>NZ_JBSRXS010000001.1:0-4737500 GCF_054055815.1 Bradyrhizobium sp. USDA 4503
CGAGCCGATCGCGACCGACACCGTGATCGCGCTGACGCTCTCAAGCCTCGCCAAGATGCTGGTTGCGGCGATGGACAAGCAGGGCAAAGGTGCGCGGCAGCTGGAAGCGAGCTTCTTCCGCACTGACGGTGCGGTGCGCGCGATCATGGTCGAGACCGGGCGTCCGGTGACGCGGCCCGAGATGATCGATCGCCTGTTCCGCGAGCGGCTCGATGCGCTGAATGATCCGCTCGATCCCGGCTTCGGCTTCGATCTCATTCGCCTCGCCGCAGGGCGTACCGAGATCGTGGTACAGCAGCAGCGCGATCTCGACGCCACCATACACGACAATGACGAGCTCTCGGCGCTGATCGACCGCATCGCCGCCCGCATCGGCGGAAAACGCGTCGTCGTGCATCTGCCGCTGGAGAGCCACATCCCCGAACGATCGGCGCTCGCGCTGCCGGCGCAGCATCATCTGGCCGCGGCCAGCGCCGCCGCCTGGCCGGAGCACGTTGCGAGCGAACCACCGCTGCGTCCCTTGCGGCTATTCGAGCAGCCCGAACCGATCAAGGTGCCGTTCGCGACCGTGCCCGACGGTCCGCCGCATCAATTCACCTGGCGGCGCGCGCAGCACGAGGTGGTGCGGGTCGAGGGCCCCGAGCGCATCGCGATGGAATGGTGGAAGCAGGACGGCGCGTCGCTGACGCGCGATTATTTCCGCGTCGAGGATGCCGAAGGCCAGCGCTTCTGGATCTTTCGCGACGGTCTCTACGAGAGCGAGCTGCGCGACGAGGAGGGCAAGCCCGTTCCGGCCAACTGGTATGTGCATGGGCTGTTCGCATGAGCGCACCTCCACCTGATTATGCCGAGATCGGCATCACCAGCAATTTCTCCTTCCTGCGCGGCGGTTCCGATCCGCGCGCCTATGTGCATCAGGCGAGCGAACTCGGGATTCCCGTGATCGGGCTCGCCGATCACAACACGCTGGCCGGCGTGGTGCGCGCCTGGAAGGAGCTCGACAGCGAGAAGGTTGCCCATCCGCCAAAGCTTTTGATCGGCGCCCGCATCGTCTTCATCGACTCTACGCCCGACATCCTGGTCTATCCGCGCGATCGCGCCGCCTATGGCCGGCTGTGCCAGCTCCTGACCCGCGGCAAGCGCGGCGACGACATCGTGCGGATCGAGAAAGGCGAGTGCCATCTGAAGCTCGCCGACCTCCTCGACTTCGTCGAGGGGCAGCTCCTGGTGCTGGCGCTGCCGCATCGCTTTGAGGAGGCAGGCACGCTCGATCTGCTTGCAAAGCTGAAGGCAAGCGCCGCCGACGGCGTCTGGCTCGCCGCAAGCCTGCTCTATCGCGGCGACGACAGGCGCCGCCTCGCGCGGCTGCATGGCCTCGCCACCGACGCCGGTGTGCCGCTCATCGCCACCAACGAGGTGCTCTATCACCATCCGGCGCGCCGCCCGCTGCAGGACGTGCTGACCTGCATCCGCGAAAAGACCACGATCGAGGCGGTCGGCCGCAGGCTCGAGGCCAATGCCGAGCGGCATCTCAAGCCGGCGCATGAAATGATCAGGCTGTTTCGCGATCTGCCGGACGCGATCGCGGAAACCATGCGCTTTGCTGCACGCATCTCTTTCTCGCTCGACCAGCTCAAATATCAGTATCCCGACGAGCCGGTGCCGCCGGGCAAGACCGCGCAGCAGCATCTGGAAGATTTGACCTGGGCCGGTGTCGACAAATATTTCGGCGGCGAGATCGACGAAAGGCTTCGCACCACCCTGAACAAGGAGCTCGCGCTGATCGCCGAGCTGAAATACGCGCATTACTTCCTCACCGTGCACGACATCGTGCACTATGCGCGCAGCCAGAACATCCTGTGCCAGGGACGCGGCTCGGCAGCCAATTCCGCGGTCTGCTTCGTGCTTGGCGTCACCTCGGTCGATCCGACCAAGGTCGATCTGTTGTTCGAGCGCTTCATCTCCAAGGAGCGGCTGGAGCCGCCCGACATCGACGTCGATTTCGAGCATTCGCGGCGCGAGGAGGTGATGCAATATGTCTACCGCCGCTACGGCCGCCACCGCGCCGCGATCATCGCCACCGTGATCCATTATCGCCCGCGCAGCGCGATCCGTGACGTCGGCAAGGCGCTCGGGCTGACCGAGGACGTCACCGCGGCGCTCGCCGACACCGTGTGGGGCAGCTGGGGCAAGGGCCTCAACGACATGCAGGTGCGACAGGCCGGGCTCGATCCCAAAAATGCGATGATCAACCTCGCGGTCGAGCTCGCCACCGAGCTGATCGAGTTTCCGCGTCATCTCTCGCAGCATGTCGGCGGCTATGTACTGACCCAGGACCGGCTCGACACCTATGTGCCGATCGGCAACGCCGCGATGGACGACCGCACTTTCATCGAATGGGACAAGGACGACGTCGACGCCCTTAGCATGATGAAGGTCGACGTGCTGGCGCTGGGCATGCTGACCTGCATCCGCAAATGTTTTGACCTGATCGCCGACCACAAGGGCGAGCACTGGGAGCTAGCTTCGGTCCCGCAGGACGACAAGAAAGTTTACGACATGCTGTGCCGCGGTGAATCGCTCGGCGTGTTCCAGGTCGAGAGCCGGGCGCAAATGAACATGCTGCCGCGGCTGAAGCCGCGTACCTTCTACGATCTCGTCATCGAGGTCGCGATCGTGCGCCCGGGGCCGATCCAGGGCGACATGGTGCATCCTTATCTGCGCCGGCGGAACGGCCAGGAAAAGGTCAGCTATCCATCGCCAGCGCCCGACCAGGGCGACAAGGACGAACTCTACAACGTGCTGCACAAGACGCTCGGCGTGCCGCTGTTCCAGGAGCAGGCGATGCGGATCGCGATCGAGGCGGCCCATTTCACCTCTGAGGAAGCCAATGGCCTGCGCCGCTCGATGGCGACCTTCCGCAATCTCGGCACCATCGGCAGCTACGAGGAGAAGCTGGTCGGCAACATGGTGGCGCGCGGCTACGATCCGGATTTCGCCCGCAGCTGCTTCGACCAGATCAAGGGCTTTGGCAGTTACGGCTTCCCGGAAAGCCATGCCGCGAGCTTTGCCCAACTCGTCTACATCTCCTCATGGCTGAAGCACCATCATCCGGATGCGTTCTGCTGCGGCCTGCTCAACTCGCAGCCGATGGGCTTCTATGCCCCGGCCCAGATCGTCGGCGACGCCCGCAAGAACGGCATCACGGTGCGCGAAGTCGATGTCTCCTTCAGCTTTGCGCAGAACACGCTCGAGGAGAAGGTCGGCGATCATTGCGCGGTGCGGCTCGGCTTTCGCCAGATCGACGGATTTCACTGGGTGGATGAGGACGAGGAGAGGCTGAAACAGCTTCAACTGTCATTCCGGGATGGTGCGCTAGCACCAGACCCGGAATCTCGAGATTCCGGGTTCTCGCTCCGCGATCCCCGGAATGACGGTGTTGAGACAGACTGGGCCGACCGCATCGTTGCCGCGCGCAACCGCCGGCCGTTCACCTCGCTGGAAGACTTCGCGCGCGACACCGGCCTGCCCAAGCGCGCGCTGATCCTGCTCGCCGACGCCGATGCGTTCCGCTCGCTCGGGCTCGACCGCCGCGAGGCGCTGTGGGCGGTGCGCCGGCTGCCCGACGACGTGCCGCTGCCGTTGTTCGAGGCCGCCACCGCACGCGAGCAGCCGGATGAGGGCGCCAAGCCGCTGCCGGAGATGCCGCGTCCGGAGCAGGTGGTCGCCGACTATCAGACCATCCGCCTGTCACTGAAGGGCCATCCGATGGAGTTTTTGCGCGACACCTTTACAAAGGAGCGCGTCGTCGCCTGTCACACCATCAACCGGAGCAACGACCGCCGCCGCGTCCGCTGTGCCGGCGTCGTGCTGGTGCGGCAGCGGCCGGGCAGCGCCAAGGGCGTCGTGTTCATGACACTGGAGGACGAGACCGGCATCGCCAACATCGTGGTGTGGCCGAAGGTGATGGAGCAGTACCGCAAGGAGGTGATGGGCGCGCGCCTGATCCTGGTCGAGGGCTATATCCAGAGCAGCCCGGAGGGCGTGACGCATCTGGTGGCGCAGCGCATGACCGATCGCTCCCACGATCTGATCGGCCTCGCCAACGAATCCTTGAGCCGCAAGCATCCGGTGCCGGCGGGCCCGGCGCTGATCGAGCCGCTCAACGACGACCGCCGCGATCACGGCGACAACTCGCCGCAAAAGATCCGCCACCCACGCAACGTCCGCATCCTGCCGCCGTCCCGCGATTTTCATTGAACCGCGTGCGACGGCTCTCTCACCGTCACCCTGAGGAGTCCGCGGAGCGGCCGCTCGAAGAGCGACGGCCCGGCTTTTTCCGCGCGACTGCCAGCGGGGCCGTGCATCCTTCGAGGCGCGCAAGCGCGCGCACCTCAGGATGACCGTATCATCTATCCACGTTATCGCGAGCGAAACGAAACAATCCCATCCTCTGCCGTCGATCCCCGAATATTTTCTTCGGCTTTTCGGAATTTGACTTGACGGCAGACCCAACTCAGATGTTCAATATGTGTGTCTCACCCGATCGAGGGCGCTTCGCGGTCGTCACGAACGTGGGTCGAGATGCGGTGGACGCCGATTGCGCAACTGACGAGTGCGCATGAGGCGGACGGCGAAATCGTGCAGGCCTGACGCCCTAGCGGCAGGTGTCTCTTCGCAGGACGTGAATGCGTCGTTGCGAAGACGGTGACAACAAAGCCCAGTCTCGCCGGGGAGAGCACGTATAAGCCGTAACCCATCGCGCAGGGAAAGCCGGATTGCTCCGGTTACACCTGTGGTCCTAGCCCCGAGCTTTCTACCCATTGCTCGGGGCCCATGGGTGCGATCGGCACCCGGCTTTCCCTGCGCCCTCTATGATGAGAGGGCAGAACGAGATGCAAAGCTCGGACAAATCATGTCGCGAGAATGCGGAAGTTTGACTCAGAAGCCACGCCACACACTCATCGTCGTCCCGGCGAAGGCCGGGACCTATAACCACCGTTGCAAATGGTTACGCGATGCTGGAACGACGAGTGCCATCCACAACATCCGCTGCGGCGTATGGGTCCCTGCCTTCGCCGGGACGACGCCTGGGACTTAACCACCGAAGCAAATTGCTATGCACTCTTGCAACGGCGAGCCCCGCTACAACGTGCGCTGCGGCGTATGGGTTGTCTGAGACCACGGCGTGAACGCCAGTGTCCATCCAGTCGGTTCATCGACTGATGTCGCGCGAATGCGAACGTGTAGCCTACACGCCAATGCTGACACGTAGCTTACAGCTGGTCCCTGTCGGGCGGGTCTCACCGTCGCATCGATGGCGGATGACTTCCTCAGCCGCTGCATGCTACTCCACCGCGGCGCCGACCGGCGGTCCGCCCGGCGGGCGGTGCAGGAAGGTGATCGATGCGTAGGCGCCGACCCACGAGCCGAGGGCGGCGAAGGCGACGTAGAGCCAGTTTTCGGTGTAGCTGATCACCGCATAGGAGGACAGCACATACCAGACGCTGCTCCAGGTCGCCGCCGGCACGCGCTTGCGCGCCACGACCGCCGAGGTGAACATGACATAGACCGCGTCGGTCGCTGCGGTCGCGAGGAAGACAGCGCCGGCGGTGAGAGGATCGATGGCAGCCATTGCAACTCCTGTGTGGTCAGGCAGAGCTGGATATAGGGCAGGGCCGGAAATGATTGTTGGGATCGGGCACCGCCTTTTTGTCATCATGCTCGGGCATAGAATAATCGCAAACGGGTATGCGCATGCAGGACATTCGTGAAATCCTTTCCGATGTCTGGACCGGCGCCGGCGGCGCGCCGGCCGCGCTCGATGCGGTCACATTGACCGGCAGCGAGCCGCAGCTGCCGTCGTCGTTTCGGGTCGCGGCGGCAGCGCAGGCGCCGATCGCAGCAGCCGGCCTTGCCGCGGCCGAGATCTGGAAGGCCCGCAGCGGCGAGCAGCAAGAGGTCGCGGTCGACATCCGCCATGCCGTCGTCGAATGCCGCAGCGAGCGCTATTTGCGCGTCGACGACAAGCCGCCGCCGCCGGCCTGGGACAAGATCGCCGGCGTCTATCGTGTCAAAGACAACCGCTTCGTCCGCCTGCACACCAATTTCCCGCATCATCGCGACGCCGTCTGCAGGGTGCTCGGCTGCAACGCTGAGCGCGACGAGGTCCAGGCCGCGCTGCTGCAATGGGACGGCGAGGCGTTCGAGACAGCGGCCTACGCCGCCGGCGGCGTCGTCGCCTTGATGCGCTCGCACGACGAATGGTCGGCGACGCCGCATGCCAAAGAACTGGCCAAACTGCCGTTGATCTCGATCGAGAAGATCGGCGAAGCCGCGCCGAAGCCGTGGCCCGCCGGCAGCCGGCCGCTGGCCGGCATCCGTGTGCTCGATCTGTCGCGCGTGATCGCCGGTCCCGTCGCTGGCCGCACGCTCGCGGCGCATGGTGCCGAGGTGCTGCTGATTTCCGGTCCCGATCTGCCGGCGATCCCCTGGCTCACCATCGACACCGGCCGCGGCAAGCTCACGAGCTTCCTCGAGCTGCGGAGCGAAGAGGGGCGGGGCGTGATGCAGGGTCTGGTGGCGCAGGCCGATATTCTCTCGCAGGGCTATCGGCCGCAGGCGATCGCGCGGCTCGGCTTCTCGCCGGAGGAAGCGGCGCGGATCAATCCCGGGATCGTCTATGTGACGCTGTCGGCCTATGGCCATGCCGGACCATGGGCCGGGCGCCGCGGCTTCGACTCGCTGGTGCAGACCACGACCGGCTTCAATCATGCCGAAGGGCAGGCGGCCGGCACGGACGGGCCGAAGGAATTGCCGGCCCAGATGCTCGACCACGCCACCGGATATTTCATGGCGTTCGGTGCCATGATGGCGAAGGCCCGCCAGGCCCGCGAAGGCGGCAGCTGGCACGTCCGGGTATCGCTGGCGCAGACCGGGCGCTGGCTGTGGAATCTTGGCCGCCTCGAAGGAGGCCTTGCGACCGTGGACCTGAAGGCGGATGCGGTGCAGCGCTTCATCGAACGGCTGCCGTCCGGCTTTGGTACGCTGAGCTCGGTCCGGCATGCCGCAGTGCTGTCCAGCACACCGGCCCATTGGTCCCGTCCGGCCATGCCGCTCGGCAGTCACCCTCCGGAGTTTCCTGCCCCGGAGTTTCCCGGATGAGACATTCAGCTGCCGTTCAGGCTATGCAAACTTTAACGACAGGCGTCGCCGAATGGCGATTTTTAGGTTGTTTGATACGCCAATTCAGCACTATTAGCGCACCGCTGGGGCCGTCCCGCCGGATGCTGCAACGATCGACCCCGCGGACCGCATGGTGAAAGAGTTTACTAAGAGAATGCAGAGCTTTAGCCGTCCGCGCCTGGTCGTGGCCGCGGCGCTGCTGGCGGTTGCCTGCGCGGGTGCCTATGGCTACACGCGTTTCGGCTCGGAAAAGCAGACATCTTCGGAAGTCTCTAGCCAGTCCCGCAAGGGCGGCGCGCGCTATGCGCCGTCGGCGGCCGAGTGGGCCAGCCTGACCTTCCAGACCGTGAGCGAGCACACTTTCCGCTCCGAGCTGGTGACCGAGGGCAAGATCGGCATCGATGAGGACCGCTCCACCCCGGTCTATTCGCCCTATACCGGGCGTGTCACCCGCCTCATGGTGCGGCCGGGCGATGCCGTTGTGAAGGGCCAGCCGCTGTTCGTGATCGAGGCGGCCGACACCGTGCAGGCGCAGAACGATTACATCGCGGCGATGACCGGCCTCAACAAGGCGCAGTCGGCGCTCGACCTGGCGCAGATCCAGGAGAAGCGCGCCAAGGATCTGTCCGAGGGCAAGGCGATCCCGCTGAAGGATTATCAGCAGGCCCAGACCGCGCTGGTGCAAGCGCAGAACGATGCGCGCTCGGCGCAGACGCTTTTGGAAGCGGCGCAGAACAAGCTGCACATTCTCGGCTTCGGCGACGACGACATCACGACGCTGCGGCAGAAGGGCCGCCTCAATCCGGAGACGACGGTGTTCGCGCCGATCGGCGGCACCGTGGTCCAGCGCAAGGCCGGTCCCGGCCAGTATGTCTCGACCGGTGCCAGCGACCCGGTCTACGTGATCGGCGATCTGTCGACGGTCTGGCTGATCGCCTTTGTCCGCGAATCCGACGCAGACAATGTCGCGGTCGGCCAGGACCTTACCTTCAGCGTGATGGCGCTGCCGGGCAAGACGCTGAACGCCCGGGTCAACTATGTCGCCGCGGCGATCGACGCGACCTCGCGCCGGCTCCTGGTTCGCGCCACCATCGACAACGCCGACAAGCGGCTGAAGCCCGAGATGTTCGCCAATGTGACGCTGTATTCGAAGGGCGATCACCCGGCAGTCGGCGTGCCGAAGCAGGCGCTGATCTACGAGGGCGACCAGGTTCGGCTCTGGGTCGCGAGGGCCGACGACAAGACCATCGAGCTGCGTCAGATCAAGCCCGGCCTCATCAATGGCGACCTCGTCGAGGTGGCCGGCAACCTCAAGCCGGGCGAGCAGATCGTGACGAAGGGAAGCCTCTTCATCGACCGCGCCGCATCAGGCACCTAAGCGCATGATCCGGAAAAGTGGGAAGCGGTTTTCCCTCGCGACAAACGCGCAACGCGTTTGCGCGGAGATCACGCTCAATAAGAAAATTCCCATCCAGTTGAAAGCGTCGATCTGAATGGATCGCCTCGTCGCCCTTGCCGTCAATCGCCGCTACTTGATGGTGGCCATGTTCGTGGCCGTCTTGATCGGCGGCCTGCTCGCGTTCAAGCAGCTCAACATCGAGGCCTATCCCGATCCGACCCCGCCGATGGTCGATATCGTGACGCAGAGCCCGGGCCTCTCGGCCGAGGAGATCGAACGCTACATCACGATCCCGATCGAGACCCAGGTCGCCGGCATCAAGAACCTCAAGACCATCCGTACCATCTCGCTGTACGGCCTTTCCGACGTCAAGCTGCAGTTCTCCTTCGACTACACCTATGACGAGGCGCTGCAACAGGTGCTCAACCGCCTGTCGCAGCTCGCGCCGCTGCCGGGCAACGTGCTGCCCGGCATCTCGCCGCTCAGCCCGATCGGCGAAATCTTCCGCTACCGCCTGAAGGGACCGCCTAACTACAGCGTGCTCGACCTCAAGACGCTGCAGGACTGGGTGCTGCAGCGCCGCTTCCGCGCGGTGCCCGGCGTGATCGACGTCACCGGCTGGGGCGGCAAGACCAAGACCTACGAGATCCAGGTCGACTTCAACAAGCTGGTCGCCAACGGACTGACGCTGCCGCAGGTGCTGCAGGCGGTGTCCAACGCAAACATCAATGTCGGTGGCAACACCGTGAACATCGGTTCGCAATCGGCCGTGGTGCGCGGCGTCGGCCTGATCCGCTCGATCGACGACCTCGCCAACACCATGGTCTCGCAGTCCGGCGGCAATCCGGTGCTGGTGCGCGACATCGCCCATGTCACGATCGGCGAGAAGCCGCGGCTCGGCATCGCCGGCCTCGACAATGACGACGACATCGTGCAGGGCATCGTCCTGATGCGCCGCGGCGAGCAGAGCTCGCCGACGATTACCCGCGTCGAGCAGCTGGTCCACGACATCAACCATTCCTCGATCCTGCCGCCCGGCGTGAAGATCGAGCGGATCTACGACCGCAAGGACCTGATCGAGCTCACCACCCACACCGTGCTGCACAACATGGTGGTCGGCATCCTCCTGATCGTGCTGTTGCAGTGGATATTCCTCGGCGACCTCCGCAGCGCGCTGATCGTCGGTGCGACGATCCCGTTCGCGCTGTTCTTCGCCGTGATCATCCTGGTGCTGCGCGGCGAATCCGCCAATCTGCTGTCGGTCGGCGCGATCGATTTCGGCCTGATCGTCGATGCCACCGTGATCATGGTGGAGGCGATCTTCCGCCGGCTGTCGCAGACCACCGCGCTGTCGGAACACGAGCGAAGCCACATCTCCGAGGACACGGTGATGGGGATGAAGAGCCACGCGATCCTGTCGGCGGCCGCCGATGTGTCGCGCTCGATCTTCTTTGCCGCGGCGATCATCATCGCGGCGTTCCTGCCGCTGTTCACGCTGTCCGGCGTCGAAGGCAACATCTTCGGCCCGATGGCGCGCACCTATGCTTACGCGCTGGCCGGCGGGCTGCTGGCGACGTTCACGGTCACTCCGGCGTTCAGCGCGATCATCCTGCCGGCGCATATCCACGAGACCGAGACCTGGATCGTCAAGAAGCTCGACGCGATCTACCTGCCGGTGCTGAACTGGGCGATCGCCAACCGCAAGCTAGTGATGGCCGGCGCGGCCGGCCTCGTGGTCATGACCATCATCTTCGCGCGCTTCCTCGGCCTCGAATTCCTGCCCAAGCTGGAAGAGGGCAATCTGTGGATCCGCGCCACGCTGCCGCCGACGATCTCGCTGCAGGAGGGCAATGCCTATGTCAACGAGATGCGGAAGCTGATCCGCAGCCGTCCCGAGGTGGTATCGGTGGTGTCGCAGCACGGCCGTCCCGACGACGGCACCGATGCGGCCGGCCTGTTCAACGCCGAATTCTTCGCGCCGCTGAAGCCGGCCAGCGAATGGCCAAATACTCACGACAAGGACGTGCTGACCGCGCAATTGCTGGCGCAGTTGCAGGAGAAATTCCCGGGCGTCGAATTCAATTTCTCGCAGTATCTGCAGGACAACGTGTCGGAAGCGGTGTCCGGCGTGAAGGGCGAGAACTCGATCAAGCTCTACGGCAATGATCTGCAGGCGCTGACCGACACCGCCAACAAGATCAAGTCGGTGCTGTCGACGGTGCAGGGCGTCACCGATCTTGCGGTGTTCACCTCGCTCGGCCAGCCGACCATCCAGATCGACGTCGATCGCGCGCGCGCCGCGCGCTATGGCCTGTCGCCGGGCGACATCAACGCCACGATCCGGGTTGCGGTCGGCGGCGACAGCGCCGGCGACCTCTATGAGCCCGGCAGCGACCGGCACTTTCCGATTATCGTCCGCCTTGCGCCGGAATATCGCAAGAGCGCGGAGGCGATCCAGAACTTGCGGATCGGGGTGGCGAACGCCAACGGCGGCATCACGCAGATACCGCTCTCCGAAGTGGCCTCGATCAACCTGATCTCCGGCGCTGCCTATATCTACCGCGAGCAGCAGGAGCGCTATTTGCCGATCAAGTTCTCGGTCCGCGAGCGTGACCTCGGCAGCGCGATCCGGGAGGCGCAGCAGAAGATCGACGAGCAGGTGCAGCTGCCGCCGGGATCGCGCGTCGAGTGGGTCGGCGAGTTCGGCAATCTGCAGGATGCGATCAGGCGGCTGTCGATCGTGGTGCCGATCAGCCTCGCGCTGATCGCGGTGCTGCTGTTCTTCAATTTCGGCTCGATGGTCGACACCATGCTCGCGATGAGCGTGATCCCGATGGCGATCTTCGGCGGTGTG
The DNA here is from genome assembly GCF_054055815.1 of Bradyrhizobium sp. USDA 4503. Taxonomy (NCBI): domain Bacteria; kingdom Pseudomonadati; phylum Pseudomonadota; class Alphaproteobacteria; order Hyphomicrobiales; family Nitrobacteraceae; genus Bradyrhizobium; species Bradyrhizobium sp. USDA 4503. Next base: position 11,439 of record NZ_JBSRXS010000001.1, read on the forward strand.
CTCGGGCTTCTGATCTCGGGGATTCCGTTCAGCGTCTCGGCGGCGATCGGCTTCATCGCGCTGTTCGGCATCGCGGTGATGGACGGCATCATCATCCTGTCGCAGTTCAACCAGCTGATCGACGAGGGCTACGACCGGATGCGCGCGGTGATCCGCACCGGCGAGCTGCAGCTGCGTCCGGTGCTGATGACCTGCGTGGTGGCGGGCGTCGGCCTGTTGCCGGCGGCGGTGTCGGAGGGCATCGGCTCGCAGGTGCAGAAGCCGCTCGCCATCGTCGTTGTCACCGGCATGATGCTGGCGCCGCTGGTGATCCTGATCACGCTGCCGGTCTTGATCTTCTATTTCTCGCGCCGGCCGCGCGAGCGCTAGCTCAGAAGGAATCAGGTGAAGCCGTAGAGCCGTGCCGGGTTGTCGACCAGGATCGCCTTGCGGATCGCGACATCCGGCGCCCAGACCGGAAGCTGGTTGAGGAGGCGGCCGTCGTCGATCTGAAACAGCGGCGTCACGTCGGTGACCTTCCTGCCTTGCGGCGTCACCGAATCCGGGTGCGGCCAGTCGGTGCCCCAGACGATACGCTCGGCATTGGCCGCGATCAGCGCCTGCGCCAGCGGCGTGGCGTCGGCATAATCGGGCGCGAGCTTGGAGGCGCGGTAGGCGCCGGAAATCTTGACATAGGCCTTGCCGGATTTGACCAGCGCGAGCAGGTCGGCAAATCCCGGCTGGTCCGTGCCGAGGGCGGCCTCGGCGCCGCCGAAATGGTCGAACACGACCGGCACCGGCGCTGTAGCGACAAGGTCCTTGATTGCGGAGATCATGGCGAGGCTGGTGAACAGCTGCACATGCCAGCCGCGCGCCTTCATCCGCTCGATCGCGGCCGAGAAGCGCTGCCGGCCGACATTGGGATCGTTGACGCCGCCGGTCGCGAGGTTGAGGCGGATGCCGCGGAAGCCGGCCTTGTTCATGGCATCGAGATCGCTCTCGCTGGTCTTGTCGTCGATCACGGCGACGCCGCGCGCGGTCGGCCCGCGGGCCGTGATGCCGAACAGGGTCGACGAATTGTCGGGGCCATAGACGCTCGGCGTCACGATCACCACGCGCTCGACATGGAGCGCCTTGTGCAGCGCGCTCATCTCCTCCGGCGAGGCCGGTTCCGGGGTGTAGACGCGGCCGGCGAAGAACGGGAATTTCTCGGGGTCGCCATGGATATGGGTGTGGCAGTCGCACGCCCCGGCGGGCATGTCGAAATTCACCGCGGTCGATGGCTGCGCTGCCTTGGAAAATGCGTTGCTGCTGGTCATGGTCACTCCGGCTGCGATGGAAGCCAGCATCATATCGCGTCGCGTCAGCATTGGACGTCTCCCTGCGTGCTCGGCTGTTATGCGCGTCATACGCGCGCCGGCATTATGGGTTGCCGGCGGGGGCGGAGGTTATCGGCGGAGAGAGCGGGCGGGAAGGGCCCGTTCGCGGTGCGAACGGTTCCACGATGCCTATTGTCCCGACGGCGTGCGCAGGCCGTGCCAGGCGTCGCGCACCTGATGGTAGTGCACCTCGGGCAGATAGTCCGGCGTCTTCAGGTTCAGCGTCTTGACGTCGAGGCGCCCGGTCGCGCTGAGCAGCGTGTAGGAGGCGATCACGCGGTCGCGCTGCGCACCGATCAGCCGTGCTCGCGCGGTGATCAGATCCTGCTGCGCGTTGAGCACGTCGACCGTGGTGCGCTGGCCGCCCGCGGCTTCTTTCTGCACGCCAGCCAGCGCAACCTCCGCGGCCTTCATCTCGGACTCGGAAGCCGACACCGCGATCTTGGCGCCCTCATTGGCGACCCACGCGCTGACCACGGCGGTCTTGGCCTGATTGCGGACCTGATCCAGCACCAGCCGGCTCTGCGCCGCGACTTCCTTGGTCTGCCGGGTCTGCGATGCGGCGGTGCCGCCGTCATAGATCGGCTGCGTCACCTGACCGATCACCGAGGCTTGATCGGTGCCGAAGCTGCCGAGCGTGGTGTCGGTGTCGCGGCTGCGGCTGACGCTGCCCTGCACGGAGACATTCGGCATCAGGCTGCTCTCGGCGACGCGGATCGAGGTCGAGGCAACGTCGACGTCAAAGCCTGCCGCGGTGACGGCGGGATGCTCGCGGAGCGAGAGCGCGATCGCATCCTCGCGGCTGCGCGGCAACAGCCGGTCGATGGTCTCGGCCGGGCGCAACTGGGATGGTGCGTTGCCGACCACCTGCGCATAGGTGGCCTGGCTGATCGCGTAATTGACCTCGGCGGCGTTGAGATCGGCAAGGCCGCGGTTGAGCCGCGCCTCGGCCTGGGCGGTATCGGTCGGCGTCACGTCGCCGGCATTAAGGCGCCGTTCGGTGATTGCCCGGGTCTCCTTCAGGAAGGCGACGTTGGCGCGCTGCGCCTCGACCAGGGTCTGGTTGGCCAGGACGTTGGTGTAGGCGGTGACCGCGTCGAGCAGCACACCCTGGCCGACATTGCGCAACGCCTCGCGGCCGGACTGCACCTGCAACTCGGCGACGCGGACGCTGTTGGCGGTCTTGAAGCCGTTGAACAGGGTCTGCGTCACCGTGACGCCGATCTGCCACGGCTTCAGCGTTGCGGTCTGGATCACATTGCCGGGCAGCTGGTCGCGCACCGCTTGCAGACCAACCGACAGGCCGGCGATGATCTGGGGACGGTAGCCGGCCAGCGCCTGCGGCACGTTCTCGTCGGTCGCACGCTGGCGCGCCCGCTCGGCGTTGAGTTGCGGATTGGTCTGATACGCCTTGACCAGGGCGTCCGGCAGGCTCTCGGCGCGTGCCGCGGTCTCCGTCAGCAGCGCACATGCCAGCGCGCCAAGGCCGATGCCCGACAAAAGCACGCGCCTCGCTACGTCGCCGACCCTCGCGGCACGCTCAACCATGTGATCCCGCAAACCAATACTCCGGCAGTGCGCCCCCGCCGACGCCGCCGACACATCTACCTGTTTACGGGGCGGTGCCGCCACAGACAAACCGCCGCGCGACATCTGCACATCATTTCAGTTCTTGTCTGTTGCCGGTTCGTCACAGGCGCACGTATCGGTCATATGAAGTATAAGTTTGAACCGCCGGCCGTCGATTCAACGATGCCGGTTATCCACCGTCTCGTCCGGGTCCATTGCTGATGCCGATATTCTTCTCCGACCCCGAGGCGATCGCGGAGCACATCATTCGTGACGTCGGAACCGAACTGGTGGTCGGGCTGCCGCTCGGCCTCGGCAAGGCCAACCACATCGTCAACGCGCTGTATGCGCGAGCAGTGGCCGACCGCTCCATCAACCTGACGCTGTTCTCCGCGCTGACGCTGGAAAAGCCGAAGCCGAAGAGCCTGCTCGAACGGCGCTTCATCGGACCGGTGATCGATCGCCTGTTCGGCGGCTATCCAGATCTCGCCTACGCGGATGCGCTGCATCACGGCGCACTTCCGCCCAACATCAAGGTGATCGAGTTCTTCTTCCTCGCGGGGCAGTGGCTGCACCAGCCATTCGCGCAACAGCACTACATTTCCGCCAACTACACCCATGCGGCGTCATATTTGTTGTCGCGCGGACTGAATGTCGTGCCTCAGCTCGTTGCCAAGCGCATGGTCGACGGCGTGCCGCGCTACAGCCTGAGCTGCAACACCGACACCACGCTCGACGTGCTGCGCGCCCGTGCGCAGGGGCGGGCGTCGTTCAAGCTGATCGGCCAGGTCAATTCCGAGCTGCCCTTCATGCCCGGCGCCGGCGACCTGCCGGCGGATGAATTCGCCGCGGTGCTCGACAGTCCCGAGACCGATTTCCCGCTGTTCGCGCCTCCGTCCGAGCCGATCAGCGACACCAAATATGCGATCGGCTTGCACGCCGCCGGTCTGGTCCGCGACGGCGGCACGTTGCAGATCGGCATCGGGCAGGTCGGCGACGCGCTGGCGCAGGGGCTCGTGGTCCGCCATCGCGACAACGCCCAATTCCACGGCATCATGCAGCGCCTTGCGCCCGGTACCAGGCAACTCGCCGCGGCCGAGACCGGGTCGTTCGAAAAGGGTCTCTACGGCGTCAGCGAGATGCTGTTCGAGGCGTTCCTCGGGTTGATCGACGCCGGCATCCTCAAGCGCGAGGTCGGCGGCGTGATCCTGCACGGCGCATTCTTCCTGGGCCCGCCATCATTCTACCGGGCGCTGCGCGAGATGGCACCGGAGCAGCTGGCGCGAATCCAGATGATGCCGGTTTCCTTCACCAACGAGATCTTCGGCGACGAGGACGGCAAGCGTCGCGCCCGGGTCGATGCGCGCTTCGTCAACAATGCGATGATGGCGACGCTGCTCGGCGCTGCGATCTCGGACGGTCTCGAGAACGGCCAGGTCGTGAGCGGGGTCGGCGGCCAGTATAATTTTGTGGCGCAGGCATTCGCGCTCGAGGGCGCACGTTCTGTGCTGGCGCTGGAGGCGACCCGTCAGTCCGGCAAGCAGGCGCAGTCGAACATCCGCTGGTCCTATGGACATGAGACCATCCCGCGGCATCTGCGCGATGTCTTTGTCACGGAATATGGCGTTGCCGACGTCAGGGGGAAATCCGATGCCGACGTGATCGCCGCGATGCTGCAGGTCTCGGACTCCCGCTTCCAGGGCGAATTGATGCGGCGGGCAAAGGATGCCGGCAAGCTGCAACGCAGCTACGAGATTCCTGCTGCGCATCGCGAAAATTATCCCGAGCGCATCGGCGATGCGCTGAGGCCCGCGCGCGCATGCCGGGCTGCTGCCGTCATTCCCGTTCGGCAGCGACTTCACCGATGTCGAGCAGCGGTTGATTCCGGCCTTGCAGATCTTGCAGCAGGCGCAGCACACGCCGCTGCAACTCGCCGGCCTGCTGTGGCAGGGCATGCGGCATCCGCCCGATGCCGCCGACCGCGAATGCCTGGCGCGGCTCGGTCTCGACAAGCCGACGCATTTCGCCGAGCGCGCCTATCGCGCGCTCGTCACCGCGGCATTGCAACGGAGCCGAATGGCTAAAGCGCGATGAGATCATCGCGCTTTAGCCTGTTGTCTGAGCATGATCTTGTCCGGAAAACCGCTTCGCACTTTTCCGGATCATGCTTTAGCGGTTCTTGTTGACCGGCTTGCGCTTCTCGATGAACGCCGCCATGCCCTCGGAGCGATCCTCGAGCGCGAAGGTCGAGTGGAACAGATTGCGCTCGACATTCATGCCCTCTGCGAGCGGCGTCTCGAACGCGCGGTTGACGGCTTCCTTGGCCATCGCGACCGCCGGGCGCGACATCGAGGCGATCTTCTCGGCTGCCGCGAGCGCCTCCTCGAGCAGCTTGTCGGCCGGCACGATCCGCGACACGAGGCCCGAGCGCTCGGCTTCCGCCGCATCCATCATCCGCCCGGTCAGGCAGAGGTCCATCGCCTTCGACTTGCCGATCGCACGGGTCAGGCGCTGCGTGCCGCCGATGCCGGGAATGGTGCCGAGGGTGATTTCCGGCTGGCCGAACTTGGCGGTGTCGGCGGCGATGATGATGTCGCACATCATCGCGAGCTCGCAGCCGCCGCCGAGCGCATAGCCCGCGACCGCGGCAATGGTCGGCTTGCGGCAACGGGCGACGCGGTCGCCGCCGATGGCGGTGAAATCGCTGTTGAACATGTCGATGAAGCCTTTCGGCTGCATCTCCTTGATGTCGGCGCCGGCCGCGAAGGCCTTCTCGCTGCCGGTGATCAGGATACAGCCGATCTTGTCGTCGGCCTCGAGATCATCGACCGCCGCGGCGATCTCGCGGAACACGCCGAACGAGAGTGCATTCAGCATTTTCGGCCGGTTCAGCGTGATGACGCCGACCGGTCCCTTGCTTTCGACAATGATGAATTCGAACGTAGCCATGGACGCAAACCCCGTGCCTGATTTGCCGGGCAATGTGCCCGCTGACGGGATGCGCTTCAAGTGGCTGAAACGAGGCTTTGGGCTGCGGTGCGGCGCCCCCCGCGCCGCACCGCAGGTGCCTCCGCTAGGCCATGAACATGCGCGCGGCGGAGGCCACCGTGAGCAAAGCGCCGAACCCGATGAAGATCTTCCCGATCAGCGAGGTCTGGTCCCAGCTCGCGCTGTCGCTGCTCGCCAGAACCGGGGCCGGCTTGGGTGCAGCCACGGCAACCGTCGGCGGCGGCGCCGGCGATGCCTCCTGTTGAGCGGTCTGCGGCTGGGCCGGCTGCGGCTGTTCCGCCGGCTGCTCCTGCTGCAGGGCGCGGTCGACCTCGTTGAGCTGGTCGGATGCGACCACATTACCGTCGGACTGGTCTGCGGGCTTGTCGGCCGCGGCAATCAACACATTGGCTTTCACCGGCGTCGCCGCTGCATTGTCGTCGCCGGAGGTCAGCTCCGCATTGGCGTTGGCGACGGTGGCGGGAATGCCTGCCGAGGTGACCCTGCCGGCGTCGTTGTTGGTGGCCTTCTTGCTGTCGGATTTGTCGGCGGTCTTTTCAACGGTCTTGGAGGACCGGTGGCGCGCCGAGCGCCGGCCATGCCGCGAACTCTGCCCGGCGGACTTGTCGGTCGTTGCGCTGTCGGATTTCGACGCCGATGCGTCCGAACCGGCCGCATGCGCCGGCAACGGAGCCGCAAGACACACGAGAAGCCCTGTCAGTCCTGTCGCAACCATCAATGCCAAGCGCCCGCTGGCTTTGATCTTCATTTGATGATCTCCCCATGTCGCCCGCCCAAGGGCGAAAAGAGACCCCGCTGCGTGTCCACACCGGGGCAGAAAAAGGGAATCTTCGGGCATCCGGGGGCAAAAGCTGGGCAATTTCTTCCCAGCGGCCCATCGGAGGCAGCAGCACCGATGCTTGTCGGACCGATCGGTGTTATGAGCCGTGACGTCTGGAAACCCGCCGGAGCGATTCTTTGAGGCCGATCCTCGGCGCGGTCTTGCCGGAGGATAGAGATCACGAATTCGTGATCGTCTGGCATGCCGCGTAACGAACTGAAAGATCGGCCGAATTGCAATTCAGGAGCCTGCGTGCGCGAACGTGAGGATGAATGGACCGGCCTGATGCGGTCGGCCATTTCAGGCGATGATGCGGCGTACCATCGCCTGCTCAAGGCCATCACGCCGGTACTCCGTGCTGCCGCGCGCCGCGGCCTGGCGCGCGCGGGACAACCGGTCGATCAGTCCGAGGACATCGTGCAGGACATCTTGTTGGCGGTACATTTGAAGCGACAGACCTGGGACACCAGCGCGGCGTTCGCGCCGTGGCTGTTCGCGATCGCGCGCAACAAGCTGATCGACGCGCTGCGCCGCCGCGGCAAGCGGATCTTCGTCAACATCGATGATTTCGCCGAGACGCTGCCCGGGGAAACGCCGGAACCGACGGCCTCGCCGGGCGAGGTGAGCGCCCAGTTGCAGGCTTTGCCTGCGCGGCAGCGCGAGGTGCTGCAATCGATCGCGGTCGACAGCACCTCGATCAAGGACACCGCGGCGAAATTCTCAATGACCGAGGGCGCGGTGCGGGTCGCGCTGCATCGTGGGCTTGCGAGCCTCACTGCGAAATTACGGGATCGATGAGCATGGACACCGATCAACTCATTCGAACCCTTGCCGCCGACAATGCCTATCGCTCGCGTCCGATCGGTGTTGCGCTGATGCTGGCACTACTGGCGGCGGCGCCGGTCTCGCTTCTGATCTTCTTCGCCGAACTCGGCGTGCGGCCCGACGTGATGATCGCGATGCACAATCCGTTCTTCGACCTGAAATTCGCCGTGACGCTGGCGCTTGCCGCCTCGGCGATCGCGGTCAGCCTGCATCTGTCGCGCCCGGAGGCTTCGCTGCGCGGCTTCGGCTGGTGGCTGCTGATTCCCGCCGCCATCCTCGTCGCCGCCATCAGCGGCGAGATGATGATGCCACAGCGGACGCCGATGATGACGCGGCTGATCGGCAAGAATTCGATGGCCTGCATGACCGCGATCCCCACGATGTCGCTGCCGCTGCTGGTCGGCGCGTTGTACGGGCTGCGGCAGGGCGCGCCGGCGCGGCCGGCGGTCGCCGGTGCGATAGCCGGCCTGCTCTCGGCAGGGCTGGCGGCAACCGTCTACGCGTCGCACTGCACGGATGACTCGCCGCTGTTCGTCGCCACCTGGTACACGCTGGCGACCGCGGTCGTCGCGAGCGTCGGCGCACTGATGGGAAACCGGGCGCTACGCTACTAGGCCGCTGGCGCGGACTGCTGCATGCGATGGAAGCGCAGCACCTGCTGCGCGGTCGACGGCCGCAGCCGCTCATAGGTGTCCTTGCAAGCCTGCAGATCGGTCGGCTCGCCGCCCGAGATGTCGTCGCGCAGGTTGATGATCGCCCGCACCGTCGACCATGACAGGCCCGAGACCTTGGCCAGGATCATGACGCCCTCGGCGCGGGTTTCGATCATCATGTTCTCGGCGACGCTGACCGAGACGTTGGCGAGTGCGGCGAGCGAGGCGTTGGTCTCGTCGAACTTGCCGGCCTCGGCGAAGGCTGCGAGCTGGAATTCGTCGAGCCGGCCATCCTGGTAGAGCGACTTGACCAAGGCATGCGCGATCGTGGTGTTCGGCGTCACGGCGGCCGGCGCCGAGCGCGCGCGCCGCGTCGCTTCCTTCACCGCGATCGGAATCTCCTTGGCCTGCTGCGGATTGGCAGCCTCAAGCCGCTGCCTGACCGCGTCCGAGGCCTTGGCGACCAGCTTGAGATAGAGATGCCGCGGGATGTTCGGGCGCAGGCCGACGCAGGTCGACAGGTTGTCGTCGCCCTCGGCGCGGCTGACCAGGCGGGTGAAGCCGCGCTCGGTGAATTCCGCGCCGGGATTGTTGACCGCGCTCTGGATCACCTCGTCATTGCCGCGCAGCACCAGCACGTCGGTGACGGCGCCGCTCAGCATCTTGCGGTTCGAGATCGCGAGCAGATGCGCCTGGCTCTTGCTGCGCGCCGTTTCGATCAGGGTGTCGTCGTCGAGCCGCGGCGACAGCGTCAGCACGGGGCCCGCGACCTCGATCAGGTCGTCGAAGGCAAGGGTGCGGATGGTCTGCGGCGGTGCGGTATCGATCGGGGCGAGGCGGTCGGCGAGCAGCGCCTTGGCCGAGTTTTCGATGTGCTCGAGCAGGCATTGGAAAACATCGTCGAACAGCACGATCTGCTCGTTGGAATAGTTCACCGAGCCGTTGATGAAGAGGTCGGTCACGCGGCGCAGCGTCTCGACGCGGCGTGCGACGGTGCCGTGTGCGAGCGTCGTCTGCAGCTCATCGAGCAGACTTTCGGGGGCGGTCTCGGGCTTCAAACTCATGACTCTGTCCTGGAGCGGTGGCGACGGCTTCTCCGGCGCCGAAGAGGAAAAGGATTTCAGGCGCTGGCGATGCGGTTGCGTCCCCTGGCCTTGGCTGCGTAAAGCGCGCCATCGGCGCGGGCGAGCAACGTATCGGAGTTTTCGCGCGGCTTGAGCGTCGTGACGCCCGCGGAGATCGTCACCCGCATGCCGGGCGAGAATGCGCTCCAGTCGAGATCGGCGATGATCGCGCGCAGCCGCTCGAGCGCGCGCATCGCCTGATCCTGCGACAGGTCGGGCAGCACCAGCAAAAATTCCTCGCCGCCGTAACGGCCGAAGCGATCGACGCTGCGGAGGTTGGCGAACATGCCGATGGCGAAGGTGCGCAGCGCCTCGTCGCCGATCGGATGGCCGTAGACGTCGTTGATGCGCTTGAAATGGTCGAGGTCGATCAGCGCGACCGCGCAGGAGCTGCCGTTGCGCGCGCAGCGCGCGATCTCCTCTTCGAGCGTGCGCATGATGCTGCGGCGATTGGAGGCGCCGGTCAGTTCATCGAGCTCCGCGAGCTCCTCGATGCGCCGGTAGGCTTCCTTCAGCTTCAGCCCGCTCTGGTACAGCGATTGCTGCATCGAACTGGAGAAGATGCCGAGGCACATGCAGCGCCCGATCGTCAGCGCGAACACCAGCATGGTGGCGAGGCGATCGATCCGGGTCGCGGTCGGCATCCCGATCGCCTTGTCGGTGCCGAGGAACAGCGCGGCGAGGCCCAGCACCATGACGGTCCAGACGATCGCAGTCTGCCGCGCCGAGGTGCGCAGCGCGCCGAAGCCGAACACCACGAACAGGTTGCAGAGAAACAGCACGCCGACTTCCGGCGCGATGTAGGTGAACACCAGCAGGTTCACCATGTTGATCGCCGATTGCGGCGCGACCAGATAGTGGTCGCGGAAGCGCTCGTGAAAGCCGCGCTCGGAGAGCACCACATAGACGGCGACCAAAGACAGACCGGTCAGCGCGTAGGCGGCCGCCACCCAAGCCGACGTGGTGCCGCCATGCGCGTAGATCAGCAGCACGACGGCGTCGAGCACGAAGCAGGCCGCGATCATCGACTGGATCTGGCGGCGCTGCTTGGCCCGGCGCGCCAGGCGCTCGGCCGTCAGCCTGGGACGGCCGCTTTCCGATGCGCCCGCGATCGGACTGGGAAGTGACGACGCAGCGCTGCCCATGGTCTCGCCATTGGTGAAGTCCGGCGAAAATCTACGTGGGAAAGCCTTTAGGTTTGGTATCTTTTGGAACCGAATCTACCCCGGTGTAGCCCGGTCATCGCCCTTGTTTCGTAAGGGGAATCCGTTCGCAGAGGCGAGACGGGAGCGATGTGCGGCAAGCCTGCGCTGTGGCGGACTTCGTGACGGTGCTGGCGTGCCGATAAAGCCTTGGTATGGTCGCGCCGGATGGTGCCTGTCCGCGAGAGTTTCCACTATTATGATACCGTTCATCGAGTCTCGGCTGATTTTTTCTCATTGGAAGCGCCGACTGTGGCATAGATCACACATGCAGTGCGGACATTGCCGTAATGTGAAGAATCTTGGCTCTCGCGTCGAACCACGCACCGCCCCCTTCAGACCAACTTTGCGAGACGGGCATTGAGCGCGACACAGGCGGCTTCAGACGACGTTCTGATCGCTCGGATCGCTCAAGGCGACCGGCTTGCCATGCAGGTGCTGTACGGGCGGCACCATGTCAGGGTGTACCGCTTCGGGCTTCGGCTCGTGCGGGACGAACAGGTGGCGGAAGATCTCATCAGCGAGGTCTTCCTGGACGTGTGGCGTCAGGCGGGCAAGTTTGAGGGACGATCCGCCGTTTCGACCTGGCTTCTGGCGATTACCCGGTTCAAGGCGTTGTCTTCGCTGCGGCGAAGGAAGGACGCCGAGCTGGACGATGAGGCCGCGAACGCGATCGAGGACACGTCCGACGATCCGGAAACGGTGGTGCAGAAGAAGGACACCGGTGACACGCTGCGTAGGTGCCTGACGGGACTATCGGCGGAACATCGGGAAATTGTCGATCTTGTCTACTATCACGAGAAATCCGTGGAAGATGTCGCTGAGATCGTGGGGATTCCGGAGAATACCGTGAAGACGCGCCTGTTCTATGCGCGCAAGAAACTTGCCGAGTTGCTGAAGGCAGCCGGTGTCGAGCGAGGTTGGCCATGATGGCTGCGAGAACAAAGGTGCAAGAGCCTGACGATATCGAGATGCTGCTGCCCTGGCACGCGGCCGGCACGCTGAACGCGCGTGACACGCGCCGCGTCGAGGAGGCGCTTGCGAGCGATCCGGAGCTCGCTCGGCAGTATGCCGTCATTCGCGAGGAATATGCCGAGACCATCGGCCTCAACGAGAGCCTCGGTGCGCCCTCGGCGCGCGCGATGCAGAAGCTGTTCGCCGCGATCGATGCCGAGCCGGAGCACAAGCCGTCGATGGGCGCGCGCATGTCGGCCTCTGTCTCGGAGTTCTTTTCGAAATTGTCGCCGCGGACGCTGGCGTGGTCGTCCGGCCTCGGTGCGGTCGTGGTGTTGTTGCAGGCGGGTGTGATCGGCGCGGTGCTGATGCGCAGCCAGCCGGCCTTGTTCCAGACGGCGTCGCTCGATGTCGCCGAGCGCAGTGCGCCGGTCGCGCCCAGTGCGCCGATCACGCGCGACCTCGGCGCCAGCGTGGCGGCGACGCCGACCCGGCTGCTGGTGCGCTTCACACCCGATGCCAGGGTCGCCGACATCACGTCGCTGCTCGACAATTACCAGGCCTCGATCCTCGACGGGAAGGGCGGGATGTTCCGGCTGCAGTTCCGCGCAATGGACAAGAGCAGCGTCGCTGCGCTGATTGCGCGTTTGCAGAAGGAGAAGATCGTCAGCCTCGCGGTCGAAACGCCGTAATCGGCGGCTGACGGTTCTGCGCCGAGTTGAGGTCACCATGGCCGCCAACGGCCGGACCAGATCGACGAACCACGCGATCGCCGCAGCCACAGCATTGTTGCTGGTCTGTGTTGCCGGCTCCGCCTCCGCCCAGAATTTCATGCGATCGCCGACCGGTGGCGGCGCGCCACAGGTCTCGCCCGGGTTGCGGGCCAATCCCGGCATCGGAAAGCTTGGTGGCAATCCCGCCGGCGGGTTCGGCGGCCCAGTTGGCCGCATGCCGCCGCTATCGGTGGACCGTGGCCCGGCCACGTCGTGGACCGACGATGGGCCGCGACCGCGCGTGCCGCCCCCTGTGCGCCCCGCGCCCCGTCTCTCCGCTAATTGCGATGACGGCGATCGAGGCCAATGTTCCGACCGGCCGGTCGCCGGCAACGGCGGCAAGGGCGCAACGCGGAAGGGCAGGGCCGGCGGTGGCGGCAGTTTGCATGCACAGGATGCGTCGAGCGTGCGAACCGTGCCAAATGAGCTCGTGGCCGAAATCGACGGTGCATTGACGGAGGCGGAAGCAGATGCACTCGCACGCCGTCATGGGTTGAGGCGGATCGCCTCGCAGAATGTCGCGCTGCTGGGTGCGACGATCGGCCTGTTCCGCATCCTGGGCAATCGTTCGGCCGAAACGGCGAGCCGCGAGCTCGCAAGCGATGCCGGCGTCCGCTCCGTACAGCCCAACTACCGTTACGCGCTGCAGGACCATAAGGCGTCGGGCGGCAGCGATCCGGCGCAATATGCCCAGACACAGCTGCATCTGCCCGCGGCTCACAAGCTGGCGCGCGGGATGAATGTCACCATTGCCGTGATCGACTCCGGCGTCGACGCCGCCCATCCGGAATTGGCGAACACGGTCGCCGATACGTTCGATGCGCTCGGCAGCAAGGATGCTCCAAACGCCCACGGCACCGCCATTGCCGGCGCGATTGCGGCGCGTGTCAGGCTCACGGGGAGCGCGCCGGAAGTGCGGATCCTGGCGATCTGCGCCTTCGGTGCGGTCGCGGGCGGCGCCGGGAGCACCTCCTATGTGATCCTCAGGAGCCTCGACTACGCGGTGGCGCATGGCGCGCAGATCGTGAACATGAGCTTCGCCGGACCGAAGGACGCCCTGGTCGAGCGCGCGGTGGCCGCTGCCGTGATGCGGGACGTCGTGCTGGTCGCCGCGGCCGGCAATGCCGGCGCGACATCGCCGCCGCTGTATCCGGCCGCCCATCCCGATGTGATCGCGGTGAGTGGCACCGATGCCGGCGACCGGCTGATGGCGGCCTCGAACCGCGGCAGCCATATCGCGCTGGCGGCCCCGGGCGCCGATCTCCTCGTGCCGGTGCCCGACGGCAAGTACCAGCTGATGTCGGGCACATCGTTTTCGGCCGCGTTCGTCAGCGGCATCGCGGCCTTGGTGCTGGAACGCAATCCGGCATTGAAGCCCGCCGAGGTGCGACGGGTCCTGACCAGCACGGCGCGCGATCTCGGGACACCTGGACGTGACGATCTGTTCGGTGCAGGGGAGGCGGACGCGCTTGCCGCGGTGATGGCGGCGACCAGTGCGCCCGGTGCCTCTGCCGCGGACAAACCGTCGCAGCCTGCACCGCAGGCCGACAGCAATAACACTTCCGTGAGCCGCACGTCGAATGAACCCGCCCCGTCGATCGCATCGGAGGATTCCGCTGCAAATCGCCGTGCTGCGCAGTGATTTTCGACGCCGAACGCCGGCAACGGTGCGATGGAACCGCGGCGCGAGAAGGTTAAAAAAATCGCCGGCGATTTGAACGTCCGCCTTCCTCTCACGACTTATGTGTGTGGGAGCGGTTTATCCCTCCCCGGCTATATCAGGCGCGAGCGCCCATCCACCCCAAGCGCCCATATGGCTTTGACCCGTCCGGTTGTCCCCCCGGACGGGTCTTTCATTTTGGGGGTCCCTTGTGTGACGGACTCGACGGTGCGCGGCGCGATGGCGCCGACCGATCGCAACGGGATGGGCAAACGCGCGACGGCTGCGACGGTTTGCTGTGGATCATTCCGCCCCAGGAGCGGTGCGCATCGCCACCACGGCAAGTCGATGACTTGAGGCAGTTCGAGCGAGAAACTCCGTAGTAGAGCGGACTTCTTCGATCGCCCGTTCGCGATTAAGAATTTAGTTAGACTTTATTTACCTTTTCCACAGAATATCGGCGTCGCGTCCAGTTGATTCGGTTCGGTTCGTTCGGTTGCGTCTGCGTCCGTTTCTTTTCCTGCGGGCAATTTGAATGACACATCGGACCGACGTGGCCAGAGGCCAGGAGATCGTTGCACGCTGGTGCAACCTCGCCGAGCAAAGGCTGGAGCACCTTACCGAACTGTTCGATACCGGGCGCTGGCGGCGCTATCACAGCGAGCAGGCCTTTCTCGAGAACATCAGGGAAGCCCGCGCCGCGGTCGACATCTGGCGCGAATTGCTGACCCGCGAAGCCTCGCTCGACAATTCGCCGATCGATCTGTCCTGGCTCGGCCGCGGCAGGTCGAAACTGCCGCCGCCCCACATCTCGCCGCCGCCCGCGCGCCGGCCGGAGGCTGCGGTCCTGGCCGAGGCGGCGATGAAAGCGGTCGCGGCCGCGCTGGAAACGGCGGCCGAGGTGCTGGAGCAGCCGCCCACGGTCGCCGACGCGCCGCCGCTGGAGATGCCGCCGGTCATGCCGCCGCCGCCGGTGCTCGATCTCGACACCATCCAGCGGCGCTATCCACTGCTGCGCAACACGCTGTAGGCGACCGCTCTCGCTTATTTTTTGAGCGTGATCTCCGTGCTTGTCGCGAGGAAAAACCGCTTCGCCCTTTTCCGGATCTAGCGCCGCACCGCGTTCGCGCCGACCACGAGCTGCGCATATTGCTGGGCGCCGCCTGCCGACAGATCCGGCGTGATCGGGCGGGCATGGTCGAGCCCGACCACCGCGCCGCGCGGGGTTTCCGAGATCATGTTGTTGTTGATCAACGCGGTGCCGGCGCCCGGCACTACCGAGACGCCGATGCCGACGAAGGCGTTGCGGACCACGTTGCCTGATATCGCGACGTCGCGCAGGTACTTGCCCCAGCCGGCGACGATGCCGAAGGTCGGCGCGTTCTCGATCACATTGCCGGTCACGGTGCTGTCGGCCTCGACATAGATGCCAATGCCGGCGCAGTCGTTCGGGTCGGTACCTGCAGGACGCTTCGGCAGCAGGTTGCGGATGATGTTGCCCTGGACCACCGCAATGCGGCCGCCCTCGTTGAAATTGCACACGGAGACGCCGATCGCCGCGCCGTCGACGGTGTTGTTGGCGATCACCGCGGCCTCGAACGAGAACTCCGAATAGAGCGCGACCTCGCGGACATTGCTGACGCTGTTGTCGGTGATGTGGATGTTGGAGGCCGAATTGCCGCGCACCGCCGAGAAGTCGCAGTTCTTGATGCGGTTGCCGCGCACGATCACGTTGCCGGCGCGGAAGGCGTTGATGGCGTTGCCGTACTGCCCGGAGCCGCCGGGGCCGGCCTTGATGTCCTCGATGCGGTTGTCGGCGACGATCGAGCCGTCGTCGCCGATCGCGGTGCGCAGGATCTCGATGCCGTTGTCGTTGGTGCCCTTAATGGTGTTGCGCGACACCATCAGGCCCAGCGCGTCGAACGACACCAGCGCCGTGGTCGCGATCTCGGTGAAGACGTTGTTGCTGACGTCGCCCGACATCTGCTCGAACCAGATGCCGTTGCCGCCGCTGCCGGTGAACCGGCAATCGGTGATGCGGATGTCGCGGCCGGACAGGCAGTGCACGAGGCCGCGCCGGTTCGGCAGCGGGACGTTGCCGCCGTCGAAGCTGAGGGCCCATCAGGACGACGCCGCCGGCGCCTTCGCCCTCCAGCAGCGAGGCGCCGCCGTTGAACACCAGCCGGCTGGCGCCGCGCACGCCGATTAGCTGGCTGCCGGGCGCAAGCCGCAACAGGCCGGTGCGGTAGACGCCGGGCGGGAACGCCAGCGGCACCTGCGCCCGCGCGGCGTCGTCGATCGCGCGCTGCAGATTGCGGGTCTGGTCGTCCGGGCTGCCGGGGTGCACGCCATATTGCGTGACGTCGCGGCCGAGCGAGCCGGTCGATGGCGCGGCGGCACGCGCGGCGTCCGGCGACATCGCAAGCGCGCCGGCTGCGCCGGCGGCGGTTACTCCGATCAGATGGCGGCGGTTGACGTCCATGGGCAAGGCCCTCGCAACATTCGCGAGCGGTGACGTTCGCGGGTCGAGTGGTAGCGCGAAAGGCGGCGCGGCATGGTGAACACGCCGACGCAGCGCGGCGATTGTTGGCGGTAGGGTTAATCGCGGGTGCAACCGATTCACGTTGTCAAACAGTCGTTCCTTGGTGTCGTCACCCGCGCATGCGGGTGATCCAGAATTCCAGAGCCGCCGGTGCTTGAATCGAGAGGCCGCGGCGTACTGGATGCCCGGCCTTCGCGGGCCTGACACCGGGGAGAATGCGGGCCCACGACTCCTTCCCAGGCCGCCCCGGCGAAGACCGGGACCCATACGCCGCGGCTTGTGTTGTGAACGCGACTCATCATCGCAGCGACGATGATCTTTCGTGGTTATGGGTCCCGGCCTTCGCCGGGACGACACTGAATTCAACCCGTTGCAGACCTCGTCATTCGATCCAATTTTAGTATTTGCCGGGGTCTACGGTTGACGTCTGGAGTATTGCTCGCCCGCTGGCTTGAGAGGAGAGACCGGTGTTTGACGTAGGAGACCTGGTTGTCTGCATCGACAATGGCCCGAAGAAAGGAGCCATTGGGCCGGTAGTGCCCATCCATCATCTGCTGCACAAGGGGCGCATCTACCGTGTCAATTTCATCGGGACGACCTGGACGGGGAGTCTGACCGTCGGGCTAGCGGGCGTCGCGCTACCTCCTCCGATGATTGGGTTCGAGCCTTACAGATTCCGCAAGATCGATCCTGCGGAGCCTGAGTTCATTGAAATGATGCGCAGCTTGCGTACGCGTGAGTTGGAGGATGCCAACTAGGGACGTGTACTTACACCGCCCGATCCGCGCGCTCACGCGCGCGAGGCCTGCCGGGTCAGTTTCACCAGTTCCATCAGCATGGCCTCGCCGGCATCGACGAGCGCTTCCAGCGTGATCGATGATTTGCCGGGTGCAGCCGTGCCGTCATGGGCGAGCGGCGGGACGTGGACGAATTGCGCGAGGCGCAAGTCATTGTCGCCGTTGACGGCCTCGATCGCGCGCCGGCTCAGATAGTTGCAGAGATAGCTGCCGGCGTCGCGCGAGGCTCGCGCGTCGATCCCGGTCGCCAGCGCGGCGCGCAGTAATTTTTCAGTATGAGGCCCGAACATGCGCGCATCGGCGCCGCCCTCAATCGATCCCTTGCGTGCATGCTGGCGGCCGGCGTCGGGGAAGCGCGTGGTCACCGCGTTGCGGGCACGGCTTTCGATCCGCAGATAGTCGGTGCGGCCGGCGAGGCCGAACATCAAGAGCGCCTGCGGGCGGTGTTCTGCGATCAGCTCCGGCAATTCGCGATCGACGGCCGCGTAGGTGACGTCGAAGATGTGGCTCGACAGCGCGACGTCGTCGAAGGCCGGGCGGCGCAGGGCGGTCAGCCGCTTCACCAACGGCATGGTCGGGTTGAACGGCGCACCCGGAAACGGCCCGAAGCCGGTGACGAGGATGCGCAGCCTGCCGCTCAATGCAGGATCTCCGCGATCTGTTCGGCGGCGACCGCGGGCGAGATGCGGCCACCGGCGACCTCGGCCTCCATCTTCTTCACTTTGGCGCGGATCGCGGCATCCGAGCGCAGCCGCGCCATCATCCGGCTCTCCAGCATCGACCACATCCACTTCACCTGCTGCTCCCGGCGGCGGCCGGCGAACTCGCCCGAGGCGTTCATCGCGGTACGGTGGTCGAGGATCTTCTGCCAGAGCCGGTCGAGCCCGGCGCCGGTCAGCGCGGAATAGGTCTCCACCGGCGGATGCCAATGCTCGGAGCGCGGCGCCAGGATGTGCAGCGCGCTGCGATAGTCGGCGGCGGCGAGGTTGGCGCGCTTGAGGTTGTCGCCGTCGGCCTTGTTGATCGCGATCATGTCGGCGAGCTCGACAAGGCCCTTTTTTATGCCCTGCAGCTCGTCGCCGGCACCGGGCAGCATCAAGGCCAAGAAGAAATCGGTCATATCGCAGACCGCGGTCTCGGACTGGCCGATGCCGACGGTCTCGACCAGCACGACGTCGAAGCCGGCCGCCTCGCACAGCAGCATCGCCTCGCGGGTCTTCGCCGCGACACCGCCGAGCGTACCCGAGGAGGGCGAGGGACGGATAAAGGCCTGGTCGGAGACGGCGAGCCGCGCCATCCGGGTCTTATCGCCGAGGATCGAGCCGCCGGTGCGCGCCGAGGAGGGATCGACCGCCAGCACCGCGACCTTGTGGCCGCGCTCGATCAGGAACATGCCGAGCGCATCGATGGTGGTCGATTTGCCGACGCCGGGCGAGCCGGTGATGCCGACCCGCACCGCCTTGCCGGTGTCGGGCAATAGCGCCTGCACCAGCTCGCGCGCCGCCGCCTGGTGGTCGCTGCGCCGGCTCTCGACCAGTGTGATCGCCCGCGCCAGCGCGGCACGGTGGCCGGCACGGAGGTCCTTGGCGAGGGCGCGGATGTCGGGAGCGGCAGGCTTCGGTGAGGTCATGGTGTTGGTTTACAACGGCTGGCCATGGCAGGCGAGGGGAACGCGGATCGGCACGTCGCAGGGGCGCACTGCCAAAATGTCGAAAACAACCCCATGCAAAGGAGCCGGCGGCTGGCAGCCGGCGTGCGACAAGGCACGTGCGACAAGGCTACTTGACACGTCGGGCAACTCAGCGGCATTCTTCCATTATCCAGAAATCGTGCAGACACCCGTAGCCCGGGTGAGCCAACGGGTCGCGCGAACGCGCGCCCGATGACAGGCTCCGCGATGTCAGGGGAAACCGGCCCCGCATATCGCTTCGCTCATGCGGGCTACGAACTATTGCTGCTCGTCCGCATCGCCCTTCGGCCGTGCGCCGGCGAAGATCTTTGCGCCTTCCGGTGTCAGATAGGGTTTCAGCGTCTCCCACGGCACGAAGATCACGTATTGGCCCTCGGCGTAGGGGCCGACGGCATAGGGCGGGTAGTGGAAGGTGAGGCCGGAGCTCTTGCCCGCTTCGGTCGACGGCGCCAGCGTCACGGCGCCGATCTTGAGCAGGGTCGGCTTCATCTCCTTGTACCACTCGGCGGTTGCGGTCTCGCCGGCATCGCGCCGCTTCTTCTCGGCGTTGAGCGCGGCGATGACCGCCTTGCGCATCGCCGTCAGGGTTGGGCCGTTGTCTGCGGTCTCGGTGAAGAACGGGCGGATGCTGATGCGCTTCTTCGCGGTGGTGTCCCACAGGATGGTGTTGACGTCGGAGTTCGGATGCGCGCCGTGGGTGTCCATGTAGTCATCGCGCAGCACGCTCACATAGCGGCCGTCGACGACGGAGCGCTCCGAGTATTTGCGTTCGAACGAGTAGCCACCACGATCCTTGAAGAGGTCAGGCTCCTGCTTGCGGTCGGCCGCAGCCTCGGCGGCATTCTTGTCGATCCACGTCTTGCCTTCGGCGAGGCAATCGGCCGCCAGCGCGCTATCTGCCTTGATCCTGTCGTCGAGATAGACGCTCGCCTCGATGCTCGCATTCTTGATCGACGCGTCGGGCTTCGGATCGGCGGCGATGGCGGGCAGGCAGAGGCAGGCCAGCAGGCCGGTAAAAGCCATGATGCGGGCAGGCGTCATCAAGCGATCGGCGCGCATGAAAAACTCCAGGTGGCAGGGGGCAAGCGCGGCAGCGTTACTCCGCTGCAGCGCTATGGCCGAGCCGGGCGTTGAGCTTGTGGATCAGCTCCTCGGCGGCATCCGAGATCACCGTGCCCGGCGGGAAGATCGCCTCGGCGCCGGCGGCATACAGCGCGTCGTAATCCTGCGGCGGCACCACGCCGCCGATGATGATCATGATGTCGTCGCGGCCGTGTTTCTTCAGCGCGGCCTTCAGTTCGGGCACCGCGGTGAGATGTGCCGCGGCGAGCGAGGAGACGCCGAGAATGTGGACGTCGTTCTCGACCGCTTGCCGCGCAGCTTCGTCGGCGGTTGCGAACAGCGGTCCGATATCGACGTCGAAGCCGACATCGGCGAACGCCGACGCTATCACCTTCTGGCCGCGGTCATGGCCGTCCTGGCCGATTTTTGCCACCAGGATGCGGGGACGACGACCCTCGGCCTCCTCGAACGCATCGATCAGCGCCTGCACCTTTTCGACCTTGTTGGACATCGCCGCTGCCTCTCGCTTGTAGACGCCGGTGATGGACTTGATCTCGGCACGGTGGCGACCGAACACCTTTTCCATCGCGCCTGAAATCTCGCCGACGGTGGCCTTGGCGCGCGCGGCGTCGATGGCGAGCGCCAGCAGATTGCCGTTGCCTTCGCCCGCCGAGCGGGTAAGCGCGGCGAGCGCCGCATCGACGTCCTTCTGGTTGCGCTCCTTCTTGAGCCGCGCCAGCTTGTCGATCTGCAGCCGCCGCACGGTGGAGTTCTCCACCTTCAAAACGTCGATCGGCTTCTCGTTCTCGGGCTTGAACTTGTTGACGCCGATCACCGCCTGCCGGCCGGCATCGATCCGCGCCTGCGTCTTGGCGGAAGCTTCCTCGATCCTGAGCTTCGGCACGCCGGCCTCGATCGCCTTGGCCATGCCGCCGAGCGCCTCGACCTCCTGGATGTGCCCCCAGGCCTTCTGCGCGAGATCGCGGGTCAGCCGCTCGACATAATAGGAGCCGCCCCAGGGATCGATGATGCGGTTGGTGCCGCTCTCCTGCTGCAGGAACAATTGGGTGTTGCGGGCGATGCGCGCCGAGAAGTCGGTCGGCAGCGCCAGGGCCTCGTCGAGCGCGTTGGTGTGCAGCGACTGGGTGTGGCCTTGGGTTGCCGCCATCGCCTCGATCGTGGTGCGCATCACGTTGTTGAACACGTCTTGGGCGGTCAGCGACCAGCCCGAGGTCTGGCAATGGGTGCGCAGCGACAGCGAGCGCGGATCCTTCGGATTGAACTGCTTGAGCAGCTTGGCCCACAACAGCCGCGCGGCGCGCATCTTGGCGACTTCCATAAAGAAGTTCATGCCGATCGCCCAGAAGAAAGAGAGGCGAGGGGCAAAACGATCGACGTCGAGGCCCGCGGCAAGCCCGGCGCGCAGATATTCGACGCCGTCGGCCAGCGTATAGGCGAGCTCGAGGTCCTGCGTCGCGCCGGCCTCCTGCATGTGGTAGCCGGAAATGGAAATGGAATTGTATTTCGGCATCCGCTGCGAGGTGTAGGCGAAGATGTCGGAGATGATCCGCATCGAGGGGCTAGGTGGATAGATGTAGGTGTTGCGCACCATGAACTCTTTCAGAATGTCGTTCTGAATGGTGCCCGACAGTTTCTCCGGCGGCACGCCCTGTTCCTCGGCAGCCGCGACGAACAGCGCGAGGATCGGCAGCACCGCGCCATTCATGGTCATCGACACGCTCATCTGGTCGAGCGGGATGCCGGCGAACAGCGTGCGCATGTCGTAGATGGAATCGATCGCAACGCCGGCCATGCCGACGTCGCCGGAGACGCGCGGATGATCCGAGTCATAGCCGCGATGGGTGGCGAGGTCGAAGGCGACCGACAGGCCCTTCTGTCCGGCCGCGAGGTTACGGCGATAGAACGCGTTGGAGTCCTCTGCCGTGGAGAAGCCGGCATATTGCCGGATGGTCCAGGGCTGGTTGACATACATGGTCGGGTAGGGGCCGCGCAGATAGGGCGCGATGCCCGGCCAGGTCTCGAGGAAGTCGATGCCTTCGAGATCGGCCTCGCCGTAGACGGATTTCACCGGGATGCCCTCGGGCGTCAGCCACGGCTCGGCGCTCGCAGCCGGGGCCGTACTGGCCACGGGCTGGAAGGCGACATCGGCGAAATTGGGAATGCGGGTCATCCCTGGGCTTCCTCAAACTGGCGATTGCGTTCGATCAATCGCTGTAGCTTCTAACTCAATCGTGGTCCGGATGCTGATGGCTGACGATGGTCGCCATCTTGTCCGGTCCGTAATTCTGCATCGTGGTCTGGCTCGGCAGGTTGGCGATGCCGACCACCCAGCCGTGGCGGGACTCGGTTCCGAATTGTTGCGTCGGTATCACCCGGTCGGGCCGGTCGAAGGCGCCGGTCATGATCTCGATGCGGGGCCCGTCGATGCGGCGGAAGCTCAGGGGCGTTCCGCAGGCGGCGCAGAAGTCGCGCTCGGCGATCGAGGAGGACCTGAACGCGGCGGGCTTGCCGCGGGTCCATCTGAAGTCGTTGCGATCGATGTCGGCGAAAGAGGCAAATGGCGCCCCGGACGCTTTCTGGCACATCCGGCAGTGGCAGATGCTGATCCGGGTCGGTGCCGCCGAGACGGCAAATCGGACGGCGCCGCACTGGCAGCCGCCGGTCAGAACGGGTGTCGATGGTGCCTCTGCGCTCATGTCTGCTCCATCCGCCGATAGGCGTCGCGCAATGTCGCCAGCGCATCACCGCCGGCGAAGACGAACTCGCCGATGCCGGCCGCCCGCAGCGCCGCTTCCTGGTCGCCGGGCCGCCCTGCCAGATAGATATGCCTTGCACCGGCGCCTTGAAGGGCCCTGGCGGCCTCACTGGCGCTGGCGGCATAGACCTTATCTGAGGAACAAATGCACGCCAGCGTAGCGCCCGAGGCCTTGTAGGCCGCGGCCAGCGCCGCCGCGTCGGCAAAACCCTCGCTGTCGATAGCCTCGATCCCGCCGGTTTCGAAGAAACTCTTGGCGAAGGTCGCGCGGGCCGTGAAGTCCGCGGCGGTGCCGAGATTGGCCAGGAATATCTTCGGCCGTGCGCCATGCGCCTTCAGCGCGGCATCCGACTTGTCGCGCAGCGCCTCGAACGGTTCGGCAAGCCGCATCGGCGCGAGGGCGTCGAACTTCACCTTGGCGCCGGCGAGGGACGCCGGCGCTGATGGTTTCACATCCAGCACCGCGGGGGCGGCCTCGCGCAGATCCGGAAATTCGCTGGCGCCGGTCAGCACGTCGCGGCGCTTCGCCACATTGGTCTCGCGCAGCAATCGCGTCGCGGTGACCTTGTTTTGCAGCAGTCCCTGCTCGAGTGCGGCGAAGATGCCGCCGGCCTTCTCGATCTCCTGGAACAGCGTCCACGCCGCCTCGCAGAGCTGCGAGGTCAGCGTCTCGATGCCGCCGGCGCCGGCCGCGGGATCGGAGACCTTGGCGAGGTTGGACTCATCGAGCAGCACGAGTTGCGTGTTGCGCGCCACGCGCCGGGCGAAGTCATCAGGCAGGCCGAGCGCCAGCGTGTGCGGCAGCACTGTGATCGCATTGGCGCCGCCGAGCCCGGCCGCAAAGGTCGCGATCGTCGCGCGCAGCATGTTCACATTGGGATCGCGCTGGGTCAGCATCCGCCAGGCGGTTTGCGCGTTGACGAAGATCGGCTTCGGCGCAAGTCCGCAGGCTTGCTCGACACGTGCCCACAGCAGCCGCAGCGCGCGAAATTTCGCCATCGTCAGGAACTGGTCGGCGTCGGCGCTGAGGCGGAACGAGATCGCCGCGCGCGCCGCGTCGAGCTCGATGCCGGCGCCCTCCAGCATGCGCAGATAGGCGAGGCCAAGCGCGAGCGTGAACGCGAGTTCCTGCACCTCGGAGCCGCCGGCATCATGGACCGGCCGGCCGTCGGCCAGCACGAACGGCCCCTTGAAGCCGCGCTTGATGAGGCCATTGACGACCTGGCCGAACGACTTTTCGTAGTCGGGCCAGGCGATGGCCGCAGCACCGCGCACGGCCATGGTGCTGAGCGCCTGGTAATTGAAATGCAGATCGAGCTTGGCCGGGTCGAGCTTGCGGGCCTCGACCATGTCGGCAAAGGTCTCGCCGGCGTTCTCGCGGCCGATCACCGGATTGAGCGCGATCATGATGCCGGCATCGAGATGGACGCCGCCGCAGGCGCGCGCCAGCGTCTTCTTGCTGGCGTCGGCAAGACCGAAGCCGCGCGCACCGGGACCCCCGGCGAACTCGAATTCGAGGCCGGTCGCCCCGTTCTCAAGATCCTGCAGCGCTTGCGCATTGGCCTGTGCGGCATCGGGATGATCGACCCGCTGCAGGATCTGCCAGGGTGCAGCGGCGGCGCGGCCGGCAAGCGGGCTTGAATTGGCGGCGCGGCGGTAGATCGGATCGATCTTCAGGCCGTCATAGGTCTTGCCGACCAGCTTCTCGAACGGGGCGCCCTTCAGCACGCCGTCGACCAGCTTGCGCCAGTCGTCATAGGTCGCAGGTCGAAAATCCGAAGCCAGAGCCAAATCGTCAGTCGAGGTCGTCATCCGCCCAAATCGTCCTTCACCGGCCCCGCGCGGGGCCCCTTGATTTGGCCGGAAATTGCCACGGGCGGGCGGCCAAGCCAAACGGTTGTTTGCGGTGGTTTCGCTTTAATCGAGGTCCGCTAGACGGAAAATACCGTCTGTAGAGACCTTCGCCAGCGCATCGGCGACGCGGCGCCCGGCGATGACGCGGTCAGGAACGATCTCGGCGAGCGGCACCAAGACGAAGGCGCGTTCGAACAAACGCGGGTGCGGCAGCGTCAGTTCCGGCTTGTTCAGTGTGACGTCGTCATAGGCGATCAGGTCGAGGTCGAGGGTGCGCGGCCCCCAGCGCTGCTCATTGGCACGGTCGCGGCCGAATTTGGCTTCGATCTTGTGCAGCGTGAACAGCAGCGCATGCGGATCGAGACTGGTCTCGATCTCGATGCAGGCGTTGATGAAGCTGTCCTGCTGCTGCTCGCCCCAGGGCGGCGTCGAATAATCCGACGAGCGTGCGATAAGCGCGGCCTGGGTCATGCCGCAGATATTGGCGATCGCCTTGCGAAACGTGGTGCGGACGTCGCCGACATTGCCGCCGAGGGCGATCAGGACGTCAGCCATCTGCGTTCAACCCTGGGGCGGTTGATGGCGCGAGCGGGTCAGCACGACGCCGACATCGTCGAAGATCGCGGCGATCGGCGCGTGCGGCTTGTGCACCGTGACCTTGACCGCCCGGATGCGCGGGAAGCTCGCCAGGATGTCCTCGGCCACCGCGCCGGCGGCGCGCTCCAGCAGCTTGTAGTTGGTGTTCTTGAATGCCGATGTCGCGGTCGCCACCACGTTGGAATAGGAGACCGTATCTGAAAGGCGGTCGGTGCGCGAGGATTCCGAGAGGTCGGTATAGAGCTCGAGATCGATGACGAAGCGCTGCCCGACCTCCGTTTCATGTTCCATCACGCCATGACGGGCATGGATGACGATCCCGGTGATGAAGATCGTATCGGTCATTGCTGTCCCTCGATTGCTGCGGCCACGCGCAGCGCCTGAACGGTTTCGGCGACGTCATGCGCGCGGATGATGCGGGCGCCATTCTGCGCGGCGATCAGATGCGCCGCGATCGAGCCGCCGATCCGCTGTTGCGGCTCCGACGGCGCGACCGTGCTGATGAAGCGCTTGCGCGAGGCGCCGACCAGCAGCGGCAGGTGGAACGCGTCGAGCTCGGCAAGCCGCGCCAGCGCGATCATGCTCTGCTCCGGGGTCTTGCCGAAGCCGATGCCGGGATCGAGCACGATCCGGTCGGGCGAAATGCCGGCGCTTGCGGCGATCGCGAGCGAGCGCTCGAAGAAGGCGGCGATGTCCTGCATGATGTCGATCGCCGGATCGGCCTGCTCGCGATTGTGCATGATAATCACGGGCACGCCGCGTGCGGCGACCAGCGGCGCCATGCCGGCATCGCGCTGCAGGCCCCAGACGTCGTTGGCGATGACAGCGCCCTGGTCGAGCGCCCAGGCCACGACCTCCGATTTCATGCTGTCGATCGAGACCGGCACGCCAAGGGCGATCACGTCGGCAAGCACGGGCTTCAGCCGCGCCATCTCGGCCTCGGCGGTGACCGGCTGCGAGCCGTAGGGACGGGTGGATTCCGCGCCAATGTCGATGATATCGGCGCCCTCGGCGACCAGCTTGCGGGCCTGCGCCAGCGCCTCTTCGGGTGCGGCGAACTGGCCGCCGTCGGAGAACGAGTCCGGCGTCACGTTCAGGATGCCCATCACGGCCGGATAGGGCCGCGACAACAGCGCCGGCAGCAGCGCCGATACGGCCGGGCCGGTCACCGTCGATGCCATGGGCTTGCTCGCCATCATGCGGTGGCTTTGCGCTGACCGCAGCGGCAAGTCAAGGTGTGGCGATGGCGGGTGACGCGGCCGGCGGCCGAATGCCGTTAAGACAGGCTAATAGGTGATCTTGGGAGGCAGCTTGCGTGCCTCTTCGATCAGCAGCTCGACCGACTTCTCCGACGGCATCACGCGGACGAGCTTACGCCGCACATTGGCGTCCTTCATGCTCTGCGCGAGCCGCGACGGGTTGCGGTGCGCGAGCTCGCGCACGGTGGTGACGCCGGCGGCGCGGACCAGGCCGACCTTCGCCTTGCCCATGCCGGGAATCCGCATGTAGTCGGAGATGTTGGCCCATTCGAGCAATTGTTGTTCGCTGATCCCGGTCTTGGCGGCGAGCGCCTTGCGTCCCTTGACGGTGCGGGCGGCTTCAAGCAGTGCGTCGGTCGTGCGGATACCCTGCGATTTCAGTTTGGTGGCGCAATAGGCGGACAGGCCTTCGATCTCGGAGAGGGGGTATGTCATGATACTCGTATGCAGGTAGAAGGGAGCGCACGTGCAATGGCGTTTTGGGAGAATGCTTCAGGCAAACTGGCTGAGGCCCGGCGTCCCCGAGATGATCTCGCCCATTTGATCCGCTCCGATTTTGTCGCGGCCGAACCTGAAAAGTTCACGCGCGACGTTCTGAATCTCACTCATGCTCAATCCAAGCGCCATCAGCCGGGTGCCGACAGCCATCAGACCGCCACCCATCAACCGCGATAGACCACCGCTGTTGTTGGAGGCGGCGATTGCCGCTTCGGCGCCGGGGATTTGGTCGATCAGAGCCTGAACTTTGTCGGAAGGTCCCTCGTTACGGAGGAAACCCAGAACGATGCCGATGGTTTTTTCAGCGACAGCACCGTCGATGCCGGCCTTCGCGGCCAGCTGCCCAACCAATTCGTCCATATTGCCCCGCCTCAACCGGTTTTTGCCGGATCATTCTTGAAGATTTATCTTGAGCGCCTGTGTCACGAAATACAAGCGATCCGCGCATTTCAGTTCGTTTTCTTTTTCGATCGCGTCGGGAGTGTTGCACCTCTGCAAGATTGAGCGGCGGATTCACACCATCTTGTCGCAATGCGCAATGCCTTTCGTCACTTGGCCCGGAATCTTGGCCGGGAATAAAGTATGAGGAACTGGTGCAGCGACAATATACATCAGTGCGCGCCGATGGTTTCAATCGACCTGCAAGATGCAATATGATGTCATCGGTTCGAATGGATCGAGCCGATTTAAAATCGCGTTAAGAGGCGAAGCGATGGCGACGTCCGACACCAAGTTGGCCGATACCGATGAGAAGATCTTTATCGGCAAGGGCGAGGAAACAGCCTGGCTGACGCTTGCGCTGGCCAACCGCCACGGCCTTGTGACCGGTGCGACCGGAACCGGCAAGACCGTCACGCTACAGGTCATGGCTGAAGGATTTGCGCGCGCCGGCGTTCCGGTTTTCGCAGCCGACATCAAGGGCGATCTTTCCGGTATCTCCGAAGTCGGCGAGGCCAAGGACTTTATCCTGAAGCGCGCCAAGGAGATGGACCTGACCTTCCAGCCGGATCAGTTCTCGACCGTATTCTGGGACGTGTTCGGCGAGCAGGGCCATCCGGTGCGCGCCACCGTCACCGAGATGGGACCGTTGTTGCTCTCGCGGATGCTCGATCTGAACGACGTGCAGGAGGGCGTGCTCAATGTTGCCTTCCGTGTCGCCGACGAGAACGGTCTCACGCTGATCGACATGAAGGACCTGCGGGCGCTGCTGGATGCGATCGCCCCGGACGGCAGCAAGAAGGCTGCCGACGACGAGGAGGATCCGCTGGCGCCGATCCGTAAGGCCGCGCAAGGCTACGGCAATGTGTCCAAGGCGACCGTCGGAACGATCCAGCGTCAGCTCCTGGTGCTCGAGAACCAGGGCGGTGCCAAGTTCTTTGGCGAGCCGGCGCTGACGCTGAAGGATTTCATGCGGACCGACCGCGACGGCCGCGGCATCGTCAATATCCTGGTCGCCGACAAGCTGATGCAGAGCCCGCGGCTTTACGCCACCTTCCTGCTCTGGATGCTTTCGGAATTGTTCGAGGAATTGCCGGAGGCCGGCGACCTGCCGAAGCCGAAGCTGGTGTTCTTCTTCGACGAAGCGCATCTCTTGTTCACCGACGCGCCGAAGGCGCTGATGGACAAGATCGAGCAGGTGGTGCGGCTGATCCGCTCCAAGGGCGTCGGCGTCTATTTCGTTACGCAGAATCCGATCGACGTGCCGGACAAGGTGCTGGCGCAGCTCGGCAACCGCGTGCAGCACGCGCTGCGCGCCTTCACGCCGCGCGACCAGAAGGCGGTTGCCGCGGCCGCACAGACCTTCCGGCCCAATCCGAAGCTCGACACCGCGCGGGTGATCATGGAGCTCGGCAAGGGCGAGGCGCTGGTGTCGTTCCTCGAGGGCGGCGGCACGCCGTCGATGGTCGAGCGCGTCATGGTGCGCCCGCCGTCGGCGCGGATCGGGCCGATCACGCCGGAGGAGCGCAAGGCGATCATGGATGCGAGCCCGGTCAAGGGCAAATACGACACCGCGGTCGATGCCGAATCCGCCTACGAGATCATCCAGAAGCGGCTCGCCGGGACGGCGGCGCCGGCGGACGGCAGCGCTGGCGGCGAGGGTGGCGGCATCCTCGGCCAGCTCGGTTCGATCGCGTCCACGATCTTCGGCACCAACGTCAAGCGCGGCCGCATGTCGACCGGACAGGTGATCGCGCGCAGCGTCACGCGCTCGGTGACCGACAAGGTGATCGGCGGCGTGGCCGCCGATCTCGGCAAATCGCTCGGCGGTTCGGTTGGCGGCTCGATCGGCCGGGCGCTGGTGCGCGGCGCGCTCGGCGGATTGCTGCGCAGATAGCACCGCGCCGGTCGGCCGAAGCGGGAGACCGGCTTTGCCTCCCGCGGCCGGCGCGCTACAACCTGGCGCAACGTCCAACAAAAAGGATATCCGCGATGTCCAACGCCAAGCTGCAGCCCGTCCTCGACCGCATCGACGCCGATTTCGACAACAGTCTCGAGCGGCTGTTCACGCTGCTGCGGATCAAATCGATCTCGGCCGATCCGGCCTTCGCTGATGACTGCAAGGCGGCTGCCGATCATCTCGCCAAGGATATCGCAACCCTCGGCTTCAAGACCGAAGTGCGGCCAACCGCCGGCCATCCGGCCGTGGTCGGCAAGCTGAACGGCTCGAGCGACGGACGCCCGCATGTGCTGTTCTACGGCCACTACGACGTGCAGCCGGTCGATCCGTTGAATCTCTGGCACCGTCCGCCGTTCGAGCCTGTCGTGACCGACCATGCCGACGGGCGCAAGATTATCGTCGCGCGCGGCGCCGAGGACGACAAGGGACAGTTGATGACCTTCGTCGAGGCGTGCCGTGCCTGGAAGACGGTGACGGGATCGCTGCCGGTCGACATCACGATCGTCATCGAGGGTGAAGAGGAGATCGGTTCGAAGAATTTCGTGCCGTTCCTCGAGGCGAACAAGGACGACCTCAAGGCCGACTTCGCGCTGGTCTGCGACACCGGCATGTGGGACCCGAATACGCCGGCGATCACCACCTCATTGCGCGGCCTGGTCTATGACGAGGTCAAGATCAAGGCCGCCAATCGCGACCTGCATTCCGGCGTGTTCGGCGGCGGCGCGCAGAACCCGATCCGCGTGCTGACGCGGATCCTCGGCGGCCTGCATGACGAGAATGGCCACATCACCATCCCCGGTTTCTATGACGGCGTGAAGGATTTGCCGCCGGATATTCTGGCCCAGTGGAAGCAGCTCAATCTGACGCCGGAGAGCTTTCTCAAGCCGATCGGCCTCTCGGTGCCCGCCGGCGAAAAGGACCGGCTCCTGATCGAGCAGGTCTCCTCGCGCCCGACCTGCGACATCAACGGCATCGTCGGCGGCTATACCGGCGAGGGCTCCAAGACGGTGATCGCGGCCGAGGCGTCAGCGAAGGTCTCGTTCCGCCTGGTCGAGGGACAGGATCCCGAGAAGATCCGAAGGGCGTTCCGCGACTATGTGAAGGCGCGCCTGCCGGCCGACTGCAAGGCCGAGTTCATCGACCATTCCAGCGCGCCAGCGATCGCGCTCGACTGGAACATGAAGCCGCTGGCAGCCGCGCGCCGTGCGCTGACCGACGAATGGGGCAAGGAGGCGCTGCTGATCGGCTCCGGCGCCTCGATCCCGATCGTCGCCGATTTCAAGCACACGCTCGGCCTCGACAGCGTGCTGATCGGCTTCGGGCTCGACGACGACAACATCCATTCGCCGAACGAGAAGTACGACCTCAAGAGCTACCACAAGGGCATCCGCTCCTGGGCGCGGATCCTGGCGGCGTTCGCCGACGCCAAATAGCGCAACGGCAATTCACGTAAAAACGCCGCCCGGAATTGGGCGGCGTTTTGATTCGGTAGTGCAGAGGATGTTGGCCGATAGCCTACCCGAAGATTGTGAAATTTCAATCACGGTAGCCGGGATTGACCCGGTCGAGCTTGCGCAGCAGCGGCGGCCAGACCAGCTGGGTCGAGCGCAGCTCGGCGCGGTCCGGGTTGGAGAGCAGCTCGGTGTTCTTGTCGATCGCATGCTGGTCGACCGGATAGGCGATCGGTCCGAGCGCGCGGGTCGCCACCTGCATCGAGCAGGCGCGCTCCAGATGGTACATCCGCTCGAACGCGGATGCGACCGAGCGGCCGACCGTCAGGGTGCCGTGATTGCGCAGCAGCATGTGGTTCTTGCTGCCTAGATCGCGCTGCAGGCGCGGGCGCTCGTCATGATCGAGCGCGATGCCTTCATAGTCGTGATAGGCGAGGTCGTGGGTGACGAGCTGCGCGGTCTGGTTCAGCGGCAGCAGCCCGTCGGGGCCGCTCGACACCGCGGTGCCGTCGACGGTGTGCAGATGGAGCACGCAGCCGGCGTCCTCGCGCACCTCGTGGATCGCCGAATGGATGGTGAAGCCGGCCGGGTTGATGCTGTAGTCGCTCTTCGAAAGCTGGTTGCCGTCGAGGTCAACCTTGACGAGGCTCGACGCGGTGATCTCGTCGAACATCAGCCCGTAGGGGTTGATCAGGAAGTGATGCTCGGGCCCCGGCACGCGGGCGGAGATGTGGGTATCGACCAGATCGTCCCAGCCATAGAGCGCGACCAGCCGGTAGCAGGCAGCGAGATTGATCCGCTGCTCCCATTCCGCCGCACTCATATCCGACGGCACTTCCTTCAGGCGCGCTTCCGCTGGCGACATGGCCGATTGCTCCATTGATGGCGTTATTGCTTGATCCAAGCGTAGCGCCGCCGCCGGACCGCAGCAAGGCAGGGTAACGGCGTGACAGTCATGTCGGCATGCGGCCCACGATCCGAACGGCAATCGTCAGTGGGCAGCGTGATGCGCTACGGCGCCGGGATCGCCAGCAGGCTCGAGATGCTGCGGCCGCGGATGTCGTAGACGCGGGCGAACACGACGTCGTCGCGCTTGATCTCGACCATGACAGGCGCGGCCAGGCCCTTGCAGTAGAATTCGCCGAGCGTCATCGCGAAGTCGGCGGCATTGCTGTCCCATCCGATCGTGAAATCAGGGCCGAGCGCCACCTGCGCGGGGCGCTGCGGTCCGCACACCGCGACCTTCCACTTGCGGTTCTGCGGCGGCACTTCCTGCCGCTCCGCCAGCTGCTCGCGCAGCCCGTCGGATGCCTGCTTCAGCGCCAGGCCCCAATAGTCCAGCATGAAGAAGTTGTCCGCGGTCCGCACCGTGCCGGCGATGTGGTTGAAGTGCGTGTACTGATACGGATGCAGGCGGATCATTTCGCTGAGCGGCAGCAAGAGGCCGAACGCGAACATGGCGAGCGCCGCGGGCTGCCAGGCGCGGCGGTTCTCGCCGAGCCAGTCCATGCCGCGCGCGAATGCGACGCCGGCCAGCACCGTCATCGGCGGAATCACGAAGATGAAGTGACGGATGCCGTTATAGAGCGCCGGCCGCTTCACCATCGCGATCACCAGCGGCAGCGTCGCCGCCAGCGTCAGCATCAGCATGATCGACTTGCGCTTTGCGGTGACGTCGTAGCGCGACAGCGACATCAGGGTGATGACGACGGCGGCTGCCAGCAGCACCAGCAGCACTTCGGGAAGCTGCAGCGCGAACAAGGTGGGCAGATAGGACCACGGCATGTCCGGCACCGACACCAGCGCGCCGTCGAACATCTCCTTCCACGGTTTCTCGAAGAAGTGCGAGAAATAGGTCACCGCTTCGAGCGGATGTCCGGGCTCCATGATCGACCACGGCCAGATCAGGCCCATCACGAGATAGCCCAGCACAAGTCCCGGCAGCAGCACATAGACGACATGGGCAAAGCGGTGGGTCGCCTCGCGCGGGCCCTGCTTGCGGAATTCCTCGATCAGGAGCGGGACGAAGCCGACCACGGCGTAGATCAATGCGAGCCCGCCAAGCACGCGGCAGCCGATCGACAGGCCGGCCCCCAGGCCGACGATCAGGATGGTGCGCGGCGAGGGCGCCGGATATTCCTCGATCAGGCGGACCAGGCCCATGATCAGGACCACCATCGCCACGGCGAACGGCGCATCCTTCGGATTCATGAACATGTGGCCGTAGAAGGTCGGGCACAGCGCCAGCAGCAGCAGCGCCGCCAGTCCCGCCAGCGGGCCGCCGACACGGCGTGCCAGGCGCCAGGTTACGGCAAGGCCGATAACGCCGACGATCGCGCCGAGCAGGCGGCGCGTCTCGAACAGTTCGAGCGGAATGAGCTTGTGCAGCAAGGCCGCGGCCATGTCGAAGCCGCCGCCGTACATATACAGATTGGCGAACGACAGCGCGCCGGTGTCCTTGAACCCGGACTCGTACATGCGCAGCAGGAGGTCGGCATATTCAGCGTGGGTGTAATCGTCCCAGCCCAGACCGTAATCGCGGAACGTCAAGCCGGCGACCACGGCGACCACGCCGAGGACGAGGACAGCGAGATCGTCGCAGGTCTTCTCCACCGAGCGCCGCGCAGGCGCCTCGAGGGCAGACGTCGTAATCGATGACATAGCTAGTGATACCGGCGTGCCTGTGGCCCTGATTGGCGCTTTAGGGCCTCATTCCCCGGCATCCATAGCGCAGTTCCGTTTCCGAGTAATTGGTAATTGTGGCGTAATTTCCCAGATGCGTTGCAATAAATTGGCAGCAATTCGTAGCCAGTAAATCTACGGGAGCTGGCTGCCCGATAGCCACTGCGGCTGCGGTGAAGCAACGCATCGCGGCTTGGTTAAGCGGGATTTTAGGGAACTCTGTCTACAATTGGCGGTTGGCGGTGTGGGCAATATGACGGTATCGTGGCGTTGGTGGCCCGCGCCGATTTTCGGTCGGGTCTCCCGGGGGTTAGTTCGATGAAGGTTGGTCTGTTGGTCGTCGGCGCGGGCCTGGTCGTGGCGGGCCTGGCGGCGATCGGCCTCGGAATTCCAAACAAGGAATTCAGCGTCGGCGGCACGTTGATCACAACAGGCGTGACCGGCGCATGTACCGGCGTGATTGTTGTGGCCCTTGCCGCCATCCTTCGCGAACTCCAGGCCATGGGCGACCGGCTTGATGCCGTCGTCGCCGTGGGTCTGCGGTCCGGGTCGCCGTCTGCAACTTCCCCGCGCGGCACTCCCGACGATCCGGTGTTCCCGCCGCCTGAGCCGAAGGTCTCGGCGCCTCCGCCGCTGGCTCCAGCGTTCCCGCCATCCGCTCCCGCGGCGCCGCCGCCCTGGCACGACGAGATCGCCTCGCGCGGCGCATCAGGCGAGGTGCCGCCTGCACCGGCGGCCGCGCCCGCGGATGGCGCTGCGCCGCCCAAGCGGCGCAATCTGCTGTTTTCCTCCTCGCGCAAGGAGCGCGAGCGGAGCCAGGGGCGTGCCGCCGAGCCGCTCACGCCGGATCTGTTGTCGCCGGAACTGCGTCCGAATCCGGGTGGTTCGGCCGAACCGGCGTCGGCAACCTTCGACGATGCCTGGCCGAAGGCCGACCGGCCGCGGCCGGTCGACGTCGCCCCGCGGCGCGGCCCCCGGACGCCATCGACCTTCGGCGAGGCCCAGTCGGCCGCCGCCGCCTCGCCGTCGTCGGGCCATCCGCCGCCGCCCCAGGAGCAGCCGCCGGTGACCGTGCTCAAATCCGGCGTCGTCGACGGCATGGCCTATTCGCTCTATTCGGACGGATCAATCGAGGCGCAGATGCCGGAGGGCATGATGCGATTTGCCTCGATCGACGAGCTCAGGTCGCATCTGGAGCAGCGGCCTTAAGATCCGGGCCAATACTTGCGCGCGGCCGGCGCGAAGCCGGAAACGCAGCCGTTGTTGTCAGATTTGCTGCAATTCGTGCATATTCGCAAAGTAGTACGCGATTCCATTAATGTATTGCTGCGCATGGATACTGTCCGGTGGGCGCCGGGCTGTCGATAGCACGGGGAAGATTGAGCCATGTCCGATACGTCAGGCAAAACGCCGGTCGAGCTGACCGCCAACATCGTTTCGGCCTATCTCAGCAACAATCCGACGCCGGCCTCGGACATTCCGAACCTGATCAGCCAGGTCCACTCCGCCTTGCTGCGGGTGTCGAGCGGACGCAACGACACGCCGAGCGAGCCGGCCAAGCCTGCGGTGTCGATGAAGAAGTCGATCACGCCCGAATATCTGGTGTGCCTCGAGGACGGCAAGCGCTTCAAGTCGCTGAAGCGCCATCTGCGCACCCAGTACAACATGACCCCGGAACAGTATCGCGACAAATGGGGCCTGCCGGCCGACTATCCGATGGTGGCGCCGAACTATGCGGTGGCGCGCTCGCAGCTCGCCAAGAAGATGGGCCTCGGCCAGCAGGCGCGGAAGCGGAAGTAAAGATCTACGCGGCGGACGCCAGCGCCTCGCGCGCATCGTTGCGGATGCGGTCGACCATCGAGCGCAGGCCGTTGGAGCGCTGCGGCGTCAGATGGTCGCGGAAGCCGAATTCGTCGAACAGCGCGAGCGCGTCGGTGCCGAGGATTTCCTTGGGCGTTTGCCCGGAAAACAGCGTTAGCACGATCGCGACCAGGCCGCGCACGATGTGGGCGTCGCTGTCGCCGATATAGATCAGGCGCGGTTCGCCGTTGGCATCGCGCTCGATCCGCTTCGACAGCCAGACCTGGCTGACGCAGCCCTGCACCTTGTTCTCGGCCGAGTGCTCCGCCTCCGACAACGGTTCGAGCGTGCGGCCGAGCTCGATGACATAGCGGTAACGGTCGTCCCACTCGTCCAGCAGCGCAAAATTGTCCCTGATTTCGTCGATCGTCGTCATCGTGGCTCGCGTCCTGTCCTTGACGGCTTATATAGGAAGGCGGGCCGCGAAAGCGATGAAAATGGAACCGGTTCCCGGCTGTTTTGACGCGTTTTCTTCACGCGAACCGGTGCCTGCCTCGCTCGACAGCGCCTTGGTTTCCGCTCACGGCGTCGGCGGCAGGCGGAATTCGATCGACTGATCCTCTGCGGTCAGCGTGTCGCGGAACGCGGTGGCTGAATCGGTATTGTCCTGGCCGATCGAGCCGGTGTGATCGGGTGGCTTCTTGTCGGTGATGATCTGGTAGAGCTTGCGCGCCCCGTCGGTCGCGCGCTGGCCGATTGCGGTCGCGGCCTGGCCGCCGACCTCGCAGGCGGACGGCTGGCGCTTGCAGAACTGACCCATGTCGTTGATCGTCGCGGTCGCGGCCGACACCGCGTCCGACGCGCTGATCTGCGGCGCCTTGTCCGCTTCAGGTGTTTTGTCTCTCGGCAGCAGCACGAGCACAAGCCCGAGCCAGAATGCCAAACGCAGCAGGAAGAACATGGCGCGATCCCGGTCGTCTATCTTGTCTTGCTTCTTGAGCGGTCGATGCCGCTATTGGCCTTGAGGGTTAGCATCGGTCGATAAATCGGAAGTATCTGCATTGAAGTAAATCCGCCGAAAAATCGCGGAAAATTCGCCTGAATTGATTCGCCGTAAATTTTCGATTGATGGCGGCCGACGCGCGCCGGATACGCAGGATTCGCCGCGTCCACCATTTCGAAACCATAGAATGTCGCATCCGGAAACCAGCCGTTCACCATCCCCGACAAATGGCCGGTGAATAGCGGGTCAAACCCGCTCCAATGCACGGTGTTTGGCGGCACGCCGCCCAGCCTTAGCGTTCGCTTAAGTTCGCTCTGACACGTTGACCTGCAATCACGAAGGAGGCGTTCCGGCGCGTCTGTGTTGACGATTGAGCCGAAGCGCGAGTGCTGTGAGTAGTTTGAGTCTGATCCGCGATTGCCTGGATGCGCTGCTGCATCCGTCGGCGCAATATGATGCGCTGACGCGTGCGCGCCATCGTGCCTTCATGGCGCCGCGGCTGCTCGGCAGCCTGGCGGCGCTTGCCTCGTTCCCTGCCTTTCTTGCGATGCGCGGTGCGCCGACGGCGATCGAGGTCGCGGCATTCGCCTGGCTGATCGCGCCGATCCTGCTGTCGTGGTTCCTGTCGCGCACCGGCCGCTATGAAGGCGCGCATGTGCTGTCGTCGCTGGCGCTCGCCGGTCTCGTGATGATGATCGCGGCGACGACCGGCGGCCTCGCCTCGTTCGCCGCCGTGTGGCTCGTCGTCATTCCGATCGAGGCGGCGCTGTCGGCCTCCCGGCGCGTGGTGGCGTTTGCGTTCGCGCTGGCGATGATCTGCGCGGCGCTGCTGAGCGTGCTCGGCCATTATCATGTACTGCCGGTCGTCGATCCCGCGGTTGCTTCGAACAGCACGCTGGTCGGCTTCGGCGTCGTGTCGGCGATCTTCTACGCCGCCGGGCTCGCCTTCGGTGCGGAGTCGCTGGCGCGCACCAGCGTGGCGCTGCTCTATGTCGAGGAAGAGCGCTACCGCCTGCTCGCGCATAACATGAGCGACGTGCTGTCGCGGCACAGCCGCAACGGCGCGGTGCGCTTCATTTCGCCCGCGGCCGAGAACATGCTCGGCGTGCCGGCATCGCGGCTGTTGGGCCACGGCCTGTTCGACCGCGTTCATGTCGCCGATCGCCCGGCCTATCTCACGGCGCTGTCGGACGCCGCGCGCGGTGACTCCCGCAGCGTCGAGTTCCGCGTGCGCCGTGACGGTGCGCGGGGCGAAGCCGTCGCCGAATTCATCTGGGCCGAGATGCGCTGCCGCCCGCTCGATCAGGCCGCCGCCGATGCCGAGGTCGTCGCCGTGATCCGCGACGTGACCGATCGCAAGGTGCAGGAGCAGGCGCTCGAACAGGCGCGCAATGTGGCCGAGCAGGCCGATGCGTCGAAGACGCGCTTCCTGGCCACCATGAGCCACGAACTGCGCACCCCGCTCAACGCCATCATCGGCTTCTCCGAGATGATCGCGCAGGAAGACGTGCTCGGCCTCGACGTGGCCCGACGCAAGGAATACGCGCAGCTGATCAACGATTCCGGCCAGCATCTGCTGTCGGTCGTCAACGGCATCCTCGACATGTCGAAGATGGAGTCCGGCAATTTCGAGATTTCGCCGGAGCCGTTTGCGCCGCGGCCGGCGCTGCTCAATTGCTGCAATCTTGTGGCGTTGAAGGCGCGCGAGAGCGGCGTCGATCTCGTCACCCGCGTGCCCGACGATCTGCCGATCGTGAACGGCGATCCGCGCGCGTTCAAGCAGATCGTGCTCAATCTGGTCTCGAACGCCATCAAGTTCACCGAGCGCGGCGGCAAGGTCACCGTGTCGGCCGGTGTCGAGGGATCGCGGCTGGTGCTGCGTGTCTCGGACACTGGCGTCGGCATCGCCGCCGATGATCTCAAGCGGATCGGCGATCCGTTCTTCCAGGCCGGCAAGACTTATCAGCGCCGCCACGAGGGCACCGGTCTTGGTCTTTCCATCGTGAAGGGGCTGGTCGGCCTGCACCACGGCGAAATCAATGTGGAGAGCAAGGTGGGCGAGGGCACCATTGTATCGGTCGCGCTGCCGCTGGCGTTCACCCCGCCCGCCGCCGTCGAGCCGTCCAGCAATGTCTCGACCCTGAAGCCCGCGCTGCGTTCCGGACTACAAGAGCAAACCCATCAGGTGAAGAAGAGTGCCTAGACAGACTTTGGATGACGATGAAACGCCGCGCCGTCGCCGCGGCGCCAAGGCAGTGGCCATCGCGGCCGAGGAGGAACGTGGCCTCGTCCTGCGCCTGCTGCTGCACAGTCCGAAGGATCTGGTCGCCGGCGTGCTGGCGACGTCTGCCATCGTTGCGATCCTGATCAATGCGCTGTTCCTGCAGGCGGGCCGTCATCCGTCGCCGATGTTCGGCGGTTCGGTTGTGACGCTGCCGCCGCCGGCCCCGGTTGCCGCGGCCACCAGCCCGATACCGCGCCCGCGTCCGGCCGAGGCGGCTGCCCGATCGGCCGAGCCCGTCGACGTGAAGCCGGTGGAGACCAAGCCGGCCGAGACCAGGTCCGTCGAAGCCAAGCCGGCAGAACCCAAGGTCGAGGCCAAGCCGGTCGATCCGATGGCCAATCTGGTGCTGAAATCGACCACTGCGCCGCCGGCCGCAGCACCGTCCCCGGCCGCCGCGCCGTCCAGCGTCATTCGTCCGCCGGCGTCGATTCCGACACAGCATCTGAGCCCGGCCGGAAAACGCATCGCCGCGATCCAGCGTACACTGACCGAGTATGGCTACGGCCAGCTCAAGCCGACCGGCACGATCGGCGCCGACACCCAGCACGCGATCGCGAAGTTCGAGCGCGCCCGCAAGCTGCCGGTGACCGGACAGATGTCCGATCGCTTGGTGCGCGAGCTCGGCGCGATGATCGGCCATTCGATCGAGTAGTCTCTCTGCGAAGGCATTGAATATGTATTCGTCATGCCCGGGCTTGTCCCGGGCATTGACGTCTTTGAGACTTGTTGCAGCCAAGACGTGGATGGCCGGGACAAGCCCGGCCATGACGAGTTAAGGCGCATCGCCCAGCAGAACGTCCCTGACCTCGTCGGAGAACAGCTTCCTGCGGCCGGCCACCAGCACCCATTCCGGATCGTCGCGATCCGGAATAGCGCGCGGCATGCCGTGATCGAGCAGGGCCTGCGCGCAGGCCACCCAGTCGCCGCCCCTGACCGGCTCGTTGCAGGAGGCCCATGACAAGGAGCCGGACACGTTGTCGCCGAAGCCGTGCTGCTCGGTCCACTCCGCGCCGTGCTCGAGAAGGAATCGCGTCAGGCCGGCATTGCCGCGGAACACCGCGTGATTGAGTGCCGACGCATCCCAATCGCCGCCGCGCACCGTGATCGGCCAGCCGAGCTCGACCATCA
Organism: Bradyrhizobium sp. USDA 4503; assembly: GCF_054055815.1. Classification (NCBI taxonomy): domain Bacteria; kingdom Pseudomonadati; phylum Pseudomonadota; class Alphaproteobacteria; order Hyphomicrobiales; family Nitrobacteraceae; genus Bradyrhizobium; species Bradyrhizobium sp. USDA 4503. Next base: position 51,207 of record NZ_JBSRXS010000001.1, read on the forward strand.
GCCGCACCGCATCGTCGCCGCCTGCCGCGGCGAGCTCCGGGAGCAACCGCAATTGCCGCGGTGAAAGTGAACCTGGAAGATCGGGCCGACCGGCCTGGATTCGCCGCGCCTCGTTCTCGTCACCGCTGCTGCACGCCGCGACGAACCGCTCATCATCGGCAAGCGTCTCGTCGCCGGTACGCTCGCGGAGCAACTCGGCGACCTCGGTCAGTCCGAATTGCAGCGCGTACCTGTAGGCGCTGAGCCCGCCTGGTGTCGTGATGCGCGGATCCGCGCCGGCGTCGAGCAGTATCGCGATGCAGGTTCGCGACCGCCGCCGGCGGATCGCCCACAGCAACGGCGAGCCGCATTCGGTCAGCGGCGCGTTGCCGGCGGGTTCGTTTGGATTGCCGCCGTGCCGCAGCAGCAGGTCGAGCGCCGCCACGTTCTCGTCATCGAGCACCTTGTACATCGCGTTGGTGCCGGCGATCCGTGCGCCATGCTCGAGCAGCAGGCCAGTCGTCACCGAGCCTTCGAGCGAGTGGTAGAGCGATTCATTGTCGTTCGGATTGGCGCCCGCTTCGAGCAACAGTTTGGTCAGTTCGAGATCGTGGTTGCGGCCGGCGGCGCCGTACAGCGCTGACAGCGGATTGCTGTCATCGGGTGCGTCGAGCGTTCCGGGCGGCCAGCGGCTGCTGATGTGCTGGTCGGGATCGGCGCCGGCCTGCAGCAGCAGGCGTGCGCAGCGATGCAGCCGCGCTTCAAATTCCGGAATCTGCAGCAGGCTGGAATGCGTCACGGCGACCAGCGGCGGCAGTTTGAACGGACCGCCGGCACGGTTGACCCATGTGGGATCGTCGTTGGCGGTGCGTTGCACTGTCTCCTCGTCACCGATGGCGCAGGCGAGATAGGGATCGTCGGCGACAAGACTGGAATCCTCGGTGAGCATCCGCGCCGCAACGCGCGGATTGGCGCGGTCGGTGGTGCCGGCGACGTCCGCGGCATAGACCAGCTGCAGCCATCGCCGCACGCGATCGGCCTTGCTTTTACCGGACGGCAATTGTGCGTCGACATAGCGCCGCAGGTCCGGCCAGGAGGCGAAGCCGAGATCGCGCGCCACGCAGGACTGCGCATCGTGCAGCCGCAGATTGAGCGCGGCGATTTGAGCGTCGCTGCGCCCGGCCGCAGCCGGAAGCGCATGCCGGAAACGCGCGTAGGCCTCTGGCGCCTGCCGCCGATAAAGGCGAATGAGCTCCTTGGCCTGCTTCTTCAGATGATCGAGATTCAATCGCCCGGGCGATCGGTCCATGGAAACCTCCGTGCATCATCGCCGATGGTCCACAAAACCGGCTGCACAAAGGCTTGGTTGGCCGCTCAATTGCTGCAAGTGGGTTCAACCCTTCCCGTGGACCCGGGCGCGGCTTGCACCGCAGATGCAAGGATATGGGTGACGATTGGTTCGGTCAACCCGCCGCGGCGTGACGACATCTGTGACAATTGGACGTGACCGCGCCGCTGGCCTATAGCTCGGCGCATGCGATTGAAAACCAGCATATGGGTCGCGGCGTATCTGCGCCGCTGCCAGACCGAAGGCGTGTTCGGCGCAGTCCGCAAGAAGGGCGCTGAGGAAGCCGGGGCCGTGTTCGTCAAGGTGGCGCTGATGGACGGCAACGCGATGCTGTATGCGCCGGCGCCGCAGACGGTCTATGACGACAGCCGTCCGGTCGAGCGGCTGTTCGTGCCGACGGCACCACAGCCGGTATCCGAGCCGTCTGTCGAGGAGCGCTTGACCAAGGAGCTCCGCTTCGATCCCGATGCCTGGATCGTCGAGACCGAGGACCGTGCCGGGCGGCACTTCCTCGATCTGGCGAAGGGCTAACTTCCAGACTTCTGATTTCGGACAGCGGGCGCGCTGCCGGGTTGCAACGCGGGGCGCGTCTGCGAGGATGTCGCGCGCACGCGATGGCGCTCATCGTCATAGAGCGACGAGCGATACCTGGCGCGGGCCACCGCCATGGTCGAGCCGCGCCACGCCGCCAGCATTACCAGTGCCGAGCGCTCGCTCAGGCGATCGTAGAGCCGCGACAGCCGATAGACGTAATTGACCGAGGAGCCGGCTTCCGGATTGAGGAACATCAGGATCCGCTGGAACGCGGCGCTCGACACGTCGAGCGCCCGCATCGCGCAGGCGAGCGGCTCGCCGCCGGGATCGTTGACGACGTCCGCGGCGATCCGCGACGGCAGGATCAGCGCCTCGCCGAGTTCGAGCGTGAAGTTATCGAGGTCCTCGGCAAACGCCGCCATCTCCAGGATATGGATTGCGCGCGCGGCGCGCGCGGCCGGGATCCGCGCCGCAGCCTTCAGCGGCGTCTCCTGCAGATTGTGCAGGATCTGCGCGCGCTCCCTCGTGCTGGCGGCAAAGAACATGTCGGAGATTTCGGCGGCATCGTTTGGCCGCATGGCAAGGCTCGCGGCCATCCGCAGCTCGGCTTCCGTCGGGACCTTGGCCGGCAGCGCCGACGGGGCGGGCGCGGGAATTGGCGTGGCCGCCGGCATCGGCTGGTCGGGACCGACGCGGCGCAGCCCGAGCTTGTCCACGATCCGCGCGGGCGTCGCCGGATAGATCGCAAGCCGCGCGCGGACCGCGGCACGCGTCGCGTCGTCGACCTCGTCGATCAGGCGCGTCGTCAACTCGACGAACTGGCGCTCTTCATCGGCGGAGTGGGCGCTCGCCTGCACATAGAGGTCGGTCAGGACGCGCAGCAGCGTCGGGCGGATGTCGACGCCCTCGCGACGGGAGAGCGTCATCAGCCCATCGAAACCAGGAAATAGCGGAGCTGCGCTCATCTCGGGCGTACGCGACTTGCCAGTGAACTTCGGTTTGAAAGCCTTGTGGCAGCGAGCCTACGCAGGCTGTTTTAAGAGGCAGTTAATATTAACCCGCCCTAACCAATTGATCTAAAATGCATCCGGTCCGATCCGGTCCCGGTGCTTAGGACCGTCTGATTACTGTCCGTTCTTCTTCTCCCGGAACTGCTTCCGGGCCTGCATGACGCGGCGGTGGGCCTCCACCTGATCGCGGTCGTAGATCTCGGTCGTCTCTTCCTTGGTGTGGCCGGCCAGCTTGCGGCGGTCGTCCTTGGACGCCCCGGCCTTGCCGCCCTCGGTGATGCCGCCGGCGCGGAGGTCGCGGTTCCACATGCCCTTCGGAAGTCCGGCCGCCTTGAAGTCCGCCTTCCAGCTATTCTGGAAGGTGTGCCGGCTGTAGGGCAGGCTGGTGTCCTTGTTCAGGATCAGCGGACCCTTGCGCTTCGCCTGCGGGACGTGCTCGAGTTCCTCGCAGACCATCGGGCAGGCCGACAGGTCGAATGAGACGGTGACCTCGCTGGTGTCCTCGGTCTTTGTCGGCTTCACCTTCGCCAGGATCAGGTTGGCGTCGATCGCGGCCCAAGTCGGTCCGACCCACTTCATGCCGTAGCCCAGGACGGCGGATGGCCGCGGATCGTCGAGGCCGACCCACTGTCCGATCACATCCCACTGCCGCAGGGTGGTCTCGAACTGGATGGCGTAGGCCAGAGCCCGCTCCGGAGCCCCGGCGGCATGCGCGGCCTTCCTAGCGGCCGTGATCTGGTCGGCGGTCGGCGCATACTGCCGACTGGGCAACTGGTCGAATTCGAGCTCGCTCAGGATCGTCTTGAACTCGGCGCAGCCGGGAAATCGGCAGATGATACCGAACGACACCGCCGCCTTCAGCACCGCCAGCGACATGCGGGCCGCGCCCAAGCCGGATGCCTGCCATTGCCGGAACCAGCGGCGGACATCGCGCCCGTCGCATTCCTCGATCCGGCGGTCGCCGATGTGGACCAGCATCTTCCGAAGATAGACCGCGTAACTCTGCGCGGTGTGCCGCTTGATCGAGGTGTTGTAGGAACTCTCCGGATCGGTCTGGTAGATTTCGAGCAGCGTCTTGAACGTGCGATCGAACCGGACCGCCGGCGCGCGGTCGCCCGACATCCACGCCAGCATGTCGAGCTGGAGGATCTGGGCTTGCTCGACGATCTGTGCCGGCGCCGAAACAAGGTGCGACAGATTCCGGCTCTTGATCGGGTAGCCAGCGCGCACAGCCGCGGCGTCGGCGAACCAGTAGGGCACGTCACCCTCCCTTCGCTTTCGCCATTTCAAGCCCGGGCTTTTCGGGCGGTCCTGCCTGGTATCCATTCTCCCTCCGTGCCGTCAGGGCGTGCCGGGGCCGACTGTGACAGGCCGTTGTAAGTGTCGAAGAACTGCTTGACCGCGGGAACGTATCGGCCCCCAAGCAGGGGGCTGATCTTCGGCATTCCCTGACGCTCGAGCAAGACGGCCAGGCCCCGGAATTCACCCTTTCTTTCGATGCCGAGCACGACCTCGCCGAGCTCGTCGTCGGTCGCGTAGAGCGGCAAAGTATCGAGGGTGAGGGGTGGGCGCTTCACTTATTCGGCCCTCTGTGAAGATAATGCGCAGATCATTCGGCGGCCTCCGGCAATGCGAACTTGCCGCGCCAGGTCTGCCAGGATTTGGTGACCGCGCCGGTTCCGGGGAAGAGATCGGCCAATTCATCGTCGGGCCGCGCGCCGAGCAATTCAAATGCCCAATGGCAGACCGCTTCCGGCTTTGCTCCGGTCAGGCCTTTGCGAAGGGTGATGCTCTCCTGAATCCAGTCCCGCATCACCAACCGCTTGCTGACGACCGGCTTGCGGGCAGGCTTGATAATGACGGGCTCCCAGGCATAAGCGACTGAGACATTTCGCTTGAACGCGGCGAAGCCCTTTACCCACGAACACCACCGCGCGCCGGTCTTTTGGACCAGAGCCGAATAAAGGGCGATGCTGTCGGGCGTGGCGCTTAGGTGAAGCACCCAGCCGTCAAACTCGGACTCCAGCCGATCAACAAGATTGTCATGCGTGACCGGATTATCCCAGTCGAGCGCATCGGGATGGTGCTCAGCATAGAGCTTGCCGCAACCAAGATAGGGCGGGTCGGCGTAACCGAGCCTCATTTGCATTCCTCGGAAACAGGTGAAGTGGAGACAAACTTTGGCGCCTGCCGGATTCGTCCGAAGTGAACGCCCCAATTGGCCAGGAGGGGCTGACAATCTTCACCGTGCTTAGCGTGACAAACGGGGCACTCGCCCCATCGGCATCGCTCGGTCGGCGTCAATTCCCTTTCGGTCATGGTGCGTCCTCGTGAAGTACTGAAACGGAGGCGCGCTTGCAGAACTCAATAAATGTGAGGTCTGGCATCACGTCCGATATTTCAATGAAGCGGCTATAGCGGGCCTTATCTCGCGTCGTCGCGATCATGGTCCGGGGGTGCCCTGCGTAGGTCACCACAAAGGCGCGGTGCTGGTCGCCGATGTCCTTGAGGTGCTGTGCAAGCGCCGCGCGCCCCTCGTCAGTGACGAAAAAGTATCGCATCGACTGGCCGCGCCTGCCTTCCGCCCAGAAAGGTGAGGCGGCCATCTCATCAGCCAGGGCGCCATCAGTCGCATAACAATTGCGATAGCTCTCGACGGTCGGATCGAGCGGACGACCTAGTGCGTGGTCGATCCTGTCCATCGCCTTGTCCTTGAGGTATCTGTCAACGGACTGGCTCATGACCCCTCCTGCGGAGCAAATGCGGTGGTCATGATCGCCCCTTGAAGCTGCCGCGGATCGACTTCACGTATTTGACGAAGCCGCCCTTCGACGCATAGAAGCCAGGGAGATGATCGCGCCCAAGGTGAACGCGGAGCCGAAAGGCGCGGCTCGATACTGCGCCCTCAGATCGGCCGATCGAGGTGGCAATCTGCTTGAAGGTCAGACCGCTTTCAGCGCCTTCGCGGATCTTACGATCCTCGTCAGCCGTCCAGGAAATGCTTCGGTTTTTGGTCTGCTCGAGCCTAGTCGCCCATTTGCAGTTGCTCGGCTCATAATTGCCGTCGTTGTCGATGCGCTCGATGCTGAAGCCCTTACCGGGGTGTTCGCCCATATCGGCCAGGAAGTTCTCGAACTCGTCCCAGCGTGGGGCGCCGCGGTATTGAGGCAGTCGTCAAGACCGAGATGACGCGCCGGGCCACGATCGAGTGGGTTCGCGAAAAGCTCGGGGTCGCTTTTGCGGCGCTTTTTTCGTTCCTGAGTGTAGCAAATGCCGCGGGGACTGTCCCCGGCTTTTCGCTTACCCCCCAGTTCGACAACACAGGCAAAGTTGCCCCTGGTTGCAAGCTTTATGTGATCCAGGCTGGGACGGTCTCGACCCCCCAGAACGCCTATCAGGACACTGGGCTCACGATCCTTCAGCCCAATCCGCTGACCTGTGACGCGACCGGTCGGCTCCCGCAATGGTTCGTCGCCGATGGCACGATCAAGCTTCGGCTGACCGACAAGAACGGTGTTCAGATCTTCGTCGGCGACAGCTTGTTGGTCGTCGGCCCTTCGACCGGCGGTGGCGGCGGGGGCGGTACGGTCGATCCTACGACTATCGCAGCAACTGGCGATATGAAGGCGTCCTATGGGACTTCAGTCCTGTCCGGATGGGTGCGCATGAACGGGCGCACGATTGGATCAGCAACGAGTGGTGCCACTGAACGAGCGAATGCCGATTGCCAAGCGCTGTTTATTTACCTGTGGGGCGCCGACCCAAACCTTGCCGTAGCCGGCGGCCGGGGAGCGAGTGCAGCCGCTGACTGGGCGGCGAACAAGACCATAGTGTTGCCAGACCTCCGAGGTCGAGTAGTCGGCGGCTTGGACGATATGGGAAGCACGACTGCAGGGCGCCTGACATCCACTTACTTCGGCGGGAATTTGCCAACGGTGCTAGGTATCGGATCCGGCTCACAGAGCCAGGTGTTGACTACTGGAAATTTGCCGCCCTACACGCCGGTCGGTTCTCTGTCGCTCTCTACTCCTGTTTCAACGTCGGTCACAACGACGGTCACGGGTAGCGCAACCGTTGTATCTACAGTTGCCAACATTGTTACCGCCAATAACGTGATATCGTCGAACGCTGCGGGAGGCGCCAATATTCAACTCCAGCCGCCAGCCACTGCGACGAGTATAACGTCAACTGGCTCTATCTCTGCATCCGCCTCATCTTCTGCCACGTCAACGGCGACGCCAACTGGCAGCTTTATAGGCTCAGCGCAAGGTGGAACGAGCGCGCCATTCTCGGTTGTTCAGCCAACGCTTCTCACCACGTTCTACATCAAACTTTGAGGCGCGGATGTCCATCATCCTGAACGCTGCGGCGACGAACAACGCTGACTGGAAAACGGTGTTCGAGTTCACAGATTCGGATACCGGAGACCTGATCGATTTCACGGGCGCGACGATCGAAATCGATGTGAAGGATTATGACGGATGCCGCCGCATCTGCGCGTCTACCGGTAACGGGAAGATCACCATCACAGCTCCAGGCACATTCGAATTGGACGTGCCAGCAAGCGAGATGGCCTGCTTGTGCCCCGCGTCGTATCAGATCGGTGGCGTGTACTCGTTGAACGGTGACACAATTTCGCTGTTCACAGGATCTCTTGCCGTCGTCTCAGGAGTGGCGCGCTTATGACGACTGCACTCCTCAAGATTAAGGTTCTCCCCAAGCCGACCATCAGGGGGAAGATGGACGTTCGCTTCCCGGCGAACGTTGCTGCCAATCCATTTCTTGTCGTCGAGCGTGTTGGTAGCGGCTACGTCTTTAGGCCGGACTTCACAATCTTGGATTCCTCAGCGATCCTTGATCCGGCTGCCACGCTCGTGGCGGTGTATGACATTGGTGCGGGCATCTTCAAGCAGATCACGCTTTCGGCGCTGATCGCCAGCACGACGCAGATTGATCAGCACATCACCGCGGCTGGCCCTGTTCCGATTCTCAACAATGCCGGTATCGTTCGCGTAGATCAGGCGGTCGGAGCGCCGATCACGCTCACGCTGCCGCTTGCGTCGGCCAAAACGTGCCCCGTCTTGATCTCGGATTGGAAGGGCGACGCCGGCACCAACAACATCACGATCAATCTTGCCGGGGCCGACAAGTTCCCGGGCGGTCTTACGTCATGGACGATCGCGGGAGACACAGGAAGTGTGTTCTTGCGGCCCATCGCTGGAGTTGGATACGCACTGTGAAACATCTACATAAGCTTCTCGCGGTCGCTTCGGCGGCCTTTTTTCTTGCCTCATCGGCACTCGCCCAGAATTCCGGCGCGGTCACGAACCACGCTTTTGCGATCGGGAAGGGGCCGGGGACGACTGGATATGCGTCGCTGCTGTGCACGTCCGCCCAACTCGCGGTCGGCCAAGCCGCAGCAGATCCAATCTGCCGAACAATGTCCGGCGATGCGACACTCTCGGCTGCTGGTGCACTCACTTTAGCGACGGTCAATTCGAACGTTGGCTCGTTCGGTTCGGCGACCAACTGCACGACCATCACGGTCAACGCCAAGGGCCTGATAACAGCGGCATCACAAACGACGTGCACGCCCGCTGTTGGCAGCATTACTGGCCTCGGAACCGGAGTTGCAACTGCGCTCGGCATCGCCACGAATGGCGCGGGTGGCTTTGTCACTTCGCCTGTTGCGAATGCCAACCTTGCGACCATGGCTGCGAATACCGTCAAGGCCAACGGCACCGCGGGGGTCGCGGCGCCAACCGATATCGCCTGCCCCACGGGGGGCGTCGTGGGGCGCAACGGTTCCAGCAACGTTGCTTGTCAGCTTATCGTTGATGCCAACGTCTTCTCAAGTGCCGCTATCGCTACGACTAAGATTGCGTTTGGGACCGGTGTTGCAACCGCATCTGCAAATGCCTTGAATGCATCTGGCGGCCTCGTCGGATTCTCTGGAGCCCTTGGTACCCCGACTTCGGGCACCCTCACTAACGCGACTGGACTGCCGCTTTCGGGCCTTACTACCCAAGCTGCAAATACGCTCGTCGCCAACGCAACCGGTTCGTCTGCGTCTCCGACCGCAGTAGATATCTCGACACTGACATCAAAGGCCAGCCCGGGAGCTGGCGACTACGTTCTTCTTTCCGATCAAGCCGCGGCTGGCGCGCTGAAGAAAGCGACTGTCTCGTCGATCGCGTCTGCGGGCTCTGTTGCTTCGATCGACGCAAAGACCGGCTCGTTTACGACCGGAAACGGCATCGACACGACCGCCGGCAACGTCATCGAATTGACTGCTGCTCGGCGCACGCTGCCGACTACACAGGTCTTCACGTCGGGTTCGGGCACCTACAATACGCCAGCAAACGTCCAGTGGATTCGCGTGACGCTGATCGGCGGGGGCGGTGGTGGTCAGGCCTCGGGCACCAGCGCCGGAGCGGGCTCCGCTGGCGGGGCGACCTGTTGGAATACCTCTGGCGCCGCCTGCACCGCACCTTTCGCCTCGGCCACCGGAGGTGGTGGCAATAGCGGCGCTGCTGTAGCTGGCGGCAGCTGGACCGGTAGCTGCAACCTTACCACGGTCAACGGCGGCGGTGGGCAGGGCAATGCTAACGTGCAATCGCAAGGCGGCATGGGCGGCTCTTCCACCATGGGCGGCGGCGGCGCGGGAGCGCAGTTCGGCAATACCTCGGCTCCGCTCTCGGGCGGCACGAATACCGGCGGCGGTGGCGGCGGGGCGACGGCGACAACGGGTAACGTGTCGGGCGGTGGCGGTGGCGCGGGCGGGACTTGCAAGTTCGTTCTCGGCACGCCGGCAGCATCTTACACCTACACTGTTGGTGCTGGTGGCACTGGCGGGACGGCGGGCGGTTCTGGCGCAGCCGGAGGAGCTGGTGCGGCCGGCTATATCATCGTTGAAGAGTTCTATAACTCATAAAGGCCGACGATGACGGATCGAATCTCGCTTTCCTACTTCGGCGCGGCGAACGACGGCTCGGCTTGTGTCACTGCAGCTTGGAACGCGATGACGGCTGCAGCGAAGGCAAGTGGCAAGAACATCAGCGTTCCCAAGGGCACCTACCGTTTCGACAGTAGGCCGGAAAAGCTGGATTTCTGTGCGCACTGGATTGGTGCTGGTCAGTCGAATACTGGCGCGATGCTGATCAAGAATTACGCAGAAGCGGTCTCTGATAACGGAATGATCGAGTTCGCTCCTGGCGCTGACGGGACCAGATTTGGTGGGTTCTTCATCAAGAACCAACTCGGCGGAGGTACGTTGATCGCGGCGAAAGCAACCGCCGATCTCACGATGACCAATTTGGTGCTGGAAGACCTAAATCTATCGACGCTCGACAACATCTGTCCAGACTACATGGTCCGCTTTGATGGATCGCTCAAGGCGACTGGCGCCAAAGGATGTAGAGTCAACGCACTGCGCAACGTGATCATGTTCGGCGCAAATTATGCATCAGCGGCATTTAAGGGCTGCGATGGTTTGTGGTGGCACGGTGGAGGCATCTATCCCGCCGGATCCCAGTCTCAATATGCCGGTGCGCTCGCTATTTCCGGAACAGCATGTGTACCGTCCGCGGGCATCGTCATCGACATTCAAACCTGTAACCAGATCATCCTGACACAATGCTCTGGGGTCAACGCTCGGTTTGTATCGATCGGCGCGCTAGGCGGCGTTTCGATCTCGAACGACAATACAGCATCGTACTGCTGTGTGTCTGGCTTGCGCTCAGGGTCATCTCAAATGAACTGGGCTAACAGTTCTGCGGTCAATTAGGCAGACGCGCGAGTTTCAGCCGCCCTCGGGCGGCTTTTTCTTTGGAGATCCAATGACTGACCTCGTTGCCCTCAAGGCCGCGAACGCTGCACGCTGGGCAAAGGCCAAGTTGACGCGGAACTTTACCGGCGTCGCAAAGCGGCTCGTCGCGCCAGAGGCCAAGGCTCGCTACCAGGCGGTATCCGCCAAGACTGGCGTTCCGTGGCCGTTCATCGCTGTTGCTCATGAGCGCGAGGCTTCCCAGAACTGGAACACCCAGCTCGGGCAGGGGGACCCGCTGAACAAAGTCTCTACGCATATCCCAAAGGGACGAGGCCCGTTCAAGACTTGGGAGGACGGCGCTTATGATGCGTTGGTGAATTGTGGGCCCTTCGCGGCCCGCAACAAGGATTGGAGCATCGGTGGAACGCTGGCGTTGCTCGAGCAGTACAATGGGCTCGGCTACTACAAGCGCGGCCTGCCGTCTCCCTATGTGTGGTCCGGAACGGATCAATACAGCCGCGGGAAGTATGTCGCGGACGGTGTTTTTGATCCTGAGGAGGTCGATGTGCAGCTCGGCTGCGCAGGGCTGTTGATGGCGATGATGCAGCTTGATCCGTCGATCAAGTTCGATGGGGCGCCGGCAATCGCCAACCCTCCGTTGCCGGCGACCGGGAACGTGCAGGACGGCGTATGGCTGCAGAGTTCGCTGAACACCCTCGGCGCAAACCCGCCGTTGGTTGTCGATGGCATTGTCGGGCCAGCTACCCGCAATGCTGTGCGCGCGTTCCAAATGACCAAGAGCCTTGTGGTGGACGGCTTGGTGGGCCCGGCAACAAGCGCAGCTATCGAGGCTGCACTGGCGGTTGGCAAGCCTGTCCCGACGATGCCGGTACCGCCTGAGATCACGCTGCCGCCGCCAGGTACAAAGGCGCGTGCGGATCTGGCGCCGACGTTCTGGGGGCGCTTTCTCGATCTCTTCAAGGCGAAGGTGGGCTGATGATTGGACGTCTGAATGATTGGGGCCGCGTTCTGGTTTCTGTTGTCGTGGTTAGCGGTTTTATCGGGATCACTGTTATCTACATGACTCGGAAGCTTGACGGGAATCCGGTCCCGGAAATCCTGTCGATCCTTCTTGGCGCGCTCGCCACGAACTTCACGGCAGTTGTCGGCTACTGGATCGGTTCTTCAGCCTCGTCAAGCGCGAAAGACGCGACGCTGGATAGGGTGATCAAACCATGATCGCGATACTCGCCGCTCTGCCAGCGATCCTTGGCGCGCTCGCTGGCATGGTGCCGGCCATCGTTCAACTATTCACGTTGAAGGCCAACAATGCCCAGCAACTCGCAATGGCTCAGCTCCAGCTACAGGCTCAAAAGGAAGGCGTCGCTCTACAGGTCGATCTCGCTAACGCTCAGGCTGATGTTCGACAGGCAGACGCTATTTACAGTTTTGGCAACGGCCCTTCTGGCAACAAGTTTGTTGACGCGCTGGCAGTATTTGTCCGCCCCTACGTCACGCTGGTTTTCTTCCACCTTTGGGTTCTGATGGAAATCGGCTTGTTCATCTACGGTGTGAACAACGGATACGACCTCGGGCAACTGGTCAAACTGATGTGGCCGGCGGAAACCCAAGCCATGTTCGGCGCGATCATCGGCTTCTGGTTCGGCGACCGCATGATGCTCCGCGGTCAACAGAAGATGGCCGCGACCCTCGCAGTCACGCAACAAACCACCTCCACGAAAGGGACTTCCTCATGACGACCTGGCTTATCTCGGGCGCAATCGGATTCGCTGCCGGCGGCGCTGTGGTCTGGTTTTTTAAGGAGCGCATCCAGGTGCTCGTGATTGGCGCAAATGCCCTCTCTGCAAAGCTTCATGCCAAGGCGGATGCGATTGCAGCAGCAGCGCGCAAGCTGTGAAGATAAGTGCAGATGGCGGGGGCTGAATGGGGCGAACTCGCCATCAAGGCGATCATTGCATTGGCGTCGGGGGCTGGCGGCGTCTTTATTGGAATCTGGAAATGGGGCCGCTCCAGTGCGAAGGCTGAGCAGGCCGTCAAGGACGATTACACCGGCAAGATTACGGCTCTTCGGGAGGAAGTGAGGAAGGACATGACCTCGCATGCTCAGAAAGTCGAAGACGGAAATGATCTGTTGGTGGCTCAATTCAAGGAGTCGTTCGACGGCATCCGTCGCCAACACGACGATCTCAAGCTCGATGTCGAAAAGCGGTTCATGCTGAAGGACGATTTCCGGGATTTCCGTGAAGAGTACCGCGAAGACATCAGGGATCTCAAAGCGCTCATAGCTTCCAAAAAACAATGAAGCAGATGCGCTGCATTGGCGATTTGGCGGTATGGACCGTCATTGTCCTCGCCACTTCGATCGTTCTCCTGGTGGTCGCCTACCTATCAACCGCGCACGCTGAGGAGCCGAAGTTTAACGGATACACCTGCGAAGACGCGCGTCGCGTCGTGGCTGAGGTCGGAAAGGTGAGGGCGATGGCTCTCGCGATCGAAAGCGGTCTTTCACTTCGTCAGATTTGGCAAATTCGGCGCAGCTGCAAGCTGTAGCCAATCCCAATCGCCGGCATGTCTGACCCGGCGATGCTCAGCCTGAATGCCTTCAGGCCGTTTCCTCCCTAGACTTGCCCGGCTGCCGCGAGGTGGCCTGGCCTTTTTTTGTTTAAGGGAAGCTCTTGGTCACGATCGTGCCCGGCGGCACGATTGAGTTTGGCGCCACAGTGGCGCCTCTCAGAATGAATGCGCCAACTCCAATTGTAGACCCGCTTCCGATATTGACAGGTTTGTCAAGAAGCAGGCCTCCCATGTCTTTGGGGTGGCCAATGGTGAAGATCGAAATAGCCTGCACTTTGCGTTTCGTTGCTGATAACGGATGTGAGATGTTGTCGAAGATGTTGACATTCGGTCCTATGATTACGTCATCTCCGATCTTTATCGAGACGCCGGACCAAATGCGAACCCCAACGTCGATATAGCAGCGCTGTCCGATCTCAATGTCTCCGCCGTGAGGAAGGGCGCAGAGTTCGCCATTGACGAATGTATTGCGGCCAACTCGGATATAACGGTTGCTGTCTCGCGGATTTAATATTCTGGCTTTAGAACCAATTTTCGCTCCTGGAGCCAATTCACACGTTGATCGGCCGAGAGCTACTTTTGCGAGATAATTGAAATTCCAGTTCATATTTGTGGTCGATTTCCGACCTCACGAAGTATTGCGCGAACTAGGATGGCGACAAGGGAGACAAGGCCAACGACGACCAATATACCCACCAGAATTGTCCACCACATGGGTTTAACCCTTTACGTCCAAGTCTTCTTCTATTTGAGGTGATATTTTCTGCCGTTTGCGTTTGGATCCGTGTTGTCGCTTGTTGAAAGCAACAAGACTGGTCCTTGGTAGCCGATGTAATCTTTGATGAGAGCAAATCGTCCCGCACCATTCGCTTCGATTTCAGGTGGAGTGCTGTTAGCTGGACCTAGCAGCTTGTCATCTTCGTACAGATGAGCCGTTCTAAGATCGCCATCGACGTACTTGACGGGGATTAGGTACGCGTGCCCGCGATAGAGACGAAAGGTGCCACGGAGAAGGCCTTGGTCAATTCTGCTGGGGGGAATCGCATAGAGGAATGTGCTCGAAGCGATGGCGAATAGCGTTGAGCCGATCACGACAAGCGAGGTGTTCGAAAAATTTAAGGGCACTTCACTGACTTTGCGGAGTTGGAACGTTGCCCTTGCCAAAGCTGGAATCCGTCCGTCATCCCAGCCTCTCGACCTTTACGAAAGCCAGCGCGATAGGCTACTAGCCAGCAGAGGACGAGGAGCACGGTTACGCCGGCCGCTAGTGCAATTGAGTGCATGAGGGGCAAAATTGAGGTTGCATCAGATAAAATCAGCAACCTACATAACCGGTCAGAAAAGAATATGGAACCCCTGAGTGGGCAGGGGTGAAAAAATCTTTCTAGTCATTTCAGCTAATGCTGCCGAGTGTTGCAGGTCAGTGACCGTCGGGCTCTTCTTTGCTTCAGGGGCGACCGACCGGCCATTTCGGCTGGAGCTCCGGCTCCAGCTCGGTGCAGCCGATTTCGTTACAGCTCAGCGTGACATAGCCGCCGACGGCCGAACTACTGTCTGACCGGCGCTCGCCAGTTTGCTTATTTATTTCGCCCTGTTGATAGATCTTCACGATATGCGGCTCACGCACCACACTGACCAGGCCCCAGCTATCAGTTTTGCCGTCCTTCGATTCAACGGTCACGCTGGCGCGCCCCGGCGACAATCCAGTGAAGGCGACGGTATGGTCAGACAAAGGCATGACCTTGACGAGAAGATCATCATCGAGACGAACCGACTTGATCGGTCGCTTGAAATAGATCTTGGTGGTCTCGCCGAATTTAACGATGATGTTTCCGTTTTCCGGAGCCGGTATCGCTGCCTGGGTGATTACGTCGCCGCTTGTCGTAGGGCCGGTACGCTCCCGCGGTGGAGGCCCATTCTTCTGCTGAGTCTCAGGCTCCGCGGCCAGGGCCGGGACAGACAGCAGAACGCAAACAGCCAGAATCGGCGCTGATCCAACAATCTTCATGAAAAATCCCTCGAAATAATGCCCCAGAATGCCACAAAAGAGGGCCGGGCGCTAGGCAGCTACCGTGACCGGAAAACCACGGTCAGGAGGAATCTCAGCTTCACCATCCCCAATTGCGCCAGATCAGGCCGGCGCCGTAGGCAATGGCAATCAACCCGACTCCGGAGATCATGGTGCCAGCCATCATCTTCAATACCATGAGATCGTGTTGGGTCATGCCCACCTCTGGCTTAGGACGAAAAGTAAGTGGAGCGAGGACCAGGGATCGAACCTGGCCGCCAAGCCGTCCCGTGTCCGGGGACACCTCGGCCGGAACCGATCGGACGTGGCGCATCACCAGACGCCTCGCAATGTTGGATCAGAGAAAAGCAAGAATCTTGGCACGCACTCCACAGAACGGTGACCACTATTGGGCGTCCACAGAGCCGTCGTTTTCTTGCTGAGAAGCTAATCACAGGCTTTCTCCTCCAACTGCCGATGTTATTTGCGCCACCTTCGGCTGGGCTATAGTCGCTGTTTAGAAATCGAATATCCAAGCTAGGACCGGCAGCGTCGCTCCACCAACAATCACGGCCGAGTAGCAGATCAAATCGATGTAGCCTTGTAGGTCCATGGCGGTGCCTGTTTAGGATTGCGGAGGAGCGGGCAGTGGCATCCAATGGGTCGGATCCTTGATCGCGCTCGGTTTGTTGTCGAGGCCGGTCCACGCCACGCGCCACTCACATGCGACGGTATCCCAGAAAGCCGTCGCCATAAACTTGATCGTTTTCATCGGGACGTAAACTAGCACGGCGCTGTTGTCCCTTGGTGCGGTCTCGATCGGCTGCCATTCCATCAAATCTCTCCCTGCTCAAGAGTGCGTATAAGTTTGGTCCCGGTCGGGATTTCGCAGTCCCTGTTCGGCTTTCCTGGCCCGTAGGCTTAAGCTCTGCATCTAGCACCGGGATAGTCTCAGGTGTGGTGACTAGCAATTCGCTCGGAAGCTTCCTTGAACTCGCGCAAGGCTTGGTCATCAAGAGTGATAACAAGTTCAGTCTCCGGGGGATCGCGCAAAGCCAAGATCACTCAGGGCTCACACTCTCCGTTGTAGTAGTCGCCGGCGCGACGGTAGAGCGCCGTATGCTCCGATCCCCCGAAGCTTGATGTAACTCTGAGGGCCAGCCGGCTCCCATACAGTGAGCCCTTCGCGGTGCATCCGCGATCCCTCATATCCCCGGCCGTCGATGCACTTACCTTTATTCAGGGGCGCTCTGGGTGCTGGTAAACTCATCCGCATCAAAATCCATTCTGATCTTCGTATTCCTCGGGATCGTACTTGTGATTTTCGATTAGCCAATTTTCCATGCGCAGACGCTCGGCATCGGATAGCTCGGCCAATTTGTCGCCCTCTGCGATCTTCGCTTCCAGTTCGGCCTTTTCTTCGTACCAATGAGCCGATCGAAAGCCCATCTCCACAGCCTCAAGCGCGGTTAGGCGCCCGTGGAAGCGATCGTATTCATCTGACCTGGGCCAAGAGTCGCCAACCGAAACCTCGCACGGGTCGCCTCCGCAAGCGCCGTTCATTGGCGAATAGGTCGTATCGGACCCAGGCTTATAGGTGTATTCAACAGTGACGTGGGTACCGTCGTCTTTGACAAAATCTTGGTAATAGGTGCGGGTCATGCTGCCACCAGTGTGTTGAGGAGGGCTTCGGTCAGGGGCTTCCAGCCGCCGCAGAACCAGACCTTGACCGTGGTCTTTCCGAACGCGGTGACCGGGGTGAACGTGTCGATCTTGCCGGACTTGTAGAGCGGTCCGAGGAGGGCGACGGCTTCGGCTTGGTTCTTAAAGGTCTTGGCGGTCATGTCGATCTCCCTTGCTGATGTTTCGTATGTACGATATATTCGGGTTGTCGTCAATATCGTATATACGAAAAAAGAGCCATGGGACGAAAAAAACTTTGGGCCGAACGGATCACTCTTCCTCTCTCGACGGAGGCTTTGGAGCAGATCGATGCTGCACTGCACGACGGGGAGGCGCGAGTTGACCTGATCCGTGAGGCGATCGAGCGCGAGCTGCGCCGGCGCCAGCGGAAGGGGTAATCGCTCCGCACTTGGAGCAAGTAGATGCCCAACCATTTTCTCCGATTTCAATGATCTTGCCGTCACGGTCGTGATCGCAGTCGATCATCTTCGGCGCTCAAAATCGATATCGTGGATGTCAGCCAACCCAAAGAACAGTCGGATGCGTTCGCTCCACGTTAGCCAATGCAATTGGCCGTCCGAGCAATAGAGGAGCGGGCCATCAACGTGTTTCCAGTTGATCGATGGCTGAGCGCTGAGCGGCGTTCCAACGCCATTGCGATCGTAGACATATCCAGCGCGCCGGAGACTCGCGTCATTCGTGATGTGCATCGCTCTTCTCGTCCATGTCGTCGGTTTCGGTGTCATCGGCGAACAAATCATCGGGTAGGTCGTGGTGGACCTCCTCGTAGCAAACGTCCAATAGGGCCAAATATCCGCGCTCTCTAGGTGCTCGAATCATCGGCAATCCTCCTGATGTTTGGAAGAGCAGCCATCGAGGAGAGGCAAATGCTGTCCCGAGCGGTAGACGAAAATCGCGGCGACTATCAGGATCGCGATTACGGGTGGGGCGATAGCTTTCAGCATCTAGGTTTCACTCCTCGGTCACGAACGGCCACAGTAGACCCCAAGGCCAAAGGCGACGAAAACCACCAAGGCAATGGGCAGAATAAATTCATGACTCATCTCACGCCCTCGGCGTTCGTTTGCTGATCGTCAAGCACCTTGCCCATTTCAGTACAAAACGGATGTTTGAACTCGCACCCGCAGCACCATTTGGCCGGCCGCTCGCATTCCTCGATCTGATCAAACGTTGACCATCGTCCCTGGTAATGGCGGAATCGGTGCCACCGCTTTTCAGCCATCTCGGTGCTCCCTACTGAATATCGCGGTGGTCTTCGATCTTGATCGTCAGATTGACGGGCGCCCACTTCAGCCAGCGACCTGCCAAGGCGGCGCCAGCCATGAACGAGGCGCTGACGCAGCCCGCCCGAAAAACAAAGGCCAGCGAGCCATAGGAGCGCTTTAACCGGGTCTTCCATTCTTCACTCCTTCGTCAGTTCGGCCGGGGCGGGGGATCTCCGCGCGGCTTCAGCGCGCCGAACAGCAATCTCGGCTACGGCGTCCCAAATGATTGCTCGGAACTCGGCCGGCCATTCCTTGATGGTTCGCTCAAGCGGGCCTAGGCCATTCTCCGCCATCGTCACGACCCGATCGGCGATCGACAGGGCCTTCTGTGCGTGACTTGTCATCACTGGCCCTCCGAGAGTGCGGCCCGGTGCTCGAGGCGCTTGCGCTGGACCGCGGCGACCTTGCCGGCGGCGTTGCGCGAATATCGGCCGGTCATGGCAATGTCCGAATGCGTGGCAGCCTGACGGATGTGCTCCATCTCGGCGCCAGCGTCGGAGGCTTCGGTGATGCCGCCGCTGCGCGAATCCATCGATCGGATGTTCTTGGGGATGCCGGCGGCATTGGCAATCTGGCGCCACTTCCGGCGGAACTCGGAGGCGAGCCACGGGGCGCCGGTGCCTTCGTTGATGACGATGGGCGCGTCGCCGTGGCGGAAGTCCTGCCAGTATCGCAACTCCTCCAAAACCATGGGGCTGAGCTTCAGGTCAACCTCGAGCTTCTTCAGACGTTTGCTGGTCGTGTGGCGCAGGACCATGTCCTCGCCAATCTCAGACCACCGCAGGCCGCGCAGCCACTTCTGCCCGCGCCAGACGACGTTGGATTCGCCGGGTTCGGCGAAAGGCACGTACTCGCCAATCACATCCTTCTGCCGCAGGATCAGTTCGAACTGGATGGCCTGAGCAAGGGCGATTGAATGCGAGCCCCACTCATGCGCCTTCCTTCGGATTGCGATGACATGCTCAGCCGTCAACCAGACTTCCCGGGGCGGCGATTGCGGGAACCGGAGATCCTTTAGCAGGGCCTTGACCCTGATGCACTCCATGCGGGGCTGTCCGTGCGGCAGGAGCAGCGCGCCGTGGGTCATGATGGTGCGCAGCTTGCCAATGAAGGACGATCCGGTGGCGATTTTCCCGCCCTCGGTCCACGCCCGGTGCCAGGCCTTCAGATCGCGGGTGTCGATGCTTGAGAGATCGCGGTCGCCATGGTCGGCGATCAGGCGCCGGAGCAGGCTCTCGTGGTTCTGACGGACGTGCCAGCGCAGGCCGTGCCACGTCGATTCCGGTTCGGTTTTATAGTCTTCGATAAGCTGGCTAAGCGTCAGCCCGCAGAGAGCATTAGAAGTGCCTATGTTCATTGCCTTCCCCGTTTTTGCGAGGACCGAATGCATTCCGGATCAATGACTTAACGGTAAGAGGCAGTTAAGGAAAACAAGCCGTGAAGGTGAATGCTCGAATTTGCGCGTGTCTATTAAGGCACAGCGCCATATCCGTAACCGTCCGTACCGGCGGCTTAAGATGTCATTAACCATGCGCGTTCTTAACTCGGCATGCGCGGGGCAAATCATGTCCGTGCGGGGCCAGAGAGAACGGAACATGGGCACCATCGTTGAGTTTCCGGCGGATGCGGCTGCACGGCGGCCGGGCATGGCCGGTGCTGCCGGCGAAGGCATGGGGACCGTACTGATCCTTCCCGTCGTCCGGATCGAGCGAACGACGGAGGAGACCGGCGGTGGTCGCGGACCGGAGCAGGGCACTGCGCAGGGCCGCCGTCGCCGACGCCGCTCCTGATCGCGGACATCGGGCAATGCCGGAGCTTGTGCAGCGGACCGTCGCGCGGCGGTCACTCCCGGCGCTGATCCTGCTGCTGGCAGGCTCGGCGCTCGCCGGCTGCAGCGGCGGCGATTTCGGCCGCACCCGCGCCGATTTCCGCAACGACGATATGCATCGCTGGATCGGTGCCGAGGCGACCGGCAGCATCGGCAAGAACGCTTCGCAATTCCAGCTCACCGAACACGAACGTCAGCTGCGCGACCTCGCCTATCAGTTCATCGAGCCGCCGCTGTCGCGTCCGGCATGGAAGAGCGTATTCGGCGACTACCAGCCGCTGCCATCGCCGTGGCGGCAGAGGGTCGTGTTCGATCGCACCGCCTATGGCCGCAATTTGATCGATGAGCCGCATCGCTCGTTCGCCTCGCGCTATTCGCTGCTGATCGACGAGGTGCGCGACGACATCACCCGCTTCGAGCCGTTCTTCGCCACCGCGATCCAGGTGATCGAGCTCGATCGCAAGCGCAATGCCAGCCTCCACATGATCGCCGACGTGTCGCCGCGCGAGCGGGCCGATGCGGTGGCGCGGATGGAAGAGAACACGCTGATCGTGCAATGGGTCCAGCAGGCCCTGGAGCGGCGGATCTCGTCCTATCGCTGGGCGCTGGAGCGACTGGTGATCCAGGCGCCCGACGGCATGGCCGCCGACGCCGAACGCCAGATCAACGAACTCGCCCGGCTCACCGCCAATGCGCCGCTCATCTCCGCGCCGGTGACGGGCCAGGCCGTGGTGACGAAGGGCTAGTCTAGGCACGCTTCGTTTTCTTCGCCGTCGATTTGACCCGGCGACTGTTGGCTTGCCGTGGCAAGCTCGCAATGAATGCCTTCAGCGCATCGGAGGGCGGGTGGGCCGAGGGGTAGGCGAGGCCGACCTGGCGCGTCACGTCGATATCGATCGCGCGCATTGCGACATCAGGATTGCCGCGCGCCACGCCCTCGGGGACGATGGCGATGCCGACTCCGGCTGCCACCAGCGCCATCGCCCACTCCTCGGATTCCGCGATCGCCACCGGCTTTCGCGGCGGTGACGTGCGCTTGAAGAATTCCTGCTGCTCGCAATGGCAGCGATCGATCATCGGAACGCCGGCGAAGTCGGTGGTCCGCAGCGTCTCCTTCAGCGTCAGGGGATGCGAGGGCGGCAGAGCCGCGACATAGCGCTCGCTCCACAGCAGGATGAAGTGCTCGCCGGCGCCGACCATGGTCTTGGCGACGATCCGCGCGTCGGCCTTCTCGCTGGCGCCGACCAGCCGGAGCGCAAGATCGGTATTGCCGGTCAACGGCTTCAGCAACGCGATGGTCCGGGCCTGATCGAGCGTCCGCAACAGGCCGAGCGTCAGCGCCTGCCGCGTCGCGGGCTTGCGGAAGAGATTTCGCGCCGCGTCCGCCTCGTCGATGATCCTGCGGGCGATGCCGTGAAACTGCGCGGCTGAGGCGGTCGGGGCCATGCCCTTCTTGTGCCGGATGAACAGCGTGGTGCCGAGCTCGGCCTCGAGATTGGTGATCGCCGCCGAGATCGACGGCTGCGAGATGAAGCAGCGCTTCGCCGCGGCGGTCAGGTTGCGCTCGCGGTAGACTGCGGCGAAGTAGCGGAGTTCGCGGATATCCATAGGCACATCCTATCACATCGATAGAAATACAATATTTTACCTATGGAAATGCGAGTGGCAAGTCTGCGCCTGTTACAGCGGAGGACTTGTCATGCGCATCCACCATCTCAACACCGGCACGATGTGCCCGATCGGAAAGCGGCTCGTGAACGGCAGCGGCAGCATCTTCCAACGGGCGCGGATGGTCTGTCATTGCCTGCTGGTCGAGAGCAATGACGGCCTCGTGCTGGTCGACACCGGGATCGGGCTCGACGACATCGGCGACCCGCCGCGGCTCGGACGCAAATGGGTGCGGCAGACGACGCCGCGGCTCGATCCGGCCGAGACGGCGGTGCGGCAGGTCAAGGCGCTCGGCTTCTCGCCGGGCGATGTGCGCCATGTGCTGCTGACGCATCTCGATCGCGATCACGCCGGCGGCGTGCCGGACTTTCCGAAGGCCAGGGTGCACGTCCATCGCAAGGAGTACGACATGGCGGTGACGCATCAGGTCACGCCGCCGCAGGGGCGCTACATCACGGCGCAGTGGCAGCACGGGCCGGACTGGACGTTCTATGGTGCCGGCGGCGAGGACTGGTTCGGCTTCAAGAGCGTGCGCGCGCTCGGCGACCGCGAGCCGGACATTCTGATGATCCCGTTGCCGGGCCACACGCTCGGCCATTGCGGGATCGCGGTGCGCGACAAGGACAGGTGGCTGCTGCACGCCGGCGACGCCTATTTCCACCACGCGCAGCTCGACGCCAGGCCGCGGATCCCGCTGGTGCTCGGCATGTTCCAGCGCCGGGCGGACATGGATCGCGCGATGCGCATCCAGAACCAGGAGCGGCTGCGGCAATTGAAGGCGGCGCATGGCGCTGATGTGACGATCGTCAACAGCCACGATCCCGTCGACTACGAGACCTGCCGCTGCGGCCGGCACGCGCTCGCCGCGAGCTAGCGCTTGCGTGCCGCAGGCGGCGGGGCCGGCACAGGCAGCGGCGGCGGCGCCTCCTGCTTGGCCGCGACCGGCTCGGTCTGCACCTTGCAGGAGGAGGCGGCGAGCGAGGCCTGCGCCTGCGGCATCAAGCCGGGCTCCGGCGCCAGCGCCTTCAGGAGGATCAGGCCGGTTGAGGTCGGCGAGTCGATGATCAGCCGGTCGGCAGCGGTGATTTCCTCGTCCTCCGGCAGCTCGTTGTGCTGCGCTTCCGTCATCAGGTCGAGCTCGATCACCTTCTTGCCGGCCGAGCGGTCGTTGATCGCGTAATAGGCGACCTCGTTGCGGGTGTAGAACGACACCGACGTATAGGCCTGGCTGACCGGCACGGTGAGCTTGAGCGGCCCGGTCGAGAGATCGTAGCGGCAGATCGCCACCGCGAAGGCCGGATCCATCAGCGGCATCGGCGAATGGCTCGGGTCGGCCAGCGGCAGCTGCGTCACCTCGTTGAGCTTGGTCATCGGCGTTAGCCGCGAATAGGCGTCCTGCGAGGCGATGCGCGGCAGCGCCAGCACGCTGACGAGATGCACCACGCCGCCGAGCAGCACGCCTGCGAGGATGGTGAGCAGCACGCGGATCATGGGCAGCCCGTCGTTGTGATCGACGGCATCGGCGCGTCGCGCTGGGTGCGGGTCGCGACCCCGACCGGCGTGTCGTAGAGCCGCAGCATCAGCGCGTAGCGCTCGATGCCGCCGGTCGGCAGCCAGTTGCCGGCGCGCGAGCGCGAGGCGATGTGGATCTCGAACGTGCCGTCGGAGGCGCGCATGATCTCCTGGCTGGTGAAGCCGTAGCGCTGCAGCGTGTTGGCGACCAGGTGCCCCTTGCGGTCGAACAGCGTCAGCGTCCAGAACCGCGCCGCCGGCGTCACGCCGCTGACCACGATGTCGCAGCGGCCGTCGAGCGGCTTGTTTTTGTCGTCTGTGGTCGCCGAGAACGCGATGCCGTCGCCGGTGCCGATCGGCAACTCGCCGCTGCGCGCGATGGTGGCGCGCGAGTAGGGATCGACATCGGAGGTGCCGCTCTTCGGCCGCGCGGTCCAGGCACCGATCTTCAGCGTGCCGAGATCGGTGCCGCGGGTCGCCGTCGCGTAGGTCAGGCCGAGGCCGACGGCGGTGGCGATGACGAGTGCCAGCAAAGTGGTGAGGAGGAGCCGCACGTCAGTTCTTGCGTGGCGGTGCCGGTGTCGCGCCGTCCGGCCCGGCCGCGGCAACGTAGTTTTCGGGGAACGCCAGCGCGCTCGAGGACTCGGCCTTGCCGGTCTTCGAGGACTCGTTCAGCGTGGTCTTGCCGGTGGTCTTCTCAGCCGTCCTGGCCGCGTCGTCGAGCATCTTCTCGACCCGCACCAGGATATCCGCGCCGCGCTTGGTCAAGACCGGCGGCGGACCCGGCTTGGTTTCCAATACGCGCGGCGCCGCGTTGGCCTGGGCATTGGTCTGCGCCGGCTGCGGCGGCAGCTTCTGGCCCATGCCGACGCCGACGAGCTCCTTGACCTCCACGCCCTGATGCGCCGCGACCATGATGTCGTGCCAGGTCTGCGCCGGCAGCGAGCCGCCGGTCATGCGGTTGGTCGGCGAATAGTCGTCATTGCCGTACCAGACCGCGCAGGTGAAGTTGCCGGTGTAGCCGACGAACCAGGCGTCGCGATAGGCGTTGGTGGTGCCGGTCTTGCCGGCGGTCGGAATGCCGTCGAGCGCGGCGCGGCGCGCGGTGCCTTCGCTGACCACGTGGCTCATCATGCCCGCCATATCGGCGGCGATGTTCGGCGGAATCGCTTGCCGCGGTTTCGGGCCGTCGCGGTCCCAGCGCCAGACCAGGTCGCCGGCGCCGGTGCGCACCTCGAGCACCGAATGCGGCGTCACTGCCTTGCCGCGGTTCGGGAAGGTCGCATAGGCGACCGCGTGCTCCAGCACCGTGACTTCGTCGGAGCCGATCGGCAGCGATGGCGTATCGGGCAGCGGCGCCTTGAGGCCGAAGCGCCGCGCGACTTCGACGATCTTGGCGCGGCCCGCCTTCGGCCCTTCCTTGCCGCCCATCATGATCGAGAGCTTGACCGGCACCACGTTGATCGAGCGGGTGATCGCCTGCGTCAGCGTGACCTGACCCGAATAGGAATGGCCATAGTTTTGCGGGCACCAGTTGCCGATGCAGACCGGGCCGTCGACGATCTTCGAGTTCGGCGTGAAGCCGTTCAGCAGCGCCGTGGTGTAGACATAGGGTTTGAACGACGAGCCCGGCTGGCGATAGGCGTCGGTGGCGCGGTTGAACTGGCTCGCACCGTAGTCGCGGCCGCCGACCATGGCGCGGATGCCGCCGTCGAGATCGGACACCACGGTCGCGGCCTGCGTCGCGTGATAGTCGCGCCCGAACTGTCGCAGCTGGTTCTCGATCGCTTCCTCGGCCGCCTTCTGCACGTTCATGTCGATCGCGGTGCGGACCACGAAGACGCGCTCGGTGTAGGATTTCGGGAAGGTGTCGACCAGCTTGCGCATCTCGTCGAAGGCGTAGTCGAGATAGTAGTTCGGCGAGTTCTCGTCGCGCCGGTCGACCGCGACCGCCGGATTGCGGCGGGCGCCGAACACCTGGCCCTCGGTCATGAAGCCGGCATCGACGAGGTTGTCGAGCACGACATTGGCGCGGGCGCGGGCCGCGGGCAGGTTGATGTGCGGGGCGTATTTGGTCGGCGCCTTGAACAGGCCGGCGAGCATCGCGGCCTCCGCGAGATTCACGTCGCGCACCGACTTGTTGAAATAGAAATGCGCCGCGCCGTCGACGCCGAAGGTGCCGCCGCCCATATAGGCGCGGTCGAGATAGAGCTTCAGGATCTCGTTCTTGGTGAGCCGCGTCTCCAGCCAGATCGCGAGGAAGGCTTCCTTCACCTTGCGCTCGATGGTGCGCTCGTTGTTCAGGAACAGGTTCTTGGCGAGCTGCTGGGTGATCGACGAACCGCCCTGGCGGACGCCGCCGGCCTGCGCGTTGGTGACCAGCGCGCGGGCAAGGCCCGGCACGTCGATGCCGAAATGGTCGTAGAAGCGGCGGTCCTCGGTCGCGAGCGTCGCCTTGATCAGATTGTCCGGAAAATCTTCCAGCGGGATCGAGTCATTATGCTTGATGCCGCGGCTGCCGATCGGGTTGCCGTAGCGGTCGAGGAAGGTCACCGCGAGGTCGGACTTCTTCAGCCAATCCTCGTCGGCGGTCTCGCGGAAGGCGGGGATCGCGAGCGTCAGCATCAGGATCATGCCGCCGAGCCCGAGGGTTGCGGCCTCCGACAGCGGCTCGATGAACACCCAGCGCTTCCAGCGGCCGACATAGAAGCGGTCCATGAAGGTGGAATAGCGCTCGTAGAGCTCGCGCAGGCCCTTGCCCGACGAGAACAGCGTCGAGTCGATACGCGCATCGAGGTCCAGGAAGAAGTTCCGGACCCTCTGTTTCCAATGCGACGGCATGATCTGAAAGGACCGGACCCTTGATCAGTTCGACTGCGCTGCGGGCGCCCAAACCGGGCACAGGGCAGCGTCTTGCTTCGATGTTGCGGCAATCCCAAGGCGCTTTTGCGTCGATGGGGACTCGTTCGTTGTTCTATCCGAGCGGCTGCCATAAACCAATGGCGCGGCTTGTGAATTTAATGGGAGCCCTAACGCTGCCCACCGGCTTTTTCGACCCCGCAATACCACCCCCTTGCGCAAGCGTTGCCGGCATCCCAAGAAGAGTTGCACCGCCATTTCAGGGATATCATGACCGCATCGCCCAAGCGCCCGTCGGGCCAGGAGGGATTCTTCTGGAAAACCAAGACGTTGGAAGAGATGTCCAACGCCGAATGGGAGAGCCTGTGTGACGGCTGCGCACGGTGCTGCCTGGAGAAGCTCGAGGACGAGGACACCGGCAAGATCTATTTCACCCATATCTCCTGCAAGCTGCTCGATTCCGGCCTCTGCACCTGCAAGGACTACCCGAACCGTTCCGACCAGGTTCCGGATTGCGTCCGTCTGACACCCGAAAACGTCCGGACGCTGAACTGGCTGCCGCCGAGCTGCGGCTACCGGCTGGTGGCCGAGGGGCGGGACCTCTATTGGTGGCATCCCCTGATCTCGGGCGATCCCAACACCGTCCATGAAGCCGGCGTCTCGGTGCGCGGGCGGGTGGAGGGCACCGAGCTCGATGTCAACGACGCCGATCTCGAGGATCATATCGTGCGATGGCCGGCGCTGCTGCCGAAACGGGCACAATTGAAGAAGCGGCCGAAAACGCTGGGCAAGACGACCAAAGCGTGACGTCGTCGCCGCGTCCGCGATCACGTCACCGCGAGAACATCGCGGCGGGATGCACCCATGCGCTGGGGTGCCTGCCTCAGCATTCAATTGCTGCATAAATTGCGAAGCAGAGAATGATTCCATCGCGGGACGCGCCCGCGCAGCAGCATTACGCCTCAAATGAACAAGTATGAACGGCAGAGCCGGATTCCTGCCGACCAAGAGACATTGCCCGACGACATTGCCGAAGAGCTGTCCCGCCTTCCGAGCGAGGTGATCGAACTCAGCGAAGCGCCGCCGCTGGCGCCGCCGGCACCGCTCAATCCGGACGAAGTCCGCACCATCGTCATCAGCCTGATGTTGACGATGTTCCTGGCCGCGCTCGACCAGACCATCGTCGCGACCGCGCTGCCGACGATCGGGCGCCAGTTTCACGACGTCACCAATCTGTCCTGGGTGATCACCGCCTATCTCTTGGCCTCGACGGCGGTCGCGCCGGTGTTCGGCACGCTGAGCGACATCTATGGCCGCCGCGTCATGATCATCACCTCGCTCAGCCTGTTCGTGGTCGGCTCGGTGCTGTGCGCGATCGCGCCCAGCATGACGATGCTGATCGTTGCCCGCGGCCTGCAGGGGCTCGGCGGCGGCGGCATCATGCCGGTGGTCCAGACCGTGATCTCCGACGTGGTGAGCCCGCGCGAGCGCGGCCGCTATCAGGCCTATTTCTCCAGCGTCTGGATGGCCGGCGGCATTCTCGGCCCAGTGGTCGGCGGCGTGTTCGCCGAGCATCTGCACTGGTCGATGATCTTCTGGATCAACCTGCCGCTCGCGGCGGCGGCGCTGGCGCTGCTGCTGCCGAAGATGGGCAAGATCCCAGTGTTCCACCGCAAGCGCAAGGTCGACTGGCTCGGCGGCATCCTGCTGATGGCCTCGGCCGTCGTGTTGATGCTGGTGCTGACCTGGGGCGGCACCCGTCTGTCCTGGCTGTCGCCGACCATCACCACGATGGTGGGCGCCTCGATCGCGCTCGCCGGCGCCTTCGTCTGGCACGCGCGCCGCGCCGACGAGCCGTTCCTGCCGCTGTCGCTGCTCGGCGGCTCGGTGGTGCCGTTCGCGATGGGGGCGGGCGGCTGTGCGCTCGGCGCCATGGTCGGCCTCACCGTGCATCTGCCGCTCTATTACGAGGTGGTCTATCATCTCACCGCCAGCGAGGCCGGCCTCGCGCTGATCCCGCTCGCGGCGATCTCGACCTTCGGTGCGGCGATCGCCGGCCGGACCATGGCGAAGGCCAAGCACTACAAGCGCGTCGCCATCGTCGGCACCTCGGTGGCCGCGATCTGTGCCGTCGGCATGGCGGTGACGACGCTGCCGCTGTGGGGATTATTGCTGTTGATGAGCGTGTTCGCGCTCGGCCTCGGCACCACATTCCCGATCAGCGTGGTGTCGTTGCAGAACGCGGTGGCGCGGCCGCAGGTCGGTACCGTGACCGGCGCGATGAACTTCTTCCGCGCGATGATGGCCTCCTTCACGGTCGCCGCCTTCACTACCATCCTGCTGATGACGCTGGGGACCGACATCTCGCTCGCCGGCGAGCATCATGCCGCCTCCGCCGGCACCGTCAGCGCGATCCCGATGGCCGACATGATCCATGCGTTCCGCTACGTGTTCGGCGCCGCCGCCGTGCTGCTGACCACCGCCTCGATCTGCATGATCACGATGGAAGAGCGCCCGCTCGCTGGTCCCGCCGCCCACCCGCCGGCGGAGATGGCGGAGTAGAGGCAGTCGCCTCATACACCGCTGTCGTCGCCGAGGCGGATGTTGTGAATCGGACTCGTCGTTCCAAATCGCGTAACAATGAGCATCCGTGGTTGTGGGTCCCCGCTTTCGCAGGGACGGCACTGAGCTTGTCGCACGGCCAGCGGGCAACAATCCGCGTTCTCGCGACATGAATTGCCCGAGCCGTGCTTTTCGTTCCGCTCTCTCCGCTTCGCTCGCCCCGCGTAATTTGCGCAGCGGGGAATGACGATCTGAGCGATCGGTGCACCACCACTTTATTCCCCCGCTGCCTCATGTTTGTTCATTTGGTGAGCGCCGACCCACTACTTTAGTCGCCGTCCTTGCATGGCGATCTGCGCGCAGTTTCACTTGCTGCGCATTTTGTCGCGGCTATAGTCGCGCCCCAAGAGCTCGAAGCAGCCGAAGAAAAAGAGGAGAGAAACAGGGTGACAAGAACATTGCGACTCCCCGTGCACGCGATGCAGAAACTTGCAGGAGCGGCCGTGTTGGGCCTGTTGGCTGCGGCGCCGAGCGGAGCGCTGGCTGCCGACACCCTCAAGATCGGCGTGATCGCCGAAGCGCAGGCGATTGCCGGTGCATCGATCCCGCAGGCGGCGCAGCTGGCCGCCGACGAGATCAATGCCAAGGGCGGCATCGACGGCCGCAAGATCGAGATCGTCAGCTACGACAACCACTCGTCCTCGGCGGATTCGGTGCGCGCGTTCCAGCGCGCGGTCAACGAAGACAAGGTCAACGTCGTCATTTCGAGCTACATCAGCGAAGTGGTGCTGGCGCTCGAGCCCTGGGCTTCGCGCCTGAAGACGCCGTTCGTCACGCCCGGCGCCGCCTCCAACGAGATCAGCAAGAGCGTCCACGCCGATTACGAGAAGAACAAGTACACCTTCCACGGCTACCTGACCTCGGCCGCGCTGGCGCTGTCGGTCTGCGACGCCGCCAAGGAGCTGCTGGTCGATCAGAAGCACATGAAGACCGCGGTCATCATGAGCGAGGATGCCGCGTGGACCAAGCCGCTCGATGTCGGCTACGAGGAGTGCCTGCCGAAGATCGGGCTCAAGGTCGTCGACCATATCCGTTTCTCGCCCGACACCACCGACTTCACGCCGATCTTCAACAAGGTCGAAGGCTCCAAGCCCGACGTGATCATCACCGGCATCTCGCATGTCGGCGTGCAGCCGACGGTGCAGTGGAAGAACCAGCAGGTGCCGATCCCGATGTTCGGCATTTCCTCGCAGGCGACCAACGAGACCTTCGGCAAGGACACCAACGATGCGGCGGAAGGCGTGCTGTATCAGGGCGTGTCCGGCCCGAACGTCGCGGTGACGCCGAAGTCGGTGCCGTTCGCGGAAGGCTTCAAGAAGCGCTACGGCAACTATCCGTCCTATGCGGGCTACACCGCCTATGACGAGGTCTACTACATCGCCGATGCGGTGAAGCGCGCCGGCTCGGTCGAGGCCGACAAGATGGTCGATGCGCTGAAGAAGACCGACTGGGAAGGCACCATCGGACGCGTCCAGTTCTACGGCAAGGACGATCCGTTCACCCATTCGATCAAATACGGCAAGGG
Source organism: Bradyrhizobium sp. USDA 4503 (assembly GCF_054055815.1). Taxonomy (NCBI): domain Bacteria; kingdom Pseudomonadati; phylum Pseudomonadota; class Alphaproteobacteria; order Hyphomicrobiales; family Nitrobacteraceae; genus Bradyrhizobium; species Bradyrhizobium sp. USDA 4503. The sequence goes on from NZ_JBSRXS010000001.1 coordinate 81,432, forward strand.
CCTGATCACCGGACTGATGCTGCAGTGGCAGGGCGGCAAGCAGGTCGCGGTCTGGCCGAAGGAGGTCGCCAAAAGCGATCTCAAGTTCCCGAGCTTCATCAAGGTCACCACGAACTGACTGATGATCATGCTCCCGGGCCCCACCCGGGAGCATCCCTGTTCGGTTCTGTGTCCTCCACAACAGGCAGCCCTGCTGCCGCGGCCAATCTGAGATGCTTGCCTTACAAATCCTGATCGATGGCTTTGCCATCAGCGCGCTCTATGCGCTCGGCGCCACCGGTTTCACCCTGATCTTCGGTGTCTCCGGCGTCCTCAACCTCTCCCACGGTGCCATCATGGTGGCCGCCGCGGTCGCGGCCTGGGCCGCGGCCAGCGTGCTGCACCTCGACATCTACACCGGCGCGCTGTTCGGTGTCGGCGTCGCGCTGATCGTGTCGTTCGCGACCTATTTTGCGGTCGTCAAGCCGATCCAGAATTCAACGCGGATCCCCAACGAGGAGAAGGAAATCTTCGTCCTCACCGGCACCCTGCTGTGGGGCATCATGATCCAGGAGCTGATCGCCTATTTCTTCACCAACAACGCCAAGACGGTGCTGCCGATCGTCGAGGGTGTCGTCGATATCTTCGGCAACCGCACACCGCGCAACAATATCTTCACCGCGCTGGTCTGCTGCCTCGTGATCGGCCTGCTGTGGCTACTGGTGAACCGCACCAGGACCGGCAAGGCGGTACTGGCGGCTTCGATGAACCCGCGCGGCGTCACGCTGCTCGGGCTCGAGCTCACCCAGATCTACATCGTGGTGTGGGGCATCTACGGCATTCTCGCCGGCATCGCCGGCGTGCTGCTCGGCATGTTCCTCGGCGTCAGCTCCTACAGCGTCGGGCCGCTGACAGCGAGCGCGTTCTCGATCGTCGTGCTCGGCGGCCTCGGCAGCGTGTCGGGCTCGCTGATCGCAGCCTTCGTCGTCGGCTATCTCGAGACCATCACGGCCTACATGATCTCGCCGGCCTATCGCACCATTCCGGCGCTGCTGCTTCTGGTGTTCGTGATGTATATCCGGCCTCAGGGCCTGCTCGGGAGGCGCTGAGATGGCCAGCTTCTTTTCCTCGCGCTTGTTCTTCATTTCGCTGGTCTGCGTGGTGGTCGCCGCGACGCTGCCGTTCTACGTCTCGGGCTACATCCTCGGGCTGCTGACCGTCGCGTTCTATTTCGGCGTGTTCGCGATGGCCTGGGACCTCCTGTTCGGCTTCGCCGGCGAGGTCAATTTCGGGCCGACCTTCCTGATCGGCACCGGCGCCTACACCGCCGGGATCCTCAACAACCAGTTCGGCTGGTCGGTCTATCTCTGCATCCTGCTCGGCGCGCTGGCGTCGGTCGTCGCGGGCTTCGTGCTGGCGCTGCCGGCGCTGCGGGTGAGGGGGCCGTATTTCGGCCTGACCACGCTGGTGGCGGTCTTGATGCTGCAGAACTTCGTCGTGGTGTTCGCCGATCTCACCGGCGGCGAGATCGGGCTCACCATCCCCGACGTCATCACCATCAATGCCGGCGCCAATTACTGGATCGCGCTCGGCTTCATGACCGTGAGCGCGGCCATCCTCTACGGCCTGTCGCAATCGCCGGTCGGTCTCGTGCTGCAGGCGAGCGGGCAGGATCCGGTGCAGGCCGGTGCGCTCGGCTTCAACATCGTCAAGCACAAGCTCGCGGCCTTCATCGTCAGCGCCTTCTTCTCGGGACTGTCGGGCGCGCTGCTCGTGTTCTACTTCGGCACCGCCTCGGTCGGCACCGTGGTAGACGTTGCGGTCGGCGTGAACGTGATCGTCTCCGCAGTGCTCGGCGGCCGGCGCACCGTGCTCGGCGCCGCATTAGGCGCGATCTTCCTGATCGTCGCCGGCGAATTCCTGCGCCCGACCGGCGAGCTTGCGACCTTCATCGTCTCGGCGGTGGCGCTGCTCGTCGTCCTGTTCTTCCCCGGCGGTTTCCTCGGAGCGGCCCTGTCACGCGAGGCGCGCTCTTAAATGGATCAGACTGTGACCACAGCAACGCTCACCGTCCGTGGATTGACCAAAAGATTCGGCGGCCTGACCGCCGTGAAGAATCTCTCGTTCGACCTGCATCCCGGCGAGATTCTCGGCCTGATCGGGCCGAACGGGTCGGGCAAGTCGACCGCGATGAAGAGCGTGATGGGCATCGAGCGTCCGACCGCGGGCGAGGTGCTGTTCGAGGGCGAGAACGTCGCCGGGCTGCCTGCGCACAAGATCGCGCGCAAGGGTTTTGGCATGGTGTTCCAGCACTCGCGGCCCCTGAACCGGCAGACTGTGCTGGAGAACATCATGGTCGCGCTGTTGCCCGACAGCCTGTTCATGCTGTTTCCCGACAAGGCGCTGACTGAGCGCGCCAAGTGGATCGCCGAGCGCGTCGGGTTGGGGGCGGTGATGGACCGCCGCCCGCCGACGCTGCCGTTCGCCGACCTGCGCCGGCTGGAATTGGCCAAAGCGATCGCGCGCGACCCCAAGGTCGTGCTGGTCGACGAGCCCTTTGCTGGTCTCACCAGCGCCGAGGTCGGTACCTTCTCCGCATTGATCCGCAGCTTCCGCGACGAGGGCCGCGCGGTGATGCTGGTCGACCACAACGTCAAGAGCGTCGCGGCGCTGGTCGACCGCGTGCTCGCGATGTATCTCGGCGAGGAGATCACGACCGGCCGCGCCGAGGACGTGATGAAGAACGAGACCGTGCGGCGGGTCTATCTCGGCGGCGCGATCCAGACGCACGCGCGGCCCGAGACCTCGTTCAAGGACAAGGTGCCGCTGCTGCAGGTCGAGAATATCAGCGTGCATTACGGCAAGGCGCAGGCGCTGGAAAACGTCTCGATCCACGTCCATGAGGGCGAGTTCGTCTCCGTCGTCGGCCTCAACGGCGCCGGCAAGACCACGCTGTTCAACACCATCTCGGGTTTCCTGCCGTATACCGGCGAGATCCTGCGCGGCGGGCAGCCACTGCGCGGCACGGGACCTGCGAAGATCGCTCGCTCCGGCCTCGTGCAATGTCCGGAATCGCGCGAATTGTTCGGCGAGATGACGGTGCGGGAAAATCTCGACCTCGGCGGCCAACATCTCGACGACGCGGCGCGGGCCAAGCAACTCGCCTGGCTGTTCGAGCTGTTCCCGATCCTGAAGGAACGCCAGGGCCAGATGGCGCAGACGCTGTCCGGCGGCGAGCAGCAGATGCTGGCGATCGGCCGAGCGCTGATGATGCAGCCGCAGATCCTGATCCTGGACGAGCCGACGCTGGGGCTTGCGCCTGTCATCCTCGAGCTGCTGTCGAAGGCGCTGGAGAAGCTGCGCCAGACCACCAAGATCACGGTGCTGCTGGGCGAGCAGAACGTGACGTTTGCACTTCCGCATGCCGACCGCGTCTATGTGCTGGAGCACGCGCGGATCGTCTGGGAGGGCGATCCGGGCCGGTTCGCCGCGGAGGCCGGCAAGGACTTTCTCTGACGTTCGCAGTTTGAAAAGAAGAAAGCAAAACAAAGGAGATCATGATGACGGTATATTCAACCGCGACCCGCGTGAGCCTGTTGGCCTCGGTGCTCGCGCTCTGCCTCGCCGCGCCGGCCTATGCGCAGTCCAAGGACCCGATCAAGATCGGCATCATTGCCGAAGTACAGTCGATCGCGGGTGCGGCGACGCCGGGTGGCGCGCAGATCGCAGCCGACGAGATCAACGCCAAGGGCGGCGTGATGGGCCGCAAGATCGAGATCGTCACCTACGACAACAAGAGCTCGTCGGCGGACTCGGTGCGCGCCTTCCAGCGCGCGGTGAGCGAGGACAAGGTCTCCGCCGTGATCGCGAGCTACATCAGCGAGGTCGTGCTGGCGCTCGAGCCGTGGGCTGCGCGGTTGAAGATGCCGCTGATCACGCCCGGCGCCGCCTCGAACGAGATCACCAAAGCGATCCACAACGACTATGAGAAGAACAAGTACACCTTCCACGGCTACCTGACCTCGGCCGCGCAGGCGCAGCTGGTCTGCGACGCGGCCAAGGAGCTGTTGGTCGACCAGCTCAAGTTCAAGTCGGTCGCGATCATGAGCGAGGACGCGGCCTGGACCAAGCCGCTCGACGTCGGCTACGAGGCCTGCCTGCCGAAAGCGGGCCTGAAGGTGGTCGAGCACATTCGCTTCTCGCCCGACACCACCGACTTCACGCCGATCTTCAACAAGATGGAAGCCGCCAAGCCCGACGTGATCGTCACCGGCATCTCCCATGTCGGCGTGCAGCCGACCGTGCAGTGGAAGAACCAGCAGGTACCGATCCCGATGTTCGGCATCAGCGCGCAGGCGCTGAGCCCGACCTTCTGGGGCGACACCAACGGCGCCGCCGAGGGCGTGCCCTCGCTCGCGGTGGCGACGCCTGATGTTGCCGTCACGCCGAAGACCAAGCCGTTCGCGGCGGCGTTCAAGGCCAAGTTCGGCACGCCGCCGGCCTATACCGGCTACACCGCCTATGACGAGGTCTACATCATCGCCGAGGCGATTCAGCGCGCCGGCTCGACCGATCCGGACAAGATGGTGACCGAGCTCGAGAAGACCGACTTCGAGGGCACGATCGGCAAGATCCAGTTCTACGGCAAGAACGACGAGTTCACCCACGGCATCAAGTCCGGTCCGGGCGCCGTGACCGGCCTCGTGTTCCAGTGGCAGGGCGGCAAGCAGATCACGGTCTGGCCGAAGGCGATCGCCGAGGGCCAGATGAAGTTTCCGAACTTCGTGAAGCTGTCGCAGTAGCTGATGTACTCACCGTCATTGCGAGGAGCGTAGCGACGAAGCAATCCATCTATCCCGGCGTGGAGGGGTGGATTGCTTCGCGGAGCCTGTCATCCGGCGGCGCTTCGCGCCGACCGGGTGGCTCGCAATGACGATCGGCGAATGTGAGTCCCAAACTACTTGCGCGTCGGCGGCGCCGTCTGGATCGTCGGCGCGGCCGCCGCGAGCAGCGCGGCGCGGTCGCCGTTGCGTGGCGGATAGATGCGCTGCTGGTTGATGGTCTGCTTGGTGAGCTTGGCGGCGGCGCCTGTGGTGTGCACCTCGCGATCCCAGCCGGTGGTGTAGAGCGCACCCCAGGCGCCGAGATCGAGCACCGTCACATACCAGTCGATATTGAGCTGCAGCAGCTTCTCGCCAAACAGGTCCGCGACCACATTGTGGCCGGCGAAGCGGCCCATCGGCCGCGCGAACTGGCAGGACATCACCGTCGGGTGCTCGCCGTCGATCAGGCAGGCGGCGACGTCGCCGGCGGCGAAGACGTCCGCAAGGCCTTCGACGCGCATGGTGTGGTCGACTTTGATGCGGCCGAGCGCGTCGCGCCTGGCCGGCAGCGAGGCGGCGAGGGGGCTGGCGCGCATGCCGGCGCACCACACCACGGTTTTGGTCGGAATGATCTCGCCGCTATCGAGCGTGATGCTGTCGGCGCCGACGGCACTGACCCGGACGTTCAGCCGCGTCTCGACGCCGAGCGTGGCCAGCGCCTCGTTGATGACCGGGCGGCCATGCGCGCCGAAGGTCGCGCCGACGACGGGATTGGGATCGATCAGGATGACCCGATGATCGCCGGTGATGCCGGCGTGCGCCAGCTTGGCCGGCATCTCGGTCGCGACCTCGATCCCGGTGAACCCTGCGCCGACGACCGCGATGCTCGCGCGTGCCTCTGACGGCGGCTCGTTGCCGAGCGCCGCCAGATGCGCGTCGAGCCGCATCGCTGCCTCATACGTGTCGACATCGAAGCCGTGGGCGGCAAGGCCCGAAATGGCGGGGCGGACCAGCTCACTGCCGGTGGTTAGCACCAGCCGGTCGTAGCTCAGAACCTCCGCGCCCGCGCTGGTCTTGATCGTGACCGCGCGCGTCGCCGGATCGATCGCCGCGACCTCGGCCACCATGTGGCCGACGCCAACCGGATCGAGCAGGTCCTTGAGCGGCAGCGCGACATCGCCGAGATCGACCTCGTAATTGCGCACCCGGATGTTGTGATAGGCGTTGCGATCGACGACGAGAATTTCGGTGTCTGCTGCCCGCGCACCGATCTCGTCGCGCTTGCGGGCTGCGCCGAGCGCGGCCCATAGCCCGGAAAAGCCGGCCCCCAGCACCAGGATGCGCGCCATCTCTCCCTCCGAAGTTGCACCGGAGGGAGCTTGCCTGCGCTGGCGCGGTCAAATCAAGTGCAGAGCGGCGTGTGAGGTGCCGTCACGTCCCCGGCCGCGACACCTCGGTCTCCTTGCTGGTGATGAATTCCAGCAGCACCGGCACGCCTTCCTTGGTCTTCTGGATGCCGCGCTTGATCGCGGGGATGATGTCCTCGGGCTTGGTCACCCGTTCGCCGTAGCCGCCGAAGGCGCGGGCCATCGCGGCGTAATCGCCGGAGATGTCGGTCGAGCGGTATTTCTCTGTCGAGATCGGCATCACCTTCAATTCGATCGCCATCGAGAAATTGTTGAGCAGGATCGACATGATCGGAATCCGCTCGCGCACCGCGGTCTCGAAGTCCATCCCCGTGAAGCCGATCGCGGCGTCGCCCCAGACATTGATGCAGAGCTTGTCCGGCTTGGCGAGCTTGGCGCCCATCGCGAGACCAAGGCCGTAGCCGAGCTGCGTGGTCTTGCCCCAGCCGATATAGGACAGCGGCTCGACGGACTTCCAGAACGGCGAAAGCTGGTCGCGCGGGCTGCCGGCGTCGTGGGTGATGATGGTGTTGTGGATGTCGACGGTGTGCTGCAGGTCCCACAGCACGCGGTAGGGATTGAGCGGCGCGTCGTTGTGCGTCAGCTTCGGCATCCACTTGGCGAGCCACTCCTTGTGGGAAGCGGCAATCTCCTCGGCGACCGCACTTGCGTTGCGGTCCGAGGTCACGGTCTTGCCGATCTCCTCCAGCAGCGCGTCGAGCACCAGGCCGGCGTCGCCGACCAAACCGACCTTGGCCTCGACATCCTTGTTGATGTGGTTCGGATCGAGCGTCGAATGGATGATGGTCTTGCCATTCGGCATCGCGATGCCGAATGACGTCTCGGTGAAGGAGCAGCCGATGCCGAAGATCACGTCGGCTTCGGAAAGAAATTTCGGCACCGCGCGCGGCACCGCGAGGCCGCCGGAGCCGAGCGAGAGCGGGTGCGTCTCGGGGAAGGACGACTTGCCGCCGAGGCTGGTGGTGACCGGGATCGCGAGCCGTTCGGCGAGGCGCTTCAGCTGCGGCCAGGCCTTTGCATAGTGCACGCCCTGGCCGGCATAGATCACCGGACGCTTGGCGCCAACGAGCAGGGCGGCCGCTTCCTTCACATGGACAGGGTCGGCGCCGTAGCGGGTGCGCAGCACCGGGGTGTAGTTCAAGGGCTCCGGCACCTCCTCGTTCCACATGTCGGCGGGGATTTCGACGATGACCGGCCCGCCGCGGCCGTTCTTCAATTTTGTAAACGCCCGCCGAAAGATGTTGCAGACCTCGGCTGCGATGTTGATCGGCTCCGACGATTTTGAAAACGCCTTCATCGCCTGGCTGGAATTGAAGTTCGGGTCGATATTCGCCAGCCGACGCGCATAGCCCATCGGCAGCACCAGGACGGGCACGGATTCGCCGTAGCACTGCGCGACGCCGCCCATCGCGTTCTCCGCGCCGGGGCCGTGCTGCATGCAGAAGGCGCCGATCTTCTCGCCCGAGGTGACGCGGGAGATCGCGTCTGCCATGTGCACGCCGATGCGCTCCTGGCGCACCATCACCGGGCGGATGTCGGCATTGGCGGCGTATTCGATCAGGTGGTTGACCGGGTAGCCCGTGAGGATCTCGATCCCCTCGCGCTTCATGATTTCCGCGATCGCGGTGCCGAGCTTCATGACGGTCACTCCCTTTGCATGCGGCCGGTTCGTTCCGGCCTCGTTGTCGCCTGTCCGATAAAGGAACAGGATTCCGCGGCACCGGTAAAGCGCGGCCGGGGCCGGATCAGGTAGTTCTGATATGCGTTTACGACTGGAGTTGTTTCCGGTCAGACAGGATCAGAACGGAGCTCTAGATACTTGTTTTGACGCGTTTTCTTTGCGCGAGCCGGTGTCCACTTCGCTGGAAAGCGCTCCGGCCGCGGCCAAGTGCCTCGCCCGGCGGCAACCCGATGCAGGCAGAACTAGCACGGAAATTCGCTGCAACTTTTAAGCGACCGTTCATCCTTTCCCTCAATGGGCCGTCAACCAATGTGGCCTAGTTTGGCCGGCATATTACTACGGCGCGGGAGAAAAAGCCGCGAGCGTCGGACAGGAGCTTTTCATGCGCGCGTTGATGGCAAGGTTTCTGCGTGATGAGGTCGGGGCGACGGCCATTGAATACGCCATCATCGCCGGAGGCATCAGCATCGTGATCGTCGCCGGCGTCAGGGGCATCGGCACCAGCGTGAGCGGCCAATTCAATGCCGTCAGCTCGGCATTCAAGTAAGCCCTGCCGGCAGCTCGGCATTTTCCGGATTCAGTCGTCCCCGTTCAACGCGCGCAGCATCGCGATGCGCGCGAACATCAACCAGCCGGCGCCTTGTTCCGCCGCATTGATCAGATGCTCGACCGCGATCTGCCAGCGCGTTTCCTGCTGGGTGTCTTCCGATAGCTTCATGATGTAGTCGGCGGCGTGCTGCAGCGTCACCAGTGTGCCGCCGCGATGCAGCGCGATCGGTTCGTCAAACGGCGTCGACCAGGGCATCTCGACCGGAACATCTCAGGCGCTGTGGACCGGGCTCATCTTGCGGTCGCTGCGCTAGCCTGCCTTCTTGCGCGCCGCGGTGCCCTGGGCGCGCGTTGTCTTCTCGGCCTTCTTCGGCTCGGGTTTGGCGGCCTCCTTGGGCTCGCGCTTGCCGCTGCCCGAGATCGGCAGCAGCATTTCGCGCTGGCCCTCGATGCGCTTCTTCGGCTTCTTGCCCTTCGCGGCCTTTGCCTCGGCCTTGGCGGGCGCGGCCTGCTTCTCGTTGGCAAGGCTCTTCTTCAGCGCGTCCATCAGGTTGATGACGTTGCCGCTGGTCTTCGCCGCGGGCTTGGCGACCTTGATGCCGTTGCGCTTCTGGTTGATCAGGTCGATCAGCGCCTGCTCGTAGCGGTCCTCGAACTCCTCCGGATCGAAGTCGGCGGACTTCTGCTCGACGATGTGCCTGGCGAGATCGAGCATGTCCTTGGTGATCTTCACATCCTGGATGTCGTCGAAATACTCCTTCTCGCTGCGCACTTCATACGGGTAGCGCAACAGTGTGCCCATCAGCCCGTTGTCGAGCGGCTCGAGCGCGATGATGTGCTCGCGATTGGTCAACACCACGCGGCCGATCGCGACCTTGTTCAGGCTGCGGATGGTCTCGCGGATCACCGCAAAGGCGTCGTGGCCGACCTTGCCGTCGGGAACGAGGTAGTAGGGACGGATCAGATAGCGGCTGTCGATCTCGCTGCGCGGCACGAATTCGTCGATCTCGATGGTGCGGGTCGAATCCAGCGCGATGTCGTCGAGCTCTTCCTTGGTGACCTCGATATAGGTGTCGGTGTCGACCTTGTAGCCCTTCATGATGTCTTCGGTGGAGACTTCCTCGCCGGTCTCGGCGTCGACCTTAGCGTATTTGATCCGGTGGCCGGTCTTGCGGTTGATCTGGTTGAAGGAGACCTTTTCGGTATCCGATGTCGCCGGGTACAGGGCAACCGGGCAAGTCACGAGCGAAAGGCGCAAAAAGCCCTTCCAATTGGCGCGAGGGGCCATGGGGAAACTCCGATTACGCAACCGACGGAACGGTCAAGGATAACACCGGGAACCCCAGTTTGAAACAACACGGCCCGGTGAATCTCGCAACGGCGTTAACCGTGTCCTCGCGCTGCGCCCGTTTGACGCGGCGGGCGGGACTGCCGTCGGCCCAGCCGTCAACGCTCTCGGAACATCGCTCCCGATCACGCGTTGGCTGTCGAAGGGGCGCGGCAAACGCCGGAATTACAGGCACTTAAGCAAAGAGGTTGCCATGGCAACGGAACGACACGGTCAAATCGTCGAAACCCCGACCGAGGCACGGCAGGCCGAGCCTGGACCTTCGGTTCTCGCGCTGCTCACGGCCTCGACAGGGCTGGCCGTCCTGATCCTCGGCATTGTCTGGTTCGCCTTTTTCCGCGTGTGAGGCGATTATCATTGGTTGACCGCGTGCGAGGACTTGATTGTTAAACTGAGAGGCAGGGCGAAGCGGGCAGATTGCTCCCGGGAAGAATCCGTTCGGTCGCGCCGGCCTCCGGCGCGCGGCTATCCTGCATGCCGGCCACATCGCCTGGTCAAGCTGCACGACCGTCTTGATCGACGTATGTGACGCCGATCGGGCGAGGATCCGAAGGGAAATTCCGGCGCGCGGGCCGCCGCGATCGCCGACGTAAAATTCCTGATCGTGTCGAACGGAATTTCCACTGCGCGATGGCGTGCGGCCTGGCGGCGTTTTGCAGCGCTGATCTGTGCTGCGCGATGCGAATGGCTGCTGCGACGCGTCACGAGATCATCGAAATTGACTGCTAGCTGATCTGAATCAGTTACGCCTTGAGCCTGAGATGTTCTATTCGCAAGAAGAAAAAAACTCGTTGCTGGCGCGCTTCAAGGAGAAAAGCGTTTCAGGTGTCTTCGTCGGACTGACGGTGCTGGCGATGGCGGGGTGGATTTATCTTCTCAGCTCGATGTTCCTGAAATTCATGCTCTGGTGGTTCTCCTGAGACGTTCTCTCGCGAGAACAATTATTGTCGACGCCTGATCATTGATGCGTCGTTCGATTGCACAAAAATTCCAGCGGCTGAACAATCTTTCGGCGCGTCCAATCATGATGTCGTCACAACTTCGAATGTTAATAACATCGGGGCGAACGTGGACGGTTGTGATGGTTTCTCCTGCTCTGATTCTCGCGGCGGTGTTCGTCGCAGGCTTCTTCTCCGGTTTCGCCGCGCGCTCGTGGCGGTCGCACAAGCGCCGCGCGCAATATCGGATCTATGCACCGTATGTGGCGCCATCAGCCGCGAAATCGTCGAGGCGGGAACAGCCGGTCAGTGCGTTCGGCCACATGCGTCGCGCGTTCTAGCGGAGTAGTTCGATCGAGGTAGCGCGACGGTGTGCGGTGAGTTGGGGTTGGCTGGCAACATGCAATCGGTCATCATGTCGGCGTCCGTCGCGGCAGGTGGGTTGGTTGCATGCCAGCGTGCCCCTGATCTCGTCGCCAGCCCCGCGGATCGCAAGGGAACTTTCACGTCATGAGTGATCTCAGGGGGCATTCGCCAAGGCGGTATGTCGTCGATGTCAGTGGCAAGCGTGTGCTGGTCGGGCTGACGCTTGAGGAGACGTCGGAGTTCGAGGACCTGGACTCCTCGCTGCCGGGACTGGCGGACGGGCACGATAACGGGACGGGCCTGGTGCCGTCAGCCGGTGAGGGACGGTGGCTCGAGCTCTATGACAAGCACGACAAGGCCTGGATCAAGTGGAAAGCCGACCTGAGGGCCGGGCACGAGGGCAATTCACCCTTTTTTAACTAAGACCGGGCGATTTTGACCTGTGCTGCCTCAATGGGCCCGAACCGGATACTGACAGATGTTTCAGCTGTTTTTGCGGTCTCGCGCGCAGGACCTGATCAAATCGCGGCGCGGCGAGGAAGGTTTCAAGGCACGCTCGGCCGAGCGCGATGCCGAGACCGATCGCGCCCGGATCGGATCGATCATGGCCGCGATCGAGGCCGCGTTGCAGGCGGCCGAAAGCGAGCAATCCGGTCTTGGCCGCCGCGTCGATGATGTTCTGGCCCGTGCCGCGGTGACTCTCGGCAACGGCACTGACGAATATCTGGAACGCGAGGCGCTTGACAACTATCATCAAGACCTGTTTGACGCCGAGATCTCCAACGGCCAGCGCCGGCTGAAGGAATTGGCGACCGAGATTGCGCACTTCAAGTTCATGAAGGCCGCGGTCCTGAGCCGCTTTCCAGACTACAAGCCTCCGGCCGCCAGCAACTGACGCCTGGCGGCGCGCAACGCGAAGACGGCTGCGGCTGCCGCGTGTAACGGCTTATTCGAATGGTCCGGCGCAAGGCGAAAGGCACGGGCAAGACGTGGTGATCGCAGGCAATCTACTCGTCACGGGCTGCGCCGGCTTCATCGGCTTCCATCTGGCGGAGCATCTGCTGCGGGCAGGGCAGCCGGTCATCGGCCTCGACAATCTGAACGACTATTACGACCCGGCGCTCAAGCGCGCGCGCCTCGATCTGCTCAAGCAGCACCGTGGCTTCACCTTCGTGGAGCTCGACCTCGCCGACCGAGCCGGCATGAAGGCGCTGTTCGAGCGTTATCGCTTCGAGGTCGTGGTGCATCTCGCCGCGCAGGCCGGCGTGCGCTATTCCCTGCAGAACCCGCACGCCTATGCGGATTCCAATCTGGAGGGTTTCCTCAACGTCCTCGAGGGCTGCCGGCACACTGCGTGCAGGCACCTGTTGTTTGCGTCCTCATCGTCGGTCTATGGCGCCAACACCAAATTGCCGTTTTTGGTCCACGACAATGTCGACCATCCGGTCAGCCTGTACGCCGCGACCAAGAAGGCCAACGAGCTGATCGCCCATTCCTATAGCCATCTGTATCGCGTGCCGGCAACCGGGCTGCGGTTTTTCACCGTGTATGGGACGTGGTATCGGCCGGACATGGCGCTCTATGCGTTCGCCGACGCGATCACCAGGGGCAAGCCGATCCAGCTGTTCAACAACGGCAACATGCGGCGCGACTTCACCTATGTCGACGACGTGGTTGAGGCGATGGTGCGGTTGATCGGCCGCGCGCCGGAAGGCGACGTCAACTGGTCGGGAGCGCATCCCGATCCGGGCTCGAGCCGGGCGCCGTGGCGGGTCTACAATATCGGCAACAGCAGGCCGGAAGAACTGATGCATGTGGTGGCGCTGCTCGAGCAGGGCTTGGGGCGGCAGGCCGAAAAGCAGTTGATGCCGATGCAACCGGGAGATGTACTGGAGACGTCCGCCGACGTCTCCGACCTGGAGCGTGAAATCGGCTTCCGCCCGCAGACGCGGATCGAGGATGGCATTGCCAGGTTTGTCGCCTGGTATCGGGCCTATCACGACGTCGATCGGACCTAGGCGCCGCGAGAAGCGTCGTCGTGTTCCAGCTCGCGGTCAAAGCTTGATCTTCGCGCAAACGCGATCCGCGTTTTGTTGCGACGGAAGACCGCTTCGCACTTCTCCGGATCATGCTTTAGTGCGCTCATTGCGAGTCGGGGCTCGAGAAAAAAAACTGATTCAGTTTGGAACGGAGTGTGGCAATGCGAGTTATCTCGGGTTTTGCGATCGCCTCAGCCGTGATCATGATCTCCAGCGCAATGGTTCCCGCGCATGCGATCGACGTGCAGGTGGCGCGCGCCTGCGATGCCTTGGTCGCGAAGGCATTTCCGCCGCTACAGCCCGGCAATCCCGCTTCCGGGAGCGCGCGGGGAGGCGCCAAAGCCCAGCGGGACTATTTCAACAAGTGCGTCGCCAATGGTGGCAAGATGGACGACGATACGCCTCCTAAATCGAAATAGCGCGCGATCGCGACGCGGGGCGAATTAGCGATGCTTATGGCGAATCTTCGCTGTCGCTGCTGTTCGTGGGGACTGTGCAAGCGTGCGAATGCAGCGACAGGCGCGCGAAACGCGTTCACTCCCACTGTTCAAGCCGGACGCTTCGGTCCCGCTCATTTTAATTAGAATAGCGTTAGCGCGGTTGGGTCCGGCGGAGGCGAAATCGCGTTTGGTCCGATGTTCAGCGTTGAATTCATTTCGCTGGATTGCTCGAGCGCTTCAGGACACCGTCAGCCGCTTCAATATTCGCAACCGGTCGAAACACTCTGCGATCCTTGATGGACGTGGCAGCAGCAGATTTTGCGTCTACGGAGCAGCTTTGGTGGAATATCTTGTGTGCACCTGAGCGCGTCCCTTGAAGCGCGATCGCTGTAACACGGCGACATTGTGATAGCCGGACAATGCACGTTCGGTTGAACGACTTGGCAGCCATCAATGATCACCAAGCAATATCATGCGCTTGGTAGAGCTTCCGACCCACATTGAGCCGCGTTGTCCAGCCGCGCGCCTCATAGCTGCCGCTGCCAACTCATCTGTACGACACATCAAAGGCCGCCGATCGGGCGTTTCGCGATCAGGTTGTGGAACCTGATTGAGAAAATTTAACTCGGAGCCATGTTGGTCGCAAACCTGCCCCATTAACCGCCTTCCATGTGCGCGGAATAACCCTGTCATCGAAACTTCAATCACATCGCTCATACCCTTAACCGCAGAGCGAGGGCGCGCCATGAAGCAGCACAAAGTTCAACATTTGCATCAGCCGATCGAAGAGGCGTTGCTCGCGACCAATCAATCGCTGCGCAACGAAGTCGTTGCGCTGATGCTTGATATCGCTGAGTTACGTGAAATCCAGGAACGCCCGGGCTCGTCGCGTTCGTTCGGCATGTCTCGAGAGCAGAACACCCCGCGCGTCGCGCTGCGCCGGGTTCACAGCTGAAGTCCGTCAGCCTCTTTCTCATCGGCAGAATATGCGGCCACATCCTCGCCAATCCGGCGAGCATGCTCGCGCGCCTGCAGTTGCGGACATTTCAATTCTAAATTGAATGATGCGCTGGCCCGATGCTCGTTTAGGCGAGCTGGCGGACGTTGCTGCGGATAATCGCGGTCGTGAGGGTGGGGGCGGTCAGTGCTCCAGCGGCACGGACTTGCGTGCCCCGACATCGGACAGACGCTCGCGCAGGATCCAATTCTGCAAGACCAGTTCGACCGCGGTATGCCGGAGCTCGCAATTCTCCGCGACGAGGCGTTCCAGGATGTCGGCCGCCTCGCTTGACGCGGGTTGGTTCCCCTCGAAGACCTTGAGACGCGCCATGGTGTCGATCCTCGCAAAAATGTTGATCAGAGGCTGACTCTGACAAGCGTCAGCACAGAATGGTTCGCGGATTATCGGGCGGACGTGGTTCCGCCTGATGGCCTCGGGTGGGAAAGCGCTTAATTGATAATTCGTGGATCGAGATATGAGCGTTAGGTTTCGTGAAAATAATCCTCAAATATGTTGAAACCCTCGTGACACCTAACATCCTAGTAACTACTGCTGGGCGTGTATGCCCGCAAGCGGCCGGACGCGAAACTCGCGGGATTAATTTGTTAGAAATTTGTGAAAGTTGCGCTTGACCGGTGGGGCGATTATCGCGGCGAGGCATGGCGCACTCACAATCTGTCGAGAGACCGATTGAATATTCTCATTTGCTTCCCGTTTGAGAATGCAAACAGTGCGCCAGTTATCCCGATCAAACTCTCATACACAGAAAGTCGTATAACTTTTTTTATCGGGCCCTTTCAGCGGAGGAATATTCCCCGTATATTCCGCTCAATACCTTGCAGCTTCGGCGTTTCTTCGCACTATGTGTTGCTGCCGACCGGCAAGTTCGAGGCTCCCGAAAGGCCCCCGGGAAACCCTCAATTTGAATTTCCTGTTGCATTTACATAGCTTATAGGCCATGCGATGATTGCTAATCTAGGGGGCAATGAGATGACCAATGAGGCGTCATTCTACTGAGGAGATCAGTTCCAAGGTCAAACAGGCCGAGGAACTCATGGCGCGGGGGCAGTCCCAGGCCCAAGCGTGCAAGGTGCTGGGCGTTAGCGTGATGACGTTTCATCGCTGGCGCAAGCAGGAGGCCGCACGCGGCCACCAGGCGAATGGTACTGTTACCGAATTCGCCGCTCGCACCGATGATAGAGATGGGATCCCCCCTGTCCATAACCGTATTGATGAATTACGGCTGGAAAATGAACGGCTGCGCCGGATCGTGACCGACTTGCTGCTCGAGAAAATGAAGATCGAGGAAAAGCTTGCGCTCAGGTCCGGCGGCGGGAGCGGCTTGCCCCGCCGTGGTGAAGCCCAAAGCTGACGTAAGCTATCCGTTAGTGGATGCGTGAAGGCCTGGGAGCCAGCAGCAGCTGGTCGCTCAGATGTGCCTTCTCCGACCTTGCGCGCAGCTCTTCGAAGATCGGACGCAGTCTGGCCTGCGCAAGGTCCAGGCCCCTGACGATGTCCTGATTCGGCATATCGGCCGGGAAGCGGGCCGCGCGCAGCTTTGTCTCGATCGCCTTGACCAGCACCTCGACGTCGTCGCGGTGCTGGCCCGCGACGAGCTCGGCGCCCATCAGGCGGATGAGATGGAGGAGGGCCACCAGCGCGGCCTCGGTTTCGCCAGCCGATGAACTCATGCGCGCTCTCTATCCGATATCCGCAGCAGCTCTTGCGAGCTCACGACCCGCCTGATAATACACATATGAATTGTTAACACGAATGTTAATTCCCGATGACCGACCTTTCGGACGCTCGATTGGCGAAGGTACCGGTTAACTTCGGCGCCTTCTCGTTCGCTTTCGCCTCCCTCGAGGCGTTTGCCGTCGCGTTCGAGATGATAATCGTCGTGCTGTCCAGCATCGTCGGCGGCGCGGCCTATCACCTCTTTTACTACCACACGGTTTATAGCAACAGCTTCGAGGGTTTTCTAGGGATCGGGGTCCTCGCCGCCATCCTTCACATGTTCGTGGCGAAGTCGCAGGGCCTTTACAATGCGCAGGTGCTGGCCGGTCTCGACCGGCGCTGGAGCAGCCTGCTCGGCGGATGGCTGCTGGTCGTTCTGCTGATGACCCTGATCATCTTCCTTTTGAAGGTGGGTTCCGGCGTCTCGCGCGGGTCGGTGCTGTCATTTGGCCTGATCGGCGGCCTCGGGCTGGTCGGCGGACGGATGCTGCTGCAGGCGCCGCTGCAACGCGCGATCGACCGCGGCATGCTGGCAACGCGCCGCGCGGTCGTGGTCGGGATGGCGGACGAATTGTCCCGGGTGCGGCAAGCGAGCCTGCTGCGCGATTTCGGCCTCAGCGAGGTGCGACGGGTCCAGCTCTCCGGATCGTCCGACGACGCCGGCGACCGGGCCGCCGTCGCGTCGGCCATTCTTGCAGCCCGCGAGTGCGGCGCCGACGAGATCATCCTGGCCATGCCCTGGCAGCAGGAGCCGCGCATCCAGTTCGTGTGCGATCAGCTGCGGGCATCGCCGCTGCCGGTGCGGCTGCTGCCGGACCGGACCGCGGAGCGGTTCCTGGCACTGCGGATGGTGGCGACCGGCCCGATCCCGACGCTGGAAATGCAGCGCTCGCCGCTTACTTCGCTCGAGCGCGCCGGCAAGCGACTGTTCGACATCGTGGCGTCCAGCGGCCTCCTTGTGCTGTTCGCGCCGCTGCTGATCGGAACGGCGATTGCGATCAAGCTCGACTCCAGGGGGCCGGTCCTGTTCCGGCAGCGCCGCAACGGCTTCGACGGCAAGCAATTCACCATTCTCAAATTCCGCTCGATGCACGTGCTCGAGGATGGCGATATCATCACGCAGGCCCGCCCGAACGATCCGCGGCTGACCGGGATCGGCGCGACCCTGCGCCGCCGCAGCATCGACGAATTGCCGCAGCTGGTGAACGTACTGCGCGGCGACATGTCGCTGGTCGGGCCGCGGCCGCACGCGCTGGCGCATGACGACAAATATTCGAAGGTGATCGCGAGCTATGCAGAGCGCCAGCACGTCAAGCCCGGCATCACCGGTCTCGCGCAGGTGCAAGGGCTGCGCGGCGCGACGCCGGCGATCGAGGACATGCAGCTGCGGGTGGCGCATGACCTCATCTACATCAAGAGCTGGAGCTTCGTGCTCGACCTGCGCATCCTGCTGCGCACGGTCGGCGCGGTGTTGCGTCACAAGGGTATCTGACGGCTGGGCATCTGGGCGCCAGGCGCGCGTTACTGCGGAATGCTCTGGTTGGCGTCCTTGAACTCCGCCTCGATGATGCGCCGGTTGGCGTCGCCAGCCACGCGATAGGCCTGCCCGATCGCGCCCTTCAGTTCCGGCGCCCGCGTGAGGATCAGGCGGATCTGCCGCTGCAGCAGGTCGACCAATTCGACATCGCGCGTGGTGTCGACTTGCGCCAGGAGGATCAGGCGCGGCGCGATCAAGTCGCTGCGGTTGAAGCCGGTATAGTAGGACATCTTGAGCGCCTTCGACGCGGTCGGGTTCAGCCAGTCGAACCGTCCGGTTGCCGAGGCGAGGCCGAACCAGGCGCCGGCGTCCATCGGCGAGAGGCGAAGCGCCCGCGTGAACGCGGCTTCGGCCGCCTCGGGTGACGTCTGCAATTGGCTCCAGCCGTCGCGCAGCCACAGCTCGCCTCGGACCATGCCGACCTCTGCGGCGATCGCCGGTTTGGCGCGCAATGCATCGGCGGCAAGCCACCAGGCCGACAAGGCGAGCGTCGCCGCGCCGATCGCAGCGGCGGCCGGCACGAAGGCCGGCGAGAGACGCCTCGCATTCCGGCCGATCGCGTCAGCCATCGTGTTAGCCATCGCATTAGCCATGGCGCGCGGCCCGGTTGCCGGTCATCAGCAGGGTTCGCCGGGCTCCCTCGAGCTTGACGCAGGTCAGGCGGCCGGTCGCATAGGCACCGGTGTCGACATTGATGCGGTTGCGCAGCAGCTCGGCCTCATGCACCGGCGTATGGCCGTGGACCACGACCTTGCCGAAGTCATCTTCCGAGATCAGGAAGTCGTCGCGGATCCAGAGCAGATCCTCCTTGCGCTGCTGGTTGAGCGCGACGCCGGGCCTGACGCCGGCATGGACGAAGAAATAGCGTTTGTGCACATAACAGAGCGGCAGCGAGCGCAGGAAGGCGAGATGGGCCGGCGGCATCTGGCGGATCAATTGCCGGGCGAGCGCCCTCCGTTCGGAAGCGTCGGGATTGGGCGAGGGCGTCAGGCCGTAGGACATCAGCGTTTGCAAGCCGCCAAACTGCCGCCATTGCGCGAGCATGTCGGGATTGACGAGAAATTCCAGCAGGCAGGCCTCGTGATTGCCGAGCAGGCAGACCATGCTGCGGGTGCGGCGGCGTTGTTCGAGCATGGCGATGACATCGCGCGAATCCGGTCCGCGATCGATATAGTCGCCGAGGAACACCTGGATCGGTCGCGCCGGGCCGGAACCGACGGATGTCGGCATCGATGCGGGCGCAGATCTCGTGCAGCAGGTCGGCATGACCGTGGATATCGCCGACGGCGTAGATGCAGGTCTCGTCGCCCTCATGTTCGAGATCGCCGGTCTGGCCGACAAGACGCTGGAGGAAGCTGCGCATCTGGCGTCTAGCCCGCCTGCGACCGTGAACGGCTGATCCGCTGTGCCAGTCCTGTTCCGATCACGGCTCCCAACACGATCACTCCGGGCAGCGCCGGCAATTCCGGCAAGGTGAAGCTAGCCAGCAGCAGCGTCAGCAGGACGGCTGCGGCCGATGCAGGGTAGGACCAGTCGCGGCCGCGATTGCGCGCACCGGCCGTGAACGCTGCGATGCAGACGATGATAGCCGCGACTAAAGTCCAGAACATGGCGGAACCGAATTGCGCGATCAAGGCCGCGGCGCTGGTCGCAACCACGGGCCGCGTGGTGGCGCCCTGCCAGTCCATATAGGTCGACGCCAGCGTTGCCGTGGTGCCGGCGCCGCTGCCGAGCGCGGGCAGGTCGGCGAGCAGATTGTGGGTCGATTGCACGAACTCGGACGGTGCATGAACAAAGGCGACCGCAAGCGGCACGTCGGGATGACGATTGCCGATCGCCGTCGCCAGGGCGATCAGCGCGATCGCTGTCGCCGCAGCAGCGCTGCTCCTGCGGTGCAGATGAAGTTTCCGCGCGGCGAAGGTCATCAGGACGAGGGCGATGCCCGCGGCGATCGCGATCGCGGCGCCGCGCCGCCCAACCCAGCAGGCGCTGGCGGCGCAGAGCAGCGCGCCGGCAGCGAGCAGCCAGCGCAGCCGTGTCAATTGGGCGGCGGTGCGGCCATCGGCGTGTCCGCCGACGTCGAGCGCGCGCGCAAGGCCGAGCGGAACGCCAACGAGAACGACGACCAGGAATCCGTTTGCCGTCTCATCGCGTGCAGCGCCAGACCAGACTTTGACCGGATCGCTTGATAGCAGCAGGATCAGGGCCGCGACGGCCGCGGTTGCTGCAACGGTGCGGGCCACCATATCGGCGCGGCGGGCGTCGATCGCGACAGCGGCGGCGGTGATCATGGCTGACATGAGTGACAGCCAGATCAGCAGCGCGCCGAAGCTTGCGCCGGTGTCGATCGTGATGCTGCCGCTGAGCTGTGCTCCCAGCGTTTCGCCGGCGAACTTCCACACCGGATGCGCCAGGGCCGCCAGCGGAAACATCTGCAGGACGATCCAGAGCACCGGCAGAAGCGCCGCCGCAACAGCGGGACCGGCGACCGACTTCAGGAACGACAGCTCACCCGGACGGATCGCCAGCAGGCTTGCGAGCAGCCCTAGCGACGTCGCCGCGCCGACGGCACCCGTCGCGAGCGATGCGTCGACGAGACCGAGCGGAATCGACGCCCCGATCAAGATGCAGATGAAGGCCGTGACGTTCCACACGAGAGGGGGAGGTCCTGCAGAGGATGAGACGCAAGGCAGCGGGATGCCCCGGGCTTGCCGCGAGGTCAACGGAAATCGGCCACGCCAAAGCGGGCAGTGTCATGCCCTGCTATTGCGAACGGCGCAGGGCGAGACGTGGCGTCGAGGTGCGAGACCAGAACAGCGGCGCGAAGGCGCCTGCCAGATATCCGATTTGCAGCGCTACGATCGCAGCGATCATGAGCAGCGCGGTTTCCGACCACGACAGGCGCCCGACTCCGATGGCGGCCAACAGCGCGAGTTCCGCGAGCGCCACCGGCGCCAGCACCAGACAGTGCTGGCGCAGACCGAGAACGGTGCCGCCGATCAAATTGCCAAGGAAAACAAATAACATAATCAAACCCTGCGCCCGCATGGTATCGGGCCGGGCCTAAGCCGGGGTTAACCCGCGCGTCGCCAGCGGGCCGGCGCGGTGCTGGCCGAGCTCGATGGCCTGTGGTTTTGTTAGTCGATTAACATTCAGAACGGGCGCAGATCGCCGTAACTATAGGCAGCCCAATAATCGCGGCCGCCAAACGGTCCATAGGCGCCGTAGAGCGGCGCGCAGGAGTAGCGATCGGGACAGCCGTGCCAGCAAACCCGTTTCCACTGGCAGACGTCGCCATGACAATATTGC
This sequence comes from Bradyrhizobium sp. USDA 4503, assembly GCF_054055815.1. Taxonomy (NCBI): domain Bacteria; kingdom Pseudomonadati; phylum Pseudomonadota; class Alphaproteobacteria; order Hyphomicrobiales; family Nitrobacteraceae; genus Bradyrhizobium; species Bradyrhizobium sp. USDA 4503. The sequence continues at coordinate 102,605 of NZ_JBSRXS010000001.1, forward strand.
AGCCGCTGACAATTGCCGCTGACCCGTTGCACGGCGCGCGGGGCCGGGGAAACGCTTAGTTCTGCGGCGAAAACCCCGGAGCCGCCGAGGGCGCCTATCAGCGGCAAGGCGACCATTCCCAACGCGATCGCGGGTAGCTTCCTGCGGGCCATCGAACCCTCGGTTAACTCAAACCATCTCATTCACAGATAACGGGGAGATCGGACGAAAGCAAAGCCGGAGTGACGGCGCGCGGGGCTTTGTCTCACGGCGGTGCGCCGGTGTCGCCGAATTGCCTCACCTCGCTAACATTATTTATCAATTGCATCGCAATATATCGCGGAAACTTGTGATTGTGATAGTCGGCGTGTTACGGCACGGCCGGAGTATTTAGATGTCGCGTGCGATTTTCATTCGGGTGATGTTATTGCTTGCGGCCGCCTGTTGGGTCAGCGGTTGCCATTACATGCCGACCAACGGTCCGACGAGCTCCGATGTCGTGGCCGGGCAGCGCGATCCTGAAAGCCTGCCCTATGCGATGGTCAAGATCACACCGCAGATCGAGAACGTGCTGGCGTCGTTCGCGCCGCAACTCGCCGGTGGCATCCAGGGCCCGCCGCCGAAGGACATCCGCTTCGGCATCGGCGACGTCGTCAGCGTCACGATCTTCGAGGCCGCCGCCGGCGGCCTGTTCATTCCGGTCGAGGCCGGCGTGCGTCCCGGCAACTACATCACGCTGCCGAACCAGAACGTCGATACCGACGGCAATATCTCGGTGCCCTATGCCGGCGCGATCCGCGCCAAGAACCGCACACCGACCGAAGTGCAGCGCTCGATCGTCGATGCGTTGAAGAATCGCGCGATCGAGCCGCAGGCCGTGGTCGCCCTGATCGAGCAGCGCACCTCGCTGATCTCCGTGCTCGGCGAGGTCAATTCGCCGAACCGCTTCCCCGCCAATGCCGCGGGTGAGCACGTGCTTGACGCGATCACGCGCGCCGGCGGCCCGAAAGGGCAGGGTTTTGACACATGGGTCATGCTCGAGCGCGACGGCAAACGTACTACGGTGCCGTTCGGCCAGCTGGTCTACGAGCCCAAGAGCAATATCTACGCCCATCCCGGCGACACCATTTATGTCTACCGCGAGCCGCAAACCTTCGTCGCCTTCGGCGCGTCGGGCGCGCAGGGCCAGTTCAATTTCGAGGCCTGGCGCATCTCGCTCGCCGAAGCCGTTGCCAAGGCGGGCGGCCTGAACGACTCCTCGGCCGATCCGGCCTCGGTGTTCGTCTATCGCGGCGAACTGCCGGAAGTGGCCGCCAAGCTTGGCGTCGACGTCAGCAAATATTCAGGGCCGATCATCCCGGTCGTCTACAACATCAATTTCCGCGATCCGGCCGGCTATTTCCTGGCCACGCGTTTCCAATTGCGCAACAAGGACGTGCTCTATGCGTCGAACGCGGCATCCGTCGAGGACGCCAAGGTGATGCAGCAGATCCGCCTCGTGACCGCAACGGCGAACGATCCGATCGTGGCCGCCTACAACGCAACCCTACTTCGTAATTCGATCAAGCTTGCGCCCTGATATTTGGGCGTGAGCCGGCACGGCCGGCTTCATGACACGTTTGCGATTAGCTTCCGGCTCAAGCGAGGCGACGGCATTGCCGTGGCCGGTGCGCTGGTCATCGTGGCTGTTCTGCGCCGTCGTCGCTTTGGCGCCGCTGCCGCTCGGCTCGGTCGGTACGGTTGCGCCCGCGATCTGGTCGATCCTGCTCGGGATTGCACTGCTCGGGGTGTTACCGATGCGCCTGCGCGGCAGTCAGCTCATGATCCTCGCCGTGACGGCGTTGTTGACGGCGCTTGCCATGCTGGTGCTGCACGAGCAGTCGGTCGTCCGGCCCTGGTCGGGTGCGGCGCCGAACGCGTTGTGGGCGCAGGCCGGCAGATTGCTGCCTGCCGAGCTGCCGCCGGCCGTGTCGATCGCGCGCGGTCAGCCGTTCTATTCGATCGGCGTCGGAATCGTTTGCCTGCTCAGCTTCGCCATCGGCGTCGTGCTCGGTGCCAACCGCAGACTGGCGCGGGGGCTGTTGCGGGCGGTGGCCGCGGCGGGGCTGGTCTATGCGATCTGCGGCATCATCACTTTCGTGATCGATCCCACCCGGATCTACCTGCTGCACGAGAAGCAGGCGCACCTGGCGTGGCTGACATCTCCCTTCGTCAATCGCAACACTGCCGGCATCTATTACGGTTGCTGTGCGCTGATCTGGCTGTTGTTCGGCTGCGAGCTGATCGAGCGGCATTGGCCGCCGCGCCGTGCCGGCCTGTCACGGCTGCTCGCGCGCCTCGATATGCCGGCGCGGCGCCGGCTCGCCGGCCATGCGTTCGGCTGGCTCGCTTGCCTGCTGGCGATGTTTCTGACCGGCTCGCGCGGCGGCGTCGGGGTCTCGCTGCTCGCCGCGGTCGCGGCTGTCGCGATCTTTTTTCGCAACCGGGTGCCGCGCCGCTGCGGCATGATCGTGGCGCTCGGGGTCGGCAGCATGGTCGCGCTGGCACTGCTGCAGCTTCTCGGCGGCGGTGTCGGCGCGCGCTTCAGCACGATGGGCCTGTCCGATGAGGGACGGTTCTCGACCTATCGCGCAACGTTGCGGATGATCTGGGATCACCCGTGGCTCGGCGATGGTTTCGGGACCTTCGAATGGGTTTATCCGGCCTATCGCACCGACGACATCTCGCTGCGCGGGACTTGGAACCGGGCACACAACAGCTGGCTCGAACTGGCGTCCGACGGCGGAATGTTAATGGCCGGCGCCGCCATGATCGCGCTGCTCGCGGCGTTCGTCGTGCTCGCGCATGGCGTGCGGACCCGTCGCCGCGACGTGATCGTGCCGCTCGCGGCGCTCTGCGCGTCGGTCGCCGGCGCACTCCATTCGATGATCGATTTCTCGCTCCAGATCACCGGCTATGCCGTTGTTATCGCGGCCTTGCTCGGGGCAGGCCTGTCGCAATCCTTCCGCTCCGGCCGGGGCGCCGGCGGTGGCGGCTCCGACCGTGACGCCAGTGTTACGGTCGGGCTGCCGGTTAACGCTGATTTCGCGCGACACGGCCCGGCCGCGGCCGGCGCGGCTATTTAATTGGCGCGATAACTCTGACTATGCTAACGAACTGTTAGTATTCGTTAGGGAGATAGCTGTGTTCACATTTGAGCGATCCGGCGGCTTTTCCGCCCCGCGCCTGGCGACGTTGGTGGTGATGTTGGTGCTCGCGACACCCGGTGGCGCGGCGCTGGCGGAGACACCTGGCGGGCTTATCCAGCTGTCCCAGGCGGTCACCAATTTCAAGGCCAATCCCGAGCAGCTGCTGACCCAGTATCCGAATGCAGGCGTGGAGTTGACCTCGCGGGCGCGCGACTTCGCCCTCAACGATCCGACATCGCTCGATCCGCTGATTGCGCTGCTCGCCAAGGCAAGCAAGGACCAGAAGACGGCGATCGCTGCCGGCCTCGCCCAGGCCGCGCGCATCGTGGTGCGCAGCAACCAGCCCTACGCGACGCGCATCCAGCAGGCGATTGCCGACACCAAGGATCTCGACACCGTGATGGCGTTTGCCGCTGCGTCGGGTGACAGCGGCATCGCGGCGACCGGCGCCGGCGGCGCGGGCAGCGCCGGTGCATCCGGCGGCCAGACCAGCGCGCTGGGCGCCAGCGGCGCCGGCGGCGGAACGCTCGAGGCCATCGACGGCAACAGCGTGAACACCGGCATCTTCAGCTTCACCTCGTCGGTCAGCAGTTCGGGCAGCACGACGACCGGTACCGCCACGGGCACCGGCACCACACTCATTTCAACAGTTACCCCCTGAGCGGACGTCCGATCGCCAATGGAGAACTTTCTGCAGCAACGCGCTTCGGTGTCGGCGGCGGGACGCTTCCCAGGATCATTGGAGGGCGCGAGGGCAGGATCCATCCTGCCGGCGCGGCGATAGGACGAGATGCTTCAGCGCAACCAGATTTCGCCGTCTGTCGATCTGAGAAATCGTCCGGCTGAATTGCCGTCGCTGGCGGAAACCTTTGACGCCTTCGTCACCTATCTGCTCCGGCAATACTGGGTCATCCTCGGGACCGCCGCGCTCTGCCTGTTCGGCGGCATCTGCTATCTGGCGACGGCGGCGCCGAGCTATACGGCGCTTGCCACGATGATCATCGACACGCGCAAATTCCAGGCCTTCCAGCAGCAATCGCCGGTGAGCGAGGCCCCGGTCGATTCCGCCGCGGTCGAGAGCCAGGTCGAAATCCTGAAGTCGGAGAATGTGGCGCTCGCGGTGATCCGCGACCTCAAGCTCGACGAGGATCCGGAATTCGTCGGCTCCAGGGCCGGCGCGGTAGGAGCCGTGCTCGATTTCGTGTCCGGCCTGCTCGCCGGCGGGGCGCCGCCCACCGAATTCGACCGGACCCGGCGCGCGGTCCGCACGTTCCAGAAGCAGCTCGACGTCCGCCGCCGCGGCATGACCTATGTGATCGAGGTCAGCTTCCGCTCGCTCGATCCCGAGCGCGCGGCGCAGATCGCGAACGCCGTCGCCGACGCCTATATCGTCGATCAGCTCGATTCCAAATATCAGGCGACGCGCCGCGCCAGTGTCTGGCTGCAGGACCGCATCCAGGAGCTGCGCACGCAGGCATCCAACGCCGAGCGCGCGGTGCTCGACTACAAGAAGACCAACAACATCGTCACCTCCAGCGGCAAGCTGCTCAACGAGCAGCAGCTCGGCGAACTCAACACCCAGCTGCTCCACGTGAAGTCGCAGGTCACCGACGCCAAGGCCAAGCTCGACCGCATCGAGGCGGTGGTGAAGGGGGGCGTCCCCGATGCGACGGTGGCCGATACCCTGAACAACCAGGTCATCACCAAGCTGCGCTCGCAATATCTCGAGCTGGCCAACCGCGAGGCCGACTGGTCGTCGCGCTACGGCTACAATCATTTGGCCGCCGTCAACCTGCGCAACCAGATGCGCGAGATCCAGTCGTCGATCATCGATGAACTGAAGCGGCTCGCCGAGAGCTACAAGAGCGACTATGCGATCGCCCTGCAGCGCCAGAACGAGATCGAGCGCGCCGTGAACGACTCGGTGTCGCAGTCGCAGTCGACCAACCAGGCGCAGGTCACGCTCCGCGAGCTCGAGAGCTCGGCGCAGACCTATCGCTCGCTCTACGACAATTTCCTGCAGCGCTACATGGAAAACGTGCAGCAACAGTCGTTCCCGGTCAGCGAGGCGCGGGTGATCACCCGCGCTTCGCGTCCGCTCAGCAAGAGCCATCCGCAGACCTTGGTCGTGCTCGCGCTCTCGGCGCTCGGCGGCCTGATCGCCGGGCTCGGGCTCGGCGTGTTGCGCGACCTCTATGACCGGGTGTTCCGCACCGCTGAAATGGTCGAGACGATCCTCGAGGCCGACTGCGTCGCCATCGTTCCCCGCGTCTCGCCGGGCCAGATCAAGGCGCCGGTCGCCAGTCGTCCCAATTTGCCGATCGGTCCGCGCACGATCCGGCGCGGCGACGAGCCGGTGCTGTGGGCGGCGATCGATTCGCCGTTCTCGCGGTTCTCGGAAGCGATCCGCTCGATCAAGGTCAATGCCGACCTCAACGTCACCAAGCCGTCGAAGATCCTCGGGCTGACCTCGGCGCTGCCCAACGAGGGCAAGTCGACGCTGGCCTTCGTGTTTGCGCAACTGGTTGCCCAGAGCGGGGCCCGCGTGCTCCTGATCGATTGCGATCTGCGCAATCCATCGCTCAGCCGCAAGGTCGCCGCGACTGCCGAGCGCGGCATCCTCGACGTGCTGTCGAACAATGCGACCTTGCAGGACACGCTCTGGCGCGATCCCGAGACCGGCCTCGCCTTCCTGCCTGGCGCCACGCGATCGCGCATCGCCCATTCGCACGAAGTGCTGGCCTCCGACCAGATGAGGGATTTCATCGACGGGGCCCGCAGCCATTATGACTACGTGATCGTCGATTTCCCGCCGCTCACGCCGGTGGTCGATGTCCGCATCACCGCCCACTTCGTCGATTCCTTCGTCTTCATCGTGGAATGGGGCAAGACCCAGGTGCAGGTGGTCGAGCGTGCGCTGCGCAGTGCGCGAGCGGTCAACGAGAACCTGCTCGGCATCGTGCTCAACAAGGCCGATATCGCCGCGATGAGCCGCTATAGCGGCTATGGCGGCAAGAACTACTATTACAACTCGCACTATGGGCGATATGGCTACACCGAGTGAGACGCACGGCGGGTTGCCCGGGCGCGCAGCCGCCTGGCTTGCGCGCGGCTTGCTGGCCGCGGTCGCGTGCTCGTCCGTCGCCTGGGGCACGACCACCTTGCCGGACTTTGTCGACCAGACCCGACTCGACGGCGCAAAGGACCTGATCCTTCGCAACGTACCGGTCAGCGACGCCGAGCTCGATGACCTCGGTCTGCTGCTGTCGCGCGCCGTGGCGGAGAGGGATTGCATGCCGGCCATCGATCGCAGCGCGGCGGTGATCCGGCTGCGGCTCGCCGAGAACGCGCTTGCATCCGGCGATCGACTGGATGACCGGATGGGCGAGCTCGACGCGGCCGTCCGCAAATCGCTGGGCTGCGCGCCGGCCGATCCCTATCTCTGGCTCGTGCTGTTCTGGCTTCGCAATATACGGCAGGGCTTGAGCGACGCCAATTTCGACCTGCTGCGGATGTCGTACCGGCTCGGACCCAATGAGGGCTGGATCGTGGTCAAGCGCAGCGCGATGGCGCTCGCAATGTTCGACGCGCTGCCGCCTGATCTTTCGTCCGACGTGGTTGCCGAGTTCGCGCGTCTCGTGAAGACTGAGTTGTACACGGAGGCAATCGATCTGCTGAAGGGACCGGGCTGGGCGCACCGTGACACGTTGCTCGCCGGCCTTGCAGCTGTTCCGCAACGGAACGTCGATATCCTGACCCGCACCATGGCTGACATTGGATACGATCTCGACCGCCGCTCGCCGGCGGAGCGGCGCAATTGGGAGCGCAAATCGAACGACCGCCTCGACGAGCCTGCCCGAATGCCGCCGGAGGCGAGCGCTAGGCCATGACGATGGAATTTTGCATCGGACAGCACAACGCGCATTATGAGGGCGTCTATTCGGCGGAGGAGCGCGACTGGCGCCGCGTCTGCGCGGTCGACAAGGCCGATCATATCGCCGGCTTGCTCGGCGCAGCCGCCGCGAAGGTCGGCAATGTGCTCGAGGTCGGCTGCGGCACCGGCGCCGTGCTGGCGCGGCTGTCGGCGATCGGCATCGGCCGCGACTTCACCGGCATCGACGTGATCGATCCCGCGACCAATCTGGAGATCGACGGCGCCGCTTCAGCCCCGTTTCGCTGGTCCAGCTATGACGGCGTGACGATCCCGTTCGCCGACGGATCGTTCGACCTCGTCTATGCCAGCCACGTCCTGGAGCACGTGTCCGAACCGCGCGCATTCCTGCACGAGCTTGCCCGGGTCGCGCGGACCTTCGTCTATGTCGAGGTGCCGTGCGAGCTGCATGCGCGGACCAATCGCCGGGCGTTGCAATCGACGCTCGACATCGGCCATATCAATTTCTACACGCCCGACACGTTCCGCCTGGTGCTGGAGACGGCCGGGCTCCGCGTCACCGGCTTCGGCACCTATGATCACAGCCTGCCGGTTCATGCGTTCCATTCGTCGCGGGTGAAGGGGCTCGCCAAAAGCATTGTGCGGAAGTCGCTGTTGTCGGTCGGCCCGGCGTTCGCGACCAGGCTTGCGACCTATCATTGCGGGGCGCTCTGCCGGCGTGACGAGGCGCAGGCGCTGCCTCGGGACCGGTAAGCCATGGCGCCGCGCGTGGTCGTCTTCAACAACATGATCACACCCTACACCAACCGTCTCTACAACGAGCTGGCCAGCCGCGGGCTGGATCTCGCCGTGCTGTCCTGTACACAGCAGGAGGCCGATCGCTCCTGGGCCGGCTCGTTCACGCCGCGCTACATCACGCGCACGGTGCCGGGTGTATCGATTCCGCTGTCGCGGTCGCGTCACACCCATGTCAATATCGGGGTTGGGCGCGCCTTGAATGCGCTCGCGCCCGACCTGCTGTTCGTGAACGGTCTTTATCCCTCGATGCTGGCGGGCGCGGCATGGGCGCGCGCCAACGGCAAGGCGCTCGCGCTGACGATCGACGGCTGGCGCGAGACGATGCCCAACACCGCCTATCACCGTCTGGCGCGACCCTGGCTGCTGCGCCAGTGCGACGCAGTGGTGTGTTGCAGCGACAAGGGCAGGGCGTATTTCCGCGGCGAAGGCGTTCGCGCCGACGATCTGTTCGTGGTGCCGTTGGTGCCGGCATGGGATCCGCCGGCGATTGTGCCGGCATTCGACGACCGTCCATTTCATCTGCTCTGGTGCGCCCGCCTCAATGACGACGCCAAGAACGCGATCTTCTTCGAGAACGTCGCGATCGCGCTTGGCCGGATCGTGCCCGGACTGAAGGTGCGCGTGGTCGGGTCGGGTGCAGCCGAGCGGCGCATGCTGGCGCGGCTCGGCGGTGCCGGCATCGATGTCAGCCACGACCGCTATCTGCCGTGGCAGGCGATATCGGACGCTTTTCTGCAGTCGCGGCTGTTGCTGCTGCCTTCACTGCTGGAACCGTGGGGCCTGGTGTGCAACGAGGCCCTGCAGTGCGGGGTTCCGTGCCTGGTGTCGCCCCATGTCGGGGCAGGCGGCGAGTTGGTCCGTGACCAGGACAACGGCTATGTTTGCGCGCTCGATGAACAGGTTTGGGTCGACGCGGCGCGCGGCTTGCTCGAACATCCCGCGCACTGGGAGGCGATGTCGCGGCAGGCCCGGCAGAGCGTGCGACGCGATGCGCTTGCCGACGCCGCGGCGCGTTTTGCGGCCGCGGTCGATCATCTCTTGAGGGCTCCGGCCCGGCAGGAGGCCGTGCAATGATCGGCAGATGGTGGCTGCGAACCGATGTCTTTCTGCACGCCTATCTGGTGATGGTGCTCGGCTGCATCTATTTCCTGTTCAATTTCATCGAGGGCATCTCGTTCGCGGAAAGGGCCGGGGAATCCACGCTGTTCCGCGGCGCCTGGCTGCTGCTCTACATCCTCCTGGTGCTGCACATTGCAATCGATCGGAAGCGCTTCGGCCTGCTGATGCTGCAGTCGCATCTCTATCTGACGTTCATCGCCTTCGCCCTGGTATCACTGGCGCTGAGCGCCGACCCCGCCGGCTCGTCGATCAAGTTCGCGATGTATCTGTTGACCACGATGTTCTCGGCGTGGGTCGTGATCAGCTGCCCGGTCGATCGTCTCGTCGATGCGCTGTTCCGGATCGGGATCGTGGTGCTGATCGTTCACGTCCTGCTGTTTCCGGTGATCGGCTCGCAATGGGATTACGACCCGCTGCATCGGCCGACGGTGCTCGGAACCCAGGCCTATGCCGGCGTGTTCGGTCACAAGAACCTCGCGGGCGCATTCTTCGGTCTCATGGTGCTGATCTGCTTCGTGCGCATGCTGGCAGGACCGCGCCGCCAGTTCGGCTGGACGCTGCTGCTGATGGGATGTCATCTTTTTGCGCTCGCCGCGGCCGGCGCCGCAGGTCCGCTGATCAGCATGTTGACGGCGCTTGCCGTGACCTTCGGGCTCGTGCTCGTGGTGCTCGGGCACAGGGGCGCTGCCTCGATCTATTGGCTTGGCCTCGCTCTTGTTGCGCTTGTCGTGTTCGCCCTGCCGAGCGACGAGTTGTACGGGCTGGTGGGCCGCAGCGGAAACCTGACCGGCCGCTCGTTCCTCTGGTCGGTCTGGCCGCACTTCTTCTGGCAGCACCCCTGGCTCGGCTACGGGTTTTCGGGATTCTTCAACGAACTGCCGAATTCGCCGGTGAACGAGCTGACGAGCATGGCGCCGTGGAATACCGAGTTCGGCTCGTTCGAGAATTCCTATCTTGACGCCTTTCTCCAGTTCGGCCTGCTCGGCGGTGCGCTCTATATGCTGCTGCTGGCGCGCGCATTGTGGAACAGCATCGTCTTCGCGTTCGAGCGGAGAGGGATGTACTGCATGGCACCATTCGCGATGCTGCTGTTCGTCGTGATCGCGTCGGCCAATGACTCCAGCCAGCTGCTGCACAATTATTTCGGCTGCGTGCTGGTGTTCTGGTGCTATTTCGGCCCGGAGGCCAGGCTGCAGATGGCGCCGCGGCGGACATTCAACAGATTGCGGGTGAGTGAGGCGTGAGTGCGTTGACCAACAGGCTGGACCGGGCGGCGGCTCAGACCCGGGTCGCCGGTGCCATGAGCGGATTGCTTCGCCGGCTGCGGCATGCCGGGGGCAATGTCGCGCTTGGCCTGATCGATCAGGCGCTGCTGAGCGGGTCTGCCTTCGTGCTGACGATCGTGCTCGCCAACGTGCTCGACATCAATTCATTCGGCAGGTTCAGCGTCGCCTGGGCATTCTCGATCCTGATCGAGGCGGTGTTTCTGCGCGGCCTGTTCGACGACGGGCTGCCGGCGACCGCGCATCGCATCCCGACGTCGCTATGGCCGCAGCTGCGGCTCGGCCTCTATCTGTCGTCGCTGCTCGTCTCGGGTGCGCTCGGCCTGCTGCTGGTGGGTGCGGGGCTTGTGATCGCAGCCGTCGGCGCGGACGCCGGCGGGCTCGTGATCGCAACCGGGCTCGCGATCCCGGCGGTTCGGCTGCAGAGCATGTTCCGCCGGATCTGCTATCTCGACGGGCGACTGCCGCGCGCGCTGGCGTCCTCGCTGACCTATTGCGTGGCGCTGGTCGTCTCGGCCGGGCTGATGATCGCGCTCAAGCTCGCCGGCGCCGCCGCGGCGATGGCGTGTATCGCGATCTCGGCCGCGCTCGCCGGCAGCCTGCTGCTGGCCCACACCCGCGAGCTGGCCTGGCCGCAAGCCAGAATCTTCCGCGGCTCGCTGCGGCGGCTGTTTCGGAACGGGCGCTGGTTCGTCGCGACCTCGCTCACCTACTGGATCGGCAGCATCGGGCTGATCCCGGTCTGCGGCTTCCTGATCGGGCTGGACGCGAGCGCGTCGCTGCGAATCCTGCTGTTGGTGTTCGCACCGCTCAGCCAATTTTGCGCGACGATGTTCTCGGTTCGCCTGCCGGAAATCGCGGCCGAACTGCGCGCCGGCCGGCGCAGCGCGGTCGCCGCTGCCGCGCGCGAAAATGCCCTGTTGCTCGGATCGATCGCCGCGGCCTATGGGGCGGCGGTCGTGCTGCTCGGCCAGCGCATTCTGGCGCTTGTCATCCACGGACAGAGCTATGAGATCGGCACCGGCAGCCTCGCCTTGATGGGCGCTGCGATGGCGCTTGACGCGGTGTGGCTCGGCCTCGCGCTGCCGCTGTTTGCGACCGGCAAGCCGCAGCGGTTCATGCTGAGCCGGATTGCCGGCCTCGTCGCGCTGTGCTGCGTCCTGCCGTTCGCAGCCGAGGCCTGGCAGGTGATGGGCGCGGTTGCGGCGATGGTGGCCTCCAGCGCGGCGTCGGTGATCACGGTTGTGCTGACCAATTCGGCGCGGGAGCGGACATGACCGACGACGCGCGCGGCGGCTCGCTCGAAAAGCTGCATATCGGTGCCTTCAATTGCGGCATCGACGGCTGGATCAATACCGACATCACGATGCACCTGTGGATCGCGCGGGTGCCGTTCGCGGCGAAAGCGCTACATCTCGCCGGCATGCTGAGCGATGCCCGCTATGCCGAGCATCGCCAAGGTAAGTTTGCCGGACTGCGCCACATGAACCTGACCAAGCCGCTGCCGTTCGCGGATCGCAGCCTCTCGGCGGTGTTCAGCGCGCACGTCTTCGAGCACCTGTTTCCCGACGAGGTCGAGCGGCTGGCGCGCGAGATCGCGCGGGTGCTGGCGCCTGGCGGGGTATGTCGCATCGTCGTCCCCGACATGGAGCGGATCGTCGCGCTCTACGATCCGGCGGCGCCGCTGGCTTTCCTCAAGGGCGTTTTCGAGATCGATCGCCGCAAGGAGGCCGCCTTCGCGCATCACTGGGGCTTTACCCGCGCCTCGCTCGCCGCGCTATTCCGCAACGCCGGCTGTTCGGAAACCTACACCCGTGCCTATCGCGAGGGGGTCTGTCCCGACATCGACCGGCTCGACAACCGGCCGGACGAGTCGATCTTCTTCGAGGCCATCAAGTGAGCGCGACAGGAAAATCGATGCATCGTAGCGTGAGGGATCGCGCATGCCGTGCTAGACCGGACCGACCGGTAGCAGGAGACTGACCTTGCTGGGTGCGATTCAAGCCCGATTTTCCAATGCAGCGCGCCAGCGGCGCGGCGAATTCCTCGTTCGCACCGTGAACCTGCCGCTTGATGCGAAAATCCTCGATCTTGGCGGCGGCACCGGCCGCCACATTCGCGCGATCCTGCCGCGCCATACCGACATCACGGTCTGCGACATATCTGCCGATGATTTGAAGGCCGCGCGCGAGCGCTTTGGATTCAAGACGGTCCTGCTCCGGGAGACCGAGCGCCTGCCGTTCGACGATCAGGCGTTCGACTTCTGCTTCTGCTCGTCGGTGATCGAACATGTCACCGGGCCGAAGCAGGATGTCGTGACGATCGAGGACGAAGCGGCGTTTCAGAGCATCGCGCGCGCGCATCAGAACCGTTTTGCGGGCGAGATCTCGCGGGTCGCAAAGTCCTTCTACGTGCAGACGCCGTACCGGTACTTTCCGATCGAAAGCCATACCTGGCTGCCGGGCATCATCGTCTTGCTGCCGAGGCGGCTGCAGATCGCGCTGATCGAGCGATTCAATCGCTTCTGGTTCAAGCGCACCGCGCCCGACTGGCATCTGTTCGACTGGCGCGAGATGACCGAAACGTTTCCGGACGCGAAGATCTATCGCGAACGCTATCTCGGCATGACTAAATCGCTGATGGCGATCAAGGCCTGAGGCAGCTATCCGCCTGCCACGTCAATCGTCGCGCCGGGCCAGGATGTTGATCAGCGTGCCCACTGCGGGCTGGCGATCGAGCGCCGGCGGCAGCGGGGAGCCGGCAAAGCTGCTCCCCAGCATCGTGAGGCCATGTTGCCGAAGCAGACCCTGCATGGCCGCCGGCGAGGTGTCGAATTTGGAGAACGCGAGATAGCGAAACAGCGGCCGCGCCGATACGCGTGAAGAGGCCGCATGCGCGAGCTTGTAGCTCCGGCGCAGCAGCGATCCGCGGTTTGGGATCGAGAGCAGCAACAGCCCGCCGGGCATGAGCACGCGATGCATCTCGGCGAGGCACTGCGCCACGTCGGGAACATATTCCAGCACGCTCGCGCACAGCGCGCCGTCGAAGGATCTATCGGGAAACGGCAGGCTTGCGATGGTCGGAATCTGCTGGAATTTGAGCCGCCCGGCGAGCGTGCCGTCGGCGCCGCGGCCGCGAGCCGCCGCAATCATCTCCGATGAGGCGTCGACGCCGGTGACGTCGCAGCCGCGCCCGGCGAGCAGGCGGGACAGCGTTCCAGTGCCGCAACCGGCGTCGAGCCAGCGCTGCCCATTGAGGTCTGCGTTCCCGAGCAGGCCGAACATCGCGGCCGTCCGCGCCCTGAAGGTGCGGCTCTGATGCAGCGTCTCCCACCCCGACGAAATCTCGTCGTGAAAGCGGATTTCGGGTCGCTCGCGGGTCCGGCCCATGGTGGCCATGATATTCCCTACCAGTGGAAGCCGCTCACTTTGGCGCGCACCTGCTCGGGCAATCCGATCTCCGACAGTTCGAGCACGACCTGGTCGGGACGGGTCGCCGTCAGCGCCGCAACGAAGCGCGGATCCGCCGTCGTCAGCACAATAATGTCGGCCCACTCGATGGTTGCCGTCACGTCGTCGTTCAACAGGCCGACCAGCTCCGGATTGCGCATCAGGAAATCCCGGTTGGCGCCGATCAGTTGCGAGAGCTGCACATTGGGGTCGTAGATCCGGATGTCGCGCCGTTCGCCGCGCAGGCTCTTCACCAGCCTCACGAAGGGGCTGTCGCGGACGTCGTCGGTGCCGACCTTGAAGCTGATGCCGAGGAACGCGATGCGGCGGCCCTCATGCGACAGGATCCAGTCGGCGCCGCGCGACATGATCATATCATTGCTCGGCAGGATGCTCTCGAGCACCGGCGTCGACAGTCCGCGGCTGTGTGCCAAGTGTTTCAGCGCCTTGACGTCCTTGGGCAGGCAGGAGCCGCCGAACGCAAAGCCCGGCCGCAAATAGGCCGGCGAGATGTTGAGCCTTGTGTCCTGCATGAAGATGTTCATGACGTCGCGCCCGTCGATGCCGAGCGTCTTCGCGATCGTGCCGATCTCGTTGGCAAAGCTGACCTTGAGCGCATGCCAGCTGTTGTCGACATATTTCACCAGCTCGGCGGTCTCGACCGGCGGCGTGATCTTGGCGCCCGGCAGGTCCTTGTAGAGCGCCATGACGCGGTCGGCGGTTTCCTGATTGAAAGCGCCGACCACGGTCTTGGACGGCGCGTTGAAATCCGCAATCGCGCTGCCCTCGCGCAGGAACTCGGGATTGAACGCAAGGTCGAAATCGCGTCCGATCCTGTTGCCGGAGGCTTCCTCGATCAGCGGCCCGACGGTGCCGCGGGTGGTGCCAGGCAGCACGGTGGAGCGGATCGTCACGGTGTGCGGCGCGTTCTTGGCGCGCAGTCCGCGGCCGATCTCGATCGCGACCTGTCGGATCGCGGTCAGGTCGAGGTTGCCGTTGCCGGAGGAGGGCGTGCCGACGCAGACCATCGATATGTCGCTGTTGACGATCGCTTCGGTGGCGTCGGTGGTCGCGGTCAGCTGACCGGTTGCCACCGCGCGCGCCACCTTGTCCGAGATGCCCGGCTCGACGACCGGCGACCTGCCTCCGCGGATCAGGTCGACCTTCGCAACGCTCTTGTCGACGCCGATGATCTGGTGGCCGAGTTCGGTGAAGCAGGCGGCGCACACCGTTCCGACATAGCCGAGGCCGAAAATGCTGACGTTCATGCTTCGACCTTCAACAATCCAGGACGTGCGCGTGGCCGCAGCCGCGTCGCGTTTGACGTGAGTGAGGCGGCTGCGCGTTCAAGACGATACCCGTCCGGAGGCGCTGGAAGGTTGCGAGGTCGGCCGCTCGGCGGGTGCATGCGCGCGCGGTGCGGGGACCTTTCTGGCGAACAACGCCTCATAGGCCGCGAGCAGCTTCGGCTCCTCATGTGTCCACGAGAGCGCGCGCTCGACGCGATTGCGGCCAAACGCCCCCATCGTCTGTCGCAACGACGGATCGTCGATCAACGTGATGATCTTGCTGGCAAAATCCTTTGGATCGTTCTTCGCGGCATAGAGCGAGGCGTCGAGCGCCGAGCGGCGGCCTTCGCGAACGTCGAACTGAACGATCGGCCGTCCGAGCGCCATGTATTCCATGATCTTGTTCATGGTGGAGATGTCGTTCATCGGCGTGACGCGGTCCGGATTGACGCAGACGTCAGCGGTCGAGAGCATCGTGAACAGCGCGTCATCCGCGATGGCGCCGGTGAAGTTCACGTAGTCGGAGAGCTGCGTCTCCTCGCAGAGCTTGACCACGGCATTCCACTCTGGCCCGGTGCCAGCGATGTTGAACTGGATGTCGGTGCGGCCGAGATCGTGCACGATGTGGCCGATCGACTGCAGCAGAAGATCGATGCCTTCCGATTGGCCGATCACGCCGACATAGCCGACGCTGTAGCGCCGGCCACGGCGCCAGGCCGGATCGGCCGGCCGCGAGCGCACCCGGTCAAGATTGGGGCCGGATCGCACCACGAAAACCCGGCTGGCCGGCATACCGCCGCGCGTGATCGCGATCTCGCGATAGGATTCGTTAGTCGCGATCGAGATGCTCGCCGTCTTGAAGGTGAGATATTCGACCAGCCGCAGCAGCTGCCAGAAGAAGTCCCTGCGGCCGAATTTCGCCTCGTAGAGCTCGGGATTGACGTCGTGATGATCGAACACGAAGCGCTTGCCGCCGAGTTTGAACAACAGGCCGATCAGGAAGATCAGGTCGGGGGGATTGCAGCCCTGGATCACGTCGAAGCCGTGCTTCCACGCCACCTTGATCGCGAGCAGCGTTTCCCAGAACAGCGCGACCGGATATTCGATCAGGTAGGCAGCGATCCCGCGCGCTTCCACGGGCATCGGATGGCGATAAATGTGAATGCCTTCGAGGCATTCGTAGGATTCGTCATGGCCGCGGCCCTTCGGGCAGATCACAGAAACTTCATAGCCCGCCTTGCGCAGCGACGTTGCTTCGCACCACACCCTGCGATCGAAAGGAACCGGAAGGTTCTCGACGATGAACAGGATCCGCCGCGGTGATGGTTCAGCTCTCGACATCTGAGATGATCTATACCATTGACCTAACAACATCACAATCCGACTAACATCGGCATTAACATGTGCGGCTTCCACTATGCAATCCCGGCACCGATGTGACGGCGACGAGACAGGGACATGGCAGGCAGAGTGAGGGATTGGGGCCAAAGGGCATTGATTGCGCTGGTTTTGAGCGCGGTGCTGCCGCTGGCCTACAAATGGCCGCTGCAGTGGAATGGTTCGACGTCAAGCGATGCGCTGAATGCGAGCCGCGTGAACGCGGTGATCCCGCCGACGCTTTTCGGCATGACCATCAATGCGATCGGACAGTCGCAGCCAAAGTCGCAGCCCTGGCCGGAGCTCAAATTCGACGGCGTTCGGCTATGGGGCGCGATCTACTGGGCACAGATTAATCCGGCGCCCGGCATCTACAATTGGGCGCGCTTCGATGCCATCCTGGCGGCGGCCGAGCGAGAACACGTCGAGATCGTTCTCAATCTCGCCTATACGCCGCGCTGGGCCGCGTCGGTGAAGGATGCGCCGCCGGCGTTCACGCCCGGCGCCAGCTCACCGCCGGCCGATCTCGCGTCATGGGACGACTGGGTGCGCGCGGCCGTGGCGCGCGCCGCCGGCCGCATCAAATACTGGGAAATCTGGAACGAGCCCGAGGATCCCAAATATTACTCGGGCGATATCGCGACCATGGTCCAGCTGCAGAAGCGGGCCTACGAGATCATTAAAGCCAGCGATCCCACCTTGACCGTGCTGACACCGCCGTCCAACGGCACGCCGGACGGATATCGCTGGCAACAGGCCTTCATGGCGCAAGGCGGCGGACAATATGCCGATGTGTTCGCCTTCCACGGCTACACGAGCGAACCCGAAGCGGTGATTGGAATCATTGCGCGCTTCAAGAAAATCCTCGCCGCACACGACCTGTCCGCGAGGCCAATCTGGGACACCGAGGCCGGCTGGTCGTCCTATGAGGACAATCCGGACGGGTGTCTGGCGCGCGCCTACATCCTGAAATGGATCAGCGGCGTCGACCGGTTCTATTGGTACGAGTTTGCCGGAGGCGGCAGCGACTTTGGAAAATTATGGGACCCGGCGCGCGGGCTGCTTCCGAGCGGAATTGCCTACCGCACGATCCAGTCCTGGTTGGTCGATGCAAGCGTCGTGGCGGCAGGCAGGACGTCGCCGTCGACCTGGCGCGTCGAGCTTCGCATGCCGGATGGCCGCAACGGCTTGATCCTCTGGACCACCAAAGGCCGGTCCGTTTATCGGGTCGACCCGCGCTTCAGCCTTTACCAGGGCCTCGACGGCGGCGAAGGGCCTGTCGCCAACGGCGAGGTCGAGATCTCGCCAAAACCGGTCCTGTTGCTGGAATGATAACAATGTTAAGTCTCCGGCAATGAGACAATTATGACGATGATCCCGGCTTCATTGCGGGCGGCAGGCGCGATACAAGGAGCGCTGTTAACTTGAGGCGATTGACCGACCGTGAAGCAGATCGCGCAGAACTATAAGAGCGGCGAGCTCAAGCTGATCGATGTGCCGGCGCCGCGCTGCCGCCCCGGCGGGGGGTTTTGGTGCGCACGGCGTTCTCGGCGGTGTCGACCGGCACCGAGATGATGAAGTTCACCGAAGGTCGCCTGTCGCTGCTCGGCAAGGCGCGCGCGCGACCTGACCAGGTTGCCAAGGTGGTGCGTTCGGTCCGTCAGCAGGGGTTGGCTGCGACCTATCAGAAGGTGATGAACCGCCTCGATTCCTACACGCCGCTCGGCTACTCGCTGTCGGGCACCGTCGTGGAAGTGGGCGAGGGCGTCGGCGGCTTCTCGGTCGGACAGCGTGTCTGCTGCGGCGGCAATCAATATGCAACCCACGCCGAATATAATTGGGTGCCGGTGAACCTCTGCGTGCCGCTGCCGGACAGCGCTGCGCTGGACCAGGCCGCATTCACCACGATCGCCTCGATCGCGCTGCAGGCGATGCGCCAGTCGGAGATCCGTTTCGGCGAGACCGCCTGCGTGATCGGCCTTGGCCTGATCGGGCAGATCATGGTGCGGCTGCTGCGCAGCGCCGGTGTCGTGGTCGTCGGGCTCGACAGGCTGGAGGCGCGATGCCGGCAGGCGGAGGCTGCTGGCGCCGCGGTCTGTGCCGTCGCATTGGATGATGCCGCGGCCGAATTCCGCGCCCGGATCGACCAGCTGACCGCAGGCAACGGCGTCGATTGCGTGTTCATCACCGCAGGCAGCGACGATCCCGATCTCGCGTCGCGTTCGGCGGCGCTGCTGCGCGACCGCGGCCGCATTGTCGATATCGGCAAATGCACGCTGAACCTGCCGTGGAGCGAATTCTACGACAAGGAGCTCGACGTGCGCTTCTCGCGCTCCTACGGCCCCGGCCGCTACGATCCGCTCTATGAGGAGGGCGGCATCGATTATCCGATCGGTCATGTGCGCTGGACCGAGAAGCGCAATATGGAGGCGATCGTCGCGCTGCTCGCCGACGGGCGGCTCGATTTTTCCTCGCTGATTTCCGAAACGGTGCCGCTGGAGCAGGCGACGTCGGCGTTCGAGCGCATGAGCCGTGGCGAGGTCGGTCTCGGCATGGTGTTCGCCTATCCGGACGCCGCTCCCCGCGCGATGCAGATGACCTATCGTCCGGCGGTTGCCCTGCGCAGCGGCCGGGTGCGGCTCGGCGTCATCGGCGCCGGCAATTATGCCTCCAGCATGCTGTTGCCGCAGCTTGCGAGCAACCAGCGCGTCGATCTCGTCGAGGTCGCCACCAATACCGGCCTGAGCGGCGCCACGGCGGTCCGCAAGTTCGGCTTCGCGCGTGCCTCGACGGATGCGGCCTCGGTGCTCGGCGCCGACGACATCGATGCCGTGCTGATCGCAACGCGCCATTCCTCCCATGCCGACCTCGCGACGCAGGCGCTGCGCGCCGGCAAGGCGGTGTTTGTCGAGAAGCCCTTGGCGATCGATACAAGCTCGCTCGATCGATTGGAGCAGGTGATCCGGGAAACCGGCAACAGCCGGCTGATGGTCGGCTTCAACCGCCGCTTTTCGCCGCTGCTGCAGGGCATGCGCGCGGCGTTCGCGCAGGCAGGACCGCAGACCCTGCAATATCGCGTCATCGCCGGGCCGCTGGAGAAATCGTCCTGGTATCTGCAGGCCGATAGCGAAGGCAGCCGCTTCGTCGGCGAGGGCGGCCATTTCATCGACGTGTTGTGCTGGTGGCTCGGCGCCGAGCCGGTGCGTGTCTCCGCGAGCACGGCGGGCAAGGATGTCGACAATCTCGTCGCCACCTTCGATTTTGCCGACGGTTCGGTCGCGAGTCTCAGCTATCTCACCGGCGGCGATCCGCGGGTGCCGAAGGAAGCGCTCGAGATATCGGCAAGCACGGGTTTTGCCGCCTTCGACAATTTCTCGGGCTTCGAGGTCTGGCACGCCGGACAGCGCACGGCGAAGACGGCGCGGCTCGACAAGGGCCAGCGGCCGATGCTGGATGCCTTCATCGCCGCGGTCGCATCGGGAGCCGCGATGCCGATTGCGCTCGACGGGCTGCTGGCGACCACGCGCGCAACGCTTGCCGTGCAGGAAAGCGCGGCCGCCGGGATGCCGATCGATCTGACGGCCGGCGCGGCAGAACAGGGCGTCGCGCGCGCCTCGACGGCGTGAGATGAATCCGGCCTGGTATCTGCGCAGGCTGCAGCGCATGGAGCCGTCCGAGCTTGCGGGGCGGGTGAACGACCAGGTGCTGCATTTGCTCTGGCGGATCACTCCGCCCGACATCGCACGGCGCGCCAGCGCCAGGCTCGCTGCCGGCCCGCGGCAGCCGCGCCTGAAGCCGCTGCCTTCGCGGGCGAGCGCCCCGCAACAGGCCGCCGAACGGCTGATCCAGAGCGCCGACCGGATTCTCGTAGGGCACTGGCGGATTTTCGCCAGGGACCATGGGGCCCTCGGCGAACGGCCTGACTGGTTCGTCGATATCAGAAGCGGCAAGCGGGCGCCGGCCGGCGTGCACGCATTCGCGGTTCCCTATCGTGACGAAACCGCGGTCGGAAACATCAAATACATCTGGGAGCCGTCGCGTCATCACCATCTCACGGTGCTCGCGGCCGCGTATTACCTGAGCTCCGACGAGCGCTACGCCGTGCGCGCGGCCGAGCATCTGGTGAGCTGGTGGCGCGAAAATCCGTTCCCGCGCGGCCCGCACTGGATCAGCGGCATCGAGCTTGGCGTGCGGTTGATCTCATGGGCCTGGGTGCGCCAGCTGCTGCAGAACTGGCCCGGCGCTGCCGCGCTGTTCGAGGACAACGAACTGTTCCTGACGCAGATTTATGCGCATCAATACTGGCTGTCGCAGTTCCCAAGCCGTGGCTCCTCGGCCAACAACCACCTCATCGCGGAGGCTGCCGGGCAGTTCGTGGCGGCTTGCGTGTTTCCGTTCTTCCAGGACAGTGCGCGATGGCGCGAGCAATCGGCCGCCACACTGGCGCACGAAGCCGTTGCGCAGACGCTTGCCTGCGGCAGCAACAGCGAGCTCGCGACCGATTATCATGGCTTTGTTCTCGAACTGCTGCTGGCGGCGGCAGTGCAGGGCGAGTCCTCCGGACATCCGCTTGGCGATGCGGTGTGGACCACGATGTGCCGCATGAGCGACGTCATTGCTGCGATGCTGGACGATCGCGGTCATCCGCCGCGGCAGGGCGATGGCGACGACGGCATCGGCCTGTTGCTCGACGATCACGCCGGCAATCGCTGGCTCGGCTTGCTCGCCAGCGGCGCGCGCCTGTTCGGCGCTCTGCCATGGTGGCCCACATCGCCGGAGCCCGATCTGCGCAGCTTTGTGCTCACCGACGGCATCGAGGCCCGAGCGATCGCCGGGCGGCCCAAGCGCCGCCCGCATCTGCTCGAGGGGGCGGGACAGACCTTTCTGATCGATTCCGACCGCGCGGTGTGGTGCCGCTGTGACCATGGCCCGCATGGCTTCGGCCGCATTGCCGCCCACGCCCATGCGGACGCGTTGTCGCTCGAATGCAGGATCGGCGGTGTGGAGATCCTCGCCGACCCCGGCACCTATTGCTACCATGGCGATCCGCGATGGCGGGCCTACTTCCGCTCCACGCTGGCGCACAACACGCTGTGCCTGTTCGCGCGCGACCAGTCAGTGTCGGGCGGGCCGTTTCTCTGGACACGGCATGCGCAGAGCCGGCTTGTCGCCGCCAGCGGCCTGGACGATCGCGATGCGGATGCGAGCTGGGTCGCGGAGCATTCGGGATATCGCGACGAAGCAGGTGTCGTGCATCGCCGCTCGGCGCAATTGCAGCGTCAGGCGGCGCGGCTCGTCGTCACCGATACGGTGCTGGCTGATGAAGCGCTTGCGGTGCCGGCGAGCCTCAGCTGGCATCTCGGTCCCGAGGTCGAATGCAGGCTCGAAGGGCACAGGGCGCAGCTCGCATGGCCCGGCGGGCGCGGCGAGCTCGATCTGCCGGCGGCCCTCAGCTGGGTGCCGTATCGGGGTGACGAGACCATGCCGGCCGGCTGGTATTCGCCGTCCTTCGATCTCAAGGTGCCGGCGACGACCTTGATCGGCTGCGGTACGCTCGCGGGCGGGCAAAACCTGGTGACCGAGCTACGCTGGTTTTCAGACCCGGCCAGATCATGAAGATCCTGGTCGCTCACAACAGGTATCAGGGACGCGGCGGCGAGGATGTCGTGTTTGAAGCGGAAGTCGACCTGCTGCGCGCCGCAGGACACAGCGTTGAAACGCTCACGGTCAGCAACGCGGCGATCAATTCGCTCCCCGCGCGCATCACGACCACGCTGTCGATCGCCGATAATGCGGAGGGAAAGCGGGGCGTGGCGGAAGCGATCGACCGCTTACGCCCCGACGTTGTGCACGTCCACAATTTCTTCCCGCTGCTGTCGCCCGCCGTGTTCGATCTCTGCCGGCAAAAGTGCGTGCCCGCGGTGGCGACCCTGCACAATTATCGCAGCATCTGCACCGGCGGCATGCTGCTGCGCGACGGCCGCATCTGCCACAAGTGCCTCGATCGCGGACACCTCTGGGGCGTCGTGCACCGCTGCTACCGCGGATCGCTTCCGGGCTCGATCGCCTCGGCCTACATGATCGCGCAGCACCAGCGCCGTGGCACCTGGACGCGTCCCGGCCTGCGCCTGATCGCGCTGACGCAGTTCGCCAAAACCCTGTTCACGCAGGCCGGCTTCGACGCCGATCGGATCGACGTGAAACCGAATTTCATGGTCGATCCGGGAGCGCCCGATGCAGCCACGCCGCGCAGCGGGCTACTCTATGTTGGACGGCTGAGCCGCGAGAAGGGCGTCGGCGTGCTGCTCGAGGCCGTTGCGGGGACCGGCGTGCCCTTGCGCGTCGTGGGCGAGGGGCCGGAGCGTGCTGCGTTGGAGGCTCGGGCTTCCGATCATGTCACCTTCCTGGGCGGGCTCTCGCGCGATGAGGTGCTGCGGGAAATGGCGAATGCCCGGGCATTGGTGGTGCCGTCGCTATGGTACGAAGGATTTCCGATTGTCGTGGTCGAGGCCTTCGCGTGCGGCACGCCGGTCATCGCCTCCGAGATCGGCGGACTTGCCGAGGTGGTGAGCGCCGGCAAGACCGGCGCGCTGGTGCCGCCGGGCGACGCGGCCACGCTCCGAAATCGGATCAGTGAGGTTCTCGGCGCCGCCGAACTGACCGCCGCATGGGGACGGGCCGCACGAGCCGCCTATCTCGAGCGCTACGCGCCGGACGAGAACCGCCGGCTGCTCGAGGCCATCTACGCGCGGGCCGCCGGGGGATGATCGCCGCAGGTCGGCGCTCTGCCCGCGATCGGGCATCGCCGGTTCCATGCCGGCGTTGCTAACATATTGCGGCAAATCTGGTGTTAATTTGTTACAGCAGGGTGTCTGAGCGGCATCGCGCCAGGTTTTTGATCTTGCGGTCGAACGGCGCTGATTCTGCGGGTGATTCCGTGGATCTCGCTTGATCGAGCCCGCAAACTGCTGCCAAGGGGCGCTACAACACTGGCCGGTGGGGCGCCGGCTGCGAAGTTTGACGCTTTTTTGCAAAACGTCTCATGCGATGCAGAAATATTTTTTCAGATCAGAAAATCGCGTCGAAGCGCTCACGGCATCAGCGAAATTCTGCGCTCCCGCGGTATCCGGGGGCCCCGTGAAACCCCGTATAATCGCTACCCTTTTTTGCGTCGCGGCTAACATTGGCGATGGGCGTGCGTTGAATGTTATGGTGCACTCGAAGTAGTGCTAAGTCCCGCATAAATCTCAGGGAACCAGGTGTTAACAGCGCATTGCTGATTGACACTCCGGCCTAACGGTCTTAACAATGGACTTAACAAGTTCGTAACCTGGGTCCACATTTGAGTTGCGTCGCAACAAACCAGTTGTGAATCAACAGCTTATGTGTGGGCGAGCGGCTTGAATCCTCGTATCCCAAGCAGGGGCTACATCGATGGCGACTTACAATCTAGACCAGACGGACCTCAAACACGCGATCAACGGAACGATCGATCACTCGACCCAGCAACAGATTCTTGACTATCTGATCAACGCGGGGATCGGATACACCAGCCCGGATAACGGCGCGACGATTCCGGTGCAGGAAGGGGCTGGGATCACCAACCCGGATCCGAACGCCAATGTTCTGATCGAAACCAACCCGATTAACACCGTTAACACCGACGCCAACCTGAAGGCGATCATCGAGGACACCAACAAGGACGTCACGCTGACGGTGAACGGCAGCACCCCGGTGCTGGTCGCGACCGGCCACGGCAACGATCAGGTGTTCATCAACAATACCGGCGACACGACGGTTCTCACCGGCTCCGGCAACGACACGATCTTCGGCGGTGCCGGTCACGACTCGATCGATGCCGGCTCCGGCAACGATGTGCTGGTCGACAACGTCTCCGGTCACAGCACGCTGGATGGCGGCAAGGGCAACGATCTGCTGTTCGGCTCCGGTGCCGACACCCTGAACGGTGGCTCCGGCAACGACACGCTCTACGGCGGCAGCTCGTCGCAGTTGAGTGGCGGTGACGGCAAGGACGTGCTGGTGTCCGGCAGCACCGCCGGCAATTCCAGCACGCTGGATGGCGGCAAGGGCAACGATGCGCTGTACGGTGGTGCGGGCAACGACAGCCTGGATGGCGGCGCCGGCAACGACTCGCTGTATGGCGGCTCCGGGGTCGACACGCTGCATGGCGGCAACGGCAATGACCTCCTTGTCGGCGGTGCTCAGACTGCTGCTGAGTTCGGCGGCAACGGCAAGGACGTGCTCTACTCGGGCAGCGATGCGTCGCACGCGACCTCGCTCGATGGCGGTGCCGGCAACGACTCGCTCTATGGCGGTGCCGGCAACGACACGCTGCATGGCGGTTCCGGCAACGATACGCTGGTCGCCGGCTCCGGCACGCAGACGCTGATCGGCGGCGACGGCAAGGACTCGTTCGTCGGCTCCGACACCGGTACGGCTTCGATGGTCGGCGGCTCCGGTCAGGACTACTTCTACCTGAACAACGCCACCAGCAGCGACACCATCGATGGCGGTGGCGGCAACAAGGACTCCCTGACCTTCCTGGATCACGCTTCGACCGACGTGAGCAACATCAGCTCTGGATCGAACGGTTCTATGGACATCACCTTCAGCAATGGTCAGGTGACCCAGATCAGCAACATCGAATACCTGATCTTCAACGATGGTAACTCGACCAAGCTGTAAGATCCTAGGTCTGCACTAAGCGAAAGCGCCGCCCCAACCGAGGTTGAGGCGGCGCTTTTTTTTCTTTGATCGCCGGCATGGCCGTCAGGAATGGGTAATTGAAATTGAACAATCGAATACGCTGCCGTTGATGATCATGACGCACCTGCGATGAGTTCGACGGCTCGCCTCAAGGGGAAGCGCATGCGCGCATTCCGATTGGAACTTTGTCGGCCGATTCGCGTCGGATGCATCGAATCAATCACAAGTTCCGCCCGGGGCATTTCCGCCAATGGATGTTATAAGTTAGTTCGTCACATTCGGACCACGTAGCTTTTGTAAAGCCGTGCCGCTCGCTTGACACAACGGAGCTGCGCCCGATGGCTATCTGCGGCCCTGGCACCTTTGTTCAAGACGAACGATCGCTGCAGAACTCAGCCGCTTAACGAACTCGCGGAGCTCTCGAATTGGCCAAGAAAAAAATGCTGAATGCCGGCGCTGGATCGACGGTTACCAAGCGCATCCAGCCGCTCCTGACATCGCATGAATGGGACGAGATTCGATTGGACGTCGACGGCGGCGTGAGCCCCGACGTCGTCGGGTCGATTACCGATCTTGCCCGATTGTTCCCGGCGGCCTCGTTCGACGCGATCTGGTGTTCTCATGTCATGGAGCATCTCTACGCCCATGAGGTTCACCCCACATTCGTCCAGTTCCGCCAAGTCCTCAAGCCGGACGGATTCGCGTTGATCATGTCTCCCGACCTCGAGGCGGTCGCGCAGCACATGTTGACGCGCGGCCTCGGCGCGATCGCTTACGTCTCGCCGGCCGGTCCGATCCGGCCATTGGACATGATCTACGGGCATTCCGGCGCGATCGAACAGGGGCGCTATCACATGGCGCACAAGACCGGCTTTTCGACCGAGCGGATGGGAAACCTGCTGCTCAGCGCCGGCTTTCCGACGGTTTCCGTTCGGAGCGGGAATTTTGAGATCTGTGCATTGGCACTCATGCCGGAGGCCAGGGATGAGCGGATCAGGCCGCAGCTGGAGGCCTGCGGATTCGACTTCCAGGAGACAGTGACCGCCGACTCGTGATTTGTCGATGTTAAACAATGTTATAAGGTTCCCTGGTTAAATCGCGCGAGAACGTGCTCGAAATTGGCTTCGCGGCCTGCCGTGAAACATATCTTTTTCGGGTGACGCGCTGAAAATGCTGCGTTAGCGAACTAACAGTGATACGTTATATCTCGCTGGGACCGGACCTTGCGCAGTCGAAACTTCGAGGCATCCATGACCAAACACCTCTCGCTCGTCGGCGCACCTTCGGTGGAGGCGCTGCCACCTTCGGGCCTCGCTTGTCTCGTCATCGTGGCAAGGCAGCATGGCTTGCATCTGACCCCGTCCCAGCTGATCCACGACAACCTCCTGGGCGATCAGGAAGTCACGCTGGCCGAGCTTTTGAAGTGTGCGAATTCCTCGGGCATGACGGCAAAGGCCGTCACGCTGGACTGGAAGGGTCTGAGCCATCTCAAGAGGGCGCTGCCGGCCATCGTTCGGCTGCGCGACGGCAGCCACATGGTGCTGCTGCGCCTCGAAGGCGACGAGAACAGCTCCCGGGTGGTCCTGCAGGATCCGAACGCGAGCGAGGACGCGCTGCTCGTCATCGATCAGCCGCGCTTTGAGGACATCTGGTCGGGCGACGTCGTCATGGCCAAGCGCGACTATGAGATTTCCGACGAGACGCAGCCGTTCAGCTTCGGCTTTGTCACCGCATTGTTGTTCCGCGAACGGCGCATCCTGCGCGACGTCGCGATTGCGGCGCTGATCCTGGGCTTCATGGGCCTGGCACCGATCATGTTCTGGCGGCTGCTCTCGGACAAGGTTATCTTCTACAAGGCCTACAACACGTTCTATGTGCTGTGTACTGCGATGCTCGTGGTCATCGTGTTCGAGGCGGCATTCTCGTTCCTGCGGCAGTATCTGGTTCAGCGTTTGACGGCACGCCTCGACGTCAAACTGTCGACCTACGTGTTCGAGAAGGTGCTCAATCTGCCGATCGACTACTTCGAGCAGAATCCCGTCGGCCTGATTTCCCGGGATATCCGCGAAGTATTTCGAATTCGCGGCTTTCTGACCGGGCAGTTGTTCGGGACCATTCTCGATTCGACGACGCTGTTCTTCTTCCTGCCCGTCATGTTCTTCTTCAGCCCGCTCATGACGCTGATGGTTCTTGCCTTTGCTGCGATGATCGTGACCTGGCTGATCGTGATGCTGCCCGCCTATCGGAAGAAGTCCTCGGCAACCCTGGCGGCCGAAGGGGCACAGGGAGCGTTTCTGATCCAGAGCCTGAACGGCATGCGGACCATCAAATCGCTGGCGCTCGATGCGCGCCAGCGCCACATGTGGGACGTGCTGGTGGCGCGCGTCGCCAAGGCGCGGCTTGCGGAAGGCATGACCGGAACCGCCATCCAGACGCTGGTGAAGCCGTTGGAGCGGCTGGCGGTGAGTGCTCCCTATGCGTTCGGCGTCTACATGGCCGTGTCGAGTGGCGATCCGGTCTATGTTGGCGCGCTGTTTGCCTTTCTGATGCTGTCGCAGCGCGTTGCCGGCCCCCTGATGCAGATGGCCCAGCTCATCAACCAATATGACGAGGCGCGCACCGCGGTCACGATCGTCGGCAGGCTGGTGAATCAGCCGGCCGAGGAGGGACGCTCCGGCCATGGTGTGAGGGTCCCGCTGAAGGGGCTGGTCGAATTCTCCGGCGTCACGTTCAAGTACAAGGGCGCGGTGTCGCCGGCGCTCAACAATATTTCCTTCGAGATTCCGCTCGGTACGACGCTGGGCGTGATGGGCAAGAGCGGCTCGGGCAAGACCACGATCACGCGGTTATTGCAACGCCTGCACTCCGACTATGGCGGACTGATCAAGGTCGACGGTATCGATGTCCGCGAATACGACGTCGACCATCTCCGGCGCAACGTCGGCGTCGTGCTGCAGGAGAACTTCCTGTTCAGCGGCACGATCCGCGAGAATATTGCGGCCGCAAAGCCCGATGCGACCTTCGATGACATCGTCAGGGCGGCGCGATTGGCCGGTGCCGAGGAATTCATCGACAAGCTGCCGCGAGGCTATGAGACCTATATCTACGAGGGATCCACGAATCTTTCCGGAGGCCAGCGCCAGCGCCTCGCGATCGCGCGAGCGCTGATCGTCAATCCGCCGATTCTGATCCTGGACGAAGCGACCAGCGCGCTCGATGCGGAGAGCGAGACGATCGTGAACGCGAATATTTCGCGGATTGCCCATGGCCGCACGCTGATCATCATCTCGCACCGTCTGTCGTCGCTGACGAAGGCCGACGCGATCCTCGTTCTCAACCGCGGCGTCGTCGACGATATCGGTCGTCATGAGGAACTTCTTGAACGGAACGACATCTACAGCTCGCTCTGGTACCAGCAGAACACTCACCTTGCGCCGGCGGGCCGCAATGAAAAGAATTTCAGGAGTCCGACCCTTGTCTCCTAATCAAGCTTCGCTCGCGACCGTTCGCCAGTTCCAGTCCGAGACCGATGCGATCCGCGAGGCCGCCGAGCCGTTGCTGGCCCGCGCAACGCTGTTCGTCCTGGTGGGGTTCCTCGCCGCCGTCGTGGCGATCATGTGCTTCACGCGCGTCGATCGCGTGATCACGAGCGTGGGCGGCAAGATCGTTCCCGTCGATCAGATCAACGTCCTGCAGGCTTTGGACGCGTCCATCATCAAGACGATCGATGTTCGGGAAGGTCAGCAGGTTGAGACGGGACAATTGCTCGCGACGCTGGACTCGACGTTCACGGCTGCCGATGTCACGCAGTACAAGCTGCAGGTTGCGAGCCTTGAGGCGCAGGTCGCCCGGGACGAGGCCGAATTGTCCGGAAAGCCGTTGTCGTACGGCCAATCCAACGATCCTGATGTCACCAGGTACAACTCCTTGCAAAAGGCGCTCTACGACCAGCGCGTCGCGCAGTACCACGCACAGGTGAACAGCTACGATTCCAAGATCAGCCAAACCGAAGCGACGATCCAGAAGTCGAAGAAGGACGACGAGCGGTACAGTCAGCGTGCCGAGATCGCCGGCAAGATCGAGGACATGCGCTCGACGCTCGCCGAAAGCGGCAGCGGGTCCAAGCTGAACCTGTATCTTTCGCAGGACACGCGCCTGGAGCTGTTGCGTCAGATCGACAACACGCACAACACTTTGCTGGAAGCGCAGCACCAGCTGGATTCCTTGAAGGCGGATCGCAACGCCTTCACCGAGCAGTGGAACGCGCAGCTGAGCCAGGATCTGGTCACGACACGCAACAACCTTGATACGGCCCGCTCACAGTATGACAAGGCGATCAAGCATCAGGACCTCGTGCGGTGGACGGCTGCCGAGCCATCGGTCGTCTTAACCCTCGCCAAGCTCTCGGTCGGGTCCGTGCTGAAGCCGGGTGATCCCTTCATCACGCTGATGCCGCTCAAGACGCGGCTCGAGGCCGAGATCCAGATCCTGTCGCGCGACGTCGGCTTCGTCCGGCCCAACGACCCCTGCACGATGAAGGTCGATGCGTTCAACGCGGCGGAGCACGGTACGGCCGAAGGCAAGATTCGCTGGATCAGCGAAGGCGCCTTCACGAACGACGATGATGGAAAGCCTGTCGACGCCTTCTATAAGGCGCGGTGTTCGGTCGACCAGACCAACTTCAAGGATGTTCCGAAGACCTTCCGCCTCATCCCCGGCATGACGCTGCAGGGTGATGTCAATGTCGGCACCCGCTCGGTGGCGATGTATCTGCTCGGCGGCATGCTGCGCAGCGCAAAAGAAGCAATGCGCGAGCCATGACGGTATCGACGCGTTCCCTTCTCGACTTGCTGCGCCCCGGCTCGTCCCGTTCAGACTCGAAGCCGTTTGAACGGGGGCTGGAGGCGTACGAGAACCAGCAATATCTCGAGGCGTTGCGGTTTTGGCGGCTCGCCTCGCAAGCCGGCGATCCGGAGGCGGATTACCGGATCGGGTTGCTCTATGCGCGGAACGAGGGCGTTATCGGCAGCCTTCCGGATGCGGTCGCGTGGTACGAACGCGCCGCCCTGAAGGGACATACCGAAGCCCAATTCCAGCTTGGCTTGATCTACTTCAACGGCGTCAACGCCACGGTTGGACCGAACAGGCCAGAGATGTGGCGGCAATCCACTGCGGCGCGTCTGGGCGACAAGGCAGTCAACCTCCACGATCTGGTTTTCCCGAACGGAATCGGCGTGCCCAGGGATATCGACGCCGCGTTCCTCTGGTTATCGGTGGCGGCGGAGGCCGGCAAAGCGGAGGCGCAAGCGATCCTTGGCGATATGTACGCCAACGGGCAAGGCTGCACGAAAGATCACGCTGCCGCCCTGCGCTGGTACGAGGCCGCGGCCGAGCAGAAGGCGGCGGCCGGTGAGTTCGCGCTTGGCGATGTGTATTATCAGGGGCGGGGCGTTCCCGTCGATTTCGCGCAGGCCGCGATCTGGTATCACAAGGCCGCGGAACAGGGACATGTGCGCGCACAGGTTGCGCTCGCTTTCATGTGCCTCAAGGGCACCGGGCTTCCCCAAAATGTCGAGGAAGCCGCGCGACTGTTCCAGAGCGCCGCTGCCCATGACGATACGATCGCGCTCTACAACATTGCACTGCTGCGGTTGAGCGGCAAAGGGGCTGTCAAGGATCTCGACAGGGCCGAGACCGCATTGCGCAAGGCGGCGCGGAAGGACTACCTGCCGGCGATCCAGGCGCTGGCTGAGTTCTATGCGCTCGGGACTGCCGCCGAGCCGGATCTGCGCGAGGCTGCGTATTGGTACGAGAAGGCGGCCGAGCGCGGCGATACGCAGGCGCAGTTCCTGACCGGGCGCTTCTATGCCACCGGCACCGGCGTTCCGCCCAGCATTCGCCAGGCTGCGAAATGGTTCGAGCGTGCGGCGGAGGGCGGCCATGCCACGGCGGCCCACAACATTGCGGTGTTCTATCTCAATGGCAGGGGCGTGGCGCGCGACGTCGCCACTGCGATCAAGTGGTTCGAGCGCGCGTCCGAGGGAGGCATTAGCGCCGCAGGCGTGCAGCTCGGCCGGCTCTACTCGGCGGGCAACGGCGTGCCGCGCGATCAAGTGCGCGCGGCGGAGTGGCTCAGCAAGGCGGCCGACGGCGGCGATGCCGATGCGAAGACGGCCTATGCGATGTTTCTTATCCAGGATGAACCGTCCGCGGAGCGTCTTGCGCAGGCACGTGCGCTGCTGACCGACGCTGCCGAGGCCGGCCATCCGGCCGCGGCATTTCAGCTGGGCGGCCTTCACATGGGAAGATCCGGCGGCGCCGTCGACGTTCCGGCCGCAGCCCAATGGTTCAAACGCGCGGCGAGCGCCGGCCACGTCGAGGCCCAGCACACATTGGCGCTACTGTATTCCGATCCCAAGAGCGGCCTCAAGGATCCGCAGGCCGCCGCCGGCTGGATCGTCAAGGCCGCGGACGGCGGCAACGCTGCGGCGCAGTTCAAGCTTGCGGTAATGTATTGCACCGGACAAGGCGTCGAGCAGGACCTCGCCAACGGCGTCACGTGGTACGAGGCGGCGGCGCGCCAGGGGCATACGACGGCGCAATACAACCTTGCCGTGATGCTGGGCCGGGGACAGGGCCGCGATGCCGATCCGGCGAAGGCGGCCGAATGGTTCGAGGCCGCTGCGAAGCAGGGCATGATCGAAGCCCAACTCGCAATTGGCGATGCGCTGCGCGCCGGCAACGGCGTCGCACAGGATCGCGATCAGGCGCTGTACTGGTATCGACAAGCGGCGCAGCAGAACAACGAAGGCGCGCGACGTCGTCTGCAGGCAATGGGCGAGAGCGTTGGCTGAGATTGTTGGAGGCGGCATCGCGTTGCGCGCAGGCAACGGCAGAGATGATGGACAGCTTTGTTTTTGAGCGCGAAGGCACGGAAGCGGGCAAGTCCGCGTGACAATCTAGGCAGAACTAACAATGGTTTTCACATCGACGACAGAGAGATTGCGCTAATGTTGCGTTCGCGGAAGAAATGTTCATTGTACCTCTGGTTGTGTGGAGATGATCGATAAGGATCAAGAGGTCACGATCCGGGCATGTCAGGCAGCGTGATCTCGGGATCGAACTTCCGCGCGACCGGGAAAGAGAAACTGGACCCGGCGCTGAGCGTTGGCAGGAGATTGAGTGGCAATGAACAAGATGGTCGAACGGAGCGTCAGGGATACAAAGGATATGTTGCCCGTTGCCAGTCCGGTTCAGCAGGACGACCATCCGCAGAGCCTGTTCCTGGATCCCGACGTAGGCGATCTCCAGTCAGGATCGCGTCTGCGCGGCGCGATACTGGAGTATTCGGGGCGTGGGATTTCGGGTTGGATTGTCGATGCCCAGTCGCCCGCTTCAACCGTTTCGATCGCGCTTTTTGTCGGTTCCCACTGTGTCGAGGAGGGACGGACAGGCCGATCTATGCCGGCCCGCGTAGGTCCGCGGAGCGTGATCGGGCGTCCCGGATTTCGTATCGATCTATCCGCGCCGGGAGTGCGCCGTCGCTTGGCGCGCGCCCTGAGAAACGCGCTTGTGGAGCCTAAGCGTGCGCAGATCTATCTGCGTATCAGCCTGAATGATGGCGAGTACTACGAAATACCCCTGTTCGAGAACTATACGCCAGGCGAATTGATCGTCGCGCTGGGGTTCTCGACCGCGGACTACGACGACCTGTTGTTTCCGAGCAACAACAGGATCGTTGCTGGACTGGCGGACGCGCCTCCCAAGGAGGTGCGCTACATTTGCTTCTACCTCCCGCAATTCCATTCATTTGATGAAAATGACAGGTGGTGGGGGCCAGGGTTTACCGAGTGGACCAACGTCGCGCGCATGCGTGCCCAGTTTCCGGCACACGAGTCCCCATGGTTGCCGGCCGATCTTGGATTCTATGACGTCCGGCTGCCGGAAACGCGTCGTCAGCAGGGCGAGCTTGCGCGCCAGTACGGCGTCGATGGATTTTGCTACTACGTCTATTGGTTCCAGGGCCGAAGGTTATTGGAAAAGCCGCTTCAGCTGCTGCTCGAGGACGGCGAGCCGAACCTGCCTTTCTGCATTTGCTGGGCAAACGAGAATTGGTCTCGTCGGTGGGACGGCTCGGACGCTGAGCTTCTGTTGGGACAAAACCACTCCCTGGACGACGATGTCCGCTTTATCGACGACATGGCCGACCTGCTGCTCGATGAGCGCTACATAACTGTCGACGGTCGAAAGGTCATCGTCATCTACAGGCCGTCATTGTTGCCGGACAAGCAGCGCTTGTTCGAGATTTGGCGCGAGCGAGCCAGAGAACTCGGAATCGGCGAGCTTCTCATTTGCAATGCGATGACGTTCGGAGAGTTCGATCCGCGCGACGTCAATTGCGACGCGGCAATCGAGTTTCCTCCGCACACGGTCTCGACAAGGGAGGTGCCGCCGACCGAAGTCGATGCACCGCCGACCTTCGCTGGAAAGGTGTACGACTATGTCGACGCCATGCGATCGTCGATCGGCAAGATCTACGACTTTCCGTTCTTTCCTGCGGTGATGCCGCGTTGGGACAATACGCCTCGCAAGGGGCCGCGCGGTCACGTCTTTACCAGGTCCAGTCCGGAAGCGTTTGAGGTTTGGCTTCGCGATGCAACCCTGCGTGCCAAGGGCAACAGCTTTTCCGAATCATTGGTGTTTATCAATTCCTGGAACGAGTGGGCGGAAGGTGCGCATCTCGAGCCGGATTCGCGCCATGGACGGGCGTTTCTCGAGGTCGTGCGAAGGGTCGCTTCGGCTGAGCCCATTTCGGCCCAGATTCGAAATAGCCCGGATTTGCTGGATTGCCTGAGTAGGCAGGAGCTCGAGTGGGCGGTAAAAGAAGCCTCGACGCATGTCGAAGTGCTCGCAAGCCTGCACCGGTCGGGCCTCACCCATTCGGGGGTGCAGCGCGTAAGAAGCGGCACGCCAGTGGAGGCAGAAGGCGCGTCCGGTAATCCGGCAGGTTCGTTGCTGGTGATCGAGAACATCAATTCTCAAACCGGCGAACGGGTGATTGTCGATCCGCGCTATGAGATATTGGTGCGGGGATGGATTTGCGCGGGCAACGCCTTTGAGGCCAGCCGACAGAGAACGGGATTCCTGGTCCTGTCGGGGCTTACTCCGGATGGCGCAGCAAACGGCGGCTATTGCCTGATCGTAGATTGGCACGAGCGCGTGGACGTGAAGGAGTATATGAAGGCCGAGAGCAAGGACTGCTATTTCGGTTTCCAGCTGTCCTTCTCGATTCGAGATTTGCCGGATGG
Organism: Bradyrhizobium sp. USDA 4503; assembly: GCF_054055815.1. Classification (NCBI taxonomy): domain Bacteria; kingdom Pseudomonadati; phylum Pseudomonadota; class Alphaproteobacteria; order Hyphomicrobiales; family Nitrobacteraceae; genus Bradyrhizobium; species Bradyrhizobium sp. USDA 4503. Next base: position 137,014 of record NZ_JBSRXS010000001.1, read on the forward strand.
TGAATATCAACTCGCGGTTCTGGAGGTCGGCGACGGGACTAGTGCACTCGTGCGGTCTCGCCACTCGATCATCGTGAGACGTTGAGGTCGCCACCAATGCTCGCAAGTGTTGTCATCGCGTGCTACAAGCATGAGCAGTATCTTGAGGAATGCCTTGAGACTGTCTATCAACAGACGTTTGCCGACATCGAGCTCGTCATCGTAGACGACAATTCGCCGGACAAGAGTTTTGAAGTCGCGCAGAGGGTCCTCAAGAAGAGGTCGTTCGGAAAGCGCTTTGTTTCCTGCACGCTGCTCAAGAACCCTCAAAATCTTGGCGCCCACTACACCTGGAACAGGGCATTATCGCTGACGAACGGCGACATGATTTTCCTTTTGAATTCGGACGATGCCTTTTCCAAGGATCGGGTTCGGCTGTTCGCGGATAAGCATGCCAATGATCGGCTGTTCTTCGGCTTCTCGGCGGTTGAGCCAATCGACGAACATGGAAAGTCGATCAGCAACTTCCAGTTTCCAACGCGCCTGCGCTATGCGATCGATCGGGCCCAGATCGCAGGTGCGCCGTTGTCATGGACATTTCTGGATTCTCAGATCGCGGCATCGACCGGAAACTTTGTCTTCAGCCGTGAACTGCTGCGGCAGGTGGGTTGGCTTGCCGATCTCAAATACTGCCATGACTGGGACTTTGCGTTGCGCGCGGTAACCAAGGTCGAGCCGACCTATCTCGAGACCGACCGCTATCTGTACCGACTTCATTCAACCAACAGTTTCCGAAGTCTGAGCAAGGTGGCAGAGAGCGAGACAAAGGCTTGCATGATGTCGTATTGCCTGAATGCAATCGCGTCACGGCCTCAGAACAAGACCTGCCTCAGTCCGTCGAATTTCGGCGATTCATTCTATGACTTCGTGAAGCTGCACCCGAACTTCAACTATTGGGTGAAGCAGATCTACGCGCCCTATCATGTAGAACACCGGACGGTGGAGTCGAACGATCGGACCCGGCCGGTTCGCTGGCGCTGATCGAGCAATGCAAGGCCAGCCTTGTCCGTTCCGACACAATCGGAACGGGGCCTTGATTGGGATGGAGACCGAGCGATTGCTTCATCGCTTCGTCGGCTGGGAGCCTGGCGTCCGATCGAATTGCGCCGACGAGAGGTCTGGAGCGTGCCGCAGCCGCAGCAGGGTGCTGGAACTCAAAAAGCTGAACGCGCCGGGCGGGAGGCTTGCGGATAACGATGTCAAAAGCATCGTTCTTGTAAGCCCGAACGACTAGCGGACTGCTTCATTCCCGTCGTCCATCGGCGATCTCCGATCGTTCCGGTCCCCTGACGCGGTTTTCGTGCAAATGACGTCGAGCCCCTTGCTCTATTGTATTGATTTTCCTCGAAATAACCTTACAAGAGTTAATTGTGAGCACTGCGTGTTATAGCCTTATTCTTGTAGGATATGTGCGCTAATAGGGAATTCGTGGTGCGAACCAATGTTAATAGCTTGTTGATCTCGTGGAGCGGCTCAGGTTGGACATGGAAATTCCAGCATTGTCTAGTTTCAGCTCAGGCGTGAATCTCGATACGCTTCCAGCAAGTGAGATCGAGACAAGGCTTAGAGATTTCTTTTCCGGGCGGATCGCAAATCCGAAGCCCGACGAGCTGATCCAATCGGTCAAGCAGTTGGAGCAGCAATTCGGTGATTACAAGGAATTCCAGTTTGCAAAGGCGGCGGCGCTTGTGCAGGCATGCGATTTCGCCGGAGCGCGTGGAATCCTTCTCGACCTCGTCAAGCAGATGCCATCCGACTCGCGGGTGTTGCATCGCCTGGCAATCGCGGCCCTCAATATGGGGTCCGCCCATGAAGCGCAGGATGTCTATCTTGCCGCGCTCATTGCGGCCCCGAAAAGTGAAAATCTGCGGCGAGAGTTTGCCGGCCTCCTGCGCGTGATGGAGGCCAAGAAGCTCTACGCCGGGGTCGATCGGAAGAAGCACGGCTTGGCGGTGGTGTGCGCCATCAAGAACGAAGGCGACGATCTGCTGGAATGGCTACACTTCCACAAACTGGTCGGCGTTGATCACTTCTACCTCTACGACAACGGCAGCACTGATGATACTCGTGCCGTGATCGAGTCCTTCCCGTGGCCGGAAATGATCACCTATCATTTCGTGGAAGGGGAATTCGGCCAGATGCGCGCGTTCTCGCATGCGATCGACAGCTACCGCAATTGTGCCGAATGGTGCGCCTTCATCGATGCCGATGAGTATCTGTTTCCGACGCAGGCCGGCAACATCAAGGACGTCTTGACCGAGCTCGGGCCGGCGCCGGCGGTGGCGGTGCATTGGTTGAACTTCGGGTCGAACGGTCACGACGCGAGGCCGGCCGGTCTGTGCATCGAATCTTTCACGCGTCGTGCTCCGGACGATTTCCCGGATCATTTCATCATGAAGTCAATCGTGCGGCCTGACACTATCGTGTCCTATCTGCATCCCCATCAATCGCTTGTCTTGGGTTGCTACGTTCACGAGGACGGCGCGCCTGTCTTCCCGATCGGCGGGCGCTGCACTGCTCCGAAGCGGAACAAGCTCGTGATCAATCACTACTACACGAAGTCGCGGCAGCAATTGCTGAAGAAGCGTGAGCGGGGCAGGCCGCTCGGCGATGGAGATCCTGAAAAGATCCGCGCAATGGAATTCTTCACGTTGCGCGATCGCAACGATGTCGAAGACGCCACGATCCAGAGGTTTCTTCCGGAGCTGAAGAAACTGGTTCAGGGCTGAATTCAAGGGAACAGCGATGTCCTCGCCGGAGGAGGGCGCGCCAGGCGGCGCGCCCGATCGTGTGCTTGAAGTGATTCTTGATCGCCGCGATCGGCTACTCTGGCCGCAGCGATCGGCTACAGCGGTTCCAGCCGGTATTTCGCAAGCAACTGCTGTGCGGCGACGAGATCAATCTCTGCCGGCCTTTGGAAGATCGACATGTTGTTGGCGCGCGCGATTTCGCGAGCGACCGTCCGCACCGAATGGTAGTGGGGACGATTCTCGAAGTCGTGAATTGCGATGAAGGCTCCCGGTGCGGCGTGAAGCACGCACTGTACGAAGCAAGCCACGCGAAACCGGCCGTCAACGAAATACAGGTCGGCGGTCTTGCTTTCCGGACGCTCCCAGACACGTTCGTGATACTCGGGCCACGAGCGCTCCTTGTCCTTTTCCACGGGATAACCCCACTCGCGCAGCTTGCCGATATCGACGTGCAGCAGCAAAGGCTTGGTGCTCGCGTCGCCCGTGGCGTCGGCAACGTTGGCGAGCCATTCCGCGGAGGAATCGATGGAAATGACCCACTCCTTCTTGGTTTGACAGGCCAGCCAAGTGCTTCCTCCCGAGCCAAATTCCAGATACCGCGTCGAGAGGTCCACGAAACTTTTGAACAGTGTCAGTTCCTGACCGTCCATTGCGATGTTCATGACGGGATTCCGTGGTTTCTCGAGTTGTTGTCTGGCGGGTGGCTGCCAATCCACCGTCGGAAGGCGGTCGCGGCTCGTCAAGCAGCGATGATATCTGGTTGAGTCGTCATCGCGCTTCTCGACGTCCTGTTGGCGGCCATCCACGCCGGTGATTGGAAAGATCGGCGACTACTGGTTCAGGCCGACGCGCTCCACCTTGTAGCCGCCCTCCAGGATGGCGCGCCACCAAGGTTGCTCGTCGACATACCAGCGCACGGTCTTGGCGATGCCGGTCTCGAAATTCTCCTCGGCGCGCCAGCCGAGCTCGGTTTCGAGCTTGGTGGCGTCGATGGCATAGCGGCGGTCGTGGCCGGGCCGGTCGGCGACGAAATTGATCAGCTGGCGGCGCGGGCCTGCCGCGGCCGGCACGACCTCGTCGAGCAGGTCGCAGATGCTCTCGACCACGTGCAGGTTGGTGCGCTCGTTGCGGCCGCCGACATTGTAGGTCTCGCCGACCTCGCCGCGCTCCAGCACCAGCGTCAGCGCCTTGGCGTGATCCTCGACGAACAGCCAGTCGCGGATGTTCTTGCCGTCGCCATAGACCGGCAGCGGCTCGCCGGCGAGCCCCTTGATGATCATGTGCGGGATCAGCTTTTCGGGGAAGTGATAGGGGCCGTAATTGTTGGAGCAGTTGGTCACCAGGGTCGGCAGCTCGTAGGTCTCGCGCCAGGCCCGCACCAGGTGATCGGACGATGCCTTGCTGGCCGAATAGGGCGAGTTCGGCGCATATGCCGTGGTCTCGGTGAACAGCCCTTCGTCGCCGAGCGAACCGAACACCTCGTCGGTCGAGATATGCAGGAAGCGAAACCGGTCGCGCTTCTCGGGCGAGAGCGAACGCCAGTGGCGCAGCGTCTCCTGCAGGATCGTGAAGGTGCCGACGATGTTGGTCTGGATGAATTCGCCGGGGCCGTCGATCGAGCGGTCGACATGGCTTTCCGCGGCAAGGTTCATCACCGCATCGGGCTGATATTTCTCGAACAGCCGGCGCAGGTTCTGCGCCTCGCAGATGCAGGCCTTCTCGAAGGTGTAGTTCAGGCTTTCGGCGGCACGGGGCAGCGAGGCCAGGTTTGCCGCATAGGTCAGCTTGTCGATGTTGACGACGCGGGCGTGGGTGTCGCGCAGCAGGTGGCGGACCACGGCGGAGCCGATGAAGCCGGCGCCGCCGGTGACGAAGATCGTCGATCCCTTAAACCGCATGTTTGAATACCTCCGCCGCGCGCGGCTCGCCGTGGAATGAGCGGTAGACCGACAGCAGGTACTCGCCGTAGCTGCTCTTGGCGGTCTTCTGTGCGACCCTCGCGAACGCCTCGAGCGAGATGTAGCCCTGGCGCAGCGCGATCTCCTCGGGGCAGGCGATGCGCAGGCCCTGGCGCTGCTCCAGGATCTGGACGAAATGGCTGGCCTCGACCAGCGAGGAATGGGTGCCGGTGTCGAGCCAGGCAAAGCCGCGGCCGAGCACCTCGACATAGAGGTCGCCGCGTTCGAGATAGGCCTTGTTGACGTCGGTGATCTCGATCTCGCCGCGCGGGGATGGCCTGATACCGGCCGCTATGTCGACCACATCATTGTCGTAGAAGTAGAGGCCGGTGACCGCGACGTTGGATTTCGGCCGCTTCGGCTTCTCCTCGATCGAGAGCGCCCGGCCGGTGCCGTCCAGCTCGATCACGCCGTACTGTTCAGGCGCGTTCACGACATAGCCGAACACGGTGGCGCCTTTCTTGCGGATCGAGGCGGACGACAGCATGCTCGGCAGGCCGTGGCCATAGAAAATGTTATCCCCTAACACAAGGGCAACGGAGTCATCACCGATGAAGTCGCGTCCGACGATGAAGGCGTCGGCAAGACCCCGCGGGGTCTCCTGCGTGGCATAGGCGAACCGGACACCCATCTCGCTGCCATCGCCAAGCAAGCGCTGGAACAGCGGCTTGTCCTGCGGCGTGGAAATGATCAGGATATCGCGGATTCCGCCCAGCATCAGCGTCGACAGCGGATAGTAGATCATCGGCTTGTCGAACACGGGCAGCAGTTGCTTGGAGACGACTGTCGTCACCGGATAGAGGCGCGAGCCGGTGCCACCGGCAAGGATAATGCCTTTCATGGTCCCTCACAATTTGACTATCAGAACATAACATATAGCGTGCGCTGCACAAGTTTGTTATGAGAAGGCAATTAACATTTCAAGCGCATCAAACTGGAACAAATGTTAGATGAACGTCATCAAGACCGAGCTTCCTGAAGTCCTGATCGTCGAGCCGAAGCTGTTCGGCGACCGGCGCGGCTTCTTCCTCGAAACCTACCAGTCTCCGCGTTATGTCGAGCACGGCATCACGCGTCCGTTCGTGCAGGACAACATGTCCCGCTCGGCCTATGGCGTGCTGCGCGGGCTGCATCTGCAAAACCCGGTCACCCAGGGCAAGCTCGTCTCCGTGCTGCGCGGCAAGGTGCTGGACGTTGCCGTCGACGTGCGCGTCGGCAGTCCGAATTTCGGCAAGCATGTCGCGGTCGAATTGAGCGAGGAGAACCGCCGGCAATTATGGGTGCCGCGCGGCTTCGCCCACGGCTTCGTGGTGCTCTCGGAGACCGCCGACTTCTTCTACAAGTGCGATGATTTCTACAGCCCCAAGGACGAGCTCTCGATCCGGTGGAATGATCCAGCGATCGGGATCAAGTGGGGCGTCGACAAGCCACAGCTGTCGGCCAAGGATGCGGACGCGCCGCTCCTTGCCGACGCCAGCAACCTTCCGACCTATGGACAAATCTGATGCGGATTTTGTTGACGGGAACACGCGGCCAGGTTGGCAGTGCGCTCAAGCCTTTGCTGGAGAGCCACGGCACGATCATCGCGCCGCCCACCGCGGAGTTCGATCTGTCGAAGCCGGAGATGCTGACGAGCCAGCTTGAGAGTCTGAAGCCCGATCTCATCATCAATCCGGCGGCCTATACCGCCGTCGATCGCGCCGAGGACGAGCGTGAGCTGGCGTTCCTGGTCAACGCGAAGGGACCTGAAGCGATCGCCAAATGGGCTGCAACGAACGGCGTGCCGCTGGTGCATTTCTCCACGGACTACGTCTTCAATGGTTCTGGCGACAGGCCGTGGCGTGAGGACAGCCCGACCGAGCCGCTGTCGGTCTACGGCGCCAGCAAGCTTGCCGGTGATGTCGCGATCCAGGCGGCGGGCGGGGCGCATCTGATCGCGCGCACCTCATGGGTTTATGCCGCAAAGGGCACGAATTTCCTGCGCACCATCGCGCGGCTCGCCGGCGAGCGTAAGGAGCTGCGGATCGTGGCCGATCAGATCGGTGCGCCGACCACGGCATCAGCGATCGCCGGTGCGGTCGCCGGCATCGTCCTGCCGAACCTCACCACGTTGCACGATCAGCTCGTGCGCCGGGGAGGTGTCGTCAATCTCGTTTGCGCCGGCGAAACCAGCTGGCATGGCTTCGCAACCGCCATTGTCGGCGGGCTGAGGTCCCGCGGGGTCACGCTGGCGGTCGAGAACATCGCTCCGATCGCAGCGGCCGAATTCCCGACCAAGGCGGTGCGTCCGGGCAATTCGCGGCTGGATCTGTCCCGGCTGAAGGCGCAGTTCGGCGTGGCGATGCCGACCTGGCAGGAAGCGCTGGCGCGCGAACTGGATGCATTTGTCCAGCTTGGCGCGCCCGCCCACGCTTAGGACGGCTTCGGAAGTGGGATGCCGGTGCGCGTGAAGAAAACGCGTCAGACAAGAAAAGAGCCTTGGTTCTGATTTGATCAGAACCAAGGCTCCAGGATTGAACCGGCCGGCGGCTATCGTTGCCAGGCGCGAGCGCTCAGCGCGGCCGACCGATGCTGTCGTAGGTGAAGCCGTGCGCGGCCATCTCGTCCGGACGGTAGATGTTGCGCAGGTCGACGACGACCGGATGCTTCATCTCCTGCTTGATGCGCTTGAGATCGAGCGCGCGGAACTGGCGCCACTCGGTCACGATCACCAGCGCATCGGCCTGGCGCGCGCATTCATAGGCATCCTTGCTGTACTCGATCTCCGGCAATTCCTTGCGCGCCTGCTCCATGCCGATGGGATCGTAGGCTCGAACCTTGGCGCCGAAGTCGATCAGGCCGTTGATCAGCGGGATCGAGGGCGCCTCGCGCATGTCGTCCGTATCGGGCTTGAAGGTCAGGCCGAGCACGCCGATGGTCTTGCCGCGCAGCTCGCCGCCGAGCACGTTGGCGACCTTGCGCGCCATCGCGCGCTTGCGGTTGTCGTTCGCGGTCAGCGTGGCCTCGACGATTTTCAGCTGGACGTCGTGGTCGAGCGCGGTCTTGAACAGCGCACGGGTGTCCTTCGGGAAGCAGGAGCCGCCATAGCCGGCGCCGGCATGCAGGAACTTGGTTCCGATCCGGTTGTCGAGCCCGATGCCGCGCGCGACCTCCTGCACGTTCGCCCCGACCCTCTCGGAGAGATCGGCGATCTCGTTGATGAAGGTGATCTTGGTGGCAAGGAAGGCATTCGCGGCGTATTTGATCAATTCCGCCGTGCGTCGCGCGGTATAGAGGATCGGCGCCTGGTTCAGATAGAGCGGACGATAGACTTCGCCCATCACCCTCTTGGCCCGGTCGTCCTCGGTGCCGACGACGATGCGGTCGGGATGGCGAAAATCCTGGATTGCGGCGCCTTCGCGCAGGAATTCGGGGTTCGACGCAACGGCGAAATCGGCGTCCGGATTGGTTTCGCGGATCAGGCGTTCAACCTCGTCGCCGGTGCCCACGGGTACGGTCGACTTGGTCACCACCACGGTGAACTTCTTGAGCGCCGCGCCGATCTCCTTGGCAGCAGCATAGACGTAGCTCAGGTCCGCATGGCCGTCGCCGCGCCGCGAGGGCGTTCCGACCGCGATGAACACGGCATCGGCGTCCGCGACGGCGCCCGCGAGCTCCGTCGTGAAGGTCAGCCGTCCGGCTGCGGCGTTGGTGTCGACGAGCTTATCGAGGTCAGTTTCGTAGATCGGGATCTTGCCGTGCTTCAGGGCTTCGATCTTGCCGGCGTCCTTGTCGACGCAAACGACCTGGTGGCCGAAATCGGCAAAACACGCTCCGGACACGAGACCTACATATCCCGTTCCAACCATTGCAATCTTCATGAATCCGCTCGTCGATCAGTGTGGAGAGGAGGAGTTAGCACTAGCACAATTGGCGCCGACAACGCCAAGTTTTATAACGCATAGTTTGTGTTGGAGGTCGGCGGCTTTTTGTGCAAACGGTGATCGCCCCAGTGCAGCTGAGCGCCCGCTAGTCACCTCGGGCGCACCATGGACACATTCTCAACTTGAAATCGACCGACATTCGAGCTGCCGTTTGAGGGTGGACATGAGCATGAAGACGATTAGCAAGCAGAAGCTCTCAGGAGCTGAATACGCGTCGTTGCAAACGCGGTTCTCCAGATCCGATCGCACGACGTTTTCCGGGTTTGTCTATGATCGCGCCGATCTCGGCCGGCGTTACACTGTCGACCTGCTCGTCGACGGCGAGCCATACATGTCATCATTGTGTGACGAGTTCGTAACAGAGCTTGCCGACGCCGGGATCGGCGACGCTCGATTTGGCTTTACGTTCAACGTGCAGGATCAGGTCAGCGCGAACGCCGGGATCATTGAGGCAAGGCTGGCAAATATCGGCACTCCCGTCGGTGCTCCGATTCGCTGCGATGTCGCTGCGCCGGAAGCGCGATGGCACCGGATCGGCGATATCGAGTGGGTCGGAGGTCTGCGCTTCGAAGGCTGGCTTGCTCAGGACATCGACGAGGACATCGAAATCCTGATCGCGCAACGCCCGGTGATGACCGTGAAGCCGACCGGGTGGACCAACGTTGCGCGGGGCGGCGAGTTCGGCGTCGGCCGCCGGATCGATTTTCATCTGCCCGAGCATTTTGCGGACGGTCGCATGCGCGGACTATCCGCGCGGACGATTTCGGGACGGAGCCTGATCTCGGAGCCGATTTCCTTCGTCGCTTTCGATCGCGGATTGGAGCAAACGCTCGCGGATCTCGGGCGCTGGGATAGCGAGCGGCTTCGTGGAGAGCTGTTCGACCGAGTGTTGCCGGCCTCGATGCCGTTTCACGCCTATCGCGGCTGGAAAGAGCGCTTCTCGCCGACGACACAATCTGAACAGTCTGACGTTGTATCCGAGGCGGCAGTCGTCCTGATCGGCGATGTCAGGGTGGACGAGAGCATCGAAAGCCTCGAAGCCCAACGGCACTCCGCCTGGTCGGCGGTGTCCCTGCCGGCGCGAGCGTTCAGTCAATTCGATCCGATGGCAGCGCGCGAGTTTGTCGACGGCGATGCCGCTGGCAGTGCGTTCTTTGTGTTTTGTCTGAGCGGAACGATCCTCGCGGAAGACGCCTTGCAGCGCTTCGCCGATCTCTTCGCGTCCGAACCCGGCTGCGATATGGTCTATGGCGACGTCGAAGTTGCTGCAGGCGCCGGGGCTGTCTGGCCGCTGGCGTTCTCCGCATTCGATCTCGAACGCGCGCTCGAGCAGGGCTATGGGGCGTATTGTTTTGCGGTGCGTCGGGAGCCTGCCGTGGAAGCGCTGCTATCGGCGACGTCGCTCTACGACATCTTCCTTTGCTGCGCGGAGCCGGATCGAACCTATCATCTTCCGGGATCGGTTGCGGCATTGCCGCGGATTGATGCATCGGCCGCAACCTCCGAACTGGTCGCCGCGAGCAAGGCGTATTTTGCCAGAGCCGGCATCGAGGCCAATGTCGAGCCTCGGAAAGCGGGTCTTCTTCCGGCCGTTCAGGTCAAGCGCGCCGTCGATTGGAGCGAGCGCACCACCATCATCATCCCGACCAGAAATCGCGCCGAACTGCTCAAGCGATGCATCGAGACGGTCATGCCGGCGGCAAATGAGACGAACGCCCGGATCCTTGTCGTCGACAACAGCTCGACCGAGCCGGAAACGCTGGACTATCTGGACAGCCTGTCGGCGCAGGAAATCGACGTCATCTCGGTCGAGGGGCCCTTCAACTTCGCATTCATCAACAACGCCGCCGTCGCTTGCGTCGACACGGAGAACATCTGCTTTCTCAACAATGACGTCGAGGCGCTCGACGACAGTTGGTTGGCGGAGATGCTGTGGCGGCTCGCGGCTCCCGACGTCGGAGCCGTCGGTGCAAAGCTGCTCTGGCCGAGCAGCGTCGTGCAGCACGGCGGAGTGGTGCTGGGAGCCAATTTCTCGGCCGCGCACGCCTTCAACGACCGGATGGATGGTGATCCCGGCTATGGCGATTTGCTTCAGGTGGCGCACGAATGTTCGGCGGTGACGGGGGCGTGCCTCCTGATGCGCAAGCGCGATTTCGTGGCCGTCGGCGGCATGGACGAGATCCGCTTTCCGATCAGCTTCAACGATATCGATTTGTGCCTGAAGCTGCGCCAGCTCGGAAAGCGGATCGTGTTCACGCCGGACGCGAAACTCGTTCATCTGGAATCGGCAAGCCGCGGTCGCGATTCCGCGCCGGATCGCAGGGCACGCTTCAGGCGCGAGCTGTCGATCCTGCGCGCGAAATGGGGCGAGGTGCTGCTCGACGATCCCTATTACAGCCCACTGCTGGGGCTGGATTCGACGCCGTTCTCCTCGCTTGCATGGCCGCCGCGATCATGGAAGCCGCGTGCCAACCTGCCGCCGGTGTCGACGGCTCCTCCGATCGGGCTGTAGCAGGACGTCATCGACCGCCCAGTCGCGTACGGCAGCAATCGTTGCATCGGCATCAAAGCCTGGCTGCAGCTGCAGGTCCGTGCTTCGGCCGCGCCCCGGAGGCGTCGGGCTCCATTCCGTCGCGGCGATCGGCAGGCCGGTTGCCAGCAGCGCGTCCACCAACGGATGGCCAAACGCCGGTTTGCCGATGTCGAGAACCAATTTCGTGATGCCGTGACCTTCGATGAGCGTGGCGACGTCGTCGACGACAATATCGCCGGTGACGATGACATTCGTGCGCTGCATCAGCTTGAGATCGTCGAGGGTACTTCCCAGCACGATGATCTCGACGTCTTCGTCGGCGTCGGCCAGTTGATCGCTCAACGCTCGTATGAAGCGAAATTCCGCGGCGTTGGCGTGCAGGACCAGCAGGCCGAGACGCGCGGGGCCGCTCACGGCGGGATACAGCGCCGGCGGCGCGGGCGGGTCGCTCAGCCTCACGGCTTGCAGGCCGAGAACCCCTTCCGAAAAGGCCGCGCCGTGGTCATCGATCGCAGTCACGCGCCGCGCCCCGGCGACCAGGCTTGCCCAGTCCGGATGAACGCCTGATCCAACCGCCGCGCGCGTTGCAAGCGCGGTGTCGGTGATCAGGAGGTCGTAGGCAAAGTGTTGAGTGAGCTGCGCCAGACATGCGCCGGGAATGCGGTTCGGCTCTGCGATCTCGAGCGATCGGATTCCGAGATCGGCGAGAGACTTCAGAAGAGCTTCGCGGCCCTCAGGCGTCGCAACGTCGAGTACGATCGACTGCGGCGCTCCGCCATCCGGATCGAACATCGCAGCCAGCTGGCGTTGTCCCTCGGAGCGGATCTGCACGACCACACCGTGCTGATCCTCTGCCGCCAACTGCCGGCAGCGCCTGATGGCAATTGCGCGGCCGGCGAACGAGCCGCAGAGGATGACGGATGGGCCGGCGGCGACCTGCTGGTTCGTGAGCAGCTTGAGCTCAAGCGCGGCGCGGCAATCGCGGAGTGGATCGGCAAGCAGGAATGCGGCGCAGTCCGTCGCATAGCGCCGGTAACGGTGTTCGAGAACGCGAAGATTTCGCATCACGAGCGAACGCTTCTCGCCCAGAAACGAGCGCGAGCCCTCGTGCCCGACGAAAACCGAAGGAATGCACACGTTGCGCAAGCCGGCCTCCGCTGCGCGCAGGCAGAAGTCGACGTCTTCGAGATAGCCGCGATAGAAGTCGTCGGAGAGCTCGCACACGGCGTCGAGGCATTCGCGGGTAATGTAGAGGCAGAACCCGATACCGTTGGGGATGTCGATCGCAATCCCGGAATTTGCCCTGCCTGCAAGTTCATCCAGCAATTCGATTTCGCCGACCGCGGGCAGGGGATTTGACCGGTTCGGGATTGGAAAGCTGGTGTATTCGCCGTTGTTCGACAGCGGGGTCGCCGTGCCTACCCGCGGCGTCGCTTGCACGGCGCTGCGCAGGCGTTGCAGCGCGTATTTCGGCACGATCGTGTCCGAGTTCAGCAGCACGACGTCGCCGGCGCCGGTCTCGCCGAGCGCCCGGTTGACCGCGCCGACAAAGCCGAGATTGTGCTCGTTGGTCAGGAGACGGATGCGGAATTCGGCGGCGAGCTCGTTGAGCAGGCGCTTGATGTCGGGCTCGGGCGACGCATCATCCACGACGACGATGGTCGAGCCCGGCGTGCAGGCGAGCGCATTCAACGCGCTGTCGATGCAGGCTCGTGTTGCGGCCAGATCCCGGTATACCGGGATGATGATGGTGAGCGGGGGAGGTTCGCCGTTTCGAAGGCGAGCCGGGCCGGCGTGGTGCGGCCCGGTGATCCGGAACGCGGTTGGCCGGGAGTTGAACACTCGCGATCACCCGGTCCGCCTGCGTGATCTGCAGGCGCTGCGAGGTCGCGGATGCGGGCCGGATCAGACGGAAGCTCGCAGCCTGTCGCCCGTCACGCGCGAATCTGTGGCGTGGATCGGCGGGAAGCTGGATCGTGCTGGATTGATCCGCCTGCGCCAGCGAAAGGTGCGGGTCGTCCGGCCCGCGCCACGTGACCCATCCCTTCACCTCTTCATCGAGAAAGTCGATGCGGGCGCAGCCGTCCTGGCCGCTCTGTTCGAGTAGCAGCAGGGCGGCCCTGACCGAATCCGGATCGTCATCACGCCGCGTGACGCTTCGCGCCGCCTCGATCTGCTGAAGGTCGTCGCCCCAAGCCATCATTCGCCGGGCAGCGACCAGATCGTCCGGCTCGAGCTCGAGCGCCCTCGCCACGCTGGCGATGGCCGCATCCCTGAGATCAAGATGAAACAGCGCTTCCGCGCGCAGCAGATGGGCGCGAGCGCCCGGATGCGGCAGGATCCGGCAGCGGCGGTCGGCGAGCGCGAACGCCAGGCGGAAATCACGCGCCTCGAGCGCCCCGACAGCGGCCCGCTCGAGATCGACGTGGTGGAGCGTTTTGGACGTAAAGGCGATCCTGCGCGCGGCGGCGGTCAAATGGCGCCCTTATCTGTCCGCATGGTCAGCCTGCCGTCTTGACGGCGCCCTGCCGGCTCCGGAACACGCGCACCCGTCCCTCGAGGCGGGGTCCGTCCTGGTGCGGCATCGGAGTGGCGGGTTCGACGCGCCTCGGCTGCTGGGGCGCGAGAGGGGCTGCCTGCACCCGGCGCTCCTCGAGGTTGAGCTTGAGGCCCACCAGCGGTTCCCGTCCTGAGGGACCCGACACCACAATCCGGTTCCCGGTGACCCGCAGGGTCGGAGCCCCCAGGAAGATGGTTTCAGCCGCGATGGAGAAGCGATCCGCGCCGGGACCCGTGGCCTCCAGCGAGAACCCCGTGATGGCCAATGCGCGTCCCCGGGTTCCGGCAAAAGTTCCGAGAGGAACGAACTGGTTGTCGCCGCGCTGCGGCCTGGCGAACTTGACGGCATATTGCAGCTGGAGATCCCGCGGCTTGTTGGGCCATTCGAGGGAAATTCCCTCGATCCGGGCCGGCGCGGACGGTCCGGCAATCCAGACATTCGAGCCGACGGTCACGTCGCCCAGGCCCGCGACATGCGCGAGCAGCTTGAGGTCGCTCAACTCGCCGGGGCCGGCCTCCGGCTCGAACATGTCGAATGGCTGGCTGGCCGGCTGCTGCTCAGCCGCCTGTCCCTGGGTCAGCGGCTCGATCTTGATATTGGCGGCGGTCGACCCGCCGACGCGCCCTGCCGTGACCTCGACGATCAGGCGGCTCGGCCGGGCGACCGACACGACCAGCGCGGTCTCGGGCGCGAACAGGGTTCCATTGACCACGTCCGGTCCGGTAATGATATTACAATTGTTAAGACTGGCGCGATCCGCGTATACGCGCACCACCGGAGGTGACACCTTATCATCTGCGCCATTGTATCGAACCAGGAAGAGACCCCGTGCCAGATCAATGGTTTTCTGCTGAATCTGTTCGTTCATTGTCGCCTGCGAGCCTAACGGAATGGATTGGTAAGTCTCCTGCAGTGTGCCCCAAAAATCTGTGTGATAGAAGGGGGCTTAATGTTAATCCGGTAAGATAGTTTTACTCGCCAATCGATGACATACCGCCGGTGATGATGCAGACCCTGACCCCAATCGAAGACCGCGCGGCCGGGGGGCGCGCTCGCCCGCCAATGAACGTCCTGTTCGTCCACAATAACTTTCCGGCCCAGTACCGCCACATTGCGCGCGCGCTCGCAGAGCAGCCCGGCAACAGGGTCGTTGCTGTCGGTTCATCGACCGCGAGCACGACGCCGGATATCCGGCTGCTCAAATATTCGACGACCAAGACGGATTCCGCGGTCGTCCATCCGTTTGCCCGGCGCTTCGATGTCGAATCGCGGCGTGCCGAAGAGGTTCTGTACGCGCTGTCGTCGCTGTCGGGGCAAGGCTTCGTGCCCGACCTGATCTTCGCGCATCCCGGTTGGGGCGAGACGCTGCCGCTGCGCACGATGTTTCCGCGCGCGCGGATCATCCTCTATTGCGAATTCTACTACGGTGCCGAGGGCAGGGACGTCGGCTTCGATCCCGAGTTTCCCATGACGGGCCTTGATGGCAACGTCGCACTCCATCTGAAGAATGCGACCACGCTGCTGGCGCTCACGGAATGCGATACGGGCGTCTCGCCGACGCCCTGGCAGAGGTCGACCTTTCCCGCCGAGTTTCAGAGCAAGATCGAGGTGATCCACGAGGGCGTCGACACCGACGAGGTGAAGCCCAATCCCGTCGCGCGGTTTCAGCTTCCGAACGGTGCGACGCTGTCGGCGGACGACGAAGTGATCACCTACGTCTCGCGCAACCTCGAGCCGGTGCGCGGATTCCATATCTTCATGCGGTCCCTGCCGAGGATACTCGCCGCGCGGCCGAATGCGCAGGTCGTGATCGTCGGCGGCAGCGGGACATCCTACGGGGCGAATCCACCCAAGGGCTCGAGCTGGAAGTCGATGTTCCTCGACGAAATCAAGTCGGACATCGACCTGCGCCGGGTGCATTTCCTCGGCCGGATTCCTCGGGAACCGTATCTCGAGCTGCTGCAGATTTCCTCGGTGCACGTCTATCTGACCTATCCCTTCGTGCTGTCGTGGTCGCTGCTGGAGGCCATGAGCGCGGGATGTGCGGTGGTGGCATCCGACACCGCCCCGCTTCGCGATATCATCTCGGACGGCAACGGCCTGCTGGTGCCGTTTTTTGATATTGATGCGCTGTCGGATCAGGTACTGTCGGTGCTGTCACGGCCCAAGGCCTTCAAGAAGATGCGGATGAAGGCGCGCAGCTTCGTGCGGGACAATTACGACGCAAGGCGGGTCTGTCTGCCCCGGATGCTGACGCTCGTTGATGAAGGTGTCCTCCCGCGCACGTACGGGGGATAACGCCAGGAGTTTGCGATGCCGCTTGTCATCTCGGTTGCCCAGCGCAAGGGCGGAGTCGGAAAGACGACCCTTGCGGTCTTGCTCGCCGCAGAACTGGATCGGCGCACGGGCGTGGTCGGACTGGTCGACGCCGACTCGCAGGCGTCCGCGTGTCACTGGGCCGAGCCCGGCAATCTGTCGTTCCCCGTCTACCAGCTTGATCCGGAAACCCGGCCGGTCGCCGAATGGGCCAAGCTGATGCGCCAGATTCCGCATCAGATCATCGTGGTGGACTCCGCGCCGAACGATCGGGTGCTGGGCGCGGTGCTCGCGGTCGCCAATATCGTGCTGATGCCGTGCACGCCGTCCGGCCTTGACATCGAGGCCACCGCGCGGACGCTCGACATCGTGCGGGAAGTGCGCGCCACGCGGCGAACGGCGCTCCGTGCCATGATCGTGCCGAACCGCGTCGACCAGCGCACGCTCGAAGGCCAGCAGCTGATCGAGGAGCTCGATACGCTCGACGAGGAGATCGGGCCGATGATCGGCAGCCGCTCGGCCTATGTGCGCGCCGTCGCCTTGGGGCAATCGGTCGCCGATTTCGCCGGCGGGACGCCCGCGGATCTCGAGATCAAGATGCTCGCCGATCTCGTGATGAGCTGGTGCGGGATCGCGCCCAGGCAGCGGGTGGCGATTTAACAGAGCGCGCCGGCGGCTTCACGACAGGCCAACCATGCCGGCATGGGAACGAAAGAGTTCGGGCCGCAACCGGCCCTTGACCTGACGGCGGCGCCCCGCAGGCTTGATTAACGGATTGCTCGCGCGCACCCTCGCATTTGAAACAAATGCCGCCGCGCGCTTGAGCCCAAGCTCAAGACATTTCCCGTACATGCTTCCCGTCACTGTGGGGAGTGAAGAATGTACAACGTCAAGAGAGTGATGGCCCTGGTTCTGGCCGTCCTTGCGCTCGGGACAAGCGCACAGAACACCCAGGCTGGAATGGTCGGCTTCCCGCTGCCGCTGCGTGGCGTGATCGAGAAGATCCGCTTCAGCGAGCCGACGCTGGCTCCGATGGCCTACACCATGTTCTGCATGCGCTATGCCGACGAGTGCAAGCCGAAAGCCCGCGTCCGGATGGTGTTCCGCGGCGGCGCCACACGCCTGACCAAGCAGCGCATCGCCGACCTGATCGAGGTCAACGCTTCGGTCAATCGCAGCATCGTGCCACAGCGCAACGAACGCGGCCTTGCCGGCGAGGAATGGGTGATCAATCCGGCGCGCGGCGATTGCAACGACTACGCGGTCAGCAAGCGCCACGAGCTGCTGGCGCGCGGCTGGCCGATGCGCGACCTTCTGCTGAGCGAGGTTGTGACCTCCTCCGGCGAGCATCATCTCGTGCTGGTGGTCCGCGCCAAGGGTGGAGACATCGTGCTCGACAATCTGAATGCGCAGATCCGCAGCTGGTCGCAGGCGCGTTATCGTTGGGTCAGGATGCAGACCCCGGCGAACCCCGACCACTGGGCTGGCGTCGCGCAGGCCGGCGCCTGAATTCCTGAACGAGCCCCATCGATCGAAAATGGCGCGGCGAGACATTTCGCCGCGCCATTTTCATATGAGGGATGACCGCAGGGTCGCTGTGATCTCATCCGGAACGATTGGAGGCATCGACGGTTGACCCCGGTTCAACCCGTCGAGGCATCGACATGAAGCTGGCCGGCCTTGTCACAACAGCGGCGCTGGTCGTCGCCCTAGCCACGCCGGTGCTTGCACAGGGCACCGGGCAGACCACGCAGGGCACAACGCGCTATTCGATCGATGGACCAGGCGGTGGTGTTCCGACATCGCGGCCGCAGGCGACCCAGCCGGTCCCGCCGGCAACACCGGCTTACCCCTATGGCAGAGCGTCGCGGCACGGGCCGCCGGTCGGTCAACGGACCAACGTGCCGCTGGGGTCGCGCTGACCGTCGCTTCGGCTGCAAATCCGTTCAGTCTTAACGCTATTCCCATCGTCATTTTGCCGCCTCGGACGGAATGTCGTACCGATGCGATCACTGCGCCGGTTGAGGCGCGGGATTGGTTCGCGCAGGGCGAAATTTTCAGATGGCGAGCAGGGGTTCAATCCTGATCACGGGTGGCGCGGGATACATCGGATCCCATTGCGCCAAGGCGGTTGCCGAGGCCGGATTTCTGCCGGTCGTCTACGACAATTTGTCCACCGGTCACCGTGATTTCGTGCGATGGGGGCCGCTCGTGATCGGCGACGTCGCCGACCACGACAAGATCGCCGCTACCATCCGAGAGCACAATGCGCTCGCCGTGATGCATTTCGCCGCGTTCAGTGCGGTCGGCGAGTCCGTGGCGGATCCGCAGAAATACTTCACCAATAACGTTGCCGGCACGCTCGGCCTGCTGCGCGGCATGCGGGAGGCGGGTTGCGACCGCCTGGTGTTCTCCAGCACCGGCGCGGTCTATGGCAACGCCGGCCGCGATCCAATTCCCGAGAGTGCCGCAGGTCCGACCGTCAATCCCTACGGCCGCTCCAAATTCATGATCGAGCAGATCCTGGCCGACTACCGCGCGGCCTATCGGTTCAACTCGGTCTGTCTGCGCTATTTCAATGCCTGCGGCGCCGACGCCTCCGTCACCATCGGCGAACTCCGCGATCCCGAGACGCATCTGATTCCGCGCGCGCTGATGGCGCTGCTGGGGCACGTGCCGGACTTTGCCATCTTCGGCGAAGACTATGACACGCCTGACGGCACCGCGGTGCGCGACTACATCCATGTCGATGACCTCGCGAGCGCCCATATCGCGGCGCTCGAGCTGCTGCTGAGTGGCGACGCCGGCGGCGTGTTCAATCTCGGCACCGGCACCGGCTATTCGGTGCGCCAGGTGCTCGACGCGATCCGGGCCGAGACCGGTGAAGCGGTGCCGAGCGTGGTGCGCGAGCGCCGGGCCGGCGATCCGCCGATCCTGGTGGCCGATCCCTCCAGGTCGGAGCGCGGCCTCGGCTTCAAGGCCAGCCGGTCCGATCTCGGCTACATCATTCGCTCGGCCTGGGCCTGGCATCAGAAGGCGCATCCGCGCCGGCGGTAGAGCATGATCCGGAAAAGTGCGAAGCGGTTTTCCCTCGCGACAAACGCGGAACGCGTTTGCGCGGAGATCATGCTCAAATAACGATCAAGCCGCGAGAGGCTCAGTTCAATGTGATGTAGTGCTGTTCGGCCAGCCGCGAGAGGAACGGCATGTCGACAAGGCTTGCCACCAGGAAGACGGCGACCAGCGCCAGCACGAGCAGCATCAGGCCGCGCTCGCCATAGAGCTTCTCGGGCTTCTGCGCCGACGAGCCCGGCGACGTCGACATCGAGAAGTAGGTGGTGAACAGCATCACCACCAGCGGCATCGCAAGGACATACTCGATACGGTACTTCACCAGGAACACCGAGAGGAAGAACACCGAGAACAGCGAATAGCTGAGGCACGAGGCCGTCAGCGACACCTCGGTATAGTGCGCGAAGCTCGCGCGGTAGCGTGCCAGAAGCTCCTTGCCATGGGACGCGGCAATCTCGCGATATTCGGATAGCCGCTTGGCCGCCATCAGGAACGCGCCGCCAAACCAGTAGCACAGGATCACCGAGCCCGGCGGCAGCGAGGTCGGGTTGATCATCGCCCAGCCGATCAACAGCCGCAGCGGATTGTTGACGGATTCCGAGATAACGTCGAAATAGGCCTTGTCCTTGCTCCGGAGCGGCGGCACATTGTAGACGATGCCCTGCAAGGCGAAGATGCCGGTTGCGAACAGCATCAGGCGGCTGCTCGCAGATGCGCAGACGAGGCCGAGCGCGACCAGCAGCAGCCACTCTAGCCCGATGATCTTGCCGTCCATCGCGCTCTGCACCGCGGAGCGCTGCGACTTGGTCGGGTGATGCCGGTCGAAGTCGCGGTCGAACCATTCATTGATCACATAATTGGCCGACGCGATGCAGATCGCGGCCACGAGGCCGAGGACGATCGCGCTTGCGATATGCTCGCCTCTCGGGCCGCGCAACAGCCAGGCGAGGACAATCCCGGGAACGATGAAGATGTGCTTGGTGCTGTGATCGAGCCGCAGGATGGCGAGATACTGCCGGATGCTTGCGGCCGGCGGCTTGCCGGCTTCGACCTTGCTGTCCATCAGCGCCATCGCGCGGTCCTTTTTCTGTCGTCGTTGATCGATCGCCTAGTTGAGGAGGTAGACGTCGAAACTCTCGTCGGTCTTGGCGGGGCCGAAGCGGCGGAGCATCGTGGTCGCTTCGCGGAAATCGCAGATCTGCGCCGCTGAGGCACGGAACGTCCGCCAGTCCTTGCCTTCGTCGTAGTTCCGGTCGGGCGTGATCTCGTCGAGCCGGTAGGCCAGCAGGATGATGACGGGCGCGCGGGTCGTGTCGCGAAGCTCGCGGCCAAGGCGCAGGGTCTCGCCGAGATCGCTGTCCATCTTGCCCTTGCGCGAGAAGATCACGACGCTGCCGAATTTGTGGTCGCGCGCGAGATAGGTCCGGTTCTTGACGTAGTAGGGCAGCGCCTCGACCAGCCATTCCGGCTCGCCGAGGATCACTGCATTGGTGAGATCGGCGCGCGAGGCGATCAGGCGGCCGAGATCGGCGCTGCGGCTCGCGACCACGCCGGTCACCGCGTTGCGCAAATCGTTGATGCCGGCGGCGGTCTGGATCGCCAGCACCAGCAGCAGCGACCCGCGTCCGATCGTCGGCAAGCGCCGGTCGAGCCACGCCCGAGAGCCGGATGGTGCGGTGACCCTGCTCCAGCCGATCCAGTAAAGCGCGATCAGGAAGCTCAGCCAGACCGCGGCATGTCGGTAGGCGCCGTTGGCGGCGACGGCGAAGAACAACGACGTCAGCAACAGGGCGGCGATGGCGGCGAGAAACGCCGGTCGCCGCGGCAGCAGCTCGAGCGTCGCGCCGAACAGCAGCACCGATCCCGCGATCGAAGGCAGCAGATTGGCAAACAGCGCGCCCAGCGACGTCGCGCCAGGGTTCACCAGGGACAGGATTGCCGCCGCCAGCGGTGACTCGTGCGACCAGTCCCGGGCCGCGGCGTCATTGTAGGTCGGCAGCATCGTCACCGCGCAGATCACGACGCCAATCGTCGCGATCGTTGCATTGATCGCGAAATTGTTGAGTTGCGGCGACCAGCGCCAGTCACGGCTCCCTCGGGTCTCGAGCAGGTCGAGCAGCCAGAACAGCAGGAATGCGCCGGCCATGATCGCGCCGACGACGTTGGTGTTGGCGAGCAGGAACAGCAGCGCGCCGAGCAGCAGACCACGGTCGCGGTGGGCCCGATAGCAGGCCGCGATCGCGAACAGGAACAGGGCCGAGATGCCGTAATTCCTCGCCATCACGACATATTCAAACAACAGCGCATGGCCCGTGATCAGCAGCAGGACCAACGGCCGCGGGAATGGTGACCGGAAGATCAGCAGTGCGACCGTGATGAGCCCGACCACGAAGGCGACGGCGGGCAGCACCTCGACCCGATCGAATACGGCATGCACGCCGCGCAACAGGAGGTACCAGAGGGCGGGGTGGCCCTCGCCATGCAACCCTCTCAGCATGGCGACCGGATCGTCGCCGTTCAGGGCAATGGTGAGCGCCCGGACCTCGTCGCGCCACATCACGTGACGGCCGATCTGGAAGCCGACCAGCGCGACCCATCCCGCGAGGAGCAGGACGTCCGGCCAGGATCGGCGGTCCCGCTTGGGCGCGAACAACCACTGGTCCAGGATGGGCAGAGAACGGGTCAATGAATCCTGCTGCTGCTCGGATCGGGACGGTCAAACCGGGGCGTCATCTGCCGGCCTGGTGGTTTGTGTTAACAGTAAAATCCACATAGAATGTTGTAACATTATGGGCAAACCAGACTAACATTTATGACGCCGACGCCGGCCCAGAGAACGGTCAGGGACATCGGTCCTGCGCACCCCGAGGTGGAGTTCGCGCTGGTGCTGGCACGAACCATCGATTCCGTGAGCGCCGACCCGCAGCAGCTGCGCAGCGCGGTCTACGAGCTCGCGCGGCAGAAGCTGCAGCAGCTCGCGCACGAGGATCCGGCGGAAAAGCAGCGTCTGATGCAGGCGCTGGAAGTGGCGATCGAAGGCGTCGAAGCGCACACCAAGAGCAATGTGATCGAGAAATTCGAGGTGCCGCCGGCGCGGGCGCTGCCCGCATTCCTCGAGGCGGCGGGCGCTGCGCGGCGGATCGAGGCACCGCCCCGGATCGATGCCGAGGCGGCCTTTGTCACGACCCTCGACCGCGTCGAGCCTGCCGCGGTGACGCGTGGTCCGCGATGGTCGTCGTCGGCGCCGCTGCGTTACGTTGTCATGCTGGCGTTCTTCGGGCTGATCGCGGCCGTTGTCCTGCTGCAGCAACGCGGCGTGTCATTGGCTGCGGCCCGCGCGATGATTGCCGGCACGCTGGCATCGGCGCCGCCCGAAGCCCAAAGGCCGGCGGTGGTCGCGGCCGTCCCGGCGCCGGCCGCTGCGGCCGAGCCGCCGGTGCCGAGACGGCCATTGCCGACCGCCTACGGCGTCTACGCCGAGAGCGGCCGCAAGCTTTACGAGCTGCAACTGATCCAGGGGCGTGCGCCGGATCCGCGGGTGGCGATCTCGGCGGCGATCACCAGGCCGAGCGAGACCACGCTGCCTGACGGACATCTCCGCTTCATCGTGTTCCGGCGCGAGGGTGCTGGCGGCGCCTCCGACCCGATCGATGTGCGTCTGATCGCGCATGTGAGCCAGCAGACCACGTTCGACGCGACCGGCAAGCCGGTGGTCTCGCCGGGCGACGACAGCTGGGTGATCCGCAACATCTCGATCCCGTTCCGCGCGGCGCCGCTCAAGGACGATCCGCAGATGTTCGAGATCCTGCCGCGCGACGACGCGCCGCTGCCGCCGGGACGCTACGCGCTGATCCTGAAGGCGCAGGCCTACGATTTCACGGTCGAGGGCGCGGTCACCGACAAGCGGCATTGCCTGCAGCGGCTGGCGGCCGCAAATGGTGTGTTCTACTCGGAATGCGAGAAACCGTGAGCGGGGTGTCCGTCCGGCTCAGCGTCGTGCTGGCGCTCCTGCTGGCATCGCGTGCCGCCGTCGCCGCACCCGATGCCGAGACCGCAAAGCGCTGCCTGCGCGCGGCCTACATGTTCTACCCCTACAAGCGACCGGGGGCCGTGCCGATGAATGGCGATCGGCTGCATTTCTTTCAGCAATGCATGGCGCAAGACGACACGAAGTCGGCGGAAGCGCCGAAGCGCGATTGAGCGCAATGCGCCGGCCGCTCAGTTCGCGGACTGCTCCACGCCCGACCTCAGCCGGCCGAGTTGGTTACGCAGCACGAGCAGCATGAAGCGACCGACGCCGATGCCGGCGAGACCCCCCGCCACCTTGACGATCGCATCGATCAGGCGGCCGTGACGATCCGGTGTCAGGAATTGCATTGCTTCGAGCGTGAACGCGCTGAAGATGACAAGGAGCACGATCAGCGCGGTGCGCCGCGGGTAGCCCAGCACGAAGGCCAGCGCCATCACGGCGAACGCCGCGAAATGCTCGATCTGCGGATGGAATAGCGAGGGACGGTCCTGGATCGGGGACAGTGTCACGAAGGCGATGAGCGCAAGCGCAAGCCAGCCTGCAATCACGCCGAACCTCCGTATCTTTGAAACAAGCAACGCGTTCTTCCCGGTCCATATGCGCTGGGCGCGCCGCCGTTGAATTAGCGCATCGCCGGTGTCAGCGACATGAAAATGGTCGTCGAAGGTTAACTTGCCGGTCGGCTGCAAATGACCCGACATGTTGTCCGCGCTCCGGTCCGCCGGAAGGTTGCCAGCAACAATTGCTTTCAAGTTTATGGTATTATAATACCCTAAACTGAAACCCAATCTCACTTCGCGCGCATCTCATGGAGGGAACCAGGGGTGCTTGCGCGGGTTCCCCGGATGGTGCACCTGACGAAAAAATTAGCGGCGCCTTGCGGGTCCATTCATAAGCCGTTCACGGCGGGAAGCCTCATTTGGTGCCGGAATGTCGTAATGCTCACTCTCGGAGGCCAAAGTGCGTCTGCTCGTCGTTGAGGATGATCCGGATCTAAACCGCCAGCTCACCACCGCGCTGACGGACGCCGGCTATGTGGTCGATCGCGCGTTCGACGGCGAGGAGGGGCATTTCCTTGGTGATAGCGAGCCGTACGACGCGGTGGTGCTGGATATCGGCCTGCCGAAAATGGACGGTATCTCGGTGCTCGAGGCCTGGCGGCGGAACAAGCGGGTGATGCCGGTGCTGATCCTCACCGCACGAGATCGCTGGAGCGACAAGGTTCAGGGCTTCGACGCCGGCGCCGACGACTATGTCGCCAAGCCCTTCCACCTCGAGGAGGTGCTGGCGCGGATCCGCGCGCTGCTGCGCCGCGCGACCGGGCATGCCCAGGTCGAACTGAACTGCGGGCCGGTGGCGCTGAACACCCGGACCAAGCGGGTCACCGTCAACGGCAATCCGATCAAGCTGACCTCGCACGAGTACAATCTGCTCGACTATCTGATGCACCACACCGGGCGGGTGGTCTCGCGCACCGAACTGGTCGAGCATCTCTACGACCAGGACTTCGACCGCGACTCCAACACGATCGAGGTGTTCGTCGGGCGCATTCGCAAGAAGCTGGAAGTCGATATCATCCAGACCGTGCGCGGCCTCGGCTACATGCTTTCGCCGCCGACCTAGAGCATGATCCGGAAAAGTGCGCAGCGGTTTTCCCTGCGACAAACGCGAAGCGTTTGCGCGGAGATCATGCTCTTGAAGCATTTTCGAGCGAAGTGGATGCCGGTTCGTTCGCGTGAAGAAAGCGCGGACCAAACAATGGGATAAGAGCATGTCCTATTCAATCGGATCATGCTCTTAAGGTGCTTGATCGCGATGCGGGCATTGGCATGATCCGCGCCAGGAGGACTGGATTCGCCATGTCTGAACTCGCCTTGTCGCGGCCCGCTGACGCGATGTTCGAGCTCGTGCCCTGATGGGCGGCAGCTCGCTCGCGACACGCCTGTTCGTCTCGGCGACCGCCTGGGTGGTGGTGATCCTGGCGATCACGGGCGTCATCCTGTCGTCGGTCTATCGCGACGCGACCGAGCGCGCCTTCGACCGCCGGCTCAATCTCTATCTGCGCACCCTGATCGCCGAGGTGGCGACGCCGGACGAGCCGGCGGACCGCCAGTTCCAGTCGCTGGGCGAGCCGCTGTTCGACCTGCCATTGTCGGGCTGGTACTGGCAGATCACCCGGACCGATACCGAAAAGGGCGAGACCCGCGCCTCGCGCTCGCTGTGGGACAAGAAATTGCCCAAGCTCGAGGAGCACGGCGCCGAGCTGACCGCTGCCGGGGTCCGGCTCGGCTATGTCGACGGGCCCGAAGGCCAGAGCCTGCGCGTGGTGGAGCGGCCGGTCGATCTCGGCGCCGACGGCAAGTTCCTGGTCAGCGTCGCCGGCGATGCTACCGAGATCTTCGATGAGACGCGCAGCTTCGACTATTATCTCGGCGGCACCTTCGCCGCGCTCGGCATCGTGCTGCTGCTGACCACGATCTTCCAGGTGCGCTACGGTCTCGCGCCGCTCAAGCGAATCTCGGATGCGATCGCCGACATCCGCTCCGGCCGCGCCGAGCGGCTGGAAGGCCGGTTTCCGGTCGAGATCGCACCGCTGGCGCGCGAGACCAATGCGCTGATCGATGCCAACCGGGAGATCGTTGAGCGCTCGCGCACCCATGTCGGCAATCTCGCCCATGCGATCAAGACGCCGCTTTCGGTGATCGTGAACGAGGCGGCCGCCCATACCGCCGATCCTTTCGCCAGCAAGGTGCTGGAGCAGGCCGATCTGATGCGGGATCAGGTCGCGCACCATCTGGAGCGCGCGCGGATCGCGGCCCGTGCCACCATCGTCAGCACCATCACCGACGTCGCACCTGTGATCGAGGCGCTGCGCCGGACCATGGAGAAGATCCATCGCGATCGCGACCTTTCGATCGAGGCGAAGGCCGATCCGGCGGCACGGTTTCGCGGCGAGCGGCAGGACCTCGAGGAGATGGTCGGCAATCTCGTCGACAACGCCTGCAAATGGGCGGATTCGCAGGTGTTCGTCGAGGTGACCGTGGTTCCGCCCGAGGCCTCGGGCGCCGGGCCGAGGCTGCGCATTGTGGTCGACGACGACGGGCGCGGCCTGTCGGAAGCCGAGCGTGCCCAGGTGTCGCGGCGCGGCCAGCGGCTCGACGAGTCGAAACCCGGCTCCGGGCTCGGCCTGTCGATCGTGACCGATCTCGCCGGCCTCTATGGCGGCAATCTCACCCTGAACAACGCGCCGATCGGCGGCCTGCGCGCCGAGCTCACGCTGCCGGCGGTGTAGTGCAAGATGACTTTACTCTGAATCGAGCGGCAGATTCCGCTTCACCTCGCCCCGCGCGCGGGGAGAGGTCGGAACGCATCGTTAGATGCGTTCCGGGTGAGGGGGAGTCTCCGTAAACGCAGCTATCACCCGATACGCGGAGGCGGCCCCTCACCCCAACCCTCTCCCCGTAAGAACGGGGCGAGGGAGCGCAGCGCCGCCGCGGTCGCCATCCGATCTAAACCCATCTCGCTCTAGTCGGCCTTGGGAGGCTCGGCGCCGCTATTCTTCCTAAACGGCTTCTTAACGCGCCCGCCGTTATCATTGCGGGCGGACGGGCTGCGGCGCTTGCCGGGCACCAAGCTTTCACGACCGGGCATGAGCCAGAAATCGACCGAGCGGCTGAGGGATTATCTCGCGCAGCTTCCGCCGCAATCGCAGGCGCTGCTGATGCGTGAGCTGGAGCGCGCCGTCGAACGCGGCGATGACGTCGCCGTCGCCAATCTGGTCCTCGAGCAGCTGCGCAAGATCGTGCGCGGGGGCTGAGGAGGACGAGCAGATCCAGCCGCGCAGCGACGACCCGGCGCGGCTCCTGTTCCGGCCGCTCGAGCCGTTCCTCGCCGAGACCAATTTCCCGACGCGAGCGGGCCAGATCCGGCGCGCCTCGCTGCTGCCGATCTGGCAATGGCTGGCCCGCGAGGGCGCGCCCGAAGCGGCTCGCGCGTTCGAGGCGGCGTTGGCCGCGGCCACGGAGAGCGGTCCGATGGAGGCCGCCGCGCGCAAGTTCCAGCTTGCCGCCGCGGACGCCATCCTCAAGATCGCGGCGCCGAGCCAGGACGACCGCCAGCGCGCGCTGTCGCGGGTCGGCCCGCCAAACGTGGTCGAGGACCTGCTGCCGATCGGCCTCGTTCTGCAGGCCCGCGAAGCGCTGGAAACCCTGGGAAGCCGGCTGCCGAGCCAGATCCGGGTATTTGCCGATTCCCAGATCGCCTCCGCGATGGAGGCGCTCAAGCTGCCGTCGTTGCAGACGCCGCAACTGCTGCCGTTTGCGCTGTCGTTGATTGCGCAGCGGCTCGCCGCGCCATGGCAGATCATCCGTCTCGCCATCAAGATGGCGGCCTCCGACGACGAACTGCGGGTTGCGGCGACGCCTTACGGCATCGCGGTCACCATCGCGCTGCATGATTTGTCGTTCGTCGCGGCCTGCCTGCGCACCGACATCAGGCGCGGGCATTTCGATTATGTCGGCGAGCAGCTCAAGACCCTGCATGACGGCGTCCGCGGCCTGCGCACCGAGCTCGATCTGCGCAACGATTCCACCTGGGGCCGCCAGCTCACCTCGGTCCGCGCCGATACTTCCAACGCGCTGCAATCGGAGATCGACAGCGTGCCGGGCCGGGTCCGCCGCATCCTGCGCCAGCGCGCCGACAAGGACATTACGGCAGGGGCCAAGATCGATGCGACCGAGGTCGAGGATGCCGCCGCGCTGATCGATTTCGTCGCGGTGTGCCGCACCTATGCCAGCGAGCTCGCCATCAACGAGGTGACGCTGCGGACTTTCTCCGACCTGCAACATTATGTCGAGCAGTCGACCGAAGGGCTGGTGCAGTCGCTGCGCGGCGGCGACGCCCGGGTCCGGGCGTTCCGCCAGCAGCAGGTCAAGGCCGCGATCCGCTTCTGCGAGGTGCTGTTCGGCCACGACTACGCCTCCCTGATGAACCGGGCCGCCGAAAACGCCGTGACCGGCGAGCGCAAGTCGTCGCGCGCGGGGTAGCGAGACCGCGCAATTCGCGAGCATGTTCGACGGTAAGCCGACGAGCCCCGCCACGGCGGGATGATAGGCATTTGCGCTATTTCGGAATAATGGAAGTGTGGCACTGAGTTGCCCGACGTGTCAACCGTCAATCGAGCACCGGCGACCGCCTGCTACTTTGCATGGGGTTGTTTTCGATATTTTGGTCGTGCGCGCCTTCGCCCGGAGACGCCGGCGCAATACCGCCGGAACGGCACCGGAAACCGCCTGATTTCGACCTTCCGCCGATCCAGCAATTGTCAATTGCCGGGCTCGCCGCCGGTAGTGTAAAGCGATTCTAAGGCGGCTTGCCGGAAGCCGCCGTTCCATCCGGGAACCGCTTGATGACGCTGTGGTTTGTGTTCGCGCTGATGACGGTCGCGGCGATCTTTGCCGTGCTGTGGCCGCTCAGCCGCCGCGGGCGCGCGGATACCGGCGGCAGCGAGGTCGTGGTCTACCGCGACCAGCTCGCCGAAATCGACCGCGACATGGCCGCCGGCATCATCGGTGCCGCCGAGGCCGATGCCGCACGGGTCGAGATCAGCCGCCGGCTGCTGGCCGCCGCCGATCAGGGCGGACGTGAGACCCCGGTGCAAGGCAACCTCAATCTGCGGCGCACTGCCGCGATCGTCGGCCTGGTCGGATTGCCGGTGATTGCCTCGAGCTTCTATCTCGCGCTCGGCTCGCCGCGGCTTGGCGACTTTCCGCTCGCCGAGCGCGGCCGGGTGGCCGACGCCAACCAGCCGCTCGCCAATCTGGTCGCGCAGGTCGAGACGCACCTTGAAAAGAACCCGACCGACGGCCGCGGCTGGACGGTGCTGGCGCCGGTGCTGTCGCGCCTCGGCCGCTACGATGACGCCGTCCGCGCCTATCGCAACGCCATCACCTATGCCGGCGACAGCGCCGATCGCCGCGCTGATCTCGGCGAGGCGCTGATGGGGACTGCCGGCGGCGTCGTCACCGCGGACGCCAAGGCGGAGTTCGAGCGCGCGGTCGCCCTGAATGGCGACGATGCCAAGGCGAACTATTTCCTCGGCCTTGCCGCCGAGCAGGACGGGCGCAAGGCCGATGCCGCGGCGCTCTGGCAGAAGATGCTGGCGAAGGCGCCGGCCGACGCGCCGTGGCGGCCGCTGGTGCAGGCCGCGCTCGTGCGGGTTGGCGGCAGCGTGCCCGGTGGCGTGAGCGCACCGGCGCTGCCGGACAGTGCGGTGGCTGCGGCCAGGGACATGAGCGAGGCCGATCGCGGCACCATGATCAAAGGCATGGTCGATCGGCTGGCGACGCGGCTGAAGACCAATGGCGACGACGTCGAGGGCTGGCTGCGGCTGGTCCGCGCCTATCTCGTGATGGGCGAGCGCGACAAGGCGATGAGCGCGCTCGCGGATGCCCGTCAGGCGGTCGCCAACGATGCGGACCGGTTGCGTCAGCTCAATGAGGGGCTGAAGAATCTCGGGCTGGATGGATAGAGCATGACGCCGAAAAGTGCGCGGCGGTTTTCGGAGGATGTCATGCGCAAGGATGGAACATGACCAGGAAGCAACGGCGTTTGACACTGATCGGCTGCGCGCTCGTCGTGCTCGCGATCGCCGCGGGCCTGGTGCTGAACGCGCTGCGCGATTCCATCGTGTTCTTCTCGACGCCGTCGATGGTCGCCGAAAAGCATCTCGGTCCGGGCAAGCGTTTCCGGCTCGGCGGCCTGGTGGAGCAGGGCTCGCTCAAGCGCGGCGACAATCTCGCCGTGACCTTCACCGTCGGCGACGGCGGCGCGACGTTGCCGGTCGCCTACAAGGGCATCCTGCCGGATCTGTTCCGAGAGGGGCAGGGCGTCGTCGCCGAAGGCGCGCTCGACGCGGGCGGCGTGTTCCGCGCCGACACCGTGCTCGCCAAGCATGACGAGACCTACATGCCGAAGGACGTCGCCGACGCCCTGAAGAAGCAGGGGCACTGGAAGGACGATTACGGTGCCAAATCAGGCAATACGCCGAGCGCCTCCGCGGCGCCGACCCAGGGAGCCGTGCGGTGATTGCCGAAAGTGGACATTACGCCCTGGTGCTCGCGCTCGGGCTGGCGCTGATCCAGTCCATCGTGCCGATCGTCGGCGCGCGCTGGCGCGATGCGGCGCTGATGAACGTCGCGCGTTCGACCGCGCTCGCCCAGTTGCTGTTCGTCGCGGCGTCGTTCGCGGCACTGGTGACGCTGCACGTCACCTCGGATTTCTCGGTCGCCAATGTCTACGAGAATTCGCACTCGCTGAAGCCGCTGCTCTACAAGATCACCGGCGTGTGGGGAAACCATGAAGGATCGATGCTGCTGTGGGTGTCGATCCTGGCGCTGTTCGGCGGCCTCGTCGCGGCCTTCGGCAACAATCTGCCGCTGTCGCTGCGCGCGCATGTGCTGGCGGTGCAGGCCTGGGTCGCCAGCGCGTTCTATCTGTTCATCCTGATCACCTCGAACCCGTTCCTGCGCATCGCCAATCCGCCGCTGGAGGGACGCGACCTCAATCCGGTGCTGCAGGATATCGGCCTCGCGGTGCATCCGCCGATGCTCTATCTCGGTTATGTCGGCTTCTCGATCTCGTTCTCGTTCGCGGTGGCGGCGCTGCTCGAGGGACGGATCGACGCCGCCTGGGCGCGCTGGGTGCGGCCGTGGACGCTGATGGCTTGGATATTCCTGACGCTCGGCATCGCGATGGGCTCCTATTGGGCCTATTACGAGCTCGGCTGGGGCGGCTGGTGGTTCTGGGATCCGGTCGAGAACGCATCGCTGATGCCGTGGCTTGCCGGCACCGCGCTGCTGCATTCGGCGCTGGTGATGGAGAAGCGCAACGCGCTGAAGGTCTGGACCGTCCTGCTGTCGATCCTGACCTTCTCGCTGTCGCTGCTCGGCACCTTCCTGGTGCGCTCCGGCGTGCTGACCTCGGTCCACGCGTTCGCCACCGATCCGACACGCGGCGTGTTCATCCTGCTGATCCTGTTCGTCTTCATCGGCGGCAGCCTGTCGCTGTATGCCTGGCGTGCGCCGGCGCTGAAGCAGGGCGGGCTGTTCGCGCCGATCTCGCGCGAAGGCGCGCTCGTGCTCAACAATCTGCTGCTCACCACCGCCTGCGCGACCGTGTTCATCGGCACGCTGTATCCGCTGGCGCTAGAGGTGCTGACCGGCGAGAAGATCTCGGTCGGAGCGCCGTTCTTCAATTTCACCTTCGCGCCGCTGTTCGTGCCACTGCTGCTCGCGGTGCCGTTCGGGCCGCTGCTGGCCTGGAAGCGCGGCGATCTGCTCGGCGCGGCGCAGCGGCTGATGGTGGCCGGCATCGTCGCGCTGGTTGCGATGGCGCTGGTGTTGGCGTGGACCTATGGCGGCGCGACCTTGGCGCCGCTCGCGATCGGACTGGCGGTGTTCGTGATCATGGGCGCGCTGTGCGATCTCGCCGAGCGCATCGCGCTGTTCCGGATTCCGCTGTCGCTCTCGTTGCGCCGCGCGCGCGGCTTGCCGCGTGCGACTTGGGGAACTGCGTTTGCGCATGCCGGTCTCGGCGTCGCGCTGATCGGGATCGTCTGCGAGACCACCTGGAACAGCGAATATATCGGCGCGATGAAGCCGGACGACGTCGCTCGCGTCGCCGGCTACCAGTTGCGGCTCGACGGCCTGAACCCGCGGCAGGGTCCGAATTTCCGCGAGATGGTCGCGCAATTCACCGTGACGCGTGACGGCGAGAAGGTCAGCGTGATGACGCCGTCGAAGCGCAACTTCACGACGCGCGGCGCCTCGACGACCGAGGCCGCGCTGATGACGCGCGGCGCCAGCCAGCTCTACATCTCGCTCGGCGATACCTCGGCCGACGGCGCGATCGCGGTGCGCATCTATCACAAGCCGCTGGTGCTGATGATCTGGTGGGGCCCGGTGCTGATGGCGTTCGGTGGTCTGCTGTCGCTGTCCGACCGCCGCTTGCGGGTCGGCGCGCCGAAGCCGGCGAAAGCGGCGCGTGCATTGCAGGCGGCCGAGTGATGCGGTCGCGCGCGCTTGCAGCCGCCGTGCTTGCCGCGGTCCTGATGCTCGGTGCGACGCCGGCCCGAGCGGTGCTGCCCGACGAGGTCATGGCGGATCCGGCCAAGGAGGCGAGGGCGCGCGAGCTCTCCAAGGAGCTGCGCTGCATGGTCTGCCAGAACCAGTCGATCGACGATTCGGAGGCGCCGCTGGCGCGCGATCTCCGTCTCTTGGTGCGTGAACGCATCTCGGCCGGCGACAGCGACGCCCAGGTGATCGATTTCCTGGTCGCCCGCTACGGCGAATTCGTGCTGCTGAAGCCGCGCCTCAACGAGCACACGCTGCTGCTGTGGCTGACCCCGCCGCTGGCGCTGCTGCTGGGCGGCTTGGCGCTCTGGCGGCTCGGCCGGCGCAAGGCAAATCCGGCCGCCGGCGGGGGCGATTCCGCCCCTGGACTGACGTCCGACGAGCAGGCGCGGCTGGAACGCCTACTGGCGGCGGAATCCGCGCCGGACAAGCCGCTTTAGTTCCCTTTTAAGTCCTTTATTTACCTGCGCTATTCTGCCGCAGCGGCGGCCGCCTCGATTACAAAAGTTTAATTCCGCAGCCAGCGCGCCGTAAGGCTGATGACCCCATGTTCAGACCCATCAGGTGCTTGCCCCGGCACCAATGATTCTGGCCCCTGGAGATTTCAAGACATGACTGACCGTCCCGACCTCTCGACCCTTCCATCCTACAAGGCGCCGAAGCGCTCGCTGTTCTCTGCCCGCAAACTCGCGCTGATGGCGTCGGTCGTGGCCGGCCTCGGCGCCGCCACCTACGGCTTCAGCCCCTCGCACAACCCCGCCGACCTGTTCACGACGCCCGCGCATGCGCAGGTCAATAACGAGGTCAAGAAGGTTCAGCAGCCGGTCGGATTTGCCGACATCGTCGAGCGCGTGAAACCGTCGGTGATCTCGGTCAAGGTCAACATTCGCGAGAAGGTCGCGAAGGATGACAGCAACAACAATGACGATTCGCCGTTCCAGCCGGGTTCGCCGATGGAGCGCTTCTTCCGCCGCTTCGGCGGTCCGGATGGCTTGCCCCCGGGCCTGCGCGGTGGACCGCGCGGCGGTGGCGTGGTGACGGGCCAGGGCTCCGGCTTCTTCATCTCGGCTGACGGCTTTGCCGTGACCAACAATCACGTCGTCGACGGCGCCGACAAGGTCGAAGTCACCACCGACGACGGCAAGACCTATTCCGCCAAGGTGATCGGCACCGATCCGCGCACCGACCTCGCGCTGATCAAGGTCGAGGGCGGCTCCAACTTCCAGTTTGCCAAGCTTTCCGAAACCAAGCCGCGCATCGGCGACTGGGTGCTGGCGGTCGGCAATCCGTTCGGCCTAGGCGGCACCGTGACCGCGGGCATCGTCTCGGCCTCCGGCCGCGACATCGGCAACGGCCCGTATGACGATTTCATCCAGATCGATGCGCCCGTGAATAAGGGCAATTCGGGTGGCCCGGCGTTCGACGTGTCCGGTGAGGTGATGGGCGTCAACACGGCGATCTACTCGCCGTCCGGCGGCAGCGTCGGCATCGCGTTCTCGATCCCGGCCCAGACCGTCAAGAGCGTCGTCGCCCAGTTGAAGGACAAGGGCGCGGTCAGCCGTGGCTGGATCGGCGTCCAGATCCAGCCGGTGACCTCCGACATCGCCGACAGCCTCGGCATGAAGAAGGCCGAAGGCGCGCTGGTTGCCGAACCGCAGGCCAACGGCCCGGCGGCCAAGGCCGGCATCGAATCCGGTGACGTCATCACCGCCGTCAATGGCGAGCCGGTGAAGGATGCGCGCGAACTCGCCCGCACCATCGGTGGCCTCGCGCCCGGCAACGCCGTGAAGCTGAACGTGCTGCACAAGGGTCAGGACAAGACCGTCAACCTCACGCTCGGCCAGCTGCCGAACAACCTGGAAGCCAAGGCGGACACCGACAAGAGCGACAAGGGCAACTCGTCCCGCGGCACCGACGTGCCGAAGCTCGGCCTCACCGTCGCGCCCGCCAACAGCGTGGCCGGCGCCGGCAAGGATGGCGTGGTCGTGACCGAAGTCGATCCCAAGAGTGCTGCCGCTGAGCGGGGCTTCAAGGAAGGCGACGTGATCCTCGAGGTCGCCGGCAAGTCCGTCGGCACCGCCGGTGAAGTGCGGGATGCGATCACCGCGGCGCGCAATGACAGCAAGAACAGCGTTCTCATGCGCGTGAAGAGCGGCGGTTCGTCGCGCTTTGTGGCAGTGCCGCTGGCGAAGGGATAACTATCTATGAGTTGGAAGGCGTCGCCGGCATCAGTCGCCCCCGCCGACGGCGCTTTCCGGGGGGCGGGCCCCTTGCTCGCTCCCTACGTTGCCTTTCGATGGAATATGCCCCCCTCTGTCGGAAGGTCTCAGGGCGGTGAGGTCCCCCAGCTTCACCGCCCACTTTTTTCAAGCAATCGAGAATATACGCGGTCGTCTTGCATGTGCAGGCCGGCCGCGTCATGCTGACAGAGGGCCAATTCCCGTGACCGCAATCGCTCCGCAAATGCGCATCCTGATCATCGAAGACGACCGTGAGTCAGCCGACTATCTGGTCAAGGCATTCCGCGAAGTCGGCTATATCGCCGATCTCGCCTCCGATGGCGAGGAAGGGCTGTCGATGGCCGAGACCGGCGACTACGACGTGCTGGTTGTGGATCGCATGCTGCCGAAGCGTGACGGCCTGTCGCTGATCGGCAGCCTGCGCGACAAGGGCAACCGGACGCCGGTACTCATCCTCTCGGCGCTCGGCCAGGTCGATGACCGCATCAAGGGCCTGCGCGCCGGCGGCGACGACTACCTGCCGAAACCCTATTCCTTCGCCGAGCTGCTCGCGCGCGTCGAGGTGCTGTCGCGGCGCAATGTCGGCCCGGCCGAGGAGACGACCTACCGGGTCGGCGACCTCGAGCTCGATCGGCTGTCCCATCGCGTCGCCCGCGGCAAGGACGAGCTTACCTTGCAGCCGCGCGAGTTCCGCCTGCTCGAATATCTCATGAAGCATGCCGGGCAGGTGGTGACGCGCACCATGCTGCTCGAGAATGTCTGGGATTATCATTTCGATCCGCAGACCAACGTCATCGACGTCCACATCTCGCGGCTGCGCTCCAAGATCGACAAGGGTTTTGAGCGGCCGCTGCTGCATACCATCCGCGGCGCGGGGTATATGATCCGTGACGGCATTCGGTAAACTGATCCGGACCACGGCGTTTCGGCTGACGCTGGTCTACCTGTTCCTGTTCGCGCTGTTCGCCGCCTCGCTGCTGGCTTACTTCGCCTGGAACACGCGGCGGCTGATCACCGAGCAGATCACGACGACGGTCAACGTCGAGATCAGCGAGATCACCGACATCTACAACCGCCGCGGCCTGCGCGGCCTGCTGGGCACCATGGGCAATCGTGCGCTGCGGCCGGGTGCCAACCTCTATCTGGTGACGGCGCCGAACGGGCAGATGCTCGCCGGCAATGTCGGCGCGCTGGCACCGGGCGTGATGAGCGTGCAGGGCTGGACCGAGACCGCCTATCGCCGGCTCGACGACCAGGACAAGACCGATCACCGCGCGCTCGTGAAGGTCACCGAGATGGAGAACGGCTTCCGCCTGCTGGTCGGGCGCGACCTCGAGGAGCGGCGGCGGCTGTTCGGCATCGTCGCCAAGGCCGCGCAATGGTCGATCCTCGTCGTCGTCGTGCTCGGCATTGGCGGCGGCATCTTCGTCGCCCGCCGCGTGCTGCACCGGATCGACGCCATGACCGGCACCACCAAGCGCATCATGGCGGGCGATCTGTCCGGCCGGCTGCCGGTCGGCCGCAGCGGCGACGAGCTCGATCGCCTGGCGGAAAATCTCAATGCCATGCTCGAGCGCATCGAGGCGCTGATGACGGGGCTGAAGGAGGTCTCCGACAACATCGCCCATGACCTCAAGACGCCGCTGACGCGGCTGCGCAACCGCGCCGAGGAGGCGCTGGCGCGGTCGGGCTGCGAGGCCGACTATCGCGCGGCGCTGGAGCGGACCATCGAGGAATCCGACGGGCTGATCCGCACCTTCAACGCCCTGTTGATGATTGCGCGTGCCGAGTCCGGCCAGGCGCGCGGCAACATGGACGATTTCGACGGCGCCGATGTCGCCAACGGCATCCACGAACTGTACGAGCCGCTGGCCGAGGACGACGGCATGACGCTGCAGGTGAAGACCGTGCCGGCGCCGATTCACGGCAACCGCGAATTGATCAGCCAGGCGGTCGCCAACCTGGTCGAGAATGCCATCAAATACGGCAAGCCCGACGTCAGCGTGCAGCCGCTCAATGCGGATGCGCGGGAGATCCTGATCGAGGCGCGGCGCGAGGGCGACCAGGTCCTGCTCAGCGTCACCGACCACGGTCCGGGCATTCCCGAGGCCGACCGCAAGCACGCGGTCGAGCGCTTCGTCCGGCTCGAGGCGAGCCGGACCTTACCCGGTTCCGGTCTCGGCCTCAGCTTGGCCTCGGCGGTCGCCACGCTTCATGGCGGCGAGCTCAGGCTCGGCGATGCCCATCCGGGGCTGGTCGCCACCCTGGTGCTGCCCGCGCGGGCGGGCGGCAGTGACAGGCTTGCGGCTCAAACGCCGGATGTGCCACAGAAGGCGGCATGAATGCCGCCGCGCCGGGAAACGCGGATCGACATGGTCTGGCCGCGCGGTTCGCGGACGGACCGCGTGTCGCCGCGCCCACATCCGCCGATCAGCGCCTGACCGACTGGTTCGCCGAGCTCGAGCCGGCGCAATTGGCCGCGCTCAATGCGCTGCTTGAACATCCGTTCGCACGGGACATCCTGCGCGGCATCGCCGAGTTCTCGCCCTATTTGTTCGAGCTCGCGCGTGCCGACGCCGCGCGGCTGATCAGGATCCTGTCATGCGACCCGGAGTCGCATCTGGCCAACCTGATCGAGGCGACGTCGCGCGAGGTGCTCGCCGCCGGCAGCGAGGCCGACGTGATGGTTCTGCTTCGCCGCATGAAGGCGGAGGCCGCGCTGATGATCGCGCTGTGCGACATCGGCGGCGTCTGGCCGGTGATGCGGGTGACGGCGGCGCTAACCGACATCGCGGTGAATTCGGTGCAATCGGCGCTGCGATATTTGTTCCGGCAGGAAGTGGCCCGCGGCCGGATGACCGCCGCCGATCCCGATCACCCCGAAGCAGGTTCGGGCCTGATCGTGCTCGCGATGGGCAAGATGGGGGCCGGCGAGCTGAACTATTCCAGCGACATCGACCTGATCGTGTTCTTCGATCGCGCGGCCACCTCGCTCGCCGAGGACATCGAGCCGCAGCCGTTCTTCGTGCGCGTCACCCAGGCGATGGCGCGGATGCTGCAGCAGCGCTCGGGCGACGGCTATGTGTTCCGGGTCGATCTCAGGCTGCGTCCGGACCCGGCCTCGACCCAGGTCGCGATCTCGACCGACGCGGCTTTGCATTATTACGAGCGCGAGGGACGCACCTGGGAGCGCGCCGCGATGATCAAGGCGCGGCCCTGTGCCGGCGATCCGAAGGCCGGCGAGGCCCTGATCGCCGAGCTCGCGCCGTTCGTCTGGCGCAAGCATCTGGATTTTGCCGCGCTTGCCGATGTCCACGACATGAAGCGGCAGATGCAGACCTATCGCGGCCAGAGCGAGATCTCGGTCGAGGGCCATAACGTCAAGGTCGGCCGCGGCGGCATCCGCGAGATCGAGTTCTTCGCCCAGACCCAGCAGCTGATCGCTGGCGGCCGCCATCCGGAGTTGCGGGTGCGGCCGACGCTGGAGGCGCTCAACGTGCTCGCCAACAGCAACTGGATCACCTTTGAAGCGCGCGACGAATTGACGACGGCCTATGAATTCCTGCGCCGGGTCGAGCACCGGCTGCAGATGATCGCCGACGAGCAGACCCATTCGCTGCCCGAAGCGCCTGAGGATGTCGAGCGCTTTGCGCATTTCTTCGGCTACGAAAATCGCGAGGCCTTCGCCAGAGATCTGCTCGGCCAGCTCAAGATCGTGCAGAACCACTATGGCAAGCTGTTCGAGGGCGACGATCCGACCGGCACCGCAAAGCTGCCGGATATCGACTACGGCGCCGGGCCTGAGGATGCCCGCCTGATCGAACATCTCGCCAATCTCGGCTTCAAGAAGCCCATTGCGGTTGCCGGCACCGTGCAGCAATGGATCGAGGGCGACTATCGCGCGCTGCGCGTCGAGGCGACGCGCGCCGCGTTCCTGGAATTCATTCCCGGCCTGATCGACGGCCTCGCGCATGCCGAGGAGCCGGACGATGCGGTGGCGGCGTTCGACCGTTTCCTCGGCGCGCTGCAGCGGGGCGGCCGGCTGATCTCGCTGCTCAGCCAGAACCGCGACTTCGTCGCGCTGGTGGCGCTGATCCTCGGCGCGGCACCGCGGCTCGGCGACATGCTGGCGCGGCAGCCGCAGATCATGGACGGCCTGGTCGATCCGCGCTTCTTCGGCGCGATGCCGGACAAGAAGGAACTGTCGGAGCGGCTGGCCGCCACGTTGCAGGATGCGTCGTCCTACGAGGATTTTCTCGATCGTCTGAGATTGTTCGGCCAGGAGAGCCTGTTCCTGATCGGCACGCGGATCCTGTCCGGCACGGTATCGGCGCAGCACGCCAGCACCGCCTTTGCCGATGTGGCCGAGGGGATCGTCCACACCGTGCACGGCCTCGTCACCGACCAGTTCGCCGCGCAATATGGTCGGATCAAGGGGCAGGAGACCGCGATCATCGCGATGGGCCGGCTCGGCAGCCGCGAGATGACGGCGTCCTCCGACCTCGATCTGATCCTGCTGTACGATTTCGACAGCGAGGCGCCGGACTCCGACGGCGAGCGCTCGCTGCATGGCGCGCAGTATTTTGCCCGCTTCACCCAGCGCCTGATCAGCGCCTTCACGACCCGAACCAATTACGGCGTGCTCTATGAGGTCGACATGCGGCTGCGCCCGTCGGGGCGCGCCGGCCCGGTCGCCTCGCGGATCGATTCATTCTCCGACTACCAGGAGCGCGAGGCCTGGACCTGGGAGCACATGGCGCTGACGCGCGCCCGCGTGATCTCGTCGTCGCCTGAGTTCCGCGAGAAGATCGAGACGATCATCCGCAGCGTGCTGACCCGGCCGCGCGATGCGGCATCGACCGCGGCCGACGTCGCCGACATGCGGCGCGCGATCGCGCTGGAGAAGGGCGAGGACGACGTCTGGGATCTCAAGCTCGCCGCCGGCGGGCTCGTCGACATCGATTTCATCGCGCAATATCTCCAGCTCGCGCATGCCGCGGCGAAGCCGGAAATCCTCAGTGTCTCGACGCTGCAGGTGCTCGACAATGCCGCCAAGCTCGGCCTGCTCGGCCAGTCCGAGGCGGAGATCCTGCGCTCCGCGGCGCGGCTCTATCATGACCTGACGCAGATCCTGCGGCTCTGCGTCACCGGCAAGTTCAATCCGGAGACCGCGGGCGAAGACCTGCTGCGCGTAATGGCGCGGGCCGGGGACACGCCGGACTTCTCCGCGCTGGAAGCGCGCCTGCGCGAAACCCAGAGCGAGGTGCGCCGCGTCTTCAACACGATCGTGGGGTAGAGGCGGTAGCGCCTACAATCACCGCTCGATCCACGTCATTGCGAGCGAAGCGAAGCAATCCACGGTTCCGCAAGCGGAGAGGTGGATTGCTTCGTCGCTATCGCTCCTCGCAATGACGGCGGTGCGGAGCGCTCACAGCCTCTAGGAATGATAGTCCAGAAAGCTACGCCTGCTGCTTCAGCTTCTGCAAGGCATGGCGGACGTCGGGATCGAGGCCGGTGCCGCCGGCGTCGAGATGGGCGAAGATCTGCTTGCGCATCCGCGGATCCCAGAACTTCCAGATGTGCTCGGAAATGCCCTGCACGGCACGCTCGCGCCCCTGGCTCTGGAAGAATTTTCCGATCTGGTTCGCCATATAGACCAGTTTGTCAGGCGACGACGACATAAGCGGGCTCCTTGCCGGCCATCGCGCCTGTGACGCGTTCCGGATGCGTAAAGATTTCAAATCCATCGGCGCGAGCGATCGCGGCGAGCGTGATGCCGGCGGCATCCGCCATCCGCACCGCAAGCGCGGTCGGCGCCGACACCGCAGCGATCAGCGGCGCGCCGATCGCGGCGGTCTTCTGAACCATTTCGACCGAAACGCGGCTGGTGAGCAGCACCATGCCTTCGCCGGCCATGACCTTGTCGCGGGCCAGCGCGCCAGCGAGCTTGTCGAGCGCATTGTGGCGGCCGACATCCTCGCGCAGCGCCACGATGCCGCGCGCGCCCGTCCAGAACGCCGCGGCGTGCACGGCGCGGGTCTGGTGGTTGATCTCCTGCAGCGGCGCCACCGCCGCCATCGCCGCCATGATCTCGCGCGGCGAGAAGGCGCGGCCGGCGCGTACCACCGCGGCCGGCCGGACTGCCTCGCTGATGGAATCGAGTCCGCACAGGCCGCAGCCGGTCGGTCCGGCGATGTTGCGCCGTCGCTCGGCGATCCGCTCGGCCCTGTCAG
This sequence comes from Bradyrhizobium sp. USDA 4503, assembly GCF_054055815.1. Lineage (NCBI taxonomy): Bacteria > Pseudomonadati > Pseudomonadota > Alphaproteobacteria > Hyphomicrobiales > Nitrobacteraceae > Bradyrhizobium > Bradyrhizobium sp. USDA 4503. The sequence continues at coordinate 177,799 of NZ_JBSRXS010000001.1, forward strand.
GCCTGAGCCACATCCGAAGCTCGATGCCGTCATCGAGCTCGACGATGTCGAGGGTCTCGATCTCGTCGGCCGCTTGCACGATGCCTTCGCTCAGGCTGAAGCCCACGGCGAAATCGCCGAGGTCCTCGGGCGAGCCCATCATCACGGCGTAGGTGCCGCCATTATAGGTCAGCGCGAGCGGCGTCTCCTCCGGGATCAGGCGCGCGCCGTCGCTGAAGACGCCGTTGCGCCAGACCTTCCGGTTCGCCTGATAGACGGGCTCGCGCATCGCTATTCCGCGGCTTCCACCACCGGCGCGGCGATGCGGCGGGAGTGGCGAGCCTGCTCGTCATAGGCCTTCTGCCAGTCGGACGGACCGTTCGACGGCGAGATCTGCACTGCGGTGACCTTGTACTCGGGACAGTTGGTGGCCCAGTCCGAGAAATCAGTCGTGATGACGTTGGCCTGGGTGTCAGGGTGGTGGAACGTGGTGTAGACAACGCCCGGCGCCACGCGGTCGGTGATCTCGGCGCGCAGCGTGGTCTCGCCGGCGCGGCTCGCCAGCCGCACCCAGTCGCCGTCGCGCACGCCGCGCTGCTCGGCGTCGTGCGGATGGATCTCCAGCCGGTCCTCGGCGTGCCACACCACGTTCTCGGTGCGGCGGGTCTGCGCGCCGACATTGTACTGGCTGAGGATGCGGCCGGTGGTGAGCAGCAGCGGGTAGCGCGGGCCGGTGCGTTCGTCGGTCGCGATATATTCGGTGAGGATGAACTTGCCCTTGCCGCGCACGAAGCCGCCGATATGCATCACCGGGGTGCCTTCCGGCGCCTTTTCGTTGCAGGGCCACTGCACCGAGCCGAGCTCGTCGAGCCTGGCATAGGAGACGCCCGCGAAGGTCGGCGTCAGCGCGGCGATCTCGTCCATGATCTCGGATGGATGGGTGTAGTTCATCTCAAAGCCCATCGCCTTGCCGAGCATGATCGTCACTTCCCAGTCGGCGTAGCCGTTGAGCGGCGTCATCACCTTGCGGACGCGCTGGATGCGGCGTTCGGCATTGGTGAAGGTGCCGTCCTTCTCGAGGAAGGTCGAGCCGGGCAGGAAGACATGGGCGTAGTTCGCGGTCTCGTTCAGGAAGAGATCGTGGACGATGATGCATTCCATCGCCGACAGCGCCGCCACCACATGCTTGGTGTTGGGGTCGGACTGCAGGATGTCCTCGCCCTGCACGTAGAGGCCCATGAAGCTGCCTTCGATGGCGGCGTCGAACATGTTCGGGATGCGCAGGCCCGGCTCGTTGTTGAGCTTGACGTTCCACATCGCCTCGAACTGCTCGCGCACCGCATCGCCGGCGATGTGGCGGTAGCCCGGCAGCTCGTGCGGGAACGAGCCCATGTCGCAGGAGCCCTGCACGTTGTTCTGGCCGCGCAGCGGATTCACGCCGACGCCGGGCCGGCCGATATTACCGGTCGCCATCGCGAGGTTGGCGATCGCGATCACCGTGGTCGAGCCCTGGCTGTGCTCGGTGACGCCGAGCCCGTAATAGATCGCGCCGTTGCCGCCGGTGGCATAGATTCGGGCCGCCTCGCGCAGCACCTTCGGATCGACGCCGGTCATGATCGCGGTGGCTTCCGGGCTGTGCTTGGAATCGGCGACGAAAGCCGCCCAGTCCTGGAACTCGCTCCAGTCGCAGCGCTCGCGCACGAAGGCCTCATCGACGAGCCCTTCGGTGACGATGACATGGGCGAGCGCGGTGAGCACGGCGACGTTGGTGCCGGGCATCAGGGGCAGATGCAGCGCCTTCACGTGCGGAGATTCCACCATCTCGGTGCGGCGCGGATCGATCACGATCAGCCTGGCGCCCTGGCGCAGCCGCTTCTTCAGCCGCGAGGCGAACACCGGATGGGCGGAAGCCGGATTGGCGCCGATGATCAGCACGACGTCGGTGTCCTCCACCGAGTCGAAATCCTGCGTGCCGGCCGAAGTCCCGAAGGTTTGCGACAGGCCGTAGCCGGTCGGCGAATGGCAGACGCGGGCGCAGGTGTCGACATTGTTGTTGCCGAAGCCGGCGCGGATCAGCTTCTGCACCAGATAGGTTTCTTCATTGGTGCAGCGTGACGAGGTGATGCCGCCGACCGCGTCGCGGCCGTATTTCTGCTGGATGCCCTTGAACTTCGCGGCGGCGAAATTCAGCGCATCGTCCCACGACACTTCCTGCCAGGGATCCTCGATCCGCTCGCGGATCATCGGCTTCAGGATGCGCTCCTTGTGGGTGGTGTAACCCCAGGCGAAGCGGCCCTTGACGCAGGAATGGCCGCGATTGGCCTTGCCGTCCTTCCACGGCACCATGCGTACCACTTCCTCGCCGCGCATCTCGGCCTTGAAGGCGCAGCCCACGCCGCAATAGGCACAGGTGGTGACGACCGAGTGTTCGGGCTGGCCGATCTCGATCACGGATTTCTCGGTCAGCGTCGCGGTCGGGCAGGCCTGCACGCAGGCGCCGCAGGACACGCATTCCGAGCCGAGGAAGCTTTCGTTCATGCCGGGCGAGACGCGGCTGTCGAAGCCGCGGCCGGAGATCGTCAGCGCGAAGGTGCCTTGCACTTCCTCGCAGGCGCGGACGCAGCGCGAGCAGACGATGCACTTCGAGGGGTCGTAGGTGAAGTACGGATTGGACTCGTCCTTCGGCATCCAGTTGTCGTTTTCGCAGCCGTGCGATTTGGCGAAGACGTGGTTCTCACCTTCATAGCCGTAACGCACGTCGCGCAGGCCGACCGCGCCCGCCATGTCCTGCAATTCGCAGTCGCCGTTCGCGGCGCAGGTCAGGCAGTCCAGCGGGTGGTCGGAGATGTAGAGCTCCATCACGCCCTTGTGCAGCTTCTTCAGCCGCTCGCTCTGGGTGTGCACGACGAGGCCGGGCATAACCGGCGTCGTGCAGGAGGCCGGCGTGCCGGCGCGGCCCTCGATCTCGACGAGGCAGAGCCGGCAGGAGCCGAAGGCGTCGACCATGTCGGTCGCGCAGAGCTTTGGAATCTGGGTGCCGGCTTCCATCGCCGCGCGCATGATCGAGGTGCCTTCGGGCACCGTGATCTGATTGCCGTCGATGGTCAGCGTGACCATCGTCTCGGATTTGGATTTGGGCGTGCCGAAATCGGTTTCCTGGATCAGCGACATCGTGATTTCCTTGCTATTCCGCGGCCTGCAGCCGGGCCGGTGCGGGACCGAAATCTTCCCGGAAGTGTTTCAGTGCGCTCATCACGGGGTAGGGCGTGAAGCCGCCGAGTGCGCACAGCGAGCCGAATTTCATGGTGTTGCAGAGGTCTTCGACAACAGCGAGGTTTTCCGCCACGCGCTCGCCATTGATGATCTTGTTGATGGTCTCGACGCCGCGGGTCGAGCCGATCCGGCACGGCGTGCACTTGCCGCAGGATTCGACCGCGCAGAACTCCATCGCAAAGCGGGCCTGCTTCGCCATATCGACGCTGTCGTCGAACACCACGATCCCGCCATGGCCGATCAGGCCGTCGCGCGCGGCGAACGCTTCATAGTCGAACGGCGTGTCGAACAGCGCGCGCGGGAAGTAGGCCCCGAGCGGGCCGCCGACTTGAACCGCGCGCACCTCGCGCCCGGTGAAGGTGCCGCCGCCGATCTCGTCGACGAGTTCGCCGAGCGTGACGCCGAAGGCGGTCTCGAACAGCCCGCCATATCTGATGTTGCCGGCGAGCTGGATCGGCATCGTGCCGCGCGAGCGGCCCATGCCGAAATCGGCGTAGGCCTTGGCGCCGTTGTCGAGGATGAAGGGAATCGCCGCGAACGACAGCACGTTGTTGATCACGCTCGGGCGGCCGAACAGGCCCTTATGCGCCGGCAGCGGCGGCTTGGCCCGCACGATGCCGCGGCGGCCCTCGAGGCTTTCCAGCAACGAGGTCTCTTCGCCGCAGACATAGGCGCCGGCGCCGACACGCACCTCGAGATCGAACTCATGGGTGGAGCCGCCGATGCGCTTGCCGAGCAAGCCGGCGCGGCGGGCGACCACGATCGCCGCGTTCATCGCTTCGACCGCGTGCGGATATTCCGAGCGGATGTAGATGTAGCCCTTGGTGGCGCCTACGGTGATACCTGCGATCGTCATGCCCTCGATCACGACGAAGGGGTCGCCTTCCATGATCATGCGGTCGGCGAAGGTGCCGCTGTCGCCTTCGTCTGCGTTGCAGACGATGTATTTGCGGTCGGCGCTGGCCTGCGCCACGGTCTTCCACTTGATGCCGGTGGGGAAGCCGGCGCCGCCGCGGCCGCGCAGACCGGACGTCGTGACGTCGGCGAGGATCTGGTCGGAGGTCAGCGTCAGCGCCCGCTCCAGGCCCTTGTAGCCGCCATGGGCGCGGTAATCGTCGACCGAGCGCGGATCGATCACGCCGCAGCGGGCGAAGGTCAGCCGGGTCTGGCGCTTCAGCCAGGGAATCTCGTCCGTGACCCCAAGCCGCAGCGCGTGCTGACCGTTGCCGGCCATCGCGTCGAGCAGGGGTGGAACGTCCGCCGGCGTCGCCGGGCCGAATCCGACGCGGCCCTGGGCGGTCGCGAGTTCGACCAGCGGCTCCAGCCAGTACAGCCCGCGCGAACCGGTCCTGACGATCTCGATCGGCATGCCGCGCGCTGCTGCGGCCTGCTCGAAGGCGAGGGCGACGTCGTCGGCGCCGACGGCGACCGCGCCGGCGTCGCGGGGAATGAAGATCCGCATTGTCATCGCTGTGCCTCCGCGACCAGCGCGTCGATCCGCGCTTCGTCGAGCCGGCCGACCGCGCGGCCATCCAGCATCGCCGAGGGCGCGGTGGCGCACAGCCCGAGGCAGTAGATCGGCTCCAGCGTCACGCGGTCATCCGCCGTGGTATTGCCCAGGGCAACGCCGAGCTTGGCTTCCGCGCGCGCCGCGAGCGCATCACCGCCGGCGGCCTGGCAGGCCTCGGCGCGGCACAGCTTGAGGACGTGGCGGCCCGCAGGTTGCTTCCGGAAATCATGGTAGAAGGTGAACACGCCGTGCACCTCGGCGCGCGACAAATTGAGCGCCTCCGCCACCATCGGGATCGCAGGCTCCGGCACGTAGCCGAAGGCCTCCTGCAGTGCGTGCAGGATCACCAGCGTGGCGCCTTCGAGCCCGGCATGCTCGGCGATGATTTCAGCGCCGCGCGCCTTGTCCCAAGCTTCGTATCCCACCGTCATCAGCGCTTCTCACGATCAGTTTTTTGCTTCGCACATGAGAGTTGGAATCCTTCGAAACATCAATAAAGCTGTCTCATGCGGCGATTGCGAAACGCGATTAATAGCGCTGTCGAATGGATCGATGCGGGATCGTAATAATGTTCTGGAATCACGCACTTCCGGGGCGCTTTGGATTTCGGGATCGCACCCCGATCGTGCTACCTATGGACGTGTTGGGCTGCCGCTTGGGGCGCCGTTTTCCGAAGGGATTTGAACCTTGATCGACAAGCTGGAACTTCTGCTGGCGCTGGCCAAGGAACGGCACTTTGGCCGGGCTGCGGAGGCGTGCGGCGTCACCCAGCCGACGATGTCGACCAGTCTCAAGCAGCTCGAGGAAATCCTCGGCGTCATGCTGGTGCAGCGCGGATCCCGCTTCCAGGGCTTCACGCCCGAAGGGGAGCGGACGCTGGACTGGGCGCGGCGCATCGTCGGCGATGCGCGCGCGATGAAGCAGGAGATCAACAGCCTCAAGGACAAGCTGTCGGGCGAGATCCGGATCGCGGCGATCCCGACCGCGCTCGGCATGGTGGCCTCGCTGACCACGCCGTTCCGGGCGCGCCATCCCGACGTGCGGTTCCGCATCCAGTCGTGCACGTCGGCCGATGTGCTCGGTCTGCTTGAGAATCTCGAGGTGGATGCCGGGCTGACCTATATCGAGAACGAGCCGATCGGCAAGGTCCGCACCATCCCGCTCTATAACGAGAGCTATCGCTTGCTGACGGCGCCGGATGCGATGTTCGGCGACCGCAAGCAGGTGACGTGGAAGGAAGTCGGCACCGTGCCGCTCTGTCTGCTCACGCCCGACATGCAGAACCGCCGCATCATCGATCGCGCGCTGACCTCGGTCGGCGCGGAGGCGACGCCGACGCTGACGTCGAACTCACTGCTCGTGCTCTACACCCACGTGAAGACCGGCCGCTGGGCCAGCGTGATGCCGGCCAAGCTCGCCGAGACGCTCGGCCTTGCGGATGCCGTGCGCAGCATTCCGATCGTCGATCCGGTCGTGGACTACAGCATCGGCCTCGTGATCCCGCAGCGCGATCCGATGACGCCGCTGATCGCAGCCTTGGTGCAGGTCGCACGCGAGGTCGCGCCGACGCTCGAGAGCGCGTAGCTCTCGGCATTCCTTTGTAGCCTTTCCGCCACGGTTCCGGCACAGCAGCAACCGACCACGCGTTGTGTGCTTGCGTTGAAGCAAGTCCTGGTGTTCAGCCGGCGGACAATACTCGCAGCAAAGATGGAACTCAGCGCCGGTTCGGCGGTTGCATTGCGGCGTCCCGGTCAGCGAGCAGGAGCTGCTTTGAATCGTCGCCAGTTACTCCACGGATCGGCCGTATTGCCGACACTCATGTTCTTGCCACAGCGCCAGGCCGCCGCCGCAGCGAGCGCGACGGACGCACCCTTCAACCCAGGCATGGTCAGGGAGCTTGCGCGCAATCTCGCCGGCAAGTCGTTCGAGGCGCCGGACGAGAAGTTGCCGAACGGCCTGACGGACCTGAACTACGACCAGTACCGCTCGATCCGCTTCACGCCCGAGCGCGCGCTGTGGCGCGGCGCGAAGCTGCCGTTCGAGGCGCAGTTCTTCCACCGCGGCTTCTTCTACAAGAACAAGGTCAAGATCTTCGAGGTCGCCGACGGCAAGGTCAGCGAAGTCAAGTACAGCAAGGACATGTTCACGTTCGGCGAGACCGTACCTGACTTCACCGAGACCGATCTCGGCTTTGCCGGATTTCGCATCCACGCGCCGATCAACAAGCCGGACTACTATGACGAGGTCTGCGTCTTCCTCGGCGCGAGCTATTTCCGCGCCGTCGCGAAGGACGAGACCTACGGCCTGTCGGCGCGCGGCCTGTCGATCGATACAGGCGAGGCCAAGGGCGAGGAGTTTCCGTTCTTCAAGGCGTTCTGGCTCGAGCGTCCCGTGCCCAACGCGACCTCGCTGGTCATTCACGCCTTGCTCGACAGCAAGAGCTGCGCGGCAAGCTACCGCTTCACGATCAGGCCTGGAGCGACCACGGTGTTCGATGTCGAGGCATCGCTCTATCCGCGTGCCGATCTCGAGCACGCGGGCCTTGCGCCGATGACGAGCATGTTCTTCTTCGGGCCCAACGATCGCAACGAGGTCGACGACTTCAGGCCGTCGGTGCACGATTCGGACGGGCTTGCGATCTACAACGGCAAGGGCGAGAGCCTGTGGCGCCCGCTGAGCAATCCGCGCGACCTCCAGATCAGCACGTTCCAGGACGTCAATCCGCATGGCTTCGGGCTGATGCAGCGCGAGAAGAATTTCTTCGCCTATCAGGACATCGAATCGCGCTTCGAGAAGCGTCCGAGCTTGTGGGTCGAGCCGATCGGCGACTGGGGCGAGGGCGCGGTCATCCTGTTCGAGATCCCGACCAAGGAAGAGATCCACGACAACATCGCCGCGTTCTGGCGGCCCAAGGCGCCGCTCAAGGCCAAGAGCGAGACCAATTTCACCTATCGCCTGCATTGGGGGCCGGACGCGCCGAAGCCGCATTCGCTCGCGCGCTTCACGCGCAGCGGCATCGGCGCGCATGGCGAGAACAGCAAGCTGTTCGTGCTCGACCTGTTCGGGGGCAATCTGAAGGGGATCGATCCCGGCAGCGTCAAGGGCGTCGTGACGGCCGAGAAGTCCGAGATCACGAATGTCGTCACGCAGCCAAATCCGAATACCGGCGGATGGCGGCTCAGCTTCCAATGCGCCGTCAAGAAGGACCCGGTCGAGCTGCGTGCGCATCTGGCGCAGGATGACAAGCCGCTCTCCGAGATCTGGGTCTATCGATGGGCGCCATAGTCACGTCGCCTCAGTCCGACGTCGCCGCGGAGGCCGACGGCTTCCTGCCACAAGAGAGCCCGCTTGCGATGTCGGCGGCCGATCTCGGCCGGCCGCCGCATGCGGTGAGCACGCCGGTGTCGGTCGGCGCGGGCATGTTGATGCGCCGCGCGTTCGTCCTGATGCTGACGGCGGCGCTGACCGGTGCCGGCGCCTACGAGATGTACATGGTGGTCCAGGTCGGCGGCGTGACGATCATGGAAGGCATGGTGCTGGTGCTGTTCGTCGCGCTGCTCGCCTGGATCGCGTTTTCGTTCGCTTCGGCGCTCGCCGGCTTCTTCGCTCTGCTTCGCCGCAACGGCAACGCCTTGCCGATCCGCGACGACGGTCCCTTGCCGCAGCTCGCGAGCCGGACCGCGGTCCTGCTCCCGACCTACAACGAGAATCCGCATCAATTGATGGCGCGCCTGCGCGCCATCTACGAGTCCGTCGAGGCGACCGGGCAGGGCGACAGCTTCGACTGGTTCGTGCTCAGCGACACCCGCGATCCCGATATCTGGATCGCCGAGGAGAGGGCGTTTCTCGAATTGTGCGAGGCCTGCGGCGCGCAACGGCTGTTCTACCGGCATCGCGCCGACAATACGGCGCGGAAGTCCGGCAATGTCGGCGAGTGGATCACGCGGTTCGGCGGCGCCTATCGGTTCATGATCGTGCTCGACGCCGACAGCCTGATGTCGGGCGACACCATGGTGCGGATGGCGCACGCCATGGAGACCAATCCGCAGGCGGCGCTGCTGCAGACGCTGCCGGTCATCGTCAATGCGCGCAGCCTGTTCAGCCGCCTGCAGCAGTTTGCCGGCCGGCTCTACGGGCCGATGGTCGCGGCCGGTGTCGCGTGGTGGCACGGCTCCGAGGGCAATTACTGGGGGCACAATGCCATCATCAGGATCGAGGCATTTGCGGAGCAGGCGGGGCTGCCCGAGCTCTCCGGACGCAAGCCGTTCGGCGGACATATCCTGAGCCACGACTTCGTCGAGGCGGCGCTGATGCGGCGCGCCGGCTGGGGCATCTACATGGCCCCGATGCTCGGCGGCAGTTTTGAGGAGGTGCCGCCGTCGCTATTGGATTTTGCCGCGCGCGACCGCCGCTGGTGCCAGGGCAATCTGCAGCATCTCGCCGTGCTGAGGACGCGCCGGTTGCATTGGATCTCGCGGCTGCATTTCATGACCGGGATCGGCTCCTACATCACCGCGCCACTCTGGCTGTCGTTCTTGCTGCTCGGAATCCTGATCTCGTTGCAGGCGCGCTTCATTCGGCCCGAATATTTTCCGAAGGGTTTTTCGCTGTTCCCGAACTGGCCGGCGCAGGACCCGGTGCTCGCCGCCTGGGTATTTGGCCTCACCATGGCGCTGCTGATCGTGCCGAAGCTGCTCGGCTTCATCCTGTTGCTGACGCGCTCGGATACGCGCCGGCAATTCGGCGGCGGGTTCCGGGCGCTGACGGGCGTGCTCGTCGAGGTGCTGATCTCGGCGATGATCGCGCCGGTCATGATGGTGTTCCAGTCGATCGCCGTCGTCGAGATCCTGCTCGGCCGGGACGCCGGCTGGCAGACGCAGCGGCGCGACGACGGCGCGGTCGAGCGGCGGGAGTTGTATCGGAAGTATGGCGTTCCCACCGCCTGCGGTGTCGCGATGGCGATAAGCGCCTGGGCGGTGTCGCTGCCGCTGTTGCTGTGGATGTCGCCGGTGATCGTTGGCCTGCTGTTTGCGATTCCGATCGGCGCCTGGACCGCCCGGCCGGCGATGCACGCGCTGTTCGTGACGCCGGAGGAAGCTAAGCCGCCACGCGTGCTGGTCCGCGCCAATGAGCTGGCGGCGTCGCCGGCACACGCATCGGCCCCTGCGCTCGCGACGTTGCGGCAGGATTCCGGGCTGTTGCAGCGCCATCTCTCGTCGCTGCCGCCGGCGCGGCGCGGCGGTCCGGGCGAGATCGATCTTCATCTCGCGGTGGCGCGTGCGCGGATCGAGGCAAGCGACAGCTTCGACCAGGCGGTCCGCCATCTCACGCCTCGCGAGACGTTGGCCGTGCTCGGTGATTCCGCGCTGCTGGAAGGGGTGCTTGCGAAGTAGTGGGGGGCGTCAGGCCGCTTCCGGCAGCTTCGTCTGCAGGGACCGCGGATCGCGCGGCAGCGTGACGCGGACGACGGTGCCGACGCCGAGCTTGGAGCGCAGCCGCATCGAGCCGCCGTGCAGATTGGTGAGCGAGCGCGCGATCGCAAGTCCGAGACCGGAGCCCTGGTAGCTCTTGGTGAGCTGGCTCTCGACCTGCTCGAACGGCTTGCCGAGCCGGCGCAGCGATTCCGGCGCGATGCCGATGCCGCTGTCGGCGATCAGGAGCACGATCGAGTCATCCAGCATCTGGCCGCGCACCAGCACGCGGCCGTGGTCGGGCGTGAATTTCACTGCATTGGAGAGCAGGTTGACGATGATCTGCTTGACCGCGCGGCGGTCGGCGACGACCGAGATCGTGCTTTCGATATCCGACTCCAGCGACAGTCCCTTGTGCTCGGCGCGGCCGGAGACCACGCGCAGCGACTCCGCGAGGATGCCGGAGAGATCGAGCGGCTCCATGTCGAACTTCATGCGGCCGGCCTCGATCTTCGACATGTCGAGGATGTCGTTGATGACCTCGAGCAGGTATTTCCCCGACGTCAGGATGTCGTGGCAGTACTCCGCGTATTTGTCCGAGCCGAGCGTGCCGAACAGGCCGCTGCCCATGATCTCGGAGAAGCCGATGATGGCGTTGAGCGGGGTGCGCAGCTCATGGCTCATATTGGCGAGGAATTTCGACTTCGCGGCGTTGGCGTCCTCGGCGCGAGTCTTCTCCTGCGAATATTTTTCGGCGAGGTCGGCAAGCTCGACGGCCTGCCGCTCCAGTTCGGATTGCGAGCGCTGCAGGTCGATCACCGTGGCGCGCAGGCGCAGGTCGTTGTCGACCAGCTTCTGCTCGTGCGCCTTGATGCGGGTGATGTCGGTGCCGACCGAGACGTAGCCGCCGTCCTTGGTGCGGCGCTCGCTGATGTGCAGCCAGCTGCCGTCGTCGAGCTGGGCCTCGAAGGTGCGGGCGCCGGGCGCCGGCACGCCGCTCTCGTGCAGGCGGGTGCGCACTTCCGGCATGCTGCCGACCTCGATCACGGTCTCGTAGGAGGTGCCGGGGCTGACGGCGGAATCGGGCAGCTTGTGCAGCCGTTGGAAGTGCGAGTTGCAGAGCACGAGACGATCGTCGGCATCCCAGAGCACGAAAGCCTCGGGAATGGTCTCGATCGCGTCGCGCAGCCTGAGATCGGCTTCCACCGACTTCTCGGCGAGACTTTTCTGCTCGGTGATGTCGACCGCGATGCCGATCAGGTGCAGGCCGCCGTCGGCGGCGGCGTGGCTGAGCTCGCAGCGCACCCGCAGCCAGATCCAGTGGCCGCCGACATGGCGCATGCGGAAGCTCTGGTCGATGTGATCGATCTTGCCCGAGATCAGCTGGTCGGCGATGTCGAACAGGTTGATGTCGTCGGAATTCACCAGCGCGTTGACCTCGCCGAAGGTGAGGAGGTCGTTGCGGGTGTCGAGGCCGAGCAGGGTGAACATCGACTGCGACCAGAAGATCCGGCCGCGCGACAGGTCCCAGTCCCACAATCCGCAGCGGCCGCGGTTGAGCGCGGTGTCGATCCGGCCGCGCACGGCGTCGTTGATCAGGTCGCCCTCGCGGGCGCGGGTCGATTGCCAGTGGAATGCGAAGCCGAGGATCAGCACGACGAAGCTCGTGGTCGCCGACAGCGTCACCGAGAGTGCCGCGTCCGATCCCCAGATCGGCTCGTTCATCTCCTGGATGACGACGACCTGGCCGGGCAGCGACTTGACGAGCTGCGAGATCGCCAGCGCGCCGGTGCCGCCGGGCAGCGTCATGTCGCTGACCGTGCCCTGCTGGCCGGGCGCGACGAGCAGTTGCGCGGTGGAGACGATGTCGAGGATGCGGTCGTTCTCGCCGGCGCCGTCGACCGGCACGCGCGCCAGCACGCGGTGATCGGCGCCGGTGATGATGACGTGGCGGCCATAGGCGATGCCCCAGGACGGGATCAGGTCCGGCAGCAGTTCCTGCATCCGCTCGATGCTGGCGAGCCGGTCGCGCCGCACCGAGGTCAGGCGATCGAGACGTTCGGCGAGGATGTCGGACAGTGCAGCAAGGTCGCGCTTCATCGCGCCGCGCTTCTGCCGGTTCTGGTCGATCACCTGGACGAAGGCGCCGAGGCAGATCGTGATGAGGAAGGCGATGATGAGCGTAGGGACAGCGCGGCGCAGTGCAGGCTCGGCCGTCAGGAGCCTGTGATAGGCCGGTTTCGCGATCGACTGCGCCAATCCCTTGATCGAATCGGATTGGACGCACGCGTTCGCTGCATGCGCGCGCGCCATGCCTGAGACCCCCGCTCTAAGCTGATTTTTTACCCGGTTCGGATGCTCCCCACGATGCATCCGAATCATGATCATTTGAATCCAGATTTCCGGGACTGTCGAGAGTCAACGATTCGTTAATGCGAAAAAATTCTTGTCCCGGGAAGAATCATGCGGTGCAAAGCGAGTCCGAAACGGGAACGGTTCCGTAGAATTACGCGCGCGTCGGCTCTGCGTGACTGATCACACGCTTCACGGTGGGGAACGCACGACGCAGTTTGCGTTCGATCTCGTCGACGCTTTCGTGCACCTTGATCACACTCATCGAAGGCCGCGCGCGGCAATGGAAGTTGACGACCTCGCCGGCGTCGGTGTTGCGGACCCGCACATTGTGGATGTCATGGATCGCGTCGCCATCGGCAAAGCCGGTCAGCGCCGCCTTGATGGCTTCGACGCGGTCCGGCGCGGCGTCGGTTCCCCACGGCAGTTCCGGCTCGAGCGGCTCGATATGGGTGTCGACCTCGACGTCCTCGCCGAAATCCTCGCGGATCGCGCGCTCGAGCCCGTGGGCGATGTCGTGCGCTGCGTCCAGCGCCATGTCGCTGTCGACCTCGAGGTCGATGCCAACGATCAGCTTGCCGCCGATGTCGTGCACCGTGACGTGGTGGATGGCGAGGCCGGAATTGCGCGCGATCACCATGATGCGCTCGCGCACGCTCTCATTGTCGCGCGCCACCGGCACCGCGGTGAAGGTAAGGTCGGCGTCGCCGAACGTCTTGGTCACCGCCGCCTGCGCCCGGCGCTTGATGTCCTCGACGCGGTCGATCGGGTAGGTGCGCGGCACCTTGGCGATGGCATCGATGAAATGCGTCGCGCCGACCATGCGGACGCGCAACCGGTCGACATCGACCACCCCCGGCACGGCCTTGATGGCGGCGGTGGCCTTCTCCAGCGCGCCTTCGGGCGCGCGGTCGAGCAGGGTCTCGACCGTCTCCCGCGCCATGCGCAGGCCGAGCAGGGCGATCATCACCGCGACCGCGATCGCCGCTGCGGCATCGCCCCACCAGAAGCCGAAGCCGGCGAGCACCAGGCCGACGATGACGGCGGTCGAGCCCATCACGTCGGAGGCGAAATGCAGCGCATCGGCGGCCAGCGCCTGGCTCTTGGTGTCGCGCGCGGCGCGGTGCAGCGCGCGGGCCCGCCACAGATTGACGCCGATATCGATGACCAGAACGACAAAGGGAATGGCCGAGATCGACGGCGGCGGCGCGCCCTCGCGCAGATGGCTGTAGGCCTGCACCAGGATGCCGCCGGCCAGCACATAGAGCAGGGCGATGATGCCGAGCGCCGAGACGCTCTCGAACTTGCCGTGTCCGTAATGATGCTCGGCGTCGGCCGGCTGGTCCGACACCCGCACCACCGCCCAGGTGATGATGGTGGCGACCAGGTCGATCGACGAGTGCAGCGCCTCCGAGATCAGCGCCAGCGATCCGATCGCGATGCCGACCACGAACTTCGCCACCGCCATGCTGCCGCTGGCGAGGATCGAGATCGCGGCGACCGATGTCTTGGTGGAGGGTGCGCTGGTGCTGGAAGAGCTCATGGGCGGCGGTTTAGCAGGGAGTTGGTGAACATCAAGTGTCGTTGATGAAACGCAATCGCCACTCAGTTGCAATTGCAGGATTTTGCCAAAATCACGCGGTCGTCCCGGCGGGAAGCCAGAATCCACAACCACAGGGTTGTGTGGTTGAAGTGAGCTGTGGCAACCGCATCGCGTCATGACTCGCATTCGGGGTAATGGGTCCTGGCTTCCGCCAGGACGACGCTGGATGTGTTGCGCGACGTGTCAACCGAACATCTGCGTTCTCGCGGCGCGTTTCGCCCGAGCTTTGCAAAATCGTTTCGCCACGACACAAGAGGGCGCAGGGAATGCCGGGTGCGCGCTGCACCGCCCGTCGTGTCGAATGGGTAACTCATGCCGCCATCTCGACGCGTAACGTAGGATGGGTAGAGCGCAGCGAAACCCATCATCTCGGCGTGCGGATGCAATCGATGGGTTTCGCTGCGCTCTACCCATCCTACGAGCTAATGATCCAAAGCGGCCCTTGCCATTTAAGGACCGATTGGTCTATATATCGGCAATGAGCCGCCAAACCACCATGCAGGCGCCCCGTGGCCGCCCGCGAAGTTTCGACGTGGACGCCGCCATCGAACGCGCGATGAATGTGTTCTGGTCGCGCGGCTATCACGCCACGGCACTCCCGGACCTGCTGAGTGCGACAAAACTCTCGCGCGGCAGCCTTTATGCCGCTTTCGGCGACAAGCACTCGCTGTTCCTGCGCGCACTCGATCGCTACATTGCCGATGCCCTGACCCGGATGGATGACGAACTCGATCCCCGCAGAGATCCGGTCGATGGCCTGCGGGCCTACCTTGCCGGTTACGTTGAGCGCACGTGCGGTGCCAATGGCCGGCGTGGCTGCCTGTTGGTGGCGACGGCGATGGAGCTGGCTGGCCAGGATGCCGAGGTTGGTCGTCGCTTCGCGAGCTTCTTCAAAACCATGGAGACCAGGGTGGCGGACGCATTTTCCCGTGCGGAGACCGCGGGCAGATTGGCCGATGGCGTCGAGCCTTCGAGTGCCGCCCGAATCCTGATCTGTTTCCTTTGGGGGCTGCGCGTGGTCGCAAAGACGGCTCCGGCACGTACCACGTCGCAGGCCACCGCTGACGCGCTGCTCGATCGCTTCATCAAATAAGCAACTGTTGGAATGACCCTTGATGTCCTCTGGACGTCTGCGCGATCGGTACGCCCATATATGGACCGATCGGTCTCGAAAGGAAGGATGCGATGTCTGCCATCCAGATCATTTGCGCGGTGGCCGTTCCCTTGCTCTGGGGTTATCAGTTCGTGGTCATCAAGGTCGGCGTCACCGAGTTTCCGCCGCTGTTCTTCCTCGGACTGCGTTTCCTGGCCATCGCGCTGCTGCTTGTTCCGTTCGTCAGAAGGCCGACACGCCAACAACTCGGCCCTGTCTCAGCTATTTCGGTTTTCCTCGGCGGACTGAACTTCGGACTGTTCTATGTCGGCCTTGGGCTCGGCTCGGGGAGCATGTCGGCGGTCGCCTATCAACTCGCCCCGCCGTTCACCGTGCTGCTCGCCTGGCCGCTGCTCGCGGAGCGGCCGTCGCTCGTCACATCCGCTGGCGTGGTGCTGGCGTTCGTCGGCGTGGTGGTGCTGGCGGCGGGGCCGGGGCTGTCGGCAAACGTGCTGCCGCTGCTGCTCGTGGTTGCCGCGGCGTTCGCATTCGCGGTGTCCACCGTCCTGACGAAACGCTACGGCCCGTTTGATCCCCTGATGCTGATGGGGTGGTCGTCGCTGCTCACGGTGCCGCAGGTGATGTTGATGTCGCTGTTGCTGGAATACGGACAGCTGGCGAGCCTTGGCACTGCGGATCAACGGGGCTGGCTGGCGCTCGCCTACACCGTCTTCATCGGCGGCATTGTCGGGTTCGGCCTGTGGTTCTGGCTGATCGCCCGCTGCTCCATGGCCCGTGTCGCGCCCTTCGGTCTGCTGCTTCCGGTGTTCGCTTTGATCTCGAGCGTGCTGTTCCTTGGCGACCAGGTGACGCCGAAACTGGTTGTCGGCGGACTGCTCGCGATCTCCGGCGTCGCCATCACACAGGTCAGACCGGGTGCGAAGTCGGACCAGTCGTAGCGCTCGCAGGGACGGCATTTCGGCCGTAGCCGATGCTTCGCTTCCGCAACAGGGAACCCCCTTCGGTCGGTCGTCCGTTTGCGTAAAATGCGAACGGTTCGCCGCCGCCAGGACGCGAGCGTGTGCGGCAAAACAGCGCTCTCTCGGCATGGCCGGTGCGCGGCGCCTCGCCTCAGAGCCGGCCATCGCGGCATGCAGGGCTACTCGGAGCGTGATTTCGCGCGCCAGACATCTTTTTTGACCGCTCAGCCCGCAGCGTTGGTGTGCAGCTTGTGCCAGAGCGCGCAGCCATGCGGACGGATGCTGCCGGACATGTTTCGACGTCGCAACTTCGGGTGGAACGATTGCCCTCTGGGCGTGTTTGGCGGCGATGCTCTCGGTGCTCAGGGAGTGGACCAATATCCAATGCAGAAGGAAGAGGCCACATGAGGAGCGTTTTCGCGAAGGCGTCAATCCTCGGGCTTGTCAGCGCGGGGCTGATCGGTACGGCTGCGGCACAGACTCAAGATTTGCGCAATGGCGCGGCCGATGCGACCAAGCAGGCAAATTCGGTCTTGCTGAAACAGCTGCCGTTTAACGACACCTCCGATTTCGACGCCGCGAACAAAGGCTTCATGGCCGCGCTGCCTTCCGAGGCAATTAAGGGAAGCACGGGCAACGCGATCTGGAACCCGCAGCAGTACGGCTTCATCAGCGACGCGACGGCCCCCGATACGGTCAACCCAAGCCTGTGGCGACAATCCCGGCTGATCAACATCTCCGGCTTGTTCGAGGTGACCGACGGCATCTATCAGGTCCGCAATCAGGACCTGTCGAACATGACGATCATCGAGGGCAGCGAGGGCATTACAATCGTCGATCCGCTCGTGTCGGCAGAGACGGCAAAGGTGGCGCTCGACCTGTACCGCTCGAAGCGCGGAAACAAACCCGTCAAGGCCGTGATCTACACCCACAGCCACGTCGATCACTATGGTGGTGTGCGGGGCGTCACCAGCGAGGACGACGTCCAGTCCGGCAAGGTCAAGATCTACGCGCCGGATGGATTCCTGGAGGCTGCGGTCGCCGAGAACGTCATGGCTGGCACCGCGATGAGCCGGCGCGCCAGCTACATGTACGGCAACCTGCTCAAGGCGGATCCGAAAGGTCAGGTCGGCGCGGGTCTCGGCACCACGACCTCGGCAGGCACGGTCACGCTCATCGCGCCGACCAACATCATCAAGGAAACCGGACAGAAAGAGAAGATCGACGGCTTGACCTACGAATTTCTGATGGCGCCCGGTTCGGAAGCGCCGTCGGAGATGATGTGGTTCATCGAGGAAAAGAAGGCGATGGAATCCGCCGAGGACGCGACCCACACGCTGCACAATACATATTCGCTTCGCGGCGCCAAAATTCGCGAGCCGCTCCCCTGGTCGAAGTACCTCAACCAGGCGCTGGTGATGTGGGGCGACAAGGTCGACGTGGTGTTTGCGCAGCATCACTGGCCGACATGGGGCAATGACAAGGTGGTCTCACTTCTGGAGAGCCAGCGCGACCTTTACCGCTTCATCAACGACCAGACCTTGCGCATGGTCAACCACGGCATGACGATGCGCGAGATCGCCGACGGATTCAAAATGCCTGACAGCCTCGCCAACGTCTGGGCAAACCGTGGTTACTACGGCTCGATCTATCATGACGTGGCCGCCACCTATGTTCTTTATCTTGGCTGGTTCGACGGCAACCCGGCCACCCTGCACGAACTGCCGCCGGTCGAGGCGAGCAAGAAGTACGTCGAGTTCATGGGCGGCAGCGACGAGGTTCTGAAGAAGGCCAAGGCTTCCTACGACAAGGGCGAATATCGCTGGGTGGCTCAAGCCGTCCACCACGTCGTGTTCGCCGATCCCGACAATCAGGCCGCCAAGAATCTCGAAGCCGACGCGCTCGAGCAGCTCGGCTATCAGGCCGAGTCCGGACCGTGGCGCAACTTCTACCTGACCGGCGCCCAGGAGCTGCGCAACGGTGTCGCCAAGCTGCCGACGCCGAACACCGCGAGCCCCGATACGGTGCGCGCGATGTCCGCAGATTTGTTCTTCGACTATCTCGGGGTTCGCCTCAACGCGGAGAAGGCCGGCAACGCGCATGCGAAGCTCAACTTCGAGTTCGGCAAGGACGGCAACTACTTCGTCGAACTGAAGAACGGAGTGCTGAACCACACGGCGAACATGAAGTCCAACAATGCCGATGCGACGGTCGCGTTGTCGCGGGATACGCTGAACAGCATCATCCTGCAGCAAACCAGGTTTGATGATGCCATCTCGGCCGGCGCGGTGAAGGTCAGCGGAGACCAGACCAGGCTGCGCGATCTCGTGTCGTATCTCGACACGTTCGACTTCTGGTTCAATATCGTGACGCCGAACCAGACGGCTCAATCCGCCACGACGGGGCGAGGGGGAACGTCGCGATAATCATACGATAATCATACGGTCAAGCGGCGCGGAGCACTTGCTTCGCGCCGCTTCGCTATGCGCACCTTCGCCGAAGATCGCGCGGATTTCCGCGATCGAGCGGGTGCGGAAGGTGACGATACACTCCTCACGCGCTGTCGAAGACAGCTCCATTCAGTCATTTTGCTGACGCAATCTCTGTTTTAGTCGAGCGAGAAACTGAAAAACACGGTGTGAGGGCCGCCCAGGTCTTCACGATGGTTCCACCGCCGGAACTGGCACGAATCCGCAAGGAATTGGCACGCGCTAACGCCTCCGCGTTCGCTTGACCATGTTTTGCGGCATCGGGAACCGGACGATCGAAGAAAATCAATCAAGGAGTTATGATGCTGTTCGGCTCGAGCGCCGCGATTTGCGGCGCCCTGGTTGCGCTCGCCTTTTCTGGCACCGCTGCTCGAAGTGAAATCGCTGCGGTTCATTCAAGCGCCGTCGTCAATGCCGCGTGTGGGGATGCAATCGTTGGCGCGGCATCCATGTACAATCCGTTCAAGCCCGGCAAGGAGGAGGGCGGTCCGAGCACAGCCTCCGGCGAGCGCTATGATCACTCGGTCTGGGCGGCTGCCATCAAGACGAGTCTGCGCCGGAAGTTTGGTGGGGTCCAATTTGGCGCGAGGCCGAAATATGCCCTCGTCGAGGCCGTCGGCAAGAAGGTCATCGTGAAGATAAATGACGTGGGGCCACTCAAGCCTGGCCGCATCATTGACCTCAATGAGCGGACGATGCGCTATTTCGATCCAAGCCTGGAGCTCGGAGTCATCAGTGGCGTCAAGGTCAGCCCGCTTGCGGGGGACTATTGGATTCCCGGGCCCGTTGGCTGATCCGCCCTTTGCTCGCGGTGACGATGACAATCGCCGGAGGCTGCTGCTACAGCGTCACCACGATCTTGCCGAGGTGCTTGTTGGCTTCCATGTGTTCGAACGCCTTGCCGATGTCGGCGAATTTGTAGACCTGGTCGATCGGCAACTGCAGCTTGCGTGCCTCGACCGCGGGCCAGATGTCCTTGCGCACCTCGTCGAAGATCGCGCGGATTTCCTCGATCGAGCGGGTGCGGAAGGTGACGCCGATATACTGGATGCGGCGCGCCGCGTGCAGGTCGAAGTTGAAGTCGCCGTGGGTGCCGCCAAGCCGGCCGACATTGACGATGCGGCCCTTGACCTTGGTCGCCTTGAGGTTCTGGTTCGCGACCGGTCCGGAAACCTGGTCGACGATCAGGTCGACGCCTTCGCCTGATGTCGCCTTCAGCACCTGATCGACCCAGCCGGGATCCTTCGAGTCCACCGCGAGATCGGCGCCGAACTCCTTCAGTCGGCCGCGACGCATCGCGTCGGTCGATGAGCCCACCACGAGCTTGGCGCCCTTCAGCTTGGCGATCTGCATCGCCATCAGCCCGACGCCGGAGCTTGCGCCCTGGATCAGCACGCTCTGGCCCGGCTGCAGCGCGCCGTTGGTGACGACGGCGTTGTGCATGGTGGCGAGCGCGACGGGCAGGGTTGCGGCCTCGTCGAAGTTCATGTTGGAGGGCGCGCGGAACAGTCGGCCGTGATCGGCCAGCGTGTATTCTGCGAATGCCGCGCCGCCGGAGCCCATGATCTTGTCGCCGACCTTGACGCCTTTGGCATCGGGGCCGAGCTCGGCGACCTCGCCGGCCCATTCCATGCCGAGCACGGTGCCGACGCCGCCGGCCGCGCCGTGGACATGGCCCTTGGTCATGCCGAGATCGGCGCGGTTCAGCCCGCAGGCATGAACCTTGACCAGCACCTGGGTGCCCTTCGGCACGGGCTTCGCAACGTCGGTGATTTCAGGGCCGTTAGGGCCGTAGACATAGGCTTTCATGGGCTTCTTCTCGTTTGTGTCTAACGCGAGATGACTTGAATTCCGTCATCCTGAGGTGGCCGCTTTTTCAGCGGCCCTCGAAGGATGGACGGCCCGGCTGGTGGCCGTTGACCCTTCGAGACACGCTTCGCGCTCCTCAGGGTGACGGATAACACTCGTGCTCCGCTCCGGCCTATTCCGCGGCTTGGCGCTTGCCGCCAGACATCATCGCTTCCAGCCGTTCGCTGATGATGGCTTCCGCTTCGTGGACGATGCGCGACACCAGCTCGGCGCAGGACGGAATGTCGTGGATCAGGCCCTGCACCTGGCCGGCCGACCAGATGCCTTCGTCGGCATCGCCCGACGCGTAGACCATCTTGCCGCGGGCGCCGGCGACCAGCTCGCGCACATCCTCGAACTTGGCGCCTTCCTTCTCCATCTGCACGACCTTGGTCGAGATCGCGTTCTTGGCGACGCGCGAGGTGTTGCGCATGGTGCGGAAGATCAGCTCGGTCTCGCGCTCGTCATTGGCGACGATGCGTTCCTTCACCAGCTGATGGATCGGGCTCTCTTTGGTGCACATGAAGCGCGTGCCCATGTTGATGCCTTCGGCGCCGAGCGCGAGCGCTGCGACCAGGCCGCGCGCATCGCCGAAGCCGCCGGAAGCGATCATCGGGATCTTCACCTTGTCGGCGGCGGCGGGGATCAGGATCAGGCCGGGGGTGTCGTCCTCGCCGGGATGGCCGGCGCATTCAAAGCCGTCGATCGAGATCGCGTCGGCGCCCATCCGCTCGGCGGACAGCGCGTGGCGCACGCTGGTGCATTTGTGCAGCACCTTGATGCCGTGCTTCTTGAACTCGTCGACATGTTCCTGCGGCTTGTTGCCGGCGGTCTCGACGATCTTGATGCCGCTCTCGATGATGGCCTGGCGATACTCGGCATAGGGCGGCGGCTTGATCGCGGGCAGGATGGTCAGGTTGACGCCGAACGGCTTGTCGGTCAGCTCGCGGCAGCGCGCGATTTCCTTGCGCAGATCGTCCGGCGTCGGCTGCGTCAGCGCGGTGATCATGCCGAGCGCGCCGGCATTGGCGACGGCGGCAACCAGCTCGGCGCGCCCGACCCATTGCATGCCGCCCTGCACGATCGGGTGGTCGACGCCGAACATTTCGGTGAAACGTGTCTTGATCATTCTGCCCTCGTTTCCATCAGGATTTTCCGTGTCGCGGACGGCGGCGCACGGTGTTGTTATGGATGTCGAGGGGAAGGATGCAGTCCTGTCCGGCAATTGTCTACCGGCGACCTGCGGCGCGCCCATGCGGAAATGACAGGCCGCGGCGGTCGGGCGAGGGCGGGACGGAAATCTTTCGTCATCTGTTCAGGCGCTGGTGATCGAACACGCAGCGCCTGGCTGAGAGCAAGGCAAAGCAGGCGCTTGTTACGCCGGCACGGCGTCCTTCTTCGACGCGGCGGTCTCCTCGTCGAATGCGGCGGCGATGTCGCGCATGCTGACGACGCCGATCAGGCTGTAATTGTCGATGACGGGCACGTGGCGAATGTGGTGCTTGGTCATGAGATGACGGATGTGCTCGAGCGTGTCGCTCGATGTGCACGACACCAGCTGCTGCACCGACACGAACTGCGACACCTTCATGCTTGCGCCCGCCGCACCGTGCTCGGCGATCGCGCGCACCACGTCGCGCTCGGTGAACATGCCGACGGCGGTGTTACCCTCGGTGCGAACGACATCCTTGACCACGAGCGCGCTGATATTGCTGGCGCGCATCAGTTGCGCGGCGATCGCCACCGTCTCGTTCATGCGCACCGTGGCGACGCGGGGGGTCTTCTTGCGCAGGATATCTCCGACTTGCATGGCAACCTCCTGGGTTATCGTTGACTGGAGTCTGGTATACAAAATGCCAATTGTCAACGTGGCTGTCACAGAAATCTACCATCAGCAAAATGCTTAAATAGGCAGGTTTGCTGACATTTCCGACAATTGTGAGCGGCCGTGGGCGGCGCGGGCGATCTGCCGCACTAAGCGTGGTGGCATCTGGCATCCCTGAGCTGGCAAAAAAGAGAAGAGGCGCACCGAAATGCGCCTCCATCAGTCTCCGGGGAAATGTCGGGACCAAGCGGTCCTGATCAGGTGGTCTTTAGCCAAGCCGTCTTGTTAAGCCGTCTTGTTAAGCCGTCTTGGCGCCCGTCGCGGTCTCTTCCGCGGCGGCAGCCTCGTTGCCATTGATGAAGGCGCGGCGCATCGGCTTGATCACGAACAGCGCCATCAGCGCCGCGGTGGCGTTGAGGGCGACCGCGATCACGAACACCGCCTGCCAGCCATAGCTGGCGGCAACGATGCTGGCGGCAGGCACCAAGAGCGCTGCGGTGCCCTTCGCGGTGTAGAGCATGCCGTTGTTGGTGGTCGCGAACTTCGAGCCGAAGGTGTCGCCGCAGGTCGCCGGGAACAGCGAGTAGATCTCCCCGAACACGCCGAAATAGACCGCGGTCGCCAGCACGAACACCACCGGGTTGTGACCCCAGGTGGATAGCGTGAGCAGCATCAGCGCGCCGGTGCCGAACGCAATGAACATGGTGTGCTCGCGGCCGATATTGTCGGACACCCAACCGAAGAACGGCCGTCCGAAACCGTCGAAGATGCGGTCGAGCGAGATCGCAAAGGTCAGCGCGGCCATCTGGAAGCCGGCGAGCGTGACCGGCGTGTTCGCGATCTTGTAGTCGTGCGCGATCGGCGCGATCTGCGCCGCCGCCATCAGGCCGCCGGCGGCGACCATCACGAACACCAGATACATCACCCAGAAGATCGGGCTGCGCAGCACCTGCGGCGGCGTGAAGTCGACCTTGGTCTGCGGCAGATTGAGCTGCTTCTTCTTCGGCGGGATCGAGACCGCGGGCGGCTGGATGAAGAAGGCGAGCAGGAAGACGATCAATCCCTGTCCGATGCCGAAATCGAAGAACGCGGTCTGATAGCCGCTCGCGGCGATCATCTTTGCAATCGGCACCACCGTGAGCGCGGCGCCGGCGCCGAAGCCGGCCGCGGTTGCGCCGGCGGCGAGGCCGCGGCGATCGGGAAACCACTTCAGCGCGTTGCCGACGCAGGTGCCGTACACCGCACCGGCGCCGATGCCGCCGAACACGGCGGCGGTGTAGAGCAGGGCGAGCGAGTCGGCATAGGAGTTCAACACCCAGGCGAGCGCGATCATGATGCCGCCGAACATGATGACGAGCCGCGGGCCGTATTTGTCGACGAACCAGGCCTCGACCGGCACCAGCCAGGTCTCGGTCACCACGAAGATCGTGAAGGCGAACTGGATCGCCGCGCGGCCCCAGTGATGCGCGCCGTCGATCGGATCGACGAACAGCGTCCAGCCATATTGCAGGTTCGCGATCATCGCCATGCAGACGATGCCCATGACGAGCTGCAGCCAGCGGAAGCCGCTGGACGAAGGTTGAGCTTGTGTGACGGCAGTATTGCTGGAAACCATCAAGTCCTCCCGAGCGCGCTGGTCTTGTGACCGAGTGTCGCAATTATTGTGGCGTCGCAAGCGCCCGGCGGAAGTTGGTATACTATATTCCAGAAAGCAAGCCCTTCATTCCGCTGCAACGCAGCAAATCTGACATTCGACGCGCCGGTCCAGACGGCATCTCGTGGCCAGCCAAAATGAAAAGCGCCCGGCTTTTGGCCAGGCGCTTCGCAGGCTGTGGTGAGGCGGTTGCTCAAGCCGTAGCCGATTTCGCGACCACGATTTTTCGCCAGGGCTTGAGCAGCATGATCGCGAGCAGCGAGGCGAGGATGTTGGCGCCTGCCGCGATGATGAACACCTTGTCCCAGTTGCCCGACGATTGCTGCATGTAGTTGGCGATCGGCACCAAGAGCGCCGCGGTGCCCTTCGCGGTGTAGAGCAGGCCCGCATTCGTGGTGGCGAACTTGGCGCCGAACGTATCGGTGCAGGTCGAGGGGAACAGCGAGTAGATCTCGCCCCAGGCAAAGAACACGAAGCCCGAGAGCAGCACGAACCAAACCGGGTCGTGTCCCCAGAGGTAGAGCATCCAGATGCCGATGCCTTCCATGCCGAAGGCGATGAACATCGTGTTCTCGCGGCCGATCATGTCGGAGATCCAGCCGAAGAACGGACGCGTCAGGCCGTTGAGGACGCGGTCGATGGTTGCCGCGAAGGTGACGGCCGTCATCGTCACCGCCATCAGCGTGACCGGCACGCTGTCGACCTTCCAGTCGACCGCGATCGGCTTCAGGTTCGCCGTCACCATCAGGCCGCCGGCGCCGACGATCACGAACATGAAGTACATCAGCCAGAAGATCGGCTGCCGCAGCACTTCGGTCGGCTGATAGTTACGCCGGGTCTGGATGATGTTGGCGTTCGCCACGACGGCCGGCACCTGTCCGGCCTTCGGCGCCAGCAGGAAGAAGGAGAGCAGCACGATGATGATGCCCTGGCCGAGACCGAAATACAGGAAGGTGGTCTGGAAGCCGGAGTCCTTGATCATCGCCTGGATCGGCGCGACCGTGAGCGCCGAGCCTGCGCCGAAGCCGGCAGCGGTGATGCCCGCGGCAAGTCCGCGCTTATCCGGAAACCATTTCAGCGCGTTGCCGACGCAGGTGCCGTAGACGCCGCCGGCGCCGATGCCGGCGATGATCATGCCGAGATAGTAGCCGTTCAGCGACGTCGCCTGGGCGTTGATCGCCCAGCCGAGTGCGCAGAGGATGCCGCCGACCAGCACGACGATGCGCGGACCGTATTTGTCGACAAACCAGCCTTCGACCGGCACCAGCCAGGTCTCGAACAGCACGAACAGCGTGAAGGCCCATTGGATCGATGCGCGATCCCATCCGAATTTCTTCTGGATGTCGGGGACGAAGAATGTCCACCCGTATTGATAATTTGCGATCATCACCATCGCGGCGACGCCGATCGCGAGTTGCATCCAGCGATAGGTGTCGCTGACACGCGCGGCCGCTGGGGCCGCAGTTGCCTGAACCATGTCCGACATAGATCCTCCCAGTGCGCCCCTTGTCGTTGCTTATGAGCGCGCGATGGCTATCTTGGTATCCGATATGCCAAGGTTCAAGCTGTCGCAGGGGCAGCGCGCGCTTATGCCGCACAGGACTCAGCCCGGGCACCCCGGGAGAGTAGTTCAGCGCGCAAGGAAATGGCCCCGAAAATCGGGGCCATTGGTCGAAGGTTCAATGTCCGGTCGCATCTTGCGACGAAAGCTGCATCCGGCGGAGAGCGCCGGAAATCCCTTGGCTTAGAGGCCGAAGCGCGGCAGGTCGCCGTTGCGATTCGAGATCTCCGCGCTCTTCATCAGCAGGCGGTCGATCGAGGCCAGCAGGCGGCCGAACAGGGTGGAGGAGGGCGCGAGCGTCAGTACAGTGGTCTTGGACATTGGTGTCCCCTTTCCTTGGAGGCCAGCAATGGGCCGGCTCATCATCTGCAGCCAAATTATGTATACCAGATGCCAGATACAACGGACTTGTTTGCATAGCAGCATGCACGACTGTGCAATGCAGCAAAATCGGCTGATCGGATTCCGGATCGGCGTGGATGGGGCGGAGCCCGGCGGCGACGCCGGGTCAGAATTTCCAGCTAAAACTGGCCTTTACCGAGTGGTCCTGGACCCGGTCGGCAAGCTGGCCGACATAGGCGATGCCGATGCTGGCCTGCGGTGTGACCCGCAGGTCGAGGCCGCCTTCGACCAGTGCCGCGTTCCGCGCCAGCGGCACGCCGGCCACGGTGAATCCGGTTCCCAGGCCCTGGAACGCGAGCGCCGATGTCGGGGTCACGTCGCCGAAGGCGTACTGCCACGCCACCGCCTGTTCGCCGGCGTCGGCCGCCTGGTCGATGCGGAGGTGGTGAGCTTCACCGAGTTCCATCGTCCGAGCTGGGATTTCCGGTCGTTGATTTCGGTCGGCGACGATCCGGAGGTTCGTGCCCGCGGCATGCAGGCGTTTGCGAAGCACATGCACTCGCATCCGTTCTGGCAGCACGATCCGGCGTTCTATGGCGAACGCGCGCTGCGCGAGTCGGATTTCTTCAGCGACGAGGAATTCGTCGAGCTGCCGATTGCCAAGGAGGTGTTCCTGCCGTCGGGGGCGCGGCGGATCATGGGGATCGCGTTCGAGCACGCCGGTTATGTGGTCACGGTTGTCGGGCATCGCGTGGTGGGACGGCCGGCGTTCAAGCGACGAGGAGCGCGACCGGATGCAGGGTTTTCGTCCGCACATCCTACGCGGCTACCGCCAGGCGCAGGAGCGAACGCTGGCGGCGCTGACACCGAGCGACCGCCTGCGTCTGGCATTTCCCGCGCTGACGCCGCGCCAGATCTAGGTGGCGTCGTGGATCGCGCAGGGCAAGTCGAACGAAGAGATCGCTGCTATCCTCGGCGTCGGGCTCGATGCCGTGAAGGCGCACGTCAAGGCGATCAACAGCAAGATCGATTCCGACAGCCGGCGCGCCGCGATCGTCATCGCCCACACCACGCCGCCCTTCGCCGATCTGCCGCCGCTGTGGAAGCTCGGCGTGGAAGGCTGAGGGCGGGCGGCGAGTTCATAAAAGAAGGCCGCCCAAATGCGGCGGCCTCGAGTGAGCGGGTTTGCTTTTCTTCTTGGCCGATGAAGGGTCGGGGCCAAGTCCCTTCACCGCATTCCCTTCACCGCTTCACCGCGTCCAGTCTTCGCCGGCGCACAGCGTTCCCATGCAGCCGCGAACGTTCAGCGTGCCCGGCGACACCAGCGTCACCGAGCTCTCATAGGTCTTGCCGTCGTCGGCGTTGTAGATCCGGCCGGCCCATTTGTTCGGGCCGGCGGGCTGCATGTTGATGAACAGCGACATGCCTATGACCGGTCGGGTGCGCTGCGCGCGATCGGCATTCTTGTCGTCGAGCTGCGGCTTGCCGGTGGCCTTGTCCGTCGGCTCCTTCAACCAGACGACGCGGCCGCACAGCGCGCTGCCGCAGCGGTGGACCTTGATCCTGGCGTCGCCGGATTGGGTCAGCCAGACGCCGGCCGGATCGTTGGCCTTGTCGCTCGCCTTGGCGGCATCGGCGGGGCTGCCGAGCAGCGGGATGTGGAACGTGGCCACGATCAGGCGGCGCGTGAGGTGAGCGTGGATCAATTGCTTCAGGGCCTTGCGCAGGCCGTTTTGGTCTGGGATTACCGTCATCATCCACCTTCTTCATGAAAAATTTCATGATAAACATGAAATAAATCGCGTTTAAGGTTGAGTCAATGACATTGCCTGGGCATGATGCAATCCGGCCGTACCGGCTTTTTGGCAAAGAATTTTTCGGATGGGTGCGATGGGGAAATCGGTTCGTGAGCAGCGCCAGCTCTGGTTTCGCAGGCTCGATCGGGCGTTCTGGTTGATATGGGCGGCGTTGCCGGTGGTGTTGTGGCTGGCCTATTACCGCACCACCACGGCGTCGGCGACGATCGCCGAGAGCCTGATCGGCGACCAGGCGAAGTGCGCCAGCATCGTCGCCAACCCGCTGACCATGTCCGCCAAGGGCCAGGTGTTGTTCTGGTCGCTGTTCGCGCTTGGGGTATCGTTTTACGCCGTGCTGATCGGCATCCTGCATCGCATGGTGAACCGATTCGCCAACGGACGGATCTTCGTGTCCGAAACGCTGCAGGGTGTCTGGTGGATGGGGATCTTCCTGGTGGTCTGGCCGTTTGTGGATACGATCACGACCATCGCGGTGACCTATGCGCTGTATCAGCTTGGCGACATCAAATTCTTCCTGCCGAGCTACGGCGTCGACGTCGGCACGGTCGCAGGCGGCGTGTTCCTGATGGCGCTGAAATTCGTGATCGAGCAGGCCATCCTGTTGCAGTCCGAAAACGATCTGACGATCTGAGGGTGATGCTTGTGCCCATCGTGGTGAACCTCGATGTCATGCTTGCAAAGCGCAAGCGCCGCCTCGGAGACCTCGCGGACGCGATCGGCATTTCGATCCAGAACCTGTCGATCCTGAAGACCGGCAAGGCGAAGGCGATGCGCTTCTCGACGCTGTCGGCAATCTGCCGCGAGCTGGACTGCCGGCCGGGCGATATCCTGGAATATGTGCCTGGCGATGAGGGCGGCGAAGGCGAGAGTGGCGAGGGTGGTTGATCCGGCGTGCGGTCGACAGCGGCGCGGGACCGCAAGTTCCTCCCAAAACAAAATGGCCGCGGTTGCCCGCGGCCATTCGTGTTTCTGCTTGAGCGCTGCGTTTACTCGGCCGCCTGCTTGCGCGGCGGGTCGAGCGCGCCGGAGTCGTGGATCTCGGCGACCTGGTGATCGCTGAAGCCGAGCACCTCGCGCAGGATCTCGTCGGTGTGCTCGCCGAGCAGCGGCGAGCGCTGAACGTCGCTCGGCGAATCCGAGAGCTTGATCGGGTTGCCTACCGAGACGTACTTGCCGCGGGTCGGGTGATCGACCTCGACCACGGTGCCGGTCGCGCGCAGCGACTGGTCTTCGGCGATCTCCTTCATCGACAGGATCGGACCGCAGGGGATGTCGTCCTTGTTGAGGATCTCCATCGCCTCGAACTTGGTCTTGGTCATCGTCCACTGCTCGATGCGGGCGAAGATCTCGTTGAGGCGCGGCAGGCGGGCCGGCGGCTTGGCGTAGTTCGGATCGGTCTTCCAGGTCGGCTCGCCGATCACGTCGCAGATCTTCTCCCAGACCGGGGCCTGGGTGATGAAGTAAATGTAGGCGTTCGGGTCGGTCTCCCAGCCCTTGCACTTCAGGATGCGGCCGGGCTGGCCGCCGCCGGAATCGTTGCCGGCGCGCGGCACGGCATCGCCGAACGGAATGCCTTCGCCGAACTGGCTGTATTCCTTCAGCGGACCGTGGGCGAGCCGCTGCTGGTCGCGCAGCTTGACGCGGGCGAGGTTGAGCACGCCGTCCTGCATCGCGGCGGTGACGCGCTGGCCCTTGCCGGAGTGGGTGCGATGGTACAGCGCGGTGACGATGCCGAGCGCTAGATGCAACCCGGTGCCGCTGTCGCCGATCTGCGCGCCGGTGACCAGCGGCAGGCCGTCGCGGAAGCCGGTGGTCGAGGCAGCGCCGCCGGTGCACTGCGCGACGTTCTCGTAGACCTTGCAGTCCTCATACGGGCCGGGGCCAAAACCCTTGATCGAGGCGACGATCATCTTCGGGTTGATGGCCTGGATCTTCTCCCAGGGGAAGCCCATGCGATCGAGCACGCCGGGGCCGAAGTTTTCGACCAGCACGTCGCACTGCTTGATCAGCGCGGTCAACACTTCCTTGCCCTTCGGGTTCTTGGTGTCGAGCGTGATCGAGCGCTTGTTGTGATTCAGCATGGTGAAATACAGGCTGTCCACGTTCGGGATGTCCTGCAGCTGGCCGCGCGTGATGTCGCCGACGCCGGGACGCTCGACCTTGATCACGTCGGCGCCGAACCAGGCCAGCAATTGCGTGCAGGTCGGACCCGACTGGACGTGGGTGAAATCGAGAATGCGAACGCCCTTCAGCGCCTTGGTCATAATGTTTGCTCCGTACTCTATATGCCCCTGCACCCGCAGGGAGTGATGGGGTTAGGGGTTACTTCTTCTTCTGCAGAACGCTCTGCGGATTGAGGTTGCCGATGCGGCCGCTCTCCGAGCCCGCCGCCGGATCGATCACCGCGTTGATCAGCGTCGGCTTGCCGGAATCCAGCGCTGCATTGACCGCGCGCTTCAACTCGTCCGGCGAGGTGGCGTTGACGCCGACGCCGCCGAAGGCTTCCATCATCTTGTCGTAGCGCGAGCCCTTGACGAACACGGTGGTCGCCGGATCGTCGCCGGCGCTGTTGACGTCGGTGCCGCGATAGATGCCGTCATTGTTGAAGATCACGACGCAGATCGGCAGCCTGTAGCGGCAGATGGTCTCGATCTCCATGCCCGAGAACCCGAACGCGCTGTCGCCTTCGACCGCGAGCACGGGCAGGCCGGTCTCGACCGCAGCGGCGATCGAATAGCCCATGCCGATGCCCATCACGCCCCAGGTGCCGACGTCGAGCCGCTTGCGCGGCTTGTGCATGTCGACAACGCCGCGGGCGAGGTCGAGCGTGTTGGCGCCCTCGTTGACGAAGATGGTGTCCGGACGCTCCGCGATGATCGCGCGCAGCGCGCCGAGCGCGCCATGGTAATCCATCGGCGAAGCGTTGCTCATCAGCTTCGGCGCCATCTTGGCGACGTTGTCGTCGCGCTTCTTGGCGATGGTCGAGAGCCAGTCGGACGGCGCCGCGGTCCAGTTCGCGCCCATGGCGTCGAGGAACGCCGAGACGCAGGAACCGATGTCGCCGACCACGGGGGCGACGATCTCGACGTTGGAATCCATTTCCTTCGGCTCGATGTCGACCTGGATGAACTTCTTCGGAGCTTCACCCCAGGTCTTGCCCTTGCCATGCGAGAGCAGCCAATTGAGGCGGGCGCCGATCAACATCACGACGTCGGCTTCCTTCAGCACCGTCGAGCGCGCCGCACCCGCGCATTGCGGATGCAGATCGGGCAGCAGGCCCTTGGCCATGCTCATCGGCAGGAACGGCACGCCGCTCTTCTCGACGAAATTCTTGATCGCCTCGTCGGCCTGCGCGTAGGCCGCGCCCTTGCCGAGGATGATGAGCGGACGCTTCGCGCTCTTCAGCACTTCCAGCGCGCGCTTGACCGAAGACGGGGAGGGGATCTGCTCGGGCGCGGCGTCGACCACCTTGACCAGCGACTTCTGGCCGGCGTCGGCGTTCATCACCTGCGAGAACAGCTTTGCGGGCAGGTCGAGATAGACGCCGCCCGGACGGCCCGACACCGCGGCGCGGATCGCGCGCGCGAGGCCGATGCCGATGTCCTGGGCGTGCAGCACGCGGAACGCGGCCTTGCACAGCGGCTTGGCGATCGCGAGCTGGTCCATCTCTTCATAGTCGCCCTGCTGCAAATCGACGATCTCGCGCTCGGACGAGCCCGAGACCAGGATCATCGGGAAGCAGTTGGTGGTGGCGTGGGCGAGCGCGGTGAGGCCGTTGAGGAAGCCGGGCGCGGACACCGTGAGGCAGACGCCGGGCCGCTTGGTCAGGAAGCCGGCGATCGAAGCCGCATAGCCGGCATTCTGCTCGTGGCGGAACGAGAGCACGCGAATGCCCGCCGCCTGGGCCATGCGGCCCAGGTCCGTGATCGGGATACCCGGCACACCATAGATGGTGTCGATGCCGTTGAGCTTGAGCGCATCGATGACGAGATGGAAGCCATCGGTCAGTTCTTGCTCGGTGCCCGGTGCCTCGGACTTCGTAGCGGTATTCAGCATCGGCATCGTCTCCCTGGTCGTTCTTTGTTCGGACGATCTGATTGTCGTCTGAAGCGGGTGTGGACTCTCAAACTTAAGTGAACGGTTCTCTACGTGAATAACTCTTGGCCGTGCGCCTCGACGTAGGCGGCAAGCCCAAGCGTGTGGTCGCGCGCGCGCTTCTCGGCGAGCTCGGTGTCGCGCGCTTCCAGCGCCTCGATGATCCCGAGATGCTCGGGCAGCGAGGTCGCGGTGCGGTCCTTGCGGCCGATCGTGAGCTGGCGATAGCCGCGCACATGCAGCAGCAGGTCATTGGTGAGGTCGACCAGAACAGGCGATTCCGACAGCGAGATCAGCGCCTGGTGGAACGCGATGTTGGCCTTGGAATATTCCTCGACGTGATCCTGCGGCAGGCGATCGTCGCTGAAGTCCTTGAAGAAGTCGCGCAGCGCCGAGATGTCCTTCTTGCGCGCGGTGGTCGTGATCAAGCGCGCCGCCATGCTCTCCAGCGCCGCCCAGGCGCGGATCATGTCGACGATCTCCGCCTTGGTACGGCGGACCACGACGATGCCGCGGCGCGGCACGGTTTTCACGAATCCGTCCTGCTCGAGCATCGCGATCGCTTCGCGGATCGGCGTGCGGCTGACGCCGAGGCGCTCGGACAGTGCGCGCTCGTCGAGCATCACCGGCTCCGGCGTCGCGTAGATGTCCATCTTCAGGATCGCTTCCTTCAAGGCCTCATAGGCCTTGTTCTTGAAGCTCGTCTCCGGCGCGATCCGGACGATGGCGATGTCTGTGTCAGCCATGGTGGGCGACGCCTTGGTCTGTTTCGGTTCTGGCACGACTCGTCTCCTCCTCTTGGAGACGTCTTCTTAGCAGAAGAAATTGCCTTAGATTTTTGGCATGCCAAATACCAGAATGTCAAGCTGCCTATATTTTTCGATCTTTTTGGACCTCGACCGACCTTGACAATTGCGTTTTTGGCATACCAAATGCCACGAAATCTGTCCCAGGAGGAAGCCAATGTCAAATTCGAAGGATGCGGTCCGCAAAATTCTCGATGCGGTCAGGGCCGACAAGCGCACGAGCCTCACCGCGCCTGAAGGCAAGGTGGTGTGCGATGCCTACGGCATTCCGGTGCCGAAAGAGGGTGTCGCCAAGTCGGCGGCCGAGGCCGCCCGCATCGCCTCCGACATGGGCTTCCCGGTCGTGATGAAGATCGTCTCGCCAGACATCCTCCACAAGACCGAGGCCGGCGGCGTGGTGGTCGGCGTCAAGAGCGCCGCCGAGGCCGAGAAGAGCTATGAGACGATTCTCGCCAACGCCAGGAAGTACAAGGCCGACGCCAAGATCGAGGGCATCCAGGTCCAGCAGATGCTGGGCGGCGGCACCGAGGTGATCGTCGGCTCGATCACCGACGGCTCGTTCGGCAAGCTGGTCGCCTTCGGTCTCGGCGGCGTGCTGGTCGAAATCCTCAAGGACATCACCTTCCGCCTCGCGCCCGCGACCAAGGACGATGCGCTGTCGATGCTCGACGGCATCCAGGCGCATGAGATGCTGAAGGGCGTGCGCGGCGGCGAGGCGGTCAATCGCGAGGCGCTCGCCGACGTCATCGTCAAGGTGTCGCAGCTGGTCAGCGATTTCCCCGAGATCGTCGAGCTCGACCTCAACCCGGTGTTCGCCACCAGCAAGAACGCGATCGCGGCCGACGTCCGCATCGTCGTCGACTTCAACTACAAGCCGCGCCCGGCGCCGCGTCCGACCGAAGAGATCGTCGCCGCGATGAACCGAATCATGCAGC
The DNA here is from genome assembly GCF_054055815.1 of Bradyrhizobium sp. USDA 4503. Lineage (NCBI taxonomy): Bacteria > Pseudomonadati > Pseudomonadota > Alphaproteobacteria > Hyphomicrobiales > Nitrobacteraceae > Bradyrhizobium > Bradyrhizobium sp. USDA 4503. Next base: position 211,372 of record NZ_JBSRXS010000001.1, read on the forward strand.
CGAAGGGCGTTGCCGTGATCGGCGCCTCCGCCGAGGACGGCAAGATCGGCAACTCCGTGATGAAGAACCTCATCAACGGCGGCTACAAGGGCGAGATCTATCCGATCCACCCCAAGGCCGACGAGATCCTCGGCTACAAGGCCTACAAGAGCGTCAAGGACGTGCCCGGCGTGATCGACACGGCGGTGTTCGCGATCCCGGCGAAATTCGTCGCCGGCGCGCTCGCCGAATGCGGCGAGAAGAAAATCCCCGGCGCGGTGCTGATTCCCTCGGGCTTTGCCGAGGCCGGCGCGCCGGAATTGCAGGCCGAGATCGTCGAGGTCGGCAAGAAGTACAATATCCGCCTGATGGGGCCGAACATCTACGGCTTCTATTATACCCCGGCCAATCTCTGCGCCACGTTCTGCACCGCCTATGACGTCAAGGGCCACGCCGCGCTGTCGTCGCAGTCGGGCGGCATCGGCATGGCGATCATCGGCTTCTCGCGCTCGGCCAAGATGGGCGTGTCGGCGATCGTCGGCCTCGGCAACAAGTCCGACATCGACGAGGACGATCTGCTCGCCTTTTTCGAGCAGGATCCCAACACCAACCTGATCGCGCAGCACTGCGAGGACCTGAAGGATGGCCGCGCCTTCGCGGAAGCCGCCAAGCGCGTCTCCAAGAAGAAGCCGGTGGTCGTGCTCAAGGCCGGGCGCACGTCTGCGGGCGCGAAGGCGGCCTCGTCGCATACCGGCGCGCTCGCCGGCAACGACAAGATCTACGAGGACGTGTTCAAGCAGTCGGGCGTGATCCGCGCCCGCAGCCTGCGGCAGCTGCTCGAATTCGCCCGCGGCGTGCCGGTGCTGCCGACGCCGAAGGGCGAGAACGTGCTGATCATCACCGGCGCCGGCGGCTCCGGCGTGCTGCTCTCCGACTCCGTGGTCGACAATGGCCTGTCGCTGATGCAGATGCCGCCGGACCTCGATGCGGCGTTCCGCAAGTTCATCCCGCCGTTCGGCGCGGCCGGAAATCCTGTGGATATCACCGGCGGCGAGCCGCCGATCACCTACGTCAACACGGTCAAGCTCGGCCTGTCGGATGAGCGCATCCACGCGCTGATCCTCGGCTACTGGCACACCATCGTGACGCCGCCGATGGTGTTCGCGCGCAACATGGTCGAGGTGAAGAAGGAGATGGAGGCCAAGGGCTTCGTCAAGCCGATCGTCGCCTCGCTCGCCGGCGATGTCGAGGTCGAGGAAGCCGCCGAGTATCTCTACCAGAACGGCATCCCGGCCTACGCCTATTCGACCGAACTCCCGGTCGAGGTGCTCGGCGCCAAGTACAAGTGGGCGCGCGGCGCGGGCCTGCTCTGATCTTCTGAATCTGTCGAATACCACAGGCCGCCCCGGACACCGTCCGGGGCGGCCTTTTCATTGGGCTGCCCCCATCTGCAATGGGCCGCCGAGATGAACGGGAAGGGCGCGACCAGCCCGATCGCGCGAAACCAAGCCAGGCCTTCCTGATCTTCCAGCGCGGGTTCCGCACCATCTTCTTTTCCGGACCCGCGCGCGGCTGACGAAGCTTGCCTTCCGCATCTGATGTGCTACTGATATATCAGATCAATGACGGAGGGACCCGCGATGGAGTTGGCTGCAACAGGGATGACCGACCGCCAGCGCAAATATCGCGCGACCTACCGCGAGCGCGTGGTGGGCTGGTACAATGGCTGGCTGCATGTCGTGCTGATCTACACGATCGGCTTCACGGCGCTGTACGTCTATCTGGCCAATGTGCACGACGTGAAATGGTGGGAATACCTCACCATTCCCGTGGTCTTCCTGATCGCAAACTTCTTCGAATGGGCGGTGCATCGCTTCGTCATGCACCGGCCCTCGAATGTGCCCTTGCTGCGCGCGATCTACCGCCGCCACACGCTGATGCACCATCAGTTCTTCACCGAGGAGGAGATGCGCTTCGCCGATCATCACGACTGGCGCGTCACCTTCTTCCCGCCCTATGCGCTCGTGGTGTTTACTCTGATGTCGATCCCGCCGGCGATCGTCGCGGGCCTTGTGATCTCGGCCAACACCGGCTGGCTGCTGATCACCACGACGACCTCGATGTACCTGATCTACGAGTTCATGCATTTCTGCTGCCACGTCGAGGAAAATGCCTTCGTGCGCAACATGCCGTTCGTCAACACCATCCGCCGGCATCATACCGCCCATCACAACCAGTCGATCATGATGGAGCGGAACATGAACCTGACCTTCCCGGTGATGGACTATGTGTTCGGCACCTCCGATCTCAATCGCGGCCTGCTTGGCCACATCTTCAACGGCTACAGCACGCGCCATGTGAAGACCGACATGCGCCGGACGGCGCGGACGCCGCGGGTCGTGGCGAAGGAGCAATCGGTGCCGCATGCCGCAGCTTGAGCCCAATCTCGCCGGTCTCGCCTGGTTCGGCCTGCTGTGGAGCGTGTGCTGCATCGGCTTCCTGCAGCTGGCCGGGATGTACCCGCTGCGCGGGCGCGCCGTCCTGCCGGTGACGATGACCACCGCATTGTGGGTGATGCTGCTCGCCGGCACGCTGGCATTCGCGCTGGCCGAATTGCGCTGGACCACAATCGTTGTCGTCGGCGGCGTGCTGTTCTTGTTTCTACCCGGGCTGTTTCAGGCGCTGCCGGAATGGTGGCGCGACGGACGCGCGGGATTGCGGCTGTCCTGTTGCGCCATGATCGCCGCGCTCGCGCTGCTGGTCCGCGTCGCCGCGCCGTCCTTTTCCACGTGGATAACCTGAAGGGAGGTCTCGATGCCAAGCCACATCAAGCTCATGCTGTCGCTGGCCTGCCTCGCCACGGCAGCCTGCGGATACTTTTTCATGGTCTATCTGGGCCAGCAGGGACCGAGCTATGCGGTCGCCTTCCTCGGCGTGTTCGCCACGGTCGCGATGTGGATCTTCCCCGAGGTCGTCAAGAAGGACCTCAAGATGCGTCCGCCGGGATCCTGACCGAGCTCCTGATATGATGCTGCAGCACAGGGAGGATCCGATGGCGAGCTATACCGGGGACCGCACCATCGACGGCATTTCGGTGCTGGTCGACGGCAAGCCGCTGTCACCGCATTACGACCAGCTTCGTCTCACCGAGCACGGGTTTGAATGGAGCTACGAGGGGCCCGAGCCGGCACAACTGGCCTTCGCGCTGCTCTATGACCATCTGCACGATGCCGCTGCCGCGAAAGCGCTGCACGAGCCGTTCATGCGGCGCGTCGTCGCCAATTTCGACAATGAATGGGAGCTCTCTTCGGCCGATCTCGACGAAGCGGTCGCGGCGCTGCGCTCCGGACAGACGGCCTGAGCCCGTGCTGATGCCCCCGGCAGAGAATTCCTGAGATGACCCTGACCTGTCGCGCGGCGGTGCTGCATCAAAGCGGAACGCCGCTTTCCGTCGAGCGCGTATCGCTTGCGCCGCCCATGCCGACCGACGTCGTGGTGAAGGTGCGTGCCGCGGGGCTCTGCCACACCGATCTCGAAGTCATCGACGGATCGTTGCGCTATCCCTTGCCGATGATCCTCGGGCACGAGGCGGCAGGCATCGTCGAGGAAATCGGCAGCGCGGTGCGGGACATCAGCGTCGGCGATCACGTCATCTTGTCCTGGAATCCGCATTGCGGGCACTGCTTTCACTGCGACCGCGCGCAGCCGATCCTGTGCGAGACCTACCTCGCGCGGGGTGCGGAAGGCGTGCATTTCGACGGCGCATCGAAGGCGCAGCTCGCGGACGGACGCAAGCTGACGCAGCTGATGTTCCTCGGCGCGTTCTCGGAATATGTCGTGCTGCCGGCCCAGCAGGCGATCGTCGTGCCGAACGACATCCCGTTCGACCGCGCGTGCCTGATCGGCTGCGGCGTCATGACCGGCGTCGGCGCCGCGCTCAACGTCGCCGCCATCGGTCACGGCGATACCGTGATGGTCACCGGCTGCGGCGCGGTCGGGCTGGCAGCGGTGCAGGGCGCCCGGCTTGCCGGCGCAGGTGCTGTCATCGCGGTCGACCTCGATGATGCAAAGCTGGCGCTGGCGCGGCAGCTCGGCGCCACGCACGTCGTCAACGCGGCCCGCGAGGACCCGGTCCAGTTCGCAAAGCAGGCGACGGGCGGCCGCGGCGCCGACGTCATCCTTGAAGCGGCGGGCCATCCCAACGCGTTTCGGCAGACCGCGGAGGCGGTACGGCCGGGCGGCGAGGTGATCTGGCTCGGCAAGATCGACGTCACGCAGGACGTGAGTTTTCGCTGGGGCGCGTTGATGGGCGAGAAGCGATTTCGCCGCTCGAGCTATGGCGGCGCGCGGCCACGGCGCGACTTTCCCTTTCTGGCGCAGGCCTATCTGGACGGCCGGCTCAAGCTCGACGAACTGATCACAGGCCGCTGCAGCCTCGACAGCATCAATGACGGCTTCGAGGCGCTGCGGCGCGGACGTTCGATCCGCACGGTCGTCGAGCTCTGAGAGCCGTTACAGCGTCGAACGTGCAAAACTCTCGATGTAGTCGATCAGGCTGTCGGACGCCGCGCCCGCGGCGTCGACGCGGCGCTCGGCGACGGCCTCGGCGACGTCGGCATGCAGCCGCGCCGCCAGCGGCAGATCGGCCGCTTCCTTGTAATGCTGGTACCAGAACCGGCGCGACAGGCCATGCATCAGGCCCATGGCGCGGGAGGCGAACTCGTTGCGCGACGCCGCGGAGATCAGGGTGTTGAACTGGTGATCGAGCCGCATGAACAGCAGGTCGTCGGATTTCTCCGCCGCGCGCCGCATGCCGGCGGCGATCTCCGAGAACTGCATGCGCTGCTCGCTGGTGGCGCGCTCGGCGGCGCCGCGCGCCATCAGCCGTTCCAGCTCGCGCCGGACTTCGAGCAGGCGCAGCTGGGCCCTGAGGTCGATCTCGGACACCAGCACGCCGCGGCGGGCCAGGATGTTGACGAGGCCGTCGCGCGACAGGCGCTGCAAGGCCTCGCGGATCGGGGTTCGGCCGATGTTGAGCCGTTTGGCGAGCACGAGCTCGGAGAGCGCGGTGCCCGGCGGCAGTTGCAGCGTCACGATCAGCTCTTCCAGCTCGGCATAGGCGCGATCGGTGAGCGTGACGTCGCTTTGCGGGAGCGGGGCCGGCGCGGAACCGCGCGGCTTGTCGCCGGCGGCGGACGATTGCCGTGCCGGCCGGCGGCTTCCTGCTGTGCGCACGCGCACCGTGCTGGATCGTTTGCTCGAATTTACCATCAGGATCGTGAGTGCTGCTGTACAGCAGATATCTCACACGCCCGATGGCAATGACAAGGCCGGTCGATCGGCGCCGCGCTGAACCGGACGGCGCGCCGCGCGCCCATCAGTGCGAAATGCTTTCCAGCGTCCGGCCGCGGGTTTCCTCGCCGAGCAACAGCACCGCAAGCGCCGCCACCACGAACGCGCCGGCGCCGAGCGCAAACACGCCGCCTTGTCCGGCCGCCGGCAGGATCACGCCGATCACATAGGGGCCGATCAGCGAACCGATTCGGCCGACCGCGGAGGCAAAGCCCGTTCCGGTGGCGCGGACATGGGTCGGGTACAGTTCGGGCGTATAGGCGTAGAGCGCCGACCACATGCCGAACAGGAAGAATTGCATGCAGAGGCCGGCAATGATGAGCTGGGTCTGGTCCGCCGCCGAGCCGTAGAAATGGCAGGCGATCGCGCCGCAGAGCAGGTTCATCACCAGCGTCGCCTTGCGGCCCCAGGATTCGACGAGCCACGCCGAGACCAGGAAGCCGGGGATTCCCGCGAGCGAGATCAGGATGGTGTAGAACACCGATTTGGTGATCGGGAAGCCCTTGGCCTGCAGCAGCGCGCCGAGCCACGTGGTCAGGCCGTAGAAGCCGAGCAGCGCGAAAAACCACAGGGTCCACAACATCGTGGTCCGCTTGGCATAGATGCCCGAAAACAGCGTTCTCAGGCCGGTCACTTCGGACGCGGGGGCGGCCACTTGGCGCACCACCGGCGGCAGCTCCTTGCCGCCGAGACGGTCGCGGACCCTGGATTCGATGTCGCGCACGGTCGCTTCGGCCCGCTCCGAATAACCGTGGGACGCAAGCCAGCGCGGCGATTCCGGAACGAAGCGGCGCACCACCGAGCACGAACACGGCCGGGATTGCCTGCAGGATGAAGACCCAGCGCCAGTCGGCGACCTGCAGCACGAAGTAGGTCAACAAGCCCGACGCGATGAAGCCGAGCGGCCAGAATCCTTCGAGGAACGCGATGTAGCGGCCGCGGTTGCGCGCCGGCATGATCTCCGAGACCATCGACTGCGCGACCGGAAACTCCATGCCCATGCCGAAGCCGAGCAGCAGGCGGGATGCACCGAGCGCGGTCGCCGTGGTGGACAGACCGCAGCACAGGCTGCCCAGTCCCCAGAAGATCATGCTGACCTGGAAGACGCGGGCGCGGCCGAAACGGTCGGCGAGCAGGCCGGCGGACGCGGCGCCCGCGAACATGCCGAGGAAGCTCATGCTGGACAGCAGCCCGGTTTCCGCCGTCGACAGGCCGAAGGTCTGGCGGATCGAACCGAGCACGAAGGTGAGCGCGGCCAGATCCATGCTGTCGAAGAACCACGCGGTCGCGATGATTCCGAAGATCCAGCGCTGATAGGAGGTGAGCGGCAGGCGTTCGAGCCGCGCCGCGATATCGGCGACCTGCTGCGCCTGCGCGGTTCGCGCAACGGCGGCCGGAGCCCGGCTTCCCGCTGCCGCGGTGACATCGGAAATGGTCATTGCTGCCTCCCCAAGTAGAGATTGATGGGCTCTTGTCGGCCCCTTTTAATAAAATGTCACACGGATAGCAGTGATATGTCAATTGCTGATCACGCGTGAATTGACGGCGCGGCCGGCTGCGGCAGCGGGTGAGGCCGCGGACACATCGGCGCGTAGCGCGGTCCTGTGATCCGGTCGACCATCCCTGCCGCGTCGAGGCATCCTGCGAAGCGGCATCAAGAGCCGGTTAACGGCATCCGAGAAATCGGGGGCTAACGGATAATCCGGCTTTAATGGGGAGCCGACTAAACGTCACGTGGTTGCAACGTGCCGGATGCCTGGAGGTATCCGATGTTGCGTCGGGCGGAGGCGTTTTCCCCATATGTCAGTTCAGGCCGATCTGGATTTTGCGAGCGACGATCGCGCGAGGGCGCAGATCGGCGCGGCGGTGAACTACCTGCTCAGGGACGCGACCGGCGTCGCGCGTGAGCATGCCGTCGAGACGATTGTCGAGATGGTGCGCGACATCGCAAGCCGGCCGCTCACTGTCGAAGCGGTATCGATTCAGCCGCTGATGAGCGGTGTCGCCTATCGGGATTTTGTCATCGATGCCTACCGGCGCGACATCGATCGCTGGCGCGCGACCATCCGCCGTTCGAACGGCAAGAAGATCCGGATCGCTTCGCCGCCGTCAGTGCGCGACGAGGCGACGACCACAGCGGACGCGATCACCGCCGAGAAGGCCATCGAGTTCGCCAGGCGGGCGATCGACTTGGGCGAGGTGATCTGACCTCGCCGCCTCACGGCCGCCATTGCCGCGGCGTCTTGGCGATGCCGCCTATGCTTGGGACGCGCGATGTGCTCCGATGCGACGCCTGCGCCGGTTCCGCAGCTGTCTGCGGAATTGTCCATTCATCCTGTCCCAGCCGAGAAATGCCATGCCTTCCGAACTCCGTTCGCCTCGTCTGGCCGTCCTGATCGACGCCGACAACGCATCTGCAAAGATCGCCGATGGGCTGTTCGAGGAGATCGCCAAGATCGGCGAGGCCAGCGTGCGCCGGATCTACGGCGACTTCTCCAATCCCAGGTCCAAGGGCTGGGCCGACATCCTGTCGAAGCACGCCATCATCCCGCAGCAGCAATTCGCCTATACGACCGGGAAGAATGCATCCGACATCACCTTGGTGATCGACGCCATGGACCTGCTGCACAGCGGCCGGTTCGATGGCTTTTGCCTGGTGTCGTCGGACAGCGATTTCACCCGGCTTGCCGCCCGCATCCGCGAGCACGGCATCGACGTGTTCGGGTTCGGCGAGCAGAAGACGCCGGAGAGTTTTCGGCAGGCCTGCCGCCGGTTCGTCTATACCGAGAATCTGCGCGGCGGCGCGCCGAGCAATCAGGATGCCGCCGTGCGGGCGCAGCCGTTGCAGCCGCCGGAGGCTGCCACGCCGATCATCAAGAAGGTCATCAGCCAGATGGCGAGCGAAGACGGCTGGGTCACGCTTGGCGAGGTCGGACGGCAGCTGGCTAATTTCGCGTCGGATTTCGATCAGAGGACCTACGGCTTCCGCACCCTCGGCGAACTGGTGCGCAGGACCAACGCTTTCGAGATCGAGTCGAAAGGCGGGACGATGCGAATTCGCATCAAGCCAGCGGCTGCACCGCCGCCAAGACGGCGAGCTCCGAGACGGCGAGCCGATCAAAAATCGCCGGAATGAACGGCGCGCAGTGCGGTCTGTTCTGCACGATCTCTGAATCTGAACCCAGGATGAATGCTGCTTCGAAGGTTGTTCGGAGCAGCATTTTCGTTCGTGCCGGAATCAAGCGAATTGCGCGCGGAACTGGCGTTGCGCGGGTTGCAGCGTTGGAACTGGAACGTTCTCGTTGCTTGCGATGTTGAGGGGGCATCGATCAATTCGGAGGAGGAGAATCATGAACAAGCGTTTTGCTGTGTCCCTTGTCGCTGCTGCGTCGCTGCTCGCGTCCGGCTCGGCCTTCGCGCAGTCCACGACTGCGGCGGGTGCCGCGAACGGCGCGCGGGCTGGCGGCGAAATCGCGGGGCCTGTCGGCGAGATCGTCGGCGGCACGGTGGGTGCCGCGGTCGGCGCCGGCCTCGAGATTCCGAATGCGGTGATCACGTCGATCCCGCGCAACGAGCCGTCGGTGGTGGTGCGTGAACGCGTCGTCGTCGGCGAGCCGCTGCCCGACACCGTCGTGCTGCGCCCGGTGCCGCGCTACACCGAGTATCGCTATGCGGTCGTCAATGATCGCCGCGTGATCGTGGAGCCGCGCACCCGCCGGATCGTCAAGATCATCGACTGATCGCGTCGAGACGTCTGACAACGAAGATCCTCGCGGGCCCATCGCCCGCGGGGATTTTCCTGAGTCCCATGAATACTGGTATGGCACAGGCCCGCTTTTTTCATGAAGCGACCGGTTGGCCTGACGCCGCGATCCCCTAGACTGATCCGCAACAGATGGACGCAGCCAGCGTTCGTCTCAATCAAGAACAGGGGATGGAAGCATGGCTCGGAAGATCGCGATCGTCGGCGCGGGCGCTGTCGGCGGCTACGCCGGTGCGCATATGGTGCAGGCGGGGGAGGACGTCACCTTCATCGATCCCTGGCCCGCGCATGTCGAGCACATGCGCAAGCACGGCCTGCGCGTCACGCACGCGATGGACGTCGCGGAATTCTCGGTGCCGGTGCGCGCGCTTGATGTCACCGACGCGCAGCAGCTGGCGAAAGAGAAACCGGTCGACATCGCCTTCGTCTGCATGAAGTCCTACGACACCGCCTGGGCCACCATGCTGATCCGGCAATATCTGGCGGCGGACGGTTACGTCGTCTCGCTGCAGAACTGTATGAACGAGGAGACCATCGCCGGCATCGTCGGCTGGGGCAAGACGCTCGGCTGCATCGCGAGCAGCATCACCGTCAATTTGCCGGAGCCGGGCCATATCCACCGCGGCGCCGGCAAGGGCGGGGCCGCCCACACCGTGTTTCGCGCCGGCGAGGTGCATGGCCGGATCACCGCGCGGGCGGAGGAAGTCTGCCGCCTGGTCGGTTATTCCGACAGCGCCAAGGTCACCTCCAATCTCTGGGGCGAGCGCTGGTCCAAGCTCGTCGCCAACGTGATGGGCAACGGGCTCTCGGCCTGCACGGGTCTGGCGGGCGGCGAGGTGCTGCAAAGCGAACCGCTGCGCCGCTTCTCGACCCGGCTCGGCAGCGAGGCGATCCGCGTCGGCCAGGCGCAGGGTTATCAGCTGGAGGAGATTCTGCACCTGCCGCCCGAGACCATCGCCCGCGCCGGCGAGGGCGACGAGGCCGCAACGCGCGCGTGCGACGAGCAGCGCTTCAAGGATGCCAAGCGCACCTCATCGGCGCAGCGCCCCTCGATGGGCCAGGACATGCAAAAGGGCCGCCGCACCGAGATCGAATTCCTCAACGGGCTCGTGGTCAGCGAAGGCGAGAAGCTCGGCATCGCGTGCAACGCCAATGCCGCGCTGACCGACATCGTCAAGCGCGTCGAACGCGGCGAGCTCGCGCCGGATCCGCGGCACATCACGGAGCTGAGGTTGAATTGAGTGGCCACGGCCGTCATTGCGAGCGCAGCGAAGCAATCCATCTCTCCGCATCTGTGGAATGATGGATTGCCTCGTCACTTCAGCGCAAAGTTGCTCTGCAGTTTTGTCGCGAGCTCCTCGCAATGACGGATGCGCGGCCGCCGGGTCTTGCCTACAGCAGCTGCCGTACCCCCATCCCGTTCATGAACCGCTCGCGGATCTGCACGGGGTCGCGGCGGGTGGTGCCGGTGCCGGGCTTGTCGTCGATGCGGACGCCGATCAGGGTCGGGCCGGAGGTCTGTTTCGACTGTTCGATCAGCCGCTCGAAATCGTCCTCGTCGGCGGCCCATGAGCTGCTCGCGATGCCGCTGGCGATTGCGACCTGAACGATATCGGTATGGCCGGCGGCCGGCGTCGGCTGCGCGCCCGTGATCTGGTAGATACCGTTGTCCATCACCACCATGGTGAGATTCTTCGGCGCCAGTGTCGCGATGGTCGAGAGGCAGCCGAGCTGCATCAGCAGCGAGCCGTCGCCTTCGAGTGCGAATACGCGCCGCTTCGGCTGCGCCAGCGCGACGCCGAGCGCGATCGGGAAGGCGAGGCCCATGCTGCCCAGCATGTAGAAATTCTGCGGGCGGTGGCCGGCGGCCCAGAGGTCGAAATTGGTGTTGCCGATGCCGCCGATCACGGCCTCGTCCTTCAGCCCGGCGACGAGGCGCTGGGTGAGCTCGAAGCGGTTCATCACCTTGGTGTTGCGCGCGGGGGTGCTGGTCATGGCTGATCTCACTTGTCGAAGGTCTTGCCGCCGGTCAGCAGCGGCGAGAGTATCAGTGCCACCGGCGCCTGGGTGGTGACGGCCTGCTTGATCGAGCGATCGGCAATGAATTCGAGCTCGTCGAGCCGGGTGATGGTGTGATGCTCCATGGCCAGCGAATCCAGTACCGGGCGCATGGTGCGGCAGACCAGCGCCTGGCCGTAGTTGAACTCGCCGAGTGTGCCGCGCTCGGAGACGAACATGATCAACGGGATCTGGTAGGGCACCGCGAGCGAGGCCAGCACATTGGCCAGCGTGGCAAAGCCCGAGGTCTGCATCAGCACCGCGCCGCGCGTGCCCGCCATCCAGGCACCGGAAACGATGCCGACCGCTTCTTCCTCGCGCGCGGTCGGAAATGTCGTGAAGTAGGGATCGGCGTGCAGGTCCTTGATCAGCGTGGTCAGCACCCGGTCGGGCACGTAGGGCACGAGCTTGATCTCGTTCCGCTTCAGCGTCTGCAGCACGATGCCGTGCCAGGTGGTCGCCGTCTTCTGGGACGAGGCTTGTTCCGCGGCCGCCATCCTGTTCTCCCTGCTCGTGCGACGCTGGTGGCCGCTTGCCGCACGAAACTTGACGCGGTGCCTGCGATTGTCAACATGTCGCGGCCGCAACGCGATCTGCGGAATTCGGCCATCGCAGCGCCGGACCAACGCGCGATACTGGCGTAACGAAAAAGGGACGGGAGGCGTCGATGGCCGGATGGGTCTGGCGGACCGCCATTGCGGCAGCGGCCATTTTTGTGGCCGGGCTTGCGTCCGCGCAGCCGTTCCCGGCCAAGGCCGTTCACATTCTCGTTCCATATCCGCCCGGCGGCGGCGTCGATGTGCTGACGCGCACGCTCGCCGAAGCAGTGTCGAAGACCTGGACGCAGTCGATCGTGGTCGAGAACCGGCCCGGCGCCGGCGGGGTGATCGCCTCGCAGGCGATCGCGACCTCCGCGCCCGACGGTTACAATCTGATCATGGTGGCGAGCGGCCACGCCACCAATCCGTTCCTTTATCCAAAGCTGCCCTACGACACCTTCAAGGATTTCTCGCCGATCTCGCTCTTGGCGTCGTCGCCGAACGTGCTGCTGGTGCGCGCGGATTCGCCGTTCAAATCGGTCGCCGACGTCATCGCTGCGGCGAAGGCGAAGCCCGGCAGCCTGTCCTTCGCCCATGCCGGCAACGGCACCTCGACCCATCTGGCCGGCGAGCTGCTCAAGAGCCTCGCCAGGATCGATCTCGACGCGATCCCCTACAAGGGCGGTGCGCCCGCGATCAACGATCTGCTCGGCGGGCAAATTCCGCTGTCGTTCAACAACGGTCCGGAATCGGTCGGGCAGCTGCAAGCCGGCACGGTTCGCGCGCTGGCGGTGACGACCGGCTCGCGTGCGCCGTTCCTGCCTGACGTGCCCAGCATGTCGGAAACCGTGCCGGGCTACGACACAGAAGTGTGGTGGGGGCTGCTCGGACCTGGCAACATGCCGGCCGACCTCGTCGCCAAGATCTCGCATGATTTCGTCGCGGCGATGAACACCGATGCCGTGAAGGAGCGGCTCGGCAAGCTCGGTGCGATCCCGATCGGCTCCACGCCGGACAAGTTCGCCGCCAAGATCAAGGCCGACTACGACAAATGGGGGCCGATCATCAAGGCCGCCGGCATGAAGGCGGAGTAGACGATGGCCGCGTCAAAAGTTCCCGCCTGCCTGCCGCCGCGTCCGGTGACGCCGCCCAGAGACAAGCTGCCGCCGAAGGCCTGCGATACGCATGCGCATGTGTTCGGCCCGGCCGACCGCTTTCCCTATGCCGGCGATCGCAGCTACACGCCGCCGGACGCGCCGCTCGCGACCTATCTCGGCATGCTCGATACACTCGGTTTCGCCCGCGGCGTGCTGGTGCAGGGCAGCGCGCACGGTCACGACAATTCGGCGATGCTGGATGCGTTGCAGCGTGAACCCGCGCGTCTGCGTGGCGCCGCGGTGGCCGATGCCGATGTGGCGGCAGGCACGCTGCGGCAATGGCATGTGCTCGGCGTCCGCGGCCTGCGCTTCAACCATTTCTTCCGCGGCGGGCAGCTGCACTATCGCGGCGGCATTCCCTTGAACGTTGCCGAGACGCATGCGGGCGTGATGGCCGAGCTCGGCTGGCATCTGCAGCTCTGGATCGACGTGAGGGATTTGCCTGACACGATCCCGACGCTGAAGGCGCTCGGGTTGCCGGTCGTGGTCGATCACATGGGCCGCACCGATGCTGCCGCCGGCATCAACACCGCGGGCTTTCAGAGCCTGCTGCGTGCGGTGGACGAAGGCTGGTGCTGGGCCAAGCTCTCGGGCGCGCATCGCCTGAGCCGGCGGGCGCCCGATTATCCCGATGCGCGGCCGTTCCACGAAGCGCTGGTCGCAGCCAATCCTGAACGGCTGGTGTGGGGCGGCGACTGGCCGCATCCGCGGGTCGAAGGCGAAATGCCCGACGCCGGCCATCTGCTGACGCTGTTCCAGGACTGGACGCCGGATGCGGCGACCCGGCACCGTATCCTCGTCGACAATCCCGCGCGACTCTATGGCTTCCCAAACTGAAAGCTGCTCGAAGACATGACCGTCAACAACAAGCGCGTGTTCTACGTCAAATACCTCGCCCACGAGATCTACGTCGATATCCTGAAGAAGCGGCCGGACGTCAGGCTCGATCGTCTCGAGAACGAGACGCCGGAGGCGACGTTCGCGCCGGTTCTTGCCGACGCGCATGCCTATCAGATCGGCGCGGCGCGCGATGAGCTGGCGCCGCATTTCCATGCCCACGCCGAGCTGTTGAAGCGTGCGCCGAATCTTCTGATCGTGTCGTCGAATGGTGCCGGCTTCGATCCCGTCGATGTCGATGCCTGCACCGCGGCGGGCGTGCTTGTCGTCAACCAGTCCGGCGGCAATGCCAATTCGGTCGCCGAACACGCGCTCGGCATGATGCTGACGCTGTCGAAGCGGATCATCCAGTCCGACCGCAGGCTGCGGCGCGAGGCCAATGTCAACCGCAACGACCTGATCGGCAACGAGCTGAAGGAGAAGACCGTCGGCATCGTCGGGCTCGGCAATGTCGGCCGCCGCATCGCCGAGCTGTGCAAGGGCCTCCTGCACATGAAGGTGATCGCCTACGATCCCTATCTCACGGCGGATGAGATGGCAAAGCGGGGCGGGGAGAAGGTCGAGCTCGACGATCTCCTGCGTCGCGCGGACTTTGTTTCGATCTCGTGTCCGCTGGACAAGAACAGCCGCGGCATGATCGGCGCGCGCCAGTTCGCGCTGATGCAGCCGCACGCCTATTTCGTCACCACCGCGCGCGGCTTCATCCACGACGAGAAGGCGCTGGAGGAAGCGCTGCGTGAAAAGCGAATCGCGGGTGCGGGCCTCGACGTCTGGGACAAGGAGCCGCCGCCGCCGGATCATCCGCTCTTGCAGTTCGACAATGTGCTGGCGAGCCCGCACACCGCCGGCGTCACCCGGGAGGCGCGCATCAACATGGGCCGGATCGCCGCCGAGCAGATCCTCGATGCCCTCGACGGCAAGCGCCCGCCGCGCATCATCAATCCCGAGGTCTGGCCGGTCTACGCAAGACGGTTCGAGAAGGCGTTCGGGTTCATGCCGGGGTAGGGTCGGCAGTGCCCCTGCGGGGCCGCGGCTGCGCGCGGTCAAAAATATCGAAAACAACCCCATGCAAAGGAGCTGGCGGCTGTCGGCGTTCGAGCGGGCATCTCGACGCGTCGGGCAACTCAGGGGTACATTTCCAATATTCAGAAATCGTGCAAGCGCTGGGCTTTGCGGGGGGAGAATACCCGCAAGGGCGGAAGGGAACTCTTCCGCCGGTGCTTCCCTCGCACAAGCGGCCAGCCGTGCGAGCGTTGTTGCGCGGGCAAAAATACCGGAGAAAATCTCCTTCGTTGCAGCCTCGATCGAGGCAATAAACCCACTGCCGAACGACCGCCTCGCAACACGTCCGTTGTTATTTTCCCTGAGATATCGACGGCTTAGCCCGAAATCGCCATTTTCCGTCTGTGCCCGACCATTCCAGGCACGGAAGGAAGACGTTCATGCGACAGGTCCAGTCATTGCTCCGCAACGCGCCCGCCAGGATCGGCCGCCGTCTTGCGCAGATCGTCGCGATCGCCGCCGCCAGCCTGCCCCAGGCCGGCGCGTAGCTTTTCCCGCTGCGAACAGTCGCACGCGTATCAGCCGAATTAACTCACTACCCTTTCGTGTTAGTGCTAGCGTGGTACCCCCGGGCTCTGCCGGTGCAGCAGGGAGGGTTCCATGTCACGCTTCGTCGTTCATTTCATGAAAGACGTGCTCGGCGGCAATGGCCGCGAGCGCGAGGTTTGCCAGGGTGCGCTTGAGATCGACGCCTCGAGCGAGGGCCAGGCCACCGAGATGGCCAAGGTCAAGTTTTGCCAGGAGCAATCGCTGTGCGACTGGTCACTGCATGCCGACCGCATCCGGATCGAGGCGGCCGACTTGCACGTGAGCTGACGTCACAGGTCGACTACCAGCTACATCCGCAATGCGCTCCCTCTCCCGCTTGCGGGCAGGGGAATCGCATATGGAATGAACCGATTCCTCCGCGCCGTCATGGCCGGGCTTGTCCCGGCCATCCACGTCTTTTCTTCGATGCCCGGGACAAGCCCGGGCATGACGAGTTTGTGGAAACTCCGATTACCTCAAACGGCCATATGCGATTGCCCTACGCTTGCGGGGGAGGGTCGGGGTGGGGGCTCGCTCCGCGAGTCGTATTGTGGAAAGAGCCCCCACCCCCGCCGCGCTGCGGACGACGCTTCGCGTCGCTCGTCGCGCGTCGACCTAAGAGCGAGCTTCGCTCGTCTCGACCCCGCAAGCGGGAGAGGTGCAGCAACTCCGCCACGAGAAGCCAAAAGCGGCCGAACGGTTGCCGATCACTCCGGCAGGATGCGAACCGCGCCCTTGGCCGCGCTGCTGGCGAACGCCGCATAGGCCTTCAGCGCGGTTGAGACGGCGCGCTTGCGTGGCGCTGCCGGCTTCCAGGCCGCGTTGCCCCTGGCTTCCATCGCTGCGCGACGGCGCTTCAGCTCGGCATCGTCGACCTTGAGGTTGACCTTGCGGTTCGGGATGTCGAACTCGATGATATCGCCTTCCTCGACGAGGCCGATCAGGCCGCCTTCGGCGGCTTCCGGCGAGACGTGGCCGATCGACAGGCCCGACGATCCGCCCGAGAAGCGGCCGTCGGTGATCAGCGCACAGGCCTTTCCGAGGCCTTTCGACTTCAGATAGCTGGTCGGGTACAGCATCTCCTGCATGCCCGGGCCGCCGCGCGGTCCCTCATAGCGAATCAGCACGACGTCGCCGGCCTTCACCTTGTTGCCAAGGATGGCTTCGACCGATGCGTCCTGGCTCTCGAAGATGCGGGCGGGACCTGAGAACTTCAGAATGCTCTCGTCGACGCCGGCGGTCTTCACGATGCAGCCGTCTTCCGCAAGATTGCCGAACAGCACGGCGAGGCCGCCGTCCTTGGAATAGGCGTGCGCGGCGTCGCGGATGCAGCCCTTGGCGCGGTCGAGATCGACCTCGTCGAAGCGGCGGTCCTGGCTGAAGGCTTCCTGGGTCGGCACGCCGCCCGGCGCGGCGCAATAGAAGTTGCGTACTTTGTCGCTTGTGGTGCGCACCACGTCCCAGCGGTTCAGCGCATCGTCCAGCGTTGCGGCATGCACGGTCGGCCCGTCGGTCGTGAGCAGCTTGGCGCGGTCGAGCTCGCCGAGGATCGCCATGATGCCGCCGGCGTGATGCACGTCCTCCATGTGGACGTCCTGCACCGAGGGCGCGACCTTGCAGAGCACCGGCACCTTGCGCGACAGGCGGTCGATATCGGTCATCGTGAACGGCACTTCGCCCTCACGCGCGGCGGCGAGCAGATGCAGCACGGTGTTGGTCGAGCCGCCCATCGCGATATCGAGCGTCATCGCGTTCTCGAACGACTTGAAGTTCGCGATGTTGCGCGGCAGTACCTTGGCGTCGTCCTGCTCGTAGTAGCGGCGGGCGAGGTCGACGATCAGATGGCCGGCTTCGACGAACAGGCTCTTGCGGTCGGCATGCGTCGCCAGCACCGAGCCGTTGCCGGGCAGCGCGAGGCCGAGCGCCTCGGTCAGGCAGTTCATCGAGTTCGCGGTGAACATGCCAGAGCAGGAGCCGCAGGTCGGGCAGGCCGAGCGCTCGATCACCGCGACGTCCTCGTCCGACACGTTGGAGTCGGCGGCCGCGACCATCGCGTCGATCAGGTCGACCGCGCGCTTCTTGCCCTTGAGCACGATCTTGCCCGATTCCATCGGTCCGCCCGAGACGAACACGGTCGGGATGTTGAGCCGCAGCGTCGCCATCAGCATGCCGGGCGTGATCTTGTCGCAGTTGGAGATGCAGACCATCGCGTCGGCGCAATGCGCATTGACCATGTATTCGACGCTGTCGGCGATCAGCTCGCGCGAGGGCAGGCTGTACAGCATGCCGTCATGACCCATCGCGATGCCGTCATCGACCGCAATGGTGTTGAACTCCTTGGCGACGCCGCCGGCCTTCTCGATCTCGCGCGCGACCAATTGGCCGAGATTCTGCAAATGGACGTGGCCGGGCACGAACTGGGTGAAGGAATTGACCACCGCGATGATCGGCTTGCCGAAGTCCTCGTTCTTCATGCCGGTGGCGCGCCAGAGGCCGCGTGCACCCGCCATGTTGCGGCCGTGGGTGGTGGTGCGGGAGCGATAGGCGGGCATCGTAAATCCTTCTCAAATCCTTGGGCTAAGGGCATTTTTTAGGGGAGTTGGCGCTCCTTATGCCTGCCCGTGGATGCGGATTCAAGCGCGGAACCGCATGGCTGAACCCCGCAATTCGGGCAATGTCGAGCCGGTCGGCTTGATCTCGGTCGGCCCGGTGCATTAGCTGGTCGCACCGACGGCAAGAATAACGAACAAGCAAAAAAGGGAGAGACACGCGTGGCAAGGCTGCCCCTGATTGATCCGGAGACGACGAGCGGAGAGATCCGCGCCTCATTCGACCGCATGCCGGTCAAGCTCAACATCTTCCGCATGATGGCCCATGCCGAGGCCAATATGATCCCGGCGATGCGACTCGCCAATTCGATCCTGCACAAGCAGAAGCTGTCGGCGGTCAACCGCGAGCTCCTGATCCTGCAGGCCGCGCAGCTTGAGGGCGGCGCCTATGAATGGCGCCAGCACGTGCCGATCGCGCTCGGTGTCGGCGTCACCCAGGCGCAGATCGATGCCGTCGAGCGCGGCGATTACGACGATGCTGCACTCAACGCAGCCGAGCGCGCGCTGCTTCGCTTCGGCCGCGAGGTGGTCGAGAAGGTCCGCGTCGGCGATACCGCCTTTGCCGCGGTGCGCGAGCATTTCAGCGATCAGGAGATCGTCGAGGCGATCGTCGCGCTCGGCTTCTACATGATGATGGCGCGGCTGACCGAGGCGACCGAGACCGATCTCGATCCGGCCGCCGGCATGGCCGTGTTCGAAGGCGGCAAGAAGCAGGGTTGACGAGATGTCGGAGACTTCGCAAGAGGCCAAGCAAGACCCCGAGCCGGAGCGCTATGTCCGTCCGCTGAGCGCGGAATCCTCGGGTACCGCGCCGGGCAGGGGACGCCTCAACGGCCGCCGCATCCTCGTGGTCGGCGGCGGCCAGCGGGTGTTCGATGCCGCCACCGATCCGATCGGCAACGGCCGCGCCATGAGCCTGCTGTTCGCACGCGAGGGCGCGCATGTCGCGGTCGCCGACCTCAACCGCGCCTCGGCCGAGGACACGGTTGCGCGCATCGCTGCTGACGGCGGCCACGCTTTCGCGATCGCCGCCGATGTCACCATGGAAGCCGACGTCATCAGGATGATCGACGAGGCGCATCGCACGATGGGCGGGCTCGACGGCATGGTGCTGAACATCGGTACCTTCGGCAAGACCGGGCTCGACAATGTGAGCGCGGAGGAGTGGAACAGGATCTACGACGTCAATGTCCGCGGCCCGATGCTGTGCTGCCGCGCGGCCTTGCCGAAATTCGAAGACGGCGGCTCGATCGTGTTCATTTCCTCGATCGCGGCGCTGAAGGCCGGATCGCAGATGGCGGTCTATGATTCCTCCAAGGCCGCGCTCGGCGGCCTGATGCGCAACATCGCACATGCCGGCGCACGGCGCGGCATCCGCGCCAATCTGGTCTATCCCGGGCTGGTCGACACCCCGAACGGCCGCGAGGCCGGCGCGGGCCGTCCGTCGCGCGGCAAGGGGCATATCCCGTTCAGCCGTCAGGCGACCGCCTGGGAGATCGCCTATGCCGTGCTGTTCTTCATGTCGGATGAAAGCGTCTATGTCACCGCGCAGACGCTCGCGGTCGACAGCGGGCTCAGCGGTTTGTGAGCGGCGGGGAGGGCGCATGAGCGCATTGTTCGGCAAGGTCTGTCAGAACGGCTACGTCGTTCGCGACATCGACGCGGCGCTGAAGTTCTGGACCGAGATACTGCGGGTCGGGCCATTCTTCCTGATCCCCTCGGTCAAGGTCGATTGGTTCCGCTATCGCGGCGTGGACTCCGCGGTCGAGATGTCGATCGCGCTGGCCAATTCCGGCGATCTGCAGATCGAGCTGATCCAACAGCGCAACGACGCGCCGTCGATGTATCTGGATTTTCTGGCGCGCCACGGCGAGGGCCTGCAGCACATGTCGTACTGGAGCACGGACTACCAGTCGCTCTATGACCGCGCCGTCGCGGCAGGCTTCACGGTCGGTCATGAAGGCCAGATCGGCGGCCCCAAGGGACGCTTCGCCTATTTCGACACCGCCGGCCATGCCGGCACCGTGATCGAGATCTCAGACATCTCGGGATCGAAGGGGCGGTTCTTCGAGACGATCAGGACCGCGGCCGCGACTTGGGACGGCTCGGACCCGATCCGCGTGGTGGGGCGACGCGGTATTATGGCGCAAACGCCACAAGGGTTATGAGGACGAGCACGGCAGTACTGAAAGCTGCAATGCCAAGGCAAATGCGTGCCGGGACAGAATGGGATTCGAAACGTGGCAGTTCAGGCATTGCGCGCTCCACTTGCTTTGCTTGGGGCGAGGCGGGAGCGCGGTGACTGACAGCGATCTCGTCACCGATAGATGCCGAAAGGCCGTGCGGTGATAGAGACAAAGCTGCGCTCTATTTCGTGCGAGCGCCAGCAATATGTTTCTCCCCGATCACGGAACGATCTGAAAACGCCTCAAGGCACTAAGTTGCCGGTTATTGCGGTCAAATCTCCTCCAGCACTACCTGCTCAAGCTCTAGTGCCGCGACGCATGCAAGGAAGAAGATCGCCGTAAACGATCCACGTTTCAGCTTCATGGTTCTACCCGGTATCTGAACAGCCTCGGCGGCCAAACGGAATGCAAGTTAACGAATTTGAATTCATCGCCAGCGGCGAGTTTTCGGACCCATTGCGCAAAGGCGGCAAAACCCTCTGGTTCTATTGCAATTTGGTCTATCTCGATTTCATACAGGTCCGCCGTGAAAGCGGCTTTTGCTGGCGGAGGGTCGATAATCCCAATACGCACGGCTACTTTGTCGCCGACGCCGCTCCGGCATACAATCAAAAGACTTAAGAGCGTTGCGGCCCAAGCAGCGCGCCGCCACACGGCGCTTCTCCTAGCTCACGGTACCCTCCCGGAATCTAGGAACCGGAGTTTCGGTAGGCTTGTGGCGTTTGCGCCATAATACCGGGCGGACGCGGCTATTCGGCGGCGAGGCTGGCCGAAAGCGGGATGCCGACCCTGGGGCGCGCTTTCACTGCGCGGCGATTCTTCTTGCTGAAGCGGCTGCCGGCCAGCAGCGCCGCGGCGGCGCGCAACTGCTCGCGCAGCCATTGATTGGTGGTGTCGTCCTCGGCGGTGGCGTGCCAGTAGAGATAATTGACGTGCGGACTGATCGGAAACGGGCAGGGGAAGCACTGCAGCAGCCCGGGATCTTCCAGCACGGAGGCGGCGCTCTCCGAGGCGGTCAGCAGCATGTTGCTGCGGCTCACGACGTGGCAGGCGGTTGCGAAATTCTGACAGGTCAGGCGAACAGTGCGGGTCAGGCCGAGGCGCTGGAGCTGAAAATCCTCGAACGACAGCCCGCTGCGCCGCGACGTCACGCAGACATGCTCCATGCGCAAATAAGCCTTCTTGTCGAGCCGGCTGCCGAGCTCGGGATGGCCGCGCCGCGCGAACACCGCGATATGCTCGGTCAGGATCTGCTCGCGCCGCACCTCCGCCGACAGCGGCAACAGCGTATCGATCGCGACGTCGAGGGTGCCGGCGGCAAGCTCGCGCTCGAGATTGTTGCGCTCGCTGCGCACGGTGGCGATCTCGACCAGCGGCGCCACCGTGCTGATGCGGTTGATCAGCGCGCTCAGCATCGGCGCCTCGAGATTGTTGCGCAGCCCGATCACGAACCGCTTCGGCGTCTGCGCCGGATCGAACCGGTGGGTGTGGGTCAGCGTCGTCTCGAGGCCGTTGAGCGCCTGGCGCACCGTAGTGATGATCTGCCGGGCCAGCGGGGTCGGCGTCATCACGTGGTTGCGGCGCACGAACAGCGGATCGTTGAACATCGCGCGCAGCCGGCTCAGCGCATGGCTGACCGCGGGCTGCGTCAGGTTGAGGCGGAAGCAGGCGCGGCTGACGCCGCCCTCGGAATAGATCGCGTCGAACACGACGAACAGGTTCAGATCGACGTCGCGTACATGCATGGAAATGATCAATCCGTATCCGCCGAATGCATTTGACGAATACTAATCGGCACTCTTAAAGTCTCAAGCAAAATAATACCTGGAGGAAACGATGAGCGTGCAATCGCCATCGCGCGGCGTTGCTGTCCCTGCGGCATCATCTCGCCTGGGCGCAATGCTTGCAAAGCCGAGCCAGGAGCAGATCGTGCTCCTGATCACCATCGCACTCCTGATCGTGTTCGGCCTGACGCTGAACGGCTTCGCCACCGTCTCCAATCTCCTGAATTTGTTGCGGAGTATTTCCATCCTCGGCGTGCTCGGCCTCGGCATGGGGCTGATCGTGATCAGCCGCGGCATCGACCTCTCCGAGGTCGCGATCATGGCGGGTTCCTGGGCGATCGCGCTGATCTACATGCAGAACGGCATGCCTGTTTTCACGGCAGTGCTGCTGGCGCTGGCGGTCGCGGTGCTGATCGGCGTCGTCAACGGCGTGATGGTCGCCTTCGTCGAGGCGCCGGCGCTGTTCGTGACGCTGGCTGCCGGTTTCGTGATCTATGGCCTCGCCTTCTGGATCGCGCCGGCCTGGGTGGTCTATGCGCCGAAGGATGCGCCGGGCCTGATGTATCTCGGCGCCGGACGGCTGTTCGGCATCCCGGTTCCGATCCTGGTGTTCGCGGCCTGTGCAATCGCAATGCATTTGTTCCTGTCGCGCACCTCGATCGGCCGCTTCATCTATTCGCAGGGCGACAATCCGGAGGCCGCGCGGCTGACCGGCGTCGCGCGCTGCGGCCGCTGATCGTGCTCGAGCACGTGCTGGTTGCGCTGCTCGCCTGGATTGCGGGCCTGGTCTGGGTCGGCACCACGGGCAGCATGCAGATGGCGATCACCCAGGGCACCATGATCTTCGATGTCGTGCTCGTCGTCGTGATCGGCGGCATCAGCCTGATCGGCGGCCGCGGCAGCGTGTTCAGCGTCGTGGTCGGCTGCATCCTGATCGGCACGCTGCTCAACGCCTTCACCATCATGGACGTCAACAGCGAGGTGCAGAACATCATCAAGGGCGTGGTGCTGCTGGCCGCCATCGTGCTCGACAACTGGCTGCACCCCCGCGACGAGGAGACCGCGCGGCAAGGGGACTGAAACAGGGCGACCGAGCCGGCCGCCGCGCCAAATAAATCAATCAAAAGAAATTGCTTTGTGGAGGGAGACGATGAAGACGACGACAAAATTCTGGACGATCCTGCTGGCCGGCGTGACGCTGGCCGCGATGCCGTTTGCGGCATCGGCGCAGGAGGAAGGCACCAAGACCGCGCGCGAGCTGCGTGCCGTCTACGACAAGGCGTTGCAGGGCAAGACGATCGCCTATCTGCCGATCGCGCTCGGCGTGCCGCTGTCAGACGAATGGGGCCGGGTGGTGCAGGAGGAGGCCGAGTGGCGCGGCATGAAATATGTCGTGCGCGATCCCAACAACAACCCCTCGGCGATGCAGCAGGCCCTGACCGCGCTGGTCGACCAGAAGCCCGACGTGCTGATCGTGCAGAATCCGAGCGTCACGCTGTTGATGAAGGATCTGAAGCGCGCCGAAAGCCAGGGCACGCATGTGATCCAGATCAACATGTCCTCGAACTACAAATCCGGCGCCTTTGTCGGCGCCGACTGGCGCGAGATCGGCAAGATGCTGGCGAACGAGGCCGTCAAGGCCTGCGGCACCGGCTCCGGCAAGTCGGGCAAGGTCCAGATCGTGCAGGGCGAACTGACCGCGGCCGCCAGCGTCGACCAGGTCGGCGGCATCATGGAGGTCTTGAACAAGGATCCGAACATCAAGGTGGTCTCGAACCAGGCCGCGAACTGGGACGCCAACACCGCGCTCAACGTCACCGCGACGGTGATCCAGCAGCATCCCGACCTCTGCGCCTCGATCGGGTTCTGGGGCATCATGGAGTCGGGCGCGGCGCAGGCGATCCGCAATGCCGGCAAGATCGACGATGTGAAGGTGTTCGCCTCGGGTGAAGGCTCGCAGCTCGATTGCGACCAGGTCAATTCGGGCAATTTCTACAAGTTCCTGAGCTACAAGGCGACCGAGCAGGGCCACGACCTGATGTTCGCCGCCGAGACCCTGTTGGTATCAGGCGAGAAGCCGGGCAGCCGCAATCTCGTCTATTACACGCGTCCGATCTGGCTCGATAAGTCGAACGCCTCGGGCGCCAACTGCTTCGCGCTACCCAAGAAAAATTAACAAGGCGCGGACAGCCGGCGCGGGGGGCATTCCCGCGCCGGCTGTATCAAAGAGCACGATCCGGCAAGGTGGAGCCGGTTTTTCTCCGACCGACGCGCAGCGTTCACGGAGAGCGTGTTCATCAAGGGACGAGGTCGCGATGCGATGGCCGATCGCGTCATGACCAGGAGCATGATCCGGGACGTGCAAGCCGGCTCTCCGCAAGATCGTGCGCGATCACGAGCACGATCCGGAAAAGTGGAAGCCGGTTTTCCGCAAGATCGTGCTCAATCAAGAGCACGATCCGGAAAAGTGGAAGCCGGTTTTCCGCAAGGTCGTGCTCAATCAAGAGGGTGCTTTGGCGATGTCGATGGCCGTTGATTCCTTTGCCGCATCGGTGCGGCGATTTTCACCCCGGCTCCTGCTGTCGGAGCTGTTGCTGAAACAGTGGTTTGAGCCGGTGGTTCCCTTCACCGTGATGATCGGGCTGTGGACGTACTTCGCGCTCACGATTCCCGACTACGCCTCGGTGCAGAACTCGGTGTCGCTGCTGCGACTGTTCGCCGAATTCGGCTTCGTCGCGCTGGCGATGGGGTTCTGCCTCGTCACCGGCGGCATCGACCTGTCGGTCGGCGCGATCTTCGCGCTGTGCAATTTCGCGGCGCTGTACTTCCTCTTGGTGCGCGAATGGCCGGTCGGCCTCGCCGTGCCGGCGACGCTTCTGGTCGGCGCGCTGCTCGGCAGCATCAACGGCTTCCTGATCGGCTTCCTCAAGACGCGGCCGTTCCTGACCACGCTGGTGACGCTGATCATCCTGCGCGCCTCGGTCAACCTGCTCAACACCAGCTACGCCCAGGTGTTCGCGACCAACTCGGTCGAGAGCGACGCCTGGGACTTCATCGGCGGCGGCAGCGTGCTCGGCATTCCCGTCAATGCGGCGACGCTGTTCGTGGTGCTGTTGATCTGCCACATCTTCCTGTCGCGCTCGCGCTATGGCTGGCATCTCACCGCGATCGGCGCCAGCCGCAAGGCGGCGCGCCACGCCGGCATCCGCGTTCGCGTGATGCTGTTCATGACCTATGTGCTGTCGGGAACGCTGTGCGCGGCGAGCGGCATCTTCTACGCCGCGCGGCAAGCCTCGACGGATTCCACCACCGGCGTGGGGTGGGAATTCCAGGCGCTGACCGCCGTCGTGCTCGGCGGCGTGTCGCTCGCCGGCGGCAAGGGCACGGTATGGCGGGCGATGATCGGCGCGCTGATCATCTTCCTGCTGATCAACGGCCTCGTGCGGATGGGCATCCCGGGCTACGTCACCTCGGCGGTGACCGGCATGATCCTGCTCGCCGCCGTCGGCATCGACGTCAAATGGTCGAAGAACCGCGGCAAGGCGATCCAGAAGATCTATGTCAATCCGGCCTTCGTGCCGCTCGCCTCCGCGCCGGCGGTGCAGCCCGGCGCGGCCTCGCCCTATGCGCAGAACGACCGGCTGATCAATGCGCAGGCGATCGGCGTCGATCAGGTCGAGGGGCCCGAGGATGTCATCCTCGACCGCCAGGGCCGGCTCTACGGTTCGACCCGCGACGGCAATGTGATCCGCTTCTCCGGGCCGAACTTCGAGACCCGCGAGGTGTTCGCCCATATCGGCGGCCGGCCGCTCGGCATGCAGTTCGATCGCGATGAGAATTTGATCGTCGCCGTCGCCGGCATGGGCGTCTACGGCGTCGCGCCCGACGGCCGCATCTTCAAGGTAACCGACGAGACCAACCGCACCTGGTACAAGCTGAACGACGACAGCCGCCTGCGCATGGCCGACGACCTCGACATCGCACCCGACGGCAAGATCTATTTCAGCGACTGCACCACGCGCTACGAGATGACCACCAACACCCTCGACATCCTCGAGGGCCGGCCGAACGGCCGCGTGGTCTGCTACGATCCGGCGACCAAGACCACGCGCACTGTGATCAACCACTTCTATTTCCCGAACGGGATCTGCGTCTCGCATGACGGCAAATCGATCCTGATCGCGTCGACCTCGCTGTGCAAGGTGTTCCGGCACTGGATCGCGGGGCCGAACAAGGGCAAGACCGAGGTGCTGATGGACGAGCTGCCGGGCAATCCCGACAACATCAACCGCGCGTCCGACGGCACCTACTGGCTGGCGCTGGTCGGCATCCGCACGCCGACCTTCGACCTTGCCGCGCGAAAGCCCGGCTTCCGCCTGCGCATGGTGAAGCAGGTGCCGACCGACGAGTGGCTGGCGCCGGCGCTCAACCATGGCTGCGTGCTGAAGTTCAACGAGAAGGGCGAGGCGCTGGAATCCTGGTGGGATCCGACCGGCATTTCGCATTCGACGTTGACCTCGATGCGCGAGCACCAGGGCTATCTCTATCTCGGCGGGCTCGAGAACAACCGGATCGGCCGCATCAAGCTCGACGGCGTCGACGACAGCTGGACCGGCTACGATGCCTATTGGGGCGCAAAGAGCAGGGTGACGACGTAATGGGATTTTTCGATCATCTGCTGCGCGACATCCGCAGCGTCATCGACCGCGACGGCGGCCAGAACGCGATCCCGCCGCTCGACGGTGCGCTGAGCCCGAACGACCGGCTCGACAGCGCCACCCCGATCGGCGAGCCGTTGCCCGGCGTCGACGACGTGATCGCCGCCGGCGACGGCGCGGTCTATGTCTCGGCCGGACGCCGGGTGCTGAAGCTCGGCGGCAATGACTTGTCGACACGTACGGTCGTCGCCGAGTTCGAGGATGATGCCGGCGGGCTCGCGTTGCATCCGGACGGCCGCCTGCTGGTCTGCGTCGCGGGCAGGGGCCTTGCCGCGATCGATCCGGCGAAGCCCGATCCGCGCTGGCTGGAGTCTGCCGGCAGCAGCGCGCTCACGGGGCTGCTGTCGGTGACGGCGGCGCCCGATGGCCGCATCTATGCCGTCGAAGGCAGCACCGGCCGACGCCCGGGCGAATGGCGGCATGATTTGATGGAGAAGCGCGCCAATGGCCGGCTCGTCAGCTGCGGCGCCGGGCTCGACAATCCGCAGGTGCTGCTGCGCGATCTGCCCTATCCCTATGGCGTGAGTGTTTCGGCCGACGGCAGCAGCCTGTGGCTCACCGAAAGCTGGGCGCATCGCCTCAGCCGGTTCGCGCTCGGCGGCAACGGGCTTGGTCCGCGCGAGACCGTCGCCGCCAACATGCCGGGCTATCCGGCGCGGCTGCATCCGGACGGCCACGGCGGCCTGCTGCTCGGCATCTTCGCCCGCCGCACCCATCTGATCGAGTTCGTGCTCAAGGAAGACGATTTCCGCGAGGAGATGATGGCGACGATGCCGCCGGATTACTGGGTCGCGCCGGCGCTCGCCGGCGGCAGCGATTGCCTGGAGCCGATGCAGATCGGCAGCGTCAAGGCGCTCGGCATCCAGAAGCCGTGGGCGCCGCCGCGCTCCTATGGTCTGCTGGTGCATCTCGATGCCGAGGGCGATGCGACCGACAGCCTGCACAGCCGCGCCGGCGGCCGCTTCCACGGCGTCACCGCCGCCTGCGCCACGCCATCGGGCGTCGTGATCGCGGCGCGCGGCGCCGGACGCCTGCTGCGCCATACGGGAGAGCTGCGATGAATGACGGTGTGATGCAGGCGACCCCCGGCGCCAAGACGGCAGAGACCTCCGCAGTCCGCGAGCCGGTGCTGCGGATCACCAACGGCTCAAAAATCTATGGCGGCGTCCACGCCATCGAGGGCGTCAATTTCGACCTCTATCCCGGTGAGGTGCATGCGCTGGTCGGCGAGAACGGCGCCGGCAAATCGACGCTGTGCAAGGCGATCGCGGGCGCGATCCAGCTCACCTCCGGCGACTATCTGCTCGACGGCAAGCCGACCGGTTTCGAGCAGCCGCGCGACGCGCTCAATGCCGGCATCTGCATGGTCTATCAGGAGACCAGCCTGGTGCCGACCATGACTGCCGCGCAGAACATCGAGCTCGGCAACGAAAAGCTGCTGACCCGGTTCCGCACCCTGAACATCCAGGCCCAGCAGCTGTTGCAGTCGCTCAACTTCCACGTCGATCCGGCGACGCCGGTGGCGCTGCTCGGCACCGCCAAGAAGCAGATGGTGGAGATCGCGCGCGCGATCTACAACAAGGCGCGCATCATCATCTTCGACGAACCGACCGCATCGCTGACGCCGGAGGAGATCGTCCACTTCTTCCATCTGGTGCGCGACCTGCGCGCCCGCGGCGTCTCGATCATCTACATCTCGCATGCGCTGGAGGAGTCGCTGCAGATCGCCGACCGCATCACCGTGCTGCGCGACGGCAAGCTGGTGATCACGGCGCCGGCCAGGCAGCTGACGCGCGATGCGCTGGTGCAGCACATGGTCGGCCGCGAGGTGGCGCAGGCGGTCTATGGCGGCAAGGCAAAAACCCATCAGCGCCGCGAGAAGGTGCTGACGGTCGAGAACGTCACCATGGGCATGGCGGTCAAGAACATGTCGTTCTCGGTCTATGCCGGCGAGGTGGTCGGCATCGCCGGCCTGATCGGCTCCGGCCGCACCGAGATCGCCAAGATCATCTACGGCGCGCTGAAGCGCAATTTGGTCAATGGCGGCACCATCCGGCTGCGCGGCAAGCCGATCCGCTACCGCGTGCCGCGGCAGGCGATCAATGACGGCATCGCCTACATCACCGAGGACCGCAAGGCCAACGGCTTCTTCGAGACCATGGTGGTCGACGACAACGTCTATATCGGCAGCCTCGCCACCGGAAAGGGCTGGAGCTTCCTGCTGTCGCGCGCGCGGCGCAGCAAGCTCGCCAGCTACTGGGTCGATCGGCTCAAGATCAGCGCATTGCAGCGCAAGGCCAGGATCATCGAGCTGTCCGGCGGCAACCAGCAGAAGGTGGTGCTGGCCAAGACGCTGGTGCAGGACCCCTCGATCATCATCTTCGACGAGCCGACGCGCGGCGTCGACGTCGGCACCATCCCGCACATCCACGGCGAAATCCGCCGCCTCGCCGACGAGGGCAAGGCGGTGGTGGTGATCTCGTCCTACCTGCCGGAGATCCTCGCGGTGTCCGACCGCATCCTGGTCGCGCGCACCGGCCGCATCGTCGCCGAGTTCGACGCGGCGGACGCGACGCAGGACAAGATCCTGTACGCCGCGGTGCATTGACGGCGCGCGGCGCGGCCTGTCGTCGGCGTAGGGCGGATTAGCGCAGCGCAATCCGCCGTCTTGCCACGCCTTCGACGGGCAAATCAGCGGCAACAAGTTCAGTCTCGTCCCGGCGCAGGCCGGGACCCATAACCACAGATCGTCATTGTTGTACGTCGCTGGAACGACGAGTCCCGCCGACAATATCTGCTGCGGCGTATGGGTCCCGGCCTGCGCCGGGACGACAGCGTTGGGTGGGGCGCCAACTCCCTTGACAATTATTTTAAGTATAAAATAATATCCCGTATCGGCTCCAGGGGAACGCGCCTCGTCCGTGCCCGCGCCGCCGAAGCCAACGGGAGAACGCCATGCGGATCGTTTGCATTGGGGGCGGGCCGGCCGGGCTTTACTTCGGCATCCTGATGAAGATGCTGGACCCCGCGCATCGGATCTCCGTGGTCGAGCGCAACCGGCCCTACGACACCTTCGGCTTCGGCGTGGTGTTTTCCGATGCGACCATGGACAACATGCGCAAATGGGATCCGGTCACCGCTGACACGATCGAGCAGGCCTTCAACCACTGGGACGACATCGAGGTCCTGATCAAGGGCCGGCGCATGCGCACCACCGGCCACGGCTTCGTCGGCATCGGCCGCAAGCGGCTGCTCAACATCCTGCAGGCGCGCGCCGAGGAACTCGGCGTCGAGCTGATCTTCGAGCGCGAGGTGAATTCCGATCTCGAATTCCCCGACGCCGATCTCGTCGTGGCATGCGACGGCGTCAATTCGAAGGTGCGCGTCAAATATGCCGAGACGTTCCAACCCGACATGCTGATGCGGCCGAACCGCTACATCTGGCTCGGCACCAACCGTCCGTTCGACGCCTTCACCTTCGACTTCCGCAAGACCGAGCATGGCTGGTTCCAGGCGCACATCTACAAGTTCGAGGAGGGCGCGGCGACCTTCATCGTCGAGACCACCGAGGAGGCCTATCTCGCCCACGGTCTCGACAAGATGGAGCAGGGCGACTCCATCGCGTTCTGCGAGAATGTGTTCGCGGAAATCCTCGAGGGGCATCATCTGGTCTCGAATGCGCGGCACCTGCGCGGCTCGGCCTGGCTGTCGTTTCCCAGGCTGATCTGCGGCAAATGGACCGCGTTCAACGGCAACAGCCATGTCGTGCTGATGGGCGATGCCGCCCACACCGCGCATTTCGCGATCGGTTCGGGAACCAAGCTCGCGCTGGAGGATGCGATCGAGCTCACCAACCAGTTCAAGATCCACGGCGCGACGCGCGACAGCATTCCCGCGGTGCTCAAGGCATACGAGGAGCTGCGCCGGGTCGACGTGGCGCGGATCCAGAACGCCGCGCGCAACGCGATGGAATGGTTCGAAGTGGTCGGCTCGCGCTATGCCGACACGCTGGAGCCGGAACAGTTCATGTATTCGCTGCTGACCCGCTCGCAGCGCATCAGCCACGAGAACCTGCGGCTGCGCGACAAGACCTGGCTCGAGGGTTATGAGCGCTGGTTCGCGGAGCGCAGCGGCGTGGCCGCGACCAACGACCGCGTCACGCCGCCGATGCTGACGCCGTTCCAGATCCGCGGCCTGTCGCTTCACAACCGGATCATCGTCTCGCCGATGGCGATGTATTCGGCGGAGGAGGGCGTGCCGACCGACTTTCATTTGGTGCATTTCGGCTCCCGCGCGCTCGGCGGCGCCGGCCTTCTCTTTACCGAGATGACCTGCGTCTCGCCGGAGGCGCGGATCACGCCCGGCTGCTGCGGCCTGTGGAATGACGCGCAGGCGGCGGCCTACAAGCGCATCGTCGACTTCGTGCATCACAATTCGCAAGCCAGGATCGGCATCCAGCTCGGCCATGCCGGCCGCAAGGGCTCGACGCGCGTCGCCTGGGAAGGCATGGACGAAGCGCTGCCGGACCATAACTGGCCGCTGGTGTCGGCTTCGTCAGTGCCTTATCTGCCCGACGGCCAGATCCCGGAGCCGATGAGCCGCGCCGAGATGGACGAGGTACGCGACCAATTCGTCGCGGCGGCACAGCGCGCCGTGGGCGCGGGTTTCGATATCCTGGAGCTGCACTGCGCTCACGGCTATCTGCTGTCGAGCTTCCTCTCGCCGCTGACCAACCGCCGCACCGACGACTATGGCGGATCGATCGAGAACCGCGCGCGTTATCCGCTGGAGGTGTTCCGCGCCGTCCGCGCGGTGTGGCCGGAGGACAAGCCGATGTCGGTCCGCCTGTCGTGTCACGACTGGGCCGAGGGCGGCAACACGCCCGAGGATGCACTGGCCTTCGCGAAGCTGTTCAAGGAGGCGGGAGCCGACCTGATCGACTGCTCCTCGGGGCAGGTCTGGGCCGACGACCATCCGGTCTACGGCCGACTCTACCAAACCCCGTTCGCCGACAAGATCCGCAACGAGGTCGGCATCGCCACCATTGCAGTCGGCGCGATCTCGGAGGCCGATCACGCCAACTCGATCATCGCCGCCGGCCGCGCCGATCTCTGCGCCATCGCGCGGCCGCATCTCGCCGACCCCGCCTGGACGCTGCATGAAGCCGCGAAGATCGGCGTCAAGCAGGTCGCGTGGCCGAAGCAGTACCTGTCGGGCAAGTCGCAATATGAAGCCAATCTCGAACGCGCAGCCGCGGGAGTGAAGGCATGATGAGGTTCTGGCCCAACGCACATGCGCTGGTGACCGGTGCCGGTTCCGGCATCGGCGCCGCGACGGCGATCGCGCTGGCAAAAGCCGGCGTGCGCGTCAGCATCGCCGGACGGCGGATCGACGCGCTGAAGGCGACGGCGGCATCGCTCGACAAGCAGGCCGGCGCCGTGGTTTCGATCGACGTGACGGATGAAGCTGCGGTGACCAAGGGTGTCGCGCAGATCGAGGCTGAGGCAGGGCCGATCGATATTCTCGTCAACAATGCCGGCAAGGCCGCGAGCGCGCCGTTCGACAAGACCGGCGCGGCGTTGTGGGCCGACATGCTGGCGAGCAACCTCTCCAGCGTGTTCCTGGTGACGCATGCCGTGTTGCCCGGCATGGCGCAACGCGGCCGCGGGCGCGTGATCAACGTCGCCTCGACCGCGGGTCTCACCGGCTACGCCTACGTCTCCGCCTATGTCGCGGCCAAGCACGGCGTCATCGGCCTGACGCGCTCGCTGGCGCTGGAATATGCACGGCGCGGCGTCACCGTGAATGCGGTCTGTCCCGGCTACACCGATACACCGCTGGTGGCGGATGCCGCCGCGAACATCGTCGCCAAGACCGGCCGCGGCGAACAGGAAGCGCGCGCAGCGTTGGCAAAAGTCAATCCGATGCAGCGGCTGGTGACGCCGGAGGAGGTCGCCGACGCCATCCTCTGGCTTGCCGCCGAGGGCGCATCGTCAATCAACGGACAAGCCGTCGCGGTCGCCGGCGGCGAAGTCTTTACCGGGTGAAGGAACACGTCATGTCCGAGATGAAAGCAAAGCTACGGCCGTTCAAGGATTATCCCGCCAAGCACTTCCGCTGGCAGGTCGATGCGAGCGGCCGTGTCGCGACCATCACGCTGAACCGGCCGGACAAGAAGAACCCGCTGACTTTCGAGTCCTATGAGGAGCTGCGCGATCTCTTCACCAATCTCAAATACGCCGCCGATGTCCGCGCCATCGTGCTGACCGGCGCCGAGGGCAATTTTTGCTCTGGCGGCGACGTGTTCGAGATCATCGAGCCTCTGACGCGGATGGCGATGCCGGACCTGCTCGCCTTCACGCGGATGACCGGCGAGGTCGTGCGGGCGATGCGCAAATGCCCGCAGATCATCGTCGCAGCGATCGACGGCATTTGCGCCGGGGCCGGGGCGATGCTGGCGCTGGCGTCCGATTTGCGGCTGGCGACGCCGCAAGCCAAGACCGCGTTCCTGTTCACCCGCGTCGGCCTTGCCGGCGCCGATATGGGCGCATGCGGGTTGCTGCCCCGCGTGATCGGGCAGGGCCATGCGGCCGACCTGCTCTACACCGGGCGTGCGATGAGCGCCGAGGAAGGGTTTGCGTGGGGCTTCCACAACCGTCTGGTGCCGCCGGCGGAACTCGCCGGTGCTGCGCATGAATTGGCGCGCTCGCTCGCGGATGGGCCGTGGTTCGCGCATGGCGTGACGAAAACGATGTTCAACCAGGAATGGGCGATGGGCGTCGACGAGATGATCGAGTCGGAAGCGCAGGCGCAGGCGATCTGCATGGTCACCGGCGATTTCCGCCGCGCCTTCGAGGCGTTCGCCGCCAAGCAGAAACCGGCCTTCGAGGGCAATTGAGATGATCGAGATCCTGCAACCCCAAGGATGGGCCAAGCCGATCGGCTACGCCAACGGCATGGCCGCGCGCGGCAAACAGCTCTTCATCGCGGGCCAGATCGGCTGGAACGGACAATGCGTGTTCGAGACCGACGATCTCGTGGCGCAGATCGGCCAAACCCTGCGCAACATCGTCGCAGTCGCCGCCGCCGGCGGCGCCGGCCCCGAGCACATCGTGTCGATGACCTGGTACTTGCTCGACCGCAAGGAATATTCCGCGCGGCTGAAGGAGATCGGCACGGTCTATCGCGACATCATCGGCCGGCGCTTTCCGGCGATGACCGCGATCCAGGTTGCCGGCCTGATCGAGGACCGCGCCAAGGTGGAAATCCAGGCAATTGCGGTGGTGCCGGATTGAGGGTGACGCAGTTCCGCCAATCCCGTCATCCTGAGGTGCGAGCGGAGCGAGCTTCGAAGGATGCACGTCCCGGCTGGTGGCCGTCGACCCTTCGAGACGGCCGCGTTGCGGCCTCCTCAGGGTGACGGGGATAGATCGGGGTACGCTGAAGCAATGTTAAGGCTAAGCCCAATCGTCGTGGGCCAGTCCTCGTCCCGGGCCGCAAACCCGCTTGCGGCCGGACAACGGGGCATGCGACCTTAGCCCAAAGCGTAAAAGCGTCCTGTTGTGAGTGGAGGTGAGGACGATGAAGGCGATTATCGTCGGAGGCGGAATCGGGGGCCTCACCACTGCGCTGATGCTGCGCTCGCGCGGCATCAGTTGCGAGCTGTACGAGCAGTCCGAGACGATCCGCGAGCTCGGCGTCGGCATCAACACATTGCCGCATGCGATCCGCGAGCTGGCGGGGCTTGGTTTGCTCGACAAGCTCGACGAGGTGGCGATCCGCACCTATGAGCTGTTCTATCTGACGCGATATGGCCAGCAGGTCTGGCACGAGAAGCGCGGGCTCGATGCCGGCCACGACGTGCCGCAATTCTCGATCCATCGCGGCCGCCTGCAAGGCGTGATCCATCAGGCCGTGATCGATCGGCTCGGCGCGGATGCGATCCACACCGGCTGCCGGCTCGGCTCCTTCACCCAGGATGAGGGCGGCGTCTCGGCCTATTTCTTCGATCGCAGCGGCGCCCATGTGCATACCGCGCGCGGCGACATCCTGATTGGCGCCGACGGCATCCATTCGAAAGTGCGGCAGACGCTGTTTCCGGACGAGGGCGGGCCGTGCTGGAACGGCCTGATGCTGTGGCGCGGCGCGACCGACTGGCCGGCGTTCCTGACCGGGCGCTCGATGATCATCGCCGGCGGCCTGAACGCCAAGGCCGTGATCTATCCGATCGCGCCGGGCTCGAGCCCGGCAAGCCGCCTCACCAACTGGGCGGTGCTGGTGCGGATCGGCGACGGCACCTCGCCGCCGCCGCGCCGCGAGGGCTGGTCCAATCTCGGCCGGCGCGACGAGATGATGCCCTATGTCACTGGTTTCACGATCCCGCAGGTCGACTTTACCGGACTGATAAACGCGACGCCGGAATTCTGGGAGTATCCGTGCTGCGACCGCGATCCCTTGCCGTATTGGTCGAGTGGCCGGGTCACGCTGCTCGGCGACGCCGCGCATCCGATGTATCCGGTCGGCTCGAACGGCGCCTCTCAAGCCATTCTCGATGCGCGCAGCCTGGCCGACCTGCTGGCGCGATCGGAGCACCCGCGCCAGGCGCTGGCGGCCTATGAGCGGCAGCGGCTGCCGATGACCGCCGACATCGTCGCCTCCAACCGCCGCGGCGGGCCGGAGGGCGTGATCGACGCCGTCGAGCAGCTCGCGCCGCAGGGCTTTACCGACGTCGACACCATCCTCAACTATGAGGCGCGCGAGGCGATCGTCCGCGGCTATGCGGCCAAGGCCGGCTTTGCCGCGCGCGTGGTGGCGCGGCAGTAGGTCCTTTGCAGGAGGAGACGTCCGGCAGGCCATCTCCACACCGTCATTGCGAGGAGCAAAGCGACGAAGCAATCCATCGTTCCGCGATCGCGGAAATATGGATTGCTTCGCTTCGCTCGCAATGACGGAATAAGCTACGCCGGCGGCGGCGGCAGGAAGTGGATGTTGTGCTCGGCGGCGAGCCGCACCACGTCGTCCGGGTTCTGTTCCTTCATGTTGTGGATCGCCCAGAACAGGTCGTAGAGCCTCCGCGTCGGCGACACCCAGAACAGCGTCTTAGCGGGCTGCTGCGACTTGTTGAAGATGCCGTGCGGCTTGCCCATCGGCAGCCGAACTAGATCGCCAGGAGTTGCGGATTCGTCGGCACCGTCGAGCATGAAGTCGAGCTTGCCCTCGAGGATATAGAGGTACTCGTCCTGGTCGGGGTGGATATGCGGAGGAACGAAGGTGCCCGGCGGGAAGGTGGCGTGCCAGGAGAATGAATGCTCGGTGCGGCTCTTCGGCACGTAGGTCTGGCCAAGGATGCTCCAGGAAATGCCCTGCATGCCTTCATTGGCGCGGGTGATGCCCGCAATCTCGTCTTTCATGCTCATGCTTGCTCCTATGATCTACTTTGCCGCGCAGTCCTTGGCGTAGCGATCGCCATAATTCGAAAACACCTTATCGACGATCTCGGTCTGGAATTTGCCGTCCGGCCGCTTCGCGACCTTGGTGAGGTAGAAATCCTGGATCGGATAGCCGTTGTTGCTGAACTTGAAGTTACCGCGCAGCGAGGTGAAGTCGGCCTTCTTCAGCGCAGCCGCGACGGCGTCCTTGTTGGAGAGATCGCCCTTCACGGCTTTCACCGCGCTGTCGATCAACAACGCTGCGTCATAGGCCTGCATGGCATAGGTGCCGGGCACGCCGTTGTAGGCGGCTTCATAAGCCGCGACGAACTTCTTGCTTTGGGGATTGTCGAGGTTCGGGGCCCAGTTCGCCCCGCCGAACATGCCGACCGCTGCGTCCTGCTGCGCGGGCAGGGTGGATTCGTCGACGGTGAAGGCGGAGAGCACCGGCACGGTGGCGCCGGCCTGCTTGTACTGCTTCACGAGATTAACGCCCATGCCGCCCGGCATGAAGGTGAACAGCGCGTCCGGCTTCAGCGCGGCAATCTTGGACAATTCGGGCTGGAAATCCAGCGTGTTCAGCGGCGTGTAGGATTCCTCGACGATTTCGCCCTTGTAGTCGAGCTTGAAGCCGGCGACGGAGTCGCGGCCGGCCTGATAGTTCGGCACCAGCAGATAGACGCGCTTGTAGCCGCGGTCCTGCGCCACCTTGCCGAGGATCTCATGCACCTGGTCATTCTGGTACGACGTCACATAGAAGAACGGGTTGCACTCCTTGCCGGCATAGCTGGAGGGGCCTGCGTTCGGGCTGATCAGGAAGGTCTTGCTGTCGGTGACCGGGCGGTGGATCGCCTGCAGGATGTTGGAGAAGATCGGGCCGACCACGAAATCGACCTTGTCGCGCTCGAGCAGGCCGCGCACCTTGACCACCGCGCCGTCGGGCTTCAGTTCGTCGTCGGCGTTGACGATCTCGACATCGCGGCCGGCCATCTTGCCGCCGAGGTCCTTGATCGCGAGCGCAAAGCCGTCGCGGACCTGTTGGCCGAGCGCCGCGGCCGGGCCCGACGTTGTGACCAGCACGCCAATCTTGATCTTCTCCTGCGCGGCCGCCGGGGTGACGGCGACACCCAGCAGCGCCGCCAATCCCGCGAGCTTCGTCAATTGTTTCATGTCTCTCCCCCGACCACTGCCTTGATGTTTTCGGCTTCAGCCCAATTGGCCTCAGCTTAGTCTGACGCGCGCAACCGCTGCAAGCGATGTGGCATCGCGTCAGGGCGATCGTCGCGCATCATGCAGGCGCACCCCATGCAAGCGCCGCGCCAATTGCTTGAAGTTTAAAGAAATTGCAGGATTGCCCAGACGGATCAGGCACGATTCGCAATTGTCCTTGCGGGGCGCCGCGAATTGCTTGAAGCTCAAAACAATTGGTCCGACCGGAACCCGCCGCGGAGGCACGATCGCCGCATGATCCTCGATTCCGAAACCAAAGCCGTCGAACTGCCCGACGATCACGGCACCGAGCTCAGGCTGTGGCTGCGCCTCCTGACCTGCACCACGCTGATCGAAGGCGAGGTGCGCAGCCGGCTGCGCGAGAAGTTCGACGTCACGCTGCCGCGCTTCGACCTGATGGCCCAGCTCGACAAGGTGTCCGACGGCATGACGCTGTCGGACCTGTCGAAGCGGATGATGGTATCCAACGGCAACGTCACCGGGCTGGTCGAGCGCCTGGTTGAATCGGGCCATCTCGACCGCCGCACCTCGGAGACGGACCGCCGCGTGCAGTTCATCCGGCTCACAAAACTCGGTCGCGCCGAATTCCGCAAGATGGCCGCCGAGCACGAGAAGTGGATCGCCGATATCTTCGGCGATCTCTCGCCGAAGGATATCCGCGAACTGATGCGGCTGCTCGCCAAGGCCAAGGGCTCGGCGCAGCGCTCCGCCAAGGCGAGGAGCGCTTAAGCCGTGAGCGAGGTCGATTACGAGGTCGAATACAACAACCGGGCGCGGGTGCCAGAAAATCCGGCGCTGATGGCCGGCTGGGCGAGGGACTCCGCGGCCTATCGCGAGCAGCATCCGCCGCGGCGGCTGACCTATGGTCCGGGCAGCCGCAACGTCATCGACCTGTTCGAGGGCGATCGTGGCGGGCCGCTCGTGGTCTTCATCCATGGCGGCTACTGGCAGGCGCTCGACGGCTCGTCATCGAGCCACTGCGCGCGAGGGCTCAACGGCCACGGCATCAGCGTCGCGGTGCCGAGCTACGATCTCTGCCCCAATGTCACGGTCGGCGACATCATCGGCGAGATGCGTGCGGCGTGCCGCGAACTGGCCAGGCTCGGCCGGCCGCTGGTCGTGTCGGGACACTCCGCAGGCGGACATCTTGCCGCATGCATGCTCGCGACCGATTGGCCGGCCTATGATGCGTCGCTGCCGAACGACCTGGTCAGGGCTGCTTACGCGATCTCCGGCCTGTTCGAGCTTGAGCCATTGGTCGGCACCTCCATCAACAAGGCGCTTGGCTTCGACCGCGCCGCAGCGAGGGCGGCGAGCCCGCTGTCCTGGACGCCGCCTGCGGGCGCGACGCTCGATGCCGTCGTCGGCGGCGCCGAGAGCGCGGAATATCACCGGCAGAGCCGGACCATCGTCGATGTCTGGGGCAAAGCGGGCGTTGCAACGCGGTTCGGCACTGTGCCCGACGCCAATCATTTCACCGCGATTGCGCCGCTCGCCGACCCGGGCTCGGCGATGGTCGCGCGGCTGAAGCAGCTTACGCAAATCTGAGCTTCTTGAAGGATCGGCCGGCGTTTGCCGCGCGATTTCCACCCTTGCGCCGAATTGTTTTAAGTATAAAATGATTGGCGATTGGAACGCTGCCGGGCGTCCTTGTTCTTCTCGACGTTGGTCTTGGCCTTTCTGGATGGAAAGCGAGGGGCAATCGAATGTCAGGTGAATTTCCCGGGCTCGGCCCATCCGGGCATGTCGACGATTTCGCGCGGCGCAACCTGCCGCCATCAGCGCAATGGCCGCAACTGCTGCTTGACCGGCCGGAGTTTCAATATCCCGATTATCTCAACGCCGCGGTCGAACTGACCGACCGCATCGTCGAGCAGGGGATGGGCGATCGCATCGCGTTGATCGGCAATGGCCGTCAGCGCACCTACAAGGAATTGACCGATTGGTCGAACCGCCTGGCGCACGCGCTGGTGGAGAATTACGGCGTCAAGCCCGGCAATCGCGTGCTGATCCGCTCGGGCAACAACCCGGCGCTGGTCGCGGCCTGGCTCGCGGCGACCAAGGCGGGCGCCGTCGTCGTCAACACCATGCCGATGCTGCGCGCCGGCGAACTGGCCAAGATCGTCGACAAGGCTGAGATCTCGCTGGCACTGACCGACAGCCGCATCGCGGATGAACTGGTGGCCTGCGCCAAGACCAGCAAGTTCCTCAAGCAGGTCGTCAATTTCGACGGCACGCAGAACCACGATGCCGAGCTCGATCGGATCGCGCTGAACAAGCCGGTCAAGTTCGATGCGGTGAAGACCGGCCGCGACGACGTCGCGCTGCTGGGCTTCACGTCGGGCACGACGGGCGAGCCGAAGGCGACCATGCACTTTCACCGCGATCTCCTGATCGTTGCCGACGGTTATGCGAACGAGGTGCTCAAGGTGACGCCCGACGACGTGTTCGTCGGCTCGCCGCCGCTTGCGTTCACGTTCGGCCTCGGCGGGCTGGCAATCTTCCCGCTGCGGTTCGGCGCCACCGCGACGCTGCTGGAGAACGCGGCGCCGAGCGAGATGATCCGGATCATCGAGACCTACAAGGCGACCATCTGCTTCACCGCGCCGACCGCCTATCGAGCGATGATGGCCGCGATGGACAAGGGCGCCGATCTGTCGTCGCTGCGGCTCGCCGTCTCGGCCGGCGAGACGCTGCCGGCGCCGGTGTTCGAGAGCTGGACCAGGAAGACCGGCAAGCCGATCCTCGACGGCATCGGCAGCACTGAACTGCTGCACATCTTCATCACCAACCGCACCGGCAGCGCCGTCGGCGGCACCACGGGCACGCCTGTCACCGGCTACGAGGCGAAGATCGTCGACGAAGAGATGAACGAGCTGCCGGCGGGCCAGGTCGGCAAGCTGGCGGTTCGCGGTCCGACCGGCTGCCGCTATCTCGCCGACTCCCGGCAGACCAAATATGTCCGCGACGGCTGGAACATCACCGGCGATGCCTTCGTCAGGGACGAGAACGGCCGGCTGTCCTTCGTGGCACGGGCCGACGACATGATCATCTCGGCGGGCTACAACATCGCCGGTCCCGAGGTGGAGGCCGCGCTGCTCGGCCATCCCGATGTCGCGGAGTGCGCCGTGATTGGCGCACCCGACGAGGAGCGGGGGCAGATCGTCTCGGCGTTCATCGTGCTGAAGCAGGGCGCACGCTGCGACGAGGTCGAGGTCAAGCTGCTACAGGATCACGTCAAGGCGACGATCGCGCCGTACAAATATCCCCGCGCGATCGCCTTCGTCGAGGCGCTGCCGAAGACCCAGACCGGGAAGATCCAGCGCTTCAAGCTGCGCGAGGCAAGCTGACAAGTAAAAGGGGAGGGCGACGGCCCGCGGCCGCCGCCCGACAGATCAATGCGCCGCGCCGCCGCCGGCGGCGTTCTTCGGCTTGCCGGTCAAGAGGATCGCAATCGCGGCGAACACCAGCACGATGCCGATCACGGCAAAGGTGTCGCTGAAACCAAGCACCAGGGCCTGGCGCTTCACGATATTGCCGAGCGCCACGATCGCCTGATGATGCGCGGTCGCCGGATCGGAGATGCCGTGGCTGAGGAAGTAATTGGTCACCTCGGCGATCCGGGTGCGCACTTCCTCGCGGCCGAGGTCGACCGACTGGCCGATGATGTTGGAGTGGAACTGCTCGCGCTTGGTGACGATGGTGGCGAGCAGCGCCGTGCCGATCGCGCCGCCGAGATTGCGCATCATGTTGGAGATGCCGGAGGCCGCCGCGGCATCCTGCGGGGCGACGCTGCCGAGGCTGACCGCCGACAGCGGGGCCAGCATGATCGCCTGGCCGATTGCACGGACGATGTTCGGGACGAAGAACTGGTCACCGGAGTAATCGAGCGACATCGCGATGTTCATGAAGGAGGAGACCGCGAACAGGATCATGCCGGTGAAGGCGATGAAGCGCGGATCGA
Source organism: Bradyrhizobium sp. USDA 4503 (assembly GCF_054055815.1). Classification (NCBI taxonomy): domain Bacteria; kingdom Pseudomonadati; phylum Pseudomonadota; class Alphaproteobacteria; order Hyphomicrobiales; family Nitrobacteraceae; genus Bradyrhizobium; species Bradyrhizobium sp. USDA 4503. The sequence goes on from NZ_JBSRXS010000001.1 coordinate 252,626, forward strand.
AACGTTGCATCAGCTTCGGCACCAGCGGGATCAGGATCAGCTGCGGGAGGCCGGTCCAGGCCAGCACCTGGCCGATCTGCTCGGCGTTGTAGCGCTGCACCTGGCCGAGATAGGCCGGCAGCAGGTACACCGAGCCGAACAGCGCGAAGCCGACAAACACCGCCGAGATGGTGCCGAAGCCGAAGCTGCGCTGGGTCAGGAGGCGCAGCCGGATCAGCGGCTTCTCGACGACGAGCTCGATCCAGACGAACAGAGTGAGGCTGACGGCGGCGATCACCGCGAGCTTGACGATGAAGGGCGAGCCGAACCAGTCGTTCTTGTTGCCTTCCTCGAGCACGGCCTGCAGCGACGACAGGCCGATCGCCATCGTGGCGATGCCGAGCCAGTCGCCCTCGCGCAGCAGATGCAACTGCATCGGCTGGCGTTCCAGCGTGAAGCAGAGCGTGATGACCATCACCGCGGTCGGGATCACGTTGACGAAGAAGATGGTCTGCCAGCCGTAATTCTCGGTGAGGTAGCCGCCGATGGTCGGGCCGATCGCGGGGGCGAAGGTCACGGCGAGCGCGAACATGGCAAGGCCGACCGGCTGCTGGGCCTTCGGCAGCTTGGTGAAGACCAGCGTGAAGGCCATCGGGATCAGCACGCCGCCGAAGAAACCCTGCAAGCCGCGCATCGCGATCATCGAGGGCAGGTCGTGGGTGAAGGCACAGGCGACCGAGAAGATCGCAAACAGGGTGGCGAAGCCGATGATGATCTTGCGGAAGGAAAACACCCGGCTGAGATAGTCGGTCAGCGGGATCACCACGATCTCGCCGATCAGATAGGAGGTCGAGATCCAGGAGCCGTTGTCTACGCCGGTTCCGATGCCGCCCTCAATGTTGAGCAGCGAGGCGTTGGTGATCTGGATGTTGAGGATCGCCATGAACGCGCCGATCATGGCGGCGACGATGGAGATCCAGACGGCCATGCTGGCGCGGTTGGGATCGACCACTGCGGGTGCCGCGCGGGGCGCGGCAGCCGGGGAGGAGAGCGCGAGATCGGACATGACATCACCTATTTGAAGGAGGCGACAGCGAGCTTGGGAGAGGCGCCGGAGCGCGGCGCCTCGCCAGATTGCGACAAGGTTGCGATGGTCGGGATGACCGACATGCCGGGCCGCAATTCGACCGCCGTCGCGTCGAGCGCGATCTTCACCGGGATGCGCTGCACCACCTTGGTGAAGTTGCCGGTCGCATTGTCGGGCGGCAGCAGCGCGAATTCCTGGCCGCTGGCAGGCGCGAGACTGTCGACATGGCCGCGCACCACCTGTCCCGGGAACATGTCGACCGCGATCTCGACCGGCTGACCCTTGCGGACATTGGTGAGCTGCGTCTCCTTATAGTTCGCGATCACATAGGCGCCGGTGGCGGGCACCAGCGACATCAGCTGCGTGCCGGCCTGGACGAACTGGCCGGTGCGCAGGGTGCGGTTGCCGACCACGCCGTCGATCGGGGCTGATATGGTGGTGTAGCCGAGGTTCAACTCGGCCTGATGCTGGAGCGCGGTTGCGCGCGCCTGCGACGCGACCGCCTGTGCAATGTCGGCCTTGAGCAGTTCCACTTGGCGGAGCGCGGAGGCGAGGTTCGCGGTATCGCGGGCGACGGCGGCCTGTGCGCTGGCGTAGCGCGACTGCGCCTGCTGCGCGTTCTGCACGCTGCCGAAGCCGGTGCCGGCGAGGTCGGTGTAGCGCTTGTTCTCCTGCTCGGCGAAGGTCTGCGTCGCGGTGTCGACGGCGAGGGTCGCACGTGCCGCTTCGATCACCGACTGCTGCACATCGAGCTGCGCATGCTTGCTGGCGATCGCGGCTTCGGCGGCCGCGACGTCAGCCTTGGCCTGATCCAGCGCGACCCTGAAATCGCGATCGTCGATCCGCGCCAGCATCTGGCCGGCGCGCACATGCTCATTGTCACCGACCAGCACCGCGCTGAGATAGCCGGAGACTTTTGGTGCGATCGTCGTGTTATCGGCCTTCACATAGGCGTCGTCGGTCGAGACCTGGAAGCGGCCGACCGTCCAGTAATCCCAGCCGTACCAGGCGCCGCCCGAAAGGACGGCGAGCGCCGCGCCGGCCAGCAGGAGGCGGCGAAGCCTGCCCTTGGCGGCGGGCGGCCTGGCGGCCTCCGGATGTGCGATCAATTGCCTGGCGGTCTCGGCCGGAACCTGGCTCTCGGCCTTGAATGATGTCTCATGCTGGCTCATGGCAGTGCTCCCTGATCCGTTCTATCCTGCTGGAAAATCTTGCTAATTTCGGCCGATTCCGGCAGGGTTAATTAGGAAACTTGATGTTTTCCAAAATAGAGCCCATATTGGGAGTGTCAATAGAATGACAGGCATCATTTAAAAGCATGGCTCGCGGATGAACCGGAATGGCAAGGATCAGACTGAGCAAGGCGCGCCGGCGCGGCGCGGCCGGGGGCGGCCGCAGCTGCGTTCCGACGACGAGACGCGCGCGCTGATCTATGACGCCGCGCGGCGCGAGTTCTCCGAGCGCGGCTTTGCTGCGGCCAACATCGCCGACGTGGCCTGCCGCGCCGGCGTCTCCACCAAGACCCTCTATCGGCTGATCCCGACCAAGCTGGCGCTGTTCGAGGGCACGGTGACGGACCGGATGGACCGATTCATATCGGCCGTAAATCTCGGCGCCTGCGATGGCCGTGATATCGCGGCGGCACTGGAGGCCGCACTCTCGACCTGTGGCGAGCTGATCCTCGATGCCGAGGTCATCGCGCTTCAGCGCATCATCCTGGCCGACAGCGACAAATTTCCCGACATCGCCGAGATGTTCTACGAGAAGGCGATGCAGCGGACGCTTGGCGCGCTGGCTGCGTGGCTCGGCGTGCAAAGGCGGAGGGGACGGATCGCGGTGGACGACGCGCAGGCTGCTGCGGGCATGCTGCTCGGCATGCTCGTGTTCCAGCCGCAACGCGACGTGATGTACGGCCACAGGCCGCCGCCGTCGCGGGCGCAGATCGAGGCCCGCGCCAAGGCCTGCGCGGCACTGTTCTTGTCCGGATGCGCCGTGCCGGCCGATCAGATCAAGAAGCAGAACGGAGAGGCGTGACGCCGGCCCTGCGTCACTTGCCCATTGCCGCCGCCGGCGGCTGGGCCAGCACCTGCCGGATCATCCGCGCGAGATCGGATTTGCGGTAAGGCTTCGGCAGCAGCGTTACATCCGGGTCGAGACGGCCGTGGTGGATGATCGCGTCCTCGGTGTAGCCGGAGGTGAAGAGCACGCGCACCGAGGGCAGTTTGGCGATCACGGCGTCGGCGACCTGCCGGCCGTTCATGCCGCCGGACATGATGACGTCGGTGAACAGCACGTCGCAGACGAACCCCTTGTCGACCGCAGCCAGTGCTTCCGGGCCGTTGGCGGTGACCATGGTGCGATAGCCAAGCTGCTCGAGCTGGGCGCTGACGTAATTGCGCACCAGCGGATCGTCCTCGACGACCAGGATGGATTCATTGCCGCCGCGCGTGTCGACCGGAGGAGGCGGCTCGACGTCGATCATGTCGCCGCTGCTGCGCGGCAGATAGAGCTTGATCGAGGTGCCGTGGCCCTCTTCGGAATAGATCTTGAGGTGTCCGTTGGACTGCTTGATGAAGCCGTACACCATGCTGAGCCCGAGGCCGGTGCCCTTGCCGGTGTCCTTGGTGGTGAAGAACGGCTCGAACACCTTGTCGCGGATCCCCGCCGGGATGCCCCCGCCGGTGTCGCTGACCGCGACCATCACATATTCACCCGCCCGCACGTCGGGGTTGGCGACGGCATAAACCTCGTCGAGGATGACGTTGCTGGTCTCCAGCATCAGCTTGCCGCCATCGGGCATCGCATCGCGGGCATTGACCGCGAGATTGAGCAGCGCGGTCGCCATGTGGTTCGGATCGATGAAGGCCGACCAGGCATCGGGCTCGAGCGCGGTATCGATCTCGATCTGCTCGCCAAGCGAGGGGCGCAGCAGCCGCGCGGTGTCCTGCACCAGCGTGTTGAGATTCGCTTCACGCGGTTGCAGCGGCTGCAGCCGCGAGAAGGCCAGCAGGTGCTTGGTCACTTCTGCACCGCGAAACGCCGCATCGGTGATCATCTTGGCGACAGACGACAGCGCCGGATCATGTTCAACGGCTTCCGCGAGGATGTCGATCAGGCCGGTGATGACGGTCAGGATATTGTTGAAGTCGTGGGCGATGCCGCCGGAGAGGTGCCCGACGGCCTCCATTTTCTGCACCTGGCGGAGCTTTTGCTCGGCTTCGAGCTGTTCGCGGGCGGCCTCGACTTCGCGGGCGCGCATGAAGATTTCCGCTTCCATCTGCTCGGTGCGCTCGCGCAACCGGTCGGTCAGCTGGTCCTGCTCGGCACCGCGCTGCTTCAGCTGGATGAAGCTGGTGACGTCTTCGACCCGATGGATGATGTAGGTGAACTGCCCGTTCGGCCCCAACACCGGCGTATTGCGCGGGCTCCAGTAGCGTTCCTCGAAGCCGCCGCCCTCCGACTCGGGCTTGCGGATATCGTATTTCTGCACCGTCATGGTGTCGGGGCGGCGGAACTGAACCACGCGCTCGAGCGAGGCGCGCAGGTTCCGCACGCCGTCGGCGGTCGGATCGTCCGGATTGTCGGGAAACACCTCAAACAGCCCGCGCCCAAGGATCGCGGCGCGCTCGGTCTTGGTGGCGCGCAGATAAGCGTCGCTCACTGCCACGATGCGGAAGTCGGGCTGCGTCAGCACCAGATAAAGGCCGGGCGCCGCCTCGAATAACGCCTTGAAGTCGGGCGTCGGCGGGGACTGGTTCTGCAGTTCAACCTCCCTCGCAGGGTGCGGTCCGCCGGGTGACCGCAGTCAAGATGTGACATGCGTTTCGCGGAACTTCAATGCCTAACATACGGCGCCACCTCGATTTTCTGGCTCGATCGGGCGTTGCGACGTCGCCCGGGCGCTAGTTTGAATTCGGCAGATAGCGCCAGCCCTCTTTGCCGAGGAAATCCAGCATGGCCTGCGCGGGCGGCAGCAGGATCTTGTCGGCGCGCCTGATCGCGTGCCACTGCCGGACGATCGGCAGGCCCTTCACCTTGAGCACCACCAGCCGGCCGTCCTCCAGCTCATGGAACACCGTGTGCTGGGAGATGAAGGCGATGCCGAGCCCGGCCATCACAGCCTGCTTGATGGTCTCGTTGCTGTCCATCGCCATGCCGAGTTTCGGCTCCAGCCCGACCCGCTCGAAATATTGCTGCATCAGCATCCGCGTCCCCGATCCTTGCTCGCGAGTGATGAAGGTTTCGTTGGCGAGCTCCGATGGGGCGACGTGCCGCCGCCGCGCCAGCCGATGATCGGGCGCGGCGACGATGAAGTGCGGATGCCGGCCGAGCGGCTTCATCTCGACCTCGACGTCGGCCGGCGGCCGGCCCATCACCGCGATGTCGAGATCATAGCCGCGCAGCGCGTCGCGAATCTCCTCGCGGTTGCCGATCCTGAGCGTGACCTCGATCTTGGGAAAGCGGCGCGAGAACGCCGCGATCGCGAACGGCACGAAGTATTTCGCGGTGGAGACCGCGCCCATCGCGACGCGGCCGCCGCTGCGGCCGGCGATCATGTCGAGCGACTGCTCGCAATCCTTCAGCGCCGCTTCGATCCGCTCGACCAGCGTCAGCACATGTGCGCCGGCATCCGTCAGCGCCATGCCGTCGCCGGTACGTTGGATCAGCGGCAACCCTGCGAGCGCCTGCAGGTTGCGGAGCTGCAACGTCACCGCGGGCTGCGTCAGGTTCAACCGGTTGGCGGCGGACGTGATCGAGCCTGCCTCGTGCAGGGTCGACAGTGCGCGCAGCTGGCGGATGGTGAGATCCCGCGAGAAGTTGCCGGCCATGACAAGCTCCATAAGAAATACTTTGCTCGGACCAAAGATAATAAAATTTCCCTAATTGGGCAATTCGCGCGTTGATAGGGCGAAGGCGACTCCCCTGAGGTCGCCTCTCGAAGCCTCGGGACAGAGGGCGCGATCATAGGGAGAGGCCGGTGGAGATTCGTCCAGCATTGCATGCCCATCTGGAGTGGCCCGCGCAGCACAACCCGTTGCGCGCCGCGACCGTTGTGGTGATCGAAGCCCTTGCGCGTGCGGCGATCGAGCTCTCGCGCATCATTGCCGCCGGGCCGCTCGCCGGAGTCGGCGGCGAGAGCGGTGGCGTCAATCCCGACGGCGACCGCCAGAAGACCATCGACATCGTCGCCGACGATCTGATGCGGAACGCGCTGCGCACCGCGCCGGTCGCCGCAGTGCTGTCGGAGGAGGTCGAACTGCCTGAGACGCTCGATCCCGACGCGCCGCTCTGTGTCGCGATCGATCCGCTCGATGGATCCGCCAATCTCGAAAATAACATCTCGATCGGCACGATCTTCTCAATCCGGCCGAAAGGAAACGACGTCATCTCGACCTTCTTCGAGCCCGGCACGGCGCAATGTGCCGCCGGCTGTTTCATCTACGGTCCACAGACCGTGCTGGTGCTGGCGATCGACCAGTGCGTCGACTGCTTCACGCTGGACCCGCGAAGTGGCGAGTTCGTCCTGACCGCGCGCGATCTGCGCGTGCCGCAGGACGCGTCGGAATTCGCCATCAATGCCTCGAACCGGCGGCACTGGAGCGGCCCGGTGCGCAGCTACATCGACGATTGCCTCGCCGGAGTGAACGGCGAGCGCGGGCAGGACTTCAACATGCGCTGGATCGGCTCGCTGGTCGCTGAAGCCTACCGCATCCTGATGCGCGGCGGCGTGTTCCTGTATCCGGCGGATGCGCGCCAGGGCTACCGCGAAGGCCGGTTGCGTCTGCTGTACGAGGCGCATCCCATCGCATTGATCATGGAATGGGCGGGCGGTGCGGCGTCGAACGGCCGGTCGCGCATTCTCGAACTGTCGGCACGCACGCCGCATCAGCGTGTGCCCCTGATCATGGGATCGGCGAGCGCCGTGCGCGACGTCGATGCGATCCACCTGACCGTCGAGCCGTTGTTCGAAAGCAGCGATGCCCCGCTGTTCGCGCGGCGCGGCCTGTTCCGCTGAGGAGGACCGCATGTCACGTCGGCATCCCATCATCTCGATCACCGGCTCCTCCGGGGCCGGCACCACCTCGGTGAAGAAGACGTTCGAGAACATCTTCCGCCGCGAGAACGTGGTCGCCGCCTATATCGAGGGCGACGCCTTCCACCGCTACGACCGCGCCGAGATGCGCAGCCTGATGGCGGAGAGGGCCGAGCACGGCAACAAGCACTTCAGCCATTTCAGCCCCGAGACCAATTTGTTCGAGGAGCTGGAGAAGCTGTTCAGCGACTATGCCGAGACCGGCACCGGAACCACGCGGCACTATGTGCACGACGAGGATGAGGCGCGGCTCTACGGCGCCAAGCCCGGCACCTTCACCGCCTGGGAGGCGCTGCCGGAGAATTCCGACCTCCTGTTCTACGAGGGCCTGCACGGCGCCGTGGTCACCGACAAGGTGAATGTCGCGCAGCATGCCGACCTCAAGATCGGCGTCGTGCCGGTCATCAACCTCGAATGGATCCAGAAGCTGCATCGCGACCGCAGCCATCGCGGCTACTCCACCGAGGCAGTGACCGACACCATCCTGCGCCGCATGCCGGACTACGTGAACTACATCTGTCCGCAATTCACCGAGACCGACATCAACTTCCAGCGCGTGCCGACCGTCGATACGTCGAACCCTTTCATCGCGCGCTGGATCCCGACGCCGGATGAATCGATGGTCGTGATCCGCTTGAAGAACCCGCGCGGCATCGACTTCCCCTATCTGCTCTCGATGATCCCGAACAGCTTCATGTCGCGCGCCAATTCGATCGTGGTGCACGGCGCCAAGCTCGACCTCGCGATGCAGCTCATCCTGACCCCGCTGATCCTGCAACTGATCGAACGAAAGAGGCGAACGATATGACCGCACTTGCGTCCGTTGCCAGCCGCCCCGAAATCAGCCACGACGAGATGGCGAACGCCATCCGCTTCCTCGCCGTCGACGCGGTCGAGCAGGCGAAATCCGGTCATCCCGGCATGCCGATGGGCATGGCCGACGTCGCGACCGTGCTGTTCACGGAGTTCCTGAAGTTCGACCCGGCCGATCCGGCCTGGCCCGACCGCGACCGCTTCGTGCTGTCGGCGGGGCACGGCTCGATGCTGCTCTACGCGCTGCTTTACCTCACAGGCTACAAGAGCATGACGCTCGACCAGCTCAAGGCGTTCCGGCAGTGGGGATCGAAGACCCCGGGCCATCCCGAGTACGGCCACACCCCGGGTGTCGAGACCACGACCGGGCCGCTCGGGCAGGGGGTTGCGACCGCGGTCGGCATGGCGCTTGCCGAGCGGCTGATGAACGCCCGCTTCGGCGACGACCTCGTCGACCACTACACCTATGTGATCGCCGGCGATGGCTGCCTGATGGAAGGCATCAGCCATGAGGCGATCTCGCTGGCCGGCCATTTGCGGCTGAACCGCTTGATCGTGCTGTTCGACGACAATCATATCTCGATCGACGGCGTCACGTCGCTGTCCTGTTCGGACGACCAGGCAGCGCGGTTCAAGGCCAGCGGCTGGAACGTCAACCGCATCGACGGCCACGATCCGCAGGCGATTACCGCGGCGATCAGGCAGGCGCGATCGAGCGATCGTCCGTCGTTGATCGCCTGCCGGACGGTGATCGGGTTCGGTGCGCCGAACCGGCAGGGCAGCGAAAAGGTGCATGGCGCGCCGCTCGGTGCCGATGAGGTGGCGAAGACCCGTGCCGCGCTGCGCTGGCCGTATCCGGCATTCGAAATCCCCGATGCGGTGCTGGCGGAGTGGCGCGAGCTCGGCGGCCGGGGCCGCGACGCGCGGCGGGCCTGGATCGAGCGTTCGCGCAACGCCTGCAAGGGCGACAGGGCCGAGCGGTCTCCGTTCCACGATGCGCTGAACCGGAAATTGCCCTGCGCCTATGCCGAGGCGATGGCAAAGCTGCTGGAGCGGTTCGCGACCGAGCGGCCGAAGCTCGCCACGCGACAGGCTTCGCAGCAGGTCATCGACGTGATCGCGGATGCGTTGCCCAATTTGCTGGGCGGCTCGGCTGACCTCACGCACTCCAATCTGACGCTGGCGAAGTCGCAGGTTTCGGTGCGGCCGGAAACGCTCGACGGCAGCTACATCCACTACGGCATTCGCGAACACGGCATGGCCGCGGCGATGAACGGCATCGCCCTGCACGGCGGGTTCATTCCCTATGGCGGCACCTTCCTCAGCTTTGCCGATTACAGCCGGCCGGCGATCCGCCTTGCTGCGCTGATGGGGATCCGCGTTGTCCATGTGATGACCCATGACTCTATCGGGCTCGGCGAGGACGGGCCGACGCATCAGCCGGTCGAGCATCTGGCGGCGCTGCGCGCGATCCCAAACGTCCTGGTGTTCCGTCCGGCCGATGCGGTCGAGACCGCGGAAGCGTGGGACTGCGCGCTGAAGGCAGAGACCTCGCCGTCGATCCTCTGCCTGTCGCGGCAGGCGCTGCCGACGGTTCGCGACGGCAGCAAGGACAACCAGGTCGCGCTCGGCGCCTACGTTCTCGTCGAGCCGGCCTTCGCGCGTGACGTCACCCTGATTGCAACGGGTTCGGAGGTGGCGATTGCGCTCGAAGCCGCAAAGCTGCTGGCGGAAGACGGGGTACAGGCCGCGGTCGTCTCGGGCCCGTGCTTCGACCTGTTCCGCCAGCAGCCGAGCGACTATCGCGCCCAGGTGCTGGGCAGCGCCCCGCGCGTCGGCGTGGAGGCTGCGGTCGAGGGCGACTGGGCCCGCTGGCTCGGCGACAACGGTGCGTTCGTCGGCATGGCCGGCTTCGGCGCTTCCGCGCCGGCCGACGTGCTCTACCGCGAATTCGGCATCACGCCCGCGGCAATCGCTGCTGCAGCAAAACAGCTCATTCAACGAGCGAATTGAAAGGAGGACGCCACCATGGCGCGGATAACCCTGAGGCAGTTGCTGGACCACGCCGCCGAACGCGGCTACGGCGTTCCGGCCTTCAACATCAACAATATGGAGCAGGGACTCGCCATCATGGAGGCGGCGGCTTCCTGCGATGCACCTGTCATCATCCAGGCCTCGCGCGGCGCGCGCTCCTATGCCAACGACATCATGCTGGCGAAGATGATCGACGCGCTCGAGGAGATGCATCCGCAGATTCCGCTCTGCCTGCACCTCGATCACGGCAACGAAGAGGCGACCTGCGCGACCGCGATCCGCTACGGCTTCACTTCCGTCATGATGGACGGCTCGCTCAAGGCCGACGCCAAGACCGCAGCCGACTATGACTACAATGTCGATATCACCCGCCGGGTCGTCGACATGGCGCACTGGGTCGGCGCGTCGGTCGAAGGCGAGCTCGGCGTGCTCGGCTCGCTCGAGCATGGCGGCGGCGAGCAGGAGGACGGCCATGGCGTCGAGGGCAAGCTGAGTCATGATCAGCTGCTCACCGATCCGGACCAGGCGGTCGATTTCGTCCGCGCCACCAAGGTCGATGCGCTCGCGATCGCGATGGGCACCTCGCACGGCGCCTACAAGTTCACGCGGCGGCCCGACGGCGAGATCCTGGCGATGCGCGTGGTCGAAGAGATCCACACGCGGCTGCCGAACACGCATCTGGTGATGCACGGCTCGTCCTCGGTGCCGCAGCCGCTGCAGGACATGTTCAACCAGTTCGGCGGCGAGATGCCGCAGACCTGGGGCGTCCCGGTCGAGGAGATCGTCCGCGGCATCAAGCACGGGGTGCGCAAGGTCAATATCGACACCGATTGCCGCCTGGCGATGGCGGCGGCCTTCCGCAAGGTCGCCGTCCAATCGAAGAGCGAGTTCGATCCGCGCAAATTCCTGAAGCCTGCGATGGATGCGCTGCGCGAACTCTGCCGTGATCGCTTCGAGCAGTTCGGCACGGCCGGCAATGCCGCCCGGATCAAGGTGGTTGCACTGCCGGAGATGGCCCGCCGCTATCGCGCCGGCGCGCTCGATCCGCAAATTGGAAAGATGACCCAGGCCGCCTGAGCAAATGGCGACGAACCACAGGAGATTTCGATGAACATGCAGCAGTCGATCACAGTGCGCGGCAAGGATCGCTACAAGTCCGGCGTGATGGAATACAAGCGGATGGGCTATTGGGAGCCGAACTACGAGCCCAAGGACACCGACGTCATCGCCTTGTTCCGCGTCACGCCGCAGGATGGCGTCGATCCGACCGAAGCCTGCGCGGCGGTGGCGGGCGAATCCTCGACCGCGACCTGGACCGTGGTGTGGACCGACCGGCTGACGGCCGCGGAGAAATACCGGGCGAAGTGCTACCGCGTCGATCCGGTGCCGAATTCGCCGGGCAGCTACTTCGCCTATATCGCCTATGACCTCGACCTGTTCGAGCCGGGCTCGATCTCGAACCTGACCGCCTCGATCATCGGCAATGTGTTCGGCTTCAAACCGCTGAAGGCGCTGCGGCTCGAGGACATGAGGCTGCCGACCGCCTACGTGAAGACATTCCAGGGCCCCGCGACCGGCATCGTGGTGGAGCGCGAGCGGCTCGACAAGTTCGGCCGTCCGTTGCTCGGCGCCACCGTGAAGCCGAAGCTCGGCCTGTCCGGCCGCAACTACGGCCGCGTTGTTTATGAAGCCTTGAAAGGCGGGCTCGATTTCACCAAGGACGACGAGAACATCAACTCGCAGCCCTTCATGCACTGGCGCGAGCGCTTCCTCTACTGCATGGAGGCGGTCAACCGCGCGCAGGCCGCGACCGGCGAGATCAAGGGGACCTATCTCAACGTCACCGCGGCGACCATGGAGGACATGTACGAGCGCGCGGAGTTTGCCCATGAGCTCGGCTCCAACATCGTCATGATCGACCTTGTGATCGGCTACACCGCGATCCAGTCGATGGCGAAGTGGGCGCGCAGGAACAACATGATCCTGCATCTGCATCGCGCCGGCCACTCGACCTACACGCGGCAGCGCAGCCACGGCGTCTCGTTCCGCGTGATCGCGAAATGGATGCGGCTCGCCGGCGTCGATCACATCCATGCCGGCACGGTGGTCGGCAAGCTCGAGGGCGATCCGAACACTACCCGCGGCTATTACGACATCTGCCGCGAGGACTTCAATCCGTTGCACCTGGAGCACGGCGTGTTCTTCGACCAGAACTGGGCGAGCCTCAACAAACTCATGCCGGTGGCCTCCGGCGGCATTCATGCCGGCCAGATGCACCAGCTGCTCGATCTGCTCGGCGAGGACGTCGTGCTGCAGTTCGGCGGCGGCACCATCGGCCATCCCCGCGGCATCCAGGCCGGCGCCACCGCGAACCGCGTCGCGCTGGAAGCCATGATCCTCGCCCGCAACGAGGGGCGCGACTACGTCCACGAGGGGCCGGAGATCCTGGCCAGGGCGGCGCAGACCTGCACGCCGCTGCGGGAGGCGCTCGACGTCTGGAAGGACGTCACCTTCAACTACGAGTCGACCGACGCCCCCGATTTCGTTCCCACGCCGAGCATGGCGGTCTGAGAGGAGGTTCTCATGCGCGTTACCCAAGGCTGCTTTTCGTTCCTGCCCGATCTCACCGACGAGCAGATCGCTGCGCAGGTGCAATACTGCCTCGACAAGGGTTGGGCGGTGAACATCGAGTTCACCGACGATCCGCATCCCCGCAACACCTATTGGGACATGTGGGGCCTGCCGATGTTCGACCTGCGCGATGCGGCGGGCATCATGAAGGAGCTCGCCGACTGCCGACGGGTCTATGGCGACCGCTATATCCGGATCTCCGGCTTTGATTCCAGCCCGGGCTGGGAGTCGGTTCGCATCTCCTTCATCGTCAACCGGCCGCAGGAGGAGCCAGGCTTCCGGCTCGACCGCCAGGAGGCGGCCGGACGCAATCTGCGTTATGCGACCCATTCCTATGCAGCGGGCCGCCCCGAAGGCGAACGCTACACCGATCATTGACCGCGTCCGGCTTGCAAACCAGGCGGGTTGCTCCCTCGACCGTCCTGGTCCGGATGCACTTCTCCGTCGTCGCCGCCGCGGCGACGGAGCTTTTCCAGGCGAGAGGACAATGACGCAAGCGCAAGAACAGATCAGCGAACAAATCCGCGAGACCCCGCTCGAGACCATCGACCTTCGCCATGAATTCGCCGACCTCGGCATCGGCGACGTGCTCGACCAGCTCGATTCCGAATTGATCGGCCTGAAGCCGGTGAAGACCCGCATCCGCGAGATCGCCTCGCTGCTGCTGGTCGAACGCATCAGGCAGAAGATGGCGCTGGCGACGACGTTTCCGACCCTGCACATGTCGTTCACCGGCAACCCCGGCACCGGCAAGACCACGGTCGCGCTGCGGATGGCCGGCATCCTGCACAAGCTCGGCTTCGTGCGCCGCGGCCACGTCATCAGCGTCACGCGCGACGACCTCGTCGGCCAATATATCGGCCACACCGCGCCGAAGACGAAAGAGATATTGAAGAAGGCGATGGGCGGCGTGCTGTTCATCGACGAGGCCTATTACCTCTATCGCCCGGAAAATGAGCGCGACTACGGGCAGGAGGCGATCGAGATCCTGCTGCAGGTGATGGAGCAGCAGCGCGAGGATCTGGTGGTGATCCTGGCCGGCTATGGCGACCGCATGGAGAAATTCTTCCAGAGCAATCCAGGCTTCCGCTCCCGCATCGCGCATCATATCGATTTCCCGGACTATTCGGACGGCGAGTTGCTCTGGATCGCCGAGCTGATGTTGCAGCAGCAGAATTATCGGTTCTCTCCGGAAGCCCGCGAGGCCTTCATCCGTTACATCGCCGTGCGCAAAGAACAGCCGCTGTTCTCCAATGCACGCTCGATCCGCAATGCGCTCGATCGCATCCGGCTGCGCCAGGCCAACCGGATCGTGGCGAAGCTCGACCGCACGCTCACCGCCGACGACGTGATGTCGATCGAGGCCGGCGACGTGCTCGCCAGCCGGGTGTTCGTCAAAGGCGCCGGTGCGCCGGGCGAGGGACGATGAACGAGGCGCTCGCCGTGATCCGGTCCGCCGGGATGCGCGACATCATCGTGAGCGCCCGCGCCCTGATCTTCGATGTCGACGGCACGCTCGCCGAAACCGAGGAGGTGCACCGCCGCGCCTTCAATGAAGCCTTTGCCGAAGCCGGCCTCGATTGGTTCTGGGACCAGGTCACTTATGCGCGGCTGCTTCGGGTGGCCGGAGGCAAGGAGCGCATCCGCGCCTTCGACCAGCGCAACGCGGTCCCAATGCTGACATTCGCCGAGATCGCCGACCTGCACAGGATCAAGACCGCGCGCTACGCCGCGCTGATTGCCTCGGGCGGCTGCCCATTGCGGCCGGGTGTCAGGGCCTGGCTCGCCGGCGCGCGCAGCCGCGGCCAGCGCCTGGCGATCGCAACGACCACCTCGCACGGCAATATCGATGCGCTGCTTTCGGTTTCGCTCGGGCTGGACTGGGCCGATCAGTTCGAGGCGATCGTTGCCGGCGACGACGTGCCGCGGAAGAAGCCGGCGCCTGACGTCTACACCGAGGTCCTGACCCGGCTCGGGCTCGGGCCGGCAGATTGCGTCGCAATCGAGGATTCCGGCAACGGCCTCGCCGCCGCGGCGCGCGCCGGCATCCCCGTGGTCATCACCCGCAGCACCTATTTCAGCGACGACGATTTCACCGAGGCATTGCTGGTTGTTGACGATCTCTCTGACATCGACGCCTGAAGATCGCTGCCGCCGGCCGGCAGCTCAGGCCAATTTATTCAGATGATGAAATAAATGGCGCTTGCATCCATAGCAGGGTGAAGGCACAATCCGGCCAAAGGTTACCAGAAGCGGTGCTGCACCACCTGGGAGGCGGTGGGACTTGCCGGCGATTCCGGACAGTACCCCTGCGACCCTCCGCGTCTCCGATAAATTTCTTCGGATAATTAAATAAATGGCCAGTCGGCGCTTGCGTCCACATTGCAGCGGCAACATCAACCAAAGGGTGCAGAAAACGGCAGCGCACCGCCAGACGTCCTGTCGGACGCTGGCGCTCGCCAACGATTCCGGGAGACCGGCGCCTCATGATCCTCCACGTCATTCCTGCGCCTCGTTCGTCCAACGACATGGCTCGCGGCTGAACCCGGCATTGCGGGATCGACATGACCGACCATGCGTAGCGAGCATTGGCGCTGTTGACGGGGTCGATCGACATTCCGCAATTTCGGTTCGTGACGGTCCCGGCGCCGATCCGACATCGCCGTAGAATCTGAGGCCGGCCCACGAGCGATCGCCGTCGATTGACGCTGTCCACGGCAACTGGAATCCCAACTCAAAAAAGCAAGGGAGTGAAGCATGTTCAAATTGAAGACCACCTTGTTCGCGCTTGCGCTGGCCGGCCTTGCCGCGACGGTGTCGGATCGCGACGCCATGGCCCAGAGCAAGCCGACCATCGGCATCGCGATGCCGACCAAGTCCTCGGCGCGCTGGATCGACGACGGCAACAACATGGTCAAGGTGCTGAAGGAGCGCGGCTACGGCACCGATCTGCAATATGCCGAAGACGACATTCCGAACCAGCTCTCCCAGGTCGAGAACATGGTGACCAAGGGCGCCAAGGTGCTGGTCATCGCGGCCATCGACGGCACCACCTTGTCCGATGTCCTGAAGCAGGCCAAGGCCCAGGGCATCACGGTGATCGCCTATGACCGCCTGATCCGCGGCACCCCCAACGTCGACTATTACGCGACCTTCGACAATTTCCAGGTCGGTGTGCTGCAGGCCCAGTCGATCGAGAACGCGCTCGGGCTCAAGGAGGGCAAGGGGCCCTTCAACATCGAGCTGTTCGGCGGCTCGCCCGACGACAACAACGCGTACTTCTTCTACGACGGCGCGATGTCGGTGTTGAAGCCCTATATCGACAGCGGCAAGCTCGTGGTCGGCAGCGGCCAGACGGGCATGAACAAGGTTGCGACGCTGCGCTGGGACGGTGCGACCGCGCAGGCGCGGATGGACAACCTGCTCAGCGCGTTCTACGGCAAGAAGCGCGTCGACGCGGTGCTGTCGCCCTATGACGGCCTGTCGATCGGCATCATCTCCTCGCTGAAGAGCGTCGGCTACGGCAGCAAGGACCAGCCGATGCCGTATATCAGCGGGCAGGATGCCGAAGTCCCCTCGATCAAGGCGATGCTGCGCGGCGAGCAATATTCGACCATCTTCAAGGACACCCGCGACCTCGCCAAGGTCACCGCCGACATGGTCGACGCTGTGCTGAGCAAGAAGGAGGTCAGCGTCAACGACACCAAGACCTACAACAACGGGGTCAAGGTGGTTCCGTCCTATCTCCTCAAGCCGGTCGTGGTGGATAAGACCAATTGGGAGAAAGTCCTGATTGACAGCGGCTATTACAAGCGCTCGCAATTCGACTAGAGCGTTTTCGAGCGAAGCGGGTACCGGTTCGCGTGAGGAAAACGCGTCAAAACTAGAATCTGGAGCCCCGTTCCGATTTAATCGGAACGGAATAGGCTTTAGGGCGGATCGCCGGGCAAGCGGCGGCGAGCCGGGCCGGGGGCGATTGACGCTGCAGGACATGATCCGATGACGGCAATGCTTGAGATGCGCGGCGTCAGCAAGAGCTTTGCCGGCGTGCAGGCGTTGCGCGACGTCAGCTTCACCGTCGAGGCTGGGCAGATCCATGCGCTGGTCGGCGAAAACGGCGCCGGCAAGTCGACCCTGATGAAGGTGCTGAGCGGGGTCTATCCGGCCGGCAGCTACGATGGGTCGATCGTGTTCGACGGCGAGGAGCGGCGCTTCCGCGACATCAACGACAGCGAGGCGCTTGGGGATCATCATCATCCATCAGGAGCTGGCGCTGATCCCGCTGATGTCGATTGCCGAGAACATCTTTCTGTCGCATCCGCCGTCGCGGTTCGGCGTCATCGACCGCAACGCGGTGCATCGGCGGACCGCCGAACTGTTGGCGCAGGTCGGCTTGCGGGAGCCGCCGGACACGCTGATCACCGACCTCGGCGTCGGCAAGCAGCAGCTCGTGGAGATCGCCAAGGCCCTGTCCAAGCGGGTGCGCCTCCTGATCCTCGACGAGCCGACCGCCAGTCTCAACGAGGCCGACAGCGCCGCCTTGCTCGAGCGTCTCCTGGCCTTCCGCGAGCAGGGCATCGCCTCGATCCTGATCTCGCACAAGCTGAACGAGGTTGCGCGGGTCGCCGACCGCATCACGGTGCTGCGCGACGGCCGCACCGTCGACAGCATCGACTGCCGCACCGAGCGCATCGAGGAGGACCGCATCATCCGCAGCATGGTCGACCGCGATCTGGCGCATCGATTCCCCGAGCGGAAGGCGGAGATCGGCGAACCCGTGATGACGGTGGAGAACTGGTCGGTGTATCACCCGCTGCATACCGAGCGGCAGGTGATCAAGAACGTCGACTTCACGCTGCGGCGCGGCGAGGTGGTCGGC
This sequence comes from Bradyrhizobium sp. USDA 4503, assembly GCF_054055815.1. Taxonomy (NCBI): domain Bacteria; kingdom Pseudomonadati; phylum Pseudomonadota; class Alphaproteobacteria; order Hyphomicrobiales; family Nitrobacteraceae; genus Bradyrhizobium; species Bradyrhizobium sp. USDA 4503. Next base: position 270,143 of record NZ_JBSRXS010000001.1, read on the forward strand.
ATCGCCGGCCTGATGGGCGCCGGCCGCACCGAGTTCGCCATGAGCCTGTTCGGCCGCGCCTGGGGCACCAACGTCTCCGGCAAGGTCCGCCTCGATGGACGCGAGGCCGATCTGTCCAGCGTGCCGGCCGCGATCGATGCCGGCATCGCCTATGTCACCGAAGACCGCAAGCAGCTCGGGCTGATCCTTGCCGCCGACGTCCGCAAGAACGTGACGGTGGCGAGCCTCCGCCACGTGTCGGATCGCGGCGTGATCGACGATGTCGCCGAGCTGAAGGCCGCGAGCGACTACCGCACCCGGATGCGGATCCGCTGCTCCGACGTCTACCAGGCGACCGGCGACCTCTCGGGCGGCAACCAGCAGAAGGTCGTGCTGTCGAAATGGCTGATGACCGATCCGAGGGTGCTGCTGCTGGACGAGCCGACGCGCGGGATCGACGTCGGCGCGAAATACGAGATCTACTCCATTATCAACGAGCTGGCGGAGGCCGGCAGGGGCGTCGTGGTGATCTCCTCGGAGATGCCCGAGCTGCTCGGCATCTGCGACCGGATCTGTGTGATGAATGACGGCGCCTTCGTCGGCGAATTCGCAGGCCACGATGCGACGCAGGAGAAGATCATGCGCGCCATCATGCGCAATGACAGAATGTCCGGACGCGGCGCCGACGAAAGGGCGGCACGCGCCGGAGGAGGGGCACCATGACCGACAAGACGGTATCACTTCCCGAGGCCCCCAGGCATTCCGGCTTCATCAAGAACAATCTGCGCAACTACGGCATGCTGCTGTCGCTGCTCGCGATCATGCTGTTCTTCGAGATCGTGACCGACGGCACGCTGTTGCAGCCGCTCAACCTCACCAATCTCGTGCTGCAGAACAGCTACATCGTCATCATGGCGCTCGGCATGCTGCTGGTGATCGTCACCGGGCATATCGATCTTTCGGTCGGCTCGGTCGCGGGCTTCGTCGGCGCCGTCGCGGCGGTGCTGATGGTGCGCTACCATGTCAGCTACCCGATCGCCTTCGTCGCCTGCCTCCTGGTCGGCGCCGCGATCGGCGCGGCCCAGGGCTACTGGGTGGCCTATTTCGGCATTCCGTCCTTTATCGTGACGCTGGCGGGCATGCTGGTGTTCAAGGGCCTCGCGCTTGCGGTCCTGCAGGGCCAGTCGGTCGGGCCGTTCCCGCCGACCTTCCAGAAGCTGTCGTCGGGCTTCATCCCCGAGCTGTTCCCGAGCGCCGGCACGCTCTATCCGACGTCGCTCGCGATCGGCATCGTCCTGGCGTTTGTGCTGGTGCTGGCGACCGCCAGGAGCCGGGCGCGCGAGCAGGCGCACGGCATCGCCGTCGAGCCCTATGCGTTCTTCGTCGTCAAGAGCATCGCGCTGGCGGGCGCGGTGCTCTACTTCACCTACCTGATCGCCTCGCATCGCGGCCTGCCCAACGTGCTCGTCATCATGACCGTCCTGATCGCGCTCTATGGCTTCGTCACGCGGCGGACGGTGATCGGGCGGCAGATCTACGCGGTGGGCGGCAACGCCAAGGCGGCGAAACTGTCGGGCGTCAAGACCGAACGGCTCACCTTCTTCACCTTCGTCAACATGGGCGTGCTGGCCGCGCTCGCCGGGCTGGTGTTCGCAGCCCGGCTCAACACCGCGACGCCGAAGGCCGGCCTCGGCTTCGAGCTCGATGTGATCGCCGCCTGCTTCATCGGCGGTGCGTCGGCCTATGGCGGCGTCGGCCGGGTCGGTGGCGCGGTGGTCGGTGCCATGATCATGGGCGTGATGAACAACGGCATGTCGATCCTCGGTATCGGCATCGATTATCAGCAAGTGATCAAGGGCCTCGTCCTGCTGGGCGCCGTCTGCATCGATGTCTACAACCAGCGCCGCTGACCGCCACGTAGTCGCAATTCCACGATAGGATGCCGGCGCAACGCAGGAGAATGCCGCGTGAAACTGTCCCATGCCGACGCGCTTGATATCGGAGCCATCCTTGCCGAAGTCGGCCGCAGCGAGATCATGCCGCGGTTCCGCCGCGTGCGGGAGATCGAGGTCCGCACCAAGACATCGGCATTCGACGTCGTCACCGAAGCCGATGAGGTTGCCGAGCAGGCGATATCGGCGGCGCTGCTGCGGGCGTTTCCGAATGCGGTTGTGATCGGCGAGGAGGGCACCGCGCGTGATCCGGCCGCGCTCGATCAGGTCGGAACCGCGGAGCTTGCCTTCATCATCGATCCGATCGACGGCACGCGGAACTTCACCTCGAGCCTGCCGCTGTTCGGCACCATGGTGGCCGCCACCATGTGCGGCGAGATCGTGTTCGGTGCGATCCATGATCCGGTCAGCAACGACACCGCATTCGCGCTGCGCGGCGAGGGCGCCTGGCTCGCGATGCCGGACGGCCGGCGGCATGACCTGAAAGTGGCTCCCGCCGTGCCGGTCAAGCAGATGGATGCGATCGTCGGCGTCAACTTCCTGCCCGAGCCGCTACGCACAATTGTCGCCGGCAATCTTTCCAGGCTCGGCGGCAGCGCCTGGCTCAGATGCGCCGCGCACGAGTATCGCATGGCGGCGTCCGGACATTGCCACCTGCTGTTCTACAACAAGCTGATGCCGTGGGATCATGCCGCGGGCTGGCTGTTGCATCGCGAGGCCGGCGGCTACAGCGCGCATTTCGACGGATCATCCTACCGGCCGGTCAATCTGACCGGCGGCTTGCTGTGCGCACCCGACGAGGCGAGCTGGCGCGCGGCGCGAGAGGCGATCCTGATGCCGGCTGGATAGCAGCACAACGTGCGGTTCGTCGCGTTGCGGCGGTTATGAGCCACATTGGTTTTCGGATTCAACTGCCAAACAGCTTGTGTCGTCCCTGCTTTCGCACTAGCGTGTCTACACGGTTTTGGGGCGCGACAGATTGACTCGGTGCAGCAAGAAGTGGCGTCTCTGCAGCATGTTGTATGATTCTCTCACTGGCGCTTTGATTCGAAGGAGCGCCAGCGATGCAGCCGGATTTGTCTTTGGGTGAGTTCGGGGACGTTCGTCTCGACAAAAGGGGGCGACGCTTCTCCGGGCTATGCTTTGCACGCGCAGCGTCTGCTTGCGCCAGATGGCCCGGGGCGATTGGGCTGCCAATATGGCGTTCTGGCGGTTTGTGAACAACCCCCAAGTCACGATCGATAAATTGATTGAGGGCTGGAGCACGCAGACGCGGACTGCGGTCAGCGGGCGTCATGTGCTGGCGATCCAGGATACGAGCGAGGTCAAGTTCCAGACCCAGGCGGGACGGCGGCGCGGGCTGGGCAAAGTCGGCAAGGGCAATGCTCGCGGCGTGCTGTTGCATGCGATGATGGCGGTGGATGCCGACAGCGGGGTCTGTCTTGGCCTTACTGGCGGCAACGTTTGGACGCGCAAAGGCAAGGTAAAAATCCCGCATGAGCGGCGCGCCTTGGCCGACAAGGAGTCGGCGCGCTGGGTGACGGCCGCCGAGCAAGGCCGCGACGTCCTGGCAGATGCCCGCATGATCACCGTCGTCAACGACCGCGAGGGGGATTTCTTTGCTCACTGGGCGCTGACGCCAGCTGAGAATGTCCATCTTCTGTCGCGTGCCATGCACGACCATGCGCTGGTCGATGGCGACACACTTTATCAGGCGGTCGAGCGGAGCCGCTTCTGCGACAACGCGGTGATCGATCTGCCGCAGCGAATGGATCGGCGCGGCCGGCAGGCCCATCTCTCGATGCGCTTCGGAACCGTCGTGCTCAAGCGGCCGCAGAGGCCCGGCGTCACCGACTTGGCGGAGGGCATCAAACTCAGCTTCGTAGAAGTGGTCGAGTTGCATCCGCCGAGAGGTGCGGAGCCCATTCGCTGGCTGCTCCTGACCACTCATCCGGTCGCCACCGCTAAAGACGCCTGGCAGATCGTCTCCTGGTACCGCCAGCGCTGGATCATTGAGCAACTCTTTCGCTCGCTGAAGAGCCAGGGTTTGCGCATCGAGGATAGTCAGATCGAGAGCGCCGAAGGCCTGATCAAGCTCGTGGCGGTCGCCACCAGAGCGGCATGTATCGTCATTCAACTCGTTCAGGCCCGCAACAGTGGCGAAGAATTGCCGGCTGAATTTGTCTTCACCGCAGAAGAGATCGAGACGCTCAGGGCCATCAACAAAACCATGAAAGGTCGCACCGAGCTTCAGAAAAACCACCATCGCCCCAACACCCTTGCTTGGGCGGCATGGATCATCGCAAAACTCGGCGGATGGACCGGCTACGCCTCCCACCGTCCACCTGGACCAATCACCTTCCACACCGGAATGGCCCGCTTCCAAATCCTCGCAAATGGCCCGACAAACGTGTAGATGCACTAGTGCGAAAGCAGGGACCCATACCCCGCGGCGGGTGTTGGGAACGGGACTCGTCGTCCCAGCATCGTTCAACAATCAGCATTTGTGGTTATGGGTCCCTGCTTTCGCAGGGACGACACCCAATATGGGTCGTCGTTTGTGGGTCATACCTTCGCTTAGGGCGTCAGGCCTGCACGATTTCGCCGTCCGCCTCGCGTCTTCGCAAAGGGACTTGCCACGTCGGGCAAATCAGTGATTGGCGATTTCGGCCGGAGCATCCGGGAGTGGCAGGTGCCTGATGCGGCGCACGACAAGGACGGCAACTGCCGCAGCGGCGATCGGTGCCAGTTGCAGGCCGTTGGCGCCCGCAGGCACCATGGCGAATGGCGTCAAATAGAGCGCCGCGACGGCGATGCGTTCATAGGGCAGCCAACCATGCGCAAGCGCCTGCGCGATCAGCCACGCGCCCGGGATCGCCAGGATCACGACCTCATAGTTGCCGAGCGATGGTACGCACAGGCCGGTCATCGCCACCATCAGCGCGATCTCGGCGGCGCCGCGGGGACGTTTTCGCAGCACCAGGATCAGGACGGCGATCGCGATCGCGGCCGCGGTCACCTGGACGAGCCAGGCCGTGCTGCTGGATCCGCCGGCCAGCCTGACCGCGGCATAGGGGCTGGCGAACTTCTCGAAACCGGGTCCGCCGCCGAGGCTCCAGGCGCTTGCCTCCGGCAGAACGGCAACAAACTTGATCCACGGGTCGATCCCGAAGAAAGCGGTGGCCGCCAGCACAAGCACGAGCGTCGTTGCGGCCGCAGCAGCCAGCGCGAGCCAGCGCCGCGTCAGGATCAGCACCAGCGGCGCAAGCAGGGCGATCTGCGGCTTGTAGCTGAAGCACCCGAGCAGCGCGCCGGCGATCACCGGGTAGCGGTCCAGCGTGGCGGCCGATCCGCCGAGCAGAGCCGCCGAGAACAGCGAATTCTGTCCGAATAGCGCGCACACCCACACGGCGGGAAAGGCGAGCGCTGGAACGACGGAGCCGCGCTCGAGCATGGCTCTCACCGCGGCTGCATAGGCGGCGCCGGTCGCGAAGATCCAGACGACGGCCGCCGTTGCAAAGGGAACCAGTGCAAAGGGCAGCCAGAACAACAGCGACGTCGGCGGGTAGAAGAACGGTGCGTAGGTGTTCTGACCGAGCACGGCGGCTACAGCGGCGCGGCCCGCGTCGCCATAGGCGTCGCCGGCGCGGCCTTCGAGCGCGAGCTTCGCCGCGGTCCAGAACGCCGCGAAATCATGGCCGACATCCATCGTCGGCACAGCCCATGGGATGATCGCGATGCAGGCGATGAACAGGACGAGAAATACGCGGGTGAAGGCGGTGACACGGTCAGCCGTGAGCCAGTCGGCCTCACGCAGCGCGGAGACCAGCACGCCCGCGCCGGACTGCCGTGAATGCGCGATTGCCACCGGCGGCTGACCTGTGGACGTATTCGAGGTTGGGCTGATGGTCACGCGCGGCATCACAGCGTCACGACCTGCGTCATCCGCTGCGAGGTGACGCGCGGCGTCATCAGCGAAGGCCAGCCTGTGTCCCTCGAGGTCCGACTTCTGCGACATCGGCCGCTTCATCCCATTCGCGTCGTGCACGCGCAACATTTGGATCAAATCGTCTAAGGTTGCGTAAACCCGATCGTTGCAATTGGCCGCGGCGCAATCGGAACCGATGATCGACATTGCCCCTTGTCCGCGGCCTGTCACGCCGGGCATGGTAAATGACCCGCAACGCCGGCGGCAGCGTGCGGGGTTGGATGCGGAGCCCGACGGTCAAGGTTCATCGCGAATGGCGGTATTGCAGCAGTTCGGCCACGACATCTGGATTGCCGGGGGACCGAACCTTGCGGTCGCCGGGTTTCACTATCCGACCCGGATGGCCATCGTCAGGCTGGCGGACGGTGCCCTTTTCATCTGGTCGCCGGTCCGGTTGACCGAGCAAATGCAGGCCGGCGTCGACGCACTCGGCCAGGTCAGGCACATCGTGGCGCCCAACTCGCTGCATCATTTGTTCCTCGCCGAGTGGAAGCACATGGCACGCCAGTCGAAAAGGATGCGCCGGCATTCTTGCGCCGCGCCTTCGCGTGGCTCTCGGCGTGATGATTTCATCGCGGATGTGGCGTCGTTGCGGATCAACCGCCTGAACGGAAATGCCGCGGCGAATGCCGTGTTTCGCGCCGGATCAGCCGGCGGAGGGTCGAGGGCTCGGCATATCCAACCTTGCCCGCGATCTCTTCGACCGACAGGCGCGTGGTCTCGAGCAACGACCGAGCCGTCTCGATCCTGATGCGTTGCACGAATTGAATGGGCGACACGCCGCAGATCGCCTCGAGCCGTCTGGCAAATGTCCGCGGCGTCAGCGCGACGGCAGCGGCAACGTCCCCGATCGTGAAGTCGCGCGCGATGTTGCTGCGCACCCATTTCTCGGCCCTGGCGACCTTGGGGTCCTGGCTGGCAAGATAATTGATCGCCATGAACGGCGCCTGCGAATGCCGCTCGCCAAGCAGCAGGTAATTGGCGCAGCCCTTGGCCAGCGCCGGGCTGCCGAGACGCGTGATCACCGCAAGCATCAGGTCCATTTGCGCCATCGCCGCGCCGGCGGTTGCGATCGGCCAGTCGGCGACCACCATCCGCTCCGTCATCAGCTCGACATTCGGATAGCGTTGCCGAAACAGCGGCGCGAACCACCATGTCGTGGTCGCTCGCTTGCCGTCCAGCAGGCCGGTCTCCGCGAGCAGGAAGCTGCTGGCGCAGGACGCGGCGAGCATCGCGCCGCTCGCGAACGCCGTGACCAGCATGTCGCGGGCGTGCCGACATGCCGGTGTCGCCAGCTTCCGCTCCAGCTCACCGGCCGATGCCGAGCCGAGCCCGGGAACGATGACGAGGTCGGCGCCGCGCAATCGGGCGGCGCGCCGCCTCGGCCCATAACGCAGCGTCGTCACCTCGAAGCGTGTGCGCTTCGTCGTACTGATCCGGTTGGCGGTGGCCAGCACGTCGTGGGTGATGGCGGCCGCTGACGCGAGGCAGCCGTCGATCTCGACAACCGCAATCCTGGTCATGTCATAAAATCCGCGATCAATGTCATTTTTGACACTAGCTGCCGGGCCGGAAAATCGCAACTCTGACGCCGAGACGCTGCCGATCTCGATCAGGAGGACCGCCGATGCCGAACCGGCCGATGACCCAGGACGATCCGCTCGAGGATTTCGAGCGCCGCCAGATCACCCTCGATGGTGCCGGCAAGACCGTCCATGTTGGCGGCGGCGGTCCTGCGGTGATCGTGATGGCGGAGATGCCGGGTATCAGCCCGCATGTGGCGCGCTTCGCCCGCTGGGTTCGCGATGCCGGATTCACCGTCTATATGCCATCGCTGTTCGGCCGTGACGGCGCTATTGCGAGCGCAGAGGAGGGCGCCGCGGTGTTTCAGCGCGCCTGCGTCAGCGCCGAGTTTCGCGCGATGGCCGCAAACCAGTCCAGTCCCGTGACGCAATGGCTGCGCGCGCTGGCGCGATTTGCCCATGACGAATGCGGCGGTCCCGGTGTCGGGGCCATCGGGATGTGCTTTACCGGCAATTTCGCGCTCACCATGATGCTGGAGCCGTCGATGCTGGCGCCGGTGCTTTCGCAGCCGTCATTGCCATTGAACGATCCGGCGGGCATCGAGATCGCGCCGGAAGAGGTCAGGGCGGTGCGCGAGCGGTTGGAGCGCGAAGACCTGACCGTGCTGGCCTATCGCTTTGAGGGCGACAAGTTCTGCATGGCGCAGCGCTTTGCGGCCTATCGCGAGGCGCTCGGCGACCGCTTCATCGGGCGAGTGCTTCCCGACAGCGCGGCGAACCGCGATGTGCCGCCGTTCTTCCGGAATTTCGTCACGACACCGCACAGCGTCGTGACCGTGCATCTGATCGACGAGGCCGGCCAGCCGACCATCGCGGCCCGCGATGAGATCCTGGCGTTTTTCAGGCAGCGGCTGTCACCCGCGAGCGGATGAGCCCGGCCGATCGAAATAGGCGAATGCGGCGCTCGTCAGGCTGCCCAGCAGGGACCAGAACACCAGACTGGTCAGCGTGACGGCGACCATGAACTGATGCGACAGGGACGAAGGCACGTTGGTCTCGACGTGCTCCAGCTCGGGCGCGCCGATCAGATGCGGCAGCATGATCAGGACCACGCCGGCAATGGCGGCCGGCATCGAGCGCCGGAACACGATCAGCCCGAGGCCGGCTGCGGTCGCCAGCACCGCCGTCACCCACCAGATCTGGCGCGAGAGCAATGGAGCGGTGGGGACCCCCGGCAATTCAGGCGGCAGTCCGAGGCCCGGAGCGATGGTGAAGACGGCGAAACCGGCGAGGCCCCACATCAAGCCTTCATGCCACGAGATTTGCTCGCCGGTCGCGCCGCTGCGAACCGCGAGGAAGCCGCAGAGCAGAAGCGCAAAGCCGATCGCGGTCAGGATGTTCGCCCCCGCGGTATAGACGTTGCGTTCCAAACCGTCGCGCGGCTCCCAGGCCTCCGCGCCATGATCATGATCCGCATGATCATGGACGAGGATCGCCTGCGGTGGCGCGGCGGCTTCGTGCTTGTGCGCGGCCGCCTTCTCGTAGACCTCGGCCCTGAGGATCAGGGGAACGGTGCCGAACTGCTGGACCGCCGTGACGATCAGGCCGACGATGAATCCGGCAATGACCGACGAGAAGACGATCGAGCGAAACGTGCTCATGCCAACGAGATCAGTGGCAGGGGAAGGCGTTGGAATGGCGCACGTCATGCGCGGCGTTGTGGATCACGTCGATGTGCGAGAAGCCGACCACGCCGACGATGAACAGGCCGAGCGTCATGGCCATCAACGACTGTACAAGCCGTCCGACCTGTCGGGTAGCGATCGGCAGATGCGTGACCTGAGCTTGAGTAACCTGGGTTTGCGCGGTCTGGGACTGGCTCATGGTCGTTCTCCACATTCGATTTGATCGGCTTCTAGCAGCTTTCGGGTGATGTCGCGACTGGTAAGATGCAAATTTGTTCCAAGAGGAATGCGCTTGCGCTCGATCTTGGCGCGTGCGGCTGCCTTGAAGGCTGGTTCAAACCGCCTGAAATGGGCGAGACATGCGTCCACCGTCGGATCGGTGCCCAGCAGCGTGCGAAAGGCGCCCCGATGCACCGCGCAGATAGCGCGGTGCTCCGGCACGGGAAAGACCAGCGAGGCGATGTCGGCGCGCCAGTGCGCGTCACAGCTCAAGGTGCCGTCGCCGGCAGGGGGGCGGTCAGCGTCGGATGGTGAATTCATCCGGACCTCGCCGCGATTCCCACTTGGCCTGTTCGAGCTCCGGACGGTCGCACTCGGTCTGGGGGTAACCGATGCAGAGATAGCCGATGAATTTCCAGGAGGCCGGGATTTCCAGAACGCCATGAATGCGTTCTGGATTGAGGATCGATACCCAGCCGATGCCGATGCCTTCGGCGCGCGCGGCAAGCCACATCGAGCAGATCCCGGCCACCACGGAATATTCCGACGTCTCCGGCATCGTCGCGCGGCCGAGACCGGCGCCGATCCGGTCGGTCTTCTCGGCAAACACGGCGAGATGTCCCGGCGCCTCCTCGAGGCCCGATAATTTCAACGCGGCGTATTTTGTGGCGCGCTCGCCCGAATAGGACCGCAGCGCATCGGCGTTGCAGGCCTTGAAGTCGTCGATGACAGCGCGGCGTCGTGTCTTGTCGTCGACAATGACGAACCGCCAGGGCTGGCTCAGGCCGACCGAAGGCGACAGGCAGGCGATCTCGATCAGCCGCTCGATCGTGCCATCCGGCAGCGGATCGGTTCGGAACCGCCGCACGTCGCGCCGCCACACGAACAGATCGTGCAGCTGCCGGCGAAACGTATCGTCGAATGAGACCATTGCGGGGCCTTTGGCAGGATCGATCTCGGATTTCATTTAAGCTTCATCGGCAGGCCCGCAACGACGAACTCGACCTCGTCTGCGATGCCGGCGATAGTCTGGTTCATGATTCCTGCGGCGTCGCGGTAAGTCCGCGCCAATGCATTGTCCGGCACGATGCCGAGACCGACCTCGTTGGTGACCAGGATGACCGGGCCGTGCTGGCGCGACAGCGCATCCGCCAGCCGCGTCACTTCCTGCGACCAGTCGCGCCCGGCATGCAGCAGATTGGATAGCCAGAGCGTCAGGCAATCGACCAGCCTTGCACCAGCGCCATCGGTCCCGGACAGCACTTCAACCAGATCGAGCGGCACCTCGCGCTCGATCCAGTCGCTGCCGCGCCGCGCGCGATGTTTGGCGATCCGCTCATCCATTTCCGCATCGAGCGCCTCGGCGGTCGCGATATAGACCGGCTGTCCCGGAAAGCTGCGCGCACGAAGTTCGGCGCGCCGGCTTTTGCCGGACCGCGCTCCCCCCGTGATCAGAATGACGGCCATATCATCTCCTGTGCGACCGGTACGCACGTCGTTCACAAACGCTCTAACCACCAATCGCGGAGAAAGACAAAGCCGAAATCCGTCACGGAGGGCTTGCACTCGGCCGATGTCTTGCGCATCAGGGGGACCGCGGCGCGGAGAGGATTATCGTGGGTTTTGCGGGAGCGATGGCGGTGGCGATGGCGGTGGATGCCCTGATCGGCTGGCCGACGTGGCTGTTTGCCCGCATCGGCCATCCCGTGACCTGGCTCGGCCGGCTGATCAATCTTGTCGATAGCGCCTGGAACCGCGCCTCCGACCCACCGGCGTTTCGTCGCGTGGCTGGCATTGCGGCTGCGATCCTGGTGATCGCGCTGGTGATTGCGCTCGGTTGGGCCGTTCAGTCCGTGCTCGCATCCGGATGGGTTCGCATTGTCCTTGTCGGCGTCCTGGCGTGGCCGCTGGTTGCCGTGCGCTCGCTGCATGACCATGTCGCCGCGGTGGCAAGTCCCTTGGTATCCGGCGACATCACGGCCGCACGTTCGGCGGTCGCGCAGATTGTCGGGCGAGATCCGGCAACGCTCGACGACGTCGGCATCGCGCGCGCCACCATCGAGAGCCTCGCCGAGAATGCATCCGACGGCATCGTGGCGCCGGTGTTCTGGGGCGCGCTGTTCGGCCTGCCGGGAATCCTTGGCTACAAGGCGATCAACACGCTGGACTCCATGATCGGTCATCGCACCGAGCGGCACGAAGCCTTTGGCTGGGCAGCCGCCCGGATCGACGATCTCGCCAATCTCATTCCGGCGCGGTTGACGGGTGTTCTGTTCGTGCTGCTCGCGCCGAACCGTTCGCAGGCGTGGTCATGCATGTTGCGCGATGCGCGCCGGCATCGCTCGCCGAATGCCGGCTGGCCGGAAGCTGCGATGGCCGGCGCGCTCGGCGTGCGGCTCAGCGGTCCCCGCATCTATCACGGGCACGTCGCCGATGAGCCCTGGCTGAACGAGGGGGCGCGCGATCCGGCTGCAGCTGATGTCCTCACCGGGTTGAAACTCTATCGCTACGCCATGGTGCTGTTGGCTGCGGCGTTTGTCGCCCTGGCGCGGGCGTGAAGGTGCGGCGCATGCGTGAGCACGGCGGGAACCTTGATGTCGCCCGGCAGCGCTTCGGCGGCGCCGCGGACGACTGGATCGACCTGTCGACCGGGATCAATCGGGTGCCGTATCCCTTGGTCGATGTCGAGCCGCGGCAATGGAGCGCGTTGCCGTCGCGATCCGATCTTGAATCGCTGCACGACGCTGCGCGGCAGGCCTATGTCACCAAGGCGCCGATCGTGGCGATGGGTGGTGCGCAGGCCGCGATTCAGTTGCTGCCGCATCTGGCGCTCAAGGGGCGGGCGCGGATTCTGGCGCCGACCTACAATGAATATGCCGCGGTGTTGTCGGCCGCCGGCTGGGACGTCGCCGAGGTGTCCGATCTCGCCGCGCTGGCGGGAGCGGACATCGCCGTCGTCGTCAATCCGAACAATCCCGACGGACGACGCCATGACCGGCGCGAGTTGCTGGCACTGCTGCCGCGCGTTGGCCGGCTCGTCATCGACGAGAGTTTTGCGGACGCCGTTCCTGACCTGTCCCTTGCACCGGAAGCAGGACACGCGGGGCTGCTGATCCTGCGCTCATTCGGCAAGTTCTACGGACTTGCCGGCTTGCGCCTCGGCTTCGCGATCGGCAGCGAGGCGGACGTCGCCGCGCTTGCGGCGAGGGCGGGCCCATGGCCGGTTTCGGGAGCAGCAATCGCGATCGGGCGGCGCGCGTTGCTCGATCACGACTGGGCCAAGGCCACGGCCGCGCGGCTCGCGGACGACTGCGTCAGGCTCGATGCAATAGCGCGATCGCAGGGTTGGACGCTGCTCGGTGGCACGTTGCTGTTCCGGCTCTACCAGACGGGCGATGCATTGGCTGCGCAGGAGAAACTTGCCCGTGCGCAGATCTGGTCGCGGGTCTTCCAGCAGAAACCGGGATGGCTGCGCCTCGGCTTGCCGGGAGGCGAGGCCGAGTGGTCGCGCCTTTCCGCCGTGCTGCCCGTTTAGCGCGCCAGCGCGAGCAAGCCTTCGACATCGAGATGGGTCTCGATGTGCCCGGCGAGCGCGTCGAGCGCGCTCTCGACCCTGGCGCCGTAAGTCTGATCCGCCGCGGGGATGTCGAGCTGTGCAAGGAACGCCTTGCGAAATTCGTCCGAGGCGAACAGGCCGTGCAGATAGCTGCCGTGAACGCGCCCGTCTGCGGAGACCGCGCCCTCAGCCGTACCGTCGAGTGATGCAAAGGGCCGCGCGCGATCCGGCCCGTCGGTGCGCCCGATATGGATTTCATAGGCGCTGATCGGCTGGCTGGTCGCGGCATGCACCGCGCTGGAGCGCGTCAGCGTCTTCTGTTCGGTCATGGTGGTTGCGACATCGAGCAGCCCGAGCCCGCGCGTTTCGCCGGCAGGACCTTCGATCCCATCGGGGTCGGCGACGCTGTGTCCTAGCATCTGGTATCCGCCGCACAGGCCGAGGACATGGCCGCCGCGGCGATGATGCGCGAGGAGGTCGATGTCCCAGCCCTGCGCGCGCAGGAAGGCGAGATCGCCGCGGGTCGATTTCGAGCCGGGCAGGATGACGAGCTTCGCATCACCCGGGATGGCTTCGCCCGGACGTACCATCACGAGATCGACGCCGGGCTCGAGCTTCAGCGGATCGAGGTCGTCGAAATTGGCAATCCGCGACAGCGCAAGGAACGCGATCTTGCACTGGCCGGGCTTGCGCGCCTCGCCGAGCCCGAGCGCATCTTCGGCCGGAAGTTCGCCGGCGCGGACGAACCAGGGCAGCACGCCAAAGCCGCGCCACGCCGTGCGTTCTTCGATCAGGCGATAGCCGTCGTCGAACAATGTCGGATCGCCGCGGAATTTGTTGATGACAAAGCCCTGGATCATCGCGGCATCATCAGGGTCGATCACCGTCTTGATGCCGACGAGCTGCGCGATCACGCCGCCGCGGTCGATGTCGCCGACCAGCACCACGGGCACGTCTGCTTTGCGCGCAAATCCCATATTGGCGATATCGGCTTTGCGTAAGTTGACCTCGGCGGGACTGCCGGCGCCCTCGACCAGCACCAGATCGGCGCGCTGCTTCAGGCGCGCAAAACTCTCCAGCACCGCGCCCATCAGCGATGGTTTCATGCCGGCATATTCGCGCGCGCGTGCGGTGGCGATCCGTTTGCCGTGCACGATGACCTGGGCGCCGACATCGGTCTCGGGCTTCAGCAGCACCGGGTTCATGTCGGTGTGCGGCTCGACGCCGGCGGCGAGCGCCTGCAACGCCTGCGCGCGGCCGATCTCGCCGCCATCGACGGTCACGGCGGCGTTGTTCGACATGTTCTGCGGCTTGAACGGCAGCACGCGCAGGCCGCGCCGTCTGGCGGCGCGGGCGAGGCCGGCGACGATGAGCGATTTGCCCACGTCCGAGCCGGCTCCCTGGATCATCAATGCGCGCGCCATCGTGATGCCCGTCAGAACTCGACGCCCGGCTGGGCCTTGATGCCGGAGCGGAACGGATGCTTTACCAGCGTCATCTCGGTGACGAGATCGGCAATCTCGATCAGCTCCTCCTTGGCGTTGCGCCCGGTGAGCACGACATGGGTCATCGGCGGCTTCGACGTGGTCAGGAAGTCGACGACATCGGCGATCGCGAGGTAGTCGTAGCGTAGCGCGATGTTGATCTCGTCGAGCACGACCATGCGCAGGCTCGGGTCTGCGATCAGCTGCTTGGCCTTTTCCCAGCCGGCTTGCGCTGCCGCGATGTCGCGGGCGCGATCCTGCGTCTCCCAGGTAAAGCCTTCGCCCATGGCGTGAAATTGACAGAGATCGCCGAAATGCCCGGTGAGCAGGCGGCGCTCGCCGGTATCCCAGGCGCCCTTGATGAACTGCACCACGGCGCAGGGAAAGCCGTGCGCCACACAGCGCACGATCATGCCGAACGCGGAGGACGATTTTCCTTTGCCGGCGCCGGTATGAACGATGATCAGGCCCTTTTCACCGCTCTTGGTCGCCATGATGCGGTCGCGGGCGGCCTTCTTTTTCGCCATCTTGTCCGCGTGGCGCGCATCCGGCGAAAGATCGGTGCCGACGGCGCCGTCTTCAGCGTCCTTTCCATCAGAAGTCATCACATTCCTTCGGCTTGACAAGTGCGAGGCTTGGACGAATGGTGGTCCTGCGTTGGTTCCTGTCCTACGACAGGCGAAGAGGGAATGCGATAGGGCTCCGCTAAATCGGGCCCGAAGCGCAGCCGCCCCCGCGACCGTGACCGGAGAGATGCCCAAGCCACTGATTCCATACGGAGTCGGGAAGGTGGGCATCGAAGGGTAAAACCTGCTCCGCAAGCCGGGAGACCTGCCAACGCAGCATGTTGTGAAACCGGCGGACGGGGTGTTCCGCGACGGGGAACGAACCTATCCAAAATCGGTTCGTGTGCCTCATCGCTTCCCGCTGTCAATCCAGGAAGGGCGATGAGCGTTACACTTCATGTCTGCATCACCTGCCGCGCCGGCCAGACGCCGGCGGAAGGTGAGCTCGCGCCCGGTGCACGCCTGCATGCCGCGCTTGTCGAGGCCGGCGTGCCTGATGACGTCAATCTGGTTCCCGTCGCATGCCTGTCGGCCTGCAGCCAGGGTTGCTCGGTCGCGCTCAGCGCGCCGGGGCGCTGGTCCTATGTCTACGGCCGACTGTCCGCTGATAATGCCGCGGATGTGATCGCCGGTGCCTCCGCCTATGCGGCGGCGCCCGACGGCATCGTGCCGTGGCGCAGCCGTCCGGAAATCTTCCGCAAGCAATCGCTCGCCCGCATTCCACCTCTTCCCGTCGTGCCGGAGGCCGCAGAATGACCACGCTCGCCAAAATTCCGGTCACCGTCGTGACCGGCTTTCTCGGCTCCGGCAAGACGACACTGATCCAGCATCTGATCCGCAATGCCAACGGCAAGAAGCTCGCGGTACTGGTCAACGAATTCGGCAGCGAAGGCGTCGACGGCGACATCCTGAAGTCGTGCGCCGACGCCAATTGTCCGGCCGAGAACATCGTCGAGCTCGCCAATGGCTGCATCTGCTGCACCGTCGCCGACGATTTCATCCCGGCGATGGAGCAGTTGCTGGCGCGGAACGTGAAGCCCGATCACATCGTGATCGAAACTTCCGGGCTCGCGCTGCCGAAGCCGCTGCTGAAAGCGTTCGACTGGCCGGAGATCCGTTCGCGGATCACGGTCGACGGCGTGATCGCGCTAGCCGACGCCGAGGCCGTCGCCGCCGGCCGTTTTGCGCCTGATCCGGCCGCGGTGGATGCGCAGCGTGCAGCGGACGACAATCTCGACCACGAGACGCCGCTGTCGGAAGTGTTCGAGGACCAGATCGCCTGTGCCGATATCGTGCTGCTGACCAAGGCGGATCTCGCCGGGGCGGAGGGGATCAAGGCAGCGAAAGCGGTGATCGCGGCCGAGATGCCGCGCGAGGTGCCGATGTTGCCCGTCGTCGACGGCACGATCGACGCGCGCGTGATCCTCGGGCTCGGGGCGGCGGCGGAAAGCGATCTCGCGGCGCGGCCGTCGCATCACGATGGCGAGGAGGAACACGAGCACGACGATTTCAATTCCGTCGTGATCGATCTTCCGGAAGTTTCGGATGTCGACGCGCTGGTCGCCTCGATCAAGGGGCTGGCGCGCGAGCAGAACGTGCTGCGCGCCAAGGGCTACATCGCGGTCGAAGGCAAGCCGATGCGGCTGTTGGTGCAATCGGTCGGCGAGCGGGTGCGGCATCAGTTCGACATGCCCTGGGGTGCCCGGGCACGGCAGTCGAAGCTCGTCGTGATCGGCGAACATGCCGACATCGATGAAGCCGCGATCAGGGCACGGCTTGGTGTCTGATGCACGTCGTCTTCCGCGAGAGTCGCGGCCTTGAGGAGACCGCGACGCCAAGGGACCTCGGCCAGGATCCGGCCGATCTCGTGGTGTTGTCGTTTTCCGACAGCGATCTTGCTGCCTTCGCGGCCGGCTGGCGGCGCGGCCGTGCTGCGCTGCCGTCGCTGCGGCTCGCCAATCTCGCGGAGCTGCGCCATCCGCTGTCGGTCGATACCTATATCGAGCGGACGCTCTCGCACGCCCGCGGCATTCTGGTGCGGCTGATCGGCGGCGAGCCCTATTGGTCATACGGGCTGGCCGCGGTGCATCGGCTGGCGAAGGAGCGCGGCATCGCCCTGGTCGTGCTGCCGGCGGATGGCCGCGACGATTTGCGGCTCGATGAATTCTCGACCTTGCCGGTCTCGACGCTGCGCCGTCTGAAGGTGCTGTGCGACAAGGGCGGCCCGGTTGCCGCGCAGGCCGTGATCGCGCAACTGGCGCTGGCGTCCGGACTCTATGCCGGGCCGGTGGTCGGCGAGATCGATCTTCCCGAGATCGGCGTCTACGATTCCCGGCGCGGTGCCATCACGGCGTTGCCGGCACCGGACGGCCGGCCGCGCGTGCTGGTGACGTTTTATCGTTCCTACCTCGCGGCCGGCGATACGGCGCCGGTCGATGCATTGATCGATGCATTGCGTGAGAGGGGCTTTGATGCTCATGGCGTGTTCGTCACTTCGCTGAAGGCTGCGGGCGTGGCCGATTGGCTGCGCGTTCAGCTTGCGCAATGCGCTCCAGCGGCCATCGTCAATGCGACCGCGTTTTCCGCGGCCGGTGACGACGGCACGACGCCGTTCGACGCTGCATCATGCCCGGTGTTCCAGGTCGCGCTGTCGACCGCGCGGCGCGAGGATTGGGCCTTGTCGCTCCGCGGGCTCTCGCCCGGCGATCTCGCGATGCATGTGGTGCTGCCGGAGGTCGACGGCCGCCTGTTCACAGGAGTCGTGAGCTTCAAATCGCCTGGTGAGCGCGATCTTGAGCTGCAATTCGCGCATCTTGCGCATCGGCCGGATGCCGAGCGCGTCGCTGCAATTGCCGCACGCGTGGCCGCCTGGCATCGGCTTGCCAGCAAGCCGGCACAGGAGAAGCGGCTCGCGCTGGTGCTCTCGAACTATCCCGGCCGTCCACATCAGGTCGCGCATGCCGTCGGCCTCGATGCGCTTGCCTCGGTCGGGGCGATGCTGGCTGATCTCGCGGGCGCGGGATTTGACCTTGAGCCGGTGGAGTCACTGGGCGACATTCTTTTGCGCAGGAATTTGACGTGGAACGTCGCCGACTATCGTGCGGCGCTTTCCGGCCTTCCCGAGCTGCTGCAGGACGATCTCAGCCGCGCATGGGGCGCGCCGGAGGATGATCCGGATTGCCGTGACGGCGCATTTCATTTCGCTGCGATCTGCTGCGGCAAATCGGTCATTGCCGTTCAGCCGGAGCGCGGTGAGGTAGGGCAGCGCGACGCCGACTATCACGATCTCGCGCGCACGCCGCGCCACGCCTATGTCGCGTTCTATCTGTGGCTCAGGCAGCAGGCCATCGATGCCGTCGTCCACATCGGCGCGCACGGAACGCTGGAATGGCTGCCCGGCAAGTCGGTTGCGCTGTCGCCCGCATGCTGGCCGGAGGCGCTGATCGGCGATCTGCCTGTTGTCTATCCCTTCATCGTCAACGATCCCGGCGAGGCGGCGCAGGCCAAGCGCCGGATCGGTGCCGTGACGATCGGTCATCTGCCGCCGCCACTGGCACAGGCCGCGGTCCCCAAAGGCTTGCGCAATCTTGAGCGCTTGCTCGATGAGTATTCGACCGCCGATGGTCTCGATCCGGCGCGGCGGCAGCGCCTGATCGCCGCGATCCGCGACGAAGCGCGCATCGCCGGGCTGGAGGACGATCTCGGTCTCGCCGCGTCGGTCTCCGCGGCCGAGGCCATTCCGCAGATCGATCGTTTCGTCTGCGACCTCAAGGAAAGCCAGTTCGGCGACGGCCTGCATGTGTTCGGGCAGGGCGCTTGCGGTGAGGCGGAGAAGGAGGCGTTGCTTGGTGCGCTCGCCGGCCGGCGTGTTGCGCCGGGGCCGTCGGGCTCGCCCTATCGCGGGCGCAGCGACGTGCTCCCGACCGGGCGCAATCTGTTTGCGGTCGATCCGCGCGCGGTGCCGACGCCGTCGGCGCATGCGCAAGGCGTGAAGCTTGCTGAAGAGCTGCTGCGCCGTCATTTGCAGGATCACGGCGACTGGCCGAAGGGACTCGTGGTCGACCTCTGGGGCTCCTCGACGATGCGCACCGCCGGCGAGGACTTTGCGATGGCCCTGCATCTCGCGGGCATCGCGCCGCGCTGGGATCATGGATCGGGGCGGGTGTCGGGCTATGACATCATCGCGCCTGCGGAACTCGGCCGTCCCCGCATCGACGTCACGCTGCGCGTGTCGGGGCTGTTCCGCGACGTCTTCTCAGGGCTGGCCCAGTTATTCGAAGCCGCGGCGGAGGCGTTGTCCGAACGCAGCGACGAGGCGGACGAGAATCCTTACCGGCAGCGCATCGCGCGCGTGTTCGGTCCTCGCCCCGGACATTATGGCGTTGGCATTTCGTCGGTCCCCGACGTCTTCACACCGGAAGCGCGCGAGGCGGCCGGCGAAGCCTGGTTGTCGGCATCGTCGTGGGCTCTCGCATCCGACGGCGAGATGCGGCCCGATCGCGCCGGCATCGAGGCGCGGCTCGCGGCTGCGGACAGTTTTGTTCACACCCAGGATCTGCCGGAGACCGATCTGCTGCTGGCGGCC
This sequence comes from Bradyrhizobium sp. USDA 4503, assembly GCF_054055815.1. Lineage (NCBI taxonomy): Bacteria > Pseudomonadati > Pseudomonadota > Alphaproteobacteria > Hyphomicrobiales > Nitrobacteraceae > Bradyrhizobium > Bradyrhizobium sp. USDA 4503. Next base: position 289,680 of record NZ_JBSRXS010000001.1, read on the forward strand.
GACTACGCCGCGCACGAGGCGGGCATCGCGGCGGCGGCGAGGCGCCTTGGCACGAAAGCCCCATCGCTCTATCACCTCGATGCGACGCGGCCGGATCAGCCGCATGCCCGGGCGTTGACCGAGGAAATCTCACGGGTGGTGCGAGTGCGCGCGGCCAACCCTGCCTGGATCGCGGGCATGATGCGCCATGGCTTCCGTGGTGCCGCCGAAATCACAGCGACGTTGGAGCACATGGCGGCGTTCGCCCATCTTGCCGGCGCGGTGCCGCCGCATCTGTTCGATCTCTACTACGATGCGACGCTCGGCAATGACGAGGTTCGCGGCTTCATGGCGCGCGAGAACCCGGCGGCGCTGGCTGCGATCGAAACCTGCTTCGCGAGATTGCATGAAGCCTCGCTCTGGCAGACGCGGCGCAATTCGATCGCGGCTGCGCTGCAGGAGGCCTCATGAGCGCGGTTGCGGTCAAGGGCTGGTGTCCAGGCGCGCTGCGGCCGATGCAGTCAGGCGATGGCCTCGTGGTGCGCATTCGCCCGCGCGGCGGACGGCTGGACGCGGCGCAGGCAGCGGGAATCGCCAGGCTGGCGGCGCGATACGGCAACGGCCTGATCGACCTGACCAGCCGCGCCAATCTCCAGATTCGCGGCGTCAGCGATGAAGGTTATCCGCCCCTGGTCGATGGGCTCGCTGAACTCGGGTTGCTGGACACGGACTCGAATACCGAGGCGCAGCGAAACATTCTGGTGACGCCGTTCTGGACTCTCGCCGACGAGACGCGCTCGCTTGCGACCGAACTTGAGCAGGGGCTTGCCGGTGCCTCGTTTGATCTTCCAACCAAGTTCGGCTTCGCAATCGATGATGGCAATGCGCGGATGCTGGCGGATGCGTCCGCCGATATCAGGATCGAGCGCGATCGCGGCCGGGGACTGCTGGTGCGGGCCAATGGCGCGCAGCGCGGGCTTTCGGTCATGCGGAGCGAGGCCGTTCAGGTCGCGTTGGCGCTGGCCGAATGGTTTGTCACCTCCGGCGGAACCAGGGGTGAGCGGCGACGGATGGCGGCTCATCTCGCCGGCGGCGCGAGCCTGCCGCAGTCGCTTCGCGGTGATGCCGAACCAGTCGGCCAATCGTCGAGTCCCGTGCCGGGCATCTATCCAATGGGCGCGATGGTTGGCGTCGCCTTCGGGCAAATGCCGCACCAGACGCTCAACGATCTCGCCGGCTGCGCGCGGGCTCTCCGCATGACACCGTGGCGGATGATGCTGGTGGAGGGGATGCGCGAGATGCCCGGTGGGGCGGACCTCGTGACTGATGCCGGCGATCCGAGGCTTCGTGTGGTCGCCTGCAGCGGCGCACCGCGCTGCGGCGATGCGCATGCGGACACGCGTATGCTGGCATCGGCGCTCGCGCGGCATATTCCATCCGATGCGCGGCTTCACGTCTCCGGCTGCGCCAAGGGCTGCGCCCATTCCGGTTCTGCGGATGTTACCCTCGTTGCGACAGACGAGGGCTTTGATCTGATCCGCCGCGGCACGACGCGGGATGCGCCGGTCCTCCGAGGATTGAGCAGTACGTACCTCGTTGCAAATCCTACCGTGCTGACGGGAGGCCATTGATGCCGCACGTCTACGAGACCGATGGCGCGGCGATCTATCGCCAGTCCTTTGCCACCATCCGCTCCGAGGCCGATCTTGCCCGCTTCACGCCAGACGAAGAGCCGGTGGTCGTGCGCATGATCCACGCCGCCGGTATGGTAGGCTTGGAAGCGCATGTGCGCTTCACATCAGGCATGGCTGCGCGCGCGCGAGCCGCCTTGCAGGAGGGCGCGCCAATCCTCTGCGACGCGCGCATGGTGTCGGAGGGAATCACGCGCGCGCGGCTGCCGGCCGGCAATGCCGTGATCTGCACGCTCGGCGATGTCAAGGTACCTGCGCTTGCGCAATCGATGCGCAACACGCGCTCCGCGGCAGCGCTCGAGCTGTGGCGGCCGCATCTGGCCGGTGCCATCGTCGCGATCGGCAATGCGCCGACGGCGCTGTTTCATCTGCTCAACATGCTGGAGGATGGTGATTGCCCAAGGCCGGCGGCGATCATCGGCTGTCCGGTCGGCTTTGTCGGCGCGGCGGAATCCAAGGCGGCATTGATGGCTGAGCCCCCCGCGCCGGCGCTGACGGTCGAGGGACGGCTCGGTGGTTCGGCGATCACGGTTGCCGCCGTCAATGCGCTGGCGAGCCGGAGCGAATAGCGATGGGACGTATCATCTGCTGCGGCCTCGGCCCAGGCGATCCGGACCTGATGAGCGTGCGCGCCGACCGCGTTGTGCGTGCCGCGAAGCACGTCGCCTATTTTCGCAAAAAGGGCCAGCCGGGGCAGGCGCGCCGCATTGTCGAAGGCTTGCTCGCCGCAGACGTCAGCGAATATCCGATGGAATATCCGGTCACCACGGAGATCGCGTTCGACAGTCCGGACTATGCGCGGCTGCTTGCCGACTTCTATGACGAATGGGCCGAGCGCCTGGCGCGATTTGCGCGCGGGGTCGACATCGTCGTGCTCTGCGAGGGCGATCCCTATTTCTATGGTTCATTTATGCATCTGCATGCACGGCTGCAGGGGCGTGTCGAGATCGAGGTGATCGCCGGCATTCCCGGCATGGTCGGCTGCTGGAATTCGGTGGGTCAGCCGATTGCGCTGGCCGACGATGTGACGACCGTTCTGATGGGGACGCTGCCGGAGGCGGAGCTCGCCGAGCGGATGCGCAGCTCCGACGCGCTGGTCGTCATGAAGACCGGTCGCAATCTTCCGAAGATTCGCCGCGCGCTGGCGTCCGCGGGGCGCCTCGATGATGCGTGGCTGGTCGAACGCGGCACCATGCCGGATCAGCGCGTCGCACGGCTTGCAGATGTCGGCGAGGCCGATTGTCCGTATTTTGCGATCGTGCTGGTGCACGGGCAGGGGCGGCGCAGGGAGGTCGCGCAATGACCGGCACGCTGACCATCGCGGGGCTCGGCCCGGGCGCCGAGGCGCTGATCACGCCGGAGGTCGCTGCTGCGCTCGCGGCCGCGACCGACATCGTCGGCTATGCGCCCTATGTGACGCGCGTGCCGCCGCGCGCCGGGCTCACGCTGCATCCCTCGGACAATCGCGTGGAGTCGCAGCGCGCCGCTGACGCGCTGCGGCTCGCGTCGGAAGGAGGCCACGTCGTCGTGGTTTCCTCAGGCGATCCCGGCGTGTTTGCGATGGCATCGGCCGTGTTCGAAGCGCTAGAGGACGCGCCGCAATGGCACGACCTGCCGATTCGCGTTCTGCCCGGCGTGACGGCGATGCTGGCGGCGGCGGCAAGCGCCGGCGCGCCGCTCGGTCATGATTTCTGCGCGATCAATCTCTCCGACAATCTCAAGCCCTGGCCGCTGATCGAGAAACGCCTGCGGCTTGCGGCCGAAGCGGATTTCGCGATCGCGATGTACAATCCGCGCTCGGCCAGCCGGCCGGAAGGTTTTGGGCGCGCGCTCGAGATCTTGCGCGAGGCCGGCTGTGACGAGCGGATCGTGGTGTTCGCGCGCTCCGTCAGCACGCCCGAGCAGCGGATCGAGACGGTCGAACTGCGCGACGCAAGGCCAGACATGGCCGACATGCGGACGCTCGTGATCGTCGGCAATTCGGCGACACGGCGGGTCGGCCGCTGGGTCTACGCCCCGAGGCAGGTTCGATGACCGAGCCACTGCATCACCTCGCTCACGCTTTCCACCCGTGGCCGGTCGGGCAGCGACGGCCGTGTGATCATGATGACGGGAAGGCCGAGCACGCGGGCGGCGTCGATCTTGGCGCGCGCGCCGGTTCCGCCGGAGTTGCGGGCGACGATCCATTCGACGCGACGCGTGCGCATCATCGCGAGCTCACCCTCGAGCGTGAAGGGGCCGCGCGACACAATGACGTCGGCATCGGGCAATGGAAGCGCTTGCTCGGGCGGGTCGACGAACCGCAACGTATAGGCATGCTGCGGCCGGGCGCCGAACGGCGCGACGTGCTGGCGGCCGATCGCGAGGAACACGCTGGCGCGGCTGTCCGGCAAGGCCGCGGCCGCGGAGACGACGTCCGCGACTTCGATCCAGCGATCGCCCGCGGCTTTGTCCCAAGGCGCGCGTTCCAGCGCGAGCAGGGGCGTTGCGGTCTGCGCGCAGGCCGCGATGGCGTTGCGGCTCATCTCGGCGGCGAAGGGATGCGTCGCATCGACCACATGCGTGATGGCTTCGCGGTGGAGATAGTCGGCAAGACCGTCGACGCCGCCGAAGCCGCCGATCCTGGTCGGCAGCGGCTGGTCGGCTGGCGTGTGGGTGCGGCCGCCATAGGAATAGACCGCATCGATGCCCGCGCGTGCGATCGCAGCGGCGAGCAGATTGGCATCGGCCGTTCCGCCCAGGATCAGGGCGCGCATCATGGATAATCCCTGGTTGACCATCATCGGCATCGGCGAAGATGGCCTTGCCGGCCTCTCCGATGCAAGCCGAAAGGCGCTGTCCGAAGCCGACACAGTTTTCGGCGGCCAACGGCACCTCGCGCTCGCCGGCATCACCGACCGCGGCCGTGCCTGGCCGGTGCCGTTCGATGCGAACATCGTGCTGAGCTGTCGCGGCCGTCCGACGGCGGTGCTCGCGTCGGGCGATCCGTTCTGGCATGGCGTCGGCGGAAGCCTTGTCGAGAAGCTGCAGGCCGGTGAGTGGGTCGCGCACTCCGCGCCGTCGACGTTCTCACTGGCGGCGGCTCGTTTGGGCTGGCGTATCGAGAATGCTGTCTGTCTCGGTCTTCATGCCGCGCCGTTCGAGCGGCTGTTGCCGCATCTAGTGCGCGATGCGCGGATCATCTGCCTGCTGCGTGACGGCAAGGCAGCTTCCGACCTTGCGCGCTGGCTGACGGAGCGTGGTTGGGGGGCGTCGGCAATATGGACGCTTGCGGCGCTTGGCGGACCGCGTGAATCCATCACGCAGCATCGCGCCGACTCGTATGCGGGTGATTCAGGCGAGAGCCTGGTCGCGATCGCGCTGGAGGCGCGGGGAGCGCAGGGAATCGCACGCAGCTCGGGTCTTGCCGATGCGCTCTTTGTGCATGACGGGCAAATGACAAAGCGGCCGGTCCGCGCGCTTGCGCTGTCGGCGCTCGCGCCGCGGCCCGGTGAGCGGCTGTGGGATGTCGGCTCGGGCTCGGGCTCGATCTCGATCGAGTGGGCGCTGTGTGGAGGGATGGCGATCGCCGTCGAAGCCCGCAGCGAACGCGCCGCCAACATCCGCAGCAATGCGGCGAGCTTCGGCCTGGCGCATCGGATCACGATCATCGAAGGCGAGGCCCCCGGCGCTTTATCGGACCTCGCCGCGCCTGACGCTGTGTTCATCGGCGGCGGCCTCGACGCCGCGATGTTCGATGCGATCTGGTCGCGGATCGCGCCGGGCACGCGGCTGGTCGCACATGCGGTGACCTTGGAGACAGAGGCGCTGCTCTCCGATCTGCACCGGCGTCATGGCGGCGAGTTGATGCGCCTCGAGATCGCGCAGGCCGAGCCATTGGGCCGCTATCGCGCCTGGAAGGCCGCGCGGCCGATCGTGCAATGGAGCGCGCTCCGATGAAAGTCGCCGGTCTCGGATTCAGGCGCAATGCCAGTGTCGCGTCCTTGCGCGACGCACTCGACGCGGCAGGCGGTTCCGACAGCCTTGCGGCAATTGCAACGGTGAGTGACAAGGCCGATGCGGCGGCATTGAGGGACTTGGCGCGGGAATTGGGGCTGCCGGTCCTGAGCATTCCCGCCGGGGTCCTGGCTGAAATAAAGACTGCAACGCAATCCGAGTTCATCGAGGCGAGATTCGGAACGGGCTCGGTCGCCGAAGCTGCGGCGATCGCTGCAGCAGGGCGCGGTGCGCGCCTGATCTCGATCAGGACCGCGTCACCGGACCGGATGGCCGTTGCGGCGATCGCGGAAGGAGACGGCGAATGACGGTGCATTTCATCGGCGCAGGGCCTGGCGCTGCCGATTTGCTGACCCTGCGCGGGCGCGATCTCATCGCCTCGTGCCCGGTTTGTCTCTATGCCGGATCGCTGGTGCCAGCGGGTGTTCTGGCGCATTGTCCGCCGGATGCGCGCATCGTCAACACCGCGTCGCTCTCGCTCGACCAAATCATCGCCGAGCTCGCTGCCGCGCATGCGGAGGGCAAGGACGTCGCGCGGCTGCATTCGGGCGATCTCTCGATCTGGTCGGCGATGGGCGAGCAGCTGCGCCGGCTGCGCGCGTTGCGGATTCCGTATTCGGTCACGCCCGGGGTGCCGGCCTTCTCGGCAGCCGCGGCGGCGCTGGAGGCCGAGCTCACGCTGCCGGGCCTTGCGCAATCGGTGGTGCTGACGCGCACGCCGGGCCGGGCGAGCGCGATGCCTGATGGCGAGACGCTCGCAGCCTTTGCCGCGACCGGCGCGGTGCTGGCGATCCATCTTTCGATCCATCTGCTCGACAAGGTCATCGCCGAGCTCACGCCGCACTACGGCGCGGATTGCCCGGTTGCGATCGTCTGGCGCGCGAGCTGGCCGGACCAGCGCATCGTGCGCGGCACGCTCGCGACGCTCGATACCGCCGTCGGCCCCGAGCTCGAACGCACTGCGCTCATTCTGGTCGGCAAGACGCTCGGCGCGGACGAATTCGCCGAGAGCCGTCTCTATGCAGCTGACTACGACCGTCGCTACCGTCCGGTCGGGGCGGCGCCGCGTTTTCCGGAATCGTCGCCGGAATCATCGCAATGACCGCGGCGCTCGTCATCTCTGCGCCGGCATCCGGTGTCGGCAAGACGACGCTGACCCTGGCGTTGGCGCGCGCCTATCGCAATCGTGGTCTCAAGGTACAATGCCTCAAGAGTGGGCCTGATTACATCGATCCCGCCTTTCACGCGGTCGCCACGGGACGCCCGTCTGTCAACATCGATAGCTGGGCGATGGCGCGCGAAGCGATCGCGCATTTGGCAGGCCGCGGCGCGGACGCCGATCTCGTGCTGGCGGAAGGCTCGATGGGACTGTTCGACGGCGTCGCCGCGCGGGGCGTCTCGGGGACCGGCGCCACCGCCGACATCGCCGAGATGATGGGATGGCCGGTATTGCTGGTGATCGATCCCTCCGGCCACGCACAGACGGCAGCGGCAGTCGCGGCGGGATTGCGTGATTTTCGCGCCGGCGTACGGCTTGCCGGCGTCGTCCTCAATCGCGTCGCGAGCGCACGGCATGAAGCCCTGGTGCGCAGTGCCATGGAAGGCGCGGGCATCCCGGTGTTGGGATCGCTGCCGCGCCACGCCGAGATCGCCTTGCCGAAGCGTCACCTCGGCCTGGTACAGGCCGAAGAGCAGGCTCAAATCGACGGTCTGATCGACGAAGCCGCACGCTTCGTCGCCGAGCATGTCGATCTCGACGCCGTGCTGAAATCGGCCGAGGTCTGGTCGCCGCAATCCGCCGTACCCAGCCTGGACATCACGCCGCCCGGCCAGCGCATTGCGCTGGCGCGCGATACCGCATTCTCGTTCGTCTATCCGCACATGCTGGAAGCCTGGCGCGCGGCCGGCGCTGAGATCGTGACGTTCTCGCCGCTTGCGGACGAAGGCCCCGACGCGGACGCCGATGTGTGCTGGCTGCCCGGCGGCTATCCCGAACTGCATGCCGGCCGGCTTGCGGCCAACAGGCAATTTCTCGGGCGGCTCCGCGCCTTCGCCGAGACGCGGCCGGTGCATGGCGAATGCGGGGGCTACATGGTGCTGGGCGCCGCATTGACCGATGCCGACGGCGTGCGCCACGAGATGGCGGGCCTGCTCGGCCTTGAGACGAGCTATGCCAAGCGCCGCATGCATCTGGGCTACCGGCTCGCCGAGCTCGCCGCACCGATGCCCGGCCACGGCCCAGGCGCACGCCTGCGCGGCCACGAGTTTCACTATTCGACGATCATCGCGCAGCCCGACACGCCGCTCGCGGTGGTGCGTGATGCGACCGGTACGATCGTTGCGGAGACCGGATCGCGGCGCGGCTGTGCGACGGGTACATTCTTCCATCTGATTGCGGAGGACCGGTGAGCGGATTCGTTTCCTTCGTCTCGGCCGGTCCCGGCGATCCCGAACTCCTGACCATGAAGGGAGCGGCGCGGCTGCGCAAGGCCGATGTGGTGCTCTATGACGATCTTGCCTCGGGCGCGATCCTCGATCTCGCGCGCGCCGGCGCCAACCTCGTCGCGGTCGGCAAGCGCGCCGGCCGCCTGTCGGCGAAGCAGCACCATGTCAGCCGGCTGCTGGTCGATTATGCCACCGCCGGCGTGCGGGTCGTGCGGCTGAAATCCGGCGACGCCGGTATTTTTGGACGGCTCGAGGAGGAGATCGAAGCGCTGCGCGCGGCCGGCATCGGCTACGAAATCATTCCCGGTGTGACCTCGGCCTCGGTTGCCGCCGCGCAGGCCGGCATTCCGCTGACGCGTCGGCTGACCTCGCGCCGGGTCCAGTTCGTCACCGGCGCCGATGTGACGGGCGAATTGCCCGCGGATCTGAACTGGGCGGCGCTGGCCGATCCGGAAGCGACCACCGTCGTCTACATGGGGCGGCGGACCTTCCCGGCATTGGCCGCAAGGCTGATCGCGCACGGCCTCGCGCCCGACACGCCCGCACTGCTGGCGGAATCGCTCGGGCACACCGACGAGCGGCTGCTTCGCACCACGATCGCAGCGCTGGCCGAACAGCTCACGCATGCCGGCGCGGCCACGGCGGCTGCCGTTATCCTGTTCGGTGCGCTGGCGCCGGAACAAGGGTGACGCGGCCATGTTGACGCTGTCCCTGATCGGCATCGGTTGTGGTGATCCCCGGCAGCTCACTTTCGCCGCGACCGCCGCGATCAATGCCGCCGACCTGATCCTGATCCCGCGCAAGGGGACGGCGAAGTCGGATCTCGCCGAGTTGCGTCGCACCATCTGCGCAGAAGCGTTGAGCAATGACTGCACACGCATTGCCGAGTTCGACCTGCCGGTGCGTGACGCCGGTGAGGAGGACTATCGCAAGGGTGTGGACGATTGGCACGATGCGATCGCCGCGACGTGGTCGCAGGAAATCGCGCGCCATCTCGGCGGGGAGGGACGCGTCGCCCTGCTGATCTGGGGCGATCCCTCGCTCTACGATTCGAGCCTGCGGATTGCGAGACGGCTCGATCCGTTGCCATCGATCGAGGTGATCCCGGGCATCACGTCGATCCAGGCGCTGTGCGCGGCGCATGCGCTGCCGCTCAATGAGATCGGCGAGCCGTTCCTCGTGACGACCGGCCGGCGGCTGCGCGATGGCGGCTGGCCGCCCGGCCTCGACACCGTGGTCGTGATGCTCGACGGCGGCGCCGCCTTCCAGACGCTGGATCCTGCCGGACTGCAAATCTGGTGGGGCGCCTATCTCGGCATGCCCGATCAGATCGTCATGGCGGGGGAACTGGCAGTGGTGGGCCCTCGCATCGTCGCCGCGCGACGCGAGGCACGCCAGCGGCACGGCTGGATCATGGACAGCTATGTCCTGAAGCGGAGTTCGTGATCCAGATTTTGCTCCGGGGGCATTCCATGCAGCGGGGCCGCTAGGTCTTCAACCCGCGAATCGATGGTTGGATGGTCAGGCGGTAAGCGACAAGCTTGTCGCCATCGAACTGCTCGAGGGTCGTCTCGCAAACCGGGCAGCGATACTCGCCCTCACTTCCTGACCCGGATGCCAGCTCAAGGCGTCGGAATCCAGCCCCGCAACGCGGGCATGTGACGTCGTCCTTCTTCATCAACTCACCCCAGAACAACACCGGCGCTCCTTTTAGCCCAGACCGCGCGGCGGAACTATGTTCATGGCCGGAGAGCTACCGGATCATTCGTGCATGGAAGCGGCGGTGCGTCGTCGAGCGGGCGACAGCGCAGCCGATCGCGCGGAGCCGATTTTCAACGCGTTATGCAAGTTCGGCAATGGGTTATGGCTCGGCTCTTAAGGAGCATGGGCCGCTGGACCGTGCAGCAATAGTGACTGCCATGTCGTTGTGTTCGAGAGAAATGCTGCGTCTGCTCAATACCACGCGCGATCGCCGGCACGCCCGAGGCCCACCGGCGATCAATCGCGATCAGCTATTGCCTGATCAGACGAACCACGTCCTGTCGCAGCAGGTAGAGCGAGACGGCGAGCAGGACGACGTCCTTCATCAGGAAGGGCACGTTACCGGTCATCGCGGGGAAGCCACCGGCGGCAACGTCCCAGCCATCGGGCATGAACGGAATGATGGTGACCGTCGCGATGAAGGTTCCGGTCGAGCCGAGGGCGCCGAGCACGCCTAGCCGCTTGTCCCAGAAGCCCGCGAGCAGCAGCGAACCGAACGTCCACTCAGAGGCGCCAAGGAAGTAGCTGGCGCCGGCGTGGCCGAACGCTGGGTACAGCCACCAGATCAGCGGCCCGTTGCTGATGAACGGGACCAGCCGTTCGAACTCGTACGGAAACCACTTCTGGTAACCGAAGAACAGGAACATGATCACCATCGCGGCCCGGACGACGTGATAGTCGAGATCTTCCGCGAGCAGGCCGGACCTATGAAGCGCGCGGACAAGCGGATTTTGTGTGGTGTTGGCAAGCGTGGTCATGGTCGTGATCCTTTTCGCGTGACATCGCCCGGTCGCTTCACGCGACTGCCGGGAAGTCGATGTCGGTGTCGTTGATGCGGTTGAAGACGTTGGTGAAGACCGTGGTCGCAAACGCCAGGCTGATCTCGACCAGTTGCGCGTCGCTGTAGCCGGCGGACTTGATCGCGGCGAAATCCTCGTCGCTCACGGTGCCGCTCGACTGCGCGAGCTTGCGCACGAAATGCACGAGCGCATCGCGCTTGGCGTCACCGGTCGGCGCGCCGTCGCGGATCTGCTTGAGCACATCGGCATTCACGCCGGCGAGCCTGGCGAGATGCGAGTGCGCGGCGACACAATAATCGCAGCCGCTGGCAGCGCTGATCACGAGCTTGACGATCTCCAGGTCGCGCCGGGGCAGGCTACCGCCAGTCAGGACGGCATCGGCCGCGAGGATCGATTTGAGCGCGGCCGGACCGTGGGCGGCAATCGCCGCGTAGGTGTTCGGGACGGCGCCGATCGCCTTCTTGATCTGGGCGTAGACCTGGCCCGACGGACCGATATCGGCTTCGAGGTTCGGAACTGAGAGACGAGACATGGTGGCACTCCTTGTTCGGGGTAGTGAACGATTGCGGAGTGACAATAGGATCGAGATTTGAGACATTGAATATCCATATTGCTCGTTTATATGCTCAATCGTCTCATGAACTGCTTCAGGGGAATTTGGCTATGGATTGGCTGAGCCGGCTGTTCGAGATGATGCCGGTGCGCGGGCGGCTCGACCTGCGCTGCAGCTACAGCGTGCCCTGGCGTATCGAGCAGGGACCGGGTGTAACCAGCGAAATCCCCTATCATGCGGTGCTTGCCGGCTCGGCGATCCTGGACGACGCCGCGGGCGGACGGCCGTTGCTGCTGAAGCCCGGCGACATCCTCCTGCTTCCCGGCAACCCGCGACACGTGATGCACGACGGAAGCGGGGCGACACCGCTGCCGGCGCGCAACCGGGCGGCGGAGAATTTCACGATCAGCGAAAACCTCGGATCGGACGAACGGCTTGACCTGTTGTGCGGGCACTTCGCGATTGCACCGCCACACGACCGTCTGTTGCGCGGTTATCTTCCGCCGCGTCTTGTCGTGCATGCCGGCACGCGTGCGGGAAAGGGAACGGCTGCGCAGCTCGCCGGGCTCGTGTCGCTGATGCGCAGCGAAACGGCCGACGATCATCTGGGCGGCCACGCCATGCTGAATGCGCTGTCCACGGCAATGTTCGCGCTTGTGCTGCGGCTTGCCAGCGAGACCGATGCAACGTCACGGGGACTTCTCGCCCTGGTCGGCGATCCCAGGCTCGCACCGGCGGTGGCCGCCATGTTCAAGGAGCCCGCGCATGCGTGGTCGCTGCCGGAGCTCGCACGGCTTTGCAACATGTCGCGCGCGACGCTGGCGCGGCAGTTCCAGGACAAGCTCGGGCGATCGGCCAGCGATCTGCTCACCGATATCAGGATGACACTTGCGGCGAACGAGTTGAAGGGATCATCGCTTTCGACGGGCGCCGTGGCAGAGATGGTCGGGTATCAATCGGAGGCTGCCTTTCAGCGCGCCTTCAAGAGCCACATGGGCGTGACGCCGGCGCAGTGGCGAAAGACGCAGCCGCCGGAACACGACGTGTCGTTGGAATCTGCGGTGCCAGCTGATCGGAAAGGCAGTTCGCCGACTGTGGATGCGTAGCGTCCCCCGTGCCTCGCGTACGTTTCGATGCGCGAGGCGCAGAGTGCGCTTGATCAAGACTTGCGATGCCTCGCGTTGACCGCGATCGCGGCGGCGGCGGTGCGGTTCTCGACGCCGAGCTTGGCGTAGATCTGCTCGAGGTGCTTGTCGACGGTACGCGGGCTGAGGCCGAGGATCTGCGCGATGTCGCGGTTGGTCTTGCCCTTGGAGAGCCAGGACAGCACCTCGCCCTCGCGGGTGGTCAGGCCGAGCTCGCTGGAGAACTCGGCTGGCATGTCGCCGCTGGTGTCCTTGGCGAGCCGCAGCAGGAATTCGTTGGGCCCGAGCTTGCCCATATATTGCAGCCGAAGCTGTTCGTTGCCGGGGAACGACGCCACGGTCGCTGTCTTCTTTCCCGTGCCGCCCTTCTGCGCCTGCTCGAGCCATTGCGGCATCGGGTCCGGCAGCGCGAAATTGTCGGCGGCGTCGGCGAGCGTATCCGACAGCAGTCGCTGTGCCTGCGGCGTCGCCCACAGCAGCGCGCCGGCGCTGTTCACGGCGAGCAGATAGCGGCCGGAGACGTCGAGCGCCGCGCGGGCGCTTTGCGTCATCCGCGCATTGGCGAGATGGACCCGGATGCGCGCGAGCATCTCCTCGACCACGATCGGCTTCGTGACATAGTCGACGCCGCCGGCCTCCAGCCCGCGCACGATATGCTCGGTCTCGGCGAGGCCCGTCATGAAGATGATCGGCACGCCGTCGAGCCCTGCGTCGCGCTTCAGCCGCCGGCAGGTCTCGAAACCGTCCATGCCGGGCATCACGGCATCGAGCAACACGATATCGGGCGTGATCTGTTCGACGATGCGCATCGCCGAGGCGCCGTCGAGCGCGACCATCACGGTCATGCCAGCTCCGTCGAGCGCATCGGTCAAGAGACGCAACGTCTCGGGTGAGTCGTCGACGACGAGCGCGACGTCGCGCTTCTTCTGTTCAATGGTCATAGCTGTGCAATGTCTTCAACGTCGCCATATATTGATCGAGATCGAACCGGTCGATCAGCGTGCGCATCTGGCCGACGAAATCGGCATGTTCGGGACACTCATTGCCGATCTCGTCGAGCTTGAGCTGGATCGCCCTGACATAGCCGAGCTGGCCGAGGCTGATCAGCTCTTCGACATATTTCACCGGCGGCCGCGAACCACTCTCGGGCTTCCATTGCGGAGGCGGGGCCGGCTCGGCCTCATACTGCCACTCGATCTTGAGCAACTGGCGGATGGTCTCGAGCAGCCGCGGGATGTCGATCGGCTTCATCAGGTAGCCGTCATGGAATGGCTGCGCCAGCGGCGCGCCATGAGCCTCCAGCGCGCTGGCCGAGATCATCAGGATCCGCGCCTGGTGATGGCCGTCGGAGCGCAGGGTTTCGGCGACCGTCCAGCCGTCCATGCCCGCCATCGAGATGTCGAGCAGAAATAAGTCCGGCCGGCAATGCTGTGCGAGGGCAAGGCAGCCCGGTCCGTCCGGCGCGCTGAGCAGGATGAAGCCGAGCGGCGTCAGGATCTCGCGCAACAGGTCGCGGTGGGTCGGGTCGTCGTCGGTGATCAGGATGGTCTTGCGCGGACCGTGATAGCCGTACACGGGAGCATCGACCGGTGCATCGCGCCGCGGATTGGTGACCTCCGACAGCAGCAGCTTGACGCGGAAGGTGCTGCCGGTGCCGACCGTGCTCAGGACCTTGATGTCGCCGCCCATCACGCCCGCGAGCAGGCGGCTGATGGTCAGGCCAAGCCCGGTGCCGGTCTGCGGCTGGGTGACGCCGAGCGCACCGCGCTCGAACGGCGCGAAGATCCGCTCGAGGTCGTCGGGCTGGATGCCCGGCCCGGTATCGATCACCTCGAACTCTGCGACCGGGCTGCGGTAATGCACCACGAACTGGACCTGGCCGGATTGCGTGAACTTGATCGCGTTCGACAGCAGGTTGATCAGGATCTGACGCAGCCGCTTCTCGTCGGCATAGACCACGACGGGCAGCACGGCCGGCCGTTTGAACACGAAGTCGATGCCTTTTGCTGCGGCTTGCAGGCGGAACATGCCGACCAGCTGCTCGAGGAAATCGTTCAGCCGCACTTCGTCGCGCGACAGGTAGAGCCGGCCGGCCTCGATCTTGGAGATATCGAGGATGCCGTCGATCAGCCCAGACAGATGATCGGCGCTGCGGCGGACGACGCGCACCTGCTCGCGCGGCCGCACCTGCAGGCTGTCGTCCTGCTCCAGCAATTGCGCGTAGCCGGAGATCGCATTCAGCGGCGAGCGAAGCTCGTGGCTGAGGCCCACGACGTAGCGGCTTTTGGCGAGATTGGCTGACTCGGCGACTTCCTTGGCGCGCTGCAGTTCGGCATCGGTGCGCTTGTGGGCGTCGATCTCCTGGATCAGCAGCGTGGTCTGCCGGCGCGTTTCCGCTTCCGCGGCGCGCCGGCTTTGTTGCGCCAGCACGAACAGCCAGGCGACCACGCCGATGATGAGGGTCAGCGCAAAGAACACCTTCCAGAGCACGTCGGCCAGCAATTCATTGGCATGCACGGCCGCCGTGGTCTGCAGGTAGATCAGGCCGAGCACCAGCGCCACGAGGCCGGCTGAGACGGCGAACACGCCGAGGTAATGCCCGAGCTGTGAATTGATGCGGGCGTAGATCGGCTGCGGCATCACCTTGCCCAGCGCGTCCGAGACCTGTGCGCCGATCCGGCCATGCGGCTTGCAGAGGTCATGGCAGCGTGCGTCGAGCGAGCAGCACAGTGAGCAGATCGGGCCTGCATAGGCCGGGCAGGAAGCCATGTCCTCGGGCTCGAACGCATGCTCGCAGATGCAGCACTGGATCGACTCGATGTTCTGCCAGCTCCGCTTCGGCTTGCGGGCGATGTAGTACTTGCCGTCGGTGGCCCAGGCGATCAGGGGAGCCGTGACGAACGCGACCGCAAGCGCAACGAAGGCCGACAGCGCCTTCGCGGTCGGGCCGAACAGGCCATAGAACGCGCTGATCGAGACCACGGTGGCGATCGTCATCGCGCCGACGCCGACCGGATTGATATCGCAGAGATGGGCGCGCTTGAACTCGATGTGCTGCGGCCGCAGGCCGAGCGGCTTGTTGACGACGAGATCGGCCACCAGCGCGCCGACCCAGGCGATCGCGACGTTGGAGTAGAGCGCGAGCGTCTGCTCCAACGCCTTGTAGACGCCGATCTCCATCAGCAGGAGCGCGACGACGACATTGAACACCAGCCACACCACGCGGCCCGGATGCGAGTGGGTGAGGCGGGAGAAGAAATTCGACCAGGCGATCGAGCCGGCATAGGCGTTGGTGACGTTGATCTTGACCTGCGACAGGATCACAAATGTCCCGGTCAGCGCCATTGCCAGATCCGGCTGCGACAGCACGTAGCGGAAGGCTTCGAGATACATGTTGGCCGGCTCGGCCGCGTGCTCGGCCGAGACGCCGTGGCTGAGCGCGAAGAAGGCCAGGAACGAACCGGCCAGCAGCTTGAGCGCGCCGAGCACGATCCAGCCGGGACCGGCGCTCAGCAGCGCGATCCACCAGGCCTTGCGCGAGGTGCGGCGGTCGCGCGGCAGAAAGCGCAGGAAGTCGACCTGCTCGCCGATCTGCGCCACCAGCGCGAACACGACGGAGGCGGCGGTGCCGAACAGCAGCAGGTCGAGAGTCCCTGCGGGATCGCCGTGATCGCCGGCGAATTTGCGCCACTCGGTGAAGGAATGCGGATTGGCCCAGGCGATCGCCGCGAACGGCATGATGTGGAGGATGATCCACAGCGGCTGGGTCCAGAGCTGGAAGCGGCTGATCAGCGTGATGCCGTAGATGACCAGCGGAATGATCACGACTGCGCTGATCAAATAGCCGATCGGTCGCGGGATGCCGAAGCACATGTCGAGCGCGCTGGCCAGGATCACCGCCTCGATCGCGAAGAAAATGAAGGTGAAGGAGGCGTAGATCAGCGAGGTGATGGTCGAGCCGATATAGCCGAAGCCGGCGCCGCGGGTCAGCAGGTCGATGTCGATGCCGCTTTTCGCGGCATGGTAGGCGATCGGCAGTCCGCAGAGGAAGATGATGACGCTGACGACCAGGATCGCGGCGGAGGCGTTCATCGCGCCATAGTTCAGGGTGATGGTGCCGCCGATCGCCTCCAGCGCGAGGAAGGAGATCGCGCCGAGCGCGGTGTTGGCGACGCGGGCGGCGGACCAGCGCCGCGCGCTCTTGGCGGTGAAGCGCAGCGCGTAGTCTTCCAGCGTCTGGTTGGCGACCCATTGATTGTACTGGCGCCTGACGCGGTCTATCCGCTGCCGCCCTGCCACTCGTTTGAACTCCTGGTCCACGATGCGCTGATCGCGGGCAAATCCCGTACCAAAAACCTACGTCGCTATTTTGCGGTGCAGTATACGCGATCTCACGTATCAGTGCGCTGCACAAAAGTGAGCAATCCTCGCCTGATCAATAAGCGTTCTCGAACCAGATGGGGTGCTCATGTCAGACGAACCAAAACCAGGCCTGAAGTCTCCGCTCCGGCGCAAGCTCTTGATGGGAATGGCGGCATTGCCGGCCGTTTCGATGCTGGGCCGTCCGGCATTTGCCGACGTTCCTGCAACCTCTGCGGTCAATACCACGGGTCTTGCAGTCACCGATAGCGAAGTCACGGTCGGCATCCTGCATTCCGTCACCGGCACCATGGCGATCTCCGAGACCGGGTCGGTCGAGGCCGAGAAGCTCGCGATCGAGCAGATCAATGCCGCCGGCGGCGTGCTCGGCCGCAAGATCAAGTTCATCCAGGAAGACGGCGCCAGCGACTGGCCGACCTTCGCGGAAAAGGCCAAGAAGCTGCTGGTCAACGACAAATGCGCGGCCGTAATGGGCTGCTGGACCTCGGCCTCGCGCAAGGCGGTGCTGCCGGTGTTCGAGCAGTACAACGGCATGCTGTACTACCCGACCTTCTATGAAGGCCTCGAGCAGTCCAAGAACGTGATCTACACCGGGCAGGAGGCGACCCAGCAGATCATCGCCGGCCTCGACTGGGTCAACAAGACCAAGGGCGCCAAGAGCTTCTACCTGCTCGGCTCGGACTACATCTGGCCACGCACCTCGAACAAGATCGCGCGCAAGCACATCGAGAACCATCTGCAGGGCTGCAAGGTGGTCGGCGAGGAATACTTCCCGCTCGGCTCGACCCAGTTCAACTCGGTCATCAACAAGATCAAGCTGACCAAGCCGGACGTGATCTACGCGATCATCGTCGGCGGCTCCAACGTCGCATTCTACAAGCAGCTCAAGGCGGCCGGCATCGACTTGTCCAAGCAGACGCTGCTCACGATCTCGGTCACCGAGGACGAGATCGACGGCATCGGCGGCGAGAACATCGCCGGCGCCTATGCCTGCATGAAATACTTCCAGTCGCTCGACAATCCGAACAACAAGGCCTTCGTGCCCGCCTTCAAGAAGATGTGGGGCGAGAAGACCGTGATCGGAGACGTCACCCAGGCTGCCTATCTCGGTCCGTGGCTGTGGAAGTTGACGGTGGAGAAGGCCGGCTCCTTCGACATCGACAAGGTGGCGGCCGCGTCGCCCGGCGTCGAGTTCAAGGGCGCGCCGGAAGGTTACGTCCGGATCCACGAGAATCATCACCTCTGGTCGAAGACCCGCGTCGGACGCGCCAAGGCCGACGGCCAGTACGAGCTGATCTACGAGACCGCCGATCTCGTCGAGCCGGATCCGTTCCCCAAGGGCTACCAGTGAGCCAGTAGCTCGCATGAGCGGGGCGATATGCGGGACCGTCCCGGGTATCGCACCCGCTCACCCGGGCTACGAAGCTCCACAACGCATCGTGGCGTGGACGTCATCGTCCACGCTACGGAACGAGCGTCGCTTGACCGGCGGCGCGTGCCCCTTGGAATGACGGAGGACCAGATGTTCGGCGACTATTCGATCAGCGATCTCGGCGCCATCCTTGCGATGCAGGGATTTGCCGGGCTCATCCTGTTCTCCGTCTATGTGCTGATGGCGCTGGGCCTTGCCATCATCTTCGGCCAGATGGGCGTCATCAACATGGCCCACGGCGAGTTCATGATCCTGGGGGCGTACGTCACCTGGATGACGTCGAACGCCGTGCAGCACGTCGCGCCCTGGCTGTTCCCCGGTTACTTCTTCATCGCAATGATCCTCGCGTTCACTGCGTCAGGCGCGCTCGGCATGCTGGTCGAGTGGGCGCTGATACGCCATCTCTACAAGCGTCCGCTCGACACGCTGCTGGCGACCTGGGGCCTCAGCCTGATCCTGCAACAGGCCTATCGTTCGGTCTTCGGCGCGCGCGAGGTCGGCGTCGAACTGCCGGAATGGATGATGGGCTCCTGGCAAGCGACCGACTCCATCCAGATACCGATCAACGGCATGTTCGTGATGGCGCTGACCATCCTGATCACGATCGCGGTCGCCTATGTGCTGTTCTGGTCAAGCTGGGGCAAGCAGGTGCGCGCCGTGGTGCAGAACCGCGTGATGGCGGGCGCCGTCGGCATCAACACCGAGAAGGTCGATCGTTACACCTTTGGCCTCGGCTGCGGCATCGCCGGGATCGCCGGCTCGGCCTTCACCATGATCGGCTCGACCGGACCGACCGCCGGCCAGCTCTACATCGTCGACACCTTCCTGGTCGTCGTGTTCGGCGGTGCGGCTTCGCTGTTCGGCACCATCGCCTCCGCCTTCTCGATCTCGCAGACCCAATCGACGCTGGAATTCTTCCTGTCGGGATCGATGGCCAAGGTGATCACGCTGCTGACGATCGTCGCGATCCTGATGGTGCGTCCGCAGGGGCTCTTCGCGCTCAAGGTCCGCAAATAAGAACAAGCAGGCTGGTCATGATCATCAACTCGCGCTTTTTCAATCGCTCCGAACTGCTCGGCTTCCTTGCGCTCGCAGTGCTGTTGTTTGTCATCCTGCCGCTGTCGCTGGATATCTTCCGCCTCAACCTCGTCGCCAAATATTTGACCTACGCCTTCGTCGGGATCGGCCTCGTGCTGTGCTGGGGCTATGGCGGCATCCTGAGCCTGGGGCAGGGCGTGTTCTTCGGCCTCGGCGGCTACTGCATGGCGATGTACCTCAAGCTCGAGGCGTCGTCGGTCGCGAACACCAAGATCCAGTCGACGCCGGGCATCCCCGACTTCATGGACTGGAACCAGCTCACCTCGCTGCCTTTCTTCTGGAAGCCGTTCCACAGCTTCCCGGTCACGCTGCTTGCGATCTTGCTGGTTCCCGCGGTCTTCGCGCTGATCATCGGTGCCGCGATGTTCAAGCGTCGGGTCGGCGGCGTGTACTTTGCCATCATCACGCAAGCGATCGCCGCGATCCTCACTATTCTGATTGTCGGGCAGCAAGGCTACACTGGTGGCATCAACGGCATTACCGACTTACGCACGCTGCACGGCTGGGACATCCGCACCGATCACGCCAAGTTCATTCTGTATTTCGTCGAGGTTGTGCTGCTGTTCGGCTGCATCTGCGTCGCGCAGTTCATCCGCCTGACAAAACTCGGGCGCATCCTGGTGGCAATGCGGGAGCAGGAGGATCGCGTGCGCTTCTCCGGTTACAGCGTCGCCAACTTCAAGATCTTCGCATTCTGCGCCGCGGCGGTGTTTGCTGCGATCGGCGGCGCCATGTTCACGCTCGAGGTCGGCTTCATGTCGCCGTCCTTCGTCGGCATCGTGCCGTCGATCGAGATGGTGATCTACACCGCGGTCGGCGGCCGGATGTCGATCTTCGGCGCAGTCTGGGGCGCGCTCCTGGTCAATTTCGCCAAGACCAGCCTCTCGGAGTCCTTCCCGCAGCTCTGGCTGTTCGGCCTCGGCGCGCTGTTCATCGCGGTCGTGCTCGCCTTCCCGAACGGGCTCTCCGGCATCTGGGCGGACCACGTCCAGCCGCGCATCGATCGCCTGCTGGCATCACGCAAATCGAAATCGGCGGCCGGCCTGATCGCCGACGGCGCACCGGCCGAGTGAGGAGGGATCATCATGCTCGTCGGCCATCAGCCCAAGGACTTCCTGCTCGCGGTCTCCGGTCTCACTGTGTCGTTCGATGGCTTCAAGGCCGTGAACGATCTCTCCTTCTATGTTGAGGAGAACGAGATCCGCGTCATCATCGGCCCGAACGGCGCCGGCAAGACCACGGTGCTCGACCTGATCTGCGGCAAGACCAGGGCGACGTCAGGCTCGATCCAGTTCCGTGGCCAGGAGCTGACCAGGTTGCGCGAGAACGAGATCGTGCAGGCCGGGGTGGGACGCAAGTTCCAGACGCCGTCGGTGTTCGAGGATCTCACCGTGTTTGAGAACCTCGAGATTTCCTTCCCGCGCGGCCGGACCGTGTTCGGCTCGCTGACCTTCCAGCGCGACGATACCGTCAGGCAGCGGGTCGAGGAGGTCGCCGAGATGATCTTCCTGAAGGACAAGCTCAACACCTATGCCGACCAGTTGAGCCATGGCCAGAAGCAGTGGCTCGAGATCGGCATGCTGCTGATCCAGGATCCGGACCTCTTGATGCTCGACGAGCCGGTCGCCGGCATGAGCGTGTCCGAGCGCGCCAAGACGGCCGAGCTGCTCAACCGCATCATCAAGGACCGTTCGGTGCTGGTGATCGAGCACGACATGAAGTTCGTCGAGGACATCGCGCACAAGGTCACGGTGCTGCACCAGGGACAGATCCTGTCCGAGGGAACGATGGAGCACGTCAAGAACGATCCGAAAGTCATCGAAGTGTATTTGGGCCACTGAGGAACCGGGACGATGCTGGCAATCAATGATCTTCACGTCGCCTATGGCCAGAGCGAGGTGCTGCACGGCCTCAACGTCTCGGTCGCGCCCAACGAGATCGTCGCGATCATGGGCCGCAACGGCATGGGCAAGACCACGCTGATGAAGTCGCTGATGGGCATCCTGCCGGCCAAGAGCGGCAAGGTGACCATGGACGGCACCGAGCTCGGCGCGATGAAGAGCTACGAGCGGGTCGCGAAGGGGCTCGCCTATGTGCCGCAGGGTCGCATGATCTTCTCCACGATGACGGTGAAGGAGAACATCGAGACCGGGCTCGTGGTGTCAGGCGGCTCCGAGGTACCGGGCGACATCTATGAGCTGTTTCCGGTGCTGCTCGAGATGAAGGGCCGCCGCGGCGGCAATCTCTCGGGTGGACAGCAGCAGCAGCTCGCGATCGCCCGCGCTCTGGCGACCAAGCCGAAGGTGCTGCTGCTGGACGAGCCGACCGAAGGCATCCAGCCGTCGATCATCAAGGACATGGCGCGCACCCTGAAGCGGATCCGCGACGAGCGCGGGCTGTCGATTGTGGTCTCCGAACAGGTCCTGAGCTTCGCGCTCGACATCGCCGACCGGGTGCTCGTCATCGAGAATGGCGAGATCGTCCGCGACGATCCGCGCGCCAGCGTCGATGCCGCGCAGATTTCCAAGTACCTGTCCGTCTAACTATCAGTAACCCAAGGGGAGCAATGCGATGCCAGATACACTGATCAAGGTCGATCTCAGCAAGTCGGCCTACGAAAACGACAAGATCCACAACCGCTGGCATCCGGAGGTTCCGATCGTCGAGTGGGTCAGCCCCGGCGACGACTTCATCATCGAGACCGTCGACTGGACCGGCGGTTTCATCAAGAACAACGATTCCGCCGACGACGTGCGCGATATCGATCTGTCGATCGTGCACTTCCTGTCCGGCCCGATCGGCGTCAAGGGCGCCGAGCCTGGCGACCTCCTCGTCGTCGACCTGCTCGACGTCGGTCCCTTGAAGGAGAGCCTGTGGGGCTTCAACGGCTTCTTCTCCAAGCAGAATGGCGGCGGCTTCCTTACCGACCATTTCCCGCTGGCGCAGAAGTCGATCTGGGACATCAAGGGCCTCTACACCTCGTCGCGCCACGTGCCCGGCGTCAACTTCGCCGGCCTGATCCATCCCGGCCTGATCGGCTGTCTGCCCGATGCCAAGATGCTGGCGGCCTGGAACAAGCGCGAGGCCGAGCTGATCGCGACCAACCCGACCCGGGTGCCGGGCCTTGCCAATCCGCCGTTCGCGCCGACCGCGCATGCCGGCCAGGCCAAGGGTGACGTCAAGGCCAAGATCGGCCTCGAGGGCGCCCGCACCGTGCCGCCGCGCGAGCACGGCGGCAATTGCGACATCAAGGATCTGTCGCGCGGCTCGAAGATCTACTTCCCGGTCTATGTGCCGGGCGGCGGCCTCTCGATGGGCGATCTGCATTTCAGCCAGGGCGACGGCGAGATCACCTTCTGCGGCGCGATCGAAATGGCCGGCTGGCTGCACATCAAGGTCGACGTCATCAAGGACGGCGTCTCGAAATACGGCATCAAGAACCCCGTGTTCAAGCCGTCGCCGATCACGCCGAACTACAAGGATTACCTGATTTTCGAGGGCATCTCGGTCGACGAGGCCGGCAAGCAGCATTATCTCGACGTCCACATCGCCTATCGCCAGGCCTGCCTGAACGCGATCGAGTATCTGAAGAAGTTCGGCTACTCCGGCGCCCAGGCCTATTCGATCCTCGGCACCGCGCCGTGCCAGGGTCACATCTCCGGCGTCGTCGACGTGCCGAATGCCTGCGCCACGTTGTGGCTGCCGACCGAGATCTTCGACTTCGACGTCATGCCGTCGTCGGCGGGACCGATCAAGCACATCACGGGCGACGTGCAGATGCCAATCTCGCCGGACAAGTGATCCTTTTGGTGATCCCTGCGCGAAGGGTGCGGGACGGCTGCGTATTGGCCGCCCCGCATCCATCGCCGGATGTCACGCACGATTGCGCAAGGATGAAGGAAATGCCGATCTACGAATATCTCTGCAACGACTGCGGCCCGTTCACCGACATGCGGCCGATGGCGGAATGCGACCTGCCGCAGGACTGCCCGCAATGCGAGACGACGTCGCCGCGCGTGATCCTGACCGCGCCGGCGTTCTTCTGCATGCCCTCCGACAAGCGCAAGGCCCACGCCACCAACGAGCAGAGCCGCCACGCGCCGAAGACGCTCGATCAATACAAGGCGGCGCACGGCCCGGGCTGCGGCTGCTGCTCGACGGGAAGGAAGAAGCCGGCACGGCTGATGACCAAAACCAAGAGCGGCGCCAAGGGCTTTCCGACCGCGCGGCCCTGGATGATCAGCCATTAGAGCGTTTTCGAGCGAAGTGGATACCGGTTCGCGTTAAGAAAACGCGTCAAAACAAGAGTCTGGAGCCCGTCCCGATTCACTCGGAACGGGAAGGGCTCTAGAAGCGTGGCTGATCATCAGGCCTGTTCGGCGACCTTCAGGGCTTCGGTGCGGATTTCCTCGACCAGCCGTTCCTTCAGGGCGACGAATTCGGGCGTGGTCTTGATCTTGTAGGACCGGGGATGCGGCAGGTCGACTGCGATCTCGGCCTTGATGCGGCCCGGACGCGCGCTCATGACGATGACGCGGCTGCCGAGGAAGATCGCTTCCTCGATGTCGTGGGTGACGAACAGCACCGTTTTCTGGTCGCGCTCCCAGATCCCCAGCAGCATCTCCTGCATCAGCGCGCGCGTCTGGTTGTCCAGCGCGCCGAACGGCTCGTCGAGCAGCAGGATCTTCGGATCGTTGGCCAGCGCACGGGCAATCGCGGTGCGCTGCTGCATGCCGCCCGACAGCTGCTTGGGCCAGTGATTTTCGAAGCCCGATAGCCCGACCCGGCGAATGAACGCATCGGCGATCTCGTGGCGCTCCGCTTGCGACACGCCGCGCTCGCGCAGGCCGAAGGCGATATTCTCCCGCACCGTCAGCCACGGAAACAATGTGTAGGACTGAAACACCATGCCGCGATCGGCGCCGGGGCCGGTGATTTCGCGCCCGTCGAGCGTGACCCGTCCGCTGGTCGGCCGGTCGAGCCCGGCGATGATCCGGAGCAAAGTGGACTTTCCGCATCCGGAGGGGCCGAGGATGGTGACGAAGTCGTTGTTGCCGACGTCGAGCGTGGTCGGCTCGAGCGCTCTCGTCGGCGCGTTGCCGGCGCGGGCGGGGAAGGTTCGCGAGACCTGATCGATCCTGAGCGCGGTCATGCGAGCTTCCACGGGAACAGCCAGGCGTTGAAGGCCTTGAACAGGAAATCGGAGATCAGGCCGATCAGCCCGATCACGATGATGCCGAAGATGATCTGGCCCGTGTTGAGCAGCGCCTGGCTGTCGGTGATCATGTGTCCGATGCCGGATGATGAGCCGATCAATTCGGCCACGATGACGTAGGTCCAGGCCCAGCCCAGCACGAGCCGAAGGATTTCGGCAATCTCGGGCGCGGCGGAGGGCAGCAGCACGCGGCGGATGATGCCGCGGTCGCGGGCGCCGAGCGTGTAGGCGGCCTCCACCAGGTCGCGCCGTGTGGCACCGACGGTGACGGCGACCATCAGGATGATCTGAAATACTGCGCCGATGAAGATCACAAGCAGCTTCTGCAACTCACCGATGCCCGCCCACAGGATCAGCAGCGGGATGAAGGCGGATGCCGGCAGATAGCGCGCAAAGGACACAAAGGGCTCGAGAAAGGCCTCGATCGGCTTGTAGGCGCCCATCAGTACGCCGAGCGGCACCGCGATGACGGCCGCAAGCACAAACCCGCCGATCACGCGCCAGATCGTCATCCCGATGTCGAACAGAAAGCCCTGCTTTGCGAGCAGCTCATAGCCCTCCTGCACCATGGTCAGCGGGTTGGCGAGGAAGGTCCTCGACACATGGCCGCCGAACGTTGCCCAGGACCAGAGGGCGACGAACAGCACGAAGAAGGCGAGGCCATAGGCCACGCGCTGCTTCGATGTCGTGGGCTCGAGAGGACGCATCAAATGATCCGGAAGTAGCTTATGCGCCGGTCCCGCCAGCTGTGTCGCGATGCGGGACCGGTCGAAATGGTTGCTGCGTTACTTGATGAAGCTGGCGTCGTAGATGTCCTCGACCTTCGGCGCGGCCTTGATGATGCCGACCTCGAGCAGCAGCTCGGCAGCGTCCTTGTTGAAGGTCAGGAAGTCGCCGGCGAAGAATTTCTGGTTGGCGGCCTTGTCCTGCCAGCGCAGGTACTTTGCCGAGTTGCCGAACTGCTCGCCGGTCTGCTTCACGTCAGCGCCCATGATCTCGTAGGACTTGGCCTGGTCCTTGGCGATCATGTCGAGCGCCTCGAAATAGCTGTTGGCAAGCGCCTGCGCCGCCTTCGGATTGTCGGTCAGGAATTTCGGCGTGCAGCCGAACGTATCCATCACGATCGGGTAGTCGAGCGTGGTCGCGATGATCTTGCCCTTGTCGGGAGCGGCGCGCACCGTCGACAGATAAGGCTCGTAGGTCATCGCGGCATCGTTCTGGCCGGAGACGAAGGCCTGCGCTGCGGCGGCCGGCTCCAGATTCACCACGGTGACGTCTTTCACCGTGAGGCCGTTCTTCTTCAGCATCCAGGCCAGCGCGAAATACGGAGAGGTGCCGGGCGCCGACGCCGCGACGGTCTTGCCCTTGAGGTCCTTGATCGCGGCGATGTCGTTGCGCACGGCCATGCCGTCGGCGCCATAGCTCTTGTCGAGTTGGAAGATCTGCTTGGTCGCGACGCCATTGGCGTTCCAGGAGATCCAGGTCTCGACCGTGGTGGCCGCGCACTGGATGTCGCCCGAGGCGATCGCGAGATGGCGGTCCTTCTGCGGAATCTTCTTCAGGGTCACGTCGAGGCCGTTCTTCTTGAAGATGCCGGCCTCCTTGGCGAGCGTCAGCGGCGCGAAGCCGGTCCATCCGGAGATGCCGACGCCGACCTTGACGTCATCCGCGAACGCGCCCGTGGACGCGAGCAACACTGCGATTGCGGGCAATAGCTTGAAGGAACGCATGATTGTCGACCCCTTGAACGATGGATTGAACCCAGTTGATGTCTTCACGTCACTGATCTCTTCAGTCGCGGCGGATTGCCGCATGAAGCATGTCGGCGGACGATGGCCCATGATGCATTGCATGAAATATGCCGCGCAAGCTGTCCTCAGCCTCCCTTGAAGCGGGCCACCAGCCGATGCGTCTCGCCTGGATAATGCAGCCGCACCGCCGTCACCGTGCGTGCGCTGCGCCAGGTGTAGCGGTCGATCACGAGGCAGGGCGCGCCGACCGCGATGTCGAGCGCCTTTGCCGTGCGGTCGTCGGCGACGACGGCGCTGATGGTATGCTCGGCTTCGGTCCACGGCACATGGTGCAGCAGCCATGATCCCGGCGGTTCGCGGGCGAAGTCCGCGGTTGCAGCTTCCGGGACCGTGGAGAGATCGATCAGCCTGTCCTCGACGGCGAACGGCACATTGTCGGCGCTGTGCCGGCAGGCGATCGCGACTATCTTGCCGGCCGTGCTGACGCCGAGCCGGGCGCGATCGGCCGATGTCGCGGTACGGCGCCGGCATTCGATCAGCTGATAGCCGTAGCTGCGGCCGAGCGCGGTGATCTCGGCGCGGATGTCGGCGATCTTGAGCACCGCCGACAGATGCTGCGGACGGCGCACGAAGGTGCCGGCACGGCGCCGCCGCTCGATCAGGTCGGCCTGCGCCAGTTCCGACAACGCCTTGTTCACCGTCATGCGCGAGCAGCGATAGCGCGCCATCAGCTGGTGCTCGAACGGGATGCGATGCCCGGGCGGCCATTCGCCGGTCAGGATCCGCGTCTCGATGTCGAGCCGGATGCGCTTGTAGAGTGTCGGTTTGTTCGCCGCGCCGGGCTTGGCCTGGTCGGAGGCGAGGCTCATGCGACGAGCCTCCGCACGCTTGCATTGAACTGCTCGCGCGCCTTGTCGCGCAGCCGATGCCGTCCGCCCGCCACCACCTTGTCGCCGGCGGCCCAGACGTAATCGATCGCGTCGCTGCCGGTTGCAAACAGCCAGCCGTCGAGAACCGCATCGCCCGACCGTCCCGCGAGGGACGGATGCGCGGTGTCGAGGCTGACGATGTCGGCGCGCGCGCCGGGCGCAAGCCCGGCCTTGGTCTGTGCCAGAGCCTGCGCGCCGCCAGCGAGCGCCTGGTCGAACAGGGCGCGGCCGGTGGATGTGCCGGGACGCCCCGAGAGTACATTGCGCTCGCGGTGTTTCAGCCGCTGACCGTATTCGAGCTGGCGCAGCTCGTCGGCGACGCCGACCAGCACATTGGAATCGGTGCCGATGCCGAACCGGCCGCCCGCGGCGAGGAATTCGCGCGCCGAAAAGATGCCGTCGCCGAGACTTGCTTCGGTGACGGGGCAAAGGCCGGCAACCGCGCCGCTGCCGGCGAGTGCATTGACTTCCTGCTCCGTCATGTGGGTCGCGTGAATGAGGCACCAGCGCTGATCGACGGGCGCATGTTCGAGCAGCCATTGCACCGGCCGCTGTCCTGACCAGGCAAGGCAATCCTCCACCTCGCGCACCTGTTCGGCGGCGTGGATGTGGATCGGGTCCGCCCCGGCAAGCGGGATGATCGCCGCCAGCTCATCCGGCGCCACGGCGCGCAGGCTATGCGGAGCGATGCCGATGTTGGCGCCGGGAAGTTTTCGGATTGCCTCGCGCGAGGCGGCCATCAGCGCGGCGAACTGATCGACCGAGCAGATGAAGCGACGTTGCCTGGCATGCGGTGCGGCGCCGCCAAACGTGCTGTGAGCATAGAAACTTGGCAGCAGTGTGAGCCCGACGCCGGAGGCGTCGGCGGCCTCTGCGATGCGTACGGCCATCTCGGCGAGATTGGCGTAGGGCGCGCCGTCTCGATCATGATGCAGATAGTGAAACTCGCCGACACGGGTAAAGCCGCGCTCGAGCATCTCGACATAGAGCAGGGTCGCGACGGCTGTGACGTCGTCCGGCGTCATGGTCAGCGCGAAGCGATACATCGTCTCACGCCAGGTCCAGAACGTATCGGTCGTGTCGCCGCGCAGTTCGGCAAGGCCGGCCATGCCGCGCTGAAAGGCGTGGCTGTGCAGGCTCGCCAATCCCGGAACCGCCATTTGGTGACGTTCGTCGCCGGCGCCAGGCGCAACGCCCGCCGTCACCGAAGCGATCGCGCCATCGACAACGACGACCTGCACGTCATTGGCCCAGCCCGAAGGCAGCAGCGCGAATGCGAAATGCAGTCGTGTCATTTTTCCACGCCAGCTGGACAGAACCCGGACACGATTATATGTCTAGACATATAAGTCAAGCATCCCACCTCGAGGGGACGATCGCATGGCAGAGCGCTTCGACCGTATCTGGCACAACGCCCGGCTCGCCACGATGCGCAGCGACCGCACTGATCTCGGCGAGATCGAGCGGGGCCTGATCGCGGCGCGCGACGGCCGCATCGTCTATGCCGGCGTGCAGTCGGACTTTCCTGTGGATGCGGACGCCGTTGATCGGATCGATTGTGCCGGCCGCTGGATCACGCCTGGGCTCGTCGATTGCCACACCCATCTCGTCTTCGGCGGCAACCGCGCGCACGAGTTCGAGCTGCGCCTGAAGGGCGCGAGCTATGAGGAGATCGCGCGCGCCGGCGGCGGCATCGTCTCGACCGTTGCGGCGACGCGCAAGGCGACCGAGGCGGAGCTCGTCGCCGGCGCGCTGCCGCGGCTCGACGCGCTGATCGGCGAGGGCGCAACCACCGTCGAGATCAAGTCCGGCTATGGCCTCAATGCCGAGACCGAGATGCGACAGCTTGCGGCGGCACGCAGCCTCGCCCGCCTGCGGCAGGTCGCGATCCGCACCTCTTTCCTCGGAGCGCATGCGCTGCCGCTGGAGGCCAATGGCGACAAGGACGGTTACATCGATCTGGTCTGCAACGAGATGCTGCCGGCCGTGGCCAAGGCCGGCCTCGCCGATGCCGTCGACGGCTTCATGGAGGGGATCGCGTTTTCCGGAGAGCAGACGGCACGGGTGTTCGAGGCGGCGCGTGCGCTCGGACTGCCGGTCAAGCTGCATGCGGATCAGCTGTCCAATCTCGGCGGCGCGGCGCTGGCCGCGAAATCCTCGGCGCTCTCGGCCGATCATCTCGAGCACACCGACGAAGCCGGCGCGGTGGCGATGGCGAAGGCCGGCACCGTCGCGGTCCTGCTGCCCGGCGCGTTCTATTTCATTCGTGAAACGCACAAGCCGCCGGTCGAGCTGTTCCGTAGCCACGGTGTGAACATGGCGCTGGCGACCGATTGCAATCCTGGCAGCTCGCCGCTCACCTCGCTCCTGCTGGCGATGAACATGGGCGCAACGCTGTTCCGGATGACGGTCGCCGAATGCCTCACAGGGGTGACGCGGGAAGGGGCGCGCGCGCTCGGCATGCTCGCCGAGACCGGTACGTTAGAGGCCGGCAAGTGGTGCGATCTGGCGATCTGGGACATCGAGCGTCCGGCCGAACTGGTCTACCGCATCTGCTTCAACCCGCTGCACAGCCGGGTGTGGAGGGGGCAATGAGCGATCGGGATGCGCCTGTCGTCGTGACGCCCGGAACCGTCGGCCTCGACGTCCTGGTGCGCGTGCTCGCGGGCGCGCCCATCATGCTCGATCTATCGTGCTGGCCGGGCGTCGAGGCGGCCGCGGAGATCGTGGCGAAGGCGGCGCATATCGACGTTCCCGTCTACGGCATCAATACCGGTTTCGGGAAGCTGGCATCGACGCGCATTGCGCCCGATCAAACCGCGCTGCTTCAGCGCAACCTCATCTTGTCGCACTGCTGTGGAGTCGGTCCGAACACGCCCGAGCCGATCGTGCGTTTGATGATGGCGTTGAAAGTGATTTCGCTCGGTCGCGGCGCATCCGGCGTGCGCCGCGAGGTGATCGAGCAGTTGCAGGGCATGCTGGCGCGCGGCGTTTATCCGCTGGTGCCGCAGCAGGGCTCGGTCGGTGCCTCCGGCGATCTCGCGCCGCTCGCTCACAT
Organism: Bradyrhizobium sp. USDA 4503; assembly: GCF_054055815.1. NCBI lineage: Bacteria > Pseudomonadati > Pseudomonadota > Alphaproteobacteria > Hyphomicrobiales > Nitrobacteraceae > Bradyrhizobium > Bradyrhizobium sp. USDA 4503. The sequence goes on from NZ_JBSRXS010000001.1 coordinate 319,913, forward strand.
GACCGCGGTCATGATCGGGGAGGGACAGGCAATCCTTGATGGCAAAGTCGTGCCGGGCCGCGAAGCGCTTGCGGTTGCCGGCCTCGCGCCGTTGACGCTCGGCCCGAAGGAGGGGCTCGCGCTGATCAACGGCACGCAGTTTTCCTCCGCCTACGCCATCTCCGGTCTGCTGCGTGCGCATCGCCTGGCGTGCGCCGCGCTGGTGACCGGTGCGCTGTCGGTCGATGCGGCGATGGCGTCGACGGTGCCGTTTCGTCCCGAGATTCAATCTTTGCGTGGCCATGACGGGCAGATCGCTGCGGCCGCCGCCCTGACCGCGCTGCTTGACGGCAGCGATATCAGGCAATCGCATCTCGAGGGCGACGAGCGCGTGCAGGATCCCTATTGCCTGCGCTGCCAGCCGCAGGTCGCGGGTGCTGTGCTCGACCTGCTCGCGCAGGCCGCGCGCGGGCTGACCATCGAGGCCAATGCCGTGACGGATAACCCGCTGGTCCTGGTCGAGACCGGCGAGATCGTGTCAGGCGGCAATTTCCACGCCGAGCCGGTGGCGTTCGCCGCCGACCAGATCGCGCTGGCGCTTTCGGAGATCGGGGCGACCAGCGAGCGCCGGATCGCGACCCTCGTCGATCCCGCCCTGAACTTCGGCCTGCCGCCGTTCCTGACGCCCGAACCCGGCATCAATTCCGGCTTCATGATCGCCGAGGTGACGGCGGCGGCGCTCTATGCCGAGAACAAGCAGCGTGCGATGCCGTGCTCGATCGATTCGACGCCGACCAGCGCCAACCAGGAAGATCACGTCTCGATGGCCGCGCATGCTGCGCGCCGGCTGTCCGATATGGCCGACAATCTCGCCGCCATCCTCGGCATCGAACTGCTGGTCGCCGCGCAGGGCATCACGCTGCGCGCGCCGCATTCAACGAGCGCGCCGCTCGCTGCGGTCATTGCCGCGCTCCGAGAGCAGGTTCCGGCGCTCGCCGCCGACCGCTACATGGCTGACGATCTCGCCAGGGCGGCCGCTCTGATCGAAGCCGACGCGCTGCCCGCCGCTGCGATCGCGGTGCTTCCGACCGATCCATTTCCAAGACTGACTTAGAAGACTTGCTTAGCAGGAACATCCGTCATGAACCGCCGACTGGATAACGAACGCATCATCCGTGCTCCCCGCGGCACCGACATCAGCGCCAAGAGCTGGCTGACGGAAGCACCGCTGCGCATGCTGATGAACAATCTGGACCCTGATGTCGCCGAGCGCCCGAGCGAGCTCGTGGTTTATGGCGGCATCGGCCGTGCGGCGCGCGACTGGGAGAGCTTTGATCGGATTGCCGCGTCCTTGCGCAAGCTCGAAGGCGACCAGACCCTGCTGGTGCAGTCCGGCAAGCCGGTCGGCATTTTCCGGACCCATGCCGACGCGCCGCGCGTACTGATCGCGAATTCCAACCTGGTGCCGCATTGGGCAACGCTCGATCATTTCAACGAGCTCGACCGGCAGGGCCTGATGATGTTCGGCCAGATGACGGCAGGCTCATGGATCTATATCGGCAGCCAGGGCATCGTGCAGGGGACCTATGAGACGTTCGTCGAGGTCGGCCGCCGGCATTATGGCGGCAGTCTCGCCGGCAAATGGATCCTGACGGCGGGCCTCGGCGGCATGGGCGGTGCCCAGCCGCTGGCCGCGACGATGGCCGGCGCCTCGATGCTCGCGGTCGAATGCCAGCCGAGCCGCATCGAGATGCGGCTGCGGACGGGCTACCTCGACCGCCAGGCGGCGACGCTCGATGACGCGCTCACGATCATTGCTGAGGCGGTCAAGAGCCAGAAGCCGGTGTCGGTCGGCCTGCTCGGCAATGCGGCCGAGATCTTTCCCGAACTGGTGCACCGCGGCGTGCGCCCGGACATCGTCACCGACCAGACCAGCGCGCATGATCCGATCAACGGTTATTTGCCGAAGGGATGGACACTCGCCGATTGGGAAACCAAACGCGCGGGCGACCCGAAGGCCGTTGAGACGGCAGCCAAGACCTCGATGGTCGATCACGTCCAGGCCATGCTGGATTTTCACGCGCAGGGAATCCCGACGCTCGATTACGGCAACAACATCCGCCAGATGGCCAAGGACATGGGCCTGAAGCAGGCGTTCGATTTTCCAGGCTTCGTTCCGGCCTATATCCGTCCGCTGTTCTGCCGCGGCGTCGGGCCGTTCCGCTGGGCGGCGCTGTCGGGCGATCCCGAGGACATCTTCAAGACCGATGCCAAGGTCAAGGAGCTGATGCCCAACGACAGCCACCTGCACAACTGGCTCGACATGGCCAAGGCGCGCATCAAGTTTCAGGGACTGCCTGCGCGAATTTGCTGGGTCGGGCTCGGCGACCGCCATCGGCTTGGCCTTGCCTTCAACGAGATGGTGGCGCGCGGCGAGCTCAAGGCGCCGATCGTGATCGGCCGCGATCATCTCGACAGCGGCTCGGTGGCGAGCCCGAACCGCGAGACCGAGGCGATGCGCGACGGCTCCGACGCGGTGTCCGACTGGCCGCTGCTCAATGCACTGCTCAACTGCGCGAGCGGCGCCACCTGGGTGTCGCTGCATCACGGCGGCGGCGTCGGCATCGGCTATTCGCAGCACGCCGGCATGGTGATCGTCGCTGACGGCACGCCGGAGGCCGCGCGCCGGCTCGAGCGTGTGCTATGGAACGACCCGGCGACAGGCGTGATGCGCCACGCCGACGCCGGCTATGACACGGCGGTCGAATGCGCGCGCGCCAACCGGCTCGATCTGCCTAGCCTGCGCTGATGGGACCTCCTCGATCGGGAGTTGCGGCATCTCCCGACCGGGGCGCAGCTTAACGAGCAATCCCGTTGCAGCTCTCAACCTTCCGGTTGATGTACGTGAGGTGACCGGCCGGACATGCCTTGATACGGGAAATCGGCGGTGCAGCTACCGGAGATAGGTGGTCCGTGGAGCGCTGCGCCTGTGACCCGTCGCGGGTGACACATTAGTCTGCCTGCTTTCGCGTCAGCTTCGCTGACAGGATGAGCGGCCAGGGTCCTTGTCTCGCGGCAGATGGCATGCAATCTTCCGCAGCCGGCAATGCTGTTCGAGAGCAACAAGAACAATAATCCCTCTCGTCCCTCCAATTCTGTCGAGGGCCTGATCATGTCGAACCTTACCCAAACGACATCCGCTCCGTGGCGGATAGGAGTGCTGTTCTCGCGAACCGGCTTCATGTCGGTCATCGAGGAGACCCAGTATCAGGGCACGCAACTCGCGATCGAAGAGGTGAATGAAGCGGGCGGCGTCTGCGGCCGCGAGCTGGTTCCCGTTGCTTATGACCCCGGATCGGACTCGGCCGCCTATGGTCATTACGCCAAGCGGCTGATGATCGAGGATCAGGTCAGCACGATCTTCGGCTGCTACACCTCGTCGAGCCGCAAGGCGGTGCTGCCGGTGGTCGAACGGCTGAACGGTCTGCTCTGGTATCCGACGCTTTACGAAGGGTTCGAGGCGTCGCCCAACGTCATCTACACCGGCGCCTCGCCGAACCAGAACAGCCTCGCGCTGTGCCGTTATTTGATGGATACGTTCGGAACGCGGTTCTATTTCGTGGGGTCGGACTACATCTATCCGCGCGAGTCCAACCGGGTGATGCGGGAGCTGCTCAAGAGCAACGGCGGCTCGGTGGTCGGCGAGCGCTATGTCAATGTTTACGCGCGCTGGCAGGATTTTGTGCCGATCATCCAGGATATCAAGCGTGTCAGGCCCGACGTGATCTTCTCGACCGTCGTTGGCGAGGGCACGGTGTTCCTTTATCAGGCCTATGCGAATGTCGGGCTCGATCCAAAGCAGGTGCCGATCGCCAGCCTGACCACGACGGAAGCGGAAATTGCCGCCATGGGCTTCGACGTCGGCGAGGGACACGTCACGGCCGCATCGTATTTCCAGGGCGTCGAGGGCAGCGCTAATAATGCGTTTGTGCAGCGCTTCAAGAAGCGGTTCGGCGCCGATATCTCAACCAACATGTGCGCCGAAGCATCCTATTTCCAGCTGCATCTGTTCGCGAAGGCGCTCGAGCAGGTCAATTCACTCGACACCGAAGTTCTCCGCTCGATGGTGTTCGGCACCAGCTTTGATGCACCGCAAGGTGCCGTCACCGTCAACCCGATGTCGGGTCATACCGACCTCTGGACCCGCATCGGGCGCGCCAACCGCCAGGGGCAGTTCGATGTCGTCAGCCAGTCGAAGGAGCCGGTGCATGCGGATCCGTTCCTGATCGGATATGGTCGTGCAACGCAAACAGGAAGCGTCCAATGAACGAAATGTCGCGTAAGCCGTCGCTGAGCCGAGACGTCGGCGGACGCAAGACCATGGTTCAGGAACTTGCCGATCTGTCGGCGGTGGTGGTCGCGCCGGTCGACGATCAGGTCGGCATGTTGCTGCGCGAGTTGCAGCGGTTCCGGATGCGGGTGCGGCAGGTCTGGCCGATGCCGGAGAGCGTGCCCGCCGATGCCGACGTGGTGTACTGCGAATATTCCCCTGACCTGGCGCGGCGCCTGCCATGGATTCCCGGCGACGCGCGCTCGGCGCTGGTTGTGATCCTGCCGGCGACGGAAACCGTTCACGCCGATGCGCTGTGTCATGCGACGCCGAACGCCGTGCTGCCGCGGCCGTTCACGCAGAATGCCGTGCTGTCCAGTCTCGTGCTGGCGCGCAGTCAATTTGGTTATGAACGGCGGCTTCGCAGCAAGATCGAGAAGCTGGATGACAATCTGCGCTCGATGCGCACGGTGGAGCGCGCCAAGGCGATCCTGATGGCGACGCGGCAGATGCCGGAAACCGAAGCCTATGGCTTCATCAGACGACAGGCGATGGATCGTCGCGTGTCGGCAAGTGCAGTCGCCGCGGCGATTGTTGACTCGTTCGAACTGCTTGGCTACGATCATCAACAGTAAGCCCCAATAGCGGGGCCGGCGGCGACAGCGCCGCCTTCGACACAACCGGCAACAAAGCCCTCCCAATGCTCGCGTAAGCGCGCATCGGGAGGGCTTTTTGTTTTTTCAGTCCTGAAGGGAGCTAGGGATGAGCATTTCACGGCGGACTTTGCTGAGGAATACCGCGGCGCTGGGCGCGTTTGCCGGCGCCGGACTGCCGCACATCTGGATCAAGAACGCCGACCTCGCTTACGCCGCCGGCGGCGAGATCAAGGTCGGCGTGCTGTTCTCGCTGACGGGAACGACCGCGATCATCGAGGAATCGCTCAACAAGGCGACGCTGCTCGCCATCGAGGAGATCAACGCCGCAGGCGGCATCAAGGGCAGCAAGATCGTGCCGATCGTCGAGGACCCCGCGTCCGATCCGGCGACCTTCTCGGAGAAGGCTCGCAAGCTCGTCGTCGGCGACAAATGCGTCAGTGTGTTCGGTTCCTACACCTCGGCAAGCCGCAAGGCGGTGCTCCCGGTGTTCGAGCGGCAGAACAATCTCTATTGGTATCCGACGCTCTATGAAGGCCGCGAGTGCTCGAAGAACGTCATCTACACCGGCGCGGTGCCGAACCAGCAGCAGGACGAGTTCGTGCCCTGGCTGGTCAAGAAGTTCGGCAAGAAGTTCTACCTGATCGGCTCCAACTACATCTATCCGAAGGAAGAGAACAACTACTGCAAGAAGCTGCTTGAGAAACTCGGCGGCGAGGTCGTGGCGGAAGAATATGTGCCGCTCGGCCATTCCGAATTCTCTTCCGTCATCAACAAGATCCGCTCGACTCAGCCGAACGTGATCTTTTCCACCGTGGTCGGCGATTCCGTGGTCGCGCTGCATCGTCAGTACAAGGCGGCCGGCCTCGATCCCGAGAAGATGCCGATGGCGAGTCTCACGACCTCCGAGAACGAAGTCGCTGCGATGGGCGGCGAGGCGGCCGCCGGTCACTTCACCTCGGCGCCTTACTTCATGGTGCACAAGTCGCCGGAGAACGAGAAGTTCGTCGAGGCTTACAAGAAGCGTTGGGGCGCCGACAAGGTGACGCATTTCGTGTCGGAGGCCTGCTACTTCCAGACCTACCTGTTCAAGCAGGCGGTCGAGAAGCTCGCGACCAGCGATCTCACGCCGCCGAACATCCGCGACGCGGTCAAGGGCCAGGAAGTGATTGCACCGCAGGGCAAGGTCCGGATCGAGCCGGAGAACCTGCACACCTGGCTGTGGCCCAAGATCGCGCAGGCGAAGTCGAACGGACAGTTCGAGATTCTCGTCGAGGCCAAGGAGTGGCTGAAGCCGGTGCCTTACGCGGCCTATCCCGGACAGTCATGCACCGAGAAGGGCTTGGTCGAGAAGAGCTGACGACGGGGGCTGACGAAGGCCGTCGGCGTGCGGCGCCGGCGGCCAGCGTCCCGAAACGAATGCTGCCTCTCGCACGAACGGGGGCGAGGGGCAGGGCGCACAACGCGAACATCGAAAGCGGATCCCGACGTGGACCAATTCATCGAACAAATCGTCACCGGCCTCAGCATCGGATCGATCCTGCTGCTGGTCGCGCTGGGCCTGTCGATCATCTACGGCTCGATGGGCATCATCAATCTCGCCCATGGCGAGTTCGTGATGCTGGGCGCTTACGCGGCCTGGGTGTTCCATACCTATCTCGGGCTCGGCCTGCTCGCGAGCCTGGTGCCGATCTTCTTCGTGGTCGCCGCGTTCGGCTGGGTCATTGAGCGTTACGTCCTGAGCCTGCTCAACAACCGGCCGCTGGACACGATCCTTGCGACCTGGGGCGTCGGCATCATGCTGCAGCAGGCGGTGCGGCTGATGGTCGGCAGCGAACTGCGCTACGTGCAGCTGCCGCCGGCGCTGTCCGACAGCATGGACGTGTTCGGCATCTCGGTATCGTCCTATCGGGTGTTCCTGTTCGTGGTGTCGATCGCACTGTTCGTGGCGACCTGGTTGCTGATGAACCGCACCACGGTCGGAATGAAGCTACGCGCGATCATCCAGGACCGTTCCGTCGCTGCCTCGTTCGGCATCAACGCCAAACGGGTCTATGCGCTGACCTTCGCCTACGGTGCGGGCCTTGCGGGACTGGCTGGCGCGCTGGTGTCGCCGCTGAAGAGCGTGTCGCCCGATATGGGCACCGGCTATGTGGTCGATGCCTTCATGGTGGTGGTGCTCGGCGGCGTGCAGAGCCTCGCCGGCACCGTGGCGAGCGCCTTCATCCTCGGCGAGCTCTCCGGCGGCATTGCCTTCCTGCAGAACGACACGGTGGCCAAGGCAATCGTGCTGCTCGCCATCGTCGTGCTCATCCGTTTCCGCCCCGAGGGGCTTTTCACCGCACGCGTGCGGGCCTGAGACAGATCGCTCATCTATGCCGTCGCATGTTCCTAACTCCAGCGGATTGCAGCGCCTGATCGCGCAGCTTGCACCGTTGCTCATTGTCTCTGCCGTGGTGTTCGCGCTGCCGGTGCTGCTCAACAACGACTTCCTGCTCAACAAGGTCGCGCGTTATCTGGTGCTGGGCATCCTTACTGTGTCGCTCGGGCTGTCCTGGGGATTCGGCGGCATTCTGAATCTCGGCCAGGCGATGAGCTTCGGGCTCGGCTCCTACGCAATGGCAATGGCGCTCAAGCTCAGGACCGTCCCGGTGCACACCGGAGCGAGCGGACTGCCGGACTTCATGGTCTGGAATAATGTCCCGCATTTGCCGTGGTTCTGGGAGCCGTTCCGCTCGCTGACCTTCGCGATCGCCGCCGGCCTGATCGTGCCGGCGCTGGTTGCGGCGGCGCTCGGCTGGTTCATGTTCCGGGGCCGCGTCACCGGCGTCTATGTCTCGATCATCACGCTCGCCGCCATGGTGGTGATCAATCTCGTGATCATCGACCAGCAGAGCTACACCGGCGGCTTCAACGGCATCACCGATCTCGCCCAGCTCGAGATCTTCGGCGTCGCGTTCGATGCCTATGGCCGGGCTACCTATTATCTCGTGGCCAGCTGTGTCCTGCTCAGCCTGCTTGTCGCCTTTGCCTTCACGAGAACCAAGGCCGGACTGATCGTGCAGGCGATCCGCGACCATGAGAGCAGGGTGCGCTACTTCGGCTACGACGTCGCGCTCTACCAGATCTTCGTGTTCGCGCTGTCGGCGGCGATCGCGGGCCTTGCCGGCATGCTCTACACGGTGGTGATGGAGTTTGCCTCGCCGACCTTCCTCGGCGTGCAGCTCTCTCTTTCGGTGGTGGTGTGGTGCGCGGTCGGCGGCCGGCAGAGCCTGGTCGGTGCGTTCCTTGGCGCAGTGCTGGTGGCGGGCATGCAGGGCGCGCTGTCGGAGTCAGCGGCGTTCCTGGAAACCTGGACGCTGGTGATGGGCGCGCTGTTCGTGCTCGTGGTGCTGTTTTTGCCGAAGGGGCTCGCCGGCCTTGCGCAGGTCGTGCTGCGCTGGATCGTGCAGCGCCGCCATGCGGCCGCGGGCGGGGTGGCGCAAGGCGTCGGCCAGACGGAGGGCAGCACATGAGCTCCCATCTCGATCTCCGCGACGTGTCGGTCAGCTTCAACGGTTTCAAGGCGCTCAATTCACTCAACATGAGCGTGCGCAAGGGCGAGCTGCGCTGCCTGATCGGGCCGAACGGCGCGGGCAAGACCACCGCGCTGGACATCATCTGCGGCAAGGTCAAGCCGAGCGCCGGCACGGTAAGCTTCGATGGCACCGCGCTGCAGGATCTTGAGGAATACGAAATCGCCCGCGCCGGCGTCGGCCGCAAATTCCAGGTGCCGAGCGTGTTCCGCGAGCTGTCGGTCTCCGAGAACCTCGAAGTGGCGCGGGCGCGTCGCACCTCCGTGCTTGGCAATTTGCGCTGGAACATCGGCAATTCAGGACGCGAGCATGTCGAGCGTCTGGCCGAGCTGGTCGGGCTCACCGAGCAGCTCGACCGACCGGCCGCCTATCTGTCGCACGGTCAGACCCAGTGGCTGGAGATCGGCATGCTGGTCGCCCAGGACGCCGAGCTGATCCTGATGGACGAGCCTACCGCGGGCATGACGGCGCAGGAAACCCGCAAGACCGCCGAACTGTTCGCACGGCTGAAGGGCAAGCACACGCTGATCGTGGTCGAGCACGACATGGGCTTCGTCAAGGCGATCGGCGACATCATCTCCGTGATGCATATGGGCCAGATGCTGGCCGAGGGCACCGCGGCGGAAGTGGAGGCGCATCCGGAAGTGCGCCGCGCCTATCTCGGATCGGGAGGCATCAGCCATGCTTGAGCTGACCGACGTCGACGCCTTCTACGGCAACAGCCGCGCCCTGCAGGGCATCAACCTGATGGTTGGCAATGGCGAATTCCTCTCGGTGCTCGGCCGCAACGGCGTCGGCAAGACCACCCTGATGCGCAGCATCCTCGGCCTGATGGACCGGTGCACCGGACGGCTATCGCTCGACGGTGCCGACATCTCGCCGCTGCGGACCTATCAGCGCGCCAAGGCCGGTATTGCCTACGTGCCGCAGGGCCGCGGGATTTTGCCGCGCTTCACCGTGCGGGAGAACCTGACGCTCGGAACCTTCGCGGCGAAATCGGCCAACGGAATCGAGGAGTGGGTGCTCGAGCTGTTTCCGGTACTCAAGGACTTTCTCAATCGCTATGGCGGCAATCTCTCCGGCGGCCAGCAGCAGCAGCTTGCGATCGCGCGTGCGCTGCTGGCCAAGCCCAAGGTCATCCTGCTGGACGAGCCGACCGAGGGTATCCAGCCGAACATCGTCGAGCAGATCGAGGACGTGATCGTCAGTCTCAATCGCGAGCGCGGCATCACGGTCGTGCTGGTCGAACAGAATGTCGCGTTCGCGCGGCGCGCGTCTCACCGCTTCGCGCTGCTCGAAAAGGGACGCGTCGTCGCCAAGGGCGCGATCGGTGAGCTCACCGATGATCTCATCCAGCTGCACATGGCCGTGTAGCGGGAATTATCGCTCAGGAAAGGGAGTCGAGACATGTTGCATGGAGACATATCGAGCAGCAAGGACACGGTCGGCGTTGCCGTGGTGAACTACAAGATGCCGCGCCTGCACACCAAGGCCGAGGTGCTGGATAACGCGCGCAACATCGCCAAGATGGTCGAGGGCATGAAACTCGGCCTTCCGGGCATGGACCTCGTGATCTTCCCGGAATACTCGACCCACGGCATCATGTACGACTCCAAGGAGATGTACGAGACGGCGTCGTCCGTGCCGGGCGAGGAGACCCGCATCTTCGCGGACGCCTGCCGCAAAGCGAAGGTCTGGGGTGTGTTCTCGCTGACCGGCGAGCGCCACGAGGAGCATCCCAACAAGGCGCCGTACAACACCCTGATCCTGATGAACGACAAGGGCGAGATCGTCCAGAAGTACCGCAAGATCATGCCGTGGGTACCGATCGAGGGCTGGTATCCCGGCGATTGCACCTACGTCTCGGACGGGCCGAAGGGGCTGAAGATCAGCCTGATCATCTGCGACGACGGCAACTATCCGGAGATCTGGCGTGACTGCGCGATGCGCGGTGCCGAGCTGATCGTGCGCTGCCAGGGCTACATGTATCCGGCCAAGGAGCAGCAGATCCAGATATCGAAGTCGATGGCCTGGGCCAACAACTGCTACGTCGCGGTCGCCAACGCCTCTGGCTTCGACGGCGTCTATTCCTACTTCGGCCATTCCGCGCTCATCGGTTTCGACGGAAGGACGCTCGGCGAGTGCGGCACGGAGGAGAACGGCATCCAGTACGCGCAGCTCTCGGTGTCGCTGATCCGCGACGCCCGCCGCAACATGCAGTCGCAGAACCATCTCTTCAAGCTGATGCACCGCGGCTATACCGGCCTGATCAACTCCGGCGACGGCGATCGGGGGCACGCGGTCTGCCCCTACACCTTCTACAAGAACTGGATCACGGACCCCGAGGGCACCCGGGAAATGGTCGAGGCCATGACCCGTCCGACCGTCGGAACCGACGAATGCCCGATCGAGGGCATTCCGAACCAGAAAGTCGCACATCGTTGAGTGACATCGATGATCGGCGCCGGCGCGATGTTTCGCGCCGGCGTGGTTCGATGCAACGGCGGACACTTCCTCGCGGAGGAAACAGGGGGACATCATGAGCGGTCAATCGAATAGCGGGCTGGTTCAGCAGACCGAAGGGCAGATCGACGACCTTCTCGGCCATGAATTCGAGCACGAGCCGGTGCCGATGAGCGCCCGGCGCAGCGCCTTCTCGGTCACGATGGTGTGGCTGGGCTTTCCGATGATCATCACCGGCGCGATGACCGGATCGCTGTTGGTGCTGGGCATGGGGTTCAAGAATGCACTGGTGGCGATGATCGTCGGCAATTTGATCATGTTCGCCTATGTGGGCGCGCTCGGCCTGATCGGCACCCGGCGCGGCATGAACTTCGCGCTGATCGCCAGCATCGTGTTCGGAAAGAAGGGCTACGTGCTGGCGTCGGGCCTGCTGTCGACCCTGCTGCTCGGCTGGTATGCGGTGCAGACCGGCATCACCGGCGCATTGATCTCCTCGACCTACGGCCTCAATTATGTGGCGATGACCATCGTCGCCGGCGTGCTCTATATCGGGATCACCTTCGTCGGCGTGAAGGGATTGCACTGGATCGGGCTGGCGTCGGTGCCGCTGTTTGTCGTGCTTGGCCTCTGGGTCGCGGCCGATGCCGCCTCGACCACGACGTCGGCGGCGATCTTCGGCTATGCCGGCAACAATGGCGTCGCCAGCATGTCGATGGGCGTCGGGCTTACCGTGGTGCTCGCGCTGTTCATCGACGCAGGCACGGTGACGGCGGACTTCAATCGCTGGGCGCCGAGCACGCGGTCCTCGCTGTTTGCCACGTTCAGCGCGTTTCCGTTCGCCAATCTGGTCGCGATGCTGGTCGGCGGCGTGATGACGGCGGCGCTCGCCGTGCCGAACGCCAACCCGTTCGGTGTCGACAACATGTTCGGCTACATGAACGGCAAGCAGCTCACCTGGCTCAGCATCCTCGCATTCATCTTCCTCTATGCCAATCTCGGCTCGGTCTGCTCGCATTGCCTGTACAACGCGGCCACCGGCTGGTCGCGCATCCTCGGGACCAATATGCGGCTGATGGCGGTGGTGCTCGGCGCGCTTGGCATCCTGGTTGCTGCCGGCAATGTCTGGGCGTTCTTCATACAGTGGCTGTCGCTGCTCGGCATCCTCGTGCCGCCGATCGGTGCGATCATTCTGGTCGATCAGTATCTGCTACGGGCCGAGGCGCGTGCGGACGTCGACTGGCGTGCGAAGCCGTTCATCGCCTGGGGCATCGGGTCGCTGTTTGCCTTTGCGGTTGAAAACCTGATGCCGGGACTGTCCACTGCGATCTCCGCCGCGGTGGTCGCAGGCATCGTGTACGGTGCGATCGCACGGGTGGAGTCTCCGACTGAAAAGGTGGCGCGTCCGGCGTAAGCGATCAGCTCGATCAAGCAAGAAGGGTACATCAATGAGCGTCGACTATCAGATCCATGATCTCGGCAATTTGACCTTGCAGCGCGGCGCGACCATTCGCGACTGCAAGCTCGCCTACAAGGCCTATGGCCAGCTCAACGCAGCCAAGGACAACGTCATCGTCTATCCGACCTGGTACTCCGGCCAGCACTACGACAATGAATGGCTGATCGGACCGGGCAGGGCGCTCGACCCGGCAAAGTACTTCATCATCATCCCGAACATGCTCGGCAACGGGCTGTCGTCGTCGCCGAGCAACACGCCGGAACCGTATAATGGACCGCGTTTTCCGCAGGTGACGGCCTATGACAATGTGCGCGCCCAGCACCGGTTGGTGACCGAGAAATTCGGCATCAAGCACATCCGTCTGGTGGTCGGCTGGTCGATGGGCGCGCTGCAGACGTTCCATTGGGGCGCGCTCTATCCCGATATGATGGATCTCCTGGCGCCGTTCTGCGGCTCGGCCAAATGCTCGCGGCACAACTTCGTGTTTCTCGAAGGCGTCAAGGCGGCACTCACCGCGGATGCTGCGTGGAAGGAGGGCTGGTACACCGATAAGCCGGCCCGCGGCCTGCGCGCCGCCGCGCGTGTCTATGCCGGCTGGGGCTTTTCGCAGGCCTTCTATCGCGAGCAGCTCGACATCAAGACGCTGGGCTATTCGTCGCTGGAGGATTTCCTGGTGGCATTCTGGGAAGGCTTCTTCCTGCCCAAGGATCCCAACAACCTGCTGACCATGCTGTGGACCTGGCAGCACGGCGACATCAGCGACAACGAAATCTACAACGGCGACTTCAAGGCCGCGCTGCGGGCGATCAAGGCCAAGGCCTATGTCATGCCGGGTCAGACCGATCTCTATTTCCCGCCGGAGGATAGCGAGTTCGAGGTCGAGAACATGCCGAACGCCAAGTTCGTGCCGGTACCGTCGATCTGGGGCCACTTCGCCGGCGGGCCGGGGACCAATCCGGTCGATGTCGACTTCATCGACAGCAAGCTCAAGGAGCTGCTCGCATCGTGATATCGACCGGTTGCGAACGGCTGCCTGCGCGATCATGGGAGGCGTGAGCTTGTCCAATCCCGCTTTGCTGCTTGATCAATACCGCATCCGGGAAGAGCCGTATTACCGGCCGCTCAAGGATGAGGTCGAACTGTTCGGTGCGGCCTATGCCAACCGCATGCCGGTGATGCTGAAAGGGCCCACCGGCTGCGGCAAGACCCGCTTCATCGAATATATGGCGTGGCGGCTCGGCCGCCCGCTGATTACGGTCGCCTGCCACGAGGACATGACGGCGGCGGATCTGGTGGGGCGCTGGCTGCTCGACGCAGAGGGCACGGTGTGGAGCGACGGGCCGCTCACCACAGCGGTGCGCCTTGGCGCGATCTGTTACCTCGACGAGATCGTCGAGGCGCGCCAGGACACGACGGTCGTGATCCATCCCTTGACCGACGATCGTCGTGTGCTGCCGCTGGAAAAGCGCGGTGAATTGATCCACGCCCATTCCGACTTCCAGCTCGTGATTTCCTACAATCCGGGCTACCAGAGCGCGATCAAGGACCTCAAGGAATCCACCAAGCAGCGCTTCGCGGCGCTGGATTTCGGCTATCCTGATCGGCCGGCCGAAACCGAGGTGGTGTCGCGCGAAGCCGGTATCGAGCCGAACCTCGCCGATCTCCTGGTGAAGATCGCCCAGCACAGCCGCAACCTGAAAGGCCAGGGGCTCGACGAAGGTGCCTCGACCCGGATGCTGGTCAATGCCGGCCGACTGATCGGATGCGGCATCAGCCTCGAAAAGGCCTGCGAGACCACGATCGTCGTTCCCCTGACCGATGATGCGGACACCAGGAACACGTTGCGCGACGTGATCTCGGCCTGTGGGTAAGTGGAAGATTGCAGGTGGCGGTCGCGCAAATCAGTTCGCTCGATAGCTTCCGGTCCGGACGTCGGCTTGCGGCACTCTTGCGCGGCCATGACGATGTAGCTGCGGCGGTGCAGACAGCGCGTACCGCTCTGCAGCGAACTGGTTGGTTCGATCACCTGGCGGTCTGGGACGAGGCCGTGCACGCCCTGTTCGAGGCCAATCTCGGTCAAGCCGTGGTGCAGGGTTTTCTGCGTCTATCGGAGCAATGGCCGGCGCAGCGATCGGCCGATGATCTGATCGCGATCGGCCGCGCGGTCAGGGACATCGGCTGCGGTGCCGGAAGCCGTGTCGCCCATGCCTTGCTGACCGAATTGTCCAAGGTGCTGCCCCGGCTTGCGGGTGCGGGAGAACTCACCGCGGTTCTCGCCGCGCTCGACGAACTCGCAGCCACCGGGCCGGAGTCGGCGGGGCTCGCGATCGGCCGGCTGGGGCAGTTTCTGACGCAAGCCGGCGGCGAGGAGTTTGCGGCGTGGGTCTCCGCTGGCTTGCGCGCCAGTGGCAGTCGCGCATCGCGCCGCCGCGCCTATTTCGCGCTCGACGATCAGCTTTCGGCGCAGCTGTTCGCAGCCGGTCGGAGCGGGGATGATTTCGCGCGGCTGGAGAAGCGCCTCGCTGCAACCACGATCGCGTTGTGGAACAGAAAGCCGCGTTTCCGCAAACTTGCCGTTGCACCGACGCCGGTGCCGCGGCGGACCTCGCTCGCCGCCGGCCTCGTCGGTCTTCCGCAGACCTTTCCCGGCTTCGAGGGCGAGGCGGCCGACGCCGTCTATCTCGCGGCGGTCGCGCATGCCGGCGCGCATCTGGTGCATTCCACCGTCCGCTTTCCGGTGCGACGACTGAAGGCGCTGCAGATCGCGCTGGTCTCGCTGATCGAGGATGCCCGGGTCGAGGCGCTGGCGCTCTACCAGATGCCGGGGCTGCGCCGGCTGTGGCTGCCATTTCACAGCGCGACGCCAGCCGGCCAGGCAACCGCAGCCGGACTGATGATGCGGCTGGCGCGGGCGCTGATCGATCCCGATTATCAGGATCCGGATGCGTGGGTGACCAAGGGGCGGACGCTGTTTGCCGCTGCCGCCGGCCGCTGGACCGATCCCGCCATCAGCCGCGAGATCGGTGGTTTGCTCGGCAACGACATCGGGCAGATGCGGCTGCAGTTCAACGCCAAGAGCTACGTCGTCGAACCTGCCTATCGCGACGACAATCTGGCGCTGTGGGATTTCGGCGACCAGCGGGACAGTCCGGCCGAGACGATCGAACTTGCCGTCGATTCCGTCCGGATCGAGCGGCGCGACGATGCGGGTGGTCAGCCGGCCGACGACAACGCCAAGCCGGACGAGACGCTGCGCGCGAAGGCCAGCGCGGTAACGCTGCTGGACGGGTTTCCGGTCGCGACCTACCCGGAATGGGACTATGCGGCGCGTACCGAGCGGCCGGACTGGACCACGATTCTGGAAGCCGACGCCGCCGTTTCCGCGCAGCCCTTCGATTCCTCGACGGACGCCGAGGCGATGCGCTGGATCACGGAGTTGACCCGCGACGCGTCGATTGGCCGCCGGATCAGACACAAGGGCCAGCGCGACGGCGACGCGCTCGACATCGACGCGGCGATCGCCCTGACGATCGAGCGGCGAACCGGCAATATCAGCGAACCCAGGGTCTACCAGCGCGATGCACCCGGACCGCGCGATCTCGCCATCCTGCTGCTGCTGGACCTGTCGCAATCGACCGCCGACCGTGACCGCCGCGGCCGGACGGTCCTCGACGTCGAACGCAAGGCGGCCGCGATCATGGCGGCGGCGGTCGAGGCCGCCAATGATGCGATCGCGGTGCATGGTTTCAGCTCCGACGGCCGCGAGCGCGTGCGCTATCTGCGCATCAAGGGCTTTGCGGAGCCGATGGACGCCGTGGTTCGTTCACGTCTCGCGGGTCTTGGCAGCAGCCATTCCACCCGGCTGGGCGCGGCATTGCGCCATGCCGGGGGCTACCTCGCGGAACGACGCGCGTTCCGGAAAGTGCTGCTGGTTCTGACCGACGGCGAGCCGTCCGACGTCGACGTGCCGGATGCGCAATATCTCGTCGAGGACGCCCGCCGGGCCGCGCAGCAGCTGCGGCGGCGCGGCACCGATATCTTTGCCTTCGGCATCGGTGAGCACAGATTTCCCCAGCTCGATCGGATTTTCGGCGAGCGCTATGCGCTCCGGGTGCCGCGCATCGAGGTGTTGCCGCAACGGGTGATGCAGCTCTACGCGGAACTGAAGAAATAGACGACCGGCTCTAGCCCGTTGCCCGGGGCAGGGAGCCCTTTGCGGTGATCTCCGCCGAGAGTTCCTCGATCGTCTTGCGCTGCTCCATGGCGGCGCGGCGGATCAGCGCAAAGGCCGCCGGCTCGGCCAGCGCATGGCTGTGCATGACCTGAAGGACCGCGGCAAGCACGACGCGGCGGGATCGCAGCCGCTGCTCCAGCTTGAGCACCTGCTGCTTGAGCTCGCTGGTGCGCTCGCTTCGCTCGAAAGCCAGGACGAGCGCGGCATAGATGCCGGCCGATCGCAGCGGCTTCACCAGGAATGACGCCGGATCGAGGTCGAGCACCAGCTTCAGACGGCTTGGCGTCTCGGTGCCGAGCAGGGCGATGACCGGGCTTCGTCCAAGCGACGTCCGCTGTGCCGGCGAGGTGAGCGGCAGGAACTCGTCATCGATCAGCGTCACGTCGGGACGGCAGTCGATACTGGCACCGGGCTCCCATATGACGATCTCGATCCCGAGGCGCTCGAACTGCCGCCTGACGATCGAGGCATCGCGCTCATCCTTGATGGCGACGAGCGCCTTGCGGCCCCGCAGCGAAAATGAAGACGGTTTGCTCATTTCACAACCCGCAAATGCGGCGCATTCGGCAACGTTCCATCCCTTGCCGGGCTGGCGGCGATGTCGAGCTGCGTCAGATAGGGATCCGGTCTAACCGGCGCTTCAGCTTCCCAGAAGATGTCAAACTGTCCTTCGGCGTTCGAGACGGCCAGCCGCGGCGTCAGGACGCAGTGGTTGTTGCTGCCGTCGATCCAGACCGGACCTTGCGGCGAATTGTAGCGATGGCCGGCCGCCGCGCGCCGCACCTCGCCGATATCGGATGTGCCCGCGCGCTGCAGCGCCCGGGCCAGCAGATAGACCGCGACATAGGCGGATTGCCCGTCGACGGACGGGCTGCTGTGCTCGCCGTGGCGCGCCTTCCAGCGCGCCACGAAGGCCCGGTTCTCGGGCAGGCGAATGCTCTCGAAATAGGCCGACGATGTGATGCATCCGGCCGATGCAGGACCCGCGATCTTGAGCTCGGGCTCGCACAGGCTGCAGCTCAGCATCGGGATCTCGAGGCCAGCCGCGGCGGTCGCCGCATGAAAGGCGCGGATGAAGTCGTAACTCGAACTGCCGACCAAGGTGTTGAAGACGACCGGCGGCCGGCGCCGCACGATCTCGTCCACGATGTGCGTGACCGCGCTTTCACCAAGTTCGAGCAGGCGTTCGGCGAGAATGCGTCCTTTGGCCGCCGTCACCAGCTCGCGGGTGACGCGATTGGTTTCCCAGGTCCAGACGTAGTTGGAGCCGACACAGAAGATCTCGCGCGACAGATTATCGAGCACGTAACGCACCAGCGGCAGTACGTTGTGATTGGGTGAGGCGCCTACATAGATGACATTGTCGGAGCATTCGAACCCCTCGTAGCGCGCCGGATACCAGAGCAGGCGGTCGGTACGCTCGACGATCGGCAGCACCTGCTTGCGCGAGGCCGAGGTGTAGCAGCCGATGATATGCTCGACGCCGACGTTGCGAATGAGGTCGTCGCAGACCGTGTGGTACTCCGAAATGATTCCGCGGGGATCGCGGACATGCGCCGATATCGCGAAGTCGAATTCGTCCTGATTGTTGATTTCGTCGACCGCCATCATGGCGCTCTTCAGGATCTCGCGTCCCATGGCCTGATAGGGCCCGTGCTGCGAGCAGATGATGCCGACTGGAATGGAGGGCTTGGTCATTGAGTACTTTCGGCCGCGCAACGCATCAAGGAAATCATCTTCGCAGAGGTCGGTGCAAGAGGTCATGCCGATTTGCTGCGCATGCACCTCGCGAAATTTGTGCAGCCAGCCTCGTTGACAACGCGCTGCACACCTCCTTAGAATTTTCTCCTACAGGGCTTCCTGTCGAACCTTGCGTGCGTCGATCTGGCCGATGACGTCCCGATCGCCGCGCAGAGTGCTCCGTTCGACTCCGGACCCATGCGATAGTTCATAGCCGCGGCATTTGGGCCATTCGTCACCTTCGTTTCGGAGGGGCGGGTGGTTTTTTGCTTTTGCCGCTAAACAAATTGGCGACACGTCCGTGCCGCCAAGCCGGCGGCGCATGCGCGGTGATGGGCAGTGCCTGCGCTTGCGTCATGTCAAGTGCGGGGATGAGAAACGATGCCGACGACGGATCTTCACTATCTCGGGCTCATTGAGATCGGGCAGCAAATCCAGGCCAAAAAGCTCTCGCCGGTCGAGGTGACCAAGGCGATGCTCGGGCGGATCGAGCAGCTCGACGGCAAGCTCAAGAGCTACGCCTATGTGATGGGCGAGGCGGCGCTGGCCGAAGCGGCGGTAGCCGAGAAGGACATCGCGTCCGGCAAGATCAAGGGACCGCTCCACGGCGTGCCGATCGCCGTCAAGGATTTGTGCTGGGCCAAGGGCGCTCCGGCCGCGCATGGCATGACCATTCACCGGGACTTCCGGCCGAGCGAGGATGCCACGGTCGTCGCGAGATTGAAGGATGCCGGCGCTGTCATCCTCGGCAAGCTGCAGCAGACCGAGGGCGCCTATGCCGACCATCACCCGAAGATCGATCCGCCGAAGAATCCGTGGAATGCGGATTTGTGGTCGGGCGCATCGTCGAGCGGTTCCGGCGTCGCCACCGCCGCGGGGCTTTGCTTCGGCTCGCTTGGCACCGATACGGGCGGCTCGATCCGTTTTCCATCGGCCGCCAACGGCATCACCGGGCTGAAGCCGACCTGGGGACGCGTGAGCCGTTATGGCGCGTTCGAACTCGCGGCAACGCTCGATCACATCGGGCCGATGGCGCGCAGCGCGGCCGATTGCGGCGCGATCCTCGCCGTGATTGCCGGCCAGGATCCCAAGGACACCACCTCCGTGCCGCTGCCTGTGCCGAACTATCTCGCCGGCCTGTCCGGCGATTTGCGCGGCGTGACGATCGGGGTTGATCGGCGCTGGACCATCGAAGGCACCGACGAGGCTGCCGGCAAGGTGCTCAGCGAAGGGCTGCGCGTTGCTGCCGATCTGGGCGCGAAGATCAAGGACATCACGTTTCCTGATCCCAAGGCCGTCATCGAGGACTGGTTCCCCTTGTGCGGCATCGAAGTGGCGGTCGCGCACGAAGAGACCTATCCCGCACGCAAGGACGAATATGGTCCGGCGCTCGCCGGCCTGCTCGATCTCGGCCGGGCGCAATCCGGCATGAATTACCAGAAGATCGTGCTGCGGCGCGAAGCGTTCCGCGGCGCGGTGCGGCTGTTGTTCGAGACGGTCGATCTGATCGCCGTTCCGGCCCAGGCGTTCGCTGCGCCGACATTGGCCAAGATGGCGGCGCTGGGTGAGGATCCGTCGCTGATTACCGGGCTGCTGCGCTTCACCTGTCCGTTCGACATGACCGGCAGCCCGACCGTGACGCTTCCCGGTGGCTTCGCGCCGAACGGCGGGCCCGTCGCCTTCCAGTTCGTGGGCCGTCACTTCGACGAAACAAGCCTCGTTCGCGCGGGCGATGCCTTCCAGCGCGTCACCGACTGGCACAAGCGCCATCCCGCGATCTGAATTGAGGAGCCGACCGCATGACCGAAGATTGGTTGAAGAGTTCCATCATGGCCAAGCGCGCCCTTGCCAAGGGCGCGACCGGTACGACCCATAGCCTGACGATCGAGCAGCAGGGCGGCTTTCATTACGTCTATGGACCCTATGCCAAGCCGACCCTGTCGATCGATCCGGGCGGGGTCGTCGTTGTCGAAACCGAAGACGCCTTCGGCGGCGTGCTCACCAGCGAAAGCGACAGTCCTACGGCGAAGCTGAACTTCCCCTATCTGAACCCGCAATGCGGGCCGATCGCGGTCAAGGGCGCCAAGAAGGGTGATTGCCTCGCCGTCTATATCCGCGACGTCGAGACCCGCGGCGCGCAGCCGGCCGGAACGACCTGCATCATTCCGGAGTTCGGCGGCCTGGTCGGGACCGCATCCACGGCGCTGCTCAACCCGCCGCTGCCGGAACGCGTCAGGAAGCTGCATGTCGACCGCAACGGCGTGCGTTGGAACGACAAGATCACGCTGCCCTATGAACCGTTCATCGGCACGATCGGCGTCTCGCCCGAGATCGAGGCGATCTCCTCGCTGCAGCCCGATTATCACGGCGGCAACATGGACCTGCCCGACGTTGCACCGGGCGCGATCATCTATCTGCCGGTGCATGCCGAAGGCGGGCTGCTCTATGTCGGCGACTGCCACGCCACGCAGGGCGATGGCGAGCTCTCGGGCGTCGCGCTGGAGCAGCGCGCGACGGTGACGCTGCAGATCGATCTGATCAAGAACTGGAGCTTCGCCTGGCCGCGGCTCGAGACGCGCGACTTCATCATGACGATCGGCAGCGCGCGCCCGCTCGAGGACGCGGCGCGCATCGCCTATCGCGAGCTCGTGCGCTGGATGAGCGCCGATTACGGCTTCGACGAGATCGACGCCTACATGCTGCTCAGCCAGGCCGGCCGCATGCGGCTCGGCAACATGGTCGATCCCAAATACACGATGGGGGCGTCGATCCTGAAGAATTACCTCAAGGCGTGACTTCAAACATCCTTCAACGACAGAGGACATCGCGATGTATTCGGGGCGTATAGTCGGAATGGCTTTGCTTGGTGCAATGCTCGGGACCGCGGCAATAGGTGCCGCCCAGGCGGCGGAGCCGCCGCTGAAGGTCGGCTTGCTGGAGGACGTCTCCGGCGATCTCGCCTTCATGGGCATGCCGAAGCTGCACGGCTCGCAGCTGGCGGTCGAGGAGATCAACAAGAGCGGCGGCATTCTCGGCCGGCAGATCGAGCTGATCCATCTCGATCCCCAGGGTGACAATGCCCGCTATCAGGAGTTCGGCCGCCGGCTGCTCAATCGCGACAAGGTCGACGTGCTGATCGGCGGCATCACCTCGGCATCGCGCGAGGCGCTGCGTCCGATCGTCGATCGCACCACCACGCCGTACTTCTATACGAACCAGTATGAAGGCGGTGTCTGCGATGCCAGCATGATCAGCATGGGTGCGGTACCGGAGCAGCAGTTCTCGACCCTGATCCCCTGGATGGTCCAGAAGTTCGGCAAGAAGGTCTACGTCATCGCAGCCGACTACAATTTCGGCCAGATCTCCGCGGAGTGGAACCGCAAGATCATGAAGGACCTCGGCGGCGAGGTCGTGGGCGAGGAATTCATCCCGCTCGGCGTGTCGCAGTTCGCGCAGACGATCCAGAACATCCAGAAGGCGAAGCCGGACTGGCTGCTGACGATCAATGTCGGCGCGGCGCAGGACTCGTTCTTCGAACAGGCAGCCGCAGCCAACCTCAACCTGCCGATGGGCTCTTCGATCAAGATCATGCTCGGCTTCGAGCATAAGCGGTTCAAGCCGCCGGCGCTCAACAACATGCATGCGACCGCGAACTGGTTCGAGGAGATCGATACCCCCGAAGCCAATGACTTCAAGAAGCGCTGGCACGCAAAATTCCCCGATGAGCTTTACATCAACGACATGGGCTACAACGCCTATAACGCGCTCTACATGTACAAGGCGCTGGTCGAGAAGGCCAAGTCGACCAAGCTCGAGGACATGCGCAAGGTAATCGCAACGGGTGATGCCTGCATCGAGGCTCCCGAGGGCAAGGTCTGCATCGACCCGAAGAGCCAGCATACGTCGCACCGCATGCGCCTGATCTCGGTCGGGCCCAAGCATGAGGTGACGGTGGAGAAGGACTACGGGACGATCCAGCCATACTGGCTTGGCGAGATCGGCTGCGACCTCACCAAGAAGAACGACAAGGATCAGTACACGCCGAGTCATCTTCCCAGCAAGTCGTGATGCGCGCAGGCACGAATCTTGCTCGTGTTTGCATCGCGGCTTTGAAGCAAGCCGGCGCCGCAATGATGCGGCGCCGCGATCAGGGAGACCGGAATGTCGGCTGAACTCTTCTCGGTATTCTATCAGTTCGCCGATGTCTTCGCGTTCCTCATCCTGTCGGCGGCGGGCCTGGCCATCGTGTTCGGCATGATGGGCGTCATCAACATGGCGCATGGCGAGTTCATCATGTGCGGTGCCTACGTCACCGTAGGGCTCGTGAATCTCGGCGTCCCGCTTCCGATCGCGCAGATCATGGCCGCGCT
Organism: Bradyrhizobium sp. USDA 4503; assembly: GCF_054055815.1. Lineage (NCBI taxonomy): Bacteria > Pseudomonadati > Pseudomonadota > Alphaproteobacteria > Hyphomicrobiales > Nitrobacteraceae > Bradyrhizobium > Bradyrhizobium sp. USDA 4503. The sequence continues at coordinate 342,713 of NZ_JBSRXS010000001.1, forward strand.
GACGGCGGGGATCATCGGCATGATCGTCGAGTACCTCGTCGTGCGGCGCTTCTACAAGCGACCGCTCGACTCGTTGCTCGCGACCTGGGGCCTCAGTCTGATCGTGACGCAGTCGATGCTGCTGATCGTCGGCTCCGCGGTGCGCGGTATCGGTACGCCGGAAGGAAGCTTTGCGATCGGCGGCTACACGTTTTCGACCTACCGGCTGGTGCTGTTTGCCTGTGCGGTAGCGGTCCTGGCGGGCCTCTACATCATCTTCATGAAGACGCGCTTTGGCGTGATCGCCCGCGCCACGATGCAGAATGCGGCGATGGCCAAGGCGCTCGGCGCGCGCACCGGGCGGATCTATTCCATCAGCTTCGGTATCGGCACCGCGCTCGCGGGGCTCTGCGGCGCGCTCTACGCGCCGACCATGACGCTGATCCCGACCATGGGCGCGACCTTTGTGGTCGAGAGCTTCGTCACCGTGGTGATCGGCGGCGCCAATGTCCTGCTCGGAACCGCGCCGGCCGCGGTGTTCCTGGCGATGATCCGAATGGCATTGAATGCCAGCTACGGGCAGATCATCGGCCAGATCGGCATGCTGTTTGCTGTCATTCTGATCATACGTGTGCTGCCCGAGGGACTATCCAGCGTGCTGGTTCGTCGTGGGCGCTAGACGGAAATTTCTGATGTTGAAGCTGCTCGAGGGCCCGCAGACGCTCGGACGCGGGAAGATCTTCTGGTCCTGCTTCCTCGCCGTGCTGGCGGGGGCGCTGATCTATCCGCTGTTCGCCGATTCCTATGACGTCGGCAATTTCGCCTACTTCCTGATCTGGATCTTCATGGCGCTCGGTCTCTGCCTGATGTGGGGATACGGCGGCATGCTGTCGTTCGGCCAGACCTTCTTCTTTGGCATCGCCGGCTACGGCTATGGCGTGCTCGCCATCAATATGGGCGGGGGAACGACCACGATCGCCGCGCTGGTTCTCTCCGTGGTCATCGCGATGATCGCGGCCGGGATCCTCGGTTACTTCATGATCTGGGGCGGCATCAGCGGGATTTTCTTCGGCATCGTGACGTTGTCGGCGACGCTAGTGCTTGCCTTCTTCCTCGGGCAGACCGCGGGGCCCGAATGGCATATCGGTCCAGCCCGGCTGAACGGCTTCAACGGCATGAAGGGGATGGACCCGCTCACGGTCGGCAACTTCGACATCGAGGGCTCGGCGCTCTATTACGTCATGATCGCGCTGATCGTGATCGTCTACATCGCGCTGCGCATGCTGGTGAACTCGAGCGTCGGCAACGTGATCGTGGCCACGCGGGAAAATCCGCAGCGCGCCGAGATGCTCGGCTATGACGTCCGCAAGTATCAGCTTCTGACCTTCGTGATCGGCAGCGGCCTCGCCGGTCTCAGCGGTGCGCTGTACACGTCGTGGGGGCAGTTCATCACGCCATCCAGCATCGGCCTGCCGGCGGCGGCGATGCCGATCGTGTGGGTGGCGTTCTCCGGACGCAACGATCTGACCGCGACCTTGGTCGGATCGTTCCTGCTGCTGTTCGGCTTTCAGACCATCACGGTCTACAGCCAGCAGGCGGCGTTGGTGCTGATGGGCGTGCTGCTGCTCGCCACCGTGATGCTGGCGCCGCAGGGCTTTGTGCTCGGCATCGGCAAGCTCGTCGTCGATTGGTGGACCAGGCGTCGGCGCCGCGACGAAGCCCCCGCGCTGGCCGATACCGCCCGCCTGCAATCGGATGAGACCTGAATCATGGCGCTGGTCGATGTGAAAGGTGTCTCCAAGCGTTTCGGTGGATTGACCGCCGTCTCCGACGTCGACCTGACGGTCAATGCCGGCGAGGTGCACTGCCTGATCGGGCCCAACGGGGCCGGGAAGAGCACGCTGTTCAAATTGATCGTCGGGCTCTATCCGCCGACCACGGGCAGCATCTTCTTCGACTCGATCGATATCACCGCCGAGCGGCCCTACGCGCGGGTGCAGCGCGGCATGAGCATCAAGATGCAGGCGCCGAGCGTGTTCAAGGAGCTGCCGGTGCGGCAGAACATCCAGATCGCGCTGCAGGAACGCATTTCGGGCGCGGAATGCCGTGCTGAAGAGGAGCGGCTGCTCGCGTTGCTCAATCTGGCTGACGATAGCGGCAAGCTCGCCGGTGCGCTGTCGCACGGCCAGCAGCAATGGCTGGAGATCGGGATGGCGCTGGCGCTGCAGCCGCAGCTGCTGCTGCTGGACGAGCCGACCGCCGGCATGTCGCCGGAAGAGACTTTCAAGACCGGCGAGCTGATCAAGTCGTTCAATGCCGAGGGCATGACCGTCCTGGTCGTCGAGCACGACATGGCGTTCGTGCGTCAGGTCGCCCAGCGCGTTACCGTTCTGCATCTTGGCAAGATCTTCGCGCGCGGCAGCTTGGAGGCGATTTTGGAAGACGAGAAGGTCGCGGAAATTTATCTGGGTAAGACTCATGCCCACTGATCGCATCCTGGAGGTGTCGGGGCTTTGGGCGGGCTACGGCGCGACGCCGATCCTGCAAGGCGTCAGCATGTCGGTCTCGCGCGGCGAGATCGTCGGCGTGATCGGCCGCAACGGCGTCGGCAAGTCGACCCTGATGCGCTGCCTGATCGGTCTGCTGCAGACCTGGCGCGGCACCATCAGCTTCATGGATCAGGATGTCACGCAGCTCGAGGCCGATGCGCGGGCGCGCGCCGGCTTCGGCTACATCCCGCAGGGTCGCGACGTGTTTCCGCAAATGAGCGTCGAGGAGAATTTGCAGGTCGGCGAGTTGATCGGCGGGCCCGAAGGCAAGAAGCTGCCCGAGCTCGTCTACGAGTATTTTCCACGCCTGAGGGAGCGCCGGCGCCAGATCGCGGGCACCATGTCGGGCGGCGAGCAGCAGCAGCTTGCGATCGGCCGCGCGCTGATCGGCAATCCGGCGCTGATGATCCTCGACGAGCCGTCGGAGGGCATCCAGCCGTCGATCGTGCAGCATATTTGCGAGGCGCTGAAATCGTTCCGAGCGGAGCTCGGGACCACGATCGTGTTCGTGGAGCAGAACCTCGACACCATCCTGGAGATCGCGCAGCGCTGCTACATCATGGAGAAGGGCAAGATCACGCGATCGCTGGCCGGTGAGGAGGTCAACGCGGACAACGTTCGCGCGCAGCTGTTACTGTGATCGACCGCGCGATGCGGTGAAGATCAGTGCGTTGCATAATTGATAATAATGGAGGGAATGGACATGGATCTCGGACTCAAGGGAGCAAAGGTTCTCGTTACCGGCAGCACCAAGGGCATCGGCAGGGCGATCGCCGACACGTTCGCCGCCGAGGGCGCCAATGTCGGCATCTGTGCGCGCAACCAGGGCGACGTCGACGCTGCGGTCACAGCGCTCAAGGCCAAGGGCGTTTCGGCGTTCGGTAGTGCCGTCGACGTCTCTAACGGGCCGGCCCTGAAGGCCTGGGTCGCCGACATGGCGTCCAAGCTCGGCGGCATCGATGTCGTGGTCGCCAATGTCAGCGCGCTGTCGATCGGGCAGGACGAGGAGAGCTGGGAGAAGGAATTCTCCACCGACATGATGGGGACGGTGCGCCTCGTCAACGCGGCGATGCCGTATCTGGAGAAGAGCGGCGCCGCCGCGATCGTCACCATCTCGAGCGTGTCGGGACGCGAGGTCGATTTTGCCAGCGGTCCCTACGGTACGTTCAAGGCGGCGATCATCCACTACACGCAGGGCCTTGCCTACCAGCTCGCGGCCAAGGGCATCCGGGCCAATTCGGTATCACCGGGCAACACCTACTTCGAGGGTGGTGTCTGGAACATGATCAAGGACGGCAATCCCGAACTGTACAAGACAGCACTGGCGCTCAACCCGACCGGCCGCATGGGCACGCCGCAGGAGATGGCGAACGCCGCTGTGTTCCTGGCGAGCAAGGCGGCGAGCTTCATCACCGGGACCAACCTCGTGGTGGACGGCGCGTTGACGCGCGGCGTCCAGTTCTAGGCGGGGCGCGCCGTCAGCAGAGCCGCGAGATCGCCGCCCGCGGCGGCGGTCCGGACAGGCATATTCCGATAACAGCAGGGCGTCAGATGTCAGCGGATTCATTGCACTACAAATCCATCACCGAAATCTCCGAGCTCATTCGCCGCAAGGAGGCGAAGCCGTCGGAGATCACCGAGGCAATGCTGGGCCGGATTGCGAAGCTGGATGGACAGTTTCACGGCTATGCGCTGGTCCTTGCGGAGCGGGCGATGGCCCAGGCCAAGCAGTACGATGCGGAGATCGCCAAGGGTGTCTGGCGCGGCCCGCTGCATGGCGTTCCGATCGGGCTGAAGGACCTCTGTTACACCTCGTTTGCGCCGACCGCGGGTGGCACGACGATCCACGCCAAGTTCGTGCCGTCCTTCAATGCCACGATCGTGGATCGGCTCGAAGTCGCCGGCGCGGTGACGCTCGGCAAGCTGAAGATGACGGAGGGCGCCTATACCAGCCATCATCCTGCAATCCAGGCCCCGCTCAACCCGTGGAATGTGAACTACTGGGTTGGCTCCTCCTCGACCGGATCGGGCGTCGCGACCTCAGCGGGGCTCTGCTACGGCTCGATCGGCAGCGACACCGGCGGCTCGATCCGCTTTCCGTCGGCGACCTGCGGGTTGACCGGGATCAAGCCGACCTGGGGGCGGGTCAGCCGGCACGGCGTCTTCCCGCTGGCCGACTCGCTCGATCACGTCGGGCCGATGTGCCGCAGCGCTGCGGATGCCGCGGCGATGCTCGGCGTCATCGCGGGCGCTGATATCAACGACCCGACCGCCTTGCGGGCTCCGGTGCCGAACTATCTGGCTGGAGCGGGCGACGGCATCAGGAGCCTCAGGATCGGTGTTGACCGCAGGTACACCCAGGAGGGCATCGATCGGCAGGTCGTCGCCGCGCTGGTGCAAGCCGAGCGCACGCTCGCCGATCTCGGCGCCGACATCCGCGAGGTGCATGTCCCGCCTTACCAGAAGCTCGTCAGCCAGTGGATTGCGATGTGCTCGGTCGAGACGGCTGAGGCGCATCTGGACACCTACCCGTCGCGCAAGTCGGAATACGGACCCGATCTCGCGCAGCTGATCGAGCAGGGCCGGGCGACGAGCGGCGTCGATATTGCCGCGATCCATCATGAACGGTTGAAGTTCAGCGGCAGCCTCGCCGCCATGTTCGAAGATATCGACCTGCTGCTGATCCCGACGATGCCGGTACCGATTCCGACGCTCACCAAGATGAGCGAATACGGTGCCGACCCCAATATCCTCCTGAGCATTCTGCGCTTCACGGCGGTGTTCGATTTCTCGGGCAGCCCGACTATTACCTTGCCGATGGGCATGGCCTCGGACCAGATGCCGCTCAGCATGCAATTGGTCGGCCCACATCTGTCCGAAGACGTGCTGGTCCGCGCCGGCGCCGCGTTCCAGTCGATGACGGACTGGCATACGCGGCGGCCGCCGATCGAATAGAGGCCTCAACCCGTCTTGTCGACATTCCAGAACAGCGGCACCGGCGCGCGGACGATGTCCTTCAGCGCCTTGCGCGTCGCGGCCGGTTGATTGTACTGCCCGGTCGGGACGTGGGTGACCACCTCGTAGGCGCGTGCCTGGATATTGTCGGCCAGCGCCTTCTGGTCCGGCGGCGCCGCGGTTCGGGCAAAGCTGTCGCGCAGCCGCTCGAGCTCGGCGTCCTCGACCCAGCCGAAGAAGCCGCCGTTCTTGCCCTTGCCGTTGACGCAGGCGTTGCCGATCGGATTGACGAGGTCGGCGCTGGCCCAGGTCGAATGGTAGAGCGACCAGCCGCCCTCGGCCGGCATCGACTGTTTGGCGCGGCGTGCCACCACCGAACCCCAATCCATCGCCAGCAGGCTGACGTTCATGCCGATCGAACGCAGCGCCTCGGCGGTGACCGTGCCGAGCGCGGTGATGATCGGGGCGTCGGTCGCGTGCAGGATCGTGATCTGCTCGCCCTTGTAGCCGCCCTGCTTGAGCAACTCCCTGGCTTTCGCGGTGTCCGCCTTGGTCGACCATCCGACCGCGCTTTCGAACGGCGTGCCGGCGACGAAGATTGCCGGCGTGATCTTGTAGTAATCGGGATTGCCGATCTGGGTGTCGAGCCAGTCCTTCTGGTTCACCGCGTGCAGCACGGCCTGGCGGATCTCCGGCCGGTCGAACGGCGGCACCAGCCAGTTCATCCGGCACATGCCGGAGAAGCCGAGCGTGTTGTAATCGGTCAGCTCGACATTGGAGGCGCGCGCAAGCATCGGATGATGGTCGTGCGGCGGCACCTCGAAATAGTCGATCTCGTCGTTGACAAGCGCGTTGGTCGCGATCTGGAAATCCGGCACGCTGATCCATTCGTAGCGGCCGATCTTGACGACCTTTCCGCCGCCGGTGCCGTCGGACGGCTCGTCGCGGGAAACGTAGTCCGGGTTTTTCTCATAGGCGGCCTTGACGCCGGGCTGGAATTCCGCCGTCACGAAGCGGAATGGTCCGGAGCCGAGATGATCTGATATGGCCTGGTCGGCGGGCGTCGCGGCGATCCGCGCCGGCACGATGAAGGGCACGTTGGCGGTCGGCTTGCCGAGCGCCGCCAGCACGAAGCCGCAGGGCTCCTTCAGCACCATGCGGAAGCTGCGCTCGTCGACCGCCTTCAGTTCGGCAATGAATTCGAACAGTTTCTGGCCCATCGTGTCGCGCTTGGCCCAGCGCTGCAGCGAGGGGATGACGTCGGCCGACGTCACCGCGCTGCGGTCATGGAATTTGAGGCCGGGCCGCAGGCGGAAGGTGTAGGTCAGGCCGTCGGCGGAGACCTCCCAGGCCTCGACCATCTGCGGCTTGATCTCGAATTTCGAATTGGTCGAGAACAGCGTGTCGTAGATCATGTAGCCGTGGTTGCGCGCGGTCCACGCCGTCGTCATGATCGGATCGGTGACGCGCAGCGGCGCGTGCATGACGGCCGTGATCGTCTTCGAACTGGCCCGCGCGATGCGCGGCATCGCAATGCCGAGGCTTGCTCCCGCACTGATCTGCAACAGACGGCGGCGGTTGATCGGTGGTCCCATGGTGTCCCCCTGTCGCAATCGGTCAGCTCTTGCCGGCAAGCCTGGCCGCGATCGCGCGATAGCCGCGCATCCACATGTGATCGAGATCGAGATCCATCGGCAGCGGCTGCGAGGAGACGCGTGCGATCACGGTCTCATTGGCCGGATCGATGTAGATCCACTGGCCATGGATGCCGACCGCGGCAAACGGCGTTTCGCGTCGATCGAGCGTGTACCACTTGTTGCGGTAGTTGCCGTTTGGAAACACTTTCGTCAGGTCGCCGCGCGACCAGGCCTCGGCATTGCCGTTCTGCCTGATGTCGTCGATCCACCAGCCGGGGACGACCTGTCGTCCGTTGCTGATGCCGTGATTGCGCATCATCTCGCCGAACCGGGTGAGATCCCGCAGTGTCGCGCAGATGCCGCCGGCGACGCGGCCGGCACCGCGTGAATCGACCGTGATGTAAGCGTCGTGCTCGGCGCCCATCGGCTGCCACAGATAGTGGGAGAGGATCTTTGCGTAGGACATGCCGCAGGCGCGCTCATAGACCCAGCCGAGCACGTCGGTGTTGGTCGAGACGTAGTGGAAGGTCTCTCCATGCGGTGCGCCGTTCGGCCGCAGCGTGCGCAGATAGTCGCGCAGATTGCTCGGCGGAATCGCCGGATCGGGCAGCTCCCAGCCGGTCGAGCGCCGGTAGTTGATGACGTCGCCGTCGCGCGCCATGTAATCCTCGTCGAAGCGGATGCCGACGCTCATGTCGAGCAGATGCCGCACCGTGCAGCTGCCGCCATAGACCGAGCCCTCCATCTCCGGGATGTAGCGCATCACCGGCGCGTCGGGGTCGAGCTTGCCCTGATCGGCGAGGATGCCGCCGAGCGTTCCGGCGACCGACTTGCTGACGGAGAAGATCAGGTGCGGGGTATCGGGCGTCAGGCCATGGGCATACCATTCGAACGCGACCTGTCCGCGATGCGACACCACGATGCCGTCGGTGTGGCTGGCGCGCAGCGCCTCGCCGACGCCGACCGTCTCGCCGCGCGGGTTGGCGAAGCTGAGGTCGTCGAGATAGCGCGGCGCAAAGGACAGTGGCGCCGGCGCTGCGGCGCGCGCGATGTTCGCGGTGGGCAGCAATTCGCGGACATTGCGGAATGCCCACTCGTTGAAGGGATGTTGGCGCCAGTTGGCGAGCGTGACCTGTTCGTCGGCCGCCGACGGGAAGGCGGCCATGATGCGACGCGAATTCATTCTTGATCCAGCAATGACATCGGATGATGCGCGAAAGTTCCGCATGGCTCGCGTCGCTCGCAATCAACCGGATGGTGGAGGGGGCCGTTGGGTTACTTCGGCGTAACCGTTTCCCCGGATGTGCGCTTCGTGCGTTTGGCCCGCAATTTGCTTGACTACGGCTCGCGCGTGCCTCAGCGTGACGGTTACGCGACGCGCAGACGTTCGCCATCGGGAAACATCGGGAGGTAGGTCATGATCGCGCTTCTGGGCCGACCGGATCCGGCAACCACGCAGGCCATTCAGTTCGCGCGCGGCATTCTCGAGGGGTCGGCGACCGCGTTCTACGAGGTCGACGGCAATTTGACCCTCAACCGCTTCGTGCTCTCTAGCAACGTGCCGCCGAGTTTCCACGACCAGTATCTTGCCGGCATGAACCGGCTCGATCCGTTGCATCCGCGCTCGGCGAGCAACCGGCCGATTGCGCGGCTGAGCACGGCGCTCGACCAATGCGCGACCCAGGAGGCGGCGACCTACCGCGCCTTCGCCGGCCAATGCGGCGTCGCCGACATGATCGAGTTCTTCTTCCGCCGCAACGACCGCATCGTCGCCGGAATGAGCGTGCTGTGGGCGCCGGGCTGCGCGATCCCCGACGGCAGCATGCACATTGCGGAGAAGATCCACGACTATCTCGAGTTCAACCTGACCAGTCGCCTGTCGTCGAATGCCGACGAGCCGGCGCGCTTTGGCCTGACCTCGCGCGAGATGGAAGTCGTCGAGCTGTTGTGCTGCGGCCGAACCAACCGCGAGATCGGCGAGTGCCTGAACATCGGCCTCGCGACGGTGAAGACGCATCTGATCCATATCTTCGAAAAGCTCGGCGTCGAGACCCGCTCCGCCGTCGTGGCGATGATGTCGCGGCCGCATTGAGGCGCGGGCTGTCGATTAGGGCCCGCGGCTCTTCCGGCACGTCGTCCCTGCGAAAGCAGGGACTCATACGCCGCGGCGGATGTTGTGAACGGGATTCGTCACTCCAGCGTCGTGAAACGATAAACATCGGTGGTTATGGGTCCCTGCTTTCGCACTAGCGTATATACATATCCTCCGCAGTCTTTCCGGAGTCTTCTCAAAGAGTTGGCCGAAAACCGCAGAGAGCTTACTCATCTGCGCTAGGGTTGCGCCCGCCGATTTCGGCTCTCGCCTAGTAGCTAACCCCTTGATGATGAGTCGGTTTTCTAGCCTCGAAGAGATGTGTAAATGCCCTAGTGCTTTCGCAGGGACGACGATGAGGATGAATCGCAATTCAAGATGTCAAACGGCGCGGTGTCATCACCCGCGAATGCGCGCATGCGGGGATCCAGTATTCCAGAGATGCCTGTGCTTGAATCGAGAGGCCGCGGCACACTGAATCGCCAGGTCGAGCCGGGCGATGACACCGAAGAATATGCCAGCACACAGCTCCCTCCACGTGTCGTCCCGGCGAAGGCCGGGACCCATAACCACAGGACTGGGTTGGTGAGGAAAGCCGTGGCCCCAGCGTCGCACAACAATCATCTTCAGTGGTTATGGGTCCCGGCCTGCGCCAGGACGACGATGAGGATGCTTCTCGCGCGAGACAACGCACCGCTACTGCGCACCCTTCTTCGGTGTCATCACCCGCGCATGCGCATGCGGGTGATCGAGTGGCGCTTCTGACAAAGCGAAATATTCTTCGCGTGAAGGATTGACAGGATTTGCTGAGTTGCCCGTCGAACTGATCTGTCGTTTCCGGAATTGGGCGGGACCGTCGCTCCGTGGGCCGAAGCGGCGATCCCTGATCGCGCGAGGTGCATGGTCGGGTGTGGGCAAAATGTCGGCCAATCCGCACGACTGGGGACATGATAGATCGACAAGCGCACGCGGCAATTGCCATTCTGGACTAGCCCCGAGTAACAGATTCAGCGGCAAGCAAGCTCCACAGCGCAGAAGTAGTAGCGCGGCGCAGCAATCGCGGTTCCTGGTAGATGAGAGTCGCGGGGAGAGGCGTAACGTCATGGACGGAGGCTGGCCGCTGCGGCCTCCGAAGCCGCCGTCAGCCCCAGCTCACCCCCTGAGCTGGGGCGCGCCGGAGCGCACGAAGCGCAGGAGGGGTAGGCCAATCAGAGGCGCGAGCTGAGTTTCGTCGTCGCGGCCCTCGACGCTGCCTTTGACTTTGCGCGCGTCGTCACGCCATGTCTGGAAGATGCTGCGATTCGGGTATGTCGCTTGCCGGCCAGCTTTGTGTGCCTTGATACCGTACGATGAGCAGCATACTCCCGACCATCGACCGGTGCGAGATGCGCTGGGTCTCCATTCAAGTATGGACGTCCGACTCCGAACTGCTTTTCGTGCTCGTCGATCCATTTCCATAATCGCTTGGTCTCGGTTGCACGCTCCTCCTTGCTCCCGCCATTCATGCTGACGACGTCTGCGGCGAGCCCGTGACCATAGCCTCCACGCGAGCTGCCGCCGTGATAGGACTTGTCATTTGCGGCCTTCAGCCCGCTTGCAATCGATTGGCGGTAGTCGTCGCGAAATCCGCTTGTGATCCCGGGTGCCAGTCCGGCCTGCTCCGCTGCGTGGAGCATATAGAACAGCTTTTGCTTGAAGGCTCGATCCATCCCTCCGATCACGTAATCCATCAGAGGCATGCGGGCTCTTTCTGCCGCCTTGGGGTCCTTCCATCCGAAGTCATTTTCGACCCGCTTCGGGATGCTGCGCGTGACCGTGATCAGCTTGCGCTTCCGTTTGATGATCACGTCCTTTTTTTCGTACACGACGATCCAGTCGGTCTTCGGCGCTCGCGTGTAGAGCGCGCCAAGGAACCGGTCGATGCACGCCTCGGCAACAAAGCATTCGTCCAGGACCAGAACTGTATCAATATTGTCCGGGGCGACCTTGAACGAGCCGGCAACGTTGGCCGTGGATACCTGCTCAGGTTGCTTCTCGCCTGGCGTCGTCGACGGAGCCTCGGGCGACGCTCGGTCCGCATCCGGCAAGACACCTCCGTCGGCATCGGATTGAGCCGACGGTTCGGATGCCGTCACGGGTCGGCTCGACTCCTCATTGGGCGACGCCGCACGCACGTCGTGAACGACGGCGCAGCATGACAGTGAGACCAGAGACGAGGCAATGCGTAACCAACCAGCCCCCCAACCGAACCGACTTCGCCTGGCGCCATGAAGCTCTCTGAGAGATGACATCGGCATTGGCAATCGACATGAGCTAAATTGATCGTGGCAGCGTGCCATCGCGCTCCGGGCTTGGCAACCAGTTACCCACCACAGAATTGCCGCCGAGCACGCAACTATTCAGATAGGCCGAAAGAATTCCTCACGCGCAGGTTTGACAGGTTTTGCCCGGTTGCCGCCGGATCAATTCGCCGCGTCCGAGAGGCGTGACAACCCTCGTCCGTATTCACCGATCCACCGTTGGGTGGATTGCTGCCTACCCGGTGGCCAAACGAGAGTCCTCCGCGAGGACCGGTGTCGTTTTCGACAATGTTGGCGAGCGGCGGCCGCTCACAACATTGAAGGAAACGACATGCGCGATTTCATGGCCGTCGGCCGTTCGGTGGCGGTTGCGGAGCGTGGCATGGCCGCGACCTCGCACCCGCAGGCGACGCTGGCCGCGGTCGAGATGCTGAAGGCCGGCGGCAATGCCGTCGATGCCGCGGTGGCGGCGGTCGCGGTGCAGGGCGTCGTCGAGCCGCAGATGACCGGGATCGGCGGCGACTGCTTCGCGCTGTATTCGCCTGACGCCGGCGAGCCGATCGCGCTGAACGGCTCGGGCCGCACGCCTGCCGCAACCGATGCCGAGAAATTTGCCGCGAGCGGCGCGCGCGACATTCCGCCGACCGCGCCCGAGGCCGTCACCGTGCCCGGCGCGATCGATGCGTGGTGCCGGCTGGTCGCCGATCATGGCAGCAGGTCCCTGGAGGAGATCTTCCGACCGGCGATCGCGGCTGCCGAGCGGGGCTTTTGCGTGACGCCCCGCGTCGCGGAGGACTGGCGCCGCTTCCGGGCCCGGATCGAGATCGACGGCAATGCGGCGGCGCAGTTCCTGCCCGGCGGCAAGGCGCCTGAGGTCGGCGACATCCGTACGCAACCCGCGCTCGGCCGCACCCTTCGCCGGATCGCGCAGCACGGACGCAACGCGTTCTACACGGGCGAGGCTGCCGACGAGATGGTGGCTATCTTGCGTGCCCTGGGCGGCGCCCACAGCACCGACGATTTCGCCGCCCAAGCCTCCGACTATGTGCACCCGATCTCGGCGCGCTACCACGACCACGACGTGGTCGAGTGCCCGCCGAACGGGCAGGGCCTGGCCGCACTGATGATCCTGCGGACGCTTGCAGGCTTCGATGTCGGCAAGCTCGGAGAGGCCGATCGCATCCATCTGCTGGCTGAAGCCACCAAGGCGGCCTACCGCGCGCGCGACGCCTTCTTTTGCGATCCCGCCACCAGCAAGGTCGATCCGGCCGCATTCCTTGCCGACGACTATATCGAGAGAATCCGTGGCAAGATCGACATGCGCCGCGCATCCGCGCCCGCGACCTGGGACGATATCGAGCATCGCGACACCGTCTATGTCACGGTGGTCGACCGCGATCTCAACGCCGTCTCGCTGATCAACTCGCTGTTCTATCCGTTCGGCAGCGGCATCTACGCGCCGAAATCGGGCATCCTGCTGCACAACCGCGGCTGGAGCTTTCGCGCCAAACCGGGACATCCCAATTCGCTCGGGCCGCGCAAGCGGCCGATGCATACGATCATTCCGGGCCTTCTGCGCAAGGACGGCAAGACCGTGATGTCGTTCGGCGTGATGGGCGGGCACTACCAGGCCGCGGGCCACGCCAATCTGCTGTCGAACATCTTCGACATGAAGATGAACATCCAGGCCGCGGCCGAGGCGCCGCGCTCCTTTGCCTTCGACGGCGCGCTGTCGCTGGAGACGACCATTTCTCCCGGGATTCGCGACGACCTTCGCGCCCGCGGCCACGATGCGCGGTTCTCGGAGGAGCCGATCGGCGGCTGCCAGGCGATCCGCATCGACCACGCCCGCGGCGTCCTGTTCGGCGCTTCGGACCACCGCAAGGACGGACTGGCGCTAGGGTTCTGAGGCGCGTCGCGCGGTTTCGGAATAATAGAATAGTAACGCTGATTTGCCCGACATGTCAAGTCGCCATGTCGAGTGCCGGCACGCCGCCAGCTACTGTGCATGGGGTTGTTTTCGATGTTTTGGCAGTGCGCCCCTGCGGAGGCAGGCAATACGCAATAGCCCTGCGCTTGCGGGGAAGCGGCGGAGCATCCACCGGACGGTGGATTGTTCCAAATGCCGACATGCCGAACGTTTGGCCATCATGCCGGCGTCGTGCGCGGTTCGGCCTTGTGCACCGCACGGTGAGAGGCTGATCGCTCCAGGCTTTCCCAATCGAGAAGTTTGATCCGTATGAACAGGACATTCGCCGACACGGTCTTCCGCAACGGCCGGATCTACACGTCGAACCGCGGGCAACCCTGGGCAAGCTGCGCGGCCGTCAAGGCCGGCCGGTTCATCGCCGTGGGCGAGGAACGCGACGTCGCGGCGCTCATCGGCGAGGAAACGGCGACCGTCGATCTCGGCGGCCGCATGGCGATGCCGGGGATCGTCGACATCCACAATCACATCATGATGGGTGGACAGGCCGATCTTTACGAGCTGCGCTTCTGCAACGCCGACAGCATTCCAAGGATCGCCGAAACCCTGCACAAGGCCGCGTCAGCGGCTGCGCCGGGCGCCTGGATCGTCGGCGGGCAGTTCGGCAATAATCTCCTGAACGAGATGAACACCGCGGAGTCCTGCGCGCTGCTGGACGCTGCCTGCCTCGGGCATCCCGTCGTATTGCGCGACGACACCTATCATAATCGCTGGGCGAGCTCGGCGGCGCTGCGGCTGGCCGGCGTTGCGGCCGACACGGCTGATCCGACCGACGGCGAAATCGGCCGCGACCTCAAGACCGGAACGCTGACCGGCATCATGATCGAGGCCGCCTCCGGCCTGGTCGAGCGGGCACTCGCGGCCTCCGGCCACTACACGGCCGAGATGGACCGCGCGGCGGTGGCGCGCTCGATCTCGGTGCTGAACGCCTATGGCGTCACCGCCTTCATCGACGCTGCCAGCATGCAGCCGATCATGGCGGCGCTGAAGGGGCTCGACGACCGCGGCGAGCTGACCGCCTGGGCGGTGTGCGCGATGCCGGTGGTCGAGCCGGGCTTCATGTTCGGCAAGGCTGGCGAGGAGCTGTTCGCGCTGCGCGAGGATTACCGCGGTGCGCATGTGAAGCCCGATTATGTCAAGGTGTTCCTCGACGGCGTGCCGGGCGCCAAGACCGCGGCCTTCCACGAGCCGTATGTGGCCGACCCGGTGCGCGGCTGCTGCTTCCGCGGCTCCACCATGCTGACCGTGCCGGACCTGATCCGTTGGCTCGGGCGCTGCGAGAAGCTCGGCCTTGCCGCGAAGATCCATTGCGCGGGCGACGCCGCGGTGACGCAGGCGCTCGACGCCATCGATGTCGTGCGCAGCTTCAACGGCCCGACCCATCTGATCCATCAGATCGCGCATGCGAGCTATATCGCGCCCGACGATGTCAAGCGCTTCGCCGAGCTCGGCGTCGCCGCCGACCTGTCGCCGATCATCTGGTATCCGACCATCTTCCTCGAGGCGCATAAGGCCGCGATGGGCGAGGAGCGCGCGCAGCGCTTCTGGCCGAACAAGGATTTGAAGGAAGCCGGCGCACTGATGGCCGGCGGCTCGGACTGGCCGGTGATCCCGATCCCCGACCCCTGGCAGGGCATCGAGGGCATGGTGACGCGGCAGAATCCGACCGGAGATTTTCCGGGCAAGTCGCTGTGGGCGGAGCAGGCGCTCGACCTCAAAACCGTGATCGACATCTACACCATCGACGCCGCGCGCGCGGCCGGCCTCGGCCAGTCGATCGGCTCGATCGAGGTCGGCAAATCCGCCGACCTCATCGTGCTCGACCAGATGATCTTCGACATCCCGCCGGATCAATTGGCCGATACGCGGGTCGAGATGACCTTCTTCGAGGGCCGCAAGGTCTACGAGCGGGGCGCGTGATGGCAACGGTGGATCAGATCGCGGTCACGGTGCTGACCGGTTTCCTCGGCAGCGGCAAGACCACGGTGCTGAACCATTTGCTGCGCCAGCCAGAGCTCAATGGCGTCGTCGCCATCATCAACGAGTTCGGCGAGGTGGCGTTGGATCACCTTTTGGTCGAGAGCAGCGAGGACCGCCTGGCGCTGCTCGACAATGGCTGCATCTGCTGCTCGGTGCGCGAGGACCTGATCGAGACGCTGGCCGACCTCGCATCGCGCCGCGCTGACGGCACGATCCCGCCATTCCACCGGGTGCTGGTCGAGACCACCGGGCTGGCCGATCCCGTGCCCGTGCTGCACACGCTGATGACGGCGTCCGATATCGTCGGCCGCTACCGGATCGACGGCGTGGTCGCGACCGTCGATGCGGTTAATGGTACGCACACTCTTGCGGCGCACAGCGAAGCCGTCAGGCAGATCGCCGTCGCCGACCGGCTGCTCGTGACCAAGACCGACCTTGCCGCCGATGATGCACTGGCGCGGCTCGGTGCGCAGCTTGCGGCGATCAATCCGGTCGCAACGCGCTCACACGTGCGGAACGGGATCGTCGATCCGGCAAAAGTCCTCGATGCCGGGCTGTTCGATCCGGCGGCGCGCTCCGCTGATGTGGTGCGCTGGTTCGATCTGGCAGGGCAGGCGGCGAACACGCCGCACCATCACGGGGATCACCATTGCGACGGCGAGGCGTGCAGCCACCACAGTCACCACGCGCACGACACCGGCGTATCGTCCTACAGCCTGATCATCGACGAGCCGATCCAGCGGGAGGCGTTCGCGCGCTGGCTCGATTATGTCGCGGCGCTTAGAGGCGAGGACCTGCTGCGCTTCAAGGCGATCGTGCATGTCGCCGAGCAGCCCGATGCGCCCATGGTGGTGCACGGCGTGCAGCACGTGTTCCATCCGCCGATCGCGCTGCAGGGCTGGCCGTCGGCGGACCGGCGCTCGCGGCTCGTCTTCATCGTGCGCGGCATCCCGCGCCAGATCATCGAAAACACCTTGTGCAAATTCGCCGCGGTGAGCCGTGCGGCGATCCAGCGACCGGCTGCGTGAGCCGCGGTCAGGCATTTTCATTGGTTGTGGAGGGAGAGGGACATGACTGAGACAAAGAACAATACGGCATCCGGTCGGCTCAATCGGCGCACGCTCTTGAAAGCGGCCGGTGCCACCGGCCTCGCATCGGCGATGAACGTGCCGCTGGTCAATGTCGCGCGGGCCACCGGCAACACCATCAAGATCGGCTGGGTCGGCTGCCTCTCCGGCGTCCGCGCGCAGTTCGCCGAGCCCGATCCCTGGATCCATGAGCGCATCAAGGCGCGGCTGAAGGATGGTCTGAAGATCGGCGGCAAGACCTATCAGGTCGAGCTGGTGTTCAAGGACAATCAATCCGATCCGAACCGCTCGTCGGTGATCGCGAGCGAGCTGGTGCTGCGTGAGAAGTGCGACCTGATCTTGATCGAGGACGGCGACGCCCAGCCGCCGGTGCAGGAGCTCGCCGACGCCCGCGGCATTCCCACCATCTCGACCATGGTGCCGTGGCAGGGCTGGATGTTCCCGCGCAAGTCGACGCCGGACAAGGGGTTTCCGTACAGCTACCATTTCTTCTGGGGCGCCGACGACGTCGCCAAAAATTTCTTGGGTATGTGGCAGTCGGTCGACACCAACAAGAAGGTCGGCACGCTTTACATCGACAACCCGCCGGGCCAGGCGTTCTCCGATCCGAAGCTCGGCCTGCCGGCGGGCATCTCGGCGGCCGGCTATCAGGAATTCTCGGCCGGCAAATTCCAGATCGCGACCGACGACTTCACCAACCAGATCGCGCTGTTCAAGAACAACGGCGTCGACATCGTCTCCGGCTTCACCTTCAGCAATCACTGGGTGACGCTGTGGAATCAGGCGGCGCAGGCCGGTTTCAAGCCGCAGATCTGCACGGTGGCGGCGGCCTTCCTGTTCCCGGCCGCGGTTAATGCGCTCGGCGATCGCGGCGACGGCATGTCGACCGAGGTGTGGTGGACGCCGGCCTATCCGTTCAAGTCCTCGCTGACCGGGCAGAGCGCTGACGAGCTCGCCGCGGAGTGGGAGAAGACGACAGGCAAGCAGTGGACCCAGCCGATCGGCTACGCCCATGCGCTGTGGGAGGTCGGGCTCGCGGCGTTGCAGAACAGCGATCCCAAGGACAAGAACTCGTTGCGCGATGCGATCGCCGGCCTCGACATGGAGACCGTGGTCGGCCGGGTCAAGTTCAAGGACAGCCCGATCAAGAACGTCGCGGTGACCTCGCTGTCGGGCGGGCAATGGCGCAAGGCCAAGGGCGGCAAGTCGAAATACGAGCTCCTGATCGTGCACAACGGAACGGCACCGTTCATCCCGAAGCAGGCCGATCT
Source organism: Bradyrhizobium sp. USDA 4503 (assembly GCF_054055815.1). Lineage (NCBI taxonomy): Bacteria > Pseudomonadati > Pseudomonadota > Alphaproteobacteria > Hyphomicrobiales > Nitrobacteraceae > Bradyrhizobium > Bradyrhizobium sp. USDA 4503. The sequence continues at coordinate 360,551 of NZ_JBSRXS010000001.1, forward strand.
CCAGCTGCTCTCCAAGCTGGCCTGAGATGGCACGGCTTCTGCGCGTCAGCGGGCTGTCGAAGCGCTTTGGCGAGATCGTGGTCGCCGACAATGTCAGCTTCGCGCTGGCGCGCGGCGAGTGCCTCGGCGTGATCGGCCCGAACGGCGCCGGCAAGAGCTCGCTGCTCAACCTGATCGTCGGCCTGCTCACCGCCGACGGCGGCTCGATCATGCTCGACGACAGGGAGATATCAGGCCTGCCCCCGCACCGCCGGGCGCGGATGGGGCTCGGGCGAGCGTTCCAGATCCCGCAGCCGTTCCCGCATCTGTCGGTCTATGAGAATGCGCTGGTCGCGGCATCCTACGGCGCCGGCCTCACCGGCGAGGCGGCGTCGAGCTGGACCATGGAGGTGTTGCAGCGCACCGGGCTCGACGCCAAGGCGGACAAGCTCGCGGGCGCCTTGCCGCTGATCGACCGCAAGCGGCTGGAATTCGCCAAGGCGCTGGCCTCGAAGCCGAAACTGATCCTGCTCGACGAGATCGCGGCCGGTCTCACAGAGCCCGAGGTCGAGCGCCTCGTTGCCATCATCCAGTCGGTGAAGGCCGATCACGCCATGATCTGGATCGAGCACATTCCTCACGCGCTGCGCGCGGTATCGGATCGCATCCTGGTGCTCGATTTCGGCCGCAAGGTGCTGGAGGGACCGCCGGCCGAGGTCATGGACAGCGCCGTGGTGCGCGAGATCTACATGGGATTGAAAGCCGATGGCGTTGCTTGATGTGAACGGCCTGCAGATCTTCTACGGCGATCTGCAGGCCGTGTTCGACATGAACTTCACCGTCGCGGACGGCGAGGCGGTAGCGCTGGTCGGCGCCAACGGCGCCGGCAAGTCGACGTTCCTGAAGGCGCTGGTTGGTCTCAACGAGGAGCGTCGCGGCGCGGTGCAGTTCGACGGCGTCGATATCTCGCAGATGCCGGCCGAAGATGTGTCGCGGCTCGGCCTCATCATGGTGCCCGAGGGCCGCCTGCTGTTCGACTCGCTGACGATCGAGGAGAACCTCTTGATGGGCAGCGTCAACCGGCGCAAAGGCAGCTGGACCCTGCGGCGGGTGTTCGACCTGTTCCCGATCCTCGAGGAGCGGCGGCGGATGTTTCCCGGCCAGCTCTCCGGCGGCCAGCAGCAGATGGCGGCGATCGGCCGCGCGCTGATGTCGAACCCGCGGCTCCTGCTGTGCGACGAGATCTCGCTCGGGCTCGCGCCGGTCGTGGTCGAACAGATCTACCGCTCCTTTGCCGACATCCGCCGCGAGGGCACCGCGGTCGTGCTGGTCGAGCAGGACGTCAAGCGTGCGCTCGCGACCTCGGAGCGGATCTATTGCCTGTTGAAGGGGCGGGTGTCGCTGACCGGCCCGGCGCAAGGGTTGCAGCCGGAGCAGCTGACGCACGCTTATTTCGGTAACTAGCCAGGGTTGGCAACGACATGATCTGGGTTGAGACATTGATCAACGGGGCTCTGCTCGGCGGGCTCTATGGGCTGCTCGGCATCGGGCTCGCGCTGGTGTTCGGCGTGATGCGCGTCGTCAATATCGCCCATGGCGAGTTCATGGTGCTGAGCGCGTTCTGCGCCGTGCTGCTGGCCAACCTGTTTCCGCAGGTCTCGCCCCTCTTGATGCTGATCCCAGTGATCGCGCTGTCCTTTGCGGTCGGATGGCTCTACCAGGCCGCCATCGTCAACCGGGTGGTGACCTCGCCCGATCCGCTATCGCCGCTGCTGCTGACCTTCGGCGTTTCTGTCATTCTGCGCAACGTGATGGTCGAGGTGTTCGGCGCCGACGTGCGCAGCCTCCAGGTCGGCGAGCTCTCGCGCGCCAGCCTGGAGATCGCGGGCCTCAATATCGGCATCATGCCGCTGCTGACACTGGTGCTGGCCGCATTGCTGTTCATGGCGCTGCAGCTCATGCTGCGCCATACCGAGTTCGGCCGGATCGTGCGCGCCACCGCCGACCGCCGCGATATCGTCCGGCTGTCCGGGGTCAAGCCGGACCGGGTTTATAATTACGTCATGGGCCTGTCGCTCGCGCTCGGCGCGATCGGCGGCGTGCTGCTGGCGGTGCGCTCGAGCTTCACGCCGTTCTCGGGTGCCGAGCGGCTCCTGATCGCGTTCGAGGTCGTGGTGCTGGGCGGGCTCGGCTCGTTCTGGGGCGCGCTGCTCGGCGGCATCGCGCTCGGCATGGCGCAATTGATCGGGCTGAAAATCGATCCGAATGCCGGGCTGCTCTATGCGCACCTCCTGTTCTTCATCATGCTGCTGATCCGCCCGTCGGGTCTCGTGTCGAGCAGGGTGTGATGCCGATGCCGACACGTACCATTCTTGCGGCCTCTGCCATCGTGCTCGTCGCGGTGATTGCCGGCGCGCCCTTCGTGCTGAACGAGGGATTCCTGCGGCTCGCGACCGAGTGCCTACTCTTGCTGACGATGGCGCAGATGTGGAACCTGCTGGCGGGTTATGCCGGGCTGGTCTCGCTTGGCCACCAGGTCTTCATCGCCTTCGGCGCCTATGCGCTGTTCCTGACCTCGGGCTGGCTCGAGGTTACGCCGATCTGGGTGCTGCCGGTCGCGCCGCTGGTGGCGGGCGCCGTTGCAGCGATCATCGCCTTTCCGCTGTTTCGGCTTCGCGACGCCTATTTCTCGATCGCGATGTGGGTGTTCGCCGAGATCATCGGCGCGTTTACGATGAAGTCGCAGGCCGTCGGCGGCACGTCGGGCGTGCCGCTCGCGACCAGCAAGCTGATCGATTTCGACTGGTTCGAGCCGACGATGTTCTGGCTCGCCGGCGGCCTGACGCTCGTGACCATCGCTGCGCTGTACAGGATGATGACGTCGAGCTTCGGGCTCGGGCTGATGAGCGTGCGCGACAATGATCTTGCCGCGATGAGCGTCGGCGTCGACGTCCGGCACAATCGTTTCGTCGCCTTCGTGCTCTCGGCGGCGGGATGTGGGCTTGCCGGCGCGCTCAGCTTCATGGGCAATCTGTTCATCGCGCCGCTGGCGGCCTTCGACGTCAACTGGTCCGTCTACATGATGTTTATCGTGATCATCGGCGGTATTGGAACGCTGGAAGGCCCGATCCTCGGCGTCATCATCTTCTTCGGCCTGCGCGAGCTGATGACCGGACCGCTCGGCCTATCCGGCGGCTGGTATCTGGTGGGGCTCGGCATCATCGCCGTCGTGGTGATGATCGTGGCGCCGCGCGGCCTCTGGCCGGCCTTGCGCGATCGCTTCGGCGTGCGGCTGCTCGATGTACACCGCGCCGCGCCATGCCCGGCCGCGGCCGCGATCCTGCCGGCGGCGTCGGAACAGGTTACCGGATGAAGAAGCGGGCCTTCACGTCGCCACCGTTGCTTGTATTCTGACAGTTCTGGCTTTGAGTGGAGGGCGGAATGGCTCTGATTTTCAGGCATGGCGTGTGGGCAGTGGCCAGTCTGATGGTCGCGACATTGGCGGCGCCGCTGCCGGCGCAGGCCGAGCGGCGGATGTGGCCGCAGGCGGCCGCAACGCACCCGATGGACGGGCTCACCACCGACGAAATCCGCTCGGTCTCCGATATCCTGCGCGGCGCCGGCAAGCTCGACGATTCGGCGCGGGTCGTCTCGATGTCGGTCGAGGAGGATCCCAAGGACGAGGTGCGGGCGTGGAAGCCCGGACAGCCCTTCACGCGCCGGGCCAGCGCGACGCTGCTGAGCGGCGCGCATCTCTACGAGGCCCATGTCGATCTCGCCGCGCGCAGCCTGCTCGGCTGGCAGGAAGTCAGGGATCACGAGGCTGCGCTGACCATCGATGAGCTGATCTCCGCCGGCGACCTGCCGAAGCAGGACCCGCGCTGGATCGCCGCGATGGCCAAGCGCGGCATCACCGATTTCCGCAACGTCATGTGTCTGCCGCTGACGGTCGGTCCGGTGAGCGACCCGGTCCTGAAAGGCCGCCGCCTGCTCAACGTTCCCTGTGTCGACACCACGGGCGCCGCCAACAATCTCTGGGGCAAGCCGATCGAGAACCTGTTCGCTCAGGTCGATCTCAAGAGCAAAACGGTGCTGTCGGTGACCGATCTCGGCGTGGTGCCGCCACCGCCGCAGACGCCCTCGCACGCCTATGCCGACTCCGGAACATATCGCAAGCCACCGAAGCCGATCGAAATCACCGCGCCTGAAGGCAGCAACGTGAAGGTGGAGGGCGGCCAGGTCCACTGGGACAACTGGTCGTTCCATGTCCGTCTCGAGCCGCGTGTCGGCGCCGTGCTGTCGCTGATCCGCTACGACGACCACGGCACGCTTCGCGACATCGCCTACCAGATTTCGGCGAGCGAGATGTTCGTGCCCTATATGGATCCGGCGCCGACCTGGTCGTTCCGCGCCTATATGGACATCGGTGAGTATGGCTTTGGCGTGCTCTCCAGCGAATTGCAGCGCGGCGCGGATTGTCCCGAAGGCGCGCATTATCTCGACCTGACGATCTCGGATACCAAGGGTGCGCCGGTCGTTTCCAAGGGCGCGGTCTGCATCTTCGAGCGCCCGACCGGCGATCCGATCTGGCGCCACAGCGAGCTGATCAACAACACCGCCGAGGTGCGGCCGAACAACGAGCTGGTGGTGCGGATGGCGCCGGTGGTCGGCAATTACGACTATCTGGTGGACTACGTGTTCGACCGTGCCGGCAATATCGATGTGCGGCTCGGCGCCTACGGCATCGATGCGACCAAGGGCGTCGCGAGCAAGACACTGAGCGACCCGACGGCGGCGCAAGATACCGCCTTTGGGACGCTGGTCGACGAACGGCTGCTCGCGGTCAATCACGATCACTACATGACGTTCCGGATCGACATGGACGTCGACGGCACCTCGAACCGGCTGGTCGAGGATCGCTTCAATGTCCGCCGGCTGGAGCAGGGTCAGCGCAAGAGCCTCTGGCAGGTCGACACCAGGCCGGTTGCGACCGAAGGGCCGATCACCATGCCGCTGAACGCGGCACAGTTCAGGATCGAGAGCACAGGCAAGACCAACAGCCGCGGCTATCGCACGAGCTATCAGCTGATGCCCGGTCACTCCGACGTCTCGCTGCTCGCCAAGGACGATCCGATCCAGCTGCGCGCGGGTTTCAGCGCCTACACGCTATGGACCTCGGCCTACGCCAAGGACGAGCGCTACGCCGCGGGCATGTATCCGAACGGAAACCCCGAGGTCGACGGCCTGCCGAAATGGACGGCGGCGAAGCGGCCGATCGAGGACCGCGACCTCGTGCTGTGGTACACGGTCGGCTTCCGCCACGTGCCGCGCGCCGAGGATTGGCCGGTTATGCCCGGCCTGTGGCATGGCTTCCGGCTGCGTCCGTTCAACTTCTTCGATCGCAATCCCGCGCTCGACGTGCCGCCGATGGTGAATGCCAGGGAGACGAAATGAGCGGCCGCGCGCGTTGCATCGGAGCGGTGGCCGGCGCGCTGCTGGCTTTGCTCGCGACAGGGCCGGCCGCTGCTGGCGCAGCGGCTGAAATCAGCATTGACGATGCGTCCTTGCTCTATCTGAGCAGCCGCGACTGGGAGCGCCAATCCGCGCCGCGCAAGGTCGCGCTGGCGGCCGATTTCATGCGCATCTTCTGCACCGACCAGAGTATGTCGGCCGCGTCGCTGGCCGATTGCCTCGACCGCGACAATGCGGATGGCGCGCTGTTCGAGCGCGCCATGGCTTGCGTCAGCGTGCTGTCAACCGGCCGCTGAGAGGCCGGCGTCGATTCCTTCGGCGATCCGCCGAACGTCGGCCGACGTCAGGATCAGGGGCGGGGACAGGATCAGGTTGTTGCCGGAGACGCGCAGCATCACCCCGGCCTCGTAGGCCGCATCGGCGACCTTCGCCATCGTCTTCTTGTCGGCGGCCTTCTTGCTGTCGCGATCGGCGACCAGCTCGAGTGCGGCCATCAAACCCTTGCCTCTGACGTCGCCGACCAGCGCGTGCTTCGCCTTGAGCGCGGCAAGTGCCCGCGCAAGGTCCTCGCCGCGTGCGGCGGCATTCTCGTCCAGCTTGAGGCGGCGGGTCTCGGCGAGCGCCGCAAGGCCCGCGGCGCAGCCGACCGGATGGCCGGAATAGGTGTAGCCGTGGCCGATCGAGCCGAACGTGGTCGTGTCGGCCTCGAAAGCTTCCGCAACCTGCTCGCCGATCAGCGTCGCGCCGAGTGGGAAATAGCCCGAGGTGATCGCCTTGGCCATCGTCATCATGTCGGGTTTCACGCCCCAGAGCCGCGAACCCGACCATGCGCCGGTGCGCCCGAAACCGGTGACGACCTCGTCCGCGATCATCAGGATGCCGTGACGGTTGCAGATCTCACGGGCCAGCTTCATGAAGCTGTCCGGCGGCACGATCACGCCGCCGGCCCCGAGCACCGGTTCCATGATGAAGGCCGCGATGGTGTCGGCGCCCTGGAACGCGATCTCCTCTTCCATCGCCGCCACGCACAGCTGCGCGAGTTTTGCGGGATCGGTCTCGTTGAAGGGATTGCGATAGGTCGACGGCGCGGGGATATGGAACACGCCGGGCAGCATCGGCTCGTAGTTGCGGCGGAAATTGGCGTTGCCGTTGACGGAGGCACCGCCGAAATGGGTGCCGTGATAGCCCCTCTTCAACGCCAGGAACTTGGTGCGGTCGGCCTGGCCCTTGATCTTCCAGTATTGCCGCGCGAGCCGCAGCGCGGTCTCGACCGAGTCCGATCCGCCCGAGGTGAAGAAAGCGCGCACCATGCCTTCCGGCTTGAACCATTCGGTGAGCTCGTAGGCTAGCTCGATCGAGGGGCCGGATGAGGTGCCGCGGAAGCCCGAATAATACGGCAGCGCGCTGAGCTGGTCCGCGATCGCCTGCTTGATCGGATCGCAGCTGTAGCCGAGATTGACATTCCACAATCCACCGACCGCATCGATCACGGTCTTGCCGTCGATATCGGTGACTTCGACGCCTTCGCCCTTCATCACGATCCGCGGCGGCTGCGCCCGCATCTCGGCGGGATGAGCCATCGGGTGCCAGATCGGCTTGGCGTTGTTCTCAACCAGGAAGTTTCTGTCGCGCATGATCGTTCCCTGTCCGGTTGGAGCCTTTTTCGTTCCGATGGAATCGGGACCGAGCTCCAGATTCTGGTCTTGACGCGTTTTCTTCACGCGAACCGGTACCCGCTTCGCTCGAAAGCGCTTTAGTCGAACTGCAGCCCGAAATGCCGCAGCGCCTCGCTGTAGGACGTGGCAGGATTGCGCACATCGAACAGCACCGTGCGCATGTTGCATGCGGCGGCGCCTGCGATGTTGCGGCGCTGGTCGTCGACGAAGACGCAATTGTCTGCCTCCAGCGCCAGTTCGTCCAGCACGCTTTGATAGGCGCGAGGGTCGGGTTTCAGGATCCCGGTATGCGTGGCATCGACGATGGTGTCGAAGCGCTCGAGGATGGAAAGACGGCTGCGGAAATCGGTGCCGTAGAACAGGTCGAGCTCGTTCGAGAGGATGGCGAGCCGGAACCCGGCATCGGCGGCGAGGGTGATCGCGCGCGCTGCCTCAGGGCGGATCACGGTGTCGGGATCGGCGCCCCGCGCGCGTTTCACGAAGGTCTCCATGTCGCGCCAGTCCTCGCCGACCAAGCGCCCGACCTCGCGGCTGCGGGTCAGCCAGTAGTCGCGTTCCGAAATCTCGCCGAGCTGCATGCTCGTCCAGAGCGGATCGCTGTCGGGCGCGAACGGTCCGAGCCATTTCAGTGTGCAGGGGGCGAGTCCGAGCGTGCGCTCGGTCAGGTCGTGGGTCTCGAACAATGTCTTCGAGATTACCCCGCCGAAGTCGAGCACCAGCGCCTGGGCAAGCGGCCTCCTCATGCGGCAACCGTGGTGCGGCCGCGAGGGACAATGCCGGCAGCGACCCATCGGTCGAAGACGCCGAGCACCGTTTCGTTGAATGCGGCGCTGTTGATGTGATCGGTGATCTCGTGCAGCTCGACCGGCGCCTTGATCGCCGATCGCATGGCGTCGACGAAGGCGGCGAGAGCGTCAGGATCGTGCAACGCTTCGCCTTCGCGATCCCATTGTTGGATGCCGCCGGCGGGCAGCACGAAGGCAACGGGAGCGTTGGCCTGGGACAGTTTCCCGGCAATCGCGCGGGCGATCCGTTGGCGATCGGTGGATCCCGACGTTGCCGACGCAAGCAGCCGGTTATGCGCGTGGAATGGACGATCCGACAGCTCGCTCGGAACCCCAAGCCATGCCGGGAAGTCGACCATGTCGATCGCCCCCGGCGCGACGATCTGTGGAATGCCGGCTCTGCCTGCATTCTCAAGCCTGTCAGCGCCGGAATTGACCACCGAGCCGGTGAGCTGGTTGGCGACCTCCTGCAGGCTGAGGTCCAGCACCGCGGCAAAGCCGCCTTGCGCGGCGATCGATTCCATCGCGCGGCCGCCCATGCCGGTGGTGTGGAAGACGACCACCTCGTAGCCGCGCCGCTCGAGCTGCGGCTTGAGCTCGACCATATAGCGTAGGCAGCTCTTGCCGAGCGAGGTGATCGCAACGACCGGCCGGTCTTTGCGCGGCCTGATTGCGCTTCTGGCGGCGCCGACGATCGCGCCGCAGGCTTGCGACAGCACGGCGGTGCAGGTGCCGTTGAGGCCGTAGAGACCGCCGGCCCATAGGATCATCATCAGATCGGCGGCGACGCGCTCCGGCGGGATCAGATGCGAGAAGGCGACGGTTGAGACGATCAGCTTCGGCAGGCCGAGCGGCAGCGCCTGCGCGACGTCGAGCGCAAGGTCGGTACCCATCGTGCCACCGATCGCGATCACGCCGTCGATGGTATCGCGCTCCGCGAGCGCGCGCGCCAGATTGGCGGCGCCAACCGCCATCAGTGACATCGCGGAATTCTCGTCGCCGCTCGATGCGATCGCCTCGATCGTGGTCTGTGCGGCGGCCGCCACCGCGTGCTTGTCATGTGCCGCCTGGTACGGCGGATCGCCGAGCACGCTGATGTCCATCATGATGGTTCGGCCACCGGCGCGGGCGATGCACTCGCTCATGAACAGCAGTTCGTCGGCCTTGGTGTCTCCCGTTCCGATCAGGAGAATGCGGGGGTGCGTCATCTCAGGCATGACCTTCGGCTCGCCGGCAGGCGTAAGGGATGGTGACAACCGGTTTGGATAACGCAGGCGGAGCGCTCGGCCATCGTGCGATCACGCTATGGGGGCGCGCCTTGCCGTGACATCCACCTATCGGTTGATTGCTGCCAAAGCCTTGATTTGGCGAGGATTGCGCGGTGCCAGCGGTCTCGCTCGGAAGCCGCCTTTGTCATCATCATAATTGTCTCGCATGCAGCAAGCCCAGATCGATCGACTACGCGTGGCCGTCATTCCGGCTCAGCAGCTCTTCATCGGCGGCCGGCCGGCGCCGGCGATCAGCGAGGCGCGGCTTGATGTCGTGTCGCCGATCGACGGCAAGGTATTGACCAGCATAGCTGACGGCGACGTGGCCGATGTCGACGCCGCGGTCAGACATGCGCGGCAGTCCTTCGAGCAGGGCAGCTGGTCGCGCGCGGCGCCGGCGCAGCGCAAGAAGGTGTTGCTGCGGTTCGCCGATCTCATCGAGCGGCACGCGCTCGAGATTGCGGTGCTCGGCGTGCGCGACAACGGCACCGAGATCAGCATGGCCTACAAGGCCGAGCCGCTCTCGGCCGCCGGCACCATCCGGTACTACGCCGAGGCGATCGACAAGGTCTATGGCGAGATCGCGCCGACCTCAGGCGATGTGCTCGGGCTCGTGCATCGCGAGCCGCTTGGTGTCGTCGGCGTGATCGTGCCGTGGAATTTCCCGCTGATGATCGGAGCGTGGAAGATCGGCCCGGCGCTCGCCGCCGGAAATTCGGTCGTGGTCAAGCCGCCGGAGCTGGCGTCGCTGACGCTGCTGCGGCTTGCCGAGCTCGCGACCGAGGCGGGGTTGCCCGACGGCGTGCTCAACGTCGTCACCGGCCGCGGCGCAACGGCCGGCGAAGTGCTCGCGCTGCACATGGATGTCGATGTGCTTGCATTCACCGGCTCGGGTGCGGTGGGCCGGCGTCTCCTGGAATGCTCGGCGCGATCGAACCTGAAGCGCGTCCATCTCGAGCTTGGCGGCAAGTCGCCCAACATCGTGTTCGCCGATGCGCCCGATATCAAGCATGCGGCCAAGGTCTCGGCGAACGGCATCTTCCGAAACTCCGGCCAGGTCTGCGTGGCCGGATCGCGGCTCCTGGTGCAATCCTCGATCTATGATCGCTTCATGGCCGAACTGCGCGAGGCAACCGCGAAGCTCCGCGTCGGCGATCCCCTCGAACTGACCTCGGATATCGGCGCCATCGCGAGCAAGCCGCAGTTGCGCAAGAACCTGGATGCCGTTGCCGGCGCGGAAGCGCAGGGCGCGACGCGGCTGATCGGCGGCGAGCAAATCCGCGCCGAGAGCGGCGGCAACTTCATGGCGCCTACGATCCTCACCGAAGTGACGCCGTCGATGCAGGTCTGGCGCGATGAGGTGTTCGGCCCGGTGCTGGCAGTGACGCGGTTCGAGGGCGAGGAAGATGCCACAGCGCTCGCCAATGCGACCCCCTATGGACTTGCGTCGGCGGTGTGGACCGCAAGTCTGTCGACGGCGCATCGTATGGTGCGCGCCATCAAGGCCGGCGTCGTGCACGTCAACGCCTATGGCGGCGCCGACATCACGGTGCCGCTCGGCGGCTTCAAGCAATCCGGCTTCGGACGCGACAAGTCGCTGCACGCCCTCGACGCCTATACCGACCTCAAGACCGCCTGGATCGCGCTATGACAGCTGCAACTGCCGAACGCGCCGGCGTTCTGAACCGATTGCTCGATGCCGAGCAGGAGCGCTTTCGCGCGCTGCGCCCGCGATCGGCCGCAGCCTGGCAGGAGGGAAGGCAGCACTACCTTTACGGCGGCCCGTCGCACTGGATGCGGCGCTGGGCCGGCGGCTTCCCGGTTTATGCCGAGGAGGCGCAGGGCGCGCATATCAGGGATATCGACGGACGCGACTACATCGATTTCTGCCTTGGCGACACCGGCGGCATGTGTGGGCACGCGCCCGAGGCGGTGACCGAGGCGGCGCTCGCTCAGCTCAAGCGTGGCGCGACCATGATGCTGCCGACGGAAGACAGTATCTGGGTCGGTGCCGAACTGTCGCGCCGCTTCGGCCCGAAATACTGGACGCTGACGACGTCGGCGACCGACGCCAACCGCGCGGCGATCCGTATCTCGCGCATGATCACCGGCCGGCGCAAGGTGCTGGTGTTCTCCGGCTGCTATCATGGCGGCGTCGAGGAGGCGCATGTCGAGATCCGCGACGGCCGGGTCGGCCTGCGCAACATGATCCATCCCAACGGCATCGATCATGATGCGGTGAGCAGGGTCGTCGAATTCAACGATGTCGCGGGCCTCGAGGCGGCACTTGCCCATGGCGACGTCGCCTGCGTGCTGACCGAGCCGCTGATGACAAATTTCGGCATGATCCCGGTCGATCCCGGTTTTCACCAAGCGTTGCGGGAGCTGACGCGCCGCGCCGGCACCGTCCTCATTATCGACGAGACCCACACGCTGTCCTGCGGGCCGGGTGGCTACACGAAGAGCCATGGACTCGAGCCCGACATCTTCGTCGCGGGCAAGGCGATCGCGGGCGGCATCCCTGCCGGCGTATTCGGTCTCAGCCAGGAGATCGCCGAGCGGCTCTGGAAACTCGTTCCCCACGTCAATCCGCGCGAGCGGCAATCGGCGCATCTTGGATTCGGCGGCACGCTTGCCGGCAACGCGCTGACGGTCGCGACCATGCGCGCGGTGCTGGAGAAGGTGCTGACCTCTGCGAATTACGAGCGGATGATCGGAACCGCGACCTGGCTTGCGCAGGAAGCGCGCCGGCTGATCGCGGCGGCCGGTCTGCCCTGGCACGTCACGCAGATCGGCGCGCGCGCCGAGATCATGTTCATGCCGCAGCCGCCACGCAGCGGCGCCGACGTCATTGCCGGCCGGCAACCCGATCTCGAGACCCTGCTGCATGCGTTCTACATCAACGAGGGCATTCTGGTGACCCCGTTCCACACCATGCTGCTGATGTGTCCGGCGACGTCCGCGCGCGACGTCGACACACACACGGCGGTGTTGGCGCGGTTCATCGACTTGCTGCGCGGCGCAGGAGCGATCTGATGCAGGTGCCTCCGTTCAATCTTGACGGCCGCATCGCCATCGTCACCGGCGGGGGCAGGGGGATCGGCGCCGCCATCGTGAGACGGCTCGCGGAGGCCGGCGCGACCGTGGTGATCGCCAACCGGACGCTTGATGTGGCCGAGGCGTTGGCGCGCGAATTGACGGCCGATGGACGGGCGGCCTATTGCGTCCCGTTCGACCGGCTGGACCGCAGTAGCTTGCGCGCGATGGTCGATCGCGTCGCTGCTCAATATGGCCGGCTCGATATCGTCGTGCACAATGCCGGCGGCTGTCCGTGGTCATCGCTTGAAGAGCTTGACGAAGCCAAACTTGAGGACACGCTGGCGCTTAACCTCAACGCCAGCATCTGGCTCGCGCAGGCCGCAATTCCGCACATGCGTGCCGTCAGGTTCGGGCGCATCCTCGTGACATCCTCGGTCTCCGCGCGCGTCGCGATGGGCGGCGGCGCGCATTACTCGGCGGCGAAGGCCGGCGTCAACGCATTCATCCGCGGCGCCGCCTTCGAGCTCGCGCGCGACGGCATCACGGTCAACGGCGTCGAGGCCGGCTTCATCGAAAAGCCGGGCCGCGGCACCATGAGCGCGCCGGAGAACAAGGCGAAGCTCGAGCGCTTCATTCCGATGGGGCACATGGGTAGCGCCGACGACATCGCCTGCGCGATGCTCTATCTCGCCTCCACCGAGGCCAAATACGTCACCGGGCAGACCATCGTCGTCGATGGCGGCTCGACGCTGCCGGAGACCGGATTTGCCGTCGAACGGCAGTGGGGAGTCTAGATGAGCATGGTCTTTTCGGAAAACCGGTTTCCACTTTTCCCGATCATGCCCTGATGCCGCGGCTCGACGGAAAGACGGCGCTGGTGACCGGCGCAGCCACGGGGATCGGCCGGGCGACGGCGGCGCTGCTGGCGTTGAGCGGCGCGCGCGTCGTGCTGTTCGGGCTCGGTGAGGCAGAGCTCCAGACCGCCGCGGCGGAGTGCGGAGGGCAGGCGGTCCATGGCGACGTCACGCGTCCGGACGATATCGCAAAGGCCGTCACCGCCTGCGGGGCGTGGCTCGACATCGTGGTCAACGCCGCCGGCCTGATCGTGCCGGATCAGCCGGCCAGCGTCTCCGACGAGGTGTGGGCCAAAACGCTTGACGTCAACCTCACGGGGACGATGCGGGTCTGTCGCGCGTCCCTGCCGCTGCTCCGGCAGCGCGGCGGCGCGATCGTGAACGTCGCCTCGGTTGCCGCGTTCAATGCCAGCCCGGACAGCGCAAGCTACGCCGCCAGCAAGGCGGCCGTCGTCGCCTATACGCGCTCGCTGGCCTACGCGCACGGCGCCGACGGCATCCGCGCCAATGCGGTGGCGCCGGGCTGGGTGCGCACGCCGATGAGCGCCCATGAAATGCAGCTGCTCGCGGACCAGAACGGCACCACGGTCAATGCCGAGATTCGCGGCGTCGAACAACGCATTGCCCTGGGACGGATGGCCGAGCCCGCCGAGATCGCCGCGTGCTGCCTGTTTCTGGCCTCCGACGAGGCGTCCTTCGTGACCGGCGCGGTGCTGGTCGCCGACGGCGGCGGCCGCGCGCCGACGCAGAATCGCGCGGTGTAGGCGGCCGGTTGGCGTCTCGGGCAGGCGGCCGGCACCTTGATAACGACCGGCGGATTTGGCACTCTCGTGCGGTCACGTCATTCGATCGAGGGGCGTTATGAACAAGTCATTTTCCGTGATCATTGCCGCGGCCGCTTCAATCGTCGTTCTGTCTTCGACGGCGGCGCGATGCGGCGACTACTATCCGTTTGGCGATCCGCCGTACCGGCTGGACTACGTGCAAGAGCCCCAGATCGTATCGGGCTGCTGGAAATGGAATTGGCAGCTGTACCAGTGGCAGGACTACTGCCCGGTCTACGTCAATCCGAAGGCATATATGTTCTCGCGCTCGTCGCGCGCCGTGCTCCGCACCAAGGGGTGAGGAGAGTTCGGCTGCTTGAGGTGCTCTGCGTCGCGCCCATTGCAGCGACGCAGAGCGCGCACTCATGAATGCGCGATGGTACACGCCACCTGGTGGCGCTTGCCGAAGTTGAGCAGCGCGTTTTCCCGGAAGCCGTCCAGCCAGACGCCGCGGCCCGCATAGCGATAGCCGACGCCCATCGGAACGTGCCGCACATGGATGCCGCCACGGTCGGTGAGCAGGGAGGCCGTGACCACTTCGCCCTCGACCGACACAGCGCGCGGGCACAGCGGATATTGATGGCCGTTCTCGCAGGTGAAGACGATCTCGGTGCAGGTGCCGACCGGTGCTTTTGTGACCAGGCCAAGGTCCGCTGCCGCCGCCGGCCCGGAGTTGCCGAACAACGTTGCACCCAACGCCAAAATGCCTGCGACCGTGTAGCCAAACCGAATACGCATCAGTGCCCCCTCGTCCAGCGATAGGCTAAGTAATTGAAGAAAATATCTCGCGCTAAATGAGCAAAAAAAACCTCTGAGGTCAAACCTCTCTGCCCAATGCGGTGCGGGGGAGATCGGCCGGCGCCATCGCGAATGGCGTGTCAGGTGTTGCAAGTTTGCTGCAGTAAGTCTGAATTCGGCTGCAAGCTGCCCGGTAGCGTTAATGCGCCTTTACTGGCCACAATTCGCCCTGCAAGTGGTGTGATGTATTGAGTCGTGTTCCGGAGATTGCTTCAATGCGCTGACCGGATCGCATCACGAACGCATTCGGACGGACATCGGGGGTGGGAATGGACTTCCGTGGTGGCATTGCACGTTCGCTGCTGACCCTGATGATTGTCTCATTGCCTGCGCTGGCAGCTCATGCGCAGACTCAGGCTCCTCAACCGGCGAACGGCCGGGCAGCGGCGGCGCAGCCGGCTCAGGGCGATCAAGCCTTTTCTGGCCCGAGCTTCCGCAAAGGTCTGTGGCGCTTCGTGCGAACGCTCGATGTGGTCAGGACGGCCAACAAGAACTTCAAGTATCGGATGGTCAACGCGGAGACGACGCGCTGCGTCGACCCGACCCACGCCATGAAGGCGACCTTTGCCTCGGGATCGATCGGAAGCTGCGTCTCGGACAAGCCGGAGAAGGTCGGTAATCAATACACCTTCGGACACCGCTGCGATTACATGGGGACGGTCAGCACCGTCATCACCGTGCGCAGCGACGAGGCCTATACCGAGCTGAACGAGATCAGCACCGGAGAGCATCCCCGGACCGACACGGTCGTCGCGACAAGGATCGGCGACTGCGACGACGGTAGCGCGGCCAAGATTGAGGCCAAGTCCGAGGCCAAGACTGACAAGTCCGCTGCGGCGGCTTTGCAGCACTAGCTGGCAATCAAACGGCAGTGGCGGCGGACGAGGCGTCCATTTGTCCCCGACGACGCAGACGCTGCGCTTCCTTTCGCGCCGAAGCTGCCTCGGCCTGAAGCAACCGGGCATTCACCGTGTTTGGCGCAAGACTCGTGAGAGCGTCGAGGAAAGACCAAGCATTTACGGGGTCTTAACACGAAATGCTCCTGAATGATGTGAGGTTGGACGTGCTTCAAGCGAAGTCACGCGATCCGCGTCAATCGGCCGGTTAAGGATTCAATAAATGACATCGCGTGAGGGCTTCGCCCCGTCGAAGATCTTCGCATCCGCGCTTGGCGTCGTGACCGCGCTTTCCGTGTTCGTGCTCGCCTCCCCGAGCGCCATGGCGGAGGAGGGATTCAGCGGGCCGACCTTCCGAAAGGGAATGTGGCGCTTCGTGCGGACGCTGGAAATCGCCACGTCCTCGAACGTCCGGCAAACGCTGCTCGAGCGCGAAATGACGCGCTGTGTCGATCCAACCCAGGCGATGAAGGCGACCTTCTCATCTCCGTCCGTTGGAAATTGCCACTCTTCGCGGCCGGAGAAGATCAACAACAAATACGTCTTCTCCAACCGCTGCGACTATCTCGGGCCGGTCAGCACCGTCATCACGGTTCTCAGCGACGAGGCCTATACCGAGGTCAACAAGACCAATGTTGGTCAAGCGCCGCGGACCGACCGGGTGGTTGCCCGCCGAATCAGCGATTGCCACGAGGATAGAGCTTCGCTCAGGCAGCCGGCCTCCGCACCGAGCGAGGTGTCGTTGCAGCTGGACGAAGCCGAGGGCGAGCCGCTGTAAGGCGATTGGTCGGCGCGCGGGCCTCAGATCGCCGGCAACACCCATCAGATCTTCTGCTGCCCGCCTGGTGCACTCACCTTGACGGTGATCTTCTGAATTTCGGTTCGACCGCCCTGGTACTTGACCTCGATGGTCAGCGCGTCATCGCCGAGAAATTCCGGCGGCGCCTTGTAGAAGGCGACATAGGCCGGCACCTCGAGCGCCAAACAGGCCTTGTAATTGGTGGCCTTCGCCTTCGCCGACTTCACCACAACCTTTCCGGCAGCCGGCGCGGCGACTAGGCGGATGGTCGGCAGCGGGCCCGACGTGCAATCAGGTAACACGTTGAGATAGAGGCCAATCTGGGTGTCCCGGTTGGCCAGGGCGCGAACCTGGCGCTCGACCGTGGTCTCCTGGGGGACAGGTTGTGCGGGGGCTTGCGCGGCCGCCGCGCCGAAACATCCCCAAATCAGGACAGCGGCACACGCCTGAAGAATCACCCGCATCGACTGCTGCTCCAAATCGCCGGGAAGGACGAACGGGGCCGGGGAAATACTGCCTTTGGCCAAGTTAATCCGGCTAAGCCGTTGTTCTTTCAGCTTCGACCTGTCCGATCTTTACCACACTTCCACGGAAAGCATTGATTAACCAAATACATTTCTTGACCGCGGGGAGGGTTAACAATAGCCTAAAACTAAATTTTTCTACAACTTTTCCTCTAATCGCATTTTGCGGAGTTGATAATGCAGGGTTCGTTTCAGGTCGCTCAGGCAACCGGCACCGGCAATTCCACCAATTCGGCTCCCGTACGAATTTACAAGCTGACCAAGCCGCTGACCGATCAGGCGGTGGTCGTCAATCTTGGATACGACCAGAAGGTGAAGGTCGACTTTTCGTCGATCGCCAATGAAAAGATCACGCTGGTTCACGTCGGCGAAAAGCTGATCATCCTGTTCGACAACCAGTCGACCGTCACGGTTGAGCCGTTCTTCGACTCCCGTGCGGATGGACTGAAGAATGTCACGATCGAGATGGCGCCGGGGCGCGAGGTCTCGGTCCAGGAGTTCGCGACCCTTTTTCCGATCAGCACGGACGCCTCCGTGTTGCCGGCGGCCGACAATGGCGGCAACTCGAACGGCAACGCGCAGGCGAGCGGCGCGAATTTCAGTCCGTTCGCGATTGATCCGTTAGCTCCTGTGCCGACCAACGTGTTGGCGCCGCAGGAAGAGTTGCCGAACCTCGTGACCCCTGTGCCGCCGACCGGCTTCGTGCTGGGCATTGCTCCGCCTCCGACCATTTCCGGCAACCCCCTGTCGGCGCTGATTGTCGACGAGAGCTTCCTGACCGCGGCCACCAACCATGGTGTCGCCGGTTCGGGGCTCGGACCCGCAGGGGCAACGGTCGCGTCTGTGCAGGTGTCGTTCAACGTCACGGTACCGGGCGGCCAGCAGTCGCTGACCTATGCGCTGTCGGTCACGACCCCGAACGAAGATTCCGGTCTGATCGATTCGGCGACCGGTCAGCACGTTCTGCTGACGGTCAACGCGGCCGGCGTCGTGGAAGGGCGCACGGCGATCAGTGGCGATCTGGTCCTCACGGTCTCGGTTGACGCCGCGGGTCATGTGACGCTGACCGATCTGCGCGCGGTTCATGAGGCAACACCGGGCAACTTCAATGAAGGGATCACGCTGGCATCGGGTCTGATCACGCTGACCGCCACCGTGACTGACAACAACAATCAGTCGGCAAGTGCGAGCGTCGATGTCGGCTCGCATCTGACGATCCTTGACGATGGTCCGGTGGCGGGCACGGTGACCGGCGCGACCGACACGCTGGTGCTGGACGAAACGCGCCCTGTCGGCAGCGACACCGCGGGCGGCACGACGCCGACCGGCCTCGCCAGCGTGACGGCTGACTTCTCCAACAACTTCACCGGCGGCAGCTACGGCGCCGACGGCGCCGGCAGCACTGCCTACACGCTGCATCTCACCGGCACGAACGTGGCCTCGGGCCTCTATGCGCTGGATCCGACCGACACCAACCCGGCCCATTTCGGGCAGGGTGCGCAGATCGTGCTGAACCAGTCCGGTGACACCATCACCGGCTCGGCGAACGGCACGACCTACTTCACAATCACGATTAACGAGACGACCGGGATCGTGACCTTCACCCAGGTCAACAACATCTGGCATGCCGATCCGACCAACCCGGATGACGCGGCGACGTTGACCCTCTCCAGCGCCAGCCTGCTGCAGGTGGTGCAGACCATCACTGACGTGGACGGCGACAGCGTGGCAACGCCGATCAACCTCGGTGGCGGCGTGTTCACAATTCAGGACAGCGGTCCGACGGCCGGCACGGTGATCGAGAAGGAAGGGCCGGCGGAAACGCTGGTGCTGGACGAGTCGCGCCCGGTCGGCAGCGACACGCCGGGCGGCTTTGCGCCGAGCGGGCTTGCCAGCGTGACGGCGGACTTCTCCCACGACTTCACGTCCGGCAGCTACGGCAGCGACGGACCCGGCCATACGGCCTACACGCTGAAGCTCACCGGCTCGAACGTGGCCTCGGGTCTCTACGCGCTGGATCCGACCGACACGACCACTGCTGACGGCGACGGTATCGGACAGGGCGCGCAGATCGTCCTCAACCAGTCCGGCAACACGATCACCGGCTCGGCCGGCGGGACGACGTATTTCACCATCACGATTGATCCGTCGACCGGTATCGTCACGTTCACGCAGTCGAACAACATCTGGCATTCTGACCCGAAGAATCCGGACGATCCGGCAACGCTGACGCTGTCGAGCCCGAGCCTGCTGCAGGTGGTGCAGACCATCACCGACGCGGACGGCGACAGCGTGTCGACGCCGCTCGATGTCGGCACCCGTGTGTTCACGATCCAGGACAGCGGCCCGACCGCCGGCACGGTGACCGGCGCGACCGATACCCTGGTGCTGGACGAAACGCGTCCTGCCGGCAGCGACACCGCGGGCGGCACGGCGCCGACCGGCCTTGATTCCGTGACGGCAGACTTCTCCAACAACTTCACGCCCGGCAGCTATGGCAGCGACGGCCCGGGCCACACGACCTACACGCTGAACCTCGCCGGCGCGAATGTGGCGTCCGGTCTCTACGCACTTGATGCGACCGATACGACCACCGCCGACGGCGACGGCATCGGGCAGGGTGCGCAGATTCTGCTGAACCAGGTCGGCAACACGATCACCGGCTCGGCTGGCGGCACCAATTACTTCACGATCACGATCGATCCCTCGACCGGGATCGTGACGTTCACCCAACTCAACAACATCTGGCACTCCGATCCGACCAACCCGGATGACGCCGCGACGCTGACGCTGTCTGGCGCCAATCTGCTGCAGGTGGTGCAGACCATCGTCGATGCCGACGGCGACAGCGTGACGACGCCGCTCGATGTCGGCACCGGCGTGTTCACGATCCAGGACAGCGGCCCGAGCGCCGGTACGGTGATCGCGGCGGCGGATACGTTGGTGCTGGACGAAACCCGTCCTGTCGGCACCGACACTGCGGGCGGCGCCACGCCGACCGGCCTCGACACCGTCACGGCGGACTTCTCCAACAACTTCTCGGCCGGCAGCTACGGCAGCGACGGCGCGGGCAACACGGCCTACACGCTGAAGCTGACCGGCGTGAATGTGGCCTCCGGTCTCTATGCGCTCGATCCGACCGACACCGACCCGACCCACTTCGGCCAAGGTGCGCAGATCGTGCTGAACCAATCCGGTGACACCATCACCGGCTCGGTCGGCGGGACCACCTACTTCACGATCACGATCGACGAGACGACCGGGATCGTGACGTTCACCCAGCTCAACAACATCTGGCACGCCGATTCGACCAACCCGGATGACGCCGCGACGCTGACCCTGTCGGGCGCGAACCTGCTTGAGGTGGTGCAGACCATCACCGATGCGGACGGCGACAGCGTGTCGACGCCGCTCGATGTCGGCACCGGTGTGTTCACGATCCAGGACAGCGGCCCGACGGCGGGCACGGTGACAGGTCCGACCGACACCCTTGTGCTGGACGAGACGCGGCCTGTCGGCAGCGACACCGCAGGCGGCACCGCGCCGACCGGCCTCGATACCGTGACGGCGGACTTCTCCAACAACTTCACCGGCGGCAATTATGGCAGCGACGGTGCGGGCAACACGGCCTACACGCTGAAGCTGACCGGCGCCAACGTCGCCTCCGGCCTTTATGCGCTGGATCCGACCGACACCGATCCGACCCATTTCGGGCAGGGTGCGCAGATTCTGCTGAACCAGGTCGGTGACACCATCACCGGCTCGGCTGGCGGCACCAACTACTTCACGATCACGATCGACGAGACGACCGGCATCGTGACGTTCACCCAGCTCAACAACATCTGGCATTCCGATCCGAACAACCCGGACGATGCGGCGACGCTGACGCTGACGCGCCCTGAGTTGCTGCAGGTGGTGCAGACCATCACGGATGCGGACGGCGACAGCGTGACGACACCGCTCGATGTCGGCACCGGTGTGTTCACCATTCAGGACAGCGGCCCGACGGCGAGCGCGCTGTCCGGCGCAACGGACACGCTCGTGCTCGACGAGACGCGGCCTGCCGGCACCGACACCGCAGGCGGCACGGCGCCGACCGGCCTTGCCAGCGTCACGGCGGATTTCTCGAACGGCTTCGCCGGCGGCAGCTATGGCAGCGATGGCCCGGGCAATTCGGCCTACACGCTGAAGCTCACCGGCGCCAACGTGGCGTCCGGCCTCTATGCGCTGGATCCGACTGACACCGACCCGACCCATTTCGGGCAGGGTGCGCAGATTCTCCTGAACCAGGTCGGAAACACGATCACCGGCTCGGTCGGCGGCACCGATTACTTCACGATCGCGATCGATCCCTCGACCGGGATCGTGACCTTCACCCAGCTCAACAACATCTGGCACTCCGATCCGACCAACCCGGATGACGCCGCGACGCTGACGCTGTCGCGCCCGGAAATCCTGCAATTGGTGCAGACCATCACCGATGCCGACGGCGACAGCGTGACGACGTCGCTCAACCTCGGCTCCGGTGTGTTCACAATCCAGGATAGCGGTCCGACCGCGGGCACGGTGGTCGCGGCGGCGGATACGTTGGTTCTGGACGAGACCCGTCCCGTCGGCACGGATACGGCGGGCGGCACGGCGCCGACCGGCCTCGACACCGTGACGGCAGACTTCTCGAACAACTTCTCAGCCGGCAGCTACGGCAGCGACGGTGCGGGCAACACGACCTACACGCTGAAGCTGACCGGTGCCAACGTGGCGTCCGGCCTCTATGCGCTCGATCCGACCGACACCGACCCGACCCACTTCGGCCAAGGTGCACAGATCGTGCTCAACCAGGTCGGTGACACGATCACCGGTTCGGCGAATGGCACGACCTACTTCACGATCACGATCAATGAGACGACCGGCATCGTCACCTTCACCCAGCTCAACAACATCTGGCATTCCGATCCGACCAATCCGGACGATTCTGCGACGCTGACGCTGTCGGCTGCCAATCTGCTGCAGGTGATGCAGACCATCACCGATGCGGACGGCGACAGCGTGACAACGCCGCTCGACGTCGGCACCGGCGTGTTCACGATCCAGGATAGCGGCCCGACGGCGGGCACGGTGACAGGTCCGACCGACACTTTGGTGCTGGACGAGACCCGTCCTGTTGGCAGCGACACCGCAGGCGGCACGGCGCCGACCGGGCTCGACACCGTGACGGCGGACTTCTCCAACAACTTCACCGGCGGCAATTATGGCAGCGATGGTGCGGGCAACACGGCCTACACGCTGAAGCTGACCGGCGTGAATGTGGGCTCCGGCCTCTATGCGCTGGATCCGACCGACACCGACCCGACCCACTTCGGGCAGGGTACGCAGATCGTGCTCAACCAGGTCGGTGACACCATCACCGGCTCGGCGAACGGCACGACCTACTTCACGATCACGATCAACGAGACGACCGGGATCGTGACGTTCACCCAGGTCAACAATATCTGGCACTCCGATCCGACCAATCCGGACGATTCTGCGACGCTGACGCTGTCGGCGGCCAATCTGCTGCAGGTGGTGCAGACCATCACCGATGCGGACGGCGACAGCGTGACGACGCCGCTCGACGTCGGCACCGGTGTGTTCACGATCCAGGACAGCGGTCCGACCGCGGGCACGGTGACCGGCCCGACCGACACCTTGGTGCTGGACGAGACCCGTCCCACCGGAACGGATACTGCCGGCGGCACGGCGCCGACCGGGCTCGACACCGTGACGGCGGACTTCTCCAACAACTTTACGCCCGGCAGCTATGGCAGCGACGGCCCGGGCAACACGACCTACACGCTGAAGCTGACCGGTGCGAACGTCGCCTCCGGCCTCTATGCGCTGGATCCGACCGACACCGACCCAACCCATTTCGGCCAAGGTACGCAGATCGTGCTCAACCAGGTCGGTGACACCATCACCGGCTCGGCAAACGGCACGACCTACTTCACGATCACCATCAATGAGACGACCGGGATCGTGACGTTTACCCAGGTCAACAATATCTGGCACTCCGATCCGACCAATCCGGACGATGCCGCGACGCTGACCCTGTCGGCCGCGAACCTGCTTCAGGTGGTGCAGACCATCACCGATGCGGACGGCGACAGCGTTGCGACGCCGATCAACGTCGGCACCGGCGTGTTTACGATCCAGGACAGCGGTCCGACCGCGGGCACGGTGATCGGCCCGACCGACACCTTGGTGCTGGACGAGACCCGTCCCGTTGGCAGCGACACCGCAGGCGGCACAGCGCCGACCGGGCTCGACACCGTGACGGCGGACTTCTCCAATAACTTCACCGCCGGCAGCTACGGCAGCGATGGTGCTGGGTCGACGACCTACACGCTGAAGCTGACGGGCTTGAACGTGGCCTCCGGCCTCTATGCGCTCGATCCGACTGACAAGACCGCCGGTGACGGCGACGGCATCGGACAGGGTACGCAGATCGTCCTCAACCAGGTCGGTGACACCATCACCGGCTCGGCGAACGGCACGACCTACTTCACGATCACGATCAATGAGACGACCGGGATCGTGACGTTCACGCAGGTCAACAACATCTGGCACTCCGATCCGAACAACCCGGACGATGCGGCGACGCTGACGCTGACGCGCCCTGAGTTGCTGCAGGTGGTGCAGACCATCACGGATGCGGACGGCGACAGCGTGACGACACCGCTCAACCTCGGCACCGGCGTGTTCACGATCCAGGACAGCGGCCCGACGGCAGGTACGGTGACCGGTCCGACCGATACGCTCGTGCTGGACGAGACGCGTCCTGTCGGCAGTGACACCGCGGGCGGCACAGCGCCGACCGGGCTCGACACCGTGACGGCGGATTTCTCCAACAACTTCACCGGCGGCGGCTACGGCAGCGACGGTGCTGGCAGCACGACGTATACGCTGAAGCTCACCGGTGCGAACGTGGCCTCCGGCCTCTATGCGCTCGATCCGACCGACAAGACCGCCGGCGACGGCGATGGTATCGGACAGGGTGCGCAGATTCTGCTGAACCAGGTCGGCAACACCATCACCGGCTCGGTTGGCGGCACCAACTACTTCACGATCACGATCGATCCTTCGACCGGCATCGTGACCTTTGCTCAGCTTAACAATATCTGGCACTCCGATCCGACCAACCCGGACGATGCGGCGACGCTGACGCTGTCGGCTGCCAATCTGCTGCAGGTGGTGCAGACCATCACCGATGCGGACGGCGACAGCGTTTCGACGCCGCTGAACCTCGGCACCGGCGTGTTCACGATCCAGGACAGCGGTCCGACCGCCGGCACGGTGACCGGCCCGACCGACACGCTCGTGCTCGACGAGACGCGTCCTGTTGGCACCGACACCGCGGGCGGCACGGCGCCGAACGGGGTTGTTTCCGTGACGGCGAACTTCTCCGACAACTTCACCGGCGGTAGCTATGGCAGCGACGGTGCTGGTTCGACGACCTACACGCTGAAGCTGACGGGCTCGAACGTGGCCTCCGGCCTCTATGCGCTCGATGCGACCGACAAGACTGCCGGCGACGGCGATGGTATCGGACAAGGTGCGCAGATTCTGCTGAACCAGTCCGGCAACACCATCACCGGTTCGGTTGGCGCGACGACCTACTTTACGATCGCCATTGATCCCGCAACCGGGATCGTGACCTTCACCCAAGTCAACAACATCTGGCACTCCGATCCGAACAATTCGGACGATGCGGCGACGCTGACGCTCTCGAGCGCCAACCTGCTGCAGGTGGTGCAGACCATCGTCGATGCCGACGGCGACAGCGTGTCGACGCCGCTCGACCTCGGCACCGGCGTGTTCACAATCCAGGACAGCGGCCCGACGGCGCCGACAGCGACGGTCAGCGCAGCTACGATCGGCGTGGACGAGACGCCCGGCGTGCAGACCACCGGCGGCGCGAGCGACGTGCTGGGCTCCACCGCGATCACGTTCAACGGTGCCGCCAGCACTGTCGCCGCGCTGTTCAGCACGGTTGCGAACAAGGGCGTCGACACCGATGTGCCGGGAGCGTCACTTGACAACGGTGCGCTCAGCTTTGCCTCGACGGGCGCGAGCAGCATCCTGACGGTGGCCGGGGGCAGCTTCGGCTCTGACGGCGCGGGGTCTACGACCTATGCGTTGAGCGTCCTCAGCGCTGCGTCAGGCCTGACATTGACGGATGGCACAGGGATCGCGCTGTCGCTGGATGCCAGCGGCCGGATCATCGGTACTGTGGGCAACGATGCCGCCAACCCCAGCCTGACGGGCCAAACGGCGTTCGCGATCGCCATCGATCCGATCACCGGTCAGCTCTATGTGGCGGACTATCTCTCGCTCCACCACAACAGCACCGCCAGTCCGAACGATCTGCTGACGATGACGGCCGGCAAGATCGGCGCGACGGTCACGTTGACGGACGCCGATGGCGATCATGTGACGGCCACCGCCGACATCAGCACTCATATCAGCTTCCTCGACGACGGCCCGAGTTTCGGCACGATCGAGCATGGAATCATTGCCGATTACGCGGGAATGTCCGTGCTAGGTAACCTACCCGTGTTCTCCGGCGCCGATGGTTTTGGCGCATATGACTTCACCTTGACTGGAAACACGGCGCCGGCCGGCCTGACGTTCAATGGCCAGGCCGTGCACTATTCCATCGACGCATTTGGACAGAATTTGACGGCCTATATCGGTGCGGCCCCATCGGCAGCGAATAATATCTTCACGCTGACTCTGGATGACACAACCGGTCACTACCTGTTCACATTGCTTCAGCCATTCACGGAGACAACGATCCAGAATGTCGGCAGTTCATCCGCCTTCGGCTCGGGACCCTCGCAAGAGCAGATTCTTTCCTCGAGCACCGATCAGCTGGCGGTTATTTCGGGCACGGCCTCCGGCGGTGCTCAAGGCAGCGTGAACGGATCGACCAATGGTTGGGGCGTCGGCAACAACAACTTCGATCCCAACGAAAAGCTGCTGTTTGACTTCACGGACGGCGCAAGCGCCAGCCCCGGCGGCAACGCGGGGTTCCATCCTCCAGCACACGAATCGGTCGCGAACTACACGTTCAGCGGTTACAAAGCCGGCGACGACATTCACTACGTCGTCTCCTATTGGGACGGAGTGCACGCCGCCTCGATCACATCGGTCTCCGGTGATTTCGATCCTTCCACCCACACCACGGTCGCCACCGAATGGTCGACGCCCACAGCGCCGGCCGGCCTGCAGCTCTACACTGTCCAGTTCACGGACGTGACAGGCAGCGGCAAGGTCGACCTGGTTGGCGTCGGAGTTTCGTCCACCACGAACGTCTCCGAGGATCTGAGCTTCAACGTGTCGACGATTGACGGTGACGGCGACACTGCGTCGAGCACTATCAGTATCAACATCAATGGCACCGCGACCCTGCTGGGCACGGCCGGCAATGATGTCATTGTCGCCGGACCAACCAACGAGACGCTCACTGGCAATGGTGGGGACGACAAGTTTGTTCTCAATCTCAGCGCCCACGATATCATCAGTGATTTCAACAGCGGTGATACGCTCCTTCTCGACGTGGCCGGTCTGAGCCTGCCGACGGGCGTTTCAAACGCCCTTACGGCTGGTCAATTCACGTCATCGGCAGTCACCGGCGGGACCGAGAACAACGCGAGCGCCTGGAACGAAAGCGCAAGCACGAACAAGTTCTTCTTCAACAATACGACCCATGAGCTCTGGTACTCGGCAAATGGCACCGGCTCCGACAAGGTGGACCTCGCACATGTGAGCACCGGCTTGCCGGCGGCCACGAACGTTCATATTTTCTAGGCTAGGCTTGCAGCAAAATCGAAAATCCGCGGAGACCTCTCCGCGGATTTTTATTGATTGAATTGTCGCCTTTCTTGCGCGCAATCACATCAGCACGGGCAGGAAGCCCAAGAGCGGGCTTGCCGCGTCCAGCGCTTCTACGCCGGTCCATTCGGTCTCCGCGGCATTGGCGGCCGCCGGCGCCGCGTCGAGCTCGTCGCCGAGCGGGAGGCGCTTGGCATAGGGGGCCGCAAACAGCTGCACGCCGCGGTCGTTGATCGCGAACATCGGTGTGAAGTTGCCGAGCTCGCCGTCATCAATCAGTTCGGAGCGGCGGCTGTCCAGGATCAGCCAATGGCCGTCCAGGCGCGCCGCCAGCACGGCATGATCCTGGCGGATGGCGCGATCGCGGCCCAGCACCAGGCGCAGATCCTCGCGCGGGAAGCCGGCTTCGCTGAGCGCGATGTATTTTGCGATCGCATAATCCTCGCAGTCGCCCTTGCCGGTCGCGAAGGTGGCGAGCGGCGCAGTCCAGCGGTCGGCCTCGCCGTGCTGGGCGAAGTCGCTGACATAGCGGATCGCCTGGTTGACGGCGCGGTTGGCCTCATCCAGCCGGTCGCGTCCGGCCTTGGACTTGACCGCGCCGATCAGACGAAGGAATTGCGCGGCCTGCGACGGGCAGGCGGCCGCGTTCTCGCGGCATTGCGCGAGAACGCTCGCCTCCTTTGCGAGATCGGATTCGAGGCCGCGCCATTTGCGCCACAGGCCGTTTTCCGGTGCGCGGAAGGTGAACAGGCCAAACGGCTCGGCGCCGACAGGCGGAAGCGGCTTTGTCGCGGGCACCGCGTCGGTCGCGATATTTGGCGGCGTGAGCGAGGCGGTGCGAATGGCGTTCGGACCCCGGCCGTGCTGCCGGTCGAGCTTGGCCAGGACGTCGGCGATGGTGAAGAAGGTGGCAGGCGGGCGGTTCGACGCGGCGTCCGCAGCGGGCGCGAGCTCGCCGGCGGGTTTTCCGAGAGTGAGCTCGTCCGCGGCAAACGCGGCAGGCATGGCGCAAAGACCTATTGTCAGTGCAGCCGCGGCCATGACCGCCGACGAAGCAAACTTCAGCGACTTCATATGACGTCCCCAATGTCGGGGACCGTCAACGTCTGTGCGTCGATCTGCGTCCCCGCTGTTATCGGGACGCAAACTGGCGCCTTGGCCGCTTAAGCGGAGTTAAGTGGAGGGGGGCGCCACCTCGAATGTCGAAAAGGCGGTCAATCCGGGGTTTGCCGGTTCGTTCGAAATTGAACGAACCGAGGTTACGATTGGTTAACCACGGCCACCGTGGTCCCGATCACCGTTCGCGCAGCGCCTCGTCACGCAGCAGGCGAGCAGGCTTCACGATGTAGTCCAGCACGGATTTCTCGCCGGTCAGGACCTCGACCGTGGTCACCATGCCCGGAATGATCGGCAGCGGATGCTGCTCGGTGCCGAGATGGTTCTTATCGGTACGCACCATGACCCGGTAGAAGGTCTCCTGGCGTTCGGTCTTTTCCGCCTTGTCGTCGACGATGGTGTCGGCGCTGATGCGTTCGACCTTGCCCTTCAGCGATCCGTAGACCGAGGAATCATAGGCGCTGATCTTCACCACCGCGTCCTGGTCGGGACGGATAAACGCGATGTCCTGCGGACGAATCCGGCCTTCCACCAGCAGCGTGTCGTCCAGCGGCACGATGTCCATCAGGTTGGCGCCCGGCTGTACGACGGCACCGATGGTACTGATGTTCAGTTTGTTGACGATGCCGTGGACCGGCGCCTTCAGATCCGTGCGGCGCACCCGGTCCTGGGCGGACTTGATATTCTCGTCGAGCACGGCGAGGTCGGCACGCGATTTGGCCAGGTCCTCGTCGGCCTGTGAACGGAACGACGCGGTGATGTTCGCGATCTTCGACTGCGCTTCGGCCAGCTGTCCCTTCATCTCGGTTGCCTGCCGATCAAGTCGCAGCATCTCGATCTCGGGCACCACCTTCTGCTCATACAGCCTGCGCGTCAGGGTCTGCTCGCGCTCGAGGAGCTTGAGGGAGCCGGTGAGGCGAGTGACCTGCTGGTTGAGGACGTCGATGTCCTGCGCGACCTTCTGACCCCGCATCTTGAACACGCTGGTCTCGGTCGCGACGGCGGCGGGAACCATCTTGTCGAGATCGTCCGGGAAGGTGATCTCGGCTCGGCCGCGCGCCTCGGCGTCGAGACGGGCCACCCGCGCCGCCATCGCCGCACGGCGCTCGCGGATTTCGCCGAACTCGGAAGCGAATTTCGTATCATCGATCCGCATCAGGGACTGGCCCTGCTGAACGATGTCGCCTTCCCGGATCAGGATGTCGCCGACGATCCCGCCTTCGAGCGATTGAACCACCTGCATCTGCCGCGACGGCACGACGCGGCCGCTGCCGCGCTTGACCTCGTCCAGCACGGCAAAATGAGCCCAGATCAAGAACGTCGCAAGCAGCGCGCACGACGTCCACAACAGCATGCGGGAGGTCCGCGGCGTGCGCAGCAGCGCCGCGGACCGGATGTCATTTGCAAATGTGAAATCGGAAGACGCCATAATGTATTTGCTCGTTATGCGGATTTCGGCTGGATCGTGTTCTCCGGCGACGGGGCCGCGGACGCCGGCCGGCCCTGGAGCAAAGCGAGCACCTTGTCGCGCGGGCCGTCGGCAACCAGGCGGCCATTGTCGAACAGCAGCAACCGATCGACCATGTTCAGCAATGACAGGCGATGGGTCGAAATGATGATGGTCATGCGATCATCATCGAGGCCCTTGAGCCGCTCCAAGAACTCCTGTTCGCTGCGAATATCGAAGTGCGCCGTCGGCTCGTCGAGAAAGAGCACGCGAGGCTTGCGGATCAGAACGCGCGCGAGTCCGATGGCCTGCTTCTGGCCGCCCGACAGGCTGCGGCCGCCTTCCGAGATGGGCATGTCATAGCCCATCGGGTGACCGGCGATGAAGCTTTCGACGCCCGAAAGCCGCGCGGCAAGCAGGACTTCCTCGTCGGTCGCTTCCGGTTTGCCAAGCGCGATGTTGTCGCGCAGCTTGCCGAAGAACAGGTCGGTATCCTGCATCGCAAAGCCGATGCCGGCGCGCAGGTCCGAGGGATCGTATTGGCGCGAGTCGACGCCATCGACCAGGATGCGGCCCTCCTTCGGCTCGTAAAATCCGAGCAGCAACCTGCCGACCGTGGTCTTGCCAGATCCCACCCTGCCGATGATGCCGACCCTTTCTCCGCCCTCGATCTTGAAGCTGACCTTTTCGAGCGCGTTACCCGGCGCGTTGGGGTAGGCGAACGATACGTTCTCGAAGGCGACCTTGCCGTCTTCGATTCGTCTTGCGACGTAGGACCGGGTCGGCGAGCGTTCCCGCTCGATCGACATGATGCGATCGATCGCCTTGAGGGCCGTGATCGTCTGCGTACCCTTGGTGATCACCGCGGCGATCCCGGCGATCGGCGCCAGAACGCGCCCGGCGAGCATGTTTGCGGCGACCAGCGCGCCGACGCTCAGCTTGCCGTCGAGGATCAGGAAAATGCCGACGATGACGAGGAGCAGGCTCGTGATCTGCTGGGCCGTGCTCGCGCTCGTCAGCGACATCGACGACCAGAAGTGAACGTCCTCGCCGGATCGGGCGGTCGCGGCAACCGAGCGTTCCCACAAGGTCTGCATGCGGGCCTCGGCGCCGGTCGCACGGACGGTTTCGAGGCCGGACAGCGACTCGACCAGCACGCCGTGCCGTGCGGCGGATTCGGCCTGCAGCCGCTTGATGGCGCGATCAAGCGGGCGCTGCAGCAGGAAGCCGATCAGCATGACCAGCGGCAGCATGACCAGTGGGATCCAGGCCAGCGGTCCGGCGATGAGGAACAGCACCCCAACGAAGAGGATGGCGAACAGCAGATCGGTTGCCGAAACCACGCTTCCGGAGGTGAAGAACTCGCGCACCGAGTCGAAGTCGCGGAGCTGATTGGCCAGGATGCCAACCGAAGTCGGCCGCTGCGCCATCTTCACCGACATCACGTGCTCGAAGATGTTTGCGGCCAGCACGACGTCGATCGTCTTGCCGGTCACGTCGATCATGCGGCTGCGGACCATGCGGAAGATGAAATCGAACACGATGCCGAGCCCCATGCCGATCGAGAGCGCGATCAGGGAGGGGATTGCCCCGTTGGGGATGACGCGGTCATAGACGCTCATCGTGAACAGCGGCGTCGCGAGCGCGAGGATGTTGGTCAGAAAAGCCGCGACCGCGATGTGCCCGTAGCTGCGCCAATGCGTCTTCACCACCGACCAGAACCAGTGGCTCTTGGGGATGTCGCCTGCGGCGGCGGCGCGCGCATCGGCCTGCGGCGCGCTTCTCACCAGGAACGCATAGCCGGTATAGTCCGTGGCGAGCGAGGCGATGTCGGCGACGCGCGGGCTGTTCGGCGTCGCCGGATCAACGACCTTGATCGACTTGTTCGCCGGGTCCACACCCAGAAGGATCAGCGCAGAGCCGTTCTTCATGACGAGGACGGCCGGCAGGACCAGCGCGGGAATGTCTGAAATGTCGCGCTTGACGGCCTCGGTCTCCAGACCCGCGCGCCTGGCGGCGCGGTCGTAGAGCGAAACGGACAAGCGTCCGTCCGTGATCGGAAGTCCGCCGAGCAGAGCTTCGCGGCTCACCGCGCGGCCATGATGGGCGGCGAGATAAGTCAACGACGCGGTGAGGGGATCGTCGCCCAGCGCGCGTGGCCTGCTTGTCGCGGCAGGCTTTGAGGTTGAGTCATCCGGCGAGGGGCGGACGGCGTCGGCCGCCGCGCTGGGGGTGCGAAACAACAACTGAAACCTCGACAAGCAAAATGGAAATGCAGCAATCGCATTAGATTTCGGGCAGACTACAACAAACAGCGAACAAATTCAGCGAAACTTATCTTAACGATTAATAAGGAATCGAAAGGGCCCCGACTTGGGGCCCTTCCGGCAGTCCTGTCCTGAGCTTGTTGGCGGTCACTATCGAGCGGAACTCGGGAAGGCCGACAGCAGCCAGTGGGGCTTGGTCGACGCATAGGAGCTCGCGTTCGCCGTGACCGACGGATCCGCGTAAATCACGTTCGGGCCGTCCGCAGCCGTCTTTTGCTGCTGCATCCATTCCGTTGAACCGGGCACCGCTGCGGTCGTCGTCGCACCGGTGAAACGGTCCGCAAAGCCAACGTCCTTCGGCTGGGTTGCCGCATAGGTCTTGGCAGGACGGGCGACAGGCGCCGGAACGGCGACGTGCAGCGGCTCGGACCCGGTTTGCGGGAGGTTCACGCGAAGAGTCGGGAACGAGTAGCGGGGCAGGCCAATCGAAAGCATGTCCGTCGGCGCAGCATCGACCGGCGGCGGAGCCTTCAGGTACTCAATCAGGGTCCCCATCGCGGCCAGCAGCTGGTAGTCGGCGAAAACGACGACGCTGCGGGCGGAGGTGAGCGAGACCGATGCGTTGAAGAACTGGTTCTGCGCGTTCAGGAGATCGATCAGCGAACGCTGGCCGAGTTCATATTCCTTCTGGAACGCCGTGATGGTCTTCCTGGCTGCTTCCAGCTCACGGGTCAGAGCACCGATGCGGGTAGCCGTAATTGTACGGGCATTCCACGCCTTGTCGATCGACTCATACGCGTCGCGCTGCAGGCGGGCGTGGCGCATGGTGGCTTCGGTATAGCGCTCGGCCTTCTCTGACCTGTTCCAGGCATCTTGGCCGCCGCGGAAGATGTCCCACGACATGACGACCTTGCCGCTGTAGTCCTCATGCGTGATGGAGGGAGTCCCGGGGGTCGCCACGTAGGGGTAGGAGTTGTCGTAATGGGTTGCCCGTCCCTCGAGATAGAATTTCGGGCCGAACGTGCCGTCGGTGGCCTTGAACGCATGCTTGGCGGCGTCGGCGTCGGACTGGGCCGCCGCGATCGTCGAATTGAATCGGAGGGTGGTCGCCAGCGCTTCGTCGCGGCTGTGCGGCAATCCTGCGAGAGGGGCGGGGAAGCGAACATTGATCGGCTCAAGGCCAACAACCTTGCGGTACTTTGCCCGGGCGTCATCGAGGCTGCGCTGGAATTCGGCGAGTGCCGCACGGGCAGCTTCGACGCGCTCCCGCGCTTGCTCCAGGTCGCCTTCGCCGGCCCGGCCACCCGAGAAGCGGGAGTTCACGTTTGCAAAGATCTTCTCGTGGTTGGCGACGTTCTGCTGGGCGAGGCTGACCAAACGGATGTAGCGGACGACGTCCATGTAGCCTTCGGCGGCGTCGAGGGCCAGCAGCTCGGTTCTCTCCTTGACGCGGGAGGCGGCGGCATTGACCCGCGCGGTCTGGCGCCAGACGTCATAGATCGACGAAAAACCGTCCCACAGCAGCTGGCGCACCACGACCGATTCCTGGCTGCCATTGCGCCATGGTCCTGAGCCCACGGTCGGTGCCGCCTGAATGTTCGGGGTGATGAAGCCCGGCGATTGATCGAATTTTTCCGGGCCGTAGCTGGCGTCAATGCGCACCTGCGGCAGCAGTGTGCTTTGGGTTTGCCGCAGTTCGCTTTCCGTCGCCCGCCGGTTCGCCGAAGCCTCGCCGATACCCGGGTTGGTCTGCATGGCCTGGCGCAAAGCATCATTAATAGAAAAAACCTCGGCACATGCTGGCGTTGCCGCCAGACATAGGCACGCTATGACCGTGTATGCCGACTTCATAATCTCAGCCCCTACTCACAAAAATATTATGTAGAATCCTCCAAAGGGTAACAAAGGACAGTTCCGCGACCTATGACATTTCAGCCACACAGGCGCCCTAAGTGGGGGCCGAACCATCCGAGGTCCAGTGCGCGCAAATCTAAACATTTTTATTAAAATTCAGTGATTTATATGATGTTCTGTGATCGCGCGAACTGGTGCCGAGCCGCAACACCGGGGACCGGAACATGAAAGATCAGTTAAGCCCATCTTAAGGTTGGCGGCAGCCGGCTACTGCTGGCGACAGGTCGCCAGGTAGGTTGCAACGAAGGGCGCGGCCTTGGTGTCCGCGGAGGGGCCTCCCAGTCGGCTCGTTAGTTTGTAGAGCGACTTATCGCCAAAATAGAACCGGAAAATCTCGGCCGTGGTGTCGTCGGTGCGGGTCGCAAAGATCGACGCGGCGGTACGGCGGGCAGCCGCAAAGACGTAGGTCGTGAGCTTGGCTCCTCCCTTGCCTTCTGCCGCGACAGATGTCCCCCAGGTGACCGTGAACGTGTCGCCATCGATCACGACGGCGGGCCGGACCGTATCGAGATCGTCATCGATCCACTGGGCGTCACCGCCTTTGCCTGACGGGCCGAGCTCCACCCGTTTGCCCCGCGGCGCGTCGCAGGTGAACCGGGAAGGTTCGGCGATCGCAGCGCTCGTCGCCGCCAAGAACAGCAACAGGCAGCCGACCGACCTCCACATGGGTGTTACCCTCTGTTTCGTTGTTTGGAGGATAGTGATGTCAGCGCCCGACTCGCGCAACTCGGTGATTTACGGACAAGCAGAGCTGCTTTGCTTCCTCGCCGGAAGAGGCGCCCGCGATTTCACTCGGGCGCGATCGGGTGCGCTGGACGTTCGATCGATGCCCTGAGGCTTTCGAGTTCGAGGAAGACGTCAGCTTGCCTGCGAAGCTCATCGGCGATCATGGGAGGCTTGGTTCGGATGCTGGAAACGACCGTCACGCGGACACCAGCCCGCCTGACGGCTTCGACAACGGCGCGCAAATCACCGTCGCCAGAGAACAGGTACGCGTGGTCGATGCGGTGCGCGATTTCCAATGCGTCGACCGCGAGCTCGATGCCGATGCTGCGCTTCATTCGCCGCCGCCCTTCGCCGTCATCGTGCGTTTTGGCTAACTTTCTCCTGACCGCATATCCGTTGTAATCGAGCCAATCCACCAGCGGCCGAAGGCTGCTGAACTCGTCGTCGTCTCTCACGACCGTGTAGAAGTAGGCGCGAACGATCTGTCCATGCTTGCCGAACTCCGAGAGCAGTCGCCGGAAGTCGATTTCGAAGCCGAGGTTCTTGACAGTGGTGTGGAGGTTCGCACCATCAATGAAAAGTGCAATGCGATCGGCCATCTCAAATCCCCATGACGCCCGGATCAGTCACTTTATGCTGTGGTTCTGAAATTCCACGGGCGCATCGTGGGTGAGCACCCTAGCTGAAATGGCTAATCCTAGAGCAAGGGCTTGGCCGGGAAGAAGCGGAAATTTTCGCCAACCGTCGACACGGTTCTCATCGGGCGCACGCGCCGATGCTGCGCCAATAGTGCAGCGCAGCGGCGCGATCGACTTGCGGGCCGCCGATGCGCAAGGTCGCTATTGCGTGAACAGCTAAATTGTATCTAAAATCAATCAGCTGGGGCCGGTGCCATTTCGCGCTGGGCCATTTTTGAAGACGTCATTTTTGCCAATACGAATTGCTTGCCACGGTGGAGAGCGCGGTTCTGCGTCCCTGATTGCACGGACATTTCGTTCTCGGAACGCGACGCATGGCGGCACAGCTGTTGCGCCCGCCGGACACCCGATGGTGCATCGGGATGGACAGGCTTGGCCGAAGCGCGCGCGATGCCTGGTCGTTGTCGCGCTCTGCTTCCTGCTGACCTGCTGCGGGGCCGCTCGCCAAGCCATCGAAAAGGAGGCGGGACCGGTAGCGGAGCCAACAACGGAGACGGCAACAGCGCCCACAGAGCCGGCACCAGCGGCGACAACGATACCGGAGGCGGCACCGGTACCGACACCGACGGCGGCAACGGTCAACCTGAGCGGCGCGCTCGCGGAATGCCGGAGCGCGTTTCCGGATCAGATCGCGCAAGCCGTGGCGCGGGCGTCCTGCGTGATCAAGGCGACCGACCTCGTACGTCCGCTGCTGCCGTTTCCCGAACTGCTCGACCGCGAGAATGCGCTGCGCAAGGCGCTGGCCGAGCAGGTTCAGACAAGAACGATGTCGCTGCTCGAGCGCAACATCCAGATCCAGAAGCTGCATTCGCAGCTCCTCGAAGAGGAGCGCAGCAGGCTATCGGCCGCGCCGGCGGACGGGAGCAAGCCGCCGCCGCTGGCGGTCACGCAGTGGCGACAATCCAACGGGGAGGGTTGCGGCCGGCTCGGAGGGGATTCGGGGACCTGCTACTGAAACGAGCAATCCTGCAAACGGCCATCGGGGAATGGAACCGGATCGTGACACCGTCACCTCCGAGGTCGTTGTCGTGACAGCATCACGTCCGACGCTGTCACCGTATTCGCACGGAGCAGCGAAGTTGAAATAGTGTGAAATGTCGAAAGTCCTACAATTTAAGGGGTTTCGTGCATCGTTGTCGGAGCGCCTCGCCGAGGAGAAGGTGTGCGCCGCTACGCCGGTAGGGTTAATAAACGATTACCAATCGACAGTTTTCTCGCGACGCATTATAAGAAAATGCTAGTTGGCACCCGGATTTTGCCCCCCGCCAACGTATTGCGTAAATTTCATCGTAAAAGGGATATTTTCCTATGTTGAAGCTGTACATCCAGACCACCGAAGCCTTCAAGCGTCTCCGCTCGGACAAGGACGGCGTTGTGTCGTTCGAGTACGTGATCGTCGCCGCTTGCATCGTGGCCGCCGTCTCTGCTGCGTTCGGTACGGGTACCGCCAGCGGCATCGGCTCGGTTCTGAACGCCTCCATCACCACGATCGCCAGCAAGGTCGCCACCGCAGTCTCCGCTTAACTCCGGATGTTGAATGCTGTTGGCAGATTCTTTCTGTCAACAGCGGTCAACCGGATTGCGATGTGCGCGAGCCTTAAGGAGGCTTTCTCCTATGTTGCAGTCATATATCAAGGTCACAGAAATATTGAGGCGTTTGCGCACGGACAAGGACGGCGTTGTGTCGTTCGAGTACGTGATCGTCGCCGCCTGTATCGTCGCTGCCGTTTCCGCAGCGTTCGGTACGGGTACCGCGAGTGGCATTGGCAGTGTTCTGACCACCTCGCTCACTTCGATCGGCACCGCGGTTGCCAACGCGGTTAGCGCCTAAGTCCAGAGGGACGGCGCTCCGGAGGGGGGCATTATTTTTTGCCCCCCGCCATTTTTCTAAGGCGATTATTTCATGAATTGGATTGCGTCCACGACCTTGTGTCTGGAAATCGCATTGTTGTTGTATGTCGCAACGATCGATATCGCGACACGGTTGATCCGAAACGAAATTTGTCTGGCGCTGGCGTTCCTTGGGATCGTCGGCCAATTGGCCAGTCCGATGCAGATCGGCCAGTCGCTGATCGTTGCCGCAATCCTGTTCCTGGCGCTCTTCGTGATTTACCTGCGGGGAGCGATCGGCGGTGGCGACGTCAAGTTGCTGGTTGCCCTGGCGATCGGTCTGCCGCTGACCGGCGTGATTGAACTGTTGACGGCAACTGCACTGGCCGGCGGCGTTCTGGCCGCGGTGCATCTGATGATGCGCCGTCTGCCCCAACCGAGGCTGGCGCCCGTCGGATCATCGCTGATGCGCCGGGTCTACGCGGTCGAGCGCTGGCGTCATTTGCGACATGCACCGCTTCCCTACGGGGTCGCCATCGCATGCGGCGGTATCTGGGCCATTTTGAGCAAAGGAATTTGACATGTCGTCCGCTCTCCGTGTCTCGATCATCATGGTGCTGCTGCTTGCGGCTACGGCGCTTGGAATGATCGCCTACAGCATGAACCGACCTGCAGATCCGGTTGTTGCGCAGGCAGTCGAAGAGAAGCCTGCGCCTGCGGCCGCGACGGTCGGCTACTTTGTCGCGACCCGCCCGCTTTCGAAGGGAACGCTGGCGCGGGACGAAGATTTCGCGGTGCGCCAGACGGCACCGAACCGTGTCCCTGCGGGGGCGATCCTTGAAACGCCTGACTCCAAGGCCGGGTTGCCCGGTTCGCTGGTTCGCAAGTTCGTCGAAGCCGGCAGCGCGATTACACTGGACGACATCCTGCGTCCGAAGGATCGCGGCTTCCTTGCCAGCGTCCTGGCGCCGGACAGCCGCGCCATCAGCATCAAGGTCGACGAGGAGACCGGTGTGTCCGGTCTGATCAGGCCGGGCGACAATGTCGACGTGGTGCTGACCCAGGTGTTCGAGAAGGCCGCGCCGGTGAAGCGAGCCGTCAGCGAAACCGTTCTGTCCAATGTGCGCGTGATCGCGATCGACCAGGAGATTGCGCAAGGCGGCCGTCCGATCACCAATGCCGTCCCGGGCAAGACGGCGCAGACCGTGTCACTGGAGCTCAAGCCGGATCAGGTCAAGAAGGTGGCCGTCGCAAAGCAGCTCGGAACGCTGTCGCTCGTCATCCGCGCTGCGGCCGAGCAGTGGGGCAAGGCCGACACAAGCGTAACGTCCAGCTGCGACGTATCGCCGGAGCTGGCGCGCCAGAGTGCGATTGCCGGCCAGAGCACGACGGTCGCGATCTATACCGGCAGCGAGGTCAAGCAATACTCGGTCAGGAGGCAGGATCTTGACGACGACGCCCGCGCGGGCTGCGACGTGCCGTCCGAACTCGATCGTCAGACTACAGCGGCAGCGAGTGACGTCGGCAAGGGATCGGAGAAACGTTGATGAGTGCGAACATGGCAGTGGTGGAACAACCCGAAGAGACGACGTCTCTTGTCGCGCGCAACCGCATCGTCTGCTTCGTCAATGACGAGCTGAGCGCGGCAGCCCTCCGCAAGGGTCTCGACGGCAGCAATCTGGTGATCCGGCGCGGTACCATCCGTCATGCGACACGCATGCTCGAGACCGACACCGATCTGTACGCGCTGGTGACCGACATCAGCGGGATCGATGATCCCTTCACTGAACTGGAACGCCTCTCCAGTGTCTGTCCGCCCGATGTGAAGGTGGCCCTGATTGGCGACAACAGGGAGATCATCTTCTACCGCGAGCTGATGGAGATCGGCCTTACTGAATACCTGCCGACGCCGATCACCAGGGATATGGTGCTCGACCAGCTGCGTCCCAAGCTGATCGGGGACGTCGCGCCGGCCCAGAACGACCGCGGCGGGCACGTGGTGTCGATCTGCGGTGCGCAGGGCGGCGCCGGAGCGACCAGCGTCGCGATCAACCTCGCGCTGCAACTGGCCGAAACCACCAAGGCCAAGGTGGCGTTGCTCGACCTGCATCTGCAGGGCGGCGAGACCGCGGTGATGCTGGGTGTTCGTCCTGGACCCGGCCTCCGCATCGCCCTTGAAAACCCGATGCGGGCCGACACGCTGTTTCTCGAACGGGCCGCGATCGAGGTGAACGATCGGGTCTGCCTGATTTCCGGCGACGAGGAGCTCGATGCCAAGCTCGACATCACCGAAGCCGGCGTGCGGCACGTGCTGGGCCTGCTCCGTCAGCGGTTCAACTACGTCGTTGTCGATGTGCCGGTGCCGTTCCCGGCATCGATCTATCCGGTCATTCAGATGTCCCGTCATGTGCTGGTGCTGTTGGAGGCCGAAGTCACCGGCCTGCGCAATGCCCATGCGCTGCGCAACGCCGTCACCAACATCGCGGGCAAGGATCGGGTGTTTACCCTGCTCAATCGCGCCGACCGCGCCGGCGGTCTGCCGAGGGCGACGATCGTCAAGGCGTTGGGCGCCGAGCCGGACATGGTGATCCCGGATCTCGGCAAGGGAATGACCCAGGCGGTCAACCTCGGCGTTCCGGCTCTGAAGCACGTATCCGGTCTGCGGCGCCACCTTGCCCCGATCGTACGGGAAATCACCGGCGTCGGTGCCAAGAAGAGGGCCGGGTGGAAGAGGTGGCTCGGGCTATGAAAAAGTTCGGCAGGCGCGCAGACGAAATGCCAGTGCGGATGCCCGCAGCGGTGCCGGACGCCCCGGCAGCGGCGCCAAGCGCGCGGCCGGCGCCGCCACCCTTGCCGCCGGTGGAACCGAGCGTGGCGTCACCGGCGTCCAGCCTGTTTGCATCGGCGCCGAAGCATGAAGAACCTGCGACCCACCATCCGGTGATGTCGGCATCCCTGCGCGAACGGGTCATCGAGCAGATCGAGCCGTCGGTGGCCGCGACCGTTCCCCGCGACGTCCTGCGGCGGCAGATCGAGGAAATCATCCACGGCATCGCCAACCAGGAGCGGCTGGAGCTGTCGGGCCGCGAGCAGCTCTTCCTGGCGGAGGAGATCGCCGACGACATGACCGGCTACGGGCCGCTGCGTCCGCTTCTGCTCGACGAGACGATCAACGACATCATGATCAACGGGCCGAGCAACGTCTATGTCGAGCGGGCCGGCAAGCTGGAACGGGTCGCGGTCCGGTTTCGCGACAATGACCATATCGCCTCGGTCGCACAGAAGATCGCCTCGCAGGTCGGCCGGCGGGTGGATGAATCCAGCCCGATGGTGGACTGCCGTCTGCCGGACGGCAGCCGTGTCAACATCATCCTGCCGCCGCTGGCGATTCATAGCCCCTGCATCTCGATCCGAAAATTTCCGAACCGGCGTCTGAACATCGCCGGGATGATCGAAAACGGCTCGATGACCGCCGCGCTTGGACAGCTGTTGGAGATCGCCTCCCGCTGCCGGCTCAACGTCCTGGTCTCCGGAGGCACCGGTTCCGGCAAGACGACGCTGCTGAACGCCTTGAGTCAGTTCATCGACCATAGCGAGCGCATCGTCACGATTGAGGACGCGGCGGAGCTGCAGCTTCAGCAGCCGCACGTGATCAGCCTGGAGACCCGTCCGGCCAGCCTCGAGGGCACCGGCCAGGTGACCCAGCGCGACCTTCTGTGGAACGCACTTCGTATGCGTCCGGACCGCATCGTCGTCGGTGAGGTGCGCGGCGCCGAGGCGTTCGACATGCTGCAGGCGATGAATACCGGCCATGATGGATCGATCTCCACCGTGCACGCCAACAGTACCCGCGACGCGCTGACCCGCGTGGAGAACATGGTGCAGATGGGGCAGGTCAATCTGCCATCGCGCGCAATCCGCTCCCAGATCGTCGCCGCCCTGGATCTGATTGTGCAGGTCGAGCGCATGCGGGATGGCCAGCGCCGCATCGTGCAGATCAGCGAGGTGATCGGCCTCGAGGGCGAGGTGATCACCACCAACGACATCGCGTTGTTCGAGTACAAGGACGAGGATGTCCAGGGGCGGATATCCGGCACCTACCGCTCCACCAATGCGGTTCCGAAGTTCAAGAGCCGCCTCGTCTATTACGGGCTCGATCGGGCCTGGGCAGAAGCGATGAGGCACATCTGATGTCGACGCCCTTGATCATCGTTCTGGTGCTTCTGTTGTGTGCTGGGGCCAACACCCTCTGGCTCGACGCACGACAGAGACGAATGGATCGCCAGCTCGAGATTGCGCTGCCGACGGCTGAAGCAGCAGCCTTGGTCTCCATCCGTCGCGCGGCCAAGACGTCGCGTTGGCGCGCGCTTCAGCGCTTTGCCAATTACCGCCCTGATATGGTGTACGTCGTACGACCGGTCTATGTGCTGCTTGCAGGGGGAATGGCAGCGGCAGGAATTCTCTACGTCAATGGATTCCTGCGGTTCCCTGGCTCCTATGGAGCCATTGCGGCTGTCGGCGTCGCCATCATGGTCGTGCGCGGTCTGTTCGGATGGCAGCAACATCGCTTTGCAAACCAGCTCTTCCAGCAGCTTCCCGATGCGGTCCAGCTGGTGACGAGTACTGTCCGGTCCGGATTGCCCGTGCACGAAGCTTTTCGCACCATCGCCCGCGAGATGCCGCAACCGACATCCGGGCAATTTGCCATCGTCTGTCATGAATTGAACCTGGGCAGGTCGCCCGAGGAAGCCGTCGAGGAGATCTATCAGCGAACGCAGGTGTCGGAGTATGCGATGTTTGCGGTAACCCTCGCGGTGCAACTGAAGACCGGCGGCAGCCTGGCGGAAACGCTGCAGACGTTGGGCGAGACCGTGAGTCAGCGGGTCGCGCTGGCGGCGCGTGCGAAGGCCTTGGCGGGAGAGGTCATCTTTTCATCGCGTGCGCTCACCTGTGCGCCGGTCGTTATCGGCGGGCTGCTTTACCTGATCAATCCGCAGTCGGTCGACCTGCTGTTGTTCGATCCACAAGGAAACGTGCTGCTCGCTTATGCGGCGTGCTCGGTCCTGATCGGGCATTTCGTGATCCGTTGGATGGTCAGAAGGGAAACCACCCTAT
This sequence comes from Bradyrhizobium sp. USDA 4503, assembly GCF_054055815.1. Lineage (NCBI taxonomy): Bacteria > Pseudomonadati > Pseudomonadota > Alphaproteobacteria > Hyphomicrobiales > Nitrobacteraceae > Bradyrhizobium > Bradyrhizobium sp. USDA 4503. The sequence continues at coordinate 402,448 of NZ_JBSRXS010000001.1, forward strand.
GACGGCTGTTCTCGGTTTTGCCACGCTTGCCGTCGCACTCGCGGCCGCGACCTTCCTGCTGGTCATTCGCGAAATACATCTGCGCACCCTGGACACGCGTGTCTCGAATGCCGTGCTGGGCATCTCCGATCGATCGAATTCGAAGGATCTGATCGGCTGGCTTTCATCGGTCGGCATGCGCTACAGGCGCTACTACGCCCAGGAAAATCTCGACCAGCTGAGGATGGTTCTTCAGTCGGCAGGGTTCAATCACTATCGAACCCTGCCGATCTGGATCGGCTTCAAGACGGTCAGCACATATGTGCTGCCGATCGCGGCTTTCTCTATTTCGCAGATTCTTGGACGGCCGTTCAGCGACGTGATGATCTTCACGCTGCTTGGCCTGGCGTTTGGAATCATGATTCCGCGCCTGATCTTGCTGGTCGTGAAGCGACGCTTCGATGCCGCGATCCGGCTCGGCACGCCGGACACCATCGATCTGCTGGTGGTTTGCAGCGAAGCCGGCATGGGCCTGGAGAGCGCGATTGAGCGTGTGGCGGAGGAGATGCGGGAGACCAATCCCGCTATCACCCACGTGCTGCGCGGTCTTCTCGATGATCTGCGGATCCTGCCGAACCGTGCCGACGCGTTCGAGAAGCTTGCGTCCACGTCGGAGGGCCTCCGTCGCTTCGGCACCATGGTCAGCCAGAGCCTGCAATATGGCACGCCGCTCAGTCAGGCGCTGCGCAGCATCGCAGTCGATCTGCGCCGCGAACGCATCACCAAGCTCGAGGAGCGGGCGCACAAACTGGGCGCCAAGCTGACCGTTCCGATGGTGCTGTTCCTGCTTCCGGCGATGTTCGTCATTCTGGGCGGAAGCCCGTTCCTTCATTTGATCCGTACATTCTCCAACCTCGGCAATTGAGCCATGAGCGCAGCTGCAATGAGTCTTTCGACGAACCTGGCCTACGATCGGGCGACCCGATTCCTGGGCAGCGCATGGTTCCTGCTGTTGGGACTTGCCGTGACGACCAATCTTGCGAAGACGGGGCAGCCATGGCCGTCGCTCGTCTCGAACTTTCTCGTCGCGGTGTTTTACCTGATGCTGGCGCTGCTGATCCTGATCCGCGGCCCCGCAAAGGCGCAGGCCGAAGGCCTGCTGCCGAGGATTGCGGCGTTCGTCGGCACCTACTGGCCATGGACGATCACGTTTTTCGAGAAGACCGAGGGCGCATTGCCGAATTTGTTGTCTGCGGTTTTCGTGCTGACCGGCATGATCATGATCCTCGTGACCGTTCGTCATCTCGGACGGTCGTTCAGCCTGGTGCCGCAGGCGCGTTCGGTGGTGCAAACCGGGCCGTATCGGTGGATCAAGCACCCGCTCTATCTGTCGGAAGAAATCGTGTTCCTTGGTGTCGTGCTGCAGCATCTGAGCTGGATGACCGTGGGCCTGCTGATCCTGCACATCTGCATCCAGGTCTGGCGAATTCACTACGAGGAGGACGTGCTTCGGCGCACGCTTCCTGAATATTCCAGCTACGAGGCGTCGCGCTGGAGATTGATTCCCTATGTCTGGTGAGCGGCGATGCAGAGCTGGAAAAGCCGAGTGATCGGCAGGCGTTCCCTGATCGCGGATCGACGCGGCGCCGTCGCGTTCGAGATGCTGTTCGTTTTCGCCTTCCTGTTCCTGGTTATTTTGCTGCCGCTTGCCGACCTCGCGCTGGCGGGCTTTCAATACATCCAGGCGCTCGCAGCGCTGCGCGGGTTCGGACAGTCCATCCAGTATTCCCCGCCGGGCGACGTCACGAACGCATCCAGCTGGGCGACAGCCGCGCTCGCCAAGGCCGATTCCCGTTATCCGATCCCCAGCATCCAGCTCATCTGTGGCGAGAGCAATGCGGTCTGCGATTCGACCAATTCTGATCCGTCCCAGCCGAAGTACTACGTTTATTCAACGACGATCACGCTGACGCCAATGGTGTTGAGGTCGGCGATTTGCACCAGCACCAATACCAATCCTTGTTCGTTCACGCTGACCTATTCGGAACGGTTTCAATGAGGTGTTCCATGCGTAACGTGCTTCATTGCCGTCGCGGCTCGGCCGCATTCGCAACTGTGATTGCGTTGATCCCGTTGATCGGGATGATGGCGCTCGGCGGTGAAGCCGGGTCGTGGTACGTCACCCAGCAGCGCGCCCAGGGTGCGGCTGATGCGGCTGCCTATGCCGGCGCCTTGCGGCTCGCGTGCGACAGCGCCCCGCAGCCGGGCACGACCTGCAACAACACCCAGACATACGATTACCGCGGCAAGCAGGCGGCGGCTCAGAATACGTTCTGCAATTCCGGCGACACCGCCTATCCCGGCTCCAGATGTGTGGCGACCAGCGGCGTCACGCGGACCGTCCAGGTCGCCTCGCTGACGTCGTGGAACGGGGTGGCGGGGACATACGTTCAGGCCACCATCAGCCAGCAGCAGCCGGGATATTTGGCTCAGGTGCTTGGCTTGTCGACGGTCACGATCGCCGCGACGGCGGTCGCCAAGCTCGATAGCTTGGCGAAACCTCCATGCGTGTTGGCGTTGAAGGACCCCGTTACTTTCCAGGGCAGCGCTACGGTATCGTCAGCAAACTGCGGTATCTCGTCGGACAGCAGCGCGTCGAACGCGATCGGCTTCATCGGCAATTCGGGCATCTCGGTGAATGCACCGAGCTACACGGTCGGCGGCTGCTCCCAGACGGGCGGAAGTCAATGCACCGGCGTGCAAACCTATCAGCAACCGATCCCTGATCCGCTAAGTGCAGTCAACACGGCACTGTCCGCGTTGAAGACGTCAGATTTCGCGAACAATAACAACAACGCAGTACCCCAGCCATATGAGACATGCAGCTGTTACAATAGCTCCAATAATCCGACGTTCAGCGGCGCATTAAACGGCACCTACTATTTTTCGGGGAACGTCAAGATCAATATGAATCCGACCATAACCGGTACGGCGACCCTGATATTTTTCGCGGGAGCGACGCTCACCATTACAGGGACCCCGACGATCCAGCTCACGGCAATGAAGTCGCCTACTGGACCGTCCGTATTGTCAGCATCGGTCAAGGCCCTCATGACGGATCTGCTGATCTATGACGGTGAGGCGTATTCGAAGCAAGGCGTCAATATCAGTGGCACTTCGACCAGCTATTTCAATGGCACGGTCTATATCCCGAATGCACCAGTTACATACGGAGGCAACAGCTCGTCGAGTGCCCCCGGCACCGGTTGCTATCAGGTCATAGCCTACGCGGTGAGTTTCCAGGGCAATACGAGCCTGGACAACAGTAAGTGTTCGTCGGATGGGGCAGCAAGGCCCAACGTTCAAACCGTGCGCCTGGTGCAGTGATGAAAAGGCTCGACCAGCGCGGGGTGGCGGCTCTCGAGTTCTGCCTCATTGCTGTGCCCCTGTTCACGCTGATCTTCGCCGTCTTTGATTTCGGACGCTACGCGATCACGATGCAGTCGCTGCGCCTGCTTGCGGATGCCGGGGCCCGGGCGAACATGATCAGCTGCTACACGCCCGCTGTGCTGGCGTCCAATTCACCATCCAGCTGTACCGGTGACTATCTGACGCTTGCGCAGAAGCAGGCCGTTGCTCCCTTCCTGTATGGCGCCAGTCTCACGCCGACGGTGACCACGACGGCAGGCGCCTCGGCGCTGACGGTGACAGCATCCCTATCGGGCTTTGCCATGATCATGCCGATCTGGGGCACGTCCCTCAACGCGCCGAGCGTGTCGACCACGATTCCCTTCTGAGCAGAACCCGATTCGGCGAGGCTGATCGGCGGCGCCGGCTTGGGCGGCCGGCGGAGCGGCTCGGCCCGTTGGGCGGCCGGGAATAGCCCGGGCGGGCTATGGAAGTGGTGCGCGCTGGCAACAACGGGGAGTTTTCTCCCGCGTTGCCGCAGCCGGGCGGACCTCTCTCCTTGCAATCGAGGCGCGTAGCGGGGGATGATCTACCAGCCGCCATTAGCGGCCTTGCGACCCGGGTGAGTACTCGGTGCGCGGGGAAATGGGAATTTTCGCGAGTAACTATTTGTAGTCGGACAGACTGTAAGCTCTACGGCGTGGTGGACGAACGGGAGTGATCGGGACGCCGAGGTCGTAGATTTACGGGGATCGTCGCGGAGACGCGGCGAAGGGGATTGGCATGATGGGAAGTCGCGTTTCGGTTGATGCGGGACTTGGGCTGGTTGCCTTGAGCGCGATGGCGTTTGGCGCTGCGATCGCCCTGTTTCATTTCTCCGATCCTGCTGCCGCCGCCGACCGGCGGGCACCGTCGTCCAGCGGCGTCTTCGTCAGCGAGATGAGCGACGTCCAGCGCGTCCGGGTGACCGTCAACAAGTCGCGCACCTTCAGGGTCGATACGGCGTTCTCGTCGATCGTCGCGGGCTCGCCCGATATCGCCGACGTGAAGTCGCTGAGCGATCACCTGATCTACGTCCAGGGCAGGAAGACCGGCACCACCAACGTCATCCTGTTCGACAGCTCGATGAAGCAGATCGGCATTCTCGATGTCGAGGTGACGCTCGATATCGGCAATTTGCAGCAGAACATCCAGTCAGGCACCGGCACACGCGGCATTCGCGTGTCCGCCTCCGAAGGGCAGGTGGTGCTGAGCGGAACGGCCACCGATGCCGTCTCCGCCGAGCGGGCGATGACGATTGCCCAGGGCAGCGTTCCCAAGGACGCCATCGTGGTCAATGCGATGAGCGTTGCGGCGCCGCAGCAGGTCATGCTCGAGGTGCGCTTCCTCGAGGTCAGCCGCGAGGCGGGACGCGATCTCGGCGTGAACCTCATGGCGGCCAACGCCAATGGGACCAATATTGCCAATTCGGGATTGGGCGGCGTCGCAGTCGCTGGCCGAACTCCCATTGGCGGTGTCAATAGTATCAATACTGTGCCCATCAGTGGTGTCAGCGCCATCCCTGGTACCAGCAGCACTCCTGTTGGTGCCAATCCTGCTGGCAGCCTTCCAGTGCTGGGAACGATCGGAACGCTTGTTGGTTCGGCTGGCGGCGTGGTTGCGCCCCCGTTCGGAAGCTTGTTGACGAGCATTCTTCGAACCAGCAATGGCAGTTCCGTGGACCTTCTGATTACCGCACTGGAAACAAAAGGGCTGGCCCGCCGGCTAGCAGAGCCGAACTTGACCACTCTTTCGGGCGATGCTGCGCGATTCCTGGCAGGTGGCGAGATCCCGGTGCCGGTCGCCTCGTCGCCGGTCCCGGGCGCACTGCCGACCGTGAGCATCGACTACAAGAAGTTCGGCGTCGAACTTGCCTTTGTGCCAACCGTGCTGTCGCGCGGAGTGATCAACCTTCGCGTCGAGCCCTCGGTCAGCGAGCTCGATTTTACCAACGCGGTGAGCATCGCCGGAACGACCATCCCGGCGCTGAGCCGCCGTGACGCACGCACCACGGTCGAGTTGCGCGACGGCCAGAGCTTTGCCATCGCCGGCCTCTTGCAGACCCGCAACCGGCAGGACGTCTCGCAATTGCCCTGGATCGGCTCGGTGCCGGTGCTCGGATCCCTGTTCAGCAGCAAGTCGTACCAGCAGCAGGAAACCGATCTCGTCATCATCGTGACGCCGCGCCTCGTCGCGCCGGCAGCGCCCGGCCAGCAACTGGCATCGCCCCTCGATTCCCGCCTGCCGGCCAATGACGTCGACTTCTTCCTCAATGGCCAGATGGAAGTCCGCAAGCGTTACGACGACTACGTGAATTCCGGCGGCGACGTGAAGGGACCCTATGGTCACATCATCGCGCCAAACGCTGTTGTTCCGGCTCCGCCACCGGCCGTCGGTGCGAACCAGCCGGTCGTGAAGACCTTGAACTAGGGGAGGCGAGAGATGACCGTCAGATACCTCGCTCTGCTCGCGCCCTTCCTGCTCGGCGGCTGCTACGGCGTTTATGGTCATGACGAGATGGACCGCTACGTGCAGCGGTCCGACACCATCACGATGAGCGCCGGCAACGCCAAGGAGGTCAACGCCGTCACCCACACGATCCATCCATGGCCGGCCTATGTCGGCGATCGCAGGATCGCCTACGACGCGCGGCGCACGGGCACTGCGATAACGCGCTATGGCACTCAGCAACGCCCGCTGGATCAGCTTCCCGACATGGGTGATCCGACCAAGGCGATGGGCCAGCCGCCGCCTGTCACCACGATTCAGAACGTCAACACGACCGGATTGGGCGCAGGGACCGGAGGATCGGTGGCCGTCGGGGTCGGCGGAGGCGGCAGGTAATATCCTTGCAGCGTCGGACAAGTGCCGGGGCAGGGATTCGGAAGGGAAATGCGACGTTAGGTTTCGGCGGACCTCGGTATTTCGGTCGTGCCGTCTGTTTTCGTAGGTAGTTTTGCGATGGATCTTCGAATGGTGCAGGGGATGCGCTGGACTTGGGGGACGGGGCGAGGATTGCATCGCCTCGCACCGGCGTTGATCTGTTGCGGCTTGGCGACCGGCCTTGGGGCCTGTGACTACACGACGCGGGAGGCTGCGATCGTCGCCCCCGTGGATCCGCCAGGCGGCGACCCCGTGCAGGAGCCGACCGACGTCAAATACTATCCCTCCGACGAACCGGTGCGGATGGGGCTCGAGCACTACAACCGCGGCAATTACGGAATCTCGCAGCGCTATTTCAAGGAAGCTGTCGAGAAGGCGCCGAAGGACGTGACGGCCTGGGTCGGCCTCGCGGCGAGCTATGACAAGTTGCGCCGCTTCGATCTTGCCGATCAGGCCTATGCGCAGGCGATCCGGCTTGGCGGCGAGACCGTCCAGATCCTCAACGATCAGGGCTATTCCCTCATGCTGCGCGGCAATCTGAACGGCGCGCGGCGGAAGTTCGAGAAGGCGTATTCGCTCGATCCGGGCAACCCCGTCATCGCCAACAACCTCGAGCTTCTCAACGGTAGCCGGAAGTTCATCGAGCGGCCGCCGAACAATCAGCCGTAGGTTGACAGCGGTTCACGAGCCTCTGCACGATTTCTTAGGGGTATAATAATACCAAATTTTGCCCGACGCGTCGAGTTGCCGGGTCCGCCGGCTCCTTTGCATGGGGTTGTTTTCGATATTTTGGCAGCTCGCCCCTGCGACTTGACCTCGCCACGATCTAGTTCGGCATCAGCACGACATCGATGCGGCGGCTGTTTCGTGTGCTGATGACGATGGCGCCGTTGCGGGTGGCGAATCTCGCACCGAGAAGCCGCGGCACTTTTTCCGTCAACGACGACGGCAGCGGAATCATTCCGCCGGTGACGGGATCGCCGACGTTGATCGGCGCGACTGCTGCGCCGGCCGAAGGCGCTGCCTTGATGTACTCCCTGATCAACTGAATCTCTTCACGCGAGAGGCTGAGCGCGGCCTGTTCGCCTGCGCCGTCAGCCAGCTTCTTTTCCGCCTCGGCCCTGTCTTGCGCATCTTGCTGCTGGGCGGCATCGCGTCTTGCGACTTCGACCTGTTCGAGTCTGGTGAGGCGTTCCCTCAGCGGCGCGATCTCCCGCCGCAACGCGGCAATGTCCGACTTCAGCGAAGAGAGCTGACCAAGTGCAATCGCGGCGGCAACGCAAGCGACGACCGAGATCAGGCTGAGGCACGCCACCGCCAGCCCCGTCAATCCGCCTCGACGATCGGCACGACGATCCCCGACATCCTCCGCGGATCGCCGTTGCCGCGCGGCGGCGAATTTCGGCTTGATCGTGCCGAGGAAGCTGACCAGACCGGACAGCCGCGCAGCCACCACGCGGTTCGCCTCTTGAAAGGCGCCGAGTGCAGGCGCAGCGACGACCGGAGAGTGCGCCGAGGGGATGCCGGGAGCGGTAGCCGAACGGCCCGCGCCGGATGGCTGGCGGTCGTCGTGGTCCTCGCGCGTCATACCGGGGAGCTCGAGATCAACGTCGTCGGGGCGGTCGATCGCAGTATCCGCAACGTAATGGCGCGTGTCGGCCGTAGCGGCGTCCAATCGCTCCGCTTCCTGTCGATCGGGTCCTTGTTCGATTCGGGCGGTTTCAAGCGAGCGCCACAGCGAGAGTCCCGAATCGGTGATCTGCAGGCCCGCGTCGTTGATCGATGCCCATCCCGATTGGAAGACGTCGGCGTCGCCAAGCTCGGACGGCCGCTTCGACTGCGTGGCTTCATCGCCGGCCGCGATCATGCGCTTGACCTCGCGGCTTACCTCGTCGATCGCGATCCGCTGGCCGGGCCTTGCGGCCAGCACACTCAAGATCGCCAGATTGAACCTCATGCGGCGCCTCGCGATGCTCCTCAACCGGCCGTGCCGCCGTTCCGCTCCCGTGCAGGCGACGTGCGAGCCTCAGCGGGGTCGAAGCGGATCAATCATGCCGGCACGGACGTCGGTCAGTCAGGGAGTCAAGCAAGTGTACCGGCTCGCCAAGGGGCAAACAATCCGGCACCAGACCTACGACAGATGGATAAGTCGGCCCGCAAACGACACGCGTCGGGATCGCGTTCGTTGCGCGCCTCAGAGAAACTCGCGAAGCCTGGAAAGCTCGATCACATGCTCGGGTGACAGCACGTCGGGAACGAGGGGAGGCTGCGACTTGGTCCGGATCTCGTAAAGATGTCGCGTCTTCTCGGGCTTGCCCATGAAATCCCGAATGCATTGGTCGAGCGTTCCATTGACGACCATATAGGGCGCGCGATCCTCTCGCCTCGAGTTGTTGAGAGAAGGCCATTTGTAAAGGTGGGCCGCAGCTTGGAAGTCCACCTGATGGGATTGGTCGGTCATTGCAAAATATCTACCCGAAAAGCCCTGCGCGGCAAAGTCAGCCGGCTGATGAGTGAGCCGGTGCGGCAATACGCGCAAAGCTGCGTGCGGTCGTGCATCGCAGAGGCCGCCGTCATGCTCTCGAACGATCCGCCGATGTGCCTTGCGTCGATGCCTCGCAGCAACTCCCACTTCGATCTCCCGCTGCCGAGATCGGGGGCGATGGGCGAGGCCGGCTGAAGGAGAGCCGGCAGACTCCCTCGCGCGGCGCGCGCAGTGGCAGCGCGCGTTGACGAAGCTGGCTCGTTCGCTGCGCCAGCGGCCGTGACGACGCGTGCTGGATTGACTCGATTCCAAAATGTTCCTATTTTGTTCTATTGCTAGTTTCCACGTCCGGAGACGGGCGGCTTCGGTCGGGTCAGGGATGAGCGGGTCGAGATGGCAGCCGCAGCCACCATCCTTCATGCGGACCTGGATGCATTTTACGCATCGGTCGAGCAGCTGCTCGAGCCGTCGCTGCGCGGCAAGCCGATCGCCGTCGGGGGCGGGGTTGTGCTGGCGGCGTCCTATGAGGCCAAGGCCTTCGGAGTGCATGGCGGCATGTCGGGGCGGGAAGCGCGCCAACTGTGCCCGCAACTGGTTTTCGTCGGCGGCCATTTCAGCGATTACCAGCGGCTGGGTGACGCGGCCATCAAGGTGATCGGCGACTTCACGCCGCTGGTCGAGCGAATTTCGATCGACGAGGCGTTTGCGGACGTTGCCGGCTGCACTCACCTGTTCGGAACGCCTGCCGAAATAGCCGCGTCGATCCGGTGGCGCGTACGCAGCGAGCTCGGCCTTCCGATCTCGGTCGGCGTCGCCCGCACCAAGCATCTGGCGAAGATCGCCTCGCAGGTCGCGAAGCCCGACGGACTCGTCGTCGTCGATCCCGACGCCGAGCTGAGCTTCCTTCACGAATTGCCGGTTGAGTTGATGTGGGGAGTAGGGCCGGTCACCAGGACCCGGTTGGACGCGATCGGCGTCGCGACGATCGGTCAGCTCGCCAAATTGTCGGAACGGTCGCTGACGCACTTGCTCGGTCCGGCAGCGGGCGAGAAACTCGCCGCGCTGGCCTGGAATCGCGATCCGCGACAGCTCAAGCCACACCGGCGCGCGCGATCGGCAGGAGCACAATCTGCACTTGGCCGAAAGCCTGCGATCGAGCAAGTCATCCGGCCTACGCTGCTTCATCTCGCCGACCGCGTCGCCACGCGGCTTCGGGCGAAGTCACGGCCTGGACGAACCGTGACGGTGCGCGTCCGCTTCGCCGACCTGAAGTCGGTGACGCGCTCGATGACGCTCGATGCGCCGGTGTGCACGACCATCGTCCTGGCGCGGTTCGCCGAGAATCTGGTGCGCGCTGCTCTTGCCGACCATCCCGGCGAGAAGATCATCTCGCTGCTGGCGATCTCGATTTCGCATCTCGAGGAGCATTGGGATCTTGCACTGGAGCTTCCACTCGGACTGGAGGACGAAGCGCTTCGGCCTGGAAGTCCGACAGGGATGGCCCGCTGGGCGGCGGACCGTGCGATCGACAAGATCCGCGATCGCTTTGGCTGGGAGGCGATCGGATATGGTTCAGCGGCGCTGGAGGCGGTTCATTCGGTGCCCGACGCGTTTCGCAAGCTTGCCGAGAGAGAGCTCTAGCGTTCGCCGGTTCACGTATCTGTCACTGCATTAAGAAAAGGCAATTTGGAATCGCGCGCTTGTGAGTGGCGACCCTGTACGGCCGGCTTATTTTGAGCCCGCGGAGGGACAGCCATGAAGCACAGCGCCGAACTGATCCAGACGATGCGCGATGCGTTGGATGCGGTCATGGCAAGCGTACCGGCGGATCAATCCGTGTTCGGTCTCAAGGCCGCTGTTGCGGAATGCATTCTGCGAGCCGCAGCTCACGGCCAGACATCGTTCGACGGGCTCGTGACGTCGGCATCCGATCAGCTTCAGTCGATCATCTCGATGCTGACCTAGGCGATCGGGATGCGCGCGACCGTCGCGTTCACCTCGCCGCGCGGTGCGCTGATGATGCAATCGCTCGGGCCGACGGTTCTCTCAGGGCAGCGATACGACCCGTAGATTGTTGGTTGTTCCCGCTTGTCCAAAGGGAATGCCGGCGACCACGACCAGCAGATCGCGACTCGATGCAAACTGCTCTGCATGCGCGAATGTTGTTGCGCGCTCGACCATCTCCTCATAGCTCTGAACGTCGTCGGAAAGCACGCTGTGAGCCCCCCAAAGCAGGCACAGGCGGCGGGACACTTCGCGGCTTGGGGTGATGGCGAGGATCGGGCGGCTCGGCCGCTTCCGCGCGACGCGTGCGGCCGTGGTGCCGCTCGACGTATAGGCCACAATGGCTGCGGCGTGAACCACGGAGGCGAGATCGGCCGCCGCCGTTGCCACGGCATGCGGTGGCGTTTGCTCTTCGCCGGGCTGGGTCGCCTCGACGATCGAGCGGTACATCTTGTGTTGTTCGGTGCTGCGGATAATGCGGTCCATCATCTCGACCGCCTCGCGCGGATATCGGCCTGTCGCGGACTCCGCCGACAGCATCACGGCGTCTGCGCCATCATAGATGGCGGTCGCAACATCGGAGACTTCCGCACGTGTCGGCGTCGGGGCCGCGACCATCGAGTCCAGCATTTGCGTGGCGACGATCACGGGCTTCACCGCGAGACGGCAGGCCCGCACCAGCTCCTTCTGGCGCCCCGGCACGTCCTCATGCGGGATTTCGACGCCGAGATCTCCCCGCGCAACCATGATGGCGTCGCACAGCTGGATGATATCGTCGATCCGTTCGAGCGCTGCCGGCTTCTCGATCTTGGCCATCAGGCCAGCGCGGTCCCCGACGAGGCCTCTCGCCTCGATGATATCCGAGGGCTTCTGCACGAACGACAGCGCAACCCAATCCACGCCAAGTTTCAGGCCGAACTCCAGATCGAGGCGATCCTTCGCGGTCAGCGGTGAAAGATCGAGGACCGTACCCGGCAGATTGACGCCCTTGTGATTCGAGATCGTGCCGCCGACGATCACCTTGGCTTCGATGAAATCGTCACCGAGCCCGGTAACGCGAACGCGGACCCTGCCGTCGTCGATCAGAAGGTCATGGCCGGGGGCAACGGCGGCAAAGATCTCCCGATGCGGGAGGGGAATTGCGGTTCGGTCGCCTTCCGATCCGGACAAGACGAACCGAATGGTCTCTCCGGCCATTGCGGCGATCTTTCCATCGCGCAAGGTGCCGACGCGGATCTTCGGGCCCTGGAGGTCCATCAGGATGCCGATCGGCCGGCCGACGTCCTGTTCCAGCTTTCGGATCGCCGCGTGAATGCGTGCGTGATCGCTCTGTGTTCCGTGACTGAAGTTCAGGCGGAACGTATCGACGCCCGCCAGCAGCAGTGCCTCGAGCATCTCGGGGGAACTGCTTGCTGGACCAACGGTTGCAACGATCTTGGCTCGTCGATGACGACGCATGAATCACCTCGTCGGTGGCTGGCCGGCTGCGATCAGCACGGCACGGATATCATTGACGTTCGTAAGCGTCGGCCCGGTGCGCACGAGGTCTCCAAGGAGGTCGAAGAACGTATAGCTGTTATGGGCAGCCAGATGCGCCCGTGCGTCAAGCAGATTCGCGGCGGCGCGCCGCAGCGTATCCGGACCGATCAAAGCGCCAGCCGCATCTTCCGTTCCATCAATTCCATCGCTGTCGCCCGCGACGGCCCAGATATCGGATGCGCCGGACAGGGCGACGGCAAGCCCCAGCAGGAATTCGGTGTTGCGGCCGCCGTGTCCCGCCGGCCCGCGCCCGATCGTCACCGTCGTCTCGCCTCCGGACAGCAGCACCGCGGGGGCAGGGCCCGGCTGCGCATGTCTCGCGACCGACCGGGCGATGCCGGCCATCACGGTTCCGAGTTCCCGTGCCTCGCCCTCGATCGCGTCTCCAAGGATGATCGGCGTCAGGCCTTCGTCCCGGGCGGCGCTGGCCGCAGCGTCAAGCGCATGGAATGGAGCGGCAAGGATGCGGACATCAGCATCGATCTCGCCGGGCTTGGGTGTCTCGTCCGCTTGTTCGAGCACAAGCCGCGCCGCTTCCGGCAGGTCGATTGCAAAGCGGCCAACGATCTCCAGCGCAGCGGCTTTCGTGCTGCTGTCCGGCAGCGAGGGACCGGAGGCAATCGCCGCGGGATCGTCGCCGGGAATGTCTGAGATCACAAGGGTCGTGACGCGGGCGGGACGGGCGGCCAGCGCCAGCCGACCGCCCTTGATCGCGGACAGATGTTTGCGGACGACGTTCATCTCGGCAATCGTCGCGCCGCTTGCAAGGAGTGCCCGGTTGACCGCCTGCTTGTCGGCGAGAGTCATCGGAGATGCCGGCAGGGTCATCAGCGCCGAGCCACCGCCGGACATCAGGGCGATGACGAGATCGTCTGCAGAAAGCCCCTCGACGGCGCGCAGCATGCGAAGGGCCGCGGTCCTGCTCGTGTCATCCGGCACGGGGTGAGACGCTTCGAGCACTTCGATACGGCCGGCTGGAACCGAATGGCCGTGGCGCGTGACGACGACGCCGGAAAGCGCGACGTCAGGCCATGCCGCGTCGAGGCCCGCAGCCATTGCCGCCGACGCCTTACCCGCGCCGACGACGATGCATCTGCCCCTCGGCTTTGCCGGCAGGGCGTCGGCAATCGTGATCCTCGGATCGGCGCTCGCGATGGCGGCGTCGAAGATTCGCCGCAGGGCGGTCCGAGCCCGCACATCCGTCCATCTGTCGTTCAATCGCTTGCGCTCCGGCCGATAGGTCTCTTGTTATGGCGCCTTCTCGAGACGGTCGTAAGACATGGGTGCCTCAAATCGACCGCCTTCACCGGGAAAGACCTTTGCGCGAGCGATTGCGGCACTTGCCGTCGCTTCACTGCCGAGAATGAACGCGCGCCGCATCGGCTTGATCAGGAACAACGCGGTGAGGGCAGCGGTCGCATTGAGTGCAACCGCGACGATGAACACGGCCTGCCAGCCGAGCTGGGAAGAGATGATGCTCGCGAGCGGCACGAGCAGCGCCGCCGTGCCCTTCGCCGTGTAGAGCATGCCGTTGTTGGTGGTTGCATATTTGGCGCCGAACGTGTCGCCCGACGTCGCGGGAAACAGGCTGTAGATTTCGCCGAAGACGCCGAAATAGATCGCCGTGGCCAGCACGAAGACAACCGGAATGTGACCGTAGGTGGACAGCGTCAGCAACATCAGCGCCGCTGTCGCGAACGCGATGAACATCGTGTGCTCGCGCCCGATATTGTCGGAGACCCAGCCAAAGAGCGGACGGCCGAAACCGTCGAAGACGCGATCGAGCGAGATGGCAAACGTCAGTGCCGCCATCTGGAAGCCCGCCAGGGTGACCGGCGTGTCCGCGATCTTGAAGTCATGGGCGATCGGCCCGATTTGCGCGGCGGTCATCAAGCCGCCGGAAGCCACCATGACGAACACCACGTACATGACCCAGAAGACCGGGGTACGCAACACCTGGGGCGGAGTGTAGTCGATCGCACTCTGCGGCAGATTGAGACGCTTTTTCCTGGGTGCTTCGACGCCATGTGGTGGCCGGACGAACCAGGCCAGCAGGATGACGATGAGGCCTTGTCCGATCCCGAAGGTCAGGAAGGTGCTCTGGTAGCCGCTGGCGGCAATCATGTTGGCAATCGGTACGACGGTGAGGGCCGCACCGGCGCCAAACCCGGCGGCGGTTGCTCCTGCGGCCAGGCCGCGCCGGTCCGGAAACCATTTCAGGGCATTGCCGACGCAAGTGCCGTAGACGGCGCCGGCACCGATGCCCGCGACGACAGCTGCCGCATAAAGCGTAACGAGAGAGGAGGCGTATGAGTTCATGATCCAGGCCAACCCGATCATCAGCCCGCCGAACATGATGACGATGCGGGGGCCGTATTTGTCCACGAACCAGGCCTCCACCGGCACAAGCCATGTCTCCGTCATCACGAAAATCGTGAAAGCGAGCTGGATGGCCGGACGGCCCCAGTGAAACTTCGCGTCGATCGGATCAACGAACAGCGTCCAGCCATATTGCAGGTTGGCGATCATCGCCATGCAGACGATGCCGATCGCCAGTTGCAGCCAGCGGAAGCCGCCGGGCGATGATGCCGGGTTCGTGGAGATCATGTACGCTCCTAAGGCAGATAATCGTCGTTTGGGCCGGCTGCGTCGGGTTGTCGTCCCGCCGCAGCCTACTGACGGAATTCGTTGGTCAACTCGCCGATTCCGTCGATCGCGACGGTGACCGTGTTGACGGGCTCCTTCATCACCCCGACGCCAATCGATGTCCCGCAGCAGATCAGGTCGCCCGGCAACAGCGTCATGTCGTGCGAGATCTTGCTGACCAGCGTCTGTGCGCTGAAGATCATGTCCGCGATCGGGTAGTTCTGGCGCTCGACGCCGTTCAGAATGGTGCGCACCACGAGGCGTGCGGGGTCGAGGCCTGACGCAATCACGGGGCCGAACGGGCCGTATCCATCGAAGCCCTTAGCCCGCGCCCATTGCGGGAAGGTCGGGTCGCGATTGAGGATGTCCGCGGCGGTGACGTCGTTGGTGCAGGTGTAGCCGAAGATGAAGGCGTCGGCCTGCTCGGGCGCGACCGCCGTGCAGCTCCTGCCGATGACGATGCCGAGTTCACCTTCGTAGGTCGTCTTGCCATCATAGCCCAAGGGACGCCTGATGACGGCACCAGGCCGGGTGACGCTGGTCGGCGCCTTCAACAGGTACAGCGGTTCGGCAGGCTCAGGTGATTTCAGCTTCTCCGCAAGCGCGTGAAAATTGTTCCAGAGCGCGATGACCTTGCTCGGTTGCGTCGGGGCGAGCAGCTCGACGTTGTCCAGCGCCAGCGTTTGTCCAGTCGGTCGCATGTCGCCGAACATGTCCCCTTCGTGCACGGAGATGCCGGATGGAATGAGTTGCCCGAAGCCGATTTCGGCATGGTGGCGGAAGCGGACCCAGCGCGTAACATTGGCCATCGGGATCACGCCACCGCCAGCGTTTCTGCTGCTGCGGCGCCGGCCGCCCCGTCATAGAGGCCGGCCAGCCTGGTGCGCTGCGCGACCAGGGCCAGCACCGCATCGAGGGCGGGCGTCGCGATTCCTGTCATCCGGCCCATCTCCTGCACCACGGTGATCAACGGATCGATCTCGACCGGACGTCCGCGCTCGAGATCCTGCAGCATCGAGGTCTTGTGCGCGCCGACCTTGCGCGCACCTTCGATGCGGCGTTCGACATCGACCCGAAACTTGACGCCGAGGCTTTCCGCGATCGCCTGGGCCTCCAGCATGATCGCCCGGGACAGCGCGCGCGTGCCCGGATTGCTGCAGATCACGTCGAGCGTCGCGTGGGTGAGGGCGCTGATCGGGTTGAAACAGACGTTGCCCCACAGCTTGAGCCAGATCTCGTCACGGATACGGTCGAGGACTGGAGCTTTCATGCCCGCGGCCACGAACAGCTCGGAAAGTTTCTGGACGTCGGATGTGATCTCGCCGGAGGGCTCGCCCAGCGGAAAGTTGTTGCCGTAGACATGGCGGATCACGCCGGGCGCCTCGATCTCGGTGGCGGGGTACACCACGCAGCCGATCGCGCGCTCGGGGCCGAGCTCGTTCCACTGCTGACCGCCAGGATCGATGCTCTCGAGCGTCGATCCTTCGTGCCGACCACCGTGCTTGTGGAAATACCAATAGGGAATGCCGTTGACGGCGGTGACGATGCGGGTCCGATCGCCCAGCAGCGGCCGCATGGGCTCGATGACACCGGTGATCGAATGCGCCTTGAGGCAAATGATGACGTAATCCTGCTCGCCGAGTTCGGCGGGGTTATCGGTGCAGCGAGGATGCACGACGCGCTCCTCGTCGCCGATCAGGAGTTTCAGGCCGTTCTGCCGCATTGCGGCGAGATGCGCACCCCGCGCGACCAGGCTGACATCGGCACCAGCACGCATAAATTCGACACCGAGATAGCCGCCGATCGCGCCGGCGCCGTAGATGCAGATTCTCATTCGATCCTCGCAAGCAGAGTGGGGACACAGCAGGAGCCGCAGCGGCTCGAACCGAGTAGCGTGGCAATGGCCTTGGGCAAGTCTGTCAGGCCGCGCAGGCGGCTTCCTCGAAAGCAAGGGTGATGTCCCGCATGCTCACGACGCCGACGAGCCGGCCGTTGTCGATGACGGGGACATGGCGGATTCCATGACGGGCCATGAGGCGCTCGACATCCGTGAGCGCATCTTGCGAATTGCAGGACAGCAGCGGCCGCGGCGAGATGAATTGCGCGACTTTCATCGCAAGACCATTAGTGCCGCGCTCGGCGATCACAGCGACGACGTCGCGCTCGCTGAACATTCCGATCACGGCGGCGTCCTTGCTGCGCGAGGCGTTCCTGACCACGAGGGCGCCGACATTGCTCGCGTACATCAGGTTCGCCGCAATGCTCACGGTTTCGTTCGAGCCGATCGTCACCACGTGCGCATTGTTGGCGCGAAGGATGTCCCCGACGTACATGGCATCGTCCTCCCGGTTGCTTGATTTGGTCGTTGTGAAGCGATCGTGGTATACATTATCCCAGAAGTCAAACAAAAGAATCGAGCCATTTGCCAAGAATAATGGCAAAAATACTGACCTATTCGCGAGTATTGTCGCCTTGACTCAATGGCCTTTTGGTATGCCATATGCCAATTCTGAAGCTCGCTCTCGACGAGCAATTTGGTTCTGAACCGCAACCGGTTAGGGGCAGGTCGTGATGAAAAGAGAGCCGATCCGGCGCAAGCCGTCCGATCCCGATCTTCGCGCGCAGCCGGAGCTGGACGCGCGCGACGGCGGTGTTCAGTCCGTTGATCGCGCCATGCAAATCCTGGAGACACTTGCAGAGGATGATGAAGGCTATCGGCTGACCGATCTGGCGATCCGCACCGGCCTGTCTCCCTCGACCGTACATCGGCTGCTGACCACGCTCGAGAACCGCAGGTTCGTTCAATTCGACCGCGACGAATCCAAGTGGCACATCGGCGCGCAAAGCTTCGTGGTCGGCTCGACCTTCGTGCGCCGGCGGAATTTTGCCGCGCAGGCACTGCCTTATCTGCGCAAGCTGCGCGACCAGACCCGGGAAACGGCCAATCTTGCCGTGGTCGACGATGAATCCATCATCGTCGTGTCCCGCATTGAAAGCCGTGAGATCATGCGCTCGCTGACCAAGGTCGGCGGACGCGTCGCGATGATCGCCTCGGGAGTGGGCAAGGCGGTGCTGGCTACCTATTCCGATGCAGACGTCAACGCGATCATTCGCCGTCAGGGCATGCCGCGGCTGACGGAAAAATCGATCGTGCGGCCCGGCGAGTTGTTCAAGGAATTGGAGAGCGTGCGGCGTCAGGGTTATGCGGTGGATGATGAAGAGGCGCGCCTCGGCCTGCGCTGCGTGGCCGCGGTCGTCTTCAACGATTGCAACGAGCCATATGCCGCAATCTCGGTATCCGGCATGGCGGACAGGCTGACGAACGAACGCTTGCCCGAGATCGGTACGATCGTGCATCGGATCGCAGCCGAACTCACGGCCGAACTTCGCGGGAACCGCACGCAGCAAACGCAGGCGTAAGGGCGGGCTGCAATTCCGTCCGCAACAATTTCCATTTCTACACTGACGCTAATCGTTTGAAGACGCGCAAGAAATCGCGAGCGTTGCCACAGCGCGGAAATTCCAATCGATTGCGTTGAGATCGATGCTCGCGGGCCTGATGATCCTGCTCAGGCCAACTCATAGCGAAGCGGGATCATCACATGAAGATGCGAGCAGTCGATGCAGCAGTGCGCATTCTCCAACGCGAAGGGATCACGTGCGCATTCGGCGTTCCCGGCGCGGCGATCAATCCGCTTTACTCCGCGCTGAAGCGCAACGGATCGATCCAGCATATTCTGGCGCGGCACGTCGAAGGCGCCTCGCATATGGCGGAAGGCTATACCAGGGCGAAGGCGGGCAATATCGGCGTCTGCATCGGCACATCGGGTCCGGCCGGCACCGACATGATCACCGGCCTCTATTCGGCGATCGCTGATTCCATTCCGATCCTCTGCATCACCGGTCAGGCGCCGCGGGCGCGGCTCTACAAGGAGGATTTCCAGGCCGTCGACATCGAGTCGATCGCAAAACCAGTGACGAAATGGGCCGTCACCGTGCGCGAGCCGGCGCTGGTGCCGCGCGTGTTCAGCCAGGCTTTCCATGTCATGCGGTCGGGGCGGCCGGGACCGGTGCTGATCGACCTTCCGCTCGATGTGCAACTGGCCGAGATCGAGTTCGACGACGAGACCTATTCACCGTTGTCGGTCTACAAGCCGACGGCGACGCGCAAGCAGATCGAGAAGGCACTCGAGATGCTGAACGCCGCGGAGCGGCCGCTGATTGTGGCCGGCGGCGGCGTGATCAACGCCGATGCATCCGAGCTGCTGGTCGCCTTTGCCGAAGCGGTCAACGTTCCGGTCGTTCCGACGCTGATGGCCTGGGGCGCTATTCCTGACGATCATGCGCTGATGGCAGGCATGGTCGGCTTGCAGACCAGCCATCGCTACGCCAACGCCACGATGCTCGAATCCGATTTCGTGCTCGGCATCGGAAATCGCTGGGCCAACCGGCATACCGGCTCGATCGAGACCTACACGAAGGGCCGCAAATTCGTGCATGTCGACATCGAGCCGACGCAGATCGGGCGGGTCTTCAATCCGGACCTCGGTATCGTCTCCGACGCCAAGGCCGCGCTGGAAATGTTCGTGAGCGTCGCCAGGGAGTGGCGGAAGTCCGGGAGGCTGCGCGATCGGCAGGCCTGGCCCGCCGCCTGTCGCGACCGCAAGCGTTCGATGCTGCGCAAGAGCCACTTCGAAAGCATCCCGATCAAGCCCCAGCGCGTCTACGAGGAAATGAACAAGGCCTTTGGCCGCGACACCTGCTACGTGACCGTGATCGGATTGTCGCAGATCGCTGGGGCCCAGTTCCTCAACGTCTACAATGCGCGCAACTGGATCAACGCCGGGCAGGCCGGTCCTCTCGGCTGGACACTGCCGGCCGCGCTTGGCGTGCGTGCCGCCGATCCCGACCGCGACATCGTCGCGCTGTCGGGTGACTACGACTTCCAGTTCCTGATCGAGGAGCTCGCGGTCGGGGCGCAGTTCAATCTGCCCTACATCCACGTCGTCGTGAACAATTCATATCTCGGCCTGATCCGGCAGGCGCAGCGCGGCTTCGACATGGACTATCACGTCCAGCTCTCGTTCGAGAACATCAACGCGCCCGAGATCGGCGGTTACGGCGTCGACCATGTGGCCGTCGCAGAGGGTTTGGGCTGCAAGGCGATCCGGGTCACCGATCCGAACGACGCGCAGGCGGCGTTCGCGACCGCACGCGAGCTGATGGCGAAGCATCGCGTGCCCGTGGTCGTGGAGTTCATTCTCGAGCGAGTCACCAATATCGCGATGGGAACGGAGATCGACAACATCGTCGAGTTCGAAGAGGTGCTCGATCTTCCGCTCGATGACGTGCCGGGCGCATCACGATCCGGCACGCTGTTGCCGGCCTGACCACATCATTCATCGCTTCAAGCGGAGATACGACTCGTGCCTCAATTTGCCGCCAATCTCACCATGCTCTTCAACGAGCTGCCGTTCCTCGATCGGTTCGCGGCCGCCAAGGCGGCCGGCTTCAACGCAGTCGAGTATCTTTTTCCTTATGACTTCGAAAAGGGCGCGTTGCGGGAGGAATTGGCGCGCTGTGGGCTGACCCAGGTGCTGCACAATCTTCCAGCCGGCAACTGGGCCGCCGGTGAGCGTGGCATTGCGATCCTGCGCAATCGGGTCGATGAATTTCGCGACGGGGTGGTGCGCGCAATCGACTACGCAAAGGCGCTGGATTGCCGGCAGCTGAACTGCCTGGTCGGCATCGCTCCAGCCGATACGGATAGGGCAGACCTGCAGGAAGTCCTCGTGTCCAACCTGCGCTTCGCCGCAGGCGCGCTCGCCCAGCATGGCATCAAGCTCCTGGTCGAACCGATCAACACGCTCGATATTCCCGGCTTCTTCCTGAGCCGTACGGAACAGGCGGTGCAGCTCATTTCCGAGGTTGGCTCATCCAATCTGTTCATCCAGTACGACATCTATCACATGCAGATCATGGAAGGTGATATCGCGCGGACCCTGCAGAAGCATCTCGGCCGGATCGCGCATGTCCAGCTCGCCGACAATCCGGGCCGTTATGAACCGGGAACCGGCGAAATCAACTACTCCTATCTGTTCAAGCATCTCGACAGCATCGGGTATCGGGGCTGGATCGGGTGCGAATACAAGCCGCGGACGACCACGCTCGAGAGCCTGGGCTGGCACGCCGCACAGACTTTCGTGACCTAGAGCCTGTTCCGTTCCGATTGAATCGGGACGGAGCTCTGGAATTTTATTTAACGCGGTTTCTTCACGCGAGCCGAGAGTCGCTCGCCGAAAAAACGCCTTCATCCGGCTGACAGGGAGCAACGACAATGAAAGACATCGGATTCATCGGACTTGGCACCATGGGACGTCCGATGGCCGGCCACCTCCTGGCTGCCGGCTATCGTCTGTTCCTGCACGACGTCGTACCTGTTGCGCCTGAGTTGATCGCGGCCGGCGGTATCGCTTGCGAGTCCGCCAAGCAGGTGGCGCAGGAGGCGGACGCCGTGATCATCATGGTACCGGACACTCCGCATGTCGAAGCCGTGCTGTTCGGTCAAGGCGGCGTCGCGGAGGGCATCTCCAAAGGCATGATCGTGACGGATATGAGCTCGATCTCTCCGCTGGCGACGAAGGAGTTTGCACGCTGGATCGATGCGCTCGGGGCCGATTATCTCGACGCGCCGGTCTCCGGCGGCGAAGTTGGTGCAAAGGCGGCCAGCCTGACCATCATGGTCGGCGGGCGGGAGCGGGCGTTCAATGCGATGAAGCCCCTGTTTGAAACGATGGGGAAGAATGTCACGCATGTCGGCGGCAACGGCGACGGCCAGACCACCAAGGTTGCGAACCAGATCATCGTGGCGCTGACCATCGAGGCGGTGAGCGAGGCGTTGCTGTTCGCCTCCAAGGCCGGGGCCGACCCCGCGCTGGTGCGCCAGGCGTTGATGGGTGGCTTCGCGTCGTCGCGAATCCTCGAAGTGCACGGCGATCGCATGCTGAAGCGCGATTTTGATCCGGGCTTCCGCATTGAGTTGCATCAGAAGGATCTCAACCTCGCGCTGGAAGGTGCGCGCGCGCTCGGCTTGTCGCTGCCAGGCACTGCCGCAGCCCAGCAGCTGTTCAACGCCTGTACCGCCCTCGGCGGCAGAAGCTGGGACCATTCCGGCATTCTGAGAGCGCTGGAGGTCATGGCGGGCCACGAGGTCGCGGCTGCCTGAGCGCCGCGGAGGGGAATGGACGAAAATATCGTGGGCCTGGTCGGTGCGGGGACGGTAGCGCCTACCTGCCACGGATCAGGCGCCTGGCGCCCAAGCCGGTCGCTCAGCGTTCGGATCGTTTGCTGGGCATTTTTTCTGGTGTCCCTAGGGCGCCCCGTGAGGACGAACAAGGTTGTCCGCCCACACCTCGGCAATGTGAGACAGTGCCAGACCCGGCTTGCGCTCGAGCAGAAGTTCGAGCACGCGCGGCGGCGTCAGGGGTAATTCCTGTACCCGCTTTCCTGTCGCGTTGGCAACGGCGCAGGCGACGGCGGCGCCAACATTGAGGATCGGCACCTCGCCGGCGCCCTTGGTGCCGAGCGGCCCCACCGACGGCGCGCCCTCATAGAGGCTGATCTCCACCGGTACGACGTCGAGCGCAAGCGGTACGCGGTAAGTCTCGAAGCCGCTTTGACCGACACGGCCATTGCTGCCGATCGTCACCTCCTCGTGCAGGGCATAGCCCAGGCCCTGCACGACGCCGCCCTGGATCTGGCCGTGGATTGCGCGTGGATTCAGCGCACGGCCGACGTCCTGGACCACGCGATAGCTTAGCACCTCGACATGCCCGGTCTCCGAATCGACGGCGACCTCGCAGTCGTGGACGGCGAAGACGGGGATGTCGATCGCGTCGATGAAATGACCGGCAACGCAACCGGGCATCGCCGGCACGCCGGCGCCGGTGAAGGCGCCGGTGCCGGCGACCGGTCCGCCCAGCGCTTGAGCGCGGGTCGCGACCTCCGCGACGGTGCGGCCGGAGCCCGGCGCGCCCGCGATCTCGATCCGACCATCGCGCATGACGAGATCGCCGGGCGCGGCTTCGATCATCTCGGAGGCGATCCTCAAAAGCTTCGTGCGCACCTCCTGTGCCGCCGACAGGCTGGCGGCGCCGAGCGAGACGGTGGTGCGGCCGCCACCGACGCCGACATCATAACCGGCCGCATCGGTATCAGCGGCGCGGACGATCACTTGCTCGGGCGCGATGCCGAGCGTGCTGGCAACGATCTGCGGCAGGCTCTGCATCATCGAGCCGGATCCGATCTCGACACCCGACGTGACCAGGGTCGCCGTGCCGTCGGCATTCATGTTCACCGTCGCGGCCGATGGGCCGACGAAGACGAACCAGGTGCCGACGGTGGTCGCGCGTCCAAGGAGCTTGCCGTCGGTGCGCGCCGGCAGCGGCGCTGCCGCGTCGCGCAACGTATCCATCCGGTCGAGCATCGGGCCGAGCACATCGCCTTCGAATACCTGGCCGGTGGCGCCGAGATCCTTGTCGCCGAGCACGTTGCGGCGCCGGAAAGCAAGCGGATTCATTCCGATCCGCGCTGCGATCTCGTCGGTGTGCCGCTCGAGCGCGAAGGTGTTGTAGACGCCATTGCAGCAGCGGAACGCGCCGTTCGGCGCCGTGTTGGTATAGACCGCGCGCGAGACCATGCGCACGCTGCCAAGCCTGTAGTTTCCGCCGAGCGTGTGTGCGGTCATGGTGGTCAGGAAGATCTGTTCGCCGCCATAGGCGCCGCAGTCCATCAGCACGACCGCCTCGCGGCCCACGATTTCTCCGTCGCGCGTCACCGCCGAGCGGATGCGAATATCGGCGTTCTCGCGGAACAGGCAGGTCAGCATCTCGTCCTCGCGGGAATTGACGAGGCGAACCGGCCGGCCGCTGGCGCGGGCGAGGAGGGCGGCGAAGGGCTCAACCGCCAGATCGAATTTGAGACCGAAGCCGCCGCCGACCGGCGGCACAGTGACGCGCACTTGCGATGCCGGCACGCCCAACGCGCGCGCGGTTGCATTGCGGACGCTCCAGGGAACCTGCGTCGACGTCTCGATATGGAAGCGGCCGTCCTCGTAGCTTGCGACGACCGCACGCGGCTCGAAGGCCACGTGGTTCTGGCGGCCGACGTGATAGAAACTTTCGACGATCTCGACGTCAGGCCGCGCAAAGGCGGCGTCGACGTCGCCGCGAACGACGGTCGCCTCCCAGGCGACATTGCCCGCACGCGCGCCGCCTTCGACCAGGACCTCATAGCCGCGCCAGTCCGGATGAACCAGCCGCGCATCTGGTGCCAGCGCCTCCGCCATGGTCAATATTGCGGGGAGTTGCTCGATTTCCACGTCGATCGCCACGAGCGCGGCCTGCGCCTGCGCCAACGTGACGGCAGCGACCGCGGCAAGCGGTTCGCCGTCGTAGCGAATGACATCGCGGGCGAACAGCGGGTGATCGGCGATGCCGATGCCGATCATGCCGGGCGCATCCGACGCCGTCACGATCGCACGTACCCCCGGCATGCGGGCAGCCCTCGACGTGTCGAGGCGAATGATCCGGCCCGAAGGCAGGCCGGCACGCAGCACCGCGGCGTGCAGCATGCCGGGCAGATATCGATCGATGGTGTAGCGCGTACGGCCACGCAGCTTGTCGGCGGCGTCCCGCCGGCGCAAATCCATCGTCGCGGAAACGTCGGACATGCTTGCGCCTCCCGATTATGCGTTGGCCAAGGCGAGCAGCGTCGCCTCGACGATGCGTTCGTATCCCGTGCAGCGGCAGATGTTCCCGGTGAGTGCGGCCCGGATATCGTCACGGGTAGCGTCAGGCCGGGTCGTCAAGAGATGCGTCAGGCTCACCACCATGCCGGGAAAGCACATGCCGCATTGGACCGCATCGCTGGCCTCGAGGGCCGCCTGGATGCGGTTCAGTTCGCCGTGAGGCGCAAGGCCTTCGACGGTGCGGATCTCGCGGCCATCGGCGAGCGCGGCGGGCAACAGGCACGATGGCGTCGGCTCGCCGTCGACCAGCACCATGCAGGCACCGCAAAAGCCTTCGCGACAGACCGGTTTCGCGCCGGTCAGATGCATCTCCTCACGCAGAATGTCGATCAGCGGCGTGGCGGGGTCGGCCACGGAAGAGAGGCGACCACCGTTCACTGTCAAGTTGAATCCCATGTCGATCCCCACTGGTTCAGGAGCCAAGCGCTGCGATCGCAGCGCGGCGGACGAGACCGGGTAGCACGCTGACCCGATACCAGGCCGGGGCATCGACGCTGTCGCGGCCGACGAACTCATCCGCCAACGCGGCCGCACTCTGCGCCGCCTCCGCCGCATCGAGCGGGCGTCCGATCAGAGCTGCCTCGAGCCGCTCCCAGCGGCGCGCCACCGGCTCGACTGAACCGACCGCGACGCGCGCCGCCTGGACACGGTTCGCTGCATCGATGCTGACCGACAGGCTGACGATGGCGACCGGGTAGTCACCCGATTTGCGCAGCGGCAGGCGGGCATGGGCGCTTCTGCGCGCCGCCCGCGGCAAGATGATCCGCGTCACCAGATGACCGCGCGGAAGGGACGATCGGATCTTCAGAAAATGCGACAGGCCGATGCGCTCGCGGCCGTCGCGGTCCGACATTTCCACTTGGGCATCGAGGCAGAGCAGCGCCGGTACGCAATCCGCGGCGGCGAATTCCGACGTCGCGAGGTTGCCGCCGATCGTCGCCATCGCGCGGATCGCGGGATTGGCGGAGCGGCCGGCGGCGTCGACCAGGACCGCGAATTCCGCAAGATCAGCCAGGGCCGCCGCGAGTGCCGCATGCGTAACCGCCGCGCCGATCTCGATTGCATCGCTGTCGATACGAACCGTGGTCAGCTCGGCGATCTTGCCGATCGCGACATAATGTGGCTTCAACCGCTCATGGCGGATCGGTGACCGCATGATCCACGTGCCGCCGGCAAAGGCAGCGCCGGCCGCGCCGAATTCGCTCAGTGCGTCGAGTGCGGAAGCGAGCGAGGGCGCAACGTAGATCGAGGCAGGTGCATCGTGCATCTCGCCTGCGACGCTCTGCATGGGAGAACCCGTCGTCATTGGCGCCGCTCCAGTCGCAGGCGATCGAGCAGAACGCCGACGATGACGATCGCGCCGAGCACGACCATCTGGACGTATCCGTCGATCCGGGTGAGGTTCATGCCGTTGGACAGAATGGTGATGAACAGGGCGCCGAGCACCGCGGTGCCGACCCCACCGCGCCCGCCCGCCAGGCTTGTTCCGCCGACTACGGCGCCGGCAATCGCCTGCAGTGAAAGCGCCCCGCCGAGGTTCGGCTCGCCCGATCCGGTCCGCGCCGTCATCATGATCGCGCCGAGCGCCGCAAGCCCGGAGCACAGCACATAGGTCGCGATCAGGGTGCGCTTGACCGGCAGGCCGGCGACCGCCGCTGCGCGCGGGTTGGTGCCGATGAGGTAAAGCGAACGGCCGAACACGGTCCGCGTCAGGGTCCAATGGAGCACGGCGCCGACCCCGACCGTGATCGCGATGGCCGCCGGAATTCCGAAGACGCTGCCGCCGTAGAAGATCTGCGAGAACGGCGCCGGCACGCCTTGCACGGGCCGTCCGGACGATAGTGTGGTCGCAATCCCGATCGCGATATTGTAGCTGCCGAGCGTTGCGACAAAGGGGTTGACCCCGAGCAGCGCAATAACCACGCCGTTGAAGAGCCCGCACGCGGTGCCGAGCACGAAGCCGGCAGCGAGCCCGGCGAGCAGCACGGCGCCTGTACCATGGCCCGACGCCGTCGCGCCGGCCATCGCCAGCGCGGTGCCGACGCTCACCATCGATACGGTCGGGCCGAGTGCGAGGTCGAAGCCGCGCGTCAGGATCACCACGGTCTGGGCCATCGCGAACAGGGCCAGATAGCTGCTCTGTTGCGCGATGTTGAGCAGGTTGGCCGGCGACAACACGCCGCGGTCGACCGTGGCGAAGGCGAGCAACAGGGCCACCAATGCGACCGGCAGCACTGCGCTCCAGAGCCAGCGACCCGGCGCCAATTTCGGGCGATCCGCGTTCTTGGCGGCGACGGACAATTCGAGGTCAGACACGAGCCTTGCTCCGTCGGCTGAGTTCGTCCAGCGCCACGGCCGCGACCATGATGACGCCGAGAAAGACCGGCTGCAGCCGGGAGTCGACGTGCAGGAGGTTGAGCGCATTGCCCAGGATGGTCAGGAACAGGGCGCTGATGGCGACGATTTCGATGCGCCCGACGCCGCCGCGCAAGCTCACGCCGCCGATCACGGCGGCTGCGATCGATTGCAGCATCATCCGGTCGCCGCCGAAGCTGGCCTGGCCGGAGCCGACCTGCGCGGTCAGCAGGATGCCCGTCAATGCCGCGAGCATGCTCGAGACAACGTAGGTGCCGACGACGTGGCGCTGGATCGATACGCCCGAAACGATGGCCGCATCGACATTGCCGCCGATCGCGTAGACGTAACGGCCGAACAGCGTGCGCCGCTGCACGAACACCATCACGATGATGATGACCAGCGCGACGTGGACGGCGGTCGGCAGGCCGAGCGCCTGGGCGCGCCCAAAGCCCTTCACGAAGATATCGGGCATGCCGTAAACCGGGATTCCGTTAGTGATCATCAGGCCGACGCCCGCAGTCGCCGACATCGTGCCCAGGGTCACCACGAAGCCGGATACCTTGAGCTTCGCCACGCAGAAGCCGTTGACGAGCCCGACCACGGCCCCGGAGCCGAGTCCGGCCGCCATCCCGCTGGCAATGATGAGGGCGTTGTTGCCGGGAAACGCGGTGGCTGCGGCGGCCATGGTCTTGGCGGTGACGACGCTCGCGAGCGCCACGACGGCGCCGACCGAAAGATCGAAGCCGCCCGCGATGATGACCAGCGCCTGACCGCAGGCGACGATCGCGAGCAGCGACGCGTTGCGCAGGATGTTGAGGATGTTGATGATGCCGTAGAACTGCGGATCGATCGCCGACATGCCGGCGACGAGCAAGACCAGCAGGGCCGGCAGGAACCCGACACGGCCTGCGATCGATCGCAAGCCGATCGCGCCTTGCGGGTTTGCGGTGACCAGCGCGGTGTTCACGCGACCTCCGCGGCGAGATGGTCGCGGAAGAAGCTCGACAGCACGTTCTGCTCGGTCTTCTCGGAGTCCGTCAGCTCGGCGGCGATGCGGCCGTGATGCATGACGTAGAGCCGGTTCGACAGCGCCAGAACCTCCGGCAATTCCGACGACACCACGATCACGGCGGCGCCGGCCTCGACCAGCCGCTTCATGAACTGGTAGACCTCGAGCTTGGCGCCGACGTCGATCCCGACGCTCGGCTCGTCGAACAGGAACACGGTCAGCTCACGCGTGAGCGCGCGTGCCAGCATCACTTTTTGACGGTTGCCGCCGGACAGCGCGCCGGCGCTCCGTTCGATGTTCGGCGGCCTCAGCTGCAACCGCTCCATGATGTCCGCGATCGTGGCGCGTTCGGCGGCCTGCCGCAGCACGCCGAAGCGCGCGAACGCGGGCAGGTCGAGCACCGTCATCGATGCGTTCTCGCGGATCGGACGGGACAGCGCGAGCCCTTCGGCAACCCGATTGGCAGGAAAATAGGCGATGCCGCGCTTGAGGCTTTGCCTCGGGGTCGGGAATTCGTAAGGCAGACCGTCGATCCGGATCACGCCTGATGCCGCGGGCTCGATGCCGTAGACCGCGCGGATCAGCTCCGATTTGCCGCAGCCGACGAGACCGGCGATGCCGGTGATCTCGCCGGCGCGGGCATGGAAATTCACCTCCTGAACGCTGCCGTCCGCGAGCGTCAGGTTTTCGATGTCGACCATCACCTTGTCAGGCCGGTGGGCGATGGCCGGGAACAGCAGGTCGATCCTGCGGCCGGTCATCAGCTCCACCAGCTCGCCGTCGGTCGAGCCGGGGGCGTCGAGGGTCTGGATGTGGCGGCCGTCGCGCAGCACCGTCACACGGTCGGCAAGGGCGCGGATTTCGCGCATGCGATGCGAGACATAGATCAGCCCGACATTCTGGCTCTTCAGGCGCGCGATCAGCTCGAACAGCCGTCCGGTCTCGCGCTCGGTCAACGAGGCAGTCGGCTCGTCAAGGATCAAAAGGCGGACGCGGCCGAGCAGGGCCTTGGCGATTTCGGCCATCTGCTGGTGCGCGCGGGAAAGGTCGTCGATCCGCTGCGCCGGATCGAGATCGAAGCCGAGCTCGTCGATCAGCGCCCTGGCGCGCTTGCGCATCTCGCGCGAGCGCAGCACGCCGCCATGGGTGACCTCGCGGCCGAGGAACAGGTTCTCTTCCACCGTGAGGCTCGGGATCAGCGAGAACTCCTGAAAGACCGGGCTGATGCCGATCGTGCGGGCCCTCTGCGGCGTGAGATGATGGATCTCCTCGTCGCCAAAATGGAACGTGCCTTCGTCCGGCGGAAACGTTCCCGAGATGACATTGATCAGGGTCGATTTGCCGGCGCCGTTCTCGCCGAACAGGACATGAAGCTCGCCGGCACGAACGTCGAGGTCGACCCGGTCGAGCGCGCGAACGCCGGTGAAGCGCTTTGATATCCCCCGCAATCGAAGCAGAGGCTCGGCGGGCTTCGGGTCAATCTCGACATCCATCCGCGTCTCCGTTGGGCCGTGAGCAAGACGGGTGGGAGCAGGTGCTCCCACCCGGCACCATTCGCGAGCGGCTTACTTGGCCTTGACCGAATAGACCGGTGTCCAACTCGCCGGAGCCAGCACGAGGTCCATCTGCAATTTCGGTACGGTGGTCTTGTCGATGACAGCGGCGATCGGCTGGACAAGGCTCATGACCGGCTTCTTCTCGATGAGACGCACTGCCTGATCGATCGCGACGGCGCCTTCTCCGACCGGATACTGGGTTGCGAAGGCGAGGATGTCGCCGCGGTTGAGCGCGTCAAGCATGGCCTGGTTTTCGTAAGACGATACGATCTTCAGGTCGCTTCGGCCGGCCTCGGCAACGGCGCCGATGGCGGCTTCAGCGGTGGGGGCGGTGCCCCAGATCACGTTCATGCCGGGATAGGCCTGCAAGGCGTCCTGAATGAGCTGAAGCTGCACGGCGACGCCGGAGTCGCCGAATTTCTCGGCCAGAATCTCGGCGTTCGGGTTCTTGGCAACGGCCTTCTTGAAGCCTTCGTTGAACGACTCCGCCCAGCCAGAGCCGGCCGGACCGGGGAACGTCACGATGTTGAGCTTGTCGTCGGGCTTGGATTGCGCCAGCAGGCCGGCGCCGGTGACTTCGCCCATGGCGACGAAGTCGACGTAGTTGGCCGCGGGCAGCGCGTTCGGCGGCAGCGGGTTGGTGACACCGACGACCGGCACGCCCTTGGCCTTGGCTTCCTCGAACTTCTTGCTGAGGCCTGCGCCGGAGATGGCGCCGACGATGATGGCGTCCGGTGCGCTGGCCATGCAGTCATCGAATTGCGACAGCTGTTTCGGCAGGTTCTCGTAACCTCCGGCCTCGTAGAGGTTCATGTTGACGTTCATCGCCTCGGCCTGTTTGACGATGCCATAGGCGACGGCGACCCAGAAACTGTCCTTCATGTGCGGAAACAGCACGCAGAGCCTGTACGGCTTCTCGGCCTTCGGCAGCGGCGTGTACTCGGCCGGCTTCGGTGTGCCGGACGACGCGTCGTAGACCTTCATCGGAAACCACGGCGTCTCGGCCGCGGCCGGCGCGACCGCAGCGGCAAGGGCGAGGCCGGCGGCAAGGCCGAGCGCGGGGCGGATCGGCCAAACTCGATTGGGGGAAAGGCACGTCGTACTCGTCATAGCACAATCCTCATGGCTCGAATGAAAGTGGAGGGGCGGTGTCGGATCCAGTTTTTCGTGAACGCTCTGTGCGGTCTGCCGACGTCGCGGCCGGCGATGGCATTCAGCCTGCTTTCCACGTTGCGACCGAGCGCCGCTCAAACACCTCGCGGAACTGGCGCGTGGATTCGGGAAGCAAGGCACCGGTGCCCCAATCGAGGATCACCGCGTGCTTGCGGATCGCGTCGAGCGCGTCGATTGCTCCGCTGCGATAGCGTTGCGCCACCAGCTCCGGATCGAGCCGGACATTGGCGACACGCTCGGAGCGGATCTTCGCACGGAGCGCCTCGGTCGCGACCTTGTCGACCTCGTAGTTACAGAGCTCGGCGTCGATGGTGTGCACTACGACGCCATAGTCCTTGGCGGCACGCTCGACCGAGACATAGTCGTCCTTGATATCCTCGACGACGAGGTTCGGATCGCGCTCCAGCGGATCGCCAAATCCGCCGCCGCCGGCGGTCGGACGCGAGAAAGTGTCGCCTTCGCCGATCGGGACGTCCGAGAAGATCGAGCCGAGCCGCTCCGCGGCCGTGCTGCCGGCGCGCTTCAGGGTCAGGCCGTGCGGCATCGACGGCAGGCCGCCCTCGATGCCCCACACGATCGCGCGCTCGCGGTCGCAGATATAGGAGATCACGGTTTTCTCGGCCTGCAGCATCCGCGACGTCTTCACCACGCCGGCGCCGCCGCGCCACTTGCCGGGGCCGGGCGAGTCCTTGAGGATCTCGCATTCGGTGGTCAGGATCGGGTTGGCGCGCTCCTGGCCTTCGACCGGCTGCGACATCAAGCCGGTGCCGAAGCAGGCGGTTGTGACATTGCTGCCATCCTTGCCGTTGCGCCCGCCCCAGCCGCCGGGCAGCCAGTCATAGAACATGAAGATCGGCTTGTCGGAGCTGCGGGCATCGAGCCCGCCGGTGAGCAGATATTCGAGATTGAACGCGCAAGCGAGCGCGCGCTCCGGCATCAGCTTCGACCACATTTCGTAGATCGAGTTCATGATCTTCTCGAACGGCATCAGAAAGCCGGTGACCGCGATCGGCCATTTGGCGTCGACGATCGATCCTTCGGGGGCGATGATCTCGAAGCAGCGGTAGAAACCGGAATTGAGTGGCAGGTCGGGGAAGAAAGTCTTCATGCCGGCGGCGACGGCAGAGAAGGTTGCGCCGAACGCCGAATTGTAGATCGAGCCGATGGTCGGATGGCTGCCGGTGAAGTCGTAGATTGCGCGATCGCCCTTGATCGTCATCTTGATGCGGATCGGGATCATGCCTTCGCCGCCGGCCGGATCGCGGTCGATGAAGTCGACGGTTTCCCATTCGCCGTCGGGGAGCGCCGCGATGCGCTGGCGCGCCGAACGCTCCACATAGTCCTGGACGGCGGCAAGCCCGGTCTCGACGGTTTCACGGCCATATTTGCCGACCAGGCGCAGGATCTCCCGTTCGCAGACGGCGGTGGCTTCGGCCTGTGCCTGGATGTCGCCGATGATCGAGGCCGGATCGCGCGTATTCGACGCGATCAGATGCGCGACGTCCTTGCGCAGGCCGTTCTTGTCGAACAGCCGGACTGGCGTGATGCGCAGGCCCTCGCGGAACATCTCGCGGGCGGCGACGTCGAACGATCCCGGCACGCTGCCGCCGACGTCGGACCAGTGTCCGTTGGACTGGCTGAAAGCGATGATCTTGCCGTCGGCGAAGATCGGACGGATCAGCCGCACGTCGGAGAAGTGCGTGCCGCCGGCATAGGGATCGTTGATGGCGAAAACGTCGCCCTCATGCATGTCGCCTTCGAAATGGCGCATGACATCCTTGCAGGTGAAATGCAGCGTGCCGACGTGGACGGCAATATCCTGGTTGCCCTGCGCCGCGCATTCACCGTTGGCGTCGTGCAGCGCGCTCGAGAAGTCGCGATTGTAGATGACGAAGGAGTAGCAGGTCCTCAGGACCTGCTCGCCCATCTGGTCGACGCTGGTGATGAAGGAGTTCTTCAAAACCTCGAAGGTCACGGGGTCGAGCGGGAGAGCTCCGGCCATGGTTTACTCCTTCACGCGGATGATGATGTTGAGATATCTGTCGACCTCGGCGGCGGCGCCGGGCGGAACGACGGTGGTGGCATCGACCTGCTCGATGATCGCGGGGCCTTGAAAGGAGAAGCCGCAGGGCAGGTTGTCGCGCCGATAGACGGGTGTATCGAGCCCGCTGCCCTCGAACCAGACCCTGCGGCGGCTGACCGGCTCGGGGCTAGCGCCGGTCGGCTCGTGGACGGCAAACTCGGCCTTGGGGACCACGCCCACTGCCTTCAGATTGAGACGGAAGAAGCTGACCGGCGCGCTGTCGCGGCGGAAATTGTATTCGCGCTGATGCTCGGCATGGAAGCTCTGCACCAGATCGGCGATCGCGCCGATCGGCCGCGGCGCGTTGACGGCAAGCGAACGCCACTGGCCGCGATACATCATGTCGATCGAGCGCTGCAGCACGATGTCCTGCTGCGCGACGCCCTCATGGATCAACCGTGCGAGCGCAGCCTTCTCGAGCTCGGCGAACTGTGCCTCGATCTCGGTGGCGTCGGCCTCGGCGGCGTCGACCATGCAGCTCCGCGAAAAATCGTGCTGCATGTCGACGAGCAGGCAACCGAGCGCTGAGGTCACGCCGGGATTGAGCGGAACGATCACGACGGGAATCGCCAGCTCACGTGCGACGTCGACCCCATGCAGGGCACCGGCGCCGCCGAACGCCACCAGCGCAAAGTCGCGCGGATCGTAGCCGCGACTAATCGAGATCAGGCGCACCGCATCCGACATGTTGGCATTGGCGACCTTGACGATTGCATCTGCGGCTTCGTGCAGGCCGAGGCCGAACGGCTTGGCGACGCCGCCCTCGACCGCTTGCCGCGCCAGCTCGGGGTCGAGCTTGACCTTGCCGCCGGCGAGATCGGTGCCAAGCCGGCCGAGCGTCACATTGGCATCGGTGTTGGTCGGCTGCGTATTGCCGTTGCCGTAGCAGGCCGGTCCCGGATAGGCGCCGGCCGATTGCGGGCCGTTGCGCAGCGAGCCGGCCGGATCGGTCCAGGCCAGCGAGCCGCCGCCGGCACCGATGGTGAGCACCTCGATCGATGCGAAGCGGATCGGATAGCCGAACTCGATGTGCCAGTCCTTGGTGATCCGCGACTGGCCCTCATAGGCGAGCGACACGTCGGTCGACGTGCCGCCCATGTCGAGGCCGATCGAATTGGGGAAACCGCAAAGACCGGCGATATGGCGGCTGGCTATGGCCCCGGCGGCGATGCCGGAGCCGGCAAGGCGCGCCGCGAAATCCTTCACGCTCGCCGGCGTCATCACGCCGCCGCCGGTGTGCAGCAGCAAAAGATCACGGGTGTAGCCCTCGTCCGAGAGTCGTTCGCCGAGCCGGCTCGTGTAGTTGACGACGACCGGGCTCACCACGGCGTTGGCGACCGTCGTCGAGAACCGCTCGTGCTCGAAGATTTCGGGAAGCACCTGCGAGGAGATCGAGACCGGAATATCGGGCATCTCGGCCAGCAGAATATCGCGCATGGCGCGCTCATTGGTGCCGTTGAGATAGGCGTTCATGAAGCACACCGCGACCGCGGCGACGCCGCGACGCTTGAGGATGCGTGCGACGCTGCGCGCAGCTTCGACGTCGAGCGGCTCGATCACCGTGCCGGCAGCATCGACGCGTTCGGGCACGGTGAGGCGGTCGCGCCGTGGCACATAGGGCCGGACCACGTCCTTGTAGGTGTCCCAGAGGTCTTCCTTGTTGGCGCGCCGGATCTCGATGACGTCGCGGAACCCCTTGGTCGTGACCACCGCGGTGCGCGGCAGGCGGCGGGTGATCAGCGCGTTCGTGGCAATCGTGGTGCCGTGCGAGAACAGCGCCACCTTGGACAGGTCGATGCCGGCCTTGGATACGCCGCCCATGATCCCTTCGATCGGATCGCGCGTGGAGGAGGTCTTCTCGATGCGCACGAGACCGGTCGTCTCGTCCATGATGCAGATGTCGGTGAAGGTGCCACCGACATCGACGGCCACACGAAGGTTCTGCGCCATGCCTCTTCCTTTCGAACGAGCGTTTCGCCGATCTTAGGCAGAGCGGCGGCCTTCGTTCTTGACGCTGAGCGCAGGAAGATTTGTGCGAGAGAGCGAACCGTGCCGGTGCCCATACATGCCCAGGCCGGCGGCGGTGTGCCTAAGAATCGATCAGCAGGCCAGTCTTCAGGAGTTGGCTGTGCGCGAAATGGCGCGGGCCTCGCTCGGGGTGCATCCGAACCGGCCGCGATAATTGCGGCTGAACTGCGCCTGGTCGGCAAAGCCCCATTGATAGGCGATTTCCGAAATGCTCTTGCGGCAGTTCGCATCGCGCAGCAGGGCGTCGCACATTGAAAGGCGCTGGTTGCGGATGTAGGCGCAGACGGTCAGACCTTCGCCCTCGAAGATCTGGTGCAAATAGCGCAGCGAGATGCCGCAGCCGTCGGCAATCATCTGCGGCGTGAGCCGCATGTCGTCGAGACGGGCCCGGATGAATTGCTCGCAACGCAGCAAATGGCCGTTGCGCACGGAGGACGAGTGACCGGTCAACACACGGTCGTCGGATTCAATGGCCATCGCAAGCAGCTCGATCAGGTGCTTGCCCATCATCGTGCGCGCCGTCTCGTCCATTTCCTCGATCCGTTCACCGGACAGGCGCAGCGTGTCGACGAACAGCGCGCCGACGCTGCGGCTGGCGTCGAATTGCAGCGTCGCGAGGCGCTCGGGCCGGGAAATGCGGGCGCGCAGCACCGCGCTCGGGATCTTCAGACACCACAGCGCCGTCGGATCCTGATGGCTGAACTCGTAGGGTAGGTGGCTGCGCTCGATCAGGAACGCGCCCGGGCGGCAATGCACCACCTTGCCGTCCTGCTCGAAACGGATTTCGGCGAGTTCGGGCACCGTGATCAGGAAGGATTCCTCCCGCTCGCTCAGGAGATGCCGCTCATGCCGCTTGTACAGCAGGCCATTGGCGATGTTGCGGGACACCGAGACAGGGCCCATCGACCAGGCGCCAAGGCGCGCATTGAAGTCGCGCGTGCTCGGGAAGCGCAGGTCGAGCGAGTAATAGGTCTTCGAGACGACCTCCTGCCAGTACTGGCGGCGCGTCTGCAACGGGATGTCGTTGGTCGTGTAGGTGACTTGCATGTCTCACTCCCGCCGCCGGCTGTGCCTCCGGTCGTCGTGTCCCCGGGCAAAGTTTGGCGAGGACAGCCGGACGGCGTCAAGTCGAATAAAACGGAAACTGATATTCTAGATTTCGATGGCCTCCTCGGCCTGATGTCGGTGGTCCATGCTGACCGGCGGCCGGGCCGGCCCGACGCCGGCAACCGCAAAGCGCATGAAATCGCGAAAAGCCATCGCAGCCCCCGATGGCTTGGTGTCGCGACGCCAGGCAAGACCGATGTCCATGCTGGGCACCTCGTCCTCGATGACGCGGGTCTCGATCCGCTGCCCCTCCAGCGACCAGGGCCGGTAGATCAGGTCGGACAGAATGGCGATTCCCATGCCGCCGGCGACCATGGAGCGGACAGCTTCGACCGAGGAGGTGCGGAACACGGTCTTCGGTTCGAGTGAGGCGTTGTTCCAATAGCGCATCGAGGTGTGCTTGGCCTCGTCGACCGTGAGCATGACGTAGGGATAGGTCGCGACGTCAGCGAGGTGGACCCGCTCGGCACGGGTCAGGGGATGCTCGGGCGCAAGCCACAGCCGGCGCGGCGATCGCAGCAAGGTCTCGCTGGTGAGCATGGCGTTGTCGCGCAGGTTCGAGACCAGCATCACCGCGAGGTCGAGGGCACCATCGACGAGTGCGCGCTCGAGCACGTCGCGCGGCGCCTCGAACAGCTCGATCGTGATCCCGGGGAAACTCGCCTTGAAGCGCATCTGATGACGCGGCAGGAAGTAGCCCGACACGGTGTAGGTGACGCCGACGCGGATCGTCCCGAACAGGGGGCCGGCGGACATCTGCGTGTCGCGCACCGCCTCGGCGACGGCGGCGAGGATATGACGGCCCTGGGAGAGGAAGCGGCTGCCCTCCATGGTGACGGTTACGCCGTTCGGCGTGCGCTCCAGCAAGCGGGCGCAGACGGTGGCCTCGAGCTGCTGGATCGCCGCGGTGACCGCTGATTGCGAGACGTTGAGATCGATGGCCGCCTGGCTGATCCGCCCGGTCTCGGCGGCGGCGACGAAGTAGCGGATCTGTTTCAGAGAAACGGACATCGCGGTTGTTCCGATGTTTGCACAACTCATGAGCAGTGTTTCTCAGCCCGAATGTGTCCGCTGCAACTCTCGTGCCGTCCGGCGGACAGCACACCGTGGCACAGACCTCAGATGTGCGAGCGCGCAATCGACAGCCACAGGTTTAGACGTGACCATGCGCGATCGCTCCGGCGCCCGCGGCCGAGGTCCGTTGGCAGATGCGGTGGGCCCCCTCGCGATTACGCCATGGCGCTGCGAAGCTTGCCCAGCAGCTCGGTCCGGCTCTTGCGTGCCGCAAGCGCCTGATCCATGTCGACCTTGACGAACTTCACCGGCGTGTTGGGCTGGAGCTGACCGATCAGATCCATGTCGGCGGCGATCACGGTGCCGACCATGAAGTAGCCGCCGCCGGATACGGCGTCGCGATGCAGCACGATCGGCTCGGTGCCGCCGGGAACCTGGATCGAGCCGTAGGGATAGCAGGCATCGGTGATGTTGGACGGGTCAGAGCCGGCGCCGAACGGCGGTTCGCGCGGAACGAATTCGAGCGCCTTGCCACCCTTGAAGCGGTAGCCGATCCGGTCGGCTTCCGGCGCGACCTTCCAGGTGTCGGAGAAGAAGCCGTTGCCGGCGGCCTCGGTAATGCGGTGCCAATAGAGGCCGGGCATGGCGCGCAGCTCTGTCGGCATTCCCGCCGGTTGTCCGCGTAAATCGTTGGCGACGGTGCGGCCGTCCTTGACCGTCACGCTGGCATGGCCGACCGGCAATTCGTCGCCGGCCTCGAGCTTGCGGCCCTTGAAGCCGCCGAGCGCGCCGAGTGCGTAGGTCGATCGCGAGCCGAGCACCACGGGCACATCGATGCCGCCGGCGACCGCGATGTAGCCGCGTGCGCCTCGCTTGAGGAAGTCGAAGGAGAGAATCTGGCCACGCTTCACCTTGAAGCTGGTCCAGGTCTCGCGCGGCTCGCCGTCGAGTTTCGGCGGCAGCTCCGCGCCGGTGACGGCGACCGTGGCGTCTTCGGTGAATTCGAGCTCGGGCCCCATGAACACCGCCTCAAGCACGGCTGCGCCTGCATCATTGCCGACGAGCAGATTTGCGGCGACCAGCGCGTGACGGTCCATGCCGCCGGAGAGCGGGATGCCGATGTGATAATAGCCGGGACGTCCGAGGTCCTGGACGGTGGTCGCAAGACCCGGCTTCAAAACCCTAACGGCCATGGAGAACTCCATCGAGCTTGCTGTTGTAGCCATCAATGTCGCGGTTGAACTCCGTCAACGAGAACGAGACGTCGCGGATCACGGGCGCAAACCGGCCGGCGTCGACGTCGGCGACCGCGGCGTCATAGGCTGCCCGGTCGATCGGTTTCCATTTCACGATGTCGCCCGGTTTGAACAGGCACATGAAGTCGCGCAAATAGCTGATGGTCTGGTTGGGATCATAGATCGGCATCGGCGTGATGCCGAACATCTGGTAACCGCCGGCGCCGCGCACCGAATAGATGCAGCTGAAACAGCCGCCATGTCCGACGGTGAGCTTCGGCGTATCCGTGCGCGGGCGCAGATATTTCGGGGCCTGAAGCTGCCGCTTGCGCTCGACCATCTGGTAGAGGAAGGGCAGGCCGGCGACGAAGCCGACCATCGAGACGAACCAGGGCGCGCTGGAATGCGCCTTGATGAAGGCATCGACGCTGTCGAGGCCGTTGATCCGCGCGGCGTATTCGAGGTCGGTGCCGTCAGGATCCTGGTGACGCTCGCGGAAGCGCATCAAGGTCTCACGGGTCCAGGGGTCGTTGTAGAGCACGGGAATCTCGATGATCCGCGTCTTGATCACCGGTTCCGATTTCTCGGATGCGGAATCCAGCCGCTTCAGCTCGGCGAGGAGATCGTCGGGCTTGATCCGCTCCGGATCGAACTTGACCTGATAGGACGCGTTCGCCGGGCAGATCTCGGTGACGCCCTTGATCCTGGCATCGCGCACCGCATTGGTGATGAACAGGCTCTTGAAAAAGGCCTCGAGCGACATCGCTTCGCCGACCTCGGCGAAAATGTGCTCATCGCCGCCGAAGGAAAATCGAGTTTGCATGCTAGCGGCCTCCTGTTGCTGACGGGGCGGATTCTCTCGCCATCATGAGGCGACCTTCGCGGCTGATGGCGGCTGAGCGGTGGCAAGCGTGGCGGCATGGGACTCAAGCCAGGATTCGAGCCATGCCGTATGGAAGCGCCCAGCCTGGACGTCGGCGTCGCGCGCCAGCGCCTGGTGTAGGGGCTTGGTCGTGAAAATGCCTTCGACGCTGAGCTCGGCGAGCGCGCGCTCGAGTTTCTTCATGGCGCTCGGCCGATCCTTGTCGTGCACGATCAGCTTGCCGAGCAGGCTGTCGTAGAAGGGCGGCACCGTGTATCCCTCATAGAGCATGCTGTCGAAGCGAACGCCGTCGCCGACGGGCAGGTTGAGCGCGCTCACCGTGCCCGGGTTGGGCAGGAAGTTTCTGGCGGGATCCTCGGCGTTGATACGGACCTCGATCGAATGGCCGCTGACGCACATCTCGTTCTGGCTGATGCGCAAACGTTCGCCGCCGGCGATCCGGATCATCTCGCGGACGAGGTCGATGCCGGTGATCATCTCCGTGACCGGATGCTCGACCTGGATGCGGGTGTTCATCTCCAGGAAGTAGAATTCACCGGTGGCGTCGTCGTAGAGATATTCGAGCGTGCCGGCGCCGCGATAATTGACCGCTCGGGCGAGTGCCACAGCCGAGGTGCAGAGCCTCTCCCGCACGGCCTGGGTGAGCGAGGGCGAGGGGGCTTCTTCCCAGACCTTCTGGCGGCGGCGCTGCAATGAGCATTCGCGTTCGAAGCAATGGATCACGTCGTGTCCGTCGCCGAGCACCTGCACCTCGATATGCCGCGCGCCTTCGATCAGCTTTTCGACGTAAAGCCCGTCGTCGCCAAAGGCCGCGAGTGCCTCGGCCTGTGCCTGCGGCATCAGATGCTGAAACTCCCCGGGGGACCGCGCGATGCGGATGCCGCGTCCGCCACCCCCGGCGGCGGCCTTGATCATCACTGGGAAGCCGGTCTTCTCGACCAGCGCGAAGGCCGCTTCGGCCGATTCCAGCCGCCCCTGGCTGCCAGGGACGGTCGGCACGCCGGCCGCGGCGGCGGCCTCGCGTGCCGCGACCTTGTCGCCCATCAGCCGGATCGATTGCGCGGTCGGGCCGACAAAGATCAATTCCGCCGCTTCGACTGCGGCGGCGAACTCGGCGTTCTCGGCCAGGAAGCCGTAGCCGGGATGGATAGCGTCGGCACCAGTGCTCCGCGCCGCGGCGAGGATGGCGGCCTGGTTGAGATAGGATTTCGACGCCTGCGGCGGACCGATATCGACCGCTTCGTCGGCGAGCCTGACCGCAAGCGAGGCCTGGTCGGCCTTGCTGTAGACCTGCACGGTTGCAATGCCGAGATCGCGCGCTGCGCGGATGATGCGCACCGCGATCTCGCCGCGATTGGCTATGAGGAGCTTCTTGATCGCCATGGCTGGTCGAAGAGCCCTAAACGTCGATTTCGGCGATCGGCTGGCCGGCCATCACGGCATCTTCATTCTCGGCCAGGAAGCGGACGATCTTGCCGGCGATGCCGGCTTTCACCTCGTTGAACGATTTCATCACCTCGATAAGCCCGATCGTGTCGCTCTCGGCGACGGCGTCGCCGTCGTTCTTGTAGACCGGCTTGTCGGGTGC
Organism: Bradyrhizobium sp. USDA 4503; assembly: GCF_054055815.1. Taxonomy (NCBI): domain Bacteria; kingdom Pseudomonadati; phylum Pseudomonadota; class Alphaproteobacteria; order Hyphomicrobiales; family Nitrobacteraceae; genus Bradyrhizobium; species Bradyrhizobium sp. USDA 4503. Next base: position 443,273 of record NZ_JBSRXS010000001.1, read on the forward strand.
GGGCTTGCGATAAAAGATGCCTGGGAGCGGCGAGAAGATCTGCTGCGTTGCCATTGTTTCCTCTTGAGAGTCTTTGGTTCGTTGCCGCGACGGTTCAGCGCGCGGTGAGATAGGGGCGCACCGCCTCGCGGACGGCTTCGGCGATGGCGACGGCGTTCGGCGTGTCGGAGTGGATGCAGATCGAATCGGAGCCGACCACGATGTCGTTTCCGGCCACCGTGCGCGTCTTGCCTTCATTGACCGCCCTTGCGCATCGGGTTGCGGCGTCGGCCGGATCCTTCGCCTCGTGCTCGCGGGTGATGATCAGGCTGCCGTCGGCATTGTAGTCGAGGTCGGCATAGTATTCGGCGACGAAGGCATGACCGCGCCGCTCGTAGACCTTCTGGTGCAACGTTCCCTTCATGCCGAGCAACGGCACCTTGTAGACGTCAGCGGCATCAGCCACGGCTTCGGCGATCTCCTCGTTGCGCGATGCCATGCCGTAAAGTGCGCCGTGCGGCTTGATGTGATTGAGCGCCATGCCTTCGGCATCCAGGAAGGCCTTGAGTGCGCCGATCTGATAGAGCAGGCAATTGGCCAGCTCCTCGCGGTCGATCTTCATCTCCCGGCGACCAAATCCCTGCAGATCGGGCAGCGACGGGTGCGCCCCGACCTTGACGCCAAATTGCTTGGCGAGCTGCACGGTCTTGCGCATGTGATTGAAGTCGGAGGCATGAAAGCCGCAGGCGACGTTCGCGACGTCGATATGAGGCATCAATGCCTTGTCGTCGCCCATCTTGTAGAGGCCGTAGGCCTCGCCCATGTCGCAGTTGATCACGACCATCTCCTGATTTCCTTCCAACTGGCTTTGCATATGACCGGCGAAGGCCGCCCCGGGTATGACTGGCGCACCCAGGGCGGCGCATTGCCGGGTTACTTGGACACCAGATAGTCGAGCGGGATCTTTTCCGAGATCGTCCACTGGTCGATCACCTGCGGCTTGCCGGCCTCGGTGTCGACGATCAGGTAGCGACCCTGGTTCTGGTGGTGGATGTCCTTGGTGAAGGTGCGCGGCCCGAACAGCGTGGACTCGTTGTTCATCTTCTCGAGCTCGGCCACGACGGCTGCCGCATCGGTCGATTTGGCGCGTTCGACCGCCTTGGCCCAGACGTCGATCAGGACGTAACCCGGATAGACGTACTGGCTGGAGGGGTCACCGCCGGTGACCTCCTTGTACTTCTTGTTGAACTCGTTGACCTTCGGGTTCGGATCGTCGCCATAGACCGAGCCCTGCACCGGGACGTAGAAGTTCGAGAGGTCAGGAACGGCGTTCATCCAGTAGCTGCCGTCGACACCCGACCCGTTGAGGATCATCGACTTGATGCCGGCGGCGCGGATCTGCTTGATGGCGGAGACAGCGCCCGGCATCATCGTGCAGAGCATGATTGCGTCGGGCTCCTTCGGCAGGCTCTTGATGCGCGTGATCTGCGAGGCGATCGAGGCATCGTCGTTCTTGAAGGTGTCGCTGCCGACCAGCTTGGCCTCCTTGAGGCGCGGCAGCATCCAGTCGAAGCCGTCGCAGATGCCCTTGTTGTAGACGGTCCAGCTGTCGAGCAGCCGATAGAAGCTGCGTGCGTTCTTCTTGGTGTAAGCCCATTCCGACATGGTCGCTCCCTGCACCGGTGCCAGCACCGAGGCCGAGAACGAGAACGGGCCGACGCCGGGGATGCCGGCCTTGATCGATTCGGCGCAGAGGAAGAAGGAAACCTTGCCGGCAGCCTGCGCCTGCAACGCCGCGGGCGCGCCGAAATCGTAGTCGCAGGAGACGATGACGAGGTCGGCACCCTGGTCGAGCACCGCAAGGCCGGCTTTGGCACCCTCGGCCTGATCGGTCTTGGTGTCGGCAAAGACGGGCTTGATCTTCTTGCCGAGCAGGCCGCCGGCCTTGTTGATCTCCTCGATCCGGATCAGTGCCGCGTCCTGCGCCGGCTTGTCGTAGGCTTGCATGAATCCGGATGCCGCGGTCGCAAACCCAACAACGATCTCGTTGGCTGCCCGGGCAGGCGTGAACCAGAGCGCGGATGCTCCGGCCAAGATGCTGAGTAATGTCGTAAAGCGCATATCCCAACTCCTCCAATTGTACAAACAAGCGTCAGTGCAGTTCCTTCAGCGCGGTCTGGACCGGTGGCGTCAGGCGGCGCTGCAACGGCCATCGACGCCAGGAGAATTCCTGGTTGCGGGTCAGTCCCGTCGGCAAGTACATCAGGATCGCGATGGTGATGATGCCGATCGCGATTTCCTGGACACCGTTCGGCAGGCCGACGGTGTGACCGCCGAGGCTGATGCCCTTCTCGAGATTGCGGAACAGCTCGATCAACACGGAGATCGCGACCACGCCCGAGACGGCTCCGCTGAGGCTGTACATGCCGCCGACCACCAGCATCGACAGCGTGATGAACGTCGTCCGCAGATAGAATGCGCCGGGATTGACGATGCTCAGGAAATGCGCGTAGAGCGCGCCGGCGAGCCCGATGATGAAGGCGCTGACGACGAAGGCGATCAGCCGTTCGCGGACGATGTCGATGCCGGAGGCGCTGGCCGCGACCGCTTCGTCTCGCGTGGCGCGAAGTGCCAGTCCGGAGCGCGAAATCGAGTAGAGATAGGCGATCGCGATGGCCACGGCGCCGCCGATCCATCCGGTCCAGACATTCATGGTGGGCGGAATGCCGACGATCGAACCCTGTCCGCCCGTCACCGAATCCCAGTTCGAATAGACATTGTTGATGACGCCGAGCAGGCCGAAGGTCGCGATCGAGGCGGCGATGCCCGAAAGGCGCATGATGACGCGCCCGACGATCAGCGCGAACAGTGCCGCAAACAGTCCGGATATCGGCGTCGCTACCCACATCGGCAGTTGCGCGTGGAGCAGCCATGCCGGCAGGCCCTTGAGCGTGATCGACTTCATCACCGGCGGAATCGTGAGCCAGGCGGTCATGTAGGCGCCGAGGCACATGAAGCTGATATGGCCGAACGACAGCAGGCCCGAATTGCCGACGAAGACGTAGAGCCCGACCACCACCATGATGTTGATGAACATCTCGACCACGGTGCGGTTGAAGGCCCGGCTGCCGAATTGATAGGAGAGGGCCGCCATGATGAGCAGCGCCACGATCAGCACGATCGGCGTGATGATCGTTTGCCGGATGACGGACGGCCGCTGCGACATCGATCAGACCCTCTGCTTGGCGGATTTCGGTGCGAACAGGCCCTGCGGCCGCACCAGAAGGACGACGATGACGGCGCCGTAGACGAAGGCGTCGCGGAATACCCTGGCGTCATGCGGCAGGGTCGCCTGGAACACGACGCTGGCCGCACCGATCAGGAAGCCGGCGGCAACGGCGCCGGGAATGCTGCCGAGGCCGCCGATCACGGTCGCGATGAACGCGATCAGCATCACGTTGGCGCCCATGCCGATGTCGGCGGTGCCGGAATTGGTCGCCAGGATCAGGCCGATCGCCGCCGCCAGCATGCCGCTGATGGCGAAGGCCAGCAGGATCACGCCGTTGGCGCGGACCCCGAGCATGCGCGCCATGGTGAAATTGTCGGCGGCCGCGCGCATCTCGAGCCCGTAGCGCGTGCGCTTGAGGAACAGGACGAGGACCACCAGCACGGCCAGCGTGATGATGATGGTCACGACCTGGAGCATCGGGATGTGAGCGCCGAGGAATTCGACCGGCAGGCCGAGGCTCGGCCACAGCGTGATCGACTTCGGCCGGCTGGAAAACAGCATCAGCAGGAGATGCCGGATCACGAAGCCGAGTGCGAAGGATGCGATCATCATCGTCGCCGGATTGGCATTGCGGAAGCGGCGGAAGACGACGATCTCCGACAGGATCGACAGCGCGGCGCCGATCAAGAGCAGCAGCGGGATCAGCAGATAGAACGGTAGCTGCCCGGCAAAGACGATCGCCGCCGCATCGATCGACGGCCACAGCATGGCGAAGACGCAAAACGCGATGAAATCGCCGTGCGCGAAGTTGACGAGCCGCATCACGCCGAAGATCAGGGCGATACCGAGCGCGCCAAGGGCGTAGAGGCTGCCGAGGCTGAGGGCATCGAAGATGATCTGGAGCAACTCGCGCATCTCAATGATCTCCGAAGCCGAAATAGGACTGCTTCAGACGATCATCCCTGACCATATCGGCCGCTGGGCCCTCGAGCACGATGCGGCCGCCGCGGATCAGGACCATCCGTCCGCCCGTCATCATGGCGCGTGTCGAGCTCTGCTCGACGATCAGGAGGGTGAGCTTGCGCTGCGTCCGCAGCCGCACCAGGATCTCGTAGACCTGGTCGATGATCTTTGGCGCAAGGCCGAGCGACGGCTCGTCGATCGCCATGATGCGGGGCGCGGCCATCAAGGCGCGGCCAATGACGAGCATCTGCTGCTGGCCGCCGGAGAGCATGCCCGCCGGGGTGTGGCGGCGCTCGGCCAGCATCGGGAATTCCTCGTAGACCTGATCCAGGTCGTCGGCGATCTTCTTGCGGTCGGTGCGCATGCCGGTTCCGACCTTCAGATTCTCCTCGATCGTCAGCGCGCCAAAGACATTGCGTCCCTCGGGAACCAGGGAGAATCCGCGCCGGGCGATGTCTTCGGGTGCGGCACCCGTGATCTTTGCGCCATCGATCATGATGGACCCGGAGCCCGGTGGCACGACGCCTGCGATGGCGTTGAGCAAGGTCGACTTGCCGGCGCCGTTCGGGCCGGTCACGAACAGGATTTCGCCTTCATCGATCTTCAGCGTTAGGCCGCGGAGAGCCGTCAGGCGGCCATAGCTGACGGTGATGTCGTCGACGGCAAGCAGCGTCATGACGCGACGGCCTCTTCGGCGGCGACCGGAAGCAGCTCGTCGCGCTGCGTGCCCATATAGGCGTGCCTGACGGCGTCGCTGTCACGGATCTGAGCGGGCGGGCCGGCTTCGATGACCTCGCCGGAATCGAGGACGTAGATGCGCTCGCCGAGCTCGAGCACGAGGCCGATGTTGTGCTCGATCAGCAGCACCCCGACATTGAGCTCGCCGGCGATCCGCCGGATGATGGCGGCAAGTTCGTGGCTTTCGTGCTCCGACATTCCAGCCGCCGGTTCATCAAGCAGCAGATAGCGCGGTGTGCACATGATGGCGCGGCCGATCGCGACGCGGCGCTCGTCGGTATAGGGCAGGGCGCCGGCGATGGTGTTGGACAGATGCGAAATGCCGAGCCAAGCCATGACGCGCTCGGCTTCACCGATCGCCTCCGGACGGGATTGGCCCAGGCCGACGCCGGTGACCTCAAGGTTGTCGATCACCGGCAGGTCGCGGAAAAGTCGGCCCGACTGGAAGGTTCGCGCCACGCCTTTGCGGCGCAGCTTGTGCGCTGCAATGCCACTCAGCGTCTCGCCTTCCAGTTCCACGGTTCCGGCGCCAACCGGCTGGAAACCCGTCAGCACATTAATAAGGGTGGTCTTGCCGGCTCCGTTCGGGCCGATCAGTCCGGCGATACGTCCCCGCGGTACGCTCAAGGTCACGTTGGACAGCGCCTTCAGGCCTTCGAATTGGACGCTGATATCGCGAGCGACCAACTCCAAACCATCGGACATGACCTCAATGCCTCTCACTCGCGAACCGATGGATTGATTTTTCCGGTCCGCCGGGGGATTGTAAAATTCGAAATATCGTTCGCTGATATCGGAAATTTTTATGTCTCTGACGTTCCGTCAGGTTCGGCATTTCATCGCAACCGCCGAGACCGGGCGCGTTTCGGCTGCCGCGGCGGCGCTCAGCGTGACGCAGTCTGCGGTCACCGCGTCCATCAAGGCGCTCGAGGCCGAGCTCGGCCACAAGCTGTTCGACCGTCACTCGAACGGCGTGACGCTGACCTTTGACGGACGGGAGTTCTTGCAGCGTGCCCGCGCCATCGAGGCCAGCGTATCGGATGCGATACGCGGGCCGCATCGCTGGGGAATGCAGGTGGACGGCACCGTCGATGTCGCCGTCAGCTACACCATCGCCGGATATTTCTTGCCGCCTTTGTTGTCGCGCTTCTGGCGATCATTCCCGGGCATCACGGTGCGTCTCCACGAGTTTCCGCGCGACGCGATCGAGCAGAGCTTGATCAGCGGTAGCGTCGATGCGGCCATCATGCTGGTTGCGAACTTGCATGACCGGGACTCCATTCGCTCGCGGCTCTTGTTGCGCTCGCCGCGTCGCTTGTGGACTTGCGTCAATCATCCCTTGCTTCGCAAGGACAGCATCAAGCTGGCGGACCTGGTGAGCGAGCCCTATCTGATGTTGACCGTCGATGAAGCCGAACGCTCCGCGATGCGTTACTGGCAGCATACGGCGTACGTGCCGAACGTCATCTTCCGGACCCTGTCGGTCGAGGCGGTTCGCAGCATGGTCGCAACCGGCATGGGAATTACAATCCTGTCCGACATGGTCTACCGTCCCTGGTCGCTCGAAGGACATCGCATCGATCTCAAGACGCTCGATGACGACGTCCACACCATGGATGTCGGGCTTGCCTGGAAGGACAAGGCGAAGCTTTCTCCGGCGGCTCGCGCGTTCTGCGAGTTCGTCGCTCATTCCTATCCCGGATCCGAGCCGGTCCAATTTGAATAGCGGACTTGCACGTGCCAAGGCAGGTTTGATGATGGATTGGACCGAAAGTTGCCGACACGTGCCTCTGCGCCAACGTCGAACAGGGAAAGGCGGCGCAGGACGTCAGGAGGTACCTGTCGGCTTGGACATCGCTGAAAGCGCGCGTCTCAGGGCATTGGCGGCGACAACGCCTGCGCAGCAGCCGGCACCTTTGACGAATATGTCTTTTATGTAGCCATGCCTGCCGGCGAGCAGCTTTTGAATGAGTTCGAAGCCGACGATGACGGCGAGCAGTGCCAGCAGGATCGGCAGGACATGCTTCGGATAGGCGAGCGAAAAGACGGCTCCGACAACGAAGAGCGCGGCAAAGCGATCGGCGTTTGGCGATATCAACGTGTGGGGACGAAATGCCAGCGTCGTATCGGTGACGATGAAGAGGCCCAGGATCAAACCCCAAGCCAAAAATCGGAATGCGGTTTGGGGCATTTCTGAGCTCAACGGGCCATGCTGCCGGGCGCGGCATTGAGCGGTGCGCCGCCAATCGAAACGGGACCTGAAGGCCTGGCGGCCCGAGGCGGCGGCTTTCTCGGCTGCGGGGTAGTTGGCGCGATCGGGGCACGCGGCACCTCGGCCGTAACAGGTGGCGGCGGCGCTACCGGCGGGGGCAGATGCTGCAACTCTTCGACCTTCGAGGTCAGGACCGCCAACTGGTCGGTAATGGCCTTCAACTGCGCCTGCCCGTCGGCTACCGACCGATCGAGTGCGGCGAGGTCTTCCTCGAGCTTCTGCTGGGCCGCGAGGAGAGTTGGCAATGCCTCCTTGTCGCTCGTCGTCGTCGCCCCGCCGGACGATTCGTGGCTTATGGCGGGGACCAATGCCGCGACTTCAGGCCAAGCGTAGACGCCGCCGGCGCCGACAAGGGCGACGACGACGATCAGAAGAAACCACGGCCAGCGGCGGCGACCGGCGGGCAGGGGGCTGTTCGGCGCATGGCCGTGCCACGCCTGGTCGGAATCGTTGTCCATCAATGCTTCCTAGGCGCCTCTGGCATTCGTTGCAATCGATACGGAGTTCGACCATGTTACCGGGTAATGCTTCATTTGCCCGTTCCCCGCTCAGCGCCTACCCGTACTTCCCAGCTCCTCGAAGAACTCGTCGCGCAAGCACCTGACGGCCCCGTCGACCTCGAATGGCTCCTCAGCCATCTGGACAGGCGCTCGTTCGGGCTGCTCCTGCTATTGCTGGGGCTGCTTGTGATCGTCCCCGGCGTGGCCACAATTGCGACGCTGGCCCTCCTGTTTCCGGCGGTCGAGATGATGTTGGGGCACAGTGCTCCATCTTTTCCTCGCTTCCTGTCGAAGCGGCCGTTCGACTTCAAGCGATTCAAGCGGTTCACCGTCAGGGCGGGCCCGCTGCTGCGCGCGATCGAGAACATCAGCCGGCCGCGCTGGAACGCGCGCCATGACGTGACTGACCGGCTTGTTGGGTTGGTCGTGTTCCTGCTGGGTCTGTTGGCGGGCTGGCCCCTGCCTCTGGTCAATGTCATTCCCGGGATTGTGGTCGTCCTGATCGCGATCGCTTACCTGCAGGAAGATGGTCTGCTGCTGGCCGTAGCAATGGCGGCCGCGGTGATGTCCCTGCTTGGCCTTGGATGGACGCTCTGGACGTCGGCCGCGGCCGTGATCAGCTGGATCGCGTTCTGAAATACCGCGGGATAGATGCGCTACAGGAACCGATGAAGCTTAAGACATTGGTTATCACTTTGCTTTCATTTTCACCGCCTCATTCAACAAAGAGGCACCATGTCTGACATCACCATTCCCGGCGGAAAAATTCGTTCTTTCATCGAGCGGATCGAGAATCTGGACGCTGAACTGCAGGAACTGAACGAGCAGAAGAAGGAAGTTTTTTCGGAAGCCAAGGGTGAGGGTTTCGACGTGAAGATCCTCAAGGAGATCGTCAAACTGCGAAAGCAGGATCAGGATGAGCGCGACGAGCGCGAATCGCTGCTCGATCTCTATATGCGCGCCATGGAAACGGCACCGGCCGACAAGGCTGCTGCGAAAGCGGCGTGAGACGCCCGCTGCGTTCCCCGCGATCGACACTCCGGGGGCGCGCGATCTCTCGGCGGACGAACTTCCCAAGTTCGTCCGCCCCCGTCCCATCAACCATTCGCGCGGCGTTGGTCGCACCTTCCGCTCATGATTGCGTCTTCTGATCGGATCGAAGTAGCGCTCGATCAGGGTTGATGCGGCGATGCGCAGCGGAGCGCTGGAACCGGCAATCCAAGGTTATCGCGACGCTTTGGCGCCCCGCACCGTTTCGACCATGGTTCGGAAGGTGATCGAGTATCTGGGGGCCTCGACCGGCGGAATGCTGTGCTCCCATATCTGCCGTGCATCACCGGCCATCAGGTAGAGTGATAGGGGCGCCGCATCGAGCGTGAACCGCTCCCATCCGTTTTCCGTCCGACAACGAAAACGGAACTTGCATGCGGATCCCAGGGACAGTCCAAAGATCCGGTCGAAATGCGGCTTGTCGCGGTGCCAGCCGATACCGACGCCGCGATCATACTCGGTGCACAGGATCTGCCCGATCTCGGTCGACGCGCCGCCGAAGGATTGGATCGCGGCGACGATGCCGTTTAACCAGGGCGGGATCGGTTCGGCACATTCCAGTCGGCGCGACCCATAGTCGTACCGGTAACCGAACGAAGCCACGCGGCGCTTGCCTTCGAACTGTCCGAACTGGAAGGGGGCAAGCGGAAGTGCCCGGATGTGGCGGATGAGTTCGCCCTCGGCCGCTTTGGAGATGAAATCCGGCGCGTAGTGCAGACCCGCCGGTCCTGCGGCGGACGCATCGAACATCGACAGTTGCTCGGACAAATCTGGTACCGTCAGTGTTTGCGAACCTGTCACGCATATGGGCGCGCCGAGACAGAATTCAAACCGGCCGTCAGTTCGCTCGGGCTTCCACCTGGCGCGGCTTCGATGGGCGAAAGGCAGCGTCAAAGCTCGGTCTCGGCATTCTCTTTCGCCACGATCTTCAGGCCTTGGCCAGGAGCGATTGCCGCAACGTCGTCGGCTTCGTTCCGTCGCCGCGGGTGACGGCGCTATGAGGACCAGTTGACCTTAGGGACAGGCTCTCAAGCCTAATGTATCCAATAAAGCAATGTCGGCTTCAAAAGGACCGATCGAACTCGGAAAATGCGCTTCGATCGCGGACGCCAGAACATACATATATCCATGTAGATGTAGATAGTTATGGAGGGTTTCAGGTGCGAATATATCCTCCGGTCAAACCAGCCGCTGTCCAAAATTTGGATACGGAGATTGACATCTGGATACATTCTGTTCAATTTCCGCCCACAATAAAATCAATCCTGGGAGGACCCGGTGACCGGCAGTTCGGGCGCGCGCGGGGCGAAATTGACGCAGACGACGGCCGTGCTGGTGATGTGCGCGGTCCTGATCGTCATTTTTTCGATCTTCCTGAAGGGCTTCCTGACGCTGGGCAATCTGTTCGCGCTGGCGCGCAACATTTCGATACTCGGCATTCTCGCGCTCGGCATGGCCGTGGTCGTGATCGGACGTGGACTCGATCTGTCGCAAGTCGCCTCCTTTGCCGCTTCCACCGCGATCGCGATCATTCTGATGAACTCGGGCTACGCGACGCCGGTCGCGCTGCTGATCGGCTTCGTGATGGCGATCGCCATCGGCATCCTGAACGGGTTTCTGATCTCGGTGATCGAGATGCCGCCGTTGCTGACGACGCTGGCGTCGAGCCTTGCGGTGCTGGGGATCGTGCGCACCACAGCGGTGCAGCACTATGTCGTCTATCTTTCCAAGGGGCATGACGAATTCCTGCGGCTCGGCGGCAACATCTGGGGTGGCGTTCCGATCTCGATCCTGATCTTCGCGGCCACCGCGGTCGTCGTGCATCTTTTCCTGTCGCGCACCGTGATCGGGCGCTTCGTCTATGCCCATGGCGACAATCCCGACGCCGCGCGTCAGACCGGTCTGCCGACCCGCCCGCTGACCATGATCGAGTACGCGCTGTGCGCCGCGATCGGGTATGTCGGCGGTGTCGTGATGGTCGCGCAGACGGCGCTGATGCATCTCCAGGTCGCGGAATCGACGATCATTTTCGACGTCATCATGGTTGTGGTGCTCGGCGGCGTCAGCCTCGTCGGCGGCCGCGGCAACGTGATGAGCGTCATCGCCGGAACGCTGCTGATCGGCGTGCTGCTGAACGGCATGACCATCATGGACATGGACGTGCAGACCCAGAACATCGTCAAGGGTGTCGTGCTGCTGATCGCGATCCTGCTCGATTCCCGGCTGCATCCGCGCGACGAGGAGACGTCGAAGCAGGGCGATTAGAGCTCTGCATCAACCAACGGGCCGCAACAGTCGGCCGACATAACAGGGGAGGAATTGACATGACGAAAGCTGTGCACAGGAGGGCGTTTGCCGGCATCGGGCTGGCGGCGATGGTGGCAACCGCCGCACTGGTGGCGGCGCCATCGCAGGCGGCCGGGCCGCGCGACCAGCTGCGCGACAAATTCGACAAGTCGCTCAAGGGCAAGACGGTGGCCTGGTCGCCGGTCTGGATGGGCGTTCTGGAATCCGAATGGACGCGCGTGATGAAGGATCGTTTCGACGATTACGGCATCAAGCTCGTCACCCGCGACGCCAACATGAAGTCCGACATCCAGCTTCAGACCGTCAGCGACTATATCAACGACAAGCCCGACGTGATCGTGGTGCAAAATCCGAACGTCACGCTGCTCGCCAAGGAGCTCAAGCGTGCGATGGACGCGGGCATCTATGTCGTGCAGGTCAACATGGCATCGAACACCCTGACCGACGCCTATGTCGGCGTCGATGCCAAGGATCTCGGCACCAAGATCGCGCGCGAGGTCATCAATCAGTGTGGCGGCGGCAAGGGCTCCGGCGAGGTTGCGATCCTCGAAGGTGAGGCGACCGCGGCCTATTCGCTCGACATGAAGAATGGCGCGATGGAGGTGTTCAAGACCGACCCGTCGATCAAGGTCGTATCGTCGCAGCCGACCAGCTGGGACGCCAACAAGGCCGGCGACATCACGACAACCGTGTTGCAGCAGCATCCCAAGCTGTGCGGGATCCTCAGCGTCTGGGGACCGCAAACCGCGGGCGCGGCGCAGGCGATCAAGGCGGCCAACATGGGCGACAAGGTGAAGGTGTTCGTCGCCAGCGACGGCCAGCCTGCGGATTGCGATCTGCTCGAGCAAGGCGCGTTCTCCGCGAACCTGTCGTATCGCGCCGACGTGCAGGGCCAGACCATCGCCGACGCGGTGATTGCGCTGTTGCAGAGCGGCGACAAGCCGGGCGCGAAGAACATCGCCTATTACACGACCCCCGCCTGGGTGAAGTCGAAGGACGATCGCATGTACTGCTTCAGCATCCCGAAGGGCGCGAAGTAAGTCGTTCCGGCGCCCGCGCCCACCGCGGCGCGGGCAGGCCGGAGCTGTCGATCCCAATCCCCCGCGTCGTCCCGCCGTTCGGCCGCTGCTGCGCCGAGCCCGCCGGAGTCTGTTGATGAAGAGCCTGCAACGAGCCTGGCACCGCCATTCGCCCCAGTTGTTCCTGGGCGAACTGCTTGAGAAGCGCTGGATGGAGCCGATCATTCCATTCACGCTGACGATCGCGGTTTTCCTGGCCTTCGCGATCATGATCCCGCGCTACCTGACGGCGGGCAGCCTGCAGGAATTGATGCGGAATTTCGCGGAGCAGGGCATGGTCGCGGTCGCGATGGCCTTCTCCGTGCTGTCGGGCGGCATCGACCTGTCGGTCGGCGCGGTGTTCGCGATGTCGAACTTCCTCGCGCTCTATCTGTATCTCATCCTCGGGCTGCCGCTGCCCGTGACCATCATGCTTGTGGTCCTGTTCGGTGCGGCGATGGGCGCGATCAACGGCGGCCTGATTGCCTACGGCAAGACCCGGCCGTTCCTGACGACGCTCGTCGTCCTCATCATCGTCCGCGCCGCCTACAACAAGGTGACGGTTGCGTTCACGAACGAACTCGCGAGCATCGACAGCGGGTCCAGTACGTGGGACTTCATGGGCTCGGGGAGGGTTCTCGGCATTCCCTTCAACATGCTGGTGCTGATCCTGCTTGCGGTCGGAACCCACTTCTTCCTCACCCGCATCAAGCCCGGCGTCCACATCATGGCGGTCGGGTCGAGCCGCAAGGCGGCCCGCCACGCCGGCGTCAACGTCAAGCGCGTGCTGTTCTCCGCCTATGTGATGTCGGGCGCGATCGCGGCGCTGGCGGGGATCCTCTATGCCGCGCGGCAGAGCAGCTCGGGCACCGACACCGGCGTCGGCTGGGAGATCAACGCGCTGGCCGCGGTGGTTCTCGGCGGCATCAGCCTGGCCGGTGGCCGCGGTACCATCGCGCGCGCCGTCATGGGCGCGGCGATCATCTTCATGCTCACCAGCGGCATGGTCCGGCTCGGCATCTCCGGCAACCTGACCACCGCCATCATCGGCATCATCCTGCTGCTCGCGGTCGGCTTCAACGTGAAGTGGGTCAAGAACAAGGGCAAGGTGCTGCAGAAGGTCTACGTCACCCCAAGCTGGGTTGATTTCGAGCCGCCGCCGTCGGTCGAGCGGGGCAGCGGCACGCCGTTCGCGGAGAACGATCGCCTGAAGAACGCGGAAGCGATCGCGCTCGACATGATCGAGGGCCCGGAAGACATCATCCTTGACCGCAAGGACAACCTCTACACCGTCAACCGCAACGGCTCGATCATCCGCTTTCTCGCGCCGGACTATACCGTGCGCGAAGAGTTCGCGCGCATCGGCGGCCGGCCGCTCGGGTTGGCGTTCGATCGGGATCAGAACCTCCTCGTCTGCATCGCGGGCATGGGCGTTTACGGCGTGAAGCCCGATCGCTCGGTCTTCAAGGTCACCGACCGCACCACGCGCACGCGTACGCGCCTCAAGGACGACTCGCGGCTCTATCTCGCTGACGATCTCGACGTCGCGCCAGACGGCAAGATCTATTTCAGCGAGGCCTCGACCCGCTATGAACTCACCGACTGGGCGCTCGACGGCTTCGAGGGGCGCGGCAACGGCCGGCTGATCTGCCACGATCCGAAGACCGGCACCACCAGGACGGTCCTCAAGAACTTGACGTTCCCGAACGGCATCTGCATTTCGCATGACGGTCAGTCGGTGCTGTGGGCCAGCACCTGGCTATGCCAGATCAATCGCTTCTGGATCGCTGGCCCGAAGGCGGGCACCAGCGAAATCCTGATCGACAACCTTCCGGGCTATTGCGACAACATCAACCGCGCCTCCGACGGCAAGTACTGGCTCGCCTTCGTCGGCCTGCGCACGCCGGTCTACGACCTTGCGATGCGCAACCCTGTTTTCCGCACCCGCATGGTCAAGCAGATCCCGCCGGACGAATGGCTGTGTCCGGGCATCAACTACGGCTGCGTGGTCAAGTTCGACGACAACGGCGTGGTGACGGAATCGCTCTGGGATCCAGGCGGGCTTTCGCATCCGACCATCACGTCGGTCCGTGAACACAAGGGCTATCTCTATATCGGGGGTCTGGAGAACAACCGCATCGGCCGCATCCGCCTGCAGGACGCCGACCCGACCTGGGAAGCGCACAAGTCCTATTGGGGAAGGGCCTGAGCCATGTCTCTGCTTGGCGATATCATCGATCGCGTGCTGTCCCCGAACCGGGAAATTCACGGCATTCCGGTGCTCGACGGCGCCTTCTCCCCGAACCAGCGGCTCGATCAGGCGCGCCAGCTCGGCGACGAGATCGAGCGACCGGACGACATTGCGCTCGGGCAGGACGGTGCGCTCTACGTCTCGACCGGCAACCACGTCCTGCGTTGCACGGGAGACGACTTCAACACGCGCACGGAGTTCGCGACGCTCGACGGCCCGGTCGGCGGGCTTGCCTGCACGCCGGACGGCCGGCTGCTCGCCTGCGTCTCCGGCGTGGGGCTGGTGGCGCTTTCGCCGGCTGGCGAGATCATCGGCAAGCTCGAAAGCGTCGGCGGTGAAAAGATTGCCTGTCCGCTGTCGGTGACGGTCGCGCCGGACGGGGCGATCTACCTGACCGACGGCTCGCGAAACAATCGGCCAGAGCATTGGCTGACCGACCTGATGCAGAACCGCGCCCCCTCGGGCCGGCTCATCGCCTGCAATTCCTCGCTCGGCAGTGCGAGCGTGCGTGCGGACAAGCTCGCATGGCCGCTCGGCTTGGTCGTATCCGGCGACGGCAAGGAGGTCTGGGTCGCCGAATCCTGGACCCACCGCCTGACCGCTTTTTCACGCTCGGGTGACGACAGGCGCGTGATCGTCAAGAATCATACCGGCTACCCGGCGCGTCTTGCCCGAGGCGCGAACGGTGAGGTCTGGATGGCCTTCCTCGCGCTGCGCACGCAATTGACCGAATTCGTCCTGCGCGAGCGGGCATTCTGCGAAGAGATGATGCGGACGGTGCCACCTGAGCTTTGGATCGGGCCGGCGCTGGATGGCCGCCTCAATCCGCGCGAACCGACCCAGATCGGCCGCATCAAGAAACTCGGTATCCAGAAGCCGTGGGCGCCGCCGCGTTCCTATGGTCTCGTCGCCCGGCTCGACGACAAGGGCGCGGCGACCGAGACGCTGCACAGCCGCGTCGATGGTCGGGTTCATGGAATCACCGCCGTCCGCCCGATCGGCTCGCGCGTGCTGGCGGTGTCCAAGGGACGCGATTGCCTCGTCGAACTGCCGCCTGGTCGCGGCATGCAGGAAGGATGAACGCCATGCCGGCGGAACAACAGGCAGGGACCCCGCTGCTTCAGATCGTCAATGGCAGCAAGGTCTATGGCGGTCTGAACGCCATCGATGGTGTCAATTTCGATCTGCGGCCGGGCGAAATCCACGCGCTGCTAGGAGAAAACGGCGCGGGGAAATCGACGCTGTGCAAGGCGATTGCCGGTGCGATCGTGCTGACCTCCGGCGACTACCTGATCCAGGGACGCAAGGTTTCGTTCGCGTCGCCGAAGGAAGCGCTCGAGGGTGGGGTCGCGATGGTCTACCAGGAATCCAGCCTGGTCCCGTCGATGACGGTGGCGCAGAACCTTGAACTCGGCATGGAGAAATGGGTCACGGTCTACAGCAAGATCAACATTGCGGCGACCCAGTCGTTGCAAT
This sequence comes from Bradyrhizobium sp. USDA 4503, assembly GCF_054055815.1. Taxonomy (NCBI): domain Bacteria; kingdom Pseudomonadati; phylum Pseudomonadota; class Alphaproteobacteria; order Hyphomicrobiales; family Nitrobacteraceae; genus Bradyrhizobium; species Bradyrhizobium sp. USDA 4503. Next base: position 459,096 of record NZ_JBSRXS010000001.1, read on the forward strand.
CGATGAACTTCAACGTCGACCCGCTGGTGCTGGTGGAGAATCTCGGAACCGCCAAGCGGCAGATGGTCGAAATCGTGCGTGCGGTTCGCCACAACGCCCAGGTCTTCATCTTCGATGAGCCGACCGCATCGCTGACCCCTGAAGAGACCCAGCACCTGTTCCATCTTCTCAACACCCTGAAAGAGAAGGGCGCCGGGATCATCTTCATCTCGCATGCTCTGGAAGAGGCATTGAACATCGCGGATCGCATCACCGTGCTGCGCGATGGCAAGCTGGTCGCCACTGTACCGGCGAAGGACGTCACGCGTGACGCCCTGGTGCGGATGATGGTTGGCCGTGAGGAAACCGCAGCGCAGTACGCGACCCACGGGGCTGATCCGGATGCGCCGAAGCCGCATGCCTCCCGCGGTGAGAAGGTGCTTTCGGTCGAGAACGTGACGATGGGCAGCATCGTCAAGAACATGTCGTTCTCGGTGTTCAATGGAGAAGTCGTCGGCATCTTCGGGCTGGTCGGGGCAGGGCGCTCCGAGATCGCGCAGATCGTCAGCGGCGCCCGCAAGCGCAACTTCCTGCGCGGCGGGATGATCTATCTGCGGGACAAGCCGGTCCGCTACCGGGTGCCGCGGCAGGCGGTGCGCGACGGAATCGCCTACATCACCGAGGATCGCAAGGTCGACGGTTTCTTCGAGACGATGACGGTGGATCAGAATATCTATCTTGGCTATCTGTCGTCGCCGCGCGTCAAGCGGTTCCTTTACTCCGCGCGCGAGATGAAACGGATCGCCGATCAATGGATCTCGGCGCTCTCGATCTCTGCATTGAAGCGGACGCTGAAGATTGTCGAATATTCCGGCGGCAACCAACAGAAAGTCGTGGTGGGAAAGTCTCTGGCCCAGGAGCCTACGGTGGTCATCTTCGACGAACCGACGCGTGGTGTCGATGTGAGCGCCATTCCACAAATTCACGAGGCGATTCGCAGGCTGGCGCGCGAGAACAAGGCGGTTGTCGTTATTTCTTCCTATCTGCCGGAGATTCTGGCTATCTCGGATCGGATCCTGGTCGCTCGCGGCGGACGTATCGTCGAGGAAATGGCACGGGCTGATGCGACCGAGGACAAGATCATGTACGCGGCCATTCATTGAAGGAGGGCCTTTCATGAGTCCTTATCAGCGGCCTCCCCATTGGAAGGACATGACGCGGGACGGCAATGAGGACGATCCGGAGTCCCGTCGCCTGATGAGCGAGAGGATCGCAAGCGAGATTCGCAGCGCGGTGCTGAGCGGCGAGATGCGGCCAGGCACGCGGATTCGGCAGGAGCTTCTTGCGGCCCATTTCGGAGCCAGCCGCATTCCCGTGCGCGAGGCGCTGAAGCAGCTCGAGAACGAGGGGCTCGTCGTGATGGCGCCGAACCGTGGCGCCTGGATTGCGGACGTCAATTCGGAAGAATCGATCGAGATCTACAAGATCCGTGAAGCGGTCGAGCCGCTTGCCATCGGCGAAAGCGTTCCAAATCTGACCGACGAGGATATCGAGACGCTTGACCGCATTGTGCGCGAACTTGAGCAGGTCACCACGCTCGAGGAATACATCCAGCTTGATCGGGAGTTTCATCTACGGACCTATTCGCGGGCGCGGATGCCGCAACTGCTCGCGATGGTCGAACGCTTCTGGAACAGCACGCAGCATTTCCGGCGACAGTTTGTGAGCGAGACCTATGCCAAGGACGGGTTTCCGTTCTCCGATCCCCAGCATGTCCTGATCATGGACGCGATCCGGGCGCGCGATGTCGAAGCTGCACAGGTGTTGGTGCGTCTCCACATCCGGCGCACGCGCGTTGTCATTCAAGCAAAAGAGAGTGGGGCGGCCCAGCCGCCCCTTGCAAGCCGTGCCGCGCTTCCGCATGCGCGTCTCGGCTCGGTCTATCGAGGAAAAAGTGCCAATGAGTAGTGGCGGCGAACGCCTTTTGCCACGGTTCCTGCTGCGCCAGGTGGCGGCGGGCTATAGCGGCCGCCGGCCCGGACGGGGCTGCCATCGTTGCGACAGTGGTGGCAAGCGGCGATGACTGTCGACCTGGAGTCCGTGTCGCGTGCACGCGCTTACGAGGAAGCCGCGGGCCGGCTGCGCGCGCGGCTCGGGGAATCGGTCGCTCCGCCCGATCCCGGAAGGCGGACGGCGCTTGATCTGTTTCGAGCCGCGCCGCGCGAGGCGCCGGCCGTGTTCTATTTCGATGCGACGCAGACCTATGCCGATATCGATCGGCTCAGCGACCGGCTCGCCGCCCGCTTTGCGCAAAAAGGAGTCGGGCGCGGCGATCGGGTCGCCGTCATTCTTCAGAATGTGCCGCAGTTCGTCATCGTCAGCGTAGCGGCCTGGAAGGTCGGGGCCATCGTCGTCAGCCTCAACCCGATGTACCGCACGCCAGAGCTTCGCAAGCTGTTCGGGGATTGCGAGCCGAAGGCGGTGATCTGCCACGACGATCAATGGGAGAACGTTTTCCTGGCCGCCGGTTCGGTCGATTCCGAGCTGGTGTTCTGGACCGGCGCTCGGGAATTCCAGCTGCGAAACGATGTCCGGGTGCTGCCGGTGCCGGGCGCAGCTCCGCAGGCCCGGGCGCTGGCGACGGTTTTCGCCGAAAATGCAGCCGCACCACCGGCACCGGTTCTGACGTCCGACGACATCGCCCTTCTCTTGTATACCTCCGGAACCACGGGCGTTCCAAAGGGCGCCATGCTCACGCATCGCAATCTGGTGGCGACCGCGTTGATCTGTTGCGATCATTTCGAATTGAACGGCACGTCGTGCATCTTTGGGGTCGCGCCGCTGTTCCACATCACCGGCTTTGAAATCCAGATGGTCGCGGCGTTTGCCGCGCGTGCAGCGATGGTGCTGACCTATCGCTTCCAGCCCCAGGTCGCGCTCGATGCCTTCCTTGAATGGCGGCCGACATTCATCGTCGGTGCCATCACCGCGTACATCGCGCTGATGAACCAGGCTGACGCAACGAGCCGGCATTTCGAGAGCTTCGTACATATCTATTCCGGCGGCGCGCCGATCGCGCCCTCGGTCATCGATGCCTTTGCGAAACGGTTTGGACGGGCGATCCGCAGTTCCTATGGAATGACCGAACTGACCTCTGCAAGCCATCTTGCGCCCAACGAAGGTCGGATTCCGGTCGATCCCGACTCAGGCGCGCTGTCGATCGGCAGGCCGACTTCGGGCGTCGATGCGATCGTCGTCGACGACGAGCGCCGCCCGCTCGGACCCGGCGCGCATGGCGAGGTGGTTGTGCGTGGCTCAGGTGTGATGGCCGGCTACTGGAGGAAGCCGGCGGAAACCGACGAGGTGCTGACCAACGGCTGGCTGCATAGCGGCGACGTCGGCTTCTTTGACGAGAGCGGCTGGTTCTACCTCGTGGACCGCAAGAAGGACATGATCTCCGCCTCCGGCTTCAAGGTCTGGCCGCGCGAAGTCGAAGACGTGATCTATGGCTTTCCGGGCGTGCGCGAAGCAGCCGTCGTCGGCGCCGCCGATCCCTATCGCGGCGAGACGGTGGTCGCCTTCGTCTCCGCTCAACCCGGCACCGTGATCGATGTTGCCGCGCTCTCGCGCTTCTGCCGCGAGCGACTGGCGGCCTACAAGTGCCCGGTCGACATTCGCGTGCTGGACGATCTGCCGAAGACGGAATCCGGAAAAATCACCCGAAACACGCTCAGGGACGGCCTACGCGGCCGGTAAGGAGAATCTACATGGATATCACCCAAAGCGAGCGCAGCCAGCAACTGGCCGCGCGTCTCCAGCGCTTCATGATGGAGCACATCTATCCGAATGAGCGCCGATACTATCAGGAGGCCGAGCGGCTCGGGCCCTGGGCTGTGCACCCGGTTGTCGAGGAACTGAAGCCGCTCGCACAACAGGCCGGCCTGTGGAACCTGTTTCTACCCGCTCACGAGGACGGGCTGACCAATCTCGAATATGCCCCGCTGTGCGAGATCATGGGACGTTCGCATCTTGCTCCCGAGGTCTTCAATTGCAGCGCCCCTGACACGGGCAACATGGAGACCATCCTGCGCTACGGAACGGAGGCGCAGAAGGAACGCTGGCTGAAGCCCTTGCTGGCCGGCGAGATCCGTTCTTCCTTTGCGATGACGGAGCCCGACGTTGCCTCGTCCGACGCGACCAATGTGGCCAGCTCGATCGTCCGTGATGGCGACGATTACGTGATCAACGGTCGCAAATGGTACACCACCGGCGCCACCGATCCGCGATGCAAGATCATCATCTTCATGGGGCAGACCGATCCGCAGAATCCGGATCGTCACAAGCGTCAGTCGATGATCCTCGTGCCGAAGGAGACGCCCGGCGTGCATGTCGTCCGTTCGCTGCCCGTGCTCGGCTTCTACGGCGTCCCGGATCGTGCATCCGAGGTGATATTCACCAATGTACGCGTGCCGGCCGCCAACATGCTGCTCGGCGAGGGGCGTGGGTTCGAGATCGCGCAGGGTCGGCTCGGGCCCGGACGCATTCATCATTGCATGCGGCTGATCGGCCTCTCCGAGCGCGTGCTCGAGCGCATGTGCCGACGCGCGCTGAAACGCGTCGCCTTCGGCAAGCCTCTCGCCGAGCAAACCGTGACGCTCGAGCGCGTGGCCGAAGCGCGCATGAAGATCGACCAGGCGCGGCTGCTGACGCTCAGAGCGGCCTACATGATGGACACGGTCGGCAACAAGGCAGCGCGGCAGGAAATCGCGATGATCAAGGTCGTCGCGCCGAACATGGCGCAGACCATTGTTGACTGGGCGATCCAGGCGTTCGGGGGTGGCGGCACCAACAACGACCATTTCCTTTCGGCAGCGCTCGCGACGACGCGCTTGTTGCGACTGGCCGATGGCCCCGACGAGGTCCACCGCAACCAGATCGGCAAGCTCGAATTGCGCCGATGGCTCAACGTCGATCCCGCACGGACCGGCGGTGGCGCGGATCCGTTGTTGCCCGATGAATCCGAATCCTGGTCCGAAGGCGGCTTGTGGCCGCGCCCGAAAGATTTGCCATAGGCGGGTTGGGAAGGGGCTGGAGCCGGAGCGCATCGGCTCCAGCGCTGATCAACAAAAGGAGAGTTGTGAGCGATCTCACAGGGGGATGTCGAGTCCTGCACTAGTCAGGACTCTCCCAGAACCAACGGAGGTTCGCATGAAGCTCCTGATGATCGCCGGCCTGACCGCCATCGCGCTTTTTCTGGCTGCGACGAATGTCCCGAGATCGCATCCATCGTCCGTGAGCCACACATCGGTGGCAGGGATGCCCGCTGTGCAAGAACAAGACAAGCTGCCGGTTGAAGATTTCGACGATCGATCGCTGGTGTTTCCGAGGGGAACTCAGCAATAGAGAGAATGGTGCCGTCGCATCCGAACGCATTCGGTTCGGGATGAGCGGGCTGGAAATCGTCTGGCGTTGAACAGCGCGACGCGTCGGACGGCTTGTTCGCTTGCGCAGCCCCCGTCGCGCGCTGTGTTTCAAAAACTCATGAAGATCGGGTTGATCTCAGCGGGATCGCCGACATGTTCTGGGAGTTGAAACGGCGCACCGTGGCGATCGACTATCAGAATTGCCAGTAGCAGCGCCAACACCGCAGCGATGTAGATGAGCAGTGGCGACGCGTCCCGGCTGGTGAGATTGCGATCCCGCGGCGGCAACACGCGAGAATGCCAAATGCGCGAGATGAACTGCAGATATGCTTTCGGATGTATTTGCATGTTCGACCTCGATTGTGAGGCGCCTTTACCAAGACTGCGACCGCGTGGGCCGCTCTTCAAGGCGCCGCTTGTCGCACCCCAAACCGAATACGAGCTCCCTTGTTGATTACTGGTGAAATGGGCACGTTGTTGCCAAGGGCCAAGCCCGTCGCCCATGGACACGCCAGATTTCCAGAATGATCGCCGGCGGGGCCGATGGACGCCAGGGGAGCACTTTGGCCGGGCAGCAAAAACGGGCAGAATGGCTTGGGGCTGCGCTGCGAGTGTCTCCGACGGCCATGGATTTGATTTTGCGTCTCGCCACGTTCCTTGTAACAGCATCGCTGCTTCTTGCGCTGCAACCCGCGCAAGCGCAATTGGCCGGACACGGCGGACCTGTCCGCGCGATCGCCGTTTCAGGCGATGGCAGGACGATTCTGTCGGGCAGCTTCGACACTGCGGCAATCCGATGGTCGCTGGCAACCGAGTCCGCGGATCAGGTCCTTCGCTTCCATTCGGGTGCGGTGAACGCGGTCGCCTTCCTCGGCGATGGAAGAATGGCAACGGCGGGTGCGGATGGCCGGATTGCCATCTGGACGTCGGGCCGGCCGCAGCCGGACCGGGTTTTCGCGGACCATACGGGACCCATCGTCGGGCTCGCCGTTTCGCCCGATGCATCCAAGCTCGCATCCGCCTCGTGGGACCATACCGTGCGGCTCTCGTCGTTGTCCGACGGGGGCTCGCGCGTGCTGCAAGGTCACTCGCAAAACGTGAATGGCGTCGCCTTTGCCCCCGACGGACAGTCGCTGGTGAGCGTGGGCTACGATCTGACGGTGCGGATCTGGCGCCTGCCGGACGGCAGCGCCGAGGTCGTCACGGTGCCGTTGCCGCTGAATGCCGTGGCCATCTCGCCTGACGGCGAAATCGTCACCGGCGCAGCGGACGGCAAGCTGCGCATGATGACGGCCGACGGCAAGGCAAGCGGCGAGGTCACGGCCGGCGCCACTCCGATCGTCGCCTTGGCAGTCTCGCATGACGGCGCCTTGATCGCCGCGGCGGCAATTGACGGCACGGTGGCGATCGTCGATCGCAAGGCGCGCAGCGTGCTGCGCACGCTCGCCGGGCTGGGCGGGCCGGTTTGGTCGGTGGCATTCCTGCCCGATGGCGTGACGCTCCTGACCGGCGGCGCCGACGGCAAGATCAGGCGCTGGAATGCACTGACTGGCGCGGCGGCCGGATCGAACGTGGTGGGCACGCCGAGGGACCCGCTCGCCGCCTATGCCGACGACCACGGTGCCGAAATCTTCAGGGCCTGCGTCGCCTGCCACACATTGTCGGAGACGGAGGTGCAGCGCGCCGGTCCCACCCTTGCCGGACTGTTCGGTCGGAGGATCGCCTCGCTGCCGGGCTATCGCTTCTCCGACGCACTCAAGACGATGGACATCGTCTGGACGCCGGAGACCGTCTCAAAATTGTTCGAGATCGGGCCGAACGCCTATACGCCCGGCACGAAGATGCCGGAGCAGCAGATCGGCTCGGCCGAAGATCGCCGCGCGCTCACGGACTTCCTGGCGCGTGCGACGTCGAAATAGCCCGAGTTGGCGCTAGCCGCCTTGCGCATACTCAAGCGAAGGCGTCAAGCCGCGATATGAGACTTTAATACCCCGGCCATTGCTCCACCGGAATTTTCGTCAGCTCAGGGTTCTCCTTGAGCATGCGGGCGATACTAATGCTGGGATGTTCCTTGAGCGCCGCCACGACGCACTGGTTGACGTATTTGCGGCGGGACAGCCACTTGATCTTCTTGCCCTTCGCCTCGGCCTTGCAGGCGACGACCGCCTGCTTGAGTGCAACCTTTTCCGCTTTGGTAAGGGCGGCGGCCTCGACGGCTGTGCCGCCAAGGACCGTGGTGACAAGGCACGTCGACAGAACCTTCATGAATCGAGGCATGCGGCTAGTCCTTGTTCTCGCGTTGACGCAGGTAGTCATCCGTCGTTCGTGGCGGCGCGCGTTCCGGCACGTCCTGGATCGGATCGAACTGCTGTTCGCTCATGACAATGACCCGGCAATCGGCGCACATCCGCAAGGCCTCGGTCCGACGGTCCCCGGCAGGGTACATCCAATGCCGTCCCTCGAGTTTGGTCGCGATCCGATCGATCGTGCTCTTGACGCCGAACGGTGTGCCACAGCGAATACACAGGGCAGGTTCTTCTTCCTTGATCACCCGCGCCGGCGCGCGTCTTGCCCGGAAATCGATCTGCGGGGTGAGCCTGATGACTTTTTCAGGACAGGTGCTCTGACACAAACCGCACTGCACGCAGGCGTCCTCTACGAATTTGAGGACAGGGCCGTCGGGATCGGCGCGGAGCGCGCCGGTTGGGCAGGCCGAAACACAGGACAGGCACAGCGTGCAACCGGCGACGTCGACGGTGATCGCACCGATAGGTGCACCCTCAGGCAAGGCGATCACGTCAACCGGCTTGGGGGCGAGGCGATGCAGTTCGCTCAAGCCGAAGCGAAGCAGATCGCCGCGTTTGCCGACCGTCAGGAAAGTCGCGGGATTTTCGAGGCCGGCGAGGGGGCCAATCCCCGTCAGTTGCTCGGCCAGAGTGTCGGGGTCGTCGGTTTCGATCGTGCTCACGCGGCAACCGTCAAATCCGAGGCCGACAAGAATGGTCTCGGCCATCCGGATCGTCAGCAACGATCCGGTCACGTCGTGTCGTGGCTTGGCGCGCAGCAGGAGCCGCACGGCAGCCGCGCCATAGGCGAAGGCGCCGATGATGGCTTCCAGGCCGACCTGCGTCAGCTCGTTGACGGCGAGGGGAAGCACATTGGCTGGCAATCCGTCGCCATGGCGGGCGAGCGCATCGATCAGCGGCGTGCCGTGCTGGCTGTCATGCAGCAGTAGGACCGGATGTGTGCCGCCGGCCTCGCGATAGGCGCGCAACATGGCGCGGAGGATCTGCAACTGGGTATCGGCGGGTGGCAGCGCGTAGGATGCCGCTCCGGTGGGGCAGGCGGCCGCACATTGCCCGCAGCCTGCGCACACCTCCGCGTTGACTGCGACATGGTCGCCGTCCGGCGTGATCGCGCCGGTCGGGCACAAATCGAGGCAGCGATGGCATCCGATCAGCTTCGAGCGGGAATGCGCGCAGAGGCTGGGTGTGAAGTCGACATATCTCGGCTTGTCGAAGCTTCCGACGAGATCGCGGGCGGCGAGCACCGCACGCAGCATGGCCGCGGGATCTCTCGGATCCGCGCGGAGATAGCCGTCTCGCAGATCGTGTGCGGGAAACAGAGGCGGCTCACCGGAGAGGTCGAGCACGAGATCGCAGCGCGAGATCGCGCCGTTGCGCGGGGCTTCGAACTCGAAGCGGGCGCGTGAGGACGGGCGTGGCTGCGCGTAGTCGTCGATCGCGAGCTCGAAGCCGCCAAAGTGCCCCCGCGCATTGCGGATCGTGCCCTGCACGATCGGGAACACGGCCGCGGCAGGCGGCACGACGTCCGCCGGCTTCCTGAGCATGACCGTGACGTCGAGATGGTCCGCCAGCAGCCGGCCAGCCTCGATCGCGGTCTCGTCGCGCCCATAGATCAGGATGATGCCATCGCTCGACAATGTGACCAGCGGATAGTCCGGCGCGGGAACCGCCGCCGCTGCAAGCAGCGCCGCCATCTTCGGGCCCGCCTTCGCGCCGTCGCGCGACCAGCCCGCCGTCTCGCGGATGTTGACGAAGCTGATCGGGCCGGCGCGTTCGCCCATCTCATTGGTGAACTGGCCGGCCTGCTGCGTGCAGGCGACGGTCAGCGGGCCGTCGGCTTTCGCGGCGTTGCGGAAATCTTCGAGGTCGGCGCCGCAGAGATGACGATGGCTCCTGATCTCGCAGTTGGGACATCCACGCTGGATCGCGGCCACGTCAAGGCGCATCGTGTCTTCACACGAGCAGATCAGGACGGTCTTCGCTGGCTGCTCCAGGTCGATCCCTCCGCGGGTGCGGCGCCGTCTTGCGGACTCGCGCCATTCCTTCACCTCGTATAGATATTCACTATCGGAAGGAAAAGGAAAGTGGAGGACGGCCCTTGCGGTCGACCCCGACCAGCCGCGTCTCCGTGACGGAAGCGATCCATCTGCCGCCGCCATTCACGCTCGTCCGGTTGCGTGAGAGCGGAGACGCCTTTGCTCACGCTTGCCGCATTGCACCCAAAAGCGGTGCCGGCACGCTGGTGTATGTCGGGCGGTTCGATCTTGCCGAATTCGCCGTGGTGCTCGAGCCGGGCGAGCCCTTGGCCACCGCACGGCGCGCCTTCTATGCCGGCATGGTCGCGCTCACCGACGCCCTGCGCGCCTATGCGCCGCCGCACAAGACGGTCGCGATCGGCTGGCCCGACACCGTCGCGATCGACGGTGGGCTGGTCGGCGGCGGACGGATGGGATGGCCGACGTCAGCGCGCGAGGACGAGCCGCCTGCCTGGCTGGTGTTCGGCGCCATGATCCGGACGGTCGCAATGGCCGATCAGGGACCGGGCGTCCATCCGCTCGCGTCCGCGCTGGATGAGGAGGGGTTTGGCGAAGCGGGAGCCGTGCAGGTGACCGAGAGCTTTGCGCGGCACCTGATGCGGGCGATCGATAGCTGGCAGACCGACGGCTTTGGCAGCCTCGCGCGCGACTATCTCAGCCGGATCCCCCGCGAGCGGCGAACCGTGCTGCGGATCGATGACGGCGGCGATCTCCTCACGCGCCGCGTCGGTGCCGACAGGATTGAACGCAGCGGACTCGTCAAGGCACTCGGAACGTCGTCCTGGTTCGATCCGAAGCTCGGTGGGCCGCGGCTATGAAACTGCTCCGCAGCATCGCGCTCGATCCCTCCGACACCTTCGTATTCGATGTGGCGGCCGAGCCGGGCGAATGGGCCGTCTCCGGTGCCTTCCGCTTCTGCGATCAGGATCCGATGAAGCTGACCGGCAAGGCCCGCGTCGCGTTCCGCAGTGGCTTCCTTGGGGTGCAGTCCTGGGGCTGGTCGACGCTGGTGCAGATTGTGCCTGCGACCGAGAATGATTGCAGCGCGCTGATCGACCGCCTCGCCAGGCAGCTCGTCGATCGCTTCGGTGCGCCGGATCTGGCGACCGCGCGGACGGCGGCGGAAGAGGAGGTCACCTTCGCGCAGTCGCTCTGCAACCATCCGGTCAGCTCGCTCATTGCCGTTCACCGTTCGGTGAGCGACGGCGAAGTCCGGGAGTCGTTCCGCAGGCTGCAACTGCGCCAGGGTCAGGGACACAGCAAGGCGTTCTCGTTCATGGAAGTCGAAGACGATGTCGAGCCTGACGGTGATCTCAGGCTTGCCGATATGAGTGGGGAGTCGCGGCACCGATGAATGATTTCTGGATCGCGTGCGGCCACCATCTGCTCGATCGCGACGGGAGCGGGGGGCTTTGCGTCACCGACGAGTTCCTGAAGGCCTATTTTGCTCGTCCGGAGCTGGTTCCGCCGGACGAAGCATGCCCGGTCGAGCGGCGGCTGCACCGCGCGCTGCTCGCGGCTCCCCGCAGGCCGGTCGGCGCGGAAGAAATCGAAGCGATTGTCGATGCGGATGCCCGGGAGAACTGGCGGCTCGTGCTCGCCTTCCGCGACCTCCTCGTGCGACATCCGACGCTAGAGCAGGCCTATCTTGCAACCGTCCGGTCCGGGACCAACGATTTGCCGCCGCTGTTTGTCAATCAGCTCGTGCACGTGATCCTGCGCAATGCGCTCGATGGCTGCGATGATCCGTTCGTGCTGCGCGCAGCCGAACTGTTCTTCCGCCCGCAGCGCATCCTGCCGCAGGAGCAGGCCCTGCTGCTCGGCGATGAAGAGGTCGTCGGTGGACAGACTCCGACCCCGGTGCTCTCGCTGATGTCGATGCTGGGGGCGGTGACCGATGCCGAGCTCGACGTCTTGCGCGAGGACAATGCCGGCGATTACTGGCGCCGGAGCGACCAGTTCGACATGGCATTCGACCTCACCGCAGGCGGCCGCGGGCCGGCGGCGCTGGCGCAGGCGATGGTGCGCTGGATCTCCCATCTGCTCGGGATCGACGTCAGCATTGAGCCGCTGCGCGAGCTGCGTGATGCACGTCTCACCTGGTATGTCGGGCTCGACGCCGACGCGACCAGACTCGGCGACCGTCTCTGGCATGGCGAGCAGCTCGACGACCGCAGCGCCGGACGCGTGCTCTCCTTGTTCCGCCTGACGTTTGCGGACACGAGCGCGGCCGCAGACGAGATGCGGGGCGAGCCGGTTTATCTCATTCTGTCGATGAACGCCGATCAGAAGCTGCGGATGAAGCCGCAGAATTTGCTGACGGGGCTGCCGGTCAAACATCTGGAGATGGCGACATGAGTCCGGCCGCGCTGCCGCTTGTGCGCGTTCCCGTCGGCGTCGTGGTGGAGCGGCACCAGGCGGATTCGCCGTGGACCGACTTTGTCTGGCGCGCGGTCGCCGTGCTGCCCGACGAGCCGGACACCAAACCCTGGACGGTGCTTCGCGACGAGAATGGGACGACGCTGTTTTATGCCGGCAGCGCCATGGTCGATCTCTATGGTTCCGAGACGGCGCGCTATCGCGACAATCTCGCCTCGGGCAGTCCGGCCATCTGGACCGTCTTGTCGCCGGCCGAAGGCGCCTGGCCCTACTCGGTGGCTGCCGCGACCGCCGATCCTTCGGAGGGCGAGGCGTTCACGGAGGCCGGTGCGAATCTGGTCGAGGCTGTCCACATGCCGGAGATGCTGCGTGAGCAGATTGAAAGCTTCGTGGCCGAGCACCACGTCGAACGTGAGTTCTTCAAGCGCAAGCGACGGCAGGCCGATCCGGAGGCGCTCGCGCGCCGGCAGCATGAAGGCGGACACGAATGAGTGAGGACAAGTTCCTGACACGCTGGTCCCGTCGCAAGCAGGAGGCAAAGGCGAATGCCACGCCACCGGATCCGGCAATGCGCGACGACATGCAGTCGCCGCCGCCAGCCGTCAAAGACGACGACGCGGAGTTCGACGTTGCGAGCCTGCCTTCGATTGACACGATTACCTCGGCGACCGACATCACCGCGTTCCTGCGCAAGGGAATCCCGCAGGAGCTGACGCGTGCGGCGCTTCGTCGCGCCTGGAGCGCCGATCCCGCCATCCGCGACTTTGTCGGGCTTGCAGAGAACGCCTGGGACTTCAACGACCCGACTGCGATGCCGGGTTTTGGCCCGCTGGATTGCTCCGAGGCTGAGCTCACCGCGCTCATCGACAGGATCGTCGGCGGCCTCGGCAAGTTGGCCGAGGCGCCGCCTGAGCGTTCGGTTGAAGTTGCGGATTCTTCGCAGGAATTGCGCGAGGTCGAGTTGCCGGGCATCGGCGCCGAAGAAGCCGCGACCACGGGAACCGCACCTGATCCTGCTGCAACGCAACGAACGCTCACCGAAAGCTCCGACGGCGAACAGGTGCCGGTTGAGCGCCGCACGCACGGCAGCGCGCTGCCTCGCTAGGGACCGCGACGAAAGGCCATAGCCTCAGACTATGCGAGCTGATTGACCCCCCGTTGGGCCGGGACTAGGCTTCGCTAGCGCTTTGTAAGAAAAGCAAAATCAGCACCCGGGACTTGGATGGAGGTCCACGTGCGCGATGCTGGCCTTGAGCGAGCCATTGACGCTGCCGGCGGCGTTGCAGAGCTTGCGCGCAAAATCGGCATCAGCCAGCCCTCTGTTTCGAACTGGAACAAGGTGCCCGCGCAACGGGTGATCGCCGTCGAAGCCGCCACAGGCATCTCGCGCGATAATTTGCGGCCTGATCTGTACAGCGAGCCGTTTTTCTCCGAAGAGCCGATCGATTCTGTCGATGTCGCGCGTGCGCAGGAATATCTGCTGCTCGCGACACTGTTGTCCGCCGCACCATCGAAGAAACTGCTCGATCAACTGGCTGCGTTGACCGCCGATGCCACGCCGCTTGGGCGCGCGCATGCCGCGCTGGCCGAATCCGCCGCCAATGCAGTCGCGGCGACGGTCGAACGCGAATATTTCGATCTGTTCACAGGTCTCGGCCGCGGCGAACTCTTGCCCTACGCCTCCTACTATCTGACCGGCTTTCTCAACGAGCGGCCGCTGTCGAGGCTGCGCGCCGACCTCGCTGCGTCCGGGATCGAGCGCATAGCGAACAATTCCGAGCCGGAAGATCACGCGGCTATCCTGTGCGAGATCATGGCAGGTTTCGCGGGAGGGCGTTTCCCGGCGCCGTTCGACACGCAGCGTGCCTTCTTCGGCAAACACGTCGCGCCCTGGATGGGGCGGCTGTTCGTCGACATCGAGCGCGCGGAGAGCGCCGTCTTCTATCGTGCGGTCGGTGCGCTTGGTCGCGCCTTTGTCGAGATCGAGACAGAAGCATTCACGTTCGCGAACTGACCTGCATCCGCAGGTCCAGGAGAGATGCGATGAGTGAAGACAGGACAACCACAGTCGGGCGCCGCGATTTCTTGCGCAAGGTCGGCGTCGGCACGGTGGGCGCCGGCGCGACCCTCGCAACGCCGCTGGTCGGGGCTGCGCAGGCTGACAGCGAAACCAACGATGAGAAGCGCAAGGCGCGCTACAAGGAAACCGATCACGTCAAGGCCTTCTACCGCGTCAATCGTTATCCGGCCAAGGGAGGTTGACCGTGCTGATCAAGCGAACAAACCAGCGTTCCCTGCGCCAAGGCTCCGCCGCCAGCTCCCCTGCAGATCAGGCCGGTGGCCTCGACCGCCGCAGCTTCCTGCGCAAATCCGGTCTTGCCGGCGGCGCGCTTGCCGCATTCGGCACCTTGCCGCTCGGCAGCGTGCGCAAGGCGGAAGCCGCGGCGGCCGGTCCGCTCACGGCGGGCGCGACCGTCCGCAAGAGCATCTGCACGCATTGTTCGGTTGGGTGCACGGTGACGGCCGAGGTCTTGAACGGGGTATGGATCGGCCAGGAGCCGAGCTGGGATTCGCCGATCAATCGCGGCTCGCATTGCGCCAAGGGCGCTTCCGTGCGTGAGCTCGTGCACAGCGAGCGGCGGCTGCGCTATCCGATGAAGCTGGTGGGCGGGCAGTGGACCCGCGTCTCCTGGGACACCGCGATCAATGAGATCGGCGACAAGATTCAGGCGGTACGTGAGAAGTCGGGTCCCGATTCCGTCTATTGGCTCGGCTCGGCCAAGATGACCAACGAAGGCGCCTACCTGTTCCGCAAGCTAGGTGCGTTCTGGGGCACCAACAATACCGATCACCAGGCCCGCATCTGCCATTCAACCACCGTCACCGGCGTCGCCAACACCTGGGGCTACGGCGCGATGACCAACAGCTACAATGACATCCGCAATGCGAAGACGCAGGTCATCCTGGGCGGCAATCCGGCCGAGGCGCATCCCGTCTCGCTGCAGCATCTGCTCGAGGGCAAGGAGCTGCAAAGGGCCAACTTCATCGTCATCGACCCGCGGCTGACGCGCACCGCCGCGCACGCGACCGAATATGTGCGGATGCGGCCGGGTACCGACATTCCGGTGCTCTACGGCATGATGTGGCACATCCTGCAGAACGGCTGGGAGGACAAGGAGTTCATCCGGCAGCGCGTCTACGGTTTCGACGACCTCAAGAAGGAGGTCGAGAAATGGCCTCCTGAGGAAGTCGAGCGCGTCACCGGCATTCCCGGCGAGCAGCTCAAGCGCGTCGCCAAGATGTTCGCCACCGAGAAGCCGGCAACGCTGATCTGGGCCATGGGCCAGACGCAGAAGACCGTCGGCACCGCCAATGTGCGGGCGAGCTGCATCGCGCTGCTGATGACCGGCAATGTCGGCAAGGCCGGCGCCGGCGCCAACATCTTCCGAGGCCACGACAACGTGCAGGGCGCGACCGATGTCGGGCTCGATATCGTCACGCTGCCGTTCTACTACGGCCTTGCCGAAGGCGCCTGGAAGCACTGGTCGCGGGTCTGGGAGGTCGACTATGACTTCCTGAAGGCGCGGTTCGATTCCAAGCAGATCATGGAAACCCCCGGCATTCCGCTGACCCGCTGGTTCGAGGCGGTGACGTTGCCGAAGGAGCAGGTTGCGCAGAAGGACAACGTGAAGGCGGTGTTCGTGCAGGGACACGCCTCCAACAGCATCACCCGTATCCCTGAATCCCTCAACGGCCTGAAGGCGCTCGAGCTGCTCGTCATCGCCGATCCGCATCCGACGACCTGGGCCTCGCTCGCGGTCGAGGCGGGACGCACCGAAGGCGTCTACATTCTCCCGGTCGCCACCCAGTTCGAGTGCAAGGGGTCGCGCGTCGCTTCCAACCGCTCGCTGCAATGGGGCGAGCAGATCGTGAAGCCGATCTTCGAGTCGAAGGACGATCTCGAAATCATCTATCTGATGGCGAAGAAGCTCGGCTTCGCCGATCAGATGTTCAAGAAGATCAAGGTCGAGAACAACCTGCCCGAGGCCGAGGACGTGCTGCGCGAGATGAACCGCGGTAGCTGGTCGACCGGCTATTGCGGACAATCGCCCGAGCGCCTCAAGGCGCACATGAAGAACCAAGCGAAGTTCGACATGCTGACGATGCGGGCGCCAAAGGATGATCCCGAGGTTGGCGGCGACTATTACGGGCTGCCTTGGCCGTGCTGGGGATCACCCGAGGTCAGGCACCCCGGCACGCCACTGCTCTACAACACCAATCTGCACGTGATGGACGGCGGCGGCACGTTCCGGCCGCGGTTCGGCGTCGAGCGTGAGGAGAAGCTGCCGGACGGCACGACGCGGAAGGTAAGCCTGCTCGCGGACGGCTCGTATTCGTTGGGGTCGGGAATCCAGGATGGCTATCCGGAATTCACGCTGGCGAGCCTGAAGAAGCTCGGCTGGGACAGCGAGCTCACCGAAGCGGAAATGGCCGTGATCAACAAGATCAATCCGGCCAATCCGGACACGGTGTCGTGGTCGCTCGATCTGTCGGGCGGCATTCAGCGCGTCGCGCTGGCGCACGGCTGCGTACCCTACGGCAACGGCAAGGCGCGCATGAATGCCTTCGGCTTGCCGGATCCGATCCCGGTTCACCGCGAGCCGATCTATACGCCACGCGTCGATCTCGTCGCCAAATACCCGACGCTGCCCGACGCCAAGCAGTTCCGGATGCCCAATATCGGATTCTCGGTGCAGAAGGCCGCGGTGGAGAAGGGCATTGCAAAGCAGTTTCCGCTCATCCTCTCGTCCGGCCGTCTGGTCGAATATGAGGGCGGCGGCGAGGAGACGCGCACGAACCCGTGGCTCGCCGAGTTGCAGCAGGACATGTTCATCGAGATCAACCCTGCCGATGCCGCCGATCGCGGTGTCAAGGACGGCGGCTGGGTCTGGGTCACCGGCGCCGAGAACAATTCCAGGGCAAGGATGAAGGCGCTCGTCACCGAGCGGGTCGGCAAGGGCGTCGCCTGGATGCCCTTCCATTTCGGCGGCTGGCTTGCGGGCAAGGATCTTCGCGGCAACTACCCGAAGGGCACCGATCCGATCGTGCTCGGCGAAAGCGCGAACACGATCACCACCTACGGATACGATCCCGCGACGGGCATGCAGGAGCCCAAGGTCACTCTCTGCCAGATCGCGGCGGCATAAGGGAGCAACGACGATGGCACGTATGAAGTTTCTCTGCGACGCCGACCGTTGCATCGAGTGCAACGCCTGCGTCACGGCCTGCAAGAACGAGCACGAGGTGCCTTGGGGCATCAACCGCCGCCGGGTCGTCACCATCGCCGACGGCAAGCCGGGCGAACGCTCGGTCTCGATGGCCTGCATGCACTGTACGGACGCGCCCTGTGCGGCGGTGTGCCCGGTGAATTGTTTCTATACCACCGCCGACGGCGTGGTTCTGCACTCCAAGGATCTCTGCATCGGCTGCGGCTACTGCTTCTACGCCTGTCCGTTCGGCGCGCCGCAATATCCGAAGGTCGGCAATTTCGGCTCGCGCGGAAAAATGGACAAATGCACCTATTGTGCCGGCGGTCCCGAGGCCGATGGCAGCAAGGAAGAGTACGAGAAATACGGCGCGAACCGGCTTGCCGAAGGCAAGCTGCCGCTGTGCGCGGAGATGTGCTCGACCAAGTCGCTGCTCGCCGGCGACGGCGAAATCATTGCCCAGATCTATAAAGAGCGCGTGCTGAAGCGCGGCTACGGCTCAGGCGCATGGGGCTGGAAGACCGCCTATCGCGAGACGATCGAGTCCTGACGACGACCTGGCGCGGGTCGCGTCGATATCGGGAGGACCTTATGGCGTGTTTTGCACGATGTGTTCGGCTCGTCATTGGCGTGGCTGGACTCCTGCTGCTCGTCTCCGCGGCTTCCCCGTCCGTAGCCCAGCAGGTCAACCCGACCGCAAGCGCGGTCAAGGAGCAACAGCTCCTGCAGGAACTGAACCGGGTGCAGGGACGCGTCAGCATACCCGACCAGCGCTCGGGCGTTCTCGAACAGCCGGCCGGCCGTGAATGGCGCGAGTTCCGGAACGTGACGCTGCGCTGGATCGGCGGCATCGCCATTCTTGGCATGCTCGCGGCGCTGGTCATCTTCTATCTCAGCCGCGGGATGGTGCGGCTGCAGAGCGGTCGTTCCGGCCGGACCATCGTGCGCTTTTCCGCATTCGAGCGCTTCGTGCACTGGATGACGGCGACTTGCTTCATCATTCTGGCGATCTCGGGGTTGAACGTCACTTTTGGACGTCCATTGCTGCTGCCGTTGATCGGCCACGAAGCGTTTTCCGAATGGTCGCAATGGGCGAAATATGTTCACAACTATCTCAGCTTCCCGTTCACCATCGGCGTCGTGCTGATCTTCCTGATGTGGATCGCCGGCAATATCCCGAACAAGGCGGATGTCGACTGGATCAAGCGCGGCGGCGGCATCGTCGGGCACGATCATCCGCCGGCCTATCGTTTCAACGCCGGCCAGAAGGCGATCTACTGGATCGTGGTCATCGGCGGAGGTCTGGTGGCAGCGACGGGATATGCGCTGATGTTCCCCTTCTACCTGTCAGGCATCGAAGGGATGCAGCTCGCGCAGATCGTCCACTCCATCGTAGCGATGCTCTTCACGGCAGTGATGTTGGCGCACATCTATATCGGCACGATCGGCATGGAAGGCGCGTTCGAGGCGATGGGAAGCGGCACCGTCGATGTCAATTGGGCCAGGGAGCACCACAGCCTCTGGCTGGAAGAGGAGAATGCGCGCGATGCTCGACCTCAGCCCTCCGTCACCGCGGCGGAGTAGGGGGGCGCGCAGCCGTTGAACGCGAACTTGCTACAGCCGTACGCCCGTCGTTGCAAAGGCCTGTGCGACCGGTTCTTGCACCCGGTTTAGCGCCAGGGCCCCGAATGCCGACACGACGACGGCGGCCACGCAGGCGAGCAAGAAGACTTTCATTGTCGTTCTCCCAAATCGATCGGGATGCAGTGGGAGTTTACACAAGATGACGCGTCGCGGACAGCGTTGTCCGGCGCGTGTGGGCGGCCATCGCTCAAGCCATGGGGCGCAAGCGGCGGCTTTCGGGACGCTGCACCATCGAGACGCCGCATCCCGCGTTAGGTTGCCTTGGCGACCAGCAGGTCGCGTGGAGCGTGGATTGATCGCGCATGTCGAGCCTTAATGGGATTCCTCAGGCGGTCCGGTCCCCTCAAGGATCGGGGGCAAAAAGAAATAAATGAAATGAATGACTTAAGGTAGAGATTGTCGGTGACCCCGATGCTGGATTGGACTGGCTGATCCCAGGGTCACGGTAGATGATGTTTGCTCTCGGCACAGAGCGTGCGCTTCTAGACGTCAAAATGGCGCTCCCGCCTGCGCTTGCTGAATTGGGTTTGATTCAGATCAACCCACGATGCGCGTCGATGCTCTGTCTATGGTGTGAGGTACCGGGTCCAATGGGGAGCGCCGTGGCAGTCTGGAAGCACGCTTTGAGGGTCCTCCGCGCGACATTTATCGATGGCGACGCAAACAGCCGGAGCGCCACGCATGGGTCGATGCGGATTGCAGGATGCGTTTTGAGCATCGCGGTCGTGCTGACCTCGACGAACTGTCTCGCGATGGAGTTTTCCCGTGTCCAGGGGTGCTTTGGAGATGTCTTGAAGCTCAGTGGAGATATCAGGGATGGGGACTTTGTCCGCTTTCGCGGATATCTGGCGACTGAGCGTCGGGTCGTTGGCCTCGATCTCGATTCCCGAGGTGGGTCACTCTACGAAGGCTTCCGAATCGCCATGCTCGCGCACCAGAGGCAAATCGCCAGTTACGTTTCCGGAGAATGCGACTCGGCATGCGCTTTCATTTTCCTGGCGAGCAGGAAGCGTTATGTGGCGCCAAATGCCAAGATCGGCGTCCATTCGGTTTCCAATTTACACGGCAACGAGGACAGTCGAACGATTCGTGACACGATCAAGCTTGCGAGGTTGTCGGCCAAGCTCCGTATTCCTCCGTCGGCCATCGGCAGGATGGTCATGACTCCGCCGGGAAAGATCTCCTATTTGAACAAGGAGGAACTCGCTTCGCTGAAGGTCATGGAGCGGAATCCGTTTGATCGCACCGCTCGCGCGGCGACCGCGGAATCAAGGAGTGGCTCCATGTGCGGCGCGGCGCCCTCGAAGAGCGCGTCGGAGGAGGAGCGGCCGATGCGGAACGCCGCCGGCTCGAAGGGAAGCTAGGGCGCTGGTTGAGCGGGCCTTGGCGCCGAACCGGCTCGTATAGCCCGATTGGGTCAGTCAAGCCGTCGCACGTGACCCTGACTGCTTGGCACAAGCTGCACTGGTCTCTCCATTCCACCGCGATCTACAATCGCAGCCATGGGGTATACCAGCGACAGATTTCGGCGAGTGCGTGGCGCAAGCCAGCCGGCTGGCGCTCGCAATTGGCTGCGTCGCTGGCTTGAAGAGGCCGACGGCGATATTGCCTTCAAGGTCGTGGTCGTGACGGCCGGGATGCTGTCGACCGCGGCGATCGCCTTTGGATTGCTATCGTCCTGAGCGCGCCTCTTGTTTGCCGCGCGTGATGCTGGAATTGTCGTTCTGAGGTGCTCCGCCCGTGAAGCTCTGACAAGATGAGATATCGTCTTCAGCACGACACGGATCATCCCCGGCGGCAATGAATGCACTTCGAATTAGCTGAAAAATCGAGCGGACGTCGAGACCGTCTGGCGGCCAGGTTGGGCGTCGGGACCTGCGCCGCGACCTTCCTGTTTTGCTGCGCGCAACAGACGGCCGCGCTGCCGCTGACGCCTTTCCGCTATGAAGCCCAGGCTCAGCGGCATTGCCCCGGCGATAGCGTGGTCTGGCTCGATTTTCGGCGCGGACGCTACTACCTCAAAGGGCAAAGCCGCTATGCCAGGGGCTTCGATGGCGGCTTCGTGTGCAGGAATGAAGCGCGCGAGAGCGGCTATCGGCGTTCGCTGCTCGGCCTTCGGTGACATCACCGAAGGCCGGCCTGTCACGTAAAGCCGGCACTACCATCCGTCATAGTAGCGTGGCCGAGCGTAATAGCCGTAGCCTCCGCCCGGCGGGCAATAGTCGTAGCCATAGCCGCCGCCATAGCCGTATCCACCGCCATAGTAGGGATACCCGCCATAGTAGGCCGAGCTCGCGATGGCTCCGCCAACGATCGCACCGGCGGCTGCAGCGCCCCAGCCTCGATAGCCCCATCCACGATAGCCTCCCCAGCCGCCGGTGCCGCGCCAACCGCGATAGCCCCAGCCGCCGCCGCGCCAGCCGCCCCAGCCGCCCCAGCGCACCTGAAGGGCGGTGTTGCTCTCGACCATGCCCTTCATGGCCGCGACGTTGGTCGGCAACGGGGCCGCCTGGCTCGCGCCAATGCCGACCATGCTCGCAAGCAGGATCAAGGCCGGCAGGGTCTTGGTGTTCTTCATGACGTCCTCCACATCGGGGTGACACAGGCAGTCGCGACCGAAAGGCAGCCAAATCGAGAGCGGCTTTCCGATCCATGAGGACGCCGAGCCTGTCAGCCGCGGCCGGCCCGAAGCTTGATTTGAATCAAAGTGGCAAGAGGGCGGTGCGGACGATTGATCCTGCGCCTGGGACAATTGCCGCGGATAGGCAGGACGCCGCCTGATGGGGCGCGCTCGCGCTCGTGATCCCGACCGCGAATGCATCCCGGCGAAGTCGGAGCGGCCCCCAATTCCTGCCCCCGAACCGGGCCGCTTCCTCGGTGAAAGTCCGGACGCGTCACGCTTGATCTGAATCAAGCCGTGCGCAGCAAGGCGATGGCATCGCTTCCCGCGTAGCTGCTGATGCTCGATCGAAAGCACGCTCTTGAAAACCCTTCGCCAGCTCGTGACCGGAGACGAGTTCGTCCAGCTCGCAATTCGCCTCGGATTGCTGGCGCTGTTGATCTACTGGTCGTTCGTTCTGGTCAGCCCGTTCGTGCCGATCCTGGCCTGGAGCGTGGTGCTCGCGGTCGCGCTCTATCCTGTCTTCACCTGGCTCGCAGCAATGCTCGGCGGCCATACCGGCGTCGCGGCGCTCGTGCTGACCTTGATCTCTCTGGGAGTCGTCATCGGGCCGGCGACCTGGCTCGGAATCGGAGCGGTAGAGGGGGTGAGGGAGCTCGCCGAACAACTCGGCGCCGGCCACGTTGTCGTGCCGTCGCCGCCGCCCGAGATCAAGGATTGGCCGCTGATCGGCGGCCCACTCCATGAGATCTGGGATCGGGCGTCGACCAATCTGCGTGCCGTGCTGCGCGAGGTCGTGCCGCAACTGAAGCCGTTGGCCGGGACCCTGTTTGCATTTGCCAGCGATGCCGGGATCGGGATGCTGAAGTTTCTGCTGGCGGTCGTCGTGGCAGGGTTTCTGTTTCCCTATGGCTCGCAGCTTGCGGCGGCGTGCCGGAGCTTCCTGTCCCGCATCGTGCCGGAGCAGAGCGAGCACTTCCTCGACCTTGCAGGTGCGACCATCCGGGCGGTTTCCCGCGGCGTCATCGGCGTCGCCGTCCTGCAATCGCTGCTGGCCGGCATTGGCTTCAAGCTGGCGGGGATCCCGAGCGCGGGGCTGTTGGCGTTTGTCGTGATGCTGCTCGCGATCGTGCAGATCGGGGCGGCAATTGTGCTGTTTCCGGTCATCATCTGGCTATGGTCGGCCAAGGATTTCACGACCGCACTCGCCCTCACGTTCTTCTTCCTGGTCGTCGGCGTCCTCGACAATGTGCTGAAGCCGCTGGTGATGGGGCGGGGCCTGACCACGCCGGCGCTCGTCATCTTTGTCGGCGTGATCGGCGGCACGCTTGCCCACGGCATCGTGGGCCTGTTCATCGGTCCAATCATTCTCGCGGTCGCCTGGGAATTGCTCACGGCATGGATCCGGGACGACCGCGCCCGGCTGGCGGGAGAGCGATAATGCTGTTTCAGCTCCTCGTGGGATCGGCGGTGAGCGCGATCAACATCGCGATCCATTCGCTGTGGACCGTCGCGGCGATCGGGTTGCTTCGCAACGTTGCCTTGAGCGCGGCCGGCCGGGCGGGGCTACAGCTCAGCGGCGTGATGGTCGCAACCGCGCTTGCGCTGATGCTGGCTCACACGCTCGAGATCGTGGTGTGGAGCCTGGCCTATTGGGTGCTCGGCGCCGCGCCCGCCGGCAGCAATCTGCTGTATTTCGCCTTTGTGAACTACACCACGCTCGGCTATGGCGACGTCATCCCGGTCAAGCAGTGGCTGTTGATCGGACCGATGGCGGCCATGAACGGCATTCTCATGTTCGGGTGGTCGACCGCGGTCTTGTTCGAGGTGTTGCAAAAGACCATCGAGCGCCAGGCGGCGCTGACGAAATCTCCCTGACGTCGGCTAGTTGTCCAGCCTGGACAGCTGGTCGCGGTCGACCAGCATGATCTCGCGCTGGTTCGAGCCAAGGAAGTTGAGCGCGCCATAGGCGTGCAGCTTGGATAGCGCACGTGACACGGTTTCGAGCGTCAGTCCGAGATAGTCGGCAATATCACGCCGGCACATCGGCAAGGCGACGACGCCGACTCCGGTCAGCCGGCGATCCATTTCGAGCAGAAACGCGGCAACCCGCTCCAATGCGGTCTTGCGGCCGAGCAGCAGCATGTGCTCCTCGGCATGCCGCAGGTTGCTGGTCGTCATGACCAGCAGGTTGCGAGCCAGGGCGAAATCGGAGTCGGCCACGCGTTCGAGGCTGATCCGCCTGATCAGGTGCACGTTCGTGTCGACGATGGCTTCCGCGGTAAAGCGATGGGTTTCGGCATTCTCGAGGCCGAAAATATCCCCGACGAGGTGAAAGGCACCGATCTGGCGGCGTCCGTCGGAAAGCAGCTTGTAGCTGCGGACCGCCCCCGAAACGACCTGGTAGACGTACTCTGCCGGCTCCTTCTCCCCGTAGATCTCGGTGCCTTTCCTGTAGTGGAATTCGCTGGTGATGCAGTTGGCGTGCCGGACGGTCAACCCACCGAGGATGCTCGGCACATTGGCCGGTCTGACATTGACGCGAGCGAACATGGACTAACTCTCTCGGGTAACGACTGGTGCAGCGTCCGCGGCGGCTCGAAATGCTTGTCCCGCGCGCAATGACTACGACGGAGTCCGGCCGGTCTCTATTGGTCTTGAGGTCATTGTCCTAAAGGACAGGGTGCGCGAAATGCGACAATTTGTTCGTAAATTGATGCGCACCGTCTTAGATCACTTTTCAATTTTCACGATGATAACCGGGTGCTAGCTTTCTAACTCGTTGGTCTCCGGCTCCGAACGCTATGGGCAAGGCAATTCGGCTCTCTGGCCTGGTCATCTTCCTGGCTGCGTTATTGGCGCCGGTCGGCCTCCAGGCGCAACAGATGCGCCCGCATTCCATGCTGGTGCTGGACCAATCCGATCGACGTGGCCCCTTCTACTACCAGGTGTTCGTTGGCCTAAGGGATGCGGTGAGCGCTCACGGGCACGCGCCGACCACCGTCTACACCGAAAGCCTCGATCTCAATCGCTTCGGCGGCGAGGCCTATCAGGAGGATATCCGGCGATTCCTCGAGGCGAAATATCGCGATCGGCCGATCGGCGTGGTGGTCACCATTGGCGCGGCTGCGCTTGAGCTTGCGCTCCGCTGGCGCCCTCAGCTCTGGCCCGACACGCCGATCGTGTTTTCGCTGGTCGAAGAGGCTGATTTCAAGCGATTGCAGCCGCCGGCCCATGTTACCGGCGGCATCGTGAACTTGAAACTCAAGGATGCCGTCACGGCTGCCCGCGCCGTGTTGCCGGGCCTCAAGACCGTCGTGCTGGTTGGCGCGGACTGGGACCGGCAAGTTCTGTTTCGCAATTGGAAAGACCAGGCAGCGGCCGGCATTCCGGGCCTCGACATCATCGAGATCATCGGACGTCCGATGCCCGAGATCGTTGAGCGGGTCGCGGCGCTCCCCGATCATAGCGCGATCATCTACACGGGCCTCTATAGCGACGGCAAAGGCAACTATTATCCGCCGTCGGATGCCCTCACATTTGTCGCGGCAAGAGCCAATCGTCCGATTGTCGTCGCCGCGGAGACCTTCCTCGGGGCGGGCGGCATCGGCGGATTCGTCATAGTTCCGTCGCTGATCGGTGCCGAGGCTGCGGGAAGGGCGCTGCGCATTCTGGATGGCGAGGCGCCCGAAGGCCTGCCACCGTCGGTCATCGATGCGGTGAAGCCGATCTTCAACTGGCGGCAGATGCAGCATTGGGACGTCAGCGAAGCCAGTCTGCCAAAAGGTAGCGAAATTCGCTTCCGTGAGCCATCCTTCTTGGAAAAATATCGTTGGCGGGCCGTTGCGCTGGCAGTGGCGCTGCTGGTTCAAACCGCGCTGATTGCGTTCCTGCTCCACGAGCGTCACATGCGGCGCAGTGCCGAGGTCGAAGCCCGCAGTCGCCTGTCCGAGCTCGCCCATATCAATCGGCAGGCGACTGCCGGAGAACTCTCGTCCTCGATCGCCCATGAGCTCAACCAGCCGCTGGGCTCGATCCTGACCAATGCCGAGAGCGCGGAGCTGATCCTCGCTTCGCCGACGCCCGACCTTCAGGAGGTGCGGGAAATCATTTCCGACATCAAGCGTGATGATCTGCGCGCAAGCGAGGTGATCCGCAGGATGCGCAGCCTGCTCAAGCGTGCGCCATTTGAGAAGAAGGAGATCGACCTCAACCAGACCATGCGGGAAGCATTCGATTTCCTCAAGCTGCAGGCCTCGGCGCGCAACGTCGCGATCTACCTGCAGACCTCGCCGCAGACCCTGCGGGTGAAGGGCGATCCGGTGCAGTTGCAGCAGGTCATTCTCAACCTCGTGGTCAATAGCATGGACGCGATGGCCAAAATGCCCTACGGGCGCACCATCATCGGTCGTACGGAGGTCAATGGGGACGCGTCGGCGGTGATTTCCATCAGCGATTCTGGGCCGGGAATTCCGCAGGACAGGCTGAACGATATCTTCGATCCGTTCTTCACCACAAAGGAGCAGGGCATGGGCATCGGCCTGTCCATCGCACGGACGATCGTTCTGGCGCATAGCGGCCAGCTCTGGGCCGAGAATCAGTCCGGAGGAGGGGCGGTATTCCACCTTTCGCTGCCGTTGGCAGCGTAGCGCGTTTGGGTCTTGTTTGCCGGAGTGCAAGGTTCGATTTACGACGAACGCAGCATTTTCAGATCGCCGCTGAAGGACATTCTACAGGTAACGGCGATCACCCGGCGATGGAGCAGCAATGCACGCTTACGTGCACATAGTCGACGACGACGCCTCGTTTCGCGCAGCGCTCGAGCGCCGGCTCAAGCTCGCAGGCTATCGCGTCGTCACCTACGCATCGGCCCGGGAATTGCTCGACCAATTGCCCGACGACGAAGGGGCCGGCTGTATCCTGCTGGACGTCCGCATTCCCGGAATGAGTGGACCGGAGCTGCAGGGCCGCCTCAACGAGCTGGGGTCGACGCTCCCGATCGTATTCCTGACCGGACATGCCGACACGGCGACCACCGTCCAGGCGATCAAGGCAGGTGCCGAAGATTTTTTGACCAAGCCGATCGCGTCGGAGCAGCTGATCGAGGCGATCAATCGCGCCCTTGCGCGGCACGAACTGGCCCGCGGCCGGCGAACCAGGCTCGATTCGCTGCGCGCGCTGCTGGCGAAGCTGACCCCGCGCGAGCGGCAGGTGTTCGATCTGATTGTGTGCGGCCGGATCAACAAGCAGATTGCTCACGAGCTTGGCACGACCGAACGCACGATCAAGGCGCATCGTCACCAGGTCATGGAGAAGATGCAGGTGCAGTCGCTTGCCGAGCTGGTTTCGATCGCCGAGCAGCTCGGCACGCGCGCGTCCGGTGGCGAGGTCAAGGCTTGATCGGCCGGGCAGCTCTGCCCCTCCTGTCCCATGGTACAATATGAAAGCTCTGTGACGCGGCGTATCTCCGATATTGGCCGCGGGAATATTGCGCGCCGGTAGCCGCTTGACGTGTCCATTATCCATGCGTGGGCGAAGGTCATTCAGCGATAGGGTGAGGCTTCAGGATTTGCCGACCGCGAAACTCGTTTTCGTTGTGGATGATAATCCTTCCATGCTTCGTGGAATCGGACGTCTGCTGCGGGCGTGCGGATTTGCATCCAGGCTATTCGAGACCGGCGGTGCGTTACTGAGACATGGCAGCTTTGACAGCGCGGTCTGTCTGATATTGGACATCAATCTCAGCGATGGGTCCGGGATCGAACTGCGGTACCGCCTGGCGGATCAGGGCATCGAAATCCCCGTCATCTACATCACCGGAAATGACAATCCGGCGACGCGCATGGCGGCAACGGCATCGGGATGCGTTGCCTATCTGACCAAGCCATTCACCGCCAATTCGCTGATCCAGCCGATTGAACGGCTGTTGGCCGGCGTGGTCTAGCGCCTGCCGGTCTCAATCATTCATCGATGACTTGATCGAGCGTCAGCGCAGGCGCGCCCTTGCGCACGCTTGCAAAGCGGTCGAGCGGCACCGATGTCGTCATCGTCAAAATGCTGGTGTCGACGACCTCGATCGAGAGCGTCTTTCCGCCATCCATGTCCTCGAGAAGCTTGGGATCGGCGACATCGGCCGCGATGCACATGTTGGTCGCGCACCAGGTGTAGGGCAGCCGATGAACCGCCTTCTGGTCAACCGATAGCTTGACGCCGGCTTGCAGATACATTCCGACCGGCAGGAATAGCTGGACGCGGCTGCTGCCGTCCTCTCGCTCGATCAGATCGAGGCGAACGGCCGTCTGCCCGGTGGGGAAGGTGCCGGTGATCGTCGTTCGGCACAACGTCTTGGCGCCGGCGGCGTTGAAGCAGACCTTTCGCCACTCGCCATACTTGATGTCTCGCACCGGCTGACGTGCCCCCCGCGGGGCTACTTCGCCGCCGTCCTTCACCGTAGCAGGCGGTGAGGACGTCTGTTGAGCGTGGGCAGCACTGATGCCGGCCGCAAACAGCGCCAACTTCGCCAAGGCACCATATCGGACCATGGATGCTCCTCCAGCGCGAACGGCCGCCTAGCGAACCTTGTCGAGAAATCGTTCGACCAAAGGCGACCATATGGGAATGGAATCGGGAGAGCCGATCAGGAAATGCCCTTCGTCGCCGAACGGCGGCAAAAGATGGTACTCGGCACGACCGCCGGCGCGCGTGAAGGCCTCGTGCATTCGCTTCGACAGGGCCGGGCCGAAGAATGTGTCGTTCTCAATGTAGAACCACAACATCGGCACCCGCGATGTATGGCCGAACATGCCGGTGGCCTCGACCAGTCTGTCGGGGCCGCAATTGTTGTTGGGTTTGCCATCGACGCGGCCGCCGCGGCCTGCGGCGAAGGTGATGATGGCCTTGATCTGCGGCGGGTTGAGGCTCGACAGCGCGATCGCAGCCCAGCCGCCGGCCGACTGTCCGATGACGATGACGTCCTTCGGCAAGGTGCGCTTTTCGGTGGCCATGTAATCAATGATCCAGAGATCGACCTGCGCGACGGCCAGGCCCGCATCGAGGAAATTCGGATTGGTGCATTTGCCGACCTTGGAGAAGAATGGGCCATAAAGACCGCGTTCAGGAATATCGATGGCCGCCGCGCCATAGCCGGTACCGACCGGCGCCACCACGAGATAGCCGCGCCGTGCAAACCACATTGCGGCATCGCGAAATTCGACCAGCGGGAAGAAGCTGCGATCCCTGGCATTCAGTGACACGCCGTGGTTCATGATGACCAGTGGGAAAGGGCCATCGCCGAGCGGACGGACCAGATAAGCGAACATCGGCAGCGGGGTAGGCAGCGCCCAGATCTCTTCCTGGATGCGCTGGGACGTGTCTTGGTCCTCCGCGCGCGCCGGAGCGATCAGGCCAAGCAACAGCAGCGCTGCGGTTGCGAGGGTCCGTAAGCGGTGCTGACGCATGCCATGCGCTCCGGCAGTCATCTGGCAAATCTGCAGGTCACGACGATCGAGCCGCGCAAGATCAGAAGCACATTTGAGCACTTCGAGGCTTGATCTGAATCAACGCGCATCGGGCCCGCCGGCGCAACCACATGCGACCATTGTGCGTCATACGGCGGGCTTGATGTCGATCCAGGCAGAGACGAGTTGGATGCGCTGGTTTCCGCCGGCGAACTGGCTCGCCGACTACCGGGCATCCTGGCTCGGGGCGGACGCAATCGCCGGGGTCACGCTGGCAGCCTACGCGATCCCGGTGTCGCTGGCCTATGCGGGGCTCGCGGGTCTGCCGCCGCAGATCGGCGTCTATGGCTATCTGCTCGGCGGCGTGGGCTACGCCCTGCTGGGCTCGTCCCGGCAGCTCGCGGTCGGACCCACGTCGGCGATCTCGCTGATGATCGCCGGCGCCGTCGGCATACTGGCCGGCGGCGACGCCGCGCGTTACGGGCAGATTGCCAGTCTCGTGGCCTTCAGCGTCGCCGTGCTCTGCCTGATTGCCTGGCTGTTCAAGCTCAGCCTGCTGGTGCGGCTGATCAGCGACAGTATTCTGGTGGGCTTCAAGGCCGGAGCGGGGCTCACCATCATCATGAGCCAGCTGCCCAGCCTGTTCGGCGTCGCTGGAGGCGGCCACAACTTCTTCGACCGCGTGATCAAGCTTGCCGGCCAGCTCGGTGACACCAGGCCGCTGGTGCTCGGCGTCGGCCTGACTGCGACGGTGCTGCTCCTGCTCGGCGAGAAGAGGCTGCCGGGAAAGCCCATTGGGTTGGTGGTGGTCGCGCTCTCGATCCTGACGGTCTCCGCGCTCGGGCTCGCGCAAATGGGACTGCCGGTGACCGGGCCGATCCCGACCGGGCTGCCGACGATGTCGTTACCGACATTTGGTCTGCTCGAATTTGACGATCTCTTTCCGATCGCTGCCGGATGCCTCGTGCTGGCCTATGTGGAAGGGGTGTCTGCCGCGCGCAGCTTTGCGGCAAAGCATGGCTACCCGCTCGATGTCAGACAGGAGTTTCTGGGACTCGGCGCGGCCAATCTCGCCGCGGCCTTCGGGCATGGTTATCCCGTCGCCGGCGGGTTGTCGCAGTCGGCCGTGAATGACGCTGCCGGCGCACGCACGCCGCTGGCGCTGGTGTTCTGTTCGGCAACCCTCGCGCTCTGCCTGCTGTTCTTCACGGGCCTCCTGACCAATCTGCCGAAGACCGTGCTCGCCGCGATCGTTTTCTCAGCCGTCTACAAACTGGTCGATATTGCGGCGCTCGCCAGAATGTGGCGGATCAGCCGGATCGATTTCTATGCCGCTATCATCGCGCTGGTGTCCGTCCTGTTCCTCGGGATATTGCAGGGCGTGCTGCTGGCGGCCGTCGCTTCGATCTTCCTGCTGCTGTTGCGGGCGTCGCAACCCAATATCGCGTTTCTGGGCCGTCATGCCGGCAGCGGGCGCTATTCCGACCGGGCGCGACACGATGATGTCGAGCCCTTGACCGGGATCATCGCGTTCCGCCCCGAGACCTCGCTCCTCTATGTCAATGCCGAGACGATCCTCGAAACGGTGCTGGCGGCGCTTCGGACGTCGGCTGACGTCAAGCTGGTGGCTTGTGACCTGTCGGCCTCGCCGTTCATCGACCTTGCGGGGTCGCGCATGCTGCACGACCTTCACCAGGAGCTCGCATCGCGCCAGATCACATTCTGCATCGTGGGCGCGCACGCGCAGTTGCGGGATCTGCTTCGGGCGGATGGTCTTGCCGACAAGACCGATAGCGGCGACTGGATGCGTACGCTCGACAGCGTATTGAGCAACAGGAAGCCGCAGGCAGGAATCTAGCGTGCGCGGCCGCACGGACTGCCGCGACATTCCAGCCTTGTTGCGTCGCAAGACGTCGCGACCATGCGCGCTTGGGGAGCTGTCTCAATCCAGCTTGCAGCTTGACTTGGATCAAAGGGCGCAACGGGCCCGGTTTGTACGATTGGACAGAACCAGCGCTGAGATCACGAGATCGGGAGACACTCATGGCCAACGACGCGAAGCCGGCACAGCAGCGCATCGATCAGTTCTTCTCCGGGCCCGGCGGACGTGCCGACAATTGGCGCGATCTGGTCGAGGCGGCGAAGGTGTGGAGCAGGGGCGGCGACCGTGCGGCGTATGACGCGGCGCTGACGGCGCTTGCGGTGACGGAGGAGTTTCACGGCTATCCGGGCCTTCGTTTGATGGCGGCGTTGAAGGAAGCCGCGGCGGCGGGCGACGCCGCCACCTCGCATATGCTTGCGACGCGGATCGCCCAGGCGCTTCAGACAAAATCCTTCCGCCAGCATGCAGGTGACTGGAGCACGCAGGACGAGGGCAATGGCGACGTTCCCGATCTGCTTCCGCCAACTCTGGGGCAATCGGCGGCGAGACGGCCGTATTTCGAGACGCTGATCGTGACCGGAGTGCCAGCCAGCAACTGGCCGGGACTCCTGGCGGAGTGGCGCAAGCTGCGGCGTCCGGTCGACGCCTTCATCTATGAGCCCGTGGTCGTGGGCAACCTCGAGGACGCCTTCTGTGCGGCAATGCTGAACCCCAATATTGCGGCGGTGGTGATCAATGAAGGCTTCGGGCTGCGCTCGCGCCACGATGCGCCGGTGCTTCGTGCCATGACCGGCGCCATGGGGCTCAGCGAGGAGTCCGATGCGTCCGCGCTCCGGTTGGCCCATATCCTGAAGCGGGTGCGTCCCGAGCTTGACCTCTACCTGATGTCCAACCGCGACGTCGAGGAGTTGGCCGGCAATCCCGAAGCCGATGTGGTGCGCCGCGTGTTCTACTCGGTCGAGGATATCCTCGAATTGCACCTTTCAATTCTGGAGGGCGTGCAGGATCGCTTCGACACGCCGTTCTTCGACAATTTGAAGAAATATGCGCAGCGGCCGATCGGCACCTTCCACGCGCTGCCGATCGCGCGCGGCAAGTCCGTGTTCAAGTCGGACTGGATCCGCGACATGGGCGAATTCTACGGGCTAAACCTGTTCCTTGCCGAGAGCAGCGCGACCACCGGCGGCCTCGACAGCATGCTGGAGCCGACCGGCAACATCAAGAAGGCACAGGAGAAGGCCGCGCGCGCGCTCGGCGCCGACCGCGTGTACTTCGTGACCAACGGCACCTCGACATCCAACAAGATGGCGGTGCAGGCGCTGCTGGGTCCCGGCGACATCGCAATCGTCGACCGCAATTGCCACAAGTCGCACCACTACGGCATGGTGCTGGCCGGCGCGCAGCCGCTCTACGTCGAGGCATTCCCGATGACGGAATACTCGATGTATGGCGCGGTGCCGTTGCAGACGATCAAGCAGGCACTTCTGAACGCGAAGGCGGATGGCCGGCTCGACCGGGTCAAGCTGATCGACCTGACCAATTGCACCTTCGACGGCCACATCTACAACACGCGGCGGGTGATGGAGGAATGCCTCGCGATCAAGCCTGACCTGATCTTCCTCTGGGACGAGGCCTGGTTCGGCTTCGCGCGGTTTTCGCCGTTCCTGAGGCGGCGAACCGCGATGGGCGCGGCGAATGAGATCGAAGCCTGGATGCGCGATCCCAGGTCGGTCGCCGCCTATGAGAAACAGCAGGCCGAGCTCGGCAAGAATCCGTCCGACGAGGTTCTGCTCAAGACCAGGCTGATCCCCGATCCGCGCCAGATCCGGCTGCGCGTCTACCAGACCAACTCGACGCACAAGTCGATGTCGGCGATCCGCCAGGGCTCGATGCTGGCGGTCAAGGACATCGAATTCCACACACCGTCGAAGCGCAGTTCAAGGAGGCCGTATTCACGCACGCCTCGACCAGCCCGAACCAGCAGCTGATCGCGAGCCTCGACGTCTCGCGCCGGCAGATGGAGCTCGAGGGATATGGACTGGTGGCCAATGCCATGGAGATCGCGTTCGCCATCCGCAACGCGGTCAACACCAATCCGTTGATTTCGAGATATTTCCGCGTTCTTGGCGCGGATGCCATGGTGCCGAAGCAATACCGCGAGAGCGGATTCACCGACTATCTGGCGGCCGGGACCAACTGGGCTAGCGCCCTGAAGAGCCTGAACGACGACGAGTTCTGCCTCGATCCGACCCGCATGACGCTGGTCTGCGGCACCGCCGGGTACGACGGAACGTCGTTCAAGGGGCTGCTCGCCAGCCGCTACAACATCCAGGTCAACAAGACCTCGCGCAACTCGGTCCTGATCCAGTCCAACATCAACAATACGCGGAGCGACGTCGCGCATCTCGTCCGGGTGCTGGCCGAAATCTCCGGTGAAATCGATCGCGGCCTGACCAAGGGCGGCGCGAACGCCAGGGTCGACTTCGACATGCGGGTCAACAGCCTGATGAAGGATGTCCCCGATCTGCCGAACTTCT
This sequence comes from Bradyrhizobium sp. USDA 4503, assembly GCF_054055815.1. Taxonomy (NCBI): domain Bacteria; kingdom Pseudomonadati; phylum Pseudomonadota; class Alphaproteobacteria; order Hyphomicrobiales; family Nitrobacteraceae; genus Bradyrhizobium; species Bradyrhizobium sp. USDA 4503. The sequence goes on from NZ_JBSRXS010000001.1 coordinate 492,626, forward strand.
CGCATTTCCACGACGCCTATCGCGGCGATGCCGGCGCGAAGACGAATGAGGGCGACATCCGCGGCGGATTCTATTCGGCCTATGACGCGGCAGGATGCGAATATATTCGCCTGCACGATCCCGAGATCGACAGGCGTCTGAAGAACGGGCCCGCTCTCGTCTCCGCCAACTTCGTGATTCCCTATCCGCCGGGCTTCCCGATCATGGTCCCTGGCCAGGTTATCACGCAGGAGACCATCGATTTCATGCGCAAGCTGGATGTGAAGGAGATCCATGGCTACGACGCGGCCGAGGGCTTGAAGCTGGTGACGACCGAGGCATTGGGCAGGATGGGCAAGCCGCGAGCGGCCGCGCCGAAGTTCAAGGCTGCATCATAGACGAAGGAGATTCCGCAAGGCGTCTTCGCATTCTTGCGGCGATGACTCTTGCGCAACGAGGCGTAACGCAACCGGTTCCTGGAGGGACATGATGAGGAAAGTGAGTTTGATCGGAGCTCTCGCAATGCTGGCCATTGGATTGGCCGGCTTCAGCACGCCGTCGCTGGCTGAAACCGGCTCGGTCGCCGTCATCTTCACCAAGGGTGGATTCATCGTTGGTGTCGGAGGCGGCGAGGGCGTCTTGACGCTGCGCGGCAAGCACTATCCGTTCACGGTGTCGGGCATGAGCGTCGGCTTCACGATCGGCGCCTCGACCACCAAGCTGGTCGGGCGCGCCCTCAATCTCAGAGGGCCTGCCTCGATCGAAGGCTCCTACAGCGCGGCAGGCGCCGGTGGGGCGATCGCCGCGGGCGCCGGCGGCGTGCAGCTTCAGAACGCCAATGGCGTGATCCTGCAGCTCAGCGGCCCGAAGGTCGGCGCCGAAGTCTCGGCCGCCGTGGGCGGGGTTTCCATCCGCTTGAAGTAGGTCCAAGGGAGGCCGGCCGCGCGTCCTGCGCGGCCTGTCCTCTCAGTAGCGTTCCTCGACGAACTTCATTCCGCGCAGTCCGGCCTGATCGTTGTAGCGACCCTTGTTGGAGCGCTTGGGGAGCTTGACCTTGTCGCGCTTGACCCGTCCGTGAGGAATTGTCTTCAGCAGGAACGAGATGCAGTTCAGCCGCGCCCGCCGCTTGTCGTCGGAACGGATGACGTTCCAGGGCGCGTGCTTCGAGCTCGTCGCCTTGAACATCAGGTCGCGCGCGCGGGAGTAATCATACCAGCGGCGATAGGATTCCGTGTCCATCGGGCTCAGCTTCCATTGCCGCATCGGATCGTCGATCCGCGCCCTGAAGCGGCGCTCCTGCTCCTCCATCCCGACCTCGAGCCACAGCTTGATCAGGATGATGCCGCCCTCGATGATGTATTGCTCCATCTGCGGGCAGAGGGAAAGGAATCGCTTGTGCTCCGCCGGCGTGCAGAACCCCATCACATATTCGACGCCCGCGCGATTGTACCAGCTGCGATCGAAGATCACGATCTCGCCGGCCGCCGGAAACTGCTGCATGTAGCGCTGGATGAAGAGCTGGGACTTCTCACGATCCGAGGGCGCGGGCAGGGCGACCACGCGAAACACGCGCGGGCTGACCTTCTCGGTCAGGGCCTTGATCGTTCCGCCCTTGCCGGCCGCATCGCGTCCCTCGAACAGGATGATGACCCTGAGCTTGTTCGCCTGTACCCAATCCTGGAGCTGGCAGAGCTGGGCCTGCAGCTTCTGCAGCTCTTCCTCATAGTCCTTGCGCTTCATCTTCTCGGTCGGCTTGTCTTTCGCCATGGATATCCGTCCATCGTTTCAACTAATCACCCCAGGCAATGACAATGCCGATGTCGCCGGGCATGCCGCCGGGGTAATCAACGATCTGATAGCGGATGCGGTAGCCGCGCGGCTGCAAGTAGTCGGCCCAGAGCTGGTATATTTCCTTAGGTATACCCGTCAGCGTCTTCTCCCAGCCGGCCTCCATCTGATTGATCGCTCGCCCCTTGTCGGAGCACAGCGAGTTCGGGAAGCGATAGACCTGGACCTCGCTCAAGCCATTGCGCACCGCCCGCTGAATCACCGTCGACGCCAGCTTGACCTTCTCGTCCTCGGTAAGCCCCGAGGGCTTGCTCAGCCGCTCGATCAACGCGCGCTTCTCGGCTTCGATAGCAGCCGCACGCTTGGCATGCTCCTCGGCCTTCTCCGCTTCCTTGAGCGCTGCCTGCTTCTGGATCTCGTGCGCCTTCGGGATCAGGTCATCGATCTTGTTTCGCATGGCTGGGGACTCCTAACCCGATCTTCCACCTTGCCCCCGGAACGGTAGGGATGAGCCGACCGGCTTCCTTGATCCAGATCAAGCAAGCGCGATAGGATCGTCAGCAGTGTCGATCAGGATTCGCCTGCGGTGTCATTGCGACCGGGAGACTTGGCTTGAGCGAACAGATGCATCCGGCGGCCCCCCATCATCTGCCGTTTTTCATTCCCGGCGCCGACGGGTCGGACACCCTGATGGTGGTGATGGGCATTTTCCTCGTAGCCACCGTCTTGTGGGTTGGCACTCTGTACTGGAAGCTGCACAGCCTGCCGGAGCGCATGGCGCACAAGAGCCAGAAACTTCAGTTTGAGATCGTCGCCGTTCTCGGCTTGATATCGCTTTTCACCCACATGCATATCTTCTGGGTCGCCGGCCTGTTGCTGGCACTCATCGACCTGCCGGATTTCGGCACGCCGATGCGCAGCATCGCAGATTCCGTCGAGCGCATAGCCGACGCCACGCCGGGCGGTGCCGAACCGGTAGCCGAATCCGGACCTGGCGGCGGTCCCGATGTCCGGACGCCCGCGAAGCAAGAGGTGCACAACCATGCTTGAGCTGATGATCTGCTCGCTGGTGACGATCCTGCCGGATTACCTCTACCGCCGCTATCGGCAAGGCAAGCGGTTCGGCAAGGAGATCACGTTCTTCTCTGTCTGGTATGAACTGAGATGGGGGATCACCGGCTGCCTGATGCTCACGATCTCGCTGATCACGATGATCTTCTACTTTCATCCCTCGACAACCTCGGCGGCGATCTACTTCAGGACCGTGCCGATCCTGCCCGAAGGCTCCGGACGTGTCGTCGAGGTCAATGTCGGCTTCACCGCGCCGGTGAAGAAGGGGGACGTTCTGTTCCGGCTCGACAGTTCGAAGCAGGAGGCCGCGCTCGAGACCGCCAAGCGAAAGATCGCCGAGGTGGATGCGTCGTTGATCGCGGCGCAGGCCGACGTCGTAAAGGCGGACGCTCAGATCGGGGAGGCGAAGGCCTCCTTGCAGCAGGCCAAGGACGAGCTGGAGGTGAAGAGCGAGTTGCAGCGCCGCAATCCCGGCATCGTGCCGCAACGTGACATCGAGAAGCTGCAGGTGCTGGTTGATCAGCGGCAGTCCGGCGTCGATGCCGCGAGCGCCGCCAGGGAGTCGGCGACGTTGCGCGTCTCCACGCTGTTGCCGGCCGAGAAGGCGAGCGCCGAGGCTGCGCGGGCGCAGGCGCAAGTGGATCTCGACAAGACCTTCGTCCGTGCCGGCGTCGATGGCCGCGTCGAGCAATTCCTCGTTCGCCCCGGGGACCTCGTCGCCCAGATCATGCGGCCGGCCGGAATCCTGATACCGGACGAAGCGGGCCGCAACAGGTTGCAGGCGGGATTCGGGCAGATCGAGGCCCAGGTGATGAAGCCCGGCATGGTCGCGGAAGCCACCTGCATGTCGAAACCCTGGGTGATCATTCCACTGGTCGTCACCAGCGTGCAGGATTTCATCGCCGCCGGCCAGTTTCGGGCCAGCGAGCTGTTGATCGACCCGCAGAATCTGCAACAGCCTGGTTCGATCCTCGTGTTCCTCGAGCCGCTCTACAAGGGCGGCCTTGACGGCGTGACGCCGGGCAGCACTTGCATCGTCAATGCCTACACCAGCAACCATGACGAGATTTCCGATCCGAAAACCGGGGCGTTGAAAGGCTTTGCCCTGCACGCCGTCGACGCGACTGCACTCGTTCATGCATTGCTGCTTCGGATCCAGGCTCTGCTGCTGCCGATCAAGACGCTGGTGGTTAGTGGCCACTGACGGGTGCGAACAGGGAGACAGCAGATGAAACCGGTCCGTAAGCTTCGCGCAATCGTGGCGACGGGCGTGATCTTCGGATTGCCGGGTTACGCGCAGGCTTTCGATCTCACGGGTGCCTGGGCCACGAGCGCCGAGCAATGCCGAAAGGTGTTCGCCCACAAGGGCAGGGCGAACCAGCTGACCTTCACGAACTTCTCAGGCGTCTATGGCGGCGGATTCATCGCCGAGCCCGATCGCCTCCGGAGCAAGTTCGAGAACTGTAAGATCAAATCGCGCAAGGACGACGGCCAGACCATCAACATCATCGTCGGTTGTGCGTCCGGAATCATGGTATCGAATGTGCAGTTCTTCCTTAAGGCCGTCGACGACGATACCATTACGCGCCAATTCCCGGGTATCGAGGGAATGGAGGTCAACTATCATCGTTGCAAGATCTAGAGGCATCCGCTCCCCGCGCTGGCTCAGCGCCGCCGGACCGTTGTCGGCTGGCGCCGAACCGATCGAGTGATGCGCCGTGGATCCCAGCAGGTTGCCGAGGTCATTGCGCATCGCCCTGGTGGCCGGCCTTGTGCTTTTGGCGGGGGGTGCAAGCCTGTTTGCCTATCGCTGGTACGAGCGGCCGACGACCCTGACGATCGCGGTTGGGTCGCTGGACGGCGAGGCCGGGAGGCTGGTCTCGGCGATCGCAGGAAAGTTTGCCCAATCGAAAGCACCAGTCCGGCTCAGCCTGGTCCAGACGCCGGGACCGCTTGAGTCCGCCAAGGCATTCGCGTCCGGAAAGGTGGACCTCGCGGTCGTCCGTGGAGACGTCGGCGATCTATCGCAGGCCCAGGCCGTGATCGTGTTGGCCCACGCCACCGTCCTGCTGGTCGCGCCGCCCGGCGCTGCGATATCTGACGTGGCGGAGTTGAAACGCGTCGCGATCGGTGTGATCGGCGCCGAAGCCAATCAGAAGCTGATCAAGGTGCTGACCGACGAATACGATCTGACGCGCGCGGGCGTGACGTTCAAGCCGCTTGCCCCCGCGGACGCGCGCCGGGCGCTCGACACCAAGGAGGTACGGGCGATTCTGCTCGTCATGCCCTTGACCGAAAAATATCTTTCGCTGCTGCGCAATGTCTTCGCGCGCACCACGCGAGCCGGCCCGGTGATGATCGCCATCGAGTCCGCCGGAGCGATCGCCGAGAAAGAGCGCGCCTATGAAAGCTTCGACGTCCCCAAGGGAACCCTGCGCGGCTCGCCGCCTGTTCCTGCCGATGACCTGACGACGCTGCAGACGTCGTTTTATCTGGTGGCACAGAAGAAGCTCGGGAATGACGTGATCAGCGACCTGACGCAGTCGATCATGAACGCGCGGCGAGAGTTGCTCGCCGAACTGCCGGCGCTCTCCCAGATCGCTACGCCTGATACCGACGCGGGCGCCTACATTCCCGTGCATCCCGGGGCGGCTGCGGTCTATGAGGGGACCAGGGAGAGCTTTCTCGATCAATGGGGCAATGCGATCTTCCTGGCGCCGATGATCGCGGGCGGGCTTGCGTCGGTGCTCGCGGCGGCGTGGAAATTTCTCCGCTCGAGCGAGGCACCGAGCCGGAAGGAGGCGCTCGACACGCTTTATGCATTGGCAGGGCGAATTCGGATGGCCAGGCGTGTGTCGGATCTCGAAGAGATCGAGCGCGAAATCGATCAGGTGCTGCGTACGCAGCGCGAGCAGCCGGTCGCGGACGACAAGGCCGAGCGTGCCGTCACGGCGGTGAACGTTGCGGCCCATCGGCTCGAGAACCTGATTCACGACCGCCGCATCCACCTTGCGTCGCGACAGCCGGGCCTGGCCGGAAGCCAGGTCGAAAGCTGAGTCGAAGGACAGTTTCCTTGATCTCGATCAAGGAGGGGAGGGGATCGTGGCCGATGCTGTCGACCGTTGGTGTCGATGGAGGTCGCGATGTTCCGTTGGGGCAAGATTCTGCTCGCGGTTGTGCTGGTGTCGGTGACGTCCGTTGCCGCATTCGCGCAAACGGCTGACAAGCCGCCCGCCCAGACCAGCCCGCCCGCCCAGGCTAGCCAGCCGGCTGCGGCAACCCAGCCGACCGATCAGCTCCTGAAGCCGGAACAGCTGGAAGCCCTGGTGGCGCCGATCGCGCTCTACCCGGACTCGCTGCTCGCCAACGTGCTGGCGGCGTCGACCTATCCGCTCGAGGTCGTGCAGGCCGATCGCTGGCTCAAGGAGCGCAAGAGCCTGAAAGGGGATGCGCTGAAGGCCGAGGTCGACAAGCAGGCCTGGGATGACAGCGTGAAGGCGCTCACCAGCACCGCCGACGTGCTCGCGATGATGAGCGACAAGATCGATTGGACGAAGAGTCTGGGCGATGCCGTGCTGGCGCAGCAGCCCGACGTCATGGATGCGATCCAGCGGCTGCGCAGCAAGGCGCAGGCCAACAACAAGCTGGTGACGACCAAGCAGCAGAAGGTCAGCGTCCAGACCCAGGAGAGCAAGCAGGTCATCGTCATCGAGCAGACCGATCCGAACACCGTCTACGTTCCCTATTACGATCCCGCGACGGTCTATGGCGCGTGGCCCTATGCAGACTATCCGCCCTATTATTTCGGCTATCCGTCCTATATCGGCGCCGGGGTGATCGCGGCAGGTCTTGCCTTCGGCGCCGGCTGGGCGATCGGGCGCTGGGGCAATTATTGGGGCGGCGGCTTCAACTGGGGCAATCGCAACGTCTATGTCAATCATCGGACCACCAACATCGCAAATGGCTGGCAGCACAATCCGGCGCATCGCCAGGGCGTTCGCTACAACAACAGCAATGTCCAGCAGCGCTTCGGCGGCAACGCCAATCGGGCCGGTGCCAGCGATCGGATGAACTTTCGCGGCCGTGACGGTCAGCAGGTTCTCAATCCGGGCGATCGCCAGGGTGCAGATCGCGCAGGTGACCGGGCAGGAGACCGCGGCGGCGACCGTGCGGGCGACCGCGCCGGAGACCGTGCGGGCGATCGCGGCAAAGGCGGTGACCGTGCCGGTGCCGCCGATCGCGCCAAGGGCGGCGACCGCGCCGGTGCCGGCAACAAGGCCAAGGGCGGCGGCGATCGCGCCAAGGCCGCCAACCGCGGCAATGCCGGTAACCGCGCAGCAGCGGCGAATCGTGGCGGTGGCAGTCGCGGTGGCGCCATGAACGTATCGTCCGGGCGGGCAGCTGCGGCGGCATCGGCGCGCGGGCGATCGAGCATGGCCAGCATGCCACGCGGCGGCGGCGGCGCAAGTTTTGCCGGCCGTGGCGGGGGCGGCGGAGGCGGCTTCCGCGGTGGTGGCGGAGGTGGCGGCTTCCGCGGCGGCGGTGGCGGTGGACGACGCTCCGACATCGCGCTCAAGCACGATATCGAACTGCTTGGACATCTCGCCAACGGCCTCGGCTACTATCGCTTCAGCTATCTCGGTAGCAGGAAAGCCTATGTCGGCGTGATGGCGCAGGAGGTCGAGCAGGTCATGCCGGCGGCGGTGACGCGCGGCGCCGACGGCTATCTCAGGGTCTATTACGACAAGCTTGGGCTCAAGTTCCGCAGCTACAACGACTGGCTTGCGGCCGGCGCGAAGACTCCATCCCCGTCGGAGGCATCACGATGACAGGCCCCTCATACTCGCGACTGGATCGTATTGCCTCCATCGGCATGGCCGCGGCAACAGCACTCGCCTTGCTGCTGTCTCCGGCACGCGCCCAGCAAGGCTTCCCCAATCCGGAAGACGCGGCGTCCGCCTTGGCAACCGCCGTCAAGGCCGGCACCAGCCGGGCGATGCTGAAGGTGCTGGGCCGCGATGCCGCCGATATCATCGAGTCGGGCGACGATGTCGCCGACGCCAATGCGCGAGAGAGCTTTCTTTCTGCCTACGACGCCAAGCATTCGATCAAGGCTGACGGCAACAAGAAGGCCACCTTGATTCTGGGGAGGGACGATTTCCCGTTCCCGATCCCGCTCGTCAACAACAATGACGGCTGGAGTTTCGACGCCGCCGCGGGGCGGCGCGAAATCCTCTACCGCAGGATCGGCCGCAATGAGCTGGCCGCGATCCAGACCAGTCTTGCCTATGTCGACGCACAGAACGAATACGCAGAGAAGGATCGTGGCGAGGGTGTGGGCGCCTATGCGCAGCGCATCGTCAGCAGGCCGGGCAAGACGGACGGGTTGTTCTGGCGCGACGACAAGGATCCAAGCCCGCTCGGCGAACTGGCGGCCCAGGCCGCCGCGGAAGGCTACAAGGTCGGCGAGCAGAGCATGCCGTACCACGGCTACTACTATCGGATTCTGAAGGCACAGGGCTCCGACGCCCCGGGCGGCGCGCTGAACTATGTCGTGAAGGGCAAGATGATCGGTGGATTCGCGCTGGTCGCCTATCCCGCCGAATACGGCAATTCCGGCGTCATGACCTTCCTGGTCAACCACGCAGGCACGGTCTATCAAAAGGATCTCGGCTCACGCACCGATTTCCTCGCCAAGCGCATGATCGTTTTCGATCCGGATCAGACCTGGAAGAAAGTGGATCCGGCAAATCCCTGAGCGAGGAGGGGGCTGTGTTGACGCGATCCATGATCCGTTCCGTCGTACTGGCGCTTGTCGCGATGGACCTCTTGGTCGCGCCATGCTTCGCGCAGGCCGTTGGCCACGTCCAGGTCAAGTTCGTGAAGGCGGCGCTCGTCGTGGGCGGCGGCGGCGGCAGCGGCACGTTGACCTACCGCGGGCGGCACTATCGGTTCATCGCGTCCGGCTTCAGCCTCGGCGTGAGTGCCGGTGCGTCGGTGACCTGGCTGGAGGGCACCGCCTCAGGCATCAGGGACGTCAACGATTTCGCCGGCAGCTACGCGCTGGTCGGAGCAGGTGGCGCATGGGCTGGTGGCGTAGGCGGGGTGAGCCTGCGAAATGAACACGGCGTGGTTCTGATGCTCAAAGGGCCGAAGGCAGGGCTGGAATTTGCCGCCAATCTGGGCGGGCTCACGATTTCGCTGCGCTGAGCTCGGGCTCGATTCGCCCTGCCTCAGATGGCCGCAGGTGGAAGCTGCCTCCGCCGAGCGACGACCGGCGTCCGGGGTGCGGCGCCGAGCGATGGATTGATCTATCTCAAGGCCGGGTCCGAGGCGCAGGTGCAGCTTGCACCTGACGGGGGGCGATACGTCATCCAGATAACCGGGAGGTCTAAGCATGTACCGGCACATTCTCATTCCGACAGATGGGTCGGAACTGGCGGAGCATGGGGTGAAGCACGGGTTGGCGCTGGCGAAATCCCTCGGAGCCAAGGTATCGGTCATCTTCGTCGTTGAGCCGCTCTCTGAAATCGGAGGACGGTACCGTGAGCTGCTCGCGAGATTTGCCGAGATACGCAAGGAAGAGGCCACGAGCGCGCTGGATCGTGCCGCACACGCGGCCAGGGAGGCCGGCGTTCCCTGCGAGACAAGCCAGGCCGAGAGCGGGCAACCCCATCAAGCCATCATCGCGGCAGCCGAGGATAAGGGCTGCGATCTCATCGTTATGTCATCGCACGGGCGCAGCGGGCTCTCCAAGCTTCTCATCGGCAGTGTGACAAACAAGGTGCTGACGCAAGCAAGGACTCCGGTCCTTGTCTGTCAGTGAGGGCGCAGATCGCCGGATAGAAATCACTGTGCACGGAGCTTGGGAGAAATCGAATGAACAAAATCACTGTGTGCCTGGCTCTTGCCGGCGCGGCGTTGTCGGGTCCGCTGCAAGCGCAGACCAGCATCGATATGGCGCGGATAACCTGCTCGCAGTACCTCGCCATGTCCCCGGGCGATTCTTCCGTATTTTCTGCCTGGATGAGCGGCTGGTTCAATCAAAAGAAGGGATACGTCTTTGTCGATCTCAACGCGTATGCGCGAAATGTCGCAAGCGTGAAGGCGTGGTGCGCGATTAATCCCACTCAGACCGTGATGGCTGGCCTTGAGCGCTCTACGGCCGGCCAGTGATCAAACAGGGTTGGAAGATAACAATGAAACCATCGATCCTTGCCGTTGCGACCGTTGCACTCCTCGCCACCAGCGTCGTGGCCAAAGCGCAAGTCGTCGTCGATCTGTCCCTCATTACCTGCAAGCAATTGCTGGAGGCGGATCAGGAACGACAAACGCTGATCAGCTCCTGGATGTCAGGCTATTTCAGCGCATCGAAGAACCTGACCGTCGTCGATTTTCGCTACGTCGAGCGGAACGGCAAGGTTATCGGCAAGTACTGCAAGTCGCACAAGGCGGACACCGTAATGAATGCGATGCAAAAGAACTGGCGCTGATCATCGTCGCTGCGATCGCGCGAGCCTTGGAGGGCATTCTTGTCCTTCGCGTCGGCAATGCCGACGGTCGGCAGGCTCGTCGCGGTTCGCTGGCGCTTCCGATCGAACCGGCTGTCCCTCAATGCGGGCCGCGGCTCCCGTATTTTTACGGTCCGGGCGCTTGACCGAGGTCAAGGCGCGGCCACTGGCAAGATGGTGTGTCGCTAGGGCTGTTCGCTCTCTCCGGTGTCGCGGTGTCGGCCATCTGGTATGTCACTTATGAAATTCGCCGACGTGGTCTGCTGGCTCGAAGGGCGCGCAGCCCTCGCGAGACCAGGACATTTGCTACTGAATCGGAAGCCAAAGCGTTCGCACGGTCAAAACTGGACGAAGGGCTGGTCGTGTTTGCCGGCACCATCAATCCGCACCTCCCCAGGCAATTGATCCCCTCGCAGAACATCGCCGATTGGCTCGTCGAACAGTGAGTCGGCTCCGGTGCTTCCTCTCCGGCAGCACGAGCTTCGTGCTGCACCGAATGTTGAAAGCACAGCCCAAGCACGGTGTTGGTTTGCCCTTGAGTGTTGCCATTTTGGCACGCGCCTTTTCGTGACTCACATCTAGGCTTCGATCACTGCCCCGATCGGGCGAGCGCAAGGACTGCTTTTCTCGATTAACGCGAAGAGACCCGGAGATCATTCCATGAAGAGATTTTTGCTTTCTGTCGCCGCGATTATCGGCATGGCCACGCCGGCGTTGTCGGCTGACATGGCCGTCAAGGCGGCGCCTGTGCCGGTCCCTCCGCCGGTCTACAACTGGACCGGCTTCTATATCGGTGCGAATGGCGGTTGGGGTGAGAGCCGCACCTGCTGGGATTTCCTCCCCGCCCTGGGAGGTGTCGTGGCCGACGGGTGCAGCTCGCGCTCCGGTGGCGTTTTCGGCGGACAACTCGGCTATCGCTGGCAGGCAGGCCAGTTCGTCTTCGGCCTGGAAGGGCAGGGTGACTGGGCGGACCTGAAGAGCTCGCGCCTCAGCCTGATCGATCCGAGGTTCTCGACGACAACGAAGACCGACGGACTGGGCCTTTTCACCGGCCAGCTCGGCTGGGCCTGGGATGCCGCGCTGTTCTACGTGAAGGGTGGTGCAGCGGTCACCAGCAATCGCTATGACATCTTTACCACGGTCGGCGGAATCGGGGTCGCGTCGGCGACATCGACCCGTTGGGGCGGTACCGTCGGCGTGGGCTTCGAGTACGGGTTCACCCCGAACTGGTCCGTCGGGCTCGAATATGACCGTCTTTTCATGGGCGATGCCAACAACACGTTCTCGGTGGTCAATCCTATCGTGGCCGGCGCCGCCAACCGGATCGGACAGGATGTGGATCTGCTGACGATCCGCCTGAACTATCGGTTCGGCGGGCCGGTCGTCGCGAGATACTGATCTCCCTCCATGGATGTAATTTGGGCCCCGGCATTCTTGCCGGGGCCTTTCTTTTAATTTTGGCGGCTACCGGACCAAATGTCCGAAGTGCGGCAAGCGCCCTGTCAGCGCTTTGCGGCTGCGCCCTTCGCTGCTTCGTAGGCGTCGCGATAGCCTCTGGCGATGGTCCGAACGCCTCGCCCGATATCGTCATAGACATCGTCGGGCAGGTTCGCGAGCGAGACGCGAAGCGACCATTCGGGCGCATCGAATCCGCCGCCGTTCAACAGCACGATCCCGTGGGCTTCAGCCAGCCTGAACGCGAGGTCCAGCGGATGGACGTTCTTCTTCAGGTATTCAACCGCCTCGTCGCCGATATTCTTTCGGGCCCAGAACTCGAAATCGATCAGGGCGTAGTAGGCATCATAGCTCGGATTCGGGGTCAGCTTGTCGGCAAGCCCGAGGCCGTCGAGCAGCGACCACAGGCGCTTGTTGACGATCTCCATGCAGGCGGCCTGATAGGCCTTCTTTTCGTCCATCATCTCCGCGAGCGAGAACAGGCTCATCATCACCTGCTGCGGCAACGACAGGCCCGCAGTGTGATTGAGCGCCACGTCGCGGCTGTCGGCGACGATGCGGTCGATCAGCTTGAGCTTGCGCGGTTCGAGCGTGAGCGGCCCGTAGCGCTTGTCGAGCGCCTTGACGGCCCCGTCCGGGAGCTTGGCGATCATCTTGTCGAAGATGTTGTCCTCGTGGATGGCGATCGCGCCGAGCCGCCATCCCGTGCAGCCGAAATACTTCGAATAGGAGTAGACGCCGATGGTGTTGTGCGGCAGCTCGCCCAGCAGCGAACGGAACCCGTGCACGAAGGTGCCGTAGACGTCGTCGGTGAGGATCATCAGGTCGGGGCGCTTGGTCCTGACCAGATTGGCCAGCTTGGCAACCGTCTCCTTGCTCAACGCCATCCCCGGAGGGTTGGACGGATTGACCACGAAGAAGGCCTTGATCTTCGGATCCTCCAGCTTCTTGATTTCCTCGTCGGTGAACTGGAACTTGTTCTCCTGCGGAGCCCTGATCTGAACCACCTTCAGGTCGTAGTCTTCCAGGTGCGTCATCTCGATGTAGGGCGTGAAAATCGGCGTCGCCAACGCGATCGTATCGCCGGGCACCAGCAGCCGGTTGGCCTTCAGCGACTTGAAGAGGTAGCACATCGCCGCCGTGCCGCCCTCGACCGCATAGATGTCGAATTTTCCGGCCGGTCGGGGCTCGCCGCAAACCGCCCACATCAGGTATTCGTGCACGATCTTTTCGTTGTGCACCAGCATGCGGTCCGGCACCGGGTAATTGTCGCCGATGATCGAATCGACCAGCTCGTGGACGAAGGCGTCCGGGTCGAAGCCGAATTTCTTGACCGCAAAGGGCAGCATCTCGGTCAGGAAGCTCGCACCCGGCATGTCCTTGTGCTGCTTGAGCCAGGCTTCGAACCGGCCGGCGATGCCGCTTGCCTGGGGCATGCCGCCGATGCCCGCCGGGTGCTCCATCACCCGCTTGCTCTCGGTGATGGCGAATTGTCCCAGCAGGAAGAAGCCTTCGCGCGGCGTCGTGGCCACCCAGTTCGGATTGCCCCGCCCGGCGTTCAGGAACGGCATCTGGCTCCGCTTCGAATTGCTCTTGGCGAGGTTGATCAGCTCGTCCTTGATCTCGAAGGGGCTCAACGCCTCGAATTTCTTCAGGGTCAGAAGATCGGCCATTTGACACTCCCGGGGGCGATGCGTGCTGTTGGAATGGAGGCGACAGGCTCCGTTGCCTGCGCAATCGCGCGCAGCATGATCGGCGACCGGTTACGAGCCTTGATCTATGTCAACGGTCACGCGCAGGCGATGCGATGCTGCGACGGATAGTCGCTCACGATGCGAGTGCGCGGCACATGTGTGGTGTCGGCAAGATCATGAAATCGCGAGGCTCTCGCAGCTGCGGTTGACATAGATCAACATCCTGCTCGCCAACCGCCGTCTGATGTCGACCGATACGGTTGCTCGCCCTTTTCGGCACCCGTGCACGAGATCGAAGCGGGCGCACGCCGAAGCCCCGGGACAGCATGAACGGGTGACATCATGATCGATTGGCTCTTCCAGACGCTCCGCACCTATCCCGAAATTGCGATCTTCCTCTCGCTGGCCCTGGGCTACTATTTCGGTTCCTTCACCTATAAGGGGCTTGGACTGGGCGCGGTCACCGCGACACTGGTTGCCGCTGTCATCATCGGCCAGATCGGGATCACCATATCAGGGCCGCTGAAACCGTTCTTCTTTCTGATGTTCCTGTTCGCCATCGGTTATGGCGTCGGACCGCAATTCGTGCGCGGTATCGCGCAGGACGGCGTCCCGCAGGCGATTTTCGCGGCCGTGGTCTGCGTCTTCTGTCTGCTGTCCGCCTATCTCGGCGCCAAGGTCGCCGGTTACGACGTCGGATCGGCCATCGGGCTCTATGCCGGCTCGCAGACGATCTCCGCGTCGATGGGACTCGCGACCGACGCCATCAATCGCCTTGGTCTGCCCGCGGACGAAGCCAAGAAGCTGCTCGATGCCATGCCGGTCGCCTATGCCGTGACCTATATCTTCGGCACGGTTGGGTCGGCGATCGTGCTGGCGCTGCTCGGACCAGCGCTGCTCGGGATCGATCTCGAAGCCGCGTGCAAGAAATACGAGGAGGAGCATGGCGGCAAGAAGGAGCTGGGCGGCCCAGGGACGGCCTGGCACCAGTTCGATGTGCGCGCCTATCGCGTTCATGAGCGCGGACCCGTCGCCGGCAAGACCGTCGGGCAGGCCGAGGCGCTGCTTCCCGATCATCGCATCTTCGTCCTCCGGCTCCGGCAAGCCGGCAAGATCGTGGAGGCAACCTCCGACACCGTGATACATGCCGGCGATGTCGTCGCCGTCGCCGGGCGCCGCGATGTGCTGGTGCAGCTGATCGGCGAGCAGGCCGAGGAAGTTGACGATCGCGAGCTGCTGGCGGTGCCGATCGAAGGTGTCGATGTCTACGTGACCAGCAAGGACGTCGACGGCAAGACGCTGGAGCAACTGGCCAAGGAACCGGGCGCTCGCGGCGTATTCCTGCGCAAGATCGCCCGGGGGGCGATCGCGACCGAGATTCCGATCCTGCCGAACACCAAGATCAATCGGGGCGACATCCTCACGCTGGTCGGCCGCACGTCCGATGTCGCTGCCACCACAAAGATGCTGGGCCGGCCGGACCGTGCAACCGATGTTGCCGACGTCGCCTTCATCGGGGCTGCGATCGCGATCGGCGCCCTGGTCGGCGCCTTCGTCTACAAGATCGGAAGCGTGCCGCTGACGTTGTCCACCTCCGGCGGCGCATTGATCTCAGGTCTGTTCTTTGGCTGGCTCCGGTCCGTGCACCCGACCTTCGGCCGCATCCCGTCACCCACCGTGTGGTTCATGAACTCGGTCGGCCTGAACGTCTTCATTGCCGTGGTCGGAATCTCCTCGGGCCCGGGATTTGTCGCCGGCCTGCAAAAGCTCGGCTTCAGCCTGTTCCTTTGGGGCGTCGTCGTGACCACCGTGCCGCTGATCCTGGCGATGTTCGTCGGCAAATACGTGTTCCGCTTCCACGACGCGATCCTGCTCGGATGCTGCTCCGGCGCGCGCACCACGACCGCTTCGCTGGGCATGATCAACGACCGCGCGAAGAGCCAGATTCCCGGTCTTGGCTACACCGTCACCTATGCGGTCGGAAACACGCTGCTGACGATCTGGGGAATGGTGCTGGTGATGATGATGACATAGCCGCGGCGCGGGACCGTGTTGAGACGATGTTGACCTGGCTGGCGCAATTTCTCGTTCGTTATCCGGAGCTCGCGCTGTTCCTGGTGATCGCCGCGGGCTACTGGATCGGAAGCTTCAAGATCGGCGCTTTCAGCCTCGGCCCGGTGACGGGCGCGCTGTTCGCAGGACTCGCGGTCGGCGATTTCGCGCATGTGCCCGTCTCCAGCATGACCAAATCGTTCCTGTTCCTGCTGTTCCTGTTCGGGGTGGGCTATTCGGTCGGTCCGCAATTCATGCTGGCGATGAAGCGCGACGGGCTGAAGCCGATGTTGATGGCCGTTGTCGTCAGCCTCACCGGGCTTGCGGCAGCGATCGTCGCGGCACGCGTGCTGCGACTCGACGCCGGCTTTGCAGCCGGGCTCATGTCGGGCGCGCTCACCCAAAGCGCGGCGATGGGTACGGCAACCGATGCAGTCAATGGGCTCGCCGTGACCGAAGCACAGCGCGCGTTGTTGGTCTCGCACATCGCGGTGGCCGACGCGGTCTGCTACATCTTCGGCTATGCCGGCGTGATCACATTCTGCACCCTGATCGTTCCGGCGCTGCTGAAGATCGATCTGAAGGCGGAGGCGCTCAAGCTGGAGCAGACCTTGGGCATCACGCGCGCCAAGCCCGGCCTGGCGTCTGCCTGGCGCAAATTCGAATTGCGTGCCTACCGGCTGGATGCTCAGGCGGCGATCGCCGAATTGTCGGTGGCCGCCGCCGAAGCTCGTGTGCCCGGGCAACGCGTGTTCATCCACCGCATTCGTCGCGGCGAGCGCATCTTGGAGATAGAGCCTGGAGCGGTGCTCGCGGCCGGCGATATCATCGCGCTGTCGGCGCCGCGCCAGACCATCGTCGAACTGATCGGACCGCGCGGCGAGGAGGTGGAGGACCGCGAGCTGCTCGACATCCCCGTGATCTCGGCGGACGTGTTCCTGATCAACCGGGAGCTCGCAGGCAGCAGTCTGCAGCAGGCGTCGGAACAGAGCTGGGCACGCGGCCTCTACTTGCGTTCGTTGAGCCGCGGCGATGAAGCTCTCCCCATCGCGGCCGGCGTTGTCCTGCAGCGCGGCGATATGCTTCGCGTCGTCGGTCCTGAATCGGTGGTGCAGAATGCAGCCAAGAGCATCGGCGTCATCGTTGAGCCAAGCACCAGCATCGATTTCGTGGTGCTGGGGCTCGCGATCTTCTTCGGCGGCCTCGTTGGCGTGCTCCTGAGCTTTTCGATTGGTGGCGTCACGATCTCGCTGAGCACCAGCGTCGGTACGCTGCTCGCTGGACTTCTTGTCGGCTATCTCCGCACACGTCTGCCGTATTTCGGCCGGATCCCCGATGGCGCCATCAGCCTGATGACGTCGCTCGGACTGGCTGCCTTCGTCGGCCTGACCGGGATCCATGCCGGTCCGGTCTTCCTCTCCGCCATACGGGAGTCGGGCGTCGGCCTGCTGCTGGGTGGCATGTTTGTAACCCTGCTGCCGCAGATCGTCGGCTTCTGTTTCGGCCATTTCGTGTTGCGCATGAACCCCATCCTCATGCTCGGCGCTTTGACCGGCGCACAGACGGTCACGGCCGCGATGGCCGCCATTCAGGAGCGTTCGGGCAGCTCCGTGGTGGTGCTCGGCTACACGCCCGCCTATCCGATCTCCAATATTCTGCTGACGACCTGGGGATCGATCATGGTCGTCGTTTTCGCTGGATGACGGGGCAGGGACGGCTAGCGCCTACCTCGCCATTGAGAGCCGCCCTACGGCTGAAGGGTCAGCGCGCCCGGCGGGGCGAATCTTGAGATTCGGATCGACGCCTTGATGGAGTCCCTCTGCTGGCAGCATGGCCCAGACTGCGTCGATGTTGCAGGGGACTAATCCGCATTTCAGAGCGAAACATGAATATGAATGCGGAGGCCGATGAGTAACCCAGGCGCAACGCGATCTCCGTGATCGGCAGGTCGCTGCCCAACAATTCGATAGCCTTGAGCAGGCGCAGACGCTGACGCCATGCACGCAAGCTCATGCCGACTTCGCGCTCGAAGTGCCGCGTCAAGGTTCGCGGCGACATGCCGATCTCACGCCCCCATCTCTCGGCGTGGTGCGGATTCGCAGGATCGTCGTAGAGGGTTTCACAGAGGACCAGCAGGCCCGGGTGGGTGGGCCAGGGTAACGCTGCCGAGATCGGCGTCGCCCGCCACAACTGATCGAGGATGAGCGCGATAACGCGAGCGGCGTAGCGACGATCCTCGCTTTTCAGCGACGCGGCTTCCACGATGAGCGTCCGCAGGAGCGGGGACACATGGATGACCGTCGTGCCGGACGTCATGCCTTGGCTGGCCGCATTGGCGACCCAGAGGCTCCGGAATTCCGCTCCCATCAGGGAGCCGACCGAGTGCTTCGTACCGGCCGGCAGCCAGACGGCCTGTTCCGGAGAAATGACGACGCTCCGTCCATCCGCCTTCACGGTGAGCGCGCCCGAGATCGCGTAGACCAGCTGATTCCAGCTGTGACTGTGTTCGGCGAAGTAGCTCCTCGCAGGAAGAGACTGCACCCGTACGATCAAAGGCTTCGGTGATCCGAGGCCCTGCGGGGCATCGACCGTCTTCCAGCCGGCATTCCCAATGTGACGTTTCATCGACATAAATTGGCAATCTGTAGAAGGAAAAGTCCAGCGATTTCTCCTTAACTCCGACGCGGTGATCCACGGCCCGGTGGACCGGCCACCGGTCCTATTGGCCACGTCCCGTCGACGGACATCTAACGGCGGAGCAAGCCGCAGCGTGAACTTCAATTTTTCCGTTCCCAGCCATGAGGCGCCGACCGCCATTCGCCGCGAGCGCAACAATGTCGCAAGGCTTGCCGTCGCCCAGGCCCTCGCAGGCGCCAATTCCACGGTCGTCTACGCAACCGGGGCCGTGGTCGGCGACATGCTGGCGCCCACCAAGGCACTTGCGACGCTGCCGGTCTCGGTTTTTGTCGTCGGCATGGCTCTGTGCACGCTTTCGGCGGGCGTTGTCGCGCAGCGCTATGGCCGGCGCACGACATTCCTGCTTGGTGCAGGCAGCGGCGTCCTCGCAGGCTTGATTGCGGTCCTGGCGGTACTCAACGCGTCATTCCCGCTATTCTGCGCCGGGACCTTCTTTGGCGGCGTCTACGCGGCCGTGGTGCTCTCGTTCCGCTTTGCGGCGGCCGATTGCGCAGCACCTGAACGGCGTCCGCGCGCGCTCTCGGCCGTGATGGCTGGCGGTGTGTTCGCCGGTGTGATCGGTCCACAGCTTGTGACGCACACCATGAATCTGTGGGCGCCGTACCTCTTTGCCGCGACGTTTGTCGGCCAGGCGGTGGTTGCGGCCTCTCCGCGGTTATTCTGGCGGGCGTTGAGCTTCCTCCGCTGACTGCAACGCATCTCAACGCCGGAAGGCCGCTCGCTGTCATTGCCCGGCAGCCGCGCTTTATCCTGGCCGTGATCTGCGGGGTCGTCTCCTACCTGCTCATGAATTTCCTCATGACCGCAGCCCCGCTGGCGATGAAGCTCTGCGGGCTGCCTCAGGAATCGGCCAATCTCGGTCTGCAGTGGCACGTCATTGCGATGTACGCCCCGAGTTTCTGGACCGGCCGCTTGATCACGCGCTTCGGCGCATCCGCGATCGTCGCGGTCGGGCTGGTATTGATTGCGGCCTCTTCGTCGGTGGGCCTGCTCGGGATCGATGTCGTGCATTTCTGGGCGACGCTGAGCCTGCTCGGGATCGGCTGGAACTTCGGCTTCATCGGCGCCTCCGCGATGGTTCTGGAGTGCCATCGTCCCGAGGAAAAGGCGCGCGTTCAGTCGCTCAATGACTTCGTGGTCTTCGGCACGATGACCGTCGGCTCCTTCCTGTCGGGCGGGCTGCTGTCGTCCTTCGGCTGGTCGACCGTCCTGATGCTGTCGTTCGCACCACTCGTCGCCGCATTGCTGGCACTCATCGGCTTTTCATACCGGCCCACCGCACGACCAAGCTAGCGTCTCGAGGAGAATCCACATGAGCGTAGCGGAAACCCCGGTTCAATATATGGAGCGAACGCGCCAATATTACCGTGCCCTTGGTTACGACAACGACTATGTAATGTCTGGGCGAGGTTTGATGATGTCCCTTTCACCAAACCTGCCAAACTGTCATCGGACCTGCGTATCGCACTGATTACCACGGCCAGTCCGCCGGATTTTGACGGCGTCAAACGGGTGTGGTCGGGTGAGGTTTCGCCGCCGCCCGGGAAGCTGTTTACCGACAACGTTGCGTGGGACAAGGAATCGACCCACACCAATGATCCGGGCAGCTTCCTGCCGGTAGAAGCCGCTTTTGGATTGGTCGGCGAGGGCGCCCTTGTCGGACTGACCCGGCACTTTCACGGCGTGCCGACAGAATATAGCCAACGGAAAACGAACGCGGAGGATGCACCTGAAATCCTGGTACGGGTTCGAAAAGACGGGGCTGATGCTGCGATCCTTTGCCCCCTTTGCCCCGTGTGTCATCAGACCGTAAGCTTGGTGGCCCGGCATCTGGAAGCGAACGGCATTCCGACGGTCATTGTCGGCTCGGCGCAGGATGTCGTGGAGCACTGCGGCGTGCCACGGTTCTATTTCACGGATTTCCCGCTGGGCAATCCTTGCGGGCATCCCTGGCGACCGGACATGCAGCGCGAAATCATGCGCCAGGCGCTCGCCTTTTTGACACGGCGACGGCGCCGCGAACGACTGTGAAAGCGCCATTTGCGTGGAAGGAGGAGGGTTCCCTTTGGCGGCCCCGGTATGGAAGAGTAAATCCAGAGGATCGCGAGCGGCTGCTCAAGCTGGGTGACGAGCGCCGCCGGCGGCAAGCCAAGGCCAAGCAGGTTTCCATGGAGGGAGTGTCATCAAAATGACCGAGAGTTCGATGGGAAATCGGGTGGGCGTTCTTGAAGACCGGTACGGCAACCCCTTGAGCACAAGCTCTGCCGCCGCCCGCGACGCATATGTCGCCGGCGTCGACAAGCTGCTCTCGGCTGGGTCGGGGATTGACCAGGCATTCCGCGACGCGATCGCCGCCGACGAAGGTTTTGCTCTGGCGCACATTGCGCTTGCGCGAACCCTGCAACTGCTCGGTCGCGGCAACGAAGTCAAAGCGCCGCTCGAACGTGCGATCGCGCTGGCGCCTGCTACGACTTCGCGCGAGCAAGGTCATATTGCGATCTTTGCCAAGATCCTGAGTGGTCAAGGCGCTGCGGCGGTTTCGGCGATCGCCGAACATATCAAGCACTGGCCGCGCGATGCCATGGTGCTGGCACCGGCCACCGGTGTCTTCGGCTTGATCGGCTTCTCGGGCAAGTCCGGCCGCGAGATTGAGCAACTGGCGATGCTGGAGCCGCTTGCAACCCATTATGGCGATGATTGGTGGTTTCGAACCGTGCTCGCGTTTGCCGAAATCGAGCTGCACAGGCTCGACAGTGGTTTCAGGAATATCGAGACCGCACTTCGTGGTTGTCCCCGCAACGCTCACGCTGCGCATATCAAGGCCCATCTGTTCTATGAGAAGGGACAGCGCGAGGAGGGGCTGGCTTATCTCGAGCAATGGAACGCCGCTTACCCGCGCGAGGCGCAACTGCATTGCCATATCAGTTGGCATCTTGCCCTGTGGTCGCTGGAGACCGGCAGGCGGGATCAAGCCTGGCAGATCTATCGTGAGGCGCTGCATCCGGGCGGCTCGTGGGGGCCGCAAATCAATGTCCTCACCGATTGCGCCTCGTTCCTTGCGCGCGCCGAGATGGCGGGCGAGCCGCGATATCCGGAACTGTGGAGCGAGATCAGCCAGTATGCGGCGAAGTGGTTTCCCAACTCGGGGATCATCTTTGCCGACATGCACAGCGCGCTCGCCTTTGCAATGGCCGGCGATGCGGAGGCCTTGGCCAGGATCATCGAGAACCCGAAGGGACCCGCCGCGGACATGGTGGTGCCCATCGCGCGCGGGTTCGATGGTTTGGCCAAGGGCGACTGGACACGCGTCGTCGATGAGCTAACGCCCGTCCTGGCAACCCATGAAAGGGTCGGAGGCAGCCGCGCCCAGCGCGACCTGCTGGAATATTCCGTGACTTGCGCCTTGCTGCGCAGTGGTCGCGCCGACGAGGCGCGGCGGCTAATCGCGTCACGACGACCGCAGAATGCGGCGAGCGGCGTTCCGCTCGCGGGGTTCTGAACGTGTCCTGGTTTAGGACCTGCGCTGGTCAAGAGATCCGAAATGGAGAAGCGGTGGGTCTCGGATAGCGCAGCCTGAGGGAGAGTAACGATGCGCATCAACGATGATCTGTCGAAGCCTGTTATCGTTCACGCCTCGAAGCTGGACTGGGTGGCCAGTCCGTCGGCCGGCGTGGATCGGCGCATGCTGTTCCGCATTGGCGCCGAGGTCGCGCGCGCCACCTCGATCGTGCGCTATGCTCCCGGTAGCGCCTTCCCGCGTCATACGCATGGCGGTGGAGAAGAGATTGTCGTCCTTGAAGGTACCTTTCAGGATGAGCATGGCGACTATCCCGCGGGCAGCTACTTCCGCAACCCTCCGGGGACGTCACATGTTCCCGCCTCGAAGGACGGCTGCACAATCTTCGTGCGGCTCTGGCAGTTCCGGGACGAGGACCGGACCCAGGTCGTGCGTCAGCCAGGTGAGGGCCAACAGGTTGCGCCGCGCCCCGGTGCAAGCAACGTCAGCGTGCTATTTGACGACGGCCACGAAGAGGTCCGCCTTGAAGACTGGCGACCGGGTGAGACGATTAGCCTTGCGAACGCGCACGGGCTCGAGTTCTGTGTTCTATCGGGGGGACTAACGGTCGGGGGCGAGACGCTGCAGCCGCAGGGCTGGGGTCGGCTACCCGCCGGCGTCGACCTGAAAGCGACGGTGGGCCCGCAGGGCGCGAAAATCTGGATCAAGGAGGCGCCGCTGCTGCATGCGGATGTCTGTCGACTTCCCGGGTAGCCGGTACAGTTCTGACCGCCTCCGTTGAGCTCCCTGCAATGGCGAAGCTACTTTGCATGGGGTTGTTTTCGATATTTTGGTTGGGCCGGGCCTGTTTCGGCCGGGCAGCGCTCCGAAACATCATGTTGCATTGAACCGATGTTGCGGCTAGGCAATTGAGATGACATGGAAATTTTCCGTCGCCCCGCGTGTGCACGACGTGTGCACCGGGAGATCGAGAAAAATCTCAACACAGCCAACGTGCGCAGGCCTGTGGCGCATGTGCCTGGATCTGAACTTCCGAGGGCAGGGCGAGGCGAGTGCTTAAGTGCGGTCTCAGCTGTTCGACGCGGAATGGATATCAGCCGTGAGCTGATGGCCCGCAGCGCGCAGGGGTCGGTCGGCGAATATGATCGAGTTCGGCGTAATCCCTGTGAGGACAAGGCTGTCGCCCTGCAACATTGCGCCCCGCGAATTGAGAACGATGAGCGACGGCACAATTTGAGCTTGTGCGGCAAAAGGCGTGCCGATCGTCTTCAGGTTTCCGTGCGTAGCACTCTGTGCCAGCGCGGTCCCGATGTCGAGCAGTAACGCCGTCGCCAGCAATGCCAAGCAAATCTGCACGCCCCTCCTGTTGCGGATCTCGTTCTCCTTGCGATCGGCCGGAAGCTTCCGGCAGGTTGGTCGGTGCGGACCCTAGACAGCGCAAAACCCGTCGCCTATGCAAAATCGGCAGCGGTCTCGTTTTCAGCATGGCCCGGCGCGCATTGAGCTGATGGCCCGACATGCGGCAGGTGTCGGGATTGCAAATAACGTTCGCGCGGTTTCGCAAGTAACGCCGTCTTCAAAAAGTAACGGAGGGCTAGCGTCCAACATCGCAAACCGCTTCCGATTAACGCGACAAAAAGGCCTGACGGCGGGTTCGGATTGCCGATTTTGCATAGCCTCGTCGGCTCTGCACATGCTCATCTACGAAGACAGAACGCGGTCGGAACCAAGCGCCGACCGCGTTCAACGAGTCTTTGCGAGATGATAGGGAAGCGAAATGCGTGCACGAATTCTGGTTGTTCTCTGCATCGTCTGCGCATGGTCCGGCTCTGTGTCCTCCGCAGGCGCCCAACAGGCATCGTGGACCCAGATCGGCATGCTGGCTTGCAAGCTCGACCCTAGCGTCGGGTTTGTCATATTCGGCCATCAATCGATGTCATGTCGCTTTACACAAAACCCGCCATTGCCGACACAACTCTATGAAGGTGCCCTCAACACCATCGGAATCGATATCGGCGTTTCGGCCGGAGGCGCACTCGCCTGGGCGGTGTTTGCCCCGACGGCAGGCCCTCCGCCCGGAGCTCTCGCCGGCGAATATGTCGGGGCGTCAGGCGACATCGGCCTCGGCTTAGGCGCCGGCGTCAATGTTCTTGTCGGTGGCTCGGGGCGGTCATTTGCGTTGCAGCCCGTCTCGGTGGAGGGCTCGGTAGCCGTCAATGTGACCCTCGGCCTCTCCGGGCTCCAACTGCGTCCGATCCATTGACGCGCCGCCGTCCGACCGCCGTTTGTGCAGTCCCGAATTGCTCGACGAATGCATGGCGCGCTTTCCATAGCGGGCTTGCGCCGGGGGAAATTGCCTCCGTGCCAATCGGAGGGGGCTGCCGTCGAAACGGAAGCGATTGTCCGAGGGCGGCCGCGCCTACCGCGGTCTCCATTTCTCGCGAAATTCGCATGGCGTGGCGCCGGTCATACGGCGAAACGCACGCGAAAAATGCGCCGGATCGGCATAGCCAGAAGAGAACGCGATTTCGATGATCTTGGCGTCCGTCTCACGCAGAAGCTTGGCGGCATTCTCAAAACGGATCAATTCGAGCAAGCTCAATATGTCAGGCCAGCGTTTGAGAATTTGCGTTGAAAACTCCTGACGCTTGCGCCGGCCATCTCGGCGATTTTCGCGACCGCCGGGATTCCCTCATCCAGGTAAGAAGGCAACATCAGTGCACGGACAAGCTCGTCGCCGAACGGCTGAGGCTCGTCCTCGGAGAAATTCAGCGCCGTATCGCGTGTCAGGCTGGGTAGGTCGAGATGCGCCACGGGCACATCAATCCAGGAGGCTTCCTGGCCCGGCAGAAAGCGCGTATTCGGCCAGAATGCCTGAGCCTCCGAGCCTGGCGCATAATTTGCCTCGAAGGCCATCGTTGAGGGAGTCCACTCCGATCCGGCTAACTGTCGAACGATGTGGACGACAAAGACGTTCTGCAGCCATTGTGAGTGTTCAAGATGGAGCATGCCGGCAGTCCCGCCCAGCTTGCTGCAAATTCTTACACGATCATCGCGGCGCTCCAGCCACATGTACAGGTTCGTGTCTTCGAGCGATGCCCATTTGCACACTTGCTGCAGGGCGACGTACAGCGTCGGAGAGTAGCTGATGATGGTTCGCAGCTTATCGCTCCGGTGGCAGAACTGCAGCCGCCGCGAAGCGTGAAAGCCAATATCCGTGATGCCCTGCGATCTCTGCGCGGCTTGTGCAAACAATATGGCAGGCAATATCGGAACATAATGATCGGCTTTTTCTTGCAGCGCTGTCGGGAGACCAAATTTCGACAGGAGCGTCGCGGTGGGAGCTCCCACCTCGTTATGAATGTCTGCAAACGGAATCACGAATTGGCAGCGGGTTAGGGGAATTCCGCTCATGTTGCTCGTCCCCTGCCTGCGGCGTTCATTTTTACGGTCGTACTTTGTCGTCGCGGAACTATGAGGAGCGATCTCGAAATTTGCTCGCCGGGTGCATTGGGTGTCGCGTTGCAGCGGTGCATGCGAGGCTGGGACGTGTGCAATTGATCTTGATTCCAGAATTGCGATTTAGGCGGCTCATGGCCAGACGGGCCCACCAATTCGATCACATTATAAGAAGATCGTAAGCAGCGGTTTGAGGAAGGAGATCACGCTTGCAATCTTTCATGACGTGCACATGAAACCCGTCTCTTCGCCATCCCGACATTCAGTCCGCGCGGCGATTTCGGTGTTGCTGCGTCAGGATGCTGCATCTGTGCGGTGCACTGCGCGCCAACTGGGCGTGAGCGTGCGCTCATTGCAGCGACACCTCGGTGGTATGGGGACAAGTTACAGCGAATTGGTCACCGAAGTCCGCCTCGATACGGCCTGCCGCCTCCTTGCGGAGTCCAACGAGCGCATTTCGGACATCGCCTTACGTCTTGGCTACACCGGAGCGAGCAGTTTCAGCCGAAGCTTTGTGCGTTTGATGAAAATGCCGCCGATTGCATATCGGCAGCAGCAGGCCGCCAAAGGGAATGGCAAGGCCCGCGCCAGCAAAAGTTAGCGCACGGGTGGCTTGCACTGAGCGGTCGCGGTAGGCGCAAATGCGCCGGGCCACGACGCAGGTACCGGCCCGCGTCGCCCCGCAAACGAGCGTCGCGCTAGCATATTACCAGTATTCGAGCTGTGTTTTTCGGCGGCAAAGCGGCCCGGAAGACCGTGCATCAATGATTGGCGCGAAATGGCAAGACGCTTCGCGCTGAAAGACGCGAGATGCAGAGGTAAAGCCAGACGTTGAGGTCATTATTATGTACTGCGCCGCTCTTATTGCCATTGCTGCTGCCGATCTGATCTGCACGCCCGCGCGAAGCGGTCCGTCAGGGGACCATGCAAACGGGTTGCGTTGCCATATTCGGGGTAGCTTCCTCACTTCATCGGCTTTTCGGATGCGATCGAAAGGCGCCGGCCAATGATTGGCGGTGCCAGCGATCGATATCGCGTTCTTGTCGCGCGGGCCGAGGCCATCGCTGCGGGCAATGCCGAAGAAATGCCCCGCATCCCCGCGATTTGCCACCAACTCTCGGTGAGCCAGCGAACTCTACGAAAGGCGTTCAGGAGCGTTTACGGAGAATCGCCGTGCCGCCGAATTCGCGTGCTCCGACTGAATCAGGCAAGGCAGGCGCTTCTTGCGCTGGACGGCGAGACCGCAAAGGTGACGGAGATTGCGATCTGCTTCGGCTTTTTCGAGCTTGGACGGTTTTCGGTTGAATATCGCAAGCTGTTCGGCGAGAGCCCTTCGCAGACGCTTCGAGCGGCATGCCGGGACAGCGAGATGTCGCACGATGGCAGGGCTGGACTGCGCAACGCCAGGATCGACTACCAGAATCCATTGTCGAGAGCTTTCGGCGCGAGCGTGATGGGCGCGGACGGGCGCCGTGTCGATTGACCTGACGAAAGCCTGGTATGTCTCGTTCGAGGTGCCGAAACGGGTGCGCAAGGCATCCGCGCAACGACAGCCGAGACAGAGTGAGAGCTTTCCGACCGAGCTCGAGGCCCAGAGGTTTGCTCGCCAGAAGTTCGAGCAAGGATACATCGTGACCGCGGGCACCATCAATCCCTGCACGCCGCGGCGGGCGATATCCTCGGCGGTCATTCACCATTGGCTTGCGGAAACGTCCGCGCCGCCGTTGGTCGAGCCGGCCTTCTTCGAGGACACCAAGGAGCCGGATCTGCCGTAGGAGCCTGCCGCGATACGGTGCGCCTGTGCATTGGCAGAATTTGCATAGACCGTTCCGACGAATTGCCGATATCGTTTCAACGATCTTTTCCCGGAATGTGCCGGGTTCACCGGATGGCGCATAGTGGGCGATGACCGAGATAGTGCCTGTCGCTCCCTCGATCGATCAGCTTGGCCGCATCACTACTGTCAGACATCGCCGATAAGGACGCCGTTCGAGGAGAGTGTCTTGCAGGTTACGGGGAAGGTTGGAGCGCTGAACGCGCGCAATTGCGTTGGTTTCCCGGGATTGGTGCTGGCCGTCTTGATTTGCCTCTCGAGCGGAATTGCCCGTGCTGGAGATGGAGACGATGATTCCTCGAACGGGGCGTCGAGCGCGCCGAACGTCTATCTCGACATGAGAACCATCTACGCGCGGGTGCCCGCCGGTACGCTGGCGGTCGGCTTCGGCAATTCGTCCTTGCTCGCGGCGTTGCAATCCGCTGCCATCTCGAACGCTGGCAGCCTGGCTGCAATTGCGGGCGGCGCGACGCTGCCGGGCGCCCAGAGCGTCGTGGTCGATCTTCCCATGACGATCGACGTGAACGATAACGTCTCGCTCTACGCCGGCGTATCAGCCAGCTCGACCAGCACTCCGATGACCGGCTGGTCGTCCGTGGCGATTACGAGCTGGAATCTTGGATTTCAGGCCGATCTTTACAATCAGAACGGCGGCTCGATTCCGACCTTGAGTTGGCAATCAACCATTACCCAGACGATTCCGAATGGACCGTTTGCTACCACGAGTTTTACAAACATTTTCGAGTTCGACTATGCGTTCAACCAGGACGAGACCCGTGGGTTGCTGGCGGGCGTGCAGGACACACGGGTTGTCATCGGCAGTCCGCTCGCGACCATCCATCCCGACATCATGGGCTATGTCGGCGGTTACTACCAATGGCCGAACAATTGGAAGTTTA
The DNA here is from genome assembly GCF_054055815.1 of Bradyrhizobium sp. USDA 4503. NCBI lineage: Bacteria > Pseudomonadati > Pseudomonadota > Alphaproteobacteria > Hyphomicrobiales > Nitrobacteraceae > Bradyrhizobium > Bradyrhizobium sp. USDA 4503. The sequence continues at coordinate 520,582 of NZ_JBSRXS010000001.1, forward strand.
CGGGCCGCGCGGGCGTGCAGGTTTTCGGCGGCGCCGAGCTCTTGGGCCGCGCGTCGGTCTCCTCCTTTACCCAGCCGATCGTGCGACTGGACCTTGACCGGATGGACGACAACGACAACCGCCTGTTTGGCGTGACCGCGCAGATCATGTGGGTACCAAAGCCTGCTTACCAGATCACGCTCAGGACGCCGCTCTATTTCGCACGCAACTAGGGCTTCCGGGTCAGCATGACGGAATTTCGGCAAGGTTGAACCAGGCCAGGGGCGCCCGGTCATCGCTCGACACCACCGGATTGTCAGAATTTGCATATTCGTCAGCCTGCTCGCCTGACACCGAGAGACCATTGGCGCTCAACACCGACTGCGCGCCGATGCTTTCGCTGCGGCAACTTGGCCACAGTCGGGAAAACAGAACGCGCGCGTCAGATTCTGCATAGTGGGTTGCGCGCATTCGATGCGATCACCGCTACACGATTTCTTCAATCAATCAGGTGCGGCAATGAATAAGATTGGAAAGTTTGGGGTTGCGATCGCGGCCTCGCTGATGATGGGTGGTTATGCGGCCGCGGCGGATTTGCCGGCGGCGCCCGCCTACAAGGCGCAGGCTCCGGTTGCCGCCGTCTACAACTGGACGGGATTCTATGTCGGCGGCAACGCCGGGTACGGCTGGGGCAACCAGGACCCGATGGTGCTGTTCGCCAACAGGTTCGATCGAGCCGGTTTTGACATCAGTGGCGGCATGATCGGCGGCACGTTTGGTGGGCAGATTCAGCAGGGATACGTCGTGCTCGGCCTGGAAGGTGACATCGACTGGGCCAACATCAGCGGGTCCTCCGTCGTAACGCCGAGCATTCTCGGCATCGGACAGGGCGTCACGCTGAACACCTCGTCAAACATCAGCGCGCTGGCGACGGTGAGGGCCCGGGTCGGTATCGCCATGAACAACGTCCTGATCTACGCCACCGGCGGCGGAGCCTTCGTCAAGTCGACCGCCAGCGCATCAACCATCGCCGGCGTGCCCTGCGGCACGGTTGGCGTCTTGCCGGATTGCTCAGCCTCGTCCTGGCGTCCGGGCATCTCCGCGGGTTTCGGCGTGGAATACGGCTTTACACCGAACTGGTCCGTGAAGGCCGAGTATCTCTACACGAAAGTCGTCGGCACCGGAGTCAGCACGGATGAATTGAATGTCGTGCGTGGCGGCATCAACTACCGGTTCTGAACAAGGGACATCGATCACATATTCGGTCCCGTTCGACGGACGATGCGCCGCCTCGAACGTCCGATAGGACTGTCTTGATCCTGATCGTGCATCCGAGCCGATGCTTTTCAGCTCGGATGCCAGTCGCGCGCGAAGGCGCCCGGCCTCTGAAAGTCGTCTGAGATCTTTCTACATCCGATTCATCACAATGGGATCCCCAATGCGTTCGAGACTGCTGCTTTCCGTAGCTCTGCTGGTTGCCACAATGGTGTCTGTCAGGGCCCAGACCCCGCTGTCGGCCTATGTCGACGCGAATGGATTCATCGATGTTCAGAAGCTGACCTGCGCGCAACTCGCCGGGACCTACCAGGAGGACGCCGATGCGCTGACGGCCTGGTACAGCGGCTGGTACAACGGCCTTGCCAAGAAGCATTTCCTCGACCTGCGCAAGGGCAAGCTCGTGGAGCACGAAGTCATCGTCTACTGCAAGGCACATCCCGAAAAGCTCATCATCGACGCTATTGCCGTCGTGTTCAAGGCGGAGCGGGAGATGATGGGAATCCAGATGAAGTAGATTGTCAGAGGGCGGATCGGTCGCACATTGCCGACCGATCCGCTGTGCGCAGTGCTACTAAGAGCGGCATCGCCTGTTCTATTTTTCTCTTGAATTGCCGCTCAGACGGGCGGGATATTTTGAATTGAATGATTTCGGGCAATACACCGACGCCGTTAGAGGCGCGAGGGTGACATTTCTGAAATCCGCTCCGTCCTCTCACGATTGGGGCGTGAAGTCTCTCGCATTGAATCGCACGATCCTTCAGTTTGGCACCGACGGCGGCCCCGGGATTGCGCATGGCGTCACCGACCCGAATTTTACGACGTTGATCGTCCAGTCCTCCAACTTCGACGATCGCGTCGTGCTCGATGGTGTGCCATGCCAGGCCTCTGACCTGGTCATTTTCCCTCCGAACTGTCACTTCACCTTTGTCCGTTCCGGTCATGTCGAATGGGTGGCGTGGTCGCTGCCCAATGAGGAGAGCATCGCGAGGAACATGCTCCCTGCGGCCACAACTCAGGCTTCGCCGAAGACCGCCAAGCATCTCGTCCGGCTGCCGGAGCCGATCAAATCGAAACTGATCGAGGTGTCGAGGCAGGCTCTGCGTTCCTTCTCCGATTCTGCCTTCGCTGACCGGCCTATGATGGCGCGGGAGGCAGAGGACGCCCTGATGGATCAGCTGGCTTGCATCCGGGATAATCGCCTGAGCCAAAGCTTCCTGCCCAACAAGTACACCCTCTCGTACGAGCGAATCGTTCTGGAGGCGCTTGAGTTCGTTGGGACCAGGTCGGAAAGCATCGTCCATATCAAGGACATCGTGAAAGCGACCAAGGTGGAATACCGCACCTTGCTGCGTGCTTTCGAGCGCTATCTCGGCTTCTCGCCAAAGCTCTATCTGAGGCTTCGGCAGCTAAACCTGATTTATCACGAGATCAGTCGCGACAACGGTGCATCGGTCAGAGTCGTCGATATCCTGTCGGCACACGGCGTCACCGAGTTCGGCAGATTTGCCGGCCACTACCGGTCGCTATTCGGCGAGTTGCCATCCGAGACATATCGCCGGTCTCGCGCATTGAGGTCTGGCAACGTGCCGTGACCTCGAAGTGGGGTTTTGGTGCAACACCGCTAAGAATTGGTCGGCGGTGACAGTTTCTGCATACCGACTGAGACAAGGTCGATGGCAAGTGGCTCATGTGTTTTCCACGTTCAATGAGGCTTGCAGGCGATGAAGAAAATCAGTTTACTTACCGCAGCGGCGGTGATGTCCGTTGCGTTCACGGGTATTGCAAAGGCCGCCGATCTTCCGCAGCGGCCGGCGTACAAGGCGGCGCCGATCGCAGCGCCCATGATGTACAACTGGTCCGGCTTCTATCTCGGTATCAACGGCGGATATGGCTGGAGCAACCAGTGCATCGATATCACCGCAGTCAATGGAATTGGCGGCGTCTTCGCGGAAGGCTGCAATAGCAAGGGCGGCGGCATCATCGGTGGCCAGCTTGGCTATCGTTGGCAGGCCGGACAATTGGTGTACGGTCTGGAAGCGCAGGGCGACTGGGCCAACATCCGCAACACGCGCATCAGTGCGCAGGACCCGACACGTACTTACAAGTCGACCCTCGCCGGCCTGGGCCTCTTCACGGCTCAACTGGGCTACGCGGCCAACGAGGCCTTGTTCTACGTCAAGGGCGGCGGCGCGGTTGGCAGCCAGGACTTTGCCATCATCGACAATGTGAGCGGCACGGGCCTCGCCTTCGCGAACCGGACCCGCTGGGGTGGCGTCGTGGGTGTCGGCTTCGAGTACGGCTTCTCTCCGAATTGGACGGCCGGCATCGAGTACGACTATCTGTGGCGGGTAAACGAGAGCAACACGTTCCTGACGCCGTCACTCGGGCGCATCACGTCGATCACCGCCAACACCAAGACGGACGCGAGTCTGCTGGCGCTCCGCCTCAACTATAAGTTCGGTTACTAGTGAAGAAAGGAGGTCGTCCAATTCGGCCGGCCTCCATTCTTGTTTCATCATGCCTGGGTCCAGGTAATCCACTATTCCGGAGTTGATCATGCTGTCGAATACGATGCGTGCGATTGCTTTTCTCGGTGCTTTGGCGGCCACAAACATGGTCTTGGCGCAAGACACGGCGTCCCATGCGCCGCTGAAGACGATCGGGGCCAACAAACCCCAGGTCGTTCCATCACTGATCGTCTTCAACTCCAGGGGCGCGAACGTGCAGCCCGGCAAGCTGGTCCTCACTGGCGTCGCGCCAAATGCGATCATATTTGCGGATCGGCCGGTTCGCTCGGCCGGTCACGATCTGACCAGCCATATCGTCGAAGACTGGGGAACCGGCAGCGACAATTTTGCAAAGAATCCGCCCAACGCCACGGTGTCCGTATTCCAGAAGGACGGCAGCACCGTGCGCGATGTCGTTGTCACACTGAAGAATCCCAAGCTCGAAGGTGATAACCTTGCCTTCGATGTCGATATTCTCGAAGGTGACGTCAAGGGCGCCGACGGTCCTGCCTCTGTCTTCATCGACATCATCGGCCTTCCGTTTACGCCGCTTTCATTCGCTGGCGTTGCGCGACGCACGGCCTATCGAGGTGCGTATTATGCCGGAGCCGCCGCGGCGGCTGGCGCTGCGGCCGCCTACGCTTACCACCCGTATTACTATCGGCCGCCGGTTTGCGGGTACTATCCCTATCCCCCGTGCTACTAGCGGGACCGCGCGGAGTGTGGCCTGGCGTCCTTGCGCCGGGCCAGCCTCTGGCTGATGCGCCTTGTGTACCATTTGCGTCCAGCCGGCACTGGACGATGATTCTCTCGACTCGAGGAAGCGCCGGCCTGTCCAGAAACGAGCCGATTTCGGGTCTTGGCGCTACAACGCGAAAGAGCCCGGCTGAGCCGGCCGCTTGCTACGGATTGGGCTTGTGATGACTGAGGTCATGCAGTGAAAGGCGGGCCTCGCGCACCAGATCTACAAGCGAGAGCGTGAAGAAGCTGAGAGCGACAACAAAGAGCAGTGCAACGCCGTACTCATGCTGGAATCGAAAGAAGGTACACACGAACGCCAGGATCACCAGCAGCGAGGTGACGATTGCGCTGACCGTCGCGAGAACGATTGCCTTGTTCAGAAGCACAGCGCGACGCCTGAGGTGTGGGATATCAGGGTGCGTTCCGGAACGGTCGTCGTCGGACGTAGCGTGCAATGCCTGTAGCCTGTCGACGACGCGATTCATGCGCCCTATCAAAAGCGACACGAAGGCCGCAACTGCGCCAAGGAGAAATGCGGGCGCCGCTACTTGCGAAATGACCTGCGACAGGTGCGCGGCGGTCGGTGTGTCGATCAGCATGGCTACTTTTCTCCGCGACCGGTACCTGCGCCGCCGCCTACATTGGAGTCAGGGCGAGCGCTCGCAACGAAAGCTTAGCGCATCGTTGGTCACGGGGAGCTTTTTACAACGATGTGAGATCGTTTGCTCAAGATAATCGCTGCGCAGCGTGACGGGCAAGGGGACGCCGCGAAGCGTCCCCTTGCCCGTCGCTTAAACTTACGTCGCTTTTCTGGCCGCCGGGATCGACCAAGTGCCGTCGAGGATCGACGGGTCGTCCTCGTTCGGCCAATACATGCGCAGCATCAGGATGAACTTGCCGGTCGGTGCAGGCAACCAGTTCGACTCCTTGTCGGCCCCCGGGGATTGATTCTGGATGTACAGGTCCGTTGAGCCGTCCGGATTGACCTTGAGGTTCTGTCGCGGACTGATCGAGTACCGATTGATCGGGTTGGAGACGAAGAAGTAGTTGGCATCGTACATGGTAACGGACCAGAAGCCGCTCACCGGCGGCAATTGGCCCTTTGGAAAACGCATGACGTATTTGTTCGAGCCGTGATAGTCGCTACCGTCTGCATCCTTTAGCGAAAGCGGATAAACCGCGTCTCTGTTGCGGTTCGCGCCGAGCCCGATCGCGGTGACCAGCGCACGGTTGAGATAGTCGGTCCCGTAGACGCCGGTCTTGGTGTCGTAGATCCATCCGTTGACCTTCTTGATGGCGTCGTTGACCTTGAGCTGGAGCATGATGCGATCGAAAGCGGCGCGGGGAATGCGCTTGACGAAATCCGCGTCCAGCTTGCTGGCATCGAAGTCCTGGCCCGGGACAAGACCGATCTTGGCGAACCGCGCGAGTTCGGGCGCGTCAGCAGCAAAGGGAGGGTTCACTTTCATCAGCTGGGCGAGCAGGCTGAAGTATTCAGCCGCATCCATGCGGTTGACCTGTTCGCGCACGGCCGTCTTCATGTCGATGGACGGATCGACCTTGCCCGAGGGCGGCGTGTAGTCCTTTCCGTAGGAACTCAGCGGCACCAGCTTGAACTGGTCCTGCAAGGCGTGGACGGCTGCGTAGTCTTCCGGAGTGCCCGTGCAGTAGATCCGGCCGAGCAACCAGACTATGTTGGTTGGGGCCTTCAATTCCTTGACGCCGGAGGGAAGCGTGCCGCTCCAGCCGGGACCCGTGATTGCATAGGTCTGCGCCCCGGTGCCGGTTGTGCGTTTTCCGGGCACGGCGAACACATTGGTCCAGCCGTCGAGCATCGGCAGCAGGAAATACCGGTCCTTCATGTCGGGAACGCTCAACACCCATGGCTCCTTGCCGACGTCGAAAAATGCAGTGGTGTAGAGCGTATCGGCGTTCGGTGCTGTCACATCGCGAAACGAGGCATCCGGATACTGACGCAGCTTGATGATTTGACCCATGGGGGCACGCGTGCCCTCCGGTTTGGCCACGTTGGTGAGGACCCGGCGGGTCATCTCGATTGTGACGAGTGGATAACCGAACACATAGGCGTCGGTGGCGAGCCAAAAATCTTCCGCCCCTTCAACGATATCAAATACTGGGCCTTCGTGCGCTCGGAGGATCGACGGGGTCAGTGCGGTGGAAGCGGCGGCAAGTCCGGTCTTCAGCGCAAAACGGCGGGTGATGTCCATCGTTGTTTCCTGGGATTGGTTTCGTTCAAGGCGGCTTTTTGGCAGCGTTGCGGCGCTCCATCTCGTGCCGCGCAAGGCAGGCTAGCCCGTACTTCCCAGCATCGGCTATGCAGTTTCTGACCTTGGTCGGAGGCCCATCCGACCAATCGCTTGGCGAGCCGGGGATCCGAGCGGGCGCATGCCGAAGTCGAAGACCCCGCGCTGGCAATAACTGAGCGCGATTTCAGACCATTGCTTCGCGCGGGGCTGGAGATTGCCGAATTTGCATAGTGGGTGGCCGCTTTTTCGTTAGGTTGGCGAGCGGACGAAAAGACGCTTGGCGTGTCAGGCCCGTCCACCACGGAAACGGAGTAGGTTTGATGCAAAAGCGATCGAGCCCGAACATGCTGACGAAGCGCGATTTGCTGAGATCTGCCGCGCTGGCAGGCGTCGCCGCTGCTGGCGCCCAATCAAGCCAGGCTTGGGCCCAGTGGTCCGAGCGCCCGGGATTCTTCAAGGCCAAGGACATTGCAGAGGCCGGCTTCATTTATGGCCTGCCGATCGTGATGGCATACGGCATCATGTATGAGTACGCGGTCGACAAGTCGTCGGGCCAGTACAAGGCGCCGTTCAATACACTGTTCAACGAGGCGCGCGTCTTCACATACGAAGATACCGCCGTGATCACCCCCAACAGCGACACGCCGTATTCGTTCGCTTGGCTGGACCTGCGGGCCGAACCGCTTGTCTTTTCGGTGCCGGCGATCGACCCCAAGCGCTACTATTCGCTGCAGTTGAACGACCTCAACACGTATAATTTCGGCTATGTCGGGACGCGCACCACCGGCAGCGATGCCGGAAGCTATATGATCGTCGGCCCGCGATGGACCGGCGTGACACCGGCCGGCATCAAGAAGGTATTCCGGTCGACCACCGATTTTTGCCTGGGGCTCTTACGCACGCAGCTGTTCGACCCGGCCGATATCGAGGCCGTCAAGAAGATTCAGGCCGGCTACAAGGCGCAGCCGCTTTCCAGCTTCCTGAATCAGCCGGCGCCCTCGCCGGCACCGGCGCTTTCTTTCCCCAAATTCGAGAAGGACCTCGTCCGCACCGAGTTCTTCGAATACCTTGATTTCGCGCTTCAATTCGCGCCGGCGCTGCCGGACGATCGCTGGATCCGCGAGCAGCTGGCGCGGATCGGCGTGGGGCCGGGCAAGAGCTTTGACTTCCGCAGCCTGTCGCTTGAAGACAAGGCCGAGATCCTGCTCGGAATGAAGGAGGGTGAGCGCAAGGTCACCGAAGCCGTTGCGACCCTCGGCAAGGACATCAACGGCTGGCGCGTCGGCGCGCCGTTCGGCGATGCCGCATTCTTCCATGGCGACTGGCTTATGCGCGCGGCAGCCGCGAAGGCCGGCATCTATGGCAACGACGCGGTGGAGGCCATGTATCCTTTGGGCAAAGTGGATGTCGATGGCAAAGAACTCGACTGTTCGAAGTCGAGCTACAAGTTGACCTTCGCGGCGGGACAGCTGCCGCCGGTCAACGCCTTCTGGTCGGTGACGATGTATGACGGCAAGACGCAGCTACTGGTGAAGAACCCGATCAACCGCTACCTGATCAACTCGCCGATGCTGCCGCACATGAAGTGCGGTTCCGACGGCTCGCTGACGATCTACGTCCAGAACAAGTCTCCGGGAGCCGACAAGGAGGCAAACTGGCTGCCGGCGCCGGATGGCCCGATCTATGTGGTGATGCGACTGTACTGGCCGAAAACCACGCCGCCATCGATTCTGCCAGCTGGTGAAGGGACGTGGAAGCCTCCCGGCTTCAAGCGCGCGTCCTAGAGATCGAATTTTTATCGGCCGGATGCGCGGCGACAGAGTCGCAATTGCACGCATCCGGCCGGCACGGGCATGGCACCGCCCTTGTGAGTGTTCAATCCCGGTGCACGACAGATGCAGGAGATCATCGTGCTCATCATCCTGACGCTCTATTTGGTCCTGGTCTGGCTCGTCTTCTCGAGGCTCAAGCTGGTCCGATGGGGCTGGGCGTCCGGCACCGTCACCGTGCTGCTTGGCGCGTTCATCCTCGCGGTATTCCTCGCGATGTTCAACTACCTGACCCCGTCGGGAAGCTTAGTCGTGATTTCCCGCGTCATGGAGGTCGCGCCCAATGTCTCCGGCGAGGTGATCGAAATCCCGGTCAAGCCAAACGAACCGGTGAAGGCCGGCGCGGTGCTGTTTCGCATTGATCCGGCACCGTTCCAGTACAAGGTCAACCAGCTCGAGGCATCGCTCGCCCAGGCACGCCAGCAGGTCAAGCAACTGAAGGCCAGTTACGAGCAGGCGACGGCGAATGTCGATGGACTGACCAAGCAGCTCGCCTTTCACACCCAGCGGCTTTCCGATTACCGCAAGCTCGTCAGCGAGGAGGCGCAGACCGCGTTTCGTCTGCAGGACGTCCAGGTGCAATACGACACGGTCGAGTTTCAGCTTCAGGCGGCCAAGGCCGCACAGCTGAGCGCACAATTGGCGATGGAGTCGGAAATCGGCGGCGTCAACACAACCGTCGCACAGATCCAGGCCCAGCTCGACCATGCGAAGTGGGAGCTCGAGCAGACGACGATCCGCGCCATCGGCGACGGTGTCGTTACGATCATGGCGCTGTCGGTCGGCGACCGCGCCATGCCGGCGCGCTCGGTGATGTCGTTCATCGTCGCAAACGATATCGTCATCACCGGCATGTTCCCGCCGAACGGATTCCGGACCATCAAGCCCGGCGCGCGGGTCAAGCTCGTCTTCGACGACGACCCTGGCCGTATCCACGAAGCGACGGTCATGGCTATCCCTCAAGGCGTGGGGCAGGGCCAGATCGCGGTCTCAGGTACGCTGGCGCGGGTCGGCTCGATCGGAGGCGCGAAGGCTTATCCGGCTGCTATTTCGATCCCGAAGACCATCGACCGTAGCCAACTCCGGCTCGGAATGCCGGGCACCGCCACCGTGTTCGCGGACAACGCCGGCGTCATCGGCCTGTTGATGTCGATCCTGGTCTGGATCGGTTCGTATACGGCATATTTATAGCCGCCTTCCATTTCACTCTCGGCTCCAATTGGTAGCTCATCCAGATATCTCCGGAGAAAAAATGGGTCTTCGATCTGCAGGCAGTATTGCAGCCCTCGTTTCGGTCACTCTTCTTGTCCAGTTGTGCTCGGGTGCTCGCGGTTACGCCCAGCAATCAACTGGTCAATTGTTGATCTCATCGGGATTCAGCCCTGTCGCTGCGACCACGCCGGAGCTGTTGAATCGGCTGATGTCGTTCCCGTCCAATCAATTTCAGCTGCGGCAGAGGAGCGGACGTCCCTACTACGTTTACGCGGATCCCTCCGGATGTACCTGTGCGTATGTCGGCAGCGTGGCCGCTATGGACAAATATCGCGCCAGTTATGGTGCATTGCCGGCAACTACGCTCTCGGCAGGCGGCTTTACGAATCCCGAAGAGAACCTGATCAACAGCATGGAAAACGATGACGCTTCGGCCCAGTTCAACGTTGACGTATTTGGTCCGGACTTTTAGGTTTGCCTGATGTGCGTTCGAGCACGAGGGCCCCGCGCGTTCGCGGCACACGCACCGCACCGACCTGACCGTCGGCGGCGTTCTGTTGATGGAGACCAGCGCTTCAGCTCCTCGGCGCAAAGGAGGAGGGATCTATCCCATCCGAAGTCGTGGCGCTCCCATCCAGCGAAGCAGGGTCCGATCGATCGACGGTGATGTCGTGTCGAATCAAGGGATGCCTTCAATCATTCGGGCAGCATGGCGCCCAAGGCAGGCGCTTGTCCCGGCCGCGATTGCGCACGAAACTGCCGCGGCGTAACGCCGGTAATGCGGCGGAAGGCGCGCGTAAAGTGCGCTGGATCCGTATAGCCGGAGGAGAATGCGATTTCGATGATCTTGGAATCCGTGTCGCGCAAGAGCTTGCTGGCATTCTCGAACCGGATGGTGTCGAGCAGATCCGAGTATGTCATGCCGGCGTACGCAAGCTTACGTTGCAAGCTCCTCGCGCTCGCGCCAGCCATCTCCGCGACTTCAGCGAGAGCCGGAAGTCCTTGGTCGAGGTAGGACGGCAACATCAACTTGAGCGTTGCGATGATATCATGACCTGACGGGCCAGCCTGATCGTCCTGCAAGGAGAGCACTTTCTCCTTTGCGCGATTGGGTAGGCTGAGGAGCGAGATCGGCACGTCGATCCACGATGCGTCCTGTCCAGACAGGAAACGCGTGTTTGGCCAGAATGAATGACATGCAGGGCTCGGCGTATACCGGGCTTCAAAGGCGATTGTTGCAGGAGCCCAATCCGGTCCGGCGAATTGCCGGACGATATATATAGGGAAAATATTCTGAAGCCATTGTGAATGCTCGAGATGCAGGAGTCCTTTTGTTCCAGTGAGACTGCTGCAAAACCTCACGTGATCGTCGTGGCGCTCGATCCAGTTCTTCAGGTTCGAGTCCTCGATCGATGCCCATTTGCAAGCCTGTTGCAACGCGACCAACAGCGTTGGGGCATGGCCGATCAGCGTCCGGGTTTTCTCGCTCAGGTGACAATAGTGCAGACGTTGGGAGGCGAGGAATCCAAAATCCGGAATACCTTGTGATCTCCGGGCGATTTCCGCGAAGTCGATTGCTCGCAGAATCGGAACGTAGTGATTGGCCTTTTCTTCCAATGACGTCGGAAGATGAAATTTTGCCAGAAACGAACCCGTCGACGCGCCGATTTCGCTAAGGATATCAGCGAAGGGAATGAGGAACTGGCAGCGCGTCAAATGAATATTTGCCACCGGGCCGCCCCTCGATCGTAAAATGGATGCTGCCTGTCGGCGGGAGTTTCGCTGGGACCGGGCGTTGGCGCGGCCGGCAAAAATGGAAGAGTTCGCTGCCCCCTCCCGGCATGCACCGTTCTCTGCACCCGAGCGGTCGGCTGCGAGCCACTCCTTCGATGCGGGTCTTGCCGGCTTTTTTGGCGGCTTATGGCCAGACGGCCAACAATTCGCTGCATAGGCTTACTTGAGATCAAGACTACGACCGCAATGGAGGAAAGCTGAGCCCGTGCTGCGTTTCGATGAATTCTCTCTCCGCACCCTCGCAGCATTACGTGCGCTCGACAATGGTCGAACGAGAGCCGCTGGGTGATCGAAAGGCGCCCCGGTTTTCCCGGACAGTCGGCCGGAAGGAGGCCCGGAATGCCCATGGCGTCGAAGCATCTGGTATTCTCTAGACGGAGCATAGACTTCGTGCCTCACACCAACAGATGAGAGCTGTCCGTTTGCCTTCGTCTGACGCTGTCCGCGCGGCCATCGTCGCGTCGCTGCGGCATGGTGACGCAACCATAAATGGCACAGCTCGCGCCTGCAAGATCAGCGCGCGGACGTTGCAGCGTCATCTCGGTCGTATGGGCACAAGCCACAGCGCAATGCTTGCGGAGGTTCGCTTGAATATGGCTTGCCGGCTGCTTGCGGAATCGAGCAGGCCCTTGTCCGATATCGCAAAAATCCTCGGCTATTCCAGTGCAAGCAGTTTCAGCCGCACTTTCGCGCGTTTGATGAAAGTCCAGCCGGTTGTCTACAGGCGGCAGCAATTTGCTGGTAAGCATCGGGAAGCGCCCCATCGCAAGCGAACTTGCGCGATCGATAGCTGAATTATTCCAGAATATTGGCGCAAAATGGCAAGACGTACGATTTGAATTGGAGGGAAACGTTCGCCGAGATTTCCGGGCTCCGTAAGGAGCCATTTTGCTTTTGACATTCAACTGAACCGCGTCATGCAATCACGTCGCCGAGCCCGAGCGGCCGACCGCAGAACCAGCTCCATCCGTTCGCGACAAACAAGAGGAGCTACGGCCATCCACCAGACGACCGTCATAGCGGCGTCGGCGAGCCTTGAGATCGTCCGATCGGCGCATGCACAGACTGATCTGGGCGCTTACGCTTGTCTCGACCAGCGCATTGTCGAGGCGATCGCGGTGGTGTGCCTGGCACATGGGATAGGTTGATTGTCCAGGCGCCGAGTCGGTCACGGTGGTCGTGACCTCGTGGCCGTGTCCCCCAATCTTGGTTTGATGCTAACGGATTTGTACGCTGTCTGGAACGAATCGCCCTGTGACTCCTTCAAGCCGCCGACGGAAACTGAAAGACTGGGTCAGAACTTTGGGTGAACCTCGATCAGTTAAACCGAGGGGGCGAATTATCGACAAGCCAGCAACGCGCTGAGTTCGCGGTCGCAAACGGGACGTGTTCGCGCACACAAACTTCCTTTTTCGCTCGTAGCTGAAATGGTGGGTTTTGGTTTAAGAAGGTCGAAAATGCTTTATCTTTCAACGGGGATTGACTGACGCTCTCTCCGCCATTTTTACGATCTCGTGCGCTAGTCTTCGACTCTGTACTATTTTACGCGCGGTAGCGCGCTGGCGACGCGAGCATAGGGTGTCTAAGCCACGGCTTTGATCTGCGCCAGGAGTTGAACACCACGTGATCCTTACGCAGGTAAGAGATCGGTATGACGCTCCCTACTGCACCATAAAGCGCGAGTGGTATGGCAAATTGGCTGCGCCGACAGCCTTTGGCGCGACAGAGTTCGCTCCGTAGAGGAAATTCACCTCAGGGACCTCCTCATGAAGCTGGGAGCACAGGGCTTCTCCGAGTTTCGGTGGTGCGTAGCTCGAGACGACCACGGAGTTGAAACTGACAAAGCTCAGGAGGGAGCGAACTGATCCGACGAACTGGCGACAGCATAGGCGGCGCCATTCGGCGTAGTACTCCGCGGCAGCCTTCGGCAGGGTTTTGGATCCGATGTCATTGAGCACGAGCCCATGCCGCTTCAATTCCTCTCGCAAACGCTGCAGTCCGACATCGTGGCTCATGCCGAATCTCCCCCTGTGAATCTGATAGTTCAGGACTAGGCGGCTATGCAGGTGAGAGCCCAGATAGAAGAAGAGAAAATCGGGCAGGGAGCGCGCCACGCCGAACAGGCTTTCCCCGCCCGCAGCCGCCGTAATATCATCCTGGATGTACACGGAAAGATTGAGGGTACTCTCGATGCTGGCTTGCAGATCTACCAGATCGCTCCCCAAGAGATCTCTCACGTGGTGTGGTGAGCCCGCCTCGTTTGGAGCCGCCAGTCCAATGCCAGCAACCCGGGTGCGGTACGAGGACGGAAGGGCCAGTAGAGCCTCCTCGATCTTTACAGCGAGCACGCCAGTTCCACGCAAGGCGGAGTATGGATGGGCGGCGTGGTGTTGAACCTGTCCGATGAAATCGATGATGGCAATGTCGGTCTCGCTCTCGCCGAAGCTCACACCGATCGAGAAGGCTCCTTTTGGATTGAGCGAGAGGGGAATGGTCGGCGGGCCGACCCGACCACGCTGCGCCTCCCCTTTCGAGACGAGACCTTCCTGCTCCAGTGAACGCACGATGACGGATACTGTCTGCGCGGAAAGGCCGGTCTTTTCTCCGATTTCGAGACGTGAAATTCCGGCGCTCTGCAGCAGCAATGAGAGCACAAGTCGTTCATTGTAGCTTCTCACGCTGGGCGCATTCAGGCCGCTCGCCCGGTCTGCGATCCGCAGCGGGTTTGGTGGCGCAAATCGCATGTCAGGCAAGGAACTGCTCCTCTCAGAAGAACTCAGGCAGGGATTTGCTCAGCGCTGAGAATCACCAGCCGGCCATCCGATCGCATCGATCTCCTGCGCCAGCGCTACCCCAAGTGCGCGATGCGCGCCGGCGTTGAGATGAAATCCGTCTGCTTCATCGCATTGGCATACCGTCCCTGCGTTGAAAAAATGCACGCCCAGGGAATCCGCCATGATTTCGAATTCAAGGCCGAGCTGTCGTGACTTCTCCGGTCCCCCCGCAAAGATTGATTTCCACTCCTTGATGTCATCTAGCATAGGGGGAGGGGCGACGATCATGATCTCGGGCACGCTTCCACCCGGCCCTGGCGCCAATTCTCGTATGTCGTAGATCAAACATCCCATTCCCATTGCGACCTCCGAAGGTGGCTTGTTGAATCGCACCTTGAGGTCATTGGTGCCGAGCATGATGATCACGAGATCGAGGATCGTGTGGCTTTGGATGCACGGGCGTAGATACGTCCGACCGTTCTTGTGAGTGCCCTCGATGGGGTCGTCATGAACGGTCGTCCGTCCGCTCAACCCCTCTTCGATGACGTACCATCTCGATCCAAGTTCGGCCTGAAGCACACCCGGCCATCGGGTGGCGCGATCGTAGCGTTCGAGCGGCCCGCGCCCCGGTATTTGGCCGTGAGTATTGGAATCGCCGAAACATAGAACCGAACGCACCCGCATGGTCCTGAATCTCCGTGCTTTTTCGGTCCTACATTGTCCTCACCACCGAAAGTGTGCAATAAACCAATTGATCATTCAATCTGAATAACTATTGACAAGCGACGTTTCACTGTGCACTCGTAAGCTGGCGGCGGACTGAAAGCCCGTCAGCATTGGGAGTAGAACACCAAGAGGCAGCTCTTCGTCGAGAGGAGCCGATCCATCGACTTGAATGGATCTGACAACGTCGTCCTGCGATGTCGCGGGAAGGCGCGCGCCGGCCTGCGCTCTGCTTCCCTCTACTGAAAGAATTGCGCATCGCGTGCGGTGAAGGAGGGATTCATGCACCAAGGATTGAGATTAGTCGCAGGGCTGATCGCTGCGACGTTGGTCAGTTGGACGGAAGCTCGCGCACAGGAAGTGAATCTGATGCAGGGTGTCATGCCGCGGCCAGGCGATGAGCGCGTCACGGCGCCGAATCAGTTCAAAAAGGACGGTCCATGGAAGATCGGCATGAGCCATTTCGGCGTCAATGCCAACACCTGGACAGTCCAGATGGCACACGACGCGGAAGCGGCCGCCAAGCTCGACAAAAGAGTCGGTCAATTCATTCTTCTGGACGCCAATATAAGCCAAGCCAAGCAGGTCGCCGATATCGAAGATCTAATCGCGCAGAAGGTCGACGCGATCATCGTGACGCCGCTGACGCCGACCTCTGCCGATGCCGGCATTGAAAAAGCGGTCGCCGCCGGCATCCCCGTCATCGTGCACACCGGTCTTACCGAGACTGACAAGTACACCGTCGATATCCAGGGAGGGGGGGTCCACTTCGGAAAGGTGATGGGGGACTTCCTTGTCAAGCAACTCGGTGGCAAGGGAAATATCTGGGTCCTTCGTGGACTGCCGGCGCACCCCGAGGACATCAACCGCTACAAGGGCCTTCTGGAATCGATCAAAGGTACTGACGTCAAGATCATCGCGGAAGATGCCGGCAAGTGGCAATATGACGTCGGCAAGCAGGTGTGCGAGACCCTTTATCTGAACAATCCGAAGGTCGACGGTATCTGGTCATCGGGTGCCGATATGACCCGCGCCTGTGTCGATGTCTTCCAGCAGTATGGCGCGAAGATTCCGCCAATCACGGGCGAGGGCAACAACGGCTTTTTCGCCCGTTGGATCGAGCTCGGCTTCCCTTCCATCTCGCCGGAGTATGGACCGGAACAGGGGGCGGCTGGCGTGCGCGCCGTGGTCGCTTTGCTTGAGGGCAAGCAACTCCACAAGCGGTACATCTATGAGCCCGAAGGCTGGGATCTGGAGAAAGCCAAGAAATTCTACCGCAAAGATCTGAGCGCGAACGTCTGGTTTCCGACCAGCCTGACGGAGCAAGATCTGCAGAGGTACTACGGCAAGCGCTGATCTTTGCCGGTGTCGGCGCTCATTCTTGTGCGCCGGCACCCACCTTCCATCAATACAAGCATTGGATCGAAGCGTGACCACACAACCGCTTGTCCAGATGACATCGATCTCGAAGTCCTTTGGGGGCATTGCCGCGCTCGAGAACGTCGATTTTCAACTGCTTCCCGGATCGGTTCATGCGCTCATGGGCGAAAACGGAGCCGGCAAGTCGACCCTCATGAAGGTCTTGGCAGGCGTCGTTCAGCCTGATGCCGGCATGATTCGGAAGAATGGTCACATCGTCCGCTTTGCCTCACCTCGTGAGGCGCTCGATGCCGGAGTATCGACGGTGTTCCAGGAGCACTCGCTGCTTCCCAATCTGTCGATTGCCGAGAATATGTATCTTGGCAAGGAGCCGGTCACGAAGTTCGGCACGACCGACACGGCCCGCATGGAGCGGCAGGCGAAAGACATCCTGCGTGAGCTCGGCCTGGATCTTGATCCGGCGACGCTCGTCGGAAATCTTACGATCGCGGAGCGACAATTTGTCGAGATCGCGCGTGGCATCTCGGCACGCGCCGACGTGGTCATTCTCGACGAGCCGACGGCCGCGCTCAACGCCGCCGATGTCGAGGTTCTCAATGCTCAGATTCTCGCGCTCAAGAAGGAGCAGAAGGCGGTCGTCTACATTTCTCACCGCATGGAGGAAATCTTCAAGATCTGCGACACGATCACCGTGCTGAAGGATGGTCGGAATGTCGATGCCGTGCCGGTATCGTCGATCACCCCCAAGCAACTGATCGCGATGATGGTGGGGCGGGAGCTGAGTGAGTTGTTCCCGCCGAAGCCGGATCGGACGGACGGGGAGGTCGTTCTTTCGATCGATGGCCTGCGATTGACGCCGGAGGCGACGCCCTCTTCAATCGTGCTCCGGCGCGGCGAGATCGTCGCGCTTGCGGGCCTGGAGGGACAAGGGCAGCGTGAGCTTGTCAGATCGCTCATCGGACAATATGCGCCCCACGGTGGCAAGGTGGCCGTCAGGGGGCGGGAGTTTGCCCTGCCGCTCTCGGAAGAGCTAGGCATTCGAGAGATGCAGGCGCTGGGCCTCGGCTTTGTGCCCGAGGACAGAAAGCTCGAAGGACTGTTTCTTGACCTCTCGCTGGCGCACAATCTCACCATCGGTCTGCACAGCCGGCATTTCGAGCTGAAGCCGGCCGCGGCTCATCGCGAGGTGATCGCGAACTCGATGAAGAACCTATCCATAAAGGCCGCAAGACCGTCCCTTCCAGTCAACGCGCTCTCGGGCGGAAATCAGCAAAAGGTTTTGCTGGGGCGATATCTGGCCTTGGGCGCCGACATACTGATCATCGAGGAGCCGACCCGTGGCGTCGACGTTGGCGCGAAGGCCGAGATTTACAGGCTACTTCGCGACTACGCGAACGCTGGCGGCTCGGTCGTCGTCCTCTCGCGGGAGACCCTGGAGCTGATCGGGCTTTGTGACCGCCTCTACGTGATCCACGACAAGCATGTGGTGACCGAAATGCCGGCCAGATCGGCGACCGAGCATGCCATTCTCGAAGCTGCCCTGCGTGGTTGAGCGGACACGATAGTGATGAGCCACCTTGGTCGCATGTTTCTCGGCGCAAATTCCCGGCACGGGTTGTGGACCGTTCCGCTGGTCGCGGCGCTGGCCTGTTGTGCGGGCCTGACCCTCTCGACGGCCGAGTTCGCGAGCTCGCAGAACATTCTCAACTTGGTCGCACAAGCAGCGCCACTCATCCTCGTGAGCATAGGACAGATGATCGTGATCCTCGTCAGAGGGCTCGATCTGTCGGTCGGCTCCGTCGTCAGCCTGACGACGGGAATTCTGTCGCTCAATGCCCCGGCCTATGTTTCGGTGCCCGCCGTCATCCTCGCGGCCGTGGCGATCGGGCTCCTGAACGGAATTTCAGTCACCTCGTTCAGGGTGCATCCGATCATCGCGACCCTCTCGATGACCGGCATCGTGCAGGGCGTCGCGATGTTTGTGCGCCCCTCTGCCGGCGGTGCAGTGCCATCGGAGATTCTGTTCCTCGTGAGCGGTAAGGTTTTCGGCATCTACATGCCTGTCCTATGGGTTGCTGCCGCAATCCTGGTCGCCTGGAAGGTGGTGCACGGCTCCCGCTTCGGCTTGCACCTCTTTGCGATTGGTGGAGGTGAAACGGCTGGCACCTTCGGCATCGCCGAGCAGCGCAATGTCGTCGCGGCATACGTCCTGAGTTCCTGTTTCGCCGCGGTCGCCGGGATCTTCCTGGCGGGCCGCATCGTTTCGGGCGACCCAAACATCGGGGCACAATATGCGGTGGATTCAATCACGGCCGTTGCGCTTGGCGGCACCCAGCTTGCCGGGGGGATCGGCAGCCTTCACGGCACCGTCGTCGGCTGTGCGCTTCTTGCCGTCATTGCGAACGGCATGAACCTGCTCAATGTCTCTGCCTTCATACAGACCATTGTGAAGGGGCTGATACTGCTTGCCGTCATCTCGCTTCAGCCCCGCAAGACGATTGGACTGTAGGTTATGCAGCGACTTTACAGCCTGTCTCGTGTGGCGTTGCGGATGCCGCCTTCCTACATCGTTGTTGCGGTGCTCCTCGTCACCTTGTGGATGATGCGGCCCAATCTGATGAATGTCGCGATTCTCGGCACGTTCGCCCGTCAGGTCGTGCCGCTCGGCATCGTCGTTCTGGGGCAACTGCTCGTCATCTCCTCTCGCTCCATCGATCTGTCCGCCGGCGGAGTCATTCTGCTTGTCAATTACTTGATTTCTTCCGGCCTCCTTTACGACCGGCCGATTCTCCAGGTCATTCCTCTCTGCCTTGCTGTCGGACTTTCGGTCGGGCTTTTGAACGGGCTTCTCGTCGGCAAGCGAAGAGCTTCCGCCGTCATCGTGACGCTTGCGGTGAACATCGTTCTGATTGGACTGGTCGAATATCTCGCGAACGGGAAGCCGCCGGGGGACGTCCCGGACCAGTTCCGCCAGCTCTATAATGTGCGGCTCGGGACGCTGCCGGCTCCGGTCATCTTCTGGTTCGTGCTGGCCGGGCTGATGAGTGCGTTTCTCGGAAGATCGGTGTTTGGCCGTTTCGTCTGGTCGATCGGCAGCAATCCGGTCTCCGCGCATTTTTCGGGCGTCCCGGTCGAACGCACGGTCGTGCTAGCGCACGCGATCTCGGGACTCATGTCTGCCGTGGCTGCGCTGGTCCAGACATCCTCGATAGCCGTCGGAAGCGTGCGGTTCGGACCTGAACTCGTCATGAACTCGATCGCGGCAACGATTCTGGGCGGCGTGGTCTTCGGCCGACCCGCGCAAGTCTGGGGACCATTCGTCGGCGTGCTCTGCTTCGCTCTCTTGTTCGTGGTCATGACGACGCTGGGCGTGCAGGAGCCCGGCAAGCTCATTGTCCAGGGGCTCATCATTCTTCTCGCCGCCGTCTTCTATGGCGTTCGTTCCAAATCAAACTCGTGAGGGACCGATGACGAAACGTATCCTGTGCTTTGGAGACTCGCTTACCTGGGGATGGGTTGCCGTCCCGGAGGGCTCGCCGACGACGCGTTTTCCCTATGCGGAGCGGTGGACGGGAGCCATGGCGGCGAAACTCGGACCGGACTATGAAATCATCGAGGAGGGCTTGAGCGCACGCACGACGTCGCTCGATGATCCAGCGGATCCACGGCTGAACGGGTCGGCCTATCTTCCATCCGCCATTGCAAGTCATCTTCCGCTGGATCTCGTCATCCTCATGCTCGGGACCAACGACACGAAGAGCTATTTTCGCCGCACCCCTTACGAAATCGCGGTCGGTATGTCCAAGCTGGCGGGGCAGGTGCTCACCTCGGGCGGCGGAGTAGGAACGGTGTATCCCGCGCCCAAAGTGCTCATCGTTTCGCCGCCCCCACTCGCCGATTTGCCGGACCCGTGGTTTCAGGGAATGTTCGAAGGTGGTCGCGAGAAGACGGTTGAACTCGCCAAGCAGTACAGATCACTAGCGGCTTTCCTGAAGGTCGATTTCCTCGATGCCGGGAGCGTGATCTCGACCGATGGAGTGGATGGCATTCATTTCACTGCCAAAAACAATGCTGACCTTGGAACGGCGCTCGCGGAAAAAGTGGCGGACATCTTTTCCGTCATCCAGAAGCGCGAGATGGTGTTGACGTAGTCCGCGTCAACGAGGGCATGCTGCCTTCAGCCCGCTGCGATGGCCGCTTTTGCGAATTGCGCCGCGCCACTGCCGCGTGCGCTCCGTTGTCCCGCATGGGACGTTCCTCCCTGGACTGGTCATGGACGCCATGACCGAGCCCGCTCCTCTTGCGAGGAGCGGGCTTTTTTTGGGGCCAGCCGAGGCCGTGACAAGGTGGTCCTACCTTCAAAGAGATCGTGAACCTCGCTTATTCTTCGCCCCACGAGAAGCTAGGACAAAAACGACACTATCGATCCTGCACTGGCCGATCCGGATTTGACTTGGAAGGGGGGTGGCATAAGATCGAAGGAAGAGCATCTTGTCGCCCGGTGCCCATCTCCCGTAAATTTCGCCAGCCGTACGCCCGCGAGATGGGAAGTCGAAACAGGGAGGAGTTGTTGGGCGCGCAAAGCCATGAAGCGTGGCATATCCCAACCTTTGCAGACGATTTCCGCGAGGATGTCTTTGTAAAGCAGCGGAAGCTGCGCACCCGGCTTCTTGATTGTGGTGCGATCCGCAACGCCCATGCGCGCGATCTGGCCGCCCACATGCTTCTGTATCTTGATGACCTGTCGGGCTGCTGGTCGATTGCGACCAGCTGGCTGCGGGCCGAGCTTCGATGTCAGCGTGTCGACACCGGCTTCGGAATGCGCGAGGCGAGGGACTATTTCCCGGGTTTCGCGGAAGCAAAAGACGCGAACTACGACGTTCCCTCGTTCGGCGGCAAAGCCGTCGATAATCGGGATGCCGCGATGCAGGCGATGTGGCTGGATCCCCACCCGGTGATCTTTGCCGATATCAAGCAGGATAGCCGCATCACGATGCGACTGCGGCAAAGGCTTGCGGGAGCCCGGACGAAGTCAAAGTTCGCCTGGGCGCTTCGGACCGGACGCGGCAGCTACGGCCTGATCTGCGCCGACTGGACTGAACATTTTGCCCCCTGGGAATCTGGCCTGTACGACTGTTTCGAGCAGACGGTGGTCGATGTCCTCAACCCGATCGTGGCCGTTGCCAAGGAGATTGCCGATCGAGATCCGGTGAGCCGGAATGGAGAGGCGCAGGGTGGCTATCCACTGACCTTGTCCATGGGCCTTTCGGCGCCGGCCTGGCTGGCAACTCTTACGCAATCAGAAATCGAGGTTGCCACGCTGGTCGCGAAGGGCATGAGCTACAAGGAAATCGCCAGGGTTCGCCGCAGGTCCTTTTCCACGATCGATCATCAGCTCAGAAGCATCCGGCAGAAGACCGGCGTTTCAAGCACCTCCGCCCTGGTCAGCCTGCTTGCGCGGACCGAGTTGCCGCCGGTCTGAAGCACCGCGGGAGCAGCGCCGACGAAGGTCGCATTCGTGACATCGCGGAGCGAACGCCTCTCCTGACGAAAACCGGCAATTCCATGATGTTGGATCGACGAAGCCATGCTTCGCCGATTCCGATTGGTATCGCGAACCTTCGCGATAGATGGCCCCACGCGTCGCTTGGTAGACCCGTATTGCACGCAAAGCGTCGTGCCGCGCTGAATCATCCTGGACGGATGGTCTTGCGAAGGGGGGAGGCGAGATGACCAGACAAATGCTTGCGGCAGCAATGCTCATGGCTTGCTTGCCAACGCTCAGCGTGGCCGAAGGCTCAAAGAGCAAGCCGATACTTACCTATAACGCGGCTGAAGCGATGATTGCAGCCTGTTTCGCTGCGCAGGCGGCCGCCGGATACGCGAAGGTGAATGTCGTCGTGGTTGACGACGGGGGGCGGCTGATTGCCGCCGCGCGACAGGATGGGGCCTGCAAGGCCTGCACGGACATTGCGCAGAACAAGGCGATCACGTCGTCGCTGTATGCTGCACCGACCCGGACCTTTGCCGACCTGTCTTTTGGTGTGAAGCGCGATGGCGTGAACGCCGGATTGCCGGGTGCGGCCTTTGTCCCTGGCCTTGTGGCGTTTGCAGGCGGCCTGCCCATAAAGACCGCGACAGGCGATGTCGTCGGCGGGATCGGTGTCAGTGGCGGCAGCGAGGATCAGGACGAAAGCTGCGCGCAAGCAGGCCTCAACGCAGTGTCGAAAAGCCTGAACTGAGAGCGGCGCCATGATCAACAACCCGTTCTACGGCCCCGAGACGCAGGGCAATTTCAAGCTCTACGATCTCGGCAACCTGATCCTGGAAAGCGGCGAAACCCTCCGCGGAGCAAAGCTTGCCTACCGTACCTTCGGGAGGCTGAACGCAAGGAAATCCAACGCCATTCTGGTGACGACCTGGTTCTCCGGAACCGGCAAGGTGATGGAGGACGTATATGTCGGCCAGAGCCACGCGCTTGATCCGGACCGGTACTTCATTGTCATCGTGGATCAGCTTGGCAGCGGCGTGTCATCGTCGCCGCAGAACACGCCCGCGCCACAGGCGATGGCGAAGTTTCCGAAGCTTGCCATTGGCGACGATGTCCGCGCCCAGCACCGGATGTTGACAGACCTGTTCGGCATCGAACGGCTCGCGCTTGTGGTCGGTGGGTCGATGGGCGGGCAACAGGTTTATGAATGGGCCGTCGCCTATCCGATGATGGTTGAACGGGCAGCGCCGATTGCTGCGACGGCCCGCATTTCGCTGCACCAGCAGGTTTTTGTCGAAACCCTGAAGGAGGCGATCACGTCGGATCCCTGCTGGAACGGCGGCTGGTACGCCTCGGGCGTCGTTGTGCGCGAGGGCATGGACCGGATGGCGCGGATCGTCGCGACACTCGCCTGGTCCACGCAGTTCTACCAAGAGGAGCGGTGGCGCAGCATAATTGGCATGTCGTCGCTTGACGATTTCATCAACGGTGTGATGAAGGCCTATTTCGAGCCGATGGATCCCAATGTCCTGTTGTGTGAGATGCACAAGTGGCAACTGGCCGACGTATCGCGGCACACCGCGGGTGATCTCGCTCGAGCGCTGGCGCGGGTGAAGGCAAAGACAATGGTCATGCCGATCAGCCACGACAGTTTCTTTCCTCCGCAGGAATGCGAGGCCGACTATCGACTTGTCCCGCACGCTTTGTTTCGGGTGATCGACTCACCTGAAGGGCACATGGGCCTGAACGGATTCGAACCGCGATACATGGAGCAGGTTGATCGTTACTTGAACGAGCTGCTAGCCACCTGACGATTTCTACACTCAGTTTTGAATCTCCCCCGAGCGCCGTCGCTTCGGGGAACGGGCGGGCATGTCCCGATTACCGCGCCTGAGGACGCGTGCAAGATGCAACAGACCAAAGGCAAGGCGCTCAACGTCAGAGGCGCTACCAAGACCTACAGGACACAATCGGGCGAAGTCCATGCACTGAAGGACGTCGATCTGACCGTGCGGCAGGGCGAATTCATCGCCGTCGTTGGTCCCTCGGGTTGCGGCAAGACCACGCTGCTTTGGTCGATCGCGGGATTGCACAAGCTGACCTCAGGCGCCATCGCCCTTGGCGAGGAATGGATCACCTGCCCGCATCCAAGTATCGGCATGATGTTTCAGGAAGCGAATCTTCTGCCCTGGCGGACGATCCGCAAGAACATCGAGCTTCCGTTCGAGATTCGCCGAACACGCCCGGACGCAGCGCGGATCGATACGTTCCTGCAGCGGGTCGGGCTGGGCGGTTTCGGCGACAGGATGCCTCGTGAACTGTCGGGAGGGATGCAGCAGCGCGCGTCCATCGTGCGCGCGCTGGCCAGTGACCCCGCGGTCCTGTTGATGGACGAACCCTTCGGGGCGCTCGACGCCTTCACCCGTGACGAGATGAACAAGCTGGTGGAGGAGATCTGGCTCGAGTCCCGCAAGACGGTGATCCTGATCACCCATTCGATCGCAGAGGCGGTGTTTCTGGCCGACAAAGTCTACATCATGAGCGCGCGGCCGGGCCAAATCGCGCGAATGGTGGACATTCCGTTTCCGCGGCCGAGGTCTCTGGCCCTGATGGAATCGCGCGAGTTCTTCGACCTCGTAAACATGATCAAGCACGACATTCAGCACCAACGGCCGGCCACGCCAGCGGTCGTCATGGCAAGATGAGGGGGCCAGCATGAGCCAGACAACCCAGACCGGTGCCGGCATCGCGGGCGCAACGGGAATTGCCAGCGGGCTTGGTGACCAGGGAGCCAAGGAAGTCGCCGCGATCATCGCGGTGGCCCTGCTCGTCATCGGCGGAGGAGAGTTGCTGCTGCGTCTGTTCGAGGTGCCGCGATACATCCTGCCTGCCCCCTCGGCCATCGCCAGCGTGTTTTTCTCCCAGGAGATCTCGACTATCTGCGCACACTATTCCTTCACGCTGATCGAGCTCTTTGCTGGCTATGCCATCGGTGCGTCGATCGGGTTGCTCCTCGCTGCGGTCATTACGCAATTCCCGTTCGTGGAAAAAGTGATCACGCCCTACATCCTGCTGCTGGTGACCACGCCGATGCTGGCGCTCGTGCCGCTCTTGATCTTGAATTTCGGCTTCGGATTCACGCCGAGGATCATCGCTGTCTCTCTTGCGTCTGGTCCGATGGTGATGATCAACGCAGCCACCGGATTTCGGCGTGTCGATGCGATGAAGATTGCGCTGGCGAGATCCTGCGGGGCGTCGACCCTCCAGATCTTTACCAAGATCCGCATTCCGATGGCCATGCCGATGGTGATCGTTGGCCTGATGATCGGGGCGATCTTCGGCATGATCACCGCTGTCGGCGCCGAGATGTCGGGCGGTGGGTTCGGGCTTGGCAGCCGCCTGACGACTTATTCGTCAACGCTTCGCATGCCGGAGTTCTTTGCTTGCATCGTGATCCTCGCTGCCACCGGGATCACGATCTACGCCTTCTTTTTCTGGCTCGGAAAAAGGCTGGCCGGCTGGGAAAGCTGACCACAAACGGGCGAGACGCCGCGCGCGACCCGGGAAAGACAAACACTGCGGCCCAACCAACGAGGGAGGAGACCCTATGGCTCACCAAATGATGACACGTCGGCGGCTGCTGCAAGTCAGCGCCACCGGCCTTGTGACCACCACCGTTCTCGGCGGCGGCCTGCTGAACCCCGGCCCGGCCCAGGCCAAGCCCTACAAATCACCCTTCACCTGGATTTCGCCGCGCGGCACGATCGAGGTGATGGACGACTACCCTTACTGGGTGGCCAAGAAGATGGGCTACTTCGGTGACCTTGGGGTAGAGACCGGTATGGAGCCAGGCCCCTCAGACGGGACCGCGGTGGTGAAATTCCTGGCGGTGCAACAGGCCGACATCGGCTTTCCCTCGCCGGGCGTCCTGTCGTTCGCAGTCAACGCGGGGATGGACCTCGTCTCGGTCTTCGGCAGCGGTTGTCTCGATCTCTTCAACGTCGCTTTCCGCAAAGGCGAGGGAGTGAAGGATCTGAAACAGCTCGAAGGCAAGACCGTGCTTCTGGGGTCCGCCGCCTGGCAGTCGATCTGCGACCCAATGTTCGCCGCCGTCGGCGTCAATCCCAAGAAGATCACCTATGTCGAGGCGGGCTGGCCGACCTGGACAACTGCGCTTGCCGGCGGGCAGGGGCATGCCTGCCTCGCATGGGAGGGCCTAAGGGCTGATCTCGGCGCAAAGGGCCTCGATTTCGACTACTGGCTGGGCATGCGCGGCTCACCCCTGCCGTCGAATTCGTTGGTCGTGCGGAGGTCCGATCTCGAGGATCCCGATCGGCTGAAGTTCCTGAAGAAGTACCTGAAGGGCTGGGCGATGGGCAGCGAATTCGCCGACCGCAACCCGCGCGCCGCCGCAGATATCGTCTTCAAGGCGTTGCCGACGACCAAGGCAAACTACGGTCCGCGGGCAGGCACAGAAAGCCTCATGCAGATTCACCGCACCTTCAAGGGCAATATGGCGGCACGCGCGGGCTGGGGAGAGCACAACATTCCGGCCTGGGACAATTTCTTCAAGATACTGAAGGCCATCGGCCAGTCGAGTATCGACATCGATACCACCCGCTATGTCACCAATGAATTCATCGCTGGAGCGAATGAGTTCGACAAGGCGAAGGTTCATGCCGATGCTGACGCTTATGCACTGCCCAGTGACCTTGCGGCGATCGACATGGCCGACGTCGAGGCGAAATTCTACAACAACGTGATCAACGGATAGAACCAGCGACGCTGGCGGCGTGCGTACCGAAGCATGGCGTGATCCCGGTCACCTGAAGGACCAGGCACAGGCATCGGCCATGCCACCTCGCCGGGCACTCACCTCCCGATGCCCGGCGAGGAGTTGCATTCGACCTGATGCCCAAACCAAGAGACGATCAGAATGGCGCAGTTCATCAACTCCAAGGAACACATCGTTCAAGAGGCACTTGACGGCTTGGTTGCCGCTTCTGGCGGCCAGCTTGTCAGGTTGGACGGTTACCCATTCATACGCGTGATCGCGCGGTCGGATTGGGATCAGTCCCGCGTCGCCGTGATCTCCGGCGGCGGGTCCGGGCATGAGCCGGCACACGCCGGCTTTGTCGGCCCGGGCATGCTGACGGCGGCCGTATGTGGCGACGTCTTTGCCTCTCCGTCCGTTGACGCGGTGTTGGCAGGAATCCTGGCCGTGACGGGAGCTGCCGGCTGTGTCCTCATCGTCAAGAATTACACCGGCGATCGCCTGAACTTCGGTCTTGCTGCTGAACGGGCACGAGCACTGGGCAGGAAAGTGGCCATGGTGATTGTCCAGGACGATATCGCGATCCCGGACATCAGCCGTCCTCGGGGTATCGCTGGAACGCTCTTCGTGCACAAGATCGCCGGAGCAGTGTCCGAGAGCGGAGGCGACCT
This sequence comes from Bradyrhizobium sp. USDA 4503, assembly GCF_054055815.1. NCBI lineage: Bacteria > Pseudomonadati > Pseudomonadota > Alphaproteobacteria > Hyphomicrobiales > Nitrobacteraceae > Bradyrhizobium > Bradyrhizobium sp. USDA 4503. The sequence continues at coordinate 548,002 of NZ_JBSRXS010000001.1, forward strand.
CGAGGCCGTGACTGCGGCCGCGCGTCGCGCGGCCTCCAATGTCATGAGTATCGGGATGTCGTTGGACACTTGCACGGTGCCCGGTTCGCCCAAGGAAAACCGAATCCGGCCGGGAGAGATTGAACTGGGGCTTGGCATTCACGGCGAAGCTGGCGCTGCGAAGTTGCCCTATCTCGGTGCACGTCAGGCCATGGCTGACGCGGTCGCGAGACTTGTCCCAAGAATGAGCGGGAGCGGCTATGCGGCGCTTCTGAACAATCTCGGCTCTACGACAGCCCTTGAAATGTCGGTTCTTGCACAAGAATTGCGGCAGTCCGCGCTCGGCCCTGCGGTGTCCCATATCGTTGGTCCTGCCTCGATGATGACGGCCCTCGACATGCATGGCTTTTCGCTCACACTCTATTCGCTGAGCGCCGAGGACGAAAAACTGCTGACCACAGAAACGCCACTGCGTAGCTGGCCGGGGCTTCAGCCTTTCGTGGCGCCTTGCATCGTGCCCTTGCCCGATGGGTTGGCTCGCGTGCGGCCAACGCCTTCCGCCGATCCTGCGACCGAGGAATTCCTCATCCGGTGCTGCAAGGCGCTGATCGCCGCCGAAGCGGATCTGAACGCGCTCGATGCCAGAGCAGGAGATGGCGATACCGGAACAACCCTTGCGAGCGCGGCGAGCGCCTTGATCCAAAACGTCGGTCAGCTTCCACTGTCGGACCCCACGCAACTCTATCGCACGCTGGGGCAGGAGCTCAGCCAGACCATGGGGGGCTCGTCGGGTGTCCTGCTCGCGATCTTCTTCGCTGCGGCAGGCGATGCGGTATCAAGCGGCCACAGCTCGATCGACGCGCTCAAGGTTGGATTGGCCAGGATGCAGGAGGTGGGTGGCGCGCAACCGGGTGACAGGACCATGATCGACGCGCTACTGCCCGCCCTTGATGCCTTGCCGCAGGGGCTGAACGACGCAGCTCGCGCAGCAAGAGAGGGTGCGAACCTGACGGCCACCATGTCCAAGGCGCATGCTGGAAGAGCCGTCTACATCAGCGCGGAACGGTTGACAGGGCATGCTGACCCCGGGGCGGAGGCCGTTGCGAGATTGCTTGAGAGCTTGTGCTAAGTCGGCATTGAACGAGTTGCCAGGGCTGGGTGTTCATCGACAACAGAAAGGGCATCGCCAAACCAATGATTTCCGCAATCAGCGCCTTGGGTACTGGATCAGGTTTGTAACCGCGGATACTCCTGCGACCGCGGATAACATCGTCAAACTGCATCTGAGTGGTGGGATGGTGAAATTGTGCCGCGGATCTGCCCGACGTGTCGAGGTTTCGGTGCAAGCCGTCGGTTGCGGCGGGCCGCCGGCTACTTTGCATGGGGTTGTTTTCGATATTTGGCGGAAGCTGCGGCGGCGCCGACCGAACGGCTCTTCAGGCCGGTGCTCAAATCGTGGGTTTTGGTCTGGAAAGGTCGGGAATTCCCGATCTTTCAATGGGGATTGACTGACACTCTCTCCGCCATTTCTACGATCTCGTGCGCCGGTTTACGATCTTGTCCGATTTCGTGCGCCTTGAATTCGTTGTTCGTATCGGGATGCATGCCAAGGGCTAGCTATGACACTCCAAGGTCGCAACTCCGAATGCATCAATCGGAGGCAGGACGACAAAGCCTGGCGTTAGCACACGAACATGGCTCAGCTTGATAGGTCCAATGCTCGTTTAACTGCGCCCCGGGATATGTGCACGTTGCTCTGCTCTGACATGATCGTCTCCGCTCGGTGCTCGAATTGAATGATCTCCCAAGTCAATCCTGCAGATGTTGACTTGAGTCGACCGCCCCGATTGTCTGATGCAGCGTCCCTCAGGCCGCGAGATAGGGAAACAGCCTTGCCTCATCACCGTGCGCCGTTGACCAAGTGCGCGACGGTCCGGGAGCCATCGCTGCGTAGAAGTCGCTCGGAGCCATCAACTCGGCGTCGCCTGGCAGCACATCCTCATTGAATATCTCCTCACAGGCGCGGAGAGCGTTCGCAAGGCGGTTATCTTCCGAAGGGTTGAGCTGGAAACGGCGTATCGTCTCGTTCCGGTTGGCTCGCCTGACAGGGGACATGATTGAAGCTCCGTGAATTGAACTGGCTAGGCGACCGTCCAGCCCCCATCCATCGAGAGGTTGGCGCCCGTGATTTGAGCGGCATCGTCGCTGCACAGGAACAGTGCCAGCGAAGCAACCTGTTCGGCGGTGACGAACTCCTTCGTTGGCTGCGCGGCGAGCAGGACATCATTGATGACTTCATCCCGCCGCATGCGCCGGGCCGCCATCGTGTTCGGAATTTGCTTCTCGACGAGCGGCGTCCAGACGTAGCCGGGGCTGATGCAGTTGCAGGTGATCTTCGAGCGAGCGAGTTCCAGCGCGACGGTCTTGGTAAGGCCCGCAATGCCGTGCTTGGCTGCGACATAGGCCGACTTGAAGGGCGACGCGACCAGCGAATGCGCCGAGGCCGTGGTGATGATGCGGCCCCAGCCGCGCTTCTTCATGCCTGGTACCGCCGCGCGGATGGCATGGAAAGAGGCAGACAGGTTGATCGCGATGATCGCATCCCACTTCTCGGCGGGGAATTCCTCGATCGGCGAAACGTGCTGGATGCCGGCGTTGTTGACCAGGATGTCAACGCTGCCGAAGATATCCTCACCGAGAGCGATGAGCTCGGCAATCTCGCTTGGCTTCGCCATGTCCGCGGGTGAGTAGATCGCCCTGACCGTGAAATCGCGTTCGATCGCGGCACGCTCCTGCTCGACATCGGCAGGCGCGCCCATGCCGTTGATGACGACGTTGGCGCCCGCGCCGGCAAAGGTTCGCGCGCACGCGAGGCCGATGCCGCTGGTCGAGCCGGTGACGACAGCTGTCTTTCCGTTCAGAAATCCCATTTCGTACACTTTCCTCACTACACATGCGAATGACGATAGCTGCTGCGCCGGAGTTCGCGACGCCCAGTTGAACTTAAAAGACCAAGGCGTTCTCACCGGCTCGAATCGAGCCGCGAGCCGGCTGCTGCAAATAGTCGTGCACCACCTTTCCGAGGCCGAGCGTAAGGTCGGCGCGGATGTGGACGGCAGAGATGATCTCCAGGACCGGAAGGTCGGCAACGGGCGCCAGGGCGTGGGGCGCCAAGGCGAGGGCCGCGGGTCCGGCCCAGGCACCCTTCAGCACGATGTCTTCGAGATGATATTGGACGAGCTCGCAGATGCGGGGGCTGCCGTCGACATGTGGGATGATCTTGAGCAGGAAGTTCGGCTCGTTCAGGGCCGCCTTGATTTTCGACAAGTCGGCCGCGCGATGCTTGTAGCCCATCGTCCCGGTCGCAACCCGGAGCGGGCCGTAATCCAGCGTGCCGATCAATGTGTCGATCTCGGTTCGCAATGTCGGCTGGGCGAGCTTCTTCGGAAAGCCCCATAGCTCGCGCCCGCCCGCAATGGGGCCTTCGTCGTTGAGGAACATGCAATGCGTATAGCCGCCCTTGCGTCCGCGGAAGGAGACGGGGATGACCTGTCCGCTTTCCGTGTAATCGCCAAAGCCGTTCGAATCCGGCATGCGAATGAATTCATATTTGACCAGAGCTTCTCGCACGTCGACCTCAAGCGGCTCCGGAACCACCGCCTGGAGCTTGGCCGGATCGGTGCGATAGGTGATGATCAGGTATTCGCGATCGGCGAACCGGTACGGCCCGGGCGGATACGCCGGGTTGGTCAGCGGCATTGCAAAGGCTCGTCGCTTCACGTCAATCTCGCGCATTTGTGCTCTCCAGGCGGCTGGGGTGGGCCTACTCGCGGCCGTCTTGTTCGAGATCAAACGTGAAGACCCCGTCGGGGCTCGAAGGCTGCGCGAGCACCTCGGGATGGCGCAGCGTGCGCAGCGCGTCGTGGTAGCCGGCTTGCCAGTGGTCCTGCATCGAAAGGCGCGAGAACTCGTAATCCTTGGAGTGCCCCTCGTGATTGCGCGCGCGATAGATCAGATGGACGATGTTGTAGACGTTGCGGGACACTGCCGTGCTGAGGAGTTTTACGTTCTCGTGCTGGCTGAGATCGTCAGGCAGTCGGCCAAGCAGATCCGTGAGTGCGCGCCGCAGGCGCTGCACGCGCTTGAATTGGTCGGTGCTGGCGCGGGTGCGGCTGGAATACTGGATCTCCTTGTGTCGCGTGACGACTTCAGCCATGTTGCGCGGAAGTTGACCGCGGGCGCTCCAGAGGTCGACCTGGAACGCAAGCATGTCCTGCGGGGCATCAGACTCGATCACCCATTGCAGCGGTGTGTTGGAGACGAGACCGCCGTCCCAATAGTGCTCCCCCTCGATTTCCACGGCGGGGAAGCCCGGCGGCAGCGCGCCGCTTGCCATGATATGCTCGGGCCGGATCGTATGGGTCGTGTTGTCGAAATAGACGAAATTCCCTGTTCGTACGTTGACCGCGCCCGCGCTGAAGCGCGTCGTTCCGTCATTGAGACGATCGAAATCGACCAGGCGCTCCAGCGTCGTCTTGAGTGCGCGTGTGTCGTAAATACTGGTCGCATCGTTGGCGCCAGCGAGCTGCAGCCAGGGTGGGATGGGGCGGGCGGAAAAAAATCCGGTTGCGCCGCACGTCGCTGCCAGGCCGGCGCTCATTTGATTGATGAGGTTGCGCGTGTTGTCGCTCTTCGCCCAATCAAGGAAAGGTGTTCCGGATAAGTCCCAGGGCGCCGTTGAAGTGACCTGGGTCCAGAAGTCGCGCAGGCGCTCGACACGGGACTCAGGCGGGTTGCCCGCGATGATGGCGGCGTTGATGGCTCCGATCGAAATGCCGGCGACCCAATCAGGATGAATGCTGGCTTCGGCCAAGGCTTCGTACACGCCCGCCTGATAGGCGCCGAGCGCGCCACCGCCTTGCAACAGCAGCGCGATGCAGTCAAAGGGTAACCGTCGTTGCGCGGAAAAGAGCTCGGATCGAGGCTGGAAGTTCATGGTGCGGTTGCTCTTGAGTTTTGCGAAGTGAACACGCGTTTCAGCGCTGGCTTGCGCTCTGCTTTCCAACTTTGCGCGGCTCGAGCATCACTTCCTTCAAATGGTCCCCGGCGGCGACGACGACCACGAAATTCAGCCTGCCTTCTTGTCTCACGAGACCACCGGCGAGCGCACTGCCGGCCGCAGCTCTTTCGGCGACTTGCACCGCATCCGACATTTCCTGCTTGCTCCATTTCAAGGCAATCATCTTGGCGAGATCGTCCCGATCGAGCTCTTTCAGGGAAGACGCCAGCTCCTTGCCCGTGACGCTTCCGGTATTTGCATCGATGGCGTTCTCCCACACGTTTTCATTTCTCATCGTGCGAACGCGGTAGACGGGTGGGTTGGCGAGTTCAAAGCTGATGTCGGCAGTCTTCGAGCCGTCATGCAGACGCTCGGCGATCTCCATTGCCCGGCTGAGCGGGACTCGTATGGTGCGGAATTCCGTGAGTACGCGCCGGATCGCAGCGTCCTCGGCTTCGCTTTGCGCCGTCGCGCTCGGCCTGTCCCCGTCTGCGGGATTTTGTGCCACGTCGGCAACCGCGCCGGTCGTCGTGAGCGCAGCGGACCATACGATCAGGGCAAACAAATGCTTCTTCGACATTGGTGAACCTCGTTTAGATTGGTCGACCGCCTACCAAAGGCGAGTGAGGGCGAACGTATCGCTGCAAGAGCTGTGGCCTGCCGAGCCGCAAGATCCCGCAGTGCCATGCGGTGTCGCGCGCCGCGCGGCTTGCCGTCGTTTCTCGGCAGATACGTGAGAAAGCTTGTGGGTTATCTCCGGCGAAGCCAATGCAATGGAATTTCCGGAGACGTCCTCGACCGCCGACTGTGCAAGACTGTTGCGCGGTTGTGGGGGCATCGTCACGGGAGAAACCTCGTCTTCGTCGGTTTGAACGTCCGAGCCCGTGCTTTGATTCGTATCGGGTGCATGGTCCGGCTGCGTAGTGGCTGCGGCGATCTCCTTGTCAGCGGATGACGGCAGGAGCTGATTGGTATCGATCACGACGCGCTCCGGTTCCTTGAGGCCGGAGTGGACGCGAATTGAAGGCCGCACAGCATCTGGTCCGGCAAAGTGGTCCGGGAGCTGCACCGGCAGCACCCAGTCGGTCGCCAGAAGCAAGCAGACCAGGGCGCTGCCAACCGTAAGAAAATAGCCGCGCAAGGGAAGGCCGTGATCAGTCGATCGGCTCGCGCGCATGAACTCGAGGGATCGTCGGTTCACGGCACGCGTCGCCTGGCAGCGGAATAATTCAGTCTCATTGTCGGATACTCCAAAGGGCGCGATGCCGGCTCGCGTGCTCGGCATTTGCCACTTCAAAACTTCGGCGATGTTCGGCACGCCAGGACTCCGGATGCCGTCTCACGCGGTGTGCGCGTGATAGTCGATTTCGTCGGGCGCAACGCCTCTGCGCGCCAGTTCGGACTCGATCATGTCGAACATGCATTCGAGCGGCGCAAGCCAGACGTTGACCAGTAAATGATGCTGTTGCGGGCCATCAGCAGAGCTGGCGTCATGCGAATGTCCTCCGTTCCTGGCCAAGCCTGACGGTACTGAGCCGGCGGACGAGGGTTCGGACCCACGCGACCATCGAGATCGTGATGCCGAGCAGCAGGCTCAGGACCACGAGACACAAAGCGAGGACAACGTTCAGCGACGCCGCGGCGAGCCCCGGTAAGGGGTTTTCACGCATCAACGCGAAGAGAAGAGTTGACATTCTCGACCTCATTAATAAACTATACCGTATATTTCATATAAAACATGCTTCATGGTTGATGTCAAAGGCAAGGGCCTCACAAACGCGTTACGGCGAAGCGAGGCTCCGCTCCGGCGAACCAGAAGCTTCAAGCGGTGAGAGGATTCGACGTGATGAGATTGACGCTGGCGCTGTTCATCGGCGCGGGGGTCGTGGCTGCGAGCTCAGCCGCGTCCGCCCAGGAGAACCGTGGCACTCCGGAGCAGAGAGCGGCCTGTGCGCCCGACGCCTTTCGTCTGTGCAGTGTCTACATTCCCGATCCGTCGGGAGTAGAAGCCTGTCTGCGGCTCAGGAAGTCGGACCTCAGCGAAGCGTGCAAAACAGTGTTCGAGCAGGCGAGCACCGGATCAGACAGGGCCGAATAGAAGCAGCTTCGCAGGGGCGAGATCAGATCCGCGTTGATTGCATCAATCCTTCTGGAAACAGGAGCGACATAATGAGTACCATGTACATACCGGCTTTGGCCGCCTTCGGCGGCTCTGCGTTCGGATCGGTTTCGACCATCGTGAGTGGATGGTTCAGCCGACGACGTAAATTGCGTGAGCGTCATCACGCCCGCTCGTTCTCGAAGCGTGAGCGGCTGTATCGCAGCTTCATCGAGGAAGCATCACGGCTCTACGCCGAGGCCCTGGTCAATGATCAGGCAGAAATTCCGCAGCTCGTCAGTCTCCATACGCTGGTGGGACGAATGCGGATTCTCTCGAGCAACGAGGTTGTTCAGGCCGCCGAGCGCACCGGGCGTCTGATCATCGAAACCTATCTGTCGCCAAATCGCACGTTTGTGGATCTGCCCAACTTCATCGAGGAAATAGATCCATTGCGCGATTTCGGCGAAGCTTGCCGTCGCGAACTCATGAACCGGCCAGCTCCGTGAGAAGCGTGATGCGGGAGCAGATTGACGACCGGACCAGGAATGCGGGCGGGCGCCGCAGGATCGTGCGGGCAGCCAAGGCCCTCTATTGTCAGATCGGTCACAACAAGACCACCGTGGCCGACATCGGCCGGAGCTTGTCGATGTCCTCAGCCAACATCTATCGCTTCTTTCGCTCAAAACAGGCGATCGAGGAGGCTGTCGTAGGTGAATTGCTCGATGAGATCGTGAGCGCGGCAGCCGAGGCGGGGCGCGGCGGCGGGTCGGTGCTGCGGCGCCTGACCGCAATCCTGAAGGCGATTGCCGAGTGTAACGAAGGTCGACCCGCAAGGGACCGGAGACTGCAGGACCTTTTGGCCTCGGCGGTTCAGCAGAATTGGTCCGTCGTCCTCGCCTACGAGGACCAGATCAGGGGGGTGGTCCGGCCAGTGATCGGCACCGGTCAAGAAAACGGGGAGTTGCGGGACGGCAGTCCGATGGCATTGACCTGCTGCCTTCTGGAGGCCCTTGATGTCTACCTCAATCCCTCGCGGACCGGAGTGACGACGCTTCGGCCGAGTTTCGAGGAAATGTTGAGTTTCTGTACGGGTGCGTTGCGCCGCACGCCGTCGGTGCAAGCGCTCGATATGGCATCGCACCTGGAGATAGCGGTGGGCCGCTGACGGATCGGCTCGGGCGGCCCGCGATCAGACGGCAGGCCTGCAACTAGTGGTACCAGTCCGACTCGCACGCCGCCAGGAAGAAGCCGACCCGTTCGCGCACGAAACCGGGAAGCTCCTTCTTCAGGTCTTTCGGCGTCTCGCCGATGAGCGAGCGAAACAGCATCGGCAGCAGGACCAGGTCAAGGAAGATCTGCGCCGTGGCGCGGCTTCGTTTGGCGCTGAACGGTCCCCTTGGTGTACGGGCAAGCTTCTGGGTGGCGTTATCCAGCCACTGCGACACCGCAGCCAGGGAGCGATCGCGCGCGGCGTCGTGGACGTTGCGGCTCAGTTCGGGAAACCGCTGAGATTCGGCGATCGTCGCCCGGACCATGCCCAGCGACTCCTCGATAACCCTATCGACAATGGCGATTCCGAGGCTCATCAACTTGTCCTCGATGGTGCGGCCTTCGGGCGAGAAGCCCTCAAAATCCGTCAGCCCGTCGATGCTGCGAGCCACCACGGCCGCGAACAGTGCTTCTTTGCCGGGGAAATGAGCATAGATGGTCGGCTTGCTCGCGGGAGCAAGTTCGGAAATGTCGTCGATGCTTGCGCTGCGGAAGCCTTTTTCGAGAAACAGTTGCTGGGCTGCATCGAGAATTCGCGCCTGCGCGTCGCCGGCAAGATCCTTGGGCGGTCTGCCTCGCTTCGTCTTCTTCATTCTTGGACCTCCAAAATCACGAATCTGTGCGCGTCGGTTTCCCACTTGACACGGGCTGCAAAGAAAGGCAAGAAAAAGAAAATATACGGTATAGTTTATTAAATGGGGGGCTCGATGGTTGCGGGCCTGGCGAATGCTCCTGCGAGGATCAGGCTCGCAGAGGTGGGGCGTTCGAGCCCAATCGTCCGAGCAAAATGAGGAGAGTGTCGTGACTATCTTGAGCCCAGACCCGTCCGGCTTGCCGGAGCGCGTTCTGTTGCGCGAACTGCATCACAGGGTCACCAACGGGGTTGCCTTCGCCATCGATGTTGTCTCCGCCGCCGCCGTTCGGGTCGAGGGGAAGGAAGCCAAAAGCGCACTCAGCGATGTCGTGGAACTGCTGCACGGTTATGCCGACGTGCATCGCGCTCTGGCGATGCCTGCGGGAGATACGCTGATTCACGCCGCCACCTACATTCGCAAATTGGAAGGTGGCATGCGCCGAGCGCTGCTGGACCGGATGAACATTCAACTGGCCTTCGCGACTCACTGCCTCGCGCTTCAGCCGGAGCGCTGCTGGCACCTGGGGCTGATCGTCCATGAACTCGTGATGCACGCGGCTAGGCACGCCTGCTTCGACGGGCGGGCCGGGCAGATCAAGGTCAAGCTGACGCGCGCCGGCGCCCTGGTGAATTGCGTCGTTCTGGACAACGGCTCGCGCCCGGCGCGCGACGTCTCTGACCGCGAACTGCGAACAGCGAGAGATCTTGCCAGGGCTCTCGGCGGCCGGATCGAGCAAGGCTTTGGCGCCGAATTCACCTCGATTGTCCTCTCTTTTCCGCTCAGCGAGCGCGAACTGGGTCCAAACCGGTCAATCGCGACGCGCCAGGCGAGGGCTCCGCGCCGCACGAGAGCTGCCGCTTCAGACAAAGTGGTGTTGAAGGCCAGCGCAGCGGCCGATCATCAATGCGGGCCTACCGCTGCGATAGACCCGTTTGCGGGATTGCTGTGCCAGCACGACCGCGAGCTGGTCCTCCCCTGTCGGTCCGCCGATGTCCTTGGCGGGCTGCTGTCGCCTTCCCATCCTGCGGACGCGTCATGACAACCCATTCTTCCAATCCGACCGATCCGCTTCGGACGCTCCCTGCGGCCAAGGCCCTCGTCGCGGCGGCCGTGCTTGCCGGCGTCGCGCTGAGCGGCTGCAACGACCGCGCGTCACAGACGGCCGCGCGCGCCACACTGGTCCGGACCACGATCGTGCAGCCGCGCGACCGGCAAGCCTCTCTCACGCTGACCGGGGAGATCCAGGCGCGCTTTCGTGCCGATCTATCTTTCCGCGTCAGCGGACGCGTGGTTGCCCGTACCGTGGACGTCGGTGCTCACGTCAACAAAGGCGACGTTCTCGCCCGTCTCGATCCGGCGGAGCAACAAGCCGACGTCGATGCCGCGACCGCGGCAGTGGCCTCGGCCGAAGCCCAGCTGCGCGTGGCGAAGGCTACCTTCGAACGTCAGAAAGCGCTCATCGCAAGCGGCTTCACCACCCGGACCGTGTACGACCAGGCCCAGGAAGGTTTACGAACCGCAGAGGGCGTGCTGGAAGCCGCCAAGGCCCAACTGGGCACCTCCAAGGATGCGCTCGGCTATGCCGCCCTGCGCGCTGAAGCCGACGGTGTCATTACCGCTCGAAACCTCGAGGTCGGCCAGGTCGTTCCGGCTGCCCAACCTGTGTTCTCGCTTGCCCAAGATGGGGAGCGGGATGCCGTCTTTGAGGTCTATGAATCCGTATTTCTTGGCGAGACCGACAGCCGCCGCATCACGCTGGCGCTGGTCTCCGATCCCGCCGTGACCGCGACGGGTGAGGTGAGAGAGATCTCACCGGCGATCGACGCGAAGAGCTCCACGATCCGCGTCAAGGTGTCCATCGACAATCCGCCGGCCGCGATGACGCTGGGCAGCGCCGTCGCCGGAACTGTCAAGACGAAAGCTCAGAAGGACATCACCTTGCCCTGGAGCGCGCTGATGGCCGCAGGCAGGAGGCCTGCCGTCTGGACCGTAGACCCGAAAACGAAGACTGCGTCGCTGAAGTCCGTCACGGTCGGCGCTTATGAAGCCGGTCAGGTGCTGATCAAGGCAGGCCTCGAGCCCGGCGAGCGCGTCGTCGTCGACGGCGGCAAGCTTCTGAGTGTCGGCCAGTCGGTCACTGAGGAGGGAGATCAGTCATGAAGCGACAGGTCATGATGATCGCTGGCACGCTCGCGGCGGCCTCGTTGCTCACCGACTGCCAGCAGGAGATGAACGCGCCGGAGCCCGTGCGCCCCGTGCTCTCAATGGTGGCCAAGCCGAACAGCGGTGACAGTACGGTTGCCGTCGGCGTCGTCGAGCCGCGCTACAAGACCAACCTTGGTTTTCGCGTGCTCGGACGGCTGACTTCGCGCCCGGTCTACGTTGGCGACATCGTCAGCGAAGGACAAATCATCGGGACGATTGATCCCACTGCACTCGATCTCGCCGTTCGCGCGGCCAAAGCTCAACTTGCGAAGGCCGAGGCGCAGTTTGCGACGGCCAAGGCCACGGAGGAGCGGCAACGCACGCTCATCACCAGCGATGCGACCACCAGGCAGACGCTGGATAATGCCGAGCAGGCCCGCGCCGGCGCCGAAGCAAGCGTCGCGCAGGAGCAGGCGAACCTGACCAAAGCCATCGAGCAACTCGGCTATGCCCAGATCAAGGCCGACTTCGGCGGTGTCGTCACCGCCGTCGGCGCGGAAGTCGGCCAGGTGATCTCGCCCGGTCAAACCGTAGTGACGGTCGCGCGGCCGGACATTCGCGAGGTGGTTGTCGATATCGGGGAAGACCTACCAGTGCCGCTCGAAGTCGGTCTCCCGTTCACCGTCAGCCTGCAGCTCCTTCCCGCGGTTCAGGTCGAAGGCAGCATCCGCGAAATCGCACCGCAGGCCGATGCGGTGACGCGGCTGCGACGTGTCCGGATTGCGCTCGACAACCCGCCCGAAAGCTTCCGTCTTGGCGCGACCGTCACGGCAAAGCTCGGGAAGGACCAGAGCAAGGTCTTGCGCCTACCCGCATCAGCGGTGCTCGCGCGGGACGGCGCAGATTTCGTCTGGGTGGTCGATCAGTCCGCCGGCACCGTCTCGCTGCAGAAGATCGATGGTGTCGCCGAACAGGCGGGCATCCGCGTCACCGGCGGACTTGCCGCCGGCGCCCGCGTCGTCACCGCCGGAGTCCACAGCCTCAAGCCCGGACAACACGTCCGTATCGAACAGGATCAAGAGCCATGAAGTCGTTCAACCTTTCGGACTGGGCGCTCGGCCATCGTTCGCTCGTCTGGTATTTCATGATCGCCTTCATGGCGGCCGGCCTGTTTGCCTATCTCCAGCTGGGACGACAGGAGGATCCTGACTTCACCATCAAGACCATGGTGATCCAGGCGCAGTGGCCGGGCGCCTCGCCTGAGGAGATGACGCGTCAGGTCACCGACCGGATCGAGAAGAAGCTGGAGGAACTGGAAACGCTCGACTACACCAAGAGTGTAACGGTCGCGGGTCAGGCCACCGTCTTCGTCTACTTGCGCGATTCGACTAAGGCGGCCGACGTCAAGCCGACCTGGGTGCGCGTCCGAAACATGATCGCAGACATCAGGGGCGATTTCCCACAAGGCGTGATCGGGCCCGGTTTCAACGACCGCTTCGGTGACGTCTTCGGCAACGTCTATGCCTTCACCAGCGACGGCTTGAGCCAGCGACAGCTCCGCGATCAGGTCGAGGATGTCAGGGCCAAGGTGTTGACGGTGCCCGATGTCGGCAAGGTCGACATTCTCGGCGCGCAGGACGAGGTGATTTATCTGGAATTTTCTACCCGCAAGATCGCAGCGCTCGGTCTCGACGTCCACGCCATCATGAATTCGCTCCAGGGCCAGAACGCGGTGGCGCCCTCCGGCGTGTTCCAGGAGGGGCCGGAGCGGATCAGCGTCCGCGTCAACGGCCAGTTCACCTCGGAGGCGAGCCTGAAGGCGGTCAATCTGCGCATCAACGACCGCTTCTTCCCGCTGACCGATGTCGCGACCATCACGCGCGGCTATGCCGATCCGCCGTCAACCCTGTTTCGGTACAACGGTCAGCCCGCCATCGTCCTCGCGATCGGCATGAAATCCGGCGCCAACCTGCTGCAGTTCGGCGAGGCGCTGAAGGAGGAGATGACGAAGATCATCGCCGACCTGCCGATCGGCGTCGGCGTCCACCTGGTTGCCGACCAGCCCGTCGTGGTCGAACATGCGGTCTCGGGCTTCACCGAAGCCCTGTTCGAGGCCGTGATCATCGTGCTCGGCATCAGCTTTCTGAGCCTGGGCATGCGAGCCGGTCTCGTGGTCGCCATCGCCATTCCGCTCGTGCTCGCGATCACCTTCGTCGTGATGGCCTATTGCGGCATCTCGCTGCAGCGCATTTCGCTGGGCGCCTTGATCATCGCGCTTGGCCTCTTGGTCGACGACGCCATGATCGCGGTCGAGATGATGGTGGCGCGGCTCGAGATCGGCGATCCCCTCGAAAAGGCGGCAACCCACGTCTATACGTCGACCGCGTTCCCGATGCTGACGGGAACGCTTGTCACGGTTGCTGGCTTCATCCCGATCGGGCTCAACAGCAGCAATGCCGGCGAGTTCACGTTCACGCTGTTCGTCGTGATCGCGGTGTCGCTGATCGTCTCCTGGATCGTGGCCGTGTTGTTCACGCCGTTGCTCGGCGTCACCATTCTGCCAGCGAAGATGAAGGGACACCACGAGCAAAAGGGGCGCGTCGCGCAGATGTTCGCGCGCCTGCTGCTGTTCTGCATGCATCACCGTTGGAGCACCGTCGCTGTCACGGCCGGGGCCTTCCTGCTCGCCCTGTTCGGCTTGCAGTTCGTGCAGCAGCAGTTCTTCCCCTCGTCCGACCGTGCCGAACTCGTGATCGACTGGAACCTGCCACAGAACGCTTCGATCACCGAGACCAATACCCAGATGGCGCGCTTCGAGCGCGAGCAGTTGCAGGGCAATGACTCCATCGAGCACTGGTCCACCTATGTCGGCACCGGCGCGCCGCGCTTCGTTCTGTCGTTCGACCTGCAGACCGCCAACACCTGGTTCGGTCAGCAGGTGATCGTGACCAAGGGCGGCATCGCCGCGCGCGACAAGCTCAAGTCGCAGTTCGAGGACTATTTGAGGAAGACGTTCCCGGGCACCGACACCTACGTCAAGCTGCTCGAGGTCGGCCCTCCCGTGGGACGTCCGGTGCAATACCGCCTGAGCGGCCCCGACATCGCCGAGGTACGCAACCTCGCGCAGAAGCTCGCAGGCGTCATCCGCAGCAATCCTGACCTCGGCAATGTGGTGTTCGACTGGATGGAGCCGGCGCGCGTCGTCAAGGTCGACGTGCTCCAGGACAAGGCGCGCCAGCTCGGCGTGACCTCGGAAGATATCGCCACCACCCTGAACTCGGTGCTTCAGGGCTCGCCGGTCACGCAGGTGCGTGACAGCATTTATCTCGTCAACGTCACGGGACGAGCGACCGCGCCGGAGCGCGCTTCGATTGATACGCTGCGCGACCTGCAGATGACCGGGCTCGGCGGCCAATCGGTGCCGCTCGGCGCGGTCGCCAATCTGCGCTACGAGCTGGAGCAGCCCACGATCTGGCGCCGCGCCAGGATCCCGACGATTACTCTCAAGGCCGCCGTGGTCGGCAACGTTCAGCCGAAGACGGTCGTCGACCAGCTCGCGCCGAAGGTGGCGGAATTTACCAAGCAGCTGCCCGCGGGCTACTCGATCAAGATCGGCGGCTCGGTGGAGGAGAGTGCCAAGAGCCAGGGGCCGATCGTCGCGGTCGTACCCTTGATGCTGTTCATCATGGCGACCGTGCTGATGGTGCAGCTGCAGAGCTTTTCGCGCCTGTTTCTGGTGTTCGCTGTCGCCCCGCTCGCGCTGATCGGCGTTGTCATGGCCATGCTGCCAAGCGGCGCGCCGCTGGGCTTCGTGGCCATCCTCGGCGTGCTGGCTCTCATCGGCATCCTGGTCCGGAACTCCGTGATCCTGATCGTGCAAATCGAGGATCTCAAGAAGGAGGGCAGGCCCGCCTGGGATGCCGTGGTGGAAGCAACCGAGCACCGCATGCGACCAATCTTGTTGACCGCGGCCGCCGCAAGTCTCGCGTTGATCCCAATCGCACGCGAAATTTTCTGGGGGCCGATGGCCTATGCCATGATGGGTGGGATCATCGTCGGTACGCTGCTGACGCTGCTGTTTCTGCCGGCGCTGTATGTGGCGTGGTTTAGAATTCATCCTGATCACAGCGATCAACTGCATGGGGCCGATGCTCCGGTGCACGAAATCGCCGCGCCCGGGCGAAGCTCCCCGCGCGATGCGTCAGCGCCGACCCTTGAGCCGCAATTCTAGCAAGGGAGACGCTATGTCCCGAAAGAAACCGTTGACGCTGGCTTCGACGTTCGCAGCGATTTCGCAGGTGCCAGGTGCGGCGTTTGCGCAATTCCCGCCGCCTCGTGCTGCGGATACGATGCCAATAGCACCTGTTGCTACGCCCCACAGCGCTACCGGCGCGTCCTCATCTCCGATTAGCTCCCGCTCATCCTCCCAAGTATGCTCATGGATATCGTAGGCGCCCTGGCTTGGCTGGTTCGTGTGACGAAAACCGGCTCGATTTCAGCAGTGGCACGCAGGATCTTTTCCCTCGATCAGTATTTGGGCGTCTGTCCTCTGTGTCGATGTCTATGTTGGTTCCTAAGTCCCACTCCCGATGGTGCCGGTCTTCCAACGTGCTCGCGCAGAGGAATTTTCAATTCTGCGCGTAGCTGAATTGGTGGGTTTTGGTCTATGAAGGTCGAAAATGCTTTATCTTTCAACGGGGATTGACTGACACTCTCTCCGTCACATCATTCGGCTGACAGCGGCTCGCCCGATATCGTCCAGCTTTCTCCTGTCAAAGATCGCTATCCGCAAGGTCTTGAAAGGGGTGTAATCGTCGGGCTTCGCGCCGATCCAGATGCCGGGAAGCATCATCGGCAACCGCTCGCCATGCAGCGACGTCGCCTGGAGGATGAGGTTTTCCGGGGTCAATGCCCCCGTAAAATCAGGCTGATCTGCACACCGAGGATCTCTGGTGTAGCCACATGCCGCTCGTCGTCAGATTGCGGCTGTCGCTGCCACGATGGTGTCGCGCAGCCAGCGATGGGCCGGCACGTCGTCGAACCGGCGGTGCCACATCATGACGCTGCGCAGCCTGGGAGTGTCGAATGGAAGCTCGTGGATCTCGATGGCATGGGCCCGACGAAACTCCTGCGCGAGCTTGCGCCCGAGGATGGCGATCAAGTTGGATTGGACCAGAACAGCACCAGCGGACAGATAGGGCACGTCAAGTGCAACGGTGCGGGTCCCCTTCTGCGTCAATGCCTGATCGATGAACTCCAGATCCTCGCCACTTGAGCTGATCGCAAGATGGGGCGTTGCCGCGAGGGCCTCGACCGTCAGCTTCTTCCGTAGCGCGGGGTGGCCGCCTCTCAAAGCCGCGACATAGCGATCATCGATCAATAGCCGCGAGGCAAATCGCTCGCCGGCCGCTTCCCTCGCGGCGATCGCGAGATCGAGTTCGCCGCGATCGAGCCGATCGGCAAGATTGAGCGTGCCGCTCGGGACCAACGACAACCGCACTTTCGGCGCCTGGGCGCGGACGGCGGCCACGATAGGGCCCACCGCGACGACTGCGGCATAATTGTTGACCGCGATGGCAAAGCGCCGGTCGGCCGTGGACGGCTCGAAGCTGTCGCCTTCCACTGCGAGCTGGAGCTCGTTGAGCGCTTTTCGGACCGGTAGCGCAAGCTGCTCGGCCCGCGGCGTCGGCATCATTCCCGACGGCGTGCGGACGAACAATTTGTCCTTCAGCGCGTGTCGAAGCCTGTT
This sequence comes from Bradyrhizobium sp. USDA 4503, assembly GCF_054055815.1. Lineage (NCBI taxonomy): Bacteria > Pseudomonadati > Pseudomonadota > Alphaproteobacteria > Hyphomicrobiales > Nitrobacteraceae > Bradyrhizobium > Bradyrhizobium sp. USDA 4503. The sequence continues at coordinate 564,939 of NZ_JBSRXS010000001.1, forward strand.
CAGCGCGTGGCTGACTGCGGGTTGGCTGATCGAAAGCGCATCGGCCGCCCGCACGACGCTTCTCTCATGCAGTACGGCGTCAAATACCAGCAGCAGATTGAGATCGAGATTGCGAAGTCTCATGGCGGACTAGATGCACAACGTGAATTGAGAGATAAAGGCAATTCATTTGAATAATAGGCTGAGGAACGCCAGTTTCCCAGCATGTTCTTCGTCAGTCACACCGCGACGCCCTCGGCGCGGCCCAATGCAAGGATCATGGTCGTGCTGATTGCCGGCCCGGAACCGTCGACCCTAGCGCCGGAAGATCTGGCGCCCTGGCGGCAGCTAATCCCCTCCGCAATGTGGGCTCTCATCGGCCTGACCCAGGTCAACCGGACCACGATTCTCGACAATATCGCCGCGCTGATGAAGCGAAGGGCGGCCAACCCCCGGCGGTTGATTCTCCTCGGTTGTGGCGAAACCGGGCGTCGAGCGTTCGAGCTCGTCGCCCAAGGTACGATCGACTGCGCAGGGATCGTCGCGATCGACATACCCTGCCACCCGCTCTCGTTCGCCATCGTTCCAACGCCTACGGCTATCCGCCTCGTCGTGCATCACCACGGCTCGGGGCGGGCCGGAGATGGCCTCGTCGAACAATTGCAGCGCGCGAACATTGACGTTCGCGTCATCGGACTTGGTGCTGTCGCCAACAAATCAGCGACAATCGCGAGCGCTGCGGAAGCCTTTGTGCTGGAGCTGGCCGCGATGGTCGGTCGTCACAGCGGACACGGAGCTTGAAGATGATGATGCCAAGACCTCTGAAGATGGCGGGTGCAGCTCTTCTAGTCACCGCGGCGTCGGGCTTTGGCGGATATATCTGGCTGGGTTCGGCGAAAAGCGCCGCATCCCGTGGCGAGGCCTCCCGCACGCCTGTCCCCATACAGGCCGCTATCCCGGTGACAGCCGCAGGCGTCGCGCAAGGTGATGCGCCCATCGTTGTGGAAGGCCTTGGCACAGTCAGCCCGCTCAACACCGCGACCATTCGTACTCAGGTGCAGGGCACTCTCGAAAGCGTCGACTTTGTCGAGGGACAGGAGGTGAAACGTGGCCAGGTGCTGGCCCGCATCGATCAGCGCGTCTACGAGGCGCAGGTGGACCAGGCGGACGCGGCGCTCGTTCGCGACCAGGCAAGCCTGAAAAATGCGAAGGCAAACCTAGCGCGGACACGACCGCTTGCGGACCGTGGCTTTGCCACCCAGCAAGCGCTGGATACGCAGAATTCGCAGGTGGCGCAGGGCGAGGGTACCATTCAGCTCGACCAGGCAGCGCTCGAGGCGGCGCAAACGCAGTTGAGCTTCACCACGATCACCGCGCCATTGGATGGCGTTACCGGCATCCGCCGCATCGATCCAGGCAATATCGTCCAGCCCAGTGATCCCAACGGTCTCGTCGTGCTGACCCAGCTGCAGCCGATCGCAGTAATCTTCACCTTGCCATCCACCGAGATCCCCGATGTGCAGAAGGCGATTGCGGCGGGAGACGTCGCGGTTGACGCCTATGATGCTTCGAACCGCCGCAGGCTCGATCATGGCAGCCTGATGCTGATCGACAATCAGGTGGACAGCTCGACCGGCACGGTGCGGCTCAAGGCCTCCTTTCCCAATGCCGCCCGGACTCTCTGGCCCGGCGCGTTCGTCAACATCCATCTGACCATCGCGGTCCGCAAGAATGCGCTGACCGTGCCACTGACGGCGGTCCAGCAGGGCCCGAACGGCGTCTTTGTGTACGTGATCGGGCCCGACCACAAGGTAACTGTGCGCCAGGTCGTAGCGGGGCAATCGCGTGCCGGCAAGGTGCTGATCGAGCAGGGGCTGTCACCGAACGAGACCGTGGTGACCGCAGGTCAATACCGGCTCAGCGCGGGAACGACGGTCGAACTCGTTCCGGACAGCCAGAGCAGCCGGGTTCAGAACGCCACCACCGCAAGTGCAGGGATGCTGCCATGAACGTTTCAGCAGGGTTTATTCGCAAACCCGTCGCGACCGCTTTTCTCACCATTGGGATTACCCTGATCGGGTTGGTTGCCTTCTTTCAACTGCCGATCTCGGCGTTGCCGACGGTGGATACGCCCACGATCCAAGTGACCGCGCAGTTGCCGGGCGCCGATCCGCAGACCATGGGCTCCTCGGTTGCAACGCCCTTAGAGCGGCAATTCGGCCAGATTGCAGGGCTGACCGTCATGAGCTCGAGCAGCGGGCTCGGCAATACGCAGATCACCCTGCAATTTGCGCTGAACCGCAGCGTCGATGCCGCCGCACAGGACGTGCAGACGGCGATCAATGCGGCCTCAGGCCAGTTGCCGAAGAACATGCCGTCACCGCCGATCTTCCGGAAGATCAACCCAGCCGATGTCCCGGTGCTTTTGATCGCATTGACGTCGGACACCCAGCCGCTCACCAAGGTCAACGACTATGCCGACAGCATTTTGGCGCAAAAACTCTCCCAGGTGCCGGGCGTGTCGCTGGTCACAATCGGCGGCGCGCAGAAGCCGTCGATCCGGGTACAGGTCAACCCGGCGAAGCTCGCGGCGGCGGGGCTCGATCTCGAACAGCTCCGTGCAACGCTGGGCGTCGCGACCGTCAACCAGCCGAAGGGCGCGCTCTACGGGGCGCAGCAATCCTTCACGCTGGCCACTAACGACCAGATCCTGACCGCCAAGGGCTATGACGACCTCATCATCGCCTATCGGCATGGCGCGCCGCTGAGGCTTCGCGACGTCGGCCAGGCGATCGTCGCCGCCGAGGACATTACGCTGCATGGCTGGTTCAACGACAAGCCGGCCGTCGTCCTTGCGATTCAGCGGCAGCCCGGCGCCAACGTAATCGCCACCGTCGACCGGATCAAGCAGCTGCTTCCGCAGCTGATCTCAGGCCTGCCGTCTGACATCAAGGTCGAGATTGCCTCCGACCGCACCCAGACCATCCGCGCGAGCGTGGCGGACGTGCAGTTCACATTGGTGCTGACGATCGCTTTGGTCGTAGGCGTGATCTTCCTGTTCCTGCGCAACGTCCGAGCGACGCTGATCCCCGGCATCTCCGTGCCGATCTCCCTGATCGGCACCTTCGGGGTGATGTATCTGTTCAACTACAGCCTCGACAACCTGTCGCTGATGGGACTGTCGATCGCGGTCGGTTTCGTGGTCGACGACGCCATCGTGATGATCGAGAACATTTCGCGGCATATCGAGGAAGGCTTGCCGCCATTTGAGGCGGCGTTGAAAGGGGCCGGCGAGATCGGCTTCACCATCATGTCGATCTCGGTGTCGCTGGTGGCGGTGTTCATTCCGCTGCTCTTGATGAGGGGCGTCATCGGACGCATGTTCCAGGAATTCGCCGTCACGGTGTGCGTCGCGATCGCGGTATCCGTTATCGTCTCGGTGACGCTGACACCAATGATGTGCGCCTACCTTCTCGACTCAGGGCACGGCGCGAACCCGGGAGCGCTGTTGCGCGGCCTTGAGCGGGGCTTTGTCGCGATCCAGGCCGGCTACGAAGCCGTGCTCCGGCTCACGCTGCGGTTCAAGCCGCTAACCATGGCGGTGATGCTCGCAAGCGTAGGAGTCACAGGTGTGCTGTTCGCGGGCATTCCGAAAGGGTTCTTCCCTCAGCAGGACACCGGCATGATCGCCGGCATCACGGAGGCGTCCGCCGATGTCTCGCCGAGCCAAATGGCGGAGCTGCAGCGTCATGTCATCGACATCATCGCAAAAGACCCTTCGGTCGCCAATGCAACCGGCTATATCGGGCCGGGCGGCCCGACCGTCACCGAGAACAACGGTCGCCTGTTCGTGCTGCTCAAGCCGCGCGCGCAGCGGCAGTACTCGTCCGACCAGGTGATCCGTCAGCTCGATGCCAAGCTGCAGACGCAAAAGGGCATTCAGGTGTTCATGCAGTCCACGCAGGACATCAACCTTGCGAGCCGGCTATCGAAGACGCAGTATCAGTTCACGCTGACGGATGTGAATCAGGACGAGCTCAACAGCTGGTCCGACAAGCTGTTCAATAAGCTCAAGACGCTGCCGGAACTGGCCGACGTCGCGACCGACCAGGCCAATGCCGCCCGCCAGCTCAAGCTGAATATCGACCGCGACGCCGCGTCTCGGTTGGGCATCGATCCCGCGGCGGTCGACAATGCGCTCTATGATGCGTTCGGTCAGCGCCACGTCGCCCAGATCTTCACGACGCTCAACACCTACTATGTCATCCTGGAAGCCGATCCTTCGTTCCAGCTTGGGCCCTATGCGTTGAACCGCATTTATGTCAGCTCCTCCAACGGGTCTATGGTGCCGCTGAGCCAGTTCACCTCGATCGAATACGGTGTTGCACCGCTCTCAGTGAACCACCAGAGCCAGTTTCCGTCGGTGACATTGAGCTTCAACCTCGCGCCCGGGACGGCGGTGGGTACGGCGGTAGCTGCCGTGCAGAAAGCCACGGCCGACTTGCACATGCCTTCGACAGTCGCGACCAGCTTCCAGGGCAATGCCCAGGCATTCCAATCCTCGCTGTCTTCTACGCCGATCCTCATCGTTGCCGCCGTGATCGCCGTCTACCTCATCCTGGGCATGCTGTATGAAAGCGCTATTCACCCGGTCACCATTCTGTCGACGCTGCCGTCCGCAGGGCTGGGCGCTCTGCTGACGCTCTGGGCGTTCGGCTTCGGTCTCGACGTGATTGGGTTGATCGGGATTATCCTGCTGATCGGCATCGTGCAGAAGAACGGCATTATGCTGATCGATTTCGCGCTCGAAGCCGAGCGCAACAGAGGGCTAACGGCCGAGCAATCGGCATACGAAGCCTGCCGCATCCGGTTTCGTCCAATCCTCATGACGACGATGTGCGCGATGCTCGGCGGCGTGCCGTTGATGATCGGCACCGGCACCGGCGCAGAGCTACGCCAGCCGCTAGGATACGCCATAGTCGGTGGCCTGATTGTATCTCAGCTGATGACGCTGTTCACCACGCCGGTTGTCTACATCTACCTCCATGGGATGAGCCGGTGGTTCGCCGGCCTGCGTGCGAAGGTTTGGCCCTCGCGAGGCGACCACGGAGCCGGCGCCGCGGAGACGGTTTCGTAAACGCTGCGGGAGATATTCGAGTGCCCTAGACATGCTCGGGTCGGCTGCGTCGCTTTGACAACTCTGCGCACGTTCTGGCTCGCCCAGGCGCTGGTGACCGCATCGGGCGACATCGACGGACAGGCGCTGCTTCGCGGGATCGATCTGAGCCCTTGGGCCGCGGCAGCGGCCATTGTGCCGATCTGCCAGCTTAGCGTTGTGGCCGTGCCGTCCGTGCGCCGACGATATCCGCACACCGTTTTCTGGGGTGCCATTGCGGTGCTGAGCGAGGCGGCGACTGTGTTCGCGCAAAATGTGGACACATTTCTCGGGGTAGGGGACCTGCCCGCCAGCCTCCATGTCGCGGCCTTGCTGCTGCTCGCGATTATCGTCGACCATCGCCTGGCCGGCATGATCGCGGAGGAATCATGATCGCGCTCGTTGGGCTGTCCTTGAGCAGCCAAGTGCTCATGGCAGTGCCGGTGTTCCTGGCCGGATTTTGCTCTTCTGCGGCGGGTTTCGCGCTGCTCGCTTTCTCCGCGACTGTCTATTCGGCCTCAACCGTCAACCGATGAGGTCTCGCGGTGTAGTGGGGACATCGTGCGCCTACTGTCGGCATCGACGTCCGGCAACCCGGGGGCACGAATCGTTGGATTTGCGCACCCACCCAACCTAAGTCGACTGCCTCGTACTGCGGCCCTGCTTAGGTTCGAATTGGAATATGCCGAGCTACGTTACGATCTTCCGGCTTTTCGCTCGCCGCAAGGCCGGCGACAACGCCGATGCGGTCAGCCTCGACACGGTTCTGGCTCATCTTGCTGATCGCAGCCCAGAAGGCGACCTGCAAGCCGTCGATGATGGACAGGACATTGGCTTCACGCCGCACGAGTTATCCCCAGCATCGTCGTGGCGCGCGCCAGCGTCGTCTCCGCGGCGGCGCTATGCTGGGCAACCCGGCCGATCAGGCTACCGAGAGCTTGCGCCACTTCCGCGTTCTGGCTGACCGCATTGGCGCTGTCGACGACGTAGGTGAGGGCTGCATCCTAGTCGGAATAGAAGAGCTGATCCGATCGAGTGGAGCGGGCAGACGACGAGATTTGCGCCACCGCACACAGAACGGCGAGCAGGCCCGTCGCGAGCGCCCAAAACGCTTTGTGTCTTGCCGAAGGGTACCGTTGCGGGTTCGTGGACATGCCGACGGCCATTCTCCGTAGTGCGCATCAGGTCGAGCCTATTGAAGGCCCGCCCTGCAAGTTGAGAGGCCGGCTGTATCATTGCCGTAGCAGCCGGCATGTCGTGAAGCGGCCAGTCGGTTTCCAGCTTTCCCCGTGTCGTCGCGCGAAGCCGAAGCAAGGACTTCGACCGTCGCCGTGGCGCCGGCGACGAGCTTGTTGCGCTGGTCGGCGCGGTCGAGCGCGATCCGGACCGGAACGCGCTGGGCCAGCCGGACCCAGTTGAAGGTCGGATTGACATTGGCAAGAAGGGTAGAGCCATTGCTGCGATCGCGGTCCTCGATACCGGCGGCAACGCTCTCCACCTTACCTTGCAACAGGCGACTGCTTCCCATCAGTCGTACCTTGACAGGGTCGCCAGCGTGGATGCGCTGCAGCTTGGTTTCCTCGAAGTACCCCTCCACGCGCAGCGTATCCGTATCGAGCAGCGCCATCACGCCTTTACCGGGGGTGAGGTAGGCGCCGGGCTGCAGCTCGTTGTTGGTGACAATGCCGCTGACGGAGGCGCGCACCTCGCTGCGCTCGAGATTGAGCTTTGCCAGCGCAACGTCCGCTACGGACTGGTCATAGGCAGCCTGTGCTGAGCCCTGGGTGGCGATGACCTGATCCATTCGCTGGGTCGACACGACGACGCCGGGCGTCAGCGCGCTGTAGCGCTTCAGGTCGGCATTGGCGTTGTCGAGCACGGCGCGTTTGCCTTCCTGCACCGCCTCGGCCTGCCTTAGCGCGATCTCATAGCGCGCGCGATCAATCCGGAAGAGCACATCGCCGCGTTGTACTTGCTCGTTGTCACGGACCAGCACCTCGCTTACGAAGCCAGAGACATCGGGAGCAACGGGCACGACGTCGGCCCGCACGTGACCATCGCGAGTCCAGGGCGCGTCAAAGTAGTAATCCCAAAGCTTGTAGCCGGCCCATAGCGCGAGCATCACCATGAGGCCGGTCAGGGCGAAGCGGCGTAGCGAACTCAGAACGGCTTTCATGACATCAGCTCCTTGAGGTCGGGCGGGGGCGCAACACCAACGCGGGCTTCTTGATCCCGGCGGTGCCTTGCGGCTTCAAAACCGTGCATGCCGGTCTGCCATTGCAGGCCGACAATCGTCCCCTTCACGGGCTGCAGCAGCAGGAGTGCCGCTAGCCCGGTAACGGGCACCCAGATCAGCAGTTGAAGCCAGGCGGGAGGTGAATAGGCCATCTCGACCGCTAGAAGCGCCGGCACGACAAGATGACCAACGATAGCGATCACGAGATAGGCCGGGAGGTCGTCTGCGCGTTGCGGCGTGTAATCCTCGCCGCAAGCCGCGCAGCGCTCGACAACTTTCAGAAAGCGGCCGAACAGATGGTCCTGACCGCAGTTCGGACACTTCATCGTGAACCCGCGCCACAAGGCTTTCGAGAATGAAACAGGGGCGTTCATGAGAAAAACTCCGTGGAAGCGAAGACGAGCCCGGCAACCAGGCAGATGAAGAGTGCGAAGTCGAACAGCGCGGGATGCCAGATGCGGCGATACAGGTCGGCATGCTTCATCAGCTTGCTGATGATGCGCGCAAGAAAATAGGCGGCCACGCTCCAGAGCAGCAGGCTCGGAACGATGACGCCGATCAGGTCAAGCTCGTATTTCATGCGGCAACTGTCCTGTGGTCGATGTCGTGCGACTGATAAGCCGGCGACCGCGGGAAAAGGCCGGAGCGAACCCCGGTCAGACCCAGCAGCACCTCGTCGCGGGCTTCGCCCGGCTGCTCCCGCAACGTGATTGCGATCGCGCTATCGAGCTGTTCGACCAGTCCGTTGGGAAGCGAGCCGGCCGTCGAGCTCCGGCAAATCGAGGCAATGCGAGCGAAGAATGCTTCGATCGTCGCCCTTGAGCGGCGTGACAAGCCGAGGCTCGCCCGCCTGACGTCGAGAACATTGAGCGCCGTTCGAAGCTGGCGAAGATTGGCAGCGTCGCTTCTGGCATCGGCAGGGACCACAGCCACGCGGGCGGCGAGCAGCGCAAGGCGATGCTGCATCAGACTTGCTAGCGCAAAGGGGCTTTGGTTCGACTCGCGCCCCGCGACCGCGGCGAGCGTTCTCCAATTGCTTCGGAGCAACCGTCCTGCGATCCAGTCGGCTCCAACCAGGCGAACGATGCCGGAAATGACGCCCGTCAGGGAGACGCCAACCATCAAAGCGACGCTGGAGTTGGCATAGGACAAGAAGTCGGCCGAATAGGTGTCGGTCAACGCCAATTGCACGGAAATATAGATGGCAAGTATCGAGCCGACGCGGGCGGTCGCGGGTCGCGCAGCCATCCAGCCGAACAGAAGGAAAGTCGGCATCAGCGCGACGATGAGCATTTCGAGGGTCGTAATCCGCGGCAATACGCCGAACAGGTAGATTCCATGGATGGCGATAACGACGAGGAACAGTCCGTAGAAGTTGCGGAACGTCGGAAGGGGATCGTCGACGCCCGCGAGAAGGCTGCCGACGACGGCAGCAAAAAGCGGAGCGACAATGCCGTCGGTCCAGCCGGTCGCAATGGCGAAACAGCAGCAGCCCAGCACCGCAAGGGCCACCGACCCGGCCGACAGGAGCGCAGACCAGTAGTCCCGATGCGGGACGGCTATCGCCAACGGGCTGGGAGGGAAGGCAAGAGGCAGCGAATCGGGATCGCGATCGTCAACGATTGCCTCACGCAGGAGCCGGCAGTCGCGTGCGACATCGATCAGATTGCGCAGGCGGATGGCGAGGCCATTGATGGCAATGTCGGTCCAGTTGGCGTCGACGTTCAGCGCCGGCCGTACTTCATCCAGGGCTGCACGCAGCGCATCGGCCTGCCTTTCATCGCTACCGCCGCCTGCGAGCCATTCCGCGATCCTCGCGCTAATTGCCGCAACGCGTGCCGACGCCTGTTGGTGCGAGGTGAGCGCGAGCTGGCGGTCCTCTATCGATCCCAACAGCGGCAGCAGCGACAGCATGTGGCGCCTCAGGAGCTGCAAGCCCCGCGACACGTTTGCCGAAGCGTCCTTCTCGTAGGCAAGATGACGGCCAAGCTGGTCGATTTCGGAGGCTGCGGCAGCAAGGCGCAAGCGTTCAGTGTCACGTTCCTTGTCGCTGCCCCGACCGGTGAGGACGCCGACAGCGAGCCCGCGTGCTCCGGTGAGCCAGGCGTCGGCTTGTGCGATGACTGCAGACGTCACACTCCGCGGCAGTACCAGCATCGCAACGACGCTCGCGCAGAGGATTCCGAGCGTGATTTCCTGCACCCGGGAGACCACAATATCGAACGTCGCCTGCGGAGCTGTGACGATCGGAAACCCGAGCAGCGCCACGGTGTAGCCGGCGAGCATGAATATGTAGCTGCGCGGCGTGCCGTCGAGCAGCGAGAGGTATAGGCAAATGCCGACCCAGAGCGCGACGGCGAGACTGAACAGCTCCGGCGCATTGATCAGGTTCGGGACTAAAGCGAGCGTCGCTGCCGCGCCGATCAACGTTCCCAGGATGCGATAGACCGCCTTTGAGGTCGTCGCCCCCGTGAACAGGTTGGACGTGATATAGACCGACGCCATCGCCCAGTAGGGGCGCGGCATGTCCAGCAGGAGCGCGATCGAGAACGCCAGCATCGCCGCTGCGTAAGTGCGAAACGCAAAGATGATGGCGGCGTGACGTTCCCGGAAGGATGAGGTGTGGTTCATGGCGATGTCCTGGCGCCAGGCACAATTGCCTTTAGCAGTGAACGACGCCCGAACGGTCGCGGCACGGCGCAACATCGGCGCCCGAAGCCGCCGCCAACTTGCCGCATCCTTGCCAGCGGGATCGCTCAATCTTGCAGGCGGGTTCCATCGACGCTTTGACGGCGACGATAGCGTCCGGTCGCAGGACGCTCACGAATATCGCGAGGCCCAGCAGCTTGCCTGCGAACACGGCGACGCAAAAAATGTCCTTCATGTCAGCACCCTTCAGTCGACCTTGATCGTCCCAGTCATACGAAAGGCTCCCGGCACCGGCTTTGCCGGGATTGCCGAAGCATTGTCATTTGTTGCTGCCGAAGCCCGAGCCGGCGCCACCTCTGCCAGCGCATTTGGCAGCCCGCGGGCGGGATCTGGCGGCGGCACGAGGCCCGGCTCAGCATGAGCCTGTGCGAACGACGGCGCTGAATGCGCGGTGTCCAACACCACCCGCTCAGGCCATTTGTGATTAGACCGGATCTGAAGGTTGACCCTTTCATTCGGGGGGATTTCAGCGCGTGAATGAGCAACCGGCGCGGGGAGCAACAGATCCGCGACAAAAAGTACTGCGAGAAGGACACTTCCCACCCAAAGAAAATACTGACGTATCGGCATGACAAACAGACCGCGTTAGCGGAATCCCTCTCATATTGAGTCGACGGCAGTTCTCATTCACCATTGATAATGAAGCGGCTGGTCATGGGATTGGCTTCGCATGCCGTTCGTTTGTCATTTATTGCTGACGACGAAGACTGAGGTATTCAGCGCGGCTTAACGAGGATTGAGTCGCCCGCTGATTGCGGAATCATCCACATCGAGACCGTTCGCCAGTGACCGTCGCTCGACAGGTGTTGATACGCGACGAAGTCAGCGTCATCGTTGTGCAGAAGTTCGTAGCGGAAAGGTTCGATCCGGGTGTTCATTGAACTCTCCTCGGTAAGCGACGTGCATCGCACGTCTTCTTTCAAGGAAATGGACTGAACGGCTTGCCTTAACAGAGCTCGGAATCGGAAAGGCTCTTCCCGAACGGCGGAAGGCCGAGCCGGTTCATGTTCCTGGATTGCTCACAAGTGCTTGGCGGCCTTCCGATTTCCGGGGTGATATGGCAAAATGCAAAGCGCGCTTTCGAAATAGGGAAGGGGCCACGATGGATCGGCTGGAGGCGATGTCGACCTTTCTGACCGTGGTCGAGCAGGGCAGTTTGTCCGCGGCGGCGCGCCGGTTGAAAACACCGCTCACAACGGTCAGCCGCAACGTATCTGAGCTCGAGTCTCACCTTCGGACGAAGCTCTTCAACCGATCGAACCGACAGCTGGTGTTAACCGAGACAGGCGCTTCCTACCTTGCGGCCTGCAAGCGTATCCTCACGGACGTGAGTGAAGCGGAGCGTACAGCGTCCGGTGAGTATACCGCGCCGACTGGCGAGTTGTCTGTGACCACCCCGCTGGGTCTTGGGCGTATCATCCTCATGCCGATCATCGTGGACTTTCTCAAGACTTATCCGGATATCAAGGTCCGGATGATCCCTACTGATCAAAAACTGAGTCTGGCTCAGGAGCAAATCGATATCGCGGTGCGGATCGGCGAGCTCCCGGATTCGAGCTTGATAGCGTTACGGCTCGGCAGCACACGCCGAGTGGTCTGCGCCAGTCCCACCTATCTGGCGGCTCGCGGAACGCCGCGCACGCCCGACGATCTGGTCGAGCATGATTGCATCAGTTATGCCGGCTTCTCGCCACCCGATTCCTGGACATTCGTCAGGGACAAGGCGACCATAGCGGTGCCAGTGCGTACGCGGCTCATCGTCGGCAGCGCCGAAGCGGCTTGCGCCGCCGCGCGCGCTGGCGCGGGAATTTCCATTGTCTTTGCCTATCAACTCCATGATGCGCCGGGGGAAGGAGCCTTGACAACCGTCCTCAATGCATTTCAGCCGCCGGCAATGCCGGTCAACCTCGTCTACGCGGCCAACCGTTTTCTGCCGATCAAAGTTCGCGCTTTTCTGGACTTTGCCGCGCCGCGGCTGAAGCGAGCCTTCGCGGAGTAGGCCGCTACGGGGGGCTCGGTCCGAGCTTCCGGAATTTGGAAGGATGGCTTCCGGTTTTCCCGCCTGTTGACCCAAGGCTTTCGCCCCACCTCCCGCTCAATGATCTGCCGGAAACGGCGTTACGAGTTGGAGGCGAATATGGGTGAAGTTATCCGATTCATGTCGAAGGACGAGCGCGAAAGGCTCCGCCTGATATTTGAAGCCCGCGCGATGTACGACAGCGTCTTCCCGCCGACGGATTCCGTCAACAGGCAGCTCGATGACACACCAATCGTCCATTCGGTCAATGGAACCTGGATCCATCAGGGCGGCGAGTTTTTTTGGTGATCAACATCGTGGCGGCCCTCGCTGGCCCATGCCGCTTTCGGAACTGATAGGAGAAATCGCAATGTCACTCCGCAGCATGCTTTTCGCCGCTGCATTCGGTATCGCCGCTCTGCCGCCTGCATATGCAGACGATCTGCGCCCAATGGAGGGCAAGAGCATCGATCTCGGCGAGATATCCGGGATCGCTTACTACACGGTCGAGCGCGATGGTTTCCGTGTGGTGGCCACTCTAGCGCAGGGCGAGGCAGGAACGCCGATCCGTCTCGTATCAGTTCTTGCGCCTGGTCAACGCGTGATCCTCTCTACACCGCAGCAACCATACGCGATCGAGATCAGCCGGAAGGGCGATCGCGTACTAGTTCGCAGCGCGATCACGGCCTCGAACTGAACTTCGACTTGAGGGGGTACGGTCGGTAAGCGAAACGTAACAAGGAGACCGCGCATGTCCACCATCCATCTTCACCGGACGACCACGGTGACGCCAGAGCAGTACATCGCCGGCCTGACTGATTTCGGGCCTGGTCGCACGACGCTGTTTGGCAACAGCGCCGATGCGTGTCTCAAGGTGCATCACCGGAGCAGCTCGCATGCCGACGTCACGGAAGGCTCGGGCGGCATCTGGGAACGGCTGCACTACGACTGGTCCGATCCCAACCGCGTCGTCCTTACGACGATCGACTCCAATGTGTGGGGTGGCACATCGGGCCACACCTACACCTTCACACGTCATTCCAACGGGAAGACCGACATTGACGTAGTCGTCATACGCGAAGGCAAGAACCTGATGGGGCGGCTCCTCGGCTTTGTCCTCCGGACTATCGGCAAGCGCGTTCTGGAAAAGGCGTTCGAAAATTCCGTCAAGGCCATCGAGGTCCGGAACGAGAAGTTCAAACGGCTGCGCACAGGCATTTCCGAGCTCGCTGCTTGAGCAACTCTGCGGGAGCGGCGTCATGGAGGTACTACAAGAGCAACGGGCGGCTGCAGTCCGGACTGAGTCGTGGCCGTACTTCGACTTTTGGGGAAAGCACGGCCCCGTCAATCTAGCTTCAAGTTCGATGAACCGGGGTTGGTCGGGCCTGTCGGCTCAGCTGTGCAGCGTCGGCAGAGCGGTGTTTCCATGGAGAACCCCGCAATCCGAGATCAGAATGTGCGTCGATGTCCGCGGCAATAAATCATTCATTGCTCGGCGGGCCCCGGGCATCGAAAGCCGGATCGCCGTAAGGCGGGGCACGGTGTGGCTCTCGCCTCCCGGCTTGCAGGAAGGTTCGCTTGATATCGCCGAAGATATGAGCGGCGTGTTGCATATCTATCTTCCCCTCAGCCACTTCTCTCCGGGCAATCTCGCTATCAATATAGATGCGTCGGCAATCGGCGGGCTAAGCTACGAAAGTGCTCTCGAAGATCCGTTGCTGGCCGAAATCGGACGCGCGGTCGCATCGGAGCTGGTGGCTGAAACGGCCGCCGGAAGCTTGCTCATTGAAGGCCTCGCATCGAGTCTGGCGGCGAGGTTGGTGCAAAGGTACATCAGGAAATCGACTGGTCAGTCCATCTTCCCCGCCGCGAGGGGAGCGCTCGATCGACGCCGGCTCCAGCGAGTGCTGGATTACATTGAAACCAATCTGGAAGGCGATCTCACCCTCGATCGCATAGCCTCGATTGCCTGCCTGAGCAGGTACCATTTTGCGCGGGCGTTTAGGCAGGCCATGGGATTATCCCCGCATCGTCACGTTAGTGTCCGGCGCCTGGAGCGCGCGAAGGCGTTGCTGACCGGGGGCGACAGGCCGCTGGCGGACATCGCGCTGGCGCTCAGCTTTTCCGACCAGGCCAGTTTCACCCGCGCATTCAAGCAAGCAACAGGTCAGGCGCCGGGTCAATATCGCCAGAAGCTGGGCGCGCAGTAGCTGCGGGCGGGCGCATGCGCGCATTTGCACTGCAGCGCCTTTCGCCAGCAACAAAAGACAAAACGACAGCACACGATGCAAAGCCGTTGGCCAACGGCTTCCGTACCTTCGATGCCATGAGCAAAGAGGCCAGCGCCGGAGCCGCGGCCGGGCAACGCAGGAGATCAACATGGCCACCGCTACCGCACTGAGGCCTTCGAAGCAGCTTCCGCCGCCAAATAGCGACTTTTTTCAATTCGCTGACCTGCTGGGCGACGAGGAGCGGGCGATCGTCAAGAAAGTGCGCACCTACATGGAGACGAAGGTCCAGCCCATCATCAACAAGCACTGGGCCGCGGACACGTTCCCGTTTGAGCTGCTGCCGTCGTACAAGGAGCTCAACATCGCCGGCATCGGCATCAATGGCTACGGCTGCCCGGGCGGAAGCCCGCTGCTGGTTGCACTGGTCGCGCTGGAGATCGCGCGAACCGACGTTTCGTTCTGTACCTTCCACGGTGTTCACACCGGTCTCGCGATGGAATCCATCTACCTTGCGGGCACCGAGGAGCAGAAGCAGAAATGGTTGCCGCCGATGGCGCGCATGGAAAAAGTCGGCTGCTTCGCGCTGACCGAGCCGCTGGTGGGCTCTGGCGCCGGTGCTGGACTCCTTACCACGGCAAAACGCGACGGCGACACCTGGATCCTCAACGGCCAGAAGCGCTGGATCGGCAACGCGCCGTGGTGCGACATCTCGATCGTCTGGGCGCGCGACGTCGCCGACGACCAGGTCAAGGGTTTCATCGTCGAGAACAAGACGACGCCGGGTTTCAGCGTCGAGAAAATCGAGAACAAGATCGCACTGAAAGTTGTGCAGAACGGCCAGATCACGATGACCGACTGCCGAGTGCCTGACTCCAACCGTCTGCAGGGAGGCAAGGGAACGTTTCGCGATCCTGCGCTGGTGCTGCGCGGTACCCGGCATGGCGTTGGCTGGGAAATCACGGGCGCCCAGATGGGCGCTTACGAACATGCCCTCAAGTACGCCCAGGAGCGCCTGCAGTTCGGTAAGCCGATTGCATCGTTCCAGCTGATTCAGGAGCTGCTGGCGAAAATGCTGGGCAACATCGTAGCCTGCCAATCCATGCTGGCGCGCGCGGTGCAGCTGGAAGCGGCGGGCAAGCTGACGGATGCGCAGGCAGCGATCGTCAAGGCGTTCTGCACCAGCAAGGCGCGGGAAACGGTCGCCTGGGCCCGCGAGGTGCTGGGCGGCAACGGGATCGTGGTCGACTACAACGTGGCGCGCTTCTTTGCCGACACTGAAGCGATCTACTCCTACGAAGGCACTTACCAGATGCAAAACCTGATCGTCGGCAAGGCGATCACCGGGTTCAGCGCTTTCGTGTGATGTCGCAGACCGGGCCGGCGCTCTGGCGCCGGCCTGTCCCTCAGGCAGGAGCAATCGATATGTCGACAACAACAATTACACCGCCTCCGGCGGTTGCCGCCATCGCTACAAGAGCGCTGACGCTCACGAATGTCCTCTACACGAAGCAGGGCGCGATCGCCTACGTAACGGTCAACCGGCCCAAGGTGCTCAACGCCCTGAACGTACCGACGTGGCAGGAGCTGCAGGCCGCTTTCGCGGATGCGCAGAATGATCCTGCTGTGCGCGGCGTCATCCTGACGGGCGCGGGCGACAAGGCCTTCATCGCCGGCGCCGACATCGGTGGCCTGGCGCAAGCGAGTGCGATCGACGCTGAACGGTCGAGCCGCTTCGGCCAGCAGGTCCTCGATCTGATCGAAAATCTCGGCAAGCCGGTGATCGCAGCGATCAATGGATTTGCGCTCGGCGGCGGCTGCGAGACCGCGATGGCATGTACGATCCGCATCGCGGTGGAGCATGCAAGGTTCGGCCAGCCCGAGGTGAAGCTCGGATTGCTTCCCGGAGGTGGCGGCACGCAGCGGCTGCCGCGCCTGGTTGGGAAGGGTCGTGCCCTCCAGCTCATCTTGTCGGGCGGACTGATCGGCGCTCAGGAGGCCCGCCGCATCGGGCTCGTCAACGAGGTCGTCCCAGCTGCAGACCTGATCGCACGCGCAGAGGCAATCCTGAACGAGATCGTCGCCAACGCGCCGATCGCCGTCACGTACGCCCTCGATGCCGTGAACAAGGGAATGGAGACAAGCCAGAACGAAGGCTTGGCCCTTGAAGCATCCTACTTCGGGCTCTGCGCCGGTACCGAAGACAAGAGGGAAGGGACCTCAGCCTTCCTCGAAAAGCGCGCACCGCATTTTGCGGGACGTTGATCACAATCATTTTCAGGAGAAACGCAAATGGCAAACGAAAACATTTTCTCGGGCTTGAAGGTCGTGGACTTCTCGAGCTTCGTCGCCGCACCGGGCGCGGCTGTGATCCTCTCCGACTTCGGCGCCGACGTCGTCAAGGTCGAGCCGCCGCACGGCGATCCCTGGCGCAATGGGCACAAGGTAGCGTTTCAGCCGAATTCCCACGATCCCTATCAGTGGCATCTCTCCAACCGCAACAAGCGGAGCATCGCACTCGACCTCAAGTCACAGAGCGCGCAGCAGGTTATCTTCGAGCTCGCCAACTGGGCGGATGTGTTCATCGTCAACACGCCGCACCACGCGCGCAAGAAGCTGAAGCTCGAATATGACGACGTCGCGGGATGGAATCCACGCCTGATCTACGCCGACCTGACGGGCTTCGGCGAGCACGGGCCGGATGCCGAGCTGCCCGGCTTCGACATCACTTCGTACTGGGCGCGCAGCGGTCTATTGTCGATGACGCGCGATGCCGGCGCGCCGCCCACCTGGCCGGTGGGAGGCAGCGGCGACAACGCCACGGCCGTCGGTCTTTATGCGGCGATCGTGACCGCCCTGTACCGGCGCGAGCGCACCGGCAAGGGCTCGTATGTCACGACATCTCTGCTGGCCCAGGGCGTGTGGTCCGCGAGTGTTTCCATTCAGGCAGCTCTCGCCGGCGCCAAGTTTCCGCCGATGCACGACCGCACGCATCCTGCCAATGCGGCGGCGAACGTCTATCGTTCCGCCGACGGCACCTGGTTCGTTCTGATCGTGACGCCCGACAAGTTCGCTGCTGTGGCGAACGCCATCGGCCGCCCGGACCTGCTGATCGACCCGCATTTCTCCGATCCCAAGCAGCTCGTCGCCAACATGTCGAAGCTCACCGAAGTCTTCGACGAGGTCTTCGGCGCCGAGCCCATGGCACATTGGCATTCGGTGTTTGCCGACGTCAACGTCACCTTCGGTGAAGTGCGCGCACCGCAAGAGGTCGTCAACGATCCGCAACTGACGGCAAACGATATCGTCGTTCCGCTCAACGGCGCCGGCGGCAAGCTGACCTCCACGATCTCCAGTCCAATCCAGATCCACGGCGTGGACAAGGCTCCAGCGCAGCGTGCACCGGACCTCGGTGAGCATACCGAGCAGATTCTCGCCGAACTCGGGTTCGACCCCAAGAGCATCGACAGCCTGCGCGAAAGCGGCGCTATTGCGAAACCGGCGCCATCCCGCAAGCAGGAAAGCGCGACTTGATGGCTTCGCCAGCATGAAAGGCAACAGATCATGAGCGACATCATTACCGAGCGTTCCGACGGGATCCTGCGAGTCGAGTTCAATCGCCCCGAGCGGAAGAATGCGATGACGAACGGCATGTATCTGCAGCTGGCGCAGATCCTCAACGAGGCGGCCGAAGACGACGACGTCCGTGTCGTGCGCTGGCACGGCGCCGGTGACACCTTCTGCGCCGGCAACGACGTCAAGGATTTTCTCAAGACTCCGGCGCCCGGCGAGAGCCCGCAGTCCCGCTTGATGGATGCGTTCATCAAGTTCGAAAAGCCGATCGTCGTAGCCGTGCAGGGCGCGGCTGTCGGAGGCGGCACCACGATGCTGACGCACTGCGATTTCGTCTTCGCAGGCGAAAGTGCGAAATTCAAGCTGCCGTTCATCGACCTCGCGCTCGTGCCCGAGTTCGGATCGAGCTTCACGATTCCGGCCCGCATCGGGCACCTGCGGGCGGCAGAATTGTTCCTGTTGGGCGAGACTTTCGGCGCCGCGCGTGCTGCGGAGCTGGGCCTTGTGACCCGCGTGGTCCCCGACGCTCGGTTGTTCGTCACAGCGACGGAAACGGCTAGAAAGCTCGCGGCAAAGCCGGCCGGTGCATTGCGCGCCGCCAAGCGGCTGCTCAAGCGAGGCTTCGTCGACCAGGTCAAGGCGGCCATCCAAGTGGAAAGCCGAGAATTTGGCGAGCGGCTGCACTCCGCCGAGGCCCGAGAAGCATTCGCGGCATTCCTCGAGAAGCGTCCGCCCAACTTCACCCGCTCGACAGCTCCGGCAGCGGCCAAGTAGGCCCACGCGACGCCATGCATCATTGAGACAGCCCTGACACGAAAGGACAGAACATGACCGTACTGCAGGCCACACGAGCAAAGGCGCCATCGGGCGCGACCCATTCCGACCGATTGTTTCTGCTCGACCTGAGCGGAGGGCGTGTCCTTTCCATGGATCCAGACGGGACGAACCGCAAGGTCGTTGCCACCGACTGCCCCTATCCTGACGGCATCGCCGTCGACGCCGCTGCCGGTCACGTCTACTGGACCAATATGGGTGTTCCCAGCCGTAACGACGGCTCGATCGAGCGCGCCGACTTCGATGGCAGCAACCGGATGTTCATCATCCTCCCGGGCGGCACGTTCACGCCGAAACAGCTCCATCTCGATAAGGCGAACCGCAAGCTCTACTGGTCCGACCGGGAGGGGATGCGTGTCATGCGCGCCAACCTCGACGGATCGCAGATCGAGACCTTGATCCAGACCGGAGACGGCGAAGACGACCGGCGCGACCAGACGCGCTGGTGCGTTGGCATTGCCGTCGATCCCGAACGGCAACAAATCTACTGGACGCAGAAGGGCGGCGACAACGCCGAAGTCGGGCGCATCCTGCGCGCCGGAATCGACATGCCGCAAGGTGAAACGCCAGCTAACCGCAGCGATGTCGAGGTCCTGCTCGACGGCCTGCCCGAGCCGATCGATCTCGAGATCGATCCTGACCGGCGTCTTCTCTACTGGACCGACCGCGGCAATCCTCCACGCGGTAACACCGTGAATCGCGCGCCGATCGACGCAAAGCCCGCGCATAACGCGCCGCAGATCGTGGTGTCGAACCTGATGGAAGGCATTGGCCTCGCCTTGGATGTCCCGGGTAACAGGCTGTTCGCAACAGACCTCGCCGGCTCCCTTTACGTCGCCAACCTCGACGGTACCAACAAGCGCACGGTTCTCGCGGCTCAAGGCAATCTCACCGGCGTCGCCTACGTCGCTCTCTAGAAAACGCATCGGAGCACTGACATGACCATCACTACCAAACCCATTCGCTGCATCGCTATCATCGGAACCGGCGTGATCGGCGCGAGCTGGGCCGCGCAGTACCTCGCCAAGGGGCTTGAAGTCGTCGCAACGGACATTGCGCCCGATGCGGAGACCGCGCTGCGGAAGTTCGTGAAGTCGGCCTGGCCGGCGCTCGAACGGCTCGGCCTGTCGCCCGGCGCGTCGCTGTCGAACCTGAAGTTCACCGCCAACCTTGCCGAAGCTGTTGTCGGCGTCGACCTCGTCCAGGAGAACGGACCCGAGCGGCTGGACTTCAAGCAGAGGCTGTACAAACAGCTAGACGAGCTGCTGCCGCCTGACGTGATAATCGCGTCGAGCTCGTCCGGGATCAAGATGAGTGACATTCAGTCGGGCGCAGCGTTGCATCCGGAGCGTTGCGTCATTGGTCACCCCTTCAATCCGCCGCACTTGATTCCGCTGGTTGAGGTGGTTGGCGGGAGCAAGACCTCGGAACAGACGGTGCAGCGCGCGATCGCCTTCTATAAGTCGATCGGCAAGAAAGCCGTGCGGCTCAACAAGGAAATGCCGGGCCATGTCGCCAACCGCCTGCAGGGCGCGCTGGCTCGGGAAGTCTATTACCTCATTGCCGAGGATGTGCTGAGCGCTGCTGACGTCGACGACGCTCTGTCCTGGGGGCCGGGTCTGCGCTGGGGCATCATGGGCAACATGATGCTCAATCACCTCGGCGGCGGCCCCGGCGGAATCGAGCATTTCCTGCATCAGTTTGCCGGCCCGATGAGCGCGTCGTGGAAGACACTCGGTTCGCCCGTGCTCACGCCCGAGGTGCAGAAGAAGCTGATCGACGGCGTTCATGCCGAGGTCGGATCGCGCAGCATCGCGGAGCTCGAGGCCGAAAGAGACGAGATTTTGCTCGGTCTGCTGGAACTGCGCACCAAGCGTGCGGGGACGAGCGCCGATTCGAGCGATGGGCCCGTCAGCATCCTCATGGCATCGCCCGACCTGTTTGGTGCGTCGCCGTGTTGACCGCGTCAGGCGCAACCAGGAAATGCTCTCCCTGAGGAATCCACCATGAACAGCATCGCGATGTCAGTATCGCGCCTTCGGTTGACCTCACGGTCCGGCTGGGCCGAGCGACCGCGCCACTTCATCAGTTTGGCGAAGCCGCGCGTGATGGCGCTCTCGCTGTTCACTGCCTTCGTCGGCTTGATGATCGCGCCGATACGGCTTGAACCACTTGCCGGGGTCATCACGATTCTGGCCATTGCAGCCGGCGCTGGAGCCGCCGGCGCATTGAACATGTGGTACGACGCCGACATCGACGCGGTCATGGCGCGCACCGCGACGCGACCAATTCCACGCGGCAAGGTCTCGAAGGCCGAGGCGCTTGTCTTCGGGACCGCCCTTGGCCTCATTGCAGTCGCGACCCTCACTTTGGTGACGAATCTCGTGGCGGGCGCGCTGCTCGCCGGCACCATCCTCTTCTATGTCGTCGTGTACACGGCGTGGCTGAAGCGAGCGACACCACAGAATATCGTCATCGGGGGTGCGGCCGGCGCGCTTCCACCGGTGATTGGATGGGGCGCGGCGACCGGGCAGATCGGGCTCGAGCCGCTGGTTCTTTTCCTCATCATCTTTCTCTGGACGCCGCCGCATTTCTGGGCGCTGGCGCTGAATCGCACCGATGATTATGCGCGTGCCGCCGTTCCCATGCTGCCGGTCGCTGCAGGACGAGCGGTAACGACGCGGCAGATCCTTGTCTACAGCGGTCTCCTTGTTCTCGCTTCCGAGTTGCCTTGGGTGCTCGCGTTTGCAGGCGCGATCTATGGCGGCATCGTCGCCATCTGTGGCGTGCTTTTCCTCTTGCTTGCACTCCAGCTGAACCGGAGCGCCGCGGGCGATCGTCGCGCGGCTCACAGGCTGTTCGTCTACTCCATCGCATATCTGACCGTGCTGTTTGCAACCTTTCTGGTCGATCACAACGGCCGTGCTTTCGCGTCGACGCGGTTGTCGCATGATGACTGGATTAGCGTGTCGCCATCAGCCGCTCGTCAGCTGCGCGCCGCCTGCAGTGCATGCGGCATCAAGGTTCGGGAGATCTGATATGCGATACGTTTCGCTTACCCTGGTCCTGCTGGCGGCCGCGACACTCGGTGGCTGCGACGGCGTGCTCGATCCCAAGGGTCCCATTGCGCTGGCCGAGCGGCAGATCCTGTTCAACGCGACCGGCATCATGCTGGCGATCGTGATCCCGGTAGCCATTGCGACGCTCGGCGTTGCCTTCCGGTTCCGGGCATCGAATGAGCGGGCGCGCTATCGGCCGGATTTCGTCTATTCCGGCCGCATCGAGATGCTGGTCTGGTCGATCCCGCTGATGACCGTGCTGCTTGTCGGCACCGTGGCCTGGATCGGCGCGTACGATCTCGATCCGCCGAAGCCAATTGCCTCCTCGACAAGGCCGCTGAAGATCCAGGTCGTCTCGCTCGACTGGAAATGGCTGTTCATCTACCCGGAGCAGGGCGTGGCGAGCGTCAATCATTTGACGATCCCGGTCGGCACGCCGGTCAGCTTCGAGCTGACGTCCTCCGGCGTTATGAACAGTTTCTTCGTGCCGCAGCTCGCCGGCCAGATCTACACCATGGCCGGAATGGTGACCCGGCTGAACCTCGTGGCCGACCATCCCGGCACATATCGCGGCATGTCAGCGAATTATAGCGGGGCGGGTTTTGCCGACATGGTTTTCAAGGTCGATGCGGTTGCGTCCCAAGACTTTGCCCAATGGGCGACTGCAACGCGCAGCGCCGGGCCGGTGCTCGACACACAGACTTATAGCGACCTGGTCAGGCCGAGCAGGGCGGTTGCGCCCTTCACCTACCGGTCAGTCGCGGGCGGCCTGTTTGCCGGCATCATGGATGCCGCAATGCAACCGACTGCCGGTCTCTGCGTGCCTTATCCCAAATCCATGAGGGCAGAACGATGAACCTGCTGGGCAAACTCGATTGGAGCGCCATTCCGTTCCATGAACCCATCATCATGGGCACGGTGGCGAGCGTCGGCGCCATCGTCGTTGCGGCTCTCGCATGGGTCACCATCAATGGATACTGGCCGTATCTCTGG
The DNA here is from genome assembly GCF_054055815.1 of Bradyrhizobium sp. USDA 4503. Taxonomy (NCBI): domain Bacteria; kingdom Pseudomonadati; phylum Pseudomonadota; class Alphaproteobacteria; order Hyphomicrobiales; family Nitrobacteraceae; genus Bradyrhizobium; species Bradyrhizobium sp. USDA 4503. The sequence continues at coordinate 587,722 of NZ_JBSRXS010000001.1, forward strand.
CGCGAATGGATCACCTCGGTCGATCACAAGCGCATCGGGGTCATGTACATCGTCCTTGCGCTGCTCATGCTGGTGCGCGGCTTTGCGGACGGCATCATGATGCGTACCCAGCAGGCCGTCGCGGCCGGCGGTGCGCAGGGCTATCTGCCACCTGAGCATTTCGACCAGATTTTCTCGGCGCATGGCACCATCATGATTTTCTTCGTAGCCATGCCGTTGGTGATCGGCCTGATGAATTTTGCCGTGCCGCTGCAGCTCGGCGTCCGCGACGTCGCGTTTCCCACGATGAATTCCGCAAGCTTCTGGCTCACCGCAACGGGAGTCCTGCTGATCAATGTCTCGCTCTTGGTCGGCGAATTCGCCAAGACCGGCTGGGTTGCCTATCCGCCGCTCAGCGAGCTGCAGTTCTCGCCGGGTGTCGGCGTCGACTATTACCTGTGGTCCCTGCAGATCTCCGGCATCGGGACCCTGTTGAGCGGAGTCAATTTCGTCACCACGATCCTGAAGATGCGCGCGCCCGGCATGAGCTATATGCGCATGCCGGTGTTCTGCTGGACCGCGCTCGCCTCGAATCTGCTGATCGTGGCCGCATTTCCGGTGCTCACCGCGCTGTTCGCAATGCTGCTGCTCGATCGTTACCTCGGCTTTCACTTCTTTACGCTGGATGCCGGCGGCAACGCGATGATGTACGTGAACCTGTTCTGGGTCTGGGGTCACCCCGAAGTCTACATTCTCGTGCTGCCGGCATTCGGCATCTATTCGGAGGTGAGCGCGACATTCTCCGAAAAGACGCTGTTCGGCTACCGATCGATGGTCGGCGCGACGCTGGCGATCTGCGTGCTGTCTTACACCGTGTGGCTGCATCATTTCTTCACAATGGGCGCAAGTGCTGGTGTCAACGCCTTCTTCGGCATCACCAGCATGATCATCGGAGTGCCGACCGGCGTCAAAGTCTTCAATTGGTTGTTCACGATGTATGGCGGTCGCGTCCGCTTCACGGTGCCGGTACTCTGGATGATCGGCTTTATGGTGGCGTTTGTGTTCGGCGGCCTCACCGGAGTTTTGCTGGCGTTGCCGGCTGTCGACTGGCAGGTGCACAACTCCGTCTTCCTGGTCGCCCATTTTCACCACGTCATCATCCCGGGCGTGCTGTTCGGCGCGATTGCCGGTTACAATTACTGGTTTCCCAAGGCATTTGGCTTCAAGCTGGATGAACGCTGGGGCAAAGCCGCGTTCTGGTGCTGGTTTATCGGGTTCCACCTTGCTTTCATGCCGCTCTATGTGACCGGGCTGATGGGCATGACCCGCCGTCTGCAGCACTATGATGTGCTGGCCTGGCAGCCCTGGCTGCTGGTCGCGGAGGCAGGTGCTGTCATCGTCATGGCCGGAATCATCTGTCAGGTCGTGCAGCTCGTGGTGTCCATTCGCGACCGCGAGCAGCTCCGCGACACCACCGGCGATCCCTGGAACGGACGCACCCTGGAATGGTCCATCGCATCGCCGCCGCCGGCCTGGAATTTTGCGGTGCTGCCTCGTGCGGATGAGATCGATGCCTTCTGGGCAAAGAAGCAGCGTGTGCTCGCGGAGCAGGATTTGTCCGGGCGGCAGCGCAGGTACGAGCCGATCGAAATGCCCAAGAACAGTCCGGCCGGTTTCGTGACCGCGTTCTTCGCAGTGATTATCGGCTTCGCCCTGATCTGGCACATCTGGTGGATGGCAGGCGTCGGGCTTCTCGGCGCGACCATAACGTGGCTCGCCTTCATGTTCCGCACGGAGGACGAAGTCGAGATCCCAGCGGAACAGCTTGCCCGGTTCGATCGGACACATCCGGTGGAGGTATCGCTATGAACATCCTGGTTGAGGCAGACGCCGTACACAAGGCCGAACTCCTTGATGTCGCCGAGGCGGGTCCCGCGTCCAAGCGAATCATCGCCGGCTTCGGGTTCTGGATCTTCCTGCTGAGCGACATCGTGATGTTCTCGGCGCTGTTTGCGAGCTATGCCGTGCTCGCAAAGGCGACTGCGGGTGGTCCGACCGGTGCCCAGTTGTTCGATCTGCGCAATGCCGCGATGGAGACTGCGTTTCTCCTGTTCTCCAGCTACAGCTGCGGACTGATGTCGCTCGCCATCAATTCGCGCCATCATCTCGGTACCTTCTTCGGTGCCGTGGTAACGTTCCTCCTGGGTGCGGCCTTTCTCAATCTCGAGCTCAGTGAATTCCAGAACATGATGGCGGTGGGGGCGTCCCCGCAACGCAGCGCGTTTCTTTCCGCCTTTTTCACGCTGGTCGGATGTCACGGCTTGCACGTAGCGGTCGGACTGGGCTGGCTGGTCCTCATGATGGTTCAACTGTCGCAGCGAGGCTTCCAGCAGGTCGTGGTGCGCCGCTTGCACTGCTTCTCCCTGTTCTGGCACGCACTCGACATCATCTGGGTCCTGATCTTTACAATTGTCTACCTGATGGGAGTCCTGCCATGACCGACACACGTTGGGATGTTGCACCGGGAGATCGGCCGGCGATTCCGGCCTCGGAGCGAAGCGCGTCTTCCGGCCTGCTCGTCAACACGATCGGCCTGCTGCTGGCGGCGATCCTGACAGCCACATCGTTCTGGGTGGCCAACACGTCGGCAATCTGGGCTCCTGGCGTGCCGGCCGGACTCGCGGTCCTTGCCATCGCCCAGATGGGCGTGCACCTAGTGTTCTTTCTTCACATTACGACGGGGCCGGACAGCACCCACAATATCCTGGCGCTCGCGTTTGGCGTGCTCATCGTAATCCTCGTCCTCGCGGGCTCCCTCGTGATTATGGCCAATCTGAATGAGAACATGATGGCGCATGGCGAGATGATGAATTTGCAAATGCAGCGCTAAAACACATGGACGCTTCCATCATTTCTGCGCTCGCCGCCCTTATCGGCGCGACCATTGGCGGCCTGAGCAGCGGAATCGCCAATTGGCTCAACCACCGAAGCCAGGTCCGCGCGCAATGGTTGCTTCATGAGAAAAACCGGCGGCAGATCCTCTACAGGGATTTCATCGAGGAAGCCTCGAGATGTCACATCGATGCGCTTCAGCATCACGAGGTAAGTGCCGGTACCCCCGGCCTGGTTGCGCTGTATGCGAAGCTCAACAGGATGCGAGTGCTGTCCTCCAGGCCGGTCGTGCGAAGTGCCGAGCACATCGCCAAGACGATCATGGATACCTATTTGGAGCCGGACAAGAGTTTCGGCGAACTGCGTGACATGGCCAAACGCGGATCCATTGACCTGCTGCGCGAATTCAGCGAGGCCTGCCGCGAGGAATTCGACGAGATGCGCGACCGGCAGCTTTGACCGCGGATGCCGGGCATCAGGGACCTTGGTACGAGCCCGCCGCGGTGTTCTAAGCAACCAGCGACAAGATCGCAACATTCGAAGCAAAGCCTTCGACCATGCGCCTCACTAGTGCCGTTGCACGGGAACGAAAGGACTATCGATGCTGAAGCTGGTGACGTTGTGTTTGGTCCTCCAAACATTCCGTACGGCTATCAGAACCTTGGGCCTGGACGACTTGATTCACTGGACATCCATTTGAGCCCTGAGTGGATTCAATTCGATCTGGCCCGAGCCTGGGTTCGATCGAGCGTTCTCCTGTCTGCTGACTCAAAAGTGAAGCCCGACGGAACCGAATAGGGCATCTCAGTGGCTCATCGGCAGGTCGGCGTTACTCCGGTGAGGAGACGCGCCGGTCAGCCTGTCGACCCCGCCCGGCCAATGCGAGATCTGGCTACGAAATTCACGGGCGGATCGGCCAGGTTCACCGGCAGCCATCGACAGCAACCTATGACAAAATCGCGACAACCAGAGCAAAGCCGCGCCCGGGAAAAATCTGCATAACGGAGCCAGGCCGCATCGATCCCGCTGATCGCTGGCCCGAAGGAGGGTTCCATGACGTTGCAGATTTCACGACGAGGCAGGGAATATCTGAAAACCGCGCATGCCTTGCTCCACTCCGCCAGCACCATGACAGATCTGGCAGTTGCGCATCAGCTGAAGGCCCTGGCCGACTTGCACGAGCGGCGAGCGGCGCAAGCTTCGCATGTCGATGCGGCCAAGGCATTGGCCCGCGCGGCCACCCATGCCCAAAGCCAGGCGCGGTTTGAAGGAGACCGGACATGACCCAGGTATTTTTCCACCGCTTCACCACGAAGAAGGTTTTCCTCGATCACTCCGGGGCCGTGGTGAACGATCTCGCTGAGGCGCGCGATCATGCGACCCGCCTCGTGCGATCCTTCACCAGCGAGCACAGCCTCGAGGACTGGCGTGACTGGGTCCTGCATGTCAGTGACGACCAGGGCGATGAGCTGTTCGTCGTCCCCTTCGCTTTCGTACTTGGCAAGCCGCATTGAGGTCAGCATGCGCGCAATTGGATCGCGGAAAGTGTCGCTTCGTCAGATGGTGAACGAACTCGCGTGCAGACTGAGCAAGCTTATGGCGAGGGCTCATGATTGGTATCGGCCCGAGCGTCATTACATGCGTGGCCCGGGCCCAAAATGGTTCTCCAAGCATGGAGCATCCGCATCTGTCACGATTAGCTGAAGCAGCTTGGGCTCCCGGCGCGTGCCTCCCCCGTGTCCCTCGCCGGGCATCCCCGCGGCCGGTCCTTTCCCCTCCCGAGGACCGGCCGCCCCTTTCAGCCTGATGGGCGACAGCGGACCGGATGGGCTCGGCTGCTCCTTGAGTAGGCGAAGTTCCAATCGTTGAGCAAAACCAGGCGAAGATTCCATGACGTATGATCATTTCTTTTCTGCGGCGCTAACTCGGCTGTACGCCGAACGACGCTACCGCGTGTTTGCCGATCTCGAGCGCATCGCCGGACGTTTTCCGCACGCAGTGTGGCATTCTCCGGATGGCCCACGGCCGGTCGTGATCTGGTGCTCGAACGACTATCTCGGCATGGGTCAGCATCCGAAGGTGATCGGCGCAATGATCGAAACCGCGGCCCGCATGGGCGCTGGCGCGGGCGGCACCCGTAACATTGCGGGCACCAATCATCCACTGGTCGAATTAGAGCGCGAGATCGCGGACCTGCACGGTAAAGAAGCCGCGCTGGTCTTCACCTCGGGGTACGTGTCGAACCTGGCAGGCATTGCGACCATCGCCAAGCTGCTGCCGAATTGCCTGATCCTCTCTGACGCCTGGAACCACAATTCGATGATCGAAGGCGTGCGGGGGCTGGCGCGGAAAAGAAGATCTGGCGTCACAATGACGTCGATCACCTCGAAGAATTGCTGGCGGTGGAGGCACCCGAGCGGCCGAAGCTGATCATATTCGAAGCTATCTACTCGATGGACGGCGACATCGCGCCGGTGAGACGCATTTGCGACCTCGCGGAGCGCTACAACGCCATGACCTACATTGACGAGGTCCATTCGGCCGGCATGTACGGCCGCGGCGGCGCCGGCATCGCCGAGCGGGAAGCTGCGTTGCATCGCATCGACGTCGTCGAGGGTACCCTGGCCAAGGCTTTCGGCTGCCTGGGAGGCTACATCGCGGCGAGCGTCGATATCATCGATGCGGTGCGTTCTTGCGCGCCGGAATTCATTTTCACTACCGCGCTTCCGCCTGCAGTCTGCGCCGCCGCCACCGCGGCGATCCGGCACCTCAAGACGTCGCAATGGGAGCGCGACCGCCATCAGGAACGCGCGGCGCGGGTAAAATCCGTGCTCAATGCGACAGGTCTGCCGGTAATGCCCAGTGATACGCACATTGTGCCGGTGATGGTGGGTGATCTGGAAAAGTGCAAGGAAGCGAGCGATCTCCTGCTCGCCGAGCACGGCATTTATGTCCAGCCAATCAACTATCCCACCGTCCCGCGTGGCTCCGAGCGGCTCCGCATCACGCCGACTCCCTATCATGATGACAAGCTGATTGACGCGCTCGGTGAAGCGTTGGTCGATATATGGTGCCGGATCGGATTGCCGCGGCGACACCATGCGCTCGCGGCAGAGTGACCAGCAGTGCATTCCGCATCGGCCACGGGCTCGCCGAAATCAGCAAACTGCATTGAGGCAACATTTTCGAGGAAGCGAATGATGGAAACAATGGAGCGCACAATGAGAAACCTCTTCACATCCGCGGTAGCCGCGGGTTGCCTGGTCGCCTTCGTATCAGTCGCACAGGCCCGCTCGGCGTATGTCGGGTCATGGGACCTTCTCTTCGTGACGCAACGAGGCGCGTGCGACCCGACCTATGATTTCTCTGTCAACATCACTGACGGCGTCGTCACGCACCCCAACCTCGTGAAGTTCAAGGGCCGTGTTGCTCGCTCGGGCGCCGTCAGCGCCTCGGTGAGCGTTCCGGACAAATATGCGTCCGGGTCGGGCCGGCTCTCGGGCAATTCCGGTCGCGGGACATGGGGCGGCTATTCGGGACGTGCGCGTTGTTCGGGGTACTGGACCGCCCAGCGAAACTGACGCTCGAAATCGTCCAATGGGCGGAAAGCGGAGTTTCCAATTGAAGACAGCAATCACCGAATTGTTCGGTATCCGGTATCCGATCATCCAGGGCGGCATGCATTATGTCGGCTTTGCCGAACTCGCATCAGCGTTGTCGAATGCCGGCGGCCTTGCCATGACGGGCAAGTCCAGGCCGTGCGGCGCCCCAGACAACGATTACCATGCTCAAGCAGGCATAGTGCCAGTTTGCGTTCGGAGGATCTCTCCGGCGGGCCCCTTCAATGGCGAAGTGTGGCCCGACGCGCTGATGGCACCTTCAATCAGTCGACCACTAATCGCCTAGGGTGCCCGGATCATTCCCGCTCAAGACCCGGAATGGTTGGCAGTGCGGCGGCGAGGTAGTCGACGAAAGCGCGGACCCGACGCGGCACGAAGCGGCCGGAAGGATAGATCGCATGCAGCTCCAGCGGAGCGTAAGCGTAGTCCTCCATGACCCGCACCAATGCGCCGTTCTCGAGCAGCGGCTGTACGAGCGGCACTTGGGCGCCGCCGACGCCAATGCCGGCGCGGATCGCCTCGACCAGCACGAACGTATTGTTGGCGAGGAAGCGCGATCGCACGCGCACCTCCAGCGGCCCGTCCGGGCCATTCAGCGACAGGACGTCCCCCGCCGCCGACCAGCTGAAGCGCACATGCGGGTGGCGCGCCAGATCTTCCGGCGTTTGCGGGCATCCCTCGACGGCGACGTACTCCGGAGAAGCTACCAAAATCCGCCGTAGCATCGCCAGACGCCGCGCCACCAGCCCGGGGGAAGCGAGCGTGCCGAGACGGATGGCCACGTCGACAGCCTCGCCGATGAGATCGGCGTATCGGTCGTCGGTGATCAGCTCGACCGCCAGCTTCGGGTGAAGCCGCTGGAAGCCGATCAAGATCGGCGCCACATGCGCCTGGCCGAACCCGACCGGCGCATGCACCCGCAGGATGCCGCTCAGCGTGCCCGCCGCCTCGGTCACCCCGTCCTCGACCTCGGTCACCGCCTCGAGGATTCGGCGGGCCTGGATGTGGTAGCGCTCACCGGCCTCGGTCAGCGCAAGGCGGCGGGTGCTGCGGTTCAGGAGGCGCACGCCCAGCCGCCGCTCCAGCGCTGCCACCTGCTGGCTGACCGCAGGCTGCGTCAGCCCCAGCTCTCGCGCTGCCGCCGACAGGCTGCCGAGCTCCGCCACCCGCACAAAGGTTGCCATCGTGATGAAACGGTCCATCGCCACCGATCTCAAAGGGCTGCTTATGGATGATAGTAGGCACAATCACCTACCGAATGCACCACGAATGAATGATCTCTCCGGGACTGGTCCTGATTGATTTCCTCAACCTGGAGACGACTATGAAAATGTTTTACAATCCGTTCTCGCCCTTCTCCCGCAAGGCCCGGATCGTCGCCATCGAGACCGGCCAGCAGGACCGGATCGAGCTGGTCCTCATTAACACCGAGGACCCGGCAAACGGTCTGTCGGCGTACAACCCGGTGCGCAAGATCCCGGTGCTGGAGGCCGATTTCGGCCCGCTCTACGACAGCCCTGTAATCTGCGAGTATCTCGACTCGCGGCATGACGGACCGAACCTGCTGCCCGCCGCGGGCGAGGCCCGCTGGCGCGCGCTGCGCTGGCAAGCCCTGGCCGATGGACTGTTGGATGCCGCGCTCCTGATCCGCTACGAGCTGAACCTGCGCCAGGAGTCTGGACGCAGCGAAGCCTGGATCGAGCGCCAGACGACCAAGATCCGGAATGCGCTCGACCGTATGGAGGCGGATGCGGCGGAGCTCGAGGGGCCTGTAACCATCGGCACAATCAGCGCCGCTTGCGCCCTAGGCTATCTGGACTCGCGCTTCGCCGACTGGGACTGGCGCGAGACCCATCCCGGCCTGGCGGCTTGGCATGCGGGCTTCGCCAAGCGTCCTTCCTATATCGCGACGATCCCTCGGGCATGAGCGGTGCGCCGACGCCTGATCACCGCGTGACGGCGACTTCGGTTCGGGACGATCCACCGAACGCCCTTCGATGATCTGAGAGGATCCTCTCGAGTTTCGTCGCATCGCGGCAAATTTCGAAAGGCCTGGTTCAGAAGATAGCAACGTCCAACCCTCGGGAAGGCATCATGGAGATAAGACGAGAGCAGCCAGCCGGCGCGAGCGTAGAACCACAGCCTCACGGCGACCGTTGGCAGAGCCGCGGTCCGACGAAGTTATTGTTGTCTTCGATGAATCGAGGCTGGTCTGGCCTGTCGGCCGAGGTGCGCACTCATGGCAAAAGCGTAATTCCCTGGCAAGGCACGCAATCCGATACCGAGATTTGTATCGATATCCGTGGTAATGGGTCGCTCATCACGCGGCGTGCTTCCGGGATCGTGGATAAAAAGGTCACCCGCCCCGGCACCGTTTGGCTAACTCCAGCGGGTTGGCGGGACGGCTCCGTCGACATCGCCAACGATCTGCCGGAAATCATGCATATCCATCTTCCCTCGAGCCAGTTCTCCCCGAGCAAGCTCGGTATCGACGTCGATGAGTCGGTGCTCGGCTTCCTGAGATATCAGAGCGCCTTCGAAGATCCGCTACTAGGCGAGATGGCGCGGGCCATCGCGTCGGAACTGCAGGCCGAAACCTCTGCAGGCACGCTGCTGGTCGAGTCACTGGCAAGCAGCATGGCCGCCAGGCTGATTCAAAAACACATCTGTACGCCAACTGCCTCCTCTGTTACCCGCTTAGCGAGAGAAGGGCTCGGTCGCCGCAGGCTCTTCCGCGTGCTGGATTATATCGAAGCAAACCTCGAAGGCGATCTCACTCTTGATCGCATGGCATCAACGGCGGCTCTGAGCCGCTACCACTTTGCCCGCGCCTTCAAGCAGGCCGTCGGACAATCTCCCCATCGCTATGTGAGTACCAAGCGCCTCGAGCGCGCGAAACTCCTGCTGATCGAAGGTGATCTCCCCTTGGTCGAGATTGCACTGGCACTCGGCTTTTCCAGCCAAGCCAATTTTTCACGCGCGTTCCGGCAGGCGACCGGTCTGGCGCCCGGCCAGTATCGTCGGGGGCTTGGATCGTGGGAACGCGACCCGTCGGTGGACGATATCAGTCGGGCTCTTCCGATTCTGGCGTGATCGCGGGCGCGGGGCGGCCGGGTCAGCGCGGTCGGCATTGTGACCTGGCTTGATTTGATGATTCAGTTTTTATGAGTGATTGGACCTTCCGGGCACGTTTCGAGATAAATCGATACACGCGCTTGCAGGCACCTCGACTTCGGCAAAAATATGCAAGCCATGTTTGCGCAACGGTTCGCCAACTCCCGGTTTATCAACCACCAACGCCGAGACCCCGCGCCTGGCAAGAGCGTTTGGAAAGCCCGAGAGAAAAAGAAACTCCTTCAGTCCGTCCAAACCGTTGAAATGCGCCATGACAGGTGCAGGACCCTTTGTCTCGGCCGGAACGAATAAACGCAGGAAGCGCCGTCTAAAGGAACCGTTACTCTGTGCCAATCCACACCACCTAGTTTCTAAATACTTCGAGAAACTTGCAAGCAGCAGGTCGTAGGCCGCATGCGAGGAGGATATGTGCGCGCCGGCATCCGTTCGCCGGTAATGTACATGACCGTTGCTTGAACTGAAGATGCCGGCCTCCTCATCTCCAGAGGTTCGTTTCGGCCAGGTCGATCAACTCGTCGCCGCGGCCGCTGATCACGGCCTTGATCATGTACATGGTGAAACCCTTGGCCATTTCCAGTGTGACCGAGGGCGGCATGGCGAGTTCGCTCCGGTTCACGACCGCATCGATCAGCACTGGACCGTCGTGGGCGAGCGCCGCAGCAATTCCTTCCGTGACGTCGGATGAATGCTCGAGGCGGATGCCGCGTATGCCCGCGGCTTCGGCCATCGCTGCGAAATTCGGATTCTTGAGCTCGGTGCCGTAGTTGAGAATTCCCGTCGACTTCTGCTCCAGCTCGATGAAGCCCAGGGCACCATTGTTGAACACGACGACCTTTACGGGCAGCCTTTGTTGGGCAAGGGTGAGAAGATCGCCCATCAGCATGGTGAAGCCGCCATCACCCGAGAGCGAGATTACCTGGCGGCCGGGATAGGCGGCCTGCGCCCCCACGGCCTGCGCCATGGCATTGGCCATGGAGCCGTGCCAGAACGAGCCGAGCAGACGGCGCTTTCCGTTCATCGCCAGGTAGCGGGCAGCCCAAACCGTTGGCAGGCCGACGTCGCAGGTGAACACCGCATCATCTGCAGCCTGGTCGTTGATCGCCTTTGCGACTTGTTGTGGATGAATCAGTGCCTTGCCCGGCATGGCCACGGCAAGCTCGTCCAGCGCCTTGCGCGCCTTGGTGTAGTGGCGCTGCGCCTGTGCCAGATGTGTGCCGTCGGCTTTTGTCTTGAGCAAGGGAAGCAATGCCGCAAGCGTCGCCCGGACATCACCCACCACACCGAGATCGACAGTGGCACGGCGGCCGATATTCTCCGGCCTCAAATCGACCTGCACGATACGGGCATCGCGGTTGTCCGGATAGAATTGCCGATAGGGAAAATCGGTCCCGAGCATCAGCAAGAGGTCGCAGTCGCGCATGGCGTAATAGCCGGAGGAAAAGCCGATCAAACCCGTCATGCCCACGTCGTATGGGTTTTCCCATTCGACATGTTCCTTCCCCCGCAGGGCGTGCACCATGGGCGCCTGGAGCCGTTCGCCCAGGGCTAGAAGTTCGTCATGCGCTCCCGCGCAGCCGGAGCCGCAGAGGACGGTCACGCGGCTCGTGCCATTGAGCAGTCGAGCAAGCTTTTCGAGGTCGTCGGTTGCCGGCGTTACGACCGGCATCGGCGGCAGCAAGCTATCGGCTTTTGGGGCTGGTGCAGTCATAGCCGCCTGCAGCGCGACGTTGCCAGGAATGACAAGCACCGACGCGCCTCGCTTGCCGACCGCTTCCTTGATCGCGACCTGCAACGCTCGCGGCATCTGATCTGCTCCTGACACGAGCTCGCAATAGTGGCTGCATTCCTTGAACAGGTTCTCCGGGTGGGTTTCCTGAAAATAGCCGCTGCCGATCTCGGCGGAGGGAATATGCGCAGCGATTGCAAGCACAGGAACGCGGGATCGATGACAATCGAACAGACCATTAATGAGGTGCAGATTCCCCGGCCCGCAGCTTCCGGCGCAGACTGCGAGCTCGCCCGTCAGATGGGCCTCGGCGCCCGCGGCGAAAGCGGCGACCTCCTCGTGACGAACGTGGACCCAGTCGATCCCGCCATGACGCCGGATCGCATCCGTCAAGCCGTTGAGACTGTCCCCAACCACGCCGTAGATGCGCTTAATGCCGGCCGCCGCCAGCGTCTCAACGAATTGGTCAGCAACGGTTTTGGCAGGCATGGCGCGTCCTCGAATGTTGAGCAAGCCGCGTTCGGCCAAAAGGCTGTCAGCACGGGTTCTTTCTCGGAGCGCTCAGGATACCGATGCATCGGACAGTGGCTTTTCTTCGGTTGCCGCTGTTTTGTCAGGAGTTGCTGAAAACACGAGGATGACGACTGAGAATGAAACTACATTCCCGCCAGCGGCTTTCCCCTAATTTGCAACCGAGTTCGCGGTCAGACTTGCGCACGCCGCCGGGTGTCAACTACGCAAGTCATCCGCGCCTTCTCAGCGGCAGCAGGCATGCCCTTGCATTCCTACCTCGTGAGGGTGGGCGCGCGAAGGTGACGCTGCGGACCGGAAAGCACCTGACATTCAGGCCTGCAGGCGCCATAGGCGACGCGCTAACGCGCACGCCGTCGCCAATTGCTCGGGGTATCGCCCGTTAGCTTCCTGAACGCCGCGGCGAACGCGGTTTGGGAAGAATAGCCGAGCGCGACCGCGATTGAGAGCACCGACGCGTCGGTGTAGCGTAGCATATTTTTAGCTTCCTCCAGCCGTTGCTGGCGTCGCCAAGCATGCGGGGAGAGCCCGGTGCTTTCCTTGAAGGCGCGGCAGAAGTGAAATCGCGAAAGACCAGCATCAGAAGCGAGCGCCGCGAGCGATACGTCCGCATCGTTATCCGCACGCAGGCGCTCGATGGCGCGGCGCAACACTATCGGTGAGAGGCCGCCCAGCGTCGGCTGGAACGTGGTCGGCACACCGACATGCGCTGCCAGCAGGCGCGTGGTCACGAGGTCCATCAGCTGATGCCTGAAAAGGGTATCCAAGCCGTTGCCGTCCATGGCACCGGCCGCTGTCAGGAGCAATCGAGATGTAATGGGATCGGGCTGCGCCGTCCGCTCCAGGAGATCGGTTGAGGTGGTGCTGTCGAGCTCACCTGCAACCCGCTCGAGCGTGGTGTGCGGAAGATAGAGTTGGACGACGTCGACAGGCTTCGGAATATCCCACCGAGAGCTCGATCCTTCGGGAATGATGATCACGGCTCCGGGGCGAAGCGTACCGATAGCGACCGCGCTTCCCGTCCGCCGCACTATGCGCTGCACCGTGCCGTTGTACGCCATGATCACGTGATGGCTCATGGGCGCGACGACGTCGTGCAGCGGGTCATGCTTCCAGTGGGCGATGCCGGCGCCGCAGGAATCCAAAGCCATGTGAAGTGGGGTGGTCCCGACCACCCGCGCCATTTCTGCACTAGGGTGAGGTCGCTCGACATGGGTCGGAGTGACTTGGCACGCCTCAGGCGCACCTGACGCGTCCTCCAAGGCATCGCGCGAGATGTGCTTGTTCATGAACGTATGCTCGCCTCAGCGGGAATGCAGGTTGTGGCTGTGACTTGGCCTGGCTGGGTTCGTAGGGGGGATGCGCACGTCAGTGCGCGTCGGGTGCAGGGCGGGCAGAACCCTTGTTCCCGAAGGATATGAAAATGTGTACAGTTTTCAGCGGAAAAGACCTTGTAGCCGGCCCGAATTGCGATTGAGTTTTCCTTGGCTTCTTGTCCAAGAAGGATCACAAGTGCCGTTTCTGTTTGAAGATTATCGCCTGGATGCCGGGCGGCGCGAGCTCAGGCGAGGCTCCGAACTCGTCCCCGTTGGACCGAAGGTGTTCGACCTGCTGCTCTTCCTGGTTGAAAACCGCGAACAGGTCGTGACAAGGGACGATCTTCTGAAGGCGGTGTGGGAAGGACGGATCGTGTCCGAATCCACGCTGACCAGCCACGTCAATGCCGTGCGCAAGGCGATCGGGGACACCGGAAAAGAGCAACGCCTGATCCGGACGGTTTCTCGCAAAGGCCTCCGCTTTGTTGGCCAGATCACCGAGGAAGAATTGCCGACACGAACCTTGGTCGCGGACCCGGGTCGGAAGGTTGGCGTTCCACGTGTAGAGAGCATCCAGGAGACAATCAGGGCCTTTGAGGTCGATGCGCCTACTAGAGTGCGAGAGGCTGCCCCATTTCTTCTTGCCGAGGCAGAGAGCCCGCCTCCGCTGCCGGACAAGCCTTCCATTGCGGTGCTTCCGTTTCAGAACATGTCCGGCGATGTCGAACAGGAATACTTTGCCGATGGAATGGCCGAAGACATCATTACGGCGCTGTCCCGTTTCAAGGAGCCATTCGTCATCGCCCGAAACTCAAGCTTCACCTACAAGGCGCGGGCCGTCGACGTGAAACAGGTGGGGCGTGAGCTCGGGGTACGCTACGTGTTGGAGGGGAGCGTTCGCAAGGTGGCAAACCGGGTGCGCATCACGGGACAGCTCGTCGATGCCGCCACCGGAGCGCATATTTGGGCGGACCGTTTCGATGGCGAGCTCGGCGACATCTTCGAATTGCAGGACCAGGTGACCGAGAGCGTTGTCGGGGCGATCGCGCCCGCGGTGGAAAAGGCTGAGATCGAGCGCGCCAAACGCAAGCCGATCGCCAGTCTCGATGCCTACGCCATCTATTTGCGCGGTCTGGCCGGTCTCCATCAGTTTGGCAACCGGCAAGCGAACGAGGAGGCATTGCGTCTTTTCAAACGGGCAATCGAGCTCGACCCGGAATTTGCGACCGCCTACGGTCGTGCAGCCTCTTGCTACCTCATCGCCAAAATCAACGGCTGGATCACGGACACGGCGAATGCAATTGCAGAAGTAAAGACGCTCACTCAGCGGGCCGTCGAGTTGGGCAAGAATGACCCCATTGCGCTCTCCGCCGGCGGGAATGCGTTGGCGTTTGTCGTTGGGGAGCTCGGAGTAGGTGCCGGCTTGGTCGACCGCGCGCTGGCGCTCAATTCCAACCTGGGCGAAGGATGGAATTTCGGCGGATGGATAAAAATCTGGCTCGGCGAGCCGGAAGCGGCGATCGAGCGCTTCGCACGCGCCATTCGTCTGAGCCCACTCGATCCGTGGCTGATGGGCATGCGGGCCGGGACCGCGTACGCACATTTTTTTTCGGACCGTTATGACGAAGCGGCATCGTGGGCGGAAATGGCATTGCAGTGCAGCCCGGACTACCGACCTGGCTTGCGTATCACCGCCGCCAGCAACGCAATGGCCGGCCGCCAGGAGCAGGCACGCAAGGCAGTGGCTCGGCTGCGAGAACTCAGTCCAACGCTGCGCCTTTCTAATCTCAAAGACGTCCTTGGCCCTTATCGACGCGCCAAGGACGTCGCGCGATATGAAGAAGGGCTGCGGCAAGCAGGGCTGCCCGAATGATCATCCCAGCCAAGATGCTCGCGCCGCCAATGGCCCCGAGCGGATGCGCTCGGGTTGCCGTTTCTTCAGACTCGGCCGTGAGGTGAGGCGCGCCTCATGTCGTGGCTAACGTCAAGCCGTGTGAGCCAACTGGCGTCTGTTAGCGCCGCGGCAAGTCCGCTTTCGAGAAGTCGGGTTCCTCCGCGGGGTGGCTTGTTTGCAAGGCGTCGATAGCATGCGCCGCGAAGATACTTGTGCTGACCATTGCGAGGATGGTTATCAACATCTTGATGGATCCACGTTCATCATGAGTTTCCAAAAAAGGGCTATTGTCGGGGGAGAAGCGCGAAGCGCATCTTCACGCTGGAATGCTGCTGCGTGGGCAGGTCCCGCTATGTTTGAAGCCCGTGCCGGTTCACTCGCGCCTATCGCGCGGTCCAACCGCCATCGACGGAGATTGCCGTGCCTGTGATCTGGTCTGCCGCGGCCGAGCACAGGAAGGCGACGGTGCCGCCAAGTTGCTCGGGAGATGCGAAATCAAGGGACGGTTGCTTCTCCGCGAGAAGCTCCTCGGTAGCTTGCTTCTGACTGATGCCCCGCTGCGTGGCGATGTCGCTGATCTGCTTCTCGACCAGGGGCGTTCGCACCCAGCCGGGGCAGACCGCGTTGCAGGTCACGCCGCTTCCGGCGGTCTCGAGGCCGACGACCTTGGTGAGGCCGACGAGGCCGTGCTTGGCGGCCACGTAGGCAGCTTTGTGGGTCGAGGCGACGAGGCCGTGCGCAGAGGCGATGTTGACAACCCGCCCCCAACGCTGCTGCTTCATCTGCGGCACGGCGGCCGAGATTCCATGGAATGCCGCCGAGAGATTGATATCGAGGATGGCCTGCCACTTGGCGGCCGGGAATTCATCAACCGGTGCGGTAAACTGGATGCCGGCATTGTTGACGAGGATGTCAAGACGTCCGAATTTTTCGACGGTCGCATGGATCAATCCCCGCACGGACACGCCCTTCGACATGTCGGCGCCATCGTAGACGCAGCGCACGCCGTGATCGCGCTCTATGCCGCTGCGGATGTTTTCGATCTCATTCGCGTCGCCGAAACCGTTGAGCACGATATCGGCACCGAGCCTGGCGAGCTCCCTGGCGATTCCAAGTCCGATGCCACTGGTCGATCCAGTGACGACGGCTACTTTGCCCTTCAACATGGCAGATTCCTTTCAACGTCGATCTTGCAGTGGAAGCTTGCGGTCCGTCCGAATGGCCTGCAATTCAATCGTCGGTCGATTCGTTCGCTTCTGAGTCGCGTCCGAGCCGATCAGCACGGGAGGTTCGTCGTACCCGTTCCGACTGCTGCAGAAGATGAGGGCCGTGAGCCCGCATCCGACGACGAGCGAGAACAGCACGCCGGCAGCCATGGTGACGTAGCCGGCTGCCGAAACCTCGATCCCGTCAGCAAGCGTCCAGCTGACGTAGGCGACGAAATCGGTGGCCACCAGGAGCAGGACGAGCACCAGGATGATCGTCCACGAGGCGGCGCCGGAACGTGCCGGCGCAGATCGCCCGGGCGGTGGACGAAGCTCCGTCGCGGCGTTCTGCTCGGGAGCGTCGGAAAGGGTCGGCATGGTGTTCTCCTGATATAAGGGCGACGCGAAAGCTCAATCGCGGCGATGGATGTCGTGGGTGACGATGCCGAGCTCGGGCGGGGGCGGATCGAGGCGCCGTCCGTTCGCGAGCGTGCGGCGGATGTCTTCCAACCCGCTCTGCCAGTGGGCGCGCATCGCGCTCAGTCCGAATTCGTAGTCCCTCGAATGACCTTCGTGGAGCTTGGTCTGGTAGATCAGGTGGATGATGTTGTGGGAGCGATGGCGGGCCATATCCGCGATCGCGCGGATTTCCGGATCCCTTTTTGCGGCCTCGGGCAGTCGCTCGATCACCCGCTGCAGCGCCTGACGCATTTTCTGCATGCGCAGCGCCTGGTCGGTGACAGCGCGCGTGCGGCTCGAATATTGAATGTCCTTCTGACGGCTCGACACCTCCATCATGTCGTAGGGAACGCGGCCTCTGGCCGACCAAAGGTCGATCTGGAACGTCAGAGTGTCCCGCGGCTCGCCGGACAGCACGCGTGACAAGGGGGTGTTGGAGACCACCCCGCCATCCCAGTAGTGCTCGCCTTCGATCTCGACGGCAGGAAACCCAGGCGGCAGGGCGCCCGAGGCCATGAAGTGTTTCGGGCAGAGCCGGCGTTCGGCGGTGTCGAAATACGTCAGGTTGCCGGTGCGGACGTTGACCGCGCCGACGCTGACGCGCACCTCGCCGGAATTCAGCCGGTCGAAATCGACGAGCCTCTCCAGCGTCCGGTGCAGGGGCGCGGTGTCGTAGAAGCTGGTCGCCGCATCGCCAGAGAACGGCGAGAAAAGCGGGGAAGGGAAGCGCGGCCGAAAGAAGCCCGGCTGACCCTGAACCAGGGCCCGCATCGCCGCCAGCGCACTGCGGATCGAGTGTATGTCGAAGGCAAAAGGCAGGGCATTGGCCAGTCGTTCTCCCGCCGGCCATTCGATCGACTGGGCGCAGATGATCTCCCAAAACTCGCGCAGCCGTTCCACGCGCTCTTCTTCCGGGGCGCCGGCGATGATGGCAGCGTTGAGTGCGCCGATCGAAATGCCGGCCAGCCAGTTCGGCCGGATCCCGGCCTCATGCAAGCCCTCATAGACGCCGGCCTGATAGGCGCCGAGCGCGCCGCCGCCCTGCAGGACCAACGCCACGACGTCGTAGGGCAGCGACCGGGTCTGCTGCGCTACCGGATGGGTCTGTTCGCGCATCACGTTCAACATTGCAGGGCTCCTTGGATGGTGTTGACGGTTCAACCGGCGTCGGCTCCGATCGGGATTTCGGAAACGGTCTCCCGCGAGCGCGCCACCACGGCCGGACTGAGATAGTTGTGGACCACGGCGCCTAGCCCGAGCGTAAGATCGGCAACGACGTGCTTGGCCGACAGCACCTGCAGCACCGGCAGCTCGGCGACGGGCGCAAGTGCATGCGAGTAGAGGTCGAGCGCAGCCGGCCCGGTCCACGCGCCCTTCACGGCGATATCCTCGCAGTGGTAGCGGACCAGCTCGCAGATGCGCGCGGTGCCGTCGACATGCGGGATGATCTTGAGCAGGAAATTCGGCCCGGCGAGTTTCTTTGCCTCGGTCGCGGCGTCGAGGGCGCGATGCTTGTAGCCCATCGTGCCCGTCGCGATGCGCACCGAGCCGTAGTTCAGCGTGCCGACCAGCGTGTCGATCTCGACGGCGAGCTTCGGCTGCGCCAGCTTCTTGGGAAAGCCCCACAACTCGCGCCCGCCGGCGATCGGTGGATGATCGTTGAGGAACATCTGGTGGACGAAGCCGCCTGCCTGGCCGCGAAACGACACGGGGATGACCTGGCCGCTTTCGGTGTAGTCGCCGAACCCGGTGGAGTCGGGCATCCGGATGAATTCGTAGTTCACCACCGACTCGGTCACTTCCAGCGGCTCGGGCACGATGCGGCGCAATGCCTCCGGATCGGTGCGGTATTGGATGATGAAGTATTCGCGGTTGACGAACCGGTAGGGGCCGGGCGGAAAGGCCGGGTTCGTCAGCGGCATGGCGAACGCGCTCGCGCGCACGGTCTCAAGTTTCATCGTCGTCGAGCTCCAGATTGATCCAGGTGAAAGGGCCGCGCCCCGCCGTCGAAGCGCGGCCCGATAGCGGTCAGTAGTCCCAGACGGCCGGCACCCAGCGGAAAGCATTGCCCGCAACCGCCACATGTCCGATGGATGGGAACGGCATGTGCGTGGCCACCAGCAGACCGCCGGTTTCAGCCACTTCCCGCAACAGCTTGATACGAACGCGAACCGCTTCCTCGGGGTCGTGCTCGAAGCCGTTGAACCAGTCGGGGTGCTCGAACCCGACCGTGAAGACAAGGTCGCCGGCGAATGTCAGTTGCTCGCCGCCGGACGTCACGCGAACGATGCTGTGCCCCGGCGTGTGGCCACCTGTACGCGTGACGAGCACGCCAGGGGCGACCTCGCACTCATCCTCGAACGTCCGCAACTGGTCGCGATACTCAGCCGCGAACTTCTTGGCCGTCTTGCGAAGCGCGTCCGGAAATCCGTCCGGCATGGCGACCTTGGAGAAATCGGGATCCTCCCAGAACTTGACCTCGGCAGCCGCCACGTGGATGCGAAGGTCAGGACGCAGCGCCTCCTTCACACAGTCCATGAGTAGTCCGCCGATGTGATCCATGTGCATGTGCGTCAGCACCACATCGGTCACGGACGTGAGCTCGACACCGGCTGCCTCGAGCCGAGGGATCACGTGCCCGGCCTTCTCCAGGTCCGGAAACTCCGTCCCCATCCCGGCGTCGACGAGGATGGTCCGGCCGCCACTCTTCACCACGACCACGTTCAGCGCCCAATCGAACGCGTCCGGCGGCAGGAAATTCTCCTTCAGCCAGGCCGCCCGCACCGCCGGTTCGGCGTTGTGGGCCAGCATCGCACCCGGCAATAGCAGCACGCCGTCGCTGACCACCATCACGTCGATGTTGCCGATCGTCAGCGCGTAGCGCGACGGGACCAACTCGTCGACCTTTGGTCCAGCGGAGGGTGAAGTCATGTGCAGGTTCATGTTCGTCTCCCGTTTCATGTATGGCTGCTGGCTGGTTTCACTGGAGCAGGCCGCGCAGCCAGCACGAAGCGCGACCCGTTTCGCGTGAAGGGGTCTAGAGGAAGCCAGTCACGTCGGTCACACGCTCCGGATCCGCCGAGGCGAGCGCGGCGGCGCGCTGGGCCTTCGGCGGATAAATCCAAACGGTGTTGATCTCCTGCTTGGTCTTCTTGGCTACGTCGCCAACCATGGCCACCTTGCGTTCCCAGCCAGTCGTGAAGAGCGCACCGGCCTCGCCAAGGTCCAGGCAGGTCACGTAACCCTCCTGGTGGTAGCGTTTGGTCGGTACCCCCAGCAGCTCCGCGGCAGCGTTGTTGCCTGCGAACGCGCCCATCCGCGTGGCGTGCTGGCAGGACATCAGCGCGTAATTGCCGTCGCCGTCGCAGGCGGCGCGCGCGGCGTCGCCGGTGGCGAAGACGCCGTTCACTCCCGGCACGCGCAGATCGCGGTCGACCAGCAGCCGGCCGAAATTGTCGCGTTCGGCGGGAATCTGCTGGGTCAAGGGCGCGGCGCGAATACCGGCTGCCCAGATCACGGTCTCGCTTTCGATGTGCTCGCCGCTGGAGAGCGTGACGCCGGACTCGTCGAGCGAGGCGACTCCGGCGCCGAGCCGGGTTTCCACGCCGAGCTTGCGCAAGGCGTCCTCGATGACGGGGCGGGGCCCTTCGCCCATGTCGGGGGCGATCGCAGGATTGCGGTCGACGATGATGACGCGCGGCTTGGCCCCTTTGCCGAAGATCTCGCGCAGCCGCGCCGGCATTTCGGTTGCGGCCTCGATGCCTGTGAAACCGCCGCCCGCCACGACGACGGTGTCGCGGCCGTTCACAGCCGGCCGCTTGGCGAGGCCTTTCAGGTGCTTGTCGAGCGCCACCGCGTCATCGAGCGAGTCGACGGCAAACCCGTGCTCGGCGAGGCCCGGAATCTTCGGACGGAACAGTTTGCTGCCGGTGGCTACGACCAGGCGGTCGTAGGACAGCGTCTTCCGGGGTCCTTTGCCAGTTGCGATCTGCACCGAGCGGGACTTGGTGTCGATCGTCTCGGCGCTGCCCTGCACGTAGTTGACGTCGATGGCGTTGAGGACATCGAGCAGCGGCGCCGTCAGGGTCTCGGGCTTCGGCTCGTACAGCCGGGGGCGCACGACGAGCGTCGGTTCCGGCGAAACCAGCGCGATCTCGAGCTCTTCCGGCGAAACGCCCCGGATGTCGCGCAGGCGGGCGGCGGAGAGGGCGGCGTACATGCCGGCGAAGCCGGCGCCGATGATGACTAATCTCATGTCTTTGCTCCTTGGTTTGGACTTCCGAAAGTCCGCGCGCTACCGCCGCCACCCTTCACCAAGGGCGGCGATCGACGACGACGCGAAGGCGTTAAACGAGGGCGTCAGCCCGTTATGGGGGGAGGCACTCCGGCGAGCGCGCTGACATCGGAGACTTCAGCGACCAGCCTTGTCGAAGAACGACGGGCTGAGCCGAGCCCAGAACCCAATCCTGGTAGGGCAGCCAAGGGCGGTCCCGAGTCGTGATGGAGATCGCGGTATAGGTTCTCTGCAGGGATTGCACCGGGATCTCCACCTCTTCGCCGGTTGCCGAGGTGAAGCGCACGGACAGCGAAAGTCCGTACACGACCGCTGTGGCAAGACCGCGCCGGCGCGATGTGATTGCAAGCTGGTTGACGAAGGTTTTCCGGATCATCGTCGATCTCCAATGGCGTTCGTTGGACGGTGATGGTCTAGTCCGCCCCGCGTAGCGCTGCCCCAGAGGGATTGCCGTACCTGTCGCGCGATTGCTGCTAATGAACGCGTTTGCGCCGGTCGCTCGGGACAGCGTCGAACGCCAGCCAGGGCTGATGTTTGGCGCGCCACTTGGGGCCGGGGCCGCGCATGTAGTGCAGCTCGGGCCGGTAGCTGTCGCGAATGTCCATGACCAGGTTGCGCACCACGACGGCGAAGTCGGATACGGTCTCGGCCGTCTTGCTGGCGAAGACGGAAATTGTGGACCAGTTCGAAAAATGCAGTGCGATCGCACGGGAATCGACGGTGCTCTTGCGGATCATCTTTCTTCTCCATCCGGTTGGATGTGGGCATTGCGATGATCTAGCGTATCTGAGCTGCGGCCGCCCCAGAGCGATTGCCCTACCTGTAGAGCGATTGCTGCCAACTCATGCGGGTGCGGCAATCGCTCGGGATTGCGGTCACCTCCGGTGACGAATGTGGCCGGCGAGGAACGGCCCCAGTGCGGCTGCGTTAGGAGGACGTCTCGTCCGTATCACGCAGCATTTTCATGTGCCGCAGGGGCGTAGCTGGTTTCGACCGTCCAGGAGTCCTTGGGCTGGCTGTAGAGATGCCAGAACTGCTCGGCCACCGCCGAGGCCTCCTTCGATTCCGGAGACACGAGGGTGCAGACGGTCACCGTCGCGACGTGAATTCCCTTGTCCCGGAGCGGCTCGAAAAGTGCGTGGGCCAGGGCGCGAATGCCGGCCTTGCCGATGCTGATCGAAAGAAAGTCCGCGCTGGGAGCGAGTGCGAAGCCGCCTCCCGTCAGCAGGATCGCACCCGATCCTTGCTCTTCCATCTTCGGAGCGACAGCCTGCGCTGCCACGAGCGCTCCTCCGATGTTCACGGCGAGATCCTCGTTGAAGCTATCGCGAGGCTGTTCAGACAGAGCCGCCCTGCGCGCGGATGCGGCGTTGTAGTGCAGGACGTCGATCGAGCCGCGCTGTTTCTGAACTTCAGCGACCAGCTCCGCGATGCCATTCGGATCGCTTGAGTCTACCCGTCGTGCGTCCGCCTTGTATCCTTTTCTTGTCAATCTCTCGGCCAGCTCTTTGGTCCTGGCGAGACTGCGGGCGGCCATAACCACCTGGAAACCTTCTTTGGCGAACCGTTCGGCGGTCGCGAAACCCATCCCCGGGCCCGCGCCGATGCTAAGAAATGTCTTCATTGCCTCTCTCCTTTCGACGCTGTACTTGAAACGTTAAACCACGGTCGCCGAAACCATCACGATATGCGTCTCCGCCAATCGCTGGGGGTTTCGCCGGTCAGTTTCCTGAACGCTGCGGCGAAGGCGGTCTGGGTGGAATAACCGAGCGCGGCTGCGACCGAGACGACCGACACGTCGGTATCGCGCAGCATGTTCATGGCTTGCTCGAGCCGGCGCTGCCGCAGCCAGGCATGCGGCGAGAGCCCGGTGCTTTCTTTGAAGGCGCGGCAGAAGTGGAAGCGCGACAAGCCGGCGTCGGCAGCAAGCGCCGCAAGCGAGACGTCCGCATCGCCATCCGAACGCAGACGTTCGATGGCGCGACTGAGTACCTTGGGCGACAGCCCGCCCATGACCGGCTGGAACGTTGCCGGCGAGCCGGCGTGCGCGGCGAGCAATCGCGTGGCCAGAAGATCGCTCAGTTGGTGCCTGAACAACGAATCCAGCGCGGCGCAGCCTTCCAGGGCGTCCGCCGCGCTCAGCAGCAATCGGGCTGTAATGGGGTCGGGATGCGCCGTTCGTTCCACAAGGTCGCCGGGAGCGGCCGTTCCGGCTTCGTGGGCAACGCGTTCTAGCGTTGTCTGCGGAAGGTAGAGGTGGACGACGCTCAAGGGCTGGTAGATATCCCAGCGCGAGGATGAACCCGCCGGAATGACCGTTACGGTCCCGGGACGCGTCATTCCGTTCAAAAACGCTTTTCCGTCGCGGCGTTCGAATCGAACCGGCTCGGCGGGAAAAGCCATGATCACATGATCGACCATCGGCTTGACCACGTCGTGCAGGGGATCATGCCTCCAGAAGGTGATCACGCCGCTGGACGGATCCGATGCCATCTGCAGCGGCGCCATCTTCAGCACGCGCGTCATTTCCTCGTCGGCGTGCGGGCGCTGCTCGCCGATCGGAAAATCGCGCGGCGGTGCCGGAGTCGCGTCCCGCTGATTGTGCGAAGTATCTTTCAAGCGTGGACTGCTCATGGACCGTCCTCGTCGTTGAGGCGCACCCGGATCGAGCTTTCGACCTATCCGTTCTAGCCGCAGTCCGATGCGGCGTCTTGCCCAAATTCGCCCCGGATTGTCCAATGCTGAACCGCCGATGTGCTGGCAGGCGCCCGAAATCGCATTCCGTTGCCGCACCGGGCCATGGTCCGTGCACGAGGCGCCGCACATGAGATGGTCAGCACCACTGACGTTCTTGCGTGTCGGAGAGGGCAGTGAAACTTCGACGAATGCTGGACGACCGCTTTCTGGCGTCCGATAGTCCACGCACCGTGCGGGGATGACGACATCCGCCGCCCGGCACGGCCAGCAGGACCGGCCCATGGCGCAGAGCGGCTTCCACGGTCAGAAGTACAGCGAATTTCTTCGCCTTCGAGAGGCACCGTCATCGCTGACCACTCGGTCCATCCGAGGTGTCAACGTCGCCGTCACCGAAACTCGGGACGACAATCCCGTTCACGGTCTCTGCGGCGAAATTCCCCTCGAAGACGCGTACATCGTCAGCTTGAAACTTCGCGACTATCCCAACTGCGAATATTGGGAGCGGGGCAAGTGCGTGGTCAGGCCCGACGTGAAGGCGGGCACGACGTACCTTTACGACCTGAAGTACAATCCGCGCTTCGTGATCGAAAGGCCGTTCCACTCCCTTCACTTCTACCTGCCGGCGCTGGCGCTTAACGGTGTCGCGCAAGAGGCCGGCGCGCGGCGCGTGGGCCAACTCGACTGCCAGTTCGGCACCGGCTTCCGCGACGAAATCGTTCGCAATATCGTGGCTTCGCTCATGCAGGCATTGCGCCGGCCATCCGAAGCGAACCAGCTTTTCGTCGATCACATGATGCTTGCGCTCACGGCGCACGTCGCCGAGGCCTATGGCGGCCTGCATGTCAGCAAGCCCGCACGCGGCGCCCTTGCTCCGTGGCAGGTCCGGCGAGCTTGCGAAAGGCTCGAAGCCAATCTCGCAGGAACGGTTTCGCTGCAGCAGATCGCGGCCGAGTTCGACCTCTCGGTCAGCTATTTCTCCCGCGCGTTCCGTGTCTCCACCGGTCTGCCGCCACACCGGTGGCTGCTTCGGCAGCGCGTCAAGGTGGCCAAGCAGTTGATGGCCATTCGCGAGTTGCCGCTATCGGAAATCGCGATATCCGCCGGCTTCGCCAATCAAAGTCATTTCACGCGGGTGTTTTCGTCCGCCGCCGGTGTGAGTCCCGGCGCGTGGCGCCGCGAAAAACTGGGTTCGACGGAAGCAGAAGCATGGAAAGTCAGGTCAGCGCCCCCCGGTCCGTGATGCGGCGTAGGCGGCGCAGCGGGCCGCAAATACCGCGTCCGGCGGATGCCCGATGCCTTCGGCGAGATTTGCCGGATCGAAGGCCAACCCTTTCCACACCTCGTTCGTCTCCAAACCGGTGATGACGATCGTGCCCAGCCGCACCGCTTCGCGCTTGTCCTCGTCCGGCCAGCGGATGGCGGCGTCCATTATCGGATCGCTAGGACGATCGAGCACCGCCAGCACGCTAAAGCGGACATCGCGTGCCGTGATCCGCAGCTCGAGATCATCGTTCCAGACGTCGACGGACTTTGTCCTAGCTTCGTCCTCGGACAGCATGACTTCCCCGCCGGCTCGACCTTGAATTTGATGAACCGTGTTTCACCCTTGGCATTCGTAGCGGGAAACGCGTGGACGCCCCAGAAGATGGTGCGGGCAAAGCTCCCTCGCTGGCCCCCGGCGGTGGGAAAGTTCGCTTGACGCGGCTTTTCACGATTGGCGGAGGTTAAAGCGTTGCTCTTCGCGCCCGGCCCGCCATTGGACGTGCGCGTGTCTACGAAAGGCAGCATATGTTCGAGCATTCTCGCATCGTGTATCGGGGCGCTCTGCGTGAGAATGTCGGAACGCCCGTCAACGTCTCCGAGCCTGAAAGCAAAGTGCCGCAGCACTCCGCTCTCGGCAGCCGCCGTGCCTGGAAAGCCATCGTCCGCGGAGAATTGCGCCAGCACGCGCGATGGGCCGGTGAAGCTCAGCGATCTGGTGATCTCCGCCGCCCGATCCGAGGGAATATACGTCCCGCGGACGCATCGGCCCTCCGTAAAACCTGTCGGTCGTTTTGCTGAGCGCTTGGTCACGGCAGTTTCGACCTGAAGCTAGGTTCGGGCCGCTCACGCGGGCGGGTAGTGCTGCCCGGGCCGGCCGTTACCGCGTCTGTGGCGCGGCTTGCGGGGTACGATGATGCTTTTCGGATCATCTTTCATCCGTGCGTCAATATGGGCACGGAGATGATTTAGCGGACCGAAGGTGCCGCCGCGCCAGAGCGATTGCCCTGGCTGTAGAGCGATTGCTGCCATTCTTGCGCGTCCGCCTATCGGCTGCACCGGTTAGCGGCCCCGGCCTGGCTGCCCGGATTCGATCGCACCCGGTCACTTGCAGCGTCCGCTGCGGACCCTCGCGTATGCATAAACTCCCGGAAATTGTCGAGGGCGTCCACTAAGCAGCAATATCTCTACAACCGCCTCAATCCCTCTGGGGCACGCGTACGCTCGATCCGTTAAACGGTGGGCCTACGAAACAGATGGAGGCGACGATGGCTTGGATCGAATTCGGAGGCGCATCATGATGCTGGGTATGAGCTTGGCGACGTTCACAATGGTCCACGTGATCATCAGCCTGGTTGCAATCGGGGCGGGCCTGGTCGTGATGTTCGGGATGCTCGGCTCGAAGCGGATGCCGAACCTCACCGCCGTTTTCCTTGCATCCACCATCTTGACCAGCGCTTCGGGGCTTCTGATTCCCCCGCTGCTGTTCGATAAGCTGTTGCCGTCCCACATGATTTCCATCCTCTCGCTGGTTCTGCCGGGGATCGCCTGTTTTGGGCTTTACGGCAGGAGGCTCGCGGGATCTTGGCGCTGGATGTACGTGCTCACTGCGCTCCTCTCGCTGTATCTCAACGTCTTCGTGCTGGTGATCCAGTCCTTCCTGAAAGTGCCGGCATTGCATGCGCTGGCCCCAAGCGTGCCGCCGGCCGAGCCGCCGTTCGCCATCGTCCAAGGCATCGTGCTGGTATCCTTCGTGGTCGTGATCATCGGCGCGATCCGGCGCTACCGCCCGGCGCCGGCCGCCGCCGACATGCGCCCCCAACAAGACCTGAACCCGGCAGCCTGGGGCACACGCTCCCTCTCAACGCGCAAATGAGTCGTTCGGGCGGCTGCAGATCGATCAACCTTGTTGACCGATCACGGACCGCCGGCAAAGCCTCGCGTATGGTATCGTTGAATGCGGCCGGGTGAGTTTATCTCGCTTCTCGCCCGCCCCAACATCGCTCGAACGACCGTAGAGCGATGCGCTCATGATCCCTTGAAGCTAGAACCTGAGCACGTCTAACGACAACGGAGGATCACCATGAAGATCGTTGTGATCGGCGGTACCGGCCTGATCGGTTCGAAGACCGTCGCCATTCTGCGCCAAGGCGGGCACGAGGTCGTGGCCGCCTCGCCCCGAAGCGGTATCAACACCATCACCGGCGAAGGACTCAAGGAGGCCATGGCGGGCACGCAGGTGGTGATCGACCTCGCCAACTCGCCCTCATTCGAAGACAAGGCGGTGCTGGAATTCTTCGAGACCTCCGGCCGCAACCTTCTCGCGGCCGAGGCCGCAGCGAACGTCCGGCACCATGTCGCCCTGTCGATCGTCGCGACCGACCGGACCGACAACGGCTATTTCCGCGCCAAGGTCGCCCAGGAGAAACTGATCGAGACCTCCAGCATCCCATACACCATCGTCCGCGCAACCCAGTTCATGGAGTTCCTCGGCGGCATCGCCGATTCAAGCGTGGACGGCAACAAAGTCAGGCTCCCGCCCATCCTGTTCCAGCCGATCGCGTCGGACGACGTTGCCGCCATCGTTGCCGATGTGGCACTCGCGCCGCCGCGTGGCGGCATCGTCGAGATCGCAGGGCCGGAACGCGCCCCGTTCAACGAAATTATCTCCCGCTATCTCAAGGCGGTTGGCGATCCGCGCGAGGTCGTGAGCGATCCCGAGGCCCGATACTGGGGCGGCCGGGTCAGCGAGCACTCGCTCGTGCCGCTCGGCGAGGCGCGCCTCGGCCGCATCGGTTTGGACGAATGGATCCGCCGCTCAAAGGCAGCGGCCTGATCTCCACGGGAGGTGCGCCCGGTCTCTCAGGGGCGGATCCCGGGCGAACTAAGGAGGCGACCATGACGATCAAACTCGCGGCATTGATTCTTCTGTGCCTCACGGCCGGCACGGCGGTGGCTCAGCAGCCGAAGGTCGCGCCACTGATGTCCAAGGACCTTGCGGAGAGTCCCGGCCGCGAAGCTCTGATGATCTCGGTCGAGCATGCACCCGGCGGCTCGAGCGCCATCCATCGGCACAATGCACATGGGTTTGTTTACGTGCTGGAAGGCTCCGTCGTGATGCAGCTGAAGGGCGGACAAGAGGTGACACTGACGCCGGGACAGTCCTTCTATGAAGGCCCTGCCGACGTTCATGTCGTCGACCGGAACGCGAGCGCCACTCAGCCGGCGAAATTCCTGGTGCTCCTGATCAAGGACAAGGGCGCCCCGGCGCTCGTGCCCGCACAGTGATCTAGATGCAACCCAAGTACGCCACTGGCGCTGCGCCCGTTGTTGCTGCCCCGCATGAGTCAGCTTGTTGCCCTTACGGAACAATGGCGTCGCCTGCTCAGATGCCTACACCTAGACGTGGAGGGGACTTGGCCTAGTCGCCTGAAATTGGCTTGTGACGGAGAACAGACAGCCTGTCCATACTCCGATCAGGGCGTGCACCAGACGACTCGCAGTTCGGCCCGATCGGCGTCGCCTAGCAGTGGCGATTTTGATCAGGTTGCTTACTCAGACAATCCCGTGCGCGCTGTAGATCGAGATAGAACACGCGCATCATTTTGGACGATAAGGATAGTTGGCGCACCCGACACGATTCGAACGTGTGACCTTTGCCTTCGGAGGGCAAGGGTCGCCAGCTGTGAGCGCGAGACGGGCGGACGCTCTTTGATGGCGCTACTCTTGAAATACTCTCACTAGCTCAAATTCCTCCATGATGGATTGAACTCACCCTCGTTAGCTAACGCTGGCTGTCGCTGGATGGAGGTGACGGGGCGCCCAGCAGCGAAGCACGTGGACTTGGCCTCGCTGAGATCCCCAGCTCACTTCCGAAAACTAGGAACCAAGGCGCCGTTGCTGTCGGCCTAAGGCGGCGCGTACGCCGTGTCGCGGGTTTGCAGCCGGCACGACGGTCATTCTGACAACGGAGAATTCTGTAACGATCTCAACAAGCGAGAAAGCTGTGAATTGTCAGAATCTGGACTGAGATTGTCAGAATCTGGACTGAGACTGCAAAGTAAATTCGAAGACTGCCAATCTGAAGCGAACCCGGGGCGATATTAAGACCCGCAGAGTTCTCAATGCGTTACGTGATCGCAAACCGACGGTGTATGGCAAAACAACCGGCGCTGACTTTATCGGTCCAAAATCATTCACTATGGAGGTCAGGTACCACGGGCGCTGCCAGTGGACCGAGGGACGTCAGGCGCTTCAGTGCCGTTTGCCAATCTTGTTAGGGCGAGCGCGAAATCGACAGGACGACTGCTTCACGGGCTCAGACAACGGAAGCGAGGGAGAGACGCGGTGGGCGAGCAAAAGGTCGAGACGGGGCGCATTCGCGCCGAGGCGCATGGCCATGTGTTCAAGATCATCATTGATAACCCGGCGAAAAAGAATGCTTTTCAGCCGCAGATGATGCTGCAGATGTCGGAAGCCATGACGGTGCTGGATCGTACCGACGAGTATTGGGTCGGCGTCATCTGCGCCGAGGGCCGTGACTTCACGGCAGGCCTCGACATGCCGAAGTTCTTCGGCCCGAAGGCAGAAAAGGTCGACATCCCGGAACAGAACGTCGACGTGTTCGCACTCAAGCGGCGTTGCCGCAAGCCGATCATCACCGCCGTGCAAGGCATCGTCTTTACGATCGGCGTCGAGATGATGCTTGCAGGCGATATCGTGGTCGCGGCCAGAGATAGCCGCTTCTGTCAGATGGAATCAAGGCGCGGGATTGCTCCCCTCGGGGGTGCCCATTTTCGCTATCTTACCAGGGCAGGGTGGGGCAACGCGATGTATCACCTGTTCCTCTGCGACGAATATGATGCCGAGGAAGCGCGCAGAATCGGCTTCGTGCAGGAGATCGTCGAGCCGGGACAGCAGATCGAGCGGGCCATGGAGCTCGCGCAGCTGATCACCAGGAATGCGCCGCTCGGTATTCAGGTGACCAAGGAAGCGGCGCTGAAGTACATCGACGCCGCGGAACGCGAGGCTGTCGGCTATATTCCCGAGATCAAGCAGCGCGTCTTCAACAGCCAGGACATGCTGGAGGGTATTCAGTCCTTTGTCGAGCGAAGGGCGGCCTCCTTCAAGGGACGGTGACAGGCGGAGCTATGCCCCACCGGTCGACAAGCCGGGCACGCCGCATGTTCGGCTTGGCCGGCAGAGTTTGCGCTCCTTACGCCACCTCTGCTCCGTGCCGCTACTGAGATGGAGGCATCGGGCAACATGGGCGGCGACCGTGTCGAGGGCGCGGCCTTACCGGCAGGCTTGAAGGACCAGCTGCAACTTTGCTGGCGGAGGCTAGCCGTAGACCTCGGCGATAAAATCGATGAAGGCCCGGAGCTTCGGCGTCATCCGGCGGTTCTTCAGCCAGACGATATGCCGTTCGCGCGAAGCGGTCTTGTATTCCGGCAAGAGGTGCACCAGGCGGCCGGCCGCGACGTCGTCGACCAGGAGTTCATCCCGCATCAGCACGATACCCGCGCCCGCGAGTGCAGCGTACCTTATCCCGAACGCGCTGTTGATGCTCAAGCGGCTCTTGACCTCAACCTCCACCTCACCATCCGGCCCGAAAAAGGTCCAGCGCTGGCCTTCCGCCCAGCCGCCAAAATGCAAGCAGTCATGGTGAGCGAGATCTTGCGGGCAGACCGGCATACCGCGCTCGGCAAGGTAACTCGGCGCGGCGCAGACCAGGCCCCGGTAGGACGAGAGCGAGCGCGACATCATCGTTGAGTCGCCGAGCTTGCCGAAGCGGATTGCAGCATCGATGCCGTCCTCGAGCAGGTCGAGCATCCGGTCGCTCAGGACAATCTCTACGCTGATCTCAGGGTATTTATTCATGAACCTAACCACCGCTGGCGCCAGGCTGTATGAGCCGAATGCCACCGAGGTTGTGATCCGGAGCTTGCCCCGTGGCGCCTTCAGGGCGTGCTCGGCGAGCACGTCACCGGCTTCGGCTGCCTCCAGCAGATGACGGCAATGTTCAAGGTAATTCCGACCGAGCTCGGTGAGGCCCTGCCGGCGGGTCGACCGATTGATCAATTGGGAGCCAAGTCGCTCCTCGAGAAACCGGATGTGCTTGCCGATCATGGTTGGCGACAGCCGCAGTTCCTTGGCAGCCGCAACAAAGGAGCCGAGGTCGGCCACCTTGACGAACACCGCCATGCTGGTCAGTCGGTCCACGGTCAGAAGCCAGATCGTTGGTCGGCGCGCGAAGCGCGTCCGATGAGCCACAGTATTGTTGACGAATGTTGAGCAATCAAGTCGCGCAACCGGAGCAGAGGCGACACGGGTCGAGCAGGGCCGTCAACACCATACAATATTGACCACGCGTTCACACAGAAACAACTGCGGCCGGCTTTATCGGATCCGAGCACGCCGCTATCAAGGCAATGTCCGTCGGCCGCATGCGCAAGCGCTTCCGGTGTCTGCTGCCGCGGCGTACGTCTTCCAACTTGGCCTGCCGGTATTTGCCGGCAGGCCATTTTTCATTAGCACGACCCGGAGAGCAGCGGGCCGGTCTCATGTCAGTCTCATGTTGTCGCCTCGATCGATGCCCGTGTCGGCCAGCTCACGAAAACCGAAACTCGCTCAGGTCGATCGACACCATCAGCGGATCCCGGATAACGCGTTCATCCTGGTCGCGCTGATAGGCGCGCCGCTTTGTTGGAAAGCGAATGCCACAGGCCTCGCCATAGTCATGGACGAGCTGGGCCGCCGGGAAAGAGCCGGCAACGTCCACGGCATAATCATGCCGGCGGAGCCGGAGTGTGCTGTCGAAGAAGAAGTCCTGCTCCGTGCTGTGGGTAGCAAGCCCGGCAGGAAAGCGCGCACGCAGCCTGTGCCAGCGCTCCGGCCCCTCGTGCCAGGCGGGCATCTCGGTGATGCCGACCCCCTCCAGGCTCAGCAGGAACGGGGTCGTCAGATAGGTCCACAGGGCATAGCCGTTGAAATAGGCGCGATGAAGCCCGTCCCACGGCGTCGTTTTCTGATGGTCTGCGAACGAATCCCTCGGATCCTGCCGCTCGGCGACGAGCGTGCCATCGGTTTTCTCGATCGCAATGCGGGATGGCGAGTAGGCTGTTCTCTGATCCGGTGCTCCGAACGGCTGGACCGATGCGCGCTGCTCGTGCAACCACACCGTCATTTGCCGCGGGTTCTGGTCCTGAATGAGGCCCTTGATGCCCCAGAGCTCGCCCCCGGTCACGATGGTGGCCGTCACTCTGGAGAGTGCGTTCCACCTTGCAAGGCCTCCATGGGCATCAAGGATGTCGTTGAGCAAAGCGAGCATGGCAAACTCCGAGTGGGCATCGATCTGGTTGTTCGACGATAGGCTGACGTCAATCAGCTGCCCGCGTTTGGCGCGCGCGCTGGTTCGCCGCGTCCCGGATCCAGTCTTCAAGCGCAATGTTGGGCAGCTCAAAGCGCGCTGTCGTGCGTGCGTACCATCCGCCCTCCATGCGTCCGATCAGATCGAGCTTCTCGGCGTCGATGTGCTTGCGGTCAGGATCGATCACCGCTTCGTCCGCGATATGCATGCAATGGATCCGACCCAGCACCAGGCTGAACGAACCGAGCGCGATCTCCTGCATGAAGCTGCACTCCATCGCGACTGGTGCCTGCGCAATCCTTGGAATAGCCACGAACTCGCCGGGCGCGAGCGTCAGTCCCGCCTCGGTCGGCTCCTCGACGCCGTTCGGGAAGGCGATCGACGTGATCCGCATCTGTTCGGCGAGCGAATAGGGGACGAGGTTGACCACGAACTGCTCGTTGGTGCGGATGTTGAGCCGGGTGTCCTTGGGCTCACCAGGCGAGCGGCTGCCAATGCCGATGCCAACGGTTGCGGGATCCGAGCCAAAAACGTTGAAGAACGAGAACGGCGCGGCATTGACTGCGCCCGCCCTGTCGCGGGTCGTGACCCAGGCGATCGGCCGGGGCAGCACGGTGGCCAGCAGCAGCTTATAGCGCTCGATCGGCTCAAGACGGTGAAAGTCAAACAACATGATGCAGGTCCATAACTGGAGACGAACGATGTGCCGGCAGAGCGATCAGGCGTCGCGGCGGACCTTTGGGAAATAGTCAGGCGATATCGGCCAGGCGGTTGCGGCCGTGCGGACAGCGATCAGCTCGTCAATTTCGGTCTGGCTGTAACCGAGATCGGCCAATACCTCCTCGGTATCCCTCCCGGGCTTTGGCGCCGGCGCCAGCAGCGCGGGCGGCACGATGGCCGAGCGATACCATGAAGGAACGGGCAGGGCCGTGCGGTGGCCACTTGGATGCTCGCGTTCGATCATCAGCAAGGGACGCCCGTCCAGCTGCCGGTCGGCTTGCGATGCTTCCGGAATCAGGATGGCGTCGCGCAATTGATCGAGCCGGGTCACGGCAGTCGCGCTGGCCGACGGGACCGGGCTGATGCGCCTTGAGATCTCAGGCGTTGACAGCCCTTCGATCGCCGCGCTGATTGCCGCCTCGGAGTTGTCGGCGCTATTGAGCAGACCTGCGATCCTGCCAAGCTCGGACGGACGGCTGCACAATGCAATCCAGCCGTCTTTGGCACGGTAGAGCCGGTAGTGCGCGCCGTAGCCTTGGGTGTCCTGGCCGGAAGGCACCTGCTGCTCGACACCGTCGGCTTGCACCATGAAGGGAAACTGGACGAGCTGCGCCCCCATGGCGAGCGAGGTTCTGACATCAGACGCACCGCGGCCGAGCCTGCGCGCGATCAGGGCGTGCAGCATGCCGAGCGTTGCAGAGAAGCCGGTGATGTAGTCGACGCAGGAGGCAAGGCCGTGCATCACGGGGGCCTCTGGCGAGCCGAACCGCGTTGTAATGCCCGTCGCAGCCTGAAGCACAGGGTCATAGGCTGGAAAATCCTTGAACGGACCTCCGTCCGGGCCGCCCCACGCGCTGATCTGGCAGATCGTGAGCTCGGGATTGATCCGGCGCAGTTGCTGTTCCGAGATGCCGATCCCCTCGAGCGATCGATCCAGGAAGTTGTGCACGAGAACGTCGCAGTCGCGCACCATCCGGTGGAAGGCGCGTCGCCCCCGCTCGGATTTGAGGTCGAGGATGACGGCGCGCTTGCCCTGATTGACATCGACCCCGAACCACATCGTCATGCGCGGCCCTGCCTGGGGATGGACCGGGTCGATGCGGATGACATCCGCGCCAAGCTCGGCCAGCGTCCGCGCGGCAACCGGTCCCGCAATCACATTCGACAGATCGATGACGCGCAGACCTTCGAGGATATTCGCGCCGCCGGCTTTCACTGCGCCGGCCGGGGCAAGTCGTGATCGCAACCATTCGCCATGGCCTTCGCTGCGCGCACGGAGCCTCGGCGAGTGCAGGCCTTCGCCGGCGATGGTGACGAAGCGGCCCGCCTGCCGCGTCGTGCCGAACCGTGGATCATAGAGCATGCTGACACAGCCGGCCTCGAGTGCCGCGGTCAAGTTCAACCACTCCTCGGTGCTCCGGACCACTGAGACGGGAACGCCGGCCGCCTGCAGCGTAGCTTCCCACTCTGCCGCGGTCTTGGTCAGCAGTCGTTCTGACATCAGCGCGAAGATGCGTTTTCTCCAGGCAACGGACAGGCCGCCGGAATCGCTGACATTGCTGCCGGCAGTCGCGACATCATATGGGCTTGCAACCGTGATGCCCTCGGCGATCAGATCGTTGAGGAGGCCGAGCGCCTCAAGACAAGCCCTCGGCTGATGGACATGACCGATCGCGTTGATGAAGATGAAGCGGCCATCCTTGCAGCGATGATTGGCAAAGAAGGGCTGCGCCGCCCCGGCAAGGTGGGACTTGATCGCGGCGCGGTGTTTTGGCGCAAGATGGGCCTCGAGATCCCGCAGGATCGGTAGGGCAACCTCGCTCATGGACTTGTCGATCGGCGGCAGGTCGAAATATTGCGGCTGGTTCTCGATCCTCATGATCAAAAGCGCCATTGCCGACAGCAGCGCGTCCTGCAAGGGGACTTCGACGTGAGCGCCTCGCCCGGTGTTCAACCGGTGCAGGTAGGCGGCAGACGCTGCGATCGCGCCGTGCACGCCGCCATAGGCGGACGCCATCGGCAGCGCGGTGAAGTTCGGCCTGCCTCCGAGGACTGGCCCCAGCGCATGGATATCGGTGAAGACGCCGACGGATGCCGCAACCGCGGCCTCCCACTGGCCTTGCCCTGAGGTGGGCGTGCCCGACGCAATGGCAGGCATCGAAATATAGACCAGTTGATTGTTGGCCCGCTTCAGCGTCTCGTAGTCGAGCCCGAATCTGGCACTTCGCCCGGGGCCGAGATTGTCGATGACGATATCAGCCGTCTCAGCGAGGCGAACGGCACGGCCGCGGCCGCTGTCGCAGGCAAGATCAAGCTCAAGCTCGCGCTTGCCGCGGGACAGAAGCGCCCGCGCAGGGATGGCCGCGCCGCCCGGCTTGTTGATGTCAATGACATCCGCGCCCTGGTCTGCAAGAAGCATCGACGCGACCCGCCCAGCCCAGATGCCACCAAGGTTCAGGACACGTACACCTTCCAATGGGGCGAACACAGTTTGCCGGTCGGCCTTTTGATGTTCCGCAGGCGATTTCACGGCCATCGTTCCTTACTCCCTTGTTTTGCGCCTTCTTGCGCCCGATCGCCCGCGCCGGGCGGCTTGCGTCTGATTGCTCGTGCGGGGCTGCCTTGCAGCTTGAATCTTCGTGCCGAATTGCGCCTGGTTCGGACTATTCGGAGCAAATTGCGATAATCCTAGCGATTGCCTTTGCGGCATAAACCGGCTTCGGGTTGTTTCAATCAACACCATGCGTGCATGATCGAGGAGCTCATGGCTTCGCCGACCGGTTCTTCTGTAGCTGTGCGGGGCGCTGCGCCGTCGTCTGCCCTAGTGTCGCCGTCGTGCACGCCAGATCGAGCCGGCCGGCCGCCGCCTGTCGCGGCTGAACCACCACGGGCCTTTCGATCGTTCGCGGAAGAGGAAGCGCGAGCGCAGCGCCCGGCAAGATGACGCAACATCAGGCGTCGGCGCGCCGTCGGATGCAGTCGGGCGGCCGGGCTCAATCCTCGGCCGCTTGTGCGCGGGGATGACTGATCAGCACCCCGGCCGCGGCGAGCCGCGCCAATTCCGCCGCACAAACGCCGAGCTCGCTCAAGACTTCGATGTTGTGCTCACCCTGGAAGGCGGGGGGACCCGGCGGCGCCAACTGCTCGTCCGAAAACCGCCACGGCCGGCCGGGCAGGCGATATTCGCCGCCGCTGCGATCCGGGACGCGCTGCACTGCGCCCCAATATGCGCTCCAATCCGAACCGGCGAGCTCCTTGACCGAGCGGACTTCGCCCATCGCGATCTTGGCTTCGTCGAACTGGGCATCGAGACTTGCCATGTCCGGGAAGGTCAGGATCCAGGTCTGGATGATCTGGTGCAGGGCACCGAAATGGATCCGCCGCGCCGCCGCCGTTTCAAACCGCGGATCGTCCGCGAGATCGACCCGCCGCATCGCGCGCAGCCAGGACGGAAACGTCCGGCTCCCGACAATGCTGGTCGCGACGGTGAAATGCTCGCCCCCCGGGCCCGGTGAAAAAGGCGCAGTCGGTCGCTCCCAGAATGGCGGGCTCGGCCCCGATGTCATCGTCCGACAGATCGAGATGGGCGCGCTCATTGATCGCGAGCAAGGTCGCGGCCATCGCCACATCGATGAATTGTCCGCGTCCCGTCTTTTGCCTGCTGTTCAACGCCGCCAGAATCGCGATCACCGCCTGCAATCCGGTGTAGACATCGCCATGGGAAAGGCTGTCGGTCCGTGGCTCGCGCAGCGCCTCCCCGTAGTGGCGAACGCTGTTTGCGGTGAAGCCGACTTCCGCCTGCACGGTCGGCGCGTAGGCCATGCGGCTGCACCACGGGCCGCCCTGGCCGTAGCCCGTGATCGATGCATAGATCAGGCGCGGATTGCGTTTTGCCAGGGTCTCGTAATCAAGGCCGAAGAAGCCGAGCGTTCCGGCGCGAAAATTCTCCACCACGATGTCGGCGGTGTCACAGAGTTTGAGCGCCAGTTCGCGGGCGCCCGGCAGATTGAGATCGATGCTGATATTGCGCTTGCCGGCGTTTTGCTGTGCGTAATAGCCGGACATCCCCTCGCTCGAGGGGAAGGCAAACCGCGAAAGGTCCGGCCGCGGCGGCTCGATCTTGATGACCTCGGCGCCGAGATCCTGCAATGTGCGTGCACAGAGCGGCCCGGCAAGAACACGGGAGAAGTCGACGACGCGCAATCCTTTCAGGGGCCCGCTCATGGTCAGCGCCCCGTAAACCTGGCCAGTCCCGGCCCGTTCGCCCGAAACGAGGCAAGCCCGGTCTTCAGGTCCTCCGAGGCCCATATCGGCGCTTGAATCCGCGCCATGGCCTGATCGGCGGCGTCAACGCCCTCGTTGACCGCAATATGGACCAGCTCCTTGGTTGCGGCATGCGCGAGCGTCGGACCCTGTGCGAATTCTTCGGCAATCGTCATCGTGACCTGCTCAAGCGCCTCGTCGGGCACGGTCAGATTGATCAGGCCCCATTTCTCGAGGGTCGGCGCATCGTAGCGGCGTGCCAGCATCGACATCTCCTTGGCCCGCGCCGCGCCGATGCGCTGGACCTGCCGCTGGATGCCGCCGAGCAGCGGGTGCAGCCCAAGCGTCGCCTCGACCGAGCCGATCTTCGCAGAGGCGGCTGCGATGATGTAGTCGCAGGACAGGGCGAGCTCGAGCCCGCCGCCGAGGCAGGCACCATGGACGCTTGCGATGACCGGAATCGGCAGCAGTTCCATGAAGCGGAGGAATTCAAGGCCGGTCATCCGGCGGCCTTCGCCGCCGGCGTCGCCACCCGCAACGCGCTGGTCGAAAATATCGAGATCGGCTCCGGCGGAAAAATGCCGCAATCCGCTGCGGATCGCAATCGCCCGGCTGCCGGCATCGCGCGCGGCCTCGATCTGCTCCACCAGGGCATCGATCAGTTTCGGCCCGATCAGATTGTAGGGTCGATAGACCATCGTCAGCACGGAGACGCCGCCATGGGCATCGCGTGTTACCAAAGCATCCTCAGACAAGGTCGGCGCTCCGTCGGCTCAGCTGGCTATCTGGATACGGGCTGCAAGAGATGCACCGTGCGGCTCGCGAGCTTGTCCTTCACGCGCTCGGCATAGGCTGCCATGTGCGGGGAACGGGCATGCGCCTTCAGCGCCGCAACGCTTTCCCATTTTTCGACAATGATGAAGGTGTCGTTGCCATAGGGTGTCTGCGGAGGACCATAGTCCTGGAAGTCGGTAAAGGCCGTATACTCGATGCAGCCGGCCTCGGCGTGAACGGCAGGCACGTTGCGCTGAAAAATCTCGAGCACCTCGGCTCTCATGCCGGGCTTGGTGACGATCACGACAATGCCTTGTATCATTCGAACTGGTCCTTCATGCGGGTTTGTACGGTCCAAACCTAGCGTGACGCAGCGTGAGCAAGCAGCCAGTGAGCAGTGATTAGTCAGCACACTCCTGGTGCTCAATGCCGGTGCTTGCTGGCCAATCGCAGATCAATTGCTTGAAAAGGCTGGAGAGATAAGGATTCCCGCACCGGGGAAACAGCTGAACCGGCAATGCCGCCTCAGTTGCCTTCAGATGCTCGATCAGCGCGTCTGCCAATCGCTCGCTAGTCCGCGCCGGACACACCGAGCAACTCGCCGAACTCCTCCCATGCCCGTCCGCTCCAGCGGCGCAGCTTGATCTGGGTAATGGCCTGGTTGACAGTCGGGCTGGTGTTGACCCGGACCCCGTCGAGGAATGTCGGCAGCGCAAAATCCCTGATGTTGTGGGCTTGCCGGTTGATGTTCTCCCGGGAGAGGTCGTCGCCGCACTGGCGCAACACCTGCTCCAGAAGCTCGGCCTGCTGTGTTCCCGCAAGGTAGAGCGTGTCGCCCATATCTGCGCCCGCCAGATACTTTGCAAAATGCGTCCGGTACGATCTGATGGCCGGATCGTCGGTCCATTTCGGATCATTCGGATCTTTGTAGAACGATGAGGAGATCACGCCGACCGATGCCTCGAGCCCGGCCGGTACCAGTGTCGCCGAGACCGAGCTTGCAACCGAGGGAACCGCAATCAGCGGCTTCCAGTTCAATTCATGGGCCTTGCGGATCGCCTGGGCGGCGAACTTCGGCGCTCCGGCGACAAACAGCGCATTCGCCCCGGCAGCCTTGAGCGTCAGGATCTGGGACTCGATCGTCGGTTGCGTGACCTCGAACTGCGCTGCCACCACCTGCTTGTCGAAGGCCGCGCCGAGCGCATCCTTGAAGGCGCCGAGGAAGTCCCGGCCCAGATCATCGTTCTGGTAGAGCACGCCGATCCTGGCTTCGGGCAGACTCGTTGCGATGAAGCGCGCAATGACCTTGCCTTCGGTCGCATAGCTCGGCTGCGAGGTCGTGGTGTAGGGGAACTCCCTGGCATGGGTGAACTTTGCCGCGCCACTGACCACGAAAAGGTGAGGGATCTTGTTCGAGTTAAGATAGCGGACGATCGCTGAATTGGTGGCGGTGCCGAGCGGGCTGAAGATGACGGCGACCTCCTCGCCCTCGACAAGCCTGCGCGTATGCTCGACCGCCTTCGGCGGACTATAGGCGTCGTCAAGCGCAACCAGGTTGATCTTCCGACCGTTGATCCCACCCCGATCGTTGAGCGCGTTGATATAGGCGATCACACCCTTTCCATAGGCGCCGAATTGTGAAGCCGGCCCGCTGAACGGGAACGTGGCACCAATCTTGATCTCGGTCGCCGTGACCCCTGGCAGCTCGGCCGCATCGGCGTGAACAAGTCCGACGGCCGCGGCAATGACAAGCGCGTGTTTCAACCTGACGAGCATCAAGACGCCTCCAACAAACAGGACATGAGAGTAAGTCAAACCGGTGGCGGCCCGACAGACGGTGAGGGTGCGTTCTGTCTGAACCCGTGGTGTTGAACGTTTGGCAGCGCGTGGGCCAGCACGCACGCGGGAGCCGCGCGCCGACAAGCCCGGCTGCTTCGCTGCCGAACGCTAGTCGCTTGAGGCTGGCATGTCCTGAAATGACGGCGTATTCGTCGTTTGCGGCGCGGCGGCGATTGCTATTTTTATCGAGATATCCCCTAGGTTCGCCGCTGGCGAGCAAGCGACGCATCTCGCCGGACGGGCTTCGACGGACCAGGATGGCAAGCACTTGAACATCAATGGCAGCAATCACACGATAACGGCGGACAGCGACACGCCGCCGCTATGGGTGTTCACGCCTGTCTAGGCTCGACTGGTGAGCTCTGGGCCACCAGCCTTGGCCGCGTGACAGCGGTCTTGCAAGCGCGGCCGGCAGAGGCCGCGGTTGGTGGAAGGTGAGATGAGCGAGATCGAGAATACGTTCCAGGAGTTCATCGATGCACTCCACACCGCGGACGACGTGGATGCCTTCGAACGTGTCGCCAATCGCTTTGCCGAGAAGATCGGCTTCGAACGATTTGCCTATCTGCGGTTTGCCGGTGAGGCGCCGACGTTGATCTCGTCCTATCCAAAATCCTGGACCAGCCGCTATTTCAGCCTGCGCTACCAGGAGCTTGACCCCGTGGTGATCCGCGCACGCGCCGAGCATGGCCTGTTCAGCTGGACAGGTAGCCCGTCGGCCCCGAACGGCAGCCGCGAGCAGCGCCGGTTCTTCGATGAAGCGGGGACGTTCGTGATCAGATCGGGCATCACCGTCCCGATTCGCGGCGGGTTTGGTCAGACCGCCGCCTTCACCCTAGCGACCAACGATCGAGAAATTCAGCTCGAGAAGCTCGCGGCCAAGATGAGGGACGTCGTGCAACTCGCTGGACTTTATTTTCACGCGCATGTCAGTGTCGGGCTCAGCCGAGCCGCCATACCACAAGCCCTCGCCGTCGACCTGACGCAGCGCGAGCAGCAGTGTCTCGCCTGGATCGCGCAGGGAAAGACCGCAGCCGACATCGCGCTGCTGGTCGAGATCGCACCGCGTACCGTGGTCTTTCATCTTGAGAATGCGCGCCGCAATCTCGGTGCGGCGTCGATCGCGCAATGCGTCGCGGAAGCCCTGCGGCGCGGCCTGCTGCGCTAGCGTTTTCTGCACGTTCATTTCCTGCAAGGACCGAAACAGCCATGCCACCGATGCGTGCCGGGGTCACGCGGCGCCCGCGCGGCTATCCGGTCAAGTTTAAGCAAGAAAGAGCCGATCCCTGCAAAATCTGACAGGCGAATCCTGCCGCGTTTTCTGGTCTTGAGGTCCCCGATGTTGTCAGGAGGTCTCTATGCACGCTGTCGTACTTCACGCCCCGCAATTTTCCCGCAATCTGCTCGCCAAACGCAGCTCGCACCGCAAGGCAACCGTCGTGGTAGCGCGCAAACTCGCCGTGATCATGCACGCGATGTGGACCAGCGGCACGTTCTACTGTGGTGATCCGGACGCCGCCAAGGCGGACGTCAGCGCACGCGCCGCCGTTAAGGAACGCAGGCTGCTCGCGCCCCCCGCGTGAGGTCGCAGGGCCTGATTTGGGAGATCGATTGAGCTGATGAACGCGACGTTTTGAACACGGAGCTCCGCCACGGCGGAAGCGAGACCTGGTGCAGATCCAAGGCGACGGAACGCACGTTATCTTGCCTGTGGCCACGCCCCTTGCGGGGCGGCTGGACCACGCGGTAGTGCCTGTGATGTGGCTCCGTCCAACCGATGGAAAGATGCACCGCGACGGTTATCGGCTGCCTTGTCGCAGCGAATTTATCGCCGTCGACGAGCGCGAAAACCTGCACGGCGCACCGGGACTCTCGTGGCCGGCGACGCTTCGTGGCTCGATGCAAAGACCTTGTCACAGCAAAGAGAGGAAGCGACAATTGGTGAGAGCAAGCAGATGAGACGACCGATCAAACCTGCAAGATAAAAGCACTGGCGCTACAGAGCGCCTAAGCCATTGTCTGCACATCCCGGGATTTGGCGTCCTCCAGATCTTCGTTGTCGCCATGTTCGCCCCAATGCAATGGCGCTTCTCCGCAATTGCGTCTGTGTCTTGGCGAGCGCCTGTGGAATTCACATATCGGCGGCTTCTGCAAACAGCGGATGGTCGCCATGCGAGAGAT
This sequence comes from Bradyrhizobium sp. USDA 4503, assembly GCF_054055815.1. Taxonomy (NCBI): domain Bacteria; kingdom Pseudomonadati; phylum Pseudomonadota; class Alphaproteobacteria; order Hyphomicrobiales; family Nitrobacteraceae; genus Bradyrhizobium; species Bradyrhizobium sp. USDA 4503. The sequence continues at coordinate 629,876 of NZ_JBSRXS010000001.1, forward strand.
CGACGACGAATTCGACGTGAGGCCCGGGCGGATTGGCAACCGCAGAGCCAGGAAAGCGACCAGCTATCTTCTACGCATCCGTCAGGAGGCGTCCAAGGCTGTCGCCGTCGCGCAACGGGCTTCGTCGTTCACGGGTGGCCGGATTGGCCGCGGCCACGCGCAAGGTGCGGTACTGGCGGGCCGTGGTCGAAACCCGGGCCAGCGCCGCGTCGTGATCAAAGCCCGGATCGTTCGCATCAAGGCCGGTGACCCCGGTGCGTTGCGAGCCCACCTGCGCTACGTCCAGCGCGATGGCGTCACGCGCGCTGGCGAACCTGGCGAGCTCTATGATGCGGGCAACGACCGCGCCGATGGCAAGGCGTTCACGGAACGCAGCGCCGACGACCGCCACCAGTTCCGCTTTATCGTGGCGCCAGAGGACAGTGCGGAGATCGCGGACCTGAAGCCGTTCGTCCGCGATCTCATGCATCAGATGGAGCAGGATCTCGGCACCAGGCTCGACTGGGTTGCGGCGGATCATTTCAACACCGGCCATCCCCATACCCACATCGTCTTGCGCGGCAAGGATGAGGAGGGAAATGATCTCGTCATCGCGCGCGACTATATCGCCCACGGCTTTCGATCGCGCGCAGCCGAGCTCGTCACCCGGGAGCTCGGCGCCGAAACCGAGATCGAGGTCGCGCGCAAGCTCCAGCAGGAGGTCGCGGCCGAGCGCTTCACGCGGCTCGACCGGGCGATTCTGCGTGATGCTCGGGACGGGGTTCTCGAGCCGGGTGCATTGTCTGGACGCGAACCTGTCTGGCAAACGGCCCGGATCGGACGGCTGCGAACCTTGGAGCGGATGGGGCTCGCTGAAGAGAGCGAACCGGGGCGCTGGCGGATCGACGCCGAGCTGGAGCCGAAGCTCAGACGCATGGGGGAACGCGGCGACATCATCAAGACCATGCATCGTGAGCTTGCCGCGGCGGGAGTGTCGAAGGCCGCCGGCGACTGTGCGATCTTCGATCCGGAACGCGACGGCAATCGCCTGATCGGACGGGTCGTCGGCGAAGGATTCGCCGATGAACTGACGGAGCGGCGCTATGTCGTGCTTGATGGGGTGGACGGGCGAACGCATTATGCCGAGATCGGCGCGCTCGGTGCCAACGACGAGCCGCCGGTGCGCAACACCATCCTGGAACTCAGATCGCGTGCCGCCGAACCGCGTGCGATCGACCGGACGATCGCACGCGTCGCCGCCGCGCATCGCGGCGTCTATAGCGACCGCCAGCACCGGGAGTTCGACCCGCAGGCGTCGAGCGAATATGTCGGATCGCACGTACGGCGTCTGGAGGCGATGCGGCGCGATGCAATGGTGAGCCGTCTTGTCGACGGAAGCTGGAATGTCGGCAACGACTATCTCGAGCGGGCGCTTCAGTACGAGAAGCTGCAGCGCTCGCGCAATCCGGTGCGGGTCGCGGTGCTGTCATGGCAGAAGCTTGAAGATCTGCCGCAGGCGCTGGGGGCAACGTGGCTCGATCGTAAGCTGGTTGGCAAGGAGCCCGATGGGTTCGTGTCGGCCGGCTTCGGCGCGGAAGTCGAGACCGCATTGCGAACCAGGCGGCAATGGCTGATCGAGCAGGGGCTGGCGCGAGAGCAAGGGGGGCAAGCGCGGTACGCGCGGAACATGCTCGAGACGCTCGAGGCCCGTGAGCGGGCAAGGACTGCGGCCGACATATCCGCGCGCACCGGCCTTGACCATGTCGACGTCAAGGCCGGCGACAAGGTTGAGGGCGTCTACCGGCGCTTGCTCACGCTGCACAGTGGGCGGTTCGCCTTGATCGAGCGACCCCATGAGTTCGCGCTGGTGCCCTGGCGGCCGGTGCTGGAGCGGGCGCGCGGGCAATTGGTCACCGGTCAAGTCGGCGGGGAGGGCATTTCCCTGGTCGATCGGCATCAAGCGCGGAATTGGACGCTAAGTGACCGGATTGCTCGGAAAGTCGGCCAATTTCCGTCCAGGAGCGTTCGTGGAGCTTATCGATTATGTATCCAAGGCACTGAAATTAATGATGGTTATACTATTTTTGCGAGAATAGTATAGCTGATTTGCTCCAGAATTCCTGTAGTTATACTATTCTCGCGAAAATAGTATAACGGAGTTCCAAGATGCCGTCGAACCAAGCCCTCGATATCAGCTACCAGACGCTCTATTCGGAACTTGTCCAGCGAAGCCTGGACGAGAGCTTCACCTCCGAATTTTCCACGAGCGGCCGCTTCGTGGCGGTCGAGGTGAAGGGCAAAAAATACTGGTACTTCGACACGCCGAAGCCCGAAGGCGCGGGCCAACACCGCCGCTATGTCGGTCCCGTCGACGATCCAGAGATCACCAAGCGGGTCGAAGCATTCAAGGATCTGAAGGCCGATCTCAAGGGACGTCGCCATCTCGTTTCCACACTGACGCGCGAGGCCTATCTGCCGCGTCCTCTGCCGATGGCTGGCCAGGTGGTGCAAGGACTGGCGAAGGCGGGCTTCTTCCGCATGAGGGGTGTGCTCGTCGGCACTGTTGCCTATCAGTGCTACTCCGCCGTGCTCGGTCGACGCCTTGATGCGGTCGCGATACAGACCGGCGACGCCGACTTTGCGCAATTCCACGAAATCTCGGTGGCGGTCAAGGATTCCATGCCTCCCATCCTGGAGGTGCTGCGCCAGGTCGATCCGACCTTCCGCGAGGTTCCGAGCCAGGCCGACGGCAGGGTCTCCACCCAATTCACGTCGAGAGGCAACTTCAAGGTTGAATTCCTGACGCCGAACCAGTGGTCGGACGACCAGGCAGGCAAGCCGGTCCCGATGCCGGCGCTCGGCGGGGCAGCGGCACTGCCGCTCCGTTTCCTCGACTACCTGATCTTCCAGCCGATCCGCGCGGTGCTGTTGCACGGTCCGGGCGTGCCGGTCCTCATTCCATCGCCCGAACGCTACGCCATCCACAAGCTGATCGTCGGCTCCCGCCGCAAGGAGGACCGCGATGCGACCGCAAAAAGCGCAAAGGATCGGCTGCAGGCTCGATCGATCATCGAAGCGATGATCGCCAACAGGCAGCAGTCGGACCTTGCGGCCGCCTATACGGAGGCATGGGATCACGGCGATCAGTGGAGAGCGGCGATCCGCACCAGCATCGCGACCTATGATGACAGCTTCCAGACGTTGCTCCGGACCGAACTAGGGAAGGGTGTATCCGAGCTCGGCTCCGATCGCACCGCCTACGATCTCGCAGACAAGTCAACCGACACGCCAACCTCTCGTCCACAGTGATCCGCGGACCGCAGGCTCAACACCGACGCGGCCGCAACGCAGCCTCGACCAGCAGCAGCGGCACACAAGCCGGGCGCAAGAAGCTCGGCCAGGCATGCTCTGCCGACGAAGATCGACATGCCGATCATGTCGACGTCATCAAACAAGCTGCTCCCTGCGCGCCGGAACCAACAAGCCTGAGCGTGGTCGGCAGTGCACGCCTTGCGGGGCATTTCTCGAACGACATGCTCATCGCTGATCCATCCGGTACTCCGAAGCCCGCGCACAATGAGAAGCAGCTTGGTCATGCAGAATCGAGGCGTGACCGCGCACCGCCTGCCGACAGAGGCAATGTCTCTTCGCTGTTGAGCAACTGATTGCCCGGTGGCTGAGCGCGACACAAGCGGCGCGATCGCCTTGTGGTACGAGAGTTGAGGAAGCGCGGCTGGACCCCGGTTCGGATATGGCAGCACGAGCTCAGTCGGCCCGAGCTCGTTTTGCGTCGGTTGGATCGGGTGTTGGATAGGTCTCCGCGTCGGAGCGTCGACAAGTGTGGAGCGCAGCGTCGCCTAAGCGAATTGCGCTGACGCTTTCAACATGAGCACCGCAGGCGACGTTGACGCGGAGCTCCTATGCTTCGCAACTCGGATGCAATATCACTCCGCGAACTCCGAACAGGGCCACCTGCAAGGAAGGGAGAGAAAATTTAAGCAGCGGGAGCTCCGCGATCCAGGAAGCACCGCTCGAACGTTGAGTGGACATCGCTGCTAATCCAAGTCGGAATCTGTCGCGGAAGTTGGCCGCTGGGATAGTCGACAAGAAGTAGCAGACCGTCGATTTTGGTTGGTTGCGAACTAGCCAACCGCTCTGCTAGTCGATGTCCAACGGACTCGCGGAAATTTTTTTGTTGTCGCAGGTTGATTTCGAAGTGTTGGTATTTTTGTTGGTATCGATCGAGCCAGCGAAAAATAACCTCAGCAATCTCAAGGCGCTAGTCTAGGTGCCAATTTTCATTACCTCAGGCGCAATAGCCCTCAGGGTTATTTGAGACGCTGATCAAGGTATGTAGTCAATATTGCAGGCCGAACGACAATCCTGGTCTACGCCTGTGCAGTAGCTAGCGTCCGGAGGTATTCTTCCAGAGTTGGCTGTGGCTCAGTTTGCAGCTTATGAAGCTCTTCCGGTTTTAGCTTCGTGTATCGTCGCAACGTACGCCAGTCCTTATGGCCCGTGACCAAGGCGACTTTTTCAATTGGCAGTCCTCCTTCGAAAAGACGGCTCGTGCCTTCGTGCCGCAGGTCGTGAAAATGCAAATCCTCAATCTTCAACCCATCGCAAGCGCGCGTGAACGCCGCGCTTACTGACTTGTGATTATGCGGAAATACGCGCCCTTGACCTCGCGTAATGCTAACCTTGACGGCAGCGCGCGGCTTGGGGGACCCGCTGCGATCAATGCTGCGCTCCATGTCGAGCGCCCAATCTTCACCGTCCTTGCGGCGGCGAAAGGTCTCTGCCACGTAGCGGTTCTTGCGGCGGACCTGGACCCGCCAGTTCCCGGACGGCAGCTGAATGAAGCTGGCCACGGCCGTGTGCACTCCCTATTTCGTGTGCGCTACGTGTGCACTGACAGGTCAAAACGGGTACAAACGTGTGCAATTTCGGCTAGTTTGGAGTGCACACGTTCATGGTTCATCCTGTTGAAGCCTAAGGTAAATAATTGAAATCGCAAGACTATCGCTTTTCTGTGGCCCCGATGATGGACTGGACCGATCGGCATTGCCGCGTCTTCCATCGGCTGATGTCGCGGCGGGCACGGCTTTATACGGAGATGCTGACGACCGGCGCCATCATCCACGGCGATCGGGCCCGGCTGCTCGGCTTCGATGCCAGCGAGCATCCGGTGGCGTTGCAGCTCGGCGGTTCCGACCCGCGCGATCTGGCGACCGCCGCAGGGATCGGCGAGCAGTTCGGTTACGACGAGATCAATCTCAATGTCGGCTGTCCCTCCGATCGGGTGAAGGATGGCCGCTTCGGCGCCTGCCTGATGGCCGAGCCCGCGCTGGTCGCCGAAGGCGTTGCGGCGATGAAGCGGGCGGTGCGGATTCCCGTCACGGTGAAATGCCGGATCGGCATCGACGACCAGGATCCGGAAGTCGCGCTCGATACGCTGGCGCGCGCCGTGATTGCCGCGGGCGCGGCCGCGCTCGTCGTGCACGCGCGCAAGGCCTGGCTCAACGGATTGTCGCCGAAGGAGAACCGCGACATCCCGCCGCTCGACTACGATCGGGTCTATCGCCTCAAGGCGGCGTTGCCGGATGTGCCAATCATCATCAACGGCGGCATCACGAGCCTCGCCGAAGCGAAGCAGCATCTGGCGCATGTCGATGGCGTGATGCTGGGGCGGGCGGCCTATCAGGAGCCGTGGCGGCTGCTCACCGTCGATTCCGAGCTGTTCGGCGAGACTGCGCCGCACGTGACGATGAAGGACGTGTTCGCGGCGATGCTGCCCTATATCGAGCGGCAGCTTGCCGAAGGCACGCGACTGCATTCGATCACGCGGCATTTCGTCGGCGCCTTCCATGGCGTCCCGGGCGCGCGTGCGTTCCGCAGGCACCTCGCGGAGAACGGCGTTCGGCCGGGGGCTGACATCGATGTGCTGCGCGAGGCGATCGCATGCGTCGACGATCGCGCGCCGGCGGCGGTCGCGGCCTGAGGGCGATCGTTACGGCTTGCGCTGACGCCGCGTGACGTCCTGTGCGACCTTCAGGAAATTGAACAGATGTGGCATCCGGTTGTCGCGCCGGTAGTTCAGCGACAGCGCGGTGCCCGGATTGTGTCCCTCATAGGCGCGGTAGGCGACGCCGGGCCGCTCCGCCTCCGAGACCGATTTCGGCACCAGCGCGATGCCGACGCCGACCGACACCAGGCTGATCGCGGTCTGATAGTCCTGGGCCAGCACCTGCGATTTCGGAATGAAGCCTTCTTCGAGGCAGATGTTGAGGATGTGGTCGGCGAAGCTCGGGCGCGGCTTGCGCGGATAGAGGACGAACGTCTCGGCCTTCAGCGCCGCCAGCCGCGGGATCTTTTGCTCGAGCAGGGGCGAAGTATCTGACAGCGCGAGGATCAGCGGTTCCTGCAGCAACGGCTCCGACTTTAGCTCCTCGTCGTCGAGCGAGGGGCGGGCGATGGCGATATCGATCTCGCGCTGGATCACCGCGCGCTTCTGCTCGGCGTTGTTCATCGCCGACAGCGCGAGCTCGACGTCAGGATAGGCCGACCGAAACGCCTGGATCACGCTCGGCAGCACGCCATAGGTCGCCGATCCGACGAAGGCGACGCGCAGGTGCCCGGAAAAGCCTTCGCCGATCCGCTTGATCTCGCGGTGCGTGCGGTCGAGCCGCTCCAGCACGTCGCGAGCCCGCTCCAGCAGAACGCTGCCGGCCTGGGTCAGCCGGATCTGGCTGCGGCTTCGGTCGATCAGCATGACGCCGAGATCGCTCTCGAGTTGCGCAATCTGCCGGCTGAGCGGCGGCTGCGCGATCGCGAGCCGCGATGCAGCACGGCCGAAATGCAATTCCTCGGCGACGGCGACGAAATAGACCAGCCGCCTGAGATCCATGACATCGTCGCGATCGGTCACGGCTAGCCGAACGCTTGCTCGCGCGCTTCCGCGGAAGCGGCGGAAAAACCCTGCCGGGTTCGATATCGCGTGGTCATGTGCGCACGATCGAGACGATGGTTCCGACGCAAAGACTGGGCGTGGGTCCGTGGATTGTCAATTGTCCGCGGGAACGACGCCATCCGGTTAGTCCTTCCGGGCGAAGGTGCGGATCTTGTCCTCGTCGACCTCTACGCCGAGACCGGGGCCATCAGGGACGCAGATCTCGAACTCGTCGAATCTGATCGGGTTGACGACCAGATCCTCCACCAGGATTCGCGGACCGAAATGTTCGGTGCCCCATTCGAGCCTGGGCAGGGTGGCGAAGGCGGCGAGATGCGCCGCCGCGCCGATGCTGCTCTCCAGCAGGCAGCCGCCATAGAGCTCGAGCCCGTGCGCGGCCGCGACCGCAGCGGCGCGCTTCATCTCGAACAGGCCGCCGCTCTTGACGAGCTTCAGTGAGTAGACGCTGCCGCAGCCCATCGCGCCCGCGCGCGCGATTTCCTCCTTGGTGAAAGCCGCTTCGTCCACCAGCAACGGGATCGAAGTGCGGGCCGCGACCCGCGCCATCGCTTCCAGTTGCAGCGCCGACACCGGTTGTTCGATCAGGGCAACATCCAGCTCCTCCAGCGCGGGCATGAAACGGATGCATTCGGCCTCGGTCCAGCCCTGGTTGACATCGACGATCAGGCGCACCTCGTCGCCGAGGCCGGCGCGCAGCGCTTGCAGCCGCTTCAGATCGACCTGCGGCCGGTTGAAGCCGAACTTGATCTTGAACTGACGATGTTCGCGGCGCCGCAGCTTCTCTTCCGCTTCTTCCACCTCCTGGCCGCTGTCGCCCGACGCCAGCGCCCAGATCACCTCCATGCGTTCGCGCACGGCGCCGCCGAGCAGCGCGCTGGCGGGCAGGCCGAGCGTCTTGCCGGCGGCGTCAAGCAGGGCGGACTCGATGGCGCCCTTGGCGGCGAAATTGCGGGTGGCGGCCTTGCTCATGCGCAAGGCATTGGCTTCGAAGGCGAGGGCAGGCTGTCCGAGCAGCGCCGGCGCCAGATAATTCGTGACCGCGGCCTTGATCGACTCCACGCTCTCCTCGGCCCAGCGCGGCCCGCCGAGCGTCGAGGCTTCGCCGATGCCCGTCACGCCGTTGTCGAGCAGGACGCGCACCAGCACGTAACCCTGATGCGTGACTTCGGTGTTCGAGAGCTTGTGCCGGCGGCGGGTCGGCGCCTCCACGATGGTCGCGCGGATACTGCGGATCGCAGTGTCCCTTGCGTGAGCCTGCACGCGCTCCACGGGCTCGGCGATTTCGATCACGGCACGACTCATATGTCCTCGCAGGTCAGTTCAGAGTGAGCCCTGCCAGGCTGATGGGCCTGGCAGGACGTAACGGGTATTACTCGGCCGCGACGAGCCGTTCGACTGCGGCTTTCTTGAGCTTGAAGTCGAAGTTGAGAACCAGATCGGTGTCGGCGCCGGCGGGGGCCTTGGCGAACTTGCCGATCAGGCTCTGCTTCACGGCGAACACCGAGTCGTTGTCGAGATACTTGGTCTCGGAATCGTAGATCTGCGAGATCAGCGATTGATAGCCGTCCTTCGAAAGCATGAAGTGGATGTGGCCCGGACGCCAGGGATGGTGGCCCATATATTTCAGCAGCTCGCCGCCGGCGCCGTCATAGGGGATCGGATAGGGCTCGGGGCGGAGCGCCACGAAGGCATATTCGCCATTGGCGTCGGTCGTGAAGCGTCCGCGCAGATTGTAGGCCGGCTGTTCCGGATCCTGCAGGTCGTAGAGGCCGTTCGGCGCGTCTTCCCAGACGTCGATCGTGACGCCCTCGATCGGCCGCCCCACAGTGTCGCTGATGCGCCCTGAGACCTTGACGGTCTGCGCGTTGTCGAACGTCTTCTTGATGATGGAGGCGCCCTTGGGAAGCACTGGCGGGTTTTCCCGGTAGAACGGTCCGAGCACGGTCGACTCGCTCTCGCCGTCGGTGACCCGGTGGTCGAGCATGTCGACCAGCACTTCGACGCCGAGGATGTCGGCGATCAGGATGAACTCGTTGCGCTTCTCGTCCGAGATGTCGCCGGCGCGGCGCAGGAATTCGCATGCGGCGAACCACTCGGCGAAGGTCAGGTCGACCTCCTTGCAGAAGTCGTGCATGTGGCGGATCAGGCTCGTCATGATCCGCCGGTTGCGATCCGGAATGTCCTTGGAGAGCGCGGCGATCACGTGGTCGGTGATGGTGTCCTTGTTGACGTTCAGCATGGTCGTTCCTCCTTTTTTTGCAGTTTCCTCAAACTTGCATTCCCGTTCTCGGGAATATCGGTTGCTGGTCTCACCAGACAAATTCGTAAGCGGCATTCTCCAGCGTCGCGGGCGCAGGGTGCGGATCGGCAAGGCCGCCGAAGCGGCCGCGGCAGAACAGCAGCGGCTTCTTGCCGGGCTCCAGCGCCATCTCGCGAACATGGCCGAGGAAGATGGTGTGGTCGCCCGCGACGATCTCATCGGCGAGATCGGTCACGAAATACGCTGCCGCGTTGGCGATGACGGGCAACTCGTTGCGGCGCTCGAACACGTCACAGAGGTCGAGCTTGGGCTTGCCCGCGAAATGCCAGGCGAGATCTTCCATCCCCTCGGCGAGGACGCTGACGGCAAAGCGGCCGGTGTTCTGGATGTTGCCAAGCATCTTCGCGCTTTTCGCGATCGAGATCGCGACCAGCGGGGGGCCGAGCGAAACCGACATGAAGGCGTTGGCCGTCATGCCGTGATCGCGGCCCTCGCAATGCGTCGTGATAATGGTGACGCCGGTGCCGAACTGGCCACAGGCGTTGCGCAACTCTCGCGGATCGATGGCGGTCATTGGCTTGCGACCTCGAGTTGGGCCAAACCGGATCGGTTGGCCGGTGGCGCGGTCACGATATCTCGCCAGTTTTCCAGCGTCGCCGCAGCGGCCGCAAGGCCGGATCGTCGCAAGGCGCGAATCCGGCTGCTGGAGACGATCTCGCCATTGCCGCAGCGCACCGGCGGCAGGATGCGGGTGTTGAAGTGCTGCCGCAGCAGCAGCGCGCTGCCGCCCTTGCAGGACCCGAAGCGGAAATCCTCGCCGACGATGACTTGGCGTGGTCGCAGAGGCTGCAATTCGGCGAGGAAATCGAGCGCGGTGCGCCGGACGTAGACCTGGTCGAAATCGGCGACGACGACGTGGTCGGGCGCGAATGTTGCGATGCGCTCGAGCTTTTCGCGAAGCGAAATCAGCGGCTCGGCCTGGCCGAAATACACTTTTGGCGGCGGATCGAAGGTGTAGACCACGGCTGCAATGCCGCGGCGCCGCGCTGCCGCGATGGTCTGCCGCAGCAGTTCCTGATGGCCGCGGTGGACGCCGTCAAATGCGCCGATGGTCACGACGCAGGCGTCGAGGGCCAATTCCCCATCGCGATGGAAAGCGACAGCGCTGCTGTCAAAACCCCTGCCCATGGTTCGCTCCCTTGCCGTGCTGCATTAGCTGCGGCGTTGCGCCGGCCGAACGATTGTTGCCATCCGGTCCATGCCATCGAGTCATAGCCCGAGCCGGGCCGGTCTGCGCGGTATGGTGTGATACCTTTCGCCCGCTCCGGGTGAGCGCGTAGCGTTTCCTCCGATGTCACGCCGTCCAAGAGCGTGACGAGATGGTCTTAAGGCCGGTGTGGCAACGCCGCCGGTCCAGCGACACAAGCGGAGGAGAAGCCCATGACTACTGCAGCAGCCCTGCGGGCCGACGTGCCTGCGTCGACCACCAGCGTCTATACCGGTGCGGAATTCCTGGACAGCATCCAGGACGGCAGGGAAATCTACATCTACGGCGAGCGCGTCAAGAACGTCACCCAGCATCCCGCTTTCCGCAATTCGGCGCGGATGGTGGCGCGCTGGTACGACCGTTTCCATGAGAAGAAGGATCAGATCGGCGTCCTGACCGACACCGGCTCGGGACAGCTGACCCATCCGTTCTTCCTCGGCTCGAAGACGGCCGACGACCTCGTCAAGGGCCGCGATGCGATTGCCGAATTGCAGAAGGTTGCGTTCGGCTGGATGGGCCGCTCGCCGGACTACAAGGCGTCGTTCCTCGGCACGCTGGGGGCGAATTCAAGCTTCTATGGCGATTACGCCGGCAATGCGAAGAAGTGGTATGCCCGGACCCAGGAGCGTCTGGACTTCTGGAATCATGCCATCGTCAATCCGCCGATCGATCGCGACCGCGCCATCGAGGAGGTGCGCGACGTCTTCATGCATGTCGAGAAGGAGACAGACGCCGGCCTGATCGTTTCGGGCGCGAAGGTGGTCGCGACCGGCTCGGCGCTGACGCACTACAACTTCATCGCCCACTACGGTATTCCGATCAAGGATAAGTCGTTCGCGCTGATCTTCACGGCGCCGATGGATGCCAAGGGCATCAAGCTGATTGCCCGCTCGTCCTACGAATTCACGGCGGCGGCGACCGGCTCGCCGTTCGACTATCCGCTGTCCAGCCGCTTCGACGAGAACGACTCGATCCTCGTGTTCGACAAGGTGCTGGTGCCCTGGGAGAACGTCTTCATCTATGGCGATGTCGACAAGATCAACCAGTTCTTCCCGGCCTCGGGTTTCATCCCGCGGTTCACGCTGCACGGCGTGACGCGGCTTGCCGTCAAGCTCGACTTCATCGCCGGCCTGTTCTCGATGGCCGTCGAGGCGACCGGGTCGAAGGATTTTCGCGGCGTGCAGACGGCGGTGGGCGAGGTGATCGCCTGGCGCAATCTGTTCCACGGCATTGCGGACGCCATGGTGAAGTCGCCGATCGCCTGGCAGGGGACCGACGGCTACAATCTGCCGAATCTGAACTACGGGCTGGCCTATCGCGTGTTCGCACCGATGGCCTATCCGCGGATCAAGGAATTGATCGAGCGTCATGTGGCGAGCGGCCTGATCTATCTGCCGTCGAGCTCGGCCGATCTGGAGAGCGAGGCGATCCGGCCCTATCTCGACCGCTTCGTGCGCGGCTCCAACGGCTATGCCGCGATCGACCGGATCAAGCTGCTGAAGCTGCTCTGGGACGCGGTCGGCTCCGAGTTCGGCGGCCGGCATGAGCTCTACGAGCGCAACTATGCGGGCAATTACGAGAACCTGCGCGTCGAGACGCTGATGGCCGCGAGCGCCACCGGCGACCTCGGCGCCATGCAGGATTTCGTGCGCAATTGCATGAGCGACTACGACGTCTCCGGTTGGACGGCGAAGGACCTCGTCAACCCCGACGACATCAACCTCGTCAGCCGCGGTCTGGTGCAGGGCTGACGATTTGTTAGACGGATCAATGGAGCCGCCACAAGTTGCGTGGCGGCTCCACGCTGTTCCATCTTGTCGCAGAAGGGGTTCACTTGTCATGCTGTTCCACGTCGAAATGGATGTGCGGATTCCGCACGATCTCCCGGTCGAGAAGGTCGACGCGCTGAAGGCGGCGGAACGCGTCCGTGCCATGGAGCTGCAGCGTACCGGGGCCTGGCGCCATCTGTGGCGGGTGGCGGGGCGCTACGCCAATGTCAGCATCTTCGACGTGTCTGGCGCGCAGGAATTGCACGACATCCTGTCCAGCCTGCCACTGTTTTCGTTCATGGAGATCCAGGTCACGCCGCTGTGCCGGCACCCGTCGTCGATCCACGACGACGACCGGTAGTGGTGGAGTAGGCGCCGTCGCGCTAATCGACGGCCGTGCGCGCGCGCCGGTGGCGGCTTGAGGTGTTGATACTGCCGGTGACGTCGGGGTAGCCGGTCAGGCTCAGCGTGTCGGCGCGAACGCCCCAGCTCTCGAGCCGGTCGAGGAAGCTCATGCCGAGCAGGTTGGTCTTCATCTGCCCGCGCTGCACCACCAGCGCCGGCACCGATTTCTCGACCAGCTTGCCGACCGCGAGCCGGTCGAGCGTCAGCCGCGCCGCCTTGGTGTGACCGCCGGCGGTCTCGAGGTCGACATTGTATTCGAGCATATCGATCGGCAGCCCGATCGCTTTCGCGGTCTCCCAGGTCAGCACGACCGAGGTCGCGCCGGTGTCGATCACCATCGGGGCGCTGACGCCGTTGATCTTGGCGCGGAACGCGAACTCGCCACCCTGACCGCGCGCGATCTGCACGGCGGGGGCGGAGCTGGAGGTGGAGGCTGAGGCGGTGATGCTACGGCCGAAGATCTGGGTCAGATTCTCCCTGGCGCGGGCGATCTGCTCGGGGTCGCCATACGCGACGACGGCGCCGGCGGTTGCCATCAGCAGCACGATGACGAGGAGGATACGGGTCACGGCGCAACTCCCGCCGCAACGCCGATCACGCGCGCTTCGGACGCGGCTCCATGCGCTCGAGCCCAGCCTCGGCCATGCGTGCCGGCAGCGTCGCCATCACCGACAGCCGCTCCGCACGGTCCATCTTGTGCCAGCGCGCGATCTCCGGAAGCGTGCGGCCACAGCCGAAGCAGAGCTTCGTTCTGGGGTCCATCATGCAGACTGCGATACACGGCGTCTCTGAGCTCATTGTTCAAGTGTTGAACGGTTTCGGCGGCCGGTGCAAGCCGGTGGGATGCTGCATCACGCCTCGGCTTTTTGTCGCGAGCATGGTCCCGGCGCGAACGCCTTGGGTTTATCGCCAGAGCGTTTTCGAGCGAAGTGGATACCGGTTCGCGTAAAGAAAGCGCGTCAGAGCCAAAATCTGGAGCCCCGTTCCGAATCCATCGGAACGGAAAGGGCTCTAGTGATAACCGCGTCACGATCTTCCGCGACATGCTCTACAATCCGGTGCCGGCACTCATGATCGACTTGCGGCGCACGCGTTTCCGGTCGGCGCCCATCGCGGGCTCGACGGGCTCCGGCGGCTGCATCGGCGGTGCTTCTTCCGCCATTGGCGCCAGCGCGCTCATCACCCGTTCCGGCGGCAAGGTCACGATCACCTCGGTGCCGATGCGCAGCTTCGACTTCAGCGTGAAGGTGCCGCCATGCATGTCGATCAGGCTTTTCGCGATCGGCAGGCCAAGGCCCGCGCCCTGTTCCGCCGACTTGATCGAGTTGGAGCCCTGGCCGAAGGAGGCCAGCACGACCGGGATCTCGTCCTCGGCGATGCCACTTCCGGTGTCCTTGACGCTCAGATATTGCCCGCCCGACGCGGTCCAGCCGACCTTCAGCCAGATTTCGCCGCCCTGCGGGGTGAACTTGATCGAGTTGGAGAGCAGGTTGAGCACGACCTGGCGGATGGCGCGCTCGTCGCCCCAGATCCTCGGCATGCCGTGCTCGAACACCTCGTGGATGGTGATGCCGCGGCTGGAGGCGCGCAGCTTCAGGAGATGGTGGCAATCGGCGACGACATGCACCAGCGCCACGGCCTCCTCGTTCAGCTCGTAGCGGCCGGCTTCGATGCGCGACAGGTCGAGGATCTCGTTGATGAGATTGAGCAGATGCACGCCGGAATTATGGATGTCGGCGGAATATTCCTTGTAGACCGGCACGGTGTGGGCGCCGAAAATCTCGCTCTTCATCACCTCGGAGAAGCCGAGGATCGCATTGAGCGGCGTGCGCAGTTCGTGGCTCATCTGGGCGAGGAAGCGCGACTTGGCGACGTTGGCGGACTCGGCGCGGTGCCGCGCCTCGTCCGAGATCGCCTTGGCCTGTTCCAGCTCGCCGATCAGCGCATCTTTTTCGGCGCGGGCCTCCAGCGTGGCGAGCGTGGTCGAATGCAGGCGGTGCGCGAGCAGGGCGAAATAACCTTCGGCCGCAAGCGCCAGCAGTGCCAGCACGTAATTGTCGAACGCGCCATTGAGCACGAGGTCGAGCGCGATCCCGACCGTCACCGGAACCGTTGCCGCAAGGGCCGCGATCGGCAGGCTCGCGGCCAGCATGCTGGAGACCGCGATCACCAGCAGCATCAAAAACATCATCAGCGTGTTGGAGGCGAGATCGCGCCCGGCGGGGTGGATCAGGATCGCGGTCCAGCACAGGCCGTAGAGCAGGTCGAGCAGCACGAAGCGGGTCCGCCATTTGCGGGTGACCGCGACCGAGGTTGGTTCGGCGAGGAAGCGGGAACAGCTGCGGATGATCGCGAGATGGACGCAGAGGATGCCGACCGTCCAGGCGCCGGCCACGATCGGCTTCATCCAGAGGCCAAACAGCACGCCGGTTGCCACCACGAGCAGCATCACGACGTAGGACGCCGAGATCCGGGTCTGGGCGTATTGACGGAGCAGTTCGGCGTCGAACGCCGGGCGGGTACCACTGGTTGACGTTAACCGATCCCGCGCCTCGCGCACCCGCTTCGCGGCGACGCGCCGGCTGTTCACCGGCACCGTCACCTGAGGTCCTGCCGGAAGCGCTACAACTTCAGGCTTTTCTGCGGGATTACTCATCAACAACACAAATCCTGCCCACGAACCGCGCGGGCTTTTTGCATTGTCTATCTGTGACGCTAAATCATTAAGCGTTGCCTTAAAGAGCTAAGGAAAAGCGTAAACGGGGAGTTAAATTAACTTTTGCGCGGGGGTCCCACTGTTGTGCGATGGCGGGCGCACACGCGCACGCCGGTCCGACAAATTCCATGTTGTCATGGCCGGGCTGTCCCGGCCATTTACGTCTTGCTTCTCGTGGATCCAAAGACGTGGATGCCCGGGACAAGCCCGGGCATGACGAAATGGTGGGAAGTGTTACCGCTGCAGCCGCGCCAGCAGGCTCGACGTGTCCCAACGCTTGCCGCCCATCTTCTCGACCTCGGCATAGAACTGGTCGACCAGCGCGGTGGCGGGCAGGGTGGCGCCGTTGCGGCGGGCCTCCGCCAGCGCAATCGAGAGGTCCTTGCGCATCCACTCGACCGCGAAGCCGAAATCGTACTTGCCCTCGTTCATGGTCTTGTAGCGGTTCTCCATCTGCCAGGACTGCGCCGCGCCCTTGGAGATGGTCTCGATCACGGCGGCGACGTCGAGGCCGCTCTTCTTGGCAAAGTGGATGCCCTCCGACAGGCCCTGAACCAGACCGGCGATGCAGATCTGGTTGACCATCTTGGTGAGCTGGCCGGCGCCCGCCGGCCCGAGCAATTTGCACATCCGCGCGTAAGCGCCGGTGATGATCGGCTCGGCGCCCGCGTAGGCGTCTTCGCTGCCGCCGCACATCACCGTCAGCACGCCGTTCTCGGCGCCGGCCTGGCCGCCCGACACCGGCGCGTCGACGAATTTGAAGCCGGCCTTGGTGGCGGCAGCATCGAGCTCGCGGGCGACCTCGGCGGAGGCGGTGGTGTGGTCGACGAAGGTCGCGCCCTTCCTGATCCCGGCGAAGGCGCCGTCGGGGCCGATCGTGACCGCGCGCAGGTCGTTGTCGTTGCCGACGCAGCACATCACGAAATCCTGGCCTTCGGCGGCGGCCTTCGGGGTCGGCGCCGTCTTGCCGCCGAACTTGTCGGCCCATTCCTTCGCCTTCGCCGCGGTCCGGTTGTACACGGTGACCTCATGGCCGCCTTTTTTCACGAGGTGTCCCGCCATCGGGAAACCCATCACGCCGAGACCGAGGAAAGCGACTTTAGCCATATCTGTTACCTTGTGATTTGCCGTGGTGATCGCCCCTTGAGACCGCCGGAAAACGTCGCGGCGGGCAGGGCATTCCGTCCATGGAAGGAGCCGCACCATACCCCCTGTGCAGCGGAGGGCAACGGCCTTGGTGGGATGGCAGAACCCGGTTTTGTGCTAGGATTGGGCCACCAACGAACTTCACAAAAAAGGGAGTGTATCGCATGGGCATGAGCGTCGGTGTGCTCGATCATTTCAATATCCGGACCCGGAATCTCTCCGCCACGGTGCGGTTCTATGAGGACATCCTGGGCCTGGAAAAGGGCGCGCGGCCGAACTTCGCGTTCCCCGGTGCGTGGATGTACAGCGAGGGCAAGGCGGTCGTGCATCTGGTCGATATTTCGGCGACCGACGAGGCACAAAAGCCTGACTCGGGCGTCGTCCATCACGTCGCCTTTGCCAGCCAGGGCTTCGATGGGATGCGGCAGCGGCTTCAGTCCAAGGGCATGGAATTCGACTCGCGCCAGGTTCCCGGCGGCGATCTCTGGCAGATCTTCGTCAACGACCCCAACGGGGTCATGATCGAGCTGAACTACGAGGCCGCCAAGGAAGGCGGCTCCGCCGCGCCGGCCGAGCGGCGGGACGACGTCGGAGCGAGGTAGCCTTTTGCGCTGCAACGCTCTATGGGTCGGTCTCTTGAACTTTCCAGGAGATGCGCGGTGAGCGTGACGCAGCAACAGGTCCTCGATTGCCTTGCCAAGGTGATGTCGCCACGCGGCACAGCCTTGACCAACGCCAATGTGCTGTCGGCGATCACGGTCACCGACGGCAAGGTGTTCTTCTCGATCAATGTCGACGCCGCGGAGGCCCGCGCCTGGGAGAGCGTGCGTGCGCAGGCCGAGAATGCCGTGCGCGCCATCCCCGGCGTCAGCGTCGCGATGATCGCGTTGACCGCCGAGCGCAAGGCGGGCGCTGCGGCACCGGCGCCGCGGCCGGCCGGCGGCGTCCCGCCGGCGTCCGCCCATCGCCATCCGCATCCGCCCGGCGGGCAATCGCCGATGGCCCGGCAGGCCGAGATCCCCGGCATCTCCGCCGTCATCGCCGTCGCCTCCGGCAAGGGCGGCGTCGGCAAGTCGACCACGGCGCTCAACCTCGCGCTCGGCCTGCGCGACCTCGGCCTGCGCGTCGGGCTGCTCGACGCCGATATCTACGGCCCGTCGGTGCCACGGCTGACCGGCATCCGCGAGAAGCCGCAGCTCAATGACGACAAGAAGATGGTCCCGCTGCAGCGCTTCGGCCTGTCGATCATGTCGATCGGCTTCC
The DNA here is from genome assembly GCF_054055815.1 of Bradyrhizobium sp. USDA 4503. Taxonomy (NCBI): domain Bacteria; kingdom Pseudomonadati; phylum Pseudomonadota; class Alphaproteobacteria; order Hyphomicrobiales; family Nitrobacteraceae; genus Bradyrhizobium; species Bradyrhizobium sp. USDA 4503. Next base: position 647,651 of record NZ_JBSRXS010000001.1, read on the forward strand.
TGGTCGAGGAGGACACCGCGATGATCTGGCGCGGGCCGATGGTGATGTCGGCGATCACCCAGATGCTGCGCGACGTCGCCTGGGGCACGCTCGACGTGCTCGTGGTCGACATGCCGCCCGGCACCGGCGATGCCCAGCTCACGCTGGCGCAGAACGTTCCGCTCAAGGGCGCCGTCATCGTCTCGACCCCGCAGGACCTCTCGCTGATCGACGCCCGGCGCGGGCTTGCGATGTTCAAGAAGGTCAGCGTGCCGGTGCTCGGCATCGTCGAGAACATGAGCTATTTCCAGTGCCCGCATTGCGGCACCCGCTCGGATATCTTCGGCCATGGCGGCGCCCGCCACGAAGCCGAGAAGCTGGGGGTGCCGTTCCTCGGCGAGATCCCCCTGCACATCGCGATCCGCACCGCCTCCGATGCCGGCAACCCGGTGGTCGAGAGCGAACCGGACGGCCCGCACGCGGCGATCTACCGCGCGATCGGCGGCAAGGTCCGTGAGCAGCTGCAAGGCGTCATCGCGGCTGCCTGAGCCTGCGCTGCTGGGCCGATTGGTCGCGAAGCGTCGGGAGCCCGGCGGGCTTTCTTCACAGGCCCGTGGCCTTTGGACGATTGCTGAATCGGTTCCGGCCTGTATGTTTATGCAGGAGTGGCCGAATCGTACCACCCTTCGATCAGCGGAAGGCGGCCACGGGTGAAGCCAAAACTGCGGGAAGGGGCCGTGAGGCGACCATCGACATGGCAGCATCACGCGAAGCAAACAAGCAGCACCGCAAACATCTGACGCGGGAGAAGCGCGCAGAGGCCTCCCGGCTGGCATTCAACATGGCCAAGAAATCCGACTCGATCGGCGAGGCTGCCGAGGTGATCGCCAAGACGTATGGTGTCAGCAAGACAACCGCGCAAAGCTGGATCCGGCGCGGGCGGTATTTGGCTGATCAAGCCAAGAAGGCGCGGGCGACGACGCGGCGCTGATTGCTCCCGTAACCCGGTGGTTGAGAGCGGGCCGGACGGTCCGCACGCGGCGATTTACCGCGCGGTCGGCGGCAGCTCCGCGGCCACCTGCCAGGCGCCATCGTCGCTGCCTGAAGGCGCATTTTCCGGCTGATTTCCAGCCTCATCAGACTTTCGTTTAATTGGCGCGGTCATGCCATTGTCGCGTTTCCGTGACGCCGCCTTCCGTGTTAAAGGGCCGACCCAGAGCGCCTCGGCAAGCCTTTCAAGCGCCTGCCGGAGAACTGCTTGCGGTCACTGGGAAACGCCCCTGAAGGAGAAGTCTTACGATGAAGCGTCGTGATTTTTTGAAAGTTTCTGCGGCCGGTGCTGCCGCGACGGCGGTTGCCGCGCCGGCGATCGCGCAGTCCTCGCCTGAAATCAAGTGGCGCCTGACCTCGAGCTTCCCGAAGTCGCTGGACACCATCTATGGCGGTGCCGTCGAGCTGTCGAAGTACGTCGCCGAAATGACCGACAACAAGTTCCAGATCCAGGTGTTCGCGGCGGGTGAGGTCGTCCCCGGCCTGCAGGCGCTGGACGCGACCTCCAACGGCACGGTCGAGATGTCGCACACCGTCGCCTACTACTATGTCGGCAAGGACCCGACCTTCGCGATCTACGCGTCGGTGCCGTTCGGTCTCAATGCCCGCATGCAGAACTCCTGGTGGTATCAGGGCGGTGGCCAGGAGCTCGGCAACGAGTTCTTCAAGAAGTTCGGCGTGATCGGTTTCCCGACCGGCAACACCGGCACCCAGATGGGCGGCTGGTTCCGCAAGGAGATCAAGACCGTCGCCGACATGTCGGGCCTGAAGATGCGCATCGGCGGCATTGCCGGCCAGGTGCTGCAGAAGGTCGGTGTGGTGCCGCAGCAGCTCGCCGGCGGCGACATCTATCCGGCGCTCGAAAAGGGCACCATCGACGCGGCCGAGTGGGTCGGTCCCTATGACGACGAGAAGCTCGGCTTCCAGAAGGTCGCCAAGTACTACTACTACCCGGGCTTCTGGGAAGGCGGTCCGACCGTGCACTCCTTCGTCAACCTGGAGAAGTGGAACGCGCTGCCGAAGAACTACCAGGCGATCCTGGCCAACGGCGCCGCCAACGCCAACAGCTGGATGGCCGCGCGCTACGACATGCAGAACCCCTCCGCGCTGAAGCGGCTGGTTGCCGGCGGCACGCAGCTGCGTCCGTTCACCAACGAGGTGCTCGAGGCCTGCCTCAAGGCGACCAACGAGCTGTGGGGTGAAATCTCGGCCAAGAATGCCGACTTCAAGAAATCGATCGAGGCCATGCAGGCGTACCGCTCCGACCAGTATCTGTGGTGGCAGGTCGCCGAATACACCTTCGACAGCTTCATGATCCGCTCGCCGCACCCGCGGCTGATCGGCGTCTAGCCTTTTGGACGAGCGTTCGCGCGACGCGAACGCATTGCCCGGCCTCCGCAAGGAGGCCGGGTTTTTTGCGTCTGGCATTCGTGAAGGGGATGCTCCATGCTCGCATCCGAAGCCTCGGCACGAAGGCGGCGTGTGATCGGTCACCGGTCATGACGGCAAAAAGAAAAGCGGCGCGACGATCGAAAGCAGTCGACGCTCGGACAACACAATCGAACAGGGCAGGATTCAAATGAAGCGAAGAGATTTCATCAAGGTCACGGGTCTGGGCGTCGCCGGCGCCGCCACGGTCGCAGCTCCCGCGATCGCGCAGTCGATGCCGGAGCTCAAGTGGCGCTTGACGACGAGCTGGCCGAAGTCGCTCGACACGCTGCACGGCGGCGCCGAGCTGATGGCGAAGGCGGTCGGTGAAGCCACCGACAACAAATTCCAGATCCAGACCTTTGCCGCGGGCGAGATCGTGCCGGGCCTGCAGGTGCTCGACGCCGTGCAGAACGGCACCGTCGAGATGGGGCACACCGCGCCCTATTATTATTTCGGCAAGGACCCGACCTTCACCTTCGGCTCGGCGGTGCCGTTCGGGCCCAACATGCGCCTCAACCAGGCCTGGTTCATGCTGGGCGGCGGCAAGGACCTGCTCAACGAGTTCTACAAGAGCTACAACGTCACCTCGCTGCTCGCCGGCAACACCGGCTGCCAGATGGGTGGCTGGTTCCGCAAGGAGATCAACAGCGTCGACGATCTCAAGGGCCTCAAATTCCGCATCGGCGGCTTTGCCGGCAAGGTGATGCAGAAGCTCGGCGCGGTGCCGCAGCAGCTCGCCGGCGGCGACATCTATCCGGCGCTCGAGAAGGGCACCATCGATGCGGCCGAGTGGGTTGGTCCCTATGACGACGAGAAGCTCGGCTTCTACAAGGTCGCGCCGAACTACTACTTCCCCGGCTGGTGGGAAGGCGGCCCCATGCTGGTGGCGATGATCAATCTCGACAAGTGGAACGCGCTGCCGAAGCATTATCAGTTCGTGCTCGAGCAGGCCGGCCATCTCGCCAACAACTGGATGATGGCGCGCTACGACCAGGCCAATCCGATCGCGCTGAAGAAGCTGCTCGCGGTCGGCACCAAGCTGCGCCCGTTCCCGCCTGCGGTGATGGAAGCTTCCTTCAAGGCCGCCAAGGAGCTGCATGCCGAGGTTTCCGCGACCAATGCCAACTTCAAGAAGGTCTATGACTCGCTGACCTCGTTCTCCAACAACGGCTATCAATGGTTCCAGGTCGCCGAGGTCGGCTACGACAATTTCATGGCGCGCCACTCGCAGGCGTGATTGCTGCGAGTTGGACAGGAAATCAGCCTCGGAGCGAAAGCGCCGGGGCTTTTCCATGCCGCGATCGCGGCCGCGGCGCGACGCGGCTTGCGAAGACGCATGACCGCCGGTCGCTGGCCGTGGCGGCAGCTGCCAGTTCTCGATCTCCGGGCGCGAACGCGCAATCCGTTATGTTATCATGGCTAGCTGACGTCAGCCTTACACGGGAGCAATCAAAGGCGCCTGGCGTAGATTTTGATTGCAGCGGGGAGGCGGTATCTGTTTTCAGGGCAGTAACACGAGCTGGAGCAACATGCGCTTGTGTCGCCATCGAGACGTCACCTTCGCATGCGTCTTGTTTTGACGACAGCAAGCAGAAGATCGATTGAATGAAGTCAGGATTGCTGCGATGCGCCTTCTGATCGTCGAGGACAATGTCGAGCTCTCGCGGCTGCTCGCCAGCGGGCTGATGGCGGCGGGATATGAGTCCGATGTCGTCAACAGCGTTGCCGAGGCGCGCGATGCGCTGCGCAGCGTAAGTTATGCCGCCATGATCCTCGATCTCGGTCTGCCCGACGGCGATGGCTTGTCGGTGTTGTCGGAGCTTCGCCGCAAGACCGACCCGCTGCCGGTCCTGGTACTGACTGCGCGGGGCGGCCTGCAGGATCGGGTCAGTGGCCTGCGCAGCGGCGCGGACGACTATCTGGCGAAGCCGTTCGCGCTGGAAGAGCTGGTGGCGCGGCTCGAAGCCATCCTGCGCCGACCCGGCCAGCTGCTCGGCTCCTCGCTGAAGCTCGCCAATCTGGTCTACGACACCGAGAGCAAGCAGGTGTTCGTCGACGGCGCTCCGCACGTGTTCTCGGCGCGCGAAACATCGGTGCTGGAGATCCTGTTGCGGCGGCAGGGGCGGGTGGTGCCGAAGAAGAATGTCGAGGACCACATCTTCGGCCTCGCCGGCGAGGTCGCCTCGAACGCGGTCGAGGTTTACGTGTCGCGGCTGCGCAAGCTGCTCACCGAGCACCGCGCCAGGGTCATCATCCATACCATTCGGGGCGTCGGTTATCTGATGGCGGAGGAGAAGTAGGCGTGTTCCGCTTCAAGTCGCTGACGTCGCGGATCGTGTTCCTGCACATCGTGGCGGTCGCGGTCGCGGCGATCTTCCTGCCGCTGCTGCTGCTGTGGCTGTTGAATTCGGAGATCAATCAGCTGCATCGCGAAGCGATGCGCGACCAGGCCGCCGATCTCGGCCAGAACCTCTCGGTCGATGCCGCGGGCAAGGTGCAGCTCAGCCTGCCGGACAGCCTGAGGGGGCTCTATTCCGACGCCTATGGCCGCTACCGCTACGACATCTACGATGCCGACGGTCATCTGCTGTTCTCGTCGCATCGCGAGGCGCCGCGACTGCCGGCGTCCGCCAACCGGATTTCCGGTGCCAGCGTCACCAAGCTGCTCGGCGGCCAGACGCTGCGCATCCTGGTCGCCGAGGACCTGTCGCATCGCGACGTCATCATCGACGACATCGTCTCCAACTTCTTCCGGCGGGTTGGCTGGATCACCATCCCGATCCTTCTGATCCTGCTTGCCACCGACATCCTGATCTTCCGCCGCGCGGTGACACCGCTGTTGCGGGCCTCGGAGGAGGCGAGAAGCATCGGACCGGCAAGGACCGATATCCGCCTGCCGACGGAGGGGATTCCAAGCGAGATCCTGCCGCTGGTGACCGCCGTCAACCAGGCGTTCGATCGCCTTGAGGAAGGCTTTCACGTGCAGCGCCAGTTCACGGCCGATGCCGCGCATCAGCTGCGCACGCCGCTTGCGATCCTCAGGACCCGAATCGAAACGCTCGATGCGGCCAAGGGGACCAGGGAGCTGCATGCCGACATCGAGAGCATGAGCCGCATCGTCAGCCAGCTGCTCGAGATCGCCGAGCTCGACACGCTGGTGCTGGATCCCGGCGAGACCGCGGATTTGCGCGCGGTGTGCGCCGAGGTGGTCGGCTCGATCGCGCCCTACGCGCTGGCGCAGCGGAAAGATATCGCGTTGCGCGGCACCGACAGTCCGGTGCAGGTCAGGGGCAATGCGGAGATGCTGCAGCGTGCCATCTTCAATCTGGCGGAGAACGCCATCAAGTACACCGCCGAGAGGACTTCGGTCGATGTCGAGGTGCACGACAACGGTTCGGTGCAGGTGCGCGACTGCGGGCCGGGAATTGCGCCCGCCGAGCAGGGCCTGATCTTCCAGCGCTTCTGGCGCAGCGATCGCCAGCGCACCGACGGCGCGGGGCTCGGGCTCTCGATCGTGCGCGGCGTCGTCGACGATCACGATGCGACGGTGAGGGTGGAGAACCTGCCGTCCGGCGGCGCCCAGTTCACGCTGCGCTTCCGCCTCGCCAAGGCGGAGCCGGCGGCGTCCTGAGCCGGCCCGCGAACGTGCCGCGGCCTTGCCGGTCTACTTCACCTTGCCGTCGGACAGATCCATGATCATGCGCGTGGTCAAATAGAGGCGCGGCACGATGCTGTTGATCTGCACGTATTCCGCATCGTTGGAGTGCGCGCCGAAGCCCGACAGGCCCATGCCTTCCACCACGGCGCCCTTGGTCTTGAGGGCGGCAAATGCCGCGTCGGTGCCGCCGCCGGTTGCCCGCTCGGCCACGTTCAGCGCCATGCCGAGTTCCTGATAAATCGTCTTGCCGTGGCCGGCCACGCGGCGCGAGGCGTCGCTGGCTTCGAGCGGGGGGCGGCGCACCTCGAACTTCACGTCCACCCTGGAGTCCGGCAGCAGGCGGTTCTTGATCCTGTCCTGCAGGGCTTTCTCGGGCTCGTCGAAATCCGCCATTTTGAGCGCGCGCGCATCGGCCTGGGCGGTGGCTTCGGCGGGGATCACGTTGCGGTTGGTGCCGGACTTGGACACCGTCCAGTTCAGCTTCAGGCCCTGCTCCGGCTTGGACAGGTCCTTCATCTGCAGCACCTGGTGTGACAGCTCATAGAGCGCATTCACGCCGCCTTCGGGCCTGGCGCCGGCATGCGACGACTTGCCGTGCACCGTGAGGTAGGCCGAGCCGATGCCGCTGGTGGCGAGGCGCAGCGTGCCGTCGGTGCCGCCGCCCTCGAACGAGAACACGGCATCCTGTTCCGCGGCGAGGCGGGTGATGGTGCTGCGCCAGCCGGGCGAAGAGATCTCCTCGTCGCCATTGATCAGCACGGTGAGCGTGCCGTAATTTTTGAAGTTCAGCTTCTGCAGCAACGCCACGGCGTGGAGGATGGTGGCGACGCCCTGCTTGTCATCGGCAATGCCGAGCCCATAGGCCTTGTCGCCATCGATGCGGAAGGGTTGGTCCTTCAGCATGCCCTTGAGATACACCGTATCCATGTGCGCGATCAGCATGATCTTCGCGCTGCCCGTGCCCTTGAAGACGGCCTGCACGGCGGGACCGATCTTCTCCGGCGTGTCGTCGAGGCGGTAGATATCGGTGGTCTGCAGGATATCGACCGTGCCGCCGAGCTGCTTGAGCTGGCCGGCGACGCGCTCGGCGAGCTGGTTCAGGCCCTCGATGTCCTTGCTGCCGGATTCGATCTTGCACGAGGTCGCGCAGGGTGTCGAGCAGCGGCTGCTGTTCCTGTTGCGCCAGCGCGCGAATGTCGGCTGCATGCGCTGCGGGCGCGGCAAGCGCCAGACCAAGCGACAGCATCAGCGGGCGAATGAGCGAGCGGGCGGGATGCAATTGGGGCATGGCGGCGATCTGTGAGTTGGAGGACGATCCGTATCCCCGTCTTCACAGGCCTCGCCGGTGCCGTCAACAGCGGCGTGCCTCGCGCCCGCGAGCGTTTTCGAGCGAAGTGGACGCCGGTTCGCGTGAAGAAAACGCGACAAAACGAGAATCCAGGGCTTCGGTTCTGATTTAATCAGAACCGAAATGCTCTGGGCACGCCGAATGCGCTGATGCCGGGCTACTGTTTCGGCTGTCCGAAGTCGAGCGGCGGCAGGTCGATCTGCGGCACCTCGATCTTGACCTTGTTGAGGTCGACATCGAGCGGCTTGTCGAGCAGTCCGGTGACGACGACCGGGAACGCGATCACCAGCGCCACCATGATCGCCTGCAAGCCGATCCACGGCATTGCGCCCCAGTAGATGTCCGAGCTCTTCACTTCCTTGGGCGCCACGCCGCGCAGATAGAACAGCGCGAAGCCGAATGGCGGATGCAGGAACGAGGTCTGCATGTTGACGCAGAGCATCACGCCGAACCAGATCAGCGCGGCGTCGGGGCCGACCACCGGCGCCAGCACCTTCTGCGCGATCGGCGCGACCATCGGCAGGATGATGAAGGCGATCTCGAAGAAGTCGAGGAAGAACGCCAGGAAGAAGATGAACAGGTTGATGAAGATCAGGAAGCCCCAGACGCCGCCGGGCAGCGAGGTCAGATGGTGCTCCAGCCAGGTGCCGCCGGATACGCCGAGGAACACGACCGAGAAGCAGGTCGAGCCGATCAGGATGAAGGTGACCATGCAGGTGATCCGCATGGTGGTCTCGTAGCCCTGCTTGATCAGGTCGCGCAGGTCCGGGATCTTGACGGCCTCGAGGCAGATCCAGACCACCGCGGCGTAGGTGATCGCGAAGGCGAGCTTGAAGAGCAGGTTCTCGCTGTAGAGCATCGCGATGATGGTGCCGATGCCGCCGGCGATCACACCGACCATCAGCACCTTGTTGCCGGTGGCGCTGAAATCCTTGTGGTGGATGGCGGCGAGCACGATGGCGCCGACCGCGCCCATGGCGCCGGCTTCCGTCGGGGTCGCAAGGCCCATCATCATGGTGCCGAGCACGACGAAGATCAGTACCGCCGAGGGGATGATGCCGAGCAGGCACTTCTTCCACAGCGCCCACCCGGTCAGCGTGCGCGCCTCGATCGGCACCGCCGGCACATGGCTCGGCTTGAAGATGCCGAGCAGGAAGGTGTAGCCGGCGAACAGCAGGATCTGGAACACCGATGGGCCCCAGGCGCCGAGATACATGTCGCCGACCGACTTGCCGAGCTGGTCGGCGAGCACGATCAGGACGAGAGAGGGAGGGACAAGTTGCGTGATGGTGCCGGAGGCGGCGAGCACGCCCGTGATGTAGCGGATGTTGTAGCCGTAGCGGATCATCACCGGCATCGAGATCAGCGCCATCGCGATCACCTGCGCCGCCACCGTGCCGGTGATGGCGCCGAGGATGAAGCCGACGATGATCACGGAATAGCCGAGGCCGCCGCGGATCGGGCCGAACAGCTGGCCCATCGAATCCAGCATGTCCTCGGCGAGCCCGCATCTCTCCAATATCGCGCCCATGAAGGTGAAGAACGGGATCGCCAGCAGCAGCTCGTTGGACAGCACGCTGCCGAAGATGCGGCCCGGGATCGCCTGCAGGAAGTTGAGGTCGAAGAAGCCGAGATAGATCGAGAGGAACCCGAACGACAGGCCGACCGCGGCGAGCGTGAACGCCACCGGATAACCGATCAGCATCGCTACGATCAGGCCGCCGAACATCAGTGGCGGCATCATCTCCAGCGTGATCATTGAGTCGGCCTCTCATACTTCGCGTCGATGGTCACGTAGCCCTGCAGCGCGGCGATCCGCTTGATCACCTCTGAGACGCCTTGCAGCGCAAGCATCACGAAGCCGGACGGGATAACGAACTTGATCGGCCAGCGTAAGAGGCCGCCGGCGTTGCCGCTCATCTCGCCGACTGCATAGGCCTGGTAGAAGAACGGCCATGACAGATAGGCGAGCAGGAGGCAGGCCGGGATCAGGAAGAACAGCGTTCCGATCAGGTCGAGCCAGAGCTGGCCGCGTTCGGACAGCATCAGATACATGATCTCGACGCGGACATGCTCGTTGCGCTTGAAGGTGTAGGAGGCGCCGAACATCACGAGGATCGCGAACATGTACCACTGCGCCTCGAGCCAGCCGTTCGACGAGTAGCTGAACGCGTAGCGGATCATGGCGTTGCCGGCGCTGACCAGGCACGAGATCAGCACCAGCAGGTTGCAGATGTAGCCGATCTTCTCGTTGAGTTGGTCGATGGCCTGACTTAATGCCAACAATGGGCGCATCACGATCTCCACGGTCGCGCCATCCGCGCGCCGAATATCTCTTCAAGCATCATCTGGCCGCCGCGCGCATGCGCACGGAGCCACGGCTCACTTTCAGGAGCAGTTGCAAACGTTCGTCCTCCCCCGAAATCCGCTTCAGCCGTTCTTGGCTGCCGGGAATCGTCGACAGGAGCCGACGGAGGGCAGCGGCCTATGCTGGCCAGACTAGCGTGAAAGCTGATTCACCAAATCAGCGCCATGGAACGCCGTCAATCGGAAAATGGACAAATTGACGCCGCGGCAAACTGTTGTCCCGCCTTGGTAATCGGGGGACAGGCCGCGCGTCGGGAGGGAGCTTGAAGACTAGCCGCCGGTCACGCTCATGTGGCGGCTGACGCTCGGACGGTTGTGGCGGCGGTCGATGATGAAATCGTGCCCCTTCGGCTTCAGTCCGATGGCCCGGTCGATGGCCGCCGCCAGCAAATCGTTGTCGGCGGAGGCACGCAGCGGCCGGCGCAGGTCGGAGGCGTCCTCGTGGCCGAGGCAGGTGTGCAGCGTGCCGGTGCAGGTGATCCGCACCCGGTTGCAGGATTCGCAGAAATTATGGGTCATCGGCGTGATGAGGCCGAGCTTGCCGCCGGTCTCGGCGACCCGGGCGTAGCGGGCGGGGCCGCCGGTGTCGTCGGACAGATCGGTCAGCGTGTAGTGCTTCTCGAGCCGCGCGCGCATCAAGGACAGCGGCACGTACTGATCGATCCGGCCTTCGCCGATGTCGCCCATCGGCATCACCTCGATCAAGGTGAGGCCCATGCCCTTGCCGTGCGCCCATTCCATCAGCGCCGGTATCTCGTCCTCGTTCAGGTTCTTCAGCGCGACCGCGTTGATCTTGACCGCGAGTCCCGCCGACCGCGCCGCCTCGATGCCCGACAGCACCTTGTCGATGTCGCCCCAGCGGGTGATGGCCCGGAATTTTACGGGGTCGAGGGTGTCGAGCGAGACGTTGACGCGGCGCACACCGCAATCGGCCAGCTCCTGGGCGAAGCGCGCCAGCTGCGAACCGTTGGTGGTCAGCGTCAATTCGTCGAGTGCGCCCGTGGTCAGATGCCGCGACAGCGAGCGCACCAGGCCCATCACGTTGCGGCGGACCAGCGGCTCGCCGCCGGTGAGGCGGATCTTGCGCACGCCCTTGGCGACGAACGCCGAGCAGAGCCGGTCGAGCTCTTCCAGTGTTAGCAGATCGGCCTTCGGCAGGAAGGTCATGTCTTCCGACATGCAGTAGAAGCAGCGCAGGTCGCAGCGGTCGGTGACGGAGACGCGCAAATAACGGATGGTCCGGCCGAACGGATCGGTCATCGGACGAAACAGCGTGTCGGAATGTGCTTGCGTGGATCCGTTCATTCAGTTCGGGCCTTGCAATCTGTTTCCTGCCTGCCGCGCCGTGATCGGCTCCGGCATCCGCAATCTATGCATGTTGGCGCGTTGTCACAATGCGTCCCAAGGGATGATCGTATGGATGATCCGCAGCATGCAAAGCGATAGGCGAGGCAGATCGCGCGATGCATGATCGCAATCGCGGATGTGTCTCGACCAAATGCAAAAACCCGGCTTTGGGCCGGGCTCTTGTGCAGTGCAAATGCGGTTCGGCCGCCCGCGCTAGCGCGACGGCGCCGGCGCAGCCGCGCTCGGGGCGGGGAACGCGGAGTCCGCAGCGGCGGCGGCAGGCGCCGCAGCGGCAGCCGGTTTCGGCTTCTTCTTCCGTATCGGCTTCTTCGCCGCGCGCGGCGGCGGTCCGGCAGGCTGCAGCTCGGCGAACACCGGACTCGGATCCAGCGTCGTGGTGGCCGGCGTGGTGAAGTCGCCGGGAACGCGGGTCACGGTGACCGGAACGGTCGCCGGCTGGAACTTCGGCATGTTGAAGGTGACGGAGAAGTTGGTCTCCGGCGCCGGGATCGACACAGTGCAGGGCGTCTTGCAGCCCGGCCCGAGCGAGGTCACGGCATCGGCGCCCGGCGGGTTCGAATCCAGCTGCACCGGCATCGGCGGTGGCGCCGACTTGAACGAATCCAACGAGAAGGAGGAGCAGCCGGCCAGGCTCAGCCCGGCGGCCGCAATTACGATGATACGACGCATGATCCACACTCTACTGCGGCAATCAGCCACAATCCCCGGAGCGGACCATAGGTGCGTCGGAACAGAGGCGCAACAGCGGGGGCCCTGCTCGTTAAAGGATGGTTAATGGCGGAATCGCATGGCTAAATATTGCCGAGCGATATCAGTGTGTTGCGAAAAATTTATGCCGCGCTCAGGCTGGCGACGGCGTCCGGCAGATCGCGCATATGGCTGATCAGCCGGTCCGGCTTCAGCTCGGTCATCGGAACGTCGGTATAGCCAAAATCGACGCCGATCACCGGGACCTGGGCGCGCCTTGCGACCCCGACATCGGGGCCAGCATCGCCGACCATGATGGCGCCGGGCAGCCGGCCGCCGGCGCGGGCCACCGTCTCGCGCAGGAACGTCGGATCGGGTTTTGCGATGCCGAAGGTATCGGCGCCGCAGATCGCGGCGAAGCGCTTGGTCAGGCCGAGCCGGTCGAGCAGCAGCTTCGACAGCCATTCCAGCTTGTTGGTGCACACCGCAAAGCGATGGCCCTTTGCCTCGAGCCGGTCGAGCGCGGCCTCGAGCCCGTCGAACGGGCGCGAGCCGTCGGCGATATGCTCGGCATAATAGTCGACGAAATCCGCGGTCAAGCGGTCGAGGTCACCGACGCTGACCGCGCGTCCTTCCACCTCGAGCCCGCGTTCCAGCAGCTTGCGCGCGCCGGCGCCGATCATGTTGCGCGCGGCCGCCAGCGGCACCGGCCGCAGGCCCTCGCGGTCCAGCACGTGGTTCAGCGCGCCGATCAGATCGGGCGCGGTGTCGACCAGCGTGCCGTCGAGATCGAATACGACGATGGGGGGAGAGGAGGCGGACATGATGCTTTGGGCTATCGGGCCGGGCGCTGCGATGCAAGAGTAGATGTGGGCACGTCATGAGATAGGGGAGGCTGAGATGCGGGAACTTGCCGGAAAAGCCGCTTTCGTCACCGGCGCGGCCAGCGGAATCGGACTGGCGATGGCAACCGCCTTTGCTCGCGAGGGCATGAAGGTGATGCTCGCCGACATTGAAGCCGGTCCGCTGGACAAGGCCGTCGATGCGCTGCGCGCCGGCGGCGCGGATGCTCATGGCGTGGTCTGCGACGTTGCCGATCCCCTAAGCGTCGATCGCGCGGCGGAGGCATCGTTCCGCGCCTTCGGCAAGGTCCATGTCGTCTGCAACAATGCCGGCGTCGCGGCCGGCGGCGGCATTGACCCGATCTCGGTCGACGACTGGCGCTGGGTGATCGACGTCAATCTGATGGGCGTCGTGCACGGCATCAGGAGCTTCCTGCCGCACATCCGCGGGCACGGCGAGGGTGGCCATATCGTCAATACGGCTTCGATGGCCGGGATGAATGCCGGGCTTGGCTTGAGCCCGTATTCGGCGACCAAGTTCGCCGTCGTCAGCCTGTCCGAAGGGCTCGCCATGCAGCTCAGGCCGCTCGGGATCGGCGTCAGCGTGCTCTGTCCGAGCTTTGTGCGGACCCGGATCGGCGAGAGCGGGCGCAACCGCCCGGAGCAGTACGGCCCGACCCGTCAGCTCGATCCGGCAAGCCCGATGGCCGCTGTCGTCGCCGAGATCGCGCGACGCCTGGAGGCCGGTCTCGATCCGGCGTCGGTTGCAGGACATGTGCTGGCCGCGATCCGCGACGACCAGTTCTACATTTTCACCCACCCCGGGATGCGGGCCGAGGTCGAACAGCGCTTTTCGGCGATTTTGGCCGCGATGGACGCCGTTTCGGCCTAAAGACTGGTCCGCTTGCCGCTATTCCTGCCTGCAAAACGACGCTAGATATGCGCCCGCCGGGCCACCCGATGGCGGCCCGTAACGGACCAACCGAGGGGCTATCGGCACGTGGACATGGACGCACTGAAACGCCAGGCGGCGGCGCGCGCGCTCGAAGAGGTGCGCGACGGCATGAAGCTCGGGCTCGGCACCGGATCGACCGCGAAGCATTTCGTCGAGCTGCTCGGCGAGAAGGTCCGGTCGGGCATGAAGGTGATCGGCGTGCCGACCTCGGAAGCGACCCGCGCGGATGCGATCCGCTGCGGCATTCCGCTGACCACGCTGGACGAGATCGACCATCTCGACCTCACCATCGACGGCGCCGACGAGATCGACCCGGCGCTCAACCTGATCAAGGGCGGCGGCGGGGCGCTGCTGCGCGAGAAGATCGTCGCGGCCGCCAGTGATCGCATGATCGTGATCGCCGACGACAGCAAATGGGTCGACGTGCTCGGCCGCTTTCCGTTGCCGGTCGAGGTGATCCCGTTCGGGCTCGCCGCGACCCAGGCCGCGATGGCGCGGGCGTTTTCAGAGGCCGGCGTATCCGGCGAAATGCTGGTCCGTCAGGGCAAGGACGGTCACGTTTTTGTCACCGATGGCGGCCACTGGATCGTCGATGCCCATCTCGGCCGGATCGGCGATCCGCCGCGTCTTGCCGGTTTGCTCAGCGTGATTCCGGGCGTGGTCGAACACGGCCTGTTCATCGGGCTTGGCAGCGTCGCCGTGCTGGCCGGCGCGCAGGGAATTCGGGTTGTTGAACGGCCATGAGGCCGCAAGCAAGGAGACTTGGAATGAATCGCTTTTCGGGACTTTTGTCGGCTGCGGCCCTGGCGGCTGGACTGGCGCTCGCACCGGCGATGGCGCAGCAGCCGCAGCTGCCTCCCATGCCCCAGGTCAAGCAGTCGACCCCCGCGGCGATTGGGTACGCCAAGGAAATCCTTCAGATGAAGAACGTGCAGGTGATGTATGCCGGCGCCGTTCCTGGAATCATCGAGAAGACCAAGACCGGTCTGCTCCAGCAATACCTCAACTACCAGAAGGACCTCAACGAGGTCGCGCTCGTCATCGCCAAGAACCTGGGTGGCAGTGAGAAAGAAATCGGCGAAGGCATGGCGCAGCTTTACGCCGCCGAGTTCACCGAGCAGGAGCTGAAGGATCTCGTGATCTTCTACAAGACGCCGCTCGGTCAGAAGCTTCTGACCTCTGAGCCCAAGGCAATCAACGATTCGCTGCAATATATGCAGCAGTGGGCGCAGCAGTTTGGCGTGATCGTCAACGCCCAGTTCAAGGCCGAGATGAAGAAGCGCGGCAAGGATATCTAAACGACGCCTCAGCATGACGGGCGTCAAGTTGAGTGCGCCGCACTAATCTACGTCATTGCGAGCGAAGCGAAGCAATCCATTGTCCCACAAGCGGAGAGATGGATTGCTTCGTCGCTATCGCTCCTCGCAATGACGGCGGTGAAAGACTAGATGCCCTCAAGATGAGGGAAAGCAGTTGATCAAGCCGAATTCCGGCGATTAGAGCTGAGATTTACCATGGCCGAGTTTGACGTCGACCTGTTTGTCATCGGTGGTGGTTCGGGCGGCGTTCGTGCCGCCCGCATCGCCGCGGGTTACGGCGCGAAGGTCATGGTCGCCGAAGAGTACCGGATGGGCGGCACCTGCGTGATCCGCGGCTGCGTGCCGAAGAAGCTGTTCGTGATCGGCAGCCACGTCCACGACGAGATCGAGGACGCGGCCGGCTTCGGCTGGAGCATCGGGCAGGTCTCGTTCGACTGGGCCACTCTCGTCGCCAACAAGGACAAGGAGATCGCCCGGCTCGAGGGCGCCTACACCACCAACGTCGAGAAGTCGGGCGCACGGATCGCGAAGACCCGCGCGGTGCTTGAGGATGCCCACACCATCAGACTCGCCACCGGCGAGAAGGTGACGGCGAAGTACATCCTGATCGCGACCGGCGGCGCGCCCAATCACGGGCCAATCGTGCCCGGCATCGAGCACGTGATCTCCTCCAACGAGGCTTTTCACCTCAAGGAGCTGCCGAAGCGGATCGTGATCCAGGGCGGCGGCTACATCGCGCTGGAATTCGCCGGCATCTTCGCCGGCTTCGGCTCCAACGTCACGGTGATCTATCGCGGCGACAACATCCTGCGCGGCTTCGACGAGGACGTGCGCAAGCACGTCCGCGCCGAGATGGAGAAGCGCGGCATCACCATCATCACCGGCTGCACGGTGGCGAAGGTCGACAAGCACGGCCGTGACTTCACCACGCATTTGTCGAGCGGCTCGAGCATCGCCTCCGACCAGGTGATGTTCGCGATCGGCCGGCATCCCAATGTCGCCAATCTCGGGCTCGAGACCGCCGGCGTCGCCATCAATCCCGCCAATGGCGGCATCCAGGTCGACGGCTGGTCGAAGACCTCGGTCGACAACATCTACGCGGTCGGCGACGTCACCCACCGCACCAATCTGACGCCGGTTGCGATCCGCGAGGGCCATGCCTTCGCCGACACGGTGTTCGGCAAGCGCCCGGTCGAGGTCGACCACGCCACGATCCCGACTGCGGTGTTCTCGCAGCCGGAGGTCGGCACCGTCGGGCTCACGGAAGAGGAGGCGCGGGCGCAGTTCAGCCACGTCGACATCTACAAGACCGATTTCCGCCCGATCAAGGCGACGATGTCTGGCCGCGACACCCGCGTGCTGATGAAGCTCGTGGTCGACGGCGCGAGCGACCGCGTGCTCGGCTGCCACATCGTCGGCGATGGCGCCGCCGAAATCACCCAGGCCGTCGCGATCGCCGTCAAGATGAAGGCGACCAAGGCCGATTTCGACGCCACCATCGCGCTGCATCCGACCGCCTCCGAAGAGCTGGTGACGATGCGCACCCCGACCGCGCGCCACGTGCGCCAGGCGGCGGAATAGCGGTAGCCCGCAGGGGCCGGCGCTGCCGTCCTGGTGTTCTCCTGGCGATGGGGAACGGGGAATGAACCCTGCCTGACAGCCCAACGCCGCCCGCTTAAAATACATGCGGACGGCGCTGTCTCTAGCCCCAGGAAGGTTGGCAAAATCCTGATGAGTTTTTGTCTGCGGAAGCGGGGCAAAGGTTTCATACCTCAGAAGGGGTAGCGCGCCTCCGCAAGACCGGCGCCGACGGCCGTGCTTCGTGCCCGGGAATTAGGGCACCCTTGTTGACATGCACATCCGCCCGGGACTTTTCCTCAGGGTCGCTTCGCGCCCTCAAATCGAACGCGGTTTCCGGCGAATGGTCTGCGCAACGGCGCTTGTGCACAGGCGATGCGCCATCGGCGCGCGGCCGCCTCGCGCGCCTTGGAACCTTGCGCTATGCTGTCCGTTCCACTCTCAAACAGTTTGATGTCTCAAATTGAGGGAGCCGCGCATGAGAGGCCCAACCGAGCAGGAGATCCGGACCCGCGCCTACGAATTGTGGAAGGACGCCGGCGAGCCGCCGGGCAAGATGGATCAGCTCTGGTATCAGGCCGAAAAGGAACTGCTGGCGCGGCGGGCCACCAACGGCGAAGCGCCTTGCGACATCAACGGGCACAATGGGCCGAGTACATATCCGGAGAGGCTGAGGGGCGTGCATTGAGTGCGTCGCACGGCTGAGCTAACGAGTCCGGAAGGCTGGCCCGGACCCGGAGGCATCATGAGCGGCGCGATCGATCTTTCGCAGAAACTGTCGACATTCTCCGATCACTGGTCGCCGCGCACCGTGGGGCAATTCAATGCCTGCGACGTGATGGTGGTGAAGGTGCAGGGCGAGTTCGTCTGGCACAAGCATGACGACACTGACTACTTCTTCCTCGTGCTGAAAGGCATCCTCGACATCGAGCTGCGCGACCGCACCGTGACGCTAACGCCCGGCCAGATGTACATCGTGCCGAAGGGCGCCGAGCATCGGCCCGTCGCAAGGGAAGAGGTGCATCTGCTGCTGATCGAGTCGACGGGGACACCGAACACGGGCGATGCTGCGACGGCTGCGCCGCGGAAGGTGGTGTGAGGCTGGCAGGGTGGGCGGAGCGAAGCGATACCCATCATCTTGACCGCGAATCCGAGTTGAAGAGCAAAGCTCGCGCGATTCATGTCGCGAGAATGCGAAATTATGACTCGCCAGCAGCGCAATAAATGCGGCGTCGTCCCTGCTTTCGCAAACAACATGCTGCAGAGACGCCACTTCTTGCTGCACCGAGTCAATCTGTCGCGCCCCAAAACCGTGTAGACACGCTATTGCTTTCGCAGGGACGACGCCGGAGAGTGCCGCGTCTATCCCTCCGCCTCAATCCACTCCGCGGCACCGCGCCACAGCGCGTCGCGGTGGTCGCTGCGGAAGAAGCCGAGATGGCCGATCGCTTTTGCGCCGGCGTCGGCGGGACGGATCGAGATGATCTCCGGCGTGATCGACGTGAAGGCGGAGCACAGCAATTCGACCGCCGGCCGCGTTGCCCAGGTGTCGTCGGTCATGACAAGCGCGCGGAGCTTGCCCTTGAACTTCGGAAAATTCTCGCGCGCTGTCAGCGTGGCATCATCGAGCAGATAGCGCTCCCGCATCACCCAGCTCCGCCATTGCTCGAACGCGCCCCTCGGCAGGTCCATGCCGAGGCCGGCCCAAGCGGGGAGGTAACCGAGCGTGCGCGCCAGCGGCAGGCCGACGCCGGTCATGAAGGCGACGACGCGGTAGCGCTCGGGCGAGGCCATCAGCTTCCAATAGGCAGCCTGCGATGCGATCAGGAGCGCGCGCGGGATCTCGGCATTGTTGGCAAGCAGCCCGAGCGCCTGGCCGCCGAAGGAGTGGCCGACATAGGCGAAGGGGAGGCTGCGATAGCGCTCGCGCATCCAGCTCACCGCCGCGGTGGCGTCGAGCGCAGCCCAGTCCGCCATCGTGGTCTTGAAGCCGGCCAGTGATTTCGGCTTGTTGAGGCCGGTCGCCGCCATCGGCCGCTACCGCCGGTGCCGCGGTAGTCGTAGGTCAGTACCGCGGCGCCGCGGCGGGCGAGGTAGCCGGCGAAGCCGCGATAGACCTTGCGGGGCACGGCAGTCGCCGAATTGATCAGCACGGCCTGACGCCGCGTGCCGCGCGGCAGGAACAGCGTCGCGGCGAGCGGATAGCCGTCCGCGGCCGGCACGACGATGTCGTCGCTAAAAACGTCGTCCAGCGCGGCGGAGGCCACGGCGATTTCCCCGGCATTCATGCTATGCTCTACCAAATGCGAATTCGGATTTCCCTGCAAGGGCTTGACCAGATTGCAGGAATCCTTCTAGCGGGAAAGCGGGGCCCTGTGTATAAGCCGGGCTTTCGTCATGCCGTGATTAAGTTGCGGTTTTTGCTCAGGAGTTGACCTCATGTCCGAGCGGTGGACACCCGATAGCTGGCGCGCCAAGAAGGTGCTGCAGGTGCCCGATTATCCCGATGCCAAGGCATTGGCCGATGTCGAGGCCCAGCTGGCGACTTTTCCGCCGCTGGTGTTCGCGGGCGAGGCGCGTAGCCTGAAGAAGGCGCTGGGGCGGGTCGCCGCCGGCGAGGCCTTCCTGCTGCAGGGCGGCGACTGCGCCGAGAGCTTTGCCGAGCACGGCGCCAACAACATCCGCGACTTCTTCCGCGTCCTGTTGCAGATGGCGGTCGTGCTGACCTATGCTGGCGCGCTGCCGGTGGTGAAGGTCGGCCGGATCGCCGGCCAGTTCGCCAAGCCGCGCTCGTCGCCGACCGAGAAGCAGGGCGACGTCGAGCTGCCGAGCTATCGCGGCGACATCGTCAACGACATCGCCTTCACCCCGGAAGCGCGCATTCCCGATCCGCAGCGCCAGCTGATGGCTTATCGGCAATCCGCCGCGACGCTGAACCTGCTGCGCGCGTTCGCCACCGGTGGTTTCGCCAATCTCGGCAGCGTGCATCAGTGGATGCTCGGCTTCCTGAAGGATTCGCCGCAATCACGCCGCTACAAGGAGCTGGCCGACCGTATCTCGGATGCGCTGAACTTCATGCGCGCCTGCGGCCTCGACCTCGAGAGCCATCCCGAGCTGCGCGCCACCGATTTCTACACCAGCCACGAGGCGCTGCTGCTCGGCTACGAGCAGGCGATGACGCGGGTCGATTCCACCACCGGCGACTGGTACGCGACCTCCGGCCACATGATCTGGATCGGCGACCGAACCCGTCAGCTCGATCACGGCCATGTCGAATATTTCCGCGGCATCAAGAACCCGATCGGCCTGAAATGCGGCCCGTCGCTGAAGCCGGACGAACTGTTGAAGCTGATCGACATCCTCAATCCCGACGATGAGCCGGGGCGCCTGACCCTGATCAACCGGTTCGGCGCCGACAAGGTCGGCGACCATCTGCCAGGCCTGATCCGCGCCGTGCAGCGGGAAGGGCGCAAGGTGGTGTGGTCGTGCGATCCGATGCACGGCAACACCATCACCTCGACCTCGGGCTACAAGACGCGGCCGTTCGATCGCGTGCTGTCGGAGGTGAGGTCGTTCTTCCAGATCCACGCTGCCGAAGGCACCCATGCCGGCGGCGTGCACCTGGAGATGACCGGACAGGACGTCACCGAATGCATCGGCGGCGCGCGCGCCATCACCGATGAGGACCTCAACGACCGCTACCACACGGTCTGCGATCCCCGTCTTAATGCCGAACAGTCGATCGACATGGCCTTCCTGATCGCCGAACTCCTGAAGCAGGAGCGCGCCGGCAAAGTCAAGCCGATGCCGGCCGCTGCGGGGTTGTGATTGGGGCTGTGGCTTGGGCAGGCAGTGACTTGGACTTGGGGGCCGTGACTTGCTGAGGTTCTGGCGAGCCACCATCAACTCGCGCAACGGGCTGGCATTCGCCATTCGCTCGGAGCAGGCGATTCGCGAGGAGGTGGTGGCGCTGGCGCTGTCGCTGCCGCTGGCCTGGCTGGTCGGCGCCACCGTGATGCGCCGGGTCGAATTGGTTGCGACCGTGGTGCTGGTGCTCGTCATCGAGCTGCTCAACACCGCGATCGAGAAGCTAGCCGATCGCCTGACCATGGATCACGATCCGCAGATCGGGCGGGTCAAGGACATGGGCTCGGCCGCGGTCGGCGTCGCGCTCGTCATGGCCGGGCTGTTCTGGCTGTTCGCCCTCGCCGAACGCATGGGCGCGTTCTGATTCCCGAGCATGATCCGGAAACGTGGGAACCGGTTTTCCGATCAGATCATGCTCAAAAGAAGCTCCCGCCGGTCATGGCGTGATTTCTGCAATCGCACCATGACTGGAAGATGATTGAAGTTTGCTGTTGTGCAGGACAACTTAAGCGTATGAGCGAACAACAGATCAAGATTACCCTGGCGCAACTCAATCCGACGGTCGGTGACGTCACCGGCAACGCCGCGAGGGCGCGCGCCGCGCGCGAGAAAGCCAAGGCCGACGGCGCCGACCTCGTGGTGCTGTCGGAACTGTTCATCGCCGGCTACCCGCCGGAGGATCTGGTGCTCAAGCCGGCGTTCCAGTCGGCCTGCCGCGCCGCGATCGAGGAACTGGCGCGCGAGACCAGGGATGGTGGCCCAGCGATGCTGATCGGCACGCCGTGGGTCGAGGACGGCAAGCTCTACAATGCCTGCGCGCTGCTCGACGGCGGCCGCATCGCCGCGCTGCGCTTCAAGGCCAATCTGCCGAATTACGGCGTGTTCGACGAGAAGCGGCTGTTCGCGCGCGGCCCGGCGCCGGGCCCGGTGACGGTGCGCGGCGTGCGTATCGGCGTGCCGATCTGCGAGGACATCTGGCTCGAGGAGTCCGAAGAATACGAGAACGTCGTCGAATGTCTCGCCGAGACCGGCGCCGAGATTCTCGTGGTGCCGAACGGCTCGCCCTATGCCCGCGACAAGGCCGACCTCAGGCTGTCGATCGTCGTCGCGCGCGTCACTGAGAGCGGGCTGCCGCTGGTCTATCTCAACGAGGTCGGCGGCCAGGACGAGCTGATCTTCGACGGCGCCTCGTTCGCGCTGAATGCCGATCTTTCCGTCGCGGCGCAGCTTCCGGCGTTCGAGGAGAACATCACGACGCTGACCTGGCGCAAGACCGCCGACGGCTGGCGCTGCAACGGGCCGATCACGGCGCAGCTCGAGGGCGACAAGGCCGATTACGCGGCCTGCGTGCTCGGTCTGCGCGACTATGTCCGCAAGAACGGTTTTCCCGGCGTGCTGCTCGGCGTCTCCGGCGGCATCGACTCGGCGCTGTGCGCGGCGATCGCGGTCGATGCGCTCGGCGCCGACAAGGTGCGCGGCGTGATGCTGCCGTTCCGCTACACCGCGCAGGTGTCGCTCGACGATGCCGCCAAGCTCGCCGCGGCGCTCGGCATCCGCTACGAGATCCTGCCGATCGCCGATGCCGTGAACGGCTTCGAGACGATTCTGGCGCCGGTGTTCAAGGGGCTGGACCGCGACATCACCGAGGAGAATTTGCAGGCGCGCGCCCGCGGCACGCTGTTGATGGCGATCTCCAACAAGACCGGCGCCATGGTGGTGACCACCGGCAACAAGTCGGAGATGTCGGTCGGCTACGCCACGCTGTACGGCGACATGAACGGCGGCTTCAATCCGATCAAGGACATCTACAAGACCGAGGTGTTTCGCCTGTCGAGCCTGCGCAATGGCTGGAAGCCGGACGGCGCGCTCGGGCCGTCAGGCGAGGTGATCCCGGTCAACATCATCATCCGGCCGCCGACCGCCGAGTTGCGCGAGAACCAGACCGACCAGGATTCGCTGCCGCCCTACGACGTGCTGGACGCGATCCTCGAGCGGCTGGTGGAGCGCGAGGAGCCGCTGGCGACCATCATCGAAGCCGGCTTCGACCGCGACGTGGTGGCCCGGGTCGATCGCCTGCTCAACATCGCCGAATACAAGCGGCGGCAGGCGGCGCCGGGGGTGAAGGTGACGCGGAAGAACTTCGGCCGCGACCGCCGCTATCCCATCACCAACCGCTTCCGCGATTTCGGCAAGGCGCTGCCGGCGCCCGACGAGACGCTGGTGGCGCGCACCTCGCGCGCGTCGGCGGAAGCGTTCGAGGGCTGAACTCTTCTTACCGCTTGGGAATGAAGGTCGGGCCGACGGTGCGGATCTGGCCGTCGCTCGCCGGCGCGGCCGGTGCCGCGGCGTCAGCGGCGGCGGGCTGCTGTTGAGCTGCGGCTGCGGGCGCGCCCTTCTTGCCGGCGGCGGCCTTGGTCTGGGCGCGCTGCTGCATCTTCCGCGCGCTCTCCTCGGTGACGATGATGTCACCCTGCTGCTCGGCGGACGCCTTGTCGTCGACCGCCTTCAGCGCCTCGGCCCAGCTCTGGCCGGCCGGCTTGCAGGAGCAGGACGGATTGAACTCGGTGCGGTACTTGAAGGCGTTCGGCAGCGACGAGTAGGACACGCCGCTGATCGAGACCGCCTGGTTGATGTCCTCGCCGGGATTTCGGTAGGTGAACAGGCTGGCATCCGCGGCAGGGCACTGCGCCTTGCAGATCTGCTCGTCGGCGGCGAAGCGCGCCTGCACGGTCGCGAACGAGATCGGGAAATAGGCGCCGTCGCAGGTGCGGACGCAGACGGTGCGGAAGGTCCCGGACTGGGCGCCATACTGCGCATCGGGCGGGGGCAGCGGATTGTTGGGATTGCCGCCGCCACCGCCGCCGAACAGGTTCTCGAGGAAGTTGCCGGGGCCACGCGCGGCCGCGGCATATTGCGGGCCGCAATTATTCTGCGCCAGCGCGGTCAGGACCGAGCGGCGCTGGTTCTCGCGGTCGGCGCCGCCGAGCCCGCCGGAGCGCAGCCGCTCGAGATTGGCGGTGATCTGGTCGAGATTGGCGCGCATCTGCTGGATCTGGGTGTTGACCGGACCGCACTGCGCCGAATTGTTGTTGAAGAGCGAGAAGAACCCGGAGCTGTCGCAGCCCATGCGCCGGGCCTGCGCCGTCACGCGATCGAGCTCACCCTGCTGCCGGGTTGCCGCGTCCTGGTAGCGGCGGATCTGCTCGTCCTTGGCCGGGTCGCCGGAGCCGCCGCCGCGGTCGATCGCCGCCAGCTGGCCTTCGAGCCGGCCGCACATCGGATTGGCCTGCGGATTGGGCTGTGGCGCGCCTTGCGGAGCCGGACCGGGCGGGCCGGGCGGCACTTGCGCCAGGGCATGCGTGGCGGGCAGGGACATGCCGGCCAGCACGGCGCAACTCAGAAACCAGCGGGAGAAGCGAGAACGGGAGCTATTGGGCATATCCGGCCATTAAAACGACGCCGCGCGGCGATCAACGCCAAAGCGCGCGGGCAAGGCCGCTGCAATAGCCGTTTCTCGGGGCAGCGTCACGTCGTTTCCGGGGCGCCGGTGTGGCAATAACCCCGTCTGGCCAGCGGCTTGGCTCAGCGCTGGCAGGTGATGGCGACGAATTCACCACAGCTGTTGCCGTTGCATTTTTCATTCGCGGCGTGCGGAACCGCACCGGTGATCTCGTCGGGATCGACGCGGCGGTAATTGGTGGCCTGCGCAAAATCGCGTGACCGGCAATAGGCGCGGGCGGCGGAGGCACCGCAGCGATCGCCGCGGGCGAGGCACTGGTCGATGCCGTAGCCGTCGGCCTGGTTGGCGACGATGAAGACGCGGCTGTCGGCCAGCGCGGCCGAGGAAACAAGGAAGGACGGAGCAACAAAGAGCGTGCAGGCAATCAATGCTGAAACAGGCCGCATGGTGCACCAGTGAAAATGGCGGGGAATCCGCAAGCGACCGGATACGCCCAAATCCTTAATAATGATTAACCATGAGGGCGTTGACGTGATTTCGGTGCGGAGCGGGTGGCTAACCGCCCGAAAACAGCCCCTTGACGCAATAATGGGGCCGTGAGACATGGTGGAACCATGAACGGCCACCTCGCCATCTGCAGCATTTGCCGCGAGATTATGAGCTAGCGATTCGCTGGCTGAGGCCGTCTTTTCTCAACACATGAGAGCATTGGACCGCCCGGCCGCAAGGGAACGGTTTCCATGGATTTGCGCCTCTACGATACGCTGACCCGGGAGAAGCGGCCGTTTGTGCCGCTCGATGCCGACAACGTCCGCATGTATGCCTGCGGACCGACGGTCTACGACTTCGCCCATATCGGCAACGGCCGCGCCGCCATCGTTTTCGACGTGCTGTTTCGCGTGCTGCGCCATCGCTATGGCGCCGATCACGTGACCTATGTCCGCAACGTCACCGACGTCGACGACAAGATCAACGTCCGCGCCGCGCGGGATTATCCCGGCGTGCCGCTGAACGAGGCGATCCGCAAGGTCACCGAGCAGACCTATCAGCAGTATCAGGACGACGTCACGGCGCTCGGCTGCTTGCCGCCGACCGTGCAGCCGCGCGCGACCGAGCACATCCCGGAGATGCGCGCCATCATCGAGAAGCTGGTTGCCGGCGGCTTTGCCTATGTCGCCGAGGATCACGTGCTGTTCTCGCCGCAGGCGATGAACGCGGCCAACTCGATGTTGCCGCGTTACGGCGCGCTGTCGAAGCGTTCGCTCGACGAGATGATCGCCGGCGCCCGCGTCGATGTCGCGCCCTACAAGCGCGACAACACCGATTTCGTGCTGTGGAAGCCGTCGAAGCCGGGCGAGCCGTCATGGCCGTCGCCCGCAGGCATCAAGGTCGAGGGCCGCCCCGGCTGGCACATCGAGTGCTCGGCAATGGCCTGGAAGCATCTCGGCGAGAAGTTCGACATTCATGGCGGCGGCATCGACCTGGTGTTCCCGCACCATGAGAACGAGCTCGCCCAGACCTGCTGCGCGTTCCACTCCGACCGCATGGCCAATGTCTGGATGCACAACGGTTTCCTGCAGATCGAAAGCGAGAAGATGTCGAAGTCGCTCGGCAACTTCTTCACGATCCGCGATCTGTTGGCCGATTGGCCCGGCGAGGTGCTGCGGCTTGCCATGCTGAAGACGCATTATCGTTCGCCGCTCGACTGGACCGCCAAGGCCACCGAGGAGGCCGCGAAGACACTCGACGACTGGTACGCGGTCGCGGCCGACGCCGATCCCGGCGCGCCGTCGCCGGCGATGGTCGAGGCGCTCTACGACGACCTCAATACGGCGCAGGCGATGGCCGTGCTGCACGGCCTGCGCGGTGCAGCGTCGAGCAGCGAACAGAGCCGCAGGGAGTTTGCCGGCTCGCTCCGGCTGCTCGGCTTCCTGTCGGAGAGCGCGGCCGCGTGGGAGGCCCGCAAGCAGCAGGCGAGCGGTGTCGATGCCGCCGCGGTGGAAGCACTGATCACCGAGCGCACCGCGGCGCGGGCCCGCAAGGACTTCAAGGAGTCGGATCGGATCCGCGATCAGCTCGCCGCGATGGGCGTGGCGATCAAGGACGGAAAGGATGCCGAAGGAAAGCCGATCACCACCTGGGAGGTCGCGCGATGAGCCGCTCCGCGCCCGCCTTGCGCCCGTATCTGCCCGACGACGGGCCGCTGCTGGCGACGATCTTCGCGGCCTCGATCATGGACCTGACCGGCGACGACTACAGCGAGGCGCAGCAGGAAGCCTGGGCGATGGCCGCCGACGACGAGGCGGCCTTCGGCAAGAAGCTCGCCGGCCAGCTCACGCTGATCGCGACCTTGCAGGGCGCCCCGGTCGGTTTCGCCTCGCTGAAGGGCGCCGATCTCATCGACATGCTCTATGTGCATCCGAGCGCGGTCGGGCAGGGTGTCGGCAGCGCGCTGTGCGATGCGCTGGAGAAAATCGCGAGCGCCCGCGGTACCAAGACCCTGAAGGTCGATGCCAGCGACACCGCGCTGGAATTCTTCCGCAAGCGCGGCTACGTCGCCCAGCAGCGCAACTCGGTCACTATCAACGACGAGTGGCTCGCCAACACCACGATGCAGAAGCAGCTCGATGGTGTCGCGACCCCGGGAGGCCACGCGTGAGCCGCGAGCGCCTCTATCTGTTCGACACCACGCTGCGCGACGGCGCGCAGACCAATGGCGTCGACTTCACCCTGCAGGACAAGCACGTGATATCAGGCATGCTCGACGCGCTCGGCATCGACTATGTCGAGGGCGGCTATCCCGGCGCCAATCCGACCGACACCGAGTTCTTCAGCAAGAAGCCTGCGTTCGACCACGCACGCTTCACCGCCTTCGGCATGACGCGGCGGCCGGGCCGCTCGGCGTCGAACGATCTCGGGCTTGCCGGCATCCTCGAGGCCAAGGCGGACGCGATCTGCTTCGTCGCGAAATCCTCCGCCTACCAGGTCCGCGTCGCGCTCGAGACCACGAATGAGGAGAACCTCGCCTCGATCCGCGATAGCGTCGCGGCCGCGAAGGCGCTCGGCCGCGAGGTGATGGTCGACTGCGAGCATTTCTTCGACGGCTACAAGGAGAACCGCGACTACGCGCTCGCCTGCGCCAAGGCGGCCTATCAGGCCGGCGCCCGCTGGGTGGTGCTGTGCGACACCAATGGCGGCACCATGCCGCATGAGATCGAGACCATCGTCGGCGAAGTCATCAAGCAGGTGCCCGGCGCCCATCTCGGCATCCACGCCCATAACGACACCGAGCAGGCGGTGGCGAATTCGCTCGCCGCGGTGCGGGCCGGCGCGCGGCAGATCCAGGGCACGCTCAACGGCCTCGGCGAGCGCTGCGGCAACGCCAACCTCTGCTCACTGATCCCGACCTTGAAGCTGAAGCAGGAGTTTGCCGACAGGTTCGAGATCGGCGTCACCACGGAGAAGCTGGCGACGCTGATGAAGGTGTCGCGCACGCTCGACGACATGCTGAACCGCGCGCCCAACCGCCATGCGGCCTATGTCGGCGAAAGCGCATTCGTCACCAAGACCGGCATCCATGCCTCGGCTGTCATGAAGGATCCGCAGACCTATGAGCACGTGCTGCCGGATTCCGTCGGCAATCACCGCAAGGTGCTGGTGTCCGATCAGGCCGGCCGCTCCAACGTGATGGCCGAGCTCGACCGTGCCGGCATCGCCTATGACAAGAGCGATCCGCGGCTGACGCGGCTGGTCGAGGAATTGAAGGAGCGCGAGGCCGCGGGCTTCGCCTATGAATCAGCCAACGCGTCGTTCGATCTCTTGGCGCGCCGCACGCTCGGCAAGGTGCCGGAATATTTCAAGGTCGAGCAGTTCGACGTCAATGTCGAGCAGCGCTACAACGCTAACGGCCAGCGCGTCACCGTGGCGCTCGCGGTGGTGAAGGTCGATGTCGACGGCGAGCGGCTGATCTCGGCCGCCGAAGGCAACGGCCCGGTCAACGCGCTCGACGTCGCGCTGCGCAAGGACCTCGGAAAATACCAGAAATATATCGATGGCCTGAAGCTGATCGACTACCGCGTGCGTATCCTCAATGGCGGCACCGAGGCGGTCACGCGCGTTCTGATCGAAAGCGAGGACGAGACCGGCGAGAGCTGGACCACGGTCGGCGTCTCGCCCAACATCATCGACGCCTCGTTCCAGGCGCTGATGGATTCGGTGTTCTACAAGCTGGTGAAGTCAGGCGCGCAGGCGTGAGTGATTGAGCCGTCATTCCGGGGCGATGCGAAGCAGCGAACCCGGAATCCCGAGATTCCGGGTCTGGTCCTTCGGACCATCCCGGAATGACAACGGGGAGGGAGTATCCATGATCGACCACGTCTCCGTCGGCGTCCGCGATCTGGAACGGGCCGCGCGGTTTTACGAGCCGACGCTGGCCGCGCTTGGCCTGAGCCGCCTCGTCACGCGGCCGGCGACGATCGGCTTCGGCAAGGCCTATCCCGAGTTCTGGATCAATCTGCGCGCCACGATGGCGCAGGTGCCGCATGAGAGCGGCACCCATATCTGCCTGCGCGCGAAGACCACCGCGGAGGTCGATGCCTTTCACGCCGCCGCGCTGGCGTCCGGCGGCCTCTCCGATGGTCCTCCGGGCCTGCGCCCGCACGACCGCGTGCGCTACTATGCGGCCTTCGTCCTCGATCCCGACGGCAACCGCATCGAGGCCGTGACGTTTCCGAGCGAGTAGTAAGGATTTCAGGCTAGCACTTGTCTCGACCCGTCATCCTGAGGAGCGCGTAGCGCGTCTCGAAGGATGCACGGCCACCAGCGGAGGCTTCGAGACGGCCGCTCTGCGGCCTCCTCAGCATGACGGTCATGGAGCCGAAAGTGCGGCGAACAGTTACAGCCGCCGCGCCACTTCGGGCGCGAGATCCTTCGCGGCCTCGGGCGTGCGTGCCACCGCCGAACGCAGCCGCGGCAGGATCTCGTCGATGCGATCGGCCATCAGCACGTTGATCGGCAGCGTCGGGCGGATGAACTCGGTCATGCGCATGTGGTTCAAAAGCGAGAGCAGGGGCTCCCAGAAATTGTCGATGTTGGCGAGCAGGATCGGCTTGTGGTGACGGCCGAGCTGCTGCCAGGTCAATTGCTCGACCAGCTCTTCCAGCGTGCCGATGCCGCCCGGCAGCGCGACGAACGCATCCGAGCGCTCGAACATCAGGCGCTTGCGCTCATGCATGTCGGGCGTGACGATCATCTCCTGAACCGAGGTCAGCGCGTTCTCGCGCGCGCGCAGGAATTCGGGAATGATGCCGGTGACGGAGCCGCCGTGATCGAGCGTCGATCTCGCGACCGCGCCCATCAGGCCGATCGAGCCGCCGCCATAGACCAGGCGCACGTTGCTTTCGGCAAAGCTCTTGCCGAGCGCGACGGCAGCTTCAACGAAACGGGGATTGTTACCGGGGCCGGAGCCGCAATAAACACAGACAGTCTTGATTTGGTTCATACGTTCCTTGTGGCACTGCAGCGTAAACAGGGTCAAGACTCCCATATGGGGATTGAGGGCCAAAAAATCCCGTAAATTCCCGCGAATCGCGAACAATTTTCGTCATAAGCCTGTACGCCGCGTTCAAACGATCTATATGACGGGCACAATGGCAAACCGTGGAAAAGATGTGGCAGCGGACCGCCGCGCCGTGACCGCGCGGGCGGGCGCCTGATGGTGCCGCCGCAACAGAGTGTGACCGGCGCCGCACAGCCCACGGCCACGCCGCCGGCCGCCGAGAAGGGGACGCTGCTCGGCACCCTCGTTCATCTCTGGCCCTACATCTGGCCCGGCGATCGCGCCGATTTGAAGACGCGCGTGATCTGGTCGGTGGTGCTGCTGCTGTTCGCCAAGCTCGCCACGCTGTCGGTGCCGTTCACCTTCAAATGGGCGATCGATGCGCTGAACGGCACCGGCTCGGCGCCGGTTGCGGCCTCGAACTGGGTGGTATGGCTGATCGCCTCGCCGGTGCTGATGACGATCAGCTACGGCGCGGTGCGCATCGTCATGGCGGTGCTGACGCAGTGGCGCGACGGCATCTTCGCCCGCGTCGCGATGCATGCGGTGCGGCGGCTCGCCTATATCACCTTCGTGCATATGCACGAACTGTCGCTGCGCTTCCATCTCGAGCGCAAGACCGGCGGCCTGACCCGCGTGCTGGAGCGCGGCCGCTCCGGCATCGAGACCATCGTGCGGATGGTGATCCTGCAGCTGATCCCGACCATCGTCGAGGTCGCGCTGCTGGCGGCGGTGCTGCTCTGGCAGTTCGACTGGCGCTACGTGCTCGCGGTGCTGCTCACCGTCGTCGTGTTCATGTACTTCACCTATATCGCGACCGAGTGGCGGATCGAGATCCGCCGCAGGATGAACGATTCCGACACCGAGGCGAACACCAAGGCGATCGACTCGCTGCTCAACTACGAGACGGTGAAATATTTCGGCGCCGAAGAGCGCGAGGCGCGGCGCTACGACCGCTCGATGGAGCGCTACGAGCAGGCGAGCGTCAAGACCTACACCTCGCTCGCCGTGCTCAACACCGGGCAGGCGATCATCTTCACCGCGGGGCTGACCGCGACCATGCTGATGTGCGCGTTCGGCATCCGCAACGGCACCCACACTGTCGGCGATTTCGTGCTGATCAATTCGATGATGATCCAGCTTTACCAGCCGCTGAATTTCATGGGCATGGTCTATCGCGAGATCAAGCAGGCGATCATCGACATCGAGAAGATGTTCGACGTGCTGGCGCGCGATCCCGAGGTGAGGGACATTCCGGGGGCCAAGCCGCTCGCGGTGTCATCCGGCAGCGTGCGGTTCGAGGATGTCCGCTTCTCCTACGAGGCGGACCGGCCGATCCTCAAGGGCCTGAGCTTCGAGGTGCCGGCCGGCAAGACGGTTGCGATCGTCGGTCCCTCCGGCGCCGGCAAGTCGACGATCTCGCGGCTGCTGTTCCGCCTCTACGACGTCTCGAGCGGCCGCATCCTGATCGACGGCCAGGACATCAAGACCGTGACGCAGGCCTCGCTGCGCTCGGCGATCGGCATGGTGCCGCAGGACACCGTGCTGTTCAACGACACCATCCGCTACAACATCCGCTATGGCCGCTGGGATGCCGGCGACGACGAGGTGGAGGAGGCGGCGCGCCTCGCGCAGATCGACGGCTTCATCCGGATGTCGCCGCAGGGCTATGAGACGCAGGTCGGCGAGCGCGGCCTGAAACTCTCCGGCGGCGAGAAGCAGCGCGTTGCGATCGCGCGCACGGTGCTGAAGGCGCCGCCGATCCTGGTGCTGGACGAGGCGACCTCCGCGCTCGACAGCCACACCGAGCACGAGATCCAGGGCGCGCTGGAGCGGGTCTCGCGCAACCGCACCTCGCTGGTGATCGCGCACCGGCTGTCGACCATCGTCGGCGCCGACGAGATCATCGTGCTGGACCAGGGCCGGATCGCCGAGCGCGGCACCCACGCGCGGCTTTTGGCCGCCGACGGCCTCTATGCCAGCATGTGGAACCGGCAACGCGAGGCCGAGGAGGCCCGCGAACGGCTCGCCCAGGTCGATGACGACGGCACCGCGCCGAATCGGCTGCCGCCGGCGGTCACCGAAACGTCGGAGGATTCCAGCCCTGATGCGGGTGAGAAACCCTTGCCGACCGCCGCGGAATAGTCGATTTAGGGCCTCTCCCGCCAAATGGGGCGGGGAAACGCAAGCGAGCTCTGATGTCGATCGCCAATTCCATCCGCGCGCAGATCCCGCCGATCCACCCCGAGGGCTATCCCTTCATTGGCGGCTTCGCTCTGGCGAGCCTGATCCTGTTCTGGATCTGGACCCCGCTGGGCTGGATCGGGACGCTGCTGACCGTCTGGTGCGCGCTGTTCTTCCGCGATCCGGTTCGCGTGACGCCGCTGCGCGACGGCATCGTGGTATCGCCGGCCGACGGCCGCGTCTCGATGGTGGTGCAGGCGCTGCCGCCGGCCGAGCTCGGGCTCGGCGACAAGCCGCTGCCGCGTGTCTCGGTATTCATGAGCGTGTTCAACTGCCATGTGAACCGCAGCCCGGTGGTCGGCCGCATCGACCGCATTGCCTACCGGCCCGGCGCCTTCATCAATGCCGAGCTCGACAAGGCGAGCGAGGACAATGAGCGCAATTCGCTCGTGATCTCGACCTCCAACGGGCGCATTGGCGTGGTCCAGATCGCAGGCCTCGTGGCGCGGCGCATCGTCTGCTTCGTCAAGGAGGGCCAGTCGATCGGCGCCGGCGAGCGCTTCGGCCTGATCCGCTTCGGCTCGCGGCTCGACGTCTATCTGCCCGAGGGCACCAAGGCGCTGGTCTCGGAGGGGCAGACCGCGGTCGCCGGCGAGACGATTCTGGCGGATTTCCGCAACGCCGATCCGGGCCGGACTTACCGCGCCGATTAACTCTGTTTCGCCAGCCCCATCAGCCGGTTCCCGCCGCGATGGCGGAGCCGGACGGCGCTTGCTATATTCATCAGGCCATGACGCCATTCGATCCGAATTCCACCGAGTATCGCCGCCGCCGGTTCCGCCCGATCCCGGTGCGGATGCTGGTGCCGAACATGATCACGCTGCTGGCGATTTGCGCCGGGCTGACCGCGATCCGGCTGTCGACGGAAGGGCGGATGGAGCTGGCGGTCGCCGCCATCGTGTTCGCCGCGATCCTCGACGGCATCGACGGCCGCGTCGCGCGCATGATCAAGGGCCAGTCGAAATTCGGCGCCGAACTCGACAGCCTCGCCGACTTCGTCAATTTCGGCGTCGCGCCGGGCCTGATCCTGTATTTCTGGCAGCTGCATGAATTGAACAATGGCGGCTGGATCGCCGCGATGGTGTTCGCGATCTCCGGCGGCCTGCGGCTTGCGCGCTTCAATGCCTCGATCGACGATCCGAACAAGCCGGCGTTTGCCGCCAACTATTTCACTGGCGTGCCGGCGCCGGCCGGTGCGATCACCGTGCTGCTGCCGATCTATCTCGCCTTCCTCGGCGTGCCGATGCCGCCGGCGACGCTGACGGCGTTCTACACGCTGTTGATCGCCTTCCTGATGGTGTCGCGGCTGCCGGTGTTCTCCGGCAAGACCGTGAAGATGCGCGTGCCGCCGGAAATGGTGCTGCCGGTGTTCGTGTCGGTGGTGTTCATCGTCGCGCTGCTGATCGGCTATCCTTGGCACATCCTGTCGGCGGGCTCGGTGCTCTATCTGATCAGCCTGCCCTGGGGCTGGAAGTCCTACCGCGACCAAGAGCGCCAGCTTGCAGCGCAGACGCAGGCTGCAAGCGCGCCGGTGGCGGCGCAGGCCGCTGCTCCCTATACGGCGCCGGTCGCGGAGAGTGACCACGACGATCGTCCGACGCATCTGCACTGAGTGCGCCCTCGGTAGTCGACCGTCATCCTGAGGTGCGAGCCTTGCGGCGCAATTGCGCCGCCGGGCGAGCCTCGAAGGATGAACGGCCCGGCTCCGAGATTGGGGCCGTCGACCCTTCGAGGGCCGCTGAAGAAGCGGCCACTTCCAGCGACAACGGTTTCGCCGTTGCGCGGGGGTGACGGTGATAGAGTGGTTTCATTCCAGCAAATATCAGCCATGAGCGTGCCTCGGTTGGGTTCGCCTGCGATCTCGGCTATAGGCTGAGAACGGCCCGCTCGAGCATGATCCGGAAAAGTGGAGACCGGTTTTCCGAAAAGATCATGCTCAAACAAAGAAATGAGATCATGATGCGTTTCCCTGGAAACGCATCATGATCTGACGCCAAAAATCAGGAGAGAAACGCCGTGACGACATCCGCTTCCGCCCCGCTTCCTGCTTCCGTCCTTGAAGCGTTGGCGCGCTACGACACGCCGACGATCTGCAACGCGATGGAGATCGTCGCGCCGGAGCGCCGTCTGATCGGCTACACCGTGAAGCCGCTGGTCTGCCCGTTCCCGACGCTGCCGCCGATGGTCGGCTACGCCCGCACCACGACGATCCGCTCGGTGCTGAAATCCGGCCTCTCGGCCGAGGAGCAGTCGAAGCGCCGCATCGAATATTACGAATATGTCGGCACCGGCTTCGGCCCGCGCATCTCTGTCATCCAGGACATCGACGGCCCGGACGTCGGCTATGGTGCGTTCTGGGGCGAGGTGCAGAGCAACGTGCACAAGGCGCTCGGCTGCCTCGGCGTCATCACCGACGGCTCGATCCGCGACATCCCGCAATGGGCGCCGGGCTTCCAGGCGCTGGCCGGCTCGATCGGCCCGTCGCACGCCTGGGTGCATGCCGAGAGCTTTGGCGGCGAGGTCCGCGTCGCCGGCATGACGGTGCGATCCGACGATCTGATCCACGCCGACAGCCACGGCGCCATCGTGATCCCCTATGAGGTCGCGGCGAAGCTGCCCGAGGCCGCCGAACTCTGCGGCCGCCGCGAGACCCCGATCCTGGACATCGCGCGCAGCAAGGATTTCTCACTGGAGAAGCTGAAGGACGCGCTGAAGCGTTCGGCGGAGATCCACTGAGGCAGCACGCGTTGTCGATTTGCAGAGCGGCGGGCCGGAGGGCCCGCCGTTTTGCTTTCGGTGTCAGGCCGGAGCCACCTTCGCGATCTCGTTCGCCCCGCGAACCGTCATGTCGATGGCGACATAGAGGATCACGGCGAGGCCGACATAGGCGATCCAGCGGTGGTTCTGCAGCAGCCGCGCGATGAAGGAGGCGGCCGCGCCCATCATCGCGATCGAGAGCGCGAGGCCGAACACCAGCACGATCGGCTGCTCGCGCGCCGCACCCGCGACCGCCAGCACGTTGTCGAGCGACATCGAGACGTCGGCAACGATGATCTGCGTGGTGGCCTGCCACAGCGTCTTGCGCTGGCCCTTTGCGCCATCGGCGTGTTCGGCCGTGGTCTCGTGCGCGTCGGCGCGCAGCTCGCGCCACATCTTCCAGCACACCCACAATAGCAGGATGCCGCCGGCCAGCAGCAGGCCGACGATCTGCATCAATTGCGTGGTGACCAGCGCGAACAGGATGCGCAGCAGTGTCGCGGCACCGATGCCGATCAGGATCGCCTTGCCGCGCTGCTTCTCCGGCAGGCCGGCCGCGGCAAGGCCGATCACGACGGCGTTGTCACCGGCCAGCACGAGGTCGATGACGACGACCTGCAGCAATGCGCTGAGGGCGTCGAGTGAAAACAACTCGGGCGAAAATAGTTCGGACATGGGTCATGTTCCCCTTGAGGTCGGGGAGCGGACCCTTTTCGACGAAACCGGCTCTTGCCGTCATGCGGACGGCAAATCCACCGCGACACTTATCGCGTCACGGGTCGAAGCAGGGCCACTCCAACTGAGTTCCAGTCCGACATCGCAGCTTGTGGCTGCCAGAGGGGCCCGGCCTGGGATTACGGTCGTGACACCGGACGCATTGCTGCTTCTTCCTCGAAGAACAGCGCCGCCTGATCCGGTTCGCCGAGGATCGCCGCTGCGCACCCCATGAAGGTGAACGCGCCGGCAAAATCCCACAGCGTGAGGTTCGCCACGGTTGAGCGCGCGTGGATCACGCGCGCCGCAATCGCAGCAATGGCTGCCTGGACGAACAACAACAGGCTGAGAACGGGCAGCACGAGTGCAGGCTCAACCAGACGGAGCGTCAGGACGATCGGCAGCGCGGTCAGCGCGCCGAACAACAGCAGCATGCCGAACGGCTCCAGAGAGGGAGTCTTTCGCAGCATCGTGTCTGGAATGATCGAGGACATTCCGGTCCTTTACCGATCCTGACTTGTCGTTCACGTCGAGGATATCAGAACGCGATCTCCTTGACGCGCGACGCGGCGCCGCGCGACCGCCGGCCGCGCGACAAGATGTACTTATGCGGTTCCGGAGAAGGCCCGAGCCCCCGGGGGGGGTGATCCTGGACGCCATTTTGGCACCGCCAGCGCGGTGGCATGCCATGGCAAAGTCCGTGCGGCGCCTTTATCTTTGCTGACAGCGCTGGGCGAACGATCGAAAGGCAATTTCGATGAATATGGCAGGCAAGACGGTGCTGATCACCGGTTCCACCGACGGCGTCGGCCGCTACGTCGCGATGAAGCTGGCGTCTGCTGGCGCCCGGGTCCTGATCCACGGCCGCGATACCAAGCGGGCGCAGACGCTCGCCGACGAGATCAAGCGCCTCAGCGGCCGCGAGCCGATGTTCTACCAGGCCGATCTGTCCTCGCTCGCCGAGGTCCGCGAGTTCGCCCAGCTGGTGCTCGACGACCAGGAACGCCTTGATGTGTTCGTCAGCAACGCGGGCATCGGTTCGCAAAACGAGGGGCCGGCGCGGCAGACCAGCAAGGACGGCCACGAGCTGCGCTTCGCGGTCAACTATCTCGCCGGCTTCCTGCTCGCGCATCTGTTGCTGCCGCGGCTCAAGGCGAGCGCGCCGGCGCGCATCGTCAATGTCGCGTCGCTCGGCCAGCACCCGATCGATTTCGGCGACGTGATGATCACGAAGAACTACAGCGGTGCGCGCGCCTATGCGCAGAGCAAGCTGTCGCAGATCATGTTCACCATCGACCTGGCCGCGGAGCTGGAAGGCTCCGGCGTGACCGTCAACTCGCTGCACCCCGCGACCTACATGAACACCACGATGGTGCGCGCCAGCGGCGCGACGCCGATCTCGACCGTCGAGCAGGGCGGTGATGCCATCCTGCGTCTGGTCCAGGACGACGATGTGGCAGGCCGGAGCGGGCTGTTCTTCGACGGCAAGCGCGAGGCGCGCGCCCATGCCCAGGCCTATGACGCCGAGGCGCGCAAGCGGCTCAAGGCGTTGAGCCTGACGCTCACCGGGCTGCGGGCTTCCTGATCCGGCGCGAGACCGGCGCACTTTGGACGCGACCTTGGGCGCGGATCGCCTCGAACAGGCGCTTGCACGCGGCCGGAACGCCGCGATCCGGCACCGTCGCAATGCCGAGCAAGAGACCCGGCTGCGCGCGCTTCGGTGAGAAATACCAGGGCGAGAGCGGGGCGGGCGCCAGCCCGTGCGCGAGCAGTGCCCTGACGATCTCGACATCGGCGGTCTTGTCCGGCAGCGTCAGCATGACGGCGAGGCCGGCAACCTGCACGTCGTTGCTCCAGCTCCGTAGCGCCGTCGTTAGCGCATCGCGGTTGTCGCAATAGGCCCTCTTGGTTCGCCTGAGATGGCGGATGTAGTGACCGTCGCGCATGAACTCCGCGGTGGACAGCTGCACCGCTGGGCCGGGAGCGGGGACCAGGCACGTCGCGACATCGGCGAACTGCGCCGCCAATGGCTCTGGCGCAACCAGGAAGCCGAGGCGCAGCGTCGGCGAGATCGTCTTGCTGAAGGAGCCGAGATGGATCACCCGGCCGGCGCGATCGAGCGAGGCGAGCGCCGGCGCGGCACGGCCATCGAGCTGCAATTCGCCGAGATAGTCGTCCTCGATGATGAAGGCTCCGGTTTGGGC
Source organism: Bradyrhizobium sp. USDA 4503 (assembly GCF_054055815.1). Classification (NCBI taxonomy): domain Bacteria; kingdom Pseudomonadati; phylum Pseudomonadota; class Alphaproteobacteria; order Hyphomicrobiales; family Nitrobacteraceae; genus Bradyrhizobium; species Bradyrhizobium sp. USDA 4503. The sequence continues at coordinate 685,036 of NZ_JBSRXS010000001.1, forward strand.
GGCCCAGTCGAGCAGCTGCGCGCGACGTTGCGGCGACAGCGGCGGGCCGAGCGGCGCCTGCTGGCCCGGGGTCACGACCGCGAGCGCCGCGTCGGGGGCGTGCTTGAGACCGTGCTCGACATCGATGCCGTTGGCATCGACGGGGATCGGGACGACCTCCAGCCGGCCGAGCTCGAGGCCCTTTCGCGTCAATGGAAATCCCGGGTCTTCCATCCACGCGCGGCGGCCTTCGAGGCCGAGCACGCGCATCGCGAGGCCGAGTCCTCCGCTGAATCCCGAGGTGATGACGATCTGCGCGGGCGAGCATTCGAGCCCGCGCGCGATCGCGAGATGCGCCGCGATCTCGCGTCTCAATTCGAGCTCGCCGCGTGGATCGACATAGCGCATCACCGCGCTCAATTCCGCCCGGACGGCGCGCGCGCGGATTCGCGCCAGCAGCTTGGCGGGGAGGCTATCCTGCGCGGGGACGCCCATCCGAAAGTGTCCCTGACCGCTCAGATCGCGAAACATCTCCACGACCGATCCGGGAGCGACCGGCGCATCGGGCTTGGCGGCCTTCCTGGGCCGCCTCGCGACGGTGGTGCCGCCCGCCTTCGACGACACGATGTGCTGGGCGTCCGACAGCTTGTCATAGGCCGCCCGCACGGTGCCGCGCGCAACGCCGAGCTGCGCGGCAAGGTCGAGCCACGATGGCAGCCGGGCGCCCGGCACCAGCACGCCGTTGTCGATCGCCGCCGCGATCGCCTTGCGGATCTGCTCGGAGAGCGGCGTCCTGGCCGACCGGTCGAGCGCGATGGGAAGCGGGTTGGACATGGCCCGTGGTACACCAATTCGGTTCATTCTTGGTGCTTCTTTTTGGCCATGCGTGCCCGCATCTATCCGGTAGCAATGGAGGCACGAGATGAAGACCTTGATGACAACGCTGCTGGCCTGCGCGGCCCTTGCGACTCCGGCGATGGCGCAATCGGTGACGCCGAAGTTCGAGCATATGATCACGAACATTCCCGGCAAGTCGCTGATCGCGGTGGAGGTGAACTTCCCGCCGGGCGAGCCGTCGGCGCCGCATCATCACGCCAAATCGGCGTTTCTCTATGTCTACGTGCTCCAGGGCGCGATCGAGAGCCAGCTGGAAGGCGAGGTCGCGCATGTCTATCGGGCCGGCGACAGCTTCTTCGAGCCGCCCGGCGCGCATCACGTGCTCGGGCGCAACGCCAGCGCGACCGAACCGGCGAAGCTGCTTGCGGTGTTCGTCGTCGACAGCAACGACAAGGCGCTGACTGTGTTCGACAAGGAAGGACACAAGCAATGAGCATGCGGATCGACTACAACAAGGTCGCGCCAGCGGGCATCAAGGCGCTCGGCGGCGTCTATGGCTACATCACGCAAAGCGGGCTTTCCGCGCAGCTCGTCGAACTGGTCTATCTGCGGATATCGCAAATCAACGGCTGCGCCTATTGCCTGGACTCGCATACCCGCAGCCTGTTGAAGATGGGCGTCAAGGTCGAGAAGCTTGCGGTGCTGCAGGTCTGGCACGAGGCCGAGGCGCTGTTCGACGCCGAGGAGCGCGCCGCGCTGGCCTGGGCCGAAACCGTCACCCGCGTGGCGGAGACCGCGATTCCGGATGCCGATTACCAGGCGGCCCGCGAGGTGTTCAACGAGAAGCAACTGGTCGACCTGACCATCGCGATCGGCCTGATGAACACCTACAACCGCATCGCAATCGGCTTCCGCAACCCGCCGCAGGCTGTGGTCGAGCATTCCGCTGCGGCGGCTTGATCTTGGCAGGAATGGGTCAACTCCTGGACGGAAGCAACTCATTCGTTGCGGGCCGCATGCTCAGCAGCAGGAGTGCGCCGGAGAGCAAGTACAGCGCCATGACGAAGTACATGCCATAGATGTTGTCGCCGGTGTTCCGCACGATGAACCCGGTGATCGACGGGCTTACCGCCGGACCGAGATTTCCGAGGCTGGTGACGAGGGCAAGGCCGCCGGCCGCCGCGCCCGCTGAGAGATACTCACTGGTCAATGCATAGAAGAGCGGCGGCGCTGATACAAACCCGATGACGGCGAAGGAGAGAGCCAGGATCGAACCAACAAAAGTGCCGTGGAGCAACATGAGAAAGAACAAGCCGCCGGCGGCAATCGTGACGCAGGTCGCATAGTGCCAGCGTCGCTCATGCCGCTTGTCCGAATGACGACCGATCAGGATCATGCAGACGATACCCGTAGCGTTGGCTACTGCGTGATAGACGCCGACCAGTAGCGGATCCTTTACTCCCCAGCTATGGATCAGGGTCGGCATCCAGAACACCATCGTGTAGTTGGCGCCCAGCAGACAAAAACAGGCCAGCGACAACAGGTAGACCTTCGGGTCTCGCAGCAGCTGCCGGAACGTTCCCGAGGTCGCCTTCACGATGTTCTCTTCGTGATGCTGTAAAGCATCGTCCAGCAGCGCCTTCTCCCCCTTCGAAAGCCACGCGGCCTGGAACGGCTTGTCCTTGAGCAGGTAATACACGAGAACGCCGAGGATTGGCGCGGGCAACCCCTGGATCAGAAACAGCCATTGCCAGCCGTAAAGACCGCTGACGCCGTCGAAATACTTCAGGATCGAACCACACAGCGGACCAGCGATGAACATCACAATGGGGGGCGCCGACGCGAGGATCGCGATGACCTGCCCGCGCCTCACCGACGGGTACCAGTATGTCAAGTACAGCAGCACGCCCGGGGCGAAGCCGGCCTCAAAGACACCAAGGAAGAACCTCGCCGCATAGAACTGGAGCGGCGTCGATACGAACATCATGGCGGTCGCCGCCAATCCCCAGAGCACCATGATCCGCAACAGAGTCTTGCGCGCGCCGATCCTTTCCAGAAGAAGATTGCTGGGCACCTCAAACAGGAAATATCCGACGAAGAAGATGCCCGCGCCGAGCCCGTAGACTGCATCATCAAACGGTAGTGTCTGCTTCATCTGAAGCTGTGCGAAGCCGATGTTGATGCGGTCGAGAAAGGCGACCATGCTGGCGATCAGTAGCAAAGGCATAAGGCGCCAGTCGACCTTCGCGAACACGGCCTTGTACGCCGGGTTCTCCAATATCGGCGACGATGACTTGTTTGCAGCAGGCAGATGCATTCTTGTTCCTTCCAAAATATGCTTTTGCCTATGATGTCCTTCAAACCAGTCGCTGCTCCATTGCGAGCGAGTAATGGTCTGACCTCGAAAGCTCAGGTGACCTTTGCCTCGATGACGCTGAGACGCCCGGCCGGATAGGTCGCGGTGTGAGTAAAGCCGGATTCGCGAAACAGCCAGGCGTACTGCTTTTCCGTTCTTTCGAGACCGCCAGGCCCGCGAAGCATGAGCAGATCGGTCAGCGTCTGTTCCCTGTGCGCATCGCTTACGCTCGGGAATTCCGGCATGATCCGTTCGATAAGCAGGAGCACGCCACCTCCGGGGAGCGCCCTTCGACAGTTTGCGAGGATGACCATGCTGCGCTCATCGCTCCAATCGTGAATAATGTTCTTCATGACGATGGCATCCGCGATCGATGGAATCGTCTGGAAGAAATCGCCGGCCATGAATTCGATGCGATCACTGAGTCCGCTGCGCCTCAGGTGGCCAGTCGCGGATTCGGCGCAGCGCGGAAGGTCGAAAATAGTCCCTCGGATATGCGGATGCTGCCCGGCTATGGCGCCAACGAGTTCGCCGGAGCCGCCGCCGACATCCATGAGATGAGCGAACGCACCGAAGTCGTAGGCCCCCAGGATATCCGGAATCGCCAGACGGGTCCCCTCCGTCATAGCCGCATTAAATATGCTGACCATCTCCGGATCGCGCGCCATCAGATCAAAGCTGTTTTCGTGGTCAAGCAGTTGCGCGGCGGTCTTGCCGGTCATGATCGAGTCCAGCAACCCGGTCCACGATTCGGTCAGAAACTGGCCTTCAAAGATCGTCCAGTTCTTGAGGGACTGGGTTGCGGCCCCGTCAAGGCAAGCCCCCAGTTCGGTCAATGCGTATCGCGCTTCAGCGACCTTGCAAATGCCTATGGTCGAAAGCGCGGTCAGCAGGCGGCGGAGCGCCTGCTTGTTCGCACCGGTCGCCTCGACGAGTTCGCCAAGGGGCCGCGATCCATCGCGCAGGAGCTCGGCGATCCCCAGCTTCGCGGCGACGTAGATGACCGCGGTCACGCGCTGCGACTGAATAAGGTGCAGCAATCTTGCGGATGCTTGGACAGAGGCCATCGATCATTCCCCCTCATGTTGCTCGTTGGTGCCGGTCCAGCACTCCCGGGCAAACCTGCTCAGGCTCGAAAGAGGCGCGCTGCGCGGCATTGATTGGCCGACCCTGATCTCGGTGTCGCTGACGCCGGGACCGCATCGCCGGTCCGTCCCCGCAATTGGGGAAGGGTTGAAACCTGAAATACTTAGCGCAGTATGGATGACAGAACTGATCATGGAGGCCTGCCTGGCGCTGACCGCTTTTGGTGGATCGCTGCTCGGGACGGTTTTGCTATCCCGCGCCGCAAGATGATGCTGTACAATTGCCGCCAGGTCCCGAAACCTCGCCGATATTCTGCCGATATTTTCCGAAATGGCCCAACGAGGCGTTCTTGCTTAAGTCATCGCAGCCTTCGATTGTGATCGGCGACCGGACCTTGGACCTGGCCCGCGAATTGCTGCTCGACGGGCGCGGCGACATCGTGCCGTTGCGTCCTCAAGCCTGGGCGGTGCTGCGGCTCCTCGCGCAACGCGTCGGGCGCCTGGTGCATAAGGACGAGATATTGGATGAGGTCTGGTCGGACTGCGAGGTCACGGAAGACTCGCTTGTCCAGGCCATCGGCGACATCAGGCAGGCCTTGGGAGGGGCGGGCCGATTGGCCCTGAGAACCTTGCCTCGCCGCGGCTACATGCTGGTCGTGGATGGCGAGCAGGCCGACCGCCCGGCTTCTGCCAGTGTCACGACCTCGTCGATGCCAGACAACGCCGGAAGGCCAGCGGGTTCATCTTCGATCCCACACCTGTCCATTGTTGTTCTACCATTCACAAATATTGGCGGCGATCTGGAGCAGGAATATTTTGTCGATGGCGTGACTCACAGTCTGACTACCGACCTGTCGCGCATCGCCGGCGCGTTCGTCATCGGCCGGGGCACTGCGTTCACCTTCAAGGGAAAGGCGGTGGACGTGAGGGAGATCGGTCGCGAATTGAATGTCCGTTACGCGCTGGAAGGGTCGGTGCAACGCGGCGGCAATCGCTTTCGCCTGAACGTTCAGTTGACTGACACGGAAACCGGAGCCCATGTGTGGGCCGAGCGCTTCGACAAGCCCGCTGCCGACTTGCTGGACATGCAGGATGAGATCGTATCCCGGCTCGCCAATACGTTGAACGCCGAGCTTATCAAGGCCGAAGCACGACGGGCGGAACGGTTGCCCCAGCCGGACGCCATGGATCTCTATTTTCAGGGCAGGGCTGTCCTGAATAAAGGAATAGCGCCAGCGGTTATGGCGCGAGCAAGGGATTTCTTCATGCGCGCCCTCGCGCTTGATCCCGACAATATTGAAGCAGCGGTTGCCGCGGCTCAGGTCGATTTTGCGATCGGTTCTTCCTCCATGGCCGATGACGGACCGGCATATTTCAGGGCCGCGGAGAAGGCGCTGAATGGCGTGTTGTTGCGTGCGCCCAATCACCCCAGAGCCCACATGTTGCTCGGCGCGGTTCAAATTCGGACGCACCGCGCTGCAAAGGGTATCGCTGAATGTCGCCAGGCGCTGGCGCTCGATCGGAATTTGGCCGATGCGCATGGGTTTATTGGCCTCGGGAAGCATGCGCTGGGGCGTGGTGAGGAAGTCGAGGGGCATATTCAAGAGGCGTTACGACTGTCCCCTCGCGATACGCGTGCCTTTCTCTGGATCATGGTTGTCGGGATGGCCAAGTTGATGTCCTGCACCAATGCAGACCTCGAGGCGCTGGACTGGCTTCGCCGGAGCATTGAGGCTAATCCCAATTTTGCGCTCGCTCACTTTCACTTGGCTGGCGCGTTGGCCATGATGGGAGACCTCGAGGAAGCACAATCCAGTGCCAAAGCCGGACTGGCGCTCGATCCCAACTTCAGCATTCGTCGATACGACGTCAATGTCGTCTTCCTGTCCGACAATCCGGTATGGCTCGCCAAGCGTAAGCGCTTTTATGAGGGAATGCGCATGGCCGGCGTGCCGGAGAGCTAGTGCCGCGTTCGATCATCTGCGTGAATGGGATAAAGCTGCGACGAGGAGCTACATTTGAGCTCCAGCAGCGGCGCGCCATACTCGCGTCTTGGTCAGCGGCGGAGCAGGAGCACCACTCACGAACCCGGCTTCGCCTCGACAGGCTTCTGCGCGAACTGCGGAAAGGTCTCGGCGACGACAGGCCCATCCAGCCGCCATGAATAGCAGCCGCCGACGAAGAATGGCGGCTCGGTGACATCGCGCTGGTGATCGAGCGCGCCGCGGCCCTGCGGGTCCTTGCCGGAGGTTGCGGTCTGGAACAGCGTCGTCACCGCGGGACCCAGCAGCTCGGCGAGATGGGTGCAGGTTTCGAGCTTGCCAATCTTGCGACGGACCAGTTCGCGCCAGCCCTTGCCGATGCGTTCGCCGACCAGGCGCTGCAAGATGCCCTCGACGTCGAGGCAGGACGGGTAGGGCGTTGAGGCCATCGTGGTGCCGGTCTCGCGGATCGTAAAACTGTCGTCGACCGCGAGCCGCAGGCGGATGTCGTGCACGGGATCGTCGGGCTGCTGCAGCCCGCGATGCTTGTCCTGTCGGGCATAGGGTTTGGTGTCGACCAGCTGCGCCTCGACTTCCCACAATCCGTCGTCACGGAGATAGCCGAGACATTCGACGGAGCGGCGGTGCATCAGGCGGCGGGGCTTGCCGTCGGCATTGGTATCGGGTGCGGACATCGGAACTCGCTGGATTGAATCTAGAGCTGATCCAATCGGCCGTGCGCTCCGATGTCAACGCTCGCGGTCGAATGGCGTCATGAGAGGTCGTCATTCCGGGATGGCGCGTTAGCGCCAGACCCGGAATCTCTAGATTCCGGGTTCGATGCTTCGCATCGCCCCGGAATGACGGGGGTGACGTTGAGAGCTATCCCTCAGCTCACCCGCCGTTCGCGGTTCTCCCAATACGGCTTGCGCAGCTCGCGCTTTAAGATCTTGCCGGCGCCGGAGAGCGGCAGCGGCGTCGCGGTGATGTCGACGCTGCGCGGGCATTTGTAGCCGGCGATCAGCATCTTGCAGTGCTCCATCAGCTCTTCCGGCGTGGCGCTGGCGCCGCTCTTCATCACCACGACGGCGTGAACCTGCTCGCCCCAGCGTTCGCTCGGGATCCCGATCACGGCGCATTGCGCCACCGCCGCGTGCTGGGCGAGCGCGTTCTCGACCTCGGCCGAATAGACGTTCTCGCCGCCGGAGATGATCATGTCCTTGACGCGGTCGACGACGTAGACAAAGCCGTCCTCGTCCATGTAGCCGCCGTCGCCGGTGTGCATCCAGCCGTCGATCACGGCGCGCGCGGTCTCCTCCGGCCGCTCCCAATAGCCCATCATCACCATGTCGCCGCGCACCGCGATCTCGCCGACGGTACCCGTCGGCACGACCTTGTCCTCCGCATCGACGATCCTGACCTCGGCGCCAAGCGTGGCGCGGCCGGCGCCGCGGTGCCGTCCCTTGGCGCGGCCGTCGCCGATATGCTCCTTCCAGTGCAGCAGGGTCGCGATCGGCGACAGCTCGGTCATGCCGTAGGCTTGCGTGAACTCGACATGCGGCAGCGCCTTCATGGCGCGCATCAGCACGGCGTCGCTGATCACGGAGGCGCCGTAGGAGATCCGCTTCAAGGACGACAGGTCGTAATTGCCGAGCGTCGGGTGATCGACGAACATCTGGATCATGGTCGGCACCAGCAGCACGTCGGTGATGCGCTCCTTCTGCACGGCGGCCGCGACGCCGTCAGGCGTAAAGCCCTGGATTACGACGTTGGATCCTCCGGACAGCAGCACCGAATACATCGCCGCGCCATTGGCGAGGTGGAACATCGGCGCCGCATGCAGATAGATCGTGCTGCTCGGCCATAGGCCTTCGCCGAGCGCGTTGAGCGCGTTGGCCATCAGATTGCCGTGGCTCAGCATCACGCCCTTGGAGCGGCCGGTGGTGCCGCCGGTGTAGAAGATGCCGGCAAGGTCGTCGCGGCTGCGCATCGCATCCGGAACAGGCGCGCTGCGCGCGATGAGCGTCTCGTAATTCGCCATGCCGGCAGGCATGTCGCCCTCGTCGGCATAGACCAGCTTGAGGCCGGGGATGGCGCCTGCCAGCGCCGTGCCGACCGGCGCAAACGGCTTGTCGACGAACAGGATCGTTGCACGGCAGTCGCGCAGCGCGTCCTCGTTCTCGCTCGGAGACCAGCGGATGTTGAGCGGCACGATCACGGCGCCGGCCCAGCCGACCGCGAGGTAGAGCTCGAGATAGCGGTCGGAGTTCAACGACAGGATCGCGACGCGATCGCCGTCCTGGGCGCCGAGGCCGCGGATCGCGGTGGCGAGGCGGGCGACGCGTTCGCCGACCTCGCGCCAGTTGCGCCGCCGCTCACCGCAGACGACTGCGAGCCCGTTTGGATTGACCTGCAGCGCGCGCCGCAGTCCGTGTGTGATGTTCACTCGTCTCCTCCCTTGATGCGTTTCCCCTGCGAGGCGGTTTGTCCGCCTTCTCGTGCGCCGTTGTCTTGCGCGTTGATGTCATTTGCGTTGTTGTTTTGGCGATGCCTTCGGTGAGGCGGATCGCGAATTCCTCGGCGACGGCGCGTCCGCTCAGCTCGCCGCCCGGCTGGAACCAGTGGCCGATCCAGTTCAGCGAGCCGGCGATCGCGAAAGCTGCGAGCTTCGGGTCGCAGGGTTTCACCGAACCGTCCGCGACGCCCTGTGCGATATAGTCGCGGAAGGCGCGGTCGATCCGCCGCTTCGCCGTCTGCACGATCTTGCGGTTGTCCTCGCTGAGATCGCGGATGTCGAAGCGGACCAGGCTCTTGCCGTAGTCCGCGGTCATCAGCTCGGCATAGCGGACGGTGAGCTTGCGCAGCTTGTCGAGCCCCGAGCCGCCGCCCGCCGACGTCTCGGCAATGCATTCGTCGACCAGCTCATTGCCGATCGACCAGCACTCGAACAGGATCTCGTCCTTGCCGTGGAAGTAGTTGTAGAGCGCCGGCTTGGTGATGTTGAGCCGCTTGGCGACGTCGTTCAGTGTGGCACGGTGATAGCCCTGTTCAAGGAACAGGGCTACGGCCGTGCGCAGCACTGCCTCGCGCTTCTCGTCGCGGGCGCGGCGCCGGCTTTCGAATGGCAGCCACGGCGACTCGTTGCTGGAAGAGGGGGAGTGGGCGTCCATCGCGTCGGCTGTTGTCGCATTGACTCCGGAAGATCGCCCGTATATTACCCATGGGTAACAAATAGTCCAGTGGGTAATTTCCGGGAGGACACGCGATGACGTCACGCACCTATATTGCCGGGGTCGGCATGATCCCGTTCGTCAAGCCCGGCGCCAATGCGCCGTATCACGTGATGGGCGCCGAAGCGGCGAAGCTGGCGCTCGCCGACGCCGGGCTCGACTACGGCCGCGTGCAGCAGGCCTATGTCGGCTACGTCTATGGCGACTCCACCTGCGGGCAGCGCGCGCTCTATCCGGTCGGCATGACCGGCATCCCGATCGTCAACGTCAACAACAACTGCTCGACCGGCTCGACCGCGCTGTTCCTGGCGCGGCAGGTGATCGAGTCGGGCGCGGCCGATTGCGTGATGGCGCTCGGCTTCGAGCAGATGAAGCCCGGCGCGCTCGGGGCCGTGTTCACCGACCGTCCCAGTGCGTTCGACGATTTCGACGCCGCGGCCGACAAGCTGGTCGACGCGCCCGGCGTGCCGCTGGCGCTGCGCTATTTCGGCGGCGCCGGCCTCAGCCACATGAAGAAATACGGCACGCCGCTCTCCGCCTTTGCAAAAGTGCGCGCCAAGGCGAGCCGTCATGCCAAGAACAATCCGCTGGCGCTGTTCCGCAAAGAGGTCACCGCCGACGACGTGATGAACGACCAGGTGATCTGGCCTGGCGTGATGACGCGGCTGATGGCGTGCCCGCCGACCTGCGGCGGCGCCGCCGCGATCCTGGTCTCGGAGAAATTCGCCGACCAGCACGGCCTCAACAAGCAGGTCCGCATCGCGGCGCAGGCGATGACGACCGACACGCCCTCGACCTTCGGTGCGTCAGACATGATGCAGGTGGTCGGCTACGACATGGCGCGGGATGCCGCGCGCAAGGTCTATGAGGCCGCCGGCATCGGGCCTGATGATCTCGACGTCGTCGAGCTGCACGACTGCTTCGCGCACAACGAGCTGATCACCTATGAGGGGCTCGGCCTGTGCGGCGAGGGCGAGGCCGCGAAATTCATCGACGACGGCGACAACTCCTATGGCGGCAGGATCGTCACCAACCCGTCCGGCGGGCTGCTGTCGAAGGGTCATCCGCTCGGCGCCACCGGGCTTGCGCAGTGCTATGAGCTGACGCGGCAGTTGCGCGGCACCGCTGCGGCGACGCAGGTGGAGGGCGCGCGGGTCGGCTTGCAACACAATCTCGGCCTCGGCGGCGCCTGCGTCGTGACGCTCTACGAACGCGCTTGAGGTACTCATGGTCGATCAATCCGCTGTCGGGCGTACATTTACGCCCGTGACCGCGCGCGTCGAGCCGGGGCGGCTGCGCTTCTTCCTCGATACGCTCGGTGAGACGAATGCCGTCTATCGCGACGAGACGGCCGCGCAGGCGGCCGGCTTCACGGCGGCGCCGGTGCCGCCGACCTATCTGTTCTGCCTCGAGATGATGGATGCGCCGGACCCGTTCGAGTTCCTCACGGCGCTCGACATCGATCTGGCGCGCGTGCTGCACGGCGAGCAGCGCTTCGACTATCATGCGCCCGTCGTGGTCGGCGACACCCTGACCTTCCGCCCGCGCGTCACTGGCGTGACCGACAAGAAGGGCGGGGCGATGACGCTGATCGTGGTCGACACCCCGGTCACCAACCAGAACGGTGTCCATGTCGCCGATGTCTCGCGCACCGTCGTGGTACGCAATGCGAGGCCGTCATGAGCAGCTCTCCCTCTGTCGGCGACCGCATCGTCCACAAGGAGTTTCCACCGATCACCCGCCATCGCCTCGCGCTGTATTGCGGCGCCTCCGGCGATCACAATCCGATCCATGTCGACATCGATTTCGCGAAGGCGGCCGGCTTCCCCGACGTGTTCGCGCACGGCATGCTGGTGATGGGCTATCTCGGCCAGGCGCTGACCGACGCGGTGGCGCCGTCGCGCATCCGCTCGTTCTCGACCCGCTTTGCGGCGATCACCCAACTCGGCGCGAAGCTGACCTGCGAGGGCACGGTGACCGAGCTGGTCGAGCAGGGCGGTGAGAAGCGCGCAAAACTCGCGCTGACCACCAGGGATCAGAACGGCGAGGTGAAGCTCGCCGGCGAGGCGGTTATCGCGCTGTAGCGCGAAGGTCTCGCCACGAAGGATTGTGCGCTCCCTCGCCCCGCTCTTGCGGGGAGAGGGTTGGGGTGAGGGGCTGCTTCCGCGCACTCTGGAGGTGGTGAGACCTGTACCCCCTCACCCGGAACGCATCTGACGATGCGTTCCGACCTCTCCCCGCAAGCGGGGCGAGGTGAGGTGGGCATACCGCAAAGATCACGTTGTTTGAGGGAGGTTTGAATGTCAAAGCTGCAAGGCAAAGTCGCGCTCGTCTCAGGCTCCGGCCGCGGCATCGGGCGCGCGATTGCGCTGAAGCTCGCGAACGAGGGCGCGCGCGTCGTGGTCAACGACCTCGATGCCGAGCCGGGCGATGCGGTCGTCGCGGAGATCAAGGCCATGGGCGGCGAGGCGATCGCGGTCAATGGCAGCGTGACCGAAGCCGGCTTTGCCGATCGCTTCGTCGGCGCCGCGATCGAGCGGTTCGGCGGTCTCGACATCATCGTCAATAATGCCGGCTACACCTGGGACTCGACGATCCAGAAGATGACCGACGAGCAGTTCCAGGCGATGCTGGACGTCCATCTGGTCGCCCCGTTCCGCATCATGCGCGCGGCGTCGGAGCCGATCCGAGTGATGGCGAAGAGGGAGGCCGAGGCGGGCCGCGAGGTATTCCGCAAGGTCGTCAACATCTCCTCGATCGCGGGCCTCTACGGCAATGCCGGGCAGGCGAGCTATTCGTCCGCCAAAGCATCGCTGATCGGGCTGACGCGCACGATGTGCAAGGAGTGGGGCCGCTACAAGGTCAACGTCAATTGCGTGGCGTTCGGCCTGATCAACACCCGCCTGACCCAGCCGATCGAGACCCAGCAGAAAACCATCGACGTCGCCGGCCGCGACATCAAGGTCGGCGTCCAGCCGCAGATGCTGGAGGCGATGGGCCGCATGATCCCGCTCGGCCGCGGCGGCACGCCGGAGGAGGCGGCCGATGCGGTCTATCTGTTCTGCGCTCCGGAATCGAATTACATCAGTGGTCAGGTGATCGTCGCCGGCGGCGGTCTTCTGATTTAATACGAGGGCAGAATGCACTACCGATCGTCCTGGATGACCGAGGAGCTGGACACCTTCCGAGACCAGTTCCGCAAATTCCTCGCCAAGGATCTGGCGCCGCACGCCGAAAAATGGCGCGAGCAGAAGCTGGTCGATCGCTCGGCCTGGCGCGCGCTCGGCGAGATGGGCGCGTTGCTGCCGAGCGTGCCCGAGGCCTATGGCGGCTTAGGGGCCAGCTTCGCCTATGACGCCGCCGTGCTCGATGACCTCGAGAGCACGGTGCCGGAGCTGACCACCGGCGTCTCCGTGCACAGCGCGATCGTCGCGCATTACATCGTCAACTATGGCTCGGAGGAGCAGAAGAAACGTTGGCTGCCGAAGATGGCGTCGGGTGAGATGGTCGGCGCCATCGCGATGACCGAGCCCGGCACCGGCTCGGATCTGCAGGCCGTCAAGACCACGGCGAAGAAGCAGGGCAATTCCTACGTCATCAACGGCCAGAAGACTTTCATCACCAACGGCCAGGCCGCCGATCTCGTCATCGTGGTGGCGCGGACCGGGGCTCCGGGCGCCAAGGGCATCTCGCTGATCGTGGTTGAGACCGCGGGCGCCGAGGGGTACCGGCGCGGGCGCAACCTCGACAAGATCGGGCTGCACGCATCAGACACGTCGGAGCTGTTCTTCGATAACGTCACGGTGCCGCCGGAGAACCTGCTCGGCGCCGAGGAGGGCAACGGCTTCGTACAGCTGATGCAGCAATTGCCGCAGGAGCGGCTGTCGCTCGCGATCGGCGCGGTCGCCTCGATGGAGCGCGCGGTCAGGATCACCGCCGAATACACCAAGGAGCGCACCGCGTTCGGCAAGCCGCTGCTCGAATTCCAGAACACCGCCTTCAAGCTTGCCGAGCGCAAGACCGAGGCGATGATCGCCCGCGTGTTCGTCGACTGGTGCGTCGAGCGCCTGGTCGCCGGCGACCTCGACACCGTGACGGCGTCGATGGCGAAATGGTGGTGCTCGCAGAAGCAGGTCGAGACCGCCGACGAATGCCTGCAGCTGCATGGCGGCTACGGCTACATGCAGGAATATCCGATCTCGCGCATGTTCATCGATTCCCGCATCCAGAAGATCTATGGCGGCACCAACGAAATCATGAAGCTCCTGATCGCGCGTTCGCTGTAGGCGGGCGCGTCTTTGGCCGTCATTCCGGGGCACGCGAAGCGTGAACCCGGAATCTCGAAGTTGCGGCTTGAGATTCCGGGTTCGATGCTCGCGCATCGCCCCAATGACGCGGAGGGGTGAGTGCGCCCTCATCTCCTTCGGCCGTGCGCCGCTACATCGCCCGTACGTTCTTGAGGAACTTGTCGACCTGAACTTCCAGCTCTGAGGCGTTGCTGGCGAGCTCTCCGGAGGCCGCCAGCACGTTCTCGGCGGCCTTGCTGGCATCGTCGATCGCCTTGGTCGTGCCGTTGATGTTTGCGGTGACCTCCTTGGTGGCCGCGGCCTGTTCCTCGACCGCGCTGGCGATCACGGTCGAGATCTCGCTGATCTGGACGATGACCTGCGAGATCGCCTTCAGCGCCGTGGCGGTGTTGCCGGTCGCGGCCTGCATCTCGTTGATCTGCGCCGAAATGTCTTCCGTGGCCTTGGCGGTCTGGTTGGCCAGCGCCTTCACCTCGGAGGCGACGACGGCGAAGCCGCGTCCGGCCTCACCGGCCCGCGCGGATTCGATGGTTGCGTTGAGCGCAAGCAGGTTGGTCTGGCCGGCGATCTGGCTGATCAGGGCGACGACGTCGCCGATCTTCTGCGCCATGGTCACGAGACCCGCGACCAGCTTGTCGGACTTCTCGGCTTCGTCGACCGCCATGCGGGCAATGCGGCTCGCCTCGGCCACCTGGCGGCTGATCTCGTTGACCGAGGACGACAGCTCCTCGGACGCGGACGCCGCGCTCGCCGAGCGCTGATTGACGAATTCGGCGGTCGTCGTCAGCGATCGCGCCGTGCCCTGCATTTGCGTCGACGCCGACGCCAGCATCCCGGCAAGGCCCTTCACGTCTTTCTCGAAATCGTCCGCCAGCTTCACATTGCCTGTCACGACCGACCAGCTCAGCATCGCGCCGGTGTAGTTGCCGCGCTTGTCGGTCAGCCCGGAGACCCGCAGGTCGAGCGTTTCCGGACCGAGCTTGATCTTGGCCGCATGCGGCAGGTTTTTGGGATCGCCGACGATGCGGCGCTGGTGCGCCGGGTTCTTGTGGAAGATGTCGAACGAGTTGCCGAGGATCTTGTCCGGCGCCACCGGAAGCAGGTGCTTCACGGTGTCGAGCGTCTTGAGGCTGGTCTGGTTGATGTAGGTGATGTTGAAATCGGTGTCGCACATCATGATGTTGATCGGCATGTTGTCGAGCATCTGCAACAGCCGTTCGGTCTGCGTTTCAAGCCGCGCCTTCTCGGTCGCGAGCTCCCAGGTCAGCATCGGGCCGGTGTAGCGGCCGCGCGAATTGGTCATCGCCGTCACGGTGAGATCGAGCGTCTCGCCGCCGATGGTGATACGCGCCTTGTGCGGCAGGTTCTTCGGGTCGGACAGCAGCCGGCGCTGATGCTGCGGGTTCCTGTGAAATATATCGATCGATTGCCCGATCAGCGCGTCGACCTTTACCGGCAGCACATGCTCGATCTTCTTCAGGTTCTGTCGCGTCGACTCGTTGATGTAGGTGATTTTGAAATTGTCCAGCTCGCAGAGCATGACACTGATCGGCATGTCGTCGAACAGCCGGTACGAACTGTCCGAGCCGATCACGCTTGCGACGCTCTTCATCCCCAACATGCATTGCCTCCAGCCTTGATAATGATCTTGGTGAATTGAAACGGTGCACCTGATCGGCAGCGGAATGCCTTCCAGCGCCGGCCCCCACGCAGGTGCGTTACACGATTTACAATTTCTGACTGTGTGGAACGGTAAGCGATTCGAATTCCACCAAGAAGGGCACGCAATGCGCCGCGTGCGATCGCACAAGGTCGAACGCGCGATGCTCGCGATGAGCGCAGCCGAAAACGTTGCGCAACACCGCGATTTGCCGTGAAATCCACGCGATCCGGCGACGAAGATGCGAAGCGGCCGATCGCTGCACCGTAATCTTACGGAAGCAGAAGCGTGCGCTCCTAATGATTGTTATCGTGCACATAACGCGGTGGCTCATGCAGATTGTGCCACGCCATCGCGCGCAGCGGAGAGTTCTTGACTGCAATCGTCTCGGCGGCCACGCGCTGTCGGTCTTGGCAACGTGGCGTGCGAGCATTCTTTCGCCTGCGCTCTGTTGCGTCGGTCGGCGCCTCCGTGATGACAGGGCGGCCGCATCGTCGATGCGGGTGTTCGTGAAAGGAGCCCGCGCAGGTCGATCATGCCGCGCGAGACCCGATCGGGGTCACAGACCGGCGTCGTGGTCCCGCGCGAGCGCAACGAGATCGCCCTCGAGCCGGACGATCGTGACCTGCGTTGCTTGCCGGCCGGCGGCTTCAATCCTGCCGGCGATCGTCCGCTCTGCGGAAATCGATGACGAAACGGCGTTGCCCATTGCCTACCGCATGGCTTGACGCCGCTGCGGCCGCGAGACGCAGCTTCGGCCTTGCACCCCATTTCCGTCTATCATACCCCGTGGGACCACGATCCGCGCGAAGCTCAAACGCGCGCCAGTACTTGCAGGGAGCCCTCATGACCAAAAGCAATGCCCGCACCGGAGGCCAGATCCTGATCGACCAGCTGGTCGCGCAAGGGGTGGAGCGCGTCACCTGCGTGCCGGGCGAGAGCTATCTGGCGGCGCTCGACGCCTTGCACGACAGCGCGATCGACGTCGTGATCTGCCGCGCCGAGGGCGGGGCCGCGATGATGGCGGAGGCCTATGGCAAGCTCACGGGACGTCCGGGCATCTGCTTTGTCACCCGCGGTCCGGGCTCGACCAATGCCGCCCATGGCGTGCACATCGCGATGCAGGACTCCACCCCGATGATCCTGTTCGTCGGCCAGGTCGACACCGGCATGCGCGAGCGCGAGGCATTCCAGGAACTCGACTACAAGGCGGTGTTCGGCACGATGGCGAAATGGGCGGTCGAGATCGATCGTCCGGATCGCATTCCGGAACTGGTCGCGCGCGCCTTCCGCGTCGCGCTGCAGGGCCGGCCCGGTCCGGTGGTGATCTCGCTGCCGGAGAACATGCTGACTGAAACCGCCGCGGTCGCCGACGCGCCAAAGGTCGAGCCTGCGGCGACCTGGCCTGCGCCGGCCGATCTCGAGCGCCTCGGCAGCATGCTCGCCGGCGCCAAGGCGCCGATCGTAGTGCTCGGTGGCTCGGCCTGGACCGCGGAGGCCGCCAAGGGCATTGCGCGCTTCGCCGAGCGCTTCGACCTGCCGGTTGCCACCTCGTTCCGCCGCGCCTCGCTGTTCGACGCCGACCACTCGCATTATGCCGGCGATCTTGGCATCGGCCCGAGTCCGAAGCTCAGGGATCGCATCACCGGCGCCGACGTCATCCTCCTGATCGGCGGCCGCATGTCGGAAATGCCGTCCTCGTCCTACACGCTGCTCGACATTCCGGTGCCGAGCCAGAAACTGATCCATGTCCATCCCGGCGCCGAGGAGCTCGGCCGTGTCTACCAGCCGGCGCTGGCGATCCAGGCGACGCCTGCGGCCTTTGCCGCCGCGGTCGAGACCATGATGCCGGCGGCAGTGCCGGCCTGGAAGGGCGAGGCGGCCAAGGCGCACGCGGATTACCTCGCCTGGACCGACAAGCCGCGCGAGCTGCCGGGCAGCTTCCAGTATGGCGAGGTCGTGACCTGGCTGCGCGATCGCCTGCCGAAGGATGCCATCGTCTGCAACGGCGCCGGCAATTATGCCGGCTGGATTCACCGCCACCATCGCTTCCACGCTTTCGCCGCGCAGCTCGCGCCGACCTCGGGCTCGATGGGCTACGGCGTGCCGGCGGCTGTGATGGCCAAGCGGCATCATCCGGACCGGGTCGTCGTGGCGTTCGCCGGCGACGGCTGCTTCCTGATGAACGGGCAGGAGTTCGCCACCGCCGTGCAGTATGACGCGCCGCTGATCGTCGTCGTCATCGACAACGCGCAATACGGCACCATCCGCATGCATCAGGAGCGCGACTATCCGGGCCGCGTCGTCGGCACCCAGCTCAAGAACCCGGACTTCGCGCTTTACGCCAAGGCGTTCGGCGGCCATGGCGAGCGGGTCGAGCGCACCGAAGACTTCGTGCCCGCGTTCGAGCGCGCGCTGGCCTCCGGCAAGCCCGCGATCCTGCACTGCCTGGTCGATCAGCGTGCGCTGTCGGTCGGCAAGGATTTTGCGCCGCAGGCCACGCGCTAGGGCATGATCCGGAAAAATGCGAAGCGGTTTTCCGAGGAGATCATGCCCAAACAAAAGTCCCGTCACGTCGCGATCATCGGGGCCGGCGCGGTCGGCGTCATCAGCGCCATCGAGGCGCTGCGTGCGGGCCACAGCGTAACCTTGATCGATCCGGGCGAGCCCGGCGGCACCCAGGCGGCGAGCTACGGCAATGCCGGTTGGCTGTCGTCGCATTCGGTGATCCCGCCGGCCGAGCCGGGCACCTGGAAGAAGGTGCCGGGCTATCTGGTGGATCCGCTCGGGCCGCTGGCGATCCGCTGGTCGTATCTGCCGAAGGCCTTGCCGTGGCTGGTCAAGTATCTGCTGTCGAGCCGGACCGAGGCGCAGGTCGAGGCCACCGCGCGGGCGATGCGCGATCTCCTGAAGGATGCACCGCTGCTGCACCGGCAGCTCGCCGAGGAAGCCGGCGTGGGCGAATTGATCGAGCGGCGCGGGGTGATGCATGTGTTTCCCTCACGCGCGCCGTTCGACCGCGATCTCGGCTGGCGCATCCGCAAGCGCGTCGGCATCGAATGGCTGGAACTCGATGAAGACGAGATGCGCCAGCGCGAGCCCGATCTGCATCCGCGCTACAAATTCGGCGTCGTGGTGGAGGAGGCGGGCCGCTGCCGCGATCCCGGCGCCTATGTCGCGGCGCTTGCCGCGCACGCCGTCGCGAACGGCGCCGAACGCGTCGCCGCCAAGGCAACGGGCCTCAGGCTCGCCGGTGACAGGCTTGTCGGTGTGATCACCGAGAGCGGCGAGATCGCCTGCGACGCCGCCGTCGTCGCCGCGGGCGCGCGCTCCAGGCAATTGACCGCCTCGATCGGCGATCCGCTGCCGCTGGAGACCGAGCGCGGCTATCACGTCATGATCGAAAATCCGGAATCCGGCCCGCGCAATTCGATGATGGCCTCCGATGCCAAGATGGTCGTCAACTGGACCGATAAGGGCCTGCGCGCCGCCGGCACGGTGGAGATCGCGGGGCTTGACGCCGCGCCGAACTGGAAGCGCGCCGAAATCCTGCGCAAGCACCTCTTCAATATGTTCCCGAAGCTGCCGACGGATATTCCGCCATCGCGGATCAAGACCTGGTTCGGCCATCGGCCGAGCATGCCGGACGGGCGCCCCTGCATCGGTTATGCCCGTGCCACGCGCGATGTGGTCTACGCCTTCGGCCACGGCCATGTCGGCCTGGTCGGATCGGCCCGGACCGGCCGGCTGGTCGCGCAACTCCTGAGCGGCAAGGCGCCCGAGATTCCGCTCGCCCCGTTTGCGCCCTCGCGCTTCCTGTAGGAAGCAACGGCGGCGAAGCCTCAGCTGTCGCCGGCCCAGGCCGTGATCGCGGCCGGTGCGATCACGCGTCGCGGTGCGTGCGGATTGATCGTTCCGGCGCTGACGTCCTGCGTCTGAACGAGCAGCGTGCGCGCAAACGCCTTGGCGTCCTGCTCGGTCGTGAAGGTACGGGTCTGGCGCGCGAAGCGGTGATGTCCGGCGTCAGGATTTCGCATGGCGAACGAGACGTACCAGATGGCCTTGTCGGTCTTCATCGCGCCTCTTTGGTGGTAATCCGCCCGCGCGATCGCGACGTGATGCTCGATGCTCGATGTGCAAAAAGTGCCAAGACAAAGAATCCTGAAATACAACACATTGCGGCGAATAGGCTCCTCGGCGAACCAGCAATGCTACAGCATCGGCACGTCTACCGATACTGGCGGCATATTACCTGTCAACCGATGGGTGAAATGACAATGCGCCGTTGCGACGTTGGTTCCATCCGGCAAATTGCCATGTCGGACGAGGCGCTGGTCGCGGTCCGCGAAGGCGAAGCGGCGGCCCTGAAGCCCGTGAACTGGTGGCGAGCCGTCACGTCAAGTGTCGATACTTTCGAACGCACGACGTAGGCCTTGCTAGATGACTTGGTCCTCCTTGCGGGCTGCGTTGATGGTTTCCTCCACCTCGGCGGCAAGGGCCGTGAGATGTTCGGCGAGCTTGCTGAACAACTCGCGCTTGCGCATGTCAGTCGCCAGGTCTCGGATCAACGCACATTCCGCCGCGTCACGGCGAAGCTTTTCGAGATGCGTCAGCATGTCCTGCATTTTTCGTCCCCGAATGCCGTACTCCGCAACGCTAAGGCGGCACAGAACCGCGCAACAATAACCTGTGATAGTTTTCGCGAACCTTGGCGACGGTCGCGTATTTTTCTGACCCTCAGGGCAAGCTTGGCTTGCGACATTCAGTGTCGTCCCTGCGAAAAGCAGGGACCCATGACCACAAGTGCTGATTGGTGTGCTTCGCTGGAATGACCAGCTTTGTTCACAACATCCGCCGCGGCGTATGGGTCCCTGCTTTTCGCAGGGACGACAGCGAGGATGAGGCGATAGCGCTGCCTCTCTCACGACCCGATCCGCACCACCATCTTGCCGAGCGCCGCACGGGTCTGCATGGTGGTGAAGGCCGCGCGAAAATCGTCGAATGCGAACACCTTACCGACAACAGGCGTCAGTCGGCCATCATTCAGCCATGCCGACAATTGCGTCATCACGCGCGCCTGCGCGTCGGGCTCGCGCCGCGCGATCTGGGCGGCATCGACGCCGATCAGGAGGCCGCCTTTCAGGAGCGGCAGATTGAACGGCAATGCGGGAATGCTGCCGGCCGCGAAGCCGACCACGACATGGCGGCCGTTCCAGGCGATCGAGCGGAACGCCTGCGGCGAGACCTCGCCGCCGACCGGATCGAAGATCACGTCGGCGCCGTGGCCGCCGGTCGCGTCCTTCAGCGCGTCGCGCCAGTCGGGCTTCGTGTAGTCGACGACAGCGTCGGCACCGAAGCTTGCGGCGAAGTTGCGCTTCTCCTCCGTCGAGGCCGCGGCGACGACGCGCGCGCCGAGCAGCTTGCCGACTTGAATGGCGGCGATGCCGGTGCCGCCGGCGGCGCCGAGCACCAGCAACTGCTCGCCGGCCTTGAGCGAGCCGCGCTCGCCGAGCGCATAGAGCGCGGTGAGGTAATTGGTGCGAAAGGCCGCGGCGGCCTCCATCGACAGTCCGTCGGGCATGATCTCGACGGCGTCGCGTGGCACCACGATGTGCTCGGCCAGCGCGCCCGAGCGCGCCGCGCCCATCACCCGCATGCCCGGCGCGATGCCGGCGACGTCGCCTGCGACCGCATCGACCACGCCGGCGAATTCCGCGCCCGGCGTGAAGGGCAGGGCATCCTTGGTTTGGTAGCGGCCCTCGACCTTCAGCCCATCGACGAAGCCGATGCTCGCGGCGTGGACCTGGACTCGGATCTGTCCGGGGCCGGGTTCGGGGGTGGCGATCTCCCTCAGCCCGATCTGATCGATGGGCGCGTATTGCTCGACGACGACGGCCTTCATCCTGTCCTGCTCATTGGTTGGTTTCCTCGAGAGCCTTTTCCGCTCCGATTGAATCGGAATGGGGCCCCGGATTCTTGTGTTGACGCGTCTTCTTCACGCGAGCCGGTAGCCAGTTCGCGCGAATACGCTTCCGGCAAACCTATCCCATGTCCGTTGTTCTACGGGGAGGGGATTTGCGCATGCCACGGCAGGCTCGCATGCGGAAAGCCAGCATCTTCAACGACATCGCGAAAAGACCGGCGTTTACCCGTTGTTATCCCTACCAAATTCGGTAACGCGTCCTTAATGGCGTTAACGTTAGGGTTTTCCACGCGGCCCGCCTTGGGCTGCGCGCCGTCCAGGACGGGCAGGTTGCGTACGCGTTGGAGTCTCCTATGGATATCATGACTGGCGCCGGGCTGTTGGCTGGCATCATCGTCATCGCGGTGATGATGTTCATGGGCGGCGACCTGCACATGTTCGTCTCCGAACACGCCATGATCATCATCTTCGGCGGCTCGATCGCGGCGACGATGATCCGCTTCCCGCTGGGCGTGATGCTGCATGGGCTGCCGCTCGGCGCCAAATTCGCCTTCACGATGAGCCGGCTGTCGGCCCGCGACCTCGTCGACGAGCTCGCCCGCATCGCCGAGATCGCCCGCAAGCAGGGGCCGGTCGGCCTGGAAAAGGTCGAGACCGACGAGCCGTTCCTCGCCAAGGGCATCCGTTACGTCGCCGACGGTTACGACCTCGAATTCATCCGCGACAACATGGAGCGCGACCGCGACAACTTCCTGATGCACCTCGACGAGGGCAGCAAGATCTATCGCGCGATCGGCGACTGCGCGCCGGCGTTCGGCATGATCGGCACGCTGATCGGCATGGTGCAGATGTTCGCCAACATGACCGACCCCTCCAAGCTCGGCCCGTTCATGGCGACCGCGCTGCTCGCGACGCTGTACGGCGCGCTGGTCGCCAATTTGTTCTGCCTGCCGATCGCCGACAAGCTGCACGGCAAGCTGCTCGACGAGGAGACCAACCGCACGCTGATCATCGACGGCATCCTGATGATCCGCGACTCCAAGAGCCCGGCGCTGGTGCGCGAGATGCTGCTGGCCTATCTGCCGGAGAAGCATCGCCAGGAGGAAGGCGAGCCGGTTCCGGCCTGACCGGACCGCGCTTTCGGGAAACGCAGCGATGGCCAAGAAAAAGCGCGGCGACGCCCATACCGGAGGTCACGGTTGGTTCGTGACCTTCGCCGACCTGATGGGCCTGATGATGAGCTTCTTCGTGATGCTCGTCGCGTTCTCCACCATGGACAACAACAAGCTGAAGATCGTCGCCGGCTCGATGCGCGATGCCTTCGGCGTGCAGACCAATGTGCGCTATTCCGGCATCGTCGAATCCGACGGCCTGCCGACCCGGCCGAAGCTGAAGAACGTCGAGCACATCTCGCCGGAGGACTCCTCGGCCAATCCGACGCCGGACGAGAAGGAGCGCAGCCAGATCAACGGCGCGCGGCTGAAGATCGACCGCGAATTTGCGCTCGCCTCGGCCTCGCTCCGCCAGGCGCTGCAGGACATGCCGGAGCTGACCGAGATCTCCAAGAACATCATGTTCGAGGAGACCAAGGAGGGGCTCAACCTCGAGATCGTCGACCAGGACGGCCGCTCGATGTTCGCGGACGGTTCCAGGGAGCCGTACGACCGCACCCGCCGGCTGATCCAGAAGCTGGCCGCGCCGCTGAAGGCGACGCCGCTGCGGGTTGCGATCGTGGGGCATACAGCCGCAGGCTTCGTGCCGGCGCGCAGCGATTATGACGGCTTCGACCTGTCCGCGGACCGCGCCAACGCGGTGCGGCAGATCCTGGAGCGGGAAGGGCTGCCGCCGTCGCATATTTTCGCGGTTTCCGGCAAGGCCGACGGCCAGCCGCTGTTTCCCGACGATCCGACGCTGCCGGCCAACCGTCGCGTGACCATCACGTTGATGCGGGAAAATCCGCCGCTGCCGCCGGATCTGAAGCCGTAGCTCTGGGTTACCATACTACCGTCAACTACCATTGTTGCGCGGTTGACACGCGATGCGGAAGCGTCGATAGCCGCGCGGATCAAATCAACCGATCGGGCGTTCCAACCTCGCCATGGCTGTCAGCGTCTCATCTACCGAAGCTCAGGAAGGACAACCGACCTCCAGCTTCTGGGCCCTGACACTCGGCAGCATCGGGGTGGTGTTCGGCGATATCGGAACTTCGCCGCTCTACGCATTCCGTGAGGCGGTCGGCGGCGCCGCGCACGGCCAACCGGTCACCCGCATCATGGTGCTGGGCGTGCTCAGCCTGATCCTGTGGGCGCTATTCACCGTCGTCACCGCGAAATACGTGCTGTTGCTGCTGCGCGCCGACAACAATGGCGAGGGCGGCACGCTCTCGCTGATGGCGCTCGGCCAGCGCGCGATCGGTCTGCGCAGCTGGCCGCTGCTCGCGCTCGGCGTGGTCGGCGCCTCGATGTTCATCGGCGATTCCATGATCACGCCGGCGATCTCGGTGCTGTCGGCGGTCGAAGGCCTCAAGCTCGCCACCCCGCATCTCGAGCACTATGTGGTGCCGCTGACGATCCTGATCCTGGTCGTGCTGTTCTCTGTGCAGAGTTCTGGCACCGCGCGCGTCGCTTCCGCCTTCGGTCCGGTGATGGTGGTGTGGTTCGCCTCGCTGGCGGTGATGGGGCTCGTTCACATCATGGACGACCCGTCGGTGCTGGCGGCGATCAATCCCTATTACGCGCTCCAGTTCATGCTGACCCACGGCACCATCGGCCTGGTGACGCTGGGCGCGGTATTCCTCGCGGTGACCGGCGGCGAGGCGCTGTATGCCGATCTCGGGCATTTCGGCCGCAAGCCGATCCAGTCCGGCTGGCTGTTCTTCGTGCTGCCGTCGCTGCTGCTGAACTATTTCGGGCAGGGCGCGCTTGTGCTGTCCGATCCCAGCGCGATCGAGAACTCGTTCTACCGCATGGTGCCCGACGTGCTGCTGCTGCCCCTGGTCGGGCTAGCCACCGCCGCGACGGTGATTGCAAGCCAGGCGGTCATCACCGGCGCCTATTCGCTGATCAGCCAGGCGGTGCAGCTCGGGCTCTTGCCGCGCTTCGAGGTTCGCTACACCTCGGAGACCCATGCCGGTCAGATCTATCTGCCGCGCGTCAACCGGCTGCTGCTGATCGGCGTGCTGCTGCTGGTGCTGCTATTCCGCACCTCGAGCGGGCTGGCGTCGGCCTATGGCATCGCCGTCTCCACCACGATGGTCGCCGACGGCATCATGGGCTTCATCGTGATCTGGAAGCTGTGGAACTGGCGCGTGGCGTCGGCGGCGGCATTGATCCTGCCGTTCGTGATCGTCGACATGACCTTCTTCAGCGCCAATCTCCTGAAGCTGTTCGAGGGCGCGTGGGTGCCGCTGCTGTTCGGCGTCGTGATGGCGACGATGATCTGGACCTGGCGCCGCGGCGCCGCCATCCTGGTCGCCAAGACCCGACGCATCGAGGTGCCGCTGCGCGACCTGATCCACAGTCTGGAGAAGCGGCCGCCGCATATCGTCAAGGGCACCGCGGTGTTCCTGACCAGCGATCCGAGCTTCGTGCCGACCGCGTTGCTGCACAATCTCAAGCACAACAAGGTGCTGCACGAGCACAACGTGATCCTGACCATCGAGACCGCACCGACGCCGCGCGTCGATCTATCCGAGCGCGTCAACATGGAGAAGGTGAGCGACAAGTTCACCGCGGTACGGCTGCGCTTCGGCTACATGGAATCGCCGAACGTGCCCAAGGCGCTGGCGGTCGCGCGCAAGCTCGGCTGGCAGTTCGACATCATGTCGACCTCGTTCTTCGTGTCGCGCCGCTCGCTGAAGCCGTCGGCCCAGTCCGGCATGCCGCAATGGCAGGACCACCTGTTCATCGCGATGAGCCGGTCCGCCAATGATGCCACCGACTATTTCCAGATCCCGACCGGCCGGGTGGTTGAAGTGGGTACCCAGGTAACTATCTGACCGGGCGCAGGATTCTGACATTGATCGGCCGTGACCCATGCGTGATGTGCATGGCGGAGGCCTGAATCCGGGCTAACCTATGCATTCCTGCCGGGAGTATAGCGCTGCGACCCGGGCATTGTGCGGTGCGGCAGAAGACAGAGGCACAGCTTCCCCATGTCATCCGAGAGTGCGATCACCGCGGCGGAAACGCCGGCGGCAAACGGCAATGGTGAGGCGCATTCAACCGCCACCTTCAAGGCCCTGATGCTCGGCAGCATCGGTGTCGTCTATGGCGACATCGGCACCAGCCCGCTTTACGCCTTGCGCGAGGCCGTCGTTGCCGCCGCCGGCGGCGAGGGCGCGGTGACGGCGCATGCGGTGCTCGGCGTGCTCTCGCTGATCCTCTGGGCTTTGATCGTCGTCGTCACGCTGAAATACGTCGTGATCCTGCTGCGCGCGGACAACAATGGCGAGGGCGGCACGCTGGCGCTGATGGCGCTGGCGCAGCGCGCGGCGACCAAGGGCGGCGCCGCGATCGTGCTGCTCGGCATCATCAGCGGCGCGCTGTTCTATGGCGACGCCGTCATCACGCCGGCGCTCTCGGTGCTGTCGGCAATCGAGGGCATCAAGCTCGTCACCTCGACATTCGATCCATATGTCGTGCCGCTCACGGTGGTGATCCTTGTCGTCCTGTTCGCGGTGCAGTCGCGCGGCACCGCGCGCGTCGCGGCCTTCTTCGGCCCGGTGATGTGCGTATGGTTCGCCCTGATCGCGGTCGCGGCGCTGCCGCAGATCGCGCGGCATCCCGAAGTGCTATACGCGCTCAATCCGATTCTCGCGGTGTCGTTCATGCTGCATCACGGCGTGATCGGCTTCATCACGCTCGGTGCGGTCTTCCTCGCGGTGACTGGCGCCGAGGCGCTCTATGCCGACCTCGGCCATTTCGGCAAACGCCCGATCCAGACCGCGTGGCTGTTCATCGTGCTGCCGTCGCTGGCGCTGAACTATCTGGGGCAGGGCGCGCTCCTGATCGGCAATCCCAAGGGCATCGAGAACCCGTTCTTCCTCATGTTCCCGGACTGGGCCTTGATCCCGATGGTTGCGCTGGCGACCATGGCGACCGTGATCGCGAGCCAGGCCGTCATCACCGGCGCGTATTCGCTGACGCGGCAGGCGATCCAGCTCGGCCTGTTGCCGCGGTTCGAGATCCGCCACACCTCGGAGGCGCATTCCGGGCAGATCTACATGCCGCGCATCAACCGTTTCCTGTTCATCACGGTCATCGTGCTGGTGCTGATGTTCCGCTCGTCGAGCGCACTGGCATCGGCTTACGGCATCTCGGTGACCGGCACCATGGTGGTGACGGCGATGATGGGTTTTGTCGTGATCTGGAAGGTCTGGCGCTGGTCGCCGATCGCGGCCGCCGCGCTGGTCGCGCCCTTCCTGTTCCTCGACATCACCTTCCTGGCCGCCAACCTGCTCAAGGTGTTCGAGGGCGGCTGGGTTCCACTCGCGCTTGGCGGCGCCATGATCGTGGTGATGTACACTTGGCGGCGCGGCAGCCGCCTGTTGTTCGAGAAGTCGCGCAAGCTAGAATTCCCTCTCGCCGATCTCGTCGCGATGCTGGAGAAGCGGCCGCCGCAGCGGGTCTCCGGCACCGCGGTGTTCCTGACCAGCGATCCCGTCAGCGCGCCGACCGCGCTGATGCACAGCCTCAAGCACTACAAGGTGCTGCACGAGAAGAACGTCATCCTGACCATCGAGACCGCGCCGACGCCGCGGATCGATCCGTCCGAGCGGGTGCGGATGGAGCAGCTGAGTGAGACCTTCTCCAAGGTGACGCTGAAGTTCGGTTTCATGGAACAGCCGAACGTGCCGAAGACGCTGGCGATCGCCCGCAAGCTCGGCTGGCAGTTCGACATCATGTCGACCTCGTTCTTCCTGTCCCGCCGTGCGCTGAAGCCGGCGGCGCATTCGGGCATGCCGAGTTGGCAGGACCATCTGTTCATCGCGCTGAGCCGCTCGTCGAACGATGCCACCGACTATTTCCAGATCCCGACCGGGCGGGTGGTCGAGGTCGGCACGCAGGTCACGATCTAAGACTACGATCCGGCGATTCCGCGTGGCATCTAACCCGTTTCGGACGCTTGATTTTCTCCGCGCAAGAGGCGACTTTGCGGCCCGGAACGGTGAGCCGCGCGATGCTCGCCAAAGATCATGTCGGGAGGATATTTCCGTGGCGGACCACAAGGTGGAAGATTTGTTTCCGGACGAGGTGTCGAAGGGCATAGCGGAAGGCCGCTATCTCCTGGTCGACGTCCGTGAGCCGAACGAGGTCGCCGTCGAGGCCTATCCCGATGGCGTTGTGGTGCCACTGTCGACGTTCGACCCGGCGGCGATTCCGGATCCGCAGGGCAAGCAGGTGGTGTTCGCCTGCCGCTCCGGTAAGCGCTCGGTGACGGCCTCGCTGGCCGCCCAAGCCGCGGGCCTGCCCTATGACAAGCATCTGGCGGGCGGCATCATCGGCTGGAAGGCGGCGGGACTGCCGACCAAGACCGGCGGCTGATCCCTGACATGACCTCCATGAACAAGGTCTTCGCGGACCTTCCTGTCACCATCTTCGAGGCGATGTCGCAGGCCGCGCGCGACAACAACGCCATCAATCTCGGCCAGGGCTTTCCCGACGATCCCGGTCCGGAGGACATCCGCCGCGCCGCCGCGGACGCCTCGATCAACGGCTATAATCAATATCCGTCGATGATGGGCATCCCGGAACTCCGTCAGGCGATCGCATCGCATTACGGCCACTGGCACGGACTCAAGCTCGATCCGATGACCGAGGTGATGGTCACCTCCGGCGGCACCGAGGCGCTGACCGCCTCGATCCTCTCCGTGGTCGAGCCCGGTGACGAGGTGGTGTGCTTCCAGCCGGTCTATGATTCCTATCTGCCGATCATCCGCCAGGCCGGCGGCATTCCGCGGCTGCTGCGGCTCGAACCGCCGGAGTGGCGGCTGAGCGAGGAGATGCTGCGCAGCGTCTTCAATCACAAGACCAAGGCGGTGCTGTTCAACAATCCGCTCAATCCGGCGGCGGTGGTCTATCCGCGCGAGGACCTCGAACTGCTGGCGCGGTTCTGCCAGGAATTCGACGCGGTCGCGATCTGCGACGAGGTCTGGGAACACGTGGTGTTCGACGGCCGCGAGCACATCCCCCTGATCACGATCCCGGGCATGCGCGACCGCACCATCAAGGTCGGCAGCGCCGGCAAGATCTTCTCGCTGACCGGATGGAAGATCGGCTTCGTCTGCGCCGCGCCGCCGCTGCTGCGCGTCGCTGCGAAGGTGCACCAGTTCCTTACCTTCACGACGGCGCCCAATCTGCAGGCGGCGGTGGCATATGGCCTCGGCAAGCCCGACGACTATTTCCTCGACATGCGCAAGGACATGGCGCGGAGCCGCGACCGCCTGACCAAGGGGTTGGAGAGCATCGGCTTTCCGGTGCTGAAGTCGCAGGGGACCTACTTCCTCACCGTGGACCTGTCGCCGCTCGGGCTCAACGAGACCGATGCGGAGTTCTGCTGGCGGATCGTGCACGACTACAAGGTCGCGGCGATCCCGGTGTCGGCGTTCTACGAGCAGGATGCGGTGACATCGGTCGTGCGTTTTTGCTTCGCCAAGAAAGACTCAACGCTCGACGCCGCGCTGGAGCGGTTGTCGGACGCCGTTCACCGCCGCAAGAGGTAGGCCAGAATGCGAGAGCAGAACCGTCGTCTCGTCAGCTTCGTCGGCGCGGTCGCGACGGTCCTGCTGCTCTCGGCCTCCGCCGACGCCGAGGAGCGCACGGTCAACTTCTACAACTGGTCGAACTACATGGCGCCGGGAGTCCTCGAGGACTTCACCAAGGAAACCGGCATCAAGGTGGTCTACGATACGTTCGACGCCAACGAGACGCTGGAGACGCGGCTGCTCGCCGGCAAGTCGGGCTACGACGTCGTGGTGCCGACCGGCTACTTCCTGCAGCGCCAGATCACCGCGAAGGTGTTCCTCAGGCTCGACAAGTCGAAGCTGCCGAACCTCGCCAATGCATGGCCTGTGGTGACGGATCAGCTTGCGACTTACGATCCCGGCAACAATTACGGCGCCAACTACATGTGGGGCACCACCGGCATCGGCTACAACGTCAGGATCGCGCAGAAGATACTCGGTCCGGACGCGAAGATCGACAGCTGGGACATGGTGTTCAGGCCGGAGAACCTCGCCAAATTCAGGGATTGCGGCATCCACATGCTGGATTCCGCCGACGACATCCTGCCGGCGGCGCTGAGTTATCTCGGCCTCGATCCGAATTCGACCAAGCAGGCCGACCTCGAGAAGGCCGCCGATCTCGTCATCAAGATCCGGCCCTATGTGCGCAAATTCCACTCGTCCGAATATCTCAGCGCGCTGGCCTCGGGTGAGATCTGCTTCGTGGTCGGATGGTCGGGCGACATCATGCAGGCGCGCAGCCGGGCGGCGGAAGCGAACACCGGCGTCGAGATCGGTTACACGATCCCGAAGGAGGGCGCGCAGATGTTCTTCGACAATCTCGCGATCCCCGCGGATGCGAAGAATGTCGCCGAGGCCTACGAGCTGATCAACTACCTCTACCGTCCCGAGGTCGCGGCGAAGAACTCGAACTTCCTGTCCTACGCCAATGGCAATCTGGCGAGCCAGAAGCTGATCGACCCGAAGATCTTCAACGACAAGAATATCTATCCCGACGAAGCGATGCAGAAGAAGCTGTTCGTGATCACCGCGCGCGATCCGGCGACGCAGCGGATCATCAATCGCCTGTGGACGCGGGTGAAGACCGGGAAGTAGGTCTATCCGTCATTGCGAGGAGCGAAGCGACGAAGTAATCCATCGCTCCGTATGCTCGGAGAAATGGATTGCTTCGCTTCGCTGCAATGACGAGTGTCGGGCCTACCGCCAGCGCCGGTGCAGCCAGAGCCATTGATCGGGATACTCGCGGACCCAGCCCTCGACCACGTCGGTGATCGCCTGCATGGTGCCCTGGATGTCGATCTGGCCGGATGCGTCGAACACCGGCTTGACTTCCTCCGTGACCTCGCCGCGGAAGCGGCCGTCGGGCAGGCGGATGATCCGCGTGCCGTGGATGGGGCAATCGATCTGCCGGCGCAGGCGCGCCAGCAGCGGATTCGCCGTGGTCTTGCGGCCGAAGAAGGTGACGGGAACGCCGTTGGTCAAATACTGATCGACCAGCATCGCGACGTGCTGGCCGTTCTTCAGTGCTTGCGCCAGCTTGAGCGGTGCGTCGCGGCCGGCCGGCACCAGCGTGCCCAGATTGACCGCGCGGATGCGTTCGATGGCGCGGTCGGCGGCTTCGATGTTCGGTCGCCGAAACAGGATGGTGGCGTCGAGCCCATGCGCTGCGGCGGCAATTGGAGAGAGCTCCCAGTTGCCGAGATGTGCGGCGAAGAACAGTGCCGGCTTGCCGTCGTCACGCAACTGGTCGAACAGCTGCTTGCTGCGCGCCGAGAATTCGACGCGACCCGGCTTGTCGGGATTCTGGGGGTCGTGGTCCCAGATGCGGTCGATGTGCGCGAATTCAGCGCCGATGCGTCCGAGGTTGTGCCAGACGCCCGTCAGGATCTCCTCGATCTCCTCCGGTGACTTTTCCGGGAAGGCGGCCGTGAGGTTCTCGCGGCCGATGCGATCCTCGCGCAGCCGGCGGCCGATGAAATGCGCGGCGCGGCCGAAGAATCTTGCGGTCTTCTCGGGATCGAAGTAGCGCGTCGTACGCAACAGGCCGATCGTCAGCCCGCCGATCGCCGCGTCGGTCACGGGCTTCGCGGCGTCACGCAGGTGCGCCCTGGTGCGAAGGAGCAGACGTTTCATCTGATGAGGCTAGGGCGCTAGGCCGGCTCGCGCGTCAGGATCAGTGAGGCGTTCTGCCCGCCGAACCCGAACGAGTTCGACATCACGGCGGTCACCTTGGCATCGCGCGCCTTGTTGCCGACCACGTCGAACGGGATCGCGGGATCGGGCACCTCGTAGTTGATCGTCGGCGGAATCCGCTGATGCTCGAGCGTGAGCAGCGAGAAGATCGCCTCGACTGCACCGGCGGCCGAGATGGTGTGGCCGACCATCGACTTGTTCGACGACACCGGAATGTTTTTGGTGTGTTCGCCAAACACGGCAGACGTCGCAAGATACTCCATCTTGTCGTTTTCCGGCGTCGAGGTCCCGTGCGCGTTGATGTGATCGATTTGCTCGGGCTCCATTCCGGCATCGGCGAGTGTCTTGCGCACGCAGCCGATCGCCGGCTTGCCGTCCGGGGCCGAGCGGGTGCGATGGAAGGAATCGGTGAGCTCGCCGCAGCCGGCGACGACGCCGAGGATGCGCGCGCCGCGGGCCATCGCGGCCTCGTAGCTCTCGAGCACCAGCGCGCCGGCGCCTTCGGCCATCACGAAGCCGTCGCGGTTCTTCGAGAACGGTTTCGAGGCGGCCTGCGGCGGGTCGTTCTGGGTGGAGAGAGCCGACAGCAGCGAGAAGCGCACCATGGCTTCCGGGTTCACCGAGCCGTCGGTTGCGACGCACAGCGTCGCATCGGTTTCGCCGCGGCGGATCGCCTCGACGCCGAGCTGGATCGCGGTCGCACCGGAGGCGCAAGCCGTCGACAGCGAAATCGGGGACCCTTTGGTACCGAAGGTCTCGGCGAGGTTGAGCGCGACGGAGCCGAAGGTGAAGCGCCGGTGAAAGTGCGCGAACTTCCCGCCACTGCAGGTCGCCAGGTATTCGATGATTCCAAAGTCCTTGGTCGGAACCTCGCGCGCGACTTCGAGCCGCTGCGGCCACTCGGTCTCGATCGGGGCGACCGCCAGAAACAGCGGGCCGGGAAAGTCGCCCTTGCTGCCGATGCCGGCTTGCTCGAGCGCTTCTTCGGTCGCGATCTCCGCCAGACGCTGCGACAGGCTGGTCGAGGAGAACGGGTCGACGGTGACGAAATCGACGGCGCCGGCCATCGTCGTCTTCATACTGTCGAGCGGGAAGCGTGTCACGGTCTTGATGCCGGACTCACCCGCGGTGAGGCGCTTCCAATTATCGGTCTTGCCGCCGCCGAGCGACGTCACGATTCCCATGCCGGTCACGACAACGATCGGTCGGCCGAATTTATCGCGTGGTGCTGTCATGGTGTCCCCGTCGGTGCTTGCGCCGGACTTAAAGTGCGATGAGCTTCATCGCACCCTAGTTGTTTGTTCGAGCATGATGTTCGGAAACAATTTTCCGGATCATGCTCTAACTGACGGCCTCGACCAGTGCCATGCCTTCGCCCTGCCAGTGGCCGACCCCCAACACCACAATTTGGGTTGGTGCTTCGGTCTTTTCAACCTCCAGCCCGGTCGGGTCGTTGGCCGGATAGAGCGCGCCGCGCGAGATCGACAACGCGGCCAGCGCGAGCCCAAGCGGGAACTGCGCCTCCATGGTGTGGCCAAAGGTCGTTCCGGTGGCGCGGACGGCTAAGCCGGCATGCTGGCTGAGGAATGCGCGCTCTTCGGCGGTCGCAGGCTCGGCGCCGGTCGCGCCCGTGATCAGGATACCGTTGTCGCCGCTGACGCCGAGCTGCGGCCACAACGCCTGCAGCGATTTCGTCACGGCGCCCGGCTCCTTGCGTCGGGCAAGGTCGGCGACAACCTTGGTCAGCTTGGCGTACGGCTTTGCGCCGCGGGCCTCGGCATGTTCGCGCGATTCCATCACGAGGAAGGCGCCGGCGGAGCCGATGGCAAAGCCCGGGTTGTTCCTGCGGGCCCAGACCGAGCTATGCTGGTCCTTGAGGGCGAGATCGCCGAATGCATAGAGCATCAAGAGGTCGCCGCGATCGCCGTTATGAGCGGCGCCGACCAAGGCGATGTCACTCTGGCCGGCCCCGATGCGGGCGACCGCGATCCGTGCCGCGTCGATGCTCGAGGCTTCCTCGCCCATGAAGGTACGCGAGGTCCCGCACACGCCGTGAACGATCGCGATGTTGCCGGCGAGCAGGTTGGAGAGCTGCGCCAGGAACAGCGTCGGGCGCAGCTCGTTCATCAGCTTCTCGTTGAGGAGGGCTGGCGGCAACTTGCCCTGTGCGTCGGCGTTCATGATCGCGAGGTCGACAGTGAGGTCACGCTCGCCGCCACCGGCTGCGATGATCATGTCCATCCGCGACAGGATTTCCTGATTGCCTTTGACGCCGGCGGAATCGAGCGCCAGCCCGGCGGCATAGGTGCCGATCCGCTGCCACGTTTCCATCTGACGCTGATCGCCCTTCTTCGGGATCTGGGTGTCGAAGCTGACGGGAGCGATCGGATGGATCACGTATGGCGCGAGACGCTTCTCGTCGGCATTGACGCGCCGGGCGCCGAGCGCCTCCCAATGCGCATCCAGTCCCTCGCCAAGCGAGGAGAGCAGGCCTACGCCGGTGATCCAGACTTCCTTCTCAGCCATTACTCATTGCCTGCTGCGGAAACCCGATCTTGGCGGCCATCGCATCCATGTGCACGCGCAAGTCCGGGCTGGGGAAGGGGATGTGACGGAAGGTCAGCTCGGCATTGCACTTGAGCTCCTTGCCGACGCGAACCTTCGCCGAGGTCACGGCGAAGCCTGAACCTTCGTGCTCGATCTTGGCCTCGATGGTCAGGACCGAGCCGGGGCTGACGAAGCCGCGCATCTTGGCTTCCTTGACCATGGCGAGGAAGGGCATGCGCTCGAACTTGGTCAGACCAAGGATCAGCCAGCCCGAGCTCTGGGCCATTGCTTCGGTCAGCAGCACGCCGGGCATGATCGGGTAGCCCGGGAAGTGCCCCGCGAACACCGAATGGCTGTCGGGCGGAACATCCGCCTCGACGACAATGGTCCTTGCGTCGAGGTTGAGGTCGACGATCCGATCAATCAGCTGAAAGATCTCGAGCTGCATGATGGGCGATTACGAGCCCGTGCCCGTGCCCGCGTTCTTGGCTGCAACCAGCTCGTCGATGCGGTCGGCGAGATTCTTCAACACGAAATACTGCTCCGTCGTGGCCTTGCCGTCGTTGACC
Organism: Bradyrhizobium sp. USDA 4503; assembly: GCF_054055815.1. Lineage (NCBI taxonomy): Bacteria > Pseudomonadati > Pseudomonadota > Alphaproteobacteria > Hyphomicrobiales > Nitrobacteraceae > Bradyrhizobium > Bradyrhizobium sp. USDA 4503. The sequence goes on from NZ_JBSRXS010000001.1 coordinate 719,448, forward strand.
TCCTGGGTCCACTTTTCGAGCGGCATCTTGATCCCGAAGGCCTTGTCGATGGCAAAGGCGATGTCGAGGAAGTCGAGGCTGTCGATCCCCAGATCATCGATCGCGTGGCTCTCCGGCTTGATCGTGTCGCGCGGGATGTCGCAGGTCTCCGCGATAATGTTGGCGATCTGCTCGAATGTGGAGGACATCATTAAGCCTTTGATATATTGAAGGTAATTCCGGGTCGGCTCAGAGGAGGCGGGCGCGTTGCCCCGGAATGCCCGATTGCTGGTGCCGGAGTCGTGTGCCCGTATATCGGAGCAGGGCCGTTAGTTCAATGGAGCTTGGCCGGCATCGCAAGGACGGTTTTTGGGCAGGGTTCCGGCCAGCCTAGCTGCGCGGCATCACCGTAATCTTCGCGCAATCCCGGCGGCCCATCAGCACGCAATCCTGGGTCTTGCGCAAATCGGCGATGCTCATGGCAAGCCAGATGCCGATCGCGGTGAGCGCCACCGTGAAGGCGAAGGCGGCGATGTTGGCGAGCATGCGCTGGCGGAAATCGTCGGGCTCCTCGCGCGGCTTCTCATAGCGAGAGAGATCGTTGGCAACGGAAGCCGGGCGCGTCGTTCGGTGCGGCTCCTCGCGCTTGCCGGGCGGCTGCGCCGAGGTACGCGGCCGGAATTTGAGCACCACGTGCTCGGCATCCGAGGAGATTGGCCGCTGCGTCTTCACTGTTTGTCAGTCCGGTCGCGTCGCCGGTTATGTTTAGCATGTTCGCTGCACTTCACACCTAAAATCTTGGTGCGCGCAGAGGTGGTATTCATGCGTCGATCACCTCCAGGAACTGGCTTGCCGTCGAGGCGGCTGCTGCGGAGCGCGGGATGCTCGGCATTGCGATGACCAAGCCGATGTCGACACACTTGTTCGACCTTCGCGCATGCACAGTTTGCGCTGCAACGCCGTCACGGAGGTTGAGGCTGCGCGCCCGGGCATTGGCAGCCCGGGCATAGACAGCCCGGGAGCATCGACAGCCGAGGGCGGACCATCCGGCCATCGGCCCCCACCGCTTCGTGAAGCCATTCCGGCACACCGGACTCTTTCACCCGCCTGCGGGCTCATGACATAGTGGAACCCGTTCCGGAGTGCCGGTCAAAAGGGAGCATAAGTCATGGCCCACACGCGCGAGCCTTACGTCAAACCGGTCCCGATCCTGTCGCTGCGGCCGACCCAGATGACGGTCGGCATGCAGGAGGTGACGGAGAAGCGGAAGCGCTGGCGCGAGCACAAGTCGGACAAGAAGCGCGCCGAACTGCTGGGCAAGCACATGATCCCGGTCGTCCATGGTCCCGACGATCGCTACTACGTGGTCGATCACCATCACATGGCGCGGGCGCTGCACGACGAGGGCGTCAAGGACATCCTGGTCACGGTGATCGGCGATCTCACGATGGTCGAGCGTGACGTGTTCTGGGGCGTGATGGACAACAAGCGCTGGGTCTATCCCTACGATTCCAAGGGCGAGCGCCGCCACTTCAAAGACATTCCGAAATCGATCAAGGACCTCAGGGACGATCCGTTCCGCAGCCTCGCCGGCGAGATGCGCCGGGCGGGCGGCTTTGCCAAGGACACGACGCCGTTCAGCGAATTCCTGTGGGCCGATTTCCTGCGCCGCCACATCCCGCGCAAGACGGTGGAGAACAATTTCGCCAAGGCGCTGGAGAAGGGACTGGCGCTCGGCCGCAGCAAGGACGCGGTCTATTTGCCCGGCTGGTGCGGGCCGGCATCTGACGACTGATCTGCCGCGACCGCCGGCCCGTGTTGATCCTCCCTGCCGCCGAGCAAGTGGTGCAGCCACCGCTCGGTCCGCTTGCCGAAGGTCAACAGCAGGAACGCCAGCGCGACGGCGGTGACGACGATCGGCCAATGTCCGGCGCCGCAGACGATGCCGACGCAAGCGGCGAAGAAAGCGCATGCGGCGCTGGTCAGGCCGCGGACCTGGAAGCGGTCGCCCTGCCGCACGATCACGCCGGCGCCGAGGAATCCGATGCCGGTCAGCACGCCCTGGATCACGCGGCTCACCGCGTCGGTGAATTTGCCGGGCTCGACGGCCTGCAATGCCAACAGCACGACCATGGCCGTCGAAAGGCTGACGAGACCCAGCGTCTTCAGGCCGATCGGCTTGCCGCGCAGGTCACGGTCGAGCCCGATCGCGCAACCGGCAAGGGTGGCCGCGCCGAGACGCAGGACGATCTCGCTCCAGTCCGCCAAGGCGTCCTCTATTTCGGCTGCCGGCCGAGCATGTAGAACTCGCTGTTCGGCCGCATGCCGGTGACGTTGGCGAGCCGGTTCGACAGCGCGAAGAATGCCGCAACCGCGGCGATGTCCCAGACGTCGTCGTCGCTGAAGCCGTGGGCCGCAAGCGTGGCGAAGTCCGCCTCCGAGACTTCCTCAGCGGCGCGGCTCACCTTCATGGCGAAGTCGAGCATCGCGCGCTGCCGCGGCGTGATGTCGGCCTTGCGGTAGTTGACCGCGATCTGGTCGGCGATCTCCGGATTCTTGGCGCGGATGCGCAGGATCGCGCCGTGGGCGATCACGCAATACTGGCACTGGTTGGCGGCGCTGGTCGCCACCACGATCATCTCGCGCTCGGCCTTCGAGAGGCCGGAGTCCTTTTCCATCAGCGCGTCGTGATAGGCGAAGAAGGCGCGAAACTCGTCGGGGCGATAGGCCAAGGTGAGGAAGACGTTCGGCACGAAGCCGGATTTCTCCTGCACCGCCAGGATGCGGGCGCGGATGTCCTCGGGGAGCTTGTCGAGAGCGGGCGTCGGGAAGCGTTTTGCGGTCGGCTGCGTCATGAGATGGTTCCGGCGTGCCGCCTGGATGCGGCGTCACGCGAGACCATAGTGGATGACGCCTTGGGCGCAAGGCGCATCGGCGCCTTGGCGGAATTCGGCTAACGCAGCGGCTTCTTCAGCAGCGAGAAGCGGTCCGGATCGAGGCCGAGCGAGGGCTGCAGCATCGGCGCCTCGGCCGGCGCCATGGTGCGCGCCGGCGCCGGAGAGTTGAAGTTGGCGTCGCCGCTCGGGCTATCGCGATGCGAGGTGGCGCCGCGCCAGCGCTCCAGCACGGCGCTGACGAAATGCATGTCATGGCCGGCGGTGACCGACGGTACCGTGGCGATGGTGGCCTCGCCGCGCGGCAGCTGGTGCGGCGGCACCTCCTTGAAGCGCAGCCGGGTCGGCAGCGCCACGCCTTCGCCGAACGCCAGCACCTCGCGGGTGCCGAGCGAGGGCACGAAGGACAGCAGGTTGGCGGCGGCATCCGAGACCGCGGAGCGTAGCAGCGCCTGGTCGCGGTCGTTGGCGAGGCGCATTGTGAACAGCGTGTTGCACTGAGAGATGATGGTCGCGTCGAGCTCGGCCGGACGCTGGGTGATCAGGCCGAGATAGACGCCGTATTTGCGGCCTTCCTTGGCGATGCGCGACACCGCCTTGCGGGTCGGCCCGAAGCCGATATTGCGGTCGGCCGAGGCGTAGCGGTGCGCTTCCTCGCAGACGAACAGCATCGGCGAGACGCCGTCGCTCCACAGCCCGAAATCGAACGCCATGCGGCACAGCACCGACACCACGGAATCGACGACTTCGGCGGGGAAGCCGGCGAGCTGCATGATCGTCATCGGCTTGCCGTTGGCGGGCAGGCGGAACAGATGGCTGATCACCTCGGCCATTGTATCGCCGCCGACATTGGCATTATCGAACATGAAGGCGTAGCGCGGATCGTTGCGCACCGCGTCGATGCGCGAGATCAGCTTGTGATAGATGATGCGCGAAGAGCGGTTCTCCAGCTTGCCCATGCGCTCGTCGATCAGCGAGATCAGGTCGACGAGGCGATAGGGCACCGGCGTATCGACGGTGTAGCCGACCTGCTTGGGGTCGATGCGCTTCAGCCCGAGACCGACCCGGTCGGAGTTCTGGTACTGGGTGTAGATGCCCTTCGCCATCGGGATCACTTCGGCGAGGATGTCGAGCTCCTCGGGCACGCCGGGCCGGCCGCCGAACAGCACGTCGACGATCTCTTCGAAGTTGAACAGCCAGAACGGCAGCTTCAGGTTCCGCGGGTTGAGCACCTGCGCGCGCTCGCCGAAGCAGCGGCCATATTCGTTGTGCACGTCGAGCAGGAAGATGCGCAGGTTCGGCCGCGACTTCAGGATCTCGTTGAGCAGCAGCGACACGCCGGTCGACTTGCCGACGCCGGTCGAGCCGAGCACCGCGAAGTGCTTGGACAGCATCTCCTCGACGTCGACATAGGCGATGACAGAACGATCCTGCTGCAGCGTGCCGACATTGATCTGGTCCGAGCCGCTCGGCGCATAGACCGTGCGCAGCTCCTGGTTCGTGATCAGATCGGTGCTGTCGCCGATGGTCGGATAGTGGGTGACGCCGCGCTGGAATTTCGGGCGGTCGCCGCCCAGGATCTCGCCCAGCAGGTCGACCGAGGCGGTCGCCATGTATTCGTCGGATGCCGGCAGGTTCTCGCACGTCACTTCGGTGATCATGGCGACGATGACCGAGCTCGCGCAGCGGATACTGACGAACCGGCCGACGGTCGCTCGCATCTCTGAAAGTTGCATCTGGCCGCCCGCCAGCAGCCCAACCCGGGCCTGCGAGCCGCGCACAGAGATCACACGTCCGAAGGGTGTCACAGTTCCGCCTGGCTCGTTCTCAAAATCTAAATGTCCGGACCAATATGCCCGCCCGGGATTGGAAAAACCGTTAAATCGCCGGGGTTCCGCATCGGCTAAATCTACACCTTCCCGGTGACGATTTGTTTCTATCGTACCGGGAGATTACGCGCTGTCGCGCGCATCGGCGGTGGAATCGTCGCTTTCCGGCACAGCCGCCTTTGTTTCCCGGTTTTTCCGTTAAGGCGGGATTCACCATCTCCGAGGAGTGCATCGGCAGCTCCGTAGGTTTACGGGGCAATGGGCGCGATTTGTCATACGCTGTCGCCCGGTATCGCGTAACCGATTGCTAACTGCGAGTTGTAACGACCTTTCCATTTGTGCTGCGTAACGATGCCGCGCCCTGGGAGAGATCAGCGTGCGCATCGAACACCGCAATTCATCGTCAGGAAATGCCGATGCTGGCTCGACCAAGGGGCTGGCGTTCTGTGCCGGCCTGTTGGTCGGCAGCCTGCTCGGAAGCGCGACCGCGCAATGGAGTGAGCGCGAAGGCCTGCTGATGGCGGCATTCGCGATCATGGCCGTGATCGTCTTCCTGTTGCTCAAGCGGCACGAAATCTCCGACGAGCGGCTCGCCACCGAACGTCGCAATCTCATGACCGCCGTGAACAACATTCCGCAGGGCCTCGTGCTCTACGATGCATCGGCGCGCATCATCATCTGCAACCGCCCCTACATCGAGATGTTCGGGCTTTCGCCCGACGTCGCCAAGCCCGGCTGCACGATGCACCGGCTGATTGCGCATAGACAGGAGACGGGCTCGTTCGACGGCGATGTCGACGACTTCTGCGACGCCATCATCGGCAACGTGAAGCTTGGCCGCGCCACGCGTCAGCTGACGCAGGCGCCGGGCGGGCGCGCGATCGAGATCGTCAACAAGCCGCTGCCGGAAGGCGGCTGGGTGGCGACCATCCAGGATGTCACCGAGCGTGCGCGCACCGAGAACAAGATCGCCCACATGGCGCATTATGATGCGCTGACCGACCTGCCGAACCGCGTGCTGTTCCGCGAACGCCTGGAGCGGGCGCTGAAGGCGATCCGGCCGGATCAGCAGCTCGCGGTCATGTATATCGACATCGACGAGTTCAAGGCCGTCAACGACGCGCTCGGCCATCAGATCGGCGACGAATTGCTCAGGGCGATCGCCGACCGCCTGCGCGGCTGCGTTGGGGACACCGACGTCGCGGCGCGGCTCGGCGGCGACGAGTTTGCCGTGATCCAGACCACCGTCCGCGATCAGACCGAGACCATGCAGCTCCTCGCTGCGATCTATCAGTCGATCCGCCGGCCGATCGACTGCAGCGGGCATCTGATCACCACCGATGCCAGCATCGGCATCGCCGTTGCGCCCGCCGACGGCCTCGACATCGATCAATTGCTGCGCAATGCCGACCTCGCGCTCTACGGGGCCAAGAGCGACGGCCGCCGCACCTACCGGTTCTTCGAGACCGGCATGGATGCACGCGCCAAGGCGCGGCGCAGCCTCGAGCTCGAGCTGCGCCAGGCGATCGCTGACGGCAGCTTCGAGCTGCACTATCAGCCGCTGCTCCATCTCGAGGAGGGCCAGGTCAGTTGCTGCGAGGCGCTGGTGCGCTGGCGTCATCCCGAACGCGGCACCATCTCGCCGGCGGATTTCATCCCGATCGCCGAGGACACCGGCCTGATCAACGATCTCGGTCACTGGGTGCTCAACACCGCGTGCCGCGAGGCGATGAACTGGCCGGAGCATGTTCATGTCGCGGTCAACGTGTCTCCGATCCAGTTCAAGAGCCAGACGCTGGCACTCAACGTCGCCGCCGCGCTCGCCGCGACAGGTCTGGCACCTTCGCGGCTCGAGCTCGAGATCACCGAGGCGGTGCTGATCCGCGACGACGAGGCTGCGCTCGATATCCTGCATCAGCTGCGCGAACTCGGCGTCCGTATCGCGCTCGACGATTTCGGCACCGGCTATTCCTCGCTGAGCTATCTGCAGCGCTTCCCCTTCGACAAGATCAAGATCGATCGCGCCTTCATCAAGGATCTCGCCGGGACCGGCGCGTCGTCCACGATCGTCCAGGCCGTCGTCAACATCGCCGCTGCCAGCGACATGACCACGACCGCGGAGGGCGTCGAGACCGAGCAGCAGCGCAACCTGCTGCGCATCCTCGGTTGCACCGAGATGCAGGGCTATCTGTTCAGCCGGCCGGTGTCATCGGCTGAAATCCGCAAGCTCCTGTCGTCGGATCACGAGAAGGCCGTCTCGGTCGCCTGACGCCTGCCTTGACCGCTTTCACGAGGTGATTCCGGCCATGGAATGCCCTGCGAGCGCAATTGCCGTCGCCAGTAATTTGTTGACGGGACCTAATCATTTGTACACTAGTACAAATCGGCGCGCCGCTCACCTGTCCAACCGCAAGTCGTCGATCCGGCGTCGTCGCGGAGGGAGACCGTCCATGCAGCCGGAACCGATCTTCGATCTCGCGCATCTCGGGCACATCGAGCTTTTGACGCCGAAGCCGGACGAGAGCCTGAAATTCTTTGTCGACGTCATGGGCATGACCGTCAGCGGCCGCAAGGGCAAGTCGGTCTATCTGCGCGGCTGGGACGATTACGAGCGCTATTCGCTGAAGCTGACGGCGTCGAAGACTTCGGGGATGGAGCACATGGCGCTGCGGGCGCGCAGCCCGCAGGCGCTCGAACGCCGCGTTGCCGCGCTGAAGGGCTCGGGCTTCGATATCGGCTGGATCGACGGTGACATGGGGCAGGGGCCGGCATTCCGCTGCCGCGATCCCGACGGCCATGTCATCGAGCTCTATTACGAGACCGAGTGGTACGAGGCGCCGGCCGAGCTGAAGCCCGCGCTGAAAAACCAGGCGCAGCGCTTTCCGGCGCGCGGCGTCAATGTCCGCCGGCTCGACCATCTCAATTGCCTCGCGGTCGACATCAAGGCCAACCGTCTGTTCTTCGAAGACTACCTCGGCTGCCGCACCACCGAGCAGATCGTACTCAACGACGGCACGGTAGCCGCGATGTGGATGACGATGTCGAACAAGAGCTACGACTTCGCCTATACGCGCGACCATTACGGCAAGCGCGGCCGGTTTCACCATGTTACCTACGCGCTCGACAGCCGCGAGGAGATCCTGCGTGCCGCGGATATTTTTCTCGAGCACGGGGTGCATATCGAGACCGGGCCGCACAAGCACGCGATCCAGCAGACCTTCTTCCTCTATGTCTATGAACCCGGCGGCAACCGCGTCGAGGTCGCCAACGCCGGCGCACGCCTGATCCTTGCGCCGGACTGGAAGCCGATCGTGTGGACCGAGGAAGAGCGCAGGAAGGGACAGGCGTGGGGGTTGAAGACGATCGAGTCGTTTCACACCCACGGCACCCCGCCCGTGATCGACTAGATGCGAGACCGCCGCACGAAGGCCGCCCGAGCGCGTCGATACGCCGCCGCGAACACCCGCGGTCGCTGACGACAGCGCCGACGCGCAACCGATATGATCCGGTTCGCGGCGGCGGACGCTGCGCCGCGCGAAATTTGAACCGGTGAGAGCGGGCACAATGGCTGGCAAGACGCGAAAGACGTCGGCGAAGGGGGCGAAAAAGAGCGCCGCGAAGCGTGTCTCTGCAAAGCCGCGCCTGCTCGCGGGCGGCAATCCGCAGATCGCAAAAGGCTATGGCGATGCTCCGGTGCAAGCCTATATCGCCGCGATGCCCGGGTGGAAGCGCGACGTCGGGCGCAAGCTTGACGCGCTCATCGTGCGTGCCGTCCCCGGCGTGCACAAGGCGGTGAAGTGGAACTCGCCGCTCTACGGCATGGAAGGCGACGGCTGGTTCCTCGGCATCCATGTCTTCACGCGCTACGTCAAGGTGGCTTTCTTTCGCGGTGCGTCGCTGCATCCGGTGCCGCCGGGCGAGTCCAAGCAGCAGCACACGCGCTATCTCGACATTCACGAGAACGACGAGCTCGACGAAGCCCAGTTCACCGCGTGGGTGAAGCAAGCCAGTCAATTGCCCGGCGAACGGATGTGAGTGGCAACGCAGGTCAGGACCGGTAAGCAGCGGCCACGACGCGCTGTCGATGCAGCTCTGCGCGATAGAGCATTGCCTCGCCTCAGCCCTTTGGTGTTAGGCTGCACCAAAGCCCGATGAATCGCCATCGCGCTTTGGATTGTTGTCCTGGCATGATCTTTTCGGAAAACCGCTTCGCACTTTTCCGGATCATGCTCTGGTAACGTCAGAGGAAAACGTCGATGAGCGAACACACGACGGACAAGCGCGTGCGAGAGGCGTCTCGCAGGCGATTCCTTCAGGCCGGCGCAACACTGGCCGGTGGCTCCGCCATATCGGGAGTTGCCGGTTCTACCGCGCTTGCCGAACAGGGGAATAATCTTCCGCCCAATGTGCCGGAATGGATGAAAGCGCCCGGCGACCCGATGGGAAGCCAGCCCTATGGCACGCCGTCGGTTCACGAGAAGGCTGTCGTCAAGAACATCTCGAAGACGCTGCCGCAATACATCTCCGCTTCGGGCCGCACGCCGCTGCAGGAGCTCGACGGCATCATCACGCCGAACGGTTTGTTCTACGAACGCCACCATGGCGGCGTGCCGACCATCGACCCGGCCGAGCACCGGCTGGTGCTGCATGGCATGGTCGATCGCCCGCTGGTGTTCACGATGGAGGACATCCGCCGCTTTCCGTCGCAGTCGCGCATCCACTTCCTCGAGTGCTCCGGCAATCCGGTCTACACCAAGCCGTACGGCAAGACGGCCTCCGACCTCGTCGGCCTGCTGAGCTGTGCGGAATGGACCGGCGTGCCGCTCAAGACGGTGTTGGACGAAGCGGGCCTGCAGACCGGCGCCAAATGGATCGTGGCCGAAGGCGCCGACGCCGCTGCGTTGACGCGCTCGATCCCGATCGAGAAATGCCTCGACGACGCCATGCTGGTCTACAGCCAGAATGGCGAGCGGCTGCGCCCGCAGCAGGGCTATCCGCTGCGCCTGTTGCTGCCCGGCTTCGAGGGCAACATGAACGTGAAGTGGCTGCGCCGGCTCAAGGTCGTCGCCGAGCCGGCCTATTCGCGCGAGGAGACCTCGAAATACACCGACCCGATGCCTGACGGCACGTCGCGCGAATTCACCTTCTACATGGAAGCCAAGTCGATCATCACACGGCCGTCCGGCGGGCAGAAGCTGACCGCGCAGGGCTTTCACGAGATTACCGGCATCGCCTGGAGCGGTCACGGCAAGATCAAGAGCGTCGAGGTCTCGCTCGACGAGGGCAAAAGCTGGCAGCAGGCCGAATTGCAGGAGCCGGTGTTGACGCGCGCGCTCACGCGCTTTCGCTTGCCCTGGCATTGGGACGGCAAACCTGCCGTGATCCAGAGCCGCGCCATCGACGAGACCGGATACGTGCAGCCGACGCTGGCGGAATTGGTCAAGGTGCGCGGTCTCAACTCGTTCTACCACAACAACGCGATCTGGCCCTGGCGCATCGATGCGAATGGTGAGGTGAGCAATGGCCAGGCGTAAGCTCAAGACGGCGTTCGTTGTGAGTGCGATCGCGATGCTCGCCACTGCCGGGCAGGCCGAGGATCGCTTTGGCATCGGGCGTGCGGCGACGCCTGCCGAGATCGCCGGCTGGAACATCGATATCGGCCGTGACGGCTCCAACCTGCCGCCGGGCAGCGGCAGTGTCGAGCACGGCCGCACGGTGTTCAGCGAGCAATGCGCTGCGTGCCATGGCGACAGCGGGCAGGGCGGCATCGGCGATCGCCTGGTCGGCGGACAGGGCACGCTGGCGAGCCCAAAACCGATCCGCACCGTCGGCAGCTATTGGCCCTATGCCCCGACGCTGTTCGACTACATCCGCCGCGCGATGCCGCAGAACGCGCCACAATCGCTGAGCAATGAGGACGTCTACGCGGTGTCCGCCTACATCCTCAGTCTGAACGGCATCGTGCCGGCCAATGCGGTGCTCGACGCCAAGTCGCTGGCCGCCATCAAGATGCCGAACCGCGACGGCTTCGTCTCCGACCCGCGGCCCGACGTGCACAACCACTGAGCGGCAGGCACGGCCGGGTGGCTCGCAGCATCGTGACGTCGTGGCCCCTGTGCCCGGAGGATTGCCGTCCCTATGTCCGTTTGGGGGCGGCTCGGCCGTCATCCGGCACACGTTTATGATCGATAGGAGAGGCCGCATGACCAGGTCATGGGCAGTCGCAGCCGCCATGCTGCTCGTGGGAATGACGTTCACGCCGGTCGCGGCCCAGATGTCGGAGCCGGCATATTTCGACGCGCAAAATCCAGGACGCAGCGCGATCAACGGCGGCGCGTTGACGCCATGGGGTGAGGCGCAGGAGGCCGCGCAGCGCGGGCGCAATCCGGCGAACGCCTACGGTGCCATGCCTGCGGCGGAGCCATCTTCCGCCTGCGCGCGTTACCGTTCATTCGATCCGGCGTCCGGCACCTTCCTTGGCCGCGACGGCCGCCGCCATCCCTGCCGATAAGGCCCTGCACCGCGCTTGGCGGTGGATAAGGGCGCCGGCATTCGCCCGGCGCGCGAACGACTGGACGTTAGGCGCGTTATAGTCCGCCGATCGTGTCGGGTCCCGCCGGACCCGAGCAGCGGAGGACACCCGGCGTGACAGACGCTCTGGCCGGTTTCTGGGACCGAAAGTCGACCTCGGACCTGTTGCGGGAGGCGGCGCGGGCCGATGGCGACGCGGAGACGCCGATCTTCAGGCGCTCGCTGTCGGCGTTGCAACTGGTCACGCTCGGCATCGGCGGCATCATCGGCGCCGGCATCTTCGTGCTGACGGGCCACGCGGCCGCCGCCAATGCCGGTCCCGCGGTCACGCTCTCCTTCATGCTTGGTGCGGTGGCCTGCGCCTTCGCCGGCCTGTGCTACGCCGAGATGTCGTCGACGGTGCCGATCTGCGGCAGCGCCTACACCTATGCCTACGCCACGCTCGGCGAGCTGATCGCCTGGATCATCGGCTGGGACCTGATCCTCGAATACGCGGTCGGCGCGATCGCGGTCTCGGTCGGGTGGTCCGGCTATTTCGTCAGTCTGATGCGCGATTTCGGCATCAACCTGCCGCAGCAATTCACCTCGGCGCCGCTCGCTTACGACGTCAACACCGGCGCGTGGTCATCGACCGGTGCGGTCATCAACATCCCGGCGATGGCGATCATCGCCTTCGTGACCACGCTGCTGGTGGTCGGCATTCGCGAGTCCGCGCGCTTCACCAGCTTCGTCGTCGTGGTCAAGCTCGTTGTGATCGCGCTGTTCCTCGCTACCGCGGCTTCCTCGGTGACCCTGGCGAACTGGGTAACGGCGAGCAACCCGGAGGGCGCGCTGATCCCGCCGAATGCCGGTCCTGGCGTGTTCGGCTGGTCCGGCGTGGTCCGCGGCGCGGCGGTGGTGTTCTTCGCCTATATCGGCTTCGACGCGATCTCGACCGCGGCGCAGGAGGCGAAGACGCCGGAGCGCGACATGCCGATCGGCATTCTCGGCTCGCTCGTGATCTGCGCCACGCTCTATGTCGCGGTCGGATTCGTGCTGACCGGCATCGTGCCCTATGACCGGCTCAGCGTGCCCGATCCGATCGCCGTCGGCATCGATGCGATCGGTATCGGCTGGCTCGGTCCGTTCATCAAGCTCGGCATCCTGTTCGGATTGACATCGGTGATCCTCATCATGCTGCTGGCGCAACCGCGGATCTTTCGCGCCATGGCGCATGACGGATTGCTGCCGGGCTTTGCCGCCAAAATCCATCCGCGCTTCCAGACCCCCTATGTCTCGACCATCTTCGCCGGCACCGTGGCCGCTCTTCTCGGTGGGCTGTTGCCGATCGGGCTGGTCGGCGAACTGGTCTCGATCGGCACGCTGTTCGCGTTCACGGTGGTCTCGATCGGCACGCTGGTGCTGCGCGTGCGCGATCCGGAATTGCCGCGTCCGTTCAAGGCGCCGGCGATCTGGCTGGTGGCCCCGGCTGCCGCCGGAACTTCGCTGTTCCTGATGTTCGGCCTGCCGCTCGACACCTGGATCAGGCTCGCAGTGTGGCTCGTGATCGGGCTTGTGATCTATGCGGCCTATGGCAGACGGCACAGCCGGCTGCGGGCAGGCGGCGGGGACCGCGCGGGCCTATAGTGCGCGCGCGTGCGGCCTGCTAGATGTACGCGTTGAGATAGCACCGCAAGCCGCCACAGGCCGGCATTCCCCGGGGAGACTTCCATGCAAAATCCAACGGCAGGCGCGCGATGGATGGTCGCCGCGCTCGTCTCGATCAGCATCGCGTCGGCTGCGCCCGGTCGCGCAGCCTCGGTTGCGCCGGCCGCTGCCGAGAACGGCATGGTGGTCTCCGCGCAGCATCTCGCGACCCAGGTCGGCGTCGAGGTGTTGAAGCGGGGCGGCAATGCGGTCGATGCGGCGGTCGCCGTTGGTTACGCGCTTGCGGTGGCCTATCCCGCCGCCGGCAATCTCGGTGGCGGCGGGTTCATGACCATCCAGTTCGCCGACGGCCGCAAGACCTTCCTGGATTTCCGCGAGACCGCGCCGAAAGGCGCCACAGCCGACATGTATCTCGACAAGGACGGCAACGTTATCCCCGGCCTTTCGACCAAGGGGCATCTCGCTGTCGGCGTACCGGGCTCGGTGGCCGGGATGGAGTATGCGCGCGAGAAATACGGCACAATGAAGCGCGCTGACGTCATCGCGCCGGCGCTGCAACTGGCGGAGGATGGTTTTGTGCTCGACCAGGGCGACGTCAGCATGCTGCAGACCTCGACCAAGGACTTTCAGGACGATCCGGCCTCGGCCGCGATCTTCCTCAACAACGGCAAGCCGTTCCAGGTCGGCGAACGGCTGACGCAGCATGAGCTCGCCGAGACGCTGCGCGAGATCAGCAAGCGCGGCAGTGATGGCTTCTACAAGGGCTGGGTTGGTGCTGCGATCGTCGCCGCGAGCCAGGCCGGCAAGGGCCTGCTGACGCAGGAGGATCTGGACAACTACAGGGTTCGCGAGCTGGCGCCGGTCGAATGTGACTATCGCGGTTACCACGTGGTCTCGGCGCCGCCGCCCAGTTCGGGCGGTGTGGTGATCTGCGAGATGCTCAACATCCTCGAGGGCTATCCGCTGCAGGAGCTCGGCTACCACTCGGCGCAAGCGGTGCACTACCAGATCGAGGCGATGCGCCACGCTTACGTCGATCGCAACAGCTATCTCGGCGATCCGGACTTCGTGAAAAATCCGCTCGAGCGCCTGCTCGACAAGACCTACGCCGCGAAGATCCGTGCCGCGATCGACCCGGCCAAGGCCGGTGTGTCCAGGGACATCAAGCCCGGCGTTCCGCCGCATGAGGGCAGCAACACCACGCACTATTCGATTGCCGACAAGGACGGCAATGCGGTGTCGGTCACCTACACGCTGAACGACTGGTTCGGTGCCAAGGTGACGGCGGCCAGGACCGGCGTGCTGCTCAATGACGAGATGGACGACTTCACCGCCAAGGTCGGCGTGCCGAACCTGTATGGGCTGGTGCAGGGGGAGGCCAACGCGATCGTCCCCGGCAAGCGTCCGCTGTCCTCAATGAGTCCGACCATCGTCTCCAAGGACGGCAAGCCGGTCATCGTGATGGGCACCCCGGGCGGCAGCCGCATCATCACCGCCGTGCTGCTGACGATGATCAACGCGATCGACTATGGCATGAACGCGCAGGAGGCCGTGGACATGCCGCGCTTCCACCAGCAGTGGCTTCCCGAGGTGACCAACCTCGAGGACTACACGCTGTCGCCGGATACGCGGAAGATCCTGGAGGGCATGGGCCACAAATTCGGCCCGCCGCATCCGGCCAACCACCTCGCGGTGATCATCATCGGCGCGCCGTCGCTGGGCGGCAAGCCGGTCGGCAACAACCGCTTCTATGGCGCGAACGACCCGCGGCGCAATTCGGGGCTCGCCACGGGCTATTGATCGTGACGGCTAGCGACAATCCGTAGCCCGGATGAGCGAAGCGATATCCGGGTCTTGTTGAGCTCCGCATGTCGCTCCGCTCGTGCGGGCTGCCGCTCCAATTGAACCGCGCTGCGGTCAGGCGACGGCGGTCGACCTGCCGTCCTTTTGCCCGCCGGTCAGCAGCAAGCGCTGGCGGATCGCGTCTTCGATCAGAGCCAGGGATTGCTTGGCTTCGCGCGCCTCGGCTTCGGCGGCCTGGGCGCGGAATTCGGCCGCATCGAGTTGCTCCTGTTGGGACTCGATGCGCCGTCGGGCTTCCTCAAGCGCCCGCGACGCATCCCTCAATTTGCGCTCGGTGGCGGCGATGATTTCGAGCTGCGCCTGTTCGGCGGCCTCGGCGCGCGCTTCGCCGGCGCGAGCCCTGTCCTCGATGCTGCGGAACAAATCCGCCGCCTGGTAGACGAGGTCCAAGGCTTCTGTGCCCATGGCCGATGCGGGTGGTCTTGGAAATCCAAGAACGTTAGGGTCGGCCGTAAATGACCGTTTGAATCCGCGCAGTGCCATCCAAATCAGCCCGTCGCGAGTCGGTGTATGCCAACAACTTGCGGTAGTTATAGTTAACAAATCCTTAATGTGATTGGCGCGCCGGCGCTGTCCACCGGTTTCTGATGTCGCAGCACCCAAATCGTCGGCCGGATCGGGGAATCGATCCGTCCGGCCCGCGCTTTTCTTTCGGAACGTGCTCTCCGCGCAAGCGTATCGAGACCGCAGCGCTATCAGGCGCGGTGCGCGAAGCGCGCAGCGCTGCAGCGGAGATCGATGCAGCCCCGCGGGCACCGCCAGTCGGCGAGGTCTGCCGATTTGCTGCGGGCGCGAGCCGGGCTCTATGGCATAAGTTTGACGCCTGGCTTGCTTTAATTCTCCGGTGTTGAATTGCAGGTCCATGGAGCGACCGATATACCGGGCGGCCTAAGTGGCACGCAGCGCGCTCAGAACGAGCGACGTATTCGCCACGGAAATCTGGTCGATGAAATTTCTGTTGCGGTTCTTCGGGTTCCTGTTCACCGCAGGCACCATCCTGTTCCTGGCTGGTCTGGCCGCGGTCGCAGGGCTGTTCTGGCATTTCTCCAAGGACCTGCCCGAGTATTCGCAGCTCCAGAACTACGAGCCGCCGGTGATGACCCGCGTGCACGCGGCCGACGGCTCGCTGCTCGGCGAATACGCCAAGGAGCGCAGGCTCTATCTGCCGATCCAGGCGGTGCCGAAGCTCGTGATCAACGCGTTCCTCGCCGCCGAGGACAAGAATTTCTACGAGCATGGCGGCGTCGACTACACCGGCATGGCGCGCGCCGGTGTCGCCTACATCCAGAACTTCGGTTCCAACCGGCGGCCGCAGGGCGCCTCGACGATCACCCAGCAGGTCGCCAAGAACTTCCTTTTGACCAACGAGGTGTCGTTCACCCGCAAGATCAAGGAAGCCTTGCTGGCGATGCGAATCGAGCGGGCTTACTCCAAGGACAAGATCCTCGAGCTCTATCTCAACGAAATCTATCTCGGCCTTGGCGCCTACGGCATCGCGGCGGCCTCGCTGGTGTATTTCGACAAGTCCGTCAATGAACTGACGGTCGCGGAAGCGGCCTATCTGGCGGCGCTGCCGAAAATGCCGGCCAGCCTGCATCCGGTGCGCAACCGCGCGCGCGCCGTCGAGCGGCGCAACTACGTGATCGACCGCCTGCAGGAGAACGGCTGGATCACCGCGGCCGACGCCGACAAGGCGCGCAAGGAGCCGCTGACCGTCACCAACCGCAGCAATGGCGCGCACACCTTCGCCGGCGAATACTTCTCGGAAGAAGTCCGCCGCGACATCTTCGAGCGCTATGGCGAGAAGAAGCTCTATGAGGGCGGCCTGTCGGTGCGCACCACGCTCGACCCCAAGGTCCAGGTGATGGCGCGCAAGGCCATGGTGGCTGGGCTCGTGAACTATGACGAGCAGCAGGGCTATCGCGGTGCGATCCAAAAGCTCGACCTGACCAGTGACTGGGGCGTGCCGCTCGCCGAGATCAAATCGCTGTCCGACATCTCGCCGTGGCGAATGGCGGTGGTGCTGGAGAGCAACGACCAGTCGGCACGGATCGGCTTCCAGCCGGGCCGCGAGCTCGGCGGCGCCATCAGCAAGCAGCGCGAGACCGGCATCATCACGATGGACGGCGCGCGCTGGGCCAAGAGCAAGGGCAAGACGCCGACATCGGTGGCGCAGGTGCTGCAGCCAGGCGACGTGATCTACGCCGACCCGCTCTTCAGCAAGGACGGCCAGCGCGTCGAAGGCCAGTACCGGCTGCGACAGATCCCTGAGCTGTCGGGTGCGATGGTGGCGATGGATCCGCACACCGGCCGCGTGCTGGCGATGGTCGGCGGCTTCTCGTTCGACCAGAGCCAGTTCAACCGCGCGACGCAGGCCTATCGGCAGCCCGGCTCGACCTTCAAGCCGATCGTCTATTCGTCGGCGCTCGACAACGGCTACACCGGATCGACCATGATGATCGACGCCCCGATCGAGATCGACCAGGGGCAGGGCAACATCTGGCGGCCCGAAAACTTCTCCACCGGCAAGTATCAGGGCCAGGTGACGCTGCGCAACGCGCTGCGGCTGTCGCTCAACACGGTGACCGTGCGGCTGGCGCAGGAAATCGGCATGCCGCTGATCGGCGAATATGCAAAGCGCTTCGGCGTCTATGACGAGTTGCCGAACTATCTCGCCTACGCGCTCGGCGCCGGCGAAACCACGGTGATGCGGATGGCCACGGCCTATTCGATGATCGCCAACGGCGGCGTCCGCGTGAAGCCGACCCTGATCGACCGCATCCAGGACCGCTACGGCCACACCATCTTCAAGCACGATCAGCGCGAATGCCGCGGCTGCGACGCGCCGGAGGGCTGGAAGAACCAGCCGGAGCCGCAGCTCGTCGACCGCCGCGAGCGGGTGCTCGACGCGATGTCCGCCTACCAGATCACCTCGCTGATGGAGGGCGTGATTCAGGCCGGTACCGGCACCGCGCTGAAGGACGTCGGCAAGCCGCTTGCCGGCAAGACCGGCACCTCGAACGAGGCCAAAGATCTCTGGTTCGTCGGCTTCTCGCCGGACCTCGTGGTCGGTCTCTATGTCGGCTACGACAAGCCGCGCTCGCTCGGCCGCAACGCGCAGGCCGGCCATACCGCGGCGCCGATCGCGCGCGACTTCCTGAAGCTCGCGCTGGCCGACAAGCCCGCCACCCCGTTCAAGCAGCCGGTCGGCATCCGGCTGGTCCTGGTCGATGCCAAGACTGGCCAGCGCGCTGTGCCCGGCCAGAACCGGGGCGTGGTGCTCGAAGCCTTCAAGCCGGGCCAGGCGCCGCCGTTCAATGATCCCGGGATGGTCGCCGGCACCGACGTGATCGACGGCACCCAGCAGGGCATTTCGCCGGACGCCGATCGGGCCGTGATACGGTCGGGGACAGGCGGGCTGTACTGAGGCTTGGTGGGCAGGCCTTCGGGCCGCGATTTTCACGCCCATTCCTCGCCAACAATGCTTGCCAAGCGTGGGACCAAGCGGGTAGAAGGTCGCACTCGCGCGGGCGCTGGTTTGGCAGGCGAACCCGCTGCACCGAGATGTCCAGTCATCCAGCTAAGCTGTTGATACCACGGACGATTCTTGGGGAATGGTGTAACGGTAGCACAACAGACTCTGACTCTGTTTGTCTTGGTTCGAATCCAGGTTCCCCAGCCAATCCGCCTCGGTGGCGTGATCATCCTCTCAAATCCCGACGAGATAGCCGGCTGCAGCTGCCGACGGAGGACCAGTCGTATGTGTGCCATCACGGCAGGGTGGATTGGTCCGGCGTAATCCACCATGGTCTCGCGCGTGTGGTCCGGCTCGTTGCAACAGAGGTTTAGGCTGATGGACGAAATTCTCTATGCCCGCGAAGCGTCGATCGGCGTCGATGAGTTCATCGAGGTGCTGCGGCAGTCGGGCCTCGGCGAGCGGCGACCGCTGGCGGATACCGACCGGATGGAGCGCATGATCGCCAATGCGAATCTGATCGTGACGGCGCGGAAGGCGGGCAAGCTGGTCGGCGTGTCGCGCGCGCTGACCGATTTCGCCTATTGCTGCTATTTGGCGGACCTTGCGGTCGATCGCGGATACCAGGGACATGGCATCGGCAAGCGTCTGATCGCGGAAACGGGGCGCCTCGCCGGACCTGAATCGATGTGCCTGCTGTTGTCGGCGCCTGACTCGATCGGGTTCTACAAGACCATCGGCATGCCGCAGCCGGACAACGCGTTCCTCTACAAGCGGGAGCGATAGCGGACGGCTACGCTGCGCGGCGCTATTTGATCTTGTCGTAGACCGTCGCGAAGTCGGCAAGCGGCATCGGGATAGAGATGGTTTCCTTGCCGAGATTCTGGAACGACACCTTGAGCTGCTTACCCGATTTCAGCTGGCTCAGGACATCGGCGGCGATCGGCGTATTGATGTAGCAGCCGCGTGTCTCGCACGTCTGGATCGGCACGTCGACGGCCTTGCCGTCGTCGACCTGCAGCTTGGCGCCGACCGGCAGGTTCAACCCGAGCGGAAGCTGGATCAATGCAACCGGCGTGCGGGTGTCGCCGGGAACGCGGATATTGACCAGCACGATGAGCTGGCCGGTCTTGGTGAGCACCGCGGTCTGTTCCATCGCGCATTCGAGCGGAGCGTCGCGGCTCGCACTGGTGCAGCGTGCGATCCAGCCGGAGTTGTTGGGGGCTGCTGTATCACCCTGAGGAGCAGCGGGCGCAGCTGCCGGAGCGGGCGCGTTCTTGCTCTTGGCCGTCTGGGCGTGGCCAGAGTGGGCCATGCCGAACGCGTTCAGCAGGACGAAGAGCGACTTGGCGACAATCTTCACGGTACCGGCTCCGAAATGAACATCTTTCGGATGTGCCGGGATGCCAGCAAAGTCAAGTCACTCGGCGGCCTCCTTGACCGATCCATGCTCGTCGTCGTCAGCATCGTGGTCGGTGCGCGGCGAGCGGCCCCAGTTCGCAAACGCATTCGAGAGCCTGTCGAGATAGAGATAGACGACCGGCGTCGTGAACAGCGTCAGCGCCTGGCTGACGATCAGGCCGCCGACCATGGCGTAGCCGAGCGGCTGGCGGATTTCCGAGCCGGTGCCGGTTCCTAACATCAACGGCACGCCGCCGAGCAAGGCGGCCATCGTCGTCATCATGATCGGGCGGAAGCGGAGCAGGGCGGCCTGGCGGATCGCCGCCACAGGCTCCATGTGCTGGTCGCGCTCGGCCGCGATCGCGAAGTCGACCATCATGATGCCGTTCTTCTTCACGATGCCGATCAGAAGGATGATGCCGATCAGCGCGATCAGCGAGAAGTCGAAGCCGGCCGCCATCAGGATCGCGAGCGCGCCGACGCCGGCCGACGGCAGCGTCGATAGAATCGTGATCGGGTGGATGTAGCTTCAGAATGCCGAGGATCAGGTAGACGACCACGAGCGCCGCGAGGATCAACAGCGGCACGGTCGACAGCGATTGCTGGAACGCCTGCGCGGTGCCCTGGAAGCTCGAGCTCAGGGTCGGCGGCGCGCCGAGGTCGACCATCGCCTTCTGCACCGCTTCCGTCGCCTGGCCGAGCGCAACGCCCTGCGCCAGGTTGAATGAGATCGTGATCGCCGGGAACTGGCCCTGGTGGCTGATCGAGAGCGGCCGTACCGGCACGCTGGTCCAGGTCGCGAAGGTCGAGATCGGCACCTGTTCGCCGGTCAGCGGCGACTTGATGTAGATCTTGTTCAGCGTGTCGATCGCGCCCTGCAGCTCAGGCAACACCTCGAGGATGACGTGGTAGCTGTTGAGCTGGGTGAAATATTGCGTCACCTGGCGCTGACCGAACGCATCATAGAGCGTGTCGTCGATCAGCTGCGGCTGGATGCCATAGCGCGAGGCGGTGTCGCGGTTGATCTTCAATTCGAGCGTGGTGCCGTTGGTCTGCTGGTCGGTGGCGACGTCGCGCAGCTGCGGCAGCGTCTGCATCTTGCCGAGAATCTTCGGCGCCCATTCGTTCAGTTCGGCGAGGTTGGCATCCTGCAGCGTGAATTCGAACTGGGTGCGGGTCGGGCGGCCGCCGAGGCGAACGTCCTGCGCCGCCTGCATGAACAGCCGGGCACCCTCGACCTTCTCCAGCTTCGGCCGTAGCCGGGCGATGACCTGCTGCGCGTTGGCGTCGCGATCCTTCAGCGGCTTCAGCGTGATGTACATCGCGCCGTTGTTGCCGGCGCGACCACTGCCGCCGATCGCCATCGCCACCGTCGCCACCGCGGGATCCTGCTGCACGATCTTGCCGAGTTCCTCCTGCTTCCGCTTCATGTCGGCGAAGGAGATATCCTGGTTGGCTTCCGAGGTCGCGGTGATCAGGCCGACGTCCTGCTGCGGGAAGAAGCCCTTCGGGATGACGACGAACAGGTAGACCGACAGCGCCAGCGTCCCGAAGAAGATCATCAGCGTCGTGAACTTCCAGCGCAAAGCGAGGTCGAGCACGCTCTGATAGCCGCGCAGCATGGCGTCGAAGCCGCGCTCGCTGAGCTGGTAGAACCGACCGTGCTTCTCGTCATTGTGGGCGCGCAGGAAGCGCGAGGCCATCATCGGGGTCAGCGTCAGCGACACGAACATCGAGACGAAGATGGTCATCGCCAGCACGACCGCGAATTCGCGGAACAGGCGGCCGATAATGCCGCCCATCAGGAGCAGCGGGATCAGCACCGCGACCAGCGAGATGCTGATCGAAACGATGGTGAAGCCGATTTCCTGCGAGCCCTTGAAGGCGGCAGCCATCGGCTTCTCGCCCTCTTCGATGTAGCGGCTGATGTTCTCCAGCATCACGATGGCGTCGTCGACCACGAAGCCGACCGCGATCGTCAGCGCCATCAGCGACAGATTGTCGAGCGTGTAGCCGAACACCCACATCAGCGCGCAGGCGCCGAGCAGCGCCAATGGCACCGTGACCGTCGGGATCACGGTCGCCCAGAAACTGCGCAGGAAGACGAAGATCACCATCACGACCAGGAAGATGGTCAGCAGCAGGGTGAACTGGACGTCCTCGACCGCCGCGCGGATCGTGGTGGTGCGGTCGCTGATCACGTCGATCTTGATCGCCGGCGGGATCGCGGCGACCAGTCGGGGCAGCGCCGCCTTGATCTTGTCGACGGTGTCGATGACGTTGGCGCCGGGCTGCTTGAATATGACCAGGAATACGCCGCGCTTGCCGTTGGCCCAGGCGGCCTGCTTGGCGTCCTCGGGCCCGGTGACGGCCTGGCCGATGTCACGGATCCGCAGCGGCCCGCCGTTGCGGTAGGCGATGATGACGTCGTTCCACGGGCTCGCCGTGAGCAGCTGGTCGTTGGCGTAGATGGTATAGGCGCGGGTGGCGCCGTCGATGTTGCCCTTCGGACTGTCGACGGTGGCGATGTTGATCGCGGCGCGGACGTCCTCCAGCGACAGGCCCTTGGCGACGAGCTTGGCGGGGTCGATCTGGACGCGAACCGACGGCTTCTGCTGGCCGCCGATGATGACCTGCGCAACGCCCGAGATCTGGCTGATCTGCTGCGCCAGCTGGGCGTCGACGGCATCGCTGACCGTCGTCAGCGGCAGCGTGTCCGATGTCGCCGACAGCAGCATGATCGGCGAGTCCGCCGGGTTGACCTTGCGGTAGGTCGGCGGCGAGGGAAGGGTTTTCGGCAACTGGCCGCTGGCCGCGTTGATGGCGGCCTGCACGTCGTTGGCGGCGCCGTCGATGCTGCGGTTGAGGTCGAACTGGATGGTGACCGCCGCCGTGCCGAGATAGCTGGTCGAGGTCATCTGCGCGATGCCGGGGATCTGCGCGAACTGGCGTTCCAGCGGCTGGGCGACCGATGTCGCCATCGTTTCCGGGCTGGCGCCGGGCAGGGTCGCAGTGATCTGGATGGTGGGGAAGTCGACCTGCGGCAGCGGCGCGACCGGCAGCAGGGGATAGGCGACGAGACCGACGAACAGGATGCCCGCCATCAGCAGCGACGTGCCGATGGGGAAACGAATGAATGGTGCGGAAATTCCGGCGCCGACGCTCATTCCTGCGTAACCTTCGACTGGGACGGATCCGAGCTCGCCACTGCCGTTGTCACCGGGGTTCCCGGCGAGACCTTGTACTGCCCCGCGGTGATCACCTGCTGTCCGGGCGACAGGCCCTCGTCGATCACCGACTTGCCGTCGATCGACTGGCTGACCTTGATCTTGCGAAGCTCGGCCTTGTTCTCCTGATTGACTGAATACGCGTAGAGGCCATCGGTGCCATGCTGCACCGCGTCATCCGGGACGACGGTGGCATCCTTCAAGGTCCTGACCAGAAGGCGGGTCGAGACCGACTGGCCCGGCCACAGCGCGTGGTCCTTGTTATCAAACACCGCCTTCAGCCGGACAGTCCCGCTTGACGTGTCGACCTGATTGTTGATCAGCGCCAGGGTTCCCGTGGATAGCACCCGCTTGCCGTCGGTGGTCAGGGCAATGGTCTTGGGCGGCGCCACGGCCAGCGCCGCCTTGATATCCGGCAGCTGGTCTTCCGGCGCGGTGAAGATCACCGTGATCGGCTCGATCTGGGTGATCGTGACAATGCCGGTCTGGGCCGAGGCATTGACGATGTTGCCGATATCGACCAGTCGCAGGCCGACAATCCCGTCGATCGGGGATTTGACGGTCGTGTAGTCCACCTGGGTCTGGGCGTTGAAGATGGCGGCCTCGTCAGCCGAGATCTGGGCGGTCAGCTGCGCCACCGTGGAGCGCTGGGTGTCGAGCTGCTGGCGTGTCGCGAACTCGCCGAGCCTGGTGGTGCGCTGCAGGTCGAGATTGGCGTTGGCGAGATTGGCTTCGTCCTGGGCCTTCTTGGCCTTGGCCTGGTCGAGCGTCGCCTGATAGGGCCGCGGATCGATCTCGACCAGCGTGTCACCGGCCTTGACGAACTGGCCTTCCTTGAAAGCGATCCTGGTGATCTGACCGTCGACCCGGGTGCGGACCTGGACCGTGTTGAACGCCTGCACGGTGCCGAGGCCGGTGAGATAGACAGGGAAGTCGGCTTTCTCGACCGGCGAGATCTTGACCGGAACGGCCGGGCGTTGGGCGGATCGCTTCTGCGCGGCTTCGATCGCCTGCTGGTTGCTCGTGTGTTTCTGCCAGCCGAAATAACCGGCGGCGCCGACCGCAGCGATCACTAAAACCCAACCGATGGTGCGTGACTTTGACATGCGGACTCTTGGGTTCGACGTAACAATAAAGGCTGATCGAAACGGTTCACAGAGCTTGCGGATATAATATGCGTGCACTTAATGTGTAAACACACCAAGGCTTGAGAATCCTAAACATTTGGAAAGGTTTAGGTCAGAAACGAGCAGAAACAATTCGCCTGGGAAACGCACCGAGGACCCCTATGTCGCTCGATCTCAAACGCCAGTTTATCGCGCAGCTCGTCGAGAGTTCCCGGCTGCTGCGCAATTATATCGATCATCGCGCCAAGGCGCGAGGCACCACGCGTGCGCAATGGATCGTGCTCTTCCGCCTGCGCGAGCAGGAGGGACTGTCCCAGGTCGATCTCGCCGACGTCCTCGAATTGCAACCGATCTCGCTGGTGCGGCTGCTCGACCGCCTTGTCGAGCATGGCCTGCTCGAACGGCGTCCCGATCCCAGGGATCGCCGTGCCAATCGCCTGTTCCTGACCCGGAGCGGGCGGCGTCTCGTCGACGATCTCGACAGTTTGCGCGACGCGATCGCCGGCGACGTGTTGCGCGACGTCTCGGACAAGCATGTCGAAAGCGGCCTCGCCACGCTGCGCGAGGTCAAGGATCGCATCAAGGCGCTCGGCGAGGAGGCGGAGCGCATCGCCGCGAAATAGCGCATCTCATCGTGCGCAGATTCCTTCGCTCCATCCATTCACCCGTTGCAGCGTGCGCGAGCCGGTTGAATCGTCGCGGGATGTCGTCCATATCGCGCAGCGACGATGCGAGAGGACGAGGGCTGCGATGGATGAGTTGAACGGGCGCATGATGGCATGCCAGATCCTGGTTACAGGATTGATCGCGCGCGTCGCCAACGAGCAGCGCGACCCGCTGCGCTTTCTCACCGACTTCCGCGACGAGATCAAAGCGGTCGTCAACGGCGTCAACATCGCCGGCCTTGAGAACAGCGACCGAGTGCGGCAGGTCGCGCAGCGGACGATCGACGAACTGTTTTCGCTGATGAAGCCGCCAAGCGCCGAGTAATCGCGTGGTCGCATGGACAGCGCCCGCACGCGGCAGCCAATGACGGGCGGCATCGATTTAGAACGATTATTAGAACACTTAAAAACTACAGTTTAGAACGATTTCAAACCGTAGATTAGAATCGCTTTGAATTGGGGCGATTCAAGCCGACTGTTGCGCTCGTCGCATTGATAAAAAAGGTCACGCTCGATAACCGATGGAGACAGTTCGTCGCAGCTTCATTTCGCGAACGAGCTGATTTTTCTGGGGCGAGCAAGACATGAGCAATGTGAAGGCGCCGAGATCGCTGCGCTTTGATGCAGCGATCGGTTCGGCTGATGACACCGGTTATTCCGCCACGAAGGTCTCCGCAGTCGCGAGCCTGATCGCGGTGGCGTCGTTTTCGGGGGCTGAAGCGCA
The DNA here is from genome assembly GCF_054055815.1 of Bradyrhizobium sp. USDA 4503. Classification (NCBI taxonomy): domain Bacteria; kingdom Pseudomonadati; phylum Pseudomonadota; class Alphaproteobacteria; order Hyphomicrobiales; family Nitrobacteraceae; genus Bradyrhizobium; species Bradyrhizobium sp. USDA 4503. Next base: position 744,810 of record NZ_JBSRXS010000001.1, read on the forward strand.
GCAATCCAACCTGCCGCCGGTGAATGTCGATGCCCCGGTCGCTCGCCCGCGGCCCGTGACGTCAAGGCCCACTGCGGACCAGGTCCGCGCCCGCAACGCGCTGCGCCGCGCCGCGCGCCGTAACAACCAGCAGGCACAGCAGACGCCGGTGCCGTTTCCCAACGCCGGCGGTCTTCCCGCCGACCGCGATCCCTATGCGGATCCGGCCGCGCCGTACAAGGGCGACCGTTTGCAGTCGTCCGGGAAATATCCCGAGCCGATCCTGAACACGCCGAAATCGGTCACGGTGCTGACCAAGGACGTGCTCGAAGACAAGAACGCCACATCGCTGAAGTCGGCGATCCTGTCGACCGCCGGCGTCACGCTCGGCACGGGCGAGGGCGGCAATGCCTTCGGCGACCGCTTCTTCATCCGCGGCTTCGACGCGCGCAACGACATCTTCATCGACGGCGTGCGCGACTCCGGCGTCAGCGTCCGCGAGAACTTCTTCACCGAGCAGGTCGAGATCCTGCGCGGCCCGGGCTCGTCCTTTGCCGGCCGCGGCACCACCGGCGGCGCGATCAACATCGTCACCAAGCAGGCGACGACGCAGAACAGCTTCTACAACATGGACACCACGTTCGGCACCGATCGCACCAAGCGCGTGACGCTCGACGTCAACCAGGTGATCAGCCCGACGCTGGCGATCCGCGCCGGCGGCCTGTTCCAGGATGCCGGCGTCGCCGGCCGCAGCTACGTCACCGACGACCGCAACGGCGCGTTCGTCGCCGGAACATGGAAGCCGGTCGATGCGGTGAAGATCACCGGCAACTACATCCACACCGAACTGACCGGACTCCCGGATTTCGGCGTGCCGTATTACCGGCCGAGCACCGCGAGCACGGCCGGCGGCCCGTTCCCGGATTTCGGCGTCAACCGCAACAATTGGTACGGTTTCGTCAACCGCGACTTCTTCAGGACCGGGCAGGACATCGGCACCATCAACGCCGAGGTGCAGATCACGCCGGACCTCGTGGTCAGCAACAAGATCCGGGAATCGCGTTCGACCCAGAACTACATCGGCACGCTGCCGGAAGCGCCGACGCTGGCCGCCGGCGCTCCGTTCACGGCGTATACGCTGAGCGCCAATCCGCAAAGCCGCTACCAGGTCACCGACGTGTTCGCCAACCAGACCGAGGCGACGTACAAGTCGGTCGACGGGCTCGGCTTCAAGCACACGACGACGGCCGGCGTCGAATACGACAACGAGCGGTCCTCGATCGACAGATATCTCGGCCTGAGCTCGGAAATAACGACCGGCACATCGGCTTTCACGGGAAGCGGATCGCTCTCCGGCGTCAGCGTGTTCAATCCGCAATACACCAACATTCCGTTCCCGATTCCGTCGGGGTTGTCCGGGATGCCGACCAAGATCGGGATCGACACCACCAGCGGCTACATCATGGATACCGCGAACTACAATGACTTCGTGATCCTCAATGGCGGCATCCGCTACGACGACTACAAGATCAACACGTCAGGATATCTGACGTCGGGCAATAGGACCACATTCGGCAGTCAGTCGGCTGACTTCGGGATGCCGAACTTCAACCTCGGCCTTACCTTGAAGCCGCTGCCGAACGGCAGCGTCTATGCGGCCTATGCGACCTCGTCGAACCCTGTCGGCGCCGAGTTCGACGGTACCAGCACGGCGTATGGCGGCCTGTCTCCGGTGTTGAACGGCGGCAATACCCAGATCTTCGGGCCGGAAAAGAACAAGGCGATCGAAGTCGGCACCAAGTGGGAATTGTTCGATCGTCATCTGCTGGTGACGGCGGCGCTGTTCCAGACCGAGAAGGAAAATGCGCGCGAATCGCAGAACGTGAACAACGCAACCGCGGCCGCGGCGCTCGGCTGCTCCTATCCGACCGGGACGACCGGCAATATCTCCTGCATCACCGCGGGCGCGGCCTACCGCATCCGCGGCATCGATCTCGGCGTCGGCGGCAAGATCACCGACAAATGGAGTGTGTTCGGCGGTCTCGTGCTGATGCAGTCGGCAGTGACGAGGTCGCTCGCGCCGCCGGCCAACACCATCCTGTATTCCAGCAATGTCGGACTGCCGCTCGCCAACGTCGCGCACCAGTCGTTCAGCATGTTGACCAAGTACCAGCTCACCGACATGTGGGAGCTGGGCGGGCAGGCGGTGTATCGTTCGAAGGTCTATGGCGGCACGCTGCTGGCGGCCAACCAGGGCACCTCGATCCCGAGCTACTGGCGCTTCGACGCCTTTGCCGAAGCAAAGATCGACAAGCACTGGACGATGAAGCTGTTCGTCAACAACATCTTCGACAAGCGCTACTACGATGCGCTGTACCAGAGCGCGGCGCCGTTCGTGCTCGAAGCGCCGGGGCGCGCCGCGTATCTGGTTGTTTCTGCGCGTTACTGACGGAGGCTTCGCGGCGACAGATGCTGGTCTGTGTTCCCAACGTATTGAGCAAGGCTGATGTGGCGGACTTCCGCCGCATCATGGCGCAAGCCGAATGGGAGGACGGCCGCTCGACCGCCGGCGCCGCGTCCGCGATGGTCAAGCGCAACGAGCAGCTGCCGCCCGACAGCGAGGTCGCGCGGCAGCTCGGCAACCGCATCCTGTCGGCGCTGTCGGCAAGCCCGCGCTTCATCTCGGCGGCGATCCCGCTTAGGATCTTTCCACCCTTGTTCAACCGTTATGCCGCCAGCGACGGGCACCATTTCGGCCTGCACGTCGACAATGCGGTGCGCGGCGACAGGCTGACGGGCATGAGGATCCGCACCGACCTATCGGTCACGCTGTTTTTATCGGAGCCGGAGGACTACGACGGCGGCGAGCTCGTCATCGAAGACCTCTACGGATCCCATGAAATCAAGCTGCCGGCGGGCGATCTCGTAGTTTATCCTGCTTCCAGTTTGCATCTGGTCACGCCGGTCACGCGGGGGACGCGGGTAGCGTCTTTTTTCTGGCTGCAGAGCATGGTACGGGATGCACACGCGCGCAGCCTGATCTTTGATCTCGATACCGCGATCCAGGCTCTGGTGGAGCGGCTGGGGCGCGATGACCCCGAAACGGTCAAATTGACCGGGATTTATCACAACCTGATCCGTCACTGGGCTGAAGTGTAACTGATGATGACATTCAAGTTCCCCGCTGCATCCGCCATGATCGCCTCGCTGGCGATGCTGATGCTGGCCGCGCCGTCTTCGGCGCAGCAGCAAACGGCGCCTGTAGCGCAGCCTGCTCCCGTGACCCGGCCTCAGCCCGCACCCGCGGCCCAGCCGGGGGCAGCCCAGCCTGCGGCGGCTGCCCAGACCGCGCCGGTGGCCGCCCAGCCGGCACAACCGGCGCCGCAGGCTCAGGCCGCGCCGGCCCCCGCCGCGCCGGCCCCTGCCGCGGCGGCTCCGGCACCGACGGCGAACGAGGCGTCCCTGGCTGCGCCCGCGAGCGGCGACAGCAAGTCGCTGAAGTCGACCTCGACCGGCCTGCACGAATTGTCGCCGTGGAACATGTTCTTGAACGCCGACATCATCGTGAAGGCGGTGATGCTCGGTCTGGCATTCGCGTCGCTCGTCACGTGGACGGTGTTCATCGCCAAGATGGTCGAGCTGACGGTAGCGCAGCGCAAGCTGCGTGGCGCGCTGGCCAAGATCGCTGAATCGCGCTCGCTGGCCGAAGCGCAGTTCGCGCTCGGCGCCAAGGGCAGCGTGCTGTCGTCGTTCATCGCTGCTGCGATGCGCGAGGGGCGCCTGTCGGCGGGCATCTCGAGCGACAGCGGCATCAAGGAGCGCGCGGCGTCGAGCTTCGCCGAGATCGTGCGCGCCGAAGCCCGCAAGATCCGCATCGGCATGGGCCTGCTCGCGACGATCGGCGCGACGTCGCCCTTCGTCGGCCTGTTCGGCACCGTCTGGGGCATCATGAACAGCTTCATCGGCATTTCGAAGTCGCAGACGACCAACCTTGCCGTGGTGGCGCCGGGCATCGCGGAAGCGCTGCTCGCGACCGCGATCGGCCTCGTCGCGGCGATCCCCGCGGTCATCATCTACAACCATTTCTCGCGCGTCACGAAGGTCTATCTCGAGTTGGTCAACCGCGCCTCGGGTGCCGCAGGACGGCTGTTGTCGCGCGATCTCGACCGCACCCATGGCGACGTTCCGCGCAACGCGCATGCGCGCGCCGCGGCGGCGGAGTAGGCGATGGCAGTCTCGATCTCCGAGAACGATGGCGACGACGATTTCGCGGAATCCCACGAGATCAACGTCACGCCGTTCATCGACGTCATGCTGGTGCTGCTGATCATCTTCATGGTGGCGGCACCGCTTTCGACCGTCGATCTTCCGATCGATCTGCCGACCTCCAGCGCGACGCCGCAGAAGAAGCCGGACAAGCCGACCTATCTCAGCATCAAGCCGGATCTGACGCTGGCGATCGGGGAGAACGCGGTGAAGCGCGTCGACCTGGTCAATTCGCTGGATGCTGTGCCCGACATGACCCGGGACAAATACGTGTTCCTGCGGGCCGATCGGATGGTACCCTATGGCGAGCTGATGGGCGTGATGGAGCTGCTGCGCGCCGGCGGCTACACGCACGTGAAGCTGGTCGCGCTCGAGGGCGTTCCGGGAGCGCCCGCGGCGGCGCAGGCCGATCCTGGGAAACCCTGACGGCGAACGCGATGTCCACCAACCCCGATCTCGATCTGCGGACCTCGAAGCGGCTCTGGGTGATCGCCGCCGTGACGGCAGTCGGGCTGCATCTGGGCGGTGCCGCGCTGGCACTGACCAATTTGCGCGGCGACGACGGCGAGGGGCTCGGCGCTGCCGGTGCGGAATACGCCGTCGAGCTCGCCTCGGCGGATGTGCCCGACGATGCGGCACCGCCGGGCGCGCCGGCTGACGAGCAGCAGGCCGTGCAGGAAATGGCGCAACAGAAGGCCGAGGTGAAGGACACCGACCTGCCTCAGGAAAAGCCGGTGGAGTCCGACGACCCCGATCGCATCGTGACGGAAGACACTGCCAAGAAGCAAAAGGAGGAGGAGGCCAAGGTCGCCAAGGTCGAGACCAACGCGCAGGAAGCGCAGCAGGCCTCGGAGGCGGCCGCGCCGACCAAGCTGGAGGACGCGCGTCAGTCGGAAACCACCAAAGCACCCAACCCAGGCATCGGCAAGGACAAGCTGCTGCTGACCGCCAAGTGGGGCAAGAAGATCAGCGCCTATCTCGACCTGCACAAGAAATTCCCGGAGAAGGGCAAGGCCAAGGAGGCCAAGGTGAAGGTCGCCCTGGTGCTGAATCGTCTGGGCAAGGTGCTGTCGGTTGCCGTGCTGGAATCGTCCGGAGATGCCGCCTTTGACGACGCGGCGATCTCGATGGTCCACCGGTCCGATCCGGTCCCGGCGCCGCCGGCCGACCTGACCGACGATCAGTTCTCCTTCAGCCTCGATGTCAATTACAACAAGCCGAAGAAGTAGCGAGCCGCGGCTGCCTGCGATCAGACGCCGGTGTCATTCCGGGGCGCGACAAGTCGCGACCCGGAATCCATTTCTCCATTGAATGAGCCGCTGGTCGATTCCTGATTCGCCGTTTCACGCGGCCCGGAACAACGTTGCCTCAGCTCTTCTTCACCAGCGGGCAGACGCTCTTCTCGAGCGGGAGGAAGGCCTCGTCCGCGGGGATGGTGGCGACCAGCTTGTAATAGTCCCACGGATATTTCGACTCGGACGGCTTCTTCACCTCGAACAGATAGGCCGGGTGGATCTTGCGGCCGTCGACGCGGATCGAGCCCTCGCCGAACAGGGGATCGTCGGTCGGCATCTCCTTCATCTTGGCGACCACGGCGCGACCGTCATGCGGATTGCCGCCGAGCGCTTCCAGCGCCTTGAAATAGTGGATCAGCGAGGAATAGACGCCGGCCTGCACCATGGTCGGCGGGTTCTTCTTGAAGCGCTCCATGAAGCGCTTGGAGAAGGCGCGGGTCTGGTCGTTCATGTCCCAATAGAATGTCTCGGTGAAGTTCAGCCCCTGCGCGACGTTGAGGCCGAGCGCGTTGATGTCGGTGATGAACAACAGCATGCCGGCAAGCCGCTGGCCGCCGGAGACGATGCCGAATTCCGCGGCCTGCTTGATCGCGTTGGTGGTGTCGCCGCCGGCGTTGGCGAGACCGACGATCTTGGCCTTCGAGCTTTGCGCCTGCAGCAGGAAGGACGAGAAGTCGGCATTGTTGAGCGGATGCTTGACGCTGCCGAGCACCTTGCCGCCATTCGCGGTGACCACCGCCGAGGTGTCGCGCTCGAGCGCCTGGCCGAACGCATAGTCCGCGGTGAGGAAGAACCAGGTGTCGCCGCCGGATTTGACCAGCGCCTTGCCGGTGCCGTTGGCGAGCATGTAGGTGTCATAGACCCAGTGCACCGTGTTCGGCGAACACTGCGCGCCAGTGAGATCGGACGAGGCGGAGCCCGAGTTCAGGTTGACGACGTTCTTCTCCTTCGAAAGGTTGGCAATCGCGAGCCCGACATTGGAGGCCGCGAGATCGACGAACACGTCGACCTTCTCGACGTCGATCCACTGCTTGCCGATATTGACCGCGACATCGGGCTTGTTCTGGTGATCGGCCGAGATCAGATCGATCTTCCAGCCCTTCGCCAGCAGCCCGGAATCCTCGATCGCCATCTGCGCCGCCACCGTCGAGCCGGGACCGCCGATATCCTGATAGAGGCCGGACTGATCGCCGAGCGCGCCGACCTTGGCGACCTTGTCCATCGTCTGCGCCGACGCACCGCCGCAGAACGCAAGACTCGTGGCCATGACCAAGGCCGTCGTGACCGAGGCTGCAATGGAACGCTTCATCTTCCCTCCAGTATGATTTTGCTTTTGAGTTCCGGATTATGCCCGGCATCGGGTGCATCGCCTAGAGCGCCGGCGCGTTTGATCGTGCGCTATATTCCGCGCCGCGGCGATTGCGCAGCCGGTGACGCGCGACGGGATGCCGCGGTGCGCGGAGTTCGATCATCGGACGCGGATAGGGTGAAGCGCGGACGGCGCTATTTCCAGTAGTACCGGATCGCGACGTAGACCACGACGAGGCAGGCGAAGATCAGTGCCACCGGCATCGAACGCTTGGCGTTCGGGTCGGAGGTGCTCGTCTTCTTGGGGGGCAGGCGGCGGAACGTCGTGACGTTGCCATTGTCGGCGACCGGCTCGCGCGCGCGCGCCGGAACCTCCGGCGCTTTGCCGGCGCCGCCCATCTCGACATAGTAGGTGCGGTACATCTCCTGGATGGTCGCCTCGCCGGCGTCGGCTTCGCTCATCTGTCCCAGCAGCTTGTTGTAAATGGCCAGGAAATTCTGCGCCTCAGGCGGCAAGGCGGAGGCGCCGTTCAGCTTGGCCATCATCTTCCAGGTCGCAAAGTCGGCCCGCGCTCGGGTGTCGGCGCGTCGTGCAATCAGCATATCGGCAGCTTTGATCACCATGGCCTCGAAGCGTTCCTGTCCTCAACGCGCGACCCGGAAAAATGGCTACCGGTTTTCGGTCGGGTCGTGCGCAGATCAAGGCTATGTGTTTCCGGTAATGAGGAGAAGGGCGTTGATTACATAGCCGGTCAGAGTTCGCAGTATCGTTGAAATAACATCAAGATTTAGGCCGACTTGCTGGCCAATCACCGGCAGCAGGATCAACAGCCCGATCAGGATCAGCATGCCGTAGGGCTCCAGCCGGGCGAGCGGGATCGCCAGCGGCCTTGGCAACAGCCCGACCGCGACCCGGCCGCCGTCCAGCGGCGGGATCGGCATCATGTTGAAGATCGCGAGCACGATATTGATCAGGAAGGCGTTTTTCAGATTGTCCGCGGTCCATTTTGCGGCATCGGCCGGCACCAATGGCAGCGCGTGGAATGCCAGCGCCGCGGCGATCGCCAGGATGATGTTGGTGGCCGGGCCGGCCAGCGCCACCCACACCATGTCGAGCTTGGGATGATTGAGCTTGCGGAAGTTCACCGGCACCGGCTTGGCGTAGCCGAACAGGAACGGCGAATGCGCGAACAGCAGCACTGCAGGCAGGATCAGCGTGCCGAACGGATCGATGTGCTTCAGCGGGTTGAAGCTGACGCGGCCGAGCTGCCAGGCGGTGTCGTCGCCGAGCCGATGAGCGACGAAGCCGTGCGCGGCTTCGTGAAACGTGATCGCAATGACGACCGGCAATACCCAGACGGAGATGTCATAGAGGGAGATGTTCAATGGCCTGCCGCCTCGGGTTCGCTGGGACCGGACCTCAGGCTAGCACGGATTCGCGGAAGGCCTTGCTGGCGAGCGTTGCCGCAGGTCAGCGCATGTCGGGGGCGACCGCGTGCGCCAGAGGCGGCTGGGTGGTCGCGATCCAGATGCCGGCGAACACGGTGACGATGCCGGCCACCAGATTCCAGCTCAGCGGCTCGCCGAGCAGGGCTGCGCCGACCAGCGATGCCGCGATCGGATTGACGGTGACCGAGATCGCCACCCGGGTCGGCGTCGTCCGCTCCAGCGCGAAGGCCCAGAGATAGAAGGTAAGCGCAGCGCCGAAGGCGCCGAGATAGATCGCGCCGGACCATTGCGGCGCGCCGAAATCGGCAACCGGCGCAAAACTGCCGCGCAGCAGCGAGGCGACAATGAGCACCACCGCCCCGGCGGCCATCGCGAGCGTGGTGAAGGGGATCGGGCCGGAGCGGCGGATATAGGGTTTTGACCAGATGCTGTAGAGCGCCATGCACAGCGCGGCTGCGATCATCAAGAGGTCGCCGCGCCAGGCACCAGGCGGCGCCGTGGCGAGGCCGGAGAGCAGCGCCATCGAGACGCCGAGGATGGTGATCAGGACGCCTGCGGTCTTGCGCGCGGTGAGCGCTTCGGCGCCCAGCACCGCGCCGACCAGCATGGTCAACAGCGGCAGTGTCGACAGCGCGAGTGCGCCGCGCGCGGCGGTGGTGAAGATCAATGAGGCATTGAACAGGACCGGAAACGCCGCAAAGAACAGCAGGCCGAGGCCGGCAACGCCGAGCCAATCGTGCCGCGTCGGCCAGTTCCGGCGTTGCAGCAGTGCCAGCGGCAGCAGCAGCAGGACGCCGATGCCGAAGCGGAACGCGCCGATCGCCAGCGGGTCGATGGCGCCGACCAGAAACCGCGTCGCCCCGATCGAAGTGCCGCCGAGCGCGCTCGAGGCCACCGCCGCCAATACCCCCCAGATCTCGCCCATTCCGTTCGCCCCTCGGTTTTGCTTGCGCAATCTAGGGAAGGGGACATAATCAGGGAATGGAATAGATGTGATTGACTAAATCACAGATCGTTATGAGGTGCGCCCATACTGGACCCGGATCTTCTGCAGGCCTTTGTCGCGGTGGCGGAGCATCGCTCCTTCACCCGCGCGGCCTCGGCGCTGAACCGGACCCAATCCGCCGTCAGCATGCAGGTGAAGCGGCTGGAAGAGCGGCTGCAGGCCGAACTGTTTCACCGCAGCACGTCCAGTGTCGACCTGAGTGCAGCCGGCGAGGGATTGCTCGGTTATGCCCGCCGCATCCTGAGCCTCAACGCGGAGGCGGTCGGCCGGGTGCGCGAGCATGGCACGGATGGACGGGTTCGCCTCGGCGTGATGGACGACTATGGGACGATGCTCGTCCCGCCGCTGCTCAAGGACTTCATCGCCAGCTATCCGCTGATCCATGTCGAGATGGAGACCGGGCTGACGTCGACAATGATCGATCGGCTCGGCGAAGCCTATGACCTCGTGATCGCGATGCACCCCGAGGGACGCGGCGAGGGCGAGTTGCTGCGCACCGAGCAGGCGGTGTGGGCCGCGAGCGCTGCGCATCGCGTCGAGGAGCTCGATCCGCTGCCGGTCGCGCTCTATCCGCAGGGCTGCCTGTTCCGGAGCTGGGCGATGCAGGCGCTGGACCAGGCGAACCGGCCGTGGCGGCTCGCCTTTGTCAGCCACAGCCTGTCCGCGGTCGAGGCGATCGCGGCGCAGGGCCTCGCCGTGACCGTGGTCAAGTCGGGGACATTTCCGCCGACGCTGCGTCGGCTGACCGCGCGCGATGGTATGCCGCGGCTGCCGCGGGCCGAGATCCGGCTGCATCGCGCGCAAAAACTGTCGCACGCGGCATCACTCCTGGCCGATCATCTCGTCGCGGCGCTGCGGCAGCCGGCGAGGCGGGCGGCGAGTTAATAGGTCGCGCGGCCGCCGGAGATGTCGAACACCGCGCCGGTGGAGAAGGCGCAGTCTTCCGACGCCAGCCATGCCACCATTGAAGCGAGTTCCTCGACCTGCACGAAGCGGGCCTTCGGGATCTTCGACAGCATGAAATCGATGTGCTGCTGGGTCATCTGGTCGAAGATCGCGGTCTTCGCCGCGGCCGGCGTCACCGCATTGACCAGGATGTCGTGCTGCGCGAGCTCCTTGCCGAGCGATTTGGTGAGCGCGATCAGGCCCGCCTTCGACGACGAATAATGCGCGGCGTTTGGATTGCCTTCCTTGCCGGCGATCGAGGCGATGTTGACGATGCGACCATATTTCTGGCCGATCATAGTCGGCACGATCGCCCTGCAGCAGATGAAGGGACCCTCGAGATTGATGCGCATCACCCTGCGCCAGTCGTCGAGATCGGTTTCCCATACCGGCTTGTTGGCTCCGGTGATACCGGCGTTGTTGACGAGAATGTCGATCTTGCCGAACGCCCGCAGAGTTTGATCGCGCGCGGCGTCGACCGCGTCGGGATTGGTGACGTCGGTCTTGATCGCGATCACGTTCTCGCCGATCGCCCGCGCGGTCTTCTCGGCCAGCGGCTGGTCGAAATCCCAGATCGCGACCTTGGCGCCCGACGCGACAAAGCGCTCGGTGATGGCGCGGCCAAATCCCTGCGCGCCGCCGGTGACGACGGCACAGCGGCCGTTGAGATCGATCTTGTTCATGCTGCCTCCCGATTAAAGCGTCCAGCCGCCGTCGATGACATGGGCGACGCCTGTGGTGAACGAGCTTTCGTCGCTGGCGAGATAGACGGCGAGCGCGGCGATTTCCTCGGCGGTGCCGAGCCGGCCCATCGGCTGGCGCGCAACGAACATCTCGCGTCCCTGCGGGCCGGCAGCCGCCGCACGCTCAAGCATCGAAGGCGTCTCGATGGTGCCGGGGCAGATGCAGTTGCAGCGGATGCCCTTGGTGATGAAGTCGGCCGCGACCGAGCGCGTCAGTGCCGCGACCGCGGCCTTGGTGGCGCTATACACGTAGCGGTTCGGCGCCGCCTTCACCGCGCCGGCGGCGGAGGCGATGTTGACGATGGCACCGCCGCCCTGCGCCAGCATGCCCGGCAGGAAAGCGCGCGTGGTGCGGTGCATCGACTTGACGTTGAGGTCGAAGGAGAAGTCCCAGTCGTCGTCCGAACACTCCAGCACCGTGCCGTGATGCACGAAGCCCGCGGCATTGAGCAGGATGTCGGTCTTGCCGGCGCGCTTTGCGATTGCCTCGACCGCTGCGGTGTCGCGCACGTCGAGCTTCGCAACCTCGGCGGCGCCTTCCTGCCTGAGCAGCGCAAGCTTGCCTTCGTCGATATCGGTCGCGAACACGGTCGCGCCCTCGCGGGCAAAGGCCAGCGCGCAGGCGCGGCCGATGCCGACGGCCGCTGCGGTTACGAATGCGCGTTTGCCCTTCAGGCGGTCTGACATGCGTTTCTTCCTTCCTTGGCGATTGGCAGTCATGCGCGGGCTTGACCCGCGCATCCATCTTTCGAAGAACGATGGATTGCCGGGCCGCGCCCGGCAATGACGGTTTGCGTCCTAGTGATTGTCGCGCGCCACGCCGACCTTGCCGGCGATGTCGTGGTAGCGCGTCGCGAGCTCGAGACAGGCGCCGGTCGCGTGCTGGCCGACGGTCTTGCGGTAGAGCTCCTGCCACGGCGTCTGGTTGGCCGGATGCGGGAAGCCGCCCTTAGCCTTCAGCTCGGCGCGGCGGGTGCGCAGCTCATCCTCCGAGATCATGATGTTGGCGCTGCCCTTGTTGAGGTCGATGCGCACCTTGTCGCCGGTCCTCAGGATTGCGAGCCCGCCATCGGCGGCGGCCTCGGGCGAGGCGTTGAGGATCGAGGGCGAGCCCGAGGTGCCGGACTGCCTTCCGTCGCCGATGCAGGGCAGGGACAGGATGCCGCGTTTGATCAGCGCGGCGGGCGGCTGCATGTTCACCACCTCGGCGCCGCCGGGATAGCCGATCGGGCCGGTGCCGCGGACGAACAGGACGCAGTGCTCATCGATGTCGAGCGCGGGATCCTCGATACGGTTGTGATAATCCTCCGGCCCCTCGAACACGATGGCGCGGCCCTCGAAGGCATTGAGGTCCTTCGGGTTGGACAGATAGCGGTCGCGGAATTCCTTCGAAATCACGCTGGTCTTCATGATCGCGGAATCAAAGAGATTGCCGCGCAGCACGATGAAGCCGGCGTCCTTCACCAGCGGCTTGTCGTAGCCCCAGATCACGTCGCCGTCGGGCGCAGGTGCTTCCTTGCAGTTCTCGCCCATGGTGCGGCCGTTGACGGTGAGGGCGCCTTCGTGGATGCGCTTGTGCTTGATCAGCTCGCGTACCACCGAGGGCACGCCGCCGGCGCGGTGATATTCCTCGCCGAGATAGAAGCCGGCCGGCTGCATGTTCACCAGCAGCGGGACGTCATGGCCGTATTTCTGCCAGTCGTCGATCGACAGCTCGACGCCGACATGGCGCGCCAGCGCATTGATGTGGATCGGCGCATTGGTCGAGCCGCCGATCGCGGAGTTGACCACGATGCAGTTCTCGAACGCCTCGCGCGTCAGGAAGTCCGACGGCTTCAAATCCTCCCAGACCATGTCGACGATGCGCTTGCCGGTCTCGTAGGCGATCTGGCCGCGCTCGCGATACGGCGCCGGGATCGCCGCGCAGCCCGGCAGCGAGAAGCCGAGCGCTTCCGCGAGCGAGTTCATGGTGGAGGCGGTGCCCATCGTGTTGCAGTGGCCGACCGAGGGGGCCGAGGAGGCCACGATCTCGATGAATTGCTCATAGTCGATCTCGCCGGCGGCGAGCCGTTCGCGCGCCTTCCACACCACGGTGCCGGAGCCGGTGCGCTGGCCCTCGTGCCAGCCGTTCAGCATCGGGCCGCCCGACAGCACGATCGCCGGCAGGTTGACGGTCGCCGCCGCCATCATGCAGGCCGGCGTGGTCTTGTCGCAGCCGGTGGTCAGCACCACGCCGTCGAGCGGATAGCCGAACAGCACCTCGACCAGGCCGAGATAGGCGAGGTTGCGGTCGAGCGCCGCAGTCGGGCGCTTGCCGGTCTCCTGGATCGGATGGGTCGGAAACTCCATCGCGATGCCGCCGGCGGCGCGGATGCCCTCGCGGACGCGGTGTGCGAGCTCGAGGTGATGCCGATTGCAGGGCGAGAGGTCGTTGCCGGTCTGCGCGATGCCGATGATCGGCTTACCCGACTGCAATTCCTCTCGCGTCAGGCCGTAATTGAGATAGCGCTCGAGATAGAGCGCGGTCATGCCCGGATTGTGCGGGTTGTCGAACCATTCCTGGGAGCGGAGCCTGCGGCCCTTGCCCTTGCTGGTCGCGCCTGCGGCGTCGTGCCCGTTGGTGGGGGGTTTTGTCATTGGTTTCTCCCGCAATGCAAACTTGTGGGCCCATTCAAGGGCTCTGGTTCAAGGTCGTTTCTACCTTGCGCAAATCGTCGTGCATTACAAACCCGACCGATCACGCACAGGTGTTTCGTGTGACGGATTGGACCTTAGTTGAAGGGTCTTGGTTGCGCTATCATTTTATCATTTTTCGCGTCCCTTATGACAGGCAGCTGCCGGGCGACGTCAATTGCGTCGCGCCGAGCTTTGCCGTTCCATGACACTGAAGCCGAGATCGACGACGGGTTCGGCGGGCCGGCGCCCTTCCAGCGTCTCGATCACCATCATGGCAGCGTTTCTGCCCATTTCGTAACGATTGGTGCGCACGCTGCTCAAGGTCGGCTCGCTCGACGCCATGAATTCGAGGTCATTGAATCCGACGATCGCCATCTGCTCTGGCACCGCCACGTGCCGGCGCTTGCATTCGAACAGCGCGCCGAGCGCAAGGTCGTCATTGATGCAGAACACGGCGTCGATGTCGGGCGCCTTGGCGAGCAGGTCGGCAAACAGCGTCCCGCCGAGCGTGACCGAGGTCGGGATCGCCGTTGTCACAATAAGCTGTGGATCAAACAGCGCAGCGTCGGTCATCGCGGAGCGATAGCCGTCGAGCCGACGCTGCACCCGCGGGTCCATCCGCGCGCCGAGGAAGCCGATCCGCCGGTAGCCCTGCGCGAGCAGGTGGGCAATGGCCGCTTTTGCGGCGTCAAAATGCGAGAATCCGATCATCATGTCGATCGGGGAGGGACCGACCTCCATGATCTGGACGATCGGACAATCGACCGTCTCCATGATGCGGCGGGAATCGGCGGTCTGGTTGATGCCGGTAATGATCAGCCCGGCCGGCTTCTGTGCCAGAAACAGACGCAGCAGGCGCTCTTCCTGCAGGATGCTGTAGCGGGTGTTGGCGAGCTGAATGCTGTAGCGGCTGCCGTCGAGCGCGTCATAGATGCCGCGCAGCACGTCGGAGAACACGTTGTTGGTCAGCGACGGGATCAGGACACCGATCACCTCGGTGCGCTGCGACGCAAGCGCGCGTGCCGCGAGGTTGGGCACGTAACCGAGTTCTTTTGCCGCACTATCGACCCGCGCGCGCTTGCCGGCCGAAAGTGCTTCCGGATTCCTGAAGAACCGTGAGGCCGTAATCGGACTGACACCGGCGAGCTTCGCGACTTCGGCGAGCCGGATCTTGCCTGGCGTGATGCGCTTTCGGGCCATTTGCCGCTCATATCACGACGTTCGTCGCAGACAAACTGATATTGACAGCGCTACCAAGCGATTGCTAATCGAACGATTGCCAAAACCGGATAAACTGCGGACAATAACGTCAGTCCAACAGCGCCGCGCACCCAGCGCGGCCGGAACAAAACAGAGCGGTGGCGGCACTCGTCGTACGTCGTCGGGAACTTGAGGGAGGGAAGTGGATGTCGTCGGTCCAGATTCGCGACGTGCGGAAATCGTTCGGCAATTTTGAGGTCCTGCACGGCGTGTCGATCCCGATCGAGGACGGCGAGTTCGTCGTTCTGGTCGGCCCCTCCGGCTGCGGCAAGTCGACCCTGCTGCGCATGCTGGCGGGGCTCGAGAACATCACCTCCGGCACGATCTCGATCGGCGACCGCGTCGTCAACAATGTCCAGCCCAAAGAGCGCGACATTGCGATGGTGTTCCAGAACTACGCGCTCTACCCGCACATGACGGTCGCCGACAACATGGGCTTCTCGCTCAAGCTGCGCGGCGCCAAGCCCGAGGAGATCTCGACCGGCGTCAAGCGCGCCGCGGAAATCCTTGCGCTTACGCCGCTGCTCGAGCGCTATCCCCGCCAGCTTTCGGGCGGCCAGCGCCAGCGCGTCGCGATGGGCCGCGCCATCGTGCGCGATCCCCAGGTGTTCCTGTTCGACGAGCCGCTGTCGAACCTCGACGCCAAGCTGCGTGTTGCAATGCGCACCGAGATCAAGGAGCTGCACCAGCGGCTGAAGACCACGACCGTCTACGTCACCCACGACCAGATCGAGGCCATGACGATGGCCGACAAGATCGTCGTGATGCATGACGGCATCGTCGAGCAGATGGGCTCGCCGCTCGAACTCTATGACACGCCGGCGAACCAGTTCGTGGCCGGTTTCATCGGTTCGCCGGCGATGAATTTCCTCAAGGGCAATGTGAAGGTGAACGGCGCCGCCTATTTCGAGGGACCGAACGGCGTCAAGCTGCCGCTGAAATCGGCGCCGGCCAATTCCGACGGCCAGCCCGCGGTCTACGGCGTGCGGCCCGAGCATTTCACCATTGCCGATGACGGCGCCGAGGCCGAGATCGTGGTGGTCGAGCCGACCGGGTCGGAGACCCAGGTGTTCGCCAAGCTCGGCGGCGAGCAGGTCGTCGCCGTGTTCCGCGAGCGCCATCTGTTCAACCCGGGCGACAAGGTTCGGCTCAAGCCGGATCCGTCGCTGGTCCATCTGTTCGACGATTCGACGGGGAAGCGACTGAACAGCTGACGGACCGATCGATCTTAATGGCCGACCAACAGGCCAGATCAAAAACAACAAAAACACAATCATAGGGAGAAGGACGATGCACGATTTTACTCGCCGCTCGCTACTTCAGGGCGGCACGGCGCTGGCTGCAACCGGCATGCTCACCGGGCCGGCGCTGTTTGACTTCGCCAAGGCCTGGGCGCAGAGCGCGCCCTGGAAGGCGGAGCCCGGCGCCAAGCTCACCGTGATGCGCTGGAAGCGCTTCGTGCCCGCGGAAGACGATGCATTCAACGCCATGGTCGCGGCCTTCAAGTCGGCAACCGGCACCGAGATGAACGTGTTCAGCGAGTCCTTCGAGGACGTGCAGCCGAAGGCCTCGGTCGCCGCCAACACCGGCTCGGGTCTCGACCTCGCCTGGGGCCTGCACACGCTGCCGCAGCTGTTCCCGACCAAGGTTCTCAAGATGAACGACGTTGCCGATTATCTCGGCAACAAGTATGGCGGCTGGACCGAAGCCGCGGCCAAAACCTGCAAGCAGGGCAATGACTGGCTCGGCATTCCCGTCGCGACCATCGGCGGCTATTTGACCTATCGCAAGTCGGCGGTCGAGAAGGCCGGCTTCAAGCAGGTGCCGTCCGATTTCCCGGCCTATCTCGAACTGTGCAAGGCGCTGAAGAAGAACAACACGCCGGCCGGCTTCGCGCTCGGCCACGCCACCGGCGACGCCAATGCCTGGGTGCACAACATCCTCTGGGGCCACAACGCCTGGACTGTCGACAAGGACGACAAGGTCATCATAAACTCGCCGGAGACGATGAAGGCGCTGGAATATGCCAAGGCGCTGTCGGAGACCTTCATTCCGGGTGTCGCGTCCTGGAACGACTCCTCCAACAACAAGGCCTTCCTGTCCGGCGAGCTGTTCCTGACCTCGAACGGCATCTCGATCTACGTCGCGGCCAAGGACGATCCGAGCAAGAAGGAGCTCGCCGAGGACATCGACCACGCATTGTGGCCGGTCGGCTCGATCGGCAAGCCGACCGAATTGCAACTCGCGGTTCCGATCCTCGCCTTCAACTTCTGCAAATATCCGAACGCGGCAAAGGCGTTCATCGCCTTCATGCTGGAGAAGGAGAATTTCGAGAAGTGGCTGTCGGGCGCGCGGGGTTATCTCACCCACACGCTCAATGCCTACGACTCGGCTCCGGTGTGGACCGCCGATCCGAAGAACGCGGTGTTCGGCCAGGCCTCGAAGCGCGCGCTGCCGGCCTCCGGCATCGGCACGCCCGGCGAGAAGGCCGCGACCGCGATCGCCGACTTCATTGTGGTCGACATGTTCGCGAACTACTGCACCGGTGCCAAGGACGGCAAGGCCGCGATGGCGGAAGCCGAACGGCAGCTGAAGCGCATCTATCGCTGATGTGATGGCCGCGGGCGGCGGAGAGCCGCCGCCCGCGTCATCATTGGAATGCCATCATTGGAATATTGCGTAGTCATGCTCAATCCGTTGAGCAATCGGGACATCGCCTATGGCTGACATCGCCCTTGCGCCGCGACGTGCGAAAACCGAAATCCGCGAAGCGACCACCTGGGATCAGCTCCGCCACAACAAGAACTGGCTCGGCTTCTGGTTCATGTTGCCGGCGATGGCGTTCCTGATCTTCTTCCTGGCCTATCCGCTCGGGCTCGGCATCTGGCTGTCCTTCACCGACACCCGCATCGGCCGCGTCGGTCATTTCATCGGCACTGAGAACTATGAATGGTTGTGGGACGATGCCATCTTCTGGCTGTCGGTCTTCAACACGCTGCTCTACACCTTCATCGCGAGCGCCGTGAAGTTCGCGGTCGGACTCTATCTGGCGCTGCTGCTCAACGAGCGCATGCCGTTCAAGGCGCTGTTGCGGGCCGCGGTGCTGATCCCCTTCATCGTGCCGACCGTGCTGTCGGCGCTGGCGTTCTGGTGGATCTTCGATTCCCAGTTCTCGATCATCTCCTGGTCGCTCAAGCATCTCGGCCTGATCACCCAGAACATCAATTTCCTCGGCGACACCACCTGGGCCCGGATCTGCGTGATCTTCGCCAATATCTGGCGCGGCGTACCGTTCGTGGCGATCACGCTGCTGGCGGGCCTGCAGACCGTGCAGCCGTCGCTGTATGAGGCGGCGACGTTGGATGGCGCCTCGCGCTGGCAGATGTTCCGCTACATCACCTATCCCTTGCTGACGCCGATCATCGCCGTCGTGATGACGTTCTCGGTGCTGTTCACCTTCACCGACTTCCAGCTGATCTGGGCGATGACGCGCGGCGGCCCGGTCAACGCCACTCATTTGATGGCGACGCTATCGTATCAGCGCGCGATCATCGCGGGGCAGCTGGGCGAGGGCGCCGCGATCTCGAGCGCGATGATCCCGTTCCTGCTCGCCGCGATCATGGTGTCATGGTTCGGCCTGCAACGCAGGAAGTGGCAGCAGGGAGAGAGCAATGACTGATCTTCCCGCCTCCAAGGTCGACCTCAAGAGCATCCTGTCGACGCCGTCGCGCGTCGACAACAGCGAGGGCATGAGCTACCTGCAGTCGGTGCCGCGGCGGATCGTGACGCTTTACATCCCGCTGTCGATCATCGTGATCATCCTGCTGTTCCCGTTCTATTGGATGGGGCTGACGGCGATCAAGCCGGACGAGCAACTGCTCGATCTCGACAAGTACAATCCGTTCTGGACCTGGAATCCGACCTTCAAGCACGTCCACAAGCTGCTGTTCGAGAGCTACTATCCGCATTGGCTCTGGAACACGATGTATGTGGCGGTGGGTGCCACCGTGCTGTCGATCATCGCGAGTGTGCTCGCGGCCTATGCGATCGTGCGGCTGCGTTACAAGGGCGCCAACGTCGTCGGCGGCCTGATCTTCCTGGCCTATCTGGTGCCGCCGTCGATCCTGTTCATTCCGCTCGCGACCGTCGTGTTTCAGTACGGCCTGTTCGACTCGCCCCTGGCGCTGATCCTGACCTATCCGACGATCCTGATTCCGTTCTCGACCTGGCTGTTGATGGGATATTTCAAGACCATCCCGTTCGAGCTCGAGGAATGCGCGCTGATCGACGGCGCCAGCCGCTGGCAGATACTGATCAAGATCGTGCTGCCGCTCGCCGTCCCCGGCCTGATCTCGGCCTTCATCTTCTGCTTCACGCTGTGCTGGAACGAATTCATCTATGCGCTGACGTTCCTGCAATCGACCCCGAACAAGACCGTGCCGGTCGCCATCGTCAACGAATTCGTTGACGGTGACATCTATCGCTGGGGGTCCCTGATGGCAGGGGCGCTATGCGGCTCGCTGCCGCTGGTTATTCTTTACGCGTTCTTCGTAGAGCATTATGTCTCGGCGATGACGGGTGCCGTGAAGGAATGAGCGCGCAAGGCCCGCAGCTGAATTCGAACAAGACAAGAAAAGGAGCAGGGTCGTGCACATTCTGATTCTGGGCGCCGCCGGCATGGTCGGCCGCAAGCTGACCGAGCGTCTCTTGCGCGAGGGCCGCCTCGGCAAGCAAGAGATCACCCGGATGACGCTGCAGGACGTGGTCGCGCCGGCCAAGCCCGCCAATGCCTCGATCCCGGTCAATGTGGTCGCATCCGATTTCGCCGATGCCGGCGCCGCGGCGCCCCTGATCGCCGAGCGTCCCGAGGTGATCTTCCATCTCGCCGCGATCGTCTCGGGCGAGGCCGAGGCCGAGTTCGACAAGGGCTACCGGATCAACCTCGACGGCACCCGCTATCTGATCGACGCCATCCGTGCCGTCGGCGGCGGCTACAAGCCGCGGCTGGTGTTCACGTCCTCGATCGCGGTGTTTGGCGCGCCGTTCCCCGAGAAGATCGGCGACGAGTTCTTCCATACGCCGCTGACGAGCTATGGCACGCAGAAGTCGATCTGCGAGCTCCTGATCAACGACTACACCCGCAAGGGTCTGCTCGACGGGATCTCGATCCGCCTGCCGACAATCTGCGTGCGTCCGGGCAAGCCGAACAAGGCGGCGTCCGGCTTCTTCTCGAATATCATCCGCGAGCCGCTGGCGGGCGAGGAGGCAGTGCTGCCGGTCTCCGAGGACGTCCGGCACTGGCACGCCTCGCCGAAATCGGCGGTCGGCTTTCTGGTTCACGCCGGCACGATGGATCTCAATGCGATGGGGCCGCGGCGCAATCTCAGCATGCCCGGGATGTCCGTCACCGTCGGCGAGCAGATCGCGTCGCTGGAGCGCGTCGCCGGCAAGAACGTCACCGCGCGGATCAAGCGGGTGCCCGATCCGACCATCATCAGCATCGTCTCGGGCTGGCCGCGCGATTTCGCCACCGACCGCGCGCTGAAGCTCGGCTTCACCACGGCCGAGAAGACGTTCGACGACATCATCCGGATCCATATCGAGGACGAACTCGGCGGCAAGTTCGCCGCCTGAGCAACGTCCGAGCCAAAGCATGATCCGGACAAGTGCGAAGCGGTTTCCCTCGCGACAAACGCGGAACGCGTTTGCGCGAAGATCATGCTCAGACAAGGGGCTAAGGCGCGATGATGATTCAACCAGGCTTCATCGCGCTTTAGCGCGGCGCTTGAGATGACCAGAGTTGCCAGCATCGGCGAATGCATGATCGAGCTGCGCCAGGCTCCTGGCGGCCAGCTCGGCGGGCTGTATTCGCGCTCCTATGGCGGCGACACGCTCAACACCGCGGTCTATCTGTCCCGGCTCGGCATCCACGTCGATTACTTCACGGCGCTCGGCGATGATGCGCTGAGCGATGAGATGATCGCGGGCTGGGCGAGCGAAGGCATCGGCACCAAGCATGTCGCGCGATCGGCGGGCAAGCTGCCCGGCCTCTATCTGATCCAGACCGACGACAAGGGCGAGCGGCGCTTCTTCCACTGGCGTGACAGCGCCGCCGCCCGCGACCTGATGGATCTGCCCGAAACGGAAGACATCCTGAACTCACTCGCGACCTATGACGTCGTCTATCTCTCGGCGATCACGCTCTCGATCCTGCGCGAGGACGGGCAGGAGCGATTGCTGGCGGCGCTGAAGCGTGCGCGGCTGTTGGGGACGCGGTTTGCGTTCGACACCAATTTCCGCGCCCGCGGCTGGCCGGACCTGAACGTCGCGCGGAAGGTCTTCAGCAGCGCGTTCGAGACGGCCGATATCGTGCTTGCCTCGACCGAGGATCTGGCGCCGCTTTATCCCGGCGAGAGCAACACGGCGCTGCTGGCCGGCATCTCGAGCCCCGAGGTGGTGCTGAAGCTCGCCGAGCCGGCCTGCATCGTGCGCTCGGCCGGCGGAACGCGCGAGGTGAAGGCGGAGCAGCTTACCAAGCCGGTGGTCGATACCACCGCGGCCGGCGACAGCTTTGCCGCCGCCTATCTCGCCGCGCGGCTCGGCGGCGCCGAGCCAGAGGAGGCGGCGCGCGCCGGCCATCGGCTGGCCGGTGTCGTGGTGTGCTATCCCGGCGCGATCATTCCGCGCTACGCCATGCCGCCGAAAAAGGCGCTTCGTCTCCCACCATCCCGTAAGGCCTCGCAATGACAACGACATCGAAGCAGGACCGGATCGCCGAGCTGATCCGCCAGGCCACCGTGATCCCGGTGCTGACCATCGAGCGGCTCGAGGACGCGGTGCCGCTTGCAAAGGCGCTGGTCGCCGGCGGCGTGCGGACGCTCGAGGTGACGCTGCGGACGGCGGTCGCGGTCGACGCGGCCAGGGCCATCATCGCCGGTGTGCCGGAGGCGATCGTCGGGATCGGCACGATCCTCAATGGTGACGACCTGGTGCGCGCCGAGGCACTGGGCGCCAAATTCGGCATCAGCCCGGGGGCGACGCCCGAGCTGTTGACGGCAGCGGCCGCAAGCCGCTTGCCCTTCGCGCCGGGGATCGCGACCGCCTCCGAGTTGATGCAGGCGCTGGCCCACGGCTTCGACGTCGTCAAATTCTTCCCGGCCGAGCAGGCGGGCGGTATCAAGGCACTGCGGGCTCTGGCCGGGCCATTTCCGCAGGTCAGGGTGTGCCCGACCGGCGGGGTCAGTGAGGCCAATGCGGCGACCTGGCTCGCCGAACCGAATGTGCTGGCGGTCGGCGGTTCCTGGCTGTGCCCCGCGGCCGATATCCGCGCCGGCAATTGGGCGGGCATAACCGCCATGTGCGCGACGGCGATGAAAACGCTGAAAGCCGCCTGAAGATACGCTACATAACTCTCCGAACAGGAACAGGGAGATACAGCCATGACCGCCAGCATCGTGGGTTGGGCGCACACGCCATTCGGAAAGTTCGACGCGGAGACCGTCGAGGGTCTCGTGGTCAAGGTCGCCAACGAGGCGCTGGCTGACGCCGGCATCGCCGCGTCCGATGTCGACGAGATCATGCTCGGCCATTTCAACGCCGGCTTCTCGCCGCAGGATTTTACGGCCTCGCTGGTACTGCAGGCCAATCCGGCGCTGCGCTTCAAGCCGACCACCCGGGTCGAGAATGCCTGCGCCACCGGATCGGCCGCCGTGCATCAGGGCATTCGCGCCATCGAAGCCGGCGCCGCGAAGATCGTGCTGGTGGTCGGCGTCGAGCAGATGACGAAGACGCCGGGCCCGGAGATCGGCAAGAACCTGCTCAAGGCGTCGTATCTGCCCGAGGACGGCGACACGGTCGGCGGCTTTGCCGGCGTGTTCGGCAAGATCGCGCAGGCCTATTTCCAGAAATACGGCGACCAGTCGGATGCGCTGGCGATGATCGCCGCCAAGAACCACAAGAACGGCGTCGCCAATCCCTATGCGCAGATGCGCAAGGATTTCGGCTTCGAGTTCTGCCGCGCCGAGAGCGACAAGAACCCGTTCGTCGCCGGTCCCTTGAAGCGTACCGACTGCTCGCTGGTCTCGGACGGCGCCGCCGCGCTGGTGCTGACCGATGCCGAGACCGCCAAGACCATGGGCAAGGCGGTGAACATCCGCGCCACCGCGCATGCGCAGGACTTCCTGCCGATGTCCAAGCGCGACATCCTGCAGTTCGAAGGCTGCACCACCGCCTGGCAGCGCGCGCTGCAGAAGGCCGGCCTGCAGCTCTCCGATCTGTCCTTCGTCGAGACCCATGACTGCTTCACCGTCGCCGAGCT
This sequence comes from Bradyrhizobium sp. USDA 4503, assembly GCF_054055815.1. Lineage (NCBI taxonomy): Bacteria > Pseudomonadati > Pseudomonadota > Alphaproteobacteria > Hyphomicrobiales > Nitrobacteraceae > Bradyrhizobium > Bradyrhizobium sp. USDA 4503. The sequence goes on from NZ_JBSRXS010000001.1 coordinate 768,054, forward strand.
GATCGAATATGAAGCGATGGGCCTGACCCCGAAGGGACAGGGCGCGCGCGCGATCATGGAAGGCTGGACCCAGAAGGACGGCAAGCTGCCGGTCAATCCGTCCGGCGGCCTCAAGGCCAAGGGCCACCCGATCGGCGCCACCGGCGTCTCCATGCATGTGATGAGCGCGATGCAGCTCACGGGGCAGGCGCCCGAGGGCATGCAGCTCAAGAACCCGCAGATCGGCGGCATCTTCAACATGGGCGGCGCCGCGGTCGCCAACTACGTCTCGATCCTCGAGCCGGCGAAATAGCTTGAACATTGCCGAATGGCTGGCGGCGACGGCACGGGCGCGTCCCGACGCGCCGGCGCTGCTGACCGGTTTCGATCTCGACGCCGACTACGCCACCTTTGCCCGCCGCGCCGCCTCGATCGGGGCGGCGCTGGCGCGCGATCACGGCATTGCCGCCGACGACCGCGTCGCGCTGTTTGCGTCGAACTGCACGCAATATCTCGAATGCCTCTACGGCATCTGGTGGATCGGCGCCGCCGCGATCCCGATCAACGCCAAGCTGCACGGCCGCGAGGCTGCGTGGATCTGCGGCAATGGCGGTGCCAAAATCGCCTTCGTCTCTGATGACACGATCGGTGCGTTGAACGAGGCGAAGGACGACTGCCCCGCCGGAATGACCACGCTGTCGGTCGACAGCGCCGCTTACAGGACGATGCGAAGCGGCGAGGGCGCGCCTGCGCCGCTGCCGCGCGAAAGCAACGATCTCGCATGGCTGTTCTACACATCAGGCACCACGGGCCGTCCCAAGGGCGTGATGCTCAGCCACGGCAATCTGGTCGCGATGTCGCTGTGCTATCTCGCCGACGTCGATCCGGCGACGCCGCACGATGCCTCGCTCTATGCCGCGCCGATCTCGCATGGCGCCGGCCTCTACAATTTCCCGCACGTCCGGATGGGCGGCCGCCACGTCGTGCCGGAGTCCGGCGGCTTCGATCCTGACGAGGTGCTCAACCTCGGCCGCCAGCTCGACAATGTCGTGATGTTCGCGGCCCCCACGATGGTGCGCCGCCTGGTCGATGCCGCGAAGAAGCGCGGAGAGAACGGCGAGGGGCTGCGCACCATCATCTATGGCGGTGGTCCGATGTACACGGCCGACATCACCGATGCGATGGCGACGATGGGCCAGCGCTTCGTGCAGATCTATGGCCAGGGCGAGTCGCCGATGACCATCACGGCGCTGTCGCGCGGCTGGCACGCCCGGAGCGATCACCCGCGCTATCTCGAACGGCTGGCTTCGGTCGGACTGGCGCAGAGCGTCGTCACCGTGCGCATCACCGACAAGGACGGCAAGTCGCTGCCTGCCGGGGAGACCGGCGAGATCGAGGTCAAGGGCGCGACCGTGATGCTCGGCTACTGGAACAATCCGAAGGCCAATGCCGAGACGTTGAAGGACGGCTGGCTGCGCACCGGCGATGTCGGCCGGCTCGACGCCGACGGCTTCCTCACGCTGTCGGACCGCTCCAAGGACGTGATCATCTCCGGCGGCACAAACATCTATCCGCGCGAGGTCGAGGAAGCCCTGCTGACCCATCCCGATGTCCGCGAGGTCTCGGCCATCGGCGTGCCGGATCCGGAATGGGGCGAGATCGTCGTCGCCTGCGTCGTGCTGACGGACGGTGCTACCGCCGACGACGGCAAGCTCGACGCGCATTGCCTTGCCTCGATCGCCCGCTTCAAGCGGCCGAAGCGCTATGTCTATCTCGATGCCCTGCCGAAGAACAATTACGGCAAGGTGCTGAAGACCGCGCTGCGGGAGATGCTGGCCAAAGGCATGGGCTAAAGCGGGGCGAGGCTGGGTTGAATCGAAAACATCGAAAACAACCCCATGCACAGTAGGGATTGGGGTCACTAAGGCGGTTAAGGGATATGCCCGGACCTCCCGCCGCGCTAAGCTGCCTGCGCTTGTCACCGGGAGAACGGACCATGGGAATCGAGACGTCTCTGTCGCTGTCGGAAGTGAACGATCGCATCGCGATCCTCCGGGACAATATCAGGCAGCTGATCGAGCAGGCCGCAGGCGCAGCCGGCGCCGAAGTCGAGGAGCGCATCGCCGAGCGGCTCGAGCAGCAGAATGCGGAACTGGAAAAGCTCCTGAAGGCGCGCGAGGTGATGACGGGGCAGTCGCCGGCATAAGGGCGGCGGTGAATCCGCTTCGTTTTGCCCAGCCTGCGTTCCGCCGCACGGAAGCGGCCCGGCCGCAGCCATGCATACGCCCATACGCCCGGCGCAGCTTGATCTCTTGGAATAGCTCCCGTTACTAGCTCTATAACCACGACATCCGGGAGCGAACAGGACGATGGGACCACTGCAGGGTATCAAGGTCGTCGACATGACGACCGTGCTGATGGGACCCTACGCCACGCAGATGCTTGGCGATTACGGCGCCGACGTCATCAAGGTGGAATCGCCCGACGGCGACGTGACGCGGCAGATTGGCCCAACGCGGCATCCCGGCATGGGACCGGTGTTCCTCAACACCAACCGCAGCAAGCGCTCGGTTTGCCTCGATCTGAAGAAGCCGGCGGGGCGCGAGGCGGTGCTGCGGCTGATCGCGAAGGCCGACGTGCTGGTCTACAATGTGCGCCCGCAGGCGATGGCGCGGCTGCAGCTCGGCTATGACGTCGTTTCCAAGGTCAACCCGCGGCTGATCTATGCCGGCGTGTTCGGCTTCGGCCAGGAGGGACCTTATGCCGCCAAGCCCGCCTATGACGATCTGATCCAGGGCGCGACCGCGCTGCCGGCGCTGATGGCGCAAACCTCGGACGGCGTGCCGCGCTATGTGCCGAACGCGCTGGTGGATCGCATCGTCGGCCTCACCGCGGTCGGCGCGATCTGTGCGAGCCTTGTGCATCGCGATCGCACCGGGCAGGGCCAACGCGTCGATATTCCGATGTTCGAGACCATGGCCGGCTTCGTCATGGGCGATCACATGGGCGGGTTGACCTACGATCCGCCGCTCGACAAGGGCGGCTATGCGCGCCATCTGTCGCCGGACCGGCGGCCATACAAGACGCTCGACGGCTATATCTGCGTGATCGTCTACAACGACAAGCAGTGGGAGAACTTCTTCAAGGCGACCGGCCGCGACGATCTGCGCAGCGATCCGAAATTCGCGACCTTCGCCGGCCGCGCCACCAATATCGATGTCGTCTACGCCGAGCTCGCGCGCATCCTGCAGACCAAGACGACCGCCGAGTGGAACGGAATCCTCGAAAAGGCCGACGTGCCGGTGATGCCGATGCACGATCTCGAGAGCCTGCTGGAGGACCCGCATATGGTCGCGACCGGCGTCTTCCCCGTGGTCGATCATCCGACCGAGGGGCGGATCCGCAGCATGACGCCGTCGGCGCGGTGGTCGGAGACCAAGGTCGAGCCGAGCCGGCTGGCGCCACGGCTCGGCGAGCACAGCGCGGAGATTTTGCGGGAGGCAGGCTTCTCCACCGAGGAGATCGCGGCGATGGTGCGCGACGGCGCGGCCAAAGCGGTGCAGGCATAGGAGCACGACAGATGGATTTCGCACTCTCCGCCAACCAGGAATCGATCCGCGATGCCGTCGCCAAGATCTGCTCGCGCTTTGACGAAGCCTACTGGCTGAAGAAGGACAAGGAGGGCGGCTATCCGGCCGACTTCCACCGCGCGCTGGCCGATGCCGGCTGGCTCGGCATCTGCATCCCCGAGGAATATGGCGGCTCCGGGCTCGGCATCACCGATGCCGCGATCATGATGCGCACGATCTCCGAATCCGGTGCCGGCATGTCCGGCGCGTCCGCGGTGCATATGAACGTGTTCGGGCTCAATCCGGTGGTGGTGTTCGGCACCAAGGAGCAGTGCCAGCGCATGCTGCCGCCGATCATCGACGGCCGCGACAAGTCCTGCTTCGCGGTGACCGAGCCGAACACCGGCCTCAACACCACGCAGCTCAAGACCCGCGCGGTGCGCCAGGGCGACAAATACATCGTCAACGGCCAGAAGGTGTGGATCTCGACCGCCCAGGTCGCCAACAAGATCCTGCTGCTCGCGCGCACCACGCCGCTGGAGGAGGTGCGCAGCCCGACCCATGGCCTCAGCCTGTTCTACACCGATTTCGACCGCAAGCGCGTCACCGTGCACGAGATCGAGAAGATGGGCCGCAAGCCGGTCGATTCCAACGAGCTGTTCTTCGAGAATTTCGAGATCCCGGTCGAAGACCGTATCGGCGAGGAGGGCCGCGGCTTCGAATACATCCTGCACGGCATGAATCCCGAGCGCATCCTGATCGCGGCTGAAGCGGTCGGCCTCGGCCAGATAGCGCTGAAGCGGGCGTCGGAATATGCCAAGGGCCGCATCGTGTTCAACCGGCCGATCGGCATGAACCAGGCGATCCAGCATCCGCTGGCGAAGTGCTGGATGGAACTGGAGGCAGCCTGGCTGATGGTGCTGCGCGCCGGCTGGCAGTATGACCAGAACCTGCCCTGCGGCCCCGCGGCGAACTCCGCAAAATATCTCGCGGCGGAAGCCGGCTTCCATGCCTGCGAGCAAGCGGTGATGACCCATGGCGGCTTCGGCTACGCCAAGGAGTACCACGTCGAGCGCTACTTGCGGGAATCGCTGATCCCGCGCATCGCGCCGATCAGTCCGCAGCTGATCCTCAGCTTCATCGGCGAGAAGGTGCTCGGCCTTCCGAAGTCGTATTGAGATGACGCAAATCATTGTAGGTTGTCATTCCGGGATGGTCCGAAGGACCAGACCCGGAATCTCGAGATTCCGGGTTCGATGCTTCGCATCGCCCCGGAATGACGCTCTGAGATAGGTGCGCTGAAATGAGCTTCGTGACCGGCGTCGGCCTCACGTCCTACGGCAAGCATGAGGGCCTGTCCTCGCTCGACCTGATGAGCAAGGCGGCCGAGCTTGCGATCTCGGATGCCGGGCTGAAGCGCTCCGAGATCGACGGCATCCTCTGCGGCTACTCCACGGTCTCGCCGCATATCATGCTGGCCACGGTCTTCGCTGAGCACTTCGGCATTCGCCCGTCTTATGCGCACGCCGTTCAGGTCGGCGGCGCCACCGGGCTTGCGATGACCATGCTGGCGCATCACCTGGTCGACGCCGGTGTTGCAAAACACGTGCTGGTGGTCGGCGGCGAGAACCGGCTGACCGGGCAGAGCCGCGACGCCTCGATCCAGGCGCTGGCCCAGGTCGGGCATCCCGACTACGAGGTGACGCTGGGGCCGACGATCCCGGCCTATTACGGCCTGGTCGCGACGCGCTACATGCATGAATACGGCCTCACGCAGGAAGACCTCGCCGAGTTCGCGGTGCTGATGCGCAAGCACGCGCTGACGCATCCCGGCGCGCAATTCCACGAGCCGATCACGGTTGCCGACGTGATGGCCTCCAAGCCCGTGGCGATGCCGCTCAAGCTGCTCGACTGCTGCCCGGTGTCGGACGGCGGTGCGGCCTGTGTGATCAGCCGCGAGCCGACCGGCGAGCGGCAGGTCCGCGTCCGCGGCTGCGCCCAGGCACACACCCATCAGCACGTCACCGCAGCGCCTGCGCTGAGCGAACTCGGTGCCGAGATTTCGATCGCGAAAGCGAAGCAGGCGGCGGGCGTCGCGATCCCGGACGTGCGCTACGCCGCGGTCTATGACAGCTTCACGATCACGCTCGCGATGCTGCTGGAGGATCTCGGCCTTGCCGGACGCGGCGAGGCGGCGGCGCGGGTGCGCGCCGGCTATTTCAATCAGGATGGCGAGATGCCGCTCAACACCCATGGCGGCCTGCTCAGCTACGGCCATTGCGGCGTCGGCGGCGCGATGGCGCATCTGATCGAGACCCATCTGCAGATGACCGGCCGCGCCGAAAATCGTCAGGTGCGCGACGCCTCGGTGGCGCTGCTGCACGGCGACGGCGGGGTGCTGTCGTCACATGTCAGCATGTTCCTGGAGCGCGTGCGATGAGCGGACCGATCGTGGACTGGACCAAGGGCACTGAAGCCATCGTCTACCAGTCCTGCAACGGCTGCAGCGCGCGGCAATATTTCCGCCGCAGCTTTTGCGCCGCCTGCGGTTCGCCCGATCTTGCCGAGCATCGCGCCGGCGGGGCAGGGACGGTGTATGCGACCTCGCTGGTCTGCCGCGCCGCGACGCCCGAGACGCGGGCGCATGTGCCTTACAACATCGTGCTTGTCGATGCCGACGAGGGCTTTCGCATGATGGCCCATGGCGACAACGACCTTGCCATCGGCGACAAGGTCGCGGCGCGCTTCACGCAATTCGCGGGACGGCTGGTTCCGTATTTCGCAAAGGCGAAATGAGGGGCTGAACGATCCAGTCAGAACGCAAGACCAGGCTGAACAGGTTCGCGCTTGCCCCTCATAGTTTGCGGATCATTTTGGGCATGATCCTTCCGAGAACCGCTACACACTTTTCGGGATCATGCCTCAGTGCCAATAAAAGATCACGCTGGCGATGACGAGCATTGCCGTCACCGCCAGCATTTGCGCAAGCGCTTCCGAGGCCGCCCTCTTGGTGGCTTCCTTCATGCGTTTCCCCTAGACTTGGGCGTGACTCATCGTTGCGCGAATTGCGCGCAAGACGGCCGGATTTTTTACTCGGAACACCCCGCGTCGAGTATTCGCTTTTGACGAGTCCCCACTCAGCGAATATCGACTGTGACAGCGTTGTCTGGGAATGCGGCGGCAATTTGACTCGCGCGTGTTGCTCCTGCGACAGCAGCCCGTACAGAGCGTTTTCGAGCGAAGTGGATACCGGTTCGCGTGAAGAAAACGCGTCAAAACAAGGATCTAGAGCCCCGTTCCGATTTCATCGGAACTGAAAAAGCTCTAGTGTTTCGGAACCCGACAGAAACGACAGCAAGATCAAGGTTAGGAAATGGCCCGTATCGACTACTCCGATCCCGCGAAGGCAAGCCCGCGGACCCGCGAGATCCTCGACAAGAACCGCAACGCCAATATCTTTCGCATGATGGCGCATTCGCCAAGCTACTTTGAACAGTATTGCCGGCTCGGCGGCGCGATCCGCCACAAGGGCGAGCTCGATCCCGTCGTCCGCGAGCTGGCGATCACGCGCACCGGCATTCTCTGCGAGGCGCCCTACGAGATCGTCGCGCACAAGCGGATCGGCAAGAATGTCGGCGTCACCGACGAGCAGAACGCCGCGCTCGAGGATTGGCGGTCCGCGACCTGCTTCAACGAGGTGCAGCGCGCTGCGCTCGCCTTCACCGACGAGATCGTCAAGCTCAAGAAGCCGACCGACGCGACCTTCAAGACCATCGCGGCGAAGCTGACGCCGGCCGCGCTGATCGAGCTGCAACTCTCGGTCGGCTTCTACATCATGACGTCGAAATTTCTCGAGACCTTCGAGATCGACATGCAGCCGGTGACGGAAGTGGTAAGCTGAGCGGATCGCGTCGCGGAGTCCTTCGCCTCGCCCCGCCTGCGGGGAGAGGCCGGAGCGCATGCAGCGAAGCGGAATGTGGTCCGGGTGAGGGGGAATCTCCGCGAGTCTAACTCGAAGTTATTTTGCGGATGCAGCCCCTCACCCCGACCCTCTCCCCGCGAAGGGCGGGGAGAGGGAGAACAGAGAGACCTACCCCGACGTCAGCAGATCCACCTTTGCATTCGCCAGGATCAGCCGTTCGGCGAGGATCTGCGCGAGGTTGCGCATGATCCGCTCGCCGGCGCGCGGATGTCGCTCGCGGAAGCGCTCGAAATCCTCGATCGTCACTTCGTAGGTGGTCGCCGACATATCGGCGACCACGTCCGCGACCCGCTTCGGCTCCAGCAGCGCCATCTCGCCGAACGCCATGCCGGCAGTCAGCGTCGCGAGCCGGATGCCGTCCGGCAGGGTGACGTGAACCACGCCGCTGCGCAGGAAGAACAGTGAGGCGGCCTCACTGCCCGCGGCGATGACCTTTTCATTCTGCTGGTAGGTCCGGACCGTGCAAAGCGAGGTGAGATCGGCGATCTCGGCTTCGCTCAATCCGGTGAGCAGCGGCTGCTCGGAAAGCTCCGTGGTCTCGAGGAAGTCGATCGAGCCGCCATAGCGGTAGACGATCTGGTCCTCGGCCCACTCGATCGCGGTGTCGAGCAGATAGAAATCCCTGATATTGCCGAGCCGCCTGGTCCACTCGCTGATCGTGGCCCATTCGCGCGAGGTCCGCTTGATGCCGGACAGGATCACGGTGACGCCGAGCTCGGCGAGCTCCTGGAAAGCTTCGGCCACCAGCCTTGCGCCGGCGCGGGTCGTCGAGGTGACGCGGCGCAGATCGAAGATCACGAATTCGGGCCGCGGGCTGCCGGCGAGGCGGCGCGAGACATAGTCGACATTGGAGAGCGACAGGGTGCCGACGAGCTCGATCACGCGGACTTCCTGGAAGTGCCTTGCCAGGATCTCCTGCTCCTGCGGCCGGCGTACCCGCCGCGACGGGTTCTTGCCGATATTGTAGTCGGCGATGATGCTGTGACGTGCGTCGTCGCTGCGGTTGAGCATATGCAGGTCGTAATGCGCCGACAGCGTCTCGCACACCTTGATGCCGCGCACGCTGTTGCCGTGCTTGTCGAGTTTTGGCGAATAGCTGCCGAGCCCGAGCCGCGCCGGCAGTGCCGCCAGAATGCCGCCGCCGACGCCGCTCTTGGCGGGAATGCCGACGCGGTAGATCCATTCGCCGGCATAGTCGTACATGCCCGACGAGGTCATCACCGATAGCGTGCGCGCGATGGCGTAGGGCGTCACCACCTGCTCCTCTGTCAGCGGGTTGATGCCGCGATTGGCGAGCGTCGCCGCCATCACGGCGGTGTCGCGTGCGGTGACCAGGATGGAGCATTGCCGGAAATAGACGTCGAGCACCGCAGGCACGTTCTCGGTGATCACGCTGTTGGTGCGCAGCAGATAACCGATCGCCCGGTTGCGGTCGCCGGTGGCGCTCTCGGAGGCATAGACCGCCTCGTCGATATCGAGCTCACGTCCGGCGAAGCGGCCGAGCGCCTGGCGGATGTAGTCGAACGCGCCGTCGCCCTTGTCGGCGTGGAGCAGGCCGGAGCAGGCGATCGCGCCGGCATTGACCATCGCATTGAACGGATGGTTCTCGGCATTGAGCCGGATCGAGTTGAAGGGGTCGCCGGACGGCTCGACGCCGATCACGCTTTCCACTCGTTCGGCGCCCAGCGTGTCCAGCGCCAGCGCGAACACGAACGGCTTCGACATCGACTGGATGGTGAACGGCACCCTGGTGTCGCCGACCTCGTAGACGTGGCCGTCGAGCGTCGCCAGGCTGATGCCGAAATGGGCAGGGTCGGCCTTGCCGAGCTCGGGGATGTAGTCGGCAACGGCGCCCGCGGCCTCCGGCAGGAAGTCTGCGTAACAAGTGTGCAGAAACCGCAGCAGCGGCGGCTTCGAGCTGGACCAGGCCGTGGTGGTGGCGGTGACGGGAGGAGGCGATCGTTTCATCGCCTCCTGTTGTGCATCGCAATCAGGGCGCGCGCAACTGGTTCGGAACCAGCGCCTGACGGCGGACCAGCATCAAGGCGATCAACACCGTCGGGGCGAGGATCGCGACCCCCAGCAGCGACACCTGCAGCTGCGACAGCGGGTTGATGCCGCCGCCGGGCGTCGCGAGCACGAAGCCGCCGATCACCAGCAGCACCCGGAGCGGCCATTCCAGGGCACCGGCGCCGCGGAGGTCGCCGACGAAGGCCTGATAGCCCTGGATGCCGCCGCAGATGAACAGCGTGCCGCAGGCCGCGAGCGCCATCAGGCCGAGGCCGGCGAGATAGGGGCTCGGTCCCTGCATCACCAGCGCCGGGTTCAGCACGAAGAAGAACGGGATGAAATAGATGATGCTGCCGACCCACATCGATTCCCATCCGGTCTTCATCGCGGGCGAGCCGGCGATGCCGGCCGCGGCGAAGGAGGCGATCGCCACCGGCGGCGTGATCGACGACAGCATGCCCCAATAGAAGATGAACATGTGCACCGCCATCCGGTTCAGCCCGAGCTTCTCCAGCGCGGGCGCAACCAGGATGGCGAGGAAGATGTAGCAGGCGGTGGTGGTCAGCCCGAGGCCGAGGATCAGGCTGGTGAAGGCGCACATCACGAGCAGCAGGAACGCGTTGTCGCCCGCAAGCGTCAACAGATCGTTGGCGAGGCTCGACACCACGCCGGTCATCGAGAACGCGCCGATCAGCAGACCGCAACCGGCGAGGATGCCGACCAGCTCGACGAAGGTGCGGCCATTGACCTCGAGGAATTTTGCGATCGTCCCGAGCGTCCAGCGGCTCTCCTTGGAGAAGATCTGGTTCAGCACCAGCAGCAGCGCGGTGGCGTAGAACGGCGCGTGGCTTTCGCGCTTGAAATACAGCAGCATCACGATCAGGAGCGCGATCACGAAGACGTAGTACCAGCCGTCCTTGATCGTATCCATCACGCGCGGCAGCTCGGCGCGCGGAATGCCCTTCAGCCCGTGGCGCGCGGCGTAGGAATCGACCTGCATGAACAGGCCGACATAGTAGAGCGCCGCAGGGATGATCGCGGCCACCGCGACCTCCGCGTAGCTGATATTGAGGAACTGCGCGATCACGAACGCGGTGGCGCCCATCACCGGCGGCGCCAGCACGGCGCCGGTGGAGGCGCAGGCCTCGATCGCGCCGGCATAGGAGGCGCGGAAGCCGCTCTTCTTCATGACCGGGATCGTCATCGTGCCGGCGGTCAGCACGTTGGAGACGATCGAGCCCGACATCATGCCGAGCAGGCCGGAGGCGAAGATGCAGACCTTGGCGGCGCCGCCGCGGAACGTGCCGCACAGCGCGAAGGCGAGGTTGATGAAGAATTTTCCGGCGCCGGTCATCATCAGCGCGGTGCCGAACACCAAAAAGCCGATTACGGTGTCGGCGAAGGCCTGGATCGGAATGCCGAGCAGGCTCTCGCCGGACAGCACGTGATAGGCCGTGGTCTGGTCGAGCGTCAGCTGCGAGCCGCGGAACGGGCCGAGCCAGCTGGCCTCGGCGAACAGTGGATAGACGGTGAAGGGCAGCACGCTGAGCAGGAGGCTCCAGCCGCCGGTCCGGCGCAGCGCCTCCATCAGCATCACCCACATCACCAGGCCGGCGATGATGACATTCCTCGGGGCGCCGTCGGACTCCCAGCCATATTGCGCCGCCTTGCGCACGTTCAGCATCAGCCAGATCGAGGCGGCGAAGGTCGCGACGGCAAGCGCGAGGTCATACCAGGGAATGCGGTTCAGCGGCGCGCGCTCCGATCCGGGGAAGATCAGGAACGTGAAGGGCAGCATCAGCGCGATCAAGAGATAGAAATATTCGGTGTTGAGCTGGGTGTAGTCGATGAAGAAGCGCAGCGAGAACTGCTGGTTGATGCAGAGCAGGATGGTTGCGGCGGTTGCGACCACCAGCGCCCAACGCCACACCCCGCGCAGGGTGCGCACGCGCGTGACCTCGGCCTCCTGCAGGTTGTCGAGACCAGCATGCGGATCTTCAAACTCGATTCTTTTCGCAGGCGCAGCCGCGGCGTTCTCGGGCATTACGCATCCCCCAATGTTGTCCGTTTTGCCCGTAGCCTAGAGCATGATCCGGAAAAGTGCGAAGCGGTTTTCCGGAAGCACCATACTCAAACGGGCGCAAGCGCGATGACGACTAACGCGATCTCATCGCGCGTTGGCGGGTCTCACTCAAAGCCATTGGGCATATTGGCTTTCGCAAGCGCGGCAGCGCGCGCCTTCATCCAGCCATCGAGGAAGGCCTTGTCGTCCGACGGCGGGCTCGACTTGCCGTAATCCGTCCAGGCGGCGGCCAGCACCTCCTGGCGCTTGTAAAGCGTGTTGTTGTGCGCCTCCTGCTCGTCGCTCCAGTGGCCGGTTTCCTTGAGCGCCTTCACCGCGCCGGGATGCACGGGAACGACCCAGTTCTTGGTCTGCCGGTCGGCGCCGAGCCCGGCGGCGCCGGGCGCCGAATCCTTGTAGGCGTCGTAGTTGACGATCATCGCCTTGGTGATCGCGTAGATCTGGTCGACCGGCTGCGCCGCATAGGCGACGAAGATCGGGTAGGGGTAATTGCCGAGCTGGATCGGCTTGTCCGGCGAGATGCCGGCGCCGCAGGTTGCGGTTTGCGGGAAGAAGAACGAGCCGACCTTTTTCACCCGTGCCCAGCCTTCCTTGTCGTCGGCGGGCAGCGGCGGCCACATCAGGCCGCGCGGCGAGGTCTCGGCTTCCTTGGCGGGGCCGGTGATCGTGGTGCCGAAGGCGGCATCGGTGTCGTTGTTGATCAGGCCTTTCCACATCGCCCCATAGCTTGCGAACTCGACGATCTTGACGTCCTTCTGGGTGAGGCCGCCGAACGCGAGCATCGCGAGCGAATTCTGGTTCAGCGCCGGCGAGCCGACCACGAAGCCGACGCGCTTGCCGCGAAGGTCTTTCATTTCCTTGACGCCGGCATCGGCTGCCACGCCAAGCGCGCCGCAATTGCAGTCGACCGACGACAGCATGAGCTGCAGCGGCTGCGGGCCCCACTCCTTGGCGCCGAACTCGAACACGCCTTCCTGCGCGAAATAGGTCCCCGATCCCATCGCCGAGGAGACCGCGCGCTTGGCGCGCAGCGGCGCGAGCCGCGCGACGTCGTTGCCGGCCGGCAGCACGCGGACGTCGGTGCCGTATTTGTCCTTCATCATCTTGCCGACGCCGACCGCGATGTTGAAGCCGGCGGTGCCGGTGTCGTAGGCGGTCACCGCCATGGTCGGCGGCAGCTTGATGTCCTCGGCCGAGGCGGGCAGGGCAGCGTAGATCGAAATGCCGGCAAGAGCGGCAGGCGCGAGCGCCATCAGCCGATGGATCATAATTCCTCCCTTTGTTTCGCTGTGCGAAACTTTTCCGGGCGGAATGATTGCATCGTGATCCGGCGATGGCAACGCTACCTCCGGCGCAAGCCGGCGATTTCGGCCGCTGCATCACCGGACAGATTGTCGCGGCCGGATGGCAGGGGTGGGATCTCAGGTCTCGACGATCGCGACCGCCTGGCCTTCGGCGATGACATCGTCGATCTTGACCAGAATCGACTTGATTTTGCCTGCTGTCGTCGACGTGACCGGTATTTCCATCTTCATCGCTTCGACGAACGCAATCTCGTCGCCATTGCCGATGCTGCTGCCGGTCTCGACAGGAAGCGCGCAAACGCGCCCGGCAACTTCGGTCACAACCTTGATCTCTGGCATTCCACTCTCCGATACCGTCTTGCGGAAATTTCATCCGGCGAACGGCTTTTTGTTGTGGCGGCAGATTGCCTGAGGTAGCTTCTTCTGCAAGTGGAATTTTATTCCGTAGGACGGAATGGAGCCAAACAGATGGGAAGGCGCTCGGAACGGCTTAGCAGGCAGGGAATGCTCGCCAGCGAGACAGGCGATGGCGATGTCATCCAGGTGGTGTCGCGCGCCTTCGATGTGTTGCGGTGCTTCGAGGGACACGAGGCCCGGCTCGGCAATCTCGAGATCTCGAACCGCTGCGGCCTGCCGCGTTCGACGGTGTCGCGACTGACACACACGCTGACGCGGATGGGACAGCTCGTCTATCTGCCGCGCGACCAGAAATATCGCATCGGCCCGAGCGCGGTCGCGATGAGCACCACGATGATGAAGGGGCTGCAGTTGCGCAATCTGATCCGGCTGCGCCTGCAGGATGTCGCCGATCAGTTGCCCGGCACGGTGGGCTTCGTCATCCCCGACCGCTTTCACCTGGTCTATCTGGAGTTCGCCCGCGCGGCGAACGCGCTGGGCCTGCATGAGGCCACCGGCAGCCGGATTTCGATGGCGACCACCGCGGCCGGCCACGCCTACACGGCCGCGCTCGATCCCGCGGTCGGCGACGCGCTGATCGCCGAGATGGAAGGCGAATTGCCCGACAGCGCCAAGATGCTGACGCCGCGCATCGAGGCCAACCGCCGGCATTTGCAGGAGCACGGCTACGTCGTCGCCTGCGGCCTGTGGAGCCCGCACATCAACGGCGTCGCGGTGCCGCTGTGGTCGCCGCAGTATCAGACCTATGTGGTCACCACGATCGGCCTACTCTCGGCGATGTATGACGAGGCGCGGCTGCATCGCGAGGTCGCGCCGCAAATGGTCGAGCTCGCCGCCGCGCTCGGCAGCCTGCTCGAAGGCGCCGACGGCGACATCTTCAGCAATCGGATCGAGCGCAAGTCGCTTCCGGTGACCGCCCATAACAACAACAAAATCATCAAGACGGGAGCAGTGAATGAACTGGAAGCCGGAACTCGACGACCTCGCCCGCCGCGAAGCGTTCGCGCGGGAGATGGGAGGCGTTGACAAGGTCAAGCGGCAACGCGACCAGGGCCGGCTCACGGTTCGTGAGCGCATCGACAAGCTCGTCGACCAGAGCAGCTTTCACGAGGTCGGTGCCATCTCCGGCATCGCCGAATATGACGAGAGCAACGAGCTCAAGCACCTGACGCCGGCGAACTGCGTGTTCGGCCGCGCCAGGGTCGACGGCCGCACCGTCGTCGTGGTCGGCGACGACTTCACCGTGCGCGGCGGCTCGGCGGATGCATCGATTTCCGCCAAGCCGTTGATGGCGGAGGAGATGGCGCACGACTTTCGCCTGCCGATCGTTCGCGTGATCGAGGGCTCCGGCGGCGGCGGCTCGGTGAAGACGATCGAGACCAGGGGCGCCGCCAATCTGCCCGGCGGCGTCGGCGGTACGCGCTGGTACTGGTACACGACCGCCAATTTGGCCCGCGTGCCGGTGGTCGGTCTCGGGCTCGGCTCGGTCGCGGGCCTCGGTGCCGCACGGCTTGCCGCCACGCACTACTCGGTCATGACCAAGAGCTCCGCGATGTTCGTCGCCGGCCCGCCGGTGGTGAAGCGCCTCGGTCAGGATCTGACCAAGCAGGAGCTCGGCGGCGCCGACATCCAGACCCGCGCCGGCGCGATCGATCAGGCCGTCGAGACCGAAGAGGAGGCGTTCGACTACGCGCGGCGTTTCCTGTCCTATCTGCCGTCGTCGGTCTACGACCTGCCGCCGACCATTCCCTGCACCGACGATCCGGAACGTGCAGAGGAATCGCTGCTCACCGCCGTGCCGCGCAACCGCCGGCAGGTCTACAAGATGCGGCCGATCATCGATGCCGTCGTGGACAAGGGCTCGTTCTTTGAGGTCGGCACCAATTTCGGCCGCCCGATCATCACCGGATTGGCACGGATCGAGGGCAGGGCGGTGCTGCTGCTCGCCAGCGATCCGTTCCACTATGGCGGCTCGTGGACCGCGGACGCCTGCCAGAAGGTAGTGCGCTGGGTCGACTTCGCCGAGACCTTCCATCTGCCGGTGGTCTACCTGATGGACTGCCCGGGCTTCATGATCGGGCTTGAGGCGGAGAAGACGGCGACCATCCGCCACGGCGTGCGGGCGATGGCGGCGGTCAACCAGAGCACGGTGCCCTGGTGCACCATCATCATCCGCAACGCCTTCGGCGTCGCCGGCGTGGTGCATCAGCCGGCCAACCGCTTCTCGATGCGCTATGCGTGGCCGTCGGCCTATTGGGGCTCGCTGCCGCTGGAAGGCGGCATCGAGGCGGCCTATCGCGCCGAGATCGATGCGGCCGCCGATCCCGCCGCCAAGCTGCGCGAGATCGAGGATCGCCTCAACAAGCTGCGCTCGCCGTTCCGCTCGGCCGAGAAGTTCTGGGTCGAGGAGGTGATCGATCCGCGCAAGACGCGCTCGCTGCTCTGCGAGTTCGCGCGCCTCGCCGAACCGATCCGCAAGGCTGGTCCGCCGAGCAACATGTCGACGCGGCCGTAAGGGCCCTCAGACTCAACGCGTCATGCGCGGGCTTGACCCGCGCATCCATCGAATGAGTCATCCGAAGCGGGATGGATTGCCGGGTCAAGCCCGGCAATGACGGCCTTATTTACTCCGCCTCCCGATGCACGTCGTGGATCACGATGCCCATGCCGTTCTCGGGCATCTTGATCCATTCGCGCCGCTTCAGCGAGCGCTTGGTGTCCTCGTGCCCGCTCACCCAGTGCTCGCGCATCGAGGTGCCGGAAAATTCGTGGTCCTTGGCGTCGCCCTCATAGGCCTTCTGCTGATAGATCAGCTGCAACAGCGTGATGCCCGGCAGCCGGGCGTTTGCCTTCTTGAGCTGGTGCTCCTCGTCCGACAGCTGATCGTCGGGGATTTTTCCCAGCGCATCGTGCAGGGCGGTGCGCAGATTGTAGGTCTTGCGATAGACGTCGGTGTTGTAGCGGGTGCGCGACGAATACATGATGTCCTTGTGCCGGGCCATCACGTCTTGGATGTCCCGCGGCAGCGCGCCGCGCGCCGAGAACAGGTCGACCTGGAACACCAGCGAATTCATGTTGTCTTCCTGGTCGAGCAGATGCTGCAGCGGCGTGTTGGACACGATGCCGCCGTCCCAGAAATGATCGGTGCCGACCTTCACCATCGGCAGCGCCGGCGGCAGCGCGCCGCTCGCCATGATGTGCTCGGGAATGATCTCGTCACGGGCATTGTCGAAATAGATGAAGTTGCCGGAGAGCACGTTCACTGCGCCGACCGCGAAGCGTATCTTCTTGGAATTGATGCGGTCGAAATCGACCAGCTCGAGCAAGGACTCGCGCAGCGGCGTGGTGTCGTAGTAGCTGGTGGCGGTGCGCGCGCCGGCCTGGCTGAACCACGGATTGGTCTGGTGCGGGGTGAAGAAGCCGGGTTGTCCGAGCGTGGTCGTCAGCCATGAGCTGGTGAAATTGCGCGCCTTGCGGAAGATGTCGCCGTCCGGGGTGTAGTGCCAGATCTTGCGGCTGGTGATGCGATCCCAGAACGTGTGCAGCCGTTCCAGCCGCTTTTCGGGCGGATTGCCGGCGATGATCGCGGAGTTGATCGCGCCGATCGAGACGCCGCAGACCCAGTCGGGCTCGATGTTGGATTCATGCAGCGCCTGATAGACGCCAGCCTGATAGGCGCCGAGTGCGCCGCCGCCCTGCAGGACCAGGGCCACGCGATCGCAGCCTTCCGGACGCCAGCCCGGCGTCGCGTGATCGATATCGTCGAAATGCGGGGTTCGCGCGTCCATATCAGACACTCCAAAAATTCGCGGCGAGAATTCAGCGCGCCGATGACGCCGTGATGACAATTGCGGCGCCCGCGCACGGCGCATCCGGCATGCCCGCCTGCATGGTTAGCATTGGGCTCCGCCACGAAACGCAGGTCATGCGCCTGACGGAAATTCCTCACATCGCTGTCAATCTCGGCCGCTAGCTTTCGGGCAAACTTTTCAAACAGGGGGTTATTGCGATGCGCAGGGAATATCTGCTCAAGCTTCCGTCGATGCCGGCCGCCGGCCCGAGCTATCCCGCCGGTCCGTATCGCTTCATCGATCGCGAATTCCTCGTCATCACCTATGAGACCGATCCGGAGTTGATCCGCGCCGGCCTGCCCGAGCCGCTGGAGCCGATCGAGCAGGCGTTCGTGCATTACGAATGGATCAAGATGCCCGACAGCTCCGGCTTCGGCAGCTACACCGAGTCCGGCCTCGTGATCCCCGCGCGCCTGCATGGCGAAGAGGTCAACTTCGTCTGCCAGATGTACCTCGACGACGATCCGCCGATCGCGGCCGGCCGCGAGATCTGGGGCTTTCCAAAGAAGTACGCTCATCCCAAGCTCGAGATCGTCAAGGACACGCTGACCGGCACGCTGGAATATGCCGGCCAGCTCGTTGCGATGGGCACGATGGGCTACAAGCACGAGAGCATGGCGGGCAATGGCGACGTCACCCGCGCCACGCTGTCGAAGACGCAAGTTAATCTGAAGATGATCCCCGGCGTCGACGGGCATCTCGAGGTCTGCCAGCTGGTCGCGATCAACCTGACCGACATCGTCGTCAAGGGCTCCTGGATCGGACCCGGCCGGCTGCATTTGGTGCCGCATGTCAATGCACCGGTCGCCGATTTCCCGGTCAAGCGTGTCGTCGGCGCGCATCACTTCCTCGCCGATCTGACGCTGCCGTTCGGCCGCGTCGTGCACGACTACAACAAGGAGGCCGCGGAGGCGGCGGCGCCGACCGGTCTTGCGGCGGAGTAGGGCGGTCGCTGACATAAAACTGTAACAGGCGCGTCCTCCTATGTTCCGTCGAAGGGACGCGCTTGCTCAGCGTTGCGCGTGGGCGAGGCCTTGAACATGTCATTTCGCGCGGTTGCGTTATCGATTGCCTTGGGGGCGGGCCATGCTGGCTGATCCACCTCCCGCTCCGGTCGGGTCGCTGCTGACCCGCGAGGCGGTCCCCGGTCTGGTCTGGGCGTTCCGCCTGTATCACGACGGCCGTGCCGAGGCGCTTCCGATCGATGCGCCGATCGAGCCGAGCCATGACGGAAGGCTGTGGCTGCACTTCAACCTGACCGACGTCCGCACCCGGGCATGGCTCGCCAACATGCACATCCCGCAGCTGGCGCGGGACCTCTTGCTGTCGAATGACAATTTCCAGCAGATCCACGTCGTCGACAATTGCGTCTACGGCGTGTTTTCCGATCTGGTGCGGGATATCGACGCCGCGACCCGGGAGACCGGCTTTCTCCGCTTTGCGATGACCGAACGCCTCCTGGTCAGCGGCCGCCATCAGGCGCTGTGCTCCGCCGATGCGACGCGCCGCGTGCTCGAGGGTGGCCATCGCGTCGGCAGCGTCGCGGCGCTGCTGGAGAAGATCGTCGACGAGATCGCCGATACCCTGGACCGCATGGCGGACAAGATCGGCACCGATATCGATGCGATCGAGGAGCGGGTGCTCGCCGAGGATACCGGATCGGAGCTGCGCAAGAATCTGAGCCGGATGCGCCGCACCTGTGTGCGACTGCATCGCCAGCTCGCCGGCCTGCGCGTGCTGTTTCACCGGCTCGAGCAGAAGAACACCGACAATCTCAGCCCGGCGCTGCGGCTGCAGGCCGGCAAGCTCGCGCAGCGGCTCGACGGTCTCGACCACGATATCGTCGAACTCCACGAGCGCAGCCGCCTGCTCGAGGAGGAGCTGCGCTTCAAGCTCGAGGAGGAGAGCAACAAGCACCTCCATGCCTTGTCCGTCGTCACCATGATGCTGCTGCCGCCGACGCTCGTCACCGGCATCTTCGGCATGAACACCAAGGGATTGCCGTTGACCGACGTCGACAGCGGGTTCCTGGTTGCGGCCGGCCTTCTGATCGGGTCGGCGCTGCTGGCTTATCTGCTGATGCGGCGGCTCGGCATCGTCAAATAGCGCGAGCGCACCGCGGCATTCCCGATGTGCAGAGTTCTTTCCCGCGCGATGTTGGTGGCCGCGGCCCTCGCGCTCGGCGCGCCGGCGCATGCGGAAGACAAGCCCGTCGCCGACCGGATTGCGGATACGCGGGCTGCGCTCGAGGAGGCCGGCTACCAGTTCAGCCTGACCTATATCGGGGAGGGTTTTGCTAACGTCTCCGGCGGCGTCAGCAACGGCGCGGCCTATACCGGCCGTCTCGATCTCGGCACCACCATCGACCTCGAGAAGGCGATGGGCTGGACCGGCGCGACCTTCCACGCCAACATGTACCAGATTCACGGCGACGGGCTGTCGCGGAGCTATGTCGGCAACCTGTTCCTGGTGTCCGGTGTCGAGTCGCTGCCGGCGACGCGGCTCTATGAATTCTGGATCGAGCAGAAGCTGCTCGGCGGCAAACTCTCGGTTCGCGTCGGCCAGCAGGGCTCGGACGTCGAGTTCATTGACAGTCAGTACGACGACATCTTCATCAATTCGGCGCTGGGCTGGCCCGGCATTGTCGGCACCATCCTGCCGGCCGGCGGACCGTCGCCGCCACTTGCGGTGCCCGGCATCCGGTTCAAGGCCAATCTGTCCGACCGCATCACCGCCTATCTGGCACTGTTCGACGGCTCGGCTTCGCCGCCGCAGGGGGCCGACGATCCACAGATCTTGAACGCCCACGGGCTGAATTTCCGGGTCAACGATCCGCCATGGTGGATCGGCCAGCTCAAATACAAGTTCGAGATCGGCGAGAGCAGGCTGCCGGCGACCATCACCGGCGGCGCCTGGTATCACATGGGCTCGTTTGCTGACCAGCGCTTCTCGGCCGACGGGCTGTCGCTCGCTGATCCCGACAGCTCCGGCGACACGCGATGGCTGCGGCGGGACAACGGCATCTTCATGGTCTACGAGCAGCTGCTTGCGCGCGCCAGGCCGGACGCTGACAAGGGCGTGGCGTTCTTCATGCGCGCCTCGGTCAGCCCATCGGACCGCAATCTGATCAGCACCTATGTCGACGGCGGCTTCCTGTTCACCGGCTTCAGCGAGACATATCCGGACGATCGGTTCGGCATCGCCGCGATCTATGCCAGGATTTCGGACGCCGCGCGTGCGCTCGACCGCGACACCCAGATCTTCACGGGCACGCCGTATCCGATCCGCGACTACGAGGCGATTCTCGAGATCACCTACCAGCACGTGGTGAACCCGAATTTCACCATGCAGCCGATGTTTCAATACATCGCCCATCCCGGCGGCGGCGCCGTCGATCCCAACGATCCGACGCAAACGCATCGGATCAAGGACAGCGTGGTGTTCGGGATGCGCACCATTCTGTCGTACTGACCGGCGCACGTCGCGCGGGAAGCGGCCTCAGGCCGCGACCGGCTTCGGCTCCGCCACCGATTTCGGCTGCGGCCGCGCGATCGCCAGAGCGATCAGCGCGGCAAAGATACACAGCGCGCCGGCAATGAAGAACGCCGGCAGGTAGCTCTGATAGATCGTGCGCGACAGTCCGGCGCCGAACGCGGCGGCGCCAGCGCCGAGCTGATGGCCGGCGAAGATCCAGCCGAACACCAGGTTGGCACGCTCGGCGCCGAAGCGCTGCGCGGTGAGGCGCACGGTCGGCGGCACCGTCGCGATCCAGTCGAGGCCATAGAACATCGCGAACAGCGACAGCCCGTAGAACGTGAAGTCGGAGAACGGCAGGAACAGCAGCGACAGCCCGCGCAGGCCGTAATACCAGAACAACAGATAGCGGTTGTCGTAGCGGTCCGACAGCCAGCCCGAGACGATGGTGCCGAAGAAATCGAAGATCCCCATCGCGGCGAGCAGGCTCGCCGCCTGCACCTGCGGGATACCGTAGTCGAGGCACATCGGGATCAAATGAACCTGGACCAGGCCGTTGGTCGAGGCGCCGCAGACGAAGAAGGTCGCGAACAGGATCCAGAACACCGAGGATTTCGCGGAGTCGCGCAGCGTGCCGAGCGCGGCGGCCACGATCGGCGCATTGGCCGGCGGCGGCGCGGGTAGCGGCGCGGTGCCCTCGTCGCCGAACGGACGCAGGCCGACGTCGCTCGGCCGGTCGCGCATCACCATCAGCACGGCGAAGGCGGCGACGCCGAGCATGACGCAGACCAGCCCAAGCGCGACGCGCCAGCCGTAGCGCTCGGTCAGTGTCGCGAGGAGGGGCAGGAAGGCGAGCTGTCCCGTCGCGACGCTTGCGGTGAGGATGCCGACCACGAGGCCGCGCCGCGCCACGAACCAGCGCGCAGCGATGGTCGCGCCGAGCACCAGCGCTGTCATCCCGGTGCCAATTCCGATCACGACACCCCACAGCAGGATGAGCTGCCAGACCTGGGTCATGGCGAGCGAGGCCAATAGACCGGAGACCACGATCAGCTGCGCCGCCAGCGTCACGTTGCGCAGGCCGTAGCGGTTCATCAGCGCGGCGGCGAACGGCGCCATCAGCCCGAACAGGATGAAGCGGATCGACAGCGCGGAGGAAATCTCGGCGGTGGACCAGCCGAACTCCTTCTGCAGGGGCACGATGAACACGCCGGGCGCGCCGACGGTGCCGGCGGAGATCAGGGCGGCAAGGAAAGTCACGGCCACCATCACCCAGCCGTAGTGGATGTTGCGGCGGGCGAGGGCGGAAGCAAGCCAGTTCGAGATCATTGTGTTCCGGATCGATTGCGGTGAAAGCTTTGCGTGATGCGCAATATGGCACAGGGGAGCCATGGCTAAAATGCCATAGTTCCCTCATTTTCGGACTCAGGCGCCAGGCCGTCGTACTGCCTCACGGACGCCTTTCATAACTAACTGTCATTGCGAGGAGCGAAGCGACGAAGCAATCCATCGTTCGGTTTGTGAAAAGAGATGGATTGCTTCGCTTCGCTCGCAATGACGACATACCGGATCAGTGCGCGACCCGCTCGACGGCGATCGCGGTGGCTTCGCCACCGCCGATGCACAGCGCGGCAACGCCGCGCTTCAGGTTCTGCGCCTCCAGCGCGTGCAGCAGCGTCACGATCAGCCGCGCGCCGGTGGCGCCGATCGGATGGCCGAGCGCGCAGGCGCCGCCGTTGATGTTCAGCCTGTCCCTGGGAATGCCGAGATCGCGCTGCGCCGCCATCGCGACCACCGCAAACGCCTCGTTGATCTCGAACAGGTCGACATCGCCGACGCTCCAGCCGACCTTGTCGAGCAGTTTTCTGATCGCCGGGATCGGCGCTGTCGTGAACCACTGTGGCTCCTGGCTGTGGGTGGCGTGGCCCTTGATCTCGGCCAGCACAGGCAGTCCATCGCGATCGGCGAGCGAGCGGCGGCTGAGGATCAGCGCTGCGGCGCCGTCGGCATTGGCGGAGGAGGCGGCCGGCGTGATGGTGCCGCCCGCGCGGAACGCCGGCTTCAGGCCGGGGATTTTTGCCGGATCGACCTTCAGCGGGTGCTCGTCATTGGCAACGATGCGCGGGCCGGCCTTCTCGGCGAGCGTGATCGGCGCGATCTCGGCCTTGAAGGCGCCGCCCTCGACCGCCTTGCGGGCACGGTTCAGCGTCTCCATCGCGAACGCGTCCTGGTCGGCGCGGGTGAACTGATAGGCCTCCGCGGTCGCCTCGCCGAAATCGCCCATCGAGCGGCCGGTCTCATAGGCGTCCTCGAGCCCGTCCATCATCATGTGATCGATGATGCGGTCGTGGCCGGCGCGATACCCGCCGCGCGCCTTCTGCAACAGATACGGCGCATTGCTCATGCTCTCCATGCCGCCGGACAGCACGATCTCGGCCGAGCCGGCCTTGATGATGTCGTGGGCCAGCATGGTCGCCTTCATGCCGGAGCCGCAGACCTTGTTGACGGTGGTGGCGCCGGTGGCATCCGGCAGTTTGGCGCCGCGCGCGGCCTGGCGGGCAGGGGCCTGCCCCTGACCGGCGGGCAGCACGTTGCCCATGAACACCTCGTCGATGCGCTCGGGCGCGAGTTTCGCGCGTTCGAGCGCCGCCCCGATCACATGCGAGCCGAGCTTGTGCGCCGGCAGCGGCGCGAGCTCGCCCATGAAGCGGCCGAGCGGGGTGCGGGCGGCGGAGAGGATGACGACGGGATCGGTGCTGGTTGCCATGGCAGGAGTCCCTTCAAGGCCGGGGATTTGATTGAATTATTGTCATCATATGATGCAATGCAAAAAATGCAACTGCGGCTCTCATGACAAAATGTCGTGTTCACATGAGTCGGGGATGGGATCGTTCCGCCATCACCAATGTCGTCCTGGCGAAAGCCAGGACCAATAACCACCGACTTGTGCTGTTGGAGGGTAGCGGCCCCAGCATAGCGAGGCAATTCGCATTCGGGATAATGGGTCCTGGCCTTCGCCAGGACGACGAGGATGGTCCTCGATTCATGATGATGCCGGGGAGAATGAGAGCGCACGGTTGCTTCCCAGGCGTAGTCTCTGCGTAAGCCAGGACCCATACTCCGCAGCGGATATTGTGAATGGGACTCGTCGTTCGGGCGCCGCTCAACAATGACGGCCTGTGGTTATGGGTCCCTGCTCCCGTGCGCAATTGCGCACTAGGCAGGGACGACACCGAATAGGTGTCCGCATCTCGACCGTTCGTGGCGATCGCGATTCGTCCCTCGATCGGTGAGACAGACAAACCATACACTCGCTTGGTCGTCGCTTGCGCCGTCGGGCAAATCAGTGATTGAGAATTTTCGCTGGGCGGCGGCGCATCCGAGCTTGTCTGCGACCTGACCTAATCCGACCGCCAGGCGCCGAGCAGAAATCGTCGCTTCGGCGCGGAGCCCGCTTGTTTCTGCACGTCCGGCAGGTCGACGGCATGGCGCTGCATCAGCAGGCGGATTGCGATCGCGATGATTACAAAGGGCGCCAGGTAGATCGCGAAAACTTCGAAGGCGTTCATGTCGTCCTCCGCGGCTTCGGAACAGACATGCTAGTACGATCATCGCGCGCGCGGGCGGCTAAAACTGTACCGGCGCCGCTGAGTTGGCGTTAACCGAATTCCCGGACGCCGATCAATTCAAGGTTGCGGAATACGGGTCTGTTTACCGATCCGGCGCTAGGGCTGGCGGATTGTGCAATGGAAAGTCCCACCGCAATGTCCGTGATCGCCGTCGAGCAGCCGTCCGCCCGCATTCCGCTCTCCGTCAAGATCGGCTTCAGCGCCTTCATGGCTGTCCTGGTGCCGGTGTACACCTACTGCTACGGGCCGACCAACTTTCTGTATTTCTGCGATGTCTGCCTGATCCTCACCTTGATCGGGGTCTGGACCGAGAGCGCGCTGTTGATTTCGATGTGCGCCGTCGGACTCCTTGTGCCGCAAACAT
Source organism: Bradyrhizobium sp. USDA 4503 (assembly GCF_054055815.1). NCBI lineage: Bacteria > Pseudomonadati > Pseudomonadota > Alphaproteobacteria > Hyphomicrobiales > Nitrobacteraceae > Bradyrhizobium > Bradyrhizobium sp. USDA 4503. The sequence continues at coordinate 792,716 of NZ_JBSRXS010000001.1, forward strand.
TTTGGGTGATCGACTTTCTCGCCCATGTCGCCGGCTGCTCGCTCACCGGAATGACCGACTACATGTTCGACCAGAACCTCTCGCTGTTCCTGCGGTTCCTGTCGGGCTTCCACGGCTGGCTGCCGTTCCTGCTGCTGTTCCTGGTCTGGCGGCTCGGCTATGACCAGCGCGCGCTGATCGTCTGGAGCGTGCTGGCATGGGCGCTGCTGCTGATCTGCTACTTTGTAATGCCGGGACCGCGGCCGGACCCGGGCATGACCCCGGTCAACATCAACTACGTCTTCGGCACCAGCGACAGGGCGGCGCAAGGCTTCGTGCCGCCGCTGGTGTGGCTGACCGGCCTGATGATCGGCCTGCCACTGCTCGCCTTCATACCCACCCATTTCATGCTGCGGCGCGCCGCGCCGCCGATGTAGGGCCTGCGATTCGCGAGGCTACGCCATCACGTCGCTGCGGATACAATCGTGCATGGCCGCATGCGGCGGCCTCGATTGACACCAATCGACTCGGCGCTACGCTGACGGAACAGAGCGTTCTCCCAAGCGACTCGAGACGAATTCAAAGCGCCGCAAGCACGACCAAGAAGCAAGACCCAGAAGAACAAGGAAAAAGGGCAGGACACGCCGTGACACGCGTCATCGCGTCTTGAGCGGGACCACGCGGACCTCCGCGCTCGCGCCATTTCGCATCCGCAGCTATCGCTTTCAATGGCCGTCCGATCTGCTCACCTCCTGGGCGTTCGAGGTCGAGACGCTGGTGCTCGGCTGGTACATCATGGTCGAGACCGGCTCGGTGCTGCTGCTCACCGTGCTGGCGTCGCTGCAATATGTCGGCACGCTGGTCGCGCCGGTCGTCGGCATGATCGGCGACCGCATGGGGCACCGCGATCTGCTCGCCGTGATGCGCTTTGCCTATACGGTGCTCGCCGGCACCATCATGACGCTGGCGCTGACCGGGCATCTCGCCCCGCTGAACGTCATGATCATCGTCGCAATCATGGGTGTGATCCGCCCGTCGGATCTCGGCGTGCGCGGCGCGCTGCTCGCCGACATCATGCCGCCGGAGCAGCTGGTCGGCGCCATCAGCCTGGCGCGCACCACGCAGGACTCGGCGCGTATCGCAGGAGCCCTGACCGGGGCCGGATTGTTCGCGGCGCTGGGCATTGGCTATGTCTATGTCGGGATCGCCGGCTTCTACTTCGTCGCCGCCATCCTGATGCTCTGCATGAGCCGCCCCAAGTCGCATGGCACGACCGATCTCGCGGCCGGCGACGCGCCGGGTTCAAAGCTGCTGCGCGACCTCAAGGAGGGCATCGTCTATGCCTGGAGCGGCCCGGGCATGCGCGCCGCGCTCTGCGTCGCGTTCCTCGCCAACCTCACGGCGTTCCCGCTCACCAACGGCCTGTTGCCCTATGTCGCGCGCGACATCTTCCATACCGACCAGACCGGGCTCGGCTATCTCTCGGCAAGCTTTGCGGTGGGTTCGCTGATCGGCTCGATCACGCTCAGCATGGCCGGCGGGGTACGCATCGCGCGGCTCCTGATCGGCGCGACGCTCGCCTGGTACGCCATGCTGCTGGTGTTCGTCGAGCTCCGGACCATGCCGGTCGCGATGGCCTGCCTGCTGCTCGCCGGCATCGCGCAGAGCATGTCGATGATCTCGGCCGCCGTGATGCTGATGCGCAACGCCAGCGCGCATCTGCGCGGCCGCGTCATGGGCGTGCGCATGATGGTGATCTACGGCCTGCCGCTCGGGCTGCTCGCCGCCGGCAGCCTGATCGACCTGATCGGCTACACCGCGACCGGCACGCTGCTCGCCGCCGCCGGCTTCATCGCCATGCTGGCAATCGCGCTGCACTGGCGCGCCGATCTCTGGCCGACCCACGCCCCGGCCAACGCCCGGTGAGGGGCGCGGCGCGATGCCGCGCCGCGGTCGCCGATGCGCCAAAAGGACGCGACAGCGCGGGCAAGCTGTCGTAGATCATTTTCGACGCTCCCATTTCCAGTGCCAAGTTCCAGTGCCAGGCCTTTTTCGTTTGATATTGTAATGCTCCGTCTTTTGACCCGCCTTGGACTGCGCTTCGACGACATCGTCGAGGAGCGCCGATTTGTAGACCAGTACGTGCGGGGCAATATCGGCTGGACGCAGGTCGCGATGCTGCTCGGCGCCTTCACCTATGCCGGATATGCGTTCTGGGATTGGGTGCTCTATCCCGACGTCGTGGCGACCACGCTGGCGATCCGCGGCGGGGTCGCCGTGCTGGTCCTGCTGCCGCTCACCGCCTTGCTCTCGGTGCCGGCGATGAAGCCGTGGGCCGAGACGATCTTCCTCGTCTATTGCGTCGTTCCAGGCTGCGTGCTGCCGAGCGTCTACCTCGTGCTGCCCTCGGGATTCACCTATGCGGCACCCGGCGTGATGATGGTGATCCTGTTCGTCTCGACCATGCTGCCGCTGCGGATCGGGCCACTGGCGGTGTTCTGTCTCACGACATGGATTGCGCTATGCATCGCTGAATCGCTCGGGCCGGCTTTGCCGCCGGGGCTGCGCTTCATCAATCATTCCCTGGTCCTCAACGCCTTTGCGCTGTCGCTTTACGCCGTCGCCGCCCGCGAGTTCCGCGCGCGCCAGCAGTTTCGAACGGCGCAGGCGCTGAAGCAGGAAAAGGAGCGTTCCGAAGCCTCGTTGCGCGATCTGCACGCGACGCAATCGCAGCTCGTGCAGGCCGAGAAGCTGGCCTCGCTCGGGCAGCTCGTCGCCGGTGTCGCACACGAGGTCAGCACGCCGCTTGGCCTCGCGCTGACCACGTCAACGACGATGGAGGCGGATCTTCGCGCGATGAGCGAGGCGCTGAGCGGCACCGCTGTCCGGCGCTCCGACCTGACAAGGGGCATTGCACGGATCGAGAACGGCCTTCGACTGACCTCGGAAAACCTGCATCGGGCATCCGAGATGGTGCACAGCTTCAAGCAAGTCGCCATCCATCAGGCCGACGAGGAGCGTCACACGTTCGAGCTGGGCGGATGGCTGTCCGAGCTGATCGCAAAGCTCGGGCCGCTGCTGTCCCGGCAGGGATTGATCGTCGAACTCGACTGCCCGCAAGGCATCGTTCTGAACAGCTATCCCGGCGCACTGGCGCAGGTGATCAGCAACCTGGCGTTCAACGCCGCGGCGCACGCTTATCCCGACGGCCGCGGCGGACGCTTCACCATGACGGTGACGCAGCCGGAACAGGCGCTGGCCCGGATCGCCTGCGCCGACCAAGGCGTCGGCATCCGCGAGGATTTGCAGGCCCGCGTGTTCGATCCGTTTTTCACCACCGGGCGGGAGCGGGGCAATATCGGGCTCGGGTTGCACATCGCCTTCAATACCGTGGTGTCGTCGCTCAGCGGCCGGATCGCGCTGGAAAGCGAACCAGGCCGCGGCACGCTGGTGCTGATCGAGATCCCGGTCTCGAGCTAGCCGCTGGTGGTAGCCCGGCCTCTGGCCGATCGACGCATCGGCGAATGTGTGGCGAGGACGCAGCAAGCGTCGCCCGGATGAGCGAAACGATATCCGGGGCATCCGGCCCCGCATGTCGCTTCGCTCATGCGGGCTACAGATGACATGTCGCGGCGCTCATACGGGCCACAGGTGCTGAACCGCTACCGCTTCCGGTCCAAAAATCCCTGCAGCAGGCGCTGCGGCTCGCCGGTCTGAAACGACTTTCCGAACACGCCGACGCTGAGGTTCACCGACTCGGTCAGCGGCAGCTCTTCCCATTGCCGCAGCAGGTCCTTCTGGATGCGTAGCGCCTCGGGGCCGCATTCCAGCAGCGCCTTGACGGTGCGTTCGACGGCGTCGTCGAGGCCGCCGGGCTTTGCCACGGTGTCGACCAGGCCCCAGGCGAGTGCGGTTTGGGCGTCGATGTTCTCCGCGGTCATCATCAGCCAGCGGGCGCGGCCCCAGCCGATCAGGCGCGGCAGCAGCGCGGCGTGGATCACCGAGGGGATGCCGACGCGCACCTCGGGCATGCCGAACATCGCGTCATGCGCGGCGACGCGGACGTCGCAGGCGGCCGCGACCTCGAGGCCGCCGCCGAGGCACCAGCCGGGCAGGCGGGCGATCACCGGCGCCGGGAATTTGCGCACGGCCTCGCAGAGGTCGCGCAGTCGGCTGATGAATGCTTCGGCGGATGTCTGGTCGAGCGTCGCCATCTCCTTGATGTCGGCGCCGCCGATCATGCTGCGCTCGCTTTCGCCGGCCAGGATCACCGCGCGGATGCTCGGATCGGCGGCCAGATGCTCAAAACCCTCGCGCACGCCGTTGGTGACCGCGGAACTCACGATGTTCAGCTTGCCGGCGTTGCAGATGGTGAGGCGGACGACGCCTCTGTCGTCGCGGGCGATGCCGCAGTGGGGATTGAGCATGTCCATGGAAAAGCCCCGGCGCAGGAATGGATCGACAAGTCATTTCGGGATGGTGCGCAAGCACCAGACCCGGAATCTCGAGATTCCGGGTCTGGTGCTTGCGTCGCCCCGGAATGACTTGCGCCATGTCCCGGACAAAGCATGGCTCTGTCAAGGGACCGGGTGCGGCGGTTGCGCCGAGGGATGCGGATCTATAGAATTATAGTCGTCATATAAATGGAGCCGTCATGACCGCCGCCGAAAGCATCGATCTTCGTTCGCCCGATCTAACGCGCACCCGCGTGGTGGAATGGCAGGCGCCCGGACCGGTGGCGAAAGCGGCGCTGTCGATGTCCGGGATCGAGGCGATGCGCGCGATCCGCGACGGCCGGTTGCCGCCGCCCGCCGATGGCCAAGCTGATCGGCTTCCGCATGGCCGTGGTCGAGCAGGGGCGCATCGTGATGGAACTCGAGCCGCATGAGAGCCTGGAAAACACCATCGGCCTGCTGCACGGCGCCACCGCCGCGGCGCTGCTCGATACCGCGATGGGCTGTGCGATCTCGACCATGCTGCCGGCGGGGCAGACTTCGGTGACGCTCGACCTCAAGCTGACCTATCTGCGGCCGCTGTCGGCACGGTCGGGCACCATCAGCGCCGAAGGCAAGGTGATCAAGCTCGGGCGCCAGACCAGCTACACCGAGGGCTTCGTCCGCGACGGCAAGGGCAATCTTGCGGTGCACGCGACCGCGATGTTTTCGATGCTCGGCGGGGAACCGAAAGTGGCCGACAAGGCGAAATAACTGCAGCATTCCGGCCGCAAATCTGCTATTATATGATTAGAAACATTCCATGAGACCGGCATGCGCTATTCGAAAGAACACAAGCAGGAGACCCACGCGCGGATCGTCAAGAAGGCCGCGACGCGGCTGCGCGAGCGGGGCGCCCACGGCATCGGCGTCGCGGACCTGATGAAGGACGCCGGCCTGACCCATGGCGGCTTCTACGCGCATTTCGACTCGCGCGAGGCGCTGGTGATCGAGGCCTTCAGCTACGCGATGGACCGCGCCATCGAGCGCTGGCGCAAGGTCGCCGCGGACACGCCGCCGGAGAAGCGACTTTCGACCATCATCGACGGCTATCTTTCGGCGGTGCACCGCGACGATCCCGGCCAGGGCTGCGCGATCCCGGCGCTCGGCGCCGAGATCGCCCGCGAGAGCCCGAAGACCCGCAAGGCGTTCGCCCTCAAGCTCGACCAGATGATCGACATGATGGCCGACCAGATCATCGACGTGCCGCGCAAGACCGCCCGCAAGCAGGCGATGGCGACGCTGGCGACCATGATGGGCACCATCGTGATGTCGCGCATCGCCGGCAGCGGCGAAATGTCCGACGAGATCCTGAGCGCGGGCCGCGAGGCGGTGCTGGGACGTGCCGCCGGGGCCAAGGCACCGGCGAAGAAGAAGGTGAATTAGCGCTTTAAGCGCCAACTGGTGCAGCGCGCCTAATATTCGATCCGTCACCCTGAGGAGCGCGCATCGCGCGCGTCTCGAAGGGTCGACGGCCACCAGCCGGGCCGTGCATCCTTCGAGACGCGCTACGCGCTCCTCAGGATGACGGGAATAACACGGTGTCCACCTCACACCCCGCTAAAAAGCGCGCGCTCGGCTTCCACGGTCTCGTAGACGTAGTCCGCCACCGCGCGGATGCGGGCGAGGTCCTTGCTGTCGGCGTGCATCAGCAGCCAGAAGGTGCGGGAGATCCGCACCTCGTCCGGCAGCACCGGCTGCAACTCGGGGTGGGCCGTTGCCATGAAGTGCGGCAGCACGGCGATGCCGAAGCCGGCGATGGTGGCGTTGAGCTGCGCGATCAGATTGGCGCTGCGGAATTTCGCCGAGATCTTTGGCGAGACCTGCGGCAGATAGTCGAGCTCCGGCGTGAACAGGAGCTCCTCGATATAGCCGACGAACCGATGCCGCGGCAGGTCGGCGCGCGCAGCAATTGCCGGCGCCTGGGCGAGATAGGCGGGTGCGGCATAAAGCCCGAGCGTGTAGTCCAGGAGCTTGCGGCCGACGATGCGGCCTTCCTTCGGCATGGTCAGGCTGATCGCGATGTCGGCCTCGCGCTTGGAGAGCGAGAACAGCCGCGCGGTGGCGACGAGCTGCAGATCGAGATCGGGATACCGCTCGGTGAACTTGACCAGCCGCGAGGCCAAAAAGTGGCTGCCGAAGCCGTCGGGAGCGCCGATCCGCACCGTGCCGGTGAGGTGGGCGCGCGAGCCGCCGACCGCCTCCTGGTTGGCGACGATGGTGGATTCCATCGCCTCCGCGCTGTCGGCGACGCGCTGGCCGGCCTCGGTCAGCAGATAGCCGGTCTTGCGCCGATCAAACAGTTTTGCGGAGAGGTGGCGCTCCAGCCGGTCTACACGGCGGATCACTGTGGCATGATCGACGCCGAGCTGCTTGGCGGCAGCCGAAACCGACCCGCCGCGCACGATGGCAAGCACGAAACGGAAGTCGTCCCAGTCAATTGTGCCGCCGCCTTGATCCAGCATTTCCGCACATCTATGGTGCAATTTATCGGACTTGAATCCCATAAAATGCAGGGTCAATAGGGTTTGTAAAGCGATCCCGCCGCGAGGAGCGGCGATTCAGGTGCTTCAGGGAGGTTTGTTCATGCGCTCAATCGGACATTTCATCGGTGGCAAGGAGGTCAAGGGCACGTCGGGCCGCACGGCTGACGTCTTCGAGCCGATGACCGGCGAGGTCCAGGCCAAGGTGGCGCTGGCCTCCAAGGCCGAGCTCCGCGCCGCGGTCGAGAACGCCAAGGCCGCGCAGCCGGAATGGGCCGCCACCAACCCGCAGCGCCGCGCCCGCGTCATGATGCGGTTCCTCGAGCTGGTGCAGCGCGACTACGACAAGCTCGCCGAGCTGCTGGCGCGCGAGCACGGCAAGACCGTTCCCGACGCCAAGGGCGACATCCAGCGCGGCCTCGAGGTCGCCGAGTTTGCCTGCGGTATCCCGCATCTGATGAAGGGCGAGTACACCGAGGGCGCCGGCCCCGGCATCGACATCTATTCGATGCGCCAGCCGCTCGGCGTGGTCGCCGGCATCACGCCGTTCAACTTCCCGGCGATGATCCCGATGTGGAAGTTCGCGCCGGCGATCGCCTGCGGCAACGCCTTCATCCTCAAGCCGTCGGAGCGCGATCCCGGCGTGCCAATGATGCTCGCCGAACTGATGATCGAGGCGGGCCTGCCGGCCGGCATCCTCAACGTCGTCAACGGCGACAAGGAGGCGGTCGACGCCATCCTCGACGATCCCGATATCAAGGCGATCGGCTTCGTCGGCTCGACCCCGATCGCGCAGTACATCTACGAGCGCGCCGCGCAGACCGGCAAGCGCTGCCAGTGCTTCGGCGGCGCCAAGAACCACGCCATCGTGATGCCGGATGCCGACATGGACCAGACGGTCGATGCGCTGATCGGCGCCGGCTACGGCTCCGCCGGTGAGCGCTGCATGGCCGTCTCGGTCGCGGTGCCGGTCGGCAAGACCACCGCCGACCGCCTGATGGAGAAGCTGATCCCGCGCGTCGAGTCGCTCAAGATCGGCACCTCGGTCGATCCGTCGGCCGATTACGGCCCGCTGGTGACCCGCGAGGCGGTCGAGAAGGTCAAGAGCTACATCGACATCGGCATCAAGGAAGGCGCGACGCTCGCGGTCGACGGCCGCGGCTTCAAGATGCAGGGCTACGAGAAGGGCTTCTATCTCGGCGGTTCGCTGTTCGACAACGTCACCAAGGACATGCGGATCTACAAGGAAGAGATCTTCGGCCCGGTGCTCTCGGTGGTGCGCGCCCACGACTATCACGAGGCGCTGGCGCTGCCGTCCGACCACGACTACGGCAACGGCGTCGCGATCTTCACCCGCGACGGCGACGCCGCGCGCGACTTCGCCGCCAAGGTCAATGTCGGCATGGTCGGCATCAACGTGCCGATCCCGGTGCCGATCGCCTATTACACCTTCGGCGGCTGGAAGAAGTCCGGCTTCGGCGACCTCAACCAGCACGGTCCGGACTCGATCCGCTTCTACACCAAGACCAAGACGGTGACCTCGCGCTGGCCGTCCGGCGTCAAGGAAGGCGCGGAGTTCTCGATCCCGACGATGAAGTAATTTCCGGGAACGTCATTGCGAGCGCAGCGAAGCAATCCATCTATCCCCCGCGTGGAAGAATGGATTGCTTCGTCGCTTCGCTCCTCGCAATGAGACGGTGGGGTAACCTTCAGGGCTAGGCGGCGAGATGCAGTTCGCTCTCAACGAGGACCAGATCGCGGTTCGCGACATGGCGCGGGCGTTTGCGGCGGAGAAGATCGCGCCGCACGCGCTCGAATGGGACGAGACAAAGCACTTTCCAGTCGACGTGATGCGCGAGGCAGCAGGCCTCGGCATCGGCGGCATCTATATCAAGGACGATGTCGGCGGCTCGGCGATGACGCGGTTCGACGCGGCGCTGATCTTCGAGGCGCTGGCGACGGGGTGCCCGACCACGTCGGCCTTCATCTCGATCCACAACATGGCGTCCTGGATGATCGATGCCTATGGCAGCGACACCCAGCGCCACACATGGCTGCCGAAGCTCTGCACCATGGAGCTGATCGCCAGCTACTGCCTGACCGAGCCGGGTGCCGGCTCCGACGCTGCCGCGTTGCGCACCCGCGCGGTGCGCGACGGCGATCATTACGTGCTCAACGGCCAGAAGCAGTTCATCTCCGGCGCCGGCAGCACCGACCTGTTGGTGGCGATGGTGCGCACCGGCGGCGACGGACCCGGCGGCGTCTCGACGCTTGTCGTCGACGGCAAGACGCCAGGCGTGTCGTTCGGCAATAACGAGCGCAAGATGGGCTGGAATGCGCAGCCGACCCGCGCTGTCATGTTCGAGAACGCACGCGTGCCGATCGCGAACCGGCTCGGCGAGGAGGGCATCGGCTTCAAGATCGCGATGGCCGGGCTCGACGGCGGCCGGCTCAACATCGCGGCGTGCTCGCTCGGCGGCGCGCAGGCGGCGCTCGACAAGGCGTTGGCCTACATGAAGGACCGCAAGGCATTCGGCAAACGCCTCGACGAATTCCAGGCGCTGCAATTCAAGATCGCCGACATGGCGACCGAGCTGGAAGCCGCACGCACCTTCCTGTGGCGGGCGGCCGCCGCGCTCGACCGCAAGGATCCGGACGCTTCCATGCTGTGCGCGATGGCAAAACGGTTTGGCACCGATGTCGGCTTCGAGGTCGCCAACCAGGCGCTGCAGCTGCATGGTGGCTACGGCTACCTCAGCGAATACGGCGTCGAGAAGATCGTGCGCGATCTGCGCGTGCACCAGATCCTCGAAGGCACCAATGAAATCATGCGGCTGATCGTGTCGCGCAAGTTGATCGAGGGCGCGCGATGAATGATGCGGCAGCAGCCGAGGGCGACCTGATCGCGCGCAAGGAAGGTTCTGCCGGCATTATCCGGCTCAACCGGCCGAAGGCGATCAATGCCGTGACGCTGGAGATGTTCCACGACATCGACAGGGCGCTCGATGCGTTCGAGGCCGATCCCGATGTCGCTGTCATCGTGCTGGAGGGCGCGGGCGAGCGTGGCCTGTGCGCCGGCGGCGACATCCGCGCGCTCTGGGTGAGCTCCAAGGTCAAGGGCGATCTCGGCAAGATCCTGTGGCGCGACGAATACATCCTCAACGCGCGGATCAAGAAGTTCCCAAAGCCCTATGTCGCCTTCATGGACGGCATCGTGATGGGCGGCGGCGTCGGGCTGTCGGCGCATAGCCGCCACCGCGTGGTGACGGAGCGGACCAAGCTCGCGATGCCCGAGGTCGGCCTCGGTTTCTTCCCCGATGTCGGCGGCACCTATCTGCTGTCGCGCTCGCCGGGTGAGATCGGCACCTATTTCGGGCTCACCGGCACCACCATGAACGGACCCGATGCGATCTACGCCAAATTCGCCGACGCCGTGGTGCCGAGCGCAAAGCTGCCGGCGCTGCGCGAGGCGCTGACCAAGGTTACGCCGGGTACGAGTTCGGCCGAGATTGATCGGCTGATCGGAGGCTTCGCCACTAGCGAGAGGGCTGGCCCTGTCGCCGCGATGCAGGCCAAAATCGACGGCTGGTTCGCACACGGCCGGATGGAGGACGTCGTCGCCGCGCTGACGGCCGACGGATCGGATATGGCGCAGGCCACGCTAAAGACGCTCAGTGAGAAGTCGCCGCGCGGCATGGTGGTGACGCTGAAACTGCTGCGGCTGGCGCGCGCGACCGCGACGCTGGAAGAGTGCCTGAAGCGCGAATATCGCGCCGCGCTCGAGGTGTTCGCCAGCGACGATTTCCGCGAGGGCGTGCGCGCAGCCGTCATCGACAAGGATCGCAATCCGACATGGTCGCCGGCCCGGATCGAACAGGTGACGCCGGAGATGCTCACGCCTTACTTCGCCGAGATCGGCGCTGACGAATTGAAATTTCCCGACAGCAAATAGAAACGTCGCAAGCGGAGGACTTCCCATGGCAAACGTCGCATTCATCGGGCTCGGCAATATGGGCGGGCCGATGGCCGCCAATCTGGTCAAGGCCGGCCACAAGGTGACCGCGTTCGATCTGGTCGCAGCGTCTCGCGATCAGGCCAGGAGTGATGGCGCCGCGATCGCTGAGAGCAGCGTTGCTGCGGTGAAGGGCGCCGATGTCGTCATCACCATGCTGCCGGCCGGCAAGCACGTGCTCGGTGTCTGGAACGAGGTGCTGCCCGCGATGGCCAACGGCGCGCTGATCATCGACTGCTCGACCATCGACGTCGAAAGCGCAAAGCAGACGCATGTGCTGGCTGCCAAGCACGGCATGGCCTCGGTCGACGCGCCGGTCTCCGGCGGCACCGGTGGCGCCAAGGGCGCGACGCTGACCTTCATGTGCGGCGGCGAGCCGAAGGCATTCGCGGCGGCCCAGCCGATGTTGGCAAACATGGGCAAGAAGATCGTGCATTGCGGCGCGGGCGGTGCAGGGCAGGCAGCCAAGATCTGCAATAATATGATCCTCGGTATTTCCATGATCGCGGTCGGCGAGGCTTTCGTGCTCGCCGAAAAGCTCGGCCTGTCGCACCAGGCGCTGTTCGACGTCGCCTCGACCTCGTCGGGACAGTGCTGGTCACTGACGACCTATTGCCCGGTTCCCGGCCCGGTGCCGACGTCGCCGGCCAACAACGATTACAAGCCGGGTTTTGCTTCGAACCTGATGGTCAAGGACCTGACCCTGGCGCAGGACGCCGCCAATGCCGCCGGCGCGGTCACGCCGCTCGGCAAGCACGCGCAGGAGATCTATAAGACCTTCGACGCGTCGGGCCACGGCGGGGTCGACTTTTCCGGAATTATCCAGCACGTTAGGGCCCTTGCCCCGAAGTAAATCGCCGTCATCCTGAGATGCGAGCGGAGCGAGCCTCGAAGGATGGAAAGATGGTGTCCGTGGCCATCCTTCGAGACGCCGCGCAATGCGCGGCTCCTCAGGATGACGACAGAATACGTGGTGAAGCCGGATGACCACATTTCAGGACGCACGCGCCTTTCTGCTCAAGCACCGCACCGACTACGACGCCGCGGTGAAGGGATTTCGCTGGCCCGATCCGGTGCCGTTCAACTGGGCGCTCGATTGGTTCGATGCCGAACTGGCGCGAAATCTTGACAGCCGCGACCGGCCGGCGCTGTGGATCGTCGATGCCGCCAGCGGCAACGAGACCAAGCTTTCCTTCGCCGAGCTGTCGCGCCGCTCAAGCCAGGTTGCAAATTTCCTGCGCGCGCAGGGGCTGAAGCGCGGCGATCATCTGTTGCTGCTGCTCGGCAATGTCGTGCCGCTGTGGGAGACCATGCTGGCGGCGATGAAGCTCGGCGTCGTCGTGATCCCCGCCACCACGCTCTTGACCGCGGATGAATTGCGCGACCGGCTCGACCGCGGCAAGGCGAGGGCGGTGGTTGCCACGCAGGATCAGGTCGCGAAATTCGCAGGCCTCGGCAGCGACAAGCTCGTCCGCATCGTGGTCGGCGCGACACAGGCGCAGGACGGCTGGCTGCCGTTCGAGGATGCCGCCAAGCAGTCCGACGCATTCACGGCCGATGGCCCGACCAAGGCCGACGACCCGATGCTGCTCTATTTCACCTCGGGCACCACGGCAAAGCCGAAGCTGGTGCGGCACAGCCAGCGCAGCTATCCGGTCGGCCATCTCTCGACCATGTACTGGATCGGCCTGCAGCCCGGCGACATCCATCTCAACATTTCCTCGCCCGGCTGGGCCAAGCATGCCTGGAGCTGCTTCTTCGCGCCGTGGAACGCCGGCGCAACGATCTTTATCGCGAACCAGCCACGCTTCGAGGCGAAGGGACTGCTCTCGATCATCGGCCGCTGCGGCGTCACCACGCTGTGCGCGCCGCCGACGGTGTGGCGGATGTTCATCCAGGAGGACCTTGCGAGCTTCAAGGTCTCGCTGCGCGAGGTGTGCGGCGCCGGCGAGCCGCTCAATCCGGAGATCATCGACCAGGTCAAATCTGCCTGGGGGCTGACCATCCGCGACGGCTACGGCCAGACCGAAACCACCGCGCTGGCCGGCAACTCGCCGGGACAGAAGGTCAAGGTCGGCTCAATGGGCCGGCCGCTACCGGGCTATCGCGTGCAGGTCACCGACAATGACGGCCACGCCGCGAAGGAAGGCGAGGTGACCTTGCTGCTCGGCGCAGACCGGCCGGCGGGCCTGATGCAGGGCTATCAGGGCGACGACGGCAAGCTGATCGGCACCGACGGCGAGATCTATCGCAGCGGCGACGTCGTGTTCACCGATGACGAGGGTTATCTGACCTTCGTTGGCCGCACCGACGACGTGTTCAAATCCTCCGACTACCGGATCTCGCCGTTCGAGCTGGAGAGCGTGCTGCTGGAGCACGACGCGGTGGCCGAAGCCGCCGTGGTGCCGAGCCCGGACCCGATCCGGCTGGCGGTCCCGAAGGCCTATGTGCTGCTGGTATCAGGCGTCGAACGAACGCCGGAGACCGCGCTGTCGATCTTCAAACATTTGCACACGCGGCTCGCACCGTTTAAACGCATTCGCAAGATCGAGCTGGTCACCGAACTGCCGAAGACGATTTCTGGAAAAATCCGTCGCGTGCAGTTGCGCCGGCTCGAACACGACGATGTCAGAAGCGATGCGTTGCGCGGGATCGAGTTCCGCGAGGAAGAATTTCCGGAGCTGCAGAAGGTGCGGACCTCCGGTTAGCAGAGGTTAGCCAATGAACGAAGTCTGGAAGAAGCCGCCGGTGTTGCTGGAAACCTACCAGGGCATGGTCGGCAAGGAGATCGGCGTGTCCTCGTGGCACATGCTCGATCAGGGCCGCATCGACACCTATGCCGACGTGATCGAGGATCACCAGTTCATCCATGTCGATCCCGAGCGCGCCAGGAAGGAGACCGCCTTCGGCACCACGATCGCGCATGGCTTCCTGACGATGTCGCTGATGTCGATCATGTCCTACGAGGTGATGCCGGTGCTCGAGGGCACCGCGATGGGCGTCAATTACGGCTTCGACAAGCTGCGCTTCATCTCGCCGGTGCGCTCCGGAAAACGCGTCCGCGGCCGCTTCGTGCTGGCCGAAGCCACGCTGCGCAAGCCGAAGGAGTTGTTGTCGCGCACCAACGTCACGGTCGAGATCGAGGGCGAGGAAAAGCCCGCGCTGGTCGCCGACTGGCTCGGCCTGATCTATTTCAGCTGAGGATCACAAGACACGGTTGTGTTGCAACCGCGAAGGGTTGTGCACCTCTCCCGCAAGCGGGGAGGTGCAGCGAGCCACCTCAATCTGTTTTTCAGGCGGTGCGCTGCTCTGGCCCATGTAGCGCATTGACGGCTGTGTTCCCCGGTGTCCATGATGCCCGCTTTAGGCGGTGCGGTCCCGGGAGTGGCAGCCATGGTGCAAAACATCGTCGCCGGAATTGTCGTAGTCGCTTTGATTGTGATCGGTGCGATTAGCTACGCTCAAGAGCATCACGAGTGCTGGAGCGGGCATGTGCTCAAAAGCCTGAAACCCTGCGGGTCGATGACCCCTTCGGTCTAGCGCGCCCGGTGGCCGCCTGGCCAGTCTCGGCCGGGCTTGACCCGGCCATCCATCGCTGCTCAAAAGCTGCCAATCGCGAGCGTCTCCACCCTCTCCCCCTGTGGGAGAGGGTGGCTTCGCGGCACGCGAAGCCGGGTGAGGGGTCTGTCTCCACGCAAAGACTCTCGCTTGAGCTCGCGGAGACAGACCCCTCATCCGGCGCGCTGGCGCGCGCCACCTTCTCCCACAAGGGGAGAAGGGAAGAACAGGAATTTACGGCATGGCAATCAGGTTTGACGGACGCGTCGCTATCGTCACCGGCGCGGGCAATGGTCTCGGACGGGCGCATGCGCTGGGGCTCGCCAGCCGCGGCGCCAAGGTGGTGGTCAACGATTTCGGCGGCGCGCGCGACGGCACCGGTGGGTCGCTGTCGCCGGCCGAGACCGTGGTCGAGGAGATCCGGAAAGCCGGCGGCACCGCGATGGCCGACGGCGCCGACGTCTCGAACTTCGAGCAGGTCACCGCGATGGTCGAGCGCGCCACCAAGGAGTGGGGCAGCGTCGATCTCCTGTGCGCCAATGCCGGCATCCTGCGCGACAAGTCGTTCACCAAGCTCGAGGTCGCCGACTGGGCCAAGGTGCTCGACGTGCATCTCACCGGCACCTTCTTCTGCTGCAAGGCGGTGTGGGCCGGCATGCGCGAGCGCAATTACGGCCGCATCGTGCTGACGACGTCGTCGTCCGGCCTGTTCGGCAATTTCGGCCAGGCCAATTACGGCGCGGCGAAGGCCGGCATGGTCGGCCTGATGAACGTGCTCGCCGAAGAGGGCCGCAAGAACAACATCAAGGTCAACACCATCTCGCCGACCGCTGCGACCCGCATGACCGAGGAACTGCTGCCGCCGCAGGCGCTGGCGCTGATGAAGCCGGAAGCGATCACGCCCGCGGTCGAATTCCTGCTCTCGGAGGACGCACCGACCCGCACCATCATGGGCGCCGGCGCCGGCTCGTTTGCCGTGATCCGCGTGCTGGAGACCGAAGGCGTCAACCTGCCGCAGTCCGAATGGACGCCGGACGGCGTCGCCGCGCACTTCAACGCGATCAGCGACATGTCGACCGCGAAGGCGCTGCAGGGCGCGTTCGAGCAGACACAGAAGTATGTCGCCCAGGCCGCCGCGCGGGCCGGGATCAAGCTCTGAGCATGAGCGTCGCCGTCATCGGAGCCGGACCTGCCGGCCTGATGGCGGCGGAGGTGCTCGCGCAAGGTGGCGCACAAGTCACTGTCTACGACGCGATGCCGTCGGCTGGCCGCAAATTCCTGATGGCCGGCCGTGGCGGGCTCAATCTCACCCACTCCGAACCGCTGCCGGATTTCCTTGCGCGCTATCGCGAGGCGATGCCGCATCTGAAGGCTGCGGTCGAGGCTTTTCCGCCTGAAGCACTGCGCGTCTGGAGCGAGGCGCTGGGGCAGCCGACCTTCGTCGGCAGCAGCGGCCGCGTGTTCCCCGAGGCGTTCAAGGCATCGCCTCTCTTGCGCGCCTGGCTGCGGCGGCTCGATGCCGCGGGCGTTGCATTCGCATTCCGGCATCGCTGGACCGGATGGGACGCGCGAGGGGGACTGCTGTTCGAGACGCCGGACGGCCAGCGCACAGTCAATGCCGATGCAACCGTGCTGGCACTCGGCGGCGCGAGCTGGCCGCGACTCGGCTCGGACGGCGCTTGGGCGGAGATCCTCGCCGCAAAGGGCGTTGCCATGGCGCCGATCAAGCCAGCCAATTCCGGCTTCACGGTTGCCTGGTCGAATATCTTCCGCGACCGGTTCGAGGGCCAGCCGCTCAAGGGCGTCGCGCTCACGATTGGTCCGCATACGGTGCGCGGCGAAGCGATCGTCACCCGCGCCGGCATCGAGGGCGGCGCCATCTATGCGCTGTCGGCGGAATTGCGCGAGGCGGTGCTCGCGAAGGGAACGGCGACACTGACGGTGGCGTTGCGGCCCGATGCCGCGCGCCACGAACTGGTCGCGCGTCTGTCGGCGCCGAAGGGCAAGCAATCCCTTTCCAATTTCCTGCGCAAGGCCGCGCAGCTCTCGCCGGTCGGCATCGGGCTGTTGCAGGAGGCGGCCGTCGCCGTCGGCCGTTCGCTGGCCGCGCTGCCGCCGGCCGAATTGGCCGAACTGATCAATGCGGTGCCGATCCGGATCACCGGCGTGGCACCGATCGCACGCGCGATCTCGAGCGCTGGCGGCATCAGGTTCGACGAACTCGACGCGCATTTCATGCTGCGGCGGCTGCCCGGCGTTTTCGCGGCCGGCGAGATGCTCGATTGGGAGGCGCCGACCGGCGGCTATCTGTTGCAGGCGTCGTTTGCAACGGGCGTCGCCGCTGGGAAGGGCGTGTTACGATGGCTCGTGCAGAAATCGTAGCTCTGTAGGATGGGTAGAGCGAAGCGAAACCCATCAACTTTTTTCCCAGCGGAAGCATGATGGGTTTCGCTGCGCTCTACCCATCCTACGGGATAGGCTCATTCCGAGCCGGTCTTCGTGGCGAGGT
Organism: Bradyrhizobium sp. USDA 4503; assembly: GCF_054055815.1. Classification (NCBI taxonomy): domain Bacteria; kingdom Pseudomonadati; phylum Pseudomonadota; class Alphaproteobacteria; order Hyphomicrobiales; family Nitrobacteraceae; genus Bradyrhizobium; species Bradyrhizobium sp. USDA 4503. The sequence goes on from NZ_JBSRXS010000001.1 coordinate 809,750, forward strand.
CGGTGATGAATCCAAGCACACCGAACGTCGCGGCCACTGCGCACACCGCGGTCCAACCACCAAAGCTCCACGCCGCGGACGCCGCTGCCGCGCCCACCGCGCCGCCGATGAAGAACAGCGCCACGAACAGGCCATTGATCCGGCCGCGCGCCTCGGCGCGCAGCAGGTTGACGGCGCGGCGGCCGAGCGTCTGGTCGGTGGTGATGCCGAGATCGAGCAGGATGGTGCCGAGGCTCAGCGCGACGAGTGCTGCAATCCGCGACTCCAGTACGCCGGCCCAAGCGCACAGCGCGAGCGATGCGGATATCAGCAGGTGCGAGCCGATCAGCATCGGCCGTGCCAGGCCACGGTCGCCCCAGCGGCCGGCCAGCGGCGTCGCGACGGCGCCGGCAACGCCGATCAGTGCGAACAGTGCGATGCCCCTGGCGTCGAGCTTGAACGGCGCGTCCGGCAGGCGTAGCGCCACGGCGGCCCAGAACGCGGTGAACGAGGCCATCACCAGCGCCGCGGTCCAGGACCGGACGCGCAGCACCGGCTCCTCGCGCAGCAGTGTCGGGAACGAACGCAGCAGCGCGCCGTAGCTGACCTTCGCCGCCGGCTGCAGCGTCGGCAGGGTGCGCGCCAGTGCTGCGGCGAGCACCGTCATCAGCACGGCCGAGGTGACATAGTAGCCGCGCCAGTTCCAGCTGTCCGCGATCAGACTCGCCATCGGCCGCGACAGCAGGATGCCGATCATCAGGCCGCTCATCACATCGCCGATCGCCTGTCCCCGGCGCTCCGGCGGCACCATCGACGCAACCAGCGGCACCACCATCTGGATCGCGGCGCACGACGCGCCGAGGATGAAGGTGGCGGCCAGCAGGATCAGCGGCGTCGGCGCCATCGCGGTGCCGATCGCCGCGACGATAGCGCAGGCCAGCGTGCGCAGGATCAGCCGCTTGTTCTCGACGAGGTCGACCAGCGGCACCAGCAGCAGCAGCCCGAGCGCGTAGCCGAGCAGGGTCAACGTCGAGATCAGGCCGGCCTCTAGCGCGGTCATGCCGAGCGAGCGGCCCATCAGACCGACGAGGATCTGCGGCGCAAAGAGATTGGTGACGACGGTGCCGGTCGTGATGGCGCCGATCCAGATCAGCGGACGCACGGCGACGGTGCGCGCCGGGGAGAGTTTGGTGGCTTCGGAGATGGTCATGGGACCTCGCGATGGAGTGGCGAGGCCCCCTTTAGGGGATCGGGATAATATGCTACAATTCAAATAAGATGATGAAGAATATGCGAGATTATTATGAACACCCATGACCTCGTGGCGTTCGTCGCCGTGGTCGAGACCGGATCGATCGTCGCGGCCTCGGCGCGGCTGAACCTGACCCAGCCCGGCGTGACGCGGCGGATCCAAAATCTCGAGGAGATGCTCGGCGCGCAGCTGCTCGACCGGCTATCGAAGCCGCTGAAGCCGACGGCGGCGGGAATCGAAGCCTATGAGCAGGGCCGCCGGCTGCTGCGCATGCTCGACGACCTCAAGTCAGGCGTCGCCAATGACGGCGTGGTGCGCGGCGAGTTCAGGCTCGGCCTGACACCGTTTTTGTCGGAGGCCGGGCTGACCGGACCGCTCGATGCGGTGCGCGGCGAATTTCCGGCGCTGGCGGTGCGCGTCGTCTCCGGCTGGTCGCCCAACCACATGGAGCGGGTCAGCCGCAACGAGCTCGATGCCGCTGCAATCTGTTTGCCTGACGGCACCGCGCCGCCCGACGATCTCGTGGCCGACGATCTCGGCGCGCAGCCGGTGGTGTTCGTCGTCGCGCGCGACATGAAGACGCCGAAGTCGGTCGATCTCGAATGGCTGTCGCGGACCGGATGGGTGATCAACCAGGACGGCTGCGGCTTTCGCCAGACGCTGAAGCGTCAATTCGATGCGGCGCATCTGCCGTTCAACATCGCGGTCGAGGCACTCGACAGCGAGCTGCGGCTGTCGCTGGTGGCGCGCGGGCTCGGCATCGGCCTCGTGACGCCGGTGGCGCTGAAACGAAGCCCGATCCGTAGCCGGCTCAAGGCCGTGAAGATCGCGGATTTCAATCCCGCAGTCCGCGCCTGGATCGTGCATCGCCCGCCGGCCGGCCGCCTGGCGCGGCCGATCGAGGTGTTTCGCGCGGCGCTGGACCGCGAGCTGCAGGCGCTGATGCACGGGTAAATGCGCTGGATGCGGCTAGCGCAATTTCCCCCGCGCCGTCACCGGCAACGCACCGATGATCTCGTCACCGCGCACCATCACGACCTCGTCCATCATATTGACGACGACGCAGACGTGATTGGGCACGATCCGCACCACGTCGCCGACATTGGGCCGGGTGTTGCTGCGAGACAGATCGAGGAAGCCGTGCTCCTCGGCGAAGCGCGCGATCCTGGCCTCCGGATGTTCGAGGATCAGGCCGTGGCCTTCGAGGCCGCCGGTGTCCGAGGTTAGCGTCTTGGAGCCGGCATCGAGGATGCCGCGCTCGGGGCCGGCGCGGCTGACGACGGTGGAATAAATATGCAGCGCGCAATCGTCCCAGGTCGCGACGCCGGCCGCGACCTGCATGCGGTCGTTGTAGATGTAGGTACCGAAGCGATGCTCGGTGCCGCCCTTCAGTTTGCCGAGATTCTTCAGGTTCGGCGTGCCGCCGGTGGAGACGAAGGTCGCGTCGAGGCCATGGGCGCGCACGCCGGCTAGCGCCTCGTCATAGAATTTCTGCGCATCGGCCCAGCCGGTCTCGGTCGGATACAGCATGAAGCCCGCGAAGCTGAGGCCCTTGGAGGCTGCGACCTCGCGCGCCAGCGCGATCGCCTCGGCCGGGGTCTCGACGCCGGCGCGCTTGCGGCCGGTGTCGCATTCGACCACGACCGAGAGCGGGCGGCCGGAGGCGGCGGCGGCCTTCGGCAGGTCGCCGACGACGACGGAATTGTCGGCTGCGACGGTGACGTTGGCCTTTGCTTGCAGCGCGCCGAGCCGCGCCATCTTCTCGTCGCCGAGCAGATTGTAGCTGATCAGGATGTTGTCGATGCCGGCGTCCGCCATGATCTCGGCCTCGCCGAGCTTCTGGCAGGTGATGCCTTTGGCGCCGGCCTTGATCTGCAGCTGCGCCAGCATCGGGTTCTTGTGGGTCTTGATGTGCGGACGGTTGGCGACGCCGGCCTCGTCGCAGGCCTTCTGGATGCGTGCGATGTTGCGCTCGACCCGGTCCATGTCGATCACGGCGCAGGGCGTGCCGTATTCCTTGGCGATCTTGGCGGCGAGGGGCGTCGTCATCGGGGTGGCTCCAATGCAGAGTTTCCGTCATTGCGAGCGGAGCGAAGCAATCCATCTGTCCGCGTTTGCAGATGCATGGATTGCTTCGTCGCTCCGCTCCTCGCAATGACGGCAAGAATCATTGTGTTCATGCCTGCTCGATCTCTTCGCGCAGCACCTCTAACTCGAGCCAGCGGTCCTCGGCGGCAGCGAGCTCTTGCTGCGCCTTTGCGATCGCGGCCGAGGCGGCGTCGAATTTCTTGCGATCCTTCGTATAGAGATCGGGATCGTCGAGCAGCTTCTGCTGCTTGGCGATCTCGTTGTGCAGCTTGTCGATGGTCTTCGGCAAGGTTTCCAGCGCGTGTTTCTCGTTGAAGCTCAGCCGGCGCCGCGGTGCTGCCTCGGGCGCTGCCGCCCTGGCTTCCTTCTTCTCTTCGGTCGCGGTATCCGCCTTCACCGTCTCGCGCTTCACGTCGGCGCCGCGCTGCGTCAGCATGTCGGAATAGCCGCCGGCATATTCGATCCAGCGGCCCTGGCCCTCGGGCACGATCACCGACGTCACGACGCGGTCGAGGAAGTCGCGGTCGTGGCTGATCAGGATCACCGTGCCTTCGTAATCGCCGAGCATGTCCTCGAGCACGTCGAGGGTTTCGAGATCGAGGTCGTTGGTCGGCTCGTCCAGGATCAAGAGGTTCGACGGCTTGGCCAGCGCGCGCGCCAGCATCAGGCGGCCGCGCTCGCCGCCGGAGAGCGCTTCCAGCGGCGTGCCGCGCTGCTCCTGCGCGAACAGGAAATCCTTCATGTAGCCGATGACGTGCTTCGACTTGTCGCCGACCATGACGTGGTCGCCGCGGCCGCCGGTCAAGGCTTCAGCCAGCGTCAGCTTCGGGTCGAGGCTCTCGCGGTGCTGGTCGAGGGTTGCCATCTCGATATTGGCCCCGAGTCGCACCGAACCGGAGTCGGGCGGATCGTTGCCGATCAACAGATGCACCAATGTGGTCTTGCCGGCGCCGTTCGGGCCGACGATACCGAGCCGGTCGCCGCGCTGGATCCGGGTCGAGAAGCCGTCGACGATCTTGCGCTCGCCGAACGCCTTCGCGATGTTCTTGGCCTCGATCACCAGGCGGCCGGACTTCTCGGCTTCGGCGGCGGCGAGCGTGGCATTGCCGGTGGCGCCGCGATAGTTGCGGCGCTGGTCGCGCAGCGCAAAGAGATTGCCGAGCCGCTTGACGTTGCGCTTGCGGCGACCGGAGACGCCGTAGCGCAGCCAGTGCTCCTCGTTGACGATCTTGCGGTCGAGCTTGTGCTGCTCGCGCTCTTCCTCGGCCAGCACCTCGTCGCGCCACGCCTCGAAGGCGCCGAAGCCGCGCTCGATCTGCCGGATCTGGCCGCGGTCGAGCCAGGCCGTGGTGCGCGACAGATTGGTGAGGAAGCGGCGGTCGTGGCTGATCAGCACCAGCGCGCAGCGCCGGCTTTCCAGTTCGCCCTCGAGCCATTCGATGGTCGGCAGGTCGAGATGGTTGGTCGGCTCGTCGAGCAGCAGGATATCGGGCGAGGGCGCCAGCACGCGCGCCAGCGCCGCGCGGCGCGCCTCGCCGCCGGAGACAAGCGCGGGATCTTCCTCGCCGCTGAGGCCGAGCTGCTCAAGCAGATAGCGGGCCTGGTAGTGGTCGTCGCCGGGGCCGAGGCCGGCCTCGACATAGGCGAGCGTCGTGTTGTGCTCGCCGAAATCCGGCTCTTGCGGCAGATAGCGGATGGTGGCGCCGGGCTGTACGAAGCGGCTGCCGGCGTCAGGCTCGACCAGGCCGGCCGCGATCCGCAGCAGGGTCGACTTGCCGGAGCCGTTGCGGCCGATCAGGCAGACGCGCTCGCCGGCGGAGACCGAGAGCTCGACGCCCGTCAGCAGCGGCGTGCCGCCGAAGGTCAGGCTGATGTCCTTGAGCTGAATGAGAGGAGGCGGAGCCATTGCGCTAACCCTGCTCGCTCGCCTGCGCCTGCTCGGCGCGGCGGCGCTGGATACGGCGGATGGTCTGGTCGAGCGTCGACAGGAAGGTCGAGCGGTCGCGCGGCGAATATGATTTCGGCCCGCCGGTGATCTCGCCCGACGAGCGCAGATCGGTCATCAGATTGCGCACCGCAAGCGTCATGCCGATCGACTGTTCGGTGAACGGCTTGCCGTTCGGCGCGATCACATCGGCGCCGGCCTTGACGCAGCGGCTCGCCAGCGGAATGTCCGCCGTGACCACCACGTCGCCTTCATGCGCGCGTTCCGCGATCCAGTCGTCGGCGGCATCCATGCCGGAACCGGCGGCAATGCGCTCGATCAGCGGATCCTGCGGCACGCGGATGAAATTGCCCGCGACCACGCTGACGGGCACGCCGAGCCGGATCGCGACGCGATAGATCTCGTCCTTCACCGGGCAGGCGTCGGCGTCGACATAGATGCGGGTGGGAGCAGGGGTTTCAGTCATCGATTCCAGGGTTGGCAGGCGCGGCCTGCGTGTACTCCATCGGACGGAAAATTGCGAGCAAAACGAGAGGCTTGTCAGGCTGACCGGTTCGACTACGATTGCCTGAGAAAAACAACGGAAATAAGGGGAAACCCCATGGATTCGAAGACGGCTTCGCTGACCTACCGCGTCTCGGCGTACAACACCTCGAAACTGTCGGAGAACAAGATCCACGACGACACGGTGGCGCGGAAGTTCGGCTTTTCCGGCGGACTGGTGCCAGGCGTCGACGTGATGGCCTACATGATGCATCTGCCGGTCGAGAAATGGGGCCGCGATTTCCTCGCGCGCGGCCTGATCGAGGCGCGCTTCATGAAGCCGGTCTATGACGGCGAGATCGCGGAATTGACCGGACAGGAGACCGGCAATGGGCTGACGATCGAGCTCCACAGCCGCGGCGAGCTCTGCGCCACCGGCACCGCGTCGCTGCCGGCATCCGCGCCGAAATTCGTGCTCGATGACTACAAGCAGGTCGCCGCGGTCGCCGAGCGCAAGCCGGTCAGCGCCTCGTCCTATGAAGAGGGCAAGTGGCTCGGCACCATCCCGCGCGACTGGTCGGGCGATGCCGCGAAGGAGTATCTCGCCGATATCAGGGAGACCGACCCGATCTACCTGCGCGAAGGTCTCGGCCATCCCGGCCTGCTGCCGCGGGTGATGAACAAGGTCCTGGTCGACAATGCGATCCTCGGGCCCTGGATCCATGTCGGCACCCGCATGCAGCTGCTGTCGGCGGGCAAGATCGGCGACGAGCTGACCGCGCGCGCCAAGGTGACGGGCAATTACGACAAGAAGGGCCACCGCTTCGTCGAGCTCGACGCGCTGGTGCTCGGCAACGGTGTGCCGCTCGCGCATTGCTGGCACATCGCGATCACCCAGCCGCGCGAGCAGGCCGCGGCGTAACTTTCCACCTCTCCCCGTTCTTCACGGGGAGAGGTCGGATCGCATCGCAGATGCGATCCGGGTGAGGGGCAAGGCACAATTCCAGTTACAACGACCTTGCTCGCCGGATGGAGCCCCTCACCCCAGCCCTCTCCCCGCAAGAGCGGGGCGAGGGAGCAGGAGGGCCCTTATGCCACGCTCGCCTTGGCGTCCTGGATCGCGCGCCAGACGCGTTCCGGCGTCAGCGGCATGTTGATATGCTTGATGCCGTACTCTGACAGCGCGTCGACCACGGCGTTGACGATGCAGACGAGGCTGCCGGCGCAGCCGGCCTCGCCGCAGCCCTTGGTGCCGAGCGGGTTGGATTTCGCCGGCGAGGGATGATCGCCGACCAGCATCGACGGCACGTCGCCGGCGCGCGGCAGCGCATAGTCCATGAATGAGCCGGTGATCGGCTGGCCGGAGGCGTCGTAGCTGATTTCCTCCATCAGCGCCTGGCCGATGCCCTGCGCGACGCCGCCGTGCAGCTGGCCCGCGACGATCATCGGATTGACCACGACGCCGAAATCGTTGACCGCGGAGTAGCGCACGATCCGCGTCACGCCGGTGTCCGGATCGATCTCGACCTCGGCGACGTGGCAGCCGTTCGGGAAGGTCGACGCCGTCTCCTTGGTGGCGTGATCGACGTCGAGCGTCTCCGGCGTGCCTTCCGGCATCCTGCCGGCGCGCATCCGCTCGGCGAGCTCCATGATGCCGATCGAGCGGTCGGTGCCGGCGATGGTGAAGCGGCCGGCGCCGAATTCGATGTCGGCCTCGGAGGCCTCCAGCATGTGCGCGGCCGCCTTCTTGCCCTTCTCGACGACGAGCGCCGAGGCCTCGACGATCGCTTGCCCCGTTGCGGTGATCGAGCGCGAGCCGCCGGTGCCGTTGCCGAAGCGCACCAGATCGCTGTCACTCTGTTCGAGGGTGATCTTCTCGAAGGGCACGCCGAGCCGGTCAGACAGCACCTGCGCGAACGGCGTGGCGTGGCCCTGGCCGTAATCCAGCGTGCCGGTGGTGAGCTTCACCGAGCCATCGGGCTCGAAGCTGATCTTGCCGAGCTCGCCGCTCGGCGGCGCGGTGACCTCGAGATAGGAGCCGACGGCGATACCGCGCAGCTTGCCGCTCTTCTTGCTCTCCTTCTTGCGCTTGGCGAAGTTCTCATAGTCGGAGATCTCCAGCGCCTTCTGGAACACACCGGCGAAATCGCCGCTGTCATAGGTGACGCCGGACGCCGCCGGGAACGGCAGCTGCGACGGCTTGATGAAGTTGCGCTTGCGCAGCGTGAAGCGGTTGATGCCCATCTCGTCGGCGGCCGCATCGATCAGCCGCTCCATGTAGTAATTGGCCTCGGGCCGGCCGGCGCCGCGATAGGCGCCCATCAGCGTGGTGTTGGTCAGGACCGTCTTGATGTCGACGCCGAGCAGCGGCGTGCGATAGACGCTGGCGAGGTTCTTGCCGGTGTTGAGCGACAGCGGGCCCGGCGCGACGCCGGTGATGTAGGCGCCGAGATTGCCGTAGCCGGACAGCCGCACCGCGAGGAACTTGCCGTCGGCATCGAGCGCGAGCTCGGCATGGATCAGCTGCGCGCGGCCCTGGCTGTCGGAGAGGAAGCTGGTCGAGCGCTCGTCCAGCCACTTCACCGGACGGCCCAGTTCACGCGCAGCATGCGCGATGCAGGTGTATTCGGGATAGTTGAGGTTCTTCATCCCGAACGAGCCGCCGACATTGCCGGTGAGGATGCGGACCTTGTCGGCGGGCACGTTGAGCAGGCGTGCCAGGATCGCCTTGTTGCCGGAGACGCCCTGGGTCGGCACCTGCAGCGTGAAGCGTTCGGTTTTCTTGTCGTAGTGGGCGAGGGCGACGCGCGGCTCCATCGAGACCACGGCGACGCGGGTGTTGACGATGTCGAGCTTGGTGACGTGCGCCGCGCCGGCGAACGCCGCCTCGATCTTGGCGGTGTCGCCATAGTGATAGTCGAGCGCGACGTTATCGGGGATGTCGTCATAGAGCTGCGGCGCGCCGGGCCTGGCGGCTTCGGCCGCGTCGGTCACCGCGGGCAGCGGCTCGATATCGACCTCGACGGCCTCGGCGGCATCGCGCGCCTGCGCCGCGGTCTCCGCGACCACGAAGGCGACGGGATCGCCGACGAAGCGCACCTTGTCGGTCACCAGCGCGGGACGGTTGGTCTGCTTGAGCGGGGAGCCGTCACGGTTCTTCAGCGGCAGGCCGCAGGTGAAGGGGTTGTAGCCGGCGGCCGCAAGGTCGGCGCCGGTCCAGACCCCGAGCACGCCCGGCATCGCCTTGGCGGCCGCCGTCTCGATGCCCTTGATGATTCCATGGGCATGCGAGGAGCGAACCATCCAGCAATAGGCCTGGCCGGGCAGCGAGAAATCGTCGGTGTATTTGCCCTTGCCGCGCACCAGGGTGTCGTCCTCCTTTCGTCGAACAGGCTGTCCGACACCGTATTTTTGCAGTGCGATAGCGTTTTCGAGGGAGGCAGGCGGCGTTTGATCTTGCATCGAAAATGACCTGAAATGCCCGGATTTGCTGGAGTTTGGGGGCGCTGAGGAGATAACGCACACCCCCCTTAACGACAACGCCCGATTGGGCATGGACCCAATGTGAACGGAGTTTGCGTAGGGCTTTGACGCTGCTAAAGTTTCCGTGAACGATAATTATTCGGCGGGCCTAAAGGATCCTACGGATCCCTTGGGGTCCCGCGGAAAGACAGTTTTGATGAACGACCATGTGCGGCTTTGCGACGGCCCCCCGGCCAGCGAAGCCCCGCCAGGGTTGGTTGCGGCAGCGGCGGAAAGTGGCGTCTACGCCGCGCTGGACCTTGGCACCAACAATTGCCGGCTGTTGATCGCCTGTCCCACCGGCGACGGGTTCCGCGTGGTCGATTCATTCTCGCGGATCATCAGGCTCGGCGAGGGCATCGCCGCCACGGGCTCGATCAGCGAGGCCGCGATTGAGCGGGCGATTGCCGCACTGGCCATCTGCAGCGACAAGATTCGCTATCGCAAGGCGCGCCGGCTTCGCCTGATCGCCACCGAGGCCTGCCGTGCCGCCGGCAATGCCGAGAGCTTCCGCGCGCGGGTGGCGGCCGAAACCGGCATCAAGCTCGAGGTGATCGATCGTGAGACCGAGGCGACGCTCGCCGTGATCGGCTGCTCGCCGCTGCTCGATCCGAAGGGGCGGGGCGCCATCCTGTTCGATATCGGCGGCGGCTCGACCGAACTGGTGCGGATCGAGCGCGACCCCAACGCGCCCGACGCGGCGCCACGCATCAAGGCGTGGATGTCGATCCCGCTCGGCGTCGTCACGCTGGCCGAGCATTTCGGCGGCAAGAACGTCACCAGGGATATGTATGCGCGAATGATCGATGAGGTTGCGCGGCACGTCGCGCCGTTCGCGGCCGAGCACGGCAAGGATCTGCGCGACATGCACATGCTCGGCACCTCCGGCACCGTGACCACGCTCGCCGGCGTGTTCCTCAATCTGTCGCGCTACGACCGCCGCCGCATCGACGGCATCTGGATGAACGATTGCGACGTCACCGCGACGATCCAGAAGCTGCTCGGCATGAGCTATGAGGCGCGCGTCAACAACAACTGCATCAGCGTCGAGCGCGCCGATCTGGTGCTCGCCGGCTGCGCGATCCTGGATGCGATTCGCAACGCGTTCCCGATGCCGCGGCTCCGCGTTGCCGATCGCGGCCTGCGCGAGGGCATGCTGGTCGAGATGATGCGCGAGGACGGCGCGCTGCGGGCGTGCTAGAGCTTCTCTTGCCTCGCCCCGCTTGCGGGGAGAGGCCGGATTGCATGTCAATGCAATCCGGGTGAGGGGAACTCTTCACGAGCGCATCTCTCATCTTCATTGCGGAAACATTCCCTCACCCCAACCCTTTCCCCGCAAGAGCGGGGCGAGGGAGTAGAGAAGCAGTATGGCGAAAGACACCACCGGGCGGCTGCACGTCACGGTCAAGAGCGGCGGCAAGCGCAAGCTTTCGTCAAAACTCTGGCTCGAGCGCCAGCTCAACGATCCCTATGTCGCCAAGGCCAAGGCGATGGGCTACCGCTCCCGCGCAGCTTTCAAGCTGCTCGAGATCGACGACAAATACCGTCTGCTCAAGCCGGGCATGACCGTGGTCGACCTCGGCGCGGCGCCCGGCGGCTGGAGCCAGATTGCGGCCAAGCGGACCGGTGCTGTCGACGGCAAGGGCAAGGTGGTCGCGATCGATCTGCTGGAGATGGGCGAGATTCCCGGCGTCACCTTCGCGCAGCTCGACTTCCTCGACCACGACGCGCCGGAAAAACTGATCGCGATGATGGGCGGCCGCGCTGACATTGTGATGTCCGACATGGCCGCCAACACCACCGGCCATCGCAAGACCGATCAGCTCCGCATCATCGGCCTGGTCGAGACCGCCGCGCATTTCGCCGGCGAAGTGCTCAATCCCGGCGGCACGTTCCTGGCAAAGGTGTTCCAGAGCGGCGCCGACGCCGAGCTGGTGGCGCAGCTGAAGCGCGATTTCGCCACCGTCCGCCACGTCAAGCCGGCCGCCAGCCGGCAGGATTCGTCGGAGCGCTATGTGCTGGCGACGGGATTTCGCGGACAGCCGCAGCCGTCATCGCGCGGGGCGTAGCGACGACGCAATCCAGCGTTCTGCGTATGCGGACGGCTGGATTGCTTCGCTCCGCTCGCAATGGCGAAGCGGCGCAGCAACAACATTTAGGTGCGAACGGTTGGAACCTCCGTGCGTGGCCGGAGTCGACTCCTTTGCTCCCGGCCAATGCCCCCCAAGCCCACCGGGAGAAAACCCCCCACGGGTTGGCGGCCTTGATGCAGCGTCAGGTTTCGCGCACCGGGGCCGTTTCGCGCCGGACTAGAAAATCGGCCGACGCAAGCGCATATTTCCCACATGGCGACCATTGTTCAATGCAATTGCGGCGCCGAGTACAGACGCACCGAAGAGAAGTTCTTGGTGCCGCATACGGGTGATGCGATCTGCACGGTCTGCGGAGCTGCGCTGGAATCGTGGCTGGAAGCGACCCACGTTCCCACATACGAACTGATCGAACGTCCGGATCGAAAACAGCCAGGCGGAATGACCGGCCACCCCTGATGGTCTGGTCGTGACCCTGACGGCGACTCGCGGTGTCCGTGCCTCGGGAACGGCTCGTTCGATCGACTAGCCGAGGCGTTGATCGCGCGCGTTCTGGGTGTCCTCGGTCGCGACCTTGACGGCTTCGGTCGCGGCGCGCTTCTCGGCGCCCTTGCGGCTCGAGATGTCGATCGCCTTGCGGCCGGCGATCTCGTTGCCGGCCTCAGCCGGCATCTGCCAGAAGAACCAGGCCGAGGCCGCCGAGATCAACGATACCACGATGAAGGCGGGCGCGAACACGTCGGCGGAGAGTTCGGTCTGGTGATGCAGCGCCAGCGTGGTTTCAACCGAGAACGCGCCGACCGCGACGCCGGCGGACACCGCGAGCTGCTGGTTGACGCTGACCAGAGTGGTGGCCCGGCTCATCTGCGGCGCCTCGACCTCGGCATAGGCCACGGTGTTGATCGCGGTGAATTGCAGCGAGCGGAAGAAGCCGCCGACCACCAGGATGGTGAAGATCAGCATCAGCGGCGTCGAGATTGTGAACAAGGCGCAGGCGGCGAGGAAGGCCGAACTGACCACCGCGTTGACGGTCATCATGTTGCGGAAGCCGAAGGCGCGGATGATGCGCGCCGCCAGCGTCTTCATCCCCATGGCGCCGACCGCCGACGCAAAGGTGACGAGACCGGACTGGAACGGCGACAGGCCGAAGCCGACCTGCATCAACAGCGGCAGCAGGAACGGTAGCGCGCCGATGCCGAGCCGGAACATGAAGCCGCCGACGATCGACGCGCGCATGGTCGGCAGCCGCAGCAAGCCGAAATCGAGCACCGGCGAGCCGGTTCGCCGCGCGTGGATGACGTAAAGCGTCATCGATACCGTGCCGACCCCGACCAGCGCGGCGACGATCGGCCACGGCAGCAGATTGAGCCCGGCCACCGACAGCCCGAAGGCGATGCCGGCGAGGCCGATCCCGGCCAGCACCAGTCCCACGAGATCGAAGCGCTCGGGATCCTCGCTCTTGATCGGGTCGATGTATTTCAGCGCCAGAAAGATGCCGAGCAGCCCGATCGGGATGTTGATCAGGAAGATCCAGTGCCAGGAGAAATAGGTGGTGATGAAGCCGCCGAGCGGCGGCCCGATCACCGGGCCGATCAGCGCCGGGACCGTCACCCAGGCCATCGCGTTGACCAGCGCACTCTTGTCGACCGAGCGCAGCAGCACCAGCCTACCGACCGGGGTCATCATCGCCCCGCCGAGGCCCTGCAGGATGCGGGCGAACACGAAATCGGTCACCGAGGACGACAGTGCGCAGCCGATCGAGCCCAGCATGAACACGCCGACGGCGCCGGCAAACACGATGCGGGCGCCGAAGCGGTCCGCGGTCCAGCCGCTCGCCGGGATGAACACCGCGAGCGACAGCAGGTAGGAGGTGATCGCCAGTTTCAGCGTCAGCGGGCTGGTGCCGATATCGGCGGCGATCGCCGGCAGCGAGGTCGCGATCACCGTGGAGTCCATGTTCTCCATGAACAGGGCGGTGGCCACGATGAGCGGGATCAGGCGTTGCTTGTTCATCAAAACAGGACAGCTGTGCTGAAAAGGCGGGCGAGCGGGCCATATCATCCTGCCCTCGGCCACGCTATTGCGGAACCGGCCAAACGCCCTAAATCCTGCGTGACGCTGGTATGCATCCGCCCGTGTCCAAAGGTTCGCCGTGATCTACGTCCTTGCCGCCCTCTTGCCGCCGATCGGACTGCTCCTGAACGGACAGCCGTTTTCGGCCATCTTTAATCTGGTCCTGATCGTGTTTTGCGCGGTTTTCGGGCTGTTTTTCCACGTGTTGCTGCTGGTGCCGTCGGCCCATGCCGTGATCGCGGTCCACATGAAGCGCGAGGACCGGCGCCATCGCGAAATGGTCGAGGCGATCCGCCGCCATGGCCCGCCGCCGGGTTACCGGGCGCCCTGAACCGGCCCCCTAAAAAGGCCTGTGCATGGCTGGCAAACACTTTGATTCGTCATGCCGCCATGCTATCGACCAGCGTCAACCCCACTGATGGGCGCCGATTCGACGGTGACGCAGCGAGCGTCGCCGCAGGCGGCGTTCATCCGTAAGACCATCGCGGCTGGGCCGCAGATAAAGGAGTTGGCAATGGCCACGGGATTTCCGGCTATCCGCGAAGCCTTCACGTTCGACGATGTGCTGCTGAAGCCCGGTTTGTCCGACGTGCTCCCCTCGGAAGTCGATATTCGCTCGCGCGTCACCCGCGCAATCTCGCTCAACATCCCGATCATGGCGTCCGCGATGGACACCGTCACCGAGGCGCGCATGGCGATCGCGATGGCGCAGGCCGGCGGTCTCGGCGTCATCCACCGCAACTTCGATCCGGAAGGCCAGGCCGCGCAGGTGCGGCAGGTCAAGAAGTTCGAGTCCGGCATGGTGGTCAATCCGCTGACCATCGGCCCCGACGCCACCCTGGCCGATGCGCTGACCCTGATGAAGGAGAACGGCATCTCGGGCATTCCGGTCGTCACCGGTGCCGCCAAGAACGTGCCGGGCAAGCTGGTCGGCATCCTGACCAACCGCGACGTGCGCTTCGCCAGCGATCCCCGGCAAAAGGTCTCGGAGCTGATGACGCACGAGAACCTCGTCACGGTGCGCGAGGGCGTCGGCCAGGACGAGGCGAAGCGGATGCTGCACAAGCATCGCATCGAGAAGCTGCTCGTCGTCGACGACCAGTATCGCTGCGTCGGCTTGATCACCGTCAAGGACATCGAGAAGGCGGTCGCCCATCCGCTCGCCTGCAAGGACGAGCACGGCCGCCTGCGCGTCGCCGCCGCCACCACGGTCGGCGAGACCGGCTATGAACGCACCGAGCGGCTGATCGATGCCGGCGTCGACGTCGTCGTGGTCGATACCGCGCACGGCCATTCGCGCCACGTGCTCAACGCCGTCAACCGCATCAAGCGGCTCTCCAACGCGGTGCAGGTGGTGGCCGGCAACGTCGCGACCGAGGGCGGCGCGCAGGCGCTGATCGATGCCGGCGCGGACTGCATCAAGGTCGGCATCGGCCCGGGCTCGATCTGCACCACGCGCATCGTCGCCGGCGTCGGCGTGCCGCAGCTCACCGCGATCATGGACGCGGTGGCCGCGGCGAAGAAGGCCGACGTGCCCGTGATCGCCGACGGCGGCATCAAATATTCCGGCGACCTCGCCAAGGCGCTCGCCGCCGGTGCCGACATCGCCATGGTCGGCTCGCTGCTCGCCGGCACCGACGAGACGCCGGGCGAAGTCTTCCTGTGGCAGGGCCGCTCCTACAAGGCCTATCGCGGCATGGGCTCGGTCGGCGCGATGGCGCGCGGCTCGGCCGACCGCTACTTCCAGCAGGACATCAAGGACACGCTGAAGCTCGTCCCCGAAGGCATCGAGGGTCAGGTGCCCTACAAGGGCCCGGTCGGCAATGTGATGCACCAGCTCGCCGGCGGGCTCAGGGCGGCGATGGGCTATGTCGGCGCCAAGGACATCAGGGATTTCCACGACAAGGCCGAATTCGTCCGCATCACCGGCGCCGGCCTGCGCGAGAGCCACGTCCACGACGTCACCATCACGCGCGAAGCCCCGAACTATCCCGGCGGGGTGTAGGCCCAATTGCCGTCATTCCGGGGCGGTCCGAAGGACCGAACCCGGAGTCCCGGGATTGCGGGATGCCATTATCTGCTAGGCGAGCCAGCGCTTGCGTCGCTTGTAGTGCTTCACATCGCGGTATGATTTTCGCTTCTCTCCGGCGACGCCAAGATAGAACTCCTTGACGTCCTCATTTGCGGCGAGCGCGTGCGCTTCGCCGTCCATCACCACGCGGCCGTTCTCGAGGATGTAGCCGTGGCTCGCATATCTGAGCGCCATATTGGTGTTCTGCTCGGCGAGAAGAAACGACACACCTTCCCCGGCGTTGAGATCCTTCACGATCTCGAAGATCTCTTCGACGATCTGCGGCGCGAGGCCCATCGATGGTTCGTCGAGCAGGATCATCTTCGGGCGCGACATCAGCGCGCGGCCAATCACGCACATCTGCTGTTCGCCGCCCGACGTATAGCCGGCGGTGGAATTGCGTCGCTCCTTGAGGCGGGGGAAATACGCGTAGACACGTTCAAGGTCCTGCGCGATCGCGAGCTTGCCGTCCGTCCGCGTAAAGGCGCCGGTCAGGATGTTCTCCTCGACCGTCAGATGAGGGAAGGCGCGCCGCCCCTCCATCACCTGGATGCAGCCGCGTCGCACCACGTCGTTTGGCGACAGGGACTTCACCTCGACGCCGTTGAACAGGATCGAGCCCTTGGTGACCTCGCCGCGCTCTGCGTGCAGCAGATTGGAGACCGCCTTCAGCGTCGTCGTCTTGCCGGCGCCGTTGGCGCCGAGAAGCGCAACAATGCCGCCTCGCGGGACCTCCAGCGAGACGCCCTTCAACACGAGAATGACGTGATCGTAGACAACCTCGATATTGTTGACCGATAAAATCAGCGCTGCCGCTTCCGTCGCAGCGGTGACGACCTTGGCGATTGACATGCGCAGACCTCCAAACCGAGCAGGGGCTGCGATCCGGGAGCAGGCAATCCTGCCTCCCGGATCACTCGCACGGGTCAGGTTTCTTTCGCGCAGTCGCGCGGCTTGATCTTCTTCTCCGCGGCATACTTCGCGGACACGTCGGCGACGAGCGGTTCGATGAGCGATTCGTCAGCCGTGTACCAGTCGGAGATCACTTTCCAACCCTTGCCATCCCATTGCTGGACGCGCCCGTAGCGCGCGCCTTCGTGGTCGGAGCAGGAAATGCTGACCGGCTTCAACATTCCCTCAAAGCCGAGCTCCTTGATTCGTGCATCGGTGAGTATGAGGTTCTCAAGCCCCCAACGGACCTGCTCGCCCGTCAGCGGTTGCTTGCCGAATTTCTCTTGCGCCTTGCGGATCGCCTCTACGCCGAGCATGGCATTCGTGATGCCGCGGTTGTAGAGAACTTCGCCGATCTTGCCAGGTTCTGTCGAACCCTTTCCCTTGGCGTAGACGTACTTCTCTATGTCGGCGTGCGCGGGGAATTTTCCTGCGCCATGCTGAAGCATCAACGATTTGTAGCCGCTGGCCTGATCGCCCGCCGGCGTCACATCCGGCTCCGCGCCTGACCACCAAACACCGATCATCTTGTCGCGCGGATAGGCGACGGCGGCCGCTTCCTTGATTGCCGTGCTGTTCATGACGCCCCAGCCCCAGACCAGGACATAGTCCGGCCGGTGCTGGCGGATCGCCAGCCATTGCGACTTCTGCTCGACGCCGGGATGCGTGACGGGAATCGGCGTGAACTCAAAGCCGTACTTCTGCGCCAGCACCTGCAGCATCGGAATTGGCTCTTTGCCGTAGGGGCTGTCATGGTACAGCAGCGAAATCTTCCTGCCTTTCAGCTTGTCGAAGCCGCCGAGTTCCTTGGCGACGTGCTGGATCGCGATGTCGGCCGCGGACCAATACGTGCCGAGCAATGGAAAATTATATGCGAACACCGCGCCGTTCTTGGAATCGGCACGGCCATACCCCATCGTAATGATCGGGATCTTGTCAGCCGCGGTCTTTTCGGTGAGTGCGAAGGTGATCCCGGTCGACAGCGGATTGATGAAGGCCGCGCCGGTTGGTCCTTTGCTCTTGAGACGCTCGTAACACTCCACTCCCTTGTCGGTCGCGTAGCCCGTCTCGCATTCCTCGATCAGAATCCTGACGCCGTTGATGCCGCCGTCACGTTCATTGATCAGGTTGTAATAGTCTACCACGCCGTTTGCGTAGGGCGCGCCGTTCACAGCGTACGGTCCGGTCCGGTAGGACAGAATTGGGATGAACTGTTCGTTTTGCGCTGCGGCCGGTGCGCTAAGCGCCGCGCCGGCCAAGGCGATCGCGAGTATCAGTAACCTGCGTGCAATACTTGCCATATTGATATCCTCCTTGCGGTACTTCCTTCCTCTCCGTTGTCGGCGGCCGTCACCCGATTGCGATCAAGACACGATCACTGCCTCAATAGGGAAACGGCCAAAGCCTGAGCTTCTCCTTGCCGATCGAGATCAGCCGGGCGAAGCCATGGGGTTCCTTGATGAGCAGATAGCAGATCAAGGATCCGAAGATGATGAACTGGAGGTGAGTGATCGTTTGCGTCGACAGTGGCAGGCCGAGCTTGGTCGGAATCACATTCAGCATGATCGGCACGATGAGGATGAACGCTGCTCCGATGAACGAACCCATGATCGAGCCGAGCCCGCCGATGATGACCATGAACAGAAGCTCAAGCGAGCGGTCGATCGAGAACGCGAGCGGCTCCCATGAACCGAGGTAGACGAACGCCCAGAGCGCACCCGCCACCCCGATGATGAACGAAGAGACCGCGAAAGCCGTCAGTTTTGCATAAAGCGGCCTGATGCCGATCAACTCGGCGGCGATATCCATGTCGCGGATCGCCATCCACTGCCTGCCGAGATTGCCGCGCACGAGATTTTTCGCCAACACCGCCATCACGGTCACGAAGAGCAGGCACAGCAGGTAACGCTCGACCGGCGAGCGAACGACCATACCGAAGAAATCCAGTTCCGGCGCATTCACTGATCCCGACGGGGCGTAGTTGGTGAACCACGGAATCCGCAGGAACGCCCAATCGAAGAAGAACTGCGCGGCGAGCGTTGCGACCGCCAGGTAGAGACCTTTGATCCGGAGACTGGGAATGCCGAACAGGATTCCGGCACCCGCCGCCATGAGCCCGCCAAGCAGAATGGATGCCAGCACGGGCAACGGTGGGATCGCGATCGCGAAGCCAAGCCAGGCAAGCGGGATATGAACGCCGGTCGCCAGCTTGTAGGCGGAATAGGCGCCGATGGCCATGAACGCACCGCTGCCGAGCGATATCTGGCCGCAATAGCCGACGAGAATGTTTGTCCCGATGGCGGCGAGCGCCAGGATGAGGAAGGGCAGCAGGATGGCCCACAACAGATAGTCGGTGCCGAACGGCCAGATCCGGAAGGTGGCCAACAGCGGCACGCCAATGAAAGCAATCGCGAGCAAGACGGCGAGGGCGATACGATCCTGCCGGATCGGGAAGATCGCCATATCCTCCGCATAGGTCGCCTTGAACTGGCCAGCTTCGCGATAGAGCACAACGACCTCCCTGCCTCAGACACGTTCGATGATGCGTTCGCCGAACAGGCCCTGCGGCCGCAAGAGCAGCACCGCCAACGCCAGCACATAGGCAAACCAATATTCGATGCCGCCGCCGATGGATGGACCGAGATATACCTCTGCGAGCTTCTCGCCGGCCCCGACAATGAGCCCGCCGACGATCGCCCCGGGAATGGAGGTGAGGCCGCCGATGATCAGGACCGGCAAAGCCTTCAGCGCGAGAAACGTGATGGAGAACTGCACGCCAAGCTTGGTTCCCCACACGGTCGCCGCGACGAGCGCAACGAGGCCGGCAACGAGCCAGACCACGAACCAAATCCAGCTGATTGGAATCCCGATCGAGTGCGCGGCCAAATGGTCGTCGGCCACGGCTCTGAGCGCGCGACCGGTCTTGGTGCGCTGAAAGAAGACCGCGAGGCCGGCGACCAGGACGCCCGCGATCAATGCGCCCCAGACGTCCAGCTTGTTGACCAGAATCCCGCCCGGGAACAGGCCTTCGAACAAGAACCAGGCGTCGGTCGGGAACAGCCGCAACGGGTAGACGTCCGATCCGAAGATCATCTCCGCGGCGCCCTCGATGACGAATGTCACGCCGATCGTCGACATGAACAGCGTCAAGCCATCCTGATTGACCAGAGGTCCGATCACGAACCGCTCGATGAGCCAGGCGGTTGCTGCCATGATCACGGCGGCAAAGCCGATAGCGAGGATGACCGCGACCCAAAGCGGAAGGCCGTTGGCGACCAGGAGGTCGAGGGCGCGAACCAGCGCCAATCCCGCGAGCAACACCATTGCTCCCTGCGCATAGTTGAATACGCCGGATGCCTTGAAGATCAGCACGAAGCCGAGCGCGACCAGCGAATAGAGCACGCCGGACATCAATCCGCCGATCAGGACCTCGAGAAACTGACCCAGTGCGATCATGGACGCACCTCAATGCGCGACGCCAAGATATGCGTCGATGACAGCTTGGCTTCTCTTCACTTCATCAGGCGTGCCGTCGGCGATCTTCACGCCGTGATCAAGCACCGCTACGCGATCCGACAGATCCATGACCACGGCCATGTCGTGCTCGATCAGGGCGATGGTCGTGCCGTAATGGTTGTTCACATCAATGATGAACCGCGACATGTCTTCCTTCTCCTCGAGGTTCATGCCTGCCATCGGCTCGTCCAGGAGCAGAAGGTCGGGCTCCATCGCCAGGGCGCGACCGAGTTCGACACGCTTCTGCAAGCCGTATGGCAGACGCCCGACGGGTACCTTGCGGATTGTCTCGATCTCCAGGAAGTCGATGATCTCCTCGACCTTGCGCCGATGCTCGATCTCCTCTGCGAGGGCAGGGCCATAACGCAGCAGCTGCCACAGCAGCCCCCGGCGCACCTTCAAGGTGCGGCCTGCCATGATGTTGTCGAGCGCGCTCATGCCCTTGAACAGGGCGACATTCTGAAAGGTGCGCGCGATGCCGCCGCGCGCCGCCTCGAACGGCTGCATTTTGGACCGGGTGCTTCCCTTGAAGGTGATGGCGCCATGGTTGGGGTGATAGAACCCGTTGACGACGTTCAGCATTGAGGTTTTGCCGGCGCCATTGGGGCCGATGATGGCGCGAATTTCGCCTCTTTTGACGTTGAACGAGACGTCCCGCAGCGCCTTGACGCCGCCGAAGGCCAGTGCCACGCCCTCGACCTGCAGCAGGATTTCGTTGGTGTTTGGGGCTCTCATGCCGCTCTTCCCAGCGATTCTGCCGGACCGATGATTTGCATGTCGCGAATCTCGACTCGTGCAGCGATCGTGCCCTTCCGGCCATCCTCAAACATCACTTCCGTGGAAATGTCGGCGTCATGCGCTCCGTTGTAGAGTGCCGTGACCAGCGACGCATAGCGTTCGGCAATGAAGCGGCGGCGCACTTTCTGCGTGCGGGTCAGCTCGCCGTCATCCGCGTCGAGCTCCTTGTGCAGAATGAGGAAGCGGCGAATCTGGGCGCCCGCAAGCACCGTTTCCCCTGCCAGGGAGCGGTTCACCGCGGCAACGTCTCTGGCGACCATGTCGTAGACCAGCGGATGCCCGGCAAGCTCCTGATAGGACCCGTAGGCGACGTTGTTGCGTTCCGCCCAATTCGCGACCGCGACCGGGTCGATGTTGAGCATGGCGCATACGAACTCTCTGGAGTCACCGAACGTGATCGCTTCCTTGATATTGGGATAGAACTTCAGCTTGTTCTCAAGGTACTTGGGAGCAAACATCGTGCCGTCAGCCAATCGACCGACGTCCTTCGCACGATCGATGATCTTCAGATGCCCGGTTTTCTCGTCGAAAAAACCCGCATCGCCGGTCCTGACATATCCGTCGGACGTCATCGCTTCCGCGGTCTTTGCCTGATCCTTGAAATATCCGAGGAACATGCCGGGCGAGCGAAACTGCACTTCGCCCGAGTCCGCGATGCGGATGTCGACGTTGGGCGCCGGCGGACCAACCGTATCCGGATAGATCTCGCCATCGGGCTGACACGTTACATAGAGGAACGCTTCGGTCTGGCCGTAGAGCTGTTTCAGGTTCAGTCCGATGGCGCGGTAGAACGCGAACAGATCCGGACCGATAGCTTCGCCTCCGGTGTATGCGACGCGCACCTGAGACAGGCCAAGAACGTTCTTGAGAGGTTCGTAGACCAGCCAGCGTCCGAGCGCATAGAGCAATCGGCCTGACAGCGGCACCGGACGTCCCGTCAAGACTTGCTCGCCATACCGCCGCGCGACGTCCAGAAAGTAGCTGAACAATCGCCGCTTGATCGGCGCCGCGTCCTCCATCCGGACCATCAGCCGCGTCAGCATGGCCTCGTAACCGCGTGGAGGGGCCAGGTAGAAGGTTGGTCCTATCTCATGCCGATCCTGCTCGATTGTGTTGCTGCTCTCGGGGCACGCCATGCAGAATCCGGCCACCAGGCCTTGCGCATAGCTGACGTAATGATCGCCCGCCCAAGCCAGCGGCAGATAGGCCAGCACCACGTCCTTGTCGGTCAACTTGTCGAACCGCGTGGTGTCGGTTGCAGCATCGATGCAGCCTCGTGCCGACAGCATGACGCCCTTGGGCGCGCCGGTCGTTCCCGAGGTGTAGAGGATGATCGCGATGTCCGAACCGTTGCCGGCCCGAATGGATTCATCGATCCGTTCGCCAAGTGCTGCGTCGGCTGCAAGCGCGGCGCGGCCGTCATTGATGATATCGCCGATTGCGATCAGTCGACCGTGGTCGTAGCCGTCGATTCCGCGCGGTTCGTCGTAGATAATCCTGTTGAGTTGCGGCAGTCGGTCGGACACCGACAGGACCTTGTCGACCTGCTCCTGGTCCTGCGCTGCGACCAGCGTCACCTCGGCGTGAGCGAGAACAAAAGCAAGCTCATCAGCCACTGCATCGGAGTAGACTGGAACGGGGATTGCGCGCAGCGTCTGCGCTGCCATCATGGTCCAGTAAAGCTTGGGCCGATTGGAGCCGACGACCGCGATTGTCTCGCCTGGCCGCAAGCCAAGGCGATGCAAGCCGGCGGCGTAGCTACGTATGATCTCGGCAACCTCAGCCCAGGTCCAGCTCTGCCAGATGCCGAGATCCTTATGTCGGAACGCTGGCCGCGTGCCAAATTGTGCCGTGTTTCGCAGCAGCAATTTGGGAAGCGTATCATACGATCCGTCGCCGGCCATGTCGGTCTCGATCCAAAAACCGAAGCGTTGGTTCGCTCCTGTTATGGTGATGCCTGCCCCATTTTTGGGTAGCAGACATGCGAGTGCCGCATGGTCCGAGATTACAGCGAATCGAAAGTCCGACAAGTGCCAGATTGATAGGTCGTGTTTTTGCCGCGGGCGCGCCCGGCAGAGATAGGTCTACCGGCTGCCAATTCGCCGAAGGTGAATCCGGCCGCCACCAGACGAACATTGCGGCGCGAAGACGCTGATCGGCTCTCAAGAGGTAACCCCAATGCTTCGGAGAGCCTCATGTCCATCGGACGGTCCCGCGAAGCGGACCGGAGTCCTGCGCCATCAGGTTTCGAGGGCGACCGGAAACCGGTTGCCGATTTGCTGCGCGGCCGCCCTCGTTGCGACCATGGAGGGCCGCCTGACCGCCTTGGCTCCGCTGTGCCGGATCGCGAGGTCGGATGAGGCGACTTGACTACGGCCGCTTCGTCTGCCGGTGGCGCGCCGTGACAAACTGCCGCCACCAGGGGGCCCTGCGAACCGCCGCGACGTGACGGTATCGCGTTGGCGCCAATGTGCCTGGCATGATGGCTGTCATTTCAAACAACATTTCAAACAACGCAACGCGAAGACAGCAAATCCATTTCCCTTGCGGGGAGGTGGATTGCATGACTACGTGTGCGCCACGAACCAATCATCCCAAGAGGAAATCATGTCCCAAGGAAAGCGCATCGTTCTGGCTTCGCGCCCGCACGGCGAGCCCACGTCGGCCAATTTCAGGCTCGAGGACTACACGCCGCCGGCACCGGGTGCGGGCGAGGTGCTGCTCCGCACCATCTGGCTGTCGCTCGATCCCTATATGCGCGGCCGCATGGCCGACGGTCCGTCCTATGCCGCACCGGTGCCGGTCGGAGGCGTGATGGAAGGCGGCACGGTGAGCGAGGTGATCGCCTCCAACAATCCCGGCTTTGCCAAGGGCGATATCGTACTGTCGCGCGCGGGCTGGCAGACGCATGTGCTGTCCGACGGCAAGGGCCTTGCCAAGATCGATCCGAAGATCGCGCCGATCTCGACCGCGGTCGGTGTACTCGGGATGCCCGGCATGACCGCCTATACCGGCCTGCTCGAGATCGGCAAGCCGCAGGCGGGCGAGACGGTGGTGGTCGCGGCGGCGTCCGGCGCGGTCGGCTCGGCGGTCGGCCAGATCGCCAAGATCAAGGGCGCGCGGGCGATCGGCATCGCCGGTGGCAAGGACAAGTGTGCCTACGTCAAGAACGAGCTTGGCTTCGACGAGTGCCTCGACCACCGCGATCCCAATCTGGCGGCGAAGCTGAAGGAAGCCTGCCCGAAGGGCATCGACGTCTATTTCGAGAATGTCGGCGGTGCGGTGTTTGACGCGGTGTTTCCGCTGCTCAACGCGTTCGCGCGCATCCCGGTCTGCGGTCTGATCGCGCATTACAACGACACCGAAGCGCATGCCCCGAAATGGGCCGGCGCGATGATGCGCAACATCCTGACCAAGCGGCTGACCTTCCGCGGCTTCATCGTCAGCGACTTCGCCGCCATGCATGGCGACTTCCTCCGCGACATGTCGCGGTGGGTGCGCGAGGGCAAGGTCAAGTACAAGGAGTTCGTGACCGAGGGCCTGGACAGCGCGCCGGAGGCCTTCATGGGCCTGCTCAAGGGCGCCAATTTCGGCAAGCAGCTGGTCCGGGTCGGGCCGGACAAGGCCTGAGTTACAGGCCCCGGAAGCTCCCATTCCGCGCAACAAAGTATCAAAAGCGCCACAATGGCGGGGATTTGGGGGCCTTTCGGCCCCCATTTGCTTGACGGAGACCCGCAGCAGTTGATTCAATATGGCTATATTTCAGGTGTAGCCATGATTTTTGAAGCTATTGTTTTCGGGGTCATTCTCCTCGCCGTCGGCTATTGGGCGACGATGTTCGTCATGGGCCGCCGCGACGACGTCTTGCATGGAAAATTCGTCGAGGAGCAGCCGGACACGACGCCGGTCCGCTTCATGCCGCACGTAGCTTGCGTGCGGCCCGCGCAGGCGGCACCACAGCCCGACAAGGACACGCTGCAGGCGCTGCTCACCGTGATCAAGCAGGACCTGCACGACGCGGCGCGGAGCTGACGCGGCTCAGGCCGGCTCCTTGCCGAGCAGCATGTCCAGGTCGACATCGACCTGGCCCTTCGCCCTGAGGTGGCGGACCTCGAAACTGTCGGGCTGGAAGCGGTATTCGACGAGACCGGTTTCCTTGATGCCGATCACCTCCTGCCGCGCGTCGGAGATGACGAAGCCGGCCGAGGGCGCCCAGATGTGTCTCACATGCTCGAACGTATAGTCGCGACGCTGGTGCACATGGCCGCTGCCGACCAGACGCCAATCGACCTTGCCGAGCATCTCGATCAGGCGGCGGCGCGCCGGCTGCGGCACGAAGCGGATCGCGGTCTCGGCGTGCTCGGCATCGTAGGGCAGGTCGAGATAGATCGGCTTGTGTAGGAACAGCGCGACCGGCCTGCCGACCGCCTTGTCGAGCGCGCCTGCGAGCCAGTCGAACTGCTCGGCCTCGCTGTCGAGGCCGGTGTTCATGATCAGCGAATTCAGCCCTATGAAGCACCAGCCGGCAGCGTCGAAATGCCAACGATCCTCGCCGAGCACCGAGGTGAAGGCGCCGCGCGTCTCCTCGGTCGGCAATTGTGAAGGCGTGGGGCCGACCGCGGTCGGATTGTCACCGATGTCGTGATTGCCCGGCAGATAGAGGCAATCGACGGGCAGCGCGTTGTGCAGCTCCTTGGCGAACGCCAAGTCGTCGCGGCTGGTCGGCCCGTCGAACGAGACGTCGCCGGAGTTGAGCACGAGATCGGGACGCGTCGCGCCGATGTGCTCGCTGACGCGATGAAAGTTGTCGATCAGCGGCTTGAAGCGGCGCGCGAGATGGGTGTCGGAGATCTGTGTCAGGCGAAATTGGGGCATGCATCGCTCCTTTCGGCCGGAGCATAGGTCGGCGCGAAGTCGGAACGATGACGATTTCGCCGTCATGTTCGATGCCTCGTTTGAAGCCCTGTTTGATGTGTTGTTTGGTTTTGCGCCTTTGGGGCGGTCGCTGGATCGCCAGTTGCCGCACCGATGCCGGCGAGCCCGCCGTCACCATGCCGGGCACGCCGCTGCCGGGGGCCGCGCTGTCGAGGATCAGGGTGATGATGCTGATCGGGCCAACCGTGAGGGACTGAAACCGCCATTGGTCCTGGGAGTTGGTCACCCGGGCTCGGATTACGGTTCAACGGGTTACCGCGCACGCTTCATTGTGTTGGGGGCGAGTGGCGGCTAAGAGGGCGGCGGGCGCCCGCGGCTGAGGGAGATTTTTGATGTCGGTTCAAATGGTTCTGTTACCGGTCTTCATCCAGATCGGGATCACCTTCGCGCTGTTGTTCGCCATGGCGACGACGCGCACGAGGGCGCTGACGAGCGGCGAGACCAAGATCGGCGATATCGCGCTGCGCGAGCCGAACTGGCCGGCCCAAGCCACCAAGTTCGGCAACTGCTTCGCCAACCAGTTCGAGCTGCCGATCCTGTTCTATGTCCTGATCGCTATTGCGCTGCCGCTGCGCCGTGCCGATCTGTTCATCGTGCTGATGTCCTGGGTGTTCGTGGTGACACGATTTGCCCATGCCGGCGTGTTCGTCACCTCCAACGACGTGCGGCCGCGCTCGCTCGTCTGGTTCGCCGGCGCGCTGGTGCTGGCAGCCATGTGGCTGTATTTCGCGCTCAGACTGCTGCTGCTGATCTGATGCGCCCAACCGAAAGAGATCAATGACCCCCGCTGCCCGGCTTTCCGCCGCGATCGAGCTGATCGCCACCATCGACGCACAGCGCATTCCCGCGGCGAAAGCGCTGAAGGAATGGGGCACCGCGCACCGTTATGCCGGCTCCGGCGATCGCGCCGCGATCTCCGGCCTGATCTGGGACGTGCTGCGCCGGCAATCCTCTGCGGCCTATTTGATGGATGACGCCAGCGCCCGGTCGCGCGTGCTCGGCATGCTCAAGCTCGAACGCGGCATGGACATCGCCACGATCCAGGCGCTGTGCGACGGCGGCCGGTTCGCGCCGGATCCGCTGACCGCGACCGAGGAGGCCGCATTGGCCTCGCGCTCGCTCAAGGATGCGCCGGCGCATGTCGCGGGCGATTATCCGGACTGGCTCGACCCGCATCTGGCAAGGGTGTTCGGCGACGACCGCGCCGCGGAAGCGACCGCGATGGCGAGCCGCGCGCCGCTCGATCTGCGCGTCAACACGCTGCGCGGCAAGCGCGAGAAGGTGCTGCCGCGGCTGTCGCATCTCGGCGCCAGGGAAACGCCCTGGTCGCCGCTCGGCCTGCGCATCGAGCTCGGCGCCGACGCGCGCAATCCCGGCATCCATGCCGAGGAGGATTTCATCAAGGGCGCCATCGAGGTCCAGGACGAGGGCTCGCAGCTCGCCGCTTTGTTCGCGGCGGCCAAGCCGGGCGAGCAGGTGATCGACCTCTGCGCCGGCGCCGGCGGCAAGACGCTGGCGGTGGCGGCGATGATGCAGGGCAAGGGCCGGCTGATCGCGACCGACAGCGACAAGCGGCAGCTTGCGCCGATCCATGAACGGCTGTCGCGCGCCGGCGTGCACAATTGCGATGTGCGCACGCCGCGCGGCGAGGAGGAGGTGCTGTCCGACATCAAGGCTTCCGCCGACCTCGTGCTGATCGACGCGCCGTGCACCGGCACCGGGACCTGGCGCCGCAATCCCGACGCCAAATGGCGCATGCGCCCCGGCGCGCTCGATGTGCGGCTGAAGGATCAGGCCGAGGTGCTGCAGCGCGCCGCGCCGCTGGTGAAGGGCGGCGGCCGGATCGCCTACATCACCTGCTCGGTGCTCTCGGAGGAGAACGGCGAGCAGGTCAGGGCCTTCATCGCGCGGCATCCTGAGTTTTCCGTGCAGCCGCCGGAGCAGACCGCAGCGGTGCTGTGGGACAAGGCCGAAGCCTTTGCCGAGGCTGCGCTGCAGTCAGCGGAGGGCCTGCTGATGACGCCACGCCGCACCGGCACGGATGGGTTCTTCGTCTCGGTGTTGAAGAAGGCGTAACGCTTCCCCCGCCGTCATTGCGAGGAGCTCGCGACAAAATTGCAGAGCAATTTTGCGCAGAAGCGACGAAGCAATCCATTTCTCCGCTTGCGGCACGATGGATTGCTTCGCTTCGCTCGCAATGACGGGCGTGTCCACTACGCTTCGGAGCACGCACCAATCGGCACCGGCGTCCGGCTCACCACGATGACCCAGTACAGCAGCGCGCAGGCGCTGATCGCGGCACCCAGGACGCAGACGCCGGGCCAGCCGGCGGCCGCATAGGCCATTGTCGAGCTGATCGCGCCAAAACCTGTTCCGATCGAATAGAACACCATGTAGCCGCCGACCAGCCGGCTCGCCGCGTCGGGGCGCGCGGCGACGATCAGGCTCTGGTTGGTGACATGGATCGCCTGCACCGCGAAGTCGATCATCAGGACGCCGGCCACGACCAGCCATAGCGAGGTGTTGAGGCAGGCGATCGGCACCCAGCCGGCGAGCATCAGCAGCAGCGACAAGCCGGTGGTGCGCTGCCCCCAGCCGCGGTCGGCGAACTGACCGGAATTGCGTGCCGCCAGCGCGCCGGCGAGGCCTGCGATCCCGAGCATCCCGATCGTGGTATGCGACAACGAGAGCGGGGGTGCCGCGAGCGGCAGCACGACCGAGCTCCAGAACACGCTGAAGCTCGCGAAGATCAAGAGCGCGAACACCGCGCGTTCGCGCAATACCTGCTCCTCGACGAACAGCGCGAGCGTCGAGCGCAACAGCTTGGCGTAGGACGATCCGGCCATCGGCTGCGGCGCATGCCGCGGCAGCGCGCGTGCCAACAGCGCCGCCAGCACCAGCGTCAGCGCGGCCGAGGTGAGGTAGACCACGCGCCAGCCGCCGAGATCGGCCAGCGCGCCGGCGGCAAACCGTGCCAGCAGAATGCCCGAAACCACGCCGCTGGTGACGGTGCCGATGGTGCGGCCGCGGTCGGCCGGCGCCGCCAGCGTCGCGGCGTAGGCGACCAGCACCTGGATCACGACGGCGAGCAGCCCGACCAGCACCATGCCGACAAGCAGTACCGCGGCGTTCGGCGCGGCGCCGACGATGGTGAGCGCGATCGCCGACAGCACGGTCTGGCCGACGATCAGCCTGCGGCGGTCCCAGAGGTCGCCGAGCGGCACGATCAGCATCAGGCCGAAGGCATAGCCGATCTGGGTCAGCGTCACGACGCCGCCGATCACCGCCGGCGTGATGGAGAGATCCTGCGCCATGGTGTCCAGCAGCGGCTGCGCGAAATAGATGTTGGCGACGCTCAGCCCGCAGGCGACGGCGAACAGCAGCACGACGGCGGGAGACAGAGCGCGAGCCGTGGTGTGGCCCGACTTGTCGCTTGTCCTGTGATGGTCCTCGGCCGGCCGGGCCTCAGTCATGGTCTGGTTCGTCATCTTGCCTCCGCTGCAATTCGCAATCTGGTCTCATCATGAGACCAGTTGCGCCGAGCGCTGTCTAGTCCTATTTTAAGACCAGTTCGGAATCGTGATCGAGAAAGGTTGGCCGCGATGAAGCGGACCGCATTTGCAAAAGCGGAATGCCCGGTGGCGCGCGCGCTGGATGCGATCGGCGACTGGTGGTCGCTGCTGATCGTGCGCGACGCTTTCGACGGCCTGCGCCGGTTCGGCGACTTCCAGAAGAATCTCGGCATCGCCAAGGGCATGCTGACGACGCGGCTGCGCACGCTGATCGAGCTCGGCGTGCTCGAGCAGGTCGCAGCCTCCGACGGCAGCGCCTATCAGGAATATGTGCTGACCAGGCGGGGCCACGACCTGTTCCCGATCGTGGTCGGCTTGCGGCAATGGGGCGAGGCGCATCTCTTTGCGCGTGGCGAGCCGCATTCGGTGCTGCTCGACCAGGCCGGGCAGGCGGTCGGGCAGCTCGTGCTGCCGTCGAAGAGCGGCAAGCCGCTGGGCTGGGCGGACACCAAGGTGAGGAAGGCGGCGCGGCGGCGGTGAGCGAAGGGCGAACTCTCTCCACGTCATTGCGAGGAGCGAAGCGACGAAGCAATCCATGTCTCGGCAAGCGGCGCGATGGATTGCTTCGCTACGCTCGCAATGACGGGGATGGAGCCAGGCCGTCGCCCTTCGAGACGGTCGCTTCGCGACCTCCTCAGGGTGACGCGAGAGAGTGGAGGCCCTGCCTCAATCCACGATGAACAGCGTCGCACCTGTCTTGGTCGACGAGCGGTGCGCGGCGTCGCCGAAGTCGGAGACCTGGTAGCTCATGCCGGGCTTCAGCGTGAATCTGCGGCCGTCGCGCAGCTCGGTGTCGAGCTCGCCCGCGACGACGTAGAGCACATGGCCGCGATCGCACCAGTGATCGGCGAGGTAGCCGGGCGAATATTCCACCATCCGGACCCGCAGCTCGCCGATGTTGAGCGTGCGCCACAGCGCCTGTCCGGTCTCGCCGGGATGCACTGAAGGCTCGAGCATGTTCCAGTCGGTGACGGTGAAGGGCAGGGTCGGGATTTTCATGCGCGTGGTTCCTGACGTTCTGTTCAACCCAGGAGTCCTCTACTGTCATTGCGAGGAGCGAAGCGACGAAGCAATCCATCGTTCCGCATATGCGGACGAAATGGATTGCTTCGCGGAGCCTGTCATCCGGCGGCGCTTCGCGCCGACCGGGTGGCTCGCAATGACGGCTGAGAAGCAGCCTCACCCCACCAGATGGTTCGCCGAGCCCTGCCGGATCTTCCCCTCGGCATCCAGCCGCAGATACTCGCAGATCTTCTTGCCGCGTTCGTTCTGGTAGAACACGACAACGCTGTCCGGCGATACATAGAGGTCGATCAGCTCGAAATGCAGCTCGGGCAATTTCGCCAGCGCGGCGCTCCAATAGGCCCTAAGCTGCGTCTTGCCGCGCACGGTGCCTGACGCGCCGAACCCGAGCGCCGGGATCCGGTCCGAGGTCATCTCTGCATCCTCGGCATACATCGCCAGCACCCGCTCGAGGTCGCGCGCGTTCCAGGCGGCGATCCAGTCGCGGCCGAGCGCGGCCAGGCGGGATGGCTCATGAAAATCCGGCATTGGTTTCCTCCATGTGGCTTATGGTCAAATTAGGTCAATAATACTGACCTATATCGATTTGTCCATGCCCAAAGAAGAATGTGGGCGCCCCTTCGAGCGCGGTTGCGGGGGCGGGCGCCGTCGCGTATCTGCTTGCCATGACAGCCCAGCACACAGCCCAAGACACAGTTCAAGCACCGTCGACGCCCTCCGTGGCCTCGGCGCATGACAAGATTCTGATTGTCGATTTCGGCAGCCAGGTGACGCAACTGATCGCCCGCCGCGTCCGCGAGATGGGCGTCTATTCCGAGATCGTGCCGTTCCAGAAGGCGGAGGCCGCCTTCAAGGAGATGAAGCCGAAGGCGGTGATCCTCTCCGGCGGTCCGGAATCGGTGCATGAAACCGGCTCGCCGCGCGCGCCGCAGCTGATCTTCGAGTCGGGCGTTCCCGTGCTCGGCATCTGCTACGGCCAGATGACCTTGGCGGCCCAGCTCGGCGGCGAGGTCGAGGGCGGGCACCACCGCGAGTTCGGCCGCGCCGATGTCGAGGTGAAGACGGACAGCCAGCTGTTCGACGGCATCTGGGGCCATGGCGAGAAGCACCAGGTGTGGATGAGCCATGGCGACCGCATCACCAGGATGCCGCCCGGCTTCTCCGTCGCCGGTACCTCGCCGAATGCGCCGTTCGCGATCATCCAGGACGAGACGCGCAAATATTACGGCCTGATGTTCCATCCCGAGGTGGTGCACACGCCCGACGGCGCCAAGCTGCTGCGCAACTTCGTGCGCAAGGTCGCGGGGCTGACCGGCGACTGGACCATGCGGGCGTTCCGCGAGGAGGCGATCGAGAAGATCCGCGCCCAGGTCGGCAAGGGCAAGGTGATCTGCGGCCTCTCCGGCGGCGTCGATTCCGCCGTCGCGGCGGTCTTGATCCACGAGGCGATCGGCGACCAGCTCACCTGCGTGTTCGTCGATCACGGCCTGCTGCGGCTCGACGAGGCTAAGACCGTCGTCGACCTGTTCCGCAACCACTACAACATCCCGCTGGTCCATGTGGACGCGTCGAAGGAGTTTCTGGGCGAGCTCGAAGGCGTCACCGATCCCGAGGTGAAGCGCAAGACCATCGGGCGCTTGTTCATCGACGTGTTCGAGGCGGAAGCCAAGAAGATCGGCGGCGCGGAATTTTTGGCGCAGGGCACGCTCTATCCCGACGTGATCGAGAGCGTCTCCTTCACCGGCGGCCCGTCGGTCACCATCAAGTCGCATCACAATGTCGGCGGCCTCCCGGCCCGCATGAACATGAAGCTGGTCGAGCCGCTGCGCGAATTGTTCAAGGACGAGGTGCGCGTGCTCGGCCGCGAGCTCGGCCTGCCCGAAGTCTTCGTCGGCCGCCACCCGTTCCCGGGCCCCGGCCTCGCCATCCGCTGCCCCGGCGATATCACCAGGGAAAAGCTCGACATCCTGCGCAATGCGGACGCGGTCTATATCGACCAGATCCGCAGGCACGGCCTCTATGACGCGATCTGGCAGGCCTTTGCGGTGCTGCTGCCGGTGAAGACCGTCGGCGTGATGGGCGACGGCCGCACCTACGAATACGTCGTCGGCCTCCGCGCCGTCACCTCGACCGACGGCATGACCGCGGACTTCTACCAGTTCGACATGAAATTCCTCGCCGAGACCGCGACGCGCATCATCAACGAGGTGAAGGGCGTGAACCGGGTGGTGTACGACGTGACGTCCAAGCCGCCGGGGACGATCGAGTGGGAGTGAGGGGTTGCAACCGTGGCTTTTAAGGTGGACTATTTCAAGTAGATTGACGTGGTTTTCCCCTTGGCGCCTAGGCGACCGTTTGATCGGTCTCTTTGCTGTGCACAATCCTGAATCCGAATGCCTGACATCACTCTCGAGCATTTCAAGCGAGCGATATTGGACGTCAGCGCGAACGGCGACAACGATACGCTTCCGTTCGATATCGACAATCGTTTCCTTGCAGAATGCCAGGACGAGCTGGCCGGGATCGCGTTCAAATTCAGCGAAGAATTGGCAAAAGCGAGCAGGGAGGGCGCTAAGAACTTAATTGACGAGTTACCAATCTTTTCGGAACGGTTGCTCGTTCCGGCCGGAACAGCGGGATTTCGAATAACGACGAAGGTCCATCCATTCTGGAATATCTATTTTAATGCGTTGGGAGTCGCTGTCGCTGAGGCGTTTGAACCCGGACGCAGTCCCAGAGCCCATTCTTATCGGTTCGCCCCAAGCGGGACGAGTTTATTTAATCGCGACGCATCGTGGCGAGCGTTTCGAGAGGCGAGTATCCAAGATTGCAATGGGATACGGGCTGTTCCGGCCGCTGTGATCGACGCTAGTGACCTGCAAAAGGCCATGCTATTCGAAGTTGCGGTTGCTGCAGCCGAGCAATTGGTCGAGGGAAGAGAATCGATTGATTGGGATGTTTGCTTGATGGTGGCCGCGAGGCGGCAGAGAGAATATTTTGACGCGAGGATACCTCAAGCTCTTTCAGATGCAGATCGGACCGCTTCGTTGCAGGTCGCTCAAAACCTTGTTGTGATGCTTGAAGAGTTTCAGGGGGAATGTGAGGGCGAAGACCTTACGGGGCAACGGCGGACAAAGCGCGCAGGCCTGTCACTCGGCTGAGTTGCCCGACGCAAATCAAATCACGCCTCACCGCCTGCGACAAATCACCCCGACGGGCAACTCACCAAAACCTGTCAATCCCACGATAAGAAAATATTCCGCTTGGCGTTTGACCCAACTCAGATGTTCAATATGCGCATCCCACCCGACACGAGGGGCGGATCGCGGTCGTCACGAACGTGGTGTGGGATGCGGTGGACGCCGAGTGCGCGACTGACGAGTGCGCATGAGGCGGACGGTGAAGTCGTGTGGTCCTGACGCCCTAGTGGTAGGTGCCTTCCGCGAGATGCGAAGCATCTTCGCGAAACGGTGACAAAAAAGCCCAGTCTCGCCGGGGAGAGCACGAAGTAAGCCGCACAACCATCGCGCAGGGAAGGCCGGATGTTTCCGGTTACACCTGTGGTCCTATTCCCGAGCTTCCTACCCATTGCTCGGGGCCCATGGGTGCGATCGGCACCCGGTCTTCCCTGCGCCCTCTGATCGAAGAGGGTGAAATCAACAGCAAAGCTCGGACGATTATCGTCGCGAGAACGTGGTGTCATATCTGACGCTGTTTGAAACCGTTGAACCGAACTGCGCGCTGCCCATCCGGCGCGGCCAGGGCGTCTCCCCGCCCTTCGAACGGCGCCCGTGCGCCGATCACTGCTCCTTCTTGAACAAATCCTGGAAGATGAGTGGGCCCCAAACGCGGCCGCGTGCGTGCACCAGCGAGCGTAGCCCGGATGAGCCAACGGGTCGCGCGAACGCGCGCCCGATGACGGGCTCCGCGATATCCGGGGCACTCCTGTCAGCGTGTCGCGTGGTGTCCCGCATATCGCTTCGCTCATGCGGGCTACGCGCTACCATGGCTTAGAACGATCGAGTGGGAGTAGGGCGTCGCTGCCTCACGTCGACCTGACGTTCGCACCATCTATGCCGGCAGAAGACCCGCGGCGCGATAGCTGTCGATCATCGAGTCGTAGAGCGAAATATCGGAGCGGCTTCGGGCGATGAGCTGCGCGCCGGCGACGGCGGCGAAGATGGCGCGGGCCCGCTGTTCGCTCTTTCTCGAGCTGACCAGGCCCGCGGCCACCAACAGCTTGCTCAGCCACGCCACGTTGACGTCGGCAAAGGTCTGGACCTCCTTCTTCACCGCGTCCGGCAGGTCGTCGACTTCCGCCGACATGAAGCTGCAGAGGCACATGCGGTTGTTGCTCTCGAGCGCTTTGCGAAACACATCGGGATATCGACGCAGGCAGCGGACAGGATCGGCCGCTTCTGCCAGCATCGCCTCGAGTTGGGCGGCGGTGTCCTCCCAGTAGCGCCGCGCGACGGCCACGCCGAGATCGGCCTTGCTCGGAAAATGGTGATAGATGCTGGCGGCCTTGATCCCGACTTCGTCCGCGAGATCACGGAAATTCAACCCGCCATAGCCGCGTGCCTGCGCGGTCCGCTTTGCTGCCGCCAGGATGGCTTCCCGAGAGCTCGAACTCACTTCGTCGCCTCACTGCTTCGTTATCTACCAAGTGACAGATAGGCGTTGACCGGCCGGATTTGAAGGCTAATTTGACCCTACCAAGTGACAGGTAGACAGGAGTCCTGATGAAGATCTACGATTGGCCAACTGGCCCATATCCGGCCCGCGTTCGTATCGCTTTGGCCGAGAAGAACCTGCGGTCGCAAGTGGAGTTCGTATTGGTCGATCTCTACAAGGGCGAGCACAAGAAGCCCGAATTCCTTGCCAAGAACTACTCCGGCACGCTGCCGGTGCTCGAACTCGACGACGGGACCTTCATTGGCGAGTGCACGGCCATTACCGAGTACCTTGACGCGCTCAATGGCGCGCCGACGCTGACCGGCAGAACGCCGCGCGAAAAGGGTGTGATCCACATGATGAGCAAGCGCGCCGAACTGGAACTGCTCGACGCCATCAGCGTCTATTTCCACCACGCCACGCCGGGTCTCGGGCCTCATGTCGAGATCTATCAGAACCCCGAATGGGGATTCCGTCAGCGCGACAAGGCCCTCAGGGGGATGCACTACTTTGACGGCATTCTGAAACGACAGCCGTTCGTCGCCGGCGAGGTGTTCACGATGGCCGATATCACCCTCATCGGCGGCTTGATCTTCGCGGGACTGGTGAACGTGCCGGTGCCGGTCGAGTGCGAGGCTCTTTTGGCATGGTATGCGGCGATGCAGGAGCGTCCCAGCGTGAAGAACCGGATAGCGATGTCCGAGCCGATCGAGGCATCTTGATCGAGATCGCAGTTTGCGAACGCCGCCCTCGCGAGTCTTACGCGAGGGCGGATCGCCAAGATAGCAAGCGTAGCTCGGATGAGCGCAGCGACATCCGGGGTTTTCAGATCGGCGCTCCGCGTCTTGTCCCGCATGTCGCTCCGCTCATGCGGGCTACGGGTCGCAAATCCGTTACTGCTCCTTCTTGAACAAATCCTGGAAGATGAGCGGGCCCCAAGTGCGGCCGCGTGCGTGCACCAGCGCGCCACCCTCGTTGAGCTTTCCCAGCTTGACGGGTGCGAACCCGAGTTGCTTCGCCAAGGCCGCCACGGGAGCGGTCGCGTCCTCGTCGTCACCAGACAGCAAGACGACCCGGTGCCCGCCCTCGACGATCGGATCGGCAGCCAGCTTGGCCGCAACCAGGTGATTGAACCCTTTGACGAGCTTGGCGCCGGGGAACGCCTTCGCGACGAAGGCGGAGGACGGGAGGCCGTCCAGCTCTTCGGGGACCGGAAACGCGTTCATCGTGTCGATGATCGTCTTGCCTTTCCAGCTCGGCAGGGCCTTCGCAACCTCGCGATGCTCCCCGAACGGGACCGCCAGGATGATTGTGTCGGCCTCGAGTGCTTCCCGCAACGACTTGGCGACGACCGTGGGTCCAATCGCCCGAGCCTGCGGCGCCAACGCCTCGGGCGGCCGGCGGCTCGCGACGGTCACGTTGATGTTCTTACGGGCGAAGGCGTGGGCGAGGGCCTGGCCTACCTTACCGAATCCTACAATCGCGTAGCTCATGGTGCTTCTCCGATCCGTGTTGGTGTTGATTCGATTTCAGATGGCCGAAAAACCGCCGTCGACAGACAACTCCACCCCATTCACGAAGCTCGAATCGTCTGAGGCAAGAAACAGCGCGGCCGCCGCAATTTCCTCGGGACGACCCATCTTTCCCCGCGGGATCAGGGATTCGAACATCCGCTTCGCTTCCTCGGTGAGAACCTGGTCCTGCATCGGAGTGGCGATCGGCCCCGGGCTCAGCACGTTCACCCGGATATTCCTGCCCTTCAGTTCGTTGAGCCAGGTGCGTGCGAATGCGCGCAACGCCGCCTTGCTCGCCGCATACACGCCGTAACCAGGAAAGCCCTTCACCGACGCGACCGACCCGGTCATGAAGATCGAGCCGCCATCGTTGAACAGCAGCAACGCCTTCTGAACCGTAAACAGCGTGCCGCGCGTATTCAGGTCGAAGGTCGCATCGAAATGCTGCTCGGTAATCTCGCCCAGTGGGACGGCGTTGCCGATGCCGGCGCTCGCGTACAGGACGTCGATCCTGCCCTTTTCCCGCTTGACCGTGTCGAACAGACGGTCGAGGTCGTCGAGATTGGCCGCGTCGCCGCGCACGCCGGTTACGTTCTGGCCGATTAGCCTGACGGCCTCGTCGAGCGCCTCCTGCCTTCGGCCCGTGATGAAAACATAGGCGCCTTCTTCAACGAACCGCCTGGCGCTCGCCAGCGCCATGCCGCTCGATCCACCCGTGATGACCGCAACCTTACCCTCAAGCTTTCCCATGAGTTCTCCTTTCGTCGTGTCGGACAGCGTCTCTGGTCCCATTTGCGAGATGGCCCCCGAGAACCTCGACGTAGCTGCGCCGGCGTCAGGCGTTGAGTGATGAAGCGTGCACATCGGTGGTGCGAAATCGATCCGGCCGGATGACTGACGCCAGCCGCGACGATCGGTGTCCGCCGTTCGGAATTGGGCCGCGCTTGACGGCATGGGCTAGGATGACCGCCCGTGCTACCCACATACGAGATGCTGTTCGACGTATTGGACACGGGCTTTGGAAGGCGCACCTCAGCGGTGCTGGATTGCACCATGATCGACTGGGATGACGTTCGCTACTTTCTTGCCGTCGCGCGCGGAGGCTCGGTGCGGGCTGCCGCCGAACGGCTCGGGGTGAACCACTCGACCGTGCTGCGACGCGTCGCCCAGCTGGAGGAGCGGCTCGGAGCGCACATGTTCGAGAAGCTGCCTTCGGGTTACCGCCTGACGGCTGCGGGGGAGGAGGTCCTCGAGCTCGCGGACCAGATGGAAGCGTCGTCGCACCAGCTGGAGACGCGCGTCTTCGGCCGCGACCAGGGCGTGCGCGGGCTTCTGCGGGTGACGCTGGCACCGCCCCTCGCGACACACCTGCTCATGCCGGACTTCGCCGATTTCGCACGACTGCATCCGGACATCGAGATGGAAATCCTGTCGTCCGGTGAGCTGGCAAATCTGACCAACCGGGAGGCCGATGTCGCGATCCGCGTCGTCTACGACCGCAAAACCCTGCCGCTCAATCTTCACGGCCTGAAGGGACCGGAGCTGTTCGGCGGCATCTACATATCCCGCGATCGACTGGCCGCGTGGCGCGCGGGCGCGCCTGATCCTGTCAGGTGGATCGTCATAAGTATTCACGGAATTCCGGACTGGGCTCACGAGGGTGAGGTGCGCGCCGCCGAGGTTCCGTTCAGGGCGACAGATGCCGCGGCGCAAATCGTCGCGGTGCAGCAGGGGATCGGCATGACGACGCTGCCGTGCTTCGTCGGAGATGCCGACCCGCTGCTGGTGAGAGTGCCGGGCACCGACTTGCACATGTACGGAACGCTCTGGCTTCTCACACAGGGAGAGACACGCAAGACGAAACGCGTGCGGCTCTTCACCGAGTTCGTATCCCGCAGGCTCACCGCATACGCGCCGCTTCTCGCCGGACTGTCCGTATCACGCGACTGACGCGCGGGCAGGTCGCCGATGGCGCTTGCCGCAATCCGATCGGAAGCCGAGCCGCGATTGCACCAAGCGAAAATCGCGGCCAATCCCTTGCGCTGCTGACGGTAGCAAGCGTAGCCCGGATGAGCGAAGCGATATCCGGGGCATTTTCTATCGTGTGTCGCGTGGTGTCCCGCATATCGCTGCGCTCATGCGGGCTAGTCACTGTTTCAGCGGAGCGATGGCACATCGCGCCGGTCAAGCAGCTAGGAGGCCGCTCGACCGATCGATGCGCGCCACGCGATCAATATGGACCCGGCTCGCAGGGGACATTGTTGCCGGTCCAGGGCGCGGTGGCGAATGAACCGACGCGCGGCGCCGGAATGCAGGCGCGACCGTCGACATAGACGTGCTCGGTCGGCGCGGCGGCGCTCGCCTCCGCGACGTGGCGGGACATCGCGTGGGTTTCACGCGCCATTGCCGGCGACGCGATCATGGCAACCGCGATCAAGGAAGCCGACAGGAGTTTGACGTTGGTCATGGAGTTTCTCCGTTTTGTTTATGGGGCCGAGGAGTCTGGCCTCGTCAGATATTTGTGCGCGGCAACGGCGGACTTAAATGCAATCATCACTCACGCCGGCTCAACGCTGCGTGAGCAACGAGATACTCTTCGTTGTGTCGCGCGATGCAGACGATCACCGACAGGCCAGATGAACGAAGCGTAATCCATCACGTCTTCGGGTGATGATCGTGAGGGTGCGTTACGTCCGCGTTGGCACTCCTACGGGTTCAGCAAGCGTAGCCCGGACGGGCGAAGCGATATCCGGGGCGTGTCGTGGCGTCCCGCATATCGCTGCGCTGATGCGGGCTACCCGTGCCTTGGAACTTTCGGACGCAAACGCCGCACAAAACTCCGTCACGGCGCGAGCTCGGCTCTGATCTCGCCGAGCAGCGCCATGCCGCCGAGCCGGCCGAGTTCGTCCGAACATTTTGCGCTCTTGCCGTAGCAGCAGAACGCGACCGTGACGCGCTCCGAAAGCGGTCCGATGCAGGGCAGTCCGCTGTCGCCGAAGGTGGTCATGCAGGGCACGACGCGGCGTTCCTCGAAAGCGAGGTCGCGAATGCGTTCAAGGATCTGTCCTTGAAGCCGATCGGCGACTTCAATCGATCCGCCCGAGCGGAACCAGTCCTTGATATCGGCCTCGCTGTCGAGCGGAAGATCGACCGGATCGCCGCCGAGCTTCAGCCAGGTCTGGCCGTCCGGATAGCGGATCGGCGGCAGGATGTAGGGATTGTCACCCTTGGGCCCGAGACAACGCATCGATGGCATTCCGGCCAGGCGTTGGGTCTCCGCCGCACCAAGCCGGAACAGCGCTGCGGTCCGCCCATAGACCGTAAAGCTCAGGGAGCGGCCGAGCAGCGATTGGGTGTGCCCGCCCGCCGCAACCAGAACGCGCTCGGCCTCGACGCTGCCCGATTGCGTCCGGATCGTCACGCCGGAGCCGCTTTCCGAAATCCCCAGCGCGGGTTCGTCGATAATCCGGGCGCCGGCGCGCTCGGCCGCGATCGTCTGCGCGCGGACCAGACGGCGCGGGCTGATGTATCCGGCATTGCGTGGCTCGAAATAACCCTGCATTCCCGCCGTCGATTTCAGAAACGGAAAGCGCTCCGCGAGCCCCGCATCATGATAGGCTTCACACCGGATCCCGTCTTCGGCACAGATCCTGCCGATCGAAGCAACATCGGTAGTTTCGCTGCGGCCGATGTGAAGCGCACCGGCTTCCCGGTAGAACTCCACGCCGCTCTCCGCTGAAATCTCGCCGTAGCGCGAAATCGCAGCGCGGTTCGCTTGCCGCCAGAACGGCCCTGGATCGTAACTCCGCGTGATGCGACCCTCGTCATAGTGGCTGCCGAAGACGCCGCCATGGCGCGAAAAATCCGCCGGCTCATCGGGCCCGATCAGCGCAACATCGTGGCCCATCTTGCTCAGATGCCGCGCAGCCGCCGATCCGATCAGGCCGCGTCCGATCACCGCAAGTTTGATCGCTTGATTGGTGCTCACGAAGAAGTCCTGCGCTCTGCCTGCATCGGCGGTGTGACCATGTCATTTCCGATGCTCCGGCAGCAAGCATAATCCAGCCGAGCGCAGGTGGACCGGCGAAGCGTAATCCGCCACATCTTGAAGCCGGGCGCGAGGCAGCAGGTTACGCGTTCGGCTAACCCGGCGCCGATTTCCCGCGAGACTCTTCGCGACTGCCGGGAAGTCGGCGCAAGCCGGCGTCTGACGACGCTGTTTTTCCGCGCGAACGCTCCACCGAGCGAACTTGAAACAAATAGTCACGGGTGATTTCACTCGCGCTGAACGACGTTGTATGAAAGGATGCAACCAAGGGTCAACATGGTGCATCTTCACCGGCAGGAGGGCGAAATGAGCGACCAGATGATCGAGGCGACGACAAGTCCGGCACAGATCGTTCAACAGGCGGCCGAAAAATATCTCGGCATCAGCAACGCCCCTGGCTGCTGCATCGCGGTCTATGACGAAAAGTCGTTCGGCACCAAGGGCTACGCCTACCCCAAGGGACTGTCAGGCGTGGCCGGCTCTTCGCCCGCGCCATTCAGTGTCACGACCGACACGGTGTTCGAGATCGGATCGGTGACCAAGGTGTTCACCAGCAC
This sequence comes from Bradyrhizobium sp. USDA 4503, assembly GCF_054055815.1. NCBI lineage: Bacteria > Pseudomonadati > Pseudomonadota > Alphaproteobacteria > Hyphomicrobiales > Nitrobacteraceae > Bradyrhizobium > Bradyrhizobium sp. USDA 4503. The sequence goes on from NZ_JBSRXS010000001.1 coordinate 850,841, forward strand.
ATTGCTGGCGGTGGCGGTCAAGGCGGGTGGGCCTTCTCTTGACGATACCATCGGCCCTTATCTGAACCTCTTCAGCGCGAACGCGGTGGGAACGCCGGTGCTGGACGCCATCCAGCTCGTGCAATTCGCCACCCATACCTCCGGCATGCCGGAGCAGCCGGGGGACGGCTTGACTGGCTACAGCGAGCAGCTGTTTGCGGACGAGCCGCCCTCCAGTGAACTCATCAACTGGTGGAATCAATATGATACGCCGCCGCAGGGCTGCTGGCAGTATTCCAACATCGGCTTCGTGACCCTGGGCTTTGCGGTCACGCAGATGTTTGCGAAAGACAAGGGCCATAACTACAACGAAATTTTGGCCGAATACATCACCGGTCCGCTCGGCATGAAGCAGACCGGAGCGGTGCTCAATTCGTCGTGGAAGATCGCGCAGGGATGTATCGGGCATTGGAGCAAGAGCTCCGAGCCGCCATATCCGATCGTCTTCGACCGCAACACGCCGACCGGCGGCACGGCCTTTGATCTGAAGACCACCGGCGACGACATGATCAAGTTCCTTGCGGCGCAGATCGCGGCGCCGAAGGGGCCGCTCGGGTCGCAGATCGCGCTGACGCAGCAGAACCAGGGGACATTCCCCATCTGCGGGGAGAAGACCAGCGTCACCATGGGCCTCGCCTGGCAGATCACCACGGACACGCAGGGCCATACCGTTTTCACAAAGAACGGCGCGACGAGCAGAGGCGGATTCGAAGCGATCGTGATCGTCGTGCCGGAACTGAAATGCGGTGTCGCGGTGCTGAGCAACCAGTATTTCGATGCGTCGGGCGTGCACCCCGCGGGGATCGCACCCGGCCGCACCGCACTGGAGATTATCTCGCAGCTTCATCCAGGCTTCGAACTGACCGAACCGCTGCCAGAACACGATCCATTCGACTAGCAAACCTGGCCCGGGCAGGCGCAGCGATGTCCGGGGGCCTTGCCATCTGCGCGAGGGCCTGTCGCTGTTGTCGCCAACCTCAGCCGGTCGGTGGTTTACCCGTGTTGACCGCCAGCTGAGCCTCGAAAGCGCGCTGGTAAGCCGGCCGGGCTTCGCCGCGGGCGACGTAGGCGGACAGGCCCGGATATTCGTCGAGAATGCCCGATGCTCTCAGCCGGAGCAGCACCGACACCATCATCAGGTCGCCCGCGCTGAACGCGCCGTCGAGCCAGTCGGCCTTGCCGAGGCGGGGGGAGAGTTGCTTCAGCCGGTCGCGGATGCGATCCATGACCAGCGGCAGGCGGTCTTTGGTCCAGGGCTTGTCGCTCTCCAGAATCCTGGCGGTCATGAGTTCGAGGATCGGCGGTTCCACCGTGTTGACCGCGGCAAACATCCAGGTGATCGCGCGGGCGCGGGCATTGGCATCGCCGGGCAGCAGGCCGGCATGACGCTCGGCGATATGGAGCACGATCGAGCCTGTCTCGAACAGCGCCAGATCACCTTCCTCATAGGTCGGAATCTGGCCGAAGGGATGCAGCGCCAGATGCGCGGGTTCCTTCATCGCCTGGAACGAAACAAGGCGAACCTCGTAAGGCTGGCCCGTTTCTTCCAGCGCCCAGCGAACGTGCGTATCGCGCGCCAATCCCTTGCCGCCATCGGGCGACCGTTCGAAGGCGGTAATGATGGGCGTCATCGTTTCTCTCCATGTCCTTGCGTCCTGAGAGCCTGACTGAAAAATGGGTGAGTGATCTCAGTGGGGTGTGATTCCATCGGATTTGCAAAGATTCGAGGGAGAGCACGATGCCCTGGACCAAGATCACTCGGGAGCAATATCGGCGGGACGATCTGCGTTATGCAAGCGATATGACCGATGCGGAGTGGGCGGTGATCAGACGCCTGTTGCCGCGAGCGAACCGGCGCGGCCGGCCGCGTAAGACGGAGCTGCGTCGTGTGATCGAAGCGATCCTCTATATCGTTTCGACCGGCTGCCAGTGGCGGGCGTTGCCGCAGGAGTTCCCGCCCTATTCGACGGTGCAGGGCTATTTTTATAGATGGCGGGATACAGGCCGGTGGCAGAGGATTGTCAGCGTGCTTGTCCGCCGGGCGCGAAAAAAGCTTGGACGGACACCGAAGCCGACGGCAGCCGTGATCGACAGTCAAAGTGCGCCAACCACCCAAGCTGGTGGACCGCGCGGCTACGATGCAGGCAAGCGCATCTACGGCCGCAAGCGGCACATTGTGACGGATACCAATGGCCTCCTCCTTGGGGTTCATGTTCATCCCGCCAACGTTCAGGACTGCCATGGCGCCGTACCGCTGCTGAAGAACGTGCGGATGAACTTCCCCCGGCTGCGCCACGTCTTTGCCGACCGGATCTACCGCGGAAATCAACTCCTCGACGCGCTCTCAGACTGCGGTCCATGGACTGTCGAGATCGTCGAGCGGCCTCAAGGCGTCAAAGGCTTCCAGCTTCTGCCGAGGCGGTGGGTGGTTGAACGCACATTCGCTTGGTTCGGCAGATGCCGCCGCCTCGCCAAGGACTTCGAGGCGACGGTGGCAACCGAAGCTGCCTGGCTGCTGATTGCACACATCAGGCTCCTGACCCGCAGACTCGCGGCTGCAGCTAAGGTTGGGTGATTTATGAGTCAGACTCTGAGGACGAGCGGGCGGCGCGCGCCCCGACAGCTGATTCCGGAATCGTTTGGCCAAGCGTAGCCCGGATGTAGCGCAGCGAGATCCGGGGCCGGTCCTGCCAAAGGCGAGAACCCCGGATTTCGCTGCTCAATGGCAGTCATCGCCGCGATAGCGGCCGAATTGGCCGATCCGGACAGGCTTTGCGATCGTGATGGCGGTGTGCGGTTTCGCCAACCACCCTATGCGAAAAAGGAAAGGCTGCCGTGGCCGGGCTCGTGACATGCCTGTGGTTCGACCAGCGCCAGGCGCGCACGGCTGCGGAGTTTGCGCCGCAGCCGTTACTGGTAGCGGTGTCCGCGGGGTATATATTCGCTGACCCCGCGCCACGAGTTGCAGAACAAAGTTGGGTGAATGTTGATGGGTGATCAAGGCCGCGGATTGCGACGAATGCGATTGCTTCGTCAGATGAAGCAAAGCTACCTCGCTGAATTGATGGGTGTGGATCAGGCGACCGTGTCGCGCTGGGAGCGCGGCATTCTCGATCTGTCGGAAACCCAGTGGATCTCGGCGCGCCGATTGCTCATGGGTCCGTTCGAGCCGGCCCAGGATGCCGCTCTGAAGCGTCTCGTCGAATCCTCGACGCGCAAGGTCCATCTGGTGTGCGACCTGACGCATCGGCTGCTTGCCGCGTCGGCGCCCAGGCAGGCCGAATGGCGAACCGGCTTATCCGAGTTCCTGGGCAAATCGCTACGTGTCTATGCCTCTCCGGAAATCCTCGCGGCTGACACCGCCCTCAATGATCTCGGCTGGTATGACGGGCAGCTCAGCTCGCTCGAGGTCAATACGGGTCCGAACTCCGATGCGGATCTCGTGATCCTTCCGGGACGCATGCTGTGGGAGCGCATCATGCTCGCCGACGGTGCCCCCGCGCGGCTGGTCACCACCATTGCCTAATGCACGGGGAGGCTGCCTGAGCCGGATAACGCCCGCATATTTTATGCGTGGCGACCTTTCGACAAAGGCTGCTAGGTCGGGCTCGTACGGCGGACGAGCTTCGGCACGCGCATCCGGTTGGACGCGCGGGAAAAAGCTCTGAAGCGGAACACGCCGAGGCCAGAGATCGCGTTCAATGAATTCCGTTCCCTTGTTTGACATCAAGGCCGTTCCGAAGGCCGAGCTTCACGTGCATGTCGAGGGAACGCTGGAGCCGGGCATGCTGCTCGATTTTGCCCGCCGGAACGACGTGGCGATCCCGTACCGCTCGATGACCGATATCCTCTCGGCGTATCGCTTCTCCGATCTCCAGTCATTTTTGGAGATCTACTGGGCTGGTCTGACCGTGCTTCGGACGGAGCGCGACTTCTATGAGCTGGCACGCGCTTACCTGACCCGCGCGCGGGAAGACAACGTCGTTCATGCGGAAATCTACGTCACCCCTGCCGACCATACCGAGCGCGGCGTGCCGTTCGATGCTGTCATGGACGGCATCAGCGCCGCTTATGCAGACGCGCGGTTACAACGCGATATCACCGGAGGCGTGATCCTGTGCGTTCGCCGGCATAAGCCTGTTGAAGAGGCCTTCGCCGCCATCGAGGCAGCGCGCCGCTGGCGCGACGGCGTGCTGGCCCTCGGACTTGGTGGACCGGAAAAAGGCTACCCGCCCGGAACCTTCGACCAGGTCTTCGCCCGCGCCCGCGCGCTTGGCTGGAAGACGACCGCGCATGCCGGTGAGGAAGGGCCGCCGGTTTACGTGACCGAAGCGATCGACAGGCTACGCGTCGACCGCATCGATCACGGCGTCCAATGCGAGGCCGATCCGGCACTGATGCGGCGGCTTGCCGACGAGGGGACGCCGCTCACGGTGTGCCCGTTGTCGAATGTGGCGCTGCGGATCTTCCCCGATCTCCAACGTCACAATCTGCGCCGGCTGCTCCACGCCGGCCTCTGCGTCACGGTCAACTCCGACGATCCCGCGTATTTCGGAGGTCACGTCAACGAGAACTTCGTCCGTGCGGCAGCGGCGTTGGGCCTGACTGCCGAGGAGCAATTGAGCCTCGCCGACAACAGCCTCAAGGCTGCGTTCGTGGATGAAAGGCGACGTCAGGACTATCGGCGCGTCATCAGGGACATCAGGCCGCCACACCGGTCACCTGCATGACGACTGACACTTCCAGTCCCGGGCTCCGCGTCTGGCTCGCCGTCATCGTGCTCGGCGTTGCTTCGTTCACGATGGTCACGAGCGAGTTCGCGCCGGTCGGGCTGTTGTCCCAAATCGCCCTCGATCTTGGTCGAGACCAGGCCGCGGTCGGGCTCACGGTCACGCTCTATGCCTGGATCGGCGCTGCAAGCGGTCTGTTGTCCGCCGTTCTGCTGCAACGTTTTCCCCGCAAACCGCTGCTCGTTGTTCTGATGCTGGTGTTGTCTGCGACCAACCTTGCGGCAATGCTCTCCGACGGTTTCACGGGGTTGTTGCTGGCGCGCGCGGTCGGTGCTGTCGTTCACGGTTTCTTCTGGGCGATGGCGGCCGCGATCGCAACGCAGATCGCGCCGTCTCATCGCATGGGTGTTGCGACAGCGATCGTGTTCGGCGGAATCTCGATGGCAACCGTCATCGGCGTGCCGCTCGTCAACCTCATCGGACAGAACAACGGATGGCGCGCGGCTTTCGGCGTGATCGGCGGGGTCGGATTGTGCACGTCCGCCCTGATGGTCGGCGTTCTTCCGCGGCTCCGGGCCGGATCGCCGGCGGGATGGCAAGCGCTGGCAGCGGTGGTGCGCCGACAGGACCTACGGAGAATCTATTCCGTAACGGCGTTCATGGCGGCAGCGAATTTCGCAGCCTATACGTTCATCGAACCCTTCCTCGGCGAGATCGCGGATGTGCCGCCCTTCATGATCGGTGTGATGCTGTTCGGTTTTGGCGGAGCAGGATTTGTCGGCAACATCCTGACCGGCGTTCTGATCGATCGCTTCATGACATCTGTCATCACGTGGGGACTGCTGGCCCTCGCGGGCGCGCTTGTCGGGCTTGGATGGTTTGGCCCGCGACTGGGGGCCGGCGCGGTTGTTACCTTGCTCATCGTCTGGGGCGCCGCCATCGCGGCGCTGTTCGCGGGCCTCCAGACTTGGATCTTACGCGCGGCCGGTTCCATGGCGATGTCCGCGGCCGCGGTCCACTCCGCGGTCATCAATTCGGCGATCGGCGTCGGAGCCATTCTTGGTGCCCGGATGCTGAATCTCTCGGATCTATCCGGAGTGATGCTGATGGCGGGAGTGATCGTCATCGTGCCGCTGTTGATCATGCGCGTGAGCCGAAGTGGCGAAACATGATCCGCGATGGCGAAACACGTTGTGGAACGAAAGCCTGCGCCGCGTCGAACCAGGACCATAATCACGGATTATTCCCTCTCCATTCTGCTCGATGATCCCTGGAAGGAGACTGCCATGACCGATCTCGTCACATGCCTCTGGTTCGATCAGGGCCGGGCGCGCGAAGCGGCGGAGTTTTATGCCGCGACGTTTCCCGACAGCCATGTCGGCGCGGGCCATCAATCTCCGATACCGGGCATCGGGCAGGGCGAGGAACTGACGGTCGAGTTCACCGTGCTCGGCCGGCGTTTCGTGGGGTTAAACGGAGGCTCCAACTACACGCCGAACGAGGCGGTCAGTTTCATGGTGCTCACCGACAGCCAGGAGGAGACCGACCGCTACTGGAATGCGGTCACTTCCAACGGCGGCAAGGAATTGCCGTGCGGCTGGTGCCGGGATCGCTGGGGCTTTGCCTGGCAGATCACGCCGCGGCGGCTGCTCGAGCTCGTCAACAGCGCCGACCGCGCCGCCGGCAAGCGCGCGATGGAGGCGATGATGACGATGAAGAACATCGACATCGCCGCGATCGAGCGCGCGGCGGCGGGGTAATCCGCGTGGTGGAATGATTTGGCCCGGGCTCGATAGTCAGGTGTCCGATCGAGCTGGCGTGTGCGGCACGCGGCCATTCGCGTTGCGGCGTGCGCTCGCCGCGACGATCACCCCGGCGCAAACGCGGGATGTGCCTAGTGCTGTCGCGTGATACGAAATTCGCATTCGCAGCTCTGGAGCCAGCCCTGATGTCCGTCGCAGCCGCCGCCAATCAACAGCAAAATCTCACCGCCGCCGAATCCGATCCGCAGACGCTTGGCTGGATGCAGGGCTTTCCGCCGCCGCAGGACAGGACCATCACCTTCCAGAACGGCTCGTTCCGCAGCTTCCCCGAATTGCGCTGGGCCTGGAGCAACATCCGCCAACTGGTGCCGACCGTGAATGTCTGGCGCGGGGCAGGGCCGGCGTCGGTGCTGCCGCGCGAAGACCATGATATCGGCGCGTCGGCATCGGTGGCGATGGACGGTCGCCCGATGACCTTCGCGCGCATGCTCGAGGAAACCTATGCCGACGGCATCGCCGTGCTGCACCGGGGCAAGCTGATCTACGAGCGCTATTTCGGCGCCCTGAGGCCGCACAAGCCGCACATCGCGATGTCGGTGACCAAATCGTTCACCGGCACGCTTGCCGGTATCCTGATCGCCGAGGGCAAGATCGATCCGCAGGCGCCGATCACCGATTACGTGCCGGAGCTGAAGGCAAGCGCGTTCGGCGATGCCCGCGTGCACGAGGCGATGGATATGACCACCGGCCTCAAATACACCGAGGTCTATACCGACAAGAATTCCGACGTGTGGGGGCTGCGGCGCGCCAACGGCATGGCGCCGATCGAGCCGGGCTATGAGGGCGCGACCAATATCTTCGATTTCCTCTGCGCGCAGCAGAAGCAGGGCGAGCACGGCAAGGCGTTCGCCTACAAGACCGTCAACACCGACGTGCTGGCCTGGATCTGCCGCCGTGCCAGCGGCATGACGCTGTCGGACCTGCTCTCCGAGCGGATCTGGGCGCCGATGGGCGCCGAGGAGGATGCGCATTATCACGTCGACCGCATCGGCACCGAAAGCGGCGGCGGCGGATTGTCGACGACGCTGCGCGATCTTGCCCGGTTCGGCGAGACGATCCGCAACCACGGCCGCTTCAACGGCCGCCAGATCGTACCGTCTCAAGTGGTCGAGGACATCGCGCGCGGCGGCGATGCCGAGAAATTCAAGCCTGCCGGCTACACAACACTGCCAGGGGCGTCCTACCGCAATCAATGGTGGGTGACGCACAATGCGCACGGCGCCTTCATGGCGCGCGGCGTTTATGGCCAGGGTCTCTATATCGATCCGAAGGCCGAGATAGTGATTGCGCGCTACGCCTCGCACCCGGCCGCCGGCAACGCCGCCAACGACCCTGTGACGCTGCCGGCTTACATGGTGCTGGCCAAGGATTTGATGGCGGGAGGGTAGGACGAAGGGAGGTTGGTTCGCTCGCGCAAGACGCGTAGCCCGGATGAGCGCAGCGATATCCGGGGCCTTTCCGTCTGCTGATCGCGGCTTGTCCCGCATGTCGCTTCGCTCATGCGGGCTACGATCACGTCCGCGAGATTTTGTCGTAGCGCTTGATCAGGCGCTCCCGCTTGATGCGGGACAGCCGCCTGATCCAGAACACGCCGTCGAGCTGATCGATCTCGTGCTGATGGCACACCGCCCGCAGGCCGTCGGACTCTTCGGTCTGCATGTTGCCGTCGAGATCCTGATAGCGGATGCGGACGCGGGCGTGGCGCTCGACCTCGTCATTGACCCCGGGCATCGAGACGCTGCCCTCCTTGTGCAGGGTCATCTCGGGCGAGGTCCGGATGATCTCCGGATTGACATAGGTCCGCGGCCCCTCGCGGGTATCGAGCTCGAGCACCACGACGCGCAGGGACACACCGATATGCGGCGCGGTGATGCCGATGCCCGGCGCCGCATGCATGGTCTCGAGCAGGTCCTGCGCCAGTTCGCGCAGCGCGTCGTCGAACATGGTCACCGGCTCGGCCGGCAGCGCAAGGCGCGGATCGGGATAGCGCACGATGGCGCGAATGGTCATGCTCGTGTCTTAGGCCAGCGCATCGCGCCGGACAACATGCCGATGCGGGCACCGCGTGCGGCGCGCCGTTCAGAGATGCTTTTCGAAGAACAGATCGGGGTAGGGGTCGTCGTTGAAGCGCGGGATCTCGGTCCAGCCCGTCCTGCGATAGAGCTGGCCGGCTTCCGGCAGCGCGCTGTTGGTGTCGAGCCGTAACACCGCGATGCCGAGCTCGCGTGCGGCCTTCTCGGCGGCGTCCATCAGGCGGCGGCCAAGGCCGAGGCCGCGCGCGCCAGGTGCGACCCAGAGCCGCTTGATCTCCGCGAACTCGCTGCTGGTGCCCTTCAGCCCGACGCAGCCGATCGGCAACCCGTCCGACATCGCCACGATGAAGCTGCCGCGTGGGCGCACCATGTCCTTGGCCTCGGGGTCGCGCGACAGCCTGACGTCAAAGCCTTTCTCGAACCGCCGCGCGAGCTCGGCGTAATATTCGCCCAGGCAGTAGCGCGCCTCGTCGCTGCGCGGATCCATCTCATCGAGGGCGGTGCCGTCGCGGCCAAGCGCCGAGGCGATCAGGTCCATCGCCGCCAGCAGCGCCTCGCGCTGGCTGTGGTGGGCGAGAAAGTCCTTGGCCTGCCGATTGGAGATCGCTTCATAGGCGCTGAACTCGCGCCTACCCGCCGCCGTCAGCCGTGCGATGCGGCGGCGCGCATCGTCGCCATGCGCCGTGGTCTCGATCAGGCCTTCGTCCTCGAGGCTGCGCAGCAGGCGGCTCATCAGGCCGGAATCGAGCCCGAGATAATCCCTGATCTCGCCGACATCGGCGCGGCCGTGTCCGATCGCGTTCAGCACGCGCGCCGCGCCGAGCGGCCGGCCGCGCCCGAGGAACGAGGTGTCGAGCGCGCCGACGGCGGAGGTCACGGCACGGTTGAAGCGACGGACGCGGGACACGGGGTCGAGCATATATCTGACTTTAGTCAGATATCGTCGCCGCGTCAATCGGCCGGCGATCCAGACCGAATGAAGCCATGCCGCCTAGTGCAGATGCCGCAACTTGTCCGGGTTCCTCACCAGATAGATCGCCACGACCTTGCCGTCCTCGATGTCGAGCGCGGTGGTCGACAGCTCGCCGTCGGTCTCGAGCGTGATGAAGCCGGGCAATCCGTTGATGAAGCCGGTGCGAACCAGGTGCGAGCTGTGGTTGCGGAAATGCGCCGCCAGCGATTCATGCAAGCGCATCACGGCATCGAAGCCGAGGATCGGCTTGTTCGCTGCCGGACGCTTGCCGCCGCCGTCGGCATGCACGCTGACATCGGCCGCCAGCATGGCACCGAGCGCCTTCATGTCGCCGCTGCGCGATGCCGCGAAGAAGGCCTCGGCGAGCGCGATGCCGCGCTGCTTCTCGATCTGGAAGCGCGGGCGCGCCTCGCGGATATGGTTGCGCGCGCGGCCGGCGAGCTGACGGCAGGTCGCCGGCGTTCGCTGGATGGTTGCCGCGACCTCGTCGAAGCCAAGTCCGAACCCGTCGTGCAGCAGGAAGGCCGCGCGCTCCAGCGGCGACAGCCGCTCCAGCGCCAGCATCAGCGGCAGGGTGACGTCATCGTCCTGCTCCTCGACGACGGGATCTGGAAGCCACGGGCCGACATAGGTCTCGCGCTGGCGGCGCGCGGATTTGAGCTGATCGAGGCAGAGCCGCGTCACCGTGCGGCGCAGGAACGCCTCCGTCTCGCGCACCTCGCTCCGGTCGGCCTTCATCCAGCGGATGAACGCCTCCTGCACCATGTCCTCGGCATCGGCCACCGAGCCGAGCATGCGATAGGCGACGCGCATCAGCCCGGGACGCAGCGGCGCGAAGTCAGCCGCTGCGTCGTCTCGTGCCGTTTCCGCGGTCACGCCGCGGCCATCCTGGCCTTGATCACGTGCGGATCGACGAAGCCGCCAAAGCCGACCGCGATCCGGTTCCAGCCGTTGATGATGTTGATCAGCAAGGTCACCTTGACCTGCTCCTCCGGCGTGAAATGCGCCTTCAGCGCCTCGTAGGCCGCGACATGGGTGTGCTGCTCGCAGATCCGAGTCAGGGCTTCGGTCCAGCCGAGCGCGGCGCGCTCGCGATCGGTGTAGCAGGGCGCTTCGCGCCAGGCCGACAGCAGGTAGATGCGCTGCTCGGTCTCACCCTCATCGCGGGCGAATGTCGTGTGCAAATTGATGCAATTGGCGCAGCCGTTGATCTCCGAGGCGCGAATCTTCACGAGCTCGGCGAGCTTCGGCTCGAGGCTGGAGGAGATCGCGACCGACGCGTCGAACCAGATCTTCATGATCTTGGGGGCGGCGGCGAGCGGATCAAGTCTGACAGTCATGGTCGGTTTCCCTGGGTTGGTTGACGACATCATGACGAACGAGGAACGGCGAATGTGACATGCCGGCGTGATATTTTCATCTGCCGCGGCGCTATTGGGGCGCGAGATCGCTCGCCGCTTGGCGGAGTTCTTGCAGCAGCTCTGTTTCCCATCGCGAAGGATCCGTCAGGAACCGCGCGAGATTGTCGAAACAATAATACCCGAACTCCGACTTCGATCGCGCGGCGGAGGTCGCGGCTGCGCGCGCCAGCAATCGCGCCGCGTACTGCTGCGCCGTCATCAGGCTCGCCGCATGCTCGGCCATCTTCGCCATTCGCCAGAGCGCGGCGTGATCGATGGCATTGCCGAGGTCGCCGAAATAGAATTGCTCCGCGAGCTCCAGGCGAGGACTCGCGTCGCCTGCGTTCTCCAGCATCAACGGAGCGATCTTCTCGAAAAAGAAGTTCTCGTGATCGGTATCGACCAGCCCGTAGTAGCGCAGCAGGACATCGTTGCTCGTTTTGTCCAGGCGCGCGAGGCACCAGGCGGCGTAGCCGAACAGCGCGGTCGGAATCTCGTCTCCGTAAGGATCGTACCAGGCGTTGGCATGCGGTCCGATGTGCGTGCATGCCGCGTCGATCAGCCCGCGGATCGCAGGTGCGGCGCCGGGGCAGTGCTTCGCAACATGCGAGAAGAACTTCTTCTCGTTGAGCCGCTTGCCGTCGCAACGGAACACCGCCTGCAGGTAGTTGTCGTAGGGACGCTCGTTGATATCGGGACCGATCTGCGCCGTGAGCGCATCGATGGCTGCGACACAATCGGGCTCGCTCATCGAGGCGAGATCGACGGTGTAGGTGCTGAACCGCCTGGCGAGCGTCTCGGCCTTCTTGGCGAGCGCGGCATCCTTGTCCTCTTCTTGCGGCTCGGGTGGCGCGGGCCTGAAATGATCCTCGGTTACGGGCACCGCCCGGACGCGGTGTACCGGATCGCCTGGCGCGCCGGAGACCGTCACCATCCCCTCCGTGAACCGCATATCGAGGCGACGGTCGGGCAGGGGCGTCGCCTTCGACCAGCCGCGGGCGCGTGCCAGCCAGGGACGGTCGTCCATCCCGAACCGCTCCAGCATGATCTTGGGCGAAACCGTCCCGTCCACACCGACGCAGGCGACGAAGTCATGCCGCTTCAACCAAAAAGCCTGGCTATCGCCTTGCCAGCCGATCACGTCGCGCTCGGAGAGTTCGAAGTCGCGGAGATTGCTGCTGACATTGGCGTAGTGGCTATTCGGATCCGGCCACAGATCGGGATGCGATTTCGCGTTGATCTGGTTGGTCGTCAGCGTGGCCTCGCGATCGAGCAACTGCGACACCTTGCGGTAGATCTCGCCTCGCCGAGGCGGCAATCCCTGCTTCCGCCTGTCGAGGTCGAGCTGGGTCGTGTCGGGCAACCCTTCCGCCTGCATCCACATCGGCGCGACGGAGTGCAGCCGCCGCAGCGGAAACGCCTGCCAGATCTCGACGGCAAAGCTGAAATACTCCCGCTGCGCCGTGGTGCCTCTACCCAGCAACCGGGAGACAAGCGAGCTCTCCTCGGTAATCATCGGGAGCCGGGAATTGTCGGCGCGCAGCCAATAGCGGCCGCACGGGCTCGAGCGGATCAGGAACGACCTCGCCCGCGATCCCTCGCAGCTCGACACCTCGTGATGGCCCGTCTGCGGATCGATGCGCAGCAACAGTGCAACGATTCCGTTGTCGTGCCGGAACGCGGAAACCAGAATCCGGCCAGCCTGGTCCAGAACCGGCGGGCACAGCGAGTTGCCGCTCGGCATGTCCAGAACCGAGCGGACGATCGCCCTGCGCTCGAGGTCGATGACATGCAGGTCAGTCGCGTTCGCGGCGTGATAAAGCAGGAGATAGACTAACCGGCCATCCTTGCTCTGGAGAAATCCGTAATTCAGATAATCGTCGCGCGCGTCCTTTCCGTCGTGGCCGCGCGCCCAGGGCGTTTGCAGCCGATCGACGAGTTGGCGACGCGCGAGATCATAGAAGATGAATCCCGCGTCGGTGTTGAAGAACCAGGCGATGCCATCCAGCAGCAGCCCGGCATTCCGCGCGGGCCGCTGGCCGAGGGCAGGACGCATGATCCAGTCATCCTGGCCGTCGGCCTGGATTGCGAAGTACTCGGTGTTGCCGATTTTGCGGATGGAATTCACCATCGGGTAACCTTGCGAAGCCGCCTCGTCGGCCCGGGTTGCTTCTTTATATGCGAGCCGGACAACGTCCGATTAATGCGATCGGGAAATAAGAGGTTGACCGGCCGGCGATCGCCGGCGGGGACAACTTGCCGCATGCCTCTTGCGTGCGCCGACGAGCCGGTCAATCGCGCGCCAGCACCAGGACGTTGCCGGCGAGGATCGCGACGGCGCCGGCGAGCATCGGCCAACCCAGCGCGAGGTGTTCGAACAGCGCCGACAGCACGAGCGCGACGAGCGGCACCAGCGCAAGCGTATAGGCCGCGCGGCCAGGACCGAGCCGACGCACCAGCTCGAAATAGAGCATGAAGGTGATGCAGGACGCGGCAATCGCAAGATAGAGGAAGCTCGTCACGTAGGAGGGCGAGATGTCGGCCGCAAACGGCGTGCCCGTCGCGACGGCCCACAGCGCGCTCGCTGTCGCGCCGACGAACGCGCCCCAGCCGAGCACGGAGACGACAGGCAGTCCGGCGCGCTGGTTGCGCGCACCGACCGTTGTCCCGGCGCCGGTTGCGATGGCCGCAGTGAGCGCCCAGGCGAATCCCGCAAGCGGCGCGGCGCCATGCGCGGCGACGCCGGGCAGGAAGATGATCGCGAGGCCGAGAACGCCGCACAGCGCGCCCCACACGAATCCGGAAGAGATCGGCACACCGAGCACGGCACGCGCGATCACGGCCGCGAACAGCGACGATGTCGACAGCACGAGCGCGGCAAGCCCGCTCGGCATGCGTGCGGATGCCTCATAGAAGGCGATGAAGGCAATGGCGAAGAACAGCAGGCCCTGCAACGCGACCGCCGGCCGATCCTTGCGCGGGATCGAGAGCGTCACGCCGCGCATCCGGCCGTATCCGAGCAGGATGACGCCCGCGAGCACCATGCGCAGCGCGACCGACCACGGCGCGGGCGTCACGCCGGCCTGCATCGCCGTTGCCAGCGCGCCGCCGCCCCAGAGCAGCGCGGTCACTGCGAACAGCAGGGCCGTCATGGCGCGCCGGCGTCATCGCGCAGTGCGCGCCAGCCGTCGGCGTCGATCCGCGCGCTTTCTCCCTCAAGCCGGGTGAGGGCGGAATCGAGCGTGGCGCGTTCGCTCTCCGACAGCCGCGCCAGCAGCCGCGCTTCGATCGCGTTGCCGAGTGCGGCGATCCGGTTGAATGCGGCCCGGCCGCTGCGGGTGATGCTGACGGCGGCGAAGCGCCGGTCGGACTTGCCGGAGCGTCGCACCGCGAAGCCGAGCTCTGTGAGCTGGCCGATGCCGCGGCTGACCGCGAACGGATCGAGCGCGCAGGCGCGACCGATCTCGGAGGCGTTGGCCGCGTCGCGCTCGGCGATGACGGCGAGGATGCGCCAGCCCGCCTGGCTCAATCCGAACGTCTCGCCGTAGAAGCGCTCGAGCGGGCGGGCGACCTGCGCTGTGACCAGGAACAGGCGGTAAGGCAGCCAGGCGCTTAGCTTGAGGCCATCATCGGACGCAGGGGCAGCGGTTTGCTTCATGCCGGCGAGGTTCGCATAGTTAGTTGCAAAGTGCAAGCATATCACAAATATGGTGATGCGGTCTGACCACCTGCGCGAAAAATCCCGACACACTTGTCACTCCCGCTCGCTAGCGCTGCCGAGCCAGATTGCGGCATGGCCAATGACGAACGGTCGCCGGCGCTGGAACCGCGCTCGGGGAGCGGAGTTCGTCCAAATCGGAGATGGAGAGACCATCATGAATAAATCAGCTGAAAACGATCGTGGCGGACTGGCAGCGATGCAGACGCCGCCGGTGGTGTCACGGGAGGCGTGGGAGGCGGCGCGCCTGGAGATGCTGGTGAAGGAAAAGGCCCAGGTGCGGGCACGCGACGCGCTTGCGGCGGAGCGGCGGCGGATGCCCTGGATGGCCGTCGAGAAGCCGTATGTCTTCGAAGGACCGAACGGCAAGGCGAGCCTGCTCGACCTGTTCGAGGGCCGCCGGCAGCTGATCATCTACCGCGCCTTCTTCGAGCCCGGCGTGTTCGGTTGGCCGGACCATGGCTGCCGCGGCTGTTCGCTCGGCGCCGATCAGGTCAGTCACCTCTCCCATCTGAATCAGCGCGACACCACGCTGGCTTACGCCTCGCGCGCGCCGCAGGCGGACATCGAGCGGCTGAAGGCGCGGATGGAGTGGGACATGCCGTGGTACACGATCACCGACAGTTTTGACACCGACTTCGGCGTTGCCGAGTGGCACGGCCACAACGTCTTCATCCGCGACGGCGAGCGGATCTTCCGCACCTATTTCGTCAACAGCCGCGGCGACGAGGCGATGGGTACGGTGTGGAGCTATCTCGACATCACGCCGCTCGGCCGCCAGGAACTCTGGGAGGACTCGCCGAAGGGTTATCCGCAGGGCCCGACCTACAAATGGTGGAACTGGCACGACAATTACGAAGCCGAGGCCACGCCGAACGCAAAATGGGCGGCGGTGACCGATGCCGGCGAAGCCGCGTTCCGCAAGATCGCGGAGCAGGAGCGCAAGGCGACGTAAGGGGTAGAACGGGGAGAACGCGCGGCGTGCTTCCGAGGGCTTCGGTTTTGATTGGATCAGAGCCGAAGCTCCCGCTCCTTGTCATGCCTGCTTTCTTGACGCGGACCGGCGTCCACCTCGCTCGACGCTCTAGCGGCCATTGTCCTTGGCCGAGAGTGCCTTCAGCGCCGACAAGGTCTGCCGCAGCCCGCGATCGAGGCGCTTGTCGCGGCGGATCACCACCGCGAGCCGGCGGTAGAGCTTTGGTGACAGCGACCGGACGACCAGGTCGCGCTGCTTGGTCCTGGCGGGAACGGCCATGCCGGGCAGCACCGCACAGCCCAGCCCGGCGCGTACCATCTCCTTGATCGCCTCGACGCTGCCGAGCGACATCAACGGCTTCAAGGACACGCCGCCGCGGGCCAGCCACTCGTCCGCGGTGCGCCTGGTGTTGCCGCCCGGCTCGAACAGCAGCACCGGCCTGGTCGCAAGCACCTCCGGCGTGATCCGCGCCGGCAGTGGCATGTCGCGGGGCGCGATCAGCACGAACTCGTCGTTCACGACCGGCGTGATCTCGAAGCTGCGCCCCGACACCGGCAGCGTGACAAGCGCGATGTCGATGGTGTTTTCCTCGACCGCCCGGGCGATCTCCGCGGTGTTGCCGGTCGTGACGGTGATCTCCAGCGAGGGCAGCGCGGCGCGCAGCTCCTTCAGGATCGGCGGCAGCAGGAAGATGCAGGCGGTCGCACCGGTGCCGAGCCGCACGCGGCCTGCCGTTCCGGTCGTCTGCTGTGCAACGGCGTCGACCGCCGACGCCACCGCCGCATTGATCTGATGCGCATGGGAGAGCAGCGCGACGCCGGCGGCGGTCGGTCTGGCCTTGCGTCCGACCCGCTCGATCAACGTCGCATTCAGGCTGCGCTCGAGCTGGCGCACCTGCAGGCTCACCGCGGGCTGCGTGAGTTGCAGCCGCTCGGCTGCCGCCGAGAAGCTGCCGCAGTCGATCACGACAGCGAAGCTTTCGAGATAATCGAGGTCGAGGTTCTTCATCAAAGTATCTCTTATGCCGTGCATAAGCTGTCAAAGCTTCACTTATATAACGCCGGGGCGCATAGTCCGGCAAGCGACGGCTTCGGCAGACCGGGAGCAGGCATTGTCCGGCCTCAAGTCCATTGGCGGTGTCATCGTCGAGCTGGGGCGCTATCTTGCGGTCTCGCCGCATTCGCGCATCCTCCGCCGGCAGGCGCTGCGCGAGCTCGATGATCGCCTGCTGGCGGATGTCGGACTGTCGCGCAGCGATGTCGAGATGAGCCCGTGGTGCCCGCAGCGTGCACCGACGCGCCGTCGAAGCACGGGCATGATGCCGCAAGACGAGGCAAGGATGAGAGACAACGAAGACACCTTGATCCGCGACGCCACAGAGGTCGACATGGCGGAGGTGCAGCGCATCTACGCGCACCACGTGCTCAACGGGCTGGCGACCTTCGAGGAAGTGCCGCCGACACTCGACGAGATGTTCGAGCGCCGTGCCGCCGTGCTGGCCGCTGGGCTGCCATATATCGTGGCCGATATCGACGGACGGGTGGCCGGCTACTCCTACGCGACAGCGTACCGGCCGCGGCCGGCCTATCGCAACACCATTGAAGATTCGGTCTACGTGTCGGAAGCCCTGCGTGGCCGCCGCGTCGGTGCGGCGCTGCTGCGGGCGCTGATCGAACGGTCGGAGGCGGGACCCTGGCGGCAAATGATCGCCGTGATCGGTAACAGCGGCAACGCCGGATCGATCGCGCTGCACCGTCGCATGGGCTTCGAGATGGTGGGGACGCTGAGGTCGGTGGGCTTCAAGCTCGGGCAATGGGTCGACACCGTGCTGATGCAGCGGCCGCTGGGGCCGGGCGCTTCCACGCTTCCGTCAGACAGGGAAACGGCCCGGTGATCGCACGCCGGGTCGTGATTGCCCTCGGGCTGGCTCAACTGATCTCGTGGGGCGCGACCTACTATCTGATCGGCGGGTTCGGCGAGCAGATCGCCGCGGATCTCGGCTGGAGCCGCGACATCGTCTACGGCGGATTTGCCGCGGCGCTCTTGGTGATGGGCGTGACGTCGCCCCTTGCGGGCAGGTGGGTGGACAAAAGCGGCGGCCGGCAGGTCATGGTCGCGGGGGCGGTGATCAACGCGCTCGGCTGCGCGGGTCTCGCGCTCTCGCACCAGATCGGCAGCTATTTCGCATCCTGGATCGTTCTTGGCCTCGGCATGCGGCTGACGCTGTACGATGCCGCCTTCGCGGCGCTGGCCCGGATCGGCGGGCCGGAGGCGCGCCGTGCGATGTCCGGGATCACCTTGCTTGGTGGCTTGGCCGCCACCGTGTTCTGGCCGCTCGGCCATGCGCTCTCAGACCATTTCGGCTGGCGCATCGCGGTGCTGGCCTGTGCCGGCATTGCGCTATTGACGATCCCGCTGCATCTGCTGATTCCGAACCAGCGATTTGCCGGCGTGCCGGGCGCTGCTGCGGTGGCATCGAGGCAACCGCGCGCGGTGGGGCGACGGCAGCTTGCGGCGGCGAGCGGGCTCTATGCCGTGATCATGACCGGCGCGAACTTTTTGAACGCCGGCATGTCGGCGCACATGATCGCGGTGCTCACCGGCCTGGGACTCACCGTCACCGTTGCGGTGTGGATCGCAACGCTGCGGGGGATCGGGCAATCCGCCGCGCGTCTCTGCGAAGTTCTGTTGGGCGGACGGATCGATCCGCTCGGGCTCAATCTGATGGCCTGCCTGATCATGCCGCTCTCCTTCATCGCCGGCCTGTTCAGCGGATCAGCGCGGGAGATGGGGATTGCGTTTGCGCTGCTCTACGGCGCCTGCAACGGCATTCTGACCATCACCAGGGGAACGCTGCCGCTCATCCTGTTCGATCATCGCAGCTATGGCACGCTGGTCGGCCGGCTCATTGTCCCGAGCTTCATCCTGCCGGCGGCGGCGCCGCTGATCTATGCAATCGTGATCGACCGGTTCGGCGATGCGAGCGCGCTCTATCTCTCCACCGGTCTCGCCCTGGTGACGCTGCTTGCCGCCATCCTGCTCAAGCTGCTGTTTCCGCCGCCGCTCGCGGCCGCGAAGCAATAGCCGCGTCGGCGGTGTCGATCTCAACCCGCCGCCGGCTCGCGCGGCAGCCACAGCGACAGCCAGCCGCCGAGCGCCAGTAGCGCGACATTGCAGCCGAGCGCGATCGTGAAGGCGTGCGCGTAGTCGTCGGCCTGCGGATGCGGCCCGAGCAGGCTGTAGAAGACGCCGCCGATGATCGCGACGCCGAGTGCGGCGCCGATCTGGAAGGTCGAGATCATCATCCCCGATGCCAGCCCGGCATGGCGCGGATCGATGCTGCCGATCACGGCCTTGATCACCGAGGGCATCACGGTGCCGAAGCCGAGCCCGCCGCAGATCAGGCCGAATTCGAGGCTTTGCGGGAGCGCGCCACCGACCGACAGCGTCAAGACACCGAAGCCTGTGACCTGGAGCGCAAAGCCCAGCGTCAGCGTGCGGGCACCGAGCCATTGCATCACCAGCGATGATACCAGCGAGCTGACGAAGAAGCCGGCGGCAAAGGGCAGGGTGGCAAGGCCGGCTTCCAACGGAGATTGGTGCAGGCCACTTTGCAGGTAGACCGCGAAGGTCAGATAGAACGACGACAGCATGTAGAAGGCGAGCGCCATCACCAGCCCGATCACGAAATCGCTGTTGCGCAGCAGATGCAGCGCGACCAGCGGGTCGCCGCCACGGGCTTCGAGGCGCGCCTCGAACCAGACGAAAGCGGCGAGCATCAGCGGAGATGCCAGCAGCATCGCGACGATCCAGATTGGCCAGCCGGATTCCCGGCCCTCGATCAGCGGATAGACCAGGAGGCCGAGCGTGAGCGACAGCAGGATGACGCCGCCGACGTCGAGCCGCTGCGCGTGCGCGGCGCGCGAGTCGGTCAAGAACAGCAGGCCGCCGACGAAGGCGGCGAGGCCGATCGGCACGTTGATCAGGAAGATCGCCTGCCAGGCCAGTCCGAACGGATGTGCCGAGACGAGCACGCCGCCCAGCAGCTGGCCGCAGATATTGGCAAGGCCGAAGGTCGCGCCATAGAAGCCAAGCGCGCGGCCCTGTTCGGCCGCCGGAAACAGCACGCGGATCGAGGCAAGCACCTGCGGCGCCATCACGGTGGCGGTGAGGCCCTGCAGGATCCGTCCGGCGACCAGCATGGCCGGTGACCACGCGATGCCGCACAGCACGGATGCGATCGTGAAGCCAGCGACGCCGGCCAGGAACATCCGCCGCCGCCCCAGGAGGTCGCCGAGCCTGCCGCCGGTGATCAGGAAGACGGCGTAGGTCGCGGCATAGGCCGAGATCACGAACTGCACCTCGCTCGAGCTGGCGCCGAGATTGTCGCGAATGACCGGCAGCGCCAGGTTGACGACATTGAAATCGAGGATCGGCAGGAAGGCGCCGGTGAGCAGCACCGGCAGCGCCAGCCATCGCCGCGGATCGATCGCCGAGGGCCGCGTGTCGTGCAATTGCAACGTCTCGGTGGTCTCGCTTGTCACCTGCCAGCTCCTCTCGGCAATCGACGGCGCCCTCACGAGGGGTGTCCGTCGGTTGAACCTCCGGGAAGATGGCTTGTCCGTTTGTGATAAGATATTCTCCAGCCTTGCGAAGTGAGTTTGCAAAAATGCACAGTGTCCTCGACTGGAACGACCTTCGGCTGGTCCTTGCGGTTGCGCGGGAAGGCAGCCTCTCGGGGGCGGCGCGCCGGCTCGGCGTCACGCATTCCACCGTGTTTCGCCGCCTCGGCACGATCGAGGATGCGAGCGGAACGCGCATGTTCGAGCGTTTCCGCGACGGTTACGCGCCGACACCGGCGGGCGAGATCGCGGCGGCGTCGGCAGCCCGGCTGGAGGACGAAGTGCTTGCGCTTGAGCGCAAGCTGGCGGGGCAGGATCTCAGGCCGTCAGGGCCGGTGCGGATCACGACGACAGACACGCTCGGCGCGGTGCTGATGCGGCATCTGCCGGCGATGCGCGCCGCGCATCCGGAGATCCAGCCGGAAATCATCATCTCGAATGCGATGGCGAACCTGACGCGCCGCGAGCCCGAGATCGCGATCCGACCGACGCCGGCGCCATCCGAATTGCTGGTCGGACGGCGCATTGCCGATATTGCCCATGCGGTCTACGGATCGCGCGCCAATCTCGCCCGCCGCGTCGACGGGGATCTGTCGGTGCACGACTGGATCGGGCTCGACGATGCGCTGGCGGGGACCGTCATCGCCGGCTGGATGCGCGAGAACGTGCGTTCGGTGCGGATCACCTGCCGGGTCGATGCGCTTCCGGCGCTGCGCGATGCCGCGGCGGCGGGACTGGGGCTTGCCCTGCTGCCCTGCTATGTCGGCGACCTCGTGCCCACGCTGCGCCGCCTGACGCCGAAAGCACCGGCGGAGCCGCGCTCGGCGCTGTGGCTATTGACCCATGACGATCTCAAGCGCACCGCGCGCATCCGCGCGACGCTCGATTTTCTCGCCAGGGCGCTCACCTCGGAGCGTGCGTTGTTCGAGGGAAAGCGCGCCGGAAGCGCGCGTCGCTAGTGTCCCGAATCCGAAGTTCGCATCATTTGCCGCACCTTCGGAGCGAACTTCGGATTCGATAAGGACACTAGCAAACTTATAATTCTAGTGTGCTTTATGAATGCGAACTTCGTGAAAGTGGCTGCCGCGAAATCGCACGAACTTCGCGTTCAGCACACTAGCCGGCCGGCGCGCAGATCGTTCAGGAGCCGACAACTTCGGTGACGGTATGGATGTCCTCTGCCGCGTGATTCGCAGGCATGCGATGATGCTCGCGAAAGGCACCAACGATCGTCTTCAGCAGCGCGCGGGATTTTGCATCTGACAGCGCCGACAGCAGCATGATCTCGGACGGCGGCAGGGCAGGCAGGCCAAGCCGCTGGCTGACCTCGATCGTCCCGGCCGGGGCGAGCCGGCGCGAGAATACCGACGTAGCGAGGCCTGCGGCGACCGCATCGGCGACGGCAAAGGACCCGCAGCCGAGGAAAGTTTCCGTCCACGGGATGCTAGCCGCCGCCAGCGCGCGCGTCGCGATGTTGAGCACGCCGCAGGACGGCGAAGAGGCGGCGAGCCGCAGCGGCTCGCCGGCGCGATGGACGAAGTCCGGCGTGGCGAACCAGCCATAGTGATCCGTCGCCAGCATTTCGCCGTCGCGGCGGTCGTCCTCGCGGCGGATGATGGCGGCATCGATCTCGCCGCGGTCGAAGGCGTCGAGCAGGTCGCGGGAATCCTCGAGCCTTACTTCGATGGTGAGCGCCGGGTCGTGCGCATGCAGCCGCGCCAGCAAGGTCGGAACCTCCGCGCCTCCGACATGGGTGGCAATGCCGAGCGAGAAGCGACGCGGGCGCACGGGCGACAACGCCGCGACGGCGCGATCATGCGCGCCGAGCAATTCCTGCGCCGGGGCGAGGAAAGCTGCGCCCTCCGCCGACAGGCGCACCAGGCGCGGTGTCCGTTCGATCAGCCTGTGGCCGATCTGGCTTTCCAGCCGCTTCAACTTGACGCTGATCGCGCCCTGCGTGGTGCCGAGTGCTTCAGCGGCGCGCGTAAAGCTCTTGAGATCGGCGATGGTCACGAATGTCTTCACGGCGTCGACGTCGAGCGTGGTCATGTCAGTCATCCGGATTTGTTGTCTCTGAAATATCTAGTCATCCAATTCACCAATGCTCAAGCCATGACTAGCTTTGCGTTGTGAAGCGCCGTGGCCACCCGATTCCTGCCGCTGCTGCCTCAATACATCGTGAGTCGATCGATCGACGCTGCTGCCAGCACCCTGGCAACAGCGTGCGGTACTCCGTTGGCTTGCCACAACAAAAGGCCTGATCATGTCTACTGAACTGAGCCGCCGCGGCGCTATCGTGCTGTCCGCCGTTTGCCTTGCCTGCCTGATGTTCGGATTGGAGATTTCCAGCATCCCCGCGATCCTGCCGACGCTGGAGCGGGTGCTGCATGCCGACTTCAAGGCGCTGCAATGGATCATGAACGCCTACACGATCGCGGTCACCACGGTGCTGATGGCGATCGGGACGGTCGCGGACCGCTATGGACGCAAGCGCATCTTCCTGGTCGCGATCGCGGCGTTCGGCATCACCTCGCTGATCTGCGGCATTGCCTCGAGCGTCGAAATGCTGATCTTCGCCCGGTTCCTGCAGGGCCTCAGCGGCGGCGCGCTTTTGATCTGCCAGATCGCCGTGCTCTCGCACGAATTCCAGGGCGGCCGGGTGCGCGCCGTCGCCTGGGGCTGGTGGGGCGTCATCTTCGGCATCGGCCTCGGCTTCGGCCCGATCATCGGCGGCGCCGTTGTCGCGGTGCTGAGCTGGGAGTGGGTGTTCCTCGTCCACGTGCTGTTAGCGGCCGCGGCGTTCGTGCTCACGATCGGCGGTGTGCATGAATCGAGGGACCCAAAGGCCAGCAGCCTCGACGTCGCCGGTATCGTGACGATGTCGGTCGCGGTGTTCTGCCTCGCCTTCTACATCACGCAGGGGCCGGATCTCGGCTTCGTCAGCTTGAAGGGGCTTGCGATCCTCGGCGTCTCCGCGGCGAGCTTCGCCGCGTTCCTGGTTGCCGAGAGAATCAGCCGGCGGCCGATGTTCGACTTCTCTGTCTTTCGGATCCCGGCTTTCTCCGGTTCGATCGTCGGCTCGGCGGCGATGAACCTCAGCTACTGGCCCTTCATGATCTATCTGCCGATCTGGTTTCATGCAGGCCTCGGCTATGACAGCGTGTCCGCGGGACTTGCCTTGCTTGCCTACACGCTGCCGACGCTGGTGATGCCGCCGTTCGCCGAACGACTGTCGCTGCGCTATCAGCCCGGACTGATCATTCCGGTGGGGCTGTTCACGATCGGCGCCGGATTCATGCTGATGAAATTCGCCAGCGCCGCCGCGCAGCCGGACTGGCTGACGATGCTGCCCGGCTGCCTGCTCGCCGGAATTGGCCTCGGCATCACCAACACGCCGGTCACCAACACGACGACCGGCTCGGTCTCGAGCGACCGCGCCGGCATGGCCTCGGGCATCGACATGAGCGCGCGGATGGTTTCGCTTTCGGTCAACATCGCGCTGATGGGCTTCATCCTGGCAAGCGGCGTGCTGGCGCATCTGAAGGCGGTGCTACCGGCGCTGGACGGCGCGCAACTTCGCGCGATCGGCGAGCGAATCGCGGCCGGCGACGTCGCAGCCGCGCCGGAGCTGACCGGCCCGGTCGTGCATCAGGCACTCGCGAGCGGCTTCGGCTGGGTGATGCTCTATGGCGGCATCGGGGTGTGGATCATGGCCGCGCTCAGCTTCCTGATCTTCAATGCGCGGCCGGTGCGGCAGGCCGAGGCTCACGGCACGAAGTGAACACGATGTCGCCGTGCCTGCCCAGGCGCCGGGGCGGGCAGGCGGTACCGGTCACTTCACGAGGGTCAGCAGCGGCTTGTCCTTCTCGACGATGTAAGTCGCAAGCTCGCTGGCGGTGACGTCGCCGACATTCCTCGCCGCATGGACCGTGCCGGCGGGAATGAACAGCACGTCGCCGGCCTTCAGCCTCGCCGGCGGCCTGCCGTCGACGTCGTATTCGAGGGGGCCGGCGAGCACGTAGATGATTTCTTCGCCCGGATGCGTGTGGCGGCCGAAGGCCTTGCCCGGCGCGATGTCGACCCGCACCTGCACGGCTTCACGTCCGCCGACGCTGAGGTCGTGGCGCTGCAGGTCGGTTCGCGTGAAACCGGCCGGTTGCTGCGCCTGTGCGCTCGGTATGGTCAGGAGGCTTGCGGTGAACAAGGCCGTCCTTGCGAGCAGGCGCGTTGCCTTCATCAGCTTGCTGGTCATCTTGAACTCCAGTCTTCTGGACTTGCCCGACCGCGAGCCGGCAAGCGGCCGGCCCGCGTCGGAGATCGTCATGTGCTCGTTTCAGACGAGGGTGGTCGTGACATCGATGTTGCCGTGGACCGCCTTGGAGTAGGGGCAGATGCCGTGCGCGGCTTCGATCAGCTCCTGCGCGACCTCGCGCTCGACGCCGGGGACGTGGACGTTGAGGCGGGCGCTCAGGAAGAAGGCGCTGCCGGCCTGGTTCAGATCGATCTCGGCGTCGACCTCGGGCTCGCTCGCGAGCTTGACCTTGCGCTGACCGGCGGCGAGCTGGATCGCGCCGATGTAGCAGGCCGACCAGGCGGCCGCGAACAGGTTTTCCGCGGCGGGGTGCGGCTGCGGCAGCTTGACGTCGAGGAAGCCGTCGCGCGAGCGGGCGGCGCCGTTCGGGCCGGCGGTGACGTGGGTCTTTCCAGTGACGAGAACCTTTGCATTGGCGGTCATGGCGAGCTCCTTTGGGATGAATATAGATCGTGTCCGATCTAATCGTGTGCGCGTCGAAATAGGCTTCAAGCTTGATCGTGTCAAGCACTTCCGATTTAATCGGATACGATTTATATGGATCGCGACATCACAAACTCCGGAGACGCCCGTGACCCGCACCTCCAAGGCCGAGACCAAGGGCCGAAAACTCTCGAATTTTCTGTGCTTTGCGGTCTATTCGGCCAATCTGGCCTTCGGCCGCGCCTACAAGCCGATCCTGGATGCGGTCGGCCTGACCTACACCCAATACATCGCCATGGTGGCGCTGTCGGAGGCGGACGAGCAGACCGTCAGCGCGCTCGGCGAAAAGCTGTTTCTGGAATCCAACACGCTGACGCCGATCCTCAAGAAGCTGGAGCAGAGCGGCTATATCAGCCGCGTCAGAGATCCCGCCGATGAGCGGCAGGTTCGCGTGAACCTGACGGCGGCAGGCCGGCGCCTGCTCGACAAGGACATCAATGTGTCCCTGGTCGAAGCCACCGGGCTCGGAGACGAATTTCCCGTCGTGCAGAAGACCGTCGCGAGGCTGCGCGACAATCTGCTGCGCAACACACGCGCCGATCCGAGGAAGGGATGATCCTGCGGGCCAAACCCGATCCTGAATTTGCTCTAGCCAACGAGCTCAGGAACTGCGGGTCGCGACGCGCTCGTCCCACTTCGATCCGATCCAGGGTGCACGGGCCCCGGCAATTTGATGCGAACAAGAAGGCCGTGCCGCGTGTTGTCGTGCAGCGACAGCTGGCCGCCATGCCCGCACACCATGGCCTGCGCGATCGAAAGGCCAAGTCCGAAGCCGCTTGTCTCGTCCATGGTGCGGGCCTCGTCTCCGCGGACGAACGGCTTCAGCATTTCGGCCCGGCGGTGCTCTGGAATCCCCGGACCGTCGTCCGAGACATCGATGGTGGCCTGATCGGCTGACGCGGTCAGCTTGATCTCGACTTCGCTACCGAACCTCAGGGCGTTCTCCACCAGGTTGGTCACGGTGCGGCTGATCTCGCTCGGGCGGATCAGGAGCGAAGCCCTGTTCGGGCCCTGGTAGCGCACGACGTGACCGCAATCGGAGAATTGCTCGCAGATCGTCTGCAGCAGCGCAGCGACGTTCACAAGCGTCGGCTTCGCCGCGCTGCCGCCGCTCAGGAATGACAGCACGGATTCCAGCATCGCCTGCATCTGATCGAGGTCGTGCAGGGTCTCCGCGCGCTGGGCATCGTTTTCGATATATTCGGACCTGAGCCGCAACCGGGTGATCGGCGTGCGCAGGTCGTGACTGATGGCGGCGAGCATGCGCGTGCGGTCATTCATCAACGTGGTGATGCGTTCGCGCATGCGATTGAGCGCGACTGCTGCGGCGCGGATTTCCTCCGGGCCGGTCTCCGGCAGCGGCGCGGCCGCCTGGCTGATGCTGAAATTCTCGGCGGCGCGGGCGAACGCGGACAGCGGCGCGCTGAGCGCGCGGCCCGCCCACACGCCGAGCAGCGTGACGCTGACGAACAGGAACAGGAATGTGCTGACCCAGAATCCGCCGAAGAAGGGCGGCATTTTAGTCGGGCCGATCGTCGCTTCGAACAGGGCTCCGTCCGGCAACCGAGCCGCCGCCGGCGCGGTCTTCGAGGAAAACTCGTCGATATCGTCGACGCCGGGCGGCTCTGACGAAGCACCGTCAGACGAGCCCGGACCTGCGTCGCGCAATGTGAGGTGCAGGCGAGGAAAGGCTCGATCGGCCGCGCGCAACAGCGTTGCGCGATCGGCCGCAGGGGCCTCGGCCAGAAGCTTGGCAACCAGCTGGAACTGATGGATCGGCCTGTCCGCGAACGATCTCGGCTTCTGGCTGACGAAATAAAGCCCGATCAGCGCATGGATGAGCACCAGCGACAGCAGGATCAGCGCGGCGATCTGGCCACTGATCCGGTGGAAGCTGAAAAGCGCGGCAATCCTGCGGGTCCAGCTCATGCGTCCTCCACATGCGGTGTGAAGATGTAGCCGCCGGTGCGTACCGTCCGGATCACCGACGATCCTTCGCTCGTATCGAGCTTGCGGCGAAGCCGGCTGACCAAGACGTCGATGCTGCGCCCGAATGGACTGGCCGGCCGGCTGCGCGTCATGGTCAAGAGGCCATCGCGCGTGAGGATCCGGCCGGGTCGCTCGCAGAACGCCTGCAGCAGGTCGAACTCCGCGCTGGTCAACGGGACCTGGGCGCCGTCGGGATCGCGCAGTTCGCGCAGGCGAAGATCGATGGTCCAGTCCTGGAAGCGCAGGCGCGCGGCGCTTTGGCCCGAGCGCCCGGCAAGGCCGGCCTGGGCCTGGCGACGCAGCACCGCGTTGATCCGCGCCAGCAGCTCACGCGGATTGAACGGTTTGGCGAGATAATCATCCGCGCCCATCTCGAGCCCGAGGATCCGGTCGAGGTCCTCGCCTTTCGCCGTGAGCATGATGATCGGGATCGTCGAGTCGCCGCGCAGGCGGCGACACAGGGTCAATCCATTCTCTCCGGGCAGCATCAGATCGAGGATGACGAGATCGAGCGAATGCCCGGCGAGGTAACGATCCATTTCCCTGCCATTCGAGGCCGTGGCCACCAGGCAGGATTGGTCGCGCAGGTAGCGGGCAATCAGGTCTCTGGTCGGCAGATCGTCTTCGACGATCAGGATCTTCGGAGTGTTTGCAAGCATGATCCGCGACTGGGTCCTCATCATAACGTCATTGGCGCGCGTTCCAGCGCGCTCAGCCACCAATTGACCAGCATAGGCGTCGCTTGTGGGCGGCATTGCGCCTTTTCGTAAGCATAGTGTTTCTGAACTGTAAGCGTCGCTCGCAGCCCGAAACAATTCGCGATGCTGGCTGCGTCGCATCGCGCTCACAGTCCCAAACCACTGGAAATAATTCCGCAACCCTGCAGCCACACCGCAGCCATCACCATCCCGTCACAACGGGCTTGTTGTTCGCGAGGTGTGGAATGAAGACGTGGCGGGGCTTTGTCGCGGCGATCGTGCTGTCGGGCTTTTCGATCCCGGGGACGCCGGTGATATGGCCATTGTTGGCTCCGGTGGCGGCCCAATCGCTTGATGCGATCACGGTCGAAGGCAACCGGAGGGTAGAGGCGGAGACCATCCGCTCCTATTTCAGGCCGGGGCCCGGCGGCCATCTCGATCAAGCTGCCATCGACGACGCCCTCAAGGAGCTGGTCGGGACCGGGTTGTTCCAGGACGTCATGATCAATCAGGCGGGCGGCAGGATCGTCGTTTCCGTGATCGAGAATCCAGTGATCGACCGCGTCGCGTTCGAGGGCAACAAAAAGATCAAGGACGAGCAGCTCTCGGCCGAAATGCAGTCCAAGCCGCGGGGCACCCTGTCGCGGCCGATGGTGCAGTCCGATGCACTGCGGATCGCCGAGATCTATCGGCGCTCAGGCCGCTACGACGTGCACGTCACGCCGGAAATCATCGAGCGCTCGAACAATCGCGTCGATCTCGTCTTCACCGTCGACGAGGGAGCGAAGACCGGCATCAAGACCATCGCGTTCATTGGCAATAACAGTTTTTCGGCGGCGCGCCTGAAAGACGTGATCAAGACCCATGAGACAAACTTCCTGAGCTTTCTCGGCAATGCCGACATCTATGACCCGGATCGGGTCGAGGCCGACCGTGACCTGATCCGCCGTTTCTACCTGAAGCACGGTTACGCGGACGTCCAGGTCGTGGCTGCGCTCGCCGAGTATGATCCGGAGCGCAAGGGCTTTCAGGTGACGTTCAAGATCGATGAGGGGCAGCAGTACCGCGTTGCGACGGTCAGTTTCCGCTCGAACATTGCGGGCTTCGATCCGACGACGCTGCGTTCATTGTCGCGCGTCGGCGAAGGCTCGCTCTACAATGTCGAGGCGGTCGAGAAGTCGGTCGAGGACATGCAGATCGAAGCGTCACGCCGCGGTTATGCCTTCGCGGTGGTCCGTCCGGACGGCGCACGGAATTTCGAGGCCCACACGGTGGGGATCATGTTTCGCGTGGAGGAGGGGCCGCGCACCTATATCGAGCGGATCGACATTCGCGGCAACGGCCGCACCCGGGACTACGTGATCCGGCGCGAGTTCGATCTCTCAGAGGGCGATGCATATAACCGTGCGCTGGTCGATCGCGCCGAGCGGCGGCTGAAGAATCTCGACTATTTCAAGACGGTCAAGATCACCACCGAGCCCGGCTCGACAAGCGATCGCGTCGTTCTGATCGTCAACCTGGAGGAAAAGTCGACCGGCGACTTCTCCCTGTCGGGCGGTTATTCCACGACGGACGGCGCGCTTGCCGAGGTCAGTATCTCGGAGCGAAATCTGCTCGGCCGCGGCCTGTTCGCCAAGGCAACGGTCAGCTACGGCCAGTACTCGCGTGGCTTGTCGCTGTCCTTTGTCGAGCCGTATTTGCTCGACTATCGCGTCGCGCTCGGGCTCGATGCGTATTACAAGGAGCAATTGCCGACGGACTACACGACCTATGGCGTGAAGACGATCGGGTTCTCGCCGCGGCTCGGCCTGGCGCTACGCGAAGACCTGACCCTCCAGCTGCGATACTCGCTCTATCAGCAGGAAATCTCACTCGATAGCGCCTACGCGAACTGCAACAACAATCCGTCCAACCCGTTGCTCGCGTTCAATCCGACGCCTGCCTACATCCAGAGTGTGCTCGGCGGCGTCGATCCCACCAACTCGGTCTCGTCGGGGCTGTATGGATATGGCTGCTACGGCGACGGCGAATCCACCTTGCCGGTGCGCAAGGAGCTGGCCGCAGGGGCGACCTGGACCTCGCAGATCGGCTACACCCTGAGCTACAACACCGTCGACAACAACAAGAACCCGACCGATGGCCTGCTGATCGACTTCAAGCAGGACTTTGCCGGCGTCGGCGGCGACGTGACGTATCTGAAGAGCGCGGTCGACGCGAAATACTATACGCCGCTGGTGTCCGACCTGGTCGGACTGATCCACCTGCAGGGCGGCCTGCTCACCAAGGTCGGCGACAACGATCTGCGCATGCTGGATCATTTCCAGATGGGGCCGAATCTGGTGCGCGGCTTTGCCACCAACGGCATCGGCCCGCGCGACATCACCTATGCGAGCCTTGGCGCGGTCGGGGATGCGCTCGGCGGCACCAAATACTGGGGTGCGTCGATGGAGCTGCAGATGCCGTTCTGGTTCCTGCCCTCTGAGGTTGGGCTGAAGGGGGCTGTCTATGCGGACGCCGGCTCGCTGTGGGGTTATGAAGGCCCGACGTCGTGGGCCGCGACCGGCGAGGTGAATACGGCTGCTTGCAAATGCGGCCTCCAATACGACGACGGGAACGTGGTGCGAACCTCGGTCGGTGTCGGCCTGATCTGGGCCTCGCCGTTTGGCCCGCTGCGCTTCGATTACGCCGTGCCGCTCACGAAGGGTAAATACGACATCGTGCAGGAGTTCCGGTTCGGAGGCGGGGCGTCGTTCTGAGCCGACGGTTGCTCCGCTTGCCGGACCGCGCCGCGGGTTGCGACCAGCGTGACGCCTGCCATGCCGCCCTGCGGCTTGCGGTATCAGGCGAAGCGGGGCAGGCTGCATTGGTTCAATTTCCGATCCGAGGCAATCCATGTCACGCGTGTCAATCAAGACCAGGAACGACCTGCCGAGCGAGCTCAAGCCGCTGTGGGACAAGATGACCACCTATGGCGCGTTCGAGAACCAGGCCGGCGTCATGGCGCAGCGCCCGCCGATCTTCAAGCACATGTGGTCGCTGCTGGTCGATCTCGCCGACGAGGCGGTGGTCTCGAAGCGGCATCTCGAGCTCGCGCTGGTAACGGTGTCGCTGCTCAACAAGTGCGATTATTGCGTGTCGCACCATGCGCCGAAGCTCGCGATCCAGGGAGTTTCGGAAGCGGGCGCCGAACGGCTGCTCGACTATCAGGATCATCCCGAGCTCGATGCGCTCGACAAGCTCGTGGTCGAATATGCGATCGCCGTAACCAACAACTGGAACAAGACCCGCGACGAGATCTTCGCACGGCTGCGCGAACATTTCTCGGAAGCGCAGATCGTCGAGCTGACCTGGCGGATCGCGCTGTGCGGCGCCTTCAATCGCTTCAACGACATCTTGCAGCTCGACGTCGAGCAGGGCGTTCCGCAGCGCGAGGCCGCGGAGTGACGGCCTGATCAGGCCTCAGTCAGGATGCCGCCGCCGAGCGTCGCCAGCACGAAATCGGCGCGCGCGGACGGCGATACCTTCGGCAGGTGGATCACGTCGTAGCCGAGCGTTGGAAGCGTCTCCATCAGCCGCCGATACTCGGCCATTGCGGCCTCGAAGCCGTGCCGCCGCTCCGGATCGGTGAGGTAGATCTCGGGCCACGGCGGCGTCATGAACACGCATCTGTGGTAGCGATGGACGGAGCAGGTCGGGTGCAGCACCGGCTCGCCCGTCAATGCCTGCAGCGCCGACGCCGCGTCGACCAGGCCGCGATCGAAGAACACCCATCCGGAATGGGCTTTGGCCATCTCCATATCTTTCAGTGCGACGTCAATGGCGCGATGCAGGAATGCTGCCGCATCGACCCACGGCAGCGCCTTGCCGCCGGACGCGAGCTCATGGGCGATGATACGGCGGCCGGGCTCCTCGACGACCGGATAGCCGCGCGCACGCAGATCGGCCAGCAGCGTCGATTTTCCGGCGCCGGAGCAGCCGGAGATCAGGACGAAGCGGTTTTGCAAGAGGTATCCTTTCATCAATCGTCACACCGCATGAACGAGCACTCCGCGAACGCGGGTTGCCCGATAGGCTTGAAATCTTGGGGAAGAAGGCGCGCGGAAATTCTCGACGCGCGGAGTGAGCATAGCCTCGAATGTGACGCAAATGGGGGCGCGCTTGACGAATTCTTCAGTGCCGCGCCGATAACCTCGATCAAGCATGGTTGTATCAAGCTTGAAGGGACGACGTACATGGCATCACGCTCGATCATCTGCACGACGCTCGCGCTGCTAGTCTGCGCCGCGGTGCTGCAGCCTTCGTGCGCAGCGGAATCCGGCGAACCGATCCGCGTCGGCGCGGTGCTGCCGTTTTCCGGCGGGGTCGAGCTTTACGGCCAGCAGGCGAAACTCGGGCTCGATCTCGCCGCCAAGGATATCAACGCGGTGGGCGGCATTCTCGGCCGGCCGGTCGAGGTTATCTATGTCGACGACAAGACCCGGCCGGGTTCGGCCGCTGAGGCGATGCGCTCGCTGGTTGAGAAGCAGGGCGTGCTGGCGGTGGTCGGTCCGATCACCTCGCGCAACCTGAATGCGCTGGTGCCGCTTGCCGAGAGCTCGAAGACGCCGCTGCTCTATGCCACCAATTACGAGGGCGGCAAATGCAGCCGCTATCTGTTTTCGTTCGGCGCGGTGCCGAACCAGGAGCTCGGCCAGCTGCTGCCCTACATGACGCAAACCTTCGGCAACACGTACTTCCTGCTCGGCGCCGACCGGGTCTGGCCGCACCAGATGTTCGGCATCGCGCAGCCCTTGATCGAGAAGCTCGGCGGCAAGGTGGTCGCGACCAAATACACGCTGGGGACGGAGACCGACTTTTCACCGCTGATCAAGGAGGTCGCGGCGAGCAAGGCCAAGGTGCTGTTGTTCGCGCTGAAGGGCGACGGGATGGATTTCATCCGGCAGGCCGACGAGGCCGGATTGCTAAAGGACATCACCGTGGCATTCCTCGGACTGTCCGAGGTCGACCTCGGCATCTTCCGCGGGAAGGGCCAGAACATGGTCACAGTGGTGCCGGCGGTCGCGGCGAGCGAGGATCCGGCCGTCAAGGCGTTCGTGGCGAAGGCGCGCGCCGCCGCAGAGCCGGGTGTCGCGGTGTCGAACTATGTGATGACGCATTACAACACGCTGATCGCGCTGAAGGCGGCGGCCGAGAAGGCCGGCAAGCTCGACAAGGAGGCGATCATCGACGCGATGGCGGACCTCGCCATTCCGTCGCCGACCGGCCCTGTCACGCTCGGTCAGGACCATCAAGCGGCGATGAGCATGTTCATCGCCAGGACGCAGGGTTCGGAACTCGTGCAGGTGCGAGCGCTCGGCGAGATCGCACCGAAGCCGGGGTGCAGTCTGGCTGGCCGCTGACCAGAAGGAATATCTCGGTAGCCGCGCCAGACGCCACGCTCGCAAAAAAGTGAGCTGGCGGGCGCGCCAGCTGTCGGTTCCACTCCGGTCCGTTCGTCTTCCAGCCAGAACGAGCTGCATGGGAGTTCCGGAATGAGCAATTCGACCTATCGCTGGGTGATCGTCGCGGCTGGCGGCCTGCTCGGCTGTGTCGCGATCGGCGGCATGTTCTCGCTGCCGGTGTTCCTCCAGCCCATGGCGCGCGAGACCGGCTGGTCGGTGACCGGCATTTCCAGCGCGATGACGATCGGCTTTCTCGCGATGGCCTTCACCAGCATGATCTGGGGCACGCTGTCCGACCGCTTCGGGCCGCTTCCGGTGGTGCTGACCGGATCGGTCGTCCTGGCGGCCAGCCTCGCGCTGGCCAGCCAGGCGCCGTCGCTGCTGGCATTTCAGTTCGTGTTCGGCGCGCTGGTCGGCGCGGCCACGGCGGCGATCTTCGCCCCGATGATGGCCTGCGTCACCGGCTGGTTCGACACCCATCGAAGCCTCGCCGTCTCGCTGGTGTCGGCCGGCATGGGCATGGCGCCGATGACGATGTCGCCGCTTGCGGCCTGGCTGATCTCCCACCACGACTGGCGCACCGCGATGCTGATCGTCTCGGGCGTGGTCGGCGCGATCATGATCCCGGTCTCGTTCCTGGTGCGCCGCCCGCCGGCGCTGCAGGACGACCACGCTGAAGCGGTCTCCGAAAACGGCGAACCGCCGATGTCGCTGGCGCAGGCGCTTCGCTCGCCGCAATTCATCATCCTGATCGCGACCAATTTCTTCTGCTGCGCCACGCATTCGGGCCCGATCATCCATACCGTGAGTTACGCGGTCACCTGCGGCATTCCGATGGTTGCTGCGGTGACGATCTACAGCGTCGAAGGGCTCGCCGGGATGGGCGGCCGCATCGCCTTCGGCCTGCTCGGCGACCGCTTTGGCGCCAAGCGCGTGCTGGTGCTCGGATTGCTGGCGCAGGCGTTCGGCGCGCTCGGCTACGTCTTCGTGCGCGAGCTCGCCGCATTCTACGCGGTCGCCGCGATCTTCGGCTTCATCTATGCCGGCACCATGCCGCTGTATTCCGTGCTGATCCGCGAGAATTTTCCGCTGCGGATGATGGGTACGGTAATCGGCGGCACCGCCATGGCCGGCAGCCTCGGCATGGCGACCGGACCGCTCGCCGGTGGGCTGATCTACGACACCTTCGCGAGCTACACGTGGCTCTATGTCGGCTCCTGGGCGGTCGGCATCGGCGCGTTCCTGATCATGATGACCTTCCGCCCGATGCCGGCGGCGCGGCCCACGGCGGTGCCTGCGCCGGCATGAGGTTTTAACTCCGTCATGCAGCGCGCCGCTCGGACAGACGCATTGGTCTTGCCGAGCGGCGGGCAAAAGGGGCAACGTTGTGGTGTCCTTGCATCGGTCGGGCGTCTACGGCTGAATGCCATGACTGTTGGCACGACGTCAGGCGCACGAGAGCCCACTATGTACCGTGATCTCCAATGGTCCCCGGCCGAGAAGAAGATTGCGCGCAAGGCCTATGATTCGGCGGTGGAGTGCGCACTCGCCAAGGTGATGGTCGAATTCAAGAGCAGGGCCGTTGCGGCAGCGACGCCGTCGGAGATGTGGGAAGTTGGCGAGTATCTGCACCAGCGAAGGAGGGAGCTCGATGAGATGTTCGACTATCGATACTCGCAGCTCCCGCTTGTCTTCGCACGGCTCATCCGAGAACAGCATCTCGACGAGGCGCTGCTCGCGGGTTTGTCGGACGAGAAGCGCCAGGTGATCCGCTCTATTCTTTCACTGGCCGAAAGGTGATCGCAAATCGCTTCACGTGCGGCTGCGCTTCGGTCGCCGGATGGCACGCACCTTGTTGTTGGCGGAGCCGCTTCCGCAGAAGAAGCGGTCGGCGCCGTCGGACTCGAGGCCAGAGACGAACACGCCCTGCGGCATCTCCAGCTTTTCCATGACTTCGCCGGTCTGCGGGTCGATGCGCCGCACGTCGCTTTCATCGCCTTCCCAGGTGCCGTGCCAGAGTTCGCCATCGACCCAGGAGACGCCGGTGACGAACCGGTTGCTTTCGATGGTGCGCAGAACCTTGCCGGTTTCCGGATCGATCTGAACGATGGTGCGGTCGCGATACTGGCCGACCCACAGCGAGCCCTCCGCCCAGGCGAGGCCCGAGTCGCGGCCGCCGCCGGGTGAGGGGATGGTGGATATCACGCGCCCGCTGTTCGGCTCGATCTTCAGAATGCGGTCCTCGGCGATCTGATAGAGGTGCTTGCCGTCGAAGGCGGTGCCGGCATGAGCCGCGATCTCGAGGGTGCGGGTGGTGTTGCCGCTGTCGGGATCGAAGGCGACCAGGCGATCGCCGGCCGCGAACCAGACCTGCTCGCCGTCGAAGCTGACGCCGCCGACGTTCTCCACGCCGTCGAAGGGACCGTATTCCCGGATGATCTCGGCCGTGGCCTTTTTCATGTGCGCTCCTGTCGCCTGGAGCTTCAATTCTGATTGAATCAGAATCGAGGCTCCAGAATCCTGCTTTGACGCGTTTTCTTCACGCGAACCGGTATCCGCTTCGCTCGAAAACGCTTCCGATTGCGCCCCGATGCTAGCCGTTCGGCAGCGGGGCAGGGAGTAACAACGTCGTCGTGAATCCCGGCACCGGCGGCGTCATCCAGCGCCGGGCGCGGGCGCGGCCGACCGATTGCACCTTGCCGGTGGCGGCCAGCGCGTCGAGCGCACGCTGCACGGTGCGCTGGCTCGCCCCTAGTGCGACCGACAGCGCCGAGCTCGACCAGGCCTCGCCGTCGGCGAGAAAAGCCAGCACCGCGGCATGCTCCTCCTCGACCGGCAGCGCCAGCACGGTCACCTCGCGCCGGCCATGCGGCTGGAGCACAAAGCCGTCAGGCGTGGCGCTGAGATCGGCCAGCGGCCGCAGCGCCCGGCGCAGCCGTCCGATCTCGACCCGCAGCCGCGCCCGGTGTGATTCATCGGCGTGCTTGCCGCGAAACGCCCGCGCGATCAGCGTGCCGCGCGACACGTCCTGCGGCCACGCTTCGCCCAGCGCGCGGGCAAGCGCGAACAGCACCGGCCGCCGGGTCAGCGAGACCGTCGTGCCGATATCGCGCACGACGTAGCGGCAGGCATCGACGACGAGCGTCTTCGACGCCATCAGGGCTTCGACCTCCTCGAGCAGGAGGGGCCGCTCGCTACCGCGCGCGATCAGGCGCGCCGCGGGCGTGGCGAGCAGGCGCGCGGTACTCTCGACCTCGGCCGCGAGCTCGGCGATGCCGGCGCGGCGCGCGGCTTCCCTTGCGAGGGCCAACGCTTCGCGTGCCGGCTTGGTCTGCAGCCGCCGCATCGCGATTCCGGCGACGACCAGTTCATGGCCGACCCGCAGCGCCGGCGGGAACGGTGCCGGGTCGAGGCCAGCAAGCATGCGCTCGGCCGCATCGAGGCTCCCGATCAGCATCAGGCGGCGGATTTCGAGATAGCCGGCGTGGGCGGCGTTGAGTGCATCGCCTCGTGCCGCGAGCGTTGCGCGTGCCGCGGCGAGGCTCTTGCCGGGGAAGGAAAGGTCGCGCGACACCAGCGCGATCTCGGCCTCCGCGACCACGCAACGTGCCCGCGCGACCGCTTCGCGCGGGCCGAAGGCGCGGCCTGCGCGCCGCAGCAGCTCCTTGGCGCGGGCGAAATCGCCGAGCCGGGCCATCGCGATGCCGCGCAGCGCCAGCGCCGGCGCATCGTCGCGCAGGGCCACCCGTTTCAGTGCGCCGAGGGGATCACCCGCCGCGAGCGCGCGCGCCGCAGCTATGATCAGCGAGTCCATTCGAATCCCGACACACTTGTCACTCTCACCCTCCGAGGCCCGGTCCTAACCTAGCACATGACGACATGGATCATCTCCAGAGAGATCGAACGATGACCGGTTTCGAAACACGAGAAGATTGGGTGAGGGGGCGGCTCAGCGGACGCGGGCCCATCGTGGCGCGCTTTCTGTCGCTGGCGGCGGCGCCGACCTTCGCCGTGATGGCGCTGATTGCCGCGATGGCGCCGGCCGACATGATCTGCGGCGCGATGCAGGGACCGCTGTCATTGCAGGGCATGGTCCCGATGTACGCGCTGATGAGCGCATTTCATCTGGCGCCATGGCTGCGCCTGTTCAGATGACCGGCTCAAGTCTCCGGCAAAGTGAAGACCGCGCATGGCCGCGCAATGCCGCGCAATTCATGACTGCCGAGCGCGACCAGCGGCGTCTCGGTCTCGGCGGCGAGGGCGCCCGAAACCAGCACGGTCTGCTCGAGCGGCTTGCAGAGCCCTTCGAGCCGGCTCACCAGATTGACCGCGGCGCCGATCGCGGTGAAGTCGAGGCGGTCGGCGGCGCCGATATTGCCCCAGTGCACCTCGCCAAGATGCAGCGCCGCGCCGAATGGCAACGGCGGCAAGCCCTGCTTGCGTCGCTCTGCATCGAGATGCGCCATGCCGACGCGCGCCGCCGACACCGCGCGCAATGCCGCCTCGGATGCGCTGCGCGCGCTGGTCGTGACCGGAAAGATTGCAAGCAGGCCGTCGCCGATGAATTTCAACACCTCGCCGCCGAAGGCGTGGATGGCGCCCGCGATGCGGTCGAACCAGGCATCGAGCGCCGCGATCACCTCGGCAGGCGGATGGCTTTCCGACAGCGCGGTGAAGCCGCGGAGGTCGGCAAACAGCAGTGCTGCCCGGATGGTTTCGCCGGTATTGCGCCGCAATGGCGATGCCAGCACGCGCGCCGCGCTGCGCCGGCCGAGATACGCCTCCAGCGCCACCGTCAGTGTCGCGCGCGCCGCGAGCGCGGCGAGCGGCGCGGCCATGAACCGCGCCGCCTCGCGCAATTGATCCGCCTCGGCAGGTGTGAAGGCGCGTGTCCCGATCCAGCCGAGGGTCGGGCCATCCGGCCGCGTTCCAATCGTGCCCTCGTGGATCGGGCCGGGCGCGAGAGTTCCGAGCCAGCGCCGGCCGGCGTCGCCGGATCCCACCATATCGGGCATCGCAAAAGGTTGTTCCGGCGCGAATCCGAGCGCTTCGATGACCTCGCCATTGTCGGCACGCCACAGCCAGGTTCGTCTTGCAATCAGGGGGTGCGGAACCTCGAGCGTCAGAGCGCCGCCGGCAAGCGGCAGGCCATCCGTGATAAGGTGGCTACCGAGGTCCGCCAACAACCGGTTGGCGCCCGCGGTTTCGGCGGCGGCGTCGACCAGCCAGCTCAACGTCGAGGACAATTGCATCACACCATCATGGGGTTGACGCACCACCCTTGTCACGAATTATCCCTGAGCGCCGACTGTCAATGGAGCATGGATCTATGACTGAAGCCTTCATCGTTCAACGCGAGATCCAGATCGCAGCCCCGGCTGCAACCGTGTTCGCCTTCCTGACCGATCCGCAAAAGATCGTAAGCTGGATGGGGCTGGAAGCCGCGACCGAGACGCATCCCGGGGGCCTCTACTTCCTCAAGGGGCTCGGCAGTGATCGCAGCCGCGCCGCGCGCGGAGCGTTCCGCGAGGTCGTGCCGGTGCATCGTCTCGCCTACAGCTTCGGCTGGGAGGGCAGCGAGGAAGTGCCGCCGGGATCGAGCCTGATCGAGATCGACCTGATGGAGCAGGACAACGGCACGCTGCTCCGCATGACCCATAGCGGCCTGCCGAACGCCGCGCAGTGCGAGAGCCACGACAAGGGTTGGGCGCATTACATGGGCCGGCTCTCCCACGCGGCCGCCGGTCGGGATCCCGGCCCCGACCACGGTCCTGCCAACCGCCATTGACGTCGCGTCATGTCGGCCATTTCGAGCCGAGGATGATCGAGCAGAAGTTCGTCCTGGTATAGTTCATGTCCTTCAGCGCCAGCACGTCGGCCTTGACGTTGCCGAAGGTCGTCAGCGGCTTCCTGATGGTGCCGGCGGCGAAATGATCGATGATGTTCTCCTTGAAATTCGCCTCGCGCGGATGGTGCGCGCAGACATGGTCGCGGTGCTCGTGCGAGAAATCGTCGTAGGCGATGCCGAGCACGTCCATCTCGACGCCGGCGGTGACCAGCGCAATGGTCGGACGCATATGCTCGGGGACGCCAGGCGTGGTGTGCAGGGCGATTGAGGTCCAGACATCCTCGATGTCGCGCTCCGGAACGCCATAGCCCTTGAGGAAGTCGCGTGCAGCGTTGGCGCCGTCGACCTCGAAGCGCAGATCGGGGCTCGCGTGAGCAGCGGTGAGGCCCATGTCGTGGAACATGGCGCCGATATAGAGCAGTTCGGGATCGAATTTCAGCTTGCGGCGGTTGCCGGTCAGCGCGCCCCAGAAGAACACGCGGCGGCTGTGATTGTAGAGCAGGGCGTCCTCGGTATCCCATACCAGCTGGGTGGCGGCGCGGGCCATCGCGCTGTCGGGTACGCGGATGCCGGCGATGATCTCGGTCATTTCAAGACGCTCCTCGATGTGGCAAGACGATGCCGTGGCGTGCGAACACGCGAGCCCGGCGCTTGTCTCTGCGGTGTGTGCGGATCGCCGGATGGCGCGATCCGTGGGGTGCTTGTCGCCCGTTTTGGCCCGATCCCGCAACGATCGCGCGCCGCCGGATCGGGCCAACCAGACGTCGTTTCGCGCCAGCGGGCAGGGAGAAGGCATGGCGGTTCAGAGAGTCGCGATCGCGATTCACGAAGGGGTGCAGGCGCTCGATGTCGCGGGTCCCGTCGATGTGTTCGCGGAGACGAACGGCTTTGTGCCGGCCGGCGATGGCTATGAGACCGTGCTGGTCGGTGCCGGCTGCGAACCGCTGCGCGCATCGAACGGCATGAAGATATCGGCCGATCTCAGCTTCGCCGAGGCACAGGAGAAGTTCGATATCCTGCTCGTGGCGGGCGGGCCGGCATTGCCCGACGCCGCGCCGGATCCCGAACTGACACAGTGGCTGCGTGGGGCGCCCGCGCGCGCCGAGCTCTATGGTTCGATTTGCACCGGCGCCTTCGCGCTCGGCCATGCCGGGCTGCTCGACGGCCACAAGGTGACGACGCATTGGCAGAACGCGCAGCGGCTGGCGGCGCGCTTTCCGGCAGCCGAGGTGATCTTCGACCGCATCTACATTCGCGATGGGCATCTGATGACCTCGGCCGGCGTGACCGCGGGGATCGATCTCGGGCTCGCGCTGGTCGCCGAGCGGCACGGGCCGCAGGTTGCGGTCGCGGTGGCCAAGCGGCTGGTCGTGGTGGCGCAGCGCCAGGGCGGGCAGTCGCAATTCAGTCCCTATCTCACCGCGCCGGTCGATGAGGATTCGCCGATTGCGCGCGCGCAGGCGCATGTCATGCAGCAGGTCGGCGAGCGCCACACGCTGCAGTCGCTGGCGGAAGTCGTCGGCATGAGCGTGCGCAATTTCGGCCGCGCCTTTGCGCAGGAAACCGGCATCACGCCGCACGAATTCGTCGAGCGGGCGCGGGTCGACGCCGCGCGCCGGCTGCTCGAGAGCTCAGACCGGCCGCTGAAGGCGGTTGCGTTCGACTGCGGCTTCGGT
Source organism: Bradyrhizobium sp. USDA 4503 (assembly GCF_054055815.1). Lineage (NCBI taxonomy): Bacteria > Pseudomonadati > Pseudomonadota > Alphaproteobacteria > Hyphomicrobiales > Nitrobacteraceae > Bradyrhizobium > Bradyrhizobium sp. USDA 4503. The sequence continues at coordinate 891,602 of NZ_JBSRXS010000001.1, forward strand.
TCGGCCGACCGGATGCGGATCGTGTTCAGCGAGCGGCTCGGTGTGTCCCCGGCGCAGTACCGCGCGAGTTTTCGCAAACTGTGATGCGGTTCATCAACCGGAGGCTGTATCGGGGATAGGATCGACGTCGCCGACGCCGGATCCTGCCACACATCTTCTCCCGAGAGGCCGCCCATGGACGCGCTCACGCTCTTCATCATCCGTCATGCCGAGAAGCCGGGCGATTCCTGGCCGGGACCCGGTTTCACCGCGGATGGCGTCTCCGACACCGAGTCGCTTGTGCTCCGTGGGTGGGAGCGTGCGGGCGCGTGGACCGCGTTGTTCGGCACCGATCTCACCGGCGGTGACTATGCCAAGCCCGATGCAATCTATGCCGCGACACCGGGCACCACGGCCAATCAGCCGCCGTCGAGCCGTCCGGCCGAGACGATCTCGGCGCTTGCCGCACGGCGCGGCCTGACCCCGAACGAAAGCTTTGGCAAGGGCGATGAGCCGAGGCTGGTGCCTGCGGTGCTGGCGCTGAAGGGCGTCGTGCTGCTGTGCTGGGAGCACAAGGCGATCATCTCCGATATCCTTCCGCTGATCCCGGTCAGCAAGGGCATCCCGCCGACCAAATGGGAGGGCAGCCGGTTCGACGTCGTGCTGCGCTTCGACCGCGCCAAGGGCGACGACAAGTTCGCCTTCAAGGAGCTGTTCCCGAAATTGCTGTCGGGCGATTCCGACAAGCCGCTGGGTGGTTGAGCCGCGTCGCGGCTGCGCAAGGGGGCGAGGCGCGATCGGGCGGGAAACGTCCCTTCATTTTCCTTTCGTCGCCCGTATCCGCCTGGCCAAGGATTCGATCCTTAAACCGTTGCCGGGGCTGAATAATATGTCGAGCTGATGCTCATAAATCTCAAACGCGGAGAGGACTACGTCGCGACGGACACCGCTTCCATGGCTCCCAACATTGCCAACTTCGCGGAGAGCATGAAAAACCTCTGATTGAAGTTTGTCAGCGCCTTGGATCGACTCAATTCTTTTGGCCAGCGTCGGACTCTGAGGTAGGCCCAACGAGTCGAGCAGTCGTTCAAGGCTCACTCTGATCTTGTTTGCGCATGATGAAAGATCAACCCAAAAGAGGGCGAAGGCCGCATCGAGTTCGACGACAACTGGGCGGGGAGTGGCAGGAGGAACGGAGACTACACGCTGTCCCAATTGCTGGAGTGCGATCAATAGTATAGTGTTCTTGTTTTGTTCTGTCTATGAGAATATTGCGCCGAGCCGCTGGGTGCAGATCGGGAGCGCTGGAAATAGAGGAAGCTTGCTCAACCCGGACGGGCGCAGCCCGCGCGGGTGGCCGACATTACTTTCTCAGCGAGGCTCGAAGTGCTCAGTCGAGCCCGAGCGCCTTGCGCGACTTCCGCGTGAGCTTTCCGGCGATGAGCGCATGCGCCTGGTCGAGATAGGCCTTGAGCTCAGCGTCGGGCAGGGAGTCGTTCGCCATCAACTGCACCCATTTGGCGCGCGCCAGATACGGCGCCGGCCGCGCCAGGCCCTGCTCGATCAGAAGGTGATAGGCCATGTTCGAGGTCTTGAACATGAAGCCGCCGGTGCTCTCGATGTAGCCGCCGGCCAGCGCGAACATCTTGCCGCCGACCTTGAACACCGACGTGCCTTCCCATTGCACCACCTTGGTGGCGGCGGGCAGGCGCAGGCAATGGGCTTCGAAGGTCTTGGGGCGCATGAGTCGCGGGGCTGGAAGGCGTTCAAAGCCATAGGCCAGCCGCATGAAGGTCGGCAAGCCCCGGACTGAGAGCCCGGCCAGTCCTCGGCCAGCAGTCGTCGCCGTCCATTTCGGAAATTTCACGAAAATGTGGTTGTTGTCCCTCCATCTGTAGATATATCGTAAGATATGTTTTCAGTAAGGAATGCACGAATGAGACGATCGATGTTTCGCGACCGGGACGATGACGGCTTCCGGTTTGGGTTCTTCGCCATGGGCCGGCATGGCAGGGGCGGTCACCGCTTTGGCCGCGGCGGCCATGGCTTCTTCGGGCGGGGTGGCGGCGGTGATTTTCCGGGATCGCGGCGGCTTTCGTCGCAGGATCTGCAACTGGTCATCCTGGCGCTGCTCGGCGAGCAGCCGGCGCACGGCTACGAGCTGATCAAGAGGATCGAGGAGCGGTCGGACGGCTTCTACAGCCCGAGCCCGGGCGTGATCTATCCGGCGCTGACGTTCCTCGAGGAGATCGGCCATGCCAGCGTCACCCAGGACGCGGCGCGCAAGCTCTACAGCATCACCGAGCAGGGCAGGGCGTATCTCGGCGAGAACCGCACGACCGCGGATACCATTCTCGAGGCGCTGTCGCGGATCGGCCGCCGCATGGAGGAGGTGCGCGAAGCCTTCGCCGGTGTGAGCGATCTCGACGGCGAAGCCTCCGACGAGGTGCACCGCGCCCGTCACGCGCTGAAGAGCGCGCTGCGCCAGAAGCGCGGCTGCGATGCCGCGGAGGCGCGGCGGATCGCAAAGATCCTCGACCGCGCGGCCGCTGAGATCCTGCAGCAATGACGCAGTCGCAAAGGAGCCCCTTCATGTACAACGCCGAACCGCACAGCGCGATCCGCGATGCCCGCGTCACGGCCGTCATCGAGCGCCTGCAGGCCACCCGCCGGGCGCCCGTGCGCGGCAATCCGACGCAGAGCGGCAGCCGCGACCCGCACGACTATGCCGAGCAGGGATTCTCGATCCACCCGGAGCAGGGCGAGCTGATCTATCTGTTGTGCCGCGGCTTGCGCGCCCAGCGCGTCGCCGAGTTCGCGACCTCGGTCGGAATGTCGACGCTCTATTTCGCCGCCGCGATGCGCGACAATGGCGGCGGCACCGTGATCGGGTCGGAGATCGTGCCGGCCAAGGTCACAGCGGCGAAGCGCAATCTTGCGGAGGCCGGCCTTGCCGACTACGCCGACATCCGCGAGGGCGATGCGCGCAAGACGCTGCGCGATCTCGGTGGTCCCGTTGACTTCATCCTGATCGACGGCTGGCCGGGCGACAAGGGGCCGACGCTGGCGCGCCAGGTGGTCGAGATCGTCGCGCCGCAACTGCGCGTCGGCGGCTACGTCATGAACGACAATGCCGAGGCGGATTTCCTGGAGTTCGTGCGCGATCCCGACAACGGCTTCGTGTCGATCACGCTGCCGCTCAAAGGTGGCACCGAGCTCCGCCTGAAGGTGGCCTGACCCGGCGGACGGCATCACTTGATCGACGGCTGTCGGGATTGTGAGCCGCAACCGCACCATGCCATGCTGGATTTTGCCGGCGCTTCTTGCTCTGTTCGAGGAAAATCAGGAGCGAAGCGCCGCATGTCCGAAGTCCCGCCCAATCATCCGCTCGATCGCCCAATCTGGAGCGCGCTGACCACGAGACAACGCGAGCTGGCGGAAGGCGGCACCGATGCGCGGCGCTTCCCGCTCGCGATCGCACCCTTCGCCGACATGGTCGACATGTCGCCAAGGAGCTTTGCCGCGCTCGGTGCACTGCTGTCGGGACCTGACATCGCGGTGCTGTTCACGCCCGATCCTGTCCCGGTGCCGCCGCAGTTCAAGGTGCTGCTGGCCGAGACCGGCGAGCAGATGATCGGCGTGCCCGCGGACCATTCTGCGCCCGGCGTCGAGATCGTCACGCTCGGCGCTACCGATGTTCCTGCGATGATGGCGTTGACGGAGCTGACAAAGCCCGGCCCGTTCAGCGTGCGGACGCATGAGCTCGGCAGCTTTCTCGGCATCCGCATCAATGGCGAACTGGTCGCGATGACCGGCGAACGGATGAAGCCGGGGAACTACACCGAGATGACAGCCGTCTGCGTGCATCCGGAGCATCGCGGCCGTGGCTACGCGCAGGCGCTGCTGTCGGCGGTCGCCCGCCAGATCGTGGCGCGTGGCGAAATTCCATTCCTGCACGTCTTCACCAGCAACGTCTCGGCGATCGCGCTCTATCGCCGCCAGGGCATGGAGATCCGCCGCCGCCTGCACATCACGGTGTTGCAGAAACAGGGATAGGGATGCCCGGGAAAGTGGGTTGAGGGAAATCCCTCATTCCTCATCGCGGATCTCGTGCTTACCTTTGCCGGATCGCAACACGATGAGAGAGGATATCTCGATGTCCGAGCAATCCCAGGACAAGCGTCCCGTACCCGATCCGGCGGAGAACAATGCTTTCTTTCCGTCGCCTTACTCGCTTGGGCAATTCACCTCGGCCAAGTCGGATCTCTCCGGCGCTGACTATCCCAACGCCTACAGAGGCGGCCGCTGGAAAATTCTGATGATCGCCGCGGACGAGCGCTATCTGCTGTTGCAGAACGGCACGATGTTCTCGACCGGCAACCATCCCGTCGAGACCTTGTTGCCGATGTATCACCTCGACAAGGCGGGCTTCGAATTCGATATCGCGACCGTGTCGGGCAATCCGGTCAAATTCGAGCTCTGGGCGTTTCCGAAGGAGGATGACGCGGTCAAGAGCATCTACCAGAAATATCTCGCCAGGCTGAAGCAGCCGCTGAAGCTCTCCGACGTGATCGAAAAAAAACTCGGCAAGGATTCCGATTACATCGCGGTGTTCATTCCCGGCGGCCATGGTGCGCTGATCGGCTTGCCCGAAAGCACCGACGTGAAGGCCGCCCTGAAATGGGCGCTCGACAACGACAAGCACATCATCTCGCTTTGCCATGGCCCGGCGGCGCTGCTGGCGTCCGCGGTCGGCGAAGCCAAGGGCGACTATCCCTTCAAGGGCTACAAGATCTGCGCATTTCCCGACGCCATCGATCGGACCACGCCCGATATCGGCTACATGCCGGGCGCGCTGACCTGGGCGTTCGGCGAACAGTTGCAGGCGCTCGGGGTTGAGATCCTGAACAAGGACATCACCGGCAAGACCCATCAGGATCGCAAGCTGATCACCGGTGACAGCCCCTTCGCCGCCAATAATGTCGGCAAGGCAGCCGCAAGGGCTCTGCTCGATACGCTCGGCGGGCACTGAGCGGGCGGCGGCTCAACCTGCGGGCGGGGTGAACCGCGCCCCGCCGCCGGTGGCGGGCCAATGTCGCGCGCCTTGCAGGCCGACCTCGCTTGAGGGAAAATCCTCAACGCGCTCGGCCGCGCGCGACCGGCCTTCCGCACGACACGATGGCACCGCATGGACCGCTACATCGAAGCCGTGGTTGCGATCGAGGGCAGCGAGAGCTTGCCCGCGATCCAGGCGGCGGTGCGGTCCGCGAGCGTGCCGCTCGGCTACGACCGGTTCGTGATGTTCTCGGCGTCGCCGGCACGTGAGGACCTGGTTGACCGGATCTACTGGGTCGAAGGCGACTGGTTCGGCAAAGGCGTGACCGTCGATGCCGAGACCTATGTCCGGCATTGTCCGGTGACGCGCAATTTCCTCAATGTGGACCAGGCGTTTTTCTGGACCAAGGTGATGTCGGCGCGCGGCGAGAAGTACCGCGTGGTGCGCACGCCGCGCGGGCCCGGTTTCCATGGGCTGCAGGTTCCGGTGTTCGGGCGCACCGGCCTCGAAGGCGCGATGAGCTTCGCCGGAACGCGGATCGATGCGTCGCCGCGAACGCGTGCGGCGCTGACGATGGTCGGCGCGGCGGCCTTCCGCGCCGCCCGCGGGCTGATGGAAGCGCACGAGCCGAACGGTGCGTCGAGCCTGTCGCCGCGGGAGCGCGAGGTGTTGCGCTGGATTTCGGCGGGACGACGCCAGGCCGACATCGCGGCATCGCTCGGCCTTTCCGAACGCACGGTCGAGAACCATGTGCGGCGTGCGCGGCTTCGGCTCGGCGTCGCCACGACAGCGCAGGCCATCCGGCTTGCGATCCGCAGCGGCGAGATCGAGGATTGAGGCGCTTGCGGACGGCCGCCACAGGGCCGGGCGAGCGATCGCCGCGGCTCAGTGTTTCTTCGCCGTCTTCGCCCTGATCTTCGGCGCATGCGTGCCCGCAGCGATCCGCGTCAATGCATCGGCAAATGCACGTGCCGCAGGTCCCAGCGGTTCATCGAGCCGGTGGGCGAGATAGGCCTCCATCGCGAGCGCGGCGTTGCGGCCGAGCGCGCCGGTTTCGACCCGCACCAGGCGGCGCTCCTTCAGGTCGCGCGCCACCTGCCAGAGCGGCAGCCGGCCCCAGCCGAGCCCGGCCAGGATCATGGCGTGCTTGGTGTCCTGATTGCTCACCCGGCAGATCTGCGGCGAGAGCACGCCGAAGCTGCGGCCCTCCGACAGCGGGGTCGGATCCGACAGCACGATCTGCAGATGATCGGCGAGATCAGCCACGCTCTTGCGGCCGCGGCGGCCGAGTGGATGGCCGGCGGAGGCGACGGCGACGATCTGCACCGCGCAGATCGCATCGAGCGCGAGGCGGGGATCGCGAAAATCCTCGCCGACCGTAACCGCGAGCGCGCTGCGCCGTTCGGTCAAGCCAGCGATCGGACCGCCCATCGGTTCGACCGCGAGCCGCACGCTGACGGACGGATAGGCCGCCCGCATTTCCGTCAGCGCCGCGCCGACGGCGGTGATCGGAAACAGCGTATCGACGACGAGCGAGAGTTCCGATTCCACCCCGTCGCCCAGGCCACGCGCCCGCGCCCGCATCGCGTCGACACGGAGCAGCAGGTCGCGCGCGTTGCCCAGCAGTGCCTTGCCCTCGGCCGTCAGCGCCGGGCGATGGCTGGAGCGGTCGAACAGCGTCAGCCCGAGTTCGGCCTCGAGGTTGGCGATGGCATGGCTGACCGCGGATTGCACCCGCGCCAGTTTGGTCGCGGCGGCGCGAAAGCTGCCGCTCTCGGCGATGGCGACAAAGGTGCGGATCTGATCGAGCGTGAGGTTGTCGAGCATGATCTATGAAATCGATCAATCGAATGCAAAACATATCACTCCTGTCGATGGTCGGGAAACGCTATCTCTGTGCTCTGACCCAGGGCGGAGTGGACGCATGACGATCGAGACGGCCGTGATGCAGCAGAGCGAGGCGAAGCGATGGGCCACGGTCGCCATCGTGATCGGTTGCGGGATCGGCGCGGCGCTGCAGGTCGGCAAGGTTCCGATTGCCGCCTCGATGCTGCAACAAAGCCTCGGCATCGACCTTGCCGCGGTCGGAACGATCGCCGGCATCTTTGCGGTCCTCGGGCTTGTCGGCAGCGTTCCGGCGGGCGTCGCGATTGCCGCGGTTGGTGCTCGCAAGGTGCTGCTGTGCGGGCTCGCGGCCATCACGCTGGGGGCAGCCTCGGGCGCGCTCGCGCCACAGCTAGCGGTGCTATTGGCGTCGCGCCTGCTGGAAGGGCTCGGCTTCCTGCTGGTGATGGTCGCGGCTCCTGCATTGCTCGATCGCGTCGTCGATGTCAGCGCGCGCGACGTCACCATGGCGGTGTGGAGCTGCGTGATGCCGTTCGGGATCGCGCTGGCGCTGGTCGCCGGCCCGATCTTCGATGGCTGGCGCACGATCTGGTGGGCCAGTGCTGCCTTTGTCGCTGTGCTGTTCGTGCTCGCCGGCGTCATTGTGCCTGAAGTTGCATCGCGGACCGGCCCGGCGCGGAGCGGCCTGATGCAGGAAGCCACAGCGCTGGCGCGGCGCCGCACCCCGGCGCTCCTGATGGTGCTGTTTGCGCTCTACAGCCTGATGTTCTTTGCGCTGTTCAGCTTCCTGCCGATCCTGCTGACCGAGCGGCTCGGCGTGTCCAGCAAAGGCGCCGGCGGGCTCAGTGCGTTGGCCGCGGCCGGCAACATCGTCGGCAATCTCGCCGCCGGTCATCTGCTCGCGCGCGGCGTCAGCCGCAACCTGCTGATTGCCGTGGCGGCATTCGTGATGGGCGCGTCCGCGCTCGGAATCTTCCTGCCGGTGCTCGGCGGCTGGGGCGCATTCTGGCTGTGCCTTTTGTTCTCCGCGATCGGCGGCCTGATCCCGGCGACGTTGCTTGCAACCGCACCCGCCGCGGCGCGATCGGCGGCGATGGTGCCTGTCATGATGGGCCTGTTGATGACGGGCAGCAATTTCGGCCAGGTCACCGGTCCGATCGCGGTCGGCGCCGTGGTCTCGGCATGGGGCTGGGGCGCGGCCTGCGTCATGGTGGTGGCCGCGGCGATCCTTGCCGGTCTCGCGGCGTGGATGCTGGCGCGCGGCGATCACAAGCGCGTAAGCGAGGCGACGGACCCGGCTTGACGCCGCGCGCGCAGCGGCCGAAGGAGTGAAGGTCTCTCACGCCAACGACAACAGGAACCTTCATGACACGCGTGCGCTGTATCACCGAAATGGGCATGGGCGTCGACGTCCACGGCCGCGACGCCACCAAGGCCGCCAAGCGGGCCGTCTCGGATGCCATCCGTCATTCCAGCCTCGGCTTCTTCCGCATGCTCGGCAAGACCGCCAACGACATGTTCGTCGACGTCACGATCGCCGTGCCGAATCCCGAAGATGTCGATATCGAAGCGGTCGCGAAGGAATTGCCCTATGGCACCAAGACCGTGAAGGCGATCGTGGGCGGGCTCGAGATTCCGTCCGATCTCGGCAACGACCCGATCCTGATCGCGAACGCCGCCGTCATCGTCAGCTTCGACGACGGCAAGTGACGCAAGCGCGTCGGGCGACCGGCATGCGGGCGTTATTCGCCGCCTCTGAAATAGTCGGGCTTGCCGGTCGTCCAGGTCTCGCCCCAATGCTGGCCGCCGCCGTCGACGGTCAGCGTCTCGCCGGTGATGAACTTGCCGGAGGGCGCGGCGAGGTAGACGGCGGCCTCCGCAATGTCCCAGGGCGTGCCCGGGCGCATCATCGGATTGGAGCGCGGATAGGCGGCGCGCGCCGCTTCGCTGTAAACGTTCCAGCCCTCGGTCTCGATCGCGCCGGGCGCGATGCAGTTGATGCGGATGTTCAGCGGCGCCCATTCGACCGCGAGTGCGCGCGACAGGCCGATCACACCGGAGCGTGCCGCGATCGAGTGCGCAATGCCGTAGAGGCCGTGCGTCGTGACCACGACGATGTTTACGATGCTGCCGGGATGCTTGCGGTCGCGCCAGCGCTGCGCCGCGGCCTGCATCATGTACCAGGTGCCGTTGAGGTTGGTGTTGATGACCGCATTCCAGCCCTTGATCGAGACGTCGATCGCGGGTTGCGGGAACTGGCCACCGGCGCTGTTGACGAGATGATCGACGCGGCCGTGCTCAGTCCACAGCGCCTCGAGCATCGCATTGACCGCGTCGGGATCCTTGATGTCGGCGACATGCGCCGACGCCTTGAGCCCGCGATGGACGAGATGATCGACCAGTGCGTCGAGCCTGTCGGCATTGCGGCCTGCGACGACGACATGCGCGCCGAGCCGCGCGAACAGCCATGCGATGGCGCGGCCGATGCCGCCGGCGCCGCCGGACACCACGACCACCTGACCGGCGAGCGCATCGGCCGCGAACACGGTCGGGTGCGTTGCGAGTTCGTCGTCGGAGAGGCCGAGCATTGCGCCTGTCGTTGCGCCCGTCTGTTGATCGTTCATGGCCGGTTGCAGACCTTGCGGCTTTCACTGAGCTCCGTACATTAGCCGTCCAACAACAACCCTGCAAAAGAATGTCGACATGACCGACTTGTCTGCCTTTCCCATCACCAAACGCTGGCCCGCCCAGCATCCGGACCGCCTGCAGCTCTATTCGCTGCCGACGCCGAACGGCGTGAAGGTCTCGATCATGCTCGAGGAGATCGGGCTGCCCTACGAGGTCCATCTCGTCGACTTCAACAAGGATGACCAGAAGACGCCGGAGTTCCTGTCGCTGAACCCGAACGGAAAGATTCCGGCGATCCTCGATCCCAACGGCCCCGGCGGCAAGCCGCTGCCATTGTTCGAATCCGGCGCCATCCTGCAATATCTCGCCGACAAGACCGGCAAGCTGCTGCCGGCGGACGCGGCGCGCCGCTATCAGGCGATCCAGTGGGTGCATTTCCAGATGGGCGGCATCGGACCGATGTTCGGCCAGATCGGCTTCTTCCACAAATTCGCCGGCAAGGATTACGAGGACAAGCGGCCGCTGCAGCGCTACGTCGCTGAGTCGAAGCGCCTGCTCCGCGTGATGGAGACGCATCTCGCCGGACGGCAGTGGTTCATGGACGATGAATACAGCATCGCCGACATCTCGATGCTCGGCTGGGTGCGCAATCTGATCGGCTTCTACGGCGCGCGCGAGTTCGTCGGGTTCGACCAGTTCACGCACGTCGCGGCCTGGCTGGAGCGCGGTCTCAAGCGGCCGGCAGTCGAGCGCGGATTGAACATTCCGAAGCGGCCCTAAGCAACCTACTTCAGCAGCTCATAGACGATGGGATTGTCGGCACAGGCGGCAAAGCCGCACTCGAGCAGGGTGGAGAACACATTCAGTGCCGTCAGCCCGACCACCAGCCACACCGCACCTTGCGCGAACCTGCCGGGCGAGCTGCCCGGCGCCGCGCGGTGCTCGAACTGGCGGTCGAACAGCAGCATCGCCGCGAGCAGCACGATCGCGACGACAAATCCGATCAGCGCCCACGTATAATAACGATAGCCGAGCAGCGCCGAACCGTAACCGGCGTCGCCGGGGAGGATGTGCAGCAGCACCTGCCGGGCCGAGACCGTGGCGCCAAGGACGGCCGTCAGCAGCGACAACGCATAATGACTCGGCCGTGGCCCGAAGCGGATATTGAGGATCGGCCCGATCGCCAGCACGGCGAACAGGATGCGCTGCAACAGACAGAGCGGGCAGGGCAGCTCGTGGAGCAGCAGCTGCGCGGCAAAGGCGGCGGCCAGTACCAGCGCCAGCCCATAGAGCGCGACGGCATTGAGGATGACGGCCTGCGTGTCGTTCATGGCCGGCCTCAGAACGACAAAGTGAGACGGTCGGTGGCGTGGTGCAGCAAGGTCGCGACGCAGGCGATCAGGATCACCGCGAACAGACCGATCGCGACGGGACGCGGGCCACGCCAGGCCACCAGCAGGGCGATGGTGATGGCGAGAAACAATGCCGTGAATTCCATTCCCAGCCTCCCGATGCGAGCCGGCCGCAGTCTATGACAGATTCGTGTGCGCTCGCGACGGTGCGAATGGGCATTGTCGCTTGCGCGCGGCTCCGCCAAGATGGCATCACCAGTTGAGTTCATCCCAGCCGGGGCACCTCATGACCACAGCCGCCATCAAGCCCGTTGCCCATCCCCGTCATCAGCCCTGGTACAAGATCCTCTACGTCCAGGTGCTGATCGCGATCGTGGCAGGTGTCCTGATCGGATATTTCTATCCGAATCTCGGCAAGGAATTGAAGCCGCTGGGCGACGGCTTCATCGCGCTGATCAAGATGATGATCGCGCCGGTCATCTTCTGCACCGTGGTGCACGGCATCTCCTCGATGGGCGACCTCAAGCGCGTCGGCCGGGTCGGGTTGAAGACCCTGATCTATTTCGAGGCGGTGTCGACGGTGGCGCTTGCGGTCGGTCTTCTGGTCGGCGAGCTGCTGCAGCCCGGCCACGGCTTCAATATCGATCCTTCCACGATCGATCCGAAATCGGTCTCCAACTACGTCACGCAGGCCAAAGAGCAGGGCATCGTTGCCCATCTGATGGCGATCATTCCGGACAGCTATCTCGGCGCGGTCGCGCGCGGCGACCTGTTGCAGGTGCTGCTGATCTCGATCCTCTCGGGCTTCGCCATCGCTCTCATGGGCAAGGTCGGCGAGCCGATTGCGTCAGCGATCGACACGGCCGCCAAGATGTTCTTCGGCATCATCCGGATCATCGTCCGCGTCGCGCCGCTCGGCGCATTCGGCGCGATGGCCTTCACGGTCGGCGCCTACGGCCTCGGCTCGCTGCTGAATCTGGCAGCGCTGATCGCGACCTTCTATCTCACCAGCATCCTGTTCGTGCTGATCGTGCTGGGCGCCATCGCGCGGCTCGCCGGCTTCTCGATCATCCGCTTCATCGCCTATATCAAGGACGAGCTCCTGATCGTGCTCGGCACGTCGTCGTCGGAGACGGTGCTGCCGCAGATGATCCAGAAGATGGAGCATCTCGGCGCCTCGCGCTCGGTGGTCGGCCTCGTGGTGCCGACCGGCTACAGCTTCAATCTCGACGGCACCAACATCTACATGACGCTGGCGACGCTGTTCCTGGCGCAGGCCACCAACACGCATCTGACGATCTGGCAGGAGCTCGGCATTTTGGGCATCGCCATGATCACCTCGAAGGGCGCGTCCGGCGTCACCGGCGCCGGCTTCATCACGCTCGCCGCAACGCTGTCGATCGTGCCCGATATTCCGATCCAGTCGATCGCGATCCTGGTCGGCATCGACAAGTTCATGAGCGAGTGCCGCGCGCTCACCAACCTGATCGGCAACGGCGTCGCCTGCGTCGTGATCAGCCTGTCGGAAGGCGAGCTCGACAAGCAGGCGCTGCACGAGACGATGGCGCATCCGCTCGAGCTCGGCGAGGCGCTGGAGCCGGGCGGCTCAGGCTAGAGCAATATGAAGTTAAGGGGCCGTCGGATAGGGCGCTGCCAAAATATCGAAAACAACCCCATGCAAAGCAGCCGGCGGCGGCCGGTGTTCGAGCAGGCAACTTGACATGTCGGGCAACTCAGGGATACTCTTCTAATATTCCGAAATTGCGCAGGTGTCCGCTCGTCCCAAGGCTGTCGCATATGGCATCTGCGGGCCTCTGCAACTGACTGCGTCGCAGGCGGGAGAGGGGAACGCGTCTCGTTCGCGGCCGCAGCCCAGGTCGTGAACCCATGAAGTGGGAAGGGCCCGCACTGTAGGATGACGACTATGCGCCAAGCCTTGCGTGCATGATGCTCCATCGATAGTCCGTGGCGGGACTGGCTCACCTCAGCGAGTTCGTCCATCCAGCCCAATCCAGGAACGCTTAACTATGCTCACCGTCTATGGCGAAGGTCGTGGCTTCCGTGTTGTCTGGCTGCTCGAGGAACTAGGGTTGGCTTATCGGCTGCGCCCGGTCGATCTGTTCGCAGTCGAGAATGATCGCGATTTCCTCGCCATCAACCCTGCCGGCTTCATTCCGGTACTGCAGGACGGCGAGACGATCATGGTCGAATCGATCGCGATTCTCGAGTACCTGCTCGCCCGGCACGGCTCAGGTTCGCTTGCCGTCGCTCCGGACGATCCCGCCTTCGCGTCCTATCTGCAATTTCTCCATCTGGGCGAGGCCGGGCTCGCCGGGCCGATGAACGCCGTCATTGTCGGTCGCCAACTGGCGCCCGAAGCCGAGCGAGATGCCCGGGTTACCTGCTGGGCATTCGAGACCTTCGAGAGCCGGCTGGGGTTGGTTATCCGCCGCCTCGCGGATTGCCCCTATCTCGCCGGCGACCGATTCACCGCTGCCGATATCTCGGTGAGCTACGCCCTTCTGCTCGGCATGCGAACCGGCAACTACGTCCCCGGTCCTACCGAGCGGGACTATCTCGCCCGCACGACGGCACGCCCTGCCTACACGCGAGCGATGGAAAGCTGCCAGGCCACCAAGGCTTGGGCGGCGAGATCACCGGGATTGTAGTGCTCGCTTCAAGCCGGCTGTGGCTCCACGCTTACAAGTCCACTGCCCGGGCTGTGTACTCATTAGCGGCTGGCGCTGATGTGCGCTCAACCCCCACAGCGGCGAAAAAGCGGTCATCTCCCGAGATCGCCGAACGGCCGCAAGCGGGAGTGCCGCCTACTTCCCTCGATACCGAAGAGCTTCAACCAGCAGCGAGAATGCCGGTGAAGGTTGACGACGGCTAGGGTAGTACAGGTGGTATCCGGAAAATGGAGGACACCAATCCGACAGTACCCGAACGAGCCGTCCGTCGGAGACGTAGGGCTGCACGTTACGCTCCATCAGATATGCGAGGCCAAAGCCGTTCAACGCCGCTTGCAGGAGCGGGCCTGCGCCGTTGAAGACGAGCTGGCCGTCGACCCGCACGTTGAGCGCGCGCCCGTCCTTCTCGAATTCCCAAGCGTAGAGCCCGCCATGGGTCGGCAGGCGCAGGTTCGGGCAGTTGTGGCTGGTCAGATCCTGGGGGGTGCGCGGCCTCTTTCGGTTGGCAAAATATGACGGAGCGCCCACGACCGCGGACCGCAAATCCGGTCCGACGCGAACGGCAATCATGTCTTTGGCGACCAGCTCGCCGGGCCGGATGCCGGCGTCGTATCGCTGCGCGACGATGTTCGCCAGGCCGTAGTCGACAATGACTTCGACACTGATGTCCGGGTAATTCGGCAGGATCTTCGCCAGGGCGGGCAGCAGGATCGCTTCGGCGGCGTGTTCGGTCGCCGTGATCCGGATGTTGCCGGCCGGTTTCTCCCGCAACTCGCCAAGGGCCGACAGCTCGGCGTCCATTTCCTCAAATTTCGGCCCGACGCTTCGGAGCAGGCGCTCTCCCGCCGGAGTCGGCGCAACGCTTCGCGTGGTGCGGTTGTACGCCGCGGCCTCTCGGCTCAACAATCGGCGTCTCTGGAATACTGGATCACCCGCATGCGCGTGTGATGACACTGAGCAAGCTGAGTAAGCCAATTCCGTCACTCTGAGCAGCGCCGCCTATTCGACGAGATCCAGCATTTTGAAAGGTCAGCAATGGTAGAGAGCTTCGAAGGAAAGGTTGCGCTTGTTACCGGCGCCGCTGGTGGCATTGGTCTGGCGACAGCCAGGGCATTTGGTGTTGCAGGCGCGTCCGTGGTCGTTGCAGACAGCAACACAGCGTTGCTCGAAACTGCCGCTGCTGAACTGCGATCCGCGGGTCATGACGTCCTTGCCGTCGGCTGCGATGTAACGGATCGGGGCCAGGTGAACGCAATGATCGAGCAGGCGATCGAGACTTACGGGAAGCTCGATGCAGCTTTCAACAATGCGGGCATCAACTGCGATGCTGCGCCATTGGTTGAAACGGAAGATGCCGAGTTTGACAACATCATCGATGTCAATCTGCGCGGTGTGTGGAACTGCATGAAGGCGGAGCTTCGCCACATGACCGCACAAGGAAGCGGCGCAATCGTCAACTGCTCGTCGATCGGCGGGATGAGGGGCTCCAAAGGGCGCGCCGCCTATTCCGCCAGCAAATTCGGGGTGATAGGTCTCACCCGCGCCTCCGCACTCGATTATGCCGGGAAGGGCATCCGTATCAACGCAGTATGCCCGGGCATTATCGGCAATACTCCGATGGCGAAGCGGGTAACAAGGAACAACGATCCAGAGATCGTCAAGGCGTTCGTAGCAGCCGAACGATCGGACGCCTTGGTGAACCTGAAGAAATCGCTGCCGCTGTTCTATGGTTATGCGGTTCGGCGGCAAGCTTTGTGGTCGGCCATGCCTTGGTGGTCGATGGAGGTATTTTGGCCTGACCAGCGGGTGAATGACGTCGCGCCGCCAGAGCAGCATCAGTCCGGGACGCCGGCCGCCTTCAGCGTCTCGCGATAGGTCGCGGACATCGCTTCCACCGGAAAGGGAATCCGCGACAGGAAGCCGGAGATCGTGAACTCCGGGTCGACCTTGAGCAGCTCGCGCGCGATCTGGGCCGCGCGTGCGGTGTCGCCGGTCCTGACCAGCGCCACGATCAGGACGCGCAGCGCCACCGCGAAGCGGCGGTTCTGCGCCAGCGCCTTGTCGGCCCACATCACTGCTTCGGCAAAATTCCGATCGAGCACTGCGCAGATCGCCAGCGCCGCGGCGGCGAACCAGCCGCGCGGGTCGCGCGGGTTCAGCCGTTGCGCGCGCTCGATCATGGCGCGGCCGGCTTTCTGATTACCGCGCATCGCCTCGATCCAGCCGCCGAGCACGAGCGCCATCGCCGAGTTCGGATTGATCGCAAGCGACCGCTCGAACAGGTCGCGCGCAGGCTCAATCTCGTCGGCCATGTTCCAGATCGCGAACGCCGCCATCCACAACACCTGCGGGTCACCGGGCGCCAGCTCGACCGCGCGCCAGGCCTGCGCGACCGCGCGTTCGCGGTAGGCATCGTTCAGCTTCAGCCAGCCCTGGACATGGCGCATCGCATGACAATAGGCCGAGGCCGCCAGTGCGGGCGCGTAGGCGGGGTCGAGCGCCAGCGCCTGGTCGAGGCAATCGAGCGCCGCTTCCATGCTCTCGGGCGTGAACTCGTAACGCAGGCTGTAGGCGCGCAGCAGCAGGTCGTAGGCGTCGAGCCTGTCGGGCGGCGCTGCCCGCAGCCGTTCGGCTTCCGCGACGAGCAGGGTCGGCTCGATCGCGCCGACCACGTTCTCGGTGATGCGGTCCTGCAGGTCGAACACGTCGGCGGCCGCGCCGTCGAAGCGGTCGGCCCACAGATGCGCGCCAGAGCTGGCGTCGATCAACTGCCCGGTGATCCGCAACCGATCGCCGCCGCGGCGGACGCTGCCTTCGAGCACATAGCCGACGCCGAGATCGCGGCCGACCTGGCGGATGTCGACCGCCTTGCCTTTGTAGGTGAAGGCGGAGTTGCGCGCGATCACCGTGAGGCGGCTGCAACGCGCCAGCGCGGTGGTGATGTCCTCGGCGATGCCGTCGGCGAAATAATCCTGCTCGGGATCGCCGCTCATATTGGTGAAGGGCAGCACCGCGATCGACGGACCCTCGCTCGGCCGCGGCGGGCTGGCATTGTCTGCAACAGGGCGATCGTGCGCGGTGACCTCGCGGACATCGCCGACAAAGCGGAGACCCTTGCGGGGCAGGGTGCGGATCAGCCGCTGCTCCTCGCCATTGTCGCCGATCGCCGTCCGCGCGGCGTTGATCCGGCTGCTCAGCGTCGCTTCCGAGACGATCCGGCCGTGCCAGACGGCGGCCAGCACCTCGTCGCGGCTGACCACCCGATCGCGGGCGCGGATCAGGAACTCGATGAGGTCGAAGACCTGCGGCTCGACGGCCACCAGAGCATCGCCGCGGCGCAGCTCACGGCGCTCGGAATCGAGGGTCAAGTCGTTGAAATGGTAAGTCAAATCGAAGAGTCCGGCGGCCGGCGGCTGAGTTCGTGGCGGAACCTAGCACAGGCTGGGTGGAGCCAAAATCACGACGCTCTGAAGGACAAATCCACGTCCTCTGAAAGCGGACGGGGGCGGTCTCTGCAATATTCAATCCCGACACCAGACTTAAGGAGATCGCCATGTCGCAGTCCATCAATCAGCAGCGCCGCCGCTTCCTTGGCATCGCCGGCGGGATCCTTGCCGCTTCCCGGTTCGGGTTCGTCGGTTCCGCTCAGGCTCAGTCCAAGCCGGCGCTGCCTGCGATCAAGGCCGGCGCCCACACCACGATCGGTCCGGTCAAGCAGATCAATGCCGGCGTGCTTGATACCGGCTATGTCGAGATGGGTCCTGCGTCCGGTCCCGCAGTGATCCTGCTGCACGGCTGGCCCTACGACATCCACAGCTATGCCGACGTCGCGCCGGCGCTGGCCGAGGCCGGCTACCGCGTGATCGTGCCGCATCTGCGCGGCTATGGCACCACGCGCTTCCTCTCCAGCGACACCATGCGCAGCGGCCAGCCGGTCGCGGTCTCAGCCGACATCATCGCGCTGATGGACGCGTTGAAGATCGAGAAGGCCGTGCTCGGCGGCTATGATTGGGGCGCGCGCACCGCCAACATCATGGCGGTGCTCTGGCCCGAGCGCTGTAAAGCCATGGTCTCGGTGAGCGGCTATCTGATCGGCAGCCAGGCGGCCGGCAAGATGCCGCTGCCGCCGAAGGCCGAGCTGCAATGGTGGTACCAGTTCTATTTCGCGACCGAGCGCGGCCGCGAGGGCTATGCCAAGAACCGGCACGATTTCAACAAGCTGATCTGGCAGCTGGCGTCGCCGCAGTGGAAGTTCGACGACGCCACCTACGACCGCAGCGCGGCGGCCTTCGAGAATCCTGATCACGTCGATATCGTGATCCACAATTACCGCTGGCGGCTTGGTCTCGCCGAGGGCGAGGCGAAGTACGACGCGTTCGAGAAGACGCTCGCCCAGGCGCCCGTGATCGCGATCCCGACCATTACGATGGAGGGCGATGCCAACGGCGCGCCGCATCCGGAGCCCGCGGCCTATGCCAAGAAGTTTTCCGGCCATTACGAACATCGGCTCCTGACCGGCGGCATCGGCCACAATCTGCCGCAGGAGGCGCCGCAGGCCTTCGTCCAGGCCATCATCGACGTCAGCAAGGTCTGAGACGGAGCCGATCGAGGATCATGAGACAGGTTTTGAAATGGGCAGCTGCCGCGATCGCGGCAGCCTGCATCAGCGCGTCATTGCCGTTTGCCGTCGGACATGCCGATGACGCCGCACTGGCATCGCCGATCTTCGGCGTGAAAATCCCCGACGGCTATCGCGACTGGAAGCTGATCGCGGTCGGCGAGGAGACCGGGCTCGACGAACTGCGCAGCGTGCTCGGCAACGCGACCGCCGTGAAGGCCTATCAGGACGGCGCCGCGCGTTTCCCCGACGGCACCGTGCTGGTCAAGCTGGCCTGGAAGCGCAAGCCCGTTGATGGCCTCAACGGCGCCTTCATCGCGGGGCCGGCGACCACGGTCCAGGTCATGGTCAAGGACGCGGCCAAATATGCATCGACCGGAGGCTGGGGGTTCGGCCGCTTCGTCGACGGCAAGCCGGTCGATGCCGCTCAGCACGAGACCTGTTTCGCCTGCCACGAGGCCCATGCCAGCGATCACGATTTCGTCTTCACGCACTATGCGCATTGAATGCCGGCAATATCGGTGTGGAGACCTGATGGCTCCGATCTGGCGCCGGGATTGCCGCGAGGCTAATTTCCCGCCGCAATCGCGTGCGGGGAACGGCATTGACCATCACCATCTACGGCATCAAGAACTGCGACACCATGAAGAAGGCGCGGGCCTGGCTCGACGATCACGGCGTCGCCTACGACTTCCACGACTACAAGACCGCCGGGATCGCCAAGGATAAGCTCAAGCAGTGGAGCGACGAGGTCGGCTGGGAGACACTGCTCAATCGTGCCGGCACCACCTTCAAGAAGCTGCCCGATGCCGACAAGGAAGGCCTGAACGAGCGCAAGGCGCTGGCGCTGATGGCCGAGCAGCCCTCGATGATCAAGCGCCCGGTGCTCGATCTCGGGGGCAAGCGCGTGGTCGGCTTCAAGCCGGACATCTACGCCAAGGAAGTGCCGGCGAAGGCGCGCAAGAAGGGCTAAGGCGCTTCCAGCGATGCCGCGACCGCTTCGCGAGAAGTGACGAGTCTAGATCAGCTCGACTGATTCATGGCTCGCCGGACCATCTGTGGGCAGGAACCTGCGGTCGATCACGGCCCGCTCCGTGACCACCGGGGCCGACTTCGCAGCCACGCCCATCAGATTGTGCAGCCGGAAGCCGCCGTCGATGCTGATCGCCTTGTAGGAGCCGATGATGTGCTCGACGCTGTCGCCGCGTCCGAACGGCAGCAGCAGCCGCTCATAGGACACGTCCTTGCCGTCGGCGTCCGTGACCTCCGCAACCGTATAGGTCGGACGCTTGCGCGCGAGGGAAGCACGATAGGACAGGATCACGCCGGCATAGCGCTCGGGGCCGATCGCGTCATCGAGATAGCGGTTGGTGCGCAGCCGCGGCTCGACGTGCTCGTTGCCATAGGCCGTCGTCAGCCTCGCGCCTTCCTGCGTGATCAGGAAACGGGCGGCCTCGCCACTGCCGACCACGTCAAAGCCCATCATGTCGGCGCGCTCGTCGGCGGTGCCCTCGGTGTGGAAGTCGCACAGCAGGGGAAGCGCGTCCGGCATGCGCAGCGCGCGCAGCCAGGCGTTCAGCAGCACACGCTGCGTGATCGATTTGACCACCGATGGATCGGCACTTCTGAATTGCATCGGCTAGCCGAATTCAGGCACATCCCCGGACGGGATGCGGCCAGGGACAAGTTCATCGATCTGCGGGATGGTTTGGCTGCGGGCATAAAGTCGCAGCCACGTGCCGGGGAAATCACGTTGCGGGATCGATTTGACGACTGAAGGATTGGCGCGCTCGAAATGCAAGGCTCTAGCCGTTCATCATGCAATGGCCGGAGCTTCGGCGAGAGGCGCAAATATTCTATGAAAGCGGGAGTCCGGAGCAAAACACCGTTAACGACCGCTTTCCCGAGGCGCAAAGCGCACCGAAATGCCATTCGACTAAGGATCAACCGGAACCGGTCACGCTGATGCCGCACTGCACAGCTTTCCACCTTGCGTAACTGCCGCAGATGACGGCATATTCCGGCCCGGAGGCGACGGGCCCCGGACGGTTTCCAAGACGGATCGGACGCCTGTCGGACACGAAAAAAGCTGGCCACGCGGGCGAGGGGCTTCGCGGCGATGGCGTATGGGGGAATCTATTTGGCCGATGAGTTCATCCTCGAAACCAGCGGATTGACCAAGGAATTCGCGGGTTTCTTCGCCGTTCGCGACGTCGCGTTGAAAGTGCGTCGGGGCAGTATCCATGCATTGATCGGGCCGAACGGCGCCGGCAAGACGACCTGTTTCAATCTGCTGACCAAATTCCTGAAGCCGTCGGCAGGCCAGATTCGCTACAAGGGCCACGACATCACCGCGATGCCGCCGGCCGACGTGGCGCGCCTCGGGCTGGTCCGTTCGTTTCAGATTTCGGCGGTATTTCCGCATCTGACCGCGCTCGAGAACGTTCGCGTGGCGCTGCAGCGGCAGCACGGTTCGTCGTTCGATTTCTGGCGTTCGAAAAGCGTGCTCGACCGCTTCAATCCGCGCGCCCACGAGCTCCTGAACGACGTCGGCTTGAGCGAATTCGCCAATACGCCGGCGGTCGAGATGCCGTACGGCCGCAAGCGCGCACTTGAAATTGCAACGACGCTCGCGCTCGACCCCGAGATGATGCTGCTTGACGAGCCGATGGCCGGCATGGGCCACGAGGACATCGACAAGATCGCGGCGCTGATCAAGCGGATCTCCGCGAAATACACCATCCTGATGGTCGAACATAACCTCTCGGTGGTGGCCAACCTCTCCGACATCATCACCGTGCTGACGCGCGGGCAGGTGCTGGCGGAGGGCAACTACGCCGACCTCTCCAAGGACGAGCGCGTGAAGGAAGCCTATCTGGGAGCGGGTCATGGCTGAGGCAAAACTGGCGGAGAAGCCCGTCGCTGCGGCCGGCGCCGACGTGCTGACGGTCAAGGATCTGCAGGCCTGGTACGGCGAATCCCACATCCTTCACGGCATCAATTTCAACGTGAAGGCCGGCGAGGTGGTGACGCTGCTCGGCCGCAACGGCGCCGGCAAGACCACCACGTTGAAGTCGGTGATGGGCGTCATCAACAAGCGCTCCGGCTCGATCCGCTTCGACCATCAGGAAATCATCCGCGCCACCTCGGACAAAATCGCGCGGCTCGGCATCGCATTCTGTCCCGAGGAGCGCGGCATTTTCGCCAGCCTCGACGTGCGCGAGAACCTGCTGCTGCCGCCGGTGGTGCGCCCGGGCGGCCTGCCGCTCGACCAGATCTTCACGCTGTTTCCCAACCTGAAGGAGCGCCTCACCAGCCAAGGCACCAAGCTCTCGGGTGGCGAGCAGCAGATGCTGGCGATCGCGCGCATCCTGCGCACCGGCGCGCGCTTCCTGATGCTGGACGAGCCGACCGAAGGGTTGGCGCCGGTCATCATCCAGCAGATCGGGCACACCATTGCGCGCCTGAAGTCGCAGGGATTCACGATCCTGTTGGTCGAGCAGAATTTCCGTTTCGCCTCGACCGTTGCGGACCGCTATTACATTGTCGAGCACGGCAAGGTGATCGACGGCTTCGCGAATTCCGAGCTGTCGGCCAACATGGACAAGCTCCATACCTATCTCGGCGTCTGATATCGCCAGAACCAGAAAATTTAGGACGAGGGAATACGACATGAAGAACAAGATTTCGGCGCTCTTGCTCGGCACCGCGATGGTGCTGTCCGCCGCAAGCGTCGCCTCCGCCCAGGAAAAGCTCGACAAGACGGTCAAGATCGGCGCGCTGTCGGACCAGTCCGGCCTCTACGCGGATCTCGCCGGCCCCGGCTCGACGCTGGCGGCGCAGATGGCGATCGAGGACTCCGGCCTCAAGGCCAAGGGTTGGACCATCGACCTGATCTCCGGCGATCACCAGAACAAGCCCGATATCGGCACCACCATCGCCCGCCAGTGGTTCGACGTCGACAAGGTCGACACCATCGTCGACGTGCCGAATTCCGGCGTCGCGCTCGCGGTCAACAACGTCGTGAAGGAAAAGAACGGCGTCTACATCAATTCAGGCGCCGCCACCTCGGATCTCACCAACGCGCAGTGCTCGCCGAATACCGTGCACTGGACCTACGACACCTACATGCTCGCCCACGCCACCGGCCAGGCGCTGGTGAAGGCGGGCGGGGACACCTGGTTCTTCCTCACCGCGGATTACGCGTTCGGCGCCGCGCTCGAGCGCGACACCACGTCCGTCGTCACCGCCAATGGCGGCAAGGTGGTCGGCGGCGTCAAGCATCCGCTCAACACCGCTGACTTCTCCTCCTTCCTGCTGCAGGCGCAGGCCTCCAAGGCCAAGATCATCGGTCTCGCCAATGCCGGCGGCGACACCACCAACTCCATCAAGCAGGCGGCCGAGTTCGGCATCGTCAAGGGCGGCCAGAAGCTCGCGGCGCTGCTGCTGTTCCTCACCGACGTCAAGGCGATCGGGCTCGAGACCGCGCAGGGCCTCAACTTCACCGAGACGTTCTACTGGGACCTCAACGACAAGACCCGCGCCTTCTCCAAGCGCTTCTCGGAGCGGATGAAGAACAGCGCGCCGCCGACCATGGTGCAGGCCGGCGTCTATGCGGGCCTCATGCATTACTTCAAGGCGCTGGAAGCGCTCGGCGGCAATCCGCATGACGGCGCCAAGGTGGTCGCGAAGATGAAGACGATCCCGACCGACGATCCGCTGTTCGGCAAGGGCGAGGTCGAGCCCAACGGCCGCGTCACCCACGATGCCTATCTGTTCGAAGTGAAGAAGCCCTCGGAGTCCAAGGGACCGTGGGACTTCTACAAGCTGGTCGGCACCGTGCCGGGCAACCAGGCCTTCACGCCGCTCGACAAGAGCGCCTGCGCGCTTCTGAAGAAGTGACGATCATGCCCGCCGGCCATGCGCGTGGCCGGCGGGCTTCATCTATCTAGCGAAAGCTCATTCGATGCAGGCTCTCTACGCACAGCTTCTGGTGGGACTGATCAACGGCTCGTTCTACGCGCTGCTCAGTCTGGGGCTCGCCGTCATCTTCGGCATGCTCAACATCATCAATTTCGCGCATGGCGCGCTCTACATGATGGGCGCCTTCGTGGCGTATTTCCTGCTCAACCTGGGCGGCATCAATTACTGGTGGGCGCTGATCATCGCACCCGTCGTGGTCGGCATCTTCGGCATGATCCTCGAGCGGACCATGCTGCAATGGCTGACCGGCCTCGATCATCTCTACGGATTGCTGCTGACCTTCGGCATCGCGCTGATCGTGCAGGGCGTGTTCCAGAACTATTTCGGCTCCTCGGGCCTGCCTTACTCGATCCCCGATCAGCTCAAGGGCGGCGTCAATCTCGGCTTCATGTTCCTGCCGATCTATCGTGGCTGGGTCGTCATCTTCTCGCTCGTGGTGTGCCTTGCGACCTGGTTCCTGATCGAGAAGACACAGCTCGGCGCCTACCTGCGCGCCGCAACCGAGAACCCGACGCTGGTGCGCGCGTTCGGCATCAACGTGCCGCGCATGATCACGCTGACCTACGGGCTCGGCGTCGGTCTTGCCGCGCTCGCCGGCGTGCTGTCGGCGCCGATCAACCAGGTCCGCCCGCTGATGGGCGCCGATCTCATCATTGTGGTGTTCGCGGTGGTCGTGATCGGCGGCATGGGCTCGATCATGGGCTCGATCATCACCGGCTTCGCGCTAGGCGTGATCGAGGGACTGACCAAGTATTTTTATCCCGAGGCCTCCAACACCGTGGTGTTTGTCCTGATGGTGGTGGTGTTGCTGGTGAAGCCAACGGGACTGACGGGACGGGCGGCTTGATATGTCAGCATTGACCGACGATACACTTCCGATCACGCCGCGCGCGATGCGCGACGAAATGATCGTATTCGCCGCGATGGCGCTGCTGCTGGCGATCGTGCCGTGGACGGGGATCTATCCGTTCTTCGTCATGCAGGCGCTGTGCTTCGCGCTGCTCGCCTGCGCCTTCAACCTCCTGATCGGCTATGGCGGCCTGCTGTCATTCGGCCACGCGATGTTCCTCGGCACCGCCGGTTACGTCTCGGCCCACGCGCTGAAGGTGTGGGGGCTGACGCCGGAGCTCGGCATCCTGGTCGGCACCGCGGCCGCGGCCTTGCTCGGCCTGGTCACCGGCTACATCTCGATCAAGCGGCAGGGCATCTATTTCTCGATGATCACGCTGGCGCTGTCGCAGCTGCTTTACTTCCTCTATTTGCAGGCGCCGTTCACCCATGGTGAAGACGGCATCCAGGGCATTCCGCAAGGCCACCTGCTCGGCATCTTCGATCTCTCGAAGCCGCTGGTGCTTTACTATGTCGTGCTGGTCGGCTTCCTCGCCGGGTTCCTGCTGATCTACCGCACCATCAACTCGCCGTTCGGCGAGGTGCTGAAGTCGATCCGCGAAAATGAGCCGCGGGCGATTTCGCTTGGCTACAAGACCGACCAGTACAAGCTGCTCGCCTTCATCCTGTCGGGCACGCTGGCGGGCTTTGCCGGCTCGCTGAAGGTGTTCGTGGCGCAGAATGCCTCGCTCACCGACGTGCACTGGTCGATGTCCGGTGAAATCGTGCTGATGACGCTGGTCGGCGGTCTCGGCACCATCTTCGGCCCGGTGGTCGGCGCCTTCGTGATCATCGCCATGCAGCAATATCTCGCCGGTTTCGGCCAGTGGGTGACGGTGATCCAGGGCGTGATCTTCGTGGCCTGCGTGCTGCTGTTCCGGCGTGGCCTGGTCGGTGAGCTGGCCCATTTGTTGCGGCGGTCGCTGTAGGGCAGGTCTCGGCGACTTTCGGCCGACTTAGCGGTGGACGACCGCCCGCTCGGGCGGTCGATCCCGATGCTTTCCCCGCCAGATGCTCTATGACAGTTCTGTGACAGTCGCTAAAAGGGCTGTCCCGGAATGATGGAACTGAGACATGCTGCGCTGGTTTCGCGCCTTCCTGCCCAAGGAAGAGCGGTTTTTCGACCTGTTCGCCCGACACGCCCGGACCTCCGTGCAATGCGCATTGGCGTTGCAGGACATGCTGAAGGGCGGGGAGGAGACTCCGGTCTTTTGCCAGCGCGTCAATCAGTTCGAGAACGACGCCGATAGCGTCACCCGCGAGGTCCTGACCGCGGTTCGCCGCACCTTCATCACCCCGTTCGATCGTGGCGATATCAAGAACCTGATCACCTCGATGGACGACGCGGTCGACCAGATGCAGGCGACCGCAAAGGCGGTCATGCTGTTCGAGGTGCGCGAGTTCGAGCCGCCGATGCGCGAGATGGGCGGCCTGATCGTCGAATGCGCCAATCTGGTCGGCCGCGCGCTGCCCCTGTTGCAGTCGATCGGCCACAACGTCTCGATGCTGACCCAGATCACCGAGGAACTGACCAAGCTCGAGGGCCGGGTCGACGATCTCCAGGATATCGGGCTCAAGGAGCTGTTCCTGAAGCACCGCGACGCCAACACGATGGACTACATCGTCGGCGCGGAGATCTACGACC
This sequence comes from Bradyrhizobium sp. USDA 4503, assembly GCF_054055815.1. Taxonomy (NCBI): domain Bacteria; kingdom Pseudomonadati; phylum Pseudomonadota; class Alphaproteobacteria; order Hyphomicrobiales; family Nitrobacteraceae; genus Bradyrhizobium; species Bradyrhizobium sp. USDA 4503. The sequence goes on from NZ_JBSRXS010000001.1 coordinate 917,286, forward strand.
ATCTCGAGAAAGTGGCCGACCGTTTCGACGACGTGGCGAACGAGATCAACTCGATCGTGATCGAGCAAGTCTGAGCATGATCCGGAAAAGTGTGATGCGGTTTTTCCTGCGACAAACGCGAAGCGTTTGCGCGGCGATCATGCTCAACAGAGCACAATAGAGTGGGGCATCACGTGGACGCCACGCTGGGTCTTCCAATTCTGACCATCCTGATCGCGGTCGCGCTGCTGTTCGACTTCCTGAACGGCCTGCACGACGCCGCGAACTCGATTGCGACCATCGTCTCGACCCGCGTGCTGCGGCCGCAATATGCGGTGTTCTGGGCGGCGTTCTTCAACTTCCTCGCGTTCCTGGTGTTCGGCCTGCACGTTGCCAACACGATCGGCACCGGGATCATCGAGCCGTCGGTGGTGGATGCGACCGTGATCTTCGCAGCATTGGTCGGCGCGATCGTCTGGAACGTGATCACCTGGGCGCTGGGCATTCCGTCGTCGAGCTCGCACGCGCTGATCGGCGGCCTGGTCGGCGCCGGCATGGCGAAGGCGGGGATTTCGGCGGCGGTGTGGAGCGGGCTCTCCAAGACCTTGCTCGCGATCGTGCTGTCGCCGCTGGTCGGCTTCCTGCTGGCGCTGGTGCTGGTCGCGATCGTGTCCTGGCTCTCGGTGCGCTCGACGCCGTTCGCGGTCGATCGCGCATTCCGCATCCTGCAATTCGCCTCGGCGTCGCTCTATTCGCTCGGCCATGGCGGCAACGACGCGCAAAAGACCATGGGCATCATCGCCGTGCTGCTCTATTCGCAGGGCCATCTCGGCGACACCTTCGAAATTCCGTTCTGGGTGGTGCTGGCCTGCCAGGGCGCGATGGCGCTGGGTACCCTGATGGGCGGCTGGCGGATCGTCCGCACCATGGGGCTGCGGATCACCAAGCTGACGCCGATGCAGGGTTTCTGCGCCGAAACCGGCGGCGCCGTGACGCTGTTCATGGCGACCTATCTCGGGGTTCCCGTATCGACCACGCACACCATCACGGGCGCCATCGTCGGCGTCGGCGCCGCACGGCGGCTTTCCGCCGTGCGCTGGAATGTGGCGAGCTCGATCGTCTACGCCTGGGTGATCACGATCCCGGCGTCGGCCGCGGTCGCAGCCGCGAGCTATTGGGCGGTGCAGATTCTGAAGTAGCGTTTTCGAGCGAAGTGGAAGCCGGTTCGCGTTAAGAAAACGCGTCCCAAAAAGGAGTAATCAGCCGACCAGCTTCAGCCCGACGATGCCGGCAACGATCAGTCCGATGCTGGCAAGCCGCATCGCGGTCGCGGGTTCGCCGAGCAGGATGATGCCGAGCGCCGCGGTACCGACCGCGCCGATCCCGGTCCAGACCGCATAGGCGGTTCCAATCGGCAGCGTCTTCAGCGCGAGGCCGAGCAGGATCACGCTGCCGGCCATCGCCGCCAGCGTCAGCACCGACGGCACCAGCCGCGAGAAACCTTCGGTATATTTCAGCCCGATCGCCCAGCCGATCTCGAGCAGGCCAGCGGTGAACAGAATGGTCCAAGCCATCACGAACCCTCCAGATAAGGCAGGGTCGTCCCCGCGAATGGTATAGTGAGGAGAAGGTCGTCCTTCCGGTGCCCATATGGGGATGGTGCGGGCGTTCCGCATTGCGACAAAACGCCCTTGATTGCGCCCGTTTTCCCTGCCAAATGCCCCGCCATGTCCGACATTTCAGTTTCAGCCGAATCGCCGTCCCGCTCGCCGCTTTCAGAGGAAGTGGCGCGACGGCGTACCTTTGCGATCATCTCGCACCCGGACGCCGGCAAGACCACGCTGACGGAAAAGCTGCTGCTGTTCGGGGGCGCCATCAATCTCGCGGGCCAGGTCAAGGCCAAGGGCGAGCGGCGCAACACGCGCTCGGACTGGATGAAGATCGAGCGCGAGCGCGGCATCTCGGTCGTCACCTCGGTGATGACCTTCGAGTTCAACGACCTCGTGTTCAACCTCTTGGACACGCCGGGCCACGAGGACTTTTCGGAAGATACCTATCGCACGCTGACCGCGGTCGATTCCGCGGTGATGGTGATCGACGCGGCGAAAGGCATCGAGGCGCGCACGCGAAAGCTGTTCGAGGTGTGCCGGCTGCGTGACATCCCGATCATCACCTTCATCAACAAGATGGACCGCGAGAGCCGCGACACGTTCGAGCTTCTGGACGAGATCGAGAAGACGCTGGCGCTCGACACGACGCCGATGACCTGGCCGGTCGGCCGTGGCCGCGACTTCCTCGGCACCTATGACGTCGTCAATGGCGGCGTGCGGCTACTCGAGGGCGGCGGCGCCAAGACCGGCGCCACCGAGCAGATCGACATCGCCGATCTCGGCAAGCGCAATCCCAATCTCGATGTCGCCGAGGTCAAGGACGAGCTCGCGCTGGCCTCGGAAGCCTGCAAGCCGTTCGAGCTCGCGGCGTTCCGCGAGGGCCACCTGACGCCGGTCTATTTCGGCAGCGCGCTGCGCAATTTCGGCGTCGGCGATCTGCTCGAAGGCCTCGGCAAGTTCGCGCCGGCGCCGCGCGCGCAGGACTCGGATTTGCGCAAGGTCGAGGCATCGGAGCCGCGCATGAGCGCATTCGTGTTCAAGATCCAGGCCAACATGGATCCGAACCACCGTGACCGCATCGCCTTCGCCCGGCTGTGCTCGGGCAAGCTCAGCCGCGGCATGAAGGCCAAGCTGGTACGCACCGGCAAAAACATGAGCCTGTCGAGCCCGCAGTTCTTTTTCGCGCAGGACCGCTCGGTCGCCGACGAGGCCTTTGCCGGTGACGTCGTCGGCATTCCCAACCACGGCACGCTCAGGATAGGCGACACCCTCACTGAGGGCGAGGATCTGACCTTCGTCGGCGTACCGAGCTTCGCGCCGGAAATCGTCCGCCGCGTCCGGCTGACCGACGCGATGAAGGCGAAGAAGCTGAAGGAAGCCTTGCAGCAGATGTCGGAGGAGGGCGTCGTGCAGGTGTTCCGCCCGCGCGACGGCGCGCCCGCGCTGGTCGGCGTGGTCGGCCCGCTGCAGCTCGATGTGCTGAAGGCGCGGCTCGATGCGGAATATTCGCTGCCGGTCGAGTTCGAGATCTCTGAATTCTCGTTGGCGCGCTGGATATCGTCCGACGACCGCAAGCAGCTTGACGCCTTCATCTCCGCCAACAATTCCGGCATCGCCGACGACGTCGACGGCGATCCCGTGTTCATGGCCAAGAACGAGTTCTATCTCGGCTACACCCGGGAGCGCGCCGAGGGCATCACCTTCTCCAACGTCAAGGACGTGAAGAAGAAGGCGTAGTCGCGCTTGCTCCTGTGTCGTCCCCCGGGGAAGGCGGGGGACCCGGTACGCCGCGGCTTCTCCGTCATTCGCTACGGTTCTCGGCGGGGAGGTGACTGCCCAAAAAGTCGATCAGGCTCTGCGGCGCGTTAGCGCCGTAGCACAACTCGAGGAGTTCCGCCGCATCAGCGGCTTCGGACGCGCTGCGGGGAAACAGGTCCTCTTCATAGGCGGCGAGCGCGGCCTCGACGTCACCTGGGTTGGCAGCGATCGCCGCGCCGAGTTCGGCACCGTCATATATTGCGAGATTGGCGCCTTCGCCCGATGGAACCATCAGATGCGCTGCATCGCCGAGCAGCGTGACGCCGGGCACGCGGTCCCATTGATGCGCGACCGGAAGCGCATGGGTGAGGCGCAGCACCGGCGCCGTCTCGCCGTCGGTGATCAGCGCGGTCAGCGCCCGGGCCCAGCCATCGAATTCCTCGGCGACGCGGGCGAGGGCGCTTGCAGGATTGGAGAAGTCGAGGTTGGCAAACCATTCCTCACGCTTGGTCAGCGCCACATAGGTGTGCAGCACGCCGTTCGGCTCACGATGCGCGGCGATGCCCTTTCCCGGCGCCAGCGCGAACATGGCGCCGCCGCCAACGGCTTCCGCGCTCGTTCGGTGACGGACATCGGCGTCGAACAGATATGTCTCGATGAACGAAGTGCCGACATAGGTCGGCTTGTCTGCAGAGAGAAGCGATCGCACGCGCGACCAGGCACCGTCGGCCCCGACCAGAAGGTCGGTCGTCACCGTCGTGCCGTCGGCAAAGCTCAATAGGTGCCTTCCACCGCCGAGCGCAGTGGCCGCGGTGACCTTAGATCCCCAATGCACCGTGCCCTCGGGCAGCGAGTTGAGCAGGATCCGACGTAGCTCGCCTCGGGGTACCTCGGGGCGCCCGCCCGTGCCGTCGTCCGGATGATGCAGCAGGACATTGCCTTGGGTATCGAGCGCGCGGGTTTCCTGGCCGCCGGGGTGGATCAACTCGCGGAACTCCTCAAGGAGGCCCGCGGCCTTCAGCGCGCGTTGGCCGTTGTGCTCATGGATATCGAGCATGCCGCCCTGCGTTCGTGCCTCTGCGGAGGCTTCCGCTTCGTAGACGATTGCTGCGATCCCGTGGACGTGGAGGACGCGGGCAAGCGTCAGGCCGCCGAGGCCGGCACCGACGATCGTGACGGGAGATTTCATGCGGAGTCCTTCCGGCACGGCGGAGTTATGGAACGCCGTTCCATAAACTTGGAATGTCGTTCCAGATATGTCAAGGTGCGGCATGGTCAAGAAGGCGCGCAGCGGCCAGCGACGCGAGGACTCGCTCTCGCGGGATCGCATCATCGAGGCTTCGATCGAACTCCTGGACGAGAGCGGCGAGGAGGGGCTGACGTTCCGCGCCCTGTCCGAACGGCTCGCGACCGGTCCCGGCGCGATCTACTGGCATATCGCCAACAAGAGTGATCTGCTGGTCGCCGCCTGCGACGCCATTGTCTCGCGCGTGGTGGATGCGCACGCGGTCGGCGGATCGCCGAAGGCCACCATTCGCGCCCTTGCGCTCGGCATGTTCGATGCGATGGAGGCGCATGCGTGGGTCGGGACAGCGCTGATCCGTGCTGCCGGGCAGTTGCCGACCGTGCGCGTTCTGGAATGCATCGGCCAGCAGGTTCGCGCGCTTGGCGTGGCTGCCGACACGCAGTGGACGATCGTCTCGGTCCTGCTGAACTACATCCTTGGCGTCGGTGGCCAGAACGCAGCCAACGCGCAGTTCGCGCGGACGCATGGCCTGGACCGATCGAGCTTCCTGGATGCGGTGGCGACCGACTGGTCCGCGCTCGACGCAAGCGACTACCCGTTTGCACGCAGCGTGGCCGGCGCGATGCGGGACCACGACGACCGTGTCGACTATCTCGCCGGCATCGATCTCATCCTCGCCGGTATCAAGGGGACACGAACCGGCCGAACCTAGGTTTTAGTATTGACAAGCGCGAGGAATTGAACGCCGCCCCGCTTGATGCGGTCCGGCCGCGGACCCATTTTCTCCGGAGTGCAATCCGGGTCCGCCTGCATGCTCCGACGCGTCGCCATCTGCCTCGCTTTTGCCGTGCCGGCCTTTGCGCTCGAGAGCGCGGCCTCTGCGCAGCAGCGGCAACAAACCAACCCGGCGCCCTTCGCACACACGCCTTGCAGCGTGCTCGACGAAGGGCCTTGCATCCCGTCCTATTGCAGCGTGTTCAACCACGGGCCATGCCTGCCCGAGATGGATTATCCGTACGGCGAAAATCTCCAGCTCACGATCCTGACCGTGCCACCGCAGGATCAGGCCGAGAAGTACCGCAAGCCGGATCATGATCTCAATACCATCGGCGATCTGTTCGCCGCGCTGCGCGCCTGCTGGGCGCCGCCACCGCCGGACGACGCGCGCGCGGGCATGCAGATGTCGGTGCGATTCAGCTTCAAACGATCGGGCGAGATGATCGGCGCGCCGCGCCTGACGTTTTCGACGCGGGGCATCCCGGCCGACACCCGCACCACCTACCTCAATGCGATCAACGCCTCGCTGGATGCCTGCCTGCCGCTGAAATTCACCGGCGGATTGGGCGGCGCGCTGGCCGGCCGGCCGATCATGATCCGCTATGTCGACAACCGGGAGCTGGCCAAATCGGCCAACAAGCCGTGAGACACGTCATTCCGGGCGCGCTGGAAGCGCGAACCCGGAATCCCGGGATTGGCTTGCGCGCCCGGCAACCTCGAGATTCCGGGTCCGGCCCTGCGGGCCATCCCGGAATGACGGAGTCGTGGCGTGACGCATTGCCACCCGCCCGGCGAAGGTGATACGCGAAGGCATTAGTTCGATCAGGGGAGGAACATCGTGGGACTGCTCGTCATGATCCTGGGTCTCGTGCTGTTCCTCGGCGTCCATGTGCTGTCAAGCCTGCGCGAGATGCGCGCCGGCCTGATCAAGGCGATGGGCGAGGGCGGCTACAAGATCGCCTATTCGCTCGCCTCCGCGGCCGGGCTCGTGCTGATCATCTGGGGCTTTGCGCATTATCGCGCGAGCGGATGGATCGACGTCTGGACCCCGCCGACGGCGCTCAAGCACATCACGGTCGCGCTGATGCTGCCCGCCGTCATCCTCGTCGTCGCCTCCTATATCCGCGGCCGCATCTACACCACGCTGAAGCATCCGATGCTCGCCGGCGTGAAGCTGTGGGCGTTCGCGCATCTGCTCGCCAACGGCGACCTCGGCTCGATCATCCTGTTCGGCTCGTTTCTCGGCTGGGCGGTCTATGACCGCATCTCGCTGAAGCGCCGCACGGATGCCGGCGCGCCGCCGATTCCGGTGGGCGGCCCAACCAACGACCTGATCGCGATCGCGGTCGGTGTCATCGTCTATCTGGCGCTGGCGTTTGCGTTCCACCCGGTCGTGATCGGCGTGCCTGTCATGGGAGCCTGACTATGTCTGTTCAATCCGCCATCAAGCGCAAGACCGCGCCCGATCTGCGCGCCCGCAAGAACGGCGAGCCGATCGTGATGCTGACGTCCTATCATGCGCACACCGCGGCGCTGGTCGACCGTCATTGCGACGCCATCCTGGTCGGCGATTCCCTCGGCAACGTCATGCATGGCTTCGAGACCACGGTGCCGGTCACGCTCGACATGATGATCCTGCAAGGCCGCGCGGTGATGCGCGGCTCGCAAGCTGCGCTCGTCGTGGTGGACATGCCGTTCGGCTCCTATGAGGGTTCGAAGGAGCAGGCGTTTCAATCCGCGGTGCGGATCATGAAGGAGACGCTGTGCGGCGCGGTCAAGCTCGAGGGCGGCGCGCGGATGGCGGAGACGGTGGCGTTCCTGTCCGAGCGCGGCATTCCGGTGATGGGCCATATCGGTCTGACGCCGCAGTCGATCAACGCGCTTGGCTCGTTCCGCGCGCAGGGCCGCGAGGAAGAGACCTGGGCGCCGATCGAGAACGACGCCAGGGCGATCGCGGAGGCGGGCGCGTTCTCGATCGTGGTCGAGGCGGTCGCCGAGCCGCTGGCGCGCAAGATCACGCAGTCGATCGCCGTGCCGACCATCGGCATCGGCGCCAGCGCTGCCTGCGACGGCCAGGTGCTGGTGCTGGAGGACATGCTCGGCCTGTCGCCGCGGTCGCCGAAATTCGTGCGCCGCTACGGCAATCTCGGGCCGATGATCGAGGAGGCGATCGCCGGCTATGCGCGCGACGTGAAGAGCCGCGCCTTCCCGGGGCCGGAGCACGTCTACGGCATGAAGAAGAGCTGACCGGGCGCGCATGGACTGGTCGCAGCACGCAATTCCGCCGATGCGGCTCGAGCCGCGGTTCGGCGACCGCGTCGTGCCGGCTTTCCCGGAGCGGCCCGGCAGCCTTTGGGCGATGATCGCGGACGCCGTTGCGCAGAACGGCGACGGCGAGGCGCTGGTCTGTGGCGCGACGCGCCTGAGCTGGCGCGAGGTCGCGGAGAAATCGGCCAAGGTCGCGGCGGGCTTCGCCAAACTCGGCCTTGCGCCCGGCGACCGCGTCGCGATCCTGCTCGGCAACCGCATCGAATTCGTGCTGACGATGTTCGCCGCCGCGCATGCCGGGCTGGTCACGGTGCTGCTCTCGACGCGCCAGCAGAAGCCCGAGATCGCCTATGTGCTGAACGATTGCGGCGCGACGCTTCTGGTCCATGAGGCCACGCTCGCCGACCGCATCCCTGATGCGGCCGATGTTCCCGGCCTCAAGCATCGCATCTCGGTCAGCGACGACGGCGCGTCGCAATTCGCCGGTCTCGCCGACAACGCTGCGGCCCAGGCGCCGGCGGAGGTGAGGGAAGAGGACACCGCGATGATCCTCTACACCTCGGGCACCACGGGCCGGCCGAAGGGCGCCATGCTCGCCCATTGCAACATCATCCACTCCTCGATGGTGTTCGTGTCGTGCCTGAAGCTGACCAAGTCGGATCGCTCGATCGCCGCGGTGCCGCTCGCGCATGTCACCGGCGCGGTCGCCAACATCACCACCATGGCACGCTGCGCCGGCGCGCTGATCATCATGCCGGAGTTCAAGGCCTCGGAATATCTGAAGGTCGCGGCGCGCGAGCGCGTCAGCTACACGGTGATGGTGCCGGCGATGTATAATCTCTGCCTGATGCAGCCGGATTTCGACAGCTACGATCTGTCGAGCTGGCGGATCGGCGGCTTCGGCGGCGCGCCGATGCCGGTCGCAACCATCGAAAAACTCGACGCCAAGATTCCGGGGCTGAAGCTTGCGAATTGCTACGGCGCGACCGAGACCACGTCGCCCTCGACGCTGATGCCGGGCGAACTGACCGCCGCCCATATCGACAGCGTCGGCCTGCCGTGCCCCGGCGCCGAGATCATCGTGATGGGCGCTGACGGCCGCGAACTGCCGCGCGGCGAGATCGGCGAGCTCTGGATCCGCAGCGCCTCGGTCATCAAGGGCTACTGGAACAATCCGAAGGCGACCGTGGAGAGTTTCACGGCCGGCTTCTGGCATTCCGGCGATCTCGGTTCGATCGACGCGGCAAACTTCGTCCACGTGTTCGATCGCCAGAAGGACATGATCAATCGCGGCGGCCTGAAGATCTATTCCGCCGAGGTCGAGTCTGTTCTGGCCGGCCATCCCGCCGTGGTCGAGAGCGCGATCATCGCCAAGCCGTGCCCGGTGCTCGGCGAGCGCGTGCACGCCGTGATCGTGACCCGCACGGACGTGAATGCGGAGAGCCTGCGCGCCTGGTGCGCCGAGCGGCTCTCGGACTACAAGGTGCCGGAGACCATGGCGCTGACATCAGAGCCGCTGCCGCGCAACGCCAACGGCAAGGTGATCAAGCGCCAGATCAGGGAGAGCCTGTCCGCGATAGGCGCGTAGCGAGGCGTGGACGTACCATCCGCGAATTCGGTGCACCGCTCCCGCTTGCGGGGGTCGAGACGAGCGAAGCTCGCTCTTAGGTCAACGCGCGCAGCGCGGCGCGTGGGGGCTTTGTCCGCACAAGGACTTTCTCACTGATCCGACTCGTGGAGACACCCCACCCCGACCCTCCCCCGCAAGCGGGAGAGGGAGCCCGCCGCCGTTGCGGCCAGTCGCAAACGTCCCCCGTTAACGCTTTGATCCGCCTCGCTTTGCCTTGCCTCCGCCACACCATTAGGGTAACGCCGCCGCGATGTGGGGATCGGGTAGGGCTGGGCCCCACCGATAGCAGCGGTCCCGAGGGGATGGGATAGCCTTAAGTGTCTGAATTATTTGACGAAGTCGACGAAGAAGTCCGTCGCGATCAGCTCAAGAAGCTGTGGGACAAGTACTCGCTCTTTATCATCGCCCTGGCGATCCTGATCGTTGCGGGCGTCGGTGGCTGGCGCGGCTACCAGTATCTTGAGGCCAAGAAGGCCGCCGAGGCCGGTGCGGCGTTCGACCGTGCCGTCGAATTGTCCGATCAGAACAAGCACGCCGAGGCCGAGGCTGCGTTCGCCGCTCTCATCACCAAGGCACCGTCCGGCTACCGCAACCTGGCGCGGCTGCGCATGGCCGCCGAGGTCGCGACCCGCGATCAGCCGGCTGCCGCGAAGCTCTATGACGAGATCGCAGCCGACCGCAGCGTCGGCGGTCCCGAGCAGGACCTGGCGCGGATCCGCGCCGCGCAGCTCGCGATGGAAACCACCACCTATCCGAACATGCTGCAACGGCTCGAGGCCACGGCAACGGCGAAGGACTCGACGTTCCGTCACTCCGCCCGCGAGCTGCTGGCGCTGTCGGCCTGGCGCGCCAACGATGCCACCGCCGCGCGGCAGTGGCTCGACCAGATTGCCAATGACGGTGAGACGCCGCCGAGCCTGCGCTCGCGTGCCGAAGCGCTGCAGGCCTTGTTGCCGCCGGTCGCGAAGAGCTGACTTGGCGCGAAACCCGAGTTTGAGTGAGAGATCGACCATGCGCCGCTCGCAACGCCTGATCGCAGCCGCAGTTCTGACAGCGCTTTGCAGCGTGCTGGCGGGGTGCGGCGGTGGCGGCATGTCCAATTTCGATCCGAGCGACCTGCTCGACTTCCTTGACACCAAGAAGAAGCTGGCCGGCGACCGCAAGCCGGTCTTCCCCGAAGGCGTGCCCGGCCTCGAGCAGGGTGTGCCGAAGGAATTGTACAAGGGCTCGCAGCAGGAACAGCTCGATCAGCAGAACGCCGCGGCAGCCGCTGCCGCCCAGCCGGCCCCGCCGCCCGAGCCGCCGAAGGGCGCCAAGAAGCACGCCAAGGGCAGGGCAGCGCCGGCCGCAGATCAAGCGGCTGCTCCCGATGCCGCAGCCGAGGAGGGCGCGCCCGCCGCGCTGCCGCCGGAGCCGAAGCCGAAGAAGATCGTCCGCCGCCGCACCACCGCGCCGCCCGCCGACGACCAGCAGGCACAGCCCGCGGCGCCGGCCCAGCAGACCCAGACCACGCAACAATCCGGCGGCGCCTTCCCCGCACCGCTACCGAGCGGCGGATTTAGCCGCTAGAGCATGATCCGGAAAAGTGCGAAGCGGTTTTCCGAAAAGATCATGCTAAAACAAGAATCTAAGGCGCGATGACGATTCAATCCGATCTCATCGCGCTTTAGGCTCCTAATTCAATTCATTGACGCGCGCCGCAACGCGGCGCCTGGATGATCCATGTCTTTCACCATCGCCATTATCGGCCGGCCCAATGTCGGAAAGTCGACGCTGTTCAACCGGCTGGTCGGCCAGAAGCTCGCGCTGGTCGACGACGAGCCCGGCGTGACGCGTGACCGTCGCGAGGGCCAGGCCAGGCTCTACGACCTCGACTTCACCATCATCGACACCGCAGGTCTGGACGAAGGCGCCAAGGGTTCGCTGACGGCGCGGATGCAGGAGCAGACCGAAACCGCGATCGAACTCGCCGACGCCCTGATGTTCGTGATCGACGCCCGCGTCGGCCTGACGCCGACCGACCGTGCCTTCGCCGACTTCGCGCGAAAGGCCAACAAGCCGGTGGTGCTGGTCGCCAACAAGGCCGAGGGCAAGCATGGCGAGATCGGCGCGATGGAATCCTACGCGCTCGGGCTCGGCGATCCCGTCCAGATCTCGGCCGAGCATGGCGAGGGCATGGGCGACCTCCACGAGGCGCTGAGCGCGCTGGTGCCGGAGACACCGGAGGAAGACGACGAGCTTGAGGACGATGAGGACATCTCGGAGGAGGAGGCCGCGCAGCGCCCGATCCGCGTCGCCATCGTCGGCCGGCCCAATGCCGGCAAGTCGACGCTGATCAACCATCTGCTGGGCGAGGAGCGGCTGCTGACCAGCCCCGAGGCCGGCACCACGCGCGATTCCATCGCGGTCGAGATCACCTGGCAGGGCCGCCAGTTCCGGGTGTTCGACACCGCCGGCCTGCGCCGCCGCTCGCGGATCGAGGAGAAACTGGAGAAGCTCTCGGTGGCCGACGCGTTGCGCGCGGTGCGCTTTGCCGAAGTCGTCGTGATGATGATGGACGCGCAGAACAAGTTCGAGGAGCAGGACCTGCGCATCGCCGACCTGGTCGAGCGCGAAGGCCGCGCCATCGTGCTCGCGGTCAACAAATGGGACCTGGTCGAGCGCAAGCCCAACCAGATCTCGCAACTGCGCACCGATGCCGACCACTGGCTGCCGCAGGTCAAGGGCGCGCCGATCGTCGCCGTCTCCGGCCTGATGGGCGAAGGCATCGACCGCCTGATGACGGCGATCCAGGAGGCCTACGCGGTCTGGAACCGGCGCTTGCCGACCTCGGCGCTCAATCGCTGGTTCGAGCAGGCGATCCAGGCCAACCCGCCGCCGGCGGTTTCGGGCCGCAGGCTGAAGCTGAACTACATCACGCAAGTGAAGGCGCGCCCGCCGAGCTTCGTGCTGTTCTGCTCGCGCGCCGACGCGATCCCGCGATCCTATCTGCGCTACCTCATCAACTCGCTGCGCGAGACCTTCGATCTGCCGGGCACGCCGATCCGGATCACGCTGCGCGAGAAGGCCAATCCGTTCGCCCACAAGCGCAAACGCCCGTCGTGAGCGAAAGGTCGGAGGGCGACACGGTTGCTGTAGCGCAACCGCGCAGCGGCGCGGTGATCTTCATCTTCATCACGTTGCTGCTCGACATGCTCGCGCTCGGGATCATCATCCCGATCCTGCCCAAGCTGATCGAGGGCTTCGTCAACAACGACACCGCAAATGCGGCGCGCATCTTCGGCGTGTTCGGCTCGATCTGGGCCTTGATGCAGTTCGTCTGCTCGCCGATCCTCGGCGCGCTGTCCGATCGCTTCGGCCGCCGGCCGGTGGTTCTGCTGTCGAATTTCGGCCTCGCCGCCGACTATGTGCTGATGGCGCTGGCGCCGAACCTGATCTGGCTGTTCATCGGGCGGGCGATCTCGGGCATCACCTCGTCGAGCATCTCGACCGTGTTCGCCTATATCGCCGACGTCACCGCGCCGGAGCAGCGCGCCGCGATGTTCGGCAAGATTGGCGTCGCCTTCGGCGCCGGCTTCATCCTCGGACCGGCGCTCGGCGGCCTGCTCGGCGAGATCGATCCGCGGCTGCCGTTCTGGGCGGCGGCGGGTTTGAGCTTCGTCAACGGGCTGTATGGCCTGTTCATCCTGCCGGAATCGCTGCCCGTGGAGCGGCGCGCGCCGTTCAAATGGAAGAGCGCCAATCCGATCGGCGCGCTGCATTTCCTGCGCTCGAACCGGACGCTCGCCGGCCTGTCGCTGGCGACGTTCTTCGGCCAGCTCGCGCATGTCGTGCTGCCCTCGGTGTTCGTGCTCTACGCCACCTATCGCTATGGCTGGGACACCGGCACCGTCGGCGCGACGCTGGCGCTGGTCGGGCTCTGCGGCATGATCGTGCAGGGCGCGGCGATCGGCCCGATCGTGCAGCGCCTCGGCGAGCGCAACGCGCTGTTCCTCGGCCTCGTCTGCGGCGCCCTGGGCTTCGTGATCTTCGGCGCCGCGCCGACCGGCCAGCTGTTCTGGATCGGCATTCCCGTGATGGCGCTGTGGGGCCTCTCGGGCGCTGCGACGCAGGCGCTGACGACGCAGCTCGTCGCCGCCGATCAACAGGGCCAGTTGCAGGGCGCGACTTCAAGCGTGCAGAGCATGTCGGAATTGATCGGCCCGTTCCTGTTCACGCTGACGTTTGCGTATTTCATCGGCGATACCGTGCCGGTGAAGATGCCCGGCGCGCCGTTCTATCTGGCCGGCGCGCTGCTGCTGCTCGCGCTCGCCATCGCCTGGCGCACGACGGCGGCAAAGAGAGCGTAGGGCGGGCCGCCGACGGATCCACCACGAGACGCTCTATTCCGTCGCCGGCACCGAATGGTGCTCGTGCGTGACGCGCCACTCGCCGTCGACCTTGCGCAATCCGATCGTCAGCCTGAACTGGAACGTGGCATCAGGTGGCCCGCACCGCATCACCGCGACCGCGAAGGCCACATCATCGCCGGCCGTGATCGCGATCTCCTCGACATCGAAGGCGTAGGATGGGCGGTGATACCTGAAGAACAAGTCCCACGTCTTCCGGTATTCATCCAATCCGCGTGACTACAATGGCGGCGGAACGTCGAACATCACGATGTCCTGATCGTGATGGGCGAAGATGCCGGGATAGTCGGGTCGGCGGACGGCGTCCGTCCAGGCGTCGATGAGCGCCAAGGTCTGGCGGTGCCGCGACGGCGAGTCAGACCAGTGACGGCCGCAGCCGTACTTTCAGCCCCGGACGCGGCTGCGGCCGAGCTGCTTTTCCGCCCAGGTCGGATGAGGAGATTGGAATGGAGAGCTCGATCGCCGCGCGCGGTCTGGGAGCGATGGCGCTTTGCGTCCTCGCGGGAGGATGTGCCACCGTCACGGTGGCCTATTCGGATGTGGCATCGTCGGCCTACATGACGCCGGATACGTCCGATTCTTCGGGACGTGTGCCGTATCGCTATGCGCCGCCGGTCGACTGGCGGAGCTACAACAAGGTGATGATCGATCCGGTCGTGATCTATCGCGGCGCGGATCATCAATTCGGCGACATGTCCGAGAAGGACAAGCAGACGCTCGCTGCCTACATGCAGACCCGCTTCGCCGACAAACTGCGCGGCCGCTTCACGCTGGTGAACACGCGCGGGCCGAACACGTTCCGCCTGCGGCTGACGCTGACCGGCGCGGTCGCCAACACGCCGGTGCTCGGCACGCTGTCGCGCTTCGATCTGGCGGGCGCGGTCTACAACGGCGTGCAGGCCGCGCGCGACGGCGAGGGCACGATGACGGGCTCCGTGATCTATGCCGTCGAGATGTTCGACAGCTCGACCTCGCGCCTGCTCGGCGCCTATGTCAGCAAGCAATATCCCAACGCCTACGACATCAAGGCCAGCGTCGGCGATCTCGCCGCGGCCACCGCCGGCATCGACAAGGGGGCCGATGCCTTCATGGCGCAATTGAAGTGAGGCGCGCCGCGCGCGTCCGCAAACCATCCCGACGCTGAAAGGTCCTTTACCATGAACTTTCTGGTTCGCATGTTTCTGCGCAGCCTCGTCGCTGCCTTGCTGATGAGCTCGACCGGCCGCGCCGAGACGATTGCCCCAGCCGATCCCAGCGGCACCTGGCTGACCGAAGACGGCTGCGCACGCATCCGCCTCGAGCGCGGCGGCCCCGCGCGTGACCGCATCTGCGGCTTCATCGTGTGGATGAAGGATCCGCTCGATTCACACGGCCAGCCGCTCCGCGACAGCTTCAATCCCGAACCCGACAAGCGGACGCGTGCGCTGCTCGGCCATCAGCTGATCCTCGGATTGAAGCTGACGCCGGAGGGCAGGTTCGACGGCGACATCTACAACGCCGAGGACGGCAAGTCCTATGCGGTCTCGCTGTGGCGCGACAAGTCCGACCGGCCGAAGCTCAAGGGATGCCTGCTCAAGCTGCTGTGCCAGACCCAGACCTGGACGCAGACGCTGGACGTGCAGCCGGGCCAGCTCGTCGGCCTGACCGGCGATGTCGGCGGCCCGCGCGCCGACAGGGAATGGGCGTCGTTGCCGCCGCCCGTCAAGGCGAAGTCGGCGGCGAAGTAAGAAGGTGCAAAAAGTCATTCCGGGGCGATGCGCAGCATCGAACCTCAGGGGCGCAAGCGCGCCTCGGGGAATCTCGAGAGTCCCGATGCGCAATTGCGCATCTGAGGTTCGCGCGTTGCGCGCCCCCGGAATGACCGCTACGCGGTCACTTCTTCAGCAGCGGACAGTCGCTGGCCTCAAGCGGCTTCGCGGCGTCTTCCGGCGCGATCGTGGCGATCAGCTTGTAATAGTCCCAGGGATATTTGGACTCTTCGGGCTTCTTCACCTCGAACAGATAGGCCGGAATCAGGCGCCGGCCGTCGGCGCGCAGCGGGCCCTTGCCGAACAGCGGATCGTCGGTCGGCAATTCCTTCATCTTGGCGACGACCTTGGCGCCGTCATGCGGATTGCCGCCGAGCGCTTCCATCGCCTTGAGATAGTGCAGCACCATCGCGTAGTTGCCGGCCTGGGTCATCGACGGCATCGCGTTCTTGCTGGCGAGGGCGGCGAACCGCTTCGACCAGGCGCGGGTCTGATCGTTCATGTCCCAATAGAAGGATTCCGTGAACGTCAGGCCTTGCGCGGTCTTCAACCCGAGCGAATGCACGTCGTTGATGAACAGCAGCAGCGCCGCGAGCTTTTGGCCGCCGGAAACGATGCCGAATTCGGCCGCCTGCTTGATCGCGTTGGTGGTGTCGCCGCCGGCATTGGCGAGGCCGACCACCTTGGCCTTGGACGATTGTGCCTGCAGCAGGAACGACGAGAAATCGGCGGTGTTGATCGGATGCTTGACGCTTCCGAGCACCTTGCCGCCATTGGCGTTGACGACCGCGGTGGTGTCACGCTCAAGCGCGTGGCCGAATGCATAGTCGGCCGTCAGGAAGAACCAGGTGTCGCCGCCGGCCTTCGTCAGGGCCTTGCCGGTGCCGTTGGCCAGCATGTAGGTGTCGTAGGTATATGAAATCGTGTTCGGCGTGCAGGCCTTGCCGGTGAGGTCGGCGGTCGCCGCGCCCGAATTCAGCAGGACGATGTTCTTTTCCTTGACGAGATTGTTGACCGCAAGCGCCACGCCGGAGTTCGGCGTGTCGGCGATCGCATCGACCTTCTCGTTGTCGACCCATTGCCGAGCGATGTTGACGCCGACGTCGGGCTTGTTCTGGTGGTCGCCACTGAGGACGTCGATCTTCCAGCCCTTCTTGAGCAGGCCGGAATCCTCCACGGCCATCTTGATCGCGACCACGGAGTTCGGGCCGCCGATGTCGGCATAGAGGCTCGACATATCGTTGAGCACGCCGATCTTGACGGTCTTGTCCTGCGCGAACGCAGAAGTTGAAAGGCCGAGTGCGGCGCAAGCAAGAAGCGCGGCGTAGCGCCGCGCAAACGTCGTTGTCATGAAATTCCCTCCACTGTCTAAAGCCCGGGCAGCCCTCTTGCGGAGCCTTTTTGCCGGTCGCTCAGGTTCCCGCTTACCCTTTCCGGGGGGAGGCGGCAATCCGCCTAAAGCCGGGTGGGCCTGCGTCGAAGCGTCATCCGGTGAAACCCTTACTTGAGCGCGTCGGAGGTCAGCTTGAATTTCTGGATCCGCTTTCCGGTGTCGACCTCGGCGGTATAGACGTTGCCCCTGGCGTCGACCGCGAGCGCGTGCACCCAGTGGAACTGCCCGGCGTTGCGGCCGTTGCGGCCGAAGCTGCCGACCACCGCGCCGTCGTCACGCCTGATGATGCGGATCTCGTTGTTCTCGCCGTCGGCGGAGAGCAGGTAGGTCTGCTTGGGATCGGGCCACAGCGCGATGTCCCACACCGCGCCGTTGCCGAGCGTGCTCTTCTCGAAGAAGAACTCCTTCACGAAGCTGCCGTCCTTCCTGAACACCTGGATGCGGTTGTTGATGCGGTCGCAGACATAGACCAGTCCGTCATCGGCGATCTTCACGCAGTGCACGGGATTGCCGAACTGCTGCGCGACCTGCGCCTTCGGATCGTAGGGTGGCTGCTTGGCGTCGTCGGGCTTGTTGCCATAGGCGCCCCAGTGCCGCTTGTAGGCGCCGGTGGTGGCATCGAACACGATGACGCGCCGGTTGCCGTAACCGTCGGCGACGTAGATCTCGTTGGCCTCCTTGTCGATCGCGGTCTCGGCGGGCTTGCCGAGCTGGGTGGTGTCGTTGCTGCCCTTGCTCGGTGCGATCGAGCCGATCTGCGAGACGAACTTGCCGTCGAAGGTGAACTTGAGGATCGCATTGTCATTGTCGGCGTTGCCGCCGATCCAGACGAAGCCGCGCTCGTCGACCTCGATGCCGTGCTCGCGGCCAACCCACTCATAGCCGTCACCCGGACCGCCCCAGGACCGCAGTAGATTGCCGTCAGCGTCGAATTCGAGCACCGGCGGCGCCGAGACGCAGCATTTCGAGCGCGGCGGATTGAGGCTCGCGCCCTTCTCGTCGTCGGTCAGCGAGCGCGGCCGGTGGATCACCCAGATGTGGCCCTGCCAATCCACCGTGATGCCGCCGACCTGGCCGAGTATCCAGTTGTTCGGCAGCGGCTTCGGCCATGATGCATCCACGGTGAAGGTCGGGATGTCGCCGGCTTTCGCGGGGGTTGGTGTAGCGAAGAGGGCTGATGATGCGATGCAGGCGGAGAGAAACAATCCGGACAGAATGGAGCGCGCGCGATTGAACGTCGGCGTCATGTTGCCTCCCGAGATTTTTCTTGGCGGTCGTCCCGCTGGGGAGCGTAGTCAATCGTGGGGATGCGAGCGAGTCAATCGCAAGGAGGTGCGTAGCCCGGATGGAGCGAAGCGAAATCCGGGGCCGGTTTCTCCGCGTAGAGACTATCCCGGATTGCGCTTCGCTCCATCCGGGCTACGGGAGAGAGAGCCGCGCTCACGCCGGCGGCTGGAAGCTGCGCAGCGTGCGCGCCTTGTAGTCGTAGAGCTTGCCGGTCTCGGTCCATGCGGGCGAACACATCGGCACGATGAATTCGGCGGCCATGTCGGGCGTATCCAGCGTCATCGGGTCTTCGCCGGGAAACACCTGCGCGCGCATCCGGGTGCGGATCGGGCCGGGGCTGAACAGGTTGACGCGGAGCTTTGTGTTGGCGGTCTCGTTGGCCCAGGAGCGCACCAGTGCCTCCAGCGCGGCCTTCGAGGCCGCATAGGGGCCGAGATAGGCGTTGGCCTTGTGGGCCACGCCCGACGTCACGAACACCGCGCGGCCGGCGTCGGATTGCCGCAGCAGCGGGTCCATGCAGCGGATCAGCTGGAAGTTGGCGGTGACGTTGATCGCGAACACGTCGTTCCATGGTTTCAGCTCGATATGGCCGAGCGGCGACGACGGCCCTGCGGTGCCGGCATTGCCGACCAGGATATCGAGCTTGCCGTGGCGCTCATGCAGCGCAAGGCCGAGCCGCGCGATGCCGTCGTAATCGGTGAGCGAGAGCGGCACCAGGGTGGCGCTGCCGCCGGCCTTGCGGATCTCGTCGTCGAGCTCTTCCAGCCCGCCTTGCGTGCGCGCCACTGCCACGACATGCGCGCCGGCCTTGGCCAGTGCGACCGCGGTCGCATAGCCGATGCCGCGCGAGGCGCCGGTCACGAGGGCGATACGGGAGGCGAGGGGTTTTGTCATGTCTGTCTGTCCGCGTGTTTGCCCGGGGTATTACAGACGGAAATGCCCGGGACAAGCCCGGCCATGGCTAAAAGACATGGTCATTCCGGGATGGTCCGAAGGACCAGACCTCAGATGCGCAATCGCGCATCGGGGAATCTCGAAATTTGAGGCAAGAACGCAAGACAACTTCGAGATCCCGGGTTCGATGCTGCGCATCGCCCCGGGATGACGCTTCGCCTCAGCTCGCCTCCGCCAGCAGCGAGAGCTGGCGCGGCGGGGCCTCGGTTTCGCTCTGGTCGGTGAGGTGGGTCGGGTAGGCGCCGGTGAAGCAATGGTCGGCGAATCTCGGATTTGCCGGGTCGCGCCCCTCATAGCCCATCGCGCGGTACATGCCGTCGATCGACAGGAAGGCGAGCGAGTCGGCGCCGATGATGTCGCGCATCTCCTCGAGCGAATGGGTCGCGGCGAGCAGGCCGCCGCGGTCGGGCAGGTCGATGCCGTAATAGTCGGGGTAGAGGATCGGCGGCGAGGCGAGGCGGAAATGCACCTCGCGGGCGCCGGCGTCGCGCATCATGCGCACGATCTTCTTCGAAGTGGTGCCGCGGACCAGACTGTCATCGATCAGGATGATGCGCTTGCCCTCGATCGCGGCGCGGTTGGCCGAATGCTTCATGCGCACGCCGAGCTCGCGCACGCTCTGGGTCGGCTGGATGAAGGTGCGGCCGACATAGTGGTTGCGGATGATGCCGAGCTCGAACGGCACGCCGGAATACTGACTGTAGCCGACCGCGGCGGGCACGCCGGAATCCGGCACCGGCACCACGACGTCGACCTCGGGATGGCTCTCGCGCGCCAGCTGGGCGCCGAACGCCTTGCGCACGTCGTAGACCGAACGGCCGCCGACGATCGAGTCCGGCCGCGCGAAATAGATGTATTCGAAGATGCAGGGCCGGGCCGGCTTCGGCGGGAACGGCTTGTGGCTGTGCGCCCCTCGCTCGTCGAACACGATGATCTCGCCGGGCTCGATGTCGCGGACGTATTTGGCGCCGATCATGTCGAGCGCGCAGGTCTCCGAGGTCAGGATCGGACGGCCGTCGAGATCGCCGAGCACCAGCGGGCGGATGCCGAGCGGGTCGCGCGCGCCGACCAGCTTCTTGTTGGTCAGCGCGACCAGCGCATAGGCGCCCTCGATGGTGCGCAGCGCCTCGATGAAGCGGTCGATGAAGCGGGTGCGCTTGGAGGACTGCGCCACGAGATGCAGGATCACCTCGGTGTCGGTGGTCGACTGCATCATGGCGCCACCCTTGACCAGCTCGCGGCGCAGGGTCAGGCCATTGGTGAGGTTGCCGTTGTGGCCGACCGCAAATCCGCCGGCGCTGAGCTCGGCGAACAGCGGCTGCACGTTGCGCAGGATGGTGCCGCCGGTGGTGGAGTAGCGGACATGGCCGACCGCGGCGTTGCCGGGCAGGCGCTCGATCACCTCGCGGCGTGAGAAGGCGTCGCCGACCAGGCCGAGGCGGCGTTCACTGTGGAAGCGGCTGCCGTCGAAGGAGACGATGCCGGCGGCTTCCTGGCCGCGGTGTTGCAGGGCGTGCAGGCCGAGTGCGGTGATCGCGGCGGCCTCGGGATGGCCGAAGATGCCGAACACGCCGCATTCCTCGCGGAGCGTGTCGCCATCGAGGTCGGGGTGGTATCTGAGAGGGTCGTTTTTAGGGTCGTCTTGCAGTTCGATCGGGCCGAGGTCGAGATCCATTTGGTCGGTATGATCCGAAGGGGTCTGCATCTCGTTCATCGCCTCTCGTAAGGGCCCAAATAGTTTATCGGCCCGCGGGTTTCTCGATCAGCTTCTTCAAGCTGTCACGCGCAGGTTTGCTATAGCCATCGCCCGACGCCGGCGTCGCCTGATCATTGGTATCGGCCGCAGAATCGTCGTCTGGCTTATTCTTCTTGAACTTCTTTAAGATGGTGTTCTCGGGGTCGTCAGGCAAGAGCGACATCAGCCAATCCCCGGTTCCCTGCAGCACCACCCGGGACTTCGCCCCGGTCACCCAATCGGGCCGCTGCTTGTCCGGAACCAGCCAGGTGAAGAACATGAACGCCACGACCACGATCAGGAGGCCGCGGGCGAGCCCGAACAGGAAGCCGAGGGTGCGGTCGAGCGCGCCGATCCGGGAATCCAGGATCATGTCCGAGATCCGCACCGTGACGATCGAGACCACGATCAGCGTGCCGATGAAGACGCCGGCCACCACGACCACGGCGGCGACCGTGTCGTTGTTGAAATAGGTCTTGGCGGTCGGCAGAAGCTTCGAAAACGCATACAGCGTGACCAGCGCGGCGGCGCCCCAGGCCGCGATCGACAGGATCTCGCGCATGAAGCCGCGCACCATCGCGAGCAGGCCCGAAATCAGCATCACGCCGAGCAGGACGAGATCAAGTATCGTTATGGGCATCGGCTGGTCAGGTCCGCTGGTACGTTTCGGTACGCTGTTAAGGGCTTACGCTGCTAAGTGTTCTCGCGAATCGGCGAAGTCGGTGCCGTCCTAACTGAGGCGCATTGGGGGCATCCGGCAAGGCCAGAGCGCCACCTGTCCCGCGCGGCGGATGTATAGCGGCGGGGGGCTGATACGTCACGCCCGCTTTAGCTGGTCTCGCGACGGAATCGAGCCGGTGTGGCATTTTTCTCAGCCGCATCAGGGCCTCCGGAGCCGCCCTGGTCGCGCCGGCCGCCCCGGGGCGTACCGCGTGCCGCAATTTCGGCGACCAGCGTGGTGAGATTGCCGACGCTGTTGAGGGTGAGCCCTGAATCGCCGCCGCTCTCGCCGCGGGCCGATTCGGGCAGGATGGCGCGGGCGAAGCCGAGCTTGAGGGCCTCCTTGAGCCGGGCCGGGGTCTGCGCCACCGGGCGGATCGCGCCCGATAGCGAAATCTCGCCGAAATAGACCGCATCCGTCGGCAGCGGCGCGTTCACCAGCGAGGAGACCAGCGCGGCCGCCGCGGCAAGGTCCGCGGCCGGTTCCTGGATGCGCAGGCCGCCGGCGACGTTGAGATAGACGTCATGTCCGGACAATTTGACGCCGCAATGCGCTTCGAGCACCGCGAGCACCATCGACAGCCGGCTCGGGTCCCAGCCGACCACGGCGCGGCGCGGCGTGCCGAGCGAGGTCGGCGCCACCAGCGCCTGCAACTCGACCAGGACCGGACGGGTGCCCTCGATGCCGGCGAACACCGCCGTGCCGGGGCTGCCGAGCTCGCGCTCGGAGAGGAACAATTCCGAGGGGTTGGTGACCTCGCGCAGGCCGAGGCCGGTCATCTCGAATACGCCGATCTCGTCGGTCGCGCCAAAACGGTTCTTCACCGAGCGCAGAATGCGGAACTGCTGCGAGCCTTCGCCCTCGAACGACAGCACCGCATCGACCATGTGCTCGACCACGCGGGGACCGGCGATCTGGCCGTCCTTTGTCACATGGCCGACCAGGATGATCGCGGCACCCGTCTTCTTGGCAAAACGAATGAGGGCCTGCGCCGAGGCGCGGACCTGGGTCACCGTGCCGGGCGCGGATTCCACCGTGTCGGTCCACATGGTCTGGATCGAGTCGATCACGATCAGGCGCGGCACCGCGCCTTCCGACAGCGTCGCGACGATGTCCTCGACCGAGGTTTCCGAAGCCAGCTGCACCGGCGCGTCCGCGAGGCCGAGCCGTTCGGCGCGCAGCCGCACCTGGGCGACCGCCTCTTCGCCGGAGATATAGACGGCGCGGTGGCCGGCGCGCGCCATCATGCTGGTCGCCTGGGTCAGCAGCGTCGATTTTCCGATGCCGGGATCGCCGCCGACCAAAAGCACCGAGCCGCGGACGAAGCCGCCGCCGGTGACGCGGTCGAGCTCGGCCATCCCGGAGGACAGCCGCGGCGCGTCCTGGGTCTTGCCGGACAGCGATTCCAGCGCAAACGTCCGTCCCTTGCGCTTGCTGCGGATCGAGACCGGCACCGAGCCTGTGGTGTCCTCCTCGGCCAGCGTGTTCCACTCGCCGCAGGAATCGCACTTGCCCTGCCAGCGATTATACGCCGCGCCGCAGTTCTGGCAGACGAAGGAGAGGGTGGATTTGGCCATGGAGCAGGTGAGTCGCGCTATCGAGCACGATGCATAACACGGTTCGGCCGCCGCGCGCGATCCATCGAAGACGGAGTGCCAGATGGCGGGGCCGGCTCAGCGCGAGAACACCCGTGTTCCGCCCGGCCAGCGCGGCTTGTCGCCGACCGGGCTTGCGCCGATTTCCCAGCCGACGCCGCCCCACAGCACGTCGACGGCACCAAGCTCTCCGGCGCTGTCGCGGACGTAAAACACGTTCGGCTTGGCGTTGACCTCCAGCGGGCCGTTGCTGCCGCTGGGCTGTCGCCTCAACGCGCACCAGACGTCGGCCAGCCTGCTCTCGTGGCTCTGCCCCAGTTTGGCGAGGATCTCCTTGTCGCTCGAGACGGCGCTCAGGACGAAGGTTTGCAACGATGCGCTGCCGCTATCGTCCTCGATCTTGTTCGTGAAGCGCTGCGCGAAGGTCGCGCCTAACCAGGAAATCCTGACCGGCGCGCTCGAGGCGATGTCCTCCTTGAAATGTTCCCGCGCGACGAATTTTTCGGCGTGGGGAATTGCCGAGGTCGACGACGGATCGGACGGTTCCTCGCTTTTCGGCTGCAGGGAACATGCAACGCGGTCAGCAGCGGCAACGGCGCCCGGTTGTCCCGGTCTTGTATCGTCTGCCGCGACGCTCAATCCCTGCGTGGCCAGAACAACGGTCAACCACAGGGTGAGGCTTGGTTGGCGCATGTTGTTGTTGTCCCTGAATCCGCTGTGCTCGCGGAGACAAGGTAAACCGCATCTTGCAGATGTAAATCAAAGATCAGGTTTCTGGTTAAGGATAAAAAGTAAGTTCAACTACAGCGCGAATTTGAATCAAATGCGCTTCGCGCAAGGGAACTGCTCTCTGATTGTACGCGCGGTCAAACGTGGAGGTCCCGCCTCGACAGCAGCAGCGGCGGATTCTCGCGCGGCGTCAGACTCGTCGGCAGAGCGCGGCAGCATCTCGCCTGCGCGCGCAACGGATCGCTCCAGCTCCAGCGAACCCGCCACGACGGATTGTTCGCGTAGGCCGGAATTCGCCAGACCCAGATCGTCTCGTAGACGCTGTCGCCGAACTGCGCGACATCGGGCCTTGCCGTCGGCCACAACGCCGAGCCGGCAACGGCGAACGTCACAATCGCCGCAGTCGTGATCATCATCTTGCGCATCGCGCGCCTGCCTTTCCCGCCTGTCGTGGGCTTTGACGACCCGCGACTCCCAATGCTTCGACTTGCGATCCCGCATTCGTCAGGCCGACATCGGCGACATCAGGCGCCGGGCTCTACGCCCGATCTGCACGCCATGTGTCGCTGAACCTCGTCGCCTGAACTCTCGGGACTCGCATCCGGGTCGTCGATCAATCCCGTGATGCCTGCTGGAGCAAAGTTCTTTTCCGCAAACGATCAAGTGCAAGTAATGAGATTGTCATAAACGCAGCGGCCGGACGGTGGCAATCCGGATAACAACGGAAGGTGAGCGCTCAACAAAACTCTTTCGGGGTACACGCCACCCGATGCCCAAAGCCCCGTAGAATTACGACATCATCGGGAGGATGTTGGTGTTCGTCACGGCGAAATCCGTTTGCCCAGGGCCTGGTCGATGTCGGAATTTTACTGCGTCATTGCAGACCACAATAACGCCGTGCCCGCCGCCAGCATGATGCCGTCCATGATCAGGCGAAACGACTCCGGCTTCAGCTGCAGCACGAAGCGCTTTGCGATGAAAGCGCCGGCCATCAGCGAGGCGCCGGCGATCAGGCCCTTCAGCGCGATGTCCGGCGTCAGCGCGCCGAAGCGCTCGAACGTCACCGACTTGCTGACATAGAGCCCGAGCGAGCTCGCCGCCTCGGTGGCGAGGAACGCGCCCTTGCTGAGACCGTAGAACAGGAACAGCGGCACGCTGAGCGGGCCGGTCGAGGCCACGATGCCGGTGAGGTAGCCGATGAGCGCACCGCCGATTGCGAGATGCCAGAGATTGGCCTTCAGCCTGTGCCGCGCCAGCCAGTGCCGCACCGGCACCATCGCGATCAGGAATACGCCGATCGCGATATCGATCGCATGCGAGGGCAGCGCGAGCAGGGTGCGCGCGCCGAGCGCGGCGGCCGGGATGCCGGTGATCGAGTAGGCGATGCAGGCACGCCAGTCGACCTCGCGCCACCAGGCGAGGATGCGCGACAGATTGGCCATCACGGCGGCGACGGCCATGATCGGTACCGCCTGCTTCGGCCCGTACTGATAGACCAGCACCGGCATCAGCATGATCGACGAGCCGGTGCCGACGATGCCGGAAATGGTGCCGGCGACCAGGCCGACAATGAGGACGAAGAGGAAGCCCACCTGCGCGCTCCGGTGAGGTGATCCCGAGCCATGCTGAATGCGTGCCCCGGGAGAGGGGCTCAGTGTGACCTCATGGCTCGAGACGGCGCAAGGGCGCCGCCGAACCATCGACACGCCATCGTGCGCAGCGCAGCAAGACTTGGACAAATCATGTCGCGAGAATGCGGAGGTATGACTCACAGACCGCGCAACACATTTTATGTCGTCCCTGCGAACGCACTAGCGTGTCTACACGGTTTTGGGGCGCGACAGATTGACTCGGTGCAGCAAGAAGTGGCGTCTCTGCAGCATGTTGTATGATTCTCTCACTGGCGCTTTGATTCGAAGGAGCGCCAGCGATGCAGCCGGATTTGTCTTTGGGTGAGTTCGGGGACGTTCGTCTCGACAAAAGGGGGCGACGCTTCTCCGGGCTATGCTTTGCACGCGCAGCGTCTGCTTGCGCCAGATGGCCCGGGGCGATTGGGCTGCCAATATGGCGTTCTGGCGGTTTGTGAACAACCCCCAAGTCACGATCGATAAATTGATTGAGGGCTGGAGCGCGCAGACGCGGACTGCGGTCAGCGGGCGTCATGTGCTGGCGATCCAGGATACGAGCGAGGTCAAGTTCCAGACCCAGGCGGAACGGCGGCGCGGGCTGGGCAAAGCCGGCAAGGGCAATGCTCGCGGCGTGCTGTTGCATGCGATGATGGCGGTGGATGCCGATAGCGGGGTCTGTCTTGGCCTTACTGGCGGCAACGTTTGGACGCGCAAAGGCAAGGTAAAAATCCCGCATGAGCGGCGCGCCTTGGCCGACAAGGAGTCGGCGCGCTGGGTGACGGCCGCCGAGCAAGGCCGCGACGTCCTGGCAGATGCCCGCATGATCACCGTCGTCAACGACCGCGAGGGGGATTTCTTTGCTCACTGGGCGCTGACGCCAGCTGAGAATGTCCATCTTCTGTCGCGTGCCATGCACGACCATGCGCTGGTCGATGGCGACACACTTTATCAGGCGGTCGAGCGGAGCCGCTTCTGCGACAACGCGGTGATCGATCTGCCGCAGCGAATGGATCGGCGCGGCCGGCAGGCCCATCTCTCGATGCGCTTCGGAACCGTCGTGCTCAAGCGGCCGCAGAGGCCCGGCGTCACCGACTTGGCGGAGGGCATCAAACTCAGCTTCGTAGAAGTGGTCGAGTTGCATCCGCCGAGAGGTGCGGAGCCCATTCGCTGGCTGCTCCTGACCACTCATCCGGTCGCCACCGTTAAAGACGCCTGGCAGATCGTCTCCTGGTACCGCCAGCGCTGGATCATTGAGCAACTCTTTCGCTCGCTGAAGAGCCAGGGTTTGCGCATCGAGGATAGTCAGATCGAGAGCGCCGAAGGCCTGATCAAGCTCGTGGCGGTCGCCACCAGAGCGGCATGTATCGTCATTCAACTCGTTCAGGCCCGCAACAGTGGCGAAGAATTGCCGGCTGAATTTGTCTTCACCGCAGAAGAGATCGAGACGCTCAGGGCCATCAACAAAACCATGAAAGGTCGCACCGAGCTTCAGAAAAACCACCATCGCCCCAACACCCTTGCTTGGGCGGCATGGATCATCGCAAAACTCGGCGGATGGACCGGCTACGCCTCCCACCGTCCACCTGGACCAATCACCTTCCACACCGGAATGGCCCGCTTCCAAATCCTCGCAAATGGCCCGACAAACGTGTAGATGCACTAGTGCTTTCGCAGGGACGACAGAGTGATTGTGGCGCGAGCGCGACACGCAAACCCGTCACCTCAACACCACCCACGCCGGCGCGTGATCGCTGGCGCCGTCCTCGCCGCGGATGGCGCGGTCGACGCCGGCTTTCACGAGGCGCGGCGCCACTGCGGGGCTGAGCAGGAGATGATCGAGCCGCAGGCCTGCATCGCGTGGCCAGCGCTGGCGCTTGTAGTCCCAGAAGGTGAACATCGGCGCGTCCGGATGCAGGGCGCGGATCGCATCGCACCAGCCCTGATCGACCAGCGCCTTGAAGGCGGCGCGGCTCTTCGGCTGGATCAGCGCATCCTTGTCCCAGGACCGCGTTGGGTAGATGTCGAACGGCGTCGGCGCGACATTGTAGTCGCCGGCGAGCACCACCGGGACGTCCTGCTTGAGCAGCTTGGCGGCATGGGCGCGCAGCCGCTTGAACCAGGCGAGCTTGTAATCGAATTTCGGCCCGGGCTGCGGATTGCCGTTCGGCAGATAGAGGCTGGTGACGACGATGCCGCGCACCGCGGCCTCGATGTAGCGCGCTTCGTGATCGCCGGCACCGCCGGGCAGGGCGGTGCGGATCAGCACCGGCTCGGCCTTGCGCGCGAGGATGGCGACGCCGTTCCAGGTCTTCTGTCCCTGCCACACCGCGCCGTAGCCGGCCTGCTCGATCGCGGCCGCGGGAAACTCGGCGTCGCTGGCCTTCAGCTCCTGCAGACTGACGATGTCGGGCCTGGCTGATTTCAGCCAGCGCAACAGGTTGGGCAGGCGGCGGTTGACGTTGTTGATGTTGAAGGTCGCGATCTTCATGCGCACCGGCAATCGCGAACCTTGATCATGTCAGGTGGACGTCGCTGTTGGCTCGGCGGCCGGCAGTGGCGGCGGCGCAGCGGGCGCTGCTGTTGGCAAGGCTGGCGGTGCTGCGGGCGTGGCAGCCGGCTCGCTCGTCTCGGCGACCGCGTCGCTTCTCGCGGCGACGGCATCGCCGCCCTTGTAGATGCGCACGAAGCGGCGGCCGAGGCTGGTCAGCACCTCGTAGCCGATGGTGCCGAAATGATGCGCGACCTCGTCGACCGTGATGCCTTCGCCGATCAGCGTCACCATGTGGCCGCGCCGCACGGCATTCTTGTCGAGGTCGGTGACATCGACCGCGATCAGGTCCATCGAGACGCGGCCGGCGATCGGGCAGCGCTTGCCGGCGACCACGACCTCGGCGCCGCGGGTGCCGTCATTGGCGCTGGCGGCGCGGAAATAGCCGTCGGCATAGCCGGCGGCGACGATCGCAAGCCGGGTCGGCCGGCGCGCGGTCCAGGTGCCGCCATAGCCGACGGTCTCGCCGCGATCGATGTTGCGGATCTGCACGACGCGCGCCTTGAGATCGACCACCTGCTGCATCGGGTTGTCGGCTTCCGGCGTCGGATTGACGCCATAGAGCGCGCAGCCCGGCCGCACCATCTCGAACTGGAATTGCGCGCCGAGAAACACGCCGGAAGAATTCGCCAGCGAGGCCGGCACGCCAGTGAACAGGCTCGCGATCTCGCGGAAGCTCGCAAGCTGCTTGGCGTTGGCGGGATTGTTGAGCAATTCGGCGGAGGCGAGGTGGCTCATGACCAGCGTGATGCCGTGATCGCCGGCATTGATCCGCGGGATGATGCCCTGTGCCTCGCTGACCGTGAGCCCCAGCCGGTTCATGCCGGTGTCGATATGGATGCCGGCGCCGCCGGACCAGCCGGAGCGGCGGCAGAACACGTCCCATTCGGCGAGCTCGTTGAGATCGCCGATCACCGGCTTGCAGTCGATCCTGGCGTAGGCGTCGCCGGTGTTCTGGAAAAAACCGCCGAGCGAATACACCGTCGCCTCGGGAGCGGCCGCGCGCACCGCGGCGGCCTCCTCGACGCTGGCGACGAAGAAGGTCTTGCAGCCGGCCTTGGCCAGCGCCCGCGCAACCTGCTCGGCGCCGCAGCCATAGGCGTTGGCCTTGACCACGGCGGCGCATTCGGCCGGCACCGCGGTCTTCTCGAGCTTGCGCCAGTTGGCGATGATGGCGTCGAGGTCGATGGTGAGGATACCGCTGGCGGTCGGGTGGGCCGCCAGCAAACTGGCCTCGGATGTCAGCTGCGATTTCGCGTCAGTCACGATGTTCATGGCTCAGTTGTACGCGGGTGCCCTGCGTCGTTCAACCGAGTCCGGATCTCAGTGGCCGTGATCCGGAACCTGACCGTCGGGTGCGAGGTCGCCGAAGCGCGTGACGCTGGCCTCGAAGTGCAGATCGACCGTGCCGGTCGGGCCGTGTCGCTGCTTGCCGATGATGACTTCGGCCTTGCCGTGGGCAAGGTCCATGTCCATCTGCCACTTCTCATATTCCGGCGTGCCCGCGCGCGGCTCCTTGTTGGCGAGGTAGTATTCCTCGCGATAGACGAAGATCACGACGTCGGCGTCCTGCTCGATCGAGCCGGATTCACGCAGGTCGGACAGCTGCGGCCGCTTGTCGTCGCGGTTTTCGACCTGACGCGACAGCTGCGACAGCGCGATGATCGGAACGTTCAGTTCCTTGGCAAGTGCCTTCAGGTTGGTGGTGATCTCGGTGATTTCCTGCACGCGGTTGTCGTTGCCGCGTTTGCCCGAGCCCTGCAGCAGCTGGATATAGTCGATCACGATCAGGTCGAGGCCCTTCTGGCGCTTGAGCCGTCGCGCCCGCGCGGTGAGCTGCGAGATCGAGAGACCGCCGGTTTCGTCGACGTAGAACGGCAGCGATTGCAGCTCGATCGAACAGTCGCGGATCTTCTCGAAATCGAGCTCGGAGATGCCGCCGCGACGGATCGAGCTCGAGGGGATGCCGGTGCGCTCGGCGAGAATACGGGTGGCGAGCTGTTCGCCGCTCATTTCGCAGGAGAAGAAGCCGACACAGCCGCCATTGACTGCCTTGGTGGTGCCGTCCGCCTGGACTTCCGGCACATAGGCTTTGGCGATGTTGTAGGCGATGTTGGTGGCGAGCGATGTCTTGCCCATGCCGGGACGGCCGGCGAGGATGATGAGGTCGGACGGCTGCAGGCCGCCCATCTTGGCGTCGAGGTCGCGCAGACCGGTCGAAATGCCCGACAGCTTGCCGTCGCGCTGGAACGCCTTCGCCGCCATGTCGACGGCGATCGTCAGTGCCTGCGCGAAGCGCTGGAAGCCGCCGTCATAGCGGCCGGTTTCAGCAAGGCCGTAGAGCTGCCGCTCGGCATCCTCGATCTGGGCGCGCGGCGCGAAGTCGACCGGCGCGTCATAGGCGACGTTGACGATGTCCTCGCCGATCTGGATCAGGTTGCGGCGCAGGCTGAGATCGTAAACGGTGCGTCCGTAGTCCTGCGCGTTGATGATGGTGGTCGCTTCGGCGGCAAGCCGGGCGAGGTACTGGCCGACCGTCATGCCGCCGATGTCGAGCTCGGCCGGCAGGAACGTCTTCAGGGTCACGGGGTTCGCGACCTTGCCCATCCGGATCAGGCTTCCGGCGGTCTCATAGATTTGCTGATGGATGGTTTCGAAGAAGTGCTTCGGCTCCAGGAAATCGGAGACCCGGTAGAAGGCGTCGTTATTGACCAGGATCGCGCCCAGCAGGCCCTGTTCCGCTTCGATGTTGTGCGGCGCACTTCGGTAGGCCGGGGATGCGGCGTCGGGCGCGAGCTTGTGGACGTTCGAATCAATTAAGGCCATGGACGAGCTTATTCTTCTGATTTCGTCGTTACTGAGATTTTCGGCTGTGGGGCGGCGATGAAGCGCCAGCCCGGCACGAAGCGAAAGGACGGATGTTTCTTATGCACGATTCACACAACGCGAGGTGTGAATCCGAAACAGCCGGATGCATTCCGCTTGACTGGGGTTTTGTCCGAAACCGGGCGGGAGCCGGCCGATCAGCACGGTCGTTGGCAAAAATTGGACGCCGCCTGAACCTTTTGCCAGGCGAGCGGACCCATGGAGAGGC
This sequence comes from Bradyrhizobium sp. USDA 4503, assembly GCF_054055815.1. Lineage (NCBI taxonomy): Bacteria > Pseudomonadati > Pseudomonadota > Alphaproteobacteria > Hyphomicrobiales > Nitrobacteraceae > Bradyrhizobium > Bradyrhizobium sp. USDA 4503. Next base: position 948,395 of record NZ_JBSRXS010000001.1, read on the forward strand.
GAGGCGGCTGTTGGCGTCGATTTCTCAGACCAGGATGAGGAAGGCCAGCGCGATCAAGGCGGCCACCACGCCAGTGGCGATCAGGGCGTAGTCAGTCGCGATATCGCGCTGCGGGTCCAACATCGTCTGGTGTGTTTCTCGGGTCATTCCGGACCACTACGACAGTCCGGGACAGACCTCTGTGAAGCAGATCACATGCGCCGCACTTTTTTTGCGGCAGGTTCGCGGGAACGACCCGGCGGATTCCAGGTTGTCTACGCTCAGGCAAGATACGGCGGCGATGGCTCGAGAGTTTCAGACAGCGCGATCAAGGCTTGGCCGGGCAGATGGCATGGACCGCCGCTGGCTGGCGGCGCTTGTCGATGCCATGGAGCAGGCGGCGCGTCCCGAGGTCCGCAATGTTCCCTGCGATGCCAGCTTGATTTCGGCCGCCGCGGCCCATCTGGCGCGTCCGGCGCCGACCTTTGGCCATTGCGGGTCGGCCTACAGCCTGCGCAACTAGCAGCACCCGTTCCTTCAGACCTATTCGCCGGCGAGTTGCAGCCGGGGCTTGGTCGCGCCGGCCTCCTTCAGCCGCAGGCGGGCTTCTTCGCCGCCGATATAGTCGCGGGTTATCGGGACGATGCCCTGGCGCTTGGTGAGCTGGAGCTGGAAGTTCATCATGTTCTGCACGCGGAACGACATCTCCGACGCAGCCAGGTAGAATTCCCACATCCGGGCAAAGGTCTCGTCGTAGAGCCGCACGGCCTCCTCGCGCCGCGCCATGAAGCGCTCGCGCCATGCCTTCAGCGTCTCGGCATAGTGCAGGCGGAGGATCTCCATGTCGCAGATCAGCAATCCGGCCTTCTCGATCGCCGGCATGACCTCGGACAGCGCCGGAATGTAGCCGCCGGGGAAGATGTATTTCCGGATCCAGGGGCTGGTGACGTCGGGGCCGGTCGAGCGGCCGATCGAGTGCAGCACCATGACACCGTCGTCGCTCAGCAGTTCGGCGCAGCGCGCGAAGAAGGTTTCATAGTAGGCGACCCCGACATGCTCGAACATGCCGACCGAGACGATGCGGTCGAACGGCCCGGGGATGTCGCGATAGTCCTGCAGCAGGAAGCGCGCCGATTGCGCCAGGTTCCGCTCCGCCGCCCGGGCGTTGGAAATTTGCAGCTGCTCGGTCGACAGCGTGACGCCGGTGACGTCGGCGCCGCTCATCTCGGCGAGATAGAGCCCAAGGCCACCCCAGCCGGAACCGATGTCGAGGATGCGGTGCCCGGGCTTGATCAGGAGTTTTGCGGCGAGGTGACGCTTCTTGGCGAGCTGGGCATCGTCCAGCGTCGCGTCCGGCGTCTCGAAATAGGCGCAGCTGTATTGCTTGTCCGCGTCGAGGAAGAGGGAATAGAGGCGGCCGTCGAGATCGTAATGACGGGCGACATTGCTTCTGGATCGGCCGCGCATATTGATCTGCTGGGCGCGGCGTCCGAGGAAGCGTACCCAGGCCTGCAGCCTGGCAAAGTTCGGCAGCATGGCTGCCTGACCCATCAGGACCGCCAGCACGTCGGCGACGGTGCCTTGCTCCACCACGAACGTGCCGTCCATGAAGGCTTCGCCGAGATAAAGCTCGGGATCGACTAGGATGCGGAGTTCCGCCCCTCGCGTCATGAAGCGCACGGCGACCGGTACACCCGTGCCATCACCGCAGATGAACTGAGCGCCGCTCGCGGTCGTGAACGTGATCGAACCGCGGCGGATGAAGCGCCCCAAGAAGTATCGCAACAATCGGTCCATCGAAACACCAACGGAACGGCAAGCTGCACACCGACACCACCGGAGTTGATCACTCCAATGTGTCCCCAACCTCAAGATAGGCAGGGAATTAGATCGCGCTATAGCGTTGTGGTCAAAGCCGATATTCCAAAATGTGACAATTGCGTGGATGCGTCATGGGCGCGCTTCCATTCGCGCGATAATCGGCTAAAAGGTGACCGCCGCGGCCGATCCATCAGGCGCTGGCGGCGATTTTTCCGGAATCGGGAGACTTAAGGAATGTTGAGCCGAGCCCTCAGTCTGGCGACGGTGGCGCTTCTGATTGGCTGCCTGTCAGCCGTATCGGCGCAGGCGCAAAACCTCGAGGCCGGCAAGAGCCCCTCCCAGATCTTCGCAAGCACCTGCGCAGCTTGCCACAAGAGCCCGCGCGGCCTGCTGAAATCGGTCCCGGCCGGTTCGCTGCCGGGCTTCCTGCGCCAGCACTACACGACGTCCAGCGACATGGCCGGCGTGCTTGCCTCCTATCTGATTTCGAATGGTGCCAACGACCCGCGCTACCAGGCCAAGGATCAGCCCAAGGGGACTAAGGGCGGTAGGGAAGGCAGGCAGGAGGCGAACCAGTCCCCGGAGCAGCCGTCCGAGCGTCCGGCCCGCCGACGGCACCAGGATGCCGCGCCGCAGGAAGGGGCCAAACCCGATGGCGATGGCTTGAATCCCGAAGGACGTCCAGCTCACCGCGGCAAGCGGATGGCCCGCCCGAGCGAGACGCCGGAAGGCGCGAAGCCGGATGACGGCCAGACGCCGCAGGCCTTGGGCGAGGGCAAGCCGTCGCGTCAGAAGCACGGCCGTCGCGGCAAGCCCGTCGAGGAGCCGAAGTCCGAGGAGGCGCCCAAGGGCGCGGCGACCAGCGACGAGCCCAAGACAGACCCCAAGACATCCACCCGGCATGATGACAAGGGTGAAGCCGAGAAGCCGGCAAAGCCTGCCGCCGAGCCCGACACGGCAAAGGTCGACGCACCCAAGAGCAATGGCGGCGGCGAGCCGGCTGCCGTGCGATCCGATCCGGTTCCGCAGGTCACACCGGCGCCTGCCGCGGCTGCGCCTGCGGCGTCCGAGCCGGCAGCAGCCGCATCTCCCGCTCCGGCGCCAGCCGCGCCGCCGGTGACTGCGACGGCGCCGCCGCCGCCACCGCCCACGACGCCAGGCTCCGGCCCGCCCGAAGCTCCGACCTCGAAGTAATCGCCAACGCCGGGCCGCAAGGTCCGGCGTATTTGTTTGACCATCATTAGAGCGGTGCTCTAGAGTGTTAATCTAATCAGGAGGACGACTTGAGCACGGCGCGCGAAGATCTGCTGGCAGCGGGACTGGCGGTGTTCGACCGCGACGGATTTGAGGGCGCGACGGTGGCCGAGATTCGCTCCCGCGCCCGCGCGTCCAACGGCAGCTTCTTCCACTTCTTCACCTCGAAGAAGGCGCTCGCCGGCACCCTGTTCCTGGAAATCCTGCAGGCCTATCACGCCGCCATCATCAGCTCGGTCGACGCCAGCTGCGGGGCGGGCGAGGGCGTTGAGCGGCTGATCCACGCCCATCTCGATTGGGTCGTGAGCAACCGGCGCGAGGCGCGCTTCCTGTTCGAGATTTCGCGCAGCGAGTGGGGCGAGGAGGTGCGCGGCGCGCAGCGCAGCGAGAATTCGCGGCTCACCGATGGCATCGAGCGCTGGCGCGCGCCACTGCTCGCGCGCGGCGAATTGCTGCCGATGAGCGCCGTGCTGTTCTTCAGCCAGATCGTCGGGCCGGCGCAGATCTTCTGCCGCGCCTGGCTATCGGGCCGCCATACCGGCGATCCGCGCGAACAGGTCGAGACGCTGATCGCCTGCGCGGTCCGCGCGGTGGTGGCGCCGGGTGCGCCAGAACGAACAGGAGAGACTTCATGAGCGAGACCGATCCGGACTTTGCACCGATCGCGACGCGAATTCGCGACAATGTCGGCCGGCAGGGCTTCATGGGTTTTGTCGGTGCCGAGGTAGCCGAGCTGTCGCGCGGCACCTGCACGCTCGCGGTCGACCGCCGGCCGGAGCTGTTGCAGCAGCATGGCCTGTTTCACGGCGGAGTGACGGCGTTTTTGGTCGACAACGCCACCACGATCGCAGCGGCGACGTCGCGCGGCCAGCCGGCGCTGACGGCGGAATACAAGCTGAACCTGCTGTCGCCGGCCTCGGGCGATCGTCTGATCTGCCGGGCGCGCGTGATCAAGCCGGGACGTCAGGTCGCCGTCGTTGCAGCCGACGTGTTCTGCGTCATCGACGGCAAGGAGAAGCACACCGCGACCGCATTGGCGTCGATCGCCATGCTCGACGACAAGGCGGCGGCACGAATCCAAAGCCCGGCCTGATCGAGGCCGGGCTTCGTAGCGTTTAGTCGGTTGGACGATGGAGAGAAGCTTACTTCTCTTCGGCGGCCGGAGCCGGCGCGGCTTCCTCGTCGTGCTGGGCTTCCGGATCGAAGAATTCGCCGGCGGCGGCGAGCGCCTCGGCGGCAGCGTCCTGGTCTTCCTGGCGGGTCGAGATGTCCTCGCCGCGCTTGATCCGCTCGGCCTCTTCGGCGGAGCGGGCGACCGTCACGGTGACGCTGGTCTCGACCTCGGGGTGGACGGCGATCGTCACCTTCTGCGCGCCGATCACCTTGATCGGCGAGTCGAGCCAGACCTGCGGGCGCGACACCGTCACGCCGTCGGCAGCCAGCGCGGCGACGATGTCGCGCACCGTCACCGAGCCGAACAGCTGGCCGGATTCGGAGGCCTGGCGGATGATGACGATGTCGCGGCCGTCGATCTTCTCGGCGACCTTGGCGGCTTCGCCCTTGGCCTGGACGTTGTTGGCCTCGAGCTCGGCCTTCATGCCATCATACTTGGCGCGGTTCGCCTCGGTGGCGCGCAGCGCCTTGCCGCGCTTCAGCAAGAAGTTGCGGGCGAACCCGTCCTTGACGCGCACGACTTCGCCCATTTGGCCAAGCTTGGCAACGCGTTCGAGCAGAATGACTTCCATTTTCGTTCTCCTTTAGATGCAAAGTACGGGTTTAAGTGGTTGGATCGAATCTCAAGCCGCGGGCAAAGGCGGCGGTCTTGTCTGCAGATAGCGCTGGCGCAGCCCGAACACGGCGTCGGCGATGCCGAGCGCGAACATCGCCACGATCGGCCAGCCGAACATGACGACGACCGCATAGATGCCACCGAGCCAGAAGCCGCGATTGGTGAGCGACAGCGTCAAGGTGTGCAGAACGGCGAAGCCGACCAGCGCATAGGCGATTACGAGTGCCGCGGTGACGATCTGCGCCAGCAGCGCAAGCATGCCGCCGATGAAGCTGACGGCGACAGCCGCCAGCAGCGCGACCAACGTCACGGCGGGAAGCGCCGTGGTGCGGAAATCCGGCCACGGCCGGTTCAACCGCCCGGAGGTTTGCGTGATCTTGCCGGCGAGCCAAAGGTTCAGCGTCAGCGTCACCATGGCGATGATGGTCGCCGCGAGCGGCGCGAAGATCACCAACGCGTCGACCAGCCGTTCGATGTCACCGCTGGGCTGCGCTTCGCCGGCGCTGAGCATCTTGAGCAGGCCGCGCCGCAACGTGCCGGTGATCGTGTCGGTATCGGTGCCGAGCGTGAGCAGCGCGGCGGTCGTGGTAACGATGGCGAAGGCTGCAATCCAGAGCAGGATGCGGCCGACGGGGTACCATTCAATCGCTGGCTGCTGCTGCTTGGCGCTGTCGCCGGCTTCGCCCGCGACCGGCCGTCCGAGCAGGGCGAGGTGGCCGAGCCACCAGCCGGGCACGGCGACCATCATGGCAAACGCGATGCTGTAGGGAAGGCCGAAGAGCGTGCCGAGCACGGATGCCGCACCCACTCCACCAATAGCGGCGGCGAGGGGGCCCCAGCCGAGCGCCGCCACCATGATCGGCAGCGGTGCGAGATAGAACAGCAATATCGAGATCGCCGCGCCCGAACTGATCGAGGCGAACATCAGCGCCGACGCGGCGCCGGCTGCGAGTGCAACGGTGAATATTCCGATCATCAGCTGTCCCGCCCCCTTCGAGCGGTTAGGGGTCCTGCATCGAGAACCCCAACCATCGGCGACCGGACGACCCGGAAGCCTTATGAGAATGAGCGGCCGGCGACGTATGCCGCCGGCCGGAAACGATTACCTGATCACGTAAGGCAGCAAGCCGAGGAAGCGCGCGCGCTTGATGGCGCGGGCGAGCTCACGCTGCTTCTTGGCGGACACGGCCGTGATGCGGCTCGGCACGATCTTGCCGCGCTCGGAGACGTAACGCATCAGCAGCTTGGAATCCTTGTAGTCGATCTTCGGCGCATTCGCGCCCGTGAACGGGCAGGACTTGCGACGACGGAAAAACGGACGGCGGGCACCAGCATCAGCCATGATTCATTACTCCTCGGTCGCAGCTTCTTCTTCGCGCGGACGGCGCGGGCCCCGGTCGCCACGGAAACCGCCACCATCGCGGTCACCACGGAAGCCGCCTTCGCGGTCGCCACGGAAGCCACCACCACGGTCATCGCGCTCGCGGTCACGGTCGGCCTTGCGCATCATCGCGGACGGGCCTTCCTCGTGCTCTTCGACGCGCACGGTGAGATAGCGGATGACGTCTTCGTTGATCCGCTCCTGACGTTCGATCTCGGTGACGACAGCCGACGGTGCGTCGATGTTCATCAGCACGAAATGCGCCTTGCGGTTCTTGTTCATGCGGTAGGTGAGGGAGCGCACGCCCCAGCTCTCGGTCTTGGTGACCTTGCCGCCGCCCTGTTCGACGATCCCCGTCATCTGGGCCGTCAGTTCATCCACCTGCTGGGTGCTCGCATCCTGACGCGCGAGAAAAACATGCTCATAAAGAGGCATGGTTGTCCTTTCCTGTGTTGGCGCGGTTTCCGGCGACAAGCCCTTCGAGACCTTCGGAAAGGACTCGAGCTGCTCAGAAGGCGGGAGCACGGGACGACGGGCCGACTGGCCCTGCCACATCAAAATCAACGGGTGAATTTGCTGAGACCGTCCGTTCAGCTCCCGGCCGGAGCCCACGAATGGCGCGCTTATACGGATTTTGGCCGCGAAAGCAAGGGTTCTCGGCCCCCGGATGTGCGAGGTGTCGTGGCCCTCCAGGCCGTTTGACGCAACCTCGGGTGATTTCCCGTTGATTTCTTTGTTTGTATGTCATACAAACATCTTTGGGAGGACGAGATATGGGTTCGGAGACCGCCAGCGGCATGTCTGCGCCCGATCCGAAGCATGCGGTCCGCGCGACGCGGTCGGCGGGGCGCAAGATGCGCTCGCTGCTGCTCGATGCCGCCAGCCGCCTGTTCAAGGAACGCGGGCTCTCGGGCACATCGATCTCCGATATCGCCGCGGCCGCGGACGCCTTTCCGAGCCAGATCACCTATTACTTCCGCACCAAGGAAGCGCTGTTCGTCGAAGCGGCCAGCCGCGACATGCTCTATCTCGCGCGCGCGACCGAGCAGGCCGCCCTGAATGCCCACACCCCGCGCGACTACACCCACGCTTTGGCCGAGACCGTGACCGCGACCGACACGGTCGCTTTCTTCGCGGAGGCCTTGACCCTCACGCGGCGCCGGCAGGACCTCGCGCCCCTCGTCGAGCGCACCATCGAACGTCTGCACAGCGAGGGCGCGCGCGCCTATGCGGGCCAGGTCGAGCGGCACGGCTGGCGCTCGCTGCGCGCGCCCGAGGAGAGCTCGCGGCGGTTCTGGGCGATCGCGATCGGCGTGATCGTCGAAGGTTTTGCGATGGGCCGCGCTGCCGACGAGATGTGCCGCGAATTGCTGCGCGCGCTCGGCGAGCAGGCGACATCAACTTCGACGTCGGCCAATGACGGGACGCGGCTGCGCCTGGTCGGCGATCACGACACTTCATCCTCAACGGACGGCGAGACAGGCACATGACCGCGCTTCGCATGCGAGCCCGCGATTTCCTCACCGAGGACGAATTGGTTGCGGTGCGCGAGCGCACGACGTGGAAGGGCGCAGCCCTGATCGTGCATGCCTGGGCGCTGATCCTGGGCGCGATCGCGCTGGTCGCGTGGTGGCCCAATCCGCTGACCTATCTGCTCGCCGTTGCGATCATCGGCTCGCGCCAGCTCGGGCTTGCGATCCTGATGCATGACGGGGCGCACGGCTGTCTGTCGGCGGACGAGAGGACCAACCTGACGCTGAGCCAGTGGTTCTGCGCCTATCCGATCTTCGCGGAGACCCGCGGCTATCGCCGCTATCATCTGCAGCATCATGCGCGGACGCAGCAGGAGGATGATCCCGATCTCGTGCTGTCGGCGCCGTTTCCGATCACGAAGCTGAGCTACCGCCGGAAGTTCTTCCGCGATATCACCGGGCAGACCGGCTACCAGCAGCGCAAGGCGCAATTGCTCAATGCGATCGGGCCGAAGGAGTGGCCGTTGTCGCGGCGCGCCGCCAACTTCTGGCAGAAGCTCGGGCCGCAATGCGTCACCAACGCCTTGCTGTTCGCGGGCCTCGCCGCCGCCGGCGTGTGGTGGGCCTATCCGCTGTTGTGGCTGGTGCCGCTGCTGACCTGGATGATGGTGATCACGCGCATCCGCAACATTGCCGAACACGCCGTCGTGCCCGACAGCTCCGATCCCCTGCGCAACACCCGCACCACGCGGGCCAATGTCCTTGAGCGTCTCTTCATCGCGCCGTACTACGTGAACTATCACCTCGAGCATCACCTGCTGTTCTACGTGCCCTGCTACAACCTGCCGCGCGTCCACCGCATCCTCAGCGAAAGCCGCTATGCCGGCCGGATGGAAGTGCAGCCGGGCTACGCCGCCGTGCTGCGGCTGGAGACCGCCAGGCCCGCCAACGAGGATCGTCCGGGCCAGCTGGTCAACAGCGCACGCCGGGCGAGGGCCGGCGCCGAGGTTAACGCCGACCAGAATGCCGGCGGGTTCTAGTGTGCTGAATGCGAAGTTCGTGCGATTTCGCGGCAGCTACTTTCACGAACTTCGCATTCATAAAGCACACTAGAATCATAAGTTTGCTAGTGTCCTTATCGAATCCGAAGTTCGCTCCGAAGGTGCGGCAAATGATGCGCACTTCGGATTCGGGACACTAGCCCGGAGCCGGGACCGGCATCCCCAGGGTTCCTCTGGCGCGGCTTGACAGCACCGCCTCCGTCAGTGTCTTACGGCCCGGTCCGGGGCCGGTTGCAAGGCTGGGCTGCCAAGCCTGGGCTGCCAAGGCTTGGTTGCCAAGGCCTGATTGCCAAGGCTTGGTTGCAAGGGATTGGCCCGGACCCGCTGTGGCGCGTTTTGCGCGACGCGGATACCGTTTTCCCCTGCGGCAGGCGTAAAGCGCCTGCGCGGAGATCACGCTCAACAAGGTAGGGATCGCCGATGACGGCAGCATTTACGTTTCCCGGGCAGGGCTCGCAGGCGGTTGGCATGGGCAAGGCCCTGGCCGACGCCTTTCCGGCGGCCAGGGCGGTGTTCGACGAGGTCGATTCCGCGCTGGGCGAGAAGCTGACCGCGATCATCTGGGATGGTCCCGGCGAGACATTGCAGCTCACCGAAAATGCCCAGCCCGCCCTGATGGCAGTGTCGATCGCCACATTGCGCGTGCTCGAGAGCGAGGCCGGCTTTTCGGTCGGCCGCAATGCGGCCTTTGTTGCCGGACACTCGCTCGGCGAGTATTCGGCGCTGGCCGCCGCCGGGAGCCTCTCCGTCAGCGACACCGCGCGGCTGCTCCGCACCCGCGGGCTCGCGATGCAGAAGGCGGTGCCGGTCGGCGTCGGTGCGATGGCCGCACTGCTCGGTCTCGATTACGAAACCGCCGTGGCGGTCGCCAACGAGGCGGCGCAGGGACAAGTCTGCCAGGCCGCCAACGACAATGGCGGCGGCCAGGTGGTGGTCTCCGGTGACAAGGCCGCCGTCGATCGCGCGGTCGAAATCGCCAAGACCAAGGGCGCCAAGCGCGCCATGCTGCTGCCGGTGTCGGCGCCGTTCCATTGCAAGCTGATGCAGCCGGCGGCCGATGCGATGGCAGAGGCGCTGTCGGGGGTGACCATCAAGGCGCCCGCGGCGCCGCTGGTCTCCAACGTGCTGGCCTCCGCCATCACCGATCCCGACGAGATCCGCCGCCGCCTGATCGAGCAGGTCACGGGCACCGTGCGCTGGCGCGAGTCGGTTGCCTATATGGCAGGGCAGGGCGTGACGCGGTTCTTCGAGATCGGCGCCGGCAAGGTGCTGAGCGGCCTCGTCAAGCGCATTGCCGACGGCGCGGTCGGCGTGTCCGTCGGCGGTCCGAACGATATCGCTGCGGCCAAGGACGCGCTCGCGGCTTCGGCTTGAAGCAGCCGGAAGGAGAATTCGATGTTTGATCTGACTGGCAAGACGGCGCTCGTCACGGGCGCAACCGGCGGCATCGGCGGCGCGATTGCGCAGGCGCTGCATGCGCAGGGCGCAACGGTAGCGATCTCGGGGACGCGGCGCGAGGTGCTGGACGGCTTTGCGGCCAAGCTCGGCGCGCGCGTGCATGTCCTGCCGTGCAATCTCTCCAGCAAGGATGATGTCGAGGCGCTGGTGCCGGCAGCGGAAGCTGCGATGGGACAGGTCGACATCCTGATCGCCAACGCCGGCATCACCCGCGACAACCTGTTCGTGCAGCTGCGCGACGAGGATTGGGACGACGTGATCGCGGTCAACCTGACCGCGACGTTCCGCCTGGCGCGCGCGGCGACCAAACTGATGATGCGCAAGCGCTTCGGCCGCATCATCGCGATCACCTCGATCGTCGGCGTCACCGGCAATCCGGGGCAGGGCAACTACACCGCGTCGAAGGCCGGCATCATCGGCCTGATCAAGACGCTGGGCGCCGAATACGCCAAGCGCGGCGTGACCGCCAATTGCATCGCGCCGGGTTTCATCAAGACGCCGATGACCGATGCGCTCAACGACAAGCAGCGCGAATCCATCCTGGCGAAGGTTCCTGCGGCGCGGCTCGGAACGCCCGAGGACATCGCGGCCGCGGCGGTCTATCTGGCCTCGAACGAGGCCGCCTACGTCACCGGACAGACGATCCACGTCAACGGCGGGATGGCTATGATTTGAGCTACTGGCCGCCTCTCGCAATGCGGCGAAAAGCCGTTTTCGGGAGCCGGTTCAGGCGTGTAGTCAAGGCTTTGGAAGTATGGTAGCTGAAGCCCCCGTGGATGGGCGAAGAACGCCATTGCAGGATTTTGAAACCCTGTATATTGGCGTGGCGACGCCTGCCGTTCGCCGGGGCTTTAATCGGCTACGACCGGGCCGAATCAAGACTATGCGCGACTGAGTAATCGAGACGACCACGATGGCTCGTATCGTCTTGGGGTCGGGTCCAATGGAACAACGAGGTTGAACGATGAGTGAGATTGGCGAGCGGGTTAAGAAGATTGTGGTCGAGCACCTTGGTGTCGAACCCGAGAAGGTGGTCGATAGCGCGAGCTTCATCGATGACCTCGGCGCCGACAGCCTCGACACCGTCGAGCTCGTGATGGCATTCGAAGAAGAATTCGGTTGCGAGATTCCCGACGACGCGGCGGAGACGATTCTGACCGTTGGCGACGCGACCAAGTTTCTCGAGAAGAACGCGAAGAGCTGACGCCGATCGCGAAGTTGACGGGGCCGGACGGACCGTGATCGAGCGGTCCCCCGGCTTCTTATTATCAGCCGCGCATTGCTGGCCGGAGAGGTGGAAATGAGACGAGTTGTCGTCACGGGGCTGGGCATGCTTACACCGCTCGGCTGCGGCGTTGACGCAACTTGGGCGCGCATCCTCGCCGGAGACAGCGGCGGCAAGAAGATCGACACGTTCGACGTGTCCGACCTGCCGAGCCAGGTCGCCTGCTACATTCCGCGTGGCGACGGCACTGGCGGCACCTTCAATCCCGATCAGTGGATGGAGCCGAAAGACCAGCGCAAGGTCGACGACTTCATCGTCTATGCGATGTGCGCGGCCAAGCAGGCGCTGGACGATGCCGACTGGCATCCGAAGTCGGACGAGGACCAGTTCGCCACCGGCACGATGATCGGCTCCGGCATCGGCGGCCTCACCGGCATTGCCGAGACTGCGGTGCTGCTGAAGGAGCGCGGACCGCGCAGGGTCTCTCCGTTCTTCATTCCGGGCCGCCTGATCAATCTGGCCTCCGGCTACGTCTCGATCGAGCACGGCCTGAAGGGGCCCAATCATGCAGTGGTCACGGCGTGCTCGACCGGCGCGCATGCGGTCGGCGACGCGGCGCGGCTGATCGCGCTCGGCGACGCCGAGGTGATGGTCGCCGGCGGCGCCGAATCGCCGATCTCGCGCATCGGCATCGCCGGCTTCTGCGCGGCGCGTGCGCTGTCCACCGGCTTCAACGAGACCCCGCAAAAGGCATCGCGGCCGTACGACAAGGATCGCGACGGCTTCGTGATGGGCGAGGGCGCCGGCGTCCTCGTGCTGGAGGAATACGAGCACGCGAAGCGCCGCGGCGCGAAGATCTATGCCGAGGTCACCGGCTATGGCCTGTCGGGCGATGCCTTCCACATCACCTCGCCGCCGCCGGACGGCAATGGCGGCTTCCGCAGCATGACCATGGCGCTGAAGCGCGCCGGCCTCGCGGCATCCGATCTCGACTACATCAATGCGCACGGCACCTCGACCCAGGTCGGCGACGAGATCGAGCTCGGCGCGGTCGAGCGTCTGCTCGGCAATGCGGCCTCGAAGGTATCGATGTCGTCGACCAAGTCCGCCACCGGACATCTGCTCGGTGCGGCCGGCGCGATCGAGGCGATCTTCGCGATCCTGGCGATTCGCGATAACGTGGTGCCGCCGACCATCAATCTCGACAGTCCGTCGGTGCAAACGGCGATCGATCTTGTGCCGCATACGTCGCGCAAGCGTGACGTCAATGTGGCGCTGTCCAATTCCTTCGGTTTCGGCGGCACAAACGCTTCCGTGATCGTGCAGCGCGTGACCAATTAGTAGGACTCTAGAACTAGTCCACCGTTTTGCCGTATTCCGCGGTGACTCCTAATAGCGGGCGTATGCTATTGGCAGGGCAGGGGTTTGTCCGGCCACGATTCAACCGGCAGGATATTGGTTTGCATCGATGAGTGAGAGGCCGCCCATTTCACCGAGGAGTCCACGCGCCGCGCTGGAACCCGAACAGCTTCCGCCGCCGCCCAAGCGCTCGGATCGCGCCCGCAATCCCTTCGTGATCGTCGGCAATGCCATCTTCACCATCCTGATCATCCTGATGATCGGCGCCGGCGCGACGTACTACTACGGCAAGCAGGCGCTGGAATCGCCGGGACCGCTGCAGGAAGACAAGATCGTCAACATCCCGGCGCGCGCCGGCAAGCGTGACATCGCCGACGTGCTCTCGCGTGAGGGCGTGATCAACGTCAATCCATGGGTCTTCATCGGCGGCGTGTTCGCGCTGAAGGCAAGCTCCGATCTCAAGCCAGGCGAATATTCGTTCCAGAAGAACGCCAGCCTGCGCGACGTCATCGCCACCATCGTCGACGGCAAGGTGGTGCAGCACGCCATCACGATACCGGAAGGCCTGACTTCCGAGCAGATCGTGACGCGGCTCTCCGACAACGACATCTTCACCGGCTCGGTGCGCGAGATCCCGCGCGAGGGCACGCTGCTGCCGGAGACCTACAAATTCCCGCGCGGCACCACGCGCGACCAGGTGATCCAGCGCCTGCAGCAGGCGCAGAAGCGCGTGCTCGCCGAAATCTGGGAACGCCGCAACACCGACACGCCGCTGAAATCGCCGGACCAGCTGGTCACGCTGGCCTCGATCGTCGAGAAGGAAACCGGCCGCGCCGACGAGCGCAGCCGCGTCGCCGCCGTGTTCGTGAACCGCCTGCGCCAGCGGATGAAGCTGCAGTCCGATCCGACCATCATCTACGGACTGGTGGGCGGCAAGGGAACGCTGGGCCGTCCGATCAAGCGCAGCGAAATCACGCAGCCGTCGCCCTACAACACCTATGTGATCGACGGCCTGCCGCCCGGACCGATCGCCAATCCCGGCCGCGCCTCGCTGGAGGCGACCGCCAATCCGGCGCGCACCCGCGACCTGTTCTTCGTCGCTGACGGAACCGGCGGCCACGCCTTCACCGAAACCTACGACCAGCACGCGAAGAACGTCGCCAAGCTGCGCGCGTCGGAAAAGCAGATCCAGAACGACACCGTCGAGCCCGCGGATGATCCGGCGCCCGCCGCCGCGACGCCCGGCGCCGACACCAATCCCACGGCGACGACGCCGAAGCCCACCAATCAAAAGAAGCCGCCGCGCGGTCGGCAGGGCGCAGCCCAACAGACCAATTCGCCGCCGGTGGTGCAGCGCTAAAGCGCGATCGTCATCGCGCTTTAGCTTCTTGTTTGAGCATGATCTTTCGGAAAACCGCCATACACTTTTCCGGATCATGCTGTAGCTCTGCATTTTCCGGTGGTGGAACGTAATTCCACTTTCACGGAATCCGTTTTAAGGTCGCACCGGCTCCCCACGAGTCTCGCAGGCTCCGGGTGAGTCCCATATCCTTCTGTTGGAGAGTTCACGCGATGGCGCTGTCGAGCATGACTGGCTTTGCCCGAAGCCATGGCGCAAGCGGTCCCTATACGTTCGAGTGGGAGCTGAAATCGGTCAATGCCAAGGGCTTTGACCTGCGGTTGCGGCTTCCGCCGGGCTGGGACGAACTGGAAGCGCTTGCCAAGAAGCGGGCCGGCGAGCTGCTGTCGCGCGGCACGGTCTACGCCAATCTCAGCGTCAAGCGCACCGACGCGGCGCAGACGATCCGGATCAATGAGGACGTGCTCGCCGCCGTGGTGAAGGTCGCCGGCACGCTCGCGCAGCGGATCGACGCGGTGGCGCCGAGCATCGACGGACTGCTCGGCATCAAGGGCGTCATTGAGGTGGTCGAGCCCGAGAGCAACGAGGACGAGGACAAGGCGGCGCGCGAGGCGGCGGCGATGGCCTTCGAGCAGGCGCTCGGCAGCCTTGTCGAGATGCGCCGCCGCGAGGGCGATGCGCTGGGGCAGATCCTGATGCAGCGGATGGACGAGGTCGAGCGGCTCGCCAGGCGCGCCGAGACCGCTCCCGGCCGCAAGCCCGAGGCGATCAAGGCGCGGCTGGCCGAGCAGATCGCGGCCCTGCTCGAGACGTCCGACCGCTTCGATGCCGACCGCCTGAACCAGGAGGCGATCCTGATCGCCACCAAGGCCGACATCCGCGAGGAACTCGACCGCATCGCCTCGCACATCGCCCAGGCGCGCGAGATGATCGGCAAGGGCGGTCCGGTCGGGCGCCGGCTCGACTTCCTCGCCCAGGAATTCAATCGCGAGGTGAACACCTGCTGCTCGAAGTCGAACGACGTCGAGCTGACCAACACCGGGCTTGAAATGAAGAACGTGGTCGAGCAGTTCCGCGAACAGGTCCAGAATCTGGAGTGAATGATGACGGCGCAGGGTTTTGACGGCGTAGAGCGGCGCGGACTGATGTTCGTCCTGTCGTCGCCGTCGGGCGCCGGCAAGACGACGCTGTCTCGCATGCTGCTTGAACGCGAGCCGGGCCTGAGGATGTCGGTGTCGGCGACCACGCGGCCGATGCGGCCGGGCGAGGTCGAGGGCCGCGACTATTTCTTCGTCGACAAGAAGAAATTCGAGAAGATGGTCGAGCAGGGTGAACTGCTCGAATGGGCCACCGTATTCGACAACCGCTACGGCACGCCGAGTGCGCCGGTCGAGGCCGCCCTAGCGGTGGGGCAGGATGTTCTGTTCGATATCGACTGGCAGGGCACGCAACAGCTCCACCAGAAAGCCAGCGCCGATGTGGTGCGGGTGTTCATCCTGCCGCCGTCGGCCGCCGATCTCGAGAGGCGGCTGCATACCCGGGCGCAGGATTCGGAAGAGGTCATCCGCGGACGGATGAGCCGCGCCAGTCATGAGCTGAGCCATTGGGCGGAATACGACTACATCGTCGTCAACCACAACGTCGACGATGCCTTTGCCGAGGTGCAGTCGATCCTGAAGGCCGAGCGCCTCAAGCGCGAGCGCCGCACCGGCCTTACCGAATTCGTGCGCGGCCTGCAGCGTCAGCTCGAGAAGTAGCGCGTTGCGGACGTGATGCGAGCGCATCACGTCCGTTTGCATTTTTTCCTAAGCGGACCTTAGTTCGTCGCGCTGCGCGCAAGCCGCTGCAGCATCGCGGCGATCTGCTTGTTGTCCTGCTCCCTTTGATCCCGATCACGCGTAGTCTCGCGACGTGGAGCAGGCTTCTCGGCGCGGCGTGGAGCGGGCGTCTCCGCACGGCGCGGAACGGGCGTCTCGGCGCGGCGCGGCGCAGCCTCGGACAGCCGCAGCGGACGATCCCGGCTGACAACTGCCATCGGGGGCGCCGGCTCGGTGTGCAGCGAATCCCACGGCGCCTGCCACTCATCCTCGGTCTCGTAAGGCGGCGTACGCGTGCGGGTCAGCCGGAAAACCAGCGTGCTGACCAGGCCGGCCAGCGCCAGGGCTCCAACCATCACGATCAGCAGCATCTGCGTCGACGACGGTGACTTCTCCACGGACGCTTCGGCCGTGGCGGGGGCGGCAGGCGCCGGCGCGGCCGCCGGTTGCGGCGTCGTGTCTGCCTGCGCAACCGCGGTCGGCTGGTCTGCGGCGCGTCTGGTTCCGTTGGTTCCGGCCATGCTCGATGCATCCAGCCATCTGGCGTTCACGTCGGACGGCTGCGCGTTGGTACCGGTGGGCGTGGCTGCCGGGTCGGGCGTCGCTGCCGTTCCGCCGGCCTGGCCGGCGTCGGCGCTTGGCGCAGGTACGGCTGCGACCTGGGGCGAGGGCCATTCGGCATGAGCATCGGCGACTGATCTGCGCATCGCCGGCTGCTGCGGCGCGGGCTGGCTCTGCGGCGTCGGCTGGCTCTGTGGCGGCGTCGCGTCGGCCGTTGTGGTATCGGGCGCTGCTGCCGCTGGCGGCTGCTGCGTGCTCGTCGTCGCCGTCTTGGCGGCCTTGTTCTTGGCCTCGTTCTTGGCCTCGCCGAGATACCAGCACTTCTTCTTGCTGCGATCGAGATGGTAGAACCAGTGGCTTCCCGCAGGCGCAGTTCCCTTGGGCGCGGCCAGGCAGGTGTCCGCCGTGTTGTTGGTGCTATTGGCCGTATTGGCGGCGGTCTGGGCCATGGCGCTGCAACTGGCGCCGGCCAGGATGCTGGCGGCAAGCGCCGCAGCGAATTTCGCTGAACGATTTGACATACGCGTCCCCGGTATCTCTTTTTTAACGCAAACGCTGGAGATCCCAATCTCGGCAAAGAGTTGGGTCGCAATGCGCCGCAAATCCGGAACGGGTGGGGCTTAATTGGGGCTCGCGGCGTGCCGCAATTGCGGCGAGCCCGAGGCCGCGGAACGTGAACCGAACGATGGCTTGGTTCGACCGTCAGGTTCCATCGGAGCGGCCGCGTCCCGCTGGCGGTAGCAGCACCGGCGGGACGTCATGTCTCAGCGTGATCTTTCGGAAAACCGCGTCACGCTGTTCCGGATCATGCTCTAGTTCTTCAGGACGATGCGTCCGACGACCTTGCCGGCGCGCAGCTCGTCGATCCATTTCTGGACGTCGGCCATCGGCTCTTCCTTCATCGGCGTCGGCTTGATCTTGCCGGCGCGGGCGAGCGCCATCAATTCCTGACCTTCGGCCAGCGTGCCGACCATGAAGCCTTCGATGGTCATGCGCTTGTACACCCACTGCACCATCGGCAGCGTGAATTGGCCGCCCATCAGGCCGGACACCACGATCTTGCCGCCGCGCGCGACCGTCGACACCGCAAACGCCATCGACTTCTCGTTGCCGGCAAAGTCGACGACGCCGTCGAAGCCGCCGTCGCTCTCCTTCAGCATGCGCTTGACGACATCGGGCTCTGCCGGGTCATAGGCGGCCGCCGCGCCGTTTTTCAGCGCGGTCTCGCGCGCCGCGGGGCTGAGATCGGCAACCGTGATCGGCTGCTTGAACATCGCCTGCGCGAATGACAGGCCCATCATGCCGACGCCGCCAAGGCCGATCAGCAGCAAATTGCGTTGGCGCGGACGATCGACCAGGCGCTTCAGCGCGCCATAGGCGGTGACACCGGAGCACATCAGGGTGGCGGCCTGGTTGACCGGCAGCGGATCGTAATCGAGCAGGTATTTTGCGTCGGGCACCAGCACGTGGGTGGCGAAGCCGCCGTCGATCGAGACGCCGAGGAAGCGCTGCTTGACGCAGAGGTTCTCGTCGCCGGCGAGGCAGTCGCGGCACTGGCCGCAGCCGATCCAGGGGAAGACGGCCTTCTTCGTCCCGATCAGATCCTTCGGCGCATCGGGGCCGACCTCGTCGACCACGCCCGCGATCTCATGGCCGAGCGTGAAGGGCAGGGTCATGCCGCGGGTGGTGTCGAGCTTCTTGCCGCCGCCGAGATCGGCGTAGCCGTCCTGGATGTGGAGATCGGAATGGCACAGGCCGCAGCGCTCGATGCGCACCAGCACTTCGCGTCCCTGGGGCTTCGGCGTGTCGACGATGGTTTCGCACAGCGGTGCATCGAATTTGACGAGGGATTGGCGAACCATACGCGCCATTACGTTTTCTCCTGTTGTTCTATTTTGTGGCCCGTATATCGGCCAATTCCCGGGCCATGGCAACAAAGCCCGCGACCGGAATGGTTTCGGCGCGCCGTGTCGCGTCGATATCGGCTGCGGCAGCAAGCCGCGCCGGATCGACCGACAGCGATTTCAAACTCTGGCGCAGCATCTTGCGGCGCTGGCCGAAGGCGGCGGCTGCGACCTGCTCGAGCATGCGGCGGTCGCACGGCTCGGGCGCGGCGCGCGGTATCAATCGTACCACCGAGGACGTGACCTTCGGTTGCGGCACGAAGGCCGCGGGCGAGATGTCGAACAGGATCTTGGTCTCGGCGCGCCAGTTGGCGAGCACCGCGAGCCGGCCATACGCCTCCTCGTCCTCATGGGCGACGATGCGCTCGGCGACCTCGCGCTGGAACATCAGGACCATCATGTCGTACCAGGGCGGCCACGGCTCGATCGACAGCCAGTCGACCAGCAGCTGGGTCGCGATGTTGTAGGGCAGGTTGGCGACGATCTTGGCCTTGGCGCCATCGAGCAAGGGACGCGGGTCAAAGCGCTGCGCGTCGCCATGCACGATCTCGATGCGGCCGGGATAGCGCTTGGCGATATAGTCGAGCGCAGCCAGCGCCCGCTCGTCGCGCTCGATGGCGATCACGCGCTTGGCACCCAGCGCAAGCAGCGCGCGCGTCAAGCCGCCGGGACCGGGGCCGACCTCGATCACGGTGGAGTCTTCCAGCGGGCCCGCGGCGCGGGCAATGCGCGCGGTGAGGTTGAGATCGAGCAGAAAATTCTGGCCGAGCGATTTGCGCGCCGACAGCGAATGCTCGCGAATGACGTCGCGCAGCGGCGGCAGATCGTCGATCGTGCTCACTTAGCTTGATGCCGCGGCCATGCGCGCGGCGAGCCGGAGGGCGGCGATCAGGCTCGACGGATTGGCCTTGCCGGTGCCGGCGATATCGAATGCGGTGCCGTGATCGGGCGAGGTCCGGATGAAGGGCAGCCCCAGCGTGACGTTGACGGCGTCCTCGAACGCGACGGTCTTGATCGGGATCAGCGCCTGGTCGTGATACATGCAGATCGCGCAGTCGTAGGTCTTGCGCGCGGCTGCGTGGAACATGGTGTCGGCCGGCAGCGGGCCCCGGACGGCAATGCCGTCGCGGCGCAGGATCTCGACCGCGGGCGCGACGATCTCGACGTCTTCCATGCCGAGCGTGCCGTCTTCGCCGGCATGCGGATTGAGGCCGGCAATGGCGAGCCGCGGCGCCGCGAGGCTGAACCGCGCCTTCATGTCCGCGACCACGATCCGCGCGGTCGACACGATCAGGTCGGTCGTCAATTGCGCCAGCGCCTCGCGGACCGACACATGGATCGTCACCGGGACGACGGCGAGCGCCGGCGACCACAGCATCATCACCGGCTGCGGCGCGCGCCCGCCGTTTGCGGCAAGCTCGGCCAAGAACTCTGTATGGCCGGGATGTCGGAAGCCGGCGCGGTACAGCACGTTCTTGGCGATCGGATTGGTGACGACGGCGCTGGCCTTGCCGGCGGCGACATCGGCGACGGCCTGCCGGATCGATGCCAGCGCCGCATCGGCACTCGTGCCGTCGGGCTGGCCCGGTCGCGCCGTCACCGTCTTGCCGGTCGCAACCACGGGAAGGGCGCGTGCGAACGTCGTGGATGCCTCCGCGGCGCTGACCTCGGCCAACTCGACGGCAAGCCCGAGCGTCTTGGCGCGTTCGGCAAGCGCGGCGCGGTCGCCCAGCAGATAGAACGGCGGGAGATCGAGTTCGCGGCGGCGCAGCCATGCGGCGAGCGTGATGTCGGGGCCGATGCCTGCGGGCTCGCCGGATGTAAGTGCGAGAGGTTGAGCCATGCGTCAACGATAGTCGATCATCGCCCGCCTGGATATTCGATCATCGCGGCTTTTCGGACTTCCTGCAGGTAGGCCTTCGACTTCGCCTCGTACTTCTGCACGTACATCTTGTCGCGCATCTCACGCTTCTTCGGCGTGTCGACGGTGGTTGCCTTTCTGCCGCAGAGGGCGACCATTTCAACTCCCTGCTTGGTGACCTCGGGAGGGGTGAGGTGGCCGACCGGGGTCTTGTCCAGGATGTCGCGCAGCGACTGCGGCAGGTCGGCCGAGGTCTTCACGACGATCTCGCGGATCGCGGCGTTGCGCATCGACTTGAAGAAGGTGTTGGCTTCCTCGCAACTGGTGACGCGCTCGCGCAGGCTGTCCGCTTCCTTGCGGCGTCCCTCGAACTCCGACTGCGGCGCGCCGCGGGGCACGATCAGAACGACCGGCTGCATCCTGTATTCGAATGCCTCGGCCTCAGCCGCGCCTCCGGCCTCCTTGACCGCGTTGGCCACGTCCTTTTCGCCAACCTGCAGGCTTTCCTTGAAGCGGCCGCGGACCAGGCTGGTCCAGACCATGTCGGCCCTGATGCGTTGCTTCAGCGTATCCGGGCGGATGCCCTTGCCCTCGAGCACCTTGGTGAGCTGGTCGCCGGAAAGCCGCATCCGCTGCGCCATGCCGCCGAAGGACTGGTCGATATCGCCGGCGGAGGGATCGACGCCGAATTTCTTGGCTTCCTTGATCTTCAGCTTCTCATCGATCAGCTCGTCGAGGACGGTCTTCCGATCAGGCGTCCTGCCGCCGGTCAGGGCGTTCAGCTTGGCGCGCTGCTCGATGTCGTAATTGGTGATGGGCTCGCCATTGACCATCACGGCGATGGTCTGGGCATGCAGTCGCGCACCGCCTCCGAGCAGGAGGAAAAGAGCCAGCAGGGAACTCAACACTAGCTGATGGCGGCGCGTTGGCAGGCTACCGGTCGTCATTATCGTCATGTCAGCCGTTTAAACCAATTCAAGCCGGAGCCACAGGCCCGCAGGCAATCCAAGCACCCCGCCAGACCGCTCGCTACTGCATGCCAGCCGAACTGCTGGACGTGGAGGTCTGCGCGATCGTCCGCAGCCCGATCTGGAACATGAACGCGTGGCTGAGGACGGGCGGCGTCGAGCCAGCCTGATAGGTATAGGACGTGACATAGTTGGCGGCCAGCACGAAGCAGTCGTCCACATAGCCCGCGCCGAACGCGTACTGGTTGATTTTGTTCGCTTCAAGGTCCCAGCGCGCCGCGCCCTGAACCACCCAGTTCGCCGCCACCTTGATCGATCCGCTGGCGAGGATGCCTTCGCGGCGCGTCAAATAGCCAAGCTCCGGCTGCGCGGCATAGTCGCCGTACATCAGGCTGACCGACCAGCGGTCGAAGTTCGCGCTGGCCTGGGCCTCGAACCGGTTGATGTTCCAGGTCGCCTCGTCCATCCGCGAGCGGACGCTGAACGTGTAGGTGCGGTTGGGCGAGTAGGCGAGGCTCGCGACATAGTCCGAGCGCGGATTCTGCAGGCCGGAATCGATGCCGGTGTTGGTGACGTCCGCGACTGCGAACGAGTTCAACCCGAACATCTGGTAGGACTGTCCGAACATCGCCTTGACGCTGCCGCCGCGATCGAACTGCGTGGTGGCCTGCACGCCGACATTGGCGCGGCTGCCGCCTTCGACGCGGTCGTAGCCGGAGAACTTGTCGATCGCGAACAGGTTCGAGGTATCGAACACCAGGCTCTGCGCGTCCTCGTTCGGAAGCTTGCCGGCGCTGGGTTCGTCGGGCCGGATGATGACCTGCGCAATCGGCTCGATGGTCGTCGTGCCCCACGGCTGCACGTTGATGAAGGGGTAGCGGTACTCGAAGCCGACGGTCGGCATCAGGCGGACCGTCTGGGTGTCGCCGACCGGCAGGAAGTTGGAAACGCCCGGCTGGTTCGAGATGTCGGCGTTGATGGCATCGGCGCGGACACCGACGAACGGCGTCCAGATCTGGCCGAGCGGGTCGGTATAGGATTTACGCCACTGCGCCTCGGCGGTCAGCCTTGTGTAGGTGCCCGGCATGCCGCGCAGCAGGCACTGCGACGGCGTGCGCGCCATCGGGTCCGCGGATGTGGTCAGGCACAGGCCGTTGGTGTTGGCCGTCGTCGTGATCGGGTCGAACACCGCGGTTTCGCGGGTCAGGTTGGTGAAGTTCACCTTGTAGCTGAACTCGCCACCGAAGATCGGGCTGTTGATCACGTTGTTGTAGTCGATAACGGGCGCGACCACCGGAACCTGGTTCTGGTTGCCGGAGTAGCTGAGATAATAGATCGCGCGTGCGTCGAAGAAGCTGCGGTTGCCGACGCCGGTCAGATAGAGCTGCGAGATCGCCTCGGTCGGCAGCGACAGGAACGATCCGAACGGATCCTTGTACTGGGCCAGCCGGTAATCGGACATGAAGTAGTAGTCGGACAGCAGCACGCCGTCCCAGCCCCAGGTCCATTTGTCGTTCAGCGCGAACTGACCCTTGGTCTCGATGCCGCCGCGGAACTGGCGGTCACCGGGCTGGCCGGCGAAGGCGCCTTGATCAAGCTGGTCGATGCCGTAGAGCCGGATCTGATAGGCGCCGTTCGACAGGCGCTGACGGAATTCGCCCTGGAACAGCACGCCCTGCTTCGAGGTGATGCGCGGATTGAACGTCGCGTCGAAGTCCGGCGCGAGCGCGAAGTAATAGGGGATTTCGACGCCGACGCCGAACGCCGAATACGTGGTGAAGCCCGGCATCAGGAAGCCGCTCTTGCGCTTCACGGTCGGATCGGGCGTCGAGAAATAGGGCAGATACGCCATCGGAACGCCGAAGAACTCGAGCTGGGCGTTCTCGAAATAGAGCATCTTCTCGGTCTGGTTATGGATGATGCGCGCGCCCTTGACCTGCCAGAGCGGCGGCTTCTTCGGATCATCCTTACAGGGCGCACAGGCGGTATAAACGCCGTTGTCGAACACCGTGTAATTGCCGCTGGACCGATCGGCGCGGGTCGCCGCCATGCGGGTCTGGTCTTCGGTGTCGACGCGCAGCGAATCGACGAACCCATCGCGGTAGTCGTCGCTGAGATCAAGGATGTTGGCGTAGGTGATCTTGCCTTCCGCATCGGTCATGCGGATGTTGCCTTCGGCATGAAGACGCTTGGTCTTCTGGTCGTAGATGACCTTGTCGGCCTCGACGCTGGTGCCGTTGTAGAACATCTGGACGTTGCCGACGGCCGAGATGCGCTGGTTGTTGTAGTCGTAATCGACCTCGGTCGCCTGAACGAGCATCTGCCCGTCATTCTTGGCCGGCGGGCGGGGCGGCTTCGGCGGACGCGGATTGTAGGTGAAGGCCTGCGCGGCAGCCGGCGTCGACGCGACAACATCGAGCGCGCTGACCACGACGAACGCGGCGAGGAGAGCTGAGATCGAAACGCCAAACGCGGCCATGCGGCTCCGTTGACGGCGCAGGACACTGCGCCGCCCGAGAGCAGGCGACCTCAACTGGCGGGCGGCGACGATAGCCACTACCCGTCCTCCTGGTACAGCAAGGCTAAGAAACCGGTGAGGCTGCCCACAACGACAGGCAACCACGCCGCAGCGATGGGATGCATCAACTCAGCCTTGCTCAAATCTTCAGTTACTTTCGACAGCACGTAGAGCAGAAAGCCTGCGCCCACGCCACTCAAAACCATCTTCTGCACGCCGCCCATCCGAAAGAAGCGGAGGCTCACAGAAGCCGCCAACATCACCATCGCAGCCAGCAAAAACGGCTGTGCGATGAGCTTGTGATACTGCAAGCGATAGCCGGCCGTCGCGAACCCTGAGCTCTCCGACGAACGGATGTAGTTCGGCAGTTGCCAAAAGGACACAGTTTCCGGGGTGGAGAAACTGTTGCGCACCTGTGCCGGGGTAAGGGTGGTGGTCAAGTAGAAGGTGTCCTGATCCACCGGAGGCTTATCGAGGGTGAATCGGCGCACGCCCTTGAACACCCAACGGCCGTCTTCGAGCGCCGCTTCGCGCGCTTCGATTCGCTCCTTGAACTGGAGCGCCGTATCGAATCGGAACACGGTGAGGCCGGTCAGCCGGACGCCCTGCTGCTCGCTGCGGGCCGCATTGATGATCGCCTGACCCTCGTCGTTGATCTGGTTCAGCCAGAAGCCGGACGCGTCCTGAATGCCGCCGCCGGGCGCCGAGCCGAACAGCTCGGCTTCCATCCGTTTGGACAGCTCGCGCAGATTGGCCGATACCGGATTGTAGGCGGTGGTCGCGAAGATGCCGAGCATGATCGCACTGGCCAGCGCCGGCGAGATGAATTGCCAGGCCGAGACGCCGGCGGCGCGGGCCACGACGAGCTCCAGCCGACGCGACAAAGCGAGGTAGCAGGTCATGGCGCCGATCAGCACGCAGAACGGCATCAGCTTCTCGAGCAGCTGCGGCACCCGGAATAGCGAAGTTTCCGCGACCGTGATCGCGGAGGCCGAGACGAGGCCCGACGTCTTGCGCACCATCTCGATGTAATCGACCAGCACGAGCAGCACGAAGATGCCCGCGAACACGCCCACCGCCGCGACCACGAAGCGGCCGGCGAAATAACGCCCGAGCGTGTTTGTGACCATGCTCATGCGGTTGCCGGCCTCCGGAAGAGGCGCGCAATGCGCTCGTTATTCCTGTTGATCGCTTCCATCAGCCGCGGCGGCGGTTCGACGACCACGCCGCCGACGATCATCCAGATGCCGATGCCGATGCCGCCGAACAGCATCAGATACTGCACCAGCGCCGCGAGCGGCGTCTTCACCGCCATGACCGAGCAGGCGAACCCGACCATGCGCAGGCCGAACACCGCGAATACCGAGCCGCCGATCGAGAAATTGCGGCTCTGGCGCGTGGTGCGCGGCGCGCCGAGGAAGGCGAAGGTGAGGGCAGCGAACGCAAACGGATAGATCGGCGCCATGAAGCGATCATGCAGCTCCGCGAAGAACTGGCCCGACAGCTGCTGATAGGTCTTGTCTTCCTCGTCCGGCCACATCAGCTCCCAGAGATAGCGCTCGCGAATCCCGAGCGTGACGTCGCGGCCCTGCGAGAATTTCGACATGTCAAAGGCGTAACGGGCGAACGCGACCAGCGCCGGATCACGCTTGCCAACCTCGAACCGTTGCAGATTGCCGTCATAGAGCACGAGGTACGAGCCTCGGTCGGTCTTCTGCACGGTGCCGTGGTCGGCGATGATGGTGACGCGCTCCTGCGGATCGCGGCGATCGTCGACGAAGACGCCGCCGAGCACGCCGCCGGGCAGGCGCTCGCGGATCCGGATCGTCAAGTTCTGGTCGAGCTGGGCGAAGCGGCCGGGCTGCAGGATGTTGGTCAGCACGTCGGCGGTGATCTCGGCGTCCCACTGCTTGATTCGACGCATGCCGTCGGGGGCGAGATAGGCGCCGATGAAGGCGACCAGCGCCGCCACCACGCAGGTGGCAAGGAAGAACGGCCGGAACAGCCGGATCGGTGAGAAGCCCGCCGCGTTCATGACGATGATTTCGGAATCGGTCGCGAGCTTGTTCAGCGTATGGGAGATCGCGATCATTAGCGCGATCGGGGCGATGATCAGCACCAGGGCGGGAATCACGAGACCGGTGATGCCAAGGAAGGTGAGGATGGTCTGACCCTGGCTGGTCATCAGATCGATGCCGCGCAGCGCTTGCGTAATCCAGATCACGCCGGTGAGGCTGACCAGGACAAGCGCAAACGACGCCAGCGTCGTTTTGAAGATGTACTTGTCGATCGACCCCATCGCTACCGCACGACCCCCAAGGCCCCCTGCACGCAACCAAACGCACGGCTTTCGACCATCCCCGTCAACCCGGGTTCCCCTATGGTCGAGCCGCGGACCCGTCCGGCTCACTCTCTAGTCACTCTCTCACTACCATCCCTTTGATCCGTCAACAAAATGGCCGGGCCAAGGCACGCTTAATTTATGGTTAATTAATCGCTTTTGTGGCCTTCCGGCCACTCCGGCGCTTGGCAGCGGCGCAGCCGGCAGGTCATAGTGTACGACAAGCCCGGTCCGGACTGGTTCCGGACCGCCATCGCAATGCTCACCCCGCGTGCCGGAAGGACCGCCTCAGGTCCGAGCAACACCCTGAGTTCTGGAGGATTTTCCTATGTCCGACGCCGTCAAGGTCGGCTTTGTTCCGATCTCCGCGTCCGCTCGCGGTATTCTGGTGGTCTTTTGCGACGACCAATTGAAGCTGGGAGCCGCCACCCGGAAGGCGCTGGGAGTTGCCGCCGAGACGGTCAAGCGGGCCGCGGCCGCCAACCAGTTCAAGGGCAAGAGTGGGGCGGTCCTCGACATCCTGGCGCCGGAGGGAATCAAGGTCGAGCGGCTGATCGTGATCGGCACCGGCAAGGCGGCCGACCTCAAGGAGAAGGATTTTCTCAAGTTTGGCGGCGTGGCGGCCGGCAAGCTCAATGCCGGCAGCGGTTCGATGACCGTGGTCGCGGAACTGCCCGAAGCCGCGATGGCCGCCGGCCAGGCCGCCGCGATCGCCACCGGCATCCGTCTGCGCGCCTACAAGTTCGACCGCTACAAGACCAAGAAGAAGGACGGCGAGGACGGCGCCCTGCGGGCCGACGTCTCGATCGCCGTCGACGATGTTGCCGCCGCCAGGAAGGCCTACGCGCCTGAAGCGTCCGTCGTCGACGGTGTGTATTTGGCGCGTGAGCTCGTCAACGAGCCGCCGAACGTGCTGTATCCCGAGGAATTCGCACGCCGCGCCAGCCAGCTTCGCAAGCTCGGCGTCAGCGTCGAGGTGCTCGACGTCAAGGCGATGACCAAGCTCGGCATGGGCGCGCTGCTCGGCGTCGCGCAGGGATCGGCGCGACCCGGCCGCACCGTGATCATGCGCTGGAACGGCGGCAAGAAGAGCGAGGCGCCGGTCGCGTTCGTCGGCAAGGGCGTCTGCTTCGACACCGGCGGTATCTCCATCAAGTCGGCCGGCGGCATGGAGGATATGAAGGGTGACATGGGCGGTGCGGCCTGCGTGGTCGGGCTGATGCACGCGCTGGCGGCGCGCAAGGCCCGCGTCAATGCGGTCGGTGCCATCGGCCTTGTCGAGAACATGCCCGACGGCAATGCGCAGCGTCCGGGCGACATCGTCACCTCGATGTCCGGCCAGACCATCGAAATCATCAACACCGACGCCGAGGGACGCCTCGTGCTCGCCGACGTGCTCTGGTATGTCGCCAAGAAGTTCAAGCCGAAATTCATGGTCGATCTGGCCACGCTGACCGGCGCGATCATGGTCGCGCTCGGCACCGATCACGCCGGCATGTTCTCTAACAACGACGAACTCGCCGAGCGGCTGGCCAAGGTCGGGCTCGAGACCGGCGAGAAGGTGTGGCGCATGCCGCTCGGTCCCGAATACGACAAGCAGATCGATTCGCAATTTGCCGACATGAAGAACACCGGCGGGCGCAACGGCGGCTCGATCACGGCAGCGCAATTCCTGCAGCGTTTCGTCGACGGCACGCCGTGGGCGCATCTCGACATCGCCGGCACCGCGATGGGCGCGCCGAAGACCGAGATCAATCAGAGCTGGGGTTCGGGTTATGGAGTCCGGCTGCTCGAGCGGCTGGTCTCCGACTATTATGAAGCCAGGAAATAGAGTGTCGGCCGGCGCATGACCGAGGTTCTGTTCTACCACCTGCAGAACATGACGCTGGAGAGCGTGCTGCCGCCACTGCTCGAGAAGTCGCTCGAGCGCGGCTGGCGCGTGGTCGTGCAATCGACGTCACAGGAGCGTGCCGAGACGCTCGACGCGCATCTGTGGACCTACAGCGACGATTCGTTCCTACCGCACGCGACTTCGCGCGTTGCCGACGCGCAGGACCAGCCGATCATCCTGTCGATCGAGGAGGGCAACCCGAATCGGGCCAATGTCCGCTTCTTGGTCGACAATGCGGCGCTGCCGGCCGACTGCGACAGCTACGAGCGGGTGGTCCTCGTGTTCAACGGCGACGACCCCGACGCGGTGGCCTCGGCCAGGGAAAGCTGGACCGCTTGCAAGGCGCGCGGCTTCGAGGTCACCTATTGGCAGACCGACGAGCGGGGACGCTGGCAGCGGCGCCAATAGCGATAGCTACTAATTAATGATAATTCGACGTTTCTTGGGGCGGGCCACGGTCATGCCGCAAAGTGATGTTCGGACAAGCCCTTAGGTAAGGGGTAGGAGCTTTGTCGATCGTGCGGGACGGAACATTCAGTCGGAAGTCGCTGCTGGCGTTGCTGGTGCTTGCACCGGGACTTGCCGGCTGTTCGGGCGCCGGATCCGACTTGTTTTCGCGCGATGCGGAATGGTTCTCGCGTCCCGGGCGGGTGTTCATCCGCAACATCTCGATCGAATCGCCCCCACTGACGCCGGACAAGCCGGTGACGAACGACGATCTCGTCAGTGCCGACGGCAGCTGTCCAGGCATGGCACCGCCGCCGGGCGCCACCGATGCCAACGCACAGGCCGGCGGTGCACCACCGCCGCAGCCAACGGGCGGCAGCGTTGCACTCGGCCACACTGAATGCGACGTCGTGCGCGGCATCGGCGCGCCCGACAGCGTCAACCTGTCCAGCGCTCCGGGCGGCGGGCGCGTTGCGGTCGTGACCTGGTCGCGCGGCGCGCGCGCCGGCATCTACACCTTTACCTCGGGGCGCCTGTCGTCCGTCGAGCGCGGCCCGGATCCCGTGCCCGAGCCGAAGCAGGCGAAGCCGAAGAAGAAAAAGACCTCGCACGGCTAGAGCGTTTTCGCCGCAGCGGCAGGCCAATGCCTGCATGCGCGGGCATGATACCGGACGCGCGGACATCACACCGGATAGAATGAGAGCCTCGGCTCCCTCCACGGGTCGTCCCTGCCTAGTGCGCAATTGCGCACGGGAGCACGGACCCATACGCCGCGGCGGATGTGGTTATGGGGACTCGTCGTTCGACGATCGTGCAGCAACGACCATCTGTGGTTATGGGTCCCTGCTTTCGCATCGGCGGGCGCAACCCTAGTGCAGATGAGTAAGTTCTCTGCGGTTTTCGGCCAACTCTTTGAGAAGACTCCGGAAAGACTGCGGAGGATATGTATATACGCTAGTGCTTTCGCAGGGACGACATCGGATATGTGGCTCCGCCCGGTCTAACTCGCCGCTTCGTCGAGTTCGGCGCTGGCTTCCAGCCAGTCTTCCTCGGCGCGCTGTAACGCGCTCTCGGCGCCGGCGCGCGCCTTGGTCAGTTGCGCGGCCTGCTTGGGGTCGCGGGTAAAAATATCGGGCAATGCGAGTGCGGTATCGATCTTGGCGATGATGGCGTTGATGCGCTCGATCTCGGCCTCAGCTTGCGCGACCCGCTGCCTGGGTGAAGCACGCTTCTCGTTGCGGATGCGCTCCGGCTTCGCGGCCTCCTTGACGCGCTCGCGCGAGGCCGGCCGGCCGTCATTGGCCGACAGGATCATGCGTCGATATTCGTCGAGATCGCCGTCATAGGCCGTGACGGTCTGGTTGGCCACGACCCACAGGCGGTCGGCGCAGGCCTCGATCAGATAGCGATCATGCGAGACCATGATGATGGCGCCGGGGAATTCGTTGATCGCCTCCGCGAGCGCCGCACGGCTGTCGATATCGAGGTGGTTGGTCGGCTCGTCCAGGATGATCATGTTCGGGCCGTAGAACGTGGCAAGCCCCAGCAGCAGCCGCGCCTTCTCGCCGCCCGACAGGCTCTTCACCAGCGTGTCGCCGGCCTTGCCGGAGAAGCCGATCGCACCGACGCGGCCGCGCACCTTGCTCTCCGGCGCCTCCGGCATCAGCTTGCGGATGTGATCATAGGGCGAGCCGTCGAGATTGAGCTCGTCGACCTGGTGTTGGGCGAAATAGCCGACCGACAGCTTGTCGGCCCTCGTGATCCGGCCGGCAAACGGCGCGAGCTTGCCCGCCAGCAGCTTGACCAGCGTCGACTTGCCGTTGCCGTTGGCCCCTAACAGCGCGATGCGGTCGTCGGTATCGACGCGCAGCGTCACGCGATTGAGCACCGGCTTGCCGGGCTCGTAGCCGACCGAGACGTCATCGACCGCGATGATCGGCGGCGACAGCAGCTTCTCCGGCGCCGGGAACGAGATCTCATGAACATCCTGGGTCACCAGCGCGGTGATCGGCTTCATCCGCTCCAGCATCTTCACGCGCGACTGCGCCTGCCGCGCCTTCGAGGCCTTGGCCTTGAAGCGGTCGACGAAGTCCTGCAAGCGCTTGCGCTCATCGGCCTGCCGCTTGGCGTGCTTGGCGTCGAGCAATTCGCGCGCGGCGCGCTGGTCCTCGAACGAGGAATAGGTGCCCTTGTAGAGCGTCAGCCGGCCGCGATCGAGGTGCAGGATCTGATCGACCGAGGTGTCCAGCAGGTCGCGGTCGTGGCTGATCACGATCACGGTGCGCGGATAGTTGGCGAGGTGGTTCTCGAGCCACAAGGTGCCTTCGAGATCGAGATAGTTGGTCGGCTCGTCCAGCAGCAGGAGGTCGGGCGCGGAGAACAGCGTCGCCGCCAGCGCCACGCGCATGCGCCAGCCGCCGGAAAATTCCGCGCACGGCCGCGCCTGGTCTGATGTCGAGAAGCCGAGGCCGGAGAGGATCGCCGCGGCACGGGCGGGCGCGGAATGGGCGTCGATGTCGACCAGCCGGGTCTGGATTTCGGCAATCCGGTGCGGATCGTGCGCCGTCTCGGCCTCGCGCAGCAGCGCGTCGCGCTCGAGATCGGCCTTCAGCACGACGTTGATCAGGCTTTCGGGCCCGTCGGGCGCTTCTTGCGCGAGGCTGCCGATACGCCAGCGCGGCGGCAGCGCGATGCTGCCGCTCTCGGTCGGGATGTCGCCCCGGATGGCGTGAAACAGCGTCGATTTGCCGACGCCGTTGCGGCCGACAAATCCGACGCGGGCTCCGGGTACAATTTGCACCGAACTGTGATCGATCAACAGCCGTCCGGCGATCCGGACCGAGATGTCAGTGATGGAGAGCATGCAGCGTTGTCACCGGACCCGCCGCCAAACGCAACCCCGTCTGTTCGTAAAATCTCTCCCGGAGCTGTTGCAAAAACGCAATTGGGCTGCTGGTCAGCCCTCAACATCTAATGGCGATCGCCTTCCCGTCGTTGCATCTCATCGAGGAGTTGCTGCAGGCGAGACGAAAGTGCGGGCTCTGGCCGCATGCTTTGCTGAAGCCGTTCGCCTACGGCATCGCAGATGTAACGGCAGGTCTTGTGATCAATCTGATCGGCGTCCTTGTCGATCTTGCTCATTGTCATCGTCATGGCATGTCTCTTGGCGAGTTCCACCTCGCATGTTCGAGTAGCTCCTCGCCATGACAAGTCGCGACCCCGAATTTGGTTTCCGCGCCTTGCTCTCGCCTTGAGGTAGTGGGTCCCATATATGCCCGGGTTCCCCCGGCGGACCCGAAAAAAGCCCCGGCGCGAGGGCCGGGGCGAGAAGCAAGTCAGGGGAGCAGTCGTAGATTCGATGGATCAGTAGCAGCGGTTGACCAGGCGCCAGCGGGGCCCCCACGGGGTCGGCACCACGCGGCGCACGTAGCAGCCGCCGCCGTAGCCATAACCGCCGTAATAGGCCGGGCCGCCGACGATGACGCGCGGACCGCCCCACCAGCCGTGGTGCCATCCACCGTGCCAGCCGCCATGCCAACCACCCCACGCAGAAGCGGAGGTCGGGGCGAGCGCGGCGGCACCGAGCGAAACCGCGGCGACGGCGGCAAGCGAGAGTTTGCGTAACATGATCGTCTCCTCGAGGTATGGGCG
Organism: Bradyrhizobium sp. USDA 4503; assembly: GCF_054055815.1. Lineage (NCBI taxonomy): Bacteria > Pseudomonadati > Pseudomonadota > Alphaproteobacteria > Hyphomicrobiales > Nitrobacteraceae > Bradyrhizobium > Bradyrhizobium sp. USDA 4503. Next base: position 980,513 of record NZ_JBSRXS010000001.1, read on the forward strand.
CGCGCGACGCGCCCGCGGTGACATTTCCCGAGACGTCCTGTGAGGCTTGCGGATGGGGGGCCAGCAAGGCGTCCGATCGCTGCAGAGCCTATGTGACTTGAGCTGAACGGCAGCGGCACGGCGCTGACAGAATGGGTTCACCTAGGTGAAATCGCGGTAAGTTGGCCGAGCCGGCCGCTGTCCGGAGGGCGCCCTAACGACGGTTTTCGTCGTGAAAATGCGTCAAAACTAAAGGCTAACGCGTCACAGGGTCGCTTGCCGTTATCCCATCGCGCCGATATAAGCCCCGGCAACTCCCAGCCAAGTTTACAAGGACGAAATCATGGCGATTGAACGCACCTTTTCGATCATCAAACCCGACGCCACCGAGCGCAACCTGACCGGCGCGGTCAATGCGGTGATCGAGAAGGCGGGCCTGCGGGTCGTGGCGCAGAAGCGCATCCGCATGACCCGCGGCCAGGCCGAGACCTTCTACGCCGTCCACAAGGCGCGTCCGTTCTTCGGCGAGCTGGTCGACTTCATGACTTCGGGCCCGGTTGTGGTCCAGGTGCTGGAAGGCGAGGGCGCTATCCTGAAATATCGCGACGTGATGGGCGCGACCGACCCGTCGAAGGCCGCTGAAGGCACCATCCGCAAGCTCTATGCGAAGTCGATCGGCGAGAACTCGGTGCACGGTTCGGATGCGCCGGAGACCGCGGTGATCGAGATCGCGCAGTTCTTCGCCGGCAACGAGATCGTCGGCTGACACCGTATTGCTGAAAGTGGCGCGGTCTGCCGAGGAGACCGCGTCGAAGTAGAACCGGGGAGCGGCGGACGACCGCCGCCAGGGGCGGCCGCAAGGCCGAATAGGACTCGCTGTGGACTGGCTGTGGCAGATCTTTGATCCGGCGTACATCGGCGCGTTCTTCACCGAATTCAAGAACGAGATGGCGACGCCGACGTTCTGGGTCGCCGTCGGCAAGATCATCTGGATCAACGTCCTGCTGTCGGGCGACAACGCGCTCGTGATCGCGCTCGCCTGCCGCGGGCTCGCGCCGCGCCAGCGCCTGTGGGGCATGATTCTCGGCGCCGCCGCGGCGGTGCTGCTGCGCGTCATCTTCACCGGCATCGTCGCCAGCCTGATGGAGCTTCCCTATTTGAAGCTGGTCGGCGGGCTGGCGCTGATCGTGATTGCCGCCAAGCTGCTGGTGCCGGAGCAGGAGGACGAGGACAGCGTGCACGCGGCCTCGCATCTGTGGGCCGCGGTTCAGATCGTCGTCGTCGCCGACATCGTGATGAGCCTCGACAATGTGATCGCGGTGGCCGCCGCCGCCAACGGCAGCGTGCCGCTGCTGGTGCTCGGACTTGCGATCAGCGTTCCCCTGATCGTTGCCGGCGCGGCGCTGATCATGGCGCTGCTCACCAAGCTGCCGGTCCTGGTCTGGGCCGGCGCCGCGCTGCTCGGCTGGATCGCGGGCGACGTCATCGCGACCGATCCCGCCGTGCATCCGAAGCTGGACGCGCTGTTCGCCGGACCGCTCGGTACCAAGCTCGATTCCTGGCTGACGTCGGTCGGGATGTCGCCGCAATTCGCCCATGGCGGCAATGGCGGCGAGATCGCGCTCGCGGTGCTCGGCATCATCGTGGTGCTGGTTGTGGGGTCGATCTGGCGCCGCCACGCACTCCGCAAGGCCAAGCACGCCGCCAAGGCGGCGTGAGGTCTAGCGCCGCACGATCGAGCCGGCGCGCCCGACCAGCCGCGCCAATTGCTTGAAGCGGCTGCCGACGCGGTCGGCGACCAGATCCACCATCCGGTGCTCGAACACCAGCATCAGCTTGCGGCCCTGGGTGCGGAAATGGGTTGCCGGCAGCACGCCGGTGCGCGCCGCCGTGATCAGATGCGCGACGCGAAATGCGGCGCCGAGCACGCGGGCGCGCTCGTCCATCGCCGGCGTCACCAGCGCGCGGATCTGCGGCGGCGGCTCGTTTTCCTCGCTGAGCCCGGCGTAGCGATAGAACACCGAGAGCGCGACGAAGGCGCGGCCCTGATGCGTGATCGAGCCGAAATTGCCGTTCATGATCAGGCTGAGGGTTTCCTCGCCGCGATGATCGGGATGCACCCGCCAGCCGATGTCGGAGAGCAGGCACGCGACGTGCCGCAGCCTGCGGTCTTCCTCAGTCTCGCGCAGCCTGACGACGCGCACCAGCCGGTCGGTCCACGCCGTCAGCTCCTGGGCGTGGCGGGCCGAGCGCGACAGCAATTCGTTGAGGTTCTGCGCGGCGCACAGCAGTCCGTCCTTGGCGCGTTCGGCCTGCGGCAGCATCTCGTAGAGCAGGCCCTCGCGTACGCCGAAGGTCGAGAACACGATGGTCTTCGGCTGGGCCACGCGGATGATGTATTCGAGCACGAGCGCGGCGTAGGCCAATAGCGGCCGCCGCGCGTCAGCGACCGACTCGATATTGGCCAGCATGTTGGTGGCCGCCAGCCGTCGCAGCCGCTGCGCAAAGTCGAGGGCGTCGGCCGCCGGGATCGAATAGCCGTGCATCACCTTGAGCGGGTAGCCGCTCTGGATGATGTGAATGCGCGCCAGCGCACGCCAGGTGCCGCCGACGGCATAGAAGGTACGGCCACGCCCGGTCTTGAGCTGGGCGACGCCGAGCAGCTCGTTTTTGACGATGCGTTCGGCGCGCTTGAGCGATTTGTTGGAGAGGTCCTGCAGCGCGAGGCTGCCGAGCGGCAGCGTTACGCCGCTGCGCACGCGGCTGCCCTTGACATCGATCAGTTCGAGCGAGCCGCCGCCGAGATCGCCGACGATGCCGTTCGGATTGTGCACCCCCGAGACGACGCCGAGCGCGGACAGCTTCGCTTCACGCGGTCCGGTGAGGATCTCGATCTTGGCGCCGCAGATGCGCTCGGCCTTGGCGATGAAGTCCGGACCGTTCTTGGCGTCGCGGCAGGCCGCGGTCGCGATCGCGTAGACGCGGCCGACTTGCTGGATCCTGCACAGCGCACGAAAACGGCGCAGCGCGGTGAGCGCCTTGTTGACGGCATCGGTTGCGAGCAGGCCGGTGCTCTGCACCTCGCGCCCGAGCCCGCACAGCGCCTTCTCGTTGAAGATTGTGATGAGGCTGCGCGCCATCGCCTCGTAGACCACGAGACGAACCGAGTTCGAGCCGATATCGATGACAGCGACGCTGGAAGCGCGCTTCCGCGGCCGCTTCACCGTAAGGCCCCCTTAAGACGATGGCTGCTGACGCTCGTTGCGACGCGTGAGACGGCGCGGTGAAGATTCCTTGAGAGACTTACCACGGCCGGACAGACTCGGATTTGTCATGAAGTAGTCATGCAGATTGAAGGGCTCTTCGCCTTTCGCGGCCTTCATACGCGTTGACGACCCATCCGGCAACAATTGCCAGCTTTGCTCGGTGTCCTTCAGGTTCGCGACCATGATCTGTTCGAGAACCTGCTGATGCACCGTGGGATTTTGCAGCGGACAGAGAACCTCGACGCGACGGTCGAGGTTCCGCGGCATCATGTCGGCGGACGAGATATACACAGCAGCTTTTGTGCTCGGCAGGCCCTGACCCATGCCGAAGCAATAGATTCGGCCGTGTTCCAGGAACCGGCCGATCACCGATTTGACGCGGATGTTCTCCGACAGTCCCGGCAGCCCCGGCCGCAGGCAGCAGATGCCGCGCACCACGAGCTCGACCGAGACGCCGGCCTGCGAGGCCTCGTACAGCGCGTCGATGATATCAGGGTCGACCAGCGCATTCATCTTCATCCAGACCGCGCCGGGCCGGCCGTGCTTGACGTGCGCGATCTCGCCGTGGATGTGCTCGATGATCCGCTTGCGCAGCGTCAGCGGCGACACCGCCATCTTCTCGATGTCGCTCGGCTCGGCATAGCCGGTGATGTAGTTGAAGACCCGCGCGACGTCGCGGCCGATGATCGGATCCGAGGTGAAGTAGGAGAGGTCGGTGTAGATGCGCGCGGTGACCGGGTGATAGTTGCCGGTGCCGGTGTGCACATAGGTCGTGAGATTGCCGCCCTCGCGGCGCACCACCATCGACAGCTTGGCATGCGTCTTCAATTCGATGAAGCCGTAGACCACCTGCACGCCGGCGCGTTCGAGGTCGCGGGCCCAGCGGATATTGGCTTCCTCGTCGAAGCGCGCCTTCAGCTCGATCAGCGCGGTCACCGACTTGCCGGCCTCGGCGGCTTCCGCCAGCGCGCGCACGATCGGCGAATTGTTCGAGGTGCGATAGAGCGTCTGCTTGATCGCGACCACGTCGGGATCGCGTGCCGCCTGCTGCAGGAACTGCACCACGACGTCGAAGGATTCGTAGGGGTGATGGACCACGAGGTCCTTCTGGCGGATGGCGGCGAAGATATCGCCGCCATGATCGCGCACCCGCTCGGGGTGGCGCGGCACATAGGGCGGGAATTCGAGGTCGGGGCGATTGAGGCGGGTGAGCTGCGACAGCTCGTTCATCGCCAGCACGCCGTCGACCAGGATCACTTCGTCGTCTGCGGCCGACAAGGCGTGCTGCACGAAGATGCGCAGCTCCTCTGGCATCGTGGCCTCGATCTCGAGCCGGATCACCGACCCGCGGCGTCGCCGCTTGAGCGCGGTCTCGAACAGGCGAACGAGGTCTTCGGCCTCTTCCTCGATTTCGAGTTCGGAGTCTCTGATGATGCGGAATGCGCCTTGGCCCTTGACGGTGTAGCCGGGGAACAGGCGGCCGATGAAGAGACCGGTGGCCTGCTCCAGCGTGATCAGCCGCGCCGGCGCGCCTTCCTTGTTGGAGGGGATGCGGATGAAGCGGTCGATCTTGCCGGGCATGCGGATCAGCGCGTTCATCGCCTTGCCGTCGGAGATCCGCGACAATTGCAGCGCCACCGTGAAGCCGAGATTCGGGATGAACGGGAAGGGATGCGCCGGGTCGATCGCCAGCGGCGTCAGCAGCGGGAAGATGCTGTGGAGGAAGTGATCCTCGATCCAGCTGCGCTCGGACTTGGTGACGTCGCGGCCGTCGACCAGTTGGATGCCGACCTTGGCCAGGATATCCCGCAGGTCGCTCCAGATCGCCTGCTGGTCGGAGGCGAGCTGCGAGACGGTCTTGTTGATCATCACGAGCTGATCGGCCGGCAGCAGGCCGTCCGGGCTGCGCTCGGTAATGCCCTCGCGGACCTGCGCCTTGATGCCGGCGACACGGACCATGAAGAACTCGTCGAGGTTATTCGCCGAAATCGACAGGAAGCGGACCCGCTCCAGCACGGGATGGCCGAGATTGACCGATTCCTCGAGCACCCGCCGGTTGAAGTGCAGCCAGGAGAGCTCCCGGTTGATGAAGCGTTCGGGGCTGGTCGCGATTGCGGGAATGGCGGGAAACTCCGCCTCTTTTTCTTTGATTTCAGTAGCTTGTGCCGAGTCCATAAAGTGCTGGTCCAATTCAGGGCAGGGGCCGGGGCGGTGTAGCCGAGAGCCGCAGAGACCATGTGATATTGCGATGACGTTTCGATGACATTGATGTTCCGCTCGCCTGCGCCGTCAAGCCGCGGGATGGATCAGGCGTCGCGCAACAGCTCCGCCGCCAGCGCCCGCGTGACGGGACGGCCGAGCCGGAGTGCCTCGGTATCCAGGAGCTCGACCGCCTGCCGGACGGCAACGTAGGAACGCTCGATCCGGTTGCTCAGATAGCTGACCAGCGGTTCGTCCACGCTCATCTGGCGGTCGGCGCAGAACTTGACGATCAGGCCGCGGAACAGCTGGTCGTCCGGCGGCAGCAGCGTCACGGTCGGCACCGCGCGGAGCCGCGACCGCAGGTCGCGCAATTCGATCTCGAACGCCGAGGGCGGAATGCGCGCCGTGATCAGCACGTAGGCATCGTCCTGGCGCGCCAGATTTAAAAGATGAAACATCGCGCGCTCGTCGAAATCCGCCGGCCTCAGGTCTTCGACGACGAGCGCACCGGTCGCAAGCGCGGTCGGCACCGTGTCGGCGGTCAGCGCATGCGCCGCGGTCGAGCGCGCGCCGGCGCTCTCGGCCCAGATCGCGGCGAGGTGGCTTTTGCCGGAGCCGTCAGGCCCGACCAGCAGCATGATTCGGTTTGGCCAGTCCGGCCAGCCGTCGATCAGCGCCAGCGCCGCCTCATTGGCAGGGCCCTCAAGGAAATCGTCGCGGGTCAGCTTCTCCTCGTGCGGCAGGGCCAAGGCCAATTGACGAGGTTGAACGCTACTGGCCACGCAAGTCTCCAAACCACTTCATTTTAGCCATGCGCAAACGCGTCGCGTTTGTCGCGGGAAAACCGGCTTCCACTTTTCCGGATCCCGCCTACCGAGCTTCGATCGTGCTCATGTGCCGCACCCACTCCACGAGATAGAGGGACACCGAACCCAAAGTAAAGATCGTGACCAGGCCCATCAGGATCAGGTCGTAAGGATGTGGCTGAAAGCCGAAGCCGAGCGAGGCCAGCACCAGCGCTGCGAACGCGACCTGCGCCACCGTGTTCAGCTTCGACACCATCAGCGGCTTCATCTCGACCGGCTTGTCGAACAACCATGACACAATCACGGCGGAGACGATCATGATGTCGCGTGACACCACGAGAATCACGATCCAGCGCGGCACCGCGCCCCAGATTCCGAGCGCGACATAGATCGACACCAGGAGCGCCTTGTCGGCGAGCGGATCGAGCAGGGCGCCGAGCTCGCTCGTCATGTTGAAGCGCTTGGCGAGGAAACCGTCGACCGCGTCCGAGACGCCGGCGATCACGAAGATCGCGAACGCAATCTCCATCTGGCTGGACACGATGGCCCAGACGATCACCGGCACCAGGATGATGCGGCCGAGGGTGATGATGTTCGGAATGCTCAACTTGGATCGCTTCCCGGCTAGAAGCCTGATTTTACTCGATATCCGGCTCTTTTGCGCAGCCGCCTTGTGTTATCTACATAGTATCGCGGCGGCAGCGCCGCGAGCCATTGCGCGGGGGCGGAATTCCTCGTAACCAGCCCCTGATCATCTGGAATTGGGCATGACCGAGCGCAAAAACGGGCTCACTTACGCGGATTCGGGTGTCGATATCGACGCCGGCAATCGACTGGTCGATCTGATCAAGCCGATGGTGCGGGCCACCGCGCGGCCTGGCGCGGACGCCGAGATCGGCGGTTTCGGCGGGCTGTTCGACCTCAAGGCCGCCGGCTTCAAGGATCCGGTCCTGGTGGCCGCGACCGATGGCGTCGGCACCAAGCTGAAGATCGCGATCGAGACCGGCATTCATGGCGGTATCGGCATCGATCTGGTCGCGATGTCGGTCAACGACCTCGTCGTGCAGGGCGCGGAACCGCTGTTCTTCCTCGACTATTTCGCCTGCGGCAAGCTGCACCCGGAGGCCACCGCGCAGATCGTCGCTGGTATCGCCGAGGGCTGCCGCGAATCCGGCTGCGCGCTGATCGGCGGCGAAACCGCCGAGATGCCCGGCCTCTACAAGGATGGCGATTACGACCTCGGCGGCTTTGCGGTCGGCGCGGCCGAGCGCGGCACGCTGCTGCCGACCGCGGATATCGCGGCGGGCGATGCCGTGATCGGGCTGGCTTCCTCCGGCGTGCACTCCAACGGCTATTCGCTGGTGCGCAAGATCGTCGAGCAGTCCGGCGTTGCCTATGACGCGCCGGCGCCGTTCGCGCCGGTCATGACGCTTGGCGCCGCGCTGCTGACGCCGACCCGGCTCTATGTGAAATCCTGCCTGCGCGCGATCCGCGACACCGGCGCGGTGAAGGGGTTCGCCCACATCACCGGCGGCGGCTTCACCGACAACATTCCGCGCGTGCTGCCGAAGCATCTCGGCGTCGGCATCGATCTGGCGCGGCTGCCGGTGCTGCCGGTGTTCAAATGGCTGGCCGAGCAGGGCGGCATCGCCGAGCTCGAGCTGCTGCGCACCTTCAACTGCGGCATCGGCATGATCGCGATCGTCAAGGCTGATGCGGTCGACGCCGTGACCGAGGCGTTCACCGCCGGCGGCGAGACGGTGACACTGCTCGGCGAGGTGATCGAGGCCAAAGGCGAGCATCGCGTGGTCTATAACGGTCATCTCGATCTCTCGCGATGAAGCGCCGCGTCGCCATCCTGATCTCCGGCCGCGGCTCCAACATGGCCGCGCTGATCGAGGCTGCGAAGGCTGAGGATTTCCCGGCCGAGATCGTGGCTGTGATCTCGAACCGTGCCGATGCTGCCGGGCTCGAGAAGGCGGCCGCGAGCGGCATTGCGACCATCGTCATCGAGAGCAAGCCGTTCGGCAAGGACCGCGCCGGCTTCGAGGCCGTGCTGCAGCGGGCGCTCGACGACAGGCAGGTCGAGTTGATCTGCCTCGGCGGCTTCATGCGGCTGTTCACCGCCGAGTTCGCGCGGCACTGGTACGGGCGGATGCTCAACATCCATCCCTCGCTGCTGCCTTGCTTTCCGGGTCTCGATCCGCACGGCCAGGCGTTGCGTGCAGGGGTCAAGCTGTCCGGAGCGACGGTGCATTTCGTGATCCCGGAGACCGACGCCGGACCGATCGTGATGCAGGGCGCGGTCACGGTCGCTGACGACGACACGGCCGAGACGCTCGCCGCGCGCGTGATCACCATCGAGCATCGCATCTATCCGGAGGCGCTGCGGCTGCTGGCGAGCGGCCGGCTCAAGCTGGAAGGCGATCTCTGCAGGACCCTGGGCAGCGGCGCAACCAACCATACCCTGATCGCGCCGGCGCCTTAGCGCGCGGTTGCAGGAGACATCCCCCGGGGTGATGCGGCCGGGGGAGGCATCAGGATGAATTCCGCTGGCAGCGGCGTTCAGTGAACCTTGAGGTTCTCTGCCGACGCCTTGCCGCGGTTCTCCACCAGCTCGTACTCGACGGACTGGTTCTCGTTCAATGTGCTGAGGCCCGCGCGCTCGACCGCCGAGATGTGGACGAACACGTCCTTGTCGCCGACGGCTGGCTTGATGAACCCGTAACCTTTGGTCGGGTTGAACCATTTGACGGTACCCTTCGGCATCGTCTCTCTCCCAGTTTAGACATAAAAAAGACGCGGCCACGTTTTCCGCGTGCCACGCCACAAGCGGACTTTGCGCTGTCTGTTCACTTCCCGGGTCGTCAGATCCAAAGTCTTCAAGTCCGAAGTTTCGCCTCTCGAGGCCCTGTACATCGAAGCCTTGGATATCAACGTCGCGAAACGCACAGTCGAACGGCCGCAAATCCGATTGTGGACGGATTGCAACACGAAAATTGCGCCTTAGCAAGCGCGGTGGTTTTGCGTGACGCAACCTCAGCCTGTGCCGGTCGAACTCCGGGGCAACACGTTCGGCCACTGGCCGACTGCCGGTGGAACCTGGCGGGCACCAGGCGGACGCGCTAACCCCGGTCCACCCGCACCACGCGGCCCTTGTCGATCGCGAGCGCAAGCTGGCCGTGCTTGAGCTTGAGCGCGGCCTCGCCGAACAGTTCGCGGCGCCAGCCGTGCAGGGCGCCGACCTCGGCCTGATCGCTGGCCGCGATCTGCTCGAGGTCGTCGACGGTGGCGATCACCTTGCTGGCGACGCCGTGGCGCTCCGAGGTCATGCGCAGCAGCACCTTCAACAGCTCGACGGTCGCCGCGCCGTTGGAATTGTTTCTCGGCTTCTCCAGCTTGGGCAGCATGGCCTGGTCGCGGGCGAGCCCGCGCTGCACGGCGGCAATGATGTCAGCGCCCCATTTCGAGCGCTCAAAGCCCTTCGGCAGCGAGCGCAGATTGCCGAGCTTCTCCAGCGAGGTCGGCGCATGGGTGGCGATATCGCCGACCGCATCGTCCTTGAGCACGCGCGAGCGCGGCACGTCGCGGCTCTGCGCCTCCTGCTCGCGCCAGGCCGCGACCTCGATCAGCACCGCGAGCTCGCGCGGCTTGCGGACGCGGGTCTTGAGCCGCTCCCAGGCGCGCTCCGGATGGAAGTCGTAGGTCTTCGGCGAGGTCAGGACCTCCATCTCCTCGCTGACCCAGTCACTGCGGTCGCGCTTCTTCAGATCGGCATCGAGGGCTGCGAACACTTCGCGCAGATGCGTCACGTCGGAGACGGCGTAGTGGAGCTGCTCGTCGGTCAGCGGCCGGCGCGACCAGTCGGTGAAGCGATGGGTCTTGTCGGGGCGGTGGCCGGTGACGCGGTCGACGAGCTGGTCGTAGGCGATGCTGTCGCCATAGCCGAGCACCATGGCGGCGACCTGGGTGTCGAAGATCGGATGCGGGATCGTGCCGGACAGGTGCCAGACGATTTCGATGTCCTGCCGCGCGGCGTGGAATACCTTGAGCACGGCCTCGTTCGACATCAGGTCGAAGAACGGCTTGAGGTCGATGCCGGGTGCCAGCGCGTCGACCACGACGGCTTCGTCCGCGCTCGCCATCTGCACGACGCAGAGCAGCGGATAGTAGGTCGTCTCCCGCAGGAACTCGGTGTCGACAGTGATGACCTTGTGTTTGGCGAGCCGGTCGCAGGCGGCGGCGAGGTCGGAGGTCGTGCTAATCAAATCCATGAAGTGTCCATAACGGCTTGACCACACGCGTTCTGCCGAAAGGGCAGCTATGTCAAGGGTCTTGCAGGGATTTTGGCCCTGCGCGGGGTGAGGGACGGGCCATTTTTGAATTGATTGGGCGTGATTCGAGGGTGTTTTCGGCCCGGTCGTGCCGGCAGTTCGTCGGTCGTCCGCCACCTTCGGTGTCACCGCCCGGCTTGACCGGGCATGACGATCGGGGGCTGAGCGCCACAGGCGATAGCCCGCTGGCGCCGGGGCGCACGACCAAAATATCGAAAACAACCCCATGCAAAGGAGCCGACAGCTAGCGTGTTCGACACGGCAACTGTCCGTAGCGGGTGAAGATGTCGTGTTTTTGTAGCTCGTGATCTGTCGCCTTCGTTTCTGATTTGCAGGGGAGCCGGAAGGCGGGGACGGCTTTCCCTGATTGATCATGCCACGGCTGTTGTGGCGGTTTTAGCCCTGTGGGTGAGTTTCTTTGTTCGACTTGAAGCCCGTTTCTCCGTCCCGACCCGCGCTTTCTCGACGGCGGCGCGCGCAGGAGCGGTCAAGGACGCGCGCTTGCGCGCCCGCCAGGGCTTGTCCTTGACGGCTCCGAGCACACCGCCAGGCTGAGGCGCGTCGGGGCTGATCTGCTGTCCGTTGGCGCTAAACATCGCCAACCGATGCGGTCCAAGGAACACGCTGACGGTGCCATCGGGATACTCATGGAGCCGCACCACAGCCTTGACGAAGTGAGGTCTGAGCCGGCTCTGCGGCAACTGCAGCCGCCGACCGTTCCATGCAACGGTATTGTCGTTGGCGACGGTTCGCTCCTCGATCACGCACAGCGCCTCGCGCCAGGCCTCATGCCGATCGGCCACGAATGCCGTGCCTTCCTGTTCGGGCTTGATCGCAAACGCGGCGTTGTGCCCGGGGATGTAATGCGCCTTCAGCCACGCGTTGGCAGCCTCAACCGTCGTGATCCCGGCAAGCCGCAGCTCCTTCGGCAGCCGATCCTGCAAGGTGCCGAACACCCGCTCGGAGCGCCCGCGCGCCTGCGGCGAATAGGCTGCGATATGCTCGATCCCAAGATGCGACAAAGCCCGTCCCACCTGGGTTTGTTGCGTCTTCGAGATCTTCTCGCCAGCTTTTGGGGTCAGGAAATAATGGCTGCCGCGGTCGGTGTAGAGCGCGCAGAACAGGCCATGCTCGCCAATCACTTCGCGCAAGGCCTGGAAGGTCGAGGCCGTTCCTTCTTCCTCGACCAGCACCATCGAGTAGATCTCGCTGGTCGCATCGTCCATCGTGACGATCAGGTCCCTCGCGGGCAGGCCTTCGATCCAAACGTGGCGCGATCCGTCCTGGTGCAGCAGCATGCCCCGAAGCGGCCGCCGCGGCCGCTTCTTGCGGTGCGCCGAACGCTTCGGAGCCTTCCGCACCAGCCCCGCCGCGTGCAGCGCCAGCTTCGTCACCGTATAGCCCAGCACATAGTCGTGCCGCTTTTGCATCTGCTCGTGGAAGTGCTTCACCGTGAAGTCCGCGTACTTGTCCCGGTACAGCGCAAGCATCCGTTCCAGCGCCTCCTCCGGCGCCCGCCGTGGCGAACGACGCCCCAGCCGGCGGTCGACAAGCCCGTCGTCGCCCTCCGCCTCATAGCGCTCCGCCCAGCGTTGAAACGTCCGAACACTGATCCCAAGAACCTCCGAAGCTGCCTCCTGCGTCAGTTCCTTCGCCTCCGTCCGATCCAGCAAATCTGAAAACCGCATCCGTCGTACACCCTCGTGAATGGATGCCGTGCTCATCGTGCCCCCCTTGTTCCGGAGCACCGAAAACACGACACTTCACGAGCTACAAACAGGCGACAGATCACGAGCTACTGACAGTGTTCGACACGGCAACTTGACACGTCGGGCAAATCAGCGATATTTTTCCATTATTCCGAAGTCATGCGTCGCCACGCTTGGGGCTGTGACATTTGCGGACTTCTGCAACCGACCCGTCATGGTGACGAGGCGCACCGCGCCGTCATTGCGTCCCCACTTGCAGCTTTGATCGCCCGGCTCGACCGGTTGAATCCGCCCAGTATTCCAGAGACAGTTGTGCTCGAACCGAGAGGCCGCGGCGTACTGGATCGCCCGCTTTCGCGGACGATGACAGTCGTAGTGGGGGCGCGCCGCTGCGGGAGCTTGCGCCGTCGGGATGGCGATTTGGGTCAACCGGAGTGCTGAGCTTTCTCGGGGCCGGCTTGCCTGGCCGATCATGGGTGCCGTATTCTGCCAAAGCAACCTGAAGTCGATGACCAACGAGGAGCCGCTATCGTGATCGCGACGCAGCCCGGGGCTGTCACCAGCGAGCTGTTTCAAATCGCCTCTGAAGTCCCGGAACAACGCCGCGATGCAGTGCTCGATAGCATCAACAGCATCATCGACACGAATTGGCTGACGGAGGAAAAGTTCTGGTCCCGCGAACACTCTCCGTTCAAGCCCGACCACGGCATTGTCCTGCTCCACCACGGCGGTGAATGCGTGGCTTACCTCATCATTCAGCGCCTCGCCCTTGCCAGCACGTCGGTGATCTATCTCTCGGGTACCGCCGTCAGAGACACGCATCGTGGTCGCGGCTCTTTCAAGCGGATATTCGATGCCGCTATGACGGCGGAGTTCGGTCACCCGGCGGCGCCGGCTGACTTCTGCTTGTGCTGGCGGACGAGAAATCCCGTCATCTACGTGCTGGGTCGCGCGCAGTGCCGCAGCGTCGTGTCCGCTATCTCGGACGACACGCACGCGGATGATCTCGACGATCTCTGTCTCAAACTGGCTGCAACCCTGTACCCTCGTCAAACCGTCGAGAAGACGACGATGGTGATGCGGGGGGCCTATGGCCGGCTTCGCTATCGCGATGAGCCGACGACCCAAACCTCGCCGGATGTCGACCGATGGTTCGCGCAGACCATCCCCAACAGCGCTGACGCGGTGTTCTGTGCCGGATTGGCGAGCAATCGCTGGTCACGGCACCGGGCAGCGTTGCCAAGGACTGGATAGCCCCAGACGGGCAACTCGGTGGCAGGGGCTGCCTGTCATAGCGCGCAAAATCGAATGGCTCCGCGCGCAAATTCGTGAGTCACGCCGTCGTTCGCCGGGCGCCTTTGTCGCGCCGAGTACCGAACATGCCGGAGGTTGGATGATGGCGCCCGAGGGGGCGACTCTGGTTTCGCCTACAGCGCCATCGCAGTCGGCGAAGGGCCAAAATACCAGCGCGTGCGCTATCTCGAATATCCGAGTGACCGAGGGCAGAGTGCGTCTTCGATCGGTCTGCTCCTTGTTTTCGCACTTTGTGAACGCGTCCAGTCTGGGGTAAACAGGTCCCTTGGCATCGTCGAACGAGGCCCATTGTCGCCAATGGCCCGCAGTCGGACGGATCACAATGCCGGAGAAACAGCCAAGCGCCGATATGGAGGCTGCTCTCAAGCACTGGCTCGAAACCGTTGATCTCGGCCAGTATAGCGACCTCTTTGTCCTGCATCGCATCGGTTTGGACATCCTGCCCGATTTGACCGAGCAGGATCTGGTCGAACTTGGACTTCCGCTGGGAGACCGCAAGCGCTTGCAGCGCGCGGTTGCTTCCCTGACCCGTTCGGCAAAAGGTCCCGCCGGCGGTAGGAGCGTCGCGGAAAGCGCGGCGGTGAGCGCCGAGCGGCGCCAGCTGACCGTGATGTTCTGCGACATGGTCGGTTCGACCTCGCTGTCCGAGCAGTTCGATCCCGAAGACGTCCGCGACGTGATCGCGAGCTTCAGGGAAAAGTGCGTCAGCGTGGTCAAGCGGTACGAAGGCTTCGCGGCCCGCTACCTTGGGGACGGCATTCTGGTCTATTTTGGCTATCCGAATGCGCATGAGGATGACGCCGAGCGGTCGGTGCGTGCGGCGCTCGAAATTGTACGGAGCCTGTCGTCGGCGAGAGCGAGCGACGCCCGCGACGTTGCAAGTCATGGGCCCAGTGTGCGCATCGGGATTGCGACCGGCCTTGTTGTCGTCGGAGACCTGGTTGGACAGGACACCGAGGAGCACGATTCCGCAGTCGGCGAGACGCCAAATCTGGCTGCCCGTCTGCAGGCCTTGGCGCCTCCGGACGGCGTCGTGATTGCGTCTTCGACGCAATCCCTGCTGAGAGGAAAGTTCGACTACCAGGACTTCGGATTTCACGCGCTGAAGGGGATATCCGCGAAGGCCCAGGCCTGGCTCGTGGTTCGGCCCTGCCGCGCCGAGACGCGATTTGCCGCAGCCATGGGCTCCCGATTGACGCCGCTGGTCAACCGCACCGAAGAGGTGGCGTTGCTGCTCACGCGTTGGCAGCAAGCGAAAGCCCATGAGGGGCAGGTCGTGCTGCTGACCGGCGAGCCGGGAATTGGAAAATCCAGGATCGTTCAGGAATTGCGGGAGCGGATCGCGGGTGATCAGCACGGACAAGTTTCGTTCCAGTGCTCTCCCTATTACAGCAGCACCGCTTTTCACCCCTTCATCGAGCATCTCAAATTCGCGCTCGGCCTTGACGGCGAGAACGCGTCTGCGCTTTGGCTGACAAAGCTTGAAGCTGGTGTCGCCGCCTCGAACGGCGAGGCGGACACAGTGGTGCCGATCCTTGCGGCGTTGCTTTCAATTCCCACCGGGGACCGCTACGCGGCCCTGGATCTCTCGCCGCAACAGCTGAAGGATGCGACGATCGCCACGCTCGTCAACCATCTGCTCGCGCAAGCGCGCGAGCAGACGCTCCTGATCGATTTTGAGGACGCACATTGGATCGATCCCACCTCGCGGGCCGTGCTCGATCTGCTGGTGGAGAACGTTCGCACCACGTCGATCCTTGTCGTGATCACCTGTCGTCCGGAGTTTCAGCCGGGCTGGAAGGATCACGCGCACACCATCAGTGCGAACCTCAAGCGTCTCGGCCGACAGGTCCGCACGATATTGGTCGAACGTGTGGCTGGAGAAAAGGAGCTTCCCGGAGAGGTGATTGAGGACATCATTGTCAAAACCGATGGCGTGCCGCTCTTCCTTGAAGAGCTGACCAAGGCCGTTCTCGAATCCGACGTCTTGACTGAGCAACATGGACGTTACGTCTTGTCCGGTCCGTGGCATCAGCTCGCTATTCCCGCGACATTGAACGATTCCCTGATGGCCCGCCTCGACCGGATGGGATCGTTCAAGAAAATCGCGCAGATCGGCGCCACCATCGGCCGCGAGTTTTCTTATGAGATCCTTCGCGAGGTTGCCGAAGCGCCGGCGGACCAGATCGAAGCCGCCCTGAACCATCTGGAGGCAGCCGGATTGATCGTCCGCTTCGGCTTTCTGCCGGAGGCGCTGTACTCGTTCAAGCACGTGATGATCCAGAATGCGGCGCATGAAAGCTTGTTGCACAGGGAAAGACGGACGCTGCACGCCAAGATCGGACGCGTGCTGGCCGAAAAATATCCGGAAAAGATCGAGCGCGAACCGGAGCTTCTCGCCTACCACCTGACCGAGTCTGGACAAAGCGAGCCGGCCGCGGGTTTCTGGCTCAAGGCCGGAAAGCAGGCCGCGATGAAGGGTGCGACTCTGGAGGCGATCGGTCATTTGCGTCGTGGGCTCGGGGTTCTGCAAGCCTCACCCGGCATGCAGGGCCGAAACGAGTCCGAGCTTGAGCTTCGCATCGCCCTGGGCACCGCCCTGATCGCGGCAAAGGGATACGCCGTGCAGGAAGTCGAGGAGAACTATGTTCGCGCGCTCGAACTCGGCCGGAATCTTGGCAACATGGCGAAGGTCTTTGCGGCGACGCGCGGACTTTGGGTGTGCCACTTCATCCGCGGCGATCTCGCACGGGCGCATGAGCTGAGCGCGGAGCTCCTGCAGTTCGCAAGGCGCGAGGCATCGAACCAAAGTTCGTCCGCGACGCAACAGACGGGATATCTGATCGAGGCGCATCGGGCGATCGCGATGACCATGCTGTACCGCGGGCGGTTTGTCGCCGCCGAACATCACCTTCATCGCTTCAGGAATCTGTACAGTCCTGATCTACACGGCGCCCTGACGGCAACGCATGGCATCCATCCTGGCATCGTCTCGCTCTCGTATCTCGGGTACGTGTCGTGGTTTCTGGGCCGTCCTGACGCGGCGCGCCGATATAGCCAGCAGGCTATTTCGGAAGCGGAAGACCTTCGCCACCCCTTCACGCTGTCATTTGCGCTGACATTCGGCGCCTACGTTTGCCAGCACCTCCGCGATGTCGAAGGGACCCACGACTACACCAACAGGGCACTGGCTCTCTCATCGGAACACGGCTTCCTGCATTGGAAGCATCAGACGACCATCCTGCGAGGATGGGCGATGACCGAGCTCGGGAATGTCGATGAGGGATTGAACCAGATGCGAATGGCTATCGACGGCTACGAGGGCATGAGCGCCCGGCTAGCCAGTTGCTGGTTCAGAAGCCTGCTCGCGAAGGCTTATGCAAGTGCCGGCTTGCCGGATGCTGCCTTGCACGAACTCGACAGCGCACTGGCGATCGGGAGAAGAACGGGAGAGCATTTTTACGAAGCCGAGATCTATCGTCTGCAAGGTGAGATGATGCTCAATGATTCGAGATCATCGTCCGTTGAATCCGCCGAGCGAATGTTCCTCGCCTCGATCGAGCTGGCGCGCAGGCAAAGCGCGCGGTCCTTTGAATTACGGTCAGCTGTCAGCCTGGCGCGCTTATGGCGACATTCCGGCAAACAGGCGCGAGCAGCCGAGCTGTTACTACCCGTCGTTCGAACGTTCACGGAAGGTCTAGGTACGCCTGACGTCAAGGAAGCGCTCGAGCTGGCGAATGAACTGGCAATGGAAATCCCCGGAGATCAAGAATGGAGCGGGCGGGTCTAAGGATACAGAGGCGCCCCGGGGCCCGTCCGCCCGCTTGCGCCTGACCGTCGTCTCCACGCATCGCAGATGAATGATGGTGTTCGCTTCGGCCCAAGTTCGCGGCGGCGGCAACGTTGGGTGGATGCTGTTCCGGCGATGTGCGCCGGACTGATCAGCGGTTGGCGATGCTGCTGGCCTCGATTGGCGAGGCAACGTCGTCCCGATCGATCCGGGCTTCGTTCGCGCGAACGCGTGACGGCCATCCGTGCCGCGAGGCCAGCGTCGTCAGCCTGTCCCTGACGAGATAATGCGCGGGGCCTTCGAGGAAGCGCCAGACGAGCCATGCCAGCACCACCATGCCCGTCACGACCAGCGCGGTCGACAGCCCGTCCGGCGTTGGTGTGATCAAGAGCAGGATGACGTAGCCGAGCTGCAGATGCAGCAGATAGAGCGGATAGGTGATGCCGCCGACGGCCCTGACGAGGCCTGCAGGCAGGGCTACCGACTTGATGCGAGTGGCGGCGAACACGATGCCGAGCGAGACGATGCAGATCACCGTCACGACGCGGGGATCGAAGCTGCCATGGGTGTGGACGCCGAGCCGCTCCAGCTTGTGCACGGCCTGGAACGTCGCCGTGCCGATCGCCAGCGTCAGCAGGCTGTACAGCCTGGTGTCGCGCCGTCCCCGGTAGTGCTCATAGATCAGGAGCCCGACGGCGAAGAAGCCGCTGTCGTCGGCCATGAACAGCTTTTCGAACAGGGGAACGTCGAGGGTCAGCTCGTTGGCGAAGGTGATTGCGATCCACGCCACGATGAGCGTGTCGATGCGCCGCGGAAAGATGCCCCAGGCCAGGAACAGCGTGATCCAGACGTAGAATACGACCTCGATCACCAGCGACCAGTAGGCGTCGTCCATGTAGGGCTGACCGAGCATCGGGGCTGCGATAAAGAGGTTTGCCAGCCATTGCCCCCACGTCACGTGGAAGTACGCGTGGCCCAACAGCAGCGTCGCGAGGAAGGTCAGCGTCATGCAGATGACGAAGGTCGGATAGATCCGGCTGAAGCGGGCGATCGCGAAACCGACCGGCGTGCGGCCTTCGGCGGAATAGGCGATGACGAAGCCAGAGATCGCGAAGAACACGGGGACGCCGAGGAAGCCGTATTGCGCGACCGGGGCGAGGTACGGCATCGCCACCTTTTGCACGCCGTTCGATGCCACGCCCCAGAAGCCGTAGTGATACAGGATCACGGCCCCGACCGCGGCGAGCCGCAGCAGGTCCAGCACGGGAACCCGGGTCGGATCCGGTTGTTTAGAAACGCTCGGCATATATCCGCTATCGTGGCGGCGAGGCATGAAGGCGTTCTTAATCCACCCGGCGAAACGACCGCGCGATCGTTCACGATTGCAGGAGCCCCGTGGCGATGCCGGCGGCCGCGCTGAGCACGACCACCACGAGCGGCGGCGCGCGCCATGCCGTGAGCAGGACGAAGCCGGCCAGCGCGATGCCGAAATCGAGCGGACGGTGCACGCTGCTGGTCCACACCGGATTGTAGAGCGCGGCCCCCAGAAGGCCGACGACGGCGGCGTTGATGCCGCGCATCATCGCCTGCGCCGCCGGCCGTTTGCGAAAGCTATCCCAGAACGGCAGCGCCGCGAGCAGCACGAGAAGTCCCGGCAGGAAGACGCCGACGAGGCCGGCGATCGCGCCCGGCAGGCCGCCGATCACGGCGCCGAGATAGGCGGCAAAGGTGAATAGCGGGCCCGGCACCGCCTGCGCGGCGCCATAGCCCGTCAGGAACGCATCGTCGCCGATCCAGCCCGGCGTCACCACGGCTTCGCGCAGCAGCGGCAACACGACGTGGCCGCCGCCGAACACCAATGCGCCCGAGCGGTAGAAGGCCTCGAACAGGCCGAGGCCGGGCCATGTCCGCGACAGCAGCGGCAGTCCGACCAACAGCGCGACGAACAGGATCAGCGCTGCGCCGCCAACGCGGCGCGATACCGGCATCGCGATAAGGGTGACCCCGTTGGCCTGTTGCGCCTGGCAGAACCAAAGCCCGGCGACAGCGCCGAGAATGATCGCGCCGATCTGCGCGATCGACGACGAACTGGCGAGGATGACGAGTGCTGCGACCGTCGCGATCGAGGCGCGTTCGCGATCGGGGCAAAGCGAGCGCGCCATGCCCCAGACGGCCTGGGCGACGATCGCCACCGCAACCAGCTTGAGGCCATGCACCAGGCCGCTACCCGCAGGGCCGCTCAATCCGCTGGCGCCAAAGGCAAACAGCACGAGCGCGATCGCCGAGGGCAGCGTGAATCCGGTCCAGGCGGCCAGCGCCCCCAAGTACCCGGCGCGCATCAGGCCGAGCGAAAAGCCGACCTGGCTGCTCGCAGGGCCCGGCAGGAATTGGCAGAGCGCGACCAGATCCGCATAGGCCTGTTCGTCAAGCCAGCGCCTGCGGGTGACGAACTCGTCGCGGAAATAGCCGATATGGGCGATCGGGCCGCCGAAGCAGCTGACGCCGAGCTTGAAGAAGATGAGCAGCACCTCGAGCGGCGAGTGCGTCGAGCTCGCGGTGGCGGGCGGTGTGCCGGGCTGCGGGACGTCGGTGTTGTTCAAGCGTCGTCAATTCCCGCAATTTGCGTCCCAGGTCGGGACTCGTCAGCGCGAGCATATCGCCATTCGATGACGTTTGAGCGCCTTATTTCTCGCGGCTCTCACTCGTAGCGGATGTTCTTCGACGGCCGGCGCGCGGCGGGCATCGCCAGCACGACGAGACAGAGCGCGATCATCGCCAATCCCATAAATTCGAATGCAAATGCGTCCACGGGCCATTCTCCCCATCAGAAACAGTTAGACTTGTTGGGGGAGCGTTGACGCGCTGTTAAGCCTTATGGTTACCGCAGCCGGCCTCGGCGCATGGTGGAGAGTGAGTTAACGCTCACATGGCACGTTAGGCGGCCACACTCAGCGGTCCGGTGCGCAACTTCAGATCCACCGGCGTCGGGTTGCGCAGGATGTCCAGCACGGGGCAATGACGGTCGACGGTTTCCTTCAGCCGGGCGATGTCAGCCGCGGAGGCCGGACTGTCGATGGCGACCTCGGCCTCGATCTGCTGGAAACCGGCGCGCACGTCTGGATCGACGCTGAAGAAGCCGCGCAGATCGATGGCGCCCGACAGCTTGACGGAGACGCCGTTGAGGGGAATGCCGAGCGCGTCGGCATAGAGCCGATAGGTGATCTCCTGGCATGAGCCGAGCGCGGCGAGGATGTACTCGACCGGGTTCGGTGCGGTGTCCTTGCCGCCCAGCGCCGGCGGCTCGTCGACGCTGACGTTGAATTGCCGCACGGCAACGCGGCTATTGACGCCGTCGCCGAGTTGCGAAGTCGCCTGGAACACGGCCTGCGCCTGCGCCGGATCGGCGCCGAGCGCCTGTTGGGTGTCTGCGAAAACCTGCTTGAACCTGAAGCTCATCGTTCGTCTCCCCCATGGCATCGATCATGAGAGGCTGATCGAACGGCCCATGCAGGGCAATAGTCGCGAGATAAAAACGACAGCAGCTCCGCGAAGCGCGAAATTTGCAGCAGCATTTTTCCCGCGCGCGTCGATGCGTAGGATGAGTAGAGCCAACGGGGCCGCGCAAGGCGCGTCCAGATGATAGAACTCCGCGAAACCCATAGTGGTGCCGCTCGCGAGATGAGCTGATGGGTTTCGCTGCGCTCTACCCATCCTACGGGCTACCCATCCTGCCGCGTCACGCGGCGAGGGCGTCCTGGTTGATCTCACCCTTGGCGAGCGCCGTCAGCAGCGTGTCGACGTGCCGCTCTTCGTCGAGACTGTCGTGCAGGAGCCGCTGGTCGTCGCGCAGGTTGAGCTGGCCTGCGAGGGCGGCCGCGCTGCCATAGGCGGCGATCTCGTAATGCGCGAGCTTCTGCGCCGACGCGACGAGGCCGGCATCGCGCAGATTGTCGTCGGGCAGCAGCGAGACCATCTTGGCGGTCTCGTGGATCAGCGCCTGCATGGCCTGGTCGGTGTGCTCCAGCGGATCGGCCCCGTGCATCCGCAGCAGCGACTTCAACCGCTCGCCCTGCACGATGGTCTCGCGGTGATGGCGGCTGAACGCATCCTTGAGCGACGGATGCGAGGCGATCTCCGCCATCCGCGCCAGCGCCACGGCGAGCTGCTCCTCGACGCTTGCGAGTTCCTGAAGCTCGGCGACATACATGTCCTTGAAGCTGGTGATCCTCATCGTGAAACCCTTCTTGTTTCGGCGTTCAGGTTGTTTCGGCGTTCAGGCGGTGTGGCCGCCGGAACCGGAATCGACCGGCGTCTTCTTGGCACGTTGTGGCGTCATCTTCGCCGGGTCCGGTTGCCCGGGCACGCCGCGCGGCCCGAGTTGCTGTCGCTGCAGATCGTCCTCGGAGAAGGGCGGCTCGACGCCGTTCGGGTTGCTGCGCTCGATCGCGGTTTTCAGGTCGTCATCGCGCTGGTTCATACTGGCGCTCCATCAACAGGCGGCACGGAACCTGGATCGGACGAGGCCGCACGTTCCGCGCTGACCGGCCAACGATGCGCGCGCGAAATCGTTGCAAACAAATCGGGGGCGCGGCGCTACGCCACGAGCTTCGGCAGCGCGGCCGCGAGCGCATCCACCGCAAAGCGGATCTTGAGTGGCAAGCGCGGCGTCGGCAGCCACAGCGCGTGGCAATCGTAGGGAAATTCCCCGCTGTCGCCGAGAACGCGGACCAGCGCGCCGGTGTCGAGGCGTTCGCGCACCAGCCAGGAGGGCAGCCACGCCAGCCCCATGCCGCGCGCTGCGGCATCTGCGATGGCTTCGAGGTCGTCGAGCCTGAGCCGCCCGGCCGGCCAGACCTCGTGCGGCGCAAGACCGTCGCGCGGGAACAGCCAGGGGCGAACGCGGCCCGAGCGGCGGTAGACGATCGCCTGGTGCCGGCCGAGTTCGTCGAGCGTGCGCGGCCTGCCATGGGCCTTCAGATAGGCGCGCGAGCCGCACACCACCATGCGCTGGCGCGCGATGCGCCGCGCGATCACGCCGGATTGCTCGTTGAGCTCGCCGGTCCTGATCGCAAGGTCGTGACCGCCCTCCATCAGATCGGCGATCGGATCGCCGAACGAAAGATCGAGCTCGAGCGCGGGATATTTCTGCGCGAGCTTCAGCAGCGTGGGGACGATGCAGTAGCGGCCGAGCAGCGCCGGCATCGTCACCCGCAGCCGCCCGCGCGGCTGCGACGATTGATCGGAGGCGAGCGCGTCGGCCGCCTCGGCCTCGCCGAGCACGATGCGGCAGCGCTCGTAATAGGCTTGCCCTGAATCGGTCAGGCTCTGCCGCCGCGTGGTGCGATGGAGCAGGCGGACGCCGAGCCGTTGTTCGAGGAAGCGCACATGCTTGCCGACCATCGGGGCCGACATCTCGAGCGCATCGGCGGCGGCCGCGAACGAGCCGAGATCGACCGCCCTGACGAAGACGGCCATGCTGGTGAGGCGATCCAATTCAAAACTCCTGGTTTCGATTGTCGGAGCTACCGGGTGATTTATCCGGCGATCGCCGCCGGGCATAGCGGCATTCCATTCAATTGTTTTGGAGTTCGCCCATGGCCCGCGGCGTCCGCTTTCACCAGCATGGTGGTCCCGAGGTGCTGCGTATCGAGGAGATCGCGGTTGCGCCGCCGGCGCCCCGCGAGGTTCAGATCCGAGTCAAGGCGCTCGGGCTCAACCGCGCCGAGGCCTCGCTGCGCCGGGGCAGCTATATCGAGACCGCGACGCTGCCGTCCGGCCTCGGGCTGGAAGCCGCCGGGATTGTCGCGGCGATCGGCGAAGGCGTCGAAGAATTTGCGCCGGGCGATGCCGTGAGCATCGTGCCGCCGGTCTCGATGGTGCGCTGGCCGGCCCATGCCGAGCTCGCGACCTTTCCGGCGGAGCTTGTCGTCAAGCATCCGCCCGCGCTCGATTTTGAAACGGCCGCTGCGGTGTGGATGCAGTATCTCACCGCGTTCGGTGCGCTGGTCGATCTTGCAAGGCTCGGGCGAGGCGAGTTCGTCGTCATCACAGCGGCGTCGAGCAGCGTCGGGCTCGCGGCGATCCAGATCGCCAACCGTATCGGCGCGGTCCCGATAGCGGTGACGCGGACATCGGCCAAGGCGCAGGCGCTGCGCGAGGCCGGCGCGGCGCACGTGATCGCGTCGGCGGAGCAGGATCTGCAATCAAGGCTGGAGCAGATCGCGGGACCGAACGGCGTGCGCGTGGTGCTCGATGCCGTCGGCGGCCCCGCCTTCGTGCCGCTGACGGCGGCGATGGCACCCGGCGGCATCCTGATCGAATATGGTGGACTCTGTCCTGAGCCGACGCCGTTTCCGCTCGCCAACGTGCTCGGCAAGAGCCTGACCCTGCGCGGCTACCTCGTGCACGAGATCGTGCGCGATCCCGCGCGGCTTACCGCGGCGAAGGCGTTCATCCTCGACGGGCTTGCCGATGGCACCTTGAGGCCGATCATCGCCAGGACGTTTGCGTTCGAGGAGATCGTCGAGGCGCACCGGTACCTGGAGTCGAACACGCAGTTCGGCAAGATCGTGGTGACGGTGTGAGGGTCGCACCAACGTCATTGCGAGCGAAGCGAAGCAATCCATCGGCTCGCATGCACGGAGGTATGGATTGCTTCGTCGCTGCGCTCCTCGCAATGACGGCGGAAAGACCTCACGTCCCGCAGAACGTCTGCGTCACGCGCTGCTCGGGGAGCGGCGGATCGGCGTAGGCCGCGAACTGCGGCTGGTCCTCATAGGGTTTTGCCAGCACCGTCAGCAATTCCTCGAACGGCGCGTAGTCATCCGAGTTCACCGCAGCCGCAATCACCGCCTCGATCCGGTGGTTGCGCGGGATGAAGGCCGGATTGACCGCCTGCATCGCGGCCTTGCACTCGGCCGGCGCTTGCGGCTCCAGCGCGAGGCGGGTGCGCCAGCGGGCGGCCCATTCGTCGAACGCCGCGGGATCGGTGAACTGCGCGCGGACGTCCGCGGCGTCATCGCTTGCGGCCTCGCCGAGATGGCGGAAGGTCAGCGTGAAGTCGGCCGCGTTCTTGGCCATCGCGTCGAGCAGATCCTGGATCAGCGCCTCGTCACCGTCGCGCACGGTGAACAGGCCGACCTTGGCGCGCAGGCCGGCGTTATAGGCTGCGGTGAACTTTTCGGGGAATTCGCCGAGGATCACTTGCGCCTGCTCGATGGCCTTCTCCTGCTCGTCCGCGAACAGCGGCAGCAGGCATTCGGCGAGCCGGGTCAGATTCCACAACGCGATGCGCGGCTGGTTGGCATAGGCGTAGCGGCCCATCTCGTCGATCGATGAGAACACCTGCGCCGGGTTGTAGGCATCAAGGAAGGCACAGGGACCGTAATCGATGGTTTCGCCCGAGATCGAGGTGTTGTCGGTGTTCATCACGCCGTGGATGAAGCCGACCAGGAGCCAGCGCGCGACCAGCGCGGCCTGCCGTGCCACGACGCCGGCGAGCAGGGCGTGATAGGGCTGGGCGGCGTCCTTCAGCTCGGGATAGTGCCTGGCGATGACATGGTCGGCGAGCGCGCGCACGCCGTCGGTGTCGCCGCGGGCGGCGAAGAACTGGAAGGTGCCGACGCGGATGTGGCTCGCGGCGACGCGGGTCAGCACCGCGCCGGGCAGCGCGGTCTCGCGCATCACGGGCTCGCCGGTGACGACGGCGGCGAGCGAGCGGGTGGTCGGGATCCCCAAAGCGAACATCGCCTCGCTGACGATGTATTCGCGCAAGACCGGACCGAGCGCGGCGCGGCCGTCACCGCGGCGGGAGAACGGGGTCGGGCCGGATCCCTTGAGCTGGATGTCGCGGCGGACGCCGTCCTTGTCGATGACCTCGCCGAGCAGGATGGCGCGGCCGTCGCCGAGCTGGGGAACAAAGTGCCCGAATTGATGGCCGGCATAGGCCATGGCAATCGGGTCGGCGCCGTCAGGCAGCCGCTTTCCGGCAAGGATCTCGGCGCCTTCCGGCGTCGACAGCAGGTCCGGGTCCAGCCTGAGCTGGACCGCGAGCGGCCGGTTCAGCTTGATCAGGCGGGGGGCGGCCACCGGGGTCGGCGCGACGCGGGCGAAAAAGTTCGCCGGCAGCGCCGAATAGGTGTTCTGGAACGGGAAATGAATGGTCATATCCCGAAGATAGGCCTGCGGGCCGAATAGGCAAACGATTGGCGCCCATCTGGCGCCGGATCGCAGCAAAATCTGCAGTTTCGGGCCAAAAGCGGGCGTTCCCTTGGTTGCCGCCCCGAGCGGGCTCGGGTAAACCCAGCGCCTTCGGATAGGAAATTTCCTATCGCGATTCTCCTCCGACATCAGTTTTTGGAACGACTATGCATCGCTACCGGTCACACACATGCGGCGCGCTCCGAGAGGGCGATATCGACCAGACGGTCCGGCTTTCGGGTTGGGTTCACCGGGTCCGCGACCATGGCGGCGTGCTGTTCGTCGATCTGCGCGACCATTACGGCATCACCCAATGCGTGGCCGATCCGGACTCGCCGGCATTCGCCGAGGTCGAGAAGTTCCGCTCCGAATGGGTGGTGCGGATCGACGGCAAGGTGCGCCGCCGTCCCGCCGGCACCGACAATCCGGAGCTGCCGACCGGCATGGTCGAGATCTACATCAAGGAGATCGAGGTGCTGGGCCCGGCGGCCGAGCTGCCGCTGCCGGTGTTCGGCGAGCAGGAATATCCCGAAGATATCAGGCTGAAATACCGCTTCCTCGACCTGCGTCGCGAGAAGCTGCACCAGAACATCATGACCCGCGGCGCGGTGGTCGATTCCATGCGCAAGCGGATGAAGGAGCAGGGCTTCTTCGAATTCCAGACCCCGATCCTGACGGCGTCCTCGCCGGAAGGCGCGCGCGACTTCCTGGTGCCCTCGCGCATCCATCCCGGCAAGTTCTACGCGCTGCCGCAGGCGCCGCAGCAGTACAAGCAGCTGCTGATGATGTCGGGCTTCGACCGCTACTTCCAGATCGCGCCGTGCTTCCGCGACGAGGACCCGCGCGCCGACCGTCTGCCGGGCGAGTTCTATCAGCTCGACGTCGAGATGAGCTTTGTCACCCAGGACGACGTGTTCGCGGCGATGGAGCCTGTGATCACCGGCGTGTTCGAGGATTTTGCCAAGGGCAAGCCGGTCACGAAGAACTGGCCGCGGATTCCGTTTGCGGAGGCCGTGCGCAAATACGGCTCCGACAAGCCCGATTTGCGCAACAAGATCGTGATGCAGGAAGTCTCCGAGCACTTCCGCGGCTCCGGCTTCAAGGTGTTCGCGCGCATGCTCGAAGACCCGAAGAACCAGGTCTGGGCGATCCCGGGCACCGGCGGCGGCAGCCGCGCGTTCTGCGATCGCATGAACTCGTGGGCGCAGGGCGAAGGCCAGCCCGGCCTCGGCTACATCATGTGGCGCGAGGGCGGCGAGGGCGCAGGCCCCTTGGCGAACAACATCGGCCCCGAGCGCACCGCTGCGATCCGCGATCAACTCGGCCTCAAGGAGGGCGATGCTGCGTTCTTCGTCGCCGGCGATCCCGAGAAATTCTGGAAGTTCGCGGGTCTCGCGCGCACCAAGCTCGGCGAGGAATTGAACCTGATCGACAAGGACCGGTTCGAGCTCGCCTGGATCGTCGACTTCCCGATGTACGAGTATGACGAGGAGAACAAGAAGGTCGACTTCTCGCACAACCCGTTCTCGATGCCGCAGGGCGGCCTCGACGCGCTGACGACGCAGGACCCGCTGACCATTAAGGCGTTCCAGTACGACATCGCCTGCAACGGCTACGAGATCGCCTCCGGCGGCATCCGCAACCACAAGCCGGAAGCGATGGTGAAGGCGTTCGAGATCGCAGGCTATGGCGAGCAGGAGGTCATCGACCGCTTCGGCGGCATGTACCGTGCGTTCCAGTATGGCGCCCCGCCGCACGGCGGTATGGCGGCCGGCCTCGACCGTATCGTGATGCTGCTCTGCGGCACCAACAATCTGCGCGAGATCTCGCTGTTCCCGATGAACCAGCAGGCCATGGACCTGCTGATGGGCGCGCCGTCGGAAGCAACGCCGAAGCAGCTTAAGGAGCTGCACATCCGCACCAACCTGCCGGCGAAGGGTTAGGCGGGCCTTCACCTCGCCCCGCCTGCGGGGAGAGGTCGGATTGCATCGTTAGATGCAATCCGGGTGAGGGGGAGCCTCCGCGAGTCCGTTCGACAGCAATTTTGCAGAAGCAGCCCCTCACCCTGACCCTCTCCCCGTAAGAACGGGGAGAGGGAAAAGCAGGTAAGGGCCCAGCAATCACAACCCCGTCGAGGCCTCGATCCGGAACTGCGCCAGCGCCGATTGCGGATCGGTCTTGAGGAGCTGCATCAGCTGAAGCGCCGGCGCCTTCGCGCGTGGAGTCAGCTTGATGACCAGCGTCTGCCCCGGCGTCTCGATGAACTGGCCGATCGCGGTGACGAGCGCGGTGGCGTCGGGATTGGCTCCGCCGATCTCGCCGCCCTGCGCCTTGATGGCGTCGAGGATGACCTTGCGCGCCTCGTCGCGGCTGACGTTCCGGGTGCGCGCAAATTGAGCGACGGCGAGATCGATGACGCCGAGGTCGTGGACCGCGAGCTCGATCGTGCCGGTTTCGATCTGCGCGGCCGCGCCCATTGCTTCCGCGGCGCTGGTCGAGAATGCCTCACGCGGCACGTTGCCGAGCGTGACCTTTGCCGACGCGTTCAACAGGCCCGCGATGTCGAGCTTGACCGGCTCGAGCGCGAACGCGCGTGAGGTCTCGGTCCAGACGGCGCCGAGATCGGCATCGACGGCCATCCGGTCGATCCCGGCAGCGACGAGCGGTTGCTGCCGCGGATCGGCCGCATCGAGCGGCGCCGCCAGCTTCGCGGTCAGCCGCAGCTTGCTCGGGATCGATCCGACGAACTGACCCCAGTCGAGGCTGAGGACGTCGATGTTGACCGGCTTGCCGGTGGCCTTGTAGGGCGACGCGACGCCCTTGACCTCGACGCCTTCGATCAGCGGGAATAGCGCCAGCGCCTGTTCGGCCGACGGCTTCTGCGCGGCGAACTGCGCCGAGAGCCGCATGAAGTTGGCGACGTCGAGCGACTTCAGCGCAAAACGTCCGACCTTGATGGGACCGTTCGGCGCACGGGTATCGAGTCCCTCGACCGCAAGCTCGCCGATCTTGCCGTGTTCGAAGTTGAACCGCATCGAGGCGAGCTTGAGCGGGCCCTGCGGCGTCTCGACCGAGAGCCCATGCATCTCGGCATCTGCGATTCCGATGCCCGAATAGAGGCCGGCGACCTTGTCCAGCAGTTCGCGTGCCTGGGCGGCAGACGGCGGCGGACTCCCTTGCGGCGGGATCATTGCCAGCAGCGCCGGCAGTTGCATCCGTGACGGATTGATCCTGGTGTCGTCGACGGTCACTCCCTCGATCCGCATGTTCACACCGGGCGCGGCGGTAATGACATAAGGACCGGCCGAAACGTGTCCCTGGACCCGATACTCCCTGTCATCGTTGGCCTTGCCTGGATCGAATATCGCCGCCATCGCGCCGACGTCGATATCGGTCGCGGCGATGTTGGCGAGCTCGCCGGTCATTTTGATCGGCTTGCCGGCCGCCTGCTGGTTGATCGTGAACACAACCTTGTCGGTTTTGCTGGACGCGATTTTTCCGTCCTTCATGTTTTCGATGGCGATGCCCGAATAGGCGAATTCGCCGCCGGCGCCGTCGCCGGCTTTTGCGGCGGCGCTGAAGGTCATCGTTCCGGTCAGGCTAGGCGCAGCGACCGATGATGCGTTGATGCTCGCGAGCAGTCCGAACGCGGACCGGTACAGCTCGAAGATCGACGACGACGCCGGAAGCTGGGGCAGGCTGGCGGGGCCGGAATAATCCTTCACCGTGATCCGCGGCGCCTTGTAGGTCAGTGAGGCGATCGTCGGGGTCGGTCCCGACATGCCGATCTCGACATCGCTGAACTCGACATTGCCGGCGGAGACCCGTGCCGCGTCGGTTTGACCGAGGCCGGTCATCGTGAGACTGGCAATCTTGACGCTGACCGGGGATTGCGTCCCCGACTCGGTGGCGACGTCCGCGATCGTCAGGGTGCGGCTCTTGACGTCGAACGTGATCTTGCCGTGGCTCGCCTTGGCGCCGGTGGCACGGACCTGCTCGAAGGCGGCCTCGACGTCGCGCGTGACCCGGCGCTGGGCGTAGAAGTCGAAACCGAAGAAGCCCGCGGCCGCGATCACAACCACGGCGATCAGGCCGAGCAGAATTTTCTTCATTCGGTCAACTCCGGATCATCAAGGGAAAAAAATTGCCAATCCCGGCCGAATGGCGCGGGGAGGGGCAGGCGTCGATGAACGGCCGGCCCGGACCTGTTGACGGGGATATTATCGGATGTTGCATCCAAGTGGTTGGACATGCTTCACATCCGGCTCGATTTGCCGGACAACTGACTTTTGCCTGGATTAGCACAGAAACAAGAAATTTGGGCCGGAAACGCGGGGAGCACGCATGTCGTCATCGTCTGAAGAACTCCACAACGCGGCGCTCGCCTACCACCGGCTGCCGCGGCCGGGCAAGCTCGAGATCCAGGCGATCAAGCCGCTTGCCAACCAGCGTGACCTGGCGCTGGCCTATTCGCCGGGCGTGGCCGCCGCCTGCACCGAGATCGCCAAGAACCCGGCCGAGGCGGCGACGCTGACCGCGCGCGCCAATCTGGTCGCCGTGGTCTCCAACGGCACCGCGGTGCTCGGTCTCGGCAATATCGGTCCGCTGGCCTCGAAACCCGTCATGGAAGGCAAGGCGGTGCTGTTCAAGAAATTCGCCGGCATCGACGTGTTCGACATCGAGATCAAGGCCGACACGATCGAGCGCGTAGTCGAGACCGTTGCCGCGCTGGAGCCGACCTTCGGCGGCATCAATCTCGAGGACATCCGCGGACCTGAGTGCTTCGAGATCGAGGCGCAGCTCAAGGAGCGCATGAAGATCCCGGTCTTCCACGACGACCAGCACGGCACCGCCATCATCGTCGCCGCGGCGATCGTCAACGGGCTGTTGTTGAACGGCAAGCAACTGTCTGACGTGAAGATCGTCTGCTCGGGCGCCGGCGCCGCCGCGATCGCAACCCTCAATCTGCTGGTCTCGATGGGGGCGCAGCGCAAGAACATCTGGGTCTGCGACATCGACGGTGTGGTCTATGAGGGCCGCAACACCACGATGGATCGCTGGAAGGCGGTCTATACCCAGAAGACCGACGCACGCGTGCTCGCCGACGTCATTCCCGGCGCGGACATCTTCATCGGACTGTCTGCACCGGGTGTGCTGAAGCCCGAAATGGTCAAGCAGATGGGCGACAAGCCGCTGGTGATGGCGCTGGCCAATCCAGTGCCGGAGATCATGCCGGATGAGGCGCGTCTGGCGCGTCCCGACGCGATGATCTGCACCGGGCGGTCGGACTTTCCGAACCAGGTCAACAACGTGCTCTGCTTCCCCTTCATCTTCCGCGGCGCGCTCGACGTCGGCGCCACCGCGATCAACGAGGCGATGAAGCATGCCGCGGTGGACGCGATCGCGCAGCTCGCGCGCGATCCGCCGTCGGATGCGGTGGCCCATGGTTTCGAGAGCGGCGAGACCCAGGGGTTCGGCCCCGGTTCGCTGATCCCGAGCCCGTTCGATCCGCGCCTGATCCTGCGCATCGCGCCGGCGGTGGCCAGGGCCGCGATCGAGTCCGGCGTCGCGACCCGGCCGATCACCAATTTCGACGAATACGCCGCCAATCTCGAACGCTTTGCGTTCCGCTCCGGCCTCACCATGAAGCCGGTGTTCGCCAAGGCCAAGACCCAGCCGGTGCGCGTGATCTACGCCGAAGGCGAGGACGAGCGCGTGCTGCGCGCGACGCAGGTGGTGCTCGAGGAAAAGCTGGCGCGGCCGATCCTGGTCGGCCGGCCGTCGGTGGTCGAGACCAGGATCAAGCGCTTCGGCCTGTCGATCAAGGCCGGCCGCGATTTCGACCTGATCAATCCCGAGGACGATCCGCGCTACCGTTCCTATGTGCAGTCCTATATCGACGTCGCCGGCCGGCGCGGCGTGACACCGGAGGCCGCGCGGACCGTGGTCCGCACCAACAATACCGTGATCGCGGCGCTTGCCGTGTCGCGTGGCGAGGCCGACGCGATGCTGTGCGGCGTCGAGGGCCGCTACATGAGCCATCTGCGCCATGTCCGCGAGATCATCGGCTTCCTGCCGGGGGTCAGCGACTATGCCGCGCTGGCGCTGATGATCACCTCCACCGGAGCCCATTTCCTCGCCGATACCCAGGTGCGGCCGAACCCGAGCGCGGAGGAACTCGCCGAGGTGGCATCGCTCGCGGCGATCCACGTCCAGCGCTTCGCCTTCAAGCCGAGGGTCGCCTTCGTGTCACATTCCGACTTCGGCAGCTATGACACGGATTCCTCGCGCAAGATGCGGCGGGCGACCCAGCTCTTGAAGGACAAGCATCCGGAGATCGAGGCCGACGGCGAGATGCAGGGCGACACCGCGCTGTCGGCGGCGGCGCGGCGCCTGGTGCTGCCGCAGTCGCGGCTGGAAGGCGAGGCCAACATCCTGATCATGCCGAACCTCGATGCCGCCAACATCGCCTACCAGATGATCAAATCGCTCGCCAACGCGTTGCCTGTGGGGCCGATCCTGATCGGTCCGGCGCGCCCGGCGCACATCCTCACCCCCGGCGTGACGGCGCGCGGCATCCTCAACATGACGGCGGTGGCCGCCGTCGAAGCCCAGGAACGCGCCGGCCGCGCGCAGCCGACGCTGTTCGGCTGACGGCCGTTGTTTGAGCACGTTATGTTCGGAAAACCGCAGCGCGGTTTTCCGCATCGTGTTTGAACCGAGATGGATTCGATTTGATCGAGGCAGGTGGAGCGACCATAATCGCTTCGCCTGCTTCGTCCGATTTCTGCCATCCAGTGAGGCCGACCCATGCCAGCGTTCATCACCTTCGGGCGGATCCTGTTCGCCGTGCTGTTCCTCTATTCGGGAGCGAGCAAGCTGTTCGGCATCCAGGCGACGGCGGATCTGCTGGCGGCCAAGGTGACGATCCCGGCCGTGGTCGCGCCCTATACGCAGCAGATCGAAACCGCCGTCGGCATGCCCTTCATGCAGCTGCTGGCGGTCACGATCGGCGGCTTCGAGATCGTCGCGGGGCTGATGATCGCGGTGAACGTGCTGGCGCGGTTCTTCGCGATTCTCCTGATCATCTTCGTGTGCTTCGCCACCTTCTACTTCCATGACTTCTGGAATCAGCCGGCGCCCGACAACCTCAGGACGCTGATCGATGCGCTGAAGAACCTGTCGCTGATCGGCGCGCTGTTCATCATCGCCGGCTACGGCCGCGGCCCGCGCCGCGACGACCCGGCCTATGGGGACGTGTAGGACGATACGCAGCTGTGGAGGGCGGGTTAGCCGAAGGCGTAACCCGCCGACCTGCGCATTCGGCAAGAGGGGTGGCGGGTTACGCTGGCGCTAACCCCCTCTGCGACGTTCAGAAAGATGGTCCCCACATAGGTACGCTTTCAAACCTCTCGAGGCGGACCGTTTTCCTGCCAGCCGACGACGCATCAGTGCCAAGTCGCATGATGTCTCGGTCTTTGGTATCGACGCGCAGCTCGAGTTTGCCTGGGCAGTCTTTGGGCTGTTCGATCTCCAGGGCGAACGGAATTGGAAGTGTCTTGCTCATGTTGGGAACCACGAAGGACTGGAAGAGCTTCTCCGAGCCCGTCGGGCTCTCCGGCGTCATTTCGACGAGATAGAAGTATAGGAATTCCCCGACAGAGGCCTTGCGGTCGCCGGGCGCTTGCACGAGTTCGCCGCGCAGGGTGGTTTTGCAGGCGCCGACTGCGCTGGTTGCGACCAGCGACGCCATCGCCACAAGCGCTACGGCCTTCGCCAGGGAGGTCATGCCGTTGTTCATCGCAAGCTGCTCGGGATCTATGCGCTTCGCCGCCACGGCGTCACGCTGACATCCTGCGCGGCATCGATCAGCTGCGGCGCGCCGGCGTGCAGGCCGTGCGCTGACAGCACCTGCTGCGGGGTGCGGGCGGGGACGCCGGGAAAGCACGGCTCGCCGTCGGGGATGCGCACCTTCGGGGCGACCGAGAGCCAGAACGTGTCGTAGCGGTCCATGAACATGCCGAACACGCCGGGGCCGCCGATGATCGCGACCATTCCCGAGGTCACGCCGGCCTCGCGGCTCGCCGTCTCGAACGGGCAGCCGGCGGGATTCCACAACAGCGCCTTCGGATTGTCGGGGTCGGGCGCGGTGGCCGCGACCTCGCTGGTCAGGATCAGTCGCCGCCGCTTCGGCGCGTTCGGCTGCTCTTCCTGGGAGTGACGGCCATGCACGACGAGGTCGGCGCGGTCGAGGGCCGCGGTGAAGAACCGCTTGTCGCCCTCGATCTTGAGATCGTCGGGCATCACATTCCGCGCATTCGCCAGCCGGCCATCGGCGGAGACGATGACGAAGCCTTCGATACGCAGCGCCGGCACCAGGATTGTCGCCGGCGTTATTGCTGATCGACGGTGGTGACGACGCTGTTCACCGGGCGCGAGCTTACGGTCGGCAGCTTGACGTCCTTGGCGAGCTCCTGCTCGTATTGCGGCAGCACTGTTACCGGGAACTTGGCGCGCATCGCGACCACCTTGTAGCCGCCGGCCTTGAGCTGCGTCAGCAGCGTGGGCAGGGCTTCCGCGGTGTGCTTCTGGAAGTCGTGCATCAGGATGATGCCCTTGCCGAGCTTGTTCAGCTTCTTCATCACGGTGTCGATCACCTGCTGCGGCTTGCTCGCCTTGAAGTCGAAGGAGTCGAGGTCGCAGGAGAAGATCGCGATGTTGCGGTTGCCGAGATAGGTCACCATCTCCGGCGGATGCTGCAGCGCCGGGAAGCGGAAGAACGGCGAGGGTGAGGTCTCGAGCGCCCACTTGACCGCAGCGTAGCCGCGCTCGATCTCGTCCTTCTTCTGATCCTCGGTCAGCTTCTTGTTGTTCAGATTGGCGTGCGACCAGGTGTGGGCGCCGACCGTGTGGCCGGCGGCATAGACCTGCCGCAGGATTTCGGGGTGATAGGTCGCGTGCTTGCCGATCGGGAAGAAGATGCCCGTGGTGCATTCATCCGCGAGCGCCTTCAGCACCGCCGGCGTGTTGCCCGGCCACGGGCCGTCGTCGAAGGTCAGCACCACCTCATGGTCGCGCAGGAAGTCGAGCTGCTTGAAATGCTCGAAGCCGAAGCCCGGACCGCCGGTGGTATCGATCTCGACCGTGCGGCCGACGCCGAGCGCGTTCGGATTGTTGCAGGCGGCGCGCGCCGGTTGTGGCGGTTGCTTCGGCGGAACCGGGGCTGCGGTTGCAGTGGCCGCTGCCGGGGCTGCGGCGGCGGGCGCGGGAGCCGCGGCCGCTGGTGCTGTCGGTGCTGCAGTAGCGCCCTTGGGGGGCGACGTCTGCGACCAAGCTGCGCTCGACGCGAGCAACGATACGGTCCCCGCAAAAATCAGACCTGTCGCAATGCGCATGGCGTGTTCCCTGCTGCTCGCGCGCCCGGCGCCGGCATTGCCGCGACCGGGTCGCTTCGCCCCCAACCGATCGTACCCTAGTCGCAGTGGCGACGCCAAGGCAATGAACGTGGCGAGCGCGTGTCCAAAATCCTCGTCGGATCAGTTAATTCCGGGGATTATCGTCATATCTCAGGCGGCCGCCAATGCCCGTGCGATCCCGGTCTTGATGCGCGTGTCGTCGGGCGCAACCGACTCAGCGAAAACGTCGGCGATGTAGCCGTCGCGGCCGATCAGGTATTTGTGAAAATTCCAGCGCGGCACGTCCTTTGGCCGAGCCTCCGCCGCCCAGCGGTAGAACGGATGCGCGCTCGCTCCGCGGACGATTGCTTTCGCCGCGATCGGGAAGGTGACGCCATATTGATGCTGCGCAGTCTCGGCGATCTCGGTCGGGCCGCCGGGCTCCTGGCCGCCGAAATCATTGGAGGGGACGCCAATGATGACGAAGCCGCGATCGCGGAATTCGGTCCAGAGTTGCTGCAGGCCGGCATATTGCGGCGTGAAGCCGCAAAGCGAGGCCGTGTTCACGATCATCAGCGGACGGCCGGCATAGTCGGCAAGTCTGATATCGCCGCCGCCGAGTGCCGGAAATGAGAAGGCGTAGGCGGTGATCCGGCTTATCGCGGGCTGCTCGGCATGCAGCGGGCGGGATGCCGCGGCTGCGGCGATCGCGGTCACGATCAGGGTCCTGCGGTCCATCATGGTCTCGTCCCCAGAACAGATGTTCGTCGGGATCATAATCCGGAGGGGACGCGCAGGCTTTCAAGAAGGCGTTATTGCCGGAAGCGGGTCGCCCGGATGGCCTCAGCGCAAAGGCAGGATGAAGTCAGTGCCTTCGCCGGTCTCGCCCTGGTTCACACCGAGGTCGGAGACGATGATCGATCCGCCGGTGCCGAGCGCTTCGCTGATCCGCGCCATCACGTCGGCCGGAATCGAGATGCGGTCGAGCGCCTCGGCCGGACTGTTGGTCACCGGCTGCGGCTTGGCCTCGGCCACCGCTGCGGCCGCGACCTTGCGGCGATGCGAGGTACGCTCTTCGACGTCGATGCGGGCGACGTTGCGGGTCGGCAGCGTCACCACCGACCAGCGCAGCAGGTTCGTATCGGTCTTGTCGGCTTGTGCGGTGAACACATGGGTGCCGAGCGGCCGGTCGCTTGCCGCGATCGTCACCGGCACCTCGAACAGAGGTGCAAAATTCTGCCGCACGTAGAGCTTGGAATCCTTGCGGCTGATGAACACCGCAATCTGGCCGGCGCGCTTCGGCACGTCGATCCTGGCGGTGCCCGGCAGCCGCGCCGGATCCTTCTTGGCGTCGGGCGCATCGGCTGCAGTCGCTGCCTCGGCGGGCTTGTCAGCGGCCTTCGAGGCATCGGCCTTCGGTGCGTCGGTCTTCGGTGCATCGATCTTGGGCGCCTCGGCAACACCAGGCTTGGCGGCGTCCGCCTTCGGCTCGTCGGCCTTGGCTTCCGCCTTCGCCGGATCGCTTGCGGAGACCTCGCTCTTTGGCGTGTCGGTGCTGGCGGTGGTTTCGCCGACCGTCTTGTCATCTGTGGTCGCGTTGCTGTCGTGGCCGGCGGAATTGGTCTCGGCCGGCTTGTCGGCGGCGGCCGTCTCGGGCTTCACGGTCTCGGACTTGTCGGCTGCGATCTTCTCCGCGATGGCGTCGCGCGCCGTGGAAGAGGATGCATCGGACATTGTCACTGACGCACTCGCTGCCGGCATCGCGCTGCTGGCGTCGGCGGTGTGGGTGTTGTCGCGCAGCGACGCGGCGGCATGGCCGACGCTGCTGCGCAAATCGAGACTGGACTGCTTGTCGGCGCCCTTGTCGCTCTTCACGCCGAGCGGCGCATCCATCTTCAGAATGTCGTCGGCAACCGGCTGCTGCGGCGCCACCTTCTGCGTGACCAGCAGCGGGTGCGAGAAACTTTCCGGCGAGATCGTGCCCGGCGTGACGAAGACGCGGGCGCCCATCCGCGTCCAATTGTACATCTTGACCGCGAACGACATCGGCATGCGGATGCAGCCGTGGGACGCCGGATAGCCGGGCAGCACGCCGGCATGCATGGCGATGCCCGACCAGGTGATGCGCTGCATATACGGCATCGGCGCGCCGCTGTAGATGTTGGACTGATGGTACTTCTGCTTCTGGATGACGCTGAAGACACCCAAGGGGGTCGAATGCCCCTTCATGCCAGTCGACACCGGGCTCTCGGCATAGAGGCCGTTGGCGTCGTAGAGGCTGACCCGCTGCTGGTCGATCGAGACCGAGATGATCAGGGGACCTTGCGGCTTGCTGCTGGCCTCCTTCTCGATCGCCGGATTCTTCTTGGCTGTGTTGCGCTTCGGCTTTTGCCGGTGCGGCTGCGGCATCGGCTCGTAGTCGCCGTAGAAGGCGGAGTCGCGGTTCCAGTAATAGAGCGCTGCATCGGCCTGCGTGGAGGCGGCGACGGTGCCGGCGGTCGTCAGAATTGCCAGCTGCCAGAACCGCTCATTCGCGAAGTCAAAAACCGAAATCCGCCGTCCACCTGCGCGCATATTCCGAATCCCAGTCCAAACTACATGTTGGTTGTCGCAGACGCACAAAGCGTTCACCAGCGCAAGCGATCTAACCCTTCCGTGAGGGCGGTATTTTCGACGAAAGAGTAACAAAAAAGCCTCACAAGAGGTTAAAGCGCCGCGTTCGATCACCGAACTGTCAGCGCCTTCCTGTGCGGCGTTTGCGCACTACATAGGCGGGACCCACCCCGCGGAGACCTCAATGACATCGAGAACTGTGAGCTTGTGTGACCTGCGACGGTTGTCTCGATGGGGATGCGCGGTGCTGCTGATGTTGCTGGCTTTGGGGCAGGCGGGTCCTGCGGTCGCGGCCGACGAGCCGGACCTGATCTTTCGCCGCTCCACCGTGTTCAAATGGGTGAGCCCCAACGACAAGCTCGCGACCTATGGCGTCGACGATCCCGAGGTCGAGGGCGTCGCCTGTCACTTCACGGTGCCGGAGAGGGGCGGCTTCAAGGGCTGGCTTGGCCTTGCCGAGGAAGTCTCCGATATCTCGCTGGCTTGCCGGCAGATCGGGCCGATCCGCTTCAAGACCAAGCTCGGGCAGGGCGATGACATGTTCAGCAAGCGCCGGTCGCTGTTCTTCAAGAAGATGCAGATCGTGCGCGGCTGCGACGCCAAGCGCAATGTGCTGGTCTACATGGTCTATTCGGACCGCCTGATCGAGGGCTCGCCAAAGAACTCGACGTCGTCGGTGCCGATCATGCCGTGGGGCGCGGCCGATGCTGCCGTGCAGAAGTGCGGCGAGTTCATTCAATAGCTGGAGCAGGGGCTTGGCCCAGGCGGCTGAGGCGGTGGGCGAGCTAGCGCTCGGTTTGCCCGAACTGCTTCGCGCTGATGCCAAGGCCCGGTTTGACCTTCGAGTCGCGGCAGCCGACGAGGCGGACCAGCTTCTGCGGCGCGCACTCATTGTCGCCCATCACGTAGGCGCCTTGCTGCGGCATCGCGGCCGTCATCTGCTGCTGGCCGGATTTGCTCGCCGCGGATTCATTGCCAACACCGATGTTGCCATTGCCCACGACTGACATCCTTCGTTGGATCGGGAGGGATTACGACAACGTGCCACCGCGAAGATGGTTGCACGGCGCCCAGACATGAGTCGACGAAACCGCCGCCCGGTTCACCGCCGCCCTTGCTGTGCTGCTTCTCCTCTCAGCAAAGGAAAGTTAACAAAGCGCGCTAGCTCGTTCAGTTTGCACGCATAATTGGCCGTCGCTCCGGCAGTGGCCGGGGTCCGGCATTGTCGTGCGAAGTTTTCAACAGCCTTTCAGCCACGCTCCTGCCGATGAAATCATTGGTGTTTTCCGCCGAATGTTTCGTGGACCGCTGGTCGACGAAACAATTCGAGTTCCGACGAAACCATTTTCGGCTTGTTCCGCAGAACTCCGGAAACGGCAGATCGTTATCAGACCGTCACATAACGGCGCCGGATGCCGAGCGGAATAACGGAGACTGTCAGATGCGAACCATGAGCCTGATCCTCGCCTTCGCCTTTGTGATGGCCGGTTCGTCGATGGCAGGCTCGCCGGACAGCGGTTTGCCCGGGATTGGCACCTTCTCCTATAACGGCTCGCCGGTGGTCACCCCGGTCCCGATGGTGCTGGCGCAGGCCAACTGAGCGCAACGCAAAAAACAGAACTGCCGGTTAAAGGCTCTCCCAATGGTGCTCCGTATCTGTTCCGCCGCGATGTTGGCATCGCTTGTCCTGATGGGGCCCTTGGCGGGCGCCGCGCAGGCCCAATCCCAGCTCCCCCTCGAATCGATGCAGATCCGCTCGCTGTACCGGGTGCCTGAACCGCGCGACGAGTTCGTGCGGCAATGCGCGCCGCATATGCTCGGCCGCTGGGCGCATCCCGAGGCCGTGTGCGGCTGCCTGCACGACCACGCCGCCGCGACCGTGGACGATCCCGACCTGCGCCAGGCGCTGCTGCGCGGCATCAGCGAGACCGGCGTGCCGACCATCGAGACCGATTGGGTACCGCCGTCCAAGCAGGGTGAGATCGGCCCGACCTTCACCAAGATCGCCAAGCCGACCCTGCAATGCATGTTCGAGCCGGTCTCGAACTGAGCCGCGCATCAAAGCAATGAGGACCGCAGCGCCTCGCGACAGCGGGGCGTTTTACTTTTTGGCGAGGCGGGGCACGCAGCTGCTGGTCCGCACCACGCCGTTCTGGCTCAGCCTGGAGCCGACGACCTGCTTGATCTGCCCGGCCGGGCACGAGCCGTCATCGACAAGGACGCGCTGGCCGACCCGCAGATCGACGATGTCGCCCTCGCGCATGTAGGACTGCTCTGCTGCGGCGGATTGAGTCATCGCGCCAAGAGCTGCGACGCTGACCAGCGCGACGAATCCCAAGCGCAGCATCGCAGCCTCCTTCACTTGTTCTGGATCTTGAGCCCGTCGGGGCCGACATTGATCTGAAGGCCTTCGGGCTGCTTGTTCGCCTGATAAAGATTGTAGCCGAGCATGCCTGCGATCACGACCAGCGCGGCGATCACGAGATACAGGACGTTGCGATTTGGCATCCGGTATCTCCGTAAGCGGACACTGACTGAACGCGGGCGACCTTAGTCAGGTGACTGCGATTCTCCTAGAGCGCTGCGGCTTGGCGGATGGCTTGACCGATGTCTTGCGCGTCGCGCGCAGCGCGGCGAGCGTTGTCTTCGCCAATCGTTCCGCCGATGCAACGAGTTGCGGAACCGGATGGCCGGAAAATCCCAGCACGAAGCCGGGCAGAGGCGGCGCGCGATGATAGGTCTCGGCGAGCAGCCAGCCGCCGACGCCGGCATTAGCCTTTGCCTGCGCGGCAATCAGCGGATCGGTCGAGGGATCGAGCCGCGCCACGAGGTGCAGGCCCTGCGAGGGCACGGGAACCGTGAGCTCGCCTTCGGATGCGCTCACAAGCGTCGACGCCAGGATGTCGCGCGCCTCGCGATAGAGTTTGCGCGATTTGCGTAAGTTGGCCGCGAAGGCGCCGGAGTTCAGCATGTCGGCGACCGCGCCTTCCATCAACGTGGCGGGAAAGCGGTCGAGCGCGGCGCGCGCCGCCGTCACCGGGCCGATCAAGGCTTCGGGCAGGGCGCAATAGCCGATCCGCAATCCGGGAAACAGCGTCTTCGCGAACGTGCCCATGTAGATCACGCGGCGCAGATGATCGATGCCGGCCAGCGACAACAGCGGCGCGCCGTCGTAGCGGAACTCGCTGTCGTAGTCGTCCTCGAACACGAAGGCGCCGGCATCCCGTGCCCAGTCGAGCAGCTCGAGCCGGCGCGGCATCGACATCTGCACGCCGAGCGGAAACTGGTGCGAGGGCGTGACATAGGCAGCGCGCGCTTGCGGCGCGGACGCGCGCCCCTTGTCGATGCGCATGCCCGACATGTCGACCGGCACCGACACCGGACGATAGCCGCAATGCTCGATCGCGCGCCGCGCCGCCGGATAGCCAGGGTCTTCGCACCAGACCTGGTCGCCGGGCTTGAGGATCGCCCCGAGCACGATGCGCAGGGCATGCAGCGTGCCGGACGCCAGCATGATTTGGTCGGGGTCGCAGCGCAGCCCGCGCGCCGACAGCAGATGGTCCGATATCGCCGCGCGCAGCTCGCTGCTGCCGCGGGGATCACCGTAATGCAGATGC
The DNA here is from genome assembly GCF_054055815.1 of Bradyrhizobium sp. USDA 4503. Taxonomy (NCBI): domain Bacteria; kingdom Pseudomonadati; phylum Pseudomonadota; class Alphaproteobacteria; order Hyphomicrobiales; family Nitrobacteraceae; genus Bradyrhizobium; species Bradyrhizobium sp. USDA 4503. The sequence continues at coordinate 1,021,737 of NZ_JBSRXS010000001.1, forward strand.
TCGGACCCGAAGGCGCGCAGCCTGCGGCCGGCGAAGGCGCGGAAGCGCTGCAGCGCGCGCTCGTCGATATGGGTGCAGCCGAGCGACAGCGCGTTGTGCTGCGGCGGTTCGATCGCGATCCTTGCACGGCGCGGCGCGGCGGCCTGCGCCGGAATGCGCGCCGCGACGAAGGTTCCGGCGCCCGTTGTTGCCACCGCAAAGCCGTCGGCGATCAGCCGCTCATAGGCCGTAGTGACCGCGTTGCGGCGGAAGCCGGTCTGCTTGGCGAGCGCGCGCGACGGCGGCAGCGGCTCGCCCGGCTTGACGAGGCCGCCGACGATCGCGTGGCACAGCGCCTGATAGAGCCGCTGCTGCGAGGCCGCGCCGGGGGTGACGTGCGGGCCGGCGAGATCGAGCGGCAGCTCGGCCTTGCGCGCCGCGGGCTCCCGAGAATTGGTCGGAATTTTTCGCATGGAATTGGCACTATCGCAGACCAAATGAGCCGCTACAACTCTGGACAGATTCCAGATTTCGAAAGGCTCACCGTGACCGAAGGCGCATCCGCTCCGTCCTATCCCATGTCGTCCCGCAGCCGCGTGAAGCGCCGCCACGACCGCGGCTTCTACGACCACGCCACCGTGCACAAGATCCTCGACGCCTCGATGCTGTGCCACGTCTCCTACGTGATCGACGGCCAGCCCTATTGCACGCCGACCTTCTTCTGGCGCGAGGGCACCAGGCTCTACTGGCACGGCTCGAGCGCGAGCCGGATGCTGGAGAACCAGTCCGAAGGGCAACGCGTGTGCCTGACGGTCGCCCATCTCGACAGCCTGGTGCTGGCGCGCTGCGGCTTCAACCACTCGGCCGACTATCGCGCGGTGATGGCGTTCGGGTCGGCCTATCTCGTCACCGACCCCGCAGAGAAGGAACGCGCGATCGTCGCGATGGTCGACCGCTTCTTTCCCGAGCGCACCGCGAGCCTGCGTGCCAGCAACAAGCAGGAGATCAAGGCGACCTCGTTCATCGCGATGGAGATCGAGGAGGCCTCGGCAAAAATTCGCGCCAAGGGCGTCGCCGACGATGACGAGGATTACGAGTTGCCGATCTATGCCGAGCGCATTCCGGTGCGCACCGTGCTCGGCGCGCCGGAGCCGTGTCCGCGGCTGCTCGACGGCGTGACGCGGCCGAAGACGCTCGATGGTTATTCGGAGGGCCGGCTGCTCGAAGATGCATTGCGGGATGCCTATTTTGCGCAATACAAGGCGGAGTGAAATCGGGCTACGCTGCGGCTCCCGCCTGATCTGTTTTCCCGATGGAGCCAAAGCATGACTGCCGAGACGCAACAACGAATCCTTGCCGCTGTTGATGAGGGATTCGATGCGCAGCTTGCGACGACGCAGGCCTTTGTCGCGATCCCCTCGACCCGCGGCGCCGAGGGGCCGTGCCAGGACATGATCGGCGATCTCCTGCGCGAGCGCGGCTACGAGGTCGACGACTGGCACATCAATCTCGACGAGCTGAAGGATTTGCGCGGCTTCGGCCCGATCGAGCATGATTTCTCGAAGGCACGCACGGTGGTCGGCACCTACCGCCCGGCCAGCAATGCCGGCAAATCGCTGATCCTGCAGGGCCACTGCGACGTGGTGCCGACCGGTCCGCTCGAGATGTGGGAGACGCCGCCGTTCTCGCCCGTCATCAAGGACGGCAGGATGTATGGCCGCGGCGCCTGCGACATGAAGTCCGGCACGATCGCCGCGCTCTACGCGCTGGATGCGATCGGGAAGGCCGGCCTGAAGCCGACGGCGCGGATTCACTTCCAGTCCGTGATCGAGGAGGAGAGCACCGGCGTCGGCGCGCTCTCGACCTTGCAGCGCGGCTATCGCGCCGATGCCTGCTTTATCCCGGAGCCGACCAACGGCACGATGATCCGCTCGCAGGTCGGCGTGATCTGGTTCCGCCTGAAGGTGCGCGGTTTCCCGGTGCATGTGTTCGAGGCCGGCGCGGGCTCGAACGCGATCATGGCGGCGTATCATCTGGTGCATGCGCTGGAGAAGCTCGAGATCGCCTGGAACGAGCGCGCCAAGGCCGACCGCCATTTCAAGGGCGTCAATCACCCGATCAACTTCAATCCGGGCATCATCAAGGGAGGCGACTGGGCCTCCAGCGTGCCGGCCTGGTGCGACGTCGACTGCCGCATCGCGGTCTTGCCGGGCTGGTCGATCGCCGAGTGCCAGAAGGAGATTCTGGCCTGCGTGTCGGCGGCGGCGCGCGATCATCGCTTCCTCTCCAACAATCCGCCGCAGGTCGAATGGTCGGGCTTCCTGTCGGAAGGCTACGAGTTGGTGAACTCCGAGGCACCGGAAGCTGCCTTCGCCAAGGCGCACTCGGTCGTCTATGGCGGCGCTGTGGAAGACCGCGCCTTCACCGCGTTGACCGACACGCGCTTCTACGGTTTGAACCACAACATCCCGAGCCTCTGCTTCGGCGCCACCGGCGCGGCGATGCACGGCTTCAACGAATATGTCGAACTGGAGTCGCTGCGGAAAGCGACCAAGGCGATGGCGCTGTTCATCGCGGAATGGTGCGGCGTAGAGAAGGCGTAGCTTCGTTCTCCCTATGCCATTGCAATCATAGTGTTGTGCGTGATTGCGCAACAAATTCGCTGTCGTCCCGGCGAAGGCCGGGACCCATAACCACAAATCTTGCTTGTTGTGCAGCGCTGCGAGGACGAGTCCCGATCACAACATTAGCCGCGGAGTATGAGTCCCGGCCTGCGCCGGGACGACGCTGGAGGTTTCAGCGCTCCGCCCACAACGCCTTCACGATCGCATCGAGCCCATCGGTCAGCGCGGCGGGGCCGGGCTGCAGGATGATGGGCGACTTGATCTCGACGATGCGGTCGTTGCGCACCGCCGGGATTTCGCTCCAGCCCTCACGCTTGCGGATGCGGTCGGGCACGACCTTCTTGCCGCACCAGGACGCCAGGATCACGTCGGGCATCGCCGCGCGCACCGCGTCAGGCGTGACGATGCGATCCCTGGCCGCCTTGTGAACGCGCAAATGCGGCAGCGCGTCCTCGCCGCCGGCGATCTCGGTCAGTTCGGACACCCAGCCGATGCCGCTGATCAGCGGATCGTCCCATTCCTCGAAATAGACCTTTGGCCGCGGTGCCGGACGCGGCGTTGCCGCGATCGTCGCCAGCCGTTGTTCGAGGTTTTGCGCGAGCCGATCGGCGCGGTCGGCGGCACCGACCATTGCGCCCAGACTGCGGATCATCGCGAGGATGCCGGCGACGTCGCGCTGGTTGAAGACGTGGACGGCGACGCCGGCGCGCACGAGATCGGCGACGATGTCGGCCTGCAGATCGGAGAAGGCGAGCACCAGATCGGGGTCGAGCGCCAGGATCTTTGGCATGTCGGCGGAGATGAACGCCGACACGCGCGGCTTCTCGCGGCGGACCTGCGGTGGCCGCACCGCGTAGCCGGAGACGCCCACGATGCGGTCCTGCTCGCCGAGCAGATAGAGCGTCTCGACCGTCTCTTCGGTCAGGCAGACGATCCGACGGGGAGGGAAGTCGCGCATGGCAGGCGGTATGCAGGCTCCGAGGCACATTGTCACTGATGTCATGACGTCATTCGCGCCATTACCTCAGACGTCATTGCAGGGCCCGCTCTGGCAATCCATCATGCCCGATATCAACCTCGAAGAAGGCCACAAAGCAGGGAGTGCCCATGACGCCGCTCGAAAAGATCCAGTCGATGAAGATGCCGTTTGCGGAACTGAAGGGCGTTACGTTCATCGAGGCCGATCAGGACCGGGTGGTCGCGAAAATGGTGGTGCGGCCGGACCTCTGCACCCTCCGCAACACGATCCATGGCGGCGCGGTGATGGCCCTTGCGGACTCGGTCGGCGCCGCCGCGACCGTGATCAACCTGCCTGGGGACGCCAAGGGCACCACGACGCTGGAGAGCAAGACCAACTTCATCGGCGGCGCCAAGGAGGGGACGACCGTGATTGCGACCGCAACACCGGTTCACCGCGGGCGCCGGACCCAGGTGTGGCAGACCAGGCTGGAGACCGAAGACGGCAAGCTGGTCGCGGTGGTGACCCAGACACAGCTGGTACTATGATGGGGCGATAATGTGATTTACCAATCACCACATGCCTTAATCGAATGAATCCCGGCGCTTGAATTTTATGGTGCGTCGCACAATATAGGGGTTGCTAGGGACTCGACGCCTCCTCGAGGGCTACCAAGAGGAGTTATGAAATGAACTATGATTCCATTCGTTCGACGGCCGCCAAGGGCACCGTGCGGACGTTGAGCCAGCAGGAAGAGCTTCCGCTGCTGCGCGATCACCTGCTGCGGCTGGATCGCACCAGCCGTCATGATCGTTTTCATGGCTTCATCGACGACAGTTTCATCCGCCGCTACGCCGAGCGCTGCGCCAATGACGGCACGGTCATCATCGCCTATTTCGAGGACGGCGTGGTCCGCGGCGCGGCCGAGTTGCATCCGCCGGAGCAGTCACCGGATGCCCAGCCCGAGATCGCTTTCAGCGTCGAGCGGTCGGCGCGGCGGAAGGGCGTCGGCAGCACCCTGTTCCGCAAGCTGATCGCCGAGGCGCACGCCAAGGGCCACGGCAGCCTGCGCATCACCACTGGCGCACAGAACGATGCGATGCGGGCGCTCGCCACCAAGTTCGGTGCCCAGCTGACCTTCCGTCATGGCGAGTCGACCGGCAGCATCGACCTGAGCGAGCAGCAGCAGCCCGAAGCGGCGCCGGCTGTCACCGCGGTGACGCCGGTCGAGGCTGCGCACGCGATCGTCGAAATGAACCGCGCGTATTGGCGCATGGTGATGCAGATCTCCGGCTGGGGCCGGGCGGCCTGAATCGGCAGCGTTTCCAAGCGAAGTGGATACCGGTTCGCGTGAAGGACACGCGTCCAGCAAGAATCTCGGATCAAACGAAAAAGGGCAATCCACTCAATGGATTGCCCTCTTTCTTTCAGCAATTGGATGGTGCGTCTCAGGTGCCGGTGCGCTTGTCGGTCGCAAAGCGGCGGACCACGCGGCGCTCAACCACGACGGAGCGCTGAGCGCCCTGTTCGCCGGCGATGACACGGGTTGCCGTGCCGGTGCGGGCACTGACGCGCGCGGTCTTCTTCACCTCGGCGAGCACGTCGTCATAGGGCAGCCCCATGAGGGCCGACGCGATCTCGGCCTGGGCCTCCACGTCATCGGTGATGCCGATGGCAGCGAAGATTGCTTCTTCCAGCGTCGGCGGATCATGCCGCACGCGCCGGGTGCCATACTTGGTGTTCCAGTCTCCGCTCATCGCCGCCTCATCATTGAATCGCGAGAGATACGTAAGGTCCCCAATGTTGCATTGCAATATGAATGTGAGATGGCAATCCAGCCATGCAGCTAGAGTCTCTCAATCTTGTGAGCGTCATAAAGTTCGATGGTGGTCGCCGCGGCCGCGAGAGATTGCAGCGAGCGGACGAAATCGCGTGACGCAGGGACCGCGAAATGCGCCGCCAGCGCGGCGCGGTCGGCCCATTGCTCGAAGAACACCAGTCTGAGCGAATTCTCGCAGTCGACATGGACCGCGTGGGAGATACAGCCGGGCTCGGTGCGCGAGCGATGAACATGTTCAAGGCTCAGCCGCCGCACCTCGTCGAACGAGTCGGGGCGGGCGGTGACGCTGCCGGTGACGACGATCATGATTTCCCCCTCCAATGCGCGATGAAGCCAAGTCATCATCGCACTTTAGGTTCTTGTTTGAGCATGATCTTTTCGGAAAACCGCTTCGCACTTTTCCGGATCATGCTCTACGGGATGGCTTCTGCCCCGGATGCACTCATCTGTTGCTGCGGCCAGCGCTTCAGCGCGGCGCGACCGGCATCGGTCAGCACATAGATGCCGCGCTCGGCGCGATCGAACCAGCCATAGACATTATGCAGCAGGATCTTGCCGGCGTCGGGAATATCCGCGCGGAGGTCGCGCACCCGCCGCGGCCCATCCGAAAGCGCACAGGCGCAGGCCAGCGCCTGCTGCCGGTAGGCGGTCATGATCGGCGCCCGCGTCGATCCGCCCATTGCGGGATCGCCCTTGCGCTTCTGGTGCTCGGTGATCAGCCGTGAACGTTTCTTCGGATTGCGGCGGGGCGCCGCGGTCGGCGGCGGCACCAGCACCTCGACGTCGCCGCGGTCGGTGACACCGAGCATGCCGAAGCCGAGCCGCCGGCACAGATTACGATAGCGCGCGTCGCTCTCGCGGCCCTTGCCGCGGGCCGACACCTTGGCCGCGATCCACACCTCGTCAGCGGCGCCGGCGCGATCGACCGCCTGCAAGATCAGTTCGAGATTGAAGGCGAGCTTGAGTTCACCGACCACGACGACCGGTGGATCATCGCCGCTCAGCGCCACGAGGTCGCAGCCGCCGATCTCGCCCTTCACCGTGAAGCCGAGCTTTTCCAGGAAGCGTTTGACGGGCAGATAAAGCGCGGTTTCCAACAGGCAGGCTCCTGCGGCATCGGCCGCGACTCGGTGCGCCAGCATAGCGCGGAATTGCGCCCGCCGATGCGATTGGAATTTGCCCAAGACACGGCCGAGCGGCTATTGTCGGAACCGGGACCAGGCGCAGCTCATGATCCGAAACGGGCTCGATCACATCACCGTCGAATTTCTCGACGGCGTCTCTGGCAGCAACCAGGGCGTCATGGTGCTGCGCGACGGACAGATGCGCGGCGGCGACTCGTTTTTCTTTGCCTACGGCAGCTACACCGCAGCCGATGGCAAGTGGAAGGGCGAGGTCACCAACGAGGAGCATTCGCCGACCTATGGCGAGCGCCCGGTGTGGGAACGCAAGGTGGTCACGATCGGATTTACCGGCACCTACACCGACCAGACAGCCGAAGGTGACGGCATGCCGCTCGCCGGCAAGCAGAGCATCCGCTTCCGGTCGAAGCTGCGGCTGCTGGTTGCGGACTGAACTGCCGATGCTAGTCGCGCTCGCGGCCTCAGCTGATCAGGCGATCATATTCTGCGTGCGAGCCGATCCAGAACCAGAGGTATCCTCGTTTGTTTCGACGGCAAGCGCGCGATAGCGCAAGCCAGCCCGAACGGACCAAAATCGCCCGATCTTCTTGAATTGTAGAGATGGATGACGTGAATTGCGCTTCAACAGCGCAAAGTTCGCGTCGGCGAGCTCACGGATTGGAACGGGTAGTTATTCGTAGGCAGTCCAAAATTTGGGGGAGGCCGAGTGCTTCACAAGTCGCGCGACTGTCCGGCGCGATAAGCTGCCAAGGCCTCGTCCGCCAAGGCGTCGAGTTTCCCGGCCTTTGCGTCCCGTTCGATCGCTGCATCGAAACGCTCGGCATCGAACGTTTCAAACCAGGCGCGAAAGCGGGCCAGCTCACGAGGAGGCAGCCGTTCGACGGCCTTTTCGATGTCTTCTGCAGTAGTCATCACGAGCATATGGCATCGGCCAGATCGACCCGAAAGGCATCCGGGAGAGGGAGCGCATCTAAACCCGCCCGTTCACCGGCAGCAGCGCGCCGGTGACGGCGCTCGCGGCATCGCTGGCGAGGAACAGGATCACCTGGGCGAGCTCTTTCGGCGTCACCCATTTGGAGATGTCGGCCTGCGGCATCGCAGCGCGATTGGCGGCGGTGTCGATGATCGAGGGCAACACCGCGTTGACCGTGACCTTGCCCTTCAGTTCCGCAGCGAGCGACTCGGTAAGGCGGTGCACGCCGGCCTTCGAGGCGGCATAGGGGACCCATGCCGGAGGCCGCCTGCAAGGCGCCGAGTGCGCCGATATTGATGATCCGTCCGGCGCCCGATTTGGTGAGATGCGGGATAGCGGCGCGCGAGGTGTTGAGCGCCGTCATCACGTTCATCGCATACATGCGCTGCCAGGTCGCCGGGTCGCCGTCGCCGACCGCCTCGAAGGTAAAGCCGCCGGCGATGTTGATCAGCCCGTCGAGCCGGCCGAAATGCGCGGCCGCTTTGTCGATCGCGGCGGTCGCCTGCGCCGTGTCGGTGAGGTCGACACCGCCCAGCTCCATATGGTCGGCCGTCGCCGCAAGCGTTGACGCGGCATGATCGATGCCGGCGACGCGCGCGCCGCGCGCCAGCGCCTCTGTGGCGACCACTTTGCCAAGCGCGCCAAGGGCGCCCGTGATGACGATGGCTTTTCCGTGCATGGCGGTCTCCGCATTCGCGAGCAAACGAATGCCCACTATGATCAGGCGGAATTCATTTGCAATGCCGCCAATTTCGCCGCCTACTGCGCGCATTCATCAATTCATTCACCTCAAGGATGTTTGCGATGCCGACACCCAGACCGTGCGAAACCCATCCCGATCTCGTCAGGTTCGGACATAAGCTGCCGCACTTCGCGGATGCGCTCCGGCATCAGCGCAAGATCAAGCTGGTGGCGCTCGGATCGTCCTCGACCGCGGGCGCCGACAACATCCTGCCGTTCCCGCCGCGGCTCGAGATGCTGCTGCGGCAACGCTTCTTCGGCCGGATGATCGACGTGATCAATCGCGGGATCGGCGGGCAGGAGGCGCCGGAGGAGTATTCGCGCATCGAGTCCGACGTGACGGCTGAGGCGCCCGTGCTGGTGATCTGGCAGGTCGGCACCAACGCCGTCTACAAGAGCTACAATCCGGCCGAGGTGCGTGCGGCGCTGGAGGCCGGGCTCGACGTGCTCGCTGCGCTTCCGCTTGACGTGGTCGTGATGGATTCCCAGTACACGCAGGCGATCGTCGGCACGGAAGCTGCGCTCAATCTCGCCAACGTGATCATGCCGATGATCGCCGAAGTGACCGCAAGCAAGAAGGTGAATCTGTTCAGCCGCTTCGCGCTGATGAAGCGCTGGACCGATGACGGGATTCCACTCGCCGAGCTCGACGATGGCGGGCAGCTTCATACCAGCGAATGGGCGACCAATTGCGTAACCCAGTCGCTGTTCGGCGCGATCGACGACGCCTTGAAGCCGGAGGCGATCACGTAAGCCCAACGACGTCGGCCCGACTACGTAAGACTACGGGGTAGGGCCTGTTGGGTAAAATTTGCAGCAGTTCTGTAAGTCGTTTGCAGAACCCTTTCCTTAGAAGCGGAACTCCAGCCAAGGTAGGGGTTATGCGAATGGGAAATCTTCCGGATCACGGTTTACCGCTGGTTCAGCTTAAGGAGCAGCGGCGCGATCTCGTGGTGGCGCTGCAAAACCGCAAGGGACCAGTGGGCAGCTGGGAATTGATGCAGATCGCCGCGATCCAGCAGGCGATCTCGGCGTTCGAGGATGTGATTGCCGACCTCGATGCGGAACTCGAGCTCGAGGCCGCAGCGGCCTGAGCTTTTTTGGTTCAGCCGGGTTTTCTTCACGCGAACCGGTGTGCACGTCGCTCGAAAAGTCGGGCGAAAAGTCGGGCGAACTGATCAGGCCTGCAGATAGCGGCCTTCAAGCGCCTTGCGCTCGGCCTGGCCGAGCCCGAGGCCTTCGCGGAAATAACCGTCGAGGCTGCCATAGTCGGCATCGATCGCCTCGAATGCAGCCTCCAGAAATGCCGCGCGCACGGTGCCGAGCACCTGCTTGACGTCGTCAGGCAGCTCGGTGCTGTGGGCCGGGTCGCGTTTGTAGAACCGGTTGGTCAGGAGATAGTCGTCCGCGATCACCTGATCGGATACGCCGAGCGCGTGCAGGATCAGCGCGCAGGCAAAGCCGGTGCGGTCCTTGCCGGCGGTGCAGTGGATCACCAGCGGCGCGCGGTCTTCCAGCAGATGAGCAAACAGCGTGCGGTAACGCGCCGTGTTGTCCTGCACATAGCCCCGGTAGGAGTCCCGCATCACGTCGATCGCATCGGCTTCCGAGAGCTGACGGTTGCTGGCGATCTCGCGCAGCGAAGCCACCACGGTCGGCTCGACGGGAAGCGAATGCACGGTGACGTCGCTCATGCCGCATAGCGCCTCGGCGCGCTCGGCGACGCCGCGAAAATCGAACGCGCTTCTGACCCCGAGCGAGCGCACCACGGCGACGTCCTGCTCGGTAAGATGCGCAAGATGGTTGGAGCGGAAGATCTGGCGCCAGCGCACCGTCCGCCCGTCGCGCGTCTGGTAGCCGCCGAGGTCGCGAAAATTGCTGGCGCCGGCGAGATTGAGATGACGGGCAGGGGCTTCGGACATCGGGCGGGCCTGTTGCAGCTGATGAGGTCTTGGCGCAGGAATAGCGGCGCAGACAGGTCTATAACCGGCCCGTTGGGGGGAGAATATGACTTATCGCGGGGGCGCCATTGTCATCGGCGCAATTCTTTTCGAACTCTTTGGTTCCTCGAACGTGTCGGCGCAGTCCGCCTTCCGGAATTATCGCTGCGCCGACGGCACGCAATTCATTGCCGGGTTCTTCAACGGGGATACGCGCGCGCATCTGCAACTCGACGGCAAGGCGGTGACGCTGAAGAAGCGCCTGTCGCTGACGGGCACGCGCTACAAGGGCGGCGGGGTCACGCTCGAGATCAGCCGGGCCGGGCTTGCCAGGCTCCGGCATGCAAGGCGGCCGGCGACGGCCTGCGAGCTGGCATGAAAAAAGGGCCGAAACGCTCGCGTTCCGACCCTTGTTATTGTTCTGCTGCTGTCTGACGTTTTTGCGTCGCGCCCCTCGATCGCATCGGCATCAGTGATCGCGGCCCGGCTTGGCGTCGTCGATGGCCGCCTGATGGTACCAGCTCTCGCTGCAGGCCGAGGTTTCTACCTCGAGTTCGAGCGCCGTCCGCGTCTCGCCGTAGCGGCGTCCGCCGAGAGCCGCGCGGCCTCCTGCCGGGAATTGATAGATCGTTGCCGATCCCTGGATCGGTCCTTGGTTTTGGCCCGTGGTGATCATGTCAAAGTCTCCTTTGGCCGGAGCGAGCCTCCATGGTGCGCCCGACTCATTCGCGTGTGGTTACCGTGTTTTCGATATCGGCCCGGGCTGGGCGGGGTGCAAGTGAACAAGAAATAGTCATTGTTTGGCTAATTCGTGGGCAGATTCGGGTTTGCTTCCTGTGAGGCAGGATGTAGCTGACCAACGCTTGAGCCGCGACGATGGTTGCGGGGCACCCGATCGTTGGACACGAACTGTCACATGGCGCTGCCGCCGCATTAAGCGGCAGGCGATGCCGTAGCCGAATTTGCTGCAGAAACGGGCGGCCGAGGGCGCTGGGAGAAGATTTTGACTGACCGCGGCGCATGCCAGCCGCGCTGCTATGTCGCAGAAAAAAATGCGATCTCCGCTGTGGACATCCGCGGCCGGGCGAGCACCGCAGTGCAGCGACTGGCATTTTAATTGCTTAGTAAGAGCCGGCCGATGGTGGCCGGGTACGCGTGCGGCGGCCGACTGGCTTTCGGTTCCTCACGGTTTTGCATCATCAACAGAGAGGTTCAATGACCAAGTACAAGCTCGAGTATATCTGGCTCGACGGATATACGCCGACGCCGAGCCTGCGCGGTAAGACGCAGATCAAGGAATTCGCGTCGTTCCCGACCCTCGAACAGCTTCCGCTGTGGGGCTTTGACGGTTCGTCCACCCAGCAGGCTGAAGGCCACAGCTCTGACTGCGTGCTGAAGCCGGTCGCCTGCTATCCCGACGCCGCGCGCGAGAACGGCGTGCTGGTGATGTGCGAAGTCATGATGCCCGACGGCAAGACGCCGCATGTCTCGAACAAGCGCGCCACCGTTCTGGATGACGAAGGCGCCTGGTTCGGCTTCGAGCAGGAATACTTCTTCTACAAGGACGGCCGTCCGCTCGGCTTTCCGGAAGAGGGTTATCCGGCGCCGCAGGGCCCGTACTACACCGGCGTCGGCTACAAGAACGTCGGCAGCGTCGCCCGCAAGATCGTCGAAGAGCATCTCAATCTCTGCCTCGCCGCCGGCATCAACCACGAAGGCATCAACGCCGAAGTGGCGAAGGGCCAGTGGGAATTCCAGATCTTCGGCAAGGGCTCCAAGACCGCCGCTGACCAGATGTGGATGGCCCGCTACCTGATGCTGCGCCTCACCGAGAGCTACGGCATCGATATCGAATTCCATTGCAAGCCGCTCGGCGACACCGACTGGAACGGCTCGGGCATGCACGCCAACTTCTCGACCAAGTACATGCGCGAAGTCGGCGGCAAGGAGTACTTCGAGAGCCTGATGAAGGCCTTCGACAAGAACCTGATGGATCACATCGCCGTCTACGGCCCGGACAACGACAAGCGCCTGACCGGCAAGCACGAGACCGCGCCCTGGAACAAGTTCAGCTACGGCGTGGCTGACCGTGGTGCCTCGATCCGCGTTCCGCACTCCTTCGTCAACAACGGCTACAAGGGCTATCTGGAAGACCGTCGCCCGAACTCGCAAGGCGACCCCTACCAGATCGCTTCGCAGATCCTGAAGACGATCTCCGAAGTGCCGACCGGCGCCAAGGCTGCGGCCTAAGCTGCTATCGGACCCGGATGGAGCCATCCGGTACCGCAATAGGGTCCGCTGGGGCGATTGCCTTGGCGGACCTTTGCATTTTAACGACAGCGTTTGCAGGCGGCTCTCCACCGAAACCGGTTTCGCTGCGTTATGAACCGCGCTAGATAACGGGTGCATCTTGGCTGCCGGGGATGCGGCGCTTGTTTGAGGGGTTTTACAAGGTCCGGTTCGAACTCGGCGGCGCCGTCGGCCGCGGCGTGATGTATGTCGGCGATGGCAAGATGCTGGGCGGCAATTCGGCGTTCGCCCATATCGGCACCTACGAGAAAGCCGGCGACGAGGTCGCAGTCGAGATCCAGACCGTCCGCCATAACCCCGATCCGAACTACCGCGCGATGGCCGGTACCGATGACGCCACGCTGATTGCCAAAGGCCGGCCGGACGGCGACCTCTACCGCTTCAAGGGCGAGCTGAAGGAGTTGCCCGGCGTGCCGTTCCAGTCGGTGATGACGCCGATCACCGAGGGGGACATCCCGCTCGCCGGCGGGGTCGGCGAGGGCGGCGTCATCAACGGGCTCTATTCGATCCACATCCGCGTGCTCGACGGGGTCGACGGCGGCCTCACCGGCGTGATGCTGCTGAACAACGGCCGCATCCTTGGCGGCGACGCTTTCTTCTACTATCTCGGCACCTACACCTCCGAGAAAGGCCGCTGGAAGGGCCAGATCCTCAATCAGGAGCACACTTCGGCGATGGGCGAGAACCCGATCTTTGGCGGCCACGAGGTCGGCATCGGCTTTGCCGGCACCTGCGACGCCGAGGGCGCCGTGCTGGAGGCGACCGCGCTTGCCGGCAAGCGCAGCCTGCGCCTCACGGCCGCGCTCAAGCTGATGCGGCGGGCATAGGCCATATGGGCAATTCGGTTCGCGTTCTTTCGACACTGGCGCTGAAGGGCGCGGTCGCGCGGCTCGCCGCTGCCTATCAGGCGGCGAGCGGCGTTGCGATCGACGCCGATTTCGCCCCGACGCTGGCACTACTCGAACGCCTGCGCGGCGGCGAGGGCTCCGATCTCGTGATCCTGACCCGCCAGGGCCTCGACGAGATGATCGGCGAGGGCCGCGTTGCGCGGGAAAGTGCCGTTGATCTCGCGCGCTCCTATGTCGGCGTCGCGGTGAAGGCGGGGGCGGCTCATCCCGACATCGCGACTGAAGCCGCGCTACGTGCGGCGCTGCTCGGTGCGCGGGCGGTGGCCTATTCGCGGCTCGGCGCCAGCGGCATCCTGTTCGCGCAGCTGATCGAGCGTCTCGGCATTGTGGAGGCGATCAACGCGCGGGCGGTGATCATTCCGATGGGCTTCACCGCGGAAAAGCTCGTCACTGGCGAAGCCGACCTGGCGATCCAGCAGATCAGCGAGTTGAAGCAGATCGATGGCATCGAGGTGGTCGGGCCAATTCCGCTGGGTTTGCAGACGCCGGCGGTGTTCTCCGCCGGCCGTATGACGACGTCGGAGCGCATGGAAGCGGCTGATCGTCTGCTGCGCTATTTGTCGTCAGCCGATGTGGCGCCGGTGCTGCGCGAGACCGGGCTTGAGCCTTGAATTTGCCCGCACAGCGACGCAACCTGCCGCCCATGTTCAGACCTCTCCAAGCTATTGTCGTCGTCGCTGCGCTGGCCGCGCCGGTGCTCGCCCACGCGCAATCCGCCGATCTCGTGCTGTGCGACCGGCTCGCCGCCGATCCCACCGATCCCGACAAGCCGGCCGACGTGAAGGGCGTGCCCGACATCGCGTCGGCCGACATCGCGACCGCGATCAAGTACTGCGCGGTGGCCGCAAGATCGTCGCGCCGCGCGATGTACCAGCTCGGCCGGGCCTATGCCGCCAACCGGCAGACGGCGGAAGCCGCAAGCGCTTGGCGCAAGGCCGCCGACAAGGGCTCGACCTCGGCGATGGTCGAGCTCGGCGTGCTCTACGGCAACGGCACCGGCGTTGCCAAAGACGAGGCGCAGGCCCGCAAATTGTTCGAGCGCGCGGCGCAGGCCGGCAACGCGCGCGGCGTCAGCAATCTCGCCGCGCTCGGCGGCGGCGGCGCGGCAGCTGATCCGGCACGCGCGCGCGAATTGCTCGCCAAATCCGCCGAGACCAATGCCGAAGCGCAGTACCAGCTCGGCATGATGCTGGCCGAAGGCCAGGGCGGCGCGCAGGACGATGTCGGCGCGCGGGCGCTGTTCGAGAAGGCCGCTGCGCAGAACCATCCGGGCGCGCTGGAGCGGATGGGCGCCTTCGCGCAGGCCGGTCGCGGCGGGCCGAAGGACAGCGATGCCGCGAAAGCCTATTACGAGCGGGCGGCGGCGCTCGGCGACGAGGATGCCAAGAAGGCGCTGGAGCGGGCCCGCTGTCCCTATGTCATCAAGGACAAGCGCGGCAATGCCGTGACCAATCTCTGCTTCTAACCGAACTGGAACGCTCTCCGCGGCATGTCGTTGACATGCGAAAGGCATTGGCGAGGCGTTGCGATGATCCGCAAACTAAGTTCCGGCGAGTACCGGCTCTATTCCCGCAAGGTCAATCCGAAGACCGGCAAGCGCCGCAATCTCGGCACCTTCAAGTCGCGCGCGGCGGCGGAGAAGCACGAGCGCGACGTGCAGTATTTCAAGCGCCACTAGTTCGGAGTTGCGCGACTTAAGGCGCTGGGCAGGCCGCGCCGGTCTTCACCCAGGCCTCGACCAGCGCGCCGGCCTGCGCCTGCGTGCCCGGTGCCGGTGCGCGGCCGAAGCCGGGATGCCAGGCCCAGCCCACCAGCGTGTCCTTGCCGATATGCTCGATCAGCTCCTCGACCTTGCGGCCGCCATTGCGCGCCGGGTCGCGGACCTGCGCGCAAATCTCGCCGACGGTCTTGCCGGCCCATGCCATCTCGCGCGGCGCAAGGTGCCATTCCGGGTGTCCCGGCACCCGACCGGGGTCGAAATTGGCGTGCTGGTGACAGATCGAGCAGCGCATGGCGTCCTTGCCGTGGCCGTCCGCACCGCGCGTCACCGGCGGCTGATGCATGCGGCTGATGTCGCCCTGCCGCGGGCTGTCGCCGGCGGGATGGCAATTGGTGCAGCGCGGATGCGTCAACACCTTGCCGAGCTCGGTGAAGATCGCCGCCGAGCGCTGCTCGACATTCTCGATGCCGGCAAAGCTTTCCGGCGAGGCGAGGGCGTGGCTCGCGCTTTCCGACGCCGCGTAGCCTGCGCACAGGCTGGTCGCGAGCGCCGTCAGCACCGCAACGATCCGAAACCGCGTTTGCGATGGCATTGCTCGCGCGCTCACTTGCTGGCGGTCAGATAGCGTTTGGAATCGGCGAGGATCACGTCGCGCACCGCCTGATGATACTTGATGTAGCCGGTGCAGCGGCACAGATGGCCGTCGAGCGCATCCGCAATGACGCTCTCGAGCTGGTCCCGCGCCACCGGCGTCTTCGCCAGCCGTTCGAGCAGCACCTGGCCTTCGTTGAGGAAACCGGCGGTGCAATAGCCGCACTGGAACGCGAAGTGGTCGATGAAGGCGCGCTGCAACGCCGAGAGTTCGCCGTCCCTGGCGTGGCCCTCGACGGTGCGGATCGCCTTGCCGTCGAAATTGGCCGCCGGCACCACGCAGGTCGGGGTGGTGTAGCTCGTGCCGTCGGGATTATCGATGATAACGGCACAGCTCAGGCATTGCGCGGCGCCGCAGCCGAACTTGGTGCCGGTCATCCCGAGCATTTCCCGAAGGAAATCGTTCATCGAGAGGTCGTCGCGGACCTCGATCGGACCGTGCTTCTGGCCGTTGATGGTGAGGTTGAGCGTCGTCACGCCAGCGCTCCCTTGAGCAGGCTTGTTGTCACCGGCAGTGAGCGGAAGCGGTGGCCGGTGGCATCGTTGATGGCGTTGAGCAGCGCCGGCACGATCGGGATCATCACCACCTCGGCCATGCCCTTCGGCGGCTCGTCCGGCGTCAGCGGCGGCAGCATCTCGATCTCGAGATCGTGCAGCGGCAGGTCGGAGCCGCGCGCGATCAGGTACTGGCCGAGATTCCACTGCCCGTTGCCGGGCCCGCCCTCGAACGGCGGCAGGGTTTCCAGCAGGGCGTAGCCGACGCCCATCGCGAACCCGCCATGCGACTGGCCGAGCACCACTTCAGGCACCAGCGCCTGGCCGCATTCGAACACGCTGTAGGCCTTGGCGATGCGCAAGCTGCCGGTCGCGCGCTCGATCTCGACGCGGACCAGCGTGCCGCACATCGAGGTGTAGGCGGTGCCGATCCGGTTGTTGTCGGTCGGTGGAAATTTCACGCTTGTTCGGTCGATCCGCTCGAACTGGCTCCGGCCGCGACGAATAGCGAGCGCGTCGATCTCGGCGCGGTACTGCTCGCCGAACAGCGGGAAGCGGGCGCGCGACCAGGCCCAGCGCGAGAAGCTGTGCGCGATGGCGCCGGTGACGAAGCCGCGCGCATGCGCGGTCGCGGCAAGCTTTGGCAAGGGTAGCGGCGCGAGATCGTCGAGCACCAGCTGGCCATCCTTCCAGTGCGCCTTGTCCCATTGGCGGGTGCGGGGATCGGCCTTGGCGATGTGCCAGAGCTCGAGCGCCGCCGGCCACAGGCCGAAGCGGAAGATGACGCGGGCCGCCTCGGCCGACGAGTGCGTGCCGACATGGGCGCCGATCGACGCGCTGGTTGCCGAACTGATCGCCGGCACCCAGCGCGGGTTCTTCTCGGCGAGATCCTGGGTCTTCTGATCCATCGTGTAGGGATCGCCCGAGGTGACGAGACCGAGCGCGTCGTAGCTGTCGACCCGGGAGACCGCGACCTCGTCGGCGACGGCGCCGAGATGGCTCGCGACCCGGTTGGCGAGCGCGGTGCCGACGCCGTTGCCCATCTCGACGTGGTCGCAGTGGATCGCGATCCGTCCCTCGGGGTCGATCTCGACCCGGCCGAGCGAGCAATCCGCGCCCGAGCCGTAATCCTTGGTGACGCAGGCGACGCCGGTGCCGACCAGGCGTCCCTCCGGCGCCTTCTGCTTGAAGCCAGCGCGCTGTTGCCAGATCGGATGCTTCTCGAGCTTGTCGAGGATGTCTGGCGTGCGCACCGACACGATGTAGGGATTGCCGGTCATGGTCCGGCCGTTCTGCTTCAGCGCATTGTTGCGCCGGAACGCGATCGGATCGACCTTGAGCTCGCTCGCCGCCTCGTCAACCAGGACTTCGAGCGCGGTCATGGTCTGCAGCGTGCCGTAGCCGCGCATCGAGCCTGCGGTGACGCCGCGCGAGTGCAGCGCCACGGTGGTGACGTCGACTTTCGGGATGTCGTAGATGCCGATCGCGGCGGTCGCGGCAACGACCGCGACATTGGCCGAGAAGTTGGCCAGCCCGCCGCCGTC
The DNA here is from genome assembly GCF_054055815.1 of Bradyrhizobium sp. USDA 4503. NCBI lineage: Bacteria > Pseudomonadati > Pseudomonadota > Alphaproteobacteria > Hyphomicrobiales > Nitrobacteraceae > Bradyrhizobium > Bradyrhizobium sp. USDA 4503. The sequence goes on from NZ_JBSRXS010000001.1 coordinate 1,039,562, forward strand.
GAGCACATGATCGGCGGCAAATGCCGTGATCCTGCCGCTGGCGCGATCGATGCCGATCCGCGAGCGCATCTTGATCGGGTGGCGTTTGATGCCGCCCTGGAATTGCTGGTAGCGGTCCTGCGCCAGCCGCACCGGCCGGCCCGGGAAGAACATCGCCGCCAGCGCCACGTAAAGCACGAACGGGGTATGGTCGCGGCCGCCGAAGCCGCCGCCGACATGGGCGAACTGCGCGTTGATGTGCGAGGGCCGGAACGGCGGACGAGCCTTGCCGAGCATGAAGGCGATCGACTCGGTCGCCTCATAGGGCGACTGCACGCCGAGCACCAGTTCGAGATTGCCGCTGTTGTCGCTGTACCAGGCGAGCCCGCTCTCCGGTTCCAGGAACATCGGATCGACCGACTGGGTCTCGAACTCGCGGTCGAGCACGAGCTGTGTCGGATCGTCCTTGGCGAGTTGGGCGCGGATCGCTTCGCCATGGGCTGCGGCCTTGGCGTAGTCGGCCTTGGTCTCCTTGGCGAGCGGCAGCCAGACCGGCAGCGCCGCGTTCTGGATGCGGCTCGGCGAAACCCAACCGGCCTGGATCGGCGAATAGACGTCGGGCGCGTCAGGCGAGGCGCCCGCCACGCGCGTGAAGCGATACGCGCCGTAGTTCGGCAGGATGACCGGCCCGGTCTCGTCGCCGAATTTGACGAAGCCGCCGTCGCGCAGCGCGAGGCGCGCCCGGTCGAAGGCGTCGAACTGCTCGAAGATCAACAGCGCGACCGGCTGACCGAGATAGAGCGGCGTCTTGCCGACCGGGCAGAACAGGTCGCCGGTGTAGAATTCCGGGACCCGCGTGCCGATCCGGTCGAGATCGGCAGCGGTCACGATAACCGACGGCTTTGCCGGACCATCGAGACGGGCGAGGTCCATGCCGGCATAGACATGCGTCGCGTCATCGGCGCGGACCAGGATGGCGTGCGCGGTGGTCGCGGGCCAGCCCGGCATGTCGGCGGCGCGGAAGTCGGACGCGTAGAGTTTTGCGCCGGTGACCTTGGCGACGCCGTCGACACGGCCGGCGCCCTTTTCCGCCGGGTTGAAATGGCCGCGGCCGGGTAGCGTCTCGCGGGTCGCGAAAGCCGGTTCCTTCGCCAGCGCCAGATGCGACAGGCTGACCGAGATGCCGCCTGCCGACAACCACTTCACGAAATCGCGTCGCGAAGGCCGCATGGTCTGATCTTTCATCGACACCTCGACGACGGCATATCGCGCCGGGGTTTAACAATTGGTGCAATACACGCAAAAGTATTGCGGCAAAGCGAGCGCAACCGCAACGCCGCAATAGGTCGTAGCTGCCTCACTCGTAGCTTTGGGCTCACTTCAGGTCGGCGATGGTGGCCGGTCCCGGACCTGGCGTGATCAGCGTCGGCCACTGCTTGGAACCGAACGGCACCAGCGGCGGCAGGAAGGCGGTCATGCCGCGCTTCTTGGTCTCGGCAATGATCGCCTCGCGCGCGTCGCCCCCCATCAGCTCATAGTCCATCAGGTGATAGCTGCCGAAGAACAGCGCGCCGACCGAGCGATCCGCGATGATCCGGGTCAGCGATTCCAGCATGTCCGACGGCGTGGTGGTGAAGGAGATCGTCTCGATCAGCATCAGGCGGCTGTTGATGGCGTCGGGCCCGAAGAACTGCGCCAGCACGCTGAAGATCACGTTGTTCTGCCGCGCCACATAGATCGTGTTGCTCGCGCCGTAGGTCTTGTCCCAGTCGGCGCCGAGCTGGGATTTCCAGTCGGCTATGACCGTCATCCAGTGCGCGACCTGGGTCTGTGCGGCCCAGGCGACGTTCTTGGCGAGCAGCGGCGCCTGCTTCTTGCCGAACGCCTCGAGCGTCGCGAAGGGGATCGCGCCCGCGGTGAGGCATTCATCCATGAAAGCGATGTTGTTCTTGAGGATGGCACGGTTGTTGTCGCGCCAGTCCGCCTGCATCGGCGTGGCATCGAGCCCGTCGAGCGCCGACTGCATCCGGCTGCGATAGGCCTGCATCGACCCGCGCCATGTCTTGTCGTCGGGATTGTTGACATAGGGGCCGACCACTTCGGCCAGCGCCATCGTGCTGTGGCCGACCGATTTGAGCAGCTGATAGACGATCGGCACCTGCGGCGCCTCGGTCGGCGGCTTGCCTGGCCGGTACAGGATCAGGCGGCCGCCGGCGCCGGAGAACAGGCCGAAGATCACGGGGTGTTTGTCGAGGATGTTCTTCTGGAAGATCCGCGCCGCATCGCCATAGAGCTCGAACATGCCGGTGTTGAGCGCGAGCACGTCCTTGGTCGCGACGTCGGCCGGAGTTGATGAGGTCTTACCGGAGATCGGCCCCATATAGTCGGGAAGTGACTGGGCCAGGGCTGTGCCGTCGCCGCCGAGCAGCAGCGCCAGCGCGGCGGCCAGGCCAAAGCGATTGATCATGTGATGCTCCTCGAAGCCTCGCCTGTGTCGAGGCCGGGTGCGGCCGCGCGACCATTGGCGGAATGCGCAAATGCTTGGACACAATGAACTGGGAGAGTAGAGAACCGGCAGACCAGGTCCCGCGTGACGCAGCACGACGCGGGCGGTGCCTACAGCTAAGCGACGAATCGGCTGCTGTCCACACCCGGACATTGCGGGCGTGCCTGCGCCAAAAGACGCAATGGTGCGGCGCTCGGCCTGGTGCTATGGGGCGAATAGAATCAATTTTATTTTTTGGATTTTTGCGTGCTCAACGGACTTTACAAGGTCGAGTACGGCATCAACGGCGCATTCGGCCGCAGCATCATGTGCATGCATGACGGCAGGATGCTGGGCGGCAATTCGGCCTTTGCCCATCTCGGCACCTATCAGGTGACGGAAGGCGAGATCGCCGCCGAGGTGATCACCGAGCGCCACAATGACGATCCGAACTTCAAGCCGCTGATGGGCGCCGACGTCACCGTCATCAAGGTGCGCGGCAGGAGCGAGGGTTCCACCATCCTGCTCGAGGGCAAGGCCGACGCCATGCCGGACGGCGTGTTCTGGGCGAATTTGGCGCCGCTCGACGACGAGGCCTTGCCGCCGCGCGGGGCGGTCGGTCCCGGCGGCATCGTCAACGGACTGTACTCGATCCATCTGCGCGCGCTCGACGGTGTCGATGCCGGGCTCACCGGGGTCATGCTGCTGATGGACGGCCGCATCCTCGGCGGCGATGCGTTCTTCTACTATCTCGGTTCGTATTCGTCGGCCGATGGCCGCTGGCGAGGCGAGATCGTCAACCAGGAGCATACGCCGGCGAAGGGCGAGTACCCGGTGTTCGGCGGTTATGAAGTCGGCATCGGTTTTGCCGGTTCGTGCCGTGCGGACGGTGCCGAGCTCGAAGGCATCGCGCTGGCTGGCAAGCGCAGCCTTCGCCTGTCCGCCGAATTGCGCCTGATGCGCCGCGCCTGACGAGAGCCCGTCAATCCTTGATCAGAAGCACGCCGCCGATGATCAGCGCGATGCCGGCCAGCCGTGAAACCGACACCGGGTGCTGCGCCAGTCCGAACAGGCCAAAATGGTCCATCGCGATGCCCGCGAGCATTTGACCCGCAACCACCAGTGCCAGCAGGGTCGCGGCGCCGAGCGGCGGCAGCAGCAGGATCATCAGCAGGATAAAGATGCCGCCGAGGACGCCGCCGCTCCAGGCCCACCACGGCACAGCCGTCACCAGCTTCCAGGACGGCACGGGCTCGCGGGTCGCGACCAGCACGACCGCCATCGTCACGAGCCCGCCGAGATAGCTGACGAGCCCGGCCCAGGCCGGCGAGTTGAGGGCGGACCTGAGATTGCCGTTCAGGACCTGCTGAACGGCGACGCAGATGCCGGCGCCGAGCGCGAGCAGATAGAGAAACCAGACTTGCATAAGATGCCCCAAAACCGATCGTCGAACCGCTTCATGTCATATTCGATTGGCAACGATCGTGGCATGCACGAAACGCGGCACGAACCTGCGGAATGGGCTTCCACCCACGTCCCAGATCGAATAAGAGGCCGCAAACCCTCAGTTCCCCAGTATTAGAGCATGATCCGCCTCGATAACGTCTCCAAGCAAGTCGGCCACCAGATCCTCTTCATCGAAGCCTCCGCGGCGCTCCAGAAGGGCGAGAAGATCGGCCTCGTCGGGCCGAACGGCGCCGGCAAGACCACGCTGTTCCGGATGATCTCGGGCCGGGAAATCCCGGACGAGGGCCAGGTCTCGCTCGATCGCGGCATCTCGATCGGCTATTTCAGCCAGGATGTCGGCGAGATGTCCGGCCGCAGCGCGGTCGCCGAGGTGATGGATGGGGCAGGGCCCGTCAGCGTGGTCGCGGCCGAGCTCAGGGAACTCGAGGCCGCGATGGCTGACCCCGACAAGGCCGACGAGATGGACGACATCATCGCGCGCTATGGCGAAGTGCAGCACCAATTCGAGGAACTCGACGGCTACGCGCTCGACGGCCGCGCGCGCGAGGCGCTGGCGGGTCTCGGCTTCAGCCAGGAGATGATGGACGGCGACGTCGGCAAACTATCCGGCGGCTGGAAGATGCGCGTCGCGCTTGCGCGTATTCTTCTGATGCGTCCGGACGTCATGCTGCTCGACGAGCCGAGCAACCATCTCGATCTCGAAAGCCTGATCTGGCTCGAGCAGTTCCTGAAGGGTTATGAGGGCGCGCTGCTGATGACCTCGCATGACCGCGAGTTCATCAACCGGATCATCAACAAGGTGGTCGAGATCGACGCCGGCCAGCTCACCACCTATTCCGGCAATTACGAGTTCTACGAACAGCAGCGCGCGCTCTCCGACAAGCAGCAGCAGGCGCAGTTCGAGCGGCAGCAGGCGATGCTCGCCAAGGAGATCAAGTTCATCGAGCGCTTCAAGGCGCGCGCCTCGCACGCAGCCCAGGTGCAGAGCCGGGTGAAGAAGCTCGACAAGATCGAGCGGGTCGAGCCGCCGCGGCGACGGCAGACCGTGGCGTTCGAGTTCCAGCCGGCACCGCGCTCCGGCGAGGACGTCGTCAGCCTGAAGAACGTCCACAAGGCCTATGGCAGCAGGCGCATCTATGACGGCCTCGATTTCATGATCCGCCGCAAGGAGCGTTGGTGCGTGATGGGCATCAACGGTGCCGGCAAGTCGACGCTCCTGAAGCTGGTCGCCGGTTCAACCGAGCCCGACGACGGCGCGGTCGCGGTCGGCGGCAGCGTCAAGATGGGCTATTTCGCCCAGCATGCGATGGACCTGCTCGACGGCGAGCGCACCGTGTTCCAGTCGCTGGAGGACGCGTTTCCGCAGGCCGGCCAGGGCAGCCTTCGCGCGCTGGCCGGCTGCTTCGGCTTCTCCGGCGACGACGTCGAGAAGAAGTGCCGGGTGCTCTCGGGCGGCGAGAAGGCGCGGCTGGTGATGGCCAAGATGCTGTTCGATCCGCCGAACTTCCTGGTGCTCGACGAGCCGACCAACCATCTCGATCTCGCCACGAAGGAAATGCTGATATCAGCGCTCTCCGAGTTCGAGGGCACGATGCTGTTCGTCTCGCACGACCGGCACTTCCTCGCCGCGCTGTCCAACCGCGTGCTCGAGCTGACCCCTGACGGCATCCACCAATATGGCGGCGGCTACACTGAGTATGTCGCGCGGACCGGCCAGGAAGCGCCGGGACTGCGGAGCTAGCTCAAGTCCGCCATCGCGCGCAAAACGCCTCGACGTCGCCGGACTGGAATTCCGGCAGGCGCTCCCAGAGGGTTTCAGCCGGCCAGTTCCACCAGGCGATCTGCGACAGCTCGGCGGCGATCTTGCGGTTGAACCGCTCCTTGATCGGCCGGGCCGGCACGCCGCCGACGATGGTGTAGGGCGCGACATCGCGCGAGACCACGGCGCCGGCCGCCAGCACCGCGCCGTCTCCGACAGTGACGCCGGGCAGCACGATCACGCCGTGGCCGATCCAGACGTCGTTACCGATCACGACGCGATCCGCGCGTCGGTTCCTGAAGAAGTCATGATCGCGCTCGGCTGAGGCGGTGTAATATTCCGGACAATAGGTGAAGCGATGCTGGGAGGGGCGCTCGAGCGGATGATTGGGCGCGCCGATCCGGACCTGCGCCGCGATCGCGCAGAAGCGGCCGATCACGGCGTCGGCGACGATGCAGCCGCTGCCGAGATAGGAGTAGTCGCCAAGCTCGGTGTATTCGATCGCGGTGTCGCCGAGAACCTCACAGCAACGTCCGACCCTGACCTCGCGCAGCTTGACCGTCGGCTCGATGACGGTTTCGGCGATCTTGGGGCAGGTCAGGCTCGGTGCGTTCATAGCGTTGTCCTCGATGCGACGAGCCGCTTCAGTCGCACAATTTCTATGACGGAGAGATGACAGGAGGAGGCCGGATCTAACGCCCGGCGAGGCGGGCGATGGTCTCGATTTCGTTGGTCCAGATCCCGCCGGAATAGCTTTCGGGCAGGCGCCGGAACAGGTCGGCATCGTCGACCCCGGTCGAGAATTCGCCGCCCTGATAAGGCCCGAGCACGAAGACCGCGCTGTTGGCCGCGGCCATGCGGTTGAGGAAGCGGTCCGGCCATCCCCATAGCCAGGGCGCGTAGTTGATCGGCACCAGCACGATGGCGTTGCGGCAGGCATCAGGCACGATGCCGGTCCAGCCATAGCCGATATAGCGGACGAGGCATCTCTTGAGCGTCGCGCGCGAAATGGTTCGGGTCTCCGGCGCAAGCCGCCGGATCGTCTCGATCGGCTCGTCGCCGCCATAAACCATGATCAGCTTGCGCCGTTCGGCGGCGAGCCGGTTCAAGACCGTTGCGAGCTTCTCGCCTTCGGAGGGATCGCGGCTCTTGACGTTGATCAGGAGCCGGCGATCCGGAAAGGTCTTAAGCACCTCGTCCAGCGACGGCATCAGGCCGATGCCCTTGCCGCGGAACGGGAAGGTCTTGCCGTCATCGGCCGTGTAGCCATAGCCGATATCGAGCATCTTCAGCCGCGCCATCGGCTGTTCGCGGGTGACGCCCTGGCCATCGGTGCGGCAATCGACGGTCCAGTCGTGAAACACCGCGAACTCGCCGTCGGTCGTCGGATGGACGTCGAGCTCGACGATATCGGCGCCGCGCTCGAAGCTCGCCCGCATCGAGCGGATCGTGTTCTCGAGATAGTCATGGGTCGGCGGCAGCATGCGCGCCGCGGTGCAGGTGTCGTTCTTGAGGTCGCGCTCGTCGAAGCGCTGCGCCATGCCGCGATGGGCGAGCAGCACCGGCTTGCCGCCGGCATGCGTTGCGAGAAGGCTCGTGTTGTTGAGGTAGATTGCGGCGGCGACGGCAACGATCGCCGCTGCCGCGTATTTCAGTTTCCTGCCCAAGCGACTCGGTTCCTTGCTGGATCGCCGGCCCGGGTAGGGGTGCTTTCTGGTCGATTTGCGGCGGCCTAATCCTTCAAGCCGTCGATTGCGGCAATCGCCCGCACCATCGCGTCCTGGAGCGCCGCGCTGTTGGCGGGATTCGACTGGCGGCGACGGCCGGGATCGTCGAAATCGTGGGTGGCACCCGGATAAACCACGACGTCGATCTTGCTGCCGGCAGCAACGGAGCGGCTGGCGACGTCCCGGCAGCGGTCGGGCGATACTTCCTCGTCGTCCGTGCCGAGCAACATCGTGATCGGTGCTGCCGACCCGAGCGTCTGCGCCAGCAGCGCGGCCGGCCCGCAGCCCGGATAGAACACGAGCGCGGCGCGATACCCCGACGTCGTCGCGCCTTGCCGCTGCATCACGTTCAGCGCGGTGCTGCCGCCATTCGACCATCCCTGCAGGAAGATGCGGTTGCTGCTGATCTCCTTCTGGCTGCGCAGCCAGCTCAGCGCGCCCTCGGCGTCTAGCGGCCGCACAGTCTTTTCATTGACGTCGCTGCGATCAGGATCGTCATGCGTGTAGCGGCCGAAGCCGTGCGCCTTGCCGCGCGGACCAAAACTGTCCGGCAGCAGCGCGAAATAGCCGTGGTCGGCCCAATACTGTCCCCACATCGCGTGGCGCTTGGACAGGCTGCCGGCATTGCAGGCCGCCGACGGATTGGTTCGCGACACCAGCGTGCAGTCCTTGTTGACGTTGGTCGAATAGGGGCCGCCGCGGCCGTGCAGCAGCACGATGGCAGGGTACGGGCCCGGCGTTTGCGGCCTGAACAGGTAGCCGACGATCTCGGTCTTGCCGTCGGCGCTCGGAAAGAAAACGGTGTCGGGCGCGGCTGCCGCCACTGTCGGCAATGTCGTGAGCATCAGGAGGACGATCGGAATCGCGCAATGGGTCATTCCCGCAGCATGAGCAGGATTTCGGATGAATTGCGGCATGGTTGTTTCCCTCCAGCAATGCAAAGCCGCATGGCGTGCTGCACGGCGCTCGGCTTGTGAGGCGAGGTGCCGCCCGCTACGCTTTACAAAAAACCGGGAGCGAAACAACCATGAAGCAGATCAGGATCGGCGACATCACGATCGACGCGGTGATCGAGCGCGAAGGACCGTGGCGGCGGCCGCAGGATTTCTTCCCGACCTACAACGACGATGTGTTCAAGCATCATCTGAAGACGATGGAGCCGGAGGTCTTCGATGCCGCGCGCGGCATGATGGTGATCACCTATCAGACCTTCGTGGTGCGGACGCCGCGCTACACCATCCTGGTCGATACCTGCACCGGCGAGGACAAGGGACACCCGCCGCCGTTCGACTTCCCGGGCAAGGAGCGCTGGCGCAACGAGCTGTTCGCGCTCGGCATCTCCTATGAGCAGATCGATTATGTGTTCTGCACCCATCTGCACATCGACCACACCGGCTGGAATACGACGCTGCGCGACGGGCGCTGGGTGCCGACCTTCCCGAACGCGAAATACGTCTTCCACAAGGGCGAGTATGCGGCCTGGGAGGCCGAGAACGCCAAGGGCGCCAATCCGCCCGGTACGGTGTTCCGCGACAATTGCCTGCCGATCGTCGAGGCCGGGCAGGCGCTCCTGGTCGACGACGACTACGCGCTCGACGACACCGTGACGCTGACGCCGACCCCGGGCCATTCGCCCTGCCATTGCTGCATCAACATCTTCTCGAAGGGGCAGCGCGCGGTGGTCGCCGGAGACCTGATGCACCATGCAATCCAGTGCCGCGAACCGGAATGGTCGGCCAAGCCCGATTGGGATCCGAAGCAGTCGGCGATATCGCGGCGGAAATTCTTTGCCTCCGTTGCCGAGACCGACACGCTGATCCTGCCGATCCATTTTCCGGCCCCGACGGTCGGCCTGATCAAGGCAGATGGCGATCGCTTCGACTATCGCTTCAAGCGGGAGTAGGCGCGCGACAGTCGGCAGCTCAAGGTCACCGCGCTGCGCGGGTCCGGCGCGGGACCTGGGTCAGAAACCGTTCCAGATCGGCGCACAGGCGATGCGCCATTTCCTCGTCGATCGCAAACGTCGCGACGCTGCCGGCGCAGTCGATCTCGATGGTCCCGCGCAACGGTGCGGCGGAGGCGGTCGATACCCTGATGTTGGTCGCTCTCTGTACGGTCATGTCGTCAACTTCCCTTCGGGCCGGTTGCGCCAATCCTCATTTTGCAATCCTCACCTTGGAATGACGGGGCGTCCCTTTCGCCGTCTCTCTTCGATGAACCTCACGCCGATCTCGGCACCGTCGACGCGAACGAGCTCGCAGCGGCGGAAGGCCAGTCCACGCGAGGACAGCACCAGGAAGAACTCCTGGGCCTTCAGCACATCGAGCGATCCGTCGACCTCGAGCCGGGCCCCGCTCTGCGAGACGTCGAGCAGGATGCAACTCCGCCGCCACGTGCCGTCGACACCCATGAGATTGACGGGATAGCGCGTCTCGAGCCTGACGCGTTCCGCCCTGCGGTCACCATACGTCATTGCATCACTCACACGACCTGAGAGCGCTTCCTGCCCGGGAGCGCTTCGTCGTTACCGTGGCCCGCGCCTCCGCATCGTCGATTGTGGCTGGTGGGGTCGCGGAGGCGCGGGCTGCGCTGGCATCGATTGCAGCGCGGATCGTGTCCTGAAGATCGGGCCGCGCAAGCTTGAGCAGCCGGACCTGCTGGCGCGGCGTGGACCGCATAACGAGGTCGGCAAGAACGCGGCGAGGTAGATCCTTGCGCGAGATCAATCCGTCGGCGATGTCGTCGTCGCGCTCGGCAGCATCGATCATCATGGCGAGGCCCGCGCCGGTCAGTTCAGCGCCGGGATTGCGCGCGAGGACCCGAAGCACGCTGCTGTCGCCTCGCATCAGGAGAATGTCCGTGAGCTCCGCATTGACGGCCTTGCGTCCTGCGATCGCGCAGAGGTGTCCCTCGGCCCGCATCCAGGCGATGTCGATCAGGTCGGCATCGGGGAGGCATTCGCATTTGCGCAGGATCGGAGCGGCGACATCGGCGTCGTCATGGTTGGCCAGACGGCGCGCGAGTTCCCGCGGCACCAAGCGCAAATCGGCAAACGAGCGGCTGAGCGTGGTCAGGGTCCGTAGTTCGACGTTCTCGGTCAGGCGGACCAGGATGCCGTCGAACATCTCGACGTGGTGCGCGCTGAGGCGGTGAGCGTCTTCGAGAAACAACCCGGCCACCTCCTGCAGCATGCGCGTGCGGAGGTCGGGCGAGCCAGCTTTCAAGACATAGTCGAGTTTGGCAATAAGATCGGGCGAGGCAATAACTGTCATTGCGGTCTCTAAAATGGTCCGCGACGAGGAACATCATCGTTCCCGATGCCAATTTGCTCCTCGAATCTTTAATAGGGGTATAGAAATTGATGGGGAGGGCCGATTGCGGCGGTGGATATCCCGCTAAAGACTATCGAAATTCGGCAGCCGCGTTACATTGGCGGATTGTCCGGTTCGACGAACGGACCGCATTTTTCCTGATTGAACCTATTGGACGATTCGCATTTTGTGCATGGAATTTATTGATGCGGCCGGCGCGCAAGGCGCCGCGTCGCGCGCAATTTTTCAAGAGCATTTCACGGGAGCGGTCATTTGACGGCGCCATTACCGGTGCCGAGAGTCTTTCGTTTTGACGATGTTGATGCATTCCGGAGTTCGATCCGAAATCTGGATGTTGATTTCACGCCACTTGCGCGGAAGATTTCGGCCGAGCAGGTCATCCTGAGTTTGCCGGGATGCGAGCTCAACTACACGCAGTCCTTTCCGCGGATCGTCGACGCACAGCTTGCGCCGCACACCACTGCGGCCGGCTTCACGATGGATGACGGGGTCCCGATCCGCTTCAACGGCGTCGAGCGCGATCGCGCGGTCATCGTGCTCGGTGGCGGCGGCGCGTTCTACTCGTCGGTGGAGGAGACGCCCCGCCAATATGCCTCGGTGATGTTTACGCCGGAGATTGTCGATCGTGGCTGGCCGCAGGCGGGTCTCCATTTCAGCATTCACGAAATTTCTCAACGCGCGCAGGATCGGCTGCGCGAAGTGGTGAGGCACATCCTGCTCGTGACCTCGCAGCCGACCGATGATGCCCCGTTCGCCAGCGGCGAGTCGATCAAGGAGACGCTGCTTGCCGCGATCGACAACGCCTTCGCCGAGATTGTGCCGGCCAAGTGGACGACGCGGGCCAACACGACGCGCCAGTTCAAGGTCTTCAACGACGCGCGCGCAATTCTGGCAGGCGACGTGGCGCACCCGATCTACAGCGGCGAACTCGCCAGGCAGATCGGCGTGTCGGTGCGCACGCTGCATGACGCCATCCAGCGCTACCGGGGCGTCAGCCTGCATCGCTATTTGCGGTTGCGCCGGCTCTGGCTGGTGCGCCAGCAACTGCTGGCCGGTGCGCCCAGCGTCAAGATGTGCGCGCTGGCCTACGGATTTTGGCACTTGAGCGATTTTTCGCGCAGCTATCGGTCGCAATTCGGGGAAGCGCCATCCGAAACATTGGCCGCCTCGCGCCGTCCGGGCGCCACCCGCGCCGATCCGTCCCGCGGACACGGTTCGTAACCATCGATCTGAACGGAATCTTAACGGCCGCCGACGAGCCTGTGGGTACGATTTCACCAGAGGCGACGGCAATGCATCCCCGGAGATTTGCGCGTGTTCGTCCGAGCGGATGCGTGTCCAGTGTGGTCAAGCTCCAGCTTGAACCGAAGGCGCCGCTGATCGAGTGCCGGCTGGTGGACTATTCCGCCGGCGGGGCCTGCCTGGAATTTGCCAAGCCGACCCAATTGCCGGAGCGTTTCGAAATGTTTCATGGCAACACCCGGAAGCGTTGCCGGCGGGTTTGGAGCAGGGGTGTGCGGGTCGGCGTATCGTTCTGAGGGCGCCCGCCGATCAGGGGCGATCCACCGGCCAATAGCCGTTCGGGCCGCGCCCTGCGCGACCCGATGGTTTGTCCCGATTGAAGTCTGTCCCGATGAGGGGTGAAAAGGCGTCGGCGAGAGGCTCAGGCGCCGCTCTGGCACTTCTTCATGAACGAGGTCTTGGCCGCGCCGGCGAGCTTCTTGCCGTCGGAGCCGACTGCCTTGGTCTCGCAGGCGTCCGTCGTGCACTTCTTCATGAACGAGGTCTTGGCCGCGCCGGCCAGCGGCTTGCCGTCCTTGCCGACGGCTTTCGTCTCGCAGGAGGCGTCCTGTGCAAATGCCGAACCGGCGGCAAAGGTCGCGATCACGGCCGCCAAGAAAATCCGCTTCATCTGGGTTCTCCCTAAACCAAACCAGTGGCCGGATTGGATACGGGATTCTTGGCCCGATCAAGTTCCCATGGCCGATTTTGTCGATAAAATAACCCGATCAGATCAAGGAAGTTCCGCGCGCAGCGCGGAACAAAATCGGGGAAGCGCGGAATGGAATTCGAGACGCTGGTACAGTCACGCAAAAGCGTGCGCGGGTTCAAGAAGCAGCCGGTGTCGCGGGCGACCGTCGAGGAGATCATCGAGGTGGCCAAGCGCGCGCCGTCCTCGATGAACACCCAGCCCTGGCACGTTCACGTCCTGACCGGGGCGCCGCTGGAGGAAGTGCGCCGCCGCAACATGGAAGAGATGGTCGCCGGTGCCAAGGTGAAGCGCGACATCGTCAGCCATGGCGAATACCAGGGCGTGCACCGCGGCCGCCAGGTCGACATCGCCAAGAAGCTGTTCGGGGCGATGGGGATCGCCCGCGACGACAAGCCGATGCGGCAGGACTGGGTGCTGCGCGGCTTCCGCCAGTTCGACGCCCCGGTGTCGCTGGTCCTGACCTACGACCGGATCCTCGATCCGGGCGCGGTCTGCCATTTCGATCTCGGCGCGCTCTGCTACGGCATCGTGCTGGCAGCCTGGGATCGCGGCCTTGGCAGCGTGATCAACGGCCAGGGCATCATGCGCTCCGACATCGTGCGCGAGGTCGCCGACATCCCGGAAGATGAGGTGATCATGACCTGCGTCGCGATGGGCTATCCCGACGACAGCTTTGCCGCCAATGCGGTGCGCTCCGACCGCGAGGCCAACAACGATTTTGTCCGCTACGTCGGCTTTGCCGATTAGCGCCGCGTCGATCGCTTGCTCAGGGGATAACAACCTCGTGCGTCGCGATCGGCTGCGCGATGCACGGGCGTGTCCGGCGCATTGGCGTACGCGCCGACCACGCCGCGGGATATTGAATTCCGCGCCGTGAAACCATCGCGCGAGCGTGAGCGTGGCTGCGCGTTTCCGCTATTCTCGCCGGTAAAAAATGCGCTACTGGTTTTTTGAAGCACAACAGCGCGGGCGAGGAATCCCAGATGAGCGACGATGAACAGACAGCTATGATCCGCGAGACCGTCGCGAGATTCGTCGATCGCGAACTGATCCCGCTCGAGCCGCACTATCTGAAATCGAAGCTGCCCGGCAGCGATCACCCCGAGCTCACGTCGGAACAGCGCAAGCGGCTACGCGACGTCTCGAAGGAGCTCGGCCTCTGGGGCCTCGATGCGCCCGAGGATCTCGGTGGCCACGACCTGCCGACGCGCACGATGGCTGCGGTGCACGAAGAACTCGGCCGCAGTTGCGTGCCGTTCGTGCTGCCGCCGGACTCGCCGAACCTGCGCATGCTGCAGGCGGTCGGTACCGACGCGCAGAAGAAGAAATATCTGCAGCCCTATATCGAAGGCCGGATGGCCTCGGCGATCGCGATCTCCGAGCCCGGAGCCGGCGGCGATCCCGCGGGCATGAAGACGCGCGCGGTGCTCGAAGGCGAACAGTGGGTGCTCAACGGCCGCAAGATCTGGATCAGCAATGCGCGCGCCGCCGACTTCATCATCGTGATGGCGCGGGTCGGCAACGATCAGCGCCAGGGCGGCATCACCTCCTTCATCGTCGAGAAGGGCACGGCGGGCTTCATCATCGAGCGCGAGATTCCGATGGTCGGCGGCGGCTCGACCTATGAGATCGTGTTCGAGGACTGCCGCATCCCGAAGGACTCCGTGCTGGGCGAGGTCGGCAAGGGCTACGCGCCGATGCAGCTGCGGCTGCGCACGCGGCGGCTCGAGATGGGATCGACCTGCGTCGGCATCACCAAGCGTGCGCTCGACATGATGTGCGAGCACGCCAAACAGCGCGAGACGTTCGGCGTCAAGCTCGCCGAGCGCCAGGCGATCCAGTGGTGGATCGCCGATATCTCCACGCGCATGCATGCGTGCCGGCTGATGGTGCGCGAGGCCGCCGACAAGACCGACCGCGGCGAGGACATCCGCCACGAGGCCTCGATGATCAAGGTGTTCGCGACCGAGATGGCCTATGACGCCTGCGACCACGCCATGCAGACGCTCGGCGCGCTCGGCGTGACGCTGGAATTGCCGCTGAACGCGCTGTGGCAGAAGGCCCGCCTGATGCGGGTCTACGAAGGCCCGAGCGAGGTGCATCGCCAGGCGATCGCCCGCCGCGTGCTCGGCCTGCGCGGCGGCTAGCAGGGCGCGCGGCCCTCAAGCAAACCCGTCATTGCGAGCGCAAGCGAAGCAATCCATCGTGCCGCAGTGGAGACATGGATTGCTTCGTCGCTGGCGCTCCTCGCAATGACGAGGAGAAAACCTGCCACGTGGTCACCACGTGCTCTCGGTTACGCCGCCCGCACGTCGGACAGGAAGCGGTTGACCTGGCCGGCGAGGTCCTTGGACTGCGTCGAGAGCTGTTCGGCCGCGCCCAGCACCTGGTTCGCGGCGCCGCCGGTGTCGTCGGCGGCGCGCTGCACGCCGGAGATGTTGGAATTGACCTCCTGGGTGCCGCGCGCGGCTTCCTGAACGCTGCGCGAGATCTCCTTGGTCGCCGAGCCCTGTTCCTCGATCGCGGCGGCGATCGCGGTGCCGATCTGGTCGATCTCGGTGATGACGTCGATGACGCTCCGGATCGCCGTCACGGTCTCGTCGCTCGCGGTCTGGATCGCGGTGATCTGCTCGGAGATCTCCGTGGTTGCCTTCGCGGTCTGGCCGGCCAGCGACTTCACCTCGGACGCGACCACGGCAAAGCCGCGGCCGGCCTCGCCGGCGCGGGCCGCCTCGATGGTGGCGTTGAGCGCCAGCAGATTGGTCTGTGCCGCGATGCTCTGGATCAGCGTCACGACGTCGCCGATTTTCTGCGCGCCCTCGGCCAGCGAGCGCGCGGTGTCGCCGGTACGCCGGGCATGATCGACCGCGCGCGCGGCGATCTCGGTCGAGGTCGCGACCTGGCGGGCGATCTCCGAAATCGAGGAGGTCAGCTCCTCGGTGGCGCTCGCCACCGTCTGCACGTTGGTCGAGGTCTGATCGGACGCCGCGGCGACGATTGCGGCTTGGCGGTTGGTGGCGGCGGCGGTGGCCGACATCGATTGCGCCGTGTCCTCCATCACCGAGGATGCCGCGGACAATCCGCCGACCAGCTCGGTGACCTTGGCTTCGAAGGCGCGGGTCAGATCGTCGAGCACGCGGGCGCGGCGCATCTTGACGTCGTTCTCGGCTTCCTTCTCGGCAGCGAGGCGATCGGCTTCGATCTTGTTGTCCTTGAACACCTGCACGGCGGCGGCCATCGCGCCGATCTCGTCCTTGCGCGCGGCGCCCGGGATCGTCTCGGCAACTTCGCCCGCGGCAAGACGCGACATCCGGCCGGTGAGGGCCGCGATCGGGTTGAGGATGCGGCGGCGGACCATGACGATCAGGCCGGCACTGACGGCAACGACCGCGAGCAGCCCGATCAGCGCCACCACGAAGCTGAAGCGCGCCGACGAATAGGCGCCCGCAAGGCCTTGCTCGGCATTCTCGTAGAATGCGTCGCGCACGGTGATGATGGAGGCGAGGCCGATCTGGGATTCGGCGTAATAGGTCTCGACGTCTTGCTCATACTTGCCGGAGATCGCGCCTTCCTTGGCGAGCTTCAGCGCCTTGCCGAAACGCTCGACGTAGTCGGCCTGCATCTTGCCCAGCGCCGTCAGGACATTGGCTGATGTCGCCGGATTGTTGCGCAACTCCTGCAGCGTCGAGAGGATCTGCTCGGTGCGGCCGGTGCTGTGGAACAGCTCCAGCTTTTCCTGTTCGGTCGCGACCCGCTTGGCGCCGACCAGCGCCTTGTGCAGGCTGGCATTGAGGCCGCCGGTGTCGCGCAGCGTCCAGGCGACATTGGCGTAGCTGGCCTGGCGGTAGGCGTTGCCGTCAAGGCCGGCGAGGCGGCGCACCTGCTCGTCGAGCAGCACGGTGACGCCGGCGTTGAAGACGGAGTTGTCGGCGACGATCTTGGTTGCCGCCGGACGGCGGGCATCGACCGGACCTGCGATCGCCTTCTCGATCGCGTCGCGGAGCGCGGCGAACTTGGCCTTCAGCGCATCGATCGCGCTCGCAACCGCTTCGCCGTCGTCGAGCGAGCCGGGCAGCGTGGCGCGGACCTGATTGACCTTGGCGAGCGCGCCGTCGGTCAGCTTGCGCAGCTTGTCGAGATCGGTGATCTGCTTCTGGTCGATCGCACCGGTGCTGAACAAGAGGTTGGTGGACATGCCGCGCTCGGAGTTCATGTAGCGCGGGATGTCGCCGACGGCGCGGACGATTTCGAGCCGGCTCTGCGCGGTCGAGACCTTGTCCATGGTCTGGTACTTGGTCACCGCGACATAGGCCGCCAGTCCGCCGCCGACCGCGGACAATGAGACGATCGCGGCCGTCAGGAGAGTACCGATTTTCATGGGATGCGCGCCATTCTTGACGAGAGAGGGGAGGCCTCAACCGTAGCGGGCGTGCATTAAGCTTGGGTTTATGATGCGGGAGTCGCCGCAACGGTCCCGGCAGTTTGGTCCGAAAGTCGAAGGCGCCGCATCGCCCCGGCCGCGTGGGGCGGCAGGCGTGACACGTCAGTGCTCGTCGTCGTCAGCGCCCTTGGCCGCGGGGCGGTGCTGGGTGGCGCCGTTCGAGCCCGCTTCGCCGCAGGGGAGTTGGTTCCAGGTGCCATCGGCGGCCTGCTGATAGGCCTGGCAGCCGGACGAGGTGGTGGTCGTGGATTTGTCGTCGGCCTTCTGCCGCTCGGTACTCTTGCCCAGCGCGGGCGTGGCAACGGCAGCGATGGCTGCGAGCGAGCCTGCGAAAACCAGCTTTGCGATCCGCATGTCGGTTCCTCCTTCTCGAAGCGAAAACATATCCAGAAAACAAATCTGGCGATTTTTGGCCACGGCGAAGGGCCTGCGACGAATTGCTTAATGCTGGCGGAACGAGCCGGCATGCCGGTTAACACTTGTGCGCGGCGGCTCACCGCGCCCGCGCCGCAGGACGCTGTTGCCGCACCGTGCTAGGATCGCCCCATGACCCACCGCATACTCGTGTTCTACGGCTCCTATCGCTCGGATCGCATGGGCATCCGGCTGGCACATTTCGTCGTCGACGGCCTTCGTGCCCGCGGCAACGATGTCGAGTTGATCGATGCCAAGGAGGTCGGCCTGCCGATGCTCGACCGGATGTACAAGGAACATCCCAAGGGGCAGGCGCCGGCCGTGCTCGAAACGCTCGCCGGAAAAAATCCGCGACGCCGACGGCTTCCTGTTCGTCACCGGCGAATACAATTGGGGCATTCAGCCCGGGCTCAAGAACCTGACCGACCATTTCCTCGAGGAATGGTTCTGGCGTCCCGCGGCGATCGCAAGCTATTCGGCCGGGCGGTTCGCCGGCGTGCGTGCCGCGACCGCCTGGCACGGTACGCTGTCCGAGATGGGCATGGTGGTGGTATCGAGCACGATCGGTGCGGGGCCGATCGCGCAGACGCTATCGGCCGAGGGCAAGCCGATCGGCGAGGGCGGCAAGGCGCTCGAACGCGCCTTTCCGCGCTTTGCCGAGGATTTTTCCTGGTGGATCGAAGCCGCCAAGGCACAGCGGGCGCGCAAGGCGCCGCCCTACTGAGCGCAGGTCTGCCAATCCCGGGAGTTTCGCGATCATGAGCCTCTTCACATCGCCGTTCGATCCCGCACGCGAGACAGCCCTGGTCACCGGCGCGGGCAACGGCATCGGCCGCGCCATTGCGCAGGCCCTGGTCGGCGAAGGTGTGCGGACGGTGTTTGCCGATCTGTATGAGGACAGGGTTCTGGCGGCGATCAAGGCCGCGCCGCGTCCCGAACTCGCGGTCGCGTGGGCCGGCGATCTCGCGCAGCACGCGGCGTGCGACGCCCTGTTGGCGCATGCGCAAGCCTCGCTCGGGCAGGTGACCCATTTCGTCCACAGTGCTTCGCCGCCGCGCCGCGAAGCCGATCATGCGATGGCCGTCGATCAAGAGATCTGGCGGCAGATGCATGCGGTCAATCTCGATGCCGGCTTTCATTTGTCGCGCGAACTGGCGCGCAGGCTGATCGCGGCGAAGACGCCGGGCTCGTTCCTGCTGCTCACCTCGCTGCATGCCGGCACGCCGCGCAACCTGCCGCATTACTCGACCACGAAGGCCGGCATGGCGATGCTGGTGAAGGAGCTTGCCAAGAGCTGGGGCCGCTATGGCATCCGCGTCAATGCGCTGGTGCCCGGCGCGATCGCGGCCGGCGGCTTCGTCGCCGATCCCGCGCTGGCAAAGCACATTCCGCTCGGGCGGCTTGGCCAGGCGGACGATCTGGCGCCGATGGCGCTTGCCGTGCTCTCGCACAAGCTCTCGGGTTACGTCACCGGGGCGTCGATCGTGGTCGACGGCGGCCTGTCGCTGACCAACTGGTTCGCGCCGCCGGAGCTCGATTGAGGATTCTTGTCTGACGCGTTTTCTTCACGCGAACCGGTGCCCATCCCGCATCAAGTGTGGGACAGGCTTCGCTCGAAAACGCTTTCTATTCCTTCGTCCTGATGTAACCCGCAAGCCGCGTCTTCTGGTCCTGGCACCAGGTCGTCATGCTGCCGGCGCGGCGCTGATCGAGGTCGGTGGTCTGGGTCGCGATCGCGACCTCCGTCATCAGGTCGTCGGCCTGCTTCTCGCCCATCTTGCCGCCGGTATGCATGAAGGCGATCGCCTTGCGCACCTTCTCGGTGGTGCCGTCGGGCAGATGCATGTCCTGCGCCCGCTGCACGAGGTCCTGATAAACCAGATCGGTGCCGGGGCACTCGACCTTGGCGGCAAAGGCCTGCAGCACCATCGTGACATAGGCCGCGCGCGGATCGGCATGGGCAGGGGTTGCTGCGACAATCAGGCCGCCGATCAGCAGGGCGTAACGCATGAATTTCCTCCGGAGGTTTTGGACGTTTTTTGTGAGGCTAGCGTCCAAGGGAACCGAGTGCAACCGCCAGGACACACTCACGGAAAGAACCGATCAAACGGACGTGTTCCAACCTGCGCTGCCACGATTTGAGCACGATTTCGGCAGCATGTGGCACAAGTTGACGCAGGGGAGAATGATCGTGTCAAAGTTGGGGCTTGCTGCGGTGCTGGTGGGATCGCTTGCGCTTGGCGGCTGCATGCAGGCGACGCTGTCGCCGGCGACGGATGTCGCGATGACGTCGCGCGATCGGCAATTGCTGGCGCATCCGCCCTATGCGGATGCCAAGATCCCGCAGCAGTTCCAGCGGCACATTGTCGAGTACACCCGTCGGGAGCAGCCGGGCTCGATCCTGGTCGATACCGACGCGCGCTACCTCTATTACGTGCTGCCCGGCGGCAAGGCGATCCGTTACGGCGTCGCCGTCGGCGAGGAGGCGATGGCCTTCTCCGGCGTCGCCACCGTCGGCCGCCTGGCCGAATGGCCGGATTGGGTTCCGACCCAGGATATCCAGGAGCGGCTCGGGCCGTATCCGAAGCGTGTCGCCGGTGGACCGGCCAATCCGCTCGGCGCCCGCGGCATCTACCTCTACCAGGGCAACAAGGACACGCTGTATCGCATCCATGGCACCAACCAGCCCGAATATATCGGGCAGGCGATCTCGTCGGGCTGCATTCGCATGACCAATGGCGACGTGATCGACCTTTATCAGCGGGTCAAGCCGGGCGCGACCGTGGTCGTTCTGCCGCCGGGACAGAGCGCGTAATTCGAATACAAAGTGTATTGCGGCCGATCGCGTCATCGCGATCGGCCGCAAGCTTTTTTAAAGGTCGGTCAGGCTCAGCGCAGCGGCATCGGCGGCCGAACCACCGGGCCGCCATCATCCGCGTCAACAACCGAGGACTGCTGCTGCACCGGCCGCGGTGCCGCAACCGCCTGCGGGGCGGCGGCGGGAGCCGGCAGCGGTGCTGCTGATGCAGGCGGTGGAGGCGGCGGGATATAGGCCTGCGCCGGCCGGCGCACCGGTGGCGGCGCAACGGCGGCATGCGGCGCCGCCTGCGGCGTGACCGCGGCGCGCGGGCGCGGCGGAGCGACCGGCCGCGGCTCGACGGCCCTGGTCTCGGTCGTCTTCGCGACGCGCTGTGCCAACTGATCCTGGCCGGCCTTGAGCTGATCGATGCTGGTCTTCAACTGCTCGATCTGCTGTCCCATCGACGCGAGATCGCGCGCCATCGATTGCAGCAATTGCGTCTGGTCGGGTGCCGCTGCGGCTGGTGCCGCCGCGGTAGCGGGCGCAACCGGCGCTCCTGCGGCAGCCGGTGCCGCGGCAGGGGCGGGCGCCGGCGCGGCCGTGGCGGGCACGGCCGTGGCGACGTCCTGTGGCGGAGTGGCCGGTGCAGCTTCAGCTGCCGCCTGATCGGTTGTCGCCGCCGGTGCTGGCGGCGCACTCACCTGATCCGAGGCGGAGGCTGCCTTGCCTGGGATCAGCGAAGTCAGTGCAGCGATCTGAGGCGCCCACTCGGCGGCGATCTGCTTGGCGCGATCGCCGTAGTGCTGCCACGCCGCGGTGCCCATGGCGCCAGCGATCGCGAAGCAGAACCAGAAGGCGCGGATCGCCCATTTGCTGGTGGGGCGCGGCGCGCGGTCCAATCTGATGTCGTCCAGTCGGCCGTCATGGCTTGGCGCGCTATAGGCCGGCTCGGCCGCCACTGACATTGGCGTGACCGGCGGCACCGAGGCGACGGCCGCGACCGGGGGTGTGGACGAAGGCGCGAGGCTCGAGCCGAAATAGGGCTCGCGCTGCCCCGGCGCTGTCCTTCCGGCAGGCGCGGCGGCGTTGTCCGGGCGTACCGGAGCGAAGCTCGGTTCGATCGCGAAAATATCGTGTGGATCTGCGTCTTTCAGTGTCGATTGCATGGCGGTCCCCGTTTCATTCCAAGGTCAACCGCAAATGGGCGGCCGGCAAATTTACGCTCTGTATTGACCCCTGACCCTGTCCCCACGACTCCAGCCCGGTTTGACCAAAGCAAGGCGAGAGGGTGGAGAGGTTGGGGAGTTTGGGGAACCGAAACCCGGGGGCGAGGGGGCGTGGCCATCCACGGCCCGAGTGCGGCGCTTCAAGCCGGTATTTCCGGGTGAAGCGTCCGGGTTGTGTGGCGCATCCACCACATCCGAGGGGAAATCGCATCGCGTGCGGCAGGTCTGACCGCGCTCCGCCACCGTTCCGCCCCGATTGGATTCGGCTGATAGGCCGTTGGATTTTCGGCTTGGGCTGGGGGCGCAAGTTGGGGGTGCAACATGTCACGCGACGATGCAGTCAACTCGTACGTCGGCGTCAAATGCAGCGCGCATGGTGCTGCGGCCCCGATCCTGTTTGCGCATGCCCGAAAGCCGCTCCGGCTGCTCGCCGTGATGATCGGCGCGGCGTCGCTCGCGGCGTGCGCGCAGTCCTCCGTTGTCAGCCAGCGCTCACAGGCGCTAGCGAGCCGGCCTGCGTCGATCGAGCCGACGCGGGCTGCGTCATCTGCGACACGCACACGTGTCGCCACGGCGCGCAAGCATACGCCGTATGCCTCGCGCAGGACCGGCCACACCAAGATTGCGTCGCAGGGCGTCGCGAGCTTCTACAGCGAGGAGCAGCCGACCGCGAGCGGCGAGAAGTTCGACGGGCGCGAGTTGACCGCCGCGCATCCGACATTGCCATTCGGCACCAAGCTGCGCGTGACCGACGTCAAGAGCGGTCGTTCGGTCACCGTGCGCGTCAATGACCGCGGACCCTACGTCCCCGGGCGCATCGTCGACGTCTCGCATTCTGCGGCGCAATCGCTCGGCATGATCGGCAAGGGCATCACGAATGTCAGGCTCGACGTGGTGCAGTAAATAGCGTGGCGCAAGCCAGGTTCGGGATTTTTGCCAGCTCGATCGGGAAAAAGTCCCGGCGTTGCGCGCGCTTTAATCCTGTTGTCCGAATGACGGCGGCAAATAGAATTGTTGCCGCTACTTCCCCGCGCTCTCCATTTCCAGGCGCGTGGATTTCTACCCAATGAACCTTCCCCGCCTTGGTGTCCCTCCAGGGCGGGGTTTTTCTTGTGGCCGCCATGCGCGCCGCATGCGTCGACAGGGCGAGCCGGCGCCATAACCTCCGTCCTGCTTTGGAGTGCGGCCATGCCAAACAACAATCAAGAAACTGACGGCTTCGCACGCTCGATGACGGCAGAGGCACGCACCGGATCGAGGTCGGCCTCGATGCGCCGCGCGAGGGCACCGCGACGATGACCGGCAACAAGCTGCATTCGAGTACCAGCCCGACCTGATGCGCGTGGTCGCGAGCGGTACCTGGCGCGACCTCCGCACGTTCGTGACGACCTGGACCTTCGTGGAATCGGCGTTTCGCGACACCGTGACCTGCACCTTCGAGGGGCCGCAGATGCGATTCGCGCGCAGCGTCAACTCATTGGCGCTGGATATGCCGACCTTGATGGGAAAATAGGCGCGACCGAACGTTGCGCGCTGGCGGATCCTGCGCCGGTGGTTCCACCAAATTGTCACAGTCCCAGCGAAATCCGGCCCAAAGCCGCTGCCAACAAACGCCGGATGGACCAAGTCGGCGAGGGACAAGCGTTGGCCTACAAGATGATCGCAGAACGCGAGAACGAAACGGTCAGGATCGAGCGCGAGAGCACCTTCATCATCATCGCCAAGGCCAAGGTCTGGGCGAGCGAAGGGTGGCAGGTGGTGATCACCGACAAGGACGGGAAATCATACCCGCCCGAGGAGTTCGACAAGCTGCTCGCGGCTTGACGCCAAAGCGCGATGAGTTCGGGTTGAAGCTTCATCGCGCTTTAGCTCTTCAGTTAGAGCATGATCTCCTCGGAAAACCGCTTCGCACTTTTCCGGATCATGCTTTAGCGTTGCGCTGACACCAGCAGCATCATCGGCCGTTCGAGCTCGTCGGCCAGTTCGGGCATCGCCTTGACCTGCTCCCGCGTCGGGCAGAACTCCTCGACATGGCGCAGCGTGAAGCCGGCGCCGATCAACGCGTTGAGCGTGGTGCCGATGGTGCGGTGATATTTCAGCACGCCCTTCACATACCAGTCGGTCCGGCGTTCGCCTTCGATGAAGTAGCGGTTGACCGGCCAGGTCTTGCGGCCGTCTTCGTCCTGCCCCCAATCCGGATGGGCCGCCGCCATGTAGACCGGATGCTCGACGGTGAAGACCAGATGCCCCTCCGGGACCAGCGCGCGATACAGCATGCGCGCCAGGCGATCGAAATCCCTGATGTAGTGGAAGGCGAGGGCGGAGTAGGCGAGATCGAAGGTCGATTTCGGCAGCTCCAGCGTCTCGAGGTCGGCGATCTCGTAGGTGATGGCCGCATCCTGCGTCATGGCGGTGGCGCGGCCGATCATGTTCTGCGAGAGGTCAATGCCGAGCACGTCGGAGGCGCCCTGCTCGCGCATCCAGCGCGATACCCAGCCGAAGCCGCAGCCGAGATCGACCACGCGCTTGCCCGCGACATCGGGCAGCATGGCGCGGATCGCCGGCCATTCGGGCGCGCCGAGCAGTCCGCGGACCTGCCGCGGCAGCTGGCTGTAGCCGGCGAAGAAGCCGGGATCGTCGTAGATGTTCTGCGCCATGGCTCTCTCTGTAGCCGCCGCCGCGCCGGGTGGGAACCGCTGATTGTGGCGCGCCCGGCGCGCTGCTGGAACCAGACGCGGCGCTCAGTGGTTTCTGATGTCAGCAGTCGACAGCCGAGGAGAGCGCCATGTTAGCCGAGATGCAAATCCACACCATCGCGCGGCAGATGCTGTTGAAGCACGGTCCGGAGGCGATCGCCCAGGCCGCGCAGAACGCCGTTGCTTGCGAGAGCAAGGGCGAGACCGACGACGCGCGCGACTGGCGCCATATCGAGGACGCGCTGAAGATGATGCGCGGACCGCATCAGAGCTGACGGCGGGCGGGGCAGCGACCCCGCCGTCGCGCAACAACACTGGGACCGCGCGAGGCGAGCGCGGTCGCCGCAGATCTAACCGACGGACGCTAGCCCGCCCTGCGCCACCGCGGCACGGGATCGAGCGGCGTGCGGTAGAGCTCGCGCCGGTCGATGTCGGTGACGCGCACCGCGCAGCCGCGCGCCTTCAGCTCCGGCTTGACCTGCGACAGCTCGTTGGCGAGCTGGTCGGCGCGGTCGGAGGCGAGGCTGATGTCTTCGAGGATGATGGTTCCTTGATTGCGGAACTCGTCCCCCACCACGAGATCGAAGGTGTAGTACGGCATTCCGAAGTCTCCGTTTCGGTTTGCATCACAGGGTAACACTGAGTCGAGCATTCCCTAAGATGCGTGGCGCACAATCAACGTGCGATCGGCGCAAAAACGATGTGCAGCGCATCAAGCACGACGAACGAACAAGCCACGCCGCACGGCGAAGGAGTCCTTTGAACCAGCTCACCGCCATGCCGTTAAGATTTGATTAAAACAGTCGTCGCAAGCTCAGGACCAAGTGGAATCGCAGCGGAACCGGACTCCGGGAACCGGCAGCTGCAGGAGAAGGCCGGTGGCGTAACGCCCGCCGGCCTTTTCTCGCTGTGGATGCCGCGAAGCTAGTCGCGCAGTGCGGCTTGCCGCCGGGCGCGGCATTTCGGGCCTGGTCCGCGCATGTAGTACAATTCGGGGCGATAGGGATTGATGACGCCATCGATCAGCGCGACGCAGCGCGCGATGAGGCGGGCGAGGCGGCGTCGCAACGGCTGCAGGGCAAGTTCCATCGCATTCATGGCATGCCCTCAGTGCAGCTCGCCGAGGATGGCGGTGAACGGCAGCTCGAAGATCTCGGTTCCGATGTCGTCGGTGACGTGGACTGCCCAGTTGCGCCAGTCCTCCACGCTCGGTGTCATGACAAAGCTGCGCGCCAATTGCTCCGCATACACGCGCGCCTCCGCCAGATCCATCGCGGCGCCGGTGCGATCCAGGATGACGTGCTTGTCGTCGGAGCAGTGAAAGAAAACTGCGGACATTCTTCCGATTCCCATGCCGAAGCGATTCTCGCGCGTTGCAATAGCAGCGCGCGCGGGCACGGAGAATCCGGGTGATCCCCCATCGGTAAACTACGGGGAATCCAGACGATTTGAATCACGCGGCCGTGATCAGCCCGACGTCAGAAGATCGGCTCGCCGATCGCAACCTCGCTGCGCGGGCCGAGCACGATCACCTCGCCGCTGGCGTCCTTGGCGCCGAGGATCAGGAGTTCCGAGGTGAAACCCGCGATGTTCTTCGGCCCGAGATTGCAGATGCACACGACCAGCGCGCCGACCAGCGCCGCCGGCTCGTAATTCGTGATCTGCGCGCTCGACCACATGATTCGCCGGGCGCCGACATCGACGCCGACCTTGTAGGACGGATTGCGGGCGGGGAAACGGCTGCACCTCGACGACCTCGCCGATCCGGATATCGAGGCGGGCGAAGTCGTCGTAGCTGGCCTGCGGCTTGAGCGGGGACATCAGCGCTCCTGGAACGCAAGGCGGACACCGAGCGCGATATAGATCGTGCCGACCACGCGGCCCTGCCACTGCCCGATGCGGCGATGCCGACTGATCCACGGGCTGATCTGGCCGGCGGCGAGCGCCAGCAGCGAGGTGTAGACCGCGCTCATCACGACGAAGATCAGGCCGAGGGTCGCGAACTGCGCCACCGCCGAGCCGTGGCCGGGGTGCACGAACTGCGGCAGGAAGGCGAGGAAGAACAGCGCGGTCTTCGGATTGAGCA
Organism: Bradyrhizobium sp. USDA 4503; assembly: GCF_054055815.1. Lineage (NCBI taxonomy): Bacteria > Pseudomonadati > Pseudomonadota > Alphaproteobacteria > Hyphomicrobiales > Nitrobacteraceae > Bradyrhizobium > Bradyrhizobium sp. USDA 4503. Next base: position 1,065,967 of record NZ_JBSRXS010000001.1, read on the forward strand.
TTTCCGCCCAGATCGCCTGCCGGAACGCACGCCGCGGATCGACCGGCTGCGCCGCCGGCAAATCCAGCTCGTCGTTCTTCTCGAACAGGGCGCGGACGCCGAGCACGATCAGGTAGATCACGCCGGCATATTTCACGACCGAGAACGCCAGCGCCGAGGTCATCAGCACGGCCGAGAGGCCGAATGTCGCCATCGCGGTGTGGACGAGATCGCCGAGGGCGATCCCGAACCCGGTCGCGACGCCGACGCGCGCTCCGCCGGTGACCGAACGCGCGAGCACCAGCAGCACCGCCGGCCCGGGGATCAGGAACAGGCCGAGCACGACGGCGGCGTAGGTGAGGAGGGTGGTGATGTCGATCATGAAGACCTGTCCCGGATGTCAGGATGCGGCGATGGTAACCGCCGCGAAGCGCGGCTTCGGATCAAGCATCACGCCGGCGCTTTCGACAATGCGCATTTCCTCGGTTCCGCTCTGCGCCGTGCGCTCCAGCACGCCGTGGATGCCTGACGCAGCGTGGCTGAGCGCATCCGGCGTCGCAAGGCCGCGCGCGCGGGCGGCGACGAACAGCGCGGCGAACAGGTCTCCGGTGCCGGACGGGCTGATCGGAACCCGCGGCGTGCGCACGCGCCAGGCGCAAGTCTTGTCGGATTGAGTGCGCTCGATCGCCAGCGTCTCGATCTCGCTGTGCGGCGTGCCGGCCAGCTCGGCGCTGGTGATGACGACGGTCGCAGGTCCCCGCGCCATCAGCGCGCTCGCCTGCGCGACGACGTCATCGATCGTCGTCACGCGCGCGCCGCAGAGGAATTCGAACTCGAAATGGTTGGGCGTGATGATGTCGGCGAGCGGGCAGAGCTGGTCGCGCACCAGCGGCGGAATGTCCGATCGCACGAACATGCCGCGGTCGCGGTCGCCGAGCACGGGATCGCAGCAATAGAGCAGGGCCGGGTTCGCCGCCTTCGCGCGCTCGACGAAGTCGGCAACGTCCATCGCGATGTCGGCCGAGCCGAGATAGCCCGACAGGATCAGCCGCGCGGCCTCGACCGCGCCGCGCTCCTCGATGCCGCGCAGCAGGTCGGCGACCAGCTGCACGTCGAGCACCCGGCCGCGGATGGTCGGATAGCCCGGCCGATTGCTGAGCAGCGTGGTCGGCACGGCGACGACATCGATGCCGTGCAGCTGGATCGGAAAGCTGGCGGCGCTGTTGCCGACATGGCCCCAGGCGACCTGTGACTGGATCGAGATGACGGTCATCTTGTGCGCATCACCCGAACAGTGCGGCGTAGATGACGTAGAGCCAGCCCAGGATACCGTGGATGATGGCCCACAGGATCGAATGGTTCTTGGTGTAGGAGATCGCGATCGCCAGCGCCGAGCCGAACCCCACGCCGTATTTCGCGCCCTCGACGCGGACGCCATAATATCGATTGCCGTTCATGGGGAATCCTTCCAGCGGGAGGGCGTGAGCGTGGAGACAGCGTAACCTGCCAGTTGCCGTCAGTTCAACGGCGGATTGGGATTCCGCGGCATTGCTAAGCTCGATCATTCCTGGGCAAAGCCCTCGCCTTTACTGCCGGCATGACGGTGATGGAGTCGGCGCGCGCATCTTTCTCCATTCGCCGGGACGACATCGAACGTGTGGTGCGCTGCGAGTCATACATCCGCATTCTCGCGACATGTTTTGTCTGATCGCACCCATGGGCCGCGAGCAAAGGGCAGTAAGCGGAATATTTTCTTATTCTGATATCGACAGGTTTTGCTGAGTTGCCCGTGGGGCTGTTTTGTCGCAGGCGGCGCAGCCGGGTTTGATTTGCGGGTTCGCGTCGGGACCTCGTCTGTCACGCTGCGATCAACCGATCGTGTCGGATCGACGTGGAAGAAGATGCGTGGGTGGACTGTCCTGCATCCAAACGCTTGCCTCATGGCGTCGGAATAAGACGGCAGAGCGATCGATCATGATGTGAGCGCGAACCGATCGGCGGGCGGCGAACAATGCGCCGGCGCGCCGAATCCAACAGGAGCAACTGATGTCAGGGATCAAACAGATTGCGGCCGCGCTGACCGCGCTCGCCATGCTGACGGCGTCGGCCATGGCACACGAAGTGCCGGCGGCGGGCCCATCCGCGCTCGTGAAGAGCCATGCCGCCGCCGGCCGCTGGAGCGGCGGTCCGCCGCGCATGGCGGTCCCGCATTTCGGCGAGTCCGAGGCGCTGCCTCGCGACCAGCCCGGCGGCGTCTGCGATCACGGCGACAATGCCATGATCTGCTGAGCCGGATCGTGCATGGCGGTGATCTCCGGCGAAAGTTGCGCTAGCCTTGCTGGGTCGTCTCCCTCCAGCTCGCGAGCGCCGCCGCCATGCACATCCTCCGTCCCCAGTTTCGCATTGAGCAAGACCGCGCGCTCGCCTTTGCGGCGGCGCGCGGCTTCGGCGCCATCGTCGCCGCCGATGCACGCGGCCCGCGCGCGTCCCACGTGCCGTTCGTGATCGAGCGGCGCGACGATCGCGTGATCGTGCAGATCCATCTCACCGCGAAGAATCCGCTGGTCGAGCTCGCCGACGGTGTCAGGCGCTTCCTCCTGATCGTCTCCGGCGATGACGCCTACATCTCGAACGACTGGTATGTCTCACCCGACAACGTCTCGACCTGGCTCTACGAGGCGGTGCATTTGTCCGACGTCGCGCATCTGCGCGATCACGGCGAGAACCGCGGCCATGGCGACGCGCTGCTCGCGGTCTCCGAGGCGCGGCTGCAAAAGCAACCCTGGGACCTGACGCAGATGGAGCCCAGCAAGCGCGAAGCGATGCTGGCGGGGATCAGGGTGATCGACATCGTCGTCGACGAGATCGAGGGCCAGTCAAAGCTGAACCAGCACAAGAGCGATGCGGATTATGTCGCGCTGGTCAATCGCCTCGCGCGCGCGGAGGAGACGGCAAGCCAAAGGCTGGCGGAGAAGATGCGCGCGCTGCGGCCGGAGCTTGAATACGACATTGGACCGTGCGGAAGGCGGGTCAGCTCCGTGTAACCCGGCGCTGTCTCTACGCGACAGAGGGCGGATTACGCTTGCGCTAATCCGCGCCATAGAGCCGATCGGCATCGAATCCGCAAACGTGTTGTTAAGAATCGCTCCGCGCTGATTTGTTCGATTCCGATTCGTTCTTTGCGAACAAAATGGAGTCGAATGGGGAACATGTGGTGTGTGATCCATGTAGCCCGCACGAGCGAAGCGGTATGCGGGCCTGATCACGTACTCTTGGAGCGGTCCCGGATGTCGCTTCGCTCATCCGGGCTACGCAGTCATGTGGTGGAGAGCGCCAGGAAGCTCACGACCTCGCTGTTGAATCGATCCGGCTGCTCGATATTGAGGATGTGAACGCCGGGCAGCAGGACAAGCTTGGCATCGGTGATTGTCGCGGCGATATCAGCGCTGTGGCTGGCCCGCGTGACCGTGTCGCTCTCGCCGCCGATGACGAGGGTCGGCGCCGCAATCAGCGAGATGGCGCGGCGGAGATCGACGTCGCGCAGTGCGGCGTAACATCCGGCGAGACCGCGCGGCGGCGTGGTCAGCACCATGTTGCGGAATTCGTCGACGACCTCGTTCGGCGCGGCCAGCATCGTCGCCGGAAACCAGTTGCGCATGAAGCCGTCTGCGATTCCATTCATGTCCTTGGCCGCAAGCACCGCGCGGATCTGTTCGTCGAACGGCAGTTCGGACGCCAGATAGGACGAGGTGTTCGAGAGGATCAGGCGGTCGATGCGGTCAGGCGCGAAGATGCCGAGCCATTGCCCGACGAAGCCGCCGAGCGACAGACCGAGGAAATGTGCGCGATCGATGCCGAGGGCGTCGAGCAGTTCGACCACGTCGCGGCCGAGCCGGTCGATCGAGTAGGCGCCCACCGGTGCGTCCGAACCGCCGTGACCGCGGGTGTCGTAGCGGAGCACCCGAAACGACCGGCTGAGGGCCGGCATCGAACGATCCCACATGTGCAGGTTGGTGGCGATCGAGTTCGACAGCGCGAGCACCGGCCGATCGTCGTCGGGACCGTCGATGCGGTACGCAATCCGGCAGCCATCCGCCGTGGTGAAGTGTCGATCGCCGCTCATCTCGTCAGTCCCTTGTGCTGGTGGAAGCCGGCAGGCTTCGCGTCGACCCAGGCTAGGACTCGCGCCTTCGAAGAAAAATTACTAAGATTGATCAATCTCTGTAGGTTTTATGGACAATGGATCGGATCAAGCTGCACGATTTGCGCTGCTTTGACGCTGTCGCGACCGAGGGAAGCTTTCAGGCCGCCGGCACGGCGCTGAACCGGTCGCACCCGTCGGTGTTTGCGGCTGTCGCCCGGCTCGAGCAGCAACTCGGCCTTACGCTGTTCGATCGCAGCGGATACCGTATCGGGCTGACGGACGCCGGCCGGACGTTTCACGCACGCGCGCAGGTGACGCTGCGCGAGCTCGATCTGCTGCGGGGCTATGCGGAGCAGCTTGCAGGCGGAGAAGAAGTCGTCCTGCGCATCGTCATCGGCGACCTGTGTCCGCGGCCGCCGGTGCTGCAGATGCTCTCGGCGTTCTTTGCCCGCTATCCCAACACGCGCCTGCACCTGGAATATGAGGCGGTCGGCGGACCGCTCGAGCGCCTGATCGATGATAACGCCGATCTGGTGTTTCATCGCGCGGAGCCGTCCGATCCGCGCTTCGAACAGATCAGGCTCTCGCGCACGACCATGGTGCCGGTCGTCGCTCCCGGCTTTCTGCCGTTTGCGTGGACGAAGAAAGTCACGCCGGAGCAGATGCGCCCCTTCGCGCAGTGCGTCATCCGCGACACGGCGCGGCGAGCGTCGCCGGAAAACTTCTTCCTGATCGAAGGTGCGCATCAGTGTAGCGTGCCGGACCAGATGATGAAGAAGGAGCTGATCCTGCATCGTCTTGCCTGGGGCCATCTGCCCGCATGGCTGATCGAGGACGAGCTGCGGGACGGCGGGCTGATCAGCATCGCCGGACCGAATTTTCCGGGCCGCGAGGAAAATCTTGCGGCAGTCCGTCATCGCCAGCATTCGCACGGACCGGTCGCCGAAGCGCTCTGGCTTCACCTCAAAGGCTGGCGGCTCGCTCAGCGTGCAGGGCGGGCGACCCGACCGGTCCGCGCGAAGCGCGGCCGATAATGGGCGCGGAGTAACCCGACGCGGTGATGTCGTCGGTGGATGTCCGATTACGCTTGCGCTCATCCGCCGTACGAAGCGCCGCGGCATCGAATCGCGCAAACCTCTTGTTAAGTATCGTTTTGCGTCGATTTTTCGATTCCGATTCGTTCCTCGCGAACAAACTGGAGTCGGATCGGGAACGTGGCCGTGGTGCGACTCATCGATCGATCAGTGATGCGGGAGAACGCAGTGTGCCTGAGATGCGCCGCGGTGTTGCACGCCGAGAGCAATAATCCCATCATGATACAACATCGATTGTTCGGATGCGGTCGATGTATGTGCGTTGTTAACATCTGGATCGCGCCGATTTTCCTGATTCCGATTCGTTCTGCGCGAACAAACTGGAGTCGGATCGCGAACGCGATCGTTGTGCGGCCCACGGGAGCAAGGTGCAGTTTATGCCATAGCTTGCGCGACGATGCGGAGAGTTCGGCGCCGATCGCGCGAGGTTGCGAGGAACTATCGTGGAAATTGTAGTGAATCGTTGCCACGCGGCAACATCAAGGAACTATTTCAGGTAGCAATTCATCACGCCGCAATTATGTGACTGAATATTTCATCCCCAAGCGTTAGCGTGCAGTGGGGCCGATTTGTGGAGACCGCGGATGGATGCACCGCGAACTCGTTCGGCCTTGATTCCATCAACGATGTCAACCGAAGCCTCCGTAGGATCCAACCGACAGCACGCATGTTCCGCTCCGACGGAGCGATACTGGCAGACGCGAGTTCGTCCCTTCTTATTGGGGACCGCGGCGTCGCTCGTTTCCGGCAACGTCGCGGTCGCCGCGGACCGAATCCATCTGGGCTTCGACGGCTATCGCTCCGCGACCAACGACTATTGCATCAATGCGAGCAGCGTGCAGGGCGATCCGCAGACTGGATTCATGTGGCGCTTCAGCAAGAGCGGAACGCTTACCGGAGGACCTACCTTCCTCGATCTGCGAACGGACACTGCAACCGAGGTGTTTCCGCCATCGTTCGACGATCATGAGAAGTTCAGGGCCTGGGGCAGCGTCCTAGGACCTCTGATCGGCGAAAAATCCATATCAAACGATGTCAATGCGTTCCGTGACCAGGTCTGTTCGATATCGCCGCCGCCGCCGCCACCGCCACCAGGGCCGCCGGGGCCACCTCCGCCTCCACCTCCACCCACTCCGGTTCCACCGTCACCGCCGCCACCGCCTCCGCCGGGGCCACCGCCGCCACCACCACCACCGGCGCCGCCACCACCTCCGCCGCCATCGCCAATGCCGGTGCCGCATGCGAACCTCGCACGCGCGTTGGGGACGGACTTTGCGCGCAGCTACTTCATCTCGGACGCGATCCTTGCGGGGTTCAACCAGTACGCAAGCATCGCCACCAATCCTTCCTATGCGTCGATCGGCCACGGTTGGCATGCTTGGGTAACACCGCGCCAGGTCAATTTCACCGACCGCATCGTCGGACTCACGTCGTACGGCACGCTGTCTGAACTCACATACGGGCTCGACTACCGTGTCAGCCCGGATCTCGTTGCCGGCTTTGCGTTCAATCCTGAAAGCACCAAAGTCACCTACGACGGACTGAATGCATCGATTTACCAGTCGGGAATCGGCGGCGGACCCTACCTGGGATGGCTCGTCAGCCCGACGACACTGTTTGATGCCTGGCTCGGTTACGCACGGCTTGATCGTGCCTTCGACGTTTTCGGCCATGGTGCCAATATGCCTGTCGACCGCGTGTTTCTATCGGCGAGCCTGACCCAGATTGTCGATACGCCATGGGCGCGCGTCGTGCCCCGGTTCACGTTTTTTCATGCTCACGACGACGTCGGGGGCGTTACAAGCGGCCAGGGATTTCCCATCCCCGGCCAAGCCTACAGCTGGGGCCACGTCGAAGGTTCTGTGGAGGTCAATCGAGATTTCGTGGTCGACCAGCGTTTCCTACTGCAGCCGTTCGTCCAGGCAACGTTGCGATACGACACGCAACAGCTTGTCGATACCGTTACCACGATCGACGGCACCGACATTGGGCTCACGCGCTGGCATGGACAGCTGCGTGGCGGCGTTCGCGCCCAACTTGGATCGCAAGCCGAACTATGGCTATCGGGCGGCTATTTGTCATTCTTCACACCCGGGATCGATGCCTGGGAGGCGAAAGCGCATTTCCGGATGCGCTTCGACGAGACGAACTCGGCGTTGGCCGCTTATATGCCGGTCAAGGCGCCGCCGCCAGTCGCCCCGTTCAGCTGGACTGGCTGCAGTGTCGGCGTGAATGCGGGGTATGGTTCAGCCAAGGCGCAATTCTCTTCCGATCCAAATGGTGCCATCATCGATTTCGCGCAACGTAACGGCGTCCTTCCCGAAATCGCCGCTCAACAGGCGGGCTCGATCAGTACCCGGAACGCGGGAGGGCTGACTGCCGGCGGCGGCCTTTCCTGCAACGTGCAGTATGACAAGACGGTCATCGGACTAGAAACCGACATCAACTACACAGATCTGCAATCGTCCCAGCTGCGCGGGCCGTTTCCGCTCGCGGCCGGCGTATCAACCACCTGGGAGAACAGTTTTCGCTCGAATTACCTCGGCACGGTCCGTGGGCGTCTGGGATTCCTGGCCAATCAATCGAACATGCTGTACGTGACCGCGGGCCTCGCCTATGCGGATTATGCATTTTCGACGGCAACAGATTTTCCCGGCTTCAGTGGCTTTCGATTTGCGGGCTCCGACTGCCGTGTGAAGCCGGGCTGGTCGGCGGGCGTCGGCTGGGAGGCCGTCGTGAGCGGCCCTTGGACCGCGAAGTTCGAATATCTCTATGTCGATCTCGGCGATCGGACGGCCCCGGCACCGCAGAACATCGGTGGGCTCAGCGCGTACGCTTGGGACCACTCGGCGAAATTGACTGAAAACATTGTTCGCGTAGGGTTGAGCTATAAGTTGACTGGTCCGCCAAGCAGCGGCAGCAGCTGGTTCTCGCGATAAGGCTGGGTGATGCCAAAGCTCATTGCCTATACGATGGACGGCCATGCGGTTCACATCCGGCCTGCATCGCCGGAGCGCGATTGGATGGATGCTTCCGACCAGCGCTATGCGTACCGCTGCCTGCCACTCAACATTGCAAACGCCCATGGCTGGGAACTGCTCTGTCCGTCAGGCTTCTCGGCTCGTTGGGACGGGCTCAATCATAAGGAGACCATTCGGGTCAAGGCTGATCTCGGCACCGACGCGCCGGCTGTGAGTCACTTCGGACATGGTGTATTGACCTTCCACGTCCCGTGCCTGTTCCGCACCGATCCTGGTTTCGACCTTTTTGTCACCGGACCCATCAACAGGCCGAAAGACGCCATTGCGCCGTTGAGCGGGGTCATCGAGACGGATTGGTCACCGTACACCTTCACGATGAACTGGCGATTCACGCGTTCAAACACAAAGATACGATTTGAGCGGGGGGAGCCCTATTGCCATCTTTTTCCGATTGAGCGTGGCAGTCTTGAGCGGATCGAGCCGGAGACGTTGCCATTATCGAAAGCGCCCGACATCGAGCGCGAGTACAGACTGTGGTCCGAAGGCCGCAACGCCTTCAATACCGACTTGCAGGACTCGGGATCGGGGGCAACGCAGCAGCGGTGGCAAAAGACCTATTTTCGGGGCCTCAATCCCTCGGGCGAGGAAACGCATGCGGATCACCGGAGCCGGCTTCGCTTGAAGGACTTCGTGTCAAAGGATTAGTCCGGCCGACGGGCCGAATTTGTGCGGGCAGCGCACGGCCCCACATCGCCCCGCAGCGCAATCGCTACGCGCCGTTGATGATGCACACGACTTCTTAATATTTGGACTCTCCTGACTTGTTCGATTCCGATTCGTTCTTGGCGAACAAATTGGAGTCAAATGCAGAACGTCGCTGTGGTGCGCGATGCGTTTCTCTGCTCCACTCGGCGCGCATAGGAGAGCGGATTGATGGCCAGGAAGGCAGGCAACAAGACCAGCAAGAAAGCGAACAGGCCCGCGCCGCGGCGCACGGTGCTCGTGATCGACGTCGGCGGCACGCATGTGAAGGTCATGACCGACAAGGAGCGCATCAAGCGCGAATTCGACTCGGGTCCAACTCTGTCCGCGACCGAGATGGTGCGGCAGGTCAAGCTGCTCACCAAGGACTGGTCGTATGATGTGATCTCGGTCGGTTATCCCGGACCCGTCGTTCACAACCGTCCGCTGACCGAGCCGCACAATCTCGGCCGCGGCTGGGCCGGCTTCGATTTTCACCACGCGTTCGGCCGCCCGACCAGGGTCGTCAACGATGCGCTGATGCAGGCGATCGGCAGCTATCAGGGCGGGCGGATGCTGTTTCTCGGCCTCGGCACCGGCCTCGGCTCCGCGATGATCGTCGACGGTGTTTACGAGCCGATGGAGCTTGGTCATTTGCCGTACCGCAAGGGCGCGACGTTCGAGGATTATGTCGGCGCCGCGGGTCTCGAGCGCCGCGGCCGGAAGAAATGGCGCAAGAGCGTCGACGACGTCATCGCGCGGCTGTCCGCCGCGCTGGAGCCCGAGTACATCGTGCTCGGCGGTGGCAATGCCGACAAGGTCGACAACCCGCCGCCCAAGGTGAGGTTCGGCGACAACGCCAACGCATTCGAGGGCGGATTTCGAATGTGGAAGAAGAGAGCGCGCAAGGCGAGCAGCGCGCGTCGATGAAACCGGAACCGCCACCAAATCGCCGCAACTGCCGAAGTTTCGCGCTGCTTCGCACTCCTGTTGTCGGAACTGATGGGTGCGCCGCTCGTTTTATGCGGCATAACATCCTGTTCCATGAGGAGTGAGCCATGCGAAGTTTCATTATTCCCGCGATCGCGGCCCTGGCGATCGGCGCAGCGACGCCGGCGATGGCCTACGATTCCGGCAGCCAGGTCTCGATGGAGGCCGCGCTCGATGTCGCGACCGGTCTCGGCATCGTGACGGTGTCCAATACCCAGTTCCTCGGCGACGAGTGGGAGGTCGAGGGGCGTGACCGCCTCGGCCGCTGGATGAAGGTCGATGTCGACGCGCGGACCGGCGAGGTGCGCAACGTGGATCGCGGCTGGTAGCCCGCGTCTTCACCGCTGCGTGAAAATTCGGAACGGCCGGCGGAGCAGGGCGCACGCCGGCCGTTCGTTATCCAGAACTGTCTGATGCCGTGCTTTGGCTGAATGGCATAAAGCTGGGGTATGCTGGTCCCATCATTCCGGGAATCGCCGCCAGCGCGGCGGCCCGTGAACAGGAGACCGGCCATGACAAAACCGTTTCCGTCCAAAACCCATATCGGCAATCACCTGCTGCATCCGGAAACCCAGATGCTGAACTACGGCTACGACCCGCAGCTGTCGGAGGGCGCCGTCAAGCCGCCCGTGTTCCTGACCTCGACCTTCGTGTTCCGCACCGCCGAGGACGGCAAGGACTTCTTCGACTTTGTCGCGGGCCGGCGCGAGCCTCCGGAGGGCATGGGGGCGGGGCTGGTCTATTCGCGCTTCAACCATCCGAACAGCGAGATCGTCGAGGACCGGCTTGCGATCTATGAGCGCACCGAGAGCTGCGCGCTGTTCTCCTCCGGCATGTCGGCGATCTCGACCACGGTGCTGGCCTTCGCGCGGCCCGGCGACGTGATCCTGCATTCGCAGCCGCTCTATGGCGGCACCGAGACGCTGTTCACCAGGACACTGGCGGGCTTCTCGATTCACGCCGTGGGCTTTGCCGACGGCCTCGACGAGAGTGTCATCCGCGCCGCTGCCGACGAGGCGATGAAGAAGGGCCGTGTCGCGATGATCTTCATCGAGACGCCGGCCAATCCGACCAACGGCCTGGTCGATATCGCGCTGACGCGGCGCATCGCCGATGCGATCGGCAAGGCACAGGGCCATACGCCGATCATCGCCTGCGACAACACGCTGCTCGGGCCGGTATTTCAGCGGCCGATCGAGCACGGCGCCGATCTCTCGCTGTACTCGCTGACGAAATATGTCGGCGGCCATTCCGACCTGATCGCGGGCGCGGCGCTCGGCTCGAAGAAGCTGATGAAGGACATCAAGGCGCTGCGCGGCGCGATCGGCACCCAGCTCGATCCGCATTCCTGCTGGATGATCAGCCGTTCGCTGGAAACGCTCAGTCTGCGCATGGAAAAGGCCGACCGCAACGCGCGGATCGTCGCCGACTATCTGCGCGACCATCCCAAGGTGGCGCAGGTGCATTATCTCGGCCATCACGATCCGGCGTCGCCTGCGGGGCGCGTGTTCGCGAGTCAAAGCAGCGGCGCCGGTTCGACCTTCTCGTTCGACATCGTCGGCGGGCAGCAGGCGGCGGAGAAATTCCTCAACTCGCTGCAGATCTTCAAGCTCGCAGTCAGCCTCGGCGGCACCGAGTCGCTCGCGAGCCTGCCGGCCACCATGACGCATTCCGGCGTGCCAGCCGACATACGCAAGCGGATCGGCGTGCTGGATTCGACAATCCGGCTCTCGATCGGGATCGAGCATCCGTCCGACCTGGTGGCCGACATCGCGCAGGCGTTGAGCCGGGTGTGAGCCAGTCAAAAGCGTGTAGGATGGGTCGAGCCAACGGGGCCGCGCGTCGCGCGGCCCGATGATAAACTCCACGAAACCCGTCCTACGGGCTACCAACCTCCGGAGAGAGTGCATGCTGGCAATCACGGCGATCATCCGCGCGAAGAAGGGCCATGAGGCGGCGATGCGTCAGGCGTTGCTCGACGTCGTCGAGCATGTCCGCGCCAACGAGCCGTCCACCGTCGGCTACTACGTCTCGCAGGATGTCGACAGTCCGCGGATATTTTCGACGTATGAGCGATACCTGGATCAGGCGGCGATGGACCGGCACAACAATTCGCCGGCTGTGGCGCGCTTCTTTGAGGTCGCGAAGCCGATCCTCGACGGCGAGGTGATAGTGGTCTTGGCGAACGAGATTGCGAGCAAGCGAGAGTAGGGCGTTCGCTACCGGGTCACAAATAATAGCCTGCTCCGGAAAGGCTCCGCCGCAGCGCATTCATTCTCCGATTTCGGTGGCGCGGAGCATTGCAGCCCGGCGCGGTCCACGATTTCAGGACAAACCCATCGTCGCGGAACTGCGCTCGAAGCGAGCGTACACCCGGACAACGTTGACGCGGAGGCGGCGCGCCGTTATTGGCGGCGCGGAAAATTCCGACGCAACGATACGGGATGGTCTCGATGCAAGTGACTTTGATGAAGGGCAAGATTCATCGCGCGCACGTCACCGAAGCGGACTTGCATTACGAGGGATCGATTGCGATCGACCGCAATTTGATCGAGGCCGCCGGTTTCCTCATCAATGAACGCGTCGACATCTATAACGTCGACACCGGCGCGCGCTTCTCGACCTACGTGATCGAGGCGCCGGCGGGATCGGGCACCATCGGCCTCAACGGCGCGGCCGCACGGCTCGCCATGGCCGGCGACAAGGTCATCATCGTCGCCTATGCCAGCTTCGACGCCGACGAGGCGCGCAAGTTTCATCCGCGGGTCGTGCTGGTCGACGACAAGAACCGGCACGTCGCGAAGGCTGCCGCCTCACCGGCGAAAGCATTGGCGGATGCGTAAGCTGGGCTACGCTAGGCCTTCTTGACGAACTCCGATTTCAGATTCATCGCGCCGATGCCGTCGATCTTGCAGGCGATGTTGTGTCCGTCGCTGCCCTCGGTGAGGCGGATGTTCCTGACCTTGGTGCCGCCCTTGACCACCGACGACGAGCCCTTGACCTTGAGGTCCTTGATCACGATGACGCTGTCGCCGTCCGTCAGCGGGTTGCCATGCGCGTCGCGCACGCCCGCTTGCTGGGCGGTCTCGGCGGCCGCGGCCGCATCGCTGCTCCACTCATGGGCACATTCCGGGCAAACCCAGAGAACGCCGTCCTGATAGGCATGCTCGGAATTGCATTTCGGGCAGTTCATTGCGGCGTCCATAGTCGAGATCGTCTCCGTCGTTGCGGGCGCACCGTAGAGGCACAGGCGGCCAAAGCAAGCAAAAACCCGGCGATTTGATGCGCAAAGCGGCGCAAAGGTGGCGAGCCACTCGTCCACCCGCGGATGCCGGTGGAACGGTCTGCGCCTCTATCCGTTGCCGTCCGTCGCTCGGCATTGCGCCCCTGTGCTTGCGGGGAACGGTTCACTGATCGTCGCGTCCGGGCCGGCAATTCATCCAGGAGCAATCGGCTGATCCCAAACATGGACGCGGAAGATGAATCAGAGAAATCCAGCCTTCGTCTGCCTTCGCACGTCGCTCGTCACCGCCGCCTTCACGTCGGCGTTGCTGGTGGGCGCTAGTCTTGTGAGCGCAACTCTTGCCCACGCACAGCCGGCGACTTCGCGAGCGGATCACGGCAATGGTGGTCCCGGCGAGTTCGCCGACCTTGCGGAGAAGGTCGGGCCGGCCGTGATTGGCGTCAACGCCAAGGTGGCGGCCGCGGCGGATGACGACGACTCGTCTCCCGGCGACTCACCAGGCGGTTCTCTCGGGCCGGACGGCTCGCCTGATCAGGACACGCCGGGGAGGGCCGTTCCGAATCCCGGTAGGCGCGGACCGGGCAATCTGCCGAAGTTGGGTGAGATGACCTCGATCGGTTCGGGCTTCTTCATCTCGGCGGACGGCTACGCAGTGACGAACAATCACGTCCTCGGCGGCAGCGACCGCGCCGATGTCCGCACCAGCGACAACAAGGTCTACAAGGCGAAAGTCCTGGGCAAGGATCCGGTCAGCGACCTGGCCCTGCTCAAGGTCGATGGGCGGACCGACTTCAGCTATGTCAGGCTCGCGGATCAAGCGCCGCGCACCGGCGATTGGGTGCTCGCGGCCGGCAATTCATTCGGTCTCGGAAACACCGTCACCGCGGGGATCGTCTCGGCGCGTGCACGCGACCTGGAAACGGGGTCGTCGGAAGATTTCGTCCAGATCGACGCGCGGATCAACCGCGGCGATTCCGGCGGGCCGAGCTTCAACACGCATGGCGAGGTGATCGGCGTGAACAGCCTGATCTTCTCGCCCTCCGGCGGCTCGGTCGGCGTCGCGTTTGCGATACCCGCCGATACCGTGAAGACGGTGATCCCGCAGCTGAAGGACAAGGGCTCGGTCACGCGCGGCTGGATGGGCGCCCAGATTCAATCGATCACCCCCGGCATTGCCGAAAGCTTAGGTGCGAACAATCTGCACGGCGCGGTCGTGGTCGGCGTGCAGACCGGCGGCCCGGCCGCGAAGGCCGGATTGAGGCGGGGCGACGTGATCACCTCGGTCAATGACGAGCCGATCAAGAGCGCCAACGAGCTGACCAAGAAGGTCTATGCGGGAGCGCCGGGCAGTTCGGTCAAGCTTTCGATGCTGCGGGACAATGCGCCAAATTCACTGAGCGTGACGCTCGGCCAGCTCGCACAGTCGCAGGCGCCCGCCGGCGCGCCGAAGTGAGGCTGCGTTAGTGCGTAGGCCACTACCCATCCTGCAGGCTACGTCTGCGGTGTGATCCCGCCGGCCTGGGCGATCAATTCGAACGATCGCAGCCGCTTCTGGTGATCGTAGACGTCGGACACGATCATCAGCTCGTCGGCGCCGGTCTCGGCGACCAGCGCGTCGATGCCGGCGCGCACCGTCGCGGGCGAGCCGATGATGGAACGCGCGAGCATCCGCATCGCCTGCACCTTCTCGGCCGGCGACCAGTAGCTCTCGATGTCGTCGATCGGCGGCTGGCTGAGGCCGCGCGCGCCGCGGAAGATGTTGGTGAACGACATCTGCTGCGTGGTCGCGAGCCGCCGCGCCTCCTCGTCGGTGTCGGCGGCGATGATGTTGACGCCGACCATGGCGTAGGGGCGGTCGAGCTGCTCCGACGGCTTGAAGCGGGCGCGGTAGATCTGCAGCGCCTGGATCAGCAGCTCGGGGGCAAAGTGCGAGGCGAAGGCGTAGGGCAGGCCGAGCTCGCCGGCCAGCATCGCGCCGAAATTGCTCGAGCCGAGAATCCACAGCGGCACGTCGGTGCCGGCGGCCGGCACCGCCTGGATGCGCTGGTTGGGACCGGCGGCGGCGAGGAAGGCCTGCACCTCGAGCACGTCCTGCGGAAAGTTCTCGGCGGATTCCGGCGTGCGGCGCAGCGCGCGCAGCGTGAGCTGGTCGGTGCCCGGGGCGCGGCCGAGGCCGAGGTCGATACGATCGGGAAACAGCCGCGCCAGCGTGCCGAACTGCTCGGCGATGACATAGGGTGCGTGGTTCGGCAGCATGATGCCGCCGGCGCCGACCCGGATGGTCTTGGTGCCCGCCGCGATGTGCCCGATCACGACCGACGTCGCCGCGCTCGCGATGCCCGCCATGTTGTGATGCTCCGCCACCCAGATGCGGCGATAGCCGAGAGCCTCCGCATGCACGGCGACATCGCGCGCGTTATAGAGCGCGCCGCGCGCGTCGGTTTCCTCGGTGACGCGGACGAGATCGAGAATGGAGAGGGCGGCCACGGCGACTCCGGAGCGTTAGGGACGGGAGCCGATGGTATTTGGCTGTGTCCAGGTGGATGCGAAACGGCGGGGAACAGCCGGTTCATGCAGATGCATATGGATGCGGTCGCCATGCCGGTCAATCCGCCCGATGCGATCGACGAAGCAAGGCTGCCCATCCAAAATATCGAAAACAACCCCATGCAAAGGTGCAGGTTGCCGCCGGCACTCGGAAAAGCGACTTGACGCGTCGGGCAAATCAGCGATACTTTTCCATTATTCCGAAATGACCCCGTCGCCCGCCGCCATCGGAGATTCGTCGCGTCAGACCCCAGACGATTGCGGCCGTGGCTGCCGTCGCGAGCAGATGCTTCAAGGTGTGTCCGCTGACGAAATGGAGCGTGTTCGCGATCTGATGGTCGAGCACCTCGCTGATCTTGGCCAGCACGTACAACATCATCGCGGCGGCGAATGCGATGCGGTCGGCACGCGGCGCGCGATAGATCGACTGCCAGAGCGGGATCAGGATGAGCGGGAGGACCTGCAGCAGCAGATAGGGCCGCAGGTCGCCCGCACCATGCCGGTCGGTATGGACCCACCACGCGACGCTGGCGGCGGCGTAAAGCCCGAGCACGATCGCTTCGATGTTCGTCTTCGATTCCGGCCGGGTGTCGCCGCGGACGCCGACCAGCAGGCCCGCGCCGGCAAGCGCGATCGGCAGCATGTCCCAGGTCAGCCGGCCATTGCCGGGGGCGAGGTGAAAGAACGCGGACCCGAAGGCGGTCAGGAACAATCCGATCAGGAACAGGCGATAGCCCGGCCATCCGGTGCGAAGCTGATCGCTGTTGCGGTGAGGGCGCAGCGCCAGCCAGCCCCAGATCGCGACCAGGGCGAAGCCTGCGTTCGACAGGACATCGGCTGCGTGCGAGATGCCGAAGATGGCCGAGTGGTCGGCGAAATCGTTGTAGTGGGCCGGCTGCGCGATGCGCCCGTGCACCGCGAATGCCGCGATGATGCCGATCGTGATGATCGTCGGGGCGAGTTTCATCCACGGTTTCGCGGGCCGTTCGGACCCGGTCAATCCGTCCATCCGGAAGGTCGTTTGCATCGTCGGCTCCGACAAAAATGAACAATGTTCAAATATCTGACATGAAATTGAGCGATGTTCAAGTTCATTTTTCGGGAGGGGCCGATAATGCTGATGGGGAAGGTGCCAGGAGACCTCCGCCGAGGCGTCAACGCGGCCTCCGGCTTTGCGCTCCACAGCAACGCGCGCAGCCCGTAGCCCGCATGAGCGAGGCGATATGCGGGGGCCGGTGGCGTGTTCTCGCGAGGCGGATCCCGGATGTCGTGGAGCCTGTCATCGGGCGCGCGTTCGCGCGACCCGATGGCTCATCCGGGCTACCGGGACCGAAGCGCAGGGCGTTTCGGCCACGCGCGACTTGCCGAAAATGTGCTGACGATGGCGGCTTACGCGCGCGGCCGATCCACCCTACCTTCGCTGGGCGCCGACCGCACAGCCTTAACCGATCCGATCCGGAGCGAACCAATTCCCCAACTTATCTTCGGCCTGACCAGTCTATTGATCCTGGCCCGCTTCATCTGGCCACTCGACTGGCCGCTCCCGGCAAAGATCGTCGCCGCGTTGCTGGTGCTGGTCGCCTTGCAGTTTCACCGCTGGAACAGACTGTCGTCGGGATCGGAATTCTCGCCGGAGTTTCCGCGTCCGGTGGTCGTCCTGTTCAACTGGGCGTTCGGCGCGATCATGCTGCTGGCGCTGCTGCAACTGGCGCTCGATGCCGGGCTGCTGGTGGCCGCGCTGATCCACGGCGGCTTCGTCGGCGCGCCCGACGGCGTCCGCTACGCACTTGCTGCGCTCGCGGGCGCAGCCGCCGCGATCGGCGTGCACCAGGCGATGCGGATTCCGCCGCTCAGGGATGTCGAGGTCGGCATAAGGGGACTTCCGCTACAGTTCGACGGCTACACCATCCTGCAACTGACCGATCTGCACATCAGCCGGCTGTTTCCCGCGCCGTGGGCGCGCGCCGTGGTCGAGCGTTCGAACAAGCTCGGCGCCGACCTGATCGCGATCACCGGCGACCTGATCGACGGCACCATCGATGCGCGGCGGGGCGACATCGCGCCGCTGCGCGACCTGATGGCCGCCGACGGCGTCTACGTGATCTCGGGCAATCACGAGTATATCTTCGGCTATGACGGCTGGATGGCGCACTACGAAGCGCTCGGCCTGCGCTCGCTCGAGAACCGGCACATCGTGCTCGAACGCGGCGGCGGCCGCCTGGTGATCGCGGGGATCACCGACCGCGCGTCGCGCCACCGGGGGCATTCCATCCGCGACCTTGCCGCGGTTCTCGACGGCGCCCCGAAAGGCGCGCCCATCGTCCTGCTCGACCACCAGCCGAGCGACGCACGAAAGGCAGCCCGGCTCGGCGTCGCGCTGCAACTCTCCGGACACACCCATGGCGGATTGATCCTGGGGATCGATCGCCTCGCCGCGCGCGCCAATGCCGGCTTCGTCTCGGGCCGCTACGACGTCGACGGGATGACGCTCTACGTCAACAACGGCACCGCGCTATGGCCGGGCTTTGCCTTGCGGCTCGGCCGCCCGTCGGAATTGACCCGGATCACGTTGCGCGTGGCTGAAGGCGTCTGATCGATTTGTTGCGCATGCGATGCGCGGTGTCCGGTCTGTTTCTCGGCCAGGGCGGCAGCGGTAGCCCGCATGAGCGAAGCGACATGCGGGGTCGGTCGGCGTATGGCGATGCCGGTCCCGGATATCGCTTCGCTCATCCGGGCTACGAGGCTTCCGATTCGTGCACGAGCAAACGTTCCGAAGGTCGCAGGAGGGTGAGAATCGGTCACTCACGTTCCAAGGCCGGCGGCTGCCATGCGTCGATCGCCGTCTCCGGGTAAATCTGCACCGAGCCGGGCTCGAAGTAGCTCTCGATCGCATATCCGAGCCTGGTCAAATCCGTACGATACCAACCAGCGATTCGACCGCGCCATGATGCTCGCCCTTTCTTGGCGGCATAGTCACCCATTTGAAACTTTGCATCTGCGGGCCACGGATCGACCATCTCGCCTCCGACCGAATTGCCTTGAAAAGAAGACATTATGGCCGACCCATCTACGTCCGCAACGGGTCGATTTCGTCCCGCCGATCTCGGTCTGACAGCGGCAATGATCTTGCCAGCTTCACACCAATCTCTTCGCGATCGAGGTGCAGCGAAGGCGGCCTGAGCGAAACGAACAAGCACGTAACGAGTAGGGTGGGTTCGCCAACGGATCGCGCGGAGCGCGTGCCCGATGATAGACTCCTCGTAACCCGCCGCTCGGCGTTACCGCGACGAAGGGCGGATTACGCTGCGCTAATCCGCCCTTCGAGCCGCGAGATGCTCATCGCGTCGGTCTCTTTTGGTAGACACCTGAAAATGAGACGTTTGTCCCGCCGCAATGGAGGTTGTCGCCGACAACCAGTAACTTGCCGACGAGCTGCATCGTGACCTGACAGTCGAGTTCGTCCGTCCCGTCACCGAATTTCATCTTATCGCCTGAAGGTTTTGCTTCGTCATCAAGCTCGCCGGAATGGGTGCGGCTGCCCGAACCCCAAATGGCCTCGCCCTTGATGGCCAGCTGACCTGCCTCTTTCGATTTCGAGATGCGAATGACGTTGTCGTAGGCACGCCATTCGCCGAGCCAATCCCGTTCTGCCGGTCCTCGTATGTCCCCCTGCCACGCAAGCCTTTCGATCTCGATCCAGCCGACCGTCTCAGTGCCCTTGCGAGGTTGAAACCAACTGCATGCGAACTTGCCTGACGTCCGGGAAACAATGACTTCATCGTTGCGAACGACATAAGTTTTCAGACGACAGGCTTGGTCGTCGGGGCAACGCTCGTTGCCGTCGCCGCGGAAATAGATCCTGTCGCCGGCTGCGCCTTTGATCTTCGCCAGCCTGTAGTCGGTGCTCTCGCGCGGGAAATATCCGTTCCGACAAATGTTGTCGGCGTTGCCCTTGAGCTGGCCGGATGCGGGCGAGGTTTGGAGAATGCTCCATGCGAGGAGTCCGAGCGAAGCCTGGACAACGCGTCTCATTGGGTTCTCACCTTCGATTCATTTTCCGCATGGAATGCGGCAGGGTAGCGGGGCGGTGATTCCATACTAATTTGGTCCGACAAAGCGCCGCAGATCAATCGCATGAAAACGTGATCAATCAGTTGTTGCCATCGCGTAGGGCGGATTAGCCGAAGGCGTAACCCGCCGACCTTTAGCTCATTGAGCGAAGGCGGAAGCGTAATCCGCCGAAGTTCTCGCATTGTTCTCGGAAGGATTCACAAGACCATCTATTGGTCAACCTCAGACAATGACGAAGAACTTTTCTTTTCCCTTCTACTGTATGCCAAAGTCTGCTTCGGCCGCGCAACGGGACAAGGGAAAATCAGAAATCATGATCATGGACCGTGGAATTGCCGACGCCGGTGCGATGGGCGAGGGCGCTCTGCCCGGACCTCGGTCGCGGCTTCTCAATCGCCGGGCGTTTCTGGCCGGCTCTGCTGCCGGTCTCGCCGCACTGAGCCTGGCCGGTTGTGCATCCGACTACATGAGCCTGGCCGAGGCGGAGAAGGTCTACGGGCCCGTGCCCGGCGAGAAATTCCCGATCCCCGCGGTCGACGTCAGCAAGGTCGATCCGAAATATTTTCGCAAGACGGTGAAGTACGACAGCGCTGAGGCGCCCGGTACGATCATCGTCGATCCGAGCAAATACTATGTCTACCGCATCGAAGGCGAAGGAAACGCGACCCGCTATGGCGCCAATGTCGGCCGCGATGGGTTCCGGTGGAGCGGGGAGGCTTATGTCGGGCGCAAAGCCGAATGGCCGACCTGGACGCCGCCCAAGGAGATGATCGCGCGCCAGCCGGAGGCGGGCAAATATGCTCGCGGCATGGCGGGGGGTCTCGACAATCCACTTGGCGCGCGCGTGCTCTACCTCTACCAAAATGGGGTGTACACGCTTTACACGATCTATAGCACCAGCGCCCCCGAAACGATCGGGAACGGTATTACGAGCGGCTGTACCGGCCTCCTCAGTCAGGACATGATCGACCTCTATTCGCGAACGCCCCTCAAAACGAAGGTGATCGTGCTGCCGGCGTAAACTGCGTCGGCCGCGGCCCCAGGCGTTGCCAGGGACGCCTTTGTGCGGCGATGGTTGTCGAAAGACGCAGGCAGGGTGATTTGGACGTGGTGATGCTTTCGCGAAGACTAGTCATTGTTGCGGCGATGCTCGTGCTCGGGACCTTATCGGTCCGCGCGCAGCAAAGCGTCGAGTATGATGCGTGCATGGACAAGGCCGAAGGGGTGTCGACGAAGATGCTCGATTGCGGCAAGACCGAAATCGACAAGTGGGACACGAGGCTCAACACCGCCTATCAAGCCCTTCTCGCCAGCTCGAAGGGCGAGGCGCACGCGCAATTGCTCAAGGAGCAGCGGGCCTGGCTGAAGCATCATCTCAGCGAAACCCATCGCCTCGCAGCGGACCCCGACAACGGGTCCGTCGCGTTCCTCGACTCCCAGGCGTTCGAATTGAAGGACATCGCCGACCGCGCGCTGCTTCTTGAAAAGCGTGCCAGCCGGTAGCCCGCAGGAGCGAAGCGATATGCGGGGTCGGGTGGTCACGTGCTGTGATGCTGGTCCCGGATGTCGCGGAGCCTGTCATCGCGCGCCTTCGCGCGACGCTTGGCTCATCGCGGCTACGCTTGCTGCGCGCTCATCGCTTCGGGGTGCGCCCGCGGATCCGGTCGAAGCCTTGCTTGATTGCGGCGAAGCGCGCGTCGACGATCGGCTCGAATTCGAGGTCGGTGAAGATATAGGGCCAGTCGTTTTCGATGCCTTCGCGGACGAGTTCACCGACATAGTCGGGATCGATGCCTTCGGAGATGCGTTGGCGGATCAGATTGATCTGCTCGGCAATTGGGCCCGATGTCGGCAAGGTACGCACCGCCCCCTCGAAGCGCTTGGGAAGGTTGCGCCTTGAGTTCACGATTTGCGTGCGGATGAACCCGGGACACAGCACCGATACGCCGATGCCGCGCGGCGCGAGTTCAAGGCGCAGGCCCTCGGACAGCGCGACAACGCCGTATTTCGAAACATTGTATGCATTGCTCGCCCCTGAAATAAGACCGGCGATCGAGGCAGTGGAGACGATGTGTCCACCCTCGCCATGCTGCTCGATCAACGGCCCGAAAATCTCGATTCCCCAAATGGTCGCCATCAGGTTGACGCCCAGGGTCCAATCCCACGACCCGTCGGTCCAGGTGCCATAGGGCCCACCGCCGCCGACGCCCGCGTTGTTGACGAGGATGTGCACCTTGCCGTAGCGGGCAGTCGTGGCTTCGGCGGCTGCCACGAGTTCGGCTTTGAGTGAGATGTCCGCTTTCACGCCGTCGACATCGACGTTGGTGCGCCTCAGTTGCTCGAGCGCCGTGGCGAGAGCCGCTTCCTCAATATCGCAGAGCATGACCTTCGCCCCCGCCTGGGCCAAGGCGGTCGCGATTCCCAGTCCGATGCCTGATGCTGCACCGGTCACGAACGCGGTCTTTCCAGCGAGTTCTTTCACGCGCATTCTCCCCCCGCAAACCGGGACCTTGCCCCAAACGGCCAGTGTCCCCGGGGAAGGCATATGACTGCACTTTCGGGCGATTGGGAAGCGTGCCGGATGTTTGCTCTGTGCTCAGGCAATCTAGGGCCAGCGCGTAGCTTGGGGTCAGCGAAGCCTAACCCGCCGGGCTCGTTTCCAGCGAAAGGGCGGATCACGCCTTCGGCTAATCCGCCCTACGCTTGCTATGACTCTATTCGATCGTGCCGTTATGTACCTCGCGAACACCCCGCGGCCCTTCGTCCGTGCGTAAAATAATCCTGATGATTAAGGGTGGCTACGCTTGCTATATGCGCGCCATGGAGACGGCGCCGCGAACGAGGCTGCATAAAGCGCCGCGTGAAGTCAGAGCAAGTCGCCCGCAAGCGTAAATGCCGATCCCACGATCTGCGTGTCGGTCCCGGATGCCGCTTCGCTCATTTCCCAAGGTCCGCGACTGTGGCAAAAATAGAATCAACCAATCGCGTGGCGCTCGAGGTAACTCGAGCCAGAGCCTTGATTTTTCGATGTATCCGGCAAGTGGCAGTTGGCTTTAGCTGCACCCCGTCGTGCTGCCGCACGTATCGCACTTCATGCAGGTCCCATTCCGCACCAGCGTGAAGTTGCCGCACTCCGAGCACATCTCGCCTTCGTAGCCCTTGGCCTTGGCTTCGGCGCGACGTTCCGCCTTGCTTGGGGCGGCGGCTGCGGCAGTGCCGGGCTTGCTCCAGTTCAATGCCTCGAGCTTCTCGGTCGGCGAGAGGTCGTGGCTGACTTCCTGCTTCAGGGCGACCGCGCCTTCGACGGTGTCGGAGGCGCCGCGCGCGGTTGCGCCGTGGGAGGCGAGCGCGGTGACGCGGTTGCCGGCGGGCGCGTTGTCGGCGCCTTGGCTCACCGCGGCCGAGCCGCCGCGCATGACGACGAGGTTGTCGGTGCGCGACCGGGTCAGGCCCTTCGACAGGTACTTGGTCGCTTGGTGCTGGGCGGGGGCCTCATCCGGCTCCTTGCCTTCCTCGACGCCCTTGCCGAGCGCGTCGAAGCCAGACTCGTTCGGATCGACATGGGCGAGATCGAAGCGCGCCATGTAGCTCACCGCGAGCTCGCGGAAGACATAGTCGAGGATCGAGGTCGCGTACTTGATCGAGTCGTTGCCCTGCACCGGGCCCGCGGGCTCGAAGCGGGTGAAGGTGAAGGCGTCGACATACTCTTCCAGCGGCACGCCGTATTGCAGACCCAGGGATACTGCGATCGCAAAATTGTTGATGAAGGAGCGCAGCGCCGCGCCTTCCTTGTGCATGTCGATGAAGATCTCGCCGAGCCGTCCGTCGTCATATTCGCCGGTGCGGAGATACACCTTGTGGCCGCCGACAACCGCCTTCTGGGTGTAGCCCTTGCGTCGGTCCGGCATCTTCTCGCGCTCGCGCATCACGACGATGCGCTCGACCAGCTTCTCGACGATCTTCTCCGAAACCTGGGCGGCACGCGCCGCCATCGGCTTCTCGTAGAGCGCTTCCACCGCATCGTCCTCGTCCTCATCGTCGGCGATGAGCTGCGAGTTCAGCGGCTGCGACAGCTTCGAGCCGTCGCGGTACAGCGCGTTGGCCTTCAGCGCCAGCTTCCACGACAGCAGGTAGGCGGACTTGCAGTCCTCAACCGTGGCGTCGTTCGGCATGTTGATGGTCTTGGAGATCGCGCCCGAGATGAACGGCTGCGAGGCCGCCATCATCCTGATGTGGCTCTCGACCGAGAGGTAACGTTTTCCAATTTTGCCGCAGGGGTTGGCGCAGTCGAACACGGGATAGTGCTCCGCCTTCAAATGAGGCGCGCCTTCGACCGTCATCGCGCCGCAGATGTGCACGTTGGCGGCCTCGATCTCGCGCTTGGTGAAGCCGACGGCCTGGAGCAGGTCGAAGCCGGGCGCGGAGATTGCCTCGGCGCCGATGCCGAGCTGGTCGCGGATGAAGTCCTCGCCAAAGGTCCACTTGTTGAAGGCGAACTTGATGTCGAACGCGGTCGGCAGCGCCTTTTCCACCTTGGCAATGGCTTCATCGGTGAAGCCCTTGGCCTTCAGGGTCGAGGCATTGATGCCGGGCGCATTCGACAGCGAGCCGTGGCCGACGGCGTAGGCCTCGATCTCCGCGATCTCGCTCTCGCGATAGCCGAGCGCGCGCAGCGCGGACGGCACCGCCTGGTTGATGATCTTGAAGTAGCCGCCGCCGGCGAGCTTTTTGAACTTCACCAGCGCGAAGTCGGGCTCGATGCCGGTGGTGTCGCAATCCATCACGAGGCCGATGGTGCCGGTCGGCGCTACCACGGTGGTCTGGGCATTGCGATAGCCGTTGACCTCGCCGAGCGCCAACGCGTCATCCCAGGCCAGCCTGGCATGGGTGACGATGTCCGCCTGCGGGCAGGAGGCGTGATCGAGCGGCACCGGGTTGACCGAGAGCGCCTCGTAACCGGCCGCGTTGCCGTGGGCGGCGCGGCGGTGGTTGCGGATCACGCGCAGCATGTGCGCGGCGTTCTTCTTGTAGCCCGGGAAGGTGCCGAGCTCGGCCGCCATCTCGGCCGAGGTCTTGTAGGCGATGCCGGTCATCACAGCGGTCAGCGCGCCGCACAGCGAACGGCCTTCCTTGCTGTCATAGGGCAGGCCCATGGTCATCAGCAGGCCGCCGATGTTGGCGAAGCCGAGGCCGAGCGTGCGGAATTCGTAGGACAGCTCGGCGATCGCCTTCGACGGGAACTGGGCCATCATGACGGAGATTTCGAGCACGATGGTCCAGAGCCGGCAGAGGTGCTCGTAGGACTCGATGTCGAACCGCTTGGTGGTGGTGCTGTAGAACGTCAGCAGGTTGGCCGAGGCGAGGTTGCACGCCGTGTCGTCCAGGAACATGTATTCCGAGCACGGATTGGACGCGCGGATGTCGCCGGACGCCTTGCAGGTGTGCCAGTCGTTCATCGTGGTGTTGAAGTGCAGGCCGGGATCGGCGCTCGCCCAGGCGGCGTAGCCGATCTTCTCCCAGAGGTCGCGGGCCTTCAGCGTCTTGGTCACCTTCTTCGTGGTGCGGCCGACGAGATTCCAATCACCGTCCGTTTCCACCGCGCGCAGAAAATCGTCCTTCAGCGACACCGAGTTGTTGGAGTTCTGGCCGGAGACGGTGAGGTAGGCCTCGGAATCCCAGTCGGTGTCGTAGGTGTCGAACGAGATGTCCTTGTAGCCTTGCTTGGCGAACTGGATGACGCGCTTGATGTAGTTGTCCGGCACCAGCGCGCGGCGCGCGAGCTTGATCTCGCGGCGGAGCGCAGGGTTCTTCTCCGGATCGAAGCAGTCGTCGCCGCTGCCTTCGCAGTTCACGCAGGCCTTCATCACGGCCTTGAGGTGCTTCTGGTTGATCTTGGAGCCGGTGACGAGGGCGGCGACCTTCTGCTCCTCCTTCACCTTCCAGTCGATATAGGTCTCGATATCGGGGTGATCGGCGTCGACCACCACCATCTTGGCGGCGCGGCGGGTGGTGCCGCCCGACTTGATCGCGCCCGCCGCGCGGTCGCCGATCTTGAGGAAGCTCATCAGGCCGCTTGAGCGGCCGCCGCCGGACAGCTTTTCGCCTTCGCCGCGCAGGCTCGAGAAGTTCGAGCCGGTGCCGGAGCCGTACTTGAACAGGCGCGCCTCGCGCACCCAGAGGTCCATGATGCCGCCCTCGTTGACGAGGTCGTCGCCGACGCCCTGGATGAAGCAGGCATGCGGCTGCGGATGCTCATAGGCCGACTTCGACTTGGTCAGCTTGCCGGTCTTCCAGTCGACATAATAGTGGCCCTGGCCGGGGCCATCGACGCCGTAGGCCCAGTGCAGCCCGGTGTTGAACCACTGCGGCGAGTTCGGCGCGACCATCTGCTTTGCGAGCTGGAAGCGGAGCTCGTCGAAGAAGGCGAGGGCGTCTTCTTCCGTGGAGAAGTAGCCGCCCTTCCAGCCCCAATAGGTCCAGCAGCCGGCGAGGCGATCGAACACCTGCTTGGCCGAGGTCTCGCCGACGATGCGCTCGTTCTCCGGCAGGAGGCCAAGCGCCTCGGTGTCGGGCACCGAACGCCACAGCCACGACGGCACGGTCTCTTCCTCGACCTTCTTCAGGCGCGCGGCGACGCCGGCCTTGCGGAAATACTTCTGCGCCAGCACGTCGGAGGCGACCTGCGACCAGAACTCCGGAACCTCGACGTTCTCGGCGCGGAACACGACCGAGCCGTCCGGATTGCGGATCTCTGAGGTGGTCAGGCGGAAATTGATCCCGGCGTAGGGAGATTGTCCGCTGGTGGTGTTGCGTCGTTCGATTCGCATGGTCGAGCCCCGTCTCTTCTTCTGCCCGGCCCCACGTTTCCCCGCAGGTGCCGGAATGTTGTCTGTTCGCGGACTTCGGAACACGCGTCAGCACGCCTCCCGTCATCCGCAGCTCAGCCGGTGGATCCGGCCTGTTTTCTCTCATCCGCTGGGCGCCGGTATGACCGGTCCTGCGGCGGCATCGTCCCGGCGGCGCCCGACTGGTCGGGTGCTCCGGGTCATGCATTCAACGCCCCAAACGCTTCACGCGACACGTCACGCGTACGCTTCTTGCGGGCCGGTTACGGCCTCTGTTTCCGGGTCCTTCGCGGCCCGTTTGTCGTCCCCGACGGCGGCCCCAAAATCAGGGCAGAAAAGCCCTTCACCCGCGGCCCGAAGGCCTGGCGGAGTGGTCATTTTGGAACCCTTGTGGGAGCGACCGGCGGGGACCCAAACACACTCGCGCCGAACAGGTTGAAAGTTAGGCCATGTCCGTCACGCCCGTCAAGGACTAGTACGAGTTTCTGAATCAAACACTAAATATGGTGGAAAGAGGGGGATAACAGGGGTCGGTGCCGCGCCTGTGATCGAGCCAACTATCGGTGAGTCCTCAGGGATTCCCAAGCCAAAAAATTCCTATCGCCTGTGGATCGGAGCTTCGCCCCGCTGTTCACAGGCGAAGTTTTTATTCGCGGTCCCGGATTGAATTTTGGGGACTCACGTAGGCCTACGGGCAAAGTACGGATCAGGCATGTCAGAGCCGTGATGGTCGGGCGACAAAATCGCGGGCAAGGTGAGGCCGACTCACATCCCCGCCGGGTTCCATGACAGTCCAGAAGCCTTCCGCGCGGCCGCGCCTTGCGCCCGCCGGCCTGATGTTCCTCGCCATCACCTCGGTGGGCTGGGGGTTCAACTGGCCGTCCACCAAGTTCCTGCTCAGCGAACTGCCGCCGCTGACCTTGCGCGGCACCACCGGGGTGATCGGCGCCGTGCTGCTGGCGGTGCTGGCGCTGATCCGCGCCCAGAGCCTGCATGTCGAGAAACGGCTGTGGCCGCGGCTCGTGCTCTATGCGACGCTCAACGTCACCGGCTGGATGGTGCTGATGGGGCTGGCGCTGCTCTGGCTGCCGGCGAGCGAGGCCGCGCTGATCGCCTACACGATGCCGGTATGGGCCTCGCTGCTGGCCTGGCCGGTGCTCGGCGAGCGGCCGACGCTGCTGCGGACCATCGCGCTGGTGATGGCCTTTGCAGGCCTCGCCGCGATCATGGGCGGCAGCGGCATCACCGCAAGCAAGGAGAAGCTGCCGGGAATCATCATGGCGCTCGGCGGCGCCTTCGGCTTTGCGCTCGGCACGGTGCTGGCGAAGAAATATCCGCTGGTGATGCCGCCGATCCCGGCCGCCGCCTGGCAGATCGGCCTCGGCTGCGTGCCGATCGCGATCGTCGGCATGATGATCGAGACCACGCATGTCGACCGCATCACGACCGTCGGCTGGTGGCTGCTGGTCTATTCGACGCTGATCCAGTTCTGCGTCGCCTATGTCGCGTGGTTCGCCGCGCTCGCCCGCCTGCCGGCCTCGGTCGCGGCGATCGGCACCATGGCGGTGCCTGTCATCGGCGTGGTGGCCTCCGCGGTCGCATTGCACGAGCCGCTGGGGCCAAGCCAGATCGTCGCGCTGCTGTTCACCCTCGCCGGCGTCGCGCTGGCGACGAGGTAGCTCACATCACTCGCCGAGCGCCTGCTGCAGCATGCTGGCGAGCTGCGCCTTGCGGTAGGGCTTGGCCAGCAGCAGCACGCCCTCGTCGAGGCGGCCGTGATGCACGATCGCGTTCTCGGTGTAGCCCGAGGTGTAGAGCACCTTGATGCCGGGGCGGCGTTTCTGCACCTCGTCGGCGAGCTGGCGGCCGTTCATGCCGCCGGGCATGATCACGTCGGTGAACAGGAGGTCGAACTTCTCGCCCTTGTCGACCAGGGCCAGCGCGGCGCGGGCGTCGGGCACGGCGATGGTCTTGTAGCCGAGCGCGCCTAGCTGCGTGACGACGTAGTTGCGCACCAGCTGGTCGTCTTCCACCACCAGGATGACTTCGCTGCCGCGCCGCACCGGCTCCGGCGGGGGCGCCTCGACCTCGACCTGGCCGCGGGCAGGGGGCAGATAGAGCTTGATCGTGGTGCCGTGGCCTTCCTCGCTGTAGATCTTGATATGTCCGCCGGACTGCTTGACGAAGCCGTAGACCATGCTCATGCCGAGGCCGGAGCCCTTGCCGACTTCCTTGGTGGTGAAGAACGGCTCGAACACCTTGTCCTGCACCGCGTGCGACATGCCGGTGCCGGTGTCGCTGACCGCGAGCAGCACGTAGCGGCCCGGCGTGATGTCGGGATTGACAGCCGCATAGGCGTCGTCGAGCACGATGTTGCTGGTCTCGAACAGCAGCTTGCCGCCGTTCGGCATCGCGTCGCGGGCGTTGATCGCCATGTTGAGCAGCGAGTTGGCAAGCTGCGACGGATCGATATGGACGCTGGCGACATCGGGTGCCAGCACCGAACTGATCTCGATCTGCTCGCCGAGCGTCGGCCGCAGCAGCTTGGCGATGTCGACCACGGTGCCGTTGATGTCGACGGTGCGCGGCTCCAGCGGCTGGCGGCGCGCGAAGGCGAGCAGATGCTGGATCAGCTCGCGGCAGCGCTCGGCGGCGCGGTCGATCAGCTCGGCGGTTTTCGCGAGCTGCGGCTGGGCGCGCAGGCTGTCGACCAGCGTCTCGGTGGTGCCGGTGATGACCGTCAGCATGTTGTTGAAGTCGTGCGCGACGCCGCCGGTCAGCTTGCCGATGGCGTCGAGCTTCTGTGCCTGCTGCAGCTTGTGCTCGGTTTCGCGCGAGGCGGTGATGTCGTGATAGATCAGCGCCGCGCCGGTGACGGTGTCGTCGCCATCGCGCAGCGGCCGGCCCGACACCACGAGGTGAATCTCCGGCGCGCCGCGCACCGGCTTGGCGACGAATTCCAGCCCGTCGAATTCCTCGCCGCGCAGCGTCCTGGCCGACGGCATGTCGTCGGCCTGCATCGGCGTGACGCCGTCGGACTGGAACACGTTGCTCATGGCGCGCAGCTGCCGGACCGTCATGCCCGGCTTGTAGCGCAGCATCTTCTCGGCGGCCGGGTTCGACAGCAGCACGG
This sequence comes from Bradyrhizobium sp. USDA 4503, assembly GCF_054055815.1. Lineage (NCBI taxonomy): Bacteria > Pseudomonadati > Pseudomonadota > Alphaproteobacteria > Hyphomicrobiales > Nitrobacteraceae > Bradyrhizobium > Bradyrhizobium sp. USDA 4503. The sequence goes on from NZ_JBSRXS010000001.1 coordinate 1,095,736, forward strand.
TGCCGGCGCTGTCGATCACCAGCACCGCCTCCGCCATGGTGCGGAAGGTGGTTTCCATCACCGAGGTGGAACGGCGGAGCTCTTCGAGCGCGGCACCGAGATCCTTGGTGCGATCGGCGACCTTGCCCTCGAGCGACAGATTGGTCGCCTTGGTCGCGCTGAGCGCGCCCTGCAGTTCGCGGCTGGCGCGCCGGGCCGTCACCGTCAGCGCGATCGCGAGCAGCAGGATCATCGCCACGCCGGCGAGATCGATCATCAGCAGCAGCCGTCCATTGGTCTTGGACTGGTCGGTGCGAATCCGGAGCAGGCGGCGCTCTTCGGTGACCAGGCGGTCGAGCGCCGCGCCGACCTTGTCGGTCAGCGCGCGGCTCTCGCCGGCGGAGACCAGCGCCGCGGCGCCGGCCGTGTCGCCCGCGCTGCGCAACCTGATCAGCTCGGCGCCGAGCGCAATGGCACGCTGGACCTCGACCCTGGTGCCCGTGATCAGCTGCGCCTCCTCGGGGGCCGACGTCACCGCCGCCATCAGATCGTCGAAGGCCGCGGTGAGGGCTGCGCTCTGCTCGCGAAACTCGTCGGCAAAGGACGCATCGCCGGTCAGCGCGAAACCGCGCGCCGCGCTCTCGACGCTGCGCGGCAGCTGACGCGCGTCCGAAATGCGCTTCAGGATGCTGAGCGTGCGATCGACCGAATCAATCTCGCTGCGCGACTTGACGTCCAACCCGATCGACGCCGCGCTGATGACGAGGAGGATCGCAAGGCCGCTGCCGAGAATGAGACGCTGGGAAGCCATCGACGATTAGTACGAGCAATTATTTCGAAAGACGAGCGGAAGGTGCATACTTCGCAAGACATTCGTTAACGGCGGCAATCAGCGCCTGCGGGGTGAACGGCTTGCGCAGGCAGGCGGACGCGCCGAGCTCGATCGTCATCCGTAGGAAGTCCGGCGCGCGATCGGCATTGGCGAAGGCATAGCCGGACATCGCGATGACGGGAATATCGGGGGCACGCTCGTGGAAGACGCGGATCGCCTCGAACCCGCGCATATGCGGCATGAAGACGTCGACCAGCATGACGTCGAAGGTGGCCTGCTCGAGCGCGCGCATGCCGGCTTCACCGCCATCGGCGACGGTCACCTCGAAGCCCTGGCGTTGCAGACACACCTCGATGGCAACGCACACCATCGGGTCGTCATCAACCACGAGAACGCTCGGCACGATGCATCCTCTTTCTAACGGCCTCGCGTGCCGGCGACTCGCTTGGCCTGTTCGTCAATTAAGGCGGAACCTAAACGGAAAGTCTGTATCATAGAATGCATATGCTGTTTGCTGACAAGCAGATTTCCAGCTAGCCGTGACACATCACCTGTATTTGTCCATCCCCTTTACGACAGGTCCATGACCGCAGTTCCCATCGCCGGCCGCGCCCCGCTGTCACCGCTTGGCGTCGCATTCCTGGTGGTCGCCTCGATCGGCTGGGGACAGTGGCCGCCGCTGTCCGCGCGCGGGCTGTGCGGCGTGGTCGGCGCGGTTGCACTCGGCCTGGTCGCGCTGGTGCGGGGACAGACACTGCGCGTGCCCGACGGCATGTGGTTGCGGCTTGCTCTGGTGTCGACGCTGTCGATCGGCGGCTGGGTCGCGTCCATGGGCCTCGCGCTGATCTGGCTGCGGGCCAGCGAGGCGGCCGTGCTCGGGATATCGATTCCGGTGTGGGTCGCGCTGGTGGCCTGGCCGGTGCTCGGCGAGCGCGTGTCGCTGCCGCGTGCGCTTGCGCTTGCGGTGGCGCTCGCCGGGAACGGTGCTGATCGGCGGCGGCGGCATCGACGCAAGCCTCGGCAAGCTGCCGGGGATTCTGTTCGCGCTCGCCGGCGCGGTCTGCGTCGGGCTCGGCACGGTGCTGACCAAATCGTTCAAGCTCGCGATGCCGCCGCTGTCGCTCGCGGCCTGGCAGCTTGCGATCGGCTGCGTGCCGATCGCAATCATCGGCATCATGATCGAGCAGCCGCAGCTCGCCACGCTGTCGCAGTTCGGCTGGGCGTCGATGATCTACATGACGCTGATCCAGTTCTGCCTTTGCTATGTCTGCTGGTTTGCGGCGCTCGAGCGATTGCCGGCGGCGACCGCGTCGATCGGCACGCTGCTGGTCCCCGTCGTCGGCGTGCTTGCGGCAGCGGCGATGCTGCGCGAGCCGCTCAGCACGAGCGACATCGCAGCGCTCGTGGTGACGTTCGCGGCCGTCGCGGTCGCCTTGCGCACATAAGACTTGCGTACATGAAAAAAGGGCGGCGCTGGCGCCGCCCTTTTGCAATCAAGAATTCAGGCCTTCATTACGGGCAGGGATGCCGCCGGCCGTCATAGCCGAGATAGGTGCCCGAGGCAGGATCGTAGGACCTGTAGCGCTGCGCGCAGTAGCTGGCGCCGCCGCCACTCGGCACCTCCACGGCGACAGACGGTTCATCGTAATAGCCGTAGCTGTCGTCATAATAGCCGGGGCCGTAGCCATAGCCGGATCCGTAATAAGCGCCCGAGGCGAGGGCGCCGCCGACGACCGCACCGGCCACCGCGCCGGGCCAGAATCCGCCGCCACGATGATACCCGCCGTGCCAGCCGCCACCGCCGCGCCAACCGCCGCCGCCACCACCGGCCCAGTGACCACCGCCACCGCCGCCGTGCCAGCCGCCGCCACCGCCGCCGCCCATGGCACCTCCGCCTCCGCGGCCGCCGCCAAAGCCGCCACCACCGCCGCCGCCAACGTGGCCGCCGCCGCCGCCCATCGCACCCATCTGTGCGGCAGACTGGGCGAACGAAACGGTCGGCGCCACAGCCAACGGCAGCGCAAGCGCCAGAGCCGCGGCGGTGCTCAGAACCTTCATATTAATCATTTTGGACTCCATCAAAACGGTGAATGTCTAACCATCTCTGTGGTCGGACGTTCCCGTGCTCCACATTGATTGTGGGTCATCTTCGCGTAGCCGGCGGCTCATGTATGGCAGCTGAACAAAACTCCTCGTGAGCGCGTCATTTGGTCGCCAAACGGGTGCATAAACCGGGGGCTGTCCGAGGGGTGCGGGGCTACCTTGGCGGCGGCTGGACATTTGGGGAATGAGGTGGCATCAGAGCCGCATAGTCTCGAACCGACGACCGGCCACGCATGAAACAATTCCTGCTGAAATTCTTCACCTGGTGGAATGGCCAGACCTTTGGCACGCAATTGTGGACCTCGCGATTCGGCGAACTGGTCGGCGAGGACGAGCAGGGCAACCGCTATTACCGCACCAAGGGCGGTGAGATCGACCCGACGCTGCATTTCGAGCGCCGCTGGGTGGTCTACAACGGCTACGCCGAAGCCTCCCGCATTCCGGCCGGCTGGCACGGCTGGCTGCATCACACGGTTGATGTGCCGCCGACCGAGGAGAGCTACCAGGCGCGCGAATGGGAGAAGCCGCATCTGCCGAACCTGACCGGCACCGCGCAGGCTTACCGCCCGTCCGGCTCGACGCTGGCGAGCGGCCGCCGCCCCAAGGCGACCGGCGACTATCACGCCTGGACGCCGGGAAGCTGACTTTCACGCATTGTTGTTCTGACGTGCACGTGCGTAACGACGAGCGTGCATCGCACACGCGCCCGGCAGCGCAAGCGCGCGCCTGTGAACAACGGTAACAGCGGGGACAGGTGGGCTGCAGCCGATGCTGCCCGCTTGCGCCGGGCGCGGGTTCGCGGCTCAATAGGGCCATCTTACGGAGATGGGAAACCATCGCGTCGGATCGGGCTCCAGATCGCGACTGTCCCGATGTGCAGCGGCCTCCGAGTTGGATGCGGCCGGGAGATAGGCCCCCGGTACAGACGTCCTGAAATCGCCCGCAAATGTGAGGCTACCGTGAGACAGGAAGGGCCGCTCGGGAAACCGGGCGGCCTTTTTCTTTGCGGCAATCAGGTCAGGACAGCCGTGCCGCGGCACGGCCCATCAAGTCGGCGCGGCGCGCCTGCGACGGCGCGATCCGCTCTTTCATGAAAGCGAGGATCTCGGCCGGTGCGGTCTCCGGCGAGCCCGCGTTGAACGGCGGGGCCGGGTTGTATTCGAGCCTGAGCTGGATCGCTTCCGCGGTCTTGCGGTCGACGAGCTCCGACACCAGCGTCAGCGCGAAGTCGATGCCCGCGGTGACGCCGCCGCCGGTGAAGCGGTTGCGGTCGACGCAGACGCGCGTCCTGGTCGGAATGGCCCCGAAGCCCGACAGGAAATCAATCGAGCTCCAATGCGTGGTGGCGCGATAGCCCTTGAGCAGGCCGGCCGCGCCGAGCACCAGCGATCCCGTGCAGACCGACGTGACGTATTTCGCACCCTCGGCCTGCTTGCGCAGGAAGGCCAGCATCTCCTCGTCGCCGACCATGTCGTCGGTGCCGAAGCCGCCGGGCACGCAGATCACGTCGAGCTGCGGGCAATCGGCAAAGGTCGTGGTCGGCGTCAGGACCATGACGGAATCAGTCGGAACGGGTTCGATGCGCTTCCAGATCAGATGGACCTTGGCGCCGGGGACCGAGGAAAACACCTGCAGCGGACCGGTCAGGTCGAGCTGGGTCACCTTCGGGAAGACGAGCAATCCAATCTGCAGGGGTTCGGTCATCGGGGGCTCCAAATAGCGCTTGACGGAACCACGATGTCATGATGGCCTCTCGTCCAAAATGGCGTATTTCCCTCATTTTCGGACGAAGGCTCCTGAGAGAGGGCTGCCAGGAAAGTAACGTCACCCGCGAGGATTTGGCGATGATCGGCATCCTGATCTTTCCCGACTTCCAGCTGCTCGACGCGGCCGGGCCGATCGCGGCCTTCGAGATCGCGGCGCGCTTCGCCAACAACGCGCCGGCGATCAGGACGCTTGCGGTGAAGGCAGGACCGGTGCGCTCTTCGTCCGGTGTCGAGATGCTCGCACGCGGCTTCAAGCCATCGACGGCGATCACGACGTTGATCATTGCCGGCGGCAACGGTGTGCGCACGCCGGCGACCTGTCCAGCCACGCTGTCATTCGTGCGGCGGATGGCCGGCCGCGGCATTCGCGTCGCCAGCGTCTGCTCGGGCGCCTATGTGCTGGCCGAGGCGGGCCTGCTCGACGGCCGCCGCGCCACTACGCATTGGCAGCGCACGCCGCATTTCGTGAAGACCTATCCGAAGATCAAGCTCGAGCCGGACCAGATCTTCGTCCGCGACGGCAATATCTGGAGTTCGGCCGGCATCACCGCCGGCATCGACCTCGCGCTCGCGATGATCACCGAGGACTATGGCGACGAGGTCGCGCAGAACACCGCGCGGCAACTCGTGCTGTATCATCGGCGCAGCGGCGGGCAGTCGCAGTTTTCCTCGCTGCTGGAATTGAAGACGCCGAACGGCCGGTTCGGGCCGCTGCTCGCCTGGGCGCGCGAGCATCTCGATGCGCCGCTGACGGTCGAGAACCTCGCCGACAAGGCCGGGATGAGTTCGCGGCATTTCACCCGCGCCTTCATCGCGGAGACCGGCACGACGCCGTCGAAAGCGGTCGAGCGGCTCAGGATCGAAGTCGCGCGGCAGCGCGTGCAGTCGTCGGGCGAGGCGATCGAGCGCGTCGCCGAGATCACCGGCTTCCGCGATCCTGAGCGGATGCGCCGCGCCTTCATCCGCGCCTTCGGCCAGCCGCCGCAATCGCTACGGCGTGCGGCGCGGGCCGGGTAGGCGCGTTTGGGACAAGCTCGTTGTCCGATTTCACGCGATCCATGTCGTCTTTGCAGTGATGAACCTGACGAGGGTTCCCGTGACCCACGTTAAGTGGGCATTGGGGACCCGAGGAGGTTCTAATGACAAAGCATCGAACGATTACCGGGTTCGTGGCTGTCGCCCTGCTGGCTGTCACCGCGACCGCCGCGACCATCAAGTCGCACGCGCCCCGGACCGACGGCATTGCCGTCGCCGGCACGGACACGCTCCCGGCCAAGGATTTCAGCGATCGCTGGTCCGCGATATCCGATTTGCCACCGGCGACGGACATGACCGGGCGTGCCGCTGACGCGCGCTAAGGTCATGGACAAAGGTCCGGCCGGTTCGAGCACGCGACCCGTGCTGAGATCACTCGTCTCGCAACAAAAAGCCCCGCCGAAGCGGGGCAAGATGTTGAACGACTTAGTCTTGAGCGACTTGGTCTTGAATAGAACTAACGGTTCCGCCGCGCCGGAATAGCGCAGTCATTCACCAATACCGGATCAGCCCACGATCGCAGAGATCCACGGATGCTCTGATCGCGAACCGTGCTTCAACCGAAAGATCACTGGCCCAATGTATCGGTTGCGATCTTCTTCTTGAGTGCTTCGCAGGTATCCCTGACCTCCGCGGTCATCAGCGAGACGGCTTCGATCTGCAGGAAGAAGCGCTTGCCCTGATCGCGGTAACCGGCAGCGAACTCCTTGATCTCCGCGATCATGTCATGAACGCCTGCGACCATGACCTCGCAGTTCTTGGCGGCCAGTTGCAGTTCCGATCCAAGGGCCTCGATCTCTTTCACCGCCGCTTCATATTCGCGCACGACCGCCTCGGCCGACAGCTTGCCCACCTCGTTGACGCCGTTGCGATGCTCGACATAGTCCGGCATCGGCGAGAGGGGCCGGATGTTGCTGCGTGGTCGATGCGAAGTCACCGTGTTGATTTCGTCCTCCATCTGCTCCGACGGAGCGCGGGCGAGGACTTCTGCACTAACACTCATGCGAACTCTCCATAACTTGTTACGGCGAATGGAGTTTAGCAATGTCAACGGAATTGTCTCGATTTTCCACAGTTTTGAGGTAAGCGCAATTGTGCACTGCAGCATTGTGTTGCGTCAATGTGGCGCGTCGGGATGCCAGCCAAGCAGTGCGAGCATCACAAAGAAGCCGACGACATAGGCCGCCATGATCGGCCAGCCTTGGGTGATCCAGCGGACCACCGATTTGGCTTCCGGGTACATGTTGGACACTGCAACGCCCGCCGACGAGCCGAACCAGACCATCGACCCGCCAAATCCGACCGCGTAGGCGAGGAAGCCCCAGTCATAGCCGCCTTGCTTCAGCGCCAGCGCGGTCAGGGGAATATTGTCGAACACCGCCGAGACGAAGCCGAGCCCGAGCGCGGTCTGCCACGATGCGGTGGGCAATTTTTCGACCGGCATCATCGAGGCCGCCGTCACCAGCGCGAGCAGGAAGACGGTGCCCTTCAGCGTCTCGGGCATCACCGACCAGTCCGGCCGCCGCAGCACCGAGGTGACCAGGATCGCGGCCCAGACCGCGAGCCCGAGCACGGGCAGCGTATCGAGCAGCGCGGGGAACTTCAGATTGGCCGTCACATTGGCCGTCAGCGCGGCGAGCAGGATCACGGCCACGATCGCAACCCGCGCCCAGTCGATTCTGAGGCCGGACGGTGCATCCTTCACGATCGGCGAAAAGCGGTGCTGTTGCAGCGAGGCCGGCACCGCAAACACCAGCATCGCGACGATGGCTGCGACATAGGCCTCCACGACCGTGAGCGGGCTGATGCCGTCGATCCACATCATCGTCGTCGTGGTGTCGCCGACGACGCTGCCGGCGCCGCCGGCATTCGATGCGGCGACGATCGCCGCGAGATAGCCGATATGGACGCGGCCACGGAACACGTGGCGGGCCACGGTGCCGCCGATCAGCGCGGCCGCGATATTGTCGAGGAAGCCCGACAGCACGAACACGATCACCAGCAGGATCAGTCCGCCCTTCCAGTCATCGGGCAGCAGCGCCGGCATCTCGTCGGGAATGCGGCTCTCCTCGAAATGGCGCGACAGCAGCGCAAAGCCCATCAGGAGCAGGAACAGGTTGGCGAGCGTGACCCACTCATGCTCGATGTGATGCGCAAGACCGGGCAGGCCCGCGCCGAATTTCGCAAAGCCCGCGAACAGCAGCTTGTAGGCGACGATCGCGGCAAGGCCCGTCAGCGCCACCGCGAGCGTGTGGTGATGGAAGATCGCGACGCCGAGCAGCGTCAGCGCGAACAGGATGAAATCGAGCGGGATACCGTAGACGAGGAGTGGCGTGAGCAAGTCGATCTCGATGGCTGGAGTGCCCGGCGGCGTGAAGCGCTGACGGCGGCACTATCGCGCGGCGTGGGGAACTTCAAGGCGCACTAACGCCGCAAGAGGCTCGCGATGCGCTCGCGAGCCCCGATCGGGAACGACGCCAGCCACGTCGCCGCGGGTCCGATTGCTCAGCCCAGCGTCTTCAGCCAGGCGCTGATCTCGGTCACCGCGATATTGGCCTGATTGAGCAGCTTGCCCATGGTGAAGAAGCCGTGGAACTGGCCGGGGAAATGCCGGTAGGTCACCGGCACGCCGGCGTCCTTGAGGAATTTCGCATACTCGTCGCCTTCGTCGCGGAGCGGATCGGCGCCGGCGGTCAGCACATAGGCCGGCGGCAAGCCGGCAAAGTCCTTCGCGCGCGCCGGCGAGGCACGCCAGTCGTTGTTGTCGGCGTCACCGAGATAATGGTTGGCGAACCAGCCGATCACCGAATGCGTCAGGAGGATGCTGGTCTCGGGCTCGCGATGCGAGGGATGCTTCCGCGAGAAATCGGTCGCGGGATAGATCAGCAGCTGGGCCGCGAGCTTCGGCCCGCCGTCGCGGGCGGTCAGGGCAACCACCGCCGCGAGGTTGCCGCCGGCGCTGTCGCCGCCGACGATCAGGCGCGCGACGTCGATGCCGAGATCCCCGGCATTGGCGGCGACCCATCGGGTCGCGGTGACGGCGTCATCGACCGCGGCAGGGAAACGATGCTCGGGCGCGAGGCGGTAATCGATCGAGATCACGATCAGCTCGCCCTCATGGGCAAGCTTCTGGCAAACCACCTCATGGGTATCGAGGTCGCCGATCACCCAGCCGCCGCCGTGGAAGAACACCAGGCAGGGCGCGAGCCCGTCTTTCTTGCGCAGCGTGTACGGCGTGTAGATGCGGGCAGGGATCGTGCCGTGCGGCGCCGGGATCGCGAGCGGCTTGCTCGATTCCAGCGCGGGCGGCTCGGGATTGGAGACGACGCGGGCGGCTCGGTAATAGTCGCGCGCTTCCGGCGCGGTCAGCGTCTCATAGGCGGGACGGCCGGACTCCTGAAACGCCTTGTAGACGGCAGCGGCATCGGGATCGAGAACGACGGGCATTGGGAGGACCTTCTTTTGGTGATGTCGTTCCGGGGCGATGCGAAGCATCGAACCCGGAATCTCGAGATTCCGGGTCTGGTGCTTGCGCACCATCCCGGAATGACGGTTGTGTCAGGCGGCGGTGCGGCCGCCGTCGACGGTGTAGGCGGAGCCGGAGACGTAGCTCGCCTCGTCGGAGGCAAGAAAAGCGACGATGGAGGCGACCTCGCTTGCGAGGCCGAGCCGGCGCGCCGGGATGCGGTCGACGATCTTCTCGATCGGCGGCGGCGCGTTGCCGCCGGAGCGGCCCTGCAGGATCGTGCTCAGCATCCGGCTCTCGATCATGCCGGGGCAGACGCAATTGACCCGCACGCTGGTGCCGGTGCATTCCCAGGCCGCGCTCTTGGTCAGCCCGATCACCGCGTGCTTGCTCGCGCTGTAGACCGCGATCATCGGTGATCCCATCAGGCCCGCGATCGAGGCGGTGTTGATGATGCTGCCCTGGTTCTGCTTCAGCATCACAGGCAGCACATGCTTCATGCCGAGGAAGACGCCGACGACGTTGACGTCGAGCACCTGGCGAAAGCTCTCCAGCGAATATTCAGGGATCGGCCTGATGTCGCCCTCGACGCCGGCGTTGTTGTAGAAGGCATCGATGGTGCCGAAGCGGTCGACCGCGGCGCGGACATAGTCCTTGACCTCGTCCTCGTCGGTGACGTCGGCTTCGATTGCGAGGGCCTCGGCCGAGGCGGGCAGGTCCTTGATGGCGGCCTTGAGATCGGCGCCCTTGCGGTCGACTGCGACAATCCGCGCACCCCGTTCGGCGAGCAGTTGAAGCGAGGCGGTTCCGATGACGCCGGCAGCCCCGGTGACGACGGCGACCCGGCCGTCGAGCCTGATGCGATCGGGCATGGTGGGTTTCCTCTGGCTGGTCCGGTTCGATCCGGATTTTCCTGGTTTTCACGCGCGGCGGCGTGCCTTCAGCGTGAGGACTATCACACGTGTTCCCAGGAGTGACCAGAGGCTGCCCAGTGGACCGGGGAGAGGTGGCCGGGTGCCCTTTCCCCGCCGTATTCGGCGTGTTAACCGGTGGCCTGCGAGCGGCCGATATCAAGGTAGACTGTCGCGAGCCCGATTCGCCCTTTAAAGCCGCGCGAGATGCTTCGAACCGTTGCCCTGACTGGCTTTGCGGCCCTGGTTGCCGCCTCAACCATCTCGCTTGCGCCGCCCGCGCGCGCGCAGATCGGAACGATTTTCTCCGATCCCGCGCCGCGTCCGCCCGGCTCGATCCCGCGTGGTCAGCCGGCTCCTCCCAGCGACGACGACGAGGAAGTGCCGGAATTGCCGCGCGGCCGCCTGCTGCCGACACAGCCGCGGGCGCTGCCGCCAGGCCAGGCGGTGCCGCCGCCCGGCAGCGTGCAGTCACAGCCGCTGGCGCCGCCGCCGGGCTCGACGGTGGCTCCGCAGGGCACCCAGCCCGGTGTCGCGGTGCAGCCGCCGCAACCCGGCGGTCCCGCCGTCGCCAATACACCGCCCGGCGCCAATCCGCTGCCGCCGGGGCAGCGTCCCAAGGGCACGCCCCCAGGCACCCCGCCGCAGACGCCTGCCACGTTGCAGCCGGGCGACGAGGTCGTGCAGGAGCCGCCGTCGACCAAGATCACCAACAAGAAGGCGAGCTTCTCCGGTCTCGACAAGATCACCGGGCGCATCATCAATTTCGACGAGGATATCGGCGAGACCGTGCAGTTCGGCGCGCTGCGGGTGAAGACCGATGCCTGTTACACGAGGCCATCGACGGAAGCCGCCAACACCGATGCCTTTGTCGAGGTCGACGAGATCACGCTGCAGGGCGAGGTGAAGCGGATCTTCTCGGGCTGGATGTTCGCGGCGAGTCCCGGCCTGCACGGCGTCGAGCATCCGATCTACGACATCTGGCTGACCGACTGCAAAGGGCCGGACCAGACCATCGTGACCGCCGCGCCCGATCCGCCGAAGGCGCCGACGCCTCCGCCACCGCCGGCCCAGAAGCGCGCGCCGCCGAAGCAGGCCGCACCGCGTCCGCCGCCACAGCCGCAATACCAGCAGCAGCCGCCACCTCCGCCGCCCCAGCAACAGCAGCGGCCGGGCGGGTTGTTCGGCGGATTGTTTGGGAACTAGCAAGCACGGCGTAGATGGGGTAACGGGCCGGCCGCCCGCTCGCTACGGCGCAATTTGGAAGCGCGCTCGCGAGCGGCCTGTTGGTTGGAAGGCGGTCGTCCCTCAAACTGATGGTGTTCAACGGAGTCGGGCAAGCCCGCTCCAAGCATCATTAAGGGACGACCATGTACCACTATGCAGGAATTGACGTGTCTTTGGAATGCTCGAGCGTTTGCCTTGTCGATGGGACAGGCAAGATTTTGCGCGAGACGAAGGTTGCGAGCGAGCCGGCGGCGCTGATCGCCTGGTTCCGGTCGCTGGGTCTGGTACTGGAACGGATCGGGCTGGAGGCAGGCCCCTTGTCGCAATGGCTGTATGCGGGTCTGCGAGACGCAGGGCTTGCGGTCGAGCTGCTGGAAACGCGGCACGTTCGCGAAGCCTTCAAGTCGATGCCGGTGAAGACGGACCGCAACGATGCCCGCCGGATCGCGCAGTTGATGCGGCTCGGCTGGTTCCGGCCGGTGCACTGCAAGTCGGTCGCGGCGCAGGAGACCCGCGCCATCCTGACGGCGCGCAAGCTGCTGCAATCCAAGCTTCGCGATGTCGAGAACAGCCTGCGCGGCATACTTCGCGGTTTTGGCCTGAAGGTCGGTGCGACCACCGAGCGCACGTTCGCCGGACGCATCCGCGAGCTCGTGACCGGCCATCCCGGACTGGAGTTGGTCGCGGCGGCGCTGCTCCAAGCCCATGCGGTGCTGCTGCGGGAGTTCAAGAGCCTGGACAAGCACACCCAGAAGCTCGCCAGGACGCATCCATCCGCCAAGCTCCTGATGACAACGCCGTCCGTTGGTCCGATCGTGGCGCTCACCTATGCCGCGGCGATCGACGACCCGAAGCGCTTCCGCTCCTCGAAGGCCACGGGAGCCCACTTTGGGCTCACCCCGAAGAAGTACCAGTCCGGTGAGACCGACTACACCGGCCGCATCAGCAAGATCGGGGATGCCTCCGTGCGCGAGGCACTCTACCAGGCAGCTCACGTCATGCTGACCAAGCCGGTCAAGAATTGCTCGGCATTGAAGAGCTGGGCGATGCGGATCGCCCGGCGCGCAGGCATGCGCAAGGCCAAGGTAGCGCTGGCTCGCAAGCTCGCCGTGATCCTGCATCGCATGCTCGCCGACACCAAACCGTTCAACCCGATGACCAAGGCCATCTAGCCAGGAGCAGCAATCGGTTCCGGGCGGGCCACGACACCAGGCTCTCCCCGAGCGAAGTCCCTCCGCTGGGACGATGGATCCGGTCAGGCCGCCATCCGGGAAGTGGCTCACGACCACGCAATCCGTAGATTGGCCGGCCGGCTCCTCAATGCACCCCATCAGGCGACGGCCTTCGCGCCGATCCCGTACAGAAGCAAGTGCCCGGCGAGTGGATGACGCGAAAAGGGATTGACTAACCAAGGCCCGTTACAGAAGCCCGGATGGAGCGCAGCGAAATCCGGGTTTCTCTCCGCGGAGAGACTTGTCCCGGATTGCGCGGAGCCTGTCATCGGGCGCGCGTTCGCGCGACCCGTTGGCTTCATCCGGGCTACGCGATCAACCGTTCAATTGCGCTCGGCGATGATTGCCAGCGCGTCGGCACCTTTGACCGGCTGGGTGGCGTCGAGCTTGCGGAAATCCGCCGGCGCGCCCGTGATCGCCTTGTCGAGCAGCGCGCGATAGCGGCGCCGCGAGATCTCGATCGCGCCGAACGTCCTCAGGTGCTCCGTCACATATTGCGTGTCGAGCAGTTCGAACCCGCCCGCGATCAGCCGCGCCACCAGATGCACCAGCGCGACCTTCGATGCATCGCGCGTGGTGTGAAACATGCTTTCGCCGAAGAAGGCGCGGCCGAGGCTGACGCCGTAGAGCCCGCCGACCAGATTGTCGTCCTGCCAGACCTCGACGCTATGGCAATGGCCCGACGCGTACAGCCCGACATAGAGATCGCGGATGCGCCTGTTGATCCAGGTGTCGTCGCGGCCGGGCTGCGGCGCCGCGCAGCCGGCGATCACGGCCTTGAACGCGGTATCGACGGTGACCGTGAAGGCATCGGAGCGCACGGTGCGCGCCAGGCGGGAGGCGACACGGAAGCCGTCGAACGGAATCACGCCGCGCAATTCCGGCTCGACCCAGAACAGGGTCGGATCGTCGGCGCTCTCCGCCATCGGGAAGATGCCGCAGGCATAGGCGCGCAGCAGCACCTCGGGCGTGATCTCGGAGGAGGCGGAGTCGCGTGACGTCATACCGCCAAGGATAGCAAAGCGCGGGCGGTCTTGCGATGGGGGCTGCCACCGGGACGCTACGTGTTGACGAAACGCGCTGGTTCCTCCACAAGCCGCGCCGTTCCGCAGCAGTTTCCCGAGACGGACTGCGCGGTCGTGCTAGATTGCAACAAAAAGATGGCGGCGCTGCCGGGACACGGCGGCTTGCGCGCCCGACAATCGATACAGGTGAGGGGGACGCTGCATGAAATGGTCATGGCGGACGTTTGCGCCGTTGCTGGTTTGGCTTGTGATCTATCTGGTCCCGGTGCCTTCGGGGCTGAACGCCAATCAGTGGCACTATTTCGCGGTGTTCGCCGCCGTGATCACCGGGCTGATCCTTGAATCGATGCCGGTCGGCGCGGTCGGTCTGATCGGCCTGACGGTCGCCGGCATCGGCGGCTATGTCGAGCACGACCCGAACAAATCGCTGCGCTGGATGCTCGGCGGCTTTTCCGAGAGCACGGTGTGGCTGATCGTCGGCGCCTTCGTGTTCTCGATCGGCTATCGCAAGAGCGGGCTCGGCCGCCGTCTGGCGCTGCTCTTGGTGCGCGGCCTCGGCCGCCGCACCATCGGGCTGGGCTATGCGGTGGCGTTTTCCGATCTCGTGCTGGCGCCGGCGACGCCGTCCAACACCGCGCGCTCCGGCGGCACCATCTATCCGATCGTCAGCAACATCCCGCGCATCTACGGCTCCGAGCCCGGCCCGACCGCGGGCAAGATCGGCACCTTCGTGATGTGGACCGCGTTCGCGACCACGGCCGTCACCAGCTCGCTGTTCCTGACCGCGCTGGCGCCGAACGCCGCCGCGCTCTCGATCGCCAAGAAGCTCGTCAACATCGAGGTTGGTTGGTCGCAATGGTTCATCGGGTTCGCGCCGCTCGGCATCCTCTTGCTGCTGCTGGTGCCGCTGCTCAGCTATCTGGTCTGCCGGCCCGAGATCAAGGAGAGCCCCGAGATCGTGACCTGGAGCGACGGCGAGCTCGCCAAGATGGGGCCGCCGTCGCGGCACGAATGGATCATGGCGGTGCTGGTGGTGCTCGCGATGTTCCTGTGGATCTGCGGCTCCAATCCCAACATCAGCGTGCCGCTGCTCGGCTCGAACTTCATCAACGCGACCACGGTCGTGTTCGTCGTGATCTCGCTGATGCTGCTGACCGGCGTGATCGCGTTCGAGGACATCGTCGCGGAGAAGAGTGCGTGGGAGGTATTTTTCTATTTCACCTCGCTGCTCACGCTGTCGTCCGGCCTCAACGAGATCGGCTTCATCAAATGGGTCGCCGAGGGCTATGCCAAGCCGCTTTCCGGCACGTCGCCGCTGGTCGGGATGATCCTGCTCGTCACCTTCTTCTTCTGGATCCACTATTTCTTCTCGAGCATCACCTCGCATACCGCCGCGGTGCTGCCGGTGGTGCTCGCCGTCGGCTCTAGCATTCCCGGCCTGTCGGTGCAGACCTTGATGCTGCTCTGCGTCTATTCGCTGGGCCTGATGGGCGTGATTTCGCCCTATGCCACGGGACCGGCGCCGATGTATTACGGCAGCGGCTATATCGGCAAAGGCGACTTCTGGAAATTCGGGCTGATCTTCGGCCTGATCTACTTTGCCGGATTGTTGCTGATCGTGTTGCCCTGGTTACAAATGATCGGGTAAAATAGCCACAATCCAGCGAGAAACAGCGGCCGACCGGGAAGAGCCGCTATCCTTACAATTCTTAACGCGCTTTGTCCGGCAGAAGCCTTCAAAATGCTTCGTCGGATGTGGCGCGCGCGGAGTTCAGGGGACACATAGAGCCGCGCGAGCTCATTCGTGTTTCTTCGTGGGCAGGTTATGGACCAGCAGATCAAAGACCCGTCGATTGTGGCGCCCGAGCGAACCAGGCGAGGATCGCGTTGGCGGGGGTTTCTGACGGGATGTCTCGTATTGGCGGTGCTTGCCGGCATCGTCTGGTGGACGCGGCAGCAGGCCGCGCCGCCGCAGGCCGGTGGCGGGCGCAACGCCGGGCCGATGTCGATCGTACCGGAGACGATCGGCAAGGGCGATATCGGCGTCAGCCTGAATGCGCTCGGCACCGTGACGTCGCTCGCGACCGTGACGATCAGGAGCCAGATCAGCGGCTATCTGATGAAGATCGATTTCAAGGAGGGCGATGAGGTCAAGAAGGGCGACCTGATCGCCGAGATCGATTCGCGCCCCTACGAGGCGACGCTGGCGCAGGCCAAGGGCCAGCTCGCCCGCGACGAGGCGCAGCTGAAGGGCGCCCAGGTCGATCTCACCCGCTACCAGAACCTCGCCGCGCAGAACGCCGTGCCGCATCAGACGCTCGATACCCAGGTCGCGCTGGTCGCGCAGTACCAGGGCACGGTGGAGGCCGATCGCGCCTCGGTGAAGTCGGCCGAGGTGAATTTGCAATATTGTCACATCGTGTCGCCGGTCAACGGGCGCGTCGGACTGCGCCAGGTCGATCTCGGCAACTATGTGACGCCCGGCGATACCAACGGCCTCGTCGTGATCACGCAGCTCGAGCCGATCAGCGTGCTGTTCACGCTGCCGGAGGACAATCTGCAGGCGGTCTCGAAGCGGTTGAGGGAGGGCGCGGTGCTGCCGACGGCGGCCTATGACCGCAGCGGCGCCAACAAGCTCGCCGAGGGATCGTTGCAGACCTTCGACAGCCAGATCGATGCGACCACCGGCACCATCAAGCTGCGGGCGCAGTTCGAGAACGACAAGCGCACGCTGTTTCCGAACCAGTTCGTCAACGTCCGCCTGCTGCTCGATACCCACAAGGATGCGACGACGATGTCGACCGCCGGCATCCAGCGCGGTGTCCCCGGCACCTTCGTCTATCTCGTCAACGCCGACAGCACGGTCTCGGTTCGGCCGGTCAAGCTCGGCGTCACCGACGGCGACCGGGTCGAGGTGCTGTCCGGGCTCGTGGCCGGCGATCGCATCGTGATCGACGGCGCCGACAAGCTGCGCGAGGGTGCGAAGGTGGTGGTGCGCTCCCCCGCCGATGCCGCGAACCCTGCCGCTGCGGCCAAGGGGGCGGCGAACGGGGCCGCGAAGGGAGACGGCAAGGGAGATAGTAAGGACGGCGCTGATCCCGGAGGCGGCCACCACAAGCGGTCCGAGGACGGGCAGAAGAAATGAACCCGTCGCGGCCATTCATCCTGCGGCCGGTAGCGACGACCCTGATGATGATCGCCATCATGCTGTCGGGCATGCTGGCATTCAGATTTCTCCCGGTCGCGGCACTGCCGGAGGTCGACTACCCGACCATCCAGGTGCAGACCTTCTATCCGGGCGCGAGCCCCGACGTGATGACCTCGTCGGTGACGGCGCCGCTCGAGGTGCAGTTCGGCCAGATGCCGAATCTGACCCAGATGAGCTCGGTGAGCTCGGCGGGCTCGTCCGTGATCACGCTGCAATTCGGCCTGTCGATCTCGCTCGACGTCGCCGAGCAGGAGGTGCAGGCCGCGATCAATGCCGCGGGCAATCTGTTGCCGTCGGACCTGCCGGCGCCGCCGATCTACGCCAAGGTCAATCCGGCCGATGCGCCGATCCTGACCCTCGGCCTGACCTCGAAGACCATGCCGCTGACCCAGGTACAGGATTTCGTCGACACGCGGCTGGCGCAGAAGATCTCGCAGCTGCCGGGCGTCGGCCTCGTCAGCATCAGCGGCGGCCAGCGGCCCGCGGTGCGCATCCAGGCTGATATCCGCAAGCTCGCGGCCTATGGCCTCAACATCGACGATCTCCGCACCACGCTCGGCAACGCCAACGTCAACACGCCGAAGGGCAACTTCGACGGCGCGATGCGCGCCTACACCATCAATGCCAACGACCAGATCCGCAATGCCAGCGACTACCGCTCGCTGATCATCGCCTACAAGAACGGCTCGCCGGTCCGCCTCAGCGATGTCGGCAACGTCGTCGACGGCGCGCAGAACGACAAGCTCGGCGCCTGGATGAACGAGACGCCGGCGATCATCCTCAACATCCAGCGCCAACCCGGCGCCAACGTCATCTCGGTGGTGCAGGGCATCAAGGACCTGCTGCCGCAGCTGCAGGCCACGCTGCCGGCCGCGATCGACCTCAATATCCTGACCGACCGCACCGTCACGATCCGGGCCTCGGTGCGCGACGTCGAATACGAGCTGTCGCTCGCCGTGATTCTGGTCGTGCTTGTGATCTTCGTGTTCCTGCGCTCGACCCGCGCCACGCTGATCCCGAGCCTGTCGGTGCCGCTCTCGCTGGTCGGCACGCTGGGCGCGATGTATCTGTTCGGCTTCAGCCTGAACAATCTGTCGCTGATGGCGCTGACGATCGCGACCGGCTTCGTGGTCGACGACGCCATCGTCGTGATCGAGAACATCTCGCGCTACATCGAGGAGGGCGAGTCGCCGCTCGAGGCGTCGCTGCGAGGGTCGGAGCAGATCGGCTTCACCATCATCTCACTGACGGTATCGCTGATCGCGGTCCTGATCCCGCTGCTGTTCATGGGCGACGTCGTCGGCCGCCTGTTCCGCGAATTCGCCATCACGCTGTCGGTCACGATCCTGATCTCGGCCGTGGTGTCGCTGACCCTGGTGCCGATGGCCTGCGCCAAGCTACTGAAGCCGGAGGCCATGGCGCGGGAAAACACCTTCCAGCGGCTCAGCCGCGAAGGCTTCGATGCCGTCATTGCGATCTACGCCCGGATGCTCAATTGGGTGCTGGATCGCCAGACCTTCGTGCTGCTGATCGCGCTCGCCACCTTTGGTCTGACGGCGCTGCTCTACGTCGTTATCCCCAAGGGCTTCTTTCCGGTGCAGGACACCGGCGTGATCCAGGCGATCTCCGAGGCGCCGCAATCGGTGTCCTATGCGGCGATGGCCGAGCGGCAGCAGCGGCTCGCCAGCGCGATCCTGAAGGATCCGGACGTGCAGAGCCTGTCGTCGTTCATCGGCGTCGACGGCACCAACACCACGCTGAACAGCGGCCGCATCCTGATCAATCTGAAGCCGCATGAGCAGCGCAAGGCCAATGTCTCGACGATCATGGACCGGATCAAGGCGAGCACGGCGGCGCTGACCGGCATCACGCTCTACATGCAGCCGGTCCAGGACCTCACCATCGAAGGCACGGTGAGCCGGACGCAGTACCAGTTCATCCTGCAGGATGCCGATCCGAACGAGCTTGCGGAATGGACGCCGAAGCTGGTCGACAAGCTCCGGGAATTGCCCCAGCTCAGCGATGTCACGAGCGATATTTCGGCGCAGGGGCTTTCGGTGTTCGTCGACATCGACCGCGACCAGGCGGCGCGATTCGGCATCACGCCGGCGACGATCGACAACGCACTGTACGATTCCTACGGCCAGCGCATCGTCTCGACCGTCTTCACCAATTCGAA
The DNA here is from genome assembly GCF_054055815.1 of Bradyrhizobium sp. USDA 4503. NCBI lineage: Bacteria > Pseudomonadati > Pseudomonadota > Alphaproteobacteria > Hyphomicrobiales > Nitrobacteraceae > Bradyrhizobium > Bradyrhizobium sp. USDA 4503. Next base: position 1,114,699 of record NZ_JBSRXS010000001.1, read on the forward strand.
CCAGTACCGCGTGATCCTCGAGGCCGATCCGTCGCTGCAGACTTCGCTGGACTCTCTGTCGTCGATCTACCTGCCGTCATCGGTGGGCTCGACGCCGGTGCCGCTGTCGGTGATGGCCAAGATGCGGGTGGAGACCGCGCCGCTGCAGATCTCGCATCTCGGCCAGTTCCCGTCGGCGACCGTCTCGTTCAACCTGGCGCCCGGCGCCTCGCTCGGCGGGGCGGTGACGGCGATCAAGCAGGCGCAGGCCGACATCAACCAGCCGCTCGGCATGATCACGAGCTTCCAGGGCGCGGCGCTGGCGTTCCAGTCCTCGCTGTCCAACCAGCTGTTCCTGATCCTCGCCGCGATCATCACGGTCTATATCGTGCTCGGCGTGCTCTATGAGAGCTTCATCCATCCTTTAACCATCCTCTCGACGCTGCCCTCGGCCGGGATCGGCGCGCTGCTGGCGCTGATGATGGCCGGACAGGATCTCACGATCATCGCGATCATCGGCATCATCCTCCTGATCGGCATCGTGAAGAAGAACGCGATCATGATGATCGACTTCGCGCTCGATGCCGAGCGCAACGAGGGCAAGCCGCCGCGGGAGGCGATCTATCAGGCCTGCCTGCTGCGGTTCCGGCCGATCATCATGACGACGATGGCAGCTGTGCTCGGCGCGCTGCCGCTGATGCTCGGCAGCGGCGCGGGGTCCGAGCTGCGGAATCCGCTCGGCATTTCGATCGTCGGCGGCCTCCTGGTGAGCCAGCTGCTGACCCTGTTCACGACACCGGTGATCTACCTCTGGTTCGATCGCCTCGCGCTGCGGTTTGCCGGGCGGGCGGACGAGATCGGCGAGGCGAGCGGGTCGCGTTGAGCCATGGATCCGTCAACGCCCTTCATCCGTAGGCCGGTGGCAACGACGCTGTTGACGTTCGGGCTTGCGGCGGCCGGCATTGTCGCGTTCTTCAAGCTGCCGGTGTCGCCGCTGCCGCAGGTGGATTTCCCGACCATCTCGGTGCAGGCGACGCTGCCCGGCGCCAGCCCGCAGGATGTCGCGACCACGGTCGCAAGTCCGCTCGAGCGACATCTCGGCCAGATCGCCGACGTCACCGAGATGACGTCGTCGAGCTCGGTGGGCGCGACCCGCATCACGCTGCAGTTCGGGCTGAACCGCGACATCAACGGTGCGGCGCGCGACGTGCAGGCCGCGATCAATGCGGCGCGGGCCGACCTGCCGACCAGCCTGCGCAGCAATCCGACCTACCGCAAGGTCAACCCGGCCGACGCGCCGATCCTGATCCTGACGCTGACGTCGGATACGCTGACGCGCGGCGATCTCTACGACGCCGCCTCCACGGTGCTGGCGCAGAAGCTGTCGCAGGTCGAGGGCATCGGCGAGGTCGTGGTCGGCGGCAGCTCGCTGCCGGCCGTGCGCGTCGATCTGATCCCGCAGGCGCTCTACAAATACGGCATCGGTCTGGAAGACGTCCGCGCGGCGCTGTCGAGCGCCAACGCCCACAGCCCGAAGGGCGGCATCGACGTCGGCGACCAGCGCTACCAGGTCTACGCCAACGACCAGGCCAACAAGGCTGGCGACTACAAGTCGCTGATCGTGGCCTACCGCAATGGCGCGCCGGTTCATCTCTCCGACGTCGGCGAGGTGGCCGACGGCGTCGAGAATTTGCGCAATGCCGGTCTCGCGAACGGCAAGCCGGCGGTGCTGATCATCCTCTACCGGCAGCCGAACGCCAACATCATCAGTACCGTCGACCTCGTGAAGGGGGTGATGCCGCAGCTGCAGGCGTCAGTCTCGCCGGCGATCGATATAGGCTTTGCGGTCGACCGTTCGACCACCATCCGCACCTCGCTCCGGGACGTCGAACGAACCCTGGTTCTGGCGGTGCTGCTGGTCATCATCGTGGTGTTCGCCTTCCTGCGCAATGCGCGGGCCACCTTCATTCCGGTGGTGGCGGTCTCGGTGTCGCTGGTTGCGACCTTCGGGACGATGTACCTGTTCGGCTACAGCCTCGACAACCTCTCCCTGATGGCGCTGACGGTCGCGACCGGCTTCGTGGTCGACGACGCCATCGTGGTGCTGGAGAACGTCACCCGCTACATCGAGCAGGGGCTGAGCCCGCTCGAGGCGGCGCTGAAGGGCGCCAACGAGGTCGGCTTCACCGTGCTGTCGATGAGCATCTCGCTGATCGCGGTGTTCATCCCGATCCTGCTGATGGCCGGCATCGTCGGGCGGCTGTTCCGCGAGTTCGCGATGGTGATCTCGATCTCGATCCTGATCTCGCTCGCGGTCTCGCTGGCGACCACGCCGATGATGTGCGCCGTGCTGCTCAAGCCCGACGCCGGCAACCATGGCCGGCTCTATTGGGCGAGCGAGCGCTTCTTCGAGGCGATGCTAAATTTCTACCGCAGAACGCTGACCGCGGCGTTGGCGCATCCGCTGTCGGTGATGCTGATCCTGGCGGCGGTGTTCGGCCTCAACTTCTATCTCTACGACGTGATCCCGAAGGGCTTCTTCCCGCAGCAGGACACCGGCCGGCTGGTCGGCTCGATCCAGGCTGACCAGAGCGTGTCGTTCCAGCTGATGCAGCAGAAGCTCGCGCGGTTCGTCGGCATCATCAAGCGCGATCCGGCGGTTGAGACGGCGGTCGGCTTCACCGGCGGCGGGCAGACCAATTCCGGCTTCGTGTTCGTCTCGCTTCGTCCGCTTGATGAGCGCAAGATCGGCGCCGACGGCGTGATCGCGCGGCTGCGCCGCGAGATGTCGGTGGTGCCGGGCGCGAGCCTGTTCCTGCAGGCGGTGCAGGACATCCGGGTCGGGGGCAGGGCCTCGAACGCGCAGTATCAGTACACGCTGCAGGGATCGACGCTGGAGGAGCTCAATGAATGGACGCCGAAGATCGCGGCGGCCCTGCAGCGCGATCCTGATCTCGCCGACGTCAACAGCGACCAGCAGAACAAGGGCCTGGAATCCGATCTCGTGATCGACCGCGACGCCGCGGCCCGGCTCGGCATCACGGTGAGCCAGATCGACAACACCCTCTACGACGCCTTCGGCCAGCGGCAGGTGTCGACGATCTATGTCGCGCGCAACCAGTATCACGTCATCATGGAGGTCGCGCCGCGCTACTGGCAGAACCCGGAGACGCTGAAGGACGTCTATATCAGCACGTCCGGCGGATCGGTCGGCGGCTCGCAATCGACCAACGCGGTGGCAGGCACGGTCGTCGCCCCAGGCAACTCCAGCGCGGCCAGTGCAGCCAACGCCCAGGCCGCGCGCAACCAGGCCACCAACTCGATCGGTTCGACCGGGAAGGGCGTTGCCTCGACCGGATCGGCCGTCTCCACCAGCAGCGAGACCATGATCCCGCTGTCGGAAGTTGCAGCATTCAAGCAGGGCGCGACGCCGCTTGCGGTCAATCACCAGGGTCTGTTGGTCGCCAACACCATCTCGTTCAACCTGCCGCCGAACGTGTCGCTGAGCACGGCGGTCGGCAGCATCGAGGCGACCATGAACCGGATTGGGGTCCCGGCCACGATCCGCGGCACCTTCCAGGGTACCGCCAAGGCGTTCCAGGACTCGCTGAGCAACCAGCCGTTCCTGATCCTGGCCGCGCTGGTGGCGATCTACATCGTGCTGGGCGTGCTCTACGAGAGCTACATCCACCCGCTGACCATCTTGTCCACATTGCCCTCGGCGGGTGTGGGCGCCTTGCTGGCGCTGATGGCATTCAAGACCGAGTTCAGTATCATGGCGCTGATCGGCGTCATCCTGCTGATCGGCATTGTGAAGAAGAACGCCATCATGATGATCGACTTTGCGCTGGAGGCGGAACGCAGGCGCGGGCTGGAGCCGCTCGAGGCGATCCGGGAGGCCTGCCTGCTGCGCTTCCGCCCCATCATGATGACGACGATGGCCGCGCTGCTCGGGGCGGTGCCGCTGGCGATCGGCATGGGCGACGGCGGCGAGCTGCGGCAGCCGCTCGGCATCGCCATCGTCGGTGGCCTGATCTTGAGCCAGGTCCTCACGCTCTACACGACGCCGGTTATCTACCTCTATCTCGACCGGTTCCGCCTGTGGGCCCAGCGCGCGCGCCGCGGCGGCGCGATGCGGACGCCGGGCTCCTCACTTCAACCGGGCGAGTAAATGCCGACAGGTACAGCGTTGCGAAATCTTCAGTTGATGCGCAAGCCGATCCGGTTTCTGCGCGTGGCGGCGTTCGGCGGCCTCAGCCTCGGTCTGTCCGGCTGTATTCCCGGGGCGGAGAAGCCGGAGCTCAGCCTCGAAGTGCCGGCGAGTTACAAGACTGCGGCCAAAGGCGATGCCGACGCGGCTGTTCCGGCGCTCGCCTGGTGGCGCGGCTTCCGCTCGCCCGAGCTGACCGGGCTGATGGAGTCCGCGCAGCTCTACAATCTCGACATCGCGGTGGCGATCGCCCAGATCGTGCAGGCCGACGCCCAGGTCGGCGTGTCCGGCGCCGCGCTGCTGCCGTCCATCTCCGGATCGGCGAATGCCGAGCGTCAGCGCGTGGCAACGGGATCCAGTTCGTCGTTCGGCACCAGCGGTACCTTCTCGCAGTACAGCCTGGGGCTGAGCGCAAGCTACATCGTCGATTTCTGGGGCAAGAACCGCGCGACGCTGTCGGCCTCCGAGGAGAGCGCGACCGTCGCGCGCTACAATCGCGAGGTGGTCGCGCTGACCACGATGGCGACGGTCGCCAACACCTATTTCCAGCTGCTGGCGGCGCAGGACCAGATCAAGGTCACCCGCCGCAACCTCGCGGCGGCCGAGCGCATCCTTGCGCTGATCAAGTCGCAATTTGCGGGCGGCACCGCTTCGCAGCTGGATCTGTCGCAGCAGGAGGCGCTGGTCGCCGCGCAGCGCGCGGCGATCCCGCCGCTCGAGGTAACGGTCGGGCAGAACACCGCGGCGCTCGCCGTGCTGGTGGCGCGCGCGCCGGCCGATTTCAAGGTGCGCGGCGGGTCCACCACGCAGATCGCGGTGCCGCGCGTCACGCCGGGACTGCCGTCGGAATTGCTCTACCAGCGGCCTGACGTCCGCGAGGCCGAGGCGCAGCTGGCGTCGTCCAATTTCAGCGTCGACGCGGCGCGCGCGGCATTCTTTCCGCAGATCCAGCTGACCGGCACTACCGGCTTCCAGAGCGCGGCGCTCGCCGCGCTGTTCGCGCCCGGCGCCTGGTACTACACGCTCGCCGCCGGGCTGACCCAGCCGCTGTTCGACGGCTTCCTGCTGGAGAGCCAGCTCAAGCTCGCCAAGGGGCAGCAGCTGCAAAACCTGCAGGCCTATCGCAAGGCGGTGCTGTCGGCCTTCGCCGATGTCGAAAAGGCGCTGATCGCGTTGCAGAAGTACACATTGCAGGAGCGCCTGCAGTCCGACGTCGTCGCCGCCTCGCGCAAGGCGTTCGAGGTCGCCGAGACGCAGCTGCGCGGCGGCACGGTCAACCTGATCACGGTGCTGCAGGCGCAGCAGACGCTGTTCACTGCCGAGAACAATCTGGTCACGGTCAGGCTCAACAAGCTGCTCGCGGCGAGCAGCCTGTTCCAGGCGCTCGGCGGCGGCTGGACGCCCGCCGGTACGCTGGCGGCGGCAGTGCCATGAGGTCAGCCATGCAGCGTTTCGCGACACTCCTCGTTGCCCTCGTCATCGGGCTCGGCGCATCGACCGGCGCGTCCCGCCCGCAGCAGCGGCCACCGAACAGCGTTCCGCTCGCCTTCGGCATGAGCGCCGACCAGGCCAGCCGGTCGCTCGGCGTTCCCCTGAATTACGTGCGCGGCACGCCGGGCAATGAATTGTTCGTCGCGCTGCCCAATGTCAGGGGCAGCGTGCTGTCGAGGCGCAGCGACGGGCTCTATCTGCAATTCGGCAAGGGACGCCTGATCGCCTGGAAGGGCGACTGGGGCCCCCTTCCGCAATGAGGGTTCTGGCCATGATCGCCATGAGAGGATTGATCGCCTGCGCCGCCATCGCGCTGAGCGTAGCCGCGGCGTCGGCCCAGCAGCGGCCGCTGCGCTATGGCAGCACCGGCGGCGCGTATTTCGACGGCAGGGACGACGACCGCGATTTTCGCAGCAACGGCTATTTCCCCGGCAATTTCGCGGCCGATCCCTTCAGCGCGGGGTTCGGCGCGGCCGGCCTGTTCGGCTCGACGCCATATCACTCCGCGCGGCCGTATCCGTCGCAGGTGGTGTTTGGCGCACCGTGTCAGGATTGCCGTCCGCAGCGCACACGCCGGCACCGCGGCAGGCACGAGTAAGGCGCTTCGCAGAGGCTTGATGCCTCTAGGCCTTGCGCAAGAGCTCGTCGATGATGCGCGGCTTCATCCAGCCGGCCTTGTCGATGATTTCGTTGCGCAGGGTGTCCTTTTCCATCTCGTATTGTTCGTGCGGGATATCCCGGCCGCCGGTCGCGGTGATCCCGAATGTCTCGAGCAGAGCGTTGTGCCGCGCCTTCCACGCGATCACATGCTCGGTGATGACTTGCGTCACGGATGGAAGGAAGCCGGGATGGCCTGCCAGGCCGCATGACGCCGTGGTCTGCGGATCTCCTGCCAGCATGATCACGTTCCACTCGTCGTAGCCGATCAGCCCCATCTGCGCGTAGAGAAACGCGCCATGCGGTCCATCCCAGATCTTCTGGTCGATGACCAGGAACGGCACCGCGTGGCAGTGGCCGTGCCGCGCCGTCATGTCGCGGTTGAAGGTCTCGGTGCGGTCTTGCAATCGCCTGTTGGCCGCCGCGAACACGGCAAGGCGATTGTCTGCCGTCGGCACGATGCTGGCTTCGTCAGCAGGCGCGAAGCCTGCATCGCGCAGCATCGACCCGATCAGCGGGTGATCCCACTGCTGCTTGTGAAAAGCGGGCGTCGCGCCCTCGGCGCCCGGCGCCGGACGCACGGTCTCCTTGAGCTCGCCCAAGGCTGTCTCTTGGGCCGTCTCTTGGGTCGTCTCTTGCCTCTTTCCAAAAATTGGCCTGCGCCCGAACATCGCGTGCCGCTCCTGCCAAGCAGTCGGCACAAGCATCGCAAAGGACGCCCAGAACTTTCTTAAACGGTCAGGCTTGGCGGGCAGCGATCGATCAACAGCATGACGCAGTCGTTAAAGCGAACCGGACAAATCAATCGAATTTGCTGAAATTGGCGGCATTAGCTGGCGGCGGCGCTTGTCGATTTGTCGAGCGCCGGGCTGACGCGGGCGAACCGCACCACGAAGCGGGTGCCCTTGTGGCCGGGGTCGCGCTCGACGCTGGCATCGAGCTTGGCTGCCATCGCGCTGACGATCCGCTGGCCCATGCCGGTGCCGCGCGGATCGGCCGTGTCGGAAAAGCCGACCCCGTCGTCGCTGATCGCGAGCTGCAGATCGTCGCCTTGCGGCTTCAGCTCGACATGTATCGGGCCGGCGCCGTCGGGATAGGCGTATTTCACGGCGTTCATCACCAGCTCGTTGACGATGATGCCGATCGCGACCGCGCGGTCGGGATCGATCTCGATCGGGTCGGCCTTCAAGGTCAGCCGCGACATCTTGTTGCCTTCGGCCGATCGCCGGAGATCCTCGAGCAGCGCCTCGAGATACTGGTTGAGCATCACCGTCTTGAAGTCGTGCGAGGTGTAGAGGCGGCGGTGCACCTGTGCGACGGCCGCGACGCGCCCCATCGCGTTGGTGAGCGCGGCCTTCACATCCTGCTGGCTCGCGGAGTTGGCCTGCAGATGCAGCAACGAGGCGATGATCTGCAGCGAATTGCCGACGCGATGGTTGACCTCGCGGAGCAGAACCTCACGCTCCGCGGCGAGCGCGGCATAGCGGTCGCGCGAGGCGTGCACCTCGGCCTCGGCTTCGTCGCGCGCCTTCTGGAGCGCGGCCTGCCGGATCGCGCCGTTCACCGCGACCTGGAGCAGGGGAATGAATTCGCCCCTGACGTCCTTGACCAGATAGTCCGCCGCGCCGGCCTTCAGTGCGGTGACGGCGATCGCCGAATCCTGCGACGCGGTGACGAACACCACCGGCGGAGCGTCCGGTATCTTGAGGATCTGCTCCAGCGTCTCCAGCCCGTCGAGGCCGGGCATATACTGATCGAGCGCGACGACGTCGATGCCGCCCTGGGCGAGCCGATCGAGGCCTTCCTGGCCGCTTGCGGCGTGCACGACCTTGTAGCCTGCGCGCGTCAGCCCGCGTTCGACGAGGCGCGCCAGCGCCGCGTCGTCGTCGATGTAGAGCAGTGTCGGCGTTGCGCTGGTCATACGGCAGCCGGCGGCACCTGAATCACGGAAAAGAACAGGCCAAGCTGACGAATGGCGTTGGCGAAGCTTTCGTAGTTCACCGGCTTGGTGATGTAGACGTTGCAACCCAGCTCGTAGCAACGCTTGATCTCCTGGGAGTCGTCGGTCGTGGTCAGCACGACCACCGGCGTCGACTTGAGATATTTGTTCTCCTTGACCCGCCTCAGAATATCGATGCCGGTCATGTCGGGCAGATTGAGATCGAGCAGGATCAGCAGGGCCTGGCCCTTGCGCTCGACGGCGCTGCCATCCTTGCCGAACAGGTAGTTGACCGCCTCTGTACCGTTGGTGAACGGGATGATCTCATTGTTGACACCCGAGCGCCGGATATTCCGCTCAATCAGGCGGGCATGGCCCTCGTCGTCTTCGATCATGATGATGGTGACTGGATCACTCATGTCACTTTGTCCCGGTTCTTGCCTGACCAATTGATAGGCAGCGTGATCGTGAAGGTGCTGCCGTTGTGAAGTTCCGATGCTACCGACATGGTGCCGCCCAGTCTGCGCACAAGTGCGCGGACATGGGCAAGCCCGATGCCCTGACCGGGCTTGTCCTGGGTTCCGGCCCGACGGAACAAATCGAAGATGCGCTGGTGGTCCTTCGGATCGATGCCGCGGCCGTTGTCGGTGACCTCGAAGATCGCGAAGCCGAGCTTGGTGCGGCCCTCGATCGAAATCTCGCCGGGAACGCCGTTCCTGAGGTACTTGAGGGCGTTGTCGATCAGATTGGAGAAAATCTGCTCCAGCGCGAGGCGGTCGCTGACGATATTGGGCAGCGCGCCGACCTCGACGGTCGCGTTGGCCTCGACGGCCTGGTGAGCCATCGTCTTGACGATGCCGTCGATCAGCTCGCGCAGATCGATGCGTTCGGGCTTGAACTCGCGGCGGCCCTCGCGGGTGAGATTGAGGATCGCACTGATCAGGCGATCCATCTTGGCGATCGACGATTTGATGAAGCCGAGCGATTCATTGAAGTCGTCGGATAGCTGCTTGTCGGAGCCTTCGAGCTCTGGCTCGGCCACATCGGTCGCGTCTTCCGGCATCGCCGGCGCCAGCGAGGCGGCGCGATTGAGCGTGGCGATCCGCTTGAAGATGTCGCCGCGCAGTTCCTCGAGCTCGCTGGTGAAGCCCATGATGTTGACCAGCGGCGAGCGCAGATCGTGGCTGACGATATAGGCGAAGCGCTGGATTTCCTCGTTGGCCTCGCGCAGGTCGGAGGTGCGCTCGTCAACGATGGTTTCGAGATTGACGTTGCTGTCGCGCAACCTGGCCTCAGCCTCGTCGCGCGCCCGCGACGATCGCCGCAGCAGCACCACCGAGAGAGCGGCGAGCGCCAGCACCATGCAGGAGCCGGCGATCGTGACGGAGGAGGCCAGCACCTGGGTCTTGTCCGCCGTCGCGGTGCGCAGCACCAGCAGACGATCCTCCTCGGTGCGGATGTCGCGGCCGATCCGGGCGATCGCCTCGATTGCATCGGTCGACGTGGCCTTGCGCAGGACGTCGATGCTGGTCGCCGTGTCGTTGTTCTTGACGCGCTCGATGCTGAGCGCGAACTCGGCTAGCCGTTGCTCGACGGCGGCCTTGAGCTTCGCGGCATTGGCGACCTGCGCCGGATTATCCACGGTCATCATCTGGAGATGGTTGAGCGCGGCCGGGACTCCCGCTGCCGCGGACTGGTACTCGGACAGGTATTGTGGTGCTGACGTCAGCAGATATGCCCTGGTCGCGCTTTCGGCGCGCCTGACGTCGAGCAGCAGGTTGGCAATCTGGCTGTCGGTCTCGACGGTGTGAATCACCCAGGCGTTGTCCTCGCGCGCCTTGTTGACCAGCAGGACGGACGCCACGCTGACCGCGACCAGCACGAAAAATCCCGCCGACAGCAGGAGGATCTGTAACGTCGACCGGCGTCGTGAAACGACCGTCACGACGATCTCGCTATGGGAGTGGGATTCAACGCGTCCCCGTGGAAAGCCAATAACCCTATAGTACGTCTGAGGAAGGGCTGGGTTCCACGGAGTTCCGAACTATTTTGCGGCGTCGGACGGCTGACCGGCGAGGTACTGCTCCAGCCAGTGAATGTGGTAGTCGCCCTCGATGATGTCGGGCTCGCGCACCAGCGCGCGGAACAGCGGCAGCGTCGTCTCGATCCCGTCGACCACCATCTCGTCCAGCGCCCGGCGCAGCCGCATCAGGCACTCGCCGCGGGTCTTGCCGTGCACGATCAGCTTGCCGACCAGCGAGTCGTAATAGGGCGGGATCACATAGCCCTGATAGACGGCGGAATCGATCCGCACGCCGAGGCCGCCGGGCGGATGGAATTGCGTGATCCGTCCGGGCGAGGGACGGAAGGTCTGCGGGTTCTCCGCATTGATGCGACACTCGATGGCGTGGCCGATGATCGCGATGTCGTCCTGCTTGGCCGGAAGGTCGCCGCCGGCGGCGATCCGGATCTGCTCCAGCACGAGATCGATATCGGTGATGCTTTCGGTGACGGGATGCTCGACCTGGATGCGCGTGTTCATTTCGATGAAATAGAACTCGCCGTCCTCGTAGAGGAATTCGATGGTGCCGACGCCGAGATATTTCATGTCCCGCATCGCCTTGGCGCAGGTCTCGCCGATCCTGGCGCGCGCCGCCGCCGCGAGCACGGGCGAGGGGCCTTCCTCCCAGACCTTCTGGTGACGGCGTTGCAGCGAGCAGTCGCGCTCGCCGAGATGGATGGCGCCGCCGCGGCCGTCGCCGAGAATCTGGATCTCGATGTGGCGCGGCTTCTGCAGGTATTTCTCCAGGTAGACCGAGGCGTCGCCGAACGCCGACTTGGCCTCGTTGGCCGCGGTCGAGAGCGCGAGCGCGAGGTCAGCCTCGGTATGGGCGACCTTCATGCCGCGGCCGCCGCCGCCGGCCGCCGCCTTGACCAGCACCGGGAATCCGATGTCTCTGCCGATCGCGAGCGCGTCGGCGTCCGAGGTCACCGCGCCGTCCGAGCCGGGCACCACGGGAATGCCGAGGCGCTTGGCGGTCTTCTTGGCTTCGATCTTGTCGCCCATCAGTCGGATGTGCTCGGCCTTCGGTCCGATGAAGCCCAGATTGTGGTCGGCGAGGATCTCGGCGAAGCGCGCGTTCTCAGACAGGAAGCCGTAGCCGGGATGCACGGCGTCGGCGCCGGTGATCTCGCAGGCCGCGAGCAGCGCCGGCACGTTGAGATAGGAATCCTTCGACGGCGGCGGGCCAATGCACACGCTCTCGTCGGCGAGCCGCACATGCATGGCGTCGGCGTCGGCGGTGGAATGCACCGCGACGGTCGAGATGCCGAGCTCCTTGCAGGCGCGCAGCACGCGAAGCGCGATCTCGCCGCGATTGGCTATGAGGATCTTGTCGAACATCGCAGCGCCTGGTGTTGACGGAAGCTATTCAATGATGACGAGCGGCTCGCCGAATTCGACCGGCTGGCCGTCCTCGACGAGAATCTGCGTCACGGTGCCCGCGCGCGGCGACGGGATCTGGTTCATCGTCTTCATCGCCTCGATGATCAGAAGCGTCTGGCCGGCGGAGACCTTGGTGCCGACTTCAATGAACGGCTTGGCGCCCGGCTCGGGCGCCCAATAGGCGGTGCCGACCATCGGCGACGGCACGGCGCCCGGGTGCTTGGCGAGATCGGTCGCAGCCGCAGCCACCGGGACGGCAATGGCGGCCGGTGCGGCAACGCCCGCCACGGAGGCGGCGGGCACCGAGGCCGCGATGCTGATGTTGCGCGCGACGCGGACACGCAGGCCGGCACGCTCGATCTCGATCTCGGTCAGATTGGTTTCCGCAAGCAGCAGCGCGAGTTCGCGAATGAGGGCGCTGTCGTCGCTCTTGGAGTCGTTCTTTTTTGCGGTTGATTTGTCGTCTGGCTGGCGCGCCATGCTCTGTGATCCAAAATCTTTGTCTGGTGACGGGGAACGTCAGGATTGACGATTAAGTCTTTGGCTTGGCGTCGATCTTGACGCCGATCCTGGTGGCGAGGCCGATGATCGCAAGCCGGTAGCCGTCGATGCCGAAGCCGCAAAGTGACGCGAAGGCGGCTTTAGCAGTGAACGAGTGGTGTCGGAAGCTTTCGCGGGCGTGGATGTTGCTGACGTGAACTTCGACCGCGGGGATCTTGACCGCGATCAGCGCGTCATGCAGCGCGATCGAGGTATGAGAGTAGCCACCGGCGTTGATGATGATGCCGACCGCCTTCTTGGCGTGGGCCTCATGGATGAAGTCGATCAGTTCGCCCTCGCGGTTGGACTGCCGGCAGTCGGCGCTCAGCCCGAACTGGCGCGCGGTGTCCGCGCACAGCTTCTCGACATCGGCGAGGGTGGCATGGCCGTAGGTCTCCGGCTCGCGCGTCCCCAGCAGATTGAGGTTCGGGCCGTTCAGCACATAGATCGTTCCGGCAGCAGCCATTCCAGAGTTTCCTGCCAAGAGTTCCGGCCAAAGGTTCCGAGAGGGGGTCCGACAAGGGGTGGAGTGGGCCGGGTTATAGGTAACAACCGGCCGAAGGGGAAGTCTTTAGGTGAAATCAGAACGTCTTCAACAACTTCCTCCACCCTGTTAGATGACTGTCCTAACCTGCGGAAAATGCTGATTAACCAAATCTTGCGGAAGCTGCCCTTGGCGGGCGCTCCGGCCCGCCATCCACTGCGTGATGCGGGGTGCGGCCGAAAGCAAGACCCCGCCCCGAAGGGGGCGGGGTCGAGATGAAGGCGAGGGCCCGTTTGGGCGCCCTCGCACCGAGGCCGGTTTAGCCCTCGATGATGTAGACGATCTCATGGGTCTCAGGCTGCACGATCACGTAGCGGCCCTTGACCAGGATGAACTGATAGCCGCGCCACTGCGGGTAGATCGTCACGACCCGCTCCGGCACCGGGTAGAAGTGAACGTCAGCCGGAACGCGGGTGCCGACCGACACGTTAAAGTTGACGTTGGTGGCTTCGGTCACGTGCTCCGACTTGATCGCGGTCGTGATCTGGCTGCGCTTCTCGGCCGGCGGAGCCGCGGTGGCCGACGTTGCCGCGTTACCGGTCGTGGTCTGCGTGCGGCTCGTGTCGTTGGTCTGCGCGCGGTTGGGGTCGGCCGGGCTCTTGGTCTGAGCGTTCTGGTTGGTCGTGGCACCGGCACCGCTCTTGTCGCGGCCCTCGGCGTTCATCTTGCCGCTCTTGTCACGCTCCTCGGCTTTCATGTTGCCGCTCTTGTCGCGACCTTCGGCCTTCATGTCCTTCGAGCCCTCCTTGGAGCCCTTGGTCGCTTCGTTCTCCGAGCTCATGCCCTTCGACTTTTGGGTACTGTCCTGCGCGCCCTTGGTGGCCGTGCCGGACTTGTCGGACTCCGCACCCTTGGTGCTCGACTCACCGGTCGTCGAATGCTCGGAACCCTTCATGCCGCTCTTGTCATGCTGCATGGTGCCCGATGACGCACCACCGGACGGTGCAGACTGCTGCGTGGTCGCACCACCACCGGCCCCGGTTTCCTTGTTGGCGCCGCCGGCGCCCTGTGCGTTCGCGAAACCGGTGCCGGCGATCAAAGCCGCCGCCGCGACCGAAATCAGAAAGCGGTTAGACATCGCAATTCCTCCTCGTTTTTCAGCATTGCCCGCGCCGACAACGGGAGAGCATGTGCGATGTTCCTGTTGATTTGCGGTTCCTTGCGGTTTGTTCTTGAGGTGAATGCGCGATGAACGCGCGAGATGAATGCGCGGCTGCTTCAACCGCAGGCCCAGTCGAACTCCGCGCCCGCATGATCGAGCTGGCCGTTGCCGCCGCCGAAATTGAAGCCGCCGAAATGCTCTTCGATCTCGAGATTAGGTCGCGCTATATTTTCGGCTTCGCGCGACTTGCGTCGTTGGTGACGGCCCTTGGTTGCGACCCGCGCGGAATCGGTTCGGGTGAAGGCAACAAAAAATCCGGCTGCATCGCAGCCGGATCTTGTACGCGATGAGCGCTGTCGGAGCGGCGATCAGCAGGTCGCCTTGCCGCAGCGGGCGATGCCGATCTTTTCCTTGAGGTTGTCGACGCCGACGGCGCCGATCACGACCTGCTTGCCGATCACGTAGCTCGGCGTGCCATTCATGCCCATGGATTCGGCGAGGCGGAAGTTCTCCTCGATGGTCGCCTTCACCTCGGGGCTCGCCATATCCTTCTCGAGTTTCGCCATGTCGAGACCGACCTCCTTGGCGACCGCCAGCGCGCGCGCCTTGTCGGCGGCGCCGCGGCCGCCGAGCAGCTTCTGGTGGAAATCGAGATACTTCTTGCCGGTCGGATCCTGCATGCGCACGGCGACCGCGACCTGCGCGGCCTCGACCGAGCCCTGGCTCAGCACCGGGAATTCCTTCAGCACGACCTTCAGCTTCGGATCCGCCTTCATCAAATCGAGCATGTCGGACATCGCGCGCTTGCAGTAGCCGCAATTGTAATCGAAGAACTCGACGAAGGTGACGTCGCCGTCCTTGTTGCCGAGCATGACGCCGCGCGGCGAATTGAAGATGGTGTCGGCGTTCTTGGCGACGCTCTGCTCATGCTTCTCGGCTTCGGCGGCGGCCTGCCGCTTGCTCAGCTCGTTCATCGCCTCCTCGAGCACCTCCGGGTGCGCGATCAGATAGTTGCGCACGATGGTCTCGATGTCGCCGCGCTGGGTGTCGGTGAAGCTCTGCGCGGACGCCGGAAGCGGCACGGCGCAAACGCCGAGCGCGAGCAGGGCAGGGGCAAGAAAACGAAGCGCTGGCATGACAAAATCCTTGTTCGCGGTGGCTCAAAAAAACGGCGGGGCCGTGAGCCGGTTTAGGTGATCGTTCTATGGAACTACGGTTTATTTCTAGTTGTTTTTCTGACCCGGCATGGGCTTGGCGCTCACAATGTCGTCAGCTTTGACCCAGCCGGGCGTGCCGATCGCGAACCGCGTCTTGGCGCGTGACGCAAGATCGCGGGCGGTCTTGGTGTCGCCGCGGAGATAGGCGGCCTGCGCCGAGGCGAGGTCGGCCTGGGCATAGTCGCCCTTGCGGCCATAGGCCATCGCGAGCTGGGTATAGCCGAGCGGCGCCTCGGGCTCGCGCGCCACCGCGGCACGCAGCATGTTGATCGCCTCGTCGGTGTAGGCCTTGTTGTCCGAGGCGACCAGCGCCTGGCCGAGCAGCATCTCGATCAACGGCGAATTGCTGGAGAGCTGCACTGCGCGGCGCAGCGGCGCGATGGCTTCGGCCGGCCGGCCGCCTTCGAGCAGCGCCTGGCCGCGCAATTCATGGAAATAGGGATTGTTGGGCTGCACCTGGATCAAGCCGTCGATCTGCGCGATCGCCGAGCGCAGATCGCCGTGCAGATAGGTCGTGATCGCGCGTGCATAGCGCGCCGGCAGGCTGGTGTTGGACAGCGGATAGCGGCGGTAGACCGTGTCCTGCCGCTCCATGAAGCCCGAGATCTTGGCGCGCATCATGTCGTGGCGCAGCTGCAGCGCCGGATCGTCCTTCTTGTCCCAATAGGGGCTGGAGCGCGCCAGTTCCTGTAGCGCGGAGACGCGATCGACCGGCATCGGATGCGACTGCAGATAAGGGTCAGCCCCGCGCGAGGCGAACAGGCTCTCGTCGGTGAAGCGCTTGAACGTCTCGTACATGCCCTTGGCGGATTGTCCGGTCGCATTCAGGAACTTGACGCCGGCGCGGTCGGCGTTCTCTTCCTGCTGGCGTTGATAGGACAATAGCGTGCGCTGAATGACCGCTTGCGGCGCCGAGATCGCCGCGGCGCCGGCGCTGGAGAGACCATTGCCGCCGCCGCGGCCGCCCGCACCCGCGGCAAGCGCGCCGACGCCGAGCAGCATCGCGATGATCATCTGGGTCTGGGCCTGCGCCAGCTGCTCGCGCATCTTGGCGAGATGGCCGCCGGCGAGGTGGCCGGTCTCGTGCGCCAGCACGCCGATGATCTGGTTCGGCGTCTCCGATTGCAGCAGCGCGCCGTAATTGACGAAGATGCGCCGGCCGTCGGCGACGAAGGCGTTGAACGAGCCGTCGTTGATGATCACGATCTGGATGTTCTGCTTCTCCAGACCGGCGGCGCGCAGGATCGGCCTTGTGTATTCGCGCAACAGCTGCTCGGACTCGGTGTCGCGCAGCACCGGCGGGCCTTTTTGCTGGGCTCGCGCAGGGACCACGGGGCCGACCGCGAGCGCAACCGCGGTCATGAGCGCGGTCAGCTTGAAGGTCCTGGTGCGAAGCGCGAGGCGGAACAGCATTGGCGATCTATCGGCGATGACTGGACGCGCCGGCACAAGTCCGTGTTCCGGGCCCGACCGGATCAGGCGCGTGGCGCAGTCTGTTGTTTTTGCAGTTCTTCTTCACGCGAACCGGGTATTCACTAGGCCTGAAAGCGTTATAAGGAGCCACCGAATGCGGCCAGTCTGGGGCGGCAGCCGGTAACGGGAACCCGAATTCGGCAGCGGCCGTGCAATAGCAGAAATCCATGCGTGAAGCGACACCGAGAGACCGTGTAGGCAGCCTGTTGACAGCGTCCGGACGGAGCGATGTTCCGCCGTTCATGGTGATGGACGTGATGGCGGCGGCCGCGCGAATCGAGGCCGCCGGCGGCCATGTCATCCATATGGAGGTGGGGCAGCCTGCCGCAGGCGCGCCGAAGCCGGCGATCGCGGCCGCGCAGGCCGCGCTTGCGGACGGGCGGATCGACTACACCTCGGCGCTCGGCATTCCCTCGCTGCGCGCACGCATCGCCCGGCACTACAGCGACACGTATGGTTGCGCGGTAGACGCTGAGCGCATCATCGTCACGACCGGCTCGTCGGGTGGATTCATCCTGGCGTTTCTTGCGATGTTCGAGCCGGGCGACCGGGTCGCCGTGACCGTGCCGGGTTATCCGCCGTACCGGCATATCCTGACCGCGCTGGGCTGCGAGCCGGTGCTGATCGAAACCTCCGGCGACACCCGCCATGCCCTGACCGGCGAGGCGCTGCTCGCCGCCCATCGCAAGGCGCCGCTGAAGGGCGTGCTGGTCGGCAGCCCTGCCAACCCGACCGGCACCATGATGCCGCGCGAGGCGCTGTCGAGCCTGATGGCGGCCGCCGACAGCGCCGGCATCCGCTTCATCTCCGACGAGATCTATCACGGGCTCGACTACGCCTTCCCTGCGGTGACGGCCGCAGAGCTGTCGTCGAACGCGCTCGTGATCAACTCGTTCTCGAAGTACTTCTGCATGACCGGCTGGCGTGTCGGCTGGATGGTGGTGCCCGACGTGCTGGTGCGGCCGATCGAGCGGCTGCAGCAGAACCTGTCGATCTCGGTGCCGACCCTGTCGCAGATCGCGGCCGAAGCGGCGTTCGAAGGCCGTGAGGAGATGGAGGCGATCAAGCGCGGCTATCAGGAGAACCGCCGCATCCTGATCGAAGGGCTGCCGAAGGCCGGCCTGACCAAATTCCTCCCCGCTGACGGCGCGTTCTACCTCTATGCCGACGTCTCCGACTTCACCTCCGACAGCTTCGCCTTCGCCAGCGAGATGCTCGAGAAGGCGCATGTCGCAGCGACCCCCGGCGTCGATTTCGATCCGATCCACGGCCGCGCCTTCATCCGTCTTTCCTATGCACGCTCGGCGGCAGAGATGCAGGAAGCAGTTGCACGGATCGCGCATTGGCTTAAATAGCCCGCGAACTCCAGGAGCCTTCAAACTCCAAGAGCCATCAAGAGCCTTCCGGCGTTCGCTTTGCCTTTCGGATCGGTTTCGCAGCGCAGTGCCGTGGTTTCGCCGGCACTGTGGCGGGCGGATCATCGCGGATAAGCGGCAGGGCCCACACAGTTCCATTTGACTTGAACCGCCAAGTTGATCTTGGCTGTTTCCGCCATTTCTGAGGGGGAGTGACACATGGCAACGGCAACCGTTGTCACGGCTGCGCCGGCGAGCGCCGGCAGCAAGCCGTGGTATAAAGTTCTCTATGTCCAGGTCCTGATCGCGATCGTGCTCGGCGCATTGGTCGGCTGGTTGTGGCCGGGCCTTGCCACCAACGAGTGGATCAAGGCACTCGGCGACGGCTTCATCAAGCTGATCAAGATGGTGATCGCGCCGATCATCTTCTGCACCGTGGTGTCGGGCATCGCCCATATACAAGATGCCAAGAAGGTCGGCCGCATCGGCGTCAAGGCGCTGGTGTATTTCGAGGTCGTCTCGACCTTCGCGCTGGTGATCGGATTGCTCGTCGGCAATCTGGTCAGGCCGGGTGCCGGCTTCGGCAATGCGGCGGCGAATGCGCAGGCGGTTGCCGGCTATGCCAAGCAGGCGGAGGCGCAGAAGAGCGTCGACTTCGTGCTGCACATCATTCCCGACACCGTGGTCGGTGCATTCGCGCAGGGCGAGATCCTGCAGGTGCTGCTGTTCTCGGTGCTGTTCGGCTTCGCGATCATGGGCCTCGGCGAGCGCGGCCACACCATCCGCTCGTTCATCGACGACGCCGCGCACGCCGTGTTCGGCGTCATCTCGATCGTGATGCGGGCGGCGCCGATCGGCGCGTTCGGCGCGATGGCCTTCACCATCGGCAAGTTCGGCACCGGCGCGATCCTCAACCTGATGGGGCTGATCGCGACATTCTATCTGACCGCCGCGCTGTTCGTGTTCGTGGTGCTCGGCATCATCGCGCGGATCGCGGGGTTCTCGATCTTCAAGTTCCTGGCCTACATCAAGGACGAGCTATTGATCGTGCTCGGCACCTCGTCCTCCGAGAGCGCGCTGCCGTCATTGATGGAGAAGCTCGAACGGCTCGGCTGCTCGAAATCGGTGGTCGGCCTCGTGGTGCCCACGGGCTATTCGTTCAACCTCGACGGCACCAACATCTACATGACGCTGGCGACCCTGTTCATCGCACAGGCGCTGGGCTTCGATCTCACCTTCAGCCAGCAGATCACCATCCTGATCGTGGCGATGCTGACCTCGAAGGGCGCCTCCGGCATCACCGGCGCCGGCTTCATCACCTTGGCGGCGACGCTTGCGGTGGTCGATCCGCGGCTGGTGCCGGGCATGGCGATCGTGCTCGGCATCGACAAGTTCATGAGCGAGTGCCGCGCGCTGACCAATCTGTGCGGCAACGGCGTGGCTTGCGTGATCGTCGCCTGGTGGGAGGGTGAGCTCGACCGCGACAAGCTCAATGCCAATCTCGCCAAACAGGTCGACCCAACCGACATGGAGACCGCGTTGACGACGGACTAGTTCTCCTTAGTTAGAACCGGTCCAGCCGATACGGCGAGGTGTCCACCGCGGATGCCTCGCCGTTCATCGTTTCGGCCAGCACCCGCGCGGTCGCGGGGCCGAGCGTGAAGCCCTGATGGCCGTGGCCGAAATTCACCCACAGCCCGCGATGCCGCGGCACCGGCCCGAGCACCGGCAGCATGTCGGTTGTGCAGGGGCGGGTGCCGAACCACGGTTCGGGCTCGACGCGGCTGCCGATCTCGATCAGCTCGCGCGCCGCCGCTTCGGCGTAGCCGAGCTGGATCGGCGTCGCCGGTGCGTCGGGACTGGTCAGCTCCGCGCCGGTGGTGATGCGGATGCCCTTGGCCATCGGCGCCATCGCGTAGCCATTTGCAGTGTCGACCAGCGGCAGGTCGAGCGAGCGGCCGCCCTGGTAGTGCATGTGGTAGCCGCGCTTGCGTACTAGCGGGATCCGGTAGCCGAACTTGCGCAGCAATTGCGGTGACCACGGGCCGAGCGTGACCACAACGTGGGCGGCATCGATCCGGCCGCCACTGGTGTCGACCGACCAGCCGGACGTCGTCTGCGTCAGCGTCTGCGCATCGCCGCGCAGCAGCGTGCCGCCGAGACGTTCGAACAGTCCGGCATAGGCGGAAACAAGCCCGCCGGGGTCCGACACGGTCCAGGGCCCAAGCCAGTGAATGGCGCCGGGCAGGTCGTCGCGCAGCAACGGCTCCGCCTTGGCGAGCTCGCGGCCATCAAGCACGCGAAACGTCACGCCGAAGTCGCGCTGGTTCTCCTCGGCGATCGCAATGGCCTGTTCGAGCGCGGCCGGGTCGCGATGCAGCAGGCGATAGCCGGCGCGGCGGATCAAATTGTCGGCATGGGCATCGCGGATCAGCGTGTCGTGCTCCGCGGTGGCGTAGGCGATCAGGCGCGCCCACGCGATGGTGGCTTCGCGGTGCCGCTCGGGCGTCGAGTTCCACCAATAGCGCAGCAGCGGGCCGGCATGCTGCGGCAGCGACGCCAGGCGGTAGCGCACGTCGTTGGTGCGCCCCATCGCGATCCGGGCGAGGATGGCGGGATCGCGCGGCATCGGGTAGGGCCGAACCGCTTCGCTCTGAATGATGCCGGCATTGCCGTAGCTGGTTTCGCGGCCCGGTTCCTTGCGGTCGACGAGCGTCACCGACCAGCCGCGGCGCTGCAGATGCAGCGCCGTGCTGACACCCACCATGCCGCCGCCAAGAACGATCGCGCTTTGCATTGGGATCCGTCTCCGTCAGGCTCCGTTGCGCCGGCATCTGACGAACGGATTGCCTGTTCAATAAAAACGCCCGGCGTGAGCCGGGCGTTTTGACTTGCAGGTGGTGCTAGTTGCCGCCGCCGAAGCGGCGCGACCACCAGCCCTTGCGGGCCGGAGCCTCGGCCGCAGCGGCCGGTGCCGGCTCCGGAGCAGCCGCGGCCGGCTCAGGGGCAGCTTCCTCCGGCGGGCTTTGAACCAGCGCCGCTGATGCCTCGGGCTGAGGGGTCGATGCGAAGTTGACCTTTTCGCGCACCGTCGAGCGGCGACGCTGCGCGCGGTCACCTTCGGCAGTGTCCTCGGCGGCAGACGCCGCGGGGGTTTCGGGCTCGGGTGCCGCGACCGGCTCGACAGGCGCGACCTCGGTCGGCTGCCACTCCGGCGGCTCGGCGACCAGTTCGGGCTGCGCCAGCGAGGGAGCCGGCTCCATATCATGGCTATCGAAATCGGCGACTGCGTCGGAGGCCTCCGACGTCGCCGCCGGGCTCAACTCATCGGAGATCGATCCGGCGAGACCGTCATCCGGTCCGCCACTGCCGCGCCGGCGCCGGCCGCCACGGCGTCCGCGGCGCCGCGGACGGCGATCGCCATTGCCGGCCTGGTCGTCGCGGGCAGCGCTCTGCTGCTCGTCGCCTTCGTCCTCATCACCTTCGGCATCGGCGGCCGCAACCGCCTCGGTGCCTTCGGGCAGGACATGCATGAGATCGCCGTCCTCGCGCGGCTGCTGGGCGCCTTCACGCGCCTCGCTGCCGCCACCGCGGCCGCGGCGCCGGCGGCGCCGCTTGCGGCGCTGACCGTCGCCTTCGCCCTCGGCGGAGCCCGATTCATCGCCGGCCGCCCGCTCATCGGCGAGGCCCTCGGTCTCGTCGGTTTCGAGCTCGGCCTCGTATTCGAACAGTTCTTCCTCGTCATCGGCCTCTTCGGCCTGGGCCGGCGCAGCGGCAGCCTGCGCAGCGAGCAGCGCCTTGGCGGCTTCGAGCGTATGCACCTGCTCGCCGCGGTCGATGATGTAGGACTGCTGGCCATGCACCGTGGCGTCCGCGACGATCGACAGCGAAACCCGGAAGGAGTCTTCGAGGTCGCGCAGATGGCCGCGCTTGTGGTTGAGCACGTAGAGCGCGACGTCGGTGCGGGTGCGGACTACCAGATTGTGGGTCGCGCCCTTCATCAGGATTTCCTCGATGCCGCGCAACAGCTGCAGCGCCACCGACGAGACCGAACGGACGTGACCGCTTCCGCCGCATTGCGGGCAGGGCTCCGTCGAGCTTTCGAGCACGCTGGCGCGGATGCGCTGGCGCGACATTTCCAAGAGGCCGAAATGCGAGATGCGGCCGACTTGGATCCGCGCACGGTCCTGGCGCAGGCAGTCGGACAGCTTGCGCTCGACCGCGCGGTTGTTGCGCTTCTCGTCCATGTCGATGAAGTCGATGACGATCAGGCCGGCGAGGTCACGCAGGCGCAATTGGCGCGCGACTTCTTCCGCCGCTTCCAGATTGGTCTTGAGCGCGGTGTCCTCGATATGGTGCTCGCGCGTGGCGCGGCCGGAGTTGACGTCGATCGAGACCAGCGCCTCGGTCTGGTTGATCACGATGTAGCCGCCGGAGCGCAATTGCACGGTCGGCGAGAACATTGCGTCGAGCTGGCTCTCGACGCCCATGCGCGAGAACAGCGGCTGACCGTCGCGATACTGCTTCACCGCGCGCACATTGGCCGGCATCAGCATCTTCATGAAGTCGCGCGCTTCACGGTAGCCGGCTTCGCCGGCCACCTGGATCTCGTCGATCTCCTTGTTGTAGAGGTCGCGGAGCGAGCGCTTGATCAGCGAACCTTCCTCGTAGACCAGCGTCGGCGCCTGCGACTTCAGCGTCAGGTCGCGCACCGTTTCCCACATCCGGATCAGATATTCGAAGTCGCGCTTGATCTCCGGCTTGCTGCGGGAGGCGCCGGCGGTGCGCAGGATGATCCCCATGCCCTCGGGCACGTCGAGATCCTGCACCACTTCCTTCAGCCGCGAACGGTCCTGGGCGGAGGTGATCTTGCGGCTGATGCCGCCGCCGCGCGCGGTGTTGGGCATCAGCACGGCGTAGCGGCCGGCGAGCGACAGATAGGTGGTCAGCGCGGCGCCCTTGTTGCCGCGCTCTTCCTTGACGACCTGCACCAGCATCACCTGCCGGCGCTTGATCACTTCCTGGATCTTGTACTGGCGGCGCGGGCGGAACGGGCGCTCCGGAACCTCCTCGAGCACGTCGTCGCCGCCGACCGACTCGACGACGTCCTCTTCCTCGCCTTCCTCGCCCTCATCCTCTTCGTCATCTTCGCCGGCCTCGTCGCCAGGCCCGGTCTCGGGCGCGACCACCTCGGCGAGCGCGCCATATTCGGCGACCGCGTGTTCATCCGCGGCGGCGTGAAGCTCGTCGGAAGCCACGCGCGGCGCGTCGTCGGCATGCGCGGCGTTTTCCTCGATCTGCTCCTCATGGGCGCGCTCGGGCTCGTGATTGACCTCGATCGTCTCGACGGTCTCAGGCGCGGCCGACGCGGCGGAGGCTTCGACCACCGCAACGACGGGGTCGGAGGGGGCGTCGGCAACCGCCGCCTCGCTCACCTCGGGGGCGTGGTCGTGATCATGGGCATGATCGTGGTCGTGATGGTCGTCGTGACCATGATCGTGGTGGCCATGATCGTCGTAGTCATGATCATGGTGATGCTCATGGTCCTCGTGATGCGCATGATCATGCGCCTCATGCTCGTGGCCTTCGTGGGCGACCACGCCGTGATCGTGGTGCCCGGCATCATGTTCATGATGCTCGGCATCGACGGGATGTTCGTGGGCCTCGATGGTGGGCAGCGCCTGGGTGTCGTTCGCGCCCTCGATCACCTCGCTCTGGACGCGCTCGCCATGGCCGCGGCGACGGGCATTGCGATGGCGCGACCGGCGGCGATGGCCGCGGTTCTCGTGCTCTTCCTCGGCCTCGCGATGGGCGCGCTCGTCGGCCTCGATCAGCGCCTGACGGTCGGCGACCGGGATCTGGTAATAGTCGGGATGGATTTCGCTGAAGGCCAGGAAGCCATGCCGGTTGCCGCCATACTCGATGAAGGCGGCCTGCAGCGACGGCTCTACGCGCGTAACCTTGGCGAGATAAATGTTGCCGCGCAGCTGTTTGCGCTGGGCGGTCTCGAAATCAAACTCTTCGACGCGATTGCCACGGACCACAACGACCCGGGTCTCTTCCGGGTGGGTGGCATCGATCAACATCTTGTTGGGCATTTTGGAGCTCTTGACGGCGGCGGGCGCGGATCATGGCGCGCGCAAACTGCGCCGCCCGGTGACGCGACGGTCCACCTGATTCGGGGGTGAGGGGAAGGCCGAAACGCATCTCGCGGCGCAGCGCCGGACGGGAACTCACCGGGATGATGCGACGGGCGAAGTTTTCACCTCGCGTCAGCGCGATCATTCGGGGGATCCTGGTCGGCAATGCAGTCTGGCGCATTAAGCGTCGGCCCGTCTAAACATGTTGGCGGCGAAAAATACCGCCGTATCTTTTGCTGAAAGCCCCGTCTGGCGCCGAAGCGCCTGCCGGCCATCGCATATCGAGGCCCCAAGGGACCGGATAATCGGTTATGCCGTGTCTCAAACCGTCCCTCTGGCGAGGGAGTGTGCCTGGGACCGGACGCCGCTCGGGCTTGAATCCGCCACTCCGTGTCAGCCGCGCGCGGCGCTGGCTGGGGAGGGACCGGAAAAACACGGCGGGATCTTCGATCGGGAAGGTTCCACCGCTGCACCGGGAGGCTGAACGCGACACAACCGGGAGTACTAGCCGTCAGCACCCCGTACATACGTGGATTGACCGCCGCGTGCAAGGGAAGCGTCACGCCGCCGCAACACTCGGTTCTTTTCGCCGGAGCGTCATTAGGGGGCGATTAACCGTGTGGTTCTAATGCGGTAAGAAGCAGCTGGGAGGCTACGAATCGGGTGGCGAACCGCGCAAAACACCTTGTTTTTCTGGGATGCGGGCTATTTTGCGCCGCAACATCGGTGTTTGCCATTGCCGGCGCCCCGAGCGCCGCTGAGGGCCCGCAGAACAGCCCGCCTGCGCCGGCCGCGAGCTCCCCGAATTTCCCGGTCGCATCCGGCGCCAGGCTCGCCGGCGACGCCAAGCAGACCCGATTCATCCTCGACCTCGACCGCAAGATCGAATTTCGCGCCTTCCCGCTGGCTGACCCCTACCGCGTCGTGGTCGATATCCCGCAGGTCGACTTCCAGCTCGCGGCCGGCACCGGCTCGGCGGGGCGGGGCCTGGTGAAGGCGTTCCGCTATGGCCTCGTGATGCCCGGCGGCTCGCGGATCGTGTTCGACCTGACCGGACCGGTGAAGATCGCGAATTCCTACGTGCTCGACGCCGCCAACGGCCAGCCGCCGCGGCTTGTGCTGGACTTCGAGGAGGTCGACCGCACCAGCTTCGTGCAGTCGCTGGCGCCCGCGAGCCGGCCCGAATCGAAACCGGCGATTTCCGAATCCACCACCGCCACCATTCCGGCCGTCACCTCGGCGGCGCTGCCGCCGGTCGCGGTCACCGACGCGCGCCCGCTGATCGTGATCGATCCCGGTCACGGCGGCATCGACAACGGCACGCAATCCGGCGACCAGACCGAGAAGAACCTGGTGCTCGGCTTTGGCCTTGCCCTGCGCGACCGGATCGAGAAGTCGGGCAAGTATCGGGTGGTCATGACGCGGTCCGACGACACCTTCATCCCGCTCAACGATCGGGTGAAGATCGCGCGCTCCCAGTCCGCGGCGCTGTTCGTCTCGATCCACGCCGACGCCCTGCCGCGCCGCGAGGGCGATGCCCAGGGCGCCACGATCTATACGGTGTCGGACAAGGCCTCCGACGCCGAGGCCGAACGGCTGGCGGAGGCGGAAAACAAGGCCGACGCCATCGGCGGGGTGAACCTGACCGACGAACCGACCGAGGTCGCCGACATCCTGATCGACCTCGCGCAGCGTGAAACCAAGACGTTTTCCAATCGCTTCGCCCGTCTTCTGATGGACGAGATGAAGACCACGGTGCGGATGCACAAGCATCCGCTCAAATCGGCCGGCTTCCGGGTGCTGAAGGCGCCCGACGTGCCGTCCGTGCTGGTCGAGATCGGCTACGTCTCCAACAAGGGGGACCTCGAGCACCTGGTCTCGGAGAGCTGGCGGAACAAGGCGGTCGGCTCGATGGTGCAGGCGATCGACACGTTCTTCGCCAAACGGCTGGCAACTGCCGGGTCGGCAAAGTGAAATCGGCTCGCTGAAAAGCCGGGGCCGTTGCGCCGAAGCCCTAGTTTGGCCACAGCCGCGACGGTATAGACAATGGACCGCAGGTCCGCAGAATCGACCATATTGTCCGGCGGCTCTTGTATACTCGCGTGCGCAAGGTGGCTCGCTGGGCCAAAGCTTCGTTGTGTGAGGCTTTCGCACTTTTGGACAGGCGCTTCTGACGACTGAGCGCCGGAGGGTAGGAACGGAACGTCGATAATGCGCCTGCTCGTGCGGTTTATGGGTTTCTTGTTCGCCGCCGGAACCGTCGTGTTCCTGGTCGGTGTCGCCGCCGTCGCTGGCGCCATCTGGCATTTCTCCAAGGATCTGCCCGACTACTCGCAGCTGCAGGACTATGAGCCGCCGGTGATGACCCGCGTGCATGCCGCCGACGGCGCGCTGCTTGGCGAATACTCCAAGGAGCGCCGGCTCTATCTGCCGATCCAGGCGGTGCCGAAGCTCGTGATCAACGCCTTCCTCGCCGCCGAAGACAAGAACTTCTACGAGCACGGCGGCATCGACTATCAGGGCATGGCGCGCGCCGCGATCCTTTATGCGCAGAACTACGGCTCGAACCGTCGCCCGCAGGGCGCCTCGACCATCACCCAGCAGGTCGCGAAGAACTTCCTGCTCACCAACGAGGTCTCGTTCAGCCGCAAGATCAAGGAGGCCTTGCTGGCGATGCGCATCGAGCGCGCCTATTCCAAGGACCGCATCCTCGAGCTCTATCTGAACGAAATCTATCTCGGCCTCGGTGCCTACGGCATCGCGGCAGCCTCGCTGGTCTATTTCGACAAGTCGGTCAACGAGCTGACGATCGCGGAGGCGTCCTATCTCGCCGCGCTGCCGAAGGCCCCGGCCGCGCTGCATCCGGTGCGCAACCGTGACCGCGCGATCGAGCGCCGCAATTATGTGATCGATCGTCTGCTGGAGAACGGCTGGATCAAGCAGGCGGACGCCGACAAGGCGCGCAAGGACCCGCTCAACGTCACCAGCCGCTCGAACGGCGCGCACATCTTCGCCGGCGAATATTTCGCCGAGGAGGTCCGCCGCGACATCTTCGAGCGCTACGGCGAAAAGAAGCTCTACGAGGGTGGCCTGTCGGTGCGCACCACGCTCGATCCCAAGATCCAGGTGATGGCGCGCAAGACCATGGTCGCGGGGCTTGTCAATTACGACGAGGCGCAGGGCTGGCGCGGGGCGCTGCACAAGCTCGACATTTCCGGTGACTGGGGCGTCAAGCTTGCCGACGTGAAGTCGCTCTCCGACATCTCGCCGTGGCGGATGGCTGTCGTGCTCGAGACCAGCGATCAGTCGGCGCGGATCGGCTTCCAGCCGGGCCGCGAGCTCGGCGGCGCGGTCAGCAAGGAGCGGCAGACCGGCATCATCACGATGGACGGCGTGCGCTGGGCCAAGACCAAGGGCAAGGCGCCGAGCGCGGTTTCGCAGGTGCTGCAGCCGGGTGACGTGATCTACGCCGATCCGCTGGTGACCAAGGAAGGCAACGCGGTCGAAGGCCAGTATCGCCTGCGGCAATTGCCTGAAGTGTCCGGCGCCATGGTGGCGATGGATCCGTGGACCGGCCGCGTGCTCGCGATGGTCGGCGGCTTCTCGTTCGACCAGAGCCAGTTCAACCGCGCGACGCAAGCCTACCGGCAGCCGGGTTCGTCGTTCAAGCCGATCGTGTACTCGTCGGCGCTGGACAATGGCTATACGCCGTCGACTACCGTGATCGACGCGCCGATCGAGATCGATCAGGGGCAGGGCGCCGGCGTGTGGCGTCCGGAAAACTATTCGACCGGCAAATATTACGGCCCGACCACGCTGCGCAACGCGTTGCAGCGCTCGCTCAACACCGTGACGGTGCGGCTCGCGCAGGACATCGGCATGCCGCTGATCGGCGAATACGCCAAGCGCTTCGGCGTCTATGACGAATTGCCGAACTATCTGTCGTATGCGCTCGGTGCCGGCGAGACGACGGTGATGCGTATGGTCACGGCCTATTCGATGTTCGCCAATGGCGGCCGCCGGGTGAAGCCGACGCTGATCGATCGCATCCAGGATCGCTACGGCCATACCATCTTCAAGCACGACACCCGCGAATGCCGCGGCTGCGACGCGCCGGGGGGATGGAAGAGCCAGCCGGAGCCGCAGCTGGTCGACCGTCGCGAACAGGTGCTCGATCCGATGACCGCCTACCAGATCACCGAGATGATGGAAGGCGTGGTCCAGCGCGGCACCGCAACCGTCGTGAAGGAGGTCGGCAAGCCGATCGCCGGCAAGACCGGCACCACCAACGACGAGAAGGACGTCTGGTTCGTCGGCTTCTCGCCGGATCTCGCAGTCGGCGTTTACATGGGCTACGACAAGCCGCGCAATCTCGGCCGCGCCGCCACCGGCGGCCACGTCGCAGCGCCGATCGCCCGCGACTTCCTCAAGCTTGCGCTGGCCGACAAGCCGCCGACGCCGTTCAAGGTTCCGGCCGGCATCAAGCTGATCCGCGTCGACGCCAAGTCCGGCATGCGCGCCGGTCCCGGCGACGGCGGCAACACCATCCTCGAAGCCTTCAAGCCGGGCACCGCGCCGCCGGAGAACTATTCGGTCATCGGCGTCGCCGATGCCGATGGGCGCGGCCCTGCGACTGGCCCGCAGCCGTCGCAGAATGGGGCGCAGCCGGATGGCGGCTTCTTCATGCGTCCGGGAACCGGGGGGCTTTACTAACGGCCTGTCCGGCCAAATCGCCGGGATAGTGCGGCCAAGTCGATTGCGCTTTGCCGCGCCGGTCGCTACATCCCCCGGAACCTTTTTAGCCAACACCTGAAAGACCATGCGCGCGGAAATCGAACGCCTTGTTGAAGAGATCAAGCAGTCAGTCGGGCTGCTGAGGAGGCATCTTTGACGTCGAACAATCGACGGCACGCCTCGCTGAGCTGAACAAGCTCGCAGAAGACCCCAATCTCTGGAACGATCCCCAGAAGGCCCAGCGGCTGATGCAGGAGCGTACCTCACTGGAGGACGCGCTCTCAGGCATCGGCAAGGTCGAGCGCGAGCTCGAGGACAATATCGGCATGATCGAGCTCGGCGAGGCCGAGAACGATGAGGGCGTGGTCACCGAGGCCGAGAAGGCGCTCAAGGACCTCAAGAAGGAGGTCGCCCGGCGCGAGCTGGAGGCGCTGCTGTCGGGCGAGGCCGACAAGTTCGATTCCTATCTCGAAGTCCATGCCGGCGCCGGCGGCACCGAGAGCCAGGACTGGGCGCAGATGCTGCTGCGCATGTACACGCGCTGGGCGGAGAAGCACGGTTTCAAGATCGAGTTCCTCGAAGAGTCCCAGGGTGAAGAAGCCGGCATCAAGTCCGCCACCATCCAGATCTCCGGCCACAACGCCTATGGCTGGTTGAAGACCGAGGCCGGCGTGCATCGCCTGGTGCGCATCTCGCCGTTCGATTCCAACGCGCGGCGGCACACCTCGTTCTCGTCGGTGCAGATCTTCCCGGTGATCGACGACTCCATCAAGATCGAGATCAAGGAGTCCGATGTTCGCACCGACACCATGCGGTCGGGCGGCGCCGGCGGCCAGCACGTCAACAAGACCGAGTCGGCGGTGCGCCTGACGCACATCCCGACCGGCATCGCGGTGGTCTGCCAGGCCGGCCGCTCGCAGCACAAGAACCGGGCGCAGGCCTGGGACATGCTGCGCGCGCGGCTCTACGAGATCGAGCTGAAGAAGCGCGAGGAGCAGGCTGCCGCCGATCAGGCCGCCAAGACCGACATCGGCTGGGGTCACCAGATCCGCTCCTATGTGTTGCAGCCCTATCAGATGGTGAAGGACCTGCGCACCGGTGTGCAGACCTCCGACACGTCGGGGGTGCTCGATGGCGACCTCGATGAATTCATGGCGGCGACCTTGGCGCAGCGTGCCTTCGGCACCGGGCCCGGCTCCGTTGAGGATGTGGATTAGCCCATGCCGCGCGTCGCTTTCATCGGATTGGGACGCATGGGCCACGGCATGGCCGGCCGTTACCTCGATGCCGGCTTCACGGTCGCCGTGTGGAACCGCAGCAAGGCCAAGGCCGCGGACCTGATCGCTCGCGGCGCGCTGTGGGCGACCTCGCCGGAGGATGCCGCAATCGACGCCGATGCTGTCGTGACCATGGTCGCCGACGACGAAGCCTCGCGCGCGGTCTGGCTGACCAGGGACGGCGCCGCCGCCAACATGAAGGCCGGCACGCTCGCGATCGAATGCTCCACGGTCTCGTACCAGCACACGGTCGAGATGGCGCGCGAACTGCAGAGCCGTGGCTTGGTCTACATCGATTGCCCGGTCACCGGCCTGCCGGAGGCGGCGGCGGCCGGCAAGCTGACGCTGCTGGTGGGCGCTGATCCCGCCGATCTCGATCGGGCGCGGCCGTTCCTAGCGCCGATTGGCAGCACGATCCGCCATTTCGGCGCGGTTGGCACCGGCACTGTGTTCAAGTTGATCAACAACCTGATCGGCGCGGTGCAGATCGCAAGCCTCGCCGAGGGCGTGGCGATCGCCGAGCAGGCGGGCCTCGACATGCAATTGGTGGCCGAGGCGCTGGCGACCGGCGCGGTGGCGAGCCCGCAGGTGATCCGCCACTCCAAGCGGATGATCGACCGCAACTTCTCCGGCGCATCGTTCACCGCGGCGCTGCGCCACAAGGATGCCGACTACGCCGTGCGGCTCGCCGAGACCTTGCTGCCCGGCGTGCCCGTGAGCCGCGCCGCGCTCGCCGCCTACGACAAGGCGAAGGCCCATGCGCCCGACGCCGACGAGGGCCAGATGATCGAGATCGTGTCGCGGCCGAAATAGGCGGGCCGCCATTGTCGGAAATCGGGTGGGAATATTCGCGGCGCTGCCCTAGTCACCTGTCCGACTGCAGGTGAGTGCCCGACATGCCTTCCGCCGACAACTGGATCGATCGCCGCGACTGGGGGCTGCTTGTCCTGCTGTCGGTACTCTGGGGCGGCTCGTTCTTCTTCAACGGCGTGATCCTGCGCGAATTGCCGCCGCTGACCCTGGTGCTGTTGCGCGTCGTGCTCGGCACGATCATCCTGCTGCCGCTGCTGCGGGCCGCCGGAATCGAATTCCCGCGCAGCCTGTCCGGCTGGGCGCCGTTCGTTGCGATGGGGCTGTTCAACAATGTGCTGCCGTTCGCGCTGATCGTGTTCGGGCAGACCTATATTCCGAGCGGGCTGGCCTCGATCCTCAACGCGACGACGCCGCTGTTCGCGGTGGTCGTGATGGCGGCGGCCGGCGAGGAACGGTTGCAAGCGCGCCGCGTGGCGGGCGTTCTGGTCGGGCTGATCGGGGTTGCGATCCTGCATGGCGATGCGCTCGGCTTCGAGAGCCGGCAGGGCATCGGCATCCTGCTGTGCCTCGCAGGCGCCTTCAGCTACGGCATCGCGGCGCTGGTCGGACGGCGGCTGCCGCAGCGCGTGCCGCCCTTGGGCACCGCGACGTTCCAGATGATGGCCTCGGCGGTGCTGATGGCGCCCATCGCCGCCGTCGTCGATCGGCCGTGGCTGTTGCCGATGCCGCATCCCGCGACATGGCTCGCCGTGCTCGGGCTCGCGGCGCTGTCGACGGCGCTGGCCTATATCGTGTTCTTTCAGATCCTGCAGCGCTCCGGCGCGACCAATGTGATGCTGGTGACGCTGCTGATTCCGGTCACCGCGATGCTGCTCGGCTATCTCGTGCTCGGCGAGCCGATCGCACTGCGCGAGGTGATCGGCGCGCTGGTGATCGCGAGCGCGCTGCTCTTGATCGACGGCCGCGTGCTGGTTTGGTTCAGCCGCGCGCCTGCTTCCACGCCGCATACCATCCGCTGAAGCGGCCGCTGTCGTGCTCGCCGCCGTGCCAGGCGGCGTAGGCGGTGCCGTCGTCGGCGACCAACACCACGGCATCGAGCCCCTTGGAGCGGCGCAGCGTGTCCATCGCCTGCGCCGGCGTCTGCGCGATCGGACCTGCGACGTTGAACGAGGTGTTGACCGACATCTCGACGCCGATATGACGGCCGAGCGCCTTCAGATAGGCATAGGTGAGGGGATCGTCGGCCTCGCGCACGATCTGGATGCGGCCGGTGCCGTCGGCATGCACCACCGCCGGAATCTTCGCGCGCGCCTCGGGCTTCGAATGCGCCGTGAGCACCATGTAGTTATAGGCGTTGTAGTCAGCGTCGGAGGCGCCGTCTTCCAGCTCGAAATAATCGCGCGCAGCTCGCAGCGTCGCCATCGGCGCCAGCGGCCGGATCGCCTCGCGATACTTGACGCGCTCGTTCAGCCGCTCGCGCACCTCGGGATCGCAGGGATTGGCGAGGATCGAGCGATGGCCGAGCGCGCGCGGGCCGGTTTCGGCGGCGCCCTGATAGATCGCAATCACACCGCCTTGCGCGACCATGGACGCCATCAGGTCGGCAACCGCATCGCGCCCTTCTGACGTCGCCACATTGCCGATCTCGGTCGAGGCGATGTCGTCGGCATGCAGCGCCGCGGTGATGTCGGCGTTCGAGGGCGGCAGGCCGCAATAGAATGCGTGCGACAGCGGCGCGCCGCGCGGCGCGCCCGCCATATGCGCGAACAGCCAGGCGGCGCCGATCGGCACCCCGGGATCGCCGGGCACCGGCGGCACCCACATATGCAGTCGCGTCTTGCGCTGCTGCGCCCGCTCGAACCACGCCTCGTCGAAATGCTCGAGCAGCCGCATGTTGCCGAGCGCGTTCAGCGCGACGCCCCCGGTCAGCACCAGGCGGTCGGTGCCGGTGGTGCGCAGGAGATGGTCGATGACATGGATCATCGCGTCCTCGAACACCAGTTGCGTCGCGGCTGCCTTATCAACGCGGTCCTTGGTGTCGGGGCGGTGATTGATGTCCTCGACGCGCAGCACGGCGTCTGGATTCCAGAGCTGGTCCGGGCGCAGCGGCGGGCCGAGAATGTCGATCAGCGGCTGACGATAGGGATTGTCGGCGGGATCGGCGTACCAATTGGCCATCGCGCGATTGAGCTGCACGCTGCCGTTGGGCCCGAGCTGCAGCACCGCCTTCAAGCGCTGATAATACGGATTGGTGGCGCGGTTCATGTCGCCCCAGGCGGCGGCGCCCATGTAGCGTCCCTCGCTGGACAGCCAAGTCCAGCCGCCCTGGCTGGATGAGATCACGGTGTAGAAAGCACCGAGCGAGTCGAACAGGCTCTCGTTGCAATAGAGCTGCTTCATCTCGCCGTTCTCGGCGACATAGAGCGAGATCGAGCCGACGTCGCCAGTACCGTCGAGCACCGCGATCGCGACACGCTCGCGCGCATCGGCGAATGGCGAGGCCGTGAACGAGTACCAGGCGTGATTGTCGTGATGCGGCATGCAGATCAGCGGCAATTGCTTGTCGAGCCCGTACATCCTGCCGAGCCGGTGCGACAGCCGCCGCACCTGATCCAGCTGGCGCAGATTGATCGCCGGTGCGATCGGGGCGCGCAGCAGTTTGAGGCTGGCCGGCGCTTCCTCGAGCGAGGTGCGGATCAGCATCGCCAGCAGCGCCGGATAGTCCCATGTCGTGACGAAGGCGGCGATATCGCCGATGTCGCGGCCCATCCGCTGCAACACCTTGCGCATGTCGTCGAGCGCGTGTTGCGGGAACTCGTTGGTGTGCTTGTTACCGGAGAAGCGCTCTTCCTCGTTGTTGACGATCAGGCGCGGTCCGTCCTTCTGGGTGATCTCGACCAGCGCGACGCCGGTATTGTGCGTGCCGGGGCAGGCGAGGCCTGCGATATAGACGGTCTCGCCGCGCTGCAGCTTTTCGCGGATCGAGGCGATCGTGCGCTGCGCGAACGCGCCATTGGCCTTGTGCAGGCCACGCTTCGCCAGCGCAGACTCGCTGAGGCGGCGCGTGATCTCATAGCCCGCGGCCGCAAGATGCGGATGCCGCGGACCGGTACGGATGTCCGGTTTACGCAATCAGAACGCCTCGACTCGTGATCCCCAGATCGACCTTCAATCATAAATAGCGCCAGGCAACAATGCCGTTTCGCCCAACGGAAAAACCCAGCGCTTGCCAGCACATGCGTCTCTTGCGAGACTTGCCGCCAAAACCAACGACAAAAATCGGGAGAAAACGATGCCGGCTCGTTTCGGATATATTGGCGCAATCGCGGCGTTCGCAAGTGCGGCACTGATCGCGACCTCGGCCACCGCGCAGAAGAAATACGATCCCGGCGCGAGTGATGGCGAAATCAAGATCGGCAACATCATGCCATACAGCGGCCCGGCGTCGTCCTATGGGGTGATCGGCAAGACCGAGGCCGCGTTCTTCAAGATGACCAACGAGCAGGGTGGCATCAACGGCCGCAAGATCAACTTTATCAGCTACGACGACGCCTATTCGCCTCCGAAGGCGATCGAGCAGGCGCGCAAGCTGGTCGAGAGCGACGAGGTGCTGCTGATCTTCCAGCCGCTCGGCACGCCGTCCAATTCGGCAATCATGAAATACATGAATGCCAAGAAGGTGCCGCAATTGTTCGTCGCCTCCGGCGGCACCAAGTTCGGTGATCCCAAGAACTTTCCCTGGACGATGGGCTTCCAGCCCAACTACCAGAGCGAGGGCCGCATCTACGCAAAGTACATTCGCGACAAATTCCCCGACAGCAAGATCGCGGTGTTCTGGCAGAATGACGATGCCGGCAAGGATCAGTTCAAGGGCCTGAAGGACGGGCTCGGCGACAAGGTCGGCATGATCATCGCCGACAAGTCCTACGAGGTCTCCGATCCCTCGATCGATTCGCAGATCGTCGCGCTGCACGATTCCGGCGCCGACATCTTCTTCTCCTGGGCGGCGCCGAAGGGCTCGGCGCAGGCGATCCGGAAAGTGGGCGAGCTCGGCTGGAAGCCGAAATTCTTCCTCGCCAACACCGCGACCTCGGTCGCCTCGGTGCTGAAACCGGCCGGCCTCGAGTTCTCCAAGGGCATCATCTCGACCGCCTACCTGAAGGACCCGACCGATCCGACCTGGGACAAGGATCCGGCGGTGCAAAGCTGGCGCGCCTTCATGGACAAGTATTATCCCGACGGCGACAAGGCCAATGCCAACAACCTCTATGGCTATGTCCAGGCCGAGGCGATGATGCAGGTGCTGAAGCAATGCGGCGACAATCTCACGCGCGAGAACGTGATGAAGCAGGCCGCCAACCTGAAGAACTTCCACTCCGACCTGATGCTGCCGGGCGTCCTGGTCAACACCTCTCCCGACGACTACTTCCCGATCGAGCAGATGCAGCTGATGCGCTTCAACGGCGATGCGTGGGAGTTGTTCGGTGACGTCATCACCGGCGAGGTCGGGCACGAAGCGTCGCGGTAGGCGGGGAGTGATGAAGCCGATGCTCGCTCGGCAAACACCACGGTCGTCCCGGCGTAGGCCGGGACCCATAACCACAGGATTGGGTTGGTGAGGAAGCTGTGGCCCTAGCGTCGCGCAACAATCGTCTTCGGTGGTAATGGGTCCCGGCCTACGCCGGGACGACGCTGAATTTGTTGCGCCACCGGTGAGTCACACACGGTGCGAGCAGATGCAGCTCCGGATTATACAAGCCGCTTCAACCCGCCTGCCGCGGCACTGTCCGCCAAAATCCTTTCCAGCCGGCGGGCGCGGAGCGCCATGCCGCCGGCGACGCCGACGCCGATCACGTACATCCAGCCCTCGTGAAAATCGGACAGATGCGAATTGAGCAGCGAGCTTGTGATGTTCTGCACGACCACAGCGAGTCCGATCCAGCTCACGAGATCGCGGCCGGCGAACAGCCTGACGTGGCTGATCCACATCGCGTAGAGCAGCAGGATGCCGATCAGCCCCCACTGGACCCGGACATTGAGGGTCTGGTTGTGCGGGTTGTTGATCACCTCGGCCTCAAGGCCGGCTTGTCCGACGGCATCCTGCGTGAACATGCGCCTAATCGCGCCGGTGCCGTGCCCGAGCCACGGCGCCTCGCCGATGAACTTCACCGACTTCCGCCAATAGGTCAGGCGCTGCGCCGTGGAAGCGATGCCTGACGTATCGTGGGCCCGATACTCGATGCCGACGTCGGCGATGCGCTGGCGGAGGTAGGGAGACGTGGTCCAGACCACGAGGCTGGTGACCGCGACGCCGGCGAACAGCAGCCGCGTGGCGCGCCGCGACAGATGCAGCGACGCGAACAGGATCAACAGCACCGGCATGTAGACCAGCGCGGTCCGCGCCGAGACGACATAAAGCATGTTGGCGACGAACAGCAGCATCAGCGCGATGGCGCCGGCAGCGAAGCGCCATTGCCGGGCCCGCAGCGTCGTCAATGCCGGCAGTGCCAGCGCGAACGCACAGAGCGCGAACTCCTGACTCTGGTCGAGGTAGTTCTTGACCGGCACGCCGTCGGATGCGGTGTGCGCGAGCTTGAGCTGCGGCAGCGCCAGCACGATCCAGGACAGGATCATCAGCACCGTGCAGGACACCAGGAAGGCCAGGACCACCCAGAGCCCGCGCTGCGAGCGCTGGAAGTAGCCGAGCAGGAACGGCAGCAGCAGCAGCTTGCCGAGCGGCTTGATGCCCTGCAGCCGCTCGGCCCAACTCGTCTCCGACCACGCCACACCGATCACGGCGAGTGCGACCAGCGCGATCGGCAACGCCAAGGAAGGCCGCGCGAGGTCGAGCACGAACTGCTCCCAGTCGATGGTCGGGATCACGGCGACAAGCCAGAGCAGCATGAAGACGGCGAGTGCCGTGGTCGACTAGGGTAGCGACGCCGTGGCCAGGGCGATCAGGGTATCGGTGGCGCGGACATAGGCGACTGAGGCGGACCAGGTGCGGACGCGATCGCGCCATCGTGCTGGCGGTTCGATTGCGAGACCAATGGCGTCGGAATCGGTGCTCATGACCGGTTACACGCCGTGCGCGGTTGCACCGTTGAAGGTCGCCATCGCGGCGGTGAGCGCCGCAGCAGCGGCCGCGACGTCCGGGGCAGCACGATGCGACAGCAGGTCGCGCGCCTGGGTGTGGTGGCCGAAGCGCTCGGCCAGCTCGGCCCGCCGCGCGCGGATCCGGTCGCGCCATTGCTCCTGCTGCGCCAGCACGCGTCGCACCGAGGCGCAGATCGAGTCGGTCGAGAACGGATCGAAATAGTCGGCAAGCTCGCCCGCGACCTCGCGGAACACGGCAATATCGGAGCACAGCACAGGAGTGTTGGCCGCGAATGCCTCGATGATCGGGACGCCAAAGCCTTCGGCGAGGCTCGGCATGATCAGGCCGTGCGCGTCCGCGATCAATGCCGCCTTCTCGTGCTCGTCGACATAGCCGGAGAAACGGACGTTCTTCGGCAGGTTGCGCGCCTGGTTGGCGCCACCGGCATAGCCGATCACGACGAGATCGGCCTCCGGCAACTTGCGGAAGGCGCGGATGACGGCGGCGAGGTTCTTGCGGGGCTCGTTTGAAACGATGACGACGAAGCTCGGCCGTGCCGGGACGGCGGTTGGCGCCGCCGCAAGCGGCGCTTCCGCGACGTCGAAACGGGTCCGCGGATAGACCACTCACACCGGAATGTGCGCATATTGCGGGAGCAGGGCGCGGAAGCGGTTCATGCTGTAGTTCGAGACGAAGGCGAGCTCGTCAGCCTGATTCACGCTGGTGTAAAGACGCGACAGGAACAGGCGTGTCGCGATGTCGTCCAGCTTGAGATCGGTGATCGGCAACAGGTCGTGCACGACGCAAATCACCTTTGCGCCCGGGCGGCGCTGGATCGCAACCCGGGTCGGAGTGTCGACGAGAATGACGTCGTAGTCGCGCGCATCGACCCGCGGCGGCGGCAACCGGGTCAGGGCCGAGGTGTCCTGATAGCTGTAGAAGCCGGGCTCGAGCAGGAAATCGCCGAACAATTCGAGATGGCGCAAGTCGGTCGGAATGTATTCGAGGCCCTCGGTCCGGTTCTCGATCAGCTTAACGCTGGTCGGCAGCAGATGAATCGAGCGCAGGAAGGCGATGATGAATTCGAGCGAGGTCGCCGCGTTGAGCTTGTGCTTGAACCAGTCGACGGTGCGGCGCAGGCCGCCCCGCATGATCGGCGAGTTCATGTCTGTTTCATCGAGGTAACGATAGAGCGCGAGCAGGTCGGTTTCGTCGAAGCGGCGCGGCGTTCCGGGCGCAACGCCCGGCAGGCGGGGATAGCCGCCCGCCATCACCGTCGACACGAACTCCTCAAACGGAACCTGGGCGATCCGGCAGGCTTCCGCGATCGCAAGGTCGAATCGGGCAGACGTCATGGAGCGGTCCGTGGCGATGGCGGCAGTGCCGGACTCCGTGACACCCGCTGGCGAGCGCGCGAACCTTGTCCGGAGATGATTTTGTTTCCCACAAGTGGGAAAATATCACACGTCAAGTGAGGTGGGATTGTGTCCCACGGCGCGGACGGCTAAAAGTTAGGCATGAATGCCAAGGCCCCGAAGTCGAAGGTGGGATCGTTCGCTCCGATCGCCGCAGCGAAGCTGCATGCGCCGCTGGCGCGGATGTTGCGCCCGCTGGTGCGGCTTTGCATCCGCGGCGGCATGACGTTTCCGGCGCTGACCCAGCTGCTGCGCGAGCTCTATGTCAACGTCGCCGAGCACGACTTCGCGCTCGAGGGCAAGGAGCAGACCGACAGCCGCGTCAGCCTGCTGACCGGCATCCACCGCAAGGAGGTGGCGCGGCTGCGCGGCGCCGGCGCGCCGGTCAATGCGGTGCCGGCGACGCTGTCGCGCACCAGCGCGATCATCGCGCGCTGGCTGGCCGGGCCCGAGTTCACCGATGCCAAGGGCGATCCGCTGCCGCTGCCGCGCACCGCGGACGGAGGCGCGCCGTCGTTCGAGACGCTGGTCGAATCGATCACCAAGGATGTGCGGCCGCGCGCCGTGCTGGACGAATGGCTCGACCGCAAGCTCGTCACCATCAATGACGACGACGAGATCATGCTGGTCGAGGAGGCCTTCGTGCCGCATGGCGACGACGACCGCAAATGGCACTATCTCGGCCGCAACCTGCATGATCACGTGGCGGCCGCCGAGATGAACGTGTCGTCGGCCGCGCCGCGCTTCCTCGAACGCGCGGTGCATTACGACGGCCTGTCGGCGAAGCTGGCGAAACGGCTCGAGGGCCGCTCGCGCGAGCTGGCGATGGAGGCGCTCAAGGTCGCCAACCGCGAGGCCAACCGCGCGCTCGCAAAAGACAAGGGCGGCGACTATCGCTTGAATTTCGGCATCTACATCTACCGCGAGGGGCCGGATGGTCCGGTCGATGACGATGCCGACGAAGGCGGTGCAGCGTGAAGCGCCCGCCGGTCATTTCGCGCCGCGCGCTGTTGGCAGCGTTCTGGCTTGCCGGAACGTCGCTCGCGGGCGCGCAGGTCAAGAAGCGCGGCAACGACCAGGGCAACGGCCCTGGCGGCGGCGGTGGTGGTCCGTTCGGGCCCGGCGGCGGATTCGGCGGTGGCGGACCGCCCGGCGGCATGGGCGGCGGCCGCCGCTGAAACCACAAACAAGATCGGCGCAAGCGAGACCGCTTGCGCCGATCTTCAGATCGATCATCGTGAGATTGAGCTAGCCGGCGCTGAGCCGGACGCCGGCGCGGAGGAATTTCTGCGGATCGACCGCTTCGCCGTCGATGCGGGTTTCATAGTGCAGATGCGGACCGGTGGAGCGGCCGGTCGAGCCGACGGCGCCGATCACCTGGCCGATCTTGACGTATTCACCGACCTTGACGCCGATCTCGGAGAGATGGCCGTAGCGGGTCGAGAGCCCGTTGCCGTGATCGACCTCGACCATGCGGCCATAGCCGCCGGCCCAGCCCGCCGACACCACCTTGCCGTTGGCGGTGACACGCACCGGATCGCCTTGCGCGGCGCGGAAGTCGAGGCCGGTATGCATTGCCGGCCGGCCGAGGAAGGGGTCGGAGCGCACGCCGAAGCCGCTGGTGAATTCGACTTCACCGACCACCGGCTTGCGGTAAGGCACCAGCGCCAGCGTCTGGTTCAGTCGCTGCATCTGTGCCCGGTTGATGTTGATGCGATAGAGCTGGCGTTCGAACGCGCCGGCGTCGGCAGAGAGTTTCACAGGGACAAAGGGCCCGCCCATGCCGGAGCGCGGCGTCGCCGCCTCGAGCTGCGCCATGTTGAGGCCGAGATCGGAGATCACGCCGCGCATCCGGCGCACCCTGGAATCGATGCTGTCCTCGACCGAGGCGAGCGCGGCAACCTGGCGCCGCTCGACCTGGTCAAGCGAGGTCTGCAGGCGGACCAGCACGTTGTCGACGCCCTGGGCCTTGGCGAACTGGTTCGGCTGCGTCTTGGCGATCAGTGGCGCGCGCGATTCCAGCCGTGCCTCGCGATCCGGCGGCGCCACGAAGATCACGGTGTCGCTGATCGGGGAGGGTTTCAGGGTGCCCGAGGACGGCGCCGCCTCGGCGCGGCCCTGCGGCTTGATCGATCCGGTGCTGGTGACGTCAGGCATCGCGCCGAGCGCGGTGGCGCGCGATTCCAGCGTCGACTGCCGCTTCATGATCTGGTCGAGCTTCTGGTCGAACTGCTCCTGGTCGAGCAGCTGGCGGCTGGTGGTGCGGTCGACCTTGGCGCGCAGCTCCGAGATGCGGTCCTCATAGGCGTATTGCATCTCGGCCTGGCGCGCGATCAGCCGGGTCAGCACGTCGTCGCGGAACGCGAAATAGGTCGCGGTCGCCGCCGACCACATGCCGAGCAGCACCACGGTGCCGACGATGATCCAGAACACCACCGGCCCGAACCGGACCTGCTTGCCGGCATGGACCAGTGTATAGCCCTCGCCGGAGGCCGCCACCGCCGCGGCGGCAGGTGCGGGGTGATGGGCTGCCGGACGGCGTACCGGCGTCCGGCCATGGTCCTGCGGATGATGGTGTTTGTGGTGTCCGGACCGGCTCGACATCGGTACTCCCGCGGCCGGTCGGACCAAGCTCCGTACGGCTAATTTGCGGGGCCGATTTGAGCCCGTCATGGTTAATTTTCAGGAAACGGAACCCGTCCGATCAGAGCGCCCGGGCAGCCGCCAATACCGCTTCGGCGTGGCCGTCGACCTTCACATGACGCCAGATCCGGGCAATTTTTCCACCGGAATCGACCAGAACCGTCGTGCGAATAATTCCCATGAAGGTCCTGCCATACATGGATTTTTCGCCCCAGGCGCCATAGGCCTCCAGCATCTGGTGGGCTGGGTCCGAGACCAACGGCACCGACAGCTGGTGTTTGTTTCGAAATGACTCCTGCGCCTTAACTGTGTCGGCGGAAATGCCGACCACTTCGGTCCCTGCCGCTACGAACTCGCTTTTGAGCCGGGTGAAATCGATCGCCTCCCGGGTGCAGCCGGGGGTGTCGGCGCGGGGGTAGAAGAACAGCACCAGCTTCTTGCCGGCAAAATCCTTCAGCGAAACGCTGTCCCCGCCGTCGCGCGGCAGGTTGAAGCCAGGCGCCGCGGCGCCCTCGGCAAGTGTGACGGCGGACGAACTGGTCACGGTCGCGGCCGGCTCTCGCTTTAACGGTTTCGATGCCGCCTTGTGCGAGGCTTTGCTTCGAACACCCGCTGCGGTCGCCTTGGTCGTTTTCTTAGTTGTTTTCTTGGCCGCTGCCTTCTTCGCAACCGCTGTGCGGGTTTTCGTCGCGGACTTCCCAGTGCTTGCGCTTGCGGCGCGCGCAACCTTTGTTGCGACCCGCTTCCCGGTTGTGTTGGAGGATTTCTTGCGCGTTTTCTTGGACATACGCCTTCCTTTCGTCGCTTTCCGAAGCTCAACCATTGGGGTATTGCGGTCTTATTGGCGGCGGCCGGATTCGCACCGGCCGCTGGGCAAGTTTGATGGCCACGGAGTATGGTGACAAGGAATTCGACGCGTGACCCGTCCGCTTGCTGAATTGGCTTTTGATTGGTTGGTTTGGTCCGCTCTGGGGGCCATCGGCGAGTAACATGATTAGGCGAGGATAGGCGGCGATGCCGGCACAGGAGCGCTCGATACGGATCGACGGGCGCCCCGATGGCGGCGATCAGCTTCGCCGTCAGCACCGAGAGGCAATGGCAAGGAACACGTCGCCGCAGGGTCCAAATCCGCGCGCCGGGGCTGACCTCTCGCAATGGGAGGACGACGCTGCGTGGGACGAGCAGGATGAGGCGGCGGGCAACCGTGCGCGGCAATTGCTGGCGCGTTCCCACACCAACCTGCATCGCTTCACCGATTTCTGCTCCGGCATGCGGCGCTGGTTGAACGGCGAGCGCTGGATCCGTCGCATCGGACTGGTCCTCGTGGTGCTGGTCGCGATGTTCGCGACCTGCTTCGGCGGGCTGTGGTGGCGGCTCGGCGCCGGCCCGATCAATCTCGACATGGCGACGCCGTGGCTCGCCGCGGCGATCGAGGAGAACATCGGCCACGGCAACACGGTCGAGGTCGGCGGAACGCAGATCGAGCGCGCCGGCCGCGTCAGGATCGCGGTGCGCATCCGCGACATCATCGTCCGCGACCGCGACCATGCGGTGGTTGCGAGCGCGCCCAAGGCCGAAGTGCGCCTGTCGGGAACCGCGCTCTTGATGGGCCAGTTGCGGGCGGAGAGCCTCAATCTGGTCGACGCGGAGCTGTCGGTGCGCATCACGCCGGACGGCAATGTCACCGTGTCCGCCGGTGACACCGCAAAACCGCTGGCCACCGGCGTTGCCTCCAAGCGGGAGGCGGGGATGCCGCCGACATTCCCGCGTCCGACACCCGCAGCCCCGCCGCCGGTTGCCTCGCCGCCAGCTGCCGCCGAGCCCTCCGCGGGCGCGTCCGATTCGGCTCAGAGCGGGCTGCTCGCCGGTCTCGATTGGCTCGACAGCCTCAGCATGACCGGCCTCGACGGGCAGAACCTCAACGAGATCGGCCTGAAGAACGGCAATCTCGTCGTCGACGATCAGCAGCGCGGCAACAAATGGAGCTTCGAGAACATCAGCCTCAGCCTGCGGCGCCCGAGCGGCGGCGGCGTCGCGCTCAGCTTCGGCGAGGAGGGCGCAAAGCCCTGGTCGGTGCGCGTGCTGGTCGGACCGCAGCAGAACGGCGTGCGCTCGGTCGACATCAAAGCCGACAAGGTTTCCACCCGGAACATCCTGCTCGCGCTCCGGACCAAGGATCTGACCTACACCGCCGACCTGCCGCTGTCGGGCGAGATGAAGGGCGAACTCGGCCGCGACGGCCTGCCGACATACTTCCGCGGCAAGATCAATGTCGGCGCCGGCAACATCATCGACACCGACACGCCCGACTATCCGATGCCGATCGATGCGGCCGAGATGAGCGTGGAATGGGATTCGGGCCGGCGCGTACTGCTGGCGCCGATCAAGGTCGTCTCGGGCGCCAACCGCATCACGCTGCTCGGCCATCTCGAGCCGCCGAACGACAACGTCACCGACTGGCAGGCCGGCCTGTCGGGCGGCACCATCGTGCTGGCCGGCGCCGACAAGAACGAACCACCGTTGATCTTCAATCGCATCAACATCGGCTTCCGGTTCGACA
The DNA here is from genome assembly GCF_054055815.1 of Bradyrhizobium sp. USDA 4503. Lineage (NCBI taxonomy): Bacteria > Pseudomonadati > Pseudomonadota > Alphaproteobacteria > Hyphomicrobiales > Nitrobacteraceae > Bradyrhizobium > Bradyrhizobium sp. USDA 4503. The sequence goes on from NZ_JBSRXS010000001.1 coordinate 1,158,330, forward strand.
CCGACAAGAAGCGCGTGCTGCTGACCCAGGCCGACATCTCCAATGGCGAGATCGGCGTCGCCGGAACCGGCAGCATCGACTATTCCGGCGAGCCGCGGCTGCAGCTCGGATTCGCCGGCACGCCGATGTCGGCCTCGGCCCTGAAACGGATGTGGCCGGTCATCATCGTGCCCGAGGTTCGCGAATGGGTGCTCGAGCGGATCGACCGCGGCACGCTCCAGCGTATCGATGTCGGCGTCAATTCGCCGGTGCACAACCTGTCGCGCAAGGGACCGCCGATTCCGGATGACGGCCTCTCGGTCAACATTGTCGCCTCCGGTGTCACAGTGCGTCCGGTGGACCAGATGCCCGCGGTGCATGACGCGGATCTGAAGGCCAGGGTGACCGGACGCAGCGCGACCGTGACCATCAACCAGGGCATTGCCGACACGCCGGCGGGCCGCAAGATCACGCTGTCGGACTTCACCTTCGAGGTGCCGGACATGGCGCCGAAGCCGTCGCCGTCGAAGGTCAAGTTCCGGGTCGACTGTCCGGTGCCGGCTGCCGCCGAAATTCTCGCCTCCGACCGGCTCAGCGATCTCTCCGGTCCGCCGATCGATCCCAACGCCAGCAAGGGCAACGTCACCGCGACGATCAACCTCGGCATGCCCGTGAAGGGCGAGCTGACCAAGGCCGATACGCTCTACTCGGTCACCGCCGACATCGCCGGCGTTGCCGTCGACAAGCTGGTGATGAACCAGAAGCTCGAAGCCAACGCGCTGAAGGTGATCGCCAGCAATGCCGGTTTCCAGGTCAAGGGCGATGTCAAGATCAACGGGCAGGCGGCCTCGCTCGACTACCGCAAGCCGGCCGAAGGCGACGCTGACGTCAAGCTGCAGGCGACGCTGGATGATGCGAGCCGCGCGCGCCTCGGGCTTGATCTCGGTCCCGCGGTCTCGGGCGCGATCCCGATCAAGCTGAGCGGCAAGATTGGCAGCGGCGACAATCCCACCACCAAGATGGGCGTCGAGGCCGACCTGACCCAGCTCAAGCTCGACAACATCCTGCCGGGCTGGGTCAAGGCGCAGGGCCGTGCCGGCAAAGCGACCTTCAACGTGGTGCCGAAGGGGCAATCGACCCGGTTCGAGGATATCTCGATCGACGGCGCAGGCGTGTCGATCAAGGGGGCGCTCGAGGTCGACCAGAACGGCGATCTCATGAATGCGTACTTCCCGACCTACGCGCCGTCGGAAGGCGACAAGACCTCGCTGCGGGCCGATCGCGGTCCCGACGGCGTGATCAAGGTCACGATGCGCGGCGACGTGTTCGACGGTCGCGGCTTCCTGAAGTCGGCGATCTCCGGCCGCGACAGCGATCCCAAGAGCAAGACCAGGACCACCGATTTCGATGTCGATCTGAAACTCGGCGCGGTCGCAGGATTCAACGGCGAAGCGCTGCGCAGCGTCGACGCCAAGGTCTCGCGCCGCAACGGGTTCTTCAAGGCGTTCACGCTGAGCGGCAAGGTCGGCCGCGACACCCCCGTCACGGTCGATATGCGCGGACGCCAGCAGGGCCGCGAGGTGATCTATCTGCAGACCAGCGACGCCGGTGCGTTCCTGCGCTTCATCGACACCTATTCGAAGGTGGTCGGCGGCCAGCTTACGCTCGCGATGGAGCCGCCGATCCCTGAGCCGAGCCCCAGGGAAGGGCTCATCAATATCACCGGATTCTCGGTGAAGGGCGAAACCCAACTCGATCGCGCCGTTGCCGGCGGGCCGGTCAGCACCCAGAACGGCATCGGGTTCGACGCGCTACGCGCCGAATTCACGCGCCAGAGCGGCCAGCTTTCGATCCGCAATGGTGTGGTCAAGGGACCGACCATCGGCGCGACCATCGAAGGCAGCATCGACTATATCGGAAACCAGGTGCGGATGAACGGCACCTTCATTCCGATGTACGGGTTGAACAACATGTTCGGCCAGATCCCGTTCTTCGGGATTTTCCTCGGCGCCGGCAGCAATGAAGGCCTGATCGGCGTGACGTATGAAGTGGTGGGAACGCCGAGCGCGCCGGTGCTGCGCGTCAACCCGATCTCCGCGCTGGCGCCCGGCCTGACGCGCAAGATCTTCGAGTTCAAGCAGTACGGCCCGAACGATCTGCCGACGACGAACAACTAGAACGCTCGCTCATCGACGCCTGCTTTCAAGGTCGGTCGAGCTCGCGCGCTGACGCGCAGCGGCGGGTTCCTGTCCGCATTCATCCGAGGCTGCGACCAAGTCCGAGCGGCCCGCCGCCCGGATGACGTTCGCGCAGGAACCTTGCCCTGTCTGGGATGTTGGAGAGCAATTCAACAACTCAGGAGGAACTCTCATGAGAGCCCTGTTATTGGCTGGTGTACTGGCGGTCGCCGGTTTCGCTGTGGCCACGCCGATCTCCATTGCACCCGCGTCAGCTCAGGTTGCCGTTGATACTCCGCTCGGCGGCGTGAGAGTGGGCCCGGAGCCCCGTTACTACCGAGACTACGATCGACCCGCTTATCGCGCCTACGGGTATGATCGCGGATATCGCGGATGCCGCACCGTCACGATCGAGCGTGACGACGGATCGGTCCGGAGAGTTCGTCGCTGCGGCTAGCAGTACCGGACCAGAGGATCGACTTCCGGGCTTACAAGCCTGCTCGAGTCGGTTCTCGCAATCAAGGAATTGGAGCCATCGACTAGGGCCGCTGCTGTTGGCGGCCTGTTTCATTTCGCGAATGCCGCCTGTCGGCCCAAAGGCGTTGGCCCAAGGCCGGCATGCGTTCGTGTCGGATTCCACATCGCCTCCGCAGGGGCAAGCGGACGCGTCCGAACTCACCGTCGCAGCGCCGGCACCACCAGGAACGGGATCAGGCCGAGCACCACATTGACCAGCGCGAAGGCGATCAGCGGATTGTAGCTGTGGGTCCAGTCGTGGATCAGGCCGCCGCCCCATGAGCCTAGCCCTGATCCAAGGCCGCTGCCGATCATGATCGTGCCGTAGATCGTACCGACGCGCTCGCCGCGGAAGATCTTCAGCGCGGTCGCGGTGATCAACGGGCCGCGCGAGCCGATCATGCTGCCGAAGCAGATGATGAAGCCGGTCAGCAGCCAGTAGTTCGGATACCACTGCAGCAGCCAGAGCAGAATGATGCCGAGGATCGAGACGCCGTAGCTGAACAAGACCGAGGGCCGGCGGCCGATGATGCCGTCGAGGGTGGACACGCCCAGCATGCCGACGAACAGCGCGACGCCGGAGAAGCCCCAGGCGGTTGCCGCCTGTAGCGGCGGGAAGCCGACATCGATCAGATAGGCGACGATCTGCGCGGTCAGCGCATACATCGCGATCGCGGTGAAGAAGAAGGTGGAGAACAGCGCCCAGAAGGCGTGGTGGCGCATCGCGCTGAGCAGTGTCCAGCCTTCGTCGGCCAAGCTGCTTTCCGCTTTCCGGACGATATGCGGCGATCCGCCGGCGAGCAGCCGCCACGGCAGAAAGACCAGCGGAACAAGCAGGCAGAGCGCGCCGACGCCGAACACCTGATAGGCCTCGCGCCAGCCGATCCGGTCGATCAGAACCTGCGACAGCGGCAACAGCAGCAACAGGCCGGCGCCGGTCGCCGAATACATCACGGCCATCGCGGTCGGCAGGCGTGGTCCGAACCAGCGGCCGAGCAGGATCGAATTCGACACATTGCCGATCAGCGCGGTGCCGAAACCGACGCAGAGGCCGACGCTGAGCTGGAATTGCCAGAGCGCTTGCGCGCGCGAGGCGACGAGGAAGGCGCAACCGAGCAGCGAGAGGCCGAGCGCATAGACCAGGCGCGGACCCGAGCGGTCGAACAGGCGTCCGACCAGTGGCGCGGTCAGGCCGCTGGCGAGCCAGGTCAGCGAGTAGACCGACACCACAGAGGCGCGGTCCCAGCCGAAATTTTCCGAGATCGGTTTCAGGAAAACGGTGAAGCTGTCGCTAAGGCCGCGCCCAAGCACCGACAGCACGAAGCAGAGCGCGAGCACGTTCAGCGCGACGCGGGACTGCTTCGCCGGCGTTGCAAGCGTGTCGTTCGGAGGCGTGGTCTGGTCCATCGGAAAGATGGGAGCGCGCTTTCCGCGCTCCCGACAACCGACAAATGCGAATGCGCCTATGCAGGCTTCAGCAGGACGTGGCGCTTCTTGCCGAGCGACAGTTTCACCACGCCTTCCGGCGTGAGATTGGCCGAAGTCAGCAGCATCTTCTCATCGGTCACGGCTGCATCGTTGACGCGCAGGCCGCCGCCCTTGATCTGCCGGCGCGCTTCGCCGTTGGAAGCGACGAGCTCGGCCTTGACGAAGGCGACCAGCACGCCGACGCCGGCTTCAAATTCGCCGCGCGGAATTTCCACCGTCGGCAAGGTTTCGGCCAGCGCACCTTCCTCGAAGGTGCGGCGCGCGGTCTCGGCGGCTTCGTTCGCTGCATCGCGGCCATGAAGCAGGGCGGTCGCTTCGGTCGCCAGCACCTTCTTGGCCTCGTTGATCTCGCCGCCGGCCAGCGCGGCAAGCTTGCTGATCTCGCTCATCGGCAGGATGGTGAACAGCTTGAGGAACTTGACGACGTCGGCGTCCTCGACATTGCGCCAGTACTGCCAGAAATCGTAGGGCGAGAACTGGTCGGCGTTGAGCCACACCGCGCCCTTGGCGGTCTTGCCCATCTTGTCGCCGGAGGCGGTGGTGAGCAGCGGCGTGGTCAGCGCGAACAGCTGCGGCGTGCCCATGCGGCGGCCGAGATCGACGCCGTTGACGATATTGCCCCACTGGTCGGAGCCGCCCATCTGCAGCCGGCAGCCCGCGCGGCGCGACAGCTCGACGAAGTCGTAGGCCTGGCAGACCATGTAGTTGAATTCGATGAAGCTCATCTCCTGCTCGCGCTCGAGCCGTAGCCGCACCGAGTCCATGGTCAGCATGCGGTTGACCGAGAAGTGCCGGCCGATGTCGCGCAGCATCTCGATCCAGTTCAATTTGGTCAGCCACTCGGCATTGTCGAGCATGATGGCGTCGGAAGGCCCGTTGCCATAGCGCAGCACCTTGGCGAACACGCCGCGGATCGAGACCTTGTTGGCTTCGATCTCCGCAACCGTGCGCATTGCGCGCGTCTCGTCCTTGCCGGAGGGGTCGCCGACCATCGTGGTGCCGCCGCCCATCAGCGTGATCGGCTTGTTGCCGCTCTGCTGCAGCCAGTACAGCATCATCATGGTGAGGAAGTTGCCGATGTGCAGCGACGGCGCGGTGCAGTCATAGCCGACATAGGCGGTCGCCTGGCCCTTCGCGGCAAGCGCGTCGAGGCCCTCGAAATCGGAGCACTGGTGGACGAAGCCGCGTTCCTGTAAAGTGTTCAGGAAATCCGATTTAAATGCAGTCATTTGTCGGCGAGCCAGATCATTCTTGTTTTACGGTTTTTGCATCTATTTGCGGAACCTTGATGCTTGAGGCTGCCGCAGGCGGACGCGCAGTGGCATTATAGGATGTACTTGTTTGAGACAAGCCGGGGGTTCCCGGCTGGGGCGCTTCCAGCATGATGTTAACGGCACTCGGTCTGATGAGCGGCACCTCGCTCGACGGGGTCGACGTGGCATTGATCGAGACCGACGGCCGCCAGATCAAGGCCTTCGGCCCCTCGGGCTATCGGCCTTATACCGAAGGCGAGCGCAGCCTGCTGCGCCAGGCGCTGACGGAGGCGGTCCATCTGTCGCGGCGCGACGCCCGGCCGGGGATTTTGCGGCAGGCCGAGCAGGCCGTCACCACGGCCCATGCCGAGGCAGTCGCCAGCTTCACGGCACAGCACCGGATCTCGGCCCAGGACATCGACATCGTCGGGTTCCATGGCCAGACCGTGCTGCATCGCCCCGAGCGGAGGTTGACGGTGCAGATCGGCGATGCCCTGGCGCTCGCCAAGGTGATCCACATTCCGGTGATGCACGATTTCCGTGCCGCCGACGTCGAGGCCGGCGGGCAGGGCGCGCCGTTCGTGCCGGTCTACCACCGCGCGCTGGCGCAATCGCTGAACCGCGAGGGGCCGATCGTCGTGGTCAATATCGGCGGCGTCTCCAACATCACCTATATCGACGGCACGGACACGCTGATCGCCTGCGACACCGGGCCGGGCAATGCGCTGCTGGATGACTTCATGTTCCGTCAGATGCATCAGCCGTTCGACACCGCCGGCAAGTTCGCCGCAATGGGTAAGCCCGACGACGCCTGGATCGCACAGGCGCTGAAGCTGCCGTTCTTTGCGCTGCCGCCGCCGAAATCGCTCGACCGCAACGACTTCGCCAGTCTCAAGCTCGGCGCCGTGGCGCCGGCCGATGGCGCCGCGACGTTGACCGCCTTCACGGCCGCGGCCATCGCCCGCGTCGTGCCGCTGCTGCCGAAACAGCCGAAAAGCTGGATCATCTGTGGCGGCGGCGCCTCCAACCTCACGATGCTGCGGATGCTGCGCGAGCGCCTCGCGCCGGCGACCGTCGAGCCGGCCGAGGCGCTCGGCTGGGCGGCGGATGCGATCGAGGCGCAGGCGTTCGGCTTCCTTGCCGCGCGCGGCATGAAGGGCCTGCCTCTGAGCTACCCTGCCACAACGGGGGTGCCGATCCCGATGACCGGGGGCATTATCGCGCGACCGTGATTTAGATGCAAATGCATCTACCTTGACAGTTCCATGCCGCTGCATTTAATTCGATGCAGTTGCATTGAACGCGAGGTTCGTCATGGCCGCCCTGAAACTGATCAGCCACAAGCTCTGTCCCTATGTGCAACGCGCGGTGATCGCGCTGCGTGAGAAGGGCGTGCCGTTCGAGCGGATCGACATCGATCTCGCCAGCAAGCCGGACTGGTTCCTGAAGATCTCGCCGCTCGGCAAGGTGCCGGTGCTGGTGGTGACGCGCGACGACGGCAAGGAGGTCGCGCTGTTCGAGAGCAACGTGATCTGCGAGTACATCGAGGAGACGCAGGCGGGGGCGAAGCTGCACCCACAGGATCCTCTTGTCCGCGCCGAGCATCGCGCCTGGATGGAGTTCGGCTCGGCCATTCTCGGCGACCTCTGGGGGCTCGAGACTGCCACCGATGCCGCAGCCTTCGAGAGCAAGCGGCAGGCTGTCGTGGTAAAATTCGCGCGCGTCGAGGCCGCACTCGGCGCTGGTCCGTTCTTCGCCGGCAAGAATTTCAGTCTGGTGGATGCGGTGTTCGCGCCGATCTTCCGCTATTTCGATCTGTTCGACCAGCTGACCGATCTCGCTGTTTTCACGCACACGCCAAAACTTCGCGCCTGGCGCAGCGCGCTGGCACAGCGGCCGAGCGTACGCAGTGCGGTGTCGCCTGACTATCCGGCGCTGCTGCACGCGTTCCTGGTCGGCCACCGCGCGCATATGCTGAAGCTTGCCGCGTAAGCCATGTCTCATTCGGTTGCCTGGATCGCGCTCGTCGTCGCCGGCCTGCTGGACGTCGGCTGGGCGATTTCGATGAAATATGCCGAAGGCTATACGCGGCTCGGCTGGACGCTGGTCTCGCTGCTGCTGCTCGCCGCGTTCGTGTTCCTGCTCGGACGCGCGCTGCAGGTGCTCGGTGTCGGCGTCGCCTACACGGTGTGGACCGGCATCGGCGCGGCCGGCACGCTGGCCATGGGTGTGCTGCTGTTCAACGAGGCGCTCAATCCGATGAAGGTCGCAGGGATTGCGCTGGTGCTGGTCGGGATTGCGGCGCTGAAGCTGGCGCCGGAATAGGTCAGTGCCGTAGCCCGGATGAGCGCAGCGATATCCGGGGTCTTGTCGGCCGCGACCCGCATGTCGCTTCGCTCATGCGGGCTACAAGGTCGGCGTCGTCAGCGCACGTTCGCCAGCCGCATGTCGAGATAGCCGGTCACCGTCTCCATCAGCGGTTCGAGCTTGCCGTCGAAGAAGTGGTTGGCGCCGGGGATGACCTGCTGGTCGATCACGATGCCCTTCTGCGTCTTCAGCTTCTCGACGAGCGTGTTGACGTCCTTGGGCGGCACCACGGCATCCTTGTCGCCGTGCACGATCAGGCCCGACGACGGGCAGGGCGCGAGGAACGAGAAGTCGTAGAGATTGGCGGGCGGCGCGATCGAGATGAATCCCTCGACCTCCGGCCGGCGCATCAGAAGCTGCATGCCGATCCAAGCGCCGAACGAGAAGCCCGCAACCCAGCAGGCACGGGCCTCCGGATTGATCGCCTGCGCCCAGTCGAGCGCGCTCGCGGCGTCGGACAATTCGCCGGTGCCGTGATCGAACGAGCCCTGGCTGCGGCCGACGCCACGGAAGTTGAAGCGCAGCACCGAGAAGCCGCGATGCGCGAACGCGTAGTAGCACTGATAGACGATCTGGTGGTTCATCGTGCCGTGGAACTGCGGATGCGGATGCAGGATCATCGCAATCGGCGCGTTCTTCTGCTTGGCCGGGTGGTAGCGGCCCTCGAGGCGGCCAGCAGGGCCGGTGAAAATGACTTCAGGCATTGTGTTCCCTTGATTGCCGCGTTCCCTTGATTGACGTCGATCAATCAACCGGTTGGAGCCATCTTCAGCGACGGTTCGCGAACAGAGCAGCTCGTGATGAAATCGGCGCAGGCACCGCCGCGCGGCACGCTGGAGGCCTTCTAGCATGACGCAAGGGGCAAAAATCAAGGAAAATTGTGCCGCTTGGCGGTCGCGAATCCGCGTCGCGACGCGCACGTTGCCGACGCGGCGACGGCGATCCGGATCGACACGGCCGGATTGCTTCGGAGGCTACCTGAAGTTTCAGTCTGTCAAAATGCGATCGCGCTTGGGGGACCGCGAACGCCGTGTCTGGCTGCAGCGCGAGGCTCCCGCCGCGCGGGAAAAATCTCCCGTGCCGGTGACGTCTGATCTGGTCTCGGTCGTTAACTGTCGTTATCTCGCAGTGAAGGCCGCAACCATGGTGGTTGCCGCGGATAGCTCCATGGACGATCGCGTCTATCTCGACTGGAATGCCACCACGCCGCTTCGCCAGGAGGCGAAGGCGGCGATGGCTGCGGCGTGGGATTTGATCGGCAACCCGTCCTCGGTGCACAGCGAGGGACGGCGGGCGCGACGGCTGCTTGAGGATGCCCGCAATGCCGTGGCGAAGGCGGTCGGCGGCCGGCCGCGGGACGTGGTGTTTCTCTCCGGCGGGACCGAAGCCAATGCGCTCGCACTGACGCCGGGATTGCGCCGCGCTGCGGGCGCGCCGGTGCAGCGGCTCCTGGTGTCGGCGATCGAGCACGCGTCCGTGCTCGCGGGCGGTCGGTTTGCGACGGAGGCGACCTCCGCAATCCATGTCACGCGGGCCGGTGTGATCGATCTCAACCATCTGCGCGCACTGCTGGCCGATGGTCCGCCGGCTCTGGTCTCGGTGATGCTGGCGAACAACGAGACCGGTGCCATTCAGCCGGTGGCTGATGTCGCCGAAATCGTCCATGCGGCTGGCGGGCTGCTGCATGTCGATGCGATCCAGGCGTTCGGCAAGATCCCGTTCGATCTGGCCTCGACGCAGGCCGACCTGGTGACGCTGTCGGCGCACAAGATCGGCGGACCGAAGGGCGCGGGCGCGCTGGTGCTCGCCGAGGGCGTCGAGGGCCTTGAGGCGTTTCTGCGCGGCGGCGGGCAGGAGCTCGGGCGGCGGGCAGGGACCGAGAATATCGCCGGCATCGCCGGGTTCGGTGCGGCCGCCAAGGCCGCGATGGCGGCGCTGAAGGCCGATGCAGCCCGCGTCAGGGGACTGCGCGACCGGCTCGAGCACGGGCTGCGGCAGACGCCGGACGTGCTGGTGTTCTCCGATGACGTCAAGCGGTTGCCTAATACCGTTCTGTTCACGGCGCCCGGAATGAAGGCCGAGACGGCGGTCATCGGGTTCGACCTTGGGGGAATCGCGGTCTCGTCCGGTTCCGCCTGCTCCTCGGGCAAGGTCCAGCCGTCCCACGTGCTGGAGGCAATGGGATACCGTTCGGAGGTGTCCCAGGGAGCGGTGCGGCTTAGTCTTGGCTGGTCTACCACGGAGACAGACGTGGATTTGACCCTCAAGGCTTGGCGAAAGCTCGCCGATACCTTAGTTAAGGGGGGACGACGAAACACAGCTTGAACTGTTCTAAGCGGATTTCGTCATCAAAGCATCGTAAGAGATTTTCGGAACTTGAGATCCACCGCGGTCCTTGAAACCGCGAGCGGAGGATTGAATGCCTGCTGTACAAGAGACGGTCGAGCGCGTCCGGCGCATCGACGTCGACCAGTATCGATATGGGTTTGAGACGCTGATCGAGTCCGACAAGGCCCCGAAGGGGCTGTCGGAAGACACCGTCCGCTTCATCTCCGCAAAGAAGAACGAACCGGCCTGGATGCTGGAATGGCGCCTGGAGGCGTATCGCCGCTGGCTGACCATGACCGAGCCGACCTGGGCCCGTGTCGACTATCCGAAGATCGACTACCAGGACATCTACTACTACGCGGCGCCGAAGCCGAAGAAGACGCTGTCCTCGATCGACGAGATCGATCCGGAAATCCTCAAGACCTACGAGAAGCTCGGCATTCCCTTGCGCGAGGTTGCGATCCTCGAGGGCGTCGAGCCGCCGCCCGGTGGCGAGCAGACGCCGAACCGCAAGATCGCGGTCGACGCCGTGTTCGATTCGGTTTCTGTTGCGACCACCTTCCAGAAGGAGCTGAAGGCGGCCGGCGTGATCTTCATGCCGATCTCGGAGGCGATCCGCGAGCATCCCGAGCTGGTGCAGAAATATCTCGGCACCGTGGTGCCGACCTCGGACAATTACTTCGCGACATTGAATTCGGCTGTGTTCTCCGACGGCTCGTTCGTCTACGTGCCGCCGGGCGTGCGCTGCCCGATGGAGCTGTCGACCTATTTCCGCATCAACGAGCGCAACACCGGCCAGTTCGAGCGCACGCTGATCATCGCCGACAAGGGCTCCTACGTCTCCTATCTCGAGGGCTGCACCGCGCCGCAGCGCGACGAGAACCAGCTGCACGCCGCCGTGGTCGAGCTCGTCACGCTCGACGATGCCGAGATCAAATATTCGACGGTGCAGAACTGGTACCCGGGCAATTCGGAAGGCAAGGGCGGCATCTACAATTTCGTCACCAAGCGTGGCGACTGCCGTGGTCGCAATTCGAAGATCTCCTGGACCCAGGTCGAGACCGGTTCGGCGATCACCTGGAAATATCCGAGCTGCATCCTGCGCGGCGACAATTCGAGCGGCGAGTTCTACTCGATCGCGATCTCGAACGGCTTCCAGCAGGTCGACAGCGGCACCAAGATGATCCATCTCGGCAAGAACACGTCGAGCCGGATCATCTCCAAGGGCATCGCCGCCGGCAAGTCGCAGAACACCTATCGCGGCCTGGTCAGCGCGCACCGCAAGGCCACCGGCGCGCGCAACTACACCGCCTGCGACTCGCTTCTGATCGGCGACAAATGCGGCGCGCACACCGTGCCCTATGTCGAGGCCAAGAATTCCTCGGCGACGTTCGAGCATGAAGCGACGACGTCGAAGATTTCCGAGGACGTGCTGTTCTACTGCATCCAGCGCGGGCTCTCGCAGGAGGAAGCCGTCGGCCTCGTCGTCAACGGCTTCGTGAAGGACGTGCTGCAGCAACTGCCGATGGAGTTCGCGGTGGAAGCGCAGAAGCTGATCTCGATCAGCCTTGAAGGTTCGGTTGGCTAATCCATCCCGCCAACGGCGCGGCCGACGCGCCTCGGGGTGATGCTCAGGAAAAATCAGATGTCTCTGCTTGAAGTGAAAGATCTGCAGGTTCGTGTCGAGGAGCGTGAGATCCTCCACGGGCTGTCGCTCACGGTGAACCCGGGCGAGGTGCACGCGATCATGGGGCCGAACGGCTCCGGCAAGTCGACGCTCTCCCACGTCATCGCCGGCAAGCCGGGCTATGAAGTCACCGGCGGGCAGATCCTGTTCAGGGGCGAGGACCTGCTGGAGATGGAGCCCAACGAGCGCGCCGCCAAGGGCGTGTTCCTGGCGTTCCAGTATCCGGTCGAGATCCCCGGCGTCACCACCTGGAATTTCCTGCACGCGGCGCTCAACGCCCAGCGCAAGGCGCGCGGCGAGGAGGAGATCTCGTCGCCGGCCTTCCTCAAGAAGGTCCGCGAGGTCGCCAAGTCGCTGAACATTCCGCAGGACATGTTGAAGCGCGGCGTCAATGTCGGCTTCTCCGGCGGCGAAAAGAAGCGCAACGAGATTCTGCAGATGGCGCTGTTCGAGCCGGCCGTCTGCATCCTCGACGAAATGGATTCCGGCCTCGACATCGACGCGCTGCGGATCGCGGCCGACGGCGTCAACGCACTGCGCTCGCCGCAGCGCGCGATGGTCGTGATCACCCACTATCAGCGGCTGCTCAACTACATCGTGCCGGACTTCGTGCACGTGATGTCGAAGGGCCGGGTGGTGAAGAGCGGCGGCAAGGAACTGGCGCTGGAGCTGGAAGAGTCCGGTTACGCGCAGTTCGAAGACGCTGCCTGACAAACGCGGGTTTTGTGATGAACGTTGTTGCAAAGACCGAGACCGGGCGCGCGCTGGGCGATGCATTCGCCGTGGTGCGCAACCGTCTGCCGGGCGAGGGCAAGATCGCCGATCAGCGGCGCCAGGCCTTCGAGGCTTATGAACGATCAGGCCTGCCGCATCGCCGGATCGAGGACTGGAAATACACCGACCTGCGCGCGCTGATGCGCGAGGTGCTGCCGCTCGCGGCGGCACCGGATGATGCCGCGCTGAGCCGCGCCAGGGCCGTCGTACAGGCCCGCGCGATCGAAGGCGTCCGGCGTCTGGTGCTGGTCGACGGCGCGTTCGCGCCTGATCTCTCCGATTGGCGAGATCTGGAGAAAGGGCTCTCGATCAATCCGCTGCGCGTTGCGCTGGAAGCCGGCGACGAGATCGTCGCGACACAGGCTCTCGCGTCTGATGTCGCCAACCCCATGATCGCGCTGAATGGCGCGATGGCGACCGACGGGGTCGTCATCGACGTCGCCAACGGCACGGTGCTGACCCAGCCGCTGCACATCGTGCATGTCGCATCCGGCACTGCGCCGGCCTCGACGTTCACGCGGTCGCTGCTCCGGCTCGGCCGCGATACCGGCGTGACGCTGGTGGAGAGCTGTCTCGCCGCCGACGGCGCCAAGGCCTACCAGACCCATGACGGACTGGTTGTTGCGATCGGTGACAATTCACGGCTCGATCACGTGCGCCTGGTCGAAGACAGCGTCGATGCCTTCAACATTTCCTCGGCGACGGTGTCGCTCGGCGCGCATGCCCATTTCAACACCTTCGGCCTGACCTCGGGCGGTCATGTCAGCCGCTATCAGCTGGCGGTGACCTGCGCCGGCGAGGGCTCGACGGTCGAGACCAACGGCGTCAATCTGATCAACGGCAAGCAGCACGCCGACACCACGCTGTTCATGGATCACGCGGTGCCGCACTGCGCGAGCCGCGAGATCTTCCGTGCCGTTGTCGACGACCGCGCCCATTCGGTGTTCCAGGGCCGCATCATCGTCCGCCCCGACGCGCAGAAGACCGACGCCAAGATGATGACCCGTGCGTTGCTTCTGTCCGACGACGCGGAGGCCGACAACAAGCCCGAACTCGAGATCTTCGCCGACGACGTCACCTGCGGTCACGGTGCGACCACCGGCGCGCTCGACGAAAGCCTGCTGTTCTACATGCGCGCCCGCGGACTGCCCGAGAAGGAAGCGCAGGCGCTCCTGATCCAGGCCTTCGTCGGCGAGGCGATCGAGACCATCGCCAGCGACGCGTTGCGCGAGGTCGCAATTGCCACCGCGCAGCGCTGGCTTCAGGCGAGGGCGTGAGCATGCACAAGGCGGTCGCCAACGGCAGTTACGACGTCGCGCTGGTGCGGCAGGATTTCCCGGCGCTCGCCATGCAGATCTACGGCAAGCCGCTGGTCTATCTCGACAACGCGGCCTCGGCGCAGAAGCCGAATGCGGTGCTCGACCGCATGACCGAGGCCTACAAGAGCGAATACGCCAATGTGCATCGCGGCCTGCATTACCTCGCCAATGCCGCGACCGAGGCCTATGAGGGCGCCCGCGGCAAGGTCGCGCAGTTCATCAACGCCCGCCGCAGTGAAGAGATCGTCTTCACCCGCAACGTCACCGAGGCGATCAACCTGGTGGCGTCGTCCTGGGGCGGGGTGAACATCAGGGAGGGCGACGAGATCGTCCTCTCGATCATGGAGCACCACTCCAACATCGTGCCGTGGCACTTCCTCAGGGAGCGCCATGGTGCCGTGATCAAGTGGGCACCGGTCGACGACGAGGGCAACTTCCTGATCGAGGAGTTCGAGAAGCTTCTGACCCCGCGTACCAAGATCGTCGCGATCACCCAGATGTCGAACGCGCTCGGCACGCTGGTTCCGGTCAAGGACGTGATCCGACTGGCGCACGACCGCGGCATCCCGGTGCTGGTCGACGGCGCGCAAGGCGCGGTGCACCTGCCGATCGACGTCCAGGACCTCGATTGCGATTTCTACGCCTTTACCGGTCACAAGGTGTACGGACCGACCGGCATCGGCGCGCTCTATGCCAAGCACGAGCATCTGGTGGCGATGCGGCCGTTCAACGGCGGCGGCGAGATGATCCGTGAGGTGGCCAAGGACTGGGTCACCTATGGCGATCCGCCGCACAAGTTCGAGGCCGGGACGCCGCCGATCGTCGAGGCGATCGGGCTGGGGGCTGCGATCGACTACGTCAATTCGATCGGCAAGGAGCGCATCGCCGCGCATGAGCATGAGCTGCTCACCTATGCGCAGGAGCGCCTGCGCGAGATCAACTCGCTGCGGGTGATCGGAACCGCTCGCAACAAGGGCCCGGTGATCTCGTTCGAAATGAAGGGCGCGCATCCCCACGATGTCGCGACCGTGATCGATCGTCAGGGCATTGCGGTGCGCGCCGGCACGCATTGCGTGATGCCGCTTTTAGAGCGGTTCAACGTGACGGCCACCTGCCGTGCATCCTTCGGGATGTATAATACCAGGGAAGAAGTCGACCATCTGGCGCAGGCGCTGATCAAGGCGCGGGAATTGTTCGCATGACCGATACAGCCGAAGTCAAGACGGCCACCATGGAAACCACCTCGGCACTGCCGGCGGAGGAGACCGAGCGCATGAGCGGCGAGATCGTCGCGGCGCTGAAGACGGTATTCGACCCGGAAATCCCGGCCGACATCTACGAACTCGGCCTGATCTACAAGGTTGATCTCAAGGATGATCGCTCGGTCGACATCATGATGACGCTGACCACGCCGAACTGCCCGGCCGCCGGCGAGCTGCCGCAGATGGTGGAGAACGCGGTCGCCAGCGTTCCCGGCGTCGGCGTCGTCAACGTCAATCTGGTGTGGGATCCGGCCTGGACGCCGGACCGGATGTCGGACGAGGCACGCCTCGTCCTCAATATGTGGTGATGCGTCACAGCGTTTTCGAGCGAAGTGGATGCCGGTTCGCGTGAAGAAAACGCGTCAGAACAAGAGGTAAAGGTTCTGATCAAGTCAGAACCTTTACGGATTGAACTTAGGCTCAAGAGGACCGGCAATTGAATTGCCGCTGGGACTGACCACATGAGTGACATGACGCAAGCTTCACCAACCCCAGCCAAGCCGAAGCGGCCGCGCCCGCAGGTCATGAAACTAACCGATGCCGCCGCGGAGCGGATCACAGAGCTGACCAAGCGCGCCGATTCCGAGATCGTCGGGCTGCGCGTCGGCATCAAGAATGGTGGCTGCGCCGGACAGTCCTATACCGTCGAATACGCTCACGAGATCCGTCCGACCGATGAAGTGGTCGAGGACAAGGGCGTGAAGATCCTGGTCGATCCGAAGGCCGTGCTGTTCCTGCTTGGAACCGAGATGGACTATGTGGCCGACAAGATGCAGGCCCAGTTCGTGTTCAACAACCCGAACCAGGTCTCCGCCTGCGGCTGCGGCGAATCGGTGCAGCTCAAGCCGGCCACGGTTTAGAGACGTCCGCATATCGATTGTTGTGTGATCGGCACCTGTGTTGCCCGTCATTGCGAGCGTAGCGAAGCAATCCATGTTTCCGCTTGTTGCGCGATGGATTGCTTCGCTACGCTCGCAATGACATGGATGGAGACGTGCTCCTTACCATGAGGCGACAGAAACGGGGGCGATCGGCACATGGACCGCGAATTCCTCACCGACCTGTTCACCGATTTCGGCCCGGTCACGCTGCGCCGGATGTTCTCCGGCTACGGCATCTCGGCTGACGGCACCAATTTCGCGCTGGCCCTGCGGGCCGGGCTTTATTTCCGCGCCGACGAGCAGACCATCCCGCAATTTGAGGCGGAGGGCTGCGGGCCATTCCAGTATCAGACACGGTCGAAGACCGTCACGGTGAACTCCTACTGGCAGCTGCCGGCACGGCTGTTCGATGATTCGGAAGAACTCGCAGTCTGGGCACGGTCGGCACTCGGCGCCGCCAAGCGCGCCGGCCTGCGCAAGCGGCCGAGGAAACGAGCGGCTGCGCGAAAGTCGAAGGCGCCTGCGAAGAAGACTGCAGGCAAGAAAGCTACGGCAGAAAAGGCGGTCGCGAAGAGGCCATCGGCCAAGAAGAAGCGATCGGCAAAGAAGCGATCCGCATCCTGAGGCAGCCAATCCATCCACGTCATTGCGAGCGAAGCGAAGCAATCCATGGATCCGCATATGCGGCAGGTGGATTGCTTCGCTTCGCTCGCAATGACGGTGGAGGCAGTTGAGCGACCAGATCACGCCACGCGGGTCTGGATCTCGGTGCTGTATTCCGGATCGGCCTCGCAGATCACACGGTTGCGGCCGGCGCGCTTGGCGGCATAGAGGCAGGCGTCGGCGCGCTCGATCAGCGAGTCGGTGTCGTCAGTCGGCTTCAGCATGGAGACGCCGACCGAGATCGTGACACGGCCGAGGATCTCGCCGGTCGACTTCTTCTTCAGCTCCTTGGCCATCACGGCGCGGCGGATGTGGTCGGCGACCGTCAGCGCCTGCCGCAGCGCCGTGTTGGGCAGCACCACTGCGAATTCCTCGCCGCCATAGCGGGCGGTGATGTCCTGGCCCTTGATGTTCTGCTTCAGCGACTGCGCCACCAGCCGCAGCACCTGGTCGCCGGTGAGATGGCCGTAGGAGTCGTTGAACGATTTGAAGTGGTCGATGTCGAACATCAGGAGCGACAGCGGCTCGCCGCTGGCCAGCGCGGCCTGCACCGCCATGTCGATCGAGCGGTCGAAATATTTCCGGTTGCCGAGGCCGGTGAGCGGATCGGTCAGGCTCTCGGCACGGATCGCCTCGAGGCTGTGCTGCAGGTCGCTGATCTCCGACTTCGACAGCGCGAGCCGGTTCTCCAATGCCTGATTGGTCTCGCGCATCTCGCGCGTCGATTTCGCCAGGCTATCGACGATTGCGTTGATGTGATCGCGGGTGGTCGCGCTCGCAAGCTTATCGCTGGCGCCGACGAGGCTGGCGTCATAGGTCGCGGACACGCCGAGCGCATCGGTGATCAGCTTCATGACGGCGTCGATCTCGCCGATGACGCGCGCGCCGACCTTGTCGATGCGGTCCGAGGTCTTGATGTGCGAAAGGTAGGTTTCGTAGATCTGCTCGAGATCGGATTCAGAGAGCTTGCCACTGCGCGCCAGCGTCTCGTTGATGACCTTGTTGAGCGGCGCGTTGTATCCGGTCGCGTAGACGTACCAGATTTCATAGTTGCGGGGGACTGCGGTCTGGCGAAGCGAGCGGATCTGGCCAAGCGCGACTTCGGCAAAGGCCAACGTACGTTCGTGTTCGTCCAGCAGCTTGACCACTGTCACGTCCTCAATGCACGCAATGCCGATTAAACCCGGCAGCAATGACTAAACTATTGGGGCGAGGGTACGGGACGAGAGTGAAGGCAAGGTAAACAGTGGAACTACGGGGAGCCGGCTGCGGCGACCATGCGGCGCGCCCGATGTTTGTCCGCCTTGAGCGCCACTTTCGGGCGCTTTTCGTTTGCTCGCTACAGCATGATCCGGAAAAGTGCGCAGCGGTTTTCCGAAAAGATCATGCTCAAACAACGAGCTAAGGCGCGATGACGCTTCGCGCAAATCTCATCGCGCTTTGGTGCGAGGCGCAAACTGGGCGCATTTGCTTCAAACGCTGAGGATCAGCGCGTGCGCCGGTCGTGGGCGGTAACAGAAGTGTCCGGAATACCGCCGCTGGCGCGGCGGCATCAGAGCAGGCCTTATGCGCGTGCGCGCACAGGTCGTAGCAGGAAGGCGGGCAGGTGCGAATGATCGGCGGGCTCATGGTCCACCTCGCGCTGCGGCCGCCGTGGCTCGGCACGCCCGATCGACGGCACGTGCGACGGAGCGGCCTGCGGAGCCGAATTGCGGCCGTGGCGCGGTTCACGCTCCGGCTTCGCTGCGCGCTCCTCGCGGGGCTCCCGCTCGTGACGCGCTTCGCGTTCACCGTGACGCGGCTCGCGTTCACCGTGGCGCGCCTCGCGCTCGCGGCGCGGCTTGCGGCCGCCGCGGACACCATCGCGGCCACGCGAGCGGCGCGGCGCGGCGTCCTCGTCGGAGGCTTCGCTGTGAACGGTGTAGTCGCCCTCAGCGCGCGGGATCGGCTGGCCGATCAGCTTCTCGATCGCGGTCATCGACTTGCTATCGAGCGAGGTGACGATGGAGATCGCAGTACCGGTGCGTCCGGCGCGGCCAGTACGGCCAATGCGGTGGACATAGTCGTCGGGGTGGTGCGGTACGTCGAAATTGAAGACGTGGCTCACCGCGGGAATGTCGAGACCACGGGCGGCGACGTCGGAGGCGACGAGCAGCGGAATCTCGCCCTTCCGGAATTGATCGAGGGCCGCGGTGCGGGCGGATTGATCCATATCGCCGTGCAGGGCACCGACGCTGAAGCCGTGCTTCTGGAGTGACTTGTGAAGGACGGCGACTTCGCGCTTGCGATTGCAGAAGATAATCGCGTTGTTGAGATCCTTGGCATCGCGCAGCAGGCGGCGGAGGATCTCGCGCTTGTCATGCGCTTCGCGACCGGCCGGGACCTGCAATTGCGTCACGGTGACGGCGGTGGTCGCGGGCCTGGAGACTTCGATCCGCGCAGGATTGTGAAGGAAGGCCTCGGTGATGCGGCTGATCTCCGGAGGCATCGTCGCGGTGAAGAACAGGGTCTGCCGCGTGAACGGGACGAGCTTGCAGATGCGCTCGATGTCGGGGATGAAACCCATGTCGAGCATGCGATCGGCTTCGTCGATCACCAGCAGCTCGACGCCGGTGAGCAGCAACCCGCCGCGTTCGGTGTGGTCGAGCAGGCGGCCGGGCGTTGCGATCAGGACGTCGACGCCGCGCATCAGCTTGGAGTCCTGGTCGCCGAACGAGACGCCGCCGATCAGGAGCGCCACGTTCAATTTCTGACCGGCGCCGTATTTGTCGAACTGCTCCTTCACCTGCGCGGCAAGCTCGCGGGTCGGCTCGAGGATCAGGGTGCGCGGCATCCGTGCCCGGGCGCGGCCCTTCTCGAGCAGGGTAAGCATCGGGAGAACGAAGGCAGCGGTCTTGCCGGTGCCGGTCTGGGCAATGCCGAGGACGTCGCGCCGGGCGAGAACGTGCGGGATTGCCTGTTCCTGGATCGGAGTGGGATTGGTGTAACCGGTGGCCGCAACTGCGGCGAGGACCTTATCGGACAGGCCTAGATTGGAAAAAGACATTGAGCCTCTGGTCGAAACCGCCGTTCGGCATCGCAGGTAAAAGGCTGTCGCGTTCGGCCCCGAAACGGCTCGCTTTTCTATAAAGCTCGGGGGCTCTGACTAACGCCGACGGACGGCAAACCTGACGAATCGCGTTTCGATCCGAGGGCCGCGTTGCCCGCAACATAGGGGCGAAAGCGGTAAAGTCAATCTTGGAACCAGCCGGATGGCCGAAAAAGCTTAACGTTTTGACTGAAATACGCGTCTTTTCGTCATTTGGCGGTCAAATGAATCACGACCCCCGCCCCGGACGGCGAGGTCACAGCGGGGGCCTCCGCGCTGTTTTTCATCCTGAATCCGCCGGGCGTCAGGCCTTCGGAATCGCCAAATATCCGGTAGAAGGTGGCGAGGCTGCCGAACCCGCAGGTGAGGGCGATGTCGGCGATCGGCCGCGGCGGCTTCTCGCAAAGCAACCTTCGGCTCTCGCTCAGGCGTTGGGCGGTGACGGTCTGCGAAAAGCTTGCCCCGGTCGCCTCGAACAGGACGTGCAGGTAGCGGACCGAGACGCCGAGCATGCCGGCGACCATCCCTGGCGACAGGCTTGGCTTGGCAAGATGGCGCGTGATCAGGTGGCGCGCGAGGCTGAACCGGCCGACGCGCAGCGCCTGCTGCGCCCGGCGGCTGCCCGGCCTGATCACACCGCGCTCGATCAGCGCAAGGTCCGCCACGATCTTGACCAGCGCAGGAATGCAAGCGGTATCACCGGCCTCCGTGGCTTCCTTGAAGTCGGCGAGGCAAGCTTCGAGCAGCGGCGTCCAGCCGTGATTGCCGGTCGCCGCTGAGCCCTGACGGGCTGGCTCAGATGCCGGGATTTGATCCGCTCGCAGGTCCGCGGCATCGAGATAAATGCGCGTCGCGCCTGTAGCTGGCGTTTCCTGGCTGTAATCCCCGTGCTTACCGCGCATCGTGACTGATCCCTCGCTCTGCATGAGCGCGCGCGTCGCCGGCAAGGAAATTTGCGGTGCCGAACCCGGGCGAAGCGCCGCAGTGGTTCTGGGGAAATGGCCGGAAAATATCTTCTCAATGCGCGCAGGCTGATCACTTCGGTTCAGCGAAAGTCGGATCGCGCGGCGATGTGAAGTTCAAGGAGGTGAAGGGGGCGCGGCCAAGCATCGGCGAATTGCGAGCGTGGTGTCCCGGCCGGTCCGGACGGGCGCTCAGGCCGTTTGTGCGCGATAGTCGCCCGGCGTCATGGATTCGGATGCATTGAAGAGGCGGTAGAACGTCGCAAGGCTCTCGAAGCCGCAGGCAAAGGCGACCTCGGCGATCGTCTGCCTGGGCTGCTCGCGGAGCAGGCGGCGGCTTTGTTCGAGCCGGAGCGCGGTGACGGTCTCCGAGAAGCTCATCGAGGTTTCCTCGAACAGAATGTGCAGATGACGGACCGAGATGCCGAGCAGGCCGGCAATCAGGGTTGGCGACAGCGCCGCACGCGCCAGGTGGCGCCGGATCAGGCGCCGGGCCAGCGACAAATGGGCGGTTCGCAAGGCCTGCTGCGCGAGCCGGCTCTTCGGCCGCATGATGCCGCGCTCGATCAGCGCGATATGCGCCAGCGCCTGCACCGTCGGCGCCGTGCCCGCCGCCGCGGCATCGTTGCTCTCGATGAGGTCGCGGAAGCATGCTTCCAGCAGGGCCCGCAGCGCGGTCTCATCCTGCACGGGCCTGGGGACGAGTTCGCCGAGCTCGGCGCCCGGCGGGACGATGTTGGCCACCGGGACCTTGATGATGCGCAGGTGGAAGCCGTCATCGTGCAGGGGGACAGTGCGATAGGGCAGGTCCGAATAGCTGGTCGCGAACATGCCGTCGCGAACGGCAAATTCATCGAGCCGCGCGCCGCCGAACCAGCCGCCGCCGCCAAGCTGCTGGTAGATGCACAGGCTGTCGCTGGCCGCATCGGCGATGTCGCCCGTGCGCCGCTCGACGCGGTACGGCGAGGCCCGCAGCTCGACCAGCCCGGCATCGCCGAGCTTGCGCAGCGAGAACTCGCCGAAGAAGTCGCGGCGCCGGTCGGCTTCCAACTCGGCGGTGACGCCGAACAGCCCCTTGGCGCGGACCTCGCGCCAATAGTCGAAGCGATCCTTGGGATCGACTTGATCAGTAGACCATGTGTGCACGGAAAAGCCGTTGCGACGTGCGGAGAGCTCGAACCGGATGGAGCTTCGAATCTATCACGCGGGCCGTAAAAAGAAACTTGACCTAAGACAAATCGGATCCCTCATTTCGGCCTGGCGTGGCCGGCCGGAACGGCCGTCCGCGGCCGGCCTTGAACCGGCGAAACGGCTGGTCCGACTATTAGACGGCGGTCGCACGGGCGGCGCATTTGTCGTGCAGGCGGGGAAACGGGATGAAGAGCTGGCTTTCGAGACTTTCGGCGATCCTTTGGGCGGTTGCATTTGTCGCATCGGCCGCACCCGCCCAGGCCGAAAAGCGCGTCGCGCTGGTGATCGGCAATAATGACTACAGGAACGTGCCCAGGCTGCAGAAGGCGGTCAACGACGCCCGCACCATGGGCGACACGCTGAAGCAGCTCGGCTTCAGCGTCATGGTAGCCGAGAACCTCAACCGGCAGGCGTTCTCCGAGACGCTGCTCGCGTTCGACCGCGCCGTCGAACCCGGCGATACCGCGTTCTTCTTCTATGCCGGCCACGGCTTCGAGATCGCCGGCCAGAATTTCCTGCTACCGACCGACGTGCCGGCCGCCACCGAAGGGCAGGAGGAATTGGTGCGCGACGCCTCTGTTCTCGCCGACCGCATCGTCGAGCGCTTGCAGAACAAGAAGGCGCGCACCTCGATCCTGGTGTTCGACGCCTGCCGCAACAATCCGTTCGAGCGCGCCGGCACACGCGCGGTCGCCGGCGGCGGTGGCCTTGCACCGATGACGCAACTGCCGGAGGGCGTGTTCTCGGTGTTCTCGGCGGGGCCGCGCCAGACCGCGCTCGACCGTCTTTCGAACGATGATGCCAATCCCAATTCGGTGTTCACGCGGACCTTCGCCAAGGAGCTGCTGCAGCCCGGCGAGAATCTCGTGCAGGTCGCGCAGCGCACGCGGCGCCTGGTCAGCGAGATGGCCGAGACCGTGAAGCACAAGCAGATCCCGGTCTATTTCGACCAGATGGTCGACGATGTCTTCCTGAACGGGATCGCGAAGGGGCAGGCCGAGGCGACCAAGCCGTCCGCGCCGCCGCAGCAGGTGGCCGCGCTGCCGCCGGTCGCGGTGCCGAAGCTGCCTAAGGAGGATTCGATCAACGCGCCGATCGCGAGCTTCTCGCGGCACAATGGCGGCTGGACCGTGGTGTTCTCGATCGCCGATCCGACGCTCGGGATTTCCTGGCGGATCGGCGACAGCGGCGATTTCCGCGAAACCGGCTTCATCGACACGCTCGATCCGCGCACGCGCAAGCGGATGCCCAATCCGTCGGTCGAGCTGCCGGCCGATGCGCCGGCCGCCACGATCGAGATTCGCTATGTCGATACGCAAGGCATGATGCAGGGGCCGTTCCCGATCAAGTTCGATCCCGACGCCGCGCTGATCCGCGACCAGCGCAAGATCCTCGACATGACCGCGACCAGCTGGCTGTCATTCCGCGAGTTCAACGGGCTGCTGGTCTACTATACGCACCTGATGTCGTATCGCTGCGCGATCCGCGAGGTGCGCATCGGCATCGACACCGCGGTGCCGGACAAGGTCCTGAAGATGCCATCCTGCAATTCGCGCGATCCCAGCGCGATCCCGTCTGACGCGCAGCCCTATCTGAAGCTTGCGCCGCAGACCAGGGCGGTCTCGGTCGAGCTGACCTATCGCGACGGCAGCGTGTCGGAAATCAAGACCTTCAGGCGTTAGCCTTGCATCCTTGCCGCCAGATCCGCGTTACAATCGGGTCCTGAAGGGCGAGGCAGCGGTGAGGACGGCATCATGGATGCAGGCAATCGGGCAGGGCCGAACACGCGTCAGATCAGGGCGCGCTGCTGCGTGGTCGGTGGTGGGCCGGCCGGCATGATGCTTGGCTATCTGCTCGGACGCGCCGGAGTCGATGTCGTGGTGCTGGAGAAGCACGCCGACTTCTTCCGCGACTTCCGTGGCGACACCGTGCATCCGTCGACCCTGCAGGTGATGGACGAACTCGGCCTGATCGACGGCTTCCTGAAGCTGCCGCATCAGGACATCCAGACGCTCGACGGCATGTTCGGCGGCACCTCGGTGCGGATCGCCGATCTCCGCCGCCTCAGCGTCAAATACCCCTTCATCGCGATGATGCCACAGTGGGACTTCCTCAATTACCTGCGCGAGAGCGGCAAGCGCTTCCCCTCGCTGAAGGTGCTGATGAAGGCCGAGGCGACCGATCTGATCCGGCTCGGCGATGCTGTCGCGGGCGTGCACGCGAACACACCCGACGGCCCGGTCGAGATCGAGGCGGATCTCACCGTCGGCTGCGACGGACGTCATTCGATCGTGCGCGAGCGCGCCGGCCTCGACGTCGAGGAGATCGGCGCGCCGATGGACGTTTTGTGGTTTCGCGTCGGGCGGCGTCCGGATGAGACCGAGAATTTGTTCGCCCGCGTCGAGCACGGCAAGATGATGGTGACGTTCGATCGCGGCGACTACTGGCAATGCGCCTATGTGATCGCCAAGGGCCAATACGAGGCGGTGAAGGCGAGGGGATTGCCGGCGCTGCTCGACGACGTGCTGCGGCTGGCGCCGATCCTCAAGGCCGGCCTTGCCGACGTGAAGAGCTTTGACGACGTCAAGCTGCTCACGGTCGCGATCAATCGCCTGACGCGCTGGACCCGTCCCGGCCTGCTTTGCATCGGCGACGCCGCGCATGCGATGTCGCCGATCGGCGGCGTCGGCGTCAACCTCGCGGTGCAGGATGCGGTCGCGACCGCCAACATCCTGGCGGCGAAGCTCGTTCACGGCGTGCCGTCGGAAGACGAACTCGATGCGGTGCGGCGTCGCCGCGAATTCCCGATGCGCGTGACGCAGCGCATGCAGGTGATTGCGCAGAACAACATCATCAGCGCCGCGCTGAAGGCCGGCGATCAGCCGGTGCCGTTGGCGCTGCGGTTGATCACGGCAATGCCCTGGCTGCAGGGCCTCACCGCACGTCTGGTCGCCGTCGGGGTGCGGCCGGAGCACGTGCATTCGCCGGCCGCGGGCTGAACTGCGCGCCGCGCGACCGGAAGAGCGCCCGTGTTTTCAGGCCATCACCGAATAGCCGCCGTCGACGGGGATCGCGGTGCCGGTGACGAAGTCCGACGCGGGCGATGCCAGGAACACGGCGATGCCGGCGAAGTCGTCGATCGCCCCCCAGCGTGCCGCCGGCGTGCGCGCAAGCACGCGCTCGTGCAGCCCGGCCACCTGCTGGCGCGCGCCTTTGGTCAGGTCGGTATCGATCCAGCCGGGCAGGATGGCGTTGACCTGGATGTTGTCGGGAGCCCAGGCGTTGGCGCAGGCGCGGGTGTACTGTACGATGCCGCCCTTGCTCGCGGCATAGGCCGCGGCGAAGCTCGCACCGAAGATCGACATCATCGAGCCGATATTGATGATCTTGCCGTGCCCCGACGCCTTGAGCGCCGGATAGGCCGCCTTCGAGCACATGAACGCGCTGGTGAGGTTGGTGTCGATCACCTTGCTCCACTCCTCCAGTTCGAGCTCGTGCGGAGGCTTGCGGATGCTCATGCCGGCGTTGTTGACGAGAATGTCGATCCGGCCGAGCTCGCGAACGACCCGTTCGACCATGGCCGCGACGGCGGCCTTGTCGGTCACGTCGGTTGCCACCGCGATCGCCTTGGCGCCGCGCTTGCCGAGATCCTCGACGGCGGCCTTTGACTTCGCCTCGTTGCGGCCGACCACGGCAACCGCCGCGCCGACGTCCGCCAGGCCGCGCGCCATGCCAAGCCCGATGCCGCCATTGCCGCCGGTGACGATGGCGACCCGGCCCGAGAGATCAAACTGTCCGTTTTTCATTGTTGTTGTCCGCTGAGGTTTGAACCGGGCGCGAGAGTGCCCGATCGTCACGGCGCTGACCAGATCGGCCACAGCCGGTCCGCCCTGCGCCGGCGGGCTTGCGCATGGGGCGATTTCCATGACGTTCGGGCAACAAAAAAGCCCCGGACAATGCCGGGGCTTTTGCTCTGCTATCTCAGCAGGGATCAGTACGCAGCTCAGTACTTGGCGACAACCGGACCGGTCCAGTTGAAGCGGTAGACCAGCGAGGTGCTGATGGTCTGGACAAGCGGCTTGAAGGTGATGTCGCGGCCGTTCGAGATGTTGGTGCCGTCGACCAGCTCCGAGATGTTCTTGTTGTCGTAGTAAGCGGCGCGATACTCGGTCTTCATGAACCAGCCCGGCGCGGTGATGCCGAAGATGTTCAGGTTGTTCTCGACGCCGCCGCCGACGAACCAGCCGCCGCGATCGAAGTCGTTGGTGTGCAGACCCGAGGGAAGCGCGCTCGCGGTGTTGAACAGCGTGGTGCCCTTCCAGTGCGAGCTGGAGTAACCGGCGTTGACGTAGGACAGGACGTTCGGCGCGATCAGGTAGCCGAGGCGCGCACCAGCCGCCCAGCTGTAGTCGTTCTTGATGTTGCCGGCGACGAACGGACCCTGATCCTGGATGGTGCCCTTCAGGCTGCCGAACTGACCGTCGGCGAACACGCCGATGACCCAGCTGTTGGCGGTCTGCCAGTCATAACCGGCACCGACGGTGCCGTACCAGCCATCGCCGCCCTGGCGCTGGTTGAAGCCGAGGATCGGCGCACCCGTAACGGTCGACTGGACGCCCGTGTCAGCATCCCAGACGCCGCCGCCGCCGCCGCCGAAGATGTAGAAGCCGGTCCAGCTCGGAGCGACCGGAACCGGGGCAGGAGCCTTGGTGTAGGGGCGGGCGGCCAGATCGGCAGCCGACGCCGATGCCGTCATCGCAGCAACCGCGGTCAGAGCGAGCAAAATCTTCTTCATATCCAAATCCTCGACTAGCGTTCGATCAGGTCGCTCAGGGGAGTGCGCTGGCACCGATTCCCGAAACTCATGGTCGAACTATACGTGGTTCCGCCGGAAATGCTGTTGCTGGTGAGACACATCCGGCCGAAAACGAAGCCACTGGGGCTCTCCGAACGGGCAAAATGGCAACGGCCGCCCCAATCTGGGGGCGGCCGGAAATTCATTTCAGATCAATCGGTTGGGCCTAGACGTCGAGTAGGTCGTCGCTGGCGAATTCGGCCTTGTCGGAAATGAAGGCGAAGCGGGCTTCGGCCTTGGTGCCCATCAGCCGCTCGACCGAGTCGGCGGTGCCCTCGCGATCGTCGGCCAGCAGCACCACGCGCAGCAGCGTGCGCTTGGCCGGATCCATCGTGGTTTCCTTCAGCTGCGCCGGCATCATCTCGCCGAGGCCTTTGAAGCGGTTCACCTCGACCTTGGCGTTGGCGTTGAACTCGCTCTTCAGCAGCTCGTCCTTGTGCGCGTCGTCGCGGGCGTAGATCGACTTGGTGCCGTGCTTCAGCTTGTAGAGTGGCGGAACCGCCAGATAGAGGTGCCCTTCGTCGATCAGCCGCGGCATCTGCCGGTAGAAGAAGGTGATCAGGAGCGATGCGATGTGCGCCCCGTCGACGTCGGCGTCGGTCATGATGATGATGCGCTGGTAGCGCAGATCCTCTTCGCGGTAATGCGCGAGCGTGCCGCAGCCGATCGCCTGCACGAGGTCGGAGAGCTGCGCGTTGGCGGTCAGCTTGTCCTTGCCGGCAGAGGCGACGTTGAGGATCTTGCCGCGCAGCGGCAGCACGGCCTGCGTCTTGCGGTCGCGCGCCTGCTTGGCGCTGCCGCCGGCCGAGTCACCTTCGACGATGAAGAGCTCAGAGCCTTCGGTACCGGCGTCGGAGCAGTCGGCGAGCTTGCCGGGCAGACGCAGTTTCTTGCCGGCCGTCTTGCGCGCGGTCTCCTTTTCCTGGCGGCGGCGCAGCCGCTCCTCGGCGCGATCGATCACGAAATCGAGCAGCCGGTTGGCCTGGTTCGGATTGCCTGACAGCCAGTGGTCGAACGGATCCTTCATCGCCTGTTCGACGATGCGCTGCGCTTCGGCGGTGGCGAGGCGGTCCTTCGTTTGGCCCTGGAATTCAGGCTCGCGCACGAACACCGAGAGCATCACGGCCGCGCCCACCATCACGTCTTCCGAGGTGATGGACGCCGCGCGCTTGCCCTGGCCCGCGCGTTCGGCGTGGTCCTTCAGACCGCGCAACAATGCGCTGCGCAGGCCGGATTCATGCGTACCGCCATCGGGCGTCGGCACCGTGTTGGTGTAGGACGACAGGAAGCCGTCGGCATCGGCCGTCCAGGCCACGGCCCATTCGCAGGCGCCATGCGCGCCGCTGCGGCCGGATTTGCCGGAGAAGATATCCTGATGCACCAGCGTATCGGCGTGGATCGCCGCGGCCAGATAATCCTTCAGTCCGCCGGGGAAGTGGAACTTGGCTTCCGACGGGACGTCTTCGACGCCCTTCAGGAGCTCCTGGTCGCAGTGCCAGCGAATCTCGACGCCGCCGAACAGATAGGCCTTCGAGCGCGTCATCTTGAACAGACGCTGCGGCTTGAAAGCCGCCTTGGCGCCGAAAATGTCGGTGTCCGGCTTGAAGCGGATGCGCGTGCCGCGGCGGTTGTTGACCTTGCCGAGGTCTTCGAGCTTGCCCTTGGGGTGGCCGCGCTCGAAGGTCATGCGATGCAACTGCCCGCTGCGCGCAACCTCGACCTCGAGCCGCGAGGAGAGGGCGTTGACCACGGAGACACCGACACCGTGCAAGCCGCCCGAGGTCTCGTAGACCTTGGAGTCGAACTTGCCGCCCGAGTGCAGCGTGCACATGATGACTTCGAGCGCCGACTTCTTCGGGAATTTCGGATGCGGGTCGACCGGAATGCCGCGGCCATTGTCGGTCACGGTCAGGAAGCCATCGGCGGTCAGCTCCACGTCGATGAAGGTGGCGTGGCCCGCCAGCGCCTCATCCATGCAGTTGTCGATCACCTCGGCGAACAGGTGGTGCAGGGCCTTCTCGTCGGTGCCGCCGATATACATGCCGGGGCGCCGGCGGACCGGTTCCAGCCCTTCCAGCACCTCGATGTCAGCCGCCGTATAGCCGGCTTCGGCGCTTCCAGCGGATCGCGAAGCAGCCTTCGCCGGGGCGCGTCCCTTCGGTTCCGGGGCTCCGAACAGATCGTCGGCAGATTTACTTTTGGCGTTCGACTTCAATGATTTGGCCATGGTTCTTCAAGTGACGCGCCAGTCACGGCGCGGCGAATCGGTTGCTCTGACTATGCCACGGATGGGCTGCCAATGGGGACGGCCGCGCCCTGGAGCCCGGCCATCCCCATAGATAGGAAACCGCGATTACGCCTGCGAGGTGCGGATTACAATGACCGTGAACAGGGCCATGGCGGCGACCACCAGCAGTGACCCGACGATCGGCGCCGCCTCGAACGACGGTCCCTTCAGCAGCACGGCGGCCACGCCGGCCGGGAACAGGACGCCGCCGACGATATGCAGCCAGCCCTGGATTCTGGCGAGCAGCATGCTGCCCGCTTCCGGCACCAGCCGGTAGTAGAGGCCGAACAGGAACAGCAGCACGCCGCCGACCAGATTGAGATGCGCATGCGCCGGTCCCAACGTGAAGTCGTGCTGGATACCCATGGCGATGCCCGCGAGCATTCCGAACAGCAGGACGAGAACGCTCACGCACATCATCAGCGATCCGATCATCCAGTAATTCCTTTTTCTTGTGAGGGAGATGCCAACCTGGACCTCAGGGGCCTTACGGGAAATCACGGTCGATCCCCGCCTTTGTGACTTGATGTCACGCAATCGGCTGGCTTACCTGTTCTTAGGCTGCGTGCCGCTAGAAAGGTTCATTCGAGGTTCAACGGAGCGGGAAGGCACACGACGAGATGGAAGACCTTGCGCGGGCCCTGGCCGAATTCGTGCGGCACCACCAGGCCTGGGCCGCTCCGATCGTCATGCTGCTGGCGTTCGCTGAATCGCTCGCCTTCATTTCATTGCTGGTTCCGGCCTGGGGCGCGCTGGTCGCGATCGGCGCCCTGATCGGCGTCAGCGGGATCAGCTTCTGGCCGATCTGGATCGCGGGCGGCGTTGGTGCCGCGCTCGGCGACTGGGTCTCCTACTGGTTCGGCTATCGCTACAAGGAGCAGGTCGCGCAGATGTGGCCCCTGTCGCGCTACCCGGAGATCCTGCCGCGGGGCGAGGCCTTCGTGAAGAGCTGGGGCGTGCCCAGCATCTTCATCGGCCGCTTCTTCGGTCCACTGCGCGCCTCGGTGCCGCTTGCGGCCGGCATTTTCGAGATGTCGTACTGGCAATTCCAGATCGCCAATTTCGTCTCCGCGCTGGTCTGGTCGGCGGCACTGCTGCTGTTCGGCGACGTCATTGCCCATGCCATCGAGTGGGTGTGGCGGGTGGTGTAGCAAGCTCCGGAATAAGGCCGACCTGCAGGGGTTAGGCGGGAGGGTAACCGCTCGAGCTGTCGGCATCGCGCGAGTATCGAAACGCTGATACAACCGCGCCCACCGGGCGCGAATTCATCGGGCGCAGTTTCACTGGGAAGGACAGCACATGGAATTGACACGACGTCATGCTCTCGCCGGCGCTGCCGGCATCGCCGCCGCACCGTTGCTATCAACCGTTCCTGCGGGCGCTGTGGCGCCGGTTGCCGACAAGCAGGCGCCGAGCTTCTATCGTTACAAGGTCGGCGACATCCTCGTCACCGTGGTGTCCGACGGCAAGAACGTCTTCAAGCTGGAAGACTCCTTCATCCCCAATGCGAAGCGGGACGACGTCAACGCGGCGCTGGAGAAGGCGTTCATGCCGCGCGACATGATGACGATCTGGTTCGCACCGCTGGTGCTCAACACCGGCGGCAAGCTGGTGGTGATCGACACCGGCAATGGCGCGCTGGCGAAGGCCAGCACGAAGGGCGCCAATGGCCTGTTCGCCGACAATTTCGTCGCCGCCGGCTTCGATCCCAAGAATGTCGACATGGTCGTGATCTCGCACTTCCACGGCGACCACGTGAACGGCCTCTTGACCGCCGAAGGCACGCCGGCATTCCCGAATGCCGAGGTGCTGGTGCCGGCGACCGAGTGGAAGTTCTGGATGGACGACGGCGAGATGAGCCGGGCACCGGCCGGCCGCATGCAGGGCCTGTTCAAGAACAACCGCAATATCTTCGAAGCCGGCCTGAAGAAGAAGGTCACGCCGTACGAGTGGGGCAAGGAGATCGCGCCGGGCCTGACCTCGGTCGAGACCGTCGGCCACACGCCGGGCCACACCTCCTACGTGCTGGCCTCGGGCCCGGACAAGGTCTTCATCCAGTCCGACGTCACCAACAATCCGAACCTGTTCGCGACCAACCCCGGCTGGCATGCGTTCTTCGACCAGGACGGCGACGTGGCGGAGAAGACCCGTCGCCGCATCTACGACATGGTGGTTGCCGAGCGGCTCCAGGTGCAGGGCTTCCACTATCCGTTCCCGGGCCTCGGCAATGTGGTGAAGGACGGCGGCGGCTATCGCGTCGTGCCGGCACCGTGGAATCCGGCGATCTAGCCAGTCATTCCCCGGTGCGCCATTGCGCACCTGAGGGCGCGCGGAGCGCGAACCCCGGAATCTGGAGGTCCTAGCGCGAGATTCCGGGTTCGATGCTGTGCATCGCCCCGGAATGACAAGCAACAACTTGACGTCAAGGGGGCGCGGCCTTATAGCCCGCGCCCATGATCAACGCCGCGACCATCATCATTGCCCGCCGCCGCCGCATTATCGCGGTATGGGCGGTCGCTCGCGTTTAAGACCATCGCCTCTGCCGCCGGACCCGATCCCGCGGCGCTCTCCTGAAAAAGACACGCGGTTCGATCTGGCGGCTCCTTCGTCATGCAGGAGCTTTGACCATGTATACGCCACCGCCCTTCAAGCCTGACCGTGCCGCGAGCCTTGCCTTCGCGGAAGCGCGTGGTTTCGGCATGGCCTGCGCGTGGGACGGCGGCAAGCCGATCGCCTCCGCGCTCCCGTTCTACTTGACTTACGCCGCCGACGGGACGCCGCGGGCGCTGTTTCATGTTGCCCGTCACAATCCGCTGGTAAAGCTGGCGGGCGGGTCACCTTGGCTGCTGGCCGTTACCGGCGCCGACGCCTATGTTTCGCCGGACTGGTACGTGTCACCCGATCAGGTGCCGACCTGGCTCTATCAGGCGGTGCATCTGACCGGGCCGGTGCGGACGTTGTCGGATGACGAGCTTGCCGTTCAGATCGACGCGCTGAGCGCCAAGTTCGAGGACCGGCTGCTGCCGAAAAAGCCGTGGGTGTCGGGCAAGATGACCGCCGCGAGGCTGGAAACCATGAAGAAGGCCATCGTGGGTCTCGAGATGATGGTGGAAGAGGTGGAGGGCAGCTTCAAGCTGAACCAGCACAAGTCTGAAACCGATTTCGCGGCGGTCGGCAACACGCTCGCTTTGCAGGCCGAAGCCGGTGCCCAAGACATCGCGGCCTTGATGCGCGAGGTGCGCCCGCAGGCTTTCGCGCTGATACAGGCCGAGATGACTACGCTTCCGAGGAGCGAGCAATGACGAAGAAGAAAATCGGAATTTTGGGCGCGTCCGGCTACACCGGCGCCGACGCGGTGCGCCTGTTGGCGCGGCATCCGAATGCCGAAATCACCGCGCTTACCGCTAACACCCATGCCGGCAAGACGATGAGCGAGGTGTTTCCTCACTTCTTCATGCTCGACCTGCCAAAACTCGTGGAATGGGAAAAGGTCGACTGGACGCGGCTCGATGCCGTGTTCTGCGGACTGCCGCACGGGACGACGCAAGAGATCATCGCCGCGGTGCTGAAAGCCAATCCCAGAATCAAGATCCTCGATATGTCCGCGGACTTCCGGCTGCGCAACAAAGACAGCTATGCGCAATGGTACGGCCATGAGCACCGGGCGCTCGAATTGCAGGACGAGGCGGTCTATGGGCTGACCGAACTCTACCGGGAGGAGGTCACGGCCGCGCGGCTGGTAGCCTGTCCCGGCTGCTATCCGACGGCGGTGCTGCTGGCGCTTGTTCCGCTGGCGAAGGCAAAGCTGATTGACGTCGACGACATCATCATCGACGCAAAGTCGGGCGTCACCGGCGCCGGACGCGGACTGAAGCAGAACACGCTGTTCAGCGAGGCCGGCGAAGGGTTGTCGCCCTATTCGATCGGAAGCCATCGACACTCGGCGGAGATTGAGCAGGAGATTGGCGCGGCCGCTGGCTCGGCTGTGACGGTGAACTTCACCCCGCATCTCATTCCGATGGCGCGGGGTGAGTTCTGCACATCCTATGTCAAGCTCAACGGGGCTACGCCGGACGATTTGCGCGCCGAGCTGGAAAGGGCCTACGCCAACGAGCCGTTCGTATATGTGACGAAGAAGGGTGTGCTGCCACAGACGCAGAACGTGCGTGGTTCGAATTATGTTCAGATCGGCGTCGTCGCCGACCGGATCAAGAACCGCGCCATCGTGCTCTCGACGCTCGATAATCTTGTGAAGGGTTCGGCCGGACAGGCGATCCAGAACATGAACCTGATGTTCGGCTTGCCGGAAACCACCGGACTGGAGCAGATCGCGCTGTTTCCATGAGCGGGGGGTTGTTGTCGCTGGCGAGGGGCGCTCAATCTAAGGATAACTGCCCATCCCCGTTGGCGGCGCAGGCGCGGCCAGATGTGTTAAACGAAACGAACGAGCTCGAAAGGAACGTGCCATGACCCTCACCGACACCAACCAACCGAAAACCAGGAGCGGTGCGACCAAGGCCACCGTGTTCGTCGATGGCGGCTCAGGCACGACCGGCCTCGGCATCCAGGAGCGGCTGCTCTCGATCGGCGACGTTGCGGTGAAGCACATCGCCGAGGACAAGCGGAAGGATGCCGGCGCCAAGCGCGCGCTGATGGAGGAGGTGGATCTCGTGATCCTCTGCCTGCCTGACGAGGCCGCCAAGGAGACTGTGGCGCTGATCGACACGATGGGCAATGCCGCGCCAAAAGTGCTCGACGCCTCGACGGCCTATCGCGTTGCGCCCGACTGGGCCTACGGTTTTCCTGAGCTCGCGCCCGACCAGGCCGACAAGATCCGTAACGCGAAGAAGGTCTCCAATCCGGGTTGCTATCCGACCGGCGCGATCGCGCTGCTGCGGCCGATCGTCGATGCCGGCGTGCTGCCGGCGGATTATCCCGTCACCGTCAACGCGGTGAGCGGCTATTCGGGCGGCGGCAAGTCGATGATCGCCAGCTTCGAGGACGGCTCGGCGCCGGCCTTCCAACTCTACGGCCTCGGCTTCGAGCACAAGCACGTGCCGGAGATGCAGCTCTATTCGCACCTGACGCGAAGGCCGATCTTCATCCCGTCGGTCGGCAACTACCGGCAGGGCATGCTGGTCTCGGTGCCGCTGCAACTCGACGCGCTGCCGGGCAAGCCTGATGGTACCGATCTGCAAGCGGTTCTGGCGAAATGGTACGCCGGCAGCAAATATGTCTCGGTGATGCCGCTGCAGAACGAGGCCGCCAAGGGCGGGCGGCTCGAGCCGGAGGCGCTCAACGAGACCAACCAGCTCGAGCTCTACGTCTTCGCCAGCGACAAGCACCACCAGGCGGTGCTGGTCGCGCGGCTCGACAATCTGGGCAAGGGCGCCTCGGGTGCCGCGGTCCAGAACATGCGGCTGATGCTCGGGCTGGCCGACAGCTGACGGCGACGCGGATCGTGGACGACGCCACGCTGCAGTTCTATCGGCGCAATGCCGAGGCCTATGCCGGGTGGGCGAAAGCCCCGTCCACCCGGCTGATCGGCTTTCTGAAGCTGCTGCCGCCGGGCGGCGCGATCCTCGAACTCGGCTGCGGCGCCGGCAATCATGCCGCCGTCATGCTCGCCGAAGGCTTTGTGCTGCGTGCGACCGACGGGTCGCCCGAGATGGCCGAGGTCGCGGCGCGCCGCATCAAACATCCCGTCGAGGCGATGCTGTTCGATGAGCTCGAGGACCGCGAAGCCTATGACGGCGTCTGGGCCAGCGCCTGCCTGCTGCACGTGCCGCGCGACGAATTGGCCGACATCATCGGCCGCATCCATCGGGCGCTGAAACCCGGTGGCGTTTTCTACGCGAGCTACAAGATCGGCCATGGCGATGGCCGCGACAGCATCGGCCGCTACTACAATTATCCCGCGGCGGACTGGCTCGCTGCGACCTACGCCGCGTCAGGGGCGTGGACGCAAGTCTCGTCCGACACCAGCGAGATCAAGAGCTTTGACGAGGCGCCCGCGACGATGCTGCACATCGTGGTGCGCAAGGGCGGCTAGTTGATGCCGCGCCGGCGCGGCTGTCGCCGCGACCGGCGGGAATATCTGGATCAGAGGACCTTGAAGATCGCGAGCGCCAGCACCGCCTGGGCGAGGAAGCCGACCGTAAAGGCCAGGGTGCGGAACACCGGCAGGCCGAGCGTGTACACGATCAGGTGGGCGACGCGGGCCCAGAAATAGACGGCGCAGGCGAGCACGGTCCATTTGGTGGAATAGTCGGCCGCGTTGAGGATCAGGACCAGCGGCGCGAAGATCACGAGGTTCTCGACCGCGTTGTCATGGGCGAACATCAGCCGGTTGGCCCATTCCGCGTGCGGCTTGTCGTTGCGCGAGGGGTTGCCCATGGCGGCGGAGAGGCCGCGCACCTGGCAGCGGTTGATGATGTAGGGGATCCACAACAGCCCGGTCAGGATCACCGTCAGTGACAGCCAGAACAGTTCGCGCGTCATCGTCTCCCCCTCACGTGAATTCGATTCCCGACCGTCGGGACCGTCTGTTTATAGCTGAGCGGGAGACTTGGCGCTACGCGCGGACGCGGACATAGCTGCCCGGGGCGTCCTCGAGCACCTGCGTGCCGTTGGAGCCGACCATGCGCGCCGGGACCGTCTCCGGATCATGGCTTTCCAGCCAGCCGCGCCAGTCGGGCCACCACGAGCCCTTGTGCTCCTCGGCGGCCTTCAGCCAGTCGGCGAGCTTCATGTCCTTGATGTTGTCGTTGGTCCAGTACTGGTACTTGTTCGACGCGGGCGGATTGACCACACCGGCGATATGGCCGGAGCCGGACAGCACATATCTCACCGGGCCGCCGAAGAACTGCGAACCGTAGAGCACCGATTCCGCCGGCGCGATGTGATCCTCGCGGGCGGCGAGGTTGTAGACCGGCACCTTCACCTTCGACAGATCGAGCAGCGTGTTGTCCAGCACCATGGTGCCGGTCGACAGCCGGTTCTCCAGATAGCAGTTGCGCAGGTAGTAGGAGTGGTTCGACGACGGCATCCGCGTCGCATCCGAATTCCAGTGCAGCAGGTCGAACGAGGACGGCGTCTGGCCTTTCAGATAATTGTTCACGACATACGACCAGATCAGGTCGTTCGAGCGCAGCATGTTGAAGGCCATCGCCATCTTGCTGCCCTCGAGCACGCCGGATTCCTGCATGTCGCGTTCGAGCGCCGAGATCTGGTCCTCGTCGACGAACACCAGGAGATCGCCGGCATGGGTGAAGTCGACCTGCGCGGCAAAGAACGTCGCCGACGTCACGCGCTGGCGGCGCTTCTCGGCGAGATAGGCGAGCGTCGAGGCGAGCAGGGTGCCGCCGACGCAATAGCCGGCGGTATGCACCTTCATCTCGCCGGTGACCTTCTCGATGACGTCCATCGCCGTCAGCGGGCCTTCGGTCATGTAGTCGGCCCAGGTCTTCTTGCCGAGCTCCTTGTCCGGATTGACCCAGGAGATCACGAACACCGTGATGCCCTGGTCGACGCACCATTTGATGTAGGATTTCTCGGGGCGCAGATCGAGGATGTAGAACTTGTTGATCCAGGGCGGCACGATCAGCAGCGGCGTGCGCAGCACGTTCTCGGTCGCCGGCGAATACTGGATCAGCTGCATCAGCTCGTTCTGGAAGATCACCTTGCCCGGCGTCGTCGCCATGTTGACGCCGACCTCGAGATTGCTCGAGTCGGACTGGCGGATCCGCAGCGTGCCGTGGCCGGCCTCGATATCCTCGGCCAGCATCTTCATGCCGCGCACCAGATTGTCGCCATTGGTCTCGACGGTGGCGCGCAGCACCTCCGGATTGGTCAGCACGAAATTCGACGGCGCCAGCGCGTTGGTGATCTGCTGGACGTAGAATTCGGCCTTCTTGCGCGTGTGAGGATCGATCCCGTCGGCGTCATGGACCAGCTGCTGCGCCCATTTCGAGGTCAGCAAATAGAGCTGCAGGATGAAGTCGAAGAACTGGTTCGACTTCCATTCCGGATCCTGGAAGCGCTTGTCGCGCGGGGCCGGGGCGATCGCCGGCTTGGCATCGGCCTCGCCGGCCATGCGGCGCACCGCCGAGCCCCAGAGATCGAGATAGTCCTTGCCGAGCTGCATCTGCAGCGACGAGGCGCGCTCCTTGTCGGACAGCCAGTATTCGGCGATCACGCTGAAGGTCTTGATCACCTCACCGAGTTCATTCGGCGGCTTGTCGCGGACTTCTCCGGTCTGGCGCGGCTTGAGATAGGCCGCCAGCGCCTGGCCGCTGCTCTCCATCGCCCGCGCGATGTTCATGGCGAAGGCTTCGGCGTTGAATTTCGGGGTGGCCTGGGTGTCGGTACTAACGTTGCTCATCTGAGGTACAATATCGCGTCGTTTGGAGGGCGTCATCGCGCGGTGCGGCAACGCAAATCAGTCAAAATCCAGCATTTCGCTCTGTTGCGGTGCGAGAAAAAATCTTTGTTCCGTCATATTGAAGCCTCAGGGTTCGCTTTTGGTGTTCCCGCTTTAAGCGTTTCGGGCGACAATGGTTTGAAACGCTAAAGTCGAAATTAACGCAGCGGGGACGCTGCAAGGCTCGTACCAGTGCGACCCGTGTCGGCAACGTGCGACGTGCGCGCTAGCTTGTTGGGGACAATTCGGCGCATGCCGATCGATCGAATGAACAGGGGGCTCGCGGCCGCAGTGCTGCTCGCGTCGTTGGTGGCGCTGAGCGGGTGCTCGAGCACGATCGCCGATATGACGATGCCGGCCGATGCGCCGGCGCGCGAGAAGGACGCCGCCGGCTACCTGCCGGTCCATGATCTTCCGCCCGACCGCGCCGACCCGACGATCAAGCCGGCGGACCAGGCCAAGATCGAGCAGGAGCTGATTGCCGCGCGCGCGCGCCAGGCCTCGACGGCTGCCCAAAGCGGGAAGTAGCGCCCGACAAACGGCCGATCAGCGCTGGCGCCGCCCGGTGTCCGTGCTAAAAGAAACCCAGTTCAACCGCAGATCCGGCCGCAGCCCCCAGATCGTGCGCCTGAATTCGCTCTAAGTCATTGATTCAGTGCGATTTCTGTCAGAGGCCGAGCCGGCTTCCGCAAACTACGCCAAGGGGGTCGATTCTGGCATCGCGGTTGTCGGAGCAAGGGTCCCATGGAAGATTTTTACCGCATTCGCCGTCTGCCGCCTTATGTCTTTGAGAAGGTCAACCAGGCCAAGGCGGCCGCGCGCAACGCCGGGGCCGACATCATCGACATGGGCATGGGGAACCCGGACCTGCCGACCCCGCCGCATGTGATCGAGAAGCTCAAGGAGACGCTGGGCAAGCCGCGGACCGACCGCTACTCGGCCTCGCGCGGCATCAACGGCCTGCGCAAGGCCCAGGCCGCCTATTATGCGCGCCGCTTCGGCGTCAAGCTCAACCCCGACACCCAGGTGGTTGCGACGCTCGGCTCGAAGGAGGGGTTTGCCAACGTCGCGCAGGCGATCACGGCGCCGGGCGACGTCGTGCTGTGCCCCAATCCGAGCTACCCGATCCATGCCTTCGGCTTCCTGATGGCGGGCGGCGTGATCCGCTCGGTGCCCTCGGAGCCGACGCCGCAGTTCTTCGAGGCGGTCGAGCGGGCGATCATCCATTCGATCCCGAAGCCGATCGCGCTGATCGTCTGCTATCCGTCGAACCCGACCGCCTACGTCGCGGACCTCGACTTCTACAAGGATCTCGTCGCGTTCGCGAAGAAGCACGACATCTTCATCCTGTCCGATCTCGCCTACGCCGAAGTTTATTTCGACGAGAACAATCCGCCGCCATCGGTGCTGCAGGTGCCCGGCGCGATCGACGTCACCGTCGAGTTCACCTCGATGTCGAAGACGTTCTCGATGGCTGGCTGGCGCATGGGCTTTGCGGTCGGCAATGAGCGGATCATCGCGGCGCTGGCGCGCGTCAAATCCTATCTCGATTACGGCGCGTTCACGCCGGTCCAGGTGGCGGCGACCGCGGCGCTGAACGGTCCCGACGACTGCATCCGCGAGATGCGCGACACCTACCGCAAGCGCCGCGATGCGCTGGTCGAGTCATTCGGCCGCGCCGGCTGGGACATTCCGCCGCCGCAGGCCTCGATGTTCGCCTGGGCGCCGCTGCCCAAGGCGTTCGAGGCGGTCGGCAGCATGCAGTTCGCGACCCTGATGGTGGAGAAATCCGGCGTCGTGGTGTCGCCCGGCGTGGCGTTCGGTGAGCATGGCGAGGGCTATGTCCGCATCGCGATGGTGGAGAACGAGCAGCGCATCCGGCAGGCTGCGCGCGGCGTGCGCCGCTTCCTTGAAAGCGGCATCGAAACGTTGCACAACGTCGTTCCTCTCGCCAACCGACGCTAATCCTTCCAGGTTGCTTAATCTCCAGGTCCCTTAAATCCATGGTCGCACCCCTGAACGTGGGCATAGCGGGGCTCGGCACCGTCGGTGCCGATGTCGTCCGCCTCATCGAAACGCAAGGACGTGCGCTGGCCGAGCGCAGCGGCCGCGGCGTTCGCGTCGTCGCCGTCACGGCGCGCTCGAAAGCCAAGAAGCGTGGCCTCGACCTGCGCGGCATCGCCTGGGCGAAGAGCCCCGAGGCGCTCGCCGAGGATCCCGATATCGACTGCTTCGTCGAATTGATGGGCGGCGCCGGCGATCCCGCGCTGTCCGCGATCGAGACCGCGCTGAAGGCCGGCAAGTCGGTCGTCACCGCCAACAAGGCGCTGATCGCCAAGCATGGACTGCGTCTCGCCGCGGCTGCCGAGAAGCACGGCGGCGCGCTGAATTTCGAGGCGGCGGTCGGTGCGGCGATCCCGGTCATCAAGACGCTGCGCGAGGGCCTCGCCGGCACCAGCGTCAACCGCGTCTACGGCATCCTCAACGGCACCTGCAATTACATCCTGACCCGGATGGAGCAGGAGGGCCTATCGTTCGAGGAGTGTCTGAAGGACGCCCAGCGTCTCGGCTATGCCGAAGCCAACCCGTCGTTCGACGTCGATGGTCATGACACCGCGCAGAAGCTCGCGATCCTGGCCAGCCTCGCCTTCGGAACCAAGGTTGCGGAAAGCGCGGTTTACGTCGAAGGCATCTCCTCGATCACGCCGGAAGACCTCAAGGCCGCCGCGGAACTCGGTTACCGCGTCAAGCTGCTCGGTGTCGCGGTGCGCACGGCAAAGGGCATTGAGCAGCGCGTGCATCCGACCATGGTGCCGAAATCATCGTCGATCGCGCAGGTGATGGGCGTCACCAACGCTGTCGCGATCGACGGCGAGGGGATTCCGCCGATCACGCTGGTGGGACCCGGCGCCGGCGGCGGCGCGACGGCCTCCGCCGTGGTCGCCGACATCGCCGACGTCGCCCGCGGCATCCGCGCCAAGCCGTTCGGCCGTCCGGTGGAGCGGTTGCGCGACACCACCAAGGCGCCGATGGAACGCCATGAGGGTGGCTATTATATCCGCCTGATGGCGCGCGATCTTGCAGGCACTGCCGCAACAATCGCCACCCGGCTGGCGGAACAGAAGATATCTCTGGAATCCATCGTGCAACGGCACCCGGATGGCGTCGATGTGAACGGTGCGGCCAAAAAACCTTCACCGGTCCCGGTCATTCTGATTACCTATGCGACCAGCGAGGATGCCGTGCATCGTGCGCTGGCCGCAGTGCAGCGCGATAAGGTCATCAGCGGCCGGCCGCAGGTGATCCGGATCGAGAAAAACTAGCGCATGGCCTGAACGGGTCGGGCGTGAGACGATTGATGCGGGCAGGCTGGCCTGTCCCAGAGGCTTAAGGAGTACGTCGATGTCGACCCATATTTCCGTTCCGCCGCAGATGCTGCTCGAGCGCATCCTGACGCTCGAAATCGTGCGCGTGACGGAGCGCGCGGCGGTGTCGGCCGCGCGGCTGCGCGGCCACGGCCAGGAGAAGGCCGCCGACAAGGCTGCGGTCGACGCGATGCGGCGCGAGCTCAACAAGCTGCCGATCGAGGGGACGGTCGTAATCGGCGAAGGCGAGCGCGATGAGGCGCCGATGCTGTTCATCGGCGAGAAGGTCGGCCTCAACGCCGGTCCCAAGGTCGACATCGCGGTCGACCCGCTCGAAGGCACCACGCTGTGCGCCAAGAACATGCCGGGCTCGATCGCCACAATGGCGATGGCCGACGGCGGCACGCTGCTGCACGCGCCCGACGTCTACATGCAGAAGATCGCGATCGGCCCGGGCTACGCCAAGAACGTGATCGAGCTCGACGCGCCGCCGGCCGACAATGTCCGCCGGCTCGCCAAGGCCAAGGGCGTCGACCCGACCGCCATCAACGTGCTGGTGCTCGATCGTCCGCGCCATGCCGACATCATCAACAGCGTGCGTTCGACCGGCGCTGCCGTGCAGCTGATCACCGACGGCGACGTCGCCGGCGTCATTCACTGCGCCAAGCCCGATGAGACCGGTGTCGACATGTATATCGGCACCGGCGGTGCGCCCGAGGGCGTGCTCGCGGCGGTCGCGCTGCGCTGCATCGGCGGCCAGATGCAGTGCCGCCTGATCCTCGACACCGAGGAGAAGCGCGAGCGCGCGCACAAGATGGGCGTCACCGATCCGAAGATGATCTACGGCATCGAGGACATGGCCAAGGGCGACTGCCTGTTCGCCGCTACCGGCGTCACCACCGGCTCGCTGCTGACCGGCGTGAAGTTCAAGAAGGACGTGATCGAGACCGAGACGGTCGTGATGCGCTCGGTCACCGGCACCGTGCGCTACATCAAGGCCGAGCATCGGCAGCTCGAGAAATTCCACCTGGACTGAGGACGAGCCTACAACAACCGTCATTCCGGGGCGCGCGAAGCGCGAACCCGGAATCTCGAGGTTCCG
Source organism: Bradyrhizobium sp. USDA 4503 (assembly GCF_054055815.1). Taxonomy (NCBI): domain Bacteria; kingdom Pseudomonadati; phylum Pseudomonadota; class Alphaproteobacteria; order Hyphomicrobiales; family Nitrobacteraceae; genus Bradyrhizobium; species Bradyrhizobium sp. USDA 4503. The sequence continues at coordinate 1,200,296 of NZ_JBSRXS010000001.1, forward strand.
GGTTCGATGCTTCGCATCGCCCCGGAACGACGGACCAAAAACAACAACAAGGGAGACGCGCATGTCCGATCTGTCCGGGGTCAAGGCGCTGGTGTTCGACGTGTTCGGGACCGTGGTCGACTGGCGCACCAGCCTGATCAACGACTTCACCAGATGGGGCGAGACGCGCGGTATCAAGGCCGATTGGACGGCGCTGGTCGACGGCTGGCGCGCGGTCTATGCGGCCTCGATGGACGAGGTGCGCAAGAACCCGCAGAACGGCTACGTCATCCTCGACGTATTGCACCGCCGCTCGCTGGAAAAACTCGTCGCGCAATTCGACATCAAGGGGCTGAGTGAGGCCGATTTGCAGCATCTGACGCTGGGCTGGCATCGCCTGCACGGGTGGCCCGACAGCGTCGCCGGCCTGACCCGGCTGAAGACCAAATACATCATCTCGCCGCTCTCCAACGGCAACGTCGCGCTGCTCACCAACATGGCGAAGTTCGCAGGCCTGCCCTGGGACCTCGTGATGTCGGCCGAACTGTTCGAGCACTACAAGCCCGATCCGGAAACCTATCTCGGCGCCGCGAAGCTGCTCTGCCTGCCGCCGGAGCAGGTGATGATGGTCGCCGCCCACAATTACGACCTGAAGCACGCGCAGAAGCTCGGCCTGAAGACCGCCTTCGTGGCGCGTCCGACCGAATACGGTCCGCTGCAGAAGTACGATTTCGAGGCCACCGGCGAGTGGGACATCGTGGCCAAGGATTTCGGGGAAATCGCCAGCCGAATGGGCTGCTAGAACTGGTCCACAAATCATCGAAGCGTTACGATTCCTGCCGGACGCATCGGCCCTGATTGGATCAGGACCGATGTTCCGGATTTTTGTTTGACGCGTTTTCTTCACGCGAACCGGTGCCCACTTCGCTTGAAAACGCTCTGTTCGGAAGGGCTCATGACGCTGCACGCATCCGCACTGCCCGTCGAGGCGCCACAGGCGTTCCTCGGCGTGACGCGGTCGCTGACCGGAAAACTCTGGCGCGACCGGCTGGATGCGCGCGGGGCGGCGCGGGCGCTCGCGATCGTGCAGCGCTATCAATTGCCGGAAATGCTGGCGCGCGTGCTGGCGGGGCGCGACGTCGGGATCGACGAGGTTCCCGACTTCCTCGACCCGACCATCCGCAAGCTGATGCCGGATCCTCACACGGTCACCGAGATGGAGCACGCGGCCAAGCGCATCGCGGATGCCGCGGTGCGCGGCGAGAAGGTTGCGATCTTCGGCGACTATGATGTCGACGGTGCGACCTCGGCCGCGCTGCTGACCTGGCATCTGCGCCACTGCGGGCTGGACCCGCTGATCCACATTCCCGACCGCATTTTCGAAGGCTACGGGCCGAACGTCGACGCCGTGCGTGCGCTGGCGGCGAAGGGCGCGACGCTGCTGGTCACGGTCGATTGCGGCACCACCAGCATCGAGCCGCTGGCGGAAGCCAGGAAGCTCGGGATGTCGGTCGTCGTGATCGATCATCACCAGACCGGCGATGTGTTGCCCGAGGTCGATGCACTGGTGAATCCGAACCGGCCCGACGATCTCTCCGGGCTCGGCCATCTCGCAGCGGTCGGCCTCGTGCTGGTGACCTTGGTCGCGGTGAATCGCGAACTGCGCCAGCGCGGCTTCTGGACCGGCGAGATGCCGGAGCCGGACCTGCTCAGCGTGCTGCATCACGTCGCGCTCGGCACCGTGGCCGACGTCGCGCCGCTGATCGGGCTCAACCGGGCCTTCGTCGCCAAGGGCCTGATCGCGATGCGTCGCCGCGACCATGTCGGCCACACCGCGCTGATGGATGTCGCGCGCCTGAACGGCCCGCCGGAGGCCTGGCATCTCGGCTTCATGCTGGGACCGCGCATCAATGCCGGCGGCCGGATCGGGCGCGCCGATCTCGGCGTGCGGCTATTGCTCGAAGGCGATATCTCGGAAGCTGCGCGGATCGCGGCCGAGCTCGATCGCCTCAATGCCGAACGGCGCGTGATCGAGCAGGCGGCCGAGGCGCAGGCCGAGGCCGAGGCGCTGGCTTCGCTCGGGCTCGAGGACAAGGGCGCTGTCATCGTCACCGCGGCGGAAGGCTGGCATCCCGGCGTGGTCGGGCTTGTGGCGGCGCGGCTGAAGGAGAAGTTCGCGCGTCCTGCGTTCGCGATCGCGCTGGAGCCCGGCGGCATCGGCACCGGATCGGGCCGCTCGATCGGCGGCGTCGATCTCGGCAAGGCGGTGCGGCAGGCGGTGCACGACGGCCTTTTGATGAAGGGCGGCGGGCACGCGATGGCGGCCGGCGTCACGCTGCGCAAGGAGAAGCTCGCCGAATTCCGCGCTTACATGGAGAGCGCGCTGGCGGCCGACGTCGCCAATTCGCGGCACGAGAACGAGCTGTTCATCGATGGCGCCGTGAGCGCGCGCGCGGTGACGCCGGAGTTCGCCGCGACGCTCAATCGCGCGGGTCCATTCGGCAGCGCCAATCCGGAGCCGGTGATCGCGCTGCCGTCGCATCAGCTGGTCTATGCCGACGAGGTCGGGCAGGCGCATCTGCGGCTGCGTTTCAAGTCCGGCGACGGCTCCATCGTCAACGGTATCGCCTTCCGCTCCGTCGGACAGAAGCTCGGCAGCGCCTTGACGCAAAATCGCGGCCAGCAATTGCACGTGGCGGGCTCTCTTGCGGTCGACCGTTGGCAAGGCACCGAACGTGTGCAATTCCGTGTCCTCGACGTCGCGGTGCCGGATCAGGGCCCGACGGTGATCCGATAAGAAACGTTGGGAGAGGACATGTCAGGACAGGTTGAAGGCAAGGTCGCGCTGGTGACCGGCGGCGCATCGGGCATTGGCGAGGCCATCGTTGAATTGCTCGCGCAGGAAGGCGCGACCGTTATTGCGACCGATATCGATGAGTTGAGGGGACCCGAGCTCGCCGCGCGGCTCACCAAGGCCGGGCGGAACGTGACCTTCTTGCCGCAGGACGTCACCAGCGAGGAGCGCTGGATCGAAATCATCAGTGAGATCGGCAAGCGCCATGGCCGCCTCGATATCATGGTCTCGAATGCCGGCATCGGCATCGGAGCGCCCTCGATTGTCGAGATGTCGCTCGCGGACTGGCGCCGCCAGACCGCCATCAATATCGACGGCGTATTCCTGTCGGTGAAGCACTCGCTGCCGCTGATGCGCAAGCATGGCGGCGGCTCCATCATCATGATGTCGTCGCTGGCCGGCCTGCGCGGCGCGGCGACGCTCTCCGGCTACAGCGCGACGAAGGGCGCGGTGCGGCTGTTCGCCAAGTCGATCGCGATGGAATGCGCGCAGATCGGCGACGGCATCCGCGTCAACTCGGTGCATCCCGGCATCATCGACACGCCGATCTGGGGCAAGATCCCGACCGGCGCGACCGGCGCCGGCCAGAACGCGCCGATCGATCCGGAGGAGCGCGCGAGGTTCGCCACACCGCTGGGCCGCGCCGGCCAGGCCATCGAGATCGCCCAGGGCGTGCTCTATCTCGCTTCCGACGCGTCGCGTTACGTCACAGGCAGCGAGCTCGTGATCGACGGCGGCATGAATGCCGGCGGCGTCGTGCGGCAGCCTGCGAGCCGGTAGGAGCGAACTGTCGTAGCCCGCATGAGCGGAGCGATATGCGGGAAATGCGTCCCCGGGTATCGCTTTCGCTCACCCGGGCTACGCGGATCGCATGATGGCTAGCCGCCTTGGCGCAACCGCGCCAGCACCTTGAGCCCGCCGTAACCATCGGCGGGCAACAGGCCCGTCTTGATTTGAAAATCCTTGATCGCCTTCATGGTGTCGTTGCCGACGCGGCCGTCGGTGCCGCCGGTGTCGAAGCCGGCCTTGGTCAGCCGCGTCTGCATCTCCTGCACCTCGGCGAGCGTCAGCGCGCGCTCCGAGCCCGGGAAGGGTTGGATGAAGGGCGGCCCGCCGAGGCAGCGATCGCCGAGATGGCAGATCGCCAGCGCGTAGTTCATCGACGGGTTGTAGCTCTTCACCGAATTGAAGTTCGGACCGAGCAGGAAGGCCGGGCCGCCCGAGACGGGGATCCACAGTTGCGCTGATGCGTTCGGCTGCGGAAACGGCTGGCCGTCGGCTCTGACGACGCCGGCGCTGGCCCAGGCCGCATAGGTGCGGCTGCCGCTGCCGCCGCCGCCGGGCGCGCGGACCTCGTAGCCCCAATGCTCGCCGCGGTGCCACTTGCCGCGGTTGACGAGATATTTCGCGGTCGAGCCCAGCGCGTCGTCGGGCCGGCCGAACGGCGAGACCTTGCCGTCGCCGTCATAGTCGAAGCCGACATTGAGCCAGACTTCCGGCATCCACTGCGAATGACCCATCGCGCCGGCCCAGGAGCCGTTCATCTCCTGGGGCGTGCTCCAGCCGCGCTGCACGATCTTCATCGCGTTGATCAACTCGGTCTCCCAATAGGCCTTGCGACGCGGCTCGTTCCAGGCGAGCGCCGCCAGCGAGGGAAACACCGGCGTCATGTGGTTCTGCTGCACCAGCGGATCGCCATAGGCCGACTCGACGCCCCACAGCGCGAGCAGCGTGCCGCGCTCGACGCCGAAATCGCGTTCGATCCGGCCGAACAGCGCCTCGTTCTTCTTCAGCGCCTCCTTGCCGTGAATGACCCGCCAGTCGGAGACGCGGCGGTTGATGTACTGCCAGATCTGCTCGTGGAATTCAGGCTGGTTGCGCATCTGCCTGAACACGCTCATGTCGGGCTCGATCCGCCCCATGCAGCGATTCCAGGTCGCCTCCGAAATGCCCTTGGCGAGCGCGCGAGCGCGAAAATTGTCGCGCCACTGGTCGAAGCCCGGAGGGGCGGCCGCGAGCGCGCCGAGCGGATTGACGAGCACCACGCCGGCCGCGAGCCCGGCCTTAAGGGCGGCGCGGCGGGCAGGGGATTTCGGAGAATCAGGCTGTTTCATCGGGCCAGTGTAGCGGCGCCGATCGGGTGAGCCAAAAGCCACGCCGCCGCAGGAGCTATGTGTCTTGCAAATCTGTGGCGATTTTTGACAGCCATTGCCGGACAATTTGCTCCGACCTCGCGTCGAGGCTAGCGGCGAGCCGCCGCTCCTGGGCCTGGGCGATCTGCCGGCATTTCTCCAGCAGCGCGGTTCCATGGCCGGTCAGGGTCCATTGCAACACGCGGCCGTGGACGGGGTGCGGCGTCTTGCCGATCGCGCCGTCGCGCTCGAGGTTGCGGATGATCACGCTCACGGTCTGCGGGGTCAGCAGCGCGACGCGAGCCAGATCGGCGCCTGAGAGCCCCGGATAGGCTTTCAGCATCGTCAGCACGACGAATTGCGGCGAGGTGACGCCGAGCTGTCCCAGCTGGCGCTCCATCGACAGCCGCGAGGCCGCGTGGGCCTGACGCAGCAGATAGGCGAGATAGCCCTGCTCGCCGCGCTTGCCTTCGCCCGGCGCCGGAACGGAAGGGGCGAACATGACGTCGCCTGCGCTCGATCCCGCATTCGCTGCGGCCCGTCGACCGGCGGCTTTTCCGACCGGGCGCCGCTCGGCGGTGCCCGATTTGCCTCGTTTCCGCATTGCCGCCATGTCGCGTGCTGCCGCCTTTGCCGATGCCCGCATCTTGCCGACGATATCAGAGCTCTGATAATATCTCAGTACACTGATAACATGAGGCCAGGCCAATGTCACATGCCCGCAAGGAATACACCGACTTCGAGAAGCTCGCGCCCGACGTCTTCGCCGCGGTGCGCGCGCTCGGCCAGTTCGCGGCGAAGGCCGGCCTCGACAAGCAGCTGCTCGAACTCGTCAAGCTGCGCGCCTCGCAGATCAACGGCTGCGCGTTCTGCGTGCAGTATCACATCCTGCAGGGCGAGAGCCTCGGCGTGCCCGCCGACAAGCTGAATCTCGTCGTGGTGTGGCGCGAGGCACCGCAGTTCACGCCGCGCGAGCGCGCCGCGCTGGCCTGGACCGAAGCGTTGACGACCCTGCCGAACGGCGTCAGCGACGAGGTCTATGCGCAGGCCACCACCGAATTCTCCGAGCAGGAGCTGACTTACCTGACCTCGGCGATCGCATCGATCAATGTCTGGAATCGGTTCGGCGCGGCCTATCGCTGGACGCCGCCGCCGCGCCGGCAGCGTGCGGACGCGGCGGCTTCGTAACGTCGAGACGGATCAAACGGCAACTGACAGGGAGCAAAACAATGAGCTTGATGGCGATGACACCATCCCTTCCATTCGCGCGGCCGCCGCGGCCGGTCGCGCTGGCGGTGATCGCGGGACTGGCCTCCGCCTTCGTGATCGGCAAGGCACTGCCGACCCCGATGGACGCGATCTCCTCCGTCATCGCGCCGCTGTGCGCCAGCGCCAATGCGGCGTCGCCGCTCGACAAGGTCGAGGTCATCAGCTCGCATGCGCTGCCCAATGTGGCGGGCAAGCGTGTCACGGTGGTGCGCGTGTTCTATGGTCCCGGCGGCTTCACGCCGCCGCACCGCCATTCCGGTTCGGTGACTGCCTACATCACCAAGGGTGAAATCCGCTCCCAGCTCGGCGACGGGCCGGTCGAGACCTTCAAGGTCGGCCAGTCGTTCTTCGAGCCGCCGGGCTCGACCCACATGGTCTCGGCCAATGCGAGCACGACGGAGCCGGCGGAACTGATCGCGGTGTTCGTGGCGGACGAGGGCGCGCAGCTGACCACGATGCTCGAATAGCGATCGGTTGGGCGCTCGTTTCTGCAAGACGTGCGCACTGGACCAGTTTGGTGCCCAGTTCGCGTGAAACTGGACCTTGCGCGCAACGGGGCGTGTCGATTGATTGCACGACACGTTGCGGCGACGGTTGCCGACGAGGGACAAATCGATGATCAGCCTGAAGGGGCTCTCTGCCTTCCCGATAACACCTTCGAGCCGGGATGGGCGGGTCGATGTAGGCGCGCTCCGCGCCTTGCTCGACCCCTTGATTGCGGCGAAGGTGGATTCGGTCGGGCTGCTCGGAAGTACCGGCTCATATCCCTATTTCAGCCGTGATGAGCGGCGGCGCGCCGTGCAAGCGGCCATCGCCTCGGCGGCCGGCAACACACCAATACTGGTTGGCATCGGCGCACTGCGCACCGACGATGCGGTGCGGCTGGCTCAAGATGCGCGTGATGCCGGCGCGACGGCGGGCCTGTTGGCGGCGGTTTCCTATACCCCGCTAACCGATGACGAGGTCTTTGAGCATTTCCAAACCGTGGCCCGCGAGAGCGGGTTGCCGATCTGCATCTATGACAATCCCGGAACGACTCATTTTCAATTCACGCCGGCTCTCATCGGCCGTCTGAGCCGGGTCGAGGGAATCGTCGCGGTGAAAAGTCCGGCGCTGGATGCTTCGACCGTGGCGGGCCATCTCAGGGAATTGCGGGCTGTGGTTCCGGACGGCGTTGCGTTGGGTTACAGCGCCGACTGGAATTGCACCGAGGCGCTGCTGGCGGGCGGAGATACCTGGTACAGCGTTGTCGCAGGAATCTTCCCGAAGGTCTGCGTGGACATCGTTCGCGCCGCGAGGAGCGGCGATGCGGCCCGGGCGCGAGAGTTCAACGCGCGTCTGCAGCCGATTTGGGATCTGTTCAGGACATATTCCAGTCTGCGTGTTGTCTACGCACTTGCCAATCTCAGAGGGGTCTGCGCGGCCGAGCCTCCACGTCCGATATTGCCGCTGCCCGCGGACGCTCAGAGGCGCGTCAAGGAGACGTTGGCTGCGATGGAGATCGACTGATCGCAACCACGGCGGAGGGCGCTAGATGCCGGCGCGCGCCAGCGGGTCGCGGCCGAACCGGTTGTCACCCTTCGATCCCGGCAGCACGCTCAGCGTTGCGACGAGCGCCAGATAGGGGACCCAGTATTTGACGTGCAGCGCGGCGGCGAGGTGGGGAACGGCGAGGATCGTCAGCGCCCACCAGCCCGAGACGTTGAGGTCGTGCAGCCGCTTCACCAGGATCGCGGCGAACGGCCACAACGACAACATGAGCAGCAAGCGCAGGACGGACAGGTCGTCGGCGGGCGGGCTGCTGTCATAATACCGCGGACCGTGGTCGAGCCTTACGCCGATGCGAATGATGAGCATGTCGACCAGCACGAGACCGAAAAATCCCAGGCCGAATTCCTGCCGGCTGATGCGGCCTTTCACCGAAAGAAAGAACCAGCGGAAGGTCGAGAGCATGCTTGGTTGTGGTCCAGCCTGAATGGGCATCTGATAGAGACTTGCGTCCGACGGTCAAAGCGGGACAGGTTCCCGCGGATTGCTGCTTCCATCATGATCATTCAAGCTGGCAATTGTCGCCGCGACATGGCGCGCATCGATGCGATTCCGAATGGAACCTGCGGTGGGCGTTTGCACAATTTCGGAATAATGGAATAATGCCGCTGATTTGCCCGACGTGTCAAGTTGTCGTGTCGAACGACGGCAGCCGCCGGCTACTTTGCATGGGGTTGTTTTCGATATTTTGGCAGTGCGCCCCGAACCGGTGTCCCCTTCGCTCGACAACACTCTAATTGCCGCCGCCTTCCTGGGTGTCGATGCGATGCACGACGTCGTCGGGCAGGGCATGGGCCACGGCGGCTGCAAGCCCGGGCTCCGGTCCGATCTCGCGGCCGCGGCCACGGATCAGCCGCTCATAGGCCGACACCAGCGTGGTGTAGGGATTGACCCACAGCCAGCCGTCGCGCGTAAACAGCTGGACGTCGAAATGCAGATGCCGCGATGTGCCGTTGGGATGGTCGAGATAGTTCGAGACCACGCCGATCTTCTCGCCCTCGCTGACGCGGCGTCCGTTGAGCAGGCCGTCTGCATCCATCACTGACGGGTTCATGTGCATGTAGCGGAAGCGGACATGCTCGGTGCGGGTGTTGACCTGCAACGTCGCGGCCTGCTGCTGCGCCGAGCGGATCACGATACTGTCGCGCACCGCAACGACCGCCTGCTGCTTGGGGTCGCAGCCATCTTTGCTGTCGACAGGACATGCGCCGGGGCGGATGTCCTGGCCCTGATGGCCGTAGCCGCTGGCGCATTGGCCGACCTCGAAGCTGCGCGCCTCGCAGAAATTGTCTTGCCAGGGATACGTGTCGATGGCCGCGCCGGGCTTGCGCTTGGCGAAGGATTGCGAGTGGGCGAAGGCCGGCGCCTTCTCGAGCGGAAAGCGGATCTGCGAATAGACGGTGAAGTCGGCGTGGCCGCCTTGTTGCCTGCGGCCGCCGCTGCCCGCGACGATGTCGCCGCTCGGGTGGTAGGTGAAGTCGGCGGATTGCGCGGCCGGCCGCTCGGCGATGTCGGAGGCGACGTCGCTGCGTGGCCGTGACGGCTGGCCGCCGACAATGCGCAGGGCCCTCAGAAACCGCTCGGCGACCGGATAGGCCTCGCGGCAGGCCAGCCGCTTCGGCCGCGGCGCGCTGTCGAGGCACTGGATCGAGACGACATAGGGAATTCCGAAGCGGGTGAAGGCGTAGCGGACATAGCCCTCGCGAATGAAGCGGCGCAGGTCCGGAAACTGCGCGGCCAGCGTCTTGACCGGCTCGCCCTTGCCGCCGAGCCGGTCGGCGAGGTCGTAAACCAGGATCGAGCCGGAAATCTGCACCTCGACCGGCTTTGCAAATGTCCGCGGCGGCAGGCCGTCGCCGGCGCCGGGGTCGAGCGAGAACACGGCATCGTAGCCCGATGCACCGGCATGGAAGAAATCGACCGCGCGGAAGTCGGCCTGGTAGCGCGCGATCGACAGGCTGTCCAGCGCACCGTTTTGCCGCGCGTCGAGATAGCTTGCGGGGTCGAGCGGCAGCAGCACCGGGATCGGGCTCTGCGCAATGCCGGGAAACAGCGGCGCTGTCACCGCGTTCAACTGCACCAGCGCAGGCGTCGCCCGCGGATCGGTGGCGGGCACGCGGCGCTGGCCTGCGAAAGTGAAGCCGGCGGCGATGGCCGGGCGGCTGCCGATCTCCTGCCGCAGCTGGTCGAGCACGGCGCGCCATTCGACCCGCATGGCCGAGATCGATGGCGTTCGGAATTCGTCGGCATGGGCGCCGGGAAGAGGCGAGAGCAGGGCTGCCAGCCAGCAACTGACGAAGCTGACCACCTTCCTGTTCACTGCACACCCCGGGCTCATGTCTGATCGCCCGTAAGACTAAAGCAAGTTCCGGAAAAGTGTGTAGCGGTTTTCGCTAAAGTTGATGCTTAACCAACAAGTTGAGGCGCGGTGACGATTCATTTCAAATCCCACCGCGCCTCAAGCGCTCAGTCCTTGGCGCGTTCGACGTAGGAACCGTCTTCGGTCATGACCACGATGCGCGTGCCCGTGGTGATGTGCGGCGGCACGCCGGTGCGCAGGCCGTTGGACAGCATGGCCGGCTTGTAGGACGAGGAGGCGGTCTGGCCCTTGGTCACAGGCTCGGTCTCGACCACTTCCAGCGTCACGCGCTGCGGCAGCTGGATCGCGACCGGGTTGCCCTCGTGCATCGAGAGCTTCACGGTCATGTTCTCCTGCAGATACGGCGCGGACGAGCCGACGATCTCCTTGGAGACCTGGACCTGGTCGTAGTTGTCGTTGTTCATGAAGTGGAAGCCGTCGCCATCTTCATAGAGGTAGTTGTAGTTGTGGTCCTCGACGGTGGCCTTCTCGACCTGGTCGGTGGTCTTGTAGCGCTCCGAAACCTTCACGCCGTCGCCGATGCGGCGCATTTCGATCTGGCTGACCGGGGTGCCCTTGCCGGGATGGATGTTCTCGGCGGACAGGACCACATAGAGCTTGCCGTCCTGCTCGATGACGTTGCCCTTGCGGATGGAACTGGCGATGACTTTCAAAGGTGTTTTCCTGAATTTGAGAGCCTAAGGGCGCCAACCGGATCGGCAGCCCCTCGGCCATGGCGGCGATTTCGGGCTGCAACATACTGATTTGTCCCTGAGATGCCAGTCTTTTGCGGCCGAATTCGCAAGGTTGCCAACCGTCCCGGCCGTCCCGATCGGCCCTATTTTTCGGCCATGGGCTCATCCGTTTCAGCGAAACTGCGGATGGGACGCGCGAGCCGTGGTTCAGGTTCAGCCACGCGCGCGCATGGACAAGGTGCGCGTCTTTCGACAAGAAGGGATCAGCCTCGCTGCGTTCCGCGGAGGCTCGGGCTGTGTAGGCTTATGAATTTGTGTGGAATCAATCGGTTGCGCGGGACTCTTGAGTGCGGATGGCGGCTCGTTGATGTTGAATCCGTGAGGATGCTCTGGCGATGACAGCTCATGACCGGCCGTCGCCCTGGTGGATGCCGCAGCGCTATGCCGACCGCAGGCCGTTCCTGCAGGCGCGGACGGCGATCACGCGAGCGCTGCGCGCCTGGTTCGAGGAGCAGCGATTTGCCGAGGTCGAGACCGCGATCCTGCAGATCTCGCCGGGCAACGAGACCCATCTGCACGCTCCCCGCACCGAGCTCAGGCAGGCCGATGGCTCACATGCGCCGCGCTATCTGCGCACCTCGCCGGAGTTCGCCTGCAAGAAGCTGCTCGCGGCCGGCGAGCCGAAGATCTACGAGTTCGCGCGGGTGTTCCGCGACCGCGAGCGCGGCGACCTGCATCTGCCCGAATTCACCATGCTGGAATGGTACCGCGCCAATGCCGGCTATGACGCCATCATGGCCGACACGATCGTGGTGATCGCCCATGCGGCGCAGGCGACCGGGATCGGCCGGTTTTCATTCCGCGGCAGGACGGCCGATCCGTTTGCGGATCCGGAGCTGATGACGGTCGCGGCAGGTTTCGAGCGCTTCGCCGGCATCGATCTCCTGGCGACGATCTCAGGCGGCGAAGGCGACCGCGAAGCGCTGGCGGCGGCTGCAGCAGCGCGGGTGCGGGTTGCAGATGACGACACCTGGTCCGATATCTTCAGCAAGGTGCTGGTCGATCATATCGAGCCTCATCTGGGACAGGGCCGTCTGACGGTGCTGTTCGAATATCCGTCGCCAGAGGCCGCGCTGGCGCGCACCAAGGCCGGCGATCAGCGCGTCGCCGAGCGTTTCGAGGTCTATGCCTGCGGCGTCGAGCTCGCCAACGGCTTCGGCGAGCTGACCGACGCGGCCGAGCAGCGCCATCGTTTCACCGCAGCGATGGATGAGAAGGCCCGCCGTTATGGCGAGCGCTATCCGCTCGATGACGATTTCCTTGCCGCGGTCGGCCAGATGCCGGAGGCCAGCGGCGTCGCGCTCGGCTTCGACCGGCTGGTGATGTTGGCGAGCGGCGCGCCACGAATTGATCAGGTGGTCTGGACGCCGCCTGCGGGAGAGACATGAACAGGATCGATGCAAAACTGGCGGCGACGCTGCGACAGCCGCGCGAGCTGGTCGATGCCGGGCTCGCGCCGGTCGCAGCACTGGCCGGGCTCGAGCGGGTTGCTGCGCGCTACGCGGTCGCGGTGACGCCGGAGCTCGCCGCGCTGATTGATCCGGCCGATCCCGCCGACCCGATCGCGCGGCAGTTCATCCCGAGCGCCGACGAACTCGTCGAGCAGCCGGGCGAGAACGCCGATCCGATCGGCGACGATGCGCATTCGCCGGTCGCCGGAATCGTGCATCGCTATCCCGATCGGGTGTTGTTCAAGCTCGTCCATGTCTGCGCGGTGTATTGCCGGTTCTGTTTCCGGCGCGAAATGGTCGGGCCGGGAAAGGCCTCGGCCTTGTCCGATGACGCCTACCGTGCGGCGCTGGATTACATCCGCAGCCATCCGGAGATCTGGGAAGTCATCCTGACCGGCGGCGATCCCTTGATGCTGTCGCCGCGCAGGCTGACCGAGATCATGGCCGATCTCGCCGACATCACTCATGTGAAGATCGTTCGCCTCCACACCCGTGTTCCGATCGCCGATCCGGGCCGTATCAATCCCGAGATGATCGCGGCACTGCGGGTCGAAGGCGCGACGACCTGGATTGCGATCCATGCCAACCATCCGCGTGAGCTGAGCAACAATGCCCGCGCAGCGTGCGCGCGCCTTGCAGACGCCGGCATTCCCTTGGTAAGCCAGTCCGTCCTGCTGCGCGGCGTCAATGATGATGCTGCGACGCTCGAGGCGCTGATGCGCGGCTTCGTCGAGTGCCGGATCAAGCCCTATTATCTGCATCACGGCGACCTTGCGCCCGGCACAGCGCATTTGCGCACCACGATCGAAGCCGGGCAGGAACTGATGCGGGCGTTGCGCGGGCGTGTGTCCGGACTTTGTCAGCCGGATTATGTGCTCGACATCCCCGGCGGCCACGGCAAGGCGCCGATCGGCCCGAGCTATTTGTCGCAGCCGGCTTCCCGCGAACGTGAAGATCCGATGGAACGGCGCTACCGTATCGTCGATTATTGTGGTGACGTTCATCTTTACCCGCCGCAATCCTGAGGCGGCGATGAGCGGGGCCGGGGACGGACGGCAGGAGCCGCCCGAGGATGAGGGCAACCGCAGCATCGAAAATGCTGTGATGTTCGGCTTCTTTGTGGTGCTGGTCGCCGCGGGAATCTGGCTCCTTGGCACGATGGCCGATATACGGAAGGTACAGGATTGCGCAGCGCAGGGGCGACGCAACTGTGCTACCGTCGAGGTGCCGGAACGGGCGCGATAGGGTTGAGAAGCGGAGACGCGAGATGCGGAAGACAGTTTTGTTGATGGCTCTGATGATGGTTGCGGCCGGAGCGCCCCAGCTTGGCATCTCCCAAGCCTGGGCGCAGCAACAGGGCGGATCGTCCTCCATGCAGAAGGGCGGGACGGTCCCGGAGGCGCCGATCGGACATCGTCAGCCGCGCCGCGGCGACGTTGGCAGCGAGAAGAATATCAGCGATCCGAACAGTCAGGCCAACAAGGAAGACGCGGCGCTCGACAGGAAGATCAAGAGCATCTGCCGCGGTTGCTAACCCACGCAGCTGACCGGCGAGGCGCGATATTCGCCCCGCCGGCAACGCTCAATCCGTTCGGCCGCGTCAGGCCGAACGCTCCTGCAGGCCGTCACGCCGCACGCTGCGCCTTGCGTCGACGGCATCGGCCAGCTGCTTCAACACGTCAGCCGTCGTCCCGAGGTCTATGCAGCCATCCGTGATGCTCTGGCCGTAGGTCAGCGCCTTGCCTGGCACGACGTCCTGGCGTCCCGCGACAAGATTGCTCTCGATCATCACGCCGATGATGCGCTGTTCGCCGCCTGCGACCTGGCGCGCGATGTCGGAGGCAACCGCTGGCTGGTTCTCCGGCTTCTTGCTGCTGTTGGCGTGGCTGGTGTCGATCATCAGCCGCGCCGCGACACCGGCGCGGCCGAGCTCGGCGGCGGCAGCATCGACGCTCGCGGCATCATAGTTCGGCGCCCGGCCGCCACGCAGGATGACGTGGCAGTCTTCGTTGCCGCTGGTCGCGGCGATCGCTGAACGGCCGCCCTTGGTGACCGCCATGAAGTGATGCGGGTGCGAGGCCGACTTCACCGCGTCCGCCGCGATCCGCACGCCGCCGTCGGTGCTGTTCTTGAAGCCGACGGGGCAGGACAGGCCGGAAGCCAGCTCGCGATGGATCTGGCTCTCGGTGGTGCGCGCGCCGATCGCGGCCCAGGAAACCAGATCGGCGATGTATTGCGGCGTCGTCATGTCGAGGAATTCGGTGCCGGCCGGCAGGCCGAGATTGTTCACCGCCGACAGCACGTTGCGGGCGAGCCGCAGGCCCTTGTTGATGTCGAAGCTGCCGTCGAGATCGGGATCGTTGATCAGCCCCTTCCAGCCGACGGTGGTGCGCGGCTTCTCGAAATAGACCCGCATCACGATCTCGAGGCGGTCGGCGAGCTGTTCGCGCAGGCTGGCGAGGCGCTCGGCGTAATCGACGGCCGCCGCGGGATCGTGGATGGAGCAGGGGCCGACGACGACCAGCAGGCGGTCATCGGTGCCGTTCAGGATCGCGTGGACGGCGTTGCGGGCGCCCATCACCACCCGGGTCGCCGTCAGGGTGCGCGGGACCTCCCGCATCACCTCCTCGGGCGTACTGAGCTCTTTCAATTCCTTGATGCGAAGATCGTCTGTCGTACTCAACACGGCTGGCTCCTTTGGATTTCGGGACCTGCCGGCACACAAAAAAGCCGCCAGGTCTGGCGGCTTGTTTTGGACGTTTGCTGCAATTCTTCAGATTGAGCGCGATCCTCCTGCCGCCAGCGAGCTGTCGTAGCTAAAGTACCAAAAATAGCTGGTGGCGACGGTGATCATTGGGCGGCTCTATAGCGCAGGGATTTGGGGCTGTCACCCCCCAAATGCAAGCCCCCCGCGGTTCGGCGTCAGGTGTTGCGCGCCGCCAACGCCATGCCGATCAGGGTCGCCCCGCCGAACATCAGATTGAGGCCGACGAGGAGGCCGATCGCCCATCCCGCGGATTCCGGCAAGCCCGCGATGATGAAGAAGGCGATCACGAT
Organism: Bradyrhizobium sp. USDA 4503; assembly: GCF_054055815.1. Taxonomy (NCBI): domain Bacteria; kingdom Pseudomonadati; phylum Pseudomonadota; class Alphaproteobacteria; order Hyphomicrobiales; family Nitrobacteraceae; genus Bradyrhizobium; species Bradyrhizobium sp. USDA 4503. The sequence goes on from NZ_JBSRXS010000001.1 coordinate 1,215,700, forward strand.
GTCCATCAGGCCGGCGATCAGCAGCCAGGACCAGCGTCCCGACAATTCGCGGCGGTGCTCCAGCGCGTACATGACGGTGGCGACGCCCTCGGCGACGAAATAGGCGCCGACCACGATGGTCAGCGTCAGCACACCCTGCATCGGACGGGCGAGCAGCACCATGCCGGCCAGCACGGCGAGCGCGGCCGAAATCAGCGACCACCAGAAGCCCGGCATGTTGCGCGCCCAGAACGTCACGATCAGCCCGCCGATCCCTGAGATCAGGAACATCCAGCCGAGGAAGATGGTGACGGCGAGGCTTGCGAAGGTCGGCACGATCATCGCGGCGATGCCGAGGATCACCAGCAGGATGCCTTCGAACAGGAACGCCTTCCAGTGCGCCTTCACCGCGGCCTGCATTTCCGATCGCAGCTTGTCGAGGTCGTTGGACAGGGTCATCGCGGCTCTCCGGATCTGCGCGTGTGCAGTCTATCCTAACCGGTTATAAATGGTCAGCCCGTCAGTTGCGGCGGCAATAGCTGTGCGCTCATCTTTCTGCATGGCGGTTTTCGACAGCCAGAATCCTTGGCACAAGCCTGGCCGCCAGATATCGCGAGGCGCGCGGCGACAGATGCAGGAAGTCGGCCGATACCAGGTCGTTTGCGCTGGTCCCGACCCTCGTCAGACATCCGTCCGCGTTGCAGAGCTCGTCATAGGGCGACAGATATTCGATCCCGAGATCGGCGGCGATCTGCCCAATCCTGTCGTCGGTCTGCTTGGTCGATCGCACATCGTGGCTGCGTTCCGGGATCAATGTATGATGGCGCAGGAAATATTGCACCGTCAGATGGGGCACCGTGTCGGTCCAGACGGGGACAGGGCCGACCAGGATGACACGGGCGGCGCCGGCCTGTCTGAGGGCGACAATCGTCGGGCGGAGATCGTCGGCGGTGGGTTCTTTGCTCCACGCCAGGTGCAGAAGCACGACATCGGGGTGCGAGCGGGCAACCGCAGCAACGATGTGGCGATTGGTTTGAACACAAAACGGAATGGTCTCGGCCTGCGCGGTGAAGAGTGGCGGGCAGGAATTGACGGTGAACTGGGCTAACCCGAATTGATCGCCCTGGACTTGCCGCAGCCCGGCGGCAAGCATGCCGGCGGTCGAATCGCCCCATACGAAAACAAGCGGGCGCTTGCTGGCGTCAACGCAACTCGGATCAAACGCGGGATCGGCGGAAGCGGAGATATGACATTCGCCGTATCTCAGGAAGTCCCTGGATACGGTCATGGCGCCGGCTTCGCGAACGATCGCCGGAAGCCGAAAGGCAAAGCCGTCGACGATCGCCAATGCTCCCCCCGATGCAACGGCCACCATCGATGCCGCAAGGACCGGCGCCACCCGCCACTGCCCGAACCTGATTGGGCGCTCGACGTAGCGATAGGTTGCCCAGGCCAGAATGAAGCTGGCCCCAACGGCCAGCCCGTTCTCGGCCAAAGTCAGGGGACGACCTTTGAAGCTCGCCGCAAAAACCAGGATCGGCCAATGCCAGAGGTAGAGCGGATAGCTGATCAGCCCGATCGCGACCGCGGTACGGGTCGAGAGAAATCGATTGCGACCTGACATGATGAGGGCGGCGGCAGCGGCGACCGGCGCCACCGCTGCGATCCCGGGGTAGGTCATGGAGGGCGAATAGAACGCGGTTACCGAGGCGATCACCGCGAGCGCGAACCATCCGAGAAGGTCGCGCGCCGCGGAGAATCCGTTGGGCAGGCAGACGGCCACCAATGCTCCGGCCGCGAGCTCCCACGCCCGCGTGAACGGCTGGTAGAATGCGGCTTCAGGGTTGGTTCGAACGACCAGGATATTTGCGACAAGGGATGCGATGAAGATCAGGGCAAGGGGAGCGGCGGCGGCGATCCGCCATCGCATCAGCGCCCACAGCAGCAAAGGCCAGACAAGATAGAACTGTTCCTCGATGCCGAGCGACCAGAGATGGAGCAGCGGCTTCGTTTGCGCGGCCGCATCGAAATAGCCACCCTCCGAATAGAACAGCAGGTTTGCCGAGAAACCCGCGCCTGCCGCAATCTCCTTTCCAAGGGCCACCAACTCGCTCGGCATCAGAAGTTGCCATCCGGCGATGAAGGCGGCGATCAAGACGACGATCAGGGCAGGAAAAATCCTGCGAATGCGACGCGCATAGAACGTCGCAAGGCTGAAGCTCCCGTTCTGAATGTCGCCATAGATGATCCCGGTGATCAGGTAGCCGGAAATGACGAAGAAGATGTCGACCCCGACGAAACCCCCGGGAACATATTGCGGAAACGCGTGGCCGAGCACGACCAACGAGACGGCAACGGCCCGCAGGCCGTCGATATCCGGCCGATAATTCTTGTAGTTGTGCCCCATCGTCCTCTCGCGCCTGGTCTGTGCCTCTCCCTGAACCCGCCGAGGTTGTTTTGCAAGGGGAGCGGTGCCGGCCGGGGCGCTAGCTTTGACCGGGAGCGGACGGAAAGCCCTCCGAGGCGGTCCGCATCCGGTTGCGGCCGAGGAAGTAGACGGCGGTGGTCGCGATGAGCAGCGCCAGTCCGATCAGGATCGAGGTGAAGCCGATCGGGACCAGGATGAACGACGCATTGCGCTCAGGATTGACGTACCAATGATGCAGCGAGGTGAGCAGGAAGGAGACGCCGGCAAAGCCGGCGCCGCCACCGATCAGCAGCAGCGCCCACATCCGCCGCAGCTGGCTGAGCCGCTCGCGCGCAACGTCGGTGCGCGGCGCATGATGCTTGCCGAGGCGTCGCACCAGGCGGATTGCAAAGCCGATCGAGGAGAAGCCGATCAGCACGCTGGCCGAGCCGAGCAGCAGCCGCGTGGTCGAGCCGAGATCGGGGATGCGCTGGAGCGCGAGCAGCGGAAAATCGAACGCCGCGTGCAGCGCGACCGGCGCGACCAGCACCAGCGCCCAATTCGTCATGCGCGCCCAGTCGCGGTGACCCCGGTAAGCGCCGAGCGCGCCACCGGAGCGCGCGATCGCAAGATAGGCGCCGGCGATGATGCCGAGCGCGCCGTGGAACGGCACCGTGAGCACGCTGCGCAATGCCGCGAGCGCGCGCCACATGTCCTTGTGCTGGACCAGATAGGCGAGGTTCTCATAGGCGGCAAATCCAAGTCCGGCGGCCGCGCCATAGACCACCGTATCCATCGGATCGGCGAAGGCGCGGCGCCGCGTCGAGATGACGACGATGACGAGCACCTTGACGATCTCCTCCGGTGCCGCGACTCCGAAAGCTGCACGCACCGCCTGCGTCGCCCAGGGATTGTCGGGAATGGCAAGCAGCGCATTGAACGGAATTCGCGCCAAGCCGAGCAGGGAGATGCTGGCCGCGCCGAGCACGAAGGCGAGCCACACCTGAACCGGCGGTCCGGGGCGCTCGTCAGCGGCGATGACCAGCCACAACACCAGCAATGCGGGGGCAATGGCGGCGGCGCCGATGACGGTTGGAAGCGACTCAAGCAACAACATGAGCCGGACGGGCCCCTTTAATGGCACCAAAGCGATGCGTGCCGAAGAAATGGCAGCAAGTTCAGCGGATTGCAAATCGGTCTGATGCCGTTCTCGTGACCAATATGCCACGGTGCCTTACGAAAGCGGGTTGGAAAGTGCCGTTGCGGACCTTGATCAGCTAAGGGCCGAGGGCGGCTCCCGGACAGGTTCCTGCCAAGCGCCAGGTCCATGGCGTTCCAGGCGCAGGAGCACCGACGATTCCGGGATCGCGGCCTGTGGGTCCGATCAGCTTCGGCACCGCGTCCCCGTCGTTGGGCTATAATGCCGTGGGCAAGGCGACTGATCCGGTAAAAGCCAGAGATGCTTTCGATTGATTTTGCTGTGATCGTTCTTGCCGTGATTGCGCTGTTTGCGGCGTTTGTAAATGGCGCGCTTGGTTACGGGTTTTCCTCGCTCACGGTGCCAGTCGCACTCGTCTTCTACACCAACCGCGTCCTCAATCCCGCGGTGGTCATCGTCGAAGTCTTCGTCAATCTGTATGTCCTGTGCATCAATCTGAGCGGCGTTCCGGCCGTGTGGCGGCGCGTGCTGCCTATTCTCATCGGCATGCTGCCCGGCATCGCGGTCGGAGCCTTTGCGCTGACGTCGCTTCAGCCCGGCTGGACCAAGTTCGCCACCTACTCGATCATTCTGCCGCTCATTCTGCTGCAGGCGGCCGGTTGGCGGAGGCCGATCCAGTCGAAATGGCTGGTCGGTTTGCCTTTCGGAACGATGCTCGGGATCTTGTACTCGGTCACGACCATTTCGGGCCCGCCGCTGGCGATCCTCTTCAACAATCAGGGCCTCGTCAAAGATGAGTTTCGGGCCGGTCTCGCACTGGTTCGGGTGACGGAGTCCAGCCTGACTGCAATCGCGTATTACAAGCTCGGTCTGTTCATCGACGAGAGCCGGAGCATCCTGTTTGTGCTCGTTCCCTGCGTTGTCCTCGGCATACCGCTCGGTGCCTGGCTGATCCGGCGGCTGGACGCCGAGACGTTTCGCCGGATCTGCATGAGCTTTGATGCGTGGGTCGTGGGATTCGGCCTGTCGCGCGTATTGATCGAAGTGAAGCTGATGGAAAGCCCGTGGGCCTACAGCGTCATGGCCGGCACGATCCTGATCGACATCTGCTTGCTGTACGTTTTCTTCACCGCGAGGAGAAGCACCGTGCAGGACTCGCACGCGTTGGCTTCGCTGAAGTCGGGCAACCGGGGCGGTCCGACCTGAAGGCGATCTAACCTGCGAGCAGGCGCCGGCAGGTTTCGACAAAGACCTCGGCACCCGTGACGATATCGGCGTCGTCGGTGTTCTCGCTCCAGTGATGGCTGATGCCGCCGATCGACGGCACGAACAGCATCGCCGCCGGCATGATGGTGGCGAGGACCTGGGCGTCATGGCCGGCGCCGCTCGGCATGCGGATCGATTTGCCGCCGGCGCAGGCTGCGCTCGCGGCTTCGATCGCATCCTGGAATGCAGGCGTCATCATCGCGGGCACCCCGGTGCGGATGCGCTCAACCGTCACACCGCAACGGCCCTGAGCGGTGGCCTCGGCCGCCAGGCGATGCAGCTGTTGTTCGAGGCGGCCGATCACTTCGGGATTGTCGTCGCGAATCTGGAATAGCATCTCGGCGCCGCCTGGAATGATGCTCGGTGCGCCTGGGTCCAGCGTGATGCGGCCGGTCGTCCACACCGTGCGCGGTCCCGACAGGGCAGGGAAGCTGTCGTCGATCGCGACGCAGAACCGCGCCAGCCCGAGGCCGGCGTCCTTGCGCACCGCCATCCGCGTGGTGCCGGCGTGGTTCTGCTCGCCGGTGAACGTGATGCGGTACTGCCAGATGCCGACGATCGAGGTGACGACGCCGATCTTGAGTCCGCTACTCTCCAGCGTGTCGCCTTGCTCGATATGCGCTTCGAGATAGCCGATATGGCGGCCGGCCTCGGCATTAAGGCGCGGGCGGCCGGCGAAGCCTGCGTCGCGCAATGCATCGCGCATGGTGCGATCGCTGGAGCGGTCGCGGGCTGCGTCGATGTCGGCTTCGGTCACCGCGCTGACAAACGACCGGCTGCCGAGGAAACTGCCGAAATGTCCTTCCTCGTCGCACCACGCGGCGACCTCGACCGCGCCGTTCGCGTCCGGGTCGGTATTGATGACGCGCGCCGCCTCGAGCGCGTAGATCACGCCGAGCGGCCCATCGAGCCAGCCCGCATGGTTCTGGCTCTCCAGGTGCGAGCCGGCGAGCAGTTTTGGCCCCGCCTTCGCGCTGGAGCCGAGCACATTGCCGATGCCGTCGATCGTTGCGGTGAGATTGGCGTCCGGCAAACGCGTCGCGAGCCAGTCGAGCGAGCGCAGATGCGGTTCCGAGAATGTCGGCTTGTGCACGCCGGTCTTGTAGGCGCCGATCGCGCGCAGCGCGTTGAGATCGGCGAGCACGCGCTTGCCGTCGAAGCGACCGTTGATGCCTGGCATGATTGGACTCCGGATTGCCGTCTTGATTTTACGTCTTGATGTGCGCCTTGGCGCCTCAATCCCGTCTTGATGCCGACGCGGTTGGATGCGACGGAACAATCAGGGCAAACGATTTCTTAGCGGTTCTGCTCTTAGGTCGCAGTACGAATAGCGTGAGAGTGTGATCATGTCTGCATTCCGGAACTGGGCTCGCAAGGCCGCTGTGCTGTTTCTTCCGATCGCTGTCGGCGCCTGCACGCAGGTCTCGCAGCAATACAGCATGACCACGCCCCCGCCGGGGACAGGTCCGCTGGCCTGGGACGGTGCCGGACAGGACCCCAATCTTCCGCAGCCGCGGCGTCATGCGCGGAATGCGTCGCCCGCGGTGGCGGAGACATCGCCTGCGCAACTGTCGGAAGCGGATGCCGACGACCGGCTGGCGCGCAAGCTCGTGATCTGCAGCACCTGCATCAAGCGGACGCCTGTGGCGGCGCAGCCGAATAATCGTCAGGACGTCGCCAGCAATCACTAGCGGCTGGCGCTGAGCGCTGTTGCCGGGCATCGAGCCGGCTCGCAGGCCTTAGTTAGGCCACGATATCGGTCGATGCGCAGGCCCATGTCGATCCGAAGAGTCATTGTTCCCGTCGTCGTCGTCGCGCTTGCCGCCGCAATCCTGATTCACGTCGGGGGCTCGCGGGCGCATGCGCATGTGCCGACGCATTGCGGCTTCTGGACCTCGATCGAGGCCGGATTGTCCTGCAGGTGATGTCCTTCCGGTGATCCCAGCGGCAACCCGGGAAAAGCGTTCTGAACGCTTGCCCGCCCGGCCAATCGCCACTATACGTTCGCCCGTCGCGGCTTGAGGGCTGTGGCCGGTCCGGCGCATCTCACGTCTAACGTATTGATTTGCCGGGAGTTTTGCTCCCTTCGTCTATCGGTTAGGACGCCACCCTTTCACGGTGGAGAGAGCGGTTCGATTCCGCTAGGGAGCGCCATTACTGCCAGACTGGAAATCCAGCCAACTCAACGCATTGTGCTCGGACGGACGCTCTCGCCGCGCCGTCTCGGCCGTTGTGCACGGGTCGGCGGATCGCTGCAATCCGCAGCTGTTTCGCAACCCTTTGGTAAGTTAGCGGCGATACGGCTTGGCCCCGGGAATGATGTGATGGCTCCAGGGACCAGGAAGCGCGAAACGCGCAAATCGCTGCGGCAATCCGGCTGGATCACGCTCGACGGCGGATTCGCCGCGCGGCCCTGCGTGGTCGAGGACATGTCCTCGTCGGGCGCCAAGATCACGGTCCAGGATAACAACACGCTGCCGGCAAAGCTGCGGCTGGCGTTCTCGCGCGACGCCCGCACCGGGCGCGCCTGCGAAGTGGTGTGGCGCGAAGGCAGGACGTTCGGCGTCAAGTTCGTGCGGTAGAGCATGATCCGGAAAAGTGGATCCGGTTTTCCGAACAGATCATGCTCAAGAAAAGAGCTAGCTCATGCTGCGACCCTTCCTGATCGCACCATGAGCTAGCCTCGTCCGGCGGCGTGGGATAAAAGGCCGGATGCGCAAGATCTGCATTGCCATCATCGCCGTCCTGCTTCCCGCCGCCGCGTTCGCCCAGCAGGGCGACCGCCGCAATTTCCAGACGCCCGCTGACGCCGGCAAAACCTTGCCGTCGAAATCCGCGACGCGGAGTAATCCATGCGCATCGTACGGACCCGGCTTCGTCAAGGTGGAAGGCTCCGACACCTGCGTGAAGCTCGGTGGTGCCGTCAGCGTCGGTGGCGGGATGTCCAGCGGCGGGCGTTGAGCGGCTTGCCGCCCGCGCTCACGACATCGGCGGCGCGATGAAGCGCACGAAGGCCGGCCGCCCCGCGATCTCACCGAACCAGCGTTCGAGATGGGGCAGCTTCGGCTTGGTGACGCCCTCGACGCCGAGCCAGCGCCGCGCAAAGGCGCCGAGCGCGATGTCGGCGATCGTGAACTGATCGCCCTCGATGAAGCGGCGCCTTGCAAGCTGCGCCTCGACGACGCGCCACACCACGCCCTCGGCATCGGCGTCCTTCTGGATCTGGACCATATCGCGCTTCTCCGGCGGCGTGCGCACCAGCCCCCAGAACACCGGCCGGTCGACCGGCTGCAGCGTCGACAGCGTCCAGTCGAGCCAGCGGTCGACGGCGGCGCGCGCCTTCGGCGCTTGCGGATAGAGCGGCGCGCCATGACCATAGGCCATGCAGAGATAGCGCATCACCGAATTGGATTCCCACAGCACATAGTCGCCGTCGACCAGCGTCGGGACGCGGCCATTCGGATTCATCGCGAGATAGTCGGGCTGATCGTTCTTGCCGAACTGCATGCCGGCATCGATGCGCTGATAGGGGAGGTCGAGCTCGGCGAGACACCAGAGCACCTTCTGCACGTTGACCGAGTTGGCCCGACCCCAGATCGTCAGTTGCGGCTTACTGTCCATTACGCGTTTCTTCCCGCTGTTGTGCTTTGCGCGCGTTCATAGCTGAAGCGTCGGGGAAAAGCGCGGGGTGAATTGTACCGAGAGCAAAAAAAGGCTCCGCCGCATAGCGGCAGAGCCTTGTTGATAGCGATGCATCAAGACGCCGTCAGTGACCGAACAACAACCACAACACGATGATCACCGGGATCGGCACACCCAACAGCCAAAGCAAAATTCCTCTTCCCATCGTTGCCTCCTCGCATGCTTGTGAGGGAGCAACGTCAACGATCGTGTCGCGTTCCTCGCGATCGCTCGGCGCTTCAGCAAGGGCGAAACGCCGACAGGAACGTAGGTGCGGGCGCGGTGTTTACCAATGGCCGGTGTTCGGCATCGATGCCCACGGCTCGGCCGGGGCTTTCGGCTCGCCCTTTTGCAGGATCTCGATCGAGTGCAGGTCGGGCGAACGCACGAACGCCATGTTGCCGTCGCGCGGCGGACGATTGATGGTGACGCCCATCTTCATCAGCTTCTCGCAGGTCGCGTAGATGTCGTCGACCTCGTAGGCGAGATGGCCGAAATGGCGGTCCTCGCCATACTTCTCCTCATCCCAATTGTAGGTCAGCTCGACCAGCGGGGCGCCGCGGGTCTGCGGCAGGGACTTGAGCAGATGGAGGTCTTCCTCCGCACAGAGAAACACCAGCGTGAAGCGGCCCTTCTCATTGTCGATGCGGCGCACTTCCTTCAGCCCCAGCGCGTCCTGATAGAATTTCATCGCGACATCAAGATTGCGGACGCGCAGCATGGTGTGCAGATAGCGCATTTTCTTATCCTCCTGCAGATTCAGAGATTTTGTTTGGGCTCGGGCGAGACGGGGCAAGGAATAGCAGCAAAACGCGACGCGGGGCAGGGGTTAGCGCGAGTTTTGCCGATCGCATTTCGCCTTTGCATGCTCACGCCTTCGCGAGCGTTGGCTCCGGTTGCGCCGCGCGATCACGCGGCCGGATATGGACGGGACGTGCCGCGACACGCTTGCGCAGCAGCGGATGCAAGAAAGCCCCGCCCAGCGAAATTTCTGGGACGGGGCTTGTGGTCGAGCCTTGGAGGCGCGGCCTCTATCGCACCGATTGCCGATCACGGCCAATCAAGGACGCGCGAGGTTGGACGGCCTCTAAAGCGCAAAACCCCGCGAGTGGGCTCGCGAGGTCTATGCCGACCGGCCTTGGGGAGATCGTGCCGGCAACCGGGCAGACAATGTCGCTGCGCGCGGAAGGTTCCTGGGTCCGGAAAATAGAAAGCCCCGCAGGCTGGATGCGGGGCTTTCCCAGCTGACGGACTGGGGATCTCTCAGGGCGTGAGCCGTCAACTGTTGGACACCAAACTTAAGGTTGAATTTGTAAAATGCAACAGCGCCGCGTAGACGGAGTATGTTCGTCCCACAGCGCTGCGCCGGATGCTGGGCCCTGAAATCCCCCAGCGCCCTTTATGTCTTCGCGGCGAGCGAAAGGTTCAAAGGAAAGACCCCGAGAGGGGAATTCGCGGGGCCTTCCAAAGCCGACAGGGCGTTGAGCTGTCGGCACCACGCGCGATGTGCATGTCGTTTCGGCCGGCTGGTTCCTCCAATTGGGTGACCGGCGTCAGGAACGTCCGGGTTTCCAATCGGGCTGCGGCTCGTATTCATCGACCCGCTCGACGCGATGTCCGGCAGGCAGGATCTGGCCACCCAGTTCGTCTGCGACCGGAACATCCTCGACAAGACCGTCGATCAGCGCCGCCTCCCAAACTTCCTTCTCCGTCGCGAACGATCTTCCGAGCTGAGTCTTGCCGCGGAACAGGGCGTACATGGGCGCCTCCACAAAACAAAACCCCGCCAGTTACCGAAGTAAGCTGACGGGGCTTGTTGAGCTGATATTTCCGGTGGATTTCTCCCTCGTTGTACCGCTCGCCAAAATAACGGCGGAACGAGAGACTCGTTCCTTCCTTTTTTTGATGGTCGCGTCTTTTTTTCAAGGTCGTTTTTTAAGGTCGCAGCTTCCCGGACGTTCCGTCGTGGGAACCTACTTTTTTGCGTCGTCCCTTTTTGCCGCGCCCTTTGCCGTGTTCTTCATCTCGGATTTGTTGGCCCGCTTCACATCCATCCCCGTGGTGTCCATCGCGCCGCTCTGAGTGGCTCCGTTGGTGTTTTCAGGCCGTTCCATGCCGCTCTGCGGCGCTGGACCAATATCCTGGGCAAAGGCCCCGCCGCATATCAGGGTGAAGACGGTGACCGCGATCAGCTTGCACATTGGTGCCTCCTGGCGTCACCAGGATGACCCGTGCGCAGTCGAGAGGTTCCTGTCGGCTACTGCCGCTCTCACACCTTGATGTCGAGGATGGTCTCGACCGCTTCACGGTCGGCCTGGTTCTTCGCGGCGAAGACATCCAGCACATCCTCATTGATGATGCGCGGCTGCTCCTTCGCCGTCTGGTCGACGACGAGCTGCACTCTGGCTTGCGTCACTTCGACAGGTACGGGGTATACGAGCATGGCTCTCTCCCTCCGGAGGATCGAACCTTGTCAGGGGTTTCTTAACGATTTGTAAGCGCCCGGGGAGCTGCCTTTTTGCGCCGATTCGGAGGGCCGGGCGGTATCGGCCTGCTCGCACGCCGGCCGGATTGGAGCCATACTGCGGGCCGCCAGGACCGGGCGGCGCGATCGATGAAGAACGGGCTCTATTCGATCCACATCCACATGACCGACGGCGTGAGGGGCCGCGACAGCGGCATCCTGATCCTGCGCGACGGTCTCTTGATCGGCGGCGGGCCATATTTCTGGTCAATCGGGGCCTATACGGCCGGCGAGGGCACCTGGAAGGGACATCTCAGCACCAACCAGCATTCGCCCTTCGCGGATCCGTTCACCCGTCCGCTGTTCGCCGGACAGGAAGTGACGAGCGGGTTCTCCGGCACATTCAGCGGCGACGAGGCTGAGGTGTTCGGAACCGTGCTGGTTGGAACCCGCAGCCTGGGTTTCCGGGCCACCCTGAAATGGCTCGCCAATGCCTGAATGCGCGCACGCGGCGTGAGGCTGTGGACGAGCGCGCAGCAAGATCCGTATTTCGTTGGATAATTGGACCCGCTGGCACTGTGAATTTGCTGCGGACAAGCAGGGGATATCGCTGTTAATCACCGCTGCGACGGCTGATCGGAACTTCCCGGACGAGGCACTATCCGGCCACCGCTAACCCTACCTGGTTAGGTTAAGAGCAGCATCGTGTTGTCTCCACCTGCGATTGCGATTGGGATGGCTGCGGGTGACAGCCATGATGCCATCGTTCCACAGTGCTGATCGACCGACCCACCGGCGCGTGATGGTGGTGGGGCTGCTGTTCTGCTCGGCTTTTGTCGTGATCAGCTTCTGGCTGCGGCCGCAGCCGGAGAGCGGCAAAGTGCTGGTGAAGTCGGACCGGCTGGTCCGGACCGCGGGAGAGGCCCGGAAGGCAAACTGAAGACGGCAAGCCGGGGGAGCGGCAAGCCGAGACGCGCCGCCGACGCTCAGTCGGGCAGCTTCCCATTCGGATGCTTGTGATACATCGCGATGCCGATGAAGCCGGCAAAGCCCATCACGTTAAGCAGCAGTTCCATCCATGCCGGCATTGATGCCAACCTCGTTCACCGCCAAGCTAATCTCTGAGGTTGTATTTTTGTTCCAGCGCTAACCGATGGTAGCTTTGCGCTATCGTATGGCTGGCGCGTTTTCGAGCGATCCGATCGGAACGGAAAACGCTCGAGGGAACCGGAATTGCGTTTGCGGCAACCATCGCACGGCGGCACTGGCAATAGCCATAAGCCCGGAGCACGCCGCTCGGGGCTTTCTCACTTGCGCCTCATGGCGCCCGGACCATGAACGCGGTCGCCTGGCAGGGCATCAAGCGGTCTTGCGTTAAGCGGTCTTGCGTTGAAATCCACTCCAGGCATTGCCGAGCGTGTTGTCGTAATATTCCTGGCGATCGCGCTCGAACTTCTGCTGCGTCGCCCTGAAGCTGGCAACGCGTGCGACGATCTCCTCGCGCTCGCGCGCGACGCGGTCTTCCTGATCGGTCATGCCCATCCTCCTGGCCGTGGTCCTGTCCCGGGCGCATTGGCGTCGGCGAATTGGGCGTCAATGCGGAGCAGCCAGTGCAGGAATGTGATGATGCTGAGGCGCTGGAAGAGCGACCAAGCGGAGGCGCCGACGCAGCTGATCGCAAGCCGATCGATCAAGACACGCCGCTCGCAGCCGATCGCTCGCGCAACGGTTGAGCTCGCAATCGGTCGGGCCGTGCTATAGTCGCTGCGGCCAACCGGATTGTTTTTAGTGATCGCAAAAGACTTGCGCAGCGGCGTCGAGCAGCTCGGCAACATGATTGCGGAGGCGTCGTCCATCGTGCCCTTCACCGGGGCGGGCATCTCCACCGAGTGCGGCATTCCCGATTTCCGCTCGCCCGGCGGGCTGTGGACCCGCAACCGACCGATTCCATTCGACGAGTTCGTCGCCAGCCAGGACGCGCGCGACGAGTCATGGCGGCGCCGCTTTGCGATGGAACAGACGTTTGCGGCGGCCAACCCCGGTCGTGGGCATCGCGCGCTTGCGTCGCTCTACCGGGCCGGCAAGGTTCCCGGCATCATCACGCAAAACATCGACAATCTGCATCAGGCGTCGGGCTTCAAGGCCGACGACGTGATCGAGCTGCACGGTAACACGACCTATGGCCGCTGCATCGGCTGCGGCAAGGACTACGAGCTGTCGTGGGTGAAGCAGCAGTTCGACAAGACGGGCAGCGCCCCCGACTGCGCGGACTGCGGCGATCCGGTGAAGACCGCGACGATCTCGTTCGGGCAATCGATGCCCGAGGATGCGATGCGCCGCGCGGCGGAACTCTCCCGGCACTGCGACCTGTTTCTGGCAATCGGATCATCGCTTGTGGTATGGCCTGCCGCGGGCTTTCCGATGATGGCGAAGGAGAGCGGTGCGCGGCTCGTGATCATCAACAACGAGCCGACCGATCAGGACGACATCGCCGATCTGGTGATCCGCCACGACATCGGCGACACGCTTGGTCCTTTCGTAGGCAATTGATGCCTGATTGATTCGCGGCTCTGCAAGTCTGTTCATAGTTCCCGCAAGAATCGTTTTTTAGCTATGCCCCGCAAGCGGGAGTGTTATCTTTTGGTTGAGAGATTCGCGCCGCGTCCAAATCAGTCCGAGTGAGTTGGTCATGGAGAGCAGCGTGTACAGGGTGCGCCGCAACGACGGCGATCTGCATTTGATGTGTGGGGTCCGGGGTCATGGGGTCGGACGGATTTGAGTCCAAGAAGCTCGGCGGACCGCCGATGGGCGGAGTTGGGCAAAGCAGGATTGGTCAAGGCGAGTATGGAAGCGCGCCACGCGATCCGGCGATGGATGCTTTCTCAGGCCTCGGCGACGCAGCGGCCAACCTCGTCGAAGTTTCCGGCGTCATCAAATGGTTCGACGCCTCGAAGGGATACGGCTTCATCGTCCCCGACAATGGCTGGCCCGACATCCTGCTGCACGTGACCGTGCTGCGGCGCGACGGTTATCAGACCGCCTATGAAGGCGCGCGGCTGGTCGTCGAATGCGTGCAGCGCGCGAAGGGCTACCAGGCTTTCCGCATCGTCTCGATGGACGAATCGACGGCAATCCATCCGGCGCAGATGCTGCCGCCGCGCACCCATGTCACGGTGACGGCAACAAGCGGGCTCGAGCGCGCGCAGGTCAAGTGGTTCAACCGGCTGCGCGGCTTCGGCTTCGTGACTTGCGGCGAGGGCACGCCCGACATCTTCGTGCATATGGAGACGCTGCGCCGCTTCGGCATGACCGAACTGCGCCCCGGCCAGTACGTGCTGGTGCGGTTTGGGCCCGGCTCCAAGGGCATGATGGCCGCCGAGATCCACCCGGAGACCGGTCCGTCGGCGCTGTCCTCGCACTGATCCGGGTCTGATCCTCCCTGACGGAAACGTGAGCCGCCGGCGAGCCGTCTCGGCTCTGGCATTTGCCGCAATCGTCGGGTTAGGGTCCGCCGGAAAATCTTCCCCGGTGTGAGTATTTGTCGATGAATTTCGTTCGCATTGTTGGACGCCATCGTTCGTGGCTGATGGCCTGCCTCGTGATCATGTTCGGTGCGTTGCTGGCTCCGGCCGCGCAGGCCGCCAGCGTCCAGCCGCTCGAGATCGTCACCAAATCGGGCGTGCACGTCTTCTCGGTCGAAATGGCAACCACAGAGCAGGAGAAGGAGACCGGCCTGATGTACCGGAAGGAGCTCGCGGACGGCAAAGGCATGCTGTTCGACTTCTCGCCGGAGCAGGAAGTGTCGATGTGGATGAAGAACACCTACATCTCGCTCGACATGATCTTCATCCGCGCCGACGGGCGCATCCTGCGGATCGCGGAAAACACCGAGCCGCTCTCGACCCGGATCATTCCGTCGCGCGGGCTCGCCAAGGGCGTGCTCGAGGTGATTGCCGGGACCGCGCAGAAATACGGCATTCAGCCCGGCGACCGGGTTGCCCATCCGCTGTTCGGCGGCCGTTAGCATCCGGTTTTGACGCGATTTCCGGCGGAAACCGGTGCCGGATTCGCCGCACGAAGTCCCGCACCGGTGCCTTGCTGGCAATGGCTGAAGCGTGTATCCACGGGGCTTCTCGGAAATGTCGGGGTATAGCGCAGCCTGGTAGCGCGGCAGTTTTGGGTACTGCAGGTCGTTGGTTCGAATCCAGCTGCCCCGACCATCCCAATCAAAGACTTAACAGAGACGCTCCGTCGGTAGATGAGGCGGACGCGATGTTCATGATCGGCGCGTGCTCGGCATTCGCGCATGACCTGGTCCACAAATCGCGGTCAGTTGGCACCCTGAAATAGCAAGCGCGGGACCGAAGCGCCCGCGCTCCACTGCTCGCAACTTCAGCCGCCCGGGCGCTGACCAGATCAACGAGCCGGCGGGTTGTAGCGATCTAGGATCACGGTTCTTGAGCCACTCTCCGGCGGTCGCGAGATGGGGTCGTCGAATTTGTGATAGCGGTCGAACTGCTGCTGCTCATCGCGCAGATGTGGCGCTTCGGCGGACGAGTAGGCTCTATTTGCACCGTTCCAGTGATCAAATCCCGACACGACGCAACCCCGTCTTGGTTCAGATGCAGGTTGGTTAGCATCGTTGCGGGGGTATCTCTGTATCGGCGTGGCAACACCACCAGCAATCCGCACGACATCAGCACACGTATTGTTTCCGTGGCTCTCTGTGCGTGAACAGCGTTCCGGCACGGGTAACCAAGCTTCGGCCGGATTGTCTCGCCTGAGGCAACAACGCCGCCTGGACGGAATATGCTCGTCCAGACGGCGCCGTCGAAATACTGGGCCCTGAAATCCCCAGTGCCAATGGGTCGTGCCGGCGGGGGATAGGTTCAACGTTGCGCCGCCTTGCCGCAGTCCAAGCCACGACATCGTGAGCTGCGCGATCTCGAGCGGATGTGGCTTGCCGATAACGCGCGCGCGCTGGCAGGGTAGTTCGGCCCGACAAGACCAATCCGCGAGAAAAGCACCATGGCGCGCAGACTGATCGATATCTCCGTTCCCCTGCAGAACGACGTTCCGGCCGATCCGCCCGGCAACCATCCGACCATCCAGTATATCGATCACCAGCAGGGGCTGCCGCGCATGCTGCAGTTCTTCGATGGACTGAAGGCGGAGGACCTGCCCGACGGACAGGGCTGGGCCGTCGAGCAGGTCTCGCTCTCCACCCACAACGGCACGCATCTCGATGCGCCCTGGCATTTCCATCCGACCATGAACCGCGGCGAGCGATCCTGGACCATCGACGAGGTGCCGCTGGAGTGGTGCTTCCAGCCGGGCGTGAAGCTCGACTTCCGCCATCTGGCTGACGGTTATGTCGCGACCGCCAAGGATGTCGAAGCCGAGCTGAAGCGCATCGGCCACACGCTGTCGCCGCTCGAGATCGTCGTCGTCAACACCAGCGCGGGCGCGAAGTATGGCCAGCCCGACTACGTCAATTCGGGCTGCGGCATGGGCTACGAGGCGACGATGTATCTGCTCGAGCGCGGCGTGCGGCTGACCGGCATCGACGGCTGGAGCTGGGACGCGCCGTTCGTCTTCACCGCGAAGAGATACGCCGAGACCAGGGACGCCAGCCTGATCTGGGAAGGCCACAAGGCCGGGCGGCACATCGGTTACTGCCACATCGAGAAGCTGCACAATCTCGAGCAGCTGCCGTCGACCGGGTTCATGGTGTCGTGCTTCCCGGTGAAGATCGAGCGCGCGTCGGCGGGCTGGACGAGGGCGGTCGCCATCCTCGACGGCTAGGCGCGCCGGGGTTGTGATCGGCCAGCTTCGGGAACCGGTGGACAGGCTGTGCATTACGGCGGGTTGTTGCGGCACGGCTACAGCCTGAGGCAGCCGAATCTGCTTTAATGCACGCAGTAGATGCATTGGGTGATCGGGCCGCCGGCTCGTCCTCGCGTCCCGATTTCGGAAGCGTTCTCTCCCGTGACTAGAGCCCCGGCGTCTCCGGGGCTCTTTCTTGCGTGCCGCAGCTGAGCCAAGCCCGGCAGGTGAACCAACCCCAAAAAGCAAATCAGGTGCGTCGGGACCGACGCACCTGATTTCATGTCTTTAATATCGCTTGTGTCGACCGGGCGGTTATTACCACCGGCAAACGCGAACGCCACGCGGGGTCCACCAGCAACGGGGCCCACCACCGTAGTAGCCATAGCCGCGTCCGTATCCATAGCCGCGACCATAACCCCATCCGCGGCCGCGACCCCAGCCGCCGCCGCGATAGCCCCAGCCGCCGCGTCCGCGCCATTGCGCTTGTGCAGACGACGTAGTGGCGCCGACCAGGATGGCGGAGGTGCTTGCGACATAGACGAACAACAAAGCGACTGCTGCCAGGCAACGAGTCAGGATATTGTAGCGTTTAGTCATTCTGAAGATCTCCAGTCCACTTCCAAACATCTGAACTGATGCTGGCTGTCTCGCTTAGACGCGCGACACCGGCATTCGGTTCGTGCATGCTAAGACAATATTTTCACTAAGGTTCTTGCGAGCTTTAACGACTCTATTGAGACCAACAGGTAAGGTCAAGTTACAGTCCCGCCTGCAGAGGATGCTGTCGTTGCTGCGCTCATCTTGTCGTTCATCCGCCGTTCATTCTGTTCATCTTGCGTTGCGCCGATTTGATTTGTGCATCGCAGAAGCAGAGGTTTGAGAACCTCGGAAAATGCCGGCGAGAACTTGAAGTCGACACTATCCTGTTCTCTGAGCGTTGCTGTATCCTTCCAAAGAGTGCCCATGCCGAAACAACACACTTACGTCCTTGGTCTCAACGTCTACGACCATGACGTCAGCGCCTGCCTGCTGCGTGACGGCGCGATCGCCTACGCGATCTCCAAGGAGCGCATCACCCGCGAGAAGCACGCCTCCGGCTTCTACAAGGAAGTCGTCGACTACTGCCTGTCGGCCGAGGGCATCACCCTCGACGACGTCGATCTCGTGGTGCGCAACAGCTACATTCTGCCGGTGCCCGAGATGGAGGAGCGGATGCTCCACCAGGATATGCCGGGCTTCCTGCCGATCGCCGAACGCAACGAAGCAATCAAGCACCCGCTGTTTCGTTCCAAATCCGACAAGGTGGTGTCGATCTCGCATCACCTCGCGCATGCCTACAGCGCGTTCGCGGTGTCGCCCTTCAACGACGGCGTCGTGATGATCGTCGACGGCGTCGGCAATTATCAGGCCGACGCGATGGAGTCCTATCCGCAGGATGGGGCGTCGCCGCTGGCCCGCGAGTCCGAGAGTTACTACAGGTTCGACGACACCAGGCTCGAATGCCTGAAGAAAGTCTTCATGGAGCCGGCGCGCGGGCTCTTGTCGGACGAGTTCTACAACATGCCGGGACTGGGGGCGCTGTACAGCCGGGTCTCGACCTATGTGTTCGGCGACTGGAACAAGTGCGGCGAGTTGATGGGGCTGGCGCCCTATGGCCGCCATGAGCAGGTCGGCCATCTGCTCGAGATGAAGGACGGCAAGCTGCACGTGCCGTTCTGGGGCGCCGAGAACCAGCAGCCCTTCGTGCTCGACAGCGGCAGCTGGGACAAAAGCCCGACGATGCGGCACTGGGAGGACATCGCCTGGCGGGTGCAGGACGACACCGAGAACGTGCTGCTGGCGCGGGCGCGCTGGCTGCGCGAGACCACGGGTGCGAAAAATCTCTGCATCGCCGGCGGCGTCGCGCTGAACTGCGTGGCCAACGGCCGCATCGCGCGCGAGTCGGGTTTCGAAAACATCTGGATCCAGCCCGCCGCCGGCGACGACGGGATCGCCATCGGTTGCGCCTATTACGGCTGGCTCGAGGTGCTCAAGCAGCGCCGCTCGTTCGTGATGGACCACGCCTATGTCGGGCGGCGCTACAGCGAGGCCGAGGTGGCCGCCGCGCTGCAAAGCTTCCTGGTGCGCATCCAGATCGACGCGAAGCGCAGCGACAATATCTGCCGCGACACCGCAAAGCTGCTCGCCGGCCAGCGCGTGATCGGCTGGTTTCAGGACCGTTCCGAGTTCGGTCCGCGCGCGCTCGGCAACCGCAGCCTGATCGCCGATCCGCGCAAGGCCGAGATGAAGGACATCCTCAACAGCCGGGTCAAGCACCGCCAGGCATTCCGGCCGTTCGCGCCGATCGTGCTGGCCGAGCGCATGAAGGAGATCTTCGAAGGCGAGGAGGACTCGCCCTACATGCTGATCGCAAAGCCGGTGCGGCCGGAATGGCGCGACAAGATCCCGGCGATCGTGCATGTCGACGGTTCGGCGCGGGTGCAGAGCGTGCGGGAAGAGACCAACCCGATGCTCTATCGCCTGCTGAAGGAGTTCGAGGCGCTGACCGGCGTGCCGGTCCTGATCAACACCTCGTTCAACGTCAAGGGCGAGCCGATCATCGAGACGCCGCAGGACGCGGTAAGCTGCTTCCTCACCACCGGGATCGACAACCTCGTGATGCATGACACGCTGGTGTCGAAGACCGCCATGCACAAGGTCGTCACGCCCGTGATGACGACGTTCGGCGACGTCGCCACCATCGTCTCCTCGACGACGCAGGACACCAGTCGCGGCGGCTAGAGAGCGTTTTCGAGCGAAGTGGGCACCGGTTCGCGTGAAGAAAACGCGTCAAAGCAAGAATCTAGAGCTTCGGTTCTGATTCAATCAGAACCGAAAATGCTCTAGAGCATGGCCCGGAAAAGTGCGAAGCGGTTTTCCCCGCGACAAACGCGAAGCGTTTGCGCGGCCTTGCTCAAAAATAAGGGACTTACGCCGCCTTCGCCGGCGCCGTGGGTTTTGCCGCCGGCGGCTTGACCGGCTTGTCCTGCCGCTTCGACCACGAGATGTAATAGGCCACGATCGTCATGATCGCGATGCCGGAGATGCTGACGAAGATCTGCGCGAACAGCGAGCCCGAGCTCATCGAGAGCTCGAAATGTCCGACAAAGGACAGGAACACGCCGACGCAGAACACCGCCAGCGACTGCTGGCCGCAGACGATCAGGGGATCGAACACCTTCCACTCCAGCGCCGCCCAGTCCTTCGGGATGAAGCGGATCACCAGCACCGTGATCACCACGAAGTGCAGGAAGCGATACGGCGCGAGGTTGGTCTTGTCGTTCGGGTTGAAGGCCGAATAGAGCCAGTCCGGGAACATGGCGCCGAAGTCCGGGAAGCGCCCGGCCATCGTCATGATCAGCGCGAAGATCATATAGGCGATGCAAAACCACAGCGTGTAGCGCGAGTTGATGATGCGCATGTTGTTGCGGGCGCCGCCCATCGCGCACCATGAGCCGAACACGAACAGCACCTGCCAGGCGAACGGATTGAAGTACCAGCTGCCGGCCGGGTAGGCCGGCAGGTTCCAGCCCTGGTGGCGCGACACCAGCCACAGCACGAGCGAGGCCGCCATGGTCCAGTTCGGCCGCCGCAGCATGAACCACAGCACCGGGGGGAACAGGCCCATCAGCACGATATAGAGCGGCAGCACGTCGAGATTGACCGGCTTGAATTTCAGGAACAGGCCCTGGCGCAGCGTCTCGGTGGCGTTGTCGACGAGGCCGGCGACGTTGAACTCGTTGATGATCTCGGAATCGCCGAAGCGCAGCGCCAGATAGCTGATCGAGGCGATGTAGATCACGAACAGGATGATGTGGGCGACATAGAGCTGCCAGACCCGCTTGGTCAGCCGGGTGGCGCCGACGATGAAGCCGCGCTCCAGCATCATGCGGGCATAGACGAAGGAGGCGGTGTAGCCGGAGATGAAGACGAACAGGTCCGCGGCGTCGCTGAAGCCGTAATTCCGCGTCGTGATCCAGTTCACGACGTTGTCGGGGATGTGATCGAGGTAAATCGCCCAGTTCGCGACCCCGCGGAACAGGTCGAGCCGGAGGTCACGTCCTTTTTCGGGCAGGGTAGCGTGGATTTCCATGGCGCGCCGTTTCCTCGAGGTGATGCTTGTCGAGAAGATCGCGCCGCGGGACCGGGGGACTGCTAAGGGAAGCCTCCCGAGGCCAGATTGTCACAGCGCGGTAGAATGACTATACCGGTCCGGCGAAGGCTGCCTCCGAGATCGAGGAATCACCGATCAGATCGTTGATAGGTGTCTCTATACTATCCCGGCGGTTTCCTTCAAATCGCTTCCATGTCGCACATCCCACGGGGCCGACCATCCATGACCGCACGCATTTTTAAGCCCGCCAAAAACGCGATGCAATCGGGACGTGCCAAGACCAAAGAGTGGCAACTGGACTACGAGCCGGAGCAGCCGCGCTCCGTGGAGCCTTTGATGGGCTGGACCTCGTCCACCGACATGAAGCAGCAGCTGACGCTGCAGTTCGAGACCAAGGAAGAGGCGGTCGCCTATTGCGAGCGCAAGGGCATCGCCTACCAGGTGATCGAGCCGAAGGATTCGGCGCACCGCCAGATCGCCTATGCCGACAATTTCGCGTTCCGCCGCTGGGAGCCTTGGACCCACTAAGGTTGGACCCACTAAGTCCAGACTAGCGCCCGATCAGCTCGCCGCGGGCGCGGCGAGGGCGCCCGGGATCGGCAGCGGCGCGTCCTTGGAGACGCCGAGCACCGGAAAGCTTCTGATCTTACGCACATTGGGCAGGCCGGCGAATTGCAGCAGCTGCTGGCGCATCTCGTCGACGCTGGGCGCGACGCATCGGAGCATGAAGTCGGCATCGCCCGAGATCCGCCAGCATTGCAGGAAGCGCGGCACGGCCGCCACATCAGCCTCGAACGCCTCGATCGCGCTCAGGGTCTGGCTGTCGAGCTGGATCAGCACGAAGGTCGTCACCTCATAGCCGAGCAGCCGCTCGTCCAGCGTGGCGCGGATCGCCTGGATCACGCCGCGGCTGCGCAGGGCGCGAACCCGGCGCAGGCAAGGCGGGGCAGTGATGCCGACCCGCTCGGCGAGCTCGTTGATCCTGATCCGGCCGTCCCGCTGCAACTCGGACAGGATCCGCAGATCGATGTCATCGAGCTGTGGGCGCTCGGTCACGGTCACGAGCCCGCCGCGGCGGCGCGCCGGCTGTCGCTGCCGTGGCTCGCCTGGCCGATCGCAGCCCGCGGCGCCACGCCCGACAGCACCAGCTTCTCATGCGCCGCGATGATGGCGTCGCGGGTCAGCCGGCCGCCGGGGCGGTACCAGGTGCACAGCCCGGTGAGCAGCGCCAGGATCGCGAAGGTCGCGACCTGGATGTCGACCACCTCGAACGCGCCGTCCGCCACCCCGTCGGTGAGGATCTGCGCCAGCCGCTGCTCATAGGCGCCGCGCAGCGCCACC
Source organism: Bradyrhizobium sp. USDA 4503 (assembly GCF_054055815.1). Classification (NCBI taxonomy): domain Bacteria; kingdom Pseudomonadati; phylum Pseudomonadota; class Alphaproteobacteria; order Hyphomicrobiales; family Nitrobacteraceae; genus Bradyrhizobium; species Bradyrhizobium sp. USDA 4503. The sequence continues at coordinate 1,237,979 of NZ_JBSRXS010000001.1, forward strand.
ACCGCGTCGTAGTTCTTCGCATCGAGGCTGCGCAGCTCGGAATTGGCGATGAAGACCTCGCGCTTGCGGGTCATGTGGTAGGTGACGTGGAACGCGACAAAGGCGCGCAGCTTCTCGACCGGATCGGCCTTGCCCTCCAGCGCAAGGTCAAGCTCGCGCAGCAAGTCGTTGATATGGTCCTGGACCAGATCGAACAGCAGGTCCTGCTTGGTTGAGATATGGTTGTAGAGTGAGCCCGCCTGGATGCCGACCTCGGCGGCGAGCTGGCGCAGGCTCATGGCCTCGTAGCCGTGCTCGAAGATCAGGCGCACGCCGGCCTTGCGGATCGCCTCCAGCGTGGTGGGGCCGTGTGAGCCGATCGTGCGTGCCATCGGGGCCTCGGAGGGTGTTGGCTTGCCAGGGAGACCAGGAAACAAGCGAACGACCGTATGTATATCGCATGAAATCCCAGTGAATTCAATGAACTGCGGATTTCGCGCGCAAACCATAGCACGATTGCTTGCGAAGCCAAGAAAAAAACGTATGATCGTTTAATTGCAAGATGAATCTCACGGGAGGGATCATGGCCTCGAACCAGGCGGCAATCTTCAATTTCGACCTTGGCGAGACCGCAGATGCGATCCGCGAGACGGTGCATGATTTCTCGACCAACGAGATCGCGCCGCGCGCCGCCGAGATCGACCGCAGCAACCAGTTTCCGCGCGACCTCTGGCCCAGGATCGGCGCGCTCGGCCTGCACGGCATCACCGTCGAGGAGGAGTATGGCGGCTCGGGCCTCGGCTATCTCGAGCACTGCATCGCGGTCGAGGAGATCTCGCGGGCGTCGGCCTCGGTCGGCCTGTCCTACGGCGCGCATTCCAACCTCTGCGTCAACCAGATCCGCCGCAACGGCAACGAGGCGCAGAAGCGCAAATACCTGCCGAAGCTGATCTCGGGCGAGCATGTCGGCTCGCTCGCGATGTCGGAGCCGCAGGCGGGCTCGGACGTGGTCTCGATGAAGACGCGCGCCGACAAGAAGGGCGACCGCTTCGTCCTCAATGGCAACAAGATGTGGATCACCAACGGCCCGGCCGCCGATACGCTGGTGGTCTACGCCAAGACCGATCCGAACGCCGGCCCGCGCGGCATCACCGCGTTCATCATCGAAAAGGGCATGAAGGGATTTTCCACCGCGCAGAAGCTTGACAAGCTCGGCATGCGCGGCTCCGACACCTGCGAACTGGTGTTCGAGGATTGCGAGGTGCCGGAGGAGAACGTGCTCTCCGAGGTCGGCCGCGGCGTCAACGTGCTGATGAGTGGTCTCGACTATGAGCGCGCGGTGCTGGCGGCCGGGCCGATCGGCATCATGCAGGCCTGCATGGACGTCGTGCTGCCCTACGTGCACGAGCGTAAGCAGTTCGGCGAGCCGATCGGCTCGTTCCAGCTGGTGCAGGGCAAGGTCGCCGACATGTACACCACGATGAACGCCTCGCGCGCCTATGTTTACGCGGTGGCGAAGGCCTGCGATCGCGGCGAGACCACGCGCGAGGACGCCGCCGGCGCCATCCTCTATGCCGCGGAGAAGGCCACCCAATGCGCGCTGGATGCGATCCAGCTGCTCGGCGGCAACGGCTACATCAACGATTATCCCACCGGCCGCTTGCTGCGCGACGCAAAGCTCTACGAGATCGGCGCCGGCACCAGCGAGATCCGCCGCATGCTGATCGGCCGCGAACTGTTCGCCAAGACAGCCTGATGTCTTCTCCCTCGCCCCGCGCTTGCGGGGAGAGGGGCGGGGTGAGGGGCTGTCACCGCACCAGTGGTGGCAGTTGTGCTCACCCCGGCACGATGATTGACCTTGAACCCCACCGATACTCCAACGAAACGTGCAAACACCGATGCCGCTTCATTCGACGATCGATCCCACATCTTCTGAATTTGCCCGCAACGCCGAGGTGATGCGCGGCCTGGTCGCGGAGCTCCGCGGCAAGCTCAACCAGGTGGCCGGCGGCGGCGGCGAGACCTCGCGCAAGCGGCACACCTCGCGCGGCAAGATGCTGGCGCGCGATCGCGTCGATCTCCTGGTCGACCCCGGCACCGCATTTCTCGAGCTGTCGCCGCTCGCCGCCAACGGGCTCTATGGCGGTGACGTGCATTCGGCCAGCGTGATCACCGGCGTCGGGCGCATCTCGGGCCGCGAATGCATCATCGTCGCCAACGACGCCACCATCAAGGGCGGCACCTATTACCCGATGACGGTGAAGAAGCATCTGCGCGCCCAGGACATCGCGCGGCAGAACAATCTGCCCTGCGTCTACATGGTGGATTCCGGCGGCGCCTTCCTGCCGCTGCAGGACGAGATCTTTCCCGACGAACGGCATTTCGGCCGCATCTTCTACAACCAGGCCCAGATGTCGTCGCAGGGCATCCCGCAGATCGCGATCGTGATGGGCTCCTGCACCGCGGGCGGCGCCTATGTGCCGGCGATGTCCGACGAGAGCATCATCGTACGCAACCAGGGCACGATCTTCCTTGGTGGTCCGCCGCTGGTGAAGGCCGCGACCGGCGAGGTCGTCACCGCCGAAGAACTCGGCGGCGCCGATGTCCACTCCCGGCAGTCCGGCGTGACCGATCACTACGCCCAGAACGATGCCCACGCGATCGGGATCGCGCGCCGCATCGTCGGCACGCTGAAGCAGCCGGTGAAGGCACAGCTCAACATGCGCCCTGCGCAGGAGCCGCTGTTTCCGGCCGAGGAGATCTATGGCGTGGTCTCCGCCGACGGCAGAAAACCGTTCGACGTGCACGACATCATCGCGCGGATCGTCGACGGCTCCGAATTCGACGAGTTCAAGAAGCTCTACGGCACCACGCTGATCTGCGGCTTCGCCCATATCTTTGGCTATCCGGTCGGCATCATCGCCAACAACGGCATCCTGTTCAGCGAGAGCTCGCTGAAGGGCGCGCATTTCATCGAGCTGTGCTGCCAGCGCGGCATTCCGCTGGTGTTCCTGCAGAACATCACCGGCTTCATGGTCGGCAAGAAGTACGAGGCCGGCGGCATCGCGCGCGACGGCGCCAAGCTGGTGACGGCGGTCGCCACCGCCGGGGTGCCGAAATTCACCGTCGTGATCGGCGGCTCCTACGGCGCCGGCAATTACGGCATGTGCGGCCGCGCCTACAGCCCGCGCTTCCTCTGGCTGTGGCCGAACGGGCGCATCTCGGTGATGGGCGGCGAGCAGGCCTCGATGGTGCTGAGCCAGGTGCGGCGCGACGGCATCGAGGCCAAGGGCGAGAGCTGGTCGGCGGAAGAGGAAGACAAGTTCCGCGAGCCGATCCGCGCGCAATACGAGAAGCAGGGCAATCCCTATTACGCGACGGCGCGGCTGTGGGATGACGGCGTGATCGATCCGGCTGATACGCGCCTCGTGCTCGGGCTCGGCCTGTCGGCGGCAGCCAACGCCCCGATCGAGCCGACGAAGTTCGGCCTGTTCAGGATGTGACCCAGGAACTGACCATGGACCGCTCAAAACTCACCCGGCGTTTCCGCACCCTTCTGATCGCCAACCGCGGCGAGATCGCCTGCCGCGTCATCCGCTCGGCGCGCGCGATGGAGCTGCGCACCGTCGCTGTTTATTCCGAGGCCGACCGCGACGCGATGCACGTCGCGCTCGCCGACGAGGCCGTGCTGCTCGGGCCGGCCCGGGCCCGCGACAGCTATCTCAACATCGAGCGCGTCATCGCGGCCGCCAAGGAGACCGGCGCCGAGGCGGTGCATCCTGGCTACGGCTTCCTGTCTGAAAATGCCGAGTTCGCGCAGGCCTGTCTTGAAGCAGGTTTGGTGTTCGTCGGTCCGACCGCCGAGATGATGACGGCGATGGGCTCGAAGTCCGGCTCGAAGGCGCTGATGGAGAAGGCCGGCGTGCCGCTGGTGCCGGGCTATCACGGCGAGGCCCAGGACGAGGCGACGCTGGCGGAAGCCGCCAACCGGATCGGCTTCCCGGTGCTGGTGAAGGCGTCTGCCGGCGGCGGCGGGCGCGGCATGCGCGTGGTCAATTCGGCGGCTGAGCTCACGGCCGCGATCACCAGCGCCAAGCGCGAGGCCAAGGCGGCGTTTGGCGACGACCGCATACTGATCGAGAAATACGTGCAGAACCCGCGCCACATCGAGGTGCAGATCATCGGCGACAGCCACGGCAATCTGCTCTCGCTGTGGGAGCGCGAATGCACGCTGCAGCGCCGTCACCAGAAGGTGATCGAGGAGGCGCCGTCGCCGACGCTGAACGCCGCGCAACGCGAGACGGTTTGCGAGGCCGCCCGCAAGGCCGCCGGCGCGGTCAACTATATCGGCGCCGGCACCATCGAGTTCGTCTCCGACGGCAAGGACGTGTTCTTCATCGAGATGAACACCCGCCTGCAGGTCGAGCATCCCGTCACGGAGCTGATCACCGGCGTCGATCTCGTTGAATGGCAGCTCCGCGTCGCTTTCGGCGAGGCGCTGCCGCTGAAGCAGGACGAGATCAAGCTGAACGGGCATGCCATCGAGGCGCGCGTTTACGCGGAAAACCCGCAGAAGAACTTCATGCCCTCGGTCGGCCGCATCAAGACCTGGCGCACGCCACAGGAAGGCGACGGCCTGCGCATCGATGCCGGCTATCGCAGCGGCGATAACGTCTCGCCGTACTACGACGCGATGCTCGCCAAGGTGATCGCCTGGGCGCCGACGCGCGAGGGCGCGATCGACAAGCTCAATCGCGGACTGCAGGAGACCGATGTCCGCGGCATCGTCACCAATATCCCGTTCCTGTCGGCGCTGGTGACGCACAAGGATACGCGAGCCAATGCGATCGACACCGGCTTCATCGAGCGCGAGCTGAAGAACCTGACATCTAGCACGGGCACGGCCGGCGAGTTCGAGCTTTGCGCGGCGGTGGCCGCGATCGTCAACGACGAGCAGAAGGCGGCGCGACGCGAGGCCAACTCGCCCTGGCAGGCCTTCGGCTGGATGCCGGTCGGCCGCCGTCAGCGGGTGTTTTCGTTCCGGCAGGGCCATGAGCCTGCCCAGACCATCACGCTGCACTATGGCAACGGACCGTCGACGCTCTCCGTCGGCGGGCGCGAACTCGTCTTCGCCATCTCGTCAGCCGGCGATGACGGCTTCGACCTGACGCTCAACGGCCTCAAGTCGCGTATAGCCTCGGTCATCGAGGGCCACGAGCTTTACTTGCGCACCCGCAACGGCCGCTTCGACCTGCACTGGGTCGATCCGTTCGGCGGCGAGAGCGAGGAGCAGGTCGGCGAGGACAAGATCGTGGCGCCCTTGCCGGGCACGGTGGTGGCGCTGCTGGCCGAGGAGGGCGCGACACTGGAGAAGGGCGCCCCGATCCTCACCCTGGAAGTGATGAAGATGGAGCAGACCCTGCGCGCGCCCTATGCCGGGCTGCTGAAGAAGCTCAAATGCAAGGTCGGCGACATCGTCGGCGAGGGCGTCGAGCTTGCCGAAGTCGAACCTGCGGCCGCATCATGAGCGATCAGATCCAGCTCGTCGAGATGGGGCCGCGCGACGGCCTGCAGAACGAGAAGACGCCGGTCAGCGTCGAGGCGCGCATCGCCTTCGTCGAGGCGCTGGTGGCGGCCGGGCTCAATACCGTCGAGGTCGGCGCCTTCGTGTCGCCGAAGGCGATCCCGCAGATGGCGAGCTCCGACCAGGTGCTGCGCGGCGTCAGCCACATCAAGGGCGCCGAATTCCACGTGCTGGTGCCGAACGTGAAGGGCTATGACGCCGCGCGCGCGGCCGGCGCCGCGGTGGTCTCGGTGTTCGCGGCGGCCTCCGAAGGCTTCTCGCGCGCCAATATCAATTGCTCGGTCGCGGAATCGATCGAGCGTTTCAAGCCGGTGCTGGCGCGCGCCAAGGCCGACGGCGTCAAGGTGCGTGGCTATATCTCCTGCGTGCTCGGCTGTCCGTTCGACGGCGAGATCAAGCCGAAGGCGGTCGCCGACCTCGCGGTGACGCTGTGGGATCTCGGCTGCTACGAGATCTCGCTTGGCGACACCATCGGCGTCGGCACGCCGCTGAAGGCCAAACAGATGCTGCGTGCGGTCGGTTCTGAGTTGCCGGTCGGCAACCTCGGGATGCACTTCCACGACACCTACGGCCAGGCGCTGGCCAATCTCTATGCCGGCATGGAAGAGGGTGTTCGCGTCATCGATGCCGCCGCCGGGGGGCTCGGCGGTTGCCCCTACGCCCCCGGCGCCACCGGCAACGTTGCGACCGAGGACGTCGTCTACATGCTCGAGGGCATGGGCGTGAAGACCGGGATCGATATGGACAGACTGCTGGCCGCGACCAACGAGATGGCCGGCTTGCTCGGCCGTCCGCCGGTCAGCCGTGTTGCGTCCGCGCTCAACGCGAAGCGCACGCGGCTCGCCAAATCGTAAATTGTGGGATGCTTGGAGCGATTTGGGATCGTAGCCGCCTCAATCGTCGGCGGTCGCGTTCGGAGTTATGCGCTGCGAAGCGCAGATTCAAGGCTCATAGTCGCGCCTCTGGCTTGCGCAGTCTGGGCTCCCGATGCTGGACTCTCAACCCATATGCGTAGCGTGCGACAGCGCCTCGCGCTATCGCCGCCCTCCTTGAGGGCGTTTCCTCCCTAGACTTGGGCCGCTTGTTGTTTCGAGCGGCCCTTTTTCTTACGCCGCAGGAGCATTGATCGTCGCGATCACGGCCCTCATATCGGTCGCCAGCTCGCGATAGTGCCCGCCCAGCCGCTGGTATAGCTCGCGGTTGCTCCCATCCAGCGTCCTGCTAGCGATCAGCTCGCATTCGTCGGCGAGGATCTCAAATCGTTCCAGCTTTGCTTGGAGAGCAGACATGGCGGGCGTTTCCCTGACACTGTTACTGAGGGAGTTGCGACGCTACTACTCGGACTGCGTCTAACACAGCATAATTATAGGGTAGAACTAAATTCTTCCCGGCAGTGACTTTGACCGATTGATGGGAGCGACTTGTCCGCCGTAGCTCGAACAGCGAAGGCGGAAGCGCATGAGCGTTTCGAGGAATTCCGGAGGCAAATCGAAGCGCTCGGATATGAGGACGATGCGGCGGAGCCGTAATCGGATCGGTAGCGCGCAGCGAAGCCCATCAATTCAGTATCCGCGGCGCGAATGATGGGTATCGCTTCGCTCCACCCTACGAGCGAGTCCTTTCCACCGAATGGAACCCGTTTTGCGGCGCACACAGCCGGCGTCATCGGCTCGGCTTCCGATAAACCCTCCGGAAAGCGTTCATGGCTTGGTGACTCAAACGTGCTGAGGTGAGGGGGCTCGCAATTGCTCCAGGTGGATTCTCGCTATGTCCGGACAGGTGTCAGCTTCCCGCGGCCGAACGTTTCTGGCCGGAAAGATCGTCTTCAACTTCGGCCGGTCGGCCTTCGACTGCACGGTCCGCCAGCTCACGGAGACGGGCGCCACCGTGGAACTCGAAAGTGTCGTTGGCATTCCCGATCACATTCAACTGTTGCTCGTCGGCAGCAATCAGGTGAAGCCATGCAAACGGCTGTGGCAATCGGACCGCCAGCTCGGCCTGGCTTTTGAAGAGCAGCAGGCCAACGCTGCGGCGCCCACGCCTGCCGCTCCTGCGCCGGCCGCCATTCCGGAGCGGCGCAGCGGCGATATTCTGCGCGGGCACATGCTGGCGCTGCGCGCGGCGCTCGATCAGATACCCGTCGGCATCCTGCTGTTGGACGTGGAGCTGAAGGCCCAGTTCATCAACCGCGCGTTTCGGAACATGTGGCGGCTTCCGGACGAGGTGGCCGACCGCAACCCCAGCTTCACCGACCTGATGCATCACGGCTGCAAGACGATGGCCTACGAGCTGCCGGCCGCGCAACTCGAAGCCTATGTTGCCGAGCGCGTCCGCCTCGTGAACGTCGGGGACCCGAGCCCGATCGATCTCAGGCGCAGCAATGGCGACGTGGTTCGATGTCAGTGCACGCCGCTGCCCGACGGCGGCCGGATGGTGAGCTACACGCCCGTGACCGACATCGTGCGCGCGTCCGACAAGCTGAAGGTGCTGACCGGCGCGCTCGAGACTGTGGAGGACGGCGTCGTCCTGCTCGACCGCGATCTCAATGCGATCTTCCTCAATCGGCGAATGCGGGAATTCTGGGAAGTGAGCGAGGAGGAGGTCGCGCGGCATCCGGCATACATCACACTGCTCACGCGCAACCGCCGCGCCGCTCCGACGGGCGCGACCCCGGAGCAGATCAGGGCCTTTCCTGCGAAGCGGATTGCGGAGATCAAGGCAGGCGATCACAAGCGCGACGTGCAGACGCCGGACGGCCGCCATATCAGGATCCATTGCTCGACCATGGCAAACGGCGGTCGCATGCTGACCTTCGTCGACGTGACCGATCTCGTACGCAACGCACGGCAGCTGGAGGTGCTCGCGACCACCGATCCGCTCACCGGATTGTTCAACCGCAGGCACTTCCTGGCGACGCTGGATGCGGAGTGGAGCCGGTTCCAGCGCTACTATCGTTCGGTATCCGTGCTGATGGTCGATATCGATCACTTCAAGAGCATCAATGACCGCTTCGGACATGCAGTCGGTGACGAGGCCATCAAGGCTGTTGCCGGGATATGCATTCGGGGCAAGCGCAAGTCCGACGTCGTCGGCCGCGTTGGAGGTGAGGAGTTCGCCGTCCTGCTGCCGGAGACCACATTGTCGCGCGCCCGAACCGTTGCCGAACGCATCCGCAAGAGGGCGGAAGCGCTGACGGTGGGTGCGGATGATCGGCCGGTATCACTCACGGTGAGCATCGGCGTTGCCGAGGCGCTCACAAGCATGCCGGGGATCGATGCCCTAATGAAGGCTGCCGATGCGGCGCTCTACCAGGCCAAGGAGCACGGCAGGAATCGCACGGAGTGCTGGTCACCTCCGTCGCCACCGAAGCTGGCCGCCGGGTAAATTGCAGGTGGTCGGGTCCCCGTCAGGTCCCTATAAGGACTGATAATACATGGTTGCCCGGCGGCCACGATTGTTGCGATGTTGCAACGGTGCCTGAACATTTAACCTTAAAAGCACCCGGTCCGTAGTCGCGCCGCTTTTTAGCCACACCCCGACATGAAAGGATATTCACGTAGCTGAATAGCCAGCGCTCCGACGGCGGGACATTTTTTCGGGTTCCGGCGTTGATGGAGGAAAGAGCGCCGGGAACAGGGTCGCGATGGACGCCAAGACGAACATCAAGGGCAGGCTGCCCAGCCGTCACGTGACGGAAGGGCCCGAACGCGCTCCGCACCGGTCCTATCTCTACGCGATGGGGCTGACGACAGCCCAGATTCATCAACCCTTTGTCGGCGTTGCTTCATGTTGGAATGAAGCCGCTCCCTGCAACATCTCGCTGATGCGCCAGGCGCAGGCGGTGAAGAAGGGCGTGGCCTCGGCCGGCGGCACGCCGCGCGAGTTCTGCACCATCACCGTCACCGACGGCATCGCAATGGGCCATGACGGCATGCGCTCGTCGCTGCCGTCGCGCGAATGCATCGCCGATTCGGTCGAACTGACGGTCCGCGGCCACTCCTATGACGCGCTGGTCGGGCTCGCCGGCTGCGACAAGTCGCTGCCGGGCATGATGATGGCGATGGTCCGCCTCAACGTTCCGTCGATCTTCATCTATGGCGGCTCGATCCTGCCCGGCAACTTCCGCGGCCAGCCGGTCACCGTCCAGGACATGTTCGAGGCGGTTGGCAAGCACTCGGTCGGCGCCATGTCGGACGAGGACCTCGACGAGATCGAGCGGGTGGCGTGCCCGTCGGCCGGCGCCTGCGGCGCCCAGTTCACCGCCAACACCATGGCGACCGTCTCCGAGGCGATCGGCCTCGCGCTCCCGTATTCCGCCGGGGCTCCGGCGCCCTACGAGATCCGCGACTCCTTCTGCGCCGCCGCCGGCGAGAAGGTGATGGAGCTGATCGAGAAAAACATCCGGCCCCGCGACATCGTCACCCGCGAAGCCCTTGAAAATGCTGCGGCCGTGGTTGCAGCCTCAGGTGGTTCGACCAATGCTGCGCTGCACCTGCCGGCGATTGCCCATGAGTGCGGCATTAAATTCAATTTGTTCGACGTTGCCGAAATCTTCAAAAAGACTCCTTACGTCGCGGATTTGAAGCCGGGCGGCCGTTATGTTGCCAAAGACATGTTTGAAGTAGGTGGCATTCCGCTGCTGATGAAGACGCTGCTCGACAATGGCCACCTGCACGGGAATTGCCTAACCGTCACTGGCCGAACGATCGCCGAAAACCTCAAAAGCGTGAAATGGAATCCGCACCAGGATGTGGTGCGGCCCGCCGACAATCCGATCACCGTGACGGGTGGCGTTGTTGGGCTAAAGGGTAATCTCGCTCCGGAGGGTGCGATCGTGAAGGTCGCGGGAATGTCCAACCTGAGGTTTACCGGTCCGGCCCGGTGCTTCGACCGCGAGGAAGACGCCTTCGAGGCGGTGCAGAAGCGCACCTACAGGGAAGGCGAGGTGATCGTGATCCGCTATGAGGGGCCGAAGGGCGGTCCCGGCATGCGGGAGATGCTGGCGACCACGGCGGCACTGACCGGGCAGGGGATGGGCGGCAAGATTGCCCTGATCACCGATGGCCGGTTCTCCGGCGCCACCCGTGGCTTCTGCATCGGACATATTGGACCTGAAGCGGCCGTCGGCGGGCCGATCGGGTTGTTGCAAGACGGCGACATCATCGAGATCGATGCGGTCGCCGGCACCCTTAACGTAAATTTGAGCGACGCCGAACTCGCAAATCGTAAGACCAAATGGGCCCCTCGCGCGACGAACCATACATCTGGTGCGCTGTGGAAGTACGCCGAGCAAGTGGGGCCGGCGGTGGATGGCGCAGTCACCCATCCGGGTGGCGCGTACGAGAAACAGTGTTATGCGGACGTTTAGGCGTACGATATTGGCGTTTGCGTTAGGGGCCATCCCGGTGGCGGGCCCCGGATTCGGATTCGACGGCGCACCGGTCAACCCACAAGATACGGTTCTTCCTGTGGTTTCCCCGCAGCCGGGGACCGCGGGCGCGCTGAAACGGGCCGCCACTCCAGTGGCGCCTGCGGCGACCTCGCCGACCTCGTCGTTCAGCACGCTGCAGTATCAGGCCGAGGGTGGTCACCCCGTCGCGCAGTGGAAGCTCGGCAAGATGTACGCCGAGGGCGACGGCGTCATCCAGGACGACATGCGCGCCTTCGAATATTTCAGCCGGATCGCCAATGCGCATGCCGAGGATTCGCCGTCGGCACCGCAGGCCTCGATCGTGGCCAACGCCTTCGTCGCGCTCGGCCGCTACTATCTGAGCGGCATTCCCAATTCCAAGGTGAAGGCGGACACCGAGCGGGCGCGGGAGATGTTCTCCTATGCCGCGTCCTATTTCGGCAATGCCGACGCCCAGTATGATCTTGCCCGGCTCTACCTGAAGACGCCGGACGCCTCGCGGGACGACTTCCGCTACGGCGCGCGCTGGCTCGGCCTTGCCGCCCAGAAGGGCCAGCATCAGGCGCAGGCGCTGCTCGGCCAGATGCTGTTCAACGGCGACCGCCTGCCGCCGCAGCGGGCACGCGGCCTGATGTGGCTGACGCTGGCGCGCGACAGCGCGACGCCGGATGAGGCCTGGATCAAGGAAAGCTACAACCGGGCGATCGCCAAGGCCTCCGAGGACGATCGCGCGATGGCGCTGCAGATGCTCGAGCACTGGGTGCAGGGCCGCCGGGATTGAACTTCCGGCCGGCCGGCGGGGTCAGGCGATCTCGAAATCGAGATCGGCCCAGACCGGGACATGGTCGGACGGCTTCTCCCAAGCCCGCACATAGCTGTCGATGCCGACGTCGATCAGCCGGTCGCTCGCTTGTGCCGACATCAACAGGTGGTCGATGCGCAGGCCCCAGTTCTTTTGCCAGGCGCCGGCCTGGTAGTCCCAGAAAGTGTACTGGCCCGGCTCGTCATTGACCGCCCGCAGCGCGTCGGTCAGGCCGAGGCCGAGCAGCGACTGGAAGGCCTCGCGGGTCTGAGGCCGAAACAGGGCGTCATCGGCCCAGGCGGCGGGATTGTAGACGTCGCGCGCGGCCGGGATGACGTTGAAATCGCCGGCCAGGATCAACGGCTCCTCGGCCTTCAGCCGCTCCTTCGAATACTCAAGAAGCCGCGACATCCACTTGAGCTTGTACGGATATTTGTCGGTATTGGCGGGGTTGCCATTGGGCAGGTAAAGGCACGCGACCCGGATCACGCCCTGCTTCAGCGTGACGACGCCTTCGAGGAAGCGGGCATGGGCGTCCTCGTCGTCGCCGGCGAGGCCCGATTTGGTCTCGTCGAACGGCAGCTTCGACAGCAGCGCGACGCCGTTGAAGGTCTTCTGGCCGTGGGTGACGACATTGTACCCGAGCGCCTCGACCTCGAGGCGGGGAAACGCATCATCGACGCATTTGATCTCCTGCAGACAGACGATGTCGGGGGAGCACTCCTTCAGCCAGCTGACCAGAAGCTCGATCCGTTGCCGGACCGAGTTGACGTTCCACGTAGCGATGCGAACTGCCATCGGACTTCCTTCATTGTGGGGGAACGTGACCGAGCGCCGCCCCGCTTAGACCAGGCGCTTCCGCATCTCGATGTGCGGGATGCCGGCCTCCTCGAATTCCGCGCCGATCCGCTCGAAGCCGACGCGCGCGTAGAACGGCTCCGCGTGCGTCTGCGCGTTGAGGATCAGTTCCGGATAGCCGAGTTCGGCCGCCTTGGCCATCAGCGCGTCCAGCACGCGGGCGCCTACGCCTGTGCCGCGCGCCGCTTTGAGCACGGCCATGCGGCCGATATGACCGTCCGGCCGCAGCCGGCCCGTGGCCAAGGGCGCACCGTCGTCGGCGAACGCCAGCGCATGCCAGCTCGATGCGTCCATGTCGTCCCATTCCAGTTCTACCGGCACCCGCTGTTCCTCGACGAAGACGCTGTAGCGGATGGCACGGGAGCGTTCGCGGGCTTCTTCCCAGGGGCAGACAAGGACGGAGGTGGACATAAGGTCGCGATTCGAAAGCTCAATGAAGCAGAACGGATGCGGTCCGGTTACTCAAAACGTCCGGCGATGCGCATGCAAATCACCGGATTGAAGCCGCACTATTTCACTTAGGTGGCATACCATGGGCGGTCCGCCTGTGCTAACCCTCTCAGGAAACAAGGCGCAACAATTGCCGATGGGGGAGTGACGACGCGCACCGGCCTTCAAGGGAAGCCGGCGGCGCACGTGCAAAACTTATGAAAAAACGCAATTTGGTTCTGACTGTCGCTGTTCTCGGCATTGCGGCCGGGGCGGCTTACATGACCCGCACTTCATGGATGGGTGGCGGCGCCGCCACCGCGCAAGGGACGGCGCGGCCGCGCGTGGTGTCCGTGGATCTCGCTAAGGCGGAACGCAAATCGGTTCCGGTCGATGTCGATGCCATTGGACAGGTCACGCCGATCTCCAGCGTGGCGCTGAAGTCGCGGCTGGAGACCACCATCGTCTCGGTGCATTTCGAGGACGGCGCCAGGGTCAATGAAGGCGACCTGCTGTTCACCCTCGACGCGCGGCAGATCGACGCGCAGATCGAACAGGCCGAGGGCGTCCTGGCCCGCGACCAGGCCCAGCTCGAGGGCGCGCAGCGCGACCTCCGCCGCTACACCGAACTGGTCGGCAAGGGTGCGACCACCCAGGTCAACCTCGACAACGCCAAGACCCAGTCCGACGTCCTGATCGGCACCATCAAGGCCGACCGCTTCGCGCTGGAGAACCTCCGCGTCCAGAAGAGCTACACCGTCATCCGCGCACCATTCGCGGGACGGATCAGCGCCGCCAACGTCAAGGTCGGCAACTTCGTCCGCCCCGCCGACACCCAGCCGCTCGCGGTCATCAACCAGATGGCACCGGTCTACGTCACCTTCGCGATTCCGCAGCGGGCGCTGGTCGATCTGCGCGACGCCATGGGGAAGGGCGATTCAAAGGTGATCGCGACCATTCCCGGCCACCAGCGCTCCGAGCGCGGCAAGATCGCGATGGTGGAGAACGCCGTCGACGCGACCACCGGCATGGTGACCGTGCGCGGCATCATGAACAACGAGAGCGAGACGCTCTGGCCCGGCACCATCGTGCAGACCAAGCTGATCATCCGCAGCGAAGACGCGGTCGTGGTGCCGACGGTCGCGGTGCAGCGCAGCCAGAACGGCAATTTCGTCTTCGTCGTCAAGGACGGCGTTGCCAAGGTCCGGCCGGTCAAGGTCGATCGCACCTTCCAGGGCTCATCGGTGATCTCAGACGGATTGGCGGGCGATGAAAGCGTCGTCGTTGACGGCCAGCTGCTGCTCTCGGAGGGATCGCGGGTTGAACTGCGGGCGCGCAAGGCCGGAGCCTGACCGATGACGCTCTCCGAGCTTTGCATCCGCCGCCCGGTCATGACGACGCTGATCACGGCGTCGATCATCGCATTCGGCGTGTTCGGCTTCCGCCTGCTGCCGGTCTCGGCGCTGCCCAAGGTGGACTTCCCGACCATCGCGGTGACCGCGACCCTGCCCGGCGCCAGCGCCGACACCATGGCGGCCTCGGTCGCCGGCATCATCGAGCGCCAGCTCTCGACCATTGCCGGCATCTCCTCGATGTCCTCGAACTCCTCGCAGGGCACGAGCGTCATCACCATCCAGTTCGACCTCAACCGCAACATCGATGCCGCCGCGCTCGACGTGCAGACCGCGTTGACGATCGCGCAGCGCCGGCTGCCGATCGAGATGACGATCCCGCCGAGCTTCCGGAAGGTGAACCCGGCGGACTTCCCGGTGCTGTTCGTCTCGCTCGGCTCGGCGACGCTGCCGCTGTCGAGCGTCAACGAATACGGCGACATCACGATCGGGCAGGCACTGTCGCAGCTGCCGGGCGTCGCCCAGGTCTTGATCTACGGCGCGCAGAAATTCGCCATCCGCGTTCAGGCCGATCCGGAGGCCGCCGCCGCGCGCGGCGTCTCGATGGAGGATATCCGCGCCGCGGTGTCGCGCGCCAATTCGTCGACGCCGGTCGGTACCTTGAATGGCCCCAAGCAGGACGTCGCGCTGCAGGCCTCCGGCCAGATGGACAAGGCGGCCGACTACCGCCAGATCTATGTCGCCTGGCGCAACGGCTCGCCGGTCCGGCTCGACGAGATCGCCAAGGTCTATGACAGCGTCGAGAACGACAAGATCGCGACCTGGATGAACGACGAGCGGGCGATCGTGCTCGCGATCCAGAAGCAGCCCGACGCCAACACCGTGGCGGTGGTCGACGCCGTGCTGGCCAAGCTCCCGGCGCTGCGCGCCGCGATCCCGCCCTCGGTGACCATGCAGGTCATGATGGACCGCTCGGTCTCGATCCGCCAGGCGGTCAGCGACGTCGAGGAGACCCTGCTGATCGCGATCGGCCTCGTGATCCTCGTGATCTTCCTGTTCCTGCGCTCGGCCTCTGCCACCTTCATCCCGGCGCTCGCGGTGCCGATCTCGCTGTTCGGCACGTGCGCGGCGATGTACGCGCTGGATTACTCCATCAACAACATGACGCTGCTGGCGCTGACGCTCTCGGTCGGCTTCGTGGTCGACGACGCCATCGTCATGCTGGAGAACATCGTCCGCCACATCGAGCACGGCATGAAGCCGTTCGAGGCGGCGCTGAAGGGTGCCCGCGAGATCGGTTTCACGATCATCTCGATCACCTTCTCGCTGATCGCCGTGTTCATCCCGGTGCTGCTGATGGGCGGCATCGTCGGCCGCGTATTCCGCGAATTCGCGGTGACGATCTCGGTTGCGATCATCGTCTCCGGCTTCGTGTCGCTGACCCTGACGCCGATGCTGTGCGCCCGTGTGCTGCGCGCGCATGACGCGACCAAGCGGCCGAACGTCGTGCTGCGGGCGTTCGAGGCGATGTTCGAGGCCTGGCTGCGGGCCTATGAATGGGCGCTGGATTGGGTGCTGGCCAAGAAGGCCCTGATGCTGGTGGTGACGCTGGCTACGCTGGGCGGCACCATCTACCTCTACATGATCGTGCCGAAGGGCTTCTTCCCGCAGGAGGACACCGGCTTTCTGATCGGCGTGACGGAGGCTGCGACCGACACCTCGTTCGAGGCGATGAAGGTGCGCCAGCAGGCGCTGGTCGAGGTGCTGCGGACCGATCCGGCGATAGAGTACATCAACTCTACGGTCGGCTCCGGCGGTCCCAATCCGACGGCGAATTACGGCCGTCTGTTCATCGCGCTGAAGCCGCAGAAGATGCGTGACAACGCCACCGTGGTGATCGGCCGTCTGCGGCAGAAGGCGCGCGAGATCCCGGGCATGCAGGCGTTCTTCCAGAGCATCCAGAACCTCAGCATCGGCGGGCGCATCTCCAAGAGCCAGTATCAGTATGTGATGCAGAGCGGCGATACCGAGGCGCTGTACCGGCTGGCGCCCGAGATGCGCGACAAGATCGAGAAGATTCCGGGCTTGCTCGACGTTACCACCGACCTGTACATCAAGAACCCGCAGATGACGGTCGACATCGACCGCGAGAAGGCGGCGGTCTACGGCGTCACCGTCGATCAGGTCCGCAACCAGCTCTACAACGCCTATGGCGCGCGGCAGGTCGGCACCATCTACATGCCGTCGAACGACTACCAGATCATCCTCGAGGTGCAGCCGCAGTTCCGCGTCGATCCGTCCGACCTCTCGAAGCTCTACATGAAGACCGCGAACAACCAGACCATTCCGCTGGATGCGGTGGCGAGGCTGGTGCCGACGGTCGGGCCGTTGCAGATCAACCACCAGGGCCAGCAGCCGGCGGTGACGATCTCGTTCAACCTCGCGCCGGGCACCTCACTCGGCTACGCGGTCGACAAGATCACCGAACTCGAGCAGACCGCGAACCTGCCGCCGACGATTGTGACCGGCTTCTCCGGCACCGCGCAGGTGTTCCAGGATTCGCTGCGCGGGCAGGGCGTGCTGATCCTCGCCGCGGTGTTCGCAGCCTTCGTGATCCTCGGCATTCTCTATGAGAGCTTCATCCACCCGATCACCATCATCTCCGGCCTGCCGTCGGCCGGTATCGGCGCGATCCTGACGCTGATGATGTTCGGGATGGAGCTGTCTGTGATTGCGATGATCGGCATCGTGATGCTGGTCGGCATCGTCAAGAAGAATGCGATCATGATGGTCGACTTCGCGCTGGAGCGTCGCCGCGTCGGCCTCAGCGCCGAGCACGCGATCCGCGAGGCGGCACTGCTGCGCTTCCGTCCGATCATGATGACGACGTTCGCGGCGATCTTCGGCACGCTGCCGATCGCGCTCGGCGCGGGTGCCGGCGCCGAACTGCGTCAACCGCTCGGCGTCGCCGTGGTCGGCGGCCTCTGCGTGTCGCAGCTGCTGACGCTGTTCATCACGCCGGTGATCTACATCTATCTCGACCGCATCGACCGCAGGCTGCGCCGCAAGCTCGACCCGCAAGCCGAGGCGGGCGGCGACGTCGAGCGACCGCAGGTGGTCGCGGCGGAATAGCCGAGCATTCGGCGCGAGCCGGAAACCGGCGCGCCGGGAGAAACCGCCCGGGATCGCGAAGCGTTAGATCGAGAAGCTGGTGCCGCAGCCGCAGGAGGCGGTGGCGTTCGGATTGACGACGCGGAACGAGGCGCCGATCAGGTCGTCGACGAAGTCGACCTCCGAGCCCGCGAGGAACGGGACCGAGGCGGGATCGATCAGCACCACCGCGCTGTCGCGTTCGATCACGAGGTCGTCATCGGCCTGGGTGCGCTCGACGTCGAACTTGTACTGGAAACCGGAGCAGCCGCCGCCCTCGACCGAAATGCGCAGCTTGGCGCCTTCGCCTTCTTTGCTGAGGATCTGCCCGATCCGGCGGGCGGCCCGTTCGCTGACGGTGATGGCAGCAGTCATGTCGGTCTCCGAAACCCTATTTGAGCATGATCCGATCCGGATCAGGCCCGGCGTCATCCCCAATTCATTTGGTCGGCCGCCTCAGTCATAGTTAAGTGCGTCGGACCATGGAATCAAATGGATAAGGACTAAAATACAGTGTCGGTCGGAATGGCTGCCCCCCGCGCGCCTTATGCCTGCGACCCCGATCGCAGCCGCGGCCGGCTGGTCGCGGAGCCGCCGAGCCGGACCCGGAGCCCGTTCCGGCGCGACTGCGACCGGGTGATTCATTCCACCGCGTTCCGCCGCCTCAAGCACAAGACGCAGGTCTTCGTCTTCCACGAAGGCGATCACTACCGCACGCGGCTGACCCATTCGCTGGAGGTCGCGCAGATCGCCCGGGCGCTGGCCCGCCAGCTCGGGGTCGACGAGGACCTGACCGAGACGCTGGCGCTGGCGCATGACCTCGGCCATCCGCCGTTCGGCCATGCCGGGGAGCGGGCGCTCGACGAATGCCTCAGGGATGACGGCGGCTTTGACCATAATGCGCAGGCGCTGCGGGTCGTCACCTCGCTGGAGCATCGCTACCCCGAATTCGGCGGGCTGAACCTGACCTGGGAATCGCTCGAAGGGATCGTCAAACACAACGGTCCGTTGACCGAACGCGGTGGCGCACCGGCCGGCCGCTACCTAGGGAGTGGAATCCCGATCGGAATTGCCGACTACAACAAGGGCCACGACCTCGAGCTCTGGAGCTATGCCTCGCTCGAGGCGCAGATCGCGGCCTTCGCCGACGACATCGCCTATGACGCGCACGACATCGATGACGGCCTGCGTGCCGGTCTTTTCGCGGTCGACGACCTCAAAGAGATGCCGCTGACCGCCGACATCATCGCCGAGATCGACCGCCACTATCCCGGGCTCGACGAGGTCCGGCGCGGCGCCGAACTGGTGCGTGAGCTGATCTCACACTTCATCAGCGCGGTCTTCAACGAGGCGAGCCGGCGCCTCGCGGCCGCGCAGCCGCAATCGGCCCACGACGTGCGCCACCACAATGCCCCGCTGATTGCGTTTCCGTCCGAGGTGGCGGAGCAGGAGGCGGCGATCAAGGCGTTCCTGTTCCGGCGGATGTATCGCCACAAGCGGGTGATGCTGGTGATGGGGGAGGCGGAGGAGGTGGTCCGCAACCTGTTCGAGCGCTACCTGCAATCGCCTGAAGACCTGCCGGCGGAATGGATCGAGGGCAGCGTGCAGGAGACCGGGAGCGCTCGGAACAGGCGGATCGGCAATTTCATTGCCGGGATGACCGACCGTTTCGCCCTGATCGAGCATCAAAGGCTTTTTGACTCGACCCCGGATTTGCGTTAGCGCCCTGCCATGACCGACACCACTGCTTCACCACACCTTTTTGCCGACATGCTGACGCGCGTGCATGCGATCTGTGCCGCTGTCGCAGCCGAGGACAATTGGCCCGCCGGCATCGATCTGTCCCGCGTCGTGGTGGAGCCGCCGCGCGACGCCAGCCATGGCGACATGGCGACCAATGCCGCGATGGTGCTCGCCAAGGATGCCAAGGCCAAGCCGCGCGAGCTCGCCGACAAGATCGCCGAGCGGCTGCGCGCCGATGCGCTGGTGGCCTCGGTCGATGTCGCCGCGCCCGGCTTCATCAACCTGACCTTGAAGCCGCAGGTCTGGGCGGACGCGCTGCGCGCCGTGCTGGCCGCCGGCTCGGCTTACGGGCGCAGCGACATCGGCAAGGCCGAGAAGGTCAATGTCGAATATGTCTCGGCCAACCCGACCGGACCGATGCATGTCGGCCATTGCCGCGGCGCCGTGTTCGGCGACGCGCTGTGCAGCCTGCTGCAATTCGCGGGCTTCGACGTCTGCCGCGAATACTACATCAACGACGCCGGCGCTCAGGTCGATGTGCTCGCACGCTCGGCGTTCCTGCGCTACCGCGAGGCGCTGGGCCAGGACATCGGCGCGATCCCGGAAGGGCTCTATCCCGGCGATTACCTCGTGCCGGTCGGCGAGGCACTCGCCAAGGAATATGGCAAGAAGCTGCTCGACATGAGCGAAGCCGCGTGGCTGCCGATCGTGCGCGACAAGGCGATCGCGATGATGATGGAGATGATCAAGGGCGATCTCGGCGCGCTCAATATCCATCACGACGTGTTCTTCTCCGAGCGCTCGCTTATCACGTCAGGCAACAACAAGGTCGCCGAGACCATCGATTTCCTGCGCGCCAAGGGCGACATCTACGAGGGCCGCCTGCCGCCCCCGAAGGGCAAGCCGGTCGAGGACTACGAGGACCGCGAGCAGTCGCTGTTCCGCGCCACCGCCTATGGCGACGACGTCGATCGTCCGCTGATCAAGTCGGACGGCTCCTACACCTACTTCGCATCCGACATCGCCAACCACCGCTACAAATTCGAGCGTGGCTTCACCAATCTGATCGACGTGTTCGGCGCCGATCATGGTGGCTACATCAAGCGCATGCAGGCCGCCGTGAAGGCGGTGACCGCGGGCAAGGCTGTGCTCGACGTCAAGATCGTGCAGCTCGTGAAGCTGCTGCGCGACGGCGAGCCGGTGAAGATGTCGAAGCGGTCCGGCGAATTCGTCACGCTGCGCGAGGTGGTCGACGAGGTCGGCTCCGACGCTGTCAGATTCATGATGCTGTTCCGCAAGAACGACGCGGTGCTCGATTTCGACCTCGCCAAGGTGATCGAGCAGTCAAAAGACAACGCGGTGTTCTACGTCCAGTACGGCCACGCCCGCGGCCATTCGATCTTCCGCAACGCGCGGGAGGAAGCGGTTCCCGATCTGCCCGAGACCGATGAGGCCCGGCAGGCCTATCTCCGTAATGCTACGGTCGAGCGGCTGACCGACCCGGCCGAGCTCGAGCTGCTCAAGCGGCTTGCGCTTTATCCGCGGATAATCGAGGCTGCCGCGGTGGCACATGAGCCACACCGAATCGCTTTTTATCTCTATGATTTGGCCAGTGAATTTCATGCGCTTTGGACCAAGGGGCGCGATTTGCCCTATTTACGCTTCATTATCAATAATGATGCAGAGATCACGAGGGCGCGACTGGCAATGGTTCAGGGCGTCGTCTCGGTTCTGGCATCGGGCTTAGCTGTTCTAGGCGTCCACGCTCCGACCGAGATGCGGTAGGCAGGGGCATTAGGCCCTCACGAGTGGGGATTTGTGAGGGCATCTGGCAGGGGCCAACTCGTTCGGACCGGCTGTGCCGGCGATCTTGGCGCTGTCCCGAAGGGGATGCATGATCACAATGGCTGATCGATATCAGGACCGACATTTTCCCGCCGACACGGCTTCCAAGGCCGACAGCGATCCGCTTGCCGAACTGGCACGGCTGATCGGCCAGACGGATCCCTTCGGCAGCGCGAACAAGCCACCGCCGCGACCGCTGCAGTCGCGCGCCAACGCGCGGCCGCAACAGTACGAGCCGCAGGCCGCGGACGAGGATGCGCCGCCCGCGGGCCCGCCGCCCTGGATGCAGCGCGCGCGGCAGGAGGCTGTCGCTCCGCCTCCCGTGCAGAACATCGAAGACGAAGAGCCCGAGCAGGACTACCAGCCGAAGCCGGTGCATCCGTTGCATCGCTACGCGGCTCAGCAGGCGCAGCCCGCGCCCGCGCCGGTGGCGCAGTATCGGCCGGTCGAGGCCCCTCGGCAGCCGGAGGCATTTGACGATGAGCCGCACTATCAGAGTGGCGGTCAGAGTCAGGATCCGTCGCGCTATGACGACGCGCTCTACGGCCAGCTGGAAGCCGGCGAGCAGGACCTGCAGCGCGATCCCGCCTATCCGGACGATCCCTATGCCTATGAGGAGGCCTACGAGGAAGAACCCGAGCCCCGCCGGCGGCGCAGCGGCCTGATAACGGTCGCCGCGGTGCTGGCGCTCGGCGTGTTCGGTGTCGGTGGCGCGTATGCCTACCGGACCTACGTCGGTTCGCCCCGCAGCGGTGAGCCGCCGATCATCAAGGCTGACAACACGCCGACCAAGGTGATCCCGGCCCAGGCCGACGCGCCGGCCAAGACGCCGGACCGCATGGCGACGGGCGACGGCACCGAGAAGATCGTGTCGCGCGAAGAGACGCCGGTCGACGTTAATTCGAAGACCGCCGGACCGCGCGTCGTGTTTCCGCCCCTGAACGCCAATGCGAATCCACCGCCGCCCGCGAGCGTGCAGACGGCACAGCCGGCGCCGGCGCCGATCACCGCGAACGGCACCTTGCCGAACAACGAGCCGCGCAAGGTCCGCACGCTCTCGGTCAAGGGCGATACGCCCGATGGCACGCAGGCGACCTCGGCCGTGCCGGCGAAACCTGCGGCGGCGAAGCCTCCGGTGTCGCGCGGCAACCCGGCTGCGGCCAACGCCAGCGTCAACTCGCCAATGGCGCTTGTTCCCGGCCAGGCTGAGGCGGCTCCGGCCGCGCCTCCGACCCGGGTGGCCTCGACCTCGGCAGCTCCGGTTGGTGGTGGCGGATATCTGGTCCAGGTCTCCTCGCAGAAGAACGAAGCGGACGCGCAGGCGTCCTATCGGACGCTGCAAGGCAAATATCGCAGCGTGCTCGGTTCGCAGCCTCTGGTAGTCAAACGCGTCGATCTCGGCGAGAAGGGCGTCTACTACCGCGCCTTCGCGGGCCCGTTCGCGTCGTCGGAAGAGGCGAGCCAGCTGTGCCGGAGCCTGATGTCGGCTGGTGGGCCGCAGTGCCTCATCCAAAGAAATTAAAGGCCGTTTCCTTGACCCGTGAGCTGCATACGGCCTAATCGGCCGAATGACGAACCGCGCATTCATCACGGGCATATCCGGGCTGATCCTCAACGACGCCGAACGCGAATTCATTCGCGCCGAGCGGCCATGGGGCTTCATCCTGTTCAAGCGTAACATCGAGAGTCATGCCCAAGTGGCGGCTCTTGTTGGAGAACTCCGGTCCGCAGTCGGCGTCGCCGATGCCCCGGTCCTGATCGACCAGGAAGGCGGGCGGGTGCAGCGGCTTGGCCCGCCGCATTGGCCGACGTATCCACCGGGCGCGAGCTTTGTGGCACTCTACGACATCGATCCGAAACTCGGGCTTGCGGCAGCTCGGCTCAGCTCACGGCTGATTGCGGCCGACCTGACCGATCTCGGAATCACCGTCGATTGCCTGCCTTTGGCCGACGTTCCCGTGGCCGGGGCGGACGCGGTGATCGGCAACCGGGCCTATGGAACTGAACCCGGCAAGGTCGCGGCGATCGCCCGGGCGGTCACGGACGGACTGGAACAGGGCGGGGTGCTGCCGGTTCTCAAGCATATTCCCGGCCATGGCCGGGCCACGGCGGACAGCCATTTCCGGCTTCCGACCGTTGATACCGCCAAGGCCGAGCTGGAACGGACCGATTTTGCCGCGTTCCAGCCGCTTGCGGATCTGCCGATGGCCATGACTGCACATGTTGTGTTTAGCGCGCTCGACCCCGTCCATCCGGCGACGACTTCTGCGACAATCATCGAACAGGTGATTCGCGGCCTGATCGGGTTCCAGGGTTTGTTGATGAGTGATGACGTGTCGATGAATGCGCTGGCCGGATCGATTGCCGAGCGGACCCGCGCCATCGTCACCGCCGGTTGCGACATGGTTCTGCACTGCAACGGCAATATTGACGAGATGCGCGAGGTCGCACGCGAAACGCCGGAACTGACCGGCAAGGCGCTTGAGCGCGCCAAGGCGACGCTCGCCGCGCGCAAGCCGCCTGAGCCGCTCGACCGGCAGGCGGCACGGGCTGAACTGGATGCGTTGTTGGATCGGGTAGGGACGGCATGACCGCTGAAATTCTTTCGTTTGATACCGGGCGGCCGGCCGACGTCGCCGAGGGCGAACCGGCGCTGGTGGTCGACGTCGAGGGCTATGAGGGCCCGCTCGACCTGCTGTTGACGCTGGCGCGGCAGCAGAAGGTCGACCTGTCGAAGATCTCGATCCTTGCGCTTGCCGACCAATATCTTTCGTTCATCGAGGCTGCCCGCAAGATTCGCCTCGAGCTTGCGGCCGACTATCTGGTGATGGCGGCGTGGCTGGCGTTCCTGAAGTCGCGGCTCCTGCTGCCCGAGCCGCCGAGCGCGGAGGGGCCGAGCGCCGAGGAAATGGCGACCGCGCTCGCCAACCGGTTGCGCCGGCTGGAGGCGATCCGCGAGGCGGCGAACCGGCTAATGAACCGGCCCCAGTTCCAGCGCGATATCTTTCCGCGCGGCAATCCGGAATCGATCGCCGAGATCAAGCATCCGAAGTTCACCGCGACCCTGTACGACCTGCTGTCGGCCTACGCCACGCAGCGCCAGTCGCGCGTACTGACGACGGTTCATCTGCAAAAGCGTACCGTATGGTCGCTGGCCGAAGCGCGTGCGTCGCTGGAGCGGCTGGTCGGCATCGCCGAGGACTGGAGCTGCCTCGACGAGTATCTGATGAATTACGTCGCCGATCCCACCCAGAAGGCGACGGTGTTCGCATCGAGCTTCGCTGCCGCCCTCGAACTGGTTCGCGAGGGCGAGATGGAGATCAACCAGAAGCAGGCGTTCGCGCCGATCTATTTCCGAAAGCGTCAAGCGCAGGCCGCAATGGCAGCGCCGGACCTGTCGGTTGAGTAAGTGGAAGAAGGAGAGCAAGCCCATGGCAAGCTTGGCGGAAGTGCGCAGAGAAGAGCCCGAGGAGGAGGTTTCTCCTATGGATCCGGTGGCGCGTCCTGAGGAATTGCGGCTCCTGGAAGCCCTGTTGTTTGCATCGGCCGAGCCGATCGATCAGGCAACGCTGGCAAAGCGGATGCCCGACGGCGTCGACGTCAAGGCGGCGCTCGCGCAGCTGCAGGCGGAATACGCGCCGCGTGGCGTCAACCTGGTGCGTGTCGCCAACAAGTGGACGTTCCGCACCGCCGGCGATCTGTCGTGGCTGATGACGCGCGAGAGCACCGAGACGCGGAAGCTGTCGCGCGCCGCGATCGAGGTGCTGGCGATCGTCGCCTATCACCAGCCGGTGACTCGCGCCGAGATCGAAGAGATTCGCGGCGTGGTCACGTCGAAGGGCACGATCGACGTGCTGCTCGAGACCGGCTGGATCCGCCCGCGCGGCCGCCGCAAGACCCCGGGCCGTCCGCTCACCTTCGGAACCACCGACGCGTTCCTGTCGCAGTTCAGCCTGGAAGCCCTCGGCGACCTGCCGGGGCTTGAGGAGCTGAAGGGCACGGGTCTGCTCGACTCGCGTCTGCCGACCGGATTTTCCGTTCCGTCGCCGTCGGATGACGCGACGCTGCGGGAGGACGAGGAGCCGCTCGAGCCGGGTGATACGCTGGAACTGCTGCTGGCGCCGGCGGTCGAGCCGGAAGCCGAGGAACCGAAGGCCGACGCAGAAACGACTGACGAGGTTGGGACTGCTGAGGTCGAAACGACCGCCCAAGCGGAGGTCGAGGCGGACGTTGCCTCTGATCCGGATGCGGCCGAACCTGATGCTGGCGAGCCGGAAGACCGCGCCGACCACGAGGGTGATGACGCCGACACCGAGGACAAGGGCGAATAAGCCTGAATATTCCCGGTTAAGCCTAGCAATATTACTGTAGCCGCGACAGCGATTTGCCGCGGCCGAGGTCCTTGTTTTTGACACCCCGCGGGCCTACCTTCCGGCAAAGTTCAGGCCGGTCCGCCGGCCATTTCTGGAGGGTTGCAGGATGGGTTCGTTGAGCATTTGGCACTGGATCGTCGTGATCGCAGTGGTCCTGCTGCTGTTCGGACGCGGCAAGATTTCTGATCTGATGGGTGACGTTGCCCAAGGCATCAAGGCCTTCAAGAAGGGCATGCAGGACGACGACAAGGTCGCCGAGAAGACCGAGCCCACCAAGTCGATCGATCACAATGCGGCGCCGTCGGCCACGCGCCAGGACGTCGGCAGCAAAGCCGTCTAACGCGCTTGTACTGACGCATATTTCGACGTTTTTTCTTGCGCGAAACGGTGACGCCGTCGCACAGACGCGCTATGGACGCCGATTGAGAAAAGGCGCCGGCAGCCCCAGATCCTGTTGGGAGCGGTGGGGCCGATGGCGGCGCGCTTAGGCGGAAGAATTCATGTTCGATATCGGGTGGAGTGAACTGGTCGTCATCGCGGTCGTCGCGCTGATCGCCATCGGCCCGAAAGAACTGCCGGGCGTGCTGCGCATGGTCGGGCAATGGATGGGCAAAGCCCGCAAGATGGCCTCCGAATTCCAGGGCCAGTTCCAGGAAGCCATGCGCGAAGCCGAGATGGCCGACCTCAAGAAGAGCTTTGACGAGGTCAAGGAGGCCGCAACCGGCATCACCAGCGGCAACATTATGACCTCGCTGCAGAAGGACGTCAGCGACGCCCTGCAGATCGACAAGCCGGTCGATGCGCAGGTCGCGTCCGCAATCGACGCACCGGTGGCGTCAAGTGACACACCGGTGACGCCCACGACTCCCGCCGAGCCGACGCCGGAAACCTTCGTCGAGGCCGAGGCGCACGCGGCAGCCAGCGAGCCGCTTGCGATCACCAATGAGGTGAAGGCCGAGCCGGCGCCGCAGGACGTGACGCCGGTACAGCCCGACGCGCTCAAGGACGCGAGGGCGTCATGAGCGCCGAAGACATCGAGGCCAGCAAGGCCCCCTTGATGGATCACCTGATCGAGCTGCGCTCGCGGCTGATCAAGGCGCTGCTCGGCTTCGGCGTGGCCTTCATCATCTGCTTCTTCTTCGCCAAGCAGATTTACAACGTGCTGGTCTGGCCGTTCGTCTGGATCGCGGGGCCGGAGAATTCGAAGTTCATCTACACCGCGCTGCTGGAATATTTCATCACCCAGCTGAAGCTCGCATTGTTCGGCGCCGGCTTCATCTCGTTTCCGATCGTCGCCACCCAGATCTACAAATTCGTCGCGCCCGGTCTCTACCGGCATGAGCGCAACGCGTTCCTGCCGTATCTGATCGCCACTCCGGTGTTCTTCGTGATGGGCGCGGCGCTCGTCTATTTCGTTGTGCTGCCGATGCTGGTGCGGTTCTCGCTCGGCATGCAGCAGGCCGGCGGCGCGGAGACCGCGCAGATCCAGCTGCTGCCCAAGGTCGGCGAATATCTTTCGCTGATGATGTCGCTGATCTTCGCCTTCGGCATCGCGTTCCAGCTGCCGGTGATCCTGACGCTGCTCGGCCGCATCGGCATCGTCACCTCGAAGATGCTGAAGGAGAAGCGGCGCTACTTCATCGTGATCGCCTTCATCATCGCCGCCGTGCTGACGCCGCCCGACGTGCTGAGCCAGGCCTCGCTCGCGATCCCGCTGCTCGCGCTCTACGAGGGCGCCATTATCGCGGTCCGGATCGTGGAGAAGAAGGCCGCGACCTCGAATGCGTCGTCCGGGGCGACCAATCCGGCCGAATAGGGTGATTTCACCTCACAGTCGGTGTCATACCCCGCGAAAGCGGGGTATCCCGTACGCCGCGGCTTCTCGGTGACACGCCGACGTCTCTGGAATGCTGGATCACCCGCTTTCGCTGACGATGACGGTCGTGGTAGTGGAACTGCAAACCGTAGTTTGCCAACGCAATGTTGGTTGCTTACGCATAGCCTGCCAGGACTGACTTATGCACGACATCAAAGCGATCCGCGACAACCCGACAGCCTTCGACGCCGGCCTGAAGCGCCGCGGGTTAGAGGCCCTGTCGCCGTCGCTGCTGGCGATTGACGAGAAGCGGCGGGCGGCGATCCTGGCGTCGGAGCAGGCCCAGGCGCGGCGCAATGCGGCCTCGAAGGAGATCGGCGAGGCCAAGAAGGCAAAGGACGAGGCGCGCGCGGCCAAGCTGATGGCTGAAGTTGGCGAGCTGAAGACCACGATGCCAGAACTCGAGGCGGCGGCGAAGACGGCCGATGAACAGCTGACCAAAGAGCTGTCGTCGATTCCGAACCTGCCGCTCGACGAGGTGCCCGACGGTACCGACGAGCACGGCAACGTCCAGCACCATGTGTACGGCAAGACGCGCGACTACGGCTTTGCGCCGAAGCTGCATGACGATCTCGGCACCGCGCTCGGCTTTATGGATTTCGAGGCGGCGGCGAAACTGTCCGGCGCACGTTTCGTCGTGCTGAAGAAGGGGCTGGCGCGGCTCGAGCGCGCGATTGGGCAATTCATGCTCGACCTGCACACCGGCGAGCATGGCTATACCGAGATCAATCCGCCGCTGCTGGTGCGCGACGCCGTGATGTTCGGCACGGGACAGCTACCGAAATTCGAGGACGACCAGTTCTGGGCGATCAAGGGCGAATTGCTCGCGTCGCCGAATGCCGATCTGCGCAGCGAGCGCCTCGGCCTGATCCCGACCGCCGAGGTCTCGCTGACCAACCTCGCGCGCGAATCCATCCTCGACGAGAAGGAGCTGCCGATGCGGCTCACCGCGCTGACGCCGTGCTTCCGTGCCGAAGCTGGCGCGGCGGGACGCGATACGCGCGGCATGATCCGCCAGCACCAGTTCACAAAGGTGGAGCTGGTGTCGATCACGACGCCGGAAGCCAGCAAGGATGAGCTGGAGCGCATGCTGTCCTGCGCCGAGCAGGTGCTGCAAAAGCTCGACCTGCATTATCGCGTGATGACGCTGTGCGCCGGCGACATGGGCTTCTCCGCGCAGAAGACCTACGACATCGAGGTGTGGATGCCGGGGCAGGGCGACGGCGGCGCCTATCGCGAGATTTCGAGCTGCTCGGTGTGCGGCGATTTCCAGGCCCGCCGCATGGACGCGCGCTATCGCGCCCCCGACGGCAAGCCGCGTTTCGTGCATACGCTGAACGGTTCCGGCACGGCGGTCGGGCGCGCCTTGATCGCCGTCATGGAGACCTACCAGCAGCAGGATGGTTCGATCGCGGTGCCCGATGTGCTGCAGCCCTATATGGGCGGGCTCAAGGTCATCGAGCACGGCATGTGAGGCGAGGGCCAGTGTGATGCCGCTGCACCGTGACATCCACTGGCTAGGTCGACAATGGGCCGTCACGGGCCACGGTCTGCAGCTGATCAATCAGAAGCAGATGGGCTATTACGACATCGAAGCCGCGCGCCTGTGGGACACGCGCGCGACCGAGGTGCAATCGAAGGCCTGGATCGACCGGCCCGACTTCGACAAGGCGCTGGAGATCGCGCGCGGCAAGTTCGCCCAGATGGCACCGGCCGATTTGGCGCCACCTGCACCGATTGCGTCGCCGCCACCGCCGGTCCGGGCGACGCCGCCGGCGGCACCGCGCGCTCCGCTTGACGCGACATCGGTGCCCTCGATCGAGGAGCTGCTGGCCAGGCTGAAATCGAAATCGGCTGCGACGGCGCCGGTCGCAAAACCGGGCGAAGCGCTCGCTCCGGTGCCGCCCAAGCCCGAACCGCTCGGGGTTGAGCCTCGGAAGGTCGAGCCGGCGAGGTCCGAGCTCCCCCAAGCGGCTTCGGTCGCCCCCGAAGCGTCCAGGGCTGAGTCTCGCGCGTTACAAGCTCCGAAGGCTGAGTCGCTCACGACCGCGCCGGCCAAGGCCGATCCCATCACGGCCGATGCCATCAAGTCCGAGCTCCCCACATCGGAGCTTCCGAAGCCTCCCAAGTCTGAGCCTCGCCAAACCGCACCAATTGCTCTTGAGCCGGCCAGGCCGGAAGCTCGGAGGGTTGAGCCGCCCAAGGTTGAAGCTCTCAAATCTGAAGCTCCCAAGGTTGAAGCAAAGCCTGAACCTGCCAAGCCTGAACCTGCCAAGCCCGAGCCTCCAAGGTCAGAAGCTGTCGCGTCCCGGGGGCTCGGGGCCGAACTGCGTCAGACCCCACGGGTCAAAGTGCCGGAGGCGCCGCGGCCAACGCCCGTGATCGCGGTTGTTCGGCGGCCGGCCAGAGCATCCTGGCCGGTGTTCGAGCGCAAGATCGCCGGCAGCGCGCGATTTGTCCGTCCATGGCGCGTGACGTCGGCACGATGGCGCGGGCCATCGCCAGGTTTGCCTCCGCGGCCCTAGCCGGTTAAGACGGCAGTCAACTCAAGAAGCCGCAGCGTAAGATACCCGCGCCGCATCGGAACAAAAGGCACTTTGACGGATGCGAATTCTCTGCACCAATGATGACGGCATCCATGCTCCAGGCCTGCAGGTCGTCGAGCAGATCGCACGCGCGTTGTCCGACGACGTCTGGATCGTTGCCCCCGAGCTCGATCAGTCCGGCGTCTCGCATTCGCTGTCGCTCAACGATCCGCTGCGTCTGCGCGAGGTCAGCCCGCGTCACTTCGCGGTGCGCGGCACGCCGACCGATTGCGTCATCATGGGCGCGCGCCACATTCTCGGAGACAAGCTGCCCGATCTCGTGCTGAGCGGCGTCAACAAGGGCCGCAACGTCGCCGAGGACGTGGTCTATTCCGGCACCATCGCCGGCGCGCTCGAAGGCACCATTCTGGGCTTTCCGTCATTCGCGCTGTCGCAGGAATTCTCGATTGAGACGCGCAATGCGCCGCTGTGGGACACCGCGCTGAAATTCGGGCCCGACATCATCCGCAAGGTGATCGGCGCCGGCGTCCCCAGGAACACCGTGATCAACGTCAACTTCCCGTCCTGCATGCCCGATGACGTCAAGGGCATCCGGATCACGCGGCAGGGCAAGCGCAATCAGGGGTTCCTGAAGATCGATCGCCGTCACGACGGACGCGGCAATCCGTATTTCTGGATCGGCTTCGAGCGCGCGGCGATGATGGATGCGCCGGCCGAAGGCACCGATCTCGCCGCGCTTGCGGCGCGCTACGTCTCGGTCACACCGCTGCGGCTCGACCGCACCGATGAAGCATTTTCGGAAACGCTGATTGATACGCTGAAGTAATCCTCGGGGAATCTGTAGCCCGGATGGAGCGAAGCGAAATCCGGAACCCGTATTGTGAAGTCCCCGGATTACGCTTCGCTCCATCCGGGCTACGCGCGCAACTTGCGGCTAGACCGGCGCGCCCTTCATCGCGCTGGAGATCACCTGGGCCAGCGTTTCCAGCTGGAAGGGCTTTTGCAGCGCCGGACGGTCGCGATACTCCGGAGGCAGGCCGGACGAGCCATAGCCGGTCGCGAAGATGAAGGGGCGGTTGCGGGCGTTGATCAGTTCGGCGACCGGGGTGATCACCTTGCCATTGACGTTGACGTCGAGGATCGCGAGGTCGAATTCGGTCGATTGCGCAAGCTTGACCGCTTCGCCGATCTCGCCGGCCTCGGCCGCAACGCTATGGCCGAGTTCCTCCAGCATATCGGCGACCATCATCCGGATCATGACCTCGTCCTCTACGAGGAAAACTGAACAGCCCGCCGGCCGTATCGCTGTCATGATGGAATCCTTGCCCTTCCCTGAATCAGGCTCGCAAATAACATTACAGCGCGCAATGCAAACGTTCGGGAATTGGTCCTTTTCCGGCGCGCCACAGCGTTTTCCGCATCGCGCTGGCGGGCTTTGCTGCGCAAGATTTGCCCAACAGCCAACGAGGTGTGTTGGCCCTACGAGCGCCCTGATCTGCGCCACCCAGACGTTAACTGCGCATCGCCGCCAATTATATGTGAGGGGGCCGGGCCGGCGCCAATGCCAAATCTGGCGATGGTTCCTGGCCGGGAACAAAACGCGACGGGAAATTTTTCCTTAACGCGGTATTTCGGATTTCAATGGCATCTAGTGTCCCGAATCCGAAGTTCGCATCATTTGCCGCACCTTCGGAGCGAACTTCGGATTCGATAAGGACACTAGCAAACTTATGATTCTAGTGTGCTTTATGAATGCGAAGTTCGTGAAAGTGGCTGCCGCGAAATCGCACGAACTTCGCATTCAGCACACTAGAGGGCAAGATTCCGCGCTGCCGCCCAGAGACGCTGATGAACATGGCCGTGAACCCCGATCCGACCGAGAAAATGATGTTTCAGCTGACCCTGCGGCGGCGTGGGGTGAGCGATCAGGCGGTGCTGCGTACGATGGAGGAGGTGCCGCGCGAGGTCTTCGTCGATCCGCGCGATCGTAACGAGGCCTATCGCGACAGCGCGCTTGCGATCGCCTGTGGGCAGACCATCAGCCAGCCTTTCGTCGTGGCCTACATGACCGAGCAGTTGAAACTGCAGAAGGACCATCGCGTGCTCGAAATCGGCACCGGCTCGGGCTATCAGGCGGCCGTGCTGTCCCGGTTGTGCAAGCAGGTGCTGACCATCGAGCGCTACCGGACGCTGGCCGACGGCGCCCGCAAGCGCCTCGAAAAGCTGGGTTATTACAATATCGAGGTGCTGCTCGGGGACGGCTTCGACGTTCCGGCCGGGGCAGGCGACTTCGACCGCATCATCGTCACCGCGGCGATGGAGCAGATCCCGGAGAAGCTCTTGGAGCGGCTCGAACCCGGCGGCATCCTGATCGCCCCGGTCGGGCCGCATCAGGGTATCCAGACCCTCGTCCGCGTGGTGCGGACCGAGAACCGCTTCGACCGCAAGGAATTGGTCGACGTCCGCTTTGTGCCGGCGTTGCCGGGAATCGCGCGCGAATTGTAAATTTGGCGATTTGCTGCTTGGCACCAACGCCTTATTCGCAGGGTTAAGCGGTTATTTACTCGGTACGTGTTTACTCAAAACAGTCTTTTGTTGCGTACGAGTGAGTAACCATGTCTGGGGTTGTTGAGTTGCTTCGCTCGCGTCGCGTACCGCAGGTTGCGGTGCTGACGCTGATGTCCATGGCTTTTGCCGGTTGCAGCGCCGATATGTCGTCGCGCTTCTCGCAAAACTCCTACTCGCAAAATCCGTTTGCGTTTGATCCGCAGCCGACCGGCACCGTGCAGCAGGCGCCGCCGCCGCGCGAGTTGCCGCAATACGCGCGGCCGCGAACGCAACCGCAGTATTCGCAATACCAGTCACAGCCGCTGCCGCCGCCGGTCGCAGCGGCGCCGCAGTCCTATCCGGTCGCCAATGGCAATGCCGGCGTCTCCGGAGGAGGGCGCGGGGTCTCGTCCTACACGCCGCCGCCCGTGCGTCCGCAGATCGAATCCACCGGCACCGTTCCGCATTCGGTCGCCGCAGCCCCTGCCGGGCACAACGGCACCACCATCATCGTCGGCACCAGCGATACGCTGGAAGTGCTGGCACGCCGCTACAACGTCTCGACCGCCGAGATCCTGCGCGCCAACGGCTACAAGGGACCGCGCGCGCTGTCGCCTGGCCAGCAGCTGGTCATTCCGCGCCCGACGGCGACGGCCGCGGCGCCAGCAATGGCCGCACCGGCCGCGCGCCCTGTCGCCGTGGCAGCCGCGCCCGCCGGCGTCCACTATGTCAATCGCGGCGACACGCTGCACAGCATCGCGCGTCAGCACCACATCCCGGTGGCCGAGCTCGCCCGCGCCAACAACCTCGACCAGTCGGCCCGGCTGAGCCTCGGCATGAAGCTCGTGGTGCCCGGCGCCAAGACGGCGATGGCGGCACCCGCGACCGTTGCGCAACCTGTTGCCGCCGCGCCGGTTGCTGCCGTGGCTCCGGCGCCGGCGGTCGCAGCCCCGAAGGTCGTTGCAACCGCGCTGCCGCAGCAGAGCGCGCGGCTGGTCCAGCCGACCGCCACCGTCGAGCAGCCGGCGGCTGCCGCCGAAGCGCCCGTCGTCACCAAGTCGAGCGAGGCAACCGGCGCGTTGCCGACCTTCCGCTGGCCGGTGCGCGGCAAGGTCATCACCGCCTACGGCTCGAAGACCAACGGCAAGGTCAATGACGGCATCAACGTCGCGGTGCCCGAGGGCACGCCGGTGAAAGCGGCCGAAGACGGCGTCGTCGCCTATTCGGGCAATGAGCTGAAGGGCTACGGCAATCTCGTGCTGGTCCGCCATTCCAACGGCTACGTCACCGCCTACGCCCATGCGAGCGAAATCCTGGTGAAGCGCGGCGATACCATCAAGCGCGGTCAGGTGATTGCCAAGTCGGGCCAGAGCGGCGAGGCGGGCTCGCCGCAGCTCCACTTCGAGATCCGCAAGGGATCGTCGCCGGTCGATCCGCTCCAGTTCCTCAACGGCGCGTAAGCTACGCGTCGGGACTTCAAGGGACTTCCAAGTCTCACAAAAAAGACAGCGGGGGTGGCGCAAGCCTCCCCCGCTTTGTTTTGACGATTGCTCCGACGATTACTTGCCGCTCAGCCGCGTAGCCCGGATGGAGCGAAGCGAAATCCGGGAGCTCACCCGCGGAGTGCACGATCCCGGATTGCGCTGCGCTCCATCCGGGCTACACAGGCGATGACGGGAGAGCTATGCCTCCCATCCCTGTTAATTGCCACTAAGCCGCACACCGAGCCGGCCTGCGAGCTCCTGCGTGTACTGCCAGGCGACGCGGCCCGAGCGCGAGCCACGGGTGGTCGACCATTCGAGCGCCTCGCGCTCGAGTTCGTCCTCGGCGATCTTGATGCCATAATGGTCGCAATAGCCCTTCACCATCGCGAGGTATTCGTCCTGGCTGCAGCGATGGAAGCCGAGCCAGAGGCCGAAGCGGTCCGACAGCGACACCTTTTCCTCGACCGCTTCGCCGGGATTGATCGCGGTCGAGCGTTCGTTCTCGATCATCTCGCGCGCCAGCAGATGCCGCCGGTTCGAGGTCGCATAGAGGATGACGTTGTCGGGGCGCCCCTCGATGCCGCCTTCCAGCACGGCCTTCAGCGACTTGTATGAGGCATCGTTGCCGTCGAACGAGAGGTCGTCGCAGAACACGATGAAGCGGAAGGAGGAGCTGCGCAGCAGCTCCATCAGGCCGGGCAGGCTCTCGATGTCCTCGCGGTGGATCTCGATCAGCTTCAGCCGGTCGGCCGGCTTGCGGTCGAGATTGATGCTGGCATGGGTGGCCTTGACCAGCGACGACTTGCCCATGCCGCGGGCGCCCCAGAGCAGCGCATTGTTGGCGGGCAGGCCGTCGGCGAAGCGCTCGGTGTTCTCCATCAGGATATCGCGCATCCGGTCGACGCCCTTGAGCAGGCCGATCTCGACGCGGCTGACGCGCGGCACCGGGGCGAGGCGCCCGTCCGGATGCCAGACAAAGGCGTCCGCGGCGCCGAAGCTCTCGGCCGGATCGAGGGCCGGAGAGGCGTCCGCGAGGCGGCTGGCGATGACTTCCAGGGCGTTCGCGATCCGCTCGGCCGCGGCGCCGTCGAGCGCCGTTACCGGGCGTTTTGTCGCGGCGTTTTCAGCGCGCTTGGCGGCAGCCTTGGGGGTGGTTTTGCGGGTTGTTTTACTGGTGGTTTTCTTGGCTTTTTTCGGCATTTGTCCAGTTCCTGACGGCGCAGCCTTATCGGGCTGGCGGCGGTCCCGCAAGCGCCCTAAATGAAGGTCCGTTAACGTTGCAATTGGGACCGCGGCCGC
Organism: Bradyrhizobium sp. USDA 4503; assembly: GCF_054055815.1. Classification (NCBI taxonomy): domain Bacteria; kingdom Pseudomonadati; phylum Pseudomonadota; class Alphaproteobacteria; order Hyphomicrobiales; family Nitrobacteraceae; genus Bradyrhizobium; species Bradyrhizobium sp. USDA 4503. The sequence goes on from NZ_JBSRXS010000001.1 coordinate 1,273,256, forward strand.
TATAGTCCGCGCGAATTTGTCCGGACCGCCATACCGCCCCGAATCCGAGGGCGCTGCCGGTTCTTTCCCGTCTTATCCGAGGATCGTCCGAATGCTGATTACTCCTGCGTTTGCCCAGGCTGGAGCGACTGGTGACACCAACAGCATGTTGATGTCGCTGCTGCCATTCGCGCTGATCTTCGTCATCATGTACTTCCTGATTCTGCGCCCGCAGCAGAAGAAAGTGCGCGACCATGCGGACCTCGTGAAGAACATCCGCCGCGGCGACACCGTGGTGACCTCGGGCGGCCTCGTCGGCAAGGTGACAAAGGTGGTCGACGACGACCAGATCGAGTTCGAGATTTCGGACGGCGTTCGCGTGCGCCAGATGCGCCAGATGATCTCGGGTGTGCGTACCAAGGGTGAGCCGGCGAAGGGCGACGCCAAGGACGAGGCGTCCGCGAGCTGATTGCCGCGGCGCCTTTTTGGAATCTGACGGGTCAACTCGATGTTGTATTTCACGCGGTGGCGAGCGCTGGGGATTATCCTGACAGCGCTGGTGGTCTGCCTGTGCGCCGTGCCCAATTTCTTCCCCGAAGCGCAGGTGAAGACCTGGCCGGCCTGGGCGCAGCGGCGCCTGGTCCTCGGCCTCGACTTGCAGGGCGGCTCCTATCTGCTGCTCGAAGTCGACTCCAACTACGTGAAGAAGGAGAAGCTCGACCAGATCCGCGACGATGTCCGGAAGGTGCTTCGTGAAGCCAAGATCGGCTACACCGGCCTCAACACGCGCAACGACGCGGTGGAAGTCCGCATCTCCAGGGAAGGCGACCAGGCGACGGCGCTATCGAAGCTCCGCGAGCTGTCGCAGCCGCTCGGCGGCCTGCTCGGCTCCAGCGGCCAGCGCAGCCTCGAGGTTGCCGACGCCGGCGGCGGCCTGATCCGCCTGACGGTCCCGCAGGCCGCGATCACCGAGCGCATCCGGCAGACCATCGAGCAATCGATCCAGATCGTCGAACGGCGCGTCAACGAGCTCGGCACGGTCGAGCCGGTGATCCAGCGTCAGGGCACCGACCGCATCCTGGTCCAGGTGCCGGGCCTGCAGGATCCGACCCGCCTGAAGGAGCTGCTCGGCAAGACCGCCAAGATGGAATTCCGCATGGTCGACAGCTCGGTGTCGCCGGACCAGGCCCAGCAGGGCCGCCTGCCACCGGACTCCGAGCTCTTGATGAGCGCGTCACCGCCGCCGGTTCCGTATGTCGTCAAGAAACAGGTTCTGGTTTCCGGAGGCGAGCTCTCCGATGCCCAGCCCGGCTTTGACCAGCGCACCGGCGAGGCGATCGTCAGCTTCAAGTTCAATACGTCGGGAGCGCGCAAATTTGCGCAGGCGACCGCCGAAAACGTCGGCCAGCCGTTTGCGATCGTGCTCGACAACAAGGTGATCTCGGCACCCGTGATCCGTGAACCGATCACCGGCGGACAGGGCCAGATCTCCGGCAGCTTCACCGTGCAGTCGGCCAACGATCTGGCGATCCTGATGCGTGCCGGCGCGCTGCCGGCGCCGTTGACCGTGATCGAAGAGCGTACCGTCGGTCCCGGCCTCGGGCAGGACTCGATCGAGAAGGGCGAGCTCGCGGCCTATGTCGGCTCGATCCTGGTCATCGTGTTCATGCTGATCACCTATCGGCTGTTCGGCGTGTTCGCCAACATCGCGGTGGCGATCAACGTCGCCATGATCTTCGGACTGCTGTCGCTGCTCAACGCCACGCTGACGTTGCCGGGCATCGCCGGCATCGTGCTCACCGTCGGCATCGCGGTCGACTCCAACGTGCTGATCTACGAGCGCATCCGCGAGGAACTGCGCGGCGGCCGCAACGCGATCTCGGCGATCGACGCCGGCTTCAAGCGGGCATTGGCGACCATCCTCGACTCCAACATCACCACCTTCATCGCCGCCGCCGTGCTGTTCTACATCGGCACCGGACCGGTCCGCGGCTTTGCCGTGACGCTCGGCATCGGCATCATCACCACGGTGTTCACCGCCTTTACCCTGACGCGCCTGATCGTCGCCGGCTGGGTGCGGTGGAAGCGGCCGCAAACCGTGCCGATCTGAGAGGCCTGTTGTGACTCATACCGTTCTCATTGGCCTTGGCATCCTGATCGCCGTGTTGACCGTGGTCGCGGCGCTCGGCCTGCTGCCGCCGCTGCGCATCGTGCCGGACGACACGCATTTCGATTTCACCCGCTTTCGCCGCATCAGCTTCCCGATCTCGGCGCTGCTCTCGATCCTTGCCATCACGCTGTTCTTCACCCACGGCCTGAATTTCGGCATCGACTTCAAGGGCGGCACGCTGCTGGAGGTGCAGGCGAAATCCGGCACCGCCGACATCGCCGCGATGCGCACCACCTTGAACGGTCTTGGCCTCGGCGAGGTGCAGCTGCAGCAGTTCGGCGGTCCGGCGGAAGTCCTGATCCGCGTCGCCGAGCAGCCCGGCGGCGACAAGGCGCAGCAGGATGCGGTGACGAAAGTGCGCGGCGCGCTCGGCGAATCCGTCGACTACCGTCGCGTCGAGGTGGTGGGACCGCGCGTCTCCGGCGAACTGCTGGCCTACGGCATGATCGGCCTGATGTTCGCGATCATGGGCATCCTGATCTACCTTTGGTTCCGGTTCGAATGGCAGTTCGCGCTCGGCGCCATGATCGCCAACGTCCACGACATCGTGCTCACGATCGGCTTCATGTCGATCACCCAGGTCGATTTCGACCTCACCAGCATCGCGGCGCTGCTGACGATTCTCGGTTATTCGCTCAACGATACCGTTGTCATCTACGACCGTATCCGCGAGATGCTGCGGCGCTACAAGAAGATGCCGATGCCGCAGCTGCTGAACGAATCGATCAATTCGACGCTGTCGCGCTCGATCATCACCCACGTCACCGTGACGCTGGCTTTGCTCGCGCTGCTGCTGTTCGGCGGCCAGGCGATCCACAGCTTCACCGCGGTCATGATGTTCGGCGTGGTGCTGGTCGGCACCTACACATCGATCTTTATCGCGGCGCCGATTCTGATCTATCTCGGTGTTCACACCACGCGGGGTGGAGACGCGGTGCAGGACGCGCCGGCCAAGAAGCCGGACACGGCGGCAGCCAAGAAGTAGCTGGTCATGAGCAACTCCTCGGACGCTCCCCATCTTCCGAGGTCGGCGCCGATCGAGGCCTACGGCAAGGGCGGCTTCGCGTTTGCCGATATGTCGCACCGCGGCTCGCTCTTGTGCCTGCCTGACTCGATCTGGGCCTGGCCGGTCACCAGGCCGCAGGAGATCGACGAATACTCGCTGCAAAAGGTGTTCGCGGCCGCCAATGCGATCGACACGCTGATCGTCGGCACCGGCACCGACGTCTGGGTCCCGCCAAAGGGCCTGCGCGAGGCTCTGCGGGCCGTGCGGGTGGTGCTCGATCCGATGCAGACGGGACCTGCGATCCGCACCTACAACATCATGCTGGGCGAGCGGCGTCGCGTCGCGGCGGCGCTGATCGCGGTGCCATGAGCGCGACGGAGGCGCCGAAGGACGGCGCGGCCTTCTGCGCCGATCTGGTGCGGAGCCATGACTTCGTGCGCTACGCGTCGACCTTGTTCCTGCCGGGTCCGGAACGGCGCGCGATGCTTGCGATCTACGCCTTCAATATCGAGGTCTCGCGCGTGCACGAGCAGGTCAGCCAGCCGCTGCCCGGCGAGATGCGGCTGCAATGGTGGACCGACATGCTGGCCGGTGCGGGCCATGGCGGCGTCGAGGGCAATCCGGTCGCGGCAGAACTGCTGCACACGATCCGAAATCACCGTCTGCCGGTCTCGCCATTCTCGCAGCTGGTCGAGGAGCACCAGTTCGATCTCTACAACGACCCGATGCCGTCGCTGGCCGCGCTCGAGGGCTATCTCGACGCCACGGCCTCAGTGCTGTTCTCGCAGGCTACGCGCGTGGTGGCGCGACCGTCGGAGGCGATTGATCACCTAGCCCGTCATGCGGGTCTTGCCCAGGGCATGGCGCAGGTCATCGCTTCGTTCGGACGCGACGCCGCACGGCATCAGCTGTTTCTGCCGTTACAGCTGCTGCAGCAGCACGGCGGCAGCAAGGAGGAGGTGTTTGCCGGCAAGGTGACGCCGAACATCCGTGCCGCGATCGATCAGCTTGCGGACGAGGCCCAGGGCCATCTCAAGACCTCGTTCGGGCTGCTTGCGGATGTCCCGTCGGGCGTGAGGCCGATCTTCCTGCCGCTCGCCCATGTCAGGCGCGAGCTGAACCGGGCGAGGAGGGACGACTACGACCCGTTCCTGCCGAAGCCGGTTTCGCGCCTGCGCACGCTCTGGACGTTGTGGCGAGCCGCGCGCACGGAGGAGTTCGGTCGCTAGCTTTGCTCCTTCGAGATGTGCTTGGTGAAGATCCGGATCGTTCTGCCCTTGACCATCGGGCCGCTGTCATAGATGTCGGATGCGATCTGTTCGACCGCGTCGCGCAGCGCAACGAACTGGGCTTGCCGCGCCATGCTCGCCGTTCCACGCGTGCCGGCCAACTCGTCCAGTGCGGCGTCGCTGATCTGGCATTCGATTTCCTGGTCGCCGTTCATCATGGTGAATCCGAACGCCAGTCGTTCGGAATCGTATCCCCCGATCCGGCCACGGGTGAGTGGCATTAAACTTGTCCCTCGACGCGCTACCCCTCGCAAAGAGTGAAGCTTCGCGCCGCGTTTGTCGAGGGCCACGCGCCGAGAAGCGCGCTCTAACCTGCCGGCCGGTCCATCTCGGCGACTTCAAAATTGAAGCGGTCGCGCAAATTCTTGCGTTGCTCGAGGATATCCTTGAGGAACTCGCGATCGGCGTCGCTGCGCATCATCGGTTCGATCAGGTCGATCTGGTTCATGGCGACGAGCTGCAGGATTTCGGTGCGCGGCTTGCCGGCGGCATCGCGCGGCAGCGCATGCACGACCTGGATGTGTTCGGGCGGCTTGACGCCCCCGGCTGCGGTAAGCTCGTTGCGCAGCGTCTTTTCCAGCGCGGACTGGTCCGCCTCGACGAAGGCGTAGAGTCCGACGCCGACGCGCCGGTCGGCAAAGGCGACGATCGCGGTGTCGCGCACCTGCGGATTCTTGCGGATCAGATCGATCAATACCGGGGCGTCGTTGACCAGCCTCCGGCCGCCGCCTTCGCGGTCGGTGAAATTGAAGATGCCGCGCGTGATCGCCTGATAGACCTTCTTGCCGGTCTTGAGCCAGATGCTGGCGACCGCGGACTTCTTTGCGAGCACCTTGCGCTCTTTCGGCGTCAACGCCTCCGGCGCGTAGCTGCGCTTGTGCTTCAACAGATGCCGCAGATCCTCATAGGCGGCGATGCGGAACAGTCGGCTGCGGGTCTTGAAGCAGGCGGCAAGCTGGAAGTCGGTGAGGTAGGCGCGGCCATCGCGGCCGACCAGCCAGTTCTGCTCCTTGGCGAGATCGTTGTGGCAGATGCCGGCGCGATGCAGCTTGCGCAACGCGGCCTTGGCCGAACGAAAATAGGCGACGTCGCCGTGCGGCTTCGCCAGATGCAGCGCCGCGCCGTCGATGAAGCCACGGACCAGCGCGCGACGGCCGGCCCACAACAGCTTCGGCCCGACGTCGAGGCCGCGCGCCAAGGTCAGCGCGCGGCGCTCGCGGGAGAACAGATGCAGCGCCAGGGCGAACGACCAGAACGGCACCTGATCGAGCCGGCGCAGCACGCCGTCGACCTCGCCGTCATCGGCGCGGAAGCGGCCGCGCTCGACGGTCGAGAACACGTCGCGCTTGAGCAGCACGCCCTGGCTCCACCGCACCGACAGGGTGGCGTCATCGTCTTTCGGCAAGCTCATGACTGTCAGGCCGCTGCCGCAACGCGCAGGTGCTCTGCGATCCAGTGGTCGAGATCGGCGAGCGCGCGCGCGCTGATCGCCTGCTTCTTGGCGACGGTCTTCTCGTTGCCGCGCAGCCGCGAGCCGTCCGGCTTCTTGGTCGGCGCACTGGCCAGCGGCGGGAACAGACCGAAATTGATGTTCATCGGCTGGAACGAGCGCGAACCGGCCTCGATCGTTTCGATGTGGCCACCGGTGATGTGGCCGAGCAGCGCGCCGAGCGCGGTCGTCGCCGGCGGCGGCGTCAGCGCGGCACCGCGCATGTCGGCGGCAGCGCAAAGGCCGGCGATCAGGCCGACGCTGGCCGACTCGACGTAACCCTCGCACCCCGTCATCTGCCCGGCGAAGCGCAGCCGCGGCTGCGCGCGCAGACGCAGCTGCCCGTCGAGCAGCTTTGGCGAATTCAGGAAGGTGTTGCGATGCAGGCCGCCGAGGCGGGCGAACTCCGCGTTCTCGAGGCCGGGGATGGTGCGGAACGCGCGCTGCTGCGCGCCGTGCTTCAGCTTGGTCTGGAAGCCGACGATGTTGTAGAGCGTGCCGAGCTTGTTGTCCTGCCGCAGCTGGACGATCGCATACGGCTTGACGGTCGGGTTGTGCGGATTGGTCAATCCCACCGGCTTCATCGGCCCGTGGCGCAGCGTCTCGTGACCGCGCTCGGCCATCACCTCGACCGGCAGGCAGCCGTCGAAATAGGGCGTGTTGGTCTCCCAGTCCTTGAAGTCGACCTTCTCGCCGTCGAGCAGCGCCGCGACGAAGGCGTCATACTGCTCCTTCGTCATCGGGCAGTTGATGTAGTCGGCGCCGGTGCCGCCGGGGCCGACCTTGTCGTAGCGCGACTGAAACCAGGCCACCGACATGTCGATGGAATCCTTGTGCACGATCGGCGCGATCGCGTCGAAGAATGCCAGCGCGCTCTCGTCGGTCAGAAGCCTGATGGCGTCGGCAAGCGGTGCCGAGGTGAGGGGGCCGGTCGCGACGATGACGTTGCTCCAGTCGGCCGGCGGCAGCCCTGCGACTTCCTCTCGGCTGATCTCGATCAGCGGATGTTCGTTGAGCGCCTTGGTGACGGCGGCCGAAAAGCCGTCGCGGTCGACCGCCAGCGCGCCGCCGGCGGGCACCTGGTTGGCGTCGGCCGAGCGCATGATCAGGGAGCCCAGCCGCCGCATCTCCGCGTGCAGCAGCCCGACCGCGTTGTTGGCGGCATCGTCGGAGCGGAAGGAGTTCGAGCAGACCAGTTCGGCGCAGCCTTCGGTCCGATGCGCCTCGGTCATCCGGTGCGGGCGCATTTCGTGCAGCACGGCGCGGACGCCGGCATTGGCGACCTGCCAGGCGGCTTCCGAGCCGGCGAGCCCCGCGCCCACGATGTGCACGGGTTGGGAAGGGGATTGATGCGGTGTCATCGCGCAGCGTTAGCGCGTTTTGATCTCATATGCATCTGAAACCGCACCACAAACGACAACGCCCGCTGTGGAAGCGGGCGTTATCCGTTTAGCAGATGGCTTGCGGCCGATTAGCCGTTGTAGGTGCCGGCGGCAACGCGCGGAATGTCCGAGCGGTCGAGGCCGATATCGGCGAGTTCGCGATCGCTGAGCTGGGACAGTTCGCTGACATTGCGCTGATAATCCCGGAAAGCCTGGATCATGCGGATGAGCGAGAGCAACATGGTAGTCTCCTAGTAATTCAGATTCAGCTTTTCAAAAGCCTCATCGTTGAAGTGAATATAGATGATATAGTGCAGTGCGGTAGTTCCGATGTTGCGATGCAGCTAAGCTCAAAACGCATAGCGGCGGTAAGTTCCGGTTAACCGTTTGGCGCAGCGAGCAAGGTCCAGTGGACCAAAGTTCCGCAGAGTCGGGCGACGGCGTCAAAATCTTCTTGAGATCAGTGAGTTAGAAGAATGGCGGTGACTTGAACTACGCCGTTAATATGGTAATTACAGACCGTTCGGTCAAGGGATGGCGCTCGGCTGACGCCAGATCACGGCGGCGTGTTCCATGCGTGATTCGCATGCGGAATGTTGCTGTATGAATGATTTAATATTCATAGCATGATAGGGTTGGCACCTAGGCGGACGCAGCGTCAATCAGTCGCATTGACCTCGGAGGTAGTTCGGCCCTCCCGCCTGCTCAGATTTTCGCCTGCCGCGCGAACGCGCTGCTGATTATCGGAAGTGCAGCTCGATTGAAGTGAACGCGTCGAGCAAAGCTATTGCGGCGCCGCTTCCTTACCGACATGTAATCAAAACACTATGCAACGCATGCGCGATGCGCGCGCAGCGCTCATCACGTTTGTATCGCGCGAAGTTCATTCTGAACGGTGTCGGGAACAGCGAATAATCGTTCCGCAGATTCCGCAATCACGCTGGGATCTGTCCAAGAACAACAGATGGATCATCCCATGATTAAGACATTGATCGCAGCAGCCACCGTGGCTGCCGTTGCCTACGCTGTCGCTCCCGCTCAGGCCGCGCATCGTCATCACGCGGGCCTCGGCTGCAGCGGTGCCAATCTCGGCAAGACCGAAGCTGCAGTCGAAGCTATGGCTGACAATGAGGTCAAATTCGCGGCGGAGAAGGAAGTCTCGCTCGCTCAGGACGCGATGCTGAACAACCAGTGGGGTGCTTGCGGCGCGCATCTCAGCAAGGCTGCCGAAGCCAGCATGGCGAAGTAGGTTTTGATCATGGCGATAGGGGCCGATTGCCTGGGGCAGTCGGCCCTTTTTGATTCATCCGTAGCTGGACCGGCTTTGATCTAGTCAGAGCAGAAGGGTGGCCTCGTCCTTGGCTCGCTGCGCCACGCGAGCTGGTGTGAAAGCGCTACGGAGCCTTGGCGAGCTGGGTGGCGAAGTAGCCGATCGTCTTGGCGTACACCTCGCTCTTGTTCCACTGCTGGATCACCGCAAAATTCTCGCTGCCGGGCTCCCAGCCCTTGCCCTTCTTCCAGCCATAGCTCTTCAAATAGTTCGCCGTCGACGCCAGCACGTCGGGCACGTTGTGCAGGAGGTCGCGCTTGCCGTTGCCGTCGAAGTCGACCGCAAACTTGATGTAGGACGACGGCATGAATTGAGTCTGGCCGATCTCGCCGGCCCAGGCGCCGCGCATCTCCTGCGGCGGCAGATCGCCGCGCTCGACGATGCGCAAGGCATCCATCAACTCGGCCTTGAACATGTCGGAGCGGCGGCAATCATAGGCGAGCGTCGCCAGCGAACGTATGGTCGGAAACTTTCCGGTGTTGACGCCGAAATCGGTCTCCAGTCCCCAGATCGCGACCAGGATTTCGCCCGGTACGCCGTAGGCCTCCTCGATTCGCGACAGCACCGAGCCGTAGCGCTTCATCATGTCGGAGCCGCGATTGAGCCGCGGCGGCACCATGCGGCCCGAGAATTGCTCGAAGGTCTGGCTGAACACCTGCTGCGAATGGTCGCGGGCGAGGATCGCCTTGTCCTGCGTGACGCCAGCCAGCCCGGCCTGAATCGCGTTCTGCGAAATGCCCTTCGTCGCAGCCTCTTTCTTGAAATCGTCGAGCCAGGATTCGAACGTGCCCGTGCCGCATTGAGCGGCCAGCGCCGATGCTGTCGAGGTCAGGAGCCACGCGCCGATGGCGAGCGTACGAAAGCAAGAGCGAGAGGTCATAGGCAATTCACTCCGGAGTCTGCGATGTCATCGATTGGTCGCGCAAGGCGGCGGGTATGTTCGCGGCAACAGCGGCCAAAACAAGGCTCGTGACCGAGCCGCTTTTTCTCAGGCCGCGCTGCAAATGCCACGCCAGTTTCACACCCATTTGACGATCCTGAACGATAAACCGCCGGCCGAACATATCGGCCGGCGGTTGCTTTGACGTTTACGAATCCGGTTAGCGGCGCTTAGCCGCGATCGCTGCGCCGCCACGGAAACAGATTGGCCGGGAAGTCCGCGGCGGGCTTGCGCTCGCGCGGTTCGGGGATCACCGGCCGCGCATTCGGATCCTTGACGATGACCTCGCGATAGAGATGCCAGGTGGCGTGACCAAGCAGCGGGATGACCACGGCAAGCCCGAGGAAGAACGGGATCGTGCCCAGCACCAGCAGCACCGCGACGATCAGGCCCCAGGCCGCCATCGGCACCGGGTTCTGTGCGACGGCGCGCATCGACGTCACCATGGCTTCGCCGGCGGTCGCCTGGCGGTCGAGCATCATGGGGAAGGCGATCACGCTGATGCAAAGCGCGACGAGCGCGAACAGGAAGCCGACGCCGCAGCCGACCACGATGAGCCACCAGCCTTGCTGGGTGGTCAGCACGCGCGCGGCAAAATCGGGAATGTTGGCCGCGGTCTCATAGCCGAACACCGCCGTGTAGATGGCCTGGGCGGTGGCGATCCAGGTCACGAACAGTGCGAAAAGCAGCGTTCCGACCCCAAGCATCGCGCCGAATGACGGTGAGCGGAATACCTCCATGGCATCCCACGCAGATGCTTCCCCGCCGTCCTCGCGGCGGCGGCTCATTTCGTAGAGGCCGATGGCGGCAAACGGGCCGAGCAGGGCAAAGCCCGCGGCCAGCGGAAACAGCAGGGGCAGCACGGAATAGCCGTGCACGGTGCGCGCAAGCACGAGGCCGAGCACCGGATAGATCAGGCAGAGGACGATGGCGTGACTTGGCACCGCCTTGAAGTCTTCCCAGCCGAGACGCAGCGCATGATGCAAATCGGACAAGCCGATGGTGCGGATGACCGGCGCAGACGCGGCGCCTTGTCCGCTCTGCGTCATCGAACTGACATTGCCTTGGTATGACGTGGCCATGGTCGTTGTCTCCCTCTGGGCGGTCGCATTCTGCGCCCGCAACAGGGCACAAACGTACCGCCTCTCGAAGCGATCACGAGCAAGCCAGACGCGAAAGACAGAGCAGGGAACTGGCCGTGTCGCGAACTGTTCGGCAAGGCTACTCCCAAACCGTGGCAAAAGCACTCACGCTTAAGTGAATGTCGCATTGGCAAGCTATGGAGGGGGCTATAGACTTCAACTGCGACCGCGGTCAGGCGTCCCAGCGCCGTCTGGCTTTCACATCTCAACAGTCTTGGGAGCGAACGATGAGCATTTTCGGAAAAATCATGGGCGCGATCTTCGGTAGCAGCGCCAGCGCCGCGCCCGCAGGCGGATCGGCCACAAGCGCAGCTCCCGCCGGTGGATCCGGCAGTGCATCGTCGTCTCCTGCAGCGGTGCCGGCCGGCGCAGCGCCCGCGCAGTCCGTTGACGTCGCCCCCATTCTCGACAAGGCGGTGGCCGCGAAGGGCGAGAAGCTCGAATGGCGCACCTCGATCGTCGACCTGATGAAGGCGCTCGACATCGACTCCAGCCTGTCGGCGCGCAAGGAGCTCGCCAAGGAGCTCGGCTACTCCGGCGACACCAGCGATTCCGCCAGCATGAACATCTGGCTGCACAAGCAGGTGATGACGAAGCTCGCGGCCAATGGCGGCAAGCTGCCCCCGGACATCAAGCACTGAGCGGATCATCATCCCGCACACGGCCAGGGCCCGCGCCAGCGCGGGCCTTTTTTATCGATCGGCGAGCATCTATAGATCGGCGAACAAGAAGGAGAACGCTCATGACTGATCTCGATCGCCGGACGATGCTTGCGACCGGCGCCCTCGCACTGGCCGGCGCCGCCGCGCAATCCGCGCCGGCCCATGCCGAGACCGCGTCGAAGGCGATGTTTCCGGTACCGGCGGTGACGATCCCGATCGTTGGCGCCAGCGAAGTGTTCCAGGTCCGCCGCATCTACTGCATCGGCCGCAACTACGCGGCGCATGCGATCGAGCGTGGCTCCGATCCGACCCGCGAGCCGCCGTTCTTCTTCCAGAAACCGACCGACGCGATCCAGAATGTCGCGATCGGCACGGTCGCCGATCATCCCTATCCGTCGCTGACCAAGAACTATCACCATGAGGTCGAGCTGGTCGCCGCGTTGAAATCCGGCGGCACCAACATCCCAGCCGACAAGGCGCTCGACCACGTCTATGGCTACGCGCTCGGCCTCGACATGACGCGGCGCGATTTGCAGAACGGCATGGCGGCGGAAAAGAAGCCGTGGGAGATCGGCAAGAGCTTTGATCATGCCGCAGTGCTGGGGCCGATCCATCCGGCTGATAAGACCGGCCACTTCACGCAAGGTGCGATATCGCTCGCGGTCAACGGCACGGTGCGGTAGAGCTCGGATCTGAAGAACATGATCTGGAGCGTCGCCGAGCAGATCGCGAAGCTTTCCGAGGCCTTCGAGCTGAAGGCCGGCGACATCATCTATTCCGGCACGCCGGAGAATGTCGGCCCGGTCGTCAAGGGCGACGTGTTGCTGTGCAAGCTCGAGGGCCTGCCCGATATGTCGATCAAGATCGTCTGAGGGGCAGGGCTCTAACCTGCAAGATCCGCGTATTCCGGATGCTTGTTGAGGTAGTCGACCACGAAGCCGCAGCCGGCGATCACCTTGTGGCCGTCGGTGCGGATCAGCTCCAGCGCCCCCCTGACCAGCTCCGATGCGATGCCGCGGCCGCGCAGGGCGCGCGGTGTCTCGGTATGGGTGATGATCACGGCCGCGGGCGTCCGCCGGTAATTCGCAAAAGCGAGGCCGCCCTCGGTGTCGAGTTCGAAGCGGTTTTGGTCCCTGTTGTCGCGGACGGCAGCCATCGCAAAATCCCGGTTGATTCGCAGGCCCTGATGTAAGCGTGTGAACCCGCCGATGCAAAGCCGCGACCAACCCGCAAATTGGCATTTGTGGATTGACGATATGCGCATTTTGGCCTGCCTGACCGCCGTGTTGCTCGGCGCCGCGTTGACGCTTCCAGACCCGCCGCAAGCCGCCGCCGGCGACGATCCGAGCTGGCAGACCTGCGTCGGCCTGACGACGGCGCCCGGCGACCGCGTGGCCGCCTGCACCACGGTGATCGACGGCAAGACCGAGACCGGCAAGCGGCTGGCCGGGGCCTATTGCAATCGCGGCCATGGGCTGACCGAGAAGCGCGAGCTCGATGCAGCGCTCGCCGACCTCAACGAGGCCATCAAGCTCGATTCCGCCTACGCCTGCGCCTATACCAATCGCGGCCGCGTCTACGCCTTCAAGCGCGATCTCGATCATGCGATTGCCGATTACGAAGAGGCGATCCGCATCGATCCGGCATTCGCGCTGGCCTACAACAATCGCGGCGATGCCTGGCTCAACAAGGGCGATCTCGACCGCGCGCTGGCCGATCTCAGCCTCGCCATCAAATACAATCCGCAGCTCGCCACCGCCTATGGCAATCGTGGCTTCGTCTACTACCGCAAGCGCGACGCGGCGCATGCGATCGCCGACTTCACCACCGAGATCAAGCTCGAGCCCAACGTGCTCGCCTACATCAACCGCGGTAATGTCTATCGCGATACCGAGCAGCTCGATCGCGCCGCCGCCGACTATGGCGAGGCTGCGAGGATCGCGCCGACCGATGCGCGCGGCTGGCGCAACCGCGGCATGATCCGTCTCTTTCAAGGGGACAACAAGGGCGGGCTCGCCGATTACGACAAGGCGCTGCAATACGATCCGAACGACGTCTATTCCTGGAATAATCGCGGCCAGGCCAAGCTGCGGCTCGGCGACAAAAAGGGCGCGGCGGCCGATTTCCGCAAGGCGCTCGAGCTGCAGCCCGATTTGCAGAGCGCCAAGGGAGCGCTGGCGCGGCTCGGCGGAGCGCGGTGATATCTTGCCGGCAACGATCGCTCCTGCCGTGTCGCACATACGCGGGACGGGCCTTGCGGATGGATGCAGTTCGATTACGTTTGATGACAGACATACGTCCCTGATGCGGCTGGATGGTCGTCTGGTACGGAGTGGCGGAGCCGGCCGCCGACGTATGCCTCTTGTCGGAGGAGGTTCGTCATGTCGGACAATCGTTTCTTCAACACACACCGTCCCTGGGAGGACTGGCTCGGCATGCTGCTCGGCGTGCTGATCATGGTCTCGCCCTGGTTTCCGATGCAGGTGAGCGGCGCCGTCGATATCGAGCGCAGCCACCTCGTCCTCAACAGCTTCATCGTCGGCATGCTGGTGCTCGGCATCGCCCAGCTCGAATATGTCGCGCTGCACCGCTGGGAGGAGGTGGCCAGCATCCTGCTCGGTCTCTGGCTGATGGCATCGCCCATGGTCTTTGGTTACGCCGAGGACCACGCGCTGCAGTTCTGGCACATCCTGCTCGGCGCGCTGGTCGCCTTTATAGGCGCGTTGCAGCTGTGGCAGGACTGGAACCTGAGCGAGCAGGAACTCGCCAAGCACCCGCAGTAGCGGGCTGGGCAGAAAACAACGGGTTGACCGCCGCCGGCGCGCGGTATCATCGGGCCGCGCCCGTCGGGCCTTGCCGAAGGCGGCGGCTTGGCGATAAACCGGGCGGTACCAATCCCTTGCGGCGCTTGAAGACGCCCGGTTCTGACCGAGGAAACACCCGATGATCGTCCTGACCTTGCCCTGTCTGTTGTGCGTATCGGCGGGGCGGCAATGAGCGGGACGGCTGCTGCCGCGCCGCGCGGCGGGATCGCGCGGGTATCGCGCCGGGTGATGAACCTCGCCTACATCCTGACCCAGAACGCCCGCCGCCACGGCGATCGCCCCGGCTTCATCTGGAACGAGAAGGCCTGGTCCTGGCGCCATATCGACCAGAACGTCTCGGCGCTGGCGGCGGCATTGGCCGCGCGCGGCATCGTCAAGGGCGACCGCATCCTGGTGCATTCCAAGAACTGCGACGAGATGTTCTGGTCGATGTTCGCCGCCTTCCGGCTCGGCGCAGTCTGGGTGCCGACCAATTTCCGCCTGATGCCGGACGAGGTCGCCTATCTCGCGGCGGCCTCCGGCGCCAAGGCGTTTTCTGTGCCACGCCGACTTCCTCGAACATGCCAAGGCGGCCGCCAATCCCGCGCTCGAATTCGTCTGGCAGATCGGGGAGGAGGGCACGTTCGGCGAGGCGACGCTCGGCGACGTCATCGCCAAGCACGCCGGCGCTGTGGTCGAGAACGTTGCCGTCGACTATGACGATCCCTGCTGGTTCTTCTTCACCTCCGGCACCACCGGCCGCTCCAAGGCCGCGGTCTTGACCCATGGCCAGATGGCCTTCGTCATCACCAACCATCTCGCCGACTTGATGCCCGGCACCACGGAAGAGGACGCCTCGCTGGTGGTGGCGCCGCTGTCGCATGGCGCCGGCGTACATCAATTGGTGCAGACCGCGCGCGGCGTGCCGACCATCCTGCTGCCGTCGGAGAAGTTCGACATCGCCGAAGCCTTCCGGCTGATCGCCAAGCATCGCGTCAGCAACATGTTCACGGTGCCGACCATCCTGAAGATGATGGTCGAGCATCCCGCCGCCGACCAGCACGACCATTCCTCGCTGCGCTACATCATTTACGCCGGCGCGCCGATGTATCGCGAGGACCAGAAGGCGGCGCTGAACAAGCTCGGTGGCGTGCTGGTGCAGTATTTCGGTCTCGGTGAGGTCACCGGCAACATCACCGTGCTGCCGCCCGGCCTGCACGATCCAGAGGACGGGCCGCATGCGCGGATCGGCACCTGCGGCTTCGAGCGCACCGGGATGCAGGTCTCGATCCAGGGCGACGATGGAAGCGAGCTGAAAGCGCACGAGACCGGCGAGATCTGCGTGATCGGTCCCGGCGTGTTCGCGGGCTACTACGACAACCCCGAGGCCAATGCGAAGGCGTTTCGCGACGGCTGGTTCCGCACCGGCGACCTCGGCCACATGGACGAGGAGGGCTTCGTCTACATCACCGGCCGTTCCTCCGACATGTACATCTCGGGCGGCTCCAACATCTATCCGCGCGAGATCGAGGAGAAGCTCTTGACCCATCCCGCGGTCGGCGAGGTCGCGGTGCTCGGCGTACCCGATCCCTTCTGGGGCGAGGTCGGCGTCGCCGTCTGCGTCGCGCGCGAGGGCGCCGAGGCGGTCGCGGAGGCGGAGCTTGCCGCCTATCTCGCGCCAAAAGTGCCGCGCTACAAGATGCCGAAACGCTTCTTCTTCTGGGAGGCGCTGCCGAAGTCCGGCTACGGCAAGGTGCCGAAGCGGCTGATCCGCGACGAACTCGAGGCGCGCGGATTGCTCGAGGTGATCGCCAAATCGACGGGAGCGTGAGGCGATGCGCAGCATCGCCCAGCCTGGCGCTCCGCATCCAGAGCGCATCCAATGGGTCAGCGCGCGCGGCCGCGCCTTTTCATTCGTGCTCGAGGCCGGCATTCCCTTGCTCGAAGCCGTGCGCAGCGGCTTTGCGGCGGAGGGCTTTTGCAGCGGCGTCCTGAGCGCGAAAAGCGGCGCGCTCGGGCCGTTCGCCTATGTGATGCCGGCGCTATCGAAGGACGGCGTCAACGCCGCGTTCTACAGCGACACGTTCCGTCCCGACGGCGTGACCCGGCTCAAGCTCGCGGCGCTGACCTTCGGCGAACGCGACGGCGCGCCGTTCTTTCATTGCCACGGCCTGTGGACTGAGGCCGACGGCCGTTTCAATGGCGGCCACATGCTGCCGGATGATACCATTGTCGCCGAGCCGTTCGAGGTGAATGCGTTCGGGATCGACGGCGCGACGTTCCTGGCCGAAGCGGACAGTGAGACCAATTTCAAGCTGTTCGGTCCCGTCGCCAGCGCGCCGCGTGGGGCCAGGACCACGAGCCATGCCTTCGCGCTGCGGCTGCGGCCGAACCAGGATTTTGCCTGCGCGCTGGAAGCCTTCTGCCGCCAGCACGGCATCCTGCGCGCGCGGCTGCATGGCGGCGTCGGCTCGACCATCGGCGCCGTCTTCACCGACGGCCACCGCGTGGTGCCGTTCGCGACCGAGCTCGCGGTGACCGCGGGCGAGATCGCACCGGACGCGGATGGCCGGCTGCATGCCGAGCTCGACATCGCGCTGGTCGACTATCTCGGCGGCATCGCCGAGGGACGCCTGGTGCGCGGCGACAATCCGGTGCTGATGACGATGGAGCTGGCGCTGGAGGTGCTGGCGGAGGCGGAGCAGCCGTAGGGGCGGGCGCTTTCTCCCGGCGGTCGTCCTGGCGTTCGCCGGAGCCGATATCGCGCCGCGGCCTCCGCTGTCCCATAACCACAGACATTCGTTGTCGAAGCGAGCTGTGGCTCCAGCGTTATGCAATAATGACCTTCGGTGGTTATGGGTCCCGGGTCGCGCTTCGCTTGCCCGGGACGACACCTAATTTGTTGCGCGATCTGCGAGTCACATATCCGCATTCTCGCGACATGAATTGTCCGAGGCTTGCCGCCTTCGCCGCCCTCTCTTGACCAGGGGGCGCAGGGGCCGCTCACCTCCGCTTGCGGACATGGATGTTGATGTCGAGGTCGATCTCGCTGACGCAGGTCTGCTCGGTGCGATGCGATCCGCCCTCGTGCCAAGGGCCGTTGCGCAGGCTGATGTCGCTGACGTGAGCGAGCCGCAGGCAGCGCCATTGCGGCAGCCTGCCCGAACTCGAGCCGGCGAACTGCCAGGCCAGCACGACCTCTTCACCGCTCTTGTTGTGGCCGATGATGTGCGGACAGAGTTCGCGCGGCCGGCCGTCATAGATGCAGACGACCTGCTGTTCGGTGCTGACAGCCTTGCGGAAGAGTGCGTAAGACTTGCTGGGCATGGGGCATCCGGCCATCTAGGATTGTTGCGGGCTCTTATCATAAACTGGGCCGCCCGCCATTGTTTCCCCGGATCCGCGCACATGGCCAGACGAAACCGCCCGATCAACATGCCTGCGCCGTATCTGAAGCGGGTCTGGCTCGATCCTGCGCGAATTCCGAACCGCGATGCCTATCCGTTCGTACTGCCGCTGCTGCGCGACGATTTCGAGCTGAGCTTCGACAAGGCGATCACGATCATCGTCGGCGAGAACGGCACCGGCAAATCGACGCTGCTCGAAGGCATCGCCGTGATGGCCGGCTATGACGACGCCGGCGGCGGCAAGGGCTATCGCGCGGTCGACCACGGCAATGCCGTTGAGAAGATGGGCGGCTCGCTTGCGTCGGCGCTGCGTGCCAGCTGGCTACCTAAGATCACGAATGGCTGGTTCTTCCGCGCCGAGAGCTTTTTCTCGGTGGCGCGCTATGTCGATGAGGCCGCGCTGGATGTCGGGGACGTGCCGCCGAACTTCCTGTCCTATTCCCACGGCGAAGGCTTCCTGCGCTTCTTCAACGAGCGTTGCCAGCGGCAGGGCATCTTCATCTTCGACGAGCCGGAATCCGCGCTGTCGCCGTCGCGGCAGATCGAATTCCTCAAATTGTTGCACCGGATGAACGGCACCGGCCACTGCCAGGTGATCATGGCGACGCATTCGCCGGTGCTGATGGCCTATCCGAATGCGACGCTGCTGCGGCTGAGCAAATACGCACTGGAGCCGGTGAGCCTGAGGGACACCGATCACTACCGGCTGATGCGCGAGTTCTGCGACGATCCGAAAGGGTTCGTCGAGGCGGCGATCGAGGAGTGAGACCACCGCCCGGCGGACTTGCCTCCCGGGGAAGCCGGCGGGTGCGAGTTCGCTCTGGTGCAAGAAGCAGGTTGCCGGTCTAGTCTAGAACCTCCAATCATAAACTGCGGCATGCGCCAGGCGGCGCAGGGCCGACAGACATCGGGAGAGGACCAAGGATGAGGCGGTCGATCGCACGGACTTTCGTGGTGGTGGCGGCATTAGCCGTGTTGGGGGCCGCCTGGGCCCATGGGCCGACCCGCCAGAAGGTGCGGGAATCGATCGAGATCGACGCACCGCAGGCCAAGGTGTGGGCGGTGATCAGCAATTTCCAGGACATGAGCTGGCTCGCCGGCGTCACCAAGACCGAGGGCGAGAAGGGCAACGAGATCGGCGCCACCCGGCGGCTGACGCTGGGGCCCGGCGCCACCGTCGACGAGGAGCTCTACAAATACGAGCCGGAGATGATGAGCTATTCGTACCGGATCACGGCGGTCGACGTGAAGGTGCTACCGGTCACCAATTATTCCTCGACGCTGACGGTGTCGCCGGCGCCCGACGGCAAGTCGAAGCTGGAATGGAACGGCGCGTTCTATCGCGGCTTTCCCAACAACGACCCGCCGCCGGAGCTGAGCGACGAGGCCGCGGTGAAGGCGGTGAGCGGGCTCTACAAGGTCGGGCTCGAAGCGCTGAAGAAGAAGATCGAGAGCGGGACCTGAGCATGATCCGGAAAAGTGCGAAGCGGTTTTCCGACAAGATCATGCTCAAGACGAGGAGCTAAAGCGCGATGATGGTTTGTCCCAATCTCGTCGGGCTTTAGCCGTGCGCGCGATTGCGCTCGTCGCGCTGCTTGCCAGCCTCGGCGCCGCGCGCGCCGAGGAGGCGTTCGTCACCAACCAGCTCAGCGACGATCTCACGGTGGTCGATCTCGCGACCTCGAAGCCGGTCGCGACCATCGCGATCGGCGGCAAGCCCGCCGGCGTTGCCGTCAGCAATGACGGCCGCTTCGCCTATGTGACCAGCCCGGATGCCAAGGCGGTCACGGTAGTCGACGCGCCGGCGCGAAAGGTGGTGGGCCGGGTCGATGTCGGCGGCGGGCCGCTCGGCATCGCGGTCGCGCCCGACGGCGCGATGGTCTATGTCGCCGACTGGTACGCCGCCGCGGTGCGGGTGATCGATGCCAGAGAGCGGCGTGTCGTCGCAAGTATCGCAGTCGGTGCATCGCCGTCCGGGCTGGCGGTGACACCGGATGGGCTGCTGCTGCTGTCGGCGGATCGCGACGATGACAGCGTCTCCATCGTCGATACCGCCTCGCGCGAGCGGAGGGGGATCGTGAAGGTCGGGAGCCGGCCGTTTGGTGTCACCATCGATGCCGATGGCAAGCGTGCCTACACCGCCAATGTCGGCACCAACGACGTCTCGGTGATCGACGTCGCAACCGCGCGCGAGATCGGCCGCGTGCATGTCGGCCTGCGCCCCTACGCGGTGGCGCTGGCGCAGGGCCGCGGCTTCGTCACCGACCAGTATGACGGCAAGGTCACCGTGTTCGACCTCGCGACGTTGCAGCCCGTGAAGCGGATCACGGTCGGCGATTACCCCGAAGGCATCGAGGCGACCGCCGACGGCAAGCGCATCCTGGTCGCGAACTGGGAAAGCAACACGCTGAGCATGATCGACGCCGCCGAGATGAAGGTGATAGGCGAGGTCAAGGTCGGCGACGGCCCGCGCGCGTTCGGGGCGTTCCTCAGACGGACGGAGTAGGGGGAAGGTGCGTGGGGTGTCCCAAAATATCGAAAACAACCCCATGCAAAGGAGCAGGCTGCCGCCGAGACTCGGAAAAGCGACTTGACGCGTCGGGCAAATCAGCGGTACGTTTTTATTATTCCGAAATTGTGCAAGCGTCCGCCGCCGCAGGGTAGAGCCAACCGGCCCCTGCGGCCTGTCGCCGAGCCACGCCCATTGGCTCACCAGCGCGGCAGGCATATATTATCGGGCAAATAAGCGGAACACAGGGAGGATGCCATGCATCATACCTTGGTGCCCAGTGACCGGGTCGAACATGTCTGCGTCTACGGGCGCGACGGCGCAAAGCTCGGTTCGATCGAGCGGTTGATGCTCGACAAGGTGAGCGGAATGGTGGCCTACGCCATCATCAAGACCGGCGGCGTGCTGAGTACCCACCACCACTATCCCGTCAGATGGGCCGCGCTGCGATTCGATCCCGTGCGGCAGGCCTTCGAGGCCGGGGTGACGCTGGAGGACCTGCGCACCGGGCCGTGCGAATTCGACGGCGACGAATTCGATTGGGGCGACCGCTCGCGATCCTACACGCACCCGAATTATTGGGCAGTGTAGTGCGCAGTTGAGGTCTGCCGTAGCCCGCATGAGCGAAGCGACATGCGGGAGCGGTCAACTTGTTCGGCTGATAGACCCCGCATATCGCTCCGCTCATGCGGGCTACTAAGTCAGGCACATGACCCAGTTCAAGCCCGCCGGCTGGCCCTCCGTCATACCGCGAATTGTCACGAGCGACCTCACCGGCTTGGCCAGATTCCTTCGAGACGCTTTCGACGCGCAGGGCGAAGTTCGCTCCGGCGCGCCAACGGAAATCCGGATCGGAGACTCGATCATCCTGATCAGCGACGGCGGAGGCGTCCGCGAGGCCATGCCGGCCTTTCTCTACGTCTATGTTCCGGACGCAGACGAGACCTATCGTCGTGCGATCGCGGCAGGCGCTGAATCGATCGAGACCCCCGCGGATACGCCTTATGGCGAGAGACGAGCGACGGTCCGGGATGCCTGGGCAAACGTCTGGCAGATAGCCACTTACCGAGGGAACTGAGACCGGCCGTAGTGCGGGTTAGCCGCAGGCGGAACCCGCCGCTCTTGTGGCACTAGGTCGGGCGGACTACGCTTCGCTAATCCGCCCTACGATTGCTGCGGGCTTCGTCTGCTCGAAGAAGCCACATGACTCGGTCACGATGCTGGGGAGGAAATGCGACCAAGAGTGGACGGCCCTCCGATCGCGCCATTTTGTTAGCAGCGTCATTCAGTATTGCGACGTAAGTCATCGCACTCGCCGGATCGCCAACCAAGGGCACGTCGGCGTGCACCACAAGCACGGGACCGTGCGGTAACCACGAGAGATCGCGAATACATTCCTCGAACGCATCCCAATTGTTTCCGAAGTAATTGGGAAATCCCAGTTGCCTGGCGAGCGTCGCCAAGAGCGCTGCCTTGTCCGCAACGTTTCCGGGGATATCGGCGCGCGCCGCTGTGGTATGGGGTACGCTGTCTTTTCCGAAAGCGAACAATGTTTGCAGCTCGCTCATCTGCCAACGCTACTCCGCCGCCTCGCTCGCCGAGCTCTTCCTCGGCTTGCTGTTCGCCTTCTTCAGCACCGGCGCCAGAAACTTGCCGGTGTAGCTGCGCGGGGCCTTGACGATGTCTTCGGGCGGGCCCCAGGCGACGATTTCGCCACCGCCGTCGCCGCCTTCGGGGCCGAGGTCGATGACCCAGTCGGCGGTCTTGATGACTTCGAGATTGTGCTCGATCACCACCACCGTGTTGCCCTGGGCGACCAGCTCGTGCAGCACCTCGAGCAATTTTGCGACGTCGTGGAAGTGCAGGCCGGTGGTCGGCTCGTCCAGGATGTAGAGCGTGCGGCCGGTGGCGCGCTTTGATAGCTCTTTCGCCAGCTTGACGCGCTGGGCTTCGCCGCCCGACAGCGTCGTCGCCTGCTGGCCGACATGGATGTAGTCGAGGCCGACGCGGTGCAGGGTCTGGAAGGTCTCGCGCACGCGCGGCACCGCCTTGAAGAACTCGGCGGCTTCCTCGACGGTCATGTCGAGCACGTCGGCGATGCTCTTGCCCTTGAACAGCACCTCCAGCGTCTCGCGGTTGTAGCGTTTGCCCTTGCAGGTGTCGCAGGTGACGTAGACGTCGGGCAGGAAGTGCATCTCGATCTTGATGACGCCGTCGCCCTGGCAGGCCTCGCAGCGGCCGCCCTTGACGTTGAAGGAGAAGCGCCCGGGCTCGTAGCCGCGCGCCTTCGCTTCCGGCAGGCCGGCGAACCATTCGCGGATCGGCGTGAAGGCGCCGGTATAGGTCGCCGGATTCGAACGTGGCGTGCGGCCGATCGGCGACTGGTCGATGTCGATGATCTTGTCGATGTGCTCGAGGCCCTCGATGCGGTCGTGTGGCGCGGCGCCCTCGCTGGCGTTGTTCAGCTTGCGCGCGATCGACTTGTAGAGCGTATCGATCAGCAGCGTCGACTTGCCGCCGCCCGAGACGCCGGTCACGCAGGTGAACAGGCCGAGCGGGATCTCGGCCGAGACGTTCTTGAGGTTATTGCCGCGGGCATTGACGACCTTGATGGTGCGCCGATGGTTCGGCGGCCGCCGGTCGGGCACGGGCACCGACAGCTCGCCGGTGAGATACTTGCCGGTCAGCGATTTCGGGTTGCGCATGATCTGGTCGGGCGTGCCCTCGGCGACGATGTGGCCGCCATGCATGCCGGCGCCGGGCCCGATGTCGAGCACGTAATCGGCGAGGCGGATGGCGTCCTCGTCATGCTCGACCACGACCACGGTGTTGCCGAGGTCGCGCAGCCGCTTCAGCGTGTCGAGCAGGCGGGCATTGTCGCGCTGGTGCAGGCCGATCGACGGCTCGTCCAGCACGTAGAGCACGCCGGTCAGTCCCGAGCCGATCTGCGAGGCGAGGCGGATGCGCTGGCTCTCGCCACCCGACAGCGTGCCGGAGGAGCGTGACAGCGTCAGGTAATTCAGGCCGACGTCGAGCAGGAAGGTCAGGCGCTCACGGATCTCCTTCAGGATGCGTGCGGCGATCTCGTTCTGCTGCGCGTTGAGCGCCTCCGGCACCGTCTCGAACCATTCGCCGGCGCGCTTGACCGAGAGCTCGGAGATCTCGCCGATGTGCTTGCCGCCGATCTTGACGCACAGCGCCTCCGGCTTCAGCCGGTAGCCGCGGCAGCCCTCGCAGGGCACGTCGGAGAAATACTTGCCGAGCTCCTCGCGCGCCCACTCGCTCTCGGTCTCGCGGTAGCGGCGGTCGATGTTGGTGACGACGCCCTCGAACGGCTTCTTGGTGTCGTAGGAGCGGACGCCGTCCTCATAGGAGAACTTGATCTCGTCGTCGCCGGAGCCGTGCAGCAGCGCGTTCTGGACCTTCTTGGTGAGGTCCTTCCACTTGGTGTCGAGCGTGAACTTGTAGTGCTTGCCGAGCGCGGTCAGGGTCTGGATGTAGTAGGGCGAAGACGATTTCGCCCAAGGCGCGATCGCGCCCTTGCGCAAGGTCAGCTCCTTGTCGGGGATGACCAGGTCCTCGTCGATATGCTGCTCGACGCCGAGGCCGCCGCAGGCCGGACAGGCGCCATAGGGGTTGTTGAACGAGAACAGGCGCGGCTCGATCTCGGGGATCGTGAAGCCGGAGACCGGACAGGCGAATTTTTCCGAGAACAGGATGCGCTCGGGCCCGCTCTTGTCGTGGATCTTCGCGGTCTTCTTCTTGTCCTCTTTCTTGTCGTCCTGCGCGGCCGCCGCCGGCGCATCGGCGTATTCGATCACGGCGAGGCCCTCGGCGAGCTTCAGCGCGGTCTCGAAGCTTTCCGCGAGGCGCTGGGCGAGGTCCGGGCGCACCACGATGCGGTCGACCACGACGTCGATGTCGTGCGGGAATTTCTTGTCGAGCGCGGGCGCTTCGGACAGTTCGTAGAAGGTGCCGTCGATCTTGACGCGCTGAAAGCCCTTCTTGAGGTACTCGGCGAGCTCCTTCTTGTACTCGCCCTTGCGGCCGCGCACGACCGGCGCCAGGAGATAGAGGCGGGTGCCTTCCGGCAGCGCCAGCACGCGGTCGACCATCTGCGAGACGATCTGGCTCTCGATCGGCAGGCCGGTGGCCGGCGAATAGGGCACGCCGACGCGGGCCCACAACAGGCGCATGTAGTCGTAGATCTCGGTGACGGTGCCGACGGTGGAGCGCGGGTTCTTCGACGTGGTCTTCTGCTCGATCGAGATCGCCGGCGACAGGCCGTCGATCTGGTCGACATCCGGCTTCTGCATCATCTCCAAAAATTGCCGCGCATAGGCCGACAGCGACTCGACGTAGCGGCGCTGGCCCTCGGCATAGATGGTGTCGAACGCGAGCGACGACTTGCCGGAGCCGGACAGGCCGGTGAACACCACGAGCTTGTCGCGCGGAATCTCGACGTCGATGTTCTTCAGATTGTGTTCGCGCGCGCCACGGATCGTGATGGCGCGCGATGAGGAGCCGGCGTTCTGTTGGCGCTTCGCCTTGAGCACTTCATCCATAGCGACAGTTCCGGGCGCATGCTTGGCGCCTTTTGGGCGCGCATCGCCGGTGATGCCGGGACCTTGCGCCGATGGGGTGTGAAGACTGGAACGTAGGAAGAACGGTGGACAATTTCCAGTGCTGAGTCGCGTCCATCAACGGATAGTTTGCCTGATGGCAGCAGCCGTCAGCAGCGCCGGTTCCGCTAGAGCCTTTTCCCCCATTCGATGGGATCGGAACGGGAGCTCTGGATTCCTGCTGTGACGCGTTTTCTTGACGCGAACCTCAATTCACTTCGCTCGAAAACGCGCTTACGCAAAAAGGCCGGCGCTAGGCCGGCCTTTCAGTGCGATCTGACCGCCGATGGCGGTCAGGCAATTCGCTCAGGCTTAGTACTTGGCGACGATCGGGCCGCCGAAGTGATAGTTGACGCCGAACTGGGCGCTGTGCAGCTCGAGCGTACCGGACGGCACGCCGAAATAGTTCTCGCTGTCGAGGCTGCGATACAGGTATTCGCCCTTGATCGACCACTGCGGCGCGATGAACGCCTCGACGCCGGCGCCGACGGTCCAGCCGGAGTGAAAGTTGCTCTGCGAGGCGGTCACGCCGAGCGCGGTGACGCTGACCTCGTTGTTGGCCCAGGCGTAACCGCCGGTGCCATAGAACAGCACCTTGTCGACGGCGAAGCCGAGGCGGCCGCGCACGGTGCCGAGCGAGTCGATCTTGCTGCGGGCGGTGACGCCGAGCGCGGAGACCGATGCGTCGATGTCAGCGCCTGCGGCGTCGACCTCGAGGCCGTACACGATGTTGCCGGCTTGCCAGTTGTAGCCGATGGTGCCGCCGCCGAAGCCGCCTTCCATGCTCGGGGTGCCGGAGTTCTCGCTGGCGTAGCCGCCGAAGCCTCCGACGTAGAAGCCGGTCCAGTTGTAGATCGCGGCCGGCGGCGGAGCCTTCACGTAAGGCGCGCGTGCCGCCATGTCGGCGGCCATTGCCGGTGCAAAAGCGCTCAGTGCAAACATGCCGGCCGAGGCCAGCAAAACAGTCCTCATTTTCAAAGTCCCAGTCCCATTTTCTTGTTGTCCCTTCAGATATCTTGAAGAGAGCGTCACAGCAGTGTCGCGTGACGTGCTGGTGCTTCTACAGAGAAATGCCGGAACGTGTGTATCCGCGAAACCACAACGCACCGAAAACGGCCCCGGTGAGGTGCGCGTGCACACGCAACGAAAAAGCCGGCGCACAAACAGGCGCGCAAACAAAAGGCCGGCGCAAGGCCGGCCTTTCGTCTGGATCAATCGGCCTGGCGCGATCAATAGCGCGCGACGACCGGACCACCCCACTTGTAGTTCACGCGGACGGTAACGAGGTCGACGTCCTGCCGATCGCGGATGGTGCTGTTCAGCGTGCCGTTGGGGGCGATCAGGTTATAGGTCTTGTCCTGCATGAACAGGTGGTCGTATTCGATGCCCGCGGTCCAGTTCGGCGCGAAGCCGACTTCGATGCCGGCGCCGACGGTGCCGCCCCAGCGGGTGTCGCTGGCGCTGCCGACCAGCACGCCGGTTGGGGTGAAGTAGGTGTTGAAGCGGTTGTCGGTCAGCGCCGCGCCGCCCTTGGCGTAGAGCAGCACGTTGTTGACGGCGTAACCGATCTGGCCGGTGAACAGGCCGAACGCGTCGATCTTGGACTGGTTGGTGAACAGGCCCGGGAAGATCGCGCTGTTGTTGCTGCCCTTCAGGTCAGCCCAGTCGCCCTGCGCTTCGAGGCCGAACACCCAGGCGCCAGCCTGCCAGCGATAACCGATCTGGCCACCGGCGACGCCGCCGGTTGCATCATGGCAACCATCTGATGCGAGGAAGATGCCGGCCGGGAGCTGGTCCCAGCAATTGTGGCTCGAGCCCCAGCCGCCGTTGGCGCCGATGTAGAAGCCGGTCCAGTCATAGATCGGGGCAACCACGGGCGGCGGCGCCTTGGTGTACGGGCGCGCAGCGAGATCGGCAGCCGCGGCAGGCGCAGCCAACGCAATCAGAGCAACCGTACCGAGCAAAAACTTCTTCATTATCGATCCCCCAGCACCCCGATCGGCTTCCAAACGGTCCCGAAGCACGATCCCAGACGCGAGCGCCCGCGCCATGGTTGGAGCTATACGCTGATTCAACCGCAAACGCAGTCTCCCAAATGCAACACTCGCGGGAGAAGTATCGATAAGGCAAGCTGCTGATTTGTTTGTTGTTTTCCTAAATCTTGCTGCCGAGCGTCGGCCTGCACCGAGATCGACTGCCGCTCCGACGGCACTGGCCACTTCTACGGATGGTTGTGGCGAACAAAACTGGAACGACGCCGGATCCGATGCTATATCTCGAATATCGTGGATAACCGGCGCGACGGCAAAGGCGGCGAGCCGGCACCGGCGTATAGGGTCATCCACGACGCCTGCGACGTAAGTGGCGAAGGTTGAGAGTGGCGGCCGAATGTCCGGACGCCCGGTTTTTGAGTGGAGATGATGCGATGGCGGGAAGCGTGAACAAGGTGATCCTGGTGGGAAACCTCGGCAAGGATCCGGAAATCCGGCGGACGCAGGACGGCCGTCCGATCGCAAACCTTTCCATCGCCACCTCGGAAACCTGGCGCGACAAGGGCACCGGCGAGCGCAAGGAAAAGACCGAGTGGCACCGCGTCGTGATCTTCAACGAGGGCCTCTGCAAGGTCGCCGAGCAGTATCTGAAGAAGGGCGCCAAGGTGTACATCGAGGGGCAGTTGCAGACCCGCAAATGGACCGACCAGAGCGGCGTCGAGAAGTACTCGACCGAAGTCGTGCTGCAGGGCTTCAACTCCAACCTCACCATGCTCGACGGGCGTGGCGGTGGGGGCAGCAGCTTCTCCGATGATGGCGGCAGCGATTTCGGTTCGGCCGGACCGGTCAGCTCGGCGCCGCGCCGCGCCGTCGCCGCGGGTGGTGGCAGCAGCCGCAACAGCGACATGGACGACGACATCCCGTTCTGAGCAGCGGTCGCGCTTCCGTCGATTCCGTCAGGCGCCGTTCCGTGAAGATCATTTCCCGGAACGGTCGTTGCGATCGGCACCAGCAATTTCCTCGTGTGGAATAAGAGGATAACTCGGTAACTCTCTGTCAGAACGTCGGTGGTTCGACGTAAAGGGATGCGGGTTCCCTGGACTTTGACACAGCCTGATGTAAATGATATTTACATTGGCCTGCGGCATTTGATGCTTGGCCGCGAGCTTCACCCGAGGGCCGGCCATCATGAGCCTCGCGCCATTGCTCGACACCGCGCCTGCGATCCCGCTCCACGCCTTTGCCGCGATGGCCGCCTTCGTGCTCGGCTCCATCCAGCTCGCCGCCCCCAAGGGCACGCTGCCGCACCGGACCCTGGGCTGGATCTGGGTGATCCTGATGCTGGTGGTCGCCGGAAGCTCGTTTTGGATCCATCAGATCCAGCTGGTCGGTCCCTGGAGCCCGATCCACCTAGTGTCGATCTTCTCGCTCGCCATGCTGGCGCTCGGCGTCACGGCCGCACGGAGCCACAATGTCCGCCGCCACAGGTTCACGATGATCGGCATCTCCTTTGGCGCACTGCTCATCGCCGAACTGTTCACCTTCATCCCCGGGCGGATCATGCACGCGGTGGTCTTCGGCCACTGACGGGAGAGACAAGTAGCGAATGGCGGGTGGCGAATAGGGGATTTTTCCATTGCTGTTCGCCATTCGCCACGCGCTTCCCGACCAAGCCGTGGGAACCTTGGCGCTCCCCCGTAAGTGCATGAAAAAACGAACGGAAAAACGGCTTGCGGAGCCGCGCAAGGGTGGTTATCAGGCCTCCGATGGGCTATATGATTCCCCAGTAGAACCGACCGGATTTCCCCTTTGTCCGATAACGACGACCACAAGCCCGGCGAGCCGCCGGGACCCTCAGATATTCGTCCCGTTTCCATCCTCGACGAGATGAAGAAGTCCTATCTCGATTACGCGATGAGCGTGATCGTGTCGCGTGCGCTGCCCGATGCGCGCGACGGGCTCAAGCCGGTGCACCGGCGCATCCTCTATTCGATGCATGAGCAGGGACATACGCCGGACAAGAAATACGTCAAATCCGCCCGCGTCGTCGGCGACGTGATCGGTAAATATCACCCGCATGGCGACCAGTCGATTTACGACGCGATGGTCCGCATGGCGCAGGATTTCTCACTGCGCGTGCCGCTGATCGACGGCCAGGGCAATTTCGGTTCGGTCGACGGCGATCCGCCGGCCGCCTATCGATATACCGAAGCGCGGCTGACCCGGGCGGCGCTCGCCGTGCTGGCCGACATCGACATGGAAACGGTCGATTTCCAGCCGAACTACGACAACTCCGAGAAAGAGCCGTCGGTTCTGCCGGCCCGGTTCCCGAACCTTCTGGTCAATGGCGCCGGCGGCATCGCCGTCGGCATGGCGACCAATATCCCGCCGCACAATCTCGGTGAGGTCGTCGATGCCTGCGTGGCGCTGATCGACAATCCGGCGCTCACGATCGACGAACTGATCGACATCATTCCCGGACCGGACTTCCCGACCGGCGGCGTCATCCTCGGCCGTCAGGGCATTCGCAGCGCCTACCACCTCGGCCGCGGCTCGATCGTGATGCGCGGCAAGGTGACGATCGACACCATCCGCAAGGACCGTGAAGCGATCATCATCACCGAGATTCCCTATCAGGTGAACAAGGCGACGATGGTCGAGCGTATCGCCGATCTCGTCAAAGAGAAGAAGATCGAGGGCATCGGGGACCTGCGCGACGAGTCCGATCGTGACGGCTATCGCGTCGTCATCGAGCTGAAGCGCGAAGCGGTGCCCGACGTGGTGCTGAACCAGCTCTACCGATTCACACCGCTGCAGACCAATTTCCCGGCCAACATGCTAGCGCTGGATTCCGGCCGTCCGCAGACGATGAATCTGAAGGACCTGCTCACCATCTTCGTCGCGTTCCGCGAGCAGGTGGTGACCCGGCGGACCAAGTTCCTGCTCGGCAAGGCGCGCGACCGCGCCCACATCCTGGTCGGCCTTGCGATCGCGGTCGCCAACATCGATGAGATCATCCGCGTCATCCGGACCTCGCCCGATCCGAACACCGCGCGCGAGGCCCTGATGTCACGCGACTGGCCGGCACGCGACGTCGAGGCGATGATCACGCTGATCGACGATCCCCGGCATCGCATCAACGAGGACGGCACGCTGCGGCTATCGATGGAGCAGGCCAGGGCCATCCTCGACCTTCGCCTGCAGCGCTTGACCGCGCTGGGGCGCGACGAGATTTCCGAAGAGCTCGACAAGCTCGCGGCCGAGATCGCCGACTATCTCGACATCCTGCGTTCGCGTGCCCGCGTGCAGGGCATCGTCAAGACCGAACTGGCCGAGGTGAAGCAGCAGTTCGCCACCCCGCGCAAGACCGTGATCATCGAGCAGGAAGGCGAGGTCGAGGACGAGGACCTGATCCAGCGCGAGGACATGGTCGTCACCGTGTCGCATGCGGGCTACGTCAAGCGCGTGCCGCTGTCGACCTATCGGGCGCAGCGCCGCGGCGGCAAGGGCCGCGCCGGCATGCAGACCCGCGACGAGGATTTCGTCTCGCGCCTGTTCGTGGCCTCCACGCACACGCCGGTGCTGTTCTTCTCGTCGCGCGGCCAGGTCTACAAGGAGAAGGTCTGGCGGCTGCCGATGGCCGCGCCGAACGCGCGCGGCAAGGCGCTGATCAACATCCTGCCGCTGGAGCAGGGCGAACGCATCACGACGATCATGCCGCTGCCGGAGGATGAATCCTCCTGGGCCAATCTCGACGTGATGTTCGCGACGACCGGCGGCACCGTTCGCCGCAACAAGCTGTCCGACTTCGTCGACGTGCGCCGCTCCGGCATCATCGCCATGAAGCTCGGGGAAGGCGAGGCGATCGTCGACGTCCAGATCTGCACCGAGCATGACGACGTGCTCCTGACCGCCGCCGGCGGCCAGTGCATCCGTTTCCCGGTCACCGATGTGCGCGTCTTCACCGGCCGCACCTCGATGGGCGTGCGCGGCATTGCGCTGCCCGAGGCCGACAAGCTGATCTCGCTGGCGATCCTGCGCCATGTCGAGACCACCTCGGACGAGCGCTCGGCCTATTTGAAGATGCGCCGCGCCGTGGCCGGCGAGGCCGCGACCGAGGAGCCGGTCGAGACCGAGGGCGAGGAGACAGCGAATGCGATCCAGCTGTCGCAGGAGCGCTATGCCGAACTGTCGGCGGCCGAGCAGGTGGTGCTGACCGTCTCCGTCAACGGCTATGGCAAGCGGACCTCGTCCTACGAGTACCGCACCACCGGCCGCGGCGGCAAAGGCATCGTCGCGATGAGCGTCAACAACCGGAACGGCAACCTGGTGGCGTCGTTCCCGGTCGAGGACGCCGACCAGATCATGCTGGTCACCGACAAGGGTCAGCTGATCCGCTGCCCGGTGGCCGATATCCGCGTCGCCGGCCGCTCGACCCAGGGCGTGATCGTGTTCGACACCGCCGAGGACGAGCACGTGGTCTCGGTCGAGCACATCCCTGAAGAGGAAAACGGCGAGAACGGCAACGGCGGCTAGCGCCGCCGTTTCGGAGAACCCCAGCACGAATGCAGCCAACAGGCGCGCCCGTTGACAGGCTCCGCGAAATCCGGCGGGCCTGCCGTACGCCCCTAGCCCAAGGGCAACGCCCTATGCTTTGATGGGGTCCGGCGGATCTACCGATTTCGGGAGGCCGTTGTGACCGATCATCGCGTTGAGCGGCGGCTTGCAGCTATCCTGGCGGCTGACGTGGCCGGATATAGTCGGCTGACCGGCCTGGACGAGGAAGGGACACACGTCCGGCTGAGGGAGTGTCTGCGTGGACTCGCTGATCCCAAGATCAGCGAACACCGTGGCAAGGTCGTCAAGCACACGGGCGACGGCGTGCTCGCCGAGTTCGGCAGTGTCGTGGATGCGGTGCGTTGCGCCATTGAGGTCCAGCGCGCAATGGCCGAGCGAAATGCCACGGTGCCGCAACTCAAGCGGATCGAATTCCGCATTGGCATCCACGTCGGCGACATCATCGTCGATGAAAACGATATCTTTGGAGACGGCGTCAATATCGCCGCCCGCCTTGAAGGGATCGCGGAGCCCGGCGGAATCTGCATCTCGGACGATGCGCAACGTCAAATCCGCGGCAAGGTCGATGCCGTGTTCGAGGACATGGGCTCGCAGAACCTGAAGAACATTGCTGAGCCGATGCGCGCGTGGCGATTGAGGATAAACGCGGGCCATCCTGAGGGGGCGCCGATCGAGCCGCCGGTCGACAGCGTGCAAGCTCTGGCGCTCCCTGACAAGCCGTCGATCGCCGTGCTGCCGTTCGAGAATATGAGCGGCGACCCCGAGCAGGAATACTTCGCGGACGGAATGGTCGAGGAAATCATCACGGCGCTGTCGCGCTTCAAATGGCTGTTTGTGATCGCCCGAAATTCGAGTTTTACCTTCAAGGGCCGGGCCGTCGATATCAAGGAGGTCGGCCGCAGGCTCGGCGTCCGCTATGTCCTTGAGGGGTCTGTGCGCAAGGCCGCGGGGAAGGTTCGCATCACCGGGCAGTTGATCGATGCGGTGACCGGAACGCACATCTGGGCAGACAGGTTCGAGCGTGACCTGACGGACATATTCGCTCTCCAGGACGAGGTGACCGTCGCCGTCGTCTCGGCCATTCAACCAAAATTGCTGCAGATCGAAATCGGCCTGTCGGCACGGCGACCAGAGAACCTCACCGCCTATGATTTCTATCTCCGCGCCATGCAGCAGCATTACCTGATGACCGCCGACGGGTTGGCCGAGGCGATCAGGCTGGCGCATCGTGCTTTGGAGCTTGACCCCCGGTTCGGCTTTGTCGCCGCTCTGGCAGGTCTCGCCCACATGCAGAACATCCTTTGGGGGCATGCCGTCGATCCTCAATTTGACCGCAAGGAAGCGGTCCGGCTGCTTCGCCTGGCATTGAGCATCGACGATGGCGATGCGGAAACATTAGCCTGGGTTTCCCTCACCTCGGCGTACATGGTCGGCGATTGTGAGAGTGAGATCGAATTGGCCGACCGGGCGGTCGCTCTCAATCCGAATTCATATCGCGCATGGACCGCCAGAGGCAGCGTCTACAGAGTTGCCGGGCTTCCCGATGAAGCGGTCCGGAGTTTTGAACGCGCCATCCGCCTGAGCCCGTTAGACCCGCGGCTACCCATCACGTTTGTTGGGATGGGGATGGCCTTCATCGAGCTTCGCCGCTTTGACGAGGCCATTGCCGCAGCGAATAAATGCCGGCGCCAGAATGCCTCCTATTCGCTGGCCTACCGTTGTCTCGCGTCCGCGTTCGCTCATCTCGGACGCGACGCGGAGGCGCGCGAGGCGGCGGCGCTCCTGCTTCAGCTCGATCCCGCCTTTACAATTTCCGCAATGATCGCCAGGGGCGGGTACCCAAACGCGCAGCTGTTGATCGAGGGGCTTCGGAAGGCGGGATTGCCCGAATGAATTATGCCCGCGGGCGCCGACGAGGCGGCCATCGGGAGCACCGCGGGCTCTGTGTTTGTGGGGGCGCGGCCTAGATGGCGCTTTCCAGTTCGCGCGTGAGCCCGGGAAGGGCGTCCATCCGGCCGATCTGCGCGAACCAGCACCAGAGCTCGAGCGTCGAGGCCAGCCGGTAGAGCGCGATCGTGGCCTCCCAGTCCGGCCGGTCGCTCGTGCCGTGGCCCGCGAGCAATCCGTCGCGATTCGGCGCGTCCCTCGGCGTGAAGTAATAGAGCGCCTTGGCGATGTCCATCAGCGGATCGCCGGCGGTGGCATTCTCGAAATCGACGATGCCGGTGAGACGCGGCTGCCCCTCCGGTGTCACCAGCACGTTGCCGGCGTGGAAGTCATAGTGGCAGAGGCGGGGCGTGTCGGCTGCGTCGAGCAGGACACTGCGCGCCAGGATGCTGGCCCGCAGCCGCGCGGCCAGCGCTTCGTCCCCGCCGCGCGTGCAAAACTCGGTCAGCTTCCGCTCGAACTGCGCGGACATGTAGGCGCGGTTGGTCGGGTACGACGTCCAGACGCCGTGCGGGCCGATATAGCCGAAGCTGTCGAGCGTGATGCCATTGATACGGCGGAGCGTAGATCGAAAGCAGCTCCTGATCCGTCAGCGCCGCCTCGCGGTTGCCGAGCACGACGCCGTCGAGCTTGCTCATCAGCACAAAATTGAAGTCGATCAGCGCGCGGCTGTCATCAGCTACGAGGATGCGGGAATGGCAATGCCGGCGTCGCGCAGAAGACCGAGGACATAGACCTCCTTCGCCATCTTCCATTGCAGCTGGGCGGGGTAGACCTTGAGGATGCAGCTTGGCGCGTCCGCCCGGGTGATCTCGAGGATCGTGCTGATCTCGCCGCCGCGCAGCTCGGTGATGCCTGCCACGCGCGCGCCTGGCGCAACCCGATCGATGATCGCCTGAGCCTGGTCGATCGAAATCGCCAGCCGCGGCTTCAGCTGAAGAGGCGGATCGTCTGACATGTCCGCATCCGGGCTGTGGGACTAGATCTCGATCTCCGTCCCGAATTCCACGACCTGTCCGGTCGGCACGCCGAAGAACGCCGCCGACCGTTCGGCGTTGCGCTGCAGGAACGCGAACAGCGATTCCCGCCATACCCACATGCCCGGAATGTCTTCCCGCGGGATGATGGTCTCGCGGCCGATGTAGTAGGTCACATCGGTCAGACGCAGACCGGGCAGTTTGCCCTGACGACAGGCGAGCTTTAGCCCTTCGTAAACGGTGGGATATTGCATGAAGCCGTAACGCAGGATGACGCGGATGATGCCCGGGGTGACGTCGTGAACCACCACGCGATCCTCGTCCGGGATGCGGGGGGATTCCTCGATCTGTACGGTGACCAGCAGCACGCGCTGGTGCAGCACGTGGTTGTGCTTGACGAACTGGGTCAAGGCAAGCGGCACGCCGTTAGGGGCGGAGGCGAGGAATATGGCGGTGCCCGGCAGCCGGCTGTGGCACTTGTTGACCGCGGTTTCGATCAGATCTTCTTCCGGCTGACGCAGCTTGCTGCGCGCCGTCTCGACCAGTTTCACGCCGCCGCGCCAGGTCAGCATCAGGAAGGCCACCGCGGCGGCGAGCAGCAGCGGGAACCAGCCGCCTTCGAACAGCTTGGTCGAGTTCGCCGCAAAGAAGATCGCGTCGATGATGAAGAAAAAGCCGTTCACGGCGATCACGATGATCGGCGAATAGCCCCACTGGATCGCGACCAGCGCTGCAAGCAGCGTGGTGATCGCCATCAACAGCGACACTGCGATGCCGTAGGCGCCGGCGAGCGCGTCCGAGGTGCCGAAGGCGAGCACCGCGCCGAGTGTCCCCGCGGCGAGCAGCCAGTTCACCAGCGGCACGTAGATCTGCCCGATGGCATCGCTCGTGGTGTGCTCGATGTGCATGCGCGGCAGGAAGCCGAGCTGGATCGATTGCTGGGTCAGCGAGAACACACCCGAGATGATGGCCTGCGAGGCAATCACGGTGGCGATCGTCGCGAGCAGGACGAGCGGGTAATGCGACCAGTCCGGCGACAACTGGAAGAACGGATTTTCGATCGCGGTCGGGTCGGTGATCAACAGCGCGGCCTGGCCGAAATAGTTCAGCACCAGAGCGGGCAGGCAGACGGCGAACCAGGCGAGCCGGATCGGAAAGCGGCCGAAATGCCCCATGTCGGCATACATCGCCTCACCGCCGGTCACCGCGAGGAAGGCGGCGCCAAGGATGGCGAAGCTGACGTGGAAATCCTGATGGATCAGGAAATCGAATGCATAAAGCGGGCTCAGCGCAACCAGCACGCCGGGCGCCTTGACGATGCCGTGAATGCCGAGCGCTGCCAGCACGGCGAACCAGAACAGCATCACCGGGCCGAAGATCCTCCCGATGAAGCCGGTGCCCTGCTTCTGCATCATGAACAGGCCGATCAGGATCACGACGGTGATCGGCACCACCGCAGGGGTCAGCGAGGGCGCGTCGACCTTGAGGCCCTCGATCGCCGACAGCACCGAGATGGCCGGGGTGATGGCGCCATCGCCATAGAGCAGGGCGGCGCCGATCAGGCCGACCACCAGAAGATGGGCGCGCCAGGTGCCGGGCGCCGCGTTGCGCGCCGAGAGCAGCGCCAAGAGCGCGACGATGCCGCCTTCGCCGCGGTTGTCGGCGCGCAGGATCAGCATCGCGTATTTGATCGAGATGATCAGAATCAGCGCCCACAGGATCAGCGAGACCACGCCGAGCACCGCGCTCTCGGTGAGCGGACCGCCATGGGTGGCGGCCTTGGCGGCTTCCTTCAGGGCGTAGAGGGGGCTGGTGCCGATGTCGCCATAGACGACGCCGAGGGCACCGAGCGTGACGGCAACCGGGATCGGACTGGACGGGGGGTGGCCAGAAGAAACGATGGCGGGCGTACTCGTCACGGCAATCCCCCGGTGTCTTGCGCGCGCCGGGTCATCCGGCCGGGCGCCTTAGACGATAGTCTGCGACGGGACGTCGCAAATTACCATTGGGTTTTGTGTGACGGCCTGACCTTACGCCAGGCTGACGAGGGACGTCGCTCGACTACGGGCTACGGGGTACGGTCGGCGGTGACCAGGCGGGCTTCACGAACCACTGTCTTGTTGCCGGCGCTGCGCAGGCACGCGGCCTCGAAATTCGGCCAGGCCTGCTGCGAGCAGTCCTTGCCGACCGGGTGGACGTCGAGACGGTCGCTCTTGGCCAGCGGCTGCGGGGTGGAGGCTTCGACCTGCGGCGCAAAGCCCGGCAGCACGGTGAGCGCGGCGGCAATGAACGCGGCAACAGCGATGGCGGAAAGTGCCTTGATCATGACGGTCCCCAGTTGATCGGGCCGCCCGGGCCCGTCGTTTCGTTGTCCAATGTCTACCGGCAGCAAGTTTCCTGGTGTCTTCGCCACCGCGGGAAATGGTTTCGTCGCGGGCCGGTTTTGTTTCGTCCGCCAACGGCCGACGAAACATTCACCCCCGTAGACGCTGGCATCCCAGGACTCGTTCACTGGACGACTGGAAATTTGTTTCGAGCAAGCAATGGAACCCGGGCGGCTTGCCGGGGAGAGCCGGGCGGGTTAGGAGGGACCATGTCCCGTATCGCGATCTATCCTGGCTCCTTCGATCCCGTCACCAACGGCCATCTGGACGTGGTGAAACAGGCCGTCTTCCTCTGCGACCGCCTGATCGTCGCCATTGGCGTCCATCCCGGCAAGAAGCCGCTGTTTTCCACCGAGGAACGGCTGGCCATGGTCCATGAGGTGTTCGGCCCCATCGCCCAGCAGGCAGGCTGCGCCTTCGAGAGCGCGACCTATGACAATCTCACGGTCGCGGCGGCCCGCGCGGCCAAGGCCACGCTGATGATTCGCGGCCTGCGCGACGGCACCGATCTCGATTACGAGATGCAGCTTGCCGGCATGAACGAGGCCATGGCGCCCGAGGTGCATACCGTGTTCGTTCCGGCGTCGGTTGCGGTCCGCCCGATCACCGCCACACTGGTGCGCCAAATCGCCCAGATGGGCGGCGACTTCTCTTCATTCGTGCCGTCATCAGTCGCAGCTAGCCTGAAGGCCAAGTTCGCCGGCTGATCCCGGCGGCCTGCCACACCCCAACGTTAAAGCTCCGGAGTTGCCATGATCCGCATTCTTGCATTCGTTGCTGCGCTGCTCTGCGTCATGCCCGCGGTCGCGCAGCCGCTGCCGGCCAATCCCGACAAGGCCGATGCGATCGTGATCGACACCACCAAGGGCCGCATCGTCATCAAGCTGCGCACCGATATCGCGCCCAAGCATGCCGAGCGCATCAAGCAGCTGGCGCGCGAGGGCTTCTACAACAACGTGCCGTTCCATCGCGTAATGGACGGCTTCATGGCGCAGACCGGCGACGGCCAGAACTTCAACGGCACCGGGGGCTCGAAATATCCGAACCTGAAGCAGGAATTCTCCCAGGTCCCGTTCAAGCGCGGCATCGTCGGCATGGCCCGGCGCGGCGACAGCGTCGACAGCGCCAATTCGCAGTTCTTCATCATGTTCGCCGACGGGCCGAGCCTGAATGGCCAGTACACCGTGATCGGCGAGGTGGTGCAGGGCATGGACGTGGTTGACAAGCTGAAGAAGGCGTCTGCGGGCTCTCCTGGCGGAGCCGTCACCGATCCCGACAAGATGGTGAAGGTGCAGGTCGCATCCGACATCAAGTGATCCGCATGGCGGCGCGCTGCAAACCACTCGCCTGGTTCGCCGCGCCGCTGGTTTGCCTGACGCTGACCGCACCGGTGCAGGCCGAGCCGGAGCAACTCAATACGATCAAGGACGTTGTTCTTGCCATCCACCGCTGCTGGCGGCCGCCGCCGGCAGACAAGGCCGGCCCGATCGACATCACCGTCATTGTCAGCTTCAACCGCGAGGGCGCGATCCTCGGGCATCCCAGGATCAGCTATGAATCGCA
The DNA here is from genome assembly GCF_054055815.1 of Bradyrhizobium sp. USDA 4503. NCBI lineage: Bacteria > Pseudomonadati > Pseudomonadota > Alphaproteobacteria > Hyphomicrobiales > Nitrobacteraceae > Bradyrhizobium > Bradyrhizobium sp. USDA 4503. The sequence continues at coordinate 1,311,427 of NZ_JBSRXS010000001.1, forward strand.
GGAGGCGACCGACAACGACCGGATTGCATACCGGATCGCGGTGATGGAGACGTTGCAACGCTGCACGCCGTTGCCATTTACCGAGAGCCTGGGCGGCGCAGTCGCCGGCCGCCCATTCGCGATCCCGTTCAGGAATAAGAAGTATCCACCCCGAAGCCAGGAGAAGCGAGCATGGCTGCTACCGAAAATACTCTGATCCTCGAAACCACCCAGGGCCCGGTCACGATCGAGATGCGCCCGGATCTCGCGCCCGGCCACGTCGCGCGGATCAAGGAGCTGGTGCGCGAGGGCTTCTACGACGGCATCGTATTCCACCGCGTGATCGACGGCTTCATGGCGCAGACCGGCTGCCCGCAGGGCACCGGCATGGGCGGCTCCGGCAAGAAGCTGAAGGCCGAATTCAACAAGGAGCCGCATGTCCGCGGCACCGCCTCGATGGCCCGCGCCGCCAATCCGGATTCCGGCGACAGCCAGTTCTTCATCTGCTTCGACGACGCCTCGTTCCTCAACGGCCAGTACACCGTCTGGGGCAAGGTCACCGAGGGCATGGAGAACGTCGACAAGATCAAGCGCGGCGAGCCGGTGAAGGATCCGGACAAGATCGTCAAGGCGCGCATGGCCGCCGACGCGGCGTAAGTCAAACACTCCGTCATTCCGGGGCGATGCGCAGCATCGAACCCGGAATCTCGAGATTCCGGGTTCACGCTTCGCGTGCCCCGGAATGACGGCGCTGAAGTATTAGTCACCGCCATGCGCACCGACCTCTTCGACTTCGAACTGCCCCCGGAAAGCATCGCGCTTCGCCCCGCGAGCCCGCGCGATGCCGCGCGGATGCTGGTGGTGCATCCGGACGGCGTGCTGCGCGACGCCGCGATCGCCGACCTGCCGCAGTGGCTGGAGCCGGGTGATCAGATCGTCGTCAACGACACCAAGGTGATCGCGGCGCAACTCAAGGGCCGCCGCATCGGGCGCGACACCGAACCGAAGATCGAGGCGACCTTGATCAAGCGGCTCGACGGCTCACGCTGGCAGGCGCTGGTGAAGCCGGCGAAGAAGCTCAGCCCCGGCGACACCATCCGCTTCGGCAATGAGGGCAGGGTGTGCCTGCTCGGCAATCTCGATGCAGAGGTCGAGGCCAAGGGGCAGGAGGGCGAGGTGACGCTGTCATTCTCGTTCCATGGTCCGATGCTCGACCAGGCGATCGCCGATGTCGGCGCCACGCCGCTGCCACCCTACATCGCTTCCAAGCGCACGCCTGACGAGAAGGACGTCAGCGACTACCAGACCATGTTCGCCGCCAATGAGGGCGCGGTCGCAGCGCCCACGGCGGGGCTGCATTTCACGCCGGCCTTGGAGGCCGCGCTGAAGAGCCGCGGTGTCGAGCTGCACCGCCTGACGCTGCATGTCGGGGCAGGGACCTTCCTGCCGGTGAAGACCGAGGAGACCTCGGAGCACAAGATGCATGCCGAGTGGGGCTGCATCACCGCCGAGACCGCTTCCGCCTTGAATGCCGCGCGCGCAAAAGGCGGCCGGATCGTCGCGATCGGCACCACGTCGCTGCGCCTGCTGGAAAGTGCCGCCAGTGCCGACGGCACTATCGAGCCGTTTGCGGCGGAAACCTCGATCTTCATCACGCCGGGCTACCGCTTCCGCGCGGTCGATATTTTGCTGACCAACTTCCATCTGCCGCGCTCGACGCTGTTCATGCTGGTCTCGGCCTTCTCCGGCCTCGAGACGATGCAGGGCGCCTACGCGCATGCGATCAGGGACGGCTACCGGTTCTATTCGTATGGCGATGCGTGTTTGCTGTTTCGCGCGCGAGGCTAGCTCCGCAAGCACGGTTGCTTCACCGTCACCCTGAGGCGGCCGCTTCTTCAGCGGCCCTCGAAGGGCGACGGCCCGACTGGGGCCGATGCATCCTTCGAGACGCCCGCCGCGCGGGCTCCTCCAGCGACAATGGCTGCGCCATTGCGCGGGGATGACGGTTCTTGCATTCACGCCATCGCGCGTTCGGGCAGCAGCTCGGCGATCTGCACCGCGTTGAGGGCGGCGCCCTTGAGCAGCTGATCGGCCGCGACGAACATCGAGATCGAGTGACCGCTGGGGTCGCTGAGATCCTTGCGGATGCGGCCGACCAGCACGTCGTCCTGGCCGGAGGCGTCGATCGGCATCGGGAAGTAGTTCTTGGCGCGATCGTCGACGACCTTGACGCCCGGCGCCTGCGCCATCATCGCGCGCACCTGGTCCTCGGTGATCGGCTTCTCGCATTCGAAGGTGATCGACTCGCAATGCGCGCGCAGCACAGGCACCCGCACGCAGGTAACGCCGACCGCGATCTTCTCGTCCTCGAAGATCTTGTGGGTCTCCTTGATGACCTTGGTCTCCTCGTCGTTGTAGCCGGTCTCCGGATCGATCGCCGTGTTGTGGTTGAACAGGTTGAAGGCGTAGGGGTGCGGCATCACCTTCGGGGTGTAGACCTGTCCGTTGAGATTGGCGCGGGTGGACTCGACGAGCTCCTCCATCGCAGCTGCGCCGGCGCCGCTCGCGGCCTGGTAGGTCGAGATGATCACGCGCTTGATGCGGTTCTTCTGGTGGATCGGCCACAGCGGCACCAGCGCGGTGATGGCGGCGCAGTTCGGGTTGGCGATAATGCCCTTGTGGTCGCGGATGCGGTTGGCGTTGATCTCGGGGATCACCAGCGGCACGTTCGGATCCATCCGGAACGCCGAGGAATTGTCGACCACGACGGCGCCGGACTTCACCGCAAGCGGCGCGAACTTCCTGGAGATGCCGCTGCCGGCCGAGAACAGCGCGATGTCGACGCCCTCGAAGGCGCGCTCGGTCAGTTCCTCGATCACGATCGGCTTGCCGCGGAAGCTGATGGTCTTGCCGGCCGAGCGGGCGCTCGCCAGCGCCTTCAGCTTGCCGACGCGGAAGCCGCGCTTGTCCATGGTGGCGATGAATTCGGCGCCGACGGCACCGGTGACGCCGACAATCGCGACGACGGGATCGTTACTCACTTTGTCCTCCATTCGAGTTGTATTTCAGGCAACAAAAAAGCCCCGGACCTTCATCAGGCGGGGCTTCGGGTAGAGATGATGCGGTTCGACCGACTACGCGCGCACGCCTCCCGAGGCCCCGGAGGGCTTGGTGGTTTTGCTGGTGCGTTTGGTCGCGGTGATCATGGAGCGGACTTATGCGGGACAGATCGGCGTCCGTCAACGGCTTTTGGGCGAAAACTTGGCGAGAGAAAACTTGGCGAGTGCCGCGCCGGCCTCAGCGCCTGCGCGCGCCGGGCGGTTCGAGGATCACCTCTTTCAGGTCGCTGCCGGCGAGCACGACGATAACGAAATTGAGCTTGCCGCGTTCGCGCATCAGGCCACCGCTGATCGCCTTTCCGGAGGTCGTGCGCTCGGCCACCCGCACGGCGTCGGCGAGGCGATGCCGGAGCGCCCTCAGCACGGCGAGGTTGTCACGGTCTTCGGTGCCGAGCGACTTCAGCGGCGCGGCGGCCTCGCCACCCACCACTTCGCCGGTCGCCGCGTCAATGGCGTGCCGCCAGATGCGGTCCTGCTGCATGGTCTTGACCCGGTAGACCGCAGGCTCCGACGCGCCGTCGAAGCTGATGTCGGCGGTTATCGAACCGGAATGCAGCGCCTCCGCAATCGCCATCGCCTTGCGCAGCGAGATCTGGGCCGCCTGGAAGCTGTCGAGCTCGCGGCGAACCGTGTGCGCATCGAGCGCGGTGTCGTTATCCTGCGGGGTAAGCGCTGCAGCCGTTGAGCTCGTGATCGCGTGCGCCGGCGTCGCGAAGGGCAGGGCAATGAGCGCGGTTGCCAGCAGCCGCGTGCCGAATGCCCAATGCCGCAGTGCGTGTAATCGTCCCGTCGTCATGGTCGCATCCGTCGCGTCGAACCGCCGCCCGGGCAGAGAAAGTGCGGCCGACCTTTGTTAGTCAGAGGTCGGCCGCCGAACGTTCAGACGGAGCGATGGCGGCAGCTCCGTCCTGACGATCGAAGTGACAAGGCGACACGAAACCGTTGGGGGGCTGAACTTGGGTTTCGCGTCTCATTGCAACTAAACAATACGGTTTCGTTCTGTTTCCTTCAAGGCTCATCACGACAACGTGTGAGGCGATGCAACGATCCTAAAACTGTCAGCGGGCCGGGCGGCGCGCCTTCGTCGCTTCCTTGATCGCCTCTTTGGCCGCATCGCGAAGCCGGTCCTGCGGCCCGGCGGCGCCGGCGAGAAACAGCCGGATCGAGACTTCCATCCGGGTCTCGGCGGTCTTCATGTCGATCGGAATTCCGAATGTTGCCATCCGGTGGGTGTGGCCGACCACCATGTTGAGAAATGTCTCGGCGGCGATTGTGGTGTCCTCGAGATCGAGAACGCCTTTATCGACCAGATGGTCGAAGAAATCCGCCGTGGTGGACACCGCTTTCGACCAGCCCTCGTCGACGGCAAGCTTGGCGACCTCGGGGAAATTAATTGCCTGCGCGGTCAGGATCCGGCTGAAAGCGATGGAGTCGGCGCTGCAATTCAGCACCAATAGCTGGCGTCCGAGCTCGGTCAGCCGTTCCTCGACCGAACCGTCGCAGTTGCCGCCGGCCTGCGCTTCGGCCGCCGCGGCGGCGAGCGGGGCAAGCCAGCGGGCGATCTCGCGGCGGAGCACCGCGGCGAACAGGCCCCGCTTGTCGCCATACTGACCATAGACCGTGGGCTTGCTGACGCGGGCGGCCTCGGCCACCGCGTCGATCGACGTCGCATCGAAGCCGCGCTCGAGGAACAGGCGGGTGGCGACCTCGATCAGCCGCTGGTCGCGCTCGATCGCAGCGTCCCGCGTCGGCCGGCCGCCGCGTGACTTGATCACGCCGCGCTTGGCCGCCTTGGCCTTGGTTGCCGTCAATCCCATTTGCCCATTCATCTCGTTGTGCATCGGACGGGTCTGTCCGGTCTATAACCCGCGCCGTGCGGATTCGTCCATTCGGCGGTACCAGGAGCAGGCCGCTTAAGGGGGCGTCGCAGTCCAGGCCTGCCCAGCGGCGGCCTTGTCGTATCCGTACTGGTACAGCGCGCGCATATAGGCGGTGTCGAAGCCCTGCGATTCCGGAGCCGGATAGTCGCGCTCGATGTAGGACAGATGGAAACCCAGCCGGTTGCGCCGGGCGAAGTCATAGGTCGAGAGGATCACGGAGCGTGTCTGCGCTTGCGTGATCGCGGAAATGCTGCGGGAGGCGACCTCGATCGTCGAGTTCGAGACCAGCTCGAAGTTGCCCTCGAGCTTCTTGTTGACGAGGATGTAGATGTTCATGCGGCTGTTGGCGGGCCAGCCGCGCTCGCGGAACAGCAGCGCATCCGGCAATGTCAGCACCGGCGCGGTCACGCCGCCGTCGACATGCATCTCCTGGAACCGGCGGCCCTGGCCTTCGGCGTCGATCATGATCGGCGGAAACACCAGCGGGATGCTGGCGGAGGCGGCCATCACGTCGCGAAACAACTGCAGCGCCTCGGGCGTTCCGACAGCGGCGATTCGCCCCATGTCCCAGATCACCGTGCGCTGGGTGTCGAGATCGGTGGTGACGATCAGGAGCTTTCGGCCCTTGGCGTTTTCGCGCGCCACCTCGCTCAGGATGTCCTGACCGACGTAACGCGCCACCAGTTCGCGCAGCCGCTTGTTGCCGAACAGCCCGGAGCCGAACAGCACCCGCATCAGGCTCGGATCCTGCAGCAGGCTTTCCGCGATGCCCGAGGTGTAGACCTCCTTCAGCGTGTCGTCGTAGCGCGGGCCAAGGAAGGCAAAGGGCGCAATCAGTCCGCCGGTGCTGACGCCGGAGACAACCGAAAAGGCCGGGCGGTTGCCGGCCGCGGTCCAGCCGTTGAGGACGCCCACGCCATAAGCCCCGTCGGCGCCGCCGCCGGAGAGGGCGAGGTAGGTCTTGATCGGGGCGAGGTCGCTCTTCTCGAGCTTGAATTTTGACGCCGGCTCGTCGGCATAGCGGCGCAGCCCGTCGAGGTCGAGCACCCGCGAATTGGCGGCGTCGGCGGCCGTGTAGGGCATCCGCGGCAGCGAGCTGCAGGCCGAAAGCGCCAAGGCGAGGCCGCACAGCAGGATCGCTTGCCGGATCGCGCGGGCATCCGTCATCCGAAGACCGGCGCCGGCGCGCTGGACGCTAGGGGGTAAGACATCTCTGCCAGTCACGTTCGCGGATCGACGTCGCTGCGGGAAGCCGGTTGCCAGATTGTCATCATAAAACGATACTGTTTCGTTTTGTTTAACGGGGCTGATGATGCAAGGCAAGCGTCCGGCCGGTTGTCCGTGTTCACGAAGTCGCGCGAGGGCCGCTATCCGACGGGTTGATCGGGCACCGGCGACACGCAATAAGCAGCCGCATGACTCTTCCCAATCATTTCGAGCTGCTGGCGACCGACGGCGCCGCCCGCACCGGGCGCCTGACCACGCCGCACGGCCTCGTGCGGACGCCCGCCTTCATGCCGGTCGGCACCGCGGGCGCGATGAAGGGCATGCATTGGCGCGAGGTGCGCGATGCGGGCGCCGATATCGTGCTCGGCAACACCTATCACCTGATGCTGCGCCCGGGCGCCGAGCGCATTGCCGGGCTTGGCGGCCTGCAGCGCTTCACCGGCTGGGGCGGCCCGATGTTGACGGATTCCGGCGGCTTCCAGGTGATGTCGCTGTCGGAGCTGCGTAAGGTGACCGAGAAGGCCGTGACCTTCCGCTCGCATATCGACGGCACCAAGGTCGAGCTGTCGCCGGAGCGCTCGATTGAGGTGCAGCGGCTGCTCGGGTCCGATATCGCCATGCAGATGGACGAATGCGTCCGGCTGCCGGCGGAGCGCGCCGACATCGAGCGCGCGATGCAGTTGTCGCTGCGCTGGGCTGAACGCTCCAAGCGCGCGTTTGAGGCGGCGCCTGACGGCTACATGCTGTTCGGCATCGTGCAGGGCGGCGACGTGCCGGATCTGCGGCACGCCAGCGCGCGCGGGCTGACCGACATCGGCTTTCACGGTTATGCGATCGGAGGCCTCGCGGTCGGCGAGCCGCAGGCGGTGATGCTGGCAATGATCGAGGAGACCGCGCCGGCGCTCCCGGTCGATCGGCCGCGTTATCTGATGGGCGTCGGCACGCCGGAGGACATCCTCGAGGCGGTAGCGCGCGGCGTCGACATGTTCGACTGTGTGATGCCGACACGGAACGGACGCCACGGCATGGCGTTCACCCGCTTCGGGCAGATCAATTTGCGCAACGCCCGGCACGTCGACGATCCGCGCCCGCTCGATGAAGAGAGCCCGTGGCCGGCGGCGAGTGGCTATTCGCGTGCCTATCTGCATCACCTGGTTCGATCAGGCGAAACACTTGGGGCAATGCTGCTGTCCGAAATCAACGTCGCCTACTACCAGCAGCTGATGCAGGGCATCCGCGATGCGGTGGCGAACGGCACGTTCGAGGACTTCAGAACGAAAACGCGCGCCGGTTGGGCGCGCGGTGACATCGCTCCAAGATGAGCTGTGTGATCAGTTGCACACGATCGGTTTCACCGCGTGTTTGGTAACGAACCCGTAACCGCAGTTGTCGCAGGTCCAGAGATAGCTGATCAAATTGTCGAACAGGTACGCGGAGGCTTCCGCCGCCACCATGGAGTCCGCACACACCGGACAGGTCGGCAAATCGCAGCCGCGCGGATCGGGCCTGGACGCTGTGGTCGACAGAACTTCAGCGAGAGCTGGCATGTGACCTCCTTTGCGTTCTGAGCTGCACCTGACGAAAGTATATAAACCCATTTGTTTGACCTTGTCGCAACACAAATGCGTAGCTTTTACGTTATTTGCGCAGGTTCTATTTTGCGATGCAACGAATTCGCGTTGCGGCGGTTTCTCACTTGCGTGCCATGGTGCGCTGCTTCTAATGAGACAAGACCGCATATTCCCAGCACATCCGCTACAGGAGCCGCTTGATGGACGCGCCGTCGACAACGAGTGCAGTGCAACCCGGACGCGGCCGCGTCTTTGACTCCATCGTCGATGCGATCGGCTCTACGCCGATCGTGCGGCTGCGCAGATTGCCGCAGGCGGCTGGCGTCAACGCGACGATCCTCGCCAAGCTGGAATACTTCAATCCGGCAGCCAGCGTGAAAGACCGCATCGGCGCGGCGATGATCGTGGCAATGGAGAAGGCCGGCATCATCAACGCCGACACCGTGCTGATCGAGCCGACCTCGGGCAACACCGGGATTGCGCTTGCCTATGTCGCGGCCTCGCGCGGCTATCGGCTCAAGCTCGTCATGCCGGAATCGATGTCGATCGAACGGCGGCGGATGCTGGCCTTTCTCGGCGCGGAGATTGTGCTGACCCCGGCCGCGCAGGGCATGAAAGGCTCGATCGCGACCGCGGAGGAATTGGTGCGCACGACGCCCAACGCTGTCATGCCGCAGCAGTTCAAGAACCTCGCCAATCCCGAGATCCATCGCCGCACCACCGCCGAGGAGATCTGGAACGACACCGGCGGCAACATCGATTACTTCGTTGCCGGCGTTGGCACCGGCGGCACCATCACGGGCGTTGGCCAGGTGCTGAAGCCGCGCAAGCCATCATTGCGTGTCGTCGCGGTGGAGCCGGAAGAGAGCCCGGTGCTGTCGGGTGGCCAGCATACGCCGCACAAGATCCAGGGCATCGGCGCGGGCTTCATCCCTGACATCCTCGACCGCTCCGTGATCGACGAGATCGTCAAGGTCAATAGCGCGACCGCGATCGAGACCGCGCGCGAGCTGGCGCGCAACGAAGGCATCCCCGGCGGTATCTCGTCGGGTGCCGCGATCGCTGCCGCCTTGCAGATCGGCAAGCGGCCGGAAGCGGCCGGCAAAACCATTCTGGCGATTGTGCCGTCATTCTCGGAGCGCTATCTCTCTACGGTACTGTTTGAAGGAATCTGACACACAGGAATCCAGCATATGGCTGACCAGCCGAGGCGACCGCGAACCCTGAACGATGCGCGCAGCGAAGCCGAGGCGGCGTTCAAGCGCGCCACCACCAAGGTCGCGGACGCGGTGCCAAAGACCGTCGCTGTCCCCGGCGTCCGCGAGCAGGTCACGCTGCGGATCGATCAGGACGTGCTGGAGTATTTCCAGGAGGGCGGCCCCGGCTGGCAGGACCGCATCAACGCGGCGCTGCGCAAGGCTGCCGGAAAGTAACACCTTTCGAAACCGGGAGGCCCGGGACGATCCCCGGGCTTTGGCTGGCGGGCGCGGCCGCGCTGGCTGCGGCGCGACGCGAGCGTCACCTCGCGCGCGCCGGCTTCCTTGCGGTCGGTTTCAGGTTCATGAGGTTGCCGGCCAGGATCATGGCCGCGCCGAGCACCGTGTAAACATCGAGCCTTTCGGCATAGATCAGCCAACCGGCGATCGCCGTCAGCGGCACGCGGACGAAATCCATCGGGATCACGACAGTCGCGTCGGCGTGGAGCAGGGCGCGTGCCATGCAATAGTGCGAGAACGTGCCGCAGAACGCGATCACGGCGAGCCAGCCCCAGGTCGAGAGCGGCGGCCAGGTCCAGACATAGAGCGCAGGCCCGATGCTCGCGAGCGATTGCACCACCAGCATCCAGAACATGATCGTCAGCGTCTGCTCGGTCCGCGTCAGCGACTTGACCACGGCGACCGAGATGCCGAAGCCGACCGCCGCGGCGAGCGCGATCAGCTGGCCCGGATTGATCGCGCCGGCCGCCGGCCGCACGATCACGAACACGCCGACCAGCCCAAGCACCATCGCGACGATCTTCCACAGCGTCATCCGCTCGCCGAGAAAGCTCGCCGCAAGGATCGCGGTCCAGATCGGCATCGTGAACTCGATCGCGACCACCTGGCCGATCGGGATCAATGTCAGCGCAAAGAACCAGCCGAGCTGCGCGCAGAAATGAATCAGGTTGCGCACGATATGGACGTGCACCCGTGCCGTCTTCACGATCGCAAACCCGCCATTCATGTGGATCAGCGGATAGAGCATCGCGAAGCCGAGCACGCCGCGCACGGCCATCAGCTGGAAGACGTTGACCTCGCGCGTCGCCTCGCGGCCGGCCACCGCCACGATCAGCATCAGCGCGAGCCAGCCGGACATCCACAATGCTGCGCGGGTCTTTGAGGGCGTGCGATCCATGACGGGGAACGGCGGAGGAGGGGTGCCCGGTATCGGCGAGCTGCCATGAATTTGCAACGCGCAATTCCGTCTGCGCGGTGATGCGTCACCCACGCGATCTCTGCTAAGCAGCATCGACTACGCTGTCATCCCGGGGCGCACGTGAAACGGGCGAACCCGGGATCTCGAGATTCCGGGTCTGGCTCTGCGAGCCATCCCGGAATGACGAACGCCAAAAAGGAGGATCTGCTCATGCGCGTCTTGCAACCGGCCGAATGGTCGAAACCCCGCGGCTTCTCGCACGGTGTCGCGTTCGACGCGCCCGGCAAGTGGATCGTGCTGGCGGGGCAGACCGGCGGCGACGAGAAGGGCGACTACGCCCCCGAGATGGCCGCCCAGGTCGGCACCGCGTTGAAGCGCATCATCAAGCTGTTGAATGAGGCCGGTGCTGGCCCCGAGCACATCGTCCGCCTGACCTGGTACCTGACCAGCCGCAGCGAATATGAGGCCGCGGGCGCCGGTATCGGCGCGGCGTGGAAGGAGACGCTCGGGCGCAATTTCCCGCCGTCCACCTTGCTCTATATCGACGGGCTGGTCGATCAGCGCGCCAAGGTCGAGATCGAGGTCACCGCATTCGTGCCTGCGGCATAGCACCGCTGGGGCGTAAACAAAAAGCCCTCGGGGATGACTCGAGGGCTTTTCAGGTTGGAGTTCGGATCGATTACTTCGACAGCGTGATGCTGGCGCCGCGGAACTGGCTGTCAGCCCTGATGGTAACGGCCTGCTTGTTGCCGGTGGTGCGCATCGAGATATCGGCGTTGAAGCCGGGAGCGCTGGCAACGACCTGGAAGTTGCCGCCGCCGCCGCGACCCTGCAACGAGCCGCTGACATTGCGGCTGGACTCGCTCCAATTGCCGCTGACCACGCTGCCTTCGGCCTGCACATCGGCCGCTAGGTTGAACTTGTAAGCGTCGCTGGCGCAGGTGAGGCTCATGGTCATCCGGGGCCCGCCGACGTGATACGTCGCCCGGCAGCGGATGCGCTCGCTGGAGCCGTCGTCCAGCGTGACCGAGCCGGCGCCCGACCAGGTGCCCGCCATGCCGGCGAACGGGCCGGACTGGGCATGGCCCGTGGTACTTGCGAGTGCGGTCACGAAAAACGCGGCGGCTGCAAATGCTGGCCGCCGCGCGATGGCAAAGAAACTTGATAGGCTGGTGATCTTACTGACGGGATGCTTCCCATCGGCCGCTGCATGGTACGCCAGCTGATGCCCCATTCCACTTCCCCGATCCGGAGTTGCCACTGAGTTGTCCGTTCGCATATGCACCATTGATCGAGACTCGCACAAGTCCCCCGCTGCCGACGGTGCCGGAGATCGCCGCGCCCTGTGCCGAGATCTTTCCTTCAGCGACGGTCACGGTCGAGCTCTGCGACGGTTCGCAGCTGCCGGTCTTGGTGACGACGGTGACGTTCCAAAGCCCGTCATAAGGCTGCTGAGCGGACACGGGAGCAGCGGTGAGGGCAGCAGCCGAAGCGACCGAAGTGACCAAAATCAGGTCGCGAATGCGGATCGAACGCATGAATCAAATCCCTGTAATTTCGTGTGATGACGCGGCTTATCCTGTCACAATGTGTTCAAAATTTGCTGCGTCGCGGGAGTCCCCAAATGTTCCTATGAACTCAAACACATCATGGTGAATTCGGTTCCGGATCAGGAACGGAAAATCTGGGCATGGCTTTTCCGAACGAGGTATTCATATACCCTAGCTCGGGTTAGTGTTTGCCGGGGCTCAAATTCGGCGCCTTGGTCGCAAACTGCTCATCCTGGACCTTGGCCGGCAGCGAGCCGTTGACCTTGCCATAGTCGATGACCTGGGCGAGCAGACGCAAACCGAGCGGCGCCAGCGCGCGCTCCCACAGCTCGCGGGCGGTCTCGCCTTTCTTGACGAACACCCAGTCCTGCGCGGCGATCGCGCCGGCGTCCATGCGGTCGGCGAGGTGATAGATGCTGCCGCCGGCGATCGGATCGCCTTCCTTGATGGTCCACTCCACCGCGGCGATGCCACGGTGGCGCGGCAGCAGCGACGGGTGGTATCCGATGCCGCCGAGCCGGGACGCGGCAAGCGCCTCCCTGCTGACCCGGGCATGGCTGTGGGCGGTCACGATCAGGTCGGTGTCCGGCGCGATCTCGGCGGCCGTCACCAGCTTGGGATCAGCCTGGACAACGACTTCGATGCCGGCCGCCCTGGCCGCTGCCGCCAGCCGGTCCTCGCCGTCATGGACGACCACCCTGACCAGCGTGACGTGGTGTTCGCGCAGCATGTTCAGGGTCGTCACGCCGAAATGGCGGGAACCGACAAGGGTAATGCGCATGGGGATCTATTCCGTGGGGTTTACTCGGGGATTGCTCGGGCCGCCGCTATGCCGATAGCACACCGCGGCGGCCTGTTTCGCTGTCTTGCCCCTTATCAACAGGACGGCCGGGTGGCAAATGTCAGGCCGCCGGCTGCTTGCTGGCCAAAACCTTGTCGATGCGCCGGCCGTCGAGGTCGACGATCTCGAATTCCCAGCCCTGCGCGGCGGTTTTCGCGCCGACATCGGGGATCGCGCCGAATTCATGCAGCAGGAAGCCGGCCGCGGTCTGGTAGGGCCGCGGCGATGGCAGCGTGATGCCGAGCAGCTCGCTGAATTCCAGCGCCGGCATCCAACCGGAGATCAGATAGGAGCCGTCGGCGCGCCGGACATAGGCAGGCTCGGCCGGTCCTTCCTCGGTGTGGAAGGCACCGACGATGGCCTCGAGGATGTCGGCGCTGGTGACGACACCCTGGAAGGTGCCGTACTCGTCGTGGACGAGGCCGATATGCACTCTGGAGTCGCGCAGGATCGCGACCACGTCGCGGGCGTCGACGGTCTCCGGAATGATCGGCGCATCGCGCGTCAGCGCGCGGATGTCGGGCGTCTGGCCCGCGAGGTAGACATCGAGCACATCCTTGGCCTGCACGATGCCGAGCGCATGGTCGCGGTTGCCGTCGAACACCACGCAGCGCGAGTGACTGCTCTTTTGCAGCGTCGCCAGGATCTCGGCCGCGGGAGCGGCGAGGTCGATCAGGCTGACCTCGTGGCGCGGCGTCATCACGGCGCCGACCGGCAGATCGCCGAGCCGCATCACGCCGGCGATCATCTCCTTTTCGCCGGGCTCGAGCACACCGGCGTTCTCGGCCTCCACCACCAGCGTCTTGATCTCGTCCTCGCTGACGCGGTCCTGTGCATCCTCGCGATGGCCGAGCACCCACAGCAGCAACTTGCCGGAACGGTCGAGCAGCCACACCAGCGGCAGCGACAGCCGCGCCATCATGGTCATGGCCGGAGCGACCTTGACCGCGATCGACTCGGGATCGCGCAATGCGATCTGCTTCGGCACCAGCTCGCCGACGATCAGCGAGGCATAGGTGATCACGCCGACGACGAGGCCGACGCCGACCGCGTCGGCGACACTTGGGGACACGCCGAGCTCAAGCAGCCATTGCGTCAAACGTTGGCCGAGCGTTGCGCCCGAGAAGGCGCCCGACAGCACGCCGATCAGCGTGATGCCGATCTGCACCGTAGAGAGGAACTTGCCGGGATCGGAGGCCAGTGCAAGGGCGCGGCGCGAACCGCTGACGCCTCGTTCGACCAGCGCCGCAAGACGCCCCGGACGCGAGGAAACGATCGCGAGCTCCGACATCGACAACAGACCGTTGACGACGATCAAGACCGCCACGATCGCAAGTTCCAGATATAACACGGGAGTCCCTAAACATTGGCGGCGTCGGCCGCTACACGACGCCCAATATAGGCATACCGGAGCGGTTTTGCTGTGCCTTGTCGGGCGTCCCTGCACAAGCAGAGGGTGCGTATGGCCAGCATGCTGCAGGAGATCGCGGCATTTTGGCGCGCTGGCATCATACCCTAGGCGAGGATCCGCAGCGCCGGCTTGGCGAACCTCCTGCCCGATGAGGCGGGCTGCATCAGCATTCGTTTGGAGGCGGCTTGCAGTTGCACGCGCAAGTCGGCGTTGCATTGCTTCATCTGGTTGCGCAATTCGCGGCGGGAGAAGGCGGTGAGCGAGGGGTCCGCGAGTTGCTGCCAGGCCTTGCGCAGCCATTCCTGCAGTTCGCGAATGTTCTGATCCAGAACCTTCTGATCAAACACGTCGGGCTGGGTCATGCCGCCAAATCCCACGAAGCGATCAGTTGCAAAGTAACGCTGATTCGCGTCGCTTCACCTAGCGCAATGTTGCGCAGGCGCGTTTGCCGCAGGGGAGATCGAAGGCTGCAGGCGTGTTCGTGCCCGCGTCAGCGAGCGTCGCTGGGCCCGGTGCGCAGCAAATCCAGCGCGACCGGCAGCGCGAGGAACAGCGCTGCGAGCATCGAGAGATGACGCGTCCGCGCGGCGGTCAGTCCGAGATCGTATTGGGCGAGATAGGCCAGCATGATCGCGATGTAGGCGGCGACGCAGATTGCGACGGCGATGCTTCCGAAATCGGTCTTGCTGTCGGTCTTATCGTCCACGGCGGCACCACGTCGTTACCGGAGCGGTGTAGCGTGGCTCGGCTTCACCAACTATGAGCTGGATCACGAGCGGAGGGGCCACTCCGGCCAAATGGCTTCGTGCGTCACGACGGGCCAACTGGCGGAGGCAAACGTCGCAATCAGCATTCCGCAGCAACGTGGCCGCGGCGACTGAAACTCCAGCCCGGCCTTGGCGACCACCTGCCGCCAGCAAGCGGCCTAGCGGGAAGGGCTGCGTTTCGGCTGGCCTTCGCGCGGAAGCTCGACCGGGATGTGGGGCGCGGTGCTCACCACGCGGGGGCTTCCGTCAGAATGGGTCTGGCCGTTGAGCAATGTCTCGAGCACCAAAAAGAATTTTTCAGAAAGCATGGGCGTAGCCCTCGTCGTCTAATGTCCTTGTGTCGCGGCGCGCCGCGGAAAATTCGATCAACAAAATGCGAGTCGCACCGGCACGGCGATGCTGCGGCGCAATGTCTCTCGCACGCAATCCGGGAGATTACGGCGCCCACGCCGTCAACCGAGGCTTGCGCGAAATAGTTGCCAGCTTCCTAACGATTGCCGGCGCGGCACGTGATGGCGCTCACCGTTCCTTCAAGGATGCACGTTATTGATAGGGGTATGGATCGTGACCAGGACATCGACGAGGGATTTGGATCGGCGCTGCGCCGCAGCTACGGGCGGCTGGCCTGGTGGATCGTCCGATTTAACCGCGTGCTCGAACCGTCGCGCGCGGCCGAACCACCGCGCACCCTATCGCCGCCGCGGCCCGCTGTTCCGCCACGGCGGCCTGTCCCGCCGCGCCCCGAATAGACCTCACCGGAATACCAGCCTCCGCTGTATCGGCCGTGCGGCCGGACTGCTATTCATGCGCCATCCGCGGACCCCTCCGGTCCGCCGTTTTTGACGATGCGGCCGCGCGGCCGCGCAAGCGACGAGGGACGAACGCGATGATTGAGACGGTTGGCATTATCGGCGCCGGGACCATGGGCAACGGCATCGCGCAGGTCTGCGCGGCGGCAGGCCTCGGCGTGACCATGGTTGATATCTCCGACGCGGCGGTGCAGCGCGGCCTGAAGACGGTCGGGAGCAGTCTCGATCGGCTGGTCGCCAAGGAGAAGATGACCGCGGCCGATCGCGACGCGACGCTCGGGCGCATCAATGCGACCACGGACAAGGCCAAGCTCGCCGCCTGCGATCTGGTGATCGAAGCCGCGACTGAGAACGAGGAGCTGAAGGTCAAGATCCTGAAGGATCTCTGTGCGGGGCTGAAGCCGAGCGCGCTGGTCGCAACCAACACCTCGTCGATCTCGATCACCCGCCTTGCGGCCTCGACCGATCGTCCCGACCGCTTCATCGGGATGCATTTCTTCAATCCGGTGCCGGTGATGGCGCTGCTCGAATTGATCCGGGGCCTGCAGACCTCAGACGACACCGTCGCCAAGGCCGAAGGCTTCGCCAAGCGGGTCGGCAAGGTGGCGATCACGGCGAAGAACAGCCCCGGCTTTGCGGTGAACCGCATCCTGTGCCCGATGATCAACGAGGCGATCTTCGCGCTGCAGGAAGGCATTGCCACCGCCGAGGAGATCGATGCCGGCATGAAGCTCGGCTGCAATCATCCGATCGGCCCGCTCGCGCTCGCCGATCTGATCGGGCTCGACACGATGCTGTCGGTGATGGAGGTGTTCTACACCGGCTTCAACGACCCCAAGTACCGGCCGGCGCCGCTGCTGAAGGAGATGGTCGATGCCGGCCATCTCGGCCGCAAGACCGGGCAGGGGTTCTACAGCTACAGCAAGTGAGGCCGGCGCGCGCCTGACCCCGTAATCATCCGGGATGGATCGCGCGGACAAGGTCGCGTAACGACAAGACCTGATCCGCCACGAGGCGGGGGACATCAGAAACGAGGCCCGGTCTCCTAGGCACACCGGGCCTCGTTTTTTTGTGGGATACCGGGCTCAGTTGGCCGATGCGACCGGCGTGACGCCGGTTTCATCGGGATCGGCGCCGAACAGGCCGACGAGGAACTTGTAGTAGTCCGGCATCTTCTCCTTCAGCGTGGCGCGCGTATAGGGTTCGTGCTCGGAATCCTTGCCGGCCAGGAAGATGCTCGCCGTCACCGCGAAGAACTCCTGCTGGTTCTTCAGCGCATAGGCCTCCTTGGCGAACAGCTCCTTCGATTTGGCCTGGCTGAGGAAGCCCTTGATGCCCTTGTTCTCAAAGCCGTTCGGCATCAGCCGCGCGTGATAGGCGTGAAGGAATTCGTGCAGCAGCACCGGCTCCTTCGCGTAACGCATCATGTTCGGACGCATCCTGATGATGCCGATGCCGGAATCGAGCGCAAGCGCGAGCGGATCCGAATTGGTCCATTGCTGCTTGTCGTGATCCCAGATGGTGACGTCGCGGGTCGTGCCGCGGTCCCATTCCGGCGGCGTCAAGCCATAGCAGGCCGCTGCCGCGCCTTCGTCGAGACACGCCATCTCGCTCGCAACGATCGGCACGCGATGGAAGAACTGCAACACCTTCGGGCTGAAGCCCGCGGTTTCCACGACGTCGAGCTGGCGGCGGACCATGTCGGCGATGCTGGTGACGTCCTTGCGGTCGGCGTTCTCGGAGAGATCGAAGACGTAGCCGCGATATTTCTCGACGCTGCTTGGTGCCGCCTCGGACGCCCCCGACATTCGTGGTCCGGCAACGGCCGCTCCGGCCGCAAGTGACAGGATCATTGAAGCAATGAGCGTGCTGCGCATGATTATCCCCCGTGCGACGAGCCCTCTCCGGGTGTCGTCGTCCATTGAGCCGCGCGGGAGACTAGGGCAGCCGCCTTGCGGCGCGCTTAAGTCGTACATTTCAACCGGGCATCTGCGATTAGGCGCCGGTTAACTACATGCGCTGGGATGGCCCGGCGGGCAGCGGGTCTGGAGGCCGCGGGGGCCGATGACCCGTCAGCCGGTCCTCACCGTGCCGCGACCGGGCTTTGAGCCATCGTCACAGCTTCTTGAGGCGGTGCCCGGAAACCTCGCAGATCCTGCCGCCGTACCTAGATCAGCGGCTGGGAGCCGATTGAGCAAGGAAACACGATCATGCGCAGGACGAATTGGGCAATTCTGGCGTTCGCGGCGCTCGGAACGAGCTGGATTGTCGGTTCCGCGTCGCCTGCTGCGGCCGATCCCTATGAGTATCCCTGGTGCATCCAGGGCCGGCAGGAGGGATATCCCGGCTATTGCGGCTACCAGACCTATCAGCAGTGCCAGGCATCCGCATCGGGCCGCGACGCCTATTGCGGCATCAATCCGCGCGTTGCCTTCAGCCAGCAGCCGTTGGCGCCGCGGGCGTTCCGCTGAGCGGTGCAAGGAGGTCGGGCCAAGCGACCGTCGGGCACGATGGTTGCATAGCTGACGGTCGGATCATTTTTTCTGCCTTGGAGCGAATATGGGCGAGATCATCAGGTTCATCTCGAAGTCCGAACGCGAGCGTGCGCGTCTGATCCGCGAGGCGCGTGCGAACTATGAGCGCATTTTTCCATCGGCCGATCCGGCTGATGCGCAGGGCGCCGCAGACGAGGGCAGCGGCAGCGAGGCGTCGTCGAAGCCGTAGCGCGCCGGTATTGCGCGCAAGGGGAGGCGGAGCGGCGATGTGGCAGCGTTTGTGGCAGTCTTGGACGATCGACAAGCCGGCCGCGCTTGGCGATTGGCTGTGGCAGATCCTGGTCGTTGAGCTCGCCGCCTTGCTCGATCGGCTGACGTTGCGGAAGCTGATCGCGCTGATCCCGGTTGCGATCGTGATCGGCGCCTATTGGCACCGGATTCCGCTTCCTCCCGAGCTGATGCTGGTCGGCGATGTGCTGGCCTATATCGACATCTTCTCGATGATCTTCCTGATCGGCTTCTTTACCCGGGTTGCGACGGTTGTGGCGGTCGTCAGACAGGCTATCGGTCGCGTCCGCGGCGTGATGCAGCATGTGCCGATGGCGCTGCACAGGTTTGGCGTTCGTCACCGTCGCGCCAAGGACAGCACGCGCCGCAGGCGGCTCACGCATGCGAAGACAGATGACGATGGCGCCGCCGGCATGGCAGGCCTGGCTTGGGCCTAGTCCGACGCGATGTGGCGGCGACGAACGCGATCGCGGCGCCTATCGCGGCTGCCCGGCCTGCTGATCGCCGTCATCCGCCTTCGGCCGGGCCGGGCCGTGCGCGGACGCGCTGTCCTGGCTCCGCCGGTGCGAACTGGAGAGGTCGGTCGCGCCGTGCTGGGATCGATGAAACGCGATACCCATCTGGAAACTCCAGACGCCGAACAGCAGCGCGCCTGCCACACAGGCCGCCACGAAAGCCCAATCGCGTTTCCTCATCGGTCCAACAAAGCCAATTCGATACCGCACCAACCGCGTGTGTTCCGAGGCTCGCCAAGCGAGCCCGCCGCATTGTGAGACGATTGCACGCGCTTGTCGATCCGCGCGGCTCACCCTCGCATCGGTCACGGAGCGGTGATCATCAAATCATGCGTCCAGAAACACTCCGACCAGATTGCGCGTCCCCCGCAACAAACTTGCCAAACTTTCACTAGGGCGCTGGCGCACTGAGTTCGAAAATGTAAGGACCCGATCGGACGATTCGCGAATGACCGAACTTGAGGAGCTCAGATATTTCGAGCATCAGTGCCTGGAGATGGCGGAGCAATCCACGCTGCCGGATGCCCGCCGCGCGCTCCAGATCCTGGCGCGCAACTACGCCGCCGCGGCCGAAATCGTCGAACGGCGCGCGCAATCCGCCAACACCGCGCTCGCGCAGCTGTTTCGATGCTTGAGGCTGTGACCGGTTGAGGGCGTGACGAGGGCACCGGTCACGACGACCGATCCCGATGGCGCGGATGCGGTCTGCGCCTAAAGCCGCCGGCTTCAGGACCTTTCGGTCCACCGTCGTCGGCATCGAGATGCTTGAACACATCGGGCGACGCTGCCATCAGATTGCGCGATCTCGGCGGCGTGGCGCCGTCGGCAGTCGGAAGGCGAGGTGCTGCGATGTTCTCGCTGACTTTTCTGGGAACGTCGGCAAGCGTGCCGTCTCCCGAGCGCAATCACCCGGGCATTCTCGTCGAGGCAGCCGGCAGTCGTATTCTGGTCGATTGCGGCGAGGGAACGCAGCGCCAGCTGCTGCGGAGCGGCGCCGGCTTTCGACGGCTTGATCACCTGCTGCTGACCCACGGGCATTTCGATCATGTGCTCGGCATCCCCGGGCTGTTTTCGACCCTCCGGTTGCGGCAAAGTTCGGATGCGATGACGATTCATGCCGGGCCAGGCACGCTCGATGTCGTCGTCCGGATGCTGGCAGGCCTGTGGGGCGAGGGCAGAGCGCCGATCCCGCTTGATCTGGTGCCGTTGAGCGAGGGGCGAGTCCTCGACGCCGGCGAATTCACCGTCGATTGCTTTCCCGTCCGCCACCGGGATACGGACAGCTTCGCCTTCACCTTTCAGAGCGCGATACGCCGGCATCTCCTCCCGGACCGGCTTCTGGCGCTGCGCGTGCCTGATGGGCCGGTTCGCCGGGAGCTGGCGGAGGGGCGGCAGGCGAAGCTGGACGATGGTCGCACCATCGATCCGGAGCAGGTGCTTGGCCCGGCCCAGGGGCGAAAGAAGCTCGTCATTGTCGGTGATGCTGAAACAACCGAGGGGCTGGCTGAACACGTCAGGGACGCCGACGTGCTGGTGATCGAAGCGACGTTTCTCGAGCGCGACGCGGCCATCGCGCGCGACTACGGGCATTTGACGGCCAGCGAAGCCGCCGCGCTCGCAGCGCGGAGCGGGGTCAAGCAACTCGTCCTCACGCACATCTCCGGCCGCTATCCGGACGAGGACATTCTGGCGGAGGCGACGAGGACTTTCCCGAACAGCAGGATAGCCATCGACTTCGACCGCATCGCTATCTGAGTGCGCGCCGCACGAACAACGTTTCATTAACCCGACTCACGCAACGTCGTCCCAGGCCGTCTGGATGGGCCGCTAGCAGAAGGCCGCCACGAGTGACTACGTGGCGGCTTTTTGCGTCCCACAGTGCCAAGGGAGACGACCGATGGACTACGGCGCCTTCACCGACGCCAGCCTGAAGATGATGTACGAAGCCGTCCGCGGTGCGCTCAGAGCCGACGACGAATTCGAGGCAGCCGGCGAAGAGCCAAAATTCCGCGTCCGCGCGACGCCCGAGTGGAAACGGCATGCCGGCAGCCTCGAGGCCGAGATGCTGAAGCGAGGGATGCAGCTCGATATCATCGACTGGACAGGCGGTCAGGGCGAACTGCCGTTATCTTGACGGCCGAACTCCAGCAGCGTTCCGAATGTTCGCTCCGAATTTGTGCGCTGAACGGCGCGCTTGCGCCGTCATGCGTCGCGCTCCCCCTCGGCGCGGGGGTAAACTTTGTGAGGGGGGCGGTTTTCGTTGTGCCTTGAGCTGTTCCCCGATCGTTCCCTCCCAACGGCGACGCTGGCCCGCTCAGAACGTCCCGTGGCCAAAGCTGAATTCCGCAAGGGCCTAATTGCTCCACCGATGCGCCGCCATTTCGCCGCGCCTCGTTCGCTTTGCCCAACTCTGTTCATATACCTTACGAGGTAACACAGATGTCATCTGTTCGCGGTTTGTGTCGCCACCGATCGGGGTATTCGATCCAGCTCTGCCTACGGCTCGGGCTCAAGGGCGTCCGTCAAGGCCTGCTTTATGTGTTCGGCCTGTTCCTTCGTCAGCTTCTCGGCGAAGTGGCCGTCTTTCTTCAACTGCGCTGGTCCCTTGAGCTCTCGATCATAAACCATCCAGTCGGTGCTTCCTCTCCGAACGACAAACCTTGACTGTAGGGGCGCTGCGTATCTCAACGATACCTCCCAATGAATCCAGCTGCTCGTCTCCAAAAGACACATCCGGCGACAGCTTGTTCCTGAACCGGGACACTGAAATTTCCTGCGCCACCTAAAGAGCAAGGCTCATGCCGGAATACACGCGCCTCCGACCGGTCCGGAGAACCGCAGGCAGGCTCGACGCAAGCGACGCCGAACGTGATGACTGCGACAGGGAGAGCAACGAGCCGTTGGCGTCCGAATGCGTCTGGTCCGAGCATTGGGATTGCAGTTCTGACCGTCCCGAAAAATTACGCCGCCGGGCCCGAAATGAGTTGTCCCGGCGGCGCCCTGTTCTTCCAGCCTCTGGGCCCTGAAATCCCCAGCGCCGAAAACCTACTAAAGATCACGCCGAACAAGTGTGGCTTGGTTCACACAAAATTAAGAACAAGAGCCGGCGCCAGGGCCCGGGCCGGCTTCCAAACACCACGAGAGCGATGTCACTGCCACACGGAAATTTCGCGAATGTTTGGGAGGGGACTACTTGGCTCAAATGGTTTCAGCGGCCCGAGACATCGGTGACATCTCGTACCGGACACATGGGTACACTTTCCGCTGTTGTTCTGCGGGAGGTGTGGATGCCGTGGAAAGCGAGTTCGGTGATGGAAGAGCGCCGTCGCTTTGTCGCCTGTCTTCTGGACGAGGAGGCCATGGCGGACGTCTGCCGGGAGTGATGCTGTGTTCCGCGTGTCCTACGATATTCCAGCAGGTGGCCCGTATTCTTCTCTGCCTGATCGGTGACCAGGTATTTCCCATAGCATGGAAACAAACAGAAGTTCGACTGCAACACGTCGCCGTTTTTTCAGCCAATCTCATTTCGAGCGCCGCATCGACAAAGAACGACGAAATCTGCTTCGCGATAACGTCTGGACGTTATTGACACCGGGTGGGTCAAGATCGCGCATCTCGGTCATGGAGATAAGAAGGTCGCCCTTGCTGGTGACAGCCTGATCTTCCACTTCGGCCCGCGTGTTCAAGAGCTATCCGATGAACAACGCCTGCACGCGAACACGTTCTTCGTAGTCGGTCCTAGGTGTCCGCCAGTTCCCGCCGTTGCACAGCAGGATAAGTTCGCTCGGTGCGCATCGCTGACCGACGATTTGATGGCTTTGGTAAAGAGGGAGACGGTGCAGACCGTTGTATTAGGAGGCGCATGGAGCGGCTACAGCGAGCCAGGAATGTCGGTGCATCGGAACGGTAAGGACCTTCCTCTGGCTTCCCCAGCCGGCAAGGATGCCTTTTTCGATAACCTCGAGGACTATATCAGGGCGCTGCAGTCCGCCGGCGCGCATGTCTACTTGGTGCTCGGCCTGCCGATACATCAGCGCTTTGATCCCGGAAAGATGGCGACCCGGAGTTTCGCCGGCATTCATTTCTCACCGGAGGTCGGTAGATCAGTTCCGATAGCAGAGCTCCGATCGAGCCAGGTAAGTTCGGACGAGCATCTGCGCAGGATCAGTGAGCGGACCGGAGCTGGTATCCTCGATGCCTTCCCAGACATCTGCGGCACAAGTGAGGGATGCTCGCCGTTTTTTGGAGATCGCGAACCCAAGTTCTCAGATTTCACGCACCTGAGGCCGATCTTCGTCCGCCAGCATCTCCGATTTCTTGATTCTCTGTTGGAGTGAGCGCTAGTCCGTGCTGCATGTCAATGCGATGGTTTCACGCTTAGCTGCGCCGCCGCTTCTAGCGCGGCGCCAAGTGTGGAGTCAGCCAGACCGATCGCCGACTCTACGACCTAAGCCATGCCGCTCAACGTGCAGGTTTCGTCGAACTTCGGGTTCAACAGTCACGGTTCAGCTAGGCGGCCCAAGGGGTAGATTGTAAACTTTTCGCCAAGATTGTGAACTTTTACCGAGTATACTAATCTGTTAAAGTATTGGATTTGCTGGAATTTTTGGTGAGCGCGGAGGGACTCGAACCCTCGACCCCATGATTAAAAGTCACGTGCTCTACCGCCTGAGCTACGCGCTCACTCACCTGAACATTAGATCCGGACGCCAGCGGTGAACCGCTCCGGATCGTGCTCCAGCCAGCGCTGTGTAGGGGGCAGGGCCCATCGGGTCAATAGCCGAGGGGCGGTCAATTGTGCACCGCTGCGCCGGATTTGCCGTTCCTGCGCCTGTGCTTAGGGCCGCTTCTTGAAGTTGGCTCAGTTGTCGCGGCGGATTTCCGAGCCGACCGGCTGCGACGGGGCGGCGACCGAGGGCAGGCTGACCGGGCGCAACCCGATCAGTTCCGCGGTGCGGATCGCGCTGTTGCGCCAGAATGCGAACTCGTTGATCCGCGAATTTTCCAGGATCGCGATGGAGACCGCCGCCAGGAATGGCAGGCTCTGCAACACCAGGACGCCGGCGAAGATGTAGATCTCGCGCACCTGCTTGTAGCCGTTGGTGACGACAAGCACGACGGCGCCGATCAGCAGCAACACGCCGATCACGGCTTCCCAGAACGCCTGGAACTCGATCGACATCCGCGACAGGCCGCCCTTGGAGGTGCGGGCGAACGCAAGATGCTCGGTGATCAGGCCCTGCGCCACCGCGCGCGACACCGTCCACTGCACGCTCATCGCCGCGATCATGGCCCCTAACATCTGGCCTGCCTTGATGTTCACGCGCAGCCGGTAGAGCGCGACGAAATGCACCAGCGAGACGATGAAGGAGGCGATGATCGGCAGCGTCAGAATCTTGTCGGGGATCGCGATGTCGGCGAAGGCGACGATCGGCACCCAGATCAGATTGAGGATCGCAACCACGACGCCGAGGCTTTCGGCGCCGAGCCAGTTGAGCCAGCCCAGCGAGAACTCGCGGCGCTGATCGGGCGTCAGCCGGCTGGCGCCGGGCAGGAAGCGCCGCCAGTGCTTCTTGACGATCTGGAAGCCGCCATAGGCCCAGCGATGGCGCTGCTTCTTGAAGGCCTCGTAGGTGTCGGGCAGCAGGCCTTCGCCGTAACGCACATTGGTGTAGTGCGTGAGCCAGCCCTGCTGCTGGATCGAGAGGCCGAGATCGGTGTCCTCGCAGATCGTGTCAGAGGACCAGCCGCCGGCCTTGTCCATCGCGGCGCGGCGGATCAGGCACATCGTGCCGTGCACGATGATGGCGTTGAACTCGTTGCGCTGGACCATGCCGATGTCGAAGAACCCGGCATATTCGCCGTTCATGATGTAGTGCATCAGCGAGCGATCGCCGTCGCGATGCTCCTGCGGCGCCTGCACGAGACCGACGCGCGGATCGGCGAATGCCGGCACGAGATCCTTCAGCCAGTCCGGATGCACGACGTAGTCGGCATCGATGATGCCGATGATCTCGGCATCCGCCGCGGTGCGGTCCATCGCGATGCGCAGCGCACCGGCCTTGAAGCCCTGCACCTTCTCGGCATTGATGAACTTGAAGCGCTCGCCGAGCAGCCGGCAGTGATCCTGGATCGGCCGCCAGAAGTCGGGATCGGGCGTGTTGTTGATGATGCAGACGCACTCGAAGTTCGGATAGTCGAGCCGCGACACCGCATCGAGCGTCTGCTTCAGCATCTCGACCGGCTCGAAATAGGCCGGGATGTGGATCGAGACCTTCGGAAACTTGACGTTCTCGCCGATCGTGGCGGGCGCGAGCGGCGCGCTCTTGCCGATCAGCCGGCGCGGGCCGCGGCCGAACGCCACCGCCGCGATCTCCTCGATCCGCGCCATCGCGATCAGCACCAGCGGAACCAGCAGCACCAGGCCGAGGCTGAGCGCGAAGGCCGAGCCCCAGACGAAATAGTGCGTCGTCCAGTACGAGAACACGGTCGCGACCCAGGCGCCGACGCCGTTGGCGGCCGCCGACAAGAGTAGCGCCTGCATCACGGTCGGCTGGTCCAGCCGCAGGATCGGCAGCGACATGAACAGGCCGACCAGGACGGCGACCAGCGCGATCTTCCAGTAGTTCGGATCGGTGACCGGACCGGTCCAGGCGAACTTTGGCTCGCGGTCGGCATTGAGGATGCCCCAGTAGGGTCCGACGCCGCCTTCGAAGAACTTCCAGGGCTGATCGATCGCCTCGACGATGTTGTAGTCCATGCCGATGGCTTCGGCGCGGGTGACGAAGTTGCGCAGCACGGTGGCCTGCTGGAACGGGCCGGGAACGGCGCTGCGCAGATTGTAGCCCTGGCTCGGCCAGCCGAATTCGGCAATCAGGATGCGTTTGCCGGGGAAGGAGTCGCGCAACAAATTGTAGCGGTCGACCGCCTGGTCCACCGCCTGCTTGTCGGTGAAGTTTTCCCAGTAGGGCAGCACGTGCGCGGCGACGAAGTCGGACGAGTTGGCGAGCTGCGGATGGTCGCGCCAGATGTTCCAGATTTCACCGGTCGTGACGGGGACGTTGACCGACTTCTTGACCCGCTGGATCACCTTGATCAGCCGGTGCACGTTGTTTTCGGCGACTGCCCACTTGATCGCTTCAGCGCGCTTGCTCAAGCCGCTGCTGCCGTTTTCATCCGGCTGCATTTCCGCGTCGTGAAGACGCTGCGCTTCCTCGCGAAGAATCCTCTCGGACTCCTCGGGCGGCACGCCGATCTCCGGAACCGAGCCGAGGTTTTCCAGCGGCACCTGCTCGCCGCGGAACACGGTTTCGTTGCCGACTACAATGCCGATGACGTTGCTGTTGCGCTTGGCCAGGTTGATCGCGGCTTCGATCTCACGGTTGTTGCGGTTGGCGTCCTTGTCGATCCACGCGCCAACCGTGACCTTCATGCCGAACTCGGCGGCGACCGGCGGCACCAGCTCGTTGCCTTCCGTCGACGAATAGAGGCGGACCGCTTTGGTGAGCGTGGACAGTTTTCGCAGGTCGGTGCGCACCTTCTCGGTGTCGGCGGCAACGTCTGCGACGGTGTGGCCTGACTCGAACGGAGCGTAGGACAGACTCGGCAGCGTGCCACGGAAATCGGGCGCCGACTGCTTCTCCTGGAAGAGACCCCACAGGGCGGCGTGGGCGGCGGTGACAAGCAACAGGACGGCGACGACGGCGCGCATCGCGGTTAAACCATACGGGGCCTGAGATTGAGGACTAAGCGAACCCGTCCCCTGGGTTCGACCAACACGACAGCGGAGGGAAAGATATCTCCGCCATCCGATTTAACAACTGGTGTGCCGCGATGGCGTTTTAAGGGCGCAAGCCGTTCCAGCCGCGAAAAAATCGCGGCCGGACCCCGGTCACGGGATATGGCTATTTCGACGCCGGCGCAGGTGACGCCGACGGGGTCGGTGCAGGCGAGGGCGAGGCTGCCGGTGCCGGTGCGGCGGTGCCGGCCGTCGCCGGCGCCGGGGTGGGAGCAGCGGCGGCGGCCGCGGCCTGGGGCTGCGCGCCCGGATTGATCCAGCAGGCGTGGATGCGGCCGTCGAGGCTGCCGCGGACCTTGTCGTCGATCTGGGCGCCGAACCGGGTCAGGCAGCGGAACGCCGCCTGGACGTGGCCGCCGGGGCAGCCGAACCGGTCGTAGAGGTCGAGATGGCGGAACGCGGTATCGAGGTCGTCGTTCCACATCAAGCGGACGACGCGGCGGCCGAGCCAGACGCATTCCGGGTTGCCGGCCGGGCCGTTGATGGCCTGCTGGGCCTCGACGAACTCCTCGACCTTGCGCTGGTTGGCTTCCCGTGCGGCATTTGCGTTGGCGTCGGGCTGTCCAGGCTGCTGTTTCGCCTGATCCGGCGGATTCGGCGTGCCGCTCTGGGCGAACGCGCCGCCGGCCCCAATGAGGAGCGCAAGGCCCGTGACAAGGCCCGTTACGGCAAGATGGCGCAAAGTAGTGTTCTTCAACTCAAGCAGCCGTCGACGCATGTATTCCCCGATAATGTTCCTGCCCCCGCGGGATCATCCTAACGGCTCGCGTGATGCCGTCCAAATAGGTCTCCAGTGCGGCGGAGACTCTGGCGAAATCTGATGACTGGAATTTGGTATTTTGTCCAGCAAACTCACAACTTTATCGACCCAGCGCAAAACTGTCGCAGGACAACCATGGTATTGACCTAATCCCGCTCTTGGCAGATGGGCTGTGACCGGCTAATTCGACGGTCCCCCGGAGGATGGAACCGATTTCGCTTCGTACGCCGCTGGCGCTTCTCCTGATCTCGCTCGCCGTGATTGCATCCGTGTGGTGGTGGCTCGCCACGCCGATTACGCTCGTGCGCGCGCCGATCGATCCCGCTGCAAAGCTGCAATGCGTGTCCTATACGCCGTTCCGCGGCGCGCAGACGCCGCTGGATCCCACCACGCAGATTCCAGTCGAGCAGATCGAGCAGGATCTGACCGATCTCGCCAAGGTCACCGACTGCGTGCGCACCTATTCGATCGAGAACGGCCTCGACCAGGTCCCCGGCGTTGCGGCCAAGGTCGGGCTGAAGGTGATGCAAGGCATCTGGCTCAGCAGCAACCGCTTCAAGAATTTGCAGCAGATCGCGATCGCGGTGCGGCTCGCCAAGGAGTATCCCGGCGTCGTCACCTCGCTGATCGTCGGCAACGAGGTGCTGCTGCGCGGCGAGATGACCGCCACCGATCTTGCCGGCAACATCCGCGCAGTGAAGGCGGCGGCGGGCAATCTTCCCGTCACCTATGCCGACGTCTGGGAATACTGGGTGAAGAACCGCGAGATTTATGACGCGGTCGATTTCGTCACCATTCACATCCTGCCGTATTGGGAGGACATCCCGGTCAAGGCGAAGTACGCCGCGGCGCATGTCGACGATATCCGCAAGCGGATGGCGGTGACATTCCCGGGCAAGGAGATCCTGATCGGCGAGACCGGCTGGCCGAGCCAGGGGCGGATGCGGGAGGGCGCATTGCCGTCGCGCACCAACCAGGCGCGGGTGGTGTCCGAGATCCTCGACCTCGCCAAGCGCGAGGGCTTTCGGGTCAACCTGATCGAGGCCTACGACCAGCCCTGGAAGCGCAAGCTCGAGGGCACCGTCGGCGGCAATTGGGGCCTGTTCGATTCGGTCAAGCGGCAGGTGAAATATCCGCCCGGCGTTGCTATCACGAACTATCCGGACTGGAAGCTGCAGATGGCGGGCGGCATGGCGCTGTCCGTCGCCACATTCCTCGCGGCCTGGCTGACGCTGCGCCGCCGGCCCTGGACGCCGCGGCCGTCGGCCTGGATCGCGGTCGCCATTTCGGCGACGACGGCGGGGGCGCTGCTCGGGATTGCCGGCGACAAGATGTATTACGAGAGCTACGGCGTCGGCGGCTGGCTGCATTGGGGCGTGCTGCTCGCAGCGGGCATTGCCGCGCCGCTGCTGACGGCGCACGCGCTGATCGCCGGGCGGTCGCTGCCGACCTTCCTGGAACTGGTCGGGCCGCGCGACTATCGCGGCAAGGGCGTGATCGGCGCGGCGCTGGCGATTGTGCTGATCATCACCACGGTGATTGCTGCCGAAACCGCGCTCGGCTTTACCTTCGATCCGCGCTACCGCGATTTCCCGTATGCCTCGCTGACCATGGCGGTGGTGCCATTCGCGCTCCTGACCATGCTCAACCGTCCGAAGGAAGGCATCCGGCCGCTCGCGGAATCCGTATTCGCCGGCCTGCTGGTGATCGCCGCCGGCTACACGATCTACAACGAGGGCACGATCAACTGGCAGTCGGACTGGACCTGCGTGATGTACCTCTTGCTCGCCGCTACGCTGTGGCGGGCGCGGGCCGCGCAAAACCCAGGATGAACAGCCCGATCGCGAGCCCCGACAGCACGACATTGTAGAGCACGATCCCGAGCCCCGCAGCGATCAAGCCGACAGTGAGCAGCACGATCGACGGCCGCGTCAGGTTGAGCACCGCGATTACCAGCGCGGTGATCCCGAACACCGAGTTCTTGAACAGTACGGTCGACAGCGCGCGAGCCTTGCAGAGCATGGTCTGCGCGCCGGCGTCGCAGGCCAGCGCAACGGGAGAGAACTCGATTGCCAGATAGCGCACGTAGAGCGCGTAGCCGACGGTGACGAAGCCCACGACCATCAGGAACTGGACCTGATAGGGGGAGAGGCGGAACGGAGGTTTTGTCATCGCGGCACTATGGTCGGGATCGGGTTGCGGGACAAGTTCGGTCGGAGCATCGAAATCGGTTGAAAATCCGGCCACAATCCCTTGGCTCACATGATTATTGGCTGTTCCGCCGGAATATCGAGGAGATCGTGGTCGGCTCCGGCTTCTTGTCCTCGGCGACCGGCTGCTGCTGCTGCGGCGGCGGCGCGACGGCGCGCTTCGGCACGGCCCGGCGATGCGACGGCGCCGGCTTGGCTCCGGCGGCCGGCTCGATGAGGGCCAGTCGCTGGCCGTCATAGATCGCCGTCTCGCAGGTCCGCTGCACCAGGTTGAGGCCCGCGCAGATCCTGGCTGCGGTGCCGGCGTCGTTCAGCGGTCCGGCCACCAGGCGCAACTGCATGCCGAGCCCGTTGCTGTTCTCCTTGATCACGATGATCGGCCGCAGCGCCGCCAGCGGCGCGTTGGCCTTCGACTTCAACAGGCCGCGCCACAGCGCGCGCAGTCCATTGACCGAATTGGCCGTGCCGAGATCGACGCCGAACTCGGTGCGGTGGATCTGTGCCTGCGGCGCATCGTCCTCGGCGTCCGGATCCGCTGTGATCACCAGCGGAGGGATCGGTGCGGCGGTGACATCGCTGGCGGTCGGCGGCCTGACCGTTTCGGTTGCCTTGTTCGCTGCGGGATCGAGCGATGCCAGGACCGGCTTGTCGGCAAGCGACTTGTCCGCGACCGGCGCCGGCGCAGCGGGTGCATCCTCGGCGCCGGCCGCGGCGGCGCTCATTGGACTTGCGATCGATGCGGCCGTGGCGGAATTCGGCGGCGAATTGTCGGAGGCTGGCGGCTTCTCCGCGGCGGCCTGCGGCTTGGCGGGCGCGGACGCCGGTTTCTTGTCGGCCGTTGCCGGCTTTTCGGCCGCCGCAACCGGCTTCTCGATCGGCCCAGTCGCCTTGCTGTCGCCGGCTGTGGGCAGCTTGTCGATCGCCGCCGGCTTGTCCAATGCGACCGTCGGCATCGTTGCGACGGCGGCAACGGTGGGCGCGGAGGCGGCGGGCGACGAACTGGCGGTTGCGGGGGAGGTACCGGGCGCTGCCAAGGGCGATGGTGCCGGCGGCTGCCTGACGATCGCGCCGGTCACGGAGTCGAGGCCCTGCTCCAGCGTGGTGACGCGCGAATACAGCCGATCGCGGTCGCCGTTGAGCGTATCGATCGCAGACGCCAGCCGGCGCGTCTCGTTGTGGCTCTCCTTCGCCAGCGTCTGCAACTGCTGGGCCTGTCGCGCGAGGTCCGCTGCGGCAACTTGGTCGCGCCGCAGCGTCAACGCCGACTGGTTGGCCATCACCGCGACGGTGACGGCGCCGACCGCGGCAACGCCCCACGAGCCGAGCCGCCACAGCATGCGGCGATCCAGAGCATCCTCCTCGGCCAAAAAGCCGGTGGTGCTCTCGGTGTCGAATTCCGCCGCCAGATTGTCGCGATCTTTGGCCAAAGCCCGCTTGGCCCTCCTCAAGGCCCGCCGAATCACGAGGCAAAGATTAACAGGAAATGGACCGGGAACTTGAATCCGGAGCGCCACGGAGGCGAATCGGTTTCTTCTGCCGGGGAAAACAATTAAAGACGGCCTCGAAGACAGCTTTGCGCAGCGAACTGCGCGCGACATCGAGGATTGCGAATGACTGCGCGAACGAGCCTGACAGTGGTGCTTGCGGCCGGTGAGGGCACGCGGATGCGCTCGTCGCTGCCGAAGGTGCTGCACCCCGTGGCCGGGCAGCCGCTGCTGGCGCATGTGCTCAACGCCGCGGCCTCCGGCGAGGGGTCGCAGCTGGCGGTCGTGATCGGCCCGGACCACGAGGCGGTCGCCAACGAGGTGCGTCGGGTGCGGCCCGACGCACAGACCTTCGTGCAGCGCGAGCGGCTCGGCACCGCGCATGCGGTGCTGGCGGCGCGCGAGGCGATCGCCCGCAGCGCCGACGACCTCCTGATCGCATTCGGCGACACGCCGCTGATCTCGGCCGAGACCTTCGCCCGTATGCGCGCACCGCTGCGCGACGGCGCGGCGCTTGCGGTGCTCGGCTTCCATGCCGCCGACCCGACCGGCTACGGCCGCCTGGTGGTCGAGAACGGCAGGCTGGTCGCGATCCGCGAGCAGGCCGATGCAAGTGCCGAAGAGCGCAAGATCACGCTGTGCAATGCCGGCGTGATGGCGTTCGACGGCAAGAAGGCGCTCGCGATCATCGAGAAGATCGGCAATGCCAATGCCAAGGGCGAATATTATCTGACCGATGCCGTCGGCATTGTCAGGGAACTCGGACTGGAGGCCGTCGTGATCGAGACCAGCGAAGACGAAGTGCGCGGCATCAACACCAAGGCGCAGCTCGCCGAGGCCGAGGCCGTGATGCAGGCGCGGCTGCGCAACCAGGCGCTCGAGGCCGGCGTGACCCTGATCGCACCGGAGACCGTCTATCTCGCCGCCGACACCAAATTCGGCAAGGACGTCACGATCGAGCCGTTCGTTGTGATCGGAGCGGGCGTCTCGATCGACGACGGCGCCGTGATCCATTCCTTCTCGCACATCACGCAAGCCACGATCGGCAAGAAGGTGGAACTCGGACCCTACGCGCGGCTGCGGCCCGGCACCTCGCTCGGCGATGGCGTGAAGATCGGCAATTTCGTCGAGACGAAGGGTTCGAGGCTGGAGGCCGGCGTCAAGGTCAACCATCTCTCCTATGTCGGCGACGCCCATGTCGGTGCCAATTCCAACCTCGGCGCCGGCACCATCACCTGCAACTATGACGGCTTCCTCAAGCACAAGACGCTGATCGGCGAGGGCGCCTTCATCGGCACCAATACGTCGCTGGTCGCGCCGGTCAC
Organism: Bradyrhizobium sp. USDA 4503; assembly: GCF_054055815.1. NCBI lineage: Bacteria > Pseudomonadati > Pseudomonadota > Alphaproteobacteria > Hyphomicrobiales > Nitrobacteraceae > Bradyrhizobium > Bradyrhizobium sp. USDA 4503. The sequence continues at coordinate 1,343,871 of NZ_JBSRXS010000001.1, forward strand.
GATCGGCAAGGGCGCCTATATCGGTTCGGGCTCCGTGATCACCAAGGATGTTCCCGACGATGCGATGGCGCTCGAGCGCAGCGAGCAGTCCATCCGCGAAGGCGGCGCCGCGCGCTACCGAACGGCGAAGCTGAAGGAGAAGGCTGCGAAGGGGAAGTGATCTTCGCGACATATTTGCGAGCCTGTCTCGACCATAAAATGTCATCCCGGCGAAAGCCGGGATCCATATTCCGCGGCGGAAGTTGGGGACAGGACTCGTCGTTCCAGCATCGTGAAGCAATGACCGTCGGTGGTTATGGGTCCCGGCTTTCGCCGGGACGACACTGTATGTGTTGCGCGATCTGTGAGTCACATATGCGCATCGGGTGACGGGGTTCGCAACGGGCTGATCGCAACGTCGATCGGTTGACCCGGTTCATGCCGCATTCTTCGCCTGGCGCGGCTCGTCGGTGTTCGGCTCTACCGGTCCGAGCAGGATGCGCCGCTGCATCTCGTCGAAGGCGAGGTTTGCGTTCTTCTCCCGTGTCACCAGCGACAGCAGGATCGCGACCGCAAAGGATAGCGGCATGCTGATGATCGCGGGATTGCGCAGCGACACGAACCACCATTGATGCTCGACCGCGGCGAGCGGCTTGCCGAGAATGTCGACCTGGATGGTCGGGGACAGATAGATCAGCACCAGCGAGCTCAGTGTGCCGACGAGGATGCTCGCCACGGCAGCAGGCGTCGTGAAGCGGCGCCAGGTGATGGCGAGCACGAGCGAAGGGAAGTTGGCGGCGCAGGCGATCGAGAACGCAAGTCCCGCCATGAACGCGACGTTCTGGCCTTCGAACGCGATGCCCAGGCCGATGGCGAGGATGGAAATCAGAACCGTCGCGACCCGCGCGACCTTGAGCTGCTCGGCTTCCGAAGCGGTGCCGCTCCTGATCACATTGGTCCAGACGTCGTGGCAGAGCGTGGCGACGCCCGACAGCGTCAGCCCCGCGACGACGGCAAGCATGGTCGCGAACGCGACCGCGCAGATGAAGCCGAAGAACGCGTTGCCGCCGACGGTGAGTGCGAGAAGGGGCGCTGCCATGTTGCCGCCGCCGCCGGCCTTGGCCACCGCCTCGGCGCCGACCAGCACCATGGCGCCGAAGCCGATGATGAAGACCATGAGATGAAAGACGCCGATCAGGCCGGTGGCATAGAGGATCGACAGCCGTGCGGCTTTGGAATCCTTCACCGTGTAGGCCCGCATCAGCACATGCGGCATCGCGGCGGTTCCGAACATCAGGCCGAGCCCGAGCGAGATGGCATCCCATTGACCCGAGACCACCTTCGATCCCGGCTGCAGCACCTTGGTGCCGTATTTCTCGGATGCCGCGGCGAACAGCTTCAGCGGGTTCATGTCGAAATGGGTCAATACGAGGAGGGCGAGCAGGATGCCGCCGCCCATCAGCAGCACAGCCTTGACCACCTGCACCCAGGTCGTCGCCAACATGCCGCCGAACAGCACATAGACCAGCATGACGCTGCCGACGACGACGACCGACCAGGTGTAGGGCAGGCCGAACAGCAGCTTGATCAGCGATCCCGTCGCGACCATCTGGGCGATCAGGTAGAACAGGATCACGGCAAGTGTACCGATGGCGCCGGCGAGGCGCACCGGGCGCTGGCGCAGGCGATAAGCCACGACGTCGGCGAAGGTGAAACGGCCGACATTGCGCAATGGTTCGACGATCAGGAACAGAATGATCGGCCAGCCGACCAGCCACCCGATCGAATAGATCATGCCGTCGAAGCCGTTCGAGGTGACGATGCCGGCAATCCCGAGCAGGGCCGCGGCGCTCAGGAAGTCTCCCGCGAGTGCCCAGCCGTTCTGCCACGGCGTGACCTGGCCGCCGGCGGCAAAGAAGTGCTCGGTGGTGCGCGTGCGCCGCGCAGCCCAATAGGTGATCGCCAGCGTCAACGCCATGAAGGCGAAGAAGAACCCGATCGAAAGCGTGCTGCTGCCCATTTGCCTGTCCCCTTAGCGAAGCTCGCGAACGCCTGCGTCGAACACCCGGTTCGCCCACAGCACGTAGACCAGGCAGAGCACGAAGGAAGAGATGATGACGAGCGGGCCGAGCACAATGCAAAGCGACAGGCCGGGCATCAGAATGGTGCCGAGCAGCGGCTTGTCGAACGCGAAAAGCCCCATGAAGCCGAAATAGATCACGATCATCGCAACGCTCAGAACGAGCGCGACTGTCAGCCGCTTCTTGGCCAGTTTCTTGGCCAGCTTCTCGGCCTGCTTCTTGGCCAATGCGCCGCCGTTCGGCGCCGGATCGGCATTGCCGGGAATAACCACGTTCATATCGGCCCCTCAAAACTTCAGCGCGCTCTGCTTGCGCCAATCGGACGAGCTTCAGCCGGGGGCTGACGGAAGGGAATTATGGATTTTTGCAATCTGCTGTGCGCGGCTGCGGCACGACATCGGCCAGCGTGACCTGCATGTCGGGATCCTGCTTCAGGGTATTTTTCAGGAAGGCGCGGACGGCGCGGATGCGCGGGGCGAATTGCAGGTCGCTGTGGACGTTGAGCCAGACCTCGCGAACGGTGCCGGCGAGAGCGGGCAGCACCGGTATCAGGTCGGGCCGGTCCCTTGTGGCAAAGCTCGGCAGCATCACGATGCCGAGGCCGCCCGCCGCGGCGTTCATCTGCGCGATCATGCTGTTGGAGTGGAAGGCGATTTTCGGCTCTTCGATGACATCGGCGAGCCAGCGCACCGAGTCGACCTGGATCAGGTCCTCGATATAGGACACGAACCAATGATCCTGCAGGTCGCGCAGGCTTGCGGGCATCCCGTGGTGGTCGAGATAGTCCTGGCTCGCGAATAGCCCGAGCCGAAACTTGCCGATGCGCTCCGAGATCAGGCCCGGACCGGGCGGCCGGAAGAAGGACACGAACAGATCGGCCTCGCGCTTATGAACGTAGACCGTCTGGGCGGACGTGACGAGTTCGACGGTGAGCTGTGGCGCGGTGCGTCGCAGCTTGGCAAAGCGTTGCGCCAGATAAAGCGAGGCGATCCCCTCCATGGTGGCGAGCCGCACGGTCCCGACGAGCTCCTGGGTGTCGCTGGCGCTGGCCTCCTCGCGGATCGCGATCACCGCGCTCTCGACCCGCTCGGCATGGCGCAACAGTCGCTCGCCGACTTCGTTGAGCTTGAGCCCGGTGCGGTGGCGTTCGAACACCGCAACCCCGAGCGAAGCTTCCATCTGGGCGATGCGCCGGCTGACGGTGGAATGGTCGAGCCGCAGCCGCTTTGCCGTTTGGCTCAAATTCCCGGCGCGGGCGGCGCAGAGAAACACCCGCAGATCGTCCCAGTTGATCGTGTCGAACATCACCGGCCTCCAGGTTGCGGCCGTTGAAATTGCGGCCCTTGTCAGCAAAGCAATTCCCGTTCCAGCGCGTGGCGGTTCCGATCCTTCGCAACCGACCTTGCGACAATTCCCATGCACGCCGGCAAGCCAGGGATGATACCGCTTCGCTCCCCTAGTCCTAGCCGGGATTTTCGACATGCTTCCTCGTTTCAAGGCTGCTGCCGTCCACGCCGCGCCCGTCTTCCTCGACAGCTGGGCGACCACCGAAAAGGCGATCGCCATCATTCGCGAGGCGGCCAGAGCCGGCGCCGAGCTGATCGCGTTTCCCGAAACCTATATTCCCGCCTTTCCGGTCTGGGCTGCGCTGTGGCCTCCAATCGACAACCACGATCTGTTCGTGCGCATGGCGGAGCAATCCGTGCTGGCGGACGGACCGGAAGTGGCGCGGCTCTGCGCCGAGGCGCGCGCCCTCGGCGTCACGGTCTCGATCGGCATCAGCGAGCGCTCGGCCGTCAGCGTCGGGGGGCTGTGGAACTCGAACCTGCTGATCGGCGAGACCGGAGAAATTCTCATCCATCACCGCAAGCTGGTTCCGACCTTCTATGAGAAGCTAGTGTGGTCGTCAGGGGATGGTGCGGGCCTCAAGGTCGCGGAGACGCGGCAGGGCCGGATCGGCGGGTTGATTTGCGGCGAGAATACCAACCCATTGGCCCGCTTCGCGCTGATGGCGCAGGGCGAGCAGGTGCACATTTCGAGCTGGCCGCCGATGTGGCCCACCCGGCGCCCGGCAGGCGGCGGCAATTTCGACAACGTGGCCGCCAACCGCATCCGGGCCAGCGCCCATTGCTTCGAAGCCAAGGTATTCGGGATCGTCACCGCCGGCTACATGGACCAGGCGTTGCGCGCCTTCCTCATTGAACGCGATCGAACGATCGCCGACGTGATCGACCAGACACCACGTGCGGCGAGCTTCTTCGTCGATCCGACCGGCAGCGTCTTCGGCGATGGATTGCAGGACGAGGAGGGGATCGCCTACGCGGAGATCGATCTCAATCGCTGCGTCGAGCCGAAACAGTTTCACGACGTGGTCGGTTACTACAACCGCTTCGACATCTTCGGCGTGACGGTCGACCGCAGCCGGTTGACCCCGGCTCGATTCCGCGATCCAGAGCAGCCGATAGCGGACGTGCAAGACGCGGCAATTCTGTCGGTCGATGCCGACGCCGCATCGAATGGGTAGGGCCGCGACCTCCGGAGCTGACGAAGCCTTGGTGCTGCCTCACACGATCCTTCGTCCGCGTGCGGGACCCGACGCGGACATCGCGGTCCGGCATTCTCGATAGTCCGCAAACCTGCAACGTGTCCGTAGCGGGTGAAGATGTCGTGTTTTTGTAGCTCGTGATCTGTCGCCTTCGTTTCTGATTTGCAGGGGAGCCGGAAGGCGGGGACGGCTTTCCCTGATTGATCATGCCACGGCTGTTGTGGCGGTTTTAGCCCTGTGGGTGAGTTTCTTTGTTCGACTTGAAGCCCGTTTCTCCGTCCCGACCCGCGCTTTCTCGACGGCGGCGCGCGCAGGAGCGGTCAAGGACGCGCGCTTGCGCGCCCGCCAGGGCTTGTCCTTGACGGCTCCGAGCACGCCGCCAGGCTGAGGCGCGTCGGGGCTGATCTGCTGTCCGTCAGGCGCAAACCTCGCCAATCGATGCGGTCCGAGGAACACGCTGACGGTGCCATCGGGATACTCATGGAGGCGCACCACAGCCTTGACGAAGTGAGGCCTGAGCCGGCTCTGCGGCAGCTGCAGCCGCCGACCGTTCCATGCAACGGTATTGTCGTTGGCGACGGTTCGCTCCTCGATCACGCACAGCGCCTCGCGCCAGGCCTCATGCCGATCGGCCACGAATGCCGTGCCTTCCTGTTCGGGCTTGATCGCAAACGCGGCGTTGTGCCCGGGGATGTAATGCGCCTTCAGCCACGCGTTGGCAGCCTCAACCGTCGTGATCCCGGCAAGCCGCAGCTCCTTCGGCAGCCGATCCTGCAAGGTGCCGAACACCCGCTCGGAACGCCCGCGCGCCTGCGGCGAATAGGCTGCGATATGCTCGATCCCAAGATGCGACAAAGCCCGTCCCACCTGGGTTTGTTGCGTCTTCGAGACCTTCTCGCCAGCTTTTGGGGTCAGGAAATAATGGCTGCCGCGGTCGGTGTAGAGCGCGCAGAACAGGCCATGCTCGCCAATCACTTCGCGCAAGGCCTGGAAGGTCGAGGCCGTTCCTTCTTCCTCGACCAGCACCATCGAGTAGACCTCGCTGGTCGCATCGTCCATCGTGACGATCAGGTCCCTCGCGGGCAGGCCTTCGATCCAAACGTGGCGCGATCCGTCCTGGTGCAGCAGCATGCCCCGAAGCGGCCGCCGCGGCCGCTTCTTGCGGTGCGCCGAACGCTTCGGAGCCTTCAGCACCAGCCCCGCCGCGTGCAGCGCCAGCTTCGTCACCGTATAGCCCAGCACATAGTCGTGCCGCTTTTGCATCTGCTCGTGGAAGTGCTTCACCGTGAAGTCCGCGTACTTGTCCCGGTACAGCGCCAGCATCCGTTCCAGCGCCTCCTCCGGCGCCCGCCGTGGCGAACGACGCCCCAGCCGGCGGTCGACAAGCCCGTCGTCGCCCTCCGCCTCATAGCGCTCCGCCCAGCGTTGAAACGTCCGAACACTGATCCCAAGAACCTCCGAAGCTGCCTCCTGCGTCAGTTCCTTCGCCTCCGTCCGATCCAGCAAATCTGAAAACCGCATCCGTCGTACACCCTCGTGAATGGATGCCGTGCCCATCGTGCCCCCCTTGTTCCGGAGCACCGAAAACACGACACTTCACGAGCTACAAACAGGCGACAGATCACGAGCTACTGACACCGCAAACCTGCAACGTTGCCAACGCGGGAATGTATGGCTACGCTTTACCCTGGGTAGGCTGCCAAACGTTCCTTCGATCGGCCGGACGCTCATGCCAAAATTCCTTCGCATCGGAGTCCATCAGTCGAACGTTTCCGGATACACGTCGAAGGCATGGTGCATTCGACGGGCCGGCTCAACGGTTTTCCTGAAATGGGGCGCCGTGCAGGTTGATGGCGCGGGCGACAGGCGAAAGGTCCACTGGACGTTTCCACCGCAGGAAAAAACCATTCGCTGCCGCACGGTGCAGCGCGCCCAGGACTACACCAAGGCCGCCATCGCGCGGCGACGCAGCCATCGCTACGAACCGCTGGCTGGGAATATCGCGAACCGGCGGCGAACGACCGACCGGGACTCGCAGCTCAAGCAGGCGCTCGCCACGATCCTCTATGTCGATATCGTCCGATCCACCGAAAAGGCCGCGCGGCTCGGCGACACGCGCTGGGCGACGGTGATGAACCACTACTATGTCGCTGTGCGCAGGGAGCTGAAGGCCTTGCGGGGGAAGGAAGTCGTGACGACGGGCGACGGGTTGCTGGCGACGTTCCGCGCGCCGGCAGCCGGGATCCGTTGCGCGACCGCGATCCGCGAGTCCGTGCGCACGCTGGGGCTGGAGATCAGGGTCGGACTGCACGCGGGCGAATACAAGGTGAGTGGCGCGGAGGTGATCGGGCTTGCGTTTCACATCGGCGCGCGCGTCGCGGCGAAAGCGCGGGCCGGCGAAGTGCTGGTCTCGAGCGCGGTCAAGGACCTGATGTCAAAGTCCGAAATCCGCTTCAAGGACCGCGGCGCGCACCAGCTCAAAGGCGTGCCGGAGCGATGGCGGCTCTACCGGGTGGAGCATTAGGGCGTCCCGGGAGCGTCGACTACCGCCAGCGTCGGCTGGCCTCGCCGAAAGGCGTTAATGACATATTGATGCGGTTAACGACGTTTGCCGTCTGCGGTTTCATCGCTCTTAGGAGGCGACAAGGCAAAACACGGCATGCGCAAACATGCCGCGACCGTTCTGATTGGAGTCTTTTGCAGCCTGGTGACGTACTTCAGCGCCGCACGACTCTACCAATGGGCCGAGACCGGACAGTTGGCGGTGCTGTCCCGGAAGACACACGACCAACCTGAGTTCGTTTCCTGGGGCGACGATCGGCCCAGCTTCGTGCTGCTGTTCGCGCTCTATCTGTTTTTCCTCAAGAACGGACTGCTCGGCATGCTGGTTACGTGCCGCGAGGTCTGGCTGCGTGGCCGGGGATGGGAACCGTGAGCGCGCGGCTGATCGCTGGATTGATCAAGGTGCTGCTCGGAGGTCTTCTCACGGCCGGTCCGCCGCTCGTGTCGGTCGCGCGCGGCGACGAAACTGCGAGCATCAATGCACGACGCGAGGCGCTTCGCGAATGGAGCAGCCTTGCCAATGGACGCACGGACTTTGAAATTTCCGATCCGGCCTTGGTGCCAAGGATGCTCGCGCTTGCGGCCGAGCAATCCGGCTGCAAATACAGTGATGACATCGAAAAGTTGCCGGTTCGCTTCATGAAAGTGGCCGGGCACCGTCTCGCGCTGATGTTCTGTCGGCTTTCCGTGACCGGATCGCATCGCGCGTTCGATCTTTCCGACGTCAGCAGACCAAAGCCGATGGAATTTCCGTACGTCGCGCTGAACGGCTTCGGTACGACGGACACTCCGGGTTTCATCACATGGAGGGAGGAGGCCGGCTTGTTTCAGGCCGAAACCGGATCGGACCTGTGTCCCAGCCCACACCTGCGGCATGTCTATCGGCTAGACGTGACCAATCGCGAAAGCTTTGTCGTGGTTCGCATCGAGGTCAGCGCGCCTGCGTGCGGCGCGGGTCAGGAATGGACCACGATCTGGGAGGCGAAACCGTGGCCCGCGCCGGCGGATCCGCGCTGACGCGCTCTTGCCAAAATGGTTAGCCCCGATTAACCAGCCTTTCGCATCAACCTTGCCGTTTAAGACTGTCGCAATCGGCAATAATTATTGAGTATCTTGCGGCCGGCGATTCCCGTTAAGGGACCGTGTCGCCGCTTTGGCAAATTTTCGGCGATTTTTGGGGACATTGAACCGCATGTGCGGCATCGTCGGCATTCTTGGACGCGCTCCGGTCGCGGAGCAATTGGTGGATTCGCTCAAGCGGCTCGAATATCGCGGCTATGATTCCGCGGGTGTCGCCACGCTGGAGAATGGCGGCCTGGCGCGGCGCCGTGCCGAGGGCAAGCTGAAGAATCTCGAGGCCCGGCTTGAGGCCAAGCCGCTCGGCGGCCATACCGGCATCGGCCACACCCGCTGGGCCACGCACGGACGGCCGACCGAGAACAACGCGCATCCGCACGCCACCGAACGCGTCGCCGTGGTGCATAACGGCATCATCGAGAATTTCCGCGAGCTGCGCGAGGAGCTCGAGGCCAAGGGTGCGGCGTTCTCGACCGAGACCGACACCGAGGTCGTGGTGCATCTGGTCGACAATTTGCTCAAGGGCGGCGTCAAGCCGATCGAGGCGGTGAGGGCGGTGCTGTCGCAGCTGCGCGGCGCGTTCGCGCTCGGCTTCATCTTCGCCGGCGAGGATGACCTGATGATCGGCGCCCGCAACGGCCCGCCGCTCGCGGTCGGCCATGGCGAAGGCGAGATGTTTCTCGGGTCCGACGCGATCGCGCTCGGGCCGTTCACCGATACGATCAGCTATCTCGAGGACGGCGATTGGGTGGTGCTGAATCGCAAGGGCGCCACGATCTTCGACAAGGACAACGCCATCGTCCACCGCGAGGCGATCAAGCACACGACGGCAACGGCGCTGGTCGACAAGGCGAACTACCGCCACTTCATGGCGAAGGAGATCCACGAGCAGCCCGAAGTGGTCGGGCACACGCTGGCGCGCTATGTCGACATGGCGACCGAGCGCGTCACCATGCCGGTGAAGCTGCCGTTCGACTTCAAGGATATCCAGCGCGTCTCGGTCACCGCCTGCGGCACCGCGAGCTATGCCGGCTTCGTCGCGAAATACTGGCTGGAGCGGCTGGCGCGGCTACCGGTCGAGCTCGATGTCGCCTCCGAATTCCGCTACCGCGAGGCACCGCTGCGCAAGGGCGATCTTGCGATCTTCATCTCGCAATCGGGCGAGACCGCCGACACGCTGGCGGCGCTGCGCTACGCCAAGGCGCAGGGTGCGCACACGCTCTCGGTCGTCAACGTGCCGACCTCGACGATCGCGCGCGAGAGCGAGACCGTGCTGCAGACGCTCGCCGGTCCCGAGATCGGGGTGGCTTCGACCAAGGCGTTCACCTGCCAGCTGATGGTGCTGGCCTCGCTCGCGGTCGCCGCCGGCAAGGCGCGCGGCGAGCTGTCCGATGCCGACGAGGCCAAGCTGGTGCATGGCCTGGTCGAGATCCCGCGCCTGATGTCGGAAGCGCTGACCACCGAAGTGCAGATCGAGAAGCTGGCGCGCGAGATCTCGAAGTCGCGCGACGTGCTCTATCTCGGCCGCGGCACCAGCTATCCACTGGCGCTGGAGGGCGCGCTAAAGCTGAAGGAAATCTCCTACATCCATGCCGAGGGCTACGCCGCCGGCGAGCTCAAGCACGGGCCGATCGCGCTGATCGACGAGCACATGCCGGTTGTGGTGATCGCGCCCTACGACAAGGTGTTCGAGAAGACCGTCTCCAACATGCAGGAGGTCGCCGCCCGCGGCGGCAAGATCATCCTGATGACCGACGCCAAGGGCGCGGCGGAGGCGACCATCCAGTCGCTGGTGACGATCGTGATGCCGGACATGGGGGCGACCTTCGCGCCGATGGTCTACGCCGTTCCGGTGCAGCTGCTCGCCTATCATACCGCTGTCGTGATGGGCACCGATGTCGACCAGCCGCGGAATCTGGCCAAATCGGTCACGGTCGAATAGTCGCAAGCCGCGGCTTCACGCGGCCCTTCAAAAATGCGACAGAATGGCTTAGCTGGGTGGTGGACTACGGCCGCTTCGACGACCCTGGAACCGCAATGACCTCCAACCAAGTGCCTCCCGCCTCGACCGGTGAATTGCCCCCGGATGCCCCGCGCGGGCTGATGGCGCGGTTTCGCAACTATTTCCTGACCGGCCTGGTGGTGGCCGGACCGGTTGCGATCACCCTGTATCTGACCTGGTGGTTCGTGAACTGGGTCGACAATCTGGTCCGGCCGTTCGTGCCCACGGCCTACCGGCCGGAAACCTATCTGCCGTTCGGGCTGCCGGGTTCCGGCCTGATCGTCGCGGTCATCGCGCTGACGCTGCTCGGCTTCCTCACCGCCAATCTGATCGGGCGAACCCTGGTCGATCTCGGCGAACGGCTGCTTGGCCGCATCCCTGCGGTGCGCGCGATCTATCGTGGCCTCAAGCAGGTGTTCGAAACGCTGTTCTCCGGCAACGGCTCGAGCTTTCGCCGCGTCGGCCTCGTCGAGTTTCCCTCGCCCGGCATGTGGTCGATCGTGCTGATCTCGCAGGCGCCGAGCGCCGAACTTGCCGCTAGCCTGCCCGGAGCGGAAGAGCACATCTCGGTGTTCCTGCCGTGCGCGCCGAACCCGACCACCGGCTTCTTCTTCTACGTGCCGAAGAGCAAGATCATCGAGATCGAAATGAGCACCGAGGATGCCGCGACGCTGATCATGTCCGCCGGCGTGGTGCAGCCCGGCGGCACCGCCGATCAGAAGCGCGCCGCGGCGCTCGCCGGCATGGCCAATGCTGCGCGCATTGCGAGCCAGGCTTCGCTGCAGCCGGCAACTCAGCCCTCGCCGGCGAAGGTGGAGTAGCTCCCGTCTATCCCCGTCATTGCGAGGAGCGAAGCGACGAAGCAATCCATGATTCCACATATGCGGACCGATGGATTGCTTCGCTACGCTCGCAATGACGGCGGGAAGGGGCGATGAGCACACCTAGATCAGCGTCTCGTAGAGGTCGTTCCAATCTGGATTCAGCGCCTCGATCAGCGCAATCTTCTTCGCGCGGCTGCCGGCCTTGATCTGCTTCTCTCGAGTGATCGCATTGTACATGGTTTCGTGCAATTCGTACCAGACCAGAATCTTGCAGCCATATTTGGCCGAGAAGCCCTTCACCAATCCCTCGCGATGCTCAAACGCACGCTTGGGCGGATTTGCGGTAACGCCCGTGTAAACGGTGCCGTGACGCTTGTTGGCGAAGATGTAGACGCATGGTTGTTTCATGATGTCCCCCAGCCGCAAGTATATACCGTCATTGCGAGGAGCGGAGCGACGAAGCAATCCACGCTTCCGCATATGCGGAACGATGGATTGCTTCGCTGCGCTCGCAATGACGCTGGGTAGAGCGCTCGCAATGACGGGGCTGGCCGCTACCCCGCGCCGATCAGCGGCACGGCTTCGTCGCGTTCGTAGAGGTAGAGCAGGACGCGCAGCGCTTCGCCGCGTTCGCCCTTCAGCTTCGGGTTGTCCTTCATGATCCGCAGCGCCTCGTCGCGGGCCTGGGTGATGAGCTGGCCGTGCACTTCGGAGCGCGCGATGCGGTAGCCGGGCAGGCCGCTCTGGCGGATGCCGAGCACATCGCCTTCGCCGCGCAGCTTCAGATCCTCCTCGGCGATCCGGAATCCATCCGTCGTCTCGCGGATCACTTTCAACCGCGCCTTCGACATCTCGCCGAGCGGCTCCTTGTAGAGCAGCAGGCAGGTCGAGGCCTCCGAGCCGCGGCCAATGCGCCCGCGCAATTGATGCAGCTGCGCAAGCCCGAAACGTTCGGCGTTCTCGATCACCATGATGGTCGCCGCGGGCACGTCGACGCCGACCTCGACCACCGTGGTCGCGACCAGGAGGCCGATCTCGTGCGCGGCGAATTGCGTCATCACGCGGTCCTTCTCGGTGCCCTTCATCTGGCCGTGCACGAGACCGACGCGATCGCCGAACCGCTTCTGCAGGCTCTCGAAACGTTCGGTCGCGTTGGTGAGATGCTCGGTGCCCTCGGCCTCGGATTCATCGACCAGCGGGCAGATCCAGTAGACCAGCTTGCCGGCGCCGAGCGCGCGGCCGACGCCGTCCATGACGTCCTCGATCCGGCTCATCGGCACCGCGCGGGTGTCGATCGGCTGGCGGCCGGCGGGCTTTTCGCGCAGCTCCGAGACGTCCATGTCGCCAAAGTATGTGAGCACCAGCGTGCGCGGGATCGGGGTGGCGCTCAGCACCAGCACGTCGACGGCCTCGCCCTTGGAGGTCAGCGCGAGCCGTTCGCGGACGCCGAAGCGATGCTGCTCGTCGACCACGGCAAGCGCCAGCGCCTTGTAGATCACGTCGTCCTGGATCAGTGCGTGGGTGCCGACCAACAGATCGATCTCGCCGGCCTCGAGCTGTGCCAGCAGCTCGCGGCGCTCTTTGCCTTTCTCGCGGCCGGTGAGGATCGCAACCCGTAGGCCAGCGCTCTCGGCGAGCGGTGCGATGGTCTTGATGTGCTGGCGCGCCAGGATTTCGGTCGGCGCCATCAGCGCGGCCTGCCTGCCGGCTTCCGCAACCGCGGCGGCGGCCAGCAGCGCCACCACGGTTTTGCCGGAACCGACATCGCCCTGCACGAGGCGCAGCATCCGCACCGGCTGCTGCAGGTCCGCGATGATTGCCGCGACCGCCTCTTGCTGCGACCTGGTCAGCGCATAGGGCAGGGCATCGATGATCTTCCGGCGCAGATGACCATCGCCGGCGTTGCGCACACCGCTGGGGCGTCGCAGCGTGGCGCGGATCAGGGCGAGCGCGAGCTGGCCGGCCAGCAGCTCGTCGAATGCGAGACGTGACCAGAACGGACCGTCGGGCAGGATATCGGTCAGCTCGACCGGCACATGCACGCGGGTCAGCGCCTCCCTGATCGGCGGGAAGTTGCAGCGGCGCAGCACCTCGGGGCTGATCCACTCCGGCAGCTCGGGCAGCCTGGTCAGCGCCTGCGCGATGGCGCGGCGGAGCGAGCCGATCGCAAGCCCCTCGGTCAGCGGATAGACCGGATCGATGCCGGACAGTTTTGCAAAGCCCGCTTCATCGACGACGCGATCGGGATGCACGATCTGCGGGATGCCGTCATACATCGCCAGCGTGCCGGAGACGTAGCGCTTCTCGCCGACCGGCAGCAGCTTCTCGACATAGCCGGGCTGGGCACGGAAGAAGGTCAGCACGACGTCGCCGGTGTCGTCGCTGGCATAGACAAGGTAGGGCGCGCGCGAATTGCGCGGCGGCGGCGGGCGATGGCGGTCGACGGTGACCTCGAGCGTCACCATGGTTCCGACCGCGGCGTCGCGGATCTTCGGCCGGGCGCGGCGGTCGATCACGCTCGCCGGCAGATGCAGCAGCAGGTCAACCAGCCGCGGCGTCTCGCTGCGGTCGAGCAGATAGCGCAGCAGCTTGTCCTGCTTCGGGCCGACCCCTTGCAGGGTCGTGACCTGGGCAAACAGCGGATTGAGCAGGGCTGGGCGCATCGACGAATCCAAGACCGTTTCACACCGTCATGCCCGGCCTTGTGCCGGGCATCCACGTCTTTTTTTGGAGCTGATGTCGGCCGGTCCCGTCTACGCCAAGGCTTCGACGGGCGCGCAAGCCCGGCAATGACGGCATGCGCCCAGGGAAACCCCAAAACGCGGCGAATGAGGGCTGACATCGGCCATCGCCATGGCTATATCAAGCCCGCCCGGCACGTCCGGGCTTTTGGCGTTGGATGGATTTTGGGACATGACGGGATCGACACGATCGAGCAGCGGGCTCGATGACCGCCGCAAGCGGCTTTTGTTTCGCTGCTGGCACCGCGGCACCCGGGAGATGGACCTGATCCTCGGCCGCTTCGCCGACGCGACCATTGGCGAGCTGTCCGATCACGAGCTCAGCGAGCTCGAGCATTTGATCGAGGTCCCGGATCCCGACCTCTATGCGGCGCTGACCGGCGACAAGGTGCTGCCGTCCGAATATGCCACCGCGCTGTTTGCCCGCATCAAGGCGTTCCGGGTCGCGGATCCCAGCGCATGAAACAGCCGATGAAATCACCGGCCGCGATGCTCGCGCCCGGCCGGGTGCTGACCATCGCCAACGTCGCCGAGGGCGCCGAAGGGCTCGTCATCTCCGACCTGGCGCGCGCGATCGCGGCGCAGCCGAAGCGGCCGGCGGTCAGCCTTGCCGTGGTGTGCCGTGACGGCACGCGGATGCAGCAGCTCGCCCGCGCGCTGGAGTTCTTTGCGCCCGATATCGCCGTGATGCAGGTTCCGGCCTGGGACTGCCAGCCCTACGACCGCGTCTCGCCGCATTCCGGCATTTTGGCGCAACGGCTCACCGCTTTGGCCAAGTTGTCGCGGCTGGTCGGCAGCGACAAGCCGCTGATTGTGCTCACCACGGTGAATGCGGCCGTGCAGCGGGTCCCGGCGCGCGATCAGGTCGCAGCGCAAGCGCTGTCGGTTGCGCCCGGCAATGTGGTGCCGATGGATTCGGTCGTGGCCTGGCTCGAGCACAATGGCTACACCCGCTCGTCCACGGTGCGCGAGCCCGGCGAATATGCCGTGCGCGGCGGCATCCTCGATCTGTTTCCGGCCGGCCTCGACCAGCCGGTGCGCTTCGACTTCTTCGGCGACAGCCTGGAATCGATCCGCACCTTCGATGCCGAGACCCAGCGCACGCTACTCGACATGCGCGGGCTCGATCTCGTGCCGGTGTCGGAATTCCAGCTCACCACCGAAACCATCCGGCGTTTCCGCATGGGCTATGTCGCCGCGTTCGGCGCGCCGGGGCGCGACGATCAGCTCTATGAAGCCGTTTCCGAGGGACGGCGTCACCCCGGCATGGAGCATTGGCTGCCGCTGTTCCAGGAGCGGATGGACACGCTGTTCGATTATCTCGACGGGGCGACGGTTGCGATCGAGCCGCAGGGCGAGGACGCAGCGCGCGAACGCTTCTCGCAGATCGTTGACTACTATGACGCACGGCGCGAGGCGCTGGAGCATCCGGGCAGCGGCGCGGTCTATAAGCCGCTGCCGCCGGACCAGCTCTATCTGACCGAGGCCGAATGGACCAAGCTGCTCGGCGATGCGCCGCTGGCGCGGCTGACGCCGTTCGCGGTGCCCGAAGGCACGCCCGACGTGTTCGACGCCGGCGCGCGGCAGGGCCGCAACTTCGCCCCCGAACGCGCCGACAGCAATGTCAACGTGTTCGAGGCCGTGGTCGGCCATGTCGGCGCGCTGCAGTCACAGCGCAAGAAGGTGGTGATCGCGTTGTGGAGCGAGGGCTCGCGCGACCGCATGGGCGCGATGCTGCGCGACCACAAGCTCCTGAACACGACCAGCGTCAACACCTGGCGGATCGTGCAGGCGACGCCGCGCAACGAAACCATGCTGGCGGTGCTCGGCATGGAATCCGGCTTCGAGACCGACGAGTTCGCCGTCATCAGCGAGCAGGACATTCTCGGCGACCGCCTGGTGCGGCCGCGCAAGGCGAGCCGCAAGCTCGACAATTTCATCTCGGAGGTGACGAGCCTTGCGACCGGCGATCTCGTGGTCCATGTCGAGCACGGCATCGGCCGCTTCGTCGGGCTGCAGACGCTCGAAGTCTCCGGCGCACCGCATGACTGTCTCGAACTGCATTATGCCGCCGAGACTAAACTGTTCCTGCCGGTCGAGAACATCGAGCTGTTGTCGCGCTACGGCTCCGACAGCGCCAATGTCGAGCTCGATCGTCTCGGCGGCGGCGGCTGGCAGGCGCGCAAGGCCAAGTTGAAGAACCGGATCCGCGAGATCGCGGGCGAGTTGATCAAGATCGCGGCCGAGCGGCAGCTGCACGAGGCGCCGAAATTCCCGCTGCAGCCGCACGTCTATGACGAGTTCTGCGCGCGCTTCCCGTATGAGGAGACCGAGGATCAGTTAGGGGCCATCACCTCGACCTTGAAGGACCTCGAGATCGGCCGTCCGATGGACCGGCTGATTTGTGGCGACGTCGGCTTCGGCAAGACCGAGGTGGCGCTGCGCGCGGCGTTCGCCGTGGCGCTGGAGGGCAGGCAGGTCGCGGTGGTGGTGCCGACCACGCTGCTGGCGCGTCAGCACTCGCGGACTTTCACCGAGCGCTTCAAAGGTTTCCCGGTCAATGTGGCGCAGGCGTCGCGGCTGGTGTTGACCAAGGAGCTCAACCAGGTCAAGAAGGGGCTCACCGACGGCAGCGTCGACATCGTCGTCGGCACCCACGCGCTGCTCGGCAAGGCGATCAAGTTCAAGGATCTGGGCCTCCTGATCGTCGACGAGGAGCAGCACTTCGGCGTCAGCCACAAGGAGCGGCTGAAGCAGTTGCGCGCCCAGGTCCACGTGCTGACGCTGTCGGCAACCCCGATCCCGCGCACGCTGCAACTGGCGCTGACCGGCGTCCGGGAGCTCTCGATCATTGCGTCGCCGCCGGTCGATCGTCTTGCGGTGCGCACCTTCGTCGCGCCGCATGATCCCCTGATGATCCGCGAGGCGCTGCTGCGCGAACGCTACCGTGGCGGGCAGGCGTTCTACGTCGTGCCGCGGATCGAAGATCTCGCCGGCGTCAAGGATTTCCTCGACAAGAACGTGCCGGAGATGAAGGTCGCCGTCGCCCACGGCCAGATGCCGCCGACCGTGATCGAGGACATCATGTCCGCGTTCTACGACGGCAAGTACGACATCCTGCTGTCGACCACGATCGTCGAGTCCGGCCTCGACATTCCGAACGCCAATACGCTGATCGTGCACCGCGCCGACATGTTCGGCCTCGCCCAGCTTTACCAGCTGCGCGGCCGTGTCGGCCGGTCCAAGCTGCGCGCCTATGCGCTGTTCACGCTGCCGGCACAGCAGAAGATCACGGCGCAGGCGGAGCGGCGGCTCAAGGTGCTGCAGTCGCTGGAGACGCTGGGGGCCGGCTTCCAGCTCGCCTCGCACGACCTCGACATCCGCGGCGCCGGCAATCTGCTCGGCGAAGAGCAATCCGGCCACATCAAGGAAGTCGGCTTCGAGCTGTACCAGTCGATGCTGGAGGAGGCGATCGTCAACCTCAAGGCCGGCGTCGCCGAGCCGGCCGCCGACCGCTGGTCGCCGCAGATCACGATCGGCATGCCGGTCCTGATCCCCGAGGACTATGTCAACGACCTCAGCGTGCGGCTGTCGCTGTATCGCCGGCTCGCCGATCTCGACACCGACGAGGACATCGACGCCTTCGCCGCCGAAATGCGCGACCGCTTCGGCGTGCTGCCGGACGAGGTGCGCTATCTGTTCAAGGTCGCGGCGATCAAGGCCTATTGCCGAAGGGCCAATGTCGGGAAGGTCGACGCCGGCCCGAAGGGCGCCGTGATCGCATTCCGCGACAACAGCTTTGCGCATCCGGAGCGACTGGTGGGCTTCATCCGCCAGCACGGCCAGGCCGCCAAGGTGCGGCCCGACATGAAGGTGGTGTTCTTCCAGGAGTGGGATACGCCGGAAGAGCGGCTCGCCGGCACCACCGAGATCCTGCGCCAGCTCGCCAATCTCGCCGAGAGCAAGAAGGCGGCTTGACACGCGGTGCGACGCAAGCCCCCCTCAGGATCGGATCAAATAGGGCGCAACGTGGTCGTCGAGCAGTTTCAGGAACTGCTCGGCGAGAACGCTGAGTTCGCCGATCGTCGGCTTCAGGACTCCGACCTCGTAGTGGATCGCCGGCGCGAAGGGGCGGACGACGAGCTTGCTCGCTCCGCTGGTTCGCCTGAGCGTTTCGGACGCGCTGAGCGCGTCGACGAGGCAGACACCCGCGCCATCGATGACGAGGTTGAGCGCGACGGCAAAGAATTCACACTCGATCGCTGGATGAAACGGCGTACCGCTGGCTTCGAAGGCGCGCGATACCGCGGCATAGGTCGATCGGCTCTGCGAGGTGATGATCAGATCATGTCGCTCGAGCAGATCGGGCGTGACGACTTTCCGGTCAGCCAGTGCATGCGTTGCAGGCATCACGCAGTCGAGCGACATCCGGTAGCGCCGCAACACGACATTGGTGCGGTCGAACGGCGGCTCGGCGACTCCGAAGTCGAATGCACGTGCCGAGACCAGGCTCCGGACATTCTCGGAGCTTCGGGTCAGGAGCCTGATCGTTGTTGACGGGCGCTCGCGCTGGAAGCGGCTGACGACGCCCGGAAGCCAGACTATCCCAGGTCCCGGACTCGCGATCGTCAGAACGCCGCGCTTGCCTGCGGAGATTCCGGCAGCGGCGTCCTCCAGTTCGGCAAACCCGGCGAGCGCCCGGATCGCTTCATTGTGCAACAGATGCGCCTCCGGCGTAGGCACGATATGGCGGCTCTCCCGGCGAAACAGCGCAAACCCGACATCTGCCTCCAGCCGTTTCAAGGCCGCACTCACAGCCGGCTGCGATACCCCGAGTGCACGCGCGGCCTCGGTTGCCGATCGATGCTGCATAACAGCATGAAAAATCTCAACAAGACGCCGATCCATAACCAATATCTATATATCGTTTCGATGTCGCTCGTGGTATGAGCATGGAGGGAAACGCCAATAATACAAGGAATTTTCGCACATCACGCCGGCGAAATTCCAGATAATGTTACCGCAATCTGAGCGTGACGAGCATTGGCATTATATTTGCTTATGTTTCGAGATGAAGTCGTCTGGAGGGTCTGCGGGGATGAACACAAGCCACGCATCGTGCGCCGCGTCGGTCCTGGCCGCCGAAGCGGTGGTCAAACGCTTCGGCGCCCACACCGTTCTGAACGGCGTGGATCTTGCGCTGGGCACCGGGCAGTCGACCTGCATCATCGGTCCAAGCGGCTCAGGCAAGACGACCCTTCTGCGATGCATGGCGCTGCTGGAGGCTCCTTCCGACGGGCGCGTCGTGATGGAGGGGGCGACGGTCTCGCAGGCCCGGCCATCGTCCGATGTGCGGCTCGCTGCCCGCAAGGTGCGGCCGGAAATCGGAATGGTGTTCCAGCAGTTCAATCTGTGGCCGCACATGACGGTGCTGGGAAACATCATCGAGGCCCCGATGCGCGTGCGCGGGGTCAGCCGGGATGAGGCGGTCGTCACGGCCGAACGGCTGCTTCAGAAGGTCGGCATGGAGGCGAAGCGCGATGCCTATCCGGCCAGGCTGTCCGGAGGCCAGCAACAACGCGTCGCGATCGCCCGGGCGCTTGCCATGCAGCCGAAGATACTCCTGTTCGACGAGCCGACGTCGGCTCTCGATCCCGAACTTCGCCGCGAGGTGCTGCAGGTCATGCGCACGCTCGCGCTCGAAGGCATGACGATGCTCGTGGTGACGCACGAGATGGGCTTCGCCCGCCGCGTGGCGAGCCATGTCGTGTTCATGGACGAGGGGATGATCGTTGAGCACGGCACGCCGGCCGCCTTTTTCGAACGGCCGACAACCGAGCGCGCCAAGCGCTTTCTCAATCAGTTTGACGAGTGATCACTGCACGACAGGAGATTGAAGCTCATGCCAAATCTGCGCCGACTTGCCTTCGTTTGCGCGCTCTTTCTCTCGATGACGCCGGCGGCTGCCCAGCAGACGCAGTCGCGCCTCTACGAGATCACCAAGAGCGGGGTACTCAGGGTCTGCATCTGGCCGATGTACTATTCAATTTCGTTCCGCAATCCAGATAGCGGACAGCTCGAGGGGATCGACATCGATCTCTCCAAGGAACTCGCCAAGGACATGGGCGTGAAGCTGGACTATGTGGAGACCAGCTTTGGCAGTTTCATCGCCGACCTGCAGGCCAACAAATGCGATCTCGGCATGTTCGGCGTCGGGGCGACGATGAAGCGTGCGCAGGCCGTCGCGTTCTCGGACCCGTATCTGACGAGCGGCGTCTATGCCGTCGTGCGCAAAGGCGGCCCGATCACATCCTGGGCGGATATCGATAAGCCGGGCGTCAACGCCGGCGTCTCGCTCGGCAGCTATGTCGAGAACTTCATGCGGTCCTACTTCAAGAACGCCAAGACCGTCGCGGTCGCACCTCCCGCCACGACCCAGGCTGAGCTGATGGCGCAACGCGTCGACGTCGTCATGACCGATTATCCGGCCTCGATCAAAATGAATGCCCAGTTCGACTGGACTACGACGGTGGCGCCGCCGGAAAACCTGTCCGTGACGCCTTACGCGTACGTCATGAACCAGGGTGACCAGATCTGGCTGAACTACGTGAACCTGTTCGTACGCACCATCAAGCTCGACGGCCGGCTCAAGGCCGCCGCCGAGAAGAACAAGCTCGGACCGATCGTCGCGCCCTGAGACATCAGATGCAAAGCTACAGCTTTCGCTGGGACGTCATCCCGAACAATCTGGGCTTTCTTGCCTCCGGCATGGAAATGACCCTTTTCATTTCAATTGTCACGCTCGTGGTGGCGACCCTGTTGGGGCTCGTCATCGCGATCATGCAGATGTCCCGCTTCCGCATCGCGCGCATCATCGCGCTTTCGGTCGGCGAAATCGTCCGCAATACGCCAATCCTCGTGCAGCTGCTATGGGTCTATTACGTGCTGCCGATCGTCTTCAATGTGAGGATCGATGCGCTGGCCGCATCGATCCTCGGTCTCTCGCTCTATTCGGCGGTGTTCATCTCCGAGGTCTTCAGGGCGGGCATCCAGACCGTTCCGGTCGGGCACCGCGAGGCGGCACAGGTGCTCGGCCTGACGCCCGCGCAGAGCTTTGTGCGGATCGTTGGCCCGCAGGCGATTCGCAGCGTGCTGCCGCCGCTGGCCGCCAATTTCGTCCAGCTCATCAAATATTCCTCGCTTGCGTCCGTGGTGTCGGTCGGCGAGGTCACGCGGCGCGGCATGGAGTTGTCGTCGTCAACGTTCAGGCCGCTGGAAATATTCACCTTCATCGCGGTGGTGTATTTCGCGATCTGCTGGCCGCTCACCCACTCAATCCGCATATGGGAAGCGCGCCTTGCACAACGTTGATCGAGTTCGCCGCGCGGTTTCGAGCGATCGGACCAGCCAGGTCGTCGATCTGGCGATGCGGCTGATCGGAGTGGCGTCGCCAAATCCGGACGGCGACACGCGCGCCGTCGCGGCGCTGGCGGCCGATCTCCTCAGGGCGCATGTGCCGGGCGTTGCGGTTGAGCTGCATCCGGGGACAGCCGAGATCGTCAACGTCGTCGCGCGGATCAAGGGCCATGCCCCCGGCCGGCGCATCGTGTTCAACGGCCATCTCGACACCTATCCGTTGGGCGGGCGGATGAGCTGGTCGGTCAATCCCGACGGAGAGGTCGTGGGCGGCCGCCTTTACGGCCGCGGCGCGGCTGACATGAAGGGCGGCATTGCGGCATCGATGGCCGCGATGGCCGCACTGGCCGAGCAGCGCGAGGCATGGGCGGGAGAGGTGGTGCTGACGCTCGCCGGAGACGAGGAAAGCATGGGTCCGTACGGGACCAAATACCTGCTCGACCAGGTCTCCCATGCCAGCGGCGACGCCGTGATCATTGGCGACGCCGGTTCGCCGATGGTGCTGCGCTTCGGCGAGAAGGGATTCCTCTGGATCGAGATCGAGGCGGAGGGCAGCGCGGCGCACGGCGCGCATGTCCATCTCGGCATCAATGCGATCGATCGCTTGCGCGAAGCGCTGGACAGAGTGAGTGAGCTGCGCAGCCTGGCCGTTGCGATGCCGGTCAATGTCGCCGACGCCATCCGCCGCGCAAGGCCTGTCTCCGAACCGTTGTGCGGCGCCGGCGAAGCCGACGTCCTGTCGAGCGTCACGGTCAACATCGGAACGGTGAGTAGCGGTTCGTCACCGAACCTGGTGCCGAGCCAGGCGCGAGCGGCCATCGACCTGCGTCTGCCGGTCGGCGTCACGTCGGAAGCCGTTCTCGCGCTGTTGCGAGAGGTGCTCGATCTGCCCGGCATCACATGGCGCGTGTTGCGCTGCTTCGAACCCAATCACACCGACCCCGGTGACGAGATCGTCACGCGCTGCGCAACGGCGGCGACGGACATCATCGGCAGGGCGCCGGCGATCAACATGCGCGTCGGCGGCTCCGATGCGCGCTGGTTTCGCATGTCCGGAATCCCGACGGTCGTCTATGGACCGACACCTCACAACATGGGCGCGCCGGACGAGTACGCTGACATCGCCGAACTGGCGACGGTGTCGCGCGTGCACGCGCTGACCGCCTTCGACATGCTGACAAGAGAGAACAGAGAATGAGCGACGTGGCGGGTTTCGTGGGTCCGGAAACATTCATGGGATTGCCGGCGGGGTTACCGCGGCCGGGCAGCCGCGCTGCCGTGCTCGGCGTGCCGTTCGATTGCGGCACGCATCCGTTCCGCGTCGGCGCCCGGCAAGGTCCCCTGGAGGTCCGGCGGGAGTCGCGGCTCATTCGCCGCTATCATCCGTCGCTCGCCGACGTCGATGTGCTGTCATTGCTGGGTGCAGTCGATGCCGGCGATGTTGCCTTGGTGCCGGGACGCATCGAAGACGCCTTTGTCAAGATCGAGGCTGCCGCTGGCCGGATTCTCGAGCTTGGCGCGGTGCCGGTCGGGATCGGCGGCGACGGTTCGGTCTCGCTTCCGCTGATGCGCGCCGCAGCCCGGTATCACAAGGATCTCGTCGCACTGCATATCGACAGCCATACCGATGCATATCCGTATACGCCGGACGATCGGTACAATGCGGCCACGCAGTTCACCAACGCGGCGCAGGAAGGCGTGGTGAACGCCGGCCGATCCTGGCACATCGGCGTGCGCGGCTTCACCTATTGCCCGGGTGTGCTCGAACATACGCGGTCGCTCGGATTTCGCGTCGTCACGATCGAGGAGCTGATGCGGCGCGGTTTCGCGCAGACCGTCGCGGAATTCAGCCAGGTCGTCGGCGCGCGGCCGGTCTATCTGTGCTGGGACATGGATGTGTTCGATCCATCGGTTGCTCCCGGCGTCTGCACGCCCGCCTGGGGAGGCCTGTCGGCCCGCGAGGGGATCGAATTGCTGCGCAGCCTTTCAGGCTTGAATATCGTCGCGATGGATTTCAACACAGTCAGCCCGCCACAGGACGTTCAGGGGATGGCCGCCCAGCTCTGCGCCCATATGATCATGGAGGCTCTCGTGCTGCTTGCCGCGGGCATGGGGCTGTTGCCGGACTGAAATCGCAGCGGCTTGATCGGTCATGCTACGCCGGCGATGACCGTGCCCTAAAATCCGCGGGCCTTACGACGCCGCGCGCTCCGGCGCTCCGAACAGCCGCCCCAGCAGCGACAGTGCGGAATCGCCCGGCATCAGCGTTGCGACGCTGACGGCGGGCTCGGCGCGGGCGTCGCGGCGGCCGTTCTGGGTGTGGCGCATGACGCTCGCCAATCGCCGCGTGATCGCCTGCGCGTTGCGCAGGTCGGTGCCGGCGAATGCCACGACCAGCGAGCGCTCGTCATGCACGGCACCGAAATCGGCTCGGCGCATCAGCCGGCTGATGATCCGCGCGCCGTCGAACTGCGCGCGCGGCTGCGTGTTGTCGAAGGTGAAGCGTGCCACCGAGAGCGCGCCGCCGCGCTCGGCGGTCTGGTAGACTGCGGTCGCGAAGTCGCGCTCGAACGCGGCCTTGGTGAGCAGGCCGGTGCGGGCATCGATCAGGCCCTTGGCGTCGATCGCCTTCAGCATGCGGCCGAGCCGCGCCTCGAAGGCGTGCTGGCGGATCATCGGCAGCGCCATGTCGGCGATGCGGGTCGGCCCGGCCGTGACGATCTCGAGATTGGGCAGCTCGTATCGCGGCGTCAGCTCGCCCGAGGCGACGATCACCGGCAACGGGCGGAAGCGGACATCCTCGGTCAGCACGGTCAGGAACGCATCCATCACCCGCGGCGTGAAGCCTTCCGCCAGCACGATGCCGTCGATATCGCGGCTCGAGAGATGCTTGGCGGCGGCCTCGATGCTCAGCGCGCCGACCACGCCGGCGCGTTCGCCGAGCGCGACCGACAGCGTCGGATAAGCGCCGCCGCGGCCGATCAACAGCGCGGTGGCCTCTCCGATCGGATCGATGTCAGACAGGGCGATCGGTGCCGGCGGCACCAGGCGGCGCATCACGGTAGAATGCAGCGCGCGAACGCGTAAGGACGCGTTGAGCCGGGCGACCAGCCGATCCGGCAGACCCTTGTTCTGGAAGAATGCAATCACGGTGTCGGGCAGGGTGGTCGCGGGATCGACCGCGATCAGCGGCAGATACGGCGCACGGGCGGCAGCGCGCTTGGCGAGACCCGACAGGGTGACGAAGTCGACGCCCTCGGCGGCCGCGATGATCGCGGCCGGCTTGACCTGCTCGATGGCCCGTCCGACCTCGTTCCAGTCGGTGACCACGACCGGGAAGAGTTTCGTCTCATCGAGGGCTGCGGCAAACGACGGCTTTGTCGACGCCGATACGATGAGGACCGGACCTTGCTGGGACATTCGAACGCTCGAAACCAATGCTTAAGATCAGCAACGGCTGCGATGCTAGTTCGCATGGCTTAATGCGGCGTCAACACAATGATAAGACTAACACAATGATAAGATTTTAACTCAACCCGGCGCCGCCACGGTCGCGAAATGCCTCGACCATCAAGGGGTTAAGCCCAAGTTCTGTGAGGGCGTCGCGGGCGCGCGCATTGTCCTGTGCCCGTCCGGCGAGCCGGTGGCCGCTGAGACGGTCCGGCAATGCGGTGAGCAGCGCGCCTTGGCCGAGGCGGCGCGACCACTCCTGCAGCTCCTGGGCGAGGAAGCGGTAGCCGCCGACCGTCATCACCCCCGACGGCGGCGCGGTGATGTTGACGGCCCCGGTCGCGCGATCGACCCGCGCGGCATATTCGGTGTCGACGAAATCGCGCGGCGGCGGCGCGATCAGGCTGTCGCCGGGCGGAGGCGGCGGCGCATAGGCGGCGACCGGCACCATCGGGCCGCGCAGGCCGAGCGTGCCCTTCGGCGTCAGCAGGATCTCGCCGGCGACCGATGCGCCGGGCGCTTCGCGCGGCGCACTGTGCGGCCCCGGCTTGATCACGGCCGGCGATCCGTCCTCGGCGGTGCGGCGGGCGCCGAACAGCCCGGCCTCGCCGAACAGATAGACGTCGGTCATGGTCACCCGCCGCGAGCTCCAGTGCGCGCTGGAGGCAACCTGCTCGGGCGTACGCCAGAGGCCAATCACGGTGCGCAGGCTGGGCAGGCGCTCCGACAGGCCGCGCTCGTCGAGCCGCAGTACGAGCTGCGCCGGCGCGATCAGCGTGTTGCAGGTGTGATCGTTGAACTGGGTCTCGAACGCTTCCTCGTCGAACGGGTGGTGCAGCACCAGCGTTCCGCCCGACAGCAGCCAGGTCACCAGCGACGCGCAGATGCCGGCGAACGACATCGGCGCGAATGCCGACATGATGGTGGCGCCTTGCGGCAGATCGCTCTCCAGCGACATCGCGAGCCCGCCGGCTATCAGGCCGAAATGCGCCCGCGGCACCGGACGAAGACCTTCGCTGGTGACGTCGAAGGAGATCAGCGCCGGCTTGCGGCCGTCCTGGATCATCGGGCGCGAGGCCCGGGAGTCCTCCAGGATCGCCTGGTCGAGCGACGCCATGCCTTCGGGCAGATCGGTCCCGAAGCCGCAGACATGGCGGATTGAGAACGCTTCGGCCGCGGCGTTCATGGCGATGTCGGCATAGGAGACGCCGTCGATCCGGCCGCAGCTGACGATCGCCCGCGCCGCGGTGCGGTTGAGCACGGACGTCAGCTCGGCCTGCCGCCACAGCAGCGGCAGCGGCACCACCACCAGGCCGACCCGATGCGCGGCAAGGACGGTCAAGGCGAATTCGACCGTGCCGGGCAGCTGCACGGCGATCACCGTGTTGGCCGGCAATCCGCTCTGCACGAAGTGGGCGGCGATCGCCGAGATCGCGCGGTCGGCCTGGGCATAGGTCAGGCGCTTGCGGGTCTGTCCGGTGATGCGCTGCTTGTTGAGCGGGTCGACCAGCGCCAGCGCCTCGGGTTGCCGCGCCAAAGTGCGCTTGAACAAGGTATCGAGCGTTGGCGAGGTGATCGACTGGTTCACAGGTTCAACGTCGGTTGCATCGCTTCGATCGGACCAGATCATGCCGCATCGGGTCGCAAATCACTTGGAAATCACTTGGACTGCGCGGCGGGCGTCTGCCACCAGGTTTCCGGCAGGTAGCCCGTCAACGCCGTGGTCGAAGGCCGTTCTATCCGATTCCAGCGCGCGATCCATTGCTCTCCCAAGTTAAATAGGGGGATAGCGTAGAAGCCCGACATCAGGGCCCGGTCCAGCGCCCGCACCGCCGAGACGAAGGCCGGCCGCTCGCGCGCCGCGAGCAGCGCCGCGATCATGGCGTCGATGGCGGGATCCTTGGCGCCCATGTAATTCCTTGTGCCCGGCACATCGGCGGCCTGGCTGCTCCAGTAGAACCACTGCTCGTTGCCCGGCGACAGCGACTGGTCCCAGCGGATGGGGATCATGTCGAAGTCATAGCCGACCCGGCGCTGCTCGAACTGCACCGCGTCGACCACCCGCACCGCGGCTTCGATGCCGGCCCGCTTCAGGTCGCGCTGATAGGCGAGGGCGATCCGCTCATGCTCGCGCGTCGTCACCAGGATCTCGATGCGCAGCGGCGTCCCTGTCGAGCGCTGCTTCAAGACTGTGCCGTCGAGCGCGTAGCCCGCCTCGGTGAGCAGCGCGAGCGCACTGCGCAGGAGGCCGCGGTCGCGCCCCGACCCGTCGGTGACCGGCAGTCGATAGCGGCCGTCGAGGATATCGGGCTGGATGTGCGACAGATATGGCTTGAGCAGCTCGAGCTCGCGATCGCCGGCGGGGCGGCCATAGGCGGACAGATCCGATCCGGCGAAGAAACCGCCGGCCCGCGAGAACAGTCCGAAATAATAGTTGCGGTTGACCCATTCGAAATCGAACAGCATCGCCAGTGCCTGTCGCACCCGCAGGTCGGCGAATTTCGGCCGCCGGCTGTTGAAAACCAGGAATTCGGACGGCCGCGGCGTGCCGATCTTGATGGTGTCGCGGATCACCTCGCCGTTGCGCGCCGCCGGGAAGTCATAGCCGTCGTGCCAGCGCAACGGCTCGGTCTCGGTCCGGAAATCATACAGGCCGCGCTTGAAGGCCTCGAACATGCCGTTGGCCTCGCGGTAGTAATCGAGCCTGATCTCGTCGAAGTTCCAGAGGCCGCGGTTGATGGGCAGATCGCGGCCCCAATAATTGGGATCCCGCGTGAAGGTGACGCTGGCGCCGGGCTTGACCGCCGTCACGCGGTAGGGGCCGGACCCGATCGGTGGGGCCAAGGTGGTTTCCTCGAATTTTTCGGGGTCGATGGCGTGCCGCGGCAGGATCGGCATCAGGCCGAGGATCAGCGGCAATTCGCGGTCCGCCACGCCGCCGAAATCGAACCGGACCGTGAGCGGGTCGAGCGCCTCGGCCTTTGCGACTTTCGAATAATACTGACGGTGCATCGGACGGCCGTGGTCGCGCAGCAGCGCCAGCGAGAACAGCACGTCGTCGGCCAGTACCGGCCGGCCATCCGAGAAGCGGGCGCGTGGATCGATGTGGAATGTCACATAGCTTCTGGCGTCGTCGGTCTCGACGCTGCGCGCGAGCAGGCCGTACAGCGTGAACGGCTCGTTATTGCCCCGCGCCATCAGGCTTTCGTAGACATAACCGCGCTCATAGCCGTAGCCCCTGACCTGCTGCACGGGGACGCCCCTGATGATCAGGGGATTGAGGCTGTCGTAGGTGCCGATCACGCCCTGGACCAGGCGGCCACCCTTGGGAGCGTCGGGATTGGCATAGGGCAGGTGGGTAAAGTCGGGTGGCAGCGCGGGGGCGCCATGCATCGCGATCGCGTGGCTCTCGGCGGCCGCCGCAGGGACCAGCCCGCTCGTCGTGTACCCCAGGACCAGCCAGATGGCGGCCCATGCGGCGCGCCAAGTGTGCCCGGGAACACGTGCGTGAGGCGCCGGATTTGATTCGCGAAACGTCACGCCCGGAGGTTTATCACAGGCCGCTGAAACTCGCCGCGAGATGGGCGCAAATCCGCTTGTCGGCATTGATCTTTCCGCGCGCCGCTGTATTGAAGGCGTGCAATTCGAAGGCGGGAACGCCTGTCACGTATCCGCCTCAATTGACTAGGAGACAGCCGCCCAAACGGCTATGTGTCGGCGCCTGCAGCGGTTTCGGGCTTCCGTTCAGAAAGGGTTTTCCGCAATGAATTTCCGTATCTTGGCCGCCCCGGTCCGGCCGCATGGGCGAATTGTTGCCCTGATGGCGGCGACGGCATTCTCTGCAGCGCTCCTGGTTCCTGCCGCTCGGGCCCAGCAGCCGGCAGCGCCGGCGCCTGCGGCACCGAAGGCTGCGCCCAAGGCGGCACCCAAGGCAGCTCCGAAGGCTCCGGCAGCCCAGGCGCCCGCCCAAGCACCGGCCGCCGGCCAGCCGCCCGCTGCGGCCGCCCAGCCGCCGGCGCAGGATCAGCAGATCCAGCTGATCTACGCCCCCTGGACCAAGTTCTGCCTGAAGGGCCAGGAAGCCAACGCCAAGCAGGTCTGCTTCACCGGCAAGGACGGCCGCATCGAGTCCGGCCAGCCGGTGATCGCCGCCGTGATCATCGAGCCGGAAGGCGAGCCGAAGAAGATCCTGCGCGTCACGCTGCCGCTCGGCATGCAGCTCGTGCACGGCACCCGTATCATCGTCGACGGCAACCCGCCGCAGCAGGCGCCCTATGTGATCTGCTTCCAGAACGGCTGCATGTCCGACTATGAAGCAACGCCCGAGCTGATCGCCAACATGAAGAAGGGCCAGAACCTCGTGGTCCAGGCGATCAATTCCAACGGCGCGCCGCTGACGCTGCCGCTGCCGCTCAACACCGAATTCGCCAAGGCCTATGACGGCCCGCCGACCGATCCAAAGGTGTTCGAGGAAAACTCGAAGAAGCTGCAGGAAGAGTTGCAGAAGCGCGCCGAAGAGCAGCGCAAGAAGCTGGAAGGCGCGGGCGGTGGCTCTGCGCAGGCTCCGGCGCCGGCCAACCCGGCGGCCAAGTAAACACCTCAATCACGCGTTCAAGAAAACGCGAGATCATCGCGATCAAAAGGCGCCCGGAAGGGCGCCTTTTTTGTCATGCGAAACAGACTGGCTGCTGGCAGCCTGCTGCGCTGGTGATTGCGCAGATCGTGTGCGATGGTCGTCGAAGGGTGCTTCGATTGCGTCGCGCGATGAGCGCGCATCGGCGGTGCCTGGTCCGGACAAGTCCGGCGTCGAAGCACAATCATAAATCCGATACGGGAGGCCAGACGAAAGCGCGAACAGCGCCTTCGATGCGCAAATGCGCGCGTGGTTCTTCCGCGAATCCTGGCCGCCGCTCGCAGTCATGGAAGTCGCGCAATGTCCCAGCAAGCCGGCACGCAACGGCGGGAACCGCGCTCCCGGCCTCGGGAGCACCCGACCGGCGGTGCTTCGGTCGATGTTGGCGTTCGCGTCAGCCAGGACAACATCCCCGGAACGTTTCATCCCGGCATCGTCCATCTCGCGCTGGCGATGGGCGGCTTCGCAATCGGCATCGCCGAATTCGCGACCATGAGCTTGTTGCCGTTCTTCGCCCACGACATGCACATCAGCGAGCCCCAGGCCGGCCACGCGATCAGCGCCTACGCGCTCGGCGTCGTCGTCGGTGCGCCGGTCATCGCGGTGTTGTCGGCGCGCATGACGCGGCGGACGCTGCTGATCGCGCTGATGGGTTTCTTCGCGCTGATGAACGGCCTTTCGGGGCTCGCCCCCGATTATCACACCATGCTGGCGCTGCGCTTCCTGGCGGGGCTGCCGCACGGCGCCTATTTCGGCATCGCCATGCTGGTCGCGGCCTCGCTGGTCCCGACGGACAGGCGCACGGCGGCTGTCGGCCGCGTGCTGCTGGGGCTCACCATCGCGACGACGGTCGGCGTTCCGCTCGCCAACGGGGTCGGGCAGGCGATCGGCTGGCGCTGGGCCTTCGCGATCGTCGCCGGCCTCGCGCTCTTGACCGCGATCCTGGTGCTGATCTTCGCCCCGCGTGATGCCGCCAACAGCAAGGCGAGCCCGCTGCGCGAACTGTCGGCACTCGGGCGCAAGCATGTCTGGCTGACGCTGGCGATCGGCGCCATCGGTTTCGGCGGGCTGTTCTCGGTCTACACCTACCTGGCCTCGACCATGCTGGCGGTGACCCACACCTCGCCCGCGCTGGTGCCGGTCACGCTATGCGTGTTCGGCGCCGGCCTCACCGCCGGCAACATCATCGTGCCGCGCTTCGCCGACCGCGCGCTGATGGCAACCGCGGGCGGGCTCCTGCTGTGGTCGGCGGCGACGCTCGCGCTGTATCCGCTGGCGGCCGGAAATTTCTGGACGCTGACCGCCGACGTGTTCCTGATCGGGCTGGGCGGGGCGCTCGCCACCGTGTTGCAGACCCGCCTGATGGACGTCGCGGGCGAGGCACAGAGCCTCGCCGCGGCGCTCAACCACTCCGCCTTCAACGTCGCCAATGCGCTGGGTCCGTGGCTCGGCGGAATGGCGGTCGCAGCCGGCTATGGCTGGACGTCGACCGGCCTCGTCGGCGCGGGGCTGGCGCTGGCGGGATTTGTTGTCTGGGCGATCGCGGTTGTCTTGGCCAGGCGCGAGGGGGTGTGAGCGTGGCAGCGCGAACGCCGTGGCATTCGCCGGAGCGCCGCCGGACCTCAGTTCAGCGAGGGATTGCGCGGACGGTAGCCGCCCGATTTATCCTTGATGAAGATCTCCGCCACCTGCGAATGCCGGATCGGCTCGCCGGACTCGTCGGGCAAGAGGTTCTGCTCCGAGACATAGGCGACGTACTCGGTCTCCGAGTTTTCCGCGAGCAAATGGTAGAACGGCTGGTCCTTGTGGGGCCGCATGTCCTCGGGGATCGACAGCCACCATTCCTCGGTGTTGTTGAACTCCGGGTCGATATCAAAAATCACGCCCCGGAAGGAGAACACCCGGTGACGGACGATCTGCCCGATCTGAAACTTGGCGGTGCGCGCTTTGATCATGGCTCGTCGATAGACCAACATTGTGGCCGATGCTAGGGGCTAAGGTCCGAATTAACCCGCGCTTTACCGATTCCAGCCCTGCAAAAACGACCCGAAATCCGGCCGAGAAACTACTTTCAGAATGATCGATATCCTCAATCTGGCGTTGCCGTATTTCGGCTTGATCTTCATCGGTTATGCGTGCGGCAAGGCCAAGGATTTGCCAGAGAGCGGGCTCGCCTGGATGAATTTCTTCCTGCTTTACGTTTCGTTGCCGGCGCTGCTGTTCGGGATCATGTCCAAGACGCCGTTTGCGCAGCTGAACAACCCGCCATTTCTGATCGCCACCACGCTCGGAACCGTGCTCGCATTCTTCCTGGCGATGGTCGCGGGCAAGCTGATCGGCGGGCTCACGCTGCGCGAGGCGACGCTGGCCGGCCTGTCGGGCGCCTACGGCAATATCGGCTATATGGGGCCTGGCCTCGCGCTCGCCGTGCTCGGTGCCAAGGCGGCGGCGCCGACGGCGCTGATCTTCTGCTGCGACAGCATCTTCCTGTTCTCGATCGTGCCGCTGCTGATCGAGCTCACCGACCGCGACCATCCCTCGCTGCTGCACGCACTCGGCGTGGTGCTGCGACAGATCGTGCAGAACCCGCTGATCATGTCGGCGGTGTTCGGGGCGCTGGTCGCCGCGTTTCACATCCCGATCCCGGTCGCGCTCGATCGCACCATCCAGTTCCTGGAAAACGCCGCCGCGCCGACAGCGCTGTTCGTGCTCGGCATCACGGTGGCGCTGCGGCCGTTCGAGCGGGTGCCGTGGGAGGTCCCGGGCGTGGTCGCGATCAAGCTTTTGATCCATCCACTGCTGGCTTTCGGCCTGATGCTGCTGTTCGGCCCGTTCGCGCAGCCTTGGGCCGCGACAGCGGTGCTGATGGCTTCGCTGCCGCCGGCGCTCAACGTGTTCGTGATCGCGCGGCAGAACGACACCTGGATCGAGCCGGCGTCGGTCGCGGTGCTGATCGGCACCTTCGCCTCCGTGGTCACGCTGACCAGCGTGATGTGGTTCATCCAGAGCGGACGGCTGGTGTTTCCCTGATCGGCGCGCTTCTTATTTGACGCGTTTTCTTAACGCGAACCGGTACCCACTTCGCTCGAAAACGCTTTGCTCACCGCCGCCACGACGGAGCGAGGCCTTCGCGCATCGCCAGGCGCCGCAACGGGCCGAATGCGCCGAGCAGATGCAGGCCGGCAGCACGCGCCGTCTGCATGCCGAGGAAATCGCTCAGCAGCGATCGGTTGGCGATGTCGATCGCCCAGGTCCGGCTGGCGACATCGGGGCGCCGCGCCGCCTGGTAGCGCGACAGCACATTGGGCGCGCCGGGATCTTCGCCACCACCGATCGCCTGACCGGTGATCTCGGCGATATCGGCGGCATCGCGCAGTCCCATATTGAGGCCCTGCGCGCCGATCGGCGGCAGCACATGGGCGGATTCCCCGACCAGCGCGATCCGGTCCTTGGCGAATTGCCGCGGCCGTTCGATCGCCAGCGGAAACACGTGACGGCCGCCCTGGACTTCGATGCGACCGAGGATCGAATGCGATTGCCGCTCGGCGGCGAGCGACAATTCGTCGTCCCCGAGCGCCATCAGCCGTTCGGCCTCCTTGGGCGCCGAGACCCAGACCACGCTGCTTCTGACGCCGCTGAGCGGCACGAACACGCAGGGGCCGTGCTCGGTGTGGAACTCGGTCGAGATGTTGTGGTGCGGCCGGGTGTGGGTGACGTTGAAGGTGAGGGCGGACTGCCCGAGCTCGCGGCTTGTCACCTCGATGCCGGCGGCCTCGCGGGACAATGAATTGCGCCCGTCGGCACCGACCACGAGCCGGGCCTGAAGCGACTGGCCCTGCCGCGTCACCACGGTAACCGCGGCATCGTCCGGCCGCACCGAGGCGGCTTCATCGTCGAACCGCGTCAGCGCGGACATTTCGCCGGCGCGGTCCTCGAGCGCCGCGACCAGCGAGCGGTTGTCGATGTTGAAGCCGAATTGCTCGCGGCCGATCTCATCGGACGAAAAGCGCACCTCGGGCGCACGGATCAGGCGGCCGGTGTCGTCGACGAGGCGCATGGTCTTGAGCGCCGCCGCTCGGTCGCTGCAGCGCCGCCAGACGTCGAGCCGATCCAGGATATCGGTCGAGGCACCGAGCAGCGCGGTGGTCCGGTTGTCGGCATAGGGCGCGCGGCGCGCCAGCAGCGCAGTCCGCGCACCTGCGTCGGCAAGGGCAATCGCAGCCGTTAATCCGGCCGGACCGCCGCCTATTACGATAACGTCATAATCCAGCGAGCTGTCGGTCATATCAGGACATTTGACATGCTTGGCCCGATTTTCAAGCCATCGGTAACCACCAAGAGTCTCCAACGCTTTGCGCGGCGGAACGCCGCAAGACCGCATATGCAAACCGGTCCGATTCCTGATAGCACTCGGCCGATGGAGCATTCGAGCCAGCCCGATGCGTTGCCAGAACGGATGCGGACCGCCGCATTCACCGTTCATATTTTCACGGCGCTCGGCGCCGGGGTCGCGCTGCTGGCGATGCTGGAGGCGGTGCGCGAGCACTGGGCCAACATGTTCGCCTGGCTCGGGGTCGCGCTCATCATCGACGGGATCGACGGCCCGCTGGCGCGCCGGCTCGACGTGGTGCGGCTGCAGCCGAACTGGTCGGGCGAGGTGCTCGACCTGGTGGTTGATTTCGTCACCTATGTGTTCGTGCCGGCCTATGCGATCACCGCGAGCGGCATGCTGCTGCCGCTGGCGGCGCCGATCCTCGGCATCGGCATCGTGGTCTCCAGCGCGCTGTATTTCGCCGACCGCCGCATGAAGGCCGATGACAACCATTTCCGCGGCTTCCCGGCGCTGTGGAATGCGGCGGCGTTCTACCTGTTCCTGCTGCATCTGCCGCCCGTGCTGTCGACGATCGTGGTCGCGCTCCTGATCGTGCTGACCTTCGCGCCGTTCCACGTGCTGCATCCGCTGCGTGTGGTGCGGCTGCGCTGGCTGACGCTGTGGCTGCTCGGCGCATGGGCGCTGCTCGGCATGTACACGCTCGCCAACGATTTCGTGGTCGGAGCCCCGATCACCTTCGGTCTCTGCGCCATCGCCGTCTACATCATCGGCAGCGATACCGTGATCCGCCGGATGAAAGCCTTCAGAGCATGATGCAACTGATCACCAGCCCGGAAGCCTGGGCGGCGTTGCTGACCCTGACTGCGCTCGAGATCGTGCTCGGCATCGACAACGTGATTTTCCTGTCGGTGATCGTGTCGCGGATCCCGCCGGCGCAGGCCAAGCGCGCGCGGCAGATCGGCCTGCTGCTGGCGCTGGTGTTCCGCATTCTGCTGCTCTCGATCCTGGTCTGGCTGATCGGGCTGACCCAACCGGTGATATCAGTCAGCGACGTCGCGCTGTCGTGGCGCGACATCATCCTGATAGGCGGCGGCCTGTTCCTGATCGCGAAAGCAACCCACGAGATCCACGGCGAGGTCGAGGCGCGCGAGGGGGAAGCCGGCGACAGGCCGAGCGCCAGCGCGTTCTTCTGGGTGATCGTGCAGATCATCATTATCGACCTGGTGTTCTCGCTGGATTCGATCATCACCGCGATCGGCATGGCGCAGGACATCGAGATCATGATCGCGGCGGTCGTGATCGCCTGCGTCATCATGTACATCTCGTCGGGACCGGTGGCGCGGTTTGTCGCGGAGCATCCGACCACCAAGATGCTGGCGCTGGCCTTCCTGGTGCTGATCGGCGTGGCGCTGGTGGCCGACGGATTCAAATTCCACATTCCGCGCGGCTACATCTATTTCGCGATTGCCTTCTCGGCCGCGGTCGAGGCGTTCAACGTCATGGCCAAGCGCAACCGCAGGAAGCCGGCGCGCTGATGGGCATGATCTCCGCGCAAACGCTGCGCGTTTGTCGCGAGGGAAAGCCGGTTCGCACTTTTCCGGAACGTGCCGTAGCCGGTTCCGGCCCGCTTGGTTGACAAGCCGGCCGCGATGGCATTCGCTCGCTTGACGCTGATATTGAGGGGAGCGACGACATGACCAAGGCTGTGCGCGTGCACCAGGTGGGAGGCCCGGAAGTCCTGACCTACGAGGACGTCGAGGTGGGCGCGCCGGGGACGGGCGAGGTCCGGATCCGCCAGCATGCGGTCGGTCTGAACTTCATCGACGTCTATTTCCGCACCGGCCTCTACAAGGCGCCCGGCCTGCCGTTCATTGCCGGCAATGAGGCTGCAGGCGAGGTGTTGGCCGTGGGTCCGGGCGTGACCAATTTCCACCCCGGCGATCGCGTCGCCTACTACTACAATCTCGGCGGCTACGCGTCCGAGCGCGTCATCCCGGCCGACAAGCTCGTCAAGCTGCCCGACCATATCACCTACGAGCAGGGCGCCGTGCTGATGCTGAAGGGCCTCACGGTCTGGTATCTCCTGCACAAGACCTTCAAGGTCGAGCACGGCCATCGCGTGCTGATCCACGCCGCGGCGGGCGGCATCGGGCTGCTCGCCTGCCAATGGGCGCGGGCGCTCGGCGCGCATGTCATCGGTACCGTCGGCTCGAAGGCGAAGGCCGATCTCGCGCTCGCCAATGGCTGCGATCACGTCATCCTCTATAACGAGGAGAACTTCGTCGAACGCGTCAAGCAGATCAGCCGCGGCGAGCTCTGCGACGTCGTCTATGACGGCGTCGGCAAGACCACGTTCCCGGGATCGCTGTCCTGCCTCAGGCCGCGCGGTCTGTTCGTCTCCTTCGGCAACGCGTCGGGCCCGGTGCCGCCGTTCCCGCTCGCCGAACTCAATAACCACGGCTCGCTGTTCGCGACGCGGCCCAAGCTCAACGACTATGTCGGCACCCGCAAGGAATTGCTCGAAGGCGCCGACACGCTGTTCGCCGCCGTGATCAACGGCAAGCTGCACGTGCCGATCAACCACGCCTACGCGCTCAAGGACGCCGCCAAGGCGCATATCGACCTGGAGAGCAGGGCGACGACGGGCGCGGCGATCCTGCGGCCGTAATTCTCGCCGTCATTGCGAGCCACCCGGTCGGCGCAAAGCGCCGCCGGATGACAGGCTCCGCGAAGCAATCCACCTCTCCACCCGGGAAGATGGATTGCTTCGTC
The DNA here is from genome assembly GCF_054055815.1 of Bradyrhizobium sp. USDA 4503. Lineage (NCBI taxonomy): Bacteria > Pseudomonadati > Pseudomonadota > Alphaproteobacteria > Hyphomicrobiales > Nitrobacteraceae > Bradyrhizobium > Bradyrhizobium sp. USDA 4503. The sequence continues at coordinate 1,380,286 of NZ_JBSRXS010000001.1, forward strand.
GCTTCGCTCCTCGCAATGACGAGGGGGGGAGGATCCTACGCCACCCGCCGTGCCGCGCCGACCTTGGTCAGCACCGTATCCAGGCAGTCGACGACAAGGGAAATCTCCTCCCGCGTCACGTTCAGCGCCGGCATGAAGCGCAGCGTGTCCGGCTGCGGCGAGTTGATCAGCACGCCGGCCGCAAACGCCTCGGCAACCACGGCCGCGCCGATCGGCATCTTCAGGTCGAGCGCCAGCAGGAGGCCGCGCCCCCTGATCTCGCCGAGTCCGTGCCGCGACGACAGCCGCTGCAATTCGCGCTCGAGCAAAAGACCGGCATCGACAACCGATTTCAGGAAATCGGGCTTTCCGATCTGATCGAGCACGACAAGCCCCGCGGCGCACATCAGCGGATTGCCGTTGAAGGTGCCGCCCTGATCGCCGTGATCGAAGCACGAGGCATGCTCGGTCGCGAGCAGGGCCGCGAGCGGCACGCCGCCGCCGATGCCCTTGCCGAGCGTCATGATGTCGGGCTCGATCCCGGCGTGCTGATAGCCGAACAGCTTTCCGGTCCGGCCGATGCCGGTCTGGATCTCGTCGACAATGAGCAGCAGGCCGCGCTGCTGGGTCAGCGCCCGCAACTCCTGCAAGAACTCATCCGTCGCGGGCCAGACGCCGGCCTCGCCCTGGATCGGCTCCAGCATGACCGCGACCGTCGACGACGTGATCAGCTTTCGCACCGACTCGATGTCGTTCAGTCTGGCTTTGCGGAAGCCCGAGACCTTCGGCTCGAACAGGGGCTCGAACGCCTTCTTGCCCGAGGCCGACATGGTCGCGAGCGTGCGGCCGTGGAAGCCGCCTTCGAAGGTGATGATCTCATGCGCGCCGTTCTTGTACTTCATGCCATATTTGCGCGCGAGCTTGATCGCACCCTCAATGGCCTCCGCGCCTGAGTTCGCAAAGAACACCTGGTCGAAGCAGCTGTTGTCGACCAGCAGCTTTGCCAGTTTCAGGCTCTGCTCGTTGTAGAACGCCGGGCTCGGCGTCAGCAGCCGTCTCGCCTGCGCCGCCAGCGCGTCGGCCACGATGACCGGGGAGTGGCCGAGGGGATTGACGGCCCAGCCCTGCACGAAATCGAGATAGCGGTTGCGGTTGCTGTCCCACAAATACGAGCCGGCGCCGCGTACGAACACGACCTCGGGGCGAGCGGTGATGTCCATCAGCGCATCGAACGGATGGGTAGCGTTGGTCATGTCGATCTCCTCTGGGGTCGGTGTTGGGAAAGGGCAGGCCGAAAAGCGAGAAGGCCGCGCTTGGGGGCGCGGCCTTCTCGAAAACCTCGGCTGATTTATAGGATCAGCGATGGCGTCGGACACGGCGCAGCCCAGCATCGTCGCGGGTGCGACGACGGCAGATGGCGCGGCGGTGGGTCCGGTTCAGCTTCATGGCGCAGGCCCATACAGCGAGAGGGGCGGTGGTGTCAAGCGCGGACAGCGCCTCATTCGACGGGCATAGCGCGGAAGCAGACCGCGCGCGGTCGCAAGCAGGACCGTGCGCGCGTCGCCGGCGGGTAGGATTACGAGGTGAGCTATGAGGCGAGGAAAACCCGGAAGTCGGCAGCATCGGTGAAGAAGGCCGTCAAGAAGGTCGGCAATAGCCGCAAGCGAGTTGAGCGCCGGCTCGGGTCGGCGATAAGGAAGACGTTAGGAACGGTACCTTCGATGCGTCGTTAGCAATGCGCCGCTCCTCGGCAGAGCGGCATTAGACGAATGAACGTGCCCCGGGTCTTGCCCCCGAAGACCCGGGGCACATTCGCGACCATCTCTATTGGGACCGTCGCTTGGGACAGGAAAAAGCGGCAATTTGTCTCGCCGAGATTCACACGAGTTATTTCCGGAACTGGATGTCGTTGGGATGATCCGGGCAAGAGGGCGCGTGATTTTCATTTCGTGTTTTTTCTGCCCTAGGACGACGACCGTTGCTTCTCGGTGAACAGCGGTGCGGCGATCCAGCTTGGCCCCTGCATGATCCGGATGCAGGGGCCTTTTTTATGAGTAGGAACGAAGCGCTTGCGGCCGCATTGTTCGCCCTGTTCGGTGCCGCACCGCTACCGGCACTGAGACGCCCAGCTGAACACTGGCCTCAGCTTTCGCAGCTGGGGCCCTTTCTATTGCGCGAATAGGGGTAATACGTCAGCCTCGCTGCAGACCGGCGAACTGAGAGGCCCTATTACATAAGAATGCTCGTCATCAGTGCAGCGAGCATCGTGGCGCTAAAGACCGCAACTCCTAGACAGACGCGCGCAGCCGTCGAATAGGAATCGAATTGGGGCTGGTTGATCATGGCGCGGCCTAGATCGGCGCTCGTGAACCTGGGGTCGTCAGCCACTCCGTCAGATTGGCTGGGGTCTCGCCTTGCCGGGCTCTCCTGAGCAGGGCTTCTTTTTTGCAGACGGAGAGAGTGCCTTGGCCTGCGAGCGCACGGCCTCGTCGGCTAGGCGTTCTTGCAGTGATTGGGTTTGCTTGAAACGACGCCGCTTGCTGGTCATGGCGTTGCTCCCTGCTGGTGTTGGGCCGGAGCGTTAAACCGGGCGATCTCATCACCGATAGTTGCCACTAGCCGTGCGGTGATGTTCCGTTAACGAACGGAAAGAAGCGGCGTTCCTACGGAGCGGAACCCCGCGCAGTTGCTACCGGCCCGCGTGCTGTTCTAGCCTTGTTCGCAGAAGCTCGAAGGTTTCGACCTGAATGTCTCAAAATGCGCAAGCCCGTCCTCGGGTGCCCGACGAGTTGGCCGGTGTCCTTCGGCAACTCACGAAGCGCACGGCAATCATCAATGCATTGCTTGCCTTCGTGGGTATAAGCGTGACCTTGTACGTCTACCTCAAGTTTCCAATTCCCTCGGAAATCATCCGTCATGGGCTCGATAGGTTCGGTAAGCCGCTTGAGCCTGAGAACGCTATATCCTACCTCTTCGTTTGCCCGATTTTCCTAGTTTGGCTTGTCTTGATGCCATTGTGGGAGCCAGGCAGGCAATGAGCATGACTGATGAAGCTGTCGCTAGGGGGCGCGAGACCTTTGCTTGGGTGCGTTGGGCAAAGCCGATCGAACCGTCCGTTCCATTTTATCAGTTGCTTTGCATTCTCGTCGTGATCTTCCAGATCCTCGTACTCAGCACAACTATCTTCCGTGATGTTTCAGCCGCGCTCGGCAGCTTCTGACGCGATTGTCGCGATAGCAGTCTCCTGCGCGGCCTCGCGCCGATAATCATCGGCGGCCTTCTTTAGCGCGCTCTTGATTTCCTCATCGGTGGCTTGGTCAGCGTGGCGCTCCGCGTTCTCGGCCTGCCTCAAAAGATCTGCTCGGCTCATCGTATTCCTCCTGGACCAACAATTTGTCGGCGACGCTTGAGTTCCGTCTAGCAACGGACGCCGTTTGGTATCCGGGGAGGTCTCGAAGGAGCGGACTGGAGCTAGAATCCGGCGACGCTGCCGTGCAGGTCGTACTGGTCGGAGCGCTCGATTTTGGCGGTCACGATCTCGCCGACCTTCAGCGGGCGGCGGCTGGTGAGGTAGACGGCGCCGTCGATCTCGGGCGCATCGGCCTTTGACCGGCCCTTCGCCACCGTGGGGCCAACCTCGTCGATGATGACCTGCTGGCGGGTGCCGACCTTGCGCTTGAGGCGCCTCGCGGAGATCTTCTGCTGCCGCGCCATCAGCGCATTCCAGCGCTCCTGCTTGATCTCGTCGGGTACGGCATTGCCAATCGCGTTCGACGCGGCACCGGCAACCGGCTCGTATTTGAAGCAGCCGAGGCGATCGATTTCCGCTTCATCGAGCCAGTCGAGCAGATAGGCGAAATCGGAATCGGTCTCGCCGGGGAAACCGACGATGAAGGTCGAGCGCAGCGTCAGCTCGGGGCACGCTTCACGCCATTTCTGGATGCGTGCCAGCGTCTTCTCCTGCGCAGCCGGGCGCTTCATCGCGCCCAGCACGTCAGGGCTCGCATGCTGGAACGGGATGTCGAGATAGGGCAGCACCTTGCCCTCGGTCATCAGGCCGATGACCTCGTCGACATGCGGGTAGGGGTAGACATATTGCAGCCGCACCCAGGCGCCGAGCTCACCGAGCTCCTTGGCGAGATCGAAGAATTTTGCGCGGACGCTGCGGTCCTGCCACGGGCTCTCGGCGTATTTCAGGTCGACGCCATAAGCCGAGGTGTCCTGCGAGATGACGAGCAATTCCTTGACGCCGGCCTTCACCAGCTTCTCGGCCTCGCGCAGCACGTCATTCGCCGGCCGCGACACCAGATCGCCGCGCAGCTTCGGGATGATGCAGAAGCTGCAGCGGTTGTTGCAGCCTTCGGATATCTTCAAATACGCGTAGTGCCGCGGCGTCAGCTTGACGCCCTGCGGCGGCACCAGGTCGATATGCGGGTTGTGCGCCGGCGGCAGCGCGCGGTGCACGGCGTCCAGCACGCTCTCATATTGCTGCGGCCCCGTGATCGAGAGCACGCCGGGATAGGCGCTTTCGATCTGCTCAGGCTCGGCGCCCATGCAGCCGGTGACGATGACCTTGCCGTTCTCGGCCATCGCCTCGCCGATCGCGGCGAGCGATTCCTGCTTGGCGCTGTCGAGGAAGCCGCACGTATTGACGATGACGATGTCGGCGCCGTCGTGCTTGCGCGCCAGCTCATAGCCTTCCGCGCGCAGCCGGGTGATGATGCGCTCGGAATCGACCAGCGCCTTGGGGCACCCCAAGGACACAAAGCTCACTTTCGGCGCGGCGGCCTCTTGCATATCTCTGATCTGCCTGATGAATGGGCAGGAGCTAGTCCCAATTGCCGAGAATTACAACCCTTTCCCGGCGCTTCCGGCATGATATGGATGCATCTGCCGGGCCTTAAGAGTTGTCGATGAGCGCTGAATCGTCTCCCAAGATCGTCATAGTCGACGAGAGCCCGATCCGAGCGGCCATCCTGGAAGAGGGACTGCGGGAGGCCGGGTATACGGATGTCGTGCATATCAGCGAGATGCAGAGCCTGCTCTCGCGAATCTATGCGCTCGACCCCGAGATCATCGTCATCGACCTCGAGAACCCCAGTCGCGACGTGCTGGAACAAATGTTCCAGGTCAGCCGTGCCGTCCGCCGGCCGATCGCGATGTTCGTCGACCAGAGCGACGCCGCCTCGATCCAGGCCTCGGTCGAGGCGGGCGTCTCCGCCTACATCGTCGACGGTCTCAAGAAGGAGCGGATGAAGCCGATCCTCGATCTGTGCGTCTCCCGCTTCAATGCCTTCGCCAAGCTGCAGGACGAGCTCGACCGCACCAAGCACGCGCTGGAGGAGCGCAAGGTGATCGACCGCGCCAAGGGCATTCTGATGAAGGTGAAGGGGCTGACCGAGGAGGAGGCCTACGTGCTGATGCGCTCGACCGCGATGCGCGAGAAAAAGAAAATCGGAGAGATCGCGCAATCAATCCTGACGGCGTCGGAGCTGTTGAAATGACCACACCATTGCGCATCGGGTTCATTCCGCTGGTCGACGCTGCCGCGCTGATCGTTGCCGTCGACAAGGAATTCGCGGCGGCCGAAGGCCTCGACGTCACGCTGGTGCGGGAAGTGTCGTGGTCGAACGTCCGCGACAAGCTCAATATCGGCCTGTTCGACGCCGCTCATCTGTTGGCGCCGGTGGCGATCGCCTCGAGCCTCGGGCTCGGTCACGTCAAGGTGCCGATCGCGGCGCCCTTCAACCTCGGGCTCAACGGCAATGCCATCACGGTATCGCCGGCGCTGCACGCCGCGCTGATGGAAGAGATCGACGGCGACCGCTTCGATCCGATGGCAACCGCACAGGCGCTCGCCCGCGTGGTGGCCAAGCGGCGCAAGAGCGGGGCGGAGCCGCTGACCTTCGGCATGACCTTCCCGTTCTCGACCCACAATTACCAGTTGCGGTTCTGGATGGCCGCCGGCGGCGTCGATCCCGATGAGGATGTCCAGCTTGTGGTGCTGCCGCCGCCTTACATGGTCGACAGTCTCGCCAACGGTCATGTCGACGCGTTCTGCGTCGGCGCACCCTGGAATTCGATCGCGGTCGATCTCGGCATCGGCCACATCCTGCACTTCGTCTCCGACATCCTGCTCAGCGCGGTGGAAAAGGTGCTGGCGGTGCGGCAGAGCTGGTCGGAGAAGCATCCCGACATCGTGGCGGCGCTGGTGCGTGCACATCTGCGCGCCGTGGAGTTCATCGAGCGGCCCGAGAACCGGTCCGAGGTCGCGCGCATCCTGGCGCAGCCCGAGCGGATCGGCGTCGATGCCAGCGTCATCCAGCGCACGCTCGATGGCCACCTGAAGATTTCGCCCGACGGCACCATGCGCGAGAGCAATCGCTATTTGCTGGTCGGGCGCGAGGCGGCGGCGCGGCCTGATCCGGGGCAGGCGGCCTGGCTCTATGCGCAGATGGTTCGCTGGGGCCAGGCGCCATACCGGCCGGAAGCGCTGAAGACCGCCATGGCCGTGTTCAGGCCCGATCTCTACGACGCGGCATCGGGTCGCCCGGCCGGCGCCTCCAGCGCCATCGGGGCGTTCGCCGGCCCGCCTTTCGACCCGAGCGACGTTCCGGGCCATCTGGCAGCGTTCAAGATCGGGCGCTGGAAGGCCTGAGCGCGACGCAGCGGCCGCGTCAGGCGGCACGTGCACGACCGGTGCGTCTTGTTGCCGGGACAAGGATGGGCAACAGGCGCGGCGGCGGCAGCGGCTTCGGCTATCGACCTCCGGCTACTTTGCATGGGGTTGTTTTCGAGATTTTCGGTTATCGCGGGACTGGCGCGGGTTCCCGACGCCTCGAATTGCGGCGAATAGGATTCTCGGCCGAGCGCGCGGGAAGGAATATTCCTCTCGGAACCGAGTTCCCGAAGGCGGCGGCATCGCTATTTTTGCCGCCCGCTTGAATCCGGGCGCGAACGATATTCCATATGTCCGAGAATGGGGCGTTGGAGATCGACCATGCGCGAGCTATCGGCGGAGGCCCGCCTGCACCTTTACGCGCGTAACATTTCACGGAAGTCCGGGACCGGAATTCACACGGCGGCGCTGTACAGCGCCTTTGCGGTGATCGCGGCCATCGTGTTCGGCACGCTGTCCGTGCACCCGTTCTGAGTCCTTCGGAAAATTCAAAAGCCGCCGTCTGATGTCCTCAGGCGGCGGCTTTGTGTTGGCTGGATGCTGACAGCTCAGTAGCCGTAACCGCGACCATATCCGTAGCCGTAGCCGCCACCGCAGGTGCTGCAGGTCTGCTGAACCGGCGCGTAGTAGGAATAGCCCGGCGAGACCATCTGCACGCGCTCCTGGGTGGCGTATTGCGGCGGAATGCGCTCATAGGCGACGCCTTCGGGCGCGACCATCACCGTCCTCGGCACCATCACGGTGCGATACTGTGCCGGCGTGCGATGCGCGACGACGCGGCCCGGCGCCACCATGACGGTCTCCTGCACCGTGCGATACTGCGGCGGCACGCTCTGCACCTGATAGCAGGTCGTGCACGGCTGCGGCGGCGGCGTAAAGCAGCTGTAGCAGCCGGCGGATGCCGCGCTGGTGAAGGCGGCGGTGGCAACCGCGGCAATGGTGAGGGAGAGGCTGGTGCGGAACATGCTTTCGTACCCAATTTCCTAAGAGGACAATCAAAGGCTCGGAAGCTGCACCTAACAATCAAACGGCAAGTTTGGGTTTAAGAAGACTCTTAACGGAATCTAAAGGGCCGGCACGGCGGCCGGCCCTTTTTTGATCGATGTTCGCGGCTTAGTGCGCGGTCTTGAACGGCGCAACGGTGATGCCCGCCTGCTTCAGCGCCTCGCGCAGGCCGCGCGCAATCTCGACGGCGCCACGCGTGTCGCCATGGATGCAGACGGTATCGGTCTGCATCTTGATCACCTTGCCGGTGACCGAGACGACCGCGCCGTCCTGCACCATCCGCACCACACGATCGGCAATCGCCTTGGGATCGTGCAGCACCGCGCCGGGCTTCTTGCGCGACACCAGGTTGCCGTCGTCCTCATAGGCGCGGTCGGCGAACACCTCATGCGCCATCCGCAGATTCGCCGCTTCACCTGCGCGCACCAGCTTCGAGTTGGCGAGCACCACGAAGATGAGATTGGGATCGACTGCCTTGATCGCATTGGCGATCGCTCGTGCCGTCATGTCGTCCTCGCAAGCGACGTTGGAAATCGCGCCATGCGCCTTCACGTGGGTGACCTTGTGGCCGGCCGCGGTCGCGATCGCCTGCAGGGCGCCGATCTGATAGGCGATCAGGTTCTCGATCTCCGAGGACGTCAGTCCCGGCATCGGGCGGCGGCCGAAGCCGTGCAGGTCGCGATAGCCGGGATGGGCGCCGACGCTGACGCCGCGCGCTTTCGCCAGCTCGACCGTCTTGCGCATGATGTCGGCGTCGCCGGCATGAAAGCCGCAGGCGACGTTGACCGAGGTCGCAAGCTCGATCATCGCGGCATCATTGCCCATTTCCCAGGGGCCAAAGCTTTCGCCGAGATCGCAATTGAGGTCGATAGTTGAAGTCATGACGATCGATCCGTCTGTTGTTGTACAGATTCAGGGTAGCGCAACTTGCCAGGTCGACACATCGACGGCGTTGACGGCCTGACCCGCGACATTCGCATCCCGCAGCGCTTCGATGTTGAGGCCAAAATCCTCAGTGCCACGGAGGCGGTCGGGCAGGGAACGCAGCAGCTCGTGGAACTTGATCGCCTCGGCCTGCGCTTCCGCCATCGTCACCGCCCTGAAGCGGAACGGCCGGCCGGCCGAGATCTGCGCGAAGCGACCGAAATCGGCCGTGATCACGGTTGCGATCTTCGGATAGCCGCCGCTGGTGCCGCGGTCCGGCATCAGCACGATCGGCTGCCCGTTGCCGGGCACCTGGATGCTGCCGTTCACGGTGCCGTCGGAGACGATGTTGTGGCCGTCGAGATGCTTGATGGCGGGACCTTCGAGGCGATAGCCCATGCGGTCGCTGGTCGCCGAGATCTTCCACTCGCTGTCGACCAACAGCTTCTTGTGGTCCTCGGCGAACTCGTCGTCCTGCGGGCCGAACAGGATGCGGATCGGCGCATCGGTCGCGGCCGGCAATTCGATGCGGCGTTCGGGCGCGCCACTTGCGGCCTGCGTCGTCAACTCGTCGCCGCTTTGCAGCGGCCGCGGGTAGGGGCTGCCGAGCCCGGCGCGGGCGTTGACGGCGAGGCTGCCGAACATCGGCTCGCCTTCGATGCCGTGCTCGATCGCGAGATAGCTGAACGAGCCGCCGCGGGCGAAGCCGAGATTGAGCGTCTCACCTTCGGCGAGCGTCGCCGAGCTGTCGAACGCGACTGGCCGGCCGCCGATATCGGCATTGCGCGACGCGCCGGCGAGGGCGACGCGCACCGCGCCCCCGCGCGCGGTGAAGCTGGCGCCGAACGGGCCGATCTCGACCGCGGCGGCGAACAGGTCGTTGCCGACCAGCGTGTTGGCGGCCGCCAGCGAAAGCCGGTCCATCGCGCCGCTCGGCACGAGACCGTAGCGCTGCGAGCCCGGACGACCAGCGTCCTGCACCGAGCTCGCCGGGCCGATCGAGCTGACGACGAGCTTGCTCATGGCGTCACCAGTTCGGCGACGAACTCGCCGGCCTCGGCGGCGCGGTCCTGTTCGGCAAAGGTCTTGGCGTCCACCGCCGTGAAGGTGATGGCGTCGCCCGGCTCCAGCAGAAAGGTCGGATCGCGATGCAACTGGTAGGTTCGCACCGGGGTGCGGCCGAGCAGGTGCCAGCCGCTCGGGCCGGCCAGGCACTGCACGCCGGTCTGGATGCCGCCGATCGAAATGGTGCCGGCCGGGGTCAGGAGCCGCGGATCTTTGCGCCGGGGCATGTGCAGGAACTTCTCCAGTCCGCTGAGATAGGACCAGCCCGGCGTGAAGCCGATCATGGCGACGCGATAGTCGCCGGCGACATGGCGCGCCACGATCTGGTCGGGCGTGGTTTTGAGCGCCTTCGCGACGTCCTCGAGATCGATGCCGTGCTCGCCGCCATAGGTCACCGGGATGCGCCAGCGCCGCGTTCCGGTCTCGGTCGGCGGCGCCTTGGCGGCGCGTGCCAGCAGCTGCTCGCCCAGCGCATCGAAAGTAATCTGCACGGGGTCGTAATGCACCAGCAGCGACCGGTAGGTCGGCACGGTCTCGGTGATGCCGGCAATCGGCTCGGCAGCGATGACGCGGTCGAGCGCCAGCACCCGCCGGTTGGCGGCGTCGTCGATGGTGCGGCTGAATTCCACCGTGATGGCGCTGTCGCCACTCGGCAAAAGGCGGGGAGGACTTAAGGGGTCGGCCATTGGGTGAAGCGCTGTTCGTCAACCATCAAGCTAGCGTGTTTCGAGATAAAACGGAATTCGCTTCGTGCAAAATGATGCAGCAACTTCAATAAATTAATCGGCATGCCAGTGATAAATCTGGATGATCGCAGCTTTTTCGCGCAGCCCTTGACGCAAGGCCTTTGCCCGGCAACATGCGCCGGTCTTTTCCTCCCATCGGAGCAAGCTTTCCAGATGTCACTGTCCGCCGAAGCGATCGCGACGCTGTCGCACGTGTCCACCGCCACCATCACCACCGTCCTGCTCAAGAAGGGCCTGCGCAACATCTGGATGCGCGGCACCAAGCCCTTGAAGCCGGAGCAGAAGCGGCTGGTCGGACCGGCCTTCACGCTGCGCTTCGTGCCCGCCCGTGAGGATCTGGCGACGCCGGAATCCTGGTCGTCGCCGATCTCGACCCGCACCGCGATCGAGGCGATGCCGGCGGGCTGCATTGCCGTGGTCGATGCCATGGGCATCACCGATGCCGGCATTTTCGGCGACATCCTCTGCGCCCGCATGGCCAAGCGCGGGGTGATGGCGCTGATCACCGATGGCGTGGTGCGCGACGTCGAGGGCGTGCTCGGCACCGGCCTGCCGGTGTGGTGCGACGGCTACGCGGCTCCGCCGTCAGTTGCAGGTCTCACCTTCGTCGGCTGGGGCGAACCGATCGGCTGTGGCGGCGTTGCCGTATTCCCGAACGACGTGGTGGTGGCCGACCAGGACGGCGCGGTGCTGATTCCGCAGGCGTTCCTCGATCACGTGCTGGCCGAGGGGCCGGAGCAGGAACGGATGGAAGCCTGGATCGTCAACGAGGTGAACAATGGCGCCCAGTTGCCCGGCCTGTATCCGATGAATGCCGAGACCAAGGCGCGCTACGCCGCGACCAAGAAATAACGTCAAGAAAGGGAGGTAACCCCATGGACATCCACGTTTCCGGCTCGCGGCCGACCCGCCGCGCGCCGAAGGAGAATTTTACCGGCACGGTGTTGCAGGACCCGATCAACATGGCGCCGGCGCCGGCGCGGCTGAACGCCTCGCGCGTGTCGTTCGAGCCCGGCGCACGCACCGCCTGGCACACCCATCCGCTCGGACAGACGCTGTATGTGATCTCCGGCATCGGGCGCGTGCAGGCGAAGGGCGGCCCGATCAGGGAGATCCGCCCTGGCGACGTCGTCTGGATTCCGCCGAACGAGAAGCACTGGCACGGCGCCTCGCCGGACAACAGCATGACCCACATCGCCATGCAGGAAGCGCTCGATGGCGTCTATTCGACCTGGATGGAGCACGTCACCGACGAGGAATACAACGGCAAGGTCCGCTGAGCAGCCGTAGCAGTTTGAAAGATGAAAGCCCCGCTCGTCAGGCGGGGCTTTTGATTTTATGAGACCGTAGATGGGGTAACGGGCCGGCCGCCCGCTCGCTACGGCGCAATTTGGAAGCGCGCTCGCGAGCGGCCTGTTGGTTGGAAGGCGGTCGTCCCTCAAACTGATGGTGTTCAACGGAGTCGGGCAAGCCCGCTCCAAGCATCATTAAGGGACGACCATGTACCACTATGCAGGAATTGACGTGTCTTTGGAATGCTCGAGCGTTTGCCTTGTCGATGGGACAGGCAAGATTTTGCGCGAGACGAAGGTTGCGAGCGAGCCGGCGGCGCTGATCGCCTGGTTCCGGTCGCTGGGTCTGGTACTGGAACGGATCGGGCTGGAGGCAGGCCCCTTGTCGCAATGGCTGTATGCGGGTCTGCGAGACGCAGGGCTTGCGGTCGAGCTGCTGGAAACGCGGCACGTTCGCGAAGCCTTCAAGTCGATGCCGGTGAAGACGGACCGCAACGATGCCCGCCGGATCGCGCAGTTGATGCGGCTCGGCTGGTTCCGGCCGGTGCACTGCAAGTCGGTCGCGGCGCAGGAGACCCGCGCCATCCTGACGGCGCGCAAGCTGCTGCAATCCAAGCTTCGCGATGTCGAGAACAGCCTGCGCGGCATACTTCGCGGTTTTGGCCTGAAGGTCGGTGCGACCACCGAGCGCACGTTCGCCGGACGCATCCGCGAGCTCGTGACCGGCCATCCCGGACTGGAGTTGGTCGCGGCGGCGCTGCTCCAAGCCCATGCGGTGCTGCTGCGGGAGTTCAAGAGCCTGGACAAGCACACCCAGAAGCTCGCCAGGACGCATCCATCCGCCAAGCTCCTGATGACAACGCCGTCCGTTGGTCCGATCGTGGCGCTCACCTATGCCGCGGCGATCGACGACCCGAAGCGCTTCCGCTCCTCGAAGGCCACGGGAGCCCACTTTGGGCTCACCCCGAAGAAGTACCAGTCCGGTGAGACCGACTACACCGGCCGCATCAGCAAGATCGGGGATGCCTCCGTGCGCGAGGCACTCTACCAGGCAGCTCACGTCATGCTGACCAAGCCGGTCAAGAATTGCTCGGCATTGAAGAGCTGGGCGATGCGGATCGCCCGGCGCGCAGGCATGCGCAAGGCCAAGGTAGCGCTGGCTCGCAAGCTCGCCGTGATCCTGCATCGCATGCTCGCCGACACCAAACCGTTCAACCCGATGACCAAGGCCATCTAGCCAGGAGCAGCAATCGGTTCCGGGCGGGCCACGACACCAGGCTCTCCCCGAGCGAAGTCCCTCCGCTGGGACGATGGATCCGGTCAGGCCGCCATCCGGGAAGTGGCTCACGACCACGCAATCCGTAGATTGGCCGGCCGGCTCCTCAATGCACCCCATCAGGCGACGGCCTTCGCGCCGATCCCGTACAGAAGCAAGTGCCCGGCGAGTGGATGACGCGAAAAGGGATTGACTAACCAAGGCCCGTTACAGAAGCCCGGATGGAGCGAAGCGCAATCCGGGGCGGTCTCTCCCATGGTGAAAATCCCGGATTACGCTTCGCTCCATCCGGGCTACGATTTGCAGGCAATCAATTCACCCGCGTCCAAGTCTGGCCGCCGCAGAACATGCCGCCGAACGCACAGCCCTGGACGCGCAGCGTGTCCGGGCTCTTCATCGCGATGGTGGAATCGTAGGTGCTGCCGCTGTTCGGATCGAAGATGCGGCCGCTCCACTTGTCCTTGCCCGGCTTCATGTTGATCAGCACCTGTTCGCCGTTGGCGTTCGATTTCTTGTCGACGGCGTAGCCGCAGAGATTGGCGCCACATTGCTCGATGCGGATTTTGCCTTCCTTTTCTTCGGTGAGCCAGACGCCGAGCGGCGAGTTCGCTGCTTGCACGGGATTGGCGAGGGGCTTGGGCACCGGAGCGCTCGGCGAGGCGGCGCCGACCGTTGGAGCGGTGGTGGGCTTTGCAGCCGGCGCAGTTTGCTGGACGGCTGGCGCCGCGGGCGGCGGCGGTGTGGTCGCGGCTGTAGCTGAAGGCGGCGTGGCCGCAACGCCCGTGCTGGGCGGCTCTGCCGTTGCGGCAGGCGCCGGCGGGACGGCGGCCTGATCGACGGCAGGCGGAGCAGCCGCTGCTGGCGCGCTGGGCGGCGCGGCCTGGGAATTCGTCTTAGTGTCCGACTTGGCGTCCGTGTTGGCTTCCTTCGGAGCCTTGCGCTTCTGCTCGGTGTCCTCGCTTTTGGCGCGTTTGGTGCGGCGGGGAGTATTGTCGTAGACGCCGGGGATCGAAACCGTGCCGCGATCGGGATCGATGCGAATAGTGCGGCCGCCGTAATCGAATGTGTACTGCGCCTGCGCTGCGGCCGTGCTTGCCAGCACGAGCGTGGCGATCGCCAGAAGCTTTCTCATCTCGACCTCCGGTGCAGGGAGCCTCGCTCGCAAGGCTATCCGGTGACCACCCCGTTGAACGTGTCCCAGATCACGGTCAGAACATGAGTCGTATCCTCGCGGTCTAGGTTCAAATCGCTGGATTACGGTCTGGTTTCAGGCCGTGCCCTTCAAATTATGCGCGCGGCGCGGGCTATTCGAACCACGCGGCGTAGATCCTCGCGTAGCTGCCATCTTCGCGCGCGATGTGAAGCCATTGGTCGACGAACGCCTTCAAGGCGACGTCGCGCTGCATCCAGTAGGGCTTTTCCGCGAAGTCGAACGGCTTGTCGGGATGCACGGCGCACAGCACGCCGGGATGCAGCTTCTGCTGATAGCGCGTCTCGGACGCATCGGTCATCATCAGGTCGGCGTCGCCCTTGGCGATCTCGTCGAAGATCTTGGTGTTGTCGTTGAAGACGCGGATCTCGGCGGTTTTCACGTGGGCGCGCGCGAAGCGCTCGTTGGTGCCGCCGGGATTGACGATGACTCGGGTGCCGGGTTTGTCGATCTCGGCGATCGTCTCAAACTTGCCCTTGTCGGCGCAGCGCGCGATCGGCGTCTTGCCTTCGCGCATGATCGGCGTCGAGAACAGACCCTTCTTCTGCCGATCGAAGGTGATGGTGACGCCGCCCATCGCGATGTCGAAATCGTCGGCCTCGAAATCCTTGGTCATCTGCGGCCACGATGTCGGCACGAACTCGACCTTGACGCCGAGCGCCTTGCCGAGCGACTGCGCCATGTCGACATCGAAGCCGCGGAAGGCCTTGGTCTCCTTGTCGAGATAGGTGAAGGGCAAATAGTCGCCGGTCATGCCGACGCGCAGGATGCCGCGCTTGACGATCTCATCGAGCCGGGACGGCGCCTGCTGCGCGTGCGCGGCGGACAGGAGCAAAGCGAGAGCGAGGCCGGCCAGCGCGCGAAACATCGAGGTCTTCTCCATCCGCATTTGATTGCGATGCCCGAAGGGCACGTATCGCGTCTCAGGCCTCGTTGCTGTCCTTGCTCGCCTGAACGACGCTTGCAGTGCGGCTGAGCATCTCGTGCTTGAAATGCTCGAAGCGCCGCCGCGCTTGGGCCTCGCGATCGTCGACGAATTTGATCGCGGCGTCCCGCTCCATCGGGCCGTTGACGAGCGGGGTCGATGCCTCGCCGACGGTCTCGTCGACATAATATTGGGCGCCGTCCTGGCGCACCGTCCAGCGGAAGCGCAGCGCGGCCATTGGTCCTGGGCCGGACTTGGAATAGCCATTGGCCTCGATCGGTTGGGGCGGCGGCTGGATCGACTCCGGCTCCGCTTCCGGCTGGCTCGGCTCCGGTTCGGTTGGCTCCGGTTCACTTGCTTCAGCTTTACTTGCCTCGGGCTGTTCGACCGGTTCGGACGCCTCGACCGGCGGCGGCTCGCCCGCCGACGACTCGGCGGGCGCGGCCTCGACGGACACGGTCGTGATGGACACGGTCTCGACTGATACGACTTCGACTGACGACGGAAGGGGCGGCGGCATCGCGATGGAGACCGGAGGCTCCTTGGCGGGCTCGGCTTCCTTATCCGCCGTCTTGTCGGACGATTTGGCCTTCTCGGGAGGTGTCGTCGTCTGATCGAGGATGCTCGCGATTGCGGCGAGCGCATTGTCGGTCGGGTCACTCACGGTTCGGTCTCCCAGGCTCGGCGTTGGCGGAATCGCGCCGACGCCATTCCTATCTACCTGATCTGACTGGCCTTTGTCAGCCCGGGCGCTTCGGTGGGGCCTACGCGCAAACCGGCGGACGCCGGTCCTTCCAGGGGCGGACCTGTTCGAGCTGGCCGGCCAGGCGGAACAGCAGCCCTTCCTCGCCGAGCTTGGCCGCGAACATCATGCCGAGCGGCAGACCGGCCTTGTTCCAGGCCAGCGGCACCGACATCGCCGGCTGTCCGGACATGTTGAACATCGAGGTGCCCGGCATGTAGCGGCGCAGCACCGGCGCGATGTGGCCGAGGTCCTCGGACATCGTGTTCAGCTCGCCGAGGCGGAGCGGCGGCGCGCACAGCGTCGGGCTGAGGAAGATGTCGCAACCTTCGAAGAAGGTCGCAAGCGCGCGCGAGATCTGGAACGCTGCAAGCTGCGCGGCCACGTAGTCGGCCGGGTTCATCTTGGTCGCATTCTGGGCGCTGGCGAGCGTGAGCCGCTCGACATCGTCCGACGTCAGGGTGCGCCCGACGCGCTGCTCGAGCAGACGGATGGTCAGCGCTGTGTTGCCTCCGACGATGGTCGTCATGACTGCGGCGGGATCGGCCGCAAGCGGCGGCGCACGTTCCTCGACGTGATGGCCGAGGCCCGCCAGCAGCTTGGCTATGTCGCGCACCGCCGCAGCGATCTCGGGATCGATCGCATCGCCGTAGGGCGACTTGTCGGTGAAGCTGATGCGCAAATGGCCGGGATCGCGGCCGACTTCCTGCGAGAACGGTCGCTCCGGCGGCGGCGCGACATAGAGGCTCGACGGCTCCGGACCGTGGATCGCATCCATCATCACCGCGCTGTCGCGGACGCTGATGCTCAGCACATGGCCGACGGAGAAGCCGCCCCAGCCTTCGCCGCGATCGGGCCCGCAGGGGTTGCGGGCACGCGTCGGCTTCATGCCGAACACGCCGGAGGCGGAGGCGGGGATCCGGATCGACCCGCCGCCGTCGCTGGCATGCGCGACGGGCAGGATGCGGGCCGCGACCGCAGCCCCAGCGCCGCCGGACGAGCCGCCGGAGGAATGGTCGAGATTCCAGGGATTGCGGGTCGGGCCGAACAGACGGGATTCCGTCGTCGGCATCAGCCCGAATTCCGGGCTCGAGCTCTTGCCGAAGATTGCAAGCCCGGCATCGAGGAAACGCTGGGCCAGGGTGCCGTTGTGATCGGCGACGAAGTCCTTCAGCAGGCTGGCGCCCGACGTGGTGCGGGTGCCTTCGAGCAGATCGAGGTCCTTCAGCAGGAACGGCACGCCGGTGAAGGGACCGTCAGCCAGCCCTCTGGCGATCTGGCGCTCGGCATAGTCGTAATGCTTGACGACGACCGCGTTGATCTTCGGATCGACGGCGGCGGTGCGCGCGATCGCCTCGTCGAGCAGCTCCTTCGGCGTCACGTCCTTGTTGCGGACGAGTTCGGCGAGACCGACCGCATCGTAGTTGCCGAATTCCTTGAAGGCCATGTGGGTACTCCGCATCGCCGGGCCGATCGTTTCGGATCGGCCGCGGCGCAAACGAGGAAGGCTGAAAGCTCAGCCGAGGACGTCCTGGTTGATCACATTCTGGCGCAGCGGATTGCCATCCAGCACGCTCAGGATATTGCGTGCGGTCTGCTCGCTCATGCGATCGACGGCCTCGACCGTGACGCCCGCGACGTGCGGCGCCATGATCACGTTGGGCAAAGCGTGCAGGGGCTGGCCGACCGGCGGCGGCTCGACCTCGAACACGTCGAGGCCGGCACCGGCGAGCTTGCCTGACACCAGCGCGTCGTGCAGCGCCGTCTCGTCGACGATGCCGCCGCGGGCGGTGTTGATGAGATAGGCGGTCGGCTTCATCAACCTGATCCGCGCGGCGTTAAACAGCCCGACGGTTTCGGGATTCTTCGGGCAATGGATCGTGACGAAGTCCGCCCGCGGCAGCGCCGCTTCGAGGTTCGACACGGCCTCGCAGCCGGCAGCCGTGATCTCGCTGGCGGGCTTGTAGGGATCGTAGACCAGCACGTTCATTTCCATGGCGAGGCAGCGCTTGGCGGTGCGGGTGCCGATGCGGCCGAAGCCAACGATCAGGACGGTCTTGCCGTAGAGATCGAACGGCAGCACGCCGAGCCGGCTCGCCCAGGTGCCGTCCTTGACCATCGTGTGCATTTCCTGCGCGCGCTTGGCCAGCGTCAGCATCATGAACACAGCTTGTTCGGCGACCGACGGCGAGTTCGCCGTGCCTGCGACCATCAGCGGCACCTTGCGGCGCGACAGCGCCGGAACGTCGACGGCGTCATAGCCGACACCGATCCGGGTCACCACCATCATGCCCTTGGACGCCTCCAGCTCCGCCTCGCCGAAGCGGGTTGCGCCCAGCGCCACGCCATGGACCGGCGCATGCTGCTCGAGCATGGTCTGAAAGTCCTTGGCGGAGATCAGGTTGGGAAATTCGATGAGTTCTACGTCGTCCCGCTCGTTGAGGAGCACCCGTGCCCCCGGTGACAAAGTCTGGGTGACGAAAATCTTCTTCTTGTTGGTGGCCATTTCCTGCCCTTGAGGTTTCTTGTGCGCCGTCAAAGGACGACGCCGGTCACCTCGTTTAGCAAATGCATATTGTTGAGGTCCACAGCCAATCGGAGCGGGCTGCCATCCTGCGCACCGGCATTGGGATTGACCCGGCCGCAGACCTGGGTGCCCTCCAGCGTGAAATAGACCAGGGTCTCCATCCCCATCGGCTCGGTGACGTCGAGCGTCGCGTCGAACGGCTCGATGCCCGGTTCGGCATGCGGCCGCGCCTCCATGACGTGCTCGGGCCGGATGCCCAGCAACAGCTTGTCGGTGCGGGAGAGAGCCTGGTAGCGGGCGGCGCGTGCCGGCGGCAGCGTGAAAGCGAGGCGATCGGTCAGCCGCACGTTGAGCTTGCCGCCGGTGTCCTCGAGCCGACAGGGCACGAAATTCATCGCGGGCGAGCCGATGAAGCTTGCGACGAACCGGGTCGCCGGCTTGTGGTAGAGCTCGTTGGGCGTGCCGATCTGCTCGATCCTGCCGTGATTCATCACCACGACGCGGTCGGCAAGCGTCATCGCCTCGACCTGGTCGTGGGTGACGTAGACCGTCGTGGTGCGGACCTTCTGGTGCACCTTCTTGATCTCGATCCGCATCTGCACGCGCAGCTTGGCGTCGAGGTTGGACAGCGGCTCGTCAAACAGGAACACCTTCGGATTGCGCACGATCGCCCGCCCCATCGCGACGCGCTGGCGCTGGCCGCCGGAGAGCTGCTTCGGCTTGCGGTCGATCAGGTCGGTGATGTCGAGCATGCGGGCTGCCTCGGTGACCCGGCTCTTGATCTCGGCCTTGGGATAGTGCTTCAGCCGCAGGCCGAACGACATGTTCTCGGCAACGGTCATATGCGGATAGAGCGCATAGTTCTGGAACACCATCGCGATGTCGCGGTCCTTCGGCGGCACGTCGTTGACGACGTCGCCGCCGATCATGATGTCGCCGTCGGAAATGTCCTCGAGGCCGGCGATCATCCGCAGCGTCGTCGACTTGCCGCAGCCGCTCGGCCCGACCAGCACCACGAACTCATGGTCGGCGATATCAAGGTCGATGCCGCGCACCGCCTCGACCTCATCGTAACGCTTCACAACCTTCCGCAAACTGACATCAGCCATAAGTTCAACCCTTTGTCGCACCGGCGGTCAGGCCAGCAATGTAGTAGTCCATCAGGAAGGCATAGATGATCAGCGGCGGCGCGGCGCCGAGCAGGGCGCCGGTCATGATCTGTCCCCAGTTGAAGACGTCACCCTTGATCAGGGTCGTGATGATGCCGACCGGCAGCACCAGCTGATCGGTCGATGTCGTGAACACCAGCGGATAGAGGAACTGAGCCCAGGAGACGGTGAAGGCGAAGATCGTGGCCGCGATCAGGCCGGGCAGCGCGACCGGGATGAAGATCCGGGTCAGCGTCTGGAACCAGCTCGCGCCGTCGATGATCGCCGCCTCGTCGAGCTCCTTCGGGATCGAGGCGAAATAGCCGATCATGATCCAGGTGCAGAACGGTACCGTCAGCGTCGGGTAGATGAACAGCAGTACGTACCAGCGATTGACCAGCTGGATGCCGGTCCAGTCGCCGAACACGGCGAACATCTTGAACAGCGGGATGAACAGCAGGCTGTCCGGAATGAGATAGGTGAGGAACACGCCGGTCGCGAGCGTCGCCGAGCCCCAGAATTTCATCCGCGCCAGCGCAAAGGCCGCCGGCACGCTGATCAGCATCGTGATGGTGACCACGATGATCGAGACCCAGGCCGAGTTCCAGAAGAAGCGCAGGAACTGGTTCGAGGTCAGCAGCTCAATGTAGTTGCTGAATGTCGGATGATAGACCCACCACGGATTGGTCGCGGCCGAGATCTCGGCGCTGCTCTTCAGCGAGGTGATCAGCATGTAGATCGGCGGCGTCAGCGAGAAGATCGCAAACAGCACCAGGAAGAAATAGGACCAGCGTAGCGCCCAGGCGCGGTCGCGGCTCATGCTGCCGTACTTGACCTTGCGGGTCGGTCCGGACTTGTCGATCGTCAGCGAGCTCATCAGGCTTCGTTCCCGCGTTTGGTGATGTCGCGCAGGATGAAGATCGCCGCGACCGCGAGGATCGGCACCATGAACAGCGAAACGCTGGCGCCGAGCGGCACATCACTGCCCTCGATGCCGACGCGGAACGCCCAGGTGGCGAAGATATGGGTATGGTCGAGCGGCCCGCCCGCGGTCAGGATGCGCACGATGTCGAAATTGGCGAAGGTCACGATCAGCGAGAACAGCGTCGTGATCGCGATGATGTTGCGCATCATCGGCAGCGTAACGTACCAGATGCGCTGCCACCAATTGGCGCCGTCGATAGCGGCCGCCTCATAAAGCTGGTCGGGTACCGATTTCAACGCCGCCAGATACATGATCATGAAGAACGGCGCGCCGTACCAGACGTTGACCAGGATCACCGAGAAGCGCGCCCACATCGCATCGCCGGTCCACGGGATCGGCCCGATGCCGAAGAAGGAAAGCGTGTAGTTGAAGGCGCTGTAGGAGGGGTCGAACAGCCAGAGCCACGCCAGCGTGCTCATCGCCGGCGGGATCACCCACGGCACCAGCAGCATGCCTCGCCACTTGCGCTGCTTGTTGGCGGGTACGTTGTGCACGAAATGCGCGACGATGAAGCCGATCAGGGCTTTGAAGATCACCGCCGAGATCGCGAAAATGCAGGATTGCTTGACCACCAGCCAGAAGGTGTCGCGCTTGAACAGGAACTCGAAATTGCCGAACCCGACGAACTTCGTCATCGCCTTGTTCAGCGTTGCGAGGTGCAAGGAGTAGAGGGCCGGGTAGAGCACCAGGATCGCGATCAGGAGGATCAGCGGCAAGGTCATCAGGAACGCGGCCATCGACTTGCGCCGCAGCGCGTTGCGCAGGCCGGCGCGCCTTCGTCCCGTCTGGGCAGCGGCTGCGCGGTTGGATTGGAATGCGACATCAACCATAACGCAGGTCCCTCGCGCGGGTTGGTTGCACAGCTCGCCGGTCCGGCGGCTGGGATGTGAAGACGGGACCTCGCGCGGCCAACATTACGGGTGGTCGCGCGAGACCTCGCTTGTCGTCAGCTTCGCATGAAGCCTTCGCACTCGCCCTCGGCCCAGGCGAGCGTCTTTTCCATGCTTTCACCCTGGTAGTACCGCAGGCACATCTTGGTCAGCGTGGCCTGGAAGTAGATCTGCTGCGCGATCTTGGGCGGCGCGGGCGAGGCCGCAATCGACAGCGTCTGGTGCTTGTAGGGGTTCGGATAGTGGTAGAGCGTCCCCTTTGGCGGCGCTTGCTCCGCCCAGACCTTCAAGGTCGTGAGCTTTTCGTAGGCCGGCAGGTCATAACCACCGCTTGCGACGACCATCTTCTCGATCGATGCGGGTTGCGACAGGTGGGACAGCAGGCTCTTGGCCGCCTCCTTGTTCTTCGAGAACGACCAGATCGACCAGAAGAACGGCAGATAGGGCGCGAAGCGTCCCTTCGGCCCGGCCGGGAACCCGTGCGTCCAGCACTGCTCGGCGACTTGCGGAGCATCGCGCTTGGCGACCGCCCACGCGCTCGGCGGATTCAGGATCATCGCGCCCTTGCCGGCGACCAGCCACTTGTTGTTGGAAGCGTCGTCCCATGCCGACACATCGGGCGGCAGGAAGGCGAGCAGCTTCTTGTAGTAGTCGAGGGCCTGGCGCACCGCGTCGGTCTTGACGGTGAGATTGCCCTTGGCATCGACCAGCTGCGCGCCGAACGACTGGAAGATCGCGCCGGCGGTGTCGACGCTGTCGCTGGTTTCGCCGAGGCCGATACCGAACGGGAATCCGGCCTTGTGGCAGGCTTCAGCCGCCTTGAGGAACGTATCGAGGGTCCAGTTATCGGCTTTCGGCTCGCTTCCGACCGGATACATCTCCTGCACGTCGATGTTGGCGTGTTTCTTCATCAGGTCGATGCGTGAGCAGGGACCCTTGATCTGGCTGCCGACGCTGGCGGGAACGCCGAGCCATTTACCACCGGCCTGGCCGAGATATTTCACCGTGCCGTTGACATCGCCGTTCAGCTTGAGGAGCGGATCCATGATGTCGTTGACCGGCTCTAGCAGCTCGGCGTTAGCCTGCGGCCACCATGTCGGCATCTGGAAAATATCGTGACCGGATTTCGCCTGCGCTTCGGCGGCGATGGTGACGATGTTCTTGTTGCCCTGGCTGGTGATGTAGTCGATTTGGACCTCGACTTTCTCCTTGGCAGCCCATTCATTGACCAGCTCGGTGGACGCACTGTTCGCGCCGGGCACCCAGTGATCCCAGAAGCCCATCGAGAGCTTTCCGGCTGCGTAGGCGCCACGCACGTAGGGGGCTGTAATCAGCGCGGCCGATGACAGCGCTGTCGCTGCGACGAATTCTCGGCGCGAGAGCTTCTTCCGTGACATGGCATTCCCTCCCTGGTAGCCGACGGACAAAAGACTTTTTGAATCCCGTTGTTCTTTTTTGTGCGTCGCGTTTGCGCGACGTCGCGGGATTGCGTTGAAACCGATCAGAACAGAATTGCCGGCATCTGTCGAGAAACGAGATGCTGATGCCAACTAGAACTAACGTTGTGGTCAAATAGCAGGCAGTGCCGTTCGCATCACTGCAGTTGCCGGCGGTTTGCCGTGCGTCTTGCGATCATGCTGCGACGCACGCGGGCGGCGACGCAGACAAGGTCGCAGACGGTGCGCGGTTGAGCCGCAGCTTTCCGATCAAGCCTCAGCGAACTCTGTTCCGCCATGTTGATGCCCCGGCGCGGCCGATAGACTTGCTGAAGCCGGAAACGCTAAAGTCCGGATTTGTCGAACCTACTCCCGCATCAATTCCGCAATCCACCACCGATCACGGAGACCCGATCATGCTCATCCCGGTAGCGAAGCTGCGCGCACAATGGAGATTGTGCGCCGCGGTTGGGGCCGCCACCGTCACGTTGCTCGCAGTGCCTCATATGGTCGATGCGCAGATCGTGCAGGGCGTCGAAAAGGGGGCGCGCGAGGGCAACAAGGCTGCCGGGCCGGTCGGCGGCGTTCTCGGCGGAGCGATCGGCGGCGTTGTCGGAGTGGTGACCGGCGTCACCGGAGTACTGACCGGCAACAATGGCAATAACGCTCCCGGCAGCGGCAAGAACGCACAGGGCGCGGCGGCCGGCGACAAGGGCGCCAAGGCCTCCAAGTCGGCCAAGGCCGCCGCCAAGGACAAGGGTGCGAAGCAAGCGCCGACCGTGCTGACCCAGGCCGGCGCGCCGCAGCTGACGGCCGAACAGATCGTCGCCAACAGCGACGCCAACATCGAACGGATCAAGAAGGAGCTCAACCTGACGCCGGAGCAGGAGAAGAACTGGGCCGGCTTCAACAGTGCGATGCACTATCTCGGCCACAACGGCGCCGACCGCCTCAACCTGCGCATCGCGCGGGCACAGCGCGATCCGCCGGATGACATCATCGAGCAGATGCGCAACGAGGCCCAGTTCCTCAATGACCGGGCGGTCGATCAGCGCGGCGTCGCCGACGCCGCCGAGCCGTTATTTGCCAGCCTCGACGACAAGCAGAAACAAATCTTCATCAACGAAATGGTCCGCCTGAGCCACGAACGCGGGCTCGACTAAGAGGCCTCGCCGGCCAAGTGGGGACGAATAGCCGGGCCACCAAGCCCTGGGGTAGGTTAAAGGCGCAGCACCCGGCTATTCTGCCGCAGCGGCGCGGCCCGGTTAATTCGTCATTCAATGTTGAAGAAAAACGGACCGGATCACGCCCGAGTGATCGCCGAGTCAGGGCCTTGTCGGGAACCATCCACAGCGCCTGAGGCCAGCGCGGATTGAGCCGTCAACGGTCGGGACATCGGCGCGCAAAAGCGGCGATGTCCTTCGGACGGCTACGCCGGCAACCAGCGATCCGGAAAAGCCGGCGCTTAGCTCTTCGGGAAGTTCAGCTCCACGCCGACGCCGTCGGGATCGTAGAGGAATATCTGGGTGTCACCGGTGCGCGGCACGATCTGCTCACGGAAGGTGACGTTCTTCGACTGCAGGCGCTTGCGCACGGCTTCGACGTCGCTGGCGGCAAAGGCGATATGGTCGAGGCGGCCGGTGTCCTCATATTTCTTCGCGGTGCCGCGCACCACGATGCCGTCGCGGGGCTTGCGGGTGCCCATCAGATGGACGGTGGCCTGACCGCCGGAATAGAGCCAGTAGCCGGGGAAATCGAGCGGCGGCCGTTCGCCGTTCTCGAGCCCGAGCACATCGCAATAGAACGCCTTGGTCTTCTCCAGATCCTGCGGCTCGATGGTGTAATGCTGTAGTCCGCCCAATGGCATGGTTCTTCTCCTTGAGAAATCGGGTTAAACGAAGCTGAGGTCGGCATCGGCACCCAGCATCCAGGCGCCGACCGTCTCGAAATGACTGAAGCGGCCCTGCAATTGCTGCGTCACGGTGT
Organism: Bradyrhizobium sp. USDA 4503; assembly: GCF_054055815.1. Lineage (NCBI taxonomy): Bacteria > Pseudomonadati > Pseudomonadota > Alphaproteobacteria > Hyphomicrobiales > Nitrobacteraceae > Bradyrhizobium > Bradyrhizobium sp. USDA 4503. The sequence goes on from NZ_JBSRXS010000001.1 coordinate 1,405,101, forward strand.
GGATGTCGCGGAAGCGCCGCTCCAGCGGATGGCCGTCGAAGATCGCAGTGGCGCCTGCGGTGTTGTAGGCGAAATCGACGGCCTCCCGCGCCTTGTGGATGGCGTGCGTGGCCGCCATTCGGATCGTCATGCGCTGTGCCACCGTGATGCTGTGGCCGGCAACCAGATCCTTCCAGATGTCGGCCATCGACTGCAGCAGGAAGGCGCGGGCGGCGCGCAGATTGACCTCGGCTTGGGCGAGGCCGGACTGCACGACCGCATTGTCCCGCAGCGTCTTCTTCATGCCGCGCGGCACCTTGTTGCGGGCGACGTCGACGAAATTGTCGAGCGCGCTGCGGGCAATGCCGCAGGCGACCCCGGCAAAGCCGATCTGGTAGCAGGTGTGGTTGCTCATCCGGTACAGCGGGCCGTCCTCGCGGCACTCGCGGTCGAATTCGCGGGTGATCGAATGGTCCGCGCGGACGAAGACATCGTCGAGCGCGAACTGGTCGCTGGCGGTACCGCGCAATCCGACCGTGTTCCAGATGTCGGTCCATTCGACGTCTTCGGTCCGCACCAGCATGGTGCGCTCGACCTGCTCGCCATTGGCATCCCGGCGCGGCGAGCCGTCCGCGGCATAGACCGGGCAGTGCGCACCGAGCCAAGTGGCGTGCCGCCCGCCCGAGGCAAACGACCAGACCCCGGTGACGCGGTAGCCGCCCTCGCACTCGATGGCCTTGACCTTCGGGCCGGGGCCCCAGGCCAGCACGGCACGCGGGTCGGCAAACACTTCCTGCGCGACCGGCAGGTCGAGATAGGCCGCCGACATCGCGCAGCCGCCGGCCTGGCTCAGGCACCACGCCGTCGAGGCATCCGCCTTGGCGATGGTCTCGATGGCATGGAAGAAGGTGACCGGGTCGGTTTCGATCCCGTTGGTTGAACGCGGCAGCAGCAGGCGGAATAGCCGCGCCTCATGCAGCCGGTCGAGCAAGTCGGGCGGCAGGCGGCGCGTCGTTTCGATATCGTTGGAGGCGGCCGCCACCGTGTCCCTGATCGCCTCGGCGCGGGCAATCACGTCGCGATCACCGATAAGGTCCGCAGCAGTCACATTCATGTTCGGCCTCCCTCAGGCGCGCCGGATCGTTGCGGAGGCCGCGACGTCGGCCGTCGCATTGAGCTCCTTGTCGATCTGCTCGATCGACTTGCCCCGGGTCTCGAGCCCGAAGAACAAATAGACGGCCCCCGCCATCAGGAACCAGCAGCCGAGATAGACAAAGGCGGTCGGGATCTGGGTCAGTGGCACGTCGGGCTTGAGGTAGTTGTTCGAACCGACGATCAGCGCAAGACCGACCGGCCCGATGATCTTGCCGATGCCGCCGAAGCCATAGGCCGAGCCCATGCCGGTGGTGCGCAGATGCGACGGCCAGACCTCCGCCGCGTAGGGCCCGACGATCGCAAAGCCGCCGTCGGCAAAGAAGAAGGCGGCGGCCAGCAGCAGCCAGAATGCCGACATGCCGAACAAAGTTGCGTCGTAGTGGTAGCCGGCAATGATGGTCAGCGCGCCGGCGCCGAAGCCGAGCAGGCCGCCGGCAACGCGCCGTCCGAGCAGCTCCGAGAACCAGGAGAACGAGATGCGGCCGAGGAAGCCGGTGATGCTGAGCAGGATCATCATCTTGGCAGCTTCCTGCGGCGTCACCTTCAGCAGCAGCACGAACAGTGCGGGCGCCCATAGCGTGATGCCGTAGACGCCGGTTTGCGCGCCGGCATTGCCGAGCCAGGAGACGATCAGGCTGCGCGGATATTTGAACAGATCGAACCAGCTCGTGGTGATGATCGGACCGGCGTCGGCCGCGCTCGGCAGCGGCAGCTCCGAAGGCGGCACCTGCAGCGCCCAGGCCAGCGACTTGCGGGCTTCGTCATAGCGTCCTTGCCGGCACAGCCAGCGCGGCGACTCCGGAACCCAGATCCGGACCAGCAGCACCAGGACCGACGGCAGCACGCCGATCGCAAACAACAGCCGCCACTGATCGGTTCCCATGACGGCTCCGAGCACGGCGCCGAGGCCGACGCCGAGCGGGATCACGCAGGTGACGAGGCCGCCGACCCAGCCGCGCTTGTGCGAGGGCATGAACTCCTGCACCAGCGGCAGGTCGACACAATAAAGACCGCCGACGCCGGTTCCGACGAAGAAGCGCAGGATCGCCAGATAGACCCAGCCATTATCGGGTGTGAAATAGAGCAGGCCGGTCGCGATCGAGAAGTTCAGCACCGTGCCGATGAAGACGATACGTCGACCGACCCGGTCAGCGAGCCAGCCCCAGAGGTAGGCGCCGAGGATGGCGCCGATGCCGGAACTCATCAGCACGGTGGCCGACTGGCCGAAGGTGAGCTTCCACGGTCCGATCAGGAACGCGAGCACGAAGCCGATCAGGAAGTAGTCGAAGAATTCCAGCGCATCGCCGATGATGGCCGCCGCAAGGATCTTGATCTGGTTGCCGGTCAGAGTCGTCCGGCGATCGAGAATCTCGAACATGGCGCGTCTCCCCATGGCGCCTGTTCATTGTTCCCCGGAGCGTGCGTCGCGCCAGCGCATCGCCCATAGGATGAGGCTATCCTCGTGCCAGCGCGAACGACAAGCCCGCGCCGACGCGGGGCTCATCTGCATTCGCGCGATAAGCGGTTCGGCGTACTGCTGCGCACAAATGGTGGTGCGAAAGCCCGATGTGAGCCGCCGGAGCCGTTGACTTCTGCAATGCCGATCGCCCACGTTTGCGTGGAGGAAGCGGGGAGCAGCCGGGTGGACGAAAAGCGCAAGCATCCGCGAACCGAGGTCAATGAACCCGGCTATGTCTCGTCGGGCGGTTCGGTCATGCATTGCACGATCGTGAACATCTCGCCGGAAGGGGCGGCCATCGAGGTCGAGAATCCGGCCTTCGTCCCACACAGATTCCGGCTGGTGATGGCCCGCGACGCCTCTATCGTCTATGAGTGTCAGGTGATCTGGAGCAAGAAGACGCGAATTGGAGTGAGTTTCGTGGCGACCGCCTGAGCGCGGCAATCTCGATTGCGGACGCCCATGAACCAGCATGCCAAGGAGCCCGGGTTTCGTTGCTGGAACAGCAGGTGATCCGCCGATGAATCCGGAACCTGCAACGATCTGCCTTGGCTGCTGGCAAAATCTGCATATGCCGATCCCGTTGCGCGGTCCTTTGGCGGCGCCGTTGCGTCTGTTCGGCGTCCGGCCGAGCCGCATGAACCCGAACACATGCACGATCTGCGAGATGGCCTTCTCGAAGATCATGGAGGCGCGCGCCGTGATCATCGACGCCACCATCCTGTTCGCCGATCCGCGCGGCTACACCACGCTGACGCAGACCATCGCGCAGGACGGGCTGACCTCGCTGCTCGACGCGTTCTACGACGACTGCGCCGCCGCGATCTGGCGCTATGACGGCATCCTCAACAAGACCATCGGCGATGCCGTGTTCGCGATCTTCAATTTCCCGGTGCGGCGCGACGATCTCCGTGCAGGCCTTGCTCGCGGCGCGCCAGATCCAGCGCAGTTTTCGCGACAGGCACGATGCGCTGGTGCGGGCGATCGGCGCCGGCGACATCGAGATCGGCATCGGAATCGGATTGGATAGCGGTGACACCAATTTCGGTGAGTTCGGCCAGGCCCACCGCGACCTGACGGCAGTCGGCACGGTGGTCAATCGCGCGGCACGCGCGCAGGCGGCCGCCAGGTCAGGCGAGATCCTTGTGACGACGGCCGTGCGGGATCGAACCCGCGACATGATCACGGCAGCCGGTGCCGATTACACCCTGAAGCGCTTCGACCAGCCCGTCACATTATTTCCTGCGTGAATTGGCTTTCGCGTGAATTGACGCGGCGCAAAAAAGACGGCTCCAGCGTGCAACTGCGCGCCGAAGCCGTCGGGGATGGTCGTTTGCCGATTACGAACGCCGCCTCAACGCAAGGTCGGCGGCTTGGTTCCAGCCCGGATGAAAAGCTTCGAACCGGCGTCAGCGCCACATGCCGCGCATCCGGGCGCCGATGTCGATCGGCGGCGCGCGGTTGGCCGCGGAGGCCTGCGCGGCCGCGGCGCGCGGCCAGGTGGTCCGCTCGAACATCGGCAGCAGTCGTTCCGGGATGAAGCGGGTGCGCGAGGCATACATGTGGCGGTCGCCCTTGGCGGCCTGGCCGTGAACGAAGAAGCGCTGCGGCACCAGCAGATGCAGATCGTCCTTGGCGCGGGTCATCGCGACGTAGAGCAGGCGGCGCTCCTCCTCGAGTTCGGCCGACGTGCCGGCGCCGAGGTCGGAGGGCATGCAGCCGTCGACGACATTGAGCACATAGACGGATTTCCATTCCTGGCCCTTGGCGGAATGGACCGTCGACAGGATCAGATAATCCTCATCGAGCAACGGCACGCCAGCCTGGTCGCTGGTCGCATCGGGTGGATCGAGCGTAAGCTCGGTGAGAAAACGTTCGCGTGACGGGTAGCCGGCGGCGATCTGCTCGAGCTGAATGAGATCGGCGCGGCGTACCTCGCTGTCCTCGTGGATGCGATCGAGATGCGGTTCGTACCAGAGGCGGGCGCGTTCGATATCGACGGGCCATTCCGAGTAGCGAAGGTTCTCGATGGCCTCCACGAACAGCCGCCAGTCCGCACCGGCGCGGGGCGGAGCGGGCAGCGCGACGAGCGCAGCAATCGGATCGGCGGCCTCGGTCATGCGGTCGAGCACCCGCTGCGCCGAGGCCGGTCCGACGCCGGGCAACAGATGCAGGATGCGAAAACCTGCAACCCGGTCGCGCGGATTGGCGGCGAAGCGCAGCAGCGCCAGCATGTCCTTGACATGCGCGGCGTCGAGGAATTTGAGGCCGCCGAATTTCACGAACGGAATGTTGCGGCGGGTCAGTTCGACCTCCAGCGGTCCGCTGTGCGAGGAGGTGCGGAACAGCACCGCCTGGTGCTTCAACAGGGTGCCTTCCTCGCGATTGGCCAGCACCTGCTCGACGATGTAACGGGCCTGATCGGCCTCGTCGCGGATCGTGACGAGCAGCGGCTTGCGGGTCGAGGTCCGGTCGGTCCACAGGTTCTTGGTGAAGCGTTCCTTGGCGAGCGAGATCACGCCATTGGCGGCCGACAGGATCGGCTGCGTCGAGCGATAGTTGCGATCGAGCGTGACGATCTCGGCGGCCGGGCTGAACTGGGCCGGGAAGTCAAGGATGTTGCGCACGGTGGCGGCGCGGAACGAATAGATCGACTGCGCGTCGTCACCGACCACGGTGAGCCCGCGGCCCGCGGGCTTGAGTGCGAGCAGGATCGAGGACTGCAGGCGGTTGGTGTCCTGATATTCGTCGACCATCACATGGTCGAAGCGGCCGCCGATCTCCTCGGCCAGGGCGGCGTCCGTCACCATCTGCGCCCAGTAGAGCAGGAGGTCGTCGTAATCGAGCACGTTCTGCCGCTGCTTGGCTTCGACATAGGCCCCGAACAGCTGTTTCAATTCACTGGCCCAACCGGAGCACCACGGGAAGAACTGGCCGAGCACGGCCTCGATCGGCATCTCCGCGTTCACGCAGCGCGAATAGATCGCAACGCAGGTGCCCTTGGTGGGGAACCGGCTTTCGGTGCCGGAGAGCCCGAGATCGTGGCGGACCAGATTGATCAGGTCGGCGGAATCCTCGCGGTCATGGATCGTGAAGGCCGGGTCGAGGCCGATACGCTCGGCGAATTCGCGCAGCAGCCGCGCGCCGATGCCGTGGAACGTGCCGGCCCAACTCAGCGCGTCGGTCATGACCGAGGCGCGATCGCCGAGCACGCGGCGCGCAATGCGCTCGACGCGGCCGGCCATCTCGGCGGCGGCGCGCCGCGAAAAGGTCATCAACAGGATGCGGCGCGGATCGGCGCCAGCGACGATCAGATGCGCGACGCGATGGGCGAGGGTGTTGGTCTTGCCGGACCCCGCGCCCGCGATCACCAACAGCGGCGCGCCGACGATGCAATCCTTGCCGACCCCGTGCTCGACAGCGCGGCGCTGCTCGGCATTGAGCGCATCGAGATAGGCTGTGTTGGCAAGATCAGTCACGAATCACCCCCACGAAACGCTAACAGACATTGCGATTCATTGGGGCCGGCGCGCCGAGGCGGACGCAGAGAAATTAGATTGACATTAACGCGGCGCGGCGCACAACCCCGCCATGGGTGACGTATCCAAATCCGACACGCCGCTGAAGGCGACGTTCAACGTGCGGCTGAACGGCGAGACGGTGACGCTCGCGACCGTCGGCCAGGCCTATAGCTTCATCAGCAATCTCAGCGCCGTCGAATGGATGGAGTTCCGCTCGCTGCATGACGAGGCATTGGTTGCGCTCGAGAGAGCGGCCGGTAACGCCATGCTGACGGTGCAAGCGACCAACGCGTTGCGGATGCTGTTCGTCCGCGCGAAACTGCTTTGAAAAGAAAACGAGCCGCCTTGGTGTTCCATTGGCCCTCCAAGGCGGCCCGAGAGTGCGGCTGAAGCGCATTGCGCACCCGGCCGTCGCGTGTACCGCCGTTACCTTGTTTGCGGCCATAACGAACAGCGCCTTACGCAACCACCGCCGATTCGGCTGTAGCCGCGGCACCACAATCACGGGCCAACGTCATCGACCAGGCGGTCATACACGAGCGCGGACCGGAGGTTCATGGTTGCGATCTTCAGATAGCTCGGCTCGCGCATGGCGTTGTTGAACATCATGATCGCCGTCTTCCAGTAGCCGCGCTCGCGCTGATCCAGGTTTAGCGCGGACAGGTAGTCCGCGGCGTCGCCGACCGTCGCGAGCGTTCGCCCGTCCTTCAGCGTAATCGGGAACGCAAGCGGCGACCGCTTCTCCAACTCCAGCACGTCAGGCTCCCCCAGGACCAAGCAGCAATAAGACAAAGCAGCAATAACAGGAACAGACCTAGCTGCGCCGCTATATCAAAGCCTTAAGGGGACGTCCGGCCTGGCTGGCGCGGACGGTCAGAACGAATCCGCCAGCGCGATCTCCGCCTTCAGCGCGTCGATCCGCCGTTCGGCTTCCTCGGACGTCAGGTCGCGTGCGTACTGGTTCGGCTGATAGGCCTCCTCGGCGAGGCTCCTCAACCGCAGCGCCTGGGCACGGGTCATCAGCCCGCCAAGCCGCTCCGCAACCCCACCATATCTTACCGCTGCCACGCTCATTGCTTGCCTCGCTTGCTGGATCGTGACTTGACAATATGTTCTATTTTTGTTCTAACAAGACATGGACAATAAGATCAATGAAATTCGGCGCAAGATCAGCACGTTGCGAGCTGAGATGAGCCTGATCGAGGCGTCGATCCGGGATCAGGTCAACCGTGACCTCGATTGCAGTGAAGCATCGTACCGGCTGATGGCGATGCGAGCCGAAGTGGCCCAACTGGTCGGCCGGTGGAAAGCCGCCGGCGGCGGCGAGCGTCTCCCCACGGTCCGGGAGCGGCTGAGCCGGAGCTTCGAGGACCGCGCCGGCACGAAGGTCAAGGTGGACAAGGACAAAGCGAAGCCTGCGCCCGGTCACAGCAACGCCCGGGTGTGATCCGGCGGTTCGCCCAAAGAGGGGAGCCTCGAACACCGGCTCAGGCCCAAATCAGGTTTCAAGGAAGGAACCCGGACCGCAGGATCTGCATTTTCTTGTGGTGAGAGCCAATACCATAGCATCGCCCAGCGCCATGATCGCCGATCCGACCGCGCCACCGCGGGCATCGATGAATGACGATCGCAGTCCACTGCTGACGCTGATCTCCTGCATCAGCTGCATCAGGACGATGCGGCTCGAGAGCAGCCATCCGGGCAGCGAGGGCAGGGATATTCTTCAGTACCGCTGCGAGCAATGCAGCCGCATCGAGCGAGTGCAATTGGTGCGGCGAAGCTGGCCGGCGGAACGCTAGCCTTTCGATTTTGAACTAGTGTCCCGAATCCGAAGTTCGCATCATTTGCCGCACCTTCGGAGCGAACTTCGGATTCGATAAGGACACTAGCAAGCTTATGATTCTAGTGTGCTTTATGAATGCGAAGTTCGTGAAAGTGGCTGCCGCGAAATCGCACGAACTTCGCATTCAGCACACTAGGAGCGGGCTTTCGCCTTTGGTCTTGCCACGACGTCATGCGCGGTGGCATCGAACTCGCTCGAAGCGTTGCCGGATGGCCCGCTCGTCGCGCTGCCGACGCCGTGCCCCGTCAACTTTGCGAGTTCGCGGCTGAGGTCGTGGATGTGGTACGGCTTGCGTAACACCGGAAAGTCGGACCTCACGTCGCGTGCGCTCGCGCTGTAGCCTGTCGTCAGCAGGATCGGCAGCTCGGGCTTTCTGTCCCGGATCGTGCGCGCCAGCTTCAGTCCATCGATCCTGCCGGGCATGACGATGTCGCTGAACACCACATCGATCCCGTTGGCGTCGATTTCCGACAAGGCGGCCTCCGCGTTCGAGGCCCAGCGCACGGTGTAGCCGAGCTGTTCGAGCAGGCCCGTGCTCGCATCGGCGACGGCAGGATTGTCCTCGATCAGCAGGATCGTGGCCAAGCCGGGCGTGCTGTGCCCCGTAGCCGTGCGCTTTGCGGCCGCAGTCCCGCGCGGGAGATAGATGCTGACCGTCGTGCCCTTGCCGAGCGCGCTTGTAATCTCGACCCGGCCATCCGCCTGGTGCGCGAAACCGTGAACCTGGGACAGCCCAAGGCCGGTCCCTTTGCCGACCGGCTTGGTGGTGAAGAAGGGATCAAAGACCTTGTTCATGACATCGTCTGGAATGCCTTCGCCGGTGTCGGTAATGCTGACGACCACCTGGGCGGCTTCCGGGACATTGCGCGCCGCGACGGTCAGCGTGCCGCCGCCGGTCATCGCATCCCGGGCATTGACCACGAGGTTGATCAGCGCGGTCTCAAATTCCGTCGGATCGACGAAGATCGGCCAGAGATCCGGTCCGATCTCCATGTTCAGCTTGATCGCGCCGCCGAGCGCGCTGGTCAAAACCTCTCGCACCGCGGTGATCCTGTCAGCGACGTTGATGGTCTGCGGATTGACACTCTGCCGACGCGCGAAGGTGAGGAGCTGCCTGGTCAGGGACGCGGCACGCTCGGATGCGGTTTCGATCGCGCCGAGTGCAAGCGTCCCCCGTTCGCTCATCACCTCGCGCTTGATCCGGTGCAGATTGCCGGAGATGATCATCAGCAGGTTGTTGAAGTCGTGCGCGACGCCGCCGGTCAGTTGGCCGAGCGCATCCATCTTTTGCGATTCCGCAAGCTGGCGCTGCACCTGTTCGAGCTTCTGATGCGCGTCGCGCCGCTCGGAAATATCCCGGGTGATCTTGGCGAAGCCGACCAGGCTGCCGTCGGTATCGCGGATCGGATCGATCACGACGCTCGCCCGGAAGAACGAACCGTCCTTGCGGACCCGCCAGCCTTCCTCCACGTAATGCCCGGTCTCTTCCGCGATCTTGAGCGCATGGGCGGGCTTGCCGGCAGCCTGGTCGGCCGGCGTATAGAACCGCGAGAAGTGCTGGCCGATGATTTCGCCGGGCGAATAGCCCTTGATGCGCTCGCCGCCGGCGTTCCAATTGGCGACGATGCCGGCCGGCGTCAGCATATAGAGCGCATAGTCGGTGACATTGCTCACCAGCAGGCGGAACTGGCTTTCGCTGGCCTCGAGATCCGCGCGCGCCTGATGCCGCTCGGTGATGTCGCGGGTGACCATTGTGTAGCCGACAAGCTTGCGCTTCTCGTAGATCGGATCGATGACCACAGCAGCGTAGAATTGCGACCCGTCCTTGCGGACGGACCAGCCTTCGGCCGCTGAGTGCTTCTCCTTCCGCGCCATCTGCAGAGCTCTCGCCGGAACGCCGGATGCGCGGTCTTCGGCAGGATAGAAGACCGAGAAGTGCTTGCCGAGGATCGCCTTGGCCGGATAGCCCGTGATGCGCTCGGCGCCCTTGTTCCAGTTGATGACCCGGCCATCGGGGCCGAGCGTGCAAATGGCGTAGTCGACCACGCCGCCAGCCACCGGCCGACGATCGTGCCGGCTCTCGACGATGCCCCGTTTGAGTTGTTCTGATTTCTTAACCATCACCGATCCTGCCCCCGCCCGAAACGCGCGGGGATGGTCAATGTTCCATGCGAGCACGAGGACCGGGCGATCAGGGCCGGCTCCGTCGTTCTTCGGAAAAGTTCGGCCAACGGTCGGAACTTTTGGTTCCAATCGCGATTAAGGTACTCGGTTTGCGTCACAAATTGCGGTTTTGGCGTTTTCCCGCTTGAATAGATCAAGGGCAGTCATTCTTATGGTCACACTGGCTTTTCCGAGTCTCTGGATTCGCAGCCAGCGCGTAGGGGAAATTACATGACCGATCTCGGTTCGTCGCCTCGACCCCGTGCTGATACGCGCCGCAGCCAGCAATCAAACGGAAGCCTCGATTCCTCGCATGACCTGCTGCAGTCGCTGCAGGCGATGCGCGCCGGCGACTTCTCGGTCCGGATGCGTGGCGACTATCTCGGCATCGACGGCAAGATCGCAGATGCCTTCAACGAAATCGCTGCCGCCAACGAACGCATGGCGCAGCAATTGGCGCGCGTCGGCCAGGTCGTCGGCCGCGAGGGACAGACCCGCCAGCGCGTCAATTTCGGCCTCGCCAGCGGCGCCTGGGCCGATATGGAGAGCTCGGTCAACACGCTGATCGACGATCTGCTGTGGCCGACCCGCGAGGTCACCCGCGCGGTCGCTGCGGTGGCGCAAGGCGACCTGCTGCAGACCGTGCAGCTCGACGTCGAGGGCCGGCCTTTGCGCGGCGAATTCCTGCAGTCGGCGAACATCGTCAACACGATGATCAAGCAGCTCTCGGTGTTCACCTCGGAGGTCACGCGCGTGGCGCGCGAAGTCGGCACCGAGGGCAAGCTCGGCGGCCAGGCCCAGGTGCCGGAAGTGACCGGCGTCTGGAAGGACCTGACCGAGAGCGTCAACTCGATGGCCAACAATTTGACCGGCCAGGTCCGCAACATCGCCGAGGTGACGATCGCGGTCGCCAACGGCGACCTGTCCAAGAAGATCACGGTCGACGTTCGCGGCGAGATCCTGCAGCTGAAGGAAGCCATCAACACGATGGTCGATCAGCTGCGTTCGTTCGCTTCCGAAGTGACGCGCGTGGCGCGCGAGGTCGGCACCGACGGCAAGCTCGGCGGCCAGGCGATCGTGCCCGGCGTCGCCGGTACCTGGAAGGACCTCACCGACTCGGTGAACGCGATGTGCGGCAACCTGACCGCCCAGGTACGCAACATCGCCAACGTCACCACGGCCGTGGCGCGCGGCGACCTGTCGCGCAAGATCACGGTCGACGTCAGCGGCGAGATTTTGGAGCTGAAGGACACCATCAACACGATGGTGGACCAGCTCAACTCGTTCGCGTCGGAAGTGACGCGTGTGGCGCGCGAGGTCGGCACCGAGGGCAAGCTCGGCGGCCAGGCCCAGGTGCCCGGCGTTGCCGGCACCTGGAAGGACCTGACCGACAACGTCAACTTCATGGCGTCGAACCTGACCGCGCAGGTCCGCAACATCGCCGACGTAGCCACCGCAATCGCCGGCGGCGACCTCTCGAAGAAGATCACGGTCAACGTGTCGGGCGAGATCCTTCAGCTGAAGGAAACGCTGAACACGATGGTGGACCAGCTCAACGCGTTCGCGTCCGAAGTGACGCGCGTGGCGCGCGAGGTCGGCACCGAAGGCAAGCTCGGCGGCCAGGCCAACGTGCTCGGCGTCGCCGGCACCTGGAAGGATCTGACCGACAACGTCAACTTCATGGCGTCGAACCTGACCGCGCAGGTCCGCAACATCGCCGCCGTGACGACGGCGGTCGCGGGCGGCGACCTCTCCAAGAAGATCACGGTGGACGTGCGCGGCGAAATCCTCGAGCTGAAGGACACCATCAACACGATGGTCGATCAGCTCAACGCCTTCGCCGGCGAAGTGACGCGCGTGGCGCGCGAGGTCGGCACCGAAGGCAAGCTCGGCGGCCAGGCCGAGGTGCGCGGCGTCGCCGGCACCTGGAAGGATCTCACCGACAGCGTCAACTCGATGGCCTCGAACCTGACCGCGCAGGTCCGCAACATCGCTGAGGTCGCGACCGCGGTGGCGAAGGGCGACCTGTCGAAGAAGATCACGGTGAACGTGTCGGGCGAAATCCTTCAGCTGAAGGAAACGCTGAACACGATGGTGGACCAGCTCAACGCGTTCGCCGGCGAGGTGACTCGCGTGGCGCGCGAGGTCGGTACCGACGGCAAGCTCGGCGGCCAGGCCGAGGTGCCCGGCGTCGCCGGCACCTGGAAGGACCTGACGGACAGCGTCAACTCGATGGCCGGCAATCTCACGGCGCAGGTGCGTAACATCGCCGAGGTCGCGACCGCGATCGCCGGCGGCGACCTGTCGCGCAAGATCACCGTCGACGTGCGCGGCGAGATCCTTCAGCTGAAGCAAACGCTGAACACGATGGTCGACCAGCTCAACCGCTTCGCGGGCGAGGTGACGCGCGTGGCGCGCGAGGTCGGCACCGACGGCAGCCTCGGCGGCCAAGCCAACGTGCCCGGCGTCGCCGGCACCTGGAAAGACTTGACCGACAACGTCAACTCGATGGCCGGCAACCTGACCGCGCAGGTCCGCAACATCGCGGAGGTGACCACCGCCGTTGCGCGCGGCGACTTATCGCGCAAGATCACCGTCGACGTGAAGGGCGAAATCCTCGAGCTCAAGAACACCATCAACACGATGGTGGACCAGCTCAATGCGTTTGCGGGCGAGGTGACGCGCGTGGCGCGCGAGGTCGGCACCGAGGGCAAGCTCGGCGGCCAGGCCGAAGTGCCCGGCGTCGCCGGCACCTGGAAGGATTTGACCGACAACGTCAACTTCATGGCGTCGAACCTGACCGCGCAGGTCCGCAACATCGCCGAGGTCGCGAGCGCGATCGCCGGCGGCGACCTGTCGAAGAAGATCACCGTGGACGTGCGCGGCGAGATCCTGCTGCTCAAGGACACCCTGAACACGATGGTCGAGCAGCTGCGCTCGTTCGCCGCCGAAGTGACGCGCGTGGCGCGCGAGGTCGGCACCGAGGGACGGCTCGGTGGCCAGGCCGTGGTGCCCGGCGTCGGCGGCACCTGGAAGGACCTCACCGACAACGTCAACCTGCTGGCGGCGAACCTGACCACCCAGGTGCGCAACATCGCCGAAGTCACCACCGCGGTGGCGCGCGGCGACCTGTCGCGCAAGATCACGGTCGACGTGAAGGGCGAAATCCTCGAGCTCAAGAACACCATCAACACCATGGTCGACCAGCTCAACGCCTTCGCCGGCGAGGTGACGCGCGTGGCGCGCGAGGTCGGCACCGAGGGCAAGCTCGGCGGCCAGGCCGAGGTGCGCGGCGTTGCCGGCACCTGGAAGGACCTCACCGACACCGTCAACGTCATGGCGGTCAACCTGACCGAGCAGGTGCGCGGCATCGTCAAGGTGGTGACCGCGGTCGCCAACGGCGACCTGAAGCAGAACCTGACGGTGAAGTCGAAGGGCGAGGTGGCCGCGCTCGCCGACACCATCAACAACATGACCGAGACGCTTGCGACCTTCGCCGAACAGGTCACCAGCGTGGCGCGCGAGGTCGGCGTCGAGGGACGGCTCGGCGGTCAGGCCAACGTGCCCGGCGCGGCCGGCACTTGGAAGGATCTCACCGGCAACGTCAACCTGCTCGCGGCCAACCTGACCTCGCAGGTGCGCGCGATCGCGGAAGTGGCGACCGCCGTGACCAAGGGCGACCTGACGCGCTCGATCCAGGTCGACGTCCGCGGCGAGGTCGCCGAGCTCAAGGACAACATCAACACGATGATCGGGAACCTCCGTCTCACCACGGAGCGCAACACCGAACAGGACTGGCTGAAGACCAATCTGGCGCGCTTCACCAACATGCTGCAGGGCCAGCGCGATCTTGCGACCGTCGGCCGGCTGCTGCTGACCGAGCTTGCGCCGCTGATCAACGCGCATATGGGCGTGATCTACCAGGTCGACAATCCCGAGAATGCGCAGTTGCGCCTGTTGTCGGCCTATGCCAGCGACAGCAGCAATCCGCATCCGCAGATCGTCCAGTTCGGCGAGGGATTGATCGGCCAATGCGCGCTCGACAAGCGCCAGCGTCTCGTCTCCGAAATTCCCGGCGATGCGGTGCCGATCAATTCGGCCTTGATGCGGATCATGCCGAAGAACCTCGTCGTGTTTCCGGTGCAGTTCGAGAACCAGGTCAAGGCGGTGATCGAGCTGTCCTCGATCTCCTCGTTCACGACCTCGCAGATCACCTTCCTCGAACAGTTGACCGACAGCATCGGCATCGTGCTCAACAGCATCGAGGCGACGATGCAGACCGAGGCGCTGCTCAAGCAGTCGCAACAGCTCGCCGGCGAGTTGCAGACCCAGCAGAAGGAATTGCAGCAGACCAACGATCAGCTGGAGCAGAAGGCCCAGCAGCTGGCCGAACGCAATGTCGACGTCGAGCGCAAGAACCAGGAAATCGAGCAGGCGCGGCGCGCGCTGGAAGAGAAGGCGACCGAGCTGTCGTTGACTTCGAAGTACAAATCCGAATTCCTCGCCAACATGTCGCACGAGTTGCGGACACCGCTGAACTCGATCCTGATCCTGGGCCAGCAGCTCACCGAAAATCCCGACGGCAATCTGACCGGCAAGCAGGTCGAGTTTGCCCGCACCATTCACGGCGCCGGCACCGACCTGTTGAACCTGATCAGCGACATCCTCGATCTCTCCAAGATCGAGTCCGGCACGGTGACGGTCGACGCCGAGGAGATTTTGACATCGAGCCTGCTCGAGACCGTCGGACGGCCGTTCCGGCACGAGGCGGAGAACCGGCATCTCTCGTTCAGCATCGATGTCGACGCCAATCTTGCGCGCAGCATGGTGACCGACTCCAAGCGGCTGCAGCAGGTGCTCAAGAACCTGTTGTCGAATGCGTTCAAGTTCACCGCGGAAGGCGGCGTCAGCCTGACCGTGTCGGCCGCGCTCGGCGGCTGGAGTGTGGAGCATCCGATCCTCAACGCGGCGCCTGCGGTCGTTGCGTTCGAGGTGTCGGATACCGGCATCGGCATTCCACAGGACAAGCAGAAGCTGATCTTCGAGGCGTTCCAGCAAGCCGACGCCGGCACCAGCCGCAAATATGGCGGCACCGGTCTTGGACTGGCGATCAGCCGTGAGCTCGCGGGTCTGCTCGGCGGCGAGATCCATCTGCGCAGTGCGACGGGCAAGGGCTCGACCTTCACGCTCTATCTGCCGCTGAAATATGCCGGACCCTCGGTGGCACTGCGCCCGCAGGCTCAGCCGATCGCGATGCCGCACGCGCCGGCGCCGGCACTGCAGGCTTCGGGCGCGCAGGAGCGTGTGATCGAGCAGCTTCCGGACGACCGGCTCGATCTCGAGCCCGGCGACACCATCCTGCTGATCGTCGAGGACGATCCGCATTACGCGCGGGTGCTGATCGATCTGGCGCGCGACAAGGGCTTCAAGGTGCTGGTCGCAAGCCGCGGCGCCGAAGCGCTGGATCTGGCCAAGCAGTTCCAGCCGAGCGCGGTGTCGCTCGACGTCTTCCTGCCCGACATGCTCGGCTGGACGGTGCTGAGCCAGCTCAAGCACAATCCGCTGACCCGTCACATTCCGGTTCAGATCATCACGCTCGACGAGGACCGGCAGCACGCGCTGGCGCGCGGCGCGTTCTCCTTCGTCAACAAGCCGACGACGACGGAAGGCGTCAGCGCTGCGCTGTCGCAGATCAAGGAATACGCCAGACCACGCCGCAAGCGCCTGCTGATCGTGGAGGACAATGCGACGGAGCAGCTCAGCATCACCGAACTGCTCGGGCACGAGGATATCGAGATCGTGACCACCGGCACCGGGGCAGGGGCGCTCTCGACGATGCGCGAAAATCCGTGCGACTGCGTCGTGCTCGACCTGCGCCTGCCCGACATGAGCGGTTTCGAAGTGCTGGATCAGATCCGCAAGGACGAGACGCTGTCCAATATACCCGTCGTCGTGTTTACGGGCCGGGAACTTTCAGCGGAAGAAGACGCGGAACTGCATACGATGGCGCGCAGCATCGTCGTCAAGGGCGTGGAATCGCCGGAGCGTCTGCTCGACGAAACGTCACTGTTCCTGCACCGTGTGATCACGGAATTGCCCGTCGAAAAACAGAGGATGCTGGAGAAGCTCAATAGTTCCGATGAGGATCTTATTGGCAAGACCGCACTGCTGGTCGACGACGATGCCCGCAACATCTTCGCGCTCTCGAGCGTGTTGGAGCGGCGAGGTATGAAGGTGTTGACTGCGACAACCGGTCACGAGGCCATCTCGCTGGTCGAATCCAATCCCAAGATTGCGATCGTGCTGATGGACATCATGATGCCGCAGATGGACGGTTACCAGACTATCGGCGCCATCCGGCAAAACTCCGCCTTCGCGCGGCTGCCGATCATCGCGCTGACCGCGAAGGCGATGAAAGGCGATCGAGAGAAATGCCTGGAGGCAGGCGCGTCCGACTATCTGGCGAAACCCGTGAACACCGAGCAACTGCTGCTGGCGATCCGCATGTGGCTGCACCGCTGATCGGCGATCGAACATGATGGACCACGAAAAGGTAAACATCCTTCTGGTCGATGACCAGCCGGCGAAGCTGCTGGCCTATGAGGTCATCCTGAAGGAGCTCGGCGAGACACTGGTCGCCGCGTCGTCGGGCCGCGAGGCGCTGGAGTTCCTGCTCAAGAACGAAGTCGCGGTCATCCTGGTCGACGTCTGCATGCCAGAGCTCGACGGCTTCGAGCTCGCGGCGATGATCCGCGACCATCCGCGCTTCCAGAAGACCGCGATGATCTTCATCTCGGCGATCCAGGTCAGCGATATCGACCGGCTCCGCGGCTACGAGATGGGCGCGGTCGATTACGTGCCGGTGCCCGTCGTGCCCGAGGTGCTGCGGGCAAAGATCCGCGTGTTCGCCGAGCTCTACCGCAAGACACGACAGCTCGAACGCCTCAACGCGGAGCTCGAGGACCGCGTGCGCGCACGCACCGCCGAGCTCGAGCAGTCGACCACGCGACTGGTCGAAAGCGAGGCACGCCGCAGCATGGCGATTGCGGCCGGCAAGATGGGCTCGTGGGACTGGGATTGGGTCAACGGCGACTGGATGTGGGACGAGGGGCAATACAAGATCTTCGGCGTCGACCCGAAATCCTTCAAGCTCACCTCCGACAATATACAAGCGCTGTTTCATCCCGACGATGTCGAGCACCTCCGGCAAGCCTGGACCGGCTTCGGCAAGGGCCAGACGTCCTATGAAACCGAATTCCGCGTCATGCGGCCGGACGGCGAAGTGCGCTGGTGCGTCGGTACAGCCGCGGCCACCAGCGACCGCAACGGCAAGGTGGTACGGGTGAGCGGCGTCACCGTCGACATCACCGATCGCAAGAAGGCCGAGGAGCGGCAGAGCCTGTTGACCCGCGAGGTGGACCATCGCGCCAAGAACGCGCTCGCGCTGGCACAAT
The DNA here is from genome assembly GCF_054055815.1 of Bradyrhizobium sp. USDA 4503. Taxonomy (NCBI): domain Bacteria; kingdom Pseudomonadati; phylum Pseudomonadota; class Alphaproteobacteria; order Hyphomicrobiales; family Nitrobacteraceae; genus Bradyrhizobium; species Bradyrhizobium sp. USDA 4503. The sequence continues at coordinate 1,422,675 of NZ_JBSRXS010000001.1, forward strand.
CGATCGTGCGGCTTACGCGCGCGCAGAACGTGACCGCCTATGTGCGGGCGGTCGAGGGCCGCATCACGGCGCTGGCACGCGTTCACACCGTGCTGTCGCTGTCGAGCTGGCAGGGCGCCGAAATCCGGCGGCTGGTCGCCGAGGAGATCGCGCCGTATTCGGAAGCCGGACAGATCCAGATCGATGGCGAAGAGGTGCAGTTGCAGCCCGCGACCGCGCAGACCTTGGCGCTGGCGCTGCATGAGCTCGTCACCAACTCCGCCAAATACGGTAGCCTGTCGGTGCTGTCGGGCCGGCTTGCGATCACCTGGGAACTGCACGACGAAACGCTGATCCTGGCCTGGGTGGAATCCGGCGGACCTCCCGTGACCAAGCCGAAGCAGAGAGGTTTCGGCACGAGAAGCGTCATCGCCAGCATCGAGACCCAGCTCGGCGGCCGCGCCGACTTCGATTGGCGCACCGAGGGCCTGGTGTGCCGGCTCACGGTTCCGCTCAAGGCGCTGGCCGGAGAGCCCGCGGCCTACCGCGATTTGTCGACGGCCGAGCAGCGCCAGCCCATGGTCAGTTCCAGGGCCGTGTAGCGCATCCACCCGAACAGGAACCAAGCGCCGGACGCTGCGGTTAACGGGGCTTGATCGCTCCGTTCGTGGCTTGAGGTGCTGCCTTGGATGCCCAAACCCGAGAGCGCGGGCCGTCCGGGGAGAAGCCGCGGCAGCTCGAGCGCAATCCCGAGCAAGGATCGCAACCTGACCGCGCATCCTCGCCACAGCAGGAAACCGAGCGCAAGCCATCGATGCGCGACCGGCTGCGCGAGCACTGGCTGCTTGCCACAGTCGGCGCCTGTCTGCTCCTGCTCGCGATCATCGGTGGCGTGAGCTATTGGCTGAACGTGCGTCACTATGAATCGACCGATGACGCGTTCGTGGCCGCACGCAGCTTTGCGGTGGCGGCGAAGGTCGGCGGCTATGTCGTCGAGGTCCCCGTCACCGACAACCAGCACGTCAATGCCGGCGATCTCCTCGCGAGGATCGACGAGCGCGACTACAAGATATCAGTCGATCAGGCCAGCGCACAGGTCGCGGTCGCAGAGGCCAATATCGCCAATGTCGAGGCCCAGATCGACAGCCAGCAGGAGCAGATCAAGGAAGCCAAGGCGCAGCAGCAACAGGCCGAGGCGCAATTGAAGTTCGCGCGGGAGGAGGCGGAGCGCGCCCAGAACCTCGTCGAAAAGGGCGCGGGCACGGTGCAGCGGCAGCAGCAGACCCGCTCGGATCTCGACGCCCAGCAGGCCAATGCCAGCCGCGCCAGAACGGCAGTGACTGCCGCAGAGCTCGGCGTCAAGACGCTGGAGGCTCAGCTCAAGAGCAGCAAGGCATCGCTGGAGCAGGCGCAGGCCCAGCTCGATCAGGCCAAATTGAACCTGCAATATACCCGCATCGTCGCAGCGCAATCCGGACGCGTCGTCAAGCTGAGCGGCGCGGTCGGCACTTATGTGGCGCCGGCCCAGAGCGTCATGATGTTCGTTCCTGACGAGGTCTGGATCACCGCCAACTACAAGGAAACGCAGCTGACGGACATGCGCCCGGGCCAGCCGGTCGAGATCAGGATCGATGCGTATCCGGGGCGCAAGCTCACTGGCCGCGTGGCTTCGGTTCAGCCGGGCTCGGGCACTGCGTTCAGCCTGCTGCCGGCGGAGAACGCGACCGGCAATTTCGTCAAGGTCGTGCAGCGCGTTCCCGTGAAGATCGTGATCGACAATTGGCCGAATGACGTTCCGATCGGGCCGGGCATGTCGGTCGTGCCCTGGACCAGGGTGCGATGAGCGACGTTGCGGCAGGCGGCGGCGCGGCCTGGTCGCCGGAGCGTTCGGCTGCCGGCGGACATAATCCTTATCTGATTGCCTTCGTCGTCTCGATCGCGACCTTCATGGAGGTGCTGGACACCACGATCGCGAACGTGGCCTTGCGCCATATCGCGGGCGGCCTGGCCGTCGGCATCGACGAGAGCACCTATGTGATCACCAGCTATCTGGTCGCCAACGCGATCGTGCTGTCGATCTCGGGCTGGCTCTCGACCGTGATCGGCCGCAAGCGCTTCTACATGATCTGCGTCGCCACCTTCGCGTTCGCGTCCCTGCTGTGCGGGCTTGCCTGGAGCCTGGAGGCGCTGGTTCTGTTCCGGATCATCCAGGGCCTTGGCGGCGGCGGGATGGCGACGAGCGAGCAGGCGATCCTCGCCGACTCCTTTCCGCCGGCCAAGCGTGGCCAGGCGTTCGCGATCTACGGCGTCGCGGTGGTGGTTGCTCCCGTGGTCGGGCCAACGCTCGGCGGCTGGATCACCGATACCTATAGCTGGCACTGGATCTTTCTGATCAACGTGCCGATGGGCTTGCTCTCGCTGTTCCTGGTCGGGACGCTGGTCAAGGAGCCGTTCGGCGCCGAGCAGGAGCGCAAGGAGCTCCTCAAGGACGGCCTGCGCGTCGACTACATCGGCTTCGTACTGGTCGCGATCGGGCTCGGTTCGCTCGAATTCGTGCTCGACGAAGGCCAGCGCAAGGACTGGTTCGGGTCCAACATGATCGTCGGCTTCGCGCTGGCCTCGGCGATTTGCCTGATCGCGCTGATCCCCTGGGAGCTGACGCGCAAGGAGCCGATCGTCGATCTCCGCCTGCTGGGACGTCGCCAGTTCGGATCGTGCTTCCTGGTGATGCTGTGCACCGGCGCGGTGCTGATCTCGTCGACGCAGCTCCTGCCGCAGCTGTTGCAGACCGAGCTGAACTATACTGCGCTGCTTGCCGGGCTCGCACTGTCGCCCGGCGGCGTCGTCACGCTGATCTTGATGCCGGTGGTCGGCCATCTCGTCAGTCGCGTTCAGCCGAAATATCTGATCGCGATCGGCGGCTGCATCGTCGCATTCTCGATGTGGCATCTGACGGGACTGAACGGCGACATCACCTATGGCTATGCCGCGCTCGCACGCATCTTTCTCTCCGCCGGCCTTCCGTTCCTGTTCTTGCCGGTCACGACAGCGTCATATGACGGCGTGCCGCCGGACAAGACCAACCAGGCCTCGGCGCTGATCAACGTCGCGCGCAATATCGGCGGGTCGATGGGCGTCGCACTCGCCCAGACCGCGCTGGCGCAACGCCAGCAATTCCACCAGAGCCGGCTGGTCGAACATGCCGCGCCGTCCGACATCGGGTATCAGCAGACCATCGACACGATGACGCGCTTCTTTGAGGCACAGGGGTCGAACGCATCGGACGCCGCGTCCCAGGCGGTCGCCTCGGTCGGCCAGACCTTGCAGCGGCAGGTCGACCTGCTCGCCTATATCGACGTGTTCTGGATGCTCTCGATCATCGGCCTCGTGATGATCCCGCTGGCGCTGATCATCAAACCGGTCGATCTGACGGCGCCGCCCCAGGGACATTAATGCAGACGACATTGTGAACGCGGGAGCGGCCGAAACCGCGCTATGAACGGCGTGGCCGAAGGAAATCGCGCGAGGAGCTTATGCCCAGGACGAATCTTGCCGGTGCGGGTCTGTCGGCCGTCTTCCTTGCGGCGATCAGCATCACGCGGTCGGGCGCCGAGCCCGTGCTGAAAGGCGCGGAAGCTTTCGGCGACTGGCAACGCGACAAGCCGGGCACGGTGCGCCTGATCACGCCGCAGGACTTACCCAAGCCCGGGGCAACGGCGTCGAGCAGCAAGTTTCCGCGCGTCATGCCGAGACCTGCATCGGCCACGCCGCAGGTGCCGGCAGGGTTCAAGGTCGAACTGTTTGCGAGCGGGCTCAGCGGTCCGCGGATCATCCGGACCGCGCCCAATGGCGATATCTTCGTGGTGGAAACGGGCTCCGGCCGCATTCGTATCCTGCGCAGCGCCGACGGCGCCACCAGGCCTGCGACCAATGAAGTCTACGCAACCGGCCTGAACCAGCCGTTCGGCATCGCGTTCTTTCCGAGCGGTGACAATCCGCAATGGCTCTATGTCGCCAACACCGACAGCGTCGTGCGCTTTGCCTACCGTAACGGCGATCTCAAGGCGTCGGGAAAACCCGAGACGATCGTCGCCCGGCTGCCGCCCGGCTACGGCCATTCCACGCGTGATATCGTGTTCACGCCGGACGACAAGCGGATGCTGGTGTCGGTCGGCTCCGCCGGCAACGCAGGCGAGGGGCTGGGCCGCCCGCCGAAGGGCATCGAGGCCTGGAGCCGCGACCATGCGCTCGGCGCTGCATGGGGCGACGAGACCGATCGCGCCGCCGTGCTCGCCTTCGATCCTGATGGCAAGAACCAGAAGCTGTTTGCCACGGGGATCCGCAACTGCGTCGGACTTGCGATCCAGCCCGGAAGCGGCACGCCGTGGTGCTCGACCAACGAGCGCGACGGCCGCGGCGACAATCTTGTGCCCGACTATGTGACACGGGTCCGCGAAGGCGCGTTCTACGGCTGGCCCTGGTACTACATCGGCGGCAACGAAGACCCCGCGCATGCCGGCGCGCGGCCCGACCTGAAGGACAAGGTGACGGTCCCTGACGTGCTATTGCAGGCCCACTCGGCGTCGCTTGGCCTGACCTTCTACACCGGCAGCAGTTTTCCGCCGGAATATCGCGGCGATGCGTTTGCCGCCGAACACGGCTCGTGGAATCGGTCGAAGCGCACCGGATACAAGGTCATTCGCATCAGGCTGAAGGACGGCGTGCCGACCGGCGAGTACGAGGATTTCGTCACCGGCTTCGTCATCGGCGACAATGAGGTCTGGGGCCGTCCGGTCGGTGTGACGGTCGCGCGCGACGGCGCACTGCTGGTCTCCGAAGACGGCAACGGCACGATCTGGCGCGTCAGCCGCGACTAGCGCTGCAGGCGGCGCGCGCTAGCCGAGCCCGTCCTTGAGGCCATACTCCTCGTAGATGGTCAGGGGATCGGTGTCGGGAAACAACCGGCACTTGGCCTGCGCAAGATGCAGCGTGACGGCGCCGGCCTCACATCTGGCGGTCAGGATTTTTCGGACATCCTCCATATGCGCGCGCGGCTGATGCTTTGACGGCAATTGTTCGAGCGCCACCAGCGCTGTGGCCAGGGCCTCCGTGACCACCCATTCGTCGTGTCCGGTAATTCCCTTTCGCGGCATCGCCACACCCTCCGTAGCACCGGCTGCGACATTGTAGCGCGAGATGGGTGGGGGCTGTCATCAGCCAACATGGCCAGGGCAGCGGGGAACCGGTTCGCGTGGCCCTGCCACGATGCGCCGCAGGGAACCGGCGTGGCAGCGCGCGGAAGCAATGATTAGAACCACGAGGCTCGCTTCTTCGTCTCGGGTCAGTCCACCCAAATGTTCGCTCCCTATCTCTTGGCCTGGAGTCTTGTCCCCGACGGCGCCCCGATCGTGACGCATGCCGCACGGTTGCTGCCGGTGCGCCGGCATGGGGAGCCGGCCATGCTCAAGCTCTCGCACGAGCCGGACGAGCGCCTCGGTGCCATCGTGATGGAGTGGTGGGACGGCGAAGGTGCGGCGCGGGTTCTTGCCCGTGACGGCGACGCCCTTCTGCTCGAGAGGGCGACGGGATCGGCTTCGCTCAGCGAAATGGCGCGAACCGGCCGGGACGACGAGGCCTGCAGGATTCTCTGCGCAACGGCTGATCGGCTTCACGCCGAGCGAGCGAAGCCGCGGCCGGATCTGACGCCGCTGACGCATTGGTTTCGTGAGTTGTGGCCCGCGGCGAGGGCGCATGGCGGCATTCTGAACCGATCGGCGGAAGTTGCCGAAGCTCTGCTGGGCAGTCAGCGCGAGATCGTGGTCCTGCATGGCGACCTGCACCATGACAACGTGCTCGACTTCGGCGCGCGCGGCTGGCTTGCGATCGATCCGAAGCATCTCGTCGGCGAGCGCGGCTTCGACTTCGCCAACATCTTCACCAATCCGGATCTTGCGGATTCGACACGGCCGGTCGCGACCGAACCCGGACGCTTTGCGCGGCGGCTCGACATCGTCGTTGAAGCCGCGCGGCTCGATCGCCGGCGCCTGCTGTCATGGATCGTAGCCTGGACCGGCTTGTCGGCCGCATGGTTTCTGGGGGATGACGATCCGCTCGCCGAAATCGACCTTACGATTGCACAGCTCGCCGCCGCCGAACTCGACCGGATGGCGTAGGGCGCGCAGCGACTACGCCGCCGCGGCGCTGGCTCCACTCAGCGACACGCTCAAAATCCGCCACTTCGAGATATCGAAGAAATAGGCGGCCTTGATGCGCGCGGAAGCGGGGTCCGGCGCCTGAATCGCGGTGTGGAATTGCCGCGTCCCATCGCTCAGCGAAATCCGGAATGTCTGCATTGGTCGAACCTCCACGCGCGGATGCTGCGGCACGGAGAGTTAACATCCGGTTGCCGTTGACGGCGCGCGCGACACGCTTGCTTCACTCACTCAGGTGAAGCCGGCGGCAGCCGCACCATCGTGTCCTCCGCGCCAACGACGCGTCCATCTTGCGCGCGCAATTCGAGCCGTCGCACCGGCAGCCCGTTCTTGCGGTCGACCAGCAGCACATGCGCCTCATCGGGCTCAAAGAAGAAATCCTCACCCCACTGCCGGAGCGCCACGAGGAGCGGGAAGAGGCCGCGTCCCTTTTCGGTCAGCACATATTCCTGGTAGGGGCTGCCGTCGCTTGCGGGCACCGTCTCCATGATGCCGTGCGCCAGAAGATTGCGGAGCCGCGCCGAGAGGATGTTCTTGGCAAGCCCGAGGCTCTTCTGAAATTCGCCGAAGCGGCGCAGCCCGTCGAACGCATCGCGGACAATCAGCAGCGACCACCAGTCGCCGATCGCATCCAGCGGCCGGGCAACGCCGCACATCGAGTCCCTGTGGCTCACTCGCTTGGCCATCGTGATCCTCAACACTCATTCCCTGGGGGATGATCGGCGCTCAGTGCCGCGGCCGGAAAACCACCCGATCGTGGGTTCGATATATTGGTTGCAAAGTAAAACCTCAAGCGATACACGATGGTTGCAAATTAAAACCTGAGGTGCGCCATGATCCAAGCCGACGCCGCGTTCGACGGCACTTTTCCTTTCGCACCGCATTTCAGCGCGGCGCCGGGCTTTCAGATGCATTATGTCGACGAAGGTCCGCGGGACGGCGAGGTGGTGCTTTGCCTGCACGGCGAACCAAGCTGGGGCTATCTGTTCCGCCACCTCGTGCCGAGCCTCAGTGCGACGCACCGGGTGGTCGTTCCGGATCACATGGGTTTTGGCAAGAGCGCGACGCCGGCGCATCGCAGCTATTGGCTGCAGGACCATGTCGACAATCTCGAAGCGCTGGTCCGCGCGCTCGATCTCACCGACATCACGCTGGTCATGCATGATTTCGGCGGCCCGGTCGGCATGGGGCTGGCGGCCCGGCATCCGGGCCGGATTCGCCGCATCGTCTCCGCCAACGGGCCAACGCCGTTCGGGCAGAGCGATCTGTTCGATCGCGTCGCCGCCAACGCGCAGGTCTCGCCGTGGTTTCAATGGATCGCAAAGGCCGAGGCGAGCGGCGACCTTGAGCCGGTTCTCGGACAGCTCGGCTTCAACATTTTGAGCACGCTGAAGCTCAACGGATTCGAGAACAACGCCGTCATCACGGACGCCTGGCTCGCCGCCTACGGCGCGCACTTCGCCCGTCCGGCGGACTGCCTCGGTGCGATCGGCTGGGCCAAGGGCTTTGCGACCGGCGCGCATCAATTCCAGACGCCCGATCCCGCCGCCCACCGCTTGATCCGCAGCAAGCCTGCGCTCGCGATCTGGGGCGAGGCGGACCGCACGCTGCGCGCGGAGCATTTCCTGCCGCTGTTTTCCGCAATCTTCCCGACGGCGCCGGTCAGACGCCTTGCCGGCGTCGGGCATTACTGCTTCGAGGATGCGCCTGGGGAAATCGCCGGCCTGATTGCGGAGTTCATGCGGCAGACGTGACTACGCGTCACATCGTGCATTCCGCCGAGATCGCAGCCTCAAGTGCCGGCACCCAGGCCTTGTAGGCGGCCGCGGTGAAGTGAATGCCGTCGGCCATCTTCGCGCCCGGCGGCAGATGCGGGTCGATAAACCGAACACCACGCGCAACTGCGGCGGCTTCGATCGCCCGGTTGGTCGATTCGTCAGCTGCGACGGCGATGGCCACCAATGGCCGCGTCGAGAGCGACTTGACGGTCTCGATGAGGTTGGCGAAGTCGCGTTGCGCCGTTGGCGATCCGGCGTCGTTGGCGCCGACCGCGAGCACGAGCAAGAATGCGCCCTGGTCCTGCAGCACGCGCCCGGCGAGCTGCTTTGCCTCCGCGATGGTCTGACCGCCAACACCGGCATTGATGACCGGACGTCCGCAGAGCTGCCGGGGCAGCGGAGCCATTTCGGTGATGCTGTCGCCAAGCACGACGATCGGCGCCGGCGCGTCGGCGAGCGCAGCGCGTATCATGAATTCGCGCACCGCGGCATGATCGTGAAAGGCGTGCTGAGACACTTCGCCGAAACGGTTGCGCATCCTCTGCAGCTCCGCAAAGGAAGCGACAAAACCAATCAGAAAAGTAACGGCCAAAACCCAAGGTAGTGCGCGACGCATTGCTCCTCAGAGCTATCATCACGGCTCCAGCCCGAGCAATATTCGGAAACAACCGCACAACGCCGAAGCGATCACTTTCTGCGGATCACGTCCTGCGGGAGGTGGCTGGATACGGCGGCGCGCAACCCGTTACCTCCGTTGCGGCCATTTGGTGGTTGGCTATCGCTGCCGCTTTGGTCTCGGCTCTGAGCCCGGCTGGACCGCGCCCAATTGAAAGCGGTGGCGGAAGGGGTGGGATTCGAACCCACGGTACCCTTGCGGGCACGCCGGTTTTCAAGACCGGTGCCTTAAACCACTCGGCCACCCTTCCGGATCAAGGATCAGGCCCTTAGCGTAGGGCGGCGCCGAACGCAACGCGAACTTGGCAGCGAAACCCGGGTGGGCCCGTCATTCGCCGGTCCGTGAACTCAAAGGGCCCACGCTTGCAACGCCGTTGACCGCGAGGGCCCACCTTGGCCATGATGAGGCCCATGAAGCGCGTCCTCTTTCTCTGCACCGGCAACTACTATCGCAGTCGATACGCAGAGGAACTGTTCAATCATCTTGCAAGAGCCGAACAACTGGCGTGGCGCGCATCCTCCAGAGGCGCGGCCGAGCGGGGATCGCCCGACAATGTCGGGCCGATGTCAGTCTTCACCGACGATCGTCTCCGCGCGAGCGGCATCGTTCCGGAAGGCGCAACGCGGTTTCCGCAGCCCTGTTCATCGGCCGACTTCGACGACGCCGACCTCGTGATCGCGCTCAAGGAGGCCGAGCACCGTCCGCTGATCGAGCGCCGGTTCCCGGAGGTCGCCGACAGGGTGACTTACTGGCACGTTGACGATATCGACTTTGCTCATCCGTCAGTCGCGTTGGCCATGATCGACGATCACATCCGCGCACTGGTTTCGGCGCTCAGGTCATCGGTTTGCGCTTCAGAAAGATCTCCAGCGCAAACGTAGCCGGGCGCGCGAGCATGTCGCTGATGCGTTCGAGATCGTCGATGGCGACGATCTCGAGGCGGCCTTCGGTCACCGTCAATTGGTCGATGGGCACATCGCGCGCGAGGAACACCTCGCCGCGAAGCGTGCCGTTTGGCGTTGCATGATCGCGACCGGAATAGCGGCCGATCAACTCGAAACGCTCGGGCGGCAGGTAGTAGCCGATCTCCTCGTGGATCTCGCGAACGACGCATTCGAGGAAGGTCTCGGCGCCCTCCCGCCGTCCGCCAAACAGGCTGATCTTTCCGCGATCGGTAACATGCGGGAGGTCGTCGCGCAGTTGCATCAGCAGCCGGCCATCTGTGCTGACGAGAAGGGCGGACGTTCCCTCCCTGACACTGCCGGTCATCCGTACATCCTCTTCGGGAAACGGCGAGGATGCGTCACGAGTGGGGCGGGGAGAAGACAGCGCGTCTGCCGCAACCCGTTTGGCGGGGAATGAGTAGGGGTAACCAATGCCCGTCGCACGGGCGCCGGTAGAATCTCAAAAACGTTCAGCCGAAAGCGAACGCCAGCAGGCTCGAGCACAGCAGCACGAGGCTTGCTGCGGTCAGGGTCAGAAACCCGTCGGAGACCAAATCGTGATTACGCATGATACACCTGCCTTCAATCGATGCTCATCCGAATTGATTAAAGCTTTCCGAACATTCACTCCTGGAAAGAGGTGACGCGTCTTTCCGCCTTCAACGGACTGTCAGGCCCGGTACCGATAGCCTTCCACGGCGTGCGCCAAGAAGATCGCCGCACTCACCAAGCCCATCACCGCTGTAACCGTCTCGATCATCGCAAACTTCCTTTGCGCCCCACACGGAGGAGAGAACGATTGCAGGCTTGCACAGTCAAAAAGATTCAATTGTTGGAATCCAAGATGCGCCCGGACTGATGATTTGCTGCAACAGTGTGTCTGATCGCGGGACAGGCGAGGGCATTTGGCGGGGGCGAAGGTCAGTAGAAGGACGGAGGAGGCGCAACAGACCATTCACCAAGACGCCATCGCCCGCCGGCTCTCCCCATTTCCGCCGTGTTCCGGTTGCGATATCGTCACGCTCTGGTGCGGAGGTGGGCCGCACAGCGACGGCAAGGGACTTCGACGCCTCGGAGTGGGCGCAGGTCCGGCAGAATGGTACTTGGGGCAGATGGGGATTAGACGGCCAGATTCGATGATCCGGACGGCGCGCGGCGCCGTTGCGGTGGCGACGTGCCTCGTCCTCGCCAATTGTGCCTCTTCGAACAAGTTCGCCAGCCGGGTCGACCCCAAATACGGGGTGTCGTCGAGCCCGCGCGTGGTGGCGCTGGGTGATCCCGTGCCGAAAGGCGGCGGCACCTATCGCATCGGCAAGCCGTACGTTGTTGCCGGCCGCACCTATGTGCCGGAGGAAAACGAGAACTACCGCGCCGAGGGCATGGCGTCCTGGTACGGCGACGATTTCCATGGCCGCCTGACGGCCAATGGCGAGGTGTTCGACATGGGCTCGCTCACCGCCGCCCATCCGACCTTGCCGATGCCGAGCTATGCCCGCGTCACCAATCTGAGCAATGGCCGATCGCTCGTCGTTCGGGTCAATGACCGCGGCCCGTACCACGGCAATCGCCTCATAGACGTCTCGAACAAAGCCGCAGAACTGCTTGAATTCAAAGGCAATGGCGTGGCTCGCGTCCGCGTCGAATATGTCGGCCGGGCGCCGCTCGAGGGGTCCGACGACCGCCAGCTGATGGCGACCCTGCGCACCGGTACTCCAGCGCCGTCCCCGTCGATGGTCCGCGTCGCCTCGGCACGGCCGTTCGTGCCGGAGATGTCATCCTCCTCGGGCCGGGTACGTGGCGACGTTCCGTTGCCGGAGGGGCGGCCCTACAGCCTCGGCAACACCCAGGCCGACTACGCCTCGGTGAGCGCCACCTCGGAAATGTCGGCCTTGAGCCGGTCGCACCGCCGCGCTCTGAGCAATCCGCGCGAAGTCTCCTATGAGGGCGACGCGCGCTACGCCGCAAGCCCGAGCCCGGCGGCCGCCTATGTCCCGATCGACGCGCGCGGACCGGCCGAAGTCCTGAGCGGGCGCGGCCTCTACTGAGCCATGCGCTTACAGATCAGGCTGTTGGCCTGATCATTTGAGAAACGCGATCAGCGCCTTGTTGACCTCGTCGGGGCGCTCCTGCTGGATCCAGTGGCCGGCGCCCTCGATGATCAGCTTCTGCTTGAGGTTCGGCAGCACGCGCTCCATGTCCGCGACCCGCTTGGCGCCGATCAGCCCGGTGATCACCGAATCATTCGAGCCGGCGATGAACAGCGACGGCTGATGGATCTGCGCGTCCTGCCAGGGCGCGGTCAGCTCCCAGTTGCGGTCGAGATTGCGGTACCAGTTGAGGCCGCCGCGGAAGCCGGAGTGCCGATAGCCTTCGGCGAATTCGGCAATGTCGGCCTCGGTCAGCCAGGCCGGCAATGGCATTCCGGCCGGCAGCTTGCCGAGGAAGCCCTTGGCCTCGTCGACGAACATCGAGCTTGGATCGGAGACGCCACGCCCGAGCACCAGGCGCATGGTGTGGGCGATGTCGCGCTCGAACTCGGCCTCGGCCACGCCGGGCGGCTGGAAGTACTGCCAATAGAAATTGGTGATGCCGCTGTCGCGCAGGGTCTCGAGCGGGCGACCGCGGCCGCGGAACGGCGGCGGCACGCTGAGGCCGGCGACTTTCGTGAAGATGTCGGGACGGAACAGGGCCGCGTGCCAGGCCACCGGCGCGCCCCAGTCATGGCCGACGATCATCGCGCGTGTCTCGCCGAGCGCGGCAACCAGCGCCACCATGTCTCCGACCGTATCGAAGATCGTGTAGGCGCCGACCTCGGCCGGCGCGCCGGTGCGGCCGAAGCCGCGCATGTCAGGCGCGACGACCCGAAAGCCTGCCGCGGCCAGCGCCGCGATCTGGTGCCGCCATGAATAGGACAGTTCCGGCCAGCCATGGCAGAGCACGACCAGCGGGCCTTGCCCGGCCTCGCGCACGAACATGTCGATGCCGTTGGCGGAGATGGTGCGGGAGGATGACATTCGCGTTTCCGCCTTGTTTGCCGGTTCTGCTGACGTTAGCTGGTTCCCAGGATAGGGACGTTCAACGCAACCGGCAATCCGGCCGGCCGTGCACAAGCGCAGAAACCTCAGTTGTTTGCGATACTTCCAGCTGTTAGAACGCAGTCTTTCAGGACATCGCCGATGGCAGCCCAGACCGCAGTTCCCCGCACGTTGTCAGCTCGCGCCGGGCGTTGCTGGCGCGGCCTGGTCGCGGCCGCGGTCGCGCTGGCGATCGGTTGCGGCGGGGTGGTCTACGCCGCCAACAACAGCGTCCAGGGCGCCAAGAAAGAAGAGGGCGGCTTCGACGGCGATGCGCCGACCGCGATCCTGGTGGAGGCCTCAAGCGGCAGCGTGCTGTTCGAGAAGAACGCCGACGAATTGCGCGCACCCTCCAGCATGATGAAGCTGATGACGGCCGAGGTGGTGTTCGACGCCATCAAGAAGGGCGACATCAAGCTCACGGACGAGTACCGGATCAGCGAGAACGCCTGGCGGCGGGGCGGGGCGCCGTCCGGCACCTCGACGATGTTCGCGGCGATCAACAGCAAGGTCTCGGTCGACGATCTCCTGCACGGCGCGATCATCCCGAGCGGCAACGACGCCTGCATCGCGCTCGCCGAAGGCATTGCCGGCAACGAGCATACCTTTGCGACCGACGTCATGACCAAGCGCGCCCGCGAGCTCGGCATGACCAAGTCGACCTTCGGCAATTCCAACGGGCTGCCCGACCCGGCCAACAAGATGACGGTCCGGGAGCTTGCAACGCTGGCGCGCCACATCATCCTGACCTACCCGGATAGGTACAAGCTGTTCGGTGAGAAGGAATTCACCTGGAACAAGATTCGCCAGCAGAACCGTAATCCGCTGCTGAACGCCTTGCCCGGTGCCGACGGCTTGAAGACCGGCTACACCAAGGAAGGCGGCTACGGCATGGTCGGCTCGGCCGTGCAGAACGACACGCGGCTGATCGTCGTGGTCAACGGCCTCGAGGATTCCGAGGACCGCGCGACCGAAGCCAAGAAGATGCTGGAATGGGGGTTCCGCAGCTTCGAGACGCGGACCCTGATCGCGGCCAATCAGCCGGTCGGCTACGCGCGGGTGTTCGGCGGCGAGAGCCGTTCGGTCAAGCTCGTCAGCCCCGATCCGATCAAGGTGATGGTGTCGAAGAACGGCAACGACAAGCTGCTCGCGCGCATCATCTATAGCGGCCCGGTCAAGGCGCCGATCACCGCCGGCCAGAAGATCGGGGTGGTGCGGGTGTGGCGCGGCCCCAATGTCGCGATGGAGGCTCCGGTCTTCGCAGCGGACGCCGTCGGTACCGGATCGACGATGCGTCGCGCGCTCGATGGCGCCCAGGAGCTGGTCATCGGCATGTTCCGCGCAGGGGTCGAGAAGCTCTGACATGGCGGAAGCAGCAGTCCAACGGCCGAGCTTGCGCGGTCGCTTCATCACCTTTGAGGGCGGCGAGGGGTCGGGCAAATCGACCCAGATCCGCAAGCTCGCCGAACGGCTCGATGCCGCCAAGCTGCGCGCGATCGTGACCCGCGAGCCGGGCGGCTCACCGGGGGCGGAGATCATCCGTCACCTCGTGCTGTCGGGGATGGGCAAGCTGCTGGGGCCGGAGGCCGAGACGCTGCTGTTTGCCGCTGCGCGCGACGACCATGTCCGCACCGTAATCCTGCCGGCGCTCAACCAGGGCATCTGGGTGCTGTGTGATCGCTTCTTCGATTCCACGCGTGCCTATCAGGGCCAGCTCGGGCAGGTGTCGCCCGAACTCGTCAACGCCATGCAGCGCGTGACCATCGGTGATCTCAAGCCCGATCTGACCTTCATCCTTGATGTGCCGGTCGAGGTCGGACTGCAACGCGCCGCTGCGCGCCGCGGCGACGCCACCGCCGATCGCTTCGAAGCCGAAGGCATCAAGTTCCATCAGGATTTGCGTGACGCGTACCGCCGGATCGCGGCCGAAGATCCGGAGCGCTGCGTGCTGATCGACGCTACGGCCGATCTGGACACGGTCACGGCCAGGATATGGGCCGCGCTGCGCGAACATCTGCGCGCAACGCTTGCGGCGGACAGCATCGCATGAGCGCGCGCAAGGTCGAACAGGAGAGCGCCGCCCGCCATCCGCGCGAAACGCCGGATTTATCCGGGCATCGCGAGGCGGAGACCGCCTTGCTCGATGCCTATCGCAGCGGACGAATTCCGCACGCCTGGCTGATCGGCGGGGCGCAGGGCATCGGCAAGGCGACGCTGGCCTACCGCATGGCGCGGTTCGTGCTGGCGTTTCGCAATCCGAAATCGTCCCAGGTGCAGCAGGCGCCGACGCTGCTGGTCGATCCGGCCGACCCCGTGGCGCGGCAGGTCGCGGCAGGCGCTCATGGCGGGCTGCTGGTGCTGGAGCGCGGCCTCAACGATCGCGGCGTGATGCGGACCGTCATCACGGTCGACGAGACGCGCGAGACCATCTCGTTCTTCGGCTCGACCGCTGCGGTCGACGGCTGGCGCGTCTGCATCGTCGACACCGTCGACGAGCTCAATCCCAACGCCGCGAACGCGCTGCTGAAGATTCTCGAGGAGCCGCCCCAGCAATCGCTGTTCCTCCTGGTCAGCCACGCACCGTCACGGGTGCTGCCGACCATTCTGTCCCGCTGCCGCAAATTGCTGCTGCGGCCGCTGGAGACGGACGATGTGGTGCGCGCGGCCGCGGCTGCAACCGATATCGAAGCCGACGATCCCGCGCTGGCGGAAGCCGCCGCAGCATCCGAAGGCAGCGTCGGGAGGGCGCTGTCGCTGCTCGGCGGCGATGCGCTGAAACTGCAGCAACGCACGGCCGCGCTGCTCGCGACGCTTCCGAGTGTCGATCCGCGTGAGCTGCATGCGCTGGGCGAAGCGCTCGGCACCAGCGACCGCGTCGCGCTCGCCGCCTTCATCGACGGCATCGATCGCTGGATGAGCGAGCGCATGCGCACGGGCGATGCCAATGCCAATCTGCCGCGCCTTGCACGGCTGGCGGAGGTATGGGAAAAGATCGTCCGCGCCGCGCGCGATACCGAAGCCTACAATCTGGAGCGCAAGCCGCTGGTTTTCTCGGTGTTTTCGATGCTCGCGGATGCGACCCGATAGACACCGCGTCTTAAACGCATCTGCTGAAAACACATCCGTCTGACAACACTCCCGACAATCTCGTTTCGATCTGCAAAGGATTCCGTGGTGGCGACCGCTAAGAAGAAATCGTCGAAAAAAGCCAAGAAGACGAAGAAGGCATCGCCCGCTCGCGCGACCAGCAAAGCAACGGCGAAGGCGCGCGCAGCCAAGAAGGCCGGGCGCGTCGCCAAGAAAGCGAAGAAGGCCGCCAAGTCCAAATCCAAGACCGGAGCCAAGGGCGCCAGGAAATCGGCGGCAAAGAAGGTCGTCAAAAAGGCCGTCAAGAAGGCTGCGAAGCAGACGGCCAAGAGCACGGCCAAGAAGGCTGCTGCGAAGGCCACCAAGGCTGCGCCGAAGAAAGCAGCCGCAGCCGCAGCCGCCGCCGCACCGGCGGCAAAGAAGCCCGCTCTGCCGATGGCTCCCGTTACCGAGAAGGCGCAGAGACCGGCAAAGGTTCGCGCGCCGAAGCAGCCCAAACCCGCGGCGGTGGCTCCTGCGGCCGCTTCCGTTCCGGTGCCCGCCGCGGACCGCGGCAACGTCTTCTACATCACGACCGCGATCGCCTATCCGAACGGGCAGCCGCATATCGGCCACGCCTATGAGGCGATCGCGACCGACGCATTGGCGCGCTTCCAGCGGCTCGACGGCAAGGACGTATTCTTCCTGACCGGCACCGACGAGCACGGACAGAAGATGATCCAGACCGCGGCCGGCGAGGGCATGACGCCGTTCGATCTCGCGACCCGCAACGCCGCGCGGTTCAAAGAGATGGACGAGCGGCTCAACGTCTCGTTCGACCGCTTCATCCGCACCTCGGAGCCTGCTCACCACAAGTCGGTGCAAGAGATCTGGCGCCGCATGCAGGACAATGGCGACATCTATATCGACACCTATGCCGGCTGGTACTCGGTGCGCGACGAGGCCTATTACGCCGAGGAAGAGACCGTCGTCGGCGAGGACAATGTCCGCCGCGGCCCGCAGGGCACGCCGGTCGAATGGGTCGAGGAGAAGAGCTATTTCTTCAAGCTGTCGGCCTACCAGGACAAGCTGCTGCACCTTTATGAGAGTCAGCCCGATTTCATCGGCCCGGATTCGCGCCGCAACGAGGTGATGAGTTTCGTGCGCGGCGGGCTCAAGGACCTCTCGATCTCGCGAACCACGTTCGACTGGGGCGTCAAGGTCCCGGACGATCCCGAGCACGTGATGTATGTCTGGGTCGACGCGCTGACCAACTACATCACCGGCGTCGGCTATCCCGATGAGAACGACAAGCATTGGCGCTACTGGCCGGCCGACGTGCACATCATCGGCAAGGACATCATCCGCTTCCACGCCGTGTACTGGCCGGCCTTCCTGATGTCGGCAGGCATTCCCGTGCAGAAGCGGGTCTATGCACACGGCTTCCTGTTCAACAGGGGCGAGAAGATGTCGAAGTCGGTCGGCAACGTGGTCGACCCCTTCAATCTCGCCGAGCAGTACGGCGTCGACCAGATGCGCTACTTCTTTCTGCGCGAAGTGCCGTTCGGCCAGGACGGCAACTACAACCACGAGGCCATCGTCGCGCGTATCAACGCCGACCTCGCCAATGATTTTGGCAATCTGGCGCAGCGCTCGCTGTCGATGATCGCCAAACAACTCGGCGGCGTGCTGCCGGAGCCCGGCGAATTCAGCGACAACGACAAGGCGATTCTGGCGCAGGCCGACGCCATGCTGGAGACGTCGCGGACCGCGATGGCGACGCAGCAGATCCATCAATGGCTCAACACGGTCTGGGCCGTGGTCGCCGAGGCCAACCGCTATTTTGCCGGCGAGGCGCCGTGGGCGCTGGCGAAGACTGATCCCGCGCGCCAGAAGACGGTGCTGTATGTCACCGCCGAAGTCGTGCGCCAGATCGCGATCATGGCGCAGGCCGTGATGCCGGAGTCCTGCGGCAAGATGCTCGACAGCCTCGGTATCGCTGCTGACGCGCGCAGCTTTGCCGCGGTCGCCGAACGGATCAAGCCGGGTACGGTTTTGCCGGCGCCTGTCGGCGTCTTCCCGCGCTATGTGGAACCGAAGACCGAGTGAGCGGTTCGAAATTCATGCTGGTCGACAGTCATTGCCATCTCGATTTCCCTGATTTCGCCGACGATCTCGACGGGATCGTCGGGCGCGCCGAGGCGGCCGGCATTGGCCGTATGGTCACGATCTCGACCCGGGTGAGACGGCTCGGCGGTCTGCTCGCGATCACGGAGCGCTTTCCCGACGTCTACTGCTCGGTCGGCACCCATCCGCATCATGCCGATGAAGAGGACGGCATCCCGGCCAGCGAACTGATCGAGCTGACGAAGCATCCGAAGGTCGTGGCGCTCGGCGAGGCGGGGCTCGACTATTTCTACGAGCACGGGTCGCGCGAGGCGCAGGAGCGCGGCTTTCGCGCGCACATCGCCGCGGCGCGCGAGACCGGCCTGCCGCTCGTCATCCATACCAGGGAGGCCGATGAGGATTGCGGCCGCATCCTGGAGGACGAGGTCGCGAACGGCCCGTTCAAGGCGGTTCTGCATTGCTACACCGGCGGGCGCGAACTCGCGATGAAGGCGATCGCGCTTGGGCTGTCGATCTCGTTCACGGGCATCCTGACCTTCAAGAAGTCCGACGCGCTGCGGGCCCTGGCAGCCGAGCTGCCGGCCGACCGCATCATGGTCGAGACCGACGCGCCATATCTTGCGCCCGGCAAATTCCGCGGCAAGCGCAACGAGCCGTCCTATGTCGTCGAGGTCGCCAGGGTGCTCGCGGAAACCCGCGGCGTCTCCCTGGAGGAGATCTCGCGGCAGACCACCGAAAACTTTTTCCGGCTGTTCTCCAAGGTGCCGGCGCCGAAGGTTGCTGCATGACGCTGACACTGACCATTCTGGGCTGCGGCTCGTCCGCCGGCGTGCCGCGCCCGGCACTCGGCTGGGGCGCCTGCGACCCCAGCAATCCCAAGAACCGCCGCCGCCGCTGCTCGATCATGGCCGAGCGCACCATGGAGCACGGCACCACGCGGGTCGTGATCGACACTTCGCCCGATCTGCGCGAGCAGCTGATCGACAGCAATGTCGAGCACATCGACGCGGTGTTCCTGACGCATGAGCATGCCGACCAGACCCACGGCATCGACGATTTGCGCTCGGTCGTGCTGCATCAGCGCCGCCGCATCCCGGTCTACTTCAACCAGTCGACCGCCAAGGACATGATGGCGCGGTTCTCCTATTGCTTCATCTCGCCGGAAGGCAGCGACTATCCGCCGATCCTGACGCGGCATTCGATCGAGGCCGGCGAGAGCCATACGGTCCAGGGGAAGGGCGGTCCGCTGAAGCTCGCGGCCTTCCTGGTGCATCATGGCAAGATCCCGGCGCTCGGCTACCGCATCGGCGGCGCCGCCTACACGCCCGATCTGCACGACATCCCCCAGGAGAGCTGGCCGGCGCTCGAAGGTCTCGATCTCTGGATCGTCGACGGCTTGCGCTATGCGCAGCATCCCAGCCATTTCAGCGTTGCGGACGCGCTGTCGTGGATCGAGCGCTTCAAGCCGAAGCGCGCGGTCATCACCAACATGCATTCCGACCTCGACTACGAGGTGCTGCGGCAGAGCCTGCCGGCCGACGTCATCCCGGCCCATGACGGCATGCGGCTGACGCTCGACCGGGCAGGCTGAAGGCTCAGGCCGAGATCGCCTTGGCCGATCCGACCTGGTTGCGCAGCAGGAATTTCTGGATCTTGCCGGTCGAGGTCTTCGGGATCACGCCGAACACCACGGATTTCGGCGTCTTGAACCCCGACATGTGCTCGCGGCAATAGGCGATGATCTCGGCCTCGGTCGCCTTGGCGCCGTCCTTCAGCTCGATGAAGGCGCAGGGCACTTCACCCCATTTCGGGTCGGGCTTGGCCACGACTGCCGCAAACAGCACGGCCGGGTGCTTGTAGAGGATGTCCTCGACCTCGACGGAGGAGACGTTCTCGCCGCCGGAGATGATGATGTCCTTGGAGCGGTCCTTGATGATGACGTAGCCGTGCTCGTCGAGCACGCCGAGATCGCCGGTGTGAAACCAGCCGCCGGCAAAGGCTTCCTGCGTCGCCGTCGCGTTCTTCAGGTAACCCTTCATCACGATGTTGCCGCGGAACATGACCTCGCCGATGGTCTCGCCGTCGCGCGGCACCTCGCGCATGGTCTCGGGATCGAGCACCGTGACGCCTTCCTGCAGCGGATAGGACACGCCCTGGCGCCGCTTCAGCTGCGCGCGCGCATCAGCCGACAGCTCGTCCCAGCCCGGCTGCTCGGCGCAGACGGAGGCGGGGCCATAGACCTCGGTCAGCCCGTAGACGTGGGTCAGCTTGATGCCGATGCGCTCGCCACCCTCGAGCACCGCAACCGGCGGCGCCGCGCCGGCGATCAGACCGACGACGGGCTTTGCCTTGCCACCCTTAGGCGCATCGGGCGCGTTGATCAGCGTGTTGTAGACGATCGGCGCGCCGCACATGTGTGTGACGCCGTGCCTCGGGATCAGTTCGAAGATCTTGGCCGGGTCGACCTTGCGCAGGCAGACATTGACGCCGGCGGCCGCCGCGATCGTCCAGGGGAAGCACCAGCCGTTGCAATGAAACATCGGCAGCGTCCAGAGATAGACCGGATGCTGACCGAGATTGCCGGCGAGGATGTTGCTGACGGCGTTGAGATAGGCGCCGCGGTGATGCGTCACGACGCCCTTGGGATTGCCCGTCGTGCCCGACGTATAGCTCAGCGCGATCGCGTCCCATTCGTCGGCCGGCGGCCGTTCCACGAAGCCGGGATCGCCCGCCGCGACGGCAGCCTCATACTCGATCTCGCCGATCCGCTTGCCGCCGCCAAAGGCCGCGTCATCGACGTCGATCACGAACGGCTTAGCGCCCTTCATCAGGGTCAGGGCCTCCGCGATCACGCCGGAGAATTCGGGATCGACCAGAATGATCTTTGCGCCGCCATGCTCGAGCTGGAACGCGATCGATGCCGCGTCGAGGCGGATGTTGAGCGCGTTGAGCACCGCGCCGGTCATCGGCACCGCGAAGTGCAATTCGTTCATCGCCGGGATGTTCGGCAGCATCGCCGCGACCGTGTCGCCATGGCCGATGCCATGGCCGGCGAGATAGGACGCAAAGCGCCTGCAGCGCTCGTAGGTCTCTTTCCAGGTGAAGTTGCGGCCCTCATAGACCGCGCTGAGATGGTCGGGATAGACGGCGGCCGAGCGCGCCAGGAAGCTCAGCGGCGAGAGCGGCACGTAGTTGGCCGGCGTCTTGTCCAACCCGATCGAGTACTGGTTCTGAGCTGCACTCATGGCTCTATCCCATCCGCAAGGTGCTTTACAGGAAACCGATCGATATCCAGGGGAAGATGGCGACGATGATCAGGCCGATCAACAGCGCCAGCATGTAACCCCAGATCGGCCGGATACCTTCGGCCGGATCGACGCGCCCGATGGCGCAGGCGGCATAATAGCCGACCCCGAACGGCGGCGCGAACAGCCCGATGCCCATCGCCAGGATGATGATCATGGCGTAGTGCACCTCGTGGACGCCGACCTGGTGCGCGATCGGAAACAGCAGAGGCCCGAACAGCACGATCGCCGGGATGCCCTCGAGCACGCTGCCGAGGATCACGAAGGCCAGGATCGAGACCGCAATGAAGGTCGCCGACCCGCCGGGCAGCCCGGTCATCGCCGCCGCCAGCGCCCGCGAGAAGCCGGACTGGGTCAGGCCCCAGGCCATGCCGGTCGCGGTACCGATGATGAACAGGATCGCCCCCGACAGGCACGCCGTGTCGATCAGCATCGGCAACAGCCGCCGCCAGTTGAACTTGCGGTAGATCAAGAGGCCGATGACGAAGGCGTAGACGATGCCGATGGTCGACACTTCGGTGGCGGTGGCGATGCCTTCGACCACGGCGTAGCGGATCACGAAGGGCAGGGCCAATGCGGGCAGGGCGAACACCAACGCCTTGCCGATCTCGCTGCCGGTGGCGCGCTGGACGTGGCTGCGGTCTTCGCCGCGGTAGCGCCACCACACCAGCCCCGACAGCGTGATCGCCAGCACCACGCCGGGCAGCAGGCCGCCGGTGAACAGCGCCGAGATCGAGACGCCGGTCACCGAGCCGATCGTGATCAGCACGAGGCTCGGCGGAATGGTTTCGGTCTGCGCGCCGGTGGCGGCGAGCAGGGCGACCAGATCACCCGGCTTGGCGCCGCGCTGCTTCATTTCCGGGAACAGCACGGGCGCGACCGCGGCCATGTCGGCGGCCTTCGATCCGGAGATGCCGGAGACCAGATACATGGCGCCGACCAGCACGTAATGCAGGCCGCCGCGGACATGGCCGAGCAGGCTCGCCAGGAACGCCACCATGGCCCGCGCCATGCCGGTCATCTCGATCAGGAGGCCGAGGAAGACGAACAGCGGCACCGACAGCAGGATCAGATGGCTCATGCCCTCGTCCATCCGGCCGACCAGCACCATCAGCGGCGTCCGCGTGGTCAGCGCCAGGTAGCCGAAGATCGCCATGCCGAAGGCAAAGCCGATCGGTACGCCGGCGAACACGCAGAAGCCGACCACGCCGACGAAGAAGATGATCAGGTTGAGATTGCCGAGCGGCCGCAGCATCGGCTGTGCCAGCCAGAACAGCCCGATCAGCGCAGCTACGGTCAGCGCGGCCAGCAGGAAGGTCCTGAAATCGCCGACCCGCGCCAGCCGCAGCAGCGCGAACAGCGCCATCAGGCAGGTGCCGACCGGCAGCGCCGCCGCGCGCCAGGTGTTGGATATCTGCAGCGCCGGCGTCGTGATGAAGCTCTCCTCGTAGGCGTATTCATAGGCCGGCCGCACGATCAGGATCAGGAACGCCAGTGCGGCGCAGGTCGCGACAACGTCGAGATAGGCCCAGAGCCGCGGTCCCGCACTTGCGACCAGCGCCGTCATCCGCATGTGCTCGCCGCGGCGAAACGCCACCGCCGAGCCGAGCATCGCGAGCCACAGGAACAGGATCGACGCCAGTTCGTCGGACCAGATCAACGGTGCATGGAGCACGTAGCGCGACACCACGCCGGCGAACAGGATCACGACCTCGGCGACGACAAGGATCGCCGCCGGGATTTCGACCAGCATTCCGAGCGCCGCGTCGATGGAACCGAGAACGGAGCGGCGGCGAGGGGGCTGCGACGCCGCCTCGCCGGCCACGGCCGGCGTCATCTCGACATGAGCCATGGCAAGCCTCCTGCTTTGATCGATCAGGACAGTTTGCCGACGGACTTCTCGAGCAGATCCCAGGCCTTCTCGCCGTACTTGCCCTTCCACTCGGCGTAGAAGCCGGCGGCGCGGAGCTTGTCGCGGAACGGCCCGACCTCGGGCTGGTTGAAGACGAGCCCCTTGCCCGTGAGCTCCTGCTTCACGGTGGCGTTCAGCTTCTCGGTATCCTCACGCTCCTTGACGGCCGCCGCGTTGACGTTCTTGGCGACGATGGTCTTAATGTCGTCCGGCAGCGCCGCCCAGGCCCGGCGGTTCATCAGGAACCAGAAGCCGTCCCACATGTGGTTGGTCATCGAGCAGTATTTCTGCACCTCGTAGAGCTTCGCCGCCGAGATCAGCGCCAGCGGGTTTTCCTGGCCTTCGACGATCTTGGTCTGCAGCGCCGAATAGACCTCGCTGAAATTGATCGAGGCGGGCGATGCATCGAACGCCTTGAACATCGAGGTCCATAGCGGCGACACCGGCACGCGGATCTTGAAGCCCTTGAGGTCGTCGGGACCGGTGATCGGCTTGGTCGACGACGTGGTCTGCCGGAAGCCGTTGTCCCAGATCTTCTCCATGACCTCGAGGCCGGCCTTGTTGATCTCGCCGCGCACATAGGCGCCGAGCTCGCCGTCCATGGCCTTCCAGACCGTGGGATAGTCCGGGAATGCGAAGCCGATGCCGTTGATCGAGGCGGCCGGCACCAGGGTTGCCAGGATCAGGCCGGACAGCGTGAAGAACTCGACGCCGCCGGAGCGCACCTGGCTCAGCATGTCGGTATCGGAACCGAGCTGGCTGTTCGGGAACACCTGCAGGTCAAACCGGCCGTTGGTCTCGGTCTTGATCGCCGCGGCCATCTCCCGGGCGCGCGCCACGAACGGATGCGACTCCGGCAGATTGTTGGCGAACTTGTAAGAGAATTCGGCCGACTGGGCGCGCGCGACATAGGGCGCGCCGATCCCGCCGAGGACGGCGGAAGCGGCGGAAACCTTCAGCAGCGTGCGTCGTGAAAAGCTCATTGGTTGCTCCCTCAAGAGGCTTGTTGTTGTTCTGAGATGCCATCCTATACGGACCTGATGCCGCGGGGTCACCAGCGATCTCTGCACAGCTGGGGCTTATTGCAGCGTCCGTACGCGGCGGCAATATCGGCTTTCAGACGAGATGCGCGCGCGTGCATCGCTGCGGCACCAGCACCGGCTAGGCGGCAGTTCGGGACACACCATCACGCGCGCCAACTTGCGGACCAGTGCGAAGATTTCCCACTAAATATCTGATCTAATTGTAGATATAAATATTCCATAATATACCTTATGCGAATTACGGATATGGCGTGACTACGATCGCCGGCAGCTTGCTCCGCTCACCTTCGCCGCGACGCCGAGAATCAGGAACCTTGGCTCCGTCTGACAGATCGACGGCCCAGTCCTACCTTCCAGCGGTTGAGCGATGAGCCGTATCAGCCAGGCACGCCTGCCTCGCAGCTACGCATCGCCAGCGTCAGCTCAGCCCCAGGAAGCAGGTATTGCACCGCTGCTCCGATTGCCCTGATACCGGTACCTCGTTTCGGCCCGCTGTCGCTTCAGTCGTCGAGGGTCCACATCCGGAGGATATCGGCCGTGGATGCCACCTCGATCTGGATGCTGAAGCGTTCGGCATAGAGCTGCAGCAGCGCGTCATGGCTTTGATCGGAAGAGCTGCACAGGGCGTCCTCGGCCACGATCACCCGGTAGCCGATATCGATCGCGGCCAGCACGGTGGCGAGCACGCACACGTCGGTCTCGCCGCCCGACACGATCACCGTATCGATCCCATGCGCATCCAGATGAGCTTGCAGGCGCCCGTTGCCGAACGCGTTGTAGATCGGCCGGTCGATGATGGCGGCCGGCGGCACACAGGCGGCGAGCGCCGGCACGAGCTCGATCAACTCCGGATCGAGCCGCTCGCGGGTCACGCATTCCCATTTCTCATAATAAGCCCGCCAAATCCCTCGCGCGTCGTGCTTCGAGCGCGGCGGAATGAAGCGGGTGAACACGGTACGTTCAGGCGCATGCCGCGCCAGCTCGATGATGCGCGGCAACACGCGGTCCATCCAGGGCGTCGCCCAGGGCGCTCCGGGCTCGAACAGCCGCTGCATATCGATGCAAAGGTGCGCCGCGCGCGGACCTGGCGGGCTCAGAAGCTGTCCCATCGCTCACTCCTGCGCGCGCCGACCGGATGCCGTCACACGCAAGCTCAGCCGCCCAGGCCGCGAAAGGCCCCGCCGAAGCGGGGCCCGGAACGCGGTCCCGTTCACCATTTCTGGCGGCCGTACCAGTCGTTCACTTCCTTGGCGGCTTGATCCTTGGCATAGCCGTAGCGCTGCTGCAGACGGCCCTCGAGCTGGTCCTGCTTGCCGTCGATCACATCGAGATCGTCATCGGTGAGCTTGCCCCACTGCTCCTTGACCTTGCCCTTGACCTGCTTCCAGTTGCCTTCGACACGATTCCAATCCATTGCGGTTCTCCCTTGAACGATGAGACCGACCAACGGGCCGGCCGAGGCTTCGTTCCGAAGGCACGTTGCGGCAAGACTTCGCAATCCAGACTTCGCAATCCGACCAAGCTCCATCGTGACCCGCTCGAATGTGCGACGGCCGACGAGGCGCTTTGCCACGCATCGATCAAGGATAGGAACTTGCTTTCCGCACTCGTGTTGGCACTCCGGACTATTCACCCAACACACGGAGCGACCAATGCCGGACAAGGATCTCAGCGCCCTCTTCCTCGATACCCTCAAGGACATTTATTACGCGGAAAAGCAGATACTGAAGGCGTTGCCGCGGATGGCCAAGGCCGCCGATTCAGACGATCTGCGTGCGGCGTTCGAGAAGCATCATGTCGAGACCGAAGGACAGATCGAGCGGCTCGAGCAGATCTTCGACCTGATGGGTAAGCCGGCGCGCGGCAAGAAGTGCGACGCCATCGAGGGGATCATCGACGAGGGCAAGGAGATCATGGAGGAGTATGCCGACACGCCGGCGCTCGACGCGGGCCTGCTCTCGGCAGCCCAGGCGGTCGAGCATTACGAGATCGCCCGCTACGGCACCCTGAAAGCCTGGGCGAACCGGCTCAGCATGAAGGATGCGGTCAAGCTCATCGACCAGACCCTGGCTGAGGAAAAGAAGACGGATGAAGCGCTCACCAAGCTTGCCGTCAGCGGCATCAACGCCGAAGCCGCCTGACGAGACGCGCGATGAAGCGACGTCCGCTTTGTACACATGCTCGCATTTGCTGGTAGATTGGACGCCGATTCAGCATCCGGGAGCCCGATGGCCCGACGCACCGGCAGCGCCGATCTTCCGCTCCATGGCGGCCGCGTGCCGCCATGGCTGGCGGCGCGCATGGCGACGCTGGGTGGCATCATCACCCAGGCCGTCGTCCACCATTACGGCCGCGATGCCTTTTTGCAGCGACTGTCGCATCCATTCTGGTTCCAGTCGTTCGGCGCCGTGATGGGCATGGACTGGCACTCGTCCGGCATCACCACCAGCGTCATCGGTGCGCTGAAGCGAGGTCTGGCGCCGCTGCAAGGCGAGCTCGGAATCCATGTCTGCGGCGGGCGCGGCAAGCATTCGCGCCGCACGCCCGATGAACTGTCCGCCCTCGGCGACCGCGTCGGATTCGACGGTGCCGCCCTGACCCGCGCGAGCCGGCTGGTGGCCAAGGTCGACAGCGCCGCGGTGCAGGACGGATTCGAGCTCTACCTGCATGGCTTCTTCGTCACCGACGACGGCAAATGGACCGTCGTCCAGCAAGGCATGAACGGCGACAAGCGGCAGGCCCGCCGCTATCACTGGCACTCCGAGGGCCTGCGCAGCTTCGTCGACGAGCCGCACAGCGCGATCGACGGCCCGGCGCAGGGCGAGATCGTCAATCTCACCGATCACCGCGCCGAAAGCTCACGCCAGGCGCAGCTCGATCTGCTCGCTGCGCTTGGGCCGGACGGCATCACGCGCGAATATGCCGAGCTGACGCAGAGCGCGACCGCGCAACCGGATCTCCTGCACCTGATCATGCCCACGCATCACGACGTGCGCTCGAGCGACGTGTTCGTGCGCCGCCTGCACGGCACCTTGGCCGCGGCTGCCGATCGCGGGCCGCTGGATTTTCCCGAGCTGCTGCTGACGCCCGGCGTCGGCGCCCGCACGGTGCAGTCGCTCGCGATGGTCGCCGAGGTCGTTCACGGGACGCCCTACCGCTTCCGCGATCCGGCGCGCTTCTCGCTCGCCCATGGCGGCAAGGACCGTCATCCCTTCCCGGTGCCGATCAAGGTCTATGACGAGACCATCCGCGTGCTGAAGTCGGCCGTGCAGCAGGCAAAGCTCGGCCGCGATGAGGAGATGCAGGCCCTGAAGCGGCTCGACGATCAGGCCCGCAGATTGGAACGAACCGCCACCGGCCCCTCCTTCGAGGCGTTTGTCGCGAACGAGCGGGCCCGTTCTCCTGCGCTCGACGGCCGCTCGGTGTTCGGCTGGGAAGCCGACCTTGCCGAGCGCGACGGGATCACCAAGCCTTAAAGCGAAGGCTTGATCCACCGCTTGGACCATCGCATGGCGCGCGTATTGATTGGCACCTCCGGCTGGCACTATTCGTCCTGGCGCGGTCCGTTCTTTCCCAGGGGCTTGCCGCTCAAGCGGCAACTCGACTACTACGCGACGCAGTTTCCGACGACTGAGCTGAACGGCGTCTTCTACCGCACGCCGACCGAACAGGCGGTGACAGGCTGGCGCGATGCGACCGATGCGGATTTCGTCTTCGCCTGGAAGGCGTCGAAATTCATCACGCACTGGAAGCGCCTCTCCGCGAACTCGGTCAACAGTCTCCAATTGCTGGAAGAGCGTCTGTCGTTGCTGCGCAACAAGGCCGGCCCGGTCCTGTTTCAGCTGCCGCCGAACTTCACGATCGATGCCGATCGGCTAGCCTCGTTCCTGAAGCTGTTGAAGCGGCGGCGGCGCTATGCGTTCGAATTCCGCCACTCCAGCTGGTACGAGCCGCATATCCTGAAGCTGCTGGCGGATCGCAATATCGCGCTCTGCATCTCCGATCACCACGACGCGCCGGCGCCGTGGAAACGGACCGCGGATTTCGTCTACGTCCGCGGCCACGGCCCGGGCGGCCGATATCGCGGGCACTACAAGCCGGCCGAGCTTTCCGACTGGGCCAAACGCATCCGCGGCTGGAAGCGGCAGGGATGCGACATCTATGTCTATTTCGACAACGACCAGAAGAGCGCAGCGCCGGCGGATGCCAAACGGCTTTGCGCGCTGCTCGGCGCCACCGTTCCTCGGCGGCGTTCGCAATAGGAACGAACGGTTCCAGCCTGCATGGCTGCCAAAGAGACGAGCCGACGCGATGCCATCCGATCGTTGAAAGCCATTGCGCTGAACTACACGCTGAAGCGGGGCAAGGATCCCTCCCCGACCCACTACAAGGACCTCAAAAAGCCCTACGACAAGACTGTGCAGACCACCGCCATGCTTGCGGCCAACGCGGCACATCTTGCACGCCTGCTGAAGTCGGCGACCTATCCCGGCGTAGCCTAGGCACAGGCCGGGACATGCCGCTTCATCCGACCTGGACCAACATTGCCATCCGCCTCGCCTTGTTAGGAACGCCGTTCCGGGCGGCATCGTTAGGCCGTTGACGCAACCAGCCAAATGGAGAGGCTATCATGAAGGTTTGCGACGCGATGACACCTGACGTCCAGCTGTGCACCCCCGACGATACGCTCCGCGATGCTGCAGAAGCGATGGCAGCGCTTGGCGTTGGCCTGCTGCCGGTTACCGATAGCGAGCGCCTGGTCGGCATGATCACGGACCGCGACATCGCGCTTCGCGGCATCGGAATGGGTCGCGGCCCCGACTCGCGGGTCGGCGACGTCATGACGGCCGAGGTGAAGTATTGTTTCGAGGATCAGGAGCTCGACGACATCGCGCAGAACATGGGTGCGATCCAGGTTCGGCGCCTGCCGGTGCTGAGCCGGGACAAGCGACTGGTCGGAATCATCGCCCTCGGGGATATCGCCCTGATCCCGGGCATGGCGCTCAGCCAGATCTCACGCCCGACCACCCAACACGCGCAACTCTAGACTTACATGGCTCCGCTTCGCGGCTGGCTCGCAAAGGCCCGGTTCGCGAAGCGGAGCGTCAGGTGTGCCAATGGCCGACTATGTACCTTGGATCGTGATTGCCGCCGGGGTCATCGCCCTGATCGTCACGGCGCTGCTCTGGCGCGCCCACTACGTCAGCTCCGACTGACCGAACGGGGAACTCGCGCCGTCAGGCCGCCATCTTGCGGCAGGATTCCGCGCAGGCACGGCACATCGCCACGCATTCGTCCATGCCGCCGACGCGCTCGCAATCCTCAGCGCATTCACCACAGATCTCCGCGCATTCCCGGCAGGTGTGCTTGTGGTGCGGGGTGTTGATCAGCATGAAATGGGCCGCCGTCCGGCACATTTCCGCACAAGCCATCATCAATCGGAAATGCGCCGGCTCGACATGCTTGCCGCCGGTGACGAGACAATGGTTCATGGCCGTGCCCAGGCAGGTCCTGTAGCAGGACAGACAGGTCTCGACGCACCGGTTCATTTCCTCAGAGAATGCCATGTCGATACCTCACGCCTGCGCCAGCAGCTGGCGCAGGTAGCAGAGTCCATCAAGGGTCAGCTTCGACTCGCGGACTTCGCCCTGCGCGATCTCGGCTTCGAGGAAGGTCTCGAGTTCGGGAAGCGCGCGGTCGAACCTGTCCGCGATGCCCATCAGCTCGCAGGTTTGCTTGATCCGCTCGATCGGTTTTTCCAGCACGTTGATCTCAACCATTTTGGCATAAGCGCGGGTCATGCCGTTGGTTCCTATGCTCATTGCCGGCTGCGCTGCTGCGGGGTCTGCGCCGGCTAAGACGCCCTGCCGACCGTGTCGGCCATGGTTGCGCCACGCGCTCCGAGCGGCTTGCGGCGGCCCTCGGTCGAATCGAGCTTGGTCTGATGCTCGATCTCTGAATTCAGCTCTGCCCCGCACAGCACGATGATGGCGGACATCCACATCCACGTCATCAGACCGATGGCCGCCCCCAGCGAGCCATAGGTCGCGTTGTAATCGCCGAAGTTCGCCAGATACCAGGAGAGCAGCACCGAACCGGCCAGCCACAGCACGGCCGCTGCGACGGCGCCGACGCTGAGCCACTGCCAGCGCGGCCTGGTTCGGCTCGGACCATAGCGGTACAGCACCGCGAGCGCGGTGAGGAGCAGGAGCACCAGGATCGGCCACCGTCCGAACCGGATGACGAGCTCGGCCGTCGTGCCCAGTCCGACCTGCTGTAGCAGAAGCGGGACGACGACCACCGCTCCGACCATCAGCATGATGGAAATCAGCCCGGCGATCGTGAACGAGAGGGACATCAGATTCAGTTTGACGAAGCTGCGCTTTTCCTTCTCGTCATAGACGACGTTGAGCGCATCGAAGATCGCCTTCATGCCGGCATTGGCGCTCCAGATCGCGATCAGCAGGCCGGCGGCAAAGGTCAGGCCGAGCGCCGAGGTCCCCTTCGCGAGCACGCGCGCGATCTGGTCCTGGACGATCGCAAACGAGCCTTCCGGCAGCATCAGCGCCAGGCTCTGCAGGTTCGATGAGATCGTGGACGGATCGGCGAACAGGCCGTAGCTCGAGACCAGCGCGGTGATCGCCGGGAAGATCGCGAGCAGGCCATAGAACACGACGCCGGCCGCGGTTGCCAGCAGACGGTCCTCTTCGATCTGCTGATAGGTGCGCAGCAGAATGTCCTTCCAGCCGGCAGTCGGAATCTCGAGCGGCGTGTCGGCGAGCCGTCCACGATCTTGCGTTTCGGCCAGCGCGGGTTCGACGCCCTGCTCCCGAGCGGACGGCTGCTCCGATCGGGACAGCTGGCGAGCGATCGCCAACGTCGCCAGTGCCGTTGCACCGGCGAGCATCAGGTCGTTCGGCCAATTGCGCAGCGTAGCCATCGCTAGTCCTGGATCGCGTCGCGCTGACGCCGGGCGCGCGATGCAGCAAACCAGCCGACAAGCATGATTGCAGCCCCGGCGGCCAGTGCGCGGGTGGTGGGATCTACGCTCGCCCCTGCTCCCGACCGCGTGGTGGCGATCAGCCGCGCGGCGACGGGCACTGCGATCACCCGCTTGAGCATGTCGGCCTGTCGGCCCGGGCGCGGCACGGCCGGCACAGGACGCGCGAGCAGCACGCGGCCCATGATCAGCCCCAGGATCCCGAGGAGGACAAAGGCGCCCCCGATCGCGGCATATGCGATCCAGATGCCGTAATGCACTTCAAGGGCGTGGAAAGCCGCGCCAACCCCGATCCCAATCCCGATCAGAAGCGAGACCGCACCCGCCAGCATGAAGCTGCATGCAAACGCGTAGCCGGTCACGAGGCGCGTCATCCATTGTCGCAAGTCCGCAAGGTAGGAGCGGAAGATCAGGCTCAGCGAAGATGACGTGTTGACGCGCATGACGAGGTCCATTGCAAGTCGGCATCCGACAACCCGGCGGGAAGATCGACGTTCCTCCCCCGGCAACGCGCAACAGTTCGCGCCATGCGGGACAGCGCGGACCGAGCGCTAACTGACCGGAGGAAGATTTGTGCGTGGTGGCATGGAGCTCGGGAATGGCTTCGCGACCAAGAGCGTCCCGCGCTCGTCGGTTTCGAGCGCGATCTTCTGGGCCAGCATCACGTCGCCCGCCGCCAGCGCGCCGACGGGCCGGAAGCACCAGCCCAGCACGATGCGGTCACCGCCGTCCATCTCATAGACGTTGGTCGAGGTGCCGTAGCAAATCCGGTATCGCTTGCCGGACTCCGAGCCGATGACGTCGAAGCGCTTGTACTTTTCGAACTGCGCCCGCTGCTCGGGTGACAGCCACGCGGACAGCAGCGCAAGTCCGCGCGCCTCAATTCGCTCATAGGCCTGCCAGCGATCCCAGATCGCGGCCAGCGTCGCACCCAGCGTGCTGGCGGCGCGCCGGAGCACGGACCGCAGGGACATCTCGCGCAGACGGGCGAGCATGGCGTCAGCCGCCGACCAGCCTCGGATAGAACAGGGTTTCCTCGGCGGTCGGATCGAGCGCGCGGACCAACTTCGCCTCTCCGGTCGCTTGCCGGATTGCGGCGGTGTAGCCATCCGACGTGAGCTGGGTGAAGCGAGCATTCGCCCAGGCCAGCTGCTCACTGTTGTCGGGATCGAACTGCTGCCGCGTGTCGCCGGAGTGATCCATCACCAAGATCGTTGCCATCATCGTCTCCTTTGAAGGACATTCACAACTGCATCAGACAATCGGCACGGCCGTCGTCGGCCTGCCGCCCATCCACTCCGGCACCGCGGCGCCGTCGCGGTGACGGCCGCCCGCGCCGGCCGCGGCCCACGCGGCGACCGCACCGAACAGCAGTGCCGCCGCAACCGAGAACGCCAAAATCACCGCGCTGCGCCGCGACCGCTGGATGGCGGTCCTGGCATCGCCCATCACGCTGTCGACGCGCTTCTCCGCCTCCGCAGCAGGCAGACCGGTCGCGGCCGCCACCTGCTGGATCAGATAGCTGCGATCGTCGGAGCTGACGCCACTGCGGCTGGAGCTCGTCAGCAGGATGCGACCGGCCTCTGCCCGCTCATAGCCGATATCGAGATTGGCCGGACGCCGCACTGACCGGTACAGGCGGTCGAGCTCGGCGCTCAGCAGCGGCTCCGCGGCCGTCGCAGATGGCCGGTTCTGAACCACCGGACGCGCGGTTGACAGGCCAACCAACGCGACGATCGTAGCACCGAGGATGACGGCGAGCGCCCAGGCGGTCAGGCCGTGAAGCCCGTCGCGGCTGTCGATCTCGTCGGATGGCGTCGCGCCGATCACGCGCTGGGCCCGGCCGGCGATGTAGCCGCCGACGCCGAAGCTCACCAATGCCTGCAGGATCAGATACAGCCCCGACAGCAACGCGAGCGCGGCTGATGCGTCGCGCCATGACGGCGAGCTTGAACTCACGCCCAATCCGACCGCCGCTCCGAAGCCGATCAAAATCACCGACAGCGCCGCCGCGGCCAGCGCGCCGGCGACGACCGGACTCCATTGCAGCCGAAGCCCGGTCCTGTTGGCGGCGGACACGGCAAGCCCTCGCTCGTTATCCATGACGCGCCTACCGCAGCCCGAAGAACGACAATATCGCCAAAATGACCACGATCAGTCCGACCAGATAAATCAACTGGTTCATGAAAACCTCCTCCGTCCTTCCCGTCCTGACAATCTGGTGGAGAAGCCAAGGTTCCTACGCCGACGAACCGGCGCGATGCGGCAGGCCAATAAAAAGGGCCCCGCCGAAGCGAGGCCCTCATTGGTCGTCGCTGCTGATCGCGACGTGCGACCAACACCGTTAGTCGTCGTCCCAGTCATGACCACGGATCACGAAGCCGCGGTCGCGGTAGTAGTCGCGATGATGGTTGTACCAGCCGTGGTGCCAGCCCCGGTCATGCCGGTATACGTCGACGCGCGGACCACCATAATATCGCTCGCCGTAGTAGCCGTGGTCGCGGCCGACATAGATGCCCACACCCTGCGCGCTCGCAACGGTCGGTGCCGCTATCGAGAGTGCCGCAGCCGCGGCAAGAGCGTAAGTAAGCTTCGTCATGGCATCCTCCTTTCTAGTACGCCGTGATAACGACCTGCGTCCGCGCATGTTGCAGGAACAGGATCGGAACTTTCCTGAACGTTCCTTCACCATCATGGCGGCTGGACGTGACCGGAGGACGAGATCGAGGAGCCCTCGACGAGCTCTGCTCGATCGCTGTGGCTCCACTCCCTGTTCGACACAAGTGACCCCAGCTCAGGGGTGGAGAGCTGGGGTCGTAGCGGGGTTCTCCTGGTTAGCGCTGACGGCCGGTCGGCGCGTCAGCTCGCGAGAGCATGCGCGTCGCAATCAGTTCCGGCACTAACGTCTGCAAATGTGCGACGCACAATCGTGCCGCTGCGATTGCCCGATCAGACCGCCTAGCGCCACATGCTCGGGGCGGTGCGCAGCGCGGCCTGGCCTGCGATGCGCAGCTCATCGATTGACGAGCGTCCCTCGCGAATGGCCTGCAGCAATCCAGAGGCGACGTTGGTCCGCTTTGTCGTATCCGAACGCGGCACGCCTCCGCAGACCTCGTCGAGCACCGCGCGAAGCACTGCGGCCGTCTCTCCATCGAGCATGATTGCCTCCCTGCCCTCGTGGATCGAACTGCATCGTAGCGCGACACCGCGCGAGAGGAGTTCAAGTATGTTAACAGCCGTATCCAAATCTTGCGCGGCCGACCGTCGCGCTGTCTTCGTCGCGACAAATCACTGTCATGTTCAGATCGTCAGTGCGCTCTGCAAAATGACGCGCCTCCGCGTCAGTCCCGCTGCGACATTTCAAGGATCGCATCAGCGAACGCCTGCGGCGCCTCGCGCGCCCGCCGCACCGGCATCCGTCGCGATTTCAGGGAGAGCAGCATAGAGCCGCCTTGCCGCGTCTCAGCCGCGCCGCTTGGTGTGCAGATAGTCGGCCGAAAACAGCGCCGTGTCCTTGAGCAGCTTCAGGTCGTTGATCGTCAGCATGCGGTCGCGCAGCACGATCAGGCCGGAGCCGCGCAGCTCCTGCAGCGTCCTGTTGACGTGGACCACCGACAGGCCGGTGGCATCTGCGAGATCCATCTGCGTGACCGGGAACAGGCAGGAATCGCCGTCGATCATTCCAATCGGCAGCAGGCGCTCATGGAGTTCGCACAACAGATGCGCGACCCGCTCCAGCGCCACGCGCCGCCCGATATTGACCGTCCATTCCCGCTGGATCGCGCTGTTCACCATGGTTTCGCACCACAGCGCTTCCTCCAGCGAACGGTCGCCCGCCAGCAACTGCTCGAACGCCGGGCGCTTGATGTCGGCGTAGGTGACCGGGGTCAGCGCGCCGATCGAATGATCCATCACCGACAGCAGATAAACGCAGGCGTCGCAGCTGTCGCCCGGCAGGATGAAATTGACGATCTGGCGGCGGCCGTCCGGCAGCGTCTTGTAGCGGCAGAGCCAGCCCGACAGGATGATCCTGACGCTCTCGACCGGATCGCCCTCGGTGGCGAGGTCTTCGCCCGGGCGGGCGCGGTGCAGCCCTTCCTGGATCGCCTGTTGCAGCAACGCGATCCCGCGTTCGGACAATTGCCGCAGGGCATTGAGCCGCCTGATCACCGGCTGCGCCAGATTTCCCTCGAGGATCGGGGGATGCATCTAGCTCCCCATGCTCGGCGTATGGATGGCTTGCGGGTTCATCGGTATGGCGATCGTGCAGTGCAGTCCCGACGGATTGAACTCGAGCGTGCTCTTGCCCTTGAACTCGAACGCCAGCGTCCGCTCCAGGAGATCGGATCCAAATCCCCTGCGGCGCGGCGGCGCCACCGCGGGCCCGTTGCGCTCGCGCCAGTCGAACAGCAGTTGCCGCGGATCGGCCGCATCATCGATGCGCCATGAGACGTCGATGCGCCCGGCCGTATCGCTCAGCGCGCCATACTTCAAGGCATTGGTTGCGAGCTCGTGGAGTGCCAGCGCGAAGGTCTCCGCGGCCTTGGGCTGGAGCCGGATCCTGGGACCTGCGACCTTCAGTTGCTCGCCTTCCTTCGCGTTGTACGCAAGCAATTCCTCGACCACGAGATATTCGAGGTCGACGCCGCCTTCCGGATCGCGGGTCACCAGCGACTGGGTCCGCGCGAAGGCGTTGAGCCGGCCGTCGAGATGCGATGCGTAGTCCTCGACGTTCGCGCTGGTCTCGGCCGAGCGGCGCGCGATCGAGCGGACCACGCCGAGCGTGTTGCGCACGCGATGCTGCAGCTCGGCAAGCAGCAGCCGCTGCCGCTCCTCGGCCCGCGTGATCGCGGTGACGTCGATGAAGGTGATCACGACGCCGGCGATGAAATTGTCGATGCTGCGGTACGGCAGGATGCGCACGATATAGCGCGTGCCGCTGTCGGGCGCGGTCAGCTCGCGCTCGGCGCTGGCCAGCGTTCGCAGCACGCGCCGCACATCGTCGTAGAGCTCCTCGATCGGGATACGCGCCTTGATATGCGCGATCGGGCGGCCGACATCGGTCTCGACCAGATGCAGCAAATGCGTGATCGCCGGCGTGAAGTTCATCACCTTCAGATCGTTGTCCAGGAACACGGTCGCGATCTGCGTGCTCTCGAGGAAGTTCTTCAGGTCGCTGGTAGCGCGGGTCAGTTCCTGCACCCGATGCGCCAGCTCGCCGTTGACGGTCGTCAGCTCCTCGTTGACCGACTGCAATTCCTCGCGCGAGGTCTCCAGTTCCTCGTTGGCGGATTGCAGCTCCTCATTGAGCGATTGATACTCCTCGTTGGAGGATTTCAGTTCCTCATTGGTGCTTTCGAGCTCCTCGATCGTGGCCTGCAACCGCTCGCGGGTGGCGCGCAGCTCGCTCTCCAGCCGCTCGACATGCTCGGTCCTGACCAGAACGTTGGGATTGGTTTCGGCGCGATCCACAGGGCGGATCGGCCCATCCTTGAACAGCACGACGAAATTGCGGTGACCCGCAGGGCCGTCGAGAATTGGTTCGGCCGTGATGTCGACCAGCACGCGATGCCCGTTGACGCCGAGTTGCACCTGCTCGGCATGCGCGGCCTCGTTGGTTTCCGCGGCACGGCTGAGCGCCGTGCGCAGCTCAAGTCTGAGGTCGCGGTGCACGAGTTGCAGCAGGTCGAGGGTCGCCGTGCCTGCGGTCGGCTCGATATAGCGGCCGGTGCGGCCGGAGAAATGCAGGATGTGAAAGTGGTCGTCGGTGATCACATAGGCCGGCGCATAGCGCTCGGCGATGCGCTGGGCGCGGCGCTCGAGGCCGACATCGGGGCCGATGGAGCGGACCGGTGGTATGTCGATCGCGGCTCGCCCGGCCGCCGTCGTGATCGGGAATTCCGGCGGCAGCCGCGTCCCGGTCTCGAGCTTCTTGAAGATGCGTGCGCGCCGGTCGACCGGCGCGAACAGCTTCGGATGCCGCGTGACGTTCTCGGAATTGCCGAGAAACAGGTACCGGTCCGGCAGCAGCGCAAAATGGAACAGCGGAATGACGCGGTTCTGCAGCTCGGCATTGAGATAGATCAGGAGGTTGCGGCACGAGATCAGATCGAGCTTGGAGAACGGCGCGTCCTTGATGACGTTGTGCTGCGAGAAAATGCACATCTCGCGCAGCTCCTTGACGACGCAGTAGGTGTCGCCTTCGCGCACGAACCAGCGCGCCAGCCGTTCCGGCGTCATATCGTTCTCGATGCTGGTGCGATAGCGCCCGACGCGCGCGGCGGCGAGCGCGCGCCCGTCGATGTCAGTCGCGAAGATCTGCACCTGCGGCACCGAGTCGAGACCGGCCATATGCTCGCGCAGCAGGATGCCGATCGAATAGGCCTCTTCGCCGGTCGCGCAGCCAAGCACCCAGACACGCACCTGCTGGCCGGCACCCTTCCCTTCGAATATCTTCGGGATGATCTGGGTTTCCAGGACATCGAACTCCTTCTTGTCGCGGAAGAATTCCGTGACGCCGATCAGGAGGTCGTTGAACAGATGTTGCGCCTCGTCCTTGTCGTTTCTCAGGAAATCGACATAGGCGGAGATATCGTCGATCTGCACCACCTGCATGCGGCGCTGGACGCGGCGCAGGAAGGTGTTCTGCTTGTAGCCGTGGAAATCGTTGCCGGTCTTGTTGCGAAGGATATCCGCAATGCGCGCAAGCGAGGTTGCCGCCGCGGCCAGCACCTCGTCGAACCCCTGCTTCTCCTCGAGCCGGCGCAGGTGGCGGGCATAGACGTCGATATGCTCGGGAATGGCCTCGGGCGGCAGCACAAAATCCGCGATCGCCACGGCCGAATTGCCTTCCGCGTGCGGATCGGGTTCGCCATCCCCGATGCGCTCGGCGATCGCCAGGCCGCCATGATCCTTCAGGGTCGCGACCCCGAGCGTGCCGTCGCCACCGGTGCCGGCCAGCACCACGCCGATCGATTCCTCGGCGCGCTCCTCCGCCAGCGACACCAGGAAACTGTCGATGGTGGCCCGCTCGGCGCGCGCCTGCTCGGCGCGCCGCACGGCGAAACGGTCGCCATGAACGGTGGTGATCATGTCGGACGGACACAGATGGATCGTGCCACCCTCGACGAGCTGTCCGTCGCTGATCTCGGACAGCCGGGCGCCTTCCGATCGCTGCAACGCTTCGCGCAACCGGGTGTCCTCGATGGCATCCCGGTACTGCAACACGAGCACGACGGCCTGGTCCGGATTGAGCCTCAGCTTCGAGAAGAACCGCTCGATGCTGTCGAGGGTGCCGGCGGACGCGCCCACACCTATGATCAGCGGCGCCTTGGACTGGCGCTCTTCGTCTCCGCTCTGGGATTGGCCAACATCATCCATGATTGCAGCGGCTCTCATTCTCCTGCTGGCGTCTCGCCCGCGTCTTTTGATAGCAGAGTTTAGTCCTATCCCAACGGGATAGGTAGGAATTCTCCAACCTCCCGGGAACCTCGACTCCGGGATCGATTGCCCTCCAAAACCGGAAGGGTCATAGTTAGGTGATGGAAGGCGACCCGACGATAGATGGATCCGGAGAGCTCACAGCCCTGATCAGGCGTGCGGAACGGGCGACTGCAGAAGCCCATCGCCTCATCGACGAGAACGACCTCTGGCGCCAGCGCGTCCTGCAGCAGTTTGACCACATGTTCGAATTTGGAGCGGAGTTCAGGGCGCAGAGGCGCATCCCCGATCCTCCTCCCGGGCGCTAGTGCGATGTCACCCGCTCCTCGAGATATGCGACCCGCTGCACGATCAGGGTTCGATGCCGCTCCCACTCGATCAAGGTCTGCTTGAGCAAGCCGACCAGCCGCTCGGCTTGCACAGTGTCGTGACCGGCCCGTTGCAGCCAATCCAGCAGATCCTGCTGGCCGCGCAGCCGCCTCCAGCCCTCCTCGATATCGACGTCCGCCTTGACCAGCAGCGCACGTTCGGACCGCAGCTGTTCGGCCCAGTTCGCATGCTCAGCGCTGGCCATCACGGTTCCTTCCGCACCGGTCGCTTCGGATCGAGCGATTGTAGCATGACTCGCCGGATCATATCGGCGTATTCGCGATATTCAGCGGCGCGCGCGTCATACATTTGCGCGACCGCCGGGCGACCGCTCTGGCGGCCGTCCTCGGCCATCCGGTGCACCAGTTCGGCGCGCTCCTCGATGATGCGGAGTGCGACCCGAAGCGCCTCGTCAACCCGGCCCTCCTGCTCCTTGGCAAGCGCGTCGGCCGTATAGGCGTGACCGACCTGACAGCGGAATCGCAGCGGGTGCCCGACCTTGAGCTCGGAAAGGACGCCGCCGCACCCCGGACAGGTCAGCGGCGCGGGATCGGCAATCTCGACCAGCGTATCGCTGCCGACGCGCTCGCCCGCCGCAATTTTCACCTCCAGCACGATCTCCGGCGGAATCGGCAGGATCGCGCCGGGCCGCTCCCGGACCAGATCGGACAGCACATCGCCAAGCCGTGCACCCGGGATACAGAGGTCAACCGTGGTCGCTTCCAATGCCCTGAGCGGCATTTCATCGGAAATAGCGTCCTGGGGCTCCTGAACCAGCGCGACCCCGCCGCAGCGCTTGATCGCGTTCAGGCCCGCCGCGCCGTCGGACAGCAGGCCGCTGAGCACAACGCCGATCACCCGCGGTCCATAGTGCAGTGCGGCCGAGCGAAACAGCGCGTCGATCGCCGGCCGGACCAGATTTTCGCGTGGCCCGCGGCCGAGCATCAGGTGGCCGTCCTGGATCAGCAGATGGTGGTCCGGCGCCGCCAGATAGACGTGACCATTTTCGATGACCATGCCGCTTTCCGCCTGCCGGACCGGCAGCTTGCCAGCTGCGCTCGCGACCGTGGAGAGAATGCCGATGCCGTGAGACGGTATGTGCAATACGATGAAGACCGCGGCCGGCAGATCCACCGGCAGGCGCCCCAGAATCTGCTTCAACGGTGCCGTCGCCCCAGCCGAACCGCCGATGACGATGATGTCCCGATTGGACATGGAACCTGCCTTTTCCAATATTGTTTACAACAAGGCGAGCATTCGGCTTATGTTCCAATTTTGCGACGACATCACACCGGGTACGGCCCGAATCGACATGTCTGAATTTACACCTTTGCGCGAACGCCCTCTCCTGACCGGACGGCGCGTCCTGATTGTCGAAGACGAATATTTCCTTGCCGACGACATGCGCGGCGCGCTGCGCGCGCTCGGTGCCGATATCGCCGGGCCGGCCGGTGACATCGACGATGCGCTTCGTATCCTTCAAGACGGCGGCGTGATCGATGGAGCGGTGCTCGATGTAAACATCCGCAAGCAGATGATCTATCCGGTCGCGCGCGAGCTGCAGGCGCGCGGCGTGCCGATGGTGTTCACCTCGGGATACGACAAGATCGTGCTGAGCAGCGAAT
This sequence comes from Bradyrhizobium sp. USDA 4503, assembly GCF_054055815.1. Lineage (NCBI taxonomy): Bacteria > Pseudomonadati > Pseudomonadota > Alphaproteobacteria > Hyphomicrobiales > Nitrobacteraceae > Bradyrhizobium > Bradyrhizobium sp. USDA 4503. The sequence goes on from NZ_JBSRXS010000001.1 coordinate 1,463,225, forward strand.
TCGCGGACGTTCCATTGTGGGAGAAGCCGTTCGATCATCGCGCCATGGCGCACGGGCTCGCCGGCATGATCCTGCGCGGCAATGATGCTGCCGGACACGAATAATCCGCTCGAGCATTTGCAAATGTTAGTGCGGAGGTCTGCAGAGGGCCTCACGATACCCCGGTCACGATATCGGACGGGGGTGCGTAATGACCGAGATCGAAAGACGTATCGAGCTGCTGGAGCAGACGGCCGCAGAGAGCGCGCTGATCGCCGACCTCTCAACCGTCACGGAAACCCGCATCCGTAACGCCCAATTGGCAAACGAGTTGCGCCTCGTCGTCGCGCAGCTCAGGACCTTGAGGCCGGGTGACGCTCATATTGTCTGATTGTCTCGGTCCGCGATCTCCGGTGAACCGGCGGCGTGATGCATCCTCCCATCGTTTTCAGGAAGGACAACGACACTGCACGATTCAACGGATCGGATCGCGGAATGCCGGCAACTGGCCGACGAGGCCGACCGTCTGGCCTCGACGTCCGGCGTCGAAAGGACGCGCAAGGATTACGAGTTGCTGGCCAGGTCCTGGCGACGATTGGCGCTGAGCTACGAATTCTCCATGCATCTCGAACGCTTCATCAAGGCCCGCTAGTCGACGCCCGCTAGTCGACCCACCGGCCGGTCGGGATATTGCAGGTGCCCGCCCGCACCAGCGAAAGCCTTACGTATCGTTGTCGCGGTGGGCTTTGATCTCCATGCGCGTGCTCGCGGAATTACGCACCGATTGCCGCAACTCGGCGAGCTGATCGTCTCGCTGATCCGCGAGCGATCGCTTCTGTGCGCGCAAAGTGAGACTTTCTTCGATGGCAAGCTGAGCGCGGGCGAACAGGGGATCGATCATCGACGAAACATGTCATCCGATCGCTGCCGCCGCCCTGTCATGTGATAAGTCCGAAGCGGGTTTGCTCCGAGGCAGTGCGACAAACGTATCTCATGAGACATCGAAGATTGTTCGACCGCGGTCGTCGCCGGCGTCGATGCGCCGCTTCATGGCCTGCTCCCTGGTGGGGGTAACACGGTAATCACCCCATGGTTCCGCCTCCGCAAGGTGCGAAAGCTCAACACAGGTCAGGATTCAGGATTCCATATTGGCTTTCCGCCTGCGGGAAGGGTTCCTGCGTCTTGCGGCCCAGAAACGTGCTGGCGCGGCTTTCGGCGAGGAGCTTGCGCGCGTGCTCGACGACCCGGATCATCCGCTCGGTATCGTCGAGATCACGGTAATTGGAAAGACGATAGATTTGCCGCTCGATGGGCATGACGTACTCCCTGTTATGCAGGCGGGAGCACAATCGGTCTCTCAGCCACCGACGCCTACGGGCAGAGCCTTGGCCGGTGATGAGGAGACAACAAACCTCGACCAGGAAAGTTGCCAACAAAGTGCTGTGCCGGAAGCCCGAGGCGCCGGAGATGGCCATTCGGCCAAGCGACAGGCGCCGACGGGCAACTCAGCAAAACAGTTCCTACGGCGTCCTGCCGGATCGGACGCGGCCAGCCCGCGGCGCGTGCACCGATCTGCGTTGAGCTCGCCGGCTATTCGGCGACGCTCATCTGCTTGCACAAGATCCCGAGAGCCTCCGCACACCCGCGCGGCTTGGTTACCACGGGGAGGTGCGCATACTTCTCGGGCAGCGTGCTGGGGTCGTAGCCGGTATACAGGGTGACCGGTGTTCCCATCGCAAGCAGGGTATCGATCAACTTGTAGGACGAGGTTCCATTGACGTTGATGTCGATCAGCGCGCCGGACGCTCCGGACGCGTGCGGGCGGGCTTCGTCGATCGAAGCGAACGGGCCGACGACGTGATAGCCGGCCTGTCGTGCCAGCGTGGCACAGTCATCGGCAATGAAATACTCGTCCTCCACGATCAAGATCGTACGCATAGCAGTACCTCTGCCAGTTGATCTTCGCGGATGATCGAGGCGTTAACGTTCTCCCGCCGGTTGGGTTTCCCAGGCGCGTCGTTCCGCGCACCGTTAGGACAGCGGTCATGGCCCATTTCAAAGAGCGGGAATTCAAGGCGGAGGGTGGTCCCGATTTTCCAGGCGCGCGCCGTCAGCTACCGGCCACCAGCAACCCGAGGTATAGCCAGAGTACAATTGTCACAGTGATCGTTGCGGCGAAAAAGTAGCGGTCGATGAGATTCATCAACTGCACCTTCGGCTGACTATGGCGGATATCGAATCGCGGTCGAAACATCAGTCGCTGCCGCTTGTCATCTCTCTGCCTGGTTCCGGCATTTACATATGAGAGACCGGTGATCCCGCCCGGAGATGGCTCGTTTGCCGATGCCGAAGAACAAACCAGTCGCCGTCACCGCTAGGGTGTGCGGGTGTGCGGGTGCGCGGCTCCAAGGCGGCAAACGAAGGAACGAGGGTCGGCGCCTGCGGTTGGAGCCGGCGAACGCAATGCATCAGCCAAGAACCGCAGCCAAGAACCGCCGCCGCTATCGCTGCCCGACGTCCCGCCCGGCCCCGCCATCAGTCGAGCACGATCATCACCGGCGGATCAACCTGTAGCTGTTGTGATAGTTTTGGGGAGGAGTTGGCTCCATGAAAGCAACCATCGAACAAAGAACGACCGCCGGCAATCTCGACCTGCTCGACCGCTACTGGCGCGCCGCCAATTACCTTTCGGTCGGCCAGATCTATCTTCTCGACAATCCGCTGCTCGGCGAGCCGTTGCGCAAGGAACACCTCAAGCCCCGCCTGCTCGGGCATTGGGGCACCACGCCGGGCTTGAACTTCGTCTATGCCCATCTCAACCGGGTCATTCGCGCGCTCGATCTCAACGTCATCTACATTTGCGGTCCCGGACATGGCGGTCCGGGCATGGTGGCGAACACATATCTCGAAGGCACCTATAGCGAGATCTATCCCGATGTCGGCCGAGACACGGACGGTCTGCGCAAACTGTTCCGGCAGTTTTCCTTCCCCGGCGGTATCCCAAGCCACGCAGCACCGGAAACGCCCGGCTCCATCCATGAGGGTGGCGAACTCGGCTATTCGCTGGTCCACGCCTATGGCGCGGCATTCGACAATCCCGATCTGATCGTGGCCTGCGTCGTCGGCGATGGCGAGGCGGAAACCGGGCCGCTCGCTGCATCGTGGCACTCGAACAAGTTCCTGAATCCCGCGCGTGACGGCGCGGTGCTGCCGATCCTGCATCTCAACGGCTACAAGATCGCCAATCCGACGGTGCTCGGGCGGATGGGCGACGAGGAAATCCGCAGCCTGTTTCGCGGCTACGGACATGAGCCGCTTTTCGTCGAGGGCGACGATCCGATGCCGATGCATCGCGCCATGGCCGCTGCCCTCGATGAGGCGCTTGCAGCCATTCACAAGATCCAGACCGAGGCGCGCGGCGGCAACCGATCGGAGCGGCCGCGCTGGCCGATGATCGTGCTGCGCAGTCCGAAGGGCTGGACCGGTCCGAAGGAAGTCGACGGGCTCAAAGTCGAGGGCTTTTGGCGCGCGCACCAGGTGCCGATCGCGCAAGTCCGCGACAACCCCGCGCATCTCAGGCTGCTTGAAGACTGGATGCGCAGCTATCATCCAGAGCAACTGTTCAACAAGGATGGTGCGCTGATCCCGGAGCTCCAGGCCCTCGCCCCGACCGCGAACCGCCGGATGGGCGCCAATCCGCACGCCAATGGCGGCCTTCTGAAACGCGAGCTCCGGCTGCCGGATTACCGCGCATTTGCCGTCGACGTGAAGCATCCGGGTCAGACGGTCGCCGCAGCGACCCACGAGCTCGGAAAATACCTGCGCGATGTCCTCAAGCTGAATGCCGATACCGGCAATTTCCGCATCATGGGGCCTGACGAAACCGCCTCGAACCGGCTGGATGCCGTATTCGAAGCCACAGACCGGGTCTGGATGGAGCCGACCGAGCCGTATGATGTCCATCTCGCTCAAGACGGCCGTGTCATGGAAGTCCTCAGCGAGCATCTCTGCCAGGGCTGGCTGGAGGGCTATCTATTGACCGGACGCCATGGCTTCTTCTCCTGCTATGAAGCGTTCATCCACATCGTGGATTCAATGTTCAACCAGCATGCCAAATGGCTGAAGGTCTCGCGCCAATTAGCGTGGCGGCGTCCGATCGCCTCGCTCAATTACCTGCTGACGTCGCATGTCTGGCGCCAGGATCACAACGGTTTCAGCCACCAGGATCCCGGCTTTGTCGATCTGGTCACCAACAAGAAGGCCGACATCGTCCGTGTCTATTTCCCGCCCGACGCCAACACGCTGCTATGGGTCGCCGATCACTGCCTGCGGACCTACGATCGGATCAATGTCATTGTCGCCGGCAAACAACCGTCCGCGCAGTGGCTTTCGATGCAGGACGCCGCCACCCATTGCGATGCCGGCATTGGCATCTGGACGTGGGCCGGAACCGGGGATGCCACAAGCGAGCCCGATGTCGTGATGGCTTGCGCGGGTGACGTTCCAACGCTGGAGACGCTCGCCGCCGTTGATCTGCTGCACAAGGCCCTCCCCGACCTCAAGATCCGCGTGGTCAACGTCGTCGACCTGATGACGCTGCAGCCGAGGCAACAGCACCCTCATGGCCTCAGCGATCGCGACTTCGACAGCCTGTTCACGCGCGATCGCCCCGTCATCTTTGCCTACCACGGCTACCCATATCTCATCCACCGGCTCACCTATGGCCGGGCCAATCACGACAACATGCACGTGCGCGGCTTTGTAGAGGAAGGCACGACGACCACACCTTTCGACATGGTCGTTCTCAATGGGCTCGACCGCTATCATCTCGCGATCGAGGTGATCGAGCGCGTGCCGGGGCTCGCCACCAAAGCCGCACAGATCAAGCAAGGATACCGGGATGCCCTGATCGCGCATGCGCGATATGTGCGCGAGCATGGCGAGGACATGCCGGAGGTTCGAGACTGGGTCTGGCCGAACGGCACCGGCGGCGCTACCGCTGCCAAATCCGGCGGTTGAGCCATGCCGACCTCCAATGCGGTTCTGGTCGTCAACTCCGGCTCGTCGAGCATCAAGTTCGGCGTTTTCGATGCTTCACATGCCAATCCCGCGCCGATCTGCAAGGCACAGATCGACGAGCACGAGGGCGCGTCGCGATTGGTCTTCACCGATCCGGCCGGCCGCGCGTCGTTCGCGTTGGAGCAAGCCGAACCAGATGCGCCGCCCGATCGGCTGTTCGCCGCCGTCCTGGCACGGATCGAACATCATCTCAGCCAGCGGCTGCGTGCCGTCGGGCATCGCGTCGTACATGGCGGCCGCGAATTTTCGCGACCGGTCGAAGTCAATCGGACGGTGCTTGCCGTCCTCGACGCCCTCACCCCGCTGGCGCCGTTGCATCAGCCTCGCTGCCTGACGCCAATCCGGGCAATCAGCGCGATCCGGCCGGAACTGATGCAGGTCGCATGCTTCGACACGTCGTTCCATCATGGCCTCGCGCCGCCCGTCAATCGGTTTGCGATCCCGAGACATCTCGAACGCGCCGGCATTCGGCGCTACGGCTTTCATGGGCTCTCCTTTGAATATGTCGCAGGCCGCCTTGCCGACATCTCGCCGGAGTTTTCCGCAAAGCGCACCGTGGTGGCGCATCTCGGCAATGGCGCGAGCCTCTGCGCCATGCGCAACGGCCGGAGCATCGACACCACGATGGGTCTGACGCCGCTCGACGGCCTGGTCATGGGGACCCGTTGCGGCACGATCGATCCGGGCGTTCTGCTTTACCTCCAGCAGCAGAACGGCATGTCGGTCGACGACCTTGAGCAGCTGCTTTATCACCAATCGGGGCTGCTCGGCGTTTCGGGCATCTCCTCCGACATGCGTGTCTTGCTCGCCAGCCAGGAGCCCGCCGCGAAGGAAGCGGTTGATCTCTTCACGTTCCGCATCGCGCAGCAGGTCGTCGCGATGGCTGGCACGCTAGGCGGACTGGAATGCCTGGTGTTCACCGGCGGTATCGGCGAGCACGCGGGCGAGGTTCGCAGCCAGGTCTGCGAACGCCTGCGATGGCTGGGTGTCCAGCTCGATCCATGCGCCAACGCCGCGGCAGAGCTGCACATTGCTGGCAAGGACAGTTCGGTGGACGTGCTCGTCATGGCGACAAACGAGGAAGCAATGATCGCTCGCCACTGCGCAGCCTTGATCCCGGGAACCTAGGATCGACGAGAGGCGCTCCTGCGGCCGTGGCTAAATCGATGCTTGAAGGACCGTTTGCTTGAGCCGGACGTTGATGTCCCGGAAACCGAAATCGGCAACGGGAGAACGATGATGCCGGAACGAAAGACGATGCAAAAGGCCAGACAGGACCGGCGCGCGGGAAAGTCGACGACCACCCAGGCGGGCGAGTTCGTGCACGAGGAAATTCGCAAGGTTCGCCGCGGCAAGCACGGAGCGCGATCTTCCAAACAGGCCATTGCAATCGGCCTGTCGAAGGCGAGGCGCGCGGGCGTTCCGCTCCGTCCCCCCAAGAAAGGCGCGGCCAAGGCGACCACCCGCAAGAGCGCGGAGTACGCCTATGAGGCGGGCCAGGGCAAACGAAAGACCAGACGCAGGCCGCGCGTCTCGCGAGCGGTGTCCAACGTCCTGAAACGGGAATCGCGCAGCGCGGCGTCGCACACGGCGCTGTCGAAACAAACGCGGCGCGCGGCCTCGCGGCGTTCTGCATCGGCCCGCTCGGCCGCGGCGCGCAAGGCGGCAAAAACCAAGGGATCGGCCGTTCGTTCGGCCGCAGCAAAGAAAGCAGCCCGTACCAGAGCGCGGCGGCGAAAGTAAGCCCAGCGGTCCGAGAGGGCGACGATCGCGATTCACATAGGCAAATGCGGATGCCGGTGATGGGCGCATGGTGCGCGCTGTCTGCTCGGTCTCGACAACGGTGCAGGCGGATGACCCCAGCGTCGGCCCCAGGGCCCGCAAAGGTGCTGGGGTCGTCTCCGCACCGCAAAGGCCCTGACGCACCGGCCCGGCGTCAGGGCCTTCGCCATTCCGAAGCCTGGATCCGAAGCTTGGAAAGGCTCTTGAACGACACGCGTCAGCGCCCCTTGAAGTGCGGCTTCCGCCGTCCGAGGAAGGCCGCAACGCCTTCCTTGTGATCCTCGGTCAGGCTCGCGAGCGCGAACTGGTCGAGGTCCATGTGGCTCGCGAGATCGTCGAGCGCATGTGCGAGCCGGTTGACCGTCAGCTTGGTCATCGCGACCGAGATCGGCGGCTGGGCGGCGACCTTGGCCGCGAGCGCCATCGCTACGTCATATGACTTTCCAGGATCGGTCACCTGCTCCGCCAGGCCCCATTCATAGGCCTCCTCGGCCGAGATCCGGTCGTCGGCCAGGATCACAGCCTGCTTGGTGCGCGCCGGTCCCATCAGATGCAGCATGCGCGGCACGCTTTGCCAGCTCATGTTCATGCCGAGCGCTATTTCCGGCACCCGCATATGCGCGTCGCGCGCCATGACGCGGAAATCCAGCGCGACCGCGAGTGCCACGCCGCCGCCGACGCAAAAGCCCTCGATCGCGCCGATCGTGACCTGCTCCATGTCCTGCCAGGCGCGCGTCAGCCGCGGCCCGAGCTTCAGGTGCCGGCGCAGCGTGCCCATGTCCATGGTCTGGCGCGAACGCCCTTCGGCATCCTTGAGGTCGAAGCCGGCGCTGAACGATTTGGCGCCGCCGGTCAGCACCACCACCGAGGTCTCGCCATCGTCCTCGAAACTGCGCGCCGCGTCAGTCAGCTGCCGCAGCGCCTCCGGCGACAGCGCGTTGATACCGTCGCCGCGATCGAACCGCACCACGGCGATGCGGCCGTCCGGCCCGAGGCCCTTCTCGATCGTCACATAGTCAACCACGCATACCTCCCCGCTCGCATTCTTGTGTACTGCCTGCCTCGACATAGCACGACGGTTTCGCCTATTCTGTTGATATGAGCGAACATGATCATCACCACCACGATCACGACCATTCCGAACTGTCGGAGACTGAACTGCGCGTCCGCGCGCTGGAATCGATCCTGACCGAGAAGGGCTATGTCGAGGCTGCCGCGCTCGACGCCATCGTGCAGGCCTACGAGACCAAGATCGGGCCGCATAACGGCGCCCGGGTCGTCGCCAAGGCCTGGACCGATCCCGCCTTCAAGAAGGCGCTGCTCGAGGACGCCAGCAAGGCGGTCGGCACCCTCGGCCATGTCAGCCGGGTCGGCGACCATCTGGTCGCGATCGAGAACACGCCCGGCCGCCACAACATGGTCGTCTGCACATTGTGCTCCTGTTATCCCTGGGAAATGCTCGGGCTGCCGCCGGTCTGGTACAAGGCCTCGCCGTATCGCTCGCGCGCGGTCAAGGATCCGCGCGGCGTGCTCGCCGATTTCGGCGTCAGCCTGCCGAAGGAGACGGAAATCCGGGTCTGGGATTCGACCGCGGAGACGCGCTTCCTGGTGCTGCCGATGCGGCCCGAAGGCACCGAGGGCTGGAGCGAAGACCAGCTCGCCGAGCTGGTGACGCGCGATTCCATGATCGGCACCGGCTTTCCCAAGAAACCGGGGGCGCCGTCATGAACGGCGTCCACGACATGGGCGGCATGGACGGGTTCGGCAAGGTCGAGCCCGAGCCGAACGAGCCGATGTTCCATGAGGAATGGGAATCCCGGGTGCTCGCCATGGTCCGTGCGATGGGCGCAGCCGGCGCCTTCAACATCGACGCCTCGCGCTTCTATCGCGAGACCCTGCCCCCGCAGGTCTATCTGTCGAGCTCCTACTACAGGAAATGGCTGCTTGGGCTGGAAGCCCTGCTGCTCGACAAGGGCTATATCTCCAAGGACGACGTCGCCGCCGGGCATTCCGTCGCGCCGGCGAAATCGCTCAAGCACGGCAAGTTCTCCGTCGCCGATGTCGAGCGCGTGATGGTGCGCGGCAAGTTCGGCCGCGCCGCGCCGGGACCTGCGAAATTCAAGGCCGGCGATCGGGTGCGGGCGAAGAACATCCACCCCGCTACGCACACGCGGTTGCCGCGCTACGTGCGTGGTCACGTCGGGGTGGTCGAGCGCGATCATGGCTGCCACGTGTTTCCCGATACGGTGGCCAACGACGCCGGCGAGCATCCGCAGTGGCTGTACACCGTCGTGTTCGACGGACGCGAGCTGTGGGGACCGGACTCCGATCCGACCATCAAGGTCTCGATCGACGCGTTCGAGCCGTATCTGGAGGCCGTGTGATGGATGCAGGTGCCGCCGCGCGCGCCACCAGCGCCATCTCCAGCATTCCCCGCGACCAGGACGGCCCGGTGTTCCGCGCACCGTGGGAGGCGCAGGCGTTCGCCATGGCCTTGACGCTGCATGACCGCGGCGTGTTCACCTGGTCCGAATGGGCCGCCGCACTCGCCGACCATATCAAGCGCGCGCAGGCTGCCGGCGATCCCGACACCGGCGAGACCTATTACCAGCACTGGCTCGCGACGCTCGAACATCTCGTCGCCGCCAAGGGCGTCACGACGCATGAGACACTGCACCGCTACCGCGACGCCTGGGACCACGCCGCCGACCGCACCCCGCACGGCCAGCCGATCGTGCTGACGGCCGCGGATTTCGAGTAGCCTCGAATGCCATGATTACCTACATGCGCATGCGCGGGTGATGTCATCGCGTGGTGGGTCGCCTTGAACCGCGAACTCATCCTCATCGTCGTCCCGGCGAAGGCCGGGACCCATAACCCCAAATGCAAATTGTTACGCGATGCTGGAACGACGAGTCCCACCCACAACGCCTGCCGCGGCGTATGAGTCCCGGCCTTCGCCGGGACGACGACGGGGCGAGAACCGCGCGCACGGATTCCAGAGACGGGAGTGCTGGAGCCGAGAAGCCGCAGCATACCGGATCGCCCGGTCGAGCCGGGCCTGGGACGATTTCTGGATAATAGAAGAATACCGCTGAGTTGCCCGACGTGTCAAGTTGCCGTGTCGAACGTGTCAGTAGCTCGTGATCTGTCGCCTGTTTGTAGCTCGTGAAGTGTCGTGTTTTCGGTGCTCCGGAACAAGGGGGGCACGATGGGCGCGGCATCCATTCACGAGGGTGTACGACGGATGCGGTTTTCAGATTTGCTGGATCGGACGGAGGCGAAGGAACTGACGCAGGAGGCAGCTTCGGAGGTTCTTGGGATCAGTGTTCGGACGTTTCAACGCTGGGCGGAGCGCTATGAGGCGGAGGGCGACGACGGGCTTGTCGACCGCCGGCTGGGGCGTCGTTCGCCACGGCGGGCGCCGGAGGAGGAGCTGGAACGGATGCTTGCGCTGTACCGGGACAAGTACGCGGACTTCACGGTGAAGCACTTCCACGAGCAGATGCAAAAGCGGCACGACTATGTGCTGGGCTATACGGTGACGAAGCTGGCGCTGCACGCGGCAGGGCTGGTGCGGAAGGCACCGAAGCGTTCGGCGCACCGCAAGAAGCGGCCGCGGCGGCCGCTTCGGGGCATGCTGCTGCACCAGGACGGATCGCGCCACGTTTGGATCGAAGGCCTGCCCGCGAGGGACCTGATCGTCACGATGGACGATGCGACCAGCGAGATCTACTCGATGGTGCTGGTCGAGGAAGAAGGAACGGCCTCGACCTTCCAGGCCTTGCGCGAAGTGATTGGCGAGCATGGCCTGTTCTGCGCGCTCTACACCGACCGCGGCAGCCATTATTTCCTGACCCCAAAAGCTGGCGAGAAGGTCTCGAAGACGCAACAAACCCAGGTGGGACGGGCTTTGTCGCATCTTGGGATCGAGCATATCGCAGCCTATTCGCCGCAGGCGCGCGGGCGTTCCGAGCGGGTGTTCGGCACCTTGCAGGACCGGCTGCCGAAGGAGCTGCGGCTTGCCGGGATCACGACGGTTGAGGCTGCCAACGCGTGGCTGAAGGCGCATTACATCCCCGGGCACAACGCCGCGTTTGCGATCAAGCCCGAACAGGAAGGCACGGCATTCGTGGCCGATCGGCATGAGGCCTGGCGCGAGGCGCTGTGCGTGATCGAGGAGCGAACCGTCGCCAACGACAATACCGTTGCATGGAACGGTCGGCGGCTGCAGTTGCCGGAGAGCCGGCTAAGACCTCACTTCGTCAAGGCTGTGGTGCGGCTCCATGAGTATCCCGATGGCACCGTCAGCGTGTTCCTTGGACCGCATCGATTGGCGATGTTTAGCGCCAACGGACAGCAGATCAGCCCCGACGCGCCTCAGCCTGGCGGCGTGCTCGGAGCCGTCAAGGACAAGCCCTGGCGGGCGCGCAAGCGCGCGTCCTTGACCGCTCCTGCGCGCGCCGCCGTCGAGAAAGCGCGGGTCGGGACGGAGAAACGGGCTTCAAGTCGAACAAAGAAACTCACCCACAGGGCTAAAACCGCCACAACAGCCGTGGCATGATCAATCAGGGAAAGCCGTCCCCGCCTTCCGGCTCCCCTGCAAATCAGAAACGAAGGCGACAGATCACGAGCTACAAAAACACGACATCTTCACCCGCTACGGACAGTTGCCGTGTCGAACGCCGGCAGCCGCCGACTCCTTTGCATGGGGTTGTTTTCGATATTTTGGCCGTGCGCCCCTGCGGGGCCATCAGTCCACGGTTACGGGCCACCCTGCGCGACGTACTCCCGCCAGCCCTTGGCCCGCAGGCTGCAGGCCGGGCATTCGCCGCAGCCATAGCCCCAATCGTGCTGCGCGCCGCGTTCGCCGAGATAGCAGGTGTGCGAGTGCTCGCGGATCAGGTCGACCAGCCCTGCTCCGCCGAGCTCGTGCGCGAGCCGCCAGGTCGCGGCCTTGTCGAGCCACATCAGCGGCGTGTGCAGCTCGAAATCCCTGGCCATGCCGAGATTGAGCGCGGACTGCAATGCCTTGATGGTCTCGTCGCGGCAATCCGGGTAGCCGGAATAGTCGGTCTCGCACATGCCGCCGATGATGTGGCGGATCCCCCGCCGATAGGCGAGCGCCCCAGCGAAGGTGAGGAACACGAGGTTGCGGCCGGGCACGAAGGTGTTCGGCAAGCCGTCCGCGCCCATTTCGATCGCGACGTCGCGGGTCAGCGCGGTGTCGGAAATCTCGGACAGCGTCGGGATATCAAGCGTGTGGCTGTCGCCGAGTTTCGCAGACCATTCCGGCCGGACCCGCCTGATCCCGGCCAGCAGCTGGTCCCGGCAATCGAGCTCGATCGCGTGGCGCTGGCCGTAGGTGAAGCCGAGCATCTCGACGCGGGCAAAGCGCGACAAGGCCCAGGCAAGGCACGTGGTGGAATCCTGGCCGCCGGAAAACAGCACCAGCGCGGTGTCGGAAGCATTCTGATCGGTCATGGAACGCGATTTAGCACCTGACGGCGCCGTGGCCAATCCGTGGACAGCGTCGCGATTCCGGCGTGTTTTACTGGGATCGGGAGGGGTGTATTGGCATAAAGCCAATACCTCTTTGATGCCGGTGCCCCATGACCCCATCCCGCGACATTTCCCGCCTGATCGAGATCATGGCTGCGCTGCGCACGCCGGTGACCGGCTGCCCCTGGGACCTCGTGCAGAATTTCGAGACCATCGCGCCCTACACGATCGAGGAGGCCTATGAGGTTGCGGATGCGATCACGCGCGGCGATCTCGACGATTTGCGCGAGGAGCTCGGCGACCTGCTGTTGCAGGTGGTCTATCACGCCAGGATGGCCGAGGAGCAGAACGCGTTCGCGTTCGGCGATGTGGTCGAGGCGATCACCAGGAAGATGATCCGCCGTCATCCGCACGTCTTCGCCGACAAGGACGGCAATATCCAGCCGGCCGGCGTCAAGAGCGCCTGGGAACGGATCAAGGCCGAGGAGAAGGCCGAGCGCGCCGCGCGGCGGCCGCCCGAAGAGACTGCGCACAAATCGCTGCTGGCGAGCGTGAAGGCGGGCCTGCCTGCCCTGACGCGCGCGATGGAGCTGCAGCGCAAGGCGTCCACCGTCGGCTTCGACTGGAACGACCCGCGCGCGGTGCTCGCCAAGATCCGCGAGGAGGCCGACGAGATCGAGGCCGCGCTCGACCGCAACGACAAGGCGGAGATCGCGGAGGAAACCGGCGACCTGATGTTCGCGCTGGTCAACCTCGCCCGCCACGTCGACGCCGATCCGGAAGCGGCGCTGCGTGCGACCAACGCCAAGTTCGAGCGGCGCTTTGCCTATATCGAGAAGGCGCTGGCGGCGCAGGGGCGTTCGCTGGAGGGGGCATCGCTGGAGGAGATGGACGCGTTGTGGAATGAAGCCAAAACCGCCGTCGTCCCGGCGAACGCCGGGACCCATACCGCGTGATCTAACGGATAGTCGACGGTATCAATCCCACGCATCGCCAGAGATTCAGCGAGGCGAGCAAGATGCAGAACTTCCGCTGCACTCAACAACGATGGCCGGTGGTCATGGGTCCCTGCTTTCGCATTGCTTTCGCAGGGACGACACCGAGGTTGAGGGCGCAGGCTCAGCCTACAACAGCGTCCCGCGCAGGATCACCGCGGCGACGCCGAAATAGATCACGAGGCCGGTGACGTCGACCAGTGTCGCGACGAATGGCGCGGAGGCGCTGGCCGGGTCGAAGCCGATGCGTTTGAGGATGAAGGGCAGCATCGAGCCGCACAGCGATCCGAAGGTGACGATGCCGATCAGTGCGGTGCCGACGGTCGCTGCGACGAGCACCCAATGCGGGCCGTAGTCGAACAGGCCGAGCGTCTGCCAGAGCGTGATCCTGACGACGCCGATCAGGCCGAGAATGGCGCCGAGCACGATGCCTGTCGGCAATTCCCGCACGGCGACACGCCACCAGTCGCGCAGCCGCACCTCGTGCAGTGCCAGCGAACGGATCAACAGCGAGGTTGCCTGGGAGCCGGAATTGCCGCCCGAGCTCATGATCAACGGGATGAAGAGCGTCAGGACGATCGCCTTCTCGAGCTCACTCTGGTACGACTGCATTGCGGTCGCGGTCAGCATTTCCGACAGGAACAGTGCGCACAGCCAGCCGGCGCGCTTCTTGATCATCTCGCCGAAACCGATCCGCAAATACGGCTCGTCGATCGCTTCCATGCCGCCGAACTTCTGGGCGTCCTCGGTCGATTCCTCGACGATGGCGTCGATGACGTCGTCGACCGTGACGATGCCGAGGATATGGCCGGGGCCGTCGACGACGGCGACGGCGAGCAGGTCGTAGCGCGAGATCAGCCGCGCCGCCTCCATGCGGTCGGCCTCCGGCGAGATCATCAGCGGCTTCCGCGCCGGCGCCGCGGTCAGCACATTGGCGTGCGGATCGCCCGAGATCAGGCGGCGCAGCGGCACGGCCTGGATCAGCGTCTTCTTGACCGGGTCGATCACGAAGATCGAGTAGACGGTCTCGCGGGTGCGCTCGACCATCCGGATGTGATGCAGGACCTCGGCGATGGTCCAGCTCGAGGGCACGCTGACGAACTCGGTCGTCATGATGCTGCCGGCGCTGCGCTCGGGATAGGCCAATAGCCCCGAGATGACGTTGCGGGTCTCCGGATTGAGCCCGTTCAGCAGCGTGGTGCGCAGCGGCTCGACCAGCTCCTTGAAGATATCGGCGGCACGGTCGTCGGAGACGCCCGACAGCAGCGAGACCGCGGTATCCTTCGGCAGCTCGGCCAGGATCTCGCAGGTGTTGTCGAGTCCGGGCAGGTCAAGCACCTCGATCGCCTTCTCGGCCGGCAGCGATCGCAGCAGCTTCGCGGCATCCGCGGGCTCCCGGGCATTGAGCGCCTCGACGATTTCGGGCGCCCGCTCCTGGGCAAGATCACCGCTCTGGCCGGCGAGCGTCTCTTTCGTGATGGTTTCGCTGGTGTCCTGCATCGATCCGCCTCGGCTTTGCGTTCTGCAGCGCAATGAACCAAGGCGGCGCGGATTTCAAACAGAAAGTGCGACGCCGCGTCGCAGGCGCATCAGCGCCCGCAACGTCACGGCATCGTTATATTTCGGAAGATTGCACGGCCCGTATTCGAGGGCTTACGCCTCGTAGGGGACGGCGGCGAACCGGCTCATCACGATGTCGCGCTTGGTCTCGTCGACGCGCACCGTCATGTCGAAGCGCTCGCCATGCAGCTCCTTGTTCAGAACCTCGGCATTGCGGTGCAGCCAGCTGATGCCGGCGCCATCGGAGGCGTCGATCGAAAGATTGAGCGTCGAGCGCTTGGCCGCGAGGCGATCCTCGATCGCGGCGAGCAGCGCATCGATCCCCTCGCCTGTTGCGGCCGAAACCAGGAAGCATGGCCGCTCCGGCGGGCGGCGCGCGGCGATATTGCGCAAATTGTCCCGCTCCTCGGGATCGAAGCGGTCGATCTTGTTCCAGACCTCGATGATGCGCTGGCCACCGTCGGCATCGGGATCGATGCCGAGCTGGCGCAACACCGCCTCGACGTCGCGCTCCTGCGCCTCCGCGTCCTCATGGGAGATGTCGCGGACATGCAGGATGATGTCGGCTTCCAGCACCTCTTCCAGCGTGGCGCGGAACGCGGCCACCAGCTGGGTCGGCAAATTGGAGATGAAGCCGACCGTGTCCGACAGCATCGCCTTGCCGCCATGCGGCAGGTTGAGCGCGCGCAGGGTCGGGTCGAGCGTCGCAAACAGCATGTCCGCGGCCTGCACGTCGGCGCGGGTCAGGCGGTTGAACAGCGTCGATTTGCCGGCATTGGTGTAGCCGACCAGCGCCACCACGCGATACGGCACGCGCTGGCGGCCAGCGCGATGCAGCCGCCGCGTCGCCTGCACCTTCTTCAACTCGCCTTCGAGCTTGGTGATGCGCTCGCTGATCAGGCGGCGGTCGGCCTCGATCTGGGTTTCGCCGGGGCCACCCATGAAGCCGAAGCCGCCACGCTGGCGCTCGAGATGGGTCCAGGACCGCACCAGACGGCTGCGCTGATAGTTGAGATGGGCGAGCTCGACCTGCAGCGCGCCTTCCTTGGTCTTGGCGCGGCGGCCGAAGATTTCCAGGATCAGGCCGGTGCGGTCGAGCACCTTGGTGCTCCAGGCCTTCTCGAGATTGCGCTGCTGGATCGGCGACAGCGCGCAATCCATCACCACGAGCTCGACCTGGTTGCTGGCGACGAGCCCGTTGATCTCCTCGACCTTGCCCTTGCCGAGGTAAGTCGCGGGCCGGATCTGGCTGATCGGCGCGATCACGGAGTCCACCACCGTGAGGTCGATCGCACCGGCGAGGCCGGCGGCTTCCTCGATCCGCGCTTCATAGTCGCGGACAGAGGAATCCGTTTGCGCATCGCCGTCGCCACGGCGCGTGCGCAGGTACGGGCCGATGACGATCACCCGCCCGGTGCTGCCGTCCCCCGCCGACCGGGCACGGTCGGCGCCCCCTTCACGATTGAAGGGTTCCAATCAGTTCACTCTCAAGCCGGTGCGTCCTCACCACCTTCGAACAACTGAATCGGAGCTCCGGGCATGATGGTCGAGATCGCGTGCTTGTAGACCAGCTGCGAGTGACCATCGCGCCGCAGCAGCAAGCAGAAATTGTCGAACCATGTGACAATGCCCTGCAGCTTTACTCCGTTGACCAGAAATATCGTCAGTGGCGTCTTGGTTTTACGAACGTGATTAAGGAAGGTGTCTTGTAGATTTTGTGCGCGGTCTGCCGCCATTGTTTTTGTCCCGCAAGCTTGTGCTTCTTTTTATTGAACCGGTTGTTGCTCTCTGACGGAGCCTCCTCCGGCTGCCCACCTGCCACGAGATCCCCCTCCGGCAGGCATAGCGGTAGGATTAGAGGCTACGCGCGGTTTTTAGGCAAGCCAGTTCGCGGTGCAGTCGGTAGGAACACGGTGGCAATTCTAAGAAAGTGCGAGGAAAGAGACGAATATTCTCGTGGAGAGTGGATAAATCCCCGGTTGTACCGGCCCCGCCCTCGCCCCGCCGATTGATCCAAACCGCCCCGAGAGCCGCCTGTCGGCTCCCCGGCGGGTGACCGCCGGGGCTTCGCTTCGAGCCGCCAGCGGACTGCCGGCCTGCCGCGCCGGGGTCAGCCGACCCCGAGCGCCTTCAGCTTGCGATGCAGCGCCGAGCGCTCCATGCCGACGAACTCCGCGGTGCGCGAGATATTGCCGGAGAAGCGGCTGATCTGGGCGATCAGATAGTCGCGCTCGAACACCTCGCGCGCCTCGCGCAACGGCAGGCCCATGATGTGCTCGCCATTGTTGGAGGTCGGCATCGCCGGCACCATCGAGCCGACGTCCTGCGGCAGCATGTCGGCGGTGATGATCGCCTCCGGACCGCCGCCGGCCAAGATCATCACGCGCTCGACATTGTTGCGGAGCTGGCGGACGTTGCCCGGCCAGACGTGCGACTGCAGGACCGCCATCGCGTCCTGCCCGATCTGCCGCTTCGGCAGGCCGGTGGCGGCCGAGATCTGGTCCATGAAATAGTCGATCAGCTCGGGGATGTCCTCGCGTCGCTCCGACAGCGGCGGCACCCGGATCGGCACCACCGAGAGGCGATGATAGAGGTCCTCGCGGAAGCGGCCTGCGGCGATCTCCTCCTCGAGATTGCGCGCGGTCGAGGAGATGATGCGGACGTCGACATGGACTTTGCCGGTGCCGCCCTGGCGCTGGAAGGTCTGATCGACCAGCACGCGCAGAATCTTGTTCTGGGTCTCGCGCGGCATGTCCGCGATCTCGTCGATGAACAGCGTGCCGCCATGCGCCTCCTCGAGCGCGCCGGCCTTGCGCTGCTGCTCGCCGTTCGATCCCTCGATGCCGAACAGCTCGATCTCCATGCGCTCCGGCGTGATCGCGGCCGCATTGATCACCACGAACGGCCCCTCGGCGCGCCCGGAGGCATGGTGCAGCGTGCGCGCGGCAAGCTCCTTGCCGGCGCCGGAGGGACCGACGATCAGGATGCGGCTGTTGGCCTTGGCGGCGCGGTCGATGGTCTGGCGCAGCTGGTTCATGCAGGCCGAGCGGCCGGTCAGGACGCTCGCCGCCGGAGCCAGCTGCTTGAGCTCCTTCACCTCGCGCTTGAGCCGCGAGGTTTCCAGCGCCCGGGTCGCGACCAGGATCAGCCGGTCCGACTTGAACGGCTTCTCGATGAAGTCGTAGGCACCGCGCTTGATCGCGGCGACCGCGGTCTCGATGTTGCCGTGGCCCGAGATCATCACGACGGGCAGATCGGCATTGTCCTTCTTGATCTGCTCGAGCAGCTGCAGGCCGTCGAGCTTGGAGCCCTGCAGCCAGATGTCGAGGAAGACCAGATTGGGCCGGCGATTGGCGATCTCGGCGAGCGCCGAGTCGCTGTCGCGCGCGGTGCGCGTGGAAAAGCCCTCATCGTCCAGAATACCCGCAACGAGGTCGCGAATGTCAGCTTCGTCGTCGACAATCAGAATGTCACTTGCCATGGGTTACACCTGCCTTGTCAGTCGCTCGTCGCGGCTTTGAATTTTGGCTTTTGCGCATTTGGCTCTTGATTGTTTGGCCCCTGATCAGCGGGATCTCGGATAGGTTCTTGGATTGGTTCTTGGGTCGGTTCTTGGATTTTTGGTTCATTGTTGGTCGCTTGCGCCGGGCCGTTGGTCGGCTCCTCCGGCGGATTTTTTTCACTTTCCGGTTCGGCCTTGTCCGGTTTGACGTCCGGTTTTTGGTCCTTGCTTTCGGGCTTGTTCTCCGGCTTGGCCGCGTGTCCCGTGACGGCAAAGCGCAGCCGCATCCAGGCACCGCGCTGGCCGTCGCGGAAATCGGAGGCATCCTTGAGCTCGATGCGGCCGCCATGGTCCTCCAGAACGCGGCCGACGATCGCCAGGCCGAGGCCGGTGCCCTTCGCCCGGGTCGTGACATAGGGCTCGAGCAGGCGCGCGCGGGCGACCTTGGGCAGGCCGATGCCGTTGTCGACCACGTCGATCAGGATGTCGTCGTTCTCGCGCTGCGCCACGACGTCGATGCGGCCCTTGCCGAGTTCCTCGCGCGGCACCTGCTCGATCGCCTCGGTGGCGTTCTTGATGATGTTGGTCAGCGCCTGCGAGATCAGCCGGCGGTCGAACTGCGCGGGCAGCGGCGACTGCTTGATGTCGGCCTCGATGTCGAGATCGGGATGCGCGACCTTCATCAGGAACACCGCCTGGCGCACCACGTCGGCGACGTCCTCCCCTTCCATCACCGGCTTCGGCATCCGCGCAAAGCGCGAGAACTCGTCGACCATCCGCCTGATGTCGTCGACCTGGCGCACGATGGTATCGGTGCACTGCTCGAAGATCGACTTGTCCTTCTCCTCGGTGATGGTCTTGCCGAACTTGCGGCGGATGCGCTCGGCGGAGAGCTGGATCGGGGTCAGCGGGTTCTTGATCTCGTGGGCGATGCGGCGGGCGACGTCGCCCCAGGCCGAGGTGCGCTGCGCCGACACCAGCTCGGTTATGTCGTCGAGTGTGATGATGTAGCTGTCGCGCGACTGGCTGGTCTGCTCGGCCGAGACGCGGACCGACAGATTGCGCTCATGGCCGTCGCGCAGGATCGTGACCTGCCCCTGCACCAGGCGCTGCGTTCCCTCGCGCGCGGTTTTCATCATCTCGTCGAGCTCGGGCAGCACGTCCGAGAGCGGATGGCCGAGCGTCTCCGATTCGGCGTGCCCGATCAGCTTCTCCGCCGAGCGGTTGAGGACGCCGATGGTGCCTGAGGCGTCGACCCCGATGATGCCGGCAGAGGCCGACGACAGCACCGCTTCGATGAAGCGGCGGCGGCTGTCGATGGTCTCGCTGGCGTCGACCAGCTCGTTGCGCTGGGTGCGCAGCTCCTGGGTCATCTTGTTGAAGATTTCGCCGAGCAGCGCGAGGTCGCTTTCCGACTTGTTGACCGGCACCTGGACATTGAGATTGCCGGTCGAGACCTCGCTCGCCGCACCCATCAGCTGGCGGATCGGCGACACCAGCCCGTTGGCGAAGTTCAGCCCGATCAGCACCGAGGCCATCAGGATGGTCAGCGCGATCACCGCGAACATCAGCGCGAACGCGACCTGGATGCCGAGCCTGCGGGTCTCGAGCTGGGCATATTCGGCCGCGCTGGTCTGGGTCTGCTTGAGCTGGGCAACCACCGCCGGATCGAGCAGCCGCGCCACATACAGGAACATGTCGTCATAGGCCCGCAGGCGGACCACGGAGGCGACGTAGTTTTCCGGAAAGACCGAGATCTTCGGCTCGGTCTCGTTGATGTCCTTCAGGATGTCGGGCGGCGGCGCCTCGTAGTTCAGGCGAACGCCGGTCTCGGCGCTGGCGACGATCTTGCCGTCCTTGTCCATCAGCACCGCGACCGGAAGATTGCGCGACTCGGCGCCGGCCGTCATCAGCTGCAGGAACGTCATGCGATCCTGGTCGTAGAGCGGCCGGGCATGGGCGAGGTCATTGGCCATCGCCAGCGTGTCGCCGTTGATGAGCTGGGCGTGCTCCTGCATGTAGGCACTGGCGATGGTCAGCGAATTCTGGATCACCTGCTTGGTGGGACCCGAGAACAGCCGGTCGAGGCCGCGCTCGATGGTGACGTTGGCGACGATCGACACCAGCACGGCGGGCAGCACCGCGATCACCGAGAACAGGCCGACAATCTGCACATGCAGCCGCGCCGCGGCCCGGCCGCGCCGCCTCGCCTGCACCATCTGCCAGACTTCCCGGACGATGATGCCGACCAGCAGCAGGATGGTGCCGGCATTGATCATCAGGAAGGAGCGGACCACCTCGGACGTGGGCTCGATCGGGGTCAGCCCGGTCAGCACCACGAAGGTCAGGAAGGCGGACAGCAGCGCGATGGCCACGGCAAACGGCGCCAGCCAGCGCCGCAGCGGGAAGCCCCGCGCCTCTGCATTGGGCTCGGCCGACGGGGCGCGTAATGTTGAAGCGGTGGTCTCTGCGCTGGTCATACCGGCAATTGAGCTGAGAGCGATCGCCCGCGGGAATTGCGAACTGATGCAATCATATCACAATGTTGCCGAATTGCGACATTTCCGCGGCGCAAACCCCTGGTGCGGCGCCGTGTCCCCAAAACCATTTGTGACTACTCAATAACGGTAGCGAGCTTGAAGCGAGGCTCGCGCCCCGCCCTGGCAGCCCTAGCCGCCGCTCCGGTAGACCTGGATGTCGAGGTCGCGGATCTTCTTGCGCAGCGTATTGCGGTTCAACCCGAGCAGGTCGGCGGCCCGGATCTGGTTGCCGCGGGTCGCCGCCAGCGCGGCGGTCAGCAGCGGGATCTCGATCTCCTTGAGGATACGGTGGTAGAGGCCCGGCGGCGGCACGCCGTTCGGGAAGCCGGAGAAGTGCGAGGACAGATAGGCCTCGACCGCGCCGCCGAGATTGTCGACGCCGACGGTCGCCGTGCTGCCCGAGGTGACCGCCGGCGGCGCCAGCTCGCCGTCGATGACGGAAGACGTGATGACGTCCTGCGGATAGAGCGCGGCGAGCCGCCGGGCGAGGTTTTCCAGCTCGCGGACGTTGCCCGGCCAGCGGTGCTGCTTGAGCCGCTCGAGCGCCTGGGCGTCGAGCTTCTTCGGCGGCAGGCCGTCCTTCTCGGCGAGCGAGAAGAAGTGCCGGATCAGGTCGGGCAGATCCTCGATGCGCTCGCGCAGCGGCGGCAGCCGCAGCGGCACCACGTTGAGGCGGAAGAACAGGTCCTCGCGGAACAGGCCCTGCTGGATCAGGATGCGCAGGTCCTTGTTGGAGGCGGCGACGATGCGGACGTCGGTCTTGATTGGGGTGCGGCCGCCCACCGTGGTGTATTCGCCCTGCTGCAGCACGCGGAGCAGCCGGGTCTGCGCCTCCATCGGCATGTCGCCGATCTCGTCGAGGAACAGCGTGCCGCCCTCGGCCTGCTCGAAGCGGCCGGAGGCGCGGGTGTTGGCGCCGGTGAATGCGCCGCGCTCATGGCCGAACAGCTCCGATTCGATCAGGTCGCGCGGGATCGCCGCCATGTTGACCGCGACGAACGGGCCGTTGCGGCGCCGCCCGTAGTCGTGCAGCGCGCGCGCGACCAGCTCCTTGCCGGTGCCGGATTCGCCCGAGATCATCACGGTGAGGTCGGTCTGCATCAACCTCGCCAGCACGCGGTAGATTTCCTGCATCGCCGGCGAGCGGCCAACCAGCGGGATCGAGTCGAACTCGCCGTCGTCGGCGGGACTGGAGACCCGCTCCTTCGGCTCGGCCAGCGCGCGGCCGACGATGGTGATCAGCTCCTTCAGGTCGAACGGCTTCGGCAGATATTCGTAGGCGCCGCGCTCGGAGGCGCGGATCGCGGTCATGAACGTGTTCTGCGCGCTCATCACGATGACCGGCAAATTCGGCCGCATCTTCTTGATCCGCGGCAAGAGATCGAATGCGTTCTCGTCGGGCATCACGACGTCGGTGATGACAAGATCGCCCTCGCCTTGGCTGACCCAGCGCCACAGCGTGGCGGCGTTGCCGGTGAGGCGAACCTCATAGCCGGCGCGCGACAGCGCCTGGTTCAGGACGGTCCGGATGGCGGTGTCGTCGTCAGCGACAAGTATGCTACCTGCAGGCATTGGTGTTCCTCATCGTGCATCCTGAGAGGCAGGCGAGGACGTACCCGGAACGTCATCGCGGTTGCTTTGGTCGAGTTGCTTGGCGGCGCTGTACATCGGCATCAGTACGCGGAAAGTGGTTTTGCGCGGCTGCGACTCGCATTCGATGATGCCGCCGTGATCGCCGACGATCTTGGCGACCAGCGCGAGGCCGAGCCCGCTGCCGGTCTGCTTGGTGGTGACGAAGGGATCGAACAGGTTCGGCAGCAGGTCTTCCGGCACGCCAGAGCCGTTGTCCTTGACGCAGAATTCCAGCGGCAGCGAGACCCGCGATTTCTTGCCGGGCAGCGACAGCCGCACGCCTGGCCGGAACGCAGTGGTGAGCTGGATCTCGGCATCGGTGCCGAGATCGGCCACCGCTTCGGCCGCGTTCTTCACGAGGTTGAGGAACACCTGGATCAGCTGGTCCTGGTTGGCCAGCACCGGCGGCAACGACGGATCGTAGTCCTCGATGAAGCGGACATTGCGGGCAAAGCCGGACTGCGCCAGGCGCTTCACATGATCGAGCACGGAATGGATGTTGACCGGACCGCGCGCCACCGGGCGGTCGTCGCCGAACACCTCCATGCGGTCGACCAGCGTCACGATGCGGTCCGCCTCGTCGCAGATCAGTCGTGTCAGCAGCCGGTCCTCGGAGGACGCCTGCTGCTCCAAAAGCTGCGCCGCGCCGCGGATGCCCGACAGCGGGTTCTTGATCTCGTGGGCGAGCATCGCCGCCAGCGCGATCACCGAGCGCGCCGCGCTGCGATGGGTGAGCTGGCGATCCATCTTGTCGGCGATGGTACGCTCCTGCAGCATCACCACGATATGCCCGGGCCGCTCGGTCAGCGGCGCGACGTGCAGATCGACCTGGCGATCGCCGCCGATCCGCGGCGTGCCGAGATCGACCTTGTATTCGTTGACCGGCGAGCCGCTCGTCCGCACCTGCTCGATCAGCGCCAGCAGCGGGCTGCCGAACGGCACCAGTTCCTTCAGCGACTGCCGGCGCAGGAACTGGGTCGATATCTCGAAGAATGATTCGGCTGCGATATTGGCGTCGACGATCCGCCCGTCGGGTGCGACCAGCAGCACCGGATTGGGCAGCGCATTGAGGATGGCCTCCCCGTCAGTCGGCACCGGCCGGCGGAATTCCATGGCTGACGTCATGCGGCAGCACTCCAGGCAAAATCGTCGTAGGCGTCGGCGAGCGAGCGATGCACGCTGGACGGCTCTTCCGCGGTCAGGATCGCCTGCCGCCAGGTCTTCAAGGTCGCGGCCGGCGCGCAGCTATAGGCCGCAGCAGCCTCCAGCGCCCAGCCCAGATGCTTGCGTGCATGCTTGAGCCCGATGCGCAGGCCATAGTGGCTGCAAACCTCGTCATAGAGCGCGCGAACGTGCTTGAGCTGCTCGGCGAGCGACGGCGCGGCCTCGGCGATCCCGGTCTCGAGGCGACGGCCGATCTGTCCCGGCAGCCAGGGCTGCCCCTGCGCGCCGCGGCCGATCATGACGGCGTCGGCGCCCGACATCTCGAGCGCACTGACAGCCTTGTCGAACGAGGTGATATCGCCGTTGACCACGACCGGGACGGTGACGGCGTCCTTGACCGCGCGCACCGCGTTCCAGTTCGCCTCGCCCTTGTAGAACTGGCAGCGGGTCCGGCCATGCACGGTGATCATCTGCACGCCGGCGGCCTCGGCGCGGCGCGCCAGTTCCGGTGCATTGAGCGAGCGGTCATCCCAGCCGAGCCGCATCTTCAGCGTGACCGGCACCCTGACCGCCGACAGCGTCGCCTCGATCAGCGTGACCGCGTGGTCGAGGTCGCGCATCAGGGCCGAGCCGGACTGGCCCCCGGTCACGTGGCGGGCCGGACAGCCCATGTTGATGTCGATGACGTCGGCGCCGGCGCCTTCGGCGATCCGTGCGCCCTCCGCCATCCAGTGGGTCTCGCAGCCCGCCAGCTGGACCACATGCGGCCCGACCCCGGCTGCCTCGCAACGCAGCTTCGACATCGGCTTGCCGTTCACCAGATCGTTGCTGGCGGTCATCTCGGAGACCACCAGGCCGGCGCCCAAAGTGGCAACGAGTCGCCGGAAGGGCGCATCGGTGATGCCGGACATGGGCGCGAGGAGAACCCGGTTGGCGACAGCAATATCGCCGATCTTCAATGGGTTACGAGGAGTACTTTGCACGCCGGTCACAGCCGTCTCGTCGTTCTGTCAGCCACGCCATTGCAGCTGACGTCGCCTATTCTGCGCACAATTCTTGTGCAGTCAAGGCTCATGCCTACGGTTTAGACATTCCTATCATCAGTGCAGGTGCACTGCAACAAAATCTGCTTTTCCCACAGTCATCGGCAAACGCTCTGTTTTTGCGCAGCGGTCATGCTAAGGGCTGTGCGCGGCGATCTTCGCCGTCCCCCTCATCCCCGATTCGTCTGTCACTGGTTCAAAATGCCGAAGCCTGAGCGTACCGCAGCCATCCTTGTCGCAGCCGGCCGTGGACTGCGCGCCGGCGCAGGCGGGCCGAAGCAATACCGGACGATCGGCGGACAGACGGTGATCTACCGCGCCATGGAGGCGTTCTCCGGACATCCGGACGTGTTTGCGGTGCAGCCTGTGGTCAATCCTGACGACACCGCGCTGTTCGATGAAGCAGTCGCAGGCCTTCGCCATCGGCCGCCGACGCCGGGCGGCGCGACCCGGCAGGCCTCGGTCCATGCCGGGCTCGAGGCGCTCGCAAGCGAAAAGCCGGATATCGTGCTGATCCACGATGCCGCGCGCCCCTTCGTCACTGCAGCCGTGATCTCGCGCGCGATCGCCGCAGCCGGCCGGACCGGCGCTGCGATCCCCGTGATTCCCGTCACCGACACCATCAAGCTCACCGGCGATGCCGGCGACGTCGAGGCGACGCCGGAGCGCGCGCGCCTGCGGATCGCGCAGACGCCACAGGCTTTTCGTTTCGACGTAATATTGGAGGCGCATCGTCGCGCAGCGCGCGATGGCCGCTCCGATTTCACCGACGATGCGGCGCTTGCCGAGTGGGCGGGATTGACGGTTGCGACGTTTGAAGGTGATGCTGCCAACATGAAACTCACCACACCCGAGGACTTCGTGCGCGAGGAAGCGCGGCTCGCAAGCCAGCTCGGCGACATCAGAACCGGCACCGGCTACGACGTGCATGCCTTTGGCGACGGTGACCATGTCATGATCTGCGGCGTGCGCGTGCCGCACACGAAGGGATTCCTGGCCCATTCCGACGGCGATGTCGGGCTGCATGCGCTCGTCGACGCGATCCTCGGCGCGCTGGCCGACGGCGATATCGGCTCGCATTTCCCGCCGAGCGACGCCAAGTGGAAGGGCGCCTCCTCCGACCAGTTCCTGAAATACGCGGTCGAGCGCGTCACCGCGCGTGGCGGACGGATCGCCAATCTCGAAGTGACGCTGATCTGCGAGCGGCCGAAGATCGGGCCGTTGCGCGACACCATGCGGGCGAAGATCGCGGAGATCTCCGGCGTCCACGTCTCGCGCGTGGCGGTCAAGGCCACCACCAGCGAGCGGCTCGGCTTCACCGGCCGCGAGGAAGGCATCGCGGCAACCGCGAGCGCCACGGTCCGTCTCCCTTGGGACGATAAAGGTTGGGACGATAAAGGCCGGAGTGCCTGACATGGGCGGCAGCGACGCTCGTGCCCTCTCCCGCTCGCTGCTCGACCTGTGCCGGATGCGCAAGCTGACCATCGCGACCGCCGAATCCTGCACCGGCGGCCTGGTCGCGGGTGCGCTCACCGACATCCCCGGCTCTTCCGACGTGATCGACCGCGGCTTCGTGACCTATTCGAACGAGGCCAAGCGGGTCATGCTCGGCGTCAAGGCGGCCACGCTCGAAACGTTCGGCGCGGTGAGCAAGGAAACCGCGACTGCGATGGCGATCGGCGCGCTGGAAAAGGCCGGCGTCGACCTTGCGGTCTCGATCACCGGCATCGCGGGCCCTGGCGGCGCGACACCGGGCAAGCCGGTCGGCCTGGTGCATTTCGCCGTCGCCGCGCGCGACGGCCGCATCATTCATCGTGAGCAGCGATTTGGCGCGATCGGCCGCAGCACGGTGCGGCAGCGCTCCGTGGTCGAAGCATTGCGCATGCTGATGGAGCTTGCGCGCCCGCCGCAGGCCGCCAAGCCGCGTCGCGAGGCGGCCAGCCGGTTACGGCCAAGGGTTGCCCGGTCGCCGCGGAGCCACGCTGCGAAACGCCGCCGGCCGCCGCGCGGATAGGCCCAACGCAAAGTCAAGTCGCGCCACGGCCCGCCTTACACGGGCTTGTGTCAACTGCGGCCCGGTGACGCTTACCTGAAATGGAACTTTGACGCGGCTTCGCCGCTTTATGTTGTTCCAACTCTGCTGTTTCGATTGTTCGTCCAACAGCAAAATCCCACAACAAGGAGAAAATGATGAAGTTGGGAACTTTGGTCGTGGCCGCCATCAGCGCTGGCGCCATGACGCTGTCGACTGTTGTGCCTTCGTCCGCCGCACCACTCGCTCCCGCGCAATTGCAGGATCAGCCTACCTCCGTCGAGCATGTGCAGTATCGTCACTGGCACGGTGGTCCGCGTTACGGCTATCGCGGCGGATACGGCTACCGCGGTGGTTACTATCGCGATGGCGGCAGTAACGGCGCGGCGATCATCGGCGGGCTGGCGGCCGGCGCGATCATCGGCGGCGCGATCGCGGCGAGCCAGGCCAAGGCCAACAACGACGCCTATTGCTCCCAGCGTTTCCGTACCTACGACCCCGCTTCGGGCACCTACATCGCATCCGGCGGCGTGCGGCGATCCTGCCCGTAAGTCGGCGAACGCTCTCCCGCACCATCCGTCGTGCCCGGCCTCGTGCCGGGCATTTGCGTTCCAGAGATGTAGACGAGACGACTTCGCTACGTCGACAGCTGCGGCTTGCCGTAGACCTGATCCGCGCGCTTCTCGAACGCCGCGGCAAAGCGTGAGAATGCGGCGTCGAACATCGAGCCCATCAGCATCGCCAGCATCCGGCTCTTGAATTCGTAGTTCAGGAAGAAGCCGACATCGCATTCGGTTTCCGACTTCGGCTCAAAACTCCAGCGATTCTCCAGATTGCTGAACGGGCCGCGCAGATATTCGACCACGATATTCAGATTGGCCCGGTCGAGCGTCACCTTGCTGGTGAAGGTTTCCCGCACCAGCTTGAAGGACACCGTCATGTCCGCCACCACGACCTCGGTGCCGTCCTCCTTGGGCGTGCGCTGGCGGATCTTGAGCGAATGGCATAGCGGCACGAATTCGGGATAGCGCTCGACGTCGGCGACCAGATCGAACATTTGAGGTGCGGTGTGCCGGACCCGCCGCTTGCTTGAGAATCGTGGCATCAGTGGATACTCGCACGGTTTTGCCCGAGTGCGAGGCGCTTCAGATAATCATCCGCCTGCGCCCGATCGGTGAAACAGACCAGCGATTGATCGGGCCGCAAGCCGGCAAAATACTCGATCAGCTTCGGCCGCTGCTGCCGGCGATAGGTCCAGACGTAGCGGAAGAATTCGAGATCGATCTTCTCAGGGCAGCCTTCCGCCATCTCCGGGCGGACCTCGCCATAGCTCCCGGCTATCCGCCTGAAGATACCGAGCATGCAGGTCGACCGCGGCAGGTCGAACCAGATGATCGTGTCGGAGAGCTCCCGGCGCAATTCCCCTGCACCATGCCTCATGTAGTTCCCATCCATGATCCAGCGCGGCTCCTGGGCTGCTTCGGTCACGCGGCGCTCGAATTCGTCCCTGCCCGACTCGACCCAGCCCGGCTTCCAGAACAGCGCATCGATCGACACGGTCGGAATCCCTGTCATGGCGGACAGCCGCCGCGCAAAGGTCGACTTGCCGGATCCCGACGATCCCATCACCAGAACGCGCTGCATTGGTCCAGTCCAAGGTTCGGCCAAGGTTCGGTCAAGGCCCGATCAAGCAACGGCGCGTGACGGCGCCGGCTTACCGCCGTTTGCAAAAATCTAGCGGCCGCGGGCCGTGCGCGCCGCCTGCAGTTTGGCGAAATCCTCGCCGGCGTGATGCGACGAGCGCGTCAACGGGCTCGCCGACACCATCAAAAAGCCCTTGGTATAGGCGACCCGCTCGTAGCCTGCGAACTCGTCCGGCGTCACGTAGCGCATCACGGCGTGATGCTTGCGGGTCGGCTGCAGGTACTGGCCGATGGTGAGGAAATCGACTTCGGCCGAGCGCAGGTCGTCCATCACCTGCAGCACCTCGTGCCGCTCCTCGCCGAGGCCGACCATGATGCCTGATTTAGTGAAGATGGTCGGATCGATCTCCTTGACCCGCTGCAGCAGCCGGATCGAATGGAAATAGCGGGCGCCGGGACGGACCGTCAGATAGCGCGACGGCACGGTTTCCAGATTGTGGTTGAAGACGTCGGGCTTGGCCGCGACCACGCGCTCCAGCGCGCCGTCCTTGCGCAGGAAGTCCGGTGTCAGGATCTCGATCGTGGTGCTCGGGCAGCGCGCGCGGATGGCGCGGATGGTCTCGGCAAAATGCTCGGCACCGCCGTCGGCGAGATCGTCGCGGTCGACCGAGGTGACCACGACATGACTGAGCCCGAGCTTGGCGGTGGCCTCCGCGACGTATTCCGGCTCGCTCGCCTCGAGCGCGCCGGGCATGCCGGTCTTGACGTTGCAGAACGCGCAGGCGCGCGTGCAGGTGTCGCCCATGATCATGAAGGTGGCGTGCTTCTTGTCCCAGCACTCACCGATATTGGGGCAGCCCGCCTCCTCGCACACCGTGACGAGGCCATTCTCCTTCACGATCCGGCGCGTATCTGCATAGCCGCGCGTATTCGGCGCACGAACCCGGATCCAGTCCGGCTTCGGCGGCGACACGGCATCCGGCCGGTTGACCTTTTCGGGGTGCCGCGGGCGGAGCTGAGTGGTGGAGATGGTGTCGACGATGGTGACCATGGATGCCTGCAAGTCGCGGGAGCATGATCCAGGCAGATCAATGCTCCGAACCAAGGGCTTAGCTAATCGGTGTTGACGCAGCTCGCAACCCGCCCCGCGACCCTAGCAGACCTGCCCATATATTGGCAGTCTTGCGACCCGTTCCATGCCGATTCCTACCTCAAAATGGCTCAAAAACCCCGATCCATCAGCGCGACCGCGCCGCGCCTCGGCAAGGCGCTGAAACGCTCCTTCTTCGATCGCAGCGTCCACGAGGTCGCCCCCGACCTGATCGGCGCGACCTTCCTGGTCGGCGGCGCCGGCGGCATCATCACCGAGGTCGAGGCCTATCATCACACCGACCCGGCGGCGCATTCCTACCGCGGGCCGACCCCGCGCAACCAGGTGATGTTCGGCCCGCCGGGCTTCTCCTACGTCTACCGCTCCTACGGCATCCATTGGTGCGTCAACTTCGTCTGCGAGGAAGCGGGCTCGGCCAGCGCCGTGCTGATCCGCGCGATCGAGCCGACCCATGGGCTCGCGGCGATGCGCAGGCGGCGCGGGCTGGAGGACGAGCGCGCGCTGTGCTCGGGGCCCGGCAAGCTCTGCGAGGCGCTCGGCATCACCATCGCGCACAGCGAATTGCCGCTCGACCGCGCCCCGATCGCGCTCCATGCGCGGACCGAAGCACCCGAAATCATCACCGGGGTGCGGATCGGCATCACCAAGGCCGTCGACCTGCCCTGGCGCTACGGGCTGAAGGGATCAAAATTCCTCAGCAAGCGGTTTTGATCGCCACGGCGTTATCAGCTAGGACGCCTTCTTCAACCGCTCGATCGCCTCGAGAATCTTGGCGCGGCGCTCCGCTGCTGCCGCGCGCTTTTCCTTCTCTTCCTCGACGAGCTCTTCCGGCGCGTTGGCGACGAACTTGTCGTTGGCGAGCTTGGCATCGACCCGCTTGATGTCGGCGTCGGCCTTGCCGAGCTCCTTCTCCAGCCGCGTGCGTTCAGCCGCGAGATCGATCACGCCCTTCAGGGGCAGCGCGACCGCCTCGCCGCGGACAAGGAGCTGTACCGCGCCTTCCGGCGGGTGATCGGCAAACGAGATATCCGACAATCGTGCGAGCCGCTTGATGGTGTCGTTCCAGCGCCGCGCGCGGTCCCGCGTCTCGTCGGAGGCGCCCGCGATCACCAGCGGCGTCAGTGTCGACGGCGGGATGTTCATTTCCGCCTTCACCGACCGCATCGCAGTGACGAGATCGACCACCCAGCCGATCTCGGCCTCGGCCGCAGGATCGCTGAACTCGTCGGCGTCGAGCGCGGCAATCACCGGCGGAATGATCGGATCGACCACCGGACCGGC
This sequence comes from Bradyrhizobium sp. USDA 4503, assembly GCF_054055815.1. Taxonomy (NCBI): domain Bacteria; kingdom Pseudomonadati; phylum Pseudomonadota; class Alphaproteobacteria; order Hyphomicrobiales; family Nitrobacteraceae; genus Bradyrhizobium; species Bradyrhizobium sp. USDA 4503. The sequence goes on from NZ_JBSRXS010000001.1 coordinate 1,494,070, forward strand.
GGTCGCGATCGCGGCCAGCTGCTCGCCGGTCACGCCCGACTTACGCGGCCAGGACGCCAAGACCAACAGGCCGTCGCGCTTTGCGGTCACCGCCCACAGCTCCTCGGTGATGAAGGGCATGAACGGATGCAGCAGCTTGAGGATCTCGTCGCGGGTCCAGGCGATCATGGCGCGGGTCTCGGCCTTGGCCGCGCCCTCCTCGCCCATTAGCACGGGTTTCGCGAGCTCAAGATACCAGTCGCAGAACACGTTCCAGACGAAGCGGTAGATCGCGCCCGCGGCATCGTTGAAGCGATGATCCTCGATCGTCTCGGTCACCTCGCGGGTGACGCGCGAGGTTTCGTGCGCGATCCAGCGGTTCAACGTCTCCTTTGCGCCCTTCGGATCGAAACCGTCCGGCTTGACGCACTCGTTCATCTCGGCGAACCGACAGGCGTTCCAGAACTTGGTCGCGAAATTGCGGTTGGTCTCGACCAGATGCGGCGACAGGCGGATGTCATGGCCTTGGGCCGCCTCGCGGGTCAGCGCGAAGCGCAGCGCGTCGGCGCCGTATTCGTCGATCACGCCGAGCGGGTCGATGACGTTGCCCTTCGACTTCGACATCTTGGCGCCCTTCTCGTCGCGGACGAGGCGGTGGATGTAGACGGTCGAGAACGGCGCCTCCTTCATGAAATGGAGGCCCATCATCATCATGCGGGCGACCCAGAAGAAGATGATGTCGAAGCCGGTAACCAGCGTATTGGTCGGGTAGTAGCGCGCGACCTCCGGCGTGTCGTCCGGCCAGCCCAGCGTCGAGAACGGCCACAGGGCCGACGAGAACCAGGTGTCGAGCACGTCCTCGTCACGCGTGATGAAGCCCTCGCGCTTGGCGGGGTCGACCGCCATGTCGTGGCCCTGCTCCGGCGTGATGACTTCCTGCTCGACGTAATAGCCGAGCGCGTGGCCGACCGCCTCTTCCTCGGTCTCGGCGACGAACACCTTGCCGTCGGGTCCGTACCACGCCGGGATCTGATGGCCCCACCAGAGCTGGCGCGAGATGCACCAGGGCTGGATGTTCTCCATCCACTCGAAATAGGTCTTTTCCCAGTTCTTCGGCACGAACGTGGTTTCGCCGGAGCGCACCGCCGCGATCGCCGGCTGCGCCAGCGTCTTAGCGTCGACATACCACTGGTCGGTCAGATACGGCTCGATCACGACACCGGAGCGGTCGCCATGCGGCACCATGTGGGTGTTGGGCTCGATCCGCTCGAGGAAGCCGAACTCCTCCAGCCTTGCGACGATCTTCTTGCGCGCCGCGAAGCGCTCGATCTTGTCAAACTCGGCGGCGAACTCGTCGGCGCCGACAGGCAGGCCGCGCAGATAATCCTCGTTGCCCACCAGGCTGAGGCTGCCTTCCTGGTCGAGCACGCTGATCTGCGGCAGGCCGTGACGCTTGCCGATCTCGAAGTCGTTGAAGTCGTGCGCAGGCGTCACCTTGACCGCGCCCGAGCCCTTCTCCGGATCGGAATAGTCGTCGGCGACGATCGGAATCCTGCGGCCGACCAGCGGCAGGATGACGTGCTGGCCGACCAGATCGGCGTAGCGCTCGTCGTCCGGATGCACCGCGACCGCGGTGTCGCCGAGCATCGTTTCGGGACGCGTCGTCGCGACCACGATGAACGATTTCGGATCCTCGGGGCTGAAGTTGCGGCCCTCGATCGGGTAACGCAGGTACCAGAGATGGCCCCTGACCTCGACCTGCTGCACTTCGAGATCGGAGATCGCGGTGAGCAGCTTCGGGTCCCAGTTGACCAGGCGCTTGTCCTTGTAGATCAGGCCATCGCGATGCAGTTCGACGAACACCTTGACGACGGCGCGCGACAGGCCCTCGTCCATGGTGAAGCGCTCGCGCGACCAGTCACAGGAGGCGCCGAGGCGCTTGAGCTGGTTGACGATGGTGCCGCCGCTCTCGGCCTTCCACTGCCAGACCCGCTCAAGGAACTTGGCGCGGCCCATATCGCGCCGGCCCGGCTCCTGCCGTTCCATCAGCTGACGCTCGACCACCATCTGGGTGGCGATGCCGGCGTGATCAGTGCCGGGCTGCCAAAGCACGTCGCGGCCGCGCATCCGCTCGAAGCGGCACAGGATGTCCTGCAGCGTATTGTTGAGCGCGTGGCCCATGTGCAGCGAGCCGGTCACGTTCGGCGGCGGGATCACAATGGTGAAAGGCGCGGCGTCCTTGCGTTCAGGCCGGCCGGCCTTGAACGCACCGCTCTCCTCCCAGATCCGGGCCATCCGGTGCTCGATATCGGCGGGCTGGTAGTTTTTCTCGATCATGACAATGCGCTGTGGACCATGGAAAGCGTTAGAAAGCCGCCGGAGCGCACCAAGTCAACCGGACCGGTACGTCAAATCGACGTTTAGGGCATTTGGGGAGCTGATTGAGGGCCGCCAGGCCCAACGGCGGGAGCCAGCCTCGCGCCGGCTGCGCTGCTAACGCCGCGCAGCTAGCGCCCGCGGGATACCCGCTCGATCTCGGCCTTGACGATCCGCTCGACCAGCCCGGGCAGATTGTCGTCCAGCCAGGACTTCAGCATCGGCCGCAGCATCTCCTTGACCAGATCCTCGAGCGTCCGCGCATTGTTGCTCAGCACGGTGTTGGCCAAAGAGTTGAAGGCCGACTCGACGGCCCGCATCGTGGTTCCCGAGATGATCTGCTGCATGGGCGCGGTCTCGATCGCCGGCGGCTCCCGGGCCGGTTCCGGCGCCCGGCTCCGCGCTTCCGTGAACTCGAGGTCGTCCTGCGGCTCGACCTTGCGGAACGACGGCGCGGCGGCCGGGTCCGGCAGCGCCATCTCGTCGGTGAGTTCGAACACGTCGGCTTCGGGCTGGGCCGCGGGCTGCGGCGACGGCCTGATCTCGGCTGCGGGCGTCGCCTCATCGAGGCTGGCGAGCAGCGAGTCGATATCGTCCTGACTGTTGCTGGCCGCCGGTGCCGGCGCAGGCGGCGGTGATTTCGGCGCCGGCGCGGCGGCCTTCGCGGCCGGTGGCGCTGCGGACGGCGGGCTCTTCATCGCGGGCTTGGCTGCTGGTGCTGGCTCGACCTTCGGCGCCGGGGCTGCAGCGGCGGCCGCAGGCTTCTCGGCCGCGGCCGGCTTCGCCTCGTCGTCGGCAATGATGCGACGGATCGACGCCAGGATCTCCTCCATCGAGGGCTCTTGGACCTTCGCAGGTTGCGTCATCTCCGACTCCACATCGAAACGAATTTACATCAAGCCCGAGAGGATTCGCCGGTTCCGATGATGCGGGCAGAGATTTTCATTGCTCCCGCCCGACTTGTCCCCAGATCAAGCCCGCCCGAGGCTTTGTGCAAGCTTCGTGTCGCCCAATGCAGCGTGATCACAGGGGGCGTCGCACCTGTCATCACGCTACGCCGGCGCGCCGCGAATCGCCTTGCTGCCCGACAAAACGGTATGTCAGGCCAATTATCGAATGCAAGCAAACGCGCCTGTTTGTGGTCCTGATTAACTCAGAACCACAAACATGACGCGACAAGCGATGACGATGCGAAGGTGTTTAGCGGCCGTCGGGCGTGCGTACGCCGGCCCAGTTGTCACGAACCTGCTGGTAATGCACGCTCGGATCGTAGACGTTGGTCGAAAGCCCGAGCACCTGCGGCGACAAGCGGCCAACCGCGCTCAGCACGTTATAGGACGCGACGACGCGGTCGTGCTGCGCGGTGACCAGCGCGTTGCGCGCGTTGACGAGCGCCTGCTGCGCGTTGAGCACGTCGAGCGTGGTGCGCTGACCGGCCTTGGCCTCTTCGCGCACGCCGTTCAAGGCGATCTCCGACGCGGTCACCTGCGCCTGTGCCGATGCCACCTGCGACTTGCCGGCGACCAGCTGGCCCCACGCGGTGACGACGTTGGCGCGCGCCTGATCGCGGGTCTGCTCGAGCACGAGGCGCTGCTGCGCCAGCGATTCCTTGGACTGGCGGATCAGCGAGTATTCCGCACCACCCTGGTAGAGCGGCACCGACAGCTGGACCGCCGTTCCCGCGCTGAATGTGCGCTGGCTGATCAGGGTCTGTTCGTATTGCTGCTGCACCGACGTTTGCAGGTTGACCGACGGGAACAGCGCACCCTCGCTGACCTTGACCTGCAGGAAGTTGACGTCGACGCCGTACATCGCCGAGGTGACGTTCGGATTCTGGGTCAGGCTGAGATCGACGGCGGCCGCAAGCGTCGTCGGCAGGAAGCGGTCGACCGGCGAGCCCGGCGCGAGATTCTGCGGCTCGTTGCCGATGATGCGGCGGAAATTCGATCGCGTCGTCGTCAGGTTCGATTCGGCGGTGAGCTGCTGGGTTTTACCTGCCGCGAGCTGCGCTTCGGATTGCGCGACGTCGGTCCGCGTCACTTCGCCGACATTGAAGCGGTCCTGGGTCTGCTTCAGCGTCTGTTCCAGCACGCGCGTGTTGCTGCGCTGAACTTCGACGATGGCGGAGTCGCGGAGATAGTCCATGTAGATCGTGGCCGCGCTCAGGATCACGGTTTGCTCGAGCACACGCAGGCCCTCGCGCGCCGCCGAGACCTGGCTTTCGGCCGCGCGCACCCTGGGCGCGGTCTGCGCGTTGAACAGCGATTGGTTGACCGTGAGGCCTGCGCTGCGCGGCGCGTTGGCGCCATGGATTTGGGTGCGGACAAGATTGTTCGCGTCGCCGCCCTGTGTCGTCAGCGTATCGGTGTATTGGTACCCCGCGCTTGCCGTCAGTGCGACTTTCGGGCGGTAGCCCGACAGTGCCTGAGGAACGTTCTCGTCAGTTGACCGCACCTGCGCGCGTTGCGCGTTCAGCTGGGGATTGTTTTGGTAGGACCGCACCAGCGCGGCCTCGATTGTATCGGCGAGTGCGGGCACAGGGCCCATCTCCGCCAACAGAAGGACGGCAGTCGCAGCCGCGGTGACAACCTTCACCCCACGCATCCCCGGAAATCCAATCATTGTAGTCGCCGTCTCCCACACGCAAATCAGTCCGGCGGTCGCTTCAGTCGAAGTGAGTCCCGCCTCACCTTAGTCCGCAGCTAGGCCCAACGGAACTACCCCGCAACGGAACACGGTCGAAACTCTTCACATGGGGCAAACGGGCCACACTTCTGATTCGGAACGGGATTTTATCAGCCGGTGCGCCGCCATCGCGGTCAGAAGACGAAGGCGGGAACTCGCTCGAATCCGGGTAAAACGGGAGCCGAGGCGTCGAACAGCTCGCGATGGCCGAAATCCCCGTGGGAGTGCGTCACCAGGGTGGCGCGCGGCGGCGGCAACAGGCCGAACACTCCGACCAGCCGGCCCCCCTCCTTGAGTTGGCCGAACAGCCCGGTCGGGACGATCTCCGTCGCACCATTGAGGATAATGACGTCAAAAGGGGCGCCCGCGGCATCGCCGTCGGCGGCCGCGGCCGTTTTGACGGTGATATTCTGGATTCCGAGCTCGGCGAACGCCGCGGTCGCCTTTGCGGCAAGGGCCGGATCGCTTTCGGTCGCGCTGACCTCTGCGGCAAAGCGCGCCACGACGGCGGCGGCGTAGCCGGTCGCGCAGCCGACCACGAGGACGCGGTCGGTGGCCTTGATCTCGGCGGCCTGGAGCATTCGGGCGAGCAGCGCCGGCGTGATCAGGCAGCGCCTCGTCGCACCGCCCTCGGCGACATCGAGGTCGAGGTCGAGATAGGCCAGCGCCTGCTTGCTGGCCGGCACGAAGACCTCGCGCGGCACGGTCAGCATGGCATCGAGAATGCGATCATCGGTCACGTCGCTCGGACGCACCTGACCATCGACCATATACTGGCGCGCGGTCGAAAAACCGGTCATTGGCGGAGACCCTGCAAGTCGCGGCATTGCCGCTGGAGAAGCTAGAACAGGGCCATCTTTTGGAACAAGCTCCGCCAAAACGCAACACGCCGCTGGCGTGCAAAACGCGCTCCCAAAACGCGCTCCAAGGCGCAGTCTATTCGATCGTGACGGCGAGCCGGCCGATCAGGCGGGCCACTTCATCGAGATGCTCGGAATCATGCTCCTCGACGGCCCTCGCGAGCCGGCGGACGCACTCGTCGTCACTGATGTCGGGGGCATCGCTCGGAACGAGCGTCGGCTGCGGCATCGACAGGTCGATCATGTTAATGGCCATCAAAATCACCTCTCAAGACCCGGCGGGAGCAAGTGTCGACGGCTATTGAGTCGATTTGACGACGTTTTCGGCCTGTCCGCTGCGGACCACGGGCTTGTGATGGCGATTTGGGGGATCGATGGGGCCAGACCAAACTGGCTCCCCGGGCTGGATTCGAACCAGCGACCATTCGATTAACAGTCGAATGCTCTACCGCTGAGCTACCGAGGAATAGGCGAACATCTGTTCGCGAGCGGGCAGCGTATAACAAAGCCTTTCGGCCTTGCAAAGAACCAAATCGCCCCTCCGGCGAAACTTTAGCGCGCACGGTAAGCCTCTGCGATACAAGGGCTTACCTATCGCCCGGTGTGCGACATGCCCAGCCCGCCGGCCCGGCCGCGCTCCCGCGGGCGCCTGGAAACACCGCCAGCGCGGCGGTCGCACCGCGCCCGTGATTCTGTCAGGGGCGCGACGGCCCAGCTCCTCGCGCAAACGGGGTTGGCTACCGCCCGGCGATGGCAACGATGAACAGCGCGGTCGCGGCCAGCGAGGCGATGGTCCGCACGTGGTTCCAGAAGGTCCAGTCGGTCAGATAGCGCGCCCAGACCGATGCCGCCGACCTGCCCGCAGGATCAGAGGCCGCAAGCTGATCGTTCAGCGGCACATTGAAGACGACGGTCACGACGAACATGCCGACCACGTAGAGGCCGCCGCCGCAAATCATCGCAATCGCGCCCGGCTCCTGCCATCTGAGCCCGCCGAGCAAGACGAGCACGGCGCAGGACAGCGTGGTGCCGAGGAACACCGGCATGAACGGCGAACGGACAATATCGACATTGATCGCGTTCATCGCCGAGATGCCGGCGGCCTGATCGATGCGGCCGAGCGCGGTCATGACAAAAGCCGAGAACGCAAAATAGAGCCCGGCGAGCAGGCCGCAGCCGAGCGCGGAAAACCACAGCAAGGCCGAGGTTAGGATCTGGCGCATCGTTCCGCCTCCAAATGCGAGATATACTCGTATTTGTGAAATGCGATAAACTCTCGTATTAGAGCCGTCAACCCCGATCGCAGGGAAGCGAAAGATGTCGAGACGAAAGGCCGCATCCGTGGAAGTCCCCCTGCCCGGGCTGGCGCGGCTTGCCCCGACCCAGCAGCGCAGCCGCGAGCGCTTCGAGCGCATCCTCGCATGTGCGACCGAGATCATGGCGGAAAAGGGCAGCGAGGCTTTCCGCATGAGCGACGTCGTCGCGCGCAGCGGCGTCGCATTCGGCTCGCTCTATCAATATTTCCCGGACAAGGCCGCGATCATCGGCACCCTGGCCGAACGCCATAACGCGGTCGGGCGCGATTGCGTCAGGCGCGATCTGGCCGCGGTGACGACCGCGCGCGACCTGCACCCGGCGCTGTGCAGGATCGTCGACAGCTACTACGAGATGTTCATGCGCGAGCCTGTCATGCGCGACATCTGGCAGGCGACGCAAGCCGACCGCGCCCTGCAGAAGCTCGATGCGGACGACATGGCCGTGCTCTCCGGCCTGTTGTCCGACGCGGTCAGGCGGATTGCGCCCGACATGCCGACTGCCGCCCTCGCCACCTTTTCCGCCCTGACCATGACACTGATCGCAGCCGCCGTGCGTCACGCGATCACGCTGCCACCGAGGAAGGCGCGGCAAGCGCTGACGCAGTTCAAGACCATGCTGCCGCACGACCTCACCGGGCTGGCATGACGGCTCCGGCACGAGTGTTGGGAATATTCCCTGTACAAAAACGATAGATACAGGCGCATACGGCTTACGCCGTTCGCGTCAGCAGGAGCCGAGGATCGTGCGGCATGCGACTGGTCCCCACCGTGCGATACTTGCCTCCATTGTCACGTCTCCCTAAAATTCCTGCGATATTTGACGGCTATGAATACCGCCGGGAATCCCGGGAAGAGTTTTTAGAAAGTTGTGATTTGTTTCACACGAGGTGCGGCCATGCCGACCTAGGTTCCCGAAGGGATCACCAACGATTCATTAACCAAAGCGGGCGCCATCGTTCTTTTCATAAAATTCGAACGAATCGCTCAATCCGGACCGAAGACTGTTTTGCGACCATGGCGCTCTCGAACCTCGGAGAGCGTGATGAGCGAAGTCGAATTTGATCTGCTGCTGGACGCCGTGCGAACGGCGATCGCGCCCATTGCTCAGGAGGATTTCGTGGCTCAGCCCTCGCCCCGCATTCAGCCGCCACCGCGCGCGGCCAATGACAACCAGGCGCCGTGGCCGCTGATTCCGTTTCCTGAAGGTTGGTACGCCGCGAGCTAATGCGGCTTCTCATTGACTGGCTGCAAGCCATTGATGAGATGAGTGGAGGCCACGACCAGAATTGAACTGGTGTACACGGTTTTGCAGACCGTTGCGTAACCACTCCGCCACGTGGCCCCTTGCGGCGCACTTCATATACGCCCTCTCCGAGATAGGCAACCAAGCCGGACGGCTAACGCCGACGTCTGCGAAAGTCCCGCTTCTTCGGTTTTGGCGCCAATTCCGGCATTTTGGCCTGCACTTCGCGGAATCTCGTCAGCATCCGCTCGAAACTATTAGTTAACGTTGCGGCAATATCCGGCCGCTTCTCCAGCCCCGCCAGCAGGATCGCGGCCGCCTCAATGGTGGACAGGCCGTCGCGGCGCGGTTCCCGCCGCAGTCTGCCGTAGAGCGAGGGCCGTTTCGGCCCGAGAATCACCCGCTGACACTTCAGCATCCAGGCATTGCGCCACCACAGCGCCTTGGCCTGGCTCCAGGTGCCGTCGAGCAGCACGATGCCCTCGATGTCGGAGAGGATGGCGCGCTGATGCGGCTCGAGCTCGCCCTTGCGGTTGATCGCAACGATCTCGGCATCGGTCTCGAGGTCTTCGACCTTGGCGGAGCCGAGATAGAGCGCCGCCCAGCGTGACGGATCGGGTACCGGCCGGCCGAGCGCCTTGGCCAGGCTCGGCCAGGACAGCCCGATCCGCACCACGGCGTTTTCGAAATGCTGTGCCAACAGTCGCGCGGTGCCGAGCGCCCTGTCCTGCTCCTGCGGATGGATCAGGATCAGGAGCTGGATGCGGCTCTCGATCGGCGTGACGCTGTCGCAGATGCACAGCGGCAACGGCTTGCCGCAATGCGCGCACTCCTCGATCTCGGCGACAATATCGGTTTTTGCTTCGGTCGGTTCGGACATCGCTCCGCTATACGCTTGCAATCGTGCAATTCAAACTATTCCGCGGGTGCGTGCACGCCTGACGGCTCGCGGCGCTGGCGCAGCCGGTCGATCAAGAGATAGATCACCGGTGTCGTGTAGAGCGTCAGGATCTGCGACACGAACAGGCCGCCGATGATGGTGATGCCGAGCGGCCGGCGCAGCTCGGTGCCCGGACCGGTCGCAATGACCAGCGGAATTCCGGCGAACAGCGCGGCCATCGTCGTCATCAGGATGGGACGGAAGCGCGCGCGGCAGGCCTCGAAGATCGCGTCCCGCGACGACAGGCCCTGATGCCGCTCGGCCTCGAGCGCGAAATCGACCATCATGATGCCGTTCTTCTTGACGATGCCGATCAAGAGGATGATGCCGACGAAGGCGATCACGGTCAGCGGCGTGTTCGTCACCTGCAGTGCGAGCAACGCGCCGAGGCCGGCCGACGGCAGCGTCGAGATGATCGTGATCGGATGCGCCAGGCTCTCATAGAGCACGCCGAGCACGATATACATCGCGACCAGCGCGCCGAGGATCAGGAGCGGCTGCCGCCCGCTGGTCTTGTTGAAGTCGCCGGCATTGCCGTCGAAGCTGCCGCGAATGCCCTCGGGCATGTGCAGCTCGTCGACCGCCTGCTGGATGTTCGTCGTCGCGACCTCCAGCGGCACGTCCGGCAGCAGGTTGAACGACACCGTGGTCGAGGGGAAGCCGCCGGAGTGATAGACCGCGAGCGCCGACAATCCACGCTGGTAGTGCACCAGCGCCGACAGCGGCACCTGCACGTCGTTGGCGCCGGCAACGTAGATGCGCTCGAGGTTCGACGGATCGCTCTGGAATTTCGGATCGATCTCGAGCACCACTACGTACTGGTTGCGCTGGGTGTAGATGTACGAGATCTGCCGCTGCGAGAAGGCGTTGTTGAGCGCGTTGTCGATGTCCTGCACGCGGACGCCGAGGCTGGAGGCAGTCTTGCGGTCGATCACGAGGTTGAGCTGTAGCCCACCGGGATCGCGGTCGGAGGAGACGTCCGTGATGCCCTCCACCGTTTCCATGCGCTTGGCGATGATCGGCGCCCATTTCTGCAGCAGCTCGAGATCGGTCGAGGCGAGCGTGTACTGGTAGTCTGAATCGCTCTGCCGGCCGCCGGTGCGAATGTCCTGGGCGGCGAACATGAACAGGCGGATGCCCGGCACCATGAACAGGTTGCGGCGCAGCCGGTCGATCACCTGCGCGGTCGACAGGCCTCCCCGCTCCTCCGGCGGCTTCAGACTGATGTACATGATGCCGCGGTTGGAGGTGGCGCCGCCCGGGCCGCCGCCGGAACCGACTGACGAGCCGATGCCGGCGACAGCGGGGTCGGCCATCACGATGTCGGCGAGCCGCTGCTGCAGCTGAAGCATCGCCTGGAACGAGATATCCGCCGACGCCCGCGTCGAGCCGATCACGAAGCCGCTGTCGTCGGTCGGAAAATAGCCCTTCGGCGTCTTGATGTAGAGCGTCACCGTCAGCGCGACGGTGGCGAAGAACACCACCAGGGTCAGGAAGGGATAGCCGAGCACGATTCGCAGCGTCGCTGCGTAGAACGCCACGACACGGGACAGCGTGCCCTCGATGACGCGATCGTACCAGGTGGCATGATCGGACGTCGCCTCCCTGATGTAATGCGCGCAGATCATCGGTGTGATGGTCAGCGACACCACGGTCGAAACCGCGATCGCGAACACCAGCGTCAGCGAGAATTCGCGCAGCAGGCGCCCGACGATGCCATCCATGAAGATCAGCGGCGTGAAGGCCGCGATCAGCGACAGCGAGATCGACAGCACCGTGAAGCCGATCTGCTTGGCGCCTTCGACCGCGGCCGGATACGGCGCCATGCCCTGCTCGAGATTGCGGTACATGTTCTCGATCATCACGATGGCGTCGTCGACCACGAAGCCGACGGAGATCGCCAGCGCCATCAGCGACAGATTGTCGATCGAGAAGCCGGCGAGCCACATCCCGGCGCAGGTGCCCGCCAGCGCCAGCGGCACCGACACGCCGGCGGCGATCGTCGGCACCACCCGGCGCAGGAACACGAACACCACGATCATCACAAGCACGGCGGTCGCCAGCAGCGTGAACTGCATGTCCTCGACGCTGGCGCGGATCGTTCCGGTACGATCGACCAGGGTGGAGATCTCGACGCCCGCCGGAATCCATTTCCTCAATTCCGGCAGCATCCTGCGAACGCCGTCGACGGTGTCGATGACGTTGGCGTCGCCCTGCTTGGTGATCTGGATCAGCACCGCCGGCTGCTTGTTGAACCAGGCGATCGAGCGCGAGTTGCGCACGGAATCCTCGACCTCGGCGACGTCGGCGAGGCGGACGTAATTGCCGTTCGAGCTTTTGATGACAATGTCGCGGAATTCGGCGGCGGTGCGCATCTGCTTGTTGATTGAGAGCGTCTCGCTCAGCCGGCCGCCATTGAAGATGCCGACCGGCCCCAGCGGGTTGGCATTGATGATCGCGAGCCGGACGTCGTCGGTCGCGATCCCGGCGTTCGCCAGGGACACCGGGTTGAGCGCGATGCGCACCGCTGGCTGGTCGGCCCCGCTGACGGTCACCTCGCCCACTCCCGGCACCTGCGAGATGCGCTGCGCCAGCACCGTGTCGGCGACGTCGTACATCGCGCTAGTCGAGATCGTCTTCGAGGTCAGCGCCAGCACGAATACCGGCGACGCGGCCGGGTTGGCCTTGCGGAACCTGGGCAGCGACGGCAGGTCGCTCGGCAGATCGGCGAGCGAGGCGTTGATCGCGGCCTGCACGTCGCGCGCGGCGCGGTCGATATTGCGGCCGATCGAGAACTGCACCTGGATGCTGGTGGTGCCGAGTGAGCTCGTCGAGGTGATCTGGTCGACGCCCGAAATGGTGCCGAGCTTGCGCTCCAACGGTGCGGCGACGGTCGCGGCCATTACGGAGGGATCGGCCCCTGGCCTGGACGCCGACACCCGAATGGTCGGGAAATCGACATTCGGAACCGACGACACCGGCAGGAACTGGTAGGCGACGATCCCGACCAGGAACAGCCCGATCGCAAGCAGTGTGGTGCCCACCGGCCTACGGATGAAGGGCTCCGAGATCGAGATCACTGCATGCCCTCGGTGGCGCCCGCGATCGGCGGGCCGCTGGGACCCGGCTCAGGCACGGCCCGCTCGATCCGGCGGTTGAGGCGGTCGAGCGCCAGATAGATCACCGGCGTGGTGTAGAGCGTCAGCAGCTGGCTCAACAGCAGGCCGCCGATGATCGAGATACCGAGCGGGAAGCGCAGTTCCGCGCCGGTGCCGCTTTCGATCGCGAGCGGCAGCGCGCCGAACAGCGCCGCCAGCGTCGTCATCATGATCGGGCGGAAGCGCAGCAGGCAGGCCTGCACGATGGCGTCATAGGACGACATGCCCTGGTGACGCTCGGCCTCCAGCGCGAAGTCGATCATCATGATCGCGTTCTTCTTGACGATACCCATCAACAGGATGATGCCGATCAGGCCGATCACCGAGAGGTCCTGCCCGCACAGCATCAAGGCGAGGATGGCGCCGACGCCGGCCGAGGGCAGCGTCGAGAGGATCGTGATCGGATGGATATAGCTCTCATAGAGCACGCCGAGCACGATGTAGATCGTGATGATCGCCGCCAGGATCAGCCAGGGCTGGCCGGCGAGCGAGCGCGAGAATTCGGCGGCGTCGCCTGAATAGATCCCGACGATGCTGCCGGGCATTCCGATCCTGCTCTCGATCGCCTTCACGGCCGCGACCGCGTCGCCCAGCGCCTCGCCCGGCGCCAGGTTGAAGCTGAGCGAGACTGACGGGAATTGCGCCTGGTGCGAGATCGCGAGCGGCGCCGTTGTCCGGACCAGCGTCGCCACCGCCGACAGCGGCACCTGCGCGCCGTTGGCGCCGGGCAGATAGAGCTTGTCGAGAATCGACGGGTCGCGCTGATACATCGGCAGCGCTTCGAGCACGACGCGGTACTGGTTGGCCTGGCCGTAGATCGTCGATATCTGCCGCTGCGCGAAGGCGTCGTTCAGCGTATCGGTGACGCCCTGCAGACTGACACCGAGCTGGCCGGCACGCTGGCGGTTGACGTCGAGCGCCGCGCGCAGGCCCCCCTCCTGCGCCTCCGAGGAGACATCGCGGAAGATCGGGTCCCGCCGCATCTCGGCGACGAGCTTTTGCGCCCATTGCGAGACCTCGGCGGCGTCGGTCGCGGTCAGCGTGTACTGGTATTGCGAGCGGCTCGACTGGGTCGAGATCTGCACGTCCTGCACCGGCTGGAAGTAGACCGTCATGCCGGGCACCGTCGCGATCTTCTCCTTCAGCCGCTCGATCACCTTGACGACGCCCTCGCGCCGCTGGTCGAGCGGCTTCAGCGTCATCACCAGCCGGCCGACATTGGTGGTCGGATTGACCGAACCCGAACCGATCACCGAGACAACGCCAACCACATCAGGATCGGCCTTGATGATGTTTGAGACCGCGCTCTGCCGCCGCTGCATCTCGGCGAACGAGACGTCGGGCCCGGCCTCGGTCACCGCCGTGATCGATGAGGTGTCCTGCAGCGGCAGAAAACCCTTCGGCGCCAGCACGTACATGATCAGCGTCAGCGCGATGGTCGCGAACGTCACCAGCAGCGTCGCGCGCTGGCGCCGCAACACCCAGAGCAGCGTCCGATGGTAGAACTCCACCATGCGGTCGATGAAACGGCTGACCGCGGCGAGGCCCGGGACCGCCATCTCCTCATGGATGTTCTTGAGCAGCCGCGAGCACATCATCGGCGTCAGCGTCAGTGAGACGATCGCCGAGGTCACGACCGCGATCGTCAAGGTGAGCGCGAATTCGCGGAACATGCGGCCAACCAGGCCGGACATGAACAGCAGCGGGATGAACACGGCGATCAGCGACACCGTCAGCGAGATCACGGTGAAGCCGATCTCGCTGGCCCCCTTCAGCGAGGCCTCCATCACCGTTTCGCCGTCTTCCATGTGGCGGACGATGTTCTCGATCATGACGATGGCGTCGTCGACCACGAATCCGGTTCCGATGGTCAGCGCCATCAGCGACAGATTGTCGAGGCTGAAGCCCGCGAAATACATGATGCCGAAGCTCGTGATCAGCGACAGCGGCAGCGCAACGCCGGCGATCAGGGTCGCGCGCAGCGACCGCAGGAACAGGAGCACCACCAGCGTCACAAGCACGACGCTCAGGATCAGCGTGAACTGCACGTCGCGCACCGAGGCGCGGATCGTCACGGTACGGTCGGAGACGATGGTCAGCTTGACGCCGGCCGGGACCGCGCGCTGCAGCCGCGGGATTTCGCCGCGGATCTGCTTGACGACGTCGATGACATTGGCGCCCGGCTGGCGCTGGATGTCGATGATGACGGCCGGCGTGCCCTGGTACCAGCCGCCGGTGCGGTCGTTCTCCAGCCCATCGACGATCTGGGCGACGTCGCCGATCGTGACCGGCGAGCCGTTGCGATAGGCGATGATGATCGGCCGGTAGGCGTCGGCGGCGGCGATCTGATCGTTGGCGGCGATGGTGTAGGATTGCTGGGCACCGTCGAGCGATCCCTTCGGCCCCGACACGTTGGCACCGGCGATCGCGTTGCGGAGATCCTCCATCGCGATGCCGTAGGCCGCGAGCCGGGCCAGATCGGCCTGCACGCGCACCGCCGGCTTCAATCCACCGAGGATCGAGACCCGGCCGACGCCGGAAATCTGACTCAGCCGCTGACCCAGGATGGTGTCAGCGAGATCGCTCATCGCCCGCAGCGAGATCGTGTCCGAGGTCAGCGCCAGCGTCATCACCGGCGCGTCCGCAGGGTTCACCTTGGCGTAGACAGGCGGATACGGCAGCGTCTTCGGCAAGATGCCGGCGGCAGCGTTGATCGCGGCCTGCACATCCTGCGTGGCGCCGTCGATGTCGCGGTTGAGGTCGAACTGCAGCGAGATCTGGCTGACGCCGAACGAGCTCGTCGAGTTCATCGACGACAGCGACGGGATCTGCCCGAGCTGTCGCTCCAGCGGCGCCGTGATCAGCGAGGCCACCACGTCGGGGCTGGCGCCGGGCAGTTGCGTCGTCACCTGCACGGTCGGGAAGTCGACCTGCGGCAGCGCCGAGACCGGCAGCGCCCAATAGCCGAGCGCACCGCCGATCATCAGGGCGATGCCGAGCAGCGAGGTGGCGATCGGCCGGCGGATGAACGGTTCGGAGACGCTCATGGCTGCGTGCTCGCTGTTAGATCGGACATTACGAAGTCAGGATGCCGGTCATGGCTGCGCCTTCGGCGCGCCGCCCGACTGTTCGCCCCCTGCTGCCGGCGCGGGCGCCGGTCCGGTCTGCCCCTTCTGATCGCCTTCGCTATGCTCGTGCCGGCCGCGATGCTCGCCGTCCTTGCCCTGCCAGTCTTTCTTACTGTCCTTGCCTTGACCTTCGCCTTGCGCCCCGCGCTTGCCGTCAGGGTTGCGGCTGCGCTTGCGCGGCGCGAGATCGGCGGCCGGCGGCCCGTCGTCCTTGCCGACCACGACCTTCGCGCCATCGGCGAGATTGGCAAAGCCGGTCGTCACGACGCGGTCCGACGTGGTCAGGCCGCTGGCGATCACGGCGTCATGCTCGTTCTGCTGCGTGACCGTGACCGGCTTGGCGGTGACGATATCGCCCTCACCGATCACGTAGCTGAACGTGCCGGCGGGACCGCGCTGCACCGCGGAGGTCGGCACCACGATCGCCTGCGGCAGGGTCTCGACCTTGAGGCGGACATTGACGAACTGGCCGGGCCAGAGCTGGTAGCTGGCATTGGGGAATTCCGCCTTCAGCTTCAGCGTGCCGGTGGTCGGATCGACCTGGTTGTCGATGCCGGTCAGCTTGCCGGTATCGATCACGGTGACGCCGTCGTTGCCGAACACGTCGACCGCGAGTTGGCCCTTCGCGGCCGCGGCGTTGACCCGCATGATCTGCTGCTGCGGCAGGCTGAACCATACTGCGATCGGCTGCAGCTGGGTCAGGATGACGAGCCCCGTGGTATCGGCGGCGTGGATGATGTTGCCCTGGTCGACCTGGCGAAGGCCGGCGCGCCCCGCGATCGGCGCGACGATCTTGGTATAGCCGAGCGTGGCGCGCGCATTGTCGATCTGGGCCTGGTCGGCCTTGATGATGGCCTGCTGCTGCGCGACCAGCGCTCGCTGCGTATCGGCCTGCTGCTTCGAGCCCGCGTTGGTGGCAGCGAGCTGCTCATAGCGGGCAAGATCGATCTTCTGATTGGCGAGCAGCGCTTCGTCCTTGGCCTTCGTGGCCACCGCCTGGTCGTATTGCGCCTGATAGATCGCCGGATCGATCTCGCCCAGAACGTCGTCCTTCTTGACGTCCTGGCCCTCGACGAAATTCACCTTGAGCAGCTTGCCGTCGACCTGCGAGCGCACGGTCACGGTATTCAGCGCCCTCACCGAACCGACGCCGTCGAGATAGACCGGCACGTCATGCACCTGCGGCGTGGCCGCCAGCACCGGCACCGGCAGGTCAGGCCGCCCGCCCGCGCCGCGCCCGCCGCCGCCATTTTGCTTGGGCTGGAAGGCGAGCCAGCCGAGATAGCCGAGCCCGCCGAGGATCACGAGCGTGATGAGCAAGGACACCATGCGCCCCAGCACGCGCGAGAGAAGGCTCCGCTTGCGCGGCGCCGTGCGTTTCTCGTCGTCCGTCGAGTCGGGCTTAAAGAGCATCGACCGGTCTTTCCATCTTCGGTTCCCAGCCGCCCCCTAATGCTTGATATAGGCTCACGATCGCCAATAGCCGGGCCAGTTGGGCCTGCGAATAGGCATCTTCCGCCTGGAACAGGGTCAGCTGCGTGTTTAGCACAGTTACGATATCGGCGGTGCCGGCCTTGAGCTGCTGCTCGGCGAGGTCGAAGGCGCGCCGCGACGACGACAGCACGTCGCGCTGCAGCTGCAGCCGGCGCGTGGTCTCGCGGATCGCGACCAGCGCATTGTCGACGTCGGTGAACGACTGCACCACCGTCTTGCGGTAGGTCTGCAGCAACTCGTCCTGCTTGGCCTTGGTGTACTCGAAATTGCCGAGGATCCGGCCGCCGTCGAAGATCGGCTGGGTCATGCTGCCGACCAGGTTGAAGAAGGCGGCATGCGGCTGGAATAGCGAGACCAGCGCCTGGCTCTGGTAGCCGCCCATTCCGGTCAGCTGGATGCTCGGGAAGAACTGCGCCCGCGCGCTGCCGACATTGGCGGTGGCGGATGCAAGCTGCGCCTCCTGCCGGCGGATGTCGGGACGCTGGGTCAGCAATTCGGACGGCAGGCCCGGCCTGACGCGCGGGATCGCAACGGCGTTGAGCGAGCCGCCGGAGACGCGCACGCTTTCCGGCGGTCGCGACACCAGCACCGCGAGCGCATTGATGCTCTGGTCGAGCGTCTGCCGCAGCGGCGGCACCAGCGCGCGCTGGTTGGCGAGCACGGTCTCCTGCTGCGCGACGTCGAGATCGGAGCCGGTGCCGGCCTTGAAGCGCTCCTTGATCGCATTGAGGATGCGCTCGGCGCTGGCGATGTTGCGCTGCGCGGTGCGCAGCCGGTCCTGCGTCGCGAGCACGCTGAAATAAGCATTGGCGACGCTCGCCAGCGTGGTCAGCGCCACCACCTCGCGGTCGAACCGGTTGGCAACGGCGGTCTCCTCCGCCGCCTGCGCGGCGTCGCGGTTCTGGCCCCAGAAGTCGAGCTGATAGCTGGCGCTCAGCGAGGCGTTGTAGTTCACCACCTCGCGCCCGCCATTGGTGAGGCCGCTGGCGCTGGAGCCGGAGGTGCGCGAGTAGGTTTCCGATCCGTTGAGATTGAGGGTCGGCAGCAGTGCCGCGCCGGCCTGCCGCGCCAGCGCGTCGGCCTGGCGGAAGCGTGCAACCGCAGCTGCGATGTCGAGGTTGACGGTCTGCGCCTCCTCCATCAGCTGCGTCAGCTCCCTGGAGCGGAAGCCCCGCCACCAATCGAGCGTCGGAAGCGCGTCGCCCGGGCGGCCGAGACGCGCGGCCTTGTAGCCCTGCGGCACGTCGAGCGCAGGATCCGGGATGTCCTGGGTCAGAATGCAGCCGGCGCAGCCGGCGGCCAGGCCGAGCGCAACAAGCGAGCGTGCCGCGAGCCGGCGCGCGCGGACGGCGAGGCCGAACCGGCCTCCAGGCACCATCACGGACACGGGCTGGGTCACACCCGTTCTCCGCCGAAGCCAAACTTCGCCCGTGGCGCACGAATGACGCGTTCAGCGATGGTCTGGGTGACGTTCACGGGGGTATGCTTCAAATGGAACCTGCCTGTCCCATCCTACCCTTGGGACAATGGGGCGGACAGCCCCGTCACGATTGCGCGGCGTCGCATCACAAGCGATTCGTGGCTACCTTGAATGCCGACTTTTCCCTATTTTTTACGGCATTTCCGCGCTTTTCGGCCCGGTGCCGGAAGTCACGATTCTTACAAAGATTTCATGGGGATTTCTCGGCTCCTGTTGCATTGAATCCGCAAGATGTGCCGGCGCGGCGCCAGACTCGCGCCACTGCACACCGCGCCGTCAGGTCTTGATTGGCCGAGAGCGCGCAACTCATGCAAAACCGCGGACCACAGGATGATTCTGCTGGCCGACCCGACCGCCGCAAAACGGCGTTCTCCCCAAGCTCGAGACATCCGCGCGTGCGAGGTCAAGCGTGTTGAACCCGTCTTTTGCCGCAGTGCAAAAGCCCTTCCCTTTTTCGATCAGCACACTAGGTTCGCCAAGCAAGACCCAGACCGGCAAAGAAATTCCCCGACATGATATTCAACAAAGACGTCATCGAAGCGATCGGCAACACCCCCCTCATCAAGCTGAAACGCGCGTCCGAACTGACCGGCTGTACCATTCTCGGCAAGGCCGAATTCATGAACCCGGGCCAGTCGGTGAAGGATCGTGCCGGCAAATGGATGATCCTGGAGGCCGAGAGGCGCGGCACGCTGAAGCCCGGCGGCCTCGTGGTCGAGTCGACCGCGGGCAATACCGGGATCGGGCTTGCTGTCGTGGCGAGTGCGCGCGGCTACCGCACCCTGATCGTCATTCCGGAGACGCAGAGCCAGGAAAAGAAGGACATGTTGCGGCTGTGCGGTGCCGAACTGGTCGAGGCGCCGGCGCTGCCCTTCGCCAATCCGAACAACTATCAGCATCTCGGCAGGCGTCTCGCGGAGCAGCTGCGCAAGACCGAACCGAACGGCGTGCTGTTTGCCGACCAGTGGAACAACCTCGACAATCCCAAGGCGCATTACGACTCGACCGGACCGGAAATCTGGCAGCAGACCGACGGCAAGGTCGACGGCTTCATCTGCTCGGTCGGCACCGGCGGCACGCTCGCCGGCATCAGCCGCTACCTGAAGGAAAAGAACCCGGCCATCGTCACCGCCTGCGCCGATCCGCACGGCTTCGGGATGTACGAACTATTCAAGAATGGGCAGGTCAAATCGACGCCGGGCGATTCGATCACGGAAGGCATCGGGCTCGGACGCGTCACGCCTGTGGTCGAGACGGCGAAGGTCGACACTGCGTTCCTGATCTCCGACGAGGAAGCGGTGACCATCATCTATGAGCTTTTGGAGCACGAAGGCCTGTGCCTCGGCGGCTCGACCGGCGTCAACATCGCGGGCGCGATCCAGCTCGCCAAGCAGCTCGGCCCCGGCAAGACCATCGTCACCATCCTCTGTGACTCCGGCAACCGCTATCAGTCCAAGCTGTTCAACCCGGCCTTCATGCGCTCGAAGAACCTGCCGGTCCCGGAATGGCTGGAAAAGCGCAGCAAGATCGAGCTGCCGCTGGTCTAGGGAGCGAATGCGTCCCCGCAGACGTCATTGCGAGGAGCTATTGCGACGAAGCAATCCATGCTTCCGATGCGGAGGATTGGATTGCTTCGCGGAGCCTGTCATCCGGCGGCGCTTTGCGCCGATCGGGTGGCTCGCAATGACGGCAGAAATCACCGCAGAATCTGGCTCAGGAACAGCTTCGACCGCGCATGCTGCGGGTTGGCGAAGAATTCCTGCGGCGTGTTCGATTCGATGATCTGGCCCGCGTCCATGAAGACGACGCGGTTGGCGACCTCGCGGGCAAAGCCCATTTCGTGGGTCACGACCAGCATGGTCATGCCCTCCTTGGCAAGATCGACCATGGTGTCGAGCACTTCCTTGACCATCTCCGGGTCGAGCGCCGAGGTCGGCTCGTCGAACAGCATCACCTTCGGGTTCATGGTCAGCGCACGGGCGATCGCAACGCGCTGCTGCTGACCGCCCGACATCTGGCCGGGAAACTTGTTGGCCTGATGCGGGATCTTGACCCGCTCGAGGAACTTCATCGCGGTGGCCTCGGCATCCTTCTTCGGGATGTTGCGCACCCAGATCGGCGCCAGCGTGCAATTGTCGAGCACGGTGAGATGCGGGAACAGGTTGAAGCTCTGGAAAACCATGCCGACCTCGCGGCGGACTTCGTCGACACGGCGAAGGTTCGGGCCGAGGTCGATGCCGTCGACCACGATCTCGCCCTCCTGGAATTCCTCCAGCGCGTTGATGCAGCGGATCAGGGTCGACTTGCCCGAACCGGATGGGCCGCAGATCACGATGCGCTCGCCCTTGCCGACCTCCAGGTTGATGTCGCGCAGCACGTGGAAGTCGCCGTACCATTTGTTGAGAGCGGAAATGTTGACGATCGGGGTTGTGGACATGATGACCTTGTTCAGTGGCGGCGGTGAGCGTTGAGCCGGTTTTCGACGAACAGCGAGTAGCGCGACATTCCAAAGCAGAACACGAAGTAGATCATTCCAGCGAAGGCGAAGCCGGTAAAGGCCGTGGTCGGCGTCGACCAGGTCGGATCGGAGAACGTCGCGTGCAACGATCCCAAGAGGTCGAACAGTGCGACGATCGAAACCAGCGAGGTGTCCTTGAACAGGGCGATGAAGCTGTTGACGAGACCCGGAATGACGTGGCGCAGCGCCTGCGGCATCACGATCAGCGACGTGGTCTTCCACCAGGACAGGCCGAGCGCGCTCGCCGCCTCGCCCTGCCCGCGCGGGATTGCGGCAAGGCCGCCGCGCACCACCTCGGCCTGATAGGCGCCGGCAAACAGCGCAATGCCGATCAGCGCGCGGACCAGCCCGTCGACGTTGAAGTTGCCCGGCAGGAACAGCGGCAGCATGTAGGTTGCGAAGAACAGCACGGTGATCAGCGGCACGCCGCGCCAGAACTCGATGAAGGCGATCGAGAATATCCGGATCAGCGGAATGGTCGAGCGGCGGCCCAGCGCCAGCGCGATCCCGATCGGCATCGAGGTGACGATGCCGGTGACCGACACCACCAGCGTCACCAGGAGGCCGCCCCACAGCCTGGTGTCGACGATAGGCAGTCCGCCGCGGTCGAGCCCCATCAGCTTGATCACGATCGCGATGCCGGCGAAGCTCGCCAGGCTCCCGAGCAGCGCCCGTCGTCCGGTTCGCATGCCGCCGCCGAGGAAAAACAGGATCAGCGAGACGATCGCCGTGGTCAGCAGGAAGTCGAACCACAGCGGCTGGCTCGACATCTGGAGCTGCTCGCGCAGCCAGGTCAACGGAAAGATCAGCCAGCCGATCAGGCTGCCGGCGAGCACGATGATGTTGCCGACGGCCCACAGCAGCGGCCCGATCGCCGAACTCCGGCCGAGATTGACCAGCACCTGACCGGCATTGACGATGCTGTCGTCGAACAGCTGCAAGAGGCTCGCCACCCAGCTGACGCCGAAACCAGATAGTCCGCCGCCGCGCAGCAGGAAGAAGGCGATCGCCGGGAACGCGAAGAAGAACAGACTCGCATTCAGGCCCTTCGCCGGCAGGCGCGGAATAAGGAGTGGCAGCAACAGGACGGCCGCGAGGACGAAGGTCAGGTTGACGCGCCAGCGTTCGGCTTCCGGATAGAAGCCATAGATCAGCTGGGTGAGCTTGGCCTGGATGTAGGGCCAGCAGGCGCCGACCTGACGGCCGGCGGTTTCGGCGAGACACGCATTTCGGTCCTTGCCGCTCCAGACCGCATCGACCAGCAGGAATTTGAACGCGGGAACGATCGTGTACCAGAGCAGCCCCAGCGCCAGGATCGTCAGCAGGATGTTGGTCGGCGAATTCAAGAGCCTCGTGCGGATGAAACCGACGAGGCCGGTGGTCTTCACCGGCGCCCGGCGTTCGGGCACCAGATCCTGCCGGACGAAGGATGACGCGGTGGCGTCGGTCATGCCCCAAGGCTCCGGTTGATGCGCCAGCCATAGACGCTCATGATCGCGCTGGTGACCAGCGAGATCAGCAGGTACACGCCCATGGTGATGGCGATGATCTCGATCGCCTGGCCGGTCTGGCTCAGCGTCGTTCCGGCAAATACCGAGACCAGGTCGGGATAGCCGATCGCGACCGCCAGCGACGAATTCTTGGTCAGGTTGAGGTACTGGTTGGTCAGCGGCGGAACGATGACGCGCATCGCCTGCGGCACGACGATCAGCCGCAAGGTGGTGCCGCGCGACAGGCCGAGCGACGAGCCGGCTTCCATCTGTCCCCTATGGACCGACAGAATACCGGCGCGAACGATCTCGGCGATGAACGCCGCCGTATAGGTCGACAGCGCAACCGCCAGCGCAACCAGCTCCGGAATCACCCGCGCGCCGCCGGCGAAGTTGAAGCCCTTGAGTTGCGGCAGCTCGAAGGTCACCGGCAGCCCGAACACCAGCATCGTCACCAGTGGCAAGCCAGCCAGCAGGCCGAGTACATAGGGCCAGATCCGGATCGCCTGCCCGCGTTGAAACAGCGCCCGCCTCGCATAGCCGCGCAGCGCCAGCGCGCCTGCGACGCCAATCGCGAGCGCGATCAGAAGCGGATCGAGCCCGGGCTCGCCGATCGGCCGCGGGATCACCAGCCCGCGATTGGAGAGGAAGAAGGCGTTGAACAGCGAGATGCTCTGGCGCGGCCCCGGCAGCGCCGCCAGCACCGCGAGGTACCAGAATAACAGCTGGAACAGCAGCGGCAGATTGCGGACGATCTCGACATAGATCTCGCCGAGCCGCGCCAACAGCCAATTCGGCGACAGCCGGCACAGCGCAATGATGAAGCCGATGATGGTGGCGAAGACGATGCCAATGCCCGCAACCAGCAGCGTGTTGAGCAGGCCGACGAAGAACACCCGCGTATAGGTGTCCGACCCCGAATACGGGATCAGGTTCAGGCTGACATCAAAGCCCGCATTGTTTTTGAGAAACCCGAACCCGGAGGCAATGCGCTGCGTCTCCAGGTTGGCGCGGGCATTGGCCACGATCTCATAGGCGACCCAGGCCAACACCGCCGCGAACACGATCTGCGCGGCAAGGCCAGTCCAGCCGGACTGGCCGCCGAGCACGCGCTTCAGGCGGAAGATGAACTGAGGCGGTGGTTTTCGGGGCTCGGTCGTCATCGCCGCAGCCGCCTCGTCGCCGATCAGCGGATCGGAGGCGCGTACTGGATGCCGCCCTTGTTCCAGAGATTATTGAGCCCGCGTGCGATCTGCAGCTTCGATCCGACGCCGACGTTGCGATCGTACATCTCGCCGTAATTGCCGACGGCCTTGATGATGCGGGAGAACCAGTCCTTGGTCAGGCCGAGCTGCTCACCGAGATTGCCGTCGGTGCCGAAGGCGCGCTTGAGGTCGGGCTTGTCCGACTTGGCCATCTCGTCGACGTTCTTCTGGGTGACACCGAGTTCCTCGGCATTGATCTGGGCGAACAGCGCCCACTTCACGATGTCGAACCACTGGTCGTCGCCATGGCGAACCATCGGGCCGAGCGGCTCCTTGGAGATGATCTCGGGAAGCACGACGTGGTCGGCCGGGTTGGCGAGCTTCAGTCGCTGCGCATAGAGCTGGGACACGTCGGAGGTGAACACGTCGCAGCGGCCGGTCTCGTAGGCCTTCACGGTCTCGTCGGCGCCGGCGAACGCGATCACCTCGTACTTCATGTTGTTGCCCTTGAAGTAGTCGGCGAGGTTCTGCTCGGTCGTGGTGCCGGTCTGCACGCAGACCGACGCGCTGTTCAGCTCCAGCGCCGAGTTCACCTTCAGCGACTTCTTCACCAGAAAGCCCTGCCCGTCATAATAGGTCACGCCGGTGAAGTTGGCGCCGAGCGAGGTATCGCGCGACAGCGTCCAGGTGGTATTGCGCGACAGCACGTCGATCTCGCCCGACTGCAGCGCGGTGAAGCGGTCCTTGGCCGACAGTGGCACGAACTTGACCTTGGACGGATCGTCGAAGATCGCCGCCGCGATGCCACGGCAGATGTCGACGTCGATGCCGGTCCAGTTCCCCTTGTCGTCCGGCGACGAGAAGCCCGGCAGGCCGCCGCTGACGCCGCAGGACAGCTGGCCTCGGTCCTTGACCGTCTTGAGGGTTTGCGCCGAGGCGGCCTGGACCGACAGGGCGGCGGCAGCGGCGAGGGTGACAGCCAGGGATACGCGTTTCATGGGCGGGGCCTTTCAGGGTCGTCCGGTGGACGTTTGCATTGTGATCGCCTCGCGTTCACGGGCCATCCCAATGATCCCTTGCAGCAAAAATGCCGATTTGACCGGCAGTTTGACCTGCAAACCGGTCAGGCAACGGATCGTAGGTCGCGGCAGGCCCCTCAACGTGCGGCGACTGGTAGTTGCGCCGCATCACATAGCGACTGACGAGCCGGGTCAAGGGGTTGACGCATGTCTTCTACCTCTTGTTAGTAACACCTCCCGGCCCGGCCCCGTCTTCCCGACGCGGTACGGCTGCGGCAAAAAGTCTAAAGTTTAACGGCAGCGCTCCATGACCTCCTCCGACGGCTCCACGCCCTCCCACCCGCAACAGGCCGCCACCCGCCTGGTCACGGCCGGCCGCGACACCAAGGCCCAGAAGGGCTTTGTCAATCCGCCGGTGTTTCACGGCTCGACCGTGCTCTATCCGACCGCGGAGGACCTCCACGCCCATCGCGCCGAATTTACCTATGGCCGCCACGGCAGCCCGACCACGCGGGCGCTGCAGGACGTGCTGATGGCGCTGGAAGGCCCGCAATGCGCTGGCGTCGGCCTTGCCCCGTCGGGACTGGCGGCGATCAGCACCACGCTGCTCGCCGTACTCAAGACCGGCGATCACCTCCTGGTGTGCGACAATGCCTATCGGCCGACCCGCAATTTCTGCGACAACATGCTCAAGCGCTACGGCATCGAGACCAGCTATTTCGATCCGCTGATCGGCGCCGGCATCGAGACGCTGTTCAAGCCGAACACCCGCGCGGTGCTGATCGAAGCGCCCGGCTCGCAGACGTTCGAGATGCCGGACGTGCGGGCGATATCGGCCGTGGCGCACGCTCGCGGCGCGCTCATGATCGACGACAACACCTGGGCGACGCCGCTCTATCACCGCTCGCTCGAACAGGGCGTCGACATCAGCATGCAGGCCGGCACCAAATATATCGGCGGCCACTCCGACATCATGTTCGGCACCATCGCAGCCAATGCGAAAGCCTGGCCGCTGATCCAGGAGGCGATCCGCCTGCTCGGCGTCTGCGCCGGCCCCGACGACGTCTATCTCGCGCTGCGCGGGGTTCGCACGCTATCGGTGCGGCTTGCGCAGCACCACCGCTCCGGACTCGAGATCGCGCGCTGGCTCGGCGCGCGGCCCGAGGTCGATCGCGTGCTGCACCCTGCCCTCGACACCGATCCCGGGCACGCGATCTGGAAACGCGACTTCACCGGCGCCTCCGGGCTGTTCAGCATCGTGCTGAAGCCGGTGCCACAGACCGCGGTCGATGCAATGCTGAACGCGCTCACTTTGTTCGGCATGGGCTTTTCCTGGGGCGGCTTCGAAAGCCTCGCCATCCCGTTCGACTGCAGCGACTATCGCACCGCGACCAAATGGTCGCCGGGCGGGCCGACGCTGCGGCTGCATATCGGGCTCGAGAATCTCGACGACCTCAAGGCCGATCTCGACCGTGGATTTGCGGCGTTGAAGGCCGCGCTCTGATCCTCGCGCCCTGCCACGTTAGACGACATTAACCACGCTCCACCGGCGCTGACGCCGCGTTGCGACCAACGTCGTACGCCTTAAGCACGCGCGATCTCCGGGATTCTGCGGAGATGCAACGGCGCCGATAACTCGCCGTTCACCATCCCCACCAATCCCTTAATTGTCCGGACCTTCCATCAAGTTCCCTTATACTTTTGCGGCCGTAGTGATGCCTCGGGAAGGGCTGTCAGTGTCGCAAGGACGCGATTGCCCTGTGTGAAGGGCATTCAGACAATCGCATGAAAACGGCACGCATCGTGGTCCTCGGCATCGCCGGCGTCGCAGGCCTCGCGGCCATGTATCTCGCGAGCGTTGGCGATCGCAAACCGGCGCCGGTCGCGCCGCCCGTCGCGCAACTGCCGACCGTCGAAGTGCTGGTCGCAAAGTCCGACATCGGGCTCGGTCAATCGGTCAAGGCCGAAGACATCCAGTGGCAGCGCTGGCCGGCCGAAACTGCAAGCAGCGCGTTCATCCGTCACGACGCCAACGCCAATGCCATGAACGACATCATCGGTTCGATCGCACGCGCGCCCTTCATCGTCGGCGAACCGATCCGCGAGCAAAAGCTGGTCAAGGCCAACGGAAGCGGCTTCATGGCCGCGATCCTGCCCTCCGGCATGCGCGCGATTTCCACCGAAATCTCGCCGGAGACGGGCGCCGGCGGCTTCATTCTGCCGAACGACCGCGTCGATGTGATCCTGTCGCGTCGCGACAAGAATCCCGATCAGCAAGGCGGCCGCGATATCGTCACAACTGAAATCCTGCTGTCCAACGTCCGCGTGCTGGCGATCGACCAGGCGCCGAAGGAGAAGGACGGCAACAACTCCCTCGTCGGCAAGACCGTGACCCTCGAGCTCAAGCCCGAACAGGCCGAGACGCTGGCGCGCGCCCGGCAGAGCGGAACGCTGGCGCTGGCGCTGCGCAGCATCGCCGACGTCAACGAGCAGACCGACGAGACCAGAGACCATGCCCCGAAGCGGGGCGAGAGCATCAAGGTGGTGCGCTTCGGCATCCCGAGCTCTCTGACGACACAGAAGTGATGGGGGCTTCGATATGACGACGGGTGCGAAACAAATGGCGACGTCGACCACGCTGGTCCGCGCGCTGTCATTGTCGGCGATCACCGCGCTGATGCTGATCCCTGCCCTTGCCAGCGCGGCCGATCCCGACAAGAACGCGGATGTCGCGGTGACGAGCAGCATCGCCGCCAAGACGCGCTCCGTCTCGCTCGGCGTTGGCAAGTCGGTCGTGGTCGATCTGCCGCGCGAGGCCAAGGACGTTCTGGTCGCCGATCCCAAGATCGCCAACGCCGTGATCCGCTCGGCGCAGCGCGCCTATATCATCGGCGCGGCAGTCGGCCAGACCAACGTGGTGTTCTTCGACGCCGACGGCAACCAGGTCGCCTCCTACGACATCGCGATCAAGCGCGACCTTAACGGAATGCGCGCCGCGCTGAAGCAGATGCTGCCCGGCGTCCAGATCGAGGGCGTCGGCGACAGCGTCGTCCTGACCGGCACGGTGGCAAGCCCGGTCGAGGCCCAGCAGGCCGGCGACATCGCCGCCAAACTGGTCGGCAGCGCCGACAAGGTCGTCAATTCCATCGTGGTCCGCGGCCGCGACCAGGTGATGCTGAAAGTCACCGTCGCCGAAGTCCGCCGGGACGTCGTCAAGCAGCTCGGCGTCGACCTCAGCGCCAACATGAACTACGGCACCGCCGCGGTGGTCTTCAACAACGCCAACGCCTTCACCGCCAATAACGGTGCGCTCGCCCCCAACAACGGGCTGACGGGCGCAGCCCTGAACAAGCTCGGCGTGCCGACCGTCACGGCGACGCTGCGCGCGATGGAGAGCGCGGGCGTGGTCAAGACGCTGGCCGAGCCCAACCTCACCGCGATCTCCGGCGAGTCGGCGACCTTCATCTCGGGCGGCGAGTTTCCGATTCCGACCGGCGTCACCTGCCAGACGACGACGTCGGGCACGATCGGCAATTGCGTGCAGACCGTCAGCTTCAAGAAGTTCGGCATCTCGCTCAACTTCACGCCGGTGGTGCTGACCGAGGGACGGATCAGCCTGAAGGTGATGACCGAGGTCTCCGAAGTCTCGATGGAGAACGCCCTGACCGGCGGCCAGAACGGCACGACCATTCCCTCGATCAAGACCCGCCGCGCCGACACCACGCTGGAAGTACCCTCCGGCGGCTCGATCGCGATGGCCGGGTTGATCCAGGAGCAGACCAAGCAGGCCATCAACGGCATGCCCGGCGTCGATCAGATCCCGATCCTCGGCCAACTCTTCCGGAGCCAGGACTTCGTCAACAACGAGACCGAGCTCATGGTCATCGTGACGCCCTACGTGGTGCGCGCCGTTGCGCAGAAGGAGCTGTCCCGTCCCGACGACGGATTTGCCCCGGCTTCCGACGCGCAGTCGGCACTGCTGGCGCGCGTCAATCGCATCTACGGCGTCGCCGCCCGCAGCGAGCCGATCGGCGCCACGCCGGTCAATTTCGGCTTCATCATCGACTGAGGAGCGGACCTGAAGGGGTTGGGGGATCCTATGATGACACGCAACACACAAGCCGGTCGTGCCAGGACGCTGTCGCTGTTGGGCGCCGTCGTCGTCAGCGCGATCGCGCTGGGCGGCTGCAATCTGACGGGCGACAATCTTGCCACCGGCACCGTGGGCGACGACTACCGGCAGCGGCATCCGATCGCGGTGACCGAGGGCGAACAGTCGATCGTCGTCTTCGTCGGCCGCGCCCGCGGCAACCTCACCGAAGCGCAGCGCGACGACGTCATGGGGCTGGCGCGCACCTGGCGCCGCGAAGGCACCGGCGCGATTGCGATCGACGTGCCGGCCGACAGCTCGAACTCGCGCTCGGCACAGGCGGTGTATCAGGAGATCCGCGGCCTGCTGGCGTCGATGGGCGTACCCGCCCATGCCATCACCAAGCGCTCCTACCATCTCGATGATCCGCGCGCGCTTCCGACCATTCGGCTGAGCTATCCGAAGATGGCCGCCGTCGCCGGTCCCTGCGGAGTGTGGCCGAGCGACCTCGGTCCCTCGATCTACAATCCGAACTACAACCAGAACAAGCAGTACGACAATTTCGGCTGCGCCACGCAGCGTAACCTTGCCGCGATGGTCGCCAATCCGTCCGACCTCGAACAGCCGCGAACCGAGACCGCAGCCTATACGCCGCGCCGTACGATCGCGTTCGATAAATACCGCAAGGGTGAGTCGACCGCGACCGCCTACCCCGAAGCCGAGAAAGCCAAGCTGAGCGACGCCGCGAAATGACCGAACAACAAGACGAGCCGCAGCACGCCAACGATTACATCGCGCCGGCGCCGCGGATTTCCGTGCAGGCGTTCTGCGCAAGCGTCGCGACCGCCGCGAACGCACGCGCGGCTGCCGACGACCGCCGGCTCGCCAAGGCTCATCTCTCGGTCCATATGGGCGGCATCGCCGCGGCGATCGACGCCTACCACAAGGCGCCGACGCCCAACGTCATCATGCTCGAGACCGAGCCGGATCATGATTTCCTCGCCGGTCTCGACGAGCTCGCCACGGTCTGCGATCCCGGCACCCGCGTCGTGGTGCTCGGCACGGCCGGCGAGACTGCGCCGTATCGCGAATTGGTCCGGCGCGGCGTCAACGACTACGTCATCGGGCCGGTCAAGGTGCTCGACATCGTGCGCTCGATCTGCAGCCTGTTCTCGGCCTCCGAAGCGGTCTCGGTCGGCCGCCTGATCGCGGTCGCGGGCGCCAAGGGCGGCGTCGGCGCCTCGACCATTGCCCACAATGTCGCCTGGACCATCGCACGCGACCTCGGGCTGGATTCGGTCGTCGTCGATCTCGACCTCGCCTTCGGTACGGCCGGC
The DNA here is from genome assembly GCF_054055815.1 of Bradyrhizobium sp. USDA 4503. Taxonomy (NCBI): domain Bacteria; kingdom Pseudomonadati; phylum Pseudomonadota; class Alphaproteobacteria; order Hyphomicrobiales; family Nitrobacteraceae; genus Bradyrhizobium; species Bradyrhizobium sp. USDA 4503. The sequence continues at coordinate 1,524,388 of NZ_JBSRXS010000001.1, forward strand.
CTGGACTACAATCAGGACCCGGTGCAGGGCATCGCCAACGCCGTGTTCTCGCCCGAGCGTCCGGACTCTGCCTTCATGGAACGCCTGCTCGCAAAGTGCGGCGATCATCTCAGCCTGCTGGCGGCGCCGGCCACCCTCGACCAGGTCTACGATTTCGGCGCCGAGGCGTTCGATGCCATCTTCGATACGATGCGCATGACGACGTCCTGCATCGTGCTCGACGTGCCGCATCAATGGACCGCCTGGACCAAACGCGTGCTGGTCGGTGCCGACGATATCCTGATCGTGGCCGAGCCCGACCTCGCCAACATGCGCAACACCAAGAACATGATGAACCTGTTGAGGACCGCGCGTCCGAACGACCGCCCGCCGCTCTACTGCCTGAATCAGGTCGGCATGTCGAAGCGACCCGAGATCGAGGTCAAGGATTTCGCCAAGACGATCGAGAGCCAGCCGATCGCGGCGATCCCGTTCGACTGCAGGCTGTTCGGTGAAGCCGCCAACAACGGCCAGATGATCGCGGAAGTCTCCGCGCGTCACCGCACCACAAGGACTTTCCTGCAGATCGCGCAGCGCCTCACCGGCCGTCCCGATCTCGCCGAAGCCCGCGAGTCGTTCCTGTCGCCGATCCTCAAGAAGCTGCAGTCGCGCCGAACCGACGGGCGCCGGGTCGCCGGCTAGCGTTCCGCCTGAAAGCGCCCTAGTCGCGGCGACTGGCTGCGACCGGGATCTTCTCGGCGTCGGCGCGGCTCGCATCCCTGCGCGCCAACAGTCGCTTCAGCGCGGCGACGTTGGCTGAGCCCTGCTCCGCCGGCAAATCGGCCTTCATGATGGTTTCCGCCTCGGACTGGCGGCCCTGCAAGCCAACCACGACGGCGAGATTGGTTCGCACCCGCATGTCGCCGGGGGCGCGCTCCCGCGCGCGGCGCAGCGTCTCCTCGGCCTTCGGCAGGTCCTTCGACAGCAGATAGGACAGCCCGATATTGGAGAGCACTGACGGATCGTCAGGCACGATCTTCAGCGCACTCGCATAATACTGCCGCGCCTCGTCGTGGCGATCGAGTTGGTCGAGCACGGCGCCCTGCGCCGACAGGATGCGCCAGTCCGGATCTTCCGGGGTATGCGCGCGCCCGAGCACGTCGAATGCCTGCTGGAAATTGCCGTTGTCGGCGAGCGCCCGTCCGTAACCCGCGAGCAGCGCCTTGTTGCTGGGCTGCGCCAGCACCGCCTGCTCCATGACGGCGACCGCCTGGGCCCGCTGGCCGGTGGCGCGCAGCGCCCGGGCGTATTTCAGCGCGGCGTCGGTGTCTTTCGGGTTGGCGCGGACGCGCTCGTGGTAGGTCGCGATGTCGCGCCGCGGATCGGCCGGGGCCGGCGTGGCCTCCGCCGTGTCTCCCAATGAGCCGGTGATGTCAGACGGGCCGGAGGTTTGACAGGCAGACAACCCGATCAGCAGGATCGCGGCAGATACCGTGCCCGCGAGACAGCGCGCGCGGCCTGAGGGTCGGGGGAATTTCTCAAACATAAAGCGAGACTCGGAACGGCGAAGGTTCCGGGATGCTCACAGCTTAACCCTAAGGTCCGGTTAAGGATGCCATCATGTCGCCGTCATCCGGCCCAGATGCGGTGCCGGACGCCTGGCGAGACAGCAGCCAAATGGCAGATTCAATCGACGAACTGAGCGCCGAACTCGTGCCCGATTTGCCAGGCCAGCCGGCACTGACGCGGACTGCCGCTCGACAGGATGATGGTGAATTCCGGCGGGATCTCCAGATATTCGGCGATCACCTTGACGCCGCCGGCCGAAATATCGGTGATCATGCAGTCGCGTGGCAGCGACCCTGTGCCCAGCTGAATTTTGGCGACGCTCCGGCACGGGCGGCGTTCGCTCTTGCGGCGATTCATAAACATTCTGATCCCCAAGCCTTTCTGGGCAACTTCCTGGCCTATCGTCATAGCGGGGAAAGATTGGAAACTGCCTAGCGGAACCCATCGCAATTGAGCGGTCGCGTTCGAGATTCGTTTACCGGGGGGCGCCGTCGCCGGGAGACACGAGCTTTGATCAATCAAAGATTGAATAGTTGAAGGATATGTGCTGCAGGTCGAATGACGTCTACCCGATAGGCCGCCTCACTCGATAGCGTGCGTCGCTCCCGCCGTGGTCGCATGAGAACAAAAAGGGGTTGATCGCCAGTCGATAGACGATACCTATGTTCATTCGACTCGAATTCGCCGGGATGCCAGGAAGCATGGGAAGCATTGTTCTGCTCGATCTGATGGGGGGCGTGGCGCTCCTGCTGTGGGGCCTGCACATGGTCCATAGCGGGATTCTGCGCGCCTTCGGACCGGATTTGCGGCTGCTGCTCGCCCGGGCGCTGCGCAATCGCTTTACCGCCCTTGGCGCCGGCCTCGGCCTGACCGCCCTGCTCCAGAGTTCGACCGCGACTGCCCTGATCACCAGTTCCTTCGCCGCCGAAGAGATCGTCAGCCTGGTGCCGGCGCTCGCGATCATGCTCGGCGCCAATATCGGCACCACGCTGATCGTGCAGGTGCTGTCGTTCAACGTCGCCGCCATCGCGCCGGTCCTGTTCATCGTCGGCCTCGTTGCGTTCCGCAGCGGGCCGCGCTCCCGGATCAAGGATCTCGGCCGCGTCTCGATCGGCCTCGGCCTGATGCTTCTGGCGCTGCACATCCTGCTCGATACGATGGCGCCCGCCGAGAATGCTCCGGGCGTGCGCGTGTTCCTGGGCGCGATCACCGGCGATCCCGTGCTCTGCATCCTGATCGGCGCCGTCGTCACCTGGCTGGTCCATTCCAGTGTCGCCAGCGTGCTGCTGGTGATGTCGCTGGCCTTTTCCCAGTTCATCTCGCCCTATGCCGCATTTGCGCTGGTGCTCGGCGCCAACCTCGGCAGTGCCATCAATCCGCTACTGGAGGGCGCGCGGCGCGACAATCCGGCGAGCTACCGGCTGCCGGTCGGCAATCTCGTCAACCGCGTCGTCGGCATCCTGCTGGTGGCGCCGTTCCTGCGCCCGATCACCGAGATCATCTACGCCTGGCAGCCCGATCTCGCCAAGGCGACTGCGCTGTTCCACATCGCCTTCAACGTTGCGACCGCGCTGCTGTTCATCGGCGTGCTCGACCACATGGCGCGGCTGCTCGAGCGTCTGCTGCCGAAGCGAGCGCAGGAGACCGATCCATCACGGCCGCGCTATCTCGACGAGAGTGCGCTGGAGACGCCTTCACTGGCGCTGGCCGATGCGGCGCGCGAGGTGCTGCATATGGGCGATCACACCGAGGCCATGCTGCGCAAGGTGATGGCGGCGATGCTCACCAACGATCGCGCCCTGGTTGACCAGGTGTCGAAGATGGACAACACCGTCGACCGGCTGAACGAGGCGATCAAGCTTTACGTCACGAAACTCACCCGCGGCAGCCTGGACGAGCGCGAGGGCCAGCGCGCGATGGAGATCGTCGCGTTCGCGATCAATCTCGAGCATATCGGCGACATCATCGACAAGAACCTGAGCGAGCTCGCGACCAAGAAGCTCAAGCATCGCCTGCAATTCTCCACCGAAGGCGCGGAGGAATTGTCGGCGTTCCACAAGCGCACGATCGACTCGCTGCGGATCGCGTTCGGCGTGTTCATGTCGGGCGATGCCAACGAGGCGCGCAAGCTGCTCACCGAGAAGGCGGCGCTGCGCGCGGCCGAATTGGCCGCCGTCGAGCGCCATCTGGAGCGCCTGCGCGAAGGCCGGCCCGAAACCATCGAGACCACTTCGCTGCATCTCGACGTGCTGCGCGACCTTCGCCGCATCCATTCGCACATCTGCTCGGTCGCCTATCCCGTGCTCGACGCCGCCGGCGAGACCGCCGCCGATCGCGAGAGCACCACCATGGAAGCGACCGACGTTGCGGCGCCCGTGCCTTCGAGCTCTCCGGGCTCCTGACCCTGGCAAGGCCCGCCGCGCCGGCATGGCGTGATGCGATCTGCGCTCGCTATGTCGGCGGCCGATGTTCGGAGCCGAAACGCCGCGGCGGAAGCGCGGAGATGGCAGCGAGTTGGTCGATGCTGTCACGCTGGCGATCGAAAGCCCCGAGCAGATCGCCTTGCAGCAGCCGGCCGCCCGACAGCTTCATCCGAAGCGGATCGACGTTGCGGCCGTTGATCCGTACCTCGTAATAGAGGTGCGGTCCGGTCGAGAGCCCGGTCGATCCGACAAAGGCGATCGTCTCGCCCTGACGAACGCGGTCTCCGATCTTCAGCCCGGGCGGGAAGCTTGCGACGTGGGCATAGGTCGTCTCATAACCGCGGTCGTGCCGCACGCGGATATATTTCCCGTACCCGCGTTCGTACCCTTCGGTCTCGACGACGCCGGCGCCCGCGGCCGCGATGGGCGACCCATAGGGCGCCGCATAATCGACGCCCTCATGGAAACGGCGGTCGCCAAGGATCGGATGAATCCGCCAACCAAAGCCGTCGCCAAGGCGGCCGGTCACGACCGGCTTGCGCAACAGGAATTTGGTGATGGACTGGCCGGTCTCATCATAGAAATCGGAGCTGCCATCGTCCGGCGCCGTGAAGCGATAGTACCGGCGGGACTGTCCGCCCGCCGTCAAATCGATGAAGACCAACTCCGGCTGACCGATGTCGTTCGGCGCGTAGATGATCTCGGCCACATCGGCGTCGCCGAGCGGCTCGTCGAGATCGAAATCGCGGCCACAGAGCCGCATCAGTTCAGCAACGATCCCCTGGTCGACGTGGTTGGAGCGCGCAAGCGCGTCAAGGCCGTCACGCAGCGTTTCGCCCGGAACGGAATGCGTATCGATCGACTCACGCAGCGGGCTCTCGCTGCGCGCGGCGATGTCGGGCTGTTCGGGCGCGATCGGCTGGTATTGGCCGCCATCGGTGCGACCGACGGCGGACACATCGGAGCCGGCGCGTTCGATCGACACCTTCGCGACATGGCCGCGCGGCGAACCGGCGTCTTCGCCTTGTTCGATGACCGTGATTTTCTCGCCACCGGACAGCGTCTCCAGAGCGCCAGGCGACGGGAAGGCGGCAAGGATCGCCGGCGCGTCCTCCGCGGCCGCCGCCAGCGCCCGCAGAATGGCGGCCAGCGTGTCGCCGCTTCTCGCGATAATGACATGTCGGCGGTGACGCGACGACGTAGGCGACTTCGGAAGGTTGGTGACGTTGACAGCCTCGCCGATCGGAGCCGGTGGACGCGGCACGTCTTCACCGTCAGCATAGGCGCTGGTGCCGCCCGGCAGCGGGCGCCGCGCTGGACCTGTCCGTATGATGGCCGGCAGCTCCGACAGCAGGTCGCGTTGCGAGCCCGCTCGCGCGTCGTCCTTTTCGTCTCCCCGCGCTTCCTGGTGTGGCTCGGGATCGATCTCCGCGAGCCGCGCTGACACGCGGGTAAATCGACGGACCGCGCCGGCATCGCTCAGCTGCTCAATCTTGAGCGCAGCGGAATTGCCCTGCGGGCCGAGCCTCCGGTCGAGACGATCGCCGCGTCGCGCCTCGTCAACTACCTGCCCTGCGAAGCGCGGAAGTGACACGACCGGCGCGGCTGCGAATCGCGCGTGATCGCCAAACGCCCCGCGAAGCGCGCCGGCAAGAAGAGCGACGGCGGCGGATCCGATCAGAATCGTCCCCGCCATCCAGCGGAGGCTGACGGCGCGCCGGTCAGGCAATTTGCGCTCGCCGGTCAGCGGTGGCTCGTCAAGCGACGGAATATCGCGGACGCTCGATAGATAACCACCCGCTTTCGTCGCTTCGTCACGGCTGGTCATCAACGCCCCTCATCCCCTGGGGCACGGTCTCGAGATGCCGCCACGCCCACGGCAAGCCGTAGATGCCATGCCGCTTGGGGCGAATGTTTGACCTTGGTTCAGATTCGGTCGCAATTGATCCCGGGCTGAGCCCGATGCTGGAATCTATCGAGATTCCCGAACAAGGCCCGGCATACCGCTCGCCGCTCCGGCGATGACGGCAATCAGCTATCGAGTGTCTTCGACCCGCGGCCGCGGTTCTTCACGATCAGCATGATGTTGCGGATGTAGATCAGCGTGGCGAGACCCTGCCCGATGATGATGACGGGCTCGCGCTTGGCAAGCCCATAGATCAGCGTCATCAGGCCGCCGCCCATCGAAAAGAACCAGAACGCCATCGGCACCACGCTCTGGCCGGCGCGTTCGCTGGAGATCCACTGCACGAGGAAGCGCGCGGTGAAGAACAATTGCGCGATCAGGCCGAACGCCAGCCAGAAGTCGAACTTGGCGATGAACACGTCGTAGAGATAGGCGCTCAGCGCCTGACCGTACTGAATCAGCATCACTTCACCTCGGTCACGCCCGGCACACCAGTGACACCGGGCACTTCAGCGACCACTTCAGTGACGACCGGCGTCGGCTTCTTGCGGCGGATCAGCCACCACACGCCGGCGAGATCCATGATCCCGATCCATAGCCGGTCGAAAAATCCATAGTTCGACACGCCGGAATGGCGCGGCCGATCGACGACGTCGACATAGGCAATCGCCAGCCCCTCGCGGCGGACCAGTGCCGGGAGAAAACGATGCAGCCCGTCGAAGTAAGGCATCGCCAGAAACACCTCGCGCGGAAACGCCTTCAGGCCGCATCCGGTGTCGCGGGTGCCGTCGCGCAGGATGATGCCGCGCACCGTGTTGGCGATGCGCGATTGCAGCTTCTTGAAGCCGGTGTCCTTGCGCCCGACGCGCTGGCCCGCGGCGAGGCCGACGCGACCGTTGCCGCTTTCGACCGCCGCGATCAGGTCCGGCAGGAAGGCGGGATTGTTCTGCCCGTCACCGTCGAGCGTCGCCACGATCGCGCCGCGCGCGGCGCGCACGCCGCTGCGCACGGCCGCCGACTGGCCCGACGAGGTTGCGTGGCGGAGCTGCCGGAGATTGCGCCGCCCGGCCATGACCGCGCTCAGCCGCTCGCCGGTGACATCGGTCGAGCCGTCATTGACGTAGACGATCTCGTAGGCCCAGCGTCCGTCGAGCGCGGCCGCGATCTCGGCGATCAACGGCGCGATATTGTCCGCCTCGTTGCGCACGGGCACGACGATGGAAACGGCGACCGGCATCTGGTCGGGAGCAGGCAAATCGGCACTCGTGGTTGGTGTTGTCGGCGATGGAACCAGCCCGATCCGGCCGTCGGGCGACCGCTTTTATGGGGCGAAGGCGCTCCTCGCAACCCTTTTGAGACGCCCGTCCGACGGTCCTGACAGCGCCACCACGGTGCCGTCGCGATGAATGGCAAAACCAAGGCGGCGGGCGGCGAACCAGTAGCGCACGACCATTGCGCCGATCACCCCGACCAGCGCGCCGGCCACCACGTCGCTCGGATGATGCGCCAGCAGCACGAGCCGGGTCGCGGCGATGACCAGCGCGTAGACCAGCATCGCGAACCGCGCGCCCGGCCACACCGCGGACACCGCAAAGGCAAGCGCGAACGCCGTGATCGAATGTCCCGACGGAAAGCTCGAATAGGCCTCGGTACCGGCGAAATGCTGGAAGTTGAAGGCATTGGCCTTGCCGCCGACAAAGGGCCGCCCGCGGCCGACGATCCACTTGATCAATTCGCCGACAGCGACCGAGAGCACGACCGACAGAAACAGGTATTGCAGCCTTGTCCCGAAGCCAAGCAAGGTGGCGCGCGGCACGCCGCGCAGCGCAGGCGCCGCCAGCGCGACCACGATCAGCAGCAGGCCAAGCGCGCACAGCACATACTCGTCCTTGCCGAAATCGGTGAGCGTCTTCACCCACCAGAGACCTGGCGTGCCGCGTGGCGGCATCAGACTGATCTCGGTGACATCGAACGCATACATCAGCGTGATGATCACGGCGCCGACGATGACGACGAGCAAAAGTCCGTGGCGCGCGGAGCGGCGAGCCGCCTCGGCACGGCGCGAATGCGACGGTGCCCGCACGAGCTGGGCAAAGGACAGCCAAACCAATGTCAGCAATCGTCCGAAATAGTTGGCGGATTCCGGGGTGGCTGGAAGCGCCGGCATGTCATTCCGTCCCTTCGGAACGGAAGATCGCGATCGAGACCGCCTTGCCCTGCGAGATGTTGTAGCCCTCGACGCGCACCGGCGCGTTGTAGCGCAGGCCGATCGCCTCGGCGCGCTGCACGAAGGCGCGCTCCGAGCGCTGTTCGACCAGCGCGAAGCGGCAGGAGCCCTGCCCGAGGAAATCCGCGGCGCCCGATCCGTCGGTGAGCAGCGTCGAGGTATCGGTCATGAACACGAGGCTCGGCTCGTGGAAGCCGGCGGCTGCCGCCTTCGGGCCGACGCAGGTCACGTTGCGCAAGGCGCGTGCGACCTCCTGGCTCGGAAATACGGTGGTAAGCCGCGGCAGCACCACACCATAGGTGCCGGCTGCCATCAGCGCCGCGGCAATCACCGCATTGAGCAGCGAGCGCTCGGCGCGGCTGTCCTCGAACAACCACCACGCGATCAGGCCGAACACCATCGCAACGGCGAACAACGGCCAGGCCGGAAACACCGGCTGATGGATCGCCTTGATGGCGCCGACGATCACCAGCACCGCGCCGAAGGCGGGGATCGCGAACCACCAGGCGGCGCCCCGCAACAGCCACGGCGAGCGCGACAGCACGCGCCGCTCCAGCGCGCCGACGGTCAGGATCGCGATCGCCGGATAGAGCGGCAGCACGTAATGCGGCAGCTTGGTCAGCACGGCCTCGAACACGATCCAGGACGGGATCAGCCAGGCCAGCAGGAACTGCGCACCGGGCTCGCGCCGCGCCCGCCAAACCGCAGGCGCCGCCATGCCGGCCAGCGGCGCACCGGGCCAGAACGTGATCCAGAACAGCAGCAGATAGAGTCCAGGCGGCGCGCCATGGGATTCCTGCGCACCGAGCTTGCTCAGCATGTCGCCGCCGACCGAGTCGGCAAAGAAGGTCTCGCCGGCGCGCAGGAAGATCAGCACGAACCACGGCAGCACCAGCACGAGGGTCCACATCAGCCCCCAGACCGGGCGCATGCGCCAGAACCAGGCCGCCGATCGATCGAGAATCGCAAGCCCCGCCATCGCAAGGCCGACGAACATCAGGATCAGCGGCCCCTTGAGCAGGATGCCGACCGCCAGTGCCGTCCAGAAGACCGCGGGCGGACCCCATGAAGGGTGTGCGGGATCCTCGCCGCGCTGCCACGACAGATAGACTCGCGCCATCGCGCCCATCGCCGCGGTGACGGTCAGCAGCAGCATCGCGTCGGTCTTGGCGAGCCGCGCTTCGACCCCGAGCAGCACGCAGCTTGCCATCATCAGGGCGGCCAGCACCGCCCCCTGCCGCGTCACGAAGGCCAGCGCCGTCCAATAGGTCAGCAAAACGGCGCCGATGGCGCCGATCAGGGACGGCAGGCGGTACACCCAGATGCGGACCTGGGCGCGCGGCACCCCGAGCGCGGAGACGGTCTTCAGCGCAGCCGCCTGCATCCAGTAGATGCCAACCGGTTTCTTGTAACGGACGTCGTCCTGGAAGCGGATGTCGACGAAATCGCCACTCTCGACCATCTGCTTGGTCGCCTGGGCAAAGCGGACCTCGTCACGGTCGATCGGCGGGATGGTGAAGAAGCCCGGCAGGAACAGCACCAGGCAGGTCAGCGTCAGGAACAGGATCGAACGCCATTGGCTGGCCGTTGCGAACTCGAACGCCATGAACAGCCTGCGGCTCGAATGCGCAGGTTTTACAGACTGTTGCCCTGCTCCGAAGCGCCGGGGTTGGAGGCCATCCACCATGGGTTTCGCATACGATGAAACCGCAGCGCAAACAACTGTGCTGTTCCGCTTTCCGACCGTGCCGCTTCGCTTTCCCGTGCGATCATTGCACGCGGATCACAACGGTATCCGCGGCCCCCGTGGCGTCGATCACGGTGAGCCGCGCGAAGCCCGGCCCGGGCGGCTCGATCAGGCGCTGGCGCCGGCTGTCGATGTCCCCGGCTGAGACACCATTCACAAGGACCGTCAGCGGCAGCACCCCGCCGGCGACCTTGACCGGCAGCGCGGCATTGCGGCCGCCCTCGGATTGATCGACATCGATGCGCGAGCCGTTCAGCGGAAACTGGATGTGCGGAGCCTGGTCGTTGCCGCTACGGACCAGTTCGCCGAGCGGCCGGAAGCGGCGCAGCGGCGGCGGCAGTTTCGCGTTGGATGCGACCAGCACGCCGCGTGGCGGCTTCGGCAATGCCGCCGGGATTTTGCCGGTGCGTGCAAAGGCGTCGAACAGGATCGGCGCCGCGGCGGTTCGGCCAACCAGACCCGGCACCGGCGCGCCGTCGGGACGGCCGACCCAGACGCCGATCGTGACGCGGCCGTCGAAGCCGACCGACCAGGCATCGCGATAGCCATAGCTGGTGCCGGTCTTGAACGCGATCCGGTTGTGCACGCCGTTCTCCGGCGGCGGCGTGCCGAGCAGGACGTTGCCGACCTGCCAGGCCGCAGCCTGATCCATCAGCCGCATCGTGTCGCGGCTGTCATTCTCCTGCATGATCTCGCGCAACGGTTTAGTCGCGCCGAGCCGTGCCAGGCCGGAATAGAGCTGAGCGAGATCCTGCAACGTGATGCCGACACCGCCAAGACCCATCGCAAGGCCCGGCGCCTCGTCCTTCGGCAGCACGAGACTGGTGCCGGCCTGCTTCAGCCGCGACGACAGCCGGCTGGCACCGACCCGGTCGAGCAGCGCGATCGCCGGCACGTTGAGCGACAATTGCAGCGCCTTGCGGATCGGCACCGTGCCCTGGAACGTCATGTCGAAATTTTCCGGCGCGTAGGTGCCGAAGCGGATCGGCCGGTCCTCGATCAGGCTGTCGGGATGGACAAAGCCATCCTCGAAGGCAAGGCCATAGATGAACGGCTTCAAGGTCGAGCCCGGCGAGCGCACCGCGCGCGTCATGTCGACCTGCCCGGCCCGCCGCTCATCGAAATAATCCGCCGAGCCGACGCGCGCGAGCACGTCGCCCGTCTCATTGTCGACCACGACGATCGCAACCGAGACGTCAGGCCCCTGCGCGATGGCGCGGTCGCGCGCCAGCGCCTCCAGGTTCCGTTGTAGCGCGGCGTCGAGCGTCAGCTTGATGACGGGCGCATCCTTCATCGTCGCGATCGCCTGATCGGACGAATGCGGCGCCAGGATCGGAATCTGCTTGCGCATCTTCGGCACCGCCGTCGCAGTGGCCTGCGCGGCATCGTCCTTCGACACCACGCCATCCTCGACCATGCGCTCGAGCACGCGGTCGCGGGCGGCGTGGGCGGCGTCCGGGTAACGATCGAGCCGCCGCCGCTCCGGCGATTGCGGCAGCGCCACCAGCAGCGCGGCTTCGGCGAGCGACAGCCGCTTCGGCTCCTTGCCGAAATAGGCGATCGAGGCGGCACGGATGCCCTCGAGATTGCCGCCGAACGGCGCCAGCGCAAGATAGAGATCGAGGATCTGGTCCTTCGAGAGCTGCCGCTCCAGTTCGACCGCCCGCACCATCTGCCGCAGCTTTGCGTAGACCGAGCGCTGGTGGCGCGGCTCGATCAGCCGCGCCAGCTGCATCGTGATCGTCGAACCGCCCGAGACGATATGACCGCTGGTGAGAAGCTGGAATGCGGCGCGCGACAGCGCCAGCGGATCGATGCCGTGATGCTCATAGAAGCGCTTGTCCTCATAGGCGAACAAGAGCTTCAGATAGGTGGGATCGACTGACGTCTTCGCATCGACCGGCAGCCGCCAGCGCCCGTCCGTCATCGCATAGGCGCGGAGCAGCTTGCCGTTGCGATCGATCACCGTGGTCGAGACCTGCTGCGCCTTGTCGAGCGGCAACGGCCCGAGCGAAACGATCCAGGCGGCGAAGGCGCCGGTGATCGCAATAAGGACGACGGCCATTGCGGCCGCGACGCGGAGCGCCAGCCGCCCGCTGCGCTTGTCATGCCCGGGCTTGACCCGGGCATCCACATCCTTCGTTCGCATGGACGCGCCTATGAATGGCCGGGTCAAGCCCGGCCATGACGAGAAGAGTTTGCGCCGCGCGTCCTTGTTCATTTCGCCGGCTTCACCTCAACCGCACCGGTTCCGCTGCGGCCATAGCGCGAGGGATTGTACATGTCCTCGACATAGGCCTGCGGCAGCACATATTTGCCCGGCGACACCGCGCGCACGACATAGGCGACCGTAAACACCGCTTTGTCGTTGGCGCCCCGATCGATCGCCGCCGTGAAGCGGTCATCGCGGAACTCGGTGTTCTTCGGCTCGACGCCGTCCTCGATCCACGCGAGCGTGCCGGAATCCCCCGATGACACCAAGTTCGGGTTGTCGATCTCGAGCCCGGCCGGCAGATAGTCGGCCACCATGATGTGACCGAACTCCGGTTTGGCTTCCGTCACCTTCAGGACAACCGCGAAGCGGTCATTCTGTTTCGCCTTGGTGACATCGGCCGGCTTGCCGTCGAGCGTGAAATAGCTGCGCTCGATCTTGAAGCCGTTGGAGGCCGCCGGCTCCGGCGTGACCGGCGAGCCCGACACCGAGATCACCGCCTGCACCGGCGCATCGCCGGTATTGGTGATCCTGAGCGGCTGGCCGGTCATCTCCTCGGCCTTGTAGCTGCGATAGACCGCGGTCTTGACCGGCTGGCCGTTGATGTCGAGCGCCAGCGTCTCCTTGGCGAGCGCCCGCGCCGCCAGCACCATCCACGCATTTTCCTGCGTCGAGGTGTAGGGCGACAGTCCCCGCGCCGCCTCGACCCGCAGCACGGCTTGGGTCCGCGTGGTGCGCGGTGCATTGCCTTCGCCAGCGAGCGAGACCAGCGCAGCAGCATCGCGCAGCGCCGAGCCATAGTCGACCCGGCCGAACTCGATCACGGGTTTCGGGTTCAGCGCATCGAGCGCGGCACCATAGACCCGCTCGGCCCTCGCCTTGTCGCCGACCAGCGCCAGCGCCGCCGCAAGCTGGGCCTTGGAGATCGGGGTCGCCAGATTGTTCAGCTTGGTGTCGGCGAGATAGCGCAGATCACCGATCGGCGCCGCGCCGTTGCGCGCGAGCACATAGAGGCCGTAGGCCAGATCGCGGCCGCCGTCCTTCTCCGGCTCGTTGGCATTGACCACCGAGTTCCTGACGCGGTCGAGCGCGTTCTTGAACAGCACGTCCGGCACCGCAAAGCCCTTTTCGCGGGCCCGGGTCAGGAAGTCTGTGACGTAGGCATCGAGCCAGGCGTCGTCGCCGCCCGCCGACCACAGGCCAAACGAGCCGTTGGACCCCTGTCGAGCGAGGAGCCGCTCGATCGCGTCGCGGATGCGCTGGTCGACCGCGGTGTCCATCGCAAGATGGGCACCGGCGGCGAGATCATTGACATAGAGCAACGGCAACGCGCGGCTCGTGATCTGCTCGGAGCAGCCATACGGGTAGCGGTCGAGCGCCTTCAGAATGCTCGCGGCATCGAGCGCGGTCGACAGGCTCGCCGAGACCGAAACGCTGCCGGTACCCGGCACAAGATCGGAGAACATGTCCGAGGTCAGCGTCAGGCTTTCGCCCTTCGCCAGCGTGCGGATCGAACGGCGCGCCAGAACCTGGGTCGCCGGCTTGACGTCGAGCGCATAATGCCGCGCCAGCGTCAGCCCGTTCGGCCCGGAGATGTCGACGTCGAACTCGGCACGTCCGGCGCCGCCGGCCTCGAGGCCCAGCGACAGCGAGGAGCGCTGCTTGGCGGCGAGCTTCACCGTCGTGGTCGAATTGCCGGAAGCCTTGATCGGGCCGCTCGCCTTGACGCTGATGGCATAGTTGCCGGCGGCACCTTCGACATTGTCGATATCCATGCTGATGGTGCCCTTGTCACCGGTCAGCAGGAAGCGCGGCAAGGTCGCGGTCACCACCACGGGATCGCGCACGATCACGTCGACATTGGCGCGGCCGACCTTGGTTGCGCTCCACGCCACCGCCATCACCCGCGCGGTGCCGGCAAATTCCGGGATATCAAAGCTCACCTCGGCCGTCCCGTCAGGCCCGACCGTGAGGATGCCGGAATAGAGCGCGAGCGGCTTCTGCGTTGGCGGCGAGCCCTGCAGCTCGGCGCCGGCAGAGTCGCCGCCGCTGCGGATCTGGCCGCGGGTACCTTGCATGCCGTCGATCAGCTGGCCGTAGAGGTCGCGGATCTCGGCGGTCAGGCGGCGCTGGCCAAGGTAGTAGTCGTCCGGCGCCGGCGGCTTGTAATTGGTCAAATTGAGAATGCCGACATCGACCGCGGCGAGCACCACCTTGGCATCCTCGCCGGGATTGAGCCCGCCGAGCTTGACCGGGATCTTCAGTGTCGAGCCCGGCCGCACCAACGCGGGCGGCGACAGTTCGACGACAAGCGTGCGCGCTTTCTTGTCGATGCCGAACCATTTCAGTCCGATCGCGCGGCCGGGCATGCGCCCGGCGGCGGCATCGAGCGGACGGCGCAACGTCGTCATGACATACGCGCCGGTGCCCCAGTCCTTGCCGACGGGGAGCTTGACCTGCCGGGTGCCCTCCGTGACGTCGACGCTTTGGGTGGTCAGCAGGCGGTCGCCAAGCACATAGACCGTCAGCTTGCCTGACGTGCGCGCATTGACCGACACGGTCATCGTGTCGCCCGAGGCATATTCCGGCTTGTCGATCGAGGTTTCCAATAGATCGGGCGTGTCGGCGCTGCCGTCGGAATACCAGCCGACGTCGAACTGCACCGAGGTGACGGGGCCGTCGGCGTCGGTCGATTTCACGTCGAGCCGGTAGCGGCCGGGCTGCGGCTGGAAGGCCAAGCGCATCGGCTTGTCGGCCGCGAGGTTGACGTCGCCATCGGCGACGCGGCGGGTCGACTTGACCGGCTCATACTGCCAGGACGAATTCTGCCGGTACCACTGGTAACGCGACTCCAGCTTCAACAGCTCGTAGCGCAGCCCGTTGCGCGGCAGCTGCTTGCCGTCGGGCGCGACGAACACGACGTCGAACTCGGCCTTGTCGCCCTCGGCCACGCTCTTGTCGCCGAACAGCGGCTTGACGCCGATCAGCGAGGCGCCAGGGGCCACCGGCAGCACGATCTTGCGTTCCACCGAGCGGCCGCCGGTCTCCGCCATGCGGATGTAGATCTGGGCCTCCTGTGGCCGCGTCGAGGTCGGCACCTTCTCGAGCTTCACCGGAAAGGTCGCCGCGCCGTTGGCATCGGCCTCCGGCAGGTCCTCGATCGGGGTCCGCTCGTTGCTCGCGGTCTGCTCGTCGTCGACGCCGAACTGATAGCCGGCATAACCGGGCCGGCCGTTCGCCGCGGGCGCTACCAGCATGTCGCCCTCGAGCTGCAGGCCCGAGGCCGGCGCGCCGTAGAGGAAATGGCCGGAGACCTGAAGCTCCACTGGAACTTCAGCTTTGATCACCTTCTCCTTGCTGGTCAGATCGAATTCGACCCGTTCGGGAATGTAATCCTCGACCATGAAGGTGGTCTCGCCGACCGACGAGCCCTTCGGGTCGGTAAAGACACGGGCGCGCCAAGTGCCGGTCGGCACCGCCGAATTGAGCGCCACCGCCAGCATCCGGCCGCCGGCGCCCTGGTCGGGCAGCACGGCGCGGCGGAATTCGACGCCGTCGGGGCGCTCGATCACCATGGTCAGCGGCGTCCCGGTCAGGGCATTGCCCTGCCCGTCGCGCAACAGCGCGGTCAGATAGACGGTCTCGCTGGAGCGGTAGACGCCACGCTCGGCGTAGACGAAGGCGTCCGCGCCGGCCGGGATCGCCCGGCCCGCGACGCCGCGGTCGGTGAGGTCGAACGCATTGGTCTTCAGGCTCAAGAAGGCATAGTCGGCCTTCTCGCCCATGACAGTCAGCAGTGCCGGCGACAACCCGCCCTCGCCCCGGGCCAGGCCTTGCTCGAACAGCACATGGCCGGCGGCATCGGTCTTGCGCGCGGCCAGGATCTCATTGTTGCGGGCGACCAGCTTCACGTCGGCGTTGGCGACCGGTTCGGTCGAAGCCAGCGAGTTGACGAAGACGTGGATACCGTCATTGCCGGAAAAGGCCGACAGGCCCATGTCCGAGACGATGAACCATTGCGTCGCGAGCGTGCCGTCGTCGTCGGTGCCCGGCCCCTTGGCCGCGGCGGTCATGACATAGACACCGGGTTGCAGGTCGCCGAGCGCCTGGTCGACCGGAAACGCCGTGACGACGTCCTGGTTCAGCGTGGTCGCTGTCGCAAGCTCGCCGGACCACACCTTGACGCCGCGCTGGTCGCCGAGATCGGAGAGCTGGTAGCGGCTCAGCGTGCTCTGGAAGTCGCTGTCGATCACCGTGTTGATCAGGTTGCGGTCGCCGATCCGGAAGACGTCAACCTTGACCGCCGGCGTGTTGACGCTGACCACCGGGATACCGCGCTGTCCGGTCCGCGGCAGCACATAGGCCCGCCCGGTGAACCGCACGAACGGCTTGCGGTCGCGGACATAGATGTTGAACTCGGCCGATTTCGGCAGGGTCTCCTTGACGGTCGACGGCAGGCCGGCGCGCAGATTGATGTTGTAGCGCTCGCCGTGCTTGAGCCCGTCGACGCAGAGCTGCTGGCCCTCCGCCGACAAGGCCGGCTTGTCGGTGCCGGCGAGCGCGAGATACGGCGCGAAGTCGACGCGCTTGGCGAGTTCCTCCGAGAACTGGAAGCAGGCCCGCGGCGAGGCGGCGTCGGAATCGACGGTATAATCGAGCAGCCGGAAACCGTGCTCGTCGCGCATCTTCTCGTACTGGCCGCGGACATCGGCGACCTCGCGCATGTCGAGCGACAGCCGCAAGCTGTCCAGCGCCGGGCGCCACAGCTTGCGCTCGGCAAGCGCTTTGCCGAGCACGGCCAGCGCGTCCGCCTCCTCGCCCGCATTGCCGGCGCGCTGATAGGCGATGTAGGCGGCAGTGGAGGCGCGCTCCATCAGGAACGTCTGTTCGCTGGAGCCCGCCGACCGGATCTGGAAGATCGTCCTGGCGAGGCGCAGCCAGTTGGCGCCGTCCTCGGGCGTGGTCGCCGCGATCTGGCCGAGGATCTGCAGCCCGCCGCGGAAATCATTGCGCTTGAACGCGGCGTCGGCGTCGGTGCGCAGGGTCGCGGCCGACTTGTTGACCGCGCCGGCCTCGTTCTTGATCTGGGCTTCCAGCTTGATCGCGGAATCGGCGAGATCGTCGCGCTTGAAGGCCTTGTCCGCGGCCTGGGCGCCCACCAGGGCGAGCAGCAGCGTGGCGCATATCGTGGCGGCACGAACCAATCCGATCATGATGGAGCTCCTGAACGCCCCGCGGTCGAACGCCGCGTTGGGGCCAAAAGTGCGCGAAAAGGTGACGGAGTGAAGGCGCGGACATGAACGGACGAAAACGTCGCAGATCGCATTGCCGACATTCCTTTGACCACCCCGGCGGCAGCGTCGTGCGGCTCGGCAGGCTGGACAGGCCAACGCAGGGCGGGCGCCCTGCTCGCCTTTGTCGTTCGACCACAAAAATCGGTTCGGACGGACTTGGCGGAAAGGCGGATTTTTCATATTGGCGGTGCTACAAGGCCGCCACGGTCCCGTAGCTCAACTGGATAGAGTAGCGGATTTCTACTCCGCGGGTTGCAGGTTCGAATCCTGCCGGGATCGCCAGATGGCTTTTCCTGCCAATGATTTCAATGACTTATAGGCAATTTTGTCCAGCCTCGGACTTGGGTTAGGCAATTTTCGATTATCGGACACATCGAATCCACTTTGCAGTTTCGCAATAGCTGCAACAGCCAGTTTCTTGCGTGCGCCCTCGCGGCAACAACGCTCAATCTCTCGGATGTCGGTGTGTCCGGTGATGGACATGATTTCGAGCGCCGTGAAATATGCTCGAAGGGTCAGATGCCATCTTCGCCGGTCGGCACACCCATGTGCCAGGTCTCTATTGGGAATTCACCGTACTTGGATGCAACGAGGCGTGCGTGCATGACGGGACCCGAGATCTTGGCGCCGATGGCCTCGATGATCTGCAGAACTTCGATCGGACGAACGAGGTGGCCGCGCAGGATCAGACTTCCATCGTCTCGCCTACTTGAGCAACCCAGCCTGATCGTTGCCGTCAATCGAAGTAAGCGAAGTCACGGCTGACCCGAAGGTTAGGCAGTAGCCAAAAATCGGTATGGGACTCAATGGCACCCAAACTGCCTAACCTTGACGCTAACCCATTGTTTTATCTACATTCTGTCAACCTTGGCCGGGATCGCCACCCCACTCCCCCTTCAATGAAATCATTTTCCGCAAGCCGCGAAGCCGGCCGGAAACAAACCCGGCGTAGTGTCGCGGGCATTGGACCAAGGGGATTAGGTCATGTGGGATTTCATCAACGAATTGTATCGGGATTTCTGCCTGGCTCGCCTGCAGGAGATGCGCAAGCTCGAGCATCATATCTGACCGGGCGGAGCATCGGTGACGATCAGCCGTTCTCGCGCCGCGGCTTGGATCACCCCAGACAATCGGACCTTCGCCAGCGCACAAGCAGCCAGCACCAATCCATCGCGGGACTCCCAGGCCCCGTATGATTACGGGGGCGCTCGAACCTTGGCGCCGGTTTTGCAGACACAAACATGACTGGGATTGCGGGCCCAGATTGGAACAGGCGCCGCCGGGACAATGCATTTCGAGCCCGGCGGCGTAATTTTTCGGGACGGGCTCACCGCCATGATCCGAACGGTCCGGCGTCAGTGCCGGGACCATTCCCTTGCTTCGCCCGCGGCCTCTCCTGCCTGGAAATCAAGCACGCTCGTTCGACGTCGATAGCTCCACCATCGAGGTGTCAGCCGGCACGGCGATGAAAAGGATCGCCGCTGGTTGATCGTCGTCCTCCTGGCCGGTCGCTCGCGAACGTCGACCGTCGGCAGCAATCAAACCAATCTCTAAGGCTCTCTTAACCACAAGCGAAGGCCGCACGCGGGTTCATGGGCCGATTGCGCGCCGATCCGCGTTGACCAGCACCATGCGTGTGACAAGCCGTCCGATCGCCTCTGCTCTGTGTGGTGCGGCGGTTCTCGCTGCGCCGCTCGCAGCCGCCAATGCGCAGCAGGTGCAGGCCGGAACGCTTGAGTGTCGTGGCGGACCTGATACCGGGTTCATGGTGGGTCCGGTGACCAACCTCAATTGCGTGCTGCACGTCGATAGCACGCCGGACAGTCGTTATGTCGCGGCCATCCGCAACCTCGGCGCTTTGATCGGAGATCAAGAAGTCGCCATGACCTGGAAGGTGATGGCGCCCGTGCCGTGGCTTGGAAGCGACGATCTCGCCGGCGGCTACGCCCATGCCGACGGCGCCGACGTCAACGTTCTCGCCGGCGGCACGAATACGCCGATCACGCTGCATCCGTTGAACGAGCGGAACGTCCCCTCAACGCCGCCCCTGAAAATCGAGAACCTCGAGATTCGGCCGGTGGACCGCTGACCCTGAGCGCAGCCAGGCGATGGCCGGCGCGGCCGCCGGAATGCACAACGCCGTCCGCTTGAAATAGATGCGGACGGCGCTGGCCCTAGCCCCAGGAAGGTGATGCAAAATCCTGACAGCTCCAAGTCTGCACACTTTGTGCCAGCGGCGCATGTCCCAAATTGGCTATCACGCGGCATGGCCCAAATGGGCCATTTGGAAACACAGAAACAAAGATAGGTTAGGCATCGAGGCGCCGGCGACGGTGCCTCACGACCAAAGTGTCTACTTGGCCTCAGCGTGGCCCACGCGCTGAGGCCTTTCTTTTTCGATGTTCGCCGTGTGCCGTGAAATCACTCGCGTCTTTATCATTCAGCGCACGAAACGATTCCGTAGTTCTCCGTGCGTGAACAAAGTTCCGGCGGCGATTGAGGGACTGATCGCTTTCCGTTCGTGCGATTGTAGGTTCCACTTGCCGTGAGCTCCGGCAGCGCTCTTCGCAATTTCTTAATCCAAGAATGTTTCTCTAGAGGATTGTGAGTGCGCGCATCGGTCGTCGATATTTTTCAGGACCGCGATGGACGATTCCCAGATCGTCCTTTTTGTTCGATGAGGATTCGCACGACCAAAACATCACGCGAGCGATGCGAACGCACAGCGCGCTCGGTCACGCCGCGAGAGTCTCACTTTGGTTTGCTCGGCCGATGCGCCATTCCCATATACACCCCACCGGCCTTCAATTCCGCCAGCATCTGGTCGATCCGCTTGCGCTGTGTTGCAGTTCGCACGCTGCGGCCGATCCAGTGCAGATAGTCGTTGCGCTGATACGGCGGGCGCGCCTTGAACGCCTGCATCGGTCCAGTCGCATCGAGCTCGCGGCGAATGCTCGCCGGCATCGCCGCGCGCGGTCGCTTCAACGTCACGCCGCCCTCCGATCGCCGGATCAGGACCGCCGCTTGGCTTCGACGTAACGTTTGAAGTTATCCAGGATCGCCTGCCAACCGCCGCGTTGCTGCTCGACCGAATGAGTATCCTCGCTGTCGAAGCTGACCTGCACCTTGACGCCGCCGGTCTCCGGCGTGAATGCGACCTGCGCGCTGCGATCGCCGAACGAATATTCGAGCAGCCGGGGCTCCTCGACCCTGGTGTAGGTGCCGGCGAAATCGAACCCCATGCTGCCGTCCTTGGCTTCCATTCGCGACGAGAAGGCGCCGCCGGTGCGCAGGTCGACGGTCGCGGCGGTCGTGTGCCAATCGTCGGAAGCCGCGTTCCACTGCTTGATGTCGTCGGGCGTCGTATAGGCGCGCCAGACATCCGCGATCGGCGCGGCAACGGTCGTTTCGACGGCAATCCTCATATCAATTCCCTCGTTGCGATGGGGTGAAGCCGACGCGCCTCCCGGGCGGCGCCGGACCGCGGCCATTCTATTAGGGCCATTGATGCCTTCGTCAAATGGCAATGCCCGGGCCACCGGGAACATGAGGAGATCCGAGATGCCATTCGACCAACCAGATGGTGCGTGGTCGCCACAAGAATTTCGTCAGGAATGACCGTGTATGGAAGACGAGTCCAATGCCCGGAGAGCGCGTCATGCGGAACCTGAACACCGTCCTGAGCAAGCTGAACGACCGCCTGCTGCGGCTGGAGGGCGAATTGTTCGTGCTGCGATCGATCGCGCGCGCCGCCCTCACCGCCGGCGACGAGTCCGCCGTCCGCACCCGCAAGCTGCTCGAAGGCGCAATGCTTGCACTCTCGGACGAAGCCGAACGGCCGCTGGACGCCGCGACCGGGAAATACGTCGCGGCCGCGATCGCCATGGTCGAAGAGCTGCTTGAGAATCCCCGCGAGGCGGCCCCGCTGTTCAGGGTGATCGACGGCGGCAGGCGGGACGATTAGCGCGCTTGCGCCGAGCCTAGCCGGTACCCTGCACGGCCTTGTCATAGGCCTCGATCGTCACCCTTGCCCTGTCCGCAATATCCGCACCCGTCATGCCCGGCTTGTAAAGGCTGCTGCCGAGACCGAAGGCGCGAATGCCCGCCTTCACATACTCGGCGAAATTCTGGTCCGAGACGCCGCCGACCGCGGCGATCGTCACATCCGGCGGCAGCACGGCGCGGATCGCGGTGATGCCGGCGGCACCGAGCACGCTGGCCGGAAAGAATTTCAGGCTCGATGCCCCCGCGCGCGCGGCGAGCAGCGCTTCCGTCGGCGAGAACACGCCGGGCATCGTGATCATCGCGTGGTCCCTTGCACGCGCCAGCACCTCGACATCGACATTCGGCGACACCATGAGGCGGCCGCCGACGTCGTGCAGGCGATCGACGTCGGCTGCAGTCAGCACCGTGCCCGCGCCGATCAGAACATCGGCCGGCGCGCGCTTCGCCGCGATCTCGATCGAGCGGAACGGCTCTGGCGAGTTCAGCGGAATCTCGATCGCGGTCATGCCGGCGTCGAGCAGCGCGCCGACGATGCCCAGCACCTCGTCCGGCTTGACGCCGCGCAGGATCGCGACCAGCGGCCGCTTCATCGGCGGAAACGGAATACTCATGCGTTGATCCCTCACTTCTTCCAGATCGCCGCCGCCGCGCCGGCGAGGCCACGGCGAACCGCCTCCTCCGCATCCATAACATTGAGCGGAATCGAAAGGCATTCGAGCGCCATCTGATAGAGCCGCTGCAACCGGCCCGAGGCAATCAGCGTAACCGGCGCTCCCTGCTCCCGCTCCGCAAGGCCCGCCGCGAGTTCGACGCCGATCAACGTGCCCGAGATCGTCTCGCGCGCGGCCTGTGCGTTGCCGCCGAACAGCAGCTGCCGCGATCGCACGCGAAACAGCAGATCGGCCGCTAGCGCCGGCGCCGCGAATGCCGCCGCGACCGCCGCGCGGAACGCATCGCCGTCAACAGCTTCCTCGGCGCCGGCGACGGCGTGCGACAGGATGGTGTCGCGCGCGACCGCGCTGAACAGCTCTCCGGTCATGAAGGTCGCAAAGCGTTCGACCGTTCCGCCGCGGACCCTCACCCATTTGGAATGCGTTCCCGGCATGCAGACGAGCGCCTCGCCCGGCGCATTCAAGCCGAGCGCCCCCAGCAGCTGGGTCTCCTCGCCGCGCATGACGTCCGGCGCGGCGGCATCACGCTGCGCAATTCCAGGCAGGACACGGATCTCGCGCGTCTGCCCGCTGACCACGACAGCGCCCTTGAGGATGTCCGACAGATGCGCCGGCGTATCGATATAGCCGGCCTCGACCCAGCCCTGCCGCGCGCCCGCCATGCCGCAGATCACGACCGGCAGGTCGGCCGGCACACCCAGCGCATCGAGATGCGATTGCAGCACGGCCGCAAAGCCGGTCCTGGCTGCCGCGGTCATGCCTTCATCGCTGCGGCGCTCACCGAGCACCTTGCCACCGGCGCCCGTCAGCCAGAGCCGGAAGCTGCTGGTGCCCCAGTCGACCGCGACATAGGAAAGCCCGCTCATCGCGCCCTGTTCCACGCTCTCAGTGTCCCGCGCGCCGACGGCGCCGCTGCCAGACGCGATAAAGGCGATCATCGCGCCACGCAAGGCGGCTCGGTGGCGTGACGCCACGAGGCCTCGCTGGCATCGGACGCGCGGATCGATTACCGCGCGCCCTTCAGCGTGCAGGAGGTCGTGCAGGTCGTAACGTTGCCGCGATCACATTTGATGCAGGGCGTTGACGCACTGATCCATGACCTTGGGATTGTACTGACTGTAGAGATTGGCCGCACAGCTGTTGGTCGATCCCGTAACCTCCGGGTCGGACCAGCAACCGGACAGTAAAAATGCTGCGGCACTCAAAATGGCGACCTTGCGCATAAGGCCTCCTGCCACGCCGTATCCGAGTAATGTTGCAAGTAACCTTGATGGGTTAGGTTAAATTCCGGTTTCAATTGCGGCCTTATTCGGAAGCAGTATTGCTTATCCACCGGACATTTCCCCAAGGTCCGGGCCCACACCGGCAAGGCCGTCAGGCGACCCCGCCTGGCGGCTTTGTTGCCCAGCAATGCACAAGGAAACCAACAAGATGGCCCGAAAGCCGCGGTGGTCGTTCAAGGAGGACCGACGACTGATGGAACTGGCACGCTCCTCGAAGTCGCTGGAGGAGGTCGTGAAGGCGACCGGCCGCTCGCCGGAGCGGATCAAGAAGATGGCGATGCGCCTCGGCCTGTCGATCAAGCCGCGCAGTACCACCAAGAAATGACTTGAAATACGGCCGCTAGAGTTCTGGCGGACAATCGTCCTTCGCCCGCACCGGGATCGCCTTGACCTCGCCTTCCGGCTTGGCCTCAGCCTCGCGTTCCGCCTCGGTCCCCCTGGTGCAGGTGGTCAGCACGAAAGCAACCCGGCTGCATTGCCATTCCGGCCCGAGCGCCGCATTGGACACCGGCTCGGGCGACGCCAGTGTCAGGGATAGATACGCCACCAAAACGGCACCCGCCGCGCCTGCGGCAGCCAGCGCCGCGCCCTTTCCGGACCACAGCTTGGACATCATGGCCTTGGTTCCCGCCGATCTCCAGGAGACGAGGCAACCGCCTGTCCACGTGTGATCGGAATCACAACCGGGATCAAACAGTTCAGCCCGAGTCTTTGGGCTTGATGTGGGATCGATATTGCACTGCCGCAAGACGGGGTTAGCGCGCCGGCTCGATCACATTACAATTGGTCCGGCCCGACATCAGGCAGTCCTGCATCTTGCTCGCCGCCGTCAGGTCATGCGCGAGCCAGAGGCCGACCGCGAGCATGACCGCTGCGACCAGCAGTCCGATCAGCGCGCCCCTTCTGCTGCCTCCGTCGTCGGATTCGCTCATGCCCGCTTCGGTTCCCGGTTGCCACGGTCCGCATCATGACCCTTTGCACGGTTGCGTGCGATCAATTCTGCAACAGTCGCACAACGAAATGCACGGCCGCGGCCGTCGGCACCGCAATTCCGTTGCGCGCCAGGGGCGACTCGCGAAAGACTACTCGCTGAAGTGGAGCGCGTGTGCGGGGCGTGCCGATGAGCGAACAAGAAGCGACGACGTACGACTATCAGCGTTACAGGCAGTTGCTCTCGGAGGCTGTCGATGAGAGCAGCAGGCAGCGGCTGATCAGCCTACTGATCGTCGAAAGGGCGCGCGACAGGCTGGAAGCCCAACGCGCCTCGGACCGGAGCGCGATGACCGCCGAGACGGTCGCCAAAGTCCTGGGTAACGGACGACGCGAGCACCTCCAGCGCGGCTGAACTTTTCAACAGCCCTTGTTCAACAGCCCTTGGTGACCAGCCACTCACCACGCGTCCGCGGGGCGAACGATGGCTGCTTGACGCTGGCTCATATCTCCCTTGCTCCACAGCCCTCCGTTCACCACTGGCAATTTCGTCGCCATTCACTTATTGAAACGCCGAACCAACCCCATCCATCACCCGAACAGAAAGCAGCAAGGCTTCCTCTATGAGTGGCTTCAAGGAACCGGGTTTTGCCGACCGCCAGAAAGCGGCCCTGCAGGCGCGGCAAAACCTCCTCAACAAGTTTCGCGCCCAGCCGGGAGCTGACGATCCCGCTGTGAAGGCACGTGCCGAGGAGCGCGCGGCAATCGCCGAACGCCGCACCAAGGCCAAGGAAGCCCGTGAGGCCGAAAAGGCCGAGCAGAAGCGCCGCGAGGAAGAGGCCGCCGCCGCCGAGGCCGCCCGCATTGCCCGCGAGAAGGAAGAGGAAGCCGCCCGCGAGGAGGCGCTGCTCGCCGAGCAGAAGGCCAAGCGCGATGCCCGCTACGCGGCACGCAAGGAGCGCGGCAAGAAGAAGCGCTAAGGCGCAACCAGGCCCGCCAGAGCGGCGGGCCTGCGGATAGCGGGCGATGACGGCAGTCAGTTCTTCTTCATGCCGTCGTCTTTCTTCATCATCGCGCCGCCGTCCTTCTTCATGGCGTCGTCCTTCTTCATCATGCCACCGTCCTTCTTCATGGCATCCTTGGACATCGAGTCTTCCTTTTTCATCGCGTCATCCTTGCCCATCTTGTCCTGAGCGAAGGCGGCGGGCGCCAGCGCCAGGCTGAACGAGAGCAGCGCGGCGGAAAGGCCGAGGCGGGTCTTGGTGGTCATGGTGATGATCCCTTGTGTGGTCGAATGTGAGCGCGACGACTTGCCGCTCTCTACTCGACGCACTTGCGCCGGCCGTCGTTACCTCCAATAACGAATTCTTGAAGCAGCACGGCTGCGGTCGCCCGGCGGCTGGTCGCGCGACGGTTGCGTGACGACGCGGCGTCACCGCGCATCAGTGTGCACCGCAACAACGGCAAGGCTTGAACGTCAGGACTTGAATGTCAGGACTTGAACGTCAGGACTTGCAGCCGCGTATCGGCTCGCACTATCAGGGCGCCTCGAACTATCAGACTAGAGAACATTCACGCGAAGACCGGCTAAGCTAAAGCTCCGCGCCGGCCTAACAGCCACTCAAGAAGCTCTCAGGGGAGAACAATGCTCACACGCCGCCACGTCCTCGCTTCCGCCCTCGCCGCACCCTCCGTCCTGCGGATGGGCATCGGGACCGCGCATGCCGCGACCACGCTGAAGATCTCGCACCAGTTCCCCGGCGGCACCATCGACAAGGGCGACTTCCGCGACCGGCTGTGCAGGATGTTCGCGGCCGAGGTCGCCAAGCGCTCGGGCGGCGATTTGACCGCCGAGGTCTACCCGAACTCGTCGCTGATCAAGACCAACGCGCAGTTCTCGGCGATGCGCAAGGGCGCGCTCGATCTCAGCCTGTATCCGATGCCTTATGCCGGCGGCGAATTGCCGGAGACCAATATCGGCCTGATGCCGGGCCTCGTCACCACCTACGACCAGGGCCTGCGCTGGAAGAAGGAGCCGGTCGGCAAGGCCTTGAGCGACTTCCTCGCCGACAAGGGCATTCTGCTGATCTCCTGGGTCTGGCAGGCCGGCGGCGTCGCCAGCCGCTCCAAGGCGATCGTGGCGCCTGAAGATGCCAAGGGCCTCAAGGTGCGCGGCGGCTCGCGCGAGATGGACATGGTGCTGCAGACCGCTGGCGCCGCTGTGCTGTCGGTGCCGTCGAACGAGCTCTACGCCGCGATGCAGACCGGCGCCTGCGACGCCGGCATCACCTCCTCCACCAGCCTGATCTCGTTCCGCCTCGAGGAGGTCGCGAAATCGCTGACCTCCGGCGCCGGCGCCTCCTACTGGTTCATGCTGGAGCCGTTGATGATGTCGAAGGCAATCTTCGACAAGCTGCCGAAAAACCAGCAGGACATCATCCTTGCCGTCGGCACCGAGCTCGAGGCGTTTGGCCGAAAGGGGGCGCAGGACGACGATACCGAAGTCGCCAAGGTCTATGAGAAGGCCGGCGCCAAGGTCAGCGCGCTCGATGCAACCATTGTCGGCAAGTGGCGCGACATCGCGCGCGATACCGCGTGGAAGGACTATGGCGCCAAGACCGCCACCGCCGCCAACCTGCTGAAGCTCGCTAGCGACGTCGCCGCATGATCCATGGTCCGGTCGCGGATCAGGCCGAAACCGCAAGCATCGCCGCGGGCAACACGCCCGTGGCCTTGCTTGGGCGCGCGCTGTCCATCTGCAACAACATCATCGTGGTGTTCGCCGCGCTCGCCCTGGTCGCGGCCTGCGTGATCCTGAGCTACAGCGTGCTCGGCCGCGCCCTGTTCCACAGCCCGAACTACTGGCAGGACGAGGCGGCCGTCTTCCTCCTGGTCGGCGCCACCTTCATGACCTCGGCCTATGTGCAGAGCCAGCGCGGCCATGTCAGCATCGAGGCGTTCGTCGGGCTGCTCTCGGCGCGCGCCAACGCGATCCGGCTGTGGCTGGTCGACGTCGCGAGCTTCGCGTTCTGCGCCTTCTTTGCCTGGAAATCCTGGACCCTGGCGCATGAAGCCTATGTCGACGGCCAGGTGTCCAACTCGATGTGGTCGCCGCCGCTCGCCATCCCCTACGTGCTGATGGCGCTGGGCATGACGCTGCTCTGCGTGCAGATCCTCCTGCAAATCATCATTCCGCTGACGGGTGGCGCGCGCCGATGACCGTGTTTGGTATTGGTATCTCCTACGGACTTGCCACCCTGTTTGCGATGTTCTCCGGTATGCCGATCGCGTTCGCGCTCGGTGCCGTCGCGGTCGTGTTCATGGCGATCTTCATGCCGGCGGCCTCGCTCGATACGGTGACGCAGAACGTCTACGAGGAGATGGCCTCGATCACGCTGCTGTCGATCCCGCTGTTCATCCTGAAGGGCGCGGCGATCGGCAAATCGCGAGCCGGCCAGGACCTCTATTCGGCGCTGCACGCCTGGCTGCACCGCGTGCCCGGCGGCCTCGGCGTCGCCAATGTGTTCGCCTGCGCCCTGTTCGCGGCGATGGCCGGCTCCTCGCCGGCGACCTGCTCGGCGATCGGTTCGGCCGGCATCCCGGAGATGCGCAAGCGCGGCTATTCAGGCGGCTTTGCCGCGGGGATCATCGCCGCCGGCGGCACGCTCGGCATCCTGCTGCCGCCCTCGATCACGATGATCCTGTTCGCCGTCGCAGCCGAGAAATCGCTGGGACGGCTGTTTCTCGCCGGCATCGGCCCCGGCCTGCTGCTGGTGACGCTGTTCGGTTTCTACGCGGTGTTCCGCTTCCGCAAGGAATACGCCATGGCCCGAGCCGTCTATGACGCGACCGGCAAGGACGCGGCGATCCTGCAGCATGACGAATTCACCATGGCCGAGCGCTTCAGCGCGCTGCCGCGCGTGATCCCGTTCGTGCTGCTGCTGACCGGCGTGATGATCGCGCTCTATGGCGGCTACGCCACCCCATCGGAAACCGCCGGCCTCGGCGGCCTCCTGGCGCTCGGGCTGATCGCCGTAATCTACAGCGTGTGGACGCCCAGCGACCTGTCGCCGATCCTGAAATCGACCATCCGCGAGTCCACCATGCTGATGCTGATCATCGGCATGTCGCTGCTCTATTCCTATGTGATGAGCTACCTGCACATCTCGCAGTCGGCGGCGGAAGCGATCGTCGCCATGCACCTGCCGCGCTGGGAGCTGTTGTTTGCGATCCTCGTGATGGTGATCGTGCTCGGCTTCTTCCTGCCGCCGGTCTCGATCATCCTGATGACCGCGCCGATCATCCTGCCGCCGCTGCGCGCGGCCGAGTTCGACATCATCTGGTTCGGCGTCGTCATGACCATCGTGATGGAGATGGGCCTAATCCATCCACCGGTCGGGCTCAACATCTTCGTCATCCGCAACGTCGCGCCCGACATCCCCTTGAGCGAGGTGATCTGGGGTACGCTGCCATTCGTGCTGCTGATGATGTTCGCAGTGCTGTTGCTCTGCTTCTTTCCGGAGATCTCGACCTGGCTGCCGAATCTGATCATGGGGCCGGACGGCGGGCGCTAGACCGTTTTCGGGCAGAGGGGACGCGGCAAGACCGGAGTTTCAGGCGGCCTCCTGCTCGCGTTCCGCGAGCGCCTTCTCGATCCGGCGGACCAGCACCGCCGTCGGACGCCCCTCGCGCTGCAGCCGGCGGAGCTCGTTCCACAGCCTGATGATTTCGCGGTCTCGCTCGGCGTCCATGGCAGCACTCCCCCGGAGCGCGCCAATATGAACGAAACAAGAACGAAACTCAAGGCCGCGAGATGGCTTCAAGCCGCCGTCGCCGGTGCAGGAACCAGAGCGACGCGACGCGATCGGTTCCTTCATGAAAATGGCCAAGGCAATTCGCAGGCAGGCGCAGACCGCGGAGCGAGTTGCATTGACGACGGCCGACGCACTTGTCGCCAACCAGATGCGCTCCCTCGCCCGCGCCTTCAGGAGTCAGGCCGATATCCTGAAGAGGAAAGAGAAGAAAAAGAAGAAGTGAGACGCGCCTGCGGTCGGGTCAGGGATAGCCATCACCCGGCGAGTCGACCTCGACCACATCGATCCGCGACGCGGACCTGCCCTTGCGTAGCTCCTCGTAGGACGTCTCCGCGCTCAGGCAGAACAGCGTCCTGCGGTCCGCGCCTCCGAGCGCGCAGGCAAGCGCGCGGCGGCCGGACACCGTGATGCGCTTACGCTCCACACCGGTGCGATCGATCCGGACAAAAGCATCTTCCGTGAAGGACGCGACCCAGGTCGCCCCGTCGGCATCGAGGCAGATGCCATCGGGATCGTTGATGCTGCCGAACCGCCCGCGCAGGCTCAGGCCGCCGTCCGGCGCGATGTCGTATTCGGCGAGACCGGCGCCATCCATTTCGGCAACGACGAGTCGGCGATGGTCGGAGGAGACGGCAATGCCGTTGGGAAACCGCAAGCCTTCAGCAACGACGCGCGCACTGCCATCGGCCGTCACGAGGATGATCCGGCCGACCGCACCGCGGCGCTCCGGCGGCGGCAGGTTGAAGCCGAGATCGCCGACATAGGCGCGTCCCTGCCCGTCGATGATCATGTCGTCGATCGTGCCGGTCGCGACCTCGGAGAGATCGGCATAGAGCGACAGCGCTCCATCGGAAAACCGCAGCAGCCGCTTCCTGAACATCGTCAGCACGACGATGTCGCCATCAGGCAGGACGCCGAGACCACACGGCGTGTCGTCGGTCAGCGCAGCATGCTCCTGCAACTCGCCCGACGAGCTGATGCTCAGAAGCGCCCGCGCCATGCAATCGACGAACCAGAGCCGCCCGCGATGCCATCGCGGGCCTTCGAAATAGCGGCCGCCGTCGAGGATCGTTCTGAGGCGAGCCGTCATGACGCACCGGCTCGAGAAAAGTGATGTGGCAGTGACATCGGCAGCCCCCACGTGCGCTCGCGACGACGATACAACTCACGCGGAACCGGTCAAAGCACGGTGCTGCCCGCCATTTTCGTCCGTGAAAACCCCGGTTCCCGCGGGTTCCACACGCCATATTCCATATTTTGCCGCGTTTTCCCTGTTGAGTTGCAGCTGCATTAAGACTCGAGAATCGAGGGTAGTGATAATCTGCGGCGGTTGTGCCGCCGTATGACGCGTTCTGTTGTGCCTCATGGTTTCTCAGGGGGGACCAGGGAATGAACAGTTGCCTACGTCCGCTGGCGTGCTTCGCCACCGCCGCCGCGCTCGCGCTGCTTCCGGTCCAGGCGACCGCCAAGCCGCATCACCAGCACCAGGCCAAAAGCGGCCACGGGGACAAGAAGGCGCATGGCGGCAAGGCCGCGCGCGAGAGTGCCTCCGGCAAGCGGCGGCACGCCAGACACGGCGCCGACAAACGTAAATCCGCGAAGGCCAAATCCGATCCTTCCAAATCCGCTGAGAAGGCGCCCGAGCCGGAGAAACCCGCCGAGCCGCAATTGTTGGGCGATCTCGCCACGATCAGGGACGCGATCCTCGCCGCGCGCAGAGGCAAGACCAGCGACGCGACCGATATCCAGGCCAGGATCACCGACCCGGTCGGGCGAAAACTCGTCGAGTGGTATCTGCTGCGCCACTCGGAATCGAGCGCGCCGTTCAGCCGTTATGCGGCATTCGTGACGGCCAATCCGGATTGGCCTAGCGTCACGCTGTTGCGCAAGCGCGCCGAAGCGCGGATCTGGCAGGAGCGCAGCGATCCGGCCACGGTGCACGGCTTCACCCTCGATCAGCCGATCAGCGCCAAGGGCAAGTTCGCGCTCGCCCGCACGCTGCTGGCCGAAGGCGACCGCGACGGCGCCACCCGGCTGGTGCGCGAAGCCTGGCGCTCGGAGGAGCTGTCCGATCGCTCCGAGAGCGACGCCTATGATGCGTTCAAGGACCTGCTGACGCGCGACGACCATCGCGCGCGCATGGACAAGCGGATCGGCGCCAAGGATCTCGCCGGCGCGAGGCGCGCGGCGCAGCGGCTCGGCAGCGACGATCTGGCGATCGTGAAAGCCTGCAGCGCGGTCCGCGGACAATCCAGCAAGGCAGAGGACACGCTCAACGATGTGCCGGCCGATGCCCGCCGCGATCTCGGTTACACGCTGTGCCGAATTCAGTGGCTGCTTGCGAAGAACAAGGTCGACGAAGCCGCGCGCGTGACGATCGCGGCTGAGCCCGAGACGATGGCGCAGCAGGACACCGACCAGTGGTGGCGCGAGCGCCGCATCCTCTCCCGCAAGCTGCTCGACCAGGGCGAGTACCAGGCGGCCTATGACGTGATCCGGCCCGCGGCGGCGCCGGACAATCCTTATTACCGCTCCGACATGCACTTCATGCGCGGCTGGATCGCGCTGCGTTATCTCAACGACGCCAAGACCGCCGCGGCGCACTTCGCGCATATCGATGAGGGCCAGACCAACCCGACCGTGCTGGCGCGCGCCGCCTATTGGCGCGGCCGCGCCGCCGAGGCACTCGGAAATTCCGCGGCGATGCGGGCCGACTACCAGGCCGCCGCGCGCTACCCGACGGCCTATTACGGTCAGCTCGCGCTGGCCAAGCTCGGCCGTGATGGTGGCGTCGAGCTGCGCGCGCCCTCGCCGGCTGCCAGCGCCGGCAGCATGGCGACCGACGAGCGGGTCCGCGCCGCCGATATGCTCTATGCGATCGGCGAGCCCGACGTCGTGCTCTATTTCGCCGCCGACCTCGCCGAGGAAAGCACCGATGTCGGGATGCTCGAAGCGCTCGGCGAGCTGACCGGCCGCCGCAACGATGCCCGCGCAATGCTGCAGATCGGCAAGATCGCGCTCGCGCGCGGCTTTGCCTTCGACCATTACGCCTTCCCGGTGATCGGCATTCCCAAGCACACGCCGATCGCGCCCGATATCGGGCGCAGCATGACCTACTCGATCGCGCGTACCGAAAGCGCGTTCGACCAGCGCGACAAGTCGGCGGCCAACGCCGTCGGCCTGATGCAGGTGACGCCGGAAGCCGGCCGTGACACCGCCAAGCGCTTCGGCGTCAGCTATGACTGGAGCCGGATGGTGTCCGATCCCGTCTACAACACCCAGATGGGCGCAGCCGAGCTCAGCGCGTTGCTGTCGGAATATCGCAACTGCCACATCATGACCTTTGCCGGCTACAACGCCGGTCGCGGCCGCGTCCGCGACTGGGTCAAGGCCTACGGCGACCCGCGCGATCCCAAGGTCGATCCGGTCGACTGGGTGGAGCGGATCCCGATCTCCGAGACGCGCAACTACGTGCAGCGCGTGATGGAGAATTTCGCGGTCTACCAGGCGCGGTTCGAGGATGCCGGCACGGCGGTGGCCAAGAACGGCGAGCGCGTCGTGACACAGGAGAGCAACGCGGCGCCGGCTGAGGCAATGCCGTCGCAATAACGTCGTCCCGGCCTAGCGCGCAATTGCGCGCGGCCGGGATGACAAGTTTCAATCCACCTTCACGTTGGCGGCCTTGATCATCGGCCACCATTTGGCGATTTCCGCCTTCTGCCAGGCACCGAGCGCATCCGGCGTGAGCTGATCCTTCGGCGGCATCTGCAAGCCCAAATTCTCGAGCTGCTTCTGCACGGCCGGATCGGCCATCGCCTCGACCGCAGCGGCGTTGAGCTTGGCCACGATCTCCTTCGGGGTACCCTTCGGCACCCAGAGGCCGGACCACAGCGTCATGTGGAAGCCCGGCAGGCCGGCCTCGTCGACCGTCGGAACGTCAGGCGCATTCGCGACCCGCTTGGAATCGGTGACCGCATAGGCGCGGATATTGCCGGCACGGACCTGGTTGATCGAGTTCGAGGTCTGGTCGACGATGATGTCGATCTGGCCGGCGACGAGGTCGTTCAGCGCTGGGCCGGTGCCGCGATACGGTACATATTGCAGCTTGATGCCGGAGACGTTCTCGAAATAGAGCCCGGCGATATGGCTGCCGCTGCCGGCGCCGGCGGTGCCCGCGGTCGGCGGCGCCGGCCGCGACTTCAGCCACTCCAGCAACTCCTTCAGCGATTTCGCCGGCACGGCGTTCTTGCTGACGATGATCATCGGGTTGCTCGGCAGCAGCGCCACCGGCTCGAGATCGGTGACGAGGTCGTAGCCGAGCTTGTAGATCGCGCCGTTGGCGACATGGGTGCCGAGATGGCCGAACGAGATGGTGTAGCCGTCGGGCGCCGAGCGCACCGCACGGCCGACGCCGATCGAGCCGCCCGCTCCAGTCACGTTCTCGATCAGCAGCACCTCACCGAGCGACTGCTTCATTCGTTCGCCGAGGATGCGCGCCATCGCATCCGAGGGGCCGCCGGCAGCAAACGGCACCACGATGGTGATCGGGTGCGCGGGATAGGTTTCCGCGGAAACGGTCCCCGTCAACGCGAACATCGCCAATACGGCCAGAACCAGCTTCCGCATCACGCTCTCCCTCAATTTTCTTGTTTCCAATTATTTTTGAAGGGCCACCTCTCGACAAGATGGCCCTTCGGATGAGGCGTCAGAACTGCGAGAAGTCGATCGGCTTGTGCCGGTCGAGCGTGCGGGTGATCGGCGGCAGGGGGTATTTCAGGCCACTGGCGCAGTTGAACAGCATCACGCGGTCGGTCTTGCTGACACGGCCGTCGGCGAGGCTCTCCTTGTAGGCGGCATAGGTCGCGGCGCCCTCGGGGCACAGCAGCAGCCCCTCCTCGCGCGCGATCTCATTGAGGGCGGCGCTGATCTTGTCGTCATCGACGGCGATCGCAAAGCCCTTGCTCTCGCGCACCGCGCGCAGGATGAGGAAGTCGCCGATCGCCTGGGGCACGCGGATGCCCGAGGCGATGGTGTGGGCGTCCTCCCAGCGCGCGGCGTGCTCGGTGGCGGCCTCATAGGCCCGCACCATCGGCGCGCAGCCGGAGGCCTGCACCGCGACCATGCGCGGGCGCTTGCTTCCGATGAAGCCGATCTTCTCGAGCTCGTCGAACGCCTTCCACATGCCGATCAGGCCGGTGCCGCCGCCGGTCGGGTAGAAGATCACGTCGGGCACGTCCCAGCCGAGCTGCTCGGCAAGTTCAAGCCCCATCGTCTTCTTGCCCTCGATCCGGTACGGCTCCTTCAGGGTCGAGGTATCGAACCAGCCGACCTTCGCCTTGCCCTCGCCGACGATCTTGCCGCAGTCATCGATATAGCCGTTGACGCGATAGACGGTGGCGCCCTGCAGCTCGATCTCGCTGACATTCACCTCCGGCGTATCGGCCGGGCAGAAGATCGTGGTCTTGATGCCGCAGGAGGTCGCATAGGCCGCCAGCGCCGCGCCGGCATTGCCGTTGGTCGGCATCGCCATGTGCTTGATGCCGAGCGCCTTGCCCATCGACACCGCCATCACCAGGCCGCGTGCCTTGAACGAGCCGGTCGGCAGCCGGCCTTCATCTTTCACAATGATCTCGCCGCCGCCAAGCTTGGCGCCGAGCCGCGGCAGCCGGATCAGCGGCGTCGTGACCTCGCCGAGGCTGACGATATCCTTGCATTTGCGCACCGGCAGCAGCTCGCGGTAGCGCCACAAATCGGCGGGACGCTCGGCCAGCGCGTCTTTGGTGAGCACCTTCTTCACCCCGGCGAGGTCATAGCGCACCAGCAGCGGCTTGCCGGCCTTGGAGAGGTTGTGCACCTGGTCCGCGGGATAATGATCGCCCTCCATCGCGCATTCGAGATGGGTGACGAAAGTCGGGCGTTCGATGGTGAGGTTGTCGTTGTCTTTCACTGGCTCTGTTCTTTCTCCGGCTTCTTGCGTCAACGGCTCTTTCCGCTTGTCATCGCCGGGCTTGACCCGGCGATCCATCTTGCAAAAAAGCTTTCGCTTGATGGATGCGGGTCAAGCCCGCGCATGACGAGCTGAATTCGGCCACTCAAATATTCAGCACGCGCC
This sequence comes from Bradyrhizobium sp. USDA 4503, assembly GCF_054055815.1. Taxonomy (NCBI): domain Bacteria; kingdom Pseudomonadati; phylum Pseudomonadota; class Alphaproteobacteria; order Hyphomicrobiales; family Nitrobacteraceae; genus Bradyrhizobium; species Bradyrhizobium sp. USDA 4503. The sequence goes on from NZ_JBSRXS010000001.1 coordinate 1,559,560, forward strand.
CATAGGCGTCGAGCACCGCTTCCTTCATCATTTCCGACAAGGTCGGATGCGGGAACACGGTGTGCATCAGTTCCTCTTCCGTGGTCTCCAGATTCATCGCCACGACGTAGCCCTGGATCAGCTCGGTGACCTCGGCGCCGATCATGTGGGCGCCGAGCAGCTGGCCGGTCTTCTTGTCGAAGATCACCTTGACGAGGCCCTGATCCTCGCCGAGCGCGATCGCCTTGCCGTTGCCGACGAACGGGAAGCGGCCGACCCGGATCTCGCGGCCGTCTTCCTTGGCCTTGGCCTCGGTGAGGCCGACGGAGGCGACCTGCGGGTTGCAGTAGGTGCAGCCCGGGATCATCAGCTTGTCCATCGGATGCGGATGCAGGCCCTTGATCGCCTCGATGCAGATCACGCCCTCATGCTCGGCCTTGTGCGCGAGCATCGGCGGTCCCGCGACGTCGCCGATCGCATAGATGCCGGGAACGTTGGTCTTGCCGAGGCCGTCGATCACGATGCAGCCGCGATCGGTTTTGACGCCAAGCTTCTCCAGCCCGAGATTCTCGATATTGCCGACCACGCCGACCGCCGAAATCACGCGCTCGAACTCCACCGCTTGCGGCTTCTCCTTGCCGTCGTCGATGGTCGCAACCACGCTGTCGGCCTTCTTCTCGAGCTTTGTCACCTTGGTCGAGGTGAGTATCTTGATCCCCATCTTCTCAAACCGCTTGCGGGCGAGCCCTGCGATTTCCGCATCCTCGACCGGGAGAATCTGCGGCAGCACCTCGACCACAGTGACGTCGGCGCCCATGGTGTGGAAGAACGAGGCGAACTCGATGCCGATCGCGCCGGAGCCGACCACCAGCAGCGATTTGGGCATCCGCTCCGGCACCATCGCCTCGAAATAGGTCCAGATCAGCTTCTTGTCGGGCTCGAGCCCGGGCAGCACGCGCGGCCGCGCGCCGGTCGCCACGATGATGTGCTTGGCCTGATAGGTGCCCTCGCCGCTGGCGCCCTTCGGCGCCTCGACCGCCGACTTCTTCACCGTGATCTTGCCGGGGGCATCGATCGTGGCCTCGCCCCAGATCACCGTGACCTTGTTCTTCTTCATCAGGAAGCCGACGCCGTCATTGAGGCGCTTCGAGACGCCGCGCGAGCGCTGCACCACCGCCTTCGGATCGAACGAGACATTGTCGGCCGACAACCCGTAATCCTTGGCGTGCTGCATGTAGTGATAGATCTCGGCGGAGCGCAGCAGCGCTTTGGTCGGAATGCAGCCCCAGTTCAGGCAGATGCCGCCGAGATAGGATTTCTCGACGATCGCGGTCTTGAAACCGAGCTGCGCGGCACGGATCGCGGTCACGTAGCCGCCGGGGCCGGAGCCGATGATGATGACGTCAAAGGATGTGTCGGCCATGGCGGCTCCCGTTCAACTCAACGTGTGACGCCGCGGGCGCGGCTTCTTGCGATCAATGACCTGACCAGCCATTCGAGTCCGATCACCAGGGCCATGATGGCCAGGGCCGTCAGCACGATCGGCTGGGCGATGTTCCGCGCCAGCTGCTCGCCGGCGAAGAACGCGGAGTGTAGAAAATCCAATCCGGCCGGATTGAGCACCAGTGCGGCCGACAGCAACAGCGAGATCCAGGGCCAGCGCGTGCGAGCCATGCTGGCCATTCATCCGTACTCCCGCCATACCGCACCGAGGAACACGGACCACGCCAGCGCCAGCACCGCGGCGCCGATCATCATGATCCTGAACTGGATCGTCGATATCAGGTCGCGGTTGACCGCGACGAGCAACGCGACGGCGATAGCGGCGAGCAGGACGTACGGACCGACGATCGCGTACATGGGGGATGCCCGTCACACCATCATCATCACAGGGTTTTCGATCAGCTGCTTGAAGGCACCGATCAGCTCGGCGCCGAGCGCGCCGTCGATCGCACGGTGATCGCACGACAACGTCACGCTCATCATGTGCGCGATCTCGATCTTGCCGCCGCGCACCACCGGACGTTCCTCCGAGGTGCCAACCGCGAGGATCGAGGCATGCGGCGGGTTGATCACGGCGGTGAAGTGGTTGATGCCGTACATGCCGAGGTTGGAGACCGCGGTGGTGCCGCCCTGATATTCCTCCGGCTTCAGCTTGCGGGCGCGGGCGCGGGCGGCGAAATCCTTCATCTCGTTGGAGATGGTCGAGAGTGTCTTGGTCTCGGCCTTGCGGATGATCGGCGTGATCAGGCCGCCCGGCATCGCCACCGCGACGCCGACGTCGGAATGCTTGTGCTTGAGCATGCCGCCTTCGGTCCAGCTGACGTTGCAGTTCGGAATCTTCTGCAGCGCGACCGCCATCGCCTTGATGACGAAGTCGTTGACCGAGATCTTGTAGAGCGGCTTCTTCTCCTTGTCCTTCGGCGCTGCGGCGTTGATCTCCTCGCGCGCGGCGAGCAGCTTGCCGATGTCGCAGTCGATGGTGAGGTAGAAGTGCGGGACGTTCTGCACCGAGGCGGTGAGACGCTGCGCGATGGTGCGGCGCATGCCGTCATGCGGCACCACCTCGTAGGAGCCCGGCTCGAACAGCGCGAGGATCTGCTTGTCCGACATTGACGGCGCGATGCTCGGTCCCGCGGCGGGCGCTGCCGCCGGCGCCTTCAGGCCCTTGCCGGACTTGGCCTCGTCGACGTCGCGCGCGATGACCCGGCCATGCGGGCCGGTGCCGGTGATGCGGGTAAGATCGATGCCGGCTTCCTTTGCCAGCCGGCGCGCCAGGGGCGATGAGAACACCCGGGCGTGGCCGTTAGCCTGCGCGGCCGGTGCAGCAGCCTGAGGCGCCGCTGCCGGCGCTGGCGCTGCGGCCGGCTTCGGCGCAGGCGCCGCCGCCGGTGCGGGAGCCGCCGCAGGCGCGGCCTGGGCGGCGGGCTTCGGCGCCTCGGCGGGTTTAGCGGCCGGTGCGGCACCCGCTCCGGCGCTGGCTGCCGCCTTCACATCCTCGCCGTCGCCGGCCATGACGGCGATGACGTCGTTGACCGGCACGTCCTGGGTGCCCTCCGGCACCAGGATCTTGGCGATCGTGCCTTCATCGACCGCCTCGACTTCCATCGTCGCCTTGTCGGTCTCGATCTCCGCGATCACGTCGCCGGACTTGACCTTGTCGCCCTCTTTCTTGAGCCACTTGGCGAGGTTGCCCTTTTCCATCGTCGGCGACAGCGCGGGCATGAGAATATTGATCGGCATTGTCAGTGACCTTGTTGCGACCGCGGTTTGGTTTGGCCCATGTCGGTCGGCCGGGCGATTTCGGCTTCGAACATCTCGACGATGCGCGCGAGCGCCTCGTCCTCGGTGTATTCACTCTCGCGCGCATAGGCGCGCGCCGCGTGGCGGGCGATGTCGACCAGCATCAGCCCCCACATGTCCGGCTCCTCGAAAGCGCGCTGGAACGCGATCGACAGGCCGCCATCGACGACGAAGGCGCGCAGCACCTCGATGGCGTCGTCGCGGCCCATCACGTCAGGCGGCAGCGGCTGCTCCTTGGGACCGGCCATCGGCGTTACCGGTAGGATACGGCCTTGGCGGCGGCGACCACCTCGGCGACGGAGGGCAGAGCGAGCTTTTCGAGGTTGGCGGCATAGGGCATCGGCACGTCCTTGCCGGAGACGCGCGCCACCGGCGCGTCGAGATAGTCGAAGGCGTGCTCCATGATGCGCGCGGCGACCTCAGAGCCGACGCCGCTCTGCTGCCAGCCCTCCTCGACCGTCACCGCGCGGCCGGTCTTCTTCACCGAGTTGATGATGGTCTCGGTGTCCATCGGACGGATGGTGCGGAGATCGACGACCTCGGCCTCGATACCTTCCTTGGCGAGTTCGTCGGCAGCCTTCAGCGCATAGGACATGCCCATCGCCCAGGAGACGATGGTGACGTCCTTGCCGGCGCGGGCAATCCGCGCCTTGCCGATCGGCACCACGAAATCAGCCAGCTTCGGCACCTCGCCGGTGTGGCCGTACAGCACCTCGTTCTCGAGGAAGATCACCGGATTGGGATCGCGGATCGCGGCCTTGAGCAGGCCCTTGTAATCGGCGGCCGAATACGGCGCGATCACCTTGAGGCCCGGGATCTGCGAGTACCACGCCGCGTAGTCCTGGCTGTGCTGCGCGGCGACACGCGCGGCGGCGCCGTTCGGGCCGCGGAACACGATCGAGCATCCCATCTGGCCGCCGGACATATAGAGCGTCTTGGCGGCGGAGTTGATGATCTGGTCGATCGCCTGCATGGCGAAGTTGAAGGTCATGAACTCGACGATCGGCTTCAAGCCCGCCATCGCCGCGCCGACGCCGACGCCGGCAAAGCCGTGCTCGGTGATCGGCGTGTCGATCACGCGGCGGGCGCCGAATTCCTGCAACAGGCCCTGCGTCACCTTGTAGGCGCCCTGATATTCCGCGACCTCCTCGCCCATGATGAAGACGTCGCCGTCGCGGCGCATCTCCTCGGCCATCGCATCGCGCAGCGCCTCGCGAATGGTCTGCGTGACCATCTCGGTCCCCGCGGGGATTTCCGGATCTGGCAGCGGCTCGGGCGCGGGCGCGGCCGGTGCCTTCGCCGCGGGCTGCGGCGTTTCCGCCTTGGCTTCGGCAGGCGCGGCTTCGGCGGCCTTCGGCTGCGGCGCTGGAGCCGCCGGCGCCTTGGCGAGGTCGGCGGCGCTTTCGCCGTCGACGAGAATGGTGGCGATCGGCGTGTTCACCGCAACGTCCGCGGTGCCTTCCGGAATCAGGATCTTGCCGAGCGTGCCCTCGTCGGTTGCCTCGACCTCCATCGTCGCCTTGTCGGTCTCGATCTCGGCGATGACGTCACCGGACTTGATGGTCTCGCCTTCCTTTTTCAGCCATTTGGCGAGGTTGCCCTTCTCCATGGTGGGCGACAGCGCAGGCATCAGCACTTGAATGGGCATATCGGCTCCCGAAATCGGTCTTGAAATTCGTCTGCGCGGGTGGGGTCAGCGGTAGATGTCGGTGTAGAGCTCGGCCGGATCCGGCTCCGGATCGTGCTGCGCGAAGTCTGCGGCCTCGTTGACGATCTCGCGCACCTGGGCGTCGATCGCCTTCAGGTCCTGCTCGCTGGCGCCCGAGGCCAGCAAGCGGTTGCGCACCTGCTCGATCGGGTCCTGGTCGTGACGCACCTTCTCGACCTCCTCGCGCGTGCGGTACTTCGCCGGATCGGACATCGAGTGGCCGCGGTAGCGGTAGGTCTGCATCTCCAGAATCATCGGACCGTTGCCGCCGCGGCACCAGGCCACGGCCTCATCGGCGGCGGCCTTGACGGCGCGCACGTCCATGCCGTCGACCTGCCTGCCCGGAATGTTGAAGGAGGCGCCGCGCTTGGAGAAATCCTGCTGGGCCGATGCGCGCGACACCGAGGTGCCCATCGCATAGCGATTGTTTTCGATCACGTAGATCACCGGCAGCTTCCACAGCTCCGCCATGTTGAAGCTCTCGTAGACCTGGCCCTGGTTGGCCGCGCCGTCGCCGAAATAGGTCACGCTGACGTTATCGTTGCCGCGATAGCGGTTGGCGAACGCAAGGCCGGTGCCGAGCGAGACCTGCGCGCCCACGATCCCGTGACCACCGTAGAAATGCTTCTCCTTGCTGAACATGTGCATGGAGCCGCCCTTGCCGCGGGAATAGCCGCCGCGGCGTCCGGTCAATTCGGCCATCACGCCCTTGGCTTCCATGTCGCAGGCCAGCATGTGGCCGTGGTCCCGGTAGCCGGTTATGACCTCGTCGCCCGGCTTCAGCGCCATCTGCATGCCGACCACGACCGCTTCCTGGCCGATATAGAGATGGCAGAAACCGCCGATCGCACCCATGCCGTAGAGTTGACCGGCCTTCTCCTCGAAGCGCCGGATCAGGAGCATGTCCCGCAGTGCCTTGAGCTCCTGCTCCTTGGTGAATTCGGGGGGAGAGCCGGCCTTCTCCTGCCCTGATTCTTTTGCGACGCTTTTCTTGGGTGCGGCCATGGCAATTCCGGGTGAGAGAAGTCGGAGAACCCTCTCTAACCCAACTCAAATCGCCTTGGAAGGATTGCGTTCGCCCGATGGAATTTTGCTATGCCGCACTGCAGCGCAGCGCGACATTTTTGTGATAGCGCGCGAGTGATTTTGAAATTTGAGAACGCGTCAGTTCTTGTTGATCCGAACGAGATCACGCGGGTTGGCGTAGTCGAGCTGGAAGCGCGCACGCTCGTCCAGCATGTCGGGATCGACCCGGTCCGACCGCAGCAGCGACACCCGCTGCTCGCCCTCGGCCCGCTCCTTCTTCAGCCGCGCCAGCTCGGAGGTCAGCGCGATGATCTCCTGATCGAGCTCCTGCCGCGCGTTCAAGCCGTATTTGCCGGTGTAGGCGTTGACGCCGAAATAGCCGACCATCAGCGCCGCCAGCGTATAGAGGGCGAGCCCGGTCAGAATCGATTTGAGGCGTGTGCGGGAAACCATGGCCGCGAGCATGCGGCCATGGGGTTAACGAACGCTGAACCAGAGCGTTTTCGAGCGAAGTGGATACCGGTTCGCGTGAGGAAAACGCGTCAAAACATGTTCAGAGCCCCTTCCGATTCAATCGGAACGGGCCTCTTGCTCAGCGGTTCTGCTTTTCGATAAAGGCCGCGAAGGCGTCGAGATACTGCTGTAGCACGCCCTTGAGCGACTCCTTGGTCAGTTCGCCGTTGTCGTCGAAGGCATCGCCGACGCCGTTGAGATAAGCTTCCGGCTGACCGAGGATCGGGCCGGAAATGCCGGGCAGGATGTTCTGCAGGTGCTTCACCGCGCTGACGCCGCCGAGCGGTCCGGGCGAATTGCCGACGATGCCGATCGGCTTGCCGATGAACGAGCTCTTGCCGTAGGGCCGCGAGGCGACGTCGATGGCGTTCTTCAGCACGCCCGGGATCGAGCGGTTGTATTCGGGGGTCACGAACAGCACGCCGTTCGACTTCTGCAGCTTCTCGCGGAAGGCAAGCCAGTCCGCCGGCGGCGCAGCCTCGAGGTCCTGGTTGAAGAAGGAAATTTCCTGAAGCGTCGTCACATCGAGCTTCAGCGACGCCGGTGCAAGCTTGGCCAGCGCGTTGGCGATCTTGAGCGAGAAGCTCTGTTTGCGGATGCTGCCGACGATGGTGACGATGTTATAGGCCATAGCAAATTCCCCTCGGATTGCGCGTGAAACTGGTGCCCCTCACCTACCGGCGCACCAAGAAAGATGCAAGTGCATGGATCGTCCAATTCCGGAAACGCAGCGTTTCGCGGAATTGGTCTATGCAAAGCAAAAAGGCCGCCCCCATCGGGACGGCCCCTGCGTTTCGATCCTCAGCCCTTGTTCGGGTTGATCAGGAATTTCTCGCCGGTCGCGCGCTTGTTGTAGACGGCGATGTTGTCGAGTTGCAGGGTCTCCTGCAACGAGACCACCTTGGTGTAGTGACTGGCGAAAGTCGTCTTCAGTTCGGCCACCACGCGCTGGCGCAGCTTGTTGCCGGCCTCCGGACCGATCTTCATCAGGAATGGGAACAGCAGCCAGCCGCCGACGCCCCAGGCCATGCCGAAGCCGCGCGGCAATTCGATCGAGCGGGTGTCGAGGCTGCCATAGACATAGACCTGCTTGTGCACATTCGAGCCGTAGCGGCTGTAGGCCTTGGCGGTCTTGTTGATCGCGGTCTCCATCGCGACCAGGATCTGGCCCGCGAGCTTGCCGCCGCCGATCGCATCGAAGGCGATGGTGGCGCCGGTTTCGACCAGCGCGCCGGTGAGCTTGTCCATGAAATCGGGCGCGGAGGAATCGACGACATGTTTGGCGCCGATCTTGTGCAGGATGTCGGCCTGCTCCTTGTTGCGCACGATGTTGACGAGGCCGATGCCGTCCTTGAGACAGATCTTGTTGAGCATCTGGCCGAGATTGGACGCTGCCGCGGTGTGCACCAGCGCCTTGTGCCCCTCGCGCCGCATCGTCTCGGTCATGCCGAGCGCGGTCAGCGGATTGACGAAGCAGGACGCGCCTTCCGCCGGCGTGGTGCCGTCGGGCAGCGGCAGGCATTCGTTGACGCGCAGCGTGCGGTATTGCGCATACATCGCGCCACCGATCATCGCGACCGTGCGGCCCATCACCGCTTTCGCCGCATCCGATGAACCGGTCCTGATCACGACGCCGGCACCTTCATTGCCGACCGGCATGGACTCATCGAGCCGTGCGGCGAGGCCCGGCAATGCCGCTTCCGGCACGCGCGCAGTCACCACAGGCAATTCCTTGCTGCCGGAGACCTTGGCGGCCGACATGTCGGCCGGGCCGATCAACAGACCGAGATCGGACGGATTGATCGGGGTCGCCTCGACCCGGACCACGACCTCGTCGGGGCCGGGCTCGGGGGTCGGGACATTGACCAGCGATATCTCGAGCTCGCCATTCTTCTTGAGCAGCGAACGCAGCTGCAGACCGCTCTTGCCGTCGCTCATCCCGACCTCCCTTTTGCGTTTTGTTGGATCCCGTTCAAGCTGGGGCGCTACGCCAGCGCCTTCAAGGCCGCCCTGCCCGCGTATTTCGCTTGGGTGCCGAGCTGCTGCTCGATGCGCAGCAGCTGATTGTACTTGGCGGTACGGTCGGAGCGCGCCAGCGAGCCGGTCTTGATCTGCCCGCAATTGGTGGCGACCGCAAGATCGGCGATCGTGGAATCCTCGGTCTCGCCGGAGCGGTGCGACATCACGGCGGTGTAGCCGGCCTTGTAGGCCATCTCGATCGCCGCAAGCGTCTCGGTCAGCGTGCCGATCTGGTTGACCTTGACCAGGATCGAATTGGCGCGGCCGTTCTTGATGCCGTCGGCAAGCCGGGTGACGTTGGTGACGAACAGATCGTCGCCGACCAGCTGGCACTTCTTGCCGATCGCATCCGTCAGTTCCTTCCAGCCGTCCATGTCGTCCTCCGACATACCGTCCTCGATGGTGACGATCGGATAGCGGCTGACGAGATCGGCGAGATACTTCACCTGCTCGGAGCGCGAGCGGGTCTTGTTCTCGCCGCCATAGACGTAGGAGCCTTCCTTGAAGAATTCGGTCGAGGCGCAGTCGAGGCCGAGCACGACGTCGTCGCCCGCCTTGTAGCCGGCCTTGCCGATCGCATTCATCACGAACTCGAGCGCGGCGTCGGCCGACGGCAGGTTCGGCGCGAAGCCGCCCTCGTCGCCGACATTGGTGTTGTGGCCGGCCTTCTTCAGTTCGCCGCGCAGCGTATGGAAAATTTCCGAACCGCAACGTAGCGCCTCGGCGAACGACGTGGCGCCGACCGGCAGGATCATGAACTCCTGGAAGTCGATCGGGTTGTCGGCATGCACGCCGCCATTGATGATGTTCATCATCGGCACCGGCAGCGTCCGCGCCGAGGTGCCGCCGACATAACGATACAGCGGCATGTCGAAGGATTCGGCGGCGGCCTTGGCGCAGGCCAGCGAGACGCCGAGGATGGCGTTGGCCCCGAGCCGGCTCTTGTTCGGCGTGCCGTCGAGCTCGATCATGATCTGGTCGATCGCGACCTGCTCCTCGACCGCCTGGTCGCTGAGCGCCTCGAAGATCTCACCGTTGATGGCGGCGACCGCCTTCTCGACACCCTTGCCGAGATAGCGCGCCTTGTTGCCGTCGCGCAGTTCCACCGCCTCATGCGCGCCGGTGGAGGCGCCCGACGGCACGGCCGCACGACCGATTGACCCATCCTCCAGCACCACATCGACCTCGACCGTGGGGTTGCCGCGGCTATCAAGGATTTCGCGGCCGATGATGTCGACGATGTCAGTCATGACGTGCTCTTTCTCGATATGGGGTTGGCTGATGCGCCGCGTCATACACGGCGCGCAAGCAAATGTGAACGGCCCGCCCGCCCGGCCCGTCTGACGGTGCAATGTGGTGGGTTTATGCTGTCGGGGATTACCTTCGCGTGCTGGCCCATTGTTTCACGAAGCCGGGATAACGCAATGAACCGTCGCCAGTTTCTCGCCTCCACCACTGCCGCGATTTTGACCACGAGAGCGCAGGCGCAGGATGCCCAGACGCCGTTCCGGGTGAAATATTTCAACGTCGACGCCGGGACCGGCCTGCACGATGTCACGCCGGCGCCCGATGGCACCGTCTGGTTCACGGGCCAGCGCAGCGGTGCGCTGGGCCGGCTCAATCCGCGCGACAGTGCGTTCAAGCTGGTCAGCCTCGGCAAAGGTGCGGCCCCGCACGGCGTCACGATCGGCCCCGACGGCGCGCCATGGGTAACCGAGGGCGGGCAGAATGCGATCGCCCGCGTCGACCCCGGCGACCACAAGGTGACGCTGTTCCGCCTGCCTGAGAAAGCCGCTGACGCCAATCTCAATACCGGCGTGTTCGACAAGCGCGGCGTCTACTGGTTCACCGGCCAGTCCGGCTTCTACGGCCGGCTCGATCCGAAATCCGGTGAGATGAAGGTGTTCGAGGCACCGCGCGGCGTCGGCCCCTACGGCATCACCGTGACCCCAAACGGCGACATCTGGTACGCCTCGCTTGCCGGCAGCTATATCGCACGGATTGACCCTGCGACCGGCAACGCCAGCGTGGTCCAGCCGCCGACGCCGAAACAGGGCGCGCGACGGGTGTGGTCGGATTCGCGGGGGCGGATCTGGGTCAGCGAATGGAACAGCGGCAACGTGTCGGTGCACGATCCCGCCGACGGGACGTGGAGGGCCTGGAAGCTGCCCGGCAGCAATCCACGGACCTATGCCGTCTATGTCGACGATAAGGACAAGGTCTGGCTCACCGATTTCTCGGCCAACGCGATCATGCGCTTCGATCCGGTGGGCGCGACCTTCAACGCCTTTCCGAGCGACCGCGCCGGCGCGAATGTCCGGCAACTCGATGGCCGGCCCGGCGAGGTCTGGGGCTGTGAATCCGGCCAAGACCGCTTGGTCCTGATCCAGACGGCGGCGCCCGCGTAGCGCCCGCACGCGGACGGTTGACGAACCGCCCGCTTCCGTTCATTTCGGCCGCTCCCACAAGGATGAGGCCCATGGCGAAGAAAACCCTGCAACTCGGCCGTGCCGTCGCTTGGCCCGATAGCCCGGACAAGGCGGTGCTCGACCGCGTCCCCAATCCGCAGGCCGGCACGGATTATCTGGTGCGCTTCGCTATCCCGGAATTCACCTCGGTCTGCCCGATCACCGGCCAGCCGGACTTCGCCCATCTGGTGCTCGACTTTGTGCCGGGCCGGTGGCTCCTGGAATCTAAGTCGCTGAAACTCTATGCGGCAAGCTTCCGCAATCACGGCGCCTTCCACGAGGATTGCACCGTCATGATCGGGAAGCGTATCGTCGGGGAAATCAAGCCGAAATGGCTGCGGATCGGCGGTTACTGGTATCCGCGCGGCGGCATCCCGATCGACGTGTTCTTCCAGACCGGCCGGCTGCCGAAGGGCGTCTGGGTTCCCGATCAGGGCGTCGCGCCCTATCGCGGGCGCGGGTGATCCGGCGTCTCAATAGGCGCTCAGCAGATCGACCTTGGCATTGGCGAGGATCAGGCGGCGCGCCAGCAGTGCGGAAAGATTGCGCATGATCTTCATCGAAATCTGCGGGTGGAGCTGACGATAGTCGGCAAAGCTGTCGATCGGTAGCTCGAGGCATTTGACCGGGGTGTCCGCCCAGACGTCGGCGCTGCGGTGGCTCTCGATGATCGCCATCTCGCCGAACTCCATGCCCGGCCCGAGCGAGGCAAGCCGCACGCCGCTCGGCAGCTTCACGCTCACCATCCCGCTTTGCAGGAAGAACAACGAATTGGCCGGCTCGCCGGCCACGACGATGCGCTGGCCGGCGTCGTAGCGGCGCGGCGTCGAGAGTTCGGCGAGCGCAGCGATCTCCTCGGGCGCGAGATCGGCCAACAGCGCCTGCTCGCCGAGATGGGCGGTCTCCTTGGTCTCGGTGAAGCCGCCATAGCGGTAGATCAGTTGATCCTCGGCCCATTCAACGGCGTCGTCGAGCAGCGGAAAATGCCGCAACCGCTTCGGCTCTTCGATCTGCGCGCGGATCGTGGCCCAGACCGGCGACGTCGTCTCGACACCGGAGATGATCGTGGTGACACCGGAATTTCCGAGCGTGGCGATTTTCTCAGCCAGCAGCTGGGCGCCGGCTGCCGTGATGTCGGGCACGCGGTGGAAATCTAGGATCAGCAGCGGCGCGCCGGGCGGCTCGCTGGATAGCCGGCGAGTGACGTAGTCGATCGACGCGAAGTTGAGCGCCCCCACCAGCTCGATGACGCGGGTGTCGCTGTGGCGGTCATCGAGGATCTGCTGTTCGTGCGGCTGGCGGCTGCGGCGGGAGGTGATGCCGAAGATGTCGTAGTCGGCGATGATGCAGGTGCGGACGTCGCCGCTGCGGTTGAGCATATGCAGATCAAATCGCGCCGACAGCGCCTCGCAAACCTTCAGGCCTCTCACGCTGTTGAAGTGCCCATCGAGCAGCGGCGAAAAGGTGCCGAGCCCCAATTGCGACGGGAGCGCTGCGACGATGCCGCCGCCGACCCCACTCTTGGCGGGCATTCCGACGCGATAGATCCACTCGCCGGCATAGTCGTACATGCCCGAGCTCGTCATCACCGACAGCGTGCGCGCGACGACATGCGGCGTCACCACCTGGACGCCGGTGACCGGATTGACGCCGCGATTGGCGAGCGTTGCGGCCATCACCGCGAGGTCGCGCGCGGTGACGAGAATTGCGCATTGCCGGAAATAGATATCGAGCACGGCATCGACGCCGTCCTGTAGCACGAGGTAGTTGCGCAGCAGCCAGGCGATCGCGCGATTGCGGTTGCCGGTCGCCGTCTCCGACGCATGGACCGCGTCGTCGACGTCGAGTTCGCGGCCGGCAAACTGGCCGAGCTTGTCCCGGATGCGCTCGAATGCGGCGCGGCCATCGACCTCGTGGATCAGCCCGGAGCAGGCAATCGCGCCGGCGTTGACCATCGGATTGAACGGCTTGTTGTCGTTGGTCAGCCGGATCGAGTTGAATGCCTCACCGCTCGGCTCGACGCCGATCGCCGACGCGACGCGCGCTTCGCCGACGAGATCGAGGGCCAGCGCAAACACGAACGCCTTCGAAACGGACTGGATGGTGAAAGGAGCGGCGCTGTCGCCGACTTCGTAGACATGGCCATCGATGGTGACGAGGCTGATGCCGAAATGCGCCGGGTTGGCCCGTTTCAGCTCCGGAATGTAGTCGGCGAGCGCGCCGGAATTGTCCGATTTGAATTCTTGGTGGCAGGAGGCCAGAAAACGCTGAAGTGGAGGCTCGGTGCCATATCCCGTTGTCCTGACGTCCGCATTCCCTCGAATAGGCCAGCCAGTCTGGACGTCCACGCTCTCACCTCAAATGGCGAGAAATAAGCAATCCTCATGCCATGCGCGGTCGTCCGAACGCTGCTGCGAATGCGTCATCCTGACGCTGCACCCCGCTTCCCTGCATGTTGTGTCTGCCACCGCCGGTGGGCCCGTGGACGCCTAGGTTGTCTGCGCATCGGCGGGCCTGGTCTGCCGCAGAAACCGCGCGCAGATAAAGCCGAGCACGACCATCACGGCGGCAGCTGACACCAACGTCGCGGTCTTGCCGACGTGTTGCAGGCCGAAGCCATAGGCGATCGGGCCGACGGTCTGGCCCATGAAAAAGAAGAACGAGTGCAGCGACAGCGCGGTGGCGCGCGCCTCGACCGACAGCTCGCTGGCGAACACCTGCAGGCAGCCGTGGATCATGTAGAAGCCGAGGCCCATCACCAGGAGGCCCGCCATCTGCAGCTTCCAGTGCGGCCCGAAGGCGACCCCGACCAGTTGAATCGCAACCAGTGTCGCGCCAACGATCATCATCCCCCTCACCCCGATCCACGGCAGCAGGCGCGATACCGTCAGCGTGTAGAGCAATCCGCCGATCGCAAATCCCGCGATCACGATGCCGGCGATCGACAGCGAGGTCTCGCCGAGCTCGAACAGGAACGAGGCGATGAAGGGAAACAGCCCGAGCACGCAGCAGCCTTCGATGAAGACCGCCGAGTAGCAGATGCGGGCGTTCGGATTGGTGAAGATGGTGCGGTAGCCGTGGCGAAGCGCCTTCAGGCTGGTGCGCGGCGGACGGTTCAGCGCGGCGCCGCGGAAGCCGGCCGCCACCGCCAGCGCGACGATGATCACGAGGCCCCCGAGCACCGCGAGCACGCCGCGCCAGCCGAGGAAGTCGCCGATCAGGCCGGATGCCGTCGCACCGAGCAGATTGCCGGTCATCGAGCCCGCGAGGGTTCGCCCGATCGCGAGCTGCCGCTTGTCCGGGCCAACCAGATCGCTGGTCAGCGACAGCGCCACCGGAAACACGCCGCCCGAGCCGATGCCGGCGAGGATGCGGGTCACGAACAGCATCGGAAACGAGGTCGAGAGCGCGCCGAGGATGTTGGCAACGCCGAGCAGTCCGAGGCAGATCGTCATCAGCCGCGCCTTGCCGAACAAATCGGCAGCGGCGCCGATCGCCGGCTGCACCGCGGCAAAGGTGAAGGCGAACACCGCGGCGAAGCTCGCGGCGGTCGCTATGCTGACGCTGAAGTCATCAGCGACATGCGGCAGCACCGGATCAAGCGCACGCACCGACAGGCTCGCCGCGAAGGTCGCCAGCGTGATCACGTTGAGGGCCGGCGGCATGCCGCTGGTTGCGGTCATGTCGTTGTCCGCCGGTCAGGCCGCCGTCTTCGCGAGCGCGTCGAACTGCATCAGCCGCTTGACGAGGGCCTCGAAGTCGCGGAGTGGCACCATGTTGGGGCCGTCCGACGGCGCATGATCCGGATCGGGATGAGTCTCGATGAACACGCCGGCGACGCCGACCGCGACCGCGGCCCGCGCCAGCACCGGCACGAATTCACGTTCGCCGCCCGACGAGGTGCCCTTGCCGCCCGGCTGCTGCACCGAATGGGTGGCGTCGAAGATGACAGGCGCACCGGTGGTGCGCGACAAGATCGGCAGCGCGCGCATGTCCGAGACCAGCGTGTTGTAGCCGAACGATGCACCGCGCTCGGTGACCAGCACGTTGGCGTTGCCGGCGCCGGTGATCTTGCTGACCACATTGGCCATGTCCCACGGTGCCAGGAACTGGCCCTTCTTGACATTGACGACCTTGCCGGTCGCGGCCGCAGCCAGCAACAGATCGGTCTGCCGGCACAGGAAGGCCGGAATCTGCAGCACGTCGACCGCCTGCGCCACGTCGGCGCACTGGGTCGCCTCATGCACGTCGGTCAGCACCGGCAGCCCGAGCGAAGACCGGATCTCGGCGAAGATCGGCAGCGCCTGCGCCAATCCGATGCCGCGCGCCGCGGTCGCGCTGGTGCGGTTCGCCTTGTCGAACGAGGTCTTGTACACCAGACCGACCTTGAGCCGGACCGCGATCTCCTTCAGCGCGGACGCCACCTCAAGCGCATGCGCGCGGCTCTCGAGCTGGCACGGACCGGCGATGATCGAAATGGGCAAGGCATTGCCGAATTTGGCCGATCCGACGGCAACGATCGGCGCGGCGGCTTGCGCGGAAACCTGATTGGTCAAAATGCTGCATCCTTTTGCCGGCGACCATGCAGTCCCGCGCGGGACGGATCAAGCCATCCCGCACGATGAGGGGGTTGCGCTGACGCCGTGGGTGCGCCGTGCTAACACAATCCCGCCCAAACAGCGCCTATAAACTGGCGCGGAACAGATTCCCATGAGGAAGCCATGCGCATCCCGCTGATGATCGGAGCCGTCGCCGCCCTGTCGGCGATGTCGGGCCTCGCCTATGGCCAGACCAGCACCCAGCCCGGGGTCGTCACCAGCGGAGCCCCCGGCGTCACCGTCAATGGCAAGCCGGCGGCGCGTAGCGGCGATACCACCAGCAATGGCGGCCCGCTCGTCGAGGGCGTGCCCAACGTCCTGATCAACGGCAAGCCGGCGGTGGTCATGGGCGATCGCACGCATTGCGGCGGCAAGACGACCTCCGGCAGCCACGGCGTCTTCATCAACGGCAAGCCGATGGTGACCCAGGGCGATCAGACCTCGGGCTGCCCGCAATAGCGTCGCTGCAACTTTCCCTCCCCAAGGGACCGAGAAAAGATGCCTCCCCGTCATTGCGAGGAGCTCGCGACAAAATTGCGAAGCAATTTTGCGCTGAAGCGACGCAGCAATCCATCGCTCCGCATATGTGGTGCCAATGGATTGCTTCGCTTGCAATGACGGGAACATGGCCGCAGCGGGCGTCACTTGACCGACGAAAACGCCGTCGGCACCAGAAGCTGGTTGACGATGTTGAGGACGATCTGGCCGTCCTCCTCGGTCTTGGCGCGCGCGGTGATCCACTCCGGATCGGTCTGGAACGCGGTCCACTTCTTCTCGCGCTCGGCGAGCGATTCCCAGGCCAGCAGATAGGTCAGGTCCTGGTTGGATTCCCCGACCAGCGTCGTGAAGAAGCCGGCCTGCCTGATGCCGTGCTTGTCCCAGAGCTTCAGCGTGATGGTCTCGAAACGCTTGAGCAGCGCCGGCAGCCGTCCCGGCAGGCAGCGATAGACGCGGGTCTCGTAGATCATTGGCAGTCCTCCCAGATTGGTGTGCGGGCGGTTATAGCCAGCGCCTTCCGGACTGTCTTGAGGGGGTGACAACATGGCACCCCTGCTCGCGACGGGCGGCCATTTCCGCAATGTTGTTGCAATGTTACTTGCCCTAAAACCTGCCTTCAGGAGTTGGACCACAAGGACATGCGGATACTGCTGGTTGAGGATGAGGCCGAAATGGCGGCGGCGCTGTCGCAGGCGCTGAAGGGCTACGACATGGTGGTCGACCACGTGCCGAACCTTGCCGAGGCCGAGGAAGCGATCTGTGCCGACGTGCATGGCGCGGTCCTGCTCGACCGCCAGCTTCCGGACGGCGACGGCCTCACGCTGATCCCGAAGCTGCGCGCCAAGGCCGACGGCGTGCCGATCATCGTGCTGACCGCGCGCGGCGATCTCACCGACCGCATCACTGGCCTCGACAGCGGCGCCGACGACTATCTGGCCAAGCCGTTCGCGGTCGAGGAGCTGATGGCGCGGCTGCGCGCCGTGCTGCGCCGCCCCGCCGGCCTGCAGCTCGAGATCATCAGGGCCGGCCGCGTGGCGTTCGATTGCGGCCATCGCGAGGCCAGTGTCGACGGCCGTCCGCTCGAGCTGCCGCGGCGCGAGCTGCTGGTGCTGGAGACGCTGCTGCGCCGCATGGGCCGCACCGTGCTGCGCGCGACGCTGGAGGAAGCCGTCTACAATTTCGAGGACGAGATCCAGTCCAACGCGCTCGATGCGCACGTCTCGCGTCTCAGGCGCAAGCTTGCCGACGCCAACGCCGGCGTCGAGATCCACAGCATCCGCGGCGTCGGCTATCTCTTGAAGCAAACGTCATGAGCGAACAGGCCGAGCACTATTGCCTGCGCTCGCAACTGAGCTGGCGGCTGGTGACGCTCCAGGCGCTGCTGCTTGCCATGCTGATCGTTTGCCTGATCAGCGCGTTGTGTGCCACCGGCTTCCTGATCGTTCCGCGCGATGAGGATCATGTGATTTCCATCGTGCAGGGCGCGGTCGCACGCGACGGCAAGGGCGAGTTGATTTTGCGCCCGACGGCCGAACTGCAAAAGCTTCGTGACGACACGCCGGACCTCTGGTTCCTGGTGCGCGACCGGCAAGGCCGTTCGCTGACGGAAGGCGCGGTGCCGCCGGAATTCGCCAGGATCGGCGACGCGCTCGACCAGATCAGCCAGGCGCGGCTCGGCTGGCAGATGTTCGAGGATGATCCGCGCAAGCCGCCGGCGCGGCTGAAGCGCGTCAATTCCGACGCCGGCCCCGTGCAGGTGCTCACAGCGACGCAAGGGCCAATGTCGAGCGTCAAGACCGCGCTCGCCACGACGCTGGCATTTCTCGCCATTGCCCTGCCCGGCCTTTTCCTGATGGCAGGCGCCACCTTCATCGCGACGCCGATGGTGGTGAAGCGCGCCTTCGCCGGTCTCGATACCACCGCCGACGAAGCGCGCCGGATCGATTTCCGCCAGCGCGGCAGCCGGCTGTCGGCGGACCATCTGCCGCTCGAGGTGGCGCCGCTGGTGACCGCCATCAACGATGCGCTGAAGCGGCTCGACGACGGCTATTCCCGACACCAGCGCTTCGTCGCCGACGCGGCGCATGAATTGCGCACGCCGATCGCGATCCTCAACACGCGGCTGGAGTCGCTGCCGCCAGGCCCGGAGAAAACCCGCCTGCTCGAGGATTCGGCGCGGCTTGCGACATTGGCCGAGCAACTGCTCGACATACAGCGCTTCGACCAGTGCCGCAATCCGTTCGTCCGCGTTGATCTCGTCGCGGTCGCCCGCAATGTCGCGGCCGACCTCGCGCCGCTCGCGATCGCGGCCGGCTACGAGCTGTCGCTCGATACCGCAACCGATCGCGTCGAGATCTTGGGCGATCGCGCCGCGCTGGAGCGCGCGCTCACCAATCTGGTGCAGAACGCCATCCAGCATGGCGGCCGCCGCGGCACCATCACCATCCATGTCGGCAGCGCCGCGACCATCGACGTATCGGATGAAGGCGACGGCATTCCCCAGGACCAGCGCACCCGGATATTCGATCCGTTCTATCGGCTCGCGCCGCTCGACCGCGGCGCCGGCCTCGGCCTCAACATGGTGCGCGAGATCGCAAGGCTGCACGGCGGTCACGTCTCCGTGCTCGACGGCCCGAAGGGCGGCGCGTGCTTCCGCCTCACATTACCGCCGGCGCCGTTCGCGTCGTGACTGCCAAAGCGTTTTCGAGCGAAGCCTGTCCCGCACTCGATGCGGGATGGGCACCGGTTCGTGTGAAGAAAACGCGACAAAACTAGGGTCGAGAGCCCCGTTCCGATTCAATCGGAACGGGGCTCTCGCGCAATGTTGTCGCAATGCAGCTCCCGCAAACAAGGCGTCACGCTTCGCATCTGAGTCGAAGCGCCGCGACACTTTGCTGGGAATCCCAATGTCACATGATCTGCTGTCTTTCTTCACGGCGTGGATGGCGGCCCCCGGCCGCGTCGGCGCCATCGCGCCGTCGGGCGCCGCGCTCGCCGAACTGATCACGCGCGACATCAGCGCCGACACCGGCCCGGTGCTCGAGCTCGGTCCGGGCACGGGCGCGTTCACCTATCAGCTGTTGAAGCGCGGCGTGCGCCAGCAGGATCTTACGCTGATCGAATACGGCTCGGATTTCATGCGGCTGTTGCAGCTGCGCTTTCCCGGCGCGCGCGTGCTGTGGATGGACGCGGCGCGCCTCGCCTCGGAGCGGCTCTACGATGGCGCGCCGGTCGGCGCCGTCGTCAGCGGACTGCCGCTGCTCAACATGTCGCCGCGCAAGGTCATCTCGATCGTCGGCGGCGCGTTCAGCTATCTACGTCCCGGCGGCGCGTTCTATCAATTCACCTACGGCATGCGCTGTCCGGTGCCGCGGCCGATCCTCGACCGGCTCGGCCTGCGCGCCACGCTGGTCGATCGCGCCATCCTCAACGTGCCGCCGGCCGCGGTCTACCGGCTGACGCGACGCCCGCAATACAAGCTGATGACGCGCGACGGCACGCCGGCGGCTGGTGCAAACGTTTCACCGATCAAGAAAGTACGCCGGACCAGCGAGGACTGCGCCGTGTAGCGGCGCAGCTGACGGCCGCTCAGTTAAACCAGCCGGCTCTGCTTGGCTGCCGCCTCGATGAACGACGCGAAGAGGGGATGCGGTTCAAAGGGCCGCGATTTCAGCTCGGGATGGAACTGGACGCCGATGAACCAGGGATGGTCCTCGTACTCCACGATCTCCGGCAGTACGCCGTCGGGCGACATGCCGGAGAAGCGCAGGCCGTGCTGCTCGAGGCGGTCCTTGTAGGCGGTGTTGACCTCGTAGCGATGGCGGTGCCGCTCGGATATCTCGGTCGCGCCGCCATAGACCTGCGAGACGCGGCTGCCGCGGTTCAGCGCCGCGGGATAGGCCCCTAGCCGCATCGTGCCGCCGAGATCGCCGCTCTGCGAGCGCTTCTCGAGCTCGTTGCCGCGCAGCCATTCCGTCATCAGGCCGACCAGCGGCTCCTTGGTCGGGCCGAACTCGGTCGAGTTGGCGTCCTCGATGCCGACCAGATTGCGCGCCGCCTCGATCACCGCCATCTGCATGCCGAAGCAGATGCCGAAATACGGCACGTCACGCTCGCGCGCGAACTGCGCCGCGCGGATCTTGCCCTCGGCGCCGCGCTGGCCGAAGCCGCCGGGCACCAGGATGCCGTTGACGTGCTCGAGGAACGGCGCCGGGTCCTCGTTCTCGAACACCTCGCTCTCGATCCAATCGAGATTGACCTTCACCTTGTTGGCGATGCCACCGTGCGACAGCGCCTCGATCAGCGATTTGTAGGCGTCCTTCATGCCGGTGTATTTGCCGACGATGGCGATCGTCACCGCACCTTCCGGATTGCGGACGCGCTCGTTGATGACGTGCCAGCTCTGCAGCGCCGGCGGAATCTTCGCGGTGATGCCGAACGCGGCCAGCACCTCATCGTCGAGGCCGGCGGCGTGATAGGCCTCCGGCACGGCGTAGATGTTGTCGACGTCGCGCGCCTCGATCACGGCGCTCTCGCGCACGTTGCAGAACAGGCCGAGCTTGCGCCGCTCCTCCTTGGGAATCTCGCGGTCGGTGCGGCACAGCAGGATGTCCGGTTGGATGCCGATCGAGCGCAGCTCCTTCACCGAGTGCTGCGTCGGCTTTGTCTTGAGTTCGCCGGCACTTGGAATGTACGGCAGAAGCGTCAGGTGAATGTAGACGGCGTGATCGCGCGGCAGCTCGTTCTTGAGCTGGCGGATCGCCTCGAAGAACGGCAGGCCCTCGATGTCGCCGACGGTGCCGCCGATCTCGACCAGCACGAAATCGAACTCGTCGTTACCCGACAGCACGAATTCCTTGATCGCATTGGTGACGTGCGGGACCACCTGGATGGTGGCGCCGAGATAATCGCCGCGGCGCTCCTTGGTGATGATGTCCTGGTAGATTCGCCCGGTCGTGATGTTGTCGGCCTTGGTGGCCGGACGACCGGTGAAACGCTCGTAATGGCCGAGATCGAGATCGGTCTCGGCGCCGTCGTCGGTCACGAACACTTCGCCGTGCTGATACGGCGACATCGTTCCGGGATCGAGGTTGAGATAGGGATCGAGCTTGCGAAGGCGGACTTTGTAGCCCCTGGCCTGCAGCAGAGCGCCGAGCGCCGCTGAAGCCAGACCCTTGCCGAGCGAGGAAACCACGCCGCCGGTGATGAATATGTACCGCGCCATGGGACTTTACCTTTAATCTGACTCCGGCGATTCGCAAAACGAATCGGCTGTTCCCGGCAAACAATTCGCCGGGCTGTGGGTTGCATCAAACTGGAAGCGATTTCAGAGCATTGATGGGGGTTTCTGATGCAGGATGCCAGCGGGGCATCCTGCATGGCCACCCCGCTTTATTGCGACCGTGGCGCCTGCGGGCCGCTCGGGGCCTGCTGCCCCTGCTGCTCGTCGGCCTTCTTCAGCGAATCGAGGATGCCGCCCGAGGTCGGCGCGTTCATCGGCGTGCCGCCGGCCGGCTGCGTCTGCGCCGGCACGCCGGTGCCGACGATCGAGCTCGGCTTGCGGTCGTAGCCTGCGTACCAGGACAGGAACAGGCTGGTGATGAAGAAGCCCACCGCGAGGATCGCCGTAGTCCGCGTCAGCAAATTGGCGGTGCCGCGGCTCGACATGAAGCCGGCGCCGCCTCCCATGCCAAGGCCACCGCCTTCGGACTTCTGCAACAGCACGGCGCCGATCATGACGGCGACAATCATGAGGTGGACAATGATAACGACAGTCTGCATCGCAAGCCTTCCGTGACAAGCCGCCAAGCGGCCAGACAAACGGCGCTATCGGCTCTACGGTTTTCGTGAAGTCGCGCCCTGTTACACGATTGCACCGGGCATTGTCACCCCCGAGATAGTCGCACTGTCGACGATCACAAGCGGCGCCGATGGCGGCCCGGCCGGGCCTTGTCGGGAACCGGCAATTTCTACTATAATGGACATATGGATACTTTGGTAGACGATCTGAGCCAACGCCTGGCGCAGCGGATCAGGCTCGAGCGCGATGGCCGGGGCTGGTCGCTGGCCGACCTCGCCGAACGCGCTGGCGTCTCGAAGGCCACGATCAGCAAGATCGAGCGCGCCGAGGTCAGCCCCACCGCGGTCGTGCTGGTGCGCCTCGCCTCGGCTTTCGATCTCACTTTGGCCGGCCTGATGTTGCGCGCCGAAGGCCAGGGCGAACGGCTGTCGCGCGCCGCCGCGCAACCGGCCTGGCGTGATCCGGAAACCGGCTATCTGCGCCGCCAGGTGTTCAGCCGTCCCGACCATCCGGTCGAGCTGGTGCGGGTCGAGCTGCCGCCGAAGCAGACCGTGACCCTGCCCGCCTCCTCCTACGCGCATATCCGCCAACTGGTCTGGGTGCTCAGCGGCAGCCTCATCATCACCGAAGGCGGCGCACGCCACGTGCTCGCCGCCGGCGATTGCCTCGGATTCGGCCCGCCGGCAGAGACGACATTCACCAACGAGACCAACGCCTCCTGCACCTATGTGGTCGCCCTGGCCCGGAGCTGATGCATGCCGCAGTTTGCCATCAAGCCGCTCGAGGATGCGCCCGGGATTCGCAGCGCGCTCAGCGAATTGTTGGTCGAGACCGTCGCCGGCGGCGGCTCGGTGAGCTTCATGCATCCGTTGTCGCCGGACGACGCCGATGCATTCTGGCAGGACTCGCTCGGCGCCGCCGCGCGCGGCGAGCGCATCGTGCTCGGCGCATTCACCGACAATGATCTGATCGGCACCGTGACGCTGCTGCTCAACCTGCCGCCGAACCAGCCGCATCGGGCGGAAATTGCAAAAATGATGACGCGCGTCGCCCATCGCCATCGCGGCGTCGCGACGGAATTGATGCGCACGGCCGAGCAGCTTGCGATCGCGCACGGCCGCACGCTGCTGGTGCTCGACACCGCCGCAGAGGATGGCGCTGCGCCACTCTATGAAAGACTGGGATTTCAGCTCACCGGCATCATCCCGGACTACGCGCTGAAGCCGCATGGCGGCCTCACCGGCACTATGATCTACTGGAAGCGGATCGGCGCGGCGGCGGCCTGAATCCGTAGCCAAGCAGAGATGCCGATGGCAACTGTCTGCGCAACACTGCCAATCCCGTCACCCAGAGGAGCGCCAACGGGTCCGCGCAAAGCGCGGCCCGATGACAGGCTCCGCGCGTCTCGAAGGGTCGACGGCCACCAGCTGGGCCGTCGATCCTTCGAGACGGCCGCGTTGCGGCCTCCTCAGGATGCACGGTGTGAGAGCTCGGTGCGAAAGGGGCAGCCCTAACACCCCGCAGCGATCGCCAAAAAGTCCGACGCCTTCAGGCTGGCGCCGCCGACCAGGGCGCCGTTGACATTGGCGACGGCCATCAGTTCGGCCGCGTTCGACGGCTTGACCGAGCCGCCATAGAGGATCCTGATCCTGTTTCCCTCGCCCTTGAAGCGATCGGTGAGCTGACCTCGGATAAACCTGTGAACTTCCTCGACATCCTTGGCGGTCGGGGTCAGGCCGGTGCCGATCGCCCAGACCGGCTCATAGGCCACCACCAGATTGGCCGCGGTCGAGCCGTCGGGCAGCGAGCCCGCAAGCTGGGTGCCGCAGACATCGAGCGTCTTGCCGGCGTCGCGCTGCTCGCGTGTCTCGCCGATGCAGACGATCGCGGTCAGCCCGGCGCGCCACACGGCCTCCGCCTTCTGCCGAATCAAGGCATCGGTCTCGCCGTGGTCGGCGCGCCGCTCGGAATGGCCGACGATGATCGCAACCGCGCCGAGATCCTTGAACATCTCCGCCGAGAGATCGCCGGTGTGGGCGCCCGATGCCTCGGGATGGCAATCCTGGGCGCCGACCGCGACCTTCGAGCCGCGCGCCTTGTCAGCGAACGCCCCGACCAATGTCGCGGGCGGACAGACCAGGAGATCAGCCTTCCCGGCGACATCGCCGGCGCCCGCCAGCATCGCGTCGAACTCGGCAAAAGAGGATCTCAGGCCGTTCATTTTCCAGTTGCCGGCGATCAGCGGCCGGATGGCGTCGGTCATGTCGGATTTCCCATCGTTCAAGCGTGTCCCTGCGCTACCAGAGCCGGGCGGCGACTTCCAGAGCTCGGCTTCGCGCACACCGTGCGACGCTTCCGCCCGCGCGGCCAAGGTTGCGGGGGCGCTTCGGCCACTTTATGATGGGTTTTCAACCCGGTGACGCCCTGCTGCGGGACAAAAGCCTCGACTTTCGGCTCCCCATTGGGCACGACCCGGTTCCCCTCCTGTAAAACAAGTTGGACCCATGCTTCGAGGAATGCGGAAAGCCTCATCAAACTGGCTCGGCAAGACGATTATGGCCGTGGTGATGGGCGTTTTGATCGTCAGTTTCGGAATTTGGGGCATTGCCGACATTTTCAAGGGGTTTGGCCAGTCGACCTTCGCCAAGGTGGGCGGGACCGAGATTTCGGCCGAGCAGTTCCGCCAGATCTATACCGACCGCCTGCAGCAGCTTGGCCGCCAGTTCGGCCGCCCGCTGACGCCGGACCAGGCGCGCGCCTTCGGCATCGACCGCCAGGTGCTGCAGCAGACGCTTGCGGAAGCCGCGATGGACGAGGAAGCACGCCGCATGGGCCTCAATGTGTCCGACGCGGAGGTGCTGCGCGCAATCTACAACGATCCGAACTTCAAGGGCCTCAACAACCAGTTCGACCCGCAGCGTTTCCAGGCCGTGATCCGCAACTATGGCTATACCGAAGGTCGCTACATCGCCGAGCAGCGCCGCGTTGGCCTCAGGCGCCAGATCGCCGGCACCATCTCGTCCGGGATCGAGCCGTCGAAATCGCTGGTCGAGGCGCTGACCCGGTTCCAGAACGAGCAGCGTTCGATCGACTACATCACGCTCGGCGCCGCGCAGGCCGGAACCATCGATCCGCCCTCGCCCGAGGCGCTCGCCGCCTATTTCGAGGACCACAAGGCCCAGTTCCGCGCGCCCGAATACCGCAAGATCTCCTTCGTCGCCATCACGCCTGAGGAAATCGGCAAGTGGGAAACGGTGTCGGACGAGGACGCCAGGAAGATCTTCGAGGAGCGCAAGGACCGGCTCAGCACGCCGGAGAAGCGCGAGGTCTCGCAGATCGTGTTTCCGGACGCTGGCGAGGCGCAGGCCGCGCGCGGGCGGATCGCGTCGGGCACGTCGTTCGACGACATCGCCAAGGAGCGCAACCTCAATCTGGCCGACGTCAATCTCGGCCTGGTCGCGAAGTCGGCGATCCTCGATCCGGCCGTCGCCGATGCCGCCTTCTCCCTGGCCGCCGGCGAAGTCAGCCAGCCGGTGCAGGGCCGCTTCGGCGTCGCGCTGGTCAAGGTCGGCAAGGTCGAGCCCGGCGTGACCCCGAGCTATGAGAGCCTCGCCCAGCAGGTGAAGAACGAGATCGCCTCCGAGCGCGCCCGCACCAAGGTCGCCGACCTGCGCGACAAGATGGAAGACGAGCGCGGCGGCGGCGCCAGCGTCGTCGAAGCCGCGCAGAAGCTGAAGCTGACGCCCGTCACCATCGACGCGGTCGATCGCTCCGGACGGCTGCCGAACGGCCAGGTCGCGACCAACATCCCGCGCGGCCTCGACGTGGTGTCGCAGGCCTTCAACAGCGACGTTGGCGTCGACAACGACCCGATCCAGTTCAACGGCGGCTATGTCTGGTACGACGTGCTCGGCATCACGCCGTCGCGCGAGCGCAGCCTCGACGAGGTTCGCGATCAGGTCGAGGCCAAGTGGCGCGAAGACCAGATCTCCACCAAGCTGCGCGCCAAGGCGACCGAGATCGTCCAGAAGCTCGACAGCGGCGCCAAGCTCGCCGACGAAGCCGCCGCTGCCGGCGTCAAGGTCGAAACCGCGGCGAATTTCAACCGCGAGGCCTCGCTGCCTGCCGTGCCGGCAGGCGTGATTGCGGCGGCATTCCGGACCGCCAAGGACGGTGACGGACAGACCTCCGTCGCCGGCGGCAGCCAGTGGGTGGTCTTCCGCGTCACCAACGTGACGGTGCCGCCGGTGGACTTCGCGTCCGACGCGGCCAAGCAGCTCACCGAGGCGCTGCGGCGGTCGCTCAGCGACGAGCAGGTCGCGCAATATGTCACGAAGATCGAGTCCGATATCGGTGTGACCATCAACCAGGCAGCCTTCGCACAGGTGACAGGCGCAAATAATTGAGCATGATCGGGACAGCGCGACGACGCGCTGCGCGGCGATCAAGCTCCAACAACAGACCCTGAGCCAGCGAATGGACGACCTGAAATCGATCATCGGAAAAGTCGCCACCGGCGCCACGCTGACGCGTGAAGAGGCGGCGTCCGCCTTCGACAGCATGATGTCGGGCGAAGCCACGCCCTCGCAGATGGGCGGGCTATTGATGGCGCTGCGGGTGCGTGGCGAAACCGTCGAGGAGATCACCGGCGCCGTCACCGCGATGCGCGGCAAGATGCTGCCGGTCACGGCGCCGGCGGGGGCCGTCGACATCGTCGGCACCGGCGGCGATGGCTCCGGCTCGGTCAACGTCTCGACCTGCGCGGCCTTCATCGTGGCCGGCACCGGCGTGCCCGTGGCGAAGCACGGCAACCGCGCATTGTCGTCGCGTTCGGGCGCCGCCGACGTGCTGGCCTCGCTCGGCGTCAAGCTCGATTTGACGCCCGAACAGGTCGGGCGCTGCGTCAAGGAAGCCGGCATCGGCTTCATGTTCGCGCCCGCGCATCATCCGGCGATGAAGAATGTCGGTCCGACCCGGGTCGAGCTCGCCACCCGCACCATCTTCAACCTGCTCGGCCCGCTGTCGAACCCGGCCGGCGTCAAGCGGCAGATGGTCGGCGTGTTCTCGCGGCAATGGGTGCAACCGCTGGCGCAGGTGCTGAAGAACCTCGGCTCCGACAAGGTCTGGGTCGTGCATGGTTCCGATGGCCTCGACGAGATCACCCTCACCGGCCCGACCTTCGTTG
Organism: Bradyrhizobium sp. USDA 4503; assembly: GCF_054055815.1. Classification (NCBI taxonomy): domain Bacteria; kingdom Pseudomonadati; phylum Pseudomonadota; class Alphaproteobacteria; order Hyphomicrobiales; family Nitrobacteraceae; genus Bradyrhizobium; species Bradyrhizobium sp. USDA 4503. The sequence continues at coordinate 1,586,657 of NZ_JBSRXS010000001.1, forward strand.
CGACGCTCGAGAACGGCGAGATCAGGACATCAGAGGTCACGCCCGAGGATGCCGGCCTTGGCCGCGTCGGCGGCGAGGCGCTGAAGGGCGGTGACGCCGATGCCAACGCGATCGCGCTCTCCAGCGTGCTGCAGGGCAAGCCGAGCGCCTATCGCGACGTCGCCCTGCTCAACGCCGCCGCCGCGCTGATCGTGGCCGGCCGCGCCAAGGACCTCAAGGAAGGCGTCGCGATCGGTGCCCAGTCGCTCGACAGCGGCGCTGCCGCCGCGCGGCTGAAGCATCTGGTCGCGGTTTCGAACGGTTAAGCAAGGCGTTAAGCGATGTCCGACATCCTGACCAAGATCGAGACCTACAAGCGCGAGGAGATCGCCGCCGCGAAGCGCGCCCATCCGCTCGCCGAGGTCGAGGCGCAGGCCAGATCGGCCTCGGCCCCGCGCGGCTTCGTCCGCGCCCTCAAGGACAAGCATGCGCGCGGCGACTACGCTCTGATCGCGGAAGTGAAGAAGGCCTCGCCCTCGAAGGGCTTGATCCGGGCCGACTTCGATCCGCCTGTGCTCGCAAAGGCCTATGAGGCCGGCGGCGCGGCCTGCCTGTCGGTGCTGACCGACGCGCCCTCGTTCCAGGGCCATCTCGACTTCATGGTTGCGGCCCGCGCGGCGACCAGCCTGCCGGTGCTGCGCAAGGATTTCATGTTCGACACCTACCAGGTGGCGGAGGCGCGCGCCCATGGCGCCGACTGCATCCTGATCATCATGGCCGCGCTCGACGACGCGGCGGCCAGGGAGATCGAGGACGCCGCGCTCGGCTACGGCATGGACGTACTGGTCGAGATCCACGACCGCGCCGAGCTTGACCGTGCCTTGAAACTTCGCTCGCCGATGATCGGCGTCAACAACCGCAATCTGCGCACCTTCGAGACCACGCTCGCGACCAGCGAGGCGCTGGCACCGCTGATCCCGCCCGACCGCCTGATGGTCGGCGAGAGCGGCATCTTCACGCCTGGCGATCTCGCCCGGCTCGAACGGGTCGGGATGTCGACCTTCCTGGTCGGTGAAAGCCTGATGCGCCAGCAGGACGTCACCGCGGCGACCCGCGCCTTGCTGACGCGGCAGGCCGCCCCGCGCGCCACCGCAACGCGCTGACGCAATGGCGCGGAACAGCAAGGGCAAGACCAAGGCCGAGCCTTCCGGCTCCGGCACCGCCCTCACCCATATCGACGCCAAGGGCGAGGCTCGGATGGTCGACGTCTCGGCCAAGCCCGCGACCGAGCGGACCGCGGTCGCCGAAGGCCGCGTCGTGATGAGCAAGGCGACGCTGGCGCTGATCGAAACCGGCCAGGCCAAGAAGGGCGACGTGCTGGCGACGGCGCGGATCGCCGGCATCATGGCGGCGAAGCGGACCTCGGAATTGATCCCGCTCTGCCATCCGCTGGCGCTGACCAAGGTCACGATCGACATCACACCCGACCGCAAGCTGCCCGGCTGCATCGTCCGCGCCAGCGTCAAGGTGACGGGGCCGACCGGCGTCGAGATGGAGGCGCTGACCGCAGTCTCGGTCGCATGCCTGACGATCTACGACATGGTCAAGGCGGTCGACCGCGGCATCCGCATCGAGGGCATCCACCTCGTCGAGAAGATCGGCGGCAAATCGGGGCACTATCGCGCCGGCGCGTGATCGCCGGTACGCACGCGACGGCCTGTCGCCAATGCCCGCAAGGTTTCATTAACCAATCTCGCTAACCCGCGCTCCATTTCGATTGGATACGACTTTCGCGGGCCGGGGGTGCACGAGACCTACTTCCGGGTGAAACACCTGGAAGCGATTGCGGCAATGACTCCAAACGGCAGCGCCACGTTCAACATCAAATCGGTGATCGGCAGCGGTCCGATCCGCTGGCTGATCCTTGGCGGCGCCGTGCTGATGGCCGCGATCGCGATCGGCGCTACGCTGATGGCGGAGAATTTCCGCGATCGCGCCCTGCACAACAGCGAGCGTGAGCTCGAGAACACCGTACTGCTGCTGGCGCGGCATTTCGACCAGCAGCTCGACGATCTCGAAGTCGTCCAGCGCGACCTGATCACGTTCATGCGCGACAATGCAATCGCGACGCCGGAGAACTACAGGCGCCGGATGTCGGCCGCCGACATCCATGCGATGCTCAAATCCAAGATGGACGCGCTGTCCAATGTCGGCAGCCTCAACGTGTTCGACGCCGACGGCGTTCTGATCAACAGCTCGGGCGCCTGGCCGCTGCCGCAGGCAAGCATCGCCGACCGCCCCTACTTCCAGATCTTCAAGTCGAGCCCCTATTCGCCCGACATGCAGGTCGCGCCGGTGGTGAGCCGCATCACCGGAAACTGGACCACCGTCATCGTCCGCAAGGTCACCGGTCCGCACGGCGAATTCCTCGGCGTGGTCGGCCGCGGCATCGAGCCGGCGGCCTTCGAGAAGTTCTTCTCCACCGTGGCGCTCGGCGACGGCGCCGCGATCTCGATGCATCATCGCGACGGCACGCTGCTGGCACGCTATCCCCATGTCGAAGAGCTGATCGGGAGGAATTTCCGCAACGGTCCAGTCAATCAGCAGCAGGTTTTCGAGCTGCCGCAGAGCACGACGCGGCTGGCCAGCCCGGTCGACGGCAAGGACCGCCTGGTGTCGTCGCGGGCACTGACCAAATTCCCGATCGTCGTCGTCGCGACGAGCACCACCGAGGCGGCGCTCGCCAACTGGCGCGAGCAGATCGGCATCCTGATCGCGGTGACCAGCATCTCGGTGCTGGCGATCGCGATCCTGCTGACGCTGGTGGTGCGCAAGCTGGTGCAGCAGCATCGCGCCCAGCAGCAGCGCCTGACGCTGGAGAAGCTGCGGCTCGACACCGCCGTCAACAACATGACGCAGGGCCTGTTGCTGTTCGACGCCGCGCAGTGCCTGGTGATCTGCAACAGGCGCTATATCGAGATGTACGGGTTGTCGGCCGACATCATCAAGCCCGGCTGCAGCTTCCGCGACGTCATCGTGCATCGTCACCGGACCGGCTCGTTCCAGGGCGACGTCGAGCGCTACGTCAATCTCGTGCTGCGCGACGTCGGCATCCGCAACACCATGGTGATCACGACGCCCGACGGGCGCTCGATCCAGGTCGTCAACGAGCCGCTGGCCGACGGCGGCTGGCTTGCGACCCATGAGGACGTCACCGAGCGCCGCCGCGCCGAGGAGCGCATCACGCATCTCGCCCACTACGATGCGCTCACCGACCTGCCGAACCGCGCACTGTTCCACGAGGAGATCAGGCGCGAGCTGCCGCATGTCACGCCCGACAGCCAGCTTGCGGTGCTCTATATCGACATCGACGAATTCAAGGGCGTCAACGACTCGCTCGGCCACATGGTCGGCGACGAGCTTCTCAAGTCCGTGGCGCGGACGCTGAGCGGCGTGATCGGCGACGGCGATTTCGTCGCTCGCCTCGGCGGCGACGAGTTCGCGATCGTGCAGGCCGGGGTGAAGAGCGAGGCCGAGGTCGCCGACCTCGTCGCGCGCATCTACGAGGTGATCCGCGCGCCCTATCAATGCCTTGGCCACCAGGTCACGACCGACGCCAGCATCGGCATCGCACTGGCGCCGAAGGACGGCACCGATCTCGACCAGATCATGAAGAACGCCGATCTTGCGATGTATGCGGCGAAGTCGGCCGGCCGGCGCGTCTTCCGCTTCTTCGAGCCGGCGATGGATGCCGACGCCCGCGCCCGCCGCGAGCTCGAGATGGAGTTGCGGCTGACGATCGCCGCCGGCAGCGGGCTCGAAGTGCATTACCAGCCCTGCGTCGACCTGCGCAGCAACGAGATCACCGGCTGCGAGGCGCTGGTGCGCTGGCGTCATCCACAGCGCGGCATGATCTCGCCGGCCGAATTCGTGCCGATTGCGGAAGAGACCGGCCTGATCAACCAGCTCGGCGAGTGGGTGCTGATGACGGCCTGCAAGGAAGCCGTGAACTGGCCCGACCACGTCAGGCTCGCCGTCAACGTCTCGCCGGTGCAGTTCCGCAGCGGCACGCTGGCGCTCAAGGTGATCGCGGCGCTTGCATCGTCGGGGCTGTCAGCGAGCCGGCTCGAGCTCGAGATCACCGAGGCGGTGCTGATCCGCGACGACGAGACGGCGCTGGCCGCACTGCACCAGCTGCGCGCCATCGGGATCAGGATCGCGCTTGATGATTTCGGCACCGGCTATTCGTCGCTGAGCTACCTGAAACGATTCCCGTTCGACAAGATCAAGATTGACCGCTGCTTCGTCACCGACATCGCCGATCCGCAAGGCTCGGCCGGCATCGTCGAGGCCGTCGTCAACATCGCCGCCGAGCGCAGCATGACGACGACGGCGGAAGGCGTCGAGACCGCGCAGCAGCAGCAATTGCTGCGCGAGCTCGGCTGCTCGGAAATGCAGGGCTATCTGTTCAGCCCGCCAAAGCCCGCCGCCCAGATCCGCGAGCTGCTGGCCGGGCATCGCCGCGGCCCCGCTGCGGGCGCGAGCACGGCGCGGCGACGCAAGCCGGTCGCCGGCGCGGCGTAAGGCTGCTCAGAAGTCGGAGCCCGAGGGGCGCGCCCGCACGATTTCGGAATTTTGGAAATATACCCTGTAATTGCCCGACGTGTCAAATTGCCTGGTCGAGCGCCAGCCGCCACCGGCTCCTTTGCACGGGGTTGTTTTCGATATTTTGGCAGCCCGGATGGAGCCATCCGGGCTACAGGTTCTAGTTCGGCACCGGCCGCTTCTGCGCGGCCTTGGTGTCGGCGTTCTTGGCATCGGCGTTGACGGTGACGCCGCGCAGCTGGTTGAACGCCGCGGCCAGCGCCTTGTCGTTCTTCTCGTCCGGCGGGACGTAGGACTGCGAGCCGGTCTGCTCGGCGCCCTCGGCGGAGAGATGGCCGCGCATCGAAGCCTCGCCCTTGATCTCCGAGCGGGTCTTGAACTCGTCCGGCACGTCTTGCAGCACCTCGATGTCGGGCTTGATGCCGAGTGCCTGGATCGAATGGCCCGACGGCGTGAAATAGCGCGCCGTGGTCAGCGCCAGCGCGCCATTGCCGGTGCCGAGCGGAATGATGGTCTGCACCGAGCCCTTGCCGAACGAGCGGGTGCCGATCAGGGTCGCGCGCTTGTGGTCATGCAGCGCGCCGGCGACGATCTCGGAGGCCGAGGCCGAACCGCCGTTGATCAAGACGACGAGCGGCTTGCCCTTGGTCATGTCGCCGCCATGCGCGGTGAAGCGCTGGGTTTCCTCGGGATTGCGGCCGCGGGTCGAGACCACCTCGCCGCGCTGCATCAAGGTCGAGGTCACCGAGACCGCCTGGTCGAGCAGGCCGCCGGGATTGTTTCGGAGGTCGACGACGTAGCCTGTGAGCTTGTCCTGCGGGATCTGCTTCTGGATATCGCCGATCGCCTTGCGCAGACCTTCGGTGGTCTGCTCGTTGAACGAGGTGATCCTGATATAGCCGATGTCGCCGCCCTCGACGTGATACTTGACCGGACGGACGCGGATGATCTCGCGCGTAATCGAGACCTCGATCGGCTTGTCGGCGTCCTTGCGGATGATCTTCAGCCGGATCGAGCTGTTGGGCGCGCCCTTCATCTTGTTGACGGCCTGGTCGAGCGTCATGCCCTGGATCTGGTCGTCGTCGATCGAGGTGATCACGTCGCCCGACATGATGCCGGCGCGCGAGGCCGGCGTGTCGTCGATCGGCGCCACCACCTTGACGAAGCCGTCCTCCATGGTGACCTCGATGCCGAGCCCGCCGAACTCGCCATGCGTGGTCTCCTGCATCTCCGCCCAGCCCTTCTCGTTCATGTAGCGGGAGTGCGGATCGAGCGAGGAGATCATGCCGTTGATCGCGCCCTCGACGAGCTTGGCGTCCTCGGGCTTCTCGACGTAGTCGGTCTTGACCTTCTCGAACACCTCGCCGAACAGATTGAGCTGCGAATAGGTGTTGCTGTTGTCGGAATGCGCGGCGGCGTTGGCGACGGCGAACAGATGCGCGCCCTGCGGCGAGGCCACGAGCAGGGTGAGACACGCGCCCGCGACCGTCCCGAGCAAGAAGCCAACATGTTTGCGCATTATCCGTGATCCCTTCGCTAACGGCCGGCAACGTTTCGCAACATTCGGCCCCACCCCGACGCGGGGCACCACACAACGGCTTTTTGGTCGGATCAAGGCCGCCTTGTCACCGGACCATTACGGTCCTGTCACGGTGCCCGGATCGGCCTCTTTGTCAGCCCCCTGTCAGCCTTTCGTCGGCCTTCGGCCCAGTCTCCCGCAACCCGTTCTGCCAGGTCGACGGCTGGGTGCCGAATCCGCGCTTGGCCCGCGTGCCCAGCCAGTAGCCGAACTGCGGAGGAACATTGCGGAACGGCCCCTCGACGCCGAGCTTGAGCGCGGCGTCCATCGGCCAGTTCGGGTTATTGAGGATTTCCCGGCCGACCGCGATCAAATCTGCTTGTTTATCACGCAGGATTTGTTCGGCCTGGTCTCCGTGGATGATCAGGCCGACCGCCATGGTCATGATATCGGCATGGGCGCGGACATATTCCGCGAGCGGCACCTGATAGTTGTATTTGATCTCCTTGCCCAGGATCGGCGCCATCTCGCTGATTCCGCCCGATGAGCAGTCGATCACATCGACGCCCTTCGCTTTCAGGATCCTGGCGAGCCGGGCGCTCTGCTCCGGGCCCCAGCCGGCGTTGTCCTCGACCGACAGCCGCACGAACAGCGGCTTGTGATCCGGCCAGTGCGCCCGCACCGCCTCGGTGACCTCGATCAGGAAGCGCATCCGGTTGGCTTCGGAGCCGCCATATTCGTCGCTGCGCTGGTTGGAGCGCCCGGAGAGGAATTCGTGCACGAGATAGCCATGGGCGCCGTGCAGTTCCAGCACCTCGAACCCTGCCGCATGGGCGCGTCGTGCCGCCTGCCCCCAGGCTGCGACGAGGTCCTTCACCTCATGCGTGTCCAGCGCGCGCGGCACCGGCCAGCGCTCGCTATGGGCAATCGCGCTCGGCGCCACCGGCGTCCAGGCATCCCAGTCCTCGATCTCGGCGGTGCGTTCGAGCGGACGATCCCCCTCCCAGGGCCGGCTTGCGCGCGCCTTGCGGCCGGAATGACCGAGCTGGATGCCGGCGACCGCGTTCTGCTGCTTGATGAAGCCGACGAGGCGGCTGAGCGGCGCGATGAACTTGTCGTCCCAGATGCCGAGATCGCCGATCGTGCCGCAGCCGCGCCGCTCGACCTTGGTCGATTCGACGATCACGAGACCGGCGCCGCCGGCGGCGAACTTCCCGGCATTCATCAGATGCCAGTCGGTCGGAAAGCCCTTCTCGGCGGAATATTGGTGCATCGGCGGCACCACGATGCGGTTCTTCAGCGTGACGCCGCGGATGGTCATTGGCGAAAACAGCAGCATGTCGGACATCGCTTCCTCATTATGCGTCGTTACCCGGCGCGCGGGACGATCTTGTGTTTGGCGCGGACGATATACGCACCGCGCGATGGCCGATAGAGGCGCGCCGGCGGCCGCAATTGGCCACTCGAACGGATCGCGCCAGGTTCGCGATGCCTGTTCCCTCGCGGCGATTTTTCGCGCGCATAGGAAATGATGATCGCGATACGTGTTGTCCCCGGCAACCCAGAGGAGGGACCCTCATGAGAACCCGCACAATCGCACTGCTCATCGCCGGTGCCATGGCAACCAGCCCGATACTGACGCAACACGCGGTTGCCCAGAACCTGCAAAACGAGGCCGACAAGGGTGCCAAGACCCGCAACTCCGGTGAATCCGGCTATGTCGGCGATCAGGACAGGCCCGGCGCGGCCGCAACGCCTCCGGGGCGCCCCGACACGGCCGCCGGTTCCCCAAACGCCACGACGTCCCCGAGCGCTCAAAGTTCCGGAACCGGAATCGCCGGCGCGCCGGGCAACAAGAGCGGGCCGCCCGCCAAGCAAGGCACGGTCGGCTCGAACTCGCAGAACCTGCATGTCCAGGAACAGGATTCGTCGAACATCAAGGGACAACCAGGCAACAAGAGCGGCCCACCCGCAAAGCGCTAGGCTGCGCGCCATGCTGACCAGGCGGCCGTGAACCGGAATGGCGCCGACAAAGCTCGCTTGGCTTGATCGGCGCCGGTTCGATCCGCGCCGTTGATCGAAGTTGCTTCGATCTATTGAGCGGCCTTCCGGCTCGCGGAGAGATCGGTCGGGCAATTTGCGCCGCATTCAATCGATTTCTTCTGGTCGGCAACGCGCCATACCAGCAACGCGACCAGGACAATGATGGTGACGGTGAGCTTGGCCAATGCATCGTGGTTCAATGTCGGCTCCGCAGAACAATCGGCATAGCGAAAAAAATCAGCTGCAAGCAGAAATGTGACCCCGGCACCCTTTGGGACCGAAGGCCGACGCTGGAGACGTCCACCAGGCCCGCATTCGATTCGGGCCGGCCGACGTCATGATGGTACGGTCCTGGCGCGGTCTGCAAGCTTCTCAGTGGCAGCATGGCACGGCCGGCCGCAGCCTGTTGGAACATTGTCATCGATGTGCGGTTCGGTGGTTGTCCTCTGATTCATTGCCCCAGAGGCACACACCACCTCCTGCGGCCCCAGCCGTCACGCTGGGGCCGTAAATCATTGGAGGTGCACCCGGACTGCCGCTCGGCGCGGGGGTGAGCGCAGCGGCTTCCGAGAACCACAATCGATTTGCGCTGGCACACCCGCAAGTGACGCTACTTGCCGACCTCGTACACGTCGGGATCGAAGCTCGAACTCGGATGGGCGAACGCGTGGCGCAGCGCCGGCGACATCGGGACGTTGTAATTGATACCTTTCGGCGGGGTCGGCGCTTCCAGCCACTTCCTGTACATGACCTCGATCTCGGGGCTCTTGTAGAGCTCCGCCGTGGCGCGGTCGGCGAGCGCCTTGAACGGGGTGTCCTCCCTGCGCAGCATGATGCCGAACGGCTCTGCCTTCGAGAACGCCTCCTCGCTGATCATGTAGAGCGAAGGCTGCTTCGATCGCGCGATCGCAACCGCAAGCTGGACGTCGTCGAGCGCGTAGGCCTGGGCGCGATCGGTCTCCAGCATCAGGAACGCCTCGGCCTGGTCCTTGGCCGGGAGAACGTTGATGCCGAGCTTGCGTTCGGTGTTGACCTTGATGAGCTGCGTGAGGTTCACCGAGCCCGCAACGGCGGTGACGGACTTGCCCTTGAGATCGTCGATCGTGTTGATCCCTGCGGATTTCTTGGCGGCAAACCGTGTCGCGCTGAGGAAATGCGTGTTGGTGAAGGTCACCTGTTTCTGGCGGTCCGCGCTGTTGGTGGTCGCCGAGCAATGCAAATCGATCGTGCCGTTGACCATCAGGGGAATGCGGTTCGACGAGGTCACCGGGAGGTAGTCGACGGCGATGTCGGATACGCCGAGCTCCTTCTTCACGGCATCGACGATCTTCAGGCAGATGTCGAGCGCAAAGCCGATCGGCCGCTGATTGTCGTCGAGATAGCTGAAGGGAACGGAAGCCTCCTGAAAGCCGAGCGTGACCTTCTTCGTCTCCTTGATCTTCTGCAGCGTGCCCGACAGCTCCTCGGCCGCCGCGGGGCTTGCGGCGAGCGTGAGAGTGAAGAGGATGGCGGGCAAACGCATCGGCGGCTCCTGTGCGGTGATCAGGCGGCGGTGATAGCGCACGCATGAGCCCGGAGCCAGATGACGGTGTGTCTAGCAGCTATCGCACTTTGCTATGGTCCGCCTGCCAGAGTTGCAGCCGCAGCCGCGAAGCATCCCTAGCGCTGCGCCCCACCTTCGAGCAGGCGATCGCCGACCAGGCGGACCGCGCCACGGGTCCAGGAATAATCGGCGCCCATCCGCAGGCCGCTGTCGCCGCGTGAGACGACCGCGCCGCTGCGGGCGTCGCGCAGCTGGAAGCCGATCGTGTATTCGGTCCGGCTGACCCGCCTGATCACGCCGATCAGCGATTGATCTGCGCCGAGCTGTTGCGCGATCGCGGCCTCGCAGCCGTCGCAGTCGCGCAGCGCACGCGCCTTGACGGGCTCGGCGGTCGCGCCGCCGGTATCGACCAGGCGGTAGCGGCCCGACTGCGCAAGCCGGTCACGCACGCCCTTGGTCACATCGGCGAGGTAGGCCGCATCGGCGTCGGCAAGGCCGGATGCCGGCGCCGCGGAGATGTCCTCAAGCTCGAACTCGAACACCGCAAGCCCGATCGGCGCAGCCGTGGCGGTCTGTGCCGGCGGCAACACGGCCGCGAGCACGCCGAGCACCTCGCGCGACACGAACATCCGCGCATGGTCCCATGCGTCGTCATTGTCGCCGCGAAACGTGTAGAGCTTTTCGTACAGCACGCGGCTCCCTTCGACATCGATGACCGCCACCTTGGCCCACTGCACCAGCGTGCTCATCTTCTGAACGCCACCGACCACCTTGATCCGGGCCTCGCCTGCGGAAGCCGCTGCTGGCACCAGGCGATAGCGCGGCTCCGCGGCGACGTCGGCGCGCAGCGCGCGCGTGAACGCATCGAGCCGCTTCTGATGCGCGGCAGTCTGATCGAGGACCTCCCCCGAGGTGTCGACATAACTGAAATCATCGATGCTGACGCCAAGCTGAGATGCTGGCACCGTGCCCGTTTCGGCGCGCAACTGACAAGGTCCGGCCAGAAGGCCGGTCAACGCGAGGGCGTACAAGACAAGACGGGATTGTCGCATGGTCTGGGCCTTTCGGGTGCGGGCGCGGGCGGGTCGGTCGCATCCTGGGCCAACTGGCCGCCGCGCCGCAGCGGAGTGCCTCCCGCCCGGTGCCGGGAAAATTTCACGAACGATGGTCCGCGCCCGAAGAACGGCTATGGCAGCGCTTCTCGACGCCTCCGTTCTGCCGTTTAATGTGCCTGACGGCCCTGCCCGCGATGGCTCGCCGAAGCCCGTCTGCGATCTCTGAGGATACGCCAATGTGGAATTGGTCCGGAAGCGATCTGAAACTGCGGCTGACGTTGCGCGTGGCGATCGTCTCGACGCTCTGCTTTGCCGTCATCTCCGGCTATTTCCTGATCGAGGCCGACCGCTCGGTGCGCGGGCGGATCGCGGCCGTTGCCGATATCGCCGCCAAGACGCTGCAGCTGCAGCAGAGCAAGATCCAGTGGCTCAACAATGCGCGTTCCGAATTTCCCGATCTCGACAGCGTTGCCGCCTCGGTCATGACGCCGGGACTGTGCCTCGCCTTTCGCAGCAATAGCGGCGAGATCAGCCAGCGCTTCTGCGGCGGCGCGCAGACTGACACGGCCGCGCCGCCGCTGGCCTTCGCGGCGCTCTATCGCCGCCTGTTCGATCCCGGCCGCGAGGTGGTGCGGCAGGTGGTTTCGCGCGGCAACGCCATCGGCGAGGCCGTGGCCTGGATTGATCCGGCGGTGCCGACCGCCGAGGCCTGGCACGACGCCGGCCGGCTGATGGCGGTGTTCATGATCGCGCTGCCGCTGCTCTGCGCTTTGGTCTATGCGGCGCTGGCGCGCGCGCTGTGTCCGACGCGGCAGATCCGCGACGGGCTCGAGCGGATCGCCGCTGGCGACCTCGCCGCGCGCCTGCCGCCGTTCGATCTCGCCGAACTGTCCGCGATCGGCAACGTCTTCAACCAGCTCGCCGAGCGCCTCGCCGCCGCGCTCTCCGACCGCAACGCGCTGACGCAGAAACTGATCCTGGTGCAGGACGAGGAGCGCCGCCACCTCGCGCGTGAGCTGCATGACGAGTTCGGGCAGTCGCTGGCCGCCATCCGTGCGCTCGCCGCCTCGGCGCGCCAGACCGCGGCCGCGGATTGCCCGCCTTTGCTCGCCGAATGCGACGGCATCGCGCGGACCGCGACCGACATGATGGAGACGTTGCGCGGCGCCCTCTTCCGGCTCCGCCCGCCCGATGTCGACGAACTCGGACTTGCGGCCAGCCTCGAGGGCCTGGTCGCCGGCTGGAACGGCCGCAGCCGCGGACAGCCGCGGTTCGAGATCACCATATCGGGATCGTTCGAGCGCCTGGTCGCCTCCGTCAGCGCCAATCTCTACCGCATCGTGCAGGAGGCGCTCACCAACGCCGCCAAGCATGCCGGCGCCACGCGCGTCATGCTGCGGCTTGAGATGCGCGAGGCGCCGCCTGGCGGCGGCGACAGCGCGATCGTGCTCGCGATCGACGATGACGGCCAGCCCGGCGATCCGCAAGGCGATCCCCAGCTCAGGTCCGGCCTCGGCCTGCTCGGCATGCGCGAGCGGGTCGCCGCGCTGGGCGGGCGGCTCAGCTTCGAGACCGGACAGCCCAGCGGCTCCTCGCTCCGCGTCATCGTTCCCGTCGCGGCCAGCCGAGAGGCCGCACCGGTGGAGCGCGCGGCATGAGCCACGCGGCGCGCACCATCATGCTGGTCGACGACCACGCCGTCGTCCGGGAGGGCTACCGGGCGATGCTGCAGAAGCAGCCGGGCCTCTGCGTCGTCGCCGAAGCCTCCGACGGCGTCGAGGCCTACCGCCTCTACAAGGACACCGGGCCCGACCTCGTCATCGTGGACCTGTCGATGCCCGGCATCGGCGGCATCGAGGCCATCCGCCGCCTCCGGCAGTGGGACAGGCGCGCAAAAATCCTGGTGTTCACCATGCACCAGAGCGCGGCCTTTGCCGTGCAGGCGATCCGCGCCGGCGCGAGCGGCTATGTCACCAAGACCAGCCCGCCGGAGACGCTGGTGCACGCCGTGATGGATGCGCTGTCGGGCAAGATCGCGATCAGCCCGGATATCGACCACGAGCTCGCGCTCAGCCACCTTGCCGGCGAGACCAAGGCGGCCGACCTCCTGACCGCGCGGGAATTCGAGGTGCTGCGCATGCTGCTCGCGGAAAACACCACCGAGGAGATCGCCGAGGCGCTGCACCTCAGTCCCAAGACGGTCGCGAACCTCCATTCCCTGATCAAGGACAAGCTCGGCGTCGGCACCGATATCGAGTTGGTCCGCCTCGCGCTGCGGCAAGGCATCCTGACGCAGCTCGATCTCGGCGAACGCTGAGCCCGCGTCGGCGGCAGCGACCAACCCTTGCGAGCCCGCCTGAGATTGGATAGCCTCTGCTCGCGATGAGCTTCGCAGGCTCATTCGCCCCTCGCGCGACTGGCGAGCTTACGTGGAATTGACCACGGTGAAGCGCGAAGGGTTCCAACGCCGTTCGCCTGGGCAACCCGTTCAGCTGATGATCCAGCGTCTTAGGGAGCCCGGACCATGCCGTCATTCCGCAACGAACTCCATCTCAACGATTCGGAAGTTGCCCTTGCGCTCGAGGGCGAAGAGCGCCGCCAGCAAGACGGCGTCGAGCTGATTCCATCGGAGAACTACACCTACCCCGAGGTGCTCGAGCTGCTGGGATCGGTGTTCACCAACAAGTATTCCGAGGGCTATCCGGGACGCCGCTATTACGGCGGCCAGGAATTTACTGACCAGATAGAGAACCTTGCCCGACAGCGCGCTTGCGCGCTGTTCCGCGCCGAACATGCCAACGTTCAGCCTCTGTCCGGGTCGCCAATGAACCAGGCCGTGTATCTCGGCCTGCTGCAGCCCGGCGATACGATATTGGCGATGGACCTGTCACACGGCGGCCACCTCACTCATGGCGCGCCGGTGTCGCACATGGGGCGGCTCTTCAACTTCGCCCGCTACAAGACGCAGCCGTCAAACGGCGGCGCCATCGATTTCGATGAGCTCCGCTCCATGGCCCGGCACGTCCGCCCGAAGCTGGTGCTGTGCGGCTACAGCTCTTATCCGCGCGATCTGGATTATGCGTCCTTCAAGAGCATCGCCGATGAGGTGGGTGCACTGACCATGGCCGACGTCAGCCATTACGGCGGCCTGATCGCCGGCAATGCCTTGCGCAATCCGCTCGATGCGGGTTTCGACGTGATGACGACGACATCGCACAAGACGCTTCGCGGGCCGCGCGGCGGCATCGTTCTCTGTCGCCGGGAGTTCGCCGGCAAGATCGACGCGTCGGTGTTCCCGGGGCTGCAGGGAGGCCCGCATATGAACGTTGTGGCCGGAACCGCGGTCACGCTGAAGAAGGCATCGACGTCCGATTTTCAGGCCTATGCAAGACTGGTCATGCGCAACGCGAAGGTCCTGGCCGAAGCGTTGATGGAACGCGGCATGTCGTTGATCACCGGCGGAACCGACAATCACATGATGGTCGTGGATACCGTGGCCAGCGTCGGCGTGGACGGCGGCACGGCCGAGAACATCCTCGACGCCGTCGGGATCACCGCAAACAAGCAGATCATTCCCGACGATCCGCGTCCGCCGCTCAAGCCGAGCGGCATTCGCCTCGGGACGCCGGCGGCGACCACGCGCGGCATGGGCGAGCCCGAAATGCGCCTGATCGCCGAACTCATTGCGGAGTCCCTCCGGTCGAAGGGAGATGCAGAGGTCGTCAAGCGACTGAGGTCGAACAGCGTCGAGATGTGCCGCGCCTTCCCCGTTCCGGGGATCGCGCCGTCCTCATAGGCGGCCGAGCCGCGTTCCTGTTCCGCGTCCGTCGCGTCACTCGGCAGGTCGTGAAGGTTCCCAGGGGAAGGACCGGAACGGAAATCGATGCTGTTCGTTGGACCGCATGATCTCGAAAGACGGAGCGTCCCCGCCGTGACCCGGAAAACCTTGCAAGCACGCTCGGAACAGGCGCTCGTCGTCATCATTCTCAGCACCGGTGCGCTGATCGGTTACCTCGGCTTGGCGCTGTCCAGGCTGTGAGAGCTACGTCCGGCGGGCACCAAGCCACCGCGGGCGTCAGGCCGCGGCAAGCATCAAGTCGCTTGGTGCGCTGAAAGCTCGTGCGTGCGTGCCACTGAGTTGCCCGACGCGGCAAGCCAAGCCCCGCAGCAAAAATATAGGGTGAAAAGAGCAAGGCTCGGACAGATCATGTCGCGAGAATACGGATGTTTGACGCACAAGCGACGACGCCCGCCGTCGTCCCGGCGAAGGCCGGGACCCATTACCCCAAATCTCAATTGTTGCGCGACGCTGGGGCCACGATCCCATTCCTGATCAAATGCGGTGGTTATGGGTCCCGGCCTTCGCCGGGACGACGGTGGTGTGCGCGGGAACAGTCTCGCGATGAATGCAACGCCACGTACAATCCACACACCGGTCACTGAAATCGAGGACATTGCCGCCTGCCCGCAATTCTCGTACACGGTTTCACGCAATGACCTCGCAATTCACTCCCAACTCCGTCGACGTGCTGCTGTTCGATATCGGCCGCGTCGTGCTCGACATCAACTTTGACAGGGTGATGGCGCGCTGGGCGCAGCATGCCGGCTGTGTGCCTGCCGAGCTCGCCACGCGCTTTGTCGTCGACGACAGTTTCAAGCATCACGAGATCGGCCGGATCGACGACACGGCGTTCTTCGAAAGGCTGCGCCAAACGCTCGGCATCGACATCACGGACGCCCAGTTCCTCGAAGGCTGGAACGCGATCTTCACCGGCGAGATGCCGGGCATCGCCCCGCTGCTCGCGGCGGCCGCCAAGCGGATGCCGCTCTACGCCTTCTCCAACACCAATCCGGCCCATGTCGCGCATTTCTCGGTCACCCACGCCGAGCTGCTCAGCCATTTCCGCAACGTCTTCCTGTCCTCGAGCATCGGCTTCCGCAAACCCGACGCCGAGGCCTATGATCATGTGGTAAAAGCCATCGGCGTGCCGGCGTCGCAGATCCTGTTTTTCGACGACCTAGCCGCCAATATCGAAGGTGCGCGGGCGCGCGGCCTTCATGCTATCCACGTGACATCGACGGATGACGTGGCAAGGGCTTTGACCGCACTTGGTATTGAAACTTAGGAATTGAGGAGCTCTGAGCGTGGCCCTGATGCCGGTTGCCGATGCCCTGTCCGCCGTCCTCGCCGGCGCCGAACCGCTGCCGGAGGAGATGGTCGCGCTCGATGCCGCCTACCACCGCACGCTTGCGCACGACCTCGCGGCGCTCCGCACCCAGCCGCCGCAGCCGATGTCGGCGATGGACGGCTATGCAGTGCGCGCCGCCGATGCGGCCGATCTAAAGGCCCGGCTCAAGGTGATCGGCGAAGTCGCCGCCGGACGGCCGTTCGAGCGGACGGTCGGCGCCGGCGAGGCGGTGCGGATCTTCACCGGCGGCGTGATCCCCAATGGCGCCGACGCTGTGATCATCCAGGAAGACACCGCCGTCGACGGCGACCACATCACGATCTCGGAGGCCGCCAGCGTCGGGCGGCACATCCGCCCGGCTGGGGTCGACTTCCGTGAGGGCGAGGTGCTGCTCGCCGGCGGCAGCCGCCTGTCCGACCGCGCGCTGTCGCTGGCGGCCGCCATGAACTATCCGGAACTTGCGGTGCGCCGCCGCCCGAAGGTCGCGGTGCTGGCGACCGGCGACGAGCTGGTGATGCCGGGCTCGCAGCCCGGCCCCGGCCAGATCGTCTATTCCAACGGCTACGCGCTGCGGGCGCTGGCGCGCGCCGAGGGCGCCGAGACCGTCGACCTCGGCGTTGCCGCCGACACGGTGGAGGCGACCACGGCCGGTATCCGCCGGGCACGCGAGGCCGGCGCCGATGTCCTCATCACGACAGGCGGCGCCTCGGTCGGCGACCACGATCTCGTCAAGCGGTCGCTGGAAGCCGAGGGGGTCGAGATGGCGTTCTGGCGGATTGCGATGCGGCCCGGCAAGCCGATGATGCATGGCCGGCTCGGCGCGATGCGGGTGATCGGCCTGCCGGGCAATCCGGTGTCGTCCTATGTCTGCGCCTTCCTGTTCCTGGTGCCGTTGATTCGGGCGCTGAGCGGCCGGAAAGTGATTCATCATCGCCGCGCGAGCGCCCTGCTCGGCCGCGACCTCGCCGCCAACGACCAGCGCGAGGACTATCTGCGTGCACGGCTCGAAGCGCGCGAGGACGGCACGCTGATCGCAACGCCGGTGACGCAGCAGGACTCGTCGCTGCTCGGGAATCTCGCTGCGGCACGGGCACTTCTCGTGCGCCCGCCGTTCGCGGCGGCGGCCGTCGAAGGCAGCGAATGCGAGATCCTGACACTGCCCGAATAGGGTTTTCGCGCCCCGCCGATTGTGCGTTGCCCGACACGTTCACCGGAAATTAAGTGGTTGCGGAACACATATCGAACATATAGTGTCCGTTCATGATTTGTTTCGAGTACTGGTGTCTACATTCGGGAAGCTGCATGGAAGCAGGTGCATTGAGCACATGCTCCTGAGGTCAGGCCCGGCCTGCAGGCCCCACCAGAAGAGTCTCGGAATCGAACGACGCTATCAACCGGGGGAATACTCGAGATGCTCACGCGCAAACAGTACGAACTACTGCGTTTCATCAATGAACGTCTGAAAGAGGCCGGCGTACCGCCCTCCTTCGACGAGATGAAGGATGCGCTCGACCTGCGCTCGAAGTCCGGTATCCACCGCCTGATCACTGCGCTGGAGGAGCGCGGCTTCATCCGCCGCCTGCCGAACCGCGCCCGCGCCATCGAGGTCATCAAGCTGCCCGAACTCTCGGCCGGCGGCGGCAACGGTCGCCGCGGCTTCACGCCCAGCGTCATCGAAGGCACCCTCGGCCGGCGCGCCAGCACGCCGCCGATTGCCGAGGACGACGGCAACCGTCCGGTCGCGGTCCCCGTGATGGGCCGGATCGCCGCCGGTACGCCGATCGAGGCGCTGCAGACCCGCAGCCACACCATTAGCGTGCCGCCCGACATGCTCGGTGCCGGCGAGCACTATGCGCTCGAGGTGCGCGGCGACTCGATGGTCGATGCCGGCATCCTCGACGGCGACATGGCGCTGATCCAGCGCAACGACGTCGCCAATACCGGCGACATCGTGGTGGCGCTGATCGACGAGGAGGAAGCCACCCTGAAGCGCTTCCGCCGCCGCGGCGCATCGATCGCGCTCGAGCCGGCCAACACCGCCTATGAAGTGCGCATCCTGCCGCCGAACCGGGTCCGCATCCAGGGCAAGCTGATCGGCCTTTATCGCAAATACTGAACTGCAAATACTTGCGGCGGCCGGGAACGAGCAACACGTCGGATCGTTCCTTGCATGATAGCGTAGCGTACGGCCTGCCCGATGCGCTCCGATACCTCTCGCGCAGCGTCGCGTGTTTGTGATCGGAGCGATCTCGGACCAGTCGTACAATCGCCCAGAAACGAGCAGACGCTCGTTCGCTATCGTCCACTCTGGTAGAGGCCCTAATGCCTCAAGGAGAGGCACGGGTCGCTACCTCGAAATGAGGAGCCATCCGATGTGTGACTATAGTCTGCACGCCGTGGCATCGCGCCCCGCCATTGTCGGAGAGACGCTGATCACGACGACGTTCCGCGGCACGTCGACCCGCGGCTTTGCTTCGGAGAACGATCCCACTGTCGCGGTCTGCATGCTGCCGGGCACCGAGCTCGCTTTCGCCGAGAACGTTCGCTACGACAGCCGCTGGATCTGGACCAAGACGCTGAACTATCGCGTCGGCGTGTTCAACGAAGTCGAGCCCGACGTGCCTGATCGGCATCATGACGCGGTCGAATTCCCCGACGGCAGCCATGTGCTGGTGACCCAGCTGGTCGAGGGACAGCGCGTCAGCGTGCTGCAATTGCCGGCGCTGCATCCGCCGGTCGAGCAGAAGCCGAAGGTTGTGGAGCGGCGGCCCTCCGCATTCGCAACCCTGTTTTTGGGTTGAGCGCATCGTCGCCGCGGAATGAGCTGTTCGGCGGCGGATGACCTAAGCAATTTCGGGCGACCCCGGACTCCCGCTTCCGGGGCGCAGAAGGAGATTTGCGTCGGCCGGCACCTTGGCGCATCATCGGGCACGGAGGACGTGCGCGGTGGTCGATAAGGTCACATGGCAAAAGGCTGGACGCGTCACGGAACCGGGCCGCTACATGTTCCGGTTCGGTTGGCTGACGGTAACGGCCGACGACCTGAAAGTCTGGGAGCAATTTCCCGAGGCTTCCTTCACCCTCGTCAAGAAGCCCGACGCCGGCCCCGACTCCGACGAATACCATCTCGGCCTGTTCGAGTTGCCGAGCAGCCCCTCGCCGGACCACGGCTAATCCTCGCTAATCATCGCCCTGCAGATCGGTCTCGGCCGGCGTCGCATCCACCGCAGGCCGCGGCGCGGCGGCGGGCGCGCGCAGCGTCGTTTCGCTCTCGCCGTCGCCGGGAACCGCCGGCGACCACGGCCGGTCGATCCCGCCGGGCTTGACCGCATCGACGGCGTAGCCGTCCCTGATCCTTCGCAGCACCAGCGCGCCGTGGCGGCGCAGCCGCTCGGCATCGATCACCGATGCCGCGCAGCCCTGCGGCGCCGGCCGCGCCGTCACGATCAGGGCTGCGCGCTCGCAGTCGTCCGCCAGCGCCTCCGGCCGGGTCGCCAGCGCGACGAAGACGCCGCCGGGTCCCTGGGTCACGCAGCCGCCGGCATCGCACGAGACGCCCTCGCCGAGCGACGCATCGGTGGCGGTGCGCGCGTCGGCGTCCGCCGCCAGCCACTCCTTGACCAAAAATGCATCCTTGGCGCTGTGCATCAGATGCAGCCACCCGTCACCGCCACGCACCGCGACGTTGCGGCCGTCGCCGGAGATCAGCACGTCCGGCTGCGGCACTTTGAGCGCCCAGACCGAGGCCACCAGCAACAGCGCCGCGCCTGACCAGCGCAGCGGCGTGCGCAGCAGCCCGAGCAGGATGATGCCGGCGCTCGCTGCGATCAGCGGCCCGATGCCGAACGCCGCCATGCGGCCGACCGCGCCCGGGAGTGCGGCGACCCATTGCGTCACCAGGATCATCCAGTCGATGCCAAGACCCATGATCGCCCAGAACACGCCGTCGAAGCCGAACGGCATGGCGACGAGCCCCAGCAGGCCGGCCGGCATCACGACCGCCGACACGACAGGCATCGCCGCAAGGTTGGCGAGCAGCCCGTAGGGCGTCACGCGGTGGAAATGGAACGCGGCATAGGGCGTCGTCGCCAGCCCCGCCACCAGCGAGGCCAGCATCAGCATCGTGAGCTCGCGGCCGCCCCACAGCGCAACCCGCGCAGTTGCCGAATGGTCGGGCGACGCCAGCAGGTTCGGCAGCCCGATCTGCACCAGCGCCACCAGCCCGAGCGTTGCCGCAAACGACATCTGGAAACTGGGATGCACCAGCGCCTCCGGCGCGATCGCGAGCACGATCAGCGCCGCCACCGCCAGGGTCCGGAAGGTGATCGCGCGGCGGTCGACGATCACGGCGAGCAGCACCACGGCGGTCATGAAGAACGACCGCTGCGTCGCGACCTCGGCGCCCGACAGCAACAGATAGAACGCCGCGGCGACCAGCGCGGCCGCCGCCGCCCATTTCTTGATCGGATGCCCCGCCGTCAGCGCCGGAAACAGCGCGAGCAGCGCGCGCACCGCGAAGAACACGACGCCGGCGACCACGGCCATGTGGTAGCCGGAGATCGACAGCACATGGCCGAGCCCCGAGATGAACATCGCATCGTTGACCGGCGTCGAGATCGCATCGCGCCGGCCGGTGAGCAAGGCGGTCGCGATCGCGCGCTGGTCGCCGTCGAGCGTGGTGCGAATCCGCGCGTCGATGGCGTCGCGCAGGCCCTGCATGAAGGCGGCGTAGCGCAGCGCAAAGCCGCCGGTCGCAGGCGGCTCCCTGGTCTTGACCGCGCCCATCACGAAGCCGGAGGCGCCGATGCCCTGGAAATACAGGTCGCGGCCGAAATCATAGGAGCCCGGGCGCTGCGGCCCGAGCGGCGGCAGCAGCCGTGCCTTCAATTCAACGAAGCTGCCGACATCGGGCGCGGTGCCCTTCTTCACCGAGAGCCGGACCCGATCGAGCTTCGTCATGTCGCGCGGGCTCTCCATCGAAACCACACGCAGCACGAAACGATCGGTCTTCTCGCGGATGTCGCGCGTCTCGACGAAGCCGGTCAGCGCCACCGAGAACATCGGCCGCGCCAGCACCGTGTGAGCGACGCGCGCCGTCTTCCAGGTCGCCGTCGCAAAGCCCGCGGCCACCGCGGCCAGCAGCACGATGACGGGAAACACGCTGCGTCGCCGCAGCAGCAGCGCCAGCAGGCAGAGCAGGATTGCGACGGTGGCCGCGACCGACAGCACCGGCTCATGCTCGGCCGCGAAATAGAACGCGATGCCGGTGCCGAACGCCACCGGCACCCAGGGCAACAGGCGGCCCGCGCCGGCCTCCGCGCGTGCCCATTGCCGCATTGTCTCGGCGAGAGGCTTCCAGATGCCGAGGCGCGCCGGGAGAAAGCCGCCGACCGGCGCAGCCGCGCGCGGCGGCCACGTCCCCGCGTAGCCGCGTTTGCCGCCCGGCGTCGTGCCCTGCTCAGCCATTCCGCTTGCGATCCCTGCCGGGCGGCAGGCTAGCGGATCGCCCCGTCACCCGACTAGCGGAACGGATGCAGAATACGGACCAAGAACGCCCGGGTATCTGGATCGTCCTGCGCTTTGCCTAGCTCGCGCCGGGCCACGGCTGCCGCCTGCGTCAAATCGATCGAGCCGAAAGTCTCACTAAGATACCGATCACATTAGGAATAGACTGTCGTGATGCCTCCGCTCCCGAAGAGACGGAGATGAGGCAGTGACGGCTCGCGGCACTTGAAGGCCGCTGGAGCTCCTCTCAGGTGGCCACAACTCCCCTGAGATCAGGCGTTGCGGACGAACGCGCAAATCTCGCCTGTAACGCCGTGCACCACGCGCACTCCGCGAGCGGATAGATCGCTGAAAAACGCGAGGAGTAGCGTTTGCATTTGAGAGGAGCAGCACATGGCAATTCAAGTACCAAGCGATTTTCGCCGCGTGATTGTCGCTGCGTCAGTGGGAAACATCATTGAATGGTACGACTTTTATATTTTTGGCAGCCTGGCCGCCGTTCTTTCGGTCAAGTTCTTTGAGCAATCCCACCCCGTCGCAGCCCTGCTGAGCACGATCGCGCTGTTCACTGCGGGATTCCTGATCCGCCCGCTGGGGGCCTTCCTGTTCGGATGGATGGGCGATCGGGTCGGCCGCAAATATACATTCCTCATTACGCTGAGCGGAATGGGCCTGGGAACGGGAGCGATCGGACTGATCCCAACTTATCAGTCGATCGGCCTGACGGCCGCATTCGTTCTGTTCGGCTTGCGGATGATCCAGGGTCTCTGCCTGGGCGGCGAATATGGCGGCGCCATCACCTACGTCGCCGAGCATGTTCCGGACGACAGCCGCGGCTACTACACGGGCTGGCTACAAACCTCGCCGACGCTCGGGATCGTGGTGTCGCTGGCGGTGATCGTTCTGACCCGAACCTGGGCCGGCAATCAGGCCTTTGACGAATGGGCGTGGCGCGTACCGTTCCTGGTCTCGTTCGTGCTGGTGGCCATCGCCATCTACATCCGCCTGCAGCTCCAGGAGACGCCGATTTTCCAGGAGATCAAGGCACAGGGACAGATGACCAGGAATCCCTGGCGGGAAGCCTTCCTCAGCGCCAACATCAAGTACATCCTGATCGCTATCGTCGTCCTGATTGGACAGGGCGTGGTCTGGTACAGTGGTCAATTCTGGGCACTGTACTTCCTGCAGCAGGTCTCCAAGGTCGATGCGGTTACCTCGGCCTACATCGTGGGAGCCGCATTGTTGATCGCAACGCCGAGCCTGATCTTCTTTGGTTGGCTGTCGGATCAGATCGGCCGCAAGTCCGTGATCCTCGGAGGAATGCTGCTTGCCGCGATCACCTACTATCCGCTGTATCTGTGGCTCGGCATGGTCACGCAGCCGGGACACATCAACTATCCGGTCGCCGTCTTCATCATCTTCATCCTCGTCTGCTATGTCGGGATGGTGTACGGGCCGGTCGGCGCGTTCTTGGCGGAGTTTTTCCCGGCCAGGATCAGGTACACCTCGGTCTCGGTGCCGTATCATATCGGCAATGGTTGGGGCGGCGGATTGGTGCCGTTCATCACATCAGCCGCCTTCGCGGCGACCGGCAGCATCGGCTATGCGCTGATCTACCCGATTGTCGTTCCCGCAGTGTGCTTCGTGATCGCCGTTTTCATCATGCCCGAGACACGCAAGACCAGAATTTGGGAGCAGATCGAGGCGAAAGCCGCATCGTGACGGAGTCACCTTGCTGACGGGCGACTACAGCTCCGTTCCGACGGGATCGGAACGGAGCCCTGGAATCTCGTTTTGACGCGTTTTCCTTACGCGAACCGGTATCCACGTCGCTCGAAAACGCTCTCACCCTGCAGGCGCCATGGCCGCCGTCCAGCGCGTGCGGGACGACGCTTCTGAATCGTCCCGTACCCGCCGTCTCTGGCGTGATGTCTCTGTAGAACCTGCATCGGGCGGCAGAGGGGATCCCGCGCCACGCAAATCCCCGCTCCGGCCGCCTTTGGTTGGCGGTCAGGCCAACGTCTCAGTCAGCTTCCTCTCAGCCAGCCCGGTGATGCCAGCGATCGTGCCACCAGGTGGCGAAATCACGATCCATCGTCAGCTCCCAGCACGCGAGCACGATCACCACGACGCCGGCGAGCACGCTGCTCGTCGTGACCGATCCCTGCTGGTAGCCGAACGTCCAGGGTGCCACCACCAGAGCCAACCCCATCAGCATCTCGCCCCATTCCTCCAGATAGGACGGAATGATGAATGCCTCCAGGGCGAACAGCACGACGCCCAATCCGAGCGCGATGGAGATCCAGAGAGCTGCACCGGAGAAGCCCAGTGCAAACGGCGATGCGACCAGCCAGGCGCCTACCAACAGGCTGGCAGCATCCTGCCAGTGTTGAATGCGCATGATCCTCACCTCCTTCTTCCGAAGACATGGTGCGGCGCGGACAAAAAAGCATCTGTCCGACCTGCGATGTGTTGCCGCTGCTGATCCGCAAGCCGACGACCGTCCGGGCGCCCGGAAGCCGCGCTCCGCAGCCTACGACCTTGGTCCCTCCTCGCAATGCAGCGCGATCCGGATAGCCTGCGAGTTGGGTGCAGCCGCGAGGCGCCCGGCCCCGCGCACTCTCCCTGACTACGAGGGCCCGCCGGCCCTCGACTTTTTGCGTCAGCTCCAGCGCTGAGCCTAGATCAGCGGCGTCTGCGACGAGACGTGGTGGCAGACGATCTTCCAGTCGCCGTCCTCGCGCGCGATCACCCAGGTGATCTTGACGGCGAGCGAGGGCGCATCGCCGTCGAGGAAGAATGACGCGATGCCCGCCATGTTGACGAGATCGGCGTTGACCCGCTCTGCCCTGACATCGCTGAATTGAACGCGCGGCGCGCGCCAGCGCGGCAGACCGTCAAAGTAGGCTTTGACGCCGTCGCGGCCGCGATACAGCGTCGGGTTCGAGCCGAAGAAGAACGCGCTCTTCGAATAGAGCGCGCTTAACGCATTCGCATCGAGCCTGCTGAAACCCGCCGACCATCTGGCAATGATGGCGGAGGCAATCTCGTCGGATTCGTCAGGCATCGATCCCCCCGTCCGCTTGTCCGCTCGGGACGCGCTTCCTTTCGGCTAGCCCTTGCCGCCGACTTCCTTGGCGAAGGTGTCGCGCAGGCCGATGGTGCGGTTGAACACCAGCCGGTCCGGCGTCGAATCCGCATCGCGCACGAAATAGCCCTGCCGCTCGAACTGCACCGGATCGGGCGAATTGCTCTCGGCGATCGCCGGCTCGACGCGCGCATCCTTCAGCACTTCGAGCGACTGCGGATTGAGGTCGGCGGCGAAATCGGCCGCGTTCGGGCTCGGATTGGCGAACAGCTGGTTGTAGATACGGACCTCCGCCGGCTTCGACTGCGCCGCCGGCAACCAGTGCATCGTCGCCTTGACCTTGCGGCCGTCGGGCGCGTTGCCGCCCTTGGTTAGGGGATCGTAGGTCGCGCGGAGTTCGACGATCTCGCCGGCGTCGTTCTTCACCACGCCGGTGCATTTGATGAAGTAGGCATAGCGCAGCCGCACCTCGTTGCCGGGCGAGAGGCGGTAGAACTTCTTCGGCGGATTCTCCATGAAGTCGTCGCGCTCGATATAGAGCTCGCGGCCGAACCCGATCTTGCGGGTGCCGGCTTCCGGATTGTCGGGATGGTTGATCGCCTCGATCTCCTCGACCTGCCCTTCCGGATAATTCTCGATCACCACCTTGAGCGGCCGCAGCACCGCCATCCGGCGCAGCGCCGTGCGGTTCAGCTCCTCGCGGATGCAGAATTCGAGCATCCCGACATCGACCACGCTGTTGGCCTTGGCGACGCCGATGCGCTTGATGAATTCGCGCACAGCGGCCGGCGGCACGCCGCGCCGCTTCAAGCCGGCAATGGTCGGCATGCGCGGATCGTCCCAGCCCGAGACATGGCCGTCACGGACGAGCTGGGTCAGCACGCGCTTGGACAGCAGCGTATAGGTCAGGTTGAGCCGTGCCATTTCGTACTGGCGCGGCTTCGAAGGCACCGGCAGCTTGTCGAGCAGCCACTCATAGAGCGGGCGGTGATCCTCGAACTCCAGCGTACAGATCGAATGGGTGATGCCCTCGATCGCGTCCGACTGGCCGTGCGCGTAATCGTAGCTCGGATAGATCGACCATTTGTCGCCGGTGCGCGGATGATGGGCGTGCAAGATGCGGTAGAGCACCGGGTCGCGCAGGTTGATGTTGCCCGCGGCCATGTCGATCTTGGCGCGCAGCACGCGGGCGCCATTCGAGAACTCCCCGGCCTTCATGCGGCGGAACAGGTCGAGGTTCTCCTCGACCGAGCGGTCGCGGAACGGCGAGTTCTTGCCAGGCTCGGTCAGCGTGCCGCGGGAAGTGCGGATCTCCTCCTGGGACTGATCGTCGACATAGGCATAGCCGGCCTTGATCAGGCCCTCGGCCCAATCGTACAGGCGCTCGAAATAGTCCGACGCATAGAACAGGTTGGCTCCCCAGTCGTAGCCGAGCCAATGGACGTCGGCCTGGATGGAGTCGATGTACTCCTGCTCCTCCTTGGTCGGATTGGTGTCGTCGAAGCGCAAATTGCACTGGCCGCCGAACTCCTGCGCGATGCCGAAATTCAGGGCGATCGACTTGGCGTGACCGATGTGCAGGTAGCCGTTCGGCTCCGGCGGGAAACGGGTCACGATCCGGTTGTGCTTGTGGGAGGAGAGATCGGCCTGGACGATGTCGCGGATGAAGTCGCGCCCTGCCTCTGCCGTCGTGTCAGTCGTCATCAAAGGGTTCCCTGGAGGAGTCAGCTCAACCTTCTGCCAAATTCGTGCCGTCCGGCCAAGTCTGGTTTCAAGCCTGGTTTCAAGTCTGGTTTGAGGCCTGGTTTGGTGGGCAAAAGGTCAGCCGGGGGTTTAGTTATGTCCGGTTCCTGATATACACCACCGCCGTCTCAGCATACGTCTCGCTCGATCATGACCAAACCCGTCGTTACCCGCTTCGCCCCCTCACCGACCGGCTTCCTCCATATCGGAGGTGCCCGCACCGCGCTGTTCAACTGGCTCTATGCCAGGAAGCTCGGCGGCAAGATGCTGCTCCGGATCGAGGACACCGACCGTGAGCGCTCGACCAAGGAGGCGATCGACGCCATCCTGGACGGCCTGAAGTGGCTCGAGCTCGATTGGGACGGCGAGGTCATCTACCAGTTCAGCCGCGCTGCCCGCCATCGCGAGGTCGCCGAGAGCCTGCTCGCCGCCGGGCGCGCCTATTACTGCTATGCCTCGCCGGAAGAGCTCACCGCGATGCGCGAGAAGGCGCGCGCCGAGGGCCGCACCCGCCTCTATGACGGCATGTGGCGCGACCGCGATCCGGCCACGGCGCCCGACGGCATCAAGCCGACCATCCGCCTCAAGGCGCCGCAGACCGGCGAAACCGTGATCGAGGACCAGGTGCAGGGCCGCGTGGTCTGGCAGAACGAGAACCTCGACGACCTCGTCCTGCTGCGCGGCGACGGCACCCCGACCTACATGCTCGCGGTCGTGGTCGACGACCACGATATGGGCGTCACTCACATCATCCGTGGCGACGACCACCTGATCAACGCCGCGCGTCAGAAGCAGATCTACGACGCGCTGGAGTGGGAACTGCCGAGCATGTCCCACATTCCGCTGATCCACGGTCCCGACGGCTCGAAACTGTCGAAGCGCCATGGCGCGCTCGGCGTCGACGCCTACCGCGCGCTCGGCTACCTGCCGGCCGCCTTGCGCAACTACCTGGTCCGGCTCGGCTGGAGCCATGGCGATCAGGAGATCTTCTCGACCCAGGAGATGATCGACGCGTTCGACCTCTCGGGCATCGGCCGCTCTGCGGCGCGGTTTGATTTCGCCAAGCTGGAGAACCTCAACGGCCACTATATCCGGCAGAGCGACGATCAATCCCTCGTGACCCAGTTCGAGAGCGTGCTGGATTATGTTCCCGAGGGTGCCGCGCTGAAGGCCAAGCTCAACGACACCACCCGCGCGCAATTGCTGCGGGCGATGCCGAGCCTGAAGGAGCGCGCCAAGACGCTGATCGAGCTGATCGCCGGCGCCTATTTCATCTTCGCCGATCGTCCGCTCGCGCTCGATCCGAAAGCTGTGGCGCTGCTGACGCCGGAAACGCGCGCGTTGATCGGCCGCCTGCGCACCGCGCTGGAAGCCGTCAACGACTGGACGGCGGAAACCACCGAGACCGCGATGCGGAATTTCGCCGAGCAGAACAATCTGAAACTCGGCGCCGTCGCCCAGCCGCTGCGGGTAGCACTGACGGGACGCACGACGTCGCCGGGCATATTCGACGTGCTGGCCGTGCTGGGACGCCAGGAGTGCCTTGCCCGCCTCGCCGATCAGGCGGCGTGATCCTGCATGGACCCCCTCCAGGGTCCATCTTGCAGCGCACATGGCAATGAGCTACCCAATCCCGGACGCTTTCTCCACAAGCCGTTCCGCCCCGCCATGGGCCGCAATTTAGCGACTGGGCAAGGTCGGTTTTCGCAACGAATTCATCGGGGATATCACGATGGACGCAAAATCCAGCAAGACAGCCACACTCACCATCGGCAACAAGAACTACGATTTCCCGATCCTGAGCGGCACGGTTGGGCCTGATGTCATCGACATCGCCAAGCTCTACGGCCAGGCCGGGGTGTTCACCTACGACCCCGGCTTCACCTCGACCGGCAGCTGCCAGTCGAAGATCACCTACATCGACGGCGACGCCGGCGTGCTCGAGTACCGTGGCTATCCGATCGAGCAGCTCGCCGAGCACGGCGACTTCCTCGAGACCTGCTACCTGCTGCTGTACGGGGATCTTCCGACCCCGGCGCAGAAGAAGGACTTCGACCATCGCGTGATCCATCACACGATGGTGCATGAGCAGATGGCGCGGTTCTTCCAGGGCTTCCGCCGCGACGCTCATCCGATGGCGATCATGGTCGCCGCCGTCGGCGCGCTCGCCGCGTTCTATCACGACTCCACCGACATCAACGATCCGCGTCAGCGCATGATCGCCTCGATGCGGATGATCGCGAAGGTGCCGACGCTGGCGGCGATGGCCTACAAGTACACGGTCGGCCAGCCCTTCGTGTATCCGAAGAACTCGCTCTCGTTTGCCGAGAACTTCCTCAACATGTGCTTCGCGGTGCCCTGCGAGGACTACAAGATCAACCCGGTGCTCGCCGACGCGCTCGACAAGATCTTCATCCTGCACGCCGACCACGAGCAGAACGCCTCGACCTCGACGGTACGCATCGCCGGCTCGTCGGGCGCCAACCCGTTCGCCTGCATCGCGGCAGGCATCGCCTGCCTGTGGGGCCCGGCGCATGGCGGCGCCAACGAGGCCGCGCTCAACATGCTCTACGGCATCGGCAAGGTCGAAAACATTCCGGACTTCATCGCCAAGGTGAAGGACAAGAACAGCGAAGTTCGCCTGATGGGCTTCGGCCACCGCGTCTACAAGAACTACGATCCGCGCGCCAAGATCATGCAGAAGATGTGTCACGCGGTGCTGAAGGAGACCGGCCACGGCGACGATCCGATGCTCAAGGTCGCGATGGAGCTCGAGAAGATCGCGCTCAGCGATCCCTACTTCATCGATCGCAAGCTCTATCCGAACGTCGACTTCTATTCGGGCATCACGCTGAAGGCGATGGGCTTCCCGGTCTCGATGTTCACCGTGTTGTTCGCGGTCGCCCGCACCGTCGGCTGGATCAGCCAGTGGAGCGAGATGATCGAGGACCCGCAGCAGAAGATCGGCCGTCCGCGCCAGCTCTACACCGGCGTCGCACGCCGCGACTATGTGCAGATCGACAAGCGCAAGTAAGCTGCATCGCTGAAGAGAATCCGGGACGGCGCCATCATTCCTGATGGCGCCGTTTTCGTTTGCCCCGCGCGACTTCGGTCGCGATCGCGTCAAGGCGCGGCAGCCAGAACGCCCTGAACCGGTCGAGCCAGTCGTCGACCTCGCGCAGCCGCGCCGGCTCGACCGCATAGATGCGGCGCGTGCCCTCGGCGCGCACCGACGCGAAACCGGCGTCGCGCAAGATCCGCAGCTGCTGCGACACCGCCGACTGGGTGATGCCGAACTCGCGCTGCACGACCGCAACGACGTCGCCCGAACTGTGCTCGCCGGTCGCAAGCAGTTCCAGGATGCGCCGGCGGACGGGATCGCCGAGGATGTCGAAGGCGTGCAAGGTCGCTAAAGCGCGATGAGACTGCATCGTCATCCCGCTTTAGCTCTTTGCTTGAGCATGATCTCCGCGCAAACGCTTCGCGTTTGTCGCGAGGGAAAACCGCTTCACACTTTTCCGGATCATGCTCTAGCCTCCGCTCCCCGGCTCCGGCTCGCCGCAATAGGCCGCCGTGGTGTTTGCGGCCGATCTGCGCGCCGCAGCCTCCTCGGTGCCCGCCGCGATCGAGGCCCTGCACCAGTCCTCGCTGGCGCGGCGGATGAATTCCTTGCCGTCGCCGGTGGCTGGCCAGGCGGACGCGGCGGCGCGGTCGAATTCCTCGCCGGGCGGCATGGCCAGATAGAGCGCGAGCCCTAGCAGCGCGAGATCCCAGCCGACGCCGACCGCACCGGCCCCGTAGCGGTCCCAGAAGTCGCCCTCGATCACCGAGAGGTGTTCCAATTCCAGGCGCGTGGCGTCCGGGCCATTCTCGGCCAGCGTGACGCTAACCCAGCTGACCGTGCCCATGGACTCCCACGTGACGGCAAGCCGGCGCGGTGGCTCACACGTCGTGATCTCGCCGCCCGCATGGCCCTGGAACTGATAGCGGCCGCCAAGCCTCAGGTCGCCCGAGACCGGCAGGAACCAGCGCGGAATGCGTTCGGGGTTGGTCAGCACATCCCAGAGATCGGCAATGTCGGTGTCGTAGCTGCGGGTCGCGATCACCGCCCGGGCCGGCTTGCCGTCGCGTTCCCGGAAGGCGACTTCGCGAATCACGGCTCCGAGATAGGCGACCGGGTCGATCTTCATGGCATGCTCCGTCCTAATATTAGCTATTGCTAATATTAGGACGGTCTAAATATTCAGCGCAAGCGAGATCCTTGCGGCGGGATGTCGCCACTGAACTGAACGAGGACACGATCGATTGGCTAGGCCGAACGGCGGCCCATTTCCGCCAGCACGATGTCGGCGGCGCGGACGCTCGGCGGCTGGTCGCCGGTCGACATCTTCCCGTCCATCGTCGCGAACCCCACGAGCTGCCGCAGACGATCGGGCGAATCCGCAAGCACGTCGCCCAGCGCCGCCGCGAGCTTGTCCGGCGTGCAGTCCTCCTGCAGGAACTCGGGAATGATATCGCTGCCGATCACGAGATTGGCGAGGATCACCGAGGACACCCGGATCGCGCGGCGCAGGATGAACGCCTCGGCGGCGCCGACGCGATAGGCCGTCACCATGGGAATCCCTGACAGCGCGAGCTCCAGCGTCACCGTGCCCGACTTCGCGAGCGCAGCGCGGGCGACACGGAACGCGGCGCGCTTCTCGGTCTCGCCGATCGCGAGCCGCGGCACCACCGGCCACGACGCGACTCCCTCGCGCACCATCGCCTCGAGATGCGGCATGGTGGGAAGCACGAGCTCGAACGGCGTTTGCTTGTTGAGCTGGCCGAGCGCGGTGCCGAACAGCGCCAGATGATGCCTGATCTCGCTGCGCCGGCTTCCGGGCAGCACCAACAGCACCGGAGGCTGCGCATCGCGCCGCTTCTGCTCGTCCTCGTTCGGCCGCAGCGAGGCGAGCTGCTCGGTCAGGGGGTGGCCGACATAGCTGCACGGCGGTCCCTGCAGCTTGCGATATTCCTCCGGCTCGAACGGCAGCAGCGCGAGCACGTGGTCGACATAGCCCCGCATCGCGCGCGCCCTGCCCGGCCGCCAGGCCCAGACCGACGGCGACACGTAGTCGACGATCGGAATGTTCGGATTGCGGGCGCGGACACGACGGGCGACGCGGTGGGTGAAATCGGGGCTGTCGATGATGACGAGCATGTCAGGCGCGTCGGCGAGCACGGCATCGGCGGTGCGCCGGATCAATCGCAAGATTCTCGGCAATTGCTTCACGACGGCGGCAAAGCCCATGATCGAGAGCTCTTCGATCGGAAACAGCGGGACGATTCCCTGAGCAGTCATCGCCCGGCCGCCGACGCCGGAAAACTGCACGGCATCGCCGAGCCGCTGGCGCAGCACCTGCATCAGTGCCGCGCCGAGGCGGTCGCCGGATTCCTCGGTCGCGATGAGGAAGATCTTGCGAGCGGTGCTGGGGCTGCGCAGCTGCATCAGCCCGCCAGCCCGATGACAAACAGCCCCCTGGCGTCGGCGGCCTCGACCAAGGCCTGCGGCTCGGCGGCCAGCGTATTGCCGGCGATCACGGCGATGCCGGCGATACCGGCTGCTGCCGCGCCCTCGACCGTCCGCGGGCCGATGGTCGGCAGATCGAAGCGCAGATCCTGCCGGCTCTTCGGAGCCTTCACCAGCACGCCGCGGCCGGCCTTGGCGCGAATGCGACCCTCGGCGCGCAGCCGCGCGACGCGCGCGAGCAGCCCGTCGGTACCCTCGATATCCTCGACCGCTACCACATGACCGTCGATCACCACGGCCGCCTGACCGATGTCGAACGGGCCGAGCGCGTCAAGCACGCCGCGTCCGCGCGCGATGTCGGCGAGCGCCGTGCTGTCGGGCGCCGCGCGCGTCACGGCGCCCTCCGGCATCAACAGATCGGGCGCGACATCCTTGATCCCGACCATGCGGAAGCCCTGCTGCTCGAGGATGCGGCCAACGCTCGACAGCAAATGATCGTCGCCGCCGCGAAATGCGCGCACGACGTGGCCGAGCAGGCGCAGCGTGCCCCAGTCGAGCCGGATCTCCGACAGCGCGGGC
Organism: Bradyrhizobium sp. USDA 4503; assembly: GCF_054055815.1. Lineage (NCBI taxonomy): Bacteria > Pseudomonadati > Pseudomonadota > Alphaproteobacteria > Hyphomicrobiales > Nitrobacteraceae > Bradyrhizobium > Bradyrhizobium sp. USDA 4503. The sequence goes on from NZ_JBSRXS010000001.1 coordinate 1,619,014, forward strand.
CGCACCAGGGTGCCGATGAAGATCAGATCGCGGCAGCCTTCGTCGCGGAACAGCCGGGTCGCCCGCCCGAGCTGGCCGACCGAGATCCAGCGGTGACGAAACCGCTGCGCGCGCGCCGGATCGCAGGCGCCGCGCAGCGCGAACAGCACTGGCGTGATGCCGCGCGCAACCAGGGAGTCGGCGACCGCGAACGGCATGGCGCCGCCGCCGGCGATGACGCCGACCGGCGAGGAAAGCGAGGGAGCCGCTGACGTCATGCTGGCGGCCATCCCCTGCTCAATTGGTATCGGCGGGAAGGCAGAGCGGGCGCAGCTTGCCGCCCTCGATGAAGGCCAGGATTTCCGCAATCGCCGGATCCTCGCCCGCCAGCGGCTGCACCGAAGCGAGCCGCTCGGCGAAGATGCCGGGGCCGTGGAACAGCTTTTGATAGAACGCGCGCACCGTCGCCAGCCGCGCCTTGGTGAACTGGCGGCGCCGCATGCCGATGATGTTGAGTCCTTCGAGAACCGCGTACTGACCGTTGGCGAGGCCGAACGGGATGATGTCGCCGCGCACGCCGCAGACGCCGCCGATCATCACCTGCGAGCCGACGCGGGTGAACTGGTGCACAGCCGACAGGCCGCCGATATAGACGAAGTCGCCGATCTCGCAGTGGCCGCCGAGCGTTGCCGACGTCGCGAAGATCACGCCATTGCCGACCATGCAGTCATGGCCGACATGGCTGTTGTTCATGAAGAAGCCGCGATCGCCGACGCGCGTGAGCCCGCCGCCCTTGACCGTGCCGACATTCATCGTCACGCCCTCGCGGATCGTGCAGGCTTCGCCGACTTCGAGGCGGGTCGGCTCGCCGCGATAGCTGAGATCCTGCGGCGGCCCGCCGAGCGCTGCGAACGGCGAGATGATGCAGCCGGCGCCGATCCTGGTATGCCCGCTGATCGTGACATGCGCGATCAGCTTGCAGTTCTCACCGAGCACGACGTTGGGGCCGACGATGCAGTACGGACCGATCTCGGTGCCGGCCCCGATCACAGCGCCATCGGCAATCCGCGCAGTCGGGTCGATCATGCTCATGAAGTTTCGGTCCGGAATTCGTTAATGGCGCCAAGGTGCTATCGAGGCGCCAGGCTGTCGATTGGGGCGGTCGTTAGCGCGACTTTGCCCGCCCTGTCCAGTGACGTATGATGACGGCCTGTTGCAAGAGAAGGTCGCAACCGAACCATGGTCCGGGCCGCCGCGCTGATCCTCAGCCTGCTCTCTGCGCCAATCGGCCCGGAGACGGTCGATCTCGGCAACAGCACGGCGGTCGACCTCTCGAGCTTCGAATGCCGCGACATCAACCGCAGCACGATCGTCCAGCGGGTCTGCTACAGCACGGATCAGCGCGCGCTGCTGGTGGCGGTCAGAGGCAGCTACCAGCATTATTGCGGCGTCCCTGCCGAAACCTACGACGCGCTGATGAACGCACCGTCGATGGGCATCTTCCTCAATCGCGTCCTGCGGATCGCGGGCGCGGACGGCCGCTACACCTGCTCAACGTCTTGAGCCCGGCGCGGACTAATCCGTCAGCATCGCACCGACATCGGCCTCGGCGACGACCTGGCCGTTGACCTTGGCATCGCCGTGAAACCACCACATCGTCTTGCGCCGGCCGAGCGAGCGCATGTGATACTCGATGGTGTCGCCGGGCATCACCGGCTTCCTGAACTTGCACTTGTCGATGGTGAGGAAATACACCGCGCGCGGCTTCTCGGTGCCCTCGACCGACTTGATGCCGATGACGCCGGCGGTCTGGGCCATCGCCTCGATCATCATCACGCCGGGGTAGACCGGGCGGTCCGGGAAGTGGCCCTGGAACGGCGGCTCGTTGAAGGTGACGTTCTTGATGCCGATGCCGCTGTAGTCGGTGCGGATCTTGATCACCCGGTCGATCAGCAACATCGGAAAGCGATGCGGAAGCGTCTTCAGGATATCGTTGATATCCACCAGCTCGAATTTGACCGGTGCCTCCTCCATCACTCCTGCCCCTCACCTTTGGCTTCGTTGTCGCGCACCAGACGCTCCACTGCGATAATTTCCCTGAACCACTGCTTGGTCGGCTTGGCGAAATGCCCGCCCCACCGACCGTTGGCCGGGATATCGTCCTTGACCGCGCTCATCGCCGTCACCTGGGCGCCGTCGCCGATCTTGAGGTGGTTGTTGATGCCCACCTTGGCGCCGAGCGCGACATTGTCGCCAATGGTCAGGCTGCCGGCGAGCCCGATCTGGGCCGCCAGCAGGCAGTGCCGGCCGATCGTCACATTGTGGCCGATCTGGACCTGATTGTCGATTTTGGTGCCCTCGCCGATCACGGTGTCGCGCAGGGAACCGCGGTCGATGGTCGAGGCGGCGCCGACCTCGACATTGTTCTGGATCACCACGCGGCCGGTCTGCGGCACCTTCACATGGCCGGCCGGCCCGAAGAAGATGAAGCCGTAGCCGTCCTGGCCGATATTGCAGCCGGGATGGATCAGGACGTTGTTGCCGATCAGCGCGAACTGAATGGTGGTCTTGGCGCCGACATTGCAGTCGCGGCCGATCTTGACATCGGCCCCGATCACCGCGCCGGCGCCGATGATGGTGCCCGAGCCGATCTCGACCCGCGGGCCGATCACGACCAGCGGATCGACGATGACGCCGTCCTCGAGGCGCGCGGTGGGATCGATGATCGCCGACGGCGCGATCCCCTCGGTGTCGAACCAGGATTGCGGCCGCAGGGCATCGGCGTGCCATTCGCGGGCGAGCTCGACGAACACCTGGAACGGCTTCGCCGCCCGCAGCACGGCCGTGCCCTTCGGCACCTGCGCCTCGAAGCGCGGGCTGACCAGACACGCCCCGGCCTTGGTCGCGGCAAGCTGGTCGGCGTATTTCAGATTGTCGAAAAAGGCGAGATGCATCGGACCGGCCTCGTCGAGCGAGGCCAGCCCCCTGATCTGAAGCGCGCCCCTTTCGGGGTCGACCAGTTGCGCCTTCGTCAGCGCGGCTATTTCAGCCAGCGATGACGAAGGAGGACTCTTGTAGAAGATCGGCTGCGCCATTCCATCCGTCGCAGTCCGGTTGGCAATCGGTCTTAGAACGTCGTACCGCCGCCAAACCGGAATTCTTGCGTGCGGTCAAACGCACCCTTGGTCAGCGGCACCGCGTAGTCGAAGCGCAGCGGGCCGAACGGTGACTGCCAGATCAGGCCGACACCGACCGAGGTGCGGACAACCTTGCTGTCGTCGTAGCTCAGGCCAAGGCACGTACCCGGAGACGGCGGATTGTTCGTCGGCCTGACACAGCCAGGCACGTTGACTTCGCCGGTCGCCGCCCACGAGGTCGGGCCCTGGTAGTCGTACAGCCCGCCGGCGTCGGCATAGACCGCGCCCTTGAGCCCGACTTCCTTCGGCAGGAACCAGAACGGCATCTGCAGTTCCGCCGACACGCCCCAGTACTTGGTGCCGCCGATGGCGTCCATGGTGCCGTACGGGTTGATGTCACGCGGACCGATACCGTTCGGCGCGAAGCCGCGGACCAGGTTCGGGCCCATCTGGAAGTGATCGAGCATGCGCAGATCCGAAGTCCCGAGCTTGTTCAGGATGCCGCCCTGGGCGTGGATCACGCCGACGATGTCGGAGACCAGCGGGGTGTAGTACTTCGCGTCGATCGCGGTCTTGATGTAGCTGACGTCACCGCCAACACCGGCGAAGTCCTGCTTGAAGTCGACGATCAGACCGTCGGTCGGGTTCTTGTTGTTGTCGAGCGTGTTGTAGTTGAGCGTGTAACCCAGCGCCGACGTAAGGGTCTTGCCGCCCGCCAGCTCCTTGCGGACCGGCAGCGAGGCTTCGCCGTCAAAGAAGCAGCCGAGACCATTGGTCGACACCAGGCTGATCCCGTTCAGGTTCGCATAGGCCGGGCTCGGATTGAACGCGGGGTTGGGCGTTCCATCCGGCAGGGTCGGCACGTTGTTACAGTTGTTCAGCGTCGACGGCAGGGTGATTTCCTGCTGGTAGATCGAGTAGCGCAGCTGCAGCGAGAGATCTTCCCGCAGGCTGAAGCCGAGCCGCGGGCTGAACCCCAGCGTCTTGGTGCCGTAGGCGATGTAGCTGTTGGACAGCTGCTGGCGCTGATAGAGGTCGAGGCCGAGCGCGACGCGGTAGTCGAGCAGATAGGGCTCGACGAACGACAGCGAGTAGCCGCGGGCATACTGGCCGTAGGTCACCGACGCCTTCGCGTACAGGCCGCGGCCGAGCAGGTTGCGCTCGGAGACGCTGACTTCGGCCAGCGCGCCGTCGGTGGTCGAATAACCGCCCGACACCGAGAAGTCACCGGTCGACTTCTCCTCGAGATCGACGATCAGGATGACGCGATCGCTGGATGAGCCCGGCTCGGTGGTGATCTTCACCGTCTTGAAGAAGTCGAGGTTCTTCAGCCGACGCTCGGCGCGGTCGACCAGCGCACGGTTGTAGGCGTCGCCTTCCGAGATATCGAACTCGCGGCGGATCACGTAGTCGCGGGTACGGCTGTTGCCGCGGATGTTGATGCGCTCGATATAGGTGCGCGGACCTTCGTCGATAGCGAAGGTGATCGACACCGTGTGGTTGTCGAAGTTGCGATCACCGCGCGGCCGGACCACCGCGAAGGCGTAGCCGCGGCGCGATGCCTCGATCTGCATCTCCTCGACCGACTTCTCCAGCGCCTCGGCGTTGTAGAGCGAGCCGACATTGACGCGCGAGTAGGTGCGCAGCGCGTTCGGGTCGAGCGTTGCGATCGACGACGTATAGTTGACCGACGCGACGCGGTACTGCTGGCCTTCCTCGATCTTGAAGGTAACCAGGAAGCCCTTCTTCTCGGGATCGTATTCGGTCAGCGCGGCCACGACCTGGACGTCGGCATAGCCGTTCTTGAGATAGAAGCGACGCAGCAGGTCGCGATCGGCCTCGACCCGGTCGGGATCGTAGACGTCGTTGCCGCCGAGGAAGCTCAGGATGTTCGATTCGCGGGTCTTGATGACGTCGCGCAGACGGGACGCCGAATAGGCGCTGTTGCCGATGAACTCGATCGACCGGACGCCGGTCTTCACGCCTTCATTGACCTCGAAGATCAGGTCGACGCGGTTGTTCGGCTGCTCGATGATCTGCGGATTGACCCGCACGTCATAGCGGCCGGACCGACGGTAGATTTCGGCGATGCGCAGGGCGTCCGACTGGACCATCGGGCGCGAGAACGTGCCGCGCGGCTTGGACTGAACTTCAGCGGTGAGCTGCTCGTCCTTGATCTTCTTGTTGCCCTCGAAGGCAACGCGGCCGATCACCGGGTTCTCGACCACGACCACGACGAGGCGCCCGCCCCGCTGGTCGATATGGACGTCCTGAAACAGGCCGGTCTCGATCAGCGCCTTCAGACCGTCGTCGATCTGGGCCTGGGCCAGCCGACCGCCCGGTCCGGGATGGAAGTAGGAGCGGATGGTTTCAAGCTCGACACGGCGGTTCCCCTCCACCGTGATCGAATCGACGGTCTGCGCCGACGCAGGCACAGACACAGCTACGGTCGCCAAGGTGGCAACCACCGGCGCGGCGAACATGACCAAGGCGGCGAACAGCCCCCCCCTCACTCGCATTCCAAACATCATGCGCAATGCGCCCTTATCTTAACGATGCCAGATCGTTCCCCAACGACCCGACAGATTCCCAACCTGCCGCTCAGCTTGTAACCAAATTTGCCAAGGGGGCAAACTTACTAGAGCTGAACATTTCCATTTTCGTTCCAAGACGTTGCCCATTGGCAACGCCACAAAAAAGCCCGTTTCAGGACCCGGCGATCCTGAGGATGTCGTTATACGTCGCAAACACCATCAGCATCAGGACCAGACCCAGCCCGATTCGGAAACCCACCTCCTGCGTCCGCTCCGAGAGCGGGCGTCCCCGCAGCGCCTCCGCGCTGTAGAAAAGCAGGTGTCCGCCATCCAAAAGCGGGATCGGAAACAGGTTCAGCAGGCCGATCGAGACCGACAGGATGGCGCAAAGGTTGATCACGAACTGGAACCCGGCGCTCGCGGCCTGCCCCGACAGCTTCGCGATTCCAATGACGCCGCTCACCTCGGCCGGATTGCCGGTTCCAACGAACAGCGACCCCAGGAACTTGAACGTGCTGGAAATGATGTACCAAACCTGCTCGACGCCGATCTTGAGGGCCTCCAGCACGCCGACCGAGGCGCTGGTCGCTTCGCCGACCTGAGCCTTGTGCTCGATTCCGAGCACGCCGATTCGGTGGGCATTGCCGAAGGGGTCCTTGACCTCCCGGAGCGCCGGCGTCGCCTTGAGCGCGACAATCGCACCATCGCGCTTCACCTTGAATCCAAGCTCTGAACCAGCATTCGAAGCTACAATCCGCTGCATGTCGGCGAAGCTCTGGATCGCGCTGCCGTCGATATCCACGACGACATCGCCGACCTTGAAGCCGGCGTTCGCGGCGACGCTTTCGGCCACTAAGCCGTCGACCCGGGCAATCGTGCTCGGCTTGCCGTAGTAGAGCGCCATGCCCGCGAAAATCAGGGCGCCGAGAATGAAGTTCGCCACCGGGCCGGCCGCAACGATGGCGGTGCGCTTTCCGACCGATTTGTGATGGAAGCTGCCTTCACGCTCTTCCGCCGTCATGGCGGCGAGCGTCTCGGTGGACGGCGTCGAAGCCTCGCTGTCGTCGCCGAAGAATTTGACGTAACCGCCGAGCGGAATCGCCGAGATCTTCCAGCGCGTGCCATGCCGGTCGTTGAAGCCGGCGAGCTCCGGACCGAAGCCCAGCGAGAACGTCAACACCTTCACGCCGGCCCAGCGCGCGACCAGGAAGTGGCCGAGCTCGTGGAAGAAGACGACGATGGTCAGGACGAAGAGGAAGGGAACGATGGTACCGAGAAGCCCATGACTCAACGCATTGATACTATGAATAAAATACTCGGGCATTCGATTTTCCCTCGACAAGAGCCAAAGGCTCCGTCCCCAACCCTCTAGGTTGCCTTTAAGGCAATTTGAGGCAATAGGGCGGCAGCTTTATTTCGCGCGATATGGTCAACGGAAATCGCATCATCCGCCGAGTGCAGTGGTGGCTGATTCCCTGACTTGATCCAATCGTTCATCGTCGCCTCGACCAGCCGGGCGATCGCGCCGAACTTGATCTTGCCGGCGATAAACGCGGCGACCGCGATCTCGTTCGCAGCGTTGTAGACCGTCGTCGCGCCGTGCCCCATCCGCAACGCCTCGTAGGCCAGCCGCAGCCCCGGGAAGCGCTCAAAATCCGGCGCCTCAAAGGTGAGCTGTCCGATCTTGGCGAGGTCGAGCTTGGCGGACGGGCCGACGACGCGGTCGGGCCAGCCGAGGCAATGCGCGATCGGGATCCGCATATCGGGCGTGCCGAGTTGGGCGACCACCGAGCGATCGGAGAACTCGACCATGCCGTGGATGATCGACTGCGGGTGCACCAGCACGTCGATTTCGTCGGGCGTCAAAGCGAACAGATAGGACGCCTCGATCACCTCGAGACCCTTGTTCATCATCGAGGCGGAATCGATCGTGATCTTCTGCCCCATGCTCCAATTGGGATGCTTCAGCGCCTGTTCCAGCGTCGCCTGCTCGATGTCGGCGGGCGCCCAGGTACGGAACGGGCCGCCGGACGCGGTGATGATCACCCGCGTCAGTTCCTCGCGATTGCCGGAAGCCAGCGCCTGGAACAGCGCATTGTGCTCGGAGTCCGCCGGCAGGATGCAGGCGCCGGCCTTCCTGGCCCGCTCCATGAAGATATCGCCGGCACAGACCAAGCATTCCTTGTTGGCCAGCGCGACGGTGGCGCCACGATCGACCGCGGCAAGCGCAGGCTTCAGCCCGGCCGCGCCGCTGACCGCCGCCATCACCCAATCGGCCGGCCGCGCGGCCGCTTCGATGATCGCGCTCTCCCCGGCCCCGCATTCGGTCCGGGTTCCGGCCAGCGCGTCCTTCAGCTCCGAAAGCTTCGCCGGATCGGCAATGGCGGCGAACCGCGCGCCGAATTCCTTGGCCAGCTTGGCGAGGCCCTCGACATTGCTGTTCGCGGTCAGCGCCTCGACCCGGTAGCGGTCGCGCGCGCCGCGCAGCAGATCCATGGTGCTGTCGCCGATCGAGCCGGTGGCACCGAGGACGGTTACAGTCCGCAGGGCGGATGCCGCCGCGGCCTTGTTGTTACGCAACGGAACTGCGCTCATCTCATCACCAAACCATAAGACCGCGCCCGACGCCATCGGCGCCACCACGGAGAAAGCCGAAAATCGCCGCCACAATGACGGCCGCAACAAATCCGTCCAGGCGGTCCAGGAGGCCGCCATGACCGGGAATGATGTGACTCGAATCCTTTACGCCGAACCGCCGCTTCACCGCGGATTCGAAGAGATCGCCAAGTTGCGAGACCACCGACAACACGGCGCCGAGCATCAAGAGCGGACCGGTCGAGCCGATCTCAAAGGCGGCAAAGCCGGCAGCGACCAGCAGGCTCGCCCCGAAGCCGCCAACCGCGCCCGCCCATGTCTTCTTCGGGCTGACCCGCACCCAGAGCTTCGGCCCGCCGATACTGCGGCCCGCGAAGTAGCCGCCGATATCGGTGACCCACACGATCAGCAACACGAACATCAGCGCGGCAAAGCCCTTCGCCGTGTCGAGGCGCAGCAGGACCGATGCAATCTCGGCCCCTGCCGCATAGAGCAGTCCCGCAATGGCCCAGTTGCGCCGCGCGCCGGACGTCAGTGCCACAACAACCGCACCGGCGGCGAGCACGATCAGGGCCGCATCGATACGGCCGGCCATCAGGCATAGTCCGGCGAGCAGCAACGCGACCACGCCGGGCACCACGACACGGAGCTCGCGTCCGAGTCCGGTGACAACAAGCCATTCCGCGAACAATCCGGCCGCCGCCAATGTCACGAGGAGCGACCAGGCGACGCCGCCCATATAGGCCAGCGCGATCGCAACCGGCGCCAGCACCAGCGCCGCAATCACGCGCATCGCGAGATTGCGCGACCCCTGCTCGTTTGCTGCCGCCGGCGCGGCCTCGCCCTCGGTCACGATCCGGTTTTCGCAGCGAGCCCGCCGAACCGGCGCTCGCGCTTGCCGTATTCCGCAATCGCGCCTTCGAGCGCCGCCTTGTCGAAATCCGGCCAATGAATCGGCACGAACACGAGTTCGCTATAGGCGGCCTGCCACATCAGGAAGTTGGACAGACGCTGCTCGCCGCTGGTGCGGATAATCAGATCCGGATCCGGAATGTCGGGCGCATCGAGATATTGCCCGAGCGTGTCGGCATCGATGGAGTTGGCGTCGCGCTTGCCTTCGGCGACCTCGCGCGCAAGGCGCCGCGCCGCGGCGGCGATCTCCGCCCGCGAACCATAGTTGAAGGCGACCACAAGGCTGAGCTTGACGTTGTTCTTCGTCAGCTCCTCTGCCTCGTTGAGCAGCGCGCAGATGTCGGCGTCAAGCCCGTCACGCTCGCCGATCACGCGCACCCGCACCCCGTCACGATGCAGCGTCGCCAGATCGTTGCGGATGAAGCGGCGCAACAGGCCGAACAGATCGCCGATCTCGCTCGCGGGCCGCGACCAGTTTTCCGAGCTGAAAGAAAAAATGGTGAGATAGACGATGCCGAGTTCATGGGCCGCACGCACCACGCGGCGCAGCGCTTCGACGCCGCGGCGATGGCCCTCGACGCGCGGCAAGCCGCGCGAAGCGGCCCAGCGCCCGTTGCCGTCCATGATGATGGCCACATGCAACGGACTGCCGGAGCGATCCGGTCCGTCAGCTGCTGGGGCGGCGGCGTTCGACATCGGCTCGTTCCCGTAGCGCCTTCAGACCGTCAGGATTTCCTTTTCCTTGGCGGCAAGCAGCTGATCGACTTCGGCGATCACGCCGTCGGTCGCCTTCTGCACCTCGTTCGACAGGCGCTCCTGATCGTCCTCGGAGATCTCGTGATTCTTCTCGAGCTTCTTGATCACGTCGAGGCCGTCGCGGCGCACGTGGCGTACCGCGACCTTGGCCGCTTCCGCGTATTTGTGCGCGACCTTGACGAGCTCCTTGCGGCGCTCCTCGTTGAGTTCGGGAATCCGCAAGCGCAGCACCTGTCCTTCGGTCGCCGGCGACAGGCCGAGGTTGGAGTCGACGATTGCCTTCTCCACGGCCTTGACCATCGTCTTGTCCCAGACCTGCACCGAGAGCAGGCGCGGCTCGGGCACGCTAATGGTGGCAACCTGGTTGAGCGGCATATGCGAGCCGTAAGCCTCGACCTGGACCGGCTCCAACATAGAGGCCGCGGCACGGCCGGTGCGCAGGCCGCCGAGCTCGTGCTTGAGCGATTGCGTGGCGCCCTGCATGCGGCGCTTCACGTCGTTGATGTCAAAACCAGCTGCGGCCATGACGTTTCTCCCTTTCACTAGAAACCGGCTGTCGACGCCCTCGGGTCCAAAATCTGGACCCGGAGGCGCGGCAATCAGCCGGCGATGACGGTGCCGTGTCCGGTACCGCGCAGAATCGCACCGATCGAACCGGGCTCCGCGATAGAGAACACGATGATAGGCAGCGACGTCTCGCGGGCAAGTGCGAAAGCGGTCGCGTCCATGACCTTGTAGCCGCCCTCGATCGCCTGCGAATGGGTCAGGCGGTCGAAGCGCTTGGCTTTGGGGTCCTTCTTCGGATCGGCGCTGTAGACGCCGTCGACATTGGTGGCCTTCAGCACCGCCTGCGCACCGATTTCGGCCGCGCGGAGCACGGCGGTGGTGTCGGTCGTGAAGAACGGGTTGCCGGTTCCACCGCCGAGCAGGACGATGCGTCCCTCGGCGAGATATTTGTGCGTTGCACTACGGGTGAACAGCTCGGAAATCTCCGGCATCACGAATGCCGACAAGGTCCGCGCCGGGGTTCCCTTGCGCTCGATCGCCGCCTCCAGCGCGAGGCAGTTCATCATGGTGGCAAGCATACCCATGGTGTCGCCGGTCGGCCGGGAGACGCCGCGCGAGGACACCTCGACGCCACGGACGATGTTGCCGCCGCCGATCACGACGGCGACCTCGATACCGAGCTTGCGGGCTGCGATCAGGTCGTCGGCGATGCGATCGACCGTCGGTTGATCGATACCGAACCCGTGGGAGCCGGCCAGATATTCGCCGGACAGCTTGATCACCACGCGACGATAGATCGGCTCAGCCATGATGCAATCGCTTTCTTATCCCGCGCAGGCAGGCTTCCGGCGCAGAGCGCCGGACGCCCTGGTGTCAGCGGTTACTTCTTGCCGCTGGCGGCCGCGACTTCGGCGGCGAAGTCGCTTTCCTGCTTCTCGATTCCCTCACCGAGAGCATAGTTCACAAAGCCAGCGATTTTGATCGGCCCGCCGACCTTACCCTCAGCTTCCTTCACCGCCTGGGCAACCGACTTGCCGCTGTCGTGGATGAAGGCCTGATCGAGCAGGCAGACCTCCTTGTAGTAGGTCTTCAGGCCGGAATCGACGATCTTCTCGATGACGTTCTCCGGCTTGCCCTGCTGGCGGTACTTGTCGGCCAGCACGTCCTTCTCGCGCTTGACGGTCTCCGGATCGAGCCCGGCCGGGTCGAGCGCCAGCGGCTTGGCCGCCGCCACGTGCATCGCGAGCTGGCGGCCGAGCACCGCGAGCTCGTCGGTCTTGCCGGCGGATTCCAGCGCCACGATCACGCCGATCTTGCCGGCGCCCTCGACGACTGCGTTGTGGACATAGCTCGACACCACGCCCTTGCTCACCTCGAGCGAGGCGGCGCGGCGCAGCGTCATGTTCTCGCCGATGGTCGCGATCGCGTCGGAGATCGCGGTCTCGACGGTGACGTCGCCGACCTTGGCCGCCTTGATCTTCTCGACGTCAGCGCCGTTGTGCAGCGCGACCTGGGCGATCATCTTGACCAGGCCCTGGAACTGCTCATTGCGCGCAACGAAGTCGGTCTCCGAGTTGACCTCGACCAGCACGCCCTTGGTGCCGGAAGTCAGCGCGCCGATCAGGCCCTCGGCCGCGACGCGGCCGGCCTTCTTGGCGGCCTTGGAGAGGCCCTTCTTGCGCAGCCAATCCTGCGCTTCCTGCATGTCGCCGTTGTTCTCGGTCAGCGCCGCCTTGCAATCCATCATGCCCGCGCCAGTCGACTCGCGGAGCTCCTTGACCATCGCTGCTGTGATCGTTGCCATCGTTCAATGTCCTTCTTGCCTGTACAGAAACCGCGGCGCCCGATGGCGCCGCAATCTGCGACAGGGAGATCGTTGTTCGAGGAATAGAAGCGGCGGCCGGGCGAGACCCGGCCACGCCGCGTAGCCTTTATTCCGCTTCGGCGAGCGTCTTGGCCTGGGCGACCCAGGCGTCGGCACGGCTCGGCAGACCGACTTCTTCGCCGATCTTGTGCGCGGTGTCGTGGTCGAGCTCGGCGAGCTGCCAGTAGTGGAAGATGCCGAGGTCGTTGAGCTTCTTCTCGATCGCACCGGACACGCCGGTGAGCTTCTTGAGGTTGTCGGCGGTGCCGCGCGGGCCGGCGAGGCCCTGGAAGCCGGACGGCGCAGCCGCCGGAAGGTCTTCCTGCACGGGCGTCGCCGACGCGCCGATGTCGATTCCGGAATCGCCCTGAGCGCGCGAGATGCCGTCGATGGCGGCGCGCGCCACGAGATCGCAATACAGCGAGATCGCGCGGCCGGCGTCGTCATTGCCCGGCACCACATAGGTGATGCCCTTCGGGTCCGAATTGGTGTCGACGATCGCCGCGACCGGGATGTTGAGCCGCTGGGCTTCCTGGATCGCGATGTCTTCCTTGTTGGTGTCGATCACGAAGATCATGTCGGGAAGGCCGCCCATGTCCTTGATGCCGCCGAGCGAACGGTCGAGCTTGTCGCGCTCGCGCTGCAGCGTCAGCCGCTCCTTCTTGGTGTAGGAGTTGGCTTCGCCCGACGACAGCACGTCGTCGAGATGACGCAGGCGCTTGATCGAGGCCGAGATCGTCTTCCAGTTGGTCAGCGTGCCGCCGAGCCAGCGCGAGTTGACAAAGTACTGCGCCGAACGCTTGGCAGCGTCGGCAACGCCGTCCTGGGCCGAGCGCTTGGTGCCGACGAACAGGATGCGGCCGCCCTTGGCGACGGTATCGCTGACCGCCTGCAGGGCACGGTGCAGCATCGGCACGGTCTGCGCGAGGTCGATGATGTGGATGTTGTTGCGGGCGCCGAAGATGTAATCCTGCATCTTCGGATTCCAGCGGTGGGCCTGGTGGCCAAAGTGAACGCCAGCTTCAAGCAACTGACGCATAGAAAAATCGGGTAGCGACATAGTGATAATTCTCCGGTTGGTTCCTCCGGAAACGTGTGAGCAAACGCGCCTGAATGGCCCGGTTGCCACCGGACGGCCTTGAGAGCCATGTTTCCGTGTGAGATGGCGCGCTATATAGCGCGATTTGCGCCAGAAGCAAGGAAATACGGCCGGTTACACCGGCCGGCCGGGCCCAATTCGTGCCGAAACGGCACTGTTTGGCGTCCGGAGTCCCCAGTTTACAGGGTCTGCACGTCGACCACGCCCGCCACCGCCTTGATCGCGCCGGCGATCTGCGGCGAGACCTTGTAGCGGCCGGGCAGCTTCATCTCCACCTCGGTTTCGAGGTCCAGCATCATCACCAGCGAGACGTCGCCATCGGCCCCCGCCGCCGGTGGCGGCGCGGCGGCCGGCTTCACGGCCGGTGCCCTTGCTGCGCCGCCCGGGGCGGGCGCGGCTTCCGGCATGTTGAGGCGGCGGGCGATCGACTCCAGCGGCTTGGTGTCGCGGACGAAGATGCGCAGGCCCTTCTGCGTCTTGGCCGCGGCGTGATCCAGCGGCTCGGCGTGCAGCACCCTCGCCCGCACGTCCTCGCCCTGCAATTCGGCGCCGAGCTGCAACAGCACGGCCGCGCCCGGCTCGAGCACATCGCGGTATTGCGCAAGGCCCTCCGAGAACAGCACCGCCTCGAAATGGCCGGTCGGGTCCGACAGGCCCATGATGCCCATCTTGTTGCCGGTCTTGGTGCGCCGCTCCATGCGCGACACCACGGTTGCCGCGACCTTGCCCGCCGTGGCGCCGGTCTTCACCGCGCGGGAGAATTCCGCCCAGGACTGCACGCGCAGCCGCTTCAGCGCGGTCGCGTAGTCGTCGAGCGGATGGCCCGACAGGAAGAAGCCGATCGCATCATATTCGCGCCGCAGCCGGTCGGCGGGCAGCCACGGCTCGATCTGCGGCAGCATGATGCTCGGCGCGTCCGCCGCGCCGCCGAACATGTCGTTCTGGCCCGAGGTCGCCGCCTCATGGCTGCGCTGGCAGGCGGCGAGGATCGCATCGGCGCCGGCGAAGACGCGCGCGCGGTTCGGCTCCAGCGTGTCGAAGGCGCCGGCCGCCGCAAGGCTCTCGATGATCCGCTTGTTGACGGCGCGCGGGCTCACCCGCGCGGCGAAATCGGCGAGCGAGGTGAAGGCCCCCTTCTTGTTGCGCTCCTCGATGATCTGCTCGACCGCCTGGATGCCGACGCCCTTCAGCGCCGCGAGCGCGTAGTAGATCGTGTTCTCGCTGACCTCGAAGGTCGCGCCGGAGCGATTGATGTTGGGCGCCTCGACCTTGATGCCGAGCCGTTGCGCCTCGGAACGGAATTCGGACAGCTTGTCGGTGTTGTTGAGTTCGAGCGTCATCGACGCCGCCAAAAACTCAACCGGGTAATGCGCCTTCATATAGGCGGTGTGGTAGGACACCAGCGCATAGGCGGCCGCGTGGCTCTTGTTGAAGCCGTAGTCGGCGAACTTGGCGAGCAGCTCGAAGATCGTCTCGGCCTGGCCCTTCGCCACGCCGTTCTTCATCGCACCGGCGACGAAGATGTCGCGCTGCTTGTCCATCTCGGCGCGGATCTTCTTGCCCATCGCGCGGCGCAGCAGGTCGGCCTGGCCGAGCGAGTAGCCAGCCATCTGCTGCGCGATCTGCATCACCTGTTCCTGATAGATGATGACGCCGAAGGTCTCCTTCAGGATCGGCTCCAGGATCGGATGCAGATATTCCGATTCCTCGTCGCCGTGCTTGCGCGCGCAATAGGTCGGGATGTTCGCCATCGGGCCCGGGCGATACAGCGCCACCAGCGCGATGATGTCCTCGAAGCGGTCCGGCCGCATGTCGATCAGCGCGCGCCGCATGCCCTGGCTTTCCACCTGGAACACGCCGACGACATCGCCCCGCGCCAGCATCTGATAGCTCGGCGCATCGTCGATCGGCAGCGTCGCGAGATCGATATGGACGTTGCGCTGCTTGAGCAGCTTCACCGCGACGTCCAGCACGGTCAGCGTCTTCAGGCCGAGGAAGTCGAATTTCACGAGGCCCGCTGGCTCGACCCATTTCATGTTGAACTGGGTGACCGGCATGTCGGATTTCGGATCGCGGTAGAGCGGCACCAGCTCGCTCAGCGGCCGGTCGCCGATCACGATGCCGGCGGCATGCGTCGAGGCATGGCGCGTCAGGCCTTCGAGACGCTGCGCGATGTCGAACGCACGCGCGACCACCGGATCCTCGTCGCGGAACGCCTGCAGCTTCGGCTCGCCCTCGATCGCCTGCGCCAGCGTCACCGGCGCTGCGGGATTCTGCGGCACCAGCTTGGTCAGCTTGTCCACCTGCCCATAGGGCATCTGCAGCACGCGCCCGACGTCGCGCAGCACGCCGCGCGCCTGCAGCGTACCGAAGGTGATGATCTGCGCCACCTGGTCGCGGCCGTAGCGCTCCTGCACGTACTGAATCACCTCGCCGCGGCGGTCCTGGCAGAAGTCGATGTCGAAGTCCGGCATCGAGACGCGTTCGGGATTGAGGAAGCGCTCGAACAGCAGCGCAAACCGCATCGGATCGAGGTCGGTGATGGTCAGCACCCAGGCGACCAGCGAGCCGGCGCCGGAGCCGCGGCCCGGCCCGACCGGAATGCCCTGCGCCTTCGCCCATTTGATGAAGTCGGAGACGATCAGGAAGTAGCCCGCGTATTTCATGCGGGTGATGACGTCGAGCTCGAAGGCAAGCCGCTTGCTGTAGTCCTCTTCAGTCATTCCCGGCGAGAGACCGTGCACCCGCAGGCGATTCGCGAGCCCCTCCTCGGCCTGGCGCTTCAACTCGGCGGCCTCGTCGGCGGCGGCATCGGCGCTGGCGGCGGCACCCACCGTGAAGAACGGCAGGATCGGCTTGCGGGTCTTCGGCCGGAACGAGCAGCGCTCGGCGATCTCCACCGTCGAGGCCAGCGCCTCCGGGATGTCGGCGAACAGCACCGCCATTTCCGCGCGGGTCTTGAAGCGGTGATCCGGGGTCAGTTGCTCGCGGTTGGTCTCGGCAATCAGATGGCCGCCGGCGATGCAGAGCAGCGCGTCATGCGATTCGTAGTCGTCATTGCTGGCAAAATACGGCTCGTTGGTCGCCACCAGCGGCAGGCCCTTGCTGTAGGCGAGATCGATCAGGCCGCCTTCGGTGCGGCGTTCCTTGTCGGCGCCGTGGCGCTGCAATTCGATGTAGAGGCGATCGCCGAACAGACTGGCGAGGCGCTCGCAGCGGGTGGTCGCCAGCGCCGCCTGTTCTGCCCGCAGCGCCAGCGCGATCGGCCCGTCCGGGCCGCCGGTCAGCGCAATCAGGTCCTCGGCGTCGTCGGTGAGCCAATCGAACTTGATGTGCGGGGTCTGGTTGACCGGCGTCTCCAGGAACGCCCGCGAGTTCAGCCGCATCAGGCTGCGGTAGCCGCGCTCGCGCGCCGCCAGCAGCACGATTCGCGCCGGGCCCGTCGTCGCAAGGATGCTCCGCGTATTCGGATCGACGTCGCCGAAATCCACCGCCAGCTCGCAGCCGACGATCGGCTGGATGCCGTAGCCGGCCATCTTGTCCGAGAATTCCAGCGCGCCGAACATGTTGTCGGTATCGGTCAGCGCCAACGCCGGCTGGCGGTCGGCCTTCGCGAGTTCGCCCAGCTTGGCGATCTTGATCGAGCCCTTCAGCAGCGAATAAGCGGAATGAACGTGAAGGTGAACGAATCCGGCATTCGGCATGGCTGCTTACGGAATCTCTTGAGTCAGGGATGGAGCGAGCGCCAGGGCCGGAACTCGAAAGTGTCAGACCCGACTCGCAATCCCATGGTGGGGCCTGACCCCTGCCAAGTCCACGCCGAACGCGGCGTGGCGGCAAGTCCTCCTGCTTTTCCCCAGGGGCAGACCATGCCGCCGGCGATGCCCCTGTCCCCGCGGGCGCATTTTCAGAATTGGGTGATCAGCTGGGCCCACACCGCGATCATCCCGACGAACAGCGTGATCGATGCCAGCGCTGCAGCTTCTTGCACGAAAATCTTCAACATGGCCGCTCTCCCTGAACCGGAACGTATGCAGAACATTGTTCCTTTTTTGTTCTAGGAGTCAAGCAATGCCGGCGACCCAGTTCGAGAAGTGACCCCTGTGGTTAATTCCTGAGCGGCCGACGTCTCGCCGCCGACAGTGATCCGGATGGCGAACTCGTCTTGAGCCTCCGGGGAGCTAGTTACCGCAGCAATTCCCAGCCTGCCTGGGAGGGCAAAGGACCGTTCCGTATGAGCAAAACACGCAGCAATCTCCTGCTTTCGGTTTCAGGCGAGTGCCGCAGCCCTTGCAATCATAGAAGAACTGGCAGGCGTCGGTCGGCATCGTCTCGATGGAGACATGGCCGCAGGACGGGCACGTCAGTTGGGAAGTCAGCTGCAGGTCCGTCATGCCGCGAATATGCGGCGTTGACTGTTCGGTTGGAAAGCCCCGCCCAATCAAACCCGACCCGAATCCCGGAGCGGACGGCAAAGCCCGTCCCCTGCTCCTGGCCGATCGGCGGCGCCGCCAGGCCAATAAAAAACCCCGGGCCGAAGCCCGGGGTTTTCGATGCCGCTTGAATTAAGCGAGCGATCAGTACTTCGCGATGACCGGGCCACCGAACTTGTAGTTCAGACGGCCGAGGACCATGTCGGTGTCGCCACCAGTGTGGAAGCCGGTCACGGCAACACCAGCCGGGGTCACGAAGGTCGCGCCATGGGTGTCTTCGAAGATGTGGTTGTACTCGACGCCGAGCGACCAGCCCTGCGAGAAGGCGAATTCGAGGCCAACACCGACCGTCGGGCTCCAACGGGTGTCGAAGCCGGTCTCGGACGCCAGATTGCCGGCCGCGTTGAGGAACTGGAAGTTGCGATCGGTGACCGCAGCACCGCCCTTGGCGTACAGCAGGACGTTGTTCCAGGCGTAGCCGATCTGACCGGTGAACAGGCCGAACGCATCAGTCTTCGAGCGAACGATGCCGCCCGGGACGACGAGGTTGCCGGTGCTGCCGGAGAAGTCAGCCCAGTTGCCCTGAGCTTCCAGACCGAACACCCAGCCGCCGGCCTGCCAGCGGTAGCCGATCTGGCCACCGACGGTGCCGCCGTTGGCGTCGTAGCTTCCGACGCCGCCGAAGCCGTCGACCGAACGGTTGTCGTGGCTCTGGCCCCAACCACCGTTGATACCGATGTAGAAGCCAGTCCAATCATAAACAGCGGCAACCATGGGCGGCGGAGCCTTGGTGTAAGGGCGAGCCGCGAGGTCAGCCGCGGAGGCAGCAGTCGCGCTGAGCGCGAGCATGCTGGCGGTGACAAGCAAAATCTTTTTCATTTTCCCGTTCCAACTTTTTCTACAGGCCCCCAAGGCCGCGAGACACCGTCATAGCAGCCCCCGGCGGAATTGCTGTAACTTCGCGGCAACAGGCAGGGCCAAACGACTTCGCTCAAATTTGAAGTTAATACTGTATTACGGGCACTTCCTGGAGTTTTTGCCACATAGTTGCCGCACAATCTTCACAATTCGGATCTGCGTGCGCAGCTGGGCGCAAGATCGTTGACCGGAAGCGGCTTGTCCGATTTGGATCGTCGCCAGGGTCGAATCTTCGCAGCAAAAGGAATGCACATGCGGACGATGATTCTTGCTGCTGCGGCGTCTGTGGCCGCATTCGCGACGCTGGGGACTGTGCCCGCGCATGCCGTCGGCGTGCGTTACCCGTTCTGCATTCAAGGCGACCGCTATCCCGGCCTGAGCAACTGCTCCTATCCGTCGTATGAGGCGTGCCTGGCCACCGCTTCGGGCATCGGGCAGAACTGCATCGCCAACCCCTATTATGCCGGCGACAACGACCCGCGCTCGTATCTTCACGTGTCCCCGCGGGACCGCCGTGAGGGCAATTTCTTCGACCTGTTCATCCACTGATACGCTCGGTCCGGCAACCCCGGCGCGGGAATGTGAGTTGATCCGGCGCTGCGCACAGGTGCCTATTCGCGCGCGCTCGGCATCAGCATTGCCGGCGCCGACGAGGAGATTTCTGATGCGCAGTCTGATTCTGGCACTCTTGCCGACACTCCTGGCCTTGGCAGCCGCGCCGGCCAGCGCCCAGAAATACGATTCGACCTCGCCGGTCTGCAAAACCAACTACCGATGGGGCGGTGAGGATACCGACTGCGGCTACACTTCGATCGCGCAGTGCCAGGCTTCGGCGTCCGGCCTCGCGGCGATCTGCATCAACAACCCCTATTATGCCGGGCCGCCGATCGACAGGCAGCCGAGAGCATCCGGCAGACGGCCTCGCCCCGCTTATTGAGCCAGAAGTATTTCGTTCCGATCGAAGCGACACGGAAAAAGGCTCCGGATTCTCTCGTCTTAGCGCGGCTTCTTCACGCGCACCGCTAGCCAGTTCACGCGACGGCGCACTATTCGAGCTCGACAACCTGTCCGTTCGACAGCGACACCCGGCGATCCATTCGCGCGGCGAGATCCAGATTGTGAGTCGCGATCAGCATCGCGACCCGGGTCGCCTTCACGAGTTGCATCAGCGCGTTGAAGACGTGGTCGGCCGTGCCGGGATCGAGATTGCCGGTCGGCTCGTCCGCGAACAGTACCCGGGGCGCGTTGGCAACCGCGCGCGCGATCGCGACACGCTGCTGCTCGCCGCCCGAGAGCTCGGCTGGGCGATGGGTGATGCGATCGCCGAGCCCGAGATAGGAGAGAATCTCGGTCGACCGTTTCACGGTTTCGGAGCGTTTGAGGCCGCGAATCATCTGTGGCAGCATGACGTTCTCGAGCGCCGAGAACTCCGGCAGCAACCGGTGCGATTGATAGACGAAGCCGATATCGGAACGGCGAATCTGGGTGCGGTCGACGTCGGACATCTGCGAGGTCGGCGTGCCCGCGACATAGACTTCGCCGTCATCGGGGGTCTCCAGCAGGCCCGCGATGTGCAGCAATGTCGACTTGCCGGATCCCGACGGCGCCACCAGCGCCACCGATTGACCGGGCCACAGCGCGAGATTGGCGCCGTTCAGGACGGTCAGCGTCGCTTCGCCCTGCCGGTATTCCCGCTTGATGTCATGAAGATAGACGACCGGTGTGTCTTCCGCCCCCTCCGCCATGTGCGCTCCTTATTCGTACCGGAGCGCGTCGACCGGATCGAGGCGCGCGGCGCGCCACGACGGGTAGAGCGTCGCAAGGAAGGACAGCGTCAGCGCCATGATCACGACGGCGAGCGTCTCGCCAAAATCGATTTCAGCAGGCAGCTTCGACAGGAAATACAGCGTCGGATCGAACAATTCCGTGTTGGTGAGCCACGACAGGAATTGCCTGATGGTTTCGATGTTGAAGCAGATCAGCAAGCCGACCAGCAGACCGACCAGCGTGCCGACGACGCCGATCGATGCGCCGGTGATCAGGAATATCCGCATGATCGAGCCCTGCGAGGCGCCCATGGTCCGCAGAATCGCGATGTCCTGGCCCTTGTCCTTCACCAGCATGATCAGTCCCGAGACGATGTTGAGCGCCGCGACCAGCACGATCATGGTCAGGATCAGGAACATCACGTTGCGTTCGACCTGAAGCGCGTTGAAGAAGGTCGAATTGCGCTGCCGCCAGTCGACCAGGAAGACCGGCCGGCCGGCCGCCTCGGTCACCAGCTTGCGATAGGTCTCGATCTTGTCCGGATTGGTGGTGAACACCTCGATCGAGGACACGTCGTTGTTGCGGTTGAAATAGGCCTGCGCCTCGGTCAGCGGCATGAACACGAAGGTCGAATCATATTCCGACATGCCGATCTCGAACACCGCAGTGATCTTGTAGGGCTTGATGCGCGGCGTGGTGCCCATCGGCGTCACCGCGCCCTTCGGCGAAACCAGCGTGATCATGTCGCCGGCATGCAGCGAAAGCTGGTCGGCGAGGCGGCGACCGATCGCGACGCCCTGCCCCTCATCAAAGCCCTCGAGCGAGCCTTGTTTGATGTTCTTGGCGATCGAGGTGAGGTTGTTGAGATCGTCGGCGCGGATGCCGCGGATGAAAACGCCGGCGGCGTTGAACGGCGATGAACCGAGCCCCTGCCCGTCCACCACCGGCGCGGCGAGGCGAATGCCCTGCACCTGGCTGATGCGGTCGGCGACATCCTTCCAGTCGGTCAGCGGCGATTCCAGCGGCTGCACCAGAATATGTCCGTTGAGGCCGAGGATCTTGTCCAGCAACTCCTTGCGGAAGCCGTTCATGACCGCCATCACCACGATCAGCGTGGCGACGCCGAGCATGATGCCGAGGAACGAAAAGCCGGCGATGACCGAAATGAACCCTTCCTTGCGGCGCGCGCGCAGATAGCGTCCGGACAGCAGCCATTCGAATGGCGCAAAGGGCGGGGTACGGACTGGCTCGCTCATGGTCTCATCCATCTGTCGATAATCCCATGATTCGGGCCAAATGTGGCCGGATTACCCCGCCGATCAGCGCGGCGTGAATAAACTTTAACCCGCGAGCTTCGCGACCACGTCGGCGGGGCTCATGTTGTCGCGTGAGCCGTCGCTGCGACGCTTCACTTCGACCTTGCCGTCCGCAAGCCCCTTGGGTCCGACCAGAATCTGCCACGGGATGCCGATCAGATCGGCCGCGGCGAACTTGGCGCCGGCACGCTGGTCGGTGTCGTCGTAGAGCACGTCGACGCCCTTCGCCGAGAGCTCGCGATAAAGCTGCTCGCAGGCGCCATCTACCGCGGCATCGCCCTGCTTGAGATTGAGGATCGCGGCGCGGAACGGCGCGACGGCCTCGGGCCATTTGATGCCGGCGTCATCGTGACACGCTTCGATGATCGCGCCGACCAGACGCGACACGCCGACGCCGTAGGAGCCGCCATGGATCGGCACGTCGACGCCGTCGGGACCGGCCACCATCGCCTTCATGGTCTCGGAATATTTGGTGCCGAAATAGAAGATCTGGCCGACCTCGATGCCGCGCGTGTTCAGCCGCTTTGCCTCAGGCACTTCCTGTTCGAAGCGCGCAGCCTCGTGGACGTCCTCGGTCGCGGCGTAGACCGAAGTCCACTGCTTGATGATCGGCGTCAGATCACCGTCATAATCGACGTCCGCGCCCGGCACCGGCAGGTCCAGCACATCGCGGTTGATGTAGACGCCGGACTCGCCGGTCTCCGCGAGCACGATGAATTCGTGGCTGAGGTCGCCGCCGATCGGGCCGGTCTCGGCCCGCATCGGGATCGCCTTGAGGCCCATCCGCGCAAAGGTGCGCAAATAGGCCACGAACATCTTGTTGTAGGAGCGCCGCGCGCCGGCCTCGTCGAGGTCGAACGAATAGGCGTCCTTCATCAGGAACTCGCGGCCGCGCATCACGCCGAAGCGCGGACGCTGCTCATCGCGGAATTTCCACTGGATGTGGTAGAGGTTGAGCGGCAGGTTCTTGTAGGACTTGATGTAGGAGCGGAAAATCTCCGTGATCATTTCCTCGTTGGTCGGCCCGTACAACAGCTCGCGCTTGTGACGATCGAGGATGCGCAGCATCTCCGGGCCATAGGCGTCGTAGCGGCCGCTTTCGCGCCAGAGATCGGCGAGCTGCAGCGTCGGCATCAAGAGCTCGAGCGCGCCGGCGCGGTCCTGTTCCTCGCGAACGATCTGCTCGATCTTCTTCAGCACCCGGAAACCGAGCGGCAGCCAGGCATAAATGCCGGCAGCCTCCTGCCGCATCATGCCCGCGCGCAGCATCAGCCGATGCGAGACGATCTCCGCCTCTTTCGGGTTTTCTTTCAGGATGGGCAGGAAAAACCGCGACAATCGCATGGCGTTACTCGGGAATCAGGAAAGCGTGGGAAGAGCTGCAGTGAAACCGGATCGGCTGTGAAAACACAAGGCCGCCAAATAAGAAAAACCCTTCAAATCAGGCGATTTTCGGCCATTTGAACGAATTGCGTACCATCGAAGTGCCCAGCGCGCCGACCGCGGCTTTACCTGACCTCGAAATCGTCTTCCAGCGTCACTTTCTTGAAATCGGTCACCAAGGCGTCGATCTGCATGTGCCAGCGGCCCGGCACCGGCAACGGCACCTTGCGCACGTGCCAATAGCCATCGGCACCGCGCGCGGCGGCGCGTTCCATCGGTTCGATGCCGCGCTCGGGCAAGCTCAGCGTCAGCGTCGCCTCCTTGGCCGTGAACGGGCTGGCATCGCCGTTCATCAGCTGCAGCACGAAGTCATTTTGCCCGACCTTGCCCGGCGCGATCAGCACCTGGAACATCGCGGCATCGGTGTGAATGTGGACCGCGAGCGGAACATCGGCCGACATCGCCAGCACGCGCGGCGGCGGCGTGAAGCGCCAGAGTGCAACGAGGCCGAGAATGGCGATCATCAGCACGAATTCCAGCGCGATCGAGCGCTGCAGCGGCCGTGTCCGATGAAACTCGCGCGCGATGGCCGGCGTGAACACCAACCGGTTCAGCGCAGCGAGCCCGAGCAACAACACCACCAGCACCAGTTTCGCAACCAGGATGTTGCCGTACCCGGTGTCGATCAGCGCGTGAAAACTGTCGAGCTGGACGATCGCGAGCGCCAGGCCCGACAAGGCGATCAACGCGACGACCGGCACCGCGATCGTCGAAAAATGCCGCAGCACCCGCAGCAGCGAATCCTTGCGCTGCCAGGCAAGCACCGCCAGCGGCGCGAGCGCGCCCATCCAGAACGCCACGCCCACGCCATGGATGAACAGCGCGGCTCGCGTCAGCCATTGCGGCGAAGCGGTGGCGGCGTGGCCGCTGACCGCAAACGACAGCCCGACACAGATCATTGCGATCGCGGTGCGGGTGAAAGCTGCACCGAACGACGGGCTGCGCCAGGCGATCGCCGCGATTAGCATCGCGGCGATCGCGAGCAGCAGCGCGGGAAACAGGCTGGTAACGGCGGCGCTGGCCCATGCCGCCCACGTCACGATGCCCGAGAGCGGCAGGTTCAAGAGGTCGACACCCTGCAAGCCAAGCGACGCGATCGCGCCGACAAGGCCGATCTTCAGCGACCACATGATCAGCCGTTCGCCGGCCGGGCCCTGCCCGATCCAGGCCGCAAAGAACACGCCGCCGACGCCGGCAAACAGGCCCAGATAGAGCCCGAGCCGCGCCAGCCAGATCAACACATCGAGCACGCCGTCGCTTGACGGCGCCGCCGAGCCGGTGACGACGCCGATCGAAAACAGCAGCGAGCCCGCGACCGGATGGCCATCCTGCGACACCACGCGATAGCTGACCACCTGCGTGCCCTGCGGCAGGCCCGCCGGCAGCGTCACCATCACCGACTGGTCGACGGCGCGGAACGCGACGTCGCGCGGCTTGCCCGCGGCGTCGAGCAGGCTGACCGCCGTCGGCACCACCGCTTCGTTGAAGCGGAGCACCACCGTCCTGGGTGCTTCAGTCACCACGCTGCCGTCGGCCGGTTCGGCGCCGATCAGGACGGCATGCGCATGGGCTGAGGTCGCAAGACACAGCGCCACGAGCAGCGCTGCGAGGTTTGCGACCAGCCGCATCGCTTACGACTTCGGCAGCAGCTTGACGCCGGGAGCCGGTGTCTTGCTGCCATGGTCGTGCCCGCCGCCCTGCCCGTCGGCTGGGGTATCGATCCAGCGGCTGACGCCCTGCTCGCACTCCTGCACGACCGGAAAGTACAACGTGGTGTTGGGCTTCAAGGTATCGGTGAGAAACGTCTGCATCACGAACTCGTCGTAGTTCTGGTCCGCAAGCTTGCCACCGCTCCAGGCGACTTCCTTGACGCCCTCGGAAAGCTTGGCGCCGTGATAGTCGTATTGGGCAGCGTATTTGCCGGTGACCGCATCGAGAGTCCAGCCCGCCTTCGGCATCGGCTTAACTCCGATCACGCCCTCCGGAATCTGCACCCGGATCTTGATTGTCGCCGAGCCCGCGCAGCCATGCGGCACGGCGAACACCGCCTTGTAATACGATCCGACCGCCGCCTGCTTTCCTTCGAGTGTGATATGCGCGATCGCCGGCTGCGCTGCGAGCAGCGCCGCCGTGGCAACGACGAACGTCTGTGATCGCATGGCTGCCTCACATCTTCTTCATGTCCATGTGACCGGAATGGTCGCCATGACCGGAATGACCGCCGCCCGGCCCCTGCGCGCCGACGGCCTGCACGTCCAGCGAGACCGAGACCTTGCCGGCCTTTTCGAACTCGAGCGTGACCGGCACCTTGTCGCCCTGCTTCAGCGGATTCTTCAGGTCGAACATCATCAGGTGATAGCCGCCCGGCGCGAGCTTCACGGTCTTGCCGGGCTCGATGGTGAGGCCCTTGTCGAGCGCACGCATCTTCATCACGCCATTGTCCATCGACATCTCGTGGACTTCGATCTTGCCGGCAACATCGCCGGTGCCTGACACCAGCCGGTCGGGCGTCGTCCCCTTGTTCTCGATCGTCAGGTAGCCGCCGCCGATCTTGGCACCGTTCGGCGTTGCGCGCGTCCAGGCCTGCGTGATCACGAGATCGCCGGCCTTGACGTCCTCCGCGCGCGCGGACGTCGACGCGAGTGCAGCGGTCAGCGCTGCGAGGGCAAGGATGCGGGAGAGCGTCTTCATGGCGACGGATTTCCTTTCAAGTTGAAATTCAAGTGTCATCGGGTTGCTGCCGACTGGGCGATGGACCATTTGTTCAGATCGGCGATTTCGGCCGACCCTTCGATCGTCGTGATCGTTCCATCCCGGGAAATCAGCATGGTTCGCGGGATATCGCCTTGCCAGGCCGGATCGATCTCAAATCTCAACCGCTCGGCAAAGCCGTCGTCGAAGATCCAGTTTTCGGCCGCGCCGAGGCCGGCGCGATCCAGCATCGATCGCGTCGCTTCCGGAAGGTTGGGAACCAGATCCGCGCTGATCGTGACGATATCGATTCCGGGATGATCCTTCATGAACTGGCCGAGCTCCGGCAGCTCGACCTTGCATGGTCCGCAGGTCACTCCCCAGAAATGCACCAGGGTCGGATGACCGGCATGCGCATGCAGCAGCTTTTGCCAGCTGCCGCGTTCGAACGGCTTTGGCGCGCCCTCTCCCGCCGCCAGTGCGGACGGCAGCGTCGCGAGCAGGATCAGCGCAGCCAGCAGATGACGCTTCATGGTTCGCCCTCGATCGCTTGAAAATGGTAGCCGTCGGCCTTCGTCATCCACGACAGATAGGTCTGCCGACTGTCCGAGACGAGCAGCGGATGGTCGGAACTGTCGGCGGTGTCCGCGATCACCGTCGGCTTCGACCATGTCGCCCCATCGTCGTGCGACGTCATGAGGTCGATTGTCGTCTTCTGCCCGTCGAATTCCTTCCAGGCCATGACAAGCCCCTGCGGCCCCGCGATAATCTGCGGCCGGGATGGGCTGCGGTTCGGCTGACCGACCGGAAGCGGATCGGAGAAGGTTTTGCCGCCGTCGCGCGAGCGCGCATAGAACAATCCCTTGCGCGCCTTGCCGTTGGTGTACCACGTCACATTGTAGGTTCCTTCGGGCGATATGGTCAGGCTCGGACCGTGATGCGGACAGGCCGCGATCTGCCAGTCGTCGCGGCTCACCCGATGTATCTCGCCGGGCGTAGCCAGGTCGGAGAACGTCACGACCGCATGGTCGCGCACGCCGCCTTCAAAGATGTTCCGGAACACGACCACAGGATGGCCCGCACCATCGAACGCCAGCGCGAGGCGGCAGCACTCGCAGGTGTTGTCGGCGACGAGCCGCGCGTCGGAATAGGTTGCTCCGCCATCTCCCGATGACGCGAAAAACAATCCGGCACCGTCATATTTCTGGCCGCGCTGCTGCGCCGGCACGCGGTTGCGCTTGTCGAGCCACGCGGCAAACATCGCCCCCGCAGGATCGAAACCGATCGCCTCGAACCGTTGGCTCTCATTGTTCGTGGTGATCGGCTTCGGCGCATCGAAGCTGCGCCCGCCATCGGTCGATCGCGTGGTCAGCACCTGACCGTTGAAATTCTGATCGCGGAAGATCGAGAAGGCCACAGCGATGTTGCCCTTGGCATCGATCGCAAGCTTCGGCCGCGCATCCGGTCCCCAATCGAGACTGAGCCGCTCCCGTGTGACCTGCACCGGTGTGGAAAAGCTCTTGCCCTGGTCTTTTGAGCTCGCGACGGAGATATGGCCGCCGGCCATCCACACCAGCCACAATGTCCCATCCCGCCCAAAGGCGGGCGTGACCTTGGTCGCGCAGCGCAGGGCCGTCTCTTCGCAGGCCGCTTCGGAGGCGTGCTGATGGCTCATCTGTGCGACGGCAAGGCTCGGCAAGGCCGCGAGCATGAGCGATGCAAGCAGCGTCAGGGCGACCGGTTTGCGATAGGTCATCGATGCGCTCCTCATTTGAACGCAATCTTCATGCCCGCCACGACGGCGCGCGGCGATCCGGCATAGATCGAGTTGGTCGAGTTCGCCAGTACGCTCGCGGGATTTTGAATGCCTGCCGCGGTCACCGAATTTGAGATGTTGTTCGCCGACGCCACGTACGTCCGGTCGAAGACGTTCCTCACCTCGATGTAGAGGTTCAGCGCCTTGAAATAATCGGAGACGAGATCGGTCTTGTAGTGCAGATTGAGATTGACCAGCTCATAGCCCGGCGCCTTCAAGAGGTTGGCGTTGTCCATGTAGAAGCTGTCCTTCCACTGCACTTCGACGAACCCGCCAAGTCCCTGAAACTGACCCGACAGCTGGTCGTAGCCCAACCGCGCCGTGAGCTCGTTCGGCGAAATGCCGGGAATCTTGTTGCCGGCGCGATTGAAGCTGAACACCGCGCCGTTCGTGATGTTCTCGACGTATTCCGTGTAGACCTCGTCGAGATAAGTGTAGGCCGCCGAGAACCGCCAGCCCGGCAGGAATTTCCAGTCGGCGGCCAGCTCGACGCCGCGATGCTCCGATCGCGGCGCGTTGAACGTGTAGGAGATGCCCGCAAGCGGCGTGGCCTGAGAAACGAGCTCGTCCTTGAAGAACTCGTAGAAGCCCGTGACGCTGAGCTTGAGCGCGTTGTTCGGTGTCCAGTCGGCACCGACATCGTAACCGAGATTCTTTTGCGTCCGCAGCTGGGTGTTGTTGCCCGAGGCGCCACTCGGCAGGACGAACAAATTGCCGACCTGCGGCGTGCCGTATCCGGTTGCCACTCGTCCACGGACTTGCCACTCGCTGCTCAGCCGGTACAGCAATGCGAGCTCGGGCGCGGTATTCTGGAATTGCCGGTCCGCCGTCGTGATCGCCGTGGTCGTGGTTCCGGCCGCGCCGGCGTAGCTGTAGGCGGTGTTCCGGCCCGTCAGACTGGTGGCCTCCCAGCCAATGCCGGCAACGGCCGTCAGCGCAGACGTGAGCTTCAATTCCTCGCGTGCGCGAACACCGTAATTTGTCGTCGTGCTGAACAAATTGCTCGACAGGCTTCCGAGCGTCGCATTTCCGCCCGGCATTACATTGCGCGTGTCGCTCGACGCGGTGAGCGTATTGTAGAAGCCGCCGAAATAGGTCGTCGAATCCAGCCCAAAAATATCGCCGCGTCTGACGACGTCGCTCATGTAGTTGTAGGACGGGAAGTCGCCGATCGCGCTCGTCGATCCCGTCGGTTGATTGATATTGCGGTCGTCGAAGACGAACTGGTTGCGCCAGGTGGTCTGGTTGTCGAAGTCGTGCTCCCAGCGGCCGCCGACGATGGTACGGCGGTCGTCGCGCCCGAGACCGGCCTGAACCGCGGTCTCCCTGTCGGTCCCGGCCGCCGCGTTGAATCCGTTGTTGAACAACGTCACGGTGGCGCATCCCGGCGCGGCCGTCGCGCCGGTCGTGCAGCCCTGCTGGAACGGGTTCTGGTAGAACTGGTTGAGCGAGGAGCGGATCGGCAGGCGCGTCGTCAGGTCGTTGTTGATCAGCTTCACCGTGAAGCGGTCGTCCGGCGTGACCTGCAGCGTGCCGAGGAAATTAACGGTCTGTGTGTTGAACCAGCTGTTGCCGATGTAGCCGTCGCCGCGCGCGTCGCTCGCGAACAGCGAGGCCTCGAAATTGCCGACCTTCTTGCCCGCCGCGAGATAGTTGTTGAGGTAACCGAAGCTGCCGCCGTCGACGCCATACTCGACGCCGTCGATCTTGCCGCCCGGCCGGGTCCTGAAATTCAGCGCGCCGCCGGTCGCATAATTGCCGTAGAGCGCCGATGACGGCCCGCGGACCACGTCGATGGCGCCATAGGCATGCGGATCGATCAGGTCGCTGCGCGACAGGCCGTCCGGCTGGGTCACCGGGAAACCGTCGTCGAAGATGACGAGGTTGCGGATGCCGAAGCCGTTCCGCGCATTCGACCCGCGGATCGAGATGCCGAAATCACGCGGGCCGTTGCCCTGCTTGATCGAGATGCCCGGACTGTCGCGCAGCACATCGGCGACGGAGAACGCCGGTCGGTTGTCGAACTGGCTGCGGTCGATGGTCGTCTGCGTCTGGCCTGTCGGCGCCCGGTTCAAACCGTCGCGGGTCGCGGCAAGCGTCTCCCCCGGCCTCGCGCCGTCCGCCGGGGCCGCCGTCACGGCTGGCGCTGTCGCCGGCTTCGGCGGCCGCCGCACGGACGCGGCACGAACGCGCGGCTTCTGCGCCGCCGGCTTGGCGCGCACCGCCGTCCGGGGCGCCTCGACGGTGACGGAGGGTAGCTCTGTGCTGGGCGCCTGGGCTTCGGCAGCGGACGGCAATGCGCAAAGCGTCGCGCCCAGCGCGAGCACGCTTGCCGCCTCCAGCGGATGATAGCGAAACATGGATGAATCCTGACACCGGCGCTCCGGCCGGCTTGCTCAAGGGCACTTGCTGGCGCGGGACGCACCGGCAGCGACAAGGTCGTCAGGAAAACAGCGGCGGCGCGCGGGCTTGCGCCGAGAGGCCGGCGCGCGAACGATCGAGCTCGGAGGCGAAATCAAGCCAGGCGATCGGGTTCGGCAGGCGTTCGACGGCCTGGGCCACAACTTGCGGGCTATCAACCGGCGCACCGGTCTGCAGCACGCTGCAGGCCGAGCAGCAGCCGTCATGGGCGTCGTGACTGGTCTGGTCACCCTGCCCCGCTCCGGAGCCGGCATCGCCGTGGCAGATGGTGGCGGCCGCGAGCGGATCGGACGCGGCAAGGCTCGCCGCCCAGCAGGCCCCGATCGGTGCAAGAATCTGCACCAGCAGGGCAACCAAGACGATGGGCAGAAAATTCTTCAGCCGCCGGCGCATCGCAAATCCATCCGCCACGGAACTAACCACCATGGGCGCCGGAAGTCGAGATCGCCGATGCGTCCGGTTTCTTCCAGCCGACGGAAATAACCGAGCGTGGCACTTGCGTCACGGCAACTCCGAAATCAGTCGTATCCCCTTACCCTGCCACGTGTTTTATATCTCCCGTCACAACCGCCGGTGGCGCCATCCCAATCATTTCGCAAATTGCTCGAAAATTGAACAATCGTTGCCGAAAATGATGACAAGCCTGGAAAGATAGTCTACCAATTCGGGCTCAGGGCCAGCCGCGAGGTGTGTCCTGGTGGTCCAAGTCTCGGGAGGAGCCCGACGCGCACAAGCAGCGTCACCCCATCAATCAAGATCAAATCGAATTTTTGGGGTAAATAGGGTCGACACAATTTTTGGAGCAGGGCTTTGAGCCCTGCTCTTTTTTTATGTGATGATCGCAATCCACTATGGCTCCATCATTGAATCCGATCGAACGCAGCTTTGAACTCGCAGCAGCGGCTTGCGATGATCTGACACCGTCAGTCTATCGCCGCCTATTTCGCGAACATCCCGAGACGCAGGCGATGTTTCGCACCGAAGGCAGCGAGCCGGTGAAAGGCTCGATGCTGCAGCTGACGATCGAAGCCATCCTCGATTTCGCGGGCGAGCGCCGCGGACATTTTCGCCTGATCGAATCGGAAGTGTTCTCGCACGACGCCTACGGCACGCCGCGCGAACTGTTCGTCGCGTTCTTCGCGGTGATCGCCGATACGCTGCGCGACATTCTCGGCGAGCAATGGTCTGCGGAGATCGATGCTGCGTGGCACAAGCTGCTCGGCGACATCGAAGCCATCGTGCTGCAGCAGAAACATCTCGTGGACGAGAGGCCGTAGCGTCACCGTTCCGATTGTGACACACTCGCTTTATCCGCGGCGCGTGCAACTGACGCCGACGGTCAGAAAAACGAAGAGGGAGCAAGCAATGCCAGGGACCGACAAGGGGATGGACAAGGCGTCGACGACGCGGCGCGACCTTCTGCAGATGGCGGCGGCAGGTGGAGCTGCGGCCGGCCTGTTCGGCGGAATGGGCATGACGACGTCGGCGCTCGCCGCCGAAACGGGACGCTCGGAAAAGCCGCTGAAGGCGGCGTTCTCCAATGCCGGACTGCAGGCGACGTGGTGCGCGCAAGGCAAGCAGGCCGCCGAGTTCTGGGGCAAGCTGTTCAACGTCGAGGTGACCTGGTTCGACGGCCAGCTCGATGCCGTCAAGCAGCGCGCCGCGATCGACAACATGGCGTCGCAGAAATGGGACTTCGTCGCGATCCAGGCGTTCGGCATCGGCACGCTGACCCAGCCGGTGCAGAAGATGATCGACGCCGGGACCCCCGTGATCGACATGGACACGCTTATTGCTCCTCTCGATCAAATTAACGTCCACTCGTTCCTCGCACCTGACAACGAGTTCATGGGCGCCTCCGTAACGCAGGCGCTGTGCAACGCGATCGGCGGCAAGGGCAAGGTCATCATGACCCAGGGCGCGCTCGGCCATACCGGCGCGCAGGGCCGCGCCAAGGGCTTCAACTCGGTCATCAAGCAGTTCCCGAACATCGAGGTGCTGGATACCCAGCCCGCCGACTGGGACGTCTCGAAGACCGCCCGGCTCTGGGAAACCTATCTGACCAAATACTCGCAGATCGACGCCGCCTTCTTCCACAATGACGACATGGCGCTCGCCGCCTACAACATCATGAAGGCGCGCAACCGCACCAACATCCTGATCGGCGGTGTCGACGCCATGCCGCCGGCGATTCAGGCGGTCAGCGAAGGCCGCATGTTCGCGACCGTCCGCAATCCGTCCTGCCGCATCCATGGCGGCGCGATCGTCGCGGGCGTCGCCGCCGTGGTCGGCGGCGAAAAGAGCGGCCAGGGCATTCCGAAGAATGTCGTGACCGACGGTCCCGTCGTGACCAAGGCCAACGCCGCCGGCATGCAATGGATGGAGGATCATTTCCTGATCTGAGCGGGCCTCATGACGCAGGGACGCTCGGCGATCCTCGAATTGCACCAGATCACGAAGGCCTTCGGCGGCGTCGAAGCCCTTCGTGGGATCGACTTCGCGCTGCACGCCGGCGAGATCCATGGTCTCGTCGGCGAGAACGGCGCCGGAAAAAGTACGCTGATGAAGATCATCGCCGGCGTGCATCCGGAGTTCTCCGGCCGCTTCATGCTGGACGGCAAGGAGACCCGCTTCCGCTCCACCCGTGACGCGCACGCCGCCGGCATCGGCATGGTGCATCAGGAGCTCAGCGTCGCGCCTGATCTCACGGTCGCTGAGAATGTGTTCCTCGGCAACCAGCCGACCAACCGCCTCGGCTTCGTGCAATGGCGGCGGATGGCGCGCGAGGCCGGCGAGCAGCTGGCCCGGTTTGGCATCGACGTCAACCCGATGACGCGGCTCGGCGATTTGCCGATCGGCCTGCAGCAGCTGATCGAGATCGCTCGCGTGCTGTTTTCCGGCGCACGCATCATCATCCTGGACGAGCCGACCTCCGCCCTCTCTCCGCCCGAGGTCGAACGCCTCTTTGCGACGCTGCACAGGCTGCGCGACGAAGGCACCAGCATCGTCTTCATCTCGCACTTCATCGAGGACATTTTGCGGGTCTCCGACGTGGTGACGGTGTTCCGCAACGGGCGGAAGATCGCGGAGACCGCGTCCGCGGACACCACCAAGGGCGCCCTGATCGAGGCCATGATCGGCCGCGGCGGCGAGGCGCTGGAACACAGCTACACCGATGACCTGATGCTCCCGCAATCGAGCGGAGGCGCGGCGGTGCTGAAGGTGGATCAGCTCTCGCTGCGCCGCAGCCTGCGGGACGTCTCGTTCGAGGCCCGCTCCGGCGAAGTGCTCGGTATCTACGGCTTCATGGGCTGCGGGCAGCTGGAGCTGTCGCGCATCCTGTTCGGCAAGCTGCGACCCGACGGCGGAACGCTTGCGGTCGACGGCGCCACGAAGACGTTTCGCAGCACCGCGGCGGCGCGACGGGCCGGCGTCGCCCTGGTGCCGGAAAGCCGGCGCGCCATGCTGTTCCACCAGGAACCGGTCTACAAGAACATCTCGATCAGCATCCTCGAACGGATCTCGGCGCTGCTGCTCAAGCCGGTGCGCGAGCGTGCGATCGCCCAGCGCCAGGTCGAGCAACTGCAGATCCGGCCGCCGGTGGTCGGCCTCGATCTCGGCATGCTGTCCGGCGGCAATCAGCAGAAGGTGGCGCTGGCGAAATGGCTAGCCTATCCGCCGCGCGTCCTGGTGCTGTGCGAGCCGACCCGCGGCATGGATGTCGGCGCCAAGAACGACGTGATCAACATCGTGCGCGATCTCCGCGCCATGGGGCTGGCGATCATCGTGCTGTCGACCGAGCCGGAGACGGTGCTGTCGCTGGCCGACCGGATCCTGGTGCTGAAGCGCGGCGCGGTGGTGCGCGAATTCGCGGGCGAAGCGGTCAGCAAGGACCGGCTGCTGGAGGCGGCCTAGAGCATGATCCGGAAAAGTGCGAAGCGGTTTTCCGATGCTCAAACAAACAGAGAAAGCGCGATGACCACCTCATCGCGCTTGATGGAGAGACATGATGGCAAGCAGTGACGGCGCCACGGCGCGAGCGGATCACCAGCGGTCGCGCGGGCTGGCGCCCTTCGTGCGCTCGCAGATGCGCAACATTGCGCCGTTCCTGACGCTGATCTTCCTCAGCGCCTTCTTCGCGATCGCGAGCCCGTCGTTTGCCACCATCGACAATGTCGGCAACATCCTCACGCAAGTGTCGGTCACCGGCATCATCGCCGTCGGCCTCACCTTCGTGATCCTGTGCGCCGAGATCGACCTGTCGATCGCCAGCATCGCCAACGTCACCGGCATTGCGGTGGCGTACTTCACGCTGCAGGAATCCTACGTCAACATCGCCAATGTCCCGATGCCGGGCATCGTCGCGATCCTGCTGGCGCTGGCGCTGTGCGCGCTGCTCGGCCTCGTCAACGCGCTGGGGTTGACCATGATCGGCATCCCCTCCTTCATCATGACGCTCGCCATGATGCAGATTGCGGCCGGCGTCTCGGCGCTGCTGGTGCGCGGCCAGATCGCCTACAAGGTGCCGGACCTGATCACGACGCTCGGCTCCGGCTCGATCGGCGGCATCCCCTGGATTGTGATCGTCGCCGCGGTGATGCTGCTCGGCGGCCACCTGGTGCTGACCTACACACGGTTTGGCCGCTACGTCTACATGGTCGGCGGCAACCGCGAGGCCGCGGAATTTGCCGGCCTCAACGTCAAGCTCATCCTCGGCAGTGTGATGGTGATCTCGGCGGTGTGCTCGGGGATCGGCGGCATGCTCGGCGTCGCCCATTTCGGCAGCGCCCAGCAGAACGAGTTCGATACCTATCTGCTGGATTCGATCGCGGCCGTGGTGGTCGGCGGCACCAGCCTGTTCGGCGGCCGCGGCGGCATCGGCAACACCATCGTCGGCCTGTTCGTGCTCGGCGTTCTCAACAACGGCCTCGACCACGTCAATATCGACAGCTTCCTGAAGATCCTGATCCGCGGGTTGATCCTGCTCGCGGCGCTGATCATCAACGTGTACGCGCAGCGGCTGCGGGAACAGGCGGCGGATTAAGGATGAAGGAGCTGAGCACACAGCTCTCTCCATTCGTCGTCCCTGCGAAAGCGGGGACCCATACGCCGCGGCGGGTATTGTTGAAGGAACTCGTCATTCCAGCGTCGCTTAACAATGATCGTTGGTGGTTATGGGTCCCGGCCTTCGCCGGGACGACGCCGAGTGTGTATCGCTTGTGAGTCAAACATCCGCATTCTCGCGACATGATTTGTCCGAGCTTGCTGTTCGTTCCGCCCTCGCGTTGAAGAGGGCGCAGGGAAAGCCGCGCTGCGTAGGACGAGTAGAGCGAAGCGAAACCCATCAACTCTTATCGCGCTGTCAGAATGATGGGTACCGCTTCGCTCCACCCATCCTACGCTTCCCGGCTACCTCGCAAAATCCGGCTGCCAGTGGCGCAGCTCGCGGGCGGCGTAGGTGACCGCGCCGATCGTCGTGTAGGACGGCGCCTCCAGCATCATATTGCGGGCGAGCTTGAGGGCCCGCGCCTCGCAGATCGCGCGCTGCTTCTCGTCGGCGATCCACTCGAAGTCGATGTTGTGCGCGAGACCAAGGATGCGCCGGATGGTCTTGGCCGCGGCGAAGCCGACGGTGTCCTCGAACAGCCGCGCCATGTACGCCTGCCGTTCTGCCTCCAACCGCGCGGCACCTGCCTCGCCGGTAAACAGCGACACCGGATAGCCGTCGCCGTTCGCCTCGCTGCGCCACAGCGCCAGGAACTTTCGGGAAAACTCGCTCCAGACGCCCTCCATGGTCGCGAGTAGCCAGGCCTCGAACGAGGCGCGCTCGCCCGGCGCGCGCTCGTGGCCGGCGGAGGCGAGATAGGCCATCAGGAGGTTGCCGATGACGGCGCCGATGTCGAAGCCCATCGGGCCGTAGAAGGCGAACTCGGGATCGATTACCCTGGTCTCGCTGTCTGTAACCATGATCGAGCCGGTATGCAGATCGCCGTGCAGCAGCGCCTGCGGGCTCGCCATGAATTTCAGCTTCAGCCTGGAGATCGCGACATGCAGGTCGAGGTCCTCGCGGAACGCCGCCGCCGTGGCGTCGAGATACGGCGCGGTCCAGCGGTTCTGCTCGGCGATGCGGTAGGGATCGGTGAAGATCAGGTCTTCTGTGATCTTGCAGAGCGCGTGGTTGCCGGCGAAATCGGCGATGCCCTGCTTCTTCTCCGCGGCCGACAACGCAAGGTCGGACGTGAAGAACAGCGTTTGCGCCAGGAAGGTTGAGATATCCTCGACAAAGCGCGGGTACCACGTGGCCTCGATCAGGCCCTTGCGCATGATGATGTGCGGCTCGAGCAGCTCCATCGCGGTGAGCGCGAGCGGCGCATCATGATGCAGCACCGCCGGCACGAGCATCGGCGCCAGCCGCGCCTGATGCACCAGCGCCATGTGCTCGTAATGCGCCCGCGACAGTGGCAGCGGCCAGCTCTCGCCGACGAGGCGCACATACGGCAGCGCCTGCTTGACCGCGAGGCCGCCGCTTCCGCCCTTGACGATGAAGACGAGATTGAGATTGCCGTCGCCGACCTCGCTGATCGACCAGTCCGCCGGCGCGCCGCCGAGCTGCGCGACGATGGCGGGCAGCCCCGCGAGATAATCCCGCAGATCGGCTTCCCGCAGGATTCGATATGCGCTCGGCCCGGAGCCCGGCTGGGACTGCAGGTGCATCGTGGTCGCCTCCTCCGCAATGCCAGGGCGAGGTTGATCCCCGCTCCATTGGCATCAGTTTCTAAAACAGCATCCCCATCGGTACGTAGCCCGGGTGAGCCAACGGGTCGCGCGAACGCGCGCCCGATGACAGGCTCCGCGATACCCGGGAAAGTGATCCCGCATGTCGCTTCGCTCATGCGGGCTACTTCTGCGTATCAGAACGGCATCCCCATCAGCTTCGACAGCCGCTCGATCGAGAGATAGCCGGAATGATAGGCCCACATCGCGATCGCGAAGATCACGGCGGAAATCAGCGTGGTCCACAGCAGCTTGCGGCCCATCCGCGCCAGGATCGGCGCGCCGGGGTCGGTGCCGGGCGCGCCGACATTGTCCTCGTGCTGGCTGCGCACGCCGAACGGCAGCGTCAGGAACAGCACGAGCCACCAAAGCACGAAGTAGATCGCAAGTCCGGTGGAGATCTGGTAAGCCATGCGGCCTCAGGCCTGTTCGATCTCGACCAGGGCGCCGGAAAAGTCCTTCGGGTGGAAGAACAGCACCGGCTTGCCATGCGCGCCGATCTTCGGCTGGCCGTCGCCCAGCACCCGCGCACCCTCGGCGATCATGCGGTCACGGGCCGCGATGATGTCGGGCACGTCGTAGCAGACATGGTGGATGCCGCCGTCGGCATTGCGCTCGACGAATTTCGCGATCGGCGAGGTCTCGCCCAGCGGCTCGATGAACTCGATCTTGGTGTTCGGCAGCGTCACGAACACGGTGATCACGCCGTGTTCCGGCAGCGGCACCGCATCGGAAATCTCGGCATTGAAGGCAGTGCCGTAGATCTTCGCGGCCTGCTTGGCGTCCTTGACCGCGATCGCGACGTGATTGAGCCGGCCCAGCATCTCTCTCTCCCTTTAGTTGAGCATGATCCTTTCGGAAAATCGCTTCGCA
This sequence comes from Bradyrhizobium sp. USDA 4503, assembly GCF_054055815.1. Taxonomy (NCBI): domain Bacteria; kingdom Pseudomonadati; phylum Pseudomonadota; class Alphaproteobacteria; order Hyphomicrobiales; family Nitrobacteraceae; genus Bradyrhizobium; species Bradyrhizobium sp. USDA 4503. The sequence continues at coordinate 1,656,849 of NZ_JBSRXS010000001.1, forward strand.
CTCTTCCGGATCATGCTTAGGCTCAAACCGTCAGAACGTGCACGACGCAGATCGGCTTCTTGCCCCATTGCTCGTTCAGCGCCGCCCGCACCGCGCGCCGCACCGATTCCCCCAGCGCGTCCGGATCGCGCCGCCGCGGCTTCGGCAGGCCCTCGATCGTCGATACCACCACATCGAACACGATGTCGTCGAGCAGTTCGCCCGCCGCATTGTTCTCCGGCATGCCGACCAGATCAACCTCGGGATCGTCGACGAGCTCGCCCTGCTCGGTCATGGCGATGGCGACGAAGGCGCAGCCGGCAAAGCCCATCCGCCGTCGCTCCACCACAGCGCGCGACTTGGCGTCCTCCAGGATGGTTCCGTCCTTGTAGAGCCGCCCCGCCGGCACCTCGCCGATGATGCCGGGCTCGCCGGGCCCGAGCTTGACGAGGTCGCCGTTGCGGCAGGTCAGGACCTTGGGCACGCCGGCGGCGCGCGCCAGCTTGGCGTGTTCGGCGAGATGCAGCGCCTCGCCATGGACGGGGATCAGCAGTTGCGGCCGCACCCAGGAGATCATGTCGCGCAGCTCGTCGCGGCGCGGGTGGCCGGAGACGTGCACCAGATGCTCGCGGTCGGTGATGATCTCGACGCCCTGCATGACGAGGTTGTTGATGATCGAGCCGACCGCCTTCTCGTTGCCGGGAATGGTGCGGGAGGAGAAGATCACGGTGTCGCCCTTGTTCAGGGTGACCTGCGGATGGTCGTCATTGGCGATCCGCGCCAGCGCCGCACGCGGCTCGCCCTGGCTGCCGGTGCACAGCGCCAGCACCTTGTCGGCCGGGAAATGGCCGTAATAGTCGGCGCTGCGGAATTTATGCGAGCCGTCGAGATAGCCGCATTCGCGCGCCACCTGCACCACGCGCTCCATGGCACGGCCGACCACGACGACCTCGCGGTCGGCGGCGTTGGCGGCGTCCGCCACCGCCCGCACCCGGGCGACATTGGAGGCGAAGGTCGTGACCGCGACCCGGCCCTTGGCCGCCTTGACCAGCTTCTTGATTGTCGCGGCGACCTCGGTCTCCGACGGCGAGCGCCCGTCGCGCACCGCATTGGTGGAATCGCCGACCAGCGCCAGCACGCCTTCATCGCCGAGCTCGCGCAGCCGCCGCTCGTCGGTCGGCTGGCCGATGATCGGGGTCGGATCGATCTTCCAGTCGCCGGTGTGCAGCACGGTGCCGAGATCGGTCTTGATCGCCAGCGCGTGCGATTCCGGAATCGAATGCGCGACCGGGATGAACTCGACATTGAACGGACCGATATCGACTCGCCCGCCCGACGGGATCACCGTGACCGGGATTTTTGGCGGGTTGCGCTCGGCGGCGCATTTGGCCTCGAACAGCGCCGCGCTGAATTGCGTCGCGTAGATCTTGCAGCCGAGCTTCGGCCAAAGATCGATAATGGCACCGAAATGATCCTCATGGGCGTGCGTCAGCACGAGGCCCACCAGATTGTTGCGCTCCTTCTCGAGGAAGCGGACGTCGGGCATGATCAGGTCGATGCCCGGCAGATGCTCCTCGTCGCCGAAGGAGACGCCGAGATCGACCGCGAGGAAGGACCGCTGGTGGCGGTTGCCGAGGCCGTAGATCGACAGGTTCATGCCGATTTCGCCGACGCCGCCGAGCGGCGCAAAGGTGAGCTCGTCCGGACGCGCCATCAGTTCGCCCTCACCGAGGCTGCGGTGCCGAAATAGACCTCGCCGGCGGTCACGGGCAGGCGCTCGCCATCAGCAGTGCGGACGATCAGGCAGCCGGTATCATCGATGGTGTCGAACGTGCCCTCAAGGGTCGCCGAGCCGGTCTGGACCGCGACCTTCTCGCCGAGCCCGGCCGCGCGCTCCAGCCACAGCCTGCGGATCTCGGGGAAGCCGCGGCCGTCGTCCCAGATGCCGCGAAACTCGACCCAGGCGTCCGACAGCGCGGCAAACAGCTCCTCCGCCCCGATCTGGATGCCGAGCGCCGCGAGCGATACGGCCGGCGTCGGCGTCCCCTCTGGTGCTGCGACGACATTGGTGCCGATGCCGACGACGACCGCCAGCCGGCTCCCGATGGCTTCGGCCTCAAGCAGGATGCCCGAGAGCTTCCTGCCGTTGGCCAGCACGTCGTTCGGCCATTTCAGGGTGAACTTCGGGCTGTCCGGCCCGAGCCGCAGCGCCGCCTCGATGCTGACCTTCCGCAGCGCAGCTTCGAGCGACAGCCCGGCGGCGAAGCCGAGGGTAGCGGCGACTGCCGGCTGGACGTCCATCACCTCGAGGATCGTGCTGGCGAGATTGCCGCGCGGCGCGACCCAGACCCGCTGCCGCCGCCCGCGGCCCGCGGTCTGTTCGGGCGTCACGAACCACATCGGCCCCCGCTCGCCGCCGCGGGCGCGCAGCATCGCCTCGGCATTGGTCGAGCCGATCTGATCGAAGGCGGCGAGCCGATAGCCCGCCGCTATGGCCCGGGGCCCGAGCGTGAAGGTCATGTCAGCGTTATGCGCATGATTGGTTCCGAAAGCCAGCATCCCGATTTCGGAACCGCACGCGTCAAAATAGCGATTTTGCCGCCGCCGTGGCCACACTCACCAGCGGGCCCGGATAGGCGAAGTAGAAGATATTGAAGATGCCGGCGACCGCCAGCACGGTGCGCAGTTCGACGCGGACCGGGTCGAGCTTGCCGAGCGGCTGGTCGAAATACATCACCTTGACGATCGACAGATAGTAGAACGCACCCACCACGCTGGTCAGCACGCCGATCACGGCGAGCGTGAACAGATTGGCCTTGATCGCGGCGACGAACACGTACCATTTGCCGAAGAACCCGGCGAGCGGCGGCACGCCGGCCAGCGAGAACAGCAGCATCGCGAAGATGAAGGCGAGCAACGGGTTGGTGCGGGACAGCCCGGCGAAATCGCTGATCTGCTCCAGCGCCTGGCCGTTGCGCTTCATCGCCAGGATGATGCTGAAGGAACCGAGCGTCATCGCGACGTAGATCGTGATGTAGATCAGGACGCCCTGGGCGCCCTCGACCGTGCCGGAGGCGAGGCCGACCAGCGCAAAGCCCATATGGCCGATCGAGGAATAGGCCATCAGCCGCTTGATGTTGGTCTGGCCGATCGCCGCGAATGAGCCCAGCGCCATCGAGGCGATCGCCACGAACACCAGGATCTGCTGCCACTGGGTGACGATGCCCGGGAACGCGGTCAGCGTCGCGCGGGTGAACACCGCGAGCGCCGCGACCTTCGGGGCGGACGCGAAGAACGCCGTCACCGGCGTCGGCGCGCCCTCATAGACGTCGGGCGTCCACATGTGGAACGGCACCGCCGACACCTTGAAGCAGAGGCCGGCGAGCAGGAACACCAGGCCGAACACGATGCCGATGCTGCCGGTCGTCGCGGCGGCCGCGATGCCGGCGAAGCTGACGGTGCCGGTGAAGCCGTAGATCAGCGAGGCGCCGTAGAGCAGCATGCCCGACGACAGCGCCCCGAGCACGAAATACTTCAGGCCCGCCTCGCTCGACTTGGCGTTGTCGCGCTGGCTGGCGGCGACGACGTAGAGCGCAAGGCTCATCAGCTCGAGGCCGAGATAGAGCGAGATCAGGTCGCCGGCCGAGATCAGCACCATCATGCCGAGCGTCGACAGCAGCACCAGGATCGAGAACTCGAAGTTGCGGCTCGACGGCTGTGACAGGTACTCCGTCGACAGGATCAGGGTTGCCGCCGAGGCGATCAGCGCGAGGACCTTCAGGAAGCGCGCGAAATCATCGACGATGAAGCTGCCGCCGAAGGTCACGAGCTTGCCGGCCGGCAACCAGAGCTCCAGCACGCCGGTCAGCACCAGGAGACAGATCGCGAGCGCCGTCACGAGCCGCGTCGTCCCCTGCCCGCGATAGGCTCCGATCATCAACAGCACCATGGCGCCGACCGCGAGCACCAGCTCCGGGAGCACCGGCTGCAACTGATAACCTGCACTTGAAAAGCTCATGACGAGGGCCTTACTGGACGGTCAGCGCGGCTGCCTTCACGGCAGTCACGGCGGTTTGGTAATTGTTGACGAGCTGCTGCACCGAGGCCGCCGACATGTCGAGCACCGGCTTCGGATAGACGCCGAACAGGATGGTCAGTGCGATCAGCGGGAACAGCGTCACGCATTCGCGGAAGGTGAGATCCTTGATCGACATCAGCGACGGCTTGACCAGCGCCCCGAACACCACCTTGCGGTAGAGCCAGAGCGCGTAGCAGGCCGACAGGATCACGCCGGTGGTGGCGAAGAACGCCGTCGGCAGCGAGATCTTGAAGGTGCCGAGCAGCGTCATGAACTCGCCGACGAATCCGCTGGTGCCCGGCAGACCGACATTGGCCATGGTGAAGACCATGAAGGTCAGCGCGTAGAGCGGCATCCGGTTGACGAGACCGCCATAGGCCGCGATCTCGCGGGTGTGCATGCGGTCGTAGACGACGCCGACGCAAAGGAACAGCGCGCCGGAGACGATGCCGTGCGAGACCATCTGGAACATGCCGCCGGCGACGCCCTGCGTGGTCACCGCGAAGATGCCCATGGTGACGAAGCCCATATGCGCGACGGACGAATACGCGATCAGCTTCTTCATGTCCTCCTGCATCATCGCCACCAGCGAGGTGTAGATGATGGCGATGACCGACAGCACGAACACGAACGGCGCGAAGTCGTGCGAGGCCAGCGGGAACATCGGCAGCGAGAAGCGCAGGAAGCCGTAGCCGCCCATCTTCAGCAGGATCGCGGCCAGGATCACCGAGCCCGCCGTCGGCGCCTCGACGTGCGCGTCGGGCAGCCAGGTGTGCACCGGCCACATCGGCATCTTCACCGCGAACGAGGCGAAGAAGGCCAGCCATGCCCAGGTCTGCATCGACCGCGGCACCGCGGTGTGCATCAGGGTCGGGATGTCGGTCGTGCCGGCGTTCCAGTACAGCGCCATGATGGCGAGCAGCATCAGGACCGAGCCGAGGAAGGTGTAGAGGAAGAACTTGAACGACGCATAGACCCGGCGCGGGCCGCCCCAGACGCCGATGATCAGGAACATCGGGATCAGGCCGCCCTCGAAGAACAAATAGAACAGCACGAGGTCGAGCGCCGAGAAGGTGCCGACCATCAGCGTTTCCAGGATCAGGAACGCCATCATGTATTCGCCGACGCGCTGCGTCACCGACTTCCAGCTCGCGATGATGCAGAGCGGCATGATCGCGGTGGTCAGGATGATCAGCGGCAGCGAGATGCCGTCGACGCCCATGTGATAGGTGATGCCGGTGGCGAGCCAGGACGCCTTCTCGACAAACTGGAAGTCGGTCGAGGCCGGATCGAAGCGCGCCACCAGGATCAGCGAGATCGCGAAGGTGATCAGCGTGGTCCACAGCGCGATCCAGCGCGCCGTGCGGCTCGCGGTCTCGTCACCGCCCCGCGCCAGCAGATAGACCAGGATCGCACCGACCGCCGGCAGGAAGGTCGTGACCGAAAGGATGGGCCAGGTTGTCATCTACTGGCCTCCCAAGCCGAACATGAACCAGGTGATCAATCCGGCGGCCCCGATCAGCATCGCGAATGCGTAGTGATAGAGGTAGCCGGTCTGCAATTTCACGACGTTGCGGGTGACGTCGAGCACGCGGGCGGAGACGCCATCGGGACCGAAGCCGTCGATGATGAAGCCGTCGCCCTTCTTCCACAGCGTGTAGCCGAGCCACTTCGCCGGGCGCACGAAGATCCAGTCGTACAGCTCGTCGAAGTACCATTTGTTGAGCAGGAACTGGTACAGCATCGGCTGCTGCTGCGCGAGCTCGACCGGTAGGTACGGCCTGCGGATGTAGAACAGATACGAGATGAACAGGCCGAGCGCCATCATCACGGTGGGCAGCGGCGCAAGCCAGCCCGGCATGTGCTCCATGTCCTCGAGGATGTGCGGGTTCATCTTCACGGACTCGCGGAAGAACTCTTCCACGCCGTGCGGGTTGACGAACAGCTCCTTGAACGGCAGGCCCGCCAGGATCGAGCCGGCGGCGAGCACGCCGATCGGCACCAACATCCACACCGGGCTCTCATGCGCCGCCTCGTAGTGCTTCTGGTCGTGCGGCTCGCCGAAGAACGTCTTGAAGATCAAACGCCAGGAGTAGAACGAGGTCAGGCCGGCGGCCACGATGGTCAAGAGATAGGCGTAGGTCGCGAACGGGTTATGCGCCGCATAGGCCGCCTCGATGATCGCGTCCTTGGAGAAGTAGCCGGCGAACAGCGGGAAGCCGGTCAGCGCCAGGGTGCCGATGCACATCACCGCGAAAGTGTACGGGATCTTGCGCCACAGCCCGCCCATGTTGCGGATGTCCTGCTCGTGGTGCATCGCGTAGATCACCGAGCCTGACCCTAAGAACAGCAGCGCCTTGAAGAAGGCGTGCGTGAACAAATGGAACATGCCGACCGAATAGGCCCCCGCTCCCATCGCCACGAACATGTAGCCGAGCTGCGAACAGGTCGAATACGCGACGATGCGCTTGATGTCGTTCTGCACGAGGCCGATCGTGGCGGCGAAGAACGCCGTGGTCGCGCCGAAGAACATCACCACCGCCTGCGCGGTCGGCGACAGCTCGAACAGCGGCGACAGCCGCGCCACCATGAACACGCCGGCGGTGACCATGGTCGCGGCATGGATCAGTGCCGACACCGGGGTCGGACCTTCCATCGCGTCCGGCAACCAGGTGTGCAGCAGGAACTGGGCCGACTTGCCCATCGCACCCATGAACAGCAACAGGCAGGTCAAGGTCAGCGCGTCGGCCTGCCAGCCGAAGAAGTTGATGGTCTTGCCGGTCAGACCGGGCGCGGCATGGAAGATGGTCTCGAAATCGGTCGAGCCGACCAGCGCGTAGATCGCGAAGATGCCGAGCGCGAAGCCGAAGTCGCCGACGCGGTTGACCACGAAGGCCTTGATCGCCGCGGCATTGGCCGACGGCTTCTGGTACCAGAACCCGATCAGCAAGTAGCTCGCGAGGCCGACGCCCTCCCAGCCGAAGAACAGCTGAACGAGGTTGTCCGACGTCACCAGCATCAACATCGCGAAGGTGAACAGCGAGAGATAGCCGAAGAAGCGCGGCCGGTTCGGATCCTCGTCCATGTAGCCGATCGAATAGAGGTGGACGAGCGCGGACACCGTGTTGACCACGACCAGCATCACCGCGGTCAGGGTGTCGACCCGCAGCGTCCAGGCCACCTGCAGGTCGCCCGAGTTGATCCAGGGCAGCAGCACGACGCGCGCGTCATGGTGCATGAAGCCGACATCGACCAGCGTGAACCACGACAGCGCCGCCGACACGAACAAGAGGCCCGTGGTGATCAGCTCGGCAAGGCGCGAGCCGGCGGCCGCCGGCTCGGAGACATGGTGATCGTCATGGCCATGGTCATCATGGCCATGATCGTCATGGGCCGCGGAGGCATGGGCGTCGCCATGCGCATCGTCGTGATGGTCGACGGTATCGCCGCTCGGGCAGCGCGCATGGGCACCGACCAGCGAGATAATGCCTGCGAGGATGGCGCCCAGCAGAGGCAGGAATACGATTGCCTGAACCATAACTGCGCCTAGCCCTTCATCAGATTGACGTCTTCAACCGCGATCGAACCGCGGTTGCGGAAATACACCACCAGCACGGCGAGACCGATCGCAGCCTCGGCGGCGGCCACCGTCAGCACCAAGAGCGCGAACACCTGGCCGACGATGTCGCCGAGGAAGGTCGAGAACGCCACCAGGTTGATGTTGACCGACAGCAGGATCAGCTCGATCGACATCAGGATGACGATGATGTTCTTGCGGTTGAGGAAGATGCCGAGGATCCCGAGCGTGAACAGGATCGCGGCGACCGCGAGATAGTGTCCGAGCCCGATCGTCATTTCACCCACTCCGCCGCGTCGGCATCCTGCAGGCCCTGCCCCGACGCCACCTTGCGCATCGCCATCGCCATCTCGGGCGTGCGCGCGTTCTGCACGTTGATGTTCTGCCGCTTGACCTTGGCCTTGTGGCGCAGCGTCAGCACGATGGCGCCGATCATCGCGACCAGCAGCACCATGCCGGCGAGCTGGAAGTAATGGATGTACTTCGTATAGAGCACGAGGCCGAGCGCCTCGGTGTTGCTGACATTGGTCGGGATCGCCGCGGTGATCGTCTTGGTCACGGCCGGGTTGATCACCCAGGCGCCGACCACGAGCAGCAGCTCGAACATGAAGATGCCGCCGATCACGATGCCAATCGGCAGATACTGGATGAAGCCCTCGCGCAGCTCGACGAAGTCGACGTCGAGCATCATGATCACGAACAGGAACAGCACCGCGACCGCGCCGACATAGACCACGATCAGCATCATCCCGAGGAACTCGGCGCCCATCAGGATGAACAGCCCGGCCGCGTTGACGAAGGCCAGGATCAGGAACAGCACGGAGTGCACGGGATTGCGCGAGACAATCACCATGACCGCCGAGGCCACGCAGGCCGCAGCAAACAGGTAGAAGAACAGCGCCGGAAGGATCATGCCCTCACCTCACCGGTATGGCGCGTCGAGCGCGATCGACTTCGCGATCTCGCGCTCCCAGCGGTCGCCATTGGCGAGCAGCTTGGCCTTGTCATAGTACAGTTCCTCGCGGGTCTCGGTCGCGAATTCGAAATTCGGTCCCTCGACGATGGCGTCCACCGGGCATGCCTCCTGGCACAGGCCGCAATAGATGCACTTCACCATGTCGATGTCGTAACGCACCGTGCGGCGGGTGCCGTCGTTGCGGCGCGGGCCGGCCTCGATCGTGATCGCCTGCGCCGGGCAGATCGCCTCGCACAGCTTGCAGGCGATGCAGCGTTCCTCGCCGTTCGGATAGCGGCGCAGCGCGTGCTCGCCGCGGAAGCGCGGCGAGATCGGGCCCTTCTCGAAGGGATAGTTCAGCGTCGGCTTCGGCTGGAAGAAATAGCGCATCGCGAGGAAGAACGCCGAGACGAATTCCGACAGCAGAAGCGAGCGGGCTGTTGCGTTGACATTGACACTCATGACGGCCTCACTTCGGCGCGATGCCGGCGAACTGCAGCACGCCGGCCACGATCACCACCATCGCCAGCGACAGCGGCAGGAACACCTTCCAGCCGAGCCGCATCAGTTGATCGTAGCGGTAGCGCGGCACGATCGCCTTCGCCATCGCGAACATGAAGAACATGAAGAACACCTTCAGGGCGAACCAGACGATGCCCGGAATCCAGGTGAACGGCGGCAGATTGACCGGCGGCAGCCAGCCGCCCAGGAACAGGATCGACGCCAGCGCGCACATCGTGGTGATCGCGACATACTCGCCGAGCATGAACAAAAGATACGGGGTCGAGCCGTATTCGGTCATGAAGCCGGCGACCAACTCGGATTCGGCCTCGACCAGATCGAACGGCGGACGATTGGTTTCGGCCAGCGCCGAGACGTAGAACACGACGAACATCGGGAACAGCGGCCACACATACCAGTTCAGGATGGTGAGCTGCGGCAGGCCGATCAGGTGCGCAAGCCCGCGGGTGTTCTGCGCCTCGACCACAGCCGACAGGTTCAGCGAGCCGACGCAGAGCAGCACGGTGATGATGACGAAGCCGATCGAGACCTCGTAGGACACCATCTGCGCCGCCGAGCGCAGCGCGGCCAGGAACGGATACTTCGAGTTCGACGACCAGCCGGCCATGATGATGCCGTAGATCGACAGCGACGAGATCGCGAAGATGTAGAGAACGCCGACATTGATGTCGGAGATCACCCAGCCGAGATCGAACGGGATCACCGCCCAGGCGGCCAGCGCCAGGATGCACGACACCAGCGGCGCGAGCAGGAACACGCCCTTGTTGGAGCCGGACGGAATCACCGGCTCCTTCAGCACGAATTTCAGGAGGTCGGCGAAGGATTGCAGCAATCCGAACGGCCCGACCACGTTGGGGCCGCGGCGGATCTGCACCGCCGCCCAGATCTTGCGGTCGGCGAGCAGGATGTAGGCGATCGCGATCAGGAGCACGACCAGCAGCAACAGGCTCTCCGCGACCATGATGATCAGCGGCCAGAGGAAGCCGGTCCAGAACGAGCTTGCGAAGAATTCAGCCATCAGGTCACGCTCACTCCGCTGCCGTCAGCATTCGGCCCGACGCCAGCCGCGAGCACTCCGCCATCACGGCAGAGGCCCGCGCGATCGGGTTGGTCAGATAGAAGTCCTCGACGGTCGGCTTGAATGCCGCCTTGTCGACGCTGCCGCCCTTGCCTGCCAGCGCCTTGACGTCGTCGGGCTTGCCGGCCTCGATCTGGTCGAGCCGCATCAGATGCGGGTAGGCCTTGAACATAGCCTGACGCAGCGCCTGCAGCGAGTCGAACGGCAGCTTCTTGCCGAGCACGTCGGACAGCGCGCGGATGATCGCCCAGTCCTCGCGGGCCTCGCCCGGCGGGAATGCGGCGCGGTTGGCGATCTGCGCCCGGCCTTCGGTGTTGACGTAGATGCCGGACTTCTCGGTATAGGCCGCGCCCGGCAGGATGACGTCGGCGCGATGCGCGCCCTGGTCGCCATGGGTGCCGATATAGACCACGAAGGTACCGTCCGGCACCTTGATCTCGTCGGCGCCAAGCAGGAACAGCACGTCGAGCGTGCCGAAGGTCGTCATCTGCGCTGAGGTCAGGCCACCAGCCGCCGGCGAGAAGCCGATATCGAGCGCGCCGGCGCGCGAGGCGGTATCCTGCAACACTGCAAAGCCGTTCCAGCCGTCCTTCAGCGCGCCGACGTCGACTGCGAGCTTGGCGGCCTGCGCCAGCACGGCCGCCCCGTCATGCCTGGTGTAGGCGCCGGCGCCGACCAGGATGATTGGGTGCTGCGCCTTCTTCAAGACGTCGGCAAAGGAGTGCTTGCCCGCCGCGAGATCGGCCAGCGTATCGGTGCCCGCGCCGAGATAGTCGTGGTCATAGGTGAAATCGGCCTTGGCGCCGATCATGCCGACCTTGAGGCCGCCGGTGCGCCAGCGCTTGCGGATCCGCGCGTTCAGCACGGCGGCTTCCTTGCGCGGATGCGAGCCGATGATCAGGATCGCGTCGGCCTGGTCGATGCCGGCAATGGTCGGATTGAAGATGTAGGAGCCGCGGCCGGCCTTGGCGTCGAACGCATCGCCGCCCTGCACGGCGAGATTGACCGAGCCGAACTTCGCGAGCATTTCCTTCAGCGCATACATTTCGTCGACCGCGGCCAGATCGCCGGCGATCGCGCCGATCCGCTTGCCGTCGCTGCGGCTGGCCTTGGCGGCAATGGCGGCGAAGGCTTCCTGCCAGGTCGCCGGCCGGAGCTGGCCGTTCTCGCGCACATAGGGCCGGTCGAGGCGCTGCGTACGCAGGCCGTCGACGATGTGGCGGGTCTTGTCGGAGATCCACTCCTCGTTCACCGCCTCGTTGATGCGCGGCAGGATGCGCATCACCTCGCGGCCGCGGGTGTCGACGCGGATCGCAGATCCCACGCCGTCCATGACGTCGACCGACTGGGTCTTGCCGAGCTCCCAGGGCCGCGCCGCGAAGGCGTAAGGCTTCGAGGTCAGAGCGCCGACCGGGCAGATGTCGACCAGGTTGCCTTGCAGCTCCGAGCTCAGCGCCTGCTCCAGATAGGTGGTGATCTCCATGTCCTCGCCGCGGCCGGTCGCGCCCATTTCCGGCGCGCCGCAGACTTCGGCGGAGAAGCGGACGCAGCGCGTGCACTGGATGCAGCGGTTCATCGAGGTCTTGACCAGCGCGCCGAGATACTTGTCCTCGACCGCGCGCTTGTTCTCGGCGAAACGGCTGGTGTCGACGCCGTAGCCCATCGCCTGGTCCTGCAGGTCGCACTCGCCGCCCTGGTCGCAGATCGGGCAGTCGAGCGGATGGTTGATCAGCAGGAACTCCATCACGCCTTCCCGCGCCTTCTTCACCATCGGCGAGCGGGTCGAGATCTCCGGCGGCTCGCCCTTCGGGCCCGGACGGCAGTCGCGCACGGCCCAGGCGCAGCTCGCGACCGGCTTCGGGCCGCCCTTCACCTCGACCAGGCACATCCGGCAATTGCCGGCGATCGACAGCCGCTCGTGATAGCAGAAGCGCGGAATCTCTGCGCCGGCCGCCTCGCATGCCTGCAGCAGCGTGTACTCCGGCGGCACATCGATCTCTTTGCCATCGACGATGATCTTGCTCATGTCTGTCTCAAGTCTTTCCGAGCTTGCAGTCGGGCGGTGCGACGCTCGCGGTTTTCAATGAGGTCTTCACCCATTGCTGGGTGTCGGCGCCGTAGGTCGCGAGATAGGCAGGCTGCGCCTGGTTCTTCTCGCAGAGGAACGGCAGATGCGGTTTCAGGTCGTAGTCACACGATGCCTGCCATTCGCGCTTATCCGCGAAGGCGGCAAAGGTCTCCTCGCAGGCATAGAGGAAATACGAGACAAAACTCTCATATTGGGACCGCTCTTCGCGACCGGCGGCCTTGATGGTCTCGTAGTCCGGCTGAGCGAATTTCGGATTCTGGAATGCGAGATCGGTGTAGCCGAGAAACGCCGAACGCGCGCTGGAAGCACGGTTCGAGGTACGGATTTCGTTGATCTGCAGCAGGATTGCAACAAAGCCGAGCAGCGCCACGGTCGCCTGCGCCATCTGCGCAAGCGTCCCGTACTTCTGCCACCATGCGGCCTGTTGCGTCATCACCAACATTACTCCGCGGCTACCATGTGCATGGGATCGCGAATGCCCTGATCGTCGAGATCGGCCTTGTGCGAATATTGGTCGATGCGCTCTTCGATCTCGTGACGGAAATGCGCGATCAGGCCCTGGATCGGCCAGGCGGCGGCGTCGCCGAGCGCGCAGATAGTGTGGCCCTCGACCTGCTTGGTGACCTCGAGCAGCATGTCGATCTCGCGCTTGTGGGCACGGCCGTCGGCCATCCGGGTCAGGACGCGCCACATCCACCCCGTGCCCTCGCGGCACGGCGTGCACTGGCCGCAGCTCTCATGCTTGTAGAAATAGGAGATGCGCGCGATCGCCCGGATCAGGTCGGTCGACTTGTCCATCACGATCACCGCCGCGGTGCCGAGGCCCGAGCGCAGCTTGCTCAGGCTGTCGAAATCCATCGGCGTGTCGATGATCTGCTCGGCCGGCACCATGCGCACCGACGAACCGCCGGGGATCACGGCCTTCAGATTGCCCCAGCCGCCGCGGATGCCGCCGCAATGCTTCTCGATCAGCTCGCGGAACGGAATCCCCATCGCCTCTTCGACGTTGCAGGGCCGCTCGACGTGGCCGGAGATGCAGAACAGCTTGGTGCCGACATTGTTCGGCCGGCCGATGCCGGCGAACCAGGCGGCGCCGCGGCGCAGGATGTCCGGTACGACCGCGATCGACTCGACGTTGTTGACGGTGGTCGGGCAGCCATAGAGGCCGACATTGGCCGGGAACGGCGGCTTCAGCCGCGGCTGCCCCTTCTTGCCCTCAAGGCTCTCGAGCAGCGCGGTCTCCTCGCCGCAGATATAGGCGCCGGCGCCATGCGCGACATAGATGTCGAACGGCCAGCCGTTGATATTGTCCTTGCCGACCAGCCTGGCCTCATAGGCCTGGTCGATCGCCGCCTGCAGCCGCTCGCGCTCGCGGATGAACTCGCCGCGGATATAGACGTAGCAGGCATGCGCGCCCATCGCGAAGCTCGCGAGCAGGCAGCCCTCGACCAAAAGATGCGGATCGTGCCGCATGATCTCGCGGTCCTTGCAGGTGCCGGGCTCCGACTCGTCGGCGTTGACGACGAGATAGCTCGGACGGCCGTCCTTGGATTCCTTCGGCATGAAGGACCACTTCATGCCGGTCGGGAAGCCGGCGCCGCCGCGGCCACGCAGGCCCGACGCCTTCATCTCGTTGATGATCCAGTCGCGACCCTTGTCGATGATCCCCTTGGTGCCATCCCAGGCGCCTCTGCGGCGCGCGCCCTCGAGGCCCCAATCATGCAGGCCGTAGAGGTTCTTGAAGATGCGGTCCTTGTCGTCGAGCATGCTCAAAACTTTCCGAACATCACCGATTGGCTTGCGAATAAGCGAGCCCGGCGGCGCAGCCGCCGAACACGATGGCCCACAACAGGCTGGATTCCAGCGTGGCGCTCAGGCCGTAGCGTTGCAGCAGGAACATGAAGCCCGCCGCGACAGCGGTATGCAGCGCGATCGTGCGCCAGGCCTTCATCGCAGCGCCCCTTCCTGCCTTGTGTTCCAGCCCGTTTGCCGGCACCTGAAAGCTCAGCATCAGGTGGTTTCCTTCAGCGTCGTCGGTCCGCCCGCGGGAGCCGAGAACTGACGGTCGATCTGAGGACCCGGCTTCGGCGGATTGCCGGCGGCAAAGCCGTCGAGCACCTTGCCGAAGCTTTCCTTGGTCAGGTCCTCATAGGTGTCCTTCCAGATCAGCACCATCGGCGCGTTCACGCAGGCCCCTAAGCACTCGACTTCTTCCCAGGAGAAGTTGCCGTCCTTCGACAGCTGGAAGGGATCGTGATGGATGCGGTGCTGGCAGACCTCGATCAGGTCGGCGGCGCCGCGCAGCCGGCACGGCGTGGTGCCGCACACCTGCACATGCGCCTTCTTGCCGACCGGCGAGAGCTGGAACATGGTGTAGAACGTCGCGATCTCGAGCATGCGGATATGCGGCATCTCGAGCAGGTCGGCGACAGCGCGGATCGCGGCTTCCGAGACCCAGCCGTCATGCTGCTCCTGCACGCGCCACAGGATCGCGATCGCGGCCGAAGCCTGCCGTCCCGGCGGATATTTCTCGATCTGCTTCTTGGCCCAGGCAAGATTCTCGTCCGTGAACGTGAAGCTCGCGGGCTGCAATTCCTTCGGGGCAAGGCGGCGGACGGACATCGATCAAACTCTCATTGCGCGCGGTTCGGATGCGGACATCGTCACCGGTCGACTTCGCCGAACACGATGTCCAGCGAGCCCAGGATGGCGGAAACGTCGGCCAGCAGATGGCCCCTGCAGATGTGATCCATCGCCTGCAGATGGGCGAAGCCCGGCGCGCGGATCTTGCACTTGTAGGGCTTGTTGGAGCCGTCGGCGACGAGGTAGACGCCGAACTCGCCCTTCGGCGCCTCGACCGCGGCATAGATTTCGCCGGCCGGCACGTGCACGCCTTCGGTGTAGAGCTTGAAGTGATGGATCAGCGCTTCCATCGAGCGCTTCATCTCACCGCGGCGCGGCGGCGCGATCTTGTTGTCCTCGACCACGACCGGGCCCTGCCCGTCGGGTGCCTTGAGCTTCTGGATGCACTGCTTCATGATGCGCACCGACTGGCGCATCTCTTCCATGCGGATCAGATAGCGGTCGTAGCAGTCGCCGTTCTTTCCGATCGGAATGTCGAAATCCATCTCGGCGTAGCACTCGTAGGGCTGCGACTTGCGCAGGTCCCAGGCCGCGCCCGAGCCGCGCACCATCACGCCGGAGAAGCCCCACTCCCAGGCTTCCTTGAGCGGCACCACGCCGATATCGACGTTGCGCTGCTTGAAGATGCGGTTGCCGGTGAGCAGCCGATCGAGGTCGTCGACGACCTTGAGGAACGGATCGCACCACGCCTCGATGTCGTCGATCAGCTTCGGCGGCAGGTCCTGATGCACGCCGCCGACGCGGAAGAACGCCGCGTGCATGCGCGAGCCCGAGGCGCGCTCATAGAACACCATCAGCTTCTCGCGCTCTTCGAAGCCCCACAGCGGCGGGGTCAGCGCGCCGACGTCCATCGCCTGGGTGGTGACGTTGAGCAGATGCGACAGGATGCGGCCGATCTCGCAATAGAGCACGCGGATCAACTGGCCGCGGCGCGGCACCGTAATGCCGAGCAGCTTTTCCGCCGCGAGGCAGAACGCATGCTCCTGGTTCATCGGCGCGACATAGTCGAGCCGGTCGAAATAGGGAATCGCCTGCAGATAGGTCTTGTGCTCGATCAGCTTCTCGGTGCCGCGGTGAAGCAGGCCGATATGCGGATCGACGCGTTCGACGACTTCGCCGTCGAGCTCCAGCACGAGGCGCAGCACGCCGTGCGCCGCCGGATGCTGCGGCCCAAAGTTGATGGTGAAGTTACGAAGGTTTTGCGGCTGTTCATTCATGGCTTCGGCTCCGCCTTGGCCTTCTCATCGCCGGGCAGCGGATAGTCCGCGCCTTCCCAGGGCGAAAGGAAATCGAACTTGCGGAATTCCTGGTTGAGCCTGACCGGCTCGTACAGCACCCGCTTCTCCTGGTCGTCGTAGCGGACCTCGACGAAGCCGGTGAGCGGGAAATCCTTGCGCAGCGGATGGCCGTCGAAGCCGTAGTCCGTCAGCAGGCGGCGCATGTCGGGATGGCCGGTGAAGATCACGCCATAGAGGTCGTAGGTCTCGCGCTCGAACCAGTCGGCGCCCGGGAAGACGCCGATGATCGACGGCACCTGCGTGGTCTCGTCGGCCTGCCCGCGCAAACGGACGCGCGCGTTCAGCGTCGGCGACAGCAGATGGTAGACGACGTCGAAGCGCTTCTCGCGGCTCGGATAGTCG
Source organism: Bradyrhizobium sp. USDA 4503 (assembly GCF_054055815.1). Taxonomy (NCBI): domain Bacteria; kingdom Pseudomonadati; phylum Pseudomonadota; class Alphaproteobacteria; order Hyphomicrobiales; family Nitrobacteraceae; genus Bradyrhizobium; species Bradyrhizobium sp. USDA 4503. The sequence continues at coordinate 1,673,410 of NZ_JBSRXS010000001.1, forward strand.
ACCGCGGTCACGTCGGTGACGTTGACGAAACGGCAGCCGGGATCGTCACGCAGAAACCTGGCGACCTCCACGATTCTGCCAATCTCGACGTCGATAGTGAGCTGATTGAACGCGACCGAGTGCGCCGTGGCCGCGCCCGGAAGCGCGCTCACGATCGTCTGCCCAAGGGCGTCGAGCTTGCCGTCGTCCATACCTGAAACCTTAGCGTTCAATAGTGCCGATACGGCGGATCTTCTTCTGCAGCAGCAACACACCGTAGAGCAGCGCTTCCGCCGTGGGCGGGCAGCCGGGCACGTAGATGTCGATCGGCACGATGCGATCGCAGCCACGCACCACCGAATAGGAGTAGTGATAGTAGCCGCCGCCATTGGCGCAGGAGCCCATCGAGATGACGTAGCGCGGCTCCGGCATCTGGTCGTAGACCTTGCGCAGCGCGGGCGCCATCTTGTTGGTCAGGGTGCCCGCAACGATCATCACGTCGGACTGCCGCGGCGAGGCACGCGGTGCGAAGCCGAAGCGTTCGACGTCGTAGCGCGGCATCGAGACCTGCATCATCTCGACCGCGCAGCAGGCGAGACCGAAGGTCATCCACATCAGGGAGCCGGTGCGCGCCCAAGTGATGAGGTCATCGGCTGCGGCGACGAAGAAGCCCTTGTCGGACAGCTCGTGATTGACCTCGAGGAAAAACGGATCATTGGCGCCGACCGGCCTACCGGTCGACGGATCAAGAATACCCTTCGGAGCCATGGCGATCTCAGATTTGGCAATCGCCGGCTGGGAGGTTGTGGCGGTGGGGCTCAATCCCATTCGAGCGCGCCTTTCTTCCATTCATACGCAAACCCGACCGTCAGCACGGCCAGGAACACCATCATCGACCAGAACCCGGTGGCGCCGAGCTTTCCGAACGCCACGGCCCAGGGGAACAGGAACGCCACTTCGAGGTCGAAGATGATGAAGAGGATCGCCACCAGATAGAACCGGACGTCGAACTTCATGCGGGCGTCGTCAAAAGCGTTGAATCCGCATTCATAGGCGGACAGCTTTTCCGGGTCCGGCGATTGGAACGCGACCAGGAACGGCGCGATCAGGAGTGCCAGACCGATCAGGCTCGCGACTCCGATAAAGACCACAAGTGGGAGATAATTCTGCAGGATGCCGGTCATCGGCGAGGCCTTCTTGCTGCGGTTTCGGACATGCCGCAGATTCGTTGATTGGAATTGTTCTTGAGGCTTTAGCGCAGCGCAACAGGGGGCGCAAGACAAGCTATTTTGACGCTTTTACCGTCCTTCCCGCGGGCTCTTGGCCTCATCAGGCGGATGCGCTTGCCTCCATGGGCAACGCCGCGGCGGCCATCCGGTGCCCTGCGCTCTCCCCATATCAGCCCAGCCCCCGCTCGGCAGCGAGCATCTCGGCGGCGGTCAGGGTGAGCCGATCGATGTGTCCGAGCAGCAGCTCAAGATCCCCCGGCGCAAGCTGTTCCAGCAGGTGCCGGTTTCGCTCCTGCGCGCCGGCCACGATGGCATCATGGGCTGCCAGGCCGGCCTTGGTGAGAGAGACCAGGGTCTCCCGGTTGTCGCGCGGATTGGCCGCCTTCGCCACCAGCTTGCGCGCCACGAGCTCGGCGAGCGCCCGGCTGATCTGCCCCTTGTCCATGCCGACGGCCTCGGCGAGCCGCACCACACTCATCGGCGGCCGCCGGCCGAGCGAGGCGACCAGACCGAACTCGACCGAGGACAGGCCGGTCAGGCGCTTGTAGCGCAGCATCGCGCCGCGCCTGAGCAGGTTCGCCAGCACCATCAGCCGCGACGACATCATCGCGGTGATCGGCGCCAGTTCGGAATCGACAACGGCCTCCGGCGGCAAGGCCCTCTCAGTCCTGAGCTTCTCGGTCATCACCAACCTCTGCCAACAAAGCCGCGCGCTGCCAAGCTCAACGATATCGTTGACATTGTCATCTATCTATCGTTGACTTGGTCAACGATAGATCAGCCGCCGGCGCCCGACCAGCGGCGGGGAGGACAACATGACGATCACCCAGCGGGACCGCGATCTCGGCACGGCCTATGCGATGAAGCCGTCGAGCACCCGGACCGAGCTCACCTCGGTCGGCCGCGGCACGCCGATGGGCGAGCTGTTGCGCCGGTATTGGCACCCGGTCGGCCTCACCGGTGACGCCTCCGATATCCCCAGAAAAGTCCGCGCACTTGGCGAAGACCTGATCCTGTTCCGCGACCGGCATGGCCGGGCCGGCCTGCTACATGCGCGCTGCTGCCACCGCGGCACCACGCTCTATTACGGCAAGGTCGAGGAAGACGGTATCCGCTGCTGCTATCACGGCTGGAAATTCGACACCGAGGGCCGCTGCCTCGAACAACCCTGCGAGCCCGACGGCGGCCTGTTCAAGGACAAGGTGCGCCAGCCCTGGTATCCAGTGCAGGAACGCTACGGCCTGATCTTCGCCTATATGGGGCCGGCCGAGAAAAGGCGGGTGCTGCCGCGCTACGAGTGCCTGGAAAACATGGACGACGGCGAGTTCGTCGAGGCCGACGATTCCTCGATCGGCGGCGGCGGCCCTGCCGTGATCCCCTGCAACTGGCTGCAGCATTTCGAGAACGTCGCCGACCCCTACCATGTGCCGGTGCTGCACGGCTCGTTCTCAGGGCCGCAGTTCACCAACATGATGGCCTCGATGCCCGACGTGAAGTTCGAGATGTCGCCGCGCGGCATCACGGTGCGTTCGATCCGCAGGCAGGACGACGGCAAGGTGTTCTATCGCGTCACCGAGGCCGCCCTCCCCACACTCCGCGTCGTGCCCAATCCGCGCGTCGCGCAGTTCGCGCGCGTCGAATCGATCGGCTGGACCTTGCCGATCGACGACACCTCGTTCCGCATCTACGTCGCCGGCCGGGTCAAGAACGCGGGCGATATCGGGCGGATGCGCTCGAAGTTCAACGGCAAGTTCTGGTGGGACATGACCGAGGCCGAGCACCAGCAATTTCCCGGCGACTACGAGGCCCAGGTCGGCCAGGGAGCGGTGACGATCCATTCCGAAGAGCATTTTGGCCAGAGCGACCGCGGCATCCTGATGATCCGCCGGATGCTCGCTGACCAGCTCGAGGCCATGGCCACCGGCCGCGACCCGATCGGGGTGTCGTTCGACGCCGACACGAGGCCGGTCGAATTCGAGGCAGGGAATTACATCCGCGAGGCGTAAGGCCCGCGCGCAAGCAACAACAACAAAGAAGATCGGGGGAGGAAGTGATGGTCGATGTCGCACCGCAGGCGGCCGCGCCAACGCAAGCTGCGGCCGCGCCCTCGGCGCGCCGCTACTACGTCCTCGCCTTGCTCACGATCATCTACACCCTCAACTTCCTCGACCGCACCATCTTCAACGTGCTGATCGAACCGATCAAGAAGGAGTTCACGCTCAGCGACACCACGATGGGCCTGCTCGCCGGGTTCGGTTTCGTGCTGTTCTATTCGCTGCTCGGCATTCCGATCGCGCGGATGGCCGATCGCCTCAACCGCCGCAACATCGTCGCGGTCGCCTTCGCGTTCTGGAGCGCGATGACCTATCTCTGCGGCCTCGCCTCCAGCGTCACGACGCTGGCATTGGCCCGGGTCGGCGTCGGCATCGGGGAGTCGGCGGGCACGCCGGCCTCGCAATCGATGATCGCCGATCTCTTCGACAAGAACGAACGACCGGGCGCGCTCGGCATCTACGCGATCGGCACCTATCTCGGCGTCTTCCTCGGCTATTTCATCGGCGGCTATGTCAACCGGCACTATGGCTGGCGGATGGCGTTCTTCACCGCCGGCCTGCCCGGCATCGCGCTCGCCGCCGTCTTGTGGCTGACGATCGCCGAGCCGAAGCGCGGCGCGATGGCCGAGACCTTCAAGGCCGAGCCGCTGGGGCCGACGCTGCGTTTCCTGGTATCGCAGCCGAGCTTCGTCATCGTGCTGATCGGCTCTTGTCTGACGACCTACACCAACTACGCCACCGCGGTGTGGATCCCGCCGTTCCTGGCGCGGATCCATCACCTCACCAGCGCCGAGATCGGCACCTATGCCGGCACCTTCAAGGGTCTCGCCGGCATGGCGGGCACGCTGATCGGTGGCCTCGTGGTGGCGCAGATCGGCCGTCGCGACGACCGCTGGAAGCTGTGGGCGCCCGCGATCATGTCCGGTCTCGCCGGCCCGGTGTTCGCGCTGTGCATGCTGACGCAAAGCTTCACGCTGATGGTCGCGACGCTGGCGCTGACCTCGTTCATGGTCGGCTTTCATCTCGGCCCGATCTTCGCGATTGCGCAGACGGTGGCAAAACCCAGCATGCGCGCGCTGGCCTCGGCGATCGTGCTGCTGACCGCGACCTGCTTCGGCCAGGGCGTCGGCCCCCTCGCCGTCGGCATGATCAATGACGCGCTGAAAGGCACCTACGGCGTCGATGCGGTTCGCTACTCGCTGCTGTCGGCCGCGCTCACGACGACGCTCGGTGCCCTGCTGTTCGTGTTGGCGGCACGCGCGATCCGCGCCGACATCGCGCGCGCGAGCTAGCACCCGTCTCAGCCGAGCCGGCGCGTGATGTCAGGCTGCGCTCACGTCAGCTTGCCGGTGTATTTCTCCAGCGCCGCCCAGGCGTCCGCGCCGTAGGTCTTCTGCCACTGCGTGTAGAAGCCGGCCTTCACCAACGCGGCCCTGAACTGCACGGGATCGGGCTTGTTGAAGGTCATGCCCTTCTCGGTCAGCTCGGCCTGCAGCGAGCGTGGCGAACACCGTGATGTTGACCCGGCCGGACGACTGCGCGCCGACCGCCTTGGCGGCCTCAGTCAGGCGGATTGTTAGCGGATGGGTTTCCGGAGTGTTGACGCCGAGCTTGAAGTCGAACTCGGCCGCCGCAACGGCGCGCTTACCAAACATCGTGGCGGCGAGTGCCGCGGAGCCGGTTCCAAGGACCCGGCGCCGGGTTAGTCTCATTGTTTTCATTATTGTTTTTCTCCCAAGCGCATTTCCGCGCCTGGGGCAGTTTTAGCCGGCCGGCAGTGTGACGCAAGGCACGGTGAAACCAATTCGCCCGTGGCACGAAACCATTTCCCGGAACTCACGAAACGATCCGGAAACAGATGGGCCTTACCAGTACCTGCCATAGACGGCGCACAGACGCTCGGAGGCGACCATGAACCACTCGATCCATTCAGCTGACCGCGCGACCCATCTCAAGATTGTGGTGGTTGCCCTTATTGCGGGGATCGGGATCGCGGCGCTCGGCATTTCGGCCCGGAACAACGCGGATTTCACCCAGACTGCCCAGTCCACGCAGGTCATCAAGGCTGGCAAGCCGGTGGCGATCACCTCGTCGGGCACCTCCACGGTCCGCTAAGACGCTTTCAAGCCTCGGCAGACACAACGGCCGCCCCTGGGCGGCCTTTCTTGTTGGTCCTGATCGTCTCAAGCTCGGACCAGGACGGTGTGGCCTTTGCGAGCAGGTTCGGCTACGGCGATTGTGGACCACCGAGACCGGAGTGCGCGCGATCGACGTGTGCAAGGTCGCAACCCGGCTGAGCGCCGCGAATGACTGAACCTCGCCTCGCCGGCGACAACATTGCGAAGCCGCAGCATGCTTCCCGCACCGACGGGTCGCCCCCTTTGCTCGGCCTCCCGGCATCGCTGCCGCTGGTGCTCGACCTCGACGGCACGCTGATCACGGGCGACCTGCTCTATCTGAGCTTCGTCTCGATCCTGCGCCGCAATCCGCTGATCGTCGTGTCATGCGCCGCCTGGCTGACGCGCGGCCGCGCGGCGCTGAAGCGCCGGCTCGCACGGCGCCAGCGCATCGACTGGAGCCGGATCGAACTGCACCAGGACGTCGTCGCATTGGCCGAGCGCGAGAACGCGGCCGGCCGCCGCATCGTGCTGGCAACCGCGGCCGACGCGCTGCTCGCTCAGAAGCTGGCGTCGCGTCTGCCTTGGATCGACCAGGTGCTTGCCTCCGACGGCGAACATAATCTCAAGGGCGCCAACAAGGCCGACCTGTTGCAAAGGACATTTCCCGGGGGCTTCATCTACGCCGGCGACAGCGCCTCCGACCTCGCGGTCTGGGCCCACGCCGCCGGCATCATCACCGTCAATGCCCGCGATGCCGTGCGCGCCGCCGCGGCCGGGCTCGGCAGGCCGACGCTGCATTTGCAGGGCCGCACGGCCGCAGCGAAATCTTAACCGCGCCCTAACGGGGTTGTTCGATTGCAATCCGCTCCGCGACCCCAGTCTTAAAAGTTGCCCTGCTAAGGTCGGCGTCAACAAAGGCGCAGGCCACAATGAATTTGCAGCAGCAAGTAATTTCAACCGGCTTCAAGATCATCTGCACGGATTGCGGCAGCCTGGCGATCAAGGTCGCCGATCCGGCGCATGCATCCGGCGACACCATCATCGAATGCCGCCGCTGCAACGCGGTGCGCGGCACGGTGGCGGACCTGCACAATTTGGCGCGGCGCGGCCGCGACCTGTTCGAATTCTAACCGCGGCCCCGCCAATGCTGTCAGACCCGAAGGCGACCACGCAGAGCGACGTTCCCTTGGACACGGTCTGGTCGATCCTCGAGGCCGCCAACGAATTGGGCGACACCCACACGGTTGACGCCTGCCGCCGCATCATCGACGCCAATTTGCGCGGCGATGCACCGGGACAATCCGACCTCAACGCGGTCGCCGCATTCTTTGCCTGATCAAGGCAGGGCGTTGCCGTTGTGTGAATTCGTAGGGCATCGCGGAGACGAATGGCCTGGCAGAAACATAACAACACAGACCGAGATATTGCTTAACTTGCTTCGTCCAGGGCCGACCGGCTAGCTGCCTGGCAGCTTTCGGATTCGGACGGACCGATGACATTGACGCGCGGTGACCTGGTTGTCGGGGTCACGATCCCCGGGTTCTTCGTCCTCAGCGTCGCCTCGATGATCGCCTGTGGGCACGCATTCCCGGCGATGCATGTCTGGCGATCCGGCATCACCGCGCAGGCCGTCCTCGGCATCACCATCATGGTCGCGTTCGTCCCGGCGTTCGTCGCGGCACGATTCAGCTTCGGTTATCTGGTCGGCTTCTCGCTGCTGTCAGCCGTGTTCGGCTTCGTCTGGCTCAGCTTCTTCAGCGCCTTCGACTATCCGCACGCCATCGCCCGCTGGGCCATGATCGCCGCGCTGGCCGCAGCGATGATCCCTCTGATGTTACAGAATATCCCGGTTTGGCGGCCCGATTTGTCCGAGGCGGCCGTCAAGCGCATCGCGATTCTGCTGCTGGCGTCGTGCTTCGCCGTGCTGGTGGCCGACATCTCCTACGGGGCCAATCTTGGCAATCCCTATGGCGCAGCCCGCACCGCCGTCGTGCGCCCGGCGCTGTTGAACTATCTCACCGGAATCATGACCGGCGCGGTCCTGCCCTATTTGTTCGCGCATTTCGCATCGCGCAGCCGGTGGATGCCGGCGGCCGGGGTGCTGCTGCTTGCGCTTTGCTTCTATCCCGTCGTCAACAACAAGACCGTCCTTCTGTTGCCGATCTGGCTGCCGTTTCTGTTCTGGCTGTACGGCCGGTTCGACCCGCGGCTGGCCACGGTGCTCGCATTTCTGATCCCGATGATCGTCGGCCTTTTGGCTTTCGCCGTCCTCGTGTCCGACAAGACCTACATCGTGTTCAGCACCATCAATCTGCGCTTCGTCGCGATCCCGTCACTCGCGCTCGATCAATACGCCGACTTCTTTGCGCACCGCGAACTCACCCGGTTCTGCCAGATCACCGTCCTGCGATACATAACCGCCTGCCCGTACGGCGAGCTCGGCCCGACCCTCGGAGCGATTTATCAGGACGGCAATTTCAACGCGTCCTTCCTCGCCACCGAGGGCATCGCATCGGTCGGTCTTGCGCTCGCCCCGGTGTCGGCTTTCGTCTGCGGCCTGATCCTGTCGGTGGGATCGATGGTCTCAAAGCACCTGTCGCCGCGCTTCATCGCGGTTTCGTCCGGCATCGCAGTTCAGGCGATCATGAACGTGCCGCTCACGACAGGCCTGCTGTCGAACGGGATAGCACTGCTGTTCCTGCTGTGGTGGCTGACGCCCGAACAGCGCGTGGCATTATCGGTCAGGCTCGAGCAGGCCGCTCAACCCGTCAGCGTTGTCGGCCTCGCGGCGTCTTGAGCTGTCGCGGGCGGCGACCGCGGAGAGTTGCGGGAAATAGCGTGGAACATGACCGGATACAGCGTCGCTTCAGGATCGATATCCCGTGCCGAACCTGCTTGCCAAGTCATTGAAATAAATGGTGCGAGAGAGGGGACTCGAACCCGCGGGGCCTCCATCGTGTCAGGGCGGCGTCGATGAAATGATGAGCCATCCAGAGAGAGGCTCCTGGGCAACAAAGCTGGGGAGCTTTCAGGCGCATTGCCCCTAGTTCATCACACTCTTAGCACCGCATTATCAACAGCACGAACGGCATGGTTGCACGCAGCGTCAACTTCAACTAACGTTGGAATTAGTTTGTTGCTATCAATTGACAGCGCTCATCCTCCCATTCGGCGCACAGTATAGGGTCTCCAACAACACAGATTGAACCTGTTGATCGCGGCATCCCGCAAGATGCGTCCAGCTTATTCCAAACCTCGTCTGTTTGCTGGGCGTCAGGCTTGTCTGTTCGACGCGGGTTCAAGTACGAAATTGCAATCGAAATGGCTGAGCAATGGCGGGACGGTGATCAACTCACCACCCCTGTAGGATATCGAACATCTACGCAACGCGGAGCTTCGAAATTCGTAAGCTACGCCACAATACTGCTTCGCCGCGTTCTATTTCGTCCTTGGTTTAGAGTGATAGCGCGGGTCGGGCTAACCGGTTCGGATGACTACTTCTTGGACCCCCTTCCAGCCCCCAACACGGATCCGCAGATATATAAGGCTCGCTTCACTGCCGGGAGCACCGGCGAACTGTTCCTTTTCGTCAACGACGGACTAATTCCGATTCCAGGATTGTCACGGCTGTTCTATTCGAACAATGCTGGATCCTCCCGGATCACGGTAAAGCTTCTTTAGCTGGGTTAGCGCGTAGGCGGGCAACTCTGCGACCGGACGTCCCGCGAGATTGAATTGGTTTGAGCAGATGGGCTCAGATCGGGGCGGAAAGGCTCCAGTCGCCCCCCAACGCTCCCGAAATCGGATTCGGCGCTAAGTGCTTGATAAGACTGGCGCGAGAGACGGGACTCGAACCCGCGGCCTCCGCCGTGACAGGGCGGCGCTCTAACCAACTGAGCTACTCCCGCGGATGCCGATCGTCGGATTGATCCGCGCAGGACCGAGGGCATAAAGGCCCGCATCCGGTTAGTCAAGGACGTTGCGGATTCCTGCACAGCGTCGGAATTTTCGCGGCGCGTACGCGGGTTGTCGCCTGTTTTCAGGGGAAACGGCGTAGTCAGCGAAGCCCCGAATCAAATAAGGCCTGATACGTCTGGGTTTCCTGTGGCCGGCCCGGCGCTGCCCGTTCCCGGAACCGGCGGTTTTCAGGACTTTTCCGGACGCATTTTCCCGACGCGAACGGCGCGCCATTCGCGTGAAAAGCAGCAATCCAGCCATTCAGCAACGAGGAGGGCCAGACATGGCGAAGAAAGCAGCGACACCGGCGACGATCACGCTGAAGCATTTGGCGGCGGCCATCGCCGAGGAGCAGGAGCTGTCCAAGAAGCAGGCCGAGGCGATTCTGACCGACATGGTCACCAGGATCACCAAGCACCTCAAGAAGGGCGAGCGCATCAGGATCGTCGGCCTCGGCATCCTCCAGGTCCGCAAGCGCGCCGCCCGCATGGGCCGCAACCCGGCGACCGGCGAACAGATCCACATCAAGGCCAGCAAGAAGGTCGCCTTCCGCGCCGCCAAGGAGCTGAAGGAAGCCGTCTAGCGCCTACTCTCTCCGTTAAGGCAAAGCGCCATTCCGGCTCGTGACGCGGCCCCGGAGTGGCGCTTTTCTGTTATAGGATTGTCCTTCGAAACTCGCCTTGACGCGGTTTGCTCGCGCGAACCAACTTCGCCAAAGCGTATTGTTCCTTTCTCCAGTTTTTTGCGCGGTTTTCATGCTGGCACCGGCTCTCGACTTCAAGCACACCGTCACCGAGCGCTTCCTGCGCTATGTCGTGATCGACACCCAGTCCGATCCGGATTCACCCACCACGCCTTCCACCGAGAAGCAGAAGAATCTCGGGCGCCTGCTGGTCGCCGAGCTGCAGGCGATGGGGATATCCGACGCGCATCTTGATCCGCACGGATACGTCTATGCGACGATCCCGGCCAACACCGACAAGACAGTGCCGGTGATCTGCTTCTGCTCGCACATGGACACCTCCCCTGACTGCACCGGCAAGAACGTCAAACCGCAGGTCGTGAACAACTACCGCGGCGGCGATATCGTGCTGCCCGCCGATGCCTCGCAGGTGATCCGCGCCGCCGAGCACGAAGCGCTGGCCGACCAGATCGGCAACGACATCATCACCACCGACGGCACCACCCTGCTCGGCGCCGACAACAAGGCGGGCCTTGCCGAGATCATGGATGCCGCGCATTTCCTGATCACCAATCCGCAGGTGAAGCACGGCACCGTCAAGATCCTGTTCACGCCGGACGAGGAGATCGGCCGCGGCGTCGACAAGGTCGACATCAAGAAGCTTGGCGCCGATTTCGGCTACACCATGGATGGCGAGACCGCTGGCCATATCGAGGACGAGACCTTCTCGGCCGACGGCGCCAGCATCATCATCGAAGGCGTCGCGACCCATCCGGGATTCGCCAAGGGCAAGATGGAGCACGCGATCAAGATCGCCGCCGCGATCGTCGATCGCCTGCCGAAGGACACCTGCTCGCCCGAGACCACCGAGGGCAAGGAAGGCTTCCTGCATCCGGTCGCGATCTCCGGCGCGCTGGAGAACGCGCGGATCGACTTCATCGTGCGCGATTTCACCGAGGCCGGCCTGAAGCAGAAGGAATCGCTGCTGGAAGACATCGTGAAGGACGTCATGAAGGGCTATCCGCGCTCGACCTACCGCATGGAGGTCAAGCAGCAGTACCGCAACATGAAGGATGTGATCGATCGCCACCCGCAGATCGTGGCCTATGCGATCGAGGCGATCGAGCGCGCCGGTCTCACGCCGGTGAAGACCTCGATCCGCGGCGGCACTGACGGCTCGCGGCTGTCCTTCATGGGACTGCCCTGCCCGAACATCTTCGCCGGCGAGCACGCGTTCCATTCGCGGCTCGAATGGGTCAGCCGGCAGGACATGGAGAAAGCCGTGCAGACCATCGTGCACCTGGCGATGATCTGGGAAGAGCGGGCGTAGGAGTCGCAGCTCCTTTTTCTTCCGTCATTGCGAGGAGCTCGGCGACAAAATTGCGAAGCAATTTTGCGCTGAAGCGACGAAGCAATCCATGCTGGCACATATGCGGCGCGATGGATTGCTTGCTCGCGCGCACAATGACGGAGTGCTTGGTCCCGAGAGTTCTATGCCCGCGCGGTCACGATCCAGATCGCGCCGGGCAGCAGCACCGCATCGCCCTTCAAGAAAGGCGCCAGCGCCTCGCGCATCGAGGCGATCGCCGCAGCGCGCACCTCATCAGGGTGCCCTTCCAGCGCGCGGCTGGCCGGCCCGATCTCGAGCGCGCCCTGTATCGCGGCATCGATGCCGCGCCCGGTCGCGACATCAAGCTCAACCCGGCACGGCTCCATGGCAATGCCGGAGAAGCCGGCTTCGCCCAGGATCCGCTTCACCCGGGCCTCGGAGGCGAACGCGAACGGGCCGGGATCCTCGGGCCTTAGCGGCGGCAGTTTCGGCACGTGCTTGTAGACGGCAGCAAGCGGCGTCATGAAGAACGGATTTTCGCGCGGCTCCTGCCAGCAGACGAAGGCGAGACGGCCGGTCGGCTTCATCGCCTTGCGCAGATTGGCGAACGACGTCACGGGATCGGCAAAGAACATCACGCCAAAGCGCGAGGCCAACAGATCGAAGCTCTCGCTGACAAACGGATAGATGGTCGCGTCGGCCAGCGCGAACTCGACCGGCAAACCCTGCGGCGCGCTCTGCCGCGCCCGCGTCAGCATCGGCTCCGAGACATCGACGCCGAGCACGTGACCTGCGGGCGCGACCTTGGCCGCCAGCGCGAAGCTCGAGGCGCCGCTGCCACAGCCGACATCGACGACGCGTTCGCCGGCTTTCGGCGCGGCGCGACCGATCAAGAGGTCGAGCACCGGCTGCAGCACGATATCCTGCGCGGCCTGCCGTGTTGCCCAGCGCTGACCGCCCGGCCCGTTCCAATAAGCAATCTGGTCGGCGTTCTGCGGATGGCCAGCGTTCATGCGATCGAAACCTTGTGAGGAAGCTTCTGTTGTCTCATGTTTGGGCATGATCTTTTTCGGAAAACAGCTTCGCACCTTTTCCGGATCATGCTCTAGCAGCACTCGCGCGCCGCGGCGCGCAGCATCGGCATCAGCTGATAGGTGAATCCGGCATCCGCCTTGGTGACGGGATCGCTGGCGACGATCTCCTGCGGATCGGCATCGTCGGGCAGTTGCAGCACGCCGAGGCCCCAGACGCCGGCGGGATCGGCGACCGGTCCGAACACCAGCGCCTTGCCGGCCTGCAGCAGTTCGCCGCAATAGGCGACGTGCGCCTGCATGATGGCGGCCTCCTGCGGCGTCATATCCTGAGGAAAGGTCGGGCGCGGTCCGGTCAATTGGCAGACGTAGTATTTCATCGACCTGATCCGCGCTCGGAGCTTTATTTGACGGCTGCGCTCGTGGGCTTGGCCGGCTTCGGCTTCGCGGCATTCGCCTTGGGTGCGCCTTGCCCGTCGCTGCGCGCGATGCCCCAGGGATCGGTCGGCTTCTGATCCGGCACACCGCTGAGCGCACGCTGATAGGCGCGCTGCTGCCGCGCCTCGTTGGCCGCATCGGCCGGCGACTTCTCGACCTCTTCGCGATAGCGCTGAACGTGATCCGACTGTGCGAATGCGGGTCCGGCAATCATGGTGAGAAGAAAAATCGCGGCGAGTTTGCGCATGCATCAAGTTCCCGGTTAGGCGGACAGAATAGCATCGCTGCAGCGTCGGCATCAAATCGGAGCGCGTGACTTTCGGCACCTTTCGCACCATCGGGGATCGAATGACATTCGGCACGCCAGCGCGGAGCAAGCGCGGTCCCGGCCATCCCCATGAGACTACTCCACGGCCGGGATCGCGCCCTCTCCGCGCGTTCACCGAGAGCGATGCAATGGCCTTACTCCGTAGGGCTCATCAACCAGAGGCCGCTTTGCAGCTCGTGAAACACCGCGCCACCGTCATCCTGCGCGAGCATGTGCAAGCGGAGGCCGAGCTGGTCGGACGAGCCGCGGTTCTCACCGATGGAACCGCAGGGACCGTCGAGGGCGTGTTTCTCGACGAATCTCATGGGTTGCGCATCTCGATCAAGGGCCACATCGGGAAGTGGCCGATCGCGACCATCAGGATGCTTCAGCCATAGGGCTGGATCCAAAACGGGGAAGCACGCCCGCACATTCAGGCAGCCGGTCCGCCTGCGCTCTTCGAGCTTCGGTGCGACAGCCTTCGCCCTGCGAACCGAACAAGCGGATGAATTCGTGCTCACAGGCTGGCTTGCCCAGCCGTAGCCCGTGAGGTGCGAAGGCTGGTAGGCGGCGAGAGATTCGAACTCCCGACCCTCTCGGTGTAAACGAGCAAACAAGCCCCGATAACGTTGAAAAATCGAATGTTTTGCGTCTGCGGAGGTCAGAACGATGACCGAACGCTACGCGAACGAAGGGCGTTTCACTGTTGAACCGCTGTTGACGGCCGGTTCCGGCCTACGCGTCTCCGACGCAGTCACGACCTTACCACAGGCCGGCTCGTCAGGCGACCTCGGCGTCCCAAAATCGGTCCCGGAACTGGTGCCGTGAACATGCACGTTCGCATCACCCAGATCGACGGCACCCTACCCAACCTGGCGCTGATGAGGCTGGCAGCCCATCACCGTGCCCGGGGTGACGAGATCCATTTCACCCGCCGGGTCCGGCGGGAGCTCTTCGAACCGGCCTACGGGGCAGTCTACGGCAGCGCCATCTTCAAGTTCTCGGCCGATCGGGTTGAGCGGTTCAAGTCCGAGTTCCCCGGCGCGATCGTCGGCGGGACCGGGACCGATAGCGGCCTCACGGTCGAAGGCCTGATCGGCGACGGCACCGAGCTCGACTACAGCCTCTATCCGGACTTCGCGGCCAGCATCGGGTTCACCCAGCGGGGCTGCCGGGTGTCCTGCAAGTTCTGCGTCGTGCCAACCAAGGAAGGCAAGCCTAGGCCGGCGGCGACCGTCGGGCAGATCTGGCTCGGCGGCTCGGCGCCGAAGAACCTGCACCTGCTCGACAACGACTTCTTCGGCCAACCGGACTGGCAGGGCCGAATCGCCGAGATCCGCGATGGCGGGTTCAAGGTTTGCTTCAGCCAGGGCATCAACGTCCGGGCGATGACGGCCGAGGTGGCGGCCGCGCTCGCCAGCATCGAATATCGGTGCACAGACTTTCGGCGCCGGCGGCTCTATACCGCCTGGGATAACCTCAAGGACGAGGAGACCTTCTTCCGCGGCGTCGACCTCTTGGAGGCGCACGGCGTCCCGGATCGGCACCTGATGGCCTACATGCTCATCGGGTTCGACAAGCGGGAGACATGGGAGCGCATCCATCACCGGTTCGAGCGGATGGTCGCGCGCGGAATCCGCCCCTACCCGATGCCGTTCGATCAGTCGCGCCGTGACCTGAAACGCTTCCAGCGGTGGGCCGTCCTCGGCCATTACCGCGATGACCTTTTCTCAGAATACGACCCCAACATCGCATCCACGCGATCCGCGGCACTGCGCCGGCTCGCGCATGAGCCGGTGCAAGCACTAGGTGCTTCCATGACCGTCACCTATCAATGCGGACCATTGGAAATGGACACGTCGTGATCCTAGGGGTCTGCCTGATCCAGGCTGCTGGGCTCTCGGAGGGCGTCTGTCGTTTATGCCGTGTTTGTACGCTTTAGGCAGCTTCGCGAAGAAGCGCGCGTTCCTCTGATTTGTAAATCCAATCCAAATCGTGTTGGGGAGGGTTAGCATCTATCCGAAACCGACGAGCGATTTCAGTAGCGAGCTCGATATGTGGATCTCGGTCAGCGATGCGGCTCCAGGCATCGCGCGCTGATTCTGTCCTTCCGGAAGCTGCCAACGCATGGAGACGAACAACATTTGAAATTTCGTTCGGCTGGGCGTCCACCACGCGCACGGCTTCCGATGGCTTTCCTTGGCGCAGGTTCATCCTTGCCAACGCAGCTGCGTGTAAGCGCCGCATCCTCACGAAGGGCGTCTTTCGCGCGCCCAACTCGAGCATACTCTTACTCTTCTTGAAGTCGCCTCGCGCCTGATGAAGAAGGGCCAATAAAAAGTGCTTCCGCCAGTCGAACAGGCTCTTCGGCGGGTGAGAGCTACGAAGAATAGTTTCAGCCGATTCCAGCTCACCGACTTCGATCAACGTGGATGCCCTGCCGAGTGAGGCAGCGGTCTGATATGGCTGCTCCGCAAGTAAATCGCCGTACACATCAAGAGCGTCTTTCGCTCGGCCCAATTTCCTCAGAACACGAGCGCGCCCTAGTCGCGCGCCCTGTGAACGCGGGAAGTTCTTTATTACTTCCTCGTGAGCGGACAGAGCTAACGGCCAGGCGGCCTTGCTCTCAAGTAGTTCTGCGTGCAAGGACGCCAACCCTGGATCGTGCGGAAACTTATCTCGCGCAGAAATGAGCAGCTGCTCAGCCGCAGCAAGGTCGCCCTTTTCACGGAGAACCTCAATCTTCCCTCGGACAGGATCGGGAGAAAAAGGACTTCGCTCAATTGCAAGATCGAAAGATGACAAAGCAGAAGACAGATCCCCTTTCACCCGAAACACGTCAGCGCGACCGCAGAGAACAACCTTGTCGTTGGGGAATTCTTTCAAGAGTTGATCGTAGAGACGAAGGGCTTGATCGAACTGCCCTGCCAGTTTGTATGCTGTTGCTCTTCCGCTGCGAGCAACGGAGTCGGCTCGCCGGAGAGCCTTTCCAAAGTTTTGAATCGCCTTATCGAAATTACCCATGTCCAGATGAACAGAAGCTAGCCCGCACCAAATAACTTCGTCCGTTGGAAACTCTTGTCCAAGCTTGGTGTACTCCGAGAACGCCTCATCGTAACGCCCCATATCTCGGAGAGTCTCAGCGGCTCCAATCCTTACAACGACGTAGTCAGGATCATGAGGAAATTGCTTAGCGCCCTGCAAATACATTGCCCGCGCCGCTTCGAACTCACCACGCGCGCGCAAAATCCTTGCGCGGGCATTCATAGTAAACAGTCCCGGGTGAAGCTCCGCAGCCCGATCAACAACTTCAGACGCCTCATATAGCCGGTTCGCTCCGACCAAAGCGTCAATCAAATGCGAATAGGTAATCACATCGTTAGGATTGCGCTCAACTGCCTCTCTAGCCCATTCAAGTTGCAATTCCGGGACGCCGTTAGTCTTCGCAAGGTGAGCCAAAAGGCTCAAGCTCTTCGCTATCTGCTCGGACGTGGAGTTCGACTGTTGGCCGCGGATTAACTCGAACGCAAACTTTCGAGCCGCCTCGATATCTCTTTGTTTAAGTCGTTCGGCGATGGCCGCCTGCTGGGACCGAATGCGCTCGTAGACTCCTCGCCCCCGTATTGAACGATCGGAACGCTCCGATTCCTCAACAGGCTCATCCTCAATCAGGTTCGGTAGTTTCTTACGTTGTGCGCGGAAAGCGGCAGTCCAAGTTTCGATAGCGCGCCTAGCTCCGGGAACCCCGAGGAACTTACGATTAAGCTGCAGCAAGAAGAATTCGACGTTCTTTCCGTCGCGGACCAAACAAACCAATTCGCGCTGTACCGCTAGCCTAAAGATTTGCTCGCGATAGCGCTGATACGCGACGTCACTTTCAAATTCAGAATTGTCCGCAGCATCGAAAAGGCTACGAACCCTTTTGATTAGGAGTTGATCACGCAACACCTCCTCAAGCAGCTGCGTCAGCCGCCTGAAGTCATGTAAATCATCGAGGGCACGTTGCGCGGAAGCCGTCGTCGGAAATGCGTCTACATAGAGGCTTCCGATCACATAATCGAAGACCTCCGGGGACTGCAGCAGTGCATCGGCAGCTTGGCTCAAGTCCCAGCGGTCTTCGCCAGGATCATCTAAAATATGCAACACAAAGCGGAGTGCGCGGTCACAATTGCGCAGCGCTTTGCATTTCTTCAGAGCCTCTTCAACCGTCTTGACCTTCACCCTCTGCGTGTCGGTGCATCCACGGAAGGCACCTGATACATCATTGGACGAGAGTTCGACGCTTCCGCCATCCAGATGGTACAAAACTGGAAGCCGAGACAGGACGGCGTACGTCCCAGCCTGCCCTGAAATGAGTGCGTTAATCATCGCTCTACAATCTTGACACCGACGGCCTCGAGTTTTCGCTTAACCTGCCGCCAAAGCAGGCGTTCCTCGATGTCCTTCGGAACCGGCCCCGACACTACTTCGATCGCATCTCTGCCCACCTTCTCATAGATGTGCACTTCGATGAAGTCACATTCGTCTGTCCCTCGATCCGCGCTCATCAGGATTTCGGGAAACTCCGTGGTGGCAGTGGTGTCACTCACCCTATGGCCGAGCTTCGCCCTGGCCAGGCGCCCCCTGTCCGCCCAGGTTGCTCTATAGCCCATGGGTGGAGAGCTACCCGAAACAATTGAATGCTTTTTGCAGAAAATGAACGGATTTTCTTCGAAGACTGAAGCTCGTTGAGCAATAAACTTCTCTCGGAGAGTTACACAGTATTTCCCATAGTATGACATCCCCAAGTCATCTAAGCACAGGGCCGCCACCTGCAACTTCTCGAAATAGATGGGATTGATCGTGTTTTCGGCCGACGTTCTCTGTTCGTCCCAACCATTATCGCGTGCAGCGATCGCCCCATCTCGCACCTGCGGATGAAAGGAAGCAAAAAACGGGCTCGCTGACGCGGACCAAGTGTGCAGGTCATCCAGTCGGCGATTCATCACAGCCTGCGAACGACCAACGGCCTGCTCAAAGCGGTTCAATGTTGCCGCCGAGCCCCTAGCCGCAGCTCCGGCATCCACGGACTGAATTCTCGCCGCCAGCGCCGCCGTTTCCTCTGGCTTGGCTGCACGCCTTACATTAGGAAAACCAGCATCGGTCTGGCAACTGAGGCAAACCCGTGCTTCCTGAGGAATGTTAGCTCCACAGGTTGAGCAGGCTACGGGCATGCGATTGCACCCGGCGCGCGAACTTTCGGTGGTTGACCGCCAAAGCCGCTACCCGGCCCTTGGCCAAAATGGGCCGATTGTCTCTGATTCATTGCGCTATTCCCCCCCGACTCGTTGCGGATGGAAGCGCAACCTTGGCGTGAAGGCAATAGAAGCCCTAATGGCAAAAGGTGGTAGGCGGTGAGATTCGAATTCCCGACATCCTGCGTGTAAAGCAGGCGCTCCAACCAGCTGAGCTAACCGCCCTAGACCATCTCGGAAACTTCGAGAGTTTCCGTCCGAGCCGACCATCTCGGTCCCACCGAGACTTAAAATATGACCCTAACCTACTGTTATGGAACTGTTTTCGACGCCTCAACAATCTTCCCTTGAAATGCTGTTGAAACGTCAAATGGTCCACAACGACGGGGATCTATCTGTTGCCCATAAAACTAAAAATATCAGTACCTGCTGCACCGGTTTTTCGCTGAGGCTCGCCTCAACATTGAGATAAAGGACCGTTTCGGGAAGCCTTTCAAACCAAAGAATGGTTCTTATTGGAGCTCTCGACCTTGAAGAGGCCATCGCCATGCTCCTAGGCGGCAGGATCTTGAACTACGCGTACGATGCCAAGCTTTGTCGGACCGTCCGTAAGGGGTCCTGAAATGATTGCCGGGTCGGCTTGGGCGACGCTGCTGGCACCTTCTGGCTAACACCCCGCGAACTCAAGGCGACACCAAGAAGCCGAAGTACGGCGACGGTCGCGGGCTCGACCTGAAGCGGAAGCACATCCAGCTGATGACTGATGGCGCTAGCGCCGGGAACGCAGATTCCCGCTCCGCTGCAGCTAGTGGCTGCGACGGGTGCTGGCCCTCATTCTGACCGAAGAACAATTGACCAATAGATAGTGCGGAGCTTCGTACAATCGACCACTGCTAGCGGCTTCCTGCACGCTCGATTCGGCGGGAAAATGCCGCGCATGGCCCCGAAACATCACCCCACTCCGCTCTCCGGCGGCGATCGCAAGGCGCTGACGAAGGAGCTGGCGCGTGCCCGGGCGGTAACGACGATCCTCGCTACGCGATCGGCCGAGAAGCGCGCCGCCGGCGAGGCGCTGATCCGCGAGGCTGACGACCTGCTCTGCCAGAGCTGGAACGAGAGGATGTGGGCCGACGGCGGTCCGGTCGACCCGTCACCCTCGATCGACCAGGCCATCAATGCCGGCTACCCGTGGCTCGAGATCAAATGCTCCCGCTGCAAGACGCCGCGCGCGGTCGACCTCGCCGCCCTACCCCATGTCGCAACCACGTTAGTCCATGACCTTGCCCGACGGCTCCGTTGCGTCAAATGCGCCGGTGCCAACAAGCGGCCAGCAGCCGAGCTTCTGCAGCTGTGGCAGCGCTGCCCGATCGGAGACGGGTCATGACCGAATTGACGCGCCGGCCCTCCACCGATCCGCATCGCGAAGGCTGGAACGTGTTCTATGGCGATGTCCAGGTCGGCTGGATCGGGCACCGCGCCGGCGTTCCTGCCGATGCTGATCGATGGGGCTGGAGCTGCGGCTTCTATCCGGGCTGCGATCCCGGCCAGCACACCAACGGCGCGGCGACAACGTTCAAGGAAGCCCGCGCGGCTTTTGAACTCGCATGGGCGCGGCTGCTCCCGACACGAACCGACGCCGACTTCAAGGCCTGGCGCGATCAGCGTGACTGGACGGAGCGCAAGCAGGCCATGTGGGACCGGGGCGAAAAGCTGCCTTCTCAACAGCCGTCGTCGCTGATGCGCTGTCCTTGCGGCGCAACATTTGATAGCCACCGGCCGGCCGAGAGCTATGCGCACCGCGAGCACATCTATGCCGCGCAAAAGACCGACGGAATTCGCCGATGAAGATGAAGGAAGACCGCCGCTGGACTGAGCCGTTATGACGGTTCGCTTTTGCTTCGAGATCAGCCGCAAGAAAGTGAGCTAACGGCCCAGCGCGGTGAGAGGCTTGTGGCCGCAGTTCAAGCACTCGAATACGCACCACTCACGACCCTCATCATCGGCGTTATGCTTGATCGTAGCCATGCCTTTGCCGCATGCCGGGCACGGCGGCAGCTAGGCAAAGACCTGTTCGCATAAATCGCCGCCCAGGATATCTGCTTGAGAGCTTTAGAATCCTGTAGGATGATGGCCGCGCCAAATCCGACGCGGGACTGGCGACTGGCCGCGACATCTCGGCCTCCGCAGGCCCCCCAAGGTTGTCGGGGCCATTCCTATTTCGGCGCGCGCGCCCTGTCTGACAAAAAGGCCCCAGCGAGGGGGTACAAGCTGGGGCCAGAGCAACTTAGTTCATTCGACCGTAGCCCTCGCTCGAACACTTTTCTATACCTCCCTTGGATTACAAATTCCGGCTCTCTCACATGGCATCGGCCACCGCCCGTCAGGGACGGTTCTCAGGAAATCGCTTGTCCCGAACGGAGACGGCCCCAGCGCTTGGGAGCACGCTGGGGCCATCGGCCTTCCACTCACGCTGTCCGAATGCGGTTTGGTCGGGGGGATGGTGAGAGCTGCATTCGGATGACAGACGAACAAAGCTCGGCCACGTTCGTTCCTAGCTGCCATAGAAAACAGATGCTTAACGGGCGCGCCCGCAGGCTCGCCCTGCGGCGAACTGTGATCGGCGGCGACAACTCAAGAACGACTTCGTCGTTATCCATAGGAGAGAGCACGATGGGATGTCCGACGTGCCTGACGTCTGCGACAGTCCTCAAGACAAAAACTACCGATGCCCGGTTTGCGGTGAGATTGCTGTGACCGTCTCTGCTCAGGGGCCGCGTTTTTGTCTCGCGCGCTATCTGACCTCACCTGCCCCAATGGACACAGACTCATAATTACACCAGGGGGCAAGGTCGTGGCTGCCCGAAGCTCGAGAACAGATCAATGGCAGACCTCACTGCAGAAACGGCGCGTCTGATGAAGGTAACGGAGGCGATCGTCGCTGAGCTGGACCGCCAGGGCGTTGCCGAAGCGGTCGCCGACCTCGGCTTCGACCCACTCGAGCTGGCCCGGGTTGTCATCCGCGCGGCCGACGGTGACGTGGTGCCCGGTTCGAAGGCCGCAGACCTAATGCACCTGACGGATGCCCCAGCACGCCTGACGAAAGTCGCCGAGGCGATCGTCCGCGAAATGAACCGTCGGGGCGTGGCGGACATCCTCGAAGACGAGGATTTTGACGTCATGAAGTTGGCCCGGGTGGTGATCCGCGCGGCGGACGGTGACGTGGTGCCATTTCGGAGGCCGTAGACATGGCTGAGCCCAAGATCACCCTGGGTGAGATGCGCCAGTCTGGCGCCCGCGGCCTCCTCGTCTTCTGCTCGGACCACCGCTGCAGCCATTCCGTCGAGCTGCCGCCGGGCAAGGTCGATCAGTGGCCGGATCGAGTCCGCCTCTCCGACCTTGAACCGCACTTCACCTGCATGGCTTGCGGCAGGCGCGGCGCCGATGTGCGGCCGCACTTCCCGCAGGCGAGGATGGGGACGCGCTGAGGCATGCCAAGAAAGACGCCGTTTTAAGGACGGTTTGGGCGAACCGAGGAACACTAAGCAGGTTTGATTGTTGTGCTGCCATTATGGCGCCAACCGTCACTGTTCATTTTACCTGTCCCGGCTGCCGCATCGTCTATTCGGCGATCCAGGAACGAAGCGTAACCCATACGAATACTTCTGGGAGCTTCGATTGCCGGCAATGCGGAATGCTTGTTCACCACTGGGCCGGGCTCTACGACTATAACGAATGGAGAATCGTTTCCCTGCCGACCAAGCAACCTAAGATGAGATATGAAATACGTGGGTGATCGCCCCTACTCCGACCCCGAGAAAGCTGCCCGCAGGATCATGGAGCACGCCCGCGCCTTCGAGCCGGTCCAGGATGGCCGGATCTACATCGAGAAGATCAACTATCCGATGCTCTACCAAGACAAGGCGACGCCAGCCGAGTATTGGGCGGGCTTGGAGTACGCAAAAGATCAGGGCTGGCTCGAGTACCACGAGAGCGGGACGTTCGTGAGGATGCTGCAGCCGGGCAAGGACCTCTTCGCCTGACCGAGAGCTGCTGGCGGTTGTGCCTATCGCCTCTCCCGTTCGGACATGACGTACCAATATCCGGTCCCAACCGCAGCGGCCGCGCTGAGCACTCCGACGATTGCGACAATCCCTTCCACCAGCTCCATGCGAACCTTATTATCCACGGCCTTAGTCTAAAACGCGACAAAGAAAAAACCCAAGAGCAATAGGGTGAGCAAAACGGACACTCCAGCTGCCGTCTTTAGAGCGTTACTGGGCTCTGCAGATCGGTTCATGTCGTGGACCGCGGTCCGGGAGAGCGCAGCCATTCCGCCATACGCGCTCCCAAGTCCGCCTGTCGCGCCAGCTCCAATAGGGCTTCCTTCTGCGCTCCTAGGTTCGATGCGCTTGCCCGCTCGCGTAGCTCTTTGGCTCGTTTTTCAAGCCGCGCTTCAAGCGTCTCCGTTTGCTTTACGCGGTGTCGTATTGATCCCATGCCGACTCCCTCAGGTCCGGAACGGGGACTCAACGTCGGCCTAGCGTAACGTTCCTATTTCGAGTCGATCATTGCACGCTCGACTTCGTCGGCGAGTGCTCGGTGATGCGTTGCCAGTTTGGCGAACAGCGCTTTCTTTGCCGCGTCGGTGGCAAGCTTGCTGAGCCAGGCCACCTTCAACTAGGCCACTAGCGCCGGAAACAGGCCAGTACCGGAATTCGGGAGCCGTTCAACCTGGTTCGGCTAACCAAGCATGACGCTGAGCACCAGCACCACGGCCGCAATACTTAGAAATCCGACGATCAGAGTCCAGTCTCGGCACTCTTCTGTCATAGCTTGCCCTCACGACACCGGTCGGCCCCAGCGCCTCGGGAAAGCACTGAGGCCGATGGTCGTCCCACTCCTCAACCTGACCGAGCTTCGCAACGTCGAAAATTGCTACTTGTTCCATAAAGAAACGGCCCCAGCGAGGGGAGTGGCTGGGGCCGGCCTTGCAAGTGGCTCTCGGGGGCGTCGGGGACACGTCACCCAAACTCATAACTGGCATGCGGACCTGTTCCTCAGAGAAGCGACCCCGATACTTTGCCGGCGCGCGGCATTTGCCGTTTCAACCCAAGCATTAAGTTCGATGTTGAACCGTCGCCTCCTCAGGTCGTTTACCCTCATCACCGGCCGGAGGGTTTCCCGTAGGCGCCGGTGGCTGAGAGACCGATCGCGCTCCCGCCTGCACAGGCTTAGGCGAGCGCCATGCTTGAACAGCCCCCTTTCGATCCCTATTCAATCCCCGCGCGTGTCTGTCTCGCTATCGCAATTTTCGGCGGTTCCTTGCTTATTGCGGTGCTGCTGCTGACCGCCCTCGTTGCGCGCTA
This sequence comes from Bradyrhizobium sp. USDA 4503, assembly GCF_054055815.1. Lineage (NCBI taxonomy): Bacteria > Pseudomonadati > Pseudomonadota > Alphaproteobacteria > Hyphomicrobiales > Nitrobacteraceae > Bradyrhizobium > Bradyrhizobium sp. USDA 4503. Next base: position 1,697,137 of record NZ_JBSRXS010000001.1, read on the forward strand.
AGGCCGCGGCTCAAATGTACGGCCGCCTCAGTTGGCGGCCTCTACAGAAGACGGTCCCAGCGAGTGTCCTATCTGGACGGCCTAATAGAGAAAGGGCCCCAGCGATGAAGGCTAGGGCCAAGCTACTAGCTGGGCGTTCTCAGTGCCGGTAGCGATGCGGCACCGAACAGGGCAGCCAATGCCAGTGCATCCACTTCGTTCCTAATCGAAAAGGCCCCAGCATCCGGATCATGCTGGGGCCAAGTCGGATTCGCCGAGCCGCTGCCCGCCGAGAAGCAGCGGTCGTCGTTATCAGGGCCCAAAAAATACGAAATGAAAATTACGTGCCCCGTTGCTGGGAGCCTCCCAAATAAGGGGCGCCTCCGAAAATAACGCTTGTGAATCTCGGGGGAGAAAATTGCCGCTTTTTCCCCGAACGCCCGGCGGGCTAGGAACCATCGAAACGGCATAAGCGTATAATTGGCGCTTCTGGCCAGCCAACCCCTCACCCCCCCCCCCCGACTGCCAGAAGAAAACCCGAGTGTCAGGTTCGGGTTGGCGGCCCCCAGGTTGGGGCCGCTTCAGTTCGCTGCGGAAAGCGCGAGCGGTGTCTGTCCAAAGTTGATCGCAACGATTCACATAGTTCAATGCCGAGCACTGCATCCTGCGACCTAATTGACGAGTTGGCGCTTCATTGGTCGATGGTTTGCAATGGAATTTATTGGACGCCCGATGCGAGGCCGATTCCTCGTTCGGCAAGGAAGCACTGGTTGGATGGTCTACGACAGCGAGCTCAAAGGACCAGCCCAGATAGAAAAGAACGGGGCATTCGCCGAGAAGCTGACAAAAGAACAAGCTGAGATTCTCGGGGAGCGGCTGGCGACGCGCGAAAACCAGCCTCTGATCAATCATAAAGAATGGCCCCAACACCCGGGGAGAGCGCTGAGGCCGCGGTAGTTAGTCCCACTCCATCGTGGAGATTTAACGTCGTAGACTGCGGCTCGTTCCCGGAACGGAAACGGCCCCAGCGAGAGGACATGCTGACGCGATTCGGTGCCCCAGCGAGGTGCCAGCCGGGGCCGCTCCAAACTGATCGAGAATGTGCCCCGGATCTTCGGGGGCAAGACTCGGGGCACGTTCATTCGTCCAATGTCGCTCTGCCGAGGAGCGACGCGTTGCTAACGACGCTTCGAAGGTGCCGTTCCTAACGACTTTCTCATCGCCGACCCGAGCCGGCGCTCAACTCGCTTGCGGCTGGTGCTGACCTTCTTGACGGCCTTCTTCACCGACGCTGCCGACTTCCGGGTTTTGTTCGCCTCGTAGCTCACCTCGTAGTCCTGCCCGCCGGCGACGCGCGCACGGTCCTGCTTGCGACCGCGCGCGGTCTGCTTCTTCGCTTTCTTTGCCATCCAGGCCTCCCAAATCAGGCCGCAGTTCCTGTGCGGCAATCGGGGAACAACGATTCACCCGCGCCGGTTCCCAGCCAGCATAGCGGGCATAAGTGCTGCCTTCGGCGAAGGCTCAGTTGACGCGGATGCTATAACTGGCGGTGTCGATTGATTCGAGACCCCATCATGAAGAGCACTGCACAACGTCGCCTGCCGCTGCAGGCCAGCCGCCCCGCCTATCGCAGCCTCCAGGGCTGGGCGCTTGGCACGCTGATCGAACATCGTGCGGTGCGAGAGTGCGAACACCACGGCCATGCGCTCGATCGCGCCGACCCGGATGCGCGGAACCGGGCTCGTGAAGCGGCGTGGAACCAGCCTTTCCCGGGCGCCACGCCGGAAGAATGCCAGGCCGCGATCGAGGAAGTCCTGCGCGGGATCGGTGATACCTGTCCCGACTGCTAGCCGAGACTCCACTTCGCTGACCGGCGTCCTATATTGATACCATTCAGTGTAGGTGGAGTTTTGAGTATGGCCCCGCGCGCCAATTGGAAGGGCTTTTTGCGGTTATCCCTGGTGACGTGCCCCATCGCACTGTTCCCGGCGACCTCTGAATCCGACAAGATCAGCTTCAACCAGATCAACAAGAAAACCGGCCACCGGATCAAGTATCTGAAGGTCGACGCCGACACCGGCGAAGAGGTTTCGTCCGACGACATCATCAAGGGCTACAAGGTCGACACCGACCAATATCTCGAGATCAGCAAGGACGAGCTCGAGAACATCGCACTGGAATCGACGCGCACCATCGAGATCGACGAGTTCGTGCCCAGGAGCGAGATCGACGATCTGTATCTCGTGCGGCCCTACTACATCGTCCCCGACGGCAAGGTCGGCCACGACGCCTACGCCGTCATCCGCGAAACCATCCGCTCGCTCGATAAGGTCGCCCTCGCCCGCGTGGTTCTGACCAACCGCGAGCATGTCATTTCGCTCGAGGCGCGCGACAACGGGTTGATGGGCATGCTGCTGCGCTATCCCTATGAGGTGCGCGATTCAGCCGAGTATTTCGAGGACATCCAGGACGTGAAGATCACGAAGGATATGCTGGATCTGGCCAAGCATATCGTCGAGCAGAAGTCGGGCCACTTCGAGCCGGACAAGTTCGAAGACCACTACGAGCAGGCGTTGCAGGAGCTGCTCGAGCAGAAGCGCAAGGGCCAGCCGATCGCAGCGACGCGAAAACCCGCGCCGAGCAATGTGTTCAACCTGATGGACGCCTTGAAGCAGAGCATCCAGAGCGGCGGCAAGGCGGCGCCCGCGGCAAAATCCACCAAGGCGAAGAAGGCGCCGGCCAAACCGCGCCGCAAAGCGGGCTGACGTGCGCGTCCGGCTGTTCCAGCCCTGTATCCCGAGCGCGGGAAAGGCTGTGCCCAGCGGCGCCGACTGGCTGCATGAGATCAAGCACGATGGCTACCGCCTGATCGTCCAGCGCGACGGCAACCGCGTGCGGCTGTTCACCCGCAACGGCTATGATTGGAGCACGCGTTTTCCGCTCATCGCCGAGGCGGCGCTTCGCAACCGCTGCCGGCAATTCGTTATCGATGGCGAAGCCGTGCTGCTCGCCGTCGATGGCCGGAGCGACTTCAACGGCCTGCACTCGCGCCGGCATGACGACGAGGTGCAGCTCTACGCCTTCGACATCCTCGCACTCGAGGGCGACGATCTCCGCAAGCTGCCGCTGCACCTGCGCAAAGCCAACCTCGCCCGCATTCTCGCTCGCCGCATCGATGGCATCCACCTTGCACCATTCGAGCAGGGCGGGATCGGCCCGGAGCTCTATCGCCACGCCTGCCTGATGGGCCTCGAGGGTCTGGTGTCAAAGCACCGCGATCGCATCTACACCGCCGGTCGCTCGAAAAACTGGATCAAGGTCAAGAACCGGACGCACCCGGCAATGAGCCGGGTGAAGGACGCACTGTCATGACCGACCCGCACTGCATCCTTTGCGACGACACCCGCTGGGTCTGCGAGAACCATCCGGATCAGCCCTGGACCGGTCCCCACGCATGTGCCTGCGGCGGCGCGGGCGCGCCCTGCCCGCTGTGCAACAAGCCTGATGATGGCGAGATCCCGGAGTTGCCGCGCGGCTTCCGCAACATGTTCGATAGGCGCGATCGTCGCAGCTGACACACGCCCGGCGTGTCACACCCGTCGTTAAGTATGCACCCGCGCCTGCCAAAGGCCGCCAATTAGCGCGGCAGGCGTGATCAGGCAGATGAGGAGAAGCGAAGGCAGCGTCCGGTCGTCGCTTATGCGACTGTTGTCTTAAAGCGCCAGGACGCTCCCGTTACGCATCAGCGCTCGGCTCTTTCCTTGCGATCAGCGCCTAGGCCGAAATTCCCCTCTTCGAGCGGAGTGAAGACGGTTCGTATCACTTCCACACAATCAACGCGGTCACCGATCATAGGAATTCGAAGGCGATCCCGCCACTCGCACAAATTCCGTCGAGCGCGATAGCCATCACCTGAACTCTGCTCACAGTCTCGCGAACAGAGGTCAAGATTATCTTTGCCCTTCCGCCGCTCACGTCAACCACCCCCCCGGGAGCCGAGAGATGGCCGCGCGTGGTGGTCACCTGGATTTGGCCAGCGACGTCGCTCGCGAGCCTACCTTAGAGGGACGCCGCTTCGAGATGCGGCGTCGCGTTTCCGAGATCGCTCAGATCCCACAGAAGGAAGCGCCCCACTGGGTGCCGCCTACGCGGCAAGGATTTCAGCCGGATCGAAGGATCAACCGCCGGCGGAATGAAAGATGAGCGAGCCGACCTCGTAGGTAAGCAAAAGCAGGCGGGCGGCTAGCAGCGAAATCATTGCAGCCAGGAAAAATGATCTTCGGAGGAGAAATCACTGGGTCGCCCATGCAATCGGACATAGTGCCGGCTGATGCTGAGCATATCCGGTTTGATACGGAGAGTGGTCCACAAACGCAAAAAAGCCCGGCCATCCCCATCGGGACAGCCGGGCAAGGTGGTGTTTTGGTAAGGCCGTGAACCCATAAATCTGCCGGTCGGTCGACTTGCTAGAGTCTACTATGCCCCGATAGTGACCCAAATTCCGCAACGCAGCGAAATGACGCGATGGGCCATGCGTGGAAGTTGCCGCAAGAGCAGCGAAGCCAGTTCGCCGTCAAGTCGGAACGGCAATTTCGCAAAGCAGCCCTTCCGCGCGCCAGTCAAAGAGCACCTTCCCGCCAAGCGGGTTGATCGTTCCTTCGATGAGGCGACTACCAAAGCCCTTGCGTTGTGGCGCATTTACGCTCGGACCATCCAATTCGGTCCAACGGAGCGCCAGTTGTCCATCCTTGCTGCGCGACCACGTCAACTCAACGTGGCCTTTCGCGTTAGATAGCGCTCCATACTTGGAAGCATTGGTTGCCAACTCATGCAAGACCACAGCAATCGCCTGCGCAGCGGTAGGTTCTAACACGGTTTGAAGACCGTCCATCCGAACCCGCGTGCCGTGTTCATCGAGATAAGGGGCGAGTTCCTGCTTGGCGATCGCCGAGACTTCAGCGCCTATCCAGCGCGTTTCAACGAACAGCGAGTGAACATTTGCCATCGCTTGGATGCGCCCGCTGATCACCTCCTTGAGGCCTTCGGAAGTGTCGGACTGAGAAAGATTGATGATCGCCTGTACGTTCGAGAGGATGTTCTTGCTTCGGTGCTCCGCCTCGCGAGCGAGAATGCCAATCTGCTCCTGAGCCCGCTTCTGCTCGGTGATATCCCTAGCAATCTTCGATGCGCCAACGATGTTGCCGTGGGCATCTTTGACGGGAGAAACAGTGAGCGAAACGACGATTGAGCTACCATCCTTACGTCGCCGAACCGTCTCGAAATGGTCGATCCGTTCACCACGTCGGATGCGCGTTAAGATCTCACGTTCTTCGCTCAGTCGGTCCTCCGGGATCACAATCGTAATGGGCCGACCGATCGCCTCGGAGGCCGAGTAGCCAAAGACGCGCTCGGCCGCCTTGTTCCAGCTTGTAATAATGCCGTCTAGATTCTTGCTAACGATCACGTCGTCGCTGGACTCAACTATGGAGGCCAGCAGATTGGCCAAGCGCTCGGCGCGTTCCTGAGCCGGCTCGTTGACGAGAGGCCTGCGTTGAAGTCCCGGCTGGTCTTTGGATGTCAGTTGGAACGCCCGAAATGTAAATGCTGCACTGCAGTTAGCGACTAATCATAGCACCAACAATGCCTAAATGTCTTCGTTGGGCAAGAACCTGACGTCAGCGTATGCCAGCGCTTTAACTCCCCGGAAGCGCTGGGATTTTTGTTTCGGGCTCGCAGATGCGACGTAGGCCGAGACGACGAGGTGAGTCTCGGAAGTCACCAGTCGCTACACCCAGAGGCCAAAGAGGCCGCCAACTGAGGCGGCCCTACACACCGAACGAATGTCTCATCTGAGCCGCCATGCGCTGGACAGCGTCGGTGTACTTACCGTGGCTGAAATGCTGATCGGCGACGTAAAGAGCCAAAAGGATGCCGACAGCGAGCAATAAGCCTTTCATGAAAATCGCTCCTTTAAGGTCTGGGCGGCTCCTGATGTCGTGACGCTTCCCGGCTTCTAACTGGTGCTTCCGTCCGCGTGGGCTCCGGCAACCGGCTTGCCTCCACCGTTCTGTTGTCGCGCACCATCCAACCCGCCGGTCGAGCGTATCCGCGCCGCAGCGCGGGCATGAGCCATTGCCATGGCGGGGCTTGATCCATTGACAACGAGGATTGCAGGGCGGCTTTAAAAAGTTCTTTATCGGCTTATCCGGAGAGCTCCGGCTCTTCCCTTACAGACAACACCGGGGAGAGAGCGGCTAAAAAGCCGTTATGCCTACCATCGTGCATGGCCCCAGGAGGTGCTGCCCCAGTTAGGACACTCGGGAGAACAAACTAGGACACTACGTGTTTTCCCGGAATTACTGCGGATGCAAGGTGGGCTAGGATTTTCGGGCCGGGGCAGGTTTTCAATGCGGATGATTTTCAGATTTACCCGGCCGGGCCGTTCGCGCGACGCGGCCTCTCGTTTGCACTGGCCCCTCGCTGGGGCCGTTTCTTTGGGGCGAGCACAACAGAACGCCGCCCGCTTAAAATTTACGCGAGCGGCGCTTGCTCTAGCCCCAGGAAGGTTGGAGCCTCACTGATGCGGTCCCGCTTTGACCGCCTCGATCCGGTCGGTCATGCGGTCGAGGCGCCCGCCGATGTCCGTCCTGAGCTCGGTAAAGCCTGCCTCGAGCCGCCGGATGACATTCTCGAAGCTGGTCTTGCGGACGAATTCGTCCCGCGCCCAGATCTCGACCTGGTAAAGCTTCGCGGCGAGCTCAGCAGCGTGCGCGCTTGCAGCCTGATTTGCCTCGCGCCTGGCCTCGGCGATCGCGATCTCTGACGTCCGCTTGACCTCGGCGACCGCAGCTGCCGCCGTGGTGGCGGCTGCAGCCGCAGCCGCCTCGGCCTTGGTGATGCGATCGGAATAGCGGGTCCAGAAGGTAATGATCGTTCCGAGCACACCGACCGCCGCGACGATCGCACCCCATGTCACCACCGCATCGCTCATCGGCCTACCTCTTGATGATCCGCGCGATCTTCTCGATCGAGCGGCCGCCGAACCACAACGCCATCAGCCAGCCGGCCCAGGTCGCCAGGTCGCCCTTGAGCGGCGGCGTGGTGCCGAGCCCGAGCACGGTGTCCCAGACCACGCATTTCGCGATGAAGAGCGCGAACGACCAGCACGCGATCGCCCGCGGTGCCGCCGTCCACCATAGCCCTTCGTCGGCGATGTTTTGCTGGACGGCGAGCTCGCGTTCGCGGCTCTCGACCGCGAGCTCCCGCGCCGCCAGATCGGCGGCGATGTGCTCCGACGTGTTGCCGGCCGCAAGCTTCGCCTTGTAGGCACTGATCAGCCCGCTGACGATCGGGCCACCGATCAGGTTGGCGAGAAATTGCCACATGGCGGTCAGCCCCTTGCCGGCGGATGGACGTCGACGACTTGCGCGATGCCGTCGACCTTCTGGATGATGACCTGCGGCGGATTCTCGGTGAGCTTGCGCAGATACCCGAACAGAAGGCCGATGCAGACCATGCCGACCGGCAGCGCCCAGCTCGGCAGCCTTGCCGTCAACGGCGTCCAGTCCTGCCCGGAGATCAGCGGCAGCGCCTGGTCGTACAACTCAACCACGACACCGGAGATCACCGTGAGCCAGGCCGCGATCAGGGTTTTGAACCCGGTCAGCTTGGCACGCGCCTTCTGCAGGAACGTAGCCTCGGCCGCAAACGCCGGCGCCAGCATCGGCTGCGTCTTGAGGATCGGCCGGACGATCAGGACGTAGACCATCGCGAGCGCGATGCCGGCAATCAGGGCAAGCCAGAGCATGGTTCGTTCTCCTAAGCAGCTTTTTTGAAGAAGGACGCGATCCAGGCACCAATGCTGCCAGGCGCGGGACGCGTGATGGACGGAGCGGAATCGGAGGGCGCAGCGACAACGGCCTGCCCGGTTTTCTGCGCGACCAGCGCCGACCCGACGGCGGCCGCAGCACCGAACTTGATCGAGGCGTCGAGACGCATCATGGCTTGCAGCATGCCGGCGCAGCCGAGCTGCTGATCCACGGCGTTCGGATCATAGACACCGTCGCGGACATACTTGCCGCTGACATACTGATCGGTGCCGGCCCAGATGTAGGGCGACGGCCGGCCACGCGACGCGTAACCAAGGCCGTTATATTGCTCGAGTAGCGTCAGAATGCCACCGATCGACCAGTCCTTGTTACGCGCGGCATAGGGAGCGCAATTCACCAGCGCGTCGACAGCGCAATCTTCCCAGGACTTGAACGGCCCGCGGCCGGCCGGCACATGCACCGACCTCTTGTTCCAGGGATCACCCTGCGCCAGCGAGCCGGCCCAGCTCTGCGAGCATTCGCGCTCGTGGATGACGGCGATGACGAACCACGGCACGCCGGTTCGCGAGGCCACAGCCAGATAACGCGCCTTCGCCGCCGGCGCGACCAGGCGCGTCGCCACCTGGGTGAACGTGCTCGAGGCACGGGTGATCCTGGCATGAGACCAGCGGCTATCGTTCGCGCGTTTCAGCGCGGTCAGGTCGACCATCGGTATCCCCTTTTGTTAGGAAGTGGCGAGGTGTTGAGCGGCAAACGGTGCGCAGCCAGTGCCGACTGGAGCCCCGGTCAGACCAGGTGAGAAGCTGGTCGACGTGCGCGGCGGAGAGATCGACGACCGCGATCGATAGCGCTCGCAGAAATGACTGCGGTGATCATTGTGATAGTCCTTTTGTGGGCTGACGGAAGGCCGTGCTCGGGACCGCACGCAGAGACGTGCCTGCGCCCTGAATGAGCTGAATAATCAGAGGGTTAAAGGGGGTTAGCCCAGTGGCCGATAGACTTTCGGCAACGCCAAAAAAGCCTGCTGAGGCCTAGCTCGCAAACAAGAGAATAATCGCCAGCATCGCGAGAGCCGTCGAGATGCACGCAGCCATTGTCACCCAATCGTAGCGCATTGCAGGACGTTCGAACCGCATGTGTCCCGTTCGCTGATTTGGATCAAACTAAGGAAAGCTGAAGTGAACTAAATTACGTCGTCTCTGGAGGGCTCGGCTTCGGCAGTCCGTACTGCTCGGCGCGCGCTTCCGCCAACTTACGATATGCTTTAACAACTTTGCCTTGAAATCTTCATTGCTCTCCAAGGCAGCGAGTCTCTCAAACTCGACGGCGCGTTCCAAATATTCGGTGAGCATCTTCATGATCGGCCGCTCGGCTCAGCGTCAAACCTCGCATTCAGACGGTCTCCATTCCAAAGTTCAACCGGGTGAGCGCCAACCAGTTGCTTCGCTCGCAGCTTGGCGTCTTCCTCGTCTTCGCAACAAATATCCATCCGAGCGGTGATGTGACCGTCCTTTCCGAAAAGGTAGACCTGAAAACTAAACATCGGCGGTCGCACCCGCGCCTTCATGCGACGAGCTTCGTCCTCCCGAGGCAAACCTGTCAATCACCTACGATGCAGGCGACACGCCGCTCCAGGGAGCTAGGTACGCCGAAAACGGCGATCTTCTAACCTCTTGACAGTCAACGCGTTCGCCTTAATTTTTTTGGGGGCGTGACCCACCAATTTCAAGGAAAAGAAAGCGACCGTCAAAGGATGACGACGATGATCGACGAGTACTTGGCGCTGTTGCGAACCCATCGCAACACCATCCATCGGGATCTCAAATTGCTCGCGGCGCAGCTCGGGTTTCGGAAGAGGCATACCGCGATACAAACATTGTCAATCTCAGCTTTTTCCCCCGGGCGCGTGAACGTCCCGCCTCAACCGTCGCAAGACATGACGTAGAGGAGTCACCATGTTGGAAGTTGTTTTAATTGATCGTCGCAGACGTGGCTGGGATTGGGAGGTTCGCGATCAATCCGGCAATACATTGATGGCCGGAAGGGAAGCGACCCGGCGGGCTGCCAAATACGCGGGAGACCGTGCCCTATTCCAGCTGCTAGCCGTTAACCCGCACTCAATAAAACTGCAAAGACCAACGTAGGCTTATGCTTGCTCGTGGATCACGCGCCGGTCAGAACATTTGCGCGTATGAGCAGTCGGTCGACTTGCGCGTCGGAGAGGCCGACGACCGCGATCATATGCTGCACCAGAGGATCTGCGCGCCGGATCTCGGTCGCGAGATCCCACTCCTCCTGGACGTTCGCATCAGCCGCGATCGCAGCCTTGACCGCGGCCCATGTGCCGAGCTCGTCGAAGGCCCGTTTCAGGCCGAGCTTGGTGCAATAGGACGGCACCGGCGCCGGCGGATTAAGAAATGCAATCACCGCCGGGTCGTCGTCGGCGACCAGTTCGGTCACCATCGGCGCCGGTTGCTCACAGGCAAACCATCCGACGATGGCGCCATCGCTGTTTCGCTGTACAAATCCCATCTGCTTCATCCCTCCAATGGATCGAACCAACCGCGCGTAAAACACCGATAAGACGTGTTCGCAAAGGATGATCGCGCAGCAATCTGCGCTGATGTATCAGTCCAAACGCGCAGGTCATTTGCATTGCCGGAAGTGGCGGTTGATGCTTCCAAACCGTTCCCGCCGACCGAATAGCTAGGCGCGTTGTCGGTAAGGCCGGTCTCGTGCGTCCACCACACGGTGTTTTGCGTGGGGTTCCACGCAATGACGTTCACTAAGGCTTGCACCCTGACGCCGGTCGGACAACTGCCGAGCGCGAACGTCTGCAGAGTCGTTCCGAGAGTAATGCTCGCATCCAGCGCCGAACCGGGCCAAAAGAATTCTCGACCGCGCTGTAGGATCTGCGAGAATAGGCCGCCCGAGTTGTGCCAAACGACACCGATGCGACGGAACAACGTATATCCAGCAGGCAGCGTCGGCGCGGTCGCGCTCTTTGACATGAGCACGTCGACGGTCGACGTCGTCGGATTCTTTATCACGAAGACATGGTAGAAGCCGTTCGCAAGCGCCCCGGTATCGAGGCAGCCATTGTTGTTGCCCGCCGCCCATGCCGAACTCGACTTAGTCAGCGCAGCACTGAGGGCGATCATGTCACCCGCGTTTCGATCGCAAGCGACACCGGCGCTGACGCTGAACGTCGAGACGGCGCCTGGCGATGTAATCTTCAAGCCGGACAGATGGCCGAGCATCAAACCGGGAATACCGAGATTGACGATCGCAGCAGGCTTGTTGGTCAGATCGGACAGGTTAGCTGTCGATGACAGGTCGCCGGCGCCGGGCTGACCAACCCGGTTGAAATTCCAATCGTTGAACGTGCCGGCGCCGGCAAACTTATCCCGGAACATGAGCAGAGCGCCGGTCGACGGGTCGTAAGTGCAGACACCCTCTTGCCAGTTGCCGATGTTGGCATTGGACGAAGCGCGAAGGCGAACGCCGTTCTGGTATGACAGATCCGTCTGCGTGGTAAACGGGACGCTGCCGGCGCCGACAGTGATCGAGCTCGTGCTGGTGCCCTCGGCCGCGCTCTGACCGATCAGCCGCCATTTACCCGCCGTAACATCAGTCGCAAACGTTCCCGATACGTGAGCAACCAGGCACTGATAAATGTTCCTATTGATCGGATGCACCACGACGCTCGCCGGAGGGCCAGCAACGTAGTTCTGTCCCGTCGCCCATGTCGCAGTTTGCAGCCACGGCAGTGGCCCCGTTGGGCCAGTATCGCCTTTGCTGGCGAGCAGCGCCCAATAGGTCGGATCTGGCGGCGCGTGACCGGAGCTCGAGGCCGCGTTGATCCAGACGTAGGACGATCCGCCGATCGTGGCGACGTCCATCAGATTGTAGGCCTTGGCGTTGTCGTAAGGCGCAGGGATGCCGAGACCCCGGTAAATCCCGAGGTAGGTCCACGCGCCGGCGACATGAACCCACATTTTCCCGGTCGATGGCTGCAGCGCAAATTGACCGTCCGAGCCGAGCGAGGGATCAGGCGCAGCGAGCGCCGCGTCGACGAACCAGAAAAAGCCGGTCGTGTTCAGCGCCGCGACGAGCGTTGAAACATCAGCCATCGCCTGCGCGCCGGCGATGCGCTGCGGCGACATTTTCCAGACGACATAAGCGACGTCGGCTTGCGCGCCGCCGCCCCACGGCGGAATGACGAGATGCGTCGGGTCGGTAACATCGGCGATGATCGTTTGAAAATTGCCGATCTGCAGGACGTCGCCAGGCCGAACATTCGTGCCCGACCAGATCGTCGCTGAGCCGGAAACAATCGTACCGCCGGCGGCGACGGAGACCGTCCCGGTCGAATAGCTGGCAAGTGCCGTCATCTCGAGAAACCCCTCGAATGCAGTTTGTTTGGCTGGTTGAGTGTTGAGGCTACGGCAGCAGCGCGAGCCGCTGGTCCTCGTAATGCGCGGGAACGTTGTTATCCGCGAGGATCTTGCTCAGCTCCTCCAAGGTCCGCGCATTGCGCACGGCGACGACGAGGCCCCTGCGCCGGTTTTCCTTGACCATGAGATCGTCAGGCTTCGCGAGGATGATCGCCGCGAGCTCCTGAGCGGTCTTGCCCTCGATCCGCGCCGCCTCTTCAAATTCTGCGGTCGGCGCGACACCGCCCTGGACCGACAGCGCCAGCATATGCTTGCGTGAATGCGCAACGTCGTGGCCGTCAACCATCAGGTACGTGTTGATGCGACGCTCCGCGCGCTTCTTCTCCTGAACGAGCGGCGAGATGCTGATTTTCATTGCGCGACCACCTCGAAGGCGCCGACCTTGTATGGTTGCGCGGCAACGATGGTTACCCGGAACGTGCCGGCCTGGTCGATCGCGAACTCGAGGCCGCCGTCGACGACGTCCTCCTGATGGACCAGCCTGCCCTCGAACCAAACGTAGACCGTGAACTTCTCCGGCTGGACCGTCAGATGCAGTGCATCGACGCCGTCCGCCTTGATCGGCCGGATCTCGCCCGTGACGACGACCTCCGGTTTCGGAAGGATCTCTTTCGGGTCCTTTGTCACGTCGACATAGGCCTCCCGGATATCGACCGGACCGTCATACAGCATGTGATCGATACCGGCCGCCGTGTACGCGGCGGAGATCTCCTCCATCGGCCGCTCGGCGTCGAGAATGACCTGCGTAATGAATCCGGTCTCGTCGTGCCGGATCAGGGTCTTGGTCTTGTTGACCGCCTCCGGCTCGTCGACCGTGACCGTGATGGCCTCCGGACTGACCGCGACCGCCTGCCCGGCGGCGTCTGCAGGGACGTAGCCAGGCACAGCCCATGCCGCGTCGAGTGTCACCCCCGTCACCCTGCGATCCTCCTGAACAACGAGAAATAGAGCCGCCCCTGCTGGTTGCCGAACTTGAACCGAAACACGATGGACGACGTCGTCACGGCCGCGTAGATCCAGAAATCAGTCCCGCCGCCGCGATAGGCCTCGCACATGAGATATTGTGCGCCCGGGTTCAGAAGGATGCTCGGATCGCAATAGCCCAGCATGAAGGGCGGCGCGTCGAGCGTCTCGCCGAAGTTCAATTGAGCGGTGCTGTCATTGATGCTGTCCAGCGTGCCGCTCAAATAGAACTGGTGACCGGACCAGCGGGAATCGAACACGGTCTGGTCCAGATTGGCCAGCGCTGCATCCACGCCCGGCTTGCTGACCACCAGCCTGGCGCTCGGTCCGCCCTGCATAAAAACCCGCTGCGTCACCCGAGGCTCCGATTGAAGATCATGTAGTCGACATAAATGCCGTAGGACTCGGACAGCGAGTTGTTGAAAATCATCTGGTTGTTTTGGATGCGGAAGCCGTTCGATATCTCGTAAAACACCGTCCCCCCTATGGTGATGTCCCTCGGCACCGCCATATCCAGGCGGTAGGGATACGACACCACTCCGGAGTCAATGTAGGTCCGGAACGTGACGAACGGATTCTGCGGCAGCGTCGCCGGATAGGGTATCGCAACATCACCGCTCAGCGCCGGCAGGAAGATGCTGCCCGACATGATGACCTGCTCGTTCTTGACGTCCGATTTCAGCAGGAACTGCGCTGCAGCAGTCGCCGTAACGACGTCGACGCCAGGCACGGAAAGCCAGGCGCCATATTGCCCAAGGCTCGGATGCAGGCCCATCAAAAAGCGGCGAGCCACTTACCAGACCTTCCAGGCGACATAGAACAGGTTGAACGCCAACCCATGCAGCCGAGAATATCGGGCGAACACCAGGCCGGAGTCATCCGGAGTAAAGCCATCCCTCGCGCACAACACGGCGAAGGGCGATCGCTGAATTGCGGTTGAGCTGTTGGCGTCCCGCATGACGAGCGTCTGCCCGTATCCTGCAGTCCCTGACGTGATGCTATAGGGGACAATGTCCACAGCTGGCGGCGTGGGGTAACTGCCGGAGTAAAACACCTTTGCACCGCTCAGAAACGTGTAAGCCGGAATGAGGCCGACCTCGAGTGGCCTGCCCTGGTTCAGCCGACTGTCCAGCGACAGGTATTTGTAGTCGACGGCCGGCGGAAACTGCGCGTCAAATCCCGACTTTGACACTGTGACGCGAAAGGCATCGATGTAGATCCGAACCGCCATGGAGCGCCGTCACTCGGAGATAATGAGCGTGCCGGCCGTGAGGTTGATAACCATCTTGCCGTCCGAGCTCTGGATAATGCCGGCCGTCAGCGTGCCGACATTGGCCGTGATCGCGCTCAAAACGCCGATGTTCATCATTCGCGCCGTAACCGTGCCATCCAGGTACATGTTCCCGGTAAAGCCGATCGATGCGACGCCGTTGATCGTGCCGATCGTCCAGACCGGCTGAGGCGCACCGCCATTCACACCCGGCAGCTGGACCTGGAATTTGTCGGCGACAAAGATGATGGCGGACGTGCCGGCGCCGCCATTCACCAGCTGGATGCCGGTCACATAGCCGTTGACGGTCAGCTTCAGCGACCAGGCCGCCGCAGCATAGCCGTCCAGCGTCGCGATCGCGGTCGAATGCTCGTCGATCGACGCATTGACGTCGCCAAACTCGGCCGTGACCGTCGTCTCGAGATCCGCGACGGCCTGCTGCGCGTCGACGGCTACGGTCTGGACAGTGGCGATCTGCGCGAAGGCGGCGCCGACGCGGGCTGACATTTCAGACCGGATGGATTTCATGTCCAGCCAGTTGCGAGCGTCCTGGTTGGCGACGGTCGAGTTGATCAGTTGGAGCGCCGCATTGATTTCGTCGTTGTTCTGATCGGTGACTTCGGCCACCTGCTTCTTCAAGGCCTCGTTGAACGACTCGAGCGTGACCATGCCGGGTGCCAGCTTGACCGTGGGAGCATCGAGATCGACGGTCGAATAGGCACCGCGCATTGTGGCGTTGACGGCCTGCACACGAAGGGTCGCGGCCGCCAGGCTGACGATGACGTCAAATTGGTTCTCCGCGCCCTCGTAGACCTGAGTCCAATTCTTGCCGCCGTCGTACGTGATGCCGGCGACGTAGTAGATCGCGCCCTCGGTCGGGAACCAGCTGGCGAACAACCGCGGCTCGGCGGTGCCTTGGCTGATGTAGGCGTTCAGACCGTAGACCAACGGAACCTTGGCGTTGGAGGGATATTGTGGGCCGGGCAGGATCGGCGGCGTGCCAAGATCGGTCGCGTGAACCCGCTCGTCGTCAACCACGAGGCTGAGTGAACAGGTGTCGCCGTTTGGCGTGCCGTTCAGTACGAGGCAGAGCTTCGATGCGCTCTCGCCCGTACCGAGCTCGAAGGATGCCGGCTCACCACCATCCTCGCGCGCCAGTACCGCGGCCAACGTGGTCGACTGCGCCGCTTGTGCCGCCGCCAGGCTGGTCGGATCGAGATTGGCGATCGCGGCGTTGGCGCCCTCGGTACACGCGATGGGACCGAAGAACTTGCCGTTCGGCCGGCGCAGCCGGATGAAGAACGGCCCGCTATCCCACGTCGGCGCCGGATCCAACGTCAGGGCATTGCCCGCCACGCCGATGACCGCACCACCATAGCCATAGGCTTGCGGCAGTTCGGACTGCACCCGGACGACGGAGCCGAGGGTGATCGCCCTGCCCTCGTACTCCACGCCGATCGTGACGTTCTCGCGTCGATAGAAGGACTGCAGATAGGTGAAGGCACACTCGCGGAAGGCCTGCAGGCGATTGACGATGCCATCAATTCGGATGGTCGTGGCGTTGAGCGAGGTGAAGCTGTCGTTGTTCGGGGGATATTGGACCTGCGCCGCCTGCCAGGTGCTCTCGTCGACATATTCGAGGATGACGGCGTCCGGGTCCTCCTCGCCAAGCATGGTGAAATCGATAGAGGTCGAGTCTCGCACGATCTCGCGATCCGTCAGCAGCATAGTCGGGACGTCGCGCCATTCATCACGGACGATGGAGACGGTATCGCCGAGCCAGAAGTGCTTTGCGCGCGCGACGGCGAGGATTTTGTCGAAGGCATCCGGGACCGCGACCGCAGCATCGAACCGGAAATCGAACGTGTCGCCGCGGCTGGTGCAACCCGCGGCGAAGTTCACGACGGCGTTGAAATCGACCTTCGAGATCCCTAGGCCTGAACCGTATTGGGTATTGGCGGCGCTGTCGAAGAAGGCCCAGCCTGGATTACGCGTTGCCTGCTGCACAAAGGCCACGCCGTTCCAGACCGGCAGCACCCGGGTGGCCAGCACGCCGAACTTGTAGGATCCCTGCGTCGATTGGGACGCCTTGATCCGAATAGCGATTGTCGAGACGTCTGGGAACGAATTGTTGCCCTTCAGGAACGAGCGCAAACCGGCCCAGATCACCGAGTTGGAGCCGCCGGTGCCGGCGAGCTCGGCATCCTCGCGGCGGAAGCGGACCAGATACCGCCCCGGAAAGACGTCGACCTTCACGCTGTTCCGGACCGGCGCCTGGGACGCGTACTGGAACGACTGCGAGAACAACGTCACGAACGGTCCGGTCTGGTTGCCGGCGTCGTCGCAGGTGGCGTATTCGGCCGTCAGTCCGACGTTCGAATAGCCGATCGAGTTGTCTTTGCCGCTGATGGTGAAGCAGCCCGCCGGGAACGCGAAGTCCACAGCGATCGACTGCGACAGCGTGCCGGCGGGATTGGCGACAAACGGCCCAACCCAGGCGCCAGGCGACGTAGCCGATGGCGGCAGCGGCGCGCCCATGGCGTCATATTGGCCGCCAGACGAGCCGGATCCCGAAGGCAGCTGCTGGCCGGTGACCTCGGCCGACTGGTCGACGTTGGTCGGAAACAGCGTGACGGTCGCGCCCGGCTCGTAGAACGCGACCTGCGCGCCGGCGAATGACGCCGAGACTCCGTTGACCGAATCCCAGAAGATCGTGTCGTCGACGTAGATCTTCTCGTAGGACATGCTGCCCATCGAGACCGAGAGCAGCAGGTTGAGGTATTGATCGTTGCCGACGAATTCGGCCCATGGCGTCGCGGCGAAGTCGGGGAACGCCTTCAGGCGGCCGTACCAGACCGGCAGCGGCTGCCCGAGTTTCGCGACGTTACCCTGAGCCGTCACCGAATAGATCTGGTCCGGTGTCGCGCTCGGCGAGTTGGTCGCGCCCGCCTTCGGCAGGATCAGGGCGTTGACGAGGAGCGTGCCGCCGATCGCGAGGCCTGCACCGAGCGCCGTCGCGCCGAAGCTGCCTGCGGCGAGACCGAACAGGCCGACTGGCGCCCAAAGCGCGAATGCCGAAACCGCCACCAGGGCAACGATGCCGATGATCTGCTTGACGGCGTTGCCACCCTGCTCGCCGCCGCGCGGGAAGCTGAGGAAGCGGACCTGGTCGTCGGGGCCGATCCGGCGGTAGCGCCATTCCTTCCGCAGCACCGCCTCGCCGTTGATCTCGAGGATGGTCGGCAGGCCCTTCGCGAACTGCCAGCCATAGGTGCGATCGCGCCACGCCCAGTTGGTCCGGCGCAGGAAGGACGTCACGGTCTCCCGCGATCGCGGCTCAGCGCGCGCGACCTCGAGGCCCGGCATCACGAGATGCAGAGCGGGATGGCGGGTAGCGCGCTCACGCCGACGGCGGTCACGCGGCCGCGGTACCGGAGCGCGAGGCGCCGGAGCGGGTTTCAGCGATCCATGCATGTCAGTTTGGCTCGAAAAACGTCAGCTTCTTCCAGCCCATTTGACGCAGGGCCAGAACGGTTTCGCAGGCGACTCCCTGCCTCTCGTCGCAGTGGATGACCCGCTGCTCGGACCGCAGCCAGACGCCGATATGCGCCGGCACCCGAAGGTGGGCCATCAGCACAAGCGCGCCATCCGCGGCGACGACAAGGCCGCCGGGCCCCTCCGGCACTTCTCGCCACAAGCCTCGCTCGGGATGTCCCTCGAAGGATTCCAGCACCCAGCGCTTCGAGAAGCCGCTCGGCACCGAGACGTGCGGAAGATCGCGCCCAAACAGTTCCTTTTCGACGTGGCAGGCGAAATCCCAGCAGTTGCGCGACTGCCAGGCCCACGGCTCGCCGATCAGGGGCGACAGGAATGACGAACGGTTAATGGACAAGAGCCCGTAGCCTTCCAAACGGCTTGGCAGGTAACTTGACGATAGGTCAGTTCATTGAGAAAGAGCGGACGTCGGTCGGTTGACCGCGATAGGCGGCTTTTGACCCTACCCGGACATCGCCGGGCGTTCGGCGACGAGTATCGGACACACGCTCGAAATCACGCTCGCGAAGGGGCGGCAGCCCTGATTGTTCGGCATCCGCAGCAGATCCTTCAAGCCCTGCGCATCAATCAACGATGAAATTTGGCGCTGGCGTTTGGCCAGTGGAGCGTGGTGCGTCTGGGGTCCATCACGTAGGGTACTGCCGCGCGCGGAGATACCAACCGAGGGGCACCGACGATGACGGGAGGGCGCAGTGGCGTTTCGAAACTCGCTGCCATGGCCAGTGCCATCGATGGCGCCGCGATCAGGCTCGCGAGAATGAGAGCAGTAAGTAACTTATGAGTTCGCATGAAGCTTCCGACAAAAGAGTTACTATGCACACGCTAAGGTGGGAAGCGCGGACGAACGTTACTACGTTAACGCTTGCATGACTGGTGCGACGTCCGACCACCGGCCTGAGACTAAACGTAACCTCTGCGCAGCCCCTCTCGCCGTGTGCTGGTTTGCCATCTGCCTGCGTGCGGGTGCGGGTCACGCAACGGTGAGCATACCGATTTGCCGTTCGCGCAGCCGTGATTTTTCACTGAGTGTCTTTTCCCAAGCGCATACCTACGTAATTCTTGTCCAAAAAAGAATTCGAAGGAAACGCTTTCAACAGAGTAGCCGATTCTAGCCAGCGCGAATGCTCCGCACGAAAACAACAACCGTTCCGGAGTACGACTGTGAGTGGATTCAGGACTTCTATTATTGCAGCGATTATGTCGATTGGCGTGATAAGCTCTGCAAGTGCCCAGTGCCCGACGTGGGCGAATTCAAATCCGGCTTCGTTTCAGGCGCAATACCCGGATAGGGATGTGCTAAACGATTGCGAGTTAACGCCAGCAGGCAGAATGGGCCTGGAACTGCCTGGCGGCGCGGCTCCGTTGTTTGGGCCCAACAGGGCTTATTGGGCAATGCTTGGCGTTGCTCAACACCACAGCTTTCGGCACGGATCGCGGTGAGTATCTGAAGATAAACCCGAATGGTCGGATTCCGGCTCGTCTCTCGTGATCTTCGATCGCCGCTTGTGGCCCGCTGCTAACCTTCACGGGAGCCACCGCAGCGTCCGGTATCCGGCGTATAGCGGACCAGCGCTGAAACAGGGTTGAAGTCGCAGTTTGACCCGGAGCGGTCCTCGGCACTTTTTGCCGGATTTGCATAGTGCGCAGGCCGTCCGTCCGATAACGTCATGTGCGACTATTGCAAAAGGAAAGCGGCCCCCCGCTTTTCGTTGCAGTGTCGTGCTGCGGATTGATGAGGCTGTCTCCCAAACGCAAAAGGAATGCCATGAGATCGACCGGAAAATCCTTTTTCTACACTCTGCTCGTCAGCGGCTTCGTCGCGGTGATGGGCCTCGCGATGACCCTGCCCGCATATGCGCAATCTCTGTCCCCCACGGAGGCGCGACAGATCGCCGAAGACGCTTACGTCTACGGCTATTCGCTCATTACGACCGAGGTTACGCGGGTTCAGATGAGCAACGTTCCAAAAATAGAGGGCTTCACAAGCCCGACCGGCCAGTTCATCAATATCCCTCGCTATCCGGCGGCGGACTATCGAGGGGTTTCCGCTCCTAACGCGGATACGCTGTATTCGGTGACGTGGCTCGACCTGACTGAACCGCAGGTGTTCAGTCACCCCGACATGGGTGATCGCTTCTATCTGTTCGAGGTGACCGATCTCTGGATGTCGGATGCAGAGGCGTCGCCAAGCAGCCGCACGGCTGGTGGAAAGGCAGCCAACTACTTGTTCACCGGTCCAGGCTGGAAGGGAGATGTCCCAGCGGGACTGAAGCATTTCCCGGTTGCCACCCGTTACGTCGTCATTCTCGGCCGCACCTACGCGGATGGTACGGAGAAAGACTACAAGGAGGTTAACGCGCTGCAGGCCCAATATAAGATCACGCCTCTGTCCGCGTGGGGCAAGCCCTACGTCCCGGTGGCACCACCGGTGAATCCGAACCCGGGCTTCAGCATGACCGACAAGCCGCAGACGGTCATTCTTGGCATGGGAACGGAGGTCTACTTCAACCTCATGGCCAAGCTGATGGGAGAGGCCGCCCCGCCGGCGGCAGCGGATGCCCCGATGCTCGCGCGCATGGCGAAGGTCGGCATCGTACCCGGCAAACCATTCGAGCTAAACAAGCTCGATCCTTCCGTACAAGCTGCGCTGAAAGATATTCCGCAGACTGCTCTGAAGAAAATTGAGGCCAACAAGGAGAGCCTCGGTAAGATCGTAGATGGCTGGGTGGTCACGACAGGTCTCGGCACCTACGACCCCTCTACCTACATGAAGCGCGCAGTCGTGGCGGCATTCGGCTGGCCCGCCAATCAGGAGCGGGATGCCGTCTATCCCAACACCGAAGTCGACTCCACCGGGCAGAAATTGAACGGTGCCAACAAGTACACGGTGACCTTTCCAAAAGGTGGCACGCCTCCGGTCAATGCATTCTGGTCCTTCACCATGTACATGATCGATCAGGGCTGGTGGTTTGTTCCCAATCCCCTCAACAAGTTCACCGTCAGCATGCGTAACAATCCAACCATCAATGCTGATGGCTCGTTGACCCTGTACTTCCAAAACGAGTCGCCCGGCGCAGATAAGGAAGCCAATTGGCTACCTGCTCCCAAGGGAGACTTCGTGCTGATGCTGCGAATGTATTGGCCGAAGGAGAACTCGCCCTCGATCATCAACGGTTCGTGGAAGCCTCCGGCGGTCGTCAAGGTCAATTGAGCCTCACTATTCGAACCGAAGCGAGGGGCCGCAGCGAAAGCTGCGGTCCCAATTTCAGATGGATTTAGGGCAACTATCGACCCGTGGCGTACAGGCCGGCCTTGGGAACAGTCCACCGATTTTGCATATCCGTGCGCCCTTACTGTCGCTAACATTCGGGCGCGCCAAGGTGCCTTTCAGGGCGTTCACGCATAGAACGGAGGTGAGTATGAGCACCGCGACCATTGCAATAGACGGCCAAGCCGCCGTCACCCCCACGACGCTAAGCTGGAAGTTCATTCGCTGGGGTCTCGGGCTCTTTATCACGGGATTTCTGACCGGCTTTATTCCCATCGCCCACTACATGGTTGGCGCCATAGCCGGAGACGTGGGTCCGGACTTTTTGAGAAACATTACGCTCTGGTGGGGCTGTCCGGCGGTGCTAGCGGAATTGACCCTCAAGGCAGGCGGCCTCGGCATGGTTGCAATCGGCTTTTGCTATCAAGCCATAAATCGACAAGGCACTTCACTAAATCTTTCCAGTCACGAGCGCATTGCGCCCGATCTGTGCTCGTTCGGTCTGATCGCTACGCTCGTATCCGCTGGTGCGGGCTATGTAATCTGCAATTATTTCTGGCCGAATTTTTATTACCACGCGATTCCAGCGGGAAAGAATGTGTGGCTCGCGGCGCAAGGACTCAGCATAGCTGTCTACGTGGTTGGCGTTTGCTATTCCTTCGCAGGCATTCGTAGGGCGTCGGCGCACTTTCGATGACATCCTGTTCAGAAGATTTGTCAACCGAGAGCGGTTCGCCACTAAGGCGGTCACGCTTTCCGTATTGGTCGTGGCAAGCAGGAGGCTGGTCGATCATCGGATGGCTGTGTGGGATCGCAACGGGTGCACTGTGGATTTATTCTGGTATGCCTATGATTTGTCATTGAGCGACGGTGCTTCTGCTTCTGGCCCAACTCTGACACTGCCCAACTCTGTTGTAACGTCGCCTTTCGGAGGAAGAGCGGACCTTCTTGCCGGACGTCCCGCCATTAGGGCAGCAGGCTCGGAAACTCGATATAGTCGTAATTCTTGGTCAGGCGCGGAAACCGCTTGTTCTGCAGGTTTTTCACCATCACGGCGCCGCTGATCGAGGCGCCGACCACCTTGACGTTGCGGAGCTCAAATTCGACTGCGCCATAGGACGGCTGCGTGAGATCCGAGGCGAGATATTCCCGGTACAGGACCGAGATGTATTCGCGGTAGCCGAGCGCAGCCCGGATCTTCGGCAGCAGCTCGCGATTAACGTTGTCGATCTTGATGTTGGTCTGCGGCGGCTGCCCCTGCCGCTGCTCTGGGTACGAAGACTCGAACGGGCACGCGATGAAGGTGACCGTCTCGCCAGGGTTTCGCGGTGCCGACAATTCGATCCCGAAGGTCATGTCGTCGCCGACGTTCGCGACGACCCGCGCCGCGACATCGAACGACGACTGCCATATCTCGAGCGTGTGGTAGACCCGCGCGCTGGGCGGGCACGACGCATAGGCCTCGAGGAGCGCTTCGTTATGCGTCGCCATCAGAGGTTAAACACCATGAGCGTCATGGTGGCGGCGATGCGGCTCGACGACGTCGGCACGTAGCTGGGCTTGCCACCTTTCGCGAATTTGCAGGTCTTCGTGGCGTATGCCGAACCAAGCCAGACCGGCGCAGTGAACCGGCCGCAGCCGTTGTTGAGCGTGTCGCGCACCCAAGCGACAAAAACATCGTGCTCGGCGTTGGTCAGACTGATCGTCTGGACGATGGTCCCGACATTGTCGCCGGGCCGCGCCCGCTCGCGGGTGTTGCCGCCTTCCATGTCGGTTGCGATCGGTTCGAGGAACCGCTTCTGGATCTGGAAGCCACTCTTCTGCGGTCGGCTGTTGACCGCGGGCCAGGACGGAAGGGCCATCGCTTAGCTCCCGAAACCCTTTTGGCGGGACGAAATGGCCTGCGAGATCGGGCCATTCCGAGCCGCGTCGTCGACCATGAGGCCGGTGACGGCGTTCTTGAACACGATGTCGACCTGCGTGCCGTTGTTGGTCCGGCTGACGCTGGTCTGAGGATCCGAGCCCGACGGCGCGTTGTAGATGTTCACGGTGACGTTGCCGGAGGCGCCGTTGTCGTTGGCCGCCCCGCCGGCGAAACCGCCCGCGGAAACGCCGAGGCGCCCATCGCGGCCGCGGCGCAGCGGCATGACGGCCCTCCTCTCCGGCCTCGCCCATGAGACCGGTGCCGCCGTTGGCCATCGGGAAGAGCGTCGGCCGGGTTACGACGCCGCCGCGCGCGAACGGCACGATGTTGCCGCGGGCGAAGACGTTGCCCAGCGCGCTCGGCGCCAGCGGGCCGAACAGGTTGCTGCCGGCGGCACCGGGCGTGCCATAGGTGACGCCGCTCGACCCGAGCAGCGAGCCGAAATCGAGGCCGCCGCCGGTCACGCCACCAAACGAGCTCTGGAGGCTGCGCATCAGCGGGCCGATGACCAGCAGCTTGACGATCATCTCCTCGATCGCGCGGATCACGAGCTTCGAGGTGTCCGAGAACGCCTGGCCGAAGTTCTTGGTCCCGTCGAGCGCATCAGTGACGCCGGTCACCAGATCGCTCGAAATGGTCGACGAGACCGATGCAAACGCCGCGTTGGTGCGGAGAGCCGCGGCTTCGACCGAGTTCAGCGCCGTCGCGACGTCCGGATAGAGCGTCTTCAGCTGCTGCGCGATCTGGACGTCGTCGGGCGACAGCAGCGAGGTCTGCGACCCGAACCGGATATCGTTCTGGATCTGCTTGAGGGCATTCGCCTGCGCTGCGGCGCCGAGGGCCTTGGCCTGCGCATCGATCGCGGCCTTATCCTGGTCGGTCAGTTCCTTGTGGTTGCGGACGGCATCAGTCAAAGCCGTCATCCGGGCCACATACTCGGCCGCGGCGCCGGCGGACATGCCGATCGTCGCGGTCTGGATCCCGAACGCATCAGCCTGCGCCTTGATCTGGAGCGAGCCGTCGGCCTGCGCGCGGGCGAGGTCCAGTTGGTCCTTGATCTGCTTTGCCGTCAGGCCGGCACCGGCTTCCTGTGCCCGCTGCAGCTCAAGCGTCTTTTGCCGGACGCTGTCGAGGACGCCGGCCGACTGCCCGAGCGCCGACATCCGCGCCGACTGGACGCTCGAGGCGATATCGAGTTGCAGGGCGGACATCGCGCGGCCGGTGTCGGCCGGCGAGGCGTTGATCTGCGCCGCTTTGGTACGGATCTGCTCGAGTCCGGCAGCAAGGCGTTCCGCGGGGCTGGCCGCGGCGCCGAGGAAGTCGACGAGCGCGTTCTTCGGCAGGGCTGCCAGCGCGGCGCTGGTCGCCGCGATCGAGCGCTGCAGCTGATCCATGGTCTGCCCGACCTTGGCCAGTTTCTGGTCGACATCCGGCGCCGCGGCGAGGTCTTGGAGCAGCTTCAGCTGGTTCTGGAGATCCTGCGTCTGCCCGATAATCGGCAGCGCGGTGCGGATAGCCTGCTGTTGCGCCAGCGATTGCTGCGCATTGCGGGCGTCCTCCGCGGCGGTCTTCTGCCTCTGCAGCGCGGCGGTGAGCTTGTCGACCTGTGCCTGGGCGGCGGCGGTTGCGGCGGGATCAGCGATCGGCCCCAGCAAACCGGTGTCCGGGTCGACCGTGCGGCCGCTCGTCCTCTGCAGGAGCTCAAGTTTCCGTTTCGCTGCCTCCAGCTGCGCATCGAGCCCCTGCACCGGATTCAGGACGTTGTAGATGCTCTTGCCGATCGAATCCCATGCGTTCGAAACGGCGTTGCCGAGGGCCGTCCATGCGGTCCGCGTCGTCGATACGGTGTTGGCGACATCCACCAGACCCGATTTCACGGCGGTCGCCAGCACGACCTGAGCGGCATAGACCTTGTTCTGGGCGACGAGGTCCGCGATGTTCTGCTTCGTCGCGGCATCCAGGAAGCCGAGCCGCTGATTGAGATCCTCGGCCCCCTTCACCGGGTCGGCGAAGGCCTGCGCCAGCGTCTTCGCCGCTTCCGAGGCGTCGGTGCCGTAGATCGTCGCGATATCCTTGCCCATCTGGACGATCGGCAGGATGTTGTCGTTGGCGATCTTGCCGGTCTCAGCCAACGTGGCCGCGAATGAGCGGGCCTCGGCCACGGACAAGCCAGATCGCGACGAGCCGGCGTCCGCTATGGAGTTGATGCTGCCGGCTGTTGCACCGCTGGCACGACCGGACCCGAGAAGCGACCTGTTTACCTCCTGCTGCTTGTCCTGGAACGAGATCAGCGCCGCGACGCCGATGCCGATGGCTGCTGCGATACCGCCCCAAACGACTCTGCCAACACTGAGGAGGCCGAGGAACTTCGATCCGACCACCCTCGCGAAGTCCGTGATGCTTGCCTTGGACGACTGGAAGATCTGGAAGACCTGCCCGCCCTGCTGCGCCAAGATCATGAACGGCGACTGACCGAGCGCCAGTCCCGTGAGGACGTCGTTCAGCTGATAGGAAAGGTTGACGAGCTCGCCGGACGCGACGCGGCCCGTGGTGCTGGCGTTCTTCAGCTGCTGCTGGACGTCGGTCAGCCGCTTCGCCAGCATCACCTGCGCCTGCTCGTACTCGCCGGTGGAGATGTAGCCGTCAGCCAGCAGCTTCTTGTACGAAGCCATCTCGGCGCCGAGGCGCTGGAATTCGGTCTCCAACGGCGCGATCTTGGAGCGCAGTTGCTCCGCGGCGGCGGTCATCTTCTGCTCGGCCGCGATCGCTTCATCGAATTCCGCGGCCATGGCGGCGCCGGCGGCGTCGATATCCATGAACGCGGAGGCCGACGCCCTCGCCGATTTGGTAACCTGGTCGTAGCCGAAGGCCTGCGCGATCGACTGCTGCGTGCTTGCGGCGAGATGTGCTGC
This sequence comes from Bradyrhizobium sp. USDA 4503, assembly GCF_054055815.1. NCBI lineage: Bacteria > Pseudomonadati > Pseudomonadota > Alphaproteobacteria > Hyphomicrobiales > Nitrobacteraceae > Bradyrhizobium > Bradyrhizobium sp. USDA 4503. The sequence continues at coordinate 1,723,294 of NZ_JBSRXS010000001.1, forward strand.
CCGGGCCTGCTCGATTTGATCGAGACGGGCCACCTGCGCGGCAAGAGCTTCATAGGTGGCGCCCTGCGATGTCGCCGAGGCTCCGCCACCTCCCAGCGCCTCAGTCAGGCTGCGCTGGAAATTGGCGCCGGCCTGCTCGGCCCGCATCCGGGCGACGTCGTCGATCTGCCGCAGGTCGGCATCGAAGACGCTCGCGGCGTCCTTCGCCGACTTCGCCGCGCCGGCGATCATGAGACGGTCGAGATCCGCGCCGAATGCGGCACCGGCTTCCGCTGCCTTGGCTCGCGCGACCCCCTCGAGGCCGCCGTACTGTGCCAGGAAGGCGTCAGCGCTCTCTTGGGCTGATTTGGTGTCGTCGCCGATGCCGAACTGCGCGTTGATCGCTGCCTGCGACCGCTGCGCCACGGTCAATTGCTCGATCGCGGCCGCGGCGCGGGTCGCCACCTCGGCATGGATCGAATATTCCTCGTTCAGCCGGCCAACTGCACCGGCGATCGAGACAAATCCCTTCTCGGCCAGCGACGCGGCATCTGCGGTCAGGCCGAACTTCTGGTAAGCCGCGTCCAGGAGGAGGTTGACGCGATCGATGCCCATGCCCCGGTCGGCGGCGTTGCCGATCCGGCGGATGATGGCCTCGAACTGCGCGCCGGCGCCATAGCCATCGAGCAGCGACTTGCTGACCGAGGCCATGCCGCCCGGGATCTTCGCGAGCGCGGCATCCGACTGCGCAAGAGCGGCATTGCGAGCCTTGTCGCTCGCAATCATCTTGCTGTCGGCGTCGACCTTCTGCTGCGCGCCCCGGACATAGCCCGAGGCGTCGAAGTCAGATGTGACTCGGAGGGACGAAAGCGCTGTTCCCGCCATTTGGATGCCCTCCCTCTCTCAGCCGCTTGCGCTCGTCCTCAGCTTCCTTTTCCCTCTCCGCCTCGCGCTGAACGTGCTCGAGAAACTCCTCGTCCATGGCGCTGACAAACGCCAAGAACGTCTCGAACTCGACGCCACGAATGTCGTAGCGCCGCGCGTAGGTATCGATGGAAAGGAAGCTGATCGGAGACTGGCCGCCCATGGCCCCGTATTGCCGATCGAACCGAAGAGCATGCCAGGCGCGCCAATAGGTCTCCGCCCAGATCGGGAGCTCAGCCTCTGGCGGCCGCTCCGCCTGCGCCGCGAATGCTTCGGCGTCAGGATCTTCTTCGGCTAGTTGAGCGAGCCACTCGTCCGTGCCCTTCTGCTCGAGCTCGTAGCGAAGGGCGGCCCTCAGTTTTTTGCGCCGGCTCCGACGAACTCGGTCTCTTGGAGACCGACGCGGGAAGCGGCGAGATAAATCGAGCCGCGGACGAGCCGGTACTCAGGATCCGTCAGGATCTCGCGCGCGGTCTCTTCCGAGAAATCGATGTCTTGCTCGTTGTCGTCGACGAGGCCAATCCAACCGAGCAACAGATATTCGACCGCGAGCTTTCCGTAAGCCTCGGCGAGCACGTCTTCGGGAACGTTGCGGCCGTGCTTGTTGGTCAGCTTGATCTGAATAACGTCGCGGGCCGTCTTGAACTCGGCGTAGTTCGTCGAGCGGACGAACCACTTGATATCGCCGCAATCGTCGATATCGAGCGCTGGCATCCAGTCGCCTTCGCGCTCCTTCTGGCTGTTGACCTTCATCGACGACAGCTTCAACTTACGCACTTTCTTGGGGGATTCAGTCATGGCTTGGTGTCACCTTGGAGAGCAAGGGAAGCCCGGCGGGCGCCAGGGGGTGAACCAGCGATCTCGAGGACACCAATCCTCTACCGGCACCGACCGGTCCAGATCGCTGGTATTTCGGGGCACCGCGCATGAAGCGCGGCACAAAATTGTTCGGCCGAACGGTCGCCGATCGACTATTCGACGTACTCGAAGCGATCGAGCAGGATATGCGCGTTGGTGACGACATCCTGCGCGGCCTGGTAATCGAAGTCGGCCATGACCTGCGTGTTCTTGGCCGTGGCCTGTGGGTTGCCGCCGCCGCGGTAGACGGCCCGCGGCACCTGCCAGATCAGCGCCTGACCGTTCTTCTGGACCCGCGAGTTGATGTTGCGCGGGGTGCCGTTGCGGAAGGCCAGCACCTCGGTAAGGCTGCCGAAATAGGTGGTCAGCTTTCCGGTGACGGTGCACTCACCGTCGTCCAATGCAACCGGTGCGTCGGAGTCGACGGCATCCAGCGCCTGCAGATTGTTGTTGATCTGCACCGAGAAGCCCTTGGCCCAGTTCGGGGAGCCAAGCTGCGCCTGATTGACGCCCAGCCGACCGACGTTGGCATTGGCTGCCATAACGACACCGGTCGTCACGCCATCCGGCGCGGCGTCGAGCGTGACGGTCGTCTCGTCACCGCCGAGCCCCAAGAAATCCGCAGACCACTTCAGCTTGTCGCCGCTCTGCATGTCGACGTTGAAGGTGTTCACCCGCATGCCGAGATACTTGATGAAGGCCGGCGTCTGCATGCCGAGGAAGCCCTTCTCGATCGTCATCGTGTTGGGCGTGACGCCATTCTTGATCTGGTCGCTGATAAAGACCGAGATCGTCTTGCCGGCACCGGTATCGGTGGTCCAGCCCGACGGCAGATTGTCCAGGGTCAGCTTGTTGGCCGCGATCGCGCTGATGCGTGCATAGGCGGCCGCGCGCGGCTTGGCTCCGGCGGCCACCAGGAAGGCGAACGTCGAAGCATCGGCGGTGCCGCCGACCTTGATCCACTGCCCGACCACGAGGCCGAGCGTGGTAAAATCGAGCGCCGTGGACCCCAGACCGTCCGCCAGTGCCGTGATGTCGCCAGCGACACCGGCGAACCCGACCACCTTGAGCCGTGCGGTACCGGGAGGAGCGGCCTCCGCGGCCATACCGGTACCACCGACAATCGTCGTACCCGTCGACGCCGAGGCGCGGAAGACCTGGTTGTTCGCCGCCTGGCCGAAGCCAGTCGCGCGCACCAGCATACCGACCTTCACCGCGGCTCCGCCGGACACCACGGCATAGGTGCTGGCCGTCGTGCCGGCATCGGTGATCACGCTGTCCGCGGTACCGTCGTTGAAGAATACCGGCGCGTTCACCCAGGTATTCTCGAACGCCGACATGAGGAGTTCGGACAGTGGCGAGCCATCATCTGGGAACGAGATTTCGCCGTTGATGCCGCCGTTGGTCGACTCGTTCGTCTTGATCGGATCCCCGAGCATGCGGTCGTCGCGGATCTCTTCCGAGTCCACATAGGTCGGCGCAAGGGAAAGCGACTCGCCGGTCATCCTGACCTTGCGCATGCGCGGCGTCGTCGGGGTGACGCCGGGCGTTGTCTCCCGAACGAGAGCGAGTTGCGTACGGTTGGATGAGGTCACGGCGTTCTCCCAATGAAAAAGGCGCCCGATGGGGCGCCTTGCGTGAGGTCAGCGATGGTTGGTGGGGTTACTTCTCGGAAGTCGCCGGGGCCGCCGGCGCGCTCGTCTCGAGCTTGTTCTGCGGCACGGTCGCCGAAGCCGGCACCGGAGCCGGCTTGTCGTCCTTCTCCTTGATGAAGCCGCGCGACTTCAGCGTCTCGATGGTGTGCGGCGCCAGCAGGTCGTCGCTCTTGACGACGTTGCTGCGCTCGTCATCGGGCTTGAAGCGGCGGTTCACGGTGTTGAACGCCTTCAGGACGGAATACTCGGTCATGTCTCGTGCTCCTATTCGGCCTCGGTCAGGCCCCATGCGATGCTGGCTGACATCAGGTAGTAGTTCGCGTTCTCGGCACCGGGATCGCCAGATGCCAGATCAGCGGCCAAGAACTCGAGGCGGTCTTCCAACAGCGTCAGGCCCCTGAACATCCGGACAAGTCCCTTCGCGATGCGCCGTGCCTGGCCGGCACCGGTGTTGCGCGGCGTGAAGACGTGAAACCAGAGAGTGCCTTCCTCGTCCCAGCGATTATCGCCGGCGCCCTCGCCGCCCCCGATGCTTTCCTGTCCGTAGAAGGTCGAGACCAGCATGACGAGAACCCACGGCGAGATCTCGCCGCTCGGCGCGCTGTCGCCCTCGTTCTCATAGACGAGCGGCGCGACCGCGAAATCCCACTGGCCGTCGACCTTTACCCCGGTCTCGTTATCGACGTAGCCGAGGAGCGCGCGGATCGCGTCGTAGACCTCGTCGTTGAGCAGATCCATCAGGAAACCTTCATCGACAGAACCAGCGCCGGATAAGTCATCTGCGCACCGGCCATGGTGTCGGGCCGAAGCTTCCGCCGCGCGTACGGCCGATAGCCGCGCCGGAAGTGGCCCTTCAGGATGTAGCCGCCCGGGAGCGGGATCAGGGTCCGCTTCGCCGTAACGAAGTTGCCGAAACGCGCCATCACGGCTTTCTTGACGTCTTCGATGATGCCCGGCGGCACCGACATCTGCATGTGACCGACGTCAATCTTGCGGCTGTACGGCTGGTTGTTGGTCAAGATCACCGTCGCGTTGAGCGGGATCTCGTCGAAACTCTTCACGACGCCACCGGGCGTCATGATGAACCATGAGCGCTTGTAGCGGCCCGAGTCATCCGGCGATCGCTCGACCGCGGTCTGCAGCGCGTACTCAACAATCTCGCGCCACCAGTGGAACACGTAGAGGATCGGGCCCGGGGGCGCGACCGTCTCTTCCTCGGCGTCAAGCCGACCGTTGACGTATTTCTCGTACCGCTCGGAGCCGATGCCTTCCTGGATGGCCTTCGACAACTCGGACCGTGCAAATGCTGCGAGCCCCTTCGCGATGTTCTCCGGCGCCATGCCGGCGGTCGCGAACTTGAGATCCCGCTCGAACGTCGAGATCCTGGCCATCACTGCCCCGACGTGACGATTTCGTAGCAGCCCTGATACTCGCGATGGTCGGTATCGACCGTTTGCACGGTCGTCGGCCAATCGAGGTTCGGACCAAGATAGATGTTGTCGCCCTTCGCGACCGGGGTCGGAAATCCCAGTGCCTGCAGGTCGAGCACCGACACGATGAGGTGCCTGGTGCCCGCCGTGATGCCGTTCACGTACTCGTCCGGCGAATAACCCTCGATAACGGCCTTCACCTGCGCAGTCGCGCCGCCTTTCGCGCGCTTGAAGCGGACCATGTGCCCGCGACGGTTGATGCCGCGGCGCGCCCTCGCTGCTGCTGCGGCATCCATCAGCCGAACTCCGGCTCGTAGCCGTGCTGCTCGAGCGCGGCAGCGATATCGGGCGGGAATGCACCGTTTTCGCCGATCTGGCCGACCCAGTATTCAAGGCGCTCGATATCGGTCGTCCATTCCGACTTCACCGTGGGATCGCGGTCGGCGGCAAACCGTGCGGCACGGATCATGCCGATGACGGCGCCCTCGATCGCCAGAGGGAGTGTGAAATTGGCGGTTGCCGGCAGCGTCCAACCGGCCTTGAAGCGGACCACGGTACGGACACCAGGTGCCCAGCCGATGCTCGGCGGCGGAACGACCCCAAGCCGCCACATCTCGCCGGTACCGCCGTCGAAGTCGTAGTCGGTCGGGTCGATCGTGACGGTGCCGATCGTGACCGAAACAATCTCGGTAACCGGATGACGCGCCAAGATCATCGGCCCGCGACGACGGCGAAACCACGGGCTGTGGACGAACTTCTCCTCCAGCGTCTCGAGCCCGAGCGTCTTGGAGCCATCAACGGCGGCCGGGACCAAGAGATAGTCGCACACCATGGCCGAGAGCCGGTCGATCAGGCGGCCGATCTTGGCGTCTTCGGTGCCGTCGGTGATCCCCAACTCGGTCTTGACGTTTTCCAGCGTCGTCAGTTTGCGGTCAGTTGCGGGCTCGACGACGGAGAACATGCGCAAGCACCTCGCGGGCCATGCGCCCGAGGCTATTGCCCCGGGCGCTGGGATTGCACAGCGACGGTTAGGACGCGGCCGCCGGCACCGAGCCAGCCTTCACGGCCTCGACGATGTCCGCCTTGGCGGTCTTGCCGCCCAGGTCGATGTTCTTGTCCGCGGCCAGCTTCTGGAGCTCGGGCACGGTCAGTTCATCGAAATTGCCAGCCTCGATCGCGGCCTTCACCTTGGCGTCGTTCTCGATGGCGCCGATGATGTCTGCCTTTTTGGTCAGGCCGGAGATGTCGACCTTGCGCTCGGCCGCGATGGCCTGGAGCTCGGCGACGGTCTTCTTGCTGAGATCTCCGTCGTCGGCGTTGTCCTTGCCACCGGTGCCTTCCGGCTGCCGGCGCGACGCGTTCGGATCCTGCCGATCGGCATCCTGCAGCTTCAGGGCGACGTCGGACGACGCGCCGCGTGCCTTGGCCGCGTCCTCCTCGGTCGTGAAGTGCGCGACACCACGCTTCACCCAACGATCAGCCGAGCGCGGAGACAGCGGGTACGTCTTGCCCTCCTCAAAGCGGGTTTCGTTCGCGGTGCCGGCATGCTCGTTGTCGACCACGCGGGTCTGGTCGAACGTGATATTCACCTTGTCATCCATCGTGGTGGACTCCTGCAAGAATGGGTTTGGCAGCGCTTTGGAGCGCTGCCGCGGTTCGGTGCTCACGCTGAACTGAAGGTCAGTTCAACGCAGCGGCTACTTGATGGTTTCGACCAGCGACGCCGCCGGTGCCGCCGGGGAATACCGCGCGCTGACGCCGAGCAGGACGGCGGTCGACGGACTCGTCGCGACGGCAGTCGTCATCGACAACCGCACGAACGAGAAGCCACCGTTGCGGTCCAATTCCTCGGCGCGGACATTGATCTGCGCCTGCTTGTTGGACTTGTCGGTGCCAGCCTGCGTCAGCTGCGTGATGGCCTTGCCGACGATGTCCTTGGCACCGGTACCCGTACCGTCCTGTGCCTGCTGGAGCTTGGCGTCGATGGTGCCGTTCACGCCCAAGGCGCCGGCCGCGATGATGGCGAGCAGTTCCTCGAACGTCGCCATCGACACCCAGTTCGTGGTGAGGGTGCCGGCCGCGTTGGCAGCCGGGTTGATGATGCCGGCCAGGACGACTTTCTCGCTGGTGAGCGAAGTCATGGAGATCTCCGTGGATTGATGGGTTCAGGGGTGATCTTCGCAGGCGGGCGGCGATCAAGACCGCCGCCCGGTGCTCAGACCGCTGGTTACGGCCGGTCGGCGAGCGTGACGAACGGGCTCAGGGTGTCGGCACCCTTGAACGGCGTCAGCGGGGCATCCCAGATCGGCTGGCCATCCATGCGCAGGACGAACCGGAAGGTCGTTTCGTCATTGATGAACCGGGCGTGGATCGAGACGTCCTGCTTCAGGCCGCCCTTCTGGATCGTCAGGTACTGCTGCAGATCCAGCAGCGCGATGTCGCCCTTGTCGCCGAGCTGCGAGTTGAACTCGGTCGGGACAATCGGGCGGCCGAGCAGCGTGGCGTACGGCTGACCGGCGATGCTGCCCTGCGGCAGGTAGATCGGCATGTTGCCGATCTTCATCAGCATCAGCTGCGGCTCGATCTGCTGGTTGATGGTCCAGATCGCGCTCTGGCGGCTACGCAGCCACAGGCGAGCCCACATCTTGACGATGTTCTCGACCACGACGGTGTCCGCCGCCTGGCCGCCCTCAGCCGCGATGGTGACCAACGCCGCCGACTTCATGACACCGGCCGGCATGCCGGCGCCGCTGCCCTCGAAGATGGCGTCGTCGATCTTGAAGGCGAACTCGTCGCCGAAGACCTCCGGGATGAAGCTGTTCAGCATCACGGCATCCTCGAGCAACTCGTCGGTTGCGTAGAGGAGACCGGTCAGCTTGTGCAGCCGCAGATCCATCTGGCGGAAGGACAGCTGCGAGCCGACCTTCTGCTGGCCCTCGCCGGTCCAGAACGACTGGACGCCGCCGAAGCGGGTGCCGTTGGCGCGGCTCGAGTCCTTCAGCGCGTTGATCTTCACGCCGTTGGAGGCCGGGCTGACCGGCAGCTGGCGGGTGCGTGAGAGCAGATCCGAGCGGTCGTACGCACGGCTCATGAGCTCCGGCACGAAGTCCTGCTGGATCAGATAGCCACCGTCCTGGCCGCCGCCCTCGTTCATGCCGCTGGCGGCCTGCCACTCGAGGCGGTCGTCGACGGCGATCCGCTTGCCGGCGTTGGCGATCGCCACCATCTGCTCGCCGAGCGAACCGAACTTCTTCTTCGCTTCGGCGGGCACGGTCGGAGCGGTGCGCTCGGCACGCTCGCCCGCGGTCTCGGCGTTCGCACCCGGGGCCGGAGCCATCGAGCGCTGCTCGTCCATCAGGCGCTCCTGCTGGGCGATCGCCTGGTTGACGCGGGTCAACTCGCTGACCTGCGCCGGCTTGTCACCAGCGGAAGCGACGTCGTCCATGATTGCCGACAGGCGGGCCGCCTCGACATCGGTGATGGTGCCATCGGCCACCTTAGCGGTGAGCGCATTGGCTTCGGCGATCAGCCCCGCTTTCTTGTCGCGAAGTGCCTTGATCGTCATCTCGATCTCTCCTCAATAAAAAAGGCGCCCGGGAAGGGGCGCCTTGGGTTTCGATGGACTCAGTGGAGACTGCGGTCTCGACCGAGCCCGCGTAGACACGCGAAGATCAGGGTCGCGACTGCGCCCCCACTCCGCGAATTTCGGTAGGAGTCAGCGCGCGCCGAGCGCGACGAAGGCCGACTGCTTGTTGGTGGAGTTGCGCGGCGTGATCGGCGTCTTCCACGCAGGCGCGCCGTCGACGCGATAGCGAAGCTTGAACGCCATCTCATCGGTCACGAATTTCGCGTGGATCGAGCTCAGCACTCCGCCCGCCTCCTGCTCCTTCTCCGCAACGATGTACTGGCTCATGTCCGCCAGAACGACGTCGCCGGCGGCGCCGAGCGGTGCGGTGTACTCGCAGAGCTCGACGGGCATCTGCAGCAGCCGGCGCTCGCCGTTCGAACCGGTCTCGAACAGCTTGGTGCCGGTACTCTCCTCCAGGGCGACGATCTGCCCAAAGGCGTCGTTGCCCATCATCCAAATCGCCGTGGCATGCGACGGGCCCCAGAGCCCGGCGGCCATCGCGGAGAGGTTGGTCGTGGAAATCGTCCCAGCCGCCTGGCCGTTATCCTTCGGTACCGTCAGCAGACCCGGGGCATTCAGGATCCCGAGCGGCTCGCCGACGCCGCTACCTGCAACGATCGCGCGCTCAATCCCGAATGCCGCTTCGAGGCCGAAGATCCTGATCAGCGCCGCGGCGAGTGCCGGCGCATCCTCGTTGAGCTCTTCGGTGGTGAAGAACATGCCGAGGAGCTTCTTGAGTTTGAGCTCGAGCAGATCGAACTTCAGAGAGGAATCGTTGGCGTCGCCGCCCTGGTCCGTCCAATACATTCGGGCGCCGCCGAACCGCGAGTTCACGGGCTGTTCGGCGTCACCGCGATCGGACTCCGAGATCGCCGGGATAATGAGCTTGTCGCCAATGGTGAGGGGCTGGCGATCGCAGCGAGCCAGAATGCGGCCGGTGGCGTAGACGCGCGTCCACAAGGCCGCGGCAAACTCCACAGGGACGAGGAAGCCGCCGTCCGGTCCGGAAACCCCGCTGAGGCCGGACACGGTAGCGGCTGGCACCAGGCGATGATCGCTGTCACCTGCCCGCGCGGCGTCGATCACAGCGGCGAGGAAACCGGCAAAAGTCTGGAACGTCATGGGCTTGTTCATGGAGCGACCGTTTCCTCTTAGGCGCCGAGCAAAGCGAGCCGGCGGCGGCGGGCCTCAGCGGCTTGCTTCCGCTCAGCCAATTCCGCCTCGACCTTGTTCGGCGGCGGCTCCGTGAAGCTGCTGCCGGCAGCCAGCGAGCAGACCCAATCGCCGATCGCCGAAACTCCGATCTTGCTGTAGACCGCGGCACCATTCTCGACTCCGATGGTGATCGTCTCGCCGGCGACCTTCAGGTACGAAGACGGGTCCTCGATCAAACCTTCCGAGATGATCGACTTGGCGGGCCACTGCTCCACGACGTAAATCTTGCGCTCGTCGCCCTCGACGTCCTGGCGGAGCGTGATCGGCGTGCAGCCTTCCGTGGAGAGGATCTGGTTCGTGGCGGCAGCCGCATCGATCTCGGTCGGACGTTCATCGCCCGCGGGCGCCTCGGCGGCAGCGGAGTCCGCGCTCTCGTCGGGGGCCTGTTCGTCACCGCGACGACGACGACCACCCTCTTCCGGCATCTCCATCGTGAGACCGACGCCCTGCAGGGCCATCTTGATCGTGGCGACGTCGTCGATCATGCCGAGACGCTTCGCCATCGGAGCGCTGTAGCAGCGGCCCTTGCCGAACTTCTCGAGCACGACGTCCTTGGTGACGCCGCGGCCGCGCGCGACAGCGGTCAGGAAGTCGTCATAGGTCTGATCGACCTCGGACTGATAGAACGCCTTCGCTTCGTCGCTCAGCGGCTCCATCGAGTTGCCTTCGGTCTTGTACTCGCCGGCATAGATGAAGGTCGGCTTGATGCCGTTGTCGGCCATCAGCGCCGAGCAGTCGTAGTGGCACATGAAGACGCCGATCGAACCGATGTCGCCCGACGGCACCGAGACCAGCTTGGTGCACTGGCTGCCGATCCAGTATCCGGCCGATGCGCACAGCGGATTGATGATGCCGACCACCGTCTTCTTGCGGGCCGCCCGATAGACAGCATCAGCCGCCTCCTGCGTGCCCGTGACGGCGCCGCCGGGCGTGTTGATGTCGAGCACGATCATGTCGACCGACGGATCGTTCGCCAGGCTGTCCATGATCTGGGACAGCAGCAGGGTCGAGAAGCAATACGGCTGGTACTCGAGGTCGTAGAGCGCGACGCCATGCAGCGAGACGAGCGCGGTATACTTGCCGGCCTTCGCGCTCGGCGACATCTGCGGGCCGGCCGACATCCGGACATGCTTCGGCTCGGTTCCGTCCTCGTCCTCGAGGCCATAGATCTCGCGGATTTCCTTGTCGTGGACCCTGCCGCGCGCGACGCGCTCGAAGAGGCCACCGAGGACCGCGCCGAAACCGTTCCGCAGGTCGAACGCAAACATCCGGCCGTTGGAACTCCGGATCTCGCGCTTAAACTGCTGCATCTTCCCCATTTTGGGCTCCGTGTTTCTTGAGGACGGCGGCGATCTGACCGGCGAGCTTCTCGTCTCGCCGATCGAGCAACGCCACGATGTCGTTGGCACCCAAGGCCTCGTCGCGCTGATGCGCGCAGTACGCCCGCGCGCCGTCGCGCGAGATCTGCAGGTTCTGCATCACGAAGCTGACGTGGCCGCCGTAGAACGCCATGATGAATTCGCGCATGCCGTCCGGATCGGCAGCGAACTTCAGCGAAGCCTTGCGGAGCGCCTGGTTCTCCTTCCGGGCGACTCGAGCCGCAACGGCTTCCGGCGTGTTGTCTTCGATCTTCTCGGGCGGCGCCGGCAGAGCCACCGCGAAGCGCTCATCGGCCGCCTGCGGCAGCACCTGCTGCTGCTGCTGATAGGCTCCGCGCGACACCTGGTCGGCCCACGGCTCGTTGATCCGGTTGAGGCCTTCCGCGACGCGGACCTCGTTGATGGTCATCCAGCCCGGGGCGCCGCCGGCGCCGAGCGCCGCCGACCAATAGTTCCGCCGGGCTTCGAGGTTGCCGCGCTCCAGCGCGTCGAGATTGAACTTCACCTCGTACAGGCCGGTCGCGATGATGAGGTCGCGGCGGATCGCCTGCTCGATTTTCCGGGCCCAAGGCCGGATGGTGTACTTCACGAAGTTGATGGACTGCTCTTCGACCGTCGACCGATTCGTCTGGTCGTCGACGCCGAGCATGTGCAGCGGGATGCGGAAGAAGCGCGCCAGTTCGGCGATCTGCCACTTCCGGGCCTCGAGCAGCTGAGCCTCGCTCGCCTTCATCGAAGCCGGCTCGAACTTGGCGCCGTCCTGGAGAACCGCCGGACGGTGGAAATTTTCCGGGCTGGCGTACTTCTCCATGAGGCGTGCGATCAGACGCCGCACCGCCTGCGGGCTCATCCGCTTCTGGGTGGTGATGAAACCGCCCATGTTGAGGTTGTTCGAGAAGATGCGCGAGGCGTACTGGTCCGCGGCGACGCCGAGGCCGATCGACTCGGCGGCGAGATCCAGCATGCTGAGACCATTGACGCCATCGAGCGACAGGCTCGGGATGCGCAGCACCTCGTCCTGCAGAAGAACCCGAGATCCTCCGGAAGTCGGGTTGGTGACGGTGAACCGCAGCGTCCCGTCACGAAGCTGGTCCTGTGTGACGCGATCGCTGCGCAGGAAGTTGAGTTGGTCGACCGCACCGCGGGCGCCCGGAACGATCTCGGCGTAACCGGTGCCGAACAGCACCGCATGCAGGATGATCGACTCCCAGAACTCGGCCGCGGTCTGCGTCCTGTTCGGCTGGAAGCGGATCAGTTCCGCTACCGGATGACCTGGCGCCGGCAGGCGGCCGTCATCCGGCATGACCTTGTTGATCGAGACCGGCAGGCTCGCGATGGTCTCGGCGAGAACCTTGGCACACGCCGCGAACGCCGACAGGCGCATCGCGATCATCGGTGTGATCCGGATCCCGGCCTTCGACCGCTTGCCTACCGACTCGTAATAGAAATCAGCATCGTCGCCGTAGTAGCGCTCCTCCTGCTCGCCGGAATCGTCTGCACGACGACCGAGCGACCACACTGCGGCAACGGTGTTGTTGATCCAACCCATGGGCGATTTCGGTCCTGATGAGTTGCGAGAAGGCGGCGGGGCAGCGATCGCGGCCGCCTGCATCACACCACGACGTCGTCATCCTCGTAGGCTGAGCCCGCTGGCTCCGGATTCATCGACATCAGGGAGACAGCGTCGAACACGGCCATCAGGGGATCGATCTTCGCCATACCGCTGATCTGCTTGGTGATGAGCGTTGCGTTTCCGCGCTGCTCGGCCTTTGCGTTGCCGATCGACCAGGACATCAACCGGGTGCCTTCATGGATCAGCGTGCCGGCGGCAACCCGCCGCTCCGCGTCCTTGATGGCGCCGTTCAGCTTCCAGCCCTGCGCGATGCCGACGATGCGCTCCTTCTCGAAGCCGCGGGCCTCGCTGGTGAGCTCGTCCACGATCGAACCGATGCCGGCGGCGTCGACTGCGATCGCGGGGCCTTCCGCCAACTTTCCCGACTCCTCGACCCGCGCCACGATGTCAGCGACCGCGGTGACGTCGTCGCCGGGCTTCTCCACCATCGTGAGCGTGTTTTCCTTGACGAACTCCGCGAGCTCGGTGGCGATCTGCTTGCGGCGCTCCAGCACGATCTCGTGCGCCCAGGCCCGCGCCCACAGCAGCCACTTCCGTTTCGACAGATCCTCAGCGGAACCAACTGCCCTCTTCTCTCGCCCCAGCACCGCGAGACCGAGAAGGTCGTCCAGCCCGCCGCCGTCGATCCCGATCACCGCGACCTCGCAGCGGTTGAGCAGATCCTCGAGCGACGTGACCCTTTCCTGCGACTTGTTCCAGAAGTCTGCGCCGGCCCACCGATCGGCCCGTAGCTTTGATCCGATCTGGACATTGAGGTGCTTCGCAAGGAAGACGTTCAGCCCGGCCTTGTCGCCGCGCCGCGCCTCGGTCAGTTTGTCGGTGATCCATTCCGAAAAGACGGAAACTTCGAGGTTCGGATTGGTGACGTAGAAGTTTGCCGGGTCGAGATAAGCCTCGGCCTCGAGCATCGCGTCCGGAAACTCGTAGAGCATCCCGAGCTTCTTCGGATCCGAGATCTTGCCGTCGCGGATATCGCGGTAGAGCTTCAGCTTCTCGAGGAACACGCCGGTCGGCGGTTCGTCGGAATGCGTCGACAGGAAGATGACGAAGCCTTCCGGACGTGACACCAAGCCGCCCGTCGCCTCCCGAAACATGGCCTCTGCGTTCGCGCGCTTCCCGAACAGCCAGAGCTCGTCGATCAGGACGAAGGACGCCTTCTTACCGCCAACGGTGTCGGTGTCGGCGGCCACGACCCGGAGCACCGCGTTCGTGACCCGATGCGTGATCTGCCGAAAATTCTCCTGGACATGAAGGAGGTCACGCAGTTCCTCGTCGCGGTAAACCATGTCGCGCGCCGGGTCGAACGAGTTCTTCGCAATCTCGATCGTCGGCGCCAAGATCAGGAGCTGAGCGGAATGCCTCCAGTTCCGTATCAGCGCGGTGATCATAATGCCCGCGGCGATCGTCGACTTGCCGTTCTTCTTGCTGATCAGCAGGAAGAACTCGTCGATGAGCCTCTTGGCCGTCGAATGGTCGTACGCGCCAAAGATGGCGAGCACGAAATCGAATACCCATTGCTCGCCGGCCTCGCCAAACGTCGGCGGCCGCATCTCGCCGGTTTCGGGGTCCTCGATCGGCGTGGCGTCGACGATGTGCAGCGACTTGAAGACCTCAAGTGCCGCATAGGCCTCATTCGGGAAGAGTGGCCCGAACGGGATCAGGCTCTCCCTGGCAACGATCCTCCGCTCCCAGTCCGGGCAGGCCGTTGACCAGGATCTCACTGGTTGTTCACCACCAGCTTAGGCGGCTCAGGTGCTTTGAACTTGCCGCCGACATTCTCGGCGGCCGCCTGACGCTCTTCCTTCTTCCCCAGCCTGGCGGGCTTCGGTGCCGCCGCAGCAGCGGCCTGTGGCTTTCCGCGCTCGCCAACGGAGCCGGCCGCGCGCGAGACCTTACCCATTTCGTCGAGGCGCTTGATCGCCGAGACGTTCTTCGCGTGGGCGGCCTCGAACAGAAGCTTGGTCACCTCAGCACGCTGGTTCGCGTATCCGTTCTCGAGCTCGTTGGCGCAGTGCTTGCGCAGGGTGTCGACATCGACCTTCAGCGCCCGGGCGATCATGGCCTCAGACTCGCCGCAAAACTTCAGCCGCTCGACCGTCTGCCGGTCCGCGATCGACGGCGCCCATGCCGGACGACCGCCCTTGTTGCGCTTCGCCGATTTGCTCGACGTCCCGCGCTTTTTCGGTTTCGACGCCTTCCGCTTCGCCGGCTTCGCTTCAGCGCGATCGCTGGCTTCCGCAGGATTTTCGTCGGCGGTCGGTTTTTCGGTCATTTTGCGAGTTCCGGCCAAAAATTCGGGCCGCCTCAAAAAAATTGTGCAGGTGCCACCCCGAGCGGTCCCGGGTCCGCGCGCCGTCGGGAAATTGCCCCCGGGGGTACGGTTCGGCCGG
This sequence comes from Bradyrhizobium sp. USDA 4503, assembly GCF_054055815.1. Taxonomy (NCBI): domain Bacteria; kingdom Pseudomonadati; phylum Pseudomonadota; class Alphaproteobacteria; order Hyphomicrobiales; family Nitrobacteraceae; genus Bradyrhizobium; species Bradyrhizobium sp. USDA 4503. Next base: position 1,738,385 of record NZ_JBSRXS010000001.1, read on the forward strand.
ATTGCTGGCGAGATGGGCGGGTTTAGGCGCCGTTCTGGCGGGTTTTGCGTGCGATTGGCGCGGTTGAGGCGCGCCGAGCTATGGGCGCCGAGGCCTTGCCGGATGGCCGAGGCCGATAGCCTGGCTGATTAGTGTCAACCCGTGAGGCTGGCGCCGCTGGCGCCGCGCCGCGCGCGGTAACCGTCCGCCTTCTCTCTCGCCTAGCGTGCCTAGTGGCGTTGTGTGGTTGACGTTGCGGCCTAGCGTTCATCCGCCGAGGCCGAGGCGCCGAGGCCAGAAACGCTAAACCCGCCGAGGTTTCCCGCGGCGGGTTGGCTGCAGCGACACTCCGCCGAATGCCTGTTCTGAATCATAACTGGAGTCGGAGTGTCAAATCCGGTTCCGCTACTCGGCGGTGCATGACGGCGCCGCGCGGCCTCGGCCTCTCCCTGTTCTGTGATAGCTATTCGCTAGATGGACTGTTCAAACTCACGGGATAGGGAAAACGACATGCCTGCAGCGAAGGCCAATAACCCGGCGCCGAGGCAAGCCGGCAAAGGCCGCGCCTATGCCTCGGCCGGCGCAGCAATGCGAATCAGCGCGGCCGAATTCATGGCTTGGCAGGAAGAGCTAGGCCTATCCAATGGCGCCGCAGCTGCAGCGCTGTTTATCTCGCCCAATACGGTTACAGCGGTGCGCGCGGAAGGCGGTAGCGCTGAACTGGCGCTGAAGTGTCGCGCCATCGCCGCCGGCCTTTCGCCAGCGCTACCCATGCAAGAGGCCTTCCGCCTCGGCCGGATAAACGCCATTCTGCAGGAATAGGCCGCAATTCCCTCTAGTGTGAGGCCGGCCGGCCAAAACCCTATCTTTTTTCACAGAACAGCGAATTATGGGATTGACAGGCACCGCGCTTTATAGGCATGTGCGGCGAACGGAACGCGCGATTGTGCGCAAATCAAAAGGCCGCCGACATGGCAAAGACTATCGCCTATCAAGTCACAGTCCGCCGCATTGCTACCGGTTGTGACTTCCATATCCGTCTATTCTCACAGTCCGCCGAGCATGCCAGCAACCGCGCCGTTGATCGCGCGCGCTTCGCTGAACGTATCTCACTGGCCAAATATCAGGAACTGAACGCCAAAGGCATTGCGTGCTTTCGCGTCATTTCTTGCGAAGTGTCCGCCGATCAATCGCGGCCGATTGGTTAGGCCGCGCCATGCTCGCCGCTTTCATTTCCTTTTGCATCGCCAACCCGCCCTTTGCAGGTTTTATGCTTGCAGCGTTCTATACCCTTTGCTGGGCCATCCTAGCTCCCTTTCTGTATGCGCCGGCAACGCCTCGGCGCCGTTCGATCCGGCGCCGCGCGCGCCGTTCCAATTCGCCGCGCCGCTGAACCGGCCGGCCTAACCCGCGCAATTGTGCGCAAATCGAGAGGCTAGACCAATGAGAGAGAATTCCGATTTTATCCTGTTCTGCGCGGCAGCTTTCCTCGGAACGTTTGTCATTTTCGCTTGCTGTATGTGAGGCGCGCGCCATGGCAAAGCCTGATGATTTGACTTCCTACGCCTCGGCCGGATACGCCGCGCCGGATTCCAAAAACCCGCACCTCTGGAGTAGCGCAACACACATTGCATTCCGCCTCGGCCAATGGTTTCACCAAACCGGCCGGCCGGCGCCGCGCAATGTCCGCATGTCGCGCGGCCTTTCGATCCGCGCGAACGATATGCTGATACGCTGGAACGCCGAAACCGGCGCATGCGAGCGGATCAACTAACGCGATTTGCAGCCTATGCCGTGCACGTCACGGCATAACCGGCAAACCGCCGAAACCGCGCAATTGTGCGCAAACCGAAAAGGACATAGGCAAATGAAGTATCGCAAGCATGATTCCGACCGCCGGCCGAGCGACAAGCGGACTCGCCGCGCCGCGGTGCGCGAGGGCAAGCGCGCGTTTCTGAATTCTTGCCTCTAAGGGAGCTAGGACAATGCCTGCAGTCACACTAGACGGCGCCGTCTATTTCAATTGCTGTACGGATTACTCGGCGCCGGATTGGTCCGCCTTTCGTTCGCTGGAAATTGGCGGTTGCAGTGTCCGGCATGATCCGGACACGGGCGAAAGCTATGTGACCGGAAACCGCGCGCCGGACGATTCCGCCTTTTGGACTGTATACGCTCGCGAGCATGACGGTTGCGCGCTCGCGATTACCGATTGCGGAATCCAAACGGAAACACACGCGATTGCCGAAACGCTATCCCGGCTTTCCGGCCTTCCCCTGATTTGACGTTGCGACACTGCGCAGCATGTCTGCGCAGCACGGAACGCCAAAGCGGACCAACGCGCGATTGTGCGCAAACACGAAAAGGACAACGGCCAATGGCTTGGAAACTGGAATTGCTCGAAACCCGCCGCGGTTGCCAAATGCTCGAAACAACGCCGCGGTATGACGTCATGCTGAACGGCGCGCGGACTGGCCAGCTGCATTTCAACACGCGCGGATATATCGGTTATCTGCCGACTCCGACCGGCGGACAACTCGATATCGGAGAAAAGGGAATCGCGGCGTTTCGGCGCGAGGTTTCCGCGCTCAACCGTGAAGCCAAATCCCTAGCGAACTAACCCGCGCGATTGTGCGCAAAGCAAAAGGCTAACGCCGATGAAAACTCATCTTTTCGTTTCGGACTCTGATGGCGGCTTGTATGACACGCGCCGGCCGGATTGGCACAAGGCCGCGCCGTTGCGCGCAGTCTACCGGCGCCATTTCCGCGCGATCCGCACCGCGGCCGAGTTTAAGGCTACCTTGCGCGCTGGCGCGTATGCCTGGCCCGGCGGATATCCGCTTGCCTTCCTCACAACGGACGGCGCCGCGCTTTGCTTTGATTGCGCGCGCTCCGAACGGCGCAATGTCTTTTGGTCCATCGCCAATCGCTGCAATGATGGCTGGCGCGTCATGGCATGCGACATGATCGATAGCGACGATTCCGAGGAAACGACTTGCGACCATTGCAGCAAGGAAATCGGGAGCGCGCGCCAATGAACCGCGATGCATTCCGCCGCACTCTTTCCGCCCTACGCGCCGAGGCGCGAGGCCGGCGCCATCGTGTCGCGACATTCTGGATTGTTTGCAACGGAACGGAATTCACGGCGCGTGCAGAACGCGCCGCGGGACCGGTTGCCTTGCGCACTTCCCGGCTTTCCCATAGACCGCGCCGCGCTCTTGCGGCCGAGGCCTTGCATTGGGCGGCTTACTATCGGCGCGCCGCGAAAAACTCGCCTATCGCCCGCGCTCGCAATCTGGAGGCCGCGCGCGAATGCATCGCAGAGGCCGCGGCCTATCATTCCGTCTTTAACCGCCTTCCGTGAGAGAAAACGCACCATGAAAACAGCGCGCTTTTGGCACTATCACAAATCCGGCCTTGTCCGTATCGCGTTGCGGACTGGCCAAACGTTGCACCATTCGCACGGCGCCAGAACAGACGAGGGATGGACGCGCGAGTCCAATATCTTTTCTTTCGACGGGCAAACCGTGACTAACGAATGGTGCGACGATGGCGCGGATTGCGATGGACGCCTAACCCGCAATGGCGTTTGCAGCTGCGCGGCCGATAGGCTTTCCGCGGGTTACCATGACGTTGAAAACGGTGCGCGGTTTCCGGACTGGCAAGCCGCCGCAAGCATACAACGCGACTATTCCGCCGAGGCTGCAGGCTACTAGGCCGGCGCCGTCGAATTCAAACGCGCGATTGTGCGCAAATCGAAAGGACAGACAGACATGGCACGATATGGCGGCGATCCGCGATGGATCATTACCAAATATCCGGCCAATGACCGGAACGGGCATTTTATCCCGGTAGGAACGCGCGCGTTCTATTATCCGGTTTCCAAACGCATGTTGACCGGCGCCGAGGCTGAACAGGCAAGCCGCGACTTTGAGGCCGCACGTTTTGACGAAAGCATGGGGTAAAGCGCAATGGATTTTGCAGCATTCCAAGCCGCCGCGGCCGAGTTGGATATTCGGATGAAAGAGGCCGGCGCGCGCCTCGGCGCCGTGACAGAAAGCCTTGCGGCCGAGATGGGGATTCCGGCGCGAGGTCCGATGGGGTTGACTCCGGACCGCATTAAGTTTGATCCGCGATACCGGCTTGCGAAGGCCGCGGCCGATATCGCCTTTGCGGAACTACGGGCATTCAATGGCCGGTATGCGCCCCGCTTCAAGAAAGAGATACGCGCCGCGATTGACGCGCGGCGCCGTGCGAAGTGCACCGCTTAACCTGGCCTCGCCTTCCCTCACTATTCCCGCGCGATTGTGCGCAACAGAAAGGACAATGGACCATGCAACAGATTGATTTGATCGCGGCAAAGGCTGCCAAGGCAACGGAACGGCGCGCGCTCGCAATTCTCGCCTATGACAACGCGAAACAGGATCCTGACGGCGCGAACTGGCAAGGGATTGCCGATTTGTTGCGCCTCTCCCTTCCCTCGGCGAAAGCCAAGGCCGCGGCGGCCGAGACTGGCGCCGACAACGGCGCGCCGTGGTCAGACTATGATATCCCGGCAAGTGCAACCAAACGTCTAGGCAAATCGCCTATTATCGTTGTCACGTTCTTTTGCGGCGCCGTGGTGCGCGCGCCGGCGGTTTCACTTCCTGGCAAGCCGGTAAACATCGGCCGCGGCTTGCGTGTTGCCTTTGCCTTCTACCGCGCGCGGATTGCCCGGGAATTCGGCAAGGCCTCGGCCATTGGTTCCGATTGCGTGAACGTTCCGGCCATCGTTTCCGCCGTCTGTGACGCTACCGGCGCCGAGTATGGCGCCGACGAATGCAACGCCAAAACCGCCGAATTCCGCCGCGGCGGTTTCGATCATGTCGCGCTTTCCGCCGAGGCCTCGGCCTTGCCGGAAAAGGCCGAGGCCGGCGAGTTGACGCGCGCCGACTTCTACCGCGCGCAGTATCTCATTGCCTCGGCCGAGGCCGAGATTCTGGCCGGCGCCAATGAGGATCGCGCGGCCGAGTTGGGCGCGCAGATTAACGACTATCGCGCGCGCCTCGGCGGCTTGTCATGGCTGGAGATTGAAGCGCGGCGCCGCGCTGCGATCCGTGAGGCCAAAGCCGCCGCAAAGGCCGAGGCCGAGGCTATGGCCGAGGCCGGCCGGCGCGCCGAGCAAGAGGCCGAGGCGCGCGCAGCTGCAGCCAAGGCAGAGGCCGAGGCGCCGCGGTTGCGGCTTGTCGCAGACAATCCCGCCAGCGTCGAAACCGCCGCGGCGCCATCCCTCCCGGATACGGCCAATTCCCTCCCGGTTGCGCCCGCGCCCAAATCGGCCGCGCCTCTCCCGGTTGCGCCTTCCCGCGCCGCGCGCTTCCTGGCCTCGTCATCGCTCGGCGCGCCTCGTCATTCCCTCCCGGTTGCGCCTTTCTGCGCGATCCGCTCGGCCTAATCGGAGGCGCCAGCAATGCACGCCTATGGTTTCGATATCCTACCGGACGGGGCACAGTTTCGCCTTGTTGACCGCGCCGAGTTCAACAATTGGGGCGAGTTAACGCCGCGGTTTGATACCGCGGCCGAGGCCGAGGAGTACGCGCGCCGTTGCGAGGAATTCAAGCGCGGCAAGCGCTCAACCGTCGAATTGCGCGCTTGGGAACTGAACTAGGCCGCGGCGCGCCTCGGCCTCTCGAATTTACACGCGCGATTGTGCGCAAACAGAAAGGAAAACAGACAATGCGGAAATCGAATCCCAACAAAGAAAAGGCCGCGCAGCTGGCGCGCCAAATTGCCAACATGACAGACGAGCAAAAGGCGCTTTGGCTGCAGCGCACGCCGATCCTCACCGCGGACGCGCGGCCGATATCCAGCAAAAATCACATGCTGGCGGCGATGCAGTGCGAAGGCGCAACCATGCTCGGCGGCTTCAATCAATGGCTTGCCGCCGGCCGCGCGGTGCGGAAAGGCGAGTCCGCAATCTATATCTTTGCCCCGTCCGGCCGGCGCGCGGCGGCCGAAACTTCGGCGGCGCCGAGCGCGGACGGCGCCGCGGCCGAGGCCGTGGCGGAGTCGGTGCGGTTTATTCTGGTGCCAGTTTTCGACGTTTCGCAAACCGAGGAAAAGCCGGCCGAGCAAGCCGCCGCAGCCTAGTCCCGGCTGCGGCCGATTTCCCCAATCCCTCGGCTACGGCCGATTTCCCGCGCGATTGTGCGCAGACCAAAAGGAGCTAACGACATGCCGAAACTTATTCTTGATTGCCACCCCGCAACCGTCCAAGGCGATTGCATCTTGACGTCTATCATGCAAGCCGGCCCGGTGGCGCGCCTCGTCGTCGATATCGCGCGCGCGGCCGACGCCGAGCGGGAGTTTGCGGCCTACTGCAAGAGCATTGAGGAAACCGGCCAGCCGGCGAGCGCGTCAATGCGGATCGCGCGCGGCGATCGCTCCCCGCCCGGCTTCAAGAAGTTGAAGGGCGCCGCCGGCTCGCAAAGCGTGAATTGCTGAACCTCCCGGCGCCGGCCGATTTCCCAACTCAGAACAAAGGAACCGCCATGCATCTTTCGTTGTCCCGCTCGCCGCTCGCCCTCCTCGTTAACGAGGCTTCAAGGTATCGCTGGCGCCTCCGGCGCGCGCTGCAGCGCTACGTCGTAGCCTGGCGCTACGCCCGCCAGCGCTCAACCCGTGAGGATGGCTTGTCGCTGCTTTATGACGCCGAGCACATCACCGGGATTTACGGCCTCATTTGCTTCTCGGAGTCGTCGGTACTGGATCGCGCGCGCGACCTCTACGGCGACGTTCCCGGGCTTGCGCGATGGGCCGCCGACGCCTGCGCGCGCGTCAATTCGAAACATGACGGTGACAGCGAAGCGACCGGCGCGGCCGAGGATTGGGCGATTAACCTGGTTGTGGAGTACGCCGCCGACGATGGCGTGACGCTGCAAGAGATTGAGCTCTAGCCCCGGCGCCGCTCGATTTTTCAACATGCGCGATTGTGCGCAATGCGAAAGGAAACGATATGCACGCCCTGACTTGCCTTCATACCTGCGGCCATCTTTACCAGCCCGGCGGCTTTGGCGAACTGGAATTTGACCCCGCTCAGTGTCTCACGGCGGAAACCATCGTTGAAACCCGGAAACTGCCTGGTTTCGTCGAAGACAATACAACGTATGAATCTCATACGTTTTGGGTGCACTTCGCCCGGTTCACGCGCACCATGGAGCGCGAAAGCGAACGGGACTCTTCCGTCCTTATTCGCGTCCATCATGGCGGCGGTTGGGAAGTGTGGCGCGGTGACTGGATGCTGGCGCGCGCGCTCCGCCGCTATGGCGACAATGACCGCGGCCTCTTCCTGCTTTGCTGGTATCTGCGCGACTCCACCCGCGCCGCTCGCGACGCCGGCCGCACCGAAACCGCGGCCGAGTACCGCCGGGCATTCGTTGAAGGCCGCCTGAAAAAGCGGAAGTTGCCGAACCGCGGAGAGTGCAAGGTTTGGATTGATCCGGCGCCGACGCCCGCACAAACCGCAACCTGACTCCCGGCTACGGCCGATTTCTGCCGTGGATGGCATGCACCCCCGGCGCCGCTTGATTCCCCATCTGCGCGATAGTGCGCAAAGCAACAGGAGACCAAAACCAATGCAAGCATTTGCCCCGAACGGTAGCGAGATTGTCGGAACGGCTGACCTAATCCCCGGCAATGCCTGGTGCGAAGTTCTCGGCCGCAAGCCTGATGGATCGCTCGAATTCGAATATTGCGACGAGACTAAGGTTTGCTGGGATGGCCAGCACACGACAAAGGACGAGCGCGGGAAACTGCTTTTCGTGGCGCGTGACGGCACGGAATGGCCGGAGGACTCCATCCATCTGGAAGGCGAGGAACCGCGCGCGCTTCCCTCGCCGGCCTCGGCGCCTTCGCTGGTGGCTTCCCTCGGCGCCTTTGCCGAAATGCCGGATGATCCGGAGCGCGCGCCGGAGGATATGACCGGCATGCGGATTTCATTTGCGCAGCTGCGCGCGATCAAGGCCGCTATTGCCGGCGCGGCGATGCCCGCGGCGCTGACCGTCCTGCAGGCTATCCGCGACGACAACCCGGAATTTGAAACCGGCGCGATGGTCGATCATGCCGACGTGACGGCGCGCCTGGCGCGGCGCTGGCCGGCGATCCGGGCGGCGCTCGAAGCCTCCTCGGTTGCGCCTCGGCTGCATGTTGCCGTGATCATGGAAGGAGGCCTTTGCCAAACCGTGGTTTCTGACAACCCGGCTTTGATCGGCCTCGCGTATGACGTCATCGACTACGACACGGAAGGCGCCGACGAGACCGGCGAAGTTATGCAGGAGAACGGCAGTTTCGCCGACGCCTGCATTTCGGGCGGTATCATCGAGGCCGCAACGGTCCGTGTGGTCACGGATGAGGATTACGAAAATGCCGTGATTGCCGCCGGCTGGAAGCATGGCGGCGACTTTGGCGGCTTCTGGTTCGATGGAAACCGGTTCGAGTCCTGGAAGGCCGCGGCAAGCGCGGATGACGGCGCGACATATGAGACCGCGCGCGAGGTCTGCGACGGTGAAAGCATCCACCCGTTTCCGGAGGTGATCATAGGCCAAGACGAGCGCGCGCGCGCCGAGGGCTGGGGCCTGTTCGAGAACAGCGACACCGGCGCGCTTGAGATACAGGCCGACGTGGAGTCATCCATCTTTGTTCGCGGTGGCGTCAGCTACGACGACGAGGCCGAGGCATTCGTAAAGGCCAAGGCCGCCGAGGGCAGCGAGTACCACGCCGCGGCGCTGGCCCGCGTCGGCACCGCGGCATAGTCCCGGCTACGATCGATTTTGCACCCCCGAGCTACGGCCGATTTTGCGCAACACCGCTTGACAGGTTCGGCCGACACAAATTAGAGAAGCACCCCCGCGCGATTGTGCGCAAATCGGAAGGACAGAAACACATGCAGCATTCCGCCACCTATTCGCCCGATGATAACAAGCTGCGCCTTTATCCGGCGCACCGCCTGGACGCCGAGGAGTACGCGCGCGTGAAGGCCGCCGGCTTCAAGTGGGCGCCGCGCCAAGAACTGTTCGTCAAACCGTCCTGGAGCCCAAGCGCCGAAGATTTGCTGATTGAGATGTGTGGCGAGATCGGCGACGAGGACAAGAGCCTGGTAGAGCGCGCCGAGGATCGCGCCGACCGCTTCGACGAGTACAGCGACAAGCGGCTTTCAGAAGCCAACCGCGCGCGCGAGGCCGTGGACCAGATCGCGGAACGGTTCGCGATGGGGCAGCCGATCTTGGTCGGCCATCATTCGGAGAAGAGCGCCCGCAGGGACAAAGAGCGCATGGATTCCGGCATGCGCAAGGCTCTCAAACTCTGGGACACCTCGAAATATTGGACGGCGCGCGCGGCCGGCGCCATCGCTCACGCGAAATACAAGGAACTGCCGGCGGTGCGTCATCGCCGCATCAAGGGCATTGAGTCCGATAAGCGGAAGCTGGAACGCCAGCAAGCAGAAACCGAAAGGCAGCTGAAGGCCTGGCAGATCGTCGCCGGCATCACCGACCTGGAGAAGCAGCGCGCGGCCGGTCTGACCGTGGCCAACAGCAGCGGTTATTGGTCGATGTCGTTTCCGCTGGCTGACTATCCGCGCGATCCGCCCTCCTCGCAGTATGAGGGACCGATGGGCCTTTGGTCCGCAATTGACGGGAACGTCATCACCGCCGCGCAGGCCGCCGCTATCGCGATTCCGAGCCTGCAGCGTTCCGGGCCTTGGCGAGACCGTTGGGTTGCGCACTATGACAACCGGCTGGCCTATGAACGCGCGATGTTGGCCGAGCAGATCGGCACCGAGGCGACCGCTAACCCGCTGGCCGACCGCTTCGCCTTCGCCGTGGGCGGTGAGGTGCAGACACGTCGCAGCGATGAATGGGTTACGGTGTTGAAGGTCAACCGCGGCGCTAACGGCTCAGTTTCCAGCATGACGACGACCACGCCGGCCGGATCGCGCGGCAAGCAAGCGCATTGGAAGGTGGAGAGCATCCGCGATTATCGCGCGCCGAGCGCCGAGAACGTCGCCGCAGCGAAGGCCGCAACCAAGCTGCCGCCGCTCTGCAACTATCCCGGCGAAGGATTCCGCGAGATGACGGAGGCGGAATGGAAAGGCCGCCGGCAATGGTCGGATTTCTCCTATGTGCGCGGGATCGAAGCGACCGAGACCGCCCAGAAGCACCGCGCGCGGTTCATGCCGGTACCGGGCAAGATGTGGGAGCGCCAGCAAGTTTTCATTACGGATGCAAAGCGCGTCGATCCGCCCAAGATCGCGTCGGCCGCCGAGCCGCAAGCGCCGGCCGATTTCGTGGCCGAGTATGTGGCGCCGCCCGCGGTCGATCTTGACGCCATGCTGGCAACGGCTGGCGAGATCACCGGCGCGTCGGTCGAGATCGTGGCCCAGGATGAGCCCGGGGCCGTGCCGGCGCTGGTCCCGGTTGCGCCCGCGGAGGAGCCGCTGCGTCTCGGCGATGCCAAGGCGGAGGCCGTGCGCGTCGGCGCCGAGATCATCACCGGACTCGGCCAATTCCGTGTTGGCCTCGGCGGACACGTCACCGACTGGTGCGACGACGAGGCTACAGCCTGGCGGCAGTTCTGCCAGCTGGCCGGCCTGCCGTTCGAGGCCGAGGCGGTGCCGGCAGACCTGCGCCCGCGCGTTCTCGCTCCGGTCCCGGATACGGCCGATTTGCCGGAGCCAACCGCCGCGGACAGCTTCGAGGCAATGCGGGCCATGCTGAAAGGCGGCGGCGTTCAAGTAGTCGTCGCGCCTCAACTCTTCCCGACGTCGGACGAACTCGCCGCGGACGTCGCCGAGGCCGCCCACATCCGGCCCGGGCAGCGCATCTTGGAGCCGAGCGCAGGAACCGGCGCGCTTATCGAGGCCGCGCGCAACTGTGCCGATGGTCTCCAGGTGGTGGCGGTCGAGATCAATACCAAACTGTGCCAAGCGCTGGCCGACCGCTTCAGCGGGCTGACCGTCATTAATGCGGACTTTCTCGACATGGCCGGCGCAACGGACAAGTTTGACCGCATCATCATGAATCCGCCATTCGAGCGCGGCGCCGATATCAAGCACATTGAGAACGCGCGGCGCTTCCTGAAACCTGACGGCCGACTGGTCGCCATCTGTGCCGACGGCCCGCGCCAGCGCGCGAAGCTCGAACCGATCGCGGTGGAGTATCGCGCCCTGCCTGCAGGATCCTTCAAAGCTGCGGGCACCATGGTCAACACGGCGCTGGTCGTTATCGACGGGCCGCCGCCGGGATAGTACCCGGCCGCGCCCTCCCGCTTACGGCCGATTTTCCAACCCTCCCGGCTACGATTGATTTTGAAAGGAACAACCATGCCCGACGTCTTCGAATACACCTCGGAAGAACGGATGTTGCTCGCGCGCCTGGCTCAAGGCCGCCAGACTGACCGCGACTGCATCCCTGATCGCGTGCTCGTCCACCGAGGCTTGGCGCGCCGCGTCGATCCCGGAGAAATCGAGATCACCCCGGCCGGCCGCGACGAGCTTGCACGGATTGACCCAGATGCGGCCTTCTCCGGCCCCGTCGAAGGCGCCCGCGCCGGCGTCCTCGAGGCACTGGGCGGCGCGCTCGCAACACCGCCAGCCTCGACGCCGGAACGCCAACTGACCGACGACGAGAAGGCCTTAATCGCCCGCATGGCGCCGCACGTCATGGCCGGCAAGACGATGGAGGAAGCCGCGGCGGCGGTCATCCAGGACGATGAACGGCTTTGGCTGACCGCTATGGAGGACTCTGACGTCGGCCGCGCGATCCGCGACGAGCTCGCCGACAAGGTCTATGCCGCCGCGCGATCCGCGACATAGAGACGGCTGCCTATCCCGCTTACGACCGATTTCCCAATCCCCCCTCGGCTGCGGCCGATTTGAAAGGAGAACTACCATGCTCGTCACCGTCAAGGCCGGCGCCAAAGTGGACGGCCACAAGTTCACCGAGGACTCCAATCAAAACTTGTCGCCAGAGATTGCGAGCAAGCTTCTCTCCGATGGACGCGCCAAACCGGTGGAGTTCGACGCCGAAGGAATTTGCCGGATCAACACACGTTACGATGCATTCAAGAACGAACATGGAGCGATCGAGCTGCAAAGCGGCGGAGATTGCCTAGCCGCGCTACCCGGTGACTTTCCGCTGGAGCACCTGCCGGCGGTGCTGGCCGTGTACCAGACCGGGCATGCCCATGGTCGCGACGCTGGCCGGATCAAGCTTCAATACGAGCTTCTGAACCTGCTTGGAGCCGAGCCGTGCAAGATATGAAACGAGAGAAGTCCGTCACCGCGGCCGGCTACAAGATCGCCACCCGCGCCGCTTTCGACGCCGCAACCGACGTCCCCGCCGGAGTCCGCCTGGTGGCCGAGCGCATCTTCAAGCGCTGGGGCGGCGACTTCGTGGTGTACGATCCTGCCGGTGGCGATGACGGTTGGCTGCTGATTGACGATGACCGAGAGCAGATCATCGGCGAGACGATCGAACACCTCGGACGGCTCAACCCTGAGCCGTCGGCGTCGGCGCAAGGCTCGCTTTTCTGATGACACTGAGGCCCTGGAAAGAGTTGACCCGCGACCAGCGGGCCGAGTCGCCTCGGCGACGCGCGGCGATGGAAGAAGCCCGCCGAGCCTGGAAACAAGCGGGCAGCCGAACTGCTGCGGCGGCTCGAGTCCGGAGAACCCTTGACCCGGGCCGACCTAAAGGAGGCCCGCGCGCTGCTGCGCGCCAAACGAGAAAGGAATCAAGATGAGACAGGTTAGACGCGTGCCCGCCAATTGGCAGCACCCACGTAACTCCGGCGGCCGATATGTCCCGCTGCTCGAGCCCGCCCCGGATGCGCCCGCGCCCGATCCTGCCCGCTACATGCCGGCATGGCCGGCGGCGGAGCGCACGCATTGGCAGCTGTACGAGACCACCAGCGCCGGCACGCCGGTTTCGCCGCCCTGCCCGTCGCCCGAGGCCTTGGCCAAGTGGCTGGCCAACCACGATGTGGAGGCCGCACCAGGCTTCACGGGAACAGAGGCGCAATGGCTCGGCGCCATCAAGCGCGGCGTCATCCCGCCGGTGATGACCGTCGGCAAGCGCCAGGTCAATCCGCTCGACTACACCTGATCGGCCGGGACTCCCGGCTACGATCGATTTTGTGCTACCCCCTCGGCTACGGCCGATTCCGGGCGACTGTGCCCAACCGGAAAGGATCTCGAGATGTCACCTCCCCGATTTGCTCACCGCAAGATCACGAGCGAAGATTTCAAGGCCGAGCTGGCTAAGCAAGGCATGTCGGTGCCGGCGTTCGCGCGCGTCTGGTGCCAGAACCTGTCTACGGTGAAGAAGTGGGCGAACGGCGGGAACGATATCCCGACCTGGGTGCCGATCGCGCTCACCATGATGACTCTGCCGAATGCCCATGGCACCGCTCGCATGGCGGCGGCGATGATGATCGAAGAGGATCGGCTGCATCCAGAGCTCGGGAAATTTCCCTACCAGAAGCTTCGGCAGATGCCGGCGGATTCCGACGTCGAGGAGTGATCTGATGAGCGACAGCACACCAGAAACATGGCCTGAAATTATTGAGATCGTTGAGGCCGAGGCAGAACTGGACAGGATCCAAGCCGAATACGCAGCTAACATTGAGACGGCAAAGCAGCGGCTTCGGACGGCGACAAGCAACCTGTCGACGATATCGTCAAATCCGGACCGCCTGCAAGCGATCGAGTATGCTTATCACAATACGTCCGCGCCCAGAAAACTGTTGGCTCAGGCCTTCTTCGGCGACGAGAAGAAGCTTTGGCATCTGCGCAAGCTGATTTCGCCTTCAACTCGAATATGTGAACGATGCGGCAAGCCGTGGCCGACCGGAAACGACTTTGACGCTAAGCACTTTAAATGCACGCCGTGCTGGGCCGCCACGTTCGCCGAAAATGAGGCGCGATGGAATGAACAGGACAGAAAGGTCGCGATCCGCGAGCAGCAACGGCAGGATCGAATTGCGGAACTCAAGGGCCAATCTGGCCTTACATCTGAGCAATTAGAAGAATTGCTCGATTTGCTCAGCTTTTACTAGGGCGCGGACTCATTAGCACGCAGCCAAATTCGGATTGACGCGAGTTTAACGAACGCCAGATAGTTGGCTGCGAGCTTGTCATATCGGGTCGCGACACGCCGACATTGCTTAATCTTGTTGAAGAACCGTTCGATCAAGTTACGCGCGCGATACAGAAACGCGCTGAAGCAGATCGGCAATGCTCTGAATTTACTTCCGCTTTCGGCGACATAGCGGACTTGGCCGGACTTGCTACTGGCTCGACGCGGTCGCGAATGACGCCGCACACGACCCGAAGGCGACCTCGCTCAGCAAAGCGCTTGTGCGGTGTCGCCAAGTTTTGATCGAACGTGTTCAGGAAAAGCGGAGCGCTTGCAAGTTCTGTTCGGCATCTCGGGCGGCCTCGCCCGATGGATATGGCACGGCTGTCAAGCCGTCGTCATGGACCGCCATTCTTGTCAGGGCGGGTCGGAGTGTTCGCGTCAGGTCGCCGCGCAACGAGAATACTGCCGATACACTCCAGCACCAACTCACGCCTTCTATTGCGCAAGAAAACTCGGTTGCGAACGATTCCCCTATCGGATTTGGATTTTGATTCACGCATCTCCAGAACCGTTGCTTCGAGATCGAGCTCATCACCCGGGCGAACCGCGTTTGGCAGTCTCAGCTCATCCCAGGCCATTCCCGCAAGGACATGGAATCGTGGCTGAAGCCGAGTCGTCAGCAAAATGAAAATCGAGAAGGTATGGGCGCTGGACGCCGTAAGCCCCCCAAAAACTGAACGCGCCGCAGCCTCCTCATCGAGGTGGCGGGGCGCCGGATCATACTGCTTAGCGAATTGAATGATTTCGTCTTTTGTAACGAGATAAGGTCCGGCGGTGCGAATGGCGCCGATTTTCGCATCTTCAAAGTACATGGAGGCGCGCCGCGTCGATGCGGCGGTCTGTCCCAGCCCTGTTGCACCATAGGTCGTGCTCATCGCGGCAGCTCCCGGGGTGTGACTTCCACTCCGATCATTCCAAGGCACGGGACGGCGCGCTTGACATTCGGCTTACATTCTCCTCACCGGCAGCTTATTCTTTGCATTCTAAGTGGTGCTAGGGCCGCAAGGCCCTCTGAAGGATTGGCGAGATTGCGCTACCACTTCGAGGAATTCGTACTCGATACTGACCGGCGCGAGCTACATCGCGGGACCGAAATGGTCTCCATTGCCCCACAGGTATTCGACCTGCTCGATTACCTGATCCGCAACAGGGAGCGCGTCGTTAGCAAAGAGGATCTAATCAATGCAGTCTGGAACGGCCGTGTCGTATCCGATGCAGCACTGACGACCCGCCTCAATGTTGCTCGAAACGTCGTTGGCGATTCCGGCGAAGAACAACGTCTTATCAAAACCCTGCCACGAAAGGGCGTTCGTTTCGTTGGCGCGGTGCAAGAAACGAATCGGCCAACTGGTACCGCGGCCCTCTCAGACAGCCACGTGGAATCATCAGAGACCGCGCTCGCCCTCCCGGACAAGCCCTCGATCGCCGTATTGCCGTTCCAGAACATGAGCGGCGATCCCGAGCAGGAGTATTTTGCAGACGGCATGGTTGAGGAGATCACTACGGCGCTTTCGCGGTTCAAATGGTTGTTCGTGATCGCTCGCAATTCGAGTTTCACCTTCAAGGGCAGAGCGATCGACATCAAGGAAGTCGGACGCAGGCTTGGCGTTCGCTATGTCCTTGAGGGGTCTGTGCGCAAGGCGTTGGGGAAAGTTCGCATCGCAGGGCAGTTGATTGATGCGGTGACGGGCGCGCACATCTGGGCGGACAGGTTTGAGCGTGACCTGACCGACGTTTTTGCTCTTCAGGACGAAGTGACGGTCGCCGTTGTCTCAGCCGTTGAGCCAAAGCTGCGTCAAACAGAAATTGCACTGGCGGCGCGGCAGCGACCAGAGAACCTCACCGCCTATGATTTATATCTCCGAGCCATGCAGCAGTACTATTTGTTCACCCGCGAAGGGAAGGCCGAGGCGATCAGGTTAGCGCATCGCGCCTTGGAGCTCGACCCTCGGTTCGGCATTGCCGCGGCCTTGGCAGGTCTCTGTCACGTGCAGAACGTCCAGTTTGGCTATGCTGTCGATCCTCAATACGACCGCAAGGAAGCGGTTCGGCTTATGCGCCTGGCCTTGAGCATCGACGATAGTGATCCAGATACGTTAGCAGTCGCTAGCGTAGTCTCGGCGTTTATGGTCGGCGATAGTGAAAGTGAGATCGAAATGGCTGACCGGGCGGTCGCGCTCAACCCAAATTCAACTCTCGCTTGGAGAGGCAGAGGCTGGGTCTATAGAAATGCGGGGCTGCCCGAGGAAGCGGTCCGCAGCTTTGAACGTGCCATTCGCCTCAGCCCGGTAGATCCGTCGCTACACTTAGCGCTTGTTGGAATGGGGTCAGCCCTTATTGAGCTTGGGCGCTTTGGCGATACCATCGTTGCAGGGAAGAAAGCTCAACGTCAGAGTCCATCCGATCCGGGAGTTTACCGCTGTCTCGCTTCCGCGTTCGCCCATCTCGGACGTGATGCGGAGGCGCGTGAGGCAGCGGCGCGTGTGCTTCAGCTCGATCCCGCCTTTACAATATCGTCGTGGATCGCTCGCGGCGGGCGATGGAACGCGAAGCTGGCGATCGAGGGCCTTCGGAAAGCGGGGTTGCCCGAGTAGCTCTCCAATGCCCACGAGGTGATCGAATGGCGGCACTCTGCTGCTGCGCATGAGTCCGGTTATGGCCCATCGCGTCATTTCGTTGCGCTGCGAAATTTAGACGCTATCGGGGAATTGCGGACTCTAACGAGCCGTCCACTGGAACGATTTATAGGTTCACGGCCTAGCATGTTTTCTTTTGGTCACGCGCCGCTTCCTCGGCCGCGATCGCTTCGCCACCGGCGCCGGCGGCGCGTCCTTCGCGGCGGCTGCGGCATCACGGGCATCAAGCTGGCGCTTCAGCGCCTGATTACGCTCCCAGTTGGCTTCGCGGAAAGCGCGGAGTCCGTCGGCGCGCGTAGTTGGCTCTTTTGACATGCCTCCCTCCTACGATCTCATGCGGTTTGCTCGAGCCTGAATGCCCGACCTGGTGTTGTGCGAGTTGCAGGCGCAGCGCCCGTTGGTCAGATCCAGCGCCAGTTCCGGATTGTCGCGGATATCCCTGATGTGGTCGGCGTACATCTGGTGACCGTTGGCGCGGCTGCGCTCGCAGCGGAGGCCGTTCTCGACATACTCGCAACGCCAGCCGGCGCGCCGCTTCACCTTCTCGGCCCAGTCCTTGTGCTCGGCGGTCTGGTAGTGAGGATCCGCGCGCTTCGGCAGGATTGTCGCCTTCCGGGTGTCCAGCGTCTGGATGCGCGAGCCGAGGCTCGGAATGCGAGCTCGAGTCACCGCCCACCCTTTTTCTCATTGCGCCTCGGGCCGAACATCTTCCGGCCCATCGAGCGAAGCATCTCGCGCTGGTCCCACGTCATCTGGTCGCGATCGACGTCGACCAGAAGGAGACCGTATTCACGCCAAACCCGCTGTTTCGTTTCCAGGGGGGTCTCACGGGTGTTGGGGGCAAACCGTCCAAGCGACATCGATCCAACCCCTACTTCCGCAAGCCCATGCCGGCAGCGGTCTTCAACCGCCGTACCGCGTCCCATGTCCGGTCGATGATCTCGACACCGTCGTAAAGCCTCACCAGCGCGTTCAGCGCGATCCGGAAGTCGGAGTTGTTGGTGCGATGCTCCTCGCCGCCATGCATCCGGACGTCCTCGCTGCTGCACTCGAGACCGATCCTGACGAGGAGGATGTCGAATTGCCGCTGGCCGAGCCGGCGCTCCACCTCCCGGAGACGTCCGCTGGCCTCGAGGGCGATGGTGTGCGAGGGCGAGCCGCCGCCGCCGCCATCGACCTTGTCCTGCAGCGCGAAACCTCGCGACCCATGGAAGGTCGCCAGATCGAAGTCGCGCCGAAAGCGATCCGCAGCGCTCTGGCGTAGCTTGTCCTCGGGATCCGCGGCCCCGCGCTTCTTGGACTCCGTGAGATTGAGGTGCGACGCCCGAACCGTGTCGACCAGCACGTTAAGCCTTGGATTTTGGGGATCCGGGATGGTGTGCTTGCGTCGGCCGCTGGCGAGGCGCTCGGCCTCGTCTGCCGCCTTCTGCTCTTTCTTGGTGAGCGGCCTGCCCCAGAGATTCAGCGGGTCGGTCGAGTCGACGGTGGCGCTACGGTAGCCCTGCTGGAACAGCTTGTTTCGGTGCAGGGCTTCTTTGACGCGGCGAGCGCCCTCGGTGTCACGATCCATCAGGTACTCGACCACGAGTTCCTGGACGATGCGCTGCCGGCGGCGCGTCTCCTCAAACAGGAGCTGGCCCTCATAGGTCAGGCCCTTGTATGACTCCATCGGCCGCGCGCGCCGAATATCGCGCATGAAAGCGCGGGCTCGTCGATCGCGCTCCTTGTCGACGTGTACCGTCGCGACATCCGTGATTTGTGATCGAGACATTCCATCCTCCACGCAGAATCACGGATATGTTTTGCGGGGGTGATTTGTCTACGATTGCAAGCGGAAAGTTGAAGCGCCGTCCACCGAACGATCTGCTTTGCCGGGGTAATCCCACGAGCCGGCAATTCCGGATTCATTGGATATCGAACTCAGTTTCAATGCCAACGACCCACGATGCAAGGCAGCCGGCGATCTAACCAGGACTTCCGGTTACCCTCAAAGAGCCGACCTTCCGGTGGTCATGCGGACCCTAAGGGCCCAGCTGTGGACTCATGCGCCGCAGCATAACACTATTCCTCACGGCACGGCCGAGCAGCGAAGAAGCCCCTAAGGAGCGTTAGATCTCACGTAGATGTTCTACTTGTAAGCCACCGCTGCACTTGCAGGTCCCGCCAAGCGAATAATCTCACAACGGCTAAACCCTGCCTCTTTGCACCACTCGGTGAATTGGGCACCGGTGAAGTCAAACGCTTCGCCAAATTCGATCAGCATGTTCAGCGACATCATGAGACCGAAATCGTTTTGCCTGCGCTCATCGTCGATGATGTTCTCGATGGCGACCAGCGCGCCGCCGACCGGCAACGCGCGGTAGGCCTTCGCAATCAGCATCCTCTTGTTCTCGAGATTCCAGTCGTGAAGAATCATCCCCATCGTGATGATGTCTGCTTTGGGAAACTCGTCAGCAAAGAAGTCGATCGTTTCGGCAGTGATCCGGTCGCCTAGATTGCGCTCCCTGACCCGCCGCTCCGCGATCGGCCGCACATCGGCTAGATCGCACGTCCAGCATCGCATATGCGGATGCCGCGCCGCGACGGTGGTCGAAAGCTGCCCGGTGGCGCCGCCGATATCCGCCAGGGTCTTGTATCTGGAAAAGTCGAATTTCTCCGCGAACGCCATGAAATTGCCCATGGAGATGCCGCTCATCGCGTCCATAAACTGCTCCAGGCGCGCCGGGTCTGAATAGAGCGCGTCGAACATGGACTTGCCTGTCTCCTTGATCTCGTTTTGAGGCTTTCCGGTTTGCAGCGCCGGCGTGAGATCGCCCCAGAACCGATACAGACGCGCGTTCGCCATTTCGAGTATCCCGCCGATGTATTGGGGACTCTGCTTGACCAGGAACAGCGCGGTCGAAGGGGTATTGCTGTATTTGCCGGTTTCACCGGCGCCATCCCTTTGCAGCAATCCGAGCGCGACCAGGGTGTCAAGAAAATCATACGTCCCACGCGGATGCAGCCCCATGGCGTCTTGCAGTTCAAGGCCGGTTTTGGGACCGTCGGCAAGCCGCGAGAACAGCTCCAGTTCCACGGCGCTCAGTAACGTCTTGGATGGCCAGAATCCAAAGCCAATTTGCAGTATGTGATCTGGAGTGATTTCGCCTTGCAATTGGGCCTCCCGCCACTGCCCCGATATGCCCAGCGAGCAGTATCATAAATACAAATTACGTAATTGAATTATAGAAACGCTGCGCTTTTACGGGAGAAAAGTCCATCAAAAAATTGCCAGGGGCTACGGTGGTCGGCAATTCGAGCATCGAGATCGCAGTAGTTCGTCCGCTGTGGGTCACGAGCGTCGTTTTTGTCTGTTCGCCGGATGTCTGCTCATCCCCTAATAGCAGCGGAAAAGCAGACCTCCGCCAAACGCTGCTTCGGGCCAGAAGCGGGCATGGCGGCGTTCGCCGCTCGCCAACCTTGACGAACTTACTTCGGTGGCGAAGGCAACGCCGAGGAATGGTGATCGACGATGAGCCAGCGATCACCGTCCTTGACGTAGGTGAAACTGTAGCGCGCGGGTAAGCTCTTCGTCTCGCCGTCCTTAACCCAAGAGAAGGTGTAGTAGCCGGAGTTGACCGCAGCGTTGCCGTAGACGCGGATCAACTGATCGCCGAAGTCTATCTTAATGCCGGGCACAGCTTTGGCAACGCCAACGAAATACTCGCGCACCGCCGCCCGGCCAGACCGTATTTTCGGTGCCGCCGTACCCCAGAGCACGGCATCATCCGAATAGAGCGATGATACATTTTCGGGATCGGTAAGTGCCTGTCCCCATGCTGAGGTCGCCGCCGCTACCTCCGCTTTCGGTTCGGCCAATGCACTGGAAGCAAGAAACAATAACCCGATGCTCAATGAAAAGAGGGCGCTTGCAATTCCTTCGGACGATCGCATGACATTACCCTTCGTTCGAGCGAACCACCAGGTCCTTGGAGAGGATGATATACGCCCGGCCAAGTGCACGAACTGTAGCATCGAAGCACCCAGCCGGCACTCTGTTTGGGTCAGAATGTCACCCCAAGGCGTGTCTCTCATCGCCGACCCGTCACGACGCTCTGGGCCATACGTCGCTTATGGATCAAGAGCCGCCCAAAGCGACCGAGTCGGGTGACTTCCGGTTGACCTCGGAGAACCGACGTTCCCGGAGCCGACATCGGCCGCCATTTGGCAAGGGGTAATTCTGGCTATACCTGCCCTTCCATAATTGTGGCCTGACCCGATAGGATGCGCCTCCGGACCCCCGGGGGAGATATGGCGCGGCTATCAAAAACGAGAGGCAAGAGGGGCGCGGCGAAAACCCGCCAGGCGAACTCTACGGGCGGACGCAAAAAGCCCATTAAAAATGGGCGCCGCATTTCTCCGATCTCCGATGTGACCAAAGAGTTGCAGGAGGCCCGCGAGCAGCAAGCGGCTACGGCCGAGATATTGAAGGTCATCGCGAGTTCGCCTGGCCAGCTTGGGCCGGTGTTCGAGGCCATGCTGGAAAATGCCGTGCGCATCTGCCGCGCCAGTTTTGGGACGCTACTCCTGTACGAAGGCGACAGGTTGCGGCGAGTGGCGCGAATGGCCGCGCAAAGCGTGCCGCAATTGTATGCGCCCGACCAAGAAACGCCGCCACACTTCATCGCGCCGTTTGATGGGGTGCCTTCGCTGCGGCGCCTCGTCGAGACCAAGGCGCTGGTTCACATTGCCGATATTGCGACAGAGCATCCCGACGATCTGATCTACAAGGTCGCAGCAGCCCGCACCGTTCTGATTGTGCCGATGCTCAAGGAGAGCGAGCTTGTCGGCGCCTTTGCCGTCTACCGCAAGGAGGTGCAAGAGTTCAGCGACAAGCAGGTCAAGTTGCTGGAAAATTTTGCTGCACAGGCGGTGATCGCGATCGAGAACACGCGGCTGCTCAAGGAACTGCGCGCCCGGACCGATCAAGTGGCGGAGCTTAATCGGGGACTCGAAGCGCGTGTCGCCGAGCAAGTCGAGGAATTGGGCCGGGTCGGACGTCTGAAGCGCTTCCTCGCTCCGCAACTGGCCGAACTGATCGTCTCGCAGGGAAATGAGAAGATCCTCGAAAGCCACCGCAGCGAGATTGTCGTCGTGTTCTGCGATTTGCGCGGTTATACCGCCTTCACAGAGAAAGCCGAGCCCGAGGAGGTGTTGGGTTTCCTGCGCGAGTATCACGGCGCGCTAGGTCCGCTCGTCAGCCAGTTCGAGGGGACGCTCGACCAGTTCTCCGGCGATGGGATCATGGTGTTCTTCAACGACCCCGTACCGATCCCCGACCCGGCCGAGCGCGCGGTCAAGATGGCCATCGCGATGCGCGAGGCTGCGTCGTCGCTGACCGCGGCCTGGCGCGAGCGAGGTCGTGAGTTGGGCTTTGGCGCTGGCATCGCCCAAGGTTACGCGACCCTGGGCCAGATCGGATTTTCCGAGCGCTCCGGATACACTGCGATTGGCACCGTGTGCAATGTGGCGGCGCGGCTGTGCGGCGAGGCCAAGGACGGCCAAATTCTGCTCAGTCAGCGCGTCAATGTGGCACTCAAAGGAAGCGTTGCGACTGAACCTTTTGGCGCGCTTGCTTTGAAGGGTCTCACCCAGCCGGTCGTTACCTACAACGTGCCGCTCACGGCAGGCCAACCGGCTCTCCGCGTTATCGACGGTGGTAATCATTGAATGGCCAGTCAGCAGGCGGAGCCCGGAATTGGCCCAACGTGTCATTTGCTGCGATTGCACAAAGGCCGTCGGTAGCGGAGCGAAGCGGACATTGGCAAAGCTTTATGAGTACGCGCCCTAGGTGTTCCCCGAAATGCGGACCATACCAGCCTTGCCCTTGAAAAAGGACCTCTAGTTGTTACCGGAATTTTTCGACGGCAGGTGCCGATTGGCATAGGACCTCCAAGTTTTCGGAGCGACCGTCACCAAGCGGCTCCCAGTTCTTGCCGAGGAGTACTTGCGGAGACGAGTACGAATTGATCCTGGTGCAATTGTATCCTTTGTCCGAACAGGCGTTATTATATGCCATGATGCTGCGAACTTTTAGATTATGAAGCACGAAACCATGATTATAACTCCCCGCGCCGTCCACATATGCATCGTGCCGCATACCAAAATTGTGGCCTATCTCATGCGCTAAAGAACGGTTGGTTAGGCAACCATAATGAACGAGACTATATCCATACTGGTCCGCTCCGGGTTGCGTACCTTCATTGAGATAGCCGATCCCGCAATTACCTGAATTGGGATAGTTTCCAATCACCGAAACCAGGTCAGCTCTAGCCGCATTGCGGAGCGACGAAATCGATGTGGATAACCTGATAGATTGCAAGTCGTTCTTCATGTCCGCTGACTCTACGAAATTCGTTCGCTGCAAATCTGCAATTCTAACCGTTACGCTAAAGTTTCGTGTGCCAAGCGCCATCTGCATCTCATCGAACGCAGAAACAATTGACGCGCGAATGTCGGCGGAGTTGGCTTCCGCGCTCTGCGTGTAAAGCAATAGTATGTCAATAAAAGCTTCCGGCTTAGTCGGAATGGGGAACGGCAAGGGTGCATCGCACTTGGTCCTAAGGCGGAGGGGCGGTGCTACAGCGTTAGGAGAGACGATGTAATCGTTCCCCTCAGGGAAGCTATTTGCAATAATTTCTAGTAGCGCATAGGTCCCGGGCGTACTTGTGGGCTGTAGAGTGTACGTGCGGGAGCTGCTCTCAATCTTCATCACCCCGGACTTGTCGGGACGAAAGGTGAAACGAAGGGTTCCTGCGTCGCTGAGGTCGGCCGTCCACTCGCGGAAAGCGGCGTGAGAGACCTTGTTCGAGGTCGAAGTTGCCGTCAACTGATTGGATGAACTGAGGTTCAAGATGAAGGGTCGGGGCATCCCCAAAGAATAGTCTAACTCTCCAATCACATCAGGGTTCAAGCGCACCAGCCGCATGAGTCGTGCGTGCGACGACCGGAGCGATGCAGCAGGCGGGCGATCTGTTGAGTTGGACGGCAGGAACAGATATCTCGGCGGCTGGGGTGGTCTTGCGCAACTCTGCAGAACGAACGACAGGGTTATAAAGCTCAGGATGATGCATGTCCTACCCTGTGGACCACGTCTCATGGTTCCCCCCGAATAGTTCGAGCGACCAACCAACTATATACCGGATGCGCCGCACGCGGGTAGTCGATCACTTTTAGGTTGTTTGTCTAAGCTCCCGTTTGTTCGGCGGTAACCTACCCTTGGCTCGATGTCGCTTCGGATCAAAGGGCGACATCAATCAGGCTCCGACGTCCGGGCCAGAAGCGGACGTCAGTTTCTAGGCGCTGGCTTATCGTAGAGGGGCTTGCCTTTATCGACGATATGCACCGTCAGAAGTTTCAGCGTCTTGTCGCCGACCACCTTGTATGCCCCATGGGGCACATCCCGAACATTCATCCCGACGGTGCCAGTCGGAATCGGCACCTGCTTTCCATCGGGTAACTCGATAAGACCCCCCTCAAGGAAGTAGTACGACTCGTCACCATGATGAATATGCAGCGTCGATGCCTCGCCGGGCTTTATCTCGCTGATGCTGGTGACGATTTCCATGTTCGTGCCCGTTAGCTCACCTCGCTTCAACTCTTTTCGAAACGGGGAGTCCTGTGCACCTGCCGTGGTCACGAACATTGAAGCCAAAGCGGCTGCGATTATGACCTTCATAGAAAATATCCTTTTGAAAAAAATGCGGCTTGTCTGGGTCTGCCCTTCCCACCTTGTCGGAATTTACACCTATCGGCAAGGTAGTGCTGGAGGGCAAATGGTGAATATGTCGGCGCCGCTGGTCAAAAGCCGCCCGTAGCGGCCGAACCGGGGAGTCTCGAAGAGCCGATCCTCCGGGCGGAGGACAACCGGCTAATCGTCAGAATGGTATTTCCTCTCGGCTTGCATTGCCCCCGAACAGCATCCGCGGCCCGTTGAAATCGATTTCTTTCCACTTGCACCCGGTACCGCTGCGGTTCTTGAAGACGGCGAAGGCCGCCTTGTCTTTCCAGATGTCGTATTCCCTCAACCAGCGATCGCGCTGTTCTCGTCCCTTCGGGTTGTCTTCCCCCGCCGGCTCCGGCTCGTTGTCGCGGAGCCAGATTTTCGGGATCGTCAGGCCGATAATGATGTCGCTGTTCTCGACGATGAGGCCGCCGCCGTATATATCGCCGCTGCCGAATTTCCAGCTGGGCGAGCGCTGCCCCTCTCGCGTCAGTTGGGCCAGCTGCCACACGACGCCGTCGAGTTCCTTGGCGAGATCCTTGGTATAGGCCGACGCATATTCGACGGTCCGCACGATGTTCCAATGCTCCTGCTCGGGCTCGACCAGCTTCAGATGGTCAATGCAGAATTGCTTCACGCCGTACCGGCGCTTCGCCTTCCGGAACTCGTTGCCAATCTGCTTGATCGTCATCCGGCTGCGATCTTGGACCCAGACCTTGATGGACTCGAGTTGTTCCTTCGCCCGTCGGATATCGAGAAACTCCTTCTGATTGAAGTCGCCGCTGATCTGCTTCTTGACCGAGACGCCGGACAGTGACGCGATGTCGCGATAGGCGATCTGCTCTGCCGACATTTCGAGGCTCAGCGAGAACCCCGGGAAAATGCTCGTCTCGTCCAGAGACGGCCCGGCATTGTCGCGCAGGATCTGCGCCATCAACGCCGATTTGCCGTGGCCTGATGGCGCCGCCAGCGTGACGGTCGTGCCGCCGACTATTGGACCGAGAACCTCGTCCAGCTCCGGGATCTTGGTCAGGACACCAACGGCGCGCTTGCCGCGGTGCTCGTAGGCCTCTCCGGCCTTAGTCATGGCGCTGGTGGCGGCGTCACCCAGCGTCACGGCGTGCCGCACCCGGTCGTGATCGTCGACGACCCGCAGCAGGTCGTCGATGTCCTGACGCGTCTGGTCGAAGGTCTTACCCGGCGCCGTGGCGATCTTGCCGAGCTCGACGCGCGCGCGCTCGCGCCAGGCCAGAACGATATCGTCTACGAAGTCGAGTGCGCTGCTGACGTCCGAGGCCTTCTCTATCAGCACCGCCAGGACGGCTTCGACCGAGCCGATGCCTTCGAATTCTACCGGCAGCTTTGACTCGAGCAGCGACAGGCTGAGGCCGGGCCCGTTGAGGCAGCAGTCCTCCACCGCAGTAAAGATGGCGCGGTGATGCGGGAGTGTGAATTGATCGGCGTGCAGCCGGTCCGAAACCGCCCAGAACGACTCCGCCGCCCCGAGGATCTTTCCAATGACGGCTTCTTCGGCCCTGATGTTTTGGGTCGGCTTGTTGGGTGTCTCGCGGCGGCTCAAACGTAAGTCTCCTGGTGCCTGCGGACGTTCCAGATGTCGAGGTAATCGGTTCGCATGCGTGGTTCGGGCTGGCTGTCGTGCCGCCTGCCGACCACCACCATGCGTTCATGAAGTTTGCGGACCGCGGCGCGGCCCGCCGGCTCGGTGAGAACGAGGTCGCCGTCTTGGCGGCGCCACGGCTTGTCGCCGTCCGGGAATGACGTGATCCGCTCCACCTCCATCGGTGGCTCGAAGCCAGAGACGCCGCTGGTGCTGAGCCCAGCCCAAACTGGATGGCGGTAGCGAACCAGCGCGCGCGCCGCCAGGCAGGTTTCCAGTCCCTCGCCGAGACCGATGTGCGCCGCGACGCCGCCGATCCGAACGGCCCCGCCGGCAGCAACGCCGGCGCCGATCTTGGCCTTGTCGACCGGCGCCTTGGCGGCCTTCGCTGGGTCGAGGTGGATTTTCCAAATGGCCGTCAAGTCGCCGAACACGTCATCGACACGGCAGACCAGCGTCGGGAACGAGAGGCGGGTGTCGAGGTCATAGGCCACACTGCGGTGGAAGCGAAGACAATCATCCCAGCCGCCGGGCGGGACCGGGATGCCACGGGCCAGCAGATACGCCTCGGCGTGCGTCCCGGCGATTGCGATTGCTTCCGCCCAGATCTCGGCCGCAGTGCGCTGGCGCGCCTGAACATGCTCAGCGGCCCGGCGGTCATCCGCGGCGCGCTTCTCCGCGGCTTCGGCCTCGCGATCCTCGCGCCTCTTCCGTTCCTCCGGCGTCTCTTCGCGGGTGCGATCGAGCCCGACGAACTCGCGGGCGCGGTCGAACACCTCGGCGTTGGCCCGGTGGTTGCCGTTCAGGCCGTACGCAAACAGGTTGATCTCGTCGCCGCCGATACTGGCCGAGCTCCTGACCCAGGCGCCGCGGTCGTACTTTCCAACCTTGCCCAGATAGACGACGAACGAACCGAGATCCTTCGGCGATGCCGGCGCGCAATAGGCCAGCTTGCCCTTGGTCACATGACCGGGCCAGAAACGCTTCAGCACCTGCTCGAGCATCTCGTTCAGACGCTTCTTGATCTCGGCGGTGTCTTCTCGCGTCATGCCTCGACCTTTGGCTGGCGGCGCGGCGCGTCTTCGGCGCCAAATGCAGCCTTGATCACGACATCGTCCTTGATCCGGTGCCAGAGCGTATTGGCGGCGGTCCACGTCCGCTGCCAGGCATCGAAGAACTTGGCGCGTTTTGGCGAGCGCTCGATCGCGTTACCGCGCTTGTCATAGCGGCGCTGAAACCATCTCGCCCGCGCGCGCAGCTGCTTGTGGCGGTTGCGCATAGCGACTTCGCCCATGCGCCAGTGCCGGCCGCACATGATCGTCACGTCTCTGGTATCGCCGGCCACGCGCTTGAAGGTCCGTCCGCAGCCCGGGATGCAGCACCTGATGCGGTCTGTCACAGCAAGTTCTCCTGCGTCGGCTCGGGCGCTGGGGCCGGCGGCGGCGCCAGCGGGTCGGCCTGCTTCCAAGAATCGAAGTCCGCGGCTATCTCGTCGTAGACGCGCGGCTGCTGGGCCTTGAAATTCGGAAAGCCCATGGAGGCGCGGTAGACGCCGCCGTCCAAGACCAGCCAGCCGGCGCCCGACGGCAGCCAGCGGCGGTGATCGATGTTGACGTGCTTGAAATCGGCGCGGACGAGGAAGCCCCGCTTCTCAAGGATGGCGATCTTGATCGCCGCGATCTTCCAACTGGTCAGTTGAACCGGTGATGGCGCGCCGGCGTCGACATCGGGGACGTAGTCCGGAAGCGTGTGCCGCTTGGCCGGCGCCCACTCGTACCATTCCTTGTCGTTGGTGCCGTGCCGATCGCCCGGCAGGCCAGGCTCGAATGCTTTCGGTTTCCATCCATAGTAGGTTTTCTGCCCCTCGACCTGCTCTTCCGACCGGACGTAGATGATGGTCAGTCCTATGTAGCGGCAGATGCGGTCAAATCCGCCCTGCGCATTGGCGGGCACCAGGACGGCCCGGCAATCTGGGCCCGGGTGATCAGCGTGGAAGGCACCATATTCCTCAAGCGCCTGGGCGATGACGTCGGTGTCGAGCCGAAGCTTTGCCTCGATGCCGATCTGGAAGCCATCCGCATTGCGGACCAGTAGGATGTCCCACCCGCAAGTCTCCGGGTAAGCGGTCCATCCCTCGGGCAACGAGAAGATGAACCGCTTGCACAACGCGACTTCGATGGCGAATGGCTTCGTCTTTGCCATGTCAGGCGCTCGCCCTGCGCCTGACCAAGGGCTCGACCTTCGGCTTGACCGCGGCATCCGCCATGATCGCGGCGACCTCGGCCTTCATCAGCGACACCGAGACTGCATTGCCGATCTGCTTGATCCTTTGGGTCTTGGTGCCGGCGAATTCGTACTCGGCCTCGTCTTCGTTGAAGCCCATCGCCGCGGCGAGCTCGTGCGGCTCCAGCATCCGGAAGAGGATGTCGTATTGCGGAGTCGCCTCAACGAGATTGACGTGGCCGGTGGCGGTGATCGCCGGGGTTGGCTCGGCGATGTCGTGCACGCGTGGCGCCTGCCCTTCGCGCTCGCCGAACTGTGCCGCGATGAATGCGAGTTCCCCGCGTTTGGCCGTTGTGACGGTCGGAATAGGTTCATCGAGATCCCGCACGCGATCGCTGCGGTCATGGTGGGTAACCGGCATAACCATGGCGAACTCGCCGCCTTTCGCCGTGGTCAGGGTCGGCAGAGGATCGGCGACATCACGGGCAGCATTGCCGCCGTGCGTGTGGGTGACAGGCACCACCACGCCGAACCGCCCTTTTGACGTGACGGTGTCCAGCGGCTCCTCGGCGCTCTTGCAAGTCTCGCCCGATCCCGACCCGTAGTAAGGCGAGATCAGGACGTGGCTCTGCTTCGCGACTTGGGTCGGCGTCGGCTCATCGACCGATCGCGGCGCGCCGCCGGCGTGCCGAGACAGCATGAAGGGCTCAACCAGGTAGCCGCCGCCGCAGTTCGCCGTCGGAGCCGGATCAGCTATCGAGTGCGCCCGGGTCTCGGCGAAGCCGTCGCCATGGCGATTGAGGATGAACGGCTCGACCGCGTTACCGTTGATCTCGGCCATCATCTGATCGAACGAAATCACGGGAGAGACCAGCATCGGCCGCGCGCAACCCGGGTCATCAGATCCGGCGCCGCCAGTGGTAATCGTGGGGAGAGGATCATTCGCCGGGCGGGTCGCGCCGCTACCGGTTGCCAGGACGAGCGGCTCGGCGAGCCCAATTCGGGCCTGCGTCATCACCGTCGGTGCTGGGTCGTCTACGGATTGCGCGTCCCGCCGGAAATTCTGCTTCAGCAGGATCGGCTCGGCCAGTGCCATGTGGAGGCCATTTGCCGCGACAGTCGGAAGCGGCCGGTCGAGGCTCTGCCCGTCCATGTGGTTGCGGAGAACGACGAGGAACGGTTCCGGCCAGTTGAACTTGACCGCGCCAGCATAGATCCGGGCCAACGTCTTCGGCGCCAGCGGCTTCGGGCGGTTGAAGATCGACCGGCCCTTGAGCGACCAGTCGATGATCTCACGCGCCGGCTTCCACGGCTTGATGCCCGGGAAAAGCAAGGTATCGTCGGCTCGCTTGGCGTGCGTCAGCGGTGCCCAGGCCACGATCTTGCGGTCGTTGCGCGCCTTCAAAATGAAGCGCTGCCGGGTCGTCGCGTCGCCGTAGTTCGCTGCGTTGAGCTTCCGCCATTCCGGTTCAAAACCGAGCCGGCGGATCGTGTCGATCCAGAGGGCAAAATACTCGCCCTTGCGGCTCTTGATCGGCTTGCCGGTCCGCGGATCGACCGGGCCCCAACTGATGAACTCCCAGACGTTCTCGATAATCAGCCGCTTGACGCGCAACTCGGTCAGCCAGGTCACGATATGCCAGGGATCGGAGCGCTGCTGGTCGGACGTCGGCTTGCCGCCGCGCGCAACGGAATGATGTGTGCACGTCGGCGACGCCATCAGGAGATCGAGATATCCCTCCGGCACGATGATGTGCGGTCGAACCGCGGCTATATCTTCGCAGTAATGCCGGGCGAGCGGATGGTTCTTCT
Organism: Bradyrhizobium sp. USDA 4503; assembly: GCF_054055815.1. Classification (NCBI taxonomy): domain Bacteria; kingdom Pseudomonadati; phylum Pseudomonadota; class Alphaproteobacteria; order Hyphomicrobiales; family Nitrobacteraceae; genus Bradyrhizobium; species Bradyrhizobium sp. USDA 4503. The sequence continues at coordinate 1,768,586 of NZ_JBSRXS010000001.1, forward strand.
TGTGCGTCTCGATCGCGACGCCCCAGTGATTGACACAGACCAATTCCATCTCAAGCCCGAGCTCGGCGAGAGCCCGCGCGCAGCCGGTGGACGAACCACCGGCACCGCAGAGAAGGTCTGCAACGAGAATCTTGCGGCGGCTCAACTCAGCGCCTCCGCGAGATTCTGGGCGAGATCAGCGACCGACACGACCTTCGACTCCGGCCGGCTCGGTACCCTCACGCCGGCGTCAAGCGCGACGGTTTCCGCCATCCCGACATACTGGACGCCGTGATAGTCTGTTGTGCGGACGCCGTGCTTCCGGAGAATGCCCGGCAGCACGGTCTCGATTTTCTTGGCATCGATCCGCATCGGTCACACCCTCATCGGCATGAGGACGTACAGCGAGCCTTCGTCCGTCCCGCGGAAGATGGTCGGCGAGCCGGGGTCGGCAAGATTGACGTTGACGGACTCGCCCTGGACCTCGGCGAGGATGTCGTGCAGGTACCGGCTGTTGAAGCCGATCTCCATGGCGTCCCCGGTGAACTCGGCCTCGAGCTCCTCGGTGGCGGCGCCGGCGTCGGGGTTGGTGACGTGGAGCGTAATCTTGCCCTCAGCCAGCGACACCTTCACGGCGCGGCCGCGCTCGCTTGAAATGGTCGCGACGCGATCGACAGCATCGAGCAGATCCTTGCTCCCGATCTTCAGCGTTTTCTCGTTGTTCTGTGGGATGACGCGGCCGTAGTCCGGGAAGGTGCCGTCGATCAGCTTCGACACCAGGACGATGTCGCCCGAGGTAAACGTGATTTTGCCCTGGCTGAGCTCGACCTGGATCTCGCCGTCGGTCGACGCGAACAACCGGTCGACCTCGCCGACCGTCTTGCGGGGGACAATGACACCGGGCATGCCGGCAGCACCTTCCGGCAAGTCAACGTCAACGCTGGCCAACCGATGGCCGTCGGTCGCCACCGCGCGCAGGTGGTTGACGTTGCCTTCCTTGTGGGTGTGCAGGTAAATGCCGTTGAGATAGTAGCGGGTCTCCTCGGTCGAGATCGCGAACTGGACGCGCTTGATCAGCCGATGCAGATCCTTCGCCTGGATGGCGAACGAATGCGTCATGTCCCCAATGCTGATGTTCGGGAAGTCTGACGGGGGCAGCGTCTGAAGACGGAACCGCGAGCGGCCAGCCTTCACAACAACGACCTCGCCTTCCTGCTCGATTGTGATCTGCGAGCCGGCCGGCATCTTGCGGACGACGTCGTGGAGCAGCCCGGCCGGGACGGTTGTGCTTCCCTTCGCGGCCACCTCGGCCTTCACGGCGTCCGTCATCTCGATGTCGAGATCGGTGGCGCGGAGGCGGATCCTGTCCTGCTCCACATCGAGCAGCACGTTGCTGAGGATCGGGATGGTATTCCTCTTCTCGACCACGCGGGCCACGCGGTTCATGACTTTGACGAGCGCGGAATGCTCAACGATTGCTTTGAAGGCGGTCAAAACGGTGTCTCCTTTCGGGATGGGGTGAGCGTCGGTTCGAATAGATCGCCGCGCGGTGCTGCGAAGCGCGGGTCCAGATGGCCGCGAAGCCACCAGGCCACGCCGAGACTCTCCGCGGCGTCGAGGGAGGCGATGGTTCGGTCAATCAGTTGCGCGTAACCGAGGGACGTTTCCTTGGTCGCGCGGCCGTTGCCGGTGAAGGCCTTTCGCCACGTCCCCTGATTGACGTAGATGAATGGAACGTCATGGGCGGCGAAGACCTCCTCGGCGATCGCGCACAGCCCGTAAATCCGCTGGAATGTCTTCATCGGCGGCCGCGTCGCCGCCGGCTCCGGGTTTTCCTCTGTGGGCTTTCCCTTGAGCTCGATGTCAGTGCGCAACGGCTCTTCGGCCGCGCCGTGCTTGACCTGATTGTCCTTGATGATCTGGTAGAGCGTCTTCCGGAAATGCCGGAACACCTGCCCGGAATTCTTGCCTTCCCAATGGAAGGCCCGGGCCCAGACATAGCGTTCGCCGTCAAGCAGCGTGATGCCTGTCGTGGTCGCGATATCTAAGCCCAGGATCTTCATCGCGATCAGGCGGCCTGAATCGCGGTTTCGTCGAACCAGCTTTCGGTTTGCCTGCCGTCGCCGGCGCGATAGCGAACCAGATAGCTGTTGACATGGTCCTGATACTCGGCACGGCCGATGACGGTGCCTTTCTCGTTGCTCTCGATCATGCTCACGGTCGCCTTCAGTTCGTACAGAAACGGCTTACTCTTCACGGTCTCTCCTCCATGGTTTCCGGCGGCGGAATTGCCGCCGGTCATCTCGGTCGATCAGGCCTCGTTGCCGTCGTCGCCTTCGCCCTGCTCGCCGCCGTCCGGCGTCGGCTGCGGCATGGCCATGATGGCGTCACGCTCCGACCGCGCCTGGCGGTATGCCGCGAGCCACGCCTGTCCCTTGATGGATCCGGTCTCGTACGGGTTGTCGGATTCCTTGGAGCCGGGCTCGGTATCGAGTCTGAAGCCGGCGGCGCGGCCCTCGCGCTTCGCGCGCTCGTCTTCCGGTGTCGGGCCGGTGCCGCGCATGCCGAAGAGCTCGTACTGGCGCGGGCTCAGCGTCTTGCCGAGCAGGCCGAGGTAGAAGCCGGCCCGCTCGACCTCGGTGCAATAGGCGTCGATCGCCTCGTCGCCGCCCTCGTACAGCTTGATGGCCAGCTTGGCTGCATCGTTGTTCATGCCCTGCTGCGAGGTGATCGCGAACACACCGCGGAGCCGGTTCTTGACCGTGTTGTTGGACTCGTTCGCGACCTTCGCTTCCGCCTGGGCGGAACGAATGCGGGAGAGATTGAAAGCGTCGAGCGCGCTCTGTGTCGGCTCGTTTGGTCTGTCGGCAGGCGTCGTCATGGGCTTCTCCAAGTTGGTCAGTGGGTGATGAAGGCGATGGGTCGTCTCGAGCGCCAGGTCATGCCGGCGCCTCGAGCAAGTCGAATAGCGGCGTCGGTGCGATCGTCTTGACCTTGGGCTGGCGGATCAGTCGGCCGTTTCCATCGACAGTGCCGACCTGATTGCCCCAATGGACGAAGCCCTCATGGTTCTCGCGCGAGAACAGACAGCAGCGATCGAGTCCTGGCGTCTTCTGCCGCAGGGTCTCGTACCACTCCTTGGGCTTCTGGCTGTGACCGCGGGCTTTACCGACGATCTCGCCATAGAACGTGTCGTGGATCTGGCACTCGTCCCCGAACACCCCGAGCAACACAGACTCGTGCATGCCGCGAGATCGGTAGCCGGTACCGAGACGATGCTTCGGCCAGAACAGTTCGGTCTTGTACCGCGCGCCCCACTTCTTCAGCAGCAACATCGACTGGTCGAGCGTCGGCGGGCACGCCCAGAGCGTGATGATGCCATTCCCGCGGACCAACTGCCCGACGGGTAACTTCGCCAGATCGTCCCATGACATGATGCCGTATTGGGCTGACGCAGACTTCGTGTTGCCCTTGTCGGAATAGAGCTTGAACTCGGTCGGCGGATCGACATCGACCACGTCGAACCCGAACATCTGCAATGGGTCGAAGAACCAGGTCATGCGCGCCCCTCGCGAGTGACAAGCGAGTTGGTCACGATCTCGCGCGACGCCGGCGTCAGCCCATAACCGAGGCTGCGGCGGGTCTCGATCTTGACATCGAGGTGCTTCAACTTGGCCCGCAACCGGCAGATGACCACCTGCACCAGGTGCGCGTCGGCAGTGGCGCTGCGGGAAACCATGGCGCGCAGCAACACCCCGCCCGACCGGATGCCGTTCGGTGCGGTGTAAAGCGAATGAAGTGCCCTGGCTTCCTGCGGAAGGAGATCCCACACCCGCGGAAAGACGATCTGCTCGGCCTCAATCAGGCGGCTGAGGTGGATATTCTCAGCCTCCAACTGCGCGACACGCTCCCTGAGCCGCCGGATCTCGAGTTGATCGGGTGTGACGCTCAGCACCATCACGACTGCGGCTCCATGAAATAGGCCCGGAGCGCCTCCTCAGCCGCGGTGCGTTCCGAGATCCGGTGTTCTTTTGCATAGGCACGGATGGCTCGGCGAACCTCCGCCAGCGGTCGCACCACGAGGCCGTCGCCAACGCCTGGCTCCGGAAGGCTGAGCGTTCGCGCCTTTCCGGGCTCGCGCAGCAGCGCGCCACGTTCCACGATGCTGTCGATCAGGTGTGAAATCGTGCCTCGGCCTCGGATGCCAAGATGGTCAGCAATCTCCCGATAGGACGGCGAGGCTCCGCAAGCATCAATCCGGTGCCGGACAAACTCCACGCACTGCGCCTGGACATGCGTAAGGCCCATCATCGTGGACCTCCCGCCGGCAGCGTCGGTTTGATCACCTCATCGGCGTACTGGGAGAAGACCGCAAATGCCTTCTCGCGACCAACCGACCCAATGAGATACGCGGCGATCGCCTGAAGGTGGGCATCAACCACCATGGCGGCGACGTCCTTGCCGCCGGCATGCTCGACCGTCATCAAGGAAACGACGCATTCCTTGCGGGCATAGTCCTTCATGATGGTCGAGGCGGCGGGCTTCATGACCATGACGTGGCCGCCCTCTGCGCACGGTGATGGTCCTGAATCCGTGCCGCACGCTGTTCCTGGGTCTCCCTGCCCCGGCGGCTCTGCGCCGGCTGATAGGCCAACCGGGTATGATGGGCGCAGTACGGGAGACCGACGAGCGCGCGACCGTTGCAGAAATAGAAATCCGACGTCGCAGGATCTCCGATCGGCCAGCGACAATCGCCGTCGCGAAGATCGAGAATGCCCTTCCGCTGATCTTGCGGAACGTTCGGATCGAAGTTGGTCGCGTTGCCGGCGGCATCGTCCCACTTTTCAGCCGCGGGCTCGTAGGGTTGCGCTAGCACCTGGCGGATGATGGTCTGCCGGCGCGGCGGCGGCGCAGGGCCGCGCCGCTGCTTCGGCCCTCGGCTTTCCCGAACCGCTTTGGGCCGGCTGTTGGCCAGCCCGAGACGATGAAGCTTCCCGATTACGGCGTTGCGGGTAACATGACCGAGTTCCGCAGCGATCTGCGAGCACGACAATCCGTCCTTATACAGCTTCTTCAGCTGCGCGACCCGCTCATCGGACCAACTGGACTGCCTCGTCATCGGCGCGCCGCCTTTTTCCGCTCAGCGCGGATATCAGCGAGCGGCCTCAAGCAGCGGCCATCGAGCCACTTTGAAACGTCGAACCACCAGCGTGCGACTGCAATCCAGTATTCGCCGCATGTCATGCAGCGGTTGCTAATGGCGACGGCCCGATCGGCCAGGAATGGAAACACCGAGAAGCTCGCTTGATTGATGCGCCGCGATACCGCGCGGCTCGTAGCCTGTCCGACCGCTCGCTCTCAGCGTCGGCTCAACTCCATGTGGATTTGCCGCTCGTCCGCCTCGCGCCGCACCCGCTTCACTTCGGCCTCCGCCTCGGCAAGGCGGCGCTCGAGGATCTGCCGCGTCAGCCAACGCTCGCGCGTCTCCTCCGGGATGTGAGCCCAGAGCGCGTCGATGCATTCGAGGCCTTCGGGCCCCGCGCAGACATTCAGAAAATGTTCGATGTCGATGACGCGATTGCTCGCGGTCCAATTGTCGACGGTGCCCATGGAGCACTTCGCGCGCGCCGCCATGGTCTTTCGGAAGCTGCCGCCGGTCATCGCGTTGCGACAAACCCGAATGATTTCAGCGGTGATTTTTGCGGCTCTTACGTTCGTAGAAATCGGTTTGCACGAACGTAGAAGGGGTTCGTTTGCATTGATCGAAGCGGCAAGCGATGCTGTTCCCATGATGAATGCTCCCTTTTTTCACAAACACAATTCGAGCGTCGCCGTGGTGCCGACGCCTGACAAAGATGACGACTGGGCGCGCGCCGCCCTGGCCGGAACACGAATGCTGATTGCGGAAGAATGCTTCGATGCGATGCTGCAGATGCTGATCGATGCCGGCTTGGTGCCGAGGAGCTGCGCGGCGGTCATGCTCGACCGCCTTTCGGAGAAGCTGCTGCTGCACGCCTCTGAACGCACGGATACACACTGGGCCATCCGCAAGCCCGAACTGATCGACCAAGCGACGAGGTTGTCGACGAAAGCCGCGACGCTGAAGACTGTGATCGGCGGCATGTCATGATGCTGACCTCATGCCGCCTGCTCCGCGGGCATGTCGCTCGCGGCCTGTTTCAAGTTAGCTCGGTAGAGTTGCTCAACCGTGGCGCCGCACAGCGACATCAGGAGCGCCCAATGCCAGTCTCGGATTCCGTTGCGCCGCCACTTGTGGACCGCATCGACGGTTATGGCTCCTTTGGAAGCCGCGGCAATTTTGGCCGGACCGCCGGCAGCCCAGATCACGTCGGCGATCGACGGCTGGTCTGGCAGCAGCCGCTTCTCGCCTTGCTGCTCTGGCCACTTGTAGATCCCGGCAGCGAGCTCACGGATCGCGCGCAAGAGCGCGCCATCAGCCTTGAACCATTCTCCCTCGGTCCGGAGATCGGCGAATATCTGATGAAGCTTGGCTTCCTCGGCCGTGGTTCCGCTGACGGTCGCGAGGATAACGATTGGCCAGGGGCAGCCCGTCTGAAGCTTTGCGATCCTCTGCGATGGCTTGCCGGCGGTGAACCCGATCTTGATCGGTCCATCGCGCCTCGCCTGAGCAAAATAGATCGTCGGGGACGTCATGCATCACCCCTCGACCGCGCCAGCATCAGCCTCGGACTCGCGCTCCTGCTCGATGACCGGCAGGTCGACGAAATCGTTCGGCGTGACCTCGCCGGCGGTGACCTCGAAGATCTTGATGAGGGTTTCCTCGTCCGGCATGCGCTTGCCGGCCGCATAGCGGCTGACCGCGGCCTGGGACTTCCCAATCCGGTCCCCGACCTCTTGGTGGCTAAGCCCCTCGCGGGCGATCCAGTCGCTGAGTTTCATAGCGACGAAATACCATAATGGTATCTGTCGCACAAGGCATTAATACCAATCTGGTTTTAGACAATACCGTTTCGGTGAATTACCAAACTGGCATGAGTCGCCAACAGACCAAGGTCATGAAAGAAAAGCCGAATTTCCTCGCCGCACACCGCGAGGCTGCCGGCATGGCCGATCATGAGTTGGCCAAGAAGGTCGGAACCTCGCAGCCGCAAATCAATCGGCTGGAGAATGGTGAGCGCAAGCTGACAGTCGATTGGCTCCAGCGCATCGCCGCAGCGCTCGGCAAGTCGGTGCCAGAACTGCTGGAGCCGCCGCGCGGAACCGTTAAGGAAACGCCAAAAGTATCACTCGCTGAGGTTGGCATCCCCGAGCCACCTCCCGTACAGTCGCCACCCAATGCCGGGCTCGCAAATGAGCCGACAAGAACAACACGCCGGCGGATCGACATCCTTGGCCGCGCCGCGGGCGGCAGGGAAGGTAAGTTCATCTTGAACGGGGAAAAACAGGGCTACATTCTCGCGCCGCCGAGCGTCGAGGCTGTGTCGAAGGCATATGCGCTCTACATTTTCGGGAACTCTATGTCGCCGCGCTACGAAGACGGCGAAATGGTGATCGCAAATCCGGAAGCGCCATATGGCAAGGGTAGTTACGTCGTCGCTCAACTCTACACTGATGAGGAAGGCGTCTTCGAATGCTACGTCAAGCGTTTCGTGTCCTTCGGGAAGGAGCTCGTGCTCGAGCAGCTAAACCCACCCAAAGGCCATGACGCGATTATGCGCTTCCCGGCAAATCGGGTCTATCGGATCGACAAGCTGGTGGGTCCGGACGGCAAGTAGACCACCAGATGTTGCGCGGAAAAATTGGATTCGACTCTGCGGCAGAAAGATTCAATCATCGCCTTCCCTCCTGGAAGTTGCGACGGCGATGCGATCTACCCAAAGCCAAAAAACTGTTACGTCAGAGCCGTTTCTCGAAATTACCTGCACCGACTGCGGTCACGCAAAGATCTGGTCCGAGCATGACTTGGCCTATTATCGCATCGATCCAACAACACCGATCGAGACCCTGGGCAAGCACCTATTTTGTTCGCGGTGCCGCGCTCAGGGCGGTTGGGGCTACAATATCGAGATCGCTCTTCGCCGCCATCGTCCTGAGCCTTGGCTGCGCCGCGCGGGCTGAGCTCCCGAAGCTATCGGATCAGGATCTCGCGGCGGCGCGCGTGGAAATCGCGCGAATGGCCGTGCCCGAACTGCGATCGCTGCTGAACTATTTTGCGGAATGCACCGACCGAACATCGCTGAACCAGGCGGTGAGGCAGGCGTGCAAGTCGGCGTTCGTCAAATACCAGACCGAGTTTGGCGGCAAGCGAACGGTCGACAAGCTGATCGCGGAACAGGAAGAGCTCGGCGAGATCCAACGCACCTTCCGCGCCACCGGACAGTCGACGGACTCGAGCTATGTCGAGACCGTTGACCAGCAACTTCGCCAGGCGGTCGGCGACGCGCTGAAGGCGAGCTCCAGCCGTTAGCGCGACAACCTCGCGGCGAGTGAGTTCCGGATCGCCGGAAGCCGATCGACGAATTCGGCGATGCCGGCGAGCTCGTCGCGGGCCGCCCTTACCTCGACCATCATCTCGGCGATCGCCGGCAGGAACTTGGATTTTTGTCGCCAGCGCCGGCAAGCCATCTCGACCGCCCCGAACGACGGATCCAGTGACATGACGTCTTCACGCATGAACTGGCCAAACGCACTGGCTTGCTGAACGCCGCCGTTCGGGAACGCTTGCAGCAGCAGGCCAAGATAGGCAACCGCGCCGGCTTTGGGTATTGGCGCCAATGCTTGGTCGAAAGTCGCCTTGTTCTGCCCATGGATCTCGATCGCCCGGTCGAGAGTGCGCAGCAACTCAGCGCTCGGCTCGTCCGACAGAGCGGCCGCCTCGCGTGCGGCCGCGAGCTCGCGCAGTGCCGGCTCGAGCCGCGAAAATGACGGCGGCGCCGGCGGCTTACCCCGCGGCTGTTCAACGAGATCGCGCATGGAAATCCTCCTCAGTGAGACCCGCCATCATCCCCTCGATCGCGGTGTCGACGCGGCTCGGCGCCGCCGGTGTGCCGCCTCGAGGCGTCCGGCGGTCATAGTCGTTCCCCACCCATGTCCGCCATGCCGCATCCCAGTCGGCCATCAGGTTGCCCCTGCTGGTGTGGAAGTTCTTGAACTTCTCCGCCTGGAACCGGATGTGATCGTCGTTCCAGCCGCGGTCTCGAGCATACTTCCAACCCGATACAGGAAGCTCCCAGTCAGCCGGCAGCTTCGTCCTCCGCCCCGCAGTCTGCCGACCTCTGCGCTTCGGCTGCCGCTCCTCGGCCGGAGGATCATCGCCAAAAAGGCTTTGTGCGCGGGCCAGTTCGCGCCCGGCAACGGGCGCGATATGTTCATCCCCTTCTTCCTTTCTTGTATTTTTTATTTCTTCTGTTTTGTGCTGGTCGTGTGCTGGCGCTGTGCTGTCACCTTGCTGACGCTGTGCTGAGACCTTGTCGTCCACTGTGTCGTCCGGCTGATCGTCACCCTGATAATACTCGTAGTTACATATGGTTATGATCGTAACCCCCTTGTCGGTCCGTGTGTTGATCATGCCCTCCTTCTCGCATCGGCCCAAGTAACCCCTCACCGCCCCCACACTCCACAGCCATTTTTCAGCGAGAAAACGCAGAGACCCCGCAAGGTCTCCGCGATCGAGATCGACGAAGAACTGGCCGAACCGGCGCTGCCGCGGCTTCCATGCCGCTTCCTGAATCATCCAGGTAAAGACCTCTCTCTCGGACATCGGGGATGGCCGGAAGAACTCGTGCTCGTAGAGCGAACGGTAGAGCTTGATGTAGCCGCGATAAGCCAATTACAGGACCTCGAAGGGCGCGGAAGGAGCGCTGGGCGCCCCGCGATTTACCATCGCAGGAACTATCCCAAAAAAAAATAATACCACGCTGGTATTGACAGTAAATACCAAAACGGTATTCTCCCGCACGCCACGGGAGACCACGCCAGATGCTCAACGTCACCACAAACCGCCGGAACGCCTTCGGAGTGAAGGACTCATCCGACCAGTACCGCAACTGCGGTGCGCGGATCCTGTGGGTGGATGGCCGGACCGATGAGTTGACCGCGCGCATCATCAGCGCGATCCGCTCGGCCGGCTTCAAAGCCTGGCGCTCCCGCGATCAGATCTGGGTCCGCTCGGTCGACGCCGACAAGATCGCCGCCCTCCACATCCCGACAGATCGGTGAGGCGCATGACCTTGCTCGGCTACATCGGCACAGCAGTCTTTTCGCTCGGAACCGGTGTCGCGTTCTGTGCGCTCTTCCTGGTGAAGCCTTACTGGCGCGCGGTCCGCGACCGCGGCGACCTGATGCTCGCCCTGTTCAATGCCGGATCCTCGCTCAAGGCGGCCGGCCGCGCCGAGGAGGCCGCTACGGCTTTCGGTATCGCGAAGCGCGTGGAGGACTCCGCATGCTGATCCGCGTCTCCGGCAAGAGCGACTGGCGGAAGTTCTTCTTCGTGTGCCCCGAGATCACCGTTGACGGCCAAGCCGTTCGTGACGTGATCGAGGCCGACGACGAGGCCGGCTATATCATCCGATACCGCCGCGACGAGGCCGGCACGCTCGTGGTCGATGCCGATCGCTACGTCACCGAGCGGGTCGACGGGAAAGTTCTGTTCGTCGGCCAGCGCCGCTGGAGCCCGGACGATGCCCGAGCCGCTGCGCAGACCAAGCGCGATCGCCGCGCCATCCGCAATCTCGATATCCAACGTCGCGCCGGAAAGGTCTCGGCATGACGGACCTTTCCCTCGATCCGACCGCCATCATCGACGACCTAGCCTTCCGGGCCGGCTATCTCGAGCAGGCGCAGATCCAGACCATTGAGCAACTGCGGGCGCTTGCCGCGCGCGGCGGCGCAACGGCGGACGAATTGCGCCTGGCGATCGCCGGGCTCGCCATCGACACGCACAAGGGACTTGCCGCACTCCAGGTCGGCGCGGCCGCGCGGATGGCGGCTCGTCACGCTGCCACCACGCCAGAGGTGTGCGCGAAGATCCTTCCGTTTCCGCGCGCCGGTACTCCAAGCGAGGAGGCTCGCCCGTGATCACGGAAAGCCTACCGCCGAGTTGGACTCGCCTCATCTTCGCGCCGGCGGCGGAACGCGCCGCGGCGACTCCAGAAGAGCGCGCCGCCTACGACGGTTTCGTCGAGCGGCTCATGGCACGGCCGGAAGACTTCGGATTCCGATTGGAAACACCCGAGGACGTCGCAGCGGATGACCGCTTCGACACCGCCCTCGCCGCGGAAAATAGGGATTGGGGCTAGCCAATGGCGCATCCAGGAATGACCCGGTGCACGCCGGACACCTTCGACCTCGACCTCACCGGCGCCTATGCCGTGATCCTGCGGTCAAGCGGCATGACTTTCGAGGGCACAGTCGACGAGATTGAGGCCCGTGCCTTCCAGATCCTGTGGAAACCGGCCGAGGCGCGCCCGTATTCCCAGGTCAAGCCGCGCCTGGCCGCGGCGATCGCGCTGGCGCGCCGTGATGGCCCGATAGATCTGAGCGCGGTGGCGGCATGAAGCTGGAACGCGCCATCATCCTCGCCCTGCTCGCCGTCATTGCGGCTCTCATCATCGAGGGCGCGACCGTCGAGCTTCTCTGTGCCGCGCTGTTGCTCGGCCTCGTTCTCGGCGCGCTGTTGGGCGCCGCCTTCGTCACCGATCGGCAAAAGGAGTCGGCTTCCTGATGGCGGCTATCCGAACATTCGTGCGGGAAGTTGCGGCGTTCTTCGCGATCGCGGGGATGATCTTTGGCTGCATCATCAAGGCGTCAGCCGCCATGGGGGTCATCCATGGCTGAGCGGCGAATTGAGCTCGAGCCGTCCGTGCTGCTACGGCTCGGCGCCAACATGGAAACCATCGGTCAGGCCTGGCAGGCCGATATCGATGAATTGAACACGGCGCGCGACCAGATCGTGATGCTTAGGCGTGAGCTCGACCAGGCGGATGACCGCGCGTCGAACTTTCAGGCCGAGCTCACGGCAACGAGGGCAGAAGTCCGGCAACTGCTCGAGCGAAATGCCTTCCTCGAGGCGCACACCAAGCGCCTTTTCGATACGGCTCACGATGTCGGCGACAGCATGAAGTCGCTCGCCGAGTCTGCCGTTGATGTCGCGCGCCGAGCGCCGGCAGTGGCGCCGACCGTCGCTCCGGTGCGCGCCGACGGCACCACGGCGCCGCGGCCCTCGGTGGTCGCGGCGCCCGGACCCGCACCGGTTCAGCGCCAGCGCACCTTGGACGATGTCCGCAGGGAGCATCTGGCCGCGGCCGACGACGAGGACGACGGCACCGGTCTGCCGCCGGGTCGGCCGCAGTTCCTCAGAACCCCACTTCCAACCGTCTCACCATAGGCTCCCATGACCGAACAGCCCTCACCGCTCAAGATCCTTTCCCTCGACGTCGAGAACGTGTTGCGCGTCCGCGCGGTGCGGATCCAGCCCAACGGCAACGTCCTCGAGCTCACCGGACGCAACCGCCAGGGCAAGAGCAGCGTGATTGACGCGCTGTGGGCCGCGCTCGGCGGCGAGAAGATGATCCCGGCCGATCCCGTCCATGACGGGGCCAAGATGGGCAATATCGTGGTCGACATCGGCGACGCAGCCGGCCTGAAGTACCGCGTCACCCGCCGGATCAAGAAGAAGGATGACGGCGACTGGTCGACCAGCCTCACCATCGAGAATGAGGATGGCTTCCGCTCCGATAAGCCGCAGCAGATCTTGAACACGCTGATCGGCGCCCTCAGCTGCGACCCGCTCGACTTCATCAGCAAGAAGCCGAAGGAACAGTTTGACCTTCTGAAATCGTTCGTATCCGGCGTCGACTTCGATGCGATCGCCAAGGCGGACGAGGAAGACTTCAAGGCCAGGACCGACATCAACCGTGATGCCAAGGCCAAGCGGGTTCAGGCGGACGGGATCCGGATCGACCCGGAAGCGCCGACCGAGCGCCAGGACGAGGCCAAGCTAGTCGCCGAACTCGCCGCCGCGGGCGAAACCAACGCTGCCGCGGAACGGTATCGCGCGGATATCGCTGCGCGCAAGCAGAAGGCCGCTGTTCTGGATACGGCCGCCGAGGCCGCGCGCCGACGTGTCGAAGATCTGAGGACGCAGATCGCCAGCCTCGAAGCTGCGGCTGACCGAGACGAGACCGAGGCCGCGAACATCCGCCTTGAGGTGGCCGAGGCCGCCATTCCCGATCTGGTTGATACCGCAGACCTGACGGCGCGCATCACTGCCGCCCGCGAAGCCAATGCGCGCTTCGGTGCGGCGGAGCGCGCACGGGCTGACCGGACTCGGCTCGACGAGGAAGCGGCGGCACTGGAGAAGCGGTCCGAGGAACTGACGAACGCCATGGCGGCCCGCGAAGCCGCCAAGAAGAAGGCGGTCGCGGAGGCCGAGATGCCGATCGCCGGCATCTCGTTCGGTGAAGGCACCATTCTACTGGACGGCCACCCCCTCGCCCAAGCCAGCCAGGCACAGAAGCTCAGCCTGGCCGTCGCTATCGCGATGAAGCTGCAGCCGCGGCTCCGCTTCCTGACGACTAAGCACGCCGCGCTGCTGGACGACGAGTCCTGGGCGGCCCTCGTCCGCCTCGCCGACGAGCAGGATCTGCTCGTCATCGCGGAGACCGTCAATTCCAATCGGCCGACCGCGGTGGTCATCGAAGACGGCCACGTCCGCGGCGCCAAGCAGCAAGCCGCGGAGTGACAGTTCCTCCCCAACTTGCCGCGCGGGTCTCGGCTCGTGCGGCCTCTTCTCCGGAAACTGACAATGAACGCCGTTGTGCCCATCGCTGATGCCGTCGCTACCGAGCCCGTGAAATTCGAGCCCGGAATCTACTTCGGCGTGCCCGAGGACAAGTACCACCAGGACACCTCGCTCGGATCCACGAAGCTGAAGGAACTGGTGATCGACCCGATCGAATACCAACACGGCCGCCTCCACGGCGCCGAGCAGAAAGAGACGTTCCAGTTGAAGTGGGGGCGCGCGATCCACTGCCGCGCGCTCGAGGGAAAGCAGTTCCTCGCCGAGCGCTTCCCGATCGCGCCGTCGCTGGTCGACTATCCGAAAGCGCTCGTGACGATGGATCACCTCCGCGAGCACGCCAAGAAGCTGGGTCTGACAAAGATCGGTAACACCAAGGCTTTGGTGGCCACCGCGATCCGCGAGTTCGACCAAAGCGTCCCGATCTGGGACGAGATCATGGCTCGGTTCGAGACCGAGCACGCCGGCAAGACCATCATTCCGCGCGAAGCGATCGAGCATATCGAGCGCGCCGTGGAGTGGATGCAGCGAGAGCCGAAGCTGGCGCCCGTCATGGAGGACGGCACCTTCACCGCTGGCGCATCTGAGGTCTCGATCTTCTACGTCGAGAACGGCGTGCGCCTGAAAGCACGTATCGACCACCTGCTGTCTCACGCCGTCGTCGACTTGAAGTCCTTCCGCCCCTTCTTGCAGGAGCGTTTGAGGGAAGGTGCGAAGAAGGCGATCTCGCGCATGCGGTACGACCTGCAGGCCGCGGCATACATCCGCGCGCTGAAGGTAGCCGCCAAGCTCTACGCCGACGGCAAGGTCTTCGATTGCCCCTACTCGCCTGCCTTCCTCGAGTCCGTGTTTGCCGCCCTCGCGGTCGCGGAGCGCGATCCACACTCGGCGGAGGCTCTGAAATGGGTCTGGGTGCTGATCAAGGCCTCGGGCGCGCCGCAGCCGGTCGTCGCGGAGTTCGATCTCGGCAGCATGATCTTCCGCCAGGCCGCCGTCGATATCGACGACGCAATCAAGAACTACCGCCTCTACGTCGAGAAGTTCGGCCTCGACCAGGACTGGGTGCCGGAGCTCCCGGCTGAAGTCTGGGGCGACACCGACTTCCCGTCTTGGGCTTTCACCTAAACCTCTGAGGACTGACGATGAATATGATTGTCGATGATCGCGACCAAGAACGTCAAACGCTGCCAGCCGTCGTGGTGGAAAGTGCGATGCCGGCAATGCTGCGCGCCGAGATCGACGGCCAGATCGCTACCGCCAAAATGTACCCGCGGAACGTCTCGCGCGCGATCGGCAACATCAAGAGCCTGGCCACGCTGGACGAGGAGACGGCCGCGGAGTCGCTGTACGCGCTCGTCCGCAAGAAGAAGCAGCAGAACCGCGGTGGTGGTGACTCGACCGATACCGCCAACGCGGCGATTGAAGGACCGAGCATTCGCCTGGCCGAGATCGCGGCCCAATGCTGGGGCAACTGTCGAATCGAAGCTCACGTCGTGACCGTCAACAAGAAGGACAAGTACGTCGAGGCCGTCGGCACATTCCACGATCTTGAAACCAACATGGCCTCGACCGCGACGGTGCGGCGCAGAATCTCGACGTCAAGCGGCAACCTCTTCTCCGAAGACATGATCACGGTTACTGGCAACGCCGCCTGCTCGATCGCGAAGCGTAACGCAATTCTCGCCGGCATTCCGCGCGGCGTCTATCGGCCCGCGTATCATGCGGCCCGCGAGGTCGTCGCCGGCACCACCGCGACGCTTTCTCAGAATCGCGACAAGGCCATCAAGGCATTCGCGACCTTTGGCGTCACGCCCGATCAGATCTTCGAGGCTCTCGACGTCAACGGCGAGGCCGACATCCGGCTCGAGCACATCGCGACGCTGCGCGGCATGTTCATGTCGATCAAGAATGGCGAAGCCACGGTCGAGGAGATGTTCGCCAAGGAGAAGCCGCCCCAGGCGGATCCCGACTACAACCCGCTGGTGAAGAAGGATACGGTCTCCGGTGGAGATCAGCAGACCGCGGTAACCGGTGCTGCGAACCAAGAACAAGCCGCCGGTGACAAGCCGGTCACAGATTCCGCCGCGGCGGAGGCAGCGCATCCATCCGACCATGCGGCAGGACATCAACCTGCGGCCGGATCGGACAGCGCTGCCACCTCGGCGCAGACGTCGGCGAAGCCAGCCCCCGCCGATGAAGGGACGAGCCAGGAGCGCACCGCCAGTGGCTCGTCCCAACCTGATTTGCTGTCCGACCCAACCTCCGCCCAGGACGGCAAACCGCAGTCGGGCAACCCCCAAGGCTCGACCGCTAACGGAGCGGACGCATCTCGTGGCAACGGCGCGTCCGCTCCCGACCTTTCCTCGTACCACCGCGCGCTCCTGACTATCGAGAACGGCGGCCCGCAGAAACTCGGCAAGATGTCCGAGCAGTGGCTCAACAAGTATGGCCGGTTCGAAGGCGACGCCGAGAAGAAGCGCGGCGAGATCTACGCCGTGCACGGTGAACGCCTCACCGGCTCGGTAGACCTGGCTGCCTGCAGCAAGAAGGTCGAGGGGATCATCGCACGATGACGATCCTCGATCGCCCGCCAGCGGATTGGAAGCGGCCGGCCATGCCGTGCCGGGTCAAGCTTGAGGTCTTGATCCGACAAGGCGGTCGCTGCGCCCAGACGAAGGAAAAGCTGGGATCAGTGGAGAACACGCAGTTCGACCACAGGCCCGCGCTTTGGGAGCGGAAGTTCGACACCGCGACCGATGACACGATCCCGCCCGCCAATGATCCAGCCTTCATTGATGCCTGCACCATCGCAGGCCACAAGTTCCGGACTCATGGCAACGGCGCAACCACCGTCGGCTCCGACTCCCATCGTCGCGCGAAGATCAAGCGGATGACCGACCCGGCGCCGGCGAAACCGAAGCGAAAGATCCGCGGGCGGTCGACCTTCCCGAACCGCAACTCCCGGAGGTTTCGATGAACCCCGCGACGTCAGTAACTCTTGAGTTCAGGTCGTCGGCTGAGTTGTCGGCTCACTATCGAGAGGTCCGTGCTCGGCTGCCGGTCATGGTGCCGCAGTGGCGACGTGACGTGCTGGCGTTGCGGCGCCCAGGCGCCCTCCTCCTGCCGGCACCGTTCGCCTTCGCGACGGTCGAGGACATCATCACGTCCCAGATGCGGCGGCCCCCGGAAGAGATCGGGAGGCTCAGCGACGAGGCCGAGAGAGTGGCTATCCGCCGATCGATCGCAGGATATCGCAACCTGCTTCGTCAGGCGCCGGAGAACCAGCGCCGGATCAGCTTGATCAAGGCGTCAGTCGGCCAAGCCTTCAAGGTTAGCCAAGACGGATTCACTCACCATTCGCGCAGGCATGGTGTCACCCGCATTCGTCAAATCGCGATGTGCCTCGCCAAGCTGCTGACCACCACGAGCTACGGCGGGATCGGCCGCAGCTTCGGCGGCCGCGATCACACGACGGCACTTCATGCCTACCGTAAGTTCTCGCCGGTCGTCGCCGAGGTCATGGCCGAGATGGGCGACGGCACGCCCTGCGCGATCGGGGGCGAGCGATGACCGCGACCTCAGAAACCCCAGATGCCACTCTGACCGCCGCGGTTCCGCGCATCCTTCGTCGGCGCGTGATGCATCTGCGCGCGAGCGGCGGATCCACATACGGCGATGAGTTGCTCGACGAGCAGACGAACGTCATCGGCTATGTCTCGTCCTGGGTCGGAACCGGCAAGAACGAAGGCAACGCCAGATCGGTCTACACGCTGAAAGTCGACGGCGGCGATCCTGCGCTGGAATTCTCGGACTTTGAACTTTTTCGTGAGGCTTACGCGAACCTGCTGGAAAAGCGGCGCCGCGACAAGGAGTGGGACGATGCCGCTCCAAAGGACGGTGCCCAATGATCGGCGCCGACGGACACTTCACGGACCAGCCGATCGTACCTGGTGCCGATGTCATCTATCGACCCAAGGGAAACGCCGGCGAGTACGCGCCGCTGGCCACCAATCCGTACCGCGGGTGTGGGCATGGCTGCGCCTACTGCTATGTCCCGCCTGCGACGCATATCCCGCGGCCGACTTTCGACCAGGGCGCGGTACCGCGGCCCGGGTTCATGCAGCGCCTCGAGCGCGATATCCGACGCTATCAGGCGGCCGGCGTCTCCGACGGCCATCCCGCCGATCAGATCTTCATCACGTTCTCCAGCGATCCATTCCACCGCGGCGATCTTTCCCTGACTCGGCAGACGATGCGCGCCCTCAAAGAGGCCGGCATGGCTTTCTGCACGCTGTCGAAGGGCGGCCGCCGCGCCCTGCCCTTCCTGCCGGAATACCGCCGCGAGCGCGACGCCTACGCCTGCACGCTGACCTCGCTTGACGATGACTTCTCACTGACATGGGAGCGCAACGCCGCGCTGCCATGGGAACGGATTGACGTCCTCCGGACGTTCCATGATGCCGGGATCTTCACCTGGGTATCGCTCGAGCCGACGCTCGATGCCGCGGCCTCGATCTCGATCATCCGCGCCACCCACGAATTCGTCGACCTCTACAAGATCGGCAAGGCCAATTACGTCTCGAAGATCTCCAAGACAATCGATTGGGCCGCCTACACCCGCGACGTCACGCAGGTCTGCCGTGAGCTCGGTGCCCGCCATTACGTCAAACGCGACCTGCAGGCCTTCCTGCCGGCCGATTACGACAATCCGCTGCGTGTGCCGCAGCATCATGGAGCCGCAGCATGAAGCCTGAGTTCATCACGTTCACCGGGATCGACAACTGGACCGAGCTCCACGACATCCACGTCCTCTCGATCAAGTACCCGGTCGAGTTCGGCATCTTGTTCAGCCCGAAGCGCCAGGGCACCGATCCGCGCTATCCCGACGGAGACGCGCTGTCCCGCTTCATGTGGAGCGGGCTACGCCTGTCCGCGCACCTCTGCGGCGACTACAGCCGCCGCATCATGGCGGGCGAGTCCATCGTCGACACCATCCCGGTCGATCTGGGCACTTCGCGCGGATTCAGGTGAACCACGCCGAACCAGATCCGGCCAGATCATCGAATTCCGGAACGGCTGGGGATCAATGCGCGCGATCGCGCAGACCCGCGCCGACTCCTTCCCGACCGACACCTCGGTGGACTGGCTGTTCGACCGCAGCGGCGGCGCCGGCGTCGCGCCGACGGCCTGGCCGATGCATCCCGGCGGCGACCGGCTCGTCGGGTACGCCGGCGGCATCTCACCCGACAACATCGGTGGCGTCATGTCGGTGCTCGAGCAGATGCCGGGTCGGTACTGGATCGACATTGAAAGCGGGGTTCGGACCGATGACCGGTTCGACATCGAGAAGTGCCGCGCGGTCTGCGAGGCCGTTTTTGAAAAGGGAGAACGTTGATGGACTTGCTCAACTGGGTTTCGGATCACCCCATCCTGACGATTACGCTGTCGTTGATTGCGAGCGCGACCTATGCCGTGCCGCGCATCGTCACAGCTGTTGCCGCCCGCAATATCAACATCTCCAGCCGGCTCTGAGGTCAACGGTGAAGGACGCTCCGGTCATCTTCAGCGCGCCAATGGTGCGGGGCTTGCTTCGCGAGGTCGAAGCCCCGGGGACTGGAAAGACCATGACCAGACGGTTG
This sequence comes from Bradyrhizobium sp. USDA 4503, assembly GCF_054055815.1. Taxonomy (NCBI): domain Bacteria; kingdom Pseudomonadati; phylum Pseudomonadota; class Alphaproteobacteria; order Hyphomicrobiales; family Nitrobacteraceae; genus Bradyrhizobium; species Bradyrhizobium sp. USDA 4503. The sequence continues at coordinate 1,787,984 of NZ_JBSRXS010000001.1, forward strand.
GCTTGGGGAGAGCCGTTCAGCGTCTATGATGACGAGGATGGCCACCAGGCCAAGAGCCTTCGGGCGAAGGGGTGCAAGGTCAGCGGCCCAGACGATACCGGCATGCGTATCGCGTGGCCCGCATCGTCATGGCAATCGGTGAAGGTCGGAGATCGTCTCTGGGTTCGCGAGACAACCAGCGCCGAACATCGCTGGACCGGGACGAAGCCGAGCCAAATCGTCGACTCGAGCGTCTGGTACTGGGCCGACGGCAATCCCGATGACGGTGACTGGACCAAGCAGATTGTTTCGATCCACATGCCACGCGCGTTCTCGCGGATCACGCTCATCGTGACGGCCACCCGGATCGAGCGGCTGACAGCGATCAGTGACGCCGACGCCCTCGCCGAAGGCGTCGAGCACCGCGGTGAGCGCGACTATTGGGCCGGGTTGAACCGCGGGACCGATGCCGTCGCCTGCTTCTCCGCGCTTTGGCGATCGCTGTACGGCATGGGCTCGTGGGACGCAAATCCCGAGGTCGTCGCCCTCACCTTCAAAGTCATCAAAGCCAACATCGATATGCCGGAGGCGCGCGCAGCATGACCGATTTCGCTCCCATCTGTTGCGGCATGGCCGCTCGCCTGACGAATGGCAAGGAGATCTATCCGAACCGGCGCGACCTGCACTGGAAGCACTTCTATAAGTGCGACCGCTGCAGCAAGTATTGCGGCTGCCATCCCGGCACCACGAAGAGCCTCGGCACGCCGGCGGATGCTGCCACCCGCGCGGCGCGATCGAACCTGCACGACAATGTCTTCGATCCGATCTGGAAGAGTGCGCCGACGACCGGGCAATACGCCCCCGAGGACCACAAAGCGAAGGCGAGGATCCTGAAGGCGGCTCGGTCCCGCCTCTATCGCTACCTGGCGCACCACCTCGGGATCGATCGCGATGCCTGCCACTTCGGCATGTTCTCGCTGGAGCAGTGCCGACGCGCGACCGAGCTCCTGACCGGGCTGTCGTATCGGACGGTCCGGGACTGGCACTACGCGCAGGTTAAGCAACAGGGCAAAGCGGCATGAGCATCGACGGCGCTGTCTATCCCTGCCCGCTGTGTCTCGGCACGAGCCTGAACCTCTTCAGTCATTGGGTTTCGCTCAACGACGGGATGAAGGAAATCCCCAAGGTCCAATGCAGGGCCTGCCACTGCGAGGCGAGCGTCCAAGCTTGGTCGGCGCGGAAGCCCGCTCCGCCAGCGGCGTGGTTGCTGGTCGAGGCCCTGCGCGCGGACGAGGCCCACAGCGTCACGCTGTTCTGCGACAACCCCGATTTCAACATGGGGCCGGACAGCGCAGTCGAGGTCTGCGGCGACTACACCGACTGGAAGGAACGGCGGTTTGAGGGCGACAACCTAACCGCGGCGCTGATGGCGGCATATCTCGCCAAGACCGGCGGCACGGTTTCGCCAGAGATTGCGGAAGCCCTGAAGAGGGAGGCCGCCCATGGCTGACGTCACCGGCCCCATCTCCAGCTTGCCCGGATCTAGCCACGCCGTGCCGGACGGCACGATGTGCGACCGGCATCCTGACCGGCCGGCAGTCGCCCGCGTTCAAGGCGAGACCGACTCCTTCGGCTCGGAGATGAACGACCTCTGCCAACAATGCCTCGAAGCGGATCGGGCTTACGCGCGATCTCCAGAGGCGCGAACCGGCTGCTGCGATTGGTGCAAGACGGACGCGACCGATCTACGCAGCGCGCGCGACATCGACGAGGGCAGCGCTGGCCCGGTCTACCGGATCTGTGGCGTGTGCCATCAGAAGCAGCAGGACGCCATCCAAGAGGAATTGCGCCAGCACGAACACGACTTTCCTTGGGATGACGGCGATTACGATAACGATTGAAACGAGATCCACATTGGTCCCGACGGAGGTTGTTGCGGCGCTCAGCGTGCTCAACGGGCATGCCCGCGCCCATGGCTGCGGCCGCGACGCGATCTACCACTACAAGGGACTCGTCGCGATGATCTACGCCGCAGCCGGCCAGGCGGACGCGCGGCCGGTTGGCGTCTCGGTGAAGTGTCATAATTGCTTCGGCACCGGCAAGTTCTTCTGCCAGTACAACGGACAGACCGACGAGCCATGTCGGACCTGCACCCGCACCGGCTACGTCTTCCTGCGCTTCACCGAGACGACGATCGACGGGCACGGGTGGCATCATCCGTGGATCACTGAAGGCGAAGCGATCTACCGGAAGGCCAGCGGGGCGACGGCCACTCAATATGATCCCGCGACGCGGTCGCTGTGGGTAACCAAGGCGGACCAGCCGCCCGAGAATTTCCCCATCGGGTTCGTCGGGGATTGGAAGCCGAATGTCGCGGGCGAGAAGTTCGTCGGCGAGCGTGCCGCCGAGCTCCTCAACCTGGTCGAGGGCTGGGTGACGTCGACCAGCCTGCACGTCGAGCCCGATCTGAAATGGAGGCTTGAGCGGGCGCAGCAGGCCGCCCGCGGCTACAGTCTCGCCCTCGGCTGGCTCGGCGACTGCTGCCATTACTGCGGCGAGACGAAGACTGTCGTTGGCCAAGGCCATTACAAGAAGCCGTTCCAGTGGACGATCCGATGCTGTGAAGAGCACGCCGGATCGAAGATGCCGGTCGCGACATGGGACAGCCGCCTCCCCTCGACTGCGCTGACTCCCGCCATCCTGAAATGGGCTGAGCGCCGCGGCTGGTCGGCCGAGCAATCGGGAGCGGCGACATGAGGTTCACGCTCGAGGACGCTGCGCGCTATTGGACCAATTCCCGGCCGTCGAATTGTGGCGCAGATCCGCCGCATCTTCACGTTCACCGAAGAGCGCGCCAACCGGTCCCAGCGTGGGCGTAACTGAATCCTGCATCCGGAAGATCGTAAGCCGCGAGCATTGGAGGAATGTGCAATGATTATTCGCTCGACAGATCTCGAGACCACGGGACTCGAGCCATCCGACGAGGTCATCGAGATCGGCTTCACCGATCTCAGGAGCATCAGCGATATCTGGGGCCTGTCTTCGGTCAGCAAGCAATCGTTCATTCGCCCGGCGCGGCCCATCCCGCCGGAGTCGTCCGGCATCCACCACATCACGGACGACGACGTGAAGGACGCGCCTTCCTGGGCAGACGGTTGGCGCATGCTGGTCGAGACGCCGAACGACGACGGTAAGATCATCTTCGCCGCGCACGCCGCCCACTACGAGCGGCAGTATCTCGATGCCCTCATCCAGGCCGACTGGATCTGCACATGGAAGTGCAGCCTTCGCCAGTGGCCCGATTTCGTGAGCCACAAGCTGCAGGCGCTTCGCTACTTCCTGAACCTGCCGGTCGACCCGGAGCGCGCATCGCCACCCCACCGTGCGGCGCCGGACTCCTACGTCTGCGGCCTGGTACTGCTCGAATTGCTGGAGCATCAGACCGTCGAGACGCTCATCCAGTGGAGCGCCGAGCCCGCGGTCTTCACAAAGTTCGACTTCGGCCAATTCGACGGCAAGCCGCTGTCCGCGGCCGACGACGGCTACATGGACTGGCTCGCCAACAAAGAACACAGGATGGGCGAGGACTGGCGCTGGAACGCTCGCCGCGAGATCGAGCGGCGCGCCGTCGTGAAGCGGAAGCAAGCGCTCGATCTCTTGCTCCCCGCGATCGCCGGCGCCGCGACCGTCGTGGATCTCGAGAACTGGTACCACGGGTCGGGCCCCTACCTCGCCAAGAACAGCATCCTGATCGGGTCGCCGGAGTACGACACACTGATACAGGCCTGCGCAGCGCGGAAGAAGGCCCTGATCGAGGGCGGTCAGCCGCAGTTTGGAGCGGCGTCATGAACGCTGCCATCCACAACCCCGGCGGCAAGGTCCGGCTCAATCTGGCAGACGGCGTGCACGGCGACGCCATGTTCGCCGGCGAGTCCGATTGCTATCGGCTGATCTTGACCCGGAAGTGGGTAAACCTGTTCACCGCAGGCACCAGGCTGCCGAACAACTTCGTCCTCTGGATTGGGATGAACCCGTCAGTCGCCGACGCGAACGTCGACGACCCTACCCTCAGCAAGGTAATCGACTTCTCGATGGAATGGGGCTTCGACGGCCTCGCCATGATGAATGTCTGCGACTACCGCGCGACGGCGCCGGCGGCGCTCCTCAAACCGGGCGTGGTACCGCGCAGCAAGGGCAATCTGCCGCTCATCCGCGACACTGCAAAGCAAGCGGCCAAGGTTGTTGCTGCGTGGGGCAACCTCGATCGCCGGCTCGTGCATTTCGCAGTGGACGCCGAAGACGCTTTGCGTCGCGACGGAATCGAAATGTGGTGTCTGGGCCTCAACAAAGGCGGCAGCCCGAAGCACCCGCTCTACGTCCGCGGCGACACTCACCTCATTCGGTTTAAGGAGGTTCCTCTATGACTTTCGTATTCCCGCGCGCCGTTTTGGAGCAGCACACCGCGTTCCTGGGCAAGACGGGCTCGGGCAAGACATCCACGGCCAAACTCGCGGTCGAGCAGATCCTCGCCGCCAACCCGTCCGCTCGAGTCTGCGTGCTCGATCCGATCAAGTCGGATTGGTGGGGCATGACTTCGAGCGCCAAGGGCCAGCGCGCCGGCCTGCCGTTCTACATCCTCGGCGGCCCGCGCGGTCACGTCGCGCTGCATGACTCCGCCGGCAAGGCGATCGGCGAGCTCGTCGCCACAGGCGATCTGCCGCTGTCCATCATCGACATGGCGGACTTCAATGCCGGCGGCCTCCAGAAATTCTTCAACGACTTCGCCCCTGCCCTGATGAAGCGGATGCGCGGTGTCGTCTATCTCGTGATCGAAGAGGCGCACGAATTCGCGCCGAAGGAGCGTGCCGGCATCGGCGCCGAGAACCTCGCGATCCACAACGCCAAGAAGCTGGCCACCGCGGGCCGGTCGAAGGGCATTCGCCTGATGGTGGTGACCCAGCGGACCCAGGCGCTGCACAACGCCGTGCTCGGCAGCTGCGACACCATGATCGCGCACCGCCTCACGGCGCCCGGCCGATCAGGATCCGATCAAGAAGTGGCTGAAGGCCAACGTCGACAAAGCGACCTTCGAGCGCGTGTCATCGTCCCTCGCCTCGTTGAAGACCGGCTCTGGCTGGCTATGTTCCGGCGCGGCACAGGTCGCCGACTTGGTGCAATTCCCGAAGATCTCGACTTTCGACAATTCTGCGACGCCGACCGACGGCGACGCCGAACTGCAGGTCACGACGGCGCCCGTCGATCGCGACCGGCTGCGCTCCATCATTGGCGATGCCGCGCGGCAGGCGGAGGGCGATGATCCGACACGGCTACGCGAGCGGATCTCGGTGCTCGAGCGCGACAATCAAACGCTGGAGCGCGAGCGCGACAGCGCGAGGGCCGCGGCTCCTCCGGATGCCCGTGCCATTACGGCAGCCGAACAAAAGGGTTTCAAGGCCGGGTTCGAGGAGGCTCAAAATCAGGGTGCGATCGCATTCAATACCCTGAAGGAGAACACTCGACGTACCATCAGAAACTTCGCTGCATCGATCGATGCTAGCCTCGATTCTGAAACCATCGAGTTCATCCTCGCGGAGAACGACGTCTTGCCGACGGCGCCGGCGACTGCGGTCCCTGCCCGCACGCCGACCCCCCTGGTGTCGTCTCGGCCGTCGGCGAGCGGCGATGGCTCCCTGCCCGGTCCGCAGCAGCGCATTCTCAACTCGCTGGCGACATGGGCAAAGTTGAGCACCGCCACTCCACGCAACGCCCAAGTCGCCTGGCTGGCCGGTTACAGCCCATCTTCCTCGTCGTACGCCAATCCGCGCAGCGCACTGAAGACGGCTGGGCTTATCGACTATCCGCAGCCCGATTTTTTGACGATCACTCCGGCAGGCCTCGCCAAGGCCAATCCGTTCAAGCTGACCGGCTCCCTGCTCGACTTCGTGCTCAGCAATCTCCCCGGCCCCGAGGGCAGGATCCTGGCATCGATCGCGGCGCACTATCCGAAAGCGATCCCGAACGCGGCAGCTGCGGAAGGCGCGCAATATTCAGCGACCTCGAGCAGCTACGCCAACCCGCGGAGCGCGCTGCGCACCAAGGATCTCATCACCTATCCCGAGAAGGACCGCGTCCGCGCGGCGGACTGGCTGTTTGCAGCATGACCGCCAACAACTGCACCACCTGCAAATTCTATCGCAACGATACCTGCCGGCGCAGTCCGCCGGTTAGGCTACCGCGCAAATTCGACCCCGATGCCAGCGCGGGCAATCGCGTCCGAGATGAGTCCCTCATCTGGGGATGGCCCGTTGTCCAGCCGACCGACTGGTGTGGTGAATACGTTTTCAGCAGGAATTGAGCCATGCCGAAGCCCGAGCTCATCGATATCGCCGCCGAATTGAAGATTGAGACGCCTGGCGCGTTTCGGATCTTCGACGGCAAGACCACGGAATGGGTGCCGAAGTCACAGGTAGAGCGAAACGACGACGGGACTTTTACGATGCCCTTTTGGCTGGCCAAGGAGAAGGGCTTCATCTGATGAGCCGCGTAATCACGCCCGAGAACTACCTCACCGAGGATGAAGTTCTCGCGCAATGGCCGATGCTGAAAGCCAGCGAACTCCGAAAAGCCCGGAGGACAAAGGCGGTCGACTTCTATGCGTTCCGCTCGGGCCCCTGCTACACTGCCGAGCAGGTGCAGGCCTACATCGATAAGACGTACCTACGGAAGGGCGATAAATGCGAGACAACCAGCACCACGGCGCCGGCACCGGAAGCAACCAGCCCACCGACGAGACCTTCAATCTCGATGGATGGTACCTCGACCGCCCGTACCCAAACCGCGGCAACGGCGTTTATGCCTGCCGGTATGACGCCGGAACTGGCGACGTCCGCCGCCGCTCTCTTAGAACAACAGATTGGGAGGTCGCAAAAGTCAGACTCGCGGCGCTCATCCTCTCGGCGCCGGCCACCGCAGGGTCAGCCGTCCCTGGCCCTGATCAAGTCATGACGACGGCGGCCCTCGCCAGTTACATCAAGGGACACGCCACCACGATCCGCTCGGAATCAGACGCCATCCGAGCGGGCGAGCTCGCCAAGCAATACCTCAACGAGCACGTCAAGGCGCCGATGGCGCCGGTCTCGTTCTGGACACCGGCACGTCAACTCGATTTCGCGAAGTGGCTTCACACCAAATTCGGCCACACGCCGGCATCGATAGAGCGGCGGCTCGACGTGCTGTGCTCCGCCTTCAATGAGATGACCGAGGTCAAGCTGCGCAAGGATCCGTTCGACCGGGACGTCGAGACCGCGCTGATGACCCACGCGCCGAAGTTTGTCTACAAGCGCGACCGGATTGCGAAAGAGTTGAAGATCCCGCCGTCGAAGCCGCGGCACACGATGTCGACCATCGAAGACGTCGCGCGCGTGCTGGACGCGATCGAGCACGAGCACCTCTTCCGCTTCGCCATCCTCGCGCTCAACACATGGGCGCGGCCGGAGGCGATCTTCGACTTCTCGCCCCGCGTTCAGCGTGAGCATGGGCTGATCCACCTCAACCCGCCCGACCGTTTCCAGACCAACAAGCGGCGCGCCACGATCCTCGAGACCCGGTGCCTAGGCGGATGGCTCGACCACTGGTCCGCGGTCGATGCCCGGGCTCGGCGCGATGCCGTCCTGAAGGGCCAGCAGCCGCCGCCAGAGGCCTTGCTGGTCTTCCAAGGTGAGCGCGTCCGGGCCGTGAAGAAGTCGCTCAAGAGCGCCGTGACGGCCGCCGGCGTGACCAAATTCAGCCCGGGCTCCTTCCGGCATTTCATGGCCAGCAAGATCCGGCCGATGTGCCGCGGCGTCACGCGCGAACAGCGCTCGCTATGGCTCGGCCACACTATCAAGGAAGGTTCGCGGACCACCGACAACTACGAGGCCTTCGATCCGGAGTTTCTCTCCGACGTCGCTCTCGGCATCGACTTCATCATGCAGCAGATCCAGAACCACTGCCGACGAGACCTGTTTGCTGTTGAAGTTCGGTTGAATGCGCGCGAGCTCGCCCGGATCGGCGCTAAGCCAGAGAAGAAAACGAAGGCAAATCAGGAGGGTAGTGGTAGGCGGCGAGAGATTCGAACTCCCGACCCTCTCGGTGTAAACGAGATGCTCTAACCAGCTGAGCTAGCCGCCCTTACCTGCGCGCCTCTTTAGCCTCGCCTGCCCTCGAGGCGCAAGGCCGCAACACCTCAATCCGTCAGCTCCAGTCCTTGGGGTGCGCTGGCAATTCCTTGAGATCATTGATCCATGGCGCAGCGGAGCGGCACCAGACCTGGCGTCGCGGGCTCAATTGGCCGCGCTGGCGAATGCTGCCCCAGCGGATGCCCCAGTCGTCGGGCCCGCCGTCCTCGCCGCTCGTAAACAGCGGCGAACCGCAATCGCCGCAAAAGTGCTGGAAGCGGATTCGGCCGTTATCGCCCCGCTTGCCGTAGACCTTCGGCGCACCTCCGATCAGCCGCACCTGTTCGGCGTCGCAGATCACCGTGACGCGGTAGGGCGAGCCGGTCAGCGCCTGGCAGTCCGTGCAATGACAGATCGAGACGCATTCGGGGTCGATCTCGGCCTGATAGGTGATAGCCCCGCAATGGCATTGCCCGTCGATACGCATATGGCGCTCTCCAATTCCGTCAAACAAAGCAACCGCCGTGGGCGCGGTTCCATCGAACAGGGGGCCTGGCTCTCGGCCCACTTCCCCTGACGGAGCAACGCCGGTATCCCGTACCTGCCTTGTTTGGGATACCAAATCGGGATACGAAACCCGCCAGACCGAGATTCTGTGCCCGCTAAGGCGGCCAAAGGACGGCGCCATGTCGCAGATGCTTCAGATCCATGACCAGCTCCGGGAGATGATCCTGTCGCTCGACCTGGGCCCCGGCGAGCGGCTGACCGAGCGCTGGCTGGAGAGCCGGTTCGAGGGATCGCGCACGCCGATCCGTGCCGCGCTGGTCCGGCTCGAAGGCGAAGAGCTGGTGCGCCGCGACGGCCGCAACTGGATTGTCGCACCGATCGACCTCGGTGAGCTGGAGGCGCTGGCCGAGTTCCGGATTCCGCTGGAGACGACGGCGGTGCGCCTCGCCTGCGCGCGGGCCAGCGCAGCCGATATCGCCGGCGTCGAGGAGATGCTGGATGCCTGCCAGTCCGGCGCGCCGCGCGAGGAATGGCATCGGGTCGGCACCGATTTCCATGTCGAGATCGCGCGGCTCTCCGGCAATCCCTTCATCGTCAAGGCGATCGCCGGCGCCATGACGAGGCTGTCGCGGGCACGCTGGCTGGAAGTGTGGACCGAGCCGTCGCGCGAGCAGGCCTGGCGCGAGCACCGGCGCATCCTCGGCTTCATCAAGGCCAACGATCCGGAGTCCGCCGCACGCGAAGCCGCCGACCACATCACCGATACCCGTGATCGCCTGCTGCGTTCGCTGAACGAGGATCGCCGCGCCCTGCGGGCGCGCGGCTTCGCCGTGATCGGGCTGCGCTGACATGAACATCGAAGTCGATCGCGAAGCCCTGCTCGACGCGGGCCCCTGGAAACGCAATTTGATCGTCTGCGTGTTCGGTTCCTTCACGACAATCGTGGGGATGACGCTGCTGCTGCCGTTCCTGCCGCTCTATGTCGAGCAGCTCGGCGTGACCGATCATGCCGCGATCGTGCAATGGTCGGGCGTCGCCTATGGCGCGACCTTCTTCAGCGCGGCGCTGACGGCGCCGCTGTGGGGACGGCTCGCCGATCGCTACGGCCGTAAGCTGATGCTGATCCGCGCCAGCCTCGGCATGGCGATCGCGATGTCGCTGATCGGCATGGCGCACAACGTCTATGAGCTGGTCGGCCTGCGGCTGCTGACTGGCCTGCTCGGCGGCTACGCGTCGGGTTCGACCGTGCTGGTCGCGGCGCAGACGCCGAAAGCGCGATCCGGCTGGGCGATCGGCGTGCTGTCGGCCGGCATCATGGCCGGCAGCCTGGTCGGTCCCTTGATCGGCGGCGTGCTGCCGGGGCTGATCGGCATCCGCGCGACCTTCTTCCTGATCGGCGGCGTCATCTTCTTCACCTTCCTCGGCACGACCTTTTTGATCCGCGAGGAAGCACGCCCGAAGACCGCGAAAGGCGGCAAGGCGCGTGGCGGCTGGTCGCTGGTCCCGGACAAGCGCCCTGTCGTCGCGATGTGGGGAACCGGTCTGCTGCTGATGGTCGCCAACATGTCGATCGAGCCGATCATCACGGTCTATGTCGCGCAACTGGTCGAAGCACCGCAGGTGACGTTCGTCGCCGGCCTCGTGATGTCGGCGGCGGCCTTCGGCAGCCTCTTGTCGTCCTCGCATCTCGGCAAGCTGGCCGATCGGGTCGGCCACTGGCGGATCATCACCATCTGCCTTGCTGTCTCCGCGCTGCTGTTGATCCCGCAGGCCTTCGTAGTCAGCGGCTGGCAGTTGATCCTGCTGCGCTTCCTGATGGGGCTCGCGCTCGGCGGCCTCCTGCCCTGCATCGCGAGCGTGATCCGGCACAACGTGCCTGATGCGGTCACCGGCAGCATGCTCGGCTATTCGATCTCGGCGCAATATGCCGGCCAGGTTATCGGCCCGCTCGGCGGCGGCTTCATCGGCGGCCATATCGGCATGCCCGCAGTGTTCCTCGGCACCAGCGTGCTGATGGCACTCGGCGCGATCGGCAATTTCGTCGTCGAGAGGAAAGACTAGTTCCGGCGCCGGCGTACCCACGTCGGCAACTCGATCGTTCCGTACCGCAACGACGAAAAAGCCCGTCGGGGTGTCGGAATGCGCGCCATTGGTTCGTTCTTTGCTGTGAAGCCAGCAAATGGAGATACCCAATGGCCGACCTGACGCTTACCACCTTCGATTGGGTTCCGGAGATGCCGAGGGGATTTGTGCGCGACCTCCGGGTGCGCTGGGCACTGGAAGAGGCGCGCTTGCCGTATCGCGTTGCGAGCGTGCCATTTCGCGATCGGAGCGCCGAGCACTTCGCGCACCAGCCGTTCGGCCAGGTGCCGTGGCTGACCGACGGCGACATCTCGATCTTCGAGAGCGGCGCGATCCTGCTGCATCTCGGCGAGCGCAGCGACGCGCTGCTGCCGACCGATCCGCACCAACGCAACGAGGCTTTGAAATGGCTGTTCGCAGCGCTCAACTCGGTCGAGATGGCGAGCCTGCCCTGGTCGCTCCTGGTATTCTCGGGCGAGAGCGGCGGCACGTCGGCATGGACACGCTTCGACGGCTTCCTGCAATCCCGGCTCAGGCACATGGAGCCGGTGCTCGCGGGCCGCAAATGGCTGGCCGGGCCATTCTCCCTCGCCGACGTTCTCATGGCGGATGTGCTGCGCCTGGTCGACCGCTTCGACGGACTGGCGGAATACCCCGCGTGTCGCGACTACGTCGCGCGCGCCACGGCCCGGCCGGCTTTCGCAAAAGCGCATGCCGATCAGATGGCGCACTTTGCCGCCGCGGACAGAGCCGCAGCCTTCCCGACCTGATCGCGAACAGCGAAAAACAAAAACGGCGCCCGAAGGCGCCGTTTTCTTATGTCGATCTGAGCTCGCTCAGTGCGCCGTCAGGCCGCCGGACGCTTCATCGGAAGCATCGGGCTTGACGTCGACCTTGCTGGTCTCCTCTTCCCAGACGATCGGCGCGGGCACGCGGACCAGCGCCTTGGCGACGACCTCATCCAGCCGCGAGACCGGAATGATGTCCATGCCGCCCTTGATCGCATCGGAAATCTCCGTGAGATCCTTGGCGTTGTCCTCCGGGATCAGCACCGTCTTGATGCCGCCGCGGGCGGCGGCCAGGAGCTTCTCCTTCAGACCGCCGATCGGCAGCACGCGACCACGCAGCGTGATCTCGCCGGTCATCGCGACATCGTGGCGGACCGGAATGCCGGTCATGACCGAGATGATCGCGGTGGCCATCGCAACGCCGGCAGACGGACCGTCCTTCGGCGTCGCGCCCTCCGGCACGTGAACGTGGATGTCGCGGCGGTCGAACATCGGCGGTTCGATGCCGTAGACGATCGCACGCGAGCGGACGTAGGACGCCGCCGCCGAGATCGACTCCTTCATCACATCGCGCAGATTGCCCGTGACGGTCATCTTGCCCTTGCCGGGCATCATGACGCCTTCAATGGTGAGCAACTCGCCGCCGACATCGGTCCAGGCCAGACCGGTGACGATACCGACCTGATCCTCGTCGTCGATCTCGCCGAAGCGATACTTCGGAACGCCGAGGAACTCTTCGATGTTCGCCTCGGTGACCTTCACCGACTTTTTCTTGGAGATCATCAGCTCCTTCACCGCCTTGCGGGCGAGTGTGGAGAGCTCACGCTCCAGGTTACGCACGCCCGCTTCGCGGGTGTAGCGGCGGATCATCAAGAGCAAGGCCGCGTCGTCGATCGACCATTCCTTGGAGTCCAGACCGTGCTTGGAGAGCGCGCTCGGGATCAGATGCTTGCGCGCGATCTCGACCTTCTCGTTCTCCGTGTAGCCGGCGATCCGGATGATCTCCATGCGGTCCATCAGCGGGCCCGGAATATTCAGCGTATTCGCGGTCGTGATGAACATCACGTTGGACAGGTCGTAGTCGACCTCCAGGTAGTGGTCGTTGAAGGTCGAGTTCTGCTCGGGGTCCAAGACCTCAAGCAGCGCCGACGACGGATCGCCGCGGAAATCGGCGCCCATCTTGTCGATCTCGTCCAGCAGGAACAGCGGGTTCGAGGTCTTCGCCTTGCGCATCGACTGGATGATCTTGCCGGGCATCGAGCCGATATACGTGCGGCGGTGACCGCGGATCTCGGCCTCGTCACGCACGCCGCCGAGCGACACGCGCACGAATTCGCGCCCCGTGGCCTTCGCGATCGACTTGCCGAGCGAGGTCTTGCCGACGCCGGGAGGCCCGACCAGGCACAGGATCGGTCCGGTCAGCTTGTTGGCGCGCGACTGCACCGCGAGATACTCGACGATACGGTCCTTGACCTTCTCGAGTCCGTAGTGATCGGAGTCCAGCACCGCCTGCGCGGCCTCGAGGTCCTTCTTGACCTTGGACTTCTTGCCCCACGGGATCGAAAGCAGCCAATCCAGATAGTTGCGCACGACGGTCGCTTCCGCGGACATCGGCGACATCTGGCGCAGCTTCTTCAGCTCGTGCTGGGCCTTCTCGCGCGCTTCCTTGGACAGCTTGGTCTTGGAGATCTTCTCCTCCAGATCGGCCAGCTCGTCGCGACCTTCGTCGTCGCCGAGCTCCTTCTGGATCGCCTTCATCTGCTCGTTCAGGTAATACTCGCGCTGGGTCTTCTCCATCTGGCGCTTGACGCGCGAGCGGATGCGCTTCTCGACCTGCAACACCGAGATCTCGCTCTCCATCAGGCCCAGCACCTTCTCCAGGCGCTGCGTGACGGACAAGGTCTCCAGGATCGCTTGCCGATCGGCAATCTTGACCGCGAGATGCGAGGCAACGGTATCGCCGAGCTTGGCGAAATCGGTGATCGCCTGAACCACGCCGACGACTTCGGCGGAGATCTTCTTGTTCAGCTTCACATAGCTTTCGAAGTCGGACACGACCGACCGCGCCAGCGCCTCGGCTTCGACCGAGTTGGCGTCAGTGTCGGCGAGCGCGACCGCGGTCGCCTCATAATATTCGCTGCGGTCGGAATACTTCTCGACGCGCGCGCGCTCGAGGCCCTCGACCAGCACCTTGACGGTGCCGTCGGGCAGTTTCAGGAGCTGCAGGACGCTGGCGAGCGTACCGGTCTCGTAAATTGAATCGGGTGCCGGATCGTCATCGGACGCGTTCTTCTGCGTCGCGAGCATGATCAGCGCGTCGTTCTTCATCACCTCTTCGAGCGCGCGGATCGATTTCTCGCGGCCGACGAAGAGCGGCACGATCATGTGCGGGAAGACGACGATGTCGCGGAGCGGCAGCACCGGATAGGAGTGGCTTTCGCCGTGGACGATCGTTGGCCGGGGTTTTGAGGTCGTCATGGCCTAATCCTTTTGTTGTGCCCCCTTGCACGCAGTCCGCCTGCTTGCGCAACCGCCACAAGGTGCCTTGGTGATGCGGAATGAGAATGCCGTCGGCAGCCGCTTATTCCGCATCGTGAAGCGACGAATCTCAACGGATGAGATCCCTCACCGATAGCATTAGGTGGCTATCAGGCGGGGGGGTGTCAAGTCTCAGAAGTGTCGGGAAATATAGGCTAAACAAGCATTTGCTGCTACGCCGTAAGGGCGCCGCTGCTGCGCCACGGCGGCCGCCGGAGCGTCCGGCAGCCGTGCATTTTTGGCGGGTCGAGACGAGCGCCGTTTAGGCGCTCACGCTGCTCTCGACGGCGCGGTCGGAACGATCCGCGTAGATGTAGAGTGGACGCGCCGTTCCCTCGACGACCTCGCGCGAGATCACGACTTCCTCGACGCCTTCCAGGCCCGGGAGATCGAACATGGTTTCGAGCAGGATGCTCTCCAGGATCGACCGCAGGCCGCGCGCGCCGGTCTTGCGCTCGATCGCCTTGCGGGCGACTGCGCCAAGCGCCTCGTCGGCGAAGGTCAGCTCGATGTTCTCCATCTCGAACAGCCGCTGGTACTGCTTCACCAGCGCGTTCTTCGGATCGGTCAGGATCTTCTTCAGCGAGGTCTCGTCGAGGTCCTCCAGCGTCGCAACGACGGGCAGACGGCCGACGAATTCCGGGATCAGGCCGTACTTCAGCAGATCTTCCGGCTCGACGTGACGGAAGATCTCGCCGGTGCGGCGGTCCTCCGGCGCGAGCACCTGCGCCGCGAAGCCGATCGAGGTCGAGCGGCCGCGCGCGGAGATGATCTTCTCGAGGCCCGAGAACGCACCGCCGCAGATGAACAGGATATTGGTGGTATCTACCTGCAGGAACTCCTGCTGCGGATGCTTGCGGCCGCCCTGCGGCGGGACCGAGGCCACAGTGCCTTCCATGATCTTCAGCAGCGCCTGCTGGACGCCCTCGCCCGACACATCGCGGGTGATCGAGGGGTTGTCCGATTTGCGGCTGATCTTGTCGATTTCGTCGATATAGACGATGCCGCGCTGCGCACGCTCGACGTTGTAGTCGGCGGCCTGCAGCAGCTTCAGGATGATGTTCTCGACGTCCTCGCCGACATAGCCGGCTTCAGTCAGCGTCGTCGCGTCAGCCATGGTAAAGGGCACGTCGAGGATGCGGGCCAGCGTCTGCGCGAGCAGCGTCTTGCCCGAACCGGTCGGACCGATCAGCAAAATGTTCGACTTCGCCAGTTCGACGTCGTTGTGCTTGGTCTGATGGTTGAGCCGCTTGTAGTGGTTGTGGACGGCGACCGACAGCACCTTCTTGGCATGGCTCTGGCCAATCACGTAGTCGTCCAGGACCTTGCAGATTTCCTTCGGCGTCGGGATGCCGTCGCGCGACTTCACCAGCGAGGACTTGTTCTCCTCGCGAATGATGTCCATGCACAGTTCGACACACTCGTCGCAAATGAAGACAGTCGGTCCGGCAATCAGCTTGCGAACTTCATGCTGGCTCTTGCCGCAGAACGAGCAATATAGCGTGTTCTTGGCGTCGCTCGTGCCGACCTTACTCATCCATTATCTCCGTCCGCCGTTCGATCTTGTTTGCCAGATCGACCCAATCCGGCACACAACCGGGCTGTTGGGTAGATAGAGCAAATTCCGTACCAAAAAAGACCCTTACGCAATACTGACGTGTGGATCACGGTTTATTCGAATCTCCGCGATCATAGCCGATGCATCACAGCCAACCATGCTGGCACCCGACTATCAAGAATTCGCTAATCGGATGGCCGGCTCAAGACCGTGACAATACCGTGATTTTCAACGATCGCACGTGGAATACGCGTCGAAATCCACGGAACGTTGCGGGATTACCACGTCGGTATATGAGCACGAAAGCGGAACTTTCCGCTGTGCGCATGCACCCGCCGGCGGGTCCAGCACCCTGCTTTTGCCGGTTATGTGAGGCGTCAATGTGGAGATCACACCGACGCCTCGAGATGCCTGCCCAGATCAGGCCGCCTTCGCGGCGGCCGGATCGTCCGGACGCTTGTCGATGACCTTGTCGACGAGGCCGAACGCCTTGGCGTCCTCGGCGGTGAGGAACTTGTCGCGCTCCAGCGCGTCCTCGATCGCCTTGTAGGTCTGACCGGTATGCTTCACGTAGATTTCGTTGAGGCGCTTCTTGAGATTCAGGATCTCCTGCGCGTGCAGCATGATGTCGGTGGCCTGACCCTGGAAGCCGCCGGAGGGTTGGTGCACCATGATGCGGGAATTCGGCAGCGTGAAGCGCATGTCCTTCTCGCCCGCAGCCAGCAGCAGCGAGCCCATCGAGGCCGCCTGCCCGGTGCACAGCGTCGATACCGGCGGACGGATGAACTGCATCGTGTCGTAGATCGCAAGACCCGACGTCACCACGCCACCCGGCGAGTTGATGTACATCGAGATTTCCTTCTTCGGATTCTCGGCCTCGAGGAACAGCAACTGCGCGACGATCAGCGTCGACATGCCGTCTTCCACCGGACCGGTGACGAAGATGATGCGCTCTTTCAGCAGGCGCGAGAAAATGTCGTAGGCGCGTTCGCCGCGATTGGTCTGCTCGACGACCATCGGCACGAGGTTCATGTAGGTTTCAACGGGATCGCGCATGAAAGAACCCAAGGGTTAGGGGTGATGCAGAACTTTGCTCAAGACTACTTGGCTCAAGACCACTGCCTCAAGGCTTAACCCAGATATGGGCCAATTTCCGGCCGACAAGGCCGTCAACTCGCCGCACTAGCCACCTGGGCAGGTCGCAGACCTTCAAGCTGATTCGCGTCTTCGCGCCTAGCGACGGGACCCGTCGCGAGGCGCGCTTTCGCGGTTCATCATTAACGCGAGGTGCCGAAATTAAGCGGCAGTTTTCTCGGCGTCTTCATCCTTGAACAGCTCCTCCTTGGTGACCTTCTTCTCGGTCACATTGGCGAGCTCCAGGACGAAGTCGACAACCTTGTCCTCGTAAATCGGGGCGCGGAGCTGGGCCAACGCCTGGGCGTTGCTGCGGTAGTAGTCCCAAACTTCCTTTTCGCGGCCGGGCATCTGGCGCGCGCGCTCGATCACGGCGCGCGACACCTCGTCGTCGGTCACGGTGATCTTGTTCTTCTCGCCGATCTCCGACAGCACGAGGCCGAGGCGGACGCGGCGGTCGGCGATCTTGTGGTACTCCTCCTTTGCCGCTTCCTCAGTGGTGTTCTCGTCGGCGAAGGTCTTGCCGGACGAGTCCATCTCCGCCTTGATCGAGTTCCACATCAGATTGAACTCTTCGGCGACAAGCGACGGCGGCGCCTCGAATTTGTGGCTGTCGTCGAGCCGGTCGAGCAGCGCGCGCTTGACCTTCTGGCGGGTGGCGCCGGCGAACTCGGCCGTCAGGCGCTCGCGGGCGGCCTCCTTCAGCTTGTCGAGCGACTCCAGGCCCAGCGTCTTGGCGAACTCGTCGTCGATCGTGGTCTCACCGGGCGCCTCGATCAGCGTCGCGGTGGTCTCGAACTCGGCCGGCTGGCCGGCGAGCTTCTCGTTCAGATAGTTCTTCGGGAACGAGACCTTCAGCGTGCGGGTCTCATTGGTGCCGATGCCGATCAGCTGCTCCTCGAAGCCCGGGATGAACTGGCCGGCGCCGATCACGACCTGGATGCCCTCGCCGGTGCCGCCGTCGAAGGCTTCACCGTTGATGGTGCCCTTGAAGCTGATGGTGACGCGGTCGCCCTTCTCCGCCACGCCCTCGGTCTTGGCATTGTACGGGCGGCTGCCTTCCGCGATCCGCTTGATGGCATCGTCGACATCGGCGTCGGAGACTTCGACGACTGGCTTCTCGACCGAGAACGACTTGAAATCGGCGAGCTGGATCGGCGGCACGACCTCGATCGCGACGGTGTAGGTCAGGTCGGTCTTGCCCGACAGCAATTCCTCGACCTGGTCCTTCTCGGTCGGCATCGTGATCTTCGGCTCGCCGGCGAGGCGGAAGCCGCGATCCTCGAAGATCTGCCGGTTGGTATCGCTGATGGTCTGGTCGATGGTCTCGGCCATCACCGAGCGGCCGTAGATCTTCTTCAGATGTGCCACCGGCACCTTGCCGGGACGGAAGCCGTTGAGACGGACCTTGTCCTTGAGGTCGACCAGCTTGGCGTCCGCCTTGGCATCGAGATCGGATGCCGGGACGCTGATCTTGAATTCGTGCTTCAATCCCTCGTTGAGGGTCTCGGTGACCTGCATGGTATCAATCTTCTTCCGCTTTTGCCGCGGCCCGAGCGGCCGTGGCAGTGTTCAATCTGTTCGACGATGGGCCTTGCGGCCTAACGTCTGTGGGTTCGGCGAACCCTCACCCCATCGGGACCAAAGGTTCTCCAAGAATTCGTCATGCAAACGCTGTAAGCGCTTGGTGCGGGCGGAGGGACTCGAACCCCCACAACTTTCGTCACTGGAACCTAAATCCAGCGCGTCTACCAGTTCCGCCACGCCCGCGCGAAAAGCATCCCAGTCCGGCCGCGATGCCGCGGGCGGCCGGGCTTATAACATGCGCCCACCGGTTCGCAGCAAAAAAATGGCCGCTGTTGAGCCCGCCCTGCGACCGATCGCGACTGGACAGGTACACTTGAAAATGGTCCGCATCGGCCGGATGGCAAGTCCTCCCGCAAGTCCCGAATTTTCACTCACCCGGCGCAACCTGATCGCCGCCCTCGGCGCCGCGGCGCTTTGCCCCGCTCTGCCGGCCACCGGCGCGGCGCAGGGCCGGACCGCGGTCGCGCTCCAGGCCAAACCTGACCGCATCTCGCTTCGTCCGGACGGACCGGGTCCTGGCGGACCGGAGATACCGGTCTGGTCGCTCGGCAGCGGCGACCTCCGCTTCAAGCGCGGCGAGGTCCTTGACGTCACCTTTGGCAATGACCTGCCGGTCGCGGCTGCGCTGGATTGCCGCGGGCTCGACGGCGTCGCAGCGGCGGAGCCACTGGCCTCCCGGGCGCTGCTTGCCGCCGGGGCAAAGGATAGCTTCCAGCTGCCGCTTCGGCATGCCGGCACCTTTCTGTGCGAGCCGCTGATCGGCGATGGCAGCACGGCGCCGGCACGGCCGCGGCCGCTGATCGTGACCGGCACCTCGCCGGTCGCGGTCGACCGCGACGAGGTCTTGCTGATCGAGGAGTGGCGCCTGCGACCGGACGGAAGCGCAATCCCGGCCGGCAATGATCCAAAAGATTCGACGCAAATTCATACGATTAACGGCAAAACCTCATACGACATCTCGGCACCGGCCAATGCCCGCCTCAGACTCCGCTTCATCAACGGCAGCCAACGCAGCGTGCTGGCGATCAAGCTGGAGAACCTCGATGTCCGTGTGATGGCCATCGACGGCCAGCCGGCCGAACCGTTTCCGGCCCGGAACGGTGCGCTGGTACTGGCTCCCGGCGGCCGCACCGATGTCTTCGTCGACGCGGCCGGACCGGCCGGAACCAGCTTCGCGATCCTGCTGCACGACGGCACGCAGGCCCGCCCGGTCGGCAAGCTGGCCGTCTCGAACGACCCGCCGCTCCGGCCGGCGCCGTTCCCGCCGGCTCCGCCGCTGCCCGGCAACGACATGCCCGCCCAGCTCGATCTCAAGAACGCCGCAAGGTTCGAGCTAACCCTCGGCACGCCGACCGAATGGTTCCGCACGGCGGACTTCAAGCCATCGGCCGCTCCGGCCTTTCAGGCCAAAGCCGGCCGGCCGGTGGTGCTGGCGCTGACCAACCGCGGCCCGATCGCCAGCGTCTTTCATCTGCACGGCCATCACTTCCGTTTGCTCGACCGGCTCGACGACGGCTGGAAGCCGTTCTGGCTCGACACGCTCGCGATCGAGCCGGGCCAGACCCAGCGCATCGCCTTCCTCGCCGAATATCCGGGCCGCTATCTGATCGAGCAGGTCGCGACCGACTGGGCCGCGCCGCGGCTCGTCCGATGGTACAGTGTCCAATAACAAGAAGAGGAAACGTCCATGAGCCAGACAGTTGCAGCGATCCGCGCAGTCAAGGCGCGAAGCGTCGTGGTGCCGCTCAAGCGCCCTGTGAAGAACGCCTTCGGCGTGATCGATTCCGGCCCGCTGGTTCTGATCGATGTCGAGACTGACCAAGGCGTTACCGGCCGCACCTACATCTTCGCCTACAGCAAGCTCACGCTTAAACCTCTTGCCTATCTGATCGAGGAGATCGGCCGCGAGCTCATCGGCAAGCCGGTCGCGCCGTTCGACCTGATCAAGGCAATGGACGCCAAGTTTCGGCTGCTCGGCTGGCAGGGCCTGGTCGGCATGGCGGTATCCGGACTCGACATGGCCTATTGGGATGTGCTCGGCCAGCTCGCCGGCCGGCCGCTGGTCGAACTGCTTGGCGGCTCGGCGAAGCCGATCAAGGCCTATGACAGCTACGGCGTGGTCGATCCCGTTGCCGATGAGCGCGCGCTGCGCTGCTCGCTCGACCAGGGTTTTCGCGGTATAAAAATCAAAGGCGGCGACGGTGATGCCGCCAATGACGAGCGCGTCGTGAAGGGCGTGCGCGCCCTGCTCGGCCCCGACATCGCGTTGATGATCGACTTCAACCAGTCGCTCGATCCGGCGGAGGCGACCCGCCGCATCGGCCGCCTTGCGCCCTACGATTTGCACTGGATCGAGGAGCCGGTGCCGCAGGAGAGCCTGTCCGGCCACGCAAAAGTCCGCGAGACCTCGCCGACGCCGATCCAGGCCGGCGAGAACTGGTGGTTTCCGCGCGGCTTTGCCGAAGCGATCGCGGCCGGCGCATCCGACTTCATCATGCCCGACGTGATGAAGGTCGGCGGCGTCACCGGCTGGATGCAAGTCGCGGGACAAGCCGACGCCGCCTCGATCCCGATGTCGAGCCATCTGTTCGCGGAAGTCAGCGCGCATCTGCTCGCGGTGACGCCGACCGCGCACTGGCTCGAGTTCCTCGACTTCGCCGGCGCGATCCTCACAAGGCCCGCCGAAATCGTCGACGGCGCCGTGACCGCTCGCGGTCCCGGGCTCGGCATCGGGTGGAACGAGTCGGCCGTCGCAAAGTATCTCGTCGGCTAGCGGCGATCCTGGCCGGTGAGGGCACGCTTCACCTTTGCGACGCATTCATGTAGGTCGATCCGAAATCGGAGCGCCCAATGTCGACCAATAGCAAGCTGACGCTCAAATTCCGTTGCCCGACGGAGCTTGACGGACTGATACCGGCCCCCATACCGGCGGCGCAGGGCGTTCCCGACTGGCTCAGGGCGATGCCGGCAACGGCCTTCTCCTCGATCAACCTGCACGACGAGGACACCATAAAGCGCTGCCCGCCGTTCGTGGATGCGATGACCTGCGGGTTCTTGCTGCCGCTGGTTTGCGATCTCAAGGTCGAGGACGGCGAAATCACCTGGGACCAGGACCTGCCGCCGGGAGGCACGCCGGAATTCCCACGCTCACCAATCGGCTTCCACGACCCGGGTCAGGTCACCGGCACTCCGCTGTTTGAAGAGGGCCGCTTCTTTCTCAAATTCCACAATTTGTGGACCGTCGAAGCCCCGGAAGGCTACGCGATCTACTTCACCCATCCCGTCAACCGCTTCGATCTGCCATTCACCACACTCAGCGGCCTGGTCAATTCCGACCTCTATGCCGACAATTGGGTGCACTTTCCGGCGTACTGGCACGACAGGAATTTCAGAGGCGTCCTCCCCAAGGGGACTCCGATCGCGCAATGTATTCCCGTCAAGCGAGACGACTGGACCGCGCAGGCATCGCCGTTCACCGCGGAAGACGCCAAGCGGGTCGGCGAACTCCGCACCGAGCTCAGACGGCAGCCGAACCTCTACCGGAGAAACTTCAGGGCGTAAGGCATGGCGGAATGCCGTCCGCCGCGCGCAATCTCAGTCCCCGCCGAGGAACTTCGCAGCGGCGCTCTGGGAGAAGAAGAAGCGGCCATGAGATCCCGAGGCCATGACGAATGCCGCGCGTCCAAACAGCTGGGGCTGACCGCGCATCACCGAGCGCAGCGCTGCCTCGGCGGCATCGCGCTCCCCCTGCTCGAAAAGGCAGGTGGCGAGGTGGGCGCGGGTTGAGCGATCATCCGGGTATTGCGCGAGCACGCGGCGGAACGCATCCGCGGCGGCGGCGTAGTCGCCACGGAGGATCAGGACCCGCCCGAGCTGGTTGAGAATGTCGGGGCGTCCCGGCGCAGCATCACGTGCCGCCGTCAGGACGCTTGCAGCCCGCGCGACGTCATTGGTCTCCTGCAACAGGCGCCCGAGAGCGAGCTTCAGGTCGACGCTCTCAGGGGTCAGCGCGAGACCGGCCTCGATCGTGCTGATCGCTTCGTCGTGTTGACCGGCCTTGGCAAGCTGCCCGGCGAGTTCCTGAAAGGACGGAAAATATGGCGGGCGGCGTGCCGCCGTGCGCCGAAGCTGTGCGATGCCGTCGGCGACGCGGCCCGCGCCGCACAGCAGCGCGCCGAGCAAAGTCTCGACCTCTCCATCGTCGGTGCGACGCGCAACCCGCTCGAGCGTTGCGATCGCCTCGCCGCCCCGGTTCTGCCCCATCAGGGCATGCGCCAGAAGAAGCGCGGCGTGTCTGTCCGTGCGGTTTGATTTCAGGAGGTTCGTCGCAATCTGCTCGGCCTGAGCAAACTGCTGCGCCCGCAACGCCAAGGCGCCTTGTTGCACCGCCTGAGCGAGGAAATTGTTCTGCCTGCCACTCACGAGAGGTTTCTGGAGGATCCGAGAGAATGTTGAGGGCCCTAGCCCCGCCATCGCGGGGCGTCCAGCAACAGTCTCGTTAAAACGCGACATGAGGTCAACAGCAGCGCCCCGCCCACCTTCTGGCCACCCAACGGCCTGATGTCGTCGAGCCCATGGCGATCACATCAATTCGCATCGAAATCGCGAAACGGAACCCGTCAATTCGGGACAAGCGTCGGATAAATCCTGTAGTGTCGGAGTTGATCGGCGTGCCGCCGAGCGAATCTGGCACCATGTGGCTCAGATCGGAGAACAGGGATGGCACAGTGTATCGTCGTCGTTCAATTCGACCTTCCGAAACGAACTGAAGAACAGGCCATCAGGGGTGGCATGGGCACCGCCCCCATTTACCGAAAGCTCGCAACAAAGGGGCTGATCCGCAAAGACTATCTCAATGGAGAGGCCGGTACCGGCGGCGTCTATCTCTGGGAGAGCCGAGAGGCGGCCGAGGCATGGTTCACCGAGGCCAAGATCGTCGAGCTCACCGGACGGTTCGGAGTCCGGCCGCGGCTGACCTGGTACGACACACACGTCACCGTCGACAATCTCAAGGGCGAGACGCGGGTGAGCCAAACCGCGCTGATTTCCGCAGCGGAATGAAATCGACCTGAGGTCAGCGTCGAGCGCCCGCATCTGAGCACAGTGCGGGCGCTGTAACGCGGCCGTTTTCGACCGGGGCCTTTGGCCCGACGCCTACTCCCCGCCTCCGGCAATCCCGCCGGGGCTCGGTTGCAGCTTGCCGCGCACCTCCGCGGATGACGCTTCGCCGTCCATCGCCTCCGGCCGCAACGCCTCCAGCGGACGCTTGCGGGTCTCGATGCCGAGCACCGCAACCGCGATCGCCTGGACCACCAGGAGCCCGGCCGCCACAGAGACGACGCCGGTGACGCCGAACCTGGTGAACAGCTCGACCACGATGAACGGCGTCACGATCGACATCAGGCGACCGGCGGTGTTGCAGATGCCGGATCCGCGCATCCTGACCTCGGTCGGGAACAGTTCGGGGATGTAAAGCCCCCAGGCCAGCGCCAGCATCACCGCCACCGTGAACACGAGCAGGAAGCCGATCACGACGAAGGCGACCGGGTTGATGAACATCGGATAGATCAGCCCGAGCCCGGCCGCGGCGAGCGACAGCACGATCAGCGACGGCTTGCGGTCGATCTTCTCGCCGATCCACATGCCCGACAGCGTGCCGAGCGGGCTGCCGAGCGTCATCAGCATGGTGTAGCCGAGCGATGACGACAGGTTGATGCCCTGCTTGACGAAGAAGGTCGGGATCCAGGCGATGAAGCCGTAGACCGCGGTGTTGAGCCCGATCAGGATCAGGCAGCCGACGATGGTCCGCGCGATCAGTGCGCGCGAGAACAGGCGCGTAAAGCGAACGTCCGGCTGTACCGGCGCCGGCTGATAGGCCGGGGTCGGCAGGGTCCTGCCCTTGCCGACCTCCTGCTCGATCGCCGCCAGCACCGCCTCCGCCTCGGCGCTCTTGCCCTGCGTCTCGAGCCAACGTGGAGATTCCGGCAGCGAGCGCCGCAGGAACCAGACGATCATCGCGCCAATGCCGCACAGCGCAAACATCCAGCGCCAGCCGAGGTGCGGAATGACGACCCAGCCGACCAGCGTCGCGACGAACAGCGCACCATTGGTGCAGGTCGCGAGCGCCGCGCCCCAGCGGCCGCGCTGCTGCGGCGGGATGAATTCGCTGAGCACGACATAGCCGACGACGATCTCGGCGCCGAGCCCGAGGCCCATCACGAAGCGGGCCCCGATCAGCCAGCTCATCGACGGCGCGAGCGTTGCCGCCAGCGCGCTGAGGCCGAAGATCAGGAGGTTGGCCTGATAGGCGAACTTGCGGCCGAAGCGGTCGCCGGCGACGCCCGCCAGCCAGGCACCGATCAGCATCCCTACAAAGGTCGCCGAGATGAAGCGCGCATTCTGCGCGAGGTCCGAATAGCCGGACTGAACCAGTGCGCCGAGAATGCTGCCGGCGAGGAAGATCTCGAAGCCGTCGACGAACAGCCCGGCTCCGATCAGCGCGAAGATCCGGTAGTGAAACCTTGAGATCGGCAATCTGTCGAGCCGGCCCCCCGCGTTAACGCCCTTGGTCACTTCAGCCTCCCTGATTTTGATTTTGTTTTGATCGTTGTCCGCGCCGATTTTTGTGCCCGCGCTATCTGGTCGAGACGCGCGCCTCCTCGTCTGCGCTCGCATGCATGGCTTGCGGCCGCGGCAGGCCGAGGTTCTCGCGCAACGTGTCGCCCTGATACTCGCGCTGGAACAGGCCGCGCCGTTGCAGCTCGGGCACGACGAGGCGCACGAAGTCCTGGTAGGTTCCGGGCACATGGGTGGCGGCGACGACAAAGCCGTCGCAGCCGCCTTCGCAGAACCAGCGCTCCATCTGATCGGCGACCGCCTTGGGCGAGCCGACGAAGGTCGGTAGTTCAGCGAGCGTCCCGCGCCCGCTGAACTGCACGAAGTCCCGCGGTGTCGGATTGGGCTTGCCGCTGAGATTCATCACGCGGTCGCGGATTGCTTGCAGCCCGCTGATCGAGGCCAGCTCATCCGACGTGAACGGCTCGTCCATCGGCTTGGCCGCGAAATCGTAGTTCAACACCTCCGACAACAGCGTCAGCGCATCGATCGGCTTGGCGAGCCGGCTGATCGCCGCGAACTTGTCCTCGGCCTCGGCCTGGGTCTCGGCGACAACAGGATAGACCGCCGGCGCGATGTTGATGTCCCTGCCCGTCTTGGCCAGCGTTCCCTTGAGGTCCGCATACTGCTTCTTCGCAATGTCGAGATTGGGATAGATCACGAAGATCAATTCGCCCCAGCGCGCCGCAAAGGTCTTGCCGCGGCCGCTCTGGCCGGCCTGAATGATCACCGGATGGCCCTGCGGCGAGCGCGGCACCGTGAACGGGCCGCGCGAGCGGAAGAACTGCCCGTGATGGTCGAGCCGGTGCACCTTGGCCGGGTCGGCGAACAGCCCGCTCTCGCGGTCGAAGCTGACCGCGCCGTCCTCCCAGCTGTTCCAGTGGCCGAGCACGACCTCCATGAACTCGTCCGCGCGGTCGTAGCGCAAATCGTGGCTGAGATGCTGCGAGGCGCCGAAATTCGCCGCCTCGGAGTCGTTCAGCGAGGTCACCACGTTCCAGGCGGCGCGGCCGTTCAGCAGCAGGTCCATCGTCGCGAACACCCGCGCGACGTGGAACGGCTCGTAATAGGTGGTCGAATAGGTCACGCCGATGCCAAGCCGCTCGGTCGCCAATCCCATCGTGAGCGCAACCGAGACCGGATCGAGCTTCGCCGCGCGCACGCCGTGGCGGATGGTCTCACGGAAATCGTCGCCGAAGCGATCGGGGATCGCGAGCCGGTCGTCGAAGAAGGCGAGATGAAACTTGCCGTGCTCCAGCGTGCGCCCGATCTCCTGATAATAGTCGCGCGAGAACCAGTTCGGCTTCGAGTCCGGATGGCGCCAGGAGGCGGGATAGTTCGAGCAATTCTGGGCCTGCAGGAAGCCGATCAATTTCATCTGCCTGGTCATGGCGTGGTTCCTTCGTGGCCGCGGGAGAATTGGGGCATGTCAGATCACCCCGTCGCTGCGCAGCGCGGCGAGCGCCGCCGCGGTTGCGCCGGCAAGTGAGGTCAGGACTTCGTCGGTGTGCGCGCCGAGCGCGACGCCGGCATGCTTGAACTGCGGCGGCGTGCGCGACATTTTTGGGATCGCGCTCGGCACCGCGATCGGCCCGGCGCGCGAGGGCACCTCAGCGATGTTGCCGCGGGCGCGGTATTGCGGGTCGGCGAAGATGTCACTGATGCTGTAGATCGGCCCGCAGGGCACGTCGTAGCGCTCGCATTCGGCAAGCGCCGTCTCCAGCGGCATGGAGCCGATCCAGTCGGCGACCATCCCGTTGACCTCCTCGCGCCGCGCCAGGCGGCCGGCCATGGCCGCATAGCGCGGGTCGGTCGCGAGATCCGGCCGCCGCATCGCCTGCGCCAGGCGCTCGAACATCTTGTCGCTCGAACAGGCCAGCGCCACCCATTTGCCGTCGGCGGTCTGGTAATGGCTGTGCGGCACGACATTGACGGTGTCGGCACCGAGGCGTTCGCGGACGAAACCGGTCTTGGCGAACACAGTCGCCATCTCGTCGAGCAGCCGAAACACCGATTCATAGAGCCCGATATCGACCACCTGCCCGTGTCCGGTGGCTTCGGCATGGCGCAGCGCCAGCAGCACGCCGAAGGCGCCCCATAGCCCGGAAATGTAATCGGCGAGCGAGGTCGATCCCGGCATCACCGGCGCCCGTCCCGCCTCGCCGGCAAGATAAGCGAGCCCGCTGAAGCCGTGCGCGATCCGGGCAAAGCCCGGCTTGTCACGCAAGGGGCCGTCCTGCCCATAGGCGCTGATGCGCAGCATCACGAGTTTTGGGTTGATCTCGCGTAGCGCCTCGAAGCCGAGCCCCCATTTCTCCAGCGTGCCAGGCCGGAAGTTCTCCAGCACCACGTCGGATTGGCGGACCAGCTCGCGAAACAGCGCGGCGCCACGCTCGCTGCGCAGATCGAGCGTCACCGACTTCTTGTTGCGGGCCTCGCTGAGCCAGACATAGGTGTCGCCGCATTCGCTCGGCGTGCCGAACCGGCGCAAGGGATCCCCTGTGCCTGGCTGCTCGATCTTGATCACCTCGGCGCCGAAATCGGACAGCACCGTCCCGCAGAACGGCGCCGCCACGAAGGTCGCGATGTCGAGCACGCGAATTCCGGACAGCGGTGGCTCATGCGACATCGCGCGCTCCTTGCCTGCCCGCCGCCTGAATTGCGTCATGGCGGTCGATGATCGCCTGCGCGCGCTTGAGCACCGCAAGATCGATCAACACGCCGTCCTGCCCGAAGGCACCGTCGCCGCCGGCGCTGGCGGACTGGATCTTGGCCGTGATCTCGCGCGCCCAGCCGATCTCGCGTGCGGTCGGCGAGAACACCTCGTTGGCGGTTTCGAGCTGCGAGGGATGGATCGCCCATTTGCCCTCGAAGCCGAGCGCGGCCGCCCGCGCCGCACTGGCGCGAAAGCCTGCGGCATCGCCGAAATTGGCATAGGGGCCGTCGATGGCACGCAGGCCGTGGGCGCGGCAGGCATTGGCGATGCGGGCGAGCGCGAAGTGCCACTGGTCGTTCCAGTGCATCCGGCGCGCGCCGCCCTCGTCCGCATCGGTGAGCACGGCATAGCGCGGATCGGAGGCGCCGATGATCTCGCCGCAGGTACGCAGGTCGATCGAGTAATCGCCGATGCCGAAGATGACCGCTTCCAGCCGTTCCGACGCCTGCACGATGTCCTCGACATTGGCGAGTCCAAGCGTGGTCTCGATCAGGATCTCGATGCCCAGCGGCCTTGCGCGCGGGAACTCGCGCTCGAGCCCCGCCAGCAGCGCGTCGACGAAACGGACGTCGAACGCGGTGCCGACCTTCGGCACCATGACGAGGTCGAGGCGCGGCGCGCGGCTGACGATCTCGATGATGTCGCGATGCGCCCATTCGGTATCGAGGCCATTGATGCGCACCGCCAGCGTCTTGTTGCCCCAGTCGATCCGGTTCAGCGCCTCGATCGCGATCTCGCGCGCCTCGGGCTTTCGCGGCGGCGCAACCGCGTCCTCCAGATCCAGGAAGATGAAATCGGCCGCGCTACTCGCTGCGCGTTCGAAGAAATGGGTCGAGGTCGCGGGAACCGCGAGTTCGGAACGCTGGACGCGGCGCGTGCGCGGCTTGGTGACGGTGAAGGACATTGGAGCATCTTTTCTGCATCGCGCCGCAGGATCGTCTCCCGCGGCCAACAACAATCATGCTAGATGTCCGACACTGATCTTTCTAACGAGATTATCTTAAGAACTGTTCAGTTCTCCGGGACAATCGTCTGCAGGGCAAAACGATGTCGCAGATCAATTTCAAGCTGCTGCACATGTTCATCGCGGTCGCGGAGAACAAGAGCTTTCGCCAGGCCTCCGAGCAGCTCAACCGCTCGCAATCCGCGGTCAGCATGCAGATCAAGCTGCTGGAGGATCAGGTCGGCGCCGCGCTGTTTCATCGCACGACGCGACGCGTCGAGCTGACCGCGGAGGGACTGCAACTGCTGACGCATGCGCGGCGCGCGCTCGGCGAATGGGAGAACGGCCTGCGCGAGATCCGTGAGGTCATCGACATCCAGCGCGGCACGCTGTCGCTGGCCTGCGTCCCGACCATTGCCGCGACCATCCTGCCGCAGGCGCTGCACGCGTTCCAGGCGAGCTATCCCGGCATCAACATCAATCTGCGCGAGCTTGCGGCCGAGGACATGCTGGACTGCCTGCGCCGGCGCGAGGCGGATTTCGGCATCGGGCCGGAGATGGACGGCTCGACCGAGTTTCAGTTCGCGCCGCTGTTCAACGACCCGATCTATGCGCTGGCGACAAGAGCGTTTCCGTTTCGCAAGCGCAGCGCGGTCGACCTCACCGAACTGTCCGCCTATCCGATCCTGCTGAACTCAAAATCGGCGGCGCTGCGCTCGATGCTGGAGCGTGCGCTCGCCACGCGCAATCTGCAAATGAAGATCAAGTTCGAGGTCGAACACAGCTATACGCTGGCCGCGTTGGCCGGCGCCGGCCTCGGCGTCGGCATCCTGCCGAAGGTCGCCTTGCCGCGGCCGGTCAGGAAGACGATGCAGGCGCTGCCGATTGTCAATCCTGTGCTGGAGCGCACGGTCTGCATCGTCTCGCTGCGCGGACAATCGTTCTCGCCGGCCGCCGGCGCGCTGACATCAGTGATTCACAAATTCCTCAAGCCGCGCCCTTAGGTCCGCCGGGCCAACCCGCAGAACGCGCCACCAAAATAGATCAGCGGCGTCTCCCCCTCACGCAGATGCATCGCGCGGACCGCGCCGACGAAGATCGAATGCGTGTCGTGCGCATGCTCGTCGATCAGCTCGCACTCGAGCCCGATCAGCGCATCCTTAAGGATCGGCGCGCCCGTGGCCAGCGACAGCCAGCCGTCGGCGTCGGAAAAGCGATCGTCCCGCTCGATGCCGCGGCGGCCGGCGAACACATTGGCCAGCTCGGCCTGGTCGGCGTGCAGCATGTTGACGCCGAACGCGGCGGTGCGCCGGATCAGGCCATGCGCGCTCGCCGAGAGGTTGACGCAGGCGATCAGCCGCGGCGGCGTGTCCGACAGCGAACAGACCGACGTCGCCGTCATCCCCGTTCTGTCGCCCGGGCCGCCCGCCGACAGGATCGTCACCGCACCGGCGTGGTGGCGCATCGCCGCGCGATAGGACGCGGGGTCGACGCTCCCGTGAGCCGGAGCGGCGGCGATCCGTGAGGCGGTCGAAAGCAGGCTGGTCGGTGCATTCATCTGGCTGTTCCGGGCGAGAGGCGACGGTTTTGAATCGTATAGGCCAGCCGGATCGATCGCAGAAACGCAAATATCTAACCAGTTGTTCAGATCATCCGATCAATGCCGGGCGTGTGCAGGCCGGCGAGCCGCGGCAGCGCCTGATCGAATGCCGCGCGATGCACGCGCGCGGCAACATCCATGTCGGCCAGCACGAGCCGCCTAATACTCAATCCCGAACTCGTCATAGAGACGGCGGAACACGGCGGGCAGCACTTCGGTGAGATCTTCCGCGATCAGGCCGGGGCCCGCCTCGCTCGCGCTCTCGCCGTGCATCCAGACGCCGATGCTGGCCGCCTCGAAGGCCGCGACGCCCTGGGCCAGGAAACCCGCGATGATGCCCGACAGCACGTCGCCGGCGCCGGCGGTGGCGAGCCACGGCGGCGCGTTGGCGGCGACGGTGGCGCGGCCGTCGGGAGACGCGATCACCGTGTCGGCGCCTTTTAGCAGCACCACCGCGCCGGAGCGCTCGGCCGCCGCGCGCACGCGCTCGAGCTTGGAGCGGCCGGGATGCTTGTTGGAAATATCGCTGAACAGCCGCGGAAACTCGCCCTCATGCGGCGTCAGCACCACCTGCTGACCGGCGCTAGCCTTGATCGCCTCGAACAGCCGGTCCGGCGCGCCGGCAAAGCTGGTCAGCGCGTCGGCGTCGAGCACCAGATGCCGCTGCGCCGACAGCGCGGTGTGGACGAAGTCACGGGTCCGCGCGCTGACCCCGGCGCCAGGACCGATCACGCAGGCATTGAGGCGCTTGTCGCCAAGCAACTCGGCGAACTGGATCGGGTTGTCAACCGCGCGCACCATCACCGCAGTCAGCGCCGCAGCGTTGACGGCAAGCGCGTCGCGCGGCGAGGCCAGCGTCACGAGGCCGGCGCCGGCGCGCAGCGCGGCGCGCGCGGCGAGCCGTGCCGCCCCGGTCGAGGCGAGATCGCCCGACACCACGACGGCGTGCCCCCGCGCGTATTTGTGGCCGTCGATCCGCGGTACCGGAAACGACCATCGCCAGGCCTCCGGCGCATTCTCCGCGGTCAGCGGCTTGATCTCGTCGAGCACCTGCGCGGCGATACCGATGTCGGCGACGCGCACCCGGCCGCAATACATCCGGCCCGGCAGCAACAGATGCGCGGGCTTCTTGCGGAAGAAGGTGACGGTCTCGGTGGCCTGCACGGCCGCTCCCATCACCGCGCCCGATGTGCCGTTGATGCCGCTCGGCAGGTCGACCGCCAGCACCGGCGTACTGTTGGCATTGATCGCCGCGATCATCTCCAGCGGATCGCCCTTTACCGGCCGGTTGAGGCCGGCACCGAACAGCGCGTCGACGATCAGCGCCGGCTTGCCGAGCGCCTGCGGGTTGAACGGCAGCACCGGATATTTCCAGCCCTTCGCCGCCAGCGCCGCGTCGCCCTGCAGGCTGTCGCGCTCGCAGAGCAGGATCACCGAGACCTCGCGGCCGCGCGCGGCAAGCTCGGCGGCAGCGACAAAGCCGTCGCCGCCATTGTTGCCGCGGCCGGCGACCACCACGATCGGCCCCTCCTCGACCAGGTCCATCGCGGCTTCCGCGACGGCCTGGCCCGCGCTCATCATCAGCGCGAAGCCCGGCGTTCCGGCTGCGATGGTCAGCCGGTCAGCGCGCTCCATCTCGGTCGTGGTCAGAACGTCCATGCCGAATCCTCAATCGCTTCGCCTTTTCGAGAGGCAATTCCTGTGACGTTCGCGGGGTTTCTACTGGCCGACTGCATACGGATTGATCTATTTGCCTATTTGTTAGGCTTGGATATCATAGCCCATGTGGTTCGATATCAGCCGATTGCCTGTTAAAAGGCTGATAACATTCTGAAATCGGGGACCTTAACAACTTGGCATAGACCCTGCTTTTGAGGAAGCCGCGCGCAAGGCCGCTTCATGCGACCATTGCGCGTGTTTCCGGCCACCGGCCGGAAGCCTTAAGACCAACCAGACTGCGCCCCACGCGCATCGAACTCGACCCTGCAATCTGCAATGCCCGGGAGGCGCTCAGTGAAGAAGATTGAAGCCATCATCAAGCCCTTCAAGCTCGACGAGGTGAAAGAAGCGCTCCAGGAAGTCGGACTGCAAGGCATCACCGTCACCGAGGCCAAGGGATTTGGCCGCCAGAAGGGCCATGCCGAACTCTATCGCGGTGCGGAATACATCGTCGACTTCCTGCCCAAGGTGAAGATCGAGATCGTGATCGGCGACGACCTGGTCGAGAAGGCGATCGACGCGATCCGCCGCGCGGCGCAGACTGGCCGGATCGGTGACGGCAAGATCTTCGTCTCCAACATCGAGGAAGCCATCCGCATCCGGACCGGCGAATCCGGGCTGGACGCTATTTAAGGGCGGTGCTATCCGGATTTTCCGACGGCAAAAGAGAAAAAAGGCTGCTTCGGCAGCCTGATTTCGTTTGTGTAGTCACACGAACTCGCCAAAAGCGGGAATAACGTCGCTCTCCGCTGGAAACCGACCCGCACATCCATAAGGGGTATTCATGAAGACCGCCAAAGACGTCCTGAAATCGATCAAGGACAACGACGTCAAATACGTCGACCTGCGCTTCACCGATCCGCGCGGCAAGTGGCAGCACGTCACCTTCGACGTCAGCATGATCGACGATGACATCTTCGCCGAGGGAACGATGTTCGACGGCTCGTCGATCGCCGGCTGGAAGGCGATCAATGAATCCGACATGTGCCTGATGCCCGACCCGGTCACCGCGACGATCGACCCGTTCTTCGCCGAGACCACCATGGTCATCACCTGCGACGTGCTCGAGCCGACCACCGGCGAGCCCTACAACCGCGACCCCCGCGGCATCGCCAAGAAGGCCGAGGCGATGGTGAAGTCGATGGGCGTGGGCGACACCGTGTTCGTCGGCCCCGAGGCCGAGTTCTTCGTGTTCGACGACGTGCGCTATTCGGCCGAACCATACAACACCGGCTTCCGCCTCGACTCCTCCGAGCTGCCGATCAACTCGGCGACCGAATATGAGGGCGGCAACCTCGGCCACCGCATCCGCACCAAGGCCGGCTACTTCCCGGTGCCGCCGCAGGACTCGGTGCAGGACATGCGCTCCGAGATGCTCGGCGCGATGGCCAAGATGGGCGTCAAGGTCGAAAAGCATCACCACGAGGTGGCCTCGGCCCAGCACGAGCTCGGCATGAAGTTCGACACGCTGACGCTGATGGCCGACCATATGCAGATCTACAAGTACTGCATCCACCAGGTCGCCCACATCTACGGCAAGACCGCCACCTTCATGCCAAAGCCGGTCTACGGCGACAACGGCTCGGGCATGCATGTGCATCAGTCCATCTGGAAGGACGGCAAGCCGACCTTCGCCGGCAACAAATACGCCGACCTGTCGGAGACCTGCCTGCACTACATCGGCGGCGTCATCAAGCACGCCAAGGCGATCAACGCGTTCACCAACCCGTCGACCAACTCCTACAAGCGTCTGGTGCCGGGCTATGAAGCCCCCGTGCTGCTCGCCTATTCCGCGCGCAACCGCTCGGCGGCCTGCCGCATCCCCTACACCGCGAACCCGAAGGCCAAGCGCGTCGAGGTGCGTTTCCCCGACCCGATGGCCAACCCCTATCTCGGCTTCGCCGCGATGCTGATGGCCGGTCTTGACGGCATCAAGAACAAGATCGATCCGGGTCCGGCGATGGACAAGGACCTCTACGATCTGCCGAAGGAAGAGCTGAAGCAGATCCCGACCGTCTGCGGCTCGCTCCGCGAGGCGCTCGAGAGCCTCGACAAGGACCGCGCGTTCCTCAAGAACGGCGGCGTGTTCGACGACGACTTCATCGACGCCTATATCGAGCTGAAGATGACCGAGGTCGCGCGTTTCGAAATGACCCCGCACCCGGTGGAATTCGAGATGTACTACTCGCTGTAAATCTTGCGGCACCGACGACATGCGAAAGGCGCTTCCACCGGAAGCGCCTTTTGTTTTGGGTGAGAACGGTGCGTAGGATGGGTAGAGCGCAGCGAAACCCATCGCACCGGTGCAAGCCTTGAGATGATGGGTTTCGCTTCGCTCTACCCATCCTACGCAGGGCAATTACACCTTCGCCTTGGCGAGCCGCCGTCCGCCGGCGTCGAGCGCGCCGAAGGTGCCGGCGATCATGTCCGGCGTCGGAATCATGCCGCCGAGCGACCAGCTCGCCGGCTCGCCCTCCTCGATCTTGACCCAGACGTTGCGGCGGAAGTCCGGGTTACCCTGCGCCTCGATCTCGACCATGAGGTCGGTGACGCGCTCCAGCAGCGCCTGCTTCTGCGCGACATCGAAGATGCCGCGGACGGTGGAAATGGTGACGTAAGGCATGGTCTCTCTCCATTGCTGAGGGTGTGACAACGCAGCGAAGATGGACCGGCACGGTCAAATCAGGCAGTGGCCGATCGGACAGAGATCGGGCAATATCTGCCACCGCCCGATTGCGCTGATCGGCTAGCATGACGGCAAATTCCGGAGGTCCCATGAAGCTTGCGATCCTCGCGCTGGAAGGCTGCATGCAATCGGCGGTCGCCGGCATCGCCGACATCCTCACCCTCGCCAACCACGTGATGCAGCTGCGCGGCGGCAAGGCGCGCTTCAGCTGGCAGACGCTCTCGCTCGACGGCAAGGCGGTGCGCGCCGGCGGCGGCAAGTTGCTCGCCGTCGATGGTGCGGTGGGCAGGCGGACGGCGTGCGACGCGATCATCGTGCCGGGCAGCCTGATCGATCATCTCACCGCCGAGCGCCTGCAACCGCGCAATATGACCGTGCTGGCGCCTGGCTGCGCCAGCAGCATGCCAGCGGCCGGCTGATCGGCGCATTCTGCAGCGGCGTGCTGCTGCTCGCCAATGCCGGCCTGCTCGACGGCCGCCGCGCCACTATCACGTGGTGGCTGCAGAGCGAGCTGCGCCGCCGCCATCCCAAGGTCGATCTCGCCGGTGATGCCGTGATCACGCAGGCCGATCGCCTGGTCTGCGCCGCTGGCCCGATGTCGTGGGTCGATCTGTTGCTGCGGCTGATCGAGCTCGTCGAAGGCGCGGAGGTCGCAAAGGTTTGCGCCGACTATGCAGTGATCGACACCGCGCAGCGCACCCAGGCGATCTTCATGCCGCTCGGCTACATGCTCGGCCAGGACCCGCTGCTGATCAAGGCGGACATGCTGGTGCGCCGCACCGGCGAGACCCCGATCACGGTGCGCGGCCTCGCGCATGCGCTCGGCCTCAGCGAACGCACACTGAACCGCCGCTTCCGCGAACTGACCCACGAGCCGCCGCAGGCCTTCATCATGCGCCGCCGTGTCGAGCACGCCCGCACGCTGCTGGAGACCACGGCGCAACCGATCAAGGCGATCGCCCGCGCCACCGGCTATGAGGACGAGAGCAGCTTTCGAAAAGCCTTCCGCAAGCTCACGCTGACATCGCCGCAGGCCTATCGCGCGCAGCGATCGATGCGCGCGGCCTGATCGCGGGAAGCCCGGAAGACTACGGTCAGCAACGCTGACGAACCTGATGACGTGATGCGAACCGCACACAAGGTTGTGTTTCCGGGATCGACAACGCCTGGGCTCGGGTGTTCACTGCCGGCAAGGACCCGAAAGCGGCCTCCGATAAAACACGCAATCATTTTCTGCATGGGGAGAAACGAGATGTCTTTCGTCGCTCGACGAATGGCGGCGCTTTCGACCGCCATCACCATTCTCGCTGTCTGTGCTGGCAGCGCATTCGCCCAGAAGAAATACGACACCGGCGTAACCGATACCGAAATCAAGATCGGCAACATCATGCCCTATAGCGGGCCGGCATCCGCCTACGGCACCAGCGGCCGGGCCCAGGCGGCCTACTTCCGCAAGATCAACGCCGAGGGCGGCATCAATGGCCGCAAGATCAACTTCATCTCCTATGACGACAGCTACAGTCCGCCGAAGACGGTCGAGCAGGCGCGCAAGCTGGTCGAAGGCGACGAGGTCTTGCTGATCTTCGCCTCTCTCGGCACGGCATCCAACGGCGCGATTCAGAAATACATGAACGTGAAGAAGGTGCCGCAGCTGTTCATTCAGACCGGTGCCACCAAGTGGAACGATCCGCAAAGCTTCCCATGGACCATGGGCTGGCAGCCCAGTTATCAGAGCGAGGGACGGATCTACGCCAAGCACATCCTGAAGGAAAAGCCGGGCGGCAGGATCGCGGTCCTCTACCAGAACGACGATTATGGAAAGGACTATCTCAAGGGCCTGAAGGACGGCCTCGGCGACAAGGCGGCGTCGATGATCGTGATCGAGGATGCGTATGAGGTGGCCGAGCCGACGATCGACACGCACATCGTCAAGATGAAATCGATGAATGCCGACGTATTCGTCGACATCGCCACACCGAAATTCGCGGCGCAGGCGATCAAGAAGGCGGCCGAGATCGGCTGGAAACCGCTGCACATCCTCAACTCGGTAGGTTCCTCGCTCGGCGCCGTGATCCAGCCTGCCGGCTTCGAGAACGCACAAGGCATCATTTCGGTGGCCTACCTGATGGATCCGCTCGATCCGCAATGGAAGGACGATCCCGGCATGAAGGCGTTCGACGAATATCTCTCCAAATATTTCCCCGAAGGCAATCGGGCCGACAGCCTGATTATGACAGGGTACAATGCGGCTCAGACGCTGGTTCAGGTGCTTAAGCAGTGCGGCGACGATCTCACGCGCGCCAACGTCATGAAGCAGGCTGCCAACCTGAAGGCCTTCCGCACCACCAACCTGCTGCCCGGCATCACGATGAACACCAGCCCGATCGATTTCGCGCCGATCAAGCAGATGCAGCTCAGACGACTCAGGGGTGAGCGATGGGAGCTGTTCGGGCCGATGCTCAGCGCGGAAGTGGGCGGTTAGCCGACCGCGGCCCCTCACTGCGCCGCCGGACTGTCCGAGCGTTATCCGCGTCATTGCGAGGAGTTCGCGACAAAATTGCAAAGCAATTTTGCGCTGAAGCGGCGAAGCAATCCACCTCTCCGCGTATCCGGAAAGATGGATTGCTTCGCTTCGCTCGCAATGACGCTAGTAGCCTTGGATCTGTAGGATGGGTAGAGCGCAGCGAAACCCATCATCTCGCCCCCTGCACAAGCGATGGGTTTCGCTTCGCTCTACCCATCCTACGGAGCTTGACCTACACCCGGAACAGCTTCGCGTACCTCGCCTTGATCTCCTCCGACTGCACCTGCACCTGGGCCGGATCGGCCTTGAGCATTTTCAGTTTGTCGAGCGGCACGTGACCGGCCTTCTCCTTCACCTTGGCGTGGAACGAGCGGTGCGCGAATTCGTCGGCCAGCATCTGCTGCGTCTCGGCGCTGAAGAAGTAGCTCTGGAACAGCCGCGCCGCATTCGGGTTCGGCGCGTTCTTGAAGATGCCGCTCGGGACGATGATCAGCGGCGCGCCCTCGGCCGGATAGACCACCTCGACCGGCTTGCCCTGATCCTTGGCCAGCACGAGGTTGTAGTCGTTGCCGTCGGCCATCACCGCGCGCTCGCCGAGCAGAATCTTCTTCGGCGGATCGGCCGCCGACTGCACCTGCATCACGCGCTGCTGCGACAGCTTCTCCAGATACGGCCAGCCGAGGTCGCGCGCCAGCACGAAGGTCGCGGTCATGATCGCGCCGGAATAGCTCGGGTGGCCCTTGACGATTTTGCCGCGCCACTTGGGATCGAGCAGGTCGGCGTAGCTCTTCGGCGCCTCCTCGCGCTTCACCTGCTCGGTGTTGTAGCCGATTACCTCGAACCAGGCGCAGGATGTCGCCGAGGTGCCGTCGGGATCGATCTGGTCGGCCGGAAAATGCCTGGCGACGTCCTCCGGCACATAGGCCGCGAGCCAGTCGTTCTTCTTCCAGTCGAGGTAATGCGCGGGATCGGTGGAATTGGCGACGTCGACGGCGTTGATGCCGCTGCCCTGCTCCTGTGCGATGCGCTGGAAGATACGCTCCGCGCCCGAGCGCTCGACGCGGACGCTGATCCCGGGATATTTCTGCTCGAAGTCACGCGCGAGACGCTCGGCCGTGTTCAGCTCCAGCGCGCTGTAGAACGAGATCTTGCCTTCCTTCTTGGCGGCTGCGATCAGCTCCGGCGTCACGGCTTCCGCCGGCGGCGCCGCCGCGCGCAGCGGCTCCGCGAATACCATGCCGGCGGCGGTGGCCGCCGTCACCTTGAGCCAGTCGCGCCTCGACCATTTGCGGTCCTGCATTCCATACTCCCTGAAATCGGGCCGTTGACCGGCCGCGCCTTTGTCGCGGGAGCTTAACGCGTAGGAGGGGTAGAGCGAAGCGAAACCCATCAAATAGCGGCCACATCAGGGATGATGGGTTTCGCGCAGTTTATCATCGGGCCACGCGTTGCGGACCCGTTGGCATCCAGGTCACGCCGCGGCTACGTTTTCGCGGGCGGATTCTCGCGCAGGAAGCGTTCGAGATCGGGCTGCACGGAATAAGGCTGCGGAACCGGATCGCCCTGAAAGTCGACCTGAAGATCAAGGCAGCGCCGCAGCATCCGCGCCAGCTCGCCGCGCCGATAGGGCTTGGTCAGCAGCGGAATGCCGTGGCCGCCACGCCCCTGCTGCGCGGGCAGCACGCCGTCACTGTAGCCCGAGGTGAACAGCACCCGCAGTGCCGGGCGCCCGGCCATCAGCGTCTCCGCCAATTGCCGGCCGTTCATGCTGCCGGGCATCACGATATCGGTGAACAGAAGGTCGAACGCGGTGCCGCGTTTGACGATCTCGAGCGCGGCGTTCGCGTTCGCCGCAACCAGAACGTGGTAGCCGAGGCTTTCGAGCTGGCCCGTGACATAGTCCCGGATCGTAGGATCGTCCTCGACGCACAGGATCGTCTCGTCACCGCCCCTGACGGGCAGATCGTCCTCCTCCGCCGCGCGCTGTGCGGTGCCGTCGGCCTTCGGCAGATAGATCCTGAAGATGGTGCCGCGCCCCTGCTCGCTCTTGACCTCGATACCGCCGCCGCTTTGCTTGACGAAGCCGAACACCATGCTGAGCCCAAGCCCGGCGCCCTGCCCGACCTCCTTGGTGGAAAAGAACGGATCGAAGATCTTCTCTAGATGCGTCGGCGAAATGCCGGTGCCGGTATCGGTCACCTCGATCACGAGATGATCGCCGGCGCGCTCGACGCCGCACGCCACGGCGTCGGGAATCCCGAGCTGGATGTTGCGGGTCGCAAAGCTCAGCGTGCCGCCGTCAGGCATGGCATCGCGCGCATTGATGGCGAGATTGACCAGCGCAGCACCAAGCTGGCTGCGGTCGACGAAGGCGAGCCAGGCGTTGCGGCCGAGCTCCGTCCTGATCTCGGTCTGCGAGCCGAGCGTCTGCGACAGCAGCCGGGCCACCTCGCCGACCAGGTCGTTGACGTCGGTCTCGCCGGGCTGCAGCGGTTGCTTGCGCGCGAATGCCAGGAGGCTCGAGGTGAGCTGCGCGCCGCGATCGGCGGCATCGCTGATCAGCTTGGCGATTGCGGCGAGTTGCGGGTTGTCCTTGACGCCGTCGGCGAGGATCTCGATCGTGCCGGTGATCACGGTCAGCATGTTGTTGAAGTCGTGCGCGATGCCGCCGGTCAGCCGCCCCAGCGATTCCGACTTCTGCGCCTGGATCAACTGCTCCTCGGCGATCCGGCGCTGGCTGACGTCCCTGACAAAGGAATTGATGATCCAGCCGTCACCGCGGCGCAGCGCGTTGAGGGACACCTCGACATAGAACCGGTGACCGTCGCGGTGCAGGCACGCCGTTTCATAGCGCATGCCCATGCCGCCGGCCGCGGTCTCCTGCAGGAAGCGGGTGATCCGCTGCCGGTGCGCGAGGCGCAGCTCCTCCGGAAACACCAGTTCGACCACCCGATAACCGACCGCCTCGGAGCGCGTCCAGCCGGTCAGCACCTCGGCCTGCGGGCTCCAGTCGAGAATGACGCCGTCCTGGTCGGTCTGGACGAAGGCGTCGAGCGCGGTCCTGACGATGGCTTGCGCCATCTGCTCGCTCTCGACCAGCGCCTGGTGTGCCCGACGCTGCGCGGTGACGTCGTGCAGTACGGCGACCGCGCCCCGCAGATTGCCGGTATCGTCGCGCAGCGGCCGCGCGTTGACGACAAGGAAGACGGCCGGTTGCGGCGGTTGCGGTTTGACGATCAGCTCGAAATCGTCGACGTCATCGCCGCGCAGCGCACGCGCCATCGGCGTGTCCGGGATCGGCATCACGGTGGTGCCGTCGGCATAATAGTTCTGGAAGGTGCGAACGCCGGTCAGGGTATCAAAACCGGGTTCGACACTGTACAGCCGTCGCGCCGCGGCGTTGACGATCACGATCATCCCGTGCTCGTCGGCGACCACCACCGGATCGCGGATGCTCTCGACGGTCTTCTCCAGCAGGTGCTGCCTGCTGCCCAGCTGCGCCGACAATTCGGCAAGCGTCGCCGCGAGCTGAGCGGTCTCGCCGTCATCGCTTGAGCCGAGCGAGACCTGCTGGCCGCGCGACAACGCCTCCGCCGCCCGCACCAGCTGGGCGGGCGTCCTGGACAGCGATCTCGCAATCACCTCAGCCGTCATCAATACCACCGCAACCGCGCCACCCGCGAGCAGAACGCCCGGCCAGGTTACGCCATGGATGAAGCCCAGCGCGAGCAGGAGCGCGGCGACGAGAAACAACATCCCCATCGCCAGACGGCCCGACAAATTCATCCCGACCAACCCCTCGTGTCGGCTGCACCCGAAAATGGAAAAGGAAAAGCAGTATTCGGAAAGGGTCGTCGGCGCCGGAGCAAATATCCCTGTTGCTTAGCCGAGTCTGGCGCCGCAATCCGCCACTTTCGTATCCGTATTAGTACGGAGGAAGGCCGATTCCGGCGCACGCGCAATACCGGAAGAATAGCTGCGACCTGTCGACCAGCGGTACATCTCGCCGACAGCACAACTCAACATACCGAGAATTTGCAGGAGGGCCCCGGAGTACATGTTTGGCGCCGTGGTCAGCCGTCGGCCGAACGCGCCAGGCGGGATGCCGACATGGTCGCTCGCCAAACATGGACCACTCCCGCGTTTCTGGGTCCAGCCCAGCCCTCGCCGGCGCTTGGCGACGCTCTCAACGCCGACTTACGACACCTCGAAGTAACGTGCCTCGGCTGCGAGACGCATCGTGAGGCGGCCGAACAGGACCTCGATCCACGAGCTCGAGCGCCCCGTGGCAAGCGGTGTTCCCGATTGCGGACGAACAATATCTCGGCCAAAATCGTCGGGACAGTTCAGGAAGGATGAGCTTACAAAAGAGAGACGATGTGACGTGCAGGCCGCATCCTCATCCCTCGTAGGCTTAAGCTGCAAATACCGATCTGGGTCCCGTTGAATGTTAGCGCGCCGAAGAGCGGATCTGCTCTCAAGGCGGGTGACCTTGCATTTGCTACGGAGCACAAAATGGATTCCATGCTGAATGACAGGGTCGCGGAAGGGCGGCTCGTGAGCTTGGAAGAGCAGCTTTCGAACCTCGCGCGCGAAGCAGGAGTCAGCCCTTCCGGCCCGCCGACCGGCAAGAAAGCGTTTCACGCGCCGCTAGAAGCGGTTCATCGATTGGCGGATTGGCGCCACCTGGCCATTGTCGGTTCCGTGCTGGCAGCATGCATAGGTGGCGCTGCTTGGTGGTGGTCGTCACCCAGCGATACGGCGATGGTGGCCTCCCCTGGCCACTCCTCACCTCCTGCGCAAACCCCGCCGAAAGACGCCGCGCCGAAAGACGTTGCGCCGACTGCCGCCGCACTTTCTTCCGACTTGGCGCAGCAGCTTCAACCGATGGCGCGCGATCTCGCGGCCTTGAGGCAGGCGGTCGAACAGCTTGAGGTGAGGCAAGAACAATTGGTCCGCGACCATAAAAATGTCGCAAGCCAACTCGAGGCGAGCCAAGCAGAAATGGCACGCAGCAAAGATATCATCGACCAGATCAAGGCGACCCAGGATCAGATGGCGCGCGAGAGCGAGACGGTCACCGAGCGGCTCAACGCAAGCCAGGACCAGCTGGCCGGTGTCATTGCGAACGCCGCAGAGCCGAAGGTGAGCCCCGAACAGCCAAAGGTAAGCCCCGAACAGCCAACGGTAGCCCCAGAAATACCACTGCCGCGTCCGCGGCCGTCGACCGATGTTGCCCAGGCGCGCAAACCGGCGCCAACCCCGACGCGGCCGCACGCCACCAGCAAACCGCAACCGCCGGCATGGCCATGGTCAGTGCGCTAATGCCGTGACGTGCTGCTTCCTGCGTGCCGTCGACGCGGCAACGGCCGGTACCTGCACTTTGCGATCAATGAAGCAACACGAAGAGGCCGCTGGCGCTGGTCAGCGGCCTCTTGAACCTGATCTTAAATGAACGTCTTGGTGGTAAAATCTTTGCCTCAGGTCCGCCTTTATTAAACGGGGAATTTGCCACACAGTGAAGTCCCAACAGGTGCGATGCTCAACGGAACTCTTGTGACGTTGCGGGGACAACACACTTTGCGTTCGTGACGTCCTGAGTTCTAGGAACGATCTACTCGCCTGCCGCTCGGCTCCCATCGATTGGCCAAGGAAAGCCCCGCGTCTTTCATGGCTTCCCGAACCGAGGTTCGACAAACCGACCCGACGGACAGGCGACGCCACACCTTTGGTGTCGTCCCTGCGAAGGCAGGGACCCATAACCACCGACGGTCCTTGTTGAGCAGTGCCGCAACGACGAGTCCCCCTCCACAACAACCGCTGCGGAGCATCCCTGCTTTCGTAGGGACGACAGCGCGTTTTTCGGAGACGACGTCGTGATTAACGCGCAGGGACGGTGGCGGTGAAACCGTCCTACGCCGCCCGCCGCCGTTCGCGCAGCGCGTCGCCGAAGGCTTCGAACAGGGCGCGGTTGATCGGATTGCGCTGCGGATCGTATTCGGCGTGCCACTGCACACCCAGCGCAAAACCCGGCGCATCGGCGATGCGGATCGCCTCGATGGTGCCGTCCTCGGCGATGCCCTCGATCACGACGCGCTTGCCGGGCTCGAGGATGCCCTGGCCGTGCAGCGAATTGACTCGAATGGTCTCCCGGCCGAGGATTTTTGCGAACGCGCCGCCCGGTGTCAGCGCGACGTCATGACGGTCGGCGAACACAACGGTCGGGTCAGGATGGATCTCGCCGTTCTCCAGCCGCGGCATCCGGTGGTTCATGCGGCCCGGAATCTCGCGGATCTCCGGATGCAGCGAGCCGCCGAAGGCGACGTTCATCTCCTGCAGGCCGCGGCAGATGCCGAAGATCGGCACGCCGCGCGCGACGCAGGCTTCCGACAGCGCCAGCGCAACGTCGTCGCGGTGGATGTCGTAGGGCTCGTGGGCGGCGCAAGGTTCGGTATTGAAGCGGGTCGGATGAACATTGGCGCGGGCCCCGGTCAGCACCACGCCGTCGACCACGTCGAGCAAGGCACTGACCTCGGTGATTTCGGGGCTGCCGGCGAACATCAGCGGCACCGCGCCCGACACCTCGGCAACCGCGCGAAGGTTGCGCTCCCCGACCATCTGGACTGTGAAACGATTTTCGATGCGATGGGCGTTTCCGATCACGCCGACCACGGGCCGTCTCATTATTGAAGTCTCGCGCAATGATTCTTCTAAGTTTGCGACGTTGCGGAGACGATCATGCCTTCGAGTTCCCGCCGGATCAACTATCTATATCTGCACAGGGGGGCTTGCAGTCCTGCACAGATTCGCGCCCCTCGGGACCCAAAGCCGGCCAGATGCCCACCGATCGCGCCCGGCCCCGCACCCCGTCAGCGGCGAACCGGCACGGCCCCGCCAGCTTGATCCCGGCGGGGTTTTCGCCAAAGACTGCTCGAAACACCGTCGCGAAGGGGGAATCACCCGTGACAGACTCGGCTGACAATCGCCTGCAGGCCCGCAACGACTTGGCATGGGCGATCGCCGTCGGCGGCATCGGCGTGGTACTGTTCGCTGCCCTGCTGACCTTCGCCTGGCATTTTGCCGCGACAATGTTCCTGCTGTTCGCCGGCATGCTGCTCGGAGTCGCCCTCAATGCCATGACCACCCTGCTCGGCCGGCTGACCAAGCTGCCCCACGCGTTGCGGCTTGCGATCGTCTGCCTGGCGATGGCCGGGCTGCTGTCCGGCATCGTGTTCCTCGGCGGCACCACGATCGCGCAGCAGGCCACGGTGCTGAGCAACACGATCAAATCGCAGCTCGGCAGCGTCAAGGACTTCCTCGAACAGCACGGGGTCGACACCAGCTATCTCGATTTCACCAATGCCGCGGGCGAGGCAAAGGGCGAAGGCACCGCCGTGACGACGACGACAACGACGCCCCCATCGTCGCAGTCCCATGGCATCCCCGGCGCCGGCGCGCTGGCCTCAAGCGGCGGCGCCATCATCAGCCAGACGCTGAAGGTGCTACTCGGCACCGTCAGCGTCGTCGGCAACTTCTTCATCGTGCTGTTTCTCGGGCTCGCCTTCGCGGCCCAGCCCAGCATCTACCGCGCCGGGCTGTTGTTCATCGCGCCGGTCAAGTACCGCGCGCAGGCGACCATCATCGTCGACCACATCGGCGAGACACTAGAGCGCTGGCTGATTGCGCAGATCATCACGATGACGGCGGTATTCCTCGTCACCTGGATCGGGCTTGCCATCATCGGCATTCCGAGCTCGTTCATCCTCGGCATCCAG
The DNA here is from genome assembly GCF_054055815.1 of Bradyrhizobium sp. USDA 4503. Lineage (NCBI taxonomy): Bacteria > Pseudomonadati > Pseudomonadota > Alphaproteobacteria > Hyphomicrobiales > Nitrobacteraceae > Bradyrhizobium > Bradyrhizobium sp. USDA 4503. Next base: position 1,832,891 of record NZ_JBSRXS010000001.1, read on the forward strand.
GCCGGCCTGCTCGCCTTCATTCCGACGGTCGGCGCGATCCTCGGCGGGCTGATCGTGGTGCTCGCGAGCCTTGCGACCGGATGGATCGCGGCGCTGTCGGCCTTCATCCTGTTCCTCGGCGTCCACGCGCTGGAAAGCTACGTGCTGACGCCGATCATCCAGCGCCAGGCGCTCGACATCCCGCCGGCCACGCTGTTCGCGTTCCAGATCCTGCTCGGCGTCGTGTTCGGCATCTGGGGGCTGGCGCTGGCGCTGCCGCTGATGGCGATCGCCAAGGTGATGATCGACCACTTCAAGACGGAGGATCCGGCGCGGGCCGCGTGACCGCACGTCAGGAGAGCAGCAGCACCGTTCCCGCGACCATCAGCATCACGCCGGCCAGCATCACCATCGGCCAGCGACTCTTCGGCGGCTGGTATCGCCCCTGCGCGCGCCGTTCGGCGATCAGCGCGGTCTCGTATTCATGCGAGTCCGAGAACAGGCAGGCGAAACCGCTGCGCGCCGAAACCGCGTCGGCTTCGAGCGACATCAGGGCTGACTGCGGATTGCGGGTGCGGATCGACTCCATGCCCGAAAGCATGGGATCGAATGGTTAACCACTCGTTACCGCACTCATGCCCGGACGCTCGCCGGCTTTTGCCGCGCCGAAGCCGGCAGGCCCGCGGTCTTGCGCCGCCAGTTCTCCAGCGAGAGCGGCAATTCCTCCGCTGCCTCGACGCGGTTGCGGCCGCCGCGCTTGGCCTGGTAGAGCGCGGTGTCGGCCGAGGCCAACAGCACCTCGAGCTCGGTGCCGGCGGGACCGCCTGCGACGCCGATGCTGACCGTGGTGTCGACCGCGCCTTCCTCGCAGGTGATGTTGCTGTTCTCGAAGGCTTCGCGCACGCGCTCGGCGACCAGCACACCCTCCTCCAGCGAGCACGGCAGCAGCGCCGCGAATTCCTCGCCGCCGATCCGGCCCGACAGATCGCTGATCCTGAGGCTGTTGACCACGACAGCGGAGAACAGCTTCAGGATCTCGTCACCCGCGGGATGGCCGAAGCGGTCGTTGATTGACTTGAAGTGATCGATGTCGAAGATCATCACGGTGACCGGCCGGCCGGCAATGGACTCGCGCTCGATCACCCGCGCGCAGGCCTCGGTGAAGCCGCGGCGGTTGAGCATGCCGCTCAGGGGGTCGATCGACGCGGCCGTCTTGTGCACGGCCACCGCGCGGTCCGACACCATCATGAAGATCACGAACACCGTGCCGATCGCGTACAGCACGAGTTCGATCGAAAACAGCGTGACCCAAAAGCTGGAGACGAAATTCTGGCCGTTCAATCGCAGCAGGTCGCCGACCAGGATCGGCAGCATCAGGACGCAACCGTGCGCGACCGGGATGACGATCGCAAGCCAGCGCCGTTGCATCGCGCGGCGGCGCTCGCTCCACAGTTCTGATGCGGTCAGCGCGGCGTAGATCGCGACGATCCCGGCACCGATCGTCAGGCGCATCGCGGGATCCTCAACCGTCGTCACCGCCCCGATCCATGCGATCGGGCCGAGCACGAGGCCCAGCAAATTGGCCTTGCGGCCGTGGAAAATGCGCGCGGCATTCCAGACCAGGCCGCAGGCGGCGAAGCCGATCGCATTGAGGCCCAGCAGAACCATCGGATCGAGCGTCGAACTACCGACCGTCCAGACCGCGACCGAGGCCGCGCCGAGCAGATAGGCGGTGCCCCACCATTTCAGCGCGGAAATGTTCTCCTGCCTGCCGAACAACCACAGCATGGCGCCGAGCATGCCCGCGACCATGGTGGCGAACAAATAAAGTGTCGATGGATCGAACGACATAAACTCACCCCAGCCCGGTGTGATGCAACGTTCGCAGGCGCAAATAAATACGGTGATGCAGCGCCATTGCGAGCCCGCAAGCTAGAAGGTGCGAGTTCCAATTTCGTTTGCACGCACACGCAAGTTTTCATGAAAAACTGCGCTAATTCGCGCCGAAGCATCGCCGGTCGGACGCAGCAAAAAGGGCGCCTCGCGGCGCCCTCTGCAACTCGATGCCCGCGGCAATTGCCGCGAATTTTAGAACTCGAATTAGCGCTTCGAGAACTGGAAGGACTTGCGGGCCTTCGCCTTGCCGTACTTCTTGCGCTCGACCGAGCGGCTGTCGCGGGTCAGGAAGCCGCCCTTCTTGAGGACGCCGCGCAGCTCGGGCTCGAAGTTGGTGAGCGCCTTCGAGATGCCGTGGCGGACAGCACCGGCCTGGCCGGAGAGACCGCCGCCGGCGACGGTGCAGATCACGTCATACTGGCCGTTACGGGCGGCAGCGACCAGCGGCTGCTGGATCATCATGCGCAGCACCGGGCGGGCGAAGTAGACTTCGAACTCGCGGGTGTTGACCGAGATCTTGCCGGAGCCCGGCTTGACCCAGACGCGGGCGACCGCGTCCTTGCGCTTGCCGGTGGCGTAGGCGCGGTTGTACTTGTCGACCTTCTTGACGTATTTCGGCGCGTCGGGAGCGGCCGGCTTGACCTGCGAGAGCTGGTCGAGGGACTGCAACGTATCGGACATTATGCGGCCCTCGTGTTCTTGCGATTCAGGGAAGCGATATCGACCTTCTCGGGGCTCTGCGCTTCATGCGGATGATCGGCACCCGGATAGACGCGCAGATTGCCCATCTGCATACGGCCGAGCGGACCGCGCGGGATCATGCGCTCGATCGCCTTCTCGACGACGCGCTCCGGGAAGCGGCCCTCGAGGATCTGCTTCGCGGTGCGCTCCTTGATGCCACCGATGAAGCCGGTGTGCTTGTAGTAAGTCTTCTGGTCGCGCTTGCGACCGGTCAGCACCACATGCGCGGCGTTGACGATGATGACGTTGTCGCCGCAATCGACATGCGGGGTGTAGGTGGGCAGGTGTTTGCCGCGCAGGCGCATCGCGACGAGCGTGGCGAGACGACCGACGACCAGACCCTTGGCGTCGATCACGACCCACTTCTTCGTCACTTCGGCGGGCTTGGCCGAGAACGTGCTCATGTGTGAAATCCGTGAAAAAGAAATCGGCGCCGTATGCGCCGAACTGGCAGCTTTCTAGAGAAGCCGCGATCGCGCGTCAACGCCCCACGCGCTCAAATTACATCAGAAAAAACAATGGCTTGCAATTATGGTGCAATAATACCGTAGAAAAGCCTATTGATTTGGAATGGAATAGGTCGCCGTGACATGGGCGATGGGATCGGGAGACGAGCCGGACAGCAGGTTGACCTCGCCGACCGCGAGCCGCTTGCCGAGCTTGAGCAGCCTCGCCACCGCAAGTACGTCCTGCCCCGGCTGACCCTTGCGCAGGAAGTTGATGTTGAGGTTGGTGGTCACGGCAAGGCCAACCGGCCCGATCGCCGACAGCAGCACCACGTACATCGCGAAATCCGCCAGGCCCATCAGGGTCGGCCCGGACACCGTACCGCCAGGCCGCAGCATGCGCTCGCTGAAGCGCTGGCGCAGCAGGGCCGTCTCGCCGTCGGCGCTTTCGATCCGGACATCGTCGTGGACGAACGCCTGCGGGAATTCCCTCCGCAGGAACTCCTCCACGTCAGCCACGCTCATTTTCGCAGTCGCCATGCCGTCCCTGCCCTCGCTTCAGCCTGCCTGTTACATTAAGTTGTCACAGAGACCAAAGTGGAATTTCAGCATGTCCGCCCAAGCCGCCCGCGCCGAAGCGCCGCAACACCAGCCGATCCTGCTGCGCGAGACCGTCGGCAGTATCGCGCTACTGACGCTCAATCGCCCCGGAGCGCGCAACAGCCTCTCCGAGGGCCTGATCGCCGAGCTGCACGCCGCCCTGAACGATGTCGGCGGCGACAAGCGCATCCGCGCCGTCGTGCTCGCCGCCAAAGGCCCGGCGTTCTGCGCCGGCCACGACCTCAAGGAGCTTACCGCGCGCCGTAGCGATGCCGACCGCGGCCGCGCCTATTTCGCGCAAATCATGAACGCCTGCAGCGCGATGATGCAGGCCATCGTGCGCCTGCCGAAGCCGGTGGTCGCATCCATCCAGGGCATCGCCACCGCGGCCGGCTGCCAGCTCGTCGCAAGTTGCGACCTCGCGGTCGCCTCCGAAGCGGCGGCGTTCGCGACGCCGGGCGTCGACATCGGGCTGTTCTGCTCGACGCCGATGGTGGCGCTGTCGCGCAACGTGCCGCGCAAACAGGCCATGGAGATGCTGCTGACCGGAGAGCCGGTCTCGGCGGCAACGGCGCAGAGCATCGGCCTCGTCAACCGCGTGGTATCCGCTGGCACCGAACGCGACGCCGCGATCGCGCTGGCCGAGAAGGTCGCGCTGAAATCGGCCTACACCGTCAAGCTCGGCAAGGAAGCGTTCTATCGCCAGGCCGAGATGAACCTCGCCGATGCCTATCGCTTCGCCGCCGAGGTGATGACCGAAAACATGATGGCGCGCGACGCCGAGGAAGGCATCGGTGCCTTCATCGAGAAGCGCGATCCGAAGTGGCAGGACAAGTGACGACCTGAGGTCGTCATTCCGGGATGGTGCATTAGCACCAGACCCGGAATCTCGAGATTCCGGGTTCTCGCTGCGCGAGCCCCGGAATGACAAACCCGGAAGAAAAATGAATCACGACGCCTACGACGACAATTACATCCGCAGCATTCTGAACAACGTCAAGACCATCGCGATGGTCGGCGCCTCGCCGGTCAATGTGCGGCCGAGCTATTTCGCGTTCAAATATCTGGCGCAGCGCGGCTACGACATGATCCCGGTCAACCCCGGCCATGTCGGCAAGACGCTGATGGGCAAGCCGTTCGTCGCCTCGCTTGCGGATATCGATCGGCCGATCGACATGATCGACATCTTCCGCAATTCAAGCCACATCATGCCCGTGGTCGAGGAGGCGCTGAAATTGTCGACGCCGCCGAAGGTGATCTGGATGCAGCTTGGCGCACGCGACGACGCCGCGGCCGAGAAGGCGGAAGCCGCGGGCCTCAAAGTGGTGATGAACCGCTGCCCGAAGATCGAGTATGGCCGGCTGTCGTCGGAGATCTCGTGGATGGGCGTCAACTCGCGCACGCTGAGTTCCAAGCGTGCGCCGATCCCGACGCAGGGCATGCGGCTGTCGCTCAATCGCACGAGCTTCGGCGGCGGACAGACCGCGGCGTCCGACCGCGCGGCAAAGAACAAGACCGAGACGACCTGACATCGCGGCGGAATAATCGCTGCGATCATCCGGTATAGCGCGGGATGCCCCTCCAAAAACTGGCGATGCGCCCAACTCGCTTGACGGCGGGCGCCGTCGCCATCAGCATGCCGCGCGTTTCGACCAGGCCACAACAGGATACTAAAGAATGACCGATCGCCTTCCGGGATTTTCCACCCTCGCCGTGCACGCCGGCGCGCAGCCTGATCCCACCACTGGCGCGCGGGCGACACCGATCTACCAGACCACGTCATTTGTCTTCAACGATGCCGACCACGCGGCCTCGCTGTTCGGCCTGCAGGCTTTCGGCAACATCTATACCCGCATCGGCAACCCGACCAATGCCGTGCTCGAGGAACGTGTCGCAGCCCTCGAAGGCGGCACCGCGGCGCTCGCCGTCGCTTCCGGTCACGCGGCGCAGGTCGTCGTGCTGCAGCAGCTGTTGAAGCCCGGCGATGAGATCATCGCGGCACGCAAGCTCTATGGCGGCTCGATCAACCAGTTCACCCACGCCTTCAAGGCGTTTGGCTGGAATGTGGCCTGGGCCGACCCCGATGAGATCGAAAGCTTCGAGCGCGCGGTGACGCCGCACACCAAGGCGATCTTCATCGAGTCGATCGCCAACCCGGCCGGCAGCATCACCGATATCGAGGCGATCGCGGCCGTTGCGCGCAAGGCCGGCGTGCCGCTGATCGTCGACAACACACTGGCCTCGCCCTATCTGATCAAGCCGATCGACCACGGCGCCGACATCGTCGTGCACTCCCTGACCAAGTTCCTCGGCGGTCACGGCAACTCACTCGGCGGCATCATCGTCGATGCCGGCACCTTCGACTGGTCGAAGGACAACAAATATCCGATGCTGAGCGAGCCGCGCCCGGAATATCACGGCATCCGGATCCAGGAGACCTTCGGCAACTTCGCCTTCGCGATCGCCTGCCGCGTGCTCGGTCTGCGCGACCTCGGCCCCGCGCTGTCGCCGTTCAACGCCTTCATGATCCTGACCGGCATCGAGACGCTGTCGCTGCGCATGCAGAAGCACTGCGACAACGCCAAGGCGGTGGCGGAATTCCTCTCCACCCACCCCGCGGTCTCAGCAGTGAACTATGCCGGCCTGCCCGGCGACAGGTACAACGCCTTGCAGCGCAAATATGCGCCGAAGGGAGCCGGGGCGGTGTTCACGTTTAGCCTTAAGGGCGGCTATGACGCCGGCGTCAATCTGGTGTCGAACCTGAAGCTGTTTTCGCATCTCGCCAATGTCGGCGACACCCGCTCGCTGGTGATCCATCCGGCCTCCACCACCCACAGCCAGCTCGACGACGCCGCCAAGGTGAGGTCGGGCGCGGCGCCCGAGGTGGTGCGGCTTTCGATCGGCATCGAGGATAAGGAGGACCTGATCGCCGACCTCGACCAGGCCCTGCGCGCCTGATCCCGCAATTGTTCCGGAGCGGTGCGCCGCATCACTCCGGAAGCTTGCCCATGGAGACGGACATCCCGTTAACGCTTAATACCGACGGGCCTCTCGTTAACGTTCAATCCGGCTTAAAGTGGCAGTGATAGGCTCCGGATGATTCGGGAGACCATTGATGCTGCGCTGGACATTGCCGCTCGCGATCGCATTGTTTGCGATCCCGCCTGCTGACGCCGCCGACGGCCCGGCCGTCGCCAAGAGCGCGACCGTCAAGGCCGCGCGCCAGCTGCCGGCGGGCCTACCGCACCGGCATTACGCCTACCGCACCACCATCACATCGCCGACCTATGTCCGGCGCGGACGCCAGCTCGTGGTCGTCGAGCAGCCCGTGGTGATCCCGCTCAATTCCGAGCCGTATATCCCGTTCGTGCCCGGCGAGCCGCTGCTGCCGGGGTCGTCGTCGCTGCCCGGCTATTACGGCAACTGGCACTCCTACAACTATTTCGGCCCGTACTACGGCGGTGCCTATGTGACCTATTGGGACCGCCTGCCCTACGCCTGTGGCGTCTACGGCTACTGCTAGCGCGGACCGATCGGGTGGCCAGATCGCCGCAGAAATCCAGCGCACCGGCTTCGGGGAACGCGGTGACCGCCGATCTCGTCGCGGTGCTGGTCGCCGTCACCGAGGGCACGCCCAAGATCATGACCATCGCCGGCGGCTCCGCGCTGCCGAGCGGCCCGTTCGAGTTCACTCATCGCTCGCTGCAGACCGCGCTGCGGGCCTGGGTCGAAGCGCAGACCGGCCACCCGCTCGGCTATGTCGAGCAGCTCTACACCTTTGCCGACCGCGGCCGCTCCGGCGATGCCAAGGGGCCGCACAGCGTCTCGATCAGCTATCTCGGCCTGACCCGCGAGGATCGGGTCGGCGAAGGCTTCGAGGCGCACTGGTCCGGCTGGTACGACTACTTCCCCTGGGAGGATCATCGCGCCGGCGCGCCGGCCTTCCTGGCGAAGACGATCGCGCCGAAGCTGAAAACGTGGGCGAAGGCGGCGCCGTCACCGACGCTGCAGCGCGAGCGCTGGCAGCGTTGCGCCATCACCTTCGGTCTCGACGATCGCGACTGGAACGAAGAGCTGGTGCTGCAACGCTATGAGCTGCTCTATGAGGCTTCGCTGATCCCGGAAGCCGGGCGCGCGCATGGCCGCGAGGCGCCGGTCGTGCCGGGCAAGCCGATGACGGCGGATCATCGCCGCATTCTCGCGACCGGGATCGCGCGGCTGCGCGCCAAGATCAAATACCGTCCGGTGGTATTCGAGCTGATGCCGGCCGAGTTCACCCTGCTGCAACTGCAACGCAGTGTTGAGGCGCTCGCAGGCCGGCTGGTCCACAAGCAGAACTTCCGCCGGCTGATCGAGCAGCAGGAACTCGTTGAAGAGACTGGCGCAATGGCCGCCGATACCGTCGGCCGGCCGGCCAAGCTATTCCGCTTCCGCCATGCCGTGCTGGCCGAACGGGCCGTCGCCGGCACCAAGCTCCCGCTTTCGCGCACTTGACACGCCTTATGCTCAGGATAAGTATAAGCCATCTTATGCTCACGGAGAGTATAAATGGTTGCGCTCGATACCGATCTGCTCACCCGCACCGCGCCGCTTTATGAGCGCGTCAAACGCGTCATCCCGCCGTTCGAATGGGCCACGTTCGCCGAGGACGTCGATGCGATCCTCGCGCTGAAACGCCGCCGCAACGCGGTGGTACTGGCGCATAATTACCAGACGCCGGAGATCTTCCACGGCGTCGCCGATATCGTCGGCGACAGCCTGTTGCTCGCGCGCGAAGCAACCAAGGTCGATGCCGATGTCATCGTGCTCGCGGGCGTGCACTTCATGGCCGAGACCGCGAAGCTACTCAATCCGGCCAAGACCGTGCTGATCCCCGACCTCAAGGCCGGTTGCTCGCTGGCGGATTCCATCACCGCGCAGGACGTGCGGCTGATGCGCGCGCGCTACCCGGACGCACCGGTCGTCGCCTATGTCAACACCTCGACCGCGGTGAAGGCCGAGTCCGACATCTGCTGCACGTCGGGCAATGCGCTGAAGGTGGTTGAATCGCTCGGCGCCGAGCGCGTCATCATGCTCCCGGATGAATATCTGGCGCAGAACATCGCCAAGCAGACCAGCAAGAAGATCATCGCCTGGAAGGGCCACTGCGAGGTGCACGAGTTGTTCACCGCCGATGACGTGCGTCAGCTGCGCGAGGATCATCCCGATGTCACCATCCTGGCGCATCCGGAATGCCCGCCCGAGGTGGTCGCCGAAGCGGACTTTGCCGGGTCGACGGCTGCGATGCAGTCTTTCGTCGAGACCAAACGTCCGCCGCGCGTCGTGCTGCTGACGGAATGCTCGATGAGCGACAACATCGCCGCGCTAAATCCCGGTGTCGACTTCGTCCGCCCCTGCAATCTCTGTCCGCACATGAAGCGGATCACGCTGAAGAACATCCGTCACGCGCTGGAGACCAACCAGCACGAGGTCACCATCGACTCCGCGATCGCTGATCGCGCGCGCAAGAGCGTCGAAAGGATGCTGGCGATATGAGCACCGATATCTCCGATCTCAACGGCCGCCCGGTGATCATCGGCGGCGGTGCCGCCGGGCTGATGACCGCGCTTCAGCTCGCCCCCGAGCCGGTCGTGCTGCTGTCGAAGTCGCCGCTCGGCGCGGAAGCTTCCAGCATGTGGGCTCAGGGCGGCCTTGCGGCGCCGGTCGGCGCAGATGACAGCCCTGCCCTGCATCTCGCCGATACGCTCGCGGCCGGCGCCGGCCTTTGCGACGCGGCCGCCGCGAGCCGGATCGTCCACGCCGCGCCCGCCGCCGTCGAGCAGCTGGCGAGGCTCGGCGTCGCCTTCGACCGGCACGCCGACGGCAGCTGGCGCCTCGGGCTCGAGGCCGCACACCGCCGCAACCGCATCGTGCACGCCACCGGCGACGGTACCGGACGCGAGATCATGCGCGCGCTGATCGCGGCGGTCCGGCGCACACCATCGATCACGCTGCTGGAGGGCGTCGAGGCGCGCCGGCTGCTGGTCGAGGACAATGCGGTCAGGGGCGTGCTTGCAGCCAACGCAAGCGGCGCGCTGACGATCACGACCAATCGCGTGGTGATCGCGACCGGCGGCATCGGTGGGCTGTTCGCCGACAGCACCAATCCCGGCGGGTGTTTCGGCCAGGGGCTCGCACTTGCCGCACAGGCCGGCGCGAAACTGTCGGACATCGAGTTCGTCCAGTTTCATCCGACCGCGTTCGACGGGCCGTCGCGCCCGATGCCGCTGCTGACCGAGGCGATCCGTGGCGATGGCGCGGTGTTGATCGACGAGACCGGCGAGCGCTTCATGGCCGATCAGCCCGGCGCCGAGCTCGCGCCACGCGACATCGTCGCGCGCGCCGTCTGGCGCCACCGCGCCGCGGGGCATCGCACCTTCCTCGACGCGCGCCAACATCCGGGCGCGGAGTTTGCTCAGCGCTATCCCGTGATCAGCGCGTTCTGCAAGATGGCCGGCATCGATCCCGCCCATGATCCGATCCCGATCCGGCCGGCGGTTCACTACCACATGGGCGGCATCGCGGTTGACGGTTTTGGCCGCAGCACGGTGCAGGGCCTGTGGGCCTGCGGCGAGGCCGCGCGCACCGGGTTGCACGGCGCCAACCGGCTCGCCAGCAATTCGCTGATGGAAGCGATCGTCTGCGCGCGCTGGGTCGCCGAGAGCATCGAAAGCGTGAGTGCGGGCCCGCGCGCCATGCTGCGCGACGACGCGATGCCACAGGCTTCCGATCCCTCCGCCGTGCGACCGATCCTCACCCAGGGCCTCGGCGTCCTGCGCGACCGCGACGGGATCGCCCGCGCGATCCGCAGCCTCTATCCACTCGCATGCGGTCACAGTGCGGCGTCCGACGCAGCATTGGTCGGATTGATGGTCGCGGTTGCCGCCATCCGGCGTGAGGAAAGCCGCGGCGGCCACTTCCGCAGCGATTTCCCGCACATTGCTGCGTCGGCCGTTCCGTCGTCCCTTACCCGCGCCGATGCACTCGCCGCCGCGCGCGACATCGTCGAATCCACGCCATTTGCCAGGAGTGCCCTGTCATGACCCTCACCCCCCTGCTGCCGCTGATCTATGAGCCGATCGTGCAGACCGCCTTGCGCGAGGATCTCGGCCGCGCCGGCGATATCACCGCAGACGCCATCGTGCTGGCCGGCCAGCAGGCGCGGCTGGTGATGCGGGCGCGGCAGCCCGGCGTGATCGCCGGGCTCGATGTCGCGCGGTCAGCCTTCCAGACGGTGTCGCCGGCCATCACGCTGCGCGCCGAACGGCCCGACGGCAGCGCGGTCGAACCCGACCAGGTCATCGCGATCATCGACGGCCCGGCCCGCAGCCTGCTCACCGCCGAGCGGACCGCGCTCAACTTCCTCTGCCATCTGAGCGGTGTCGCCACCGCAACGGCTACGCTGGTCAAGGCCGTGGCGGGCACCCGCGCGCAGATCGTCTGCACCCGCAAGACCACGCCGGGACTGCGTGCGCTGGAGAAATATGCGGTGCGCGCCGGCGGCGGCGGCAATCATCGCTTCGGCCTCGACGATGCCGTGCTCATCAAGGACAACCACATCGCGCTCGCCGGCGGCATCCGCACCGCGATCGAGCGCGCCAAGGCCAATGCCGGCCATCTCGTCAAGATCGAGGTCGAGGTCGACACGCTGTCGCAGCTCGAAGAGGCGCTGACGCTCGGCGTCGACGCGGTGCTGCTCGACAACATGACGACCGAGCAGCTCAGCCAGGCGGTCGACATGGCGCGCGGCAAGGCGATCACCGAAGCCTCCGGCCGCATCACCGCGGCGACGGCCGCAGCGATTGCCGCAACCGGCGTCGACCTGATCTCGGTCGGCTGGGTGACCCACAGCTCGGCCGCGCTCGATATCGGGCTCGACTATCTGTCCTGATCGATCAAAGAGGTTGATCGATCAACCGGGCTGGCCGACCGCAACGAGGGTCGGCTGATCCCGCTCGGTCCGGCGCGCGGCGAAGCGCTCGGCCTGCAGCACCGCGAGCGTCAGCACGACGATGGCGACGGCCTGGTGCGTCAGCGCCAGATCGATCGGCACCTGATGCAGCAGCGTCAGGATGCCGAGCGTCGCCTGCAGCGTGATCGCCGCCACCAGCCACCAGGCGCCGGCGATCACCGCGCCGCCGGCGCGCGCGCGCATGGCATCGATCGCATGCGCGATCGCCAGCGCGAACAGCAGATAGGCGGTCATGCGATGTTCGAACTGCACCGTCAGCGTGTTGTCGAACAGATTGCGCCACCACGGTGTCTCGAACCAAAGCCGGTCAGCCGACGGAATGAAGCCGCCGTCGATGTCGGGCCAGGTATTATAAACCCTGCCCGCGCGCAGCCCCGCGACCAGCGCGCCGAAATAGAGCTGCACGAAGGTCAGCACGAGCAGCACCGCGCTCGTGATCTTCAGCCTGAGCGGCGCGATCACGCTTGGGCGGTCGGTCAGGCGCCGCAGCGTCCAGACGATCGCCGCGAAGATCAGGAGCGCCAGCACCAGATGCGTCGCCAGCCGATACTGCGATACCTCGATGCGTTCAGAGAGGCCGGACGCGACCATCCACCAGCCGACGCCGCCCTGCAGCGCGCCGAGGCCGAAAATCACCCACAATCGCCGGCCGAGTTCGCCGCTCACCGCGCCGCGCCACAGGAAATACAGGAACGGCAGCAGATAGGCCGCGCCGATCACGCGACCAAGCAGCCGATGGCTCCACTCCCACCAGAATATCGTCTTGAATTGCTCGAGCGTCATCCCGGCGTTGAGCTCGCGATATTGCGGGATCCTCTTATAGCCCTCGAAGGCCTGGGTCCACTGCGCCTCGGTCAGCGGCGGCAGCGTACCGGTCACCGGCTTCCATTCGACAATCGACAGGCCGGACTCGGTCAGCCGCGTGGCGCCGCCGACCAAGACCATCAGGGCGATCAGGGCGGCCACCGCGACCAGCCATACCCTGACGGCGCGGAGCTGCGATGTCTTTGCGGAAATACCGGCCATTTCGCCCTGACTTGATTGGATTTTCGGGCCCCTTATAGTCCGCCGCGCCAGCGGCGCAAGCGCCGCCCGGAGCCTCGTTCCGATCAAGTCGGAAGGAAGCTCCAGAATGTTGTTTTGACGCGTTTTCTTTGCGCGAACCGGTGCCCGCTTCGCACGAAAACGCCCTGGATCACGAGTCGTACATATCCGCCATGGCCATACGCACCCGCAAATTGCTCGGAACCATCTTCCTGCTGATCCTGGTGGTGGTGTGGTCGCTGCTTGGCATGACGGTCGCGCAGACGCCTTGGCTTGCCAATTCGGGGCTGCTGCAGGCGATCTTCTACGTCGTCGCTGGCCTCGGCTGGGTGCTGCCGGCGATGCCGATCGTCGCCTGGATGTCGCGGCCCGATCGCGCCTAAGTAACGTCCTGGTCGCGCGCGCTACGCGTCGGCCGCACCGGCGCGAACATCACGCCCGACAGCAGCACCCGCATCATCCGCAGCGAGCGCACGCGGCCGTCCCATGCGATGCGCGGCAGCGCGTGAAGGTTGGTGCGCCCCTGCGCCTCGACGACCCCTGGTATGGTCGACACCGCGCTGGCAAAGCCGGCCTCTTCGGCCATCACGACATGCGGACGGCCGAACGCATCGCGGTCCCCGAACGGGAATGCGAAATGTCTGACCTGCCGCCCAAGCGCGCTCTCGGCCACCGCCTTGCCCATCGCCATCTCGCGCTGCGCGTCGGCATCCCTGAGGCTCGACAGCGCCGGATAGTTCACGGTCGCGCTGCCGAACGTCACGTTCGGATCGGCGGCAAGCTTCGCCAGATCCTGCCAGTCGAGTGACGCATTGCGTGACAATTGGGCTGCGTCGGCCGAATAGCGCCTGGCGAGATCGTTCAGCGCGTAGGACAGGTCCGACGGCGGCAGCTTGCGCAGCCAGCCGGACAGGAAATCGAACAGCTCGTATTTGTCCGAGAGATTTGAAATCGCGAAGTGCCGCTCCCGGCCGTCGATCATCATGCTGATGCGGTTTTCGCGCGCGATGATTTCCTCCAGCACCAGCCACCACGCCACGCCGACGCCATCGGGAAAGGCCGTCGGCAGATACAGCGCGAAGGGAACGCCGTGCCTGGCGAGCACCGGCCAAGCATGGGTGACGATGTCCTTGCTGGCGCCGTCAATGGTCAGGCAGGCAAAACGCCGGCGCACCGGCAAGGTCACCGCGCGGCGGCAAGCCTCGTCGATCCCGACGATGTCATACCGCCAGCGCTTCAGCGCTCGGATCGTGCGATCGAGGAAAGCCGGGGTGATCTCCTGGGACTTCAGCGGCTGAAACCGGCCGCGTCGCGCGGGACGAACGCGGGCGAAGCGCAGGATCACCCCGGCGCCGCCGCTCTCGCGTTCCCGCAGCTTGAAGGCGCCACTGAAATACGCGAGCTCCATTCGGGCCCGTCGTAAAATCCCGCTGTCCGGCGCCAAGATCCCCGTCCTTGTCACGCGGTTCCCGCACACCGCCGCGGCATTGTTCTTACTCTTTGTTGACATTTCCCTGCGAAGGTCGGCCCAGGCCGAGAACTGTAAATTAATACCCTAAAATTTTGGGTTCCGAGATGACCATGGCGGCGGCAATCGAAGGCCAGACGGCTGAGACGCGGGCGTGGCCGAACGCGATCCGCGTCGCCGGCGTCGACATCTTTCATGATCTCACCGCGGCCGAAGCGACCTGGCGCGGCTTCGAGACATCGCAGCACAGCTACACGCCCTATCAGCGGTTCGATTTCCTCGCCAGCTGGCAACGCCAGGTCGGCGAGCGCGAGGGCCTGCGGCCCTTCATCGTCGTCGCTCATGACAGCGAACGCCGGCCGCTGCTGCTGCTGCCGCTCGCAATCGAGTCCCGCCTCGGCGCGAACTGCGCGAGCTTCATGGGCGGCAAGCATACGACCTTCAACATGGCGCTGTGCGCGAAGGATTTCGCCGCCAACGCGACGGAAGCCGACATCGCGGCTTTGATCGGATCGATCGCGGAACGCTCCCGCGCCGATGCGCTCGTGCTCTGCCAGCAGCCGCTGCGCTGGCGGGACCTGCCGAATCCGCTGGCGCTGCTGCCGCGCCAGGCTTCGGTCAACGACTGTCCGGTGCTGGCGATCGAGCCTAGCGCGGCACCGGCGGCGCTGATCAGCAACTCGTTCCGCCGCCGCCTCAAGGGCAAGGAGCGCAAGCTGCAGGCGCTGCCCGGCTACCGCTATTACGTCGCGAGCGAGAGCACCGATGTCTGCCGCCTGCTCGACTGGTTCTTCCGCGTCAAGCCGCAGCGCATGGCCGAGCAGAAGCTGCCGAACGTGTTCGCCGAGCCGGGCATCGAGCAGTTCATTCGTGCCGCCTGCCTCGCGCCGCGCGCCGACGGCAACGGCTATGCGATCGACATCCACGCGCTGGAGTGCGACGAGGAAGTGATCGCGATCTTCGCCGGCGTGTCCGACGGTCATCGCTTCTCGATGATGTTCAACACCTACACGATGTCGGCCAATTCCAAGTTTAGCCCCGGCCTGATCCTGATGCGCGATATCATCGATCGCCATGCCGGCCTGAACTACCGCGCTCTGGATCTCGGCATCGGCTCGGACGAGTACAAGCGGCTGTTCTGCAAGGACGATGAAGCCGTCGTCGACAGCTTCGTTCCGCTCAGCTTGCGCGGCAAGCCGGCGGCCAGCGCGCTGTCGGCCATCAATCGCGCCAAGCGCGCTGTGAAGCAAAATCCGGCGCTGTTCGAGATTGCCCAGAACCTGCGCAGCATGTTCCGCTGAGTGTTCAGCGCGCCGCGTCGCCCTGCTCTGCGCCGCCATTTGGTACGCCGAGCCGTTTCATCGCGTCGAACAACAGTGCCGCAGCGGGTGACAGCGCACGCTTGCGCAACTTGATCAGGCCGTAATTCTCCAACAACAGCCTGTCGCGCAGGCGCAGCACCTTGAACCGCTGCGGATCGACCAGATCGAACACCAGCATGGGGACCGGCACGATCGCGTCGATGCCCGCCGCAATTCCGACCGAGGCGAAAAACGACTCGGTGTTGATGACCCGGCGCGGCGGCGTCACGCCGCGGCTCATGAACAGCCTCTCGAGTGCCTGGCGCATGAAGGATTCGCGCGGCTGGCAGATCCATTGCTGGTCGGCCATGTCCTCCAGCTCGACCGTCTCGCGGCCGGCCAACGGATGCTCCGCGCGAACGAGCAGCACCGCCTCCTCCGCGCCGATCTCGTAATAGTCGAATTGCCGGGGGTCGATGCCGGCGGGAATCCTGGCGACGACGAAATCGAACTCGAGCGCCAGCAGTCGCGTGATCAATGGCGGGCTGGTGCTGACATCGAGCGAGATGTTCACCCGATTCAGCTTTTCGCCGAGATACTGGATCACGTCGACGACGAGGTCGATGCTCGGCTTGGCGACTGTTCCAACGGAGACGGTGCCGAGCTCACCGGACTTGTAACCCGCGAACTCGTCGGTGACCTGGTCGAGATCGGCCAGCACGCTCTTGCCGCCACGGATCAGGATCGACCCATAGGCCGTCGGTTCGACGCCGCGCGCCGTGCGCTCGAACAAGGGAACCCGCGCCAGCGCCTCGATTTCGGCAAGCATCTTCGATGCCGCTGATTGGGTGATGTTCAACCGCTCGGCGGCGAGCTGCAACTTGCGCTCATTGTCGAGAGCGACCAGCAGGCGCAGCTGGCGCAGTTTCAGATTACTGATCACGGCTCGCCACCATCCTGCCCGGAAAGAGCCTCTTCCGCTCCGACTAAACCGGAACGGGGCTCCAGATTCTGCTTTGAGGCGTTTTCTTGGCGCGAACGAGCAGCCACTTCGCTGGAAAACGCTCCAGGGTTCCCGCGTTTATACCGCGGTGCATCATGACAGTTTCGCCGTGGCTCCATTCCCAAATGCCATTAGTCACGCGGCAGTCGATTACACAACAATGAAGAAGACTTGCAAGAGCAACGCGACGAACCGCTGCGGGTGCGCCAGGTGCCGCCCCGAACAGCGCAGTGATCGTCTGCCGAATCGAAAAACAGGAAGGGATTGGGAACGATGAGCGACGATGTCGAGAAGCGCGCGATCGGAAAGATGATGCGGCGGCTGATTCCGTTCCTCATCCTGTGTTACTTCGTGGCCTATCTCGATCGCGTCAATGTCGGCTTCGCCAAGCTGCATATGAACGCGGCGCTCGGCCTCAGCGAGGCCGCCTACGGGCTCGGCGCCGGCCTGTTCTTCATCGGCTACTTCTTCTTCGAGGTGCCCTCCAACATCCTGCTGGAGCGGTTCGGTGCGCGGCGGTGGATCGCCCGCATCATGATCAGCTGGGGCATCGTCTCGGCCGCATTTGCCTTCATCCCGCAGATGTCCGCGGCGAGCGGCCTGTCGAGCGAATGGATCTTCTACTTCCTGCGCCTCCTGCTCGGCGCCTGCGAAGCCGGCTTCTTCCCGGGCATCATCTTCTATCTGACGCTCTGGTTCCCGTCGGTGTACCGCGCGCGCGTCATCAGCCTGTTCATGCTGGCGATCCCGATCTCGAGCATCATCGGGGCGCCGATCTCGGGATTGCTGCTCAACCTGTCGGGCGCCGGCCTGACCGGATGGCAGTGGCTGTTCGTCTGCGAGGCATTGCCGTCGGTCCTGGTCGGCTTCGCTGTCCTGACCTTCCTGCCGGATTTTCCGCGCCAGGCAAGCTGGCTGCAGCCGGACGAGGTCAAGTGGATCCAGACCACGCTTGAGCGCGAGCGGCAGCAAACCGAGGCCGTGGAGCATATTTCCGTCCTGCAGTCGCTCACCGACTCGCGGGTCCTTGCCTGCGCCTTCGTGTATTTCTGCCTCAACGCGGCAAGCTACGGCGTCGCATTCTTCCTGCCCACCATCATCAAGGCGTTTGGCGTCACCGACACCCAGACCGGCTTGATCGCGGCCCTGCCCTTCGTATTCGGCGCGGTCGGCATGGTGCTGCTCGGCCGCCATTCCGACAAGACCGGCGAGCGGCGATACCATGTCGCCGGCGCGCTGACGCTCGCCGCCGTCGGTATCGGCCTTGCCGGGCTAGTGTCGAATCCGGTGCTGATCGTCGCCCTGCTCTGCCTTGCGCAGATCGGCGTGTCGGCGGTGCCGCCGATGTTCTGGCCGATGCCGGCAGGTATCCTGACCGGCGCCTCGGCGGCGGCAGGCATTGCCGCGATCAACTCGCTCGGCAACCTGTCAGGCTTCGCCGGCCCATTCGCCGTCGGCTATCTGAAGGACCTGACGGGCAGCTTTACGGCAGGGCTGCTGCTGCTCGCCGTGATGGGACTGATCGGCGCGCTGGTCACGATCAGGCTGCGGATCGATCCGGTGCTCGAGCGAACCGCGCGCGAGCCGATGATGGCGCACTAGGCATCGGGCGCCTCCACCGGATGGGATGGGAACGGCGCCGGTAATGCCTGTCACCTGCCGGCGGCCGCCTTGCTTGCGGCCGCCTTGGCGATCTCACGGATGCACGCGATGAAGATCTCGGTGGTCGGGCCCAAGGTGCGGCCTTTCAACGTGACGATCGCGGCCGAGACGGCGGCCGCTCGCGGAAGCTGAACCGGAAGCTCCTTTAGCCCGAGATCACCGCCGGCAAACCGCGCGACCGAGCCCGGCAGCACGGTGATGAAGCGGCCGGTCGCGGCGAGCCGGCAGCACAAATGAAGCGACAGCGTCGTGATCGGCGCGCTTGGCATCTGCATTCCGAACTCGCGAAACGTCTCCGCCACCGCGGCGCCCGGAAAGGTGTCCGGCGGAGGCAGCACCCAGCGCTCGTCAGCGAGGTCGGCCAATTCGAGCCTGGACGCGCGCGCCCATTTGCTTCGCCTTCCCGCGACCACGACGCGCCGATCATCGAGCAAGGGCTCGACCGCCAGGTCCGTCTCGTCAAACGGCGTCGGCGTCCATCCAAGCAACAGATCGATGTTGCGCTCGCGCAGTTCGCGGTAGCGCAGATCGCTGAGAACGGTCTGCGCGACATTGATGCGGATGCCGGGATGCTGCCGCGTGAAGCGGTCGATCGCCACCGGAAGCAAGCCCGCTGCGATGCTCTCCGTGCTGCCGATGCGCAACTCTCCGATGCTCGGATCGGCCAGAAACTCGAGCTCCTGCAAGCCCTGGGTAAGCTCGTCGAAGATCGAGACCCCGCGTCGCACCAGAGCATGGCCATAGGCCGTCAGTTCGATGCCGTTACGGCAACGATCGAATAGCCGAAGGCCGAGCGCGTGCTCCATGTCGCTGACCGCCCGCGAAATCGCCGGCTGCGACACCGCGAGCTCCGCGGCAGCCTTCGCCATGCTGCCGCGCTGCGCGATAACGAGCAGGATGTGCAGGTCGCGCAGCTTGATCCGGCGTCGGGCACGCTCGATGTCCTGCATCAGCGATCCTTACCAAAACGGTTATGGACGCCTCAGACACTAGCATTGGACGTTTATCCCCGCCTCACGCATCCTCCGCGTGCGATGACGCAGATCGTCGCGCCCCGAACGGCGCGGCTAGACGACCATGGAGGCATGCATGTTGACCCGTCGCGACGTCCTGACCGCGTCAGCGGCCGGTGCCGCGCTCGCCGCCGCAGGCCTGGTCCGGCCAGTCGGCGCGCAGCCCCGCCTGAAGACCGCCCATATCCTGACCGGCTACACGCCCGGATTGCCCGACGCCGTCGCAAGGCTCGTTGCCGGGCAGATGAAGGACTATGCCGACTCCATCGTCGTTGAGACCCGGCCCGGCGCGAGCGGCCGGATTGCGATCGAGGCGGTAAAGAACGCCGAGGCCGATGGATCGGTCATGCTGCTCGCGCCGCTTGGGTTCATCGCGCTGTTTCCACACACCTACAATTCGCTCGCATACACACCGCAGGACTTCACGCCGGTATCGACCGTCGGCTCATTCGCGACGCTGCTGGCGATCGGCCCGAAAGTCCCGAACGATGTCAGGAGCCTCGCCGACTTCGTCGCCTGGTGCCGCGCCAACCCGACACAGGCGACCTACGGCACGCCGGGCGTTGGCACCACCCTGCATTTCATCGGTGCGATGCTCGGCCGAACCGCGGGCTTCGACTATCTCCACGTGCCCTATCAAGGCAGAGGGGCGGTCCAGGATCTCCTGAAGGGCGAGATCGCGTCGGCGGTGATGCCGATCGACAGCCTGCTGGGTCAGGTCCAGTCCGGACAGCTTCGCGCTCTGGCGACGACCGGTCCCAGCCGTCTCAAATCCCTCCCCGATGTGCCGACGGTGGCGGAAGCCGGTTACCCCGGGCTTCAGGACGTGACCTGGTTCGGCATCTTCCTGCCGGCGAAGACGCCCGCGGCAATCGTCGCGCAACTCAACGGCGCGATCCAGGCGTCATTGCGCAGCGACGAGGTCAAGTCCGGCATGGCCAAACTGTCGGTCGACGTCGACGCAATCGCGATGAATGACTTTGCGCAACTGCTCGCCACCGAATCCGATCGCTGGAAAGGGATCGTGCGGGCGACCGGATTTACCCCGACGGGCTGACGGTGGCGCTCAGGCAGCCACCACCCGCGGGCCCCTCACAGCCGCTTCCGACGCCGCGCAGGGCTTGCTCAGCATCGTCACTTCGGCGAAGCCGACCGCCCTGAGTTGCTCGACCATCGAGTGGCGGGCATCCTGCGCCATGGTGGCGTCGGGCACGACGACCGCCTGTGCCTTCGCGGTCAGCAGTTCGGCCGGCAGGTCGACGGCCGAACCGGCGTCGAGCAGCACGTGGTCGTAGACCCTGAGCAGCGCATCGATCGCAAGGGCGAGCCGCGGCGATTGCAGATGCGAGCGATCGAAGCCCGGACGCCCGGCGCTGACGATCTGAACACGCGACTGCCGGTCCTTGGTGATGATCTGCGCGAAGGTCGCCTCGCCCTGCATCAGCTCGGCAAGGCCGGGCGCCGCCGGATCGACGGTCGCCGACGTCAGCACCGGCGAGGACGCGACGAGATCGACGACGACAACCTT
The DNA here is from genome assembly GCF_054055815.1 of Bradyrhizobium sp. USDA 4503. Taxonomy (NCBI): domain Bacteria; kingdom Pseudomonadati; phylum Pseudomonadota; class Alphaproteobacteria; order Hyphomicrobiales; family Nitrobacteraceae; genus Bradyrhizobium; species Bradyrhizobium sp. USDA 4503. Next base: position 1,853,583 of record NZ_JBSRXS010000001.1, read on the forward strand.
GGCTTGGCGCGCCATCAGACGCGCCAGCGTCAGGGCGGTCAACGTAACGCTATCAGCCGCGGCCGGGCCGAGCACGGTGACCTTGTGGGCGGCGGGACCGGCGGCGACAAGGCGCTCGGCGAGCTCATCGATCTCGTCGGCAGTCTGGGCGGACTCAGGCTGCGGCGGAGGTTCATAGGCAGCCGCAGGCTCCTGCGGCAGTTCGGGCTCCACGGCCGGCTTCGGCGCGACCGGCGATGCGAGCGCGGGTTCAGGGGGCAGCGCCGGCGCGGGCTGGTCCACGGTTGCGGCATCCATGACCGGCTCGCGGCGCCTGATCACGGCAGCCGCCGGCGCGAAGGCGCGGCCAACCGCACCGGGCGCGGAGATGCGCAGCAGCTCGCCGGTGATGATGATGCCGGATGACAGCAGCAGCGTCGCCAGCGTCGCGATCAGCACGATCGGCAGCTTCTTCGGATAGGCCGGCGTATTCGAAACCGAGGCGCGCGAGATGATGCGACCGTCGGTCGGCGCGGCCTCGATGTTCTCGCGCGCCGTCGCCTCGCGGTACTTGGCGAGATAGGCCTCCAGCAGGTCGCGCTGCGCCTTGGCTTCGCGCTCCAGCCCGCGCAGTTGCACGTCCTGGCTATTGCTAGACGACGCCTGCCTCTTCGACTGGTCCAGGCTCGCCTGCAACGCCATGACTCGGCCATCGGCGACGCGGGCGTCATTGTCCAGCGAGCGCGAAACCTTGCCGGCTTCTTCGCGCAATTGCCGGTCGAGATCGGCGATCTGCGCCTTCAATTCCTTGATGCGCGGATGGTTGTCGAGCAGCGTCGACGACTGCTCGGCAAGCTGCGCGCGCAGCGTGCCGCGCTGTTCGGCCAGCCGGCGGATCAGCTCGGAATTGAGCACCTCCGACGCCTCGATCGGCTTGCCGCCCTGAAGCATCTCCCGGATCAGCCGTGCCTTGGTCTCGGCATCCGCCTTCAGCGCACGGGCATTGTTGAGCTGCGTGTTCAGCTCACCCATCTGCTGGTTCGACAGCGGGATGTTGTTGGTGCCGACGAACAGGCTCGACTTCGAGCGGAATTCCTCGACGCGCGAATCCGCGTCCGCGACCTTGGTGCGCAGCTTGTCGATCTCGCCGAGCAGCCATGTGCTGGCGGATTTGGCCTGGTCCTGCCGCGCGGCCTGCTGCAGCACGAGATAGCCGTCTGCAATCGAGTTGGCGACGCGCGCCGCAAGCTCGGGATCCTCGGACTGGAACTCGATCACCATGACGCGCGACTTGTCGACCGCAAAAGCCTGGAAGCGCTCGTAATAAGAATCAAGCACCCGCTCTTCAGGCGTCAGGCTGAACGGGTCACGGCCGATGCCGAACAGCGCCAGCAGCGACTTCAGCGGCGAAAAGCCCCGCAGCACCGGATCGAACTCCGGACGTTCGGCCAGCTTGTTCTTCTTGATGATGTCGCGCGCGAGATCGCGCGACAGCAACAGCTGCACCTGGCTCGTCACCGCCTCGGCGTCGAGCGAGGTGCGCTCCAGGTCGCGCTCGCCGTTCGGACGCAGGAAGGCGTTCTCGCGATTGTCGATCAGGATTCGCGCTTCCGACTTGTAGCGCGGCGTCACGACGTTGACCGCGGCAAGCGACAACGCGAACACCAGCACCGTCGGCACGATGATCCAGCCGCGCTTGCGCGCCAGCGCGCGGCCGAGCACGTGCAGGTCAAGATCGGCCGCCTCCGCCGGACGGGCCGGCTTGTCTGGAGCAGGCTTGTCGGGAGCAGGCTTGGGCGCAGCCGGCTTCACGACAGCTTCGTCGGCAACGGGCGCAGACTTCGGCAACGCCCGTTGCACGACGGCCTTATCCTTGCCTCTACGCCAGAATGCAAAACGCATAACGAACCCCCGCGGACACCGCGACTCCCTCTCAATGGGGCGATTACAGTCCATTAAGGTTGCCGCTGGGTTAATCGGTGGGGTTGACGGGCATGGCCGCCACCACCCGCCCCGTCATTCTTTGTTAACCATGGGTGCCGTTAATCGGAGCCGATATTGTCGCGGGATTCCTTGCATGCGCGATCTGCGCGCTCCCCTTATTTGTCTGGTCGCTGCGCTCGCGCTGTCGGGCTGCATGGGCCGAACGTCACCGCTTGCCGGTGACCCCGGTCTCGAACCGATGGCGTATGCTGCGCCCGTGGCCTATGCCGATCCCGCACCGACGCGCGAGGGCTATAATCTCGGCCCCGGCGACAAGCTCCGCGTTGTGGTCTCTGGCCAGGAAGGGCTGACCAACGGCTATGCGATCGACGCCGCGGGCGCGATCACCATGCCGCTGATCGGCTCGGTGCCGGCGCGCGGCCGGACGCCCGCCGGGCTTGCCGCCGAGATCACCGCGCGGCTGCGCAACGGCTTCATCCGCGAGCCGTCGGTCGCAGTCGAGATCGAGGCCTACCGGCCGTTCTTCATCCTCGGCGAAGTCCAGGCCCCCGGCCAATATCCCTATGTGCCCAACATGACGGTCGAAAGCGCGATCGCGATCGCCGACGGCTTCTCGCCGCGCGCCAAGCGCGACGAGGTTACCGTCACCCACACCAATGCATCCGGCGCCGGCCGCTTCGTCGCTCCCCTGGGCACGCCGATCGGCCCCGGCAACACCGTGTTCGTCGGCGAGCGCTGGTTCTGATCGATGGCGCAGGATCAAAATCAGCAACCGCCCCTCCGCATCCTGCACGTGGTGCGTGCCCCGGTCGGCGGCATCATTCGTCACATCCTCGACGTCGCCAACGGCCAGATCGAACGCGGCCATCATGTCGGCATCGTCGCCGACAGTTTGACCGGCGGCGCGCGGGCCGACGCGGCGCTTGCCGAGATCGAGCCGCGGCTCAAGCTCGGCGTCCACCGCGTCGCGATACGCCGTGAGCCGCGCTTCGCCGACTTCATGGTCTGGGCCCACATCGCCGGCCTGATCCGCAAGCTGAAACCCGATGTCGTCCACGGGCATGGCGCCAAGGCCGGCGCCTATGTCCGGCTGCGGCGGCGGTCGAGCAAGGTGATCCGGGTCTACACGCCGCATGGTGGCTCGCTGCACTACCCGCTCGACACCTGGAAGGGCCGCTTCTACAGCCAGCTCGAGCGCACCCTGATGAACAGCACCGACCTATTCCTGTTCGAGAGCGCGTTTGCCCGCGACACCTATCAGCGCACCGTCGGCAAGCCGGCAGGCCTCGTGCGCTGCGTGTTCAACGGCGTCACCGCGGAGGAGTTCGAACCGGTCCCCCGCGCCGACGATGCCACCGACGTGGCCTATGTCGGCGAGTTCCGGCGCATCAAGGGCGCCGATCTGCTGATCGACGCGGTGGCGAAGCTGCGCGCCGAGGGCAAGCCGGTGACGTTGACGCTCGGCGGCGACGGCGAGGAATTCGAGCGCCTCAAGGAGCAGGTGAAGCGGCTGTCGCTCGGCGAGGCCGTCCGCTTCATCGGTCACGTCAAGGCGCGCTATGGCTTTTCGAAGGGCAGCCTGCTCGTGGTGCCCTCGCGCGGCGATTCGATGCCCTATGTAGTGATCGAGGCGGGCGCGGCCGGCGTTCCGATGATCGCCGCCGATGTCGGCGGCATCCCGGAGATCTTCGATACCCACACCGACGCCCTGTTCGCGCCGAGCAATGCTGGAGCGATGGCCGACGCGATCAAGGCCGCGCTCGACGATCCCGCCGCGACCGCGGCGCGCGCCGAGCGATTGCGCGAGCGGATTTCGGAACATTTCTCGCAAAGCGCGATGGTCGAGGGTGTACTGGCCGGCTATCGCGACGCCTTTGCCAAACGTTAACCACTTCTTGCACACGTAACCGTTTCTTCCGATTTGTCCCCTTAAGTCACGTCCGGGGGAATTTTCGTGCTGCGCGCGGATGCCCATCTGCATGCGCAGGAATGGACGTGGACTCGTGGAACCGTTTAACGCACGCTCGATGCTGGATGCCGCTGCGTCTGCGACGGCCGCTCAGCCGCAGATCGAACGGCGCCGGCGCCTCTCGCCGGCCGCGCTCGCCGTTACCAACCAGAAGGTTCGCGGCGCCTACTCGCCGGTCGTGATCGCCGGCGTGGTTCGCCTCACCGACTTCGCGCTGCTCAGCCTGGTCGGCGTCGGGCTTTATCTCGCCTATGTCAGGCCGCTCGCCGGCGGCAGCATTCACTGGGGATATATCGCATCGATCCTCGGCATGTCGGCTGCCGCCGTGGTCTGCTTCCAGGCTGCCGATATCTACCAGGTGCAGATCTTCCGCGGCCAGCTTCGCCAGATGACGCGCATGATCTCGTCATGGGCCGTCGTGTTCCTGCTGTTCATCGGCATCTCCTTCCTGGTCAAGCTCGGTGGCGAGGTCTCGCGGGTCTGGCTGTCGTCGTTCTTCTGCGTCGGCCTTGCGGTGCTGATCGCCGAACGGCTGCTGCTGCGATCGATGGTGCGCGCCTGGGCGCACGACGGCCGGCTCGACCGCCGCACCATCATCGTCGGAGCAGACCACAATGGCGAGCAGCTGATCGAGGCGCTGAACGCCGAGGATGATTCCGACATCCATCTGCTCGGCGTGTTCGACGACCGCAATGACGATCGCGCCACCAACACCTGCGCCGGCGCACCGAAACTCGGCAAGATCGATGACATCGTCGAATTCGCCCGCCGCACCCGCGTCGACCTCGTGCTGTTCGCGCTGCCGATCTCGGCGGAGACCCGCATCCTGGAAATGCTGAAGAAGCTGTGGGTGCTGCCGGTCGACATCCGCCTGTCGGCCCATACCAACAAGCTGCGCTTCCACCCCCGTTCCTATTCCTATATCGGCAAGGTGCCGACGCTCGATATGTTCGAGGCGCCGATCACCGACTGGGATCTGGTGCTGAAATGGCTGTTCGACCGCGTGGTCGGCGGTCTGGCCTTGGTTGCGGCGCTGCCGGTGTTGGGACTGGTGGCGCTCGCGGTGAAACTCGACAGCCCCGGCCCGGTGCTGTTCCGCCAGAAGCGCTTCGGCTTCAACAACGAGCGGATCGACGTCTACAAATTCCGCTCGCTCTACCACCATCAGGCCGACCCCACCGCCTCCAAGGTGGTGACCAAGAACGATCCGCGCGTGACCCGCGTCGGCCGCTTCATCCGCAAAACCTCGCTCGACGAATTGCCGCAACTGTTCAACGTCGTGCTGAAGGGCAATCTCTCGCTGGTCGGCCCGCGCCCGCACGCCGTGCAGAGCAAGCTGGAGAACCGCCTGTTCGACGAGGCGGTCGACGGCTACTTCGCCCGCCACCGCGTCAAGCCCGGCATCACCGGCTGGGCGCAGATCAACGGCTGGCGCGGCGAGGTCGACACTGACGAGAAGATCCAGAAGCGCGTCGAATACGACCTCTATTACATCGAGAACTGGTCGGTGCTGTTCGACCTCTACGTCCTGCTCAAGACCCCGTTCTCGCTGCTGACGAAAAGCGAGAACGCGTACTGATCGAGGCGGGTTCAAACCGCACGTCATTGCGAGCGCAGCGAAGCAATCCACGCTGCCGCTAGGGGATAGGTGGATTGCGTCGTCGCTGACGCTCCTCGCAATAACGGGTGTCAGGTTCTGTGTCCGTTGCGTTGCGTGAGTATCCGATGGCCTATGCGGCGACAGCCGGGACGACCCATTCGCTGACATCAGCACCAACGGGCGTGCTGGCGCTGCAGCGGGCGCTGGTGTGGCTGGCCGGCGCGTCCGGCGCCATCGTGTTCATCGAGCCGAGCCCGTATGAGCTCGTCACGCTGACTGCCTGCGTGCTGTTCTTCGCCACGGGCCTGCGCATGCGGCTCGTGTTCATGCCGCTGCTGTTCACATTGATCGTGCTCAATGTCGGCTACAGCATCGGTGCGGTGCCGTTCCTCGACAAGCCGGAGGTGGTGAACTGGATCCTGACCTCCTGGTACATGGCCATCACCGTCATCTTCTTCGCGATGGTGATGTCGGAGGATACCGAAGCCCGCCTCGACATGCTGCGCCGCGGCCTGATCGTCGGCGCGATGATCGCTTCGCTCGCCGGCATCGCCGGCTACTTCCGTCTGGTGCCCGGCGGCTACGACCTGCTGACGCTGTATGACCGCGCCCGCGGAACCTTCAAGGACCCGAACGTGCTCGGCGCCTTCCTGATCCTGCCGGCGCTGTTCACGCTGCAGAGCGTGGTCTCCGACCGCTTCGGCAAGGCGTTCCGCAACGCCATCGCCTTCGGCATCATTTCGCTTGCGATCCTGCTGTCGTTCTCGCGCGCCGCCTGGGGCGGCCTCGTCATCACCGCGGCCTTCATGCTGGCGCTGATGGTGTTCACAAGCCGCTCGCAGGCGCAGCGCTCGCGCATCATCGTGATGACCTTGATCGCCGCGATCCTGGCCGTGGCGCTGATCGCGGTGCTGCTCTCGATCGGCTCGGTCGCCGACATGTTCAAGCAGCGCGCGAGCTTCGACCAGAGCTATGACGAAGGCCGCTTCGGCCGGTTCGGCCGCCACATCCTCGGCGCCCAGATGGCGCTGGAGCTGCCGTTCGGCATCGGGCCGCTGCAATTCCACACCTACTTCCCCGAGGACACCCACAATTCCTATCTCAACGCCTTCATGTCGGGCGGCTGGATCTCGGGGATCTGCTATCCGGCGCTGGTGTTCGTCACCGCGATCATCGGCTTCCGCTACATCTACATGCGGGTGCCGTGGCAGCGCGGCTATCTCGCGGTCTTCTCGGCGTTCCTCGGCTTCGTCGGCGAGAGCTTCATCATCGATACCGACCACTGGCGGCACTTCTGGATGATGCTCGGCACGATGTGGGGCATGTATGCGGCGGCCGAGCGCTACCGCGCGACGTCGGCACTGATCATCGACGAGTCTTCGGCGGCATCTTGAGGCTGGCGCGCTGCTCCGGCGGCATGTCGATCACCGCCTTCAATGCTCCGGTCGCTTCCAGCACGCCCTTGTAGCCATCATTGGCGAAACGCAGCAGCAAGCGCAGCTCGTCGTCGGTGTAGCTGCTCCACAGCTTGAGCATCGCCTCCTGCATCGGCACGTAGAACTTGCCGATCTCCGCCGCTTTTTCCTCCACCACCGAGATGAAGACCTTGCGGCGGTCGCTCTCGTCCCGCTCGCGGCGCACGTAACCCGCTTTCTCCAGACGATCGACCACGCCGGTGATCGCGCCGGTGGTCAGCCCGGTGACCTCGGCGAGACGCCCCGCGGTCACCCGCCCCTCCAGATGCAGGATGTCCATGCATTCCATGTCGGAATTGGAGATTCCGGCCATGTTTGCAACGGCTTGGCCGTACATCACGCCCTGCGCGGATGACCGGCGCATCGCCTCCTCGAGTTCCTGCATCAGCGTTTCGCGCGACGTCGTGCTTGACAAATCGGCTCCTATATCTTACTCGCCTAATATCTTATATACTAAGATAATTAGCAACTGACCTTTCCTATCCCACACGGATGCATGGAGCAAGGCATGACCTCACGTCCCCGTAAAGCTCTGATCATCGGCGCCGGCATCGCAGGTCCTGTCACCGCGATGTTCCTGACCCGCGCCGGCATCGAGACCGAGCTCTATGAAGCCTGGCCCTACTCCACCGGGGTCGGCGGCGGGCTTCAGATCGCGCCGAACGGCATGCATGTGCTGGCCGAGCTCGGCCTCGCCGACGAACTGATCCGCAACGGCTCGATCGCGGAGTCCTTCGACTTCTATTCGCAGGGCGGCAAGAAGCTCGGCTCGCTCAACCAGAACATGCAGCAGCGCTTCGGCCAGCCCGCGGTGAACATGTGCCGCGCGACGTTGAACGAGACGCTGATCGACAAGGCCTGGGCCTCCAACGTCTCGGTGTTCTTCGAGAAGAAACTTGTGAAGATCGAAGACCGCGGCGACCAGCCCGTGATCGCCTATTTCAACGACGGCACCACCGCCGAGGGCGATTTCGTGATCGGTGCCGACGGCGTGCACTCTGCGGTGCGGCGCCACGTGATCCCCGACGGCCCAACGCCGTTCGACACCGGGCTGATCGGCTTCGGCGGATTCGTGCCCCGCGCGGTGATCGAGAAGCTGCCGATCGGCCAGAGGGTGGCGACCACGTTCGGGCAGAGCGGCTTCTTCGGCTATGGGATGTGCAGCCCCGATCCGGACACGGGCGCGATGTGGTGGAGCACGCAGCCGTCGCACGGCATGACCGCGGCGGCCTACCGCCTGCGGAGCCAGGACGCAATCAGGCAGCATCTGCGCGATTTCCACGCCGGCTGGCACGCGCCGATCCCCGAGATCATCGAAGCCGCCCAGAATATCGTGGTGACCGACACGCTCGACGTCGCGACGCTGCCGACTTGGTCGCGCAAGCGCACGCTGTTGATCGGCGACGCCGCGCACGCGACGAGCCCGCATGCCGGCCAGGGCGCATCGCTGGCGCTGGAAGACGCGCTGCGGCTCGGCATCCTGATGCGCGACGGCCAGGAGCTCGGCATGACGTTCCAGGCTTTCGAGCACGAGCGGCGCCCGCGCGCCGAGAAGATCGTGGCGATCGCCCGCCGCAACGGCAACAGCAAGCGCGAGTTCAGCCCGACCGGCGCCTGGCTCCGCGATCACATGTTGAAGCTGCTGCTGCCGGTGTCGTCCAAGGGCATGGACTTCATGTACGCTTATAATCCGCGCGCGGCGGCGTAGCGCCTCTCCCTCTCCCCGTCCTTCACGGGGTCGAGACGAGCGAAGCTCGCTCTTAGAGGGTTGGGGTGAGGGGCTCTCTCCACGAGCAATGCGATCGGACGGACCTGTACCCCCTCACCCGGATCGCATCTGACGATGCGATCCGACCTCTCCCCGCAAGCGGGGCGAGGTAAGCGAAGCTACTTCTCGACCTCGAAGGTCAGCCCGGCGTGATCGATCAGGCGCTTGATCAGCTTGTGCTGCATCGCCGCTCCCGGCGTCCAGAAGCCGGCGGCGACGTCGGGTGTATCGCGCAGCAGGCAGATCGCGCATTCCGAGATCATCTTCGAGGTCGAGCCGTAGCCGGGATCGCGATCGCCCTTGATGCCGGCGCGGACCATGCGGCCGTCAGGCGCGACCGCGAGATAAAGCAGATCGTAGCGGCCGTTCTCGCGCTCCTCCTTTGACGGCCCCTCGCCCGGCTTCGGCGCGCTTGGGCCGGTCTTCTCGGAATTCAACGCCATCACCTTCTTGGCGTTGGCCTCGCCCTTCTCGCCCGGGCCGGTCAGGACCATCTCGTCGTAGACGAAGTCCCGTCCGTAGGGAAAGCCCATCAGCATGTTGGAGCGGTGCACGTTGCGCGTGTTGATCAGCGCCATCATGAACGGCGCGGTCCAGGAGTGCAAATCCTCCTCATAGGCCGGCTTGCTGCCGCGCGGCTGCTTCGGACCCTCGAAGCCCGGCGTCAGCGCGAACGGGTTGTTGAGGATCGCAACCAGGCTGAGGTCCTTGGCGACCGCATCGAAGGTCGCCTTGGCGCTCGCCGCGGTGCCGCCGGACAGCGTGCCGCGCATGTCGCGCACGCGGCCCTTGATGCGCGGCGCCGGCGCGCCGAATACGCGCCTCGCTTCCTCCTGCACGAAGAACGCGCCCAGTTCGAACGGCACCGAGTCGAAACCGCAGGAGAACACGATGCGCGCACCGCTGGCCTTCGCGGCGGCTTCGTATTTGTCGATCATCTGCCGCATCCAGATCGGCTCGCCGCAGAGATCGAAATAGTCGGTGCCGCTTTCCACGCAGGCCGCGATCAGCTCGTTGCCATAGAGCTGATACGGTCCGACCGTCGAGATGACAGACCTGGTTTGCGCTAGCATCGCCTTCAGCGAGGCGGCATCGCCGGCATCGGCGACGATCAGCGGCGTGTCGGCGGGCGCGCCGATCGCGTCGCGTACCGAGGCGAGCTTGTCCTTGCTGCGCCCGGCCATCGCCCATGTCAGGCTACTGTTGCGATAATGCGCCGCGAGATATTCGGCGACAAGCTGGCCGGTGAAGCCGGTCGCACCATAGACGACGATGTCGAGTTTCGACGAGGACATGCATCAGGCTCCCTGCGCAGCGAATGGGCGCCCTTTTGTCATCGCGGGCGCGGCAACGCAATGCGCTATTTCTTGTACGAGACGCCCATGCCGGCGCGCACGTCGGCCTGGATGCCATAGGGCGCGATCGGGTAGCGCAAACCGTTCTTGGCGAGCTGCTTCATGCCGGCGATCGCCTTCACCAGATAGGCCGGCGGCAGCGCCATCAGCATCTCCTCGTCGGGCACGCCGCCATAGCGGCGCTCGGCGAAGCATGGCAGCGACAGGCTCGGCTCGCCCGTCTTCAGCGCCCGCCCCCACGAATCCGCGCAGGCGGTTTCGCCGACCACGCCCCACTCGAACTTCTTGTAGCCGGTATACTGAAGCCCGTTGATCAGGATGATCATCTGTCCCGGCGTCGCATAGACGAGGCAGATGTCGGGCGGGTTGAGCCGTCCGCTGGTCAGCGGGCTCACCGCCATCGCCTGGTACCGGCCGTAAGGCACCACGTCGAGCGCCTCCTGGCGCTTGCGCGCGTCTTCGGCGGTGCCATGCCAGACGCCGACATAGTTCTCGCCGGCAAGCCACTTCTCGTCCTGCGGTGCGAGCCCGATCACGGCGCGGCATTGCGCGCCGACCAGATCGTCGCCGGTAATGCCGACGGTCCAGCCGAGCCGCGAGGCCATGCTGACGATCTGGTCCATGGTGTGGACCGCCGATGGACGGCGGATCTTCGGGATCGCCTCCATCTCCTCGACCCGCGCGAACATCTTGATGCCGATGACCGTGGTCTTCAGCCGCAGCAGGTTGTTCAGGTCGGCGACGATTGCGCCGAGGTCGAACTGTTCCGGCGGTGTCTGCTGTTGCATGGCGAAAACTCCCGTGATCGGCGGCTTGGCGCCGCCTGTTGATTTGATGTTAGAGCATTTTCAAGCGAAGTGGGTACCGGTTCGCGTGAAGAAAATGCGTCAAACAAGAATCCAGAGCCCCGTTCCGATTCAATCGGAGCGGGGCTCTGGCCGGATTGGTCGGTGAAGGCGACAAGCCTCAGCGCGCGGCCGGCCCCGGCAGCAAATCATCGGTTTTGCCGGCCAGATGATAGGCCAGAAGCCCGACCCACTCCCGCGTGCCGAGATCGGTGCGTGACAGGCCCTCGATCGCAAGCGTCGCGAAGCTGAAGACATTGCCGACGCGCCAGTCGACCGGATAGGCCTCGACATTGAATCCCGCCTTGCGGAACAGCCCGACCGAGCGCGGCATGTGGTAGGCCGAGGTGACGAGCAGCCAACGCTCGCCCGGCTTGGGATCGACCAGCGCCCTGGAGAATTCGGCGTTCTCCACCGTGTTGCGCGAGCGGCGCTCGATGATCAATCGCGACCTGGCAATGCCGAGCCCCTCGAACATCTCGGCGGCATAGTCGGCTTCGCGCGCATCGTTCGAGATCAGGTTCGCGCTGCCGCCGGTGAACACAAGGCGCGCGTTCGGATATCTGCGCGCGAGCGCCGCCGCCGCGATGACGCGATCGGCCGCGCTGCGCACCACCGGCGTGCCATGCGCAACCGACAGATCGGCATCGATCGAGCCGCCGAGCACGATGATGCCGTCCGGCGCGCCGCGCGAGGCATCCCATGGCGGGAAGCGCTGCTCCAATGTGGAGATCAGGACATTGCCGAGCGGCGAGAAGCCGCAGATCGCGAGCAGCAGCAGCGCGGCCACCATCAACCTGCGGCCGAGGCGCGCAAACCGCGTCAACAGCAGCACGGCGCCGATCACGCCGATACCGATCAGGAAGTTGATCGGCAACAGCATGATGCCGAGCGTCTTGGAGAGCACAAAAAACAAGAGAAGCCCCTGCGAAGTTCTGCTACAGCGTCATACGCTGCTGGGAAACCAATCAAAAGCCGTCACATGACCCATCACCGTCTGAAGTCGAGCCCTGAAACCTGCCATTGGGGCTTCTTTGAAGCCAAGCTGAAACCGGTTCTGACCGTTGCGAGCGGCGACGAGATCACGATCGAGACCGTCAGCGGCGGCCCGGACGTGGTGCCCGACCGCGGCAAATTCTTCGTTCCGCCGGAGCTCGACGAGATCCATGCGAAGTGCGAGCGGATGGTACCCGGACACATTCTGACCGGCCCGATCGCGGTTGCCGGCGCCGAACCCGGCGACGTGCTCGAGGTCGATATTCTCGACGTTCAGCTGCGACAGGACTGGGGTTACAATCTGATCAAGCCATTGTCCGGCACCCTGCCCGACGATTTCCACGAGACACGCGTCCTCAACATCCCGCTCGATCGCGGACGCATGGTCGGCCGCATGCCCTGGGGGCTCGATCTGCCGCTCAAGCCGTTCTTCGGCGTGATGGGCGTGTCGCCGCCGCCGGCCTGGGGCCGGATCTCCTCGCTGATCCCGCGCGCGATGGGCGGCAATCTCGACAACAAGGAGCTCGGCGCCGGCGCCAAGCTCTATCTGCCGGTGTTCGTTCCGGGCGCGCTGTTCTCCTGCGGCGACGGTCATGGCGTGCAGGGGGACGGCGAGGTCTGCGTCACCGCGATCGAGACCGCGCTGACCGGCCGCTTCCGCCTCACATTGCGCAAGGATATCAAGCTCGCCTATCCGCGCGCAGAGACCGCGGATCATTACATGACCATGGCGATGGATCCCGATCTCGACCAGTGCGTGGTGCGGGCGCTGCGCGACATGATCGTGCTGCTCGGCGAGAAGCGCAATCTGTCGCGCGAGGACGCCTACACGCTGTGCAGCCTGGCCGCCGACCTGCGCGTGACGCAGACGGTCAACGGCTCCAAGGGCATCCACTGCATGATCGCCAAATCGGTGGTCCACGGGTAACCACGCACGTCATTCCGGAGCGATGCGCAGCATCGAATCCGGAATCTCGAGACTCCCCGGTGCGCAATTCGCGCACCTGAGGTTCGGCTCGGCGAGCCGCCCCGGAATGACTGAGTGCTATGGCCGCACTTGTGTTCCGCGAGCACGGCTCGATACAATCCCCGTCCCAACGAACAAGAATGGACGGGGACGGATATGCTGAAGGACAGGCTTTCGCCGGCCGACGAGGCTGCGCGCGACAGGGAAATGCAGGAGACGCTCGCGGCATGCCCGCGCATCCTCGACCTCATTGCCCGCGGCCCGCAGGGCGCTCCGGACGCTGAAGCCGCGATCTATCTGCGCTCGCCGCTCGATCCCAACCCGGTCGTGATCTCGAACGATCACTTGATGGGCTGCATCAAGGCCGCTGAAACCTATTTCCGTAAGCACGGCATCGGCAAGGACGACGCGGTGGCTGTCCTGCTCCCGGCGTGCCCCGCGACCGTCGTCGCGATCTTCGGCGCAGCCGCCTGCGGCGTCGCCGAGCCGCTCAATTTGCTGTTCACGCGCGAAGCGATCGTCGCCCAGCTCAATGCGATCCACGCGAAGCTGTTGCTGGCGCCGCCGCCGGGCATGCCAGGCGGGCTCTATGAGAGGGTCGAGGGCCTGCAGCGCGAGGTACCTTCCCTGAAGCACATTGTGATCGTGCCGCTCGACGGCAGCATCGCCTTCGACGGTGAGGTGCTGCGGCCTGATCCCGCCTGGCGCGACGACTACGGCAAGTCCAAGGACATGAGCGAGGCCGACCGCGTCGCCGTGATGCTCCCGACCGGCGGCACTACCGGCCATCCCAAGGTGGCGCGGCTCACCAACCGCGCGATGGTCGCCTCCACCGTATCCTCGCGGATGGCGCTCGATTTCCATCGCGGCGAGCGCGCGATGATCACGATGCCGCTGTTCCATGTCGGCGGCCTTTTCTGCACCACGGCCAATTCCCTGGCGGCCGGCACGACGATGGTCATCCCCGGTCCCGCCGGCGCGCGCGATCCGGCGCTGGTCCGGCACTTCTGGCAGATCATCGAGCAGTACCGCATCAACATCGCCGGCAACGTGCCGACGATACTTGGCGCCCTCGCCGATATCCCGGTCGCGGACAGCGACATCTCGACCCTGCGCGTCACCGCCACCGGCGCCTCGATCTGCCCGCCGGAGATCGAGCGGCGTTATCTTGCGACCTGGGGCGGCCCCTGCATCCAGCAGCTCTACGGCATGACCGAGCTCGCCGGTGCCATCACTCACGATGTGCACGGTGTGAAGCCGCGCGCCGAGAGCGTCGGCACCCGCAATCCGCTGGTCGAACTCGCGATCCTCGACGGCGGCAAGCTCCACACGGGACCGTGGCCTTCGCCGGTCGGCGAACTGCTGACCAGGGGCCCGCAGGTGTTCGCCGGCTATGTCGACAAGAAGCAGACCGAGGAGGCGTTCCGCGACGGTTGGCTGCGCACCGGCGACATCTGCCGGATCGATGCCGACGGCTTCGTCTACATCATGGGCCGCGCCAAGGACGTCATCATCCGCGGCGGCCACAACATCGATCCGCGCGCGATCGAGGACGCCGCGCTGGCGTTTCCGGGCGTGGCGCTTGCCGCGGCCGTCGGACGTCCCGACACCTACGCCGGCGAAGTGCCGATGCTGTTCGTCTCGGCGCAGCCCGGCACCCATATCGATCCGAACGCGCTCGCCGCCTTCGTGCAGGACAACATCCTGGAGCCGCCGGCGCGCCCGCGCGTGGTGTCGGTGATTCCGGAGATGCCGGTGACTCCGGTCGGCAAGATCTTCAAGCCGAAGCTGCGCGAGATCGCCGCCGGCGAGGCCGCGCGCGAGCTGCTGGCGCTGGAAGGATTGTCCGGCGAGGTCACTGTCGACGCGATCACCGACCCGTCGCGCGGACTGTACCTGAGGGTGAGCGCGCCTCCGGACAAGGCCGAGAAGGCTGAGCGGCTTCTCAAGAAGTTCCCGGTCAAGGTCGAGTTACGGCCCTAACACCTTCATCTACCTCAATAATTCGATGACACCCGCGCGCTGGAACTCGCTTCCAGCGCGCTTGGGCGCGGCTGGCTGTTTCTTGCCGCCCACGGCTTGACGAACCGCCTCATTCCTAAATAGACTCTAAATAGATACTTTTCAGTACAGGCGTTCGGGGTTAAGCGTTTCACCATGGCTACGGAAAAGGCCGAAACCGACCGCGTCCCGGTCACGCTGGCGCTCTCGACCATCGGATACCTCGAGAAGCTGGTGAGACAGGGCACCCACGGCACGAGCGTCCCGGGCGTCGCACGGACATTGATCGAGGAAGGCATTCGGCTCGCCATCAAGGACGGGTTGCTTGCAATCCGCGACAACGGCCGCACGCCCTGAGAGCATGATCCGGAAAAGTGGAAACCGGTTTTCCGAAAAGATCATGCTCAAGAACTAAGGGCGCGTGTGCCGGCGCGGCGGTTCAACACAGAACGTGGAACCGTCAGATGATTGCCATCCAAGAGACCTGGACGCCGGAGCGCGTCGACCAACTCAAGATCTACTTTGAAGCCGGCCTCTCCTGCCGCGACATCGCCGTCAATATCGGCGTCAGCCGCAATGCGGTGATCGGCAAGCTGTCGCGGCTGAACCTCACACGCACGACGCCGGACGAACGTCGGGCGCGGCGCAAGAAATCCGCCGCCCACGCCGCGCAACGGGCGACCGCGAAACAGCAGCTCCGGTTGCTCCAGGCGGTCTACGAACGAGAGGCCAACGACGCACCGATCGTCAGCGCCAACAGCTGCTCGCTGTTCGAACTGAGCGAGCAGCGCTGCCGCTGGCCGATCAGCACCCCAGGCGCCGATGATTTCTGCTTCTGCGGCAACACACCGGTCGGCGGCATGCCCTATTGCTCAGGGCATTACCGCCTCGCCTATCAAGCGGGATCGCGCCAACGCGCGATGCGCGGATAGCGCTTGAGTGAATCCGTCCCGCACGCGATGCGGGACGGCCGTTCAGCCGACCTTCCACCCGGTCGCTGCCACGAGGTCCTGATAAAACTCCGGCGAGTAGGCCTGTTCCGGCGCCTTGCGCACGCGCTCGTCGAGAAGATGCGCGTCGTCGCCGACCAGGATGCGCCAGCGTTCGGCCTTCACACCGTCGAGGATGACCTTGGCGGCGGCCGCCGCCGAGGTCGGCGCTTCATCGAGGAAGATGCGGGCACGGTCGAGCGCGAGCTGCTGGATGTCGGCGTCCGACATCTTGGCGACGTCGATCCCCTGCCCCTGCAGACGCTGACGGGCCTGCTTGAGCTCGTCGGCGTTGAGCTGGTCGGAGCCGTTCTGCACCTTGCGCGAGTTCGACACGATCGAGGTGCCGATGTGACCGGGCATCACGACCGAGCACTTCACATGCGGCGCGTTGAGCCGGAGATCATTGATCATCGCCTCGGTGAATCCCTTCACGGCAAATTTCGCCGCGCTGTAGGCGGTGTGGGACACGCCCATGCCGACCGAGGCCCAGAAGCCGTTGACGCTCGAGGTGTTGACGATGTGCGCCTCGTCGGCCTTCACCAACAGCGGCAGGAAGGTGCGGACGCCGAGATAGACGCCGCCCCAGCAGATGTTGAAGGTGCGCTCCCACTGCTCGCGCGTGTTGGAGAACAGGCTGCCGCCGCCACCGATTCCGGCGTTGTTGAACAGCAGGTGGATCTTGTCGGTCGCCTGCTGCTCGATCAGCTCGTCGCGGAAGCGCTTGTAGTGATCCTCGATCGAGACGTCGGCAACGTGCGTCGTGATGCGCAGGCCCTGCGGCAGCTTCTCGACCTCGCAGAGCCGCTTGGTCTCGGCCATCGCCTCGGCCGAGACGTCGCACATCGCGACATTGCAGCCCTCGGCAACGAGCTGCCGTGCCAGCTCGCGCCCCATGCCCGTGCCGCCACCGGTGATGACGGCAATCTTTCCGGCGAAATCCTTCATGTGAGATCCGTTCCTTCCCTTATTTTTCTTGCCCTGTTCTTCTTTGTTTCGGCCGGAGCGCGGATCGCAGCCCCAACCGCTTGGCTGCGGCACCTTACATCACCGAATTGTCGCCCAGCAACGGCGCCGCCTCACGCGCAAGTGAGCCGCCTGCAGCGGGTTGAGACGGTGGCCGCGTAACGAAATCATTCCGCGTTGCGAACAATCCGACATCGACAATCGGAGACCATGATCGTGCACATCCTGAACAGATTGGTCGCGACAACGCTGATGGCGATCGCGGCCGGAATTTCCACCGCGGCCGCAGCTGCCGAGGTAAAACCAGCGAAGCAGCGCGACAGCACCTGCACAGATGAACTACGTTGATCGCAATCGGCGCACAGCGCAGCGCGCGGCGTGGCAGCGTGCGATCGTCATGGGCGAAGCTCTGACAATGCTGCGATCACGTCGCTCGAATTCGAATGCTTGTTCACGAAGCGTGAGACTCACGCGATGATCGCGCGCATCCTGGCCGCAGGCCAAGCCGCGTCATGACGCGGCCCCGTGCTATTCGGCTGTCTCGATGCGCACGGACGCGCGCCGCCGCAGGACGCCGGCACCCGCGCTCAGGGCCAGCTTGAGCAGGCCGCGCCAGGAGAAATCGATGATTACCTCATGGTGCCGCAATCCCTTGCCGCCCTTCACCAGCCCGAGATCCCGGATCAGGCAATAGTGGCCGCTGCTCATGCGCGCCAGGCGGCTGTTCTTGAAGCGTCCCATCAATGGCGAGAATGCACTGCGGATCGATTCCGTCAAATCTTGACGGCATCGAATCGGCAAGGCGACGGCAACCCGCGCCACCATCGTCGCCGCCGGCTGGGCCTTGAATCAAAAACCTCCGGCAGGGCATTGCCGGAGGTTTGGGAGGCTTAGCAGCTAGCTAAGAGCCATCATTCAATGTGTTGGCCGTGGCGTATATAGTTTAGTAGATCAGGTAAGTAAATAAGTCTGCGGCGAATGAATCGCATGGCTCGTCTTCGTCGTTCGCGTGGACCGAATTGACGCAGCGCAGCTCTCCTTAGAATCTTTCGCAAAGAAAAACCCCGGCAGTTGCCTGCCGGGGTTCTGTTGGATCGTGATCAGATCAACCGGAATTACCAGTTGCGCTGAGCGCGGAAGAGCATCTGGACAGTGTCCTGATCCTTCAGCTCGTAGGTCGCGGTCGGCTTGCCGATAGCAGTCGACGACGTCGTGATGATACCGGCATACTTCTGATCGAGGTGCGAGTAGGTCACGTCGGCCGAGAAGGTCAGGTTCTTGACCGGGGTCCAACGGGTGATCACGCCGATCTGCGCGATGTTGTAGTCGGGGTTGCAGGCGGTCACGCCAGCGCCGCCAGCGAATGCGGCACGGAACGAACCACCGACGCCACCAACGCCGCAGATGAGCGACTTAGCCGCGTCGTTGTACGAAACAGCGGCGAACGCACCGTACAAGCTGGTGTTCCAGTAGGGATCCCAGTTGTGGGTGTACGCACCGCGCATACCCCAGGTCTTGATGGACTGCTGCTGACCGCCGGGGCCGAACACCGTGTCGGGTGCCGTACCGAAGCCAACGCTGCCATAGACGCCCGGCAGGCTCGAACCGCCGAAGATGGCGATCGCGCCGGCTTGGCTGGCCAGTTCCTGGATGTTGTAACGGGTCGCACCGTCGGTGTAGACGCCCTGGATGTTGATGGTGTCGCCGGGTCCGGTCGGGATGTTCTTGATCGACAGGGCCAACGCACCAGCCCAACCCCACTTGTCGTCGGGATGACCGGTCAACTCGGTGCCGCCGTAGTAGGCAGCGTGGTTGTCATGCGCGGCGACCGACGCCTGAAAGATACCCCAAGCCTGGTCGACCTTGAGCGAAGCGACGAAGTCCGGAGCGATCGTGCCGGCGTAGTCGCTGGAGCCGTAAGCACCACCGACGCCGAGGTTGTTCACGCCAGCCTGCATGTAGGCAACCTGGTCCTGCGCCGACAGAGCCAGCGACACGCCGTTGCCGAACTGCGCGGTGTAGGTGAACTGGTTGATGCCGTTGGTGGTGTTCACGCCACCGACGAGCGCGTCGTAGTTGTTGCCCGGATAACCGTTCCAGGGGGCAGCGAACTGCGAAACCGCCTTACCCATCGTGAAGCCGGCGAACTGGATGAAGGCGTAGTAGACGCCGACCGTACCGGCAGCCACGTTGCCCGAACCGGCGTTGTTCGGCGCAGAAGACGAGCCGATCGCCGAGTACACGGTCGAGCCGTTGCCCTGGCCGGCATAGGTGTCGGAGGTCCAGGTGAACACCGCATCGAAATAGGTGCGGACCACGCCGTATTCGGTCGCGGTGCGCGTATCGATGTTGAAGTCTTCACGCGAACGCCAGGTGTAGCCGTTCGTGAAACGGTTGTTGGCACCGCTGGCGCCGTTGTAGTTCGCGCCGTACACGCTGTTGCCGTTCACCACGACGTCAGCACGCACATAGCCGCCCAGCTTGATGCAGGTGTCGGTGCCGGGGATGTAGTAGAAGCCCGGACCGTAAAGCGAGCAAACCTTCACGTACTCGACCGCTTTGGCCTTGACGGGAAGATCGGCCGCCTGTGCCCCGCCGACCGCGACCAGCGCAGCCGTCGAGCCCAGGATAAGGCTCTTCAAATTCATATTAAACCTCCAAGTTGCTCATATGCGGAGAGTCCGAGGCCGCGAGCGCCCCGTGATCCTCCCGCATTGTCCAAGACCGTTTTCCCCAAACCCCGCACCCTCAGATCAATCTGTGGTGTGCGACGGACTTGAACGATCACCGCAACGGGACGATCGAGATTCCCCTACCGCCGGGTTCAATATGCATTGGCGAGTTCGCCAATCAAAATAGTTTATAAAGTCAGGAATGCGAATGCGGCCACACTGTGTCTCGCCGGCAACGCTGCCTGTAAGCCCTTTGCCTACCTGAGAAAACTTGTCACATCCCAAATAGTCCAACCGTCACACGACCATCATAATTACTTTACGTTCACTTGCGTTCGTTGGCGGCTTGCGGGAAAAAACCTACTGCAGCGCGGAAAACAAGAAACAAATCAGCACAAAGCTGAGTCGGCGCCCGAGGGAAGAGGAAGCTGTGTCAGTGACAAGGAAGGATTCGACGCGCCAGCGCGCCATCGAACATCTCGACATCATCAAGCGGTTCACGCTCGAGATTTCGGCCATCAACTCGCATCTGGAGCGCGTCCGTCAGTTCTGGGGCAAGTCGCTTGGCGTCAGCGGTCCGCAATGGATGATTCTCATCGCGATCTCGGATCTCGACAAGGATGACGGCGTGCCGATCAACGTGGTGTCGAAGCTGCTGCACGTCGATCCGTCGTTCGTGACCACGCAGTCCAAGCTGCTCGAGCAGAAGGAGCTGCTGCGGCGCGCGCCCTCCCCGGCCGATGCGCGCGTGGTGCGGCTGTCGCTGACCGACAAGACCAAAAGGCACCTCGCAGGCCTCGCCGAGCAGCACAAGGCGTTCAAGAAAACCGTGTTCGAGGAGTTCAGCGAGGCTGAGCTGGCCGAGTTCACGGCCAAGCTTTCGATGCTTACCAACCGCCTGGAAAAGGCCTGCCTGATTGTTGCGATGGAGGCCGAGGCCTGAGGCGACCGGCTCTGCAGCAGACGGGACGACTGGCAACCGGCACGATCGCGCCGCTCACCTCGCGAAGCGTTGGAAGCGGAGACTTATCGGTGTCCGCGCCCCGGCGACTGGAACGCCAGGAAGGCGAGAACGCTCAGCAGCGCAGCCCAGACCAGAAAGTGTTCAGCAATCATATGTTGGCCCCCCATTTGCCCCTCAATGGAAAGCATGAAACGGGCCAAGCCGCGGTCGATCCGTGAACGGGCTATGGAAAAGGAGCCCCGGCGCTGACGGCCGGGGCCCCGAAAAACTTACAGTGTAACTATCTGGACCTGGTCGAGCTGCCTCCGGTCATCCCGCTGCCCGACCCCGTCGTCTGACCAGGGGCGTAGCCAGAGGCCCCTGGGCTCCCGGCTTTCGATCCTCGTGCCTGCATCTCGTGCCCGGGTGCATAGCCCGAAGCGCCGTGACTGCCTTTCTTGGAGCCCTTCTTTTGCATCTCGTGTCCAGGTGATTTGCTCGAAACGCCCTGTGCAAAAGCAACCGGGGTGGAAGCCATCAGGCATGCCGCGGAAAGGACGATGATTGCGTGCTTCATTTTGTCCTCCAAAATGCGCCCCGCGACTAACCGCCTGAAATCAGTGGCGTTCCATGAACGATTGTTCATCGACAACGACAGCCGCCGATGCGATCGGCTTGGTGCTGCCTCTTCAACGAGCGTTTGCTCGATATTAACGACAGCGTGTTGGCTTCCGCGCTCAGCTTTCCGCGACGGGCGAACAGCATTGGCAACCAATCGCAAGCCGACGGCGAGCGATGCGCGCCCGCTTCAAGCCACACCGAACGAATTTTGAGAAAAATGGTCGGAGCGAGAGGATTTGAACCTCCGACCCCTAGTCTCCCAGACTAGTGCGCTAACCGGGCTGCGCCACGCTCCGATGCCGTTCCATTAGCTGCGATCCTGCGTTCGCGCAAGGCGGGCCAGGCTCTCAAAGACTGTATTCCGAGGCCGGTTCCCTTGGCAGGTTTCCTCGGCAGGCTTCCTTGCCTCAGCCGTCCTTCATCGCCGCGTCGATCATCTGTCGGCAGGCGACCAGCTCCTGCAGCA
Organism: Bradyrhizobium sp. USDA 4503; assembly: GCF_054055815.1. Taxonomy (NCBI): domain Bacteria; kingdom Pseudomonadati; phylum Pseudomonadota; class Alphaproteobacteria; order Hyphomicrobiales; family Nitrobacteraceae; genus Bradyrhizobium; species Bradyrhizobium sp. USDA 4503. The sequence goes on from NZ_JBSRXS010000001.1 coordinate 1,875,139, forward strand.
CGCGTTCGAGCCGCTCCCGATCGACTGACGGAACGGAGGGACGAACCGGCGGCGCGGCGGGCGCCTTGCCCGGCTGGGCGTGCGCCTTGTAGGTCGACAGGATCGGATCCTCGTCGGGATCGACGAATCGGTAGTCGATCCCCTTCTCGTCGCCATCACCCTCCTCGCCGTCGAAATCGAGGCCGTCGCTGCTCTCGAGGTCGTCGGGCTCGGCCATGCTGTTGCCGACGGCTTCCTCGACCGCGCCGAACGAGACCGCCGCGGTCTGGTCGGCGATGCCCTGCACCGATTTGATGCCGTGCTCCTTCAGGATCCGCTGCACACCGCGGATGGTGTAGCCCTCGCCGTACAGCAGCCGGCGGATGCCCTTGAGCAGGTCGACGTCGTCGGGGCGATAATAGCGGCGTCCGCCGCTGCGCTTCATCGGCTTGATCTGCGCGAAGCGCGTTTCCCAGAATCTCAGCACATGCTGGGGAATATCGAGTTCATCAGCGACCTCGCTGATGGTACGGAACGCATCCGGCGCCTTGTCCAAATGCCCGCTCCTTTGAGCTCAATGCCTGGAGCCTTTCCGTTCCGATTGAATCGGAACGGGGCTCCGGATTCTAGGTTTGCCGCGCTTTCTTCACGCGAACCGGGTATCCACTTCGCTTGAAAACGCTCTAGTCGGCCTTGCTGCCGTCGCCATTGGTGACGACATGGCCATTGATCCGCTGCTTCAGGATCGCCGACGGCTTGAACACCATCACCCGCCGCGGCGAAATCGGCACCTCGGTGCCGGTCTTCGGATTACGGCCGATACGCTGGCCCTTCTTGCGCACCATGAAGGAGCCGAACGAGGACAGCTTCACCGTCTCGCCCTTTTCCAGGCAATCGGTGATCTCCTTCAGCACCAACTCGACAAATGCCGACGATTCCGTGCGCGACAGACCCACCTTTTGGTAGACCGCCTCACACAAATCGACGCGCGTAACTGTTTTTCCGGTTCCCGTGGTCATCGCCTGCCCCGCACTCTCGGCGAACAATTTCTTGACTGAAATTAAAAGCTTAGCGCGCAATGGTCAACAGCGACCAGCGCCCAGGCGCAGGAAAGATACCAGCAACCTGTCGATACTGTTTGGCGATACGCTACCAGCGCACGAGCGCCGAGCCCCAGGTGAAGCCGCCGCCCATCGCCTCGAACAGCACCAGATCGCCCTTCTTGACGCGCCCGTCCTTCACGGCGACCGACAGCGCGAGCGGGATCGAGGCCGCCGACGTGTTGCCGTGCTTGTCGACCGTCAGGACCACCTTCTGCGGCGCAATATGGAGCTTGTGCGCCGACGCATCGATGATTCGCTTGTTGGCCTGGTGCGGGATGAACCAGGTGATGTCCTCGGCGGTAAAGCCGGTGGCGTTGAAGGCGTCGACGATCACGTCGGTGATCATGCCGACGGCGTGCTTGAACACCTCGCGGCCCTCCATCCGGAGATACCCGACCGTCCTGGTCGAGCCGGGCCCGCCATCGACGAACAGCTTCGCCTTGTGGCGGCCGTCGGAGCGCAGATGCGTCGTCAACACGCCGGGGTCGCTGGTGGTGCCGGAATGCTGCTGCGCCTCCAGCACGACCGCGCCGGCGCCGTCGCCGAACAGCACGCAGGTGCCGCGGTCGTTCCAGTCGAGGATGCGTGAGAAGGTCTCGGCACCGATCACCAGCGCCCGCTTGTGGGTGCCGGCGCGCAGGAAATTATCGGCGGTGGCCAGCGCGAAGACGAAGCCGGAGCAGACCGCCTGCAGGTCGAAGGCGACGCCATGGTTGATGCCGAGCCCGTGCTGGACGGCGACCGCGGTGGCGGGAAAGGTGTTGTCGGGCGTCGAGGTCGCGAGCACGATCAGGTCGATCGACTGCGCATCGACTTGCGCGTGGGCGAGCGCGGCCTGCGCCGCCTTGATCGCCAGATGCGAGGTGAATTCGTCGTCGGCCGCGATGTGGCGCTCGCTGATGCCGGTGCGCTGCACGATCCAGTCATCCGACGTGTCGATCCGGGTGGCCAGTTCGGCATTGGTCAAAACCCGCTCCGGCAAATATGAGCCGCAGCCGAGCACTACCGAACGTATAGCAGTCACGAGACAGCCTCCTGCGCGGTCTGCGCCTGCACCAGCGCACTGCCGTCGCGATTAAGCATCTGATTGATCTTGGTGAGGAGATCGAAGTGGGCCATCTCATAGCCAACATCCACCGCATAGGCAAAGCCTTCCGCGTTGGTGCCGCCATGGCTCTTGACCACGACGCCCTTCAGGCCGAGCAGCAGGCCGCCATTCGACTTGTTGGGATCGAGCTTGTCGCGCAGCTTCTGGAACGCGCCGCGGGCCAGCAAATAGCCGATCCGCGCTAGCCAGCTAGATGACATGGCCTCGCGCAGCAGCGTGAACATCTGGCGCGCGGTTCCCTCGGCGGCCTTGAGCGCAATGTTGCCGCTGAAACCTTCCGACACGATGACGTCGGCGAGGCCCTTGCCGATCGCGTCGCCCTCGACGAAGCCGATATAGTTGAACTGCGTCGAGTTCATCGCGCGCAGCATCTCCGCCGCCTCGCGGATTTCCCCGTGCCCCTTCATCTCCTCGGACCCGATATTGAGCAGGCCGACGGTCGGCCGTTCGAGGTTGAACAGCACGCTCGCCATGGCGCTGCCCATCACCGCCAGCGTCGCCAGATGGCGGGCGTCGCCGCCGATCGTGGCGCCGAGGTCGAGCACGACAGAGTCGCCGCGCAGCGTCGGCCACACCGCCGCAAGCGCCGGGCGGTCGACACCGGGGAGCGTCCGCAGATTGAGGCTGCCCATCGCCATCAGCGCGCCGCTGTTGCCGGCGGAGACCGCAACGTCGGCCTCGCCATGCTTCACGGCGTCGATCGCAAGCCACATCGAGGACGCCCTTCGGGTCCGCCGCAGCGCCTGGCTCGGCTTCTCATCGTTCTTCACGGCGACGTCGGTATGGATCACTTTCGATACCGCCTTCAGTGCCGGATGCTTGGCGAGCTCCGGCTCGATCTGGGCCCGGTCCCCGACCAGCAGGAATTCGCTGTCAGGATGACGGCTTAACGAGATCGCGGCGCCGGGAATGACGACGGAAGCGCCGACATCGCCCCCCATGGCGTCAAGCGCTATTCGAACCTTTTGAGGCATGAACGTCCCGGAAGCCTGCTTTCCCGCAGCCTTCAGACGAAGACCGCGAGCTTGAAGTCACCGCCGTCAACGGCGCGCGGCGAAACACCAACTCGCGTCCCGGCCGGGCCGCGACAATAGCGTGTCCTCGGTCCGACACAACCTCTTGACCGCAAATGAGGCAGCTGCCGAACCGTCACGCAACACATCGGAACATACCAGAAATACATTGTATTTCAATGTATTGTGACACGTATTTGAAGTAACTAGGAACACCGCTCGCGCAAGCTTGCAGGCAAGCCATCCCCGCAAATGTGGCGCCAGGCGCCCTCAACTTCCCTTGGGCTTCTTGCCGTCCGGCTTTTCCGTCAGCGCCTTCAGCGCCGCGAAAGGATGATTTTCCGGGTCAGGCGCTTCAGCCTTCTGTTCAAAGACCGCATCCACCTTGCGCGGATACGGGTCTATGCCGAGAAACAGCGCATCGGTGGCAAGCCGGCCGATATCGATGAAGCCGCCGACGATCGGCTCCGGCGGGTCCGGCGTTTCCTCATCGCTGTCGCCGGCGTCGTCGACCAGGTCGGCCATTTGCGGGATCTGCTCGGGCGGCGCGAACACCACATCGATCGGCTCATCGATCTCGTTCTCGATCGGATCGAGCGTAACCACGCAGGTCTGCCCGATCCTGGCCTTAACTCTGCCGGTGACGTGGTAGCTGCCGTCGCGCTTGGGCTGCAGGTCGAACTCTGCACGCGCGGAGACGACTTCCCGCAACTCGGCAACTTCGGCCATCGCCTTGCGCGCCGCCTCGTCGGCCGCGATCTCGCGATGCAGGCCGGTCTCCGGAATCTGCGCGATGTTGACCAGGACCCGCCAGGGGTCGCGGTCGCGCCGTGCATCGGGCTGCCCTGTGCCGCCGCCGCTCATGCCGCCGTCCCCGCAGGCTGTGGTGCCGGAAAGCGCCAAGTACCCTTGGCCAGCGCCGCGAGGTCGGCGCTCGCCAGCTCTTTGATCGCCTCCCTGGCGTAGGCAGCGAGCTCGCGGGCCTTGTCGATGTTCTGACCGTTGAGGATGTTCTTGCAGAACGACTCGGCCAAGGCTGCCTCGCTGTCGGTCAGCGCCAGATCATAGGCCGCGGTGCGGCCGTAGAAGGCTTCACCGAACGCCTGCATGCGCTTCGGCACCGTGAGGTCGCCGACGCCCATTTCGCGCAGATTGTCGTCCATATCGATGCAGAAATGATCGAACAGGGCCTGGGACAGCGCGACGCCGCCCTCGACGGATTTCAGTCGCCGCAGCACCAGCCACAGATGCATCAGAAGCAGGTCAAAACGGCCATTAACCGTGTCCGGAACGCCCAAGTCACGGTAAAACAACGGTTCTCGCGCCTGCGTCACGATCATGCCATAGATGGTCTCAATGGTGCTGCGCGCGGGCACCCGGGGTCTTCTGAAGTGATTGAACGGCCAAAGCATGACGGGTTCCGGCTGCCGGTCCCCAAAGGGTCGCCTGTTGAGAGGTCGCCCATTGGAGCTCGGCATGATTGCAATCCATTGAGCTGCCCGGTACGTCAATGCCTCGGCCGATGCAAGGGGACGGATCAGTTCCGCCGATGAACCACACTCTTTCACGACAGTCTCGCGCCGCTTCCGCGCGCGGGTTCTTTTCGCGTCTCCGCGCCGTCGCGGCGATTGGCCTCGTCTGCGCCGCACTCGGCGGCTGCGCCGGGGAACAATTCCAGAAGGGCTACATCCTGCCCGAGGGGGCGCTCGAGCAGATCCCGATCGGCGCGAGCCAGGACCAGGTGCTCATCGTGCTCGGCACGCCCTCGACGGTCGCAACGCTGGACGGCGAGGTGTTTTATTACATCTCGCAACGGACCTCCCGCCCGGTCGCCTTCATGAATCAGCGGGTGATCGACCAGCGCGTGATCGCGGTCTATTTCGACAAGAACCGGCAGGTGCGCCGACTGGCCAATTACGGCCTGAAGGACGGCAAGATCTTCGACTTCGTCAGCCGGTCCACGCCGACGTCGGGCCAGGAAATGTCCTACCTGACACCGCTCTTCAAGCTGCTGAGCTTCAACTAGAGCGTTTTCGAGCGAAGTGGGCTCCGGTTCGCGTGAGACAACGCGTCAAACCGGAGTCCAGAGCATAAGCCGCTGCGCCAAGTTGTCGCTTGCCCGAGGGGCAAGCGGTCCCCTAGTTTGCTCGCAAACAAGAGCCTGAGCAGGGGGTAAACGCATGACAGCCAAGAGATTTTCCCGTCGTACGGTATTGTCGAGCACGGCCGCATTGACGGCCGCGGCGATCCTGCCGCGCGCGAGCCTCGGCGCCGGTGACTGGCGGCCGACCGAGACCGTCCGCATCATCGTGCCGGCGGCGGCCGGCGGCTCGACCGACGTGATGGGGCGGCTGCTCGCGGCGCATTTGCAGCCGCTCTGGGGCCAGTCGGTGGTGGTGGAGAATCGCTCCGGCGCCGGCGGCACCATCGGCACATCCGAGGTCACACGCGCCAAGGGCGACGGCCACACCATCCTGATAGGCAATCCCGGCCCCAACGCGATCGCCTACAGCATCTTCCGCAACCTGACCTACAAGGCCGACCAGTTGCAGCCGGTCTCCAACATGATCCGGATTCCGAACATCGTATCGGCGCATCCGTCGACCGGTCTCAAGTCGATCCCCGAATTGATCGCCTTCCTGAAGAAGAATCCGGACAAGCTCACCTACGGCTCGTCCGGCACCGGACAAAGCCCTCACCTCACCGGTGCCTGGTTCCTGCAGCTCACCGGGTTGAAGATGACGCACGTGCCGTTCCGCGGCGCCGGTCCCGCATTGCAGGCCGGGCTCGCCGGCGACATCCAGATCCTGTTCGACAATCTCTATCCGTCGCTGCCGCAGGTGCAGGACGGCAAGCTCAACGGCCTCTGTGTCACCACGCCGGAGCGTAGCGATTCCGCACCGAACCTGCCGACGATGCGCGAGGGCGCGCCGGAACTGGCAAAGTTCGACGTCTCGTCCTGGTTCGGCGTGTTCCTGCCGAAGACCGCGCCCGCCCCGGTGCTCGACGAGTTGAACCGCCAAGTCAAGGCGATGCTGGAGCGCGACGACGTCAAGAAGAACATCGCCGGCATGGGCGCGCGCGCCGACTACGGCACGCCCCAGCAATTCTCCGATTTCGTCGATGCCGAGACGAAGAAGTTCGCGGCGATCATCGAGAAGGAAGGGTTGCAGATGGAGGTCAAGTAACAGCCGCCGTCACGACGTTTCCTGAGCACGTTGCGGCCAACGCTACGAAGACTTGTTGATCTTCTTGACCTTGGCGTCGGTCGCTTCAATCGACATCGCCAGTTCCATGATCGCCTTCGAGAGCAGCTCGATGGCCTCCTTCTGATCCTGCGATTTGGAGGCGCGGAGCGCGTAGTTCCGTGCGGATGAGAGCGACATCGATTGATCTCCGTGTTGTTCGCGTCTGGTTCAAAAATAAAACCCCGCGGCTTTCACCGCGGGGCTTCGTTTCAGTGGTGTCCGCCGCTCAGTGCGCCAGGATCGCCAGCAGCAGCAGCGCCACGATGTTGGTGATCTTGATCATCGGATTCACCGCCGGGCCCGCCGTGTCCTTGTAGGGATCGCCGACGGTATCGCCGGTCACTGCGGACTTGTGGGCGTCAGAACCCTTGCCGCCGTAGTGGCCGTCCTCGATGTACTTCTTGGCGTTGTCCCATGCGCCGCCGCCCGAGGTCATCGAGATCGCGACGAACAAACCGGTGACGATGACGCCGAGCAACATGGCGCCGACCGCGGAGAAAGCGGCCGACTTACCGGCTGCGCCACCGCCCGCGATCGCGTAGATCAGGAAGTAGACCACGATCGGCGACAGAACCGGCAGCAGCGACGGGATGATCATCTCCTTGATCGCCGCCCGGGTCAGCAGGTCGACCGCCTTGCCGTAGTCCGGCTTGTCGGTACCCTGCATGATGCCGGGCTTCTCGCGGAACTGACGGCGCACTTCCTCGACGATCGCGCCGGCGGCGCGACCGACCGCGGTCATACCCATCGCACCGAACAGATACGGCAGCAGGCCGCCGAACAGCAGGCCGACCACGACGTAAGGATTGTTCAGGGAGAAGTCCGGGTTGACGCCCTTGAAGTAGGCATGGGCATTGGAGTCGCTGATGAAGAATTTGAGGTCCTGATTATAGGCCGCAAACAGCACCAGCGCACCGAGACCGGCGGAGCCGATCGCGTAGCCTTTGGTCACCGCCTTGGTGGTGTTGCCGACCGCGTCGAGCGCGTCGGTCGACTTGCGCACCTCCTTCGGCAGCCCCGCCATCTCGGCGATGCCGCCGGCGTTGTCGGTAACCGGGCCGAAGGCGTCGAGCGCGACGATCATGCCGGCCAGCGCCAGCATGGTGGCGGTCGCGATCGCGATGCCGAACAGGCCGGCAAGGCTGTAGGTGACGAGGATGCCGGCGATGATCACGATCGCGGGCAGCGCGGTCGCTTCCATTGAGACCGCGAGGCCCTGGATCACGTTGGTGCCGTGACCGGTGACCGAGGCCGAGGCGATCGACTTCACCGGGCGATAGTCGGTGCCGGTGTAGTATTCGGTGATCCAGATGATCAGGCCGGTGACGACGAGACCGACCACGCCACACCAGAACAGCGCCATGCCGGTATAGTCGACGCCGTCGAGCTTGCCGAAGCCGACCAGCCAATTGATCACGAGCGCGACGCCGACCAGCGACAGGATGCCGGTGGCGATCAGGCCCTTGTAGAGGGCGCCCATGATGGACTGGCTGGCACCGAGCTTGACGAAGAAGGTGCCGATGATCGAGGTGATGATGCAGATGCCGCCGATCGCGAGCGGCAGCGTCATCATGTTCACCAGGATCGGCGTCTTGGCGAAGAAGATCGCCGCGAGCACCATGGTGGCGACCGCGGTCACCGCATAGGTCTCGAACAGGTCCGCCGCCATGCCGGCGCAGTCGCCGACATTGTCGCCGACGTTGTCGGCGATGGTGGCCGGGTTACGCGGATCGTCCTCGGGGATGCCGGCCTCGACCTTGCCGACAAGGTCGCCGCCGACGTCCGCACCCTTGGTGAAGATGCCGCCGCCGAGACGGGCGAAGATCGAGATCAGCGAGGCGCCGAAGCCGAGCGCCACCATGGCGTCGACCACGGTGCGGCTGCCCGCTTCCAGACCCATGAACTTGACCAGCACCATGAAGTAGATGGTGACGCCGAGCAGCGCGAGACCGGCAACCAGCATGCCGGTGATCGCGCCCGCCTTGAAGGCGAGCTCGAGGCCGCCGGCGAGCGAGGTGGTTGCCGCCTGCGCGGTGCGGACGTTGGCGCGCACCGAGACGTTCATGCCGATGAAGCCGGCAGCCCCCGACAGGATGGCGCCGATCGCAAAGCCGATCGCCACCGGCAGGCCCAGGAAGTAGGCCAGCACCACGAAGATCACGATACCGACCATGCCGATCGTGGTGTACTGCCGCCGCAGATAGGCCTGTGCGCCCTCGCGTACCGCGGCCGCGATTTCCTGCATGCGCGGATTACCCGCATCCGCGTTCAAGACCGACTGCGTCGCCCAGATCGCGTAAACGATGGAAAGCGCCCCGCAGAGCACAATCAACCATAAAGCTGTCATGTTGCCTCAGATCCTTGATGTAACCCCCGCGCCTTCTTGTGCCGCTAGGGGGCGGCAGGCGCTTATTTTGCGAGGACAATCCTCCCCAAAAACGGATTGCCTCAAATCGGGCGCGACCTTGCCAAAATCGTTACCGCTGTGCAACGCCACCCGTGGCCGAAAACGCCGATATCGGCAGCTATTTAGAAGGAAAATCGGCGCGATCAGGCGCGGGAAGTCCAGAGCTGCTTCCGTTCCGACGCGTTTTCTTAACGCGAACCGGTGCCCGCTTCGCTCGAAAACGCTCTAGAAATGGCTGTAGGACAGCCGCTTCAACTTCAGTTCCCGCCCCTGCCCGTCAAGGAAGCTTGGTGGCGACAAGCCTGCGATCAGGCCGCCGATTGCGGTCACCGCGACCTTGGCCTGCCGTGCGTCGCGCAGAAACGCGTCGACATGATCGCTCGGGACCGCGCACAAGAGCTCGTAATCATCACCGCCGGCCACCAAGGTCTCGATACCGATCGCCTTGCGCGCGAGCAGCCCTGCGGCTGCAGACGACAACGGGATGCTCGGCACGTTGATCACGCCCGCCACACCACTGGCTGCGCAAAGCTTGGTCAGATCGCCGGCAAGACCGTCGGACACATCCATCGCGGCGCTGGCGTGGGTGCGGACGGCCGTGGCCAAGGCGTTGCGCGGCTGCGGAACACGGTAACGGGCGGCAAGAAAATCCCGCCCGACGACATCGTCCGCCAGAGCCGCGGCGACCGGGCCACCCCGGAGCACATCGAGGCCGAGCGCGGCGTCTCCGATCGTGCCGGTGACGAACACACGGTCGCCCGCCTGTGCTCCCGCGCGATGCACCATCGTGCCCTGCGGCACCCGGCCGAACGCAGTGATCGAAATCATCAGCGGCCCCGGCGTCGAGACCGTGTCGCCGCCGAGCAGCGGGCAGCCGAAATGTGCGGCGTCCTCGCCGAGCGCCCGGGCAAACGGCTTCAGCCAGGCCTCCTCGGCGCTGCGCAGCGCCAGCGTCAGCACGAAGCCCGCCGGCACCGCGCCCTTGGCGGCGATATCGGAGAGGTTCACCCGCAGCGCCTTGCGCGCCAGCGTGTCGGGCGGATCATCGCCGAGGAAATGCACGCCCTCGACGATGGCGTCCGTGGTGACCACGATGTCTTCGCCGGCCGCCCTCAGCGCGGCGGCGTCGTCGTCGAGCCCGAACGCACCCGGATCGGTCGCGAGCGGCTTGAAATAGCGCGCGATCAGGGAGTCTTCGCCGGAGGTATGTTTGCTTGCTTGGGTCATCAACCCGTCATCCTGAGGTGCGAGCGAAGCGAGCCTCGAAGGATGCACGGCCCCGATGCGACCGTAGCGCCACGCCGTCGCCCTTCGAGGCCTCCGCTTCGCTACGGCACCTCAGGGTGACGGCTACGGAGGGGGGCGGCATCGCGGCACCTAGCTCCGCACAAACTCGTCGCCGCGGAACTGGCGCGCGATCTGGTCGAGCACGGCGTTGACCATGCCGGTTTCGTCCTTCTCGACGAAGGCATGCGCGACGTCGACATATTCGGAGACCACCACGCGGCCCGGCACGTCCTTGCGGTGCTCGAGCTCGTAGGAGCCTGCCCGCAGCACCGCGCGCAGGATGGCGTCGATCCGCTTCAGCGGCCAGCCCTTCGACAGCGCCTCGTCGATCAAAGGATCGAGCCTGGCCTGGTCGCGCACCACGCCGGAGACCACGTCGCGGAAGAACGCGGCTTCCGCCGGCAAATATTTCTCGCCCTCGACCTCGTTGCCGAGCCAGTGACTCTCGAACTCGGCGAAGATGTCGTTGATGCCGGCGCCGCCGATGTCCATCTGATAGAGCGCCTGCACCGCTGCGAGCCGTGCCGCGCCGCGGCGGTTGGCTTTTCTGTCGGGGGCTTTCGCGGGCTTCTTGTTGTCTGCCATGGTCAGGCCTTTGCCAGGCGGCGTTTGATCCGCAGCATCGCCAGCGCCGCACGCGCCGCGTCGCCGCCCTTGTTGAGTTCGCTGGCGCGCGCCCGCGCCCAGGCCTGCGCCTCGGTGTTAACGGTGAGGATGCCGTTGCCGAGCGGGAATTTCCGGCTGATGGCCAAATCCATCAATCCGCGCGAGGACTCCTGCGAGACGATCTCGAAATGGATGGTGTCGCCGCGCACCACGCAGCCGAGCGCGATCGCCGCGTCATAAGGCTTGCCGTTCGCTTCAGCCGCATCGATCGCGATCGCGATCGCCGCCGGGATCTCCAGTGCGCCCGGCACCGTGATCACGTCATGGCTGGCGCCTGCGGCCTTGATCTCTGCAAGCGCGCCTTCCAGCAGCGCATCCTGGATGTCGTCATAAAACCGCGCCTCGACGATCAGCACGCGTGCGCCGGTAATGTCGGTCTGGTCCTTCAGGGGTGCGCGCCGCGCGTCAGCCATCTACGTATCCATTTCATATTGTTGACATTTACCGATAACGTTGGATGTCAACGTTTCGCGAGTTTGTAGTCGCCCCGACGACTGAAGCCAAGCACGAATGCCTCAGGCACTGTCATTCCGGGATGGTCCGAAGGACCAGACCGCAGGTGCACAATAGTGCACCGGGGAATCTCGAGATTCCGGGTTCGATGCTTCGCATCGCCCCGGAATGACTGCCGCTTGACGGCTATGCCGTCATTTCATCTCCGACAGCCGCGCCGCGTAGCGGGCCATCAGATCGACCTCGATATTGACCTCGCTGCCGGCCTTCCAGGCGCTCAGGGTCGTCACGGAAAGCGTGTGCGGGATGATCAGCACCGAAAAGCTGACGTCGCCGACCGTATTCACGGTCAGCGACACGCCGTCCAGCGTGACCGATCCCTTCGCCGCGATGAAACGCGCCAGTTCGCGGCTGGTTCGCAGCTCGAAGCGCGCCATGTCGGGCAGGTCGTCGCGCTTGACGATGGTGGCGATGCCGTCGGCATGCCCGGCCACGATGTGACCGCCGAGTTCGTCGCCGATCTTGAGCGCGCGCTCGAGATTGAGCCGGCCGCCCTGCGCCCAATGCTTGGCGGTGGTCATGCCGAGCGTCTCGGCCGCCGCATCGACATCGAACCAGGTCTTGCCATCGGCGGTGCCGGAGGCGACGACGGTGAGGCAGACGCCGTTGCAGGCGATCGAGGCGCCGTCGGCGATCGTGGTCTGGTCGTAGTCGCAGGCAATCCGCATCCGGTGCAGTTGCCCCTGCGCCACCTGCTTCAGGCTGGTGATCTCACCGATATCGGTGACAATTCCCGTGAACACAACAAACCTCTTACTCTTCGTCGTGGCCGGGCTTGACCCGGCCATCCACGACTTACTTCACTGCTGGCGACCAAGACGTGGATGCCCGGGTCAAGCCCGGGCATGACGACTTAGGATCGATCGTAGATAGTCAAAACATCTTTGGCCAAGGCTTCGCTAGCACGAAGCCGGAAGGCGGGCGACTGCGTGATTGCGTCGAGCGGCATTGCGTCCAGCGCGGGAACGCCGTCGGCACCGATCGCATCAGGCCCGCGCAACAGCCAGATCTCGTCGACAAGGCCGGCTGCCACGAAAGAATTTGCCACGCGCGATCCGCCCTCGACCAGCAGCCGCGAAATCCCCCTCTCCGCCAGCGCATGCAGGACGGACGGCAGATCGAGACCATCAGGCGCGCTGGCGGCGACGCGGATCACCTGCGCGCCGGCGGCACCTAGCTTCACCGCGGCAGGCGCCTCCGCCATATCCGAGCTCAGCACCCAGAGCGGCGTCTCGCGCGCCGAATGCACCAGGCGGCTGTCGCCAGAGATCCGCAGCGCGCGGTCCAGCACCAGGCGCACCGGCGAGCGCGCCGCCATGCCGGGCAGCCGGCAGGTCAAGAGCGGATCGTCGGCCTTGACCGTGCCGATGCCGACCAGGATCGCATCGCTCTGCGCGCGCAGCAGATGCACGCGGGTCCACGCGGCCTCTCCGGTGATCGTAACCGGCCTGTGGCCGCTGGCAGCGATCTTGTCGTCGGCAGACACCGCGAGCTTGAGGATCACATGCGGGCGCTTGTTGCGGATACGGCGGAAGTGCCCGGCATGGTCGCGCGCGGCCTCTTCCGCGCACAGCCCGACATCGACCGCGATGCCTGCGGCACGCAGCCTGGCGTGCCCCTGCCCCGCGACTTCCGGATTGGGATCCTCGGTCGCCGAGACGACGCGGGCGAGCCCGGCCGCCACAACGGCGTCCGCACAGGGCGGCGAGCGGCCGAAATGCGAGCAGGGTTCGAGCGTCACGTAGAGCGTGGCGCCGCGCGCGGCATCGCCGGCGCGCCTGAGTGCCTCGACCTCGGCATGCGGCCGGCCGCCCGACTGGGTCCAGCCGCGGCCGACGATCACGCCGTCCTTGACGATGACGGCGCCGACCGCCGGATTGGGCCAGGTGCGCCCGAGCCCGCGCCGGCCAAGCGCCAGCGCCAGCTGCATGAAGCGCAGATCGGCCGCCTTTGCCGCTTCCTTGGCCTCTCTGGCCTTCTGCGCGAACTGGTCTTCCAGAATGCGGAAGATCATTTGCGTAGCGTCGCGAGCCGCGGGTCCTCTTCGCCGGTCAATTCGTCGAGCACGGCCTCGAAGTCCTTGGCCTCGCGGAAATTGCGGTAGACCGAGGCGAAGCGCACATAGGCGACGTCGTCGAGCTGGCGCAGATGCTCCATCACGATCTCGCCGATCGCCTCAGAGGAGACCTCGGCCTCGCCGCCGCTTTCGAGCTCGCGCACGATGGTGGACACCATCTTCTCCACCCGCTCGGATTCCACCGGGCGCTTGCGCAAGGAGATCTGCAGCGAGCGCACCAGCTTGTCGCGGTCGAACGGCACGCGGCGGCCGTTGCGCTTGATGACGGTCAGTTCGCGCAGCTGCACCCGCTCGAAGGTCGTGAAGCGGAAGTTGCAGGCCATGCAGACGCGACGCCTGCGAATGACCGCGGAGTCCTCGGTCGGACGCGAGTCCTTGACCTGCGTGTCGAGAGAATTGCAGCTCGGGCAGCGCATCCGACGGGACCTCTAGCAACGACCTTTTACTGATAGATCGGGAAGCGATCGGTCAGCGCCTTGACGCGCTCCTTGATCGCGGCCTCGACCAGCGGCGCCTTGCCGTCCGGCGACTGCGCCAGCGCGTTCAGCACTTCCGCGATCATGCCGCCGACCTGCTTGAACTCGGCGACGCCGAAGCCGCGCGTGGTCGCCGCCGGCGTACCGAGCCGCAGGCCGGAGGTGACGAACGGCTTTTCGGGATCGAACGGGATACCGTTCTTGTTGCAGGTGATGGCGGCGCGCACCAGCGCCTTCTCGGAGATGTTGCCCTTCAGGCCCTTCGGCCTGAGGTCGACCAGCATCAGATGGTTGTCGGTGCCGCCCGAGACGATGTCGAGGCCATGGCCGCGCAGCGTCTCCGCCAGCGCCTTGGCGTTCTCGACCACGTTCTTGGCGTAGACCTTGAAGTCCGGCCGCAGCGCTTCTGCGAACGCCACCGCCTTGGCGGCGATGACGTGCATCAGCGGACCGCCCTGCAGGCCCGGGAAGATCGCCGAGTTCAGCTTCTTGGCCAGCGTCTCGTCATTGGTGAGGATCAGGCCGCCGCGCGGGCCGCGCAGCGACTTGTGCGTCGTGGTGGTGGTGACGTGGGCGTGCGGCACCGGCGAGGCATGCACGCCGCCGGCGACGAGGCCCGCGAAATGCGCCATGTCGACCAGCAGATACGCGCCGACGGAATCCGCGATCTCGCGGAAGCGCTTGAAGTCCCAGGCGCGCGAATAGGCCGAGCCGCCCGCGATGATCAGCTTCGGCTTGACCTGCTCGGCCTGCTTCTGCACCGCGTCCATGTCGATGATCTGGTCCTCGCGGCGCACGGTGTAGTGCGCGGCCTTGAACCACTTGCCGGACATGTTGACCGGCGAACCGTGGGTGAGATGGCCGCCGGCCGCGAGGTCGAGGCCCATGAAGGTGTCGCCGGGTTGCAGCAGCGCCAGAAACGCCGCCTGGTTCATCTGGCTGCCGGAGTTCGGCTGGACGTTGGCGAAGCCGGCGCCGAACAGCTTCTTGGCGCGCTCGATCGCCAGCGTCTCGGCGACGTCGACCCACTCGCAACCGCCGTAGTAGCGCGCGCCCGGATAACCCTCCGCATATTTGTTAGTCATCACCGAGCCCTGCGCCTCCAGCACGGCGCGGCTGACGATGTTTTCCGAGGCGATCAGCTCGATCTCATGACGCTGCCGGCCGAGCTCGCCCCTGATCGCGGCGGCGATCTCGGGATCGGCCTGGGCGAGGGTTGCGGTGAAGAAGGAATCGGGCGCGGAAGCGGTCTTGCTGGACGAGGTCATCGGCGAAATATCTCCACCGCCGCAAGCCTTTAGGCAGGATGCGGACGGTCACGAGTGGCGGTCGAAGCTGGTTTCAGAGCGTTATCACATCGCCCCAAAATGGCCAAGCGGTTGCGGTCCCTGCCGGTCAATTATGCCAGATATGGTGGGGATGGCGGGGATTGCCAGCCGGCCGGACGGCCGCCCCCGCCACCCGGTTCCCGCCGCGCGGCCAGCACGGCTGTGGCAGCCGCCGAGTGGAACGTGACTCCCCTTCCCGACCGCGCGGGGACCGCGGACGAGACAACTATCGCCTTGAGGTTTCAACGCGTTGCTCGCGCAACCGCGCGACATCGGACTCGCTTGATCATGTCGCGCGCGATCGCGATGCATCGACCCACGAGATGACGAGCCAATTTTTGAATCGTTCGATTTTTGAATCGTTCAACACCGGATCGATTCAAGGCTCTCACGCGATGCGTGCAATTGCGCGTCATACGCCGTTGTCTCCCGGTCACACAGCCAAGCTTTGCGTGCAACTTCGACAGCTTCTAACCCCGTGCAGGCTGCTCGCGAAAATCACCGTGATAACGACTCGCTCAAGATTTTTTTACGGAGCGTGGAATAAATGTCGTGCAGGTGGATTCGGCCGCAGCGGTTTGCTGCTTCGGCTGTCGTTGTGTTTTCGGTTGTTGGTGCGGACGATGTCTTCGCCCAGACGCAATTGCCGTCCGTGACAGTCGAGGCGCCGCAGCGGCAAGCGGCGCGATCGCAGCAGCCTTCGCAACGGACCACGCGCGCACGCAGCGCCTCACGCCGCGCGACGGCCGCCCCGGTGGGCGCGCAGCCACAGACCGCTCAGCAGCCCGCGGGCGCCAGCGGCGGGCACGAACGCGCCAACGGCCCGGTCACCGGCTATCTGGCGCGGCTGAGCGCCAGCGGCACCAAGACCAGCACGCCGATCATCCAGACGCCGCAATCGGTGTCGGTCATCAGCGCCGAGCAGATCCGCGACCAGAAGATCGTCAGCAAGTTCGACGAGGTGCTGCGCTACACGCCGGGCGTCATCGGCGGCACTTATGGCGCCGATTTCCGCAACGACTGGTTCATGATCCGCGGCTTCCCCGCGCAGAACGAGTCGCTGTTCCTCGACGGCCTGCAGCTGTTCTACACTTCCTATGCGAGCTGGAAGCTGCAGCCCTTCAATCTCGAGCGCGTCGAGGTGCTGCGCGGTCCGTCCGGCATCCTGTATGGCGGCTCGGCGCCGGGCGGCCTCGTCAACGCGGTGAGCAAGCTGCCGCAGGCCGAGCCCATTCGCTACATCGAGACCGGCGTCAACAATTTCGGCAACGCCTATACCCAGTTCGACATCGGCGGCGCGACGGCGCAGCCCGGCAATGGCCAGGTGCAGTACCGCCTCGTCGGCCAGACCCAGGGCGGCGGCACCCAGACCGACTATGTCTACGACAACAATTTCTTCTTCGCCCCGTCGGTGACCTGGCGGCCCGATGCCGACACCAGCCTCACCGTGTTCGGCATGGCCTCGCACAGCAACACCCGCGCGCTGAACTTCCTGCCCTATGTCGGCACCGTCACCAACGCGCCGTTCGGCCGGATTCCAACCAGCCTGTTCGTCGGCGATCCCAGCGCCGACCAGTTCCGCCGCGACCAGCAGATGGTCGGCTACGAGTTCCAGAAGAGCGTGACTGACAGCGTCGATTTCCGCCAGAACGCGCGCATGGCGCATGTCGACGTCTATTATGCCGGCCTCTACGGGCTCGGCTACGCGACGACGCCGGCCGCCGCCGACATCACCCGCGGCAATTTCTACACCCGCGGCATTGCCACCCAGCTCAACCTCGACAATCAGCTCGAATACCGCTTCGCCACCGGCGCGCTGCAGCACACCGCGCTGGTCGGCGTCGATCTGAAATATTACGGCATCGACGACCGCCAGGGTTTTGGCATGGGCACCAATCTCAACGTGGTCAATCCGGTTTATGGCACCAACCTGCCGTATAGCGGCCCGCTCTATCAGAACGGCTATCTCGCCCAGGGCATGGCCGGGCTCTACCTGCAGGATCAGGTCAAGCTCGACCGCCTGACGGTCGTGCTGTCCGGACGCCAGGACTGGGTCGATCTCACCAACAACAACCGGATCGGCGCGTCCCAGGGCCGCGACGACAGCAAGTTCTCCGGCCGTGTCGGCGCGATCTACAATTTCGACAGCGGCGTTGCGCCCTACGTCTCTTACATGACGGGCTACAATCCGGTCATCGGCACCACCGCGGCCGGCCAATTGCTGCTGCCGGAAACCTCCGAGCAGACCGAGGTCGGCGTCAAGTACGAGCCGGTCGGGCTCAACGCACGGTTCGGCGTCGCGTATTTCGACCTCAAGCGCAAGAACGCGCTGACCACCGATCCCAACAACCCGCTGTTCCAGACCCAGAACGGCGAAGTCACCTCGCGCGGCGTCGAGCTCGAGGCGGTCGCGAACATCACGCGCGATTTCAAGCTGGTGGCGAGCTACACCAATTACGAGCTGTTCGTCAGCAAGGACCTCAATCCCGCGCTGATCGGTACCGTGCCGACCAACGCGCCGCGGCAGCTCGCATCGGTGTGGACCGACTACACCTTCCGCGACGGCCCGCTCACGGGCTTCGGCTTCGGCGGCGGCGTGCGCTATGTCGGCTCGTCCTTTGCCGACACCGCGAACACCGCACGCGTCCCGGGGGTCGTGCTGGGCGATCTCGCCTTGCATTACGAATGGGACAACAACTGGCGCGCGGCGCTCAATGTCGTGAACGTCACCGACAAGATCTATGTCGCGAGCTGCGCGACCATCAGCTCCTGCTACTACGGCGATCGCCGCCGCATCACGGCGAGCCTCGCCTACAAATGGTGAGCTGAACTTTCAGTTCACGGAAAATCATGTGACCGAGAGGCGGCATCCGGCCGCCTCGCTTTTTTCGCTGTCGTCAGGGTGGTGTCAGCTTGTCACGCTAGGTTTCGCGTCGCGGCGATATTTGCCGTGCCCAGACTGGCCCGCTCCGAAATGCGAGCCCCGGAGCGGGCCTTTTACGGTCTGGTCGCGTCCTAATCCTCGTTCGCCTTGAATCGCCCCAATCCCTTGAGCACGAACGGCGCCAGCAGCGCGATCAGCGCTATGCCAAGCAGCGTCGCCGACATCGGGCTTTGCAGCAGCACCATGGGATCGCCGAGGCTGATCGCCAGCGCGCGGCGCAACTGGCTTTCGGCGATCGGCCCGAGGATCAGCCCGATCACGACGGGCGCGATCGGAAAGTCGAACCGGCGCATCAGAAAGCCCATGACGCCGAACGCCGCCAGCATCGACAGTTCGACGACCGACGGCTTCGCCGCGATCGTGCCCATGGTGGCGAACACCAGGATGCCGGCATAGAGCCAGGGCTGCGGGATCGCCAGCAGCCGCACCCAAAGGCCGACCAGCGGCAGATTGAGCACCAGCAGCATGCCGTTGGCGATGAACAGGCTCGCGATCAGGCCCCACACCAGGTCGGGCCGCTCCGCGAACAACAGCGGCCCCGGGTTGAGGCCGTATTGCTGGAAGCCCGCCAGCATCATCGCCGCGGTCGCCGAGGTCGGCAGCCCCAGCGTCAGCAGCGGCACCAGCGTGCCGGCCGCGGACGCGTTGTTCGCCGCTTCCGGCCCTGCGACGCCTTCGATCGCGCCCTTGCCGAACTCCTCCGGATGTTTGGTCAGCCGCCGCTCGGTGGAATAGGACAGGAATGTCGGGATCTCCGCCCCGCCGGCCGGCAGCGCCCCGATCGGAAAACCGAACAGCGTGCCACGCAGCCACGGCTTCCACGACCGCCGCCAGTCCTCCCGCGTCATCCACAGCGAGCCGCGCACCGGCTCGAGCTTCTCCTCGGCGTGATGCCGGCGCGAGGCGACATAGAGCGCCTCGCCGACCGCGAACAGGCCGACCGCGAGCGTCGTCACCTCGACGCCGTCGAGCAGTTCGGGGATGCCGAAGGCAAGCCGCGCCTGACCGGTCAGCTTGTCGATGCCGACCAGCCCGAGCGTGAGGCCGATGAACAGGCTGGTGAGGCCGCGGACCGGCGAGTCGCCGAAGGTCGCCGACACCGTGACGAAGGCGACGCACATCAGCGCGAAGTAATCCTCCGGCCCGAAGCGCACGGCGAAATCGACCAGCCATGGCGCGAGGAATGCGAGGCCGATGGTGGCGATGGTGCCGGCCACGAACGAGCCGATCGCCGAGGTCGCCAGCGCCGGGCCGCCGCGGCCGGCCTTGGCCATCTTGTTGCCCTCGAGCGCGGTCGCCATCGACGCGCTCTCGCCCGGCGTATTGATCAGGATCGCGGTGGTCGATCCGCCATACATGCCGCCATAATAGATGCCGGCGAACATGATCAGCGAGCCGCCGGGATCGAGCTTGTAGGTCACCGGCAGCAGCAGCGCGACCGTCAGCGCCGGTCCGATGCCCGGCAACACGCCGACCGCGGTGCCCAGGAACACGCCGATCAGGGCGTAGAGCAGGTTCATCGGCTGCATGGCGACCGCCATGCCGTGCGCCAGCGCGGCGAAAGTGTCCATCACAGCAGTCGCTCCAGCGGGCCGGCGGGAAGGCTCAGCGTCAACAGCTTGTCGAACGCGAGATAAATCAGCGTCGTGATCACGAGCGCGATGGCGGTGTCGGCCAGGACGGCGCGGCGGCCGAACGCCGCCGACGTGGTGACGAACAGCGCCGAGGTGGCGAGGATGAAGCCGCCGCCAAGGCCGATGATGGCGATCAGGAGCGCCAGGCCGCCGATGATCAGCCACACCGGTTTCGGATCCATGCTCTCGCGCGGCGGCAGCTTGCCGCGCAGCGCGTCGATCAGATTGCCGACCGCGAGGATGACAAGGCCGATCGCGATGACGACCGGCATCGCCTCCGGCCCCATGCCGTACATCGTGGTCGACGGCAGCTTGCTGGCGTCCCACACCAGCACCGCAGCAAGCCCGGCAAGCGCGGCCGCGATGACCACGCCGGCGCGATCGACGCGGCGCGCCGGCGCCGGCCGGAGGTTTTCAGACGCCGCGTCCGGCGTCATGACTTCACGAGGCCGACGGACTTCAGCACCTCGGTCACGCGCGTGATCTCCTTCTTCAGGAAATCCGCGAAGGCGTCGCCGCCGAGATAGGCGTCATCCCAGCCCTTCTGCTTCAGGATCTCCTTCCAGGAATCGGACTTCACCATCTTCTCGACCGCATCGCTCAGCACCTTGCGCTGCTCCGGCGTGATGCCGGGCGGTGCGACCACCGAGCGCCAATTGGCCAGCACGAGATCGATGCCCTGCTCCTTGAAGGTCGGGATGTCGACGCCCGGCAGTCGCTGCGCCGACGTCACGCCGAGCGCGCGCAACTTGCCGGCCTTGATCTGGCCTTCATATTCGCTGAGGCCGGAAATGCCGGCCGTGACCTTGCCGCCGAGAATGGCTGCAAGCGACTCGCCGCCGCCCGAGAACGGAATGTAGTTGATCTTCTTGGCGTCGGCGCCGACCGTGCCCGCGAACAGCGCCGCCATCACATGGTCGACACCGCCGGCCGAGCCGCCGGCAAAGGTCACCTTGGCGATATCGGCCTTCACCGCGGCGGCAAGATCCTGCGCCGTCTTGATCGGCGAGTTCGCCGGCACCACGATGACCTGGGTCTCCTCGGTGAGGCGCGCAATCGGCGTCACCTGATCCAGCGTCACCGGCGACTTGTTCATGGCGAGTGCGCCCACCATGACGAAGCCGTTCACCATCATCTGGTTGCTGTCGCCCTTGGCGCCGTTGACGAACTGCGCGATGCCGACGCTGCCGCCGGCGCCAGGAACGTTGGTGACCTGGACGCTGCGCGCGATGCCGGCCGCGACCAGCGCCTGCTGCATCGAGCGCGCGGTCTGATCCCAGCCGCCGCCCGGCGCCGCCGGCGCCATCAGCTTGAGCTCGAGCTGCTGCGCGGGCGCCGGACCGCTCGCCCCGAGCAACAGCGCGACGACCGCGCCGAACAGGCGCATGTGGGACGAGATCATGGGGCTCCCTCCTGAATTTTCGGAAAGCAGCCTGCGGATCGCCGGCTGCATCCGGTCACGTGATCGCATCGCCACTCGGACAGCGCGGTCCCTTCGGGTCAGGAATCGCTCGCCGATCTCGCGTCTGCGTGTCCCTAGCGACCATTCGCCACAGCCTTCGGCAAGCCGGAGGGCGCAGCTAGCCAGTGCTGCAAATCGCCGCACCATCTCCGGTCATTTTTCGCTTGCTTTGATTCGGCACGGCTCGCCAACGCAAGTTCGGTTCTAGGAACCTTCGCCATTTTCTCCCGTTCCACCTCCGCCGATTGGTACGGCTATTGGAGGAGAGAACATGAAGTTTAAGACCATTGTCGCGGCATCTTTGCTTGCCGCTTTCGTCTCGCCGGCATTCGCAGCGGATGAATTCTACGTCGTCCAGGATGTGAAGACGAAGAAGTGCACGATCGTCGACAAGAAGCCCGTCGACACGACGACCACCGTCGTCAGCCCGTCAGGCACTGTCTACAAGACGCGCTCCGAGGCCGAGACCGGCATGAAGAGCGTCAAGGTCTGTACCTCGGACTAGGAGGCGATCGCATGCCAGTCATCATTCTTTGGGCCGTGCCGGCGATCATCGTCATCGGCGGCGGTATCTACCTGTTCGGCCATCTTCACTGAAGGCGAGGAGTTTCACTTATGAAGTACTTAGCTATCGGCTGCATCATGGCCGCAGCGTTCGCTACCGCCGCGCATGCCGCAACCACCATGCCCGCCGCTCCGGCGGACAGTTCGACCATCACCAATTACTACAAGCAGAATGTCTACGACCCGAAGGAATCCAAGATCGGGACGATCGACGACGTGCTTGTCGACAAGTCCGGCAAGGTGACCGGTCTCGTCGTCGGTGTCGGCGGCTTCCTCGGCGCCGGCGAAAAGGACGTGATCGTGCCGTTCACGGCCGTCAAGTCTCAAAAGAAAGACGACAAGTGGTGGCTTACGCTCGACGAGACCAAGGACAGCCTGAAGGCCGCACCTGGTTTCAAATACGATCGCGCCAGCACGACTTGGAAGCCGGAGAATAAGTAGCATCGACGCCCCGTCTGCTCGCTCAGAGCAGACGGGGCGCTATTCACGCAAGTGATGGCGGCCCTATCCAAGCTCGCCGGAACGGACCAGGGTCGCGCAACGAAACGGCCCCAGCACCTTTGGGGGCCTGGAGGCCGGTGCTGGGGCCGGTTGCCTGATCCGGGGCCGAGCTGTTGGAGCCAGGCAGTCCAATCGATCAACGCCCCCGCGGTTCCGGCATTAGCCTATGTAAATCGGCGACCTAATTTTCCACCGGCATGTCTTGTCTGCAACAGGCCTCCCTCGAGCGGCACTGATCCGCCGCCGCTTCAGCCGCGGTTCTGACGCGGAGAATCAACCGCAAAAATTTTTCGGCCGGGTTCTTGACACGATATCTCCGGTTTTTATTTTCTTTCGCGCCAGCCCCCAACGCGGAGGCTGGGGCCTGGTCGCCCCTCGGGGCCAGGCGAGACGGGCACCGGTCGTGTCCGGTGCCGTTCATATCCATCTTGCTCTATGGAGGATTTGGCTATGCGCACATACGACTTCTCTCCCCTGTTCCGGTCGACCATCGGATTCGACCGGCTCTTTGATCTTGCCGAGGCAGCCCACCGGGCCGGCGAAGATCACTACCCGCCCTACAACATCGAACGGCTGTCCGAAGACAGCTATCAGATCGTGCTCGCGATCGCCGGTTTTGCGCCGGATGAGATTTCCGTCACGGCAGAGCAGAACGTTCTGACTGTCGAAGGCGTCAAGGTCGAGAAGGCCGAGCGCGAATACATCTATCAGGGCATCTCGACGCGCAGATTCAAGCGTCAGTTCAGCCTGGCCGACTACGTCGAGGTCAAGAGCGCGGCGTTCGACAACGGGCTTCTCAGGATCGAGCTGGCGCGCGAAGTGCCGGAGGCGATGAAGCCGCGACGCATCGCGATCAACGCGGCATCGAACACGGCGCCCCGACAGCTCGAAAACGTCGCCGCCTGATTGAACCGGCGAAGCCGCGTCCGACGAACAGGTCGCGGCTTCGTCTTCTCACTCTTCTCAGCAACTCGTCTTTCGAACGGAGGTATCCATGCGGCCGACGACCGCGCCTGCTCATAACGTTATTGGCTTTCATCTGCCGATTGGCGATCACCACCAATATGAGGTCCCGCACGATGTGGTGCGGGATTCTCGCCTGAGCCTGGCCGAGAAACGCGCTCTCCTGGCATCCTGGGCCTCGGACGCCAGCGCTGTAGCGTCCAATCCCGCTTTGCGCGCACCCAAGGGGCTCAAAGCGCCCGTTCCTGTCAGCGACATCCTCGAAGCGCTTCGCGCGCTCGACAGCGATCCGCACCATCCGCCAGGCGGCCGGCCTGCCCGCCTGCGCTCCGTCGACCGCTGCCTGGCTGCATAGGAGCGCGAGATGACAGACATCAGGCTACCGAAGCAGGTCATCGACCGCCTCGAGGGACGCTGGCGGCCAAGATTTGGACAGGCAAGGCGCCGGAGCTCAGAACTGTTCGACCACCGGCTTGAACAGTTGCGCGCTCATCGCAACAATATTCATCGGTATCGGCGATTGCTGCAGACCCAGCTCTCCGACCTCGAGCGCGAATTCATCGAAAGACGGCTGTCCGAAGAAACCACGGCAATGCAAGGCCTCGCGGCCGACATTCCATCCCTTCCCTCCTCGTTCGATCGCGCAGCTTGCGAGGAGATCGCGCCATGAATGGGCTGCAACAACTGCTCATAAGAGGCAGCGAAAAAGTCATCGGTCACTATCAATTCCTGCTGGATAGCGCGACCTCGGAACAAGAGCGCGAACGCTATCGACGGAGGATCGAGGAAGAACGCCGGATACTAGGCCGGTTGCTCGACGATTCCGATCGGTCGTCAC
Source organism: Bradyrhizobium sp. USDA 4503 (assembly GCF_054055815.1). Classification (NCBI taxonomy): domain Bacteria; kingdom Pseudomonadati; phylum Pseudomonadota; class Alphaproteobacteria; order Hyphomicrobiales; family Nitrobacteraceae; genus Bradyrhizobium; species Bradyrhizobium sp. USDA 4503. The sequence goes on from NZ_JBSRXS010000001.1 coordinate 1,899,250, forward strand.
GCGCGGCGTGAGCGATTCATGGCGGCGGGAGAGCAAATCCGCTCGTGATGCCCGCCGCTCGCCTCGCGCGAAGGCCGCAAAGCCACCCGCGTGCCTTCGAACCATCAAAGGACGCGTCCGTTATCCGGAGGCTTGGTACGCATCCGGGAGACGTTGCCTTATGTATCTGATCTACTATTTCGCTGTCTTCCTCGCTGTGACCGGCGCAGTCTTTGGCTCATTGGTCACGCTGGAGAAGATCTTTCATTCCATGGGTTCCGCCTAACGATCCCGATCGAAGGTCTCGGATCGGAGCCCTGGTTCGGAATTTCACCCTAGCAAAAGCCAGGCCATGGAGGCGATGAGAGCCACAAGCGACACGGTCGCAGCGCTGACAAAGGCAATCTCCACACCGTCGATATGGTGGTGGTTTGTATGCATTGAGCGTCCTCCTAGATGGGTGCCCGCGGACCTTGAGACAGTAGCCACGCCGCCAAATTGGCGGTGGTTTCGTCATGCCGCGCCTGCCTCAACAGGGTCTCTCGCTCTCGACAGGGAGGAAGGTTCTTGGCCCGTTGACGTAGCCGTTCGGCTTCTTGGGCGAGGCGTTTTTCAAGAGGGAAAATCTGCCTAACCCGGCGTCGTCGCTTCATGGCTCCTCTCTCCAACGCTGACGTTTGGCTGCCCCAAAAGCAAAATCAAAAAGCCCGGGAAGCCTAAAAAGTTCCTGCCAGCTTCGCGTCAATGAGATCAGACGGATGGAACTGGCGAAACGGCATGGACGTTACAGGGCATGGGCATGGCCAAGGACCTGAAGAAACAGGCCAAGACCGCCGAGCAGGCGGCGGTGCGGACGGCTGACGAATTCGCGGCCGAGCAAATGAAGAGCCTCGCCCAAGCGTTCCGGGCTCAGGCCGAGGTCGTCAAACGAAACAAGAAAAAGAAGAAAGATGAGCTTCACCGTAAAAGCTAGGTGCAAGTTTGGAGAGATCGTGCACCGTCGTGGCACGGCCGAAGCAGCTCTACGCAAGGCAAAAGAGCTTTCACGGTCGCAGTGTTACGACATCCATATCGTGACACCTGAAGGCCGAGACTACGACTCGTCCGAGTTTGGGGATCTTCCCCGCACGCCACTGGCTGTGCGCGTTGCTCAGAAAGGCCACACCTATCCATAGGGCAGGAGAGATTCCATAGGGCAGGAGAGGTTTCAAAACGGCAGGCTCAAAAAGCGGCCCCGGCTAACCGCATCACCCTTAGGGTGCGCCCTTCCCCAACCGCCTCGCGCGCGCCCATAGGCGCGACAATCAATAGCGGTCGCGATATCCCCGCCGCTGCTGCCCATATGCGGCACGAGGATTGATCCCGCAGGTCACGTTCCTTCCGGAAGCTGACGCGAGACACTGGGCGCGGGTTTGGTACATGCAATCGCCGGGATAGCCGACGCCGCGCCCCTGCACGCACCAGCGATAATCCCGGGCGCTGGCTGGGCTCACACTTGCCAGTCCTGCAACGCCGAACGCCAGGACGAACGCCAGGACAGCGAACAGGACGGTTGCGCGCATGATCGGGTCCTCGCAAGCAATCGAGGACCAACGGAGCGGCAAGATTAGCGTTCCCTTCGATAGTGGCCGGCCGGTTAGCAAGATCGCCGCAGCCGGAGCGGCCGCGCCGAGCGCGAGCGCAGGAACCATGCTCCGTTGGGTCGGTTGTCGGAAACCATCCATCCCACACAAGTCAATCGGCATGCCGTCACGACTGCTTTGGTTTTTAGGGTTTCCGGTTCTGGTTGTTCTGGGTGGTTGCGGCGATCAACTCGAGTGCGATTCAATCGAAACCCGGAAGGCCGTGCTCCAGACCATCTCCAACGATCACCGCAATCCGCTTGTCAATTTCGCCGCCAGGGAATCGACGGCGAAGCCCACTGCGGAAAACGCAAATCCACAATACCTCCTCGGTGAAAAGGTCGTCACGACCTCGGCAAGTGAGGACAAGCGAACATTGCAATGCAGCGGCGGCATCTCGGTTTCCGTGGGCGACATCAAGGCTTCCAAGGAAGTCGAATTCACCGTGCAGAAATCGAGCGACGGAAAGTTGGCGGTTTCGGTTGCTCCATTTCAGTTTTGAGTTGCGACAAACTCAGTGTCGTCCTGGCGAAAGCCAGGACCCATTACCCCAAATCACTATTGTTGCGCGACGCTGGGGCCGCGATCCCGCTCATCGCCAAATGCGGTGGTTATAGGTCCTGCTTTCAGGACGACGATCGTGCGCGAGGAACCTGCACCGTCATCGCGTCGTTGCGAGCAAAGCAAATCGCCGCCGAGGAAGCCTTGCCGACGACGCGGAATCAGACCGCGAAGCCAGGCGCGCCGCTACAGCCCGGTATAGCCGGCCTTCACGTGGTCGGTACTACCGTCGAGTTGGCGCAGATAGGTCAGCCCGCACACCGTCAACCGATGCGGATCGCGCTCGCCGGCGTCGAACAGCGTCTGCACGTACTCTGTCACCTTCGCCCGCGCTTCCTCGCTCGCAGCGGGCGTGCGGTTGAGCAGCAGATCATACGTCTGCATGATCCGATCGATAGCGGCTTCCATTGAAGTCTCCGGGTTGACGCTCAGGCGACCACCAGCGTCTCGGCCTCGAACTTCGCGATCGCCTTGTTGGCGAGGCGGAGGCGATTCATCTCACCACGCTGGAACAGCTTCACGATGATGCCGAGCAGGCGCTCATTGGTGGCGAAATTGTCGGGGATGGCGCCGGATTTGCGCAGATAGTTCGAGGCGATCGCGTAGGCGTCACCGACGACCTCGACATTCAGCACCTCAATCCCGCGTTCGAGCAACATATCCCTGCCTCTCCGTTGGCTAACGGATAAGCCGCAGGGAACGCCTTGGTTCCTCGCCGGGGCCCATTTATTTTCGCATGTGCAGCATGACACACGTGCAGCATGAAAAACGCATCGGCCGGGCATGACCGATGCGTTGACTGGAGCAAGGCTGGACTGGAGCAAGGCTGGACTGGAGCAAGGCTGGACTGAAGGAAGGCTGCCGGTCTTCTCGCGCGGCCGGCTTGGCCATCAGGCGAAAACAGGAAGGCTCAGAGGCGATACAGGATCTGGTCGGTCCAGAAACGCTCGAGGCGATGCAGCGACTTGTTGAGGCTCGCGAACTCCTCGTTCGAGATGCCGCCGACCTGCTCCACCGTCTTGACGTGCTTCTGATAGAGCGCATCGACGATCTTGCGGACTTCCTGGCCCTGCGGGGTCAGACGGATACGAACCGAGCGGCGATCGACGCGCGAGCGCTGATGATCGAGGAAGCCGAGCTCGACGAGCTTCTTCAGATTGTAGGAGACGTTGGAGCCGAGATAGTAGCCGCGGGTGCGCAGCTCGCCGGCGGTCAACTCCTTGTCGCCGATGTTGTACAGGAGCAGCGCCTGCACCGAGTTGATGTCGGCGCGGCCACGACGATCGAATTCGTCCTTGATGACGTCGAGGAGCCGGCGATGCAGCCGCTCCACCAAAGTCAGGGCTTCGAGATAGAGCGGCTGCACCGGAGCTTGACCGGTAGCGCGATCAGCGGCATCCGCCGCCGTTGTCGCAACGGCTTTCATCATGACACTTCCCCTGTTTGTCGTTTTTATCGACTTTATTCGACGAAACTTGTGTCCCGCCTGATAGGTCCAACGTAAGGGGGCCGTTTGAATATCCGCTTAAATAAGAGAATAAAGAGATCATGAATTTAAGACAGTGAATCGTGGATTAAGCCCATGGATCAAAGGCTTTTCGCAACTTTTCATTGACGGTGGCGGACCCTTGTTCACGCTTCGTCTGCCTGCCCTGTCACATTCGGAAACAGCATCGTCTGAATTCGAAACGGTGGCGTAACGGGTATGAGGGAACCCTTTACGGTGACCGATTGGTTACCCGAAAATTCTTTGAAAATTTTACCGGAGTGCAGCGGCGGGACGTGCACGCGATGCGCGCAAGCGGTGCCGATCTGTTGTGGGGGCCAGACCGGTTCCGCCGTCGGCCCGCGCAAAGCCGGCCGGCACACGCGCCGAGGTCCGGTGAAATGGGCCCCGACGGCAGGTCCCGTAGAGACGGTCCCGCAAGGGAGTGTCTCAAACGGATGCGATCTGTCGGCACCCACCTATCAGAACCAGCAATGCTGTCTTCTCGTTGCGCGCACGGCTGCCAATTATTGCCGGCCGCGGCCGGCAATTCGCGGCGCTGTCGCCACGGGGCAACAGTGCATCAGGCCATCGCTCCACGTCGACCTATGGCGGGCGTTCGCGCGCCGACATCCAGGCCAGCGCGAGATAGGCGGCGAGCATCATGGCCTCGAGCCCGACCACGGTGAGACTGCCGCCATAGATGCCGGGAAACATCAGCTCGATGACCGCCATCGACACCACGGTGGTCAGCCACACCACGGCGCCCCAGGGCGTCGCGAGCCAGAGCCCGACGGCGGCGACGAGCTCGATGACGGCGAAATAGATCGTGGCGGTCTGCCAGGCCATCGACTGGTTCTCGAAGGCCTCCTCCTCGCCGCCGACGAAGCCGGTCACCTGGGCCCAGTGATAGAGGCCCTTGGCGACCGAGACGACAGCCATGATGCGCAGGAAGATGACGAGGCGCCGCGTCCACGCATTGTCGTCCGGCTCGATCCGGTCGGACGAGATCGCGCTCACCGAGATGGCATTGTCCCGCGCCTGATCGCGTGCAGAGGTGTCAGACATCCGAATCGCCGCAGAGCGGCTGCAAAATGGGGTTCATGGGCGCAGTCTTGGCCCGCCGGGGACGCAAAATCAATTGCCGTTGCGGCAAATCAAGGGCGCCACGGATGCAATAGCGGCGCAATGACGGCGGCCCTGACAGGTGCTAGAACCGGACTTATATCAGGTCCAGACCTTATCAGGTCCAGAATGCCGTCCGTCGAGGAGAAGAAGACATGGCGATCAAATTCGGGCGCCCGATCGAACTGCGCGATGCGCCGCGGCGGCAGAGCGATGCCCTCGCCTCCCCCTCGCTCGACCTCTCGATCCGGATGCGACGCAATCGCAAGTCGGAATGGGCCCGCCGCCTGGTGCGGGAGAACGTGCTGACCACCAATGACCTGATCTGGCCGATGTTCGTGGTCGATGGCAACAACACCCGCACGCCGGTGGCCTCGATGCCCGGCGTCGACCGGCTCACCGTCGACCAGATCGTCCGCGACGCCGAGCGCGCGGCAAAGCTCAACATCCCCTGCATCGCGCTGTTCCCGTTCACCGAGCCGTCGCTGCGCGACGAGCAGGGCTCGGAGGCGCTCAACCCCGACAATCTGGTCTGCCAGGCGGTGCGCGCGATCAAGCAGGAGTTTCCCGACATCGGCGTGCTGTGCGACGTCGCGCTCGATCCCTTCACCAGCCACGGCCATGACGGGCTGATCGAGGACGGCAAGATCCTCAACGACGAGACCGTCGCGGTGCTGGTGAAGCAGGCGCTGACCCAGGCCGAGGCCGGCTGCGACGTGATCGCGCCGTCGGACATGATGGACGGCCGGATCGGTGCGATCCGCGAGGCGCTCGACGACAACAGTTTCGGCGACGTGCAGATCATGTCCTATGCGGCGAAATACGCCTCGGCCTTCTACGGCCCGTTCCGCGACGCGATCGGCTCGGCCAAGACGCTGACCGGCGACAAGCGCACCTATCAGATGGACAGCGCCAATTCCGACGAGGCGCTGCGCGAGGTCGAGCTCGACATCGCCGAGGGCGCCGACATGGTGATGGTGAAGCCGGGCATGCCCTATCTCGACATCGTCCGCCGCGTGAAGGACCATTTCGCGATGCCGACCTTCGTGTACCAGGTGTCCGGCGAGTACGCGATGATCGCGGGCGCCGCCGCCAATGGCTGGATCGACGGCGAGCGCGCGATGATGGAGAGCCTGGTCGGCTTCAAGCGCGCCGGCGCCGACGGCATCCTCACCTATTTCGCGCCGAAGGCCGCCGAAAAGATCAAGGCGGAGAGCTGAAGGCCGCCGCCCATTATTGCGACAAGTGGATCGCTTCGCTCCGCTCGCAATGACGGCGTGAAGGTAGAACCGCTCAATCCAGCCCCCGAATCGCCGGATTATTTCGGCTAGTTAATGTTCGCGCAGGCTTGGCGAACGCGCCTCCTGTTCCCATGTCCTGCGCGGGACTTTCATCGGAGGTTGGTCATGTCCTACGGCAATGACGGCGGCACCTGGCGCAACGAGGCCTGGCGCAACGACGGCGGCGTTCCTCCGCATGCGTTCGACCCAATGATGCAGCCGGACCTGTTCCGCGGCGTGCTGACGCGACGTGTCTTTGCGTTCCTGATCGACCTGTTCGTGCTGTCGGTGCCGGTGATCCTGGCGGTGATTTTCATCGCGGTGTTCGGCCTCGTCACGCTCGGTCTCGGCTGGGCGTTGTTCTGGCTGGTCTCGCCGGCCTCGATCGTCTGGGCGATCGTCTATTACGGCGCCTCGATCGGCGGGCCGCACTCGGCCACCATCGGCATGCGCATGATGGATCTGGAACTGCGGACCTGGTACGGCGCGCGCGGCTATTTCGTGCTCGGCGCCACCCATGCGGTGCTGTTCTGGGTGACGATCTCGTTCCTGTCGCCGCTTGTGCTCCTGATCGGGCTGTTCAACGGCCGCCGCCGGCTGCTGCACGACATCATCCTCGGAACCGTCATTATCAACAGCTCGGTCCGGACCCCGGTCGCCCCGGCCGCGCGGGCCTCCTATTAGGCCCGCCTAAACCAATTGACCGTTAGCCTCAGGGGGGCGATGCTCACTCGGCTGCCTGTATTGTTTGTGGAGCCCGACGATCTGACGTGACCCAGCATTCGCGTGATACTCCCCAGTTCTATTTGACGGCGCCCTCGCCTTGCCCGTATTTGCCGGGCCGACATGAGCGGAAGGTTTTCACGCACCTAGTCGGCGACAAAGCGGGCGATCTCAACGACTTGCTGACCCATGGCGGCTTCCGCCGCAGCCAGTCGATCGCCTACCGCCCGGCCTGCGACCAGTGCCGGGCCTGCGTCTCGGTCCGTGTGATCGCCAACGAATTCCGCCCCTCCCGCAACTTCCGCAAGGTGCTGGCCCGCAACGCCGACATCATCGGCGAGCAGCGCACCGCGGTGCCGACCTCGGAGCAATATTCGGTGTTCCGGGCCTATCTCGACCGCCGCCACCGCAACGGCGGGATGGCCGACATGACCGTGCTCGACTACGCGATGATGGTCGAGGACAGCCATGTCGAGACCCGGATCATCGAGTACCGCAAGCGCAATGCCGACAGCGCCATCACCGGTCGCGGCGACGAGCTGATGGCGGTGGCGCTGACCGACGTGCTCAGCGACGGGCTGTCGATGGTCTATTCGTTCTTCGAGCCCGGGCTGGAGGCGCGCTCGCTCGGCACCTTCATGATCCTCGACCATATCGCCCGAGCCCGCCGGCAGGGCCTTTCTTACGTCTATCTCGGGTACTGGATCGAGGGCTCCAAGAAGATGGACTACAAGGGCCGTTTCCTGCCGCAACAGCGGCTCGCGCCGTCGGGCTGGCTGCGCGTCGACGCATCAGGCGAGGTGCTCGCCGAGCCGCAGGACTAGCTGCCGAAGACTAGCTGCCGAAGAACGTATCGATCAGCAGCTTCACGTTCAGGACCACGATCAACCCGGCGACGATCCACGCCGCCACCGCGACGGGGCGTGAGATCGCGAACGCGCCCATCTTGCGTTTGTCGGACACGAACCGCACCAGCGGGATCACCGCGAACGGCAGCTGCATCGACAGCACGACCTGGCTGAACACCAGCAGCTGCGCCGTGCCGCTCTCGCCATAGAGCGCGGCGACCACGATGACAGGGACGATCGCGATGCCGCGGGTCACCAGCCGCTGCAGCCAGTCGGGCAGCTTGAGGTCGAGGAAGCCCTGCATCACGATCTGGCCGGCCAGCGTCGCCGTCACCGTCGAGTTGAGGCCGGAGGCGAGCAGCGCCACGGCAAACAGCGTCGAGGCGATGCCGAGGCCGAGCAGCGGCGACAGCAGTTCGAACGCCTGGTCGATCTCGGCGACATCGGAATGGCCGCTCTTGTGGAAGGTCGCGGCCGCCAGCACCAGGATCGCGGCATTGACGAACAGCGCCAGCATCAGCGCGATAGTGGAATCGGTGGTCGCCCATTTGATCGCGTCGCGCCGTCCCTCCTCGGTGCGCGGGTAGGCGCGGGTCTGCACGATCGAGGAGTGCAGATAGAGATTATGCGGCATCACGGTGGCGCCGATGATGCCGATCGCGATGTACAGCATCTCCGGATTGGTGACGATCTCGCGCGACGGGATGAAGCCGCCGAGCACGGCGGCCACCGGCGGCGCGGCGGCCGCGATCTGGACGACGAAGCAGACCGCGATGACGATCAAGAGCGCGATGACGAAGGCCTCGAGGAAACGGAAGCCGCGATTCATCAGGAGCAGCAGCAGGAACGCATCCAGCGCCGCCAGCAGCGCGCCGCCGATCAGGGGAATGCCGAACAGCAGCTTGAGCGCGATCGCGGTGCCGATCACCTCGGCGAGGTCGCAGGCGATGATCGCGGCCTCGCAGGCGAGCCACAGCAGCAAATTCACCGGGCGCGAGTAGGTCGCGCGGCAGGCCTGCGCCAGGTCGCGGTCGGTGGCGATGCCAAGCCGCGCGGCAAGCGCCTGCAGCAGGATCGCCATCAGGTTGGAGAGCAGGATGACCGACAGCAACGTGTAGCCAAACTTCGATCCGCCCGCGAGGTCGGTGGCCCAGTTGCCGGGGTCCATATAGCCGACCGAAACCAGATAGCCCGGCCCGGCGAAGGCCAGCAGCCGCCGCCACCACAGGCCGCCTGACGGCACCGCGATGGTCGCGTTCACCTCAGGCAGGCTGCGCACATGTCCGGCATCGCCCCGCCAGCCACTTGGCACGGCATTGGGAACCGAAACGGAAGACAGTTCAGGGGTCCGAGCATCCATCCGATAAGGATGGCCGATCTCTCCCGTTATTGCAACTCATTTGCAACTGCATCTAGGCTCACGAAAATGATACCAACCGCCCTCCTTGTAAAGCACTGAGGAAGTGCTTTACGTTAGATGCATGATTAAGCTGCCCGTCGAGACGCCCACCGCAACCCTGCGTTACGCCCTCGCCCCTGACCCTTCAGGCATCGAGGCGATCGAGGCGACCTTTGCGGCCTATGACCGGATGATGGCGATCCTCGCCGAGGTCGCCCCCGTCGGCGCCAACCTCGTCTCGCTGCACGCCCAGGCCTACGAGAAGATCCGCAAGGAGACCGGCCTCCCCGCACGGCTGGTGACGCTCGGCCTGCGCGACCGTGCCAATTACATCGCAGGCGCCGCCGTCCGCCGGATACCGCTCGACGACAAGTTGTTTGCGATCAAGGGCCCAACTTCACTGACCATTAGCACTGTCAGCGGACGCGTCTTGGTGCCGTTCGATGTGCCGGGATATGTCTCGGGCTGGGAAAGCCCCTTCCCGGCGCATTTGATCTCGGATGGACGCGGCTACGAAATCCACATCGCCGTCAAATCGAAATCAGCACAACCGGAGGAGAAGACCATGCTTCACGAAGGCATCCTTGCGCGCATGGGCCGGCTTCTTGCCGCCATCGCGAGCCAGACCATCGACAATGTCGAGAACAACAACAAGGTCGCGCTGGTCAAACAGGCGATCCGCGAGATCGACGCCGGCGCCGACGAGGCGCGCTACGCGCTCGGCAAGTCGCGCGCCGAAGAATTCCGCCTGAAGAAGCGGCGCGAAGAACTGGATACCGAAACGACCAATCTGAACGAAAAGATTCGTCTCGCACTTGCGGAAAATCGCGAGGATCTCGCGCGCGCCGGCGTTGCACGGCAAATTGATCTGGAGCCGCAGGTGATCGCGCTGGAACGCGCGATGGATTTCATCGAGCTCGAAATCGACGAGCAGACCAAGGCGCTGCAGGCCATGCTCGGCGCGCGCCGCGAGGCGGAGACGCGCTTGGCCGATCTCGAACAAAGCCTGATCCGCGAGGCCCAGGACGAAACCAGCCGGGGCCCATCGACGACCAATACATTGAGTGCTGAGCGCGCCATGGCAGCGATCGCCCGGGTCACCGGTGTTCCCGCCTCCAGCGTGCTCGGCGACAAGGAGCTTGACGAACTCGATCGCCTGCATCGCGAAAAGGAAATCGCGGCGCGGCTTGAAAGGATCAAGTCAGAAAAATGAGTGCAGTTGGCGACATTCTGCTCGCCCCCGACGTGCGGCCCTTCGCGGTCGCGGCTGCGATCATGGTAGCACTTGGCGGTATCGAACTGCTCAGCACCATGGTCGGACTTTCGATCAGCGAATTGATCGGCAAGGATTTCGCGGTCGAGGCCGAGAGCCACAATGCTCTCAGTGGCCTGTCTCTCTGGATCAACGCCGGACGGCTTCCCCTCCTGATGCTGATCATCCTGATCCTCGGCATCTTCTCGATCGGAGGCTTCCTGCTTCAGGGACTGGCGCATGCCGCAGGCACCGCCATCCCGGTCTCGCTTGCCGCGGTGGTTGCTGCCGCAGGCAGCATCCCCGTGATCAGAAATACCAGCCGCGGCCTCGCCCGCATCATTCCGCGCGACGAGAGCTATGCGGTCAACGACAGCGACTTTGTCGGCAAGGTCGCAACCGTGTCGGTCGGCCCGCTCGATCAGGGCCTGCCCGGCCGGGTCCGTCTCAAGGATGTCTTCGGCAACTGGCACACCGTGTCGGCGCGTGCCAGCGCGGAGTCCGAGGCATTGCCGGTCGGCGCCAGCGTGCTGCTGGTCGATCGCGATGCCAAGGGCTTCATCGCGATTGCCGCTCCAGCCGACCTCGTCGAACAACAACGATCTTCCAACAGGGCATAACACATGTGGGAACTTGCTGTACCCGTCGTTATTGGCGTCATCGTCATCCTCGTTATCGGTCTCCTGTTCGCAAAGCTCTACAAACGCTCGACGCGCGACGAGGCCTATGTCCGCACCGGCCTCGGCGGCCAGAAGGTGGTGCTCGACGGCGGCTCGCTCGTGCTGCCGATCTTCCACTCCACCGCCGCGGTGAACCTGAAAACGCTACGGCTCGAGGTCGCGCGCGGCGGCCCGGACTCGCTGATCACCAAGGACCGCATGCGCGTCGACATCGGCGCCGAGTTCTATCTGCGCGTCAAACCCGACGCGTCGTCGATCGCGCTCGCGGCGCAGACCCTCGGCAACCGCACCAATGACGCGGCCGAGCTGCGCGAGCTGGTCGAGGCCAAGTTCGTCGACGGCCTGCGCTCGGTCGCCGCGACCATGAACCTCGAGGAATTGCAGGAGCAGCGCGCCACCTTCGTCAAGGCGGTGCAGGACGCGGTCGGCGCCGACATCCAGAACAACGGTCTCGAGCTTGAATCGGTGTCGCTGACGAAGCTCGACCAGAGCGACATCAAGCACTTCAACCCGAGCAATTTCTTCGATGCGCATGGTCTCACCACGCTGACCAAGATCACCAAGGAGCGTGAGCAGGAGCGCAACCAGATCGTCCGCACCACCGAGGTCAACATCGCCCAGCAGGATCTGGTGGCGCGGCAGACCACGCTGACGATCGAAAGCACCAAGCGCGAGGCCGAGCTCGCCCAGCAGCGCGACATCGCCAACAAGACCGCCGCGATGCGCGCGCAGACGGCGCAGGTCGAACAGACCGCGCTGCAGAACGAGGCCGAATACCGCATCCAGCAGGAGCTCGCGGTCGCCAACAAGCAGACCGAGGCCAACCAGGCCCGCGACACGCGCAAGATCGAGGCCGATCTCGCGGTCAAGCGCCGCAACACCGAGATGGAGCGCGACCTTCAGATCGTCGCGCAGGAAAGCGCGATCGCGGTCGCGGCCAAGAGCAAGGAGCAGTCGGAAGCCCAGACCATCGCCGAGACCGCGCGTGCCGTCGCGATCGCCGCCGAGGAAAAGGTCACCACCGCCCGCGCCACCGAGATCGCCGAGCGCGACAAGATCATCAACGTGATCGCGGCGCGCAAGGCGGCCGAGACCGACGCGATGCCGATCACGGTAATGGCCGAGGCGGAACGCCAGGCCGCCGCCAACAAGGCGGAAGCCACCAACGTGCTCGCCAAGGCCGATGCGGCGGCTGCCACCACCCGCGCTGCCGGCGTCAAGGCGCTCGGCCAGGCCGAAGCCGAGGTCGCGACGATGAAGGCGGAGGCGCGCAACAGACTGAGCGCCGACATGATCGCCTACGATCTCAACCTCGCGCGGATCAACGTGATCCCGAGCGCGCTCGCCGAGGCGGTGAAGCCGATCGAGAAGATTTCCGACATCCGGATCTTCGACACCGGCAGCATGCTCGGTCGCGGCGGCGCCAATGGCCACGCCAACGGCAATGGCGGCCTCGGGCTCGGCGACGGGCTCGCCGCGCAGCTGCTGTCGGTCTCCGCATTCAAGCCGATGATCGACAAGATCCTCTCGGAGGCCGGCTTCCCCGCCGGCTCCGACGCACTCACCAGCCTGACCAGCGCGCTGGCGCAGCGCAAGGCCGAGGTCGCCGAAACACCGACGGTGGGCATCGAAAGCGCGCCAACCGCGCTGGTCGGCACCATTACGGGCCAACTGGCGCCTGCTCCCAAACCGCAGTGACTGCTTTCAGCCAAGTCTGACTCTGGAAGAGCCCGCCGATCCCCTTCGGCGGGCTTCTGCTTTTGGCGTTATCGGGAAACGGGTGGGATCGGGCCTCTTCCAACCACACACTACCGGGCAGTCGAATGATCAAGGATTCCGTCATGTCCGCCGATACGCCTCGCCTGCCGGCCACCTTCAACCGCCTGGCCTGGTCCAATCTCGCCGCGCAATCCGCCGAACAGATTGCGCTTGCGGCTGCGCCCATCGTCGCTGTGCTGCTGCTCGGCGTCGGCGAAGGCCAGACCGGCCTGTTGCAGACCGCACTGACGCTGCCCTTCATCCTGTTTGCGATTCCCGCCGGCCTGCTCGCCGACCGCGTGTCGCGGCGCTGGGTGATGGCGGGCTCCGAAGCGCTGCGCGCGGCCGCGCTTGCCGCGATCCTGCTGCTCTTGTGGCTCGGCCTGATGACGCTGCCGCTGCTCGCTTTGCTCGGCTTCATCGCGGTCTGCGGCACGGTCGCCTACAGCGTCGCTGCGCCGGCGCTGGTCCCTTCGCTGGTGACGTCACAGCAATTGCCGGCGGCGAACGCCCGCATCGAGCTCGCGCGTACCGTCGCGTTCGCCAGCGGCCCCGCGCTCGGCGGCGTGCTGGTCGGCTGGGTCGGGGCCGCGCCCGCATTCGGCTTCGCCGCGGCATTGTCGGCGATCGCGGTCGTGCTGCTCGCCGGCATCTACGAGCCGGCGCGCCAGCCTGCCCCGCGGCGCCATCCGTTGCAGGACATAAAGGAAGGCGCGGCCTTCGTGATGCACCACGCCTTGCTGCGGCCGGTGTTCATCACCCAGTTCATCTTCAACACTGCGTCGTTCCTGCTGCTCGCCGTGTTCGTGCCCTATGCGGTGCGCCATCTCGGGCTCAGCGCCACCGGCGTCGGCACCACGCTTGCGATGTACGGCGTCGGCATGGTGGTCGGTGCGCTGTTCGCGACCCGCGTGATGAAGCGGCTGGCGTTCGGCACCGTGATCGGGCTCGGCCCGGTTACCGGCTTCGTCGCCGCGGCCGTGATGGCGCTGACGACTTGGTTTGCGACGCCGCTGCTCGCCGGCCTCAGCTTTCTTCCTGCTCGGCGTCGGCCCGATCCTGTGGGTGATCTCGACCACCACGCTGCGGCAGTCGGTGACGCCGCCCTCGCTGCTCGGGCGCGTCTCGGCGATCAACATCATGAGTTACGGCGCGCGCCCGCTCGGCTCCGCGCTCGGCGCGGTCGTCGGCGGCCTCTACGGCGCCGAAGCCTGCCTCTATCTCGCGGCCGCGATCTTCGCCGCCCAGGCGCTGGTGATCCTGATGTCGCCCGCGGTGGCGCTGACGCGGCAGCCCGACATGGTCGGCGAACCCGCGCGGTGCTGATCCCGGGTCTTCTCAGCCGTCATTGCGAGCCAACGGGTCGCGCGAATGCGCGCCCGATGACAGGCTCCACGAAGCAATCCATTTTTCCGCATATGCGGGACGATGGATTGCTTCGTCGCTTCAGCGCAAAATTGCTCTGCAATTTTGTCGCGAGCTTCTCGCAACGACGGTGGAGAGACGCTAGCTCGCCAGGTACCGCTCGTATTTGCCGCCGACGACCTCGTCGGCGGCAATCGCCGGATCCAGCGTGTATAGATCCTGTGCATGGCCGATGCCGCGCAGCACGAAACGGCCGGTGGAGACCAGATAGTTGCGGCCGGCGGCGTCGAGCCCGGTGCGGAAATCGGTCGAGGTCAATAGTTCGCGGTCGACCGAGGCGCACATCGATGCGATCCGGCTCACCTCGTTGACGGCGGGCCCGACCACCGTGAAATCCAGCCGGTCCTCGCTGCCGATATTGCCGTAGAACACCTGGCCGACATGGAGCCCGACATAGGCCGTGGTGGTCGGCCGGCCCTCGTTCTCGCGGCGATCGTTCAGCACGCGCATGTTATGCCGGAATCTGTGCTCGGCCCGCAGCGCCGCTCGCTTGGCGCCTGCCACGTTCTCTCCGGTGAACATCGCCAGCACGCCGTCGCCGATCAGCTTCAGCACCTCGCCGCCGGCGTCATGGATCGCGTCGATCGATGCCTGCGCATAGTCGTTGAGGAACGGAATGATCTCGTCCGGGCCGATCCGCTCGCTGATCGCGGTGGAGCCGCGCACGTCGGAGTACCACAGCACGGCCTTGATCTTCTCGGTGATGCCGCGCTGCATGCGTCCGCGCAGCACCTGCTCCGCGGTGTCCCGGCCGAGATAGACCCGCCCCAGCGTGCGGGCGATCTCGACCTGCGCGGCCGATTTGATCGCGAGCCCGAGCACCGGCACCAGGTCGCGCAGCGCCGCCATGTGGTTCTCGTCGAACCCGTCCGAGCGGCGGGTGGTGTAGTAGGAGTAGAAGCAGTCCATCTCGCCGATCGTGCCGGCCTCGCCGAAGCGATGCACGAAGGCGGCGAAATGCTTGTGGCCCTTCTCCGCCAGCTCGCCGATCATCGAGAAATCGTGCGAGGTGTCGGCGAGATCGATCACTATCTCGTCATGGCCGTTTTCGAGCATGTGATAGAAGGCCGACCGCCGCCAGGTCTGGCTGGCCTCGCCGGTGCTGGTCGAGCCGTATTCGAAGATGTCGGCCTCGTTGCTCTCGCCGTCGTTCCAGCGGAAACCGCGTCCCTCGAAGATCGGATGCAGCGTATCGATGAAGACGATCGCCCGCGACAGCGGCATGCCCGCGGCCCGGCAGCGCTCGCAGAAACCGCGCAGCAGGTCGTTTTCCGGCAGGCCCGTCAGACCCTGGCGGACCAGCCAATTCATGAGGCGCAAACGGGGCGTCAGTTCCATAAGCTGGATTATGCCGGGCAATTGGTGCGGGAGGAAGGGTCGGTCGTCGCGTGACAGATGCGAACGCCAATGCGGCATTGCAAGGCCGCCCGCCTCACCATTTCGCGCGGAACACGGCCGCCGAATGGCGCCGATTCCGCTTCCTTTTGTCCGGGCCTTCGCGCACAACAGCGCATGGACAACGACGCTGGCCCGCCAAACCCGATCCGACGCCTCATGCAATGGGCGATCACCCCGCCGCAATCCTATGGGGTCTATCTTGTCGGCCTTATCCTGGTGTTCGTCCTGTCGTTCTACGCCGGCACGCTGAAGCCGACGCACTCGCCTGCCCCGCCGGCGGCCGCGCCTGCCGCCCCGCGCGGCTGATCAGACCGATTTGGTTTCCGACGTCGCGATCCAGATCCCGGCGAAGACCGCGATCAGGCCGACGACCAGATTGGCCGTGATCGGCTCGCCGACCAATTGCTTCGCAAGCAGCGCGGCGGCGATCGGATTGACCGTCATGGTGTTGGCGACGCGGGTCGGCGAGGCCCGCTCGAGCGCCAGCACCCACAGGATGAAAGCCAGCGCGCCGCCGGCTATGCCGAGATAGAGCCCCGCGATCCATTGCGACGTGCCGAACTCGCGCAGCGTCGCCAGGCTGCCGGTGAACGATCCCACCGCCACCAGCGCGGCCGCGCCGGCGCCCATGCCGACGGCAAGGAAGCCGAGCGCGCTGGAGCGGCGGATGAACGGCCGCGACAGCACGTTGTAGAAGGCCATGCAGAGCACTGCGGCGGCCATGATCAGTTCGCCGCGCCATGCGCCCACTGGCGCCGCCGCCAGCCCGGATGCCAGCGCCGCCGCCACGCCGAGCACCGCGATCGAGACCCCGATCGATTTGCGCATCGTCAGCGGCTCGAAGCCGAGCAAGGCGCCGACCACCATCGTCGAGAGCGGCAAGGTCGCCAGCGCCAGGCTGGCGCGCGCCGCCGTCGTGTAGGACATCGCGAGATTATAAAGCACGAAGAACACGCCGAAGAAGGCGACGCCGAGCGCCGCGACCGCCGGCAAGTCGTCACGCCGCGGCCACTTCGCCCCGAGCAGGACCGCGGCGGGCAGCACACAGAGAAAGCCGATCACCCAGCGCAGGATCGCCAGCGTGATCGGGTCGGCATTGCCCGCCAGGTAACGGGTGATCGCCGCGGCGGTGCCGCCGAGGCAGCTCGAGACCAGTGCAATCGCAACGCCGATCCACTCGCCCATCCCGATCCCCATGCGTTTTCGGTTCGCTTGTGGCATCTTGCCCAGCGAGATCATTCCGGCAACTACTTCACAGGTATTCATGTCGCAGCAGCGCGATTTTTCGGCCAGCCTGCGCTGGTGGCGGCAGCGCAAGGGGCACTCGCAACTCGAGCTCGCCGGGCGCGCCGATATCTCCCAGCGCCATCTCAGCTTTCTCGAGCTCGGGCGCGCCGCTCCGAGCCGCGACATGGTGATCCGGCTTGCCGCGGCGCTCGACGTGCCGTTGCGCCAGCAGAACGCGCTCTTGGTGGCGGCCGGCTTCGCGCCGGTCTGGCGGCAAACCGACCTCGCCGCGCCGGAGCTCGCCCAGATCCGCTACGCGCTCGATTTCATCCTGGCACAGCAGGAGCCCTTCCCGGCGGTCGTGGTCGACCGGCACTGGAATCTGCTGCTCGCCAATGCAGGCGCAAGCCAACTGGTGGAATTCCTGGTCGGGCCGCTGGCGCCAGGCACGGCGGTCAACCTCGCCGATGCGCTGGTCGCGCCCGGTGTGTTGCGCCCCTATCTCACCAACTGGACCGAGGTGGCCGGCTACTTCGTCCGCAGCGTCGAGGCCGATGCCGCCGCCGACGGCACCACCGCGACGGCGGAATTGCTCAAGCGGCTGCTGGCCTATGACGGTGTCGAGGCCGCGTTGGCCGCGCCGGCAAGTCCCGCATCCGGACCGGTGCTGCCGATGCTGTTCCGCAAGGGCGACGTCAGCCTGCAATTGTTCACCACGATCGCGACGCTGGGGACGCCGCAGGACGTCACGCTGCAGGAGCTGCGCATCGAAAGCTTCTTTCCGATGGACGAGAAGACCGCGCAGATCTTTCGAAACTGGTCGAAAGCGAACACCGCCACGGCGGCTCAGTCGTAGAATTCCGGCGACAGCTTCAGCCCGTCGCGCTGCGCCTTGTCGTGGTTGATCCAGAGCTGCGCCTTCTCTTTCGTCAGCGTATCGGCGATCTTCTGCATCGAGGCCAGCGTCTGCTCCTTGCTGGCGTTCATGCTCGGCGCGCGCCGATTGTCCCAATTATCCCTGAAGTGAACGGCATCGCCGGTCAGCACGATCGCACCTGTCTTCGGCAGCTTCACCAGCAGCGACTGGTGGCCGGGCGTGTGGCCCGGCGTCGACAGGATGGTGACGCTGCCGTCGCCGAACACGTCGCGGTCGCCTTCGAGCTTGGTCACGGGATGCTCGGGCTTGAAGCGCGGCGCGTTGTTGGCGCCGGGCCATTCATATTCCGCCTTCTGCACATACAGCATCGCGGCCGGGAACAGCTCGACATTGCCGATGTGATCGGGATGGGTGTGCGACACGGCGATCGCCTTGATGTCCGACGGCTTGACGCCGAGCTGGTCGAGCTGCGCGGCGAGCGTCTTCGGCCGCCGCCAGGTGACCGCCTTGGGATCGGTCGGCGCAAGGCCGTTCGGCATCGCCGCCACCGCGTCGGGAATCCCGGTGTCCCACAGGAACCAGCCCTGGGCATGCTTGATCAGGTAGCAATTGTCGACGAAGTCCATCGACTTGCCTTCGTTGACGCCGGGCGACCAGCGTGAAATGTCACCTGCAACGCCTTCACCGCAGTTGAGGATGTAGAGCTTCTCGACGCCTGGTTTCGCCGGCTCGGCGTCCGCATGCGGCAACGCGCCCACAGTCCAGAGCAGCATCGCAAGACCGATTGCCTTCTTCATGTCGCCCCCCCCGTTTGATCGCGCCGGTGATTTGAACGCGTGCGGTCGCAATGTGCCGTGTCGTCGACGCCCGTGGAAGACGTGGACATGGGTCGATCGATCAATTGAATGCGAGTGGATCGCGGCTGCCTAGGCTAGACCATTTCCGCCGGCGCCAGCCGGCAGGTCTCGCTGCTGATCTCGACCTGCAGCGTCGCGTGGTGGATGCTGAACCGCTCCGAGAGCTCGGCGCAGACGTGATGCAGGAAGACATCGTCGTGTCCGCCGGGCCGCACCAGATGCGCGGTCAGCGCGGTCTCGCTGGTGCTCATCGCCCAGATGTGCAGGTCGTGCACCTCGGTGACGCCTTCGAGCGCGATGAGATAATCCCGCACCTGCTTGAGATCGATCCCCCTCGGCACCGCGTCGAGCGCGAGGTTGACGCTGTCGCGGGCGAGCTCCCAGCCGCTCAGCAGCACCACTGCGGCGATCACCAGGCTGATCGCGGGATCCAGCCACTGCCAGCCGGTCGCCATGATCAAGAGCGCGGCGATCACGACGCCGAGCGAGACGCCGGCATCCGCCGCCATGTGCAGATAGGCGCCGCGGACATTGAGGTCGCTGTCGCGGCCGCGCATGAACAGCAGCGCGGTGCCGCCATTGATCAGGATGCCGAGCGCCGCGACCCAGACCACGGTCCAGCTTGCGACCTCGGCCGGCTCGCGCAAGCGGTTGATCGCCTCGACCGCGATGCCGCCGACCGCGATCAGGAGCAGCCCGGCATTGAACAGCGCCGCCAGGATCGAGGCGCGACGGTAGCCATAGGTGTGAGTATCGGTCGGTCGCCTGCCGGCGAGCCATGCCCCGCCCCAGGCCAACAGCAGCGCGATGACGTCGGAGAGATTGTGAACCGCGTCGGAGACCAGCGCCAACGAGTTGGCGGAATAGCCGAAGATCAGCTCCGCGACGACGAAAGCGGTGTTCAGCGACGCGCCGACCGCAAAGGCCGTGCCGAAACTGTCGGGCGCGTGGCTGTGCCCGGCATGGGAATGCCCGGCATGTCCGTGAGAATGACCACTGTGGTCGTGGTCGTGATTGTGCGCCATGGCAACCGTCGCCCGATGTCGTCGGCGACGGTTATAGCGCGGTGAAATGTGGATACTATCACACCGCGCACTGAGCCCCCGTAGCCCGGATGGAGCGCAGCGCAATCCGGGATCACTGGTGATCCGGCGCGAGCTCCCGGATTTCGCTTCGCTTCATCCGGGCTACAACACCGTTACTCCACGCCGCGATTGAACTTGTTCGACTTCGGCAGGCCGTGGGCGAGCCGGCCGGCGTCGGCGCGGTTGCCGCGCCAGTCGGCCAGTTCCTTCATGGTCATGCTGTGCTCGCGGCCGGCGGAATCCTTCCAGCTCAAGCCGGCCTTGGCGTCGAACACCGCAACGTCAGACAGCGACGCGCTGGTGTATTTCTGCAGGCGCACGCCGCGGCCGCGCGCCATCTCCGGCACCTGGTCGAGGCCGAACAGCACCATCTTGTGGTTGGTGCCGATCACCGCAACGGTGTCGCCGCTCACAGTCGTGATCGCGCGGGCTTCGTTCGGCATTTCAACGTTGAGCACCTGCTTGCCCTTGCGGGTGTTGCCGACGCAGTCCTCTTCCTTGACGACAAAACCCTGCCCCTCGCTGCTCGCGATCAGGAACTTGCGCTCGCCCTTGTTGACGAACAGCGAGATGATCGCGGCGTCCTGCTCGAGGTCGATGAACATGCGGATCGGCTCGCCATGGCCGCGGCCGCCCGGCAGCTTTGCCACGTCGAGCGAATAGAACTTGCCGTTGGTCGCAAACAGCAACAGCTTCGAGGTGGTCTCGGCGAAGAACGAGTGCTCGAGCTTGTCGTCGGTCTTGAAGGCAAGGCCAGAGAGATCCTCGACATGGCCCTTCAGCGTCCGTACCCAGCCCTTCTCTGAGATCACGACGGTGCACGGCTCGCGCTCGACCAGCGCTTCCTCGATCGCGGCGAGGTCATGCTCGGGCGCATCGGCGAAGGTGGTGCGGCGCTTGCCGAGCGGCGTCTTCGGCCCGAAGATATCGCGGACCTTGCGCACCTGATCGCTGACCTTGGCCCATTGCTCCGTCTCGGAACCGAGCAGGCCCTCGATGCCCTTCAGCTCCTTACGAAGGTCTTTGTCCTCGGTGCGGATCTCCATCTCCTCCAGGCGGCGCAGATTGCGCAGGCGCATGTTGAGGATGGCATCGGCCTGGATCTCCGTGAGCTTGAAGGTCTTCATCAAGACCGGCTTCGGCTCGTCCTCGGTCCGGATGATCTTGATCACCTTGTCGAGGTTCAGATAGGCGACGAGGTGGCCGCCCAGCACTTCCAGGCGGTGCTCGATCTGGGTCTTGCGGAATTTGGTCCGGCGGACCAGCACGTCGCGCAGGTGGTCGAGCCATTCACGCAGGCACTCGGCAAGGCCGACCACCTTGGGGATGCGGCCCTTGATCAGCACGTTGAGGTTCAGCGAGATCTTGCTTTCCAGCTCGGTCAGCCGGAACAGCGACTCCATCATCAGCGCCGGATCGACGGTGCGCGATTTCGGCTCGATCACGAGCCGGACGTCCTCGGCCGACTCGTCGCGGACGTCGGCGACCAGCGGCAGCTTCTTCTCGTTGATGAGCTCGGCGATCTTCTCGACGATCCGCGACTTCTGCACCAGCCACGGGATCTCGGTGACGACGACCACCCAGGTGCCGCGGGCGCCTTCCTCCTGGGTCCAGCGCGAACGGGTGCGGAACGAGCCGCGCCCCGTGGTGTAGGCCTCGACGATCGCTTCCTTGGAATCGACCACGATGCCGCCGGTCGGGAAGTCCGGGCCCTTGACCCATTTCAGCAGCGCCTTCGACTTGGCGTCGGGCTTCTCGATCAGATGCAGCGCGGCGTCGCAGAGCTCGGCGGCGTTGTGCGGCGGAATCGAGGTCGCCATGCCGACCGCGATGCCCTGCGCGCCGTTGGCGAGCAGGTTCGGGAAGCCGCCCGGCAGCACCACCGGCTCTTTCGACTGGCCGTCATAGTTGAGACGAAACTCGACGCCGTCCTCGTCGATGCCTTCGAGCAAGAGGCGCGCGACCTCGGTCATGCGCGCTTCGGTGTAGCGGTAGGCGGCCGGGTTGTCGCCGTCGATATTGCCGAAATTGCCCTGGCCGTCGACCAGCGGGTAGCGCGAGGAGAAATCCTGCGCCAGGCGCACCATGGCGTCGTAGATCGCCTGGTCGCCGTGAGGATGGAACGAGCCCATCACGTCGCCGACGATCTTGGCCGACTTCTTGAACGCGGCGCGCGGGTCGAGCCCGAGCAGGTCCATGCCGTAGAGGATGCGCCGATGCACCGGCTTCAACCCGTCGCGGGCGTCCGGCAGCGCGCGATGCATGATGGTCGAGAGCGCATAGGCGAGATAGCGCTCCTCGAGCGCATCACGCAGCGGCACCTCGTGAATTTCGGCCGGCTCTTCCGGCGGTATCTGTCGTTTTCCCATGGGGAGGCGTTAAACCTTGGCGCTGAATCGGGCAAGCCGCGAATCAGCGGGAATTTAAGGCCCGAATCGGCCTTACGGAACCGCGCTCCGGCCCCGCCGCCGCGTCACGGCGTTGATAAATCCGTCGCGGGCGTCGGAATGGCCCTGGCCGCGGGGCTCCAGCACGTGGCGGAGCAGGAACAGGCCGGTGATCTGGAAGCCGTCGAGCAGGTCCTGGTCCGACCAGCTGTTGGCGCCGCCCTCGCCTTCGCGCAGGAACGCCGGCAGCGGCAACAGCCGGTCGCGCCATGGCTCGCCGGCGGCGCGCGACACCGCGCCGCCGGATTTCGGCGACACGTAGATCAGGTCGGTGGTCTCCCCGGTGGCTGCGCAGTTTTCCAGGTCGAGCCCGAAGCCGAGCTCGGTCAGCATCGCGAGCTCGAACCGGATCAGGTGCACGGCGGCAACGCCTGCGTCCTCGAAATCGTCGAGCGTCCCCTCCAGCATCTCGTAGATGTCCTCATGCGGATCGCGCTCGGGCAGCAGCCGGGCCAGCGCCGCCAGATGCGTGACACCATAGACCGCATGCGACGAGCCGAGCAGCTTCGCCGCGCGCAGCCGCGTGCCCTCCAGCGCATACATGCCGAGATGCTCGTCGAGCCGCGCCCGCCACACCGCGGTGACGCTGTTGCCGGGCTGCAGCAGCGGCCGCATCCGCGAGCTGGCGCCGCCGCGCACCAGGCCGAGATGGCGGCCGTGCTCGCGCGTCAACAGCTCGACGATGGCGGAGGATTCGCCATGCCGCCGCACGCCCAGCACGATGCCTTCGTCGGTCCATTCCATGAGCGGAGTCTAGCAGGATTCCGCGGATGAACGCAGCTTTCCGCACGCGTCATTCGCTACGCGTTGAACCAGCCCCGCGCGTCGCCGGTGAAGGAATAATACAGCCCGGCCGTGGTCAGGATGCATGACACCACCTCGATGGCGCTGTCGATCTCCATGCCCCTTGCGCCGATGACCTGCACCAGGGACATCAACGACAAGACGAGCACCGCGAGCAGCGCCCAGCGCGGCCAGTTCTTGCGGTGCTGCGCGGCAAGCCGGACGAAATACATCAGGAGCAGGATCATGCAGCCGGCCGTCAGGGTCTCACCCATGATCACCTGCTCGGTCTTCAGGACAGTCGGCGTGCGGTCCTGAAACGCCACCGACAGCGCATCCAGCGTCAGCGACAGATAGAGCAGAACCTCAAACCACAGCACATTTCTGGGCACGTTCATGCAAGCGTCGACTCTTATTCCTTGGGGAATTCCAGTCCCATTTCCTTGTAGCGGTCGGGATCGTCACCCCAGTTCTCGCGCACCTTGACGAACAGGAACAGATGCACGGGGACGCCCATGATCTCGGCGATCTCGGCACGCGCCTGCGCGCCGATCGACTTGATGGTGGCGCCGCCCTTGCCGAGCACGATCTTGCGCTGGCTCTCGCGCTCGACAAAAATCGTCTGCTCGATGCGGATCGACTTGTCCTTGCGGTCGGTCCAGCTGTCGGTCTCGACCGTCGACTGGTACGGCAGTTCCTGATGCAGATGGCTGTAGATCTTCTCGCGCGTGATCTCGGCCGCCAGATGCCGCATCGGCGCATCCGACATCTGGTCCTCGGGATAGAGGAACGGCCCCGCCGGTACCAGCTTGGCGAGCGTCTGGCGCAAATCGGCAACGCCGTCGCCGGATAGCGCCGAAATCATGAAGGTGTGCTCGAAGCGCATCCGCTCGTTGGCGGCCTGCGCCAGCGCCAGCAGCTTCTCGCGCTGCACGAGATCGACCTTGTTCAGCACCAGGATCTTCGGATGCGCGACGGTTTCGAGCTTGGTCAGGATCGCGTTGGCCTCTTCGTCGAGGCCCGACTTCGCATCGAGCAGCACGCAGACGAGATCGGCGTCGTGCGCGCCGCTCCAGGCGGTCGACACCATGGCGCGGTCAAGCCGGCGCCGCGGCGCGAAGATGCCGGGCGTGTCGACCAGGATGATCTGCGCGTTGCCTTCGATCACGATGCCGCGGATCAGCGCGCGCGTGGTCTGCACCTTGCGCGAGACGATCGTGACCTTGGAGCCCACCAGCGCGTTGACCAGCGTCGACTTGCCGACATTGGGCGCACCGATCAGCGCGACGAAGCCACAGCGCGTCGCGTCCCCTTGCCCTTTGGCCTCGTCAGTCATTGGTGCCGACGCCTTCGCGCTCGATCATCGCGGATGCCGCCGCCTTCTCGGCCGCGCGCTTGTTGCCACCGAGGCCCTCGGCGGAGGCCAGGCCCGGCAGGTCGACCGCAACGCGGAATTGTGGATCGTGATGCGGGCCGGTGCGTTCGACCTCGCGATAGACCGGCGTCGGCAGCCCCTTGCCCTGTGCCCATTCCTGCAACACGGTCTTGGGATCGCGCAGCGGCCGGCGCAGCTTGTGCATCCGTTCGGTCCAGTTGCGCTCGACGAACTGGCGCGCGGCCTCGTAGCCGCCGTCGAGAAAGATCGCCCCGATCACCGCTTCGCAGATATCGCCGAGCACGGACTTGCGCAGCCGGGCGCCCTCGACCGCCTTCACCATGCCGAGCTTGATGTCCTCGAGCAGCCCGAGCGCCTTGGCGACGTCGGCGCAACTCTCCTTGCGCACGAGGTCGGCGAGCCGCTTCGACAATTCGCCCTCGTCGGCCTTGGGGAACGACCGGAACAGCATGTCCGACACGATCAGCCCGAGCACGTGGTCGCCGAGGAACTCCAGCCGCTGGTAGCTGTCGGCGCGGTTGCGGGTGGCGGGCTTCAGCGCGGAGACGTGGGTGAACGCGGTGGTCAGCAGCGCGGGATCCTGGAACGTGTACCCGATCCGCGCCTCGGTGCCGGCGATCGCGGCCTTCTCCTCAGCGGCCTTGGCCGCCTTGCTGCGCCGCTTCTTCGGCGCGGCTGTGCCGTCGGCGGCAGGCGTCTGGCTCGGCTCGCCGGTCGGCGCTGGATCGTTGATGGATGCGGTATCGTCGTTCATCGCACGATAGAGAATAGGCGATTCCACCGCACGGCAAGCGGCCAGCGCCAGATCATCCAGGCCTGCTCGCCCTCGGCGATCGAGAAGAAGATCATCTGGGCTCGCCCGATGATGTTCTCGAACGGCACGTAGCCGACCTGCGACAGGAAGCGGCTGTCGGTGGAGTTGTCGCGGTTGTCGCCCATCATGAAGAAATGCCCGGGCGGAACGGTGTAGACGATGGTGTTGTCCATGTAGCTGTTGTCGGTGCAGTCCAGCGTCTCATAGCTGACGCCGTTCGGCAGCGTCTCCTTCCAGCGCTTGACGCGGGCGGTCGCATCCGCCGAGCCGCAGGGATCCTCGCCGACGAAATCGCTCAGCCGCTCCCGCTTGATCGGCTCATCGTTGATGTAGAGCAGCCCGCTCTTCACCTCGATGCGGTCGCCGGGCAGCCCGATGACGCGCTTGATGTAGTCGGTGGAGTCATCCCGCGGCAGCCGAAACACCACGATGTCACCGCGGTTCGGCTCCGAACCGAAGATGCGGCCCGAGAAAATGTTCGGCGAGAACGGGATCGAATAGTGGCTGTAGCCATAGGAATATTTCGAGACGAACAGGTAGTCGCCGACCAGGAGCGTCGCCTTCATCGACCCGGAGGGGATGTTGAACGGCTGGAACAGGAAGGTGCGGATGACGAGCGCGATCAGAAGAGCATGGATGACGACGCGGATGGTCTCGCCCAAGCCGCTTTCAGATTTGGTCCCGGTGGTCACGCTCATTGCTTTCCCAATTCCCGTGGACTGATGTCCACGCGGTGGCAGAACGTTCTCTTCGCGCGAAGCGTTCGGCCTTCGCGTGAGGAAAATGGCCTTGATTCTGATCTTGAGGGCAAATTCCGGCCTAAACCCGGAATCAGCGTCTCGCTCGATATAACCCTGCGGCGTTTTAGACGGTTGTTCGCAGGGGCGCAATCAATCGCCGCCTCAAAACTTCGCAATTCATTGAAATATCAATGATTTTTTAGTTTGCTGAAGTTTTCCGGCAGAATCCGGCACCGCGGGATCATCTGGCGGGGGCAACCGCCGAAATTATGACGAAGGCCTGGGCCAACGGCCAATCGTCGGTGATCGAAAGGTCGATCTGCGCCTGCATGCCCTCGGGCGTCAGTTCCTGCAGCCGGGCCAGCGCCCCGCCGGTCAGCCGCATCGACGGCCGCCCGCCCGGCAGGTTCACGACGCCCATGTCCTTCCACCACACCCCGCG
Source organism: Bradyrhizobium sp. USDA 4503 (assembly GCF_054055815.1). NCBI lineage: Bacteria > Pseudomonadati > Pseudomonadota > Alphaproteobacteria > Hyphomicrobiales > Nitrobacteraceae > Bradyrhizobium > Bradyrhizobium sp. USDA 4503. The sequence continues at coordinate 1,925,454 of NZ_JBSRXS010000001.1, forward strand.
CCGGATACCGGTGCCGAGCGCCTTGGAGCAAGCTTCCTTGGCGGCAAAGCGCTTGGCGTAGGTTGCGACCACCATCTTCTCGTTGTTGGCACGGCGCATCGCCTTGGCGCGCTCGGCGTCGGTGAAGATGCGATCGAGGAATCGCTCGCCATGGCGCTCGATCACCTTGGCCACCCGGGTGATGTCGATCAGGTCGGAGCCGATGCCGATGATCATGCGCTGACGCCACCCTGCGCCCTGGCGCGGCCGCGGTCCATCGCCGCACGCATCTCACGCACCGTCCCGGCGATGCCGACGAACAGTGCCTCGCCCATCATGAAATAACCGATGTTCAACTCCCGGATTTCGGGCAGCGCGGAAATCGTCTCCGCGGTGTCATAGTCGAGCCCGTGGCCGGCATGGACCTCGAGCCCGGCCGCCTGCGCCAGCCTGGCACCGGCGACGATGCGCTTCCATTCGGCCTCCGCCTTGTCCTGGTGGCCGTCGACCACAGCGTCGCACCAGCCGCCGGTGTGGATCTCGATCACGGGCGCCTTCAGCTTCGCGGCCATCTCGATCTGCCTGGGATCGGCGGCAATGAACAGCGAGACGCGGATGCCGGCGTCACCCAGCCGCGCGATGAACGGCGCCAGTGCGTTGTGCTGGCCGACCACGTCGAGGCCGCCTTCGGTGGTGAGCTCCTGGCGCCGTTCCGGCACCAGGCAAACCGCGTGCGGCTTGGTGGCGAGCGAGATCCGCAGCATGTCGTCGGTCGCCGCCATCTCGAAATTCAGCGGCTTGGAGATCTCGGCCTTGAGCCGCGCCATGTCCTCATCGCGGATGTGGCGGCGATCCTCGCGCAAATGCGCGGTGATGCCGTCGGCGCCGGCCGCGATCGCGGCAAGCGCCAGCCGCACCGGATCGGGCCGCGCTCCGCCCCGGGCGTTGCGCAGGGTGGCGACGTGATCAACATTGATACCGAGACGCAGCGGCGGAGTTTTGGACATCTCTTTGACCTGCAATCTAGCCCGTCATGCGCGGGCTTGACCCGCGCATCCATCCTTTTGGAAAGATGGATTGCCGGGTCAAGCCCGGCAACGACGAGACGTTACCCATTGACGCGCTCGACCCGAGCGACGACGGCCTTGGCGCGCAACTGGGCGATGATAGCGCTGAGATGCTTGAGGTCATAGACCTCAAGATCGATGGTCAGCTCCGTGAAATCGGGCGATTGGCGCGACATGTGGATGTTGTCGATATTGCCGTCGTGCTCGGCGATCACGGTCGCGATCTGGGCGAGGCTGCCGGGCTCGTTGACATTGTGGACCAGGATACGGGCCGGGAAGCGCTGCGGCATGGTCTCGTCGATATCCCAGCGCACGTCGAGCCAGCGCTCCGGCTCCTCCTCGAAATCTTTCAGCGCCGGCGACTGGATCGGATAGATCGTGATCCCCTCGCCCGGCGTGACGATGCCGACGATCCGGTCGCCCGGCACCGCACCGCCGTTCGGCGCGAACTTCACCGGCAGGTCGGAATTGATGCCGCGCACCGGGATCACCGAGGTGGCGCGCGCCGGATGCGGCGGGTTCTGCGTCTTCAGCTTGGCGGCGAGACCCTTCTTGGCACCGTAGCGCACCAGCCGCTCTTCCTTGTAATCGGGATACATCGCGCGCGCGACGTCGGAGGCCTTGATCTCGCCGCGCCCGACCGAGGCCATCACGTCCTCGATCGAGCCGCGCGCGAGCCGCGGCAACGCGCCCTTCAGCTTGTCGTCGGCGTATTCGATCTTGGCACGGGCAAACAGGCGGTCGACGATGCGGCGGCCGAGGCCGGCATACTGGTCGCGCACCGCGTCGCGGGTGGCACGGCGGATCGCAGCCCGCGCCTTGCCGGTGCGGGCGAGCGCCTCCCAGGCCGACGGCGGCGCCGACTGTGCCTTCGAGGTCAGCACCTCGACCTCGTCGCCGTTCTGCAGCTCGGAGGACAGCGGCGCGAACTTGCCGTTGATCTTGCAGCCGACCGCGCTGTTGCCGACACCGGTGTGAACGGCATAGGCGAAATCGATCACGTTGGCGTTGCGCGGCAGCGCGATCAGCTTGCCCTTCGGCGTGAAGCAGAACACCTGGTCGTGGAACAGCTCGAGCTTGGTGTGCTCGAGGAATTCTTCCGGATTGGCGCTTTCCGAGAGAATGCCGATGGTGTGGCGCAGCCAGGCGAAGGCGTTGGACTCGTGCTTCAGCCGCTCGTGCGGCGAGCCCGCGCCTTCCTTGTAGAAGGCATGCGCGGCGATACCGAACTCGGCGATCTGGTTCATGTCCTCGGTGCGGATCTGCAGCTCGACGCGCTGCTTGCCCGGCCCGATCACCGTGGTGTGGATCGAGCGGTAGTCGTTCTGCTTCGGGGTCGAGATGTAGTCCTTGAAGCGGCCCGGCACCACCGGCCAGGTGGTGTGGACGATGCCGAGCGCGCGGTAGCAGGCGCCGACATCGTCGAGGATGATGCGGAAGCCGTAGATATCGGACAGCTGCTCGAAGCCGACCGACTTGCGCTCCATCTTGGTCCAGATCGAAAACGGCTGCTTGCGGCGGCCGAATACCCGCGCGGTGATGCCGTTCTTCTGCAGGTTCTTGGAGAGCTGGGTTTCGATCTCGCCGATCAAATTGCGGTTGCGCTCGGCCAGCGAGTCGAGCCGCTGCTTGACCACCGCATAGGCCTCTGGATCGAGCACGAAGAACGAAAGGTCCTCGAGTTCCTCGCGCATCTCGTGCATACCCATGCGACCGGCCAGCGGCGCATAGATATCCAGCGTCTCCTCGGCGATGCGCCGGCGCGAGGCCGGCGGCACGAATTCCAGCGTGCGCATGTTGTGCAGCCGGTCGGCGAGCTTGATCAGCAGCACGCGGACGTCGTCGGCGATCGCAAGCAGCAGCTTGCGCAAATTCTCGGCCTGCTTGGCCTCGCGCGACACCAGTTCCAGCCGCTTCAGCTTGGTCAGGCCTTCGACCAGCGCGCCGATCTCGTGGCCGAACACATTGTCGATCTCGGCCCGCGTCGCCTCGGTATCCTCGATCGTGTCGTGCAGCAGCGCCGCCACGATCGTGGCGTCGTCGAGCTTGAGGTTGGTGAGGATCGCGGCGACCTCGAGCGGATGCGAGAAATAGGGATCGCCGGAAGCACGGGTCTGCGTGCCGTGCGCCTTCATGGCGTAGACATAGGCGCGGTTGAGCAGGTCTTCGTTGGTGTCGGGGTTGTAGGAGCGGACGCGCTCGACAAGGTCATATTGTCGCATCATTCGCGTCCGCGGCTTGGCCGGCCTCTCCGCCGTGGACGACGTCGGCGCCACCGCGACCGTTTCGGTTGCAGCCTGCATCTGGATGGAACTGCGGCGTCGATACGCCATGAACTCGCTGCCTCTCGCGCGGGACCGGAACGTCCCACCTTTCCTCAATCTAGTGCGCTTTCCAATGAAGCAGCACCCCGCGCGGGCCCCGGAACCATTCAATTTCCCGCGTCCGCATAGGACGCACCGTAACAGCAAAATTGTCAACAAAAGCAAAGGCCCGGAGCAATGTCCGGGCCTTCGGCAAATCTGTTCGAAACGACGGCGAGCTTACTCGTCTTCCTCGGGCTGCTCCTCCGGGGGCGCCAGTCCCTCGAGGCCCTTCAGCAGCTCTTCCTCGGTCATCCGCTCGACCGCCACCTCGGTGTCGTCGGCGTCGACGCTGGCACCGGCGGAACCGATCAGCGGCACGGTGTCGGGCTCGGGCTCGTCGACCTCGACGAACTTCTGCAGGGAGTGCACGAGTTCCTCTTTCAGGTCTTCCGGCGAGATCGTCGAATCGGCAATCTCGCGCAGCGAGACGACCGGATTCTTGTCGTTGTCGCGATCAACCGTGAGTTGCGACCCCGAGGAGATCATCCGGGCGCGATGCGCGGCCAACAGGACGAGGTCGAAACGATTGTCGACCTTGTCAATGCAATCTTCGACGGTGACGCGAGCCATCTCGAGGCGCTCCGTGGTAAAAGGGACCGAACATGTAGGTTATGAGGGTTAGTTATAGGGCTAGCCCCCGTTTCGCAAGGTAAAATTTGTGATTTGCCTTCCGAACAGGCTCTGATAACCCGGTCTGACGGGGGCCAGAAGGGCCGGAGCGTCTGACGACATGGCTAGGTTGCTGTCCCAGGCGAGTAAATCTCTTCATTGCAATGTCAAAGGTCTAGGCTTTTTGCCCTCGCCTCACCATAATTGCGGTGGTGACTGTCGTGGGGAAAGATTCACAGAACTTTAGGCAGCAACGCCGGAAATTGCGCGCGGTCGTTTGCCGCTGCGCTAAGAACACTAACAACCACGCGAGAACACTTTGATGTCGTCACCTGTTTCCAACAAGATCGCGCTCTTCATCGACGGAGCGAATCTTTACGCCACCGCGAAGACGCTGGGCTTCGACATCGACTACAAGCGCCTCCTCAAGGAATTCCAGAGTCGCGGCACCCTGCTCCGTGCGTTCTACTACACGGCGATCATCGAGGATCAGGAGTATTCGTCGATCCGCCCGTTGATCGATTGGCTCGATTACAACGGCTACACCGTGGTCACCAAGGCGACCAAGGAATTCATCGACGCCAGCGGCCGCCGCAAGGTGAAGGGCAACATGGACATCGAGCTCGCCGTCGATGCCATGGAACTCGCCGAGCACATCGACCAGATGATTCTGTTTTCCGGCGACGGCGACTTCCGATCGCTGGTGGAGGCCGTGCAGCGCCGCGGCGTTCGCGTCACGGTCATCTCCACCATCGCCAGCCAGCCGCCGATGATCGCCGACGAGCTGCGCCGGCAGGCCGACGTCTTCACCGACCTCGTCGAGCTGCAATCCAAGCTCGGCCGCGATCCGTCGGAACGTCCGGCCCCGCGCGAACCGCGTCACCACTCCCCGCAATTCCTGCAGCGCGCGACCACCATGGCCCCACGGGGAGCCGATGACGATTTCGACGAGTAATCTCGTCGCTGCTGCTACGCGCCCCGACAGCAACTGTCAGCTTTGTGTCAGGCTGGCCGACTTCCGCGCGCAGGCGCGCGCACTGCATCCGGACTGGTTCAACTCGCCGGTGGAATCGTTCGGCGATCCGAATGCGCGGTTGTTGATCGTGGGCCTCGCGCCGGGCATGCAGGGCGCCAACCGCACCGGCCGTCCCTTCACCGGCGACTACGCCGGTGATCTGCTCTACGCGACCTTGCTCGAATATGGTTTTGCAAGCGGCGTCTATCAGGCGCGGCCGGACGACGGCCTGAAGCTGGTCGACGCCCGGATCAGCAATGCGGTGCGCTGCGTGCCGCCGCAGAACAAGCCGCTGCCGGCCGAGATCAACACCTGCCGGCAATTCCTCCGCGCCACTATCGCCACGATGCCGAAGCTGCGCGCGATCGTGATGCTCGGACGAATCGCCCACGAATCGACTCTCAAGGCACTGGATGTTCGCTTGGCGGCCGCGCCCTTTGTGCACGGTGCCGTGCATAGCGCGGGCAAATTCAAGCTCTACGACAGCTACCACTGCTCGCGCTACAACACGAACACCGGCGTGTTGACGACCGATATGTTCCGAAAGGTGTTCGCGACCGTGCGCAAGGAACTCGGCTAGCGCCCCTTCCGGTATCCGCTTTGCGAACCGCTATCCAAAGCATGCAAAATGCTGCAGGACGCTCGCGCGACTTCGGAATAATAGAAAATACCCCTGAATTGCCCGACGTGTCAAGTTGCCTGGGTGAACGCCGGCCGCCGCCGGCTACTTTGCATGGGGTTGTTCTCGATATTTCGGCAGCGCCCCCTGCAACGACCCCGTGACTTCATATTGCTCTAGTCTAGCTAGTCCGACCGCGGATTGGCCTTCAGCCATTCCAGCACATCTCCGGCGTTCCGGTCGGGCGGGAACACCGGATAGAACACATGCGTGATGCGCGCGTCGTCGATCACCAGCGCGAGCCGCTTGATCAGCGTCAGGCCCGCCACCGACATCGTCGGCAACTTCAACGTGTGCGTCAGTTCCAGCGCTTCGTCGGACAGCACCGGGAACGGCAGATGCAGGCGCGACGCCATCTCGGTCTGGTAAGCGTTGCTTTGCGTCGACAGCCCGAACACCTGGGCGGCACCGGCCGCCTTCAGCTCGGCGAACAGATCACGGAATGCGCAGGTCTGCGGGGTGCAGCCGCGGGCGCCGGGGATCATATCCCAATCGTCGACCAGCCCGATCTTGCCGGGCTCGCCGGTTCGCGGATAGGCGAACGCCACGGTGCGGCCCTTGAGCGCCGACAGCGCCACTGCGGTGTCGTCGGTGGCACGCAGCCTGACCGGCGGGATCGTCATGCCGACGAGGTGCGTCGCGCCGCCGTCGTCGCTCGGTGCCGGAATCTTGCTCCAGTCGACGTCAGTAAGGCTCGATTGGCTCATGACCCAAATCTCCCTCGGTCGTCATTGCGAGCGAAGCGAAGCAATCCATAGAGACGCGCACTGGACAGATGGATTGCTTCGTCGCTTCGCTCCTCGCAATGACGACTTGAACGCTATCCCCGCGCCCGCATCAGGCGGCCTTTCTCGCGGCTCCAGTCGCGCTTCTTCTCGGTCTCGCGCTTGTCGTGCAGCTTCTTGCCCTTGGCGACCGCAAGCAGCAGTTTGGCACGGCCGCGCTCGTTGAAATACAGCTTCAGCGGAATGAGCGTCATGCCCTCGCGGTCGACCGCGCCGAGCAGCTTGTTGATCTGCTTGCGATGCAGCAGCAGCTTCCGCGGCCGCTTCGGCTCGTGGTTGAAGCGGTTGGCCTGCAGATATTCAGGAATATTGGCGTTGATCAGCCAGATCTCGCCGTTCTTGGAATCCGCATAGGATTCCGCGATCGTGCTCTTGCCGCTGCGGATTGATTTCACTTCGGTGCCGGTCAGCGAAATGCCGGCCTCGATCGTGTCCTCGATTGCGTAGTTGAAGCGGGCCTTTCGGTTTTCGGCAACAACCTTGATCGGGCGTTCGTTCTTCTCGGCCACTTTAGCTCTTCTTGAGGAGGTCGCGGATTTCCGTCAGTAGCACGACTTCGTCGGACGGCTTCGGCGGTTCGGCGGGCTTGGCCTCATCCTTGCGTTTGAACTGATTCATGAAGCGGACGACCATGAACAGCACGAAAGCGACGATCAGGAAATTGAGCGTCAGCGTCAGGAAGCTGCCCCAGGCCAGCACCGCGCCCTGCTTCTTGGCGTCGGCGAGGTTGGTCGCGTTCACGGCCTTGGAAAGCCCGGTGAAATAGTTGGAGAAGTCGAGTCCGCCCGTGATCGCGCCGATGATCGGCATGATGATGTCGCCGACCAGCGAGGTGACGATCGCGCCGAAGGCTGCACCGATGATGACGGCGACGGCGAGGTCGACGACATTGCCCTTCATGGCGAATTCGCGGAATTCCTTCAGCATGCCCATCCCCTTCTCGACGTTGCGCACGGCACTGTTCACAGCGGTCGCGGTCCGGCTCAATTGATCAGGCCGGCATGGACCATGGCGCTGCGGACCGCCTGGCGGGTCGCTTCGGTGACCGGCACCATCGGCAGGCGCAGCTTCTCGTCGAGCTTGCCGAGCAGCGACATCGCGTACTTCACCGGCGCCGGATTGCTCTCGATGAACAGGTTGGTGTGCAACGGCATCAGCTTGTCATGGATCTTCAGTGCCGTGGTGACGTCGCCCTTCTGCCAGGCGGCCTGGAACTCCGAGCACAGCCGCGGCGCGACGTTCGAGGTCACCGAGATGCAGCCATGGCCGCCATGGGCCATGTAGCCGATGATGGTGGCGTCCTCGCCGGAGAGCTGGTTGAAATCCTCGCCCATCGCCGCGCGCTGTTGCGAGACCCGCACCATGCTCGCGGTGGCGTCCTTGACGCCGGCGATGTTCTTCAGCTCGAACAGCCGCTTCATGGTGTCGACCGACATGTCGATCACCGAGCGCGGCGGGATGTTGTAGATGATAATCGGAATGCCGATCGCATCGTTGATCGCCTTGAAGTGCTGATACATGCCTTCCTGCGTCGGCTTGTTGTAGTACGGCGTCACGACCAGCACCGCGGTGGCGCCGGCCTTCTCGGCGTGCTCGGCGAGCTCGATCGCCTCCTTGGTCGAATTCGAGCCGGCGCCGGCGATCACGGGCACCCGGCCCTTGGCCTCCTCGATGCACCACTCGACCACCCGCTTGTGCTCGTCGTGGCTCAGCGTCGGGCTCTCGCCGGTGGTGCCGACCGGCACCAGGCCGTGGGTGCCCTCGGCGATCTGCCAGTTCACAAGGCCGCGGAAGGCGGCTTCGTCCACCGAGCCGTTTTTGAACGGCGTCACCAAGGCAGTGAATGATCCCCGGAATTTTGTCTTGGCTGCCATGGACTTCCTCCAAACGCTTCAGGCTAAAGGCTAGGTCGACGGACCTTTGTTGTTGGCGCGCTTCACGTCCGTGCGACCGGCACCCGGTTGTTGCGAAACGCCATGAAAGGCAATTCATATCGGGTCTGGCGGACAGGCGAAAGGGCCGTACCGTACCTATTCCCAGCGGTAATCTGCGGCGCGCGAAATCGTTTCCAGCCGCGATTTTGCCGTTGTGCTGGCGCAAACAGCCGCACCGGCAGGCTTCTTAGTATTTTGTGTACGTTTTCAATCAAATAAGAACCCATGGCCCAAACGACCAGATGATTCGGGGCCGCAGAGGACTTCTGTGATCCGTTCCGTTCGTGCAGGCACATTGCGGTCGACGGCGCTGGCGACGAGCCTGGCGCTCGTTGTCGGCCTTGCCGCCATCACGGCCGATGCCTGGGCCGCCGAGGATGCTCCAACCGCGAAGCCGGCTGCCCAAGACGCGGCTTCCAAGGGCGCCGCCTCCAAGACCACGCCGAAGTCCACGGCTCCGAAGGCGGCGGCTTCAAAGCCAGCGGCAATCAAACCCGGCGCCGCCAAGACTGACGCTGCCAAGACCAACGCTGAAAAGACTGACACTCACAAGACCGAGGCTCACAAGACAACGTCGTCCAAGTCCGGCGCGGTCAAGACAGACGGAGCCAAGGCCGCTCCCGCCAAGACCGAAGCTCACAAGGCAACGGCTCCGAAGCCCACGGAATCCAAGGGCACCACGTCCAAGACCAACACATCCAAGACCACCGCGGACAAGCCCGCCGCTCCGGTTGCAACGGGAACTGTATCGAACAGGTCGGTGCCCGCGCCCGCACTGGTTCCGGCAACCCGCCAGCATGCCGCGCCGATCGCGCGCAAGCCGGTGCTGCCTGCGGCCGTGGCCGCGACATCCTCGACGTCGCAGTCGGACAAGGAAGCGCTTGCAAGCGTCGTCGAGCTGCTGCGCAAGCGCAAGCCGGCGGACGCCACCGAGGCCGAGGCCTCGATCTCAGATCCGGTCGCGCGCAAGCTTGCCGAATGGCTGATCCTGCGCAGCGAGGACAACGGCGCCTCGGTCGAGCGCTACCGCGCCTTCCTCGATGCCAATCCGAGCTGGCCGTCGCAGACCTTCCTGCGTCGCCGCATCGAGGCTTCGCTGTGGGACGACCACCGCGACGACTCCGCGGTCTGGGCCTGGTTCCAGAATGAATCGCCGGTCTCGGCCAAGGGCCGGCTCGCGCTCGCCAAGGTGATGATCGGACGCGGCGACCGCGGCAATGCCGAGCGCCTGGTCCGCGAGGCCTGGCGCAACGACGGGATGAGCGAGGACACCGAAAACACCGCGCTTGAGCTGTTCGGCTCCTTCCTGACTGCCGGCGACCACAAGGCACGCATGGACACCATGCTGTACGGCACCGACAACGAGGCCGCCGGCATGCGCGAAGCCAAGCGCCTTGGCTCCGGCTACGTGGCGCTCGCGAAAGCACGCATCGCCGCCACCCGCAAGGGTTCGAACCTGCGCGCGCTGCTGGAAGCCGTGCCGAGCGAACTCTCCGGCGACACCGGCTACTTGTTCGCCAGGATCCAGTTGCTCCGCCGCGAGGAGAAATTCTCCGAGGCCGCGCGGCTGATGCTGAGCGCACCGAAGGAAGCTTCCCGCCTCTACAATGTCGACGAATGGTGGATCGAGCGCCGGCTGCTGGCGCGCAAGATGATCGACACCAACGAGTTTCGTACCGCCTATCTGATCGCGCGCGACGCGGCGCTGCCGGCCCGCGACATCTACAAGACCGAGCAGGAATTCACCTCGGGCTGGATCGCGCTGCGCTTCCTCAACGATCCCGCCCTCGCCGCCCAGCATTTCGCGCGGATCGGCGTCGGCAGCGCCAATCCGACCGCGCTGGCGCGTGCCGGCTATTGGCAGGGCCGCGCCGCCGAGGCCGCCGGCCGCGGCCAGGAGGCGCGCGCCGCCTACGGACGCGCGGCCGAGCAGTCCACCAGCTATTACGGCCAGCTCGCGCGTGCCAAGCTCGGCCTGCCGCAGATCGAGCTGAACAGCGCGCCGCGCGGCCGCGGCGCCGAGCGGCTGGAGATCGTGCGCGCGGTGGCGCTGCTCTACGAAATCGACGCGCGCGAGCTCGCGATCCCGATCTTCGGCGACATGGGCGACAATGGCGATCCGGAAGCCCTTGCCGGCCTCGGCGAGCTCACCGCGCGCCACGGCGATGCCCGCGGCATGCTGCTGATGGGCAAGGCCGCGCTCAACCGCGGACTGCCGTTCGACCATTACGCCTATCCGGTCAACGGCATCCCCTCGTTCCGCCAGGTCGGGCCGGAGGTCGAGCAAAGCGTCGTCTACGCGATCGCGCGCCAGGAGAGCGCGTTCAATCCTGCGGTGGTGTCGCCGGCCCAGGCCTACGGCCTGATGCAGGTGACGCCGGACGCCGGACGTTACGTCTGCAAGCGCGCCGGCATCGGCTTCGACCTCAACCGGATGAAGACCGATCCGGTCTACAACGCGATGCTCGGCGCCGCCGAGCTCGGCGGCCTGCTCGAGGACTATCGCGGCTCCTACATCCTGACCTTCGCCGCCTACAATGCCGGCCGCGGCAGCGTGCGGAAGTGGATCGAGCGCTATGGCGATCCGCGCGATCCCAAGGTCGACGCGGTCGACTGGGTCGAGCTGATTCCGTTCTCGGAGACGCGGAACTACGTCCAGCGGATCATGGAAAACCTGCAGGTCTATCGCGCCCGGTTCGGCGGCGGCACCAAATTGCAGATCGAGGCCGATTTGCGACGCGGCGCCAGCGTGGAATGAGCCGGCGCAACGGGTTTTCAACAGGCTGGGCGACCGCAGCTTCCAGCCTCGACCAAAGATCCAGCTAATCTATTGTTATATCTTGCATTTTAAGCAACCGCGCGCTCCGATACGAGCCGATCGGCGCGGTTTATAAAGGCTTGGGGACGGCCGGCGGCCGAGCTGCCCTCAAATCACCTTGGCGCAATCTGAATCTGCCGCTTGCGGCTCAGCGCCCTCTCGGGCATATCGGCGCCATTGGAGACGTGGCCGAGTGGCTGAAGGCGGCGGTTTGCTAAACCGTTATAGGCTTGTAAAGGCCTATCGAGGGTTCGAATCCCTCCGTCTCCGCCAGCCAACTATTTGTCCAGCCCGGAGACATGGGTAACAGGTCGTACCTAAGACATGGGTGACAACCTCGTGCGACAGCATGGTCAAATTCATCTCTCAGAATCGCGCCGATTTTCCGAAACTTGAGACGGCGATCAGTTCGACCGTTACTGCAAATATGACCAAGGCTGGATAAAGAAACGCCGCCGGGACAATGCCATTTCGAGCCCGGCGGCGTACTTTTGGCGTGCTGCACGGCGCTCCCTTAAAGTTCAATCTCGATTGCCATGTTCGCGCGCACAAGAGTGGTCAAGCCCGCTTTCAATCTCTTCGCTTGCCAGGTCTGGAAAGCTGGATCGGCGTTCAGCTTGTCAACCGCCGCGCCATAAGCCGAAAACGTCTCAAAATTTACTGAGAAAACGAAATTGCCGGCTTCACCGACGGCGACAGACCAGAACCTTGGTTTGCCACCATGCTTGCGCCAAAGCGCGGCACTCTCCTTTGCCAATTCGAGTATTCCTGCGAGGTCACCGCCTGGATTCGGCTTGACCACGTACTGCACGACTACTGCCATGCTACCCTCCATTGAAATTACAGGAGGAGCGCATGCGAGGCTGTTTTTCGGTCGTGGGGTTTGATCTAGGTCAAGCAATCCAGCGACGCGACATGGGTACTTAGCTGCCCCGGCGCGAACCGCGATGGCATAGTGCCTGCACTCTGGACCGTGCTGGGGATTTCAGTGTCCCAGTTCAGGAAGGAAACGCCGCCGGGCGTGTATTTTTGAGACCGGCGGCGTACTTTTTGGGGATTCGATCAGATCCAGTCGGTTGCCCAGCCGGGCAGACGATCCGGAAGCGGCCTATCGAGCAGGCCAGCGAACAACACGGCGAGCGCCGCACCTTTGATGGCGCCTTCGCCGTTGCTCCATCCGAAATGGGGGACCGCCGAGGCAATCGCCCACATCCAAAACGGTATTGGCGTGCGACCGCTGACTGTGACTTCGAAAGTATTTTCCAGTTCTCTTGTTCGCCCGGTATTGTCCATAAGCCGCAGAAAAAGCAGCCCTTTACTCGCTCTTGAGCGGCGGTCCTAAGAGGGTCGTCCTGGAGGAATGCCGGCATCGGCCCCTGGCCTGGACCGGTTGTCACCTCCGCGTGAATGAAACATCATTCCCGGCTCCGCGAAGCGAGCACGCAACAAACCGCGCCCACCATCCCCGCATTGTTTATTTCACCTGAACATTTCCGGGGTAAAGCCATGCAGCAAGACAGTGGCATCCACTTCCAGGATACCGACCAGGTTCTGCGTAACGCCCAGCTTCGCCGATCCGCCGACTTGGGTCCCTGGTTACGGCAGCGCTTCTCATCCAAGGCAGGCAGGCTCGTGGTCGCAACTTCGCTGGCTTGCATGGTTGTTGTGCTGGCGATCGCTGCTGCCCCGCGGCCGGTCTCGAGCGCTGCGCTTGGCAGCGAGTGGCAATGTAGCAAGGCAGCGTTTGTCCTGACGACCTGCCGTCAAGCCGACCCCGCCCGTTCATAGCAAGCAGCCGCATTGGGGACGTACGGTAGCGACGTCAATTGGCTCTGGTGAAACCATTTGTCCGGCGACTCCGTAACTGGAGCGCCGGCCTATTTCTTCCATTTTGGCACTACGGGCCGGCTGGGGCCGTTCGGTCTTTCCCAGTCACGAACGGCCCCACTTTTAGGCCCATCCATGAACCGCGTCAGCTTTCCCTCGGCTTGATTATTTGGCATCAAATGATCAAGGCGCCCGCGCGAAGAATCCGTCGGCCGGTCGAGCTCGAGCTGAAGGCGAAGAAATAGATGGATGGCCCAAGTCGCGGTCTCAGGTCAGCGATCTGTTTCGCGCTGGTTCTCCTTCTGCCTGCTGCGCAGACGCCGCCGACGCTGCATTCGCGGGACGAGTGGCGTGTGGTTGACAAGGAATGCCGCGACGTCTTGCCTGCGCAGGCAAAGATACGGGCGTGTCTCAACCTGCTAAGCGATCGACGCCTCTCGACCGCTTATCTTGCGTCGATCACGCGGCGAAATATCGAGCACCTTCCAAGGCTTGCGGGACTACGGCAACGCAATCAAGTACAAGAAGATCGAAATTGAACGTACCTCGGCGAGGCAACCTTCTTCGTCGGGTGACGCACTTCCTGCCAGTCTCGGTGCGATGTCTCTGCGTTACACGGAGCTCGGGACACTCCAGGCGCTCAATCGCCAAACCAATTTCGGCAGTCAGTCGGATGAAGCACGCCGAGGCGCCACTGAGGAGCAAAACAGCTACAACCTTGCGCTTCAGTACAACCCGATGAACTACAGGGCATATCGATACCGGGCTGAAATTCGCAGCCAATTCTGCGACAGCGCGTCCGCCGCTCAAGACATGGAAGCAGCGGTCAGGTTTGCCGAACAGGCAGGAGATCAGGACGCCGCGCGAGACTACAAGCGCGTCACGCTAGGTGCTTGCGTTCCGGCGTGGCGGCGAGAATAGTCCGAGCCATCAGACTGTCGCCAGCCGGCGGCACACGCCGCGCCGCACCGCCCCGACAGTATTCTTACGGACCCCCAACTGGCAGGGAACTTGCGATGTATCCGTGAATAGTTCGGCGCCAGCTGTTCTCGGTGTGCCGAACTCAGACATTCGGAGCACGCAAATGAACATGCATCATCGTTTTGAGACAGCTGGCGGACGTGGCGGACGCGAGTCGACGGTCAGCAAGATGCTGTCCGATCTCGTCCTGGCCTGCCGGCAGATCGAAGCCGACATCGCGACCGAAGAAGCGCGCGTGGGAATTTATGACCGATCGGACGCGAGGTATCCGATTTTGGCAAGGTCGCTCAATGAGCGGCACGCCAATCTCAAGGGAACGATTGCCACGCTCGAAAAGCGCGTCGCCGAGAGATCTCAGCACAAGCTGGTGACCGACGCAGCATAGCTCGGTCTTTGACCAGCTCCTTGCACGCGGGCAGAGCGATCGATGCGATGAAGCATCAGTGCGGCGGCGACGACGTCAGCCGCTGCCGCGGGTGGATGGATCGAGGTTTCGGTTCTCGCCGGGCGGGATCGGGCCAAAGCCCGGATATACGTACCGGTCCGGAGACACGACCTGTTCACTTGGACGGATGATGAGGTGCTGTCGCCCGCGACGATGATGCGCCTTTGCGGCGTCAGCATCCGCACTCCACAGGACCACAAGGGGCAACGTCAGGGCTAAGGCAACAGGCAAGCAAACACGCAAGGCAACACGCATCACGATCACTCCGTTTCACCGAATAGGTGATCGCCGAGCGTAGCGCTGTATTCTGCCCTGGCTTCTCACATGCGATCAAAACAGCGAGATCGGCGATCCGTCACTTCGTTATCGCGCACCGATCGCGGTCTTTAGCGGCCGCGGCAAGGCCTGCGCGCAGGCGACACCGAGCAGCGCGAGGCCGCCGCCGATGACGTGGAATGGCCTGACCGGCTCGCCGAGCATCACGATCGCGGCCACAGCGGTCAGCACCGGCAAGAGATTCATGAAGATCGCGCAGCGGTTCGGGCCGAGCTGCGCGACGCCGCGGATCCAGAGGAACGGCAGCACCACCGACGCGAGCGCACCGGCATACACGATCAGCGGCAAAGTCTCGGCGTTGACCTGACGCAGCGGCGCCGGCGTCGCGAGGAACGCGGGAAACATCACGGCCAGCGCGCACAGCGCCTGCATGTAGGTGGATTGCCATCCAGTGATCGGCAGATTCCAGCGTTTCAGCAGCACGCCGTACAGCGCATAGGCGATCGCGGCCAGCAGCATCAGCGCGTCGCCCGCATGCACGCCGTTCTGCAACAGCGACGACAAGTCGCCGCCGCTGACGAGGTAGACGAGGCCCGCAAATGACAGCGGTGCGCCCCAGATCATGCCAAGCGTCGGCGGTTCGCCGAGCAGCGCGGCACTGAGGGCGACCGTCAACAGCGGCGTCAGCGCGGTGAAAACCGCCATGTTGGTCGCGGTGGTGGTCTCGGCCGCCAGATACGACAGGCTCTGGAACAGGCACATCGCAAGAAAGCCGAGGATCGCGAGCGGACCAAGATGCGGCCAGAACGCATGCCGATTGCGCCAGGCGCCGCGCGCCACAAACGGAGACATCAAGAGCATCGCGACCAGCAGGCGATAGAAGGTGATCGCCTGCGGACCGATCGTGTGCGCCGAGAGGCGAGAGACGATGACGTTGCCCGCCCACAGCACGATGGCAACGAAGGGATAGAGAAGTGCGACTTTCTGCTTGAACATGACCCGGCAGCGCGTTGGTGAAGGACGCTCCAGCAACTACCTGTCGCGCTAACGTCCGTCTCACGCTAGAATGACCTCACCTAGTGAGATTGGGACATGCGAGATGAAGACGTGTTGGACGAGCTGACCACACGGCACCTCGACTATCACGCCACGGCGCGGCCGATGGCGGCGATGGAGATCGACTATCCGAGCGGCGCGTCGACCGGCCTGCACGCGCATCCGCGCGGCCAGCTGCTCTATGCGATCGAAGGCGTGATGGTCGTGCGCTGCGCTGAAGGCACCTGGGTGGTGCCGCCCAACCGGGCGGTGTGGTTGGTGGCCGATCTCGCGCACGAGGTCCGGATGTGCGGCGCGGTCAAGATCCGCACCGTGTTCGTGGACGCCGACGCGGCTCCCGATCTGCCGGGGGCCAGCTGCGTGTTCGCGGTCTCGCCGCTGCTGCGCGAATTGTTCGTCGCCGCGATGCGCGTCCCGCTGGACTATGCGCCCGCGACCTCCGATGAGCGCCTGATGCGCGTGCTGCTCGACCAGCTGCGCGAAGTCGATGTGCTGCCGCTGCACTTGCCGATGCCGCGCGACGAAAGGCTCGCGCGGATCTGCGCCGCGCTGGTGGCCCACCCGGACGATGGCTCCACGGCGGAGCAATGGGCGCGCCGGCTGAAGCTGACGTCGAAGACCATCCATCGTCTGTTCGCCAGGGAAACCGGCATGACGTTCGGCGAATGGCGTCAGCAGGCCCGCCTGCTGTTCGCGCTCGAACGCCTCGCGCGCGGCGCCCGCGTGATCGATGTCGCGCTCGATGCCGGCTATGCCAGCCAGAGCGCCTTCAGCGCGATGTTCCGCAAGCATTTTGGCCTGCCGCCCAACGCGTTCTATCGGTAAGCCGTCCACTGCCGCTGTGCTCCCTCTGCCCGTTCTTACGGGAAGAGGGTTGGGGTGAGGGCTGCATCCGCAAAATAACTTCGAGTTAGACTCGCGGAGATTCCCCCTCACCCGGATCACATTGCGCTTCGCTCCATGCGATCCGGCCTCTCCCCGCACACGGGGCGAGGTGAAGCAGAGTCCGTTGCTCGACCTGGCATAATCTCGTCGCGTTTAGTGCTCCGCCGCCGACTGAGCCTCCGGTCCCAGGATCCATTCCCTGAACGCCGCGATCTTCGGAAGCGACTGCCGGTTGTCGGGACAGACGAGATAGTAGGCGAACTCCTCCAGATGCGCAGTCTCGAGCAGCTGGACCAGTTCACCGCTCGCGATCTCATTTGCCACCATCGCGGCCGGCAGCAGGCCCGCGCCTTGCCCTGTCAGCACGGCCTTCAGCAGAAGGCCGCTGTCATCGAACGAGGGTCCGCGCGGCGTGCGAACCTCCGCGATGCCGTTGGCCTGAAACCACAGGCTCCAGCCCTTGCGATCGGCGTCATGCACCTGCGGCCAGCCCGCGAGTTCGCCCGGAGATGCCGGCCGGCCAAGTCGCTCAACCAGCGACGGCGATGCCACCGCCACCATCTCCACGGTGACGACGCGGTCGCTGCGCAGCCCCGGATAGCGGCCAAGGCCGTGGCGCACCGCGACGTCCACGCCGCTGCGCGAGAAATCGACCACTGTGTTGCTGGTGACGATCTGCAGATCGATCTCGGGATGCGCATCCTGGAACGAGGCCATGCGGGGCACCAGCCAGGCCGACGCAAAGAACGGCGTGACGCTCACCGTGAGCGTACCGACATCGACCGATGCCGCGACGCGGCGCGAGGCATCCGCGATCTGGCGAAACGCGTTGCGGATCGACGGCAGATAGTCGCGGCCGGCGTCGGTGAGATAGATGCCGCGCGGAACCCGCTCGAACAGCTTCACGCCGAGATCGGCTTCGAGCGTCTTGAGCATCTGACTGACCGCGCCCGGCGTCACGCATAGCTCCTCGGCCGCGAGCTTCACCGAGAGATGGCGAGCAGCGGATTCAAACGCCTTGAGCGCGTTCAGGGGTGGAAGCCGGCTTTCCATGATTTAGATTTTCTAATCTGAATTGCCCAGCAAATCTGGTTTGCCAACTCGGCGTCCCGGGCGCCTTATCAGCTTAATCCGATGCTGAAAGCCGCGTCAATGCAGAGAAAGTCGAAATCATGGAACTTAGATTTTCTAACCTTCTTTGCCGCTCCCGACGGCTCCGTTTTCTTGATGGAGCCAAGCCATGACTGAGGTCGCAAGCAAGCTCGGCCTCCGCGAGATCGCTGCCGGCGGCCAGACCGGCCCGCTCGTCGAGCGCATCAACGCGTCGCAAGCCGGCAGCCTGCCCGGCCTGCTGGACTTTCAGTGGCTCGAAGCCGGACGCGGCCACATCCGCGGCCGCTTCGAGATTGCCGCAAAACACTTCTCGCCGCACGGGCTGCTGCACGGCGCAAGCATCGTCGCATTGGCCGATACCGCATGCGGGTTCGGCTGCCTCGCGTCGTTGCCGGACGGCGCCATCGGCTTCGCCACCGGAGAGTTGAAGACCAACTTCATCGGCGCCGCGCGCGAAGGCGGCATGAGCTGCGAGGCGCGCCTCGTTCACGCCGGGCGCACCACCCAGGTGTGGGACGCCGAGATCCGCACCGAGGCGACGGGCAAGACCATCGCGCTGTTTCGCTGCACACAGATGCTGCTCTACCCGCCGAGCAAGGCCGGTGGTCATGCGGCACAGGGAGAACGATCATGAGGAATGCCGTCATGCACGCCGGTTATCAACGCGCCAAGCCGTTCTACGGCTGGTACGTCGTCGCAGCAGCCTTCGTCGTGACGCTGATCGGCTTCGGCAGCGCCTACACATTCTCGTCCTTCGTCGAGTCCCTGCAGCGGGAGTTCGGCGCCTCGCGCGGCTCGGTGTCGCTGGTGTTCTCCTTCGCTGGCTTCCTGTATTTCGGCCTGGGGATGATCTCCGGTCCGCTTGCCGATCGCTGGGGCGCACGCGGGCTCGCTGGCCTCGGAATGGCGCTGGTCGGTCTCGGCATGGTGCTGGCGGGACAGGCCCAGACCATCCTCCAAGTCTATGCCGCCTACAGCATCGGGATCGGCGCCGGCGTCGGTTGCGCTTACGTCCCGACCTTGGGCGCGGTGCAACGCTGGTTCGTCAGGCGGCGCGGTTTTGCGTCGGGCCTCGCCGTCAGCGGGATCGGCGTCGGCACACTGGTGATGCCGCCGCTCGCGACCTGGCTGATCACGAGCCTCGGCTGGCGCGATGCCTATGTCGTGCTGGGCGTTGTCGCCGCCGTCGCCGGGATCGGTGCATCGCTGCTGATCGCGGACGATCCGCGCCGGTACGGCACCGGACCGGACGGCGATCCGCTTGAGACGGTTTCGGGCGCGCCGCTCCGCCAGGGCGTCTCGATCCGCGGCGCGGTGAGGACCGCGCGCTTCGCCGGGCTCTATGCCGCCTGCCTGATCAGCGCGTTCGGCGTATTCGTGCCCTTCGTTCACCTCGTGCCCTTTGCAGTCGATCATCGGGTGGCGCCGACGCTTGCC
Source organism: Bradyrhizobium sp. USDA 4503 (assembly GCF_054055815.1). Taxonomy (NCBI): domain Bacteria; kingdom Pseudomonadati; phylum Pseudomonadota; class Alphaproteobacteria; order Hyphomicrobiales; family Nitrobacteraceae; genus Bradyrhizobium; species Bradyrhizobium sp. USDA 4503. The sequence continues at coordinate 1,944,726 of NZ_JBSRXS010000001.1, forward strand.
GTGCTGCTGCTCGGGATGATCGGGGTCGGAAGCACGGCCGGCCGGTTCCTCCTCGGCGGCATCGCCGACCGGGTCGGCCGCGATGCATTCCTGGTCGCGATGTATCTCGGCATGGCCGTCTCGCTGGCAATCTGGGCGATCGCCGGCACCTTCTGGTCGCTCACGGCCTTCGCGCTGCTGTTCGGCCTGTTCTATGGCGGCTGGGTCGCGATCCTGCCCGCTGTCGTCACCGACCATTTCGGCGGCCGCAATGTCGGCGGCATCGGCATCCTCTACACCAGCGTCGCGGTTGGCACGCTGCTGGGCCCGAGCGCCGCCGGCTTCGCCTACGACATCAGCCACAGCTACTTCATTCCGGTGGCGATCAGCGCGGCCGCCAACCTCGTCGCCGCCCTCATTGCAATGGCGACCATGCGAACGGCCTCGCCGATCGCCTCGGTTGAGCAGGCGTGAGGCCCTCATGACGGTCGGTGACCCCCGTGCTACGCTCGGAGATCACCGCCCCATCGTTTCGAGACCTCCGTGATCGCTCGCCTCGCCATGACCAATGCCTGGACTTATCGGCGAGCCGACAGGGAAGACATCGTTGAGCTGGCATCGTGGCGCGGCGCCGGCTCGCTTGGCCTCAAGCCGCACTTCCATGACGAGAACCAGATCGTGCTGGTGCTGTCAGGGTCGCGCGCCTTTCGCATCGGCGGCGCGACCGTCACCGTGCGCGCCGGCCATGCCGCGCTGATTCCGGCCGGAATGCTGCATGCGCCGATGACGATGTCGGACGAGGAAACGGTCTGCCTGAACGCCTACGTTCCTGCCGGCCGCGTCTGCTCATCGGTGCGGATCATCCGTTTCGGGCAGCGTTGGCGGAACGTCGACGAGATCTCGCCTGGGCACGTCAGCGAGATCGCCGACGACATCCTGTCGTGCGCGCCGTCCCACCCCGCCGGGTGCACCGACAAGACGAAGCTCGGCATCACGCTGACCGAGAGCGTCGCGCCGATCGGAGCGATTGCCGCCGGCTTCGGGCGAAGCCGCGAAGGCTTCAGCCGCATGGTCAGCCGCGAGCTCGGCATCCCGCCGCATACCTTCCGTCTGCTGGCCCGGCTCAATCTTGCCCGGCAATTGCTGCGCGCCGGCGCCCCAATCGCAGCAATCGCGGCCGATGCGGGCTTTTCTGACCAGAGCCACCTCACCCGGCTTTTCCGCCGCACCTTTGGCACGACGCCGGGCGTCTACTGGCGCGGCTGAAGTGACGTCACAGACGTTCCAGACCGATTGGCGCGCCGCCCGCTAGCCTGCTCACCCTCAAGAGGGTGAAGGATGGATACCCAGACAAGTCTTCTGCTGCTGGCGGCCGGGGTCGCCGGAGGGATCATCAATGCACTGGCGGGCGGCGCCACACTCATCACCTTTCCGGCGATGCTCGCTGCGGGCCTGCCGGCCGTCATCGCCAACGCGTCGAATGCGGTGGCGATCTCGCCGGGGCATTTGATCGCGGCGCTCGCCGATCGCGGCAAGCTGCCGCCGCCGACGCGGCGCACGATCAGCTTCGTCGTGATCGCCACGGTGGGCGGCGCGGTCGGCGCCGGCGTGCTGTCGCTGCTTCCCGAGCGGCTGTTCCTGCGGCCGGTGCCGGCCTTGATCGCATTTGCAACGCTGTTGTTCGGCTTCGCGCCGCAGATCCAGGGATGGACCGTCGAGCGCCACAAGGCCGCGGCCTTGCCCTCGACCAGCGCGAGCGGTGCTGTCCTGGGATTGTCGTGCATCTATGGAGGCTTCTTCGGCGCCGGTCTCGGCGTCATCCTGACCGCGGTGCTGTCGATCACCGAGCCCGGCGACATCAGGGCGATCAAGGCGTTGAAGAACCTGCTCGCGACCTGCGTGTCGCTCGCTGCCACATTGATCTTTATCTTGCAGGGAGCGGTGCGGTGGCCAGAGACCTTGGCGATGCTGCTCGGCGCCATGATCGGCGGCTATGCCGGAGGCTTCCTGATCCGGATCCTTCCCGCCCACATCGTCCGGCAGTTCGTCATCATGGCCGGAGCGCTGATGACGGTGGTCTACGCGGCGCGATACTGGTTCTAGGTGGAGCGAGGGAGCCGAGGCTCCCATCGACATCGGTTGGCTTAGTGCGTCGTCATCCAGGCGCGGGCTTCACGCTGGGCGGCCGCGATCTCGACATCGGACATCTGCTCGGCGACTTCGCGGCGGTGCGCGATCGCGTCAGTACGTCCCTTGAGCGCCGCCAGGTTGAACCATTTGTGCGCCGCGACGAGGTTGACCACGCCGGAGCGGCCGCTCGCCCAATACATGCCACGTTCGAACAGCACGTCCTGGATCGCCGTTGCGGCAACCGGGACAGCGCTTTCCTGATCGATGACCCCCTGAAACATTCTCATTCCCCTTTTTGTTGTTGGCCGCCCTCCCCCGAGCGCGGCCCCCGTCCACTGTTGAAACTACCCTGTCATTCCCTGGCTGATCTTTGATCATGCCCGGGCTGATCTCTTGATCATGCCCCGCGCTGATCCTCGGGATCACCGCGTGCCGTTTGCCGGCTTGTTGGGATGATCATGGCCCATCAAATTTGAAGAGCGGTTTAAGTATCGCGATGAACGGGATGTAAATCGGCTTCGCCGAGGGCGCATCGAGGAATCGCAGAAGTGCCTGTGCCGCAGGCACTTCCTTGCATTCGTGAACGCCGGTTTACCCTGGTGTTTGGGACAACGATAACCATGGCGGACATTGGCCGCGGCGCCGGCGGGTCCCACCAGGCAATCAGTTTCGAAATTGACGGAGGGGCGGCGCGACCATGGACGAGCCGCGGAGCGGCGTGCGGTCGGGTGCACAGACAAAAGCAACGCGAGGCCGTCAGGCCCAGCGTCGATCCGGAACGGGGATGGATGGGGAAAGTGGCTGCCGGGCGCGGACTGCGCGGGCCGCCGGAACGAGGGGGTCGGCGAACACGTCAGGACCAGATTTCAGCTCGGCATTCTCGCCGGTGAAATTGCGGAACCAAGCGGGCTCCGCACCGAACGAAGAAATCTCTGTTTCTTCTGCCGGACCGGTTCTGGGAAGGTTGCCCTCTCCGAAATTCGATCCAGCCGTTTGACCTGATGTCTCGCCGACACCCTCTTTCGTCAGCCAGAGCCTTGGGGGTGGGATGTGCCTCTCAGCAGTCCGTCCGCTGGCTCTCGCGACGTGCCGGCGTCAAGCCGCCGGCAATCCTCTCGAGGCGAGAGGCTTACTTCTTCTTGGCGACCTTGCGGGTCTTCTTCGCAGTCTTCTTCACTGCGCTCTTCGCCTTCTTCGCCTTCTTCGCCTTCTTTGCCTTCTTAGCCATGTTGCCCTCCAGTATGTGAGATGGCTCTACTTCGCTGCGTGCACTCGGGAATCGATATGCACTACTTCCCGAATACACCAACAGACCGAAAAAAACAGTGTCCCGCTTAAGGAAGTGTTGACGCAGCGGTGGCAACGCGCACCGCGCGCGCCGCCGTTCAAATCGACACTTCATTCACGCGACGATGCAAGAAGTGCAACAGCCGCCGACATCGGCATTTGTCAACGTTGCAGGAAATGCCTTCTGTTGTAGGCTTTTCTTGAATTCGCATTGAAGCGATCGACGCGAGATCGTCGTTGCGCTGAGTCGCGAGCGAAGACGAAAAGCGGCACGTCGCCGACGCCGAGTCGTAATTTTTGGCAACGAAAAAATTTTCGTGGGAAAGACGGCTTTTGCCTCGTTTGAGGTCATCCGAACCGGATTTGCGAACGAATCGCGGCTTCTGCGATTCGGCGCCGGTGGCGCCGGCGCGCCACGAACGGAGGGTGTGAGGCAGGATCACGCCACGTTCACGCGCGCGCGACGACACCGAAGGTGACGGCAAAGGAGCATGCAAGGGAGCATGATCCGGCTGGATCATGCTCCAAGGACAACATCATTGTCCTGTTGTTCAGATGCCGAGCTTCGACTTCAAGAGGTCGTTGACCGCCTGCGGGTTCGCCTTGCCGCCCGACGACTTCATCACCTGACCGACGAACCAGCCGACCAATTGCGGCTTCGCCTTCGCCTGCTCGACCTTGTCGGGATTGGCCGCGATGATGTCGTCGACCACCTTCTCGATCGCGCCGAGGTCGGTGACCTGCTTCATGCCGCGCGCCTCGACAAGCGCGCGCGGATCGCCGCCTTCCTGCCAGACGATCTCGAACAAGTCCTTGGCGATCTTGCCGGAAATCGTTCCCTCGCCGATCAGGTCGACGATCGCGGCGAGCTGCTCCGCCGACACCGGCGAGGCTGCGATCTCGACGCCTTCCTTGTTGAGACGACCGAACAATTCGTTGATCACCCAGTTGGCGGCGAGCTTGCCGTCGCGCGCCTTGTCGGCAAGACCCGACAGCACCGTCTCGTAGAACTCCGCGCTCTCGCGCTCGGCGACCAGCACGCTCGCATCATAGGGCGACAGGCCGAAGCCCGTAATAAAACGGGACTTCTTCTCGTCCGGCAGTTCCGGCAGCTGCGCCTTGAGATCGTCGACGAAGGCCTGGCTGAACTCGAGCGGCAACAGATCGGGATCGGGGAAGTACCGGTAGTCGTGCGCCTCTTCCTTGGAGCGCATCGAGCGGGTCTCGCCCTTGTTCGGGTCGAACAGCCGGGTTTCCTGGTCGATCGAGCCGCCGTCCTCGATGATCTCGATCTGACGCCGCGCCTCGTACTCGATCGCCTGGCCGATGAAGTTGACCGAGTTCATGTTCTTGATTTCGCAGCGGGTGCCGAACGCGGTCTCGCCGTAACGGCGCACCGAGACGTTGACGTCGGCGCGCAGATTGCCCTTCTCCATGTCGCCGTCGCAGGTGCCGAGGTAGCGCAGGATCGAGCGCAGCTTGGTGACGTAGGCCTTGGCCTGCTCGGCGTCGCGGATGTCGGGCTTGGAGACGATCTCCATCAGCGCGACGCCGCAACGGTTGAGGTCGACATAAGACATCGTCGGCGACTGATCGTGCAGCAACTTGCCGGCGTCCTGCTCCAGATGCAGCCGCTCGATCCCGATCGTGACGCTGCGGCCGCCGTCGAGCTCGAGCGACACCTCGCCCTCGCCCACGATCGGCGACTTGTACTGGCTGATCTGGTAGCCCTGCGGCGAGTCCGGATAGAAATAGTTCTTGCGGTCGAACACCGAGCGCAGGTTGATCTTCGCATTCAGCCCGAGACCGGTGCGCACCGCCTGGCGGACGCACTCCTCGTTGATCACGGGCAACATGCCCGGCATCGCGGCATCGACCAGCGAGACATGGGAATTGGGATCGCCGCCGAACGCGGTCGATGCGCCGGAGAACAGCTTCGCGTTCGAGGTGACCTGGGCATGGATCTCCATGCCGATCACGACCTCCCAATCGCCGGTGGCGCTCTTGATCAGTTTGTGCGGGGCGGCAGCTGCGGTCATGGATCTCGGTTTCCGGATAAAGGATATCTGGGATGGATTGGGCTTCGCGCAACCAATCGCGCCAGTCAAGCCGCCTTCCTGTCCTCTTGCGGCCCGCCGCCGTCGCCTGCGGCGGGATCAGAGCCCGCGCCGGAACTGCTGGTAGGCCTTGCTCGAGCGCAGCGCGTCGGCGCCGCCCGCGATCAGTTGGTCGACCTGCTCCGGCGGCAGCGACAACCGCGTCGGGATGGCGTTCAGGATGCTGGCGCGGTCCGGTCCGAGCCGGTCGAAGCCGAGCCGCTCGACATAGATCGCGACGTCGCCGCATTTCCAGCCGGCGCCGACGCCGAGCCGGCTGCGCTCCGCCGCCGACAGCCCGCAGCGCCAGCGCTTTAGCTTGCCGGACCAGTCCTCGGCGAGCGCCGTGAAGGCCGCGTAGCTGGAGCGCACGCTGGCATCGATCGCGGTGTCGGCGGCTGCGGACACCAGTTCGACGCCGTTCGGCCCTTCGAGCGTCTGCACGAAGTCGCCGGAGATGCCGCGGCCGGCGTCGACCACCAGGAACAGGATGCGCTTCAGCTTGGCCGCCTGCCGTTCGTTCAGCGGCTCGTACGGACGCTGCGCGGCGAGCAAGCCGATGCTCAGCCCCGACAGGCCGTAATTGTCGACGAGGCCGCCATCGAGCAGCTTGACGTAGCGCATCGAGCCGTCGCGGTAATGTGCCTGGGCCTCGGCGTAGGCGCGCAGCAACGGCTGTGCGTTCGGATCGTTGCGCACCCGCTCGAGCCAGGCCGGCAGCGGCGCGGCGCATCCACCGGGATAGGTTTGCAGCACGATCGGGGCGAATGCCAGCGGCACCGCGGCGGATGCCGCCACCGCTTCGGCGACACGATACGATCTGATGTCGCTGCACAAGGCATCGAACGACGTCTTGCCGAACACGAACGGCGTGCGGTTGTAGATATCAGACGCGTTGATCCAGACCCGCGGCCGGCGATCGTCGGCCAGTGCGTCGAACCGCGCGCCGTCGAACAAATTCTGATCGAGCCAGTCGGTGAACTGGCTGTCGTTGACGCCGCCGCCGAGCGCGCGCCCGATATTGCCGAGCGAGATCCGGGTCTTCAGTCCCTCCTCGGCGTTGCGCAGCAGGAAGCGCTGGCGAAAATCGTCGAGCGCCGCGCGGCGCTTCAATCCGAAATAGGCGGCGGTGACCGATCCGCCGGAGACGCCGGAGACGAAGTCGACGCGGTCGAGCAGCGTCTTGGTGCCCGCCGCACTCGAACGCGTGTGGTCAAGCTCCTCCAGCACGCCGAAGGAAAACGCCGCCGCGCGGGTGCCGCCGCCGGAGAACGACAGCGCGAGCAGCAGATCATCTTCGTAGGCCGGAATGTCGCGAGCGCTGCTGTTGTCGGCGAGCGCGGCGCCGAGCGGCACATTGCCGGGCAGATTGTAGACGGAGGCGCAGCCGGCAAGGCCCACCGCCACCACGGCCACCAGCATTGCTGACAGCCATCCCCCTATGCCCGACCCACGCACGAATACTCTCTTTTGCCGCTGGCCCCCGCCCGGTTCCACTAGCCTATCACGGCCAATCTGGGCGGCGGCATGGCGGCCGAAACAGGGTTAATGCTCGCGGTGCCTCCGCACCGGCGTCCTTTTGCCGCGCTGCGCCAGCAGCGCGGCAACGATCCGCTCCCACTCGGCCTCGAGCGTGTCCTTTGCGGCCGGCTGGCCGGCCTGGCGATACCAGTAGCCGGCATTGCCGAGATCGCCTTCGACGCGATGCAGATGGGCATGCACCCAGGCCGAATTGGCGTCGCCCTCATCCTGCACGATGCGGTGCGCCTGGTCCCAATCGCCCTTCTTTGCCCACCACAACGCGGCGAGCGGCGGCGACAGCGCCGCATCGGGCGCGGTGTCAGCGAGACTGGCGCGGAAATCCGCCATCGCTCACCACCATCTAGGCGCCGTGAACCGGCCGGCCGCCTGCTCGATCACCTCGCCGAGCGAGAACAGCGTCTCTTCGTCGAACGGACGGCCGATCAACTGCAGGCCGAGCGGCAGACCTTGCGTGTCCTTGCCGGCGGGCACGGCGATGCCCGGCAGGCCCGCCATGTTCACGGTCACCGTGAAGATGTCGTTGAGATACATTTCGACCGGATCGGCGCCGCCCTTCTCGCCGATGCCGAACGCTGCCGACGGCGTCGCCGGCGTCAGGATCGCGTTGACACCCTTGGCGAAGCAGTCCTCGAAATCCTTCTTGATCAGCGTCCGCACCTTTTGCGCACGCAGATAATAGGCATCGTAGTAACCGGCCGACAGCACATAGGTGCCGATCAGCACGCGGCGGCGCACCTCGTCGCCAAAACCATCGGCGCGGGTGTTCTCGTACATCTCGATGATGTTCCTGCCCGGTTCGCGCAGCCCGTAGCGCACGCCGTCGTAGCGCGCGAGGTTCGACGAGGCCTCCGCCGGCGCCACGATGTAATAGGCCGGCAGCGCATATTTGGTGTGCGGCAGCGACACCTCGACGAGTTCGGCGCCGGCGGCCTTCAGCCACTGCGCGCCCTCGCTCCAGAGCTTTTCGATCTCGGCCGGCATGCCGTCGAGCCGATATTCCCTGGGGATGCCGATCTTCATGCCCTTCACGGACTTGCCGATCGCGGCCTCGTAGTCCGGCACGGCGATGTCGACCGACGTGGTGTCCTTGGGATCGTGCCCCGCCATCGAGCGCATCAGGATCGCGGCATCGCGCGTCGAGCGCGCGATCGGGCCGGCCTGGTCGAGCGAGGATGCAAACGCGACGATGCCCCAGCGCGAGCAGCGGCCATAGGTCGGCTTGATGCCGACGGTTGCGGGTGAACGCGGCGGGCTGGCGGATCGAGCCGCCGGTGTCGGTCGCGGTCGCGCCCATGCAGAGAGCAGCCGCCACCGCCGAAGCCGAGCCGCCGGACGAGCCGCCCGGCACCAGCGTGGTGTTGGAGCCCTCGCGCCGCCACGGGTTGGTGACCGGGCCGAAGCACGAGGTCTCGTTCGACGAGCCCATCGCGAATTCGTCATTGTTGAGTTTGCCGAGCAGCACTGCACCGTCGCGCCACAACTGCGAGGTCACCGTCGACTCGTAGGGCGGAATGAAATTGCCGAGGATATTCGAGCACGCAGTGGTCCTGATGTCGCGGGTCGCGAACAGGTCCTTGATGCCGAGCGGGATGCCGGCGAGCGGTCCGCCCTCGCCTTTTGCAATTTTCGCGTCGGCGGCCTTGGCCATCTCGCGGGCGCGGTCGGGCGTCTCGAGCACATAGGCGTTGAGCACGCGCGCGGCTTCGATCGCGGCGAGATGCGCGTCGGTCAGCTCAACGGCGGTGAAAGACTTGCTCGCCAGGCCCTCACGGGCCTCGGCGATCGTCAGCGATGTCAAATCAGTCATTTATTGATCGGGCTGCAGAAGAACGGAGACAGGGTCTTGTCGTTGGCGGGGTCGTCATGCCGGGCTTTGGCATTTTCCTTGGCGCGGGCGGCGTCAAGCGCCTCGAGATGGTCGAGCACGGCGTCCATCGCCGCGTTGGGATCGGCGACCTTCCCCTTGCGCTCCATGGCATCGAGGAAGTCCATATAGGCCTTGTAGGCCTTCTCATCGTCGCACAGCAGACACATTGAACTTTGTCGCTTTTGTTTGACGCGTTTTCTTCACGCGAACCGGTATCCACTTCGCTCGAAAACGCGATGCTTGCGTTACTCGACCACCTTCGGCACCAGGAAGAAGTCGTTCACGGTGTCGGGCGCGTTGCGGACAATGACGTCGGCGATCTCGCCGTCATTGACCACGTCGGCGCGCTTCTTCATCTCCATCGGCGTCACCGAGGTCATCGGCTCGACGCCGTCGATATTCACTTCCGACAGCTGCTCCACAAAGGCCAGCATCGCGTTCAGCTCGCCCTGGAGATGGGGAACTTCGGCGTCGCTGACCGCGATCCGCGCCAGATGCGCGATGCGGCGGACGGTCGTGGCGTCTACGGACATTATATAGGGCCTCGGGGCTGAAAGGTCAGCCTGCCGTATAGCAGAGGCCGGTTTTGCGCCGCAACCGCGCGAATTTGCCCGCCCAACGGGGCTTTGCGCCCATCCGGCGACCGGGCAAGACACCCTGCCACGCATTCCGGCTGCGAAACGCACGACGAAACCAGTTCGCGGCCACCGCGACGTCGTCCCGAAACATTCACGGCGCCTACTCCACCAAACAGAAAAGTTCGGAGCGCGTCATGTCAATGCTCAACGGCAGCCCCCGCCCGGAGGGCTGGGACCCCGCCCTCTGGTCGATCGGCACGGCGCTGGGGGTCGCGATCCTCTACGTGGCCTGCCTGGTCTGAACGAGGCCGCGCGTCAGGCCTGAGACAGAGCCGCCATCCGCGCCAGCGCGGCGCCGGCGAGCGCGCGTGTCAATTCGGCCGCCGGCATTTCCTTGCCCATCCGCACCGCCTGCCCGGCCCACAGATTGGTGAAATCGACCTTGCCTTGTTTTTCGGCAGCCGCCTTCAGCGGTCCGAGGGCGGTTGCTGCGTGCGGGAACGCCGGCGCGTCCGGCGAGATCGGCCCGACCTCGCGCATCACGCGGTTGGCGACGCCGCGCGCCGGGCGTCCGGTCATCACATTGGTGATGACGGTCGATTCGTCGCTCGCTTGCGCCAGCGCGACACGGCCCTGCGGGGTTACCTTGGATTCCGGGCAGCGCAGATAGGCCGAGCCGATCTGAACGGCCGCGGCGCCGAGCGCGAATGCCGCCGCGATCCCGCGCCCGTCAGCGATACCGCCGGCCGCGACCACCGGCACCTTCACCGCATCGACCACCTGCGGCAACAGCGAGAACGTCCCGGGCTGCTCGGAAATATTCTCGGTCAGGAACATGGCGCGATGGCCGCCGGCGTCGGCGCCCTGCGCGATGACGACATCGGCGCCGTTCTCTTCCAGCCAGATCGCCTCCTTCACCGTGGTCGCCGACGACATCACGATCGCACCGGCCGCCTTCACCCGCTGCAACAGCTTCGGCTCCGGCAGGCCGAAATGGAAGCTGACCACCTCGGGCTTCAGCTCCTCGACCACGGCGCAAAACGCCGCGTCGAACGGCGCGCGGTTCGCCGCGTTGATCGGCGCATCCGGATCGAGGCCGAGCTCGTGATAGTAAGGCGCGAGCAGCTGCCGCCATGTCGCTTCATGCGCGCGATCGGTCTCGACCGGCGTGTGGCAGAAGAAGTTCATGTTGACGGGCGCCGAAATGCGCTGACGGATGATATTGACCTGCTCGCGTGTCTTCTCGGCCGATAGCATCGCGCATGGCAATGAGCCGAGTGCGCCACCCTCTGCGGCTGCGATGACAAGCTCCGCATCCATCACGCCCGCCATCGGCGCCAGTACGATCGGGAATTCGGTTTTGAAGAGATCAGTTAGACGTCGATCAGGCCACATTCTTCTTGCTCTTGAACTGGTTGTTGTTGGTTTTGAACCCTCTCCGCAAAAAGGGAGAGGGTCGGTTCGATACGAAAGCCAGCGAGCGGAACTATCACCGATCGCTACGGATTCAAGTCTCTTATGCGATGCGCGTTCCGATTCACGCCTTTTCAGGCAGGAGCCGGCGCCTGCGCAGGGTTGAGCACGGAGTTGCGACGTCCACGCAGAATCTGTTCGGCCTCCAACGTGATCCTGTCGACAATCTCGGCCGCCGGCGGAACGTCGTGGATCAGCCCAACCGCTTCGCCCGCGATGACGGCGGCGACGTCGAAATCGCCGCGCGCCTTGGCCTCCGCATAGTCGGCGGCAACCTTCTTCACATTCTGGAGCAATTCGACCTCACGTCCCGTCCAGCGCTGGACATGATCGTTGACGAGACAGCGCCCGTTGAACGGAGCCGGCCAGACATTGTTGCGTGACAGATCGAAGACGATGCCACGCACCGTCTCACCGCTCTTGGCGGCACAGACCCGCCGCTTCGCTTCGTCAGCGATCTCGGCTTCCTGGCTCGCGTAGAATCGTGTGCCGAGCAGCACACCGGAGGCGCCGAGCATCAGCATGGCGGCAAGACCGCGGCCGTCCGCGATGCCGCCGGCGGCAACCACCGGGACACGCCCCGCGGCGAGATCAACGATCGCCGGCACGACATCAAGAGTGGTTCGCGACGCGCCATGACCGCCGGCCTCGGTCCCCTGCGCGACGAGGACGTCGGCGCCGGCATCCAGTGCGTCCTGCGCCATCTCTTCGTCCTGCACCTGGCAAATGAGGCGCGCACCGGCTTGCTTGATCCGCGGTCCGAACGGCTTCGGATCACCGAACGACAGCATGATCGCGCGCGGTTGTGCTGCAAGCGCGACGTCCAACACCTCCGGCTGCTTCGCCATGCTCCAGGTGATGAAGCCGATGCCGAACGGGGTCGTCGATTTCCGGAGCTTCGCCGTCTCCTGCTCGAGCCAAGGCCGGTCGCCATAGCCCCCGCCGAGAATGCCAAGGCCGCCGGCGGCGCTGACCGCAGTCACGAGCCTCGCGCCCGCGACCACATCCATCGGTGCGAGCAAGATCGGTTGTCGGATTCCCAAAAGCGCAGTCAGCGGCGTGTCGATCGACATGGCGTTCCTCCGGGGTTTGTGGACAATCAGACTAGGTCGGGCTAACATTCTGTGAAAATGAATACTAGAGAACGCTACCATCTCTAAATCAGAACGGTGATCCCAGATGGAATTGACCGACCTGCTCACCTTTTCCACGGTCGCGCGGCTCGGCGGCATCACCCGGGCCGCCGACGAGCTGAACACGGTGCAGTCGAACGTCACCCAGCGCATCAAGGCGCTGGAGGCCGAGATCGGCACCGCGCTGTTCGAGCGCCACAGCCGCGGCATGTCGCTGACCGGCGCCGGCCGCCGCCTGTTGCCCTATGCGCAGCGCATGGCGGCGCTGTCGCGCGAAGCCGTGCTCGCCGCGCGCGACGATGGCGAGCCGAAGGGTCCGCTGTCGATCGGCTCGATGGAAACCACCGCCGCGGTGCGGCTGCCGACGCTACTCGCCGAGTTTCATCGCCGTTATCCGGCGGTGCGCCTGACCTTGCGCACCGCGCCGACCGCCGATCTCGTCGCCGCCGTGCTCGACGGCTCGCTCGACGGCGCATTCGTCGCCGGCCCGATCGAGCATGCCGAACTCATCGCGACGTCAGCCTTCACCGAGGAACTGGTGCTCGTCACCGCGCAGCGCTGGAAATCGCTTGCCGCCCTGCGCGCCGGCACGCCGGAGTCGGGCCCGACCGCGCTGGTGTTCCGCACCGGCTGCACCTACCGGCAACGCCTGGAACAGGTGTTCACGGAATTCGGCTGGCCGTCGGGCCGCGCGCTTCGAGTTGGGCACGCTCGACGGCATGGTCGGCTGCGTCGCCGCCGATATGGGCGTGACGCTGTTGCCGCGCGCCGTCGTCGCGCGCGACCACGTCCAGCGCGACATCCATATCCACAAGCTCGAGCCACAGCACGCGCGTGTCGAGACGCTGTTCATCCAGCGCCGCACCGCGCATCAGTACAGCGCGCTACAGGGACTGGCCGCGTGCCTTCCCGGCGACGATCGGGTGATCGCCGCCTGACCGGCTTTTTCGCATGGACGCCACGGCAGTGCCGGGCTTTGCCTCGGCGCGCGGGCGCGTGCTAAGCGCTAGCGCTATGCCCGCCCCCATCCTTCCCCTGATCGAAGCCGCACCGCATTGGCCCGACCGCGGCGCGCTTGTCGGCCTCGACCTCGGGACCAAGACCATCGGCGTTGCCGTCTCCGATCCGGACCGGCGGCTGGCGACCGGCGTCGAGACCATCCAGCGCAAGCAGTTCAAGCTCGACGCGGCACGGCTGCTCACGATCGCGGCCGAGCGCAACGCCGTAGGCTTCGTGCTCGGGCTGCCGATCAACATGGACGGCAGCGAGGGGCCGCGCGCGCAGTCGACCCGGGCATTCGCCCGCAACTTCGCCGGCCTCACCCCCCTTGCGATCGGGCTGTGGGACGAGCGGCTGTCGACTGCGGCGGTCGAGCGCGAGCTGATCGGGATGGACGTCAGCCGCGCCCGCCGCGCCGAGGTGATCGACGAGCACGCCGCGATCTTCATCCTGCAGGGTGCGCTGGACCGGCTGGCGAAGCTGCGCGGGGAGCGCTGACCATGGCCGTGGTGATCGCGGCGCTGCTGCCGGTGTTCCTCTTGATCGTGCTCGGCTTCGTCCTCAAGCGCACGCTGATGCCGCTCGATACGCAATGGCACGGGCTGGAGCGGCTGACCTATTACGTGCTGTTCCCGGTGCTCTTGGTGCAGACCCTGGTGAAGGCCGACCTGACCACGGTGCCGGTCGCCGGCGTCGGCGGCGCGCTGCTGCTCGCGGCGCTGGTGATGTCGCTGTTCTGCCTCGCGCTGCGCGGCCCGCTGGCCCGCGCCGGCGTCGACGGCCCCGCCTTCACCTCGATCTTCCAGGGCGCGACGCGCTGGCAGACCTATGTCGCGCTGTCGGTGTCGCGCAATCTCTATGGCAGCACAGGCCTTGCCCTGGCTTCGGTCGCGATGGTCGCGATCATCCCGCTGGTCAATGTGTTCAGCGTCGCCGTGCTGGCGAAATATGCCTCGTCCGAGAAGCGTTCGACCGGCGCCATCGTGATGACTGTCGTGCAGAACCCGCTGATCTGGGCCTGCGTCATCGGGCTCGTCATCAATGTCGCGCACATCCCGCTGCCACAGATCTGGTATGACGTCGCCGACGCGCTCGGCGGCTCGTCGCTGGCGATCGGCTTGCTCGTCACCGGGGCCGGGCTGCATCTGGAAGGCATCTTCCGGCCCAGCCTTGCCGCCAGCGCGGCATTGGTGCTGAAACTCGTGCTGATGCCGGTGCTGACGGTCGCGCTCGCGATGTGGTTCGGCGTCACCGGCTCCAATCTCGCCATCGTCGCGGCCTGCGCCGCGGTGCCGACCTCGCCGTCAGCCTATGTGCTGGCGCGCCAGATGGGCGGCGACGCGCCGCTGCTCGCCCAGATCATCACGCTGCAGACAATTCTGGCCGCGATCACGATGCCGATCGTGATTGCCGCGGTGGGGCTTTAGAAGGCGTACCCGATCGGCCTTGAATATCGCCGCGCAATCGGTCGCTACCAGACTTCGCGATAGTTCGCGAATTTGCGCAAGGTCTTGTCATAGCGGGCCGGTACGATCCAGGGCAACAGGAGCCTGAAGATCGCGTTCGGAAGCGGAGAGCGAAGCCGCACATAGAGGTCGAGCGGATCGAGGTCATGCCGCATCCGGAATTTCGGTTCGTAGCTGAGACCCGTGCTTCGAAGCCACCTGTAACCGTTGGCGATCGCCCAATTTATCATGTCGCGAATGGTGTAGTAATAAAGATGAAGGTCGAGTGCGACAGCATAGTCGAGCCCGACATACTCCCAGAACAGACTGTCGCCTTCGACCATGCAAAGGCTGAAGGCGATCACCTTCCCGCCACGGCGCCAGATGAAGAAGCGGACCTTGTCCTTCATGTCGCTGCCGAGCCGGCGGAGATAGTCGGCTGTCAGTTTCTCGAAACGGAATTTCGAGCGATCGAAGACCTGCAGGTAGAGCGGATAGATCTCGTCGACGGCATCCCTTGCGTCGTCGGTGACGGTAAGAGCTATGGTTTCACCGTCGGTTGCCTTGAATTTCTTGCGGAGCTGCCAGCGTGCCGATCGCGGCAGCGCATTTTGCATGTAGGCATCGAAGTCGTCGTGCTCGATATTGAGCGCCGTCATCGGCATGCTCGGCGCACGGGCGAAGCCGCGCCCGACAAAGCAATCCAGCACCGGCCGGTAGCGCGCAGGAAATTCCTTCAGGACGATGAGTTGCGCCCCGCACGATCGGGCGAGCGTGACGATTTCGCCGCAAAGAATCTCGGCGATCTTGCCGGACGGCACCGTGCTTGATCCGGCAAGATGCCCTTCACCGGCGAAGCATCCGACCATCAGGGTTCGCATTTTGAGAAACCCGGGAACGAAGCCTCGGATGCGCGCCAGCAGCGGCTGCCATTGCGCTCCAAGTCCTTCGAGAACGTCCTGGTCGAGAAGAAAAAACGGCTGGACGGCATGGAGACAGCCTGCCCGGTCGATGATCGCGAAGTACCGGTACTCGACACGCTCACGGAGCGTATCCTCCAGTATCTCGTAGTAGCGGTGATCCTTGCGCAGGTCGGCGAAACTGGCCTCCCAAGCGGGACAACCGGCGATTTCGTCGCGCGTCACGATCTTTACGCGAAACGGCGCTGTAGCAGCCGCCCCGTCCGCTACGCTTGTTGTATCAGCCAGACTGACTGCGTCTGACGCCAACGCAATGCTCCGGGTGATGAAAAGTCTTTCAATACAGTATCAATGTACCTGATTTGGCCGCGGCCTCCTGTGCCATTCGCGCAACAAGTCATTACTTTCGAAGTTGCGTCTCTTTCGAGGCCCCGTCGGCGCCGAGCGGCGCGCGCCCTCCCGCAATAGACCGGCCCGCCGGTCCCAGCGACGTAGCACCACAACTCGCCCTTGCGCTTCAGCAAGAGCGAAGGCCCGCAACAATTGCGCGCGGCTCGTAGGCTTATGTTGATCGCCGCTATTTCCCGGTCGAACCGGCGAACGCCGTATCGAGCACATCCCCGATCGGCTGCCAGCTACGGCCATCGAACTGAAGCAACCGCAATTGCTCGACCGGTCGGAACTGAGCGGTGTTGATCTTGATGCCGGGGAGCAAGGCGGACGCCTGATAATCCCTGAGCGCCGCAGCCTGCTTCATGACGTTCTCGCGCGACAGGTCGTTGCCGCATTGCCTGAGCACCTCGACCATCGTTTCGGCGGCGGCATAGCCGTAGACTGCGGCCGCGTCATCCTTGCCGCCGGCTTTGGTGTACTTGTCCAGGAAGCTGTACCAGGCGCCCTGCTCCGCTCTCCAGGCCGGATCGCTCGCATCCTTCAGGAACGCGGCGGTGATGACGCCGGTCGCATTCTCCGTGCCGGCCCGCTTGAGCACCGTCTCGATCGATGACGCCATCTGGTTCACGACGAACACCGGCCGCCAGCCGTGGTCAGCCGCCGCGCGGATCACCTTGGCGGCATTTTCCGGCACTCCGGCAAACACAAAGACCTCGGCACCCGATTGCTTCAGGATCGAGACGTGGCCGTCCAGGTGCTGATCGTCGACATCATAGGCGATGTCGACCCTGATGTTGTGGGCGACGTCGCCCAGCCCTTGCACCAGTCCCTTGAACAATTCGCGCCCGAACTGGTCATTCTCCCAAAGCGCCACGATTTTCTTGCCGGGATAGAACGCCTGGATGTAGTTGGCGTAGATGCGCCCTTCCTCGCGATACGAAGGCTGCCAGCCCATGGTCCACGGATAGAGCGACGGCTCGCTGAGCTCGTGATCGCCGGAAGCAACGAAAAGCTGGGGGATCTTCCGTTCGTTGAGATACTTCCGCACCGCGAGATTCCCCGGCGTGCCGAACGAACCGAACATCAAGAGCACATTGTCGGTTTCGACCAGAATGCGCGTGAGATCCATGGCGTTGGCGGGATCCGACAGATCGTCATAGGACATGAAGCGGATCTTGCGGCCATTGATGCCGCCGCGTTCGTTGATCATCTCGAAATAGGCGGCTTCCGCCTTGCCGATCTGGCCGAAAATCTCCAGCGCGCCGCTATACGGCATGACATTGCCGATCCGGATTTCGGTGTCGGTAACGCCCTGGTCGCGCACCTGCTGCGTGATGGCGCCGAGAGACGCCAGCGCAACGACGCTGGCCAGGATTGCTCGGATCAAGATAGCCATGAGAAGAGCTCGCACGACGGCAGCCGCCGCTGCCTGGTTTCAGTCCGGCCCGCGCTCATTCATTGATCCAGATCATAGCACTCGGACGGGATGCTGGCATCCTCCAACCTTCCGATGGCTGGCGACGCACCGGCGCTGGTTCCGGATGATGATCACGCCGCAGACGATCCCGGACATCACGATGCCAATCGTGATCGCAGCCGTTGGGCCCTAGACATACGGGCCTGTCACGAAAAAGATGAATGTGTTGAGGGCGGAATGGATCATGACCGTCAGCCAGGTTGAGTTGCTGCGCCAACGGCAATAGCCCAGCGCCAATCCCATCCCGAATATCTCCAACTTCCCATAAACGTCATACTGTGTGTGGGTCATAGCCCAGACGGCGGCGGTCAGAACGATCGCTCCGATCGGACCCAGAAACGACTCCGACCAGCCGCGATACAAGAAGCCACGAATGAGGAACTCTTCCATGATGGGTCCTGCAATGCAGGTACCGATGAGCAGGATCATCAAGCCGTTCGCGCCCTTGACCACGAAGACCGGGTCATCCACCGCGGCCCCCTCGCCACCAACACTCGAATTGATGACCGATTCACCGAGCAGAATGCCGGCAAAGATTGCAAATGCGCGCATGGCTTCGGCCGGGCTCGGCCAGTTGAGCGCGAGATATTCCTCGAACCCGCGGCGAGCCTTCCGGATCGCGATCCAGAGCACGCCGATCGTCAAGGGGCTCGCGATGGTAAGGCCAGCGCCGTACCATCGCCCCTGGGCGGCGAAATCCCGCAATTGAGCCGGCGACATTCTGGCTACGCCGTCTTGCGCCGCGATGATGATCGTCATGGCCCAACCTCCAACCAGCGTAAAAACGCCGTAAGCGATCAGGATGACGAATGCCGTCTCCACGAAATCCCAGGTCCGCTGCGGCGGTGCCGGGACCGGCGCGTTGGCATTCTCGAGGTTCGACATATGGGATTCTTCTGCAACAACGTTGCAGCGAAGGTGGGCCTAGCTTCAACCTAGCATAGGGAACTCTCAGCCCGCCAGCCACCAGGTCTGGATCGTCGCCGCGAAATTGTTCAGCCCGTGCAGCAGGATGGTCAGCCAGGTCGATCCGGTGCGGAAGCGCAAATAGCCGAACAGGAGGCCGATCGTCAGCACCTGGCAGAGGAAGAACCAGTCGTACTGCAGGTGCATCACCGTCCAGACGATCGACGACAGCAGGATCGCGCCATAGGGTCCGAGCGCGGATTCCGACCAGCCGCGGTAGAGCCAGCCGCGTGCGAACAGTTCTTCCCAGAGCGGCGCGGCCACGGCGAAGGCGATCACCAGGAGCCACAGTGCACTGTGCTCCTGCGCCGATTTCAGCACGTCGCCCATGAAGCCCGGCGACACCTCGCGGCCGGCGGCGCGGGACACCATGTCCCAGGCTCCGACCAGCACGACGAGCGCGACGATGCCGATGATCACGTTCTTCCACGACGTCCCGCGCAGCCCGAGGTAATCGGCGAACGGGATCCGGGTCCGGCGGATCGCGAACCACAGCACCAGCAGCACCATCGGCAGGCCGGCGAGGACCGAGAGCGAGATCGTCAGGCCGTCGGCGACCACATGAGTGATGCCGGCCGTCGACACCTCGCCGCCCTGCGCGACGATGCGCCAGACGATGACCGTGACCTGGCCGACGAACATCGCGGCGAAGATCAACAGGCCCCACAGCGCGGTGCCCCAGAATTTCCAGACCCGCGGGGGGAGCGGCGGCGGTTCGATCGCGGCAGTCGCGTCTTGCGGCGTGAGAGAATCCATCAGCGAACCTCGGCTCTATCAATTCGTCATGGCCGGGCTTGTCCCGGCCATCCACGTCTTTCTTTGCCCTGTCGAAGCAAAGACGTGGATGCCCGGCACAAGGCCGGGCATGACGGTGGTCAATGTGGTCATGGCAGCGCCCGCGCCAGCAGCGCGCGCTGATTGGCATCGGATAAGTCCACCGCGCCGTACATGCCGGCGTGGCGTTCGGCAAGCCGTGTCGTCGCAAACAGCTCGGCGTTTTTCGGCGAGACCTGGTTGAGCGCCGCGGTTGCCGCCAGGAGCGCCAGCTGCTCGACCGCAAGTCGCGCGACGCGCTCGCTGTCCGGCCGGCGGAACGACTGCCCGATCGAGGCAACGGCCTCGGCGGCGCCCGGCAGGCCCTTGGTCTCCTCGGCAAGCGCGCGCAGCACCGCGAGTGCGGCGTCAGCCTCGCGGCCGAGCGCGCGCAGCACGTCGAGGCACATCACGTTGCCGGAACCCTCCCAGATCGCGTTGACCGGCGACTCCCGGTAATGGCGCGCCAAAATGCCTTCCTCGACATAGCCATTGCCGCCGAGGCACTCCATCGCCTCATAGAGGAAGCCGGGCGCGCTCTTGCAGGTCCAGTATTTGATCGCCGGCGTCAGCAGCCGCATATAGGCGGCCTCGCCCGCATCGGCCGGCGCGCGATCGAAGGCACGGCAGAGCCGCATCACCAGCGCGATCGACGCCTCGACATGCAGCGCCATGTCCGACAGCACCGCCTGCATCAGCGGCTGGTCGGCGAGATGCTTCTGGAACACGCTGCGGTGCCGCGCGTGATGGAGCGCATGCGCCAGCCCCGATCGCATCAGCCCGGCGGATGCGATCGCGCAATCCTGCCGCGTCAGCTGCACCATCTGGATGATGGTGCGGATGCCCTTGCCCTCCTCGCCGATCAGCTCGGCATAAGCGCCGTGGAATTCGACCTCCGACGAGGCATTGGAGCGGTTGCCGAGCTTGTCCTTCAGGCGCTGGAAGTGGATCGCGTTGACCGTGCCGTCGGACGCAAAGCGCGGCATGAAGAAGCAGCTCAGCCCATTCATGGTCTGCGCCAGCACCAGGAAGGCGTCGCACATCGGCGCCGACATGAACCATTTGTGCCCGGTGATGCGCCAGGCCCCGCCGTCGCGCTCGGCGCGCGTCATGTTGGCGCGCACATCCGTGCCGCCCTGCTTTTCCGTCATGCCCATGCCGAGGGTCATGCCGCGCTTGCTCCACCACGGCGCAAAGGTGGGATCGTAGGCGCGCGTTCCTATCACCGGCATCGTCTTGGCCAGAATATCCGGCTGCGAGGCCAGCGCCGCGACCGAGGCGCGCGTCATCGTGATCGGGCAGAGATGGCCGGTCTCGACCTGGGAAGCGATGTAGAACTTTGCCGCACGCACCACCTCGGCCGCTCCGCCGGCCGGCTTGCCGTCGGCGCTCCAGGTCGAGTTGTGCACGCCGGCATGCGCGGAGTGCGCCATCAGCTCGTGATAAGCCGGGTGAAACTCGACCTCGTCGCGGCGATTGCCCTTGGCATCGAACAGCCGCAGCTTCGGCGTGTTCTCGTTGGCGATGCGGCCGCGCTCCGCCATGGCAGCGGATCCCCAATGCTTGCCGAAATCGGACAGCTCAGCCGTTGCCGCCGCCCCGCCATTGGCAGCGACCGCCGCGGCGAGCGGCGCATCCACCGTGGACAGGTCGACATTTTCGAACGGCGGCGATTGGTTGAAGACGTCGTGGGTGGCAAACGGAGCCTGCGTCATGGTCTCCTCGGCAACTGGTCTGCACGCATGCGGCCTGGACAACCGGCCTCTTCCGGCCGGGATCACGGGCCAGCCGCGGCGCAATGGAATCGGAGGATCATAAGCCCGTGAGCCGGTGCCGGGCAGCGAAAAATGCGCATTCGGCCGCGTGCTGGTGAATCGGGGGTTATCGGGGTCCGCGCAGCCGATGTCCGCTCCGATCGCGGGGCGATATCGCAGCAGGGCCCATCAACGGACGCCCCTTGGGCTGTCCGCTATCATCAGCCGCCGCCGTACGGCCGGAACCGGCGATCCGGGCTGCCGTTCACCCGTTCCTCCGTGCGTCCGCCGCTCCTGCTGCAGGTTTTCCGCTCGGTTTCTGCAGCAACCAAATGCGCTCTGCGTTGTTGCAGTCCTAGCCATGCGCAGGGAAAAACAGGCAACCAATCACCAAGACGCGCTCTTTTAGGCCCTCCCAACCGAGAGAGAACTGATGATTGATAGATCTGAAACGCGCGGTACTGTGCGGAAACATCCCGGAATACTGAGAATATTCGCCATCGGCGTCGCCGGATTGCTCTCTGTCCTGATGCTCACCGCGGTGACGCCGCCGATCGTTGCAGATCAATCCGATCGTGCCGTGGTCAACGCCCCCGTTACGCTTTTGACCGCGCCGATCAGCGGCGAAGTCGGCCTGTTGACGGTGCTTCCGGGCCGGGACGTCCGCGATGGCGAAACGCTGGCGCGGATCAGCAATCCAAGGATCGATCGCGGGACGCTGATCGCGTTGCAGGAAAAGGCGTCCGACGCACGGCAGAAGCTCGATGCGACGCGCGCAAAGCACGAATCGGACTTCAACTATGTTTCGTCCCTCGATGGCGAGATTGCTGATCAGACCAGCCAGCTCAAGGGTCAGTTACAGTCGCGGATCGAGGAGCTTCGCGCCCGTGTTGCTCAATCCAACGCCGCGAGCGGTGAAAAGAAGGCCCTGGTCGACCGCCAGACCAATATGGTGACACGCAATGCCGCGAGTAACGACATGCTCCGGCCGACAACTCAGCAATATGCCGCGACCATACATGGTGCGGACGCAGAGGCCGCCAAGCTGAATCAGAAGATGGCACAGCTCAACGCCCTGAGCAGGGGTATCTATGTCGGCGAGGAACTGGTTGCTCTCAACAATCTGGCCCAGAAGCGCAGGGACATCGATCTCGACGCCACGCGGATGAAAATCGAGCAAAAGCAGCAAGCCGCAGTGCTTGCCGATCTCGAGCACCTGATCGACGCCGAAACGCGCAGGCTGGCGACGCTGGCGGATGCCGATGTCGTCGCGCGCGGCCAGGGCAAGGTCTCGAGCGTCGGCGCCGCGATGGGGCGGCATGTCAGCGCCGGTGATACTATCAGCTCCGTCATCGACTGCGACAAGCGCTTTGTCGTCGCCATCTTTTCCTACCGGCAGGGCCAGAGCATGATGCCCGGCACCCGCGTTCGCATCGACGGGAGTTCGTTGCGGTCCGGCGTCGTCACTGCGGTCGTACCGAAGACCAGCGACAAAGCCGATGAGCGCTTTGCCGTTCCGTTCCCGCAAACCGAGCGGCGCGAACTCTACGCCATCATCACGCCGGACCAGGCAGGCGACGGCGGACCGGTGCAGCAAACGGGGACCGCCGACGCGTCCGCCTGTCCGGTCGGCCAATGGGTGACGGTGACGCGCGAGAATGGTGTGGTCCCCTCGATGTCGGTCACTTGGCACCGGCTCGGCCACTACGTTGCGTCGTGGATCGGCGGCGACGCAGGCACCGCCGATACCGCGCAGAAGACGCCGCCGGATGCGGATGCCCGGCGCGCCGGTATCGCTCGTCTGTATGACGCTTTCCATGCCTCGGAGCCGCCGCAGCCGAAGGCCGACGACAACGAACCACCACCCGGAACTCGTGCCCTCGTATCGCAATGAAATCGGCCATCGCGATGATGCTGTGCGCGGCGATCGTGGGCGCGCCGGCGGCAGGCCACACGGCGCAAACCGCAAGCACGTTCTGCGCCGGGCTGAAAAAGGCGGTCGCGCCGCACAGCAGCGCGGCCGACGCGGTCTTCGTCCGCAGCTATGAGCCCGGCGAGGATGAAGCGGCCCTTCCCGCGGGTCTCGCCACGACGGCGTTCGTCTACGACAATGCGCTCGCCGTCATTGCGCTTGTTGCCTGCGGCAACGTGTCGGATGCAAGGCCAATCAGCAACGCGCTCAGCCGCGCCGCAGGCAACGACCGGAGCTTCGATGACGGCCGTGTGCGCAATGCCTATCGTGCCGGCGCGGTGAACCAGCCTATTCCCGATCTACCGGGCTGGTGGGACGGACATGCCAGGGTCTGGGCGGAGGATCCGGCGCAGGACGGCACCTCGACCGGAAACGTCGCCTGGGCTGCCTTGGCACTGCTGACGCTGCATCAGGCAACCCACGATCCTCGATATCTCGCCGACGCGGAGCGCCTGGTCGATTGGATGATCGGCGCAACCGCTTCCGAAAATGGCTTTTACGGCGGCTTTCACGGCTACGATCCGAAGCAGGTCAGGCTCACCTGGATGTCGACCGAGCACAACGCCGACGTCCACGCCGCCGCTCGCTGGCTGTTCCGCCTGACTGGCGAACGGAAATACGACAGCGCGGCAGGACAGGCGCGGCGGCTGCTCGATCGCGCCTTTCGCGGCGATCACTTCCTGCTTGGGACGAAGCCTGACGGCAGCCTCGCGGACGAGGGCCTGCTCGCGCTCGACGCGCAGCTTTGGCCGTGGATGGCGATGCCTGAATCGCCCGCAGCATGGAAGAGCGCGCTCGGCTTCGCAAAAGCGCGGCTCGGGGTCGACGGCGGTTTCGATTTCAACGGCGATCGCGACGGCCTCTGGGTGGAGGGCACCGCGCAGGCGGCCTTGGCCTACCGGATCAGCGGCGACCTACACGAGAGCGATCGACTGCTGGCAGACCTGAAGGCGGACCAGACGTCGTCCGGCCTGCTCAATGCGTCACGGCCGGCGCGGCTGACGACGGGATTATCGATCGATCCGACCAGCGGCGGCGATCCCGACTTTTTCTACTACCGCCGCCCGCATCTCGGCGCGACGGCGTGGGCCGCGCTGGCCGAAACCGGCTGGAATCCGTTCACCGGCAAAAGGATACGCTAATGTTCCCATCCGCCGCGGATATCGTGTCAGTCCTGACCATCGACGTCGGCATTTTGCTCGGGCTTCTGGTCATGGCTCGGCTGTTGGAGCCGTCGCATGCCAGCCACCGTACGCTGTTCGGGACGACCACGGCGGCCCTTCTCGTCACGTATGCGCTGTGGCGATGGAGCGATACGCTGCCGCCGTTCGAGTTATCGGCGCAAAGTCTTTGGCCGCGGCTCTTCATTGCGTTCGAGTTGCTCGCGATCCTCTACACGCTGATCTCGATCGTCATCCTGTTCCGCAGCACCGACCGCACCGCGCAGGCCGACGCCGCCCAGCAGCTTTTGGCCGCGGACAATCGCGATCCCGCCGTCGACGTCTTCATCTGCACCTATGACGAGCCGCTCGAAATCCTCCAGCGCTCGATCCTGGGCGCGCTGGCGCTCGACTATGCCAATGTGACGGTGTGGGTTCTCGATGACACGCGACGCGACTGGCTGCGGGACTATTGCGAGCGGGTCGGCGCACGCCATCTGACGCGGCCTGACAACAGGGGTGCCAAGGCCGGCAACCTCAACAACGGGTTGGCCGCGGCTGGCCGTGCGACCGCCGCGCCGGTCATTCTGGTGCTCGATGCGGATTTCGCGCCGCGGCGTGACTTCTTGAAACGCACGGTCGGCCTGCTGCTGTCCGATCCGGAGGTTGCGATCGTGCAGACCCCGCAGTTTTACTACAACGCCGATCCGATCCAGCATAATCTCCTGGCTGAGAAGAGCTGGGTCGACGATCAACGCTTCTTCTTCGACGTCTTTCAACCCGCCAAGGATGCGTGGGGCTGCGCGTTCTGCGTCGGCACCTCCTTCGTCGTTCGCCGCGACCGGCTCGACGAGATCGGCGGCTTTCCCGAACAGGCGATCTCGGAGGATATCAACCTCACTTACACCATGCTGGCGCGCGGCTATCGCACGGTCTGGCTGAACGAGCCGCTCAGTTTCGGACTTTCGGCCGAAGGCATCCCGGAATATGTCACTCAGCGCGCTCGCTGGTGCCTTGGCACCATACAGGTTGCCCTGCTGCGCAACGGACCGCTGTTCGGCCGCGGCTTCAGCTTCACCGAGCGCTGGCACTATGTGCACGGCGTGCTGAACTGGCTCTCCAAACCCTTCATGGTGCTGCTATTGATCGCACCGACGATCTATTGGTTCGGCGGGCTGCCCGCGTTCGAAGCCGATTATCATTCCTTCCTGCGCTATGGCATGCCGGCGCTGCTCGGACAGATTATCTACATGAGCTGGATATCGCGCGCGCGGACGCTGCCCTTGTTCATGGAGGCCACCCACGCCGTCACCTGCTTTGCGGTGACCGCAACGCTGCTCAGCGCCATCGTCAAGCCGTTCGGACGTCCCTTCAAGATCACCGACAAGGGAGGTGATCGATCGGCGCCGCGCATCCACTGGAAACTCGCCGCCATTTTCGGATTGATCGCGGCAAGCTCCGCCGCAAGCATCGTGTGGGCGTACGTCTCCCCGTACGGCGCCAGCGAGATTTCCTCGCTCGATTTCTTCAACATGCTGTGGGCGGCGATCGCGATGCTGATCGCCTTCATCGCGTTCCTGGTCTGCTTCGAGCTGCCTCGCTCCGGTCACATGTTCGAGACGGACGAACTGGTCTGGCTCTTCGGCGAAGGAAAAATCCTGTCGTGCCGCCTGCTCGCGATATCACCGGACTCGGTGCGGCTCTCGGGTCGGTCGGGCGAGGCGCTTGAGCTTGCCGGCTGGCGCTACAGAATTCACCTGGAGGAGCTGGGGTGGACCGACATTTCCATGGTCTCGCGATCCCGCCAAACCGTGCTGGCGCGGCTTGAGCCGAGCGCCGAACAGTATCAGCGTCTGGTGGTGTGGCTGTTCAGCGCGTCGCACGGCAACATCGCCGCCGTCGCCAGTCTTCGCGGTGTGCTGGGCGGATTGCTGCGCCGCGGGTTTATCGGCGCGTAGGACCAGCCTGCGCCCAAGCTCATCGCGTTCAGATGCTGCCATGCTTGGGCGCATGGCGGCCGAGCCAGCGGTCGACCCAGTCATTGACGCGGGTCCGGTTCGCCTCCTTCCTGGAAGCCTGGACAGGAAAAATGTCGCCGCTGCTCAATTGCCGGTTATCGGGATAGGCCGCCAACTGCAGGTTGGACTCATGCGCGGCGCCGTCCACCGGCGAGATGTAGGCAAACCGGATCTCGATCTTGTGCTTGATGTCGGCGCCGTGCCACTTCGGATGATGGCGTGCCAGCAGCTCGGTAAGCTCGCACGGCAACAGATCGGAGGTCGAGCTTCGCGACCCCTCGGTCTTCTCCATGTAGCATTGTTCCTTGACGCTGCTGACGCGCGCATCGATCGGCCGGAAGTTCAACCGCTTGTCGAGCTCGCTATAGACATAGAAGCTCGCGACGGCGACAGCGATCATAGCGTAGAGGCCAAGGCGCATGGTTGTGCTTCCGTCCTGTCGAACCGCGGCGGTCAGATCGAACGCGTCTTGTCCGCCTTGGTCTTGGAGGCAAGGACGGGAAACACGTCCCCGGCGCGCAGCGGCTTGCCGTTGGGGAAGTAGGACATCTGCAGGCTCGACTGGTGGGTGGCTCCGTCGACCGGCGAGACATAGACGACCTTCACCTCGATCTTGTGCTTCACGTCATAGCCCTGCCACTTGGGATGCTCCTTGCGCAGCAGTTCGGCAATCTCGCAGCGGGTCAGATCGGAGGTCGATGTCGTCTTGGTGATGACCCCGCGCTCGACCTTTTCCAGATAGCATTGCTCGCTGACGCCGCTGATGCGGGCATCGACGCGCTGATAATTCGCGCTCTTGTCGTGTCGATCATAGATCAAGACGCCGGCGACGCCGACGACAACAATTGCAATGGCTGCGAAACGCATGCTGCATGCTCCCGTGTTGCCGGCACTTCATACGGCCACAATTAAGGAGTGTTGAAAGGTCGCTCAGCTACTTTTGCGATGGCAAGCGTCGTCTTGCGAAAATGCTTCGGATTTGAGGAAAATCCTGCCCTAGAGTTTCGGCTCTGATTGAAACAGAATCGAAGCTCCAGTCTCTTGTTCTGAGGCGTTTTCTTCACGCGAACCGGCGTCCACTTCTCGAAAACGCGCTACCGCGCCCGGACGATCGGGAAGTCGTAGGCCGGGCCGCCTGCCCGCGGCAGCGAAAAGTGCCACCATTCCTTGGCATAGTTCGCGAACCCTTGCCGGGCCATCGCCGCGACCAGCATGGCGCGCCAGCGCCTCTGCGCAGGCGTGATCGAGCCCGTCGCGGTGTGGGCCTTCAGGTCGGAACAATCGTAACCGGTGCCCATGTCGACGCTGCCCTCCGGAGCGCGCGTGGCGGCTGGCGCGGTGCAGTCGGCATAGTCCCTGGCCGGATCGAACTTGCGCGAATTGTCGGCGCCAAGATCGACCAGCGTGAGATCGACCGCGGCCCCTGTCGAATGGCCCGAATGGGTGGCGATGTAGCCGAGGCGGAACAGGTCCGCCTTCGAAAAGGCCGGGTTGTAGCGCCGCTCGGCGGCGGTCTCGGTGCCGTTCTTCGACCACGCCACCATGTCGGCGACAGCGCGGGCCGGCCGGTAGCAATCGAACATCTTCAGCGACAGTCTTTGCCGGGCCAGTTCCTGCTGCACGGCCTTGAGCCTGAGCCCGACCTCCCGCTTCACCACGCATTCCGCCGCGCCATAGCCCGCGATCGGCCGCCCCATGAAATTGTTCGCGCCGGCGTAGCGGATGTCCTGGATGATGGTCGGATCGATGTCGCGAAGGAACGCGAAGTCGCCGGGCAAGTTCTGAGCGAAGGCAGGCGAGATCGCCCCCGGGATCAATGCGATGGCCATCCATGCGATCACGACAATTTTCACGAGGTCTCGCTCCGGCGTCACGGCCGGGTATAGCCCGTCAGGAGGACGGCGTCGCTGCCGCTCCGCCTGTGCCCCGCCATCCACGTCTTGTTCCGGAAACCCCCGCAAAAGCAAGGCGCGGATGTCCCGCGGCGAGCCCCGGCAGCACCGCCGGGAAGGCGGCGACATCTTACTCGGGGAAAACTCCCGCGAGCCCTCTTCGCGCTTGCCCCACCGGCCATCCGCGCCTATAGCTCTCGCTTTAATGACCCCATCATTGAAATCGACTTTTGTCCTCGGTCACCGGCATCTGCTGGGCATCGAGGGCCTTTCCGCTGACGACATCACGGGCCTGCTCGACCTCTCCGAGGAGTATGTCGAGCTCAACCGCCAGGTCGACAAGAAGCGCGCCAGCCTGCGCGGCCGTACCCAGGTCAATCTGTTCTTCGAGGCCTCGACCCGGACCCAGTCCTCGTTCGAGATCGCCGGAAAACGCCTGGGCGCCGACGTCATGAACATGTCGGTGTCATCGATGTCGACCCGCAAGGGCGAGACCCTGATGGACACCGCGGTGACACTGAACGCGATGCACCCGGACATCCTGGTGGTGCGCCACCACGCCTCCGGCGCGGTCGAGCTTCTGGCGCGCAAGGTTGATGGTTCCGTGATCAACGCCGGCGACGGCAGCCACGAGCACCCGACCCAGGCGCTGCTCGACGCCCTGACGATCCGCCGCAACAAGGGCCGGCTCGAGGGGCTGACGATCGCGATCTGCGGCGACGTGCTGCATTCGCGGGTGGCGCGCTCCAACATCTTCCTGCTCAACACGATGGGCGCACGCGTCCGCGTGGTGGCCCCCTCCACGCTGCTGCCGCCCGGCATCGAGCGGATGGGCGTCGAGGTCGCGCGCGACATGCGCGAGGGGCTGAACGGCGCCGACATCGTGATGATGCTGCGGCTGCAGCGTGAGCGCATGAACGGCTCCTTCGTGCCGTCGTCGGGCGAGTATTTCCACTATTTCGGCCTCGACCAGAAGAAGCTCGGCTATGCCAAGCCGGATGCGCTGGTGATGCATCCCGGCCCGATGAACCGCGGTGTCGAGATCGACACCTTCGTCGCCGACGGCGCGCAGTCGCTGATCCGTGAACAAGTTGAAATGGGTGTGGCAGTGCGCATGGCGGTGCTGGAAGCGCTCGCCCGCAACCTGCCGAACGCGTGAGACCGATGCTGACCGACCGCCGCCCCATCCTGCTCGCCAACGCCCGCGTCATCGATCCGTCGCGCGATTTCGACGGTCCGGGCGATGTCCTGATTGCCGACGGCGTGATCCGTGACGCCAAGCGCGGCATCGGCGCCGCCGGCGTCCCCGAAGGCACCGACATCGTCAATTGCGCCGGCAAGATCGTGGCCCCCGGCCTGATCGACATGCGCGCCTTTGTCGGCGAGCCCGGCGCCAGCCATCGCGAGACTTTCGCCTCCGCCAGCCAGGCCGCCGCGGCCGGCGGCATCACCACCATCATCTGCCAGCCCGACACCTCGCCGGTGATCGACAATTCGGCGACCGTCGACTTCGTGCTGCGCCGGGCCCGCGACACCGCGATCGTCAACATCCATCCGATGGCGGCGCTGACCAAGGGCATGCAGGGCCAGGAGATGACCGAGATCGGCCTGCTCAAGGCCGCCGGCGCCGTCGCCTTCACCGACGGCGACCGCAGCGTCACCAACGCCCAGGTGATGCGGCGCGCGCTGACCTATGCCCGCGATTTCGACGCGCTGATCGTGCATCACACCGAGGATCCGAATCTGGTGGGCGAAGGCGTGATGAACGAGGGCGAATTCGCCACAAGGCTCGGCCTCGCCGGCATTCCCACCGCGGCCGAGTCGATCATGCTCGAACGCGACATGCGGCTCGCAGGCTTGACCGGCGGGCGCTACCACGCAGCCTCGCTGACCTCGATCGAGTCGCTGGAGATCCTCAAGCGCGCCCGCGACGCCGGCCACAATGTCTCGGCCTCGGTCTCGATCAATCACGTGACGCTGAACGAGAACGACATCGGCCCCTACCGCACCTTCCTCAAGCTGGCCCCGCCGCTGCGCACCGAGGAGGACCGCAAGGCGCTGGTCGCGGCGCTGGCCTCCGGGCTGATCGACGTCGTGATGAGCGACCACAATCCGCAGGACGTCGAGGTCAAGCGGCTGCCGTTCGCGGAAGCGGCGAGCGGCGCAGTCGGCCTGCAGACCATGCTGCCGGCGGCGCTGCGGCTGATCCACAATGGCGAGATGGACTTCAAGACGCTGATCCGGGCGATGTCGACACGGCCGGCGGAGCTGCTCGGCCTGGCCGGCGGCACGCTGCGCGCGGGCGCGCCGGCCGACGTCATCGTGATCGACGCCGACACGCCCTGGGTCCTCGACCGCGACGATCTCAAATCACTGTGCAAGAACACGCCGTTCGACGACGCCCGCTTCTCGGGCCGCGTGACGCGGACGATCGTCGGCGGACGGACCGTTTACGAGCACGTCTGAAACTGGGGTGGAACTTAGCGCGACGCGAGTTGCGACATCGCTTCCATCGTTGTGCCAACGACGATGGCCGCGACGTAAACGACAAAGAAAAACTGCTCCAGCCGCCTGCGAACAGAAGCCATGATAAGCTCCCTCATTACCAAGGCCATGGTGCGGATTTATGGTTAATATTTCATTGACGGCACTGCCCCGTTCGGGCCGGACCGCTCCAGGGAACCACTGCGATGTCTGCTGATGGGCTGCTGCCGCTCGCCTTCCTGATCGGCTACCTGCTGGGCTCGATCCCGTTCGGCATGGTGCTGACCAGGATGGCCGGCACGCAGGATCTGCGCACGGTCGGCTCGGGCAATATCGGCGCCACCAATGTGCTGCGCACCGGCCGCAAGGGCCTCGCCGCGGCGACGCTGCTCGGCGACATGTTGAAGGGCACCGTCGCCGTCATCATCGCCGGCACCATCGACGGCCCGAACGCGGCGATGCTGGCGGCGCTGGGGGCTTTCCTCGGCCACCTCTTCCCGGTCTGGCTCAAGTTTCGCGGCGGCAAGGGTGTCGCGACCTATCTCGGCGTGCTGCTCGGCCTGTTCTGGCCGGCGGCGCTGATCTTCGCCGTGATCTGGCTCGGCACCGCCTACACCACGCGCTACTCGTCGCTGTCGGCGCTGATCGCCGCGTTCGTGACGCCGCTGTTCCTGTGGTGGTTCGGCCATAACGCGCTCGCCTCGCTGTTCGCCGTGCTGACGCTGCTGCTGTTCTACATGCACCGCGAGAACATCCAGCGCCTGCAGGCCGGTACCGAGGGCAAGATCGGCGAGCGGAAGTGACGTATGTCATTCCGGGGCATCGCGCAGCGCTGAACCTCAGGTGCGCAATTGCGCACCGGGGAATCCAGAAGTTGTGGGGCGAGATTCCGGGTTCGATGCGGCGCATCGCCCCGGAATGACCAAGCCTACCGCTTCAGCGCGTCCTCGACAAAGCTCGCGGCCGCCAGCGCTTTGGCATCATTGCCAAAACCCGCGATCACGGTCACGCCGACCGGCAATCCGCCCTCGGCGGTCAGCGTCGGCACGTTGACGCAGGGCACGCCCAACAAGGTCCAGAGCCGGTTGTAACGGGGATCGCCGGTCGACGCCAAACCCTCGGGTGCCGCGCCCGGTGCCGACAGCGTCACGAGCACGTCGACCTCGGTGAGAACAGCAGCCAGCGCCTGCCGTGCGCGCAGCGTGACGTCCATCGCCGCGTCGTATTCCGCCGGCGTGCCGCCCTTGCTCTCGTCGAGCCGGCCGCGCAGCAGCGGCGGCATCACATCGTAGTTCTGGCCGTATTCCCAGGCGAACGACTGATGCGCCTCGAACTCCTGCACCACCGGATGGATCCGCCACGCCTCCGCGACGACCTCGGGCATCGCGAGTTCGCGCGCGGTCGCACCGGCCTGCTCCGCCGCACGCGCGGCCTTCTGCAACGCCTCCGCGCCGGAAGGTTCAGGCGCGCCGGCGAAGGCCTGCGTGACGACGCCGATGCGCGGCGCGGAAACCTTCGACGGCACCACCAGCTCGGGCCGCTTCGTCATCGCAGCGAGCCCCAGCGCGACGTCGCGCACGCCGGCGCCGAACAGCCCGACGGTATCGAGCGTCCAGGAGAAGCATTTCACGCCGACGGTCGGCAGCAGCCGGTAGCTCGGCTTGATCGCGGCGACGCCGCAGAACGAGGCCGGCCGGATCACCGAGCCGCCGGTCTGCGTGCCGAGCGCCAGCGGGATCATCCCGGCGGCGACCGCGGCGGCCGAGCCCGACGACGAGCCGCCCGGCGTGTGCGCGTGATTGTGCGGATTGAGCGTTGCGGTCGGATCGTTCGCCGCGAATGCCGTCGTCGTGGTCTTGCCGATGATGGTGGCGCCGGCCTGCTTCAGCGCCATCACGACCGGAGCGTCGGCGCGCGGCCGATGCCCGCGATAGATCGCGGCGCCCATCTCGGTCGGGAGGTCAGCGGTATCGATGATGTCCTTGATGCCGACTGCAATTCCACGCAGCGGCCCGGCCTGTTGCCCACGCGCCGTCTCGTCGAGGCGGACGAAGGCGCCGATAGTCTTGTCCTGCGCCGCGATGGCGTCCCGCGTCTGCGTGATGGCGACATCGGTGGACAATTCGCCGGAGGCTATGCGGCGTTGGAGATCGGCAAGCGAAATCATCGGCGGACGTCCTGTTTCTTGACGGTTTTTGGCGGCTTCTTGCCAAGCGCTTTTAGCGCGTCGCGCGCGGCTGCGCCAATGTCGCAGTTGATCACAATCTCAGGTTGGGCGAAGCTGGGCCCCGTATGCATGACCGCTCGCCCAGCCCTCCAAAACTCACCGACACCGAACGGCTCAACCGCCTGCGGCTGATCCGCTCCGACAATGTCGGCCCGCGCACCTTTGCATCGCTGCTCCGCCATTTTGGCGATGCGGCGCACGCGCTGGAGCGCCTGCCTGACCTCGCGCGCCGCGGCGGCGCCTCCGGCCCCGGGCGGATCTGCAGCGAGGCCGACGCCGCCGCCGAGCTCGCGGCCTGCCGCAAATTCGGCATCGATCTCGTCGCGCCGGAGGAAGCGCACTATCCGGCGCGGCTTGCCACTATCGACGACGCGCCGCCGCTGCTTGCCGTGCGCGGCGCGCGCGATACCCTGACGCGGCCGATGATCGCGATCGTCGGCTCCCGCAATGCCTCCGGCGCCGGGTTGAAATTTGCAGGCACCCTGGCGCGCGATCTTGGCGATGCCGGCTTTGTCGTGATCTCGGGCCTCGCCCGCGGCATCGATCAGGCAGCGCACCGCGCCACCGTTGCCAGCGGCACGGTCGCCGTGCTCGCCGGCGGCCACGACAGAATCTACCCGCCAGAGCACGAGGATCTGCTGGCCGCCCTGCTCGAGCATGGCGCGGCGATCTCGGAGATGCCGCTCGGCCACGTGCCGCGGGCGCGCGACTTTCCCCGTCGCAATCGTTTGATCTCGGGCGCCTCGCTCGGCGTCGTGATCGTCGAGGCCGCGCATCGCTCGGGCTCGCTGATCACTGCGCGGATGGCGGCCGAACAGGGCCGCGAGGTGTTCGCGGTGCCGGGCTCGCCGATCGATCCGCGCGCCGCCGGCGCCAACGACCTGATCAAGCAAGGCGCCACCTTGGTCACCGAAGCCGCCGACGTCATCAGCGCGGTGACGCCGATCATGGAGCGGCCGGTGATGCTTGGCGCGCGCGAGGACGACGAGCCGCTGGACTTTGCCACTGATAGCGGCGATCGCGCGCGCATCATCGACCTGCTCGGGCCGAGCCCGATCAGCATCGACGATCTGATCCGGATGGCCGACGTGTCGCCGGCCGTTGTCCGCGCCGTGCTGCTCGAGCTCGAGCTCGCCGGCAGGCTCGAACGCCACGGCGGTGGGCTGGTGTCGATGATTTGACGAGCTGAATATCTCGCTCGCGCAAACGCCTGTCCGTCATCCTGAGAGTCTGACTCATAAATCACCCAACCTTAGCTGCAGCCGCGAGTCTGCGGGTCAGGAGCCTGATGTGTGCAATCAGCAGCCAGGCAGCTTCGGTTGCCACCGTCGCCTCGAAGTCCTTGGCGAGGCGGCGGCATCTGCCGAACCAAGCGAATGTGCGTTCAACCACCCACCGCCTCGGCAGAAGCTGGAAGCCTTTGACGCCTTGAGGCCGCTCGACGATCTCGACAGTCCATGGACCGCAGTCTGAGAGCGCGTCGAGGAGTTGATTTCCGCGGTAGATCCGGTCGGCAAAGACGTGGCGCAGCCGGGGGAAGTTCATCCGCACGTTCTTCAGCAGCGGTACGGCGCCATGGCAGTCCTGAACGTTGGCGGGATGAACATGAACCCCAAGGAGGAGGCCATTGGTATCCGTCACAATGTGCCGCTTGCGGCCGTAGATGCGCTTGCCTGCATCGTAGCCGCGCGGTCCACCAGCTTGGGTGGTTGGCGCACTTTGACTGTCGATCACGGCTGCCGTCGGCTTCGGTGTCCGTCCAAGCTTTTTTCGCGCCCGGCGGACAAGCACGCTGACAATCCTCTGCCACCGGCCTGTATCCCGCCATCTATAAAAATAGCCCTGCACCGTCGAATAGGGCGGGAACTCCTGCGGCAACGCCCGCCACTGGCAGCCGGTCGAAACGATATAGAGGATCGCTTCGATCACACGACGCAGCTCCGTCTTACGCGGCCGGCCGCGCCGGTTCGCTCGCGGCAACAGGCGTCTGATCACCGCCCACTCCGCATCGGTCATATCGCTTGCATAACGCAGATCGTCCCGCCGATATTGCTCCCGAGTGATCTTGGTCCAGGGCATCGTGCTCTCCCTCGAATCTTTGCAAATCCGATGGAATCACACCCCACTGAGATCACTCACCCATTTTTCAGTCAGGCTCTGAGGAGCGCGCAGCGCGTCTCGAAGGATCGACGGCCCGACTGGTGGCCGTGCATCATTCGAGACGCCTGCTACGCAGGCTCTCAGGATGACGGGTCTGCTTGTCCGAACGCGAAGGCTCCGAACTCAGCCTTCGCCATTCCGCGCGTCGAAATCGTTCCGCGCGCCCTCGATTTCTGGCAGATGCGCGAACGCCCATTCGCCGAGCGCCATCACAGGCACCGCCAGTCCGCGCCCGAGATCGGTCAGCTCGTAGTCGACCCGCGGCGGAATGGTCGGAAACACCGTGCGCGTCACCAGGCCATCGCGCTCCAGGCCGCGCAGCGTCAAGGTCAGCATGCGCTGCGAGATGCCGTTGATCATCCTCTTCAGCTCGTTGAAGCGGCGCGGTCCATCGCGCAGCAGCATGATGACCAGCACGCTCCATTTGTCGCCGACCCGCGACAGCACCGAGGCCACGCCGCGGCAGTCCTGATGCGTCCCGGGACCACGCGGCAGGCCGGTTTCGGCGGTTACATCGATGTGCTCGGGTTCCATTGGTGTGCTCGGGTTTCAAAAATGTGCGTTCTTGCGGAGATTTAGGGCGGTCACTCATATAGCGCCAGTTACAAACCTATACCAAAGGTGACCCCAGCCATGAAACTTCTGCACATCGATTCCTCGGTCCTCGGCCCCCACTCCGTCAGCCGCCAGGTCTCGGCCGCTGCCGTCGAGCGGCTGCGCCAGGCCAATCCGGGCCTCGTCGTCAGCTACCGCGACCTCAGCCAGACGCCGCTCGCCCACCTCTCCGGCCTGCACCTCGCCGCCAGCCAGGGCGCGGCGCCGGACCCGTCGGTACGCGACGACATCGCGACCGGCCAGGCGGTGCTGGACGAGTTCCTCGCCGCCGACATCGTCGTGATCGGCGCGCCCATGTACAATTTCACGATTCCGAGCCAGCTCAAGGCCTGGATCGACCGCATCCTGGTCGCGGGCAAGACGTTCAAGTATGGCGCCGGCGGCGTCGAGGGACTGGCCGGCAACAAGCGCGTCATCATCGCGATCTCGCGCGGCGGCTATTACGGCGCCGACACGCCGATGGCCGCGCTCGAGCACCTCGAGACCTACCTGCGCGGCGTGTTCGGCTTCATCGGCGTCAGGAATGTTGAGTTCATCCCCGCCGACGGCATCCAGGTCGGCCCCGAGCATCGCGAAAAGGCGGTTGCGGGCGCGCTGCAGGCCGCCGGCAGCCTGAACGCAGCCTGATGTGATTCAAAGTGCCTGCCGTCGCCTGGCGGCGGCAGGCCGTTCAGGTGGACGAACTCAGAACCAGACGCCCTGTATGCCGAGGATGACGGCGACCAGCGAAATCAACAGGCCGATGCCGGAGAACAGCGCGACCGTCACCAACTGCGTCGTATCTGAACTTTCGGATGCGGGCGAAACCGGGATCGACGTCGAAATGCGGGCTGCTTTCGGCATGGCGGCACTCCAAATGATTCCGTGGTGAAAAATTCCCCGCCCATTCAAGAGTCCGGCGAGTACGTCAAAGGTTCAAGCATGATCCGGAAAAGTGCGAAGCGGTTTTCCGGAAAGATCATGCTCAGACAACAAACTATTGCGCGATGATAGTCGCAAGCCAAACCGGCCGGTATGAAACGCTTCACACCGGCCGTTCGATACAATGAGAAACAAACCAGAGCGTTTTCGAGCGAAGTGGATACCGGTTCGCGTGAAGAAAACGCGTCAGAATAAAACCAGAGCCGCGTTCCGATTTAATCGGAACGGAAAGGCTCTATCCGCGATAGATCGGCGCGCCCGCCGGTGATGCCGTTGCACCGCCATCGATGAACAGCTCCTGCCCCTGCACATGCGCGGCGTCGTCGGACGCCAGGAACAGCACGGTCTTTGAAATGTGATCGGGCTCGCCGATCCGCCCGAGCGGCGTGGTCTTGCCGATCCGCTGCTCGAAGATCTTCTCGGCCTCGGGCGTCGCGATCGCCGCGCCCCAGATCGGCGTGCGCACCGCGCCCGGCGCCACCACGTTGACGCGGATGTTGCGCGGCGAGAATTCTGACGCCATCACCCGCGCCATCGCGCGCACGCCGGCCTTGCTCGCGGCATAGGCCGAGTAGCCGGGATTGCCGAGCACGGAGATCACCGAGCCGTTGAGAATGATCGATGCGCCGTCGTTGAGGTACGGCGCGACCGCCTGCACCGTGAAGAACACGCCGGTGAGATTGGTCCGGATCACATTCTCGAATGCGGCCAGCGTGGTGCCGCCCACCGGCGTCTGGCCGGGAATGCCGGCATTGGCGAACAGAACGTCATACTTGCCGAACTTCTCGGCGCCCTGCTTCACCGCGGCTTCCAGCGCCGCGACGTCGGTGGCATCAGCCACCACTGCGAGCGCGTTCGGCCCGAGCTCCCTGGATGCCGCCGCAAGCGTCTCCTTGTTGCGCCCGGTGATGACGACCTTGGCGCCCTCCGCCACGAACAGCTTCGCTGTCGCGAGCCCGATGCCGCTGTTGCCGCCGGTGATCAACGCCGTCTTGTTCGCCAGTCTCATTTCCGCCTCCAGTTGGTTGCATTATTAAACTTCTTTGCCTAGCTAAGGCATACGGTTTAATATTGCAACCACACAAGGTCGTGATGGCCCAAACTCCTGGAGACAGCCGGTGAAACGAACCAGCCTTGCAGGCGACAGCTGTCCTGTCGCACGCGCGCTCGACGTGTTCGGCGACTGGTGGTCGCTCCTGATCATCCGCGACGCCAGCCTCGGCCGGCGCCGCTTCGGCGAATTCCAGGCGAGCCTCGGGCTTGCCAAAAACATCCTTGCCACACGGCTGCGCACGCTGGTCGAACGCGGCATCCTGAAGACGGTCCCCGCCTCCGACGGCAGCGCCTATCAGGAATATGTCCTGACGCCGAAGGGCCACGGCATCTTTCCGATCCTGGTCGCGTTGCGGCAATGGACCGAGGAATTCGACGAGCATCCGGACGAGATCGCGACCATCCTGGTCGACCGCGACAAGGGCAAGCCGGTGAAGAAGCTCGCGCTCTATTCGCAGGATGGACGCGTGCTGGGTGCCGCGGATACGACGCTGAAGCCGCGGCCTGCAGCGAAGCGCGCGCGGCGCCTCGTGAGTGCGTAGGACGGGTGTTGCTGGTACGACACGACGGGCAACTCACCAAAAACTTGTCAATCCTCGCCCGCGAAAATATTTCGCTTTATCCGAATACGCCTCGCGTCGCGAGGATGCGGATGTATGACTCACATACGACGACCCATATTGGGTGTCGTCCCTGCGTTCGTGTTTGGTCCCTGCTGATTGGTTGGATGGAATCGGTGTAGAACGAGGCGTGGCTTTTATCATGGAGCGCTTCGCGTCATGGAACTGAGCCTGCATGCGAACGCCACGACGACACCGAAGACGCGTGCCTACATCCAGCGCAGCAGGAAGTCGGTCGCCCAATTGGCGGCCGAACTGGGGGTCAGCGAGACCACAATCTATCGCTGGCGCGGTCGCAGCACGGTCGAGGATCGCTCGCATCGGCCGAAGCACCTCACGACCAGCCTGTCCGCCCTTGAGGAACGGGCAGTGTGTGAGCTGCGGACATCGCTGCAGCTGCCGCTGGACGATATCGTCGAGGTGATGCAGCGGTGCATCAATGCCAAGCTGTCCCGCAGCGCGATCCACCGCTGCCTGCAGCGCAACGGCATCAGCCGGCTTGCCAAGCCTGACAAGCCCAGGGCCGGCGTCTTCGAAAGCGCCAGCATCGGCTTCATTCATATCGACGTGAAGTATCTGCCCGCGCTGCAACGCCGCACCAGTTATGCCTTTGTCGCGATCGATCGCGCCACCCGATACGTCTTCGTCGAGATCCATTCCAGGCGAGACGGAACGACCGCGACCGGCTTCCTCGAACGCTTCCTGGCCGACTTTCCGCACGGTGTTCACACCATCCTGACCGACAACGGAGCCGAGTTCACCGACCGCTTCGCCGTCGACAAGAAGAACAAACCGGTCGGGAAGCCTTCCGGCGACCACCCCTTTGATCGGCTCTGCAAGCAGCGCGCAATCGAGCATCGCCTGACCAAGCCCTACCACCCGCAAACCAACGGCCTCGTCGAACGCTTCAACCGGCGCATCGCTGAAGCCATCGGCCGCGAACACAAACGGGGCAGCGCGCGCCGGACCTTTGTCAACCACGCCGACCGCGACGCCTTCATCGCCAAGTTCGTCCACGACTACAATCGGACCCGCCTCAAATGCCTCGGCTACCTGGCGCCAATCCAGGCCCTCGCCAATCACACGGGACCGAACACGAAAGCAGGGACCATAACCACAAATGCGGATTGTTGAACGATGCTGGGACGACGAGTCCCGTTCTCAACACCCGCCGCGGCGTATGGGTCCCGGCCTTCGCCGGGACGACGGCGGTGGATGTGGCGCGAGCTAGCGTTCTTCCTTTCTCCAGGAAGGGTCGCAAATCACGACTTCTGTTTCGCCGCACCGCGCTGTTTGACATCTTGAATTGCGGTCCATCCCCACCGTCGTCCTGGCGAAACGACCCATTACCCAAAATGAGAGTTATTGCGCGACGCTGGGGCCGCGATCCCGTTCATGATCAAATGCGGTGGTTATGGGTCCGGCTTTCGCCAGGACGACGGCCGACCCTGCTTCCCGTAACGCCCCTCACGACAGCTTCCTCCGGCTGCGCGAGCGCAGCTGCTCGTCGGCCTCCAGACGGGCCATCGCGAACAGGCGGTCGAGGACTTCGGTTTGTGGCGCCGGGCGAGTTTGGCGAGTTAGGTCGCGGCGCCTGCGATCAGGACCAGGGCATCGTCGGGGCCGCCTTCCCCAGCCGTCTCGTCGCCCGCCGGTCGCCGCCCGCCGGACGCCTTGCGCTTCCGGCCGCCCCCTGTGCTGCTCAAAAGGCCTAATCCGATTCCTACGCTGTATATAAAGAGATAAGCCCTTTCCGGCCGCAACTCTAGGACGCATTTCGCAACCCTTGGGATAGAAACTCCACAGCTTGGCGCCTCCCTTCAATATCTGGCGATTTGACAGGGACCGCCCCAGCACCCATGTTCGCCCCGACACGGCGGGCCGCGAGTCTAGCGGAACCCACCTTCAAGTTTTCCCGTAAGCTATTGGAATGACATGAATATCGTCATTGTGGAGTCGCCGGCCAAGGCCAAGACGATCAACAAATATCTGGGGTCCTCCTACGAGGTCCTGGCGTCGTTCGGCCATGTTCGCGACCTCCCGGCCAAGAATGGTTCCGTCGATCCCGACGCCAATTTCCAGATGATCTGGGAGGTCGATGCCAAGGCCGCGAGCCGGCTCAACGACATCGCCAAGGCGCTCAAAGGTGCCGACCGTCTGATCCTCGCAACCGACCCCGATCGCGAGGGCGAGGCGATCTCCTGGCACGTGCTGGAGGTGATGAAGGAGAAGCGCGCGCTAAAGGACCAGAAGGTCGAGCGCGTGGTGTTCAACGCCATCACCAAGCAGGCCGTCTCCGAGGCGATGAAGGCGCCGCGCCAGATCGATGGCGCGCTGGTCGACGCCTATATGGCGCGCCGTGCGCTGGACTATCTGGTCGGCTTCACCCTCTCCCCCGTGCTGTGGCGCAAGCTGCCCGGCGCCCGCTCCGCCGGCCGCGTGCAGTCGGTCGCGCTGCGGCTGGTCTGCGACCGCGAGCTCGAGATCGAGAAGTTCGTTCCGAAGGAGTACTGGTCGCTGGTCGCGACGTTGCTGACGCCGCGCGGCGATGCCTTCGAGGCGCGGCTGGTCGGCGCCGACGGCAAGAAGATCGCACGGCTCGACATCGGCTCCGGCGCGGAAGCCGAGGATTTCAAGAAGGCGATCGAAGCCGCGCTGTTCAAGGTCGCGACCGTCGAGGCCAAGCCGGCGCGGCGCAATCCGCAGGCGCCCTTCACCACCTCGACCCTGCAGCAGGAAGCGAGCCGCAAGCTCGGCTTCGCGCCGGCGCACACCATGCGCATCGCGCAGCGGCTCTATGAGGGCATCGACATCGGCGGCGAGACCACCGGCCTCATCACCTATATGCGAACCGACGGCGTGCAGATCGCACCCGAAGCGATCACGCAGGCGCGCAAGGTAATCGGCGAGGACTATGGCAACGCCTACGTGCCGGACGCCCCGCGCCAGTACCAGGCCAAGGCCAAGAACGCGCAGGAAGCGCACGAAGCGATCCGCCCGACCGATCTGTCGCGTCGCCCGGCCACCATCGGCCGACGGCTCGATGCCGATCAGGCGCGGCTTTATGAATTGATCTGGAAGCGCACCATTGCGAGCCAGATGGAGTCGGCCGAGCTCGAGCGCACCACCGTCGACATCGAGGCCAAGGCCGGCTCCCGCGTGCTGGAATTGCGCGCCTCCGGCCAGGTCATCAAGTTCGATGGTTTCCTCGCGCTCTATCAGGAAAGCCGCGACGACGAGGAGGACGAGGATTCGCGCCGCCTGCCCGCGATGAGCGAGGGCGAGGCCGTGAAGCGCCAGAGCCTCGCCGTCACCCAGCATTTCACCGAGCCGCCGCCGCGCTTTTCGGAAGCCTCGCTGGTGAAGCGGATGGAAGAGCTCGGCATCGGCCGCCCCTCGACCTACGCCTCGATCCTGCAGGTCCTGAAGGACCGCGGCTATGTCAAGCTCGAGAAGAAGCGGCTGCACGGCGAGGACAAGGGCCGCGTCGTGGTCGCGTTCCTGGAGAACTTCTTCTCGCGCTACGTCGAATACGACTTCACCGCCGATCTCGAGGAGCAGCTCGACCGCATCTCCAACAATGAGATCGCCTGGCAGCAGGTGTTGCAGGACTTCTGGCGCGGCTTCATCGGCGCGGTCAACGACATCAAGGACCTGCGCGTCGCCGAGGTGCTCGACGCGCTCGACGAGATGCTCGGCCCGCATATCTATCCGCCGCGCGCGGATGGCGGCGACGTCAGGCAATGCCCGACCTGCGGCACCGGCCGGCTCAACCTCAAGGCCGGCAAGTTCGGCGCCTTCGTCGGCTGCTCGAATTATCCGGAATGCCGCTACACCCGTCCGCTCGCGGCCGACAGCGCCGAGAGCGCCGACCGCGTGCTCGGCACCGATCCCGACACCGGCTTCGATGTCACGGTGAAGGCCGGCCGCTTCGGCCCCTACATCCAGCTCGGCGAGCAGAAGGATTACGCCGAAGGCGAGAAGCCGAAGCGCGCGGGCATTCCAAAGGGCACCTCACCGGCCGATGTCGATCTCGAACTGGCACTGAAACTGCTGTCGCTGCCGCGCGAGATCGGGAAGCATCCGGAAACCGGACAGCCGATCACCGCCGGCCTCGGCCGGTTCGGGCCGTTCGTCAAGCACGAGAAGACCTATGCCAGCCTCGAGGCCGGCGACGAGGTCTTCGACATCGGGTTGAACCGTGCCGTCACGCTGATCGCGGAGAAGATCGCGAAGGGCCCGAGCGGCCGCCGCTTCGGTGCCGATCCCGGCAAGCCGCTCGGCGATCATCCGACGCTCGGCGCGGTCGCGCTGAAGAACGGCCGCTACGGCGCCTATGTCGCGGCGGGCGGCGTCAACGCGACGATCCCGAGCGACCGCACCCCCGACCAGATCACGCTCGCCGAAGCGATCGCGCTGATCGACGAGCGCGCGGCCAAGGGCGGCGGCAAAAAGGCCAAGAAGGCCAAGGCGGAAAAGCCCGCCAAGGCGAAGAAAGCCAAGTCCGAGGCGACCGAGACTGACGGCGACGGCGAGGCCGAGCCCGCCAAGAAGGCTGCGTCGAAGAAAGCCGCGGCGAAGCCGAAAACGGATGCGACCAGCAAGGCGCGCGCGCCGGTCGCCTCCGGTGCCAAGACGTCGCCTGCAAAATCATCGGCACCAGCGAAAGCGCCCGCGAAGAAAAGCGCCGGCAAGGCACGAGGATAAGTGAAACGAAAACCCGACCATGGCTTTCCGGGCCGGGACGCCATCGTCGCCTTCATCCGCGCCAATCCAGGCAAGGTCGGCACCCGCGAGATCGCGCGCGAGTTCGGCCTGAAGAACGCCGACCGCGTCGAGCTGAAGCGGATCCTCCGTGAGCTCGCCGACGACGGCACGATTGCCAAGCGCGGCCGCAAGATCCACGAGCCGGCGGCGCTGCCACCGACCCTGCTCGCCGACATCACCGGCCGCGACAGCGACGGCGAGCTGATCGCCACGCCCGCCGAGTGGGACTCGGACGAGAACGGCACCGCCCCGAAAATCCGTATCGAGACGCCGCGGCGGCCGAAGCCCGGGACCACCGCCGGCGTCGGCGACCGCGCGCTGCTGCGCGTCGAAGTCACGGACGAGCAAGACGGCACACCCTATCGCGGCCGCGTCATCAAGGTGATCGATCACGGGCGCACCCGGATCCTCGGCATCTTCCGTCGCAATCCCGATGGCGGCGGGCGCCTGATCCCGGTCGACAAGAAGCAGGCCGGCCGCGAGCTCAACATCGCCAAGGCCGACAGCGGCGGCGCCGAAGACGGCGATCTCATCAGCGTCGACCTGATCCGCACCCGCGGCTACGGCCTCGCCTCCGCCCGCGTCAAGGAGCGGCTCGGTTCGATCGCCAGTGAGAAGGCGATCAGCCTGATCGCGATCAACACCCACGATATCCCGCAGGTGTTCTCCACTTCTGCGCTGCGCGAAGCTGAAGACGCCAAGCCCGCAACCTTGCAGGGCCGCGAGGACTGGCGTGACGTGCCGCTCGTCACCATCGATCCGCCGGATGCCAAGGATCACGACGACGCGGTGCATGCGGAAGTCGATCCCGATCCGAACAACAAGGGCGGCTTCATCGTCCATGTTGCGATCGCCGACGTCGCCTTCTATGTGCGGCCCGGCTCGGCGCTCGACCGCGACGCGCTGCAGCGCGGCAACTCGGTGTATTTCCCTGATCGCGTCGTGCCGATGCTGCCCGAGCGGATCTCCAACGATCTCTGCTCGCTGGTGCCGGGCGAGCCGCGCGGCGCGCTCGCGGTGCGCATGGTGATCGGCGCCGACGGCCGCAAGCGCTCGCATACCTTCCACCGCGTGCTGATGCGCTCGGCTGCGAAGCTACATTATGCGCAGGCGCAGGCCGCGATCGACGGCAGGCCCGATGACACGACGGGCCCTATCCTCGATCCGATCCTGAAGCCGCTGTGGTCGGCCTACGAGCTGGTCAAGCTTGCACGCAACGAGCGCGACCCGCTCGATCTCGATCTGCCCGAGCGCAAGATCCTGCTGAAAGCCGACGGCACCGTCGATCGCGTGATCGTGCCGCAGCGGCTCGACGCGCACCGGCTGATCGAGGAGTTCATGATCCTCGCCAACGTCGCCGCGGCCGAAATGCTGGAGAAGAAGGCGCTGCCGCTGATCTACCGCGTGCACGACGAGCCGAGCCAGGAGAAGGTGCACAACCTGCAGGAATTCCTGAAGACGCTCGACTTGCCCTTCACCAAGCATGGCGCGCTGCGTCCCACGCAATTCAACCGCGTGCTGGCGCAGGTTGCCGGCGAGGACTACGAGCCGCTGGTCAACGAGGTGGTGCTGCG
Source organism: Bradyrhizobium sp. USDA 4503 (assembly GCF_054055815.1). NCBI lineage: Bacteria > Pseudomonadati > Pseudomonadota > Alphaproteobacteria > Hyphomicrobiales > Nitrobacteraceae > Bradyrhizobium > Bradyrhizobium sp. USDA 4503. The sequence goes on from NZ_JBSRXS010000001.1 coordinate 1,989,041, forward strand.
TTCGCAGGCGCAGGCGGAATACTCCGCCGAGAACTACGGCCATTTCGGCTTGAACCTGCGCCGCTACGCGCACTTCACCTCGCCGATCCGCCGCTATGCCGATCTGATCGTGCATCGCGCGCTGATCCGCGCGCTCGGGCTTGGCGAAGGCGCGTTGCCGACCGATGAAACCGTGGAGACGCTCGCCGAGATCGCCGCGCAGATTTCCGTCACCGAGCGCCGCGCGATGAAGGCGGAGCGTGAGACCACCGACCGCCTGATCGCGCATTTCCTTGCCGATAAGGTCGGCGCCTCGTTCCAGGGCCGCATTTCCGGCGTGACGCGATCCGGCCTGTTCGTGAAGCTCGACGACACCGGCGCCGACGGTCTGATCCCGATCCGCACCATCGGCAGCGAATATTTCAACTACGACGAAACTCGCCACGCGCTCATCGGCACGCGCAGCGGCACCATGTATCGGCTCGGCGACGTCGTCGATGTGCGTCTGGTGGAAGCCGCGCCGATAGCCGGCGCGCTGCGATTTGAGTTATTATCCGATGGTCAGGCAATTCCGCGCGGCAGAAAACGCGACAGCGTAAGGGCCGAGCGCCGTGCCGCCGGATTCGACAAGGGACCAAAACGATCAGGCAAGAAGGCGCACAAGGAGCGGAAATCGCGCAAGAAGGATCGCAAGCCGGCGCAGCAGAAGTCCGGCAAATCGAAGCGAGGCAAGTCATGGAAGTGACACCACCGACAGTGGTCTGGACTCGCGAGGCGGCCGAGCCCGAGAAGCGCGACGTGTGGAGCGCGATGAAGCGCGGGTTCCGCTGCCGCTGTCCGCGCTGCGGAAAAGGCAGACTGTTCCGCAAGTTTCTCAAATGCGACGGCCATTGCCCGGTCTGCGACCTCGACTTCACGCCGCATCGCGCGGACGATCTGCCTGCCTATCTCGTCATCGTTATCGTCGGCCATATCGTGGTACCGATGGCGCTGTGGATCGAGACCAATTATTCGCCGCCGGTGTGGCTGCAACTTGCGATCTATCTGCCGTTCACGCTGTTCGCATCGCTGGCGCTGTTGCAGCCGGTGAAGGGAGCCGTGATCGGCTTGCAATGGGCCCTGCGCATGCATGGCTTTGACGAGAATCCCCCTAGCGACATCCCGCCGGTCTAGCTAAACCGGGCCGCAAGAAGAAATGAAAGGGATGAAATGACTGAAGCTGCCGCGCCCGCCGCTGTCGTCCACCAGGGCGAAAAAGAAGCCGACCATCATGCGTATTTCCGGCCGAAGGATGCGGCGACGCTGATCCTGATCGATCGCTCCGGCGCCAAGCCGAAGGTGCTGGTCGGCAAGCGTCACGACAAGGTCGTGTTCATGCCCGGCAAATTCGTTTTCCCCGGCGGCCGCGTCGACAAGGCCGACAACCGTGTGCCGGTCGCAGCGCCGATCACGCCGGAGCTCGAAGCCAATCTGTTGAAGGGCAGCCCGAAGATCACGCCCGGCCGCGCGCGTGCGCTTGCCAACGCCGCGATCCGCGAGGCCTGCGAGGAGACCGGGCTCTGCCTCGGCCGCAAGGTCGAGAAGCCGCACAAGCTCGACGGGCCCTGGGCACCGTTCGCCGACGCTGGTCTCTTGCCCGATCCGTCCGGCCTGTTCCTGATCGCGCGCGCGATCACCCCGCCTGGCCGCGTCCGCCGCTTCGACACGCGCTTCTTCACTGCCGACGCGTCGACCATCGCGCATCGTGTCGAGGGCGTGGTGCATGCCGATGCCGAGCTGGTCGAGCTGGTCTGGGTCGAGATCGGCTCCGAGCCGCTCGCCGACGCGCATGCCATGACCAAGAACGTGCTCGCCGAGCTCGACCGCCGTCTCGCCACCGGGCCGCTCCGCCACGACGCGCCGGTGCCGTTCTTCCATTTCTACGGCGGCAAGATGCAGAAGGACGTGCTGGGGGCGTAGTATGATCCTCGTCATTCCGAGGCGATGCGCAGCATCGAACCCGGAATCCCGAGATTGCGGCGCGAGATTCCGGGTTCATCGCTGCGCGATGCCCCGGAATGACACTGTCGAGAGAGCGGCCAAAAACAAAATAATCTTCCCGATGGCGCGCCGCGAAACGCCTCCCTATCTGTTCCGCTAACGACATCAAGGACGGAACGGGGCAATGGCGAAGCGTCAACTCAAGCTCGGCGCGTTCATGCGGCCGATCAGCATTCACACCGGTGCCTGGCGCTATCCCGGGGCCTGGCCCGACGCCAATTTCAACTTCGACCACATCAAGACGCTGATCCGCAAGCTCGAGGCCGGCAAATTCGACGCCTTCTTCATGGCCGACCATCTTGCCGTGCTGAACATGCCGATCAGCGCGCTGAAGCGCAGCCACACCGTGACCTCGTTCGAGCCGTTCACGCTGCTATCGGCGCTCGCCGCCGTGACGGAGAATATCGGCCTGATCGCGACCGGTTCGACCACCTTCGACGAGCCCTATCACGTCGCGCGGCGCTTCGCCTCGCTCGACCACATCTCCGGCGGCCGCGCCGGCTGGAATATCGTCACCACGTCCAATCCGGACGCGGCGCTGAATTTCGGGCTCGACGACCATATGGAGCACGCCGAGCGCTACAAGCGCGCCCGCGAGTTCTACGATGTCGTCACCGGCCTGTGGGATTCCTTCGCCGATGACGCGTTCGTGCGCGACGTCGAGTCCGGACTGTTCGTCGATCCCGACAAGATGCATGTGCTCAATCATAAGGGCAAATATCTCTCGGTCCGCGGTCCGCTGAACATCGCCCGCCCCGTGCAGGGCTGGCCTGTCATCGTGCAGGCCGGCGCTTCCGATGACGGCAGGCAGCTTGCGGCCGAGACGGCGGAAGCCGTGTTCACCGGCGGCGGCAGTCTGGCCGACGGACAGAAGCTCTACGCCGACATCAAGGGCCGCATGGAGAAGATCGGCCGCGATCCCGAGCATCTGAAGATCCTGCCCGGTGCCTTCGTCGTGGTCGGCGACAGCGTCGAGGAAGCCAAAGAGAAGCGCGCGCTGCTCGACAGCCGCGTGCACTACGACAGCGCGATCGCCTCGCTGTCGGTGATCCTCGGCACCGATGCGTCCGGCTTCGATCCCGACGGACAGTTGCCGCCGATCCCCGAAACCAATGCAAGCAAAAGCGGCCGGCAGCGCCTCGTCGATGTCGCGGCGCGCGACAAGCTCACCGTGCGCCAGCTCGCGCAGCGCGTCGGCGGCTATGGCGGGCTCGCCTTCGTCGGCACGCCGCAGACCATCGCCGACCAGATGGAGGAATGGCTGACCGGCCGGGGCAGCGACGGCTTCAACATCATGTTCCCCTATCTGCCGCAGGGCCTGTTCGAGTTCGTCGATAAGGTGGTGCCGGAACTGCAAAAGCGCGGGATTTTCCGCACAGAGTATGAGGGGCGGACCTTGCGCGAGAATTTGGGCCTGCCGCGGCCGAAAAATCAGTTCTTCGAGGGGTAATTAGGCCCGGAATCGGGGTGATCTTGGCTCAGAAATCCTTGACTTTGGGCTGTTTCTGGCTAGTTTCCCGGCCAAACGCGGGCCGATTTGGCCGGCTCCCGAATTCCCCCGATTTTCGAGGTTTTGCACATGGCCAAGGCGGTCACCATCAAGGTCAAGCTCGTGTCGACGGCCGACACCGGCTTCTATTACGTTGCCAAGAAGAATTCGCGCACCATGACCGACAAGCTGGTCAAGAAGAAGTACGACCCGGTCGCGCGCAAGCACGTCGAGTTCAAGGAAGCCAAGATCAAGTAAGATCGGCTGCTTCCGACGTTTCAAACGGGGCCCTCGCGGCCCCGTTTTTGCTTTCTAGGCTTGCGTCATCCCTCATGATTCCCGGAGCAGTCCCGGGCGCAGGGCTCAGATGATCGCAACCTTGGACGAGGGAAACGTCGGCGGCTACTCGGTCGCTTACGGCCGCGAGGACATCTACTTTCCGGTCTATGTCACGGCAGCCCTCGCCGCGATCTTCCTGACCGCGACCTGGATCACGGGCGCGATCTATTGGCTGGCGCCGGCAGCGGCAGCGGGCGGCTTCACCTATTACAACATCCCCCTGCTGGAGGCTGGTCGTCCGACGATCGGGGCCAACCAGTACGGCATCTTCATCCAGGCCTTCGGGCTGATCCGCTGGCGCGCCATCACGCGCATCGACCTCGTCGAGATCGCTGAGCGCGCGATGACGGTTCACGAGTTGCAGATCGCGCTTAACGGACCGCTCGGCAGCGCGCTGGTGGCCGATTGGCGCAAGCGGCCGGCCTACCGGCTGTTGATGCGCCTGCCGTGGCGCATGGACCATCGTGGCGTAGTCCGCGTCAATCTGGAGCCATTCGACCGGACGCCCGACGAGATCCACCGGACGTTCCTCAGGATGTGGCGTTACTACCGGAGCTAACCCTTGAACGCCTCGTCACGCAGATGCGCGTCTGCGATCTCTGCATCCGGATTGTGTGTGATCGTCATGAACCAAACGAGGCTGAAGAACAGCGACCACGCTGTGTTCCAATAGAACCAGTTCATCGGATCACCTCGAACAGCTTAGATCCGCGCCAGCCGGCGAAGATCACCGGCTGCGCGGAATGCCGCCAAAGTCTACTGCACGACCTCGCCGTGCAGTGCCAGATCCAACCCTTCGCGCTCGATGTCCCGCGTCACTCGAAGGCCGACGAAGAGATTGATCACGAACAGGATGATCAGGCTCACCACGGCATCATACACGAAAACCGTCGCGACGCCGATGCATTGATTGAGGAACTGCCCGGGATTTCCTTCCAGAACACCTGCCGTTCCACCATACTGCTCGACCGCGAACACCCCGGTCAGCAGCGCTCCGACGATGCCGCCAAGGGCATGGACACCGAAGCAGTCCAGCGCATCATCGTAGCTGAACATGCGCTTCAAGCCGGTGCATCCCCAGTAGCAGCAGACGCCGGCGGCGATGCCGATCGCGAAAGCGCCGACCGGCCCGACGAAACCGGAGGCCGGCGTGATCGCGACGAGGCCCGCCACGGCACCCGAGCAGATTCCGACGACGGTCGGCTTGCCCTTCAGCGCCCATTCCACCAGCATCCAGGTGAAGCCCGCCACCGCCGTGGCGATCTGAGTCACCAGCATGGCCATGCCCGCCTGCATGCCGGCCGTGACAGCGGAGCCGGCGTTGAACCCGAACCAGCCGACCCACAACAGCGAGGCGCCAATGAAGGTCAGCACCATATTGTGCGCCGGCCCCGTCTCGACGCGCTTGCCGAGCATGATGGCGCACATCAGGCCCGCGACGCCGGCGTTGATGTGCACAACGGTGCCGCCGGCGAAATCGAGAACCTTGACATACGCAGCGTCGTTGCCGGCCGAGAATATGCCATCAGGGCCCCAGACCCAGTGCGCGATCGGCGCATAGACGAAGATCGCCCACAGCCCGATGAACCAGAGCATCGCGGAGAACTTCATCCGCTCGGCAAACGCGCCGGCAATCAGCGCCGGCGTGATGATGGCGAACGTCATCTGGAAGCAGATGTAAACGGACTCGGGGATCGTCGCAGCGAGCGGATTGGGATTGCCGATGCCTCCCTTGCCGATGTCGCTCAGGATGTCCTTGAGGAACAGGCGATCGAGGCCGCCGATGAACGGCGTGCCGGCACGAAACGCCAGACTGTAGGTAAGGACGGCAAACAGGATCGTGACCAGGCAGGTGACCGCGAAGCTGGTCATCACGGTATCGCCGACATTCTTCTTGCGCACCATGCCGCCATAGAACAGGCCGAGCCCCGGGATCGTCATCATCAGGACGAGCGCGACTGACGTGAGCATCCAGGCGGTGTCGCCGGAATTCGGCGTGCACTTCTCGAGAATCTTGCCGCCACAGGCAGGCGGCGCCGCCGCATCCTCGGCCAGCGCGAGATCGTTGAACAGCAGGCAAAGGAACGCCACGCCCAACAAGGCAACCACGATTCTCACGAGCTTCTGGCGCGTGTGTGTCGCAGACTCCATCATCGACCTCCCATCACAAGAGAAATGCTGGCGTTCGGAATGGGCGGCGCGTTCGCAGCGTGAGCGCCGAAGGACAGCGCGCGTCCGGCTATCGGGATGTCTCGAAGTGCCGCGGTGCGGGTGGCGGGATGCAGCGAAGTCGCAGCGGCATCAGGCCCGACGCAGGGCACAAGGGCCTCCTGCTCGGCGGCGCGGCAAAGGCCGTGGTGCGCGGATGGCTGGAGAATGACGGCGACTAGCCCCATCGCGGCCAGCCCTTCCCAAAGTCCCCAGGCCGGAACCCTCAGCGAGGGTTTCCGGCACGATTTCTAGCCAAATTGAAACAAGATTCGTGCCACCACTGCGCGCCGCGTAGCACTTTGAAAACGCTATTGCTTCGATCCGCGGCCGGAACAGCATCGCGCTCCATTGCACGCTCTTGCGGCAAGTAGCCGGTCAAAAACTAGGCAGCATCTGGCGACTGCCCTCGCAAGGAGCAGCCGCCGGCTTCGCAGGGATTCTGCTAAGCGGCCTTCAGCAGCGGCGGCTGCGCCGGCCGGATCAGCGCGAAGGCGAGCTGGATGATGCCGCCGGCAAGGCCCAGCGCGACGCCGATGCGCCAGGCCATGGTGTAGGAGCCGAGCGAGTCGTAGATCAGCCCTCCTCCGTAAGCGCCGAGGAAGCTGCCGACCTGGTGGCTCATGAAGGCGAGGCCCTGGATCATCGCCTGCCAGCGCAAGCCGAACATCTCGGCCACCGCGCCCGCGACCAGCGGACCGACACCCATCCAGAGGAAGCCCATGATCGCGCCGAACAGCAGCGTCGAGCCGGGCGTTGCCGGCAGCATGAAGTACCAGGCGAGCGCCAGCGAGCGCAGGATGTAGATCGCGCCGAGCAGCGCCAGCTTGTTCCAGCGCTGGCCGGCCCAGCCGAAGAACAGCGAGCCCAGCACGTTGAAGCCGCCGATCATGCCGAGCGTCTGCGCGCTCAGCATCGGATCGAGCCCGCAGATCGCGAGATACGACGGCAGATGCGTGGTGAGGAAGACGAGCTGCATGCCGCAGACCATGTAGGCGCAGGTCATCACCACGAAGGCTGCGTTGCCGAACGCGGTCTTCGCCGCCGTCGCCGCGGTGGCGTTGCCGATGTCGTCGCCAGCGGGCTTCGGCAGCGGAATCTTGTCGACGCGCCCGGCGTACAACGCCGCCGGGATCATGAAGATCGAGAGAATGACAAAGCCGGCAAGTCCGACGCGCCAACCGAAACCCTCATTGAGCATCTGGCCGATCGGCGCCGACAGCAGCGCGCCGAGCGAGCCCGCGGCGGAGACCATGCCGAGCACTGTCGAGCGTACCGTCTCCGGCACCGCGCGCGCCGAGACCGACATTGCGATCGCATTCGCGGTGCAGGCGAGCGAAAGGCCGATCAGGACACCGGCGCCGATCATGATGGCAACGAGCCCATGCGCCGTCGTCATCAGCACGAGGCCCGCGATGTAGGCCAGCGCGCCGACCACCATGATCGGGCGAAAGCCGTAACGCACCGTCATCGCGCCGGCGACCGGCTGCAGAAAACCCCAGGCGAGGTTCTGCACCGCGAGCGCCAGCGTGAAGTGGGATATCGAGATGCCGATGTCGTGCGTCAGCGGCTGCATGAAGATGCCGAGGCTCTGCCGCAGCCCCATGCTCAGCGTGAGCATGATGGAGGCGCCGATCAGGATGGGAAGGGTGGGACGCAGGACCTGCAACAGGGGCATTGTTCTTATTCTCCCATAACGGCACGGCACGCGTGCCATGGCCTGCGATTCATGCATGTTTTGGTTACACAGACCTGTGCACTTAGGCTATACAGGGGGCCGACTGTCAAGCGAAGAGGATCACGGCTGGCGCATGGCTTCCCCGCCTCTCAAACAGACCATGAAGGAGCGGATCCTCGAGACCGCTGACAGACTGTTCTACCTGCAAGGCATTCGCGCCATCGGCGTCGACACCATCGCGGCCGAGATCGGCATCAGCAAGCGCACGCTCTACAACCACTTCCCGTCGAAGGACGCGCTGATCGAAGCCTATCTGCAACGCCGCTTCGTGCAGCCGCGTCCCTCCGACAAGCCGCCGGCCGAGCAGATTCTCGCAACCTTCGATTCGCTGGAGCGGCGCTTCTCGGCGAAGGATTTTCGCGGCTGCCCGTTCGTGAACGCGGTGGCCGAGCTCGGGCCGGAGGACGAGGATCGCACCTTCAGGAACATCGCAATCGCCTTCAAGGAAAGCCGCCGGCTCTGGTTTCGCGATCTGCTGCGGCGGCTCGGCGTCGCCGATGCCGAGGGACTTGCGACCCAGCTCACGCTGCTGGTCGATGGCTCGATCGCGCAGGATCTGGTGCGCGACGATCCGGCGATGGCGCGCGCGGCCAAGGAAGCCGCGCGCGTGTTGCTGGCAAATGCAGGCGTCAAGGTCGGCAGCCCCGCCCCCGCCGGCAAGAAACGCGCCGGATAAATCCGGTTGCGTGCGGAAGTCAGGTTTGGTTGTTAACACCGACCGCAGGCCACGGCATTCCCGGCTGGATATTCCGTCCGGCGAGATTGGCAGCGCCGCGCGAAGACCTGCTACTTAGAAGACTTGCGGCACAACAGGGGAAACGACCATGGAAGATCTGAAGGTGACGGCCACCGGCTATGATTTCGCGCCGGCGCGCGCGGCCATGCAGCGCTACATCGACAACGATCTCCTGTCCGGCATCTCCTGGACGGTTCTGGTCGGGCGCGACATCGCTGACACGGGCTGCGTCGGATGGGCCGAGAAGGAAGCGCAGATTCCGTTGCGCACCGATCACATCTTCCGCGTCTTCTCCAACACCAAGCTGATCACCTCCTGCGCGGCGCTGCTGCTGGTCGAGGAAGGCCGCTTCCGGCTCGACGATCCGATCGAGACCTTCATCCCGCAACTCAGAAACCGCAAGGTGCTGCGGTCGGGCGCGACGTCGATCGACGATACCGAGCCGGCGCAGCGGTCGATCACCATTCGCCATCTGCTGAGCCACTCGGCCGGCCTCAGCTACGGCCTGTTCGATCCAGGCACACCGACCTTCAAGGCTTACAACGAGCGCAAGATCCTCAATCCGATGACGACGCTCGCCGACATGGTCGACGGTCTGTCCGATCTGCCGCTGGTGTTCCATCCCGGCTCGTCATGGGAATATTCCGTTGCCATCGACGTGGTCGCACGGCTGGTCGAGGTGGTGAGCGGCCAGCCGTTCGACAAATTCATCAAGGCGCGCATCCTCGATCCGCTCGGCATGGTCGACACCGGCTTCCATGTTCCGGAGAAGGATCACAACCGGCTCGTCGCCTATTACGCCGGCGCCGATCTGATGGACCCGATGAAGCCCGGGCTGACGCGCACCGACAACGCGCCCTATCCTGGCGCCTATCTGCGCCCGGTGCCGCGCTTCAATGGCGGCGGTGGCCTCGTCTCGACGCTGCATGACATGGTCGCGCTGATCCGCAGCCTCTTGCCCGGCGGGCCGACGCTGCTGAAGCCGGAGACGATCGCAGAGGCGATGACCAACCAGCTCACGCCGGGCCAATGGATCCGCTTCGCGATGATGGGCGAGCAGCCCGGCAAGACCTATGGTCTTACCGGCGGACTGATCCTCAACCCCTCCTCGATCGATCATCCCGACGCCGCCGGCGAACTCTATTGGGGCGGTGTCGCAGGCACGCAGTGGTGGATTTCGCCCAAAACGGGCATCGCCGGCGTCATGATGGCGCAGCGCCAGATGGCGTTCGTCCATCCGTTCTCGTTCGAGTTCAAGCGGATGGCCTATGACGCGGTGAGACGCGGCCGCTAAGGGCACTTCGTAGCCCGGATGGAGCGCAGCGAAATCCGGGAAGCTGGTGCAAGCGGCGCGATACCCCGGATTGCGCTTCGCTGCATCCGGGCTACGAGATCGCGCTACGCTGCCGCAGACACCACGCGGTTGCGGCCGTCATGCTTGGCGCGATAGAGCGCAGTGTCGGCGCGCTTGAGCACATCGGTGACCTGCTCGCCCTTGCGCTCCAGCGTGGTGAGACCGATCGAGATCGTGACGGTGATCCGCTTGCCGCCCTTGTCGACGGTGAAGGGCTCGCCCGCGATCGAGCGGCGCAGCCGCTCGGCGACCATCCCGGCGACATGCAAGTCGGTCTCGGGCATCACGATCACGAACTCCTCGCCGCCATAGCGGCAGGCAAGATCGATGCCGCGGATCGACTTGCGGATACGGACGGCGAATTCGCGCAGCACATCATCGCCGGCATCGTGGCCGTAGGTGTCGTTGATCGCCTTGAAGTAGTCGATGTCGATGATCATCAGCGCCAGCGGCTTGCCGCGGATCGAGGCCTGCTCCGCCAGCGTCGCGAGGTGGCTTTCCATGTAGCGCCGGTTGTTGAGACCGGTCAGCGCATCCGTGATCGCCATCTCGATCGAGTTCTGCACATTGTCGCGCAGATGATCGGTGTAGCGGCGGCGGCGGATCTGGGTGCGTGCCCGCGCCAACAGTTCGTTCTTGTCGACCGGACGCAGCAGGTAGTCGTTGACGCCGATCTCGAGCCCGCGCATCAGCCGTGTGTTGTTGTCGGCATCTGAGATGGCGAGGATCGGGACCTGGCGCGTGCGCTCCAGCGAGCGGGCCTGGCTGCACAGCCGCAGACCGTCGTAGTTGTCGAGGCTGAGCGACACGATCAGCAAGTCGTAATTGCCCTCGGCGGCGTGGAACAAGGCTTCCGACGGATTGATCTCGACGTCGACGGTGTGTTCGGCCGAGAGGATCGGCGCCAGCTTCTCGTAGGACGACGGCCGGTCGTCGACGAGGAGAATGCGGCCGCCGGTGCCCTTGTCGGCGATCGCGCTGCGCTCGGGCGCCTGCATGCCGATCTCGAGCGAGGTGATGGCGCGCATGCGCAGCTCATCGGTCATCATCTTCAGCCGCGTCAGCGAGCGCACGCGCGCGATCAGCACGACGTCGGACACCGGCTTGGTCAGGAAGTCATCGGCGCCGGCTTCAAGGCCGCGCACGCGATCGGCCGGGCTGTCGAGCGCGGTGACGATGACGACCGGAATGAAATGGGTCGCCGGATTCGACTTCAGCCGGCGGCAGACCTCGAAGCCGTCCATGTCGGGCATCATGACATCGAGCAGGATGATGTCGCATTCGGCGCGTGCGCAAATTTCCAGTGCCTCGGTCCCGTTGGAGGCAGTCAACACATCGAAATATTCGGCTGACAGACGGGCTTCCAACAACTTGACGTTCGCCGGAACGTCATCGACCACGAGGATACGCGCGGACATTGCACCACAACTCCCCTATCCGATAAAGCGTCGGACAGTCTCAATAAATTTGCCGACCGAGATCGGCTTGGACAAATAGGCTTCGCAGCCGCCCTCGCGGATACGTTCTTCGTCGCCCTTCATGGCGAAGGCGGTGACCGCGACCACCGGAATCGCGCGCAGATCGGGATCGTCCTTGATCCAGCGCGTGACCTCCAGGCCGGAAACCTGGGGTAGCTGGATGTCCATCAGGATGAGGTCGGGGCGCAGCTTGCGGACGAGGTCGAGCGCTTCGAAGCCATTGCTGGTGCCCGAAGTCTGATAGCCGTGCGCTTCCAACAGATCGCGAAAGAGCTTCATGTTGAGCTCGTTGTCCTCCACGATCAGGACGGTTTTGGCCATCCCGTCCCTCCCAAACCCAGGAGACGGGCCCGGCTGCGGTACCTCACGCACCGCGCTCGGGGCGCGTCGAAAATGTGAATTCAAACTAGCGCCAGAATCGCTCTAACCCGTTAACCCGAAGTCCAACTTCCGCAGCGTGGTTTCCGTTGCTTGAACACATGAGGAAGACTCGGGCATGATGGGCCTCTCAATAGAGACCATAAGTTAACGGAAAGGCAAACCGGCGCGTTGAAAAAGCCTGTTCACAACCCCCGGGAAGTTGCTGAAATCGTTGCGATTCAGGCGCTCGGCTTCATTGCCGGCGATGCCGAACGGCTGGGCCTGTTCCTGGCTGAAACCGGAATCGGTCCAGAGACGCTGCGGAACGCCGCGTCCAACCCTCAATTTCTTGCGAGCGTGCTCGATTTCGTGATGCGCGACGACGCCACCGTGAAGGCGTTTGCCAGGGCCTCGGAACTGCACCCGACCAATATCGCCGCCGCCCATCAGGCGCTGGGCGACCCGAAATGGGAGCGCGACGTGCCGTGACGACGGCAGCGGCAGCTTCCGACGGCCCCCTCAGTTTCTGCCGAGACTGCCTCGGCGACCTCGATATCAAGGTGAAGCGATGCAGCCATTGCGGCTCGCCGCGGCTGGTGCGTCATCGCGCCCTGCCCGCACTGGCGCTGGCGCACATCGACTGCGACGCGTTCTATGCCACCGTCGAGAAGCGCGACAATCCCGAGATCGCCGACCGCCCGGTCATCATCGGCGGCGGCAAGCGCGGCGTCGTGTCGGCCGCCTGTTACATCGCTCGCACCTATGGCGTCCGCTCGGCGATGCCGATGTTCAAGGCGCTGGAACTCTGCCCGGATGCGACCGTGATTCCGCCGGACATGGCGAAGTATGTCCGGGTCGGGCGCGAGGTGCGGCAGGCGATGCAGGCGCTGACGCCGCTGGTCGAGCCGCTGTCGATCGACGAAGCCTTCCTCGATCTCGCCGGCACGCAGCGCGTCCACGGCATGATCCCGGCCAAGGTGCTCGCCAAATTCGCCCGCGATGTCGAGCGCGACATCGGCATCACGGTGTCGGTCGGGTTGTCCTGCAACAAGTTCCTCGCCAAGATCGCCTCCGACCTCGACAAGCCGAGGGGCTTTGCCGCGCTCGACCAGGACGAGGCGCGCGAGATGCTCGCCAGCAAACCGGTCGGCTTCATCTACGGCGTCGGCCCTGCGACCCAGGAGAAGCTGGTGCAGCGCGGCTTTCGCATCATCGCCGACCTGCAGCGCGCCGACGAGAACGAATTGATGAAGCAGTTCGCGAGCGAAGGCCGCCGGCTGTGGCGGCTCGCGCGCGGCATCGACGACCGTAGCGTGGTGGCCGATCGCGGCGCCAAGACGATCTCGAGCGAGACCACCTTCGAGACCGACATCCGCGACTTCGCAACGCTGGAGAAACTGCTCTGGAAACTGTCCGAGAAGGTCTCGGCGCGGCTGAAGACCAGCGAACTCTCAGGCTGCACCATCACGCTGAAGCTGAAGACCGCGGACTTCCGCCAGCGCACCCGTTCGCAATCGATCCAGACCCCGACCCAGCTTGCCGCCAAGATCTTTGCGGTGTCGCGCGAGATGCTCGCGAAGGAAATCGACGGCACCGCCTTCCGCCTGATGGGCACCGGCGTCAGCGCGCTGCGCCCGGGCGCGCAGGCCAACGATTCCGACATGCTCGACCGCCGCTCGGCGCACGCCGAGCGCGCGATGGACAATCTGCGCAAGAAGTTCGGCAATGCCGCCGTGATCAGGGGCATTGCCTATGAGGGGCCGCAGAAGAGCGCGGAAGAGTAATCGGTCGTCATGGCCGGGCTTGACCCGGCCATCCATCAACGAGGACTCTTTGAAAAGCGATGGATGCGCGGGTCGAGCCCGCGCACGACGACTGCGCAGCCCTTCAATCCGCGACCGCAACCGCCTCGATCTCAATCAGCCATTCCGGCGCCGCGAGCGCGGTGACACCGACCAGCGTAGAGGCCGGCGGCTCCATGCCCTCGAAGAACGCCGAGCGTGCCTTACCGATGATGGGACGGAGTTCCGGCTTGTAGCCGACGACGAAGGTCGTGATCTTCACGATATTGGAATAGCTGGCTCCGGCGGCCTTCAGCGCCATGCCGAGGTTCTGCATCACCTGCGTCGTCTGCGCGGCGAGATCGCCGGCGCCGACCACGCGGCCCTCCTCGTCGACGGAGACCTGTCCCGAAATGTAGATCGTGCGCGCGCCGGAGGCGACGACGACGTGGGAGTAAGCCGGATTGTGATGCAGGCCGCTGGGGCGAAGATGGTCGAGCTCGCTCATGAGGTGCCTCCCTGACACGCGCGTTTAGGGAAGCGTACTCGTGTCGGACGGTTCAGGCCAGTGCGGTGTCGTGGAGTGCTCGGGCTTGCTCCGCCGTCGTCCCGACGAAAGCCGGGACCCATCCACCGGAGGTGATTGTTGTGCGACGCTGGGGCCACAGCCCCCTTCAACAACTCACCCCTGTGGTGATGGGTCCCGCTTCGCTTGCCCGGGACGACGCTGAGTGGGTGGCGATAGCCAGCCCTCACTTGCAGGGCTTGGAATCCCTGACGTCGAACTTGTCCAGCGCGCCCGAGATCACGAAATCGTTGTAGTCCAGCACCAGCGCACGGGAGACGCCGTTCTCGTACAGCTCGAACGACATCGCGTAGACCGGCGTCTGCTCGCCGTCCTTCGCGCGCGCGTCGCTGTCGTAATAGCTCACCGTCACCGGCCAGCGCGTCATGGCCTTCATCGCATTGCTCGCCGTCGACGGATCGGGCGATGACGGCGCGCGGTCGCCTGTGATCGGCCGGCCGATCACGGTCAGCGTGTTGTAGATCTTCTCGCCGTTGTCGGAGCCGTCATAGACGGTCTGCTCGAGCACCGACTTGCCGTCGCGGGCGGCAGCGATGATGTGCTGGATCTGCTCGGTCGGGAACACGATCTTGCCGTCGATATTGAACGTCTTCTTGACCGGCTGGGTCAGCTTCACGGTGATATGATCGCCGACCCGCTCGGCGATGCCGTCGACCGGCGACGATTCGCTGTCGTTCATCCGCGTGTCGATCTTGAAGCGGTAGCTTTTGCCCGACGCGTCCTCCCAGGACGTGGAGCGAAGATCGGACAGCGTCACCTTGCCCTCGCCGCTGTCGAGCTCGGACACCTGGCGGAATTCGGAGGTGTAGCCTTCGCAGGAGTTGCCGGAGAAATTGTAGAGGATGCGCCCGCGCGCATCGCTGACCGAGTTGGAGCCGCGCGATTTCACCAGGCTGAGGTCGTAGAGCGCCTGATGCGCGAGAAACGGCCCGCTTGCCGCAGCGACCGCGGGCCCCTGAACCAGGCCGGATCCTGCGGCAACGGCGATCGCAAACACCAGGGCACGCGACGGAGTCCGGAACGGCAGGGTCATGTGGTTTCCTCAAGGAGGCAGGGATTCGCCACAATAGTGACGGTGGTATTGCGCCGCAACTGGGGCAAGTCTGACAAAATGGCAATGTATGCAGCGAAATTGCCGTCATTTTCGGCAGCTTTCCGTGCGATTCGGCACGTCATGGCCGCGTTGTCCTCACCTTACCGTCGCTTGCAACCGGCGGCACGATGCGCGAAACAATCGAAACAAACTTGGCCCTGACCGCGTTTCAGGCTTCGTGCAATCCAATTGGGGGACCAAAAATGGCGGGTACCGTCGAACAAAAACTGGCGTCACAGGGCATCACACTTCCCGAGCCGACCTCCCCGGTCGCAAACTATGTCCCCTTCGTCCGCAGCGGAAACCTGCTGTTCGTGTCCGGCCAGGTCTGCTTCAACGCCGAGGGCAAGCTGATCGCCAAGGGCAAGCTCGGCGCCGGCGTCACGCTCGAACAGGGCGCCGCTGCCGCGCGCGGCTGCGCGATCAATCTGCTGGCCCAGATCAAGGCCGCGCTCGGCGACCTCGACAAGGTCGTGCGCGTGGTGCGGCTCGGCGGATTCATCAATTCGGCGCCCGACTTCTTTGACGGGCCGAAGGTGCTGAACGGCGCCTCCGACCTGATGGTCGAAGCATTCGGCGACAAGGGCCGCCATGCCCGCACCACCGTCGGCGTCGCCTCGCTGCCCGCGGACGCTGCGGTCGAAGTCGAAGGCGTGTTCGAAGTCGCCTGATCGATGCGCGCTCCTGATTGGCTGACGAAACGGCCGGTCGCCCATCGCGGCCTGCACGATGCCGCACGCGGCATCATCGAGAACATGCCGGCCGCGGCCACCGCCCGCGGTCGCCGGCAACTTCGCCATCGAGTGCGATATCCAGCTCACCGCCGACGGCGAGGCCATGGTGCATCACGACGATGCGCTCGGCCGCCTCACCGAGGGGGCGGGCCTGCTGGCAACCAGGACCGCGGCCGAGCTGAAGGCCGTCAAGTTCAAGGACACCGCCGAGCAGATGATGACGCTCGGCGATCTCTGCGCGCTGGTCGCCGGCCGCGTGCCGCTGGTGGTCGAGGTGAAGAGCCATTTCGACGGCGACCGCAAGCTGGTGCGGCGGATGGCCGAGGTGCTGGCGTCGTATTCCGGCCCGGTGGTCGGCATGTCCTTCGATCCCGACCAGGTGCTGGCGCTGCGCGAGATCATGCCGAACCTGCCGCGCGGCATCACCGCCCAGCGCACCTATGACGACGGCCATTGGGACAAGCTGACGCCGGCACAGCGCGACAGCATGCTATACCTGCGGCACGGCTTTATGACCGAGCCGCATTTCGTCGCCTATTGGGTCAACCAGCTGCCGGCACCGGAGCCGTGGATCGCCCGCAACGTGTTCGGCTGTGCGCTGCTGGCCTGGACCGTGCGGACGGTGGAACAGCGCGAGCGCGCGGCGCGCTACGCCGACCAGATGATTTTCGAGGGGTTCGTGCCGGGAACCTGACATGTCCGAGACATGCCCTTGCAGTCTTGAACTCGTCGCTGCGACGCACGATGTTGGCGAGGGTTGGTCGTCATCGGCGATGGCGCAATGCGGGGCATGATCCGGAAGTGGAGCCAGCTGTTCCGGAAAGATCACGCTCAAACGAGGCACCGGTCTTCATTCTCGATGGCGTCTTCTGAAATCACCCTAGAAGCTGTAGCCGACATCGGCGGCATTCCGGCCGCCGAATGGGACGCCTGCGCCAATCCCAAGGCGGATGCGGACAGCATCCATCACCTCGACACGCTTGCCTCGCCCGGTTCCGCAAAGGATTGCCAGACCGCCGCAAGTTCGGGCTATAACCCATTCGTTTCCCATGCCTTTTTTGCTGCCGCCGAAGCCTCCAAGTCGGCCTGCGCGCGGACCGGCTGGGGTCCGCGGCATCTGATCGCAAAGCTCGATGGCCGGATCGTCGGCGTCGTGCCCTGCTATCTGAAATCGCACTCGCAGGGCGAATACGTGTTCGATCGCGGCTGGGCCGAGGCTTACCACCGCGCCGGCGGCAGCTATTACCCGAAGCTTCAGGTGTCGGTCCCCTTCACGCCCGCGACCGGGCCGCGGCTGTTGATCCGCGACGGCGTCGACCGCGAGGTGATCGGCTCGGCGCTGGCGCGGGGCCTGCGGGCGCTCTGCAACGCCACCGAGGCGTCCTCCGTGCATGTGACGTTCGCCCGCGAGGACGAGGCCAGGTTCCTCGGCGCCCACGGTTTCCTGCAGCGGACCGACCAGCAGTTCCACTGGCACAATCAGGGCTACAAGACCTTCGACGACTTTCTCGGCTCGCTGAACTCCCGCCACCGCAAGGGCATCAAGCGCGAGCGCCGCGAGGCGGTCGCCGCCGGGATCACCATCCACTGGCTGACCGGCTCGGACATCACCGAGGACGCCTGGGATGCGTTCTTCGAATTTTACATGGAGACCGGCTCGCGCAAATGGGGCCGGCCGTATCTGACCCGAGAATTCTTCTCGCTGATCGGCGAGACCATGAGCCGGGACGTGCTGCTGGTGATGGCCAAGCGCAACGGCCGCTGGATCGCAGGCGCGATCAACTTCATCGGCTCGGACACGCTGTTCGGCCGCAACTGGGGCGCGATCGAGCACCACCCGTTTCTGCATTTCGAGGTCTGCTACTACCAGGCGATCGATTTCGCGGTTCAGCGCGGGCTCAAGGTGGTCGAGGCCGGCGCGCAGGGCGAGCACAAGCTGGCGCGCGGCTACCTGCCGCAGACCACCTATTCGGCGCATTTCATCGCCGATCCCGGGCTGCGCCGTGCGATCGCCGATTACCTCAAGCGCGAGCGCGACTATGTCGCCGAGGTCGGCCGCGAGCTCACCGAGGCCGGCCCGTTCCGCAAGACGGTCGACGACGACGCTTGACGTCTCCGCCGCCACCTAGGCAATAAATCAGCATCATCGAGGAGCCGCCGCCATGCCCGCCGCCTACGACAACAACAACATCTTCGCGAAGATCCTGCGCGGCGAGCTGCCCTGCTACAAGGTCTATGAGGACGAGCACGTGTTCGCGTTCCTCGACATCATGCCGCGCTCGCCGGGGCACACGCTCGTGATCCCGAAGGCCCCTGCCCGCAACATCCTCGACATCAAGCCCGACGACTACGCCCATGTCGCGCGCGCCTCGCACAAGATCGCCGCCGCCGCGATGAAGGCGTTCGAAGCCGACGGCATCACGGTGCAGCAATTCAACGAGCCGGCCGGTGGCCAGGTCGTCTTCCATCTGCACATGCACGTCATGCCACGCAAGGACGGCGTCGCACTGCTGCCGCCCGCGAGCCACAAGGAAGACGGCAAGAGGTGCTGGAGGCCAGCGCGGCGAAGCTGATCGCAGCGTTGAAGTAATCCCCGCTGTCATTCCGGGGCGCGCGGAGCGCGAACCCGGAATCTCGAGATTCCGGGTTCGATGCTTCGCATCGCCCCGGAATGACCGGTTGAGAGATTCTACTCCGTCTCAAAGTCCCCGGCCTGCGGCGGAGCCAGCGGGGTGAACTCGCAGCGATCGGGCTTGACGTCGATCAGCGGCGTCTCGTCGAGGCAGTCGAGGCCGCGCACCAAGATGACGTTGCCCTCGACGCCGACCAGCTTGACGATCGAGGTGCCGATCGGATTGGGGCGCACCGGCGAGCGCAGCGAGAAGGTGCCGCGGGTGTTGCCGTTGTTCTTCGGGCTTTGCAGCACGATGTCGCGGCGCGACTGGTGCAGCCAGTACAGCACCTCGAGATTTGAATAGAAATCGACGCCCTTGATCGCGGCGACCCAGGGCTCGAAAATCTCGAGCCGGCACACCGGGCCGTCATGCCGCCCCTGTCGCGGCGTCGCCAGCCGCGAGGTCCAGGGCGTGCGGATGCGGCCGATGAAGACAAGCGCGGCATCGCGCGCCGTCGGCATGTCGACGGCGACCTCGCCCTGGCGCAGTTCCATTTCACGTACCATGTGTCAATCCAGCGATATGTTCAGCGCCTTGACCACGCCCGCCCATCGCGCGCGATCGGTATTCACGAACTTGTCGATCTCGGCCTGGCTCTTCGCATGCAGCGGCGGGAAACCGATCTTGAGCAGCGAAGCGCGGAACGCTTCGTCGTTCAAGGCCCGGTCGAGGCTCGCCTTGATCTTGTCGGCGACGTCGTCAGGCACTTTCGACGGCGCTGCGATACCATACCAGACGCTGACCGCATAATCGGGATAGCCGCTCTCGGCGATCGTCGGCAGATCGGGCAAATCGGGGATGCGCTCGGTCGAGCTGACGCCGAGCGGCCGCAGCATGCCCGATTTGACCGGCGGCAGCGCGGTGCCGAGCGTGTCGAACATCAGCTGGATGTTGCCGGACAGCAGATCGGTCAGCGCGGGTCCTGCGCCCTTGTACGGCACGTGGGTCATCTCGACGCCGGCCATCTGCTTGAACATCTCGCCGGCGAGATGAACCGTGCCGCCGGTGCCCGCCGATCCGAAATTGAGTTTTCCGGGATTCTTCTTCGCGTAAGCGACGAACTCCGCGATCGTCCTCGCCGGCACCGACGGGTGCACCTCTATGATCATCGGCGCGTCCGTGATGACGGACAGCAGGTGAAAATCCCTGGCCGGATCGTAGGGCAGCTTCTTGTAGAGCATCGGATTGAGCACGAAGATCGAGGCGGCCGTCACGAACAGCGTGTAGCCGTCGGGATCGGAGCGCGCCACCGCCTCGGCGCCGATCGCGCCCTGCGCACCGGCCTTGTTCTCGACCACGACCACCTGCTTGAGATCGCGCCCGAGATATTCGCCGACGATGCGGCCGAGCACGTCGGTCGGCCCGCCCGCGGCATAGGGCACCACGAGCTTGATCGGCCGCGTTGGATAATCCGCGGCACGCGCCGGCAGCGTCGCCGCCAGCAACGCCGTCAGAGCAACAATGATTAGCGATGATGCGCGCCGCTGCATGCCGTTTCCCCGTTGTCTTGTTCTTGGGGAGCGAGAGTAGCGGATAATGCGGACGCCGCAATCAGCCGAGCCAGTATTTGCCAGCGATCATGACGACTTCGCCTGCGATCACGCCGGCGAAGATCGATTTCCTCGCCAGCATGAACACGACAAAGCCGGCGGCGACGGCGCCGTAGCGCAGCCAGTCCGGCACGCTGGCGAGCGCGCCCGGCGGTTGCACCACGATCTGCGCGATGATACCGGCGAGGATCGCGGTGGCGACCGCCTCACCCAGACCAAGAGTTCGGAGTTCTCGTCGATGCCGCCGCCGAACCACAGGCCGAGCATGCGCCAGATCTGGTTGGGGATGACGCCCGCGACGAACAGGATCGCCAGCGCGTGCCATTCGCCGATGAAACCGCTCATGCGCGCGCCCCGACGATGCCTGCCCTCGCGCGGTGCACGGCATAGGCGATGGTGCCGGCGACGACGCCGCTGACCAGGATGTCGACGCCGCTGTTCAGCATCGCCGCCAGCGGGAACAGCAATAGGCCGAGCACCAGCGCGATGACATCGGCGAGCTCGCGGCAGTTGCGCGCCGTGGAGAACAGGAAGGCGAGCGGCGTCAGCATCAGCATGCCGGCGGCGAACAGCGGCGTGAGGTTGGCCGCGAGCATGTAGCCGATCGTGTTGGCGATCAGGCAGACCGTGACCAGGCCGCAGCCGAGCCCGTGGATGAAGGCGATCCGCCGGTTGCGCGGCACCTGCGGCAGGAAGCGGAAGCATTCGACCCACAGCGTCACGGCGGTGAGATGCGCCACCAGGATCAGATGCCGGCGCTTGGTCTGTTCGGTCCGCATCATCGGCAACACCGACACCACCATCGGAAACAGGCGGATCGCGCTGACGGTGACCGCGATCGCCGATTGCAGCACGGTGGCGCCGGAGCCGAGTGTCGTGATCACGATGATCTGCGCAGGGCCAGCCCAGACGAACGCCGTGCTCGCCAGGGTCCAGCCCAGCGAGAAGCCGGAATCATGCGCCAGCGCGCCGATGCCGAGATAGGTCGCAAACAGCACCAGGGTCAGCACGGTCGCGCCGATCGACCGCGCGCCCCATAGGAAGGCGCGGAATGAGGTGTGCCATTGCGGAGAATCGAGCGGAGGAAGCGCCACGGGGAACCGGATGGTTTGCAATCGCGGCGGCTTAGGGCGCTGACAACGCAGGGTCAAGCAAGAGACGGCACAGGGCGGGTATGCGCCTTGGTAGCCCGGATGAAGCGCCAGCGAAATCCGGGGCCGCTCTTGCAACCGGCGAGAGCTGTCCCGGATTGCGCTTCGCTTCATCCGGGCTACCGATCCACGCAATCACGCCCTGTTCTTCAGCACGAAGCAAGCCCCGCCCGCCTTGCGGATGCGGTTGCACAGGCCGTCGGCCTCGGGGCGCGTGTCGGCGCCGATGCGCACCTGGTAGAAGGTCGCGCTGCCGCGGGTGCGAAGCCGTGAGCTCAGCAAACTCGGATCCTGATCGCCGATCACGTTGGCAAGGCGCTTGATGGCGCGGGCATACATCGCGAGCGCCTTGTCGCGGCTGAAGCCGGCGGCAAGCTGCACGCCCCAGACCTTGGCGGCCGACAGCGTGATGTGCTGCTCGAGCCCAGCGACGAACGGATTCGGCGCGCGCTTGAGCAACGCCATCAGCTCGCGGCAGCTCTTGGTCGGCGCGCGCTGCGGCATCTTGCCGTTGCGACCGGCGGCGGCCCAGTCATCAACGCTGGAGCCGGTGATCGCGGAGACGTAATTGCGCGTCTCCTGCGGCATGTAGCCGGAGCCGGCGAGCCAATCCTGGATCCGGCGCGGGCCGGCATTGTAGGCCGCGGCCGCGAGGCCGAGATTGCCGAACTGGTTGCGCAGCTCGCTGAGGAATTCGGCCGACTTCGGCAGCGCCTGCACCGGATTGAACGGATCGAGCAACCCGCGCTCGTTTGCCGTGCCCGGCATGAATTGCGCGATGCCCTGCGCGCGCTGGCCGTTGCGGGTCATCGGACCAACCGCATCGGCCTGGAAGCGGCTCTCCTGCCAGATCACGCGCGCGAAGAATTCGAGCGGCAGATCGTTGGCCCGCGCCGCCGACTCGATCATCAGGCACATCGCCTCGCGGGTGTCGCTCTCGCGCACATCGTCCGCGGGCTTGTCGGTCGCCGCCGCGGGCTTCTCGGCCGGCGCTGCGGGCGTATCCGCCGGGGACGCGGCAGGTTTGTCGGCCGATGGTGCGGCCTGCTCTCCCGGCGGTGGCGCAGGCGGCTCCGCCGGCGCGGCCGCGGGCTGCTCAGCGGGCTTGTCCGGGGGCGGCGCTGCCGGCTGCTCGGTGCCAGGCGGCGGCGCCGGGGCCGCGGCCGGAGCGTCCTCCGCGCCGACGCGGGCCGGCGGCACCAGCAGCACAAGCATGACCAATGCGGCGCAACGACCGGTTCGCATGGCAATTCTGTTCCCGTGCGGGCGCGGCTTGACACCGCAAGCTCGTGGTCTAGCTATGGACTGAAATGATGGCGCGCAAAAGGGAGCGCAAAATGGCCGCAGCATCCGACGATCAACTCGGCTTTGCCCCCGATGACGACGCCCCGATCGGCTATATGAAGCGAACCCGCGATTATTACGCGGCTATCGGCTACACCACCCCCTACCGCTGGGCGCATTACACCTCCGCCCCGTTCCAGCCCCTGAAGAAGCCGCTGAACCAGTCCCGGGTCGCCATCATCACGACCGCGGCGCCGTTCGATCCGGCACGGGGCGACCAGGGTCCCGGCGCGAAATACAATGGCGGGGCCAAGTTCTATGCGGTCTATGATGGCGACACGTCAAAGCAGCACGATCTGCGGATCTCGCATATAGCCTATGACCGCACCCACACCACGGCGACCGACAACGGCACCTGGTTCCCGCTGGCACAGCTGAAGCGCCTCGCCGCGGCCGGCATGATCGGCGACGTCGCGCCGCGCTTCTTCGGCGCCCCGACCAACCGCAGCCACCGCGTCACCATCGAGACCGACGCGCCCGAAATCCTCAAGCGCTGCCGTGACGACAAGGTCGACGCCGCGGTGCTGGTGCCGAACTGCCCGGTCTGCCACCAGACCGTCAGCCTGGTGGCGCGGCACCTCGAGGCCAACGGCATCTCCACCGTCGTGATGGGCTGCGCCAAGGATATCGTCGAGCACGCCGCGGTGCCGCGCTTCCTGTTCTCCGATTTCCCGCTCGGCAATTCCGCCGGCAAGCCGCAGGACGTCGCCTCGCAGGCGTTCACGCTGGAGCTGGCGCTGCGCGTGCTTGAGCAGGCGCCCGGTCCGCAGACTACCGTGCAGTCACCACTGCGCTGGAGCGCGGACCATGCCTGGAAGCGCGACTACAGCAACGCCGATGCGCTCAGCGCCGAGGAGCTGGCCCGCCTGCGCCGCGAGTTCGACGCGCAGAAGGAAGTCGCCAAGGGGCTGCGCGAGCGCGTGGCGTAAGGCTCGGCGCTAGACACGAGCACTTAGCCAACTCAAGGCGTCGTCGCTCGGCTCGACCGGGCGATCCGGTATTCCAGAGACACTAGTCAGTCACGGAGAAGCCGCAGCGTGCTGGCATGGCGCGGACAAGCCCGGCCATGACGGAGCAATGTTGAGGTGAGCTCTCAGGCGGATGGCGCCGCCGCGACCTGTACGGCGGTGAGCATGCCGGTCCGTTCATGGCAGCCGAGATATTCGAAGAACTGCTCGTCGGCGCCTGCCACCGTGACCTCGTGATACAGCCTGAGCTTGGCGTTCGGCCCCAAGGTCGAGAGATACTTCATCGCCGCGCCAAAAATCCTGACATGGGTCGGGTGCGATTCCGCCCAGCGCTCGAGTGCCGCAAGGCTCTTCCACCAGCTCTGGCCGTAAGACTTTTCGGTCGGCCTGCCCTCCGCATCGACAACGCGCATGTAGCGGTTGGCATAGCAGCCGATCGGCACACCGTCGTCGCGCAGGAAATCCATGCCCTCGCGCAGCACCGGCTCGACATCGTCGAGATACATCTTGCGTTCCGCTGCCTCGGTATCGCTCCAATCCTGTCCGGAACGGATCAGGCAGAGATTGTCATGCGCGACCACACGGATGCGTGCGCCGTCGCGGATCACGCGCGGCTCGCCGCCCGGCGTCATCGCGTCGGTCTGCGACAGCGGGATACGGTCGCGCATGCCGCCCCAATAGGCGTGCTCCTGCACCTCTCCGCTCATGCCGTCGGCAAGCACCGCGACGCCCTCCGGACGGCCCAGCGACGAGAACAGCGTCTCGTAGCGCGCAACATGCGGCCGCAGCACCTCGATGAAGCGACCGACGCCATCGCCGGCGCCGCTGCCGGTCCAGGCCTCGCGCGCGCCGTCGAACCAGGCGTCGAAACGCCCGGCGTCGTCCCAATAGGCGACCGAGACGACGTTGGTGTAGCCGGCCTGGTCGACATATTGCGCGCGGTCCCAATGCGTCGGGCCGTTCTCGCCGGCAAAGCGTTTTGCGATCGATGCCAGCGCGTCGGTCGCCGCCGCGCTCCGCTCACCGCGATATTGTACGCCGAAATAGGCCATGATCACGCGCGTGACCGCGGGCTTGTGGCGCGCAACGAAGGACGGATAAGGCGGCGCGTAATCGTCGGGCACACGCCGATGACGCGATCGGACTGTCTGCAAATGAGATGGAATGGCGGATTCCATGGCAGTCGCCTCCGGTTGGATGTCGTGCTTTCAGCTCGCGGCCGCGTCGATCTCCTCAAGGCTGTCGAGCGGCAGCGCGAAATGCTCGACGCGCTTCGAGGGCTTCTTGTTCAGCAGCAGACGCGTGACATCGGGGCGCGAATAGTGTCCGGCCGGATCGGCGGCATTCTTGGCGATCCCGATCGCGCCGAGATCGATATCGGCGAGCAGCAGGCCCTCCTGCTCGGGCGGCAGCTTCTCGGCGATCGAGCTGCCGTCCGGCCCGTAGATCGCGGCATGTCCGCCGCCGACATGCAGCAGCGCGTGCTTGTCGTCGCGGTCGCACATCTCGTCGACCATCGCCTGCGAGACCGTGGCGCAGGGCGCCAGCACGAAGCACGAGCCTTCGACCGCATAGACCCGCGAGGCCGCGTTGTTGACCTCCCAGCCGAGCGCCGGCGCGAACGGATCATACAGCGAGAAGCTCGGCCAGGCCGCGACATGGACCTGCTCGTTCTGGGCGTACATCGCGTATTTCGACAGCGGCTGCAGATGCTCCCAGCAGCACAGCGCGCCGAGCCGGCCGATGCCGGGACGGTCATGCACCGCAAGATCGCTGCCGTCGCCTTCGCCATAGACGGTGCGCTCGGCATGGGTCGGCCGCAGCTTGCGCCGCTTCGCGATGGTCTCGCCGTCGGGTCCGATCAGCCATTGCGCGAGGTAGAGGCTGCCGCCGTCGCGCTCGGACAGGCCTAGCACCGCGGTCATGCCGGCCTTCTTGACCGCGAGCCGCAGCTTCTCGGCCTGCGGGCTGTCGTAGCTCAGCGAGTTGTCGAAATAGCGCTGCACGAAGCCGCGTCCGATCGCCCAGGCCGGCGAGTCCAGCCAGATGTACCAGGGATAGCCGGGGATGAAGGCCTCGGGAAACGCGATCAGCTTCGCCCCTTTGGCGGCGGCCTCCACGATCAGCGCGATGGACTTGGCGATGGAGGCGTCGAGGTCGAGCCAGGCAGGTGCGGCCTGCACCACCGCAACGCGGTATTTCGGATGTTCGATGCCCATGATGTCCTCCTCGCGGCCGACGCTTGCGGCCGGTTCGTGCTTGATCGGCCATGGCGGCCTCTGACATCATGCTGCCCCGGGACCGGGCACGCCGTTCGACCAGGACGGAAGGAAAATTCGACTGCGGAGGAGATTCCCCGGCCGTCCCCGGTATGAAGCTTGCTTTGTTTGCGTGGCCAGCGTTTGCACTCGTGAAGGGAGGAAATCATGCCGGCCCTGTTCACCACGGAAGACGCGCCCACCCATCGGCGCCTTGCGCTCTGGCAGGACATCGTCTGCGACGTGTTCGTGCAGCTCGACTGCAAGTCCGACCTCGGCACCGCCTTCCACGGCGCCATCACCAGCGCGCAGCTGGGCGCGGTGAAATGCTCGGTCGTCTCGTCGAGCCGGCAACGGGTGCTGCGTACCCCGTCGCGGATCGCTCGCGCCAGCGAGGATTTTGTTCTGTTCGCCCTCGGCCGGAGTGGCGCGGGCGGCGTAGTGCAGGACGGCCGCGAGACCGTGATCCAGCCCGGCGAGTTCGCATTCTACGACACCACCCGGCCCTATGAGCTGCGCTTCAACGCCGACTTCACGCAGACCATCTTCCAGGTGCCGCGCGCCATCCTGCACCGGCGTTTCGCCGGCACCCAGGGCTTAACTGCGACCACGTTCACATCGGATCGTCCCGTGCAGCGGCTCGCCTGGCAGTTCATCGCGGGGCTCTCCGAGATTGCCGACAAGCTCGATCCTGACAACGCGATCCGCCTCGCCGACCAGGCCGCCGACCTGCTCGCGATGGCGATGAGCGAGCGGCTCGGCGGCGCCGCGCTGTCCGCCTCGACCCACCGCTCCGCGCTGCTCTACCGGCTGAAGGCGCATGTGCTCGCGCATCTGCCGAACCCCGAGCTCAACCTCACCGAGACCGCCGCCGCGCTCGGCATCTCGCCGCGCTACGTCAACAGCCTGCTGGCCGACGAGGACACCTCGTTCCAGCGCTTCGTGCTGGCGCAGCGGCTGGAGCGCTGCAAGCGCGACCTCGCCTCGCCGGCGCACGCGCATCGCCACATCGGCGAGATCGCATTCGCCTGGGGCTTTAACGATCTCTCGCATTTCGGCCGCGTGTTCCGTGACCATTACGGCCTGTCCCCGCGCGACTGGCGGCAAAGCCGGCTGCCGAACTAAAGCTTTTTCGAGGGAAGCCATAGGTCTCTTGCGGCGCAAAATAGCCGGGAATCCACGCCCTCACGGATGCAAATATTTACACTAACTGCAACGGGTTCCCCGGCGCCCTTCTTTTCGCTGGGGCGGACCGGTACAGTCGTGCCGTTCATTTGGAGGATTTCCCATGCAGGACCGGCGCCGGAGCGTACGCGAGAAGGTGTTCTATGGTGCGGTTGCGGAGATCAATGAACGCGGCTCGACGATGGATTGCGTCGTCCGCAATATCAGCGAAGGCGGTGCCTGCGTTGAATTTAGCGATGCTGCGCACTTGCCCGAAGAGATGAATCTCAGCGTCGCACGCAAGGGCCGCTCGTTCCTGGCCCGCCTGATCTGGCGCCAGGCTAACAAGGTCGGCCTCGCCTTCCGGATCATGACCTCCGACACGCCGGTCAGCGATCTCGACGAGCGGGTCCGCCGCAGCGAGATCAAGAAGCGGCAGCTTCAGCGGCGCATCAATGAATTGCTCGGCCAGGGCTGAGCCATCTCGGCTCGGAGCCCTCGTTCCAGTCGCGGCCGGCATCCGGCATTCGGGGTTGCAAAGGCCGGGCTAATCCAGCATGCGGTAACCCCCGCAACGCCGGAACCGAGAGCCACTCCACGACATGTCGTCCACGATCATTGAGTATCCCGACGGGCTGCCGCAGCCGCAGCGCAATTGGGCCATTCTCACGATCGCGCTCGGCCTCGTGATGGCCGTCGTCGACGGCTCGATCGCCAACGTTGCGCTGCCGACCATTGCCCGGGATCTGAACGCCAGCCCGGCGTTTTCGATCTGGATCGTCAACGGCTATCAATTGGCGATCACGATCTCGCTGCTACCGCTGGCCTCGCTCGGCGAAATCATCGGCTATCGCCGCGTCTATCTGGCGGGGCTGTTGCTGTTTACGCTGGCCTCGCTGTTCTGCGCGCTGTCGCACACGCTGCCGCTGCTGACGGTCGCCCGCATCCTGCAGGGGTTTGGCGCTGCCGGAATCCTCAGCGTCAACACCGCGCTGGTCCGCTTCATCTATCCGCATTCGCTGCTCGGCCGCGGCATCGGCGTCAACGCGCTGGTGGTCGCGATCTCTGCCGCGGTCGGTCCGACCATCGCCTCGTTCATCCTGGCGGTGGGGACCTGGCCGTATCTGTTCGCCATCAATGTCCCGCTCGGCATTGTCACGCTGGCGCTGGGTTGGCGCTTCCTGCCGCACACCAAGCCGGCGGTTCACGCCTTCGACTGGCAGAGCGCCGCGCTGAGCGCCATCGCGTTCGGATTCGGCATCAGCGCGATCGATAGCGCCGGCCATGGCGGGTCGCTGTATCTCTGCGCATTGGAGTTCGCGGTCGCCGCGGTCGCCTCGCATTTGCTGTACCGGCGGCAGCAGCATCTGCCCTCGCCACTGCTGCCCGTCGACCTGCTGCGGATTCCGATCTTCGCACTCTCGATCGGCACCTCGATCGCCTCGTTCTGCGGCCAGATGCTGGCCTTTGTCGCGATGCCGTTCTATCTGGAAAACCATTTCGGATATTCGGCGGTTCAGATCGGCCTGTTGATCACGCCGTGGCCAATCGCGGTCGCGTTCGCCGCCCCGCTCGCGGGCTGGCTGGTGGAACGCTATCCGGCCGGCCTGCTTGGCGGCATCGGCCTGCTGCTGTTCGCGACGGGATTGGGCACGCTGGCCTTGATGCCGGCCAATGCGACGCCAATCGACGTGATCTGGCGCATGGCGCTGGCCGGCGCCGGCTTCGGCCTGTTCCAGACCCCGAATAACCGCACCATGATCGCCGCCGCCCCGCGCGAGCGCTCGGGCGGCGCCAGCGGCATGTTAGGGACCGCGCGCCTGCTCGGACAGACCATCGGCGCCGCTCTGGTGGCGCTGCTGCTGGCGCGCTATCCGGCTGACGGCACCCGGATCTCGCTGATGGTCGGCGTCGGCTTTGCCGTCGTGGGAGCTGCGCTCAGCACGCTCCGGCTGTCCTCGGCCGGCAGCCGCGGCGCCGACCGGGTGCGGGTCCAGGAGGGCCAGCGGCTGAAGGGCGAGTGACGGCGCGGAGACGCGCCTCCCACCGCCAGAAACAAAAAGGCCGACTGTTCAGCCGGCCTTTTCGTTTGGTTGTTCGCTCGCGCCTCAGACCTTGACCATCGGTCCCTTTGAGGCCGGCCCCTTGGTGCCGCCTCCGCCGCCGTTGGGACCGCCCTTCGGCGGCTTGCGCTTGCGCGGCGGCAGGTTCTCGGGCTTCGGCGTGACCGGGCCCTCGACATATTCGAAGCCGATCTTGTCCTTGGCAGTCGCCTCGTCCTTGACCAGGATGACGCGGACGTGTCCGCCGCCCTTGAGCTGACCGAACAGCACCTCATCCGCGAGCGGCTTCTTGATGTGTTCCTGGATGATGCGCGCCATCGGACGTGCGCCCATCTGCTCGTCATAGCCGTGCTCGATCAGCCAGGCCTTTGCAGGCTCGGACAGCTCGATCGTGACGTCGCGGTCGGCGAGTTGCGCCTCGAGCTGCAGCACGAACTTCTCGACCACCATGCCGATCACCTCGGCATTGAGGTGCGAGAACGAGACGATCGCATCCAGCCGGTTGCGGAACTCCGGCGCAAACTGGCGATTGATCGCGTCGTGATCGTCGCCTTCCCGCTTCGAGCGGGTGAAGCCGAAGGCCTGCCGCGCAAGATCGGCCGCGCCGGCATTCGTGGTCATGATCAGGATCACGTTGCGGAAGTTGACCTGCTTGCCGTTGTGGTCGGTGAGCCGGCCATGATCCATGATCTGCAGCAGCACGTTGTAGAGATCCGGATGCGCCTTCTCGATTTCGTCGAGCAGCACGACGCAATGCGGATGCTGGTCCACGCCATCGGTGAGCAGGCCGCCCTGGTCGAAACCGACATAGCCGGGAGGTGCGCCGATCAGGCGCGACACGGTGTGCCGCTCCATGTATTCGGACATGTCGAAGCGCAGCAGCTCGACACCGAGCGACGCCGCCAGTTGCTTGGCCACCTCGGTCTTGCCGACGCCGGTCGGACCCGAGAACAAGTAGCTGCCGATCGGCTTCTCCGGCTCGCGCAGGCCGGCTCGCGCCAGCTTGATCGACGCCGCCAGCGACTCGATCGCCTTGTCCTGGCCGAACACCGTGCGCTTCAGGGTCTGCTCGAGATGCTTCAGCACCTCGGCATCGTCCTTCGACACGCTCTTCGGCGGGATCCGCGCCATGGTCGCGATCGTGGTCTCGATCTCCTTAATGCCGATCGTCTTCTTGCGCTTGCTCTCGGCGACCAGCATCTGCGCCGCGCCGGACTCGTCGATCACATCGATCGCCTTGTCGGGCAGCTTGCGGTCGTGGATGTAGCGCGACGACAGCTGCACCGCCGCCTCGATCGCCTCGTTGGTGTATTTCAGCCGATGGTAATCCTCGAAATAGGGCTTCAGGCCCTTGAGGATCGCGATTGCGTCTTCCACCGTCGGCTCGTTGACGTCGATCTTCTGGAAGCGCCGCACCAGCGCGCGGTCCTTCTCGAAGTGCTGACGGTATTCCTTGTAGGTGGTCGAGCCCATGCAGCGGATCGTGCCCGAAGCCAGCGCGGGCTTCAGCAGATTGGACGCATCCATCGCGCCGCCGGAGGTGGCGCCGGCGCCGATCACGGTGTGGATCTCGTCGATGAACAGGATGGCGTTCGGATGCGCCTCCAGCTCCTTCAGGACCTGCTTGAGCCGCTCCTCGAAATCACCGCGATAGCGGGTGCCCGCAAGCAGCGTGCCCATGTCGAGCGAGAACACGGTCGCGGCCGCCAGCACTTCCGGCACATCGCTGTCGACGATGCGCTTGGCGAGGCCTTCGGCAATCGCGGTCTTGCCGACGCCGGCTTCGCCGACGAACAGCGGGTTGTTCTTCTGGCGGCGGCACAGCACCTGGATCGCACGATTGATCTCGGCATTGCGGCCGATCACCGGATCGATCTTGCCGTCGCGCGCCTTCTTGTTGAGGTTGACGCAATAGGTCTCGAGCGCCTCGCCCTTCTTCTTGGCGTCCTCGTTGCCCTTGGTCTCGGTTTCCTCGTCGACGCCGCGCACCGGCCGCGCCTCGGACACGCCGGGCCGCTTGGCGATGCCGTGGCTGATGTAGTTGACGGCGTCGTAGCGCGTCATATCCTGCTCCTGCAGGAAGTACGCGGCGTGGCTCTCGCGCTCGGCGAAGATCGCGATCAGGACGTTGGCGCCGGTCACTTCCTCGCGACCGGACGACTGGACGTGAATCACCGCGCGCTGGATCACGCGCTGGAACCCGGCGGTCGGCTTCGCGTCATCGGCGCCGTCAGTCACCAGGTTTTCGAATTCGGTCTCGAGATAATTAACGAGGCTGGTCCTGAGCTTGTCGAGATCGACGCTGCAGGCCCGCATCACAGCCGCCGCATCCGAGTCATCGATCAGCGACAGCAGCAGATGTTCGAGCGTCGCGTATTGATGGTGACGCTCGTTTGCGATCGCCAATGCACGGTGCAGCGACTGTTCAAGGCTTTGGGAAAAAGTTGGCATTCGCGTCCTCTATGGCCCCCTGCCATCATGATCGCCATTACCGGGTCAGGCAATAACAACCTTCGTGATCGCCTTTGATATAGTTACGACGGATCGTGGCGAAAGACCGGTCCCGCGATGATGGTTTTCTTCTAAATTCGGGGCATCGGGGCGTCGCGCGGCGACGCCCGTGATCGTACGGGAACGCCGTTCACCACCATCAAAATCCGCGATGCAAGACCCGTTCCGCGCCTCGCGGCGGGTCAGTCGTTCCAGCGACCTATTTCTTTTCCATCACGCACTGCAGTGGATGCTGGTGCTTGCGCGCGAAGTCCATGACTTGCGTCACCTTGGTCTCGGCGATCTCGTAGGTAAAAACGCCGCACTCGCCGATCCCGTGATGATGAACGTGCAGCATGATCTTGGTCGCCGCCTCGGCGTCCTTGTTGAAGAATCGTTCCAGCACGTGAACGACGAACTCCATCGGCGTGTAGTCGTCGTTCAGGATCAGGACTCGGTACAGGTTCGGACGCTTGGTCTTCGGCTTGACCTTGGTGATGACCGAGGTCGACGGGCCGTTGCCCGTCCCATTGCGGTTGTCATCATTGTTCATTTTCGGCGCCGGCGCGGCGGCCACCGCCGGCATCGACGAAACCGGCTCGGAAATCGGGACTGTCAACGTGGATCGCAACATGGCTCAGGCGTTCGAATTCCCCAAGGGAAACCGGATGGCGGGAAACCGGATGGCAATTGGATGGTGGTCGCGATTGCCGCAAGACTGATCGCGGAACCCCCAGCAATGCTTTCCAGATTGCCGCTCCCGGTCCGATCCGGCGGCCGGATCGACTTCCCGAATATGGGCCTCGCGAGGCCCAGCCGCAAGCGCAGACCCGGCGCGGCCCACCGGTCCGATTCCGGGCGCGGCAACCCTCGGAAGGTTAATCATTTCTGCCCGATTTGACAAAGGAGTCGGGCCGCCAATTTAGACGTCATTGAGGATAGCGAGCGCTTTTGCCCGGCTTTTGAGCCTCCCCCGCGCCGCCCTGCCGGGTTTCCGGCGCCCGATTCACCATCTGTTTAGCGGCGCCGGTCGAGATGCCACCGCAATTCATTTCGACGAGAGTGCCATGCTTGGTTCAGCCATTTCCGATCGCGTCTGCGCGGTAGCTCGCCGGTTTTCCAGGGCAAATAACGGCAATGTCGCGGTGATCTTCACCTTCGCAATGCTGCCGCTCCTCGCTTTCGTGGGAGCCGCGATCGACTATACCCGCGCCAACAACGCCCGCTCCGCGATGCAGGCGGCGCTCGATTCGACCGCGCTGATGCTGTCCAAGGATCTGACCATGGGCAACATCACGGCTGCGGATATCCCGAGCAAGGCGCAGACCTATTTCACCGCGCTTTACACCAATAAGGACGGCCAGGGCATTTCCGTCACGGCGAACTACACCACCCCGACCTCGAGCGCGGCGGCCACCATCCTGCTGGGCGGATCCGGCCACATCAAATCCGATTTCATGCAGCTGGCCGGTTTTCCGACGCTGGGTTTCAAGAGCTCGACGACCACCACCTGGGGCAACGTCAAGATGCGCGTCGCCCTCGCCCTCGACAACACGGGATCGATGTCGGACGACAACAAGATCACCGCGCTGCGCAACGCGGTGGCCGGAACCGGCGGGCTGATCGACCAGCTCAGCGCGCTGAGCAAGAACAATGGTGACGTCTATATCTCCGTCATTCCGTTCGAGAAGGTCGTCAATGTCGGCACCAGCAATGTCGGTCAGAGCTGGATCGACTGGACCGACTGGCTCAATCCCCCGACCACGCAGCCCGCCAACGGCACCATGCAGGCAAGCCTGCCGATGAACTGGCACGCGGTCGGACCCGGTGCGCGATGCCCGTGGACCAACAACAACGGCGGCTTCACCTGCCAGAAGAGCCCGACAAATACGGGCAGCGCGAACTACATCCCCTCGAGCGGGACCTATTCAGGCTACATCTGCCCCAGCGTCGATGCGAACTCCTACACGCGCTACAATGGCTGCTGGGTGAGCACGCAGGTCGGCACCGGCGTGTTCTGCAGCGGCTCGACGTCGTGCAGCTGTCCGAAGAATTCGTCGGGTAACGATGTCTCCGGCTGCAGTTGCGGCACCTCCGGCGGCGTCTATCAATGCACCGGCAAGCTGTATACCCACGACTGGACGCAGCCCGGCCCCAACGACACGGCCGACAATCAGGGCCAGCCCCGGGTCAGCGCCGTCGTCGGATGGACCAACAATCAATGGACCTCGACCAACCAGATCCCCACCGTGAAAAACGACTGGCGGCAAGCGTCCACCAACCCGATCGGCAACTGGACGGGCTGCATCGCCGACCGCACCCAGCCGAATGATGCGACCGGCGTGCTGCCGGCGTCATCCGACGTCACCACGCTTTTCCCGGCCAACGAGCTCTTTGAGAACGGCTACTCCTACTGCAGCAGCAACTCCTCGCCGCAGCTCGAGCCGATCATTCCGTTGAGCTACAACTGGACCGCGCTCAAAAATGCGGTCAACGCGATGCAGCCGACCGGCGGCACCAACCAGGCGGTCGGCCTGGCGTGGGCATGGCAGTCGCTACTGGTGGGCGGCCCGTTGAACACGCCGGCGGAGGACTCCAACACCACCTACAACCGGGTCATCATTCTCTTGTCCGACGGTCTGAACACCGAGGACCGCTGGCCCGAATACGGCGACGGCCGCACGCAGGCCTCCGGCAACCCGATCGACGCCAGGCAGGCCCTGCTGTGCCAGAATCTGCAGGCCGCGAAGGACTCCAGCGGCCAGCCGCTGTACACGATCTACACGATCCAAGTGAACACGCACTCGCCCGCCGATCCGACCTCGACCGTCCTGAAGAATTGCGCCAGCACGCCCGACAAATTCTTCATGCTGACCAGCTCGACCCAGATCCTGACGACGTTCAACACGATCGGAACCGCCCTCAGCAAGCTGCGGCTGGCCAAATAGTCCCCGCTTCAGGCACAGCAAAAAAGCCCGGCCAAACAGCCGGGCTTTTCGCTTGTCTTGGTCCGCTGCGCTTACTGAGCAGCGGGCGCGAACTTGGAGACCAGACCCTCATAGGGCTTGAAGGTCTGCTTGGCGCAGTCGCTGTACAGGCCGGCGATCTTCTGCGATTCCGCAACGAAGGTCTCGTAGGACGAGCGCAGGTACTCGGTCTGCGCCTCGAGCGCCTTGTCCAGCGACTTCACGCCCGACAGCTTCTCGACGAACGACTTGGTGTCCTCAAAGGACTTCTTGGCATAGTCGCCATAGGCGGTGGCGATGGCCTGAACGCCGCTCTGCAGGTTGTTCGCCGACGCGGTGACCGACTCGAAATGCTCTTTGCCGTAGTTCTGAATGTCTTCGATCTTGACCATGGATGGAATTCCTTTTCCCAGACTTGAAGGCGCAAATTCCCATTGCCGGGAAGCTCCCGGCCCCCTGACGCCGATAGCCATATCGCATCGCACAATAGAGTCAACGAATATTGTGCATCGCACAATCCCACAACCCCGAATCTCCGGCATTCGCGATAAACCCCGGGGGACTACGCAACGGTTGCTTAATCTTTTGGAAACTCGGTCCGCCTAACCTGATTCCCGGACTTTGTTCGCCTTCCGACAGACAGCCTCGAAAGCTGTTTGTGAACAACACCTTAGCTAGAAGAGCGACCTGAGCCGCCACCTCGGCCGATGGTTCTGCCCGAAGTGGTTTGTTGCGCAGGCAAGGATCGATGGCCGCCGGGCACAATTTCGCCTCACGAGCCAGTGATCTAGATAGAAATTGGGACGGGGAAGTAGATGCTTCGAACAACCTTGGCCTCCTCGCGGGCGCTGCGAGTTGGCGTTCTTGGGCTCGTTACCGTCACGACGGCGATCCTGATCACGAGTGATAGCGCCGAGGCGCGCCGTCACCGGCGCCACTACGCCCGTCACCACCACAGCCAGGAAGCGCGCGCGAGCTACAGCCCGCAATTCGCGTCGATCATCGTCGACGGCAACACCGGTTCGGTGCTCACCGCCACCAGTCCCGACGGCCTGCGCCACCCGGCCTCGCTGACCAAGATCATGACGCTCTATCTGCTGTTCGAGCGCCTCGATTCCGGGAAGATGAAGCTCGACACCGAAATGCCGGTGTCCGAGCACGCCTCCGAACAGGACCCGACCAAGCTCGGCCTGCGGCCCGGCTCGACCATCAAGGTCGAAGACGCCATCAAGGGCCTGGTCACCCGCTCGGCCAATGACGCCGCGGTCGTGATCGCCGAGGCGATCGGCGGCAGCGAAGACGATTTCGCCCGGATGATGACCCGCAAGGCCCGTGCGCTCGGCATGAGCCGGACCGTTTATCGCAACGCCTCCGGCCTGCCCAACGATGAGCAGGTGACGACGGCGCGCGATCAATCGACTCTCGGCCGCGCGATCCAGGACCGCTTCCCGCGCTACTACCGCTACTTCTCGACCTCGGTGTTTAACTTCCGCGGCCAATCGATCCGCAACCACAACCATCTGCTCGGCAACGTCGAGGGCGTTGACGGTATCAAGACCGGCTACACCCGCGCGTCCGGCTTCAACCTCGTGACCTCGATGCGCCGCGGCAATCGCTTCCTGGTCGGCGTGGTGCTTGGCGGCCGCAGCGGCGGCTCGCGTGACGCCATCATGCGCAACCTGCTCGCCGAGAACGTCGGGAAGGCCGCGACCACCCGCACTGCCGCAGCGATCACCGAACGCAATCCGGCCGACGCCAATGTCGAGGTCGCCGACGCGGATAGTGCGCGCGCGCCGGACACTTCGCCGGTCGCGGCATCGGAGCCCGCCGCTGCAGCTGCCGCGATCCAGGCGCCGCGCCCGGCCAGCAAGCCCTCGCTGATGGCGGCGGCCGCCGCCGCGCTGCCGCCGCTTCCGGCCAAGCCGGAGCCGCAGGCCAAGCCCGAGCCGGCGCCGCTGACCTCAGGCGTGATCCAGACCCAGCCGATCGCCGCGATCCCCGGCTCGGCTGAACCGATGAAGCCGGTCAAGGTGAAGACGGTGCAGGTCAAAGCCGGCCAGATCAAGCTCGCCGCGGCCGGCCCGGCGCAGTCCGCGCCTCCGATCACCAACACGATCCCCTCGCGCGGCGAGGTCCCCGAGACCTCCAATGCGATGATGGCGCGGGCCGCCGAGACCTCGAGGCCGGAAATGCCGCGGCAGCCGGCCAATTTCGGCACCGGCAATGGCATCCTCGGCGTGCTACCGGCCTCGGCCGTCCATGCACCCGCTACCCCGGCGCCACAGGCCGTTGCGTCGATCGAGCCCGCAACCCGCAGCGTGCAGGCCGCTCCGCCGACCAGCTCAGCAAAGCCGAGCGCCGCGCATACCGGCTGGATCATCCAGGTTGGCGCGCTGGAGTCCGAGGGCGAAGCCAACAAGCGCATCGACCTGGCGCGCAGCTCGGCCCGCGGCCTGCTCAGCAAGGCGGACCCGTTTACCGAGGTGGTCGCCAAGGATAATCGCAAGCTCTATCGCGCCCGTTTTGCCGGCCTCGAGCGCGATCAGGCCGAGGCGGCTTGCAAGACGCTGAAGCGCGCTGAGATCTCCTGCATCACCGTTCGCAACTGATCGTCAGCATCTGCTGATTTCGAACGGCCGGCGCCGCAAGCGCCGGCCGTTTTGCTTTTGCCGCCGCGAAAACAGCCGGCCGTCCGCGAGCGGCGCAACCATGAAACTTCTCGTCAAGATTTTACGGTTAAGTTTTCCCGAAAGAGCGATCGGCCACGCCGGACAGCGGCGGGCCAGACGGGGCATCAATCAGAAACGGAAGGCAGCTCTCGGCTGTGGCGTTGGTAGCGTAGCCGGAGTTAGAGATGCGTGCGAAGCAGAGTGTCCTTGGCCTCGTTCACACGGGCCGCGAGGTACGTCGAGCCCCCCTGGTCGGGATGGAGTTTCTTCATCAGGGTTCGGTGAGCCCGGCTGATGTCGTCGCGCGACGCTCCCGGCTGCAGGCCAAGGATCTGATAGGCCTCCTCGTTCGTCATTTTGCCGCCCGACGCCGCACGGCCCTGCCCCCGTGCCCGGTCGCCCTGTGCGTCCTGACGCCAGGCGGGAAAGCGGCGGTCCAGATAGCTTTCAAGTAGCGCGACGCTCTCGGCGTCGAAGCTCGGGACCATCGCCAATAGCTGCGACAGGTCGAACTCATCGAGCATGCGGCCGGCCTGCGGTCCGGCCACGATCTGGCCCCTGAGCACGCCGCTGCGGTGATCGAGGGTCATATCGAGATATTGCGAGCGCACCCGCGAGCTTTGTCCCTGGCTGCGCGAACCGCCGAACATACCGCCGAGATTGGGAAATCCGGTGCTTCCGAACGGCGACCAGCCGAGCAGTCCGGCGCCGAAAATGCCGAGCGGAATTGCCACCGCCAGTTCGCCCCGCACGCCGGTAAAGGCCGCGACCGCCAGCGCGAGCACCCCGCCGCCGATCTTGATCGCGCGCGCAAGCACGGCGGGATTGGCCGCACGGAACATCTGCAGCGCGGAATAAAGGACGACAACGGCGATGACGCCGGCGATCAGCGTTGGCATGTCGGGAATATAGGCGGCCCGGCGGCAAAAAGCATGCGAAGCTTCGTCTCACCGGCATCAGGCGGAGCCTGACGCGATGCGGCGCTATTTCATCTGGCCGATCAGCTTCGCCGCGCCGCTCGTCGTCTTCGCCAGTTGCAGCAGCGCCTCGCGGCCGCCGGCGGCATAGGCTGCGGCGGCACGCAGCAATTCGCGGAGCTGGGCGGCCGCGCCGGGATCGAACCTGCACCAGGCGCCGCCGGTCAGTCGCGCGATCTCGCGAAACGTTTGCTCGGCGGTCGCATCCCTGCCCTCCTGGAACATGAAGACCGGCACCTTGAGCAGGCCGAGCTCACCGGCTTTGGCGCAGAGATCGTCGGCGCTCTCCTCCATCGCGTCGCCGACGAACACCAAGGCGCGCACCCCTGCCTCGACCGCTTCGCGACGCGTCTCGGACAGCACCTTGCCGATCTGGGTGTTGCCGCCCTGGCAATCGATCTTGCTCATCAGCCGCGCGAGCTGCGCGCTGTCGGAGATCCAGCCCGACGCACGGCATTCATTGAAGCCGCGATAATAGACGAGGCGGATATCGAGACTGCCGAGCGCGCCGGCCTCGCGGAACATGTCCGCCTGCAGCGTGCACGCCATGTCCCATGTCGGCTGCCGGCTCATCGTGGCGTCGAGCGCGAACACCAGCCTGCCGTGGGCGCCGGCGCGATGCGGCGACATCGCCCGCGCCTTGGCGACGAATGCCGCGATGTCGTTCGCGCTGGATGCCGGCACGCCAGGCGCATGGGCCGGGCGTACATCGCTTCCGGATGTCGGTTTGATCGTCTTGCCGGCCATCAGCGCTTGCCTCGTACAGCAAACACTATGTGGGCCGCGGCAGTGGATTGGTCAACGTGAGAGGCCAGCCTGGACCGCGAGCCGCCCGGTCAATTCGTGACCGACGGATCCTTCTTCGTCTCGGTCTTGGTCAGCGAGAGCGACTTCTTGAGCTTATCGGTCAAGGTCTGAGGTTTCTCGACCGGCACGTAAAGCGAGACGGGACCGGGCTCCAGAATCTTCGGCGGCGCATTCCTGGTGTCGACCGGCGCGACAGCGCTGTCGGTATCGGCGAGGAATTTATCGAGCATGGCCTGGATCGAGTCCTTGGCCTTCTCGGGCCCGGTGTCACGCATGTCGTTGTGCTGGAAGTTGGTGTTCACCACGGTGATGCCGGCCTTCTCGCATTCGTCGGCATCGGGAACGACGCCCGGATCCGGCTTGAACTGCGAGTCATGCGAACGGAACGACAGGATCTTGAACTTGCCGTCGGTCATGAACGGCACGCGCAGATTGTCCAGCGTCACCACCTTCTTGATCTCGTCCGGATATTGCTTGGCGAAATACATCGCGATATCGCCGCCATTGGAATGGCCGACCATCGTCAGCTTGCTGTAGTCCGCGTTCGGCTTGCGCTTCTTCATCTCCTCGATCGCGAACTTGATGTTGGTGATGCCGCGCTGGTACTGCGGCAGGCGGCCGACATAGAGCTCACCGACCTTGGTCACCATCGGCCCGTCCGACGGCAGGTCGTTCTGAATGCTGATGGTCAGATAGCCGCGCGCCGCGAACACGTTCGCGAGGAAGGAATATTCGGTGAATTTGACGGTATTGCCATGATTGAGGATCGCAACCGGCAGCGTGATCATGCCAGCGTCGGCCTGCATCTCCTTGTCGAAGCGCACGGCAACGTCGACCGCGACCGGCCGCTCATCGCGCGTCGGGTCCTTGAACATGAGAGTTTCATGACGGATCGCCCACTTGCTCGCGGTGAAATAGGCCGCCGTGATCACCACGGAGAGAGAAAGCAGAACGAGAATTCCACGCTTCATGACGTCCTCGAGGTGCCCGCCTTTTCAGGGCTATTCTTGGCCGGAGACTCTTCGGCCTCCTTTTGAGAATATATGTCACAGCGCTGTGACAGGAAGTCTAAAAGTTGGGACTTCGCAGCACGTTCATTGTGCGGTGCACACAACCTTTGTGCATTCGCTTCTGGCGCCATGGCTCTGCGGCACGATAATACCTCAAGACCAACCGACGGGGAGCGGAAACGCGGCTGGCTTGGGAAAACCGGATCTGGCCAGCTTTGTTCCGGCATATTGGCGACGGAGTGGCCGAAAACCCCGCAAGACTACCGTGCTTCTGGACGGGCCAGGAAGTGACGATAGTCACTTCCTGGACGCCCGACGCCCTGGAACCTGCCAGAAGGAGTGCCCGGCGGTCTAGCTGCCGATGATGTCGTCGACTTCCAGCGGCTTGTCGACCTGGCTGAACCATTCGGCCCGGTTGGCGGCCCTGCGGCGGCCGCGCTCGTCGAGCGGCAGCTTGAGCTGGCGCAGCAGGCTCATCACCTCCTCGCGGGCGGTGACGTGACCGAGGCTCGGGCGGGTGCCGAGCGTCGCCTCGTCGATGTCGTCGAGCGCCGTCAGCCCGCGCGGGAAGAATTCGCGATAGACCACCCGCTCGGCAAAGCCGTCGACCGCACGGAACCCGAGCCGCAGCGAGAGCTGTTTCAAGCCGTCGGCCACCAGCTGCTTGTTGCGCGAGCCGAGCATCGACAGCCGGTTGCGCACCACGATCCAGTCGGTCGAGGCGCCATCGAGCTGGCGGCGCTTGCGTCTGGTGTCGCGCACCATCTCCGCATAATGGCTCTCGCCGGTCACCGCGTAAGTCGCGGGATCGACGGTGCCGAGCACGTCGAAATCGAGGAAGCTGTCGTTGATCGGGGTTACCAAAGTGTCGGCCATCGAATGCGCGAGCCGCATCAGGTAGCTGTCCGCGCCCGGGGTATCGATGACGATGAAATCACAGGCGCGTTCCACCGCGCTCACAGCGGCCATGAACTGCTGGAATTCCGCGTTCTCGTTCTCCTCGATCTGCATCGTCTCGCCGTACTTGATGCAGTGGTGTGCCGGGAGCTCGAGGTCGAGCCCGGTGCGTCGCGCCCAGGCCTGGCGATTGCTGATGTAGCGGGTGAAGCTCTGCTGGCGGCAGTCGAGATCGATGCTGGCGACGCGTTGCCCGGCCTTCAGCAGCGCGACGGCGATATGCAGGGCGGTGGTCGACTTTCCCGATCCACCCTTCTCGTTGCCCAGCACGATGACATGTGCGGAGCCGGATTGACCCTGACGAGCCTGCACCAACATGATTCAAATCCCCGCAATGATCTTCAAAGCGAGCGCCGCTGCGGTCAAGTGAAATGCAGCGACAGGAAATCGATTGCCGTGCTGATGAATCGATCAAGCAAGACTGCTGCGTCGATCGGCGGCTTTGATCCGCGCACGTTCGAGATCGTGTAAGGCTTATCGGCCGGTTTGCCGATCGTGGTTCGGACTTGGTAAGCTGCGTGACCTGCCGAACGCCAACCCGTCCCGCCCAGATTCGTTCCCACCCGGATTGCCCCACGAGCCGAGACCAGATGCCGAGAAATCCCACCGTCGTCCGTACCGTCCCCGCCCTTCGTCGCGCCGTCGACACGCTGCGCGCCAAGAAGGCAACCGTCGCGCTGGTCCCAACCATGGGAGCGCTCCATGACGGCCATGTGTCGCTGGTGCGGCTCGCCAAGCGCCGCGCCAAGCGGGTCGTCGTCTCGATCTTCGTCAACCCGACCCAGTTCGCGCCGACCGAAGATTTCGGCTCCTATCCGCGCACCTGGAAAGCCGACGTCGCCAAGCTCGCCGCCGAGGGCGTCGACCTGATCTGGCATCCCGAGGTGAAGGCGATGTACCCGGACGGCTTCGCCACCAGGATCGTGCCGGAGGGGCCGGCCACCGCCGGGCTCGAGGATCGCTTCCGGCCGCATTTCTTCGGCGGCGTCGCCACCGTGGTCGGCAAGCTGTTCACCCAGGTCCGGCCCGACGTCGCGAT
Source organism: Bradyrhizobium sp. USDA 4503 (assembly GCF_054055815.1). Lineage (NCBI taxonomy): Bacteria > Pseudomonadati > Pseudomonadota > Alphaproteobacteria > Hyphomicrobiales > Nitrobacteraceae > Bradyrhizobium > Bradyrhizobium sp. USDA 4503. Next base: position 2,031,044 of record NZ_JBSRXS010000001.1, read on the forward strand.
CTTTGGCGAGAAGGACTTTCAGCAGCTCCGGGTCGTCACTCAGATGGCCGCGGACCTCGACCTCGGGGTCAAGGTGATCGGATCCAAAACGGTGCGCGAGCGCGACGGTCTCGCGATGTCGTCACGCAACGTCTACCTCTCGCCGGAGGAACGGCGCGCCGCCCCTGAGCTTCACCGGGTGATGAAGCAAACGGCCGGCCGCCTGCGCGCCGGCGAGGATACCGCGACCGCAATGGCTGACGGCGCCGCGGCGATCACCAGGGCCGGCTTCGTGCTCGATTATCTCGAAGTGCGCCACGCCGCCTCCCTGGCGCCGATCGGCTCGCTGAAGGACGGCCCGATGCGGATGCTGGTGGCGGCAAAGCTCGGCAGCACGCGCCTGATCGACAATATCGCGGTCTGAGACCGGACCGGAAAAGTGTGAAACGGTTCATGCGCAGAGAGGATGCGAGCCTGTAATGAGGGCTCGGCCTCATCTGTGCGGCCGGGTGCTTGCGCCACGCTCGCGACGCATGGATGATCGCGCCTTTCAAGGGCGATCGGAATGAACCATTACTTCAGGCAAGGCATTGTTCTTGGCATCGCGCTGCTGGCCGCGGCTGGGGCGCAGGCACAGACCCGGCCGCCGGTCGGCGGCGTCAATTCGGCGCCCGGCGCCATGATCTTCTACGTCGCGCATGGTGCGCCTGATGCCTGCGGCCCCGGCTGCTCGGACTGGATCGCGGCCGAAGGCGCGGTGCAATGGGACACCTACAAGCGCCTGCTGGCGATCCTCGACCGGCAGAACGGACGCAAGCTGCCGGTGGTGATCAATGTCAAACCGGGCTCCGACCTCACCGTCGCTGCCAGCCTCGGTCGCATCCTGCGCGGTCGCGGCATCGATGCGGCGGTGGCGGCAACCGAGGTCGAGGCATGCAACGGAAAACCCGAGGAGGAATGCTTTGCACTGAAGCGGCCTGGCGGCCCGCTGGATGCGAAGGAAAAGCTCTCCGGTGTGCCCTGCGAGCTTGCATGTGTATTGATGCTTGCGGGCGGCGTGCATCGTAACCTGCCGCCCGGCAACCGCGTCATCCTGACCGCAAGGATGCAGATCTACGACCGGCTCGCACCCAACGTCTCTGCCGAGCACCGCGAAAGCCTTACCACAATCTTCACCGATCAGTTCCGGAGATATCTCAGCGAGATGGGGATCGGCCATGAACTGTTCGACGTCACCGCCGACAGGGCGGGTGGCCGTTATGTCGAGGTCCCGGCCTCAGAATGGGCTCGGCTGCATCTCGTGACCCAGTGATCCCGGATCACTGCCATTCGATTGCTCAGAGCAACCCGATTGCTTACAGCAAGCCGAGGTCGCGCAACTCGCGGCGCATCGGCTCGGGCATCGATGCCACGCTGGCGGCGCTCGACTTGGTGAGATCGGCCGGCGCGGAGTCTGCGGTCAGGTAGCGCCAGCCCTGGAACGGCCGCATCGGCCGCGGCGAGACCGCGATCACCTTGGGCTGCATCACCAGCCGGCAGCGTCCGATGCCGTCCTTGTCGCGGAACGGCTCGATGGCGATGATCTTCTCGCGCGCGGCGATCTCGCCGCGGATCACCCAATAGAGCGAGCCCCCGGCAAGGATCTCCTCCTCGCGCTTCGGCGTCATCCGCGTGATGTGGACGTGACGGAGCGGCAGGCCCTTTTTCTTCGCGGTCGCCATCCGTTCGGCAACCCAGCCCTTGAGTTCCTTGACGGAGTCGCAACCGACGGCGAGCTTGATGAGATGAAGCGGCATGCGCCGGATGTAGCGGCCGGCGAGCGCTTTGAAAAGGGAGCGCTCTCCGCGGCGGTGGATATCGGGACTAGAGCGCTTTTCGAGCCAAACGAAGCCGGAACAGCGCAACGACGGCGGCTCAAGCCGCTGTCATCACGCTCATTGCTCGTTCGCAGCCGCCGGTGCGCTGGCGGCGGCAGGAGGCGACGCCGGCGCGGCCGGGGCCGGCGCGATCTGGACCGGGCGCTTCGCCGCCGGCGGACGCTTCGGGGCTGCGGCGGGCGGCGCGGCGGCGCGCGCGGCCGGCGCTGGTGCGGCGGCGGCCGGCTTTGCCGGCTCGGGCGTCATGATGCTGACCGGCGGCGTGTTCGCTGAGCTCGGAAACTCCGCATTGGTCGGCTTGCCGGTGGGCAACGACTGCGGCAGCGCCGCGACCAGGCCGGAGGCAGCCGATGCCTGGGCGCCGGCCGGCGCGTTCCACGACCCTGCGTAGCGCGTGATCAGGTTCTCGTAGGTCCGCTCGTTCATGTTGGTGATGATCTGATGGTTGTCGCCGAGCGAGCGGAACGCGGGGCACGCGGTCGGCGTGCAGTGGTCGCGCGCCATCAGCGCATAGGCGACCAGGCCGTAGCGGTCATGCTCGATGGCGCGGCGCAGCGCCTGCAACTCGGTGGTCGAATTGCGCTCGGCGGTCGCGAGGTCGCCCAGCGCGGTCAGGCGCGAGACCTGCGCCGCCGCGTAGCTGACCGCCGCCGCGGCCGTATCCGATGAACCGAACAGCACCTTCTCGCAGGCGTTGAGAACGGCGTCTCCGGCGAGGTCGTCGACGCAGGCCAGCGCCGGCACCGTCTGGCTGGCCAGTTGCGCCGTCCGTGTCTCGCCCGGCACCGCCTGCCCGCCCGAGCCGAAGCCACGGATCGTCGCGGCGACCGCAACCGCGATCGACAGCAGCGTGATCACGGTCAGCGCGCCGTTGGCGACGGATTTTTCCGCACGCAGCAGCGTGACCAGAACGACGATCCCAAAGAACCCCGCAGCGGCCAGCGTCAGCCACATCGGGAAGGTCGGTGAGCGCCAGATCTGATCCAGCGAGGAAGCCCAGTTCATGCGCGATGTCCCTCAACGCAGCGTAAGCACAATCGGCGGCGGCGAACGCCGCCACCCCGACGTCCAACCTTCAGCACAATGGATCTGCGAACAGGGCCTTTTGACGGCGGCGGCGCGGAACCCGCTCCAGCCGCCGGCTTGCGCACAACTCCTTCAGGACAGCGCGAGCTGACTCTCCTTGGCCACCCGTTCGAAAGCTTCGGTCGAGCTCTTGATGCGATACTGGCAATCGTCACCGTCGGTCGGCAGCAGACGGATCACTTGATAGGTGCCGCTCGCGGCGGGGCGCGCCACGTTGCTGGCCGTGAAATAGACGGTCTCGCCAATCGAGTACTTATGCTTCAACGCCCTCTCCATTTTCTTAGAGATTGCTGGCTGAGCTGACAGTCCCGATAGCTCAGGCCGGCATTTTGAGAACCCTGCGGCAAGCTAGCACATCGCACCTCCCCAAATCCAGCAAGATTGGGGCATAGCGAAGGTGCGATTTTTGCAGGTTTTTCAGAGCGATAGGCAGCAATTTACGTGCCAGCCGGAAATTGCCCGCCGAGCCCGGTTGGAACCCTGATTCCACCGGCTCAAGCGGTGTGCGGCAGCTTGCCGCCCGGGCTCGCGCCGTCGACCGCAGCCGGAAGTTGCTGGGCGAGCACCTTGGACAGCTGGTCCACCGGAATGTTGAACCTGGCGGCGAGCTGCTTGACCGTGTCGCTGCCGAGCACCTGCTGGAGCTGCTCAGCTGTGATCGGCAGGTTCTGACCGGTACCGATCCAGGATCTGACCTGCTCGCCAAGCCCGGCCTGCTCGAGCTTGGCGACGATCGCGGACAAGCCGCCCTGCCCGCCATTGCCCAGGACCTCGCCGAGCACGACGGGGATCACCGCCGCGCCAAGCTGGCCAAGCATGCCTTTCAGCTCCGGCGAATTCTCCAGGGAATCGAGAATGCCCATGGTCTAAGTCCTTTCACGACTTGCAAAACCAGCCTTTCCGGATTCGACGCCTTCGGCCCCGCGGCGTCAAGCCGCGATCTTTGCGAGCGCTGTCACAATTCGGAAGCGCAGCAACCGTCAGACATCCTCGAATCGGGCGATCCGCAGCGTCTCGGCAACGCCGTCGCTGGTCCATTCCTGGAACGCCGGAAGCTGCATCATGGCATCGACATAGTGCTGCGCTTCGGCCTTCACCGGGATCGCGTAGGTGCGGAAGCGATGCACCACGGGCGCGTACATCGCATCGGCGGCAGAGAATGCGCCGAACAGGAACGGACCCTGCTTGCCGTAGCGCGCATGGCACTCGGCCCAGATCTGCTGGATCCGCGCCACGTTGGCGCGCGCATCATCCGACAGCGCGACAGCGCGGATCGGCCGGTGCAGGTTCATGCCGCATTCGTTGCGCAGCGGCATGAAGCCGGAATGCATCTCCGCCGAGATCGCGCGGGCATGCGCGCGCGCGGCACGATCCGCAGGCCAGAGCTTCGCCTCGGGAAATCTCTCGGCGAGATATTCGATGATCGCCAGCGAATCCCACACCGTGACGTCGCCATCGATCAGCGTCGGCACCTTGCCGGCCTTGCTGAAAGATAGGATGCGGTCCTTGTCGGCCTGGTCCGTGTAGAGCGGAATGAAGACCTCTTCGAACGGGATGTTGTTGGCGCGCAACGCCAGCCAGGGCCGCATCGACCATGACGAATAGTTCTTGTTGCCGATGACGAGCTTGAGCATGTCCGGGAATCCTGTTGCCTCGGTAGTTTGCCATAGTGCATTGCACGCGTTCAACCTGTACATGACGCGGATGCGGCCCGGCGCGGACAGTCAGCCGCGCGCTCACGAAGGAAGGCAACATGACCGGCTATTGGACCGACATCCTGGCCGTCGGCTTCTTTGCGCTGGAATGGCTGGTCTACGCCATCACGCTGGAGCACACCGCGTATGGGCGCGACAGCCTATCGGCGCGGATGCATGTCTATCGCGAGATCTGGGTGCGGAATCTGCTCAACCGCGACGCACGGATGGTCGACATGCAGATCATGGCCAGCTTGCAGAACGGCACCGCGTTCTTTGCCTCCACCAGTCTGATCGCGATCGGCGGCGGGCTGGCGCTATTGCGCGCCACCAATGACGCGCTCGCCGTGCTCGGCGCCCTGCCGGTCAACCTCACGCCCTCGCCCGCTTTGTGGGAGGTCAAGTGCATCGGGCTGATCCTGATCTTCATCTACACCTTCTTCAAATTCGCCTGGGCCTATCGCCTGTTCAACTATGTGGCGATCCTGTTCGGCGCGATGCCGCCGGCCGACCAGCGCGACACGCCGGAGGCCGAGGCCCATGTGATCCGCACCACGCGGCTGTTCGAGACCGCAGGCCGGCACTTCAACCGCGGCCAGCGCGCGTTTTTCTTCGCGCTCGGCTATCTCGGCTGGTTCGTCAGCCCCTGGGTGCTGTTCGTCACGACAGCCGCGGTCGTGATCGTGATCTGGCGCCGGCAGTTCGCCTCGAATGCCTGGCAGGCGATGGGAAGCTGACGCGACGGTCGAGGCCGTGCTGCGCTCCCTCTCCCCGTTCTTACGGGGAGAGGGTTGGGGTGAGGGGCTGTTTCCGCATCGACGGAGAGAGACGCGTTCGCGGAGACTCCCCCTCACCCGGATTGCATCTGGCGATGCAATCCGGCCTCTCCCCGCACGCGGGGCGAGGCCGAGTGCGCCGCTCGTCCCTGGTCTACGACGCGAAATCGCGCGGGCTGAAATCGAGGTCGAGCACCTTCCATTCGCCGTAGCGATCCCGCGGCAGCATCGCATAGGGCTGGCAGGCCTGCAGCGCATCGGTCGCGCTCTTCAGCAACAGCGGCCCCTTTTCCGAGGCGGTGGCTTCGATCAGCAAGGGTGACGCGGCGAGCCTGCCGTCAGGCTTCATGAACACCCTGAGCTTGATCTTCACGTCATCGCCCGTCTTCAGCGTCGGCGGGAGCTTCAGGCAGGTCTTCAGATGACGGCGGAATTCGGCGACCACGCTCGAGCCGACATCGGCCTGCTCGGTGGCGGCCGCGTCGAAATTATCCTTGCCGGGTCCGGGGCCGGACGGCGCGCTGGCTGGCGGCTTCACGGAGATATCGGGCGGCAGGCCGAGCATGACGTTGTATTTGACCGAAAGATCGGGCTCGGGCTGCGCATAGGCAGGCGGCGACGCTGCCGCCTGTTGCTGCGCCGTTGGCTGGGGCATCGGTGGCGTTTGCTGTGCCGGCGCGGGCGGCGGCTCGGCCGCGGCACGCTGCGGCGCCGGGCTGGGCTTGGGCGTCGGCGTCGCCTGCTTCTGCGGCGGCTGCTGTGGTGCGTTCTGCTGCGGCGCAGGCGCCTGCGCCGATGGTTCGGGCTGGGCTGAATCCACCGTCTTGTCGAGCGACGGCAACTGCAACTCGGGCGTCGGCGACGGGCTCGGTGCCGGTTCGGGCTTGGTCTCGACCTCGGACTTGGCGACTTCCTGCGGCGTCACGATCTCGACCGGCACCGTGTCAGCGGCGACGGGATCGAATTGATGGACCTCCGAATAAAGGAAAATCAGCGCGAGCAGCATCAGGTGCACGAACACCGACGCCATCAGATCCGCGTTTGGCCGAAACTTCATCCCACTCGATCACATCAGTGACGTCTCTTCCCGCCCGGCCACAATACCGGCCGGAACCCGCCTGCCTCAATCCCCATTCGGTCCAAAGCTGCAATCGGCCAGCGGCGCATTAGCATGATCCGGATCAGGACCCAGCCATTTTTCCAAAACTTGATGCTTTCCAAGACTTGATGCTCAGGCAAAGAGCCCATGCGTCGCGGGGCCCGTCACCGTGCGTCAGCGCTCCCGATCGCCGAGATCTCGCGCATGTCGTCAACGGACAGCTCGAAATCGAAGATGTCGATGTTCTCCTGAAGGCGTTCGAGCTTCGAGGTGCGCGGGATCGCGGAGACATTCTGCTGCACCAGCCAGCGCAGGCAGACCTGGGCAGCGCTCTTGCGATAGCGGTCGCCGATCCGCGCGAGCGCGCGGTCGCCCTTGACCCGCCCTTTTGCGATCGGGCTGTAGGCAACGAACGCCATGCCGCGGCGTCGACAGGCCTCGATCACATCGGCCTGGTCGAGATAAGGATGGTACTCGACCTGGTCGCAGGCGAGCGGTTCGGGACATGCCGCCACCGCCTCCTTGATCAGCGCCACTTTGAAGTTGGAGACGCCGATATGCCGCGCCAGGCCCGCCTGCCTGACCCGCGCCAGCGCGCCGAGCGTCTCGGCAAGCGGCACCTGTGCATTGGGCCAGTGCAGCAGCAACAGATCGACCTCGGTCAGGCGCAGCCGCGCCAGGCTCTCCTTCGCCGACCGCTCGAGATCCTTGGCCATGAAATGCGTGGTCCAGACCTTGGTGGTGACGAACACGTCGTCGCGCTTGATGCCGGAGGCACGCAGCCCCTCGCCGACTTCGCGCTCATTGTCATAGATCTGGGCGGTGTCGATGTGGCGATAGCCGAGCCGCAACGCCTGCTCGACGATGCGTGCGCAGGTCCGCCCGCGCAGCTCCCATGTGCCGAGCCCGATTGCCGGGATTCTGGCACCGTTGCCTTCGACGACATTCATGGGCCCATTATGCGCGCATGACGAAGCCCTGCCAACTCGCGGTTCGGTTCCGCGATGGAACGTCGCGACGTCTCACCGCTCCGGCTGGTAGCCGTCGGTTAGCGTCTTCAGGAAGGCGATAATGTCGGCCTCGTCCTGCGCCGTCATCGCCGGCGTGTCGCCGAGATGGCGCTCGAACGGCGGATCGCTGACGTCGACATTGCCGTGATATTTTTCCGGCAGGTCATCGTACTTGCGCACCGTGCCGTCGGCGCCGCGCGGAAAGACCTTCTCCGGATTGGTATCGCGGAAGTTATAGAAGTCGAGCACCTGCTCGAGGCTGGTGAAGACGCCGTTGTGGAAGAACACGCGACGCGTTGCCGCGTTGCGCAAGGTCGGCGTCAGAAACATCCCGCAATATTGCGTCTGCTCGGCAATGTCGGTGCGGTACGGACCGCAGACCCCGAGATCGAAATGGTCGGGATCGCGGTTGCCGGCGAGCGCGGCGTTGCGCGGCGCACCGAGCGCCTCATATTGGTGATCGGTGAACAGCGGCGGCAGACCGTCCCGGGTCGGCTGCGACGTATGGCAGCCGCCGCAATTGGCCTTGTCCGGATCGTTGAACAATTGCAGGCCGCGCAATTCGCTCTCGTTCAATCGCGCCCTGCCCTCCAGCCAGTAGTCGAACTTGCTGGTGTAGGGATGGAAGCTCGGCTCCTCAACCTGATAGCGCGCGACGGCAAACATCGCCTCCGCGACCAGCAGCCGCGTATTGTCGAAGACACCGGCGCCGAACAGCTCGGCGAAGCGCGGCGCGTAGCTCGCCTGGCGCAGCTTCTGCGCCACGATTTCGATGCTGCCGCCGTCCATCTCGTTGGGATCAAGCAGCGGGAAGATCGCCTGGTCCTGCAGCGTATCGGCGCGGCCGTCCCAGAACAGTCCGCCCTGCGGCACGATGTTGACCGCCGACGCGGCCGTCCCGGTCGCGACCTTCTTGGCGCGCGGAGCCTGCTGGCCGAGCGCGGCCAGTTGCGCGAAGTCGACGACATTGTCGTCTTCGTCCTTTTCCGGCCCGATGCTGAAATTCGGCTGCCGCTCGAGATAGGTCAGGCCCGGCACGGCGCGTGTCCCTTGCCGGGATTGCGCGGGCCCGCCGAGCATCACCGGCCCATCATTGGGTGGCCCGTAGGCGTGGTCCGGACTGTGACAGGACGCGCATGACAATGCGCCCGACGAGGACAGCGACGCGTCGAAAAAAATCTTCTGGCCGAGCTGCGCCATGGCGGACAGCGGAGCAACAGGCGGACGCCTGAGCTGCACCGGGTTCGGATTGGTCCCCGGAAGTCCCTGCGTCTCGACGGCCGCAACGGCGCCGGCCATGCACAGCAGGCCGGCGCCGAGAAGCCACAAGGTGCGGCCATTCATATCAGATCCAGTGTCGTTAAGCGTTTTCGCGCGAACTGGAGACCAGTTCGCGCGAGCAGAACGCGTCAGGGCAGAGCTTCGGTTCTGATTGGATCAGAACCGAAGGGCGTTAGTGGTGATGGTGATCGTCCGGCGCGCTGACGATGACGGTGCCGGCGGTCGGATCGAGAAACAGCGTGTCCTGCCGGTACTCGTGGTCCTGGCCGTGGCCGCGCTCGAAGTCGAACATGTCGGCGATCGATTCGACGTTGTCGTCGAACGAGCCGCCGCCGAGACGCTGGCCGTGCAGCCAGTTGTCCTCGATGAAGCGAACGACGGAGGCCTGCGAGATGCGGGTGTGGCTGACGTAATTCCGCTTGGCGAAGGGCGAGATCACCAGGAACGGGACACGCGTACCGGGACCGCAGCGGCCGTTTACCGGCTGGCCGTTGAGGCCGTTCGGCGGCGTCTGCCTGCCGATACCGCGACCGCACTGGCCGGGACCGTTGACCTGGTCGGCGGTGGGATCATACGAGGCGCTGATCGGTGCAAGGTACTGGTGGTCGTACCAGCCGTCGGAGTCGTCATAGGTGATGATGACGGCGGTCTCGCCCCACTCCTTCTGCTTCTGCAGGAAGTTGATCAACTCGACATTGCCGGCCTGCTCATCGAGCGGATCGGAGTTGCCGGGATGACCGTCCTGATAGGCCGGCATCTTGATGTAGGAGACGGCCGGGAAGTTGCCGGCCTTCACCGAAGCATAGAAGTCCTCGAGATCGTAGGCGTGATTGGCCGGATCGAGCGTCTTGCTGCCGGGCACATAGGTGTGTCCGACCGCATTCACCGAGCTCGGCCGCGCATGGCTCGGGTTGGCGGTCGACTTGTAGTACTGGAACCAGGCGTGGTGCGGGATGTAGTCCACGACGGTGCCGTTGACGTTGCTCGAGAACGTGCTGCGGCCGCAGTTGGTGGTGCCGTTGCTGTTCTTGAGCGTCAGGTCGAAGCCGCCCATGAAGCTGCCCCAGCTAATCTGCTCGGCATTGAGCAGGTCGCCGATGTTCTTGCTGGTCATCAGGACCTGGCTGGTCGTGCTAGAGCAGGCATCGTAGGCAGGGTCGGTATCACCGATCAGCGTCAGGCCGCCCTGGCCGTCGGCGATCGAAGATGACGAGCCGACGATGTTCTGCGCGCCGTTGGTCTGGCCGGAGATCACCTCGAGCGCGCCGGGCGTCGACGGACCAAAGGTGTCGGTCCAGCTGTTGTCGCTCATCGCGAAGTTCTGGGCATAATTCCAGAACGCGGTGACGGTGTTGCCGTCGAAATAGCCCATCACCTGCCCGTTGGTACCGAACGCGCCGACGCCGCCGGCGGTGCCGCGACCGGTGAATTTCGGAAACAGGTCTTCCTTGCCGTTGTCGACTGCCTGCTGCTCGGGCGTGTAGGCGTGGTTCTGCGACTTGGTGTTGGCCTGGGTGCGGTCGAGGCGGAACGGATTGGTTGCGCCGGTGCCGTTGGCCGGATTGGTGTTCGGGTTATTGGTCAACAGATTGGCGCTGGCGAGATTGTTGACCTTCGGCGTATGCGGCTTCGCCGTGAACGGAATCGAGCCGGTCGGGTTGGTCGCAACCGGGTAGGTTGCGAAGTAGTGATCGAACGAGCGGTTCTCGTTGAAGATGACGACGAGATGCTTGATCGGCGTTTGGGTGTGGATGTCGTGCGGATGATGATCGTGGCCGTTATTGCCCTTGTTGTCGTCCTGAGCGGCGGCGCTGCACATCACCGCAGCGGCAGCAACCAGACAGACTCCGACCGTCGAAAGAAATTTGGTTTTCACCGTAGTGCCCCTTTTTGTTTTTAAGGATTTATGACGTCGACCTGCGACAAGTTATCCACCACCGATGACAGCGCTGTGTCGGTCGAATGAATGCGACGAACGATGATGCGCGCTCATGTCCGCATCGGTTGCAGATATCGGGGGACCAATCTTTGCGCGCATGACAGACGCCCTCCTCTTCCGTCTCACGCGATCGGCTATCTGTGGACGCGGTTTCGGTCACAAGACATGGAATTGAACGGATCGCGTTGGAGATGACTGCAGCAGTCAGCAATCATGCGAACAGGTTGTGCACCGCCGGCTGTCGCGGCTTGCTCACGCCCGAAAAAAATCCGCGCCTTCCGGGGATGTGTCCCAAAAAGCGCGGATGCTTGGTCTGGTGGCGGATGAAGGCCGCGATTCAACTCGGCGTGAAGCCTACCCCTTCATTCCAGTGATCGAAGCACTGACCGCGCGCGGATCGCGCTGCGGCCAGCGGCCGCTCTCGACCTGCGCCAGGAATTCGCCGACGATCCGGTTGTATTCGTCGGGCTCCTCGATGTTGATAGCGTGGCCGCAGTTCGGCATCACCGCGAGCGCGGCCGACGGGATGCTCTGCTTCATCAGGATGCCCGGCAGCAGGCAAGGCCAATCCTCGTCGCCGGTGATGATCAGCGTCGGCACCTTGATCCGCTTCATCTCGTCGACCAGCGTGTAGAGCGAAGGGCGCTCCTTCTGTACGCCCTGCTGGGTGTTGGCCGATCCCACCGCCGAATGCTCGGCCAGCATGGCCTTGAACTCGGCATGGCCGCGCGGGTCCTTGTTCTCGTACTGCACGCGGGTCGGCCCGTAGGCGTAGCGCTCGGCGAAGGTCGGCATGCCCTCCTTGCGGATCATGCCCGCGATCACGTCGGCCTCGGCGCGAAACGTCTCGCGCTTATCGAGCTCGGCGCCGTAGCCGCAGCCACCGATGCATAGCGACAGCGCCCGATCAGGGTGACGTAATCCGAAATGCAGCGTCGCAAAGCCGCCCATCGACAGACCGACGATATGCGCCTTCGGCGCGCCGATATGATCGAGCACCGCCAGGATATCGTCGGCGGCGCGCGCCTGCGAATAGGACGAGACCTGCTCCGGCACATCCGACGGCGGAAAGCCGCGCGCATTGTAGGCGATGGTCCGGAAGCGCTTGCCGAAGTGCCGCATCTGCGGCTCGTAGCTGCGCAAGTCGCCGGCGAACTCGTGAACCAGGATCACCGGATGCCCCGATCCGGTCTCCTCGAAATAGAGCCGCACTCCGTCGTCTGTCACAGCATAGGGCATGTTGATCTCCTGCCTTCTCTCTTTGCTTGTTACGGATTTGGTCGCGTTACGGAATGGTCGCGGCCTTCGGCGGCTTGGCGCGGGGCAGATAGGTGCCGTGGTCCTTGCCGCCAATGAGCGTACCGTTATCGACGACGACCTTGCCGCGCACCATGGTCAGCACCGGCCAGCCCGTGACCTCGAGCCCCTCATAGGGCGTGTAGTCCGCGCCGTCGTGGATCAACTCGTGACGGATCGTCACCTTGCGCTTCGGGTCCCACAGCGCGATGTCGGCATCCGAGCCGACCGCGATCGTACCCTTGCGCGGATAGAGGCCGTAGATCTTGGCATGGTTGGTGGCGCTGAAGGCGACGAAGCTGTTGAGGTCGATCCGCCCCTTCACCACGCCTTCGGAGAACAGGATCGGCAGCCGCGTCGCCACGCCCGGGATTCCGTTTGGCACCCAGCGGAAGCTGGTACGTCCCTTCGGCGCAAGCTTGCCCTGCGGGTCGTCGTAACGGAACGGACAATGGTCCGACGAGAACACCGAAAACACCTTCTGCTGCAGACCTTCCCAGCAGGCCTGCTGGCTGGCGACGTCGCGCGGCGGGGGCGAGCAGACGTATTTTGCGCCTTCCATGTTGAGCTGATCGAGATCCTTTTCGGTCAGCATGAGGTATTGCGGACAGGTCTCGCCCATGACCCGCAAGCCCCTTTGCTGCGCGCGCCGGATTTCGTCCATCGCCTCGCGGTTCGAGACATGCACGATCATGATCGGCACGTCGACGAGCTCGGACAGCGAGATCGCGCGATGGGTGGCCTCGCGCTCGACCGGGATCGGCCGCGAGGTCGCATGGAAGCGCGGCGCGGTGTTACCGGTCCGTTCGAGCCGGTCGGTCAGGAAGCGGATGGCGTCGAAATTCTCCGCATGCACCATCAGCATGGCGCCGGTCTCGCGCGCGACCGACATGGTCTCGAGCAACTCCCGGTCCGACAGCGCGAGGCCCTCATAGGTCATGAAGACCTTGAGCGAGGTGTAGCCGTCCTCGACCAGGGCCGGCAGCTCCTGGCCCAGCACATGCTCGGTCGGATCGGTGAGGATGAGATGGAAGGCGACGTCGACATGGCACTCGCCTTCGGCCAGCGAATGGTAATGCTTCAGCGCCTCGCGCAGGGTCTGGCCCTTCTCCTGCAGACAGAACGGCAGCACGGTGGTGTTGCCGCCGAAGGCCGCCGATCGCGTGCCGCTGGCAAAACCATCGGCCATTACGATGCCGTCGCCGGACGGCTGGGCGAAGTGGACATGGCTGTCGATGCCGCCGGGCAGCACCAGGCGGTCGGTGGCGTCGATGATCGTGGCTGCATCGCCGAGATCATGGCCGAGCGCCGTGATCTTGCCGCCGCGGATACCGACGTCGCAGGCGAAGGTGTCGGCCGCGGTCACCACGGTGCCGCCGCGGATAATGGTGTCGAAGGACATCAGTTTGTTCCCTCCTTCGGTGAGCGGTGTTCGATGATTGCGGCGAGCGGCTCGGCCAGCCCGCGCGTCGGCTTCGGATCGGGACGGCGGAAGGTGCCGGCCACCGCCTTGCGCGGCTTGAGCACGGCGAGCGTCTCCGCCTGCCGCACCGCCGCCGCGACCGGATCGACCACCGGCACCGGAATGCGGTCGCGGACTTTTGCCGCGAGTCCGGCAAGCGGTGCGCCCGACAGAATGACGACGTCGGCGTTGTCCTGATCGACCGCACGGTTGGCGAGCGCGACCAGCAGCTCCTCCTTCTCGGCCTGCACCTCCGAGATCGACTGGAAATGACCGTCAAGCGTGCGAATGCCGGCGCAGCGCGAGCTCAGCCCGTGCATGGCGACGCATTCCTCGTACCAGGGCGCCAGCGCGCCGGCGAAGGTGACGATACCAAACCGGCGGCCGAGCATGCAGGCCGTGAGCATCGCAGCTTCGGCCAATCCCACGACGGGGAAGGCGAACAGCTCACGCGCGCCGAACAGGCCGGGATCGCCGAACGCCGCGATGACAGCGGCATCGACGCCGGGGCCGGCTTCAGCCAGCATCTCCAGCGCGATCGCACCGCCGATCTGGGCCTCGGCGCGGGTCGCGATATAAGGCACGCCGCGCGCGGCGGTGAGCGGCACGAGCTCGGTGCCGGCCGACGCCGCCTTGCTGCCGGCGGCATGGAGCAGATCCGTCACATCAGCCGTCGTGTTGGGATTGAGCAGCAGGATCTTCATGGCGCAACGTCCCTCGTCTTGCGGCCGCGTGGCCTTGCCGGTGCCTCCGGTGCCGCGGCGTCGTCCGCCTTGTCGTTCATTGCCTTGGCATCCAGCGTCTCGGCGACGATCTCGCCGGTGCGGCGCACGTGGTGGGCCAGTATCTGCCCGGCCCGGGCCGCATCACGCGCCTTCAGCGCCGACAAAATCTCCTGATGCTCTTGCACCGATTCATCCCAGCGGCCGAGCACCGACAGCGCGAAGAAGCGCGCCCGCTCGGCCCGCGCCAGCAGCGCCTCGTGCGTCGCCTTCAACACGGCATTGCGGGCGAAGCCGACGATCGCCGAATGGATCTGCTGATTAACTTGAAAATAATCGCGTAGCTCGCCGCGGCCGTGATGCCATTCGATCTTGTCCTGCAGCGCCGCGAGCCGTTCGAAGTCGTCCGACTCCATGCGCAGCGCGGCGAGCTCGGCGGCGCAGCGTTCGATGCCGCTGACGGCCTCGAACAGTTCGGCGAGCTCGGCGCGGCGGAACGGCGCCACCACGGCGCTGTGGTTGAGCCGCAGCTCGACCAGGCCCTCGCTCGCCAATTGCTTCAGCGCCTCGCGCAGCGGCGTGCGCGAGACGCCGAGCGCGTCGGAGAGGTCCGCCTCCCCCAGCGATTGCCCCGGCGCCAGCTCGCCGCGCACGATCATGGTGCGCAGCCGCGTCGCCGCCTGCTCGTGCAGCCCAACCCGCGGCACGCGCAGACGGCGCCGTTGCAGCGCGGTCATCGCGCGCTTGGGTTCCTTGTTACGTCTGGTCGCCTTGGGTTCAGTCACCGCTTGCCTTCACTGTCATGATTGGAGATCGCGCCCTCCCACGTGGATCGCGGCGGCCGCGCGCAGATCGGGGTTCGAGAACAGGCTGCCCCAGCCCTGCACGCGCGACGGATCGCAGCCGGCCGCGGCAAGGCATGCCCACAGTGTCACCGCAATCGAATCCAGCACCGGGACGCCAAATCCGCGCTCCAGCCGCTCGGCTGCGCGGGCGCCGCGCATGTTGGTACAGAGCACGACGGCGGCATCGCAGCCCTCGCGCACCACCTCCTCGATCAGCTTTGCGACCTCGGCCTCGCTGACCTCGGCAAAGGAGAAATTGTCCTGCAGCGACAGATGCCGCTCGGCAAAACAGTGCAGCCCCTGCGAATTCCAGTTGGCGACGATCCGCTCCTGCACGTCCTTGCGATACGGCGTCACCAGCCCGATGCGGCTGGCGCCGATCCGCCGCAACACGTCGCGATAGGCCAGCACCGTGGTACAGGCCTTGATACCCGTTGCCGCCGTGATCTCTTCGCACAGGCTCTCGTCGCGGTCGAAACCGAGCCAGCTTGCCGAGGTGCCATTCCAGGCGATGACGTCGACCTTGGCATGCGCCAGCAGCTCGGCCGCGCGAAGAATCTCGCTGGCGTCGAACTGGCGCAGCGCCTGCTCCGACAGCGCGATCTCGGTCACCTTGAAGCGCGAGAAATGCGCCGAGACGTCGTCGACGCCCGATAGCATCGCGCAGGTGATCGGCTCGAGCGCGGTATTCGACGACGGCGTCAGCATGCCGAGCCTGATAGGACGTGTCATTGGTGAGCCTCGTCAAGCGGCCGAACCCTTGGCGGATTCGGCCGCATCCGTTCTAGACCGGGAGCTTGCGGCTGTAATCGATCAGGGTCGAGCAGATCAACAGCGCAATGCCCGCGGCGGCGAAATACATCAGGGCCAGGAAATAGGAGCCGGTGGCCTGCACGATGAAGCCGACGATCAGCGGCGTCGTGATGCCGGCGATGTTGCCGCCGAGATTCATGCAGCCGCCGAGGAAGCCGGACTTGCCGCGGCCCGCCAGCGCCGACGGAATCGCCCAGTACATGCCGCACCAGCGCAGGAAGAACAGCGTCGTCGACAGCAGCACCACGACCGCAACCGCGTTGGTGACGTAGGCGACGAGGAAGATCGACACCGTCGCCATGATCGCCGCGATGCCGAACAGCGTGCGGAACACGGTGTTGGGCGACCCTCCCCGCTCCCGCCAGTTATCGCCGATCCAGCCGCCGACCAGTTCGCCGACGAAGCCTGCGAAGAAGATGATGAAGGACGCGCCGCCCAGCGCCTTGATGTCGAAGCCGTGCACCTTGAACAGGTAGGTCGGCATCCAGGTCAGCAGCCCGTAGAACGTGGTGTTGAAGAACATCCAGCCGAGGCACATGCACCACACCGAGCGAAACCGGAAATACGCCATCCAGCTTGCGCCCGAAGACGGCGGCGTCGCCGCATCCTCGATCGCGTGCGCCTCCTCGAGATAGCGCGCCTCGGCTTCATTGACCGACGGATGCTCGCGCGGCACGTTGCGGATGTAGTACCAGGCCCACAGCCCGCACAGCATGGTGCCGACGCCGGCGATGACGAAGGCGACGCGCCAGGAGCTGAACGCCGCCATCAACCAGGCGATCACGATCGAGCCGAGCGCCGCACCAAGCGGTGCGCCGCCGTCCAGCAAGGTGGCGCCGCGGCCGCGCTCGGTCTGCGTCATCCAGATCGCGTTGAGCTTGCCGCCGGCCGGATAGATCGGCGCTTCCGACGCGCCGAGCCCGAGCCGGGTCAGCAGCAGCAACATCCAGCTGGTCGACAGCGCCGCCAGCGCCTGGAAGAAGCCCCAGAACAGCGTCGCGAGCGCGATCACGATGCGCGGCTTGAAGCGATCGGCGAGCATGCCGCCCGGCACCTGCATCAGCGCATAGGTCCAGAAGAACGAGCTCAGGATCAGGCCCTGCATCGCCGGATCGATATCGAACTCCTTGGCGATGACCGGCATCGCGACCGAGAGCGAGGCGCGATCGATATAGTTGATCGAGATCAGGAACAGCATCAGCAGGAAAATCTTCCAGCGCACGCCTGAAGGCTTTGCCGCATCTGCCATTGCGATGGTGGACACCTGATCGCTCATTGCTTGCTCCTCCCGACAGATTGTTTTGCCCTGCCGCGCCCCTCGTCCTTGACGGTCGCTGGCCTCTCCTGCCCTGCGCGAAGTCTGCTTCAAGGCGGCCAAACCGACAAGCACATTTTGTATTCTGCATGCAATTTAATATATCTAATTGATATAAAGCGATATTTTAGCAGTCGAGCATTTCGATTGAGCAGCCGATGATCAGGAATTGGGCGTCAGGTCAGCCGCGCGAGGCAGGCGATTGCAGGGAATTGGCCCGGCGTCGCCGCTGCAACAATCGCCCGCCGCGGTGCTCTGCTCACTGTAAAAACGAGCGTAGCCCGCATGAGCGAAGCGACATGCGGGGACAAAACCAGCCCCGGATATCGCTTCGCTCATCCGGGCTACGTAGGCACGGACAGCGGCGCCCCGGGGCCGTTGCCCGGGACGCAGTGAGCTAGCGACGGATGAAGGCCGCCACCACCGCGCTGGAGGTCGCGCAGACAGCGACCACCAGGAACACCAGCGACGTCTGGTTATGCTTGTCCATGAAGTGGCCGATCATCGGCTCGCCGAGACCTGCGAACAGATATGCGAAGAAGTTCATCACCCCGGTCGCGGTCCCTGCCCGCTTGTGGCCGACCAGATCCGGGCACAGCGCCCAGAACGAGGATTGCGGACCGTAGGTGAAGAAGCCGCACAGGAACAGCACCGTCATTCCGAGAACGACGTCCGAAGTCGGGATCGCGTACATGCACAGCGAGGTGACCGCGGCGAGCGCCATGTAGAGCACGATGGCGAGGTAGCGGCGCGAGCCGAACACCTTGTCCGAGACCCAGCCATTGCTGAACGCGCCGACCGCCATGCCGACCGGCAGCGCGATGCTGATCCAGCGCGGATCGATCACCGAGGCGGCGCCGGCCTTGGCCCAGTTGCTGCCGAGGAAGTGCACGGGCACCCACACCAAGAGGCCGTAACGCGCCGCGTTCTGGAAGCCGATCGCGACGCCGGCGACCAAAAGACGCCAGTTCGACAGCACCGCCTTGTAGCGCGCCAGCGAGCCCTCATCGGCGCTGACCGCAGTTTCCGCGGAGGCGACATCGTCGGCCTCGTCATGCGGCGAGGCAAAGCCCATGTCCTCGGGCTTCTCGCGCGCGATCAGGTAGAACGCGATGCCGCCGAGCAGCAGCAGCACCACCGGGATGCGGAAGATCCAGCGCCAGTCGAGCTGGAAGTAGCCGACCACGACTAGCGAGGTGACGAACGACAGCACCGAGGCAAGCCCCGCCGCGAATGTATAGAGCCCGTAGACCGTGCCGCGCTCGTGGCGGCCCCACCAGTTCGACAGCAGCCGGCTGCCCGGCGCCCATCCCATCGACTGGAAATAGCCGTTGATGCCCCAGAACGCGGTGAGGCTGACGATCCCGGTCGACAGGCTGGTGGCCCAATTCATGATGAAGGAGAGGATCGCGCCGGCGCTCATCACGCGGCGGCCGCCGAACTTGTCGCCGAGATTGCCGTTGATGGCCTGCCCGACCGCGTAACACCAGAGCAGCGCCGCGCTGGCCCAGCCCAGCGCCTCCTTGGTGACGCCGAACTCGGCCTGGATGCCGGGAATGGCGAAGCCGAAGGTTTGCCGCCCGGTGTAGAAGAACAGATAGCAGAACATCGCCGCGAACAGCATCCGCCACTGCGCGCGGCGGAACGATGTCGCAAGCTCCGGATTCTGGACTCCGACCGAGCCGACGCCCGACGGACTGAACGTGATCGACATTGAGGCCTCCCCTTTGTTTGGTTGATCGCAGTCGGCCGCCGCGTTGTTCTTGTTGTCCGCGTGCGGCCCTCGTCGAACGCGCTGCTCTAGACCGGCCAGGGCAGCGAATAGGTCTTGACGTTGGTGAAGCTCTTGATCGCCTCCTGCACGCCTTCCTTGTAGCCAAGGCCGGAATCCTTGATCCCGCCGAACGGCGACATCTCGATCCGGTAGCCCGGCACTTCCCAGACGTTGACGGTGCCGACGTCGAGCTCATTGACGAACCGCGTGATGTAGTCGAGCCGGTTGGTGCAGACGCCGGATGACAGCCCGAACGCGGTCGCGTTCGAGATCCGGATCACGCTGTCGATGTCGTTGGGCACGCGGATGATCGGGATCACAGGCCCGAACGTCTCCTGCATCACCAGCTCGCTGGTGTAGGGAATCCGGTCGACCACGGTCGGCGGATAGAGCGCGCCGTCGCGAGCGTTGCCGTGCAGCAGCTCGGCGCCGTCGGCGACGGCGGCATTGACGCGGCGCTCGAATTCCTTCGCCGCGCCCTCATGGATCACGGTGCCGACGTCGACCGTCGGGTCCATCGGGTCGCCGCATTTCAGCTTGCGTGCCTTCGTCAGCACCAGCGCGGCGAAATCGTCGGCGACCGCCTCGACGCAGAGGATACGTTTCACGGCCGTGCAGCGCTGGCCGGAATTCTTGGTGGCGCCGGTCACCGCGAGCTCGGCCGCCTTGTCGAGGTCGGCGTCCTCCATCACGATCAGCGGATCGTTGCCGCCGAGCTCGAGCACCAGCCGCTTGTAGCCCGCTTTATTGGCGATGTGCTTGCCGACCCTGACCGAGCCGGTGAAGGTGACGAGATCGGCGTCCGGATCGGTGATCATCGCATCGCCCATCGAATGCGGGTTGCCGGTCACCACCGACAGCATCTCCGGCGGCAGCCCGGCCTCGTAGAGCACGTCGGCGAGCGCGAGCGCGGTCAACGGCGTCAGCTCGGTCGGCTTCAGCACCACGCGGTTGTTGGTCGCGATTGCGGGCGCGATCTTGTGGCTCACCATGTTGAGCGGATGGTTGAACGGCGTGATCGCCGAGATCGCACCGAGCAGCGGGGTGCGCGTCGTGAAGATCTTGCGCGCCTTGCCCTGCGGGCTGATGTCGCAGGAGAACGTCTCGCCGTCGTCCTTGATCGCGAGCTGGCCGGCAAAGGAATAGACGTCATAGGCGCGCCCGGCCTCGTAGAGCGAATCCTTCCAGCACAGGCCGGACTCGGCGGTGATCAACCGCGCGAATTCCTCCTTGCGCCCGGCCAGGATCTCGGCGGTGCGCAGCAGGATGCGCTGGCGCTCGTAGCGCGTCAGCTTCGGCTTGAACGCGGCCGCCTTGGCGAAGGCGCTGCGCACATGCTCCGGCCGCGCCGCCGGCACCGTGCCCACCACCTTGTTGGTGTAGGGACTGAAAACCTCGACATGCTCGTCGGTGTCGACGAGGATGCCCGCGATGCGCATCTGCTCGTGGCGAACGGCCGGGCTCTGGATGTTCATGGCACTGTCCTTGGGGTCCGAATGCGTCACTGGATGCGGTTGAGCGCGACGTCGAAGGCGTCGAAGTTGCGCAGGGCGTGGCCGGCGGGCAGCGCGATCTTGCGGTTGGCGATCAGCGGCACCCGCTCCTCGGTGAGCCCGCCATGCGAGCGCAGCGGCTCGGTCAGGCCCGAGAGATCGTGACGGGACTCGCTGGTGCCCAGCACCTTGTGCCTGGTCGAGATCACGACGATGTCGCCGATCCGGTCCGGCGGCAGCTCGAACCTGGCGCAGGCCTCGTTGCGCGTCAGCGCGACCTCGATGCCGCCGGTCGCACGCAGCCGCGACAGCAGCGTGTCGACGTTGGCGCCCTCCGGCGTGTAGATGGTCGCGAACGAGCCGAGCGAGCCGTGATGGGCGACATAGGGATCGGTGATCGGCAGGATCACGCGTGCGGCGCCCGTACCGGTCCAGTCGTCCATGACGTCCTGGAGGTAGATCACGTCGGGCTTGCCGTCGGGTAGGAACTTGTCGTTCATGCCGTGGTCGGCGGTCGCCACGATGTTGCAGCCGAGCGCATCCAGCTTCGCAAGATAGCCGTCGATCATCGCGTAGAAGTCGTTGGCGATCTTGGTGCCGAGCCCGACCTTGTGCTGGATGTAGTCGGTGGTCGACAGGTACATCAGATCGGGACGGTAACGCTCGACCAGCTTGACGCCGGCCGCGAACACGAAGCGCGACAGATCGGCCGAGTAGACCTCGGGGAGCGGCAGGCCGACGAAATCGAGCACATCATCGATGCCGTTCGCCGCCCTGGTGGCCTGGTCGGCCTTCTCGGACGAGAAGGCGATGGCGCGGCCGCTGGAATAGTCCAGACCGTACGCAAGCAAGGTGCGCAGCTTGTCCTTGGCGGTGACGGCGGCAACCTTGTAGCCGGCGTCGTGGACACCGGCGAGGATGGTCGGTGCGCGCAGGAACTTCGGATCGTTCATCATGACTTCGGCGTTGTTCGCCGTGTCGTAGAAGTAGTTGCCGGCGATGCCGTGCACCGCGGGCGGACGTCCGGTGATGATCGAGAGGTTGTTCGGATTGGTGAAGCTCGGGATCACGCTGGCGGCATGGACGTGCGCGCCCTCCTTCATGAAGCGTGCGAAGGTCGGCGCGACGCCGGCCTCGATCGCCCGCTCGATATAGCCGGGCTCCGAACCGTCGAGGCAAATCACGACGGTTGGCCGCGTCGGCGCCTCGTAATCGCGCCCGTTCACGGTGATGGTTTTACGATTGTCTTGCATGATGCCTCTCCTCGTCACTGCGCCGTCGTCACGCGTTCGCCGCGCTCGGCATCCGCTGCGTCTGCGCTGCCTCGATCAGCCGTTCCTTCGACCCTAAGAAGTTGCGGCCGCGCTCGCCCTCCAGCGAGTCCGCGATCAGCGCGTGCCATTCGGCGCGCTCGATCCTGTAGGCGGCCGGATTGCAGGAGATGCCGAGCCGCGCCATGAAGTCCTCGAGATCGTCGGCGGCGCGGGCCAGGTCGGCGCCGAAGATCTGCCTCAAGCTGTCCTCGCAGAGCCCGCCCGCCCCTTTGACGCTGCGCAGCACCATCGGCAGCGAGAACGAGCAGGCGATGCCGTGCTGGACGCCGTGCCGCAGCGTAATCGGATAGGACAGCGAATGCGCGATCGCGGTCTTGGTGTTGGAGAATGCCAGGCCCGCGAACAGCGCCGCCTGCGCCATGCGGCTGCGCAGCTCGAGATTGCCGAGGTCGTTGGCGAGCTTCGGCAGCACCTCGAGGATGCTGCGTGCCGCGGCCACCGCGTGGTTGGCCGACACCGGATTGTTGTTGACGTTCCAGATGCTCTCCAGCGCATGCGACAGCGCGTCGAGCCCGGTGCTGACGGTCAGAAGCTGCGGCTTGCCGAGCATCAGGCGCGGATCGATCACGGCATGGGTCGGATAGAGCGACGGACGCGCCAGCGAGTATTTCTTGCCGTTGGCCTCGTCCCACACCGTGCCCCAGCAGGTCACCTCGCTGCCGGTGCCCGCGGTGGTCGGCACCGCGATGATCGGGATCGCCGCGAGGCGCTCGGCGCCCTGCTGCGTCTCCAGATAGGTTTTGACGGTCGCGAAGTCGCCGCCGGCGGCCGCGAACACCTTGGCGGAGTCGATCACCGAGCCGCCGCCGAGCGCGACGATCACCTCGGGCTGCCTCGCGAGCCCGGCAAAGCGCGCGGTCT
The DNA here is from genome assembly GCF_054055815.1 of Bradyrhizobium sp. USDA 4503. Classification (NCBI taxonomy): domain Bacteria; kingdom Pseudomonadati; phylum Pseudomonadota; class Alphaproteobacteria; order Hyphomicrobiales; family Nitrobacteraceae; genus Bradyrhizobium; species Bradyrhizobium sp. USDA 4503. The sequence continues at coordinate 2,053,700 of NZ_JBSRXS010000001.1, forward strand.
GCTCGGTAAGCAGGCGGTAGTCCGGATTGGGCGCGACGTCGCGAATAGTCAGGACAGACGGTCCCGCCGCGGCGCGCAGCCGCCGCTCGAGCTCGTCGAAGATCGGCTCGCCATAGGTCACGAGCGCGTAGGCGCGCTTGCCGATCAGCCCCGGCAGCTTGTCGAAGCTGTCGGCTCCGAATTCGATCCTCACCGGGTTGGAATAAGTCCAGTCCATCCGCGCGTCCTCCGTTTGGCGCGAAGGTACGGCGCCGGCTGCTATTGACAAATTCATTCTACGGATGCGTTCTATTGATTATGCCAATAGTGTTCAGCCAGCTTCGCGCCTTCCACGCGGTCGCCACCCATGGCGGCTTCACCGCGGCCTCGCGCGTGCTCAACGTCGGCCAGCCGACATTGACCATCCAGGTCAAGGAGCTGGAGGAGAGCTACGGCGTCGAGCTTTTGATTCGGAAGCCGCGGCATACCGAGCTCACCGAGGCCGGCGCCGCGCTGTTCGAGATCACCCGCGGCATCATGACGTTCTGCGACGAGGCTCACGACCTCCTGGCCGCGCACGGCAAGGCGACCAAGGGCCATCTGCGGGTCGCGACCGTCGGGCCGTTTCATGCCACCGAGATCATCGCGGCGTTCAAGCGCGATCATCCGGAGGTGCAGATCTCGACCCTGCTCGGCAATTCCGAACGCACCTTCCGCCACATCGTCGACTTCGAGGCCGACGTCGCGATCCTGGCGGAGGTGCCGGAGGATCCGCGCGTCACCATGATCCCCTACCGCACGCACCGCGTGATCGTGTTCGTCAACCGCGACCATCCCTGGTTCAAGCGCAAGTCGGTCAGGCTGCGCGAGCTGGCCGACCAGCCCATCGTGCTGCGCGAGCGCGGCTCGACCACGCGGCGCGCGTTCGAGGCGACGATGCAGGCCGAGGGCATCAGGATCGAACCGGTGTTCGAGATCGAGAGCCGCGAGGGTGTGTGGAAGGCGGTCGAGCGCGGCCTGGGCATTAGCGTCGTCGCCGACTTCGAATTCGTGCCGCATCCCAATCTGCGCGCGCTGGAGATCAGCGACCGCACCATCAAGACCCAGTACAGCATCGCGCATCACAGCGGACGTGGCCATTCCCCGATCATCAAGGCGTTCATCGACACGGTCCGGCGGATGAAGGGGCGTGATGCTAGCGCGAGGGGGTCTTCGGCCCGGCCTTGAGTGCGAACAGCGCCAGCAGCGCGGCCAAGCTCAGAGCCGATGTGACCGCAAGCGTGTAGCCACCGAGCGGCGAGATCAGGAATCCGAATATGAGGGGCGCGAGGGCTTGAGACAGTCGCGACGGCGCGCCGAGCAGTCCCAGGCGGTAGCCGTAATCCTTCGGACCGAATATCGCCAGCGGCAGCGTGCCGCGCGCGATGGTCAGGATGCCGTTTCCGGCACCGTGCAACAGCGCGAACACCCCCGCGAAGCCACCGCCGAACAGGCCGATGACGCAGGCGCCCAAGGGATGTGTGATGCAGGCCAGGCGCGCCGACCAGAGCGGGTGGAAGCGCTTCAGCAGGCTCGCTTCGACAATGCGCGCCGCCACCTGAGCCGGGCCGATCAGTGCGCCCGCCGCGATCGCCTGCGCCTGCGTCGCACCGAGCGACTCCAGAATTCGCGGCAGATGAACCGCCATCGCCGACGTCACGCTCCAGGCGGCGGCGAAGGCAAAAGCGAGTAACACCATGGCGCGGTCGATGGCGATGTGCGGCTTCGGCGTGTCGGCCGCGATCCGATGCTCCCGCTTTAGCCTCGGGATCAGGAGGCCGTTGAGCGGCAAGCAGATCAGGATGTGCGCCGCAGCCCAGCCGAAACAGGTCCAGCGCCAGCCGATGGTTGCCAGCCCCCACGCACTCAGCGGCCAGCCGATCGTGCTGGCAAAGCCCGCGATCAGCGTAATGCCGGTGATGGAGCGACGGGCGGCGTTGCCGTAAATGCGCCCGAGCGCCGCGAAGGCTGCATCATACAGGCCAAGACCCATGCCGACGCCGAGCAACAGCCAGCTCACCGCCATCAGCACGCCGCCCTGCGACAGCCCGAGCAGGATCAGACCGGACGCCAGGATGAGGTTGGACGCACAGAGCACTTCGCGTCCGCCCATCCGGTCGATCTGGCGGCCGACGCGCGGACCGAGCAGCCCGGAGATCACCAGCGCCATCGAGAACGCGGCGAACAGCCAGTTGGTCGAGATGCCGAGGTCCCGCGCGATCGGGTCCGCGAGGATGGCGGGCAGATAATAGCTCGACGCCCAGGCAAGGGTTTGCGTGGTCCCGAGTGCAACAATCAGGACGTTGTCTGCACGGCGGCTCATCCGGCGCGCGCACCCGGCGTCCTGGGCGGGACCACTTCTCCGTCCTCCTTGACGAATTGGCCAATGTCAGTGGCGAGAAGTTCAAGCACAGCCTCGGACGGCCGGCACAGTTTCACGCCGTTCGGCGAGACCACGATCGGCCGATTGATCAGGATCGGATGCGCGATCATGAAATCGATCAACTCGTCGTCGCTCCATTTCGGATTGGCAAGGTCGAGCGCTGCATAAGGCGTGCCTTTCTCGCGGAACAGCGCGCGGGGCGTCATGCCCATGGCCTTGATCAGCGCGATCAGCGTGTCGCGCGCGGGTGGCGTCTTGAGATACTCGACGATCTCCGGCTCCTCCCCGCTTTGGCGGATCATGGCCAGGGCGTTGCGCGACGTCCCGCAATCGGGATTGTGGTAGATCGTGATCGTCATCGGATTGCTTCCATCTTCGTTTCGCTCTGCCGCAACAGCCACGTCATCAGCGCCAGCGCGACCATCGCCCCCAGAATCTCGGCGACGATAAATCCCGGCAGGTCCTGCGCGCGGATACCGGAAAACGTATCGGTGAATGATCGCGCGATGGCAACGGCCGGGTTGGCGAAAGACGTGGACGCGGTGAACCAGTAGGCGGCCGTGATGTAGAGCCCGACCAGCCATGGGATAGCGGCCTCGCGAAACCGCAGGCCACCGATGATTGTTGCGACCAGTCCGAACGCGGCAACGAATTCCGCAAACCACTGCGGGAACCCGGTCCTCGCCTTGGCGGAGAACACCAGGAGCGGCAGGCCGAACATGGCATGCGCGACCATCGCACCCAGGATTCCCCCGAGCACCTGCGCCGCGACGTACTGCGCGGCGTGCGGCGGGCGGAGCTCGCCCTTGAGCGTGAACACCAGCGTCACCGCCGGATTGAAATGCGCGCCGGATATCGGTTCAAGGATCGTGATCAGCACCACCAGGATGGCACCGGTCGGCAGCGTATTGCCGAGCAGCGCCAGGGCCACGTCCTTGGTCAGGGTTTCTGCCATGATGCCGGAGCCGACGACGGTCGCGACCAGAAGCAACGTGCCGAGACATTCCGCCACAAGGCGCCGTGGCAGATCGAAATCGCGCATCACGCACGCGCCTTCTTCTTGCTGGTGGAAGGCTTGCACTGGGCGGCGGCGAGCGCCGGCGCGCAGATCTCCGGGTGGCCCGCGCAGCAATCCTTCATCAGGAAGGCGATGAGGTCACGCAAACCGGTGAAATCCGCCGAGTAGATGATCGAGCGCGCCTCGCGGCGCGGCACGATCATGCCGGCGTGCTCGAGGTCCTTCAGATGGAACGACACGTTGGATGGCGACACCTCGACCGCCTCCGCAATCGCCCCCGCGGCCATCCCCTCGGGACCCGCCTGGACCAGCAGCCGCACGATCCGCAGCCGCGTTTCCTGCGACAACGCGGCGAAGGCGGTTCGGGCTTGACGCTCCTCCATCTTTCGATAATCCTACAATTCAACAATCGTTGAAATGAGGATAGCAGCCATGGACACGCTTGCCAATACCCGTTCGATCGTCGGCGCCCTGCTTCCGGTGGAAGAGCTGTCATCCGCGGCCCTCCTTTCCGGCCTTGAGGCGCACAAGGAGAAACCGCTGATCTTCAGCTACGACGGCCGGGACGTCCGCCCGAGCTACCACGTGACCGAAGTCAAGACCGGTTCGTTCAGGGCGCTCGATTGCGGCGCGAACCCGGAGAGCTGGAGCGAGACCTTCATTCAGCTCTGGGACATCGAGGAGGAAAACCGCGGTCACATGCCGGCCGGAAAATTTCTTGCGATCATCCGCAAGGTCGACGAGGCGGTCGGCTTCGCCCCGCAAGCCAGGCTGACCTTTGAGGTGAGCGACGGTGTTCGGCCGATGCAGATCTATCGCGCGGAACGCATGGAGACCGGCGACGCTGCGATCCGCGTCCATCTCTCGGCGCGCCCGTCGAGCTGCAAGCCGCGCGACCGATGGCTCCAGGACCAGCAGTTCTGCTGCGCACCGAAAACCAAACAGCCGTGCTGCGGGTGATGGATGCTTGAACGCCTGATATGGCCAGACGTGTCACGCGGATTGGCGCTCGCGGCCAAGGCTGCCCGGAAATTGCCGATCACTGAGTTGCCCGACGGGTCAAGCCCTCGGAGCAAAAATATTTCGCTTTATCCGAAGGACAACTCAATGTATGAATAACCCGTCTCACCCGATCGAGGGGCGCTGCGCATCGTCAGGAGTGTTGCGGTGAGATGCGGTGGACGCGGCAAGCGCAACTGACGAGTGCGCATGATGCGGACGGCGAAATCGTGCAGGCCTGACGCCCTAGCGGCAGGTGTCCTCTCGCAAAGTGCGCAAGCGTTTGCGAGGGCGGCGACAAAAAAGCCCAGTCTCGCCGGGGAGAGCACGTATAAGCCGTAACCCATCGCGCAGGGAAAGCCGGGTTGTTTCCGGTTACACCTGTGGTCCTACCCCCGAGCTTTCTACCTTTTGCTCGGGGCCCATGGGTGCGATCGGCACCCGGCTTTCCCTGCGCCCTCTGTTCAAGAGAGGGCGGAACAAAAAGCAAAGCTCGGGCAGATCATGTCGCGAGGACGCGGAAGCTTGATTCACAGCTCGCGCAACACGCTCGCTGTCGTCCCTGCGAAAGTGTTTGGTCCCTGCAGATTGGTTGGATGGAATCGGTGTAGAACGAGGCGTGGCCTTTGTTAGGGAGCGCCTCGTGTCATGGAACTGAGCTTGCACGCGAACGCCACGACGACGCCGAAGACACGTGCCTACATCCAGCGCAGCCGGAAGTCGGTCGCCCAATTGGCGGCCGAACTGGGGGTTAGCGAGACCACGATTTATCGCTGGCGCAGCCGCACGACGGTCGAAGACCGCTCGCACCGGCCGAAGAACCTCACGACCAGCCTCTCCGCGGTTGAAGAAAGGGCCGTTTGTGAACTACGGACATCGCTCCAATTGCCGCTGGACGACATCGTTGAGGTGATGCGGCGATGCATCAACGCCAAGCTGTCCCGTAGTGCGATTCACCGCTGCCTGCAGCGCAATGGCATCAGCCGGCTTGCCAAGCCTGACAAGCCCAAAGCCGGCGTCTTCGAGAATGCCAGTATCGGCTTCATCCATATCGACGTGAAGTATCTGCCCGCGCTGCAACGCCGCACCAGTTATGCCTTTGTCGCGATCGATCGCGCCACCCGATACGTCTTCGTCGAGATCCATTCCAGGCGAGACGGAACGACCGCGACCGGCTTCCTCGAACGCTTCCTGGCCGACTTTCCGCACGGTGTTCACACCATCCTGACCGACAACGGAGCCGAGTTCACCGACCGCTTCGCCGTCGACAAGAAGAACAAACCGGTCGGGAAGCCTTCCGGCGACCACCCCTTTGATCGGCTCTGCAAGCAGCGCGCAATCGAGCATCGCCTGACCAAGCCCTACCACCCGCAAACCAACGGCCTCGTCGAACGCTTCAACCGGCGCATCGCCGAAGCCATCGGCCGCGAACACAAACGGGGCAGCGCGCGCCGTACCTTTGTCAACCACGCCGACCGCGACGCCTTCATCGCCAAGTTCGTCCACGACTACAATCGGACCCGCCTCAAATGCCTCGGCTACCTGGCGCCAATCCAGGCCCTCGCCAATCACACGGGACCGAACACGAAAGCAGGGACCCATAACCACAGATCGGCATTGTTGCGGGACGGTCGAACGAACGAGTCCCGTTCACAACACGGGCCGCGGAGTATGGGTCCCTGCTCCCGTGCGCAATTGCGCACTAGGCAGGGACGACACCGAGATTGCAGCGATGATAGAGCGCGCCCTACCCGCTCAAGCCGCCGTCGGCTCGCTCGACAGCGCGGCGAACACCGTCTCCGGCGAATGGGCGATCACGGCGAGCAACGCGCGGGCGGGTCCGCGCGGCGCGCGCTTGCCCTGCTCCCAGTTGCGGATGGTTTCCACCGGCACGCCGAGCTTGGCGGCGAATTCGAGCTGGGTGAGCTGGGCCCGGCGGCGCAGATCGCGTACGGCCGGCTGCGCTGCCGCAGGCTGCATCGCCGCCTGGTCGGGATGTGCGGGCACGAGCGGGATTTCCTGCCCGTCGCGCAATTCGACGATCCGTCCGTCCGCCTTGAGCCGCAACCGCTGCATGATGGCCCCCGTGATGGCCGCTTGGAGATAGCGGCATCATCGATGAAGCGCGTTAAGTTCGGATTAACGATAAGCGGCCCGGCGCGGCTCGCGCCCGGACCATGCGCCGCCCTGCCCGCGAGCGCGTTACTTGAGGCCGAACCACAGCGTGGCGATGCCGAGGAAGGAGAAGAAGCCGACCACGTCGGTGACGGTGGTGACGAAGGTGCCGGAGGCGACCGCGGGGTCAGCCCGCACCCGTTCCAGCACCATCGGGATCAGGATGCCGCCGAGCGCGCCGGCCACCAGATTGCAGATGATCGCAAGCCCGATCACGATGCCGAGGCCGGGGATCTTGAACCAGGCCACCGCGGCGACGCCGGTGATGACGGCAAAGGCGATGCCGTTGACGAGCCCGACCATGGTCTCGCGCAGCACCACCCGCATCGCGTTGTACGGGCCGAGCTCGCGGGTGGCGAGCGCGCGCACCGCGACCGTCATGGTCTGGGTCGCGGCATTGCCGCCCTGGCTCGCCACGATCGGCGCCAGCACCGCAAGCGCCACCATCTTCTCGAGCTGGCCCTCGAACAGACCGAGCACCGACGAGGCCAGGAACGCGGTGGCGAGATTGACCAAGAGCCAGTTGAAGCGACCGCGGGCGATGGTCCACACCGTGTCGGACAGCTCTTCGTCGCTGGTGACGCCGCCGAGCGCCTTCAAGTCTTCGTCTGCCTCCTCCTCGATCACGTCGACGACGTCGTCGATGGTGATCACGCCGACCAGCCGGTCGATGGTGTCGACCACGGGAGCTGCGACCAGGTTGTACTTGCCGAACATCCGCGCGACCTCTTCCTGGTCCTCCAGCGCGGAGACCCGGCGGCGGTCCTCGTCGATCAGGTCCTTGATCGGAACCGGGCGGCGCGTGCGCAGCAGCACGTCGAGCGGCACCACGCCCAGCAGGTGCTTGTCGGCATCGACCACATATATTTCGTAGAAGCGATCCGGCAGATCCGGCGTGTCGCGCATATAGTCGATCGCCTGCCCGACATTCCAATCCGGCGGCACCGCGATGAACTCGGTCTGCATCCGCCGGCCGGCGGAATTCTCCGGGTACAGCAGGCTCCGCTCGATGTCCTCGCGCTCGGCCGCCGGCAGCTTTTCCAGGATCTCTTCCTGGTCCTCCTCGTCGAGGCTCTCCAGGAGCTCGACGGCGTCGTCGGATTCGAGCTCGCGGACGCCCTCGGCAACCGTCTCCGGCTCGAGTTCCTCGAGGATCTCCTCGCGGACCGTCTCGTCGACCTCGTTGAGCGCCGAGAAGTCGAAATCGGTGCCGGTGATCTCGACCAGGGTGACGCGGTCGACCGGCTCCAGCGCCACGATCAGGTCGCCGAGATCGGCCTCGTGCAGTTCCGCCACCACCTCGCACAGCAACGGCCGGTCGGCGGCGTGGATGGCCCGGGTGATCGCCGCGACGAATTCGCCGCGGAGCTCGCCCTCCTCGTCCCGCATCGGCATCCGGGCCAGCGGATCGGCCTCGGCGGGTTCGGCAACGTCGAAATTCTCGGCCATGCCGTGTTTCGCCGGTTTGACAGGAGGGGAAAAACTGGTTGGATGAGTGCGGAACGGATTACCTAATCGGTGGGGCCCAGTGCAATGAGAAAGATGTCGAGCGCACCGCGACCGCTCCGGAAGGCTTTCGCGGCGCTGGTCGCGCTCGCGCCTGTTGCACTGTTCGGCTCGGCGCACGCCGCCGAATGCCAGCGCAAGGACGCGCTCGGCACCTCACGTGTACTCGAGGTCGACCCCGCGACCTATCCGCGCGTCGGGCTGAAGAGCTTTCCGCAGACCCTGCCGCTCAGGGATGGCGAGGTCGTGCTGACCTTCGACGACGGACCGACGCCGGGGGTCACCGACAAGGTGCTGACGGCGCTGGCGGCCGAATGCGTGCAGGCAACCTTCTTCATGGTCGGCCGCAACGCGGCCGATCATCCCGATATGGTCCGCAAGATCGCGCGCCTCGGCCACAGCATCGGCTATCACAGCTGGGACCATCCGCATCTCAACAAGCTCCCGCTGGATCAGGCCGAGGCGAACATCAACCGGGGGATCGAAGCGGTCCAGAAGGCCCTGCGCGGCACCGCAAGCACGGTCCCGAGCACGCCATTCTTCCGGTTCCCCTATTTCGAATCGACACCCGCCCTGCTGGACCATCTGGAAAAGCGCGGTATCGCGGTGTTCGGAGCCGATTTCTGGGCCAGCGATTGGAACAAGATGACCCCCGAGGAGGAACTCAAGCTGCTCACCGGGCGGCTCGAAGGCCACCGCAAGGGAATTATACTGCTGCATGACCCGCAAATGCGGACAGCCGAGATGCTGCCCGCCTTCTTGAGGTACCTGCAGGAGCATAAATACCACGTCGTCCACATCGTCCCGGCGGCGCTGAAAACCGTGTCCGACCGGACACATTGAACCCGGGACGCTAGGTGGATTACAGACCGTTAAGGCGGCATTCATGGCGCCGCACCTAAGGATTCGTCAGTGCGTTTGGAATGCGGCCGAGATTCGATGATTGCAAACGTCTTGGTGATGATCCGGAAGCGGTCGCGGACCGTGGTCCGCGCGGCGCTGCTGGGCTGCGGCTTGATGACGCCGTACGCCGCCCTCGCCGCAGACTGCCCTAACCCCAACGCACTCGGCACCTCGCGGACCCTCGTCGTCGATCCCAAGGAGCATCCCCGGATCGGCACCATGCAGTACCCGGAGACCTTGCCGCTCGCCGATCACGAAGTGGTGCTGACCTTCGACGACGGGCCGCTACCTAAATATAGCAACCAGGTGCTGGCCATTCTCGCCAGCCAGTGCGTCAAGGCGACCTTCTTCACCATCGGCTCCCAGGCCCGGTTCAATCCGGAGGGCGTGCGCAAGCTGATCGCGGCCGGACATACCGTCGGCACGCACAGCCAGAACCATCCGCTGACGATGAACAAGATGTCGCTCGAGAAGGTGCGGCAGGAGGTCGACGACGGCATTGCCTCGACGCTCGCAGCCCTCAATGGCGACAAGAGCAAGCTCGCGCCGTTCTTCCGGATTCCCGGCCTGATGCGCGCCGAGATCCCGGAGACCTATCTGGCGTCCCAGGGCATCCAGGTCTGGAGCGCCGACTTCCCCGCGGACGACTGGCGTCACATCTCGCCGCAGCGGGTCTATGACCTCGCGATCCAGCGGATCGAAGCCAAGCGCAAGGGCATCCTGCTGCTGCACGACATCCAGCCGCGCACCGTTGCGGCGCTGCCGCGCATCCTCAACACGCTGAAGGAGCGCGGCTACCGGATCGTTCATGTCGTGCCCGCAACGCCCGATCGCCCGGCGACGCCGACCCAGCCGCAGCAATGGTACCTGCATCCGCCGACCGAGACGGTGGCGACCACGCGCTGGCCCAGGATTCCGAACTTCGTCTTCACCGCGACGCGGACGCTGCCTGCCCCGGTGCTTGCCGACATGGATTGGCGCGATGCCGACATCCTCGACCACGCACAGCGCACCCGGGTCGCGATGCCCGTCCGCACGTTGTGGCCGCAGCCCCAGCTTGCGCCGTTCGCATCCGTCCCGACATTGCCGGTCCCGGCGCCCGACGTGTTCCGCGTTCCCGAGGCGCTCGACCTGACCCTGCTCGCAGCCCGATCGGCGGCCAATCGCCGCCTCGTGCAGCGTGCGACAATTGGCGTTGGCGTATCGCGCGCGCAGGCGTTCTCCGCGCGCCAGGCCAGGCATCCGAAGCAGGCTGCGCATCAGGGGCCCGCCCCGGCGCACGGCCGAGGCCACGGCGCGCCCTTGCATGTCGCGCCGCCGGCTGCCGACAACGCGTCAGTCCACGTCGCCAATAATGTGAAGAAGCGCGCGCCGCGCGCCGAGGCGTCGGCTGGCAGGCGCGTGCCTGATTGACGTGATTTAGCTGGCCAGGATCTTGGCGACGCAGAGCAGGATCACCAGCGCCAGGAAGAAGATATCGATATAGGATTTGATCCCGCCAGCATGCCTGAGCACGGTGACATCGGCGACGATCTGCCTGCGCGAGGCGACACCATTTGGCCCCTCGCCGGCCGCCGCGGCGAGCCGCCGCGTCTCACCCTCCAGGCGCTCGATGCGCTGGAAGAAATAGAACGAGCGCAGGCCGAAAGGCGTGCATCGCCGCATAGACCAGGACCAGAATTGCGACCGTCGCGCGCTGCTCGTACTTCTCCAGAAGGTTCAGCGTGAAATAGACCAGCCCCAGGAACACGAAGTTGGAGACCACACGGTAGGCGTAGCTCGCAAAGATCATCAGGCGCTCCGGTAAGGCAAGCTTGCAGCCGCGCGATTGCTCGCGTTGCCGAAGTCGCCAGTTAGGGCGCCGCCCGCACGTAGATGCGCCATGGCTCTACGCCATACATCTTGAAGTTCGGCGAGGCCAGCGCTTCAAGAAGCGGCGCCGCAGGCCCGGCCATGTCGACATATAACCCGTCATAGAGAACAACTGCGCAGATATCGCGCTTGTCGAGCTCATGCAGCAGCTTTTCCTTGTCGCGCTCGACGAGAAGGTCGCGCATATATTTGCTGTAGAGTTGCAGAACCTGCCGTTGAGCGAGAAAATTGATGCCGGTATCCTCGGCCAATACCCGACACGTTGGCGGCAGCCCCGCGGTCAAAGCGTTCAACTGCTTGGCAACCCGTTGATAGCCGCTCGTTGAATAGTACGTCCATCGCTGGACGAGAATGCAGGTTGTGGCAACAGCCACACCGAGAATCGCCAACGACAAGGCAGCCCGGGTCCAGGTTTCGCGGCGCTCGACGCTTGTTGACGTGGCGGTCAGCGCAACCGGAGCAACCGCTATTCCCCAAGCGACGAACAGAGCCGCGAACATGTAAAACTGCATCGCGTAGCGCGCATTCAACACTGTCCAACTCGACAGATTGTAGTATCCGGCATCGAAGGCGCCCAACAGCAGAAGCATCTGGCTGAGAAACCACGCCGCAAACATGGCTCCGATCCGCCAGTCGATCGACTGGAGTGTCGAGCGACCTCGGGCCAAAGCTCGCTGGACGGCGTACCAGACTATCGTCGCGAACAAGACGACAAGCGCCGCTGCGCTCGGCCATCCACCGTCCCTGGCAAAACTGATGAGGAGCCGGCTAGACAGGACTGCACCTTCGCCGATACGTGCCGTATCTCGCGCTTCGATGCTGTGCGCATAGAGCGTACCGGCGGCGACCCGGGCTGCGTCAACGTTGTCGCCGGTCAGGGAGCCGGTCTTGTAATAGGCCATTGCGACGTGAAGGCCGCCCAGGCAATAGCCTGCAGCCACTGCGGCGGTCAGCAGCGCATTGCGCATCGGGGACTGCCCGAATGAAACGCTCAGAAGCGTCCAGGGCGCGACAATCAGCGGCACAAGGACAATGGAAAGTGCATGGCCCTGCATCGCCCAGCCGCCGAGCACGACGCCCAATAGCGCAGCTCCGACGCTTGGGTAACGCGCACCGCCTTGCCACTGCGCCACGAGAAACGTGCAAAGCAGCAAGAGCGCCGTTAGTCGGAATACGTCGCGGCTGCCGTCGATTGATCCGCTGTGGATGAGAGGGACCGCCAGAATCAGAAACGGCAGAAGGATCGCCAAGCCACGCACCTGCGCAGCGCTCGCGAGAGCTATGCCCGCCGCAACATAGGTGATGATCGTCAGCTGGAATGCGACGCGCGGCACCATTTCGTCGCTCAATCCGGCCCCGCCGAGACTGGACCAAAGCAGGGCCGACGCGTTGTAGGCAGGCCAGAGCAGGCCATGGGGATCGCCGCGCAGAGTGCCGTCGGAAAGGCCTCCGATCCCGGAGGCATCGAAGAAGCTACGTTGCGAAAGAAGTTGCCGCGCTTCTGCAAGGTACTGCATTGCGTCGGAATTGCCGGTCACCTGGCCGGCATAGAACCAGAGCCGCGGCACGATAATGCAGGCCACCATCAGTACGGCCACGACCGAAGCCAGAACGACCGGATCGCGCAGGGCGCGGTGGTTCTTGGGACCGCGAGGCGCCGGTCCTTTCCAAGGCGTTACAAGCAACGCCAATCCAACGATGAATGGCGCGCTGGCGTGCCCTCCAAGAGCCAGCCCAGGTGCAACAAGCGTGAGCAGCAACAGCAGACACGCTGAGACAAAGCTGGTCGTTGCCACTCCGAAGGCGATACGCCCAAACGGAGGAATCGGGAGGACGCTGTCGAAGACATAGAAAAACCTCGCCAAGCCGGAAGCTAGAACGAGCTGGCCGATCAGAAACGGAGTGCTCAAGCCATTGTCCCTTCGTCGTTTACGGCCGAGAACGCGTTGCGATCAGTCCGGAGACGGCGAAACCAATCAGCAGCGGAAGAACCGTGCGTACGGTGCGGTGAATCAGAGCAAGCGCTGCAGCCGTCTCCGCGGAAGCTCCAGCCTGCTGCAACAGCAGCACGAACGTGACGTCACGCACCCCCAATCCCAACGGCAGCAGGGAAACTGCGCCGGCCAGATAAGAAATGACGATCGCGTGCCCGATGGCCACAAGGGGAAGATCAGCACCCAAGGCCCGGCCGAGATACCAAATCGAGGCGACGTCGACCACATAGGTTGTCGCAAGCCACAACGTCGCGACAACCAGCGCAAATGGCTTAATCCCGAACATTGCGTTTCGCAGATCGAAGACGAACCGACGGATCGGCCCGGAGGCCCGAAACAACGGGCCGAGTACCCACATCTTGTCCAACACCGCCGGACCAAGTCCCACGACTGCGAGGCCGGCGATCAGCAATGCCGCGGCCGCGAGCGAAAGCGGCAGTGCACGATCACCTGCCAATTCGCCCGGAATGACCAGGACCGCTCCCATCAAGAACAGCCAAAGAAGGCTTTCGATCGTCGTTTGAGCCGCGCCGACACTCACCGGGATATCCGCCAGCATCTTGTAGAACGCCAGGCGCGCCGGCACGCCGAGCTTCGGATCGCCGGCCAGGCTGACCGTGCCCGCTGCCAGCATGGCCATCATGACATCCATCAGGCTGGCTGGATGACGCATTCCCGCCAACAGCGTCGCTGCGCCTGCCGCATGCAGCGCAATCATAACGATCGACGAAAGGCAGAGTACGAGTAACGTCTGAATCGAGATCGACCGAAGAGTGTGCCAATCGATGCGATCGACCAAATAGAATAGCGCCGCAGCGCCCACAATGAAGGCCGCGCCCCAAAGCAACCGCTTGCGAGTAAGCAGACCCATCAGGCTCCGTGCCTCTCAATTGAGTTCGAGCCGCAAGAGAGGTTCCCGGCGTGCGAGGAGCCGCGTGGCAATCCGGCTCGCAGCGAGCGGCGGGTGAGGGTTTTCATCCACGCTCCGTGACGGAAAAGTTCGCCAGATATCTGCCGGTCGCCTTGTACATCGGTGCTTGCGTCCAGCGAATGAAGATGGCGTCGTTGTTGTTGCCGTTCTCGAACGCCTTGTAACGGAACTTGCCGTCACCGGCATAAAAGCGATCCATGGCAAAAGCCATGTGGCGCTTTGCCAGACTTTTATCCCCGTAGGCCAATGCGGTCATGATGCTCTGTGCGACATCGTGGGAATCGATTGGCCAGGTCTGCTCGGGACTCCAACGCGGCTTGTCGTCGTCGATCAATTGGGCCTGCATATAACCCCAACCGCGCCCGATCGCGTCCGCGATACGCTGGTCTCCCATTGTCGCGTTGACTTCGATAAGCCCCTCGATGATGTAGCCGGTGTGCCGGCTATCGATGATCGTGTCGACGGGGTGATCGCGGAACGCCGGCGCATAGAACCAGGATCCATCGGGATTTTGATGGTGGACGGCGAACAAGGCTGCCCGCCCGGCAAGCACGACGAGTTCGTCGCGATCAAGCACCCTGCCCGCCCGGGCCAGCAGGCCGGCGGCTGCAACACTGGCATTGATTATCAGGCGCGTGTCGCCCGGACCAAAATAGATACAGGCGCCTTCGGGCAACTCGATCATGCCAGCCTCTTCCAGCATGAAACGTATGCCGGATTCGAGCAGCGCCAGCCCCCGGTCGCGGTCGAGCAGATGGATGGCATCGAGGAGACCGGTCAACACGATGGTGGACGTAATTGTGGTCGGCCAATGCTTCGGGTGCTTTCCCGTTCCTCCCCAGTTGAACGGCAAACCCCAAGCTGCATTGCGAGCCAGCGGGCTACGCGTGTCCTCCAGCAGGGTCAGCAACCTCGCCGCTCGTTGACGCGAAACCTTGCCGTCGGGTTGGCGAGCTTCACCCGCGAGGCTATCTCCGAGTGCTTGTGGCATCACAATGGCCGGGGCCGCCTGGAACAGGCGTTTCGGGATCAGCGCGTGGTAGGGCTTGAGCGTTCGGCGGGCAAAGTGCATGAGCGGCCCGATGATAGGTCGGCTGCCAACCTGGGAAATAATGTTGTCCAGCTGATAAGGATCGTTGCCGGCATAGTCGTTTTGCTCAAGCCAGTTGCCGAGAGCATCGGACGCTGCGCGAACACGGTCGAGTAGATCCCGATCCGAAGCCGGACCTTGACCGGTCATCATGCGTGGAGGCCTTCTACAAAAAAGCGCGCTGTAGCCATTTACTCTATCGTGTGTGCAACAGGCTAGGCCGCTACCGTTGCCCGACCAAAATCTTCAAGTGCCGCAGCCGTACTTTTCGCATCAGCCAACCGATGAGCTCGACATTGCGAAACAGCAGATCGGAGCGAACGACCGGTGGCGATTGGCCTACCGCTTCCTTGCTGGAGACTGGATCGACGGCGCGAGCCGCACGCTCCAGCGTCGTAATCTCTCCGTCAAAACGACCGACGCAGTCGGCCAGCAATTCATCGAGAACCGCGCAGGCGCGTTCGTCCGGCCGAAACCCGCGTTCGATATCTATCAACGAATAGGAATGCAAGAACAGCACGATGATTTGCTGACCGGACGCCAAGACGGCTTCGATTTGGCGGCGCAACTCGCCGGGACTGCACCAGTCCGGATCGAGCTTCTTCGTCAGCGACAGCAGGCGGGCCGGTCCAAGCGCAAGATCGCAGCGCGTCACGGTCACGGGAACTTCGAGCAGATCGCCATGCCGAACAACGGCGTTCGCTGTGAGCGGGGGATCATTGAGCCCGCAGTGCGGATAGCCGTAAAAAACACTCGAATCGATCCCGATGCCATTTTGCTCCAGGGCAGCGAGCGTATCGTAGTTGGCGCCGTAGCCGCCGGCGCGATGGCTGACAGGCGGTCGGCCGGTCCAGGCTTCAATCAGCGCCACCCCTTCGGAGATGAACCGGCGCTGCTCGTCGAGCGACAGCGTCTTCATCGTCTGCGCCATTCCGTATCCACGCTTTCCCTCCGGAAAGGCCGGATGGGTGTGCAGGCCAACCTCATGGCCACGCTCGGCGATCTCGCGCGTCACGCCGGCAACGAGTTCCTCGCTGACGGTCCGGCGGTTCTGGACATCGACAAAGAAGGTGCCGCGGCCGCCGTGTCTTTCGAGGATATCCATGATGCGCGGAGTTGCGTAATCGCGCCCGGCGTTATGGCCCCGATAGGTGTCGATCGGAGGCCGCGGCTCGAAGAAGTCCTCGACGTCTACGGTCACGACGAATTTCGGGCGCTGTCGTCCCGGCTTCATTTCACTGCCTGTGCAATCACAAGGTGGAAACGGGCGCGGCGTCCGAATGTCGGATGCTTTGCAAGCCAATGATCAAGGCTCTGCGTAGCGTCGATCAGGCCCGACATGACCGGAAACAAGGGCGGCCAGATGTTCAGCGGAAATTCCGGCACGAAATCGGGAATGAGCCGCATTCCGGATATCTCTGTCATCTTGAAGCGGCCCTGTAACAGCCGCTCGAGCTCTTCGCGAGAGAACAAGACGCGGTGATAGCTCGACGCCCCCTTCACGATGCGCTGCGCAAGCTTCGCAAGATAATAAGGCGAGTAGTAGAGATAGCGCGCGAAGCGTGCCGCCTCCTGGCTGTTTATGATCGTTGCGCAGAATGTACCGCCCGGCCGCAGCACTCGACGGATTTCATCGAGGGCAGCGTTCAGGTCGGGAAAATTGTTGGGGGCCGTGCACGATACGACCAGATCAAAGCTGTTGTCCGGAAACGGCAACGCCATCGCATCGCCAATACCGTAGGTTGCCGGGAGGTCGCCATTCAGGGCCCGCGCATGGGCGATCATTTCGGGGCTGAAGTCCGCACCGTGCACGGTGAAATCTCCGCCCTGATCTCGCTTGCTTTGCGCAAGCCACCGCGTCAAACGTCCCTCGCCGCAGCCAAGGTCGAGGATATTTGTCGCCGCCGCGACGAGCGGGGCCATGGCCTCCCGCTCGAGCCTGTCGGTATAAACCTGAATGGGGCGGGCTCTGAGCGCAATGTAGTTTTTCGCCTGCAGGTTGTAGAAGCGGAGCGTTTCCTCGTTCATGGAGTGCGACCCGCGCCTGCCCGTCGAAGTTGATATTGACGCATCTTATTGATCTTACTAGTCAATATGATGCAACCCGCCTGAAGACGCGAATCCGCGGGCTTGGCCTGCTGCCCCTTCGCCGGCACCAAAGTCGAAAATGCAACAAATTCAGACACGAGAGCCAGAAAAATTGGAGCCGAGCGCGATCTCCGGACCGACGCGTCGATGGACAGCCTATTGACGAAACTGCAGATACCGCATTCAAGCAGGGTGGTTCAACCTGGAACAGAGGCTTAAGCAGGTTCCCCAACCGGCCTACGACTCACGAAGCCGCGCCGCGGCGGGAAATGCGCATGTATAAATCGAAGACTGTCGCGGTTGTGGTGCCTTGTTACAACGAGGAAAAACTGATCGGCCGCGTCATCGAGACCATGCCGGAGTTTGTCGACCACATCGTCTGCGTGGACGACCAGAGCCGCGACCGCACCGCCGAGATCGTCGAGCGCTATTCTGCCGCACAGCCCGAACGCGTCATACTGATTCGGCTGCCCAAAAATGAAGGTGTCGGTGGGGCGATCGCCGCCGGTTATCGCTGGGCGCGCGACCACGACATCGATGCGACGGCCGTCATGGCCGGCGACGCGCAAATGGACCCCGGCGACCTGCACGCACTGCTTGAGCCCGTCATTGCCGATGAGACAGACTACGCCAAGGGAAACCGGCTCTTCACCGGTGAGGCGTGGAACCTGATTCCGCGCGTTCGCTACATCGGTAACGGATTGCTTTCGATGTTGACCAAGATCGCCTCGGGCTATTGGCACGTGGCGGACTCGCAAACCGGTTACACCGTGGCCAACCGGAAGGTGCTCAAGACGCTGAATCTGGACGACATCTACAAGCGGTACGGGATGCCGAACGACATGCTCGTGAAACTGAATATCTTTGATTTCAGGGTACGCGACATCCCGATCAAGCCGATCTACGGTATCGGCGAACAATCGGGCATCAAGCCAATTCGCCTCGTGCCGAGGCTGTCACTGTTGCTCGTGCGATTGTTTGCCTATCGCATGCTGCAGAAATATATCATCCGCGACTTTCATCCGTTGGTGCTGTTCTACTTCACGGGCGCTGTTTTGCTGTCGCTCGGCATGCTCGTCGGACTCTACGTTGTGATGCATCGGCTCTTCATTGGATTCGTGGCAGACAACACACCGCTTTTCACGACATTCCTTGTCTTGATGGGCTGGCAATCCGTCATGTTTGCCATGTGGCTTGACATGGAAATGAACAAGCACCTGAAATAGGTCGAGCGACGGCGAGCGGTTGCGATGTGCGGCATTTTCGGAGTGATTACGAGCCCGGGCGCGCTTGATCGCGAGATCTTGGAACGCGCCGTCTCACGGCTGTTCCTCCTGTCGGAAACACGCGGCAAGGAATCCTCCGGGCTCGCCATCATTGGTCCGACCACCGTCACCTTTCGCAAAAGTGCGCAGCGTCCGCGCGATTTTCTCGCCTCGACGGACTTTGCTCCCTTCTTCAAGGGCGCTCTGGACACGCTCTACCGGTCCCGCGAACCCATCGCTATCTTCGGACATTCGAGACTCGTCACGAACGGCACTCAAAACCTGCACGCGAACAACCAGCCGGTTCTTGCCGGCGGCATCTTGGGCGTTCACAACGGCATCATCGTCAATGACGAAGATCTGTGGCGAACCATAAACACGGCCGAGCGGAAGGCCGAGGTCGACACCGAAGTGATGCTCCAGTTGCTTCGCCAGCATCTCGATCGGGGCGAATCGCTCGCCAACGCGATGCGCTCGACATTCCGCAGGTTGCTTGGGACGGTTTCGACCGCACTCGTGTCCGACGACCTCAACTGCATGGTCCTAGCAACGAATAACGGCTCTCTTTATGTGGCGCCGAGCCCGGCCGAGGACACAATCGTCTTCGCCTCCGAGCGCTACATTCTGGAGGAATTCCTGACCACGCCAGGCCTGGCCTGGCCTGCGCGTCCGGACGCTATCCGACAGATCAAGGCTGGCAGCGCATTGCTGATCGGGCTCGATACGCTGGTCAGCCACGAGATCGATCTTGGCGCCGACACCGAGGAGACGCCGGCGATCGCCCCGCGGCGGCGCGAGATCCGGGACGACACACCCGCCAAGGTCCGCAATGCCACAACCTTCAATTCGATGCCCGCAGTCAGGCTTGGCAACTTCTCGCGCTTCGAAATCGATCCGCAACCGATCAAGGCATTGCGCCGGTGCACCCGCTGTATTTTGCCGGAAACAGTCCCTTTCATCGCTTTCGATGCTAGCGGCGTCTGCAACTTCTGCCAGAGCCACCAACCGAAGACTTATCTGGGGCGTCCTGCCCTGGAGGCCGAAGCCAACAAGCTGAAGGCACGGCGCAACGGCGCCTCCGCCGACTGCCTCATCACGCTGAGCGGAGGACGCGACAGCAGCTTTGGCCTTCACTACGCGGTGCGTGAGCTCGGCCTAAAGCCGATCGCCTACACCTACGACTGGGGAATGATTACGGACTTGGCGCGCCGCAACCAGGCGCGGATGTGCGGGGCGCTCAAGGTCGAGCATATTCTCGTCTCGGCCGACATTGCCGAAAAGCGAGCAAACATTCGTCGCAACGTCTCTGCTTGGCTCAAGCGGCCGTCACTTGGAATGGTTCCCCTCTTCATGGCCGGCGACAAGCAGTATTTCTACTACGCCAACGACCTCGCGAAAAAGCTTCACCTCGAAGCTACGGTGCTTGCTTCCAATCCGCTGGAGAAGACACATTTCAAGGCCGGCTTTTGTGGTGTGCCGCCCACCCTTGGTCACCGGCCGTCACAATTCGCGCAGCTTCAGATGGCGAGCTACTACGGCAAGGAATTCCTGCTCAACCCGCGCTACATCAACAAATCGCTTCTCGACACCGCCGGCGCCTTTTTCAGCTACTATTCGATCAAGCACGAATATCTCCGACTGTTCGACTACATTCCCTGGGTCGAGAGCGAAGTAAACGACACGCTGATCGATCAATACGACTGGGAGACCGCCAACGATACGCGCTCGACCTGGCGCATCGGAGATGGGACGGCTGCTTTCTATAACTACATTTATACGCGGGTCGCGGGCTTTAGCGAGAATGACACCTTCCGCTCGAACCAGATTCGAGAGGGCGTGCTCGATCGAGCGAGCGCGCTTCGTCTCGTCGAAATGGAGAACATCCCGCGCTTCGAATCGATCGCGTGGTATTGCGGCGTAATCGGTCTCGATCCCACCGAGGTGCTGGAGCGCATCGCTCAGATCCCAACGCTCTATCCCAGCAAAGTTCACAAGAGCGATGCACGTTCTGTTTGATATCGGCCATCCCGCGCACGTTCACCTTTTCCGAAACGTGGCGCAGCGCATGCAGGCGCGTGGCGACAAGATCACGGTCACGATCCGTGATCGCGGCATTGTCGGTGGATTGCTCGATCACTACGGCCTGCCCTATACCGTCGCCTCGAAGCCGCGCCGGGGCCTTGTCGGCAGCGCCATCGAGCTTGCGATCCACAACTGGCAGGTCCTGAAAGCCGCGCTTCCGGACAGACCGGATTTCCTTGTCGGCACGTCTGTATCGGTTGCTCACGTCGGCCGCGTCATTGGCAGGCCCTCGATCGTCCTGAACGAAGACGACGCCGATTACGTGCCGCTGTTCGCGAAGATTACCTATCCTTTCGCAAATCGCATCGTCATACCGGCCGTCCTGCGGGACAAAAAGACCGCAAAGGTGCGGACTCACGACAGCTATCATGAGCTGGCCTACCTCCACCCGAACCATTTCAAGCCCGACCAGGACGTGGTGCGCCTGTTGGGAATAGAACCTCGCGAGCCATACTTCATCATACGGCTGGTTTCGCTGACGGCTCATCATGACGCCGGCGAGAGCGGGCTTTCCGAGGCTCAGGTGCTTCGATTGATTGCGTTGCTCGAACCGCATGGCCGCGTCTTCATCAACGCAGAAAGCTCGATCGCGCCGCGGCTTCAGCCATACGCTCTGAAGGCTCCGCCCGAGACCATGCACGATCTTCTGGCTCACGCGAAGATACTGATCAGCGACAGCCAGACGATGACGATGGAGGCGGCTTTGCTCGGGCGCCCCGCGATCCGCTGCAACAGCTTCGTCGGGCGCTGCTCCGTGATCGCTGAACTGGAACAGCGGTATCGGTTGGCCTGGGGCTTCAAGCCCCAGCAGTTCGAGGAACTGGTGAGGCTCGTGTCGGACATGGTCGCTGATCCAGCATTGGAAGCGACGATGGCGCAGCGGCACGCGCGGGTACTGGCCGAGAAAGTCGACCTCACCGACTGGCTGCTCAAGCAGTTTGATAACGGCTTTGCATGATGGCCGGTCGCGCGTGTTGAGGTCACGCGTCGAGACCTAGCTTAGCCTCGCCGGAAGCGGCAGCTGAGGTCCCGCGATTCGATCGGCGCCTCCAACTGTCATCGCCCCAACCGCGCGACCAGCCATTCGACAGCACCTTGCCGGGCCACACGCGCACAGTGGCATTCCCGGGCAACACCCGGAAAAAGCTTAATGATTTCAGATGGAAACTTGGGTTTATGGTGCGCTCGGAGGGACTCGAACCCCCACGGTGTTACCCACTGCCACCTCAAGGCAGCGCGTCTACCAATTCCGCCACGAGCGCTTGGGATACCGGATGGAACCCCGAAGGCACCGCCGGATCGACGGGGCCATGTAACAAATCACGGATGCAGGGACAAGGCGATTAATGCGGGAATTAACTGCGAACCCCGGGAGATTTCGGCAGCATTTGCTTGACCTCGACCGCAATCCGGTTGCGGTCGACCAGGACCACGCCGCTGGCCACCGGCAGGTTGTTGGCGAGGATCTTGACCTCGTCGGCCTCGGTGGCATCCAGTTCGATGATGGCGCCGCGGGACAGCCGCATGACCTGGTGAATCGGCATCGTGGTGGTGCCGAGGACCACCATGAGATCAACGCTGACTTTATCGAGGGTGGGCACTTCTGAACCGCCGAACGGGAACTAGATTGTGGGTTCACCTGACCACGTTAGGGTTAGCTAATGGTTAACGACCGCCAGAGCCTCGATTTGACGACCTTTGCGCGCCCTTCGGGCGGCGAAGCGGTCGAATGGCGGATTTCCGACCGCGCGGTGCCCTACCTCGATTCGCTCGCCGCAATGGACGAGCGGGTAGTGAAGATCGCGACGGGCGCGGCCCCCGAACTGGTATGGCTGCTGGAGCACCCGCCGCTCTATACCTCCGGCACCAGCGGCAAGGCCGACGATTTGCTCGCGCCGCGCTTTCCGACCTTCCAGAGCGGCCGCGGCGGCCAGGTCACCTATCACGGCCCGGGCCAGCGCGTCGCCTATGTGATGCTCGACCTCAAGCGGCGCCGGCCCGATGTGCGCGCCTATGTCGCTTCGCTGGAGGAATGGATCATCCGCACGCTGGCCGCCTTCAACGTCCGCGGCGAGCGCCGCGAGGACCGCGTCGGGGTCTGGGTGCGGCGCCCGGACAAGGGACCGGGCCATGAGGACAAGATCGCCGCGATCGGCGTGCGCCTGCGCCGCTGGGTCTCGTTCCACGGCATCGCGATCAATGTCGAGCCTGATCTTGCGCACTTCCAGGCCATCGTGCCCTGCGGCGTGGTCGATCCGCGCTACGGCGTCACCTCGCTGCTCGATCTCGGATTGCCGGTCACGATGGCCGATGTCGATGTCGCGCTCCGGCAGGCCTTTTCCGAGGTGTTCGGCGACACCGCAGCGCGCCTGCCGGAAGCGATGTCATAGGCTTCACGCCGCCTTCTGCGGCGCGACCTCGAGCTTCCCGGCGATGTAGCGGCGCTCCTGGGTAAGGCCGCCGAAGCCGTAGGCGTCGCCCTTCACCTCGTCGACATGGGCGTAGCTCTCGGTATGCAGCGGCCCGAGCAATTCGCCCATCCGCTTGAACAGCGCCGCGAGATAGGCCGCCTTCTCGTCCTTGGTGTTAGTGCCCTCGGTGACGTGGATGTCGAGCCAGTAGCTTGCAAGCCCCTGCTCGGCGAGCGACTTGCCGCCTGCGAACCAGTCGCCGGCATCAGCCGACTTCACGATAACAGCGGTGACCTTCGGATCCTTGTGCAGAATCCGTGCGGTCAGGTCCGACACGGCGGCGGCGATGTCGGACTTCAGCGACGGCCTCTCGCGCGAGGTCGCGTAGGTGACGGTGATGAGCGGCATGATCGGTCTCCTTGAATCCGGTTGGCGCGGGTCAATTGCGCCTCCTCTAGCTAGACCTTCGCGCATCATCTTGGTATCTTATCTAGATTGATAGCAATGATAACAATCTTTGATCATGACCGCCACGCTCGATATCGACACCGTGCAGGCCTTCCTCCTCGTTGCCGAGCTGCAAGGCTTCACCCGCGCCGCCGAGGCGCTTGGCACCACGCAGGCGGCGATCAGCATGAAGTTGCAGCGGCTCGAAACGGTGCTGGGCAAGCGGCTGGTCGAGCGCTCGCCGCGCGCGGTGCGGCTGACCGCCGACGGCGCGGCCTTCCTGCAGCACGCCCGCGCGCTGATCGAGGTGCATGATCGCGCGCTGGCCGGCGAGAAACCGGCGCGGCAGCAACTCACGCTCGGGATCAGTGATCACGCCGCGGGCCCGGAGCTGGTACCGCTGCTGGAGCGGCTGCACGCGATGGCCTCCCAGCTTGCCCTCTCCGTGACCATCGGCTTCTCGCGCGAAATGCTCGACGCTTATGATGGCGGCGAGCTCGACGCCGTGATCGTGCGCCAGGAAGGCAGCCGGCGCGGCGGCGAGAAGCTGACCGAGGACGAATTCGGCTGGTTCGCCGCCAAACGCTTCGTCTGGCCGCGCGGCGATGCGCTGCCGCTCGCGACCCTGGCGCCGCCCTGCGGCGTGCGCGCCCTCGCCGTGCGCGCGCTTGACAAGGCCGGCATCGCCTTGACTGAAAGCTTCGTCGGCGGCGGCGTCACCGCGGTGGTGGCGGCCGCGCTTGCAGGGCTTGCCGTCGCGCCCCTCGTCCGCCGCATCGCGCCGCCGGGCCTGGTCGATATCGGCCCTGCCCACAAGCTGCCGCGGCTCGGCACGTCGAAGGTGATGCTGCATTCGAAAGTCAGCGATCCCGCCAAGCTCGCGGCACTCAGGACGCTGGCCGCGACGTTTCGGAGCGTGGCGTCTGCGGCATAGGTTGAACATCGCAGCCGTTCACATCGAGTCTTCGCCTGCCGCCAGTTCGCACATGACGAACCAGTAGGTCAGGCCGGCGACAAACCCGGCCACGACGAACAGGCAAACCAGTCCGGATGTCCAGACAGCCGGGGATCGTAGAAGGACAGTGATGCTCAACGCACCGATCGCCGCGCCTGCGCAAGCGAAAAATCCCGCGGCTCGGATATGGAACTCCTCGGTGAACCAGACGACGATCGCCGTGGGAATTGCTGTGAGCAGACAAGTGATGACGAAGATCGCGGCCGACGGAAGCAGCATCACGACGATGCCGTAGAGCAGCCGCGCGACATCGCCGTGCGACGTCATCATCACAATGGTCTGACCGACGGCGGAAATCACCGCAGTCGCCGCGCCACAGCCCGCAAGCCAACCTCCGAATGCACGGGAACAGGTGCTGCACATCGAGGCCTCCTCACAGGATCGCATCGAACGCGCTGCGCAAGGTTTCGTGTCGGAACACAAAGCCGTTGCTCAGCGCCTTGTTCGGCAGCACGCGCTGGCCGCCGAGCAAGAGCTCGTCGGCGAAATCGCCGCCAACGGCGCGGAGCAGCGCCGCCGGCACGCGGAAGATCGCCGGCCGGTGCAGACGGCGTCCGAGCTCCTCGGTGAATTTCATGTTGGTCACCGGGATCGGCGCGGTCGCGTTGACAGGACCGGCCAGTTCAGGTCTCGCAATCACATGCGCGATCAGGCGCACGAGGTCGTCGCGTTCGATCCACGACATCCACTGCTTGCCCGAGCCGAGCGGGCCGCCGAGGCCGAACTCGAACGGCGTCAGCATCCGCGTGATGAAGCCGCCATCGATGCCGACCACGAGACCGATGCGCAAATATGCCACGCGCACGCCGTGATCCGCGGCCGGCTTCGCCGCATTCTCCCAGGCCTCGCACAATTCGTGACTGAAGCAGGCGTGGGATTTCGCCGACTCCGTCAGCACCTGGTCCTGCCAGAGCCCGTACCAGCCGATCGCGGAGCCGCTCACGAGTACCGACGGCTTGCGTTCGAGGCGCGCGATCAGCTTGATCACGTCAGACGTCATGTCGATACGTGAGGCGATGATCTTGCGGCGCTTGGCCTCGGTCCAGAGGCCGTTGCCGATCGGCTCGCCCGCGAGATTGACGATGGCGTCGATCCCGTAGTCGGCGGGCAATTGGTCGAGGCTCGTGACCAGCGTCACCGGCGGCGGCAGCATGTCGGCCTTTGCCGGATTTCGGATCAACGCAATCACCTGATGGCCGGATGCGGTGAGGCTCGCGACCAGGCGGCTGCCGATGAAGCCGGTAGCGCCGGTGACCAGCACGGTCTGCCGCGCCGGCAATTTCTCGACCAGCGTCGCGGCCGGCACGCTGGCCAACCGTCCGAGGCGCCTCGTCGCGGCAAAGTCGCGCGCGCCGAACAGCGCGACGCCGAAGGCCGCAGCCGTCGCGAACAGACTTAACGGACCCGCATAGGCCGGCGCGACGGCGGTCGGCAGCATCGCCCAGCCGATCAGGACCGGCACCAGCAGCACGAGGATGGCGCCGTAATTGATCGCCAGCAGCGTGTGATTGATCCGCTCGCTCGGCGGCAGCTTTCGGCTCAGATCCTCCTCGACGAAATCCATCAAGGTGATGACGACCTCGACGACGAGGACGGCCATGATCGCGATCGCAAGGATGCCGTGCACTTGCAGCCAGCCGAGCACGAGGAACAGCAGCGCATAGAGCATGTTGCGCACGCTGTGCAGCTGCAGCTCGTGGCGCTGCGAGGGACGCCAGGCCAGCCGCTCGGTGAATTCGTGGTGATAGAACGTATCGAATGCGCCCATCGCAATCTGGATGGCGACAAGTGTCCAAAGCAGCGGCGTCATGGCGTGGCCTCCCTGAACACGGCGGACTGACGGATCAGCCTGCCGAAACGCGGGTGGATGATCTCCAGCGTGAAGCGGAAGTCACCGCAGCCGAGATCGGAATGGGTCACGGTGAGATCGCCCGGCGTGAGCCATTCGGGCAGCGGCAGGCGAAACGGGCCGAGTTGCAGCGAATAGCCGACGCTGCGAAACACCAGCGCCTCGTGCTCGACCGCGATCCGCAGCGCCATGCTGACGCCGAAGCCGACATATTCCTCGAGCCCGGTCGAACCGGCAAAGCGCTTGGCGGAATGAATCACCTGCGGGAAGCCGTCGCGGCGCGCGCAGATGCGGGTCCAGACCTGGCCGCCGCTTGCCGCGTCCTCGGTGACGGTGACGATCATCGGCACGCGCGTTTCGGTGCCGGTCGGGAACGGTCCGCCGATCAGCCGCGCGGCCTGCGCCAGCCACCAGCCGATGCGGCTGCACGCGGCTTCCTCGACCTCGCCGACATAGACGACGGTGTTGCCGTCCTCGAACCGTTTCGAGAAGCGCCGCCAGATCGCAACCGGCAGGCGGCCCCAATCCTCGTCCGACAACAATGCGCGGA
The DNA here is from genome assembly GCF_054055815.1 of Bradyrhizobium sp. USDA 4503. Classification (NCBI taxonomy): domain Bacteria; kingdom Pseudomonadati; phylum Pseudomonadota; class Alphaproteobacteria; order Hyphomicrobiales; family Nitrobacteraceae; genus Bradyrhizobium; species Bradyrhizobium sp. USDA 4503. The sequence continues at coordinate 2,080,296 of NZ_JBSRXS010000001.1, forward strand.
AGCGATGGTCGTCGAGCAGCTTTGTATCGGAAGCCGGCGCTGTCTTTAAGGTGGATATCCTTGCTGACGCCATCGCACGCTCCCGTTACGCCGCCGCCTTTATTTGGCCCTGCCCGTGGGCAGGAAACTCACGATCTTCTCGCCGAGCTTGATCAACGCGACCAGGCGCGGCCGCGGCACGTTCAGCATCTGCGTGTACCAACGGTCGACCAGCTCGGTGAATGTCAGCATCTCCTTCAGCCGCTTGCTCGCGAGCGGGCTGATCGCGGGATCGTCGGCCGCGTCGGAGACGCAGGCGCGCAGCGCTGCGAGCGCGGGATCGATCTCGCGCTCCTTGCGTCCCGCCGCGATCCTGGCCGCGACCTCCCAGATGTCGGTCTCGGCCTCGAAGTGGTCGCGGCGATCGCCAAGGATCGGCACCCGCCGGATCAATCCCCAGGACAACAGCTCCTTGATCGAGTTGGAAACGTTGGAGCGCGCCATGCCGAGGGTGTCGGCGATGTCTTCCGCCGTCATCGGCGCTTCGGCAAGGTAGAGCAACCCGTGGATCTGGCTGACCGAACGGTTGACACCCCATTCGTCGCCCATGTCGCCCCAATGCAGGATGAAGCGCTCGACGACGGCGGGAAGTTTTTTCTTGGCGGATATTTCTGTCATGACAGAAATATCAGACGGTTCGGAGCAGAAGTCAAGGCTGGCCGTGCTGTCCACGACGGCGCACGAGACATGGCAGGTCTCCTGACCTATCCGGCGCCTCGGCGAATGCCGTGCATCGGAGGTGAGGAGTTTTCCTTTGTGGCCCCCGAGATCTTCGTCCAAGTTGATCCGGGTGGATGTTTTTGGGCCGTGCACCGGGTCGCCCGCGTCACGGCCGCAATGGAGATTGCGCATGCCAGCGTCCGACAAGGAGTTCGTTGGATCCATTCCAGAGCTTTACGACCGGCTCCTCGTGCCGATGATTTTCGAACCCTACGCACGCGATCTGGCGCAACGTGCCAAGGCTCTTGGCCCGCGCGACCTGCTTGAGACGGCAGCCGGCACCGGCGCCGTCACCCGCGCGCTGTCGTCCGCGCTCGGCGGCGACACCAGGATCGTGGCGACCGACCTGAATGAGCCGATGCTCGAACGAGCGAAGTCACAGATGCCGAGCGGGACCGCAATCACCTGGCGGCAGGCCGATGCACTGAACCTGCCGTTCGACAATGCGAGCTTCGACGTCGTCGCCTGCCAATTCGGCGCGATGTTCTTCCCCGACAAGCCCAAGGGTTATTCGGAGGCGCGCCGCGTGCTGAAGCCGGGCGGCCGTTTCCTGTTCAGCATGTGGGGTCGCATCGAAGACAACGAGTTTGCCGACGTGGTGACCCAGGCATTGGCGGAGGTCTTTCCGGCCGATCCGCCGCGCTTCCTGGCGCGCACGCCTTATGGCCACTACGCGGCCGACCCGATCCGGGCCGACCTTGCAGTTGCGGGCTTCAGCAAGATCGAAATCGACGACGTTCGGCTGCAAAGCCGGGCCAATGCGCCTCATGATCCTGCGATCGGCTTTTGCCAGGGATCACCGTTGCGTGGCGAGATCGAGGCGCGCGGCGGTATCGGCCTTGATGCGGCGACCGAGCATGCCGCATCGGCCGTTGCGCACCGCTTCGGCAACGGCGCGATCGAAGGCCGGATTCAGGCGCTGGTGATCTCAGCGGTCGCGTAACGACGCGCTTCAGATCGTGGGCAGGACCGAGAACCGCTCCCCTGCCCGGCGCTGGTTCAAAAGATCGGAATTGCCAGATCCGGCGTGCACGGCAGCGACGCGCGCCGAGAACGGACCGCGGCCACATGCCGTGATCATTTCAGTGACGACGTCGTCGGGACCGGCGAATACCGCCTCGACGCTACCGTCGCGGCGGTTGCGGACCCAGCCTTCGAGGCCGCGTGCGTTTGCCTGCTCGTCGACCCAGGCGCGATAGCCGACACCCTGGACGCGGCCGCTGATGGTGACGTGGCGGATCACGCCGCTCATTTCTTCAGACCGAGGAACTCGCCGCTGCGCGCCTTGGTCTCCGCCTCGCGCATGACTCGGCCGGTCAGTTCGGACGAGGCAATGCCCTTGAGGTTCTTCGGCGAGGTGCCTTCGCGCAGCGCCTTCAGCGTCTCGTAGACGGCCTGGGTTGCGGCCGCGAATGGCGCGTGGCCTTGCAGCGCGATCCTGACGCGCCGGCTTGCCAGATAGTCGAGCGCGGTCATCTCCTCCGGCGCGCCGCCGAGCACGATCGGCAGCGTCGTCGCGGCCGAGAGCGCCTCCAACTCGCCACGCGATTTGATGCCGGTGAAGAACAAGCCATCGACGCCGACCGCCTCATAGGCCCTGGCACGTGCGATCGCATCGTCGAGACCGGTGATCGAAACGGCACCGGTCCGGCCCAGGATGACGAGCGACGGATCGCTGCGGCCGTCAAGCGCCGCCTTCATCTTGCCGACGCCTTCCTCCAGCGAGATCAGCTGGGTCTTGGCCTGGCCGAACACCTGCGGCAGCAGCGTGTCCTCGATGGTGAGGCCGGCCGCGCCGGCGGCCTCCACCTCCTGGACCGTGCGGCGGACATTGAGCGCGTTGCCGTAACCGTGGTCGGCATCGACCAGCACCGGCAGCGTCGACGCACGCGACATGCGGCGTATCTGCTCGGCGAATTCGGTCAGCGTGATCAGCGCAATATCGGGATCGCCGAGCACGGCGAGCGACGCCACCGAGCCGCCGAACATGCCGAGCTCGAAGCCGAGATCCTCCGCAATCCGGATCGAGGTCGCGTCATAGACCGAGCCCGGGCGGATGCAGATCGATCCGGTGAGTATCGATCGCAGGGCTTCGCGGCGTTTGCGGAAGGCCATGATGTGTCTCCATCCACGTCATTGCGAGGAGCAAAGCGACGAAGCAATCCATCTCTCATCATATGAGGCTAGATGGATTGCTTCGCTGGCGCTCGCAATGACGGTGCTAAGCGAACTCCAGGATCAGCGCGTCGACCGAGAGCGTGGCGCCGGCGGCGGCGTGGATCTTCTTGACCGTGCCGTCACGCTCGGCGCGCAGCACGTTCTGCATCTTCATGGCTTCGACCACCGCCAGGGTCTCGCCGGCCTTGATCTCCTGCCCCTCGGTCACCGCGATCGACACCACGAGACCAGGCATCGGGCACAGCAACTTCTTGCCGGTGTCGGCGGCCGAGACCACCGGCATCAACCGCGCCGAGGTCGCCTCGGTCTCGGTGAAAACATAGACCGGGATCTCAAAACCCTGATGCGCGAGGCGGAAGCCGTTGTTGATCGCCCGCACCTGCACGGCGACGAAGTTGCCGTCGATGGTGCCCTGCCAAACCGGATCGCCCGGCACCCAGCCCGACACCAGATTGTGCGGATTGCCAGGGAGCCCGTCGGCGGCAATGAAGCGCACCGCGATGGCGTCACCCTCGCGGGCGACATCGAGCGCGATCTCGGCGCGGTCGAGCCACACCGCGCGGCGGCGCTCGCGCAGCACCACGCGGCCGCCCATCTGGCCGGAGATCTGCCGCTTGCGCTCGCCCAGCACGTGGTCGATGGCGGCGCCGACCGCAGCCAGCCGCCGCGCGAACTCGCCCTCGGGTGCGTGCGCCGAAAATCCCTTGGGGAACTCTTCCGCAATGAAGCCGGTCGACAGCCGGCCCTCGCGCCAGCGCGGATGGTTCATCAAGGCCGACAGGAACGGAATGTTGTGCCGGATGCCGTCGACATAGAAGGCGTCGAGCGCGGTCGCCTGCGCCTCGATCGCCGCGGCGCGCGACGGGGCGTGGGTGACGAGCTTGGCGATCATCGGATCGTAATGGATCGAAATCTCGCCGCCTTCCTGCACGCCGGTGTCGTTGCGGATCGTGATGCCGTCATGGCTGGCCTCGGCCGGCGGACGGTATTTCACCAGGCGCCCGATCGACGGCAGGAAGTTGCGGAACGGATCCTCGGCATAGACGCGGGATTCCACCGCCCAGCCGGTCAGCGTCACGTCCTTCTGCGCGATCGCGAGCTTCTCGCCGGCGGCGACGCGGATCATCTGCTCGACGAGATCGATGCCGGTGATCAATTCGGTGACGGGATGCTCGACCTGCAGGCGGGTGTTCATCTCCAGGAAGTAGAAGCTCTTGTCCTGGCCGGCGACGAATTCCACGGTGCCGGCCGAATCGTAGTTCACGGCCTTCGCCAGCGCGACGGCCTGCTCGCCCATCTTGCGGCGGGTGGTCTCGTCGAGCAGCGGCGACGGCGCCTCCTCGATGACCTTCTGGTTGCGGCGCTGGATCGAGCACTCGCGCTCGCCGAGATAGATCACATTGCCATGCTTGTCGCCGAGCACCTGGATCTCGATGTGCCGGGGATCGACGATGAATTTCTCGATGAAGACGCGGTCGTCGCCGAACGACGACTTCGCCTCGGCCTTGGCGAGGTTGAAGCCTTCGGCGACCTCCGCCTTCGAATGCGCGATGCGCATGCCCTTGCCGCCGCCGCCGGCGGAGGCCTTGATCATCACGGGGTAGCCGATCTCGTCGGCGATCTGGACGGCGTGCTTGTCGTCCTCGATGACCCCGAGATGACCCGGCACGGTCGAAACCTTCGCCTTCGCCGCGGCCTTCTTGGATTCGATCTTGTCGCCCATCGCGGCGATGGCGCCGGGGTTCGGACCGATGAAGACGATGCCGGCGGCTTCCAGCGCGCGCGGAAACGCCTCGCGCTCGGACAGGAAGCCGTAACCGGGATGCACCGCCTGCGCGCCGGTCTTGCGGCAGGCCTCGACGATCTTGTCGATCAAAAGATAGCTCTCGGCCGCGGCGGGCGGTCCGATCAGCACGGCCTCATCGGCCATCTCGACATGCAGCGCGTCGCGGTCGGCCTCGGAATAGACGGCGACCGTCTCAATCCCCATACGGCGCGCAGTCTTGATGACCCGGCAGGCGATCTCGCCGCGGTTGGCGATCAGGATTCGTTTGAACATGCTCTTCTTGCTTGGGCTTTTTCGGACTTCGAATTGTCCATTTGGCAGGATTCCTCCCCGCGCAATCTGGCACGGGCGATTGGGCGTAACCACTCCGTTGGTACAGCAAATTGCCCCGGAGGCAACGGTCTAATGCAGACCCTGCCCGCTGCCCGGCCAGTCCCTGGTCAGTCCTCGGCGGTAGCCCGATCGGTATTTCAGCCCGAATAGGTCTTGAAGCGGCCACGCGAATGAGCCTTCGCGACGGCCTTCATCAGCTCGCTGACCTCGTTCTCCAGGAATTCATTGGCCACGATCAGCGCCCGGATGGTGGCGCGCAAATTCCCGCCGCAGGCGGAAATGGCCTGATCGACAGCGGCTTCCGGCCCGTCATCGTCGTCAGATTCGGGCCGTGCAGACATCATGGGGTATCCGGGATTCAGGTGGTGCATCATGTTCCTATTTTGTTCTCATCAAGTCAATTGGATCTTTGATCGGGCGCGGCCTCTTGGGCCGTCTTTCTCTTCCGCCGCCAGCGCGCGAGGCATTGCAGGCTCCAAATGCCGGTGATGATTTCGGCGGAGGACGTTGATAACGAAACTCGCCCATGCGCATCCCTTCAATGGCAATGTCCGGCCGTTCTGCGCCACGGAATGCCGATCGGGATGTGACGGTTCGCACGCCCCGCTCGCGAACAGTCCTTGGTTGGATCGTACCGGCTTGTGCTAGAAGTTCGGCTGCCCGCCAAAGATCTGAAGTTGAGAAAATGCGGTTTCGAAATCCGGTCGCCACGACGCTTCTCCTGGCCTTCCTGTCTGCAACCACCAGCCCGACTGCAACCGCAGGCCCCACGGCCACTGCGGTCATCAAGGACGCCGGCACCGTTCAGCTCGGCAACACGACCTATCGGCTCGACGGCATCGACGCGCCGGCGGTCGATCAGCTCTGCATCGACGAGCACGCCGACGCCTGGACTTGCGGGATCGAGGCGCGCGACCAGCTGACCAGGCTGATCGGCGGCAAGCCAATTCATTGCGACGATATCGGCGTCGATCCGACCTTCAAGAAGCGCCGCCTCGGCGTCTGCAAGATCGAGGGCGACCCGACCAGCCTCAGCCAGGTGCTGGTCCAGAAGGGCTATGCTCTCAATGTCGAGGGGTCGGCCACTGGCCGATTCAAGCCGGATGAAGCCACCGCCAAGGACAATCGCGCCGGGCTCTGGAAGGGCTGCTTCGTGGCGCCGCGCGATTTTCGTACGGCCAGGAAGGATGGCGCCCTGCTCGGCAACGCCTGCCCCGCCGACCGTGACACGCAGATCCGCAATGTGCTCTTCCCCGACGACCTGCCGATGCCGGCCAGCTGCAACATCAAGGGCAAATACGCCGTGCGCGCCCGCGTCACCGGCAATGTCGGCATCTACCACCTGCAGGCGTGCCGCAGTTACCCGGGCCTCGGCAATCCGGATCGCTGGTTCTGCTCCGAGGAAGATGCACAGGCCGCCGGGTTCCGCCGGGCCTATAATTGCCGGCCGCCCAAGAGCAAATGAAGAGCTCGTGGATTGCATCGTCATTCCGGGGCGCGAAGCGAACCCGGAATCTCGAGATTCCGGGTTCGACGCTTCGCATCGCCCCGGAATGACTCAGCCTAACGATTGCCGTAAATCAAGCTGGCAAAGCCGCCGCGTCCTGTGTGAGACTGCACCGAGAGGTTGCCGGCGCGTATGACCCCATCCGATCCCGCTGATGTGCTTCCCGAAGCTGCGGCAGCCGAACGGCTGCGGCAGCATCTTGAGGAGATCGCGCGCGAACGCGATCGCGCCCATCGCGAGCTCCAGGAGCGCGAAGCGGAGCTGGCGCGGATCCAGCGCATCGCGCGGGTCGGCGGACTCGAGATCGATTTCCGCGACGGCGTGCGCAACCGCCGCTCTCCCGAATATCTCCTGGTGCATGGGCTGCCGCCCGAAGAGATCAACGAGACCTATGAGAACTGGGTCGCGCGCATCCACCCCGAGGATCGCGAGCGCACGATCCGGCACCTGTTCGGCGTGCTCAAGGCCGGCGGCGAAGACTACACGGCCGAATACCGCATCATCCGCCCGAACGACGGCGACAGCCGCTGGATCCGCGTCGTCGCCAAGATCGAGCGCGACCGCAGCGGCCGTGCGCTGCGGCTGGTCGGCGCCGATCTCGACGTCACCGATCAGATGCTGGCACAGGAGACCCTGCGCGAGAGCGAAGAGCGCTTCCGCCTGATCGCCGACAGCGCGCCGGTGCCGATCTGGGTGACCAAGCTCGACCGCACCCGCTCCTTTGCCAACCAGGCCTATCTCGACTTCCTTGGACTGCCGTTCGAGGAAGCGATCGTGTTCGACTGGCGCAAGGCGCTGCATCCGGATGACCTGCCGCAAATCCTGCAGGAGCAGATCACCGGCGAGCTCTCGCTGAAGCCATTCGTGCTCGAGGCCCGCTATCGGAACGCCGCAGGCGATTGGCGCTGGCTGCGCTCGGAATCGCAGCCGCGCTGGGACCCGAACGGCAAGCACATCGGCTTCATCGGCGTCGCCCACGACATCACGGCGGCCAAGGAAGCCGAGATCGAGCTGCGCAAGCTCAACGAGTCGCTTGAGCGGCGCATCCTGGAGCGCACCGCGCAGCTCGAATCCCGTGAAGCGCAGACGCGCGCGATCCTGGAAACCAGCCATCAATACCAGATGCTGCTCAACCGCGATGGCGGCTTGCTCTATACCAACCAGACGGCGCTGGCCGGCATCTGTACCGATGCCGCCGACGTCGTCGGCAAACCGTTCTGGGACACGCCGTGGTTCGCCGCGACCGAGGGCATGCCGCGCGTGATCCAGAATGCCTTCGCGACCGTGATGCGCGGCGAGGAAGTCAAGATCGAGATGCAGCTGCGCCTGCCGATCGGCGAGCGCTATTTCGATTTCGCGATGCGGCCGCTGCAGGACCAGCACGGCACCATCGTCGGCGCCGTTCCGGAGGCCGTCGATATCACCGAACGGCGCCGCGGCGAGGAAGCCCTGCGGCAATCGCAGAAGATGGAAGCCGTCGGCCAACTCACCGGCGGCGTCGCGCACGATTTCAACAACCTGCTCACCATCATCCGCTCCGCGACCGACTTCCTGCGCCGCCGCGATCTGCCGGATGACCGGCGCCGCCGCTATATCGATGCGATCTCCGAGACCGTGGAGCGGGCCTCCAAGCTCACCGCCCAGCTATTGGCATTTGCGCGCAGGCAACCGCTCAATCCGGAAGTGTTCAATGTCGGCACGCAGGTCGACAGCGTGACGCAGCTGATCCGCCCGCTGGTCGGCGCGCGGATCCACATCGAGGTCAGGATCGAGGATCCCGACTGCTTTGCGATCGCCGACATCGGCCAGTTCGAGACCGCGCTACTCAATCTCGCGGTCAACGCCCGCGATGCCATGAGCGGCGAAGGCCAGCTGACGATCGGCGTCCGGAAGGTCAAGAATATCCCTGCCCTGCGCGCCCAGGCCTCGCGCAGCGGCGATTTCGTCACGGTCTCGATCCAGGACACCGGCACCGGCATCTCGCCGGAAAATCTTGACGCGATCTTCGAGCCATTCTTCACGACCAAGGAGGTCGGCAAGGGAACGGGTCTCGGATTGAGCCAGGCCTTCGGCTTCGTCAAGCAATCCGATGGAGACATCGAGGTCACCTCTACGCCCGGGCACGGTGCGACCTTCACCATCTATCTGCCGCACGCGATGCGCCCGGCGGACGCCAAGGTCGCCGCCAGCGCGGGCACCGAGCAGGCTTCGATCGGCCGCGGCTATCGCGTCCTCGTGGTGGAGGACAACGACGATGTCGGCCAGTTCTCCACCGAGCTGCTCGAGGATCTCGGCTATTCGGTCAAGCGCGCGGCCAATGCCAATGCCGCGCTCTCGATCCTCTCGGAGAACGAGTTCGCCGCCGACTTGGTGTTCTCCGACGTGATCATGCCGGGCATGAACGGCGTCGAGCTCGCCGGAATCATCCGCGATCGCTTTCCTGGACTGCCGGTGGTGCTGACCAGCGGCTACAGCAACGTGCTCGCCGAGAACGCGCACAGCGGCTTCGAGCTGATCCAGAAACCCTATTCGGTCGAGGCGCTGTCACGGACGCTCCGCAAGGCGATCGCCGAACAGCGGGCGACTGCTTCCAGGCCCTGATCCTGCCGCCGGCCGCGCTCTACTGGATCACGACATGGGCGACGCCGAGCTGAAGGATGCCGAGCGCGCGGGCCGCCGTGGTCGACACATCGATGATCCGTCCACGAACGAACGGGCCCCGGTCGTTGACGCGGCACCGGATCGATTTTCCCAGATACGAGACGGTGATCATGCTGCCGAATGGCCGCTTGCGATGCGCGCAGGTCATCTCGCCACTCCTGCCGATGCCACGATAATAGGACGCAAGGCCACTCTCTGCGTTTGCCATGCACGAGGCAAACAGCAGCATGGCCGCGGACGTTGCTGCGGTTTTCATTGATCGCCTGCCGGTCGAGCCCCGCAAGGGAACGCGGTTCCACGGGTTCGGTTCCGCGCCTCGGCGTAGGCAGGTCGATTTTTAGGAACTTTTCGGAGGAAAGCGTCAGGCGGTCGCGGCTGGATCGATCAGGGCAATGCCGAGCTCGGGCCGCTTCCGCCGGCGAAGCCTGGCAGGGGCTTCGGTGACCACAACCTCCAGTGTCGGCCGAACGATGCCGGCAAGCAGATGGCCGCCACGCGTCGATCCATCCGACAGTCCGAGCACGATGTGAATATGCAGGCTGGCCTTGCCGTCGTCGCCGGTCGCGATATCGCCGATCGCGCACAGCACCTCGCATTGCTCGTTGATCTCGATCTTCCGATAGCTCTTGGATGCGAAATCGAACCAGCCGACGGTTGCCCGCTCGAACGCGCCGATCGCGGTGAGCGATGCCGCCGTCACCTTGGCATCATTGGCAAACTTCGTCAGCGCGCCGAACGCTTCCTCGCCGCTATCGAGCACGACGACGTGAACCTGCGCGCTGGGCGCATCGGACACGAGCTTGCTTTTCATGGACCGCCTCGCCTCTCAAGAGCTTCCACTCTCAATCGGAGACGGCGACGATTGTTCCTGACGGACCGGATCGACAGGCGCTCAGGCGGCGACGCAATCGGCCGCGAGCAGCGTCCGCAGGTCCCGCGCAGGAACCGGCCTGCTGAACAGGTAGCCCTGCATCTGCGTGCAGCCGAGCATCTGCACGGTGTCGCGCTGCTGATCGGTCTCGACGCCCTCGGCAGTGGTGATCATGTTGCGGTCGGCTGCGATCGAAACCACGGCGCGGATGATCGAGGCCGAGCCACTGTTGCGGGTCACTTCCTTGACGAAGCTGCGGTCGATCTTGATCTTGTCGAACGGGAAGCGTTGCAGATATTGCAGCGACGAGTATCCGGTGCCGAAATCGTCGAGCGCGATGTGGACACCGAGCGCGCGGAGCTGGCCGAGCGTGACCAGCGCCGCATCGTCGTCGGCGATCAGCACCGCCTCGGTGATCTCGAGCTCGAGCCGGCGCGGATCGAGCCCGCTCTCGGCAAGTGCATTCGCAACCTTCAGCGCCAGCGTCTCCGACTTGAACTGGATCGGCGAGACGTTGACCGCGACGCGCACATGCGCCGGCCAGGCTGCCGCCTCGGTGCAGGCGGTGCGCAGCACCCACTGCCCGATCTCCTCGATCAGCCCGGTCTCCTCGGCAACCGGTATGAACTCGGCCGGCGAGATCATGCCGCGCACGGGATGCCGCCAGCGGAGCAACGCCTCGCAGCCGGTCACCTCGTCGCTGCGCAGGTCGACCAGCGGCTGGTAGTGCAGCTCGAAGCCGCCCTCGGCCAGCGCGATACGCAAATCGGCCTCCAGCGCGCGGCGCAGATTAGCTTGCGCCTCCATCGCCGGATCGAAGAAGCGATGGGTCCTGCGGCCCGCCGCCTTGGCGGCGTACATCGCAAGGTCGGCACATTTGAGGAGGCGAAACAGATCGGAGCCGTGACGCGGGGCGATCGCAATGCCGATGCTGGCGTCGCTCGACAAATGATGGCCGAGGCAGTCGAACGGCGTGCGCAGCGACTGATAGATGCGTGCGACCAGGTCGCCGACGTCGTCGTCCGAAGTGATGTCGTGCTGGACGATCGCGAACTCGTCGCCGCCGAGCCGCGCGATGAAGTCGTTCGACCCGACCGACTGGCGCAACTTCTCGGCGACGCGCCGCAGAAACTCATCGCCGATCAGATGGCCCAGCGTGTCGTTGATCCGCTTGAACTCGTCGATATCGATGTAATGGATGGCGAACTCGCGCGTGGCGGCCTCGAGCAGCAGCCCCTCCGCGTGGCGCTGGAACAGCGTCCGGTTCGGCAGATTGGTCAGCGCATCGTAATGCGCGAGATACTCGATCCGCGCTTGCGCACGCCGCCCATCGGTGACGTCTTCTAGCGTGGTGGCCCAGCCGCCGTCGGGCGCACGCTTGTAGATCAGGCGGATGCTGCGACCGTCCGGCGTCGTGATCACGGAATCCCGGACCTCATCACCCCTGGGACTGGTGAAGCGGGCACAGTACTCGTCGACGTCGCCGACAAACGAGCCGATCGCCTGGCGATGCAGGATCAAGTCGCGCAGATGGCAGCCCGGCCTCGCGACATCAGGCGAGAGGCCGAACATGTCGATATATTGCTGGTTGCAGATCACCAGCCGCGCCGAGGCGTCGAACAGCAGCAGCCCCTGCGTCATGGTGTTGATGGCGGTGTCGAGGTGCTGGCTCTTCTCGGACAGCCTGCGGCTTGCCGCATCGTGCTGCCGCTGCAGCTGGCGGACGATCAGGAAGACCGCGAAGCTGATGATCAGTACCGCCAACACGGCTGCGCAAAATTGCAGTTTGGTCTGAATGCGCCAGTCCTCCAGCGCGCTCGATGTTTTCGTGGTAGCGAGGATCAGGATTGGAAAATGCGACAGCGATCTGACCGCACCGACGTTCTCCTCGCCTGAAGCGCCAACGAACCGTCCCGAGGTGTTGCCGCCAAAGCTGATGACCTTCTGAAACACCGGCAGATTGATGATGTTGCGACCGATCACGCCGGCATCCTGCGGATAGCGTGCGATGATGGTGCCGTCGCGGTGGATCATCGAAATCACGGTGTCGCCGCTCAGCGCCAGCGAGGCGACGAAATCCTCGAAATGGCTTGGCTCGACGCCGCGGCTCGCGAAGCCGATGATCTCGCCGTTGCGCCCGGTGATCTTGCGCGCAAAGATCGTGGTCCAGTTGCCGGTCACCTTGCTCATTGCGGGCTCGACGATGACAGGAGACGTTGGCCGTCCCGAAGTGAACTCCTGGAAATAGCGCCGGTCCGCAGCGCTGATGTCGGGCACCGGCCACATCTCGGATGAGTTGATCAGCCATCCCTTGGCGTTGAACAGATTGAGCCCGCCGACATGCGGCAGCGCCGCCAGCCGCGTGCGCAGCATCTCGTGCGCGCTCAGGAGTGACATGTTCTTTTCGAACTGATCGGCGGTCTCGACCTGCTCGGCCCGCAGGTAATTCATGATGTCGTCGTGGACATGCTGGAGATCTGTAAGCTGCTGATCGAAATGCCGCGACAGCAGCAGCGCAGTGTTGTTGAGCTCGCGCTCGGACATCTCCAGCGCGCGCTCGCGAAACTGCAGCGCGAGATAGCCGGTGCCAAGCGTGATGGCGAGCACCAGCAGCGCGGCGCTCAAGACGAGCCACTGGATCGCGCCCATCCTGCTGGCGCGCAACACACCCTTGATCGACAGCCGCCGGTATTCCGGCACGCTGCTCGTTGAGACAACCGACATTTTCCTGCCCCTGTGGATGCCCTTGTACGGGAACACAACCCAAGGGGTGGTTAGGAAAATCAGTTATCGGACGGTTAAGGCCAACGTGGACTCGCGCAGAGCCGGCCACTCGGCCGCTCCATACTCACGAGCTGCCGCAAGCCGAAGCCTCGGGCGGCGCGGCCTCGGGCTGTGGGGCGCAACACGCGCTCTGTTTGTCTTCCTGCTTCTCGTGCGCGACACGCGCGGTCCGCTCGCCGGTGCCGTCGCCATAGACGATGCTCTCACCGGTCGTGTGGAACGTCTCCCAGGCGATCCCCGCGGGATCGTCGATCCACGACTTCTCGGACTTGGCATAACAGCACACCGTTTGGCCCTGCTCGATGACCTCGCCGCCGGCCTTGCGCAGCCGTCCGTACACCTCGCCGAGCTCTTCAGCGCTCTCGACCTGAATGCCGAGATGGTCGAGGCCCGGTTCGCGGCGTCGGCTCGAGATCGCGAAGTTGACGCGGGGATCGTCGAGCATCCATTTGGCATAGTCTGATTTCACGACCGTCGGCTCGGCCCCGAACAGCGCCGAGTAGAAGCCGACCGATTGCGGGATGTCCTTGACGGCGACGTGAACATGCATGCGCTTCATGGTGCAGTCCCTTTAGGTTAGGGCGGCGACGCTGGATGGATATTCCATCCCAAGCATGATCAGATATCAACAGCGTTACAACAGGAGTTCTGCTGCGGAATGGATGCGCTGACGCTGTTCGGATTATTCGCCGTGACCATGATGCTCGTCTGCTATGCGGCCGAAGATCGCAGCCCCTGGTTCATCCTGGCCTTCGCTGTCTCCTGCGCGCTCGGCTCGGCCTACGGTTTCCTGCAGGGCGCCTGGCCGTTCGGCCTCGTCGAAGCGATCTGGGCGGTCGCCGCGGCGCGCCGATGGCTGCTGCGCCGAACCGCAGACCGCGCGTAACGTTATAGTATCCGCGGCCAATCTGTCGCGGACCGGAACTTGAATGCGCGCGGGCACGGCGCTAAGTAGGCCCCATGGACGCTTCGCGCACCATGATTCAGTCTTCTCCTCACGCAACGGGATCGCGCCGCTGGCGCAGCCTGCTTGCGGGACTGATTTCGCTTGCGCTGGTGCTGTCGTTCTTCCACGGCTGGACCTCCGACGGCGATGCCGACGCGGCTCCCGGCTTCTCGATCGCGCAGTCGATCAACGACGCCGGCGGCAAGGCTCCGGCGCATCCCGCCTCGCCTCACAGCGACCATTGCCTGACGCACGTCGCCTCCGTGGCTCCGCAGGAGGCCGCGTTCCCGATCGCCTATGCGCCGCACAGCTACGGCGACACCAGCATCGGGCTGCCGGCTTCGGCCGAACGCCTCTCTCCCTTCAAGCCACCCCGCGCCTGATCCGGTCGACGTGACCGGCCGTGCGCTGCTGCCATTCGGCAGCGCGCACCCTTCCGCACAGATCGATGTCGCGACAGCGCAGGGCCATCGGCCTGCGCTGCGGAGAGGCGCATATGAAACGGGTTGTTCTATTTTTCGCCGGCGTGGCCGCCGGCATTGCACTGGTCGTTGTGGCGGCCGGATGGATCGGCTGGCCGGTCAGGTTCCCGGCCGCGACGCAGGAGACTGCGACGACAGACACTAAGACCGAGGCCCGGCACGAGGCCCCCGGGCATATCGAGCTGAGCGAAGACCAGGTTCGCGAGGCCGGCATCACGTTCGCGCAAGCCAGCGGCGGCATGCTGAAGCGGCATTTCCTCGCGCCGGGATCGCTGATCCCCGATGCGGATCATATCGGCCGGGTCTCGGTGCGCGTGCTTGCGACGGTCACAGAACTGCGCAAGCGTCTCGGCGACGTCGTCGAGAAGGGCGAGATCGTCGCCGCGATCGAAAGCCGCGAGGTGGCCGACGCCAAGAGCGAATACCTCGCCGCACGGCTCACCAACGATTTGCAGCAGACCCTCTACGCGCGGCAGAAGACGCTGGTCGAGACCCGCATCGTGTCGGAAAACGAGTTCCTGCGCACGCGACTGACCGCGAACGATGCCCAGATCAAGCTCGACGGCGCCCGGCAGAAGCTGTTCGCGCTTGGTCTCTCGGAGGCCGAGATCGCCGACCTGCCGAACCAGCCGCCGGAGAGCCTGCGGACGCAATTCTTGCGCGCGCCGATCAGCGGCCGGGTATCCGAGCGGCGTGTCGACCTCGGCGGATTGATCGGGCGCGAGGGCCAGGAGAGCGAGCTCTATGTCATCGTCAATCTCGACGACATCTGGGTCGACCTCGCGGTCTCCCCCGAAGACATCGGCGCGGTCCGCGAAGGTGTTTCGGTGAAAATCCGCGCCATCGGCACCGAAGATGAAGCCAATGCCGGTGTGATCTTCGTCAGCCCCCTGCTCGACCGCGAGACCCGCAACGCGCGCGTGATCGCGACCATGCCCAACAAGGACCACCGCTGGAAGCCGGGTACCTTTGTCACCGCCGAGGTCCCGCTGTCAGGCGCGCCGTCGACCGTGATCGTCTCGAAGAAGGCGCTTCAAACCATCAAGGGAACGCCGACCGTGTTCGTGCGCGATGCCGACGGCTTCGAGGCGAGATCGGTGCGGACCGGCCGCGAGGACGACGACGATATCGAGATCGTTGCCGGCCTCACAGCCGGCGAGACCGTCGCGGTGCAGAACACCTTCACGCTGAAGGCGGAGTTCGAGAAGGACGAGGCGGAGCACGACCATGATTGAGCGCATCATTGGTCTTGCGATCCGGCGGCGCTGGGTGGTCGTCACATTGACGGCGATCCTGATGGTCCTCGGCGGCCTTGCATTGACGAAGCTGCCGATCGACGCGGTGCCCGACATCACCAATAAGCAGGTCCAGATCAACACCGTGGCCCCGGCGCTGTCGCCGGCCGAAATCGAGAAGCAGATCACCTTCCCGATCGAGACGGCCCTGGCCGGCGCGCCCGGCCTCGAGAGCACGCGCTCGCTCTCCCGTAACGGCTTCTCGCAGATCACGGCAGTGTTCAGCGAGGCCACCGACATCTATTTCGCCCGCCAGCAGGTCGGCGAGCGCCTGACCGAAGTCCGCGCGCGCCTGCCGCAAGGCATTGAGCCGCGGATCGGCCCGACCTCGACCGGCCTTGGCGAAATCTACATGTGGACCGTCCATTACTCTGGCCAAAAGGTGCAGACCGACGGCGCGCCGGGCCTGCAAAGCGACGGCCGCTTCCTGACGGCGGACGGTCAGATGCTGCAGAGCGAGGTCGAGAAGGATGCGTATCTGCGCACGGTGCAGGACTGGATCATCAAGCCGCAGATCAAGATGGTGCCTGGTGTCGCCGGCGTCGATACGATCGGCGGATACCTCAAGCAGTATCAGGTCCATCCCGATGCGGCGAAGCTGATTGCGCTCGGTCTCACCTTCGCCGACGTTGCCAAGGCGATCGAGACCAACAATGTCAGCCGCGGTGCGCGCTATATCGAGCGCAACGGCGAAGGCTTCGTCGTGCGCTCCGGCGGCCGGCTCGAGAACATCGACGAGCTCGGCGCCGTCGTCGTCACCACCCGCGGCGGCGTCCCGGTACGGATCCGCGACCTCGCCACGCTTTCGATCGGCGGCGAGACGCGCACCGGCAGCGCCAGCGAGAACGGCCGCGAGGTCGTGGTCGGCACCGCGCTGATGCTGATCGGCGCCAACAGCCGCACCGTGTCGGCCGCGGTCGACGCCAAACTGCGGACAATCATGCCGTCCTTGCCGGCCGGCATCGAGGTCAAGACGGTGCTGGATCGCACCCAGCTGGTCGATGCAACGATCGGCACGGTGGCGCGCAACCTCAGCGAAGGCGCATTGCTCGTGATCGCCGTGCTGTTCGTGCTGCTCGGCAATTTCCGCGCGGCATTGATCACGGCGATGGTGATCCCGGTCGCGATGCTGATGACCGCGATCGGCATGTGGCAAGGCCGGATCAGCGCCAATCTGATGAGCCTTGGCGCGCTGGATTTCGGCCTGATCGTCGACGGCGCCGTGATCATCACCGAAAACAGCCTGCGTCACCTCGCCGAGAAGCAGCATGCGCTCGGCCGCGTGCTGACGCGCGATGAACGGCTGGCGACGGTGCGGGCCTCCGCGGTGGAAATGGTGCAGCCGAGCCTCTACGGCCAGGCCATCATCCTCTTGGTCTATGTGCCACTGCTGACCTTCACCGGCGTCGAAGGCAAGATGTTCGAGCCGATGGCGCTGACCGTGATCCTTGCGCTCGCGGCCGCCTTCGTGCTGTCGCTGACATTGGTTCCGGCGCTGATCGCGATCGGCATCACCGGCCGCGTGCAGGAGCAGGAAAACCGGCTCGTTGCCGCCCTGAAGCGCTGCTACAGCCCGCTGCTCCGGCGCGCGGTTGCAACGCCTATCCCGGTCATCGCGGTGGCGGTCGTGCTGTTCGCGACCGCCCTGTTCGGGTTCTTCCGCCTCGGCCAGGAGTTCATCCCCTCGCTCGACGAGAAGAACATCGCCATGCACGCGCTCAGGATTCCGAGCACGGCGCTGTCACAGTCGCAGGCGATGCAGCTGTCGGTCGAGAAGGCCGTCAGCCGCTTTCCGCAGGTGTCGTTCGTCTTCTCCAAGACCGGCACCGCGGAGGTGGCGAGCGATCCGATGCCGCCGAACGCGTCCGACACCTTCATCATCCTGAAACCGCGCGAGCAGTGGCCGGACCCATCGCTGACCAAGGAACAACTGATCGAGGACATCTCGAAGGCGGTCGGCCGGCTGCCCGGCAACGTCTATGAGTTCACCCAGCCGATCCAGATGCGCTTCAACGAGCTGCTCGCCGGCGTTCGCGGCGACATCGCGGTCAAGGTGTTCGGTGACGAGTTCGGGCCGATGCAGAAAGCTGCCAACCAGATTGCCTCGGCGCTGCGCAGCGTGCGCGGCGCGACCGACGTCAAGGTCGAACAGGCCGGCGGCCTGCCCGTGCTCGAGATCAAGGTCGACAAGGCGGCGATCGCCCGGCGCGGCCTCAGCGTTTCGGCCGTGCAGGACGTGATCGGTGCCGCGGTCGGCGGTCAGGATGCCGGTGTTGTGTACGAAGGCGATCGCAGCTTCGACATCGTGGTGCGATTGCCGGAGAGCGTGCGCTCCGATCTCGAGGCGCTGAGCAATTTGCCGGTCGCATTGCCGAAGGCAACGCCGAGCTCGCCGGTGCAGAGCCTGCCGCTCAACCGCGTCGCCCAGTTCTCCTTCACCGAGGGGCCGAACCAGATCAGCCGCGAGAACGGCAAGCGCCGCATCGTGGTGACAGCCAATGTTCGCGGCCGCGATCTCGGCTCGGTGGTCGAGGAAGCCCAGGCAAGAGTCACGCAATCGGTGCAGCTGCCGCCGGGCTATTGGATGACCTGGGGCGGCCAATCCGAGAACCTCGCCGCGGCGCGCCAGCGCCTGGCCGTCGTGGTGCCGGCGTGTTTTGCGATGATCTTCCTGTTGCTGCTGGCGGCGATGGGCTCGGCCCGCGATGCCCTGCTGGTGTTCAGCGCGGTGCCGCTGGCGCTCACCGGCGGCATCGCAGCACTTTGGCTGCGCGGCATGCCGTTCTCGATCTCAGCGGCGGTCGGCTTCATCGCGCTGTCGGGCGTTGCGGTGCTGAACGGGCTCGTGATGCTGAGCTTCATCCGGCAGTTGCGCGAGCGCGGCGTGCCGATGCGGGAAGCCATCGAGCAAGGCGCCCTCACCCGCTTCCGCCCCGTGGTGATGACCGCCTTGGTGGCCTCGCTCGGCTTCGTGCCGATGGCGTTCGCCACCGGCACCGGTGCTGAGGTGCAGAAGCCGCTCGCCACCGTCGTGATCGGCGGCCTGATCAGCGCGACCCTGCTGACGCTCGCTGTGCTGCCGGCGCTCTATGCCCGGTACGGGCATGCCGGCAGCGCTGCGCGCAATGAGAGAACCGCGATTCAGCCTGCGGAATGACGGTGTGTTGACCGGCGTCCTGCGGGAAAAATCCGGCCGTTACAGCGCCGAGCAAGCGCTGTAACATTTCTGTCATATGGCAAAACTAAACGAAGGCTGCGGCGGGCTGCCGCGGGGCTTCATCAGGGGGAACAGCAATATGCGTAGTGCCATTACCTTACTGTCCGCGAGCATAATCGCGCTTTCGGCGGGCGCCGCCTCGGCGCAGAACGCCAAGCCCCGCAACCTCATCCTGTTCGTCCCGGACGGCCTACGTGGCGGCATCGTGACGCCGCAGACGGCGCCTGCGATGGCGGAAATCCGCGACAAGGGCGTCAACTTCAAGAATTCACACTCGCTGTTCCCGACCTTCACGATGGCGAACAGCTCGGCGCTGTCGACCGGCCATTATCTCGGCGACACCGGCACCTTCTCCAACACGATCTATACCGGCTACACCTCGGCGCCGGCGGGCGACACCGTGGTCCCCTTCATCGAGAACGACGCGGTGCTCGCCGATGTCGACGATCACTTCAACGGCGACTACCTCAACGAGGAGACGCTGCTAAAGATGGCCCGCGGCCTGGGTTTCAGCACCGCCGCCATCGGCAAGGTCGGCCCGACCCTGCTGTTCGACCACACCGATCGCGGCAAGAACACGATCGTGGTCGACGATTCCACCGGCGGCAAGACCGGCGTGCCACTCTCCGACGAGATGAAGGACGCGCTGACCAAGGCGGGCCTGCCGCTCGCCACGCCGAGCCGCGGCGACAACGCCAAGGCGGGTGACGCCAAGACACCCGGCACCACGGTCGCCAACGTCGCGCAGCAGGCCTACATGGCCGACGTCGCAACCAAGGTCGTGCTGCCGATGTTCAAGGCGCGCAACAAGCCGTTCGTGCTGGTGTTCTGGTCGCGCGACCCTGACGGCAGCCAGCACAACACCGGCGACAGCCTCAACGCCATCACCCCCGGCATCAACGGCCCGACCTCGATGGCCGGCATCAAGAATGCCGACAACAACCTCGCGCAGCTGCGCAAGGCGCTCGACGAGCTCGGGCTTTCCGCCGACACCAACATCATGATCTCCTCCGACCACGGCTTCTCGACGATCTCGAAGGAGAGCAAGACCAGCCCCTCGGCCAAGATTGCCTATAACGACACGCCGAAGGATTTCCTGCCGATGGGCTTTCTGGCGATCGACCTCGCCAGGGCGCTGGACCTGCCGCTGTTCGACCCCAACGACAAGAACGCCAAGGTCGCCGACAACGCACACCCGAAGGCCGGCAACGGCGTGCTCGGCCAGGATCCGGCCAAGCCTGACGTCGTGATCGCGACCAATGGAGGCTCGGATCTGATCTATCTGCCGAACCGCGACAAGAAGCTCGCCGACCGCGTCATCAAGGCGCTGCTCGAGCAGGACTATGTCAGCGGCCTGTTTGTCGACGACAAGCTCGGCACCTTCCCCGGCACGCTCCCGATGTCGAACCTCAATCTGAAGGGCAAGGCGGTGACGCCGAACCCGTCGATCGTGGTCAATTTCCGCTCCTGGTCGAGCGGTTGCGAGATCCCGACCAACTGCTCGGTGCAGATCGCCGACACCGTGCTGCGCCAGGGCCAGGGCATGCATGGCAGCTTCAGCCGCGGCGACACCTTCAACTTCACTGCGGCGATCGGCCCCGACTTCAAGGCGGGCTATGTCGATCCGCTACCGGTCAGCAACGCCGATGTCGGCATGACCGCCGCCCAGCTGCTCGGCCTGCGCGCGCCGAACAATGGCGGGCTGATCGGCCGAGTGATGTCGGAGGCGCTGCCGAACGGCATCGTGCCGAAGACGGTCGAGGGCACCATCATGTCGAAGAAGCCGTCGGCCAACGGCCTGCGCACCGTGTTGAAATTCCAGCGAGTGCTCTCGACCCGCTATTTCGACGTCGCCGGGTTTCCGGGGCGGACGCTCGGACTCGAGGAAACCGGCGGCAAACAGAAAACGGCGGGGAAGTAATCCCCGCCGTTTTCGTCGAATTCCAGTTACGCGGGATGATGGCTTACATCATCCCGATGTCGAACACGTTGGGGAGCTGCGCCGCGAGCGGCAGCGCGGTCGCGCCGACCAGGGTCGCCACCATCGCCGCCAGCGCGCGGCCGGTGCGGCGCTGACCGCGCATCTGGCCCGCGATCCACTCCAGGACCTTGGTGTCCATCTTGGCGCCCTGCCTCGGCGCCCAGCGATCGATCTCGGTGTCGGGCGACAGCGCCACCGTGCGCGGCGGCACCGGCAGGCCGGACTCGGAGGCGGCATGGTGGGCGATCGCCTTGGCGAGCAGATCGTCGAACCGGCCGCCATCGCTGCGCTCGGCGGCGGCCTCGTTGATCGCGAACAGCGCCTCGATCTCGGCCCGGCTGATCGGCTGATGCTCGACCGCGGCCGCCGTCAGGATGCGCGCGCACCACGCAGCGTCATCGGCATCGAGAGACCGGGAGAAATGGATGCGGCCCTTGGTGGTCGGGCCTTCGCCGGTGATCACGCCGTCGCGCACAATGGTGAGCGCATGGGCGGCAGTCTTGCGGCAGGACGGATGCAACGCACCGCTGAGAGGCTCAGCGGTCTTGGTACTTGGGGTAGACATTGTGGGAGCTTTCAATTCCTATCTCAGGCCAGCTTTTCCATGCGGGCGTAAACGAGTGGTTAATGATTCGGAACTTGCGTTCCGAGATTTTTAGATGGTTGCTATTTGGTCGCTTTAAACGTCGTCGCGGTTCAGTCCTATAGCAGCCAGGGCCGGCGTGATGACTGCGATAAGCGGCATTATCTGGGCATTTCCAAGCCTTTGTGCCGCAGCTGATGTTTCGCCGCAGGGATCCGGATCAAAACAAGTTGCTTGGAATTCCGTCCTCAAGGAGAAATGTTTCACCTTTTTTCAGAACCCGTTCACTTAAGCCTTATCCCGTCCTATACTGGAACAGACAGCCTCAAATACAAATTCAGTCACAACTTCAAAGAGATGAGGTAAAATCATGGCACTTCAGATTGGCGCCGTCGCCCCCGACTTCGAAGCCGAGACCACCGAAGGAAAGATCAAGTTCCATGACTGGATCGGCAACAGCTGGGCGCTTTTGTTCTCCCATCCCAAGGACTTCACCCCGGTCTGCACCACCGAGCTCGGTGCGCTCGCCCGCCTGAAGCCCGAGTTCGACAAGCGCGGCGTCAAGCTGATGGGCTTGTCGGTCGACCCGGTGGACCGCCACGCCAAATGGTCCGACGACATCAAGGAAACCCAAGGCGCGGCGCCGAACTATCCGATGATCGGCGACACCGATTTCAACGTGTCAAAGCTCTACGACATGCTGCCGGCCTCGATCTCGGGCGATCCCCTCACCCGCACCGCCGCCGACAACCAGACCGTCCGCAACGTGTTCGTGATCGGACCGGACAAGAAGATCAAGCTGGTGATGGTCTATCCGATGACCACCGGCCGGAATTTCCAGGAGATCCTGCGCTCGATCGACTCGCTGCAGATGACCGCCAAGCACCGCGTCGCCACCCCTGCCGACTGGAAGCAGGGCGAGGACGTGATCATCGCGGGCTCGGTCAGCGACGACGAAGCCAAGACGATCTACCCGCAGGGCTGGAAGGCGCCGAAGCCTTACATCCGCATCGTGCCGCAGCCGAAGTAGCGGCAGGCTCACTGCGTCCGGGTGACCCGCGCACAGCCGATCATCGTCTGGTTTCGTGACGATCTGCGGCTGTCGGATCACCCGGCGTTGCATGAGGCGGCGGCAAGCGGCGCGCCGGTCGTGGGCCTCTATGTGCGCGACGAAGAGAGCCGTGCATTGATGCCGCCGGCCGTACGTCGGCTCGGGGGTGCGACGCGCTGGTGGCTGGCGCAGTCGTTGCGCGCACTTGGCAAGAGCCTCACCATGGCAGGCGGATCGCTGGTGCTGCGCACCGGACCGGCCGCGTCGGTGATCGCCACGTTGGCGCGCGAAATCGGCGCACGCGCCGTATTCTGGAACGACATCGCACATGGGCCGCATCAGGCCGTTGCCAGAGAAGTCGAAGCCGCGCTCGCAAGTGACAGCATCGACTCTCAAATTTTCCGCGGCGATCTGCTCGTCGAACCGAAGGCGATCCGCAACAAGGACAACCGGGCCTTGCGCGTGTTCACGCCGTTCTGGCGGCGCGTCCAAGGCCTCGGCGATCCGCCAAGGCCGTTGCCGGCGCCGAAGAGACTCACATCCATCGGCGGCATCGCGAGCGACGCCCTCGATGACTGGGGTCTCGAACCGACACGGCCGGATTGGGCCGGCGGCCTGCGCGAGACCTGGACACCGGGTGAAGCCGCGGCGCAGGCGCGGCTGAAGCGATTCCTCGATGAGGGGATCAGCGGTTACGCCGACGACCGCGATCGGCCCGACCGCGACGGCACCTCGCGCCTGTCGCCGCATCTGCGCTTCGGCGAGATCAGCCCGCGGCAGGTCTTTCACGCGGCCCGCTTCGCCGCCGCGGAAGACTCGCGCCTTGCCGGCGACATCGACAAGTTCCTCAGCGAGCTCGGCTGGCGCGAATTCTGCCGCCATCTGCTGTTCGACGTCCCCGATATGGCGGATCGGAACTTGCAGGAGCTGTTCGATGCCTTTCGGTGGAGGCGCAACGCTCTCGCCCTGGAGGCGTGGCAACGCGGACTCACCGGCTATCCGATCGTCGATGCCGGCATGCGCGAGCTCTGGCACAGCGGCGTGATGCACAACCGGGTGCGAATGGTGGCGGCCTCGTTCCTGGTCAAGCACCTCTTGATCGACTGGCGCACAGGCGAACAATGGTTCTGGGATACGCTGGTCGATGCCGATGCCGGCTCCAATCCCGCCAACTGGCAATGGGTCGCGGGCTGCGGCGCTGACGCCGCGCCCTATTTCCGCGTCTTCAATCCGGTCCTGCAGGGCGAGAAATTCGATCCCGACGGCGGCTATGTCAGGCGCTGGGTGCCGGAGCTCGCGCAGCTCTCCAACGAGCTGATCCATCAGCCCTGGACAGCGACACCGATCGAGCTGGCGAGCGCCGGCATCGAACTCGGCAAGACGTACCCGCCGCCGATCGTTGATCACAAGCAGGGGCGCGAACGCGCGCTTGCAGCTTACGCGAAGATCCGTCGCAAAGACTAAGCGCGGCGATTGACCAGCAGCACCGCCGCGGCGCAGGCGGCCATGCCGGCAATGGCGACATGATCCAGCCGCTCGTCGAACAGGACGTAGGCCATCAGCGCGGTCACCGCCGGCACCAGATAGAAAAGGCTCGCGACCGAGGTCGCGGCATGGTGACGGATCAGCCAGTACAACAGCCCGATCGAACCGATCGACAGCGCGAACACGAGCCAGGCCAGCGCCAGCACGAACTCGCCGGTCCAATGCACCACATTGGTCTCGAACACGAAGGCGCCGATACCGAAGAAGATCGTCACCGCGATGTACTGCACCAGATTGCCGGCGCGCCAGTCGATCCGGTTGCAATAGCGCCGTTGATAGAGCGTGCCCAAGGTGATGCTGATCAGCGAGACGCCGGAGGCGAGCCAGCCCCACCCCGCCTCGCCCGTCATCGGCCGGTTGTGCAGGATCAAGACGACGCCGGCGAGGCCGAGCACCAGCCCGCCCCATTGCAGCGGCGTGACGCGCTCGCCCAGCCAGCGGTTGGCAATGGTCGAAGTCAGGATCGGCTGCAGGCCCGGGATCAAGGCCGAGAGCCCCGCCGGAACCGAATGCGCGATCGCAATCGCGGTGCCGCCGAGGTAGAAGCCGTGCACCAGGATGCCGGCGACCGCGCTGTGGAGAATGCCAGTCCGGTCCGGCCAGTTCGGCCGCGCGATCGCGGCGATGACCGCCATCACCACCACCACGAACGCCATCCGGATCGCCAGATAGGTCAGCGGCTCCGCATTGTTGATGACGTATTTGGTGCCGATGAATCCGGTGCTCCACAGCACGACAAAGATCGCCGGCGCCAGACGAGCGGCAGTTTCCTCGAAGCTCTTGTTCATTGCAGACCGTCATTGCCTGAAGATGAAGCAACCAGCAATCGCGAATTTTGTGGGGTGCCGCGCCCGTTTGCGCAAGCACACTTTCTTCCCGGCGCAAGCAGGCACGACAGTGGGGATGAGTCGCAATTCAAGATGACCAACACGCGGTGTCATCACCCGCGCATGACGCCGGAAAGAAGGAGAATGAGAGCTCACGGCTCTTTCCTGGCGTCGTCCCTGCGAAAGCAGGGACCCATACTCCGCGGCGGTTGTTGTGAACGGGACTCGTCGTATCAGCATCGCGCAACAATCAGCATTTGTGGTTATGGGTCCCTGCTCCCGTGCGCAATTGCGCACTAGGCAGGGACGACACTGGCTGTGTTGCGCGGTCAGTGGTTTGACAGGTTTTCACTGAGTTGCCCGTCGGGTCGACTTGCCGCGGTGACAGAGGCTCGCGAGCTCGCCGACCTCGCCAGTCCTCTCACGCGAAGCGCCGGCCGCACGCGCTGCCAATCACGACGATTTGTCCTCAGGGATGCCATGCGCGTTTATCGGATGCGACATGCCGCCCTCACCGATACGCTTCGGTGGAATCTCGCAGCCGTCGGTCGCGGCACGTTCCGGATTGCACTGGAATATACCGTCGCCGGATACCGGCGGCCAAAAACACTGCACAAGAAGAGCCGGCCACGAGCCGGACAAGAAGAAAAACAATGGATCAAGTGGCGTTGGTCGTCGTTCGGGCGGTCGAGAGCGGCGCGACGACGACGAAAGATATTATCGGCGTGACCAGATTGTCGCGTCTCAAGGTCGAGCGTGCACTGAGCACGCTGGAGAAGCAGAAGCTGCTCCTCCGCGAACGGCAGGGCTCGTGGGCCCTCGGCTTTCCCGTGGCTCCGACGGTCAGGCAATGTGGATCATGCACCCTCTGCTGCAAGGTGCTTGAGGTGACCGATCTCAGCAAGCCGGTGAATACGGTCTGCAGCCACATCCTGGCGGGCGGCGGATGCGAGATCTACCACGAGCGTCCCCGGCAGTGCCGCTCATTCAGCTGTGCCTGGCTGCAAGGCCACCTCGATGATGATTGGTTTCCCGAGACCACGGGCATGGTGCCGCATTTCGGGCTCGACGCGCTGAATGTGCAGGTCGACCTCGATGATCCCGACCGCTGGCGCGAGGAACCCTATTTCAGCAAGCTGTGCGAACTTTCGTTGAAGGGCCTCAGGGTAAGTGAAGGGCGGCCGTATGCCACCCTCGTCATCGTCGGTCAGGACCGCTACCTGCTGCTCGGGCGGACCATCGTGCCCGATCCAACGCTGTTCGGCACCGCCTTCGTGCCGATTACGCTCGACACCTTCCGCTACTGGAAGGCAACATCGCTTGAGCATCTGCAGCGGTTGAACGATCGGGTCATGGAGATCCAGCGCATCCAGCAGGAGTTCGGCCATTGCGCCATCCCTGACGACGACGATCCCTCCCCGCCTTACCGGCCGGCTCTTCTCCAACGGTCGAAGGAACTGGGCGTGATACGCACGACGTGACGACAGCCGGACACAGCGCAGGTCAGCTCGTCATCTCAGGTGATACTTCCTGCCGTTGGTATTCGGGTCTGTGTTGTCGCTGGTCGAGAACATCAAGGCCGGGCCGAAGTAATTCCAGGTGTCCCGGTAAAATGCGAAGCGGCCGGCACCCTTGTCGATGATCTCTTGCTGGGCGGTGTTCGCTGGCCCGAGAAGCCGGTCGTCTTCGTACAATCGGGCAGTCTCGAGCGTGCCGTCCACGTATTTGACGGGGATGAGATACGCATATCCCTTGTAAAGACGGAAGGCGCCACGCAACAGGTTCCTGTCGATCGGACTCGGAGGAACCAGAAAAAGGAATGCGCTCGACGCCAAGGCAAAGAGCGTCGATCCGATCGCGATGCGCGTGCTGGCAGATGTCCTCAACGATACTTTTCCCTTGGCTCTTGCTTGCGAGGCTTCCCGCCTTCTGTAGCGCGCGCCTGCGGCGCAGACAACCGACCGCCCGCCGCCACGCCTTGTTGCGAGCCGGATCTGGCTCGCGATATTTCCGCATCGAACGACAATCAGATTGTCGCCGCGCGGCCGGCTGATCGGCCCAGGACTGCCATCAACACCGTCGCGACGGCGCAGCACGCGAGCGCAACCTCCCAGCCTCCGGTCGCATCATGGGCAAGTCCGGCGAGCGGCGGACCCGCAGCGGCGAGCGAGTAGCCGAGGCACTGCGCCATGCCGGACAGCGCGGCCGCCTGGTGGCTATGCGAGGTTCGCAGGCTGACGAATGTCAAGCCGAGGATGAAGGCTGCACCCGCCCCGAAGCCGAACAGCGCGACCCACAGCATTGCGAGCGACGGACACTGCCACAATCCCAGCAGCGAGACGCAGGTTGCAAGCGACACGGCAATCGCAATCCCGCGCTGGTCCTTCATGCGCCGGACCATCGGCCCGAGGATCAGGCCGGGAAGCGCGGTCGCCAATTGCAACACACCGTGCAGCGTACCCGCCGTCGCCGCCGGGTAGCTTGCCTGCACGAGGATGGCGGGCAACCATCCGACGATGATGTAGAACACCAGCGAGGTCAGGCCGAGGAAGCCCGTCACCTGCCAGGCGAGCAGCGAGTGCCAGATGCGCCCGCGATGCGGCGACGAGGCCGACTCGACCGTCGGGGCCGCGTGCGTCCCCAGCTGGGGTGCCCAGGCTATCAGCGCCACCAACGGAAAGATCAGCGTGCTCGCAAGCGAGAGATGCCAGTTCGATCCCGGCAATTGCGCAAGCGGGACGGCCACGACAGATGCGAGCGCCTGGGCCAATGCGGACGTGATCGCGTAAGCGCCGGTCAGGCTGGCGATACGGGTCGGAAAGTCCCGCTTGAGCAGGCTCGGCAGCAGCACATTTCCAACGGCGATTCCGGCACCAATGGTGGCGGTGCCTGCGAACAGCGCCCAGACCGGACCGGACGAGCGCAGCGCGATCCCGGCCGCGATGACAAGCAGCGCACCGAACAGCGACCGCTCGATGCCCCATTCGCGCCCGAGCACAGCTGCAACCGGTGAGATCGCGGCGAACGCCAGCAAGGGCAGCGTCGTCAGGATTCCGGCCTCCGCCGCGCTGATCCCGCTGGTCTCACTGATCATGCCGAGCATCGGCGCGACGCCGGTAATGGGCGCGCGGAGCGTCGAGGCGATCAGCAGGATCCCCGTCAACAACAGCCCCTGCCCGCCCAGCGTGCGCATCGGTGCTATCATCGTCATCGCATGCTCCTGCCCATCTGAATGCGCCAAGCTATCGACTTGGCTGTCGGAAGAATTTACATATCTATTCTATCGATCGCTAAATTCGGTCACTCAACGGGTTTCCAGCTCCGTTATGGGCTTTCAACTTCGCTATCCCTGGCCGGACCTTGATCCGGATGACGTCGCGGCGGCGGCCATCGCCGTGCGCCTCGACGTCACCGAAAACAAGGTCGAGGCGGCCGAGCATGCGCACCGGAAGGGACAGCTCGTCTTCGCGCTCGGCGGCGGCGTGATGTGCCGCGTTCCGAACGGGTTGTGGATGGTGCCGCCGCATTGCGGCGTCTGGCTTCCCGGCGGCACGCGCCACACCAATATCGCCACCGCCAATGCACGAATCTTCTTCGTCTTCATCGAGCCCGGTGCCGCCGACCTGCCCGACCGCTGCTGCACATTGTCGATCTCACCCTTGCTGCGAGAGCTGATCATCGCGCTTTCCGACCGTATGCAGCAGGACCACGGCACTGAAACCCTCGTTGCGCAATTGCTGCTGAGCGAATTGCCGCGTATGCCGCTGCAGCAGCTGCATCTGCGGATCTCGCCCGAGCCACGCTTGCGACGGATCGCGGCAGCGCTCGCCGACGATCCGGCCGATCGCCGCACGATCGCCGAATGGGCCGAACGCGTGGCGCTGAGCGAGAGCAGTCTCGCGCGTCTCATCCTGAGGGAAACCGGCCTGACATTCGGACGCTGGCGTCAGCAACTGCATTTGATCGTCGCGTTGCGCGAACTCTCCGCCGGCGCGAGCGTTCAGCAGGTCTCGTCCGAGCTCGGTTATGAATCCGTCACAGCCTTCATCACCATGTTCAAGAAGGCGCTCGGCAAGCCACCGGCGAAATATCTCAGCGATATCATGCAAGGGAGCGGCTCGGCGTTCGCGGCTGGCGGGCGAATTTAGGAACACCGGTCGGCAACGGACGTTTTCGATATATCGGGCGAACGACAGGCGAGCCGCGTACGCCAAGCCAATGCAGCGAGGATGCCGGATGCCCTACGCGCTATTCGATCGCGACAGACAGATCGACAAGGCTTTTCCGACGGAGAAGCAAGCGTGGGAACATGCACTGATCTGCGGACTGATCTTCGACGTTCCGGTGGCGGATGAAGCGCCGGGCCACGTGTTGCCGGCCGGCTATCACATGAAGCGAATTCCCGGCGACAGCGAAGTGTTCGAACCGGCGCCCGAATGGAAGTTACCGAACGAAATTTCGTGATCGGCCCGCGGCAGGGTTGCCGGTTGCGATCGTGACGTTGCGCGATAAGTAACGCCGAACCAGACCAACAATTCAGGATGAGCGCATGGCCGAAACCGGCAAAATTTTTCACGTTCGCTGCGTCGACAACACGTTGCAGCGGGACACGCTCTCGCTCGGACGCGTCTACGAGGTGACAAAGGATATCGAACGTGACGGCTATTACGAGCTCAGCGGATTGGGCCGCTTCAGCCGGTCCAGATTCGAGGTCGTCGAGCCGAACGACGACACGGCCGAAGTCCGGCGGACGTCTCGATCAAAATAGACAGGAGAGCGCGATGCCCAGAGGCGACAAGTCGAGCTATACCGACAAGCAGAAACGGCAGGCCGAGCACATCGAGGAAGGCTACGAGACGCGTGGTGTTCCGGATCGCGAGGCCGAGCGGCGCGCATGGGCGACCGTCAACAAGGAGACCCACGGCGGCAAGAAGAGCGGTTCCGGCCGCGGCACGCGCGAGGATCATTCCCCGTCGCGCAAGGGCGGCAAGCTCGGCGGCAAGGCGGCCGCGAGCCGCCCCGCGGCGGAGCGGTCGCGCTCGGCGAAAAAGGCGGCACGTACCCGCAAGCGCCGGGCCGCCTGACCGGCCGCGGGCGCCCCCACAGACAGCAAGACAATACCGCACGCCCGAGCATGATCCGGGAAAGTGCGCAGCGATTTTTCGAGAAAACCATGCTCAAACAACGAGCTAGAACACGATGACGACGGCACCCGATCTCATCGCGCGTTAGCGACGGCTCGCAAATGCGTGATCGGGCGCCACCACCGGTTGCCTTCATTTCGGCACCTATCGGGAACAGGCTGTCGGCCCAGGAAGCAAAAGCGAAGCAAAGGCGGCCACCGCAGGGGGTGCCTGCAATTGACGTATCGGTCCCATAGCAGCTGGCAGGACGTGGATCTGCGCAATCTCGTCCGCGTCATATCGGCCTGCACCCTCGGGCTTTGGGCATTTGCGGCCGGCCTCCTGATCGGGACCTTCCTGCTTTGATGGATCAGCGCGGCACGCGCCGCCTCCTACCCGCCACTCAAGTGATGCGCGGCGACGAACAGGACGAGCGCACTAAGCACCAATGCCGACGTAGCGCCGGCAACGCTACGCGCGAGTTCAGCCTTCGAAAGATTGGATCTGGTTGCCATTGCAGCCTCCCGTTCGCGCGAGCTGAGCCACAGCCGCTCCGGCGGTCAGGCTCGCTCATGGAGACATTCGCATCACCAGGATGAACGCATCCTGAGCAAAACGAACCGCCGGCGCCTCTGTTCCAAAATCTGACCCAGGGGATCGCTTTCGGAACCCGGGCGTTGACCGCATGCGGCAAGCCGGCCGAGCCGCGCCGGAATTGGAAATCGGAGATGCCATGGTGATCCGCTGGGGGACACCCTCGGCTGGATCATCATCGCTGTCATCTTCAGCCTTGCCTCGCGCGGCAGCCTCGACATCCTCTCGGTCGCGCAGGCGCAGTTCGGCACCCTCGCCTTCCTCGCGGTCAGCTTCACGATCGGCCGGCGGCTGGTGTTCCGGCTGATCCGCTGGGCCAACGACAATCTGGTCTCTTCGGCGGCGGTGATCACCGTGATCCTGCTGTTGATGAGCGGGATGGCGATGATCACGCATCTGATCGGCGTGCACACCGTGCTCGGCGCCTTCATCGCCGGCGTGCTGGTCGGGGAATCCCCGATCCTGACCCGGCAGACCGACGAGCGGCTGCGCGGGCTGATCTCGAGCCTGTTCTTGCCGGTATTCTTCGGGCTTGCCGGCCTCAGCGCCGACCTCACGGTGCTGAAGGATCCGTCGGTGCTGGGGCTGACCGCGGCGCTGGTGCTGATTGCGAGCATCGGCAAGTTCGGCGGCGCCTTTGTCGGCGGTGCGCTCGGCGGGCTGACCCGGCAGGAGTCCTATGCGCTGGCGAGCGGCATGAATGCGCGCGGCTCGACCGAGGTGATCATCGCCACCATCGGCCTGTCGATGGGGGTGCTGAGCCAGACCATGTTCTCGATGATCGTGACCATGGCGATCCTGACCACGATGGCGATGCCGCCGATGCTGCGCAGCGCGCTGGCGCGGCTGCCGCTCGGCCGGGACGAGAAGGAGCGGCTGGAGCGCGAGGAATATGAGCAGCGCGGCTTCGTCGCCAATCTCGAGCGGCTGCTGCTCGCGGTCGACGAGAGCAGCAATGCGACATTCGCCGCGCATCTCGCCGGCGGGCGCGGTCTGCCGATCACGGTGCTGCATGTCGGCGCCAACGCCAACCTGCAGGAGAAGAACCATGCCGATGAGGAGAGCCCCGAGGCGGCGGTCATCAACGCGGCCAAGGCGAGCGCCGAAGCAGATGCCGACGGCGGCGGCAATGTCGACGTCATCAGCCGCGCCCGCGAGGAGACGGCGGCGGAGGCGATCGCGCCGAGGAAGCCAAAAAAGGTTTCGACCTGCTGGTGGTCGGCATGGACGCGGCCGCCGGTCCCGGCGGCGGCTTCGACCGGCGGCTCGACGACCTGACCTCCGGCTTCGACGGCCCGCTGGCGATCGCGGCCGCCAAGGGCGTGCACGAGAAGGAGCCGACGGCGAATGCGCGGAAGATCCTGGTGCCGGTCTCGGGCAGCAACGTCTCGCGGCGCGGAGCCGAGGTCGCGATCGCGCTGGCGCGCCTTTCGAGCGAGCCGCTGCAGGTGGTCTACGTCTCGACCACGCGCGACAAGGGCGCCCGCCGCACCAGCCCCAGCATGTCGCTCGCGCATGAGGAGGCGATCCTGAAGGACATCGCGGCGACCGCGGCGCGCTATGAATCAACGTGACGACGCGGCTGCGCGCTAATACCGCACCTGAGATCGCGATCCTGCAGGAGATCGCGTCAAGCCGGGCCGACCTTGTCGTGATCGGCGTCGACCGCATCCAGGGCGACAGGCTGAATTTCGGCAGCATCGCCGCGGCCGTGCTCGGCAAGTCGAAGGCGTCCGTGCTGCTGGTGTCGGATGGCGACGTCAGGCCCAAGACTTGAATTCCCAAGACCTGAACCCCAGGACTTGAAGGCCCAAAACCTGGAACAAGGAGCGCGTCCGCGCCTACCACTCTTCCGGACAGGGATCGACGATCTTCCAGAGATCGACCCCGTTCTTGATCTTCTTCATCTCGGTGGTGAGCCCGCCATTGCGGCGGATCCAGTCCTTCACCGTATCGGGGTAGTAGGACATCAAGTCGGAGGTGCCCTCGAGGCTGGTGACCTTGATGCCGAACGTGAAGGCCTTGTCGTAATAGGCCTGGTGGAAGCCGATGCTGGCCCGCGGCGTAACGCAGATCTTGTTCAGCGGCACGATGCCGAACACCAGCGTGCAGGCCGAGTTGCAGATGCCGTCGATCACGACGCGCTCGCGGCGCTCGCGGATCTGCTTGTACTTAGCCTTGTACTCCTCGACATAGCCGCCATGGTCGCGCGTGATGTGCAGCACCGCCCGCGCGGGCGTCGCGGCCAGAACCGAGAGCAGCAAGGCGACAAGGGGCGTGATGCGCATGGATCGTTCGAAACCGCGGGAAAGGCCGGGCCCGGGCGGACCTGACCGCAAGACTCTGGCCGGACTGTGTTGGCAATCCGTTAAGCATCCGCAAAAAGGCAAAATTTGGCGCGCTGTGGCTGATTTCCCGCAGCTTTTGGCCCCGATTCCGGGTTAAATGGACCCCGGGGCGGCCCACAATGCCGATTCCCGTAAATGACCGGAGGCCGCCCATGACCAAGACCAAGCTTTTCGCCGCCCTCGCTCTGGCCGTGATGGCCCTGACCCCGGCGGCTGCGGCCGACCTCACGGCCCATCCGCGCCACCACCGGCATCACCACCACGCCCATTGGGGCCTGCCCTACCACATCAGCTATCTGCACAATTACGGCCCCGGCCCGACTGCCGGCAGCTTCGCCTATTACGACGGCTCCCCGCGCAACAAGTGCTACCAGAGCGCGGCCGCCTATATCGGCCAGGACCACCGCCGGCATCCCTGCTTCTGACGGCTATAAGGGAGACGGCGGGACGTGCCGGCACCGCTGGGTGCCGCGCTCCGTGCCTGCCTGCTGGCCCTCCCCGCCCAAGTCTGATAATCGACCCGCTACGCGCTCGTAGCTCAGCTGGATAGAGCATCGGATTTCGATTCCGAGGGTCGGGAGTTCGAATCTCTCCGAGCGCGCCAGCGATTTTACCGATAGATCAATAATTTAAGCCGCGCTCATTTCGTTCTGAGTGAGCGTTTTCGCGTTGCGTCTGTTCTGAAGCGATGCTGCAAGATGAGAACGACCCCGACGCCGCGCGCCGAGGCCGCCCCTGTGGCTCCCAGCCGGGTTGGGGGTATGAGAGCCGGGAGCCGGAAGACACTACTTCCAAAACCACCGCTCGTTCCTGCCGCCAATAGCACCAATAGGGATTACCTCCCGGCCAGGCTCGCCGAAAAACGATATCAGAATTGGAGTGATGGTATCGGCCGCCCTGCCGACGAGAGGGACGGTTAGCAAATCGGCAACTAGATCGGCGCAGGCTTCTCAGAGGGACGGGACCGTTGGGGACGCAGCACGGTCACGTTTCGGAGGAGCTGACGTGTAGGCCCTGGCGTCGGCTCCTCTCTTAGAAGCTTGTGTGAGTTCGGCAACAGCCGTCTCTCCGCGGATCTGCTAAGGAAATGACACTGGGAATTTCAGGGCCCTAGCGCTGGGAATGACAGGGCGCCGCCGGGACAAACCATTTCGGGCCCGGCGGCGTAGCTTTTAGGTCGGCGTCACAGTATCGATGCCGAGCGATCCGAGCACCGCGCGAGCTCGATCCGGCAGCCGATTGTTGCAGCGATCCTGCCACGAAACCATTTTCATCAGCGGACGAAACCGGGCGGAAACATTTGACCGGTACCACTTCTCCCAAACAATAATGGGGAAGTGTCATGATGGAAGCGACCATTGTCGCGCTGCTGCTCCTCAGCGCCGCTGTGTTTTTTGCGCACGCCTACGACGCCCTGCATACGCATTGACGGGATCGGCATCGCTTAAGTCTGCGTATCGTCCACCAGGGTCTGTGGGCTTGCGCGAGCCATCGACCGCGCCCTAATCCCGCCCGCCCTTCTCTCCGAACCACCGCCGGCACGCCCGGCTGAAGCTCGTCGCGTCGGTATAGCCGAGCGCGGCCGCCATTTGGTCGCGCGATTGGGTGCCTGCCGCGAGCATGATCCTCGCGCGCTCGCGTAGCACGCCGTCGAGCAGCGGGCGGAAGGCGCAGCCGGTCTCGGCGAGCCGCCGCACCAGCGTTCGCCGCGAAGTGCCGACGAGGCGCGCGGCCTCCGCCTCGGCGAGGCGCCGCGGCAGGCGCGCCGCGATCAGGCGCTCGACGATCCCCGCCAGCGCCGCGGTGTCGGGCTGCGGATTTTCGATCGCCTCGAGCGCTTCAATGGCCTTGGCGTGCAATTGTGGATCGGCAAACGGCGACGGCCGTGCGCCGAGCGCTTTCGGCACCTCGAAGATGAAGGCGGCGGCGTTGAACTTCACCGCGCAGGAATAATGCTCGAGCAGCCGCTCCGCGCCCGCAGGCGGCGACCAGGGAAATTGCAGTGTCGCCTCACCGATCGCATCCTCGAGCAGCTGCACGTACACGGCGTGCACGTTGAGGCTGACCGCCAGCGCCACGGCGTGCCACAGCGCTTCGTCCATCGCGACGGCGGGAGAGATTTCGATCTGGATCGCGCGCGCTGTCTTGCGCAGCCGGTTGCGGACGAAGGGCGCGCGGGTCGACCCGAAGCGCGCGCCGGTCGCCAACGCATCCGCGATGGTCGGCGCCGTCCTGGTCGCGACATCGAGCGCGCCTTGCAGCGATGTCGACCACACCGCCGCGGCCGACAACGGCCACAGCTCGCCATGCCGGCGGGTGATGTTGGCCGCCAGCACCACCAGCGAGGATACCGGCATGTGAGCGCCGGGCTGGTCGAGCGCCTCGAGCCGAATTCCAGTGCCCTTCAGCAGCTCGTCGCGATCGCCTCGCGTCTGGCCAAATGCCCGCACCAGGGCCCGCGCATAGACCGCGGAGACCGGCGTGCGAAGGGCATCGGATTCCGATCCGTGCATGGCGTCGGCGACCTCCCCCTCGCGAACGTCCGGCCGAACAAGCTTGGCGCAAAATGCCACAAAATTGGCCTGTTGTGAACTGGCGGCGCAGGCCCGCCTGGCGGCATGCTTGGCCCAACAATGGCGAACGCCGCCTCGCAAGAGATGCTGGAGGGAATGCGATGATCTTCACGGGCACCAATGCTGCTGGCGAAACGATCACCTACCGGGACGGCAAACGCTATCTCTGGATGCTCTCGTTCATTCCGCCGCTGATCCCGCTGTTGTCCTACTGGCTGTTCCTGCGGACACACAATCCGCTGGTGACGCTGATCCCCTTCGTCTTCATCTTCATCCTGATCCCGTTGCTCGACGTCGTGTTCGGCGAAGACACCCACAATCCGCCGGCGGAAGTGGTCGCCGCGATGGAGGCCGATCCCTATTACCTGCGGCTCGCGCGCATCACCGTGGTATTTCCCTGGATCAACTACGTCGCGCTGATCGCCTTCTTCGGCACCCAGGATCTGCCGTGGTGGTCCTATGTCGCCTTGCTGCTCGGCGTCGGCACCATCAATGGCGGCGCGCTCCTGATCGGGCACGAGCTCGGCCACAAGCCGGACAGGCTCAACATCCTGTTCGGCATGCTCGCCAACTGCGCGGTGGGCTACGCGCATTTCCGCGTCGAGCACAATCGCGGCCATCACACCTGGGTCGCAACGCCCGAAGACCCCGCCAGCGCGCGCTTCGGTGAATCGATCTATGCGTTCGCAACGCGCGAGCTGCCGGGTGCGTTCAAGCGCGGCTGGCGCAACGAGGCCGAACGGCTGACCCGGCGCGGCGAGCCGGTCTGGTCGGTCAACAACGAGATCCTGCAAGGCTTTGCGCTGACGCTCGTGGTCGCGGCCGTCCTGATCGCGCTGTTCGGCTGGAAGGTCGCGCCGTTCATCGTCGCGCACCATTTCCTCGGCTGGTACGCGCTGACCCAGGCCAACTATGTCGAGCATTACGGGCTGCTGCGCGAGAAGCTGCCGAGCGGCCGCTACCAGGCGGTCGAGCCGCGCCACTCATGGAACACCAACCACATCGTCTCGAACCTGATGACGTTCCACCTGCAACGTCACTCCGACCACCACGCCAACCCGATGCGCCCCTACCAGTCGCTGCGCGATTTCGACGACATCCCGCGGCTGCCGAACGGCTACACCGGCATGTTCGGGCTGGCGGCAATCCCGCCGCTCTGGTTCCGCGTGATGAACCCGAAGACCCTGGCCTGGGCCGGCGGCGACAAGAGCAAGCTGAACCTCCGCGATCGGCCCGCGAGCTCGTGATCGCGGCGATCCGCCCGGCTCCCGGTCCTACATCTGGGCCGAGCGCCGCTTCATGGCGCCGATGCCGAGGAATGAGCCATTCACCGACGGATACTGGCTGGTGAATTCGAACGTATCGAAGCTTGGCGTTTCGAACTGCTTCAGCGCCTTCCAGAGCAGCGTGGTATCCGGACAGGCTTGGGAATGGATGTCATGATGCACGATGATGCGGGCGTGGGAACGCACCAGCAGATGATCCTGTAGCGCACCGCGCAGGCTGTGATCGCCATCGATAAAGACGAAGTCCGGCTTCAGCCGGTCGACATGCGCACCGACCAGCGGCGAGGTCGAAAAATCCTGGATGTAGATCGGCTCGATAGCGGCCTGCTGCTGCAGCAGATCGAAATAGGTCGAGATAAAGGGCGTCGGCGCGATCGGATCGAGTGCAATCACGGTCTTGAGGTCGGCGCCGCTGTTCCTGAGCCACTCCGTAACCAGGACGAACATGCCGCCCCAGCGGCAGCCGATTTCCATGTACGAGGAAACGCCGGACGAATTGCGCGCAAGCCAGGCGAGGTATGGCGCAAGCTGGTTCGGGTATTGCCAAAGGTGGAGGCCCTTGCCGAAGTTCGGCGCCAGCTCCGGCGGCTGCTCATGAAGCAGTTCGTCATTGAGCCCCAGCGCCGGGATGAATTCGCGTTCGAGGAAGTCCACATCCAACCGCTGGGCCGAGGTCAATGACCCGATGGTATCGATCGCCTCGCGGACGAAAGGCGCAAGATTGGCGAAACGCTGGTATCGGTCGGCTTGGGTGTGCTGGGCGTTGAGCATAGGGCAATCAGATCGGAGGGCGGACGGGAGACCGCTGGTCGTCGCGCCTCCAATCATTGAACGGACCAGGCAGCCGTCTCGGGCGCAAAATCTTGCGTTCGGTGCCGAATAGCCGCCCGTTCGCACGGCGCCGGGCGAGCCGCTCGGCACAGTGCTTCGAACCCGCAGCCTGCTCCGCTCTCACCCGCTCGGAATCTTCCGCCGCACCGCCTCCACGCCGGCATCGGTCACGTTGTATCGGCGCCCCATCTCCGGGACGATCCAGCCCTTCTCGATCATTCCGGCAATGGTGCTTGGGCCGACGCCCGCGGGAAACGGACGGCGGTTGCGGATCGCGTCGATCGCGACCCGCTCGAGATGGGTGGCGACATGCGAGGGGCGCGCGCGAAACGCCTTTGCCATAATCAGGACCGACAGGACCTCGGCGCGCCGGCGCACGGCCGAAGCGCTGCGGGTCAGTTCGTTGCTGATCTCGAGAGCGTTCTTGCCGGCCCTGGCGAGTTCTCTGAGCTTCTCGTCCTCGTCAGGGCTCCAGCGCCGCACGATCCCCATCTGCCCCTCACCGCCTGGATACCCATCTCAAACCGATGCATACGCAGGTGGCGCTGATTTGCCATGTGACTTTCGGCACCTCTTGATGCGACGTCGGGGCTGTCGCCATCAGGACGGCCGATCGCGGTGTCGCACGATGCAGCACAAAAAGCATGATCCGATTGAATCGGATCATGCTCTCAATCCCCTTGCTTGGTGGCGTTTTGGTTACGCGAACCGGTATTCACTTCGCGCTGGAACGCTTCAGTGCTTGCTGGGTTCAAGCGCGATGAGCACGCCGGTCGGCTCGGGCTCGTGCGGCCGAAGCGAGGTCAGCTCCGGATCGCTCCACTCGGCGAGACTGACGACTTCGCCGGTCTGCCCCGGCATGTCGGAGGTCTGGGCCGGTTCAAGCACCTTGAGCCCGCTGGTGTCGACGAAGAACGTGTGCTCACCGAACACGCTGTTCAGTTGCGCCACGGCCGGGTGATCGTCCGGAAGCACCTGGGCATTCAGTTGCGTCATGGTCTGCTTTACTTGCGTGGAATTGAGTTTCATCCGCTGCTCCTTCTCGTTGGTTCCGGCCGCGATGGCTTCCTTGACAGGTTTCCTTGACAAGTTTTCCTTGGCTGGTTCCTCCCCGCCCGCACCCCACATCGGGGGCTTCAAGGTCTCGAACCGATCAGGCACCGAAACGTTCCGCACGCGCGACGCATTGACCGCCTGCGCAGCGGTTCCCCGCGTATCAGATGTTAAGTGCGACCCTGAAGTCACGCCCATCGCTACGAGACGGGAGGCTTCTTCCTTGCGAGTCCCTCCAGATGCACGCGGCGTGCGGCGGATTTGCGCGCGCGCTCCCTGGTGCGGCAGGCCCGGCAGCGCACCGCCGCGGTAAATACATCGCCCTTGGCGGTCTCGTACCACCATTTCTGCTGCAACGGCGTCCAGACCTCGGCAACGCCGCAGTCCTTGCAGATGAAGGGCTCCGGTCGATAGGTTCCGCGCAGCACGAAGTCGGGGGTCGAATAGCTGTTCGAGGGCGCAAGCCGCGTCGTATCGACGGCAACCTCGTCGCGCGCCAGCGCAATCTTGTAGTCGCGAAGCCGTTGCCGTTCAGCGGCGCGTCGGGTCTGCATGCGGAGCCATTCCTCGGCCTTGCGCCGCCTGGCTTCGATCTCTCCGTTCGTCTGCTTGCTGCGTTTCACGGCGGCACATCCGTCTGGGTCGAATGCGTTCGGCGCATCGACGAAGCAAATACCGGGCAGCACGACCTCGTCGATGATGACGTCATTGATGCGCTGCCGTTCTGCCGCCAGCTTGTCATAATTGCCGCAACATTGCGCGACGACAAGGTCGCGTGTGGGGAACACGTAGAGGCGCTGACGGCCGTCCGAGGCGGATGACTTCGGGATGCCCCTCAGGCCGCGCCTATGCCGGCCCCTGCTCCGCCGGCCGCATGCGGATCAGCGCGTCGAGCACGAGGACAAGAACCGGACGCTGCTCGTCGTTGACCAGCTCCGTCTTGAAGATCACGACAGCGTCGCGCCGCTCCGGCCTGATGGTGATCTTCTGGATCTGGGATTGGCCGGTGAGCGTGGCGCCGGGCCGAACCGGGCTCGGCAGGCGGATCTCGAAGCTCCGCCCGACGATCCCCGCCACCTTGGTCCAGATCGCCTCCACGACGAGCCGCTGATAGATCGCAATGGTGTTGAAACCGCTTGCGATCAGTCCGCCGAACGGGCCTGCCGCGGCCGCGACGGGATCGGCATGGATTGGCACCGGATCATATTTGCCGGCGAACTCCAGGATCTCGGCCTCGCCGATCGTGTAGCTGCCAAGCTTGAACGTCTGGCCCTCGGTGAGATCTTCCGCATACAGCATCGCGCGCCTCCATCTGTCGCGCGACGATAGACGAATGGTGCGGGCTTTCCATTACCCCGGACGTCATGAACTTCGCGCGCGATACGCGAGCGACACCCGCCGCTCGCATATCGCCACGGGCATCCCGCGCTATTGCAGCCGGGCCGCC
Source organism: Bradyrhizobium sp. USDA 4503 (assembly GCF_054055815.1). Taxonomy (NCBI): domain Bacteria; kingdom Pseudomonadati; phylum Pseudomonadota; class Alphaproteobacteria; order Hyphomicrobiales; family Nitrobacteraceae; genus Bradyrhizobium; species Bradyrhizobium sp. USDA 4503. Next base: position 2,120,357 of record NZ_JBSRXS010000001.1, read on the forward strand.
CTCGCCTTTGCGGCCTTCAGCGTGTTCTCCATCAGGCAGGCGATCGTCATCGGGCCGACGCCGCGCGGCACCGGCGTGATCGCGCCGGCGACCTGCACCGCCTCGTCGAACGAGACGTCGCCGCACACCGCATAGCCGCCGTCCGGCCTCTCGACGCGCGTGGTGCCGACGTCGATGACGATGGCCTTGGGCTTGATCCAGTCGCCGCGCACGAGGCCGGCCTTGCCCACCGCACTCACCAGGATGTCGGCCTCGCGGCAGATCCTGCTGATGCCGCGGGTGTGGATATGGGTCTGCGTCACGGTCGCGTGCTCCTGCAGCAGCAACGCGGCCATCGGCTTGCCGACGATGTTGGAGCTGCCGATCACCACGGCATGGGCGCCGGTGAGGTCTGATCGGACCGACTTGATCAGCCGGAGACAGCCGAGCGGCGTGCACGGCACCAGCGCGTCATCGCCGTGAAACAGCCGGCCGGCGTTCAGGGCGTGCAGGCCGTCGACATCCTTGGCGGGATCGACCGCCGCCATCACGCGCAAGGCGTCGATATGCGCCGGCAACGGCAGCTGCACCAGGATGCCGTCGATATCGTCGCGCGCATTGAGCGCCTCTACTCCGGCAAGCAGATCGGACTCGCTGGCATCATCCGGCAGGCGTGCGACCTCGCCGCGCAGGCCGAGCCGCTCGGCCATCCTGACCTTGCTCTGCACATAGATCTGGCTCGCCGGGTCGCAGCCGACCAGCACGACCGCAAGCCCCGGCGCGCGGGGCAGCCGGTCGAGTTCGCCAGCAATCTTGTCGATGACAATTTGGGCATGTGCATGCCCATCGAGAATGTTCGCCGTCATGGCACCTGCGTTTCGAAGCGGTGCCCAGGCGCGCGGCGTTCAGTCTCTGCGCTCCCCGATGGTCAGATGGCGTGGTCATAGCCGCCCCGCCGGGCAAAGGCAATTCACGCTCTCCCGCGGGTCGAACGGCGACGAATTGCCCTCACTTTTGCCGGTGGATCGGTGCCGGGCGGGTCACCTCTGGGGGTAGGATTCGGGCAAGACTTGCGTTAAGTCTCGGCGCTTGCCGGGCTTTTCCGATCCCCGGCGCCATCCTTCCGGTCATCACGCCATTTCGGACATTTTCGACATGAGACATATCATCCTCGCGCTGGCGCTCTTCTGCCCGGCTGCCGTGCTTGCCCAAGGCACCACGCCGGCCCCCGCCGACGCAGACAAGCCGGCGGCGGCGACCTCGCAGCCGATGGTCGGCGACAAGCCGCTGGTCCAGGTCGGCAAGAAGTCGGCCGCCAAGAAGGGCGAGAAGCCTGCCGCGCCCGGCAAGCCTCAATCGGTCGCTCAGAAGCTTCAGGCCTGTCAGGACATCGACGACGCCACCAAGGAGCGACTGATCTGCTACGACGAGATTTTCAAGCCGCAACCGAAGCCGAAGGCTGCCCCGGCCAAGGGCGTCAACGATTGCCGCTTCGTGAAGGAAGAGGACGAGCGGCTGACCTGCTACAACGGCTTCGCGGACAAGATTCCGCGCCTGCCGCGCTAAAGGTAGCGAGCGCCGCTCGGACGCCGTCCCGGATCCGGCCACCCGCCTGATCGCGGACATGAAAAAGCCGCCGCAAGTGTTTGCGGCGGCGGATTGATTGCCGGCTGCGGCAGCCCTTTCTTACCAGGTGCCGAAGCCGCCGAAGAAGCCCATGCGCTGCTGCTGCGCGACGCGGTAGGGCTGATACATGCCGGGCTGTGCCAGCCGCATCGGCTGCTGGGGATGGGCATGGTAGCGCGCGACCTTGCGCTTCTTCGGCGCCTGAGGCTGGGCCTGCGCCGATTGTTCAGCCGATTTTGCCTCAGCCGCGACCTTCTGCGCATCAGCCTTCTCCGGCGGAATGAACTGGGCGAACGTATTGCGGACGCGGGCTTGCGCCGACGCATCGCCCGTAGCCGACGGGATAGCCGCGGCGACCGCGTTGACCTGCGCCGGAACAATGGTCGGCAAATTGGTGTCGTACACCACCCGCTCGGGCAATTTCTGGGTCGACTTGATGCGCACCATGGTCTTGTCGACGCCCGGCGACGACAGTCCCTGGTTCTGGCCGGCGACCACGGCCTCCTGCGGCACGATGGCATTGACGACGAAGAGCAGCGCGAGCAGCACTCCACCAACGAACAGGAAATAACGCGCCACAGGCATTTTGGTAGCTCCCCCCGCGCAGCAGGGCGCGGTTCATCTCGGCGCGACGACATCAGTCATCGCGCGGGCGATTTCATCGTCTGCGCATGATCACCCGGACGCTGTCCGCGCTCCCGGGTCGTTCGCTAACGGCTGGTTTATTAGTTAGTTCCTGTCCGGCCGTTACGGTTCACCCGACAAGTCAATTCGCGGTCACTTTTTCGAGATGCCGGGAATTAGAGGCGGCTCGCCGTCACGACCGAACATTTCGCCTTGTTTGCGTTCACGTTGACGAACCCGACCAACATTTGCGAGTAAGTCTTGCGGCTCTTCATGGCGATGGTGTCGGAGATCAGCCGCTTGCGCTCGGTCAGCGGCCGACCGTCCCGGCGGATGAAGGCGCAGGCGATCTCGATATCCTTGACGGCGAAATCATTGGCATTGCGCAGCGTCAGGGTGACCAGCGCCTTCGAACCCAGCCCGCCGCGCCGCCACGATTGCGAGGCGATCCGCAGCTTATCCAGCGGCGACCTTTCAGCGCCGGGCCCGGACGGCTTGGCCTCCTCTGCCCCCTGTGGAGCGATGGCCACACCGACGGTGGTCGGCTCGTCCGCCGGTGCGGCAAGCGCATCCCTCGCGGTCTGATTTGTGATTTGGGCTGGTTGCTCGCCGGTCGGGGCATTCTGCGCGGTGCGGATCATGGAGGACACCGGCCAGACATCCTGGTCCCCGGCGTCGCTCGGCTCGGGAAGCATGAACCATGCGGCGATCCCGGCGAGCGCAATCAGCGGCAGCAGCAGGCTGGCGTAGAAGCCCCCTTCACCGAGACGTCCGGCGGCCAACCTCCGAAACGACGCCAAGCCGATCCGCATCGTCGTGCCCTCACCCTGGCAGCCTGATCGGGCCGCCCCCCACACAGAGACGAGGCCGCACCCCGCGGCGTCCGGGACGGCCGCAGGTCGAGCGGCCACGCGAAGACAATCGCTGACGGCCGCAATGGTTTCATTCCGGGACGACAATCTTGGGCAGGCATAACGAGGGATGGTATCCCAGCGAACAGCTCGCTAGATTTGCGCCGCCCGAGAGCGAGTGCCGCGCACCGAACAGCGGCACGACAACAACAAGGAGATCGCAATGCCTGTCGTCACCTGGGACCACGTCCACCTGCGCAGTCCCGATCCCGAGACCACCGCGACCTGGCTGCGCGACATTCTCGGCGGCGAGATCATCCGCGGCCCCGGCCGCATCGACGTCCAGCTCGGCGGCGCCAGGGTGTTCATTGCGGAGGTGACCCAGGGCGACGGCGTCAACGCCGCGCCGGTGACGCCCTATCAGGGGCTCGATCATTTCGGGCTCACGGTGAAGGACATCGACGCGGTCGCGGCCGAGATCAAGGCCAAGGGCGTCGAATTCACCAAGGAGCCGACCACGATCCGTCCCGGCGTGCGGATCTGATTCATCCGTGGCCCGCAGGGCATCTCGATCGAACTGCTCGAGCGCGATCAGAAATACGTCTGAGCCACGCGTGCGGCGCTAAGTCATGCTGCCGGGCATGAAGCAGCGGATCGTCACGCCCATGTAGCTGGGAATCGGCCAGACCATGGCGCGACCGACCCGGTTGGGCTCGGTGACCACGGCCTCGTCGGGGACATCGATCCACGCCCCGTCGAGGCGCACACGATAGTGCCCGTCCTTGGATTCCCAGTCGACATCGCTGACCGCTGTGCCGTCGGCATCCGAACAGCACGGCCCTTTGCCGCTGCGCAGTCCGTCGAACCACTCCTTCAGCGGCGAATTGGCGTAGCGGCCGTCGGGATCGCGCGCCTGCGCGATTCGCATGGCCGCGACCAACACCAGCGTTATCAGCACGAGGGATGCGATCATGTGGCCCGCATAACGGGCCGAAGTTCCATTGAGCCTGCGAGGGCGTGCCCAATGGCCGCCGGATTCAATCCAGTCAGACATGTGTTTGCTCCAGCACTCACCGGCCAGTGCAATCAGAGCTATGCATTTCGCGGGCCACTTTGATTCGCGCGTACGGTCCGCTGTCATTGCGCCGTCACACTGCCTGGCAGGAACCGAGGGTCACCCGAACGCGGGACACCCGGGAATCAACCTGCCGCATTGCACGAGGTTGCTCGCTTTGGCATAAAAAACCAACTGGCTTGCCATGGGCGCGGCGGCCAGCAATCGGGACGTCATGAAGAACGGACTTTACTCAATTCACGTCACCCTGCTGGACGGTCGCATCGGCAAGGGCAGCGGCGTCATTCTCTTCCGCGACGGCCAGATACTGGGCGGCGACGCCTATCTTTACTACACCGGCAGCTACACGGTGAAGGGCGATGCCTTCAAGGGCGAAATCCTTGTGCAACGCCACACGACGCCGCGCGACACCGACAACCCACTGTTCGGCGGGCCCGCGCCCGTCGGCATCGGCGTCTCCGGCACCTTCACCGACACCCGCGGCACCATGAGCGGGACCGCGCTGGTCGGCAAGGCGAGCCTGATCTTCGGCGCCACGCTGCACAAGCTCGCGGATATCAATTAGCGGTTTGAAACCATTAGACCCGTCATCCCCGCGCAAAGGCTTCGCCTTTGTCGCTGGAGGCGCGAGCACAGCGAGCCTCGAAGGATCGACGGCCACGAGCCGGGCCGTGCATCCTTCGAGACGCGGCTTCGCCGCTCCTCAGAGTCTGACTCATAAATCACCCAACCTTAGCTGCAGCCGCGAGTCTGCGGGTCAGGAGCCTGATGTGTGCAATCAGCAGCCAGGCAGCTTCGGTTGCCACCGTCGCCTCGAAGTCCTTGGCGAGGCGGCGGCATCTGCCGAACCAAGCGAATGTGCGTTCAACCACCCACCGCCTCGGCAGAAGCTGGAAGCCTTTGACGCCTTGAGGCCGCTCGACGATCTCGACAGTCCATGGACCGCAGTCTGAGAGCGCGTCGAGGAGTTGATTTCCGCGGTAGATCCGGTCGGCAAAGACGTGGCGCAGCCGGGGGAAGTTCATCCGCACGTTCTTCAGCAGCGGTACGGCGCCATGGCAGTCCTGAACGTTGGCGGGATGAACATGAACCCCAAGGAGGAGGCCATTGGTATCCGTCACAATGTGCCGCTTGCGGCCGTAGATGCGCTTGCCTGCATCGTAGCCGCGCGGTCCGCCAGCTTGGGTGGTTGGCGCACTTTGACTGTCGATCACGGCTGCCGTCGGCTTCGGTGTCCGTCCAAGCTTTTTTCGCGCCCGGCGGACAAGCACGCTGACAATCCTCTGCCACCGGCCTGTATCCCGCCATCTATAAAAATAGCCCTGCACCGTCGAATAGGGCGGGAACTCCTGCGGCAACGCCCGCCACTGGCAGCCGGTCGAAACGATATAGAGGATCGCTTCGATCACACGACGCAGCTCCGTCTTACGCGGCCGGCCGCGCCGGTTCGCTCGCGGCAACAGGCGTCTGATCACCGCCCACTCCGCATCGGTCATATCGCTTGCATAACGCAGATCGTCCCGCCGATATTGCTCCCGAGTGATCTTGGTCCAGGGCATCGTGCTCTCCCTCGAATCTTTGCAAATCCGATGGAATCACACCCCACTGAGATCACTCACCCATTTTTCAGTCAGGCTCTCAGGATGACGGATCGAGAGCAAACGCGTGGTTGGCCACTACGCTTCGCGCTATTCCGCGGCCTGCTCCAGCGGCGCGACGCGCGGGAGGATCATCTGGATGCGTGTGCCGTTGCCCGGTGCGGAATCCAGCGAGAGCCGGCCGCCGAGCCGCGTGGTGACGATGCTGTAGACGATGTGCAGGCCGAGCCCGGTGCCGCCCTGATCGCGCCGCGTCGTGAAGAACGGATCGAAGGCACGGCGGCGCACGTCGAGGCTCATGCCGCAGCCATTGTCGGCGAAGATCACCTCGACATTGTCGCCGCCGGCGGCATGGACCTGGATCTCGACCTCGCCGGCCTTGCCGTCCGGGAACGCATGCGCGACCGCGTTGAGAAACAGATTGGTCAGCACCTGGCCATACGGTCCCGGATAGGAATTCATGATCAGGTTCGGCTCGCAATCGACATTGAGCGTCAGATTGTGCTTGCGCAGGCCGGGCCTCAGACTCATCACCACCTGCTCGGTGAGATCGCCGAGGTCGAAGGTGCGCTGGTCCGAATAGTTGCGGTCGGCGGCGACCTGCTTGAACGACTGGATCAGCTCCGCGGCGCGGTTGAGATTAGCGACGAGTTGCGAGGAGGCATCGCGCGCCGTGTTCAGGAAATCGTTGAGGCTGGAGCGGCGCAGGTCGCCGCGCTCGACCTGGGTGGCGAAATTCGCGGTCTTGCGCTCCAGCGCGGACGCCACCGTCAGGCTGATCCCGACGGGATTGTTGACCTCATGGGCGACGCCGGCCACTAGGCGGCCGAGCGCGGCGAGCTTTTCGGCCTCGATCAGCGAATTCTGGGTTTCCCGCAGATTGCGCAACGCGGCCTCCGCGGAATCCCTCGCCTTGCGCATCTCCTGCTCGGAGCGCTTGCGCTCGCCGATGTCGAGCGCGACCGTGACGATGTTCTCGATCTCGCCTTGCGCATCGAGGATCGGCAGCTTGTTGACCAGCCATTGCCGCATGTTGCCGGCGACGTCCTTGTACTCCTCTTCATAGAAGCCGAGCTCGCGGCGCGCCGACAGGACGCGCTTGTCGTTCTCATCGGTCTTCGCCGCGCCATAGCGCGACATCAGCTCGCCGGTGGTCTGGCCGATCGCGTCCTGCGGCTCGATGCCGAAGATTCCCGCCATGTAGCGGTTCATCAGCACGTAGCGCAGGTCGCGGTCCTTGACGTTGATGACGGCGGGCACGGTGTCGATGACCATCTGCAACAGCCGACGGCCTTCGGCGATCGCGTCTTCGGCGCGCTTCTGGTCGGTGATGTCGCGCACCGTGCCCTCGTAGCGGATCACTTCGCCCTCGTCGTTGCGGACGACGGTCGCCGAATCGGACAGCCACAGCACGGTGCCGTCGCTCGCGCGCACCTGGTACTCGTAGTCACGCACCGTGCCGTCGCGCTGCATCAGCTGCTGGTACTGCTCGCGCGCCGCCGGATCCACATAGACGGTAGTGGCGATGTCGTCGATGCCCTTGATCAGGTCCTGCGGCGCGGCATAGCCCATCATCCGCGCCAGCGCCGGATTGGCGTTGAGCAGCGCGCCGCCCGGCGTCGTGACGTAGATGCCCTCGACCGACGCTTCGAACAGCTTGTGGTAGCTCTCCTCGGCGAGCCGCTGCTCGGCGAGCGCGCGCAGCGCAGCCTCGCGCGCGCTGTCGGCGTCGACCAGGGTCTGGCGGAACACTTCGGCGGCGCGTGCGATGTCGCCGATCTCGTTGTCGAGGTCGGCGCCGGGAATGAACGCGCTCTTCTCGCCGCCGGCGACCTTGCGGATCGAGCCCGCGATCCTGGCGAGCGGGCGGACGGTGCGGCGAACCACCAACACCGACGCGAACAGGCCGATCAGCACACCCGCCGTGCCGAGCACGATGCTCTGCCATTTTGCTTCGGCCAGCGTCCGGGCAAAATCGCGCGACAGCACGTGGCCGCGGCGAGAGCTGAGCTCGCGGAGCAGCTCGGTGACCTTCTGGATCAACCGGCCTTCGGCGCCGAGCACCTCCTTGTCGATGTCGGCGATCTGGCCCTCGCGCACCGAGACCGCGATGATCGCCTCGGCATAATTATCGATGGCGCCGCGCAGCGCGGGATCGGAGATGGTCATCGCCCGCATGCTCTGCGCGGCCTGCTCGGCAGCGGACGTGTTGTGCGCCAGCAATGCGGTGGCAATCCGGCTCTGGGATTGCGACAGCGCATTGGCCAGCGCCGCATCGTTGCTCGCGGCGACCGCCTTGTCGAAGGCGTCGCGCAGCGGCGGCAGCCCGGCGACCAGCTCGGCGCGGCGGCTGAGCAGCGCCGAGATGCGCTCGATGCCGTTGCGATAGGTCGCCAGCCGTTGGGTGACGCCGTCGATCATGTCCTGCTGCTCGGGCGCCAGCTTGATGCGGGTCTTTTTCAGGATCTCGCTCAGCGACTGGGCCGCCTCCGCGACCTGGACCGACTGGCTGCCCGGCTCGGTGACGAAATCGCGCGCCGCGAGCCGCAGCTCGTTCATGCGGCGGTCGATATCCTCGGCGATGTCGCCGACACTCTGCAGCCGCTGCAGCTCGGCGAAGGTGGTATCGATGTGGCGGATCGCGATCACGCTGGCGGTGGATGTGATGATGATCACAGCCAGGACCAGCAGGAAGCTGCCGAACGTGAGCTGGCCAATGGAGAGGGAGAACGCACGCGGCGCTTGCGAATTCGGCGGCAATTCAGCGGTCATGTCATCAAGGCCGGGGTCCAATGCGCCCTAATATACGGGAAATTACGGGCTTTGGGGAAACATGCTGCACGGCCCAACCCGCGGGCGGTGTGACCGGCGTCACCCCGGGCGGGTGCCGGTGGCCGATTCCGGCACAGGGCGGCGGGGCTCAGTCCGGCGGGATGCCGGCCTCCTTGACCACCCTGGCCCAGAGCGCAACGTCCGCCTTGATGATATCGGCGAACTGCCTCAGCGGCGCGCTACGGGCGTCGCAACCGGCGACATCTAGCTTCTTGCGCACCTCGGTGGAAGCCAGCGCGGTTTCGAGCGCCCCGCTGATGCGTTCGACCACCGGCTGCGGCGTGCCGGCCGGCACCACGAAGCCGAACCACGGCGTCACCTGCGCCTCGGCAAAGCCCTGCTCGGCCATGGTCGGCACGTCGGGGAAATACTTCGAGCGGCCGTCGCTGATCGCCCCGATGATCCGGATGCTGCCGGACTGCACCTGGGCCAGCGCCTGGTTGGCCGACAGGAAGCTCGAGGTGATCAGGCCGCTCGCGATATCGGGCACCATCTGCGGATAGCCGCGATAGCCGATCGCGGTGACGTCGATGCCGGCGAGCCGCTTGAACAGCTCGAAGCCGAGATGGCCGGTCGAGCCCTTGCCGGGATGGCTGTAGTTCAGCGTCCCCGGCTTGGCCTTGGCCAGCGCGACATAGTCGGCGACGGTCTTCACTGGCAGCGAGGTCGGCACGATGAAGAAGTTCGGGGCGAGACAGATCTGCCCGACCGGCACGAAATCCTTCACGGGATCCCAGCGCAGCTGCGTGTTCAGCCCCGGGCTTGCGGTAAAGAAGGTCGTCACCAACAGCCATGTGTAACCGTCGGGAGCGGCGCGGGCGACCTCCTCGGCCGCGATCGAGCCATTGGCGCCGGATTTGGCCTCGACGACGATCGTCCCCTTCCATTGCTCCTGCATGTCCTGCGCCATGATGCGCGCGAACACGTCGGCGACGCTGCCCGGCGCGTAGGGAATGACGATGCGGATCGGCCGGCTCGGGAAGTCCTGCGCGCGCACCGTGCCGGCCATCGCCAGCAACGCCATGCACGCACCGGCAATGAGGCTGATCCGCCGCAACATCGTCCCGTTTCCCGCCCTGTGGTCTCGTTGCGGGCAGCATGCAGGCATTGGCCGGCGGCAGCAAGGCGCCGGTTTCAGCGGGCGAAACTTCAGGCGGGGCGATCTTGCGCCCAGGAATCGTCATCGCGGCGATGACGTCAGGCCGTGGCGATCCTTCGTGCAGGAATCGTCATCGCGGCGACGCCGATCACGACGCAGGCGAGGCCGATCCACGCCGTCGGGCTCAGCCGTTCGCCCAGCACCATGACGCTGAGCGCCACCCCGATCGGCACCCGCAAGTAAGCTTGCGCGGTGGTGCCGACCGAGCCGAGGGTCTGGATCAGGCGGAAGTAGATCACGAACGCGATCGCGGTCGAGAACACGGCAAGCGCCAGCAATGCGGTGAGCGATGTCGTCGACGGCGAAAGCGTCCAGGGCCGCTCGACGACAAGGCTGAGCGGAACGAAGATCGCGGCGCCCGCGAGCAGCGAACCCGCCGCCGGCGCCATCGGATCGAGCTCCTTGAAGCCGCGGCTGAAGATCGCGGCACAGGCGTAGCAGATGGTGGCGGCGACGATCGCGACCTCGGCCACGATCCCCTGCCCGAGATCGCGGAACGCATCGACGCCGACGATCAGGCAGATGCCGGCCATGCCTGATATCACCCCGAACAGCTTGCGCGGGCTCGCCCCCTCATGGCGGGTGATCGCGGCGGTGAACAGGAAGGTGAAGATCGGCGAGGCCGAATTGAGGATGGTGGCGAGCCCGGCATCGACGAAGCGCTCGCCCCAGGCGATCAGCGTCCACGGGATCACGCTGTTGAGGCAGGCCTGAAAGATGAAGCGGCGCCAGGTCGCGCGATCGGCCGGCATCGATACGCCGCGCATCCGCATGATGACGAGCAGCAGCAGCCCCGCGATCGTGGTGCGCGCCGCGATCAGCGTGATCGGCGGGATGGTCGCGACACCAAGCTTGATGAAGGTATAGGAGCCGCCCCACAGGGTGGCGAGCGCGAGCAGCAAGGCGAGCTCGAAGGCCATGCTCGGCTGTCGTGGGGCGGTGGTCATTGGCGGGATCCCGTCTCGATGGTTGAGACGGAAGCTACATCGCTGCGAGGTGATGATATTTCGATATAAGCCGAAATGTGGAGAAGCGACTCTCCTTCCCCGTCGTCCCGGCGAAGGCCGGGACCCATTACCACAGGGTTGTGTTGTTGGAAAAAGCTGCAGCCTCGGCGTCGCGCAGCAATGCAGTTCGGTGGTTATGGGTCCCGGCCTTCGCCGGGACGACATAGCGCTGCCTGTGAGTCACGCACTCGACGTCTCTCAGGACGACGGACCTACCCCAGCGCCCCGACGTCGAACACCTCGCCATCGTACCCCGCTTCCTTGGGGATGCGGAGCTGGCGGCCGGTGGCGGTCTTGGTCATCACGGGCATTACGGCGACAATCGACTTGCCCTTGCTGTCGGCGAGCGCGGCGCCGACGTTCGGCTGCTTGCCGAGCCTGATCAAATTGCGCGTGGTCGGGAACGGCAGCTTGAAGCGGCCGCTCTCGCCGCCCTCCAGCGCCTCGCGCGTCGACACCCAGATCGAGTCGGTCGATTCCTTGCCGTCATGGGCGCCGAGCTGCTCGGGCGGCGCGGCGGCCAGGAAGAACCAGGTGTCGAAGCGCTTCGGCATGCCCTCCGGCGTGATCCAGTGCGCATACGGCACGAGTGCATCGAGCGCGAGCACCATGCCGTTGTCGGTCAGCACCTTCAGGAAGCTGATCTTGCCTTCGTTCAGCGCCGTGCGATGCGCGGTCGCGATCTCGTTCGCGCGCTTCGCATCGACCAGGTCTTTCGAGCCTACCGGCCGCGCCAGCAGGATGCCGCTCTCCTCGAAGGTCTCGCGGATCGCCGCGATGCGGAAGCCGAGCGCGTCGCCGTCGAGCCCTTCGCCGCCGGAATAGAGCGCGGGATCGGCGGCGATCTCCTTGTCGTTCTTGTCGACGCTGCCGCCCGGAAACACCAGCGCACCCGAGTTGAACTCGATCTGGTGATGGCGGACCATCATGAAGACTTCGATTTCGCCCGATGAGCTGCCGTCACGCAGCAGCAGCACGGTCGACGCAAGGCGCGGGGCAACGATCTCGGTCATGATTAGCCTGCTGCACTGGATTGCGGTTGCAGATTGGCGCGACGGTCGACGCGCGCCACACGGGACAAGAGATAGTCGACCTCCGCCCTTGCCTGCGGCGTGATGACGGCTCCGGGCTTGCGCTGCGCGCTGGAGGAGATGATGCCGCGCTTCTGCAGCACGTATTTGCGCACGGTGAGACCGACGCCGGGCTGCTGCTCGTAGCGGATCAGCGGCAGATGCGCGTCGAACAGATCATGCGCGGCATCACGCTTGCCGGCCTTGGACAGGTTGACGACATCGATCAGCAGCTCGGGGAAGGCATAGCCGGTCATTGCACCATCGGCGCCGCGCTCCATCTCGAAATCGAGGAAAAGGCCGCCATTGCCGACCAGGATCGACAGCGGCCGCAGCGAGCCGTCCTTCTGGAAGTTGCGCAAGGTCGAAATCTTCTCCAGGCCCGGCCAGTCCTCGTGCTTGAGCATCACGCAGGACGGCGAATCCATCACGATCTTGCGGATCACGGCCGGCGTGAACACGACGGTCAGCGTCAGCGGATAGTCCTGCAGCACCCAGGGAATATCGTCGCCGATCGCTTCCTGCGCCTGCTTGAAATAGCCGATGATCTGGTCGTCGGTACGCAGATGCGGCGGCGGCGCGATCATGACGCCGGCGGCGCCCGCATCCATCGACTTCTTCGCCAGCGAGCGCATCGTGGCAAAGCCCGGCGCCGAGACACCGACGATGACCTGGAGCTTCTTGGCGCGCTTGACGAAGCGCAGCGCGACCTGCTCGGCCTCCGCGGCGTCGAGCTTCGGCGCCTCGCCCAGGATGCCGAGCACGGTGACGCCGTCGCAGCCGACCTCGGTGTAGAAATCGGTCAGCCGGTCGATCGATGCCTCGTCGATGCGGCCGTCGTCGTGGAACGGGGTCGGCGCGATCGCAAAGGTTCCTGCGGCCTGGGCGGTGAGTTTGGTCATGGGTGCCTCGTCTGTTTCGCCCTCTATACAGCGTCATTTCCCGATGCGCCATTGCGCATCGGGAAGCCGTCCCGCGGTCGCGGGTGCCAATCCTTACTTGAACCGCCGCGCCGACTTCTTGATCTCCTCCTCGGAGAAGAAGATCTCCTTGGCGTGGGTGACGATGTCCTCCGCCTTCCATCCCGTGAACGGCGGCGTCCAGCCCTCCATTTCCATCATCCGCATCTCGCGGACGCCGCGCGGGCCGGAGACGCCAAGCACCTTGCCGGTCTGGTCGCCGGACAGGTCGCTGACCATATAGAGCACGGCCGGCGCGATGCCGTCCGGGCCGAGCGCCGCACCCGGGTTCTCTTTGTAACGCGGCAGGTCCGCGGTCATGCGGGTCAGCGCGCCCGGCGCCAGGGTCCATATCCGGATGTTGTACTTGCGGCCCTCAATCGCCAGCACGTTGGACAGGCCCCAGATGCCGCCCTTGGCGGCGCCGTAGTTGGTCTGGCCGAAATTGCCGATCAGGCCCGAGGTCGAGGACGTGTTGACGATGACGCCGCCGCCATTGTCACGCATCCATTTGAACACCGGCTGGGTGCAGCAGAAGGTGCCCTTCAGATGCACCTTCATCACCTTGTCCCAGTTCGCTTCCTTGGCCTTGTGGAAGGTCTCGTCGAGCAGGATGCCGGCATTGTTGACCAGGATGTCGGCGCGGCCGAAATGCTTGATGGCGTCGTCGAACACCGACTGGCCGCCGGCCAAGGTCGAGATGTCGGCGCCGTTGGCGACGGCGCGGCCGCCCTCGGCCTTGATCGCGTCGACCACCTTGTCGGCCATCGACTTGTCGGAGCCCGAGCCGTCGCGCGGGCCGCCGAGATCGTTGACCACCACGGCCGCGCCCTCGCGCGCAAACAGCTTCGCATAGGCTTCACCAAGCCCGCCGCCGGCGCCCGTGATCAGCGCCACCTTGCCGTCGAGTAATCCCATGGTTGTTTTCTCCGTTTTGTTCTTGATTGCCGTCATTCCGGGGCGCGCGCAGCGCGAACCCGGAATCTCGAGATTCCCCGGTGCGCAATTGCGCACCTGCGGTCTGGTCCTTCGGACCATCCCGGAATGACGGAAAGCTACGCCAGCACCGTCTTGCCGCTCTTGATCACGGTGACGCCGCGCGACTTCACCTTGGCCTCGAACGACACCACATTGCCGTCCTTCCACAGCTCCATGGTCACGGTCTCACCGGGGAACACCGGCGAGGAGAACCGCGCCACGTGCTGCTTGAAGGCGGACGGATCGTAGTCGGCATAGGTCTGCAGCACGCCGCGGCAGGTGATGCCGTAGGTGCACATGCCGTGCAGGATCGGCCGCGGGAAGCCGGCCTTCCTGGCGAACTCCGGATCGGAATGCAGCGGGTTGCGGTCGCCGCACAACCGATAGACCAGCGCCTGGTCGGGCCGCGTCGTGATGTCGACCACCTTGTCCGGCGCGCGCTCCGGCACCTTGTGCGGCTCGGGCTGGCCGTCGGACGGGCCGCCGAAGCCGCCATCGCCGCGGGCGAAGCGCGAGGCGACCAGCGTGGCGAGCTTGTCGCCCTTCTCGTCCTTCAGCACGGTCTGGTGGCGGATCACCGCGCCCTTGTCCTTGCCCTTGTCGAACACGTCGAGCACGGTCGAGTCGGCCGTGATGTGCGCGGCGGTCGCGAACGGCTTGTGGAAGGTGATGTCGCGCTCGCCGTCGACCACCATGACGCGGTTAAGATTCATCTCGCCGGGACCGGCGCCCCAGGCCGCGACCGAGGCAAACGTCGGCACCACCTTGAGCGGGCGCGGCGTCAGCACGCCCTCATTGACGAAAGCGAGCTCCTTCTCGTCCATCGGATCGGCACCCAGGCCGATGCCATAGGCATAGAGCATCACGTCGCGGTCGGCGTAGCTGTATTTCTGGCCGAGATTCTTCAGGGCCATCAGCTGTTCGTACACGATCGGCATTGTTGTTTTCTCCCCGAATGTATTCTTAACGGCACGGTGCCCATTACTGCGCCCTCTCCCCTTGTGGGAGAGGGCAGCACCAGCAGTCGTCTCAAACTCGTTTCGGTGAGGGGTTCGCGCCACAGAGAGATTCTCTACGCGGAGAGAGACCCCTCACCCGCCTTCGCTTTCAGCGAAGGCACCCTCTCCCACAAGGGGAGAGGGTAAAATCAGGCCGGCGTGAAGAACGGCAGCGGGGCGCCGTCGGTCGGCTTCCACACCACCTTCACCTTCTGGCCGATCTTCACCTTCTCCAGATCGCAATCGACGATGTTGGTCTGCAGCGACGGACCTTCCTTCAGCGTCACATAGGCGATCGCATAGGGACCGGTCGGCGACTTCCGCATCAGGCTGTAGGTGTAGACCGTGGCCTCGCCGCTCGACTCTTCCCACACCGTCTTGTCCGAGAAGCAGAACGGGCAGATCGCGCGCGGGAAGTAGTGCGCTTCGCCGCAGGTGTTACAGCGCTTGATCATGAACTTGCCCGCCTTCGCCGCCTCCCAGAACGGCGCGGTCTCCGGGTTGGTCACCGGGGCATTGTACTTCTTCGCTTCAGACATCACGCACGCTCCAGAATGCAGGTTGAGGCGGCGTGGCGAACGCCGAGCAGACCGCCGGTGCCGTGGGCGATCGCGAGGTCGCAGTTCTTCACCTGCACCTTCGGATGCGCCTCGCCGCGCAACTGGCGCACAGCCTCGAGGATTTTCGTCATACCGCCGCGATTGACGGGATGGTTACTGCACAGACCGCCGCCGTCGGTGTTGAACGGCAGCTTGCCGACGCCCGAGATCAGATTGCCGTCGGCGACGAACTTGCCGCCCTCGCCCTTCTTGCAGAAGCCGAGGTCCTCGAGCTGCATCAGCACCGTGATGGTGAAGCTGTCATAGATCGAGGCGTATTTGATGTCCTTCGGCGTCACGCCCGCTTCCTCGAAGGCACGCGGACCGGACCACACGCCGGCGGAGTAGGTCAGATCGAGATCCTTGCCGCCGCGCGGGCCCTTCATCGCCTCGCCATGGCCGATCAGGCGCACCAGCGGCTTCTTCAGGCTCTTGGCGATCTCGGGCGTCGTGACGATCATCGCGCCGCCGCCGTCGGTGACGACGCAGCAATCCATCCGATGCAGCGGATCGGAGATCATCGGCGAGTTCAGCACGTCCTCGACGGTGACGACCTCTTTCAGCATCGCATGCGGATTGTATTGCGCATGATGCGAGGCCGCGACCTTGATCCAGGCGAGTTGCTCGGAGGTGGTGCCGTAGTCGTGCATATGACGCATGGCACACATGCCATAGGCATTGTGCGTGGTAGCCCCGTAGGCGGATTCGAAATCGGCCTCGGCGCCCGAGGCGCGCGGCGGCATCGGGCCGGTGCGCGGTTTGCCCGCCAGCGTGACCAGCCCGACCGAGCATTTGCCCGCGGCGATCGCCTCGGCGGCGTGGCCGAGATGGATCAGATAGGAACAGCCACCGGTCTCGGTGGAGTCGACATGACGCAGCTTCTTGGTGTTGAGGCCGAGATAATCGACCATCGGCCACAGCCCGCCCGGCGCGTCGCCGGCGCAGAAATAGCCGTCGATGTCGTCCTTCGTGAGCCCGGCGTCCTCGATCGCGCCCTTGGCGACCTCGGCGTGCAGCTGTGCTGTTGATTTATCGGGTGCGTGCCGGGTGGGATGTTCGTAGATCCCGGCAATGTAGGCCTTGCCCTTGATGGTCAAATCGCTCTCCGCTGGCGTTTCTTCGCTCGAGCGTTTTTCTGAACCGACGACGCGACCTTGGCAAGCGCGGAAATATTCCGTCAGGCGAGACTGTAGCATGTGCACAGTGCGCGCGCCCAAAACACAGATGTCGTCCCGGTGAAAGCCGGGACCCATAACCACAGGATTGTGTGGTGAGAGTGAGCTGTGGCCCCAGCGTCGCGCTACAACAAAGTGCGGTGGTTATGGGTCCCGGCTCCCGTGCGCAATTGCGCACTAGGCCGGGACGACACCGAATTTGTGGCTAACCTACTCCGCCGCCATCTGCCGCGGCGCGGACGGCGGGTTGGCGAGGTCGGCGGCGAGTTGCGCGTAGCGAACCTTCGCCTCCTTGATCGCCTTGTCCTTCACCGGACCGTAGCCGCGGATGCGATCGGGCAGCGCCAGCAATTCGACCGCGATGTCGTGATTGAGCGGCGACAGCAGGCCGAGCACGGTCGCGACATCCTTCTCGTAGCCCGCGATCAGATCGCGCTCCAGCTTGCGGTCGGCGTTGTAGCCGAAGATGTCGAGCGGCGTGCCGCGCAGAAAGCGGAATCTCGCCAGCACCCTGAAGGCCGACATCATCCACGAACCGAAGGCGCGCTTTTTCGGCCTGCCCTGCGCGTCGAGCCCGCCGCCGAGGATCGGCGGCGCCAGATTGAAGTTGAACTTGAACTCGCCCTCAAACTGATCGCGCAGCTGCTTCTCGAAACGGCCGTCGGTGAACAGCCGCGCCACCTCATACTCGTCCTTGTAGGCGAGCAGCTTTGCGTAGTTGATCGCGACCGCGCGCGGCAGCGCCTCGCCATAGCCGCCCTTGGTGGCGGCGTCGCGCACCTGGTCGACCAGCTTGCGATAGCGCTTTGCCAGACGTGCATTCTGGTAGTCGGTCAGGAACGCCATGCGATGGGTGATGATCTCGTCCAGCGACATCGCATCCAGCGATTTCGGTGGCGCGATTTCGTCGTCGCCCTTCATCATGCCGCTCAGCCGTGCCGGATCGGCGGCGGCCAGGCGCCCGAGCTGGAACGCCTGGGTGTTCATCTTGATCGAGACGCCGTTGACTTCGATCGCCTGCAGAATCGCCTCCGCCGACAGCGGCAGCAACCCGCGCTGATAGGCAAAGCCCATCATCATGATGTTGGTGGCGATGGAGTCACCGAGCAGCGCTTCGGCCGGCTTGGTGAAGTCGAAGAACGCGGAGTCCTTGCGCAGCTCGGTCTCCAGCACGCTGTTGACCTTGCGGCTCTGGAAGTTGAAGTCGCGGTTCAGGATAAAGTCCGCGGTCGGGATCACGTGGCTGTTGATGATGCCGACGGTGCGGCTCGCATCGCACAGCGTGATGGTGTCCTTCGACGCCGCCACGACCTCGTCGGCGGCAAGCACCAGATCGGCCGTTCCGGTCACGATGCGCGAACAGGTCACGTCGGCGGTGTGCTCGGAGAGCCGGACGTGGCTCAGCACCGCGCCGCCCTTCTGCGCGAGACCCGACATGTCGAGGATCATCGAGGCCTTGCCCTCGATATGGGCGGCCATGCCGAGCAGCGCGCCGATCGTCAGCACGCCGGTGCCGCCGACGCCGCCGACCGCGATGTTGTAGGGCCGGTCGAGCGCGGGCTTGGAGGCCGGCTCCGGCAGATTATCTATGCTGCCGAGCTCGGGCGGCGCGCGCCGCCTGAGCTTGCCGCCGTCGACCGTGACGAAGGACGGGCAAAAGCCCTTCACGCAGGAATAATCCTTGTTGCAGGTCGACTGGTTGATGGTGCGCTTGCGCCCGAGCTCCGTCTCCAGCGGCTCGACCGAGATGCAGTTCGACTGCACCGAGCAGTCGCCGCAGCCTTCGCAGACCGCGGGATTGATCAGCACGCGGCGCTGCGGATCCTCCATCAGGCCGCGCTTGCGGCGACGGCGTTTTTCGGCGGCGCAGGTCTGCACGAACACGATCGCCGACGTGCCCTTGGTGTCGCGGCACATCTTCTGGACGTTCTCGAGCTCGTCGCGATGGAACAGCTTGACGCCGGGCGCGATCGTATCGGCCGGATAGGCGTCCGGATTCTCCGAGACCAGATAGATCTCGCGGATGCCTTCGGCATGGAGCTGGAAGGTGATCTGCTGCGGCGAGAGATCGCCGTCGTGGCGCTGGCCGCCGGTCATGGCGACCGCGTCGTTGTACAGGATCTTGTAGGTGATGTTGGCCTTGGAAGCGATCGACTGGCGGATTGCGAGAATGCCGGAGTGGAAATAGGTGCCGTCGCCGAGATTGGCGAAGACGTGGTTCTCGTTGGTGAACGGCGCGATGCCGACCCACGGCACGCCCTCGCCACCCATATGGGTGAAGGTCTCGGTCGAGCGGTTCATCCACAGTGCCATGAAGTGGCAGCCGATGCCTGCCAGCGCGCGGCTGCCTTCCGGCACCTTGGTCGAGGTGTTGTGCGGGCAGCCCGAGCAGAAATACGGCGTGCGGCTGACAGGCGCGGTCGCCTGCATCTGCGTCGACTGACGGCCGTTGAACCAGTCGGCCTTGGCGCGCAGCATCTCGGCGATTTCAGGATTGAGATTAAGTCGAAGCAGCCGTTCGGTGAGCGAGCTCGCAAGCGAGGCCACGCTGAGCTCGGCGGCGAAGGTCAGGAAGCGCTTGTCGTGATCGTCCATCTTGCCGACGATGCGCGGACGCACGTCGTCGCGCCAGTTGAACAGCTCCTGCTTGACCTGGTTCTCGACGATCTCGCGGCGCTCCTCGACAATGAAGATCTCCTCGAGGCCGACCGCGAAGTTGCGCACGCCTTCCGGCTCCAGCGGCCAGGGCATGCCGATCTTGTAGAGGCGGATGCCGATCTTGGCGGCGATCTCGGGCGTGATGCCGAGCTCGCGCAACGCCTGGCGGATGTCCTCGTAGCTCTTGCCCGAGGCCATGATGCCGTAGCGCGCGTTCGGCGAATCCATCGTGATGCGGTTGACCTTGTTGGCGCGGGCGAAGGCGATCGCGGCAAAGCCCTTGTAGTCCTGCAACCGCCGGTCCTGCTCGAAGCGGTCGTCGGGCCAGCGGATGTTGAGGCCGCCCGGCGGCAATTCGAAATCGGTCGGAATGATGAACGGCGTCATCTCGTCGGTGAGGTCGATCTCGGCGGTCGTCTCGACCGTCTCGGTGATCACCTTCATGCCGACCCAGCAGCCAGAGTAGCGCGACATCGCGATACCCAGGAGGCCCATCTCGATCATTTCGTGGATGCTGGAGGGGTAGAGGTAGGGCATCAGCGCGGAGATGAAGGCGTGGTCGGACTGATGCGGGACGGTGGAGGATTTCGCGCCATGGTCGTCGCCGGCAAGGCAGAGTACGCCGCCATGCTTGGCGGAGCCGGCCGCATTGCCGTGGCGGAACACGTCGCCGCAGCGGTCGACGCCGGGGCCCTTGCCGTACCAGATGCCGACCGCGCCATCATATTTGGTGCCCGGCGACAGGGCGAGCTGCTGCGAGCCCCAGATCGCGGTGGCCGCGAGGTCCTCGTTCACGCCGGGCTGGAATTTGATGTTGTACTGCTCGAGATGCTTGCGGGCGGCGAACAGCTGCTGGTCGTAGCCGCCGAGGGGGGAACCGCGATAGCCGGAGATGAAGCCTGCCGTGTTGAGGCCCGCGGCGCGGTCGCGCCTGATCTGCGCCATCGGCAGGCGGACCAGCGCCTGGATGCCGGTCATGAAGACGTGGCCGGTGTCCTGGGTGTATTTCTGGTCGAGGCTGATAGGCCCTTGGTTGATTCCCATTTAGCCCTCTTTTCGCTGGTCGCGACGACTGCTTTTTAGCTAGTCATCCGAGCTTGTTAGAACCAGTCTATGTCGGATTTTCCGGCCCGCGCAGCACAATTCTGGGCGACCAGGCCCGTGGCTCAAAAATCGCAATTTCGTGCCGGGAATATTGCAGGGCCGTTTCGGTTTCTGTCGCAGGACAGGCCCGCGGCGAAATGGCGTAACGCGTCTTGTGGACCGGAAGGTGATCGGATGCGGCGACGATTTCGAACGACGGGTGCGATTCTGGTCGCAGCGCTGTTGTGCGGCGCGCTCCCGACCCGCGAATGTGCCGCCGCGCCGACCGACGACGTCATCGCCCGCGGCAAGGCGCTCACGATCGCCGGCGACTGCGCCAGCTGCCACACGGCCGATCCGGCAAAGCCCTTTGCCGGGGGCAAGCGGATCGACACGCCGTTCGGTGCGGTGTTCTCGCCGAACCTCACCCCCGACCGCGATACCGGCATCGGCGGCTGGAGCGACGACGATTTCCTGCGCGCGCTGCGGATCGGCGTCTCGCCGAGCGGCACGCATTATTATCCCGTCTTCCCCTACCCGTACTTCACGAAACTGATCCGCGACGACATCCTGGCGATCCGAGCCTATCTCGCGACGCTGGCGCCGGTCAGCAACAAGGCGCCGCCGCCGGAGCTGCGCTGGCCGTTGAACTACCGCGTGCTGATGCGGGCCTGGAACGCGCTGTTCTTCACGCCGGGCATCATCCAGCCGGACCAGAACAAGGGTTCGGAATGGAATCGCGGACGCTATCTCGTCGAGGCCCTCGCCCATTGCGGCGCCTGCCACACGCCCAAGAACGCCTTCGGCGCCGACAGGCGTGACCAGGCGCTCAGTGGCAGCACCGTGCAAGGCATGTTCGCGCCAAGGCTCGATGGCGCCGCGCGCAGCGGGCTGAAATCATGGAGCGTCGCTGACATCGCCGAATATCTGCAGAGCGGCCGCAACGGGCACAGCCATGCCGGCCCCCTGATGTCCGAGGTGGTGCTCAATTCGACCTCGAAGATGCGCGACGCCGACGTGCGCGCGATCGCGGTCTATCTGAAGAGCCTGCCTGCCAGCGCGCCGGAGCCGGAAGTCACCCCGCCCTCGCCGGCGCAGATGAGCAATGGCGAACGCATCTATCGCGGGGCCTGCATCGCCTGCCATGAGCTCGACGGCTCCGGCGCGCCGCGGATCTATCCGCCACTGCCCGGCAACGCCAATCTGCAGTCGGCCAATCCGGCGAGCACGCTGCGCATCATCCTCGACGGCGCACAGACCGTGACCACGCCGCGCGCCCCGAACGGCGGCTCGATGCCGGCCTATCCCAAGCTCACCGACCAGGAGGTCGCGGACGTTGCGACCTACATCCGCAATGCCTGGGGCAACGCGGCGCCGGCCGTCACCGCGGACGAGGTCGCCAAGGCGCGGACGGCGAAATAGCCGTTCAGCGCTCCTCGTCGCTGAACACGAATTTCGGCATCTCCCATCGGTAGCGGATCGCAAGCATGCGGAACGTCAGCCCGAGTGCGAAGGTCAGCGCGGTCCAGAGCTGGGTGTTCACCTGCAGCCCGGAGCCGGTCACATAGAACAGTCCCGTCACCACGGAGACGCTGGCGTAGAGCTCGCTGCGAAACAACAACGGCACCTCGTTGCAGAGGATGTCGCGCAGCACGCCGCCGGCGCAGCCGGTGATCATGCCGGCGACGATCACGATCGGCAGCGGGACGTCGATTTGCGAGGCCACGTCGCAACCGGCCATGGTGAACACCACAAGTCCGATCGCATCGAGCACCAGGAATGCGAGGTTGAGCCGGTGCACGAGCCGCGCCAGCAGGATGGTGGCGAAGGCGCCCGCCGCCGCGACCGCAAGGTAGATCGGGTGCGCGACCCAGAGCAGCGGATAATGTCCGAGCAGCACGTCGCGGATGGTGCCGCCGCCGAGCGCGGTGATCGCGCCGAGCATGCAGACGCCGGCCCAATCCATGCTGCGCCTGCCTGCCGCCAGCGCCGCCGTCATCGACTGCGCCGCAACCGCAATGAACGAGAGCAAGTGCAGCACCGAATCGGTGGGCGGCATGGTCCACATTGAAAAGGCCTCATGAAACAGGTTGGAACCCGAGGAATCGGCGGTTCCTGCATGAACAGGTTGCAACATTGGCGCGGAACATCCTCGCGCGCCAGCCATTGTCCTCTGCGTTTAGCTTTCAGGTGCTAACGGAGGAACTTTGCAATGGCCCATCAACCTGACGATCCGTATCGCGCCAACCTGACCGAGGACGAAATGCGCCGTCAGGCGCGCTTCAACAGCCTGGACAACGAGCTGCAGCCGGACCCGGAACTCCAGGAGGGACCGGCCAGCACCACCAAGATCGCGATGTTCGCCGTCGCGGTGGCCGTGGTGCTCGGTGCGTTGTTCTACGGCTTGAACAATACCTCGGTGCATGAGGCGGGTACCACGCCGTCAGCGCAGACCGCGCAGCAGCAGCCGGCCAATCCGGCCGCGCCGCCTCCGGGCATGCGCGACGTGACGCCGAAGCCGAACAGCCAGCCCGGCACGACCACGGGCGCGGCACCTGCGCAGCCGGCGTCTCCATCGGCCAACAAGCCGACTGGACAGGAAATCGACCGCTCGGCGGCGCCGGCCGACTCGACCGGCGACAAGAACAAGTAATCCGCTCGCTATCGTGAGCGATGAAGCAGCGGGCCCCGGCGGCCCGCTGCTTTTTTGCGTGTGAGTCTACTTGAACATCTTGTTGAGCTCGCCGCCGGGATAGCCATTGGCGAATTCCGTGAAGGTGCCCTTCTCGGCCATCTCCTTGGCCGCCTTCATCACGCCGGTCCAGGCCATCCGAGCAAGCGCTCCGCCGACGCTGATCCGGCGCACGCCGAGATCGGCGACCGATTGCAGCGTCAGCTCCGACACGCCGCCGATCAACAGATTGACCGGCTTTGGCGCCACCGCCTTCACAACCGCGGAAATCTCCTCCTTGGTCGCGATGCCCGGCGAATAAAGGACGTCCGCTCCTGCTTCCGAATAGGCCTGCAGCCGTTCGATCACCAGATTGATGTCCTTCTTGCCCCACAGGAATGCCTCACAGCGGCCGGTGAGCAACACACCGCTGTTGTCGGCATCGATGGCCTTGCGCGCCGCCTTGATGCGCTCCACCGCAAGCTTGTGCTCGAACAGCGGGTTGGCGGCGTCTCCGGTGGAATCCTCAATGGAAAGCCCGGCGACGCCGGTCTTGACGCCGCGCGCGACATTGGCGGCGACCTTGTCGGGCTCGACCGCGAAGCCGCCCTCGAAATCCGCATTGACGGGAATATCGACCGCCGCGCACAGTGCGGTCAGGTGGTCGCAGACGTCATCGACGGTGACGCGGTTGTCGGCCTTGGCGATGGTCCATGCAAAGCCCGCGCTGGTCGACGCCAGCGCCTTGAAGCCGAGATGCTGCAAGGCGCGGGCGCTGCCGACATCGAACGGATTCGGAATGATGAAGCACCCGCTCTCATGCAGCTTCCTGAAGGCGGCGCGTTTGTCAGCAGTTGGCAGTGGCATTGGTCGCTCCCTGGAGTCATTGGCCGCGCACAGATAGGCACCCACGCATCCGCCCGCTAGTGCGGCTCATGCGCCGCGCGGCTGTCCTTCGGCGCCTGATCGCGTTCGTTCAGGCCGTAATCACGGATCACGCTTGCCACCCGCAGCCGGTAGTTCTGGAAGATCCGCGCGCGGCCCTTGGCCTGGGTACGGCGATGTTCGATCGTGTTGCGCCAGGCTTCCACCGCAGCCTCGTCGCGAAAGAATGACAGCGACACGAACTTGCCCTTCTCGGTAACGCTCTCGAACCGCTCGACCGAGATGAAGCCGTCGATCTCCTGCAGGATCGGCTTCAGCTCGGCGGCGAGGTCGAAATAGAGATCCCGTTGCTCAGGCTTGGGCCAGACTTCGAAGATCACTGCGATCATGGGCGCCTCCCGCACATTGCTGTTGTGGCCCTACTATACCTCGACCTTGCGGAGAAATGTCCGTTCCTCGGCGAGGATGAAGCGGTTTTCTTCCGCGAAGTTGAAGTTTGCGACGCCCTCCTTGTCCTGGCGCAGCCGCGCGCGATAGGCCTCATAAGCGGCAAGGCTGTCGAACGAGATCAGCGCGAAGGCGATGTTGTTTGTTCCCTCATGCGGCATCCAGTAGCCGATGAGGTCGCCGCCGCAGCGCGGGATGATCGAGAGCCAGTTCCGCGAATACTCCTCGAACATCGCGCGCTTGAATGGATCGAGCTGGTAGCGGATGAAAACGGTGACGGTCATTGATGGCCTCCGGTCATGTTTCCGTTGTTGCGAGCGTCAGCGAAGCAATCCTCGCAATGACGGCACGGTGAACAATAGCGGCTTGTCCGACCTCGATGCTTCGTCTATCATCGAACTATGAAAGCAGGACCCGATATCTCCCGGATCGCCGCTCTGGTCGGCGATCCCGCACGCTGCAACATGCTGACCGCGCTGATGACCGGCCGCGCGCTGACCGCGAGCGAGCTCGCGCAGGAGGCCGGCATCACGCCGCAGACGGCGAGCTCGCATCTCTCCAAGCTCGAGGCCGGCGGGCTGATCGAGCCCGAGAAGCAGGGCCGCCACCGCTACTACCGCCTCTCCGACCCCGACGTCGCCGACGTGCTGGAAGGCCTGCAGGGCATTGCCGCTCGCGCCGGCCATATGCGGGTGCGCACCGGGCCGAAGGATCCGGCGCTGCGCCGCGCCCGCATCTGCTACGACCATCTCGCCGGCGATCTCGGCGTTCAGATGCTCGACAGCATGAAGCGGCAGAAGCTGGTCCGCCAGAGCAAGCAGGCGATCGAGCTCACCGGCGAAGGCAAGCGCTTCATGGCCGAGGAGCTGCAGATCGACGCCGATGCGCTGACGCATCCGCGCCGGCCGGTGTGCAAGGCCTGCCTCGACTGGAGCGAGCGGCGGCATCATCTCGCCGGCACGCTGGGCGCTGCCATGATGGACCGCTTCACGGAACTGAAATGGGCCGCGCGCGACGCTGCACCGGGCAGCCGCGTGGTCAATTTTTCGCGCAACGGCGAGAAGCGATTTGCCGCGCTGTTCGGCCCAGACCAGTAGCGGTGCGCCTTCGGGCAAGCGTCGATGAACCGCCGGTCTCGTTTGCCTCGCCTTCCGATGTATTCTCGTACGCTCGCCAACAGCGCGCGGCTGCCCGGCGTCCGCGAAATATTTCGAAGTGATGCTGAGCCGGCTTGCGGCGTGCTGACGCAGCTGTGAGCTGCAACATTCATGTCGCATTCAGGCCGCAACATTATGGTCGGCGACATCGGGCACGCCGTCTGCAATGATCCGGCCGGGCGAATCGGTAGACGAAAGTTTGTTGCGGTGCCGCAGCGCGGCCCAAAATAAAAAAGGAGAAGACATGAAGTATCTTTTTGCTGCAGCAGTTCTGGTGACGACCGCATTCGCCGGCATCAGCGCCGCTGATGCGGCCGGTGGCTGCGGCCCCGGCTGGCACCGTGGCCCCTATGGCGGCTGCGTCAGGAATCGCGGCGTCGTCGTCGCGCCGGGCGCCGTTGTCGTGCGCCCGCCGGTCGTGGTCGAGCGCCCCGTCGTGGTGGCGCCGCGTGTCCGCGCCTGCCCCTACGGTTTTGCCTGGCGCTATGGCCGTTGCCGCCCGATCTGATCGCGGCAGATTCCGAACTAACAAAACCCCGCCTGGCGCGGGGTTTTTCTTTTCGTCATGGAGTCGATATCACCAGCGGCGCCAGTGATGACGGCGCCAATGGTGGCGACGCCAGCCCCAATGCCTGCGGTGCCAGTGCCGGTGACGCCAACCCCAATGGCGATGATGCCAGCGTACTTGCTCGGGCTTCATGCGGCCGACCTCCTCGGCCGTGGTGACGGCGGGATGCGCTTCGCCAGCCGCTGGTGCGCGTGCATCCTGGTTGAGGGGAAGCGGCGCGAGCGGCGCCGCCTGCGCCGTCGCTGCGAAGGTGACGGCTCCGGCGGCGACACCGAAGGCCATCTTCAGAAAATCCCGGCGTTCCATGAGCGTTTCCCTTTGTTGCTGAGTTGGACCAACTGCAGCAGTAAGTTTTTGCCTCGCGAGCTGAACGCTCGCTGAACCGCGCGTTCACGTTTCATGGAACTCGAGCGTTGTCGACGTCGTGACGTCACGCAACCATCATGCCGCCGTCGCCTCCTCCGCCAGCACCAGGAGATCGCGCGTGCGTGTCACCTCCGGCCAGTCACGGTTGAAGTCGGCGACCAACCGCTTCATGTGATCGCTGCTCACCGCGCGCTCGAGCGCCTTCTCGTCGGCGAACTGATAAGTCGCCTGGTGCAGCGAGGGATCGCTCAGGCTCCAGCATCGCCAGGCGCGCTCGGCGCCGAACGATTTCATCGCGTCCGGCAGATGCTCGCGCGAATACCAGGCGTCGAAGGCGGCACGCCGGGCGATGTCCGTGACGGTGGCGCGGACGACGAAATAGGCTGCGGGCATTGGTTTTCCTCCATGGTTTCATTTCGCACAGGCGGCCGGCATATGCTCCGTGATATGTCGGCCTGCTGACAATGCCTGATCAGGGGGATCACCCATGCTTGCCCGTCACCGCACCGCCCTGCTCTCGTTCCTGCTCGCCCTCGGCGCCGCGCTGCCCGTCGCCGCCGGGGAGATCGCGCTGCCGCGCGAGGCGCAGCTCGGGCCGCGCCCGTTCTATCTGGTCGACAAGATGAAGGACGGGCCCCTGAAGCAGCAGCTCAGCCAATGCACCGGGCCGTTCCACAAGACCGATTTTTCGATTGGCCATCGCGGCGCCGCGCTGCAATTTCCCGAGCATAGCCGCGAATCCTATCTCGCCGCCGCACGGATGGGCGCCGGCGTGATCGAATGCGACGTCACCTTCACCAGGGACCGCCAGCTGGTGTGCCGGCACTCGCAATGCGACCTGCACACCACGACCAACATCCTGACGGTGCCGGATCTCGCTTCAAAATGCACGCAACCCTTCAGCCCGGCCGATCCCGCCGCCGGCAGGAAGGCCTCGGCGAAGTGCTGCACCAGCGACATCACGCTCGCCGAATTCAAGCGGCTCACCGCGAAAATGGACGGCTTCAATCCGGATGCGAGGACGCCCGAGGAGTACCAGAACGGCACGCCGCGCTGGCGCACCGACCTCTACGCCAATTCCGGCACGCTGATGAGCCATGACGAGAGCATCGCCTTGATCAAAAGTCTCGGCGCAAAATTCACGCCCGAGCTGAAGGCGCCGGAGCTGGCGATGCCGTTCGACGGCGACTACACCCAGGAGACATATGCGACCCAGATGCTCGCCGCCTACAAGGCCGCCGGCATTCCGCCGAGCGACGTGTTCCCACAGAGCTTCAGCCTTAAGGACATCCTCTATTGGGTGAAGACCGAACCCGACTTTGCCAGCCAGGCGCTCTATCTCGAGGACCGCTACGAGAAAGCGGGCCTCGATCCGAACCGGCCGGAGACCTGGAAGCCGTCGATGCAGGAATTGAAGGCCTCCGGCGTCGCGATCCTGGGACCGCCGATCTTCGCGATGCTGGCGCTGAACGACAAGGGCGAGATCGTCCCGTCGGCTTACGCCAGGGCAGCGAAGGCCGCCGGCCTCGATCTGATCGGCTGGTCGCTGGAGCGCGACGGGCCGCTTAACCGAGGCGGTGCGTTCTACCACAAGTCGGTGAAGGCGGCGATCGACCGCGACGGCGACACGTTGACCGTGCTCGACGTGCTGGCAAGACAGGTCGGCGTCCGCGCGATGTTTTCCGACTGGCCGGCGACGACCACATTCTATGCGAACTGCATGGGGATGAAGTGAGGTCTTGCCGGGCGCGTTACGGCTGCCCCGCCCTACGCATCGTGCGCGCCCGCCATGACCATTCCGGCCGTTCCGCGCGCGGCAGAACGGGACTAGCATCATCGCCTTCCCGCCCGACGGGACAACACCACAGGGAGGCCACCATGAAGCCAGGACAACCGGTCAAGGACGCCAGCCATCTCTACGAAGTCGAGCGCCGCGCCCAGCACGCCGCCCGCCCCGGCTTCCGCATCATGGAGCTGCAACTCTCGCCGACCCAGAAGGTGCCGTGGCACACCCACAGCAACATCTCCGACACCTTCTATGTGCTGGAGGGCCGGATGCGGCTGTTCCTGCAGGAGCCCAAGGAGGAAGTGAACCTGAAGGTCGGCGAAGTCTACGCCGTCCGCCCGACCCGCCCTCACCTCGTCACCAATGCCGGCACGACGTCGCTGACGTTCCTGATCCTGCAAGGCGTCGGCGAATACGACTACGTACCGCTGGCGTCGAAGTAACTCCCTCCGCTGTCGTCCCGGCGAAAGCCGGGACCCATTACCACCGCATTTCGGTGATGAACGGGATCGCGGCCCCAGCGTCGCGCAACAATTGAGACTTGGGATAATGAGTCCTGGCTTTCGTCAGGACGACACTGAGTTTGCGGCGCCGCTTTGCGCGCCCGCCGCGCCTCACATCAGCTTCAGCGGCGCGTCGTGAACCAGCCGCAGGTCGATATTGCCGATCAGCCGCGCGCGGCGCGCCTCGGCGGTGCTGATCGCTGCCTCGGTCTGCCGCAACGTGCTGACATTCGAGCCGAGCGACACGATACCGCCGAGCATCAGTGCGATCGATCCGAGTGCCGCGGTCTGACCGGCGCCCAACAGCCCGAGCAGCGCGACGGCCAGCAACGCGAACCCGCCTGCGATCGCGACCTTCGAGCCGAGAATGATCCGCCGGGAGCGCTCGGCGCTCTCGGCAAGCTCCTCGATCTGCGCCTCGATCTCGGAGATCTCGTCGGTCGGCTGGTCTTCGGTCATCGGGTTCGGACCTGTAGGGCGGGTCAGGCGGAAGCCGTAACCCGCCGTGTTCATTTTCGCAAGAAATCGCTACGCTTCAGGCGCGCGCTAGCTCTTGGTCATCCGATTCGGACTCAAATCAAATGTTAGCCTGTTCAACGCTCGACGACGGATGGGTCGTTGCGGCTCCCGCCGAGGTCGGCTTCGATGCCGAAAGCCTCTCCGGACTCGACGCGTTTCTCAAACAATGGCCCAAGCGCAACGTTCACGCCGTTGTCATCGTGCGGCGCGGCAAGCTTGTGTTCGAGCGCTATTTCGCCGGCCGGGAGCGGCGGTGGATGGAGTGGTCGGCACCGGTTCAATTTTCGGCGGAAACGAAGCACGACATCCGCTCCATCTCGAAGAGCGTAACCTCACTTCTGATCGGCTTGGCGATCAGCGAGGGACAATTTCCGCCGCTAGATTCCCGTGTTATCGACTACTTCCCCGAATACGCCGATCTTCGTACGACGAGGAACGCTCGCATCACGTTCCGGCACCTGCTCACCATGTCGCACGGTCTACGGTGGGATGAAGCGCGCGGCTGGAACATCAGGCGAACAACGAACGGCATCTGCTCGAAGCGAAAGATCCCTACCGCTATGTTCTGCAACAGCGGATGGCGCTCCCGCCCGGCGTATCGTTCAACTATAGCGGCGGCGCCACCAGCCTCCTGGCTGCGGCCCTTGCCAAGAGCGTCGGCCAACGGATCGATGCTCTTGCCAGAGACAAGCTGTTCGAACCGCTCGGCATCACTGATGTCGAGTGGCTCAGCTTTACCGGCAGTGCCGAACTCGCGGCCTTTGCCGGATTGCGGCTACGGCCGCGCGACGTCGCCAAGCTTGGCGAACTCGTCGCGAATGATGGACGCTGGAACGGCAGACAGGTCCTGCCCGCCGCGTGGATCGCCGAGTCGACCAAGCCGCGGGTTAACGCCGGAGGGCACGTGGCCGTCTACTATGGTTATCATTGGTGGCTTGGCCGTTCCTTGCTGAACGGCCACGACCTGATCTGGATCGCCGCGTACGGCAGCGGCGTCCAACGCCTTTTCATCGTGCCCGGGCTCGATCTGGTGGTCGTCGTGAACGCCTTCGACCACGATGCCATCTCAAACGCCATCCTCAACCAGTTTCTCCTGCCTGCCGTGACGGACTGTCCGCCCCTTTCAGCGTAAAGGGTTGGAATGGGGCTGAGCTCAGCTCTCTGTTCGCAGGGCCGGTTACGCGACCGGGTCCGCGCGCGTAGCGCAGTGAGCGAAGGCGGAAGCCGCAACCCGCTACGGATCGTACGCCCCTGGAACCTCGAGATTCCGGGTTCGCGCTCACGCGCGCCCCGGAATGACGACAACAAGAGCAACAAAGGGAGACGCGCATGCGAAGGTCGTGGGTTACGCTTGCGCTAACCCACCCTACGCTCTCCTCACAACGGCAGATTGTCGTGCTTCTTCGCGGGGATCTCCACCTTCTTGTCCTTCAGCATCGCCAGCGCCCGCGCGATGCGGCGGCGGGTCGAATGCGGCATGATGACGTCGTCGATGTAGCCGCGTTCGGCGGCGATGAAGGGGGACAGGAAGCGGTCCTCGTATTCCTTGGTGCGGGCGGCGATCTTGTCGGGGTCGCCGATGTCAGAGCGGAAGATGATCTCCACCGCGCCCTTGGCGCCCATCACGGCGATCTGGGCGGTCGGCCAGGCGTAGTTCATGTCGGCGCCGATTTCCTTCGACGCCATGACGTCGAAGGCGCCGCCATAGGCCTTGCGGGTGATGATGGTGACGAGCGGCACCGTGCACTGCGAATAGGCGAACAAGAGCTTGGCGCCGTGCTTGATCAGGCCGCCATATTCCTGCGCGGTGCCCGGCAGGAAGCCCGGCACGTCGACGAAGGTGACGATCGGGATGTTGAAGGCGTCGCAGAACCGGACGAAGCGCGCAGCCTTGCGTGAGGCATCGCTGTCGAGCACGCCCGCCAGCACCATCGGCTGGTTGGCGACGAAGCCGACGGTGCGGCCGGCGATGCGGCCGAAGCCGGTGACGATGTTCTTCGCAAAGGTCTCCGAGATCTCGAAGAAGTCGCCCTCGTCGACGACCTTCAGGATCAATTCCTTCATGTCATAGGGCTTGTTCGGATTGTCGGGGATCAGCGTGTCCAGCGACATGTCGACCCGCCCGATATCGTCGAAGCTCGGCCATTCCGGCACGCCGTCGCTGTTGTTCGAGGGCAGGAAGTCGATCAGGCGGCGCATCTGCAGCAGCGCGTCGACGTCGTTCTCGAACGCGCCGTCGGCGATCGAGGAGCGCGTCGCGTGCACCGAGGCGCCGCCGAGTTCCTCGGCGGTCACCACCTCGTTGGTGACGGTCTTCACCACGTCGGGGCCGGTGACGAACATGTAGCTGGTGTTCTTCACCATGAAGATGAAGTCCGTCATTGCCGGCGAATAGACGTCGCCGCCGGCGCACGGCCCCATGATAACGGAGATCTGCGGGATCACGCCCGAAGCCTGCACGTTGCGGCGGAACACGTAGGAATAGCCCGCGAGCGCCGCGACGCCCTCTTGGATGCGCGCGCCGCCGGCGTCATAGAGGCCGATGATCGGCGCCCTCGCCTTCATCGCCATGTCCTGCAGTTTCGTGATTTTCAGCGCGTGGGTTTCGGAAAGCGAGCCGCCGAACACCGTAAAATCCTTGGCAAAGACGAACGTCTTGCGGCCGTTGACCGTGCCCCAACCGGTGACGACACCGTCGCCGGGGATCCTGGTCTTCTCCATGCCGAATTCGATCGAGCGGTGCTCGACGAACATGTCGAATTCCTCGAACGAGCCCTTGTCCAGCAGGAGCTCGATCCGCTCGCGGGCGGTCAGCTTGCCGCGGGCGTGCTGCGCCTCGATGCGCTTTTCGCCGCCGCCCAGCTTGGCGCCGGCGCGCCGCTCTTCGAGGGTATCGAGGATATCTTTCATTTGTTTCCGCCCGTGTTAGCTACAGTCCGCGTCCCGGCGCGAGCCGAGGTCCGCTTCGTTCGGAAATGGCTTAGCACGGCCATTTCGGAACCGGAAAGGCGGTTGTGTACGGGTTCGGGCGCAAAAACGGTAGGATTTCCGATACCTGGGGAGATGGCGATGACCGACACGAGCACGGCCACGGTCGAGACCGGCGCACCGACCGGCGGGGTGCGCACCCTGCTCCGGCTGGAGGGCCTCGTGCTGTTCCTCGGCATGACCGTGCTCTATGCCCAATGGGAGGGCTCGTGGCTGGTCTATGTCCTGCTGTTCCTGGTGCCGGATTTGAGTTTCGCGGCCTATCTCGCCGGCCCGCGGGTCGGCGCCATCGTCTACAACGCCGCCCACAGCTATCTGGCGCCGGTCGCGCTGATGACGCTGGGCTTTGCCGCCGCGGCGCCGCTGGTGCTGTCGATCGCGATGATCTGGCTCGCCCATATCGGGATCGACCGCGCGCTCGGCTACGGGCTGAAATATTCCAAGGGCTTCGGCTTCACCCATCTCGGGCGGATCGGGAAAGCGCAAGAGCCCGCCTAGCGCCCGCTTCCTGACGCCACGCACGGCCGGTCAAATTGACAGCGTGCGCGTCGATTGCTGGCGTCTCGAAGGATGCAGGCCCGCCTGTGGCCTCATGGTTCGAGACGCGCGTTCCGCGCTCCTCTCCGTGAGGAGAGACAGACGTCAAGCAAAGCGGCGCGCGAACACCACGCAGACCACGACCAGCAGGGTCGCCGCGATCATCGACCAGGCCACCTGCTCGTGCAGCAACAGGCCGGCCAGCGCGAGGCCGAAGAACGGTTGCAACAGCTGCAACTGGCCGACGCTGGCGATGCCGCCGATCGCAAGGCCGCGATACCAGAACACGAAACCGACCAGCATGCTGAAGATCGAGACATAAGCGAGCCCGAGCCAGGCCGGCGCACCGATGCCCTGCCAGCTCGGCGGCAGCGTCATGATCGTCATCAAGAGCACCACCGGCACTGAGAGCACCAGTGCCCAGGAGATCACCTGCCAGCCGCCGAGACGCCGCGACAGCGCCGCGCCTTCGGCATAGCCGAGGCCGCAGACGATGATGGCGGCGACCATCAGGAGGTCGCCGGTCAGCGACGCCGATCCGCCGCTCGACAGGGCGAACGCGCCGACCGTCGCGCTGCCGATGCAGGAGAACAGCCAGAACAGCGGCTGCGGCCGCTCGCCGCCGCGCAGCACGCCGAACACGGCGGTCGACAGCGGCAGCAGCCCGATGAACACGATCGAATGCGCCGAGGTGATGTGCTGGAGCGCGAGCGCGGTGAGCAGCGGAAAGCCGATCACGACGCCGAGTGCGACGATGGTCAGCGACACCAGATCCTTGCGCTGCGGCCAGGGCTGCTGCAGCGCCGCAAGCAGCGCGGCGCCGAGCAGCGCCGCGATCGCCGCCCGCGCCGAAGTCAAGAACAGCGGCGAGAACCCTGCCACGGCCACGCGGGTCGCCGGCAGCGAGCCGCTGAAGATAATCACGCCGAGCAGGCCGCTGCCCCAGCCGTCGATCGAAGCCTTGTCCATCGTACTTTGCTTCCCAAAACGTAACTGCGCCCCCTCGCCCCGCTCTTGCGGGGCCGAGACGAGCGAAGCTCGCTCTTAGAGGGTTGGGGTGAGGGGCGGCCCCGCATACTCGGTAACGCCCGAACCCGTGGAGACTCCCCCTCACCCGGAACGCATCTGGCGATGCGTTCCGACCTCTCCCCGCAGGCGGGGCGAGATGAAGCCGAGTCCGACCTCGCACCGACCATAGCCGGCGGAGGCTCGCCAAGGCAGCTACAGATCAGTACAATATCGCAAAACTGTATGGGCAAAGGTAGGCATACACTTGCAACAGCAATCCGATGCGCCAAAGGCGACGCGGACCACCGACGTGATGAACGCGATCCGCGCCAAGGTGGCGAGCCGCGCGCTGGTCGCCGACGACCGCCTGCCCTCGATCCGCGGCCTGGCCACGACCATGGGCGTGTCGCCCTCCACCGTCGTCGAGGCCTATGACCGGCTGGTGGCCGAGGGCCTGATCCGGGCCCGGCCCGGCTCCGGCTTCTATGTCTCGTCCACGACGCTGCCGCCGCTCGCGCTCGCAAAGGACGAGCCGCAGCGCGACCGCGCAGTCGATCCGTTCTGGGTGTCGCGGCAATCGCTCGATGCCGAGACCGGCGCGCTCAAGCCCGGCTGCGGCTGGCTGCCCGCCGAGTGGATGCCGACAGAGGCGTTGCGGCGCGCGCTGCGCGGCCTCGCGCGGGCCGACGACGCCGTGCTCTCCGACTATGGCGCGACACGCGGCTCGCTCACGCTGCGTCGGATCCTGATGGCGCGGTTTGCCGACGAGGGCCTCGAGGTGCCACCCGAGCAGCTCTTGCTGACCGCGTCCGGCACGCAGGCGATCGACCTCGTCTGCCGCTTCCTGCTGCGGCCGGGCGACACTGTGCTGGTCGACGATCCCTGCTATTTCAATTTCCGGGCGCTGCTGCGCGCGCATCAGGTTCGCATCGTCAGCGTGCCCTACACGGCATCGGGCCCCGATGTCGCAAGCTTCGAGGCGACACTGGCCGCCGAGCGGCCGCGGCTCTATGTCACCAACTCGGCGCTGCATAATCCGACCGGTGCGACGCTGTCGCCGCAGACCGCGCACCGCGTGCTGAATGCCGCCACCGCCCATGATCTCACCATCGTCGAGGACGACATCTTTGCGGACTTCGAGCCGGAGCCTTCGGCGCGGCTCGCCGCGCTCGATGGCCTGAGCCGCGTGATCCGGATCGGCAGCTTCTCCAAGACGCTGTCGGCATCGGTGCGCTGCGGCTTCATCGCCGCGCGGGCGGACTGGATCGAGGATCTCGTCGATCTCCAGGTCGCGACCGGTTTCGGCGGCCCGAGCGCGGTCGCCACCGAGATCATCGCCAGCGTGCTGTCGAGCGGTTTCTATCGCAAGCATGTCGAGGAGCTGCGCCGGCGCCTTGCCCGCGCCCGCCGCGACGTCGGCGACAAACTGCAGCGCATCGGCGTCACACCCTGGCTGATGCCGCGCGGCGGCTTCTATCTGTGGTGCCATCTGCCCGACGGGTGCGACTCCGCCGACGTGGCGCGGCTGGCGCTAACGGACAATGTCGTGCTGGCGCCCGGCAACGTGTTCAGCGCCTCGCAGACGGCCGCCGCCTTCATGCGCTTCAACGTCGCGCAATGCCGCGACCCGAAGCTGATGCCGACCTTGCAGCGAGCGATCGGGCGCCAATAGCGACGGCGCCCTACTCCCTCTCCCGTTCTTACGGGGAGAGGGTTGGGGTGAGGGGCTGCTTCCTCTTGCACGGTGATAGCTGTGCCTGAGGAGAGTCCCCTCACCCGGAACGCATCTGCGATGCGTTCCGACCTCTCCCCGCACGCGGGGCGAGATGAACGGAGTCCGCGCCGCCCCTACTTCTCACCAACCTTGAACGGCTCCTCCTTGCCAGGCGGCACGGTCTCCTCCGCCATCGCCAGGATCATCGCCACCATCACGTAATTGCCGGCGACCGCGGTGAGGTCGACGATCTGCTGATCGTTGAAAATCTTCTTGGCCCGCGCATAGGTCTCGTCGGAGACCTTCTTGGTCGTGGTCAGCTCGGTGACGAAGTCGTACACGACCGCCTCGTCGTCGGCCATCTTCGACGGCCGGTTGCCGGCCTTGAGCTCCGCGATGACGTCGGGTGGCAGGCCGGCCTTGGCGGCGAGCGGCGCGTGCGCGAACCACTCGACCTGCGAGCGCCACTGCCGGCCGATGATCAGGATCGCGAACTCGTTCAGCCGTGTCGGCACCGAGGTCTGCCAGCGCAGATAATAGAACAGATCGTAGAGCCGCTGGCCGAGCACCGGGCTCCGGATCATCGGATTGTAGGGACCGCCGATGCCGACGCTCGACACCTTCATGATCTGCTCGCCGAGCGGTTTTTGCAGGTCGCTGAGCTGCTCCATCGTGAGCTGCGGGAAGCGCGGCTCCTTGCTGGTGGCCGGCACCGAGAACACCGTCGCCGCGAGCCAGCCGCCGGCCGCGGCCAGCGTGAGCGACGAGAGCCAGACTGTTGCTGAATGCATGATTCCTCCGCTTGATTTTATCGGAGGATGCTAGTCGAGCTACGTAGCGCCAGCCAGCGATGAACACGCAGATCAGGTCATCACAGCGCGACGATATCGATGAGGCATTGCTGCGTGACGCTCATCCGCGCATCGATCTGCGCCTGCGTCTTGCAGTCCATGTTCATCGCGAACACCGTGATGTCGGTGCCCTTCTCGGCCCAGCCGACCAGCCAGCCGAGCGAGCCGTGCTCCTTGTCGGTGAGGCCGGTCTTGGCGCGAATGACGGCGTCGCCGACTTTCGTCACCGGGAGGATGTCGCACACCAGCTGCTGGCTGCGCTTGTCGACCGGCAGCACGCCGCGGCGCAGCCGGTCGAGGAAATCGATCTGCTGCACCGGATCGATCCGCAAATTGCCGGTCACCCAGAACTGGTCGATGCCGCCGCCGATGTCGCGGTTGCCGTAGTCGATGATCTCGAGATATTTCTTCATCCGCTCCTCGCCGATGCGGCGGGCGATCTCCTGGAACACCGGAAAGGCCGACACCGCGAGCGCGGAGCGCAGCGTGTGATCCTTGTTCCAGGCCTCGATGCTGCGGGTTGTGCCGTCCCACTTGAAGACGTCCTTGTCGGGGTCCTGCACCACCCCCGTCTCGAGCGCGATCAGCGCGTTCGGGATCTTGAAGGTCGAGGCCGGCAGCCTGCCCTCGCCCGAGCGGACCTTGTCGCTGGCGATGATCAGATAGTCCTCGACCTTGTAGCCGACGAAGGTGCCCTCGGTGCCGAGCTCGAAGAACCGCTTTTGCAGCTCCTCGCGAAACTCGCTGCGCTGGTAGGACACGTTGGCGAAGCTGCGCGATGGCAGGATCGTAGCGGCAGCAAGCAGACCGAGCGCGTGGCGGCGATGGATCACGACAAGTCCTGGGCAGGTTCGCATTGACGACGATGGTGGATGCCATCGTGGTGAAAGGATGGCAAGAGAACTCACTTGTCTGTCGCGTTTTCTTCACGCGAACCGGTGCCCGCTTCGCTCGAAAACGCGCCCGCTAGCGCGCCCGGCCCGACATCCGCAGCACGAACACCAGCACCTCGGCGACGGCCTTGTAGAGCTCGGCCGGAATCTCGTCGCCGAGCTCGACATTGGAGAGCGCGCCGGCCAACACCTCGTTCTCCTCGATCGGGATGTCGTTGGCCTTGGCGACCTCGATGATCTTGGCGCCGATTGCGCCCTTGCCTTTTGCCACCACGCGCGGCGCACCGGCGTGGTCGTAATGCAGCGCGACCGCGAGCTGGTTGTTGGCCTCGCTCATGATGCGCGGTCCAGGAAATGGCCGGCGCGGGCGGGTGCGGGTTGCGGCGGGCTGCCGTCGCGGATCTCGATGTCGCCGGGCGTGAGCTCGGCCCTGGTCAGCGCCCGGCTCAGCTCGGAAGCGCCGGCGCGCAGTTGCGCGGCGGTCGAGGGACGCTCGGCCCACATCCGCACCGAGGTGCGCTCGCCGTTCAGCGACACCAGCGCGTGCACCGGGCCGGCCGGCTCGACATCGAGCGTGAAGCGCGCGCGCCACACCCGCTTGGCGGCTTCGACCTCATTGCAGCCGCCGTCGCGGGAAATCTCGAACTGCGCCATCGCCGTGCCCTGCGGGGTCAGGAACGGGATCTCGAAATTCCAGCGCGGCAGCATGGCGTCGAGCTGCGGCCGCGTAGCGTCGCCGCGGTCCGGCAGCGAGGCGACCTGCAGCAGCGTCTGCCGCGCCAGCGCGGCGTCGGTGTTTTCCAGCAGGCGATGCGCGGCGGTCGCGAGTGGCGTGTTTGGGGCGATCGACGGCTCGGCGACGGCCTGCGCCGACGGCAGCGCACCGTGAAACGGCGGTGGCGGTGTGTTGCCGCGTACCGGCACCTCGCCCGGCAGCATCTCCCTCGGCGCGGCGCCTTGCCGTGCGGGGTTGCCGAGTTCGTGCAGCGCTTGCTGAATGAGATTGAGCGCGCCGCCGGAGGACGGGCCGGCATCGAGCGCATCCGCGAGCGCCCCTGCGAACCCTGTGGTGCCGCGGGTGACATCCTCGGCGACCGGCAGGCGGGCCTGCGGCAGCAAGATCTCCTGAACGTCGAGGTCTGGCGTGCCGGATGGCATGAGGCTCGGCGCCGTCGCGGCGCTGGCCTGCGCCGGTTGCTGGAGCGGTGTGGCGGACGCGGGCCTGCCGGCATCAGCGGTACCAAGCGAGGTCAGCGCCTGGCGCAGCACGATCAGCGCGGCCTTTAGATCGGGCGCGCTGCCGCTCGCGGGCGCAATGCCCGCCGCCACCGTCGCCTCGAACAGCAGGCCGGATTTCTGCAAGCCGGTCTTGACCGCATCGCCGCTCAAATTCTCGTCGAGACCGGTCTGCTGCGCCAGCACCTGCGCGATCGCGGCCTGCAGCTTCGGCGGCAGATTGGCCGAGGCGACCGCGGCGAGATTGGCGAACAGCGGCGCCTGGCTTCCCTGCACCGCCGCCGCGGTCTGCGCCGTCGCGGTGATGGTGACGCGCTCCAGCGGCGTCAATACAGCCTTCGGTGCCGTGGCGACCGGCTGGGCGGCATCGGTGGCGTTGGCCGCTGCCGGCGACAGCCGTACGGCATCGCCGGTGTCCGGCCCCGGCCCGACCAGCTGCAGGCGGATGCCGTCATTGGTCTGCGACACTGCGAGCTGCAGGTTCTGGCCCTGCTGCAGCGGCACCTCGGTCTGGACGTCGATCGACAGGCTCGCGATCGCGATCCGCACCAGATCGGCGGACAGCACTTTCAGCACCTGCGCATTGACGACGCTGCCGGCCTCAAGCTTGAGGTCCGGCGCAACGCCGTCCGCCTCCTTCGAGGCGAGCACCGGCAGCACGGGATTGATGGCGAGTGCCATGTCGGAGGTCTCGGCCCTGCGCGAGGAACGTGCCGCAGGCTAGCCCGGCGCCGTAAACCCCTCGTTAACCGGCGGCCGGCTTGAGCTCCCTGAGCACGCCGGCGGCGGCCTTGAAATCGAGCTGGCGGGCGGCGCGGCGGACGGCGACCTCCTCGTCGACGCCCCATTTCTCGATGTTCCAGTCCTCGTCGACATGGGCGGCGGCCCAGACCTGGTCCTCGTCGCGGACGCCATGGGCGAGCGCCAGCGCCAGCAGCGCCGAGCCGGTCAGCGTCGTCACCACATGGAGCGCCGCGACCGACCATGGGTCGGTCGGGAACGCCGCCCGCGCCGCCTTGATCGCAGGCTCGGGCTGGCCGACATGCATCACCCCCTCGGCCATCACGAAATGGGCGCCGAGCGCGTCGGCGGCCCAGAACAGGATCGGATCCCAGTGCTGGGCCTCGCGCGCCACCAGCGTCTCTGGATGGCCGGCCCGGTAGAACAAGAGGTCGCTGCCGAGGAACTTGGCCGCATCGTCGGCGACCTCGTCGATGCGATCGATCACCCCCTCGATCACGCTGTTGGCAAGCCGCGTCAGCGGCATGGTCATGGGATCGATGGTCTCGCGCTGCGCATTCCATTCCGCCGCCACCGTGTCCGCAATGGCCCGCGTCGGCACCGCGATCGGCTTGCCGGACGGCGTGCGGATCGGCTTGCCGTCGAGCGTGATCGAAAATCCGCCATCGGCCTCGGCGACGCCGGCGCTGGTGTAGAACCGCTTGCGCTGGGGCGTGCGGATGTGGCGCCGCACCGCCTCCTGCGGATCGAACGGAGATTGTTCTGGGACATCGTCGAAAAGTTCGCGCATCGCGCCGGGTAGCTTTCGTTCATAGGGATTTCCCTGCAAGATATGTCAGGGGCAACGGCAAATAAAGCTGATGGGACGCGGCAAATTCCTTGCGGGTTTTTCGCTGGTTGCGGTGGTTTTCGCCTCCGCCACAGCCTGTGCCGGGTTCCGTTCGCCGGAATCCCTGATCCGCAACGTCTACGCCCATTATGGGCGAGGCAGCGCCGAATATTCCAACGGCCTGCCGCGCGACGAGGAAACGGCTCGCCGATTCTTCGATCCCACCCTGCGCGGTGCCTGGACCGCGCTGCACGATGCGCCCTACGATTTTCTGGTGCAGAGCCCGACCTGGCGGCTCGGCCCGATCTCGATCGCAATCCCGCGCCGGCAGTTCGACAAGGCCGACGTGACGGTGACATTCGACAATGAAGGCCGCGCCGTCACGCTCAACTTCATCGTCGTCAATGGTCCCGACGGCTGGGTGATTTCGGATGTCGAGAGCCCGCACGATTCCTTGCGGACGTTTCTGACGCAGTTTCGGCGGTAGTAGCTGCCCTTGCCCTTCCGGCGATCGCTGCTCCACCGGCCACGTCGGCAGCCATATCGGCTACAAGCCGATGCTTTGACGCTGCCGCTTGGCCCGCCTTGTGACTATGTCCGCCTACCTGTTCCGGTCACCACCAAGAAGATTCTTGTAGACCTTCCCATCTTTCATGATGACCAGGAAATTCTTCGCCGGATCCTCTATCAGCTTGATGTTGTCGATTGGATTGCCATCGACCAGCAGAAGGTCGGCCAACGCGCCTTCCTCCACCACGCCCAGCATGCCTGGATATGGATTTCGAAGCCCGGACAGACCGAGCAATTCGGCATTCGTCGATGTCGCCATGATGAGCGCTTCAGCCGGCGTGTACCATCGCGTGAGGGCTGACAGCATGGCGCCTTGCCGGTCGGCGAGTGCCTTCGAGAACAACACGTCGGTACCGAATGCCGTCTTCAACTTGTACTTCTTCGCAAAGCCGTAGACCCTGTCGGTGCCGGCAACGACCTGCCGCATCTTGTCCTGCTCCGCAGGTCCAAGGGCGCTGGCGCCCGACATATCGAGGAAGGGCTGGGTGCTCAGCCAAATTCCCTTCTCGGCCATCAGGCGGGCCGACGCGTCGTCCATCAAATGACCATGCTCGATACACTTGACCCCCGCTGCGATCGATCGCTGGATCGCGACCGGCGTGTAGGCGTGTACGACGGCATAAGTACCCCAATTCTCCGCAGCCTCGACCGCGGCGCGCAACTCCGGTTCAGTGAACGTGGACACATCGAGCGGGCTGAACGGCGACGCCACCCCACCGCCCGCCGTGAGCTTGACCTGCGTAGCCCCTTGCATGAGCTGCTCGCGCGCGCGCACGCGAACTTCATCCGGGCTGTCCGCGACCATGGCGCCGCCTATCCTCTCCATGCGGCTGAGCATGCCGCCGATTGTTCTGGGCAGATCGGACAGCGGCCGGAAGTCGCCATGGCCGCCGGTGATGGTGATCATGGCACCGGATGGGTAGATGCGAGGACCGACGACGAGACCTTCGTCGATCGCGCGCTTGAGGGAAAAGGCCGGGCCGCCCATGTCGCGAATGGTGGTGAAGCCACGCATGAGGGTGGCCGTTGCCTCGGCGGCCGCAAGAAGATTGATGTAACCGATGTCGCTGGCCATCACGGCCGCCGGCGTCGGGCGTACCAGCAATGCATGCCAGTGCGCGTCGATCAGCCCGGGCATCAGCACCCGTCCGTCGCCGGCAATCACCTGAGCGTCGGCCGCGATCGGCCCAGTCGAAATTTTCTCGATCTTGTTGTTCCGGATCAGCACATTGGACGGCCCGGACAGCGCGCCATTCCTGCCATCGAAAATTCGCACGTTCTGAAACAGCACGTCGCCATCCTCCTGAGCTTGCGCTGGCAGCAAGGCGACGAGGCTCATCACGATCGACGCAACCAGCGCCGAAACTCTCACGCCCTTCCTCAAACCTGACATGTCCACTCTCCGCCGATGGCGCATCGCGCGAGACCGTCATTGATCTCGCGAGGAGCCGACTTGATTTCAGACGATTAATGAGAGTTCTGCTGCTCCCTGGAGGATCGACGGCTTATTGAGCCGCTCTGGCGGCAGGCTGTAAAGCGTAACTCAGCCATCCGATGCCATGAGACAGCAGATCGATCCCCAGCAGCAGCCCGAGCACCCACAGTCCGGTCGCCGGAAATCCCGTCAGAATGACGAGGCCGGCCAGAACGCCAAACAGCCCGGATGCGAGCATGATCCAGCCGGACTGCTGCCAATGGCCGATGCCGACCAGCATGCGCACAATCCCGGAGACCAAAAGCATGAGACCGAGGGCATAGGTCAAGAGCAGCGCGCTCGCCACCGGTTGGCTGAGCAGAACGATTCCGCAGGCAAGGTAGAGCACCCCCAGCACAAGCTGCCACACGAATCCACCCCAGCCCTTGGTCCAGAAGGCGTGCAGGATTTCGAACCCGCCGGCAACGATGGCCGTCCAGCCGATAAAGATGGCGCTGATCACGGTGAAAAGCACGACATCTCCCAGCACCAGAAGGCCCGCGGCGATCATGACGAGGCCCAGCAGAACGCAGACCCATAAAGGCGGGCCAGGTAGCCCGCGGAGCATCGTGGAACTGTTCTCATAGGTAGCCATGTCGTCCTCCTTGATCCCAAGCAGCCATGGCACGGTCGCGCATTCCAGGCCGCGCAACCGCGCCACTCGCGCCGCCGGAGCTTGTGCCTGCTCTCACCAGCGCATCCACAGCGGCGGCGACCTCTGTGCCACCAACAGGTCCAGCGGCGCCGGCGATGCCAGCGGCGGCGCGGTGGCGGAGGACGCGGGCGCGGTGATGGCCGGGCGACGACCATATGAAGCGGCCGCTCCGGATCATCCGTCTTCGCCACGAGGGCATCTTCGGGGGCAGTGGCAGCGCCCTGGCCACCTGCGTCAGCAAGCCT
Organism: Bradyrhizobium sp. USDA 4503; assembly: GCF_054055815.1. Classification (NCBI taxonomy): domain Bacteria; kingdom Pseudomonadati; phylum Pseudomonadota; class Alphaproteobacteria; order Hyphomicrobiales; family Nitrobacteraceae; genus Bradyrhizobium; species Bradyrhizobium sp. USDA 4503. The sequence continues at coordinate 2,163,271 of NZ_JBSRXS010000001.1, forward strand.
GTTCCGAGACCAGCGGCTGCGACGCCGCCAAGCATTCTCCGGAGCACGATGCGACGGTCGAGTTCATCCATATCTGGCACCTCGTTATTGCAGAGACCTTCTTGCCCCGAGGCGCCCGACATCCGATCAGGTCGATCGCTCGCGCTCGCCGGTCGCTCCGTCGTCCGGTATTTCGCCTGGCCGATAATTCGGCAGCCGTCCCGCGGGAATGACCGCAAGCAGTGCGAGGCCGGCCATGATCAGCAACCCGATCTTCAAAGCGCGCAGGCGCGCTTCGGTGTTGACCCGGACGGCTTCCTCGACCTGCTGTGGCGTACCGCTCGTGCCTTCGAGTACGCTGCGCAGCCGGTCATTGCTGACGAAAGTGATGTTGCCGAGATCAACCTGGCTCTGAAGCTCCTTGGTCAGCACCGGACTGGCCGCGATCCTGCCGAGCGCGATCGTGCTCAAAAGACCGACCAGAAGAGCTCCGGCCACCGCGGTGCCAACGGCAGCCGCCAGATTCTGCGTGGTTCCGCGCAAAGACCCGACATCCCCCGCCAACGCCTTGGGTGAGGCCGTGACCAGAACGTTGAACAGCAGTGTCACCACCGAGCCCTGGCCGATGCCGAACAGCACGAGGCCAAGCAGAACGGGAATTTCGCTCCAGTCGTTGCGCACGACGAACGCGAGCCACAACAACGCGACAGTGCAGAGGCCAAAGCCGAAGCGCCCGATCCGGCGCGGCGTCAGCTTGTCGTAGAGATTGACGATCAGCATCGCCGAGAGAAAGACGGTCAGATTGAACGGCATCATCGCGATCGCCGTCGCGATTGGCGAACGTCCCTGCACGATCTGGATGTAGAGCGGCACCGTGAAGTTCAGCGCGGCCTCGAGCGCCACGACCGCGAACAGCGCGTAGACCGCACACCTCTCCTCCGGCGAATCGATCACCTCCAACGCCAGCAAAGGCGTCCTCCCCGCGGCCTGCTGGCGATGCGTCCACATCAGGAATGCCTGCCCGAGCACTATGCCAAGCACGATCAGGACCGGTGCCGGCGAGACGCCCAGCAAGTCGAATGGCGCGTTAGGGGTCGCCAGGATCACGCCCCAACTGTTCAGATTATTGAAGCCGAAGCTGATGAAGATGATCGCGCTCGCGGCAAGAGCGACCCCGATCAGGTCGATCTGGACATCCGCGCGACCGCGGTCCGGCCGCAGGCGGAAACTCAGAGCGAAAGCGATCGCCGAGGCAACGATGATAACTCCAAACGCGGGGCGCCAGCCGATATAGGTGCCGAGCAACCCGCCGACGACGAATGCCAGCACGCCGGCGGCAGCCCGCGCCGAGCCCAACGCGCCAAGGGCCGTCGCCTGCTGGCGTCCGGCATAATTCTCGGCAATCAGCGCGACGAGCGAGGGCACGATCACCGCGCCCGCAGCGCCGCAAAGCGCCTGAGCGGAAATCATGACGGAGGCCGTAGGGCTGAACGTCATCGCAATCTGCGCTATCAGAAAAAGCACGACGGCACCGCGAAATACCTGCACCGCCCCGAACCTTTGGGCAAGCTTGGCGCCAAGCATCACGAACCCGGCGACAAGCATCGAGTACGCCACGATTCCAGTCGCGACCGTGGTCGGCGGCACGCCGAAGCTGGCCACCATTCCCCCCATCGCAACCGGCAACGACGCGACGTTGAACGACATGATCATCTGGCCGAACGCAATCGCGACCATGGGCACCCATGATGCGCGCTCTTCCTGATGAATGTCGCCGATCGAGATTGCTTGCGTTGCCATCGCGTCCTCCAACCTGCCCGACGTTGCGATCGATCGGGCCACGGCTCGACCGATCTTCAGTGCCTCTTCACTCGTCCGGTTGGGACACGAACAGATCCATGCCCAGTCTTTGCGACAGGAACTTCGCGGCGAGCTGCCCTCGCACGCTGTTGCCGGCCGCATCCAGTGGCGGCCCGAAAGTGCCGAAACCACCCTTTCCCGGAGACACCGCGACGATGCCTCCACCAATGCCGCTTTTGCCGGGCAGACCGATGTCGTACAGCCAGTCGCCCGACGTCTCGTACAGTCCAGCAGTGACCATGACCGCCAACGCATAGTGGCACACGGCCGCATCGACCACCCGCTGCCGGGTCACGGGGTTCACCCCGCCGTCGGCCAGCGTCGCACCCATCACGGCGAGATCCCTGGCGCTCACATTCAGCGAACACTGCCGGGTGTAGAGATCGGTCGCCTGCCTGGCGTCGCAATAGATCCGGTCGTAGCTCTCCAGCAACCGCGCGATGCTTCGATTGCGAAAATTGGTCTTGGATGCCGATGCGTAGACTTCCTCGTTGAGCGAAAGCTTGCGGCCCGCGAAGCGCGAGAGACCGTCATGGATGAACCACCATTGCTCGTCAGCGCTCGAGCCCGGCACAAGGCTTGTGGTCGCGATCGCGCCTGCGTTCACCATGGGGTTGGTGCGCCCGGCTCCATGCTCGATCGCCGCCAGTGAATTGAACGGCAGCCCGGTCGCGTTCGCGCCCAGTTTTGCACGAGCCTCTTCAGGGCCGATGGCCTCGCACACCAATGCGAATACGAATGGCTTCGATACACTCATGATCGAGAATTCGTATTCGATATCGCCCGCGCCGTAGACACGCCCGCTGGTACCGGCCACACAGACGCCGAACAGTTCACTCGGCACTCTGGCCAGGGCCGGATAAACCTGCGAATTGGTCCCTTCGCTGTTCGACTTGAAGCGCTGATGCGCTTGAGACACGAGCTCCTGCACCATCTCGGGTTCGGGCAAGTGCCCGGTCGAGATGTAGGGCCGCTCCGCTTGTTCCGCGATCGAAGGCGGCCGCATTGGCTGTCCTTCCGGATTTCGACCTTATTGCTTCAGGTCTTCTAGTCGGCAACCAGAAGTAGGCGCCCAAAAAACCACGGAGTCAACGATCCACTCCCACAGCCTTTGCAATGCTTGCGTTGGTCCAGAACACTTTACGACAAATGCGCTGAACGCATTGCGTATCGCGGAATCGCAGCGCCGTTGCGCGATGCACATTCGATATTGTCATGCGACGTTTCGGCGCGGCTAGGTAAGCAAGATTGTCCAATCGCCCGCGGCGCAATTGAATCAAAAGAGAAGTCATCATGGCAGCAACGAGCGATTTCCATCATTGGCACGCGAGAGTACGATCATCGTGTGCGGATGTGAGCCCGCCGCTTGTCCAAGCAACACCGGCCCGCGGCGACGGTGGAATGACCGCATCACTTACAGAGTGAGGTTGATCATGGTGGCGCGCGCAAGCGACGGACAGCTTCTGTTGGTAAAGAAGCTTGGTGGGCTTATTGCTATCGTTGTCGGCTGCTTGCTGACAGCAGTCGGTGTGACATTCGAATCGACAAGCACAACTGTCGTCGGTGTCTTGCTTCTTGTGCTCGGGGCGGCCCTGCTCACGCTCAAGATCATGAGACGAAATCAAAGCGGTCCGTTTGGATAGCCAGACAGATTCGCACGGTCGACAGCCTTGAACCGGATCGCCGCGGCTCCGCCGGCCGATGTCGTTTGCCTGTTCGTACTCGCGCCGGCGCGACGACAATTCCGTCCATGCGTCAGCAAGGCTTGTCTAGCAGACCACGCCCTGCCCTAATCCCGGTGGTTGGCGCAGGATCGCGAATAGGCGGCACGCTCGGCCTGGTTCAGGCCGGCGGCGGCGGCCTCGTCGAGGCACCGGCTGACGCGGTCGCCGAACGAGCTGCGCGGCCGCGAGCGCAGGCTCGGCTGCGTCGGCGCGTCCATCCTGGGGATCGCCGGCACCTCGATCCGCGGCGGAGGCGGAGGCTGAGGGACCGGCGGATCCCACGTCGAGCGGCCGGGCGCAAGGATTTGTGCGCTTGCCGCGCCCATGGCCCAGAGCAGAATGCCGGCAACAATCAGGGATCGCTTCATAGCCTATATGTCGTGACGCGACAGCAACGGTTCAAGTGAACGCACCATGCGTCAACGCTGCCCCCGAGATGCGAGTTCCCCGCCCTCGTCACGGTTTCTGGTAGATCACGTGACCGGCACGGATCGTGCTGCTCACTTTCGCAAGATTGCCGACGTCACCGAGCGGATCGCCGTCGAGCACCACGAGATCGGCGTCGAAGCCCTGCTCGACCCGTCCCTTCTTCGCGGCCTTGAAGAACCGCGCCGGATTGGTCGTCAGCGAGGCCAGCACCTGCCGCTCCGACAACACGCGGTGCATCAGCTGAAATTCCTGCGTGGTGTCGTACAGCGTGGTGAAACCGACATCGGTGCCGAACAGTACCGTGCCGCCATTCTCCGAAAACTGCTTGAGCTGGTTGACGGTCGAGGCCACCAGACGGTTGGTGACGTTCGGATCGAGCACCACGGTGGTGAACAGCGACAGTGTGGGAACGAGCGCAGTCCCCTGTGCCTTGAACCGCGCCAGCTGATCCGCGGTGTAGCTGGGTTCGCCGGGCGTGGTGTGCGCGAGCACGTCGACGCCGGACTCGATCACCGTCTCGACGCCGACCTTGTTCTGCGGATGCGCGAACACGGGCCTGCCCTGCGCATGCGCGACGTCGACAGCCGCTTTGGCGATTGCAGGGTCCATGTTGACAACGGGCTTGTCGCCCATGAACGCCCCGGTGAACAGCTTGATGCCGTCCTCACCCATGCCGAGCCAGTCGCGTGCCCATTTCGTGGCCTCCTCCGGCGTTGCGACTTCAGGAAGCTGCACTTCACGCGGGATGTAGACGGGGTGCCCGCCCTTCGGGAAGATGTTGCCGGCGAGCAGGATGTTGGGGCCGGCGACTTCGCCCGCGACGATGCGCTTGCGCAGCGGCAACGTGTCGCTCGGATCGGAGCCGAGATCCCAGACCGTGGTAAACCCCAGCGCGTCAGCATCTCCTGCATGTGCTGCGTCAGCGCCGCGGCCGGCGTTGCGCCAGACTTTCTGCGTGAAATGGACATGGCTGTTCCAGAAGCCGGCGACGATGGTCTTGCCGCTGCAATCGATCACGCGGGCATCCGGCGGCACCTGGATGTCGCCGGACTTGCCGACCGCGCTGATGACGCCGTCGGTCACCACGATCACCGCATCCGGCAGCGCTTGCGCGTCGGCCGATGCGTAGAGCGTGCCGCCGCGGAGCACGATGGTCTCGGCCTGTGCCGTCACCGCGGCGACAGCCGAGCCGATCAGGAAAAGCGTGACGCGCAGCCAGGTGCCGATCATGGAGAGTCTCCGTTGCAGGCCGGCAAAGGCCGGCGCGCGAGGATAGCCGCAAAGCGCGGAGCCGTTTGATCGTTGTTGCTGTCCGCGCCGGATATCGGCGCCCGACCGTCACTCCTCGGGCGCGTTCTCGATCGGGTCGAACCGGTCGGCCTCGAGCCCGAGCAGATTCCAGGATTGCAGCATGTGCGGCGGCAGCGGCGCGGTGGCATCGATCACGCCGCCGCGCGGGTGCGGAATCACGATGCGGCGGGCGAGCAGATGCAGCCGGTTCTGCAAGCCGCCGGGCAGCTGCCAGTTCTCCTTGTTGAAATATTTGGGATCGCCGACGATGGCATGATCGATATGCGCCATGTGGGCGCGCAATTGATGGGTGCGGCCGGTCACCGGCTTGAGCGAGACCCAGGCGAGCTTAGTCGCCGAGGTCTCGACCACGGCATAATAGGTCACGGCGTGGCTCGCGCCCTCGTCACCATGCTCGGCGATCCGCATGATGCTGTCCTCCTCGCTCTCCTCCTTGGCGAGATAGGTCGAGATGCGGCCCTGCTTCGGCTTCGGCACGCCGGCGACCAGCGCCCAGTAGATCTTGCGCGCGGAGCGATGGCGGAATGCGCCGGTGAGGTGCGTGGCAGCGAAACGCGTCTTGGCGACCAGAAGGCAGCCGGAGGTCTCCCGGTCGAGCCGATGCACCAGCCGCGGCTTCTGCCCCTTGGCGTCGCGCATCACCTCGAGCATCTGGTCGACATGGCGCGTCATGCCGGAGCCGCCCTGCACGGCGAGACCGGCCGGCTTGTTCAGCACCAGCACGTCGTCGTCCTCGTACAGCGTCATGTCCTTCAGCGCCTGCAGCGTCTTCGCCTCGGCCTCGGAGAGCGTGCCTGATGTCTTCGGCGTGTCGAGCCGCAACGGCGGGATGCGCACGCTCTGGCCCTCCTCCAGCCGGTCCTTGGAATCGGCGCGCTTGCCGTTGACCCTGAGTTCGCCCTTCCGGACGATGCGCTGGATGTGGGAGAACGACAGGCTGGGAAAGCGTGCCTCGAGGAAACGGTCGACGCGCATGCCGTTCTCGTCGGCGGTGACGACGACGGTCTGTACCTTGGTCGGCAGCGGCTGCTCGGCCGCGGGCTTCGTAGCGGCGGGCTCAGCCCGCTCCTGCCGGTCGCGACGCGACTCGGCAAAGCGCGGCGGCTTTCCGGCCGCACGATGCGCGAACGGACGCTCTCCAGACTTGCGCTCACCGAACTTGCGATCGTCCGGCTTGCGGGTGCGCTCCGCCGATCCGCTCTTGCCACGATCCTTACCACGATCCTTGCCGCGATCGCCGGCGCGGTCCCGGTCGCGGCCCTTGTCGCGCCCTTTGGCGCGGTCGCCCGGCGATGTAGTTCTCTTGATGCGGCGGCTCATGGTGATTTTTCGGCTCCAGACCTGCATTGTGCCTAGCGCAAATGCCGCGAATCGTCACGGCGAAATCGGTGTGAATCCGGTGCAACATCGGCCATGTTCGGCCGCATACGACAATCGACGGGGGCCCTGGAATGAGACTGGCGATATCGGCTTTGGCGGCGGCCCTGATGCTCACTGACCCTGCGCTCGCCCAGCAAAGTCCGATGCCCGAAGCCGCGATGCCGGAAGATCTGGCCTGGAAGCTCCTGGAACTCGGCCGCGTCATCGACCCGCCCAAGACCGCTGCACTCTACGCGCCGCTGCAACAGAAGGAGCCCTATCAGGGCGTCAAGGTCGAGCGCGACCTCAAATACGGCCCCGCCGACCGGCATCTGCTCGACGTGTTCACGCCGGAGACGGCGGCGCCCGCACGACCCGTGCTGATCTACATCCATGGCGGGGGCTTCGTCGCGGGCAACAAGCGCGCGCCCGGCAGCCCGTTCTACGACAACATCATGCTGTGGGCGGTCAAGAACGGCTTCGTCGGCGTCAATGCCACCTATCGCCTCGCGCCGGCCTTTCCGTGGCCGGCAGGCCCGGAGGACATGGGTGCGATCGTGCAGTGGGTTGCGGAAAACATCGCCTCCCGCGGCGGCGAGCCGAGGCGCATCTTCCTGATGGGCCAATCGGCCGGCGCGATCCATGTCGAGAGCTATGTCTCCCATGGCGAATTCCACAAGGTGAAGGGCGGCGGACTTGCCGGCGCGATCATGGTGTCGGGCATCTATGATCTGACGGCCTCGCCGGCCGGCGACGCCGAGCTCGCCTATTACGGCTCCGACCCCTCGCGCTATGCCGAACGCTCCTCGCTGCAAGGGCTGGTCGCGAGCCCGATCCCGTTCCTGATCACCGCGGCCGAGCTCGATCCGCCGCGCTTCGTCGAGCAGTTCGAGCTCATGAAGCAGGCCAGTTGCAAGCGGCCGAGCGGCTGCGCCCGCAGCTTCATGCTGCCGCAGCACAGCCACATGTCGGAGGTCTATGCGATCAACACGCCGGACACGCGGCTGACGGACGAGATTTTGGAGTTCGTGAAGAGCGTCAAGTGATGCGCTCAAGCACTATCAAGTTATGGGCCGTCGCAGCGGGCGCTGGCAAAATATCGAAAACAACCCCATGCAAAGGAGCCGGCGGCGATCGGCGTGGCACCAAGCAACTTGACACGTCGGGCAAATCAGGAATATATTTCTAATATTCCGAAGTTACGCAAGCGTTCCCTGCCCGCGCCGCAGGTGGGAACGCACGCTATTCGCGGCCACGGCCCAATCTCGTCTTGCCCTAGCTCCCGCCCCGGTCCTTGCGCAGCCGCTGCCAGTAATCCAGCCGCTTGCGGATCTCGCGTTCGAAGCCGCGGTCGGGCGGATCGTAGAAGGTCTGGCGGCCCAGCGCTTCCGGGAAATAGTCCTGGCCGGAGAATGCGTCCGGCATGTCGTGATCATATTGATAGCCGGAGCCGTAGCCCTCCGACTTCATCAGCTTGGTCGGCGAATTCAAAATGTGCTTCGGCGGCAGCAGCGAGCCGCCCTGCTTCGCGGTCTGCATCGCAGCACCAAACGCGGTGTAGACCGCGTTCGATTTCGGCGCGGTGGCGAGATAGACCACGGCCTGCGCGATCGCGAGCTCACCCTCCGGCGAGCCGAGGAAATCGTAAGCATCCTTGGCGGCGTTGCACACCGCCAGCGCCTGCGGATCGGCAAGGCCGATATCTTCGACCGCCATGCGCACCACGCGCCGCGCCAGGAACAGCGGATCCTCGCCGGCATCGAACATGCGCGCGAGATAATACAGCGCCGCATCCGGATCGGAGCCGCGCACTGACTTGTGCAGCGCCGAGATCAGATTGTAATGGCCGTCGGCCGATTTGTCGTAGATCGGCGCCCGGCGTTGCAGGATGGCCTGCAACTGCTCGGCGTTGAACACCTCGCCCTTGCGGGCGGCGCGCCAGACCTCTTCGGCCAATGTCAGCGAGGCGCGGCCATCGCCATCGGCCATCCGCACCAGCACGGCGCGGGCTTCGGCATCGAGCGGCAGCGGCTTGCCCTCGATCTTCTCGGCATTGGCGAACAGTTTCTCGATCGCCGCCGTATCGAGCGAGTGAAACACCAGCACGCGGGCGCGCGACAGAAGCGCCGCGTTGAGCTCGAAGGACGGGTTCTCCGTGGTGGCGCCGACCAGCACCACCGTGCCGTCCTCCATCACGGGCAGGAAGGAATCCTGCTGCGCGCGATTGAAACGATGCACCTCGTCGACGAACAGCAGCGTGCCCTTGCCGGTCTCGCGGCGGGCACGCGCGGCATCGAACGCCTTCTTGAGATCGGCGACGCCGGAGAACACCGCGGAGATCTGCTCGAAATGCAGCTCGGTGGCGTCGGCCAGAAGCCGCGCCACCGTGGTCTTGCCGGTGCCGGGCGGTCCCCAGAACACCAGCGAGCCCAGCGTGCGCGTCTCCAGCATCCGCGTCAGCGCGCCGTCAGGGCCGAGGATGTGATCCTGGCCGACGACATCGGCCAGCGTGCGCGGACGCAGCCGGTCCGGCAGCGGGTGCGGCGCGTCCTGCTCCATCCCCGCCGCAGCAAAGAGGTTGCCGGCCTCTCGCGGTTGCTTGGGGCTCATCCGCCGAGCGTCACGTTGATCTGCTGGCCGCCGCGCACCAGCGTGATGCGCCAGACCCGCGTCCCCGTCTTCGATGCCTTCTCGAGGTCGCTGGTCCGCACGATCTTCTCGTTGTTGACCGCGAGGATGATGTCGCCCTTCTGGAAGCCGACATTGGCCGCGGTGCCGTCACCGGCGAGATCAGTCACCACCACGCCCTCGGCACCGGCGTCGAGATGCAGTTCGTCGGCCAGCGCCGGCGAGATGTTGGCGACCCTCGCGCCCTGGAACGGCGAGCGCGCGGTCAGCACGATCTCGTCGCGGTTGGTGTCGGGCGCGGTCTCCAGCGGTATGGTGAGCTTCACCGGCTTGCCGGCGCGCTGCACCTCGATCTCCGCGTTGCCGCCGAGCGGACGGGTCGCGAAGCGGTAGTCGAACGCGTTGGGATCGTCGATCGGCGTGCCGTCGATCCCGACGATCAGGTCGGAGAGCTTCAGTCCGGCCTTCGCCGCCGGGCTGTTCGGCGCGACGTTAGCGACCAGCGCGCCAGACGGCAGCTTCAGCCCGAGCGTCTCGGCAATCTCCGGCGTCACCGCCTGCAGCCGCGCGCCGAGCCATGGCCGCTTCACATTCTTGCCGCCGCTCTTGGCGGAGGCCACCACGACGCGCACCATGTTGGCGGGGATCGCAAAGCCGATGCCCTGCGAGCCGCCGGAGCGCGAGAAGATCGCAGTGTTGATGCCGGCGAGCCGGCCGGTCATGTCGACCAGCGCGCCGCCGGAATTGCCGGGATTGATCGCGGCGTCGGTCTGAATGAAGAATTGATAATCCGTGATCCCGACTTGAGTGCGCGCCAGGGCCGAGATGATGCCGTGCGTCACGGTCTGGCCGACGCCGAACGGATTGCCGATCGCGAGCACGACGTCACCGACCTGCAGCTGGTCGGAATTGGCGAAGTCGAGGGTCGCGAACTTCTCCTTGTTGGTGTCCTTCAGGCGCAGCACCGCGAGGTCGGTACGGCTGTCCTTCAGCACGATCTCGGCCTCGTATTCGCGCTTGTCGGCGAGCGAGACCTTCACCTGATCGGCGCCCTCGATCACGTGATTGTTTGTGACTACGAGGCCGGAGCCATCGACCATCACGCCGGAGCCGAGCGAGCGCTGCATCTGCTCGGGCTGCTGTCCCGGCACGCCGAAGAACCGGCGAAAAATCGGGTCATCCAGAAATGGATTGCGGTTCTGCACGGTCTTGGCGGCGTAGACATTGACCACCGCCGGCTGCACCCGCTGCACGATCGGCGCATAGGACAATTGCAGCTCGGCCTGCGAGGACGGCACGCGGCGGTCCTGGGCCGCGGCTGCGGAAAGATTCCCCATGAAGGCCAACGTGCACAGAGCGGATACGGCAGCAAAGCGGACAGGTCGGAGCATTCTCACCTCTCGTGGAAACGCCGGAATATAGGCGTGTTTGCCGGGCAATTGAAGGGCGCCCGGCCGGATAACTGGCCCCCCCGCCGTACCGGTGCACAACCCGCAGCGGCCGCGTTGAAGCGCGCCGCCAAGCTTCTATGATGGCTGTCATCTCGCTGCGCCGCTCCGCTTGTTGCCTGCGGACCACAAGCGGAACTGCGATGCCCGGAAGCACTGTCGTGCGTCAGTCACGATACGCTCCTAGGACCGTTCAGTGAGTGAGTGGGGAATTCAAACACAACGGGGGTGCACAATGGGTGCAACAAAAGTCAGTGCAATCGCCATAGGCCTGGCAGGGGCGCTTGCCGCCTCGCCGGCCTATTCGCAATCGGCCGGAGGCGGCAGCGATGCGGAGATCGCGCTGCTGAAGCAGCAGCTGAAGATGCTCGAGCAGAAGCTCGACAAACTGCAGAAGCAGACCAACGCCAATACCGCAAGCGCAGCCAGCGCAAACGCCAATGCGAAGGCGGCGGATGCCAAGGCCGCGCGGGTGGCGACCGCCAACGCCGCGATCCCGGTGAAGGGCCCGGTCGCGCCGTCCGGCGTCGTGGTGACGATGCCGAACAACCGGCCGACGATCTGCACCGCGGACGAACAGAACTGCGTTGCGATCACGAGCCGCGTGCACTGGGATGTCGGCGGCTACGACTATCGCCCGAACACCGCAGGCACCTCACCGCAGAAGCTCGACAGCGGCGAGAACGTCCGCCGCGCGCGCATCGGCATCGTCGGCAAGTTCTTCGGTGACTGGAATTACTCGCTGATCTACGATTTCGGCGGCTCGTCCGACGGCTTCGGCGGCGCGGCGCCGGGATCGCTGCCCGGCGGCGGCACCTCGGGCATCGAGAACGCGTATCTGAGCTACACCGGCTTCAAGCCGTTCGGCGGCAAGATGGCGATCGAAGGCGGCATCATGGACGTGCCGTGGACACTCGACGAAGCGACCAGCTCCAACGACATCCTGTTCATGGAGCGCGCCTCGGTCGGCATCATCGCACAGAACATCGCCGCCGGTGACTTCCGTTCGGCCGCCGGCACCCGCTGGTGGAACGACCAGTTCTGGATCGGCGGCTATGTCACCGGACCGACGTCGGGCGCCATCCACTCCGCGTCCTCCGCCTCGCCGGCCGGCACGTCCGAGCAGTATGGCGGGGTCATCCGCGTCGCCGGCAATCCGATCAGCGGCAAGAATTATTCGGTGCACATTGGCGCCGATGCGGAATGGCTGGTGCAGCCGCCGCGCAACCAGCTCACGCAGGCGCAGACGCTCACGCTCAGCGACCGGCCCGAGCTGCGCATCGATCCGACCACGCTGATCTCGACCGGTGCGATCGCCAATGTCTCCGGCGCGCAGGTCTACGGCGTCGAGGCGGCGGCGACCTATGGCCCGTTCATCGCGCAGGGCGAATATTACTGGTTCAATGTCGACCGCTCCGCGAACACCGGACTGCCGCCGTTCGGCGCGCCGAGCCTGAAGTTCGACGGCGGTTACGCGCAGGTCGGCTATGTGCTGACCGGCGAGAACCACGCCTACAACCCGGCGACGGCCTCCTATAGCGGGATCAAGCCGCATGATCCGTTCTCGCTCGCGGGCGGCGGCTGGGGCGCCTGGGAAATCGCCGGCCGCGTCAGCACGATGGACCTCAACGATCAGATCGCGCAGGCGGTCGGCATCGCGGGTGGACGGCAGACCGTCTACACCGCCGCGCTGAACTGGTACGTCAACAACAACGTCCGCTTCATGCTGAACTATCTGCACGGCGATATCGCCAAGCAGGCCTCGGCGACCTCGGCTGCGGACGTCGGTTCGAAGTTCGACGCGGTCGCGCTGCGCACGCAGGTTGCGTTCTGATCTGATCGGAGCTGAGACCAACTCATAGACGGCCGGGGCATCGCTCCGGCCGTTTTCATCGAGCGTTTGGTTCACGCGTTTCTAGCTGAATGAGATCGGTCGAATATTGACCAGGACGGCGCCGCGCTCCCTCTCCCCGTTCTTACGGGGAGAGGGTTGGGGTGAGGGGCCCTCTCCGCGTATTCGGCAGCAGCTGCGCTTGCTGAGGCTCCCCCTCACCCGGAACGCATCTGACGATGCGTCATAGCCGAAGCACCGCTTAGGCGTTCTTGAGAACGGCCGCCGTAGGCGGCCTATGCCTCTCCCCGCACGCAGGGCGAGGTGAAGCGGAGCGCGTCGCGCGAACATGCTTTCAGGCCGCGCGCTTCGACTTCTTCACAATGACCTCCGGCGCCGGCGCGCAGGACAGCCGCTCCTGATGGCCCTCGCCCCAGGCTTTCAGAATATCGATCACCGGGCGCAGGCTCTCGCCGAGTTCGGAAAGCGTGTACTCGACCCGTGGCGGCACCTCGGCATAGACCTTGCGGATCACGAGGCCGTCGTCCTCGAGCGCGCGCAGCTGCTTGGTCAGCATGCGCTGGGTGATGCCGGGCATCCGCCGCCCAACTCGCCGAAGCGCTGGGTGCCGGCCTGCAAATGATACAGGATCACGCCCTTCCATTTGCCATCGATCAGGTCGAGCGCCGCCTCGACCGCGCAGCCCGGCCGGCGCGCGAAATTCTTCCGTTTCATGCAGTATTTTCCCAATAGTATACAAACAGGGACTAGTTCCCTGTTTTTACAGTACTTGCCAAATGGACGCCAGCGCGACAGTTAATCGGCAGGCAATCGCCCACCACGGAGACCAGGCATGAAGGCCGTCGGATACCAAAAATCGCTGCCGATCGAGGCGGCGGATTCGCTCGTCGATTTCGAGATCGCCAAGCCTGAGCCGAAGGGGCGCGACATCCGCGTCGCGGTGAAGGCCATCTCGGCCAATCCGGTCGACTACAAGGTGCGCAAGCGCGCGGCGCCGACCGACGGCGGATACAAGATCCTCGGCTTCGACGCGGCCGGCGTGGTCGACGCGGTCGGGCCCGACGTCTCGCTCTTCAAGCCCGGCGACGAGGTGTTTTACGCGGGCTCGATCCTGCGCCAGGGCACCAATTCGGAATTTCATCTGGTCGATGAACGCATCGTCGGCAACAAGCCGGCGTCGCTATCATTCGCGCAGGCCGCCGCCCTGCCCCTGACCTCGATCACCGCGTGGGAGCTGCTGTTCGACCGGCTCGGCGCGGTGCCGGGCAAGAGCCTCGATCCGCGCACGCTTCTGATCACCGGCGGCGCCGGCGGTGTCGGCTCGATCCTGATCCAGCTTGCGCGCCGCCTCACCGGACTGACCGTGGTTGCGACAGCAACGCGGCCGGAGTCGCAAAAGTGGTGCCGCGATCTCGGCGCCCATGCGGTGATCGACCACTCGCAGCCGATGAAGGAGCAGATCGAGAGCTTGAGGCTGCCGCCGGTCGGCCTCGTCGCCAGCCTCACCTTCACCGACCAGCACTACAAGTCGATCGCCGACTTCATCGCGCCGCAGGGCAAGTTCGGCCTGATCGACGATCCGCCGGAATTCAACGTCGCCGCGTTCAAGGGCAAGGCGGTCTCGGTGCACTGGGAATCGATGTTCACGCGCTCCTCGTTCCAGACACCCGACATGATCGCGCAGCATCATCTGCTCAACGATGTCGCCGACCTGATCGACAAGGGCGTGCTGCGCACCACGCTCGACCAGACCTTCGGTACCATCAACGCCGCCAACCTCAAGCGCGCCCACGCTCTGCTGGAAAGCGGCAAGTCACGCGGCAAGATCGTGCTCGAGGGCTGGTAAGGCTCCTCACGTCCGCTTCCTCATGCCCGGGCAACATCCCGGGCATGATATCCCCACAGGCCGGCGGGTGGCTTTTGCCAAAGCCGCCAGCGCCTGTATGATTTGCGCAACGATCACCCCGTCCTCAATCCGGCCGCGCAGGACGCAGCCGGAGCGGTGGTGACGCCCACGGGGATGGGAGGAAACCGATGAGTTTGCTCACGGCCGATCCGTCGCGGATCGATCCGGAGTGGATGACGCGGGCGCTGCGCGAAGCCGGTGTGATCGACCAGGTCAGGGTCGTCGATCTCGCCTGCAAGCCGGTCGGCAATGGCCTCGTCGGCGACAGCTATCGATTTCGTCTGACCTATGACGGTGACGAGCCGAACGCTCCCTTGAGCGTCGTCGGCAAATTCCCGGCCGCAGATCCCGACAGCCGCCGCTCCGGTTCCGCGCACACGCTTTACGTCCGCGAGGTCGCATTCTATCGCGAGCTGGCCGCCACCGTCGCCATTCACACCCCCCGGCCGATTCTTGCCGAAATCGATCCGGCGACCGACGACTTCACCCTGATCCTGGAGGACCTCGCGCCCGCACGTCCGGGCGATCAGCTCGCCGGATGCTCGATCGCCGACAGCCGGATCGCCATGACCGAGGCCGCGGCGTTGCATGCGCCGCGATGGAATGACCCGAGCCTCGATGCGGTGCAATGCTTCGTGATGGCCGCAAGCCGGCGCAGAGACCTTCGCGCGGCGCTGCCCGGCATCATCGGTCACTACAAGGAGCGATATCGCGGCGTGATCGAGCCGGAATTCCTTGATCTGATCGACCGGCTTCCGGACGCGCTATTGCGCTACCAGTCCGATCGATCGGCGCCGCGAACGCTCCAGCATGCGGATTTCCGGCTCGACAACATGCTGTTCGACGTCCGCGGCAATACCCATCCGATGGCGACGCTGGACTGGCAGACGCTGACAGTGGGCCCAGGAATCGTCGACGTCGCCTATTTCCTCTCGGCCGGCATCGACCCGATCGAACGGCGTCTTCATGAGGCCGACCTGGTTCGGTTCTATCATTCGGAACTGATCCGGCGCGGCGTGCGGGACTATGAGTGGGATCGTTGCTGGCGGGATTATCGGCGCTACACGCTGCACGGCATCATGATGGGCGTCGTCTCCGCGCTCAGCGTGCAGCGCTCCGAGCGCGGCGACGCGCTGTTCCTGAAAATGACCCGCGGCGCCTGCGCGCAAGCCCTGGACCACGACAGCTTTTCATACTGGAAGGACTGACAGCGAAAGGGATCGGCGTGCTCAACAAACTGGACGATTTCCCCATCCACCAGACGCCGGAGCCGATCGCGGTTCCCTCGACCAGCGACCGCAATGTCTATGACCGGACCTGGTTCAACGGCTACACCGCCGACGGCGCGTATTATTTCGGGATCGGCATTGCGATCTACCCGCACCGCAAGATCCTCGATTGCGCCTTCAGCGTCGTGGAACGCGGCGGACGGCAGCACTGCTTTTACGGCTCGCGGCGCGCCCCGCTCGAGCGCACCGAGATGCAGGTCGGTCCGTTCAGGCTCGAAGTGCTCGAGCCGATGCTGCGGACCCGGGTCGTGCTCGACGACAATGCGACGGGCCTCGCCTGCGACCTGACCTTCTCCGCGCGCACCGCCGCGATCCAGGAAGCGCGCCAGACGCTTTGGTCGGGCGGCCGCCGCGCGATGGATTCGACCCGGTTCGACCAGTTCGGCCGCTGGAGCGGTGTCATCAGCCACCCCGACGGCGGGATCAAGGTCGACGATCGCACCTGCTACGGCACCAAGGATCGCTCTTGGGGCGTGCGCAATGTCGGCGAACGCGACGTCGGAGGCGCGCCGATGCCGCCGCCGAGCGTGTTCTTCCTCTGGGCGCCGCTGGTCTGGGACGACCACATCTCGCACACGATCTTCTTCGACGGGACGCAGGGCGAGGCGCTGGTCCGCGAGGGCATCACCGCGCCGCTCTACCGATGCGAGGCCGAGATTCCCGGCGTGGTCGACGGCCTCGACCGCCGCATGGCGACCGCGCGGCATCGCGTCAAATACGTGCCGCACACCCGGCTCGCGCAGTCGGCTGAAATCGACCTCGTCGATATCGACGGCCACACCACGACCATCGCGCTCGACCCGATCCTCAAATTCCAGATGAAGGGGCTCGGCTACGGCCATCCGCAGTGGGGCCAGGGCATGTGGAAGGGCGAGCTCGAGATCGGCGGCGAGTCGTTCGATCCATCGACGCTCGACCCGCTGGCCCGCGAGAATGTGCACGTCCAGCAGGTGGTCCGCGCCCGCCAGGGCGGCCAGACCGGAATTGGCGTGCTGGAGCAGATTTGCTTCGGTCCCTACCGTCCCGCAGGCTTCAGCGAGTTCCTCGACGGCGCGAAGGGATAGCTAGAGCGTTTTCGAGCGAAGTGGATACCGGTTCGCGTGAAGAAAACGCGCCAAAACAAGAATCTAGAGCCCCGTTCCGATTCCATCGGAACGGGAAAAGCTCTAGATCGCCGGTACGCCCTCGACGAACAGCAGGCGTCGCTCCAGCGCGGTTGCGCGAAGCTTCAACGCTTCGGCGTATTCCGGTGACGCGTACCATTCGCGCAGGCGCGCCATGGTCGGAAATTCGACGACGACGATCGCGTTCGGTGGTGGACCGCCCTCCACCACCTCGACTGTGCCGCCGCGCACGACGTAGCGCCCGCCAAATTGTGCGATGGTGTTCGCCGCCAGCGTCCGATAGGCCTCGAACGCCGCGGCGTCGCGCATCTCGACTTCGGAGATCACATAGGCCGGCGTGCGGCCTCATGCGATCGTGTTGACGATGCCGCCCTCGGCGCGCAGCGCGGCGCCGTTGGTCGCGGATGCCTGCTTGGAGCAGACATAGACCACGAGGTTGGCGATCTCCTCGGTGCTGGCAAAGCGCTGCAGCAGCGAGGTCGGCCGGTGCTGCTTGACGAAGTTGGAGGCCGCCTCCTCGACCGATTGGCCGTTCTGCTTGGCGAGATCCTTGACGAAGGTCTCGACGCCTTCGGACATGGTCGGTCCGGGCAGCACCGAGTTGACGGTCACGGCGGTGCCTTTGGTCAGCTCGGCGAGGCCGCGCGCGATCGCAAGCTGCGCGGTCTTGGTCATGCCGTAGTGGATCATCTCGGTCGGAATGTTGAGGCCGGACTCCGAGGAAATGAAGACGATGCGACCCCAGTTGCGCTTCAGCATGCCCTGCATGTAGCCGCGCGACAGCCGCACGCCCGACATCACGTTGACCTCGTAGAAGCGGCTCCAGTCCTCGTCGGGAATGTCGAAGAACGGCTTCGGCTCGAAGATGCCGGCATTGTTGACGAGGATGTCGACGTCCGGCAGCGCCGCGAGCAGCGCCTTGCAACCGGCAGCGCTCGATACGTCGGCGGCAATGCCGCGGAGCTTCGCGCCGGGTACCGCCTTCGTGATCGCGGCAATCGCGGCATCGACCTTGGCCTGACCGCGGCCGTTGACGACGACCTCGGCGCCGGTCTCGGCCAGCCCCCTTGCGATGGCATTGCCAATGCCCGCGGTCGAGCCGGTCACCAGCGCAGTCTTTCCGGAAAGGTCGATTTTCATCTGTCATCTCCATTGATGTCGATGGACATATCGGGCGCGGCATGCAGCGCCGCAATTGCATCTCACCGATGCGTGAGGAAGCAGAACACACCTCGTCGTCCTGGCGAAAGCCAGGACCCATTACCACCAGCCCGCGTTATTGCGCGACGGCGCGACCTCCAGCCGTCGCGACAACGTCCGCTTGCGATTGTGGGTGCTGGCTTTCGCCAGGACGACGTCCGGGATGGAGCGACGCCGACAAACAAAAACGGCGCCCGAAGGCGCCGCTTTCAAAACCTGGCTCGAAGCGGGGCTTACGCCGCCTCGGCTTCCTTGTCCTGGGTCGGACCGGAATCCTGGCCCTTGGCGTCGACGTCGCGGTCGACGAACTCGATCACGGCCATCGCCGCGTTGTCGCCGTAGCGGAAGCCGGCCTTGATGATGCGGGTGTAGCCGCCCTGGCGGTCCTTGTAGCGGGTCGCCAGCGTGTCGAACAGCTTCTTGACCTGGTCGACGTCGCGCAGCTCCGAGATCGCCTGGCGGCGCAGGGCGAGGCCGCCCTTCTTGCCGAGGGTGACGAGCTTCTCGACGATCGGCCGCAGCTCCTTGGCCTTCGGCAGCGTGGTGACGATCTGCTCGTGCTTGATCAGCGCGGCCGCCATGTTGGCGAACATCGCACGCCGGTGCTCGGCGGTGCGGTTGAGCTTCCGATGAACCTTGCCGTGACGCATTGACTTCTTCCTTCTTCAATTCTGCCGCGGTGGTTCAGCGACAAGTTTTGCAGGTGGGCATCCTGCGTTCGCCCGGACGTCATTCCGGGCGGCTCGCAGAGCCGAACCCGGAATCTCGAGATTCCGGATCGCCGCTTCGCGACGTCCGGAATGACCAAAGCTTAGTAGTGATCCTCGAAGCGCTTGGCGAGCTCGTCGATGTTCTCCGGCGGCCAGCCCGGCACTTCCATGCCGAGGTGCAGACCCATCTGGGCCAGCACTTCCTTGATCTCGTTCAGCGACTTGCGGCCGAAGTTCGGGGTGCGGAGCATTTCCGCTTCCGACTTCTGCACGAGGTCGCCGATGTAGACGATGTTGTCGTTCTTCAGGCAGTTTGCCGAACGCACCGACAGCTCGAGCTCGTCGACCTTCTTGAGGAACGCCGGGTTGAACGCGAGATCGGGGATGATCTCCTGCGTGACTTCCTTGCGCGGCTCTTCGAAGTTGACGAACACGTTGAGCTGATCCTGCAGGATGCGCGCGGCGTAGGCCACCGCGTCCTCCGGCGTGATCGCGCCGTTGGTCTCGATCGTCATGGTCAGCTTGTCGTAGTCGAGGATCTGGCCCTCGCGGGTGTTCTCGACCTTGTAGGAGACCTTGCGGACCGGCGAGAACAGGCTGTCGACCGGGATCAGGCCGATCGGAGCATCCTCGGGACGGTTGCGCTCGGCGGCGACATAGCCCTTGCCGGTCGTGACCGTGAACTCCATGCGGATCTCGGCGCCGTCGTCCAGCGTGCAGAGCTGCAGGTCGGGGTTGAGCACCGTGACATCGCCGACGGTCTGGATGTCGCCGGCGGTGACGGCGCCCGGGCCCTGCTTCTTCACGACCATGCGCTTCGGGCCTTCGCCCTGCATCTTGATCGAGATGTCCTTGATGTTGAGGACGATGTCGGTGACGTCTTCACGGACACCGGCGATCGAGGAGAACTCGTGCAGCACGCCGTCGATATGCACCGACTGCACCGCCGCGCCCTGCAGCGAGGACAACAGGATGCGGCGCAGCGCGTTGCCGAGCGTCTGGCCGAAGCCACGCTCGAGCGGTTCGGCGACCACGGTGGCGAACCGGCTCGCGTCCGAGCCCGGCGTTACCTGCAGCTTGTTCGGTCGAATGAGTTCTTGCCAATTTTTCTGGATCGTCACTGTTTCACCCATTTGCCGGTCACAGGGCCAAATCGAATGGCCGAACCCGGCGTTGGAGATCGCGGATCAGTCCGCGCGGTCAATTCCAAAAACCATCGCAGGGCGGCCAGAGGCCGCCCGCGACTTACAGATCAAACGCGCCGACGCTTGCGCGGACGGCAGCCATTGTGCGGGATGGTGGTCACGTCGCGGATCGAGGTGACGGTGAAGCCCGCAGCCTGCAGCGCACGGAGCGCCGATTCACGGCCCGAACCCGGGCCGGCCACTTCAACCTCCAGCGTGCGCATGCCGTGTTCCTGCGCCTTCTTGGAGACGTCTTCCGCCGCGACCTGCGCGGCATAGGGGGTCGACTTGCGTGAGCCCTTGAAGCCCATGGTGCCGGCCGACGACCAGGCAATGGTGTTGCCCTGCGCGTCGGTGATGGTGATCGTCGTGTTGTTGAACGACGAATTCACGTGCGCGATGCCGGAGGCGATGTTCTTGCGTTCGCGGCGGCGTACGCGGGTGGCTTCCTTGCCCATTTCAAACCTTTCCTGTGATCTCGACGCCGCCGTAGTGCCAGCGGCTACACCTCAAAACGCAAATGGCGAGTAGCGAATTTCCATTCGCTACTCCCCACTAGCAATTCGCAAAACTTACTTCTTCTTGCCGGCGATCGCCTTGGCCGGCCCCTTGCGCGTGCGCGCATTGGTGTGGGTGCGCTGGCCGCGCACCGGCAGACCGCGGCGATGACGCAGGCCGCGGTAGCAGCCGAGGTCCATCAGCCGCTTGATGTTGATGCCGACCTCGCGACGGAGGTCGCCCTCGACCAGGTAGTCGCGGTCGATCACTTCGCGGATCTGCAGGACTTCCTGGTCGGTCAGCTGGTTGACGCGACGGTCCAGCGGGATCTTGACCTTCTCGATGATGTCGGCCGCGTTCTTCTGGCCGATGCCATGGATGTACTGAAGCGCGATCAGGACGCGCTTGTTGGTAGGAATGTTGACGCCGGCAATACGGGCCACGGACTTCTCTCCTGTCGCCGATCCATCACGGATACGGGCTTCTCAAGTGCTTGCTCTCTCGGGCTTGTGTCCACAAACGCGAACACGACGCCCTCCCCTCATGTCCTTCGGGGCCCGGCATCGTCATCAAACTATCCAACTTGGATGCGGGGCTTATTAAAGGATTCATGTCGGTTTCGTCAACCGCTCCTAGCGTTTAGCTCGCTTTTTCGTGAGCTTTTTTGCCGCCTTTTTGGCGGTCTTTGCTCCCTTGCGGGCTTTCGCGGCGCGGGCGGCCTTCTTTACCGCCTTCTTCGCGGCTTTCTTCACGGTTTTCTTCACGGTTTTCTTGGCCGCTTTGGCCTTGGAGGACGCCTTGGCAGCCTTCCGGGCCGATTTGGCGGCCTTTTTGGCTGGTCTAGCTGCCTTCCGGGCCGGCTTCTTGCTGGCCTTCATGGCCGCCTTGGCGGCCTTTTTAGCCGTCTTGGGGACGTGATCCTCGTGTTCCCTGGGTTCCAGCGCGCCGAGCGCGGTCAGGATCCGGTTGATCTCGCGGGTGACGTGCTCGATGGTCATCATGCCATCGACCGTCAGAAGCTTCCGCCGCTCCGAATAATAGTGAATCAGCGGCTCCGTCAGCGAACGGTACTGCGCCAGGCGCTTGGTCAGCACTTCCGGCGTGTCGTCGAGGCGGACTTCCTCGCCGCGCGCGCGGGTTTCCTCGGCACGCCTCTCAACGCGGGCGAGCAGCGCGCTCTCGTTGACGCGGAGCTCAACCACCGCGTCGAGCTTGAGGTGCTTTTTCCGGAGCAGATCGTCGAGCGCCTCGGCCTGCGGCACAGTGCGCGGGAAGCCGTCGAGAATGAACCCCTTCTTGGCATCGGGCTCCTCGATGCGGTCGGCGATGATTCCCACCACGACCTCGTCGGGAACCAGGCCGCCATTGGCCATGATCTCCTTGGCCTGCAAGCCGACCGGCGTGCCCGCGGCGACCGCAGCGCGCAGCATCTCACCGGTCGAGAGCTGGACGATGCCGTGCTTGTGCACCAGCCGCTGCGCCTGGGTTCCCTTGCCCGAGCCCGGCGGCCCCAAAAGGATCAATCTCATATCTGTTTCGCCCCCCGGCTAGGTGGGCGACGTCCGCACACCTGTGTTTTGAGTTCGAAGCCAAGCCGCGATCAGCGGCGGCGGCCTCCCCTGAGCTTCGACTTCCTGATCAACCCCTCATACTGATGAGCGAGCAGATAGCCCTGCACCTGCGACACCGTATCCATCGTCACGCTGACGACGATCAACAGCGAGGTGCCGCCAAAGTAGAACGGGACCGATGCGTAGGAAATCAGAATTTCAGGAATCAGGCAGACGATCGCGAGATAGACCGCGCCGAGCACCGTGATGCGCGACAGCACATAGTCGATGTACTCGGCGGTGCGCTCGCCGGGCCGGATGCCCGGGATGAAGCCGCCATGCTTCTTCAGGTTGTCCGCGGTCTCGGTCGGATTGAACACGATCGCGGTGTAGAAGAACGCGAAGAACACGATCAGCGCGAGATACATGAACAGGAACAGCGGCCGGCCGTGGCTGAGCTGGGTCGTGATCCACTGGAACCATTCCGGCCCCTTGCCGGCGTTGAAGTTCGCGACCGTGGTCGGCAGCAGCAGCAGCGACGAGGCGAAGATCGGCGGAATCACGCCCGAGGTGTTGAGCTTGAGCGGCAGATGCGAGGACTGGCCCTCGAACATCTTGTTGCCGACCTGGCGCTTCGGATACTGGATCAAAAGCCGGCGCTGCGCGCGCTCCATGAACACGATGAAGGCGATCACGGCGACCGCCATCACGATGACGATCAGGATCAGGCCGGTCGACATCGCGCCCTGGCGGCCCAGTTCCAGCATGTTGGCGAGCGCCGACGGCAGCTCGGCGACGATGCCGGACAGGATGATCAGCGAGATACCGTTGCCGATGCCGCGCGAGGTGATCTGCTCGCCGAGCCACATCAGGAACATGGTGCCGCCGGTCAGCGTGATCGCGGTCGAGATCCGGAAGAACATGCCGGGGTCGCTGACGACATTACCGGCGCCTTCGAGGCCGATCGCGATGCCATAGGACTGGAACAGCGCCAGGATCACGGTCAGATAGCGGGTGTACTGGTTCAGCGTCTTGCGGCCCGCCTCGCCTTCCTTCTTGAGCGCCTCGAGCTGCGGCGACACGGTGGTCAGCAGCTGCACGATGATCGATGCCGAGATGTACGGCATGATGTTGAGCGCGAAGATCGCCATGCGGTGGATGCCGCCGCCGGCGAACATGTTGAACATGCCGAGGATGCCGCCGGACTGGCTGCGGAACACCTGCTCCCAGATGTTGGGATCGATGCCGGGCAGCGGGATGTAGGTGCCGAGCCGATAAACAAGCAGCGCACCCAGGGTGAACCAGATGCGCTTCTTCAGCTCGTCGGCTTTCGCCAGCTGTCCGAAATTGAGGTTGGCGGCAAGTTGTTCGGCTGCTGAGACCATGTTTCGGCTTTCTCCCGGAGCCCCATTCGCCGGCGCCCCCAAAGAGATCAATTCCCTGGGCGCCGGCAGACACCGGACATTATCTGGTGCTCGGCCTCGATAAGTCCATCATTCGATCCGCGGATTGCCCGCGCGTCGCGGGCAATGACGCAGATGTTACGCCGCCTCGCCTTCTTCCTTGGCGGGGGCCAGGATCTTGACCGAGCCGCCGGCCTTCTCGACCGCGGCAATGGCCGACTTGGAAGCGCCGTGCACCTCGATGGTCAGCTTGGTCTTGATCTCGCCGCGGCCGAGCAGCCGCAGGCCGTCCTTGGCGCGGCGCAGCACGCCGGCCTTGACCAGCGATTCGACGTTCACCGTCGCGCTCGCATCGACCAGCTTGTTGTCGATCGCTTCCTGCAGACGGTCGAGATTGATCTCGGCGAAGTCGAGCCGGAAGATGTTGTTGAAGCCGCGCTTCGGCAGACGGCGATGCATCGGCATCTGGCCGCCTTCGAAACCCTTGATGCGGACGCCCGAACGCGCGGTCTGGCCCTTGCCGCCGCGGCCCGAGGTCTTGCCCTTGCCGGAACCGATGCCACGGCCGACACGCATGCGCTTCTTGCGCGAGCCGGCGTTGTCGGCGATATCGCTGAGCTTCATCGCCCTTCTCCTTATCTCTGCTTACTCGCCGACGACGCGGACGAGATGCTGAACCTTGCTGATCATGCCGCGAACTTCAGGGGTATCCTGCAGCTCGGCAACCCGGCCGATCTTGTTGAGCTTGAGGCCGATCAGCGTCGAACGCTGCGAGTGATGGCGGCGGATTGCGCTGCCGATCTGCTCGACCTTGATGGTCTTGCTGGCCTTGGCCATGACAGTAACTCCGAATAGCGCTTCGAGAAGCGCGCGTTGTTATTCCGCCACCACTTCGGCGTCGCCGCCGACGCGGCGCGACTGCAGGGTGGAGACCTTGATGTTGCGGCGTGCCGCCACCGAGCGGGGCGAATCCTGATGCTTCAGCGCATCGAACGTCGCGCGAACCATGTTGTAGGGATTCGACGAGCCGATCGACTTCGCCACCACGTCCTGGATGCCGAGCGTCTCGAACACAGCGCGCATCGGGCCGCCGGCGATGATGCCGGTACCGGCCGGAGCGGCACGCAGGTAGACGCGGCCGGCGCCGTGACGGCCGGCGATGTCGTGATGCAGCGTGCGGCCTTCGCGAAGCGCGACGCGCGTCAGGTTGCGCTTCGCCGATTCGGTCGCCTTGCGGATCGCTTCCGGAACTTCGCGCGCCTTGCCGTGGCCGAACCCGACCCGGCCCTTCTGGTCGCCGATCACGACCAGCGCCGCAAAGCCGAAGCGCTTGCCGCCCTTGACGACCTTCGCCACGCGATTGATGTGGACGAGCTTGTCGACGAACTCGCTGTCGCGCTCCTCGCGCTCCCTGCTCCGTTCGCGTCCGCCGCGTTCGCGTTCACCTGCCATGGTGTTTTCCAATCTCTAGGAGGCCTTGCGCCTCTTTCCTCGTCATCGTTCGTAAAGTTTAGAAGCTCAATCCGCCTTCGCGCGCCGCATCCGCGAGCGCCTTGACGCGCCCGTGATAGATGTAGGCGCCGCGATCGAACACGACTTCCTTGACACCCTTCTGCGCCGCGCGCTCGGCGAGCAGCTTGCCGACCGCCTTTGCCGCATCGATGTCGGCGCCGGTCTTGCCGGCGTCGCGCATGGTCTTCTCCAGCGACGAGGCGGAAGCGAGCGTCTCGCCCTTCTGGTCGTCGATGACCTGGGCGTAGATGTGCTTGGACGAGCGGAACACCGACAGCCGCGGACGGCCGCCTGCCGAGCGGCGAAGCGCAAGGCGCACGCGCTGCTTGCGCCGGGCATTCGTAACCTTGAGTGACATGACCGGCTCCGTTACTTCTTCTTGCCTTCCTTGCGGAAGATGAATTCGTTGGCGTACTTCACGCCCTTGCCCTTGTAGGGCTCCGGCGGACGGTAGGCGCGGATCTCGGCGGCGACCTGGCCGACGCGCTGCGGATCGTTGCCGGTGATCGTGATCTCGGTCGGCTTCGGCACCGCGATGGTGATGCCTTCCGGGATCGCGTACACCACGTCGTGGCTGTAGCCGAGCGCGAGCTGCAGGTTCTTGCCCTGCATCGCGGCGCGGTAGCCGACGCCGGTGATCTCGAGCTTCTTCTCGAAGCCCTTGGTGACGCCCTCGACGAGGTTGGCGACCTGCGCGCGCGCGGTGCCGTACATCGCCTGCGCGCGGTTGGTCTTGACCCGCGGAGCGACCTTGACCTGACCGTTCTCGAACTTCACCTCGACGTCGTCATGCACGACGAACTGAAGCTGGCCCTTCGGCCCCTTCACCTTGACGGTCTGGCCCTCGACGGTCGCCGTCACACCCGACGGGATCGCCACCGGCCTTTTGCCGATACGTGACATCGTAAAATCCTTCCTCAGAACACCGTGAAGAGAACTTCGCCGCCCACGTTGGCGTCGCGCGCCTGGTGGTCAGCCATGATTCCCTTCGGCGTCGACAACACCGAAATGCCGAGACCGTTGTTCACGCGCGGCAGGTTCTTCACCGAGGCGTAAACGCGGCGGCCCGGCTTCGACACCCGCTCGATCTCGCGGATGACGGGCTCGCCGTCGAAATACTTCAGCTCGATCTCGAGCTCGCTGCGGCCCGAGGCATGCTCGACGCTGGCGTAGCCGCGGATGTAACCCTCGGACTTCAGCACCTCGAGCACGTTGGCGCGCATCTTCGAGCCGGGGCTCGAGACCTTGGACTTGGAGCGCATCTGCGCGTTGCGGATGCGGGTGATGAGATCGCTGATCGGATCGTGCGTAGACATTGTTCCGACCCTCCCTTACCAGCTCGACTTCACGAGGCCGGGAACCAGGCCCTTGGAGCCGAGTTCACGCAGCGCGATGCGCGAGAGCTTGTTCTTGCGATAGTTCGAGCGCGGACGCCCGGTCAGCTCGCAACGGTTGCGGATGCGCGTCGGCGACGAGTTGCGCGGCATCTCGGCGAGCTTCAGCGTCGCCGCGAAGCGCTCTTCCATCGGCTTGGTCTTGTCGGCGATGATCGCCTTCAGCTTCTCGCGGCGCGGGCCGGCGTTCTTCGCCATCCGCTTGCGCCGGTTGTTCTTCTCGACTGAACTCTTCTTTGCCATGCTTGGCTCCTGGGTATCCGCGTTTGAGTGGCTTTGGCTCAGCTACTCACTGCCGGAACGGGAAATTGAAAGCGGTCAACAAGGCACGCGCCTCGTCGTCGGTCTTGGCGGTGGTGCAGACCGTGATGTCCATGCCACGCGCTTCCGAGACCTTGTCGAAGTCGATCTCGGGGAAAATGATGTGCTCCTTGATGCCGAGCGAATAGTTGCCACGGCCGTCGAAGCTCTTCGGGTTCAGGCCGCGGAAGTCGCGGACGCGGGGCAGCGCCACGTTCACCAGGCGGTCGATGAACTCGTACATATGGGTCTTGCGCAGCGTGACCTTGCAGCCGATCGGCTGGTTCTCACGCAGCTTGAAGGTCGCGATCGCGATCCGCGAATAGGTCACGATCGCCTTCTGGCCGGCGATCTGGGTCAGCTCGGCGGCGGCGGTCTCGGCCTTCTTGCGATCGTTGACGGAGTCGCCCACGCCCATGTTGAGCACGACCTTGTCGAGGCGCGGCACCTGCATCACGTTGGCATAACCGAACTTCTCGGTCATCATGCCGCGGATCTTCTTGTCATACTCCGCGCGCAGACGCGGCGTGTAAGCTGTATCAGCCATCGATCTCTGCTCCCGAGCTCTTGGCAACACGAACCTTCTTGCCATCGGCCTGAATCTTGAACCCGATGCGGGTCGGCTTTCCGTCCTTGCCGACATACGCAATGTTCGAAAGGTCGATCGGCATCTCCTTGGAGATGATGCCGCCTTCCTGGGTCTGGGTCTGCTTCTGGTGACGCTTCACCATGTTGATGCCGCGAACGAGAGCCTTGTTCTCGTCCGGACGCACCTCGAACACCTCGCCGGTGCGACCCTTGTCGCGGCCGGTGAGCACCATCACCTTGTCGCCCTTGCGGATCTTGGCAGCCATCACAGCACCTCCGGCGCGAGCGAAATGATCTTCATGTGGTTCTTGGCGCGCAGCTCGCGCGGCACCGGCCCGAAGATACGGGTGCCGACCGGCTCGGACTGATTGTTGATCAGCACGGCGGCGTTGCGGTCGAAGCGGATGACCGAACCGTCGGCGCGGCGGATGTCCTTGCGGACCCGGACCACGACGGCCTTCATCACGTCGCCCTTCTTCACCTTGCCACGCGGAATGGCTTCCTTGATCGACACAACGATAACGTCGCCCACGGTGGCATAGCGGCGCTTGGAACCTCCAAGAACCTTGATGCACATGACACGGCGTGCGCCTGAATTATCGGCCACGTCGAGGTTGGTCTGCATCTGAATCATTGATGCACCTCGTCCTCTTTCTGCGCTTCAGCGCGCTCAAAATTTCCCTGAATTCCCTCGGCCAGGCCGAAGTAATCAGGCCGTTTTCTTGTGTTCGCCCCGGACCACGGTCCAGCGCTTCAGCTTCGAGATCGGCTTCGATTCCTCGATCCAGACCATGTCGCCCGGCTTGAACTGGTTGTTCTCGTCGTGCGCGTGGTAGTTCTTGGAACGGCGGATCGTCTTCTTGTAGATCGGGTGGGTGAAGCGGCGATCGACGCGCACCACGATGGTCTTGGCTTGCTTGTCGCTGACGACCACGCCCTGCAGAGTACGTTTCGGCATAGCTGGCCCCTTACTTCTTCTTCGCGCGCTGCTGGGCAGCGATGGTCTTGATACGAGCGATATCGCGGCGGGCTTCCCGCATCCGCGAGGTGTTCTCCAGCTGCCCGGTGGCGCGCTGGAAACGCAGGTTGAAGCGTTCCTTCTTCAGATTCAGGATCGCGTCTTCCCGCTGGTCGTCGCTCATCGCGCGAATGTCTTCAACTTTCATCTCGGCCATGGCGATTACTCCGCAATGCGCGCAACGAAGCGCGTCTTGATCGGCAGCTTGGCGGCGGCGAGCGACAGCGCTTCCTTCGCGGTCTGCACCGGCACGCCGTCGATCTCGAACATCACGCGGCCCGGCTTGATCCGGACCACCCACAATTCCGGGGCACCCTTGCCGGAGCCCATGCGGACTTCGGCGGGCTTCTTCGACACCGGCACGTCCGGGAACACGCGGATCCAGACGCGGCCGGCGCGCTTCATGTGACGGGTCAGCGCGCGGCGGGCGGCTTCGATCTGACGGGCGGTGACGCGCTCAGGCTCCATCGCCTTCAGGCCGAACTGGCCGAACGCCAACGTCGCGCCAGAGGTCGCAACGCCGTGGATACGGCCCTTATGCGCCTTCCGGAACTTCGTTTTCTTAGGTTGCATCATGGCTTTAAGCCCTCAAATTCCTGCTTTGCCTCAAGCGGCGTCGCGGCGCGAACGCGGCGTGCTGTCGCCTTCGGCCATCTTCTTGTCCTGGGCCATCGGATCGTGCTCGAGGATCTCGCCCTTGAAGATCCAGACCTTGACGCCGCAGGTGCCGAAGGTCGTGAACGCGGTGGCAACGCCGTAGTCGACGTCGGCGCGCAGCGTGTGCAGCGGCACGCGACCTTCGCGGTACCACTCCATGCGCGCGATTTCGGCGCCGCCGAGACGGCCCGAGCAGTTGATGCGGATGCCACCGGCACCGAGACGCATCGCCGACTGCACGGCGCGCTTCATGGCGCGGCGGAACGCGACGCGGCGCTCGAGCTGCTGGGCGATCGATTCAGCGACCAGGGTCGCGTCGAGCTCAGGCTTGCGGATTTCGACGATGTTGATCACGACGTCCGACGAGGTGATGTCGGCAACCTTCTTGCGCAGCTTGTCGATGTCGGCACCCTTCTTGCCGATCACGACGCCCGGACGGGCCGAATGGATCGTCACGCGGCACTTCTTGTGCGGACGCTCGATCACGATGCGGGCGACGGCCGCCTGCTTGAGCTCCTTGTGCAGGATCTCGCGGATCTTGACGTCCTCGTGCAGCAGCTTGCCGTATTCCTGCTTGCCGGCGAACCAACGGGAGTCCCAGGTCCGGTTGATGCCGAGACGCAGCCCGATTGGATTGATCTTTTGACCCATCGTCTTCTCCTGCGCCCTTCTTAGGCGCTTGCCTCGGCCTCGACCTGACGAACCACGATGGTCAGGTGCGAGAACGGTTTGAACACACGGCCCGAACGGCCACGGCCGCGCGGAGCAAAACGCTTCATCACGATGCCATTGCCGACATGCGCCTCGGCGACGACCAGATCGTCAACCTCCAGGTCATGGTTGTTCTCGGCGTTCGCGATCGCCGATTCCAGGCACTTCTTGACATCGACCGCGATCCGCTTGCGCGAGAACTGCAGGTCGGCGAGCGCAGCGGACGCCTTGCGGCCGCGGATCAGCTGCGCCACCAGGTTGAGCTTCTGCGGGCTGACGCGCAGCATGCGGGCGACGGCCTTGGCCTCATTGTCCGCGAGGCTACGTTCGCGCTTTGGTTTGCTCATCGGTTAATCCTCAAGCCTTCTTGGCTTTCTTGTCGCCCGAATGGCCGTGGAAGGTCCGGGTCGGCGAGAACTCGCCGAACTTGTGACCCACCATTTCCTCGTTGATTGCCACCGGCACGTGCTTGTGGCCGTTATAGACGCCGAACGTCAGGCCGACGAACTGCGGCAGGATGGTCGAGCGGCGGCTCCAGATCTTGATGACGTCGTGACGGCCGGACGAGCGCGCGGCATCTGCCTTCTTGAGCAGAGAACCCTCGACGAACGGGCCTTTCCAGACTGAACGAACCATGTCCGGCGTTCCTTACTTCTTCCGCTTGTGGCGGCTGAGGAGAATGAATTTGTTGGTCGACTTGTTGGTGCGGGTCTTCTTGCCCTTGGTCGGCTTGCCCCACGGAGTAACCGGGTGGCGACCGCCCGAGGTACGACCTTCACCACCGCCGTGCGGGTGATCGATCGGGTTCATGACGACGCCGCGGTTGTGCGGACGCCAGCCGAGCCAGCGGGTACGACCGGCCTTGCCGATCGAGATGTTCATGTGATCGGGGTTGGAGACCGCGCCGATCGTGCCGCGGCAACGGCCGTGCACCAGACGCTGCTCGCCCGAGTTCAGGCGGACGATCACGTAGTCCTGGTCGCGGCCGACGATCTGGGCGTAGGTGCCGGCGGAGCGCGCCAGCTGACCGCCCTTGCCGATCTTCAGCTCGATGTTGTGCACGATCGTGCCGACCGGCATGTTGCCGAGCGGCATGACGTTGCCCGGCTTGACGTCGACATAGTTGCCGGCGACGACGGTGTCGCCTGCCGCCAGGCGCTGCGGCGCCAGGATGTACGCCAGCTCACCGTCCTGATACTTGATCAGCGCGATGAACGCGGTGCGGTTCGGATCATACTCGAGCCGCTCCACGACCGCCGGCATGTCCACCTTGTCGCGGCGGAAGTCGACGGTGCGGTAGGCCTTCTTGTGGCCGCCGCCGCGGAAACGCACAGTGATGCGACCGGTGTTGTTGCGACCGCCGTTGCCGAGCTTGCCCTCGGTCAGGGTCTTCACCGGCTTGCCCTTGTAGAGCGCCGAACGATCGACCATGACCAGCTGGCGCTGGCCCGGCGTCGTGGGATTGTAGGTTTTCAATGCCATCGTCGTTGCGCCTTATAGTCCGGTAGTCACGTCGATGCGGTGGCCCTCTTCCAGGGTCACGATCGCGCGCTTGGTGTCCGACTGCGAGCCGAGATTGCCGCGGAACACCTTGGTCTTGCCCTTGCGAACGAGAGTGTTGACGCTCTTCACCTTGACGTCGAACAGCTTCTCGACCGCTTCCTTGATCTGCGGCTTGGTCGCCTTGCCGGCGACCTTGAACATCACCTTGTTGTGCTCGGAGGCGAGCGTCGCCTTTTCCGTCACGACGGGAGAGATGATGACGTCGTAGTGGCGCGGATCGATGTTCTTCATTTGAAGCGCGCCTCCAGCGCATCAACCGCAGCCTTGGTCAGCACCAGCTTCTGGCGGCGGAGAATGTCGTAGACGTTGATGCCCTGGATCGGCAGCACGTCGATGTTCGGAATGTTCCGGGCCGCGGTCGCGAAACCGGCGTTCAGCTCGGCGCCGTCGATGATCAGCGCGTTTGTGAGCCCGAGGCCGGAGAAGTGACCGAGCAGCGCCTTGGTCTTGGCGGCCTCGAGCTGCGCATTGTCGATCACGATCAGCCCGCCGTCCTTGGCCTTGGCCGAGAGCGCATGCTTGAGCGCGAGCGCGCGCACCTTCTTCGGAAGGTCGGTCGCATGGGAGCGAACGACCGGACCGAACGCACGGCCACCGCCGCGGAACTGCGGCACGCGGGCCGAGCCGTGACGGGCGCCGCCGGTGCCCTTCTGCTTGTACATCTTCTTGCCGGTGCGCCAGATCTCGGCGCGGCCCTTGGCCTTGTGGGTACCGGCCTGACGCTTGTTCAGCTGCCACTGCACGCAGCGCTGGATGATGTCGGCGCGCGGCTCGAGACCGAAGATCGCGTCCGAGAGCTCGACGGATCCGGCGTCCTTGCCTTCAAGGGTCGTGACTTTCAATTCCATCTCACACGCCCTCCTTCTCGGCCACAGCCTCGGCAGCTTCGCCACCTGCAACCTTGAACTTGCCGGGCTTCGGGGCGTCCTTCGGCAGCGGCTTCTTGACCGCGTCGCGCACCGAGATCCAGCCGCCCTTGGAGCCGGGAACGGCGCCTTCGACGAGGATCAGGCCGCGCTCGACGTCGGTCGAAACCACGCGCAGATTGAGCGTGGTGATGCGGTCGACGCCCATGTGACCGGGCATCTTCTTGTTCTTGAAGGTCTTGCCGGGGTCCTGACGGCCACCGGTCGAACCGATCGAACGGTGCGAGATCGACACACCGTGGGTGGCGCGCAGACCGCCGAAATTCCAGCGCTTCATGCCGCCGGCGAAGCCCTTACCGATCGAGGTGCCGGTCACGTCGACGAACTGGCCGACCACGAAATGGTCCGCCTGGATTTCCGCGCCGACCGGGATCAGCGCGTCCTCGGACACGCGGAACTCGGCGACCTTGCGCTTCGGTTCGACCTTGGCGACCGCGAACTGGCCGCGTTCGGCCTTGGGCATGTACACGGTCTTGCGGGCGCCCGAGCCGAGCTGAAGAGCGACATAGCCGTTCTTCTCGGTCGTGCGGTGGCCCAGCACCTGGCAGTTGCCCAACTTCAGCACGGTCACAGGGATATGCTCGCCGGTCTCCGTAAAGACCCGCGTCATCCCGACCTTTTGTGCGATCACTCCGGAGCGCATCGGCGTGCTTCCTGTCTTTCTGTCCGCAAGCGGCGGACGTAAAAATCCAAAACCTTAGAGCTTGATCTCGACGTCGACACCGGCGGCCAGGTCGAGCTTCATCAGCGCATCGACGGTCTGCGGGGTCGGGTCGACAATGTCGAGGAGGCGCTTGTGGGTGCGCATCTCGAATTGCTCGCGGCTCTTCTTGTCAACGTGCGGCGAACGGTTGACGGTGAACTTCTCGATGCGGGTCGGCAGCGGAATCGGTCCGCGAACCTGCGCACCGGTGCGCTTCGCCGTGTTCACGATCTCGCGGGTCGACGTATCGAGGATTCGATGGTCGAACGCCTTGAGACGGATGCGAATATTTTGGCCGTTCATTGCCGTATTCTTTCTTTAGTGAGTGGCGAGTAGCGAATAGCGAATGGAGTGCCCCACTCGCTACTCGCCATTCCCTATTCGCGTAGTTACTCGATGATCGCGGCGACGACGCCGGCGCCGACGGTGCGGCCGCCTTCGCGGATCGCGAAGCGCAGCTTCTCTTCCATCGCGATCGGCACGATCAGGTGCACTTCCATCGCGATGTTGTCGCCCGGCATCACCATCTCGGTGCCTTCCGGCAGGTGCACGACACCGGTCACGTCGGTGGTGCGGAAGTAGAACTGCGGACGGTAGTTGGTGAAGAACGGGGTGTGGCGACCGCCCTCTTCCTTGGTGAGGATGTAAGCCTCAGCCTTGAACTTGGTGTGCGGCTTGACTGAACCGGGCTTGCACAGCACCTGGCCACGCTCGACTTCCTCGCGCTTGGTGCCGCGGAGCAGCGCCCCGATGTTATCGCCGGCCTGGCCCTGATCGAGCAGCTTGCGGAACATTTCGACGCCGGTGACGATGGTCTTCTGGGTGTCGCGGATACCGACGATTTCGATTTCCTCGCCGACCTTGATCACGCCGCGCTCGACACGGCCGGTGACGACGGTGCCGCGGCCCGAGATCGAGAACACGTCTTCAACCGGCATCAGGAACGGCTGGTCGATCGGACGCTCCGGCTGCGGGATGTACTCGTCGACGTTGCGCATCAGCTCGAGGATGGCGTCGTGGCCGAGCTTCTTGTCCTTGTCTTCGAGGGCGGCGAGCGCCGAGCCCTTGATGATCGGGATCTTGTCGCCCGGGAATTCGTACTTCGAGAGCAGCTCGCGGACTTCGAGCTCGACGAGCTCGAGCAGCTCCGGATCGTCGACCATGTCGCACTTGTTGAGGAACACGACGAGCGCGGGCACGCCGACCTGGCGGGCGAGCAGGATGTGCTCGCGGGTCTGCGGCATCGGGCCGTCAGCAGCCGACACGACCAGGATCGCGCCGTCCATCTGGGCGGCACCGGTGATCATGTTCTTCACGTAGTCGGCGTGGCCGGGGCAGTCGACGTGGGCGTAGTGGCGGTTGGTCGTCTCGTACTCGACGTGAGCGGTCGAGATCGTGATGCCGCGGGCCTTCTCTTCCGGCGCCTTGTCGATCTGGTCGTAGGCGGTGAACGTCGCGCCGCCGGTTTCTGCGAGCACCTTGGTGATCGCTGCGGTCAGCGAGGTCTTGCCATGGTCGACGTGACCGATGGTGCCGATGTTGCAGTGGGGCTTGTTACGTTCGAATTTAGCTTTGGCCATTTGACTCTCCGTTCAATCGTTGACTGCCATCAACGACAATCAGGCAAACTTCTTCTGGACTTCAGCCGACACGTTCGCCGGAGCTTCGGCGTAGTGATCGAACTGCATGGTGAAGGTCGCGCGACCCTGGCTCATCGAGCGCAGGTTGTTCACGTAACCGAACATGTTCATGAGCGGCACCATCGCGTTGATGACGTTGGCGTTGCCGCGCATGTCTTGGCCCTGGATCTGGCCACGCCGGGAATTCAGGTCGCCGATGACCGAACCGGTGTAGTCTTCCGGGGTCACCACCTCGACCTTCATGATCGGCTCGAGCAGAACGGACTTGCCCTTCGTCAACGCTTCGCGGAACGCAGCCCGCGATGCGATTTCGAACGCCAGTGCCGACGAGTCGACGTCGTGATACTTGCCGTCGACCAGCTGCACCTTGACGTCCACCACCGGGAAGCCGGCAACAACACCGGAGCCCATCACGCTGTTGAGGCCCTTTTCGACGCCGGGGATGTATTCCTTCGGCACCGCGCCGCCGACGATCTTCGATTCGAACTCATAGCCCTTGCCGGGCTCGTTCGGCTCGACGACGATCGACACTTCGGCGAACTGACCGGTACCGCCGGTCTGCTTCTTGTGGGTGTACTTGACTTCGGCCTTCTTGGTCACGCGCTCGCGGAACGCCACCTGCGGCGCGCCGATGTTGGCGTCGACCTTGTAGGTGCGCTTGAGAATGTCGACCTTGATGTCGAGATGCAGTTCGCCCATGCCCTTGAGAATGGTCTGGCCGGACTCCTGGTCGGTCGACACGCGGAACGACGGATCTTCCGCGGCGAGCTTGGCAAGCGCCACGCCGAGCTTTTCCTGGTCGGCCTTCGACTTCGGCTCGATCGCGATCTCGATCACCGGCTCCGGGAATTCCATCTTCTCGAGGATCACCGGCTTGTCAGGATCGCACAGCGTGTCACCGGTGCGCGCTTCCTTCAGGCCAGCCAGCGCGACGATGTCGCCGGCATAGGCTTCCTTGATGTCTTCGCGGTTGTTCGCATGCATCAGCAGCATGCGGCCGATACGCTCTTTCTTCTCGCGGGTCGAGTTCACCACGCCGGTGCCCGACTGCAGGATGCCGGAATAGATGCGGCAGAAGGTGATGGTGCCGACGAAGGGGTCGTCCATGATCTTGAACGCGAGCAGCGCCAGCGGCTCCTTGTCGTCCGCCTTGCGCACGACTTCGTTGCCCTCATCGTCGGTGCCCTTGATCGCGGGCACGTCGATCGGCGACGGCAGATAGTCGACGACGGCGTCGAGCAGCGGCTGCACGCCCTTGTTCTTGAACGCGGAGCCGCACAGCACGGGATAGAACGCGCCGGTCAGCACGGCCTTGCGGATCAGGCGCTTCAGGGTCGCCTCGTCCGGCTCCTTGCCGTCGAGGAAGGCAGCCAAAGCGTCGTCGTCGAGCTCGACGGCGGCTTCCACCATCTTCTCGCGATATTCCTTGGCCTGCTCGACCAGATCTTCCGGAATGTCGACATAGTCGAACTTCGCGCCGAGCGATTCATCGTTCCAGATGACGCCCTTCATCTTCACGAGGTCGACGAGACCCTTGAAGTTGTTCTCGGCACCGATCGGCAGCTGGATCGCGATCGGCTTGGCGCCGAGGCGGTCGACGATGTCGGACAGGCACTTGAAGAAGTCGGCGCCGGTCTTGTCCATCTTGTTGGCGAAGACGATGCGCGGAACCTTGTACTTGTCGCCCTGGCGCCAGACGGTCTCGGTCTGCGGCTCGACGCCCTGGTTGGAGTCGAGAACGCAAACGGCGCCGTCGAGCACGCGCAGCGAACGCTCGACCTCGATGGTGAAGTCGACGTGGCCGGGGGTGTCGATGATGTTCAGGCGCTTGCCGTTCCAGAACGCGGTGGTCGCAGCCGAGGTGATCGTGATGCCACGCTCCTGCTCCTGCTCCATCCAGTCCATCGTCGCGGCACCTTCGTGCACTTCGCCGATCTTGTGGCTCTTGCCGGTGTAATACAGGATACGCTCGGTGGTCGTGGTCTTGCCGGCGTCGATATGCGCCATGATACCGAAGTTGCGGTAGTCCTCGATGGCATGTTGGCGGGGCATGAAACTGTTCCTTAAATTCCGTTGTTCGCCTTACCAGCGATAGTGCGAGAACGCGCGGTTGGCTTCCGCCATCCGGTGCACGTCTTCCCGCTTCTTGACGGCGTTGCCGCGATTGTTCGAGGCGTCGAGCAGCTCAGCCGAGAGACGCTCCGTCATGGTCTTCTCGTTGCGCTCGCGGGCGGCCGAGATCAGCCAGCGGATGCCGAGCGCCTGACGGCGCACCGAACGGACTTCGACCGGAACCTGGTAGGTCGCGCCGCCGACGCGGCGGGAACGAACCTCGATGGTCGGCATCACGTTCTCGAGCGCCTGCTCGAACACGCCGAGCGGGTTCTGCTTGGTCTTGGCCTCGATCATGCCGAGCGCACCGTAGACGATGTTTTCGGCAACCGACTTCTTCCCGGCGTACATCACCGAGTTCATGAACTTCGTAATGATGATGTTCCCGAACTTCGGATCCGGAAGAACTTCACGCTTCTCGGCAGAATGGCGACGCGACATCTGATCGGTTCCCGCTTACTTCGGACGCTTCGCGCCGTACTTCGAACGACGCTGCTTACGGTTCTTGACGCCCTGGGTATCCAGCACGCCGCGGAGGATGTGGTAGCGCACACCGGGCAAGTCCTTGACGCGGCCGCCGCGGATCATGACCACCGAGTGCTCCTGCAGGTTATGGCCCTCACCCGGGATGTAGCCGATCACCTCGAAGCCGTTGGTCAGGCGCACCTTGGCGACCTTACGAAGCGCCGAGTTCGGCTTCTTCGGGGTCGTGGTGTAGACGCGCGTGCACACGCCGCGCTTCTGCGGCGACTGCTGCAGCGCCGGCACCTTCTTACGCGACTTCTGCACTTCACGCGGATTTGCGATCAGCTGGTTGATCGTCGGCATGCAGCCTTCACCCTTTAGTTCACGCGAAAACCTTGAATGGCTCCGCAAATTTCTTCTCAGGACTAGCCGTCCCGCACGGCCCGCTCGACACGGAACAAACAACCGCGCAAAGCGAAATCGCGCCAACCACTCATCGCTGAGCGGAAAGCGCATCGACGCCACAGAGGACCGCGATCCCGAACCGTTCAGCGTGCGCTGTTCGGTCCGCCACCGAGGTCATGCATCCGAATTCACTCTCAAGAGGACGTGCTCAAGAGAACTAATATCGTCCTGGCATTGCCTAGCTATCATCGACAGCGTTTGAGCGGCATTCGTCGAGGTTGGTGCCCGTCCGGCTCTTCAAAAAGGACCTTCGGGTGTTCCGTTCCGACGCTGGCGTAGCTCACCGCCTGTCGTTAAGTGGGCGCCTTGTATAATCGAGAGATAGTGAAGTCAAGCAAAACGACAAGCGAAGAAACGCCTCTGGCACTTGCGGATTTCGCATTTCACCGAGGTTCGGCGCAAGGCGAAATGTGACGGCCGACCGACCTCCCCGCGCACTTCATCCGAATCTTCGGGCGCGTGCGGAATCATATTACATCCGGGTAAAATATGAATAGAAACAACTCTCCCCAAGTTAGTCCCGAAGGCAAACTTCGAAACTAAGCCTTTATTTGCCATTCGCAGCGCAAAAATCGGGGTCACAGCCACGGAATTCTCATGCGGTACACCGACATCGCGATCATCGGCGGCGGTCTTGCGGGCTCGACCGCAACCGTCATGCTCGGCCGTGCCGGGATACCGACGATCCTGATCGACCCCCACCGGGTCTACCCGTTCGATTTCCGTGTCGAAAAGATCGGCGGCGACCTCCAGCTCGAGCGATTCGCCAGGACCGGCCTCGCCGAGTCGGTGCTCCGCTCGGCGACGCTGGACGGCGAGAACTGGATCGCGCGATTCGGCCGGTTGCTCGACCGGCAGCCGAGCCGGCAATACGGCATCATGTACGACGCGCTGATTGCGGCGATTCGGAACGAAATCGCCGGGCCGGCGGAATTCATCTGCGACAAGGTGATCAATGTCGCGACCAGTTCCGAGCGGCAGCGGCTCGTGCTTGCCAATGGCGAGGAGATCTCGGCGCGCCTTGTGGTGCTTGCCAACGGCCTGAACGTCGGGTTGCGCCGGATGCTCGGCATCGAGCGGCTGGTCACGAGCTTCTGCCACTCGATCTCGCTCGGCTTCGATTTCGTCCCCGTCGGCCGCCCCGCCTTCCCGTTCGCGGCCATGACCTACTTCTCGGAGCGGCCGAGCGACCGCATCCCCTACATCACGCTGTTTCCGATCGGAAACCGGATGCGCGCCAACCTCTTCACCTATCGCAAGGCCGACGATCCCTGGCTGCGGGCGATGCGGCGCAATCCGGTGGAGACGCTGAACGCCGCGCTGCCGCGGCTGCGCCGGCTCACCGGCGAGTTCGACATCGCCGGCGATATCAAGATCAGGCCCGCCGACATCTTTGTCAGCACCGGCTATCGGCAGGCCGGCGTGGTGCTGGTCGGTGATGCCTTCGCCAGCACCTGCCCCGTCACCGGCACCGGTACCGACAAGGTGTTCACCGACGTCGCCCAGCTCTGCAACGTCCACATCCCGGCCTGGCTGTCGACCGACGGCATGGGCGAGGAGAAGATCACCGCGTTCTACGACGATCCGGTCAAGACCGCCTGCGACGCCTGGTCGAACGCCAAGGCATTCAGCTTCCGCGAGGTGTCGGTCGGCAGCGGGCCCACGTGGCAGGCCCAGCGCTGGGCGCGCTTTTTCGGCTATCTCGGCCGCGGCTGGCTGCGCCGGCTGCACAACCCTGCGGCGGCGGCGTCAACGACGCAGCCGGCCAACCACTTCCGGCAACGTCCGCACGCCGCGGACCGGGCGTAACGAAAAATCTGGCGCTCGACCATCGCCCGCGACGCGGGTCTCACGCCTCCTCATCCTCGTCTTCGTCCTCATCTTCATCATCGTCATCATCGTCATCATCCGCGTCGTCGGCGTCCTCGTCGTGATTCAGATGTCCCTGGTCGTCCCACAGCTTGCGATAGACGCCATTGCGGGCCAGCAGCTCCTCGTGCGAGCCGCGTTCGATCGCCCTGCCGCCGGAGATCACGATGATCTCGTCCATCTCGACCACCGAAGTCAGGCGATGCGTCGACCAGATCATGGTGCGGCCCTCGGCGACCTTGAGCAGCGTGCGATTGATCGCAGCCTCCGTGGTCTGGTCGAGCGCCGAAGTCGCCTCGTCGAGCAGCAGCACGGACGGGTTACGGATGATCGCGCGCGCGATCGCGATGCGCTGGCGCTGGCCGCCCGACAAGGTATCGCCGCGCTCGCCGACCGGCGTGTCGTAGCGCTGCGGCAGGCTCATGATGTAGCGATGGATCTCGGCCTTGCGGGCAGCGTCCTCGACCTCCGCGTCGGTCGCGCCTTCCTTGCCGAGCCGGATGTTCTCGCGGATCGACATGTTGAACAGCATGTTCTCCTGGAACACGACCGCCATGTTGGCCCGCAGCGACTCGCGCGTCACCCGGCGGATATCGACGCCGTCGACGGCGACGCGGCCCTCGTCCGGCACGTAGAGCCGCAGGATCAGGTTGATCAGCGTGCTCTTGCCGGAGCCGCTGGGACCGACGATCGCAATGCTCTTGCCGGCATTGAGCTTGAGGCTGAGATTGTCGAGCACCGGCGTCTGTGCCCCCTCATACTGGAAGGTGACGCGATCGAAGGAGATGTCGTTGGTGATGCGCGGCAGATCCGGCGCGCCGGGACGGTCGGCGCCGCGGGTCGGCTCGTCGAGCAGTTCCTGGATGTGCCGCACCGCCGCCGCCGACTGGATCGACACCGGGATGAAATGCATCAGATGGGCGATGTTGTACGACACCTCCCAGAACGCACTCTCGAAGGTCACGAAGGTGCCGACGGTGATCTGCCCCTTGGTGGCGAGATAGGCGCCGATCGCCAGCACCACGAGGTGGAGCAGCAGCACCGCGATGGTGACGGTGCGCTCCACCATGGTCGACAGGAACATGGCTGACGCGGCCTTGGCCCGGACGTCGCGGTTGCGCATCGTGAACCAGCCGAGCGCCCGGCGCTGCAGATTGAACGCCTTCACCACCGCCTGCGCGGCGACGTTCTCCTGCACGGTTCCGAGCAGCGCGGCCTCGTTCTGCTTCTGCTCGTAATTGGCTTGCACCGCCTTCGGCGTCAGGATGCGCGGCCCGATCAGGGTGATCGGAAACACCAGCAAGGCGACCACGGCAAGCTGCCAGTTCAGGAACAGCATCAGGATGATGCCTGCGACCAGCTCGAGGCCCGGCAGCGCCGCGCTGTTGGCGAAGGTCTTGACCGAGCCCTCGAACGCCGACAAATCGATCGAGAAGCGCGACAGGATCTCGCCGCGCTTGGTGCGCGCGAAATAGGCCGACGGCAGGTTCTGGACATGGTCGAACAGCCGCGTCCGCACGTCGGCGATGATGCCGGCGCCCAGCCGCGCATCCCAGCGCTCGTACCAGACCGCGATGATCGAGGTGACGATGCCGGCAACCGCGAGCACGCCGAGGATCTTGTAGAGGGCCCCGAAATCCTCCTCGCCGAGCGCGTCGTCGATCAGGAATTTCAGGCTGAGCGGCATGATGACGTTGAACAACGTCTCGACCAGCACGCCGAAGGCGACGCAGGCGAACGGCTTCCTGTAGTTCGCCAGGATCGGCCTGACGAAGCCAAAGATCGTGGAGAGCGCGCCGGCGGCTTCCTTGGCGGTGAAGACGACGAGGTCCTCGTCATCATCGTCGTCATCGAGCTCGAACTCGTCGTCCGCGTCGTCTTCCTCTTCGTCGTCAGCCGGCGCCGCGGACGGCTTCGTGGAGGCGGCCGCCGCGGGCGGACCGGACGCGGGCTTCTTCTTCAGCTCGGGATCGTCGGCCGCCGCTCTCGTCGGATCGTCTGATGCAGGAGGTCTTGGCGCCATGAAACCAACCGATGCTCCACGGCCGGCATGACCGCAAATCGAAACCGCAGCTGATAACACTGCGCCCGTAATCCTATGCGATCACGACGAATTCGGCAAAGCGTTTGGAACGGCCGACACGCCGCGGCGCGCTCGCGCGGATTCGCGGAGCGCAGAATTGCCGCCGTTTGACAGCTGGTTGACACGAGGCCGGTCGGCTCACGGCAAAAGCTTCCGGTCGGTCCCGCTAGTCGTCGAGGTCGGCTTCGACCTTGTCGAAGAAGGAATAGCGCAGGCTGTCGGAGTCGGCGTACCACTGCCCCGGCCCCTTGTTGGCGGCCAGCGTCAATGTCCACAGCGCATCGGTGCAGTCGCGGCGGTGCATCGACAGATCGAAGCCGTTGCCGAAGAACAATTCCGACCACTCCCACCAGGTGCCGAGCTTCTTCACCCCGCGCAGCAGGTCGTAGCGATCGATCACTGCCGCCGCCATGTCGGAGGTCACCGACGCGAACACGACGCCGGTCTTGACCACGCGGTTGAGCTCGCGCACCCCGCGCACGACCTGCTTCTCGCCGAGATGGCACAGCGAGGTCTCGAACACGAAGTCGAACTCGTTGGCCTTGAACGGCATGTCGGCGATCGAGCCGAGCTTGTTGTACTTCTTGAGCGCCTTCGGCGTCTTGCCGTGGATGTAGCGGTTGTTCTCGATGCCCCAGGCATCGATGCCACGTTCGCGCAGCGCGCCGACCAGTTCGCCGCTGGCGGAGCCGGCGATCAGCAGCTTGTAGCCCTTCGCCCTGCCCCAGACCGTCTTGATCAGGTCCGTCAGATAGGCCGGGTCGGTGAAGTTGCGCCAGACCTCGCTGTAGGGGCCGACGCCGCGATAATTGTCGAAATAGCTGCGGTCGATCTTGTCGGACAGCGAGCTCTCGTCCTGCGCGCGGGTACGGCGCAGCCGCATCATCTCGGTGACGATGATGTCGGTCGCGGCATCGGAGGAATCGAGCAGTCCATTCAGCGTCGAATCGAACAGATAGTCGCCGACCACCACGATGCCGGGATGCTCCTTCGGCTCGGGCCGGTGGTTGGTCATGACGTCGCGCACCGGCAGGCCGCCCGGCAGCGCGTTGACCGACGACAGCCAGCGATGGATCTTGCCTTCCAGGAAATGCTCGCGCGCATCGCCGAGCGAGGCCGGCAGCGACTTCAACGCGGCATCGATCAGCTCCTGGTCGCTGAGATTGGCGAAGGCCAGCGCATCCGAGCCCGCGATCAGCCAGTTCAGCACGCCGTGCTTGCCGACATCGTGGCGCGCGCCCTCATTGTAGACGCAGCAGCCGCCGAACGCTTCCGACATGAACCAGGCGCCCGGGATCTTCTCGCCCCAGAACGGCTCGTCGAACAGGATCGAGACCCGCAGATAATGCGCGGGCCGGTCGAAATAGGCGACGTGCTTGACCATCGACTTGCGCAGCTGTTCGCCGTCCCAGCGCATGGTCGCGAGCCAGGAGTGCGGCAGGCAGACCAGCACGAGATCGAAGTCGCGCGTCTCCGGCCCCTTGCCGTTCATCATGTTGAGCTGGTAGCGGCCGCCAGCGGTCTTGCCGACCTTGAGCACACGATGGTTGAGCTGGATGTCGGCGCTGACTTCCGAGCGCAGACAATCGATCAGCTGCTCGTTGCCGTTCTGGATCGAATACAGGCCGATGTAGCCGTCGACGTCCATCACGTAGTTCTTCAGCGCGTTGAGGCCGTTGGTGTTGTGGCTCTCGGTCGCGATGTCGGAACGCGCCATCACCTTGAAGAAACGCTTGGCGGTCGCGTCCTCGACCTCCTCGTCGAGGACCTGCTCGGCGGTCTTGTAGGCCCACGGGTGTTCGTTGTCGTGGGCGCCGACGCCCTCGTAATATTCGATCGGCGACACCAGGTCGCTGCAGCGCTTGCGGAACGCCTCGATCGCGGCCGCGGTCTTCGCCCCGTATTTGCGGCGCATGCCGGGAACGTCGGCAAGCAACTCGCCGTCGAGCTGCACCTGCTCGGCGTCCATCGGGATCGTCTGCAGGCCGAAATGCTGGATCAGCTCGCGCAGCGGGTCCGGCCCCGTCATCGAGTAATCATAGATCTCGGCGACGCCGGCCTCATACATCGCGGGCGCGGTGTCGAATTTGCGCGTGACGATCTTGCCGCCGAGGCGGTTCGACGCCTCGAAGATGGTAACGCGGCAGAGGTCGCCGAGTTTGCGCTTCAAATACCAGGCGCTCATCAGCCCCCCGGGGCCGCCGCCTACGATAGCCAAGTCGAGCATATGGATTCCGTCGTCTCCGGCGCGAGCCAAACAACCGGTCTAAGTCACCCTAGCAAAGGCACTTTTTTGCCTGAAGGAAAGATGAACAAACTGCGTCCCTGCACCGCAGCAAGCAAAGAAAGCAGCAAAAAGGCCGGCTAAACGCCGGCCTTCTCGCCATACCCGTAGTCTTGCGGATGCCTATTCGGCGGGCGGCAGCGCCAGCGGCTCCGCTTCCGGAGCCGTCGGCACGATCGCCGCCTGCTGCTTCTCGCGCTCGTCGAGGATCAGCTTGTCGCGCTTGACCGCGACCTCGCGGATCCGCGCCATCGAGGCGCCGGTGCCGGCCGGGATCAGGCGGCCGACAATGACGTTCTCCTTGAGGCCCTCGAGCGGGTCCACCTTGCCGTTGACGGCAGCTTCGGTGAGCACGCGCGTGGTCTCCTGGAACGACGCCGCCGAGAAGAAGGAGCGGGTCTGCAGGCTCGCCTTGGTGATGCCGAGCAGAACCGGCGTACCCGTGGCGGGCTTCTTGCCCTCCTCCTTGGCCTTGGTGTTGAGCGCGTCGAACTCGATCTTGTCGACCTGCTCGCCCGAGATCATGTCGGTGTCGCCCTGATCGGTGACCTCGACCTTCTGCAGCATCTGACGGACAATCACCTCGATGTGCTTGTCGTTGATGAGCACGCCCTGCAACCGGTAGACCTCCTGGATTTCGTTGACCAGATAGGCAGCGAGCTCCTCGATGCCCTTGATCGCCAGGATGTCGTGCGGCGCCGGATTGCCTTCGACGATGAAATCGCCCTTTTCGACGATGTCGCCGTCCTGAAGGTGGATGTGCTTGCCCTTCGGGATCAGGTACTCGCGCGGCTCCTCGGTCTTGTCCATCGGCTCGATCGAGATGCGGCGCTTGTTCTTGTAGTCGCGGCCGAAGCGGATCGTTCCCGCGGTCTCCGCGATGATCGCCGCATCCTTCGGCTTGCGAGCCTCGAACAGTTCCGCCACCCGCGGCAGACCGCCGGTGATGTCACGCGTCTTGGCGCTCTCGGTCGAGATACGCGCCAGGATGTCGCCCGGCATCACCTTCCCGCCGGTGTCGACC
The DNA here is from genome assembly GCF_054055815.1 of Bradyrhizobium sp. USDA 4503. NCBI lineage: Bacteria > Pseudomonadati > Pseudomonadota > Alphaproteobacteria > Hyphomicrobiales > Nitrobacteraceae > Bradyrhizobium > Bradyrhizobium sp. USDA 4503. The sequence goes on from NZ_JBSRXS010000001.1 coordinate 2,208,039, forward strand.
GACAGAATGGCGTCGACCGACAGCATGTAGCGGGCATCGCCGCCACGCGCGAGCTTCATCACCTTGCCGTCCTTGCCCTTGACCACGATGGCCGGACGCAGGTCCGAACCGCCGCGCGTCGTGCGCCAGTCGATGACCACGCGCTTGGCGATACCGGTCGACTCGTCGAGCGTTTCCGAGATCGACTGTCCCTCGACCAGATCCTCGAAACCGATCGTGCCCTCGACCTCGCTCAGCACCGGGCGGGTATAGGGATCCCACTCGGCGATGCGCTGGCCGCGCTTGACCATATCGCCTTCGTCGACGTGCATCTTCGAACCGTACTGAATACGGTGGGTCGCACGCTCGGTGCCGTCGGCATCGACGATCGCAACGACCATGTTGCGCACCATCGCGATCAGGCTGCCTTCGCTGTTGCGGGCGATCGCCTTGTTCTTGATCACGATCTTGCCGTCGAAGTTCGATTCGACGAACGATTGCTCGTTGAGCTGCGCGGCGCCGCCGATGTGGAACGTGCGCATCGTCAGCTGCGTGCCGGGCTCACCGATCGACTGTGCCGCGATGACGCCGACGGCCTCACCGTGGTTGACCGGCGTGCCGCGGGCCAGATCGCGGCCGTAGCACTTGGCGCAGATGCCGTTGATCAGCTCGCAGGTCAGCGCCGAGCGGATCTTCACTTCCTGGATGCCGGCCTGCTGGATCGCGTCGACGTGGCTCTCCTCCATCAAGGTGTCACGCTTGATGACGACCTCGTTGGTGGCGGGATCGCGCACGTCATCGCAGGCCACGCGGCCCAGGATGCGCGAGCCGAGCGAGGCGACCACGGTGCCGGCGTCGACGATGGCGCGCATCTTGATGCCGAGCGTGGTGCCGCAGTCGGTCTGCGTGATGATGCAGTCCTGCGCGACGTCGACCAGACGGCGGGTCAGGTAGCCCGAGTTCGCGGTCTTCAACGCGGTGTCCGCGAGGCCCTTGCGGGCGCCGTGGGTCGAGTTGAAGTACTCGAGCACCGACAGACCTTCCTTGAAGTTGGAAATGATCGGCGTCTCGATGATCTCGCCCGACGGCTTGGCCATCAGGCCGCGCATGCCGGCGAGCTGGCGCATCTGGGCCGGCGAACCACGCGCACCGGAGTGCGCCATCATGTAGATCGAGTTGATGTCGGCATCCGCGCCCGCCGCCGTCTTCTTGGTGGACGAGATCTCCTTCATCATCGCCTTGGCGACTTCTTCACCGGCCTTCGACCAGGCGTCGACGACCTTGTTGTACTTCTCGCCATGGGTGATCAGGCCGTCATTGTACTGCTGCTCGAAATCCTTCGCCAGCGTACGGGTCTGATCGACGATCTTCCACTTCGACGCCGGCACGACCATGTCGTCCTTGCCGAACGAGATGCCCGCCTTGAAGGCGTTGTAGAAGCCGAGCGCCATGATGCGGTCGCAGAAGATCACCGTCTCCTTCTGACCGCAGTGCCGGTAGACCTGATCGATCACGCCGGAGATCTCGCGCTTGGTCATCAGCTTGTTGATGATGTCGTACGAGATCTTCGGGTTCTTCGGCAGCAGGTTGCCGAGCATGACGCGGCCCGCGGTGGTTTCGATCCAGCGCTTGGAGTGCTTGCCTTCCTCGTCGAGGCCTTCCCACCGGTACTTGATCTTGGTGTGGAGGTGGATGACCTTCGAATGCAGGGCGTGCTCGAGCTCGGCCATGTCGCCGAAGATCTTGCCCTCGCCGGGCAGGCCTTCGCGCATGATCGAGACGTAGTAGAGGCCGAGCACGATGTCCTGCGACGGCACGATGATCGGCTGGCCGTTCGCCGGATGCAGGATGTTGTTGGTCGACATCATCAGGACGCGCGCTTCCAGCTGCGCTTCGAGCGACAGCGGAACGTGCACGGCCATCTGGTCGCCGTCGAAGTCGGCGTTGAAGGCGGCGCAGACCAGCGGATGCAGCTGGATCGCCTTGCCTTCGATCAGCACCGGCTCGAACGCCTGGATGCCCAGGCGATGCAGCGTCGGCGCGCGGTTGAGCAGCACCGGATGCTCGCGGATCACCTCATCGAGGATATCCCAGACCTCCGGACGCTCTTTCTCGACCAGCTTCTTGGCCTGCTTCACCGTGGTGGACAGGCCCTTGGCATCGAGCCGCGAGTAGATGAACGGCTTGAACAGCTCGAGCGCCATCTTCTTCGGCAGGCCGCACTGATGCAGGCGCAGCTCGGGACCGACCACGATCACCGAACGGCCCGAATAATCGACGCGCTTGCCGAGCAGGTTCTGGCGGAACCGGCCCTGCTTGCCCTTCAGCATGTCGGCGAGCGACTTCAGCGGACGCTTGTTGGCGCCGGTGATGACGCGGCCGCGGCGGCCGTTGTCGAACAGTGCGTCGACGGCCTCCTGCAGCATGCGCTTTTCGTTGCGGATGATGATGTCGGGCGCACGCAGCTCCATCAGCCGCTTCAGGCGGTTGTTGCGGTTGATGACGCGGCGGTACAGGTCGTTGAGGTCCGAGGTCGCAAACCGGCCGCCGTCGAGCGGCACCAGCGGACGCAGGTCCGGCGGAATCACCGGCACGACAGTCATGATCATCCATTCCGGCTTGTTGCCGGAAACGCGGAAAGCCTCGACGATCTTCAGACGCTTGGCGAGCTTCTTGTGCTTGATGTCGGAGTCGGTCTCCGCCATGTCGGCACGCAGCGTCGCCTCGAGCTTCTCGAGCTCGAGCCCCTTGAGCAGCTCGCGGATCGCCTCCGCGCCGATCATGGCGGTGAAGGAATCCTGGCCGTACTCGTCCTGCGCCTTCAGATACTCGTCTTCCGACAGCAGCTGACGATCCTTCAGCGCGGTGAGACCCGGCTCGAGCACGACGTAGTATTCGAAGTACAGGATCCGCTCGAGATCCTTCAGCGTCATGTCGAGCAGGAGGCCGATGCGCGAGGGCAGCGACTTCAGGAACCAGATGTGGGCGACCGGCGCCGCCAGCTCGATATGGCCCATGCGCTCGCGCCGGACGCGCGACAGCGTCACCTCGACCGAGCACTTCTCGCAGATGATGCCCTTGTACTTCATCCGCTTGTACTTGCCGCACAAGCACTCATAGTCCTTGATCGGCCCGAAGATGCGCGCGCAGAACAGGCCGTCACGCTCCGGCTTGAAGGTGCGGTAGTTGATGGTCTCCGGCTTCTTGATCTCGCCGTAGGACCAGGACAGAATCTTCTCCGGAGACGCGATCGAAATCCGGATCTGGTCGAAGACCTGGGCCGGGGTCGTCGGATTGAAAAGATTCATAATCTCTTGATTCATGGTCTTCTCCTCGCGTGCCGATCGTCACCGGCAGCAAATTCGAAACTTTTATTCAGCGCGCGCCCCGCCCAACGTCCGAGCTGGGTGCGAAGGCCCGGCACGTCTCGCGCCGGGCATGATCACAGCGTTACTCGGCCGCTTCCGACGTCGACGCCGGTCCCACCTTGGAATTGTGCAGGTCGACGTTGAGGCCGAGCGAGCGCATTTCCTTGACCAGCACGTTGAACGATTCCGGAATACCGGCCTCGAAGGTGTCGTCGCCGCGCACGATCGCCTCGTACACCTTGGTACGGCCGGCGACGTCGTCCGACTTCACGGTCAGCATCTCCTGCAGCGTGTAGGCGGCGCCGTAGGCTTCCAGCGCCCAGACCTCCATTTCGCCGAAGCGCTGGCCGCCGAACTGCGCCTTGCCGCCCAGCGGCTGCTGGGTGACGAGCGAGTACGGACCGATCGAACGCGCGTGGATCTTGTCGTCCACGAGATGGTGCAGCTTGAGCATGTAGATATAGCCCATCGTCACCTTACGATCGAACTGATCGCCGGTACGGCCGTCATAAACGGTCGACTGGCCGGAGGCGTCGAAGCCCGCGAGCTTCAGCATCTCCTCGATGTCGGCTTCCTTGGCGCCGTCGAACACCGGCGTTGCGATCGGCACGCCGTGGCTCAGATTGCGGCCGAGTTCGACCAGCTCGTTGTCGTTCAGCGACTTGATGGTTTCATCCTCGCCGTAGATCTTCTTCAGGGTCTCGCGCAGCGGCTTGAGATCCTGCTTGTGATAATAGGCGTCGATGGTCTGGCCGATGCGCTTGCCGAGGCCGGCGCAGGCCCAACCGAGATGGGTCTCAAGGATCTGACCGACGTTCATGCGCGACGGCACGCCGAGCGGATTGAGCACGATGTCGGCGTGCGTTCCGTCCTCGAGGAACGGCATGTCCTCGATCGGCACGATCTTCGACACCACACCCTTGTTGCCGTGACGGCCGGCCATCTTGTCGCCGGGCTGGATCTTGCGCTTCACCGCGACGAAGACCTTGACCATCTTCATCACGCCGGGCGGCAGCTCGTCGCCACGCTGCAGCTTCTCGACCTTGTCGAGGAAGCGCTGCTCGAGGCCCTTCTTCGACTCGTCGTACTGCTTCCGCATGGCCTCGATCTCGGCCATCAGCTTGTCGTTCGGCGAGGCGAACAGCCACCACTGCGACTTCGGATACTCGTCGAGCACCGCGCGGGTGATCTTGGTATCCTTCTTGAAGCCCTTCGGGCCGGCGATGCCCTGGCGGTTCTCCAGCAACTCGGCGAGGCGGTTGTAGACGTTGCGGTCCAGGATCGCCTGCTCGTCGTCGCGGTCCTTGGCGAGACGCTCGATCTCCTCGCGCTCGATCGCCAGCGCACGCTCGTCCTTATCGACGCCGTGGCGGTTGAACACGCGGACTTCCACGATGGTGCCCTGCACGCCCGGAGGCACGCGCAGCGAGGTGTCGCGGACGTCGGAGGCCTTCTCGCCGAAGATGGCGCGCAGCAGCTTCTCTTCCGGCGTCATCGGGCTCTCGCCCTTCGGCGTGATCTTGCCGACCAGGATGTCGCCGGCGCGGACTTCCGCACCGATGTAGACGATACCGGCTTCGTCGAGGTTCTTCAGCGCTTCTTCCGAGACGTTCGGAATGTCGCGGGTGATTTCCTCAGGACCGAGCTTGGTGTCGCGGGCCATCACCTCGAACTCCTCGATGTGAATCGAGGTGAAGACGTCGTCCTTCACGATCCGCTCGGAGAGCAGGATCGAGTCTTCGAAGTTGTAGCCGTTCCACGGCATGAACGCGACCAGCACGTTACGGCCGAGCGCGAGCTCGCCGAGATCGGTCGACGGACCGTCGGCGATGATGTCGCCCTTCTTGACGATGTCGCCGACCTTCACCAGCGGACGCTGGTTGATGCAGGTCGACTGGTTGGAGCGCTGGTACTTCATCAGCCGGTAGATATCGACGCCCGACTTGGTCGGATCGAGATCCTCGGTGGCGCGGATCACGACGCGGGTGGCGTCGATCTGGTCGATCACGCCCGAGCGGCGCGCGGCAATCGCCGCGCCCGAGTCACGGGCGACCACGCCTTCCATGCCGGTGCCGACGAACGGCGCCTCGGCGCGAACCAGCGGCACCGCCTGGCGCTGCATGTTCGAGCCCATCAGCGCGCGGTTGGCGTCGTCGTTCTCGAGGAACGGGATCAGCGCCGCGGCGACCGAAACCAGCTGCTTCGGCGACACGTCCATGTAGTCGACCTTGTCCGGCGTCACCGGCAGCACTTCGCCGGCGTGACGGCAGACCACGAGGTCGTCGGTGAAGCGGCCCTTGGCATCGAGCGGCACGTTGGCCTGCGCGACGCGGTAGCGACCCTCTTCCATCGCCGACAGATAGATCACCTCGTCGGTGACCCGGCCGTCCTTGATCTTGCGATAGGGCGTCTCGACGAAGCCGTACTTGTTGACGCGCGCGAACGTCGCCAGCGAGTTGATCAGGCCGATGTTCGGACCTTCCGGCGTCTCGATCGGGCAGATGCGGCCGTAATGCGTCGGATGCACGTCGCGGACTTCGAAGCCGGCGCGCTCGCGGGTCAGACCACCCGGGCCAAGCGCCGACAGGCGCCGCTTGTGGGTGATCTCCGACAGCGGGTTGGTCTGGTCCATGAACTGCGACAGCTGCGAGGAGCCGAAGAACTCGCGCACCGCGGCAGCCGCGGGCTTGGCGTTGATCAGGTCCTGCGGCATCACGGTGTCGATATCGACGCTCGACATGCGCTCCTTGATCGCGCGCTCCATGCGGAGCAGGCCGATCCGGTACTGGTTCTCCATGAGCTCGCCGACCGAGCGCACCCGGCGGTTGCCGAGGTGGTCGATGTCGTCGATCTCGCCCTTGCCGTCGCGCAGGTCGACCAGCGTCTTGATGACCGCCAGGATGTCTTCCTTGCGCAGCGTGCGATGGGTATCGGGCGCATCGAGCTCGAGGCGCATGTTCATCTTGACGCGGCCGACCGCGGAGAGGTCGTAGCGCTCGGCGTCGAAGAACAGCGACTGGAACATCGCCTGCGCCGAATCCAGCGTCGGCGGCTCGCCCGGACGCATCACGCGGTAGATGTCGAACAGCGCGTCCTCGCGCGTCATGTTCTTGTCGGCAGACAGCGTGTTGCGGATGTAGGCGCCGACATTGACGTGGTCGATGTCGAGCAGCGGCAGGTCCTTGTAACCCTGCTCGTTCAGCACCTTGAGCGACTTCTCGGTGATCTCCTCGCCGGCTTCGGCGTAGATCTCACCGGTCTTCGGGTTGACGAGATCCTCGGCGAGATAGTTGCCGACGAGCTCCTCGTCCGACATGCGCAGCGCCTTCAGGCCCTTCTCCTGAAGCTGGCGCGCCTGGCGCACGGTCAGCTTCTTGCCGGCCTCGAGCACCACCTTGCCGGTGTCGGCGTCGATCAGGTCGTTGACGGTCGAATAACCGCGGAAGCGGTTGGCATCGAACGGCACGCGCCATCCGTCCTTGGTCCGCTTGTAGGTGATCTTCTTGTAGAAGGTCGACAGGATCTGCTCGCCGTCGAGACCGAGCGCGTACATCAGCGAGGTCACGGGCAGCTTGCGGCGGCGGTCGATGCGCGCGAACACGATGTCCTTGGCGTCGAACTCGATGTCGAGCCAGGAACCGCGATACGGAATCACGCGCGCGGCAAACAACAGCTTGCCGGACGAATGGGTCTTGCCCTTGTCGTGGTCGAAGAACACGCCCGGCGAACGGTGCATTTGCGAGACGATGACGCGCTCGGTGCCGTTGACGACGAAGGTGCCGTTCATCGTCATGAGCGGGATATCGCCCATGTAGACGTCCTGCTCCTTGATGTCCTTCACCGACTTGGCGCCGGTTTCCTCGTCGATATCGAACACGATGAGGCGCAGCGTCACCTTGAGCGGCGCAGCGAAGGTCATACCGCGCTGGCGGCACTCGTCGACGTCATATTTCGGCTGTTCGAACTCGTAGCGGACGAATTCGAGCATCGAGGTGCCGGAGAAATCCGAGATCGGGAACACCGAGCGGAACACCGCCTGCAGGCCCTCGTCGAGCCGACCGCCGGTCGGCTCGTCGACCATCAGGAACTGGTCATAGGACGCCTTCTGAACCTCGATGAGGTTCGGCATCTCGGCGACTTCCTTGATGTGACCGAAAAACTTGCGTACGCGTTTGCGACCGGTGAATGTCTGCTGCGCCATCGTGGCCTCTCATTTTCGTCGCCTTTGTGGGGCGAACCTTCCGGGAGCGACTGCCATCGGCCCCGGGTTGAATTTCGAATCGTCTCGAAGGAACGAAGCGCTAAGTCAGGAATTAAATCCCCGTCCCAGCCCCGACCACCTCCAAAACGCAAAACAACGCGCGGGGCGCATCACTGCACCCGCTCGTCCAAACGCTCCGCTTTACGGACTGAAAAAGCCCGAAATCTGACTGTCTCCCAACGGCTTCCGCCGAGGACCCTGCCGTCCCCGCCGCCTACCGTGTTTTTCCGCTGCCAACCCGATATGGGATGGCAATAAAGGAGATTCGAGGGTTAAGTCCACGGATCCCCACACTTTTTTGTGTCCGTCGCGCCACGCGACAACCTGTCGCACGCCGTTTGCATGGCCCGGGAGCGCCCTGCGGCGCTCCCGGATCGCGCATTACTTGAGCTCGACCTTGGCGCCAGCCTTCTCGAGCTGGGCCTTGATCTTGTCGGCTTCTTCCTTGTTGACGCCTTCCTTGACGGGCTTCGGAGCGCCTTCGACGAGGTCCTTGGCTTCCTTCAGGCCCAGGCCAGTGATGGCGCGGACTTCCTTGATGACTTCGATCTTCTTGTCGCCGGCCCCAGCCAGCACGACGGTGAAGTCGGTCTTCTCTTCAGCCGGAGCAGCGGCACCGCCACCACCAGCAGCCGGGCCGGCAACCGCAACGGCGGCAGCGGCGGACACGCCCCACTTTTCTTCGAGGAGCTTGGCGAGTTCGGCCGCTTCGAGCACGGTGAGGCTCGAGAGGTCGTCGACGATTTTCTGCAAGTCAGCCATTGTTCAGTTCCTTAAACGTTGGTTCGAACCAGGTTTGAGATTAGCGAAGGGTCAGGCCGCTTCGCCCTTTGAGGCATGAGCCTGAATGACGCGTGCGAGCTTGGCCGCGGGCGCGTTGGAGAGCTGAGCAAGCTTGGTCGCCGGCGCCACGAGGAGGCCAACGATCTTGCCGCGCAGTTCGTCGAGCGACGGCAGTGAGGCAAGCGCCTTCACGCTGTCGACATTCAGGACGGTTTTACCCATCGAGCCGCCGAGGATGACGAACTTCTCGTTCGCCTTGGCGAATTCGATGGCAACCTTTGGCGCCGCAACCGGATCGTTCGAAGTAGCGATCACGGTCGGCCCCTTCAGCAGGGAGCCGATGGCAGCGACGTCAGTGCCTTCAAGAGCAATTTTGGCGAGACGGTTCTTCGAGACCTTCACCGACGCGCCCGCCTGCTTCATCTGCATGCGCAGCTTCTGCATCTGGGCCACGGTGAGGCCGGAATAGTGAGCAACGATCGCAACCGACGTGGTCTTGAAGACCTCGTTAAGTTGTTCGACCGACTCTTTTTTTGCCGCTCGTTCCACAGCAAGCTCTTTCCGGTTGGCGGCCTTTCCGCGAAGGCAGGACCGCCGGGTTGCACCCATCGTCCCGCCCTAAACCTGATCCTTGGGCGCGAGACCCTTCGGACATGCCGGGCAAGACGACATCTAGAAGCCTGCCCTCCCAGAGCCTTGCGGCCATGGGCTGTCGAGGTTCGAACCAAACCAGCCTCCCGGCCGCGAACTGATCGCGACGTGGAGTGCAAAATCCGGTCTTCACCCGTCTATGCAGGCCATGCGATTAAGCCGTTGAAAACACGAAGTTCTCGCGGGCGCCTGCAGTCTTGGACAGGATCGAGGCACTTCAGCACGCTGAAGGCCCCTGCTCTCACTCCGTCAGAGGCGATGGGTCTCCTTCCTTTCGAGCATCCTTGCGGGCATGCGGAAAGGAATGATCTCCTATCATCTCAGGTTTTCGGATTGCGAGCACGGACATGCCAGCAAGTGCCAGCACGCCCGGAAGGCGCTATGTAGCCGGTCCTGCCCTGCTTGCCAAGAGCAAATTTCAGACCAGTTCGGCGATCCGCCCGGCCCAGCGAAAAATTTCTTCCCGGAGGCGTCACGCTCCAATGCCGTCGCTCGTCTGGGCGCTGGAGGCTCGCATGAAACGATGGATTGCAGGAATTCTCGCCCTCTTCAACGTCGCCAATGGGCTGGTGATGCTGTCGGCCGGTTCCCTCTGGTGGTCGCTGGTGCCCGGCGCCGCCGATACCGGTCCGTTCAACCCTCATTTGGCCCAGGACGTCGGCATTGCCTTCATCGCGGCCGGGCTCGGCCTGGCCGCGCGAGCCTTGTGGCCGGCCTGGTGGCCGGCAGCGGTCGCGGGCGCCGCGTTCCTGGCCGGCCACGGCCTGCTGCATCTCGTGATGATCGCCGGCGGCCACGACCGCCATGCCGCATCCGATCTGGTGGCGGTCGTCCTGCCGGCGGCGCTCGCCCTCTATTCCGCCCTGCCAAATCAAGGAGAACGACATGCGTAGCTTCATCGCGCGCCGCATGCTGCGCGCCTATTCCAGGCGCTACGGCTACGACACCACCTATCTCGAGATCATGCTGAAGGAATCGCCCGCCGCGTTCTTCAAATTCGCCGGCGCGATGAAGGCCGCCGCCTACCGCGCGGTCGCGCCGGTTGAGGCCTTCTATGCTGCCAAGCTGACCGGCGCCCTGGCGGAAGATTGCGGTCCCTGTGCGCAACTGGTCGTCGACATGGCGATCGGAGCCGGAATGGCGGAACAGCAGGTCACCGCCGTGCTCCGTCGTGACGTTGCCCCCATGACCGCGGACACCGCGCTCGGCTTCCACTTCGCCGACGCCATCGTGCAGCGCTCGACCGACGATGACGCCCGCCGCGACGCCGTTCGCGCGCGCTGGGGCGAAAAAGGCGTGATCGACCTCGCCATGGCCCTACAAATCGGCCGCATCTTCCCCATGATGAAGCTGGCGCTGGGATATGCCAGGGAGTGTCGCCGCGTGACCGTGGCCGGCCATCAGATCGATGTCATCAAGCAGGCTGCCTGAGCGCGACCCGCTGGCGCCGTATCGGGCGCGGCTGACCGGGCTTGCCTATCGCATGCTCGGTAGCCGCGGCGATGCCGACGATGTGGTCCAGGACGCCTGGCTGCGGTTCGCCGCGGTCGACGACGTTCGCAATCCCGAGGCGTTCCTCGTCACGGTGGTGACCCGGCTTTGTCTTGACCGGCTGAAGAGCGCCCGCGCCCAGCGCGAGGTCTATGTCGGAGCCTGGTTGCCCGAGCCGGTGTTCGACGAGGCGCTGTCGGCCGAGGCGGCGACCGAACTCGCCGACGATCTCTCCTTCGCGCTGATGCTGGCGCTCGACGCCCTGACGCCCCTCGAGCGCGCCGCGTTCCTGCTGCACGACGTGTTCGACCGGCCGTTCGCGGAAGTCGCCCGCACCCTCGAGCGCAGCGAGGCGGCCTGCCGGCAGCTCGCCGCGCGCGCCCGCCGATCGGTCCGCGACAACCGCCCTGTTCCCGCCGAGCCGCCCGAAGGCCACGCACGGCTGCTGACGGCATTCTGCAAGGCCGCGGCCAGCGGCGACGTCTCCGCCCTCGCCAACCTGCTGCGCGAGGATGCCATCGCGATCACCGACGGCGGCGGCCGCAAGCTGGCGGCGCTGAAGCCGATCAAGGGGGCAGAGAAGATCGTCCGCTTCATCATCGGTATCGCCGGCAAGAACGCCGGCAGCGAGGTTCGCGTCGAACCGATGATGGTCAATGGCAGCGCGGGCGCGCTGATCTTCCTCGATGGCGAAGTCGACCACACACTGAGCATGGCGATCGACGGCGAGACCGGCCGGATCGCGGCGATCTACATCGTCCGCAACCCGGACAAGCTGCGCCACGCGCCGCGCCGGAGCTGAAGCTCCGGTCAGGCCGCCGTCGCCACCGGATAGGCGAGCGGCTTGCCGGCAAAGAACGCGTCGAGATTGGCCAGCACGCAATCCTGCATGGCGACGTGCGATTCCAGCGTGTGGCCGCCGAGATGCGGCGACAGCACCACGTTCGGCAACGCCGTCAGCGCATCGGGCGCATGTGGCTCCCTCGCGAACACGTCGAGGCCGGCACCGGCGATCACGCCGTCGGTCAACGCTGCGACCAGCGCCTTCTCGTCGATGACCGAGCCGCGCGCGATGTTGACGACGAACCCGTCGCTGCCGAGCCGGCGCAGGATGTCGGCATTGACCGCATGCTCGGTCTCGGCGCCGGCGCGGACGGCCACCAGCAGCACGCAGCACCAATCGGCGAGCGCCTCCAGCGTCGGAAAGTATTGATAGGGCACGTCCTGCTTCGAGCGGCTGAAATAGCCGACCTCGGTCTCGAAGGCCGCGACGCGGGCGGCGATCTTGCGGCCGATCTCGCCCATGCCGTAGACGCCGACCTTGCGGCCGCGCATGCCGGCCTGCGGCCGCATCATCGGCGACGGCTTTGCACCGGCCCAGTCGCCGCTCCGCACGTAATTGTCAGCCACCAGCAGCCGCCGCACCGACGCCAGCATCAAGGTCACCGCCGTGTCGGCGACGGAGGCCGCATTGGCCCCCGGGCTGTGGCCGACCGCGATGCCGCGCCTGGCGGCCGCGGCGAGATCGACGCCGTCATAACCGGTGCCGTAGCAGACGATTGCGCCGAGCTTCGGCAGCATGTCCATGGCCTCCGTGCCGAGCGCCGTGCCGCCCGCGGTGATCATGGCGCGGATATCGGCGAGCTCGGCCGCCGGGAACGCTTCATCCAATCGCTTGCCCGCCGCGTTCAGCAGCTCATAGCGCTCGCCGAAGCGGATCAGCTGGGCCTTGGGAAAGCGTGAATAGACCAGGACCTTATCGGGCATTGTTGTTCTTTCTTGCGAGAGGCTTCAGATCTTGTCTTGGCGCGTTTTCTTCACGCGAACCGGTAGCCACTTCGCTCGAAAACGCTTTGGCAAAACAAAGGGCGGAACCGGTTGCCCGGTCCCGCCCCTCTTTATCTCGTCACGGCCAGAGACCTCAGCCGAGGATTGTGCCCGGCTCGACCTTCACGCCCGGGCCCATGGTGGAGGAAACCGCCACGCGCTGGATGTAGGTGCCCTTGGAGCCCGCCGGCTTCGCCTTGGAGACCGCGTCCGCGAGCGCCTTGACGTTCTCGACCAGCTTGTCCTCGGAGAACGAGGCCTTGCCGATGCCGGCCTGCACGATGCCCGCCTTCTCGACGCGGAACTCGACCGAGCCGCCCTTGGCGCCCTTCACGGCGTTGGTGACGTCCATGGTCACGGTGCCGATCTTCGGGTTCGGCATCATGCCGCGCGGACCGAGCACCTTACCGAGGCGGCCGACCAGGGGCATCATGTCGGGCGTGGCGATACAACGATCGAAATCGATCGCGCCGCCCTGCACCTTCTCGACCAGGTCTTCCGCACCGACGACGTCGGCACCGGCGGCCTTGGCTTCCTCAGCCTTGGCGCCGCGCGCGAACACGCCGACACGAAGCGTACGGCCGGTTCCGTTCGGCAGGTTGACGACGCCGCGGACCATCTGGTCGGCGTGGCGCGGGTCGACGCCGAGATTGATCGCGATCTCGATCGTCTCGTCGAACTTCGACTTGGCGCGCTCCTTGACCATCTTGATGGCATCCGCGAGCGGATAGAGCTTCTCGCGATCGACGCCCTCGCGGGCCTTCTTCAAACGCTTTCCGATTGACATGGCCCGTTACCCCGCAACTTCCAGACCCATCGAACGGGCAGAGCCCTCGACCATCTTCATGGCCGATTCGATGGTGTCGCAATTCAAGTCCTTCATCTTCTTCTCGGCGATCTCGCGCACTTGCGCCTTGGTCACCTGGCCGGCCTTGTCACGGCCCGGCGCCTTCGATCCGGACTGGATCTTGGCGGCCTGCTTGAGGAAGTAGGACATCGGAGGGGTCTTCATCTCGAAGGTGAAGGACCGGTCCGCATAGATGGTGATGATCACCGGGATCGGGGTGTTCTTCTCTTCCTTCTGGGTCTGCGCGTTGAACGCCTTGCAGAACTCCATGATGTTGAGACCGCGCTGACCAAGCGCGGGGCCGATCGGGGGCGAAGGATTCGCCGCACCGGCCGGGACCTGAAGCTTCAGGTATCCGGTCACTTTCTTTGCCATTTATCACTCCTGTTGTGCCGGACGTGCCGGCGGTTTCAGGTTCCGTGGTTCGGTTGAAGGGGCTGGCGACCGCCTCCTCCCTCCCACGGCCTCTCGACTTGACGCGAGGCATATACCCCGCGCCGTCCGGTCAGACCACCTTTTCGACCTGACCGAATTCCAGTTCCACGGGCGTCGCGCGGCCGAAGATCGACACCGCGACCTTGACGCGCGAGCGCGCCTCGTCGATTTCTTCCACCACGCCGGAGAACGAAGCGAACGGGCCGTCGGCCACGCGTACGTTCTCCCCGATCTCGAACGACACCGACGCCTTCGGACGCTCCACGCCCTCCTGCACCTGGTGCAGGATCCGCATCGCCTCCGCTTCCGAGATCGGCATCGGCTTGTTTTCCGCGCCGAGGAAGCCGGTCACCTTCGGGGTGTTCTTGATCAGATGGAACGCCTCGTCGGTCAGCTTCATCTTCACCAGCACATAGCCCGGGAAGAACTTGCGCTCGGCGTCGATCTTGCGGCCGCGGCGCACCTCTGTGACCTTCTCGGTCGGCACTAGAATCTGCTCGAACAGTTCTTCCAGCCCACGCTGCTTGGCCTGCTCGCGGATCGATTCCTGAACCTTCTTCTCGAAGTTCGAATAGGCGTGGACGATGTACCAGCGCTTGTCCATCAATTGAGTTCCCATGCTCATCAGTGGATGCCCAGTATCAGGGTAATCAGATAGCGGATGATCTGATCTGCGGCGAAGAAGAAGACCGAGGCCAGCGCCACCATCACGAACACCATGATGGTGGTGATGGTCGTCTCGCGGCGCGTCGGCCAGGTGACCTTGGCGGTCTCCGAGCGCACTTCCTGCAGGAATTTGAACGGGCTGAAAGCCATCGTGAGATCCGCGTCCGTCTCCGGACGATTGCAACGTTTCAAGGAATCCGAACAGCCGACCTTGCGGACCCAGCCCTCGTTTGGAAGGTTGAGCCGATAAACGAGCTCGAATGTTCGGGGAATTAGGCCGCGCCGGATATCCGCCATCAAAGCGGGCCGGCTGCGAGTGGCGAGTATCTACTGCGAGACCGGCCAAACGTCAAGGTCGGCGGGGTCGGGTCCGGCTCCCGCCCGGTTCGGGGAGATCGGGCATTGGTCTCTCCAAATCAAGGGCTTAGCCGGCGCCCTGCGATCCCCTGGCGTCCTGGCGGGATCAGCGTCGTTCGTCTCGCCCCTCTAGGCCAGGCCGGGTTTTGGCGGCAGCAGCATCGATACGAGCAGTCCGCTCGGCTCCCGCAGCCTCAAAGCGATGCTGCCGCCATGGCGCTTGGCGATATCCTGCGCGATCGATAGCCCCAGCCCGAAGCCCCCCTCCTGCCGGGCGCTGTCGGCCTTGAAGAAGGGCTCGAATACCTTGTCGTGCAGCGCAGTTGGGATGCCCGGACCGTCATCCGCCACCTCGATCTCGATGTGGCCGGCCTCCATGGGGCGAAGCGTCACCGCGACCTTGCTGCCGTGCTTGACCGCATTCTCCACGATATTGGTGACGGCGCGCGACAGCGCGCGGGGCCGGCAGGCATAAGGCAGACGCGCCGGCCCGGCATAGGATACCGCGTGGCCCATGTCGGCGAAGTCCGAACAGATGGTCTGCAGGAAGCTCGGCAGGTCGATGAACGACGCCGCCTCCGAGCGGGCATCCTCGCGCAGATACTCCAGGGTCTCGTTGATCATGCGCGTCATCTTGGCGATATCGCCCAGCATCGCCGGGCGCAGGGTGTCGTCGCCGACGCGCTCGGTGCGCAGCCTGAGCCGGGTCAGCGGCGTCCGCAGGTCATGACTGATGGCGGCGAGCATGCGGGTGCGGTCGTCGAGCAGCGCTGCGATACGCGTGCGCATGTCGTTCAGCGCGTCGGCGACTTGGGCGATCTCGAGCGGACCGCGCCGGCGCAGCACCTCGGGAGCCCGCGGCGAGCGGCCGAACGAGGTCGCGGCACGCGCGACATCGGCCAGCGGCGCGATCACCCAACGCACCGCATAGACCGACAGCAGCAGCATCGAGATCAGCACGATGATCGTCCCCCCGGCCAGCGGGCGGAGCAAAGTGGACCAAAGGCCGCCTTTGACCGCAACATCGGCCATCAGCGCGTGGCCATCGTCGAGTCTCACGATCACCTGTGACGACGAGCCTGCGGGATGGCGCAGATCCTCCATCAATTCAATTCCGGGCTCCGCAGCCAGTTGCCGGAACGCTCGCATGGAAAACGACCGCGTCTCTGCGGCTGCTCGAGGCACCAGTTCGCCTAAGGCGACGCGCCTGACGTCGAGACCGCCGCTCCTGGCTGCGGCCAGCAGTTCATCCGCGTCTGCCGGCGTCTTCGTGGAACGCACGAGCTGCGTGAGCTCCGCGACCCGCCCGGCAAGAAACTTCTGCGTGTCGGTGATCGAGGGAGAATCGAACAGAAAAATGATGGTCACCGCCGCGAGCGTGATGCCGATCAGTTCCGAGAGCGCGACGAGGCTCATGAGTTGCGCAGCGACGCTGCGCGGCATCAGCCGCTGCGCCCATCCCATCATATCTGCTCGACCGCAGGCGTGAAGAGGTAGCCGCCGAGCCGCACCGTCTTGATCATCGAGCGGTCCTTCGGATCCGGTTCGATCTTCTGCCTGATGCGGCTGATATGAACGTCGACGCTGCGCTCGACTGAGGCGATCAGGCCGCCGAAGGCCTGCTCGATCAATTGCTCGCGTGACAGCACCTGCCCAGGATTGCGGCAGAACGCCAGCAGCAGATCGAACTCGGCACCGGTCAGCGTGATCCGGACGCCCGCGGGGTCATGCAGCTCACGGGTGGTGGGGTTGATGCGCCATCCGGCAAAGGTCAGCGGACGCGGCCGTGACCGCGACGTGGCGCCGCTCTCGACGCGGCGCAGCAGCGCCCGGATGCGGGCGACCAGTTCGCGCGAATTGAACGGCTTGGTGACGTAGTCATCGGCACCGAGCTCGAGGCCGAGGATACGGTCGATGTCCTCGCCCCGCGCGGTGACCATGATGATCGGAATCGAAGACGACATGCGCAGGCGCCGGCAGATGCTCAGCCCATCCTCGCCCGGCAGCATCACGTCGAGTACGACGAGATCAAAGCTCTCGCGCTTGAGCAGCGCATCCATCTCCACGGCCGAGCCGACCAGCACCGGTCGGAAGCCGTTGTCCTCAAGCACCTCGGCCAGCATGCGCGCGATATCGGCATCGTCCTCGACGCAGAGGATGCGTGCGTTGGTGACGGGGAAAGCCACGAGGTCGTATTCCAGGATTTGCATCACGGCATTTTAGAGGCCTCGGCCCCGGATGCGCAGTGCGCAAATATAGCGTTTTGTTAAGCCTGCACGGCCAAATGTGGCTCAAATAGGTCGCGCGGTTTCGCGAGCTACATCTGACTTAATATCTCTTAATCCCGACCCCGGCGGCCCTGCTCTATCGTGACCTTCGATCGTTCGTGGGGTGAGCGGTCGTTCGAGGGGTACATGAGAATCGAATTTCTGCCGGGCGCTGCGACTGATGCGCGGAGCACGGGCCGGGCGTCGCGCAACGGTCAGCCCAATCGGTCATCCCTGCTTGCCGGCGCTGCGGTTGCGATGGTGTTGTTGTCGGGCTGTGCCAGCGCACCGATGACGCGAGGCGGGTCACTGGCATCCTACGACAATCTCACGCCGTCCGACGGAGTGCTGGCGAAATCGCTGGTTCGCGTCAACAAGGACGAGGTCCTCGCCGCGAAGACGGTGCGGATCGTCCCGACGACCTTCTCGCAGGCAGCGTCGCCGACGCTGTCCCAGGAGCAGCGGCACCTGGTGGCCAACGCGATCGATCGTTCGCTGTGCGTCGGCCTGAGCGAGCGGCTGCAGGTTGTTGGTCCCGATCAGCCTGCGGATCTGTCCCTGCACGCGCTTGTCACCCAGGCGGCGCCCACCGACGAGGTCGCGGCGGGCACTTCCATGGTGGTCAGCTTCCTGCCGAGCGCGCTCGGCGCGGGCGTGCCGGTGCCGGTGCCGCGGTTGCCGGTCGGGCTTGGCAGCCTGACCGTCGAAGCCGAGGTGCGCGATCAGGCCAGCCGCCAGCAGGCGGCGATGATCTGGGCCCGCGGGGCGAATTCTTTCACCAACTCGCCGATGGTCTCGAGCGCCGGTGACGCCTACGATCTCGCCCCTTCCTTCAGCGACGATTTCAGCAAGCTCGTCGTCACCGGCGCGACGCCATTCGGAAAGGCGCCAGAGCTGCCATCGTTCGACAAGATTGGCGCAACGCTCGGCGGCAAGCCGAAATACGCGGCCTGCGAGGCGTTCGGCCGCAATCCCGGCCTGGTCGGAATGGCCGCCGGCAAGCTCGGCTTGCCGCCGGAATGGTCGGACAAGGCGCCGGCGACAGCTGGCCAATAGACAGCCTAGCCGGCGAAGCTCTTCTGCACCGCCTGGTCGAGCGTGGCGCCGCCGAGATAGCGCTGGCGCAGCTCGCGCTTGAGCAGCTTGCCGCTCGGATTCTTCGGCAAGGCATCCACGAAGATGACCTGCTTCGGCACCTTGAAATGGGCCATCGACGCCGCGCAATGCTTGATGACGGCGTCGGCATCGAGGCTCTGGCCGGCCTTGACCACGACGATCGCGGTCACCGCCTCGATCCAGCGCGGATCAGGCAGCCCGACCACCGCGACCTCCGACACCGAAGGCAACCGGTAGATCATCTCCTCGACCTCGCGGCTCGCGACATTCTCGCCGCCGCTCTTGATCATGTCCTTCACGCGATCGACGACGGTGATGTAGCCGTCGGCATCGATGGTCGCGAGATCGCCGGAATGAAACCAGCCGCCGGCGAACGCGGCCGCAGTCTTGACCGGATCGTTGTAATAGCCTGACAACAGATGCGGCGAGCGATGCACGATCTCGCCGACCTCCCCCACCCCGACGTCGGTCATATCAGGCCTGACCACCCGCGTCTCGACATTGATCGCGGGCTTGCCGGCCGAGCCGGCCTTCGGCAGCTGGTCCTCCGGCGACAGCACGGTCGCGAGCGGCGCGATCTCGGTCTGGCCGTAGAAATTCCAGAACTTCACCTCGGGCAGCCGGCGCTGCAACTCGAGCAGCACCTCTACCGGCATGATCGAGGCGCCGTAATAGCCCTTGCGCAGGGTCGACAGGTCGGTGCGGTCGAACGCGCCCGAGCGCAGCATCGCGATCCAGATCGTCGGCGGCGCGAAGAACGAATTGATCTTGTGGGCCGCGATCAGCGCCAGGACATTGTCGGGCACCGGCTTGCCGGTAATGAGGCTGGTGGCGCCGAGATAGATCGCGGGCCCCAGGAAAACGTCGAGCTGCGCGCAGTGATAGAGCGGCAGCGCGTGCAGCACCGTATCGTCGGTCGCCATGCCGCCGTCGATGATGCAGCTGACATACTGCCACATAACGGCTTCGTGGGTGAGGATCGCGCCCTTCGGCAGCGACTCGGTGCCGCTGGTGTAGATGACCTGCGCGGGATCTCGGCTGTCCACCGACACCTCCGGCGCCGAGGCGTCGCTGTGCAGCAGGGTGTCGAACGTCGTGATGCCGTCGGGTGCGGTGGCCGGATCCTCGCCCGGCAGCCAGATCAAGGTCTCGACCGCCGAGCCCTTGGCGGCCGCAGCGTGCGCCGTCTCCACGAAATCCGGGCCGACCGCGAGCAGCTTGGCGCCGGAATTGGCGAGGATGAAATTGATCTCGTCCGGATTGAGCATGAAGTTGATCGGCACCAGGATCGCGCCGATCCGGGCCACCGCAAAGCGGAGCGCGGCGAAGCCGTGCGAGTTGCGCGACAGCACCGCGACGCGATCGCCCTTCGCAACGCCAAGCGCGAGCAAGCCACGGCCGAGCCGATTGCAGATCGCGTCCATCTCCGCAAAGCTCCAGCTCACCGCGCCGCAGATCAGCGCGGTCTTGCCGGGGTAGCGCTTCGCCGACCGGCGCAGCAGATCGCCGATGCTGTGCCCGCGGGCGCGCTGGATGGTTGCTGCGATGTCTCCGCTCATTTGTCCCTCCCGAATGTGCTTGTTGTCGTTGTTTTCGTCTTGTCTTGGCCGCGCCGTCGCTATTGCCGGGCGGCGTAAGCGTGTTCCATGTAGGTGTGCTCGACCGAGCGATCGAGCGAGGCGATCTTCTCGAAACCGCGCCGCCAGTCCTGCAGGTGCCGCCGCGTCCACAGCACGCCGGCCTCCTTGTCGCGCCGCTTGATCGCGTCGAGCAGATGATGGTGCGCCTCGACCAGCCGCGCGCCGCCCTCGGGCACGCCGCCCACGATCATCTCGGTGGTCGGAAAGAACAGTTGCGCGGCGGGCTCGCGCGCCAGTTGCAGCACGCGGTTCTGCGAAGCCTTGGCCATCAGCACATGGAATTCCGCATCGAGCTCGGCCAGCGCCGCGGGATTGCCGACGACAGCTGCGCTGCGCTCGAGATTGCCGGCGAGCTCGGCGATGTTCTCCTCGGTCGCGCGCTCCACCGCGCCCTCGACGCTCGCGACCTCCAGCGTCATCGAGGTCTCGAACAATTCGCGGAACGTCACCTCGTGCAGGATCAGCGCGCGGGACAGTCGCGTCGCGAGCTTGTTGTAGCGCGGCAGGCAGGCCTGCAGCCGGCGGCTGGAATCGCGGCGGATCAGCCCGCCCTCCTCGAGCACGCGAATGCCCTCGCGCACCGTCGAGCGGTTGACGCCGAACTGCGCAACCAGCTGCTGCTCGGTGCCGATCGGCTCGCCCGGCTTGATCCGCCCGTTGATGATCTCGCGTTCGATCGCGTCGGCGACCTTCTGATAGGCCGGCGCGACATCGATACGCCGGAACAGCGGCGTGGTGGGCATCTTCAGCTCCCCCGGACCCCGATTGTCGTTTGTCGGACAAAAGATAGGCGAAGGCCCTTGGGGCGTCAAACGGGCAATATTCGGCCTGATTGTCGCACCCGGGCGGTCGGAATTGACACCGGAACCGGGCAAATCTAGCTTTGTCGGACAAACTGACAAGAACACCTCGGGGAGGCACACCATCATGAAATCCATCGTCACGAGTCTGTCCGCCGCCGGCCTGATCGCGGCTGTGCTGGCAGGGCCGGTGCTCGCGCAGCAGGCGCCGCTCAAGATCGGCGTGCTCACGGATTTCCAGTCGGTCTATTCGGACATCGGCGGCGCCGGCAATGTCGAGGCCACCAAGATGGCGATCGAGGAGTTCGGCGGGTCGATGTTCGGCAAGCCGATCGAGCTCGTCACCGCCGACGCCCTCAACAAGGCCGACGTCGCCGCCACCATCACCCGCAAATGGTACGAGGCCGAGAATGTCGACATGATCATCGACCTGCCGACCTCGGCGACCGCGCTCGCCGGCATGGAGATGTCGAAGCAGTTCGAGAAGATCATGATTGTGACGGATGCGGCGAGCTCCGACATCACCGGCAAGTCCTGCTCGCCCTACACGCTGCACTGGACTTACGACACCTACGCCAACGCCCACACCGTCGGCAGCGCGATCGTGAAGAACGGCGGCGATACCTGGTTCTTCATCACCGCCGACTATCTGTTCGGTCATTCGATCGAACGCGACACCGGCGACGTGGTCCGCGCCGCCGGCGGCAAGGTGCTCGGCAGTGCGCGGCATCCGCTCAACACGCCGGACTTCTCGTCCTTCCTGCTGCAGGCGCAGGCCTCGAAGGCCAAGATCATCGGCATGGCCAATGGCGGCGCCGACACCATCAACACCATCAAGCAGGCCTCCGAATTCGGCATCGTCGCGGGCGGGCAAAACCTCGCCGGCATCGTGATGTTCATCTCGGATATCCACAGCCTCGGGCTCAAGCTCGCGCAGGGCCTGATCATCACCGAGGCCTACTACTGGGATCTCAACGACCGCACCCGCGCCTTCGGCAAGCGCTTCTTCGAGCGCATGAAGCGGATGCCGACGATGAACCAGGCCGCGACCTACAGCGCCACCCTGCACTACCTCAACGCGGTGAAGGCCGCCGGCACCAAGGAGACCAAGCCGGTGCTGGCCAAGATGCGCGCGACCCCGGTCCGCGACGCCTTCACTGACAACGGCGTGGTGCGCGAGGACGGCCGCATGGTGCACTCGATGTTCCTGTTCGAGGTCAAGAAGCCCGAGGAATCGAAGGCGCCGTGGGATTACTACAAGGTGCTCGCCGAAGTACCCGGCGACCAGGCGTTCAGGCCGCTGAAGGACGGCGGCTGCCCGCTCATCAAGTAGGCGAACAGGATCATGGCCGGGGGCCGGGACCTCGGCCAAGGCATTCAAATGATTGGGAAAAGGCTGGCAGGAGTGGCAGGGCTCGAACCTGCGACCCCCGGTTTTGGAGATTGAAAAGCACTATGACCGCTGGTTGGCTGTAGTGTCGTCTTGTTTCATTTCGTTGACGTTTTCGTCGGCTTGCCCGCAGCCTTGTGCTGCCTAGTTATGCCCTATTTCATTGCGTTTGGGTCCAAGCTTGGGTCCGCCGGCGCCGGCAATTTCCACAGGCTCATTCCGGGTTGCGGAGCGAACCTCATATCGATCCCATGATCCTAAAGGCAATCGAAGATGAGCTAGGTAGGTCACAAGCCATTTTGCAAGTTCAGGACCTCGAGGATCAGGTCTGCTCGATTATCTCGCTTGATGGACGAAGAAGAACGCTACGAGGGTGCGCCCCCATAAGGCTCGCGACGTTCTCCACCGTTATTCTTTGCCGATTTTTACACCATTGGCGTGGTCGAGGCGGTCAGTGCGGCCTTGCGCTCCAAATATCGAGATTTTGCTCGCGGGCCTCGGGAAAATCTGACCTACAGACGATTGCGTGATTGGAGGCGAAAGATCCTGCTCCTGCGGAAAGCGGCGGATCACGCTCAAAAAGTGCTCCACTCACCGCATCCTGAGCAGTCAATCACGCTGACTTAGATTTCGCCCGCCCCCGCTTTACCTTCGAAACCCGTTTCTTTGGTGCGGCTGCTTTTTTGGTCGTGCGTTTCGGGGCGGCAACTGCCTTCTTCGGCTTACTCCCCATTAACGGAAACCCGAATGGTGTCCTTCTGCACTGAACACGAGATGGTGCTGTCGCCACTGACCACTTTGATAGTCGATAGAGCGGCCCTCAGGCTTGGCCGATCGAATTCTTTAACAGGTAGAGGATTTGGAAAGCACCAATCAAAGGAATCTCGGCTTTGGTTGAACGCTTTCGAGACAAATCTGCCGTGATGAACCACGTCCAGCATTCTTGCCTCAATCAGCTCTGTCACGGCGGCAAGAAGCTCGACCCGATTGATGGTATTCTCACCGAACACGGCGGCAGCGTGAGTGGATTGAGCAAGCTTATTCAGCTCCGCGAGGATAGTCTTGAAATCGACGGGCAAAACTTCCTTGGCTTGGCGCAGCCCGTACTTGACTGAGAGTTGACCATGCACCGAAAGTAGATGCTCCAATGTATAGAAAGGCCAGATTCTAATCAGCGGAGACGATTTACGTTCGTTGTGGCGGTCTACCTCATCCCTGCACTGGGTGGAGAAATTTGCCGTCGTCACAAACAATAGAAAGTCGGCCTTGTGATTCATTGCGACCGATAGCTTCTCATGAACAGTAGGCCAGTCGATCGACTTTCCGTACCGTTTGCACTCGATGTACCACTTTTGGGGAACGTAATCCCCGGAGAAATCCGGTGACGTGAATTCGCCCTCCAGGTCGCGCCCGCCGTCAGAACCGGGCGTGCGCCACTTCAGGTTCCGAATGCCCGACAAGAACAAAAGGTCGTATGCGAGGTTCTCGAAATCGGTGGGGTGCATTTTCTTCATGCGCCCCACAACCGTGGCAGCTCTCTTTGCCATCCGCCTCCCCAAAACGCTAGTTCCGGGGACTGCACTTGCTGGTTGCCTTCGCAAGCTATACCAATGATTGATTCTCGCTTTTCCGGCTAAGCGGCCAGCGGGCCGGCCGCGAGTTTCGAACTCGCGCGCGCCATTCGAGTTCGAATGGGAAGCGTTGCGGCCGGCGCTGAGCGAGGCGCATTTCCAAGCCTGGCGCGACTAGCGCGACCGGACTACGCGCAAGCAGGCGATGTGGGCGCGGCGAAAAGCTGCCTTCTCAACAACCATCGTCGCTGATGCGCTGTCCCTGCGGCGCGACCTTTGATAGCCACAACCCGGCCGAAAGCCACGTACACCGCCAGCACATCCATGCCGCGCAGATGCGCGATGGGACCCACCGATGAAGATGAAGGGCGACCACCCCTACGCCGACCCCGAGAAAGCCGCCCGCAGGAACATGGAGCACGCCCGCGCATTCGAGCCGATCCAAGACGGCAGGATCTACATCGAGAAGATCAACCGTTCGATGATCGACGGAGACAAGGCGACACGGACTGAGTACTAGGCTGGGCTGATGCACGCCAAAGGTCAGCGCCGGCTCGAGTAACACGAGAGCGGCACCTTCGTGAGGATCACGCAGGCTGGAAACGACCTGTTCGCTTAACATACGATAAGGAGCGAGCGATCGACGCTGATTTGCCTGCGGTTGACCAGATCCAACGCGAGCGCAAACTCTATGGCGAGGGGACGGGACTAGCCCGCTAAGGCGCGGCGCGTTCTGCAGCTCGCCTACCCAAGGCCCCGATGCACGTCTCCTCAGCGTCGGGGCCTTTTACTCCGGCAAGCGTCGCTTTGTGACACCAAACGTCAGCTGCGACTGAGAAACCGTATTCGTTAATCGCGCCACAATGCCAAGCGCCGAAGCTTCGATGGTGGGTCCCGGAGCCGCTCGATTGAGGCCACCGTACTGGTAGCTTCGGCAGGATGAGCCCAACCCTGCGTCACGAAGCACCAAACGCCGGATGTTTAAACCGGTGCCGCACCGTCCTAGCTCATTGCAAATGAAGCAATTTTTCGCCGATCGTTTTCTCGTGGACCCATACTTGGACCTAACACGTCGTCGGTCTGCCTGACGAGGCAGCGAACTTCGGTTGCTAGCTGCTGCATACCGCCGCCGGTTTCAACGAGACGGTCCCGTGGGTCACGATGATCCACGAGGCAAGCGGAAGCCTGATGTCTCGCAATGACAGCAGCAACGGCGCATGACATGAGTCCTTCCGCCTAGCCTCACACCGTCTAAATAACACGTTCTAGAATCCTCTCCGAGCCCGCCGCTGACCTCAGGGTTCGATTGTCGCCGCTGGCTGACGGCCAGCGGTTGCTTGCCCGCGCCGGTCGGCGCCGCCGATAGTCTGCTGCTATCGTCGATGAGCTGCGCATGAAGCTTCCGGATCTGCACGTTTCGCTCGAGCAGGTACATTGTCCTGGCCTGAAGCTGCCCTGCCAGTGGCCCTGCGCAGGGCGTCTCGCGGTAGAGCACGCGGGAAACGGCAACAGCGGCCGCACCAGGTCCGTCGCCCTTATGCGCAAGACGCCCGCTCCATCGCCTCCGGAATCTGGCTGGGAAAGGCGCTGCGGCAGTCCGCGAGCGTGCCGTTCAGGTTGACCGCAGCCGGCTCGGTCTCGGGCTCCGCCGTCTGCTCGATGGCCTGGCGCGCGGCCCGGCCAGCAGGACACAGAGCGAATTCGAGCACAAACCGGATATTGTCGCTAACATCCGGCGGCGCGTCACCGGGCGCGCCATGGGCACTGAATGAAGCTGTCGATCAGTTCAGCGCGGCCGTGGTTGCCCGCCCCCTCTGCCGACCGACCTGAACAATTCCGAAGCCCTTTCGTGCGATCACTTCTGCCGGAAGGCATGGTTGAACGACATAATGAGCGGCCCCACGATATAATCAAACGCAGTTCGCTGAACCGTCGGGATCATCACCGTTGCAGGCATTCCCGGGTAAAGATGAATGTTGGGCAAGGCCGCAAGCTCGTTCTGGTCGATCCGAACAAACGCCGTGTAATACGGATTATTGGTCTTGGGATCCGTCAAGCGGTCCGCCGAGACCAGGATGACGTCGCCATGAATGATCGGAACTATACGCTGTTTGTAGGCGGTTAGGTGGACTTCAGCGCGCGTGTTCGGATGCACATCGCTGATATCTTCAACCGCCACCTGCGCCTCGATTGTCAGCGAGTCCTCATCGGGCACGATGTCCAGAATCTTGTCGCCACGCTGAATCACCCCACCGACGGAGAACACATTGAGCCCGACCACGCGTCCGGTATAGGGCGCGCGGATTTCCATCCGGCCCAGCACAGCCTTGGCGTTCATCGCCTTCGGGATGACCTCGAGGAGCTTGGCTTGCGTGTCGCGCAGGTCCTTTGTGACGTCGGTCATCCGGTCATTGTCGAACTGAGCGATTTGCTGTTCCTGCTCCGCAATCGCCTGGCGCGCCTTGGCAATGCTGGCGTTTGCATCGGCGATCTGGCCTTCGAGGCCGTACGCCGTCCGCTCCAACTGCAGGATGCGGGGACGGGCGATCAGCCCTCGCTCAACGAGTGGAGCGACGTCCTTGGCCTCCTTACGCACCGAGTCGATTTGATTGGTGAACGACTTCACCTGCGCTTCCGAGCCAACGATCTGCGAGCCCAGCTGATTGATCTTCTCGCGAACGACGCTTCTTTGCCCTTCGAGCGACGCCCGGCGGGTATCAAACTGACTGACCTGTCCGTTCCAGACGCTCTTGAAATAGGGATCATCAGAGCGCGCTTTCAGATCTGGCGGCGTGACAAGCTGTGAGCCATGGTCAAGCTCGGTCAGCAGCCGGACTTCCGTTGCGCGCAGCACGGCATATTGCTGCGTCAGCACCTCATGTTCGGCGCGAGCCTGGGTCTCGTCCAGGACGATCAGCAGATCGCCTGCGAGCACCCTGTCGCCTTCCCTGACGTGCAATTCCTTGACGATGCCGCCATCGAGGTGCTGAAGGCTCTTGCGGTTGCCATCGACCTTCACGACGGCGTTGGCGACCACGGCCCCGTTGAGAGGCGCGGTAACCGCCCAGGTGCCGAGACCGAAGAAAAAGATCGCGATGATCAGCCAGCCCGCCAGCGCAATGTTGCGAATGGAATCGTTTGGCGTCCCATCCTTGTTGGCAAATTCCCTACGGCGTAGAACCACGCCCGGACGCATCGATAGATCGGCAAGATCAAGCAATGACATGACGTCTCCTAGCCTGCCGCCCCTCGAACGGCCGGTACCGGCACGGGACGTGTTAGACGCGACAGCACTTCATGGCGTGCGCCAAACATCTCGACAACGCCGTCACGCAACACCAGGAGTTTATCGGCCACCCCGATAGTTGCCGGTCGATGCGAAATGATGACTACCGTCGTTCCGCGCTTCTTCAGCTCCGTGATGCACTCTGCGAGTGCGGCGTCACCTTCCGAGTCGAGGTTCGAGCTCGGCTCGTCAAGCACGACCAGGCTCGGATTGCCGTAGACCGCGCGTGCGAGACCGATGCGCTGGCGGTAGCCGCCGGACAGGATCGCGCCGCCCTCCCCGACCTGGGTGTCGTAGCCGTCGACGAGCCGCAGGATCATCTCGTGCACGTCGGCCATTCGCGCCGCTAGAATGATCGTCTTGTCATCTCCGTCCTTGAACCGGCAGATATTGGCGGCCACGGTATCGGCAAACAGCTCGATATCCTGCGGAAGATAGCCGAGATGCTCGCCGAGCGACGACCTGATCCAGGTCGAAACATCCGACCCGTCGAGGCGGACGGCACCCGCGGATGGCGCCTGAACGCCAACGATATGACGCGCCAGCGTGGATTTGCCGGCACCTGAAGGACCGATAATCCCCAGCACTTCGCCCGGTTCGACCTGGAAGGTGACCCCACGCAGAATGGGCCTCGATGTTCCAGGCACAGCAAAGGACAGCGCTTCTACGGAAAGGCGGCCTTCAGGCCGCGGTAGCGTCAGTCCTGATTGGCGCGGCGGATTGGCTCCCAACAGCTCCCGCACCCTTAGGAACGCGCCGCGGGCCGAGACAAGACTGCGCCAGGATCCGACGATCTGTTCGACCGGCTGCAGGGCGCGGCCAAGCAGGATGCTGGCGGCAAACATCGCACCGGCGGTGGTGAGCCGCTCGATCACCAGATAGGCGCCGAGACCGAGAATTAATGATTGCATTGACAGCCGCAGGAGGCGGATCAAGCTCTGCATCGTGGCCGCGCGATCGCTTGCGGCGACTTGGCGCTCGAGCATTCGGTCGCGGTCGCGGCCCCAGCGCTTCAGAAGGCCGGCAGTCATCCCCATTGCGCGCACCACTTCGGTGTTGCGCAGGCTCATCTCGGTGAAGCTGTAATTTCGATTGGCCGCCTCGCTGGATTCGGAAAGCGGCGGCCTGACGATCCATTCGTTGAGAAAGGCCATCAGAACCAGGATAATCGTGCAGCCCAGCGCAAATGCGCCCAGGAACGGGTGCAGAGCGAAAATCACAGCAACATAGATCGGCGTCCACGGCAGGTCGAAGATTGCGTGAACTCCGGCCCCGGTGATGAACTGGCGGAAAGCATCGAAATCGCGCAGCAACTGGCTGCGCGCACCGCCGATCCTTGTCGAATGGTCAATAATGGCGGTCATCACCCGTGGCGCGATCGTCCGATCGAGGCGGATGCTGGCGCGCGTCAGCACACGCGCGCGTACCGCATCGAGACCCGCGAACGCCATGAACGCTAGTAATAGCGCAAGCGTCAGCATCAGCAGCGTGACCTCGCTCCCGCTCGAGATCACGCGGTCATAGACCTGCAGCATATACAGCGGGCCGGCCAAATAGAGCAGGTTGATGGCCAGGCTGAATATCGCTGCAGTCACAAAATAGCCCTGGCAGGCCCGCAGCGCCTGCCGGATTTCGTCCGCTCTTTTACGAAGGGTACTCACGCGGAACCTGGCCGGAGCCATCCCCTAAAAATGATGAGCGGCAGCCAATAGGCGGCACCCAAAACGTTCAAGTATTCAATTATTCCAATCGGTCCTACTTAGCATGGCCGGCGGCTGCGCCAAAGCCACTGCCGACCCAAAAAAAGGCAGGAGGGTAAACTTACGGGGTTCGGCTTCTCCCCCATTATTTTCTTCCTCCGTGAAGTTCACGCCCCTCAGGCGATGTGGTGCGGGTCATAGGTGATCACCGTGCCGTTCGTGGCGTCCGCCTTCTCGGCAAAGCCGGTCGGGTCGTATTGACCGAGGAGAACGATGTTGGCCGTGTGAGCGCCATCCGACACCGTCAGAGTGCCGCCGGTCCCCTCCTGGTTCCCTGTGAAGCTCAACGTGGTGCCAGCGCCGAAGCTGATGCCCTTGATGTCGATGTCGTCATTGCCATCGAAGCCGCGCACCGTACCGGAGAAGTGGAAGGCATCATCCAGGATCAGGTGGCCGGCAGCGGTTGTGTCAAAAGTGACGCCTGCCGCCGAGGCTGCGCCGAACTCAACGGTGCCGGCTCCGCTGATCAGGGCGTTACCGCTGCCGGTAACCACGCCCTCTGCCGCGACCGTGCCGCCATTGGCCCAGATCAGGCCGCTGTTGGCCACTGCACTCTCGAGCACGAGCCCACCCGTACCGGTCGCCTCCAGCGTACCGGCGTTGATGATCACGTTGGCGCCGGTGTCGATCACCAGAGCATGGGTACCGTTGGCGTCGATAGTGCCCTCGTTGCTGAGCGTCAGGTCACCCTGCCCGATCTGGCCGGCGCCGGAGATCACGTTGTCAACGTTGTCGAGCGAGACGTTCGAGGCCGTGCCGGCGATGATGTTGTGGTCATCGTCGGACAGGACCACGCGGCCACCGCCGTTGAGCGTGATGCCAGTCTGGATGATCTGGAGAAGCGTGTCGTCGCCGGAGGCCTGCAGGTCGATCTCGCCGGTGTTGTGGATGACGCCCGACAGCGGCAGCATCGCTCCATCACCGATGGTCATCGGACCCGGGTTTTCGACCGTCGGCGTCACGTCGAATTCGAAGTTCGCGGCGGTGAGATCCGATGCATGCACGCCATCGAGCGTGATCGTTTGGCCGTCAGCCAACGTGATCACAGCATTGCCATGTGCGTCGTCCGCGGTGTGGGCTTGAACGTCCGCGAAACTTTGCCAGCCATAGCTGATCAGGTCGATGACGTCTGAGGATACCTCGAAGCTGTGCACGACGTCGTCGCCGATTGGCTGCGAAAACACAAAGGTATCGTGGCCGCTTGAACCAGTCAGATGGTCATCGCCCGACCAAGCAAAAATCGGAGATCCCGGTGCGTACGCTTCGACATTGTCGCGAACCAGAATTGTGTCAAAGCTACCATCGGGATTGGCCCAAGTGGCGGAAATGGTGATAACCGCGGCTCCGACAAATTCAAGGGGCGTCGTAACGGTGAGCGCGCCTAAGTCGACCCCCGTTACGGCAAATGAACCGTCGCTAAGCTTGGTGCCGTTTGGTACGGTCCACCCCGTTGGCAGGCTTGTGATCGTCACTGAGACAGCGGCGTCGTTTGCTTCGGGTTGTTCCAGACCGAGATTAATCGGCTGCCCCGAAATACCCGCAGGAGCTTTTTTCGAGATAGTCAGAGATCCGCCACCTGTCCCGAGATTTCCCGCAAGGTCAGTCCAATACGGATCCGTGGCAGCCGTAGTGCCACTGTTGAAAACGCTGATTGTTGTACTATTGGAGCTGCCCTTGGTGAACGTCGCTGTCCAAGTGAGCCCGCCATCCGTGGACTGAAGATTGCTCAAACTGGTGCCGTTTGAGCTATCGGTTAGCGATATATCTCCAAGCGTAAGATTGGTCACTTTTTCGCTGAATGTAAACGTGATCGTTTCGCTGTTGCCCGCAGGCAACGAGGTGCCACCCGTAATCGATATCACCGTCGGCGGAGTTGTGTCGGTCGCATTGATAGTGATGTTCGCAGTATCAATGGCTGTCGAAAATGCCGTCGTACCGCCATTGGATGATGTGTCCACCTTGACTCCGTTCGAGCCGCTGGTCTGATCCCAAGCACGGAAGGTGATGGCATTCGTATCTGTTCCGGCAAAGCCCGCGCTTGGCTGGAAGTAGAGCCGCGTGTTGGCGTCCGCCGAGAGGAGCAGAGCCGAGGTGTTCGACACTGCTCCTACAGCCGTCCACGTTGCGCCGTTATTTGTGGAAAAGAACCAGGAGCCGTGGTTCGTATCGGTACCGGTCAGTGCGATGCCGGTCACGGCCCCTGTGTCGACATCAGTAACATTGTCCAACCCACCACTGGGTGGATTAATATCCACCAAGCTAGAGACCAACGTACCGACCGCTCCCGACGGCGCACCGCTGCCCTGGTTCTCGGCCGTGAGCACCGGCGTTTTCGACGGATCCAGAACTGGGGCGTCATTGGTGCCGGTCACTGTGATCTTCAGCGTCGTGCTGTTGGACACCAGCCCGTCTGGGTCCTTGACCGTGTAGGTGAAGGTGTCCACCGCCGTGACACCCGTGGCGAGGCTGTTAGCGGTATCCGCCACGTAGCTGTACGAGCCGTTCGCATTCAGCGTCAGATGGCCGTAGGTGCCCGCGATCGAGGTCGCCACGCCAACGCCCTGCGTCACCGAACCCGTGCCGGCAACCACGCCAGAGACCACCAGCGTGCTGGTAGCATTGTCAACGTCGGTATCAGCCACCGACCCTCCGGTGGTGCCCTGGATCACGCCATTTGCGGCAGACACAGTGAGGGTCGCATCCTCATTGACTGCCCTGGAGTCGGCCACCGCAACCGGCGCATCGTCGGCACCGTGGATCGTCACCGTCAGCGTCGTCGTCGAGGTCTGCCCGGCGGTGTCCTTCACCGTGTAGGAGAACGTGTCGGTCAGCGTGTCGCTCGAGGTGCGCAGCGCCTCCACCGCGCTGTCGCTGTTGTCGACCACATAGGTGTAGCTGCCGTCGGTACCCAGCGTCAGCGTGCCGTGCGCACCGGTCACCCCGGTGCCGGCGCCAGAACTCAACGCGGCACTGGTGGTGCCCGCCGCAACGCCTGCGACCGTCTTGCTGTCGCCGGCATCGACGTCGGTGTCGTTGGTCAGCACGTTGCCGGTCGGATCGACCCCGGCCGTGCCGTTATTCACCCCGCCCGCCTCGGTCGCCGAGGCCACGTCGGCCACCGCAACCGGCGCATCGTCGGCACCGTGGATCGTCACCGTCAGCGTCGTGGTAGCCGTCGCCCCCGTTGTATCCTTCACCGTATAGGAGAACGTGTCGGTCAGCGTGTCGCTCGAGGTGCGCAGCGCCTCCACCGCGCTGTCGCTGTTGTCGACCACATAGGTGTAGCTGCCGTCGGTACCCAGCGTCAGCGTGCCGTGCGCACCGGTCACCCCGGTGCCGGCGCCAGAACTCAACGCGGCACTGGTGGTGCCCGCCGCAACGCCTGCGACCGTCTTGCTGTCGCCGGCATCGACGTCGGTGTCGTTGGTCAGCACGTTGCCGGTCGGATCGACCCCGGCCGTGCCGTTATTCACCCCGCCCGCCTCGGTCGCCGAGGCCACGTCGGCCACCGCAACCGGCGCATCGTCGGCACCGTGGATCGTCACCGTCAGCGTCGTGGTAGCCGTCGCCCCCGTTGTATCCTTCACCGTATAGGAGAACGTA
Source organism: Bradyrhizobium sp. USDA 4503 (assembly GCF_054055815.1). Classification (NCBI taxonomy): domain Bacteria; kingdom Pseudomonadati; phylum Pseudomonadota; class Alphaproteobacteria; order Hyphomicrobiales; family Nitrobacteraceae; genus Bradyrhizobium; species Bradyrhizobium sp. USDA 4503. The sequence goes on from NZ_JBSRXS010000001.1 coordinate 2,240,137, forward strand.
TCCGTCAGCGTGTCGCTCGAGGTGCGCAGCGCCTCCACCGCGCTGTCGCTGTTGTCGACCACATAGGTGTAGCTGCCGTCGGTACCCAGCGTCAGCGTGCCGTGCGCACCGGTCACCCCGGTGCCGGCGCCAGAACTCAACGCGGCACTGGTGGTGCCCGCCGCAACGCCTGCGACCGTCTTGCTGTCGCCGGCATCGACGTCGGTGTCGTTGGTCAGCACGTTGCCGGTCGGATCGACCCCGGCCGTGCCGTTATTCACCCCGCCCGCCTCGGTCGCCGAGGCCACGTCGGCCACCGCAACCGGCGCATCGTCGGCACCGTGGATCGTCACCGTCAGCGTCGTGGTAGCCGTCGCCCCCGTTGTATCCTTCACCGTATAGGAGAACGTATCCGTCAGCGTGTCGCTCGAGGTGCGCAGCGCCTCCACCGCGCTGTCGCTGTTGTCGACCACATAGGTGTAGCTGCCGTCGGTACCCAGCGTCAGCGTGCCGTGCGCACCGGTCACCCCGGTGCCGGCGCCAGAACTCAACGCGGCACTGGTGGTGCCCGCCGCAACGCCTGCGACCGTCTTGCTGTCGCCGGCATCGACGTCGGTGTCGTTGGTCAGCACGTTGCCGGTCGGATCGACCCCGGCCGTGCCGTTATTCACCCCGCCCGCCTCGGTCGCCGAGGCCACGTCGGCCACCGCAACCGGCGCATCGTCGGCACCGTGGATCGTCACCGTCAGCGTCGTGGTAGCCGTCGTCCCCGTTGTATCCTTCACCGTATAGGAGAACGTATCCGTCAGCGTGTCGCTCGAGGTGCGCAGCGCCTCCACCGCGCTGTCGCTGTTGTCGACCACATAGGTGTAGCTGCCGTCGGTACCCAGCGTCAGCGTGCCGTGCGCACCGGTCACCCCGGTGCCGGCGCCAGAACTCAACGCGGCACTGGTGGTGCCCGCCGCAACGCCTGCGACCGTCTTGCTGTCGCCGGCATCGACGTCGGTGTCGTTGGTCAGCACGTTGCCGGTCGGATCGACCCCGGCCGTGCCGTTATTCACCCCGCCCGCCTCGGTCGCCGAGGCCACGTCGGCCACCGCAACCGGCGCATCGTCGGCACCGTGGATCGTCACCGTCAGCGTCGTGGTAGCCGTCGCCCCCGTTGTATCCTTCACCGTATAGGAGAACGTATCCGTCAGCGTGTCGCTCGAGGTGCGCAGCGCCTCCACCGCGCTGTCGCTGTTGTCGACCACATAGGTGTAGCTGCCGTCGGTACCCAGCGTCAGCGTGCCGTGCGCACCGGTCACCCCGGTGCCGGCGCCAGAACTCAACGCGGCACTGGTGGTGCCCGCCGCAACGCCTGCGACCGTCTTGCTGTCGCCGGCATCGACGTCGGTGTCGTTGGTCAGCACGTTGCCGGTCGGATCGACCCCGGCCGTGCCGTTATTCACCCCGCCCGCCTCGGTCGCCGAGGCCACGTCGGCCACCGCAACCGGCGCATCGTCGGCACCGTGGATCGTCACCGTCAGCGTCGTCGTCGAGGTCTGCCCGGCGGTGTCCTTCACCGTGTAGGAGAACGTGTCGGTCAGCGTGTCGCTCGAGGTGCGCAGCGCCTCCACCGCGCTGTCGCTGTTGTCGACCACATAGGTGTAGCTGCCGTCGGTACCCAGCGTCAGCGTGCCGTGCGCACCGGTCACCCCGGTGCCGGCGCCAGAACTCAACGCGGCACTGGTGGTGCCCGCCGCAACGCCTGCGACCGTCTTGCTGTCGCCGGCATCGACGTCGGTGTCGTTGGTCAGCACGTTGCCGGTCGGATCGACCCCGGCCGTGCCGTTATTCACCCCGCCCGCCTCGGTCGCCGAGGCCACGTCGGCCACCGCAACCGGCGCATCGTCGGCACCGTGGATCGTCACCGTCAGCGTCGTGGTAGCCGTCGTCCCCGTTGTATCCTTCACCGTATAGGAGAACGTGTCGGTCAGCGTGTCGCTCGAGGTGCGCAGCGCCTCCACCGCGCTGTCGCTGTTGTCGACCACATAGGTGTAGCTGCCGTCGGTACCCAGCGTCAGCGTGCCGTGCGCACCGGTCACCCCGGTGCCGGCGCCAGAACTCAACGCGGCACTGGTGGTGCCCGCCGCAACGCCTGCGACCGTCTTGCTGTCGCCGGCATCGACGTCGGTGTCGTTGGTCAGCACGTTGCCGGTCGGATCGACCCCGGCCGTGCCGTTATTCACCCCGCCCGCCTCGGTCGCCGAGGCCACGTCGGCCACCGCAACCGGCGCATCGTCGGCACCGTGGATCGTCACCGTCAGCGTCGTCGTCGAGGTCTGCCCGGCGGTGTCCTTCACCGTGTAGGAGAACGTGTCGGTCAGCGTGTCGCTCGAGGTGCGCAGCGCCTCCACCGCGCTGTCGCTGTTGTCGACCACATAGGTGTAGCTGCCGTCGGTACCCAGCGTCAGCGTGCCGTGCGCACCGGTCACCCCGGTGCCGGCGCCAGAACTCAACGCGGCACTGGTGGTGCCCGCCGCAACGCCTGCGACCGTCTTGCTGTCGCCGGCATCGACGTCGGTGTCGTTGGTCAGCACGTTGCCGGTCGGATCGACCCCGGCCGTGCCGTTATTCACCCCGCCCGCCTCGGTCGCCGAGGCCACGTCGGCCACCGCAACCGGCGCATCGTCGGCACCGTGGATCGTCACCGTCAGCGTCGTGGTAGCCGTCGTCCCCGTTGTATCCTTCACCGTATAGGAGAACGTATCCGTCAGCGTGTCGCTCGAGGTGCGCAGCGCCTCCACCGCGCTGTCGCTGTTGTCGACCACATAGGTGTAGCTGCCGTCGGTACCCAGCGTCAGCGTGCCGTGCGCACCGGTCACCCCGGTGCCGGCGCCAGAACTCAACGCGGCACTGGTGGTGCCCGCCGCAACGCCTGCGACCGTCTTGCTGTCGCCGGCATCGACGTCGGTGTCGTTGGTCAGCACGTTGCCGGTCGGATCGACCCCGGCCGTGCCGTTATTCACCCCGCCCGCCTCGGTCGCCGAGGCCACGTCGGCCACCGCAACCGGCGCATCGTCGGCACCGTGGATCGTCACCGTCAGCGTCGTCGTCGAGGTCTGCCCGGCGGTGTCCTTCACCGTGTAGGAGAACGTGTCGGTCAGCGTGTCGCTCGAGGTGCGCAGCGCCTCCACCGCGCTGTCGCTGTTGTCGACCACATAGGTGTAGCTGCCGTCGGTACCCAGCGTCAGCGTGCCGTGCGCACCGGTCACCCCGGTGCCGGCGCCAGAACTCAACGCGGCACTGGTGGTGCCCGCCGCAACGCCTGCGACCGTCTTGCTGTCGCCGGCATCGACGTCGGTGTCGTTGGTCAGCACGTTGCCGGTCGGATCGACCCCGGCCGTGCCGTTATTCACCCCGCCCGCCTCGGTCGCCGAGGCCACGTCGGCCACCGCAACCGGCGCATCGTCGGCACCGTGGATCGTCACCGTCAGCGTCGTCGTCGAGGTCTGCCCGGCGGTGTCCTTCACCGTGTAGGAGAACGTGTCGGTCAGCGTGTCGCTCGAGGTGCGCAGCGCCTCCACCGCGCTGTCGCTGTTGTCGACCACATAGGTGTAGCTGCCGTCGGTACCCAGCGTCAGCGTGCCGTGCGCACCGGTCACCCCGGTGCCGGCGCCAGAACTCAACGCGGCACTGGTGGTGCCCGCCGCAACGCCTGCGACCGTCTTGCTGTCGCCGGCATCGACGTCGGTGTCGTTGGTCAGCACGTTGCCGGTCGGATCGACCCCGGCCGTGCCGTTATTCACCCCGCCCGCCTCGGTCGCCGAGGCCACGTCGGCCACCGCAACCGGCGCATCGTCGGCACCGTGGATCGTCACCGTCAGCGTCGTGGTAGCCGTCGTCCCCGTTGTATCCTTCACCGTATAGGAGAACGTATCCGTCAGCGTGTCGCTCGAGGTGCGCAGCGCCTCCACCGCGCTGTCGCTGTTGTCGACCACATAGGTGTAGCTGCCGTCGGTACCCAGCGTCAGCGTGCCGTGCGCACCGGTCACCCCGGTGCCGGCGCCAGAACTCAACGCGGCACTGGTGGTGCCCGCCGCAACGCCTGCGACCGTCTTGCTGTCGCCGGCATCGACGTCGGTGTCGTTGGTCAGCACGTTGCCGGTCGGATCGACCCCGGCCGTGCCGTTATTCACCCCGCCCGCCTCGGTCGCCGAGGCCACGTCGGCCACCGCAACCGGCGCATCGTCGGCACCGTGGATCGTCACCGTCAGCGTCGTGGTAGCCGTCGCCCCCGTTGTATCCTTCACCGTATAGGAGAACGTATCCGTCAGCGTGTCGCTAAATGTGCGCAACGCTTCTACAGCGCCCTGGCCGTTGTTCACGGTGTAGGTATAGGAACCGTCGGTATTGAGATGCAGGGTGCCATGCGCACCGACCACGTCAGTGCCGGCACCAGAACTCAACGCGGCACTGGTGGTTCCCGCCGCAACGCCCGCAACTGTCTTGGAAGCAGCACTGAAATCGAAATCGTTCGTTAGGACGTTGCCGGTCGGATTGACGCCAGCAGTGCCGTTATTAATACCGCCGGCTTCTGTCGCCGATGCTGTATCGGCAGTGGCTGCGATAGTAAGGTTGCCTGAGGCATCACGTACTTCAACTTTCTCGATCGCCGAAACCTGCAAATTGAGAGTTTTGAAGCTATAGACGGTACCGTCGGCCTGTCCTGTTTGAGCACTGATGTGCGCAGGAACCCAGACGTTCTTATAATACGAAATCTCGGCCTGAATATCTGCATCGGCTAACTGCGCGGCACTCAGCCAGATCTGCAGCGTATCGCGATCCGGCGTCGCGCCCGCCTTGCCGAGCTGCACAGCACCATTTCCGCCGTCGTAGGAGTCGTAGCCCTGGAACGTTGTACCTGAGACGACCGTAGACGCGCCAACAATGCCGAGACTCGTCTGATCGGTTCCAGAATAAATGATCCCGCCACTGATTTGCTGGTTGGTGGCAGTGAAGCCGGTTGATCCCAGGACGTACTGATTTTCATATGCCTTGTAGATCAAGGTATCCGACCCTGATCCGCCCAGAACGGTATCAAAGCCGCTGCCCCCATTGAGGGTGTCATCTCCGGAACCACCGTTGAGGCGATCGTTGCCGGCACCACCGGATAGCGTGTCATCGCCCGAGCCTCCGACAAGATTGTCGCTGCCGCTCGTGCCCGTGAGGATGGTGGTGCCGCTAGCGCTTGCCATTACAGATGCTCCAATATTCTTTTCGTACAATTCGCGCGCAACTACAGATTCAGCTAAATGATCAACTGGATGTTGGATTCACCGGCTCGAAATCCGGGATGACGATTTGATGGATTGACGAGCGATGCCGCGCCTTCATTCGGCCATGACAGCGTGTGCAACGGATCGTGCGCAGCGCTCAATGGCGGCACTGCCAGAAGCGTATCAATTGATCCCACCAGCCTTGACGCTGGCCGCTTAATTAGTGTGCGCGGGTCATTAGCAGGGATAGCCAAGCGCTCGATCGAAAGATCGCCTGACAACGAGGAAGAAAAATTTGAAATTTCGTGGAGATCCGATTCAACTTCGGACCAGCGGACCAGCGGCTCGGCCTTCGCAATGAAAGTCACACGACTCAACACCCGCTCCTAAAAACTCTGCCGACGCAGAGCAGGTGTGATTGCAGTCGGAAATCAATTCATCAAACCACCCGAGCGCTCGCCAAAAATCTGCGAGCGCTTCAGCTGACAAGCAATTGCCACGCATCTATTAGTGTTTGCTCGTCCGCCGCGCTGTGAAAAAGACTTCGAACGCCAACCCTGCCCGCTTCGGTGCGGCTCTACACTCCGCACATCAAAATTCTTTGTCTTCAAACCGTCGCGCCGCGGGAAGCTTGCGCTCTTTGTCCGCAAAAATGTGAGCAAGCATCCCAAAACCTAATTTGGATGCAATTTGCCGCAAATTTGCGCGGCCGTCTAGCGCCCCATGAGGTGTCCGCTTTTAACATTAACATCGAACCGCCAATGGGTTCCGTTGCACTACAGGTGATATCCGTAGCTTTACGGGCGAAATCGCTGCAGATCGCGAGACGCTGATTTCCTCCCAACCCATTCTGGGCGCGACCGCAGGTCTCCCTTAGGCCACATGTGCCGCGTGGAGCAAAGTTTCCGCGAGGGGCCTCATGGTCACTGCCGAGAGGCCAAATCGGCTGCACGCGGCCTCACAGACCGTTCTAGATGCCTTGGAGACCGTAGAGTTCTCTACTCCTCGGCTCCGCCGCAAGACGCCCTAACGCGTTAGTCCGTTCCGCTCTGCTTTCAACAGGACGCCGCCCTCTTTCCGTGAAGCTGGGTATGCGGCATGGTCGGATCCGGGTTACGGGGATCAGGTTTATCTCGGCGCGCCACGAACGTTCGAGCTATCGGTCTCGGCGAGGTAGTGAGTGTGCAGCAATGCGCAATGCGTCAGCGAGGCCACGTAGAGCAAAACTCCTCACACTCCAGATCGTCTGCACGCGGCCTCGTAGCTCGTTCTGGATGCCTCTGAGCCCCGTTCGGCCGCTGCTTTGCTTGGCTGCGCTCGTTGCCGAACAGCCGTACGAGCCCGTGCATTCATTTTGACGTTGGCTGCGTCGTTCCCAGTCAAAAGCCGTTTATTGGCCTTCAAGGCTTTTGCGGCGCTCGGACCGGCAACTGGATGTCCTCGCTTGCATCGCCGCCTGAGGTTTAGCTCGCAACACAAGACTGGACATTCAAGGACGGATTAGAAAGTTGTTTGACATGATCGCCAGCCTTGCTTTCGAGACCGGCTCGACGAGTTGACGGCCAATCAGCCGCAGGGCGCCGGCGTACCCACCGGACATGCAAACCGGGGGCAAAACTTCATAACCGCTAGCAAATCTAGCGATTTCTCGCTTACCCGCAACTCCTGGACCCGTACCTGGACCTAACAAGAGCCGGAAACCCTCGAGATCAGCTCCTTTGACGCCCGTGTCGCGCCGTTTGGCGACTAGCCGCTTCATCGAGGACGTCCTTTTCCAAACGAAGGAGGATGGTTACGCGTCGTCTGTCGGCGGATCCACAGCCGGTTCAGCGCCGTCGCCTTGGCGATCCCCGGCGGTGGCCCGATTCATGGCAGCCAGCCTCAACCTAATCTTCTTCTCGTCGTCGATGACGCCAGAGGCAGCGGCGCGAAAGTATCTTCCGGCCGTGAAGATAGCCGTGAAGGAAATCGAGCGGCGGTGGTTCGGGGCAAACGCGGCGCGTGGAAGGTAGCCTTAGGCCGGAAGACCTCCATAGCCCGCCGCCGAGCAGGCGAGGACCAGCCGGAGCCCCCGGCGTTATTTCGACCCTGCCAACGCCCAAACAGCGGCCGACGGCCGCGATCGCATAGCCGGGCTCGGGCGGCCCACCCTGCGGACGGCTCCAACCCTCCCGCCGCGCCTCTCTCATTCCTACTGGTCTCGGGCCGGGCTTTCGAGGTCGCGGATGGCATCAAGCAGGTCCTGTTGAGTAATGCCACTACTAGCAAACTCGTCCCGCAAGAGATCCGGGACCACGCTAGGGAAGAGCGCCATCAGAATACGCGCGCTTTGAGCAGGGTCCCTGTCTGTTAGCGCATCGTGTGCTACGGCTAACCCCTCCAGACCGCTCTTGAGAAGAACCTTGCGCAACCTATTAATCTCAGCCCAGTCGGCGTCCAAGAGGCCCGAAGAGTCGGCCTTGGTCTCGCCGCGACGCCAGCAACAGTGGCCATTCTGGTTTTAGCTGTTATGGCAACCGACAGTGTCTCGGACACAGACGCCCGAATCCATCAGTTGGCAAAAGCTCGCGCAAAACCACGGTGCAAGCTGACGGGATCCGCTTTCCTGGTCGATGCTTTGACCGCGGTCTTTGCATCGTACGAATTGGCGTTTCAGGTGCTCTACGTCCGCGTGCACAGATCGACCATGGCATGCGAGATTGTCTATGAAAAAATCGCGGAGCCGCTGGCCGGCCCCCATCCCTACCTCAGACCTTCAACCTTGTTTGGTCGCCATCCGCAGCCTGGTCGTATGGATGTCGAGGCGACGCTATGGGGTAACTTGATTAGGCAGATCGCAGAACTTCTTAAGCAGCAGCATCGGAGTGACGTGAATGGGTAAGCGATCCCACGGAGAAGGCGGCATTGACGAGCGCGGTGAGAATGTCTTCCGCCTTCGATGGCGCGCGAACGGCAAGCGTCACGCAGAGACCTTTCGCGGGACCAAAGCCGAGGCGCGGAAGCGGCTCAGGGCGCTGACGAGGGCGGTCGACACCCACGAGCACGTCGACCCGAACAAGATCACGATCGCCGCCTGGACCGAGCAGTGGATCGCGGCCGGTGCGCCCGGCCGCAAGAAGACCCGCGTCGGCCAACGTACTCTCGAACGCTACGAGGAGTTGCTGCGCGTCCACGTCAAGCCAAAGCTCGGCGAAAAGCTCCTTCAGAAGCTGAAGGCGACCGAGATCGACGAGCTGTACCGCGAGCTGGAGGCCAGACTGGCACCGATGACAGTCAACCACGTCCATCGCTGCTTCAACAGCTGCCTGTCGACCGCCGAGCGTAAAGGCATGCTAGCCAGCAATCCCATGACCCGGATCGAACAGCTGCCGTCGGCCGGCGAGAGCGACCACGGCCTTGCGCTCGACGAGTCGGACCTGAAGACGCTGGTCAGCGGCTTCAAGTCGTTGCCAACGATGTACGTCCCGGTTGCGGTGGACGCGGCGATAGGCGTCCGGCGTAACGAGTTGCTCGCATTTCGCTGGTCGGACTTCGACGACCAAAAGAAGACACTCAGGGTCGAGCGCGCCCTGGAGATCACAAAGAAGTTCGGCGCCAGGTACAAGCCCCCGAAAACGTGGCGCGGAGCCCGCACGATCGCATTAGACGATGCGACGGTGGCATTGCTGGCCACCGAGCGTTTAGCGCACCAGCGGCTCTTTGCGGGCGTTCCTGACGGCGTTGATGTCGACCTGAGCTTAGTCCGGCTGCCCGACGACGCGCTGATTTTTCCGACCTTCACAAGACGCGGCGTCGATCTGGCCAAGCCGCGGGATCCGAACGCCTTCTCGAAGCAATTCCGACGAGCCGCGGACGCTCTAGGCTACGAGGGATTCGAATTCCACCACTTGCGGGGCACCCACGCGACGCTGCTGCTCGACCGCGGCGTCCCTGTCCACACCGTCGCCGAGCGCATCGGAGACGATCCAGCGGTGCTGCTCAGGAACTATGCAAAACGTAAGCGGAGGCAGACCGCGGATACCTCGGTGGCCTCGATCATCAATTCGCTATCGGCGGGGATTTTTGGGTCCTGAAAGCGCTTGGGTCCAGGTTGGGTCCAAGTTCGGTGTCCGTTCCCAGAGAATCATGCTTAAGTCATTGAATTAGCTGGCAGGAGTGGCAGGGCTCGAACCTGCGACCCCCGGTTTTGGAGACCGGTGCTCTACCAATTGAGCTACACTCCTGCAGGGAACCTGCGTCGCCGCCGGTTCGCGCCGTTTCAAGCACAGGGCATGGCCGGTTTGCAAGGGCGAAGCGGTGAAGCTTCTGTTCATTGCAAAACTTCTGCGCCAGACTTCGGCGATCACCCCGTGTCGGCACCTCGCCGCAAGAATCAACAACCAGGGAGAGACCATGAACGCCCAAACCGCCACCAAGCACGCCGCCAGCCCGACCACCCCCTCTCTTCCCCTCGCCAAGCCCGAATCGATCGGATTGTCGAGCGTGCGGCTGCAGGCGATGTCCGACACCTTCCGCCGCGAGGTCGACAAGGGAACCGTGCCCGGCGTGACGGTGCTGGTGGCGCGGCGCGGCCAGATCGGCTGGTTCGACGCGATCGGCCGGCAAAGCCCGACCGCCTCGGCGCCAATGGCCCATGACACGATCTTCCGTATCTTCTCGATGACCAAGCCGATCGTCTCGGTCGGCATCATGCAGCTGGTGGAGGACGGCCACTTCCTGCTCAACGACCCCGTCGCGAAATTCATCCCCGAATTCGCCGAGACCAAGGTCGGCATCGACAACAACGGCAAGCTCGAGCTGGTACCCGTGCAGCGGCAGATGACGATCCAGGACCTGCTTCGTCACACGTCTGGGCTTACTTATGACCACACCGGCAACGGCCCGGTGCAGCAGCTCTACCAGCAGTCGCGGCTGCGCAGCCGCAAGATCACCAATGCCGAGCACGCCACCATGCTCGCCGGCATGCCGCTGGTTTGCCAGCCCGGCGCCGAGTGGAACTACAGCCGCTCCACCGACATACTCGGCCGCATCATCGAGGTCGTCAGCGGCAAGACGCTCGGCGCGTACCTCACTGAGCACATCCTCTCGCCGCTGCAGATGACCGAGACCGCCTTCCACACCGGGGAAGCCAATGCCGGCCGCCTCGCCGAGGCCTTTGCCAACGATCCCTGGACCAACGACAAGGTGCAGCTGTTCAACATGCTGGAGAAGCCGGCGATGGAATCCGGCGGCGGCGGCCTGGTTTCGACCACGATGGACTATGCCCGCTTCGCGCAGATGCTGCTGAACGGCGGCTCGCTCGACGGCACCAGGATCATCGGCCGCAAGACGCTCGAATTCATGGCCTCCGATCACCTCGGCGCCGGCGTGAAGATCCAGGGCACGCTGGTGTCGCCCGGCCACAGTTTCGGCCTCGGCTTCGCCGTGCGCATGCAGCAGGGCATCGCGCCGTTCTCCGGCTCGGTCGGCCAGTATTTCTGGAGCGGCATGGCCGGCACCTTCTTCTGGATCGATCCGAGCGAAGACCTGATCGCGGTCTTCATGATGCAGGGCCCGGGCCAGCGCGAATATACCCGCTCGCTGGTGCGCAACGGGGTGTATGCGGCGGTGGAGTAGTCCGTCATTCCGGGGCGCGAACCTAAGATGCGCAATCGCGCATCGGGGAATCTCGCGCAACAACATCGAGATTCCGGGTTCAGCCCTGCGGGCTGCCCCGGAATGACGAGTGATGCTCAGCTGATCGTCGCGCCGCCGTCGATCACGATGGTCTGGCCGGTCATGAAGTCGCCGGCGCGCGAGCCCATCATCACGGCGGCGCCAGCGATCTCGTCCGGCACGCCGATCCGCAGTAGCGGCGAGCGTGCGGTCGAGGCCTTCAGATTGTCCGGATTGTCCCACAGCGCCTTCGCGAAGTCGGTCTTGATCAGGCCGGGCGCGATGCAGTTCACGCGGATATTGTGCTTGCCGTATTCGCAGGCGAGGTTGCGCGCGAGCTGCATGTCGGCAGCCTTGGAGATCGCGTAGGCGCCGAGGATGGTCGAGCCCTTCAGGCCGCCGATCGAGGACACGATGATGATCGAGCCGTCCTTGCGCTCGATCATCTGCGGCACCACCATCGAGATCAGCCAGTTGTTGGCGACGATGTTGTTGTCGAGGATCTTGCGGAACTGATCGTCGGAGATGCCGGCGAGCGGACCGTAATACGGGTTCGACGCCGCGTTGCAGACCAGCACGTCGATCTTGCCGAAGGCGCGGTTGCTCTCGTCGACCAGGTTCTGCAGGTTTTCCTTCGACGAGATGTTTGCCGCGATCGCAACCGCGGTGCCCTTGCCGTAGCTGTCGTTGATCTCCTTCGCCACCTGCTCGCAGACGTCAGCCTTGCGCGAGGAGATCACGACCTTGGCGCCGTGCTCGGCCATGCGCTCGGCGATCGCGCGTCCGATGCCGCGCGTCGAGCCGGTGATGACGGCGACTTTTCCCTTCATGTCGAACAAGGTCATGTTTCTCTCCCTGATGTTAAGTGTTCGTCTTAGCGTCATTCCGGGGCGACGCACCAGCGTCGACCCGGAATCTCGAGATTCCCCGATGCGCAATTGCGCATCTGCGGTCTGGTCCTTCGGACCATCCCGGAATGACGATCACGCAAGCTTGCTCGCCGGCCTGACTTCAGGCCCGGACGGCTGATGCATAGCGGCGTGGCGCGGATCGGCAATCCACGGCTGCTGGTTCACCATCGGCAAGCGCCAGGTCGACAGGCCTGCGCTTGCGATGTGATCGAGCCGCGTCACCGAGACATTATCGATATCGAACGACAGCCCCCTGTCCGGCTGGCCGCCGAGCGCCAGCCCGACCGCGGCCTTGATCACGCCGCCATGGCCGACGGCGATGATATTCCTGCCCGCTTCCGCCGCGGTGATCCGCACAATGGTGCGGCAGACGCGAGTGTAGAGATCCATGTAGCTCTCGCCGCCGGGCGCGGGATCGTTGACGTCGGCGAACCAGGCCGTACCCGGCGGACGGCTGGCGAGAAACGCGGCGCGGTTCATGCCCTGCCATTGGCCGAGATGCTGCTCGGCGAAGTCGCGTTCCTGCGTCATGCTTTCCGGTTTTGGAAACCCGGCAGCCCAGATCGCGTCCGCGGTCTTGTGCGTGCGTTTCAAATTGCTCGAATACCAGACCGCATCGCGCGGCAGCATCTTGGCGACCGCCTCGAACACTTCGACATCGCCGGTGTCGCAGTCGATATCCTCCTGTCCGTAGATGTTGCCGCCGTCGCTCCGCACCGGCGCGTGGCGAACCCACCACCACCGCGTCACCGTCACGTCAGGCTTGTCTGGATTGGACATCGGATGAGCCCTTCAATAGTGTCCCGTCTCGCTGTACGTCACGCCGCACATCGTCTCAAGTGCTTCGGACGTTTGAAATTTTGTTTGAATTCCGTCGCGCGGCAGACGCGCCAAGGACCACCCGAACTAATCACGTGAACAGGGAGAAACCCATGGGCCGCCTCGAAGGCAAATCCGTCATCATCACCGGCGCAGGCAGCGGCATCGGCCGCGCCGCCTCGCTGCTGTTCACCAGGGAAGGCGCCAAGCTGATCGCGGTCGATCGCACCGAGGGCGTCAACGAGACCGCCAAGCTGGTGCGCGATGCCGGCGGCACCGTCGAGGCCGTCACCGCCGATGCCGGCTCGGAGAGCGACGTGAAGGCCTTCATCGAGAAGGCGGTTTCGAAGTATGGCAAGCTCGATGCGATCTGGGCCAATGCCGGCGTCAGCGGCGGCCTCGTCCCGCTCGCCGACCAGACCGTCGAACATTGGCAGGAAGTGCTGCGCGTCAATCTGATCGGCCCGTTCCTCGCGATCAAGCATTCGATTCCGCATATGACGAAGCAAGGCTCCGGCTCGATCGTCTGCACCGCCTCCGTCGCGGGCCTGAAGTCGGGTGCCAGCGGACATCCCTACGGCGCGAGCAAGGCCGGCGTCATCAGCCTGGTGCAGACCACCGCCTACTCGCTCTCCGGCACCGGCGTGCGCATCAATGCGGTGTGCCCGGGCCTGATTGAAACCGGCATGACCAAACCGGTGTTCGATCGCGCCAAGGAGCGCGGCACCGCCGACAAGATCGGCCAGCTCAATCCGCTCAAGCGCGCCGGCCAGCCGCACGAGCTCGCCGCGATGGGATTGTTCCTGGCAAGCGATGATGCGTCCTACGTCAACGGCCAGGCCATCCCGGTCGACGGCGGCCTCACCGCATCGATGCCCTATACGGGCAAGCCGATCTAGCGAGGGCAGTCTCCAGTGGTTATCCCGGCTGCGGCCCCGATGGCTCCACATTCACGACCGTCGTCCCGGCGAAGGCCGGGACCCATAACCACAGGGTCGAGTAGTTGAAGAAGGCTGTTGCCCCAGCGTCGCGCATTCATTGGCATTTGGGGTAATGGGTCCCGGCCTTCGCCGGGACGACGCTGGAGATGGTTCGCATTCAAGTGCCAAACAATGCGGTGTCATCACCTGCGCATACGCATGCGGGTGATCCAGTACTCCAGAGACGTCTGTGCTTGAGCCGAGAGGCCGCGGCGTACTGAATCGCCCGGTCCGAGCCGGGCGATGACAGCCGAGAATGGGGAACAGTTTCGCATTCTCGCGACATAAATCGTCCGAGTCTTGCCTTTCGTTCCGCGCTAGGTCCGCGCAACGCGCGCGACCCGATGATAGCTCCACGAAACCCATCATCTCACCGCGCCGCGCGGATATGTTTGATGGGTTTCGCTTCGCTCTACCCATCTACACGCCTGGACCTCCAATAACCGCTGGCAACGGTCCGAATATTGCTTGGCCTCGGCAGGCCGACCAGCTGTTATACTTCGCTGGCAGGATCGCCCGCACACTCGTAGTTCCTCGCACAATCCCCTCGCAAACGAACAGGCAATGCAAAATCAACGTCCCGACCGCATCCGCAAGCTCTTGGCCGACCTCGTCGCCTTCGACACCGTCAGCGACCGCAGCAATCTGCCCCTGATCGACTACATCGAGCGCTACCTCGCCTCGCTTGGCCTCACGGGACAGCGCATCGTCGATGAAACCGGGCAGAAGTCCTCGTTGTGGGTCACGGTCGGCCCCGAGGACAAGGCCGGACTGGTGCTGTCGGGGCATACCGATGTCGTGCCGGTTGTGGGACAGGACTGGAGCCACAACCCGTTCGAGCTCATCGAGCGCGACGGCCGGCTGTACGGCCGCGGCACCACCGACATGAAGGGCTTTGTCGCCGTCTGCCTCGCGATGGTTCCCGAGATGCTCGCGGCCGATCTGAAGACGCCGATCAATCTTGCCATCTCCTATGACGAGGAGATCGGTTGCGTCGGCGTGCGTCCGATGCTGCGCGAGGTCGCGCGCAAGCCGATCAAGCCGCTCGGCTGTTTCGTCGGCGAGCCGACCCAGATGCAGGTGATCATCGGTCACAAGGGCAAGCATGGCGTGCGCGCCACGTTCCGCGGGCTCGCCCGCCACTCCTCGATCGCGCCCGACGGCGTCAACGCCATCGAATATGCCGCCGACCTGATCGCCGAAATCCGCCGCCGCGCCGTGCTGCTGGCGGCGGATGCCGAGCGAGACAGCCTCTACGATGTCCCGCACTCGACCCTGCTCACCAGCATCGTGCATGGCGGCGCCGCGCTGAACATCGTGCCGGACCAATGCGTGGTGGAATTCGAGTGCCGCGGCATCGGCATCACCGAGTCGAGAGAGGTGACGGACGCGATCACCGCCTGGGCCAAGGCCGAGATCGAGCCTGACATGCGCAAGCGGCATCCGGACTGCGGCATCGACTTCGAGGAGATCCTCGACTACCCCGCACTCGACACCGCCGCCGACGCCGCCATCGTCACGCTCGCCAAGCAATTTGCTGGCCGCAACGACCACGCCAAGGTCGCCTTCGGCACCGAGGCCAGCCTGTTCGTCAGCATGGCGGATGTGCCGTCCGTTGTGGTCGGCCCCGGCTCGATCGCACAGGCGCATACGCCGGATGAGTTCGTCGAGATGTCGCAGCTCGAGGCGTGCGGCGCATTCGTCGCACGGCTGATCGCGCATTGCGCGAAGTGATTTGCAAATGATTGCGTAGGATCACGGATGCCTCACAGCCCATCCGGCGGCAGGCCCGGTCCGGTCGCGGCCGGACGGAGCTTGTCGCGCTTGCGCTCGCGGTAGAAGGCATAGAGGCCGGAGGCCACGATGATCGCGGCGCCCGCGAGCATTGGACCGTCGGGCTTGTGGCCGAAGGCGAGATAGCCCGTCAGCATCGCCCACGGCAGCGCGGTATAGCGGAACGGCGCCACCGCCGAGATGTCGCCGGTGCGCAGCGACACGATGATGCACTGATAACCGATCAGGATCAGGACCGCGGCCAATATGAGCAGGCCGAGCGCGGTGCCGGACGGCGGCCGCCAGCCGCCGAGCGGGACAAGGACGACAGCACCCGCCGTCGTCACGGTCACGGTGGTGAGCAGCGTGATGAACACGGTCGGCAGCTCTTTCGGGATACGGCGGGTGGCGAGATCGCGCACCGCGCAGAAGCCGACCGACGCCAGCGCCAAGAGCGCAGCCTGGCTAAAGCCTTCCGCACCGGGCCGAACGATGACAAGCACGCCGATGAAGCCGGCGGCGATCGCAAGCCAGCGCCGCCAGCCGACCGGCTCGCCGAACACCAGCGCCGCACCGAGCGTGATAACCAGCGGCAGCGCCTGGAAGATCGCCGAGGCGTTGGCGAGCGGGATCTGCGCGATCGCGGAGAGATAGGTCAGCGTGCCGCCGATCTCGCCAAGAACCCGCAGCCCGACCGGCCAGATCAGCAGCACGCTGAAACTGCGCAGCGCGTCACGGTACCAGGCGAGCGCCGCGACCAGCACCATCGCAACCAGGCCGCGCACCAGCAGGATCTCGCCGATGTTGAGCTCCGCCGACACCGCCTTGGTGATGGTGTCGTTGACCGTGAAGCTGGCCATGGCCGCAGCCATGAACAGGCTGCCGCGAAGATTGGAGGAAAGAGCCAAAATGAAAATGTCCGATCAGGACCAGGGCGGGCGTTGACCGGACTGACTTGCCAAAGCGGCAGCGCGAACTCAAGTCACAGATGGCTACAATGCGGAAACATGCCGCACCTTGCAGCGGCGGCGCCGCATCAACGGCGACAAATGTGTTTGCGGAGACTCCCCTCACGCGGATCGCATCTGGCGATGCGATCCTACCTCTCCCCGCAGGCGGGGCGAGGTGAAGCGGACGCAAGGCGGCGCGAACCCTGCGGGATCGCGCCGCTTTCCTGGATCAGGTTGCGCCGGCCTTCTGCGCGTATTCCCATGACGCCTGCGACAGCGGCACGGTGCGCTTGGCCGACTCGAGGGCCTTGGCATTCGCCGCGGTGCCGTCGCGAACCCGGCCCGCGATGCCCTGCGTGATGCCGGCAAGGCGGAACAGGTTGTAGGAGAAATACCAGTTCAGGTCCGGCACCGGGATGCCGGTCACGTCGCAATAGATCTGCGCCGCTTCATCCTGGCTCGGAATGTTCAATGCCTTGAGGTCGGCATTGACGAGGCCCGGCATGGTCCACTGCATCAACAGGTAGGTGAAGTCGGCCATAGGATCGCCGAGCGTCGACAATTCCCAGTCGAGCACCGCCTGCACCCGCGGCTCGGTGGCGTGGAAGATCATGTTGTCGAGGCGATAGTCGCCATGCACAATCGAGACGCGCTTCTGCTCCGGAACGGTTTTCGGCAGCCACTCGGCGAGCTTCTCGAATTCGGGAATGTGCTGCGTTTCGGAGGCGCGGTACTGCTTGGTCCAGCGATCGACCTGCCGCGCAAAATAATTGCCGGGCTTGCCGAAGTCGCCGAGGCCGATCGTCTCGGGATTGAACAGATGAAGCTTGGCCAGCGTCTCGATCTTGCTGGCGAAGATCTTGCGGCGCGCGTCGGGCTCCTGGCTCGGCAGCGTCGGATCCCAGAACACCCGCCCCTCCTCCATCGACATGACGTAGAAGGCCGAGCCGATCACTGCATCGTCGGTGCACAGGGCGTAGGCTTTCGCGACCGGGAAATTCTGCTTGCCGAGCGCCGCGATCACGCGGAACTCGCGATCGACCGCATGCGCCGACGGCAACAATTTACCGAACGGCTTGCGCCGCATCACGTAGTTGCGCCCGGGGCTCTCGAGCTTGTAGGTCGGGTTGGACTGGCCACCCTTGAACTGCAGGACCGTGAGCGGCCCCTGATAGCCTTCGACGTGTTCCCTCATCCAGGCGTCGAGACTAGCCTCGTTGATACGATGGCGCTCCTCGACTTCCCTTGTGCCGGAAAATTCTTCGTCTTTCCTGACGCCGTCCGCCACGATGACGCTCCCTCAACTCGATTTTTCAAGGAGCGCGTCGGGGCGCTCCCTCAATCAGGCTGGCACGCCAGCCTGATCTCTCTTTTTCATTCTGAGCACGATGTGCGCGCGAACGCCATGCGTTCCGCATCATGCTCAGTGCGACGTGTTTGCATACTTCCGAAGTTCAAGTCTGGCAATGGCGCGATTGTGCACCTCGTCCGGACCGTCCGCCAGGCGCAGCGTGCGGATGTGGGCATAGGCGCGGGCGAGCCCTGCTTCGTCGGAGACGCCGCCGCCGCCAAAGGCCTGGATCGCCTGGTCGATGATCTTGAGCGCCATGTTGGGAGCTGCGACCTTGATCATCGCGATCTCGGCCTGTGCGGTCTTGTTGCCGACCTTGTCCATCATGTCGGCGGCCTTGAGGCAGAGCAGACGGTTCATCTCGATGTCGGTGCGGGCATCGCCGATGCGCTGCTCCCAGACCGAATGCTCGATGATCTTCTTGCCGAACGCGGTGCGCGAGGCGAGCCGCTTCACCATCTTCTCCAGCGCCTCCTCGGCCTGGCCGATGGTGCGCATGCAGTGATGGATGCGGCCCGGACCGAGACGGCCCTGGGCGATCTCGAAGCCGCGGCCTTCGCCGAGCAGGATGTTTTCCTTCGGCACGCGGACGTTCTCGAGCAGCACCTGGGCGTGGCCGTGCGGCGCATCGTCGAAGCCGAACACCGGCAGCATCTTCTCGACCTTGATGCCGGGGGTATCGAGCGGCACCAGGATCTGCGACTGCTGCTGATGCTTGGCGGCGTTGAAGTCGGTCTTGCCCATCAGGATCGCGATCTTGCAACGAGGATCGCCGACGCCCGACGACCACCATTTGCGGCCGTTGATGACGTAGTGATCGCCGTCCTTCTCGATCCGGGTCTCGATGTTGGTGGCGTCGGACGAAGCGACCGCCGGCTCGGTCATCAGGAAGGCGGAGCGGATCTCGCCGTCCATCAGCGGGCGCAGCCATTTGCGCTTCTGCTCCTTGGTGCCGTAGCGGATGAACACTTCCATGTTGCCGGTATCGGGAGCGGAGCAGTTGAACACTTCCGAAGCCCAGGAGATGCGACCCATCTCTTCCGACAGCAGCGCGTATTCGAGATTGGTCAATCCCGCGCCGTGGAATTCATCGTCCTCATGCGAGGACGGCGGCATGAACATGTTCCAGAGGCCTTCGGCCTTCGCCTTCTTCTTCAGATCCTCGAGGATCGGGATCACCTTCCAGCGCGGGCCCTCGGCATCCTGCTTGTCGTAGATCGGCACGGCGGGCCGAACGTGCGTTTTCATGAAGGCCTGAACGCGCTCCAGCCACTCCTTCTGCTTGGGCGACATCGTGAAATCCATGGGACGCTCCTCGTTTCCTAGACTTGGGCCGCTGACCTGGGCCGATGACCTGGGCCGTAGCCATTTGCCGACATTGTTGCCCCCGCCTCCGCGGCTCGCAAGGGCGTTCGCGAAAGGGCGGCGGCGGTGTGCCAGAATGCAGCCCCGCGATCCGCGGATTGACATTTCCGACCGTTCAAACGATAGTTTCATACAAATGTTTGAAATGCAACCTCGCGTTCGTCATTCCGGGGCAGCCCGCAGGGCTGAATCCGGAATCCGGAAATTGTGGAGCGAGATTCCGGGTTCGATGCTGCGCATCGCCCCGGAATGACCGGAGGCTCTCAGCCATGGCCAGCGACCAGACCCGATCCGCCATTCTCGCCGCCGCCGAGCGGCTCTATGCCGACCGCGGCTTCGGCGACGTCACGCTGCGCGACATCGTCGCGGAAGCGAACGTCAACCTCGCGGCGGTGAACTATCATTTCGGCTCCAAGGACGAATTGATCGCGGAGCTGTTCGTCACCCGCAGCATCCAGACCAACCGCGAGCGCCTCAACGAATTGCGGGCGGCGGAGGAAAAAGGCGGCGGCCGCGCCGCGATCGAGGACATCATGCGCGCCCTCGTCGGCCCCACCCTGCGCGGCTGCCTCGGGCCGGATCGCGAGGGCTCGACCGCGGCGCGGTTCATGATCCGCGCCTCGATCGAATCCGTGCCGCCGATCCGCCGCATCAAGAATCGCGAGGTCGATCACCTGCGCAAGTTCGCCGCGGCGATGCGCCGCGCGATGCCGGCCAGCAGCGACACCGAGCTCTATTGGGGCCTGCACTTCGCGCTCGCGATGGCGCACCACACCATCCGCGAGAAGGAACGCCTGCTGCGGCTGTCGGAAGGCAAATGCGATCTGGACGACGTCCGCGGCATCATCGACCGCGTGGTCACGGTCTCGGTGATGGCGCTGACGATGGGCGACGTGCCGAGCAAGCCAGCGCCGCGACCGGTCGCGATGCACGGGCGGCTGACGCGGCAGGATTTGTGAAGCGAGGGCGCCGCTGCGGCGCCCTGCCCTTACACCATCGCGATGCAGTCGATCTCGACGTCGAACGGCCCGGTCCATTCCGGGATGCAGACGAAGATCCGCGCCGGCGGCTGGTGCGGGAAGTACCTTGCATAGACTGCATTGAAGGTTGTGAAGTGCTTTGCCGAAGTGCAGAACACGTTGCACTTCATCACATTGTCGAGCGTGGCGCCGGCCGCCTCGAGGCATTGCTTGAGCTGCTCCATGACCAGCTCGCTTTGCCGCTCGATCGACGCGCCGGCGGCGAACTCGCCGGTCGCGGGATCGAACGGCGGCAGGCCGGAGACGAACACCATGTTGCCGGCCCGGGTCACCGGCGATGCCGGCGCCTTCCAGCGCTCCAGCCAACTCGAGATCGGTTCGACGCGGACCACTTCCCGTTTCATGATTGGCACCTTCGATGAGGATCGATGGCGCCAACCTAGCAGGCGGATGTCAATGATGCTTCGATGCTGGTCGAAGTGTTGTTGCGGAATGACGACCCTGGTCCCTTCACCCTGGGGAGCGCGCCCTTGCGCGCGTCTCGAAGGGTCGACGGCCACCAGCGGGGCCGTTCATCCTTCGAGGCTAGCAAGAGCTCGCACCTCAGGATGACGGAGAAACTCCACCGCCCGCGGCCTCGAAGTCAGTGCCTACAGAATCCCCTGCGCCTTCAGTCCCTCGACCTTGGCGTCGTCATAGCCGATGGTCGCCAGCACGTCCTTGGTGTCGGCCCCTAACAGCGGCGGGGCGCGGTACTCGGTGATCGGCGTGCCCGAGAAGGTCAGCGCGTTGCGGATCAGCGACAGGTTCGGCTCGAACGGATGGTCGACCTTGACCCGCATGCCGCGCGACTGCACGTGCGGATCGCTGAACACCTGCTCGAAATTGTTGATCGGGCCGGACGGCACGCCGGCCTCCTCGAGCTTCTCCAGCCAGTAGGCCACCGGATGCTTCAGGAACAGCCCGGCGAAGATCGCCATGATCTCCTTGCCGTGCACGACGCGGTCGTTGTTCTTGACGAAGCGCTTGTCGTTCGCGAGCTCGGGCTCGCCGAGCACGGCGCAGGTGCGCTGGAACTGGCCGTCATTGCCGACCACCAGCATCAGCTCGCCGTCGGTGCAGCGGAACACGCCGGCCGGCATGCCGCCATTGCCCCAGGTGCCGCGGCGCGGCGGGGTCTTGCCATTGACGAGGTAGATCTGCAGCCAGTGCGACAGCGATGCGATCACCGTGTCGAACAGGCAGACGTCGATGTGCTGCCCTTCCCCGTTGTTGGCGTCGCGATGGTAGAGCGCCGAGAGGATGCCGATCGAGGTGTTCATGCCGGTCATGTAGTCGACGATCGAGGGGCCGACCTTCATCGGGCCCTCGCCCGGCTCGCCGTCGATATGGCCGGTGACGCTCATCAGGCCACCCATCGCCTGCAGGATCGCATCATAGCCCGCGCGCGGCGCGTAAGGTCCGGTCTGGCCGAAACCCGTCACCGAGCAATAGATGATACCGGGGTTGAGCTGCTTGATGGTCTCGTAGTCGAGACCGTAACGCTTGAGGTCGCCGACCTTGTAGTTCTCCATCATCACGTCGGCCGTCTTGGCGAGCTCGCGGATGATCGCCTGCCCTTCCGGCTTGGCGATGTTGACGGTGACCGACTTCTTGTTGCGGTTGGCGCAGAGGTAGAACGAGTTGTTGTTGTTCTGCTTGCCTTCGGGATCGGTGAGATAGGGCGGGCCGAAAGCGCGGGCGTCGTCGCCGCCGCCGGGCCGCTCGATCTTGATCACCTCGGCGCCGAGATCCGCCAGCATCTGGGCCGACAGCGGGCCCGCGAGCACCCGCGTCAGGTCGAGAATCTTGATGCCCGAGAGTGGCAGAGCCGACATGAACCTTCCTCCAAATCTTGCGATATCTTGATTGTGTCGCACCGGGCCGCTGCCCGCGCGCGCTCAAGCCTGCCGATACACCATTTTGGTGTGACGAGCACTGCATTGTCGGCATGAAGCCATCCCCGGGCGGCCTATGTGCGGCGCACCGGCGGTATTTGGCCGGAACC
Organism: Bradyrhizobium sp. USDA 4503; assembly: GCF_054055815.1. Taxonomy (NCBI): domain Bacteria; kingdom Pseudomonadati; phylum Pseudomonadota; class Alphaproteobacteria; order Hyphomicrobiales; family Nitrobacteraceae; genus Bradyrhizobium; species Bradyrhizobium sp. USDA 4503. The sequence continues at coordinate 2,262,208 of NZ_JBSRXS010000001.1, forward strand.
GGCCGGCCCCTGCCCCGATTGCCGCCACGCGAAATTGTGAAGATGGCCGACACCCATTTGCCTCAGCGTCAGCGGTATTTTACCGCGACGAGGAGGAAAACATGCGGACGATCACGACGGTCGGGTTGCTGCTGACGCTGCTTGCGGCCGCGATGCCGCCGGTGGACGCGCGCGGCAGCCACGGCCATGGCGGCGGGCACGCGATGCACGGCATGCACTTGGGCGGCGCCACTGGCGCCGGCAGTTTTGCCGACGACAAGCGCCACGGCAACGACCCCTACACCAAGGCGGCCTCCGACGAAGAGGACCGCCTGCTCAACAGCAAGCTGAAGAGCATCTGCCGCGGCTGCTAGGACGACGTCCAGCGAAGCCGCGCCAGGATCGCGCGGCCCATGATCCAGTCCTTGTCGCTTTCGCTGAGGAACGGAAGCTCCTCGGTGAATTGCGTCACGCGCTGCCGGTAAGTGGCCCGGGCGAATGAGTTGGTTAGATCGGTCCCCCAGTGGCAGCGCTCCGGGCCGTAGGCGTCGAACAGGCGGTGGATGTGCGGGATCACGTCGCGGAATGGATATCGCTCAGTCGAAATCAGCGGGACCGACGACAACTTCACCGATACATTCGCATATTTTGCGAGCGCGGCCGCCTGGACGATAGCCTCCGGCACCATGTTGTTTTCCGATGAGCCGGGACGAGGGCGAAGTCCCGCGCCGACGCCCATGTGATCGATGATGAGCGTAAGTTGCGGGTGCCGCTCGGCGATGCGGGCGAACAGCGACGTCTGCCCCTCAGTGAGAAACATCACCGGCAGGCGGGCCTTCTCCGCCGCCGGCCAGAACCAGTCCGCGGTTCCGTCTGTCAGCCACGCCGCTTCGCCGGGGCCGACGTTCAACCTCACGCCCAGTACGCCGGGCTGGTCGCGCCAAGTCGCAAGCCGTGCCGCGCGGTCGGGCTTGTCGAGGGCGACACGCGCCATGATGGCGAAGCGGCCCGGGTACCGTCTGACTGCCTCCTGGGCATAATCGATGCGCTCACCTTCAAGCGACACTGGCGGAACGATGACAACGCGATCGACGCCAGCCTCGTCCATCAGTGGAATGACTCGCTCGATGGTGAAGGGCTCCGGGAGCTGCGGCTTGGCACCGGGGAGCCAGGGTCTCTCCGGAGTGCTTGCCGGCCACAGGTGAACCTGCGAATCGACGATCACTCGTTTTTGCTGCGCGACTGCTACAGTGGCGCGTTGCATTGACAGCGCGACACCGGTCGCGACGGCGCCGGTCAGAAGATGACGGCGTGAAGGCATGTAATGTCCTTCCTGTTCTATGGCTTTGGTCACGACATGATGGTGATCGGCACGGCGCGCCTCAGCAGGGGTAACCGCAAACTGGCTCGCAATATTGAAGATCACATTAGGAAATTGCGGCCGTAGAAATAGGGCTCACGGTCAATTTGCGCCGCAACAATCTTGAATCGCGCATTTCTCGGCTGGGCCCTGGCGCGGCGACCTACGACGCGATCGCCTGCCGCGGCTGCGCGGTGGCGCCGATCAGCTTGCCGATCTCGGGCTTGCAGCCGCCGCAATTGGTGCCGGCCTTCAGACAGCGGCCGATCGCATCGACGCTGTCGGCGCCCTTTTTGATCTCGGCGGTGATCTGGTGCCGTCCGACGCTGAAACAGGAGCAGACGATCGGGCCGACATCCTCGCCCGCGCCGAACGGCCTTCCCGCGAGCAGCGACATCCGCGCATTGGCCGACAATTGCTGCTCGGCGAACAGCCCGGTCAGCCAGGCCCGCGACGGCAGCGCGTGATTGGGCGCGATGAACACGCAGCCCTCGAGCCGGCCGTCGCGCACCGCCGCGTAGCGGAAGCGTCCCGCCGCCGGATCGCGATAGGCGATCCACTCGATCTCGACACCTTCGAGGCCGAGCTGCGCCCTCGCCCAGTCGCGCCAGCTCTCCGGGCGAGTGTCGAGCGCGAGCTCCAGCCGCGTGCAATCGCCGGCCTTGCCGTAGACCCAATAGCCGCTTGCCGGACGCCTGATCGCGTCGCGGCTCAGGATGAAGGCGTGCCATTTCGGCGTATAGGGATCGGCCTTGACCGGCGTGTGCTTGGACTCCGGCTGGCCGGACACTGGATCTGTCGCCGGATTGACCAGCGCGTTGACGCGCCCCTCGCCGGCGAACTCCGCGTTCCAGTGCATCGGCACGAACACGCAGCCGCGACGCTGGTCGGCGCTGACCACGACGCGCGCGATCATCTCGCCCCAGCTGCTGGTCAGCCGCACCAATCCCTCGTTTTGCAGCCCGGCCTGCCGCGCATCCTCGGGGTGAAACTCGGCATAGGGCTCGAACACATGCGCCAGCAGCCGGCCGGTTTTGCCGGTCCGGGTCATGGTGTGCCATTGATCGCGCACGCGGCCGGTGTTGAGCACCAGGGGAAAGTCGCGGCTGGTGGCGTGGCGCGCCGCGCGCGGCGCCACCGGTACGAAGCGCGCCTTGCGGTCCGGCGTGAAGAATTGCTGGCTCTCGAACATCCGCGACGTGCCGGCCGGATGGTCCGACGTCACGGGCCACTGCACCGGCGCCAGCGCGTCATAGGCGGTATCGTCCAGCGCCGCCAGCGCCGAGATGTCGAAATCGCGCCGGCCGCTATTCTCGAAGCCGGACAGTTCGGCGTGCTCGCGGAACACCTCGGCCACCGAGGCATAATCGAAGCCGGAATATCCCATCCGGGCGGCGACGTCGCAGATGATGCGCCAGTCGGCGCGCGCCTCGCCCGGCGCTGCGAGAAACGGCCGCTGCCGCGAGATCCGGCGCTCGGAATTGGTGACGGTGCCGTCCTTCTCGCCCCACGCCAGTGCCGGCAGCAGCACGTCGGCATGGCGCGTGGTGTCGGTGTCGCGCATGCAATCCGTCACCACGACGAGCTCGCAGGCGTCGAGCGCGGCGCGCGCGCGATCGGCATCCGGCAGGCTCACCACCGGATTGGTCGAGATGATCCACACCGCCTTGATGCGGCCGTCGGCGATCGCGTCGAACATGTCGACCGCTTTCAGCCCGGCCTTCTCCGCGATCACTGGCGCACGCCAGAACCGCTGCACCAGCTCGCGATGCGCGGGATTCTCGATCTCCATATGCGCGGCGAGCTGGTTGGCGAGCCCGCCGACCTCGCGGCCGCCCATCGCGTTGGGCTGGCCGGTCAGCGAGAACGGCCCCATGCCGGGACGGCCGATGCGTCCAGTCAAGAGATGGCAATTGATGATGGCGTTGACCTTGTCGACGCCGCTCGACGACTGGTTGATGCCTTGCGAATACAGCGTGACGACGCGCTCGGTACGCGTGAACCAGTCGAAGAACAGCCCGACCGCGCCTTCGGTCAGGCCGCAGGTCGCCGCGGTCTGCGCCACGGTCTGGCCGCCGACCTGCTTCAGCGCGTCGACCACACCCGTCGTGCAATTGCCGACAAAGCCGCGGTCGACCGCGTTGCTGCCGGCGAGAAAGGCGAACAGGCCGTTGAACAGCACGGAATCGCTGCCCGAGCGCAGCGGCAGATGCAGATCGGCGCCCTCGCAGGTCGCGGTGCGGCGCGGATCGATCACCACGATCTTGCAGGCCGGATTCTTCTCCTTCGCCGCCAGCATGCGCTGGTGCAGGATCGGATGGCACCAGGCGGCGTTGGAGCCCACCAGCACGAGTAAGTCCGCCTGCTCGAGATCCTCATAGCAGCCCGGCACGGTGTCGCTGCCGAACGCGCGCTTGTGCCCCGCGACGCTGGAGGCCATGCACAGCCGCGAATTGGTGTCGATATTGGCGGTGCCGACGAAGCCCTTGGCGAGCTTGTTGATGACGTAATAGTCCTCGGTCAGCAGCTGGCCGGAAACATAGAACGCGGCCGCGTCGGGCCCGTGCTCGCGTATGATCCTGCTAAAGCCATCGGCGACGCGATCGAGCGCGTCGTCCCATGACGCCGGCGCGCCGTCCACCATCGGCTCGAGCAGACGCCCGTCGAGATCGATGGTCTCGGCGAGCGCCGAGCCCTTGCTGCAGAGCCGGCCGAAATTGGCCGGATGCTGCCTGTCGCCCTCGACGGTGACGGCACCGGCCGCGTCCTTCGACGCGATGACGCCACAGCCGACACCGCAATAGGGACACGTGGTCTTGACGGACATTGCCTGACCGCTCAGCTCACCGCGGCCGCCTGCCGCACCGACAGCCAGACAACGCCGTTCTCGACCTTGGCCGGATGGGTATGGGTGCAGCCTTCGTCGGGCGCCACGGCCTGCCCGCTCGCCAGTTCGATGACGAAGTTATGCAGCGGACAGGTCACGCGCTTGTTGTGCACGATGCCCTGCGACAGCGGCCCGCCCTTGTGCGGGCAGCGGTCGTCGAGCGCGAACACCTCGTCGCTCTCGGTCCGGAACACTGCGATGTTGCCGCCCGGCGTGCGCACCACGCGCGAGCCGAGCCGCGGAATGTCGGTCAATGCGCCGATTTCGATCCACTGAGTCATGCGAGCTCCAATTCGGCGAGAGGCGCGAACTCGTTGCGGTCGACGCCGCGGCTGGCACGCTCGGCCCACGGATCGGTTTGCGCGAACTGCTGCGAATAGGCAAAGCGGGCGAACAGCGCCTTGCGGTTCGCAACGTCGTCGACCACCCGCTTCCTGATCTGCTCGAGACCGACGCGGTCGCACCATTTGTACATGCGCTCCAGATACCAGCCCTCCTCGCGGTAGAGCTGGGTCAGCGCCACGATCACCTCGAGGCATTCGTCCTCGGTCTCGACCTTGGTCAGGAACTCGGTGCCCTTGATGTGCAGTCCGGCGGCACCGGCGAAATGGATCTCGTAACCGGAATCGACGCAGACCACGCCGACGTCCTTGCAGGTCGCTTCCGCGCAGTTGCGCGGGCAGCCGGAGACGCCGAGCTTGACCTTGGCCGGCGTCCACGAGCCCCACATGAACTTCTCGAGCTTGACGCCGAGGCCGGTCGAATCCTGGGTGCCGAAGCGACACCATTCCGAGCCGACGCAGGTCTTCACCGTGCGCAGGCCCTTGGCGTAGGCGTGGCCCGACACCATGCCGGCGTCGTTGAGGTCGGACCACACCGCCGGCAGGTCCTCCTTCTTGACGCCGAGCAGGTCGATGCGCTGGCCGCCGGTGACCTTCACCGTCGGGATGTTGAACTTCTCGGCGACGTCGGCGATCGCGCGCAGCTCGCTCGGCGTCGTGACGCCGCCCCACATCCGCGGCACGACCGAATAGGTGCCGTCCTTCTGGATGTTGGCGTGGACGCGCTCGTTGATGAAGCGCGACTGCTGATCGTCGCGATATTCGCCGGGCCAGGTCGCGAGCAGATAGTAATTCAGCGCCGGACGGCAGGAGTGGCAGCCGTTCAGGGTCTTCCACTCCATGAAGCGCATGACCGCGGGAATGGTCTTGAGCTGCTGCTCGACGATCACGCGGCGAACGTCGTCGTGGCTGTGATCGGTACATTTGCACAGCGGCTTGACCTTCGGCGCCGCCGAATAGTCGCCGCCGAGCGTGAACGCCAGCACCTGCTCGACGAGCCCGGTGCAGGAGCCGCAGGACGACGATGCCTTGGTATGGGCGCGGACGTCGTCGAGCGTGAACAGCTTCTTCTCGCTGATCGCCTTGACGATGGCGCCCTTGCAGACGCCGTTGCAGCCGCAGATCTCGGTCTCGTCGCTCATCGCGGCAACCGAGCTCTGGCCGCTGACGCCGCCATCGCCGAGATTGGCGGCGCCGAACACCAGGCGCTCGCGCATATGCGAGACGTCGGTGCCGTCGCGCAGGTGCTGGAAGTACCAGGGACCGTCGATGGTGTCGCCATAGAGCACGGCGCCGACGATCTTCTTGTCCTTCAGGATGATGCGCTTGTAGACGCCGCGGTTGGCGTCCTGCAGCACGATCTCCTCCTTGTCCGGCCCCGGCGCGAAGTCGCCGGCCGAGAACAGGTCGATGCCGGTGACCTTCAGCTTGGTCGAGGTAACCGAGCCGTCATAGGTGGCGAAACCCTTCATCGCGAGGTGGTTGGCGCAGACCTTGGCCTGGTCGAACAGCGGCGCGACGAGACCGTAGGTCTGGCGGCGGTGCTGCACGCACTCGCCGACCGCGTAGATGCGGCCGTCATAGGTCTGCATGGTGTCGGAAACGACGATGCCGCGCTCGCAGTAGAGCCCGGCCTTCTTGGCGAGCTCGAAATTCGGACGGATGCCGACCGCCATCACCACCAGATCGGCCGGCAGCTCGGTGCCGTCGCCGAACCGCACGCCGGTGACGCGGTCCTCGCCCAGGATGGCCTGGGTCTGCGCCGGCATCTTGAACACCATGCCGCGCTCTTCCAGCGACTTGCGCAACAGGCCGCCGGCCACCGGATCGAGCTGACGCTCCATCAGCGTGTCGAGCAGATGCACGACCGTGACGTTCATGCCGCGCTTCATCAGCCCATTGGCGGCCTCGAGGCCCAACAGGCCGCCGCCGATCACCACCGCGTTGCGATAGTCGGTCGAGGCCTTGATCATGCGATCGACGTCGTAGATGTCGCGGAAGCCGATCACGCCTGGCAGTTCCTTGCCCGGCAGCGGCAGCATGATCGGGTTTGAGCCCGTCGCGATCAGCAGGCGGTCATAGGGCACCCGCTTGCCGGCCTCGGTGACGACTTCGCAGGTCCGGCGATCGATCATGGTGATCGTCTCGCCCTTGCGTAGCGTGATGTTGTTGTCCTCGTACCAGTCGACGGTGTTGAGCATGATGTCGTCGACGGTCTTCTCGCCGGCGAGCACCGGCGACAGCAGGATGCGGTTGTAATTGCCGTAGGGCTCGGAGCCGAACACCGTGATGTCGTAGAGGTCGGGCGCGCGCTCCAGCAGCGCCTCGACCGTCCGGATGCCGGCCATCCCGTTGCCGATCACCACGAGCTTCTGCTTGGTCACTTTGTCGAGCATGGTCTGCCTTTCAATTCCGACGGCGCTGCGCAGCGACGCGGCGTGCGTCGTTGATGGGCACCGATAAAGGTTTGGAGTTGTAGGAAGCCCAGCCGCGGGCGCAGACCGTCTTCGATGACGACCGATGTTCCGTTGTTGATTAATATTCAAAACGCGTGCCAACTCGTGGCGGGCGAATCCGGCTGCAAAATCAAAAGGTTTCCGGCCGATCAAAATCCACCGGTCCGCGCGCCGCGCCGACAGCCGGCCGAAATTTTAGCCACGCCGATGATCTCTTGTGCATCACAGCATCGCCGGCCGCGATGCGATCGCGAAATCGCATTTGATGCGCGATCGCAGGGACTTGGCGCATCGCACAAAAAAGCACCAGCATGCACGTTTGCGCGGCGGCACTTGCCGCAAGCCACGCCACGCGCGGCGGCGGAACGCTGTTCGCGATTGCGCGGCAACGTCTTGCGACTGCACGGCAAAGCGACACGACCTGATCGATGGCACGGTAATTGCTGACCCCAGCTGTTGACGGAGTGCGTCTCAACGACGAGCGCACTCCCATTCACCAACATTCCATTTGTCTGCGCCTGAGATGGCCGCGCTTTCGCGGCTGCCTCCGCCGCATCAACGCGAGATGCTTGCGATGAAGCTTGCCGAGTTCAAGAAGGCAGGTCACTGGCCGACACTGCTTGCCGCGTTCCTGTACTTCGACATCAGTTTCATGGCGTGGGTCGCGCTCGGACCGCTGATCGTCTACATCGCGCGAGACATGAATCTGGCCGTGAACGAGAAGTTCACCCTGGTCGCCATTCCCGTGCTGGCCGGCGCGCTGCTGCGCGTGCCGATGGGCATTCTCGCCGACATCATCGGCGCCAAGCGCACCGGCATCATCGCCCAGCTCGTCGTGATCGCCGCGACTGCTGCGGTGTGGCACTTCGGGCTGACCAGCAAGCTCGCGATCGAGCTGTTCGGGCTTGCGCTCGGCGTCGGCGGCGCCTCGTTCGCCGTCGCCCTGCCCCAGGCGAGCCGCTGGTATCCGCCGCAATATCAGGGCGTGGTGATGGGGATTGCCGGTGCCGGCAATATGGGCGTCGTGCTCGACACGCTGCTCGCGCCGACCATTGCCGAGCATTGGGGCTGGCAGGCCGTGTTCGGCTGCCTGCTTATTCCGATGCTGATGGTGCTTGCCTATTACGCGGTCGCAGCCAAGGACGCGCCGGGCGAGCGCAAGAAGGTCTCGCTGCAGGCCTACGGCGCACTGCTGAAGGATTCCGACAGCCGCTGGTTCATGTTCTTCTACTTCATCACCTTCGGCGGCTTCGTCGGCCTCGCCAACGCGCTGCCGCTCTATTTCACCGTGCAGTATCATGTCTCCGGCGTCGCGGCGGGCATGCTGGTCGCGCTGATCGTCGCGTTCGGCTCGGGATTCCGCCCCGTCGGCGGCATGATCGCCGACCGGATCGGCGGCATCCGTTCGCTGTCGATCCTGTTCGGTGTCGTGGTCGCGGTCTATCTCGTCATTGCCTTCATGCCGGAGGGCCCGACGGCGCCGACGCAGGCCGGTTGGGCGTTGACGGGACTGCCGCGCATCGCCTGGATCTCGGTGCTGCTGTTCTCGATCGGCGTGCTGGCCCTCGGCATGGGCAACGGCGCGGTATTCCAGCTGATCCCGCTGCGCTTCCGTCACGAGATCGGCCTGATGACCGGGCTGGTCGGTTGCGCCGGCGGCGTCGGCGGCTTCTTCCTCGCCCAGACGCTCGGCGCCGCCAAGGGCATGACCGGCGGCTTCGGCGCCGGCTTCCTGTTCTTCGGCGGGCTGGCGTTGCTTGGCTTCATCGGACTTGCCATGGTCAAGGTTCGCTGGCGCACCACGTGGGGCGCGGTATCGGGAGCGCGCGTCTGAGGACTCCGCTCCGCAACATGACGGGGCCCGGACGTGGCGAACGGTTCGCAACGGGACTTGGGGGTGCGCGTCGGCTTTGCCAGCGAGACCGGCAAGCGCGCCGCCAATGAGGATTATGTCGCGGCCTGCTTGGGCCAGCCGGGCACGCTGCATCGCGATGTGGTCGCCGCGGTCGCCGACGGCGTCGGCGGCCACAAGGGCGGGCGCGAGGCCGCGGAGGTTGCGGTCCGCAGCTTCATCGACGCCTATTATTCGTTGCCCGAGACGCTCGGTGTCCGCCGCCGCGCCGCGCGGGCGCTGGAAGCCGCCAACAGCTGGATCTACGGCCAGGGCCGCGTCGATGCCGCGCGCAGCGGCATGGCCTGCGCGTTATCCTCGATCATCCTGTCACGGCGACAATGCCATGTGATCCATATCGGCGACACCCGTGCCTATCGCCTGAGCGACGGCCGCCTGGAACGCCTGACGCAGGACCATATCGCCGGCCGCGGTGACCTCGCCCACATGCTGAGCCGCGCCATCGGTTTCGAGGAGTTCGCCCGCTTCGACTACACGTCCCTCGGGCTCCGGCAACATGATCGCCTGCTGATCTGCAGCGACGGGGTTCACGGCGCGCTCGGCGATTTGCGCCTCCAGCAATTGCTGGAGGAACGCACGCCGCCTGACGAGTCCGCGCGCAGCATCGTCGACGCCGCCCTCGCGGCCGGCAGCAGCGACAACACGACCGCACTGGTGCTCGACGTCGTCGACCTGCCGCCGGCGGACCGCGACGATCTCACCCACGCGATCGCGACGCTGCCGATCCTCGATTTGCCGGTGACCGGCGATACGATCGACGATTTCAGCCTCGGCGACGTCTTGTCCGACGGGCGCTACAGCCGCCTGTTCAAGGCGATCGACAAGCGCGCCGGCCGCGAAGTGGTGCTGAAGTTTCCACATCCGCGGGTCGCGAGCGAAGGCTCCTACCGCCTCGCCTTCGTGCGCGAGGCCTGGGTCGCCGCGCGTGTGCGCAGCCTCTGGATCGGCGAAATCATCGAGGTGCCGGCGGAGCGGCAGACCAGGCTCTATTCGGCGATGCCGCTCTACGAGGGCGAAACACTGGAGCAGCGGCTTGGCCGCGCGCCGCGGCTGTCGCTCACCGACGGCATCGCGATCGCAACCAAGCTGGTGCGCGCGGTCACCGCGCTGCACCGCGCCGGCATCATCCATCGCGACATCAAGCCGGACAACGTGATCTTGCTGAAGGACGGCGGGTTGCGCCTTGTCGACCTCGGCGTCGCGCGGGTGCCGCTGCTGGAGGATTTTCCCGCCGAGGACATTCCGGGCACCGCGAGCTACATGGCGCCCGAACTGTTCGGCGGCAAGGCCGGTGACGAGGCCTCCGACCTGTTCGCGCTCGGCGTCACGGTCTATCGCATGTTCACCGCGAACTATCCGTTCGGCGAGATCGAACCGTTCTCGCGGCCTCGCTTCGGCAAGCCGGCGCCGCTATCGCGCTACCGGCCGGACCTGCCGGCCTGGCTCGACGCGGTGATCGGCAAGGCGCTCAGCGTCGACCCCGCGCAACGTTTTGGCGACGCCATCGAGTTCGCGCACGAACTGGAAAACGGCGCGACCTGGGCCGGCCCCGCCGTCACCACCCGCAAATCGCTGCACGACCGCGATCCCGTGACCTTCTGGAAGGTGCTATGCGCGATCCTGGCCCTGATCGTCGTGGTGCTGCTGGCGCGGCATTAGACTAGCTCCGTCATGACCGGCCTTGTGCCGGGCATCCACGTCTTCGCTGCAATCGCGTAAGAAAAGACGTGGATGGCCGGGACAAGCCCGGCCATGACGAAAAGAAAGAGAGTCATTTTAGATCAGTTAGGCAGCTGAAATTTGGCTATTTCAGTTTGCAGCTCAGGACCCGGCGCGGCGGATCGTGATGCGGGTCTCGTCGGTCATGTCCTTGAGCTCCTTGTTCGGCTCGCGGTAGAGATGGCGCTCGATCTCGACCGTGCGGCCGTCGATCGTCTTGGTGCATTTCTCGTCGACAAATACGCCGCCGACCTCCTGCTTGTCGGCGCCCGGCTGTGCCTTGGAACAGGTCCAGCCGTCCTCGCCATAGCGCGACCTCGCCTGCAGGCCGAGCAGGAAGGCCTTCTTGCGCAGATAGAGCCGCGCCTTCGGATCGGTCTCGATCATCAGCGCCGCGATCTTGGCGTCCTTGTCGATCATGACGGTGAGGATCGCGGGATGGCCGCCGACCATGGTGCCTTCCCGCCCACTCTCGCGATCGTACTCGAAGCGGATGCTGCGCAGCTGGTCCGGTCCGGCCTGGCAAGCCTGCCATTGCGCCCAGTCAGCCAATCTGTGGGTCTTCTCGCCGACGCAGGTCAGGTTGATGTAGCCCGCGTCCGGCACGCTGCTGATCGCCATTCCGACACTGATGTCGCGAAGGTCTCCCGCGGTCGCCATCGCCGGTACCGCTGCCGTGACGGTGACAGCGAAGACCAAGCCACGGATTGCCGATCTTTGCTTGCTCATGGCTTTGCCTTCTCGCTCTGGTCGGACGGCGCGGCGGCGTGGCCGGCCTCCTTGTAGACGTTGCAGACCCGCGAGCCATCGCCGAAGAACGCGATGCATTCATCGTAGGTCGGCTCGCCCTTGCCCTTGACGCGGGCAAGCACGTAATCGGCGACGGCTTCGATTTCGTTCGGCCGCAGGAACACATTCGCTTCGGGCGGCATGCGGTCCGCGACGTCCTGCCGGGTCATCTCGTAGCATTTCGTGGTGTCGTAGGAGCCGCGCACGAAGAACGGCATGCCGGTGCCCGGCCGGCCGCACGTCACGGTCTCGATGATCTGCTCGCGGGTCAGCTCGGTCTTGCGCAGCGACAGCGCGTCGCCGCCATAGCCGCCGCCGCCATTGCCGTGCCATTTGTGGCAGCCGACGCAATTGCCGCGCTTGAACACCGCCTTGCCCGCATCGGTCGGATCGCTCGCCGACTGCGCTTGCGCGGTACCGATAAATCCCATCACCAGCGCGCAGCCGAGCCACGCGCCAACCAGCGATATTTTTTTCATTCGTCTTGTTTCTTGTCTTTCTCGGCCAAATCGACGCGGGAGGCCTCGGTGAGAGGCCTCCCGCGCTGCGACGTCAAAGGGCGAACACGTAGAGCATCGAGCCCGGCTGCATCCGCTTCAGCTCGGGCGTGGCATCGATGAACCACTTGTCCCAGGCACCGCCGAGGCCGACCAAAATCGCGACATACTGCTTGCCGTCCACCGAGAACGTCATCGGAGGCGCGTTGACGCCGCCGCCGGTGTTGAACTGCCAGAGCTGCTGCAGCGATTTCGCGTCATAGGCGATCACCTCGCCGGACGGCTGTCCGGAGAACACGAGGTCGGGCGTCGCCAGGATGCCCCCGAGGTTCGGGAATTCGGTCTCCGCCTTCCCTGCCACCTTGCCGGTGGTGACGTCGATCGCGGTGACGCTGCCGGTGATCTTGACCGGCTGGCTCGGTCCGCCGCCCGTGAAGAACTCGCGCTTCTTCAACTTGTCCGGCGTCGTCTCCTCGACCGTGATCCGGTTGCAGCTCTCGATCACCGGGATGTACCAGAGCTTCAGGTTCGGATTATACGCGGTCGGCGGCCAGTTCTTGCCGCCCATGTTGCCGGGGCAGATGTCCGTCACCTTGTTGGTGCGGCTTGGCGTCACCGCCGCGTTGTAGCGCTGCACGCCCTGCTTCGGATCATACTCCACCGGCTTGCCGGATTCGGGATCGAGACCCTTGGTCCAGGTCACCTTCTTGACGAACGGCAGACCCCAGATGAACTTGCCGCTGTTGCGGTCGATCGCATAGGCAAAGCCGTTGCGGTCGGCCTCGAGCGCGAGCTTCTGCGTCGTGTTGTTCGGACCGGGGACGTCGACCAGCACGTTCTCCGCCACGCTGTCATAGTCGTAGGGATCGTTCGGCGTGTGCTGGTAGTGCCACTTGATCTTGCCGGTGTCGGCATCGAGACCAAGCGAGGAGTCGGTGTAGAGGTTGTCGCCGGGCCGATACTCGTTGTCCCAGTCCGGTCCGGGATTGCCGACACCCCAGACGATGGTGTTGGTCGAGGGGTCGAAGCTGCCGGTGACCCAGGTCGATCCGCCGCCGCTCGCCTTGGCGTCCTTGTCGTCCTTCCAGGTCTCGTGACCGGCCTCGTCCTTGCCCGGGATGGTGTGGGTGCGCCACACTTCCTTCTGGCTCTTCAGGTCGGTCGCCGCGATCCAGCCGCGAATGCCGTATTCGGCGCCGGCAACGCCCGTGATCGCCATGTCCTTGACGATCAGCGGTGCACCGGTGATCACCTCGCCCTTGTCGGGATCGGCGACCTGGCGCTGCCAGGCGACCTGCCCGGTCTCCTTGTTGGTCGCGATCAGGCGGCCGTCGAGCGTGTGCGAGACGACGAGGTTGCCCCACAATGCGACGCCGCGGTTGTCGACGCCGCAGCAGGCGACCGCGCCGGCCCAGTCATGGTCGGTCTTCGGATCCATCTTCCAGAGCAGCACGCCTTTGCCGCCATGGGCATCGATCTTGTAGACCGAACCCCAGCCGTCGGTGACGTACATGAAGCCGTTCTCGACGATCGGCGTCCCCTCCAAGCCGCCGTGCGACCAGATTCCGCCGCCCTCGACGCCGCCGAGATGCATGGTCCAGGCGACCTTGAGGTTCTTGACGTTGTCCTTGTTGATATCGGCCAGCGACGAGAAGCGCGTCGCCGAATAGTTCTTGTGGTGGTGCAGCCAGTTGCCTGCTTCCTTGTCAGCATTGAGCAGACGGTCCTGGCCGACATCGTCGGCGAGCGCGAAAGAGCCCGCGAAGGTCGCTGCGGATGCTACTGCCGCGGCGAGCATATGCGACTTTACCCAATTCAACCTTGTCATGAGTTCATTTCCTCCGGATCTAGCATTCTTCATTGATCGAACCGCCCGTCACACACGGGCGATCACGCGAGAAGCCTTGAGTCCCGGCGCATGGCTGTGCACCACCCGCCGTCTTCTTGAGTCACTTGTGTGAGGTCACTTCTGGACCTGTACCTCCGTCTCGATGGTGCCTGCTTTCTGAAAAACGAGCGCGCATTTGAAGGTCTCGCCCGGCGTGAGCGCCTGACGCATCTGCAGCAGCATGACGTGATAACCGTCACGCTTCAGCTCGAGCATCGCCTTTGCCGGCACTGGTATATTGGATATCGAGCGCATCGCCGGTGCGCCTTCGCCGCGATCCACAGTATGACGCTCGGAAAAATTCGCAACCGGGCAGCGGACACGAAGCAGCGCATCGGCGCTGTCGGCCTCGTTCTTGATCGTCATCGTCAACGGTAGGTCCCCGCCCGCTTTGTCGACCGCCGGCACGCGCGCGTCCACAATCTGCAAGGACTCGTTCGCGGCGGCGTTATGCATCACTCCGAACGTGCTGATCAGGCAGAATAATGGCAACGCGATCCATGATCGGCACGCAACGGCGCAATGCAACTCCCGCTCGAACGACATCAAGTTCTCTCCCAACATGATTTTTGCAGCATTGTTTCATGCTTCGTCGTGCGCTGCCAGCAATAGATCGCGAACGCTGCATCAACGCGATTTTGAGCACGCATAGCGGCCATGCTAACTTCCTGCGCATGAGTGCTCTCGATAAACTTCCGCCGGCACAGCGCGACGCAGCACATGCCGCACTGCGTCAGGTGATCGGCACCGCGGCGATCGACGCGGTCACATCGGTCTCGGGCGGCGCAACGTCGGCGCAATTGTTCCGGATCGATGCAGGCGGCGAGAATTATTTGCTCCGAATCGAAGGAATGCCGAGCCCGCTGCGCAATCCGTTTCAGTATGTGTCGCTCAGGATCGCCGCCGAGGCCGGCATCGCGCCGCGACTCCATTATGTCGACGAGGCCTCGCGCGCGTCGCGGTGATGGATTTTGTGCAGCGGCAGCCGCTCGGCCGCTATCCCGGCGGCCTGCCGGCGCTGGCGAAGGCGCTCGGCGAATTGCTGGCGCGCCTGCAGGAGACGCCGACCTTTCCCGCTTTCGTGCGCTACCCCGACATCGTGGCCCGGCTCTGGGCCCATGTCGGCCGCACCGGCCTGTTCGCGCCCGGCGTGCTTGAGCGCTGCAACGCGCACCTCGCGCGCATCCGCGCGGCCTATGCCTGGGATGAGGCCAACTCGGTGTCGAGCCACAACGACTCGCTCCCCGCCAACATCCTGTTCGACGGCAACAGGCTCTGGATGATCGACTGGGAATCCGCCTATCGCACCGATCCGCTGGTCGACCTCGCGATTGTCGGCGACAGCTTGGCGCGGACGCCGGAGCTGGAAAGCATTTTGCATCGTGCCTGGCTCGGCCGCCGGCTCGACGAGGCGCGGCGCGCACGGCTCGCACATGTCCGCGCGCTCACCCGGCTCTACTACGCCGGCGTGCTGCTCAGCGCATCGGCGACGGCGCCGCGCACCGTACCCGATACGAGCCTTGCGGCACCGACGCTTGCCGAGCTCGCAGAGGCCACACGCGCCGGCCGGCTCAAGGCCGGCACGCCGGCGGCCAAGCATGTGCTGGGCAAGATGTTCGTCGCCGCGTTCCTGACCGAAATCGCGACGCCCGGCTTCGATCTTTCGGTCTGACGTTCACCCCGGCGGATCGAACGTCGACGGAAAGAACTGCGGCGCAGCTCACTGCGGCACCGGGTGCAGCCTTGCGAGCTGGTCGAGCGACAATTCGGCCTCGCGATCGCTCAGGGGAAAACGCACGATCACGTCCTGACGCGCCAGCTGGCCCCACAGCGCATCCGACGACCATTTCTGCGGCTCGGGTCCGCGCGGACCGTCGACCCAGATAAAATACCATTCCGCCATGGAGGCGACCAAAGCTCCTCGCCGGAACATTGGTCCTTCGCCGGCCAATCCGCAACGCCCGATTTCGTGCGCGGCGCGACAGGTGGGGCTATTCGTACGGCGTGCCGTCCTTGTGCAGGAAGCGGCCGTCGGAGCTCGGGCTCATCATGTCGATGTCGGAGCAGGTGATGACGTCGGCGCGCGAGCGCGAGCCGACCTCGAGATAGGTCGCCGTCATCTGCGACCTGTTGATCAGATGATGCCCGTTGCCGGAGTTCTTCGGAAACGCCGCGCAATCGCCGGCCCGCAGCACCGTCTCGCCGCCGTCCTCCATCAGAACCACCTCGCCCGCGAGCACATAGACGAACTCGTCCTCATCCGAATGCCAGTGGCGCTGGCTCGACCAGTTGCCGGGCGGCAGCCGCATCAGGTTGACGCCGAAGTCGGCGAGCCCGCCGGCATCACCGAGACGCTGCCGCACCCGCTCGGCGCACGGCGCGGCGAACTCCGCCGGATAGCCGGTCCCGTTGCGTTCCGGCACGTTTGCAAGGTCGACCCTGGGCATGGCGTCTCTCCGGCGGTTGGCGGGCGAACGAGCGATCGGGCCGGCTGTAAACCGTTTCATGGAAGGCGGCAGCAGGAGGTTCCGAGGTCAGCCGCCAAATCGCTTCACCAGTTTTGAACCTTTGGCCGTGCTTATCTGCTGACCGGTCAAATCGCTTCCCACGCTCAATCCCTTCGTCATCAAGTTGCTGCGCAGGGCGGCCTGCTTCTCATCGGCGTAATCTACGTCGACGTGGTCGAGACTCATCAAATGCCCAAGTTCATGGGCCCACGCGCGTCCGTTGGCAAAGTCATTGCCATACCATTGGACAAAGCTTGCCGGCTCGGGATCGCTATGAAGATACGAGCCGCCACCAGCCGAGAGATTGACTATCGGATTGACGAGATAGATGTGGACCGCATTGTCGGGAGCATGCCGGAAACTGAGAACATCCAGCACGCGCTGATCATTGTTGCGCGCGCTCTTCGCCATATCGAGCGGTTTATCTTCCACGTAATCATTGATCACGAACGCGATCTTGGCCTTCGCCCAGATCTTATTGACCACATCCAGTGCCTTCTTGGCGGCCTCGCCACTCCATTTTTGCGGCTCGGCGACACCTTTCTCGGCAAATGGCGTAATGTAGATTTTCAGTGGAATAGACATGTGCGTCTCCAGAGATTTCGACGACACCTGCGGTGGGCGTCCACACGTCGACGTCCGGATCCCGAGGACGCAGATTTCGATTTTTCGGGACTCGCACGTCTCAACTCGAACGGATCGGCGTTGCTTCCAGATAGACGCAGTTCGCGCTCCTATGGAAGAGGCTCGAGGCTGCGACAAACGGCCGAGACGAACGGGCTGAACCTTGTCGACGCCACCGAGACTAACAACGCGGCCGTCACACGCTGACGATCCGGCACGAGCATCGCTTGAGCATGCGAGTTCAATTCCGAGATCACTATCGAGAGATGGAACTTCAGCTTGGCGAAGCCCAGGCGGATGCCGGCACTGCCAGCCATTCCGGCGCTAACGATAAAAGACAGATATTTCAATATCTTACAGGTCAATTGACATTTGTTCGGCCGTGCACCACCGGCCCTACACGCTTCGGTGTATCCTTGAACAATCTCGCTGCCCCGGACGACAACATCAGGAATGGATTGGACTCAAGTTTGTTCTCTACGGAGGTATGCCGGCGCCCGTAACGCTTGACGCAGTGGAGTTTGCGCGCGGCCACCTTCGATAAAGCTGCCGTTGTTTCGAGCCGATTTTGGACGTTCGCCATGCGCTACACGCTCCTCCGAGTTCTTGTTGTTCTTGCTGCTTCGGTTCTCCTGGCGTCTCAGCCAGCCTGGGCAACGAAGCGAGTGGCTTTGGTGGTCGGCAATTCGAACTATCAAAATGCGCCACTACTTCCGAATCCTGCCAATGATGCCACCGCTATCGCCGCGACCTTGAAGGGCGCCGGGTTCGATTTGGTGGAGTCTCGGCTGAACCTGACCTCGAGCGACATGCGGCGGGCACTGAGGGATTTCGCCGATCAAGCCCGCGATGCGGACATCGCCATCGTCTACTATGCAGGTCACGGAATCGAGATCGACGGGACGAATTATCTGATTCCGACGGATGCAAGGCTTGAACGCGACACTGATATCTATGACGAGGCCTTCTCGCTCGATCGCGTCCTGCTGGCCATCGAGCCCGCCAAACAGCTCCGCGTCGTGATCGTTGATGCCTGCCGCAACAATCCATTCGCCGACACGATGAAACGAACCGTCGCTTCGCGCGCGATCAGCCGCGGGCTCGCCCGGGTAGAACCCGCCGTATCCAATACGCTGATCGCGTTTGCGGCGAAGGCCGGACTGACCGCGCTCGACGGCAACAGCACGAACAGTCCCTACGCGACAGCGCTGGTGAAATATATCGCAAAGCCTGGACTGGACCTGCGCAGGGCTTTCGGCTTCGTCCGCGATGATGTCTTGCAAGCGACCGGCAACCGACAGGAGCCTTACGTTTACGGCTCACTGGGCGGTGAGGACGTTGCCCTCGTGCCAAAGGCAGAAGAGCCGGCGCCGCCGCCGGCTAACGCCTCGTCGGAGATTCGTCGCGACTACGAATTGGCCCTGCAACTGGGTAACAAGGCCGCTATGAGCGCGTTCCTCGCCCAGCACCCCGACGGCTATTATTCAAATCTGGCCAAGCTTCAGCTCAACCAGATCGACGCGGAGGACGCACGCGTTACCGCCACCCGGAAAGCGCAGGAAGCGGAGCAGCAGAAGGTGCGGCTTGCGTCCGAAGGTGCCCAGCGAGCGGAGCAGGAAAAGGCGGCCGCAGAATTCAAGGCCGCGGAGGATGCCCGTATCGCGGCAGAAAGAACAAAGCAGGCGGCGCAGGACCAAGCTGCCGAGGCTGAACGGAAGCGGACCGCATCCCAAACCTCAACGGTCGCCATGCTTTCCACGAACGGACCTGTGGTCGACAGCGCCAAGCCGGATAATATTGCAACCGCTACCCCATCGCTGAATAGCGAGGGCGCGAAGGTTGCCGCCTTGAACACGGCGCCGCCGCAGGAGGATCTTGCCAAATCGGTGCAGAGCGAGTTGAGCCGGGTTGGCTGTTTCACGGGCTCCATCGACGGTGATTGGAACGCGGCCTCGCGTCGCTCCCTGACCCTGTTCAACCGGCACGCCGGAACCAAATTTGACGTCAAGCTTGCAAGCCTCGATGCGCTCGATGCGATCAAGCTGAAGCCGGCCCGGGTTTGCCCGCTGATCTGCGAACATGGCTACAAGGCCGACGGCGACCAGTGCCGCAAGATCACCTGCGCCGAGGGCTCGTTCCTGAACGAGGATAACGAATGCGAGAAGCGGCGCGGTAAAAAGCCGGTGGCAAAGCGTTACATTGATGAGCGCCCGTCGCGCGCCGATCGTCCGGTCCGCGAGAGGCCCGAGCCGCAAGCCGACACTCCCCGACGACAGGCGACTGCGAGACCCTCGGGTGGCAGCGGCCAGATCGTGTGTGATGCTTATCTATGCCGCCCGGTCCGTCGCGGATGTCATCTCGATTACCGTGGCGGCGGAGGTCCCGGCGGCGGTACCGGCAATGTTGAGGTCTGCAACTAGGACGGCCACGGCGGCGCGCTCGAGATCGGGCCGCCGTCTCCTCCGCAATCGGTCATGCCCGGGGGGGTGCAACGGAGCCAAACCGCAGGGCCCTGCATGCAAGAAGCCGAACAGCAGCCTCCGCCACAAGGATATTCACCACATGATCGCGCGCGACGGCCTCCTCAACCGCCCGAGTAGCCGGAGCAACGCGATCGCTACCTACTTGATGGAGTATGATTTGATGTCGAACGACCAATTGTTCGGCAACAGTCTTCCGCCGCCGCTGTCCGGTATCCGCAGCTGACTGGTCCAATCCGACAGATAGCTCAACGTGTCGGCCGGCCCCTGAAGCTTGCGCTGAATGTCCGGCAGATCGAGCAATTGCACGCGTCGCTCGCTCAGGATCGCAACGATCACGGCGGACCCGGCCGGCGGCGCGACGACATATTCAAATCCACGTTGCTGTGCCGCCGGGGTCGGAACGATGAATTGGACGCCAGGCTTGACAAGATTCATGTCGGGTCCGACCGACTGCGCCAATAGCTCGGCAGTCGGGAAGATCTGGGACATCCGCCCGTCCGCATCAACATCCACCAGCATCAGATAGCCCGGCTTCCTGGCGGTTACGCCGAATGACACCTTGCCGCCAATGTTGACGGTTGGACCCGGCAGGATTTCAAGCGCCACGCCGGCGGCATTTGCCGGCCCGCGCGGGGCCTGTACGCGCCAGAGCAACGGAGCATTCGTCGCACCTGCCGATGGAGCGGCCGATGGCGGCGGCGTCGCCCACGCGGCCCCGCCTCCTGCCAGCAGCAGCACGATCGCGAACCAGGATTGCTTGCGGGAAACCAGTTTCGCTGGCGACATGACCGGCTGTCACAGCTTCGTCAGGGAACGCTGAAAAAGCCGATTGACGCGATCCGCGCGTCCGCCGGCAGGTAGCGCTCCAGACTCTTGATCACCTGCCCCGAGGCACGGCGCCGGTTGAGCTGCATCAAGACCGTCTCCAGATCAACCATCCGCTGCTGCGAGGTTACCGCGACGATCTGCTCGGCGCCAAACGGCTCGCCTACCCGAAGAGGCAGCCGCAGATTTGCTGACCGAGCCATCGCGGCATCGGAACCCACCGGATACAGCATCTGGATGGTTCCATCACCGGACACGTTGAATAGCAGCACCGCCCGCGAACCGACGTCGGACAATTCGACCTCGACGGTCTGTCCGCTGCGCTGCTGTCGGTCATCCGGCCAAATACGCATCAGCTGCGGCGACTGCGTCGCCATGCGCTTCAGCTCCCGAATTGCCGCGGTTCGGTTGACCACTGTCGTCAAACCGCCAACGTCGACGCCATAGGCGACCACGTCGCCCCAGGCGATCACATCATGGGATACGGGGTCCCAAATCAGGTCGGGATTATCAGTCGGTTGAACGGCCTGCACGCTGGCGTCCTGCGGCTTGACGCTGGTGAAATAGCCCATCTTGCCGTCAAGCGCTGCCAAGCGGATCGGCGTGGTGAGGCGGAAGGGTGGCAGTGCGGCACTGGGCGCAGCCGGGGCGGTCGCAGCGGCACTGGTTGGAGCGGTTTGCGACTTGGCCGTAACGGCCGGCGGCGCAGGGGTCTGCTTCTCGGCGGACGCGACGGTAGCGACCTGGCCGGAGGCAGCTCTCGCCGCCGTCCCCTGGATCAGCACCACGCCGCGGGTCAGTTCGAACGCGACCTCGGTTTCCGGCATCTGTGCCGGCGACGATACCGTCACGATATTCTGGCGCTGGTCGGACAGTTGATAGACCACCTGCCGAACATTGCTGAAAAGCTCTTTCAGGGTCACCTTGCCATCATGATTGATGTCCGCGTTGCCCTCCACGGCGCGCGCAACGGCATAACTCAGGGCGCCGCGCAGGCCATCGATCCCCGGAATCCGCACTTCCGGCGCCTTGGTGTGCCGATCGACCGCGGCGATGAACGCGGTGTGGTCGAGATCGAGTTCGGACTTCGGGTCGTCGCTGCTCGACACCGGCTTCAATTCATCGACCAGCAGCGTGTAGCGGGGCACCTGCCGAAAACTCATCTCAGCCGCCCGCGGATCGATATCGCGCACCATTCCGCCGCCATGGCAGGTATCCGCGACGAAAATCACCCTTGCGCCGCGCAATTCGAACTGCCGGATGAAATGGTTGAATTCGCTTCCCAGAATGCGCTCGACCGACCCGGCGGGCGTGGTCGCGAATTCAGGCAGCAGGAACACGTTCTCCATTCCGTCCGGTTCCGAGCCCTTGATCCGCTCCGGCTCCTGCGTGCCGTGACCTGCGATCGACAGGAAGACGAGATCGTTGCTCTTGGTCCGCTCCACCAGTGAGCTGATTTCGCGCAGCACGCTCGCCCTGTCCGCCTGTGCATTGGTCAGCTCGACCACATCGCTGACGCCCATGGTCCTCAGGCTCGACACGATGTCATTGGCGTCGGCGACCGCGCCCTTCAATTTGCGTACATGCTGGTAGTCGTCGATCCCGATGACGAGCGCCCGGAGCGCCGCACCGTCGGGATTGCTTATCGACAGTTCACCCGCCGCATGCGCGCGCTGGAGTGGCAGGCCGATCAACGCGGCGAGCAGGATGGCGGCACACAGCCAACCGGTCCTTCGATCAAAGCCCCTGAGCGTTCGCATCGCGATCCACCTCGATATCAAGCAGGTCCGCCCTGGAACCGCACCGGCAAGGCAGAGCGGCAGGAATGCCGTCCGGACCTCCGGAAACCAGCGCGCAGGCGGTGATCCATGTTCATCTGTAGCCTTGGCAAGACCTCAGGTTCAGCGCCGTTTGTTCGCCGTCTTGCGGCCTGTCGGCGCCTCGGTCTCCTGATAGGCGTTCGCGGAAACGGTCGTCTGATCGTCTGCGAACGCCCGAAAGCGGACCGGAACGTAAACCGCGCGCAAGCAGGCTCGCGAGCGGGTAGACGTTGCGGCAGACCCGACCGTTGCAGCCACCCGTCGAGGATTCCATGACCTCGGCCTTGCGATCCGGGGTGAACCGCAGGAACAACATCACGTGGGAACCCGGTTTGTTCAGGGCGTCACCAGGCTTGAGGTCCCAGGGGTTGGTCACCGGCGCGGCGATCGCGGGAATGGCAGCGGTCGTGTAATGGACGGAAAGTCCCCACGTGGCACTGACGAACGCCGAACAGTCGACACCCGCCACATCCGGCCGTGGCTCGTTACGGGTGCAGACATTGCCCGCCAGGGTCCCGCCGTCGATCCGCTGCCGGAAATTCGCGAGCGAACCGTGGCAGCCCCAGCAATAGGGCACACCCCGCACTTCCTGGTTTACCTTGCCCTGCAGATACCACGGCCGGCGAATACGGCTGAAACCGGAGCATTGGCTGTCGGGATCGCTGCCGTAGTTCGCCGGTGTCAGCTTCCACTGGATGCCCTCAAAGGCGAAGGCCGTCTCGATCGCCTGCTGACGATTGGACGGCCGCACGGCGGCGGTCGCATTGAACTTGATATCCGGCCGCGCCGCCGCCGGCGCGGCCGCCGTGCGCGACGGCCTGACGTCAATGACGGATACCTTCCCCAGGGGGCGGAAGCCGACACCAACCACCTCGACGCCATCCGGCTTGGTACGCAGAAAATAGACGTCGCCGTCGCCCGAGACGGTGACGAACCGCCGGGTCACGGGCGTGTTCTCCAGCGGCAGCTCGTAGATACCCTCAAGGCGTCCGTTCGCGGCATAGCGTGCGACGAAGGTGGAGGCATTCTTGCCCGACGGCGGAATGTCCTCGGCCAGCATGTAGAAGCGGTCGCTGTTGTCGATCTCGAGAAACTCCACGGTGCCGAGCTGGTTGCGGACGCGCAGGCCGAGCTGACCGATGGTCTCGTTGGAGACCATGGTCTGGATTTCGACCCGAACGCCGGCATTGCCCTTGTCGGGAATGATATCGGCGATCACCGATCCCTTGCTGCGCGAGGCGATATATTGCCGATCGGGCTGTCGCGTCGTCCTCACGATGGCCGCGCGCGTATTCTGATCCAGCAAGTCGGTCGGGCTGCTCAGCGCCTGCGAGCCCATCTGTGCGAAGGCCGAAATGGCGACCTGGTCGTCGGTTCCGCGGGATGAGACTTCCTCCAGTTGGATCTCGTCGCCGCCCAGCCCGCGTGTGGACTGTCCTGGTGCCGCCTTCAGCATTCGCACACCGCCGTCCCAAACCATGATGTCGTCGTTATGGACGACGAGGTCGGTGGGCTGGACGTCGCCAGGCATCTTCAGGATGTCGGGAGCAGTGTTCGGTTGCTTGGGGTCGAACTGCAGAATGCGGCCATTGATTTGATCGAGCACAAACAGATTTCCCTGTCCGTCAGCGCTGAGCGCTTGCGGGCCCGCGAGTTCGACGTCCTGGCTGGCCGCGACGATTCCCACCATGGATGCAGCCGAACCGCCGGCAAAGCTTCGCACGACCGCATCGTCGGCCCGTGCCCCGGTGGCCGCTATGGCAGTGCCAACGATAGAGAGCCAGATCCAGCTAGATCGACGAAGCATATCCGCCTCAATGTAACCGAACCGAATGCGGCGTCAGTCCGACTAATCCAAGACTGCCTAATCCAAGACTGCGCGAGTGCAGTGTCAATTGGTGGCGAGCAACCCCGATCCCGTTCAACTCTTTCACTGGACGGTGATAGTCCGAACTCCTTCAGCCTGCAGTGCAAAATCATGGCCAGAAACAGATTTGAGCAAGTCAGCGAAATCCAGCCCGACGCGATTACGCTGGTTTTGAGATGCGACAATGCCGGCGCCTCCGGGTCAATCGTGTTGCCGGCCGCCGCAAGCGGAGGTCGCCTGAGCAGCGACCAGGTCAGCGCCCATATGCCCGCCCAGGATGCCTTTCGCGGCGCAATCCGTCTCGCCAATGACATGAAGCTCGCGATCGTGGTTTGCGACCCCGATGGCGTCTGGAAGCCGGAATGGGGCGACCTTTATCAGGCGATCGATTGACCCGCACGGGCAGACGCTGCGGCGCCGCATGGAGGCCGGCATGGCAAATGGAGCGTTAAGCGGGCTGTCGTTGAGGTCGCGAGCCTTGATGATCGTCCTGTTGGCCGCAACCGGCTGGCCTGCGCGGGCGAACGATTCGGCAGCCGAATTGTCCATCGGCGGGCTGCAATTCGTCCGCACCAAGGACGTGGCCATGGCGAGCGAGGAGCTTCGTATCGGGCTGGACCGGGTCAGCGTTCGCTACCAATTCGTCAACCAGACGAGCAAGCCGGTTGCGCTCACTGTCGCCTTTCCGCTGCCGGACATCGACCTGTCCGAAGCCGAGAGCATTGCGCTTCCATCGAGCGATCCGGTCAACTTCGTCGCGTTCGAGACGAGGATCGACGGCAACCCGGTGCCGCTGGCCATCGACCAGCGCGCCATGGTCGGCAACAAGGATGTCACCGCCCTCCTCCGTCAGTTCAAGCTGCCTTTGCTGCCGCTCGGTGATCGGGAGATACGGGTGGCCGACCTGCCGGCGACAACCCGCACGAAGCTGATCGATGATGGCCTTCTGATGCCTGCCGGCATGAGCGACAACGGTCGCCAGCAATACACGCCCGGCTGGATAACCAGGACGTCGGCTGTTCGCGAGCAAGTGTTCCCAGCAGCGCATACCGTCACGGTCGAACATCAATATCGCCCGAGCGTCGGCTCCAGCCCTGACACGGTCCTGCGCGCGGGCCTACGTCGCAGCGCGGCGCTAGGCCCGGAGGTCGAGCGATACCGGAGAGACTATTGCATTACGGATGCGTTCCTTGCCGAATTGGACAAGCGCACAGGCGACAGCCAGGCCAATACCGCAAAACTGCAGGAGCGGCGCATTTCCTACGTGCTCAAGACGGGTGCGAACTGGGCGGGTCCAATCCGGTCCTTCACGTTGACGATCGATCCGGGCGGCGACGATCGCCTGGTCAGTTTTTGTCCAGGGCGACTCAAGCCGGCATCTGCCGACAATTCGCGGCAGTTCACGGCGAGCGACTTCAAGCCGGATGCCGACCTGAAGATCTTGATGATCGGCAAGTTCTGAACGGCAGCTCAATTGGTGAGCATCACATAGCGTCCAGCCGCGGTGATGGTCACGTTGCCGCGTTGAGCTTCGCTGGTTGCCTGCAGGAAGAATGTGTCGGCAGCCATCGGTCGCGGCTGGCGCAATGAATCCAGAACCCGCGGGGCTGCGACGGCCAACAGGAGTTGCGGACCGGTCGTACGCTCCATCGGCAGGGCAAAGGAAAGCGAATCGACGCCCGGCTTCAGGAGGTAGGACAAACTCCGCACCTCGCCGCGATCCGAGACCATGA
Organism: Bradyrhizobium sp. USDA 4503; assembly: GCF_054055815.1. Lineage (NCBI taxonomy): Bacteria > Pseudomonadati > Pseudomonadota > Alphaproteobacteria > Hyphomicrobiales > Nitrobacteraceae > Bradyrhizobium > Bradyrhizobium sp. USDA 4503. The sequence goes on from NZ_JBSRXS010000001.1 coordinate 2,287,895, forward strand.
GCAGTTCCACCACCCGGTTGGCAAAATTCTCGACGGTCCCATTGAGGGTCTCGCCGGCCTTCAGCTCCGTCGCCGACAGGTTGATGCGCGGCGCCCGCGCTTGATCGCTTCCGACCTGACTGAGGAATTTGACGGCCGGACATTGTGCCTGATTCACCTGCCTGACGCCGACCGAAGCCTCAAATCCCTGCTCCTTTCGAAACGCCTTGTCGAAGGTATCGAACGGGGCGGTCGAAGCGCCGAAGCCTTCAATGACGGCTGCGCTTGAGCTCACGGCAACAGGCAGGATGAAGAAGCAGTCGCCGCCCGCATACTGGGCAACATATTTGCGGATGCGCTCGGCTCGACCCGGCCCGTCGGGGGACGGAGACGGCGTCAACGTCGGCTGAGACGGCAGCTTCACCGGCTCCTGACGTGCCGGCGGTGGCGGAGCAGGCTCGCTCGTCGGCGCGGATGTCCCGGCGAGTTTCGGAGGTGGCGGCAAGGCCGCCAAGCCCGATGTCTTCCAGACAAATTTATAGAAGGTGTACCCACCGCCGCCCAGCAGAAGCAGCAGCCCCGCGACGCAAGCGCTGAGCCAGATGCGGCGAGAGTTCCGCGTGGTTGATGGCACCCGCTCCTGCTGCGCAGACGTCCCGGCTTCCGGCTTCCCCAATGGATCGAAGCCGTAGAGCGGCGCGGCGGACCGCTGCGCCGAACCCGCCGGCGTCCAGTTGGCGACTTCCGCCATGGTCGGGCGCAACGCCGGGTCCGGCTGCAGCATCCTCTCGAGAAGCGGCCTGATGCGCATGTCCACTGCGCCGAGATCGGGCACGCGCCGACGCTTCTCGACCAGCTGAAACTGGCTCCCGCCCATATCGAGCTTCTGTCCGGTCAGGGCATGGAACAGCACGAGACCAAAGCTGTAGACGTCGGATTTCGCGGTGACATCGTTGCCGTACAAGCCGACCTGTTCCGGCGACGCGTAATTGTCCTTGCCGGCGAAGCCGGAGCCGATGATGGTCTTGTCACCCATCTGCGTCGACCGGGCGATCCCGAAGTCGATAATCTTCGCCCGCCTTACATCGTCGAGCGGCACGATGATGTTATCGGGGGAGACATCGCGATGGATAATGCCGTGCTCGTGAGCGGCCTGAAGGCCCGATGCGACCCGCCGCATCAACTTGATCAGCGCTTCGAAGGTCAGCGGCCCGTCGTCGAGCATGTTCGACAGCGAGCGTCCGTTCACAAACTCCATCGCCAGATACGGGCGCTGCAGTGCGGGTTCGACCGTGAACAGGAAGTAGCGAACGATTGCTTCGTGCGGAAGATTGTGAAGTGCCGCGGCCTCCCGCCGGAACAGCGCAAGCGCCGCCTCGTTGTCGACCATGTCGGGGAGCAGCATCTTGACCGCGACGGGCGATCCGGTCTGGATCTCGCGGCATCGGTAGACCTCCCCCATGCCGCCTGCCCCGATCATCGTCTCGATCTGGTAAATGCCGTTGAGCCGCGTGCCGGCCGGCACACCGCGGTAGGATGACCGAAACGGATCGTTCGCGGTCATGGTCGTGGCTCCTGATCGAGCGGCGTCCTCGTGGGCTCTGAGGATCGCGGCGCGAGCAATCGCACGATCACGATCGTGACGTTGTCGAGCCCGCCACGCTCAAGCGCGAGCGCGAGCATGTCGTCGCAGGCTGTCTGGGCAAGTCGAGTGGCCGCGTGCTGCTCGATCTCGTCGTCCCGCACGTGCCGGGTCAAGCCGTCACTGCAAATCACGAAGATGTCTTCCGGTTCGGCCGGACCGGTCACCACCTCGAGCTCGGGGTCGGCGACGACACCGACAGCACGGGTGATGGCATTGCTCGGCCAGTCCTGGACCTCTTCGCGCGACAGCGCGCCATCGGCGATCAGCTCCTCCAACTCGCTGTGATCGTGCGACACCTGTGTGATGCCGTGGCGGTTGATCAGGTACACCCGGCTGTCACCCGCCCAGATGCAGGCATAATGGCCGTCGCGTACGAGCAGGACTGCCGTTGTGGTCCCGACAATGGCACCCTGCCTTTCATGGCTGAGTGCCAGGATCTGCTGGTTGGCGCTGAACAGACGCGCCTCGCATTGCGCCAACAGGTCCGCCGCGGAGTCCGGCGCGCCGATGGAATCAAGCGACTCCACCACGATGCGGCTGGCAAGATCGCCCGCCTCGTGACCGCCCATGCCGTCAGCGACGGCCCACAGGCCGACGTCGGTCCTTACCAGGCACGCATCCTCGTTCCGCGCCCGCACCCGTCCGGCGTGAGTGACGCTACCGACATCGAACAAGGAGGGGACGTGTGCCATCGCGCGTCATCCCGTCCCGGATACTTCGCGGCCAACGTCGCCGGTCAGCAATGTGGAATAGCGAAACGGATCCGGCAATCCGCGGCAACAGAGTGCGACCGGCGAAAACCCTTCGCCCCCGGCGGTCCACCAGAAACTAGCCGCGGCATAGACTTGAGGGTTGGCGCCGCAGAGCGTGCCGAACGACTCGGCAAACCCGTCGACCGTCGAAACCATTCCCAGCGTCGCATCGCTCAGCGACACGACCGGCGGTCGATCGGTCCCCGGCGTCCGCAGACGCGGAAGCGCGAGACGATCCAGTGCATCGGATATCTGCTCGAACGTCGCAGCCCGGTCCAGGGTCGAGAGCAGGAACGTCTCCACTTGCACAAACCATTCGTCCTGCGGATCGATGTGTGGCGGCGACAGCGCGGCGTCGCCATCCGGCACCGCATGCAGCGTCAACGGATAGTATCGCCCCACGCCGTCAAGCGAGGGCATGATCGCTCCTGCGACGGTGGTGCCGCAGATCGCGGCGCCAAGCCAGAATCGCCAAATCGGCGCGGTCAGGAATGCTTCCTGCCAGCCGGCGCCGAGTTGATGGCGGCTCGCAGAGATGGCTGCCTGCACCCACGGCTCCCAGACTTCGAGGAAGCTGCGCGGCGTCGCGATCGCGATGAAATCACGCTTCGCGCCGATCTTGCCGAATAAGCCGCATCGCATGGTCATATTCCGGTCGGGCAACGAAACTCGCGGAGCACTGACAGGTTTAACGGATTGCGCAGCGATCCGGTCGAAATCTGATAGTTGAGCTCGCGTCCGGCAACAATGAACGTTGCGCTGGCGGATTCCGCCTTGGCGACCAGCGAGCCAGCCTCCAGCATTCGGAACAACGACCAGGGGCCGATGCGCTCGAGCACGGATGGCGAGCCGGTCTCGTTGCTGACCGAAATTGCCGTCCGCGGCGATGGGCCGGGCCAGAGCACCGTCGTCGGTGAATTGCTCTGCGGCGGCGGCGGCGGAGCGGGTTGCGGCGCGCCAAACATGGAGGGGGTTGCGGCTGGTCCTGGTGTGGTTGGGCTCGTGATCGTCGTGCCGCCGATCTCGGTCTTGACTGTGATGCCGGGTCCGGCCGCGGCCGGCGGCCGGATCGCAAAGGACACCGCCGGCACACCGCCGCCAGTCTGGAAAAAGGCGTCGCGGATATAGGCTGCGTTCTGGAACTGCTTTAGCGTATCGGGCGAGAACGATCGGCCGACGGGGCTCTCCTTCCGCCAGACCCATTCGGATCGCGACGTATCCGCATAAGGCGCCAGGAACTGAGTGAAGAACTTGTCCATGACACCGTTCGGGCTAAACAGTTTGGCAAAGTCCGCGAGCGGGACTTCCTGACCGCTGCTCCGTACGAACGGGTAGCGGTTGGTCACCGTCTGCTGACAGACCGGCGTGACCTGATCGCGCAACGACTGCAGGATCTGACCGGCCGTGGAGGCGGCGATGCTGCCTTCGAACTCCCCAGCCGCCGCCCGCAGCATATCGGAAAATGGTGGCGGCATACGCGAGGCATTGTTGCGCAACGCCGCAACCTGGGTCTGAAGCCCCGCCGTTGCTTGCGCCGTCAGCTGCGGATTCTCGACCATCAGCGTCAGATTCTGCGCGATGTCGTTCAGGTTTGCGATCGTCGAGTCGATCGGCCGGCGGGTGCTCTCCCCTTCAAGCACTGCATGGTAGGGTTTGAATTGCGACTCGATCGCCGCACCGGGCGTACCATCCTGGGCGTTGTTGAACAGCGCCGGCGCGGTCACCGCGGGCGGCGCGGCCGGCGTGCCGCCGCTCGCCGGCTTCGGGCGTTCCTTGGTCAGCATCGTCTCATCGCGCACCGACTCCAGGATTTGCCGCATCGGCGAAGTCGGCGCCGAAAGCGCCCTCAGCACCTCGTATTTCGGCTTGTCGGCGAGCAATTTCTTCAGACGCAGACTGCCGAGCGCGGTCCGCCACGTCGTCACGAACTCATTGGAGTAGATGCTGAGCAGATCGCCGGCCAGATTGTCATACTGCTGGTCGATTGCCGATTGCTGGCCGGCGTCACCCAACACCCACCGCTCCCGCTTCATGCGCTCCGACAATCCGGGCAGTCGAGCGATGAACTTCTGATTGAAGCCGTTGTAGGTGAAGAACTCGGGCACCCGCACATTGTCCAGGGGCTGCCCAGTCGTGGTTTCGAAGACAACTGCCACGTCCGGACCGCCTCGGCGGCTGGCGATCCAGTCGCCGGCGGTCGATCCTCGAGCCTCCGACTTCAGGAACTCGTAGGCGCGTTGCGAGACGCTAAGGCGCGCCAATGAATTCTGGGCCTGCTTGATCAGCCGTCCGTCAAGCTCGACCAGCGGCGGCTGCTCGGTTTCGAGGTCGAACATGGCGACGAGATTTTCGTCGAGCAGACGCCGCCCTTCCGCATTGGTCGCGCCAGGATAGAGATTGTCCGCCCAGTCGCGCTGCATCCAGGAACGGATGAGCTCGCGGTCCGGGGATTGCAGGCCGCCGAGCATCAGGTAGACCTTCAGCGCCTCATAGACGAAGGCAGGCTCGTTGATGCGCGCATTGAGCTGCTCTTCCAAACGGTACAGCAAGCGAGGCCTGAACATGCGCTCAAGCGCGGTGTGATAGGCTGCCTTCGCGGGCGACAACAGGCGCGCGTGCTGACTGAGCCCGTAGCGCGCCGACAGTGCGACCGGCTCATTCCGTGAGGCATAGCCGGCCGGGGCGTTCCGCAGCCGATAGAGCAGCGGCAGCACCTTGTCGAGATCATGATCGGCGATCAGCGTTTGCTTGATGAGCGGCGCACCGGCGGCCGCATACTCGCTGTCCGCCTGCAAGCTCTGCTCGATCAGCTCGGAGTTGCGCTTGTAGCTGGTCAGCCACACGCCGATCAGCCCGATCGCCACCAAACCTATCACGGACAGCGCCGCGGTCTTGAGGATCAGGGCGCGGCGCACCGCAGCGCGGTCGGTCGAGACCCATTCGGCCTCGCCGATGATGACCTTCGAAATCAAATCGGCGAGGAAATAGCTCTTGCCGGTTCCGGAGTACGATCCGGCACCGACTTCCTCCGCGCCGAACGTACGCGCCAACGATCCGATCAATTGATCGATCGGCGTACCCTGCTGAGTGCCCGACGTGAAATAGAATCCACGCAGATTGGCGTTCACGTGATACCGTGTCGGCTCAAAAATCTGGTTGAGGAAATCGTGGATCTGCGGCTTGAGCCGCGCCATCTGCGCCGGGAAGCCAAACAACTGCACCCGGTGCTGCGGCGTGGGCTCGTCCTGCAGACGGTCGAGCGTTTCCTCGCTCAGACGCTCCAGCAGGCGATCGAACTCGACCGGGACCTGCCCCACCAGATTCTGGGTCTTGTCGGCGGTCTGGAACGTGGCGCCCCAGACCTGGCGCCGGCCGGCCTCGCTGAGATAGGCGAAATATTCGGTGAAACCGGCAACGAGATCGGCCTTGGTGAACAGCGCGTAGACCGGGAAGCTCACTTTCAGCCTTTGATGCAGTTCGAGGAGCCGCATCCTGATGGCATCGGCATGAAGCGCGAGTTCCTGCTTCGGCAGCGTCAGCACGTCCTCCAGACTGATCGCGACGAGAACGCCGTTGATCGGCTGGCGCGACCGATTTTTTTTCAGGATGTCCAGGAAGGACAGCCAGCTTTCCTTGTCGGCTTTGCTGTTCGAATCCTGGGTCGTGTAGCGACCGGCGGTATCGATCAGCACCGCTTCCTCGGTAAACCACCAATCGCAGTAGCGAGTCCCGCCGACGCCGGCGATCGCCGCCGGCGTCGCCCCGCGCGCGAGCGGAAACTTGAGTCCCGAATTGACCAGCGCGGTGGTCTTTCCCGCACCGGGCGGGCCGATAATGACGTACCAGGGTAGGTCGTAGAGATATCCGGACTTGTTGCCGCTCGCGGTCTTGAGCGTTGCGAGCGCATCCTTCATGCGCTCCTTGAGCACCGGCTCGTCGCTGACAGCCTGGTCCGCAGCGCTGACGCCGTCGGCGATCTCTTTGGCATTCTTGCGTCGCTTGAAGAAATGAAGGCCGGTGATGCCTGCCGCCGCCGCGCCGAGCAGCAGGATCGCGATCTGGCGAACGATGTGATTTTCCAACGGATGCCAGTCGCCGAAAGCAACGAAGGGACCGGCAAGGTAGATCACTGCTCCAAGCGAGCTGAGCCCGACTCCATAGAGAACGATGCGTAGAATGTCCTTGGCGAGCATATTGATCGGTACCTGTCGCTTATCGCGTGAGCTTCTGGCGTCCGCCTATTCGCTACGTTCGATGAAGATTTCGACCCGACGGTTTTTGGCACGCCCCTCGGGTGTCGAATTGCTGGCAATTGGTGAATCCGATCCCTTGCCGTCGACATCGACGCGCGAACCATCGGCCAAGCCGGGCTTCAGCGCGGCGGCAACCGCCTTGGCGCGCTCGACCGACAGTTCGAAATTCGAGGGGAAACGCACGGTGCGGATCGGCGAGCTGTCGGTATGGCCAACCACCCGGATTCGGCCCGGCTCCTTGTCGAGCGTCGCCGCGACGCGGGCCGCGATCGGCTTGAAACCATCCAGGATGGTTGCCTGGCCCGAGGCAAACAGTGCGAGATCGCACACCCTGATCACGATGAAGCTCGCCGTCTGATCCGCGGTCATGGCGCAGGCCGTCTTCTCCTGCGCAAGCGCGTTGCGAATGCGCTGCAGCTGGGTGATGCGGTCCGGCGGTGGCGGCGGAGGCGGTGGTGGCGGCGGCGCAACGACGCGGCGCTTGAGCTCGATCGGATCGCCGGGATGCAGTGCCAGCGCGACTTGCGCAGCATTCTCCGCACGGCCAGCCAGCAACGTTCGCAGAACGAAATAGGATCCGGTTAACAGCGCAGCGACCACGGCCGCAACCAGCCAAACCGGAATACGCAAGTGCTTTCGCCGACCGGCCAAGGCCTGTCCGCGCCAGTGCGGCGACAAATCGTTGGTCGGCTTGGGCCGAACCCGGCGCAGCGTTTCATAGAGGTTGCGCTGGATCACCTGGAGGTTCGCAAGCCCGCCCGGCGACGTCCGGTGGATGCCCTGAAATCCGAGCGCAAGGCAGGCGTGCTGAAGCTCGAGCACCGGATAGTTGACGAGCGGATCAGTCTTCAAATGGTCGAGAATCTCGAAGAAGCGTACGCCGCCCACGCGCTCGCCGAAGAACCGGCTGAGCATCGAGTATTGGGCCCAGACGTGCCGGTCGTCGGTCGGAATGTGCTGCACAATATCGTCGGCGGTCGCGCACAGGATATACTTTGCCGTATTGGCCTGGTGCTCGGAAATGCCCGCCGAGCGGATATCCTTCTCGAAGAACTTGATGGCGTCGGCGACCTGCTCCATCAGGCTCGCGAATGACGCCCGCATCAGCGCGACGCGCAGCCGGCCAAGCAACTGCAGCAAAGGGCCGCCGGCGCGCATCACCGGATTGGCGTTTGGCGCAACCAGATCGTCGACACGCAACAGCGGTCCGGGCGGCAGGATCGGTTGCGGCGCCTGAGCCTGCGCCGGAGTCGAAATCCATTCCTCCGAGGGCTGGCTGGTCGGCGGGGCGGCGTAGCTTGCGCCCTGCGGTGTGGGAGAAAACGAGGGCGGCGGCGAAGGGGCACCAGGCGAAGCCATGGGCGATGGCGAGTACGCTGGACGGCTGGCAGGTCCCTCGCCTGCTGGAGCTTGAGGAGCCGGAGCCGGCGGCATCTTCCCGCCGGGGTTCGGACGGATGATGGTCCGCTCACCCCGACCGAAAGGATTAACCGGCTTGTCCCTGTCGGTCATGGCCGCTCTTCCAGGATGGCCCAAAGGTACAACTCAAGCTCCGGCCAGTCGCCGGAAAAATGCATCCCGATCGAGGCCGCGGTGCTGAACTCGGGCCACAGCGGCGACTTGCGATCGAGATAGAAATAGACGTGGTCTGTGATGGCTCGGATGTGCGGTGGCGGCGTCGGCAGATGCACCAGGGTCAAACCCGGCAGGTTTGCGTGCACGATCTCGGTCATTTTCGTGTTGGGCCCGACCTTGAACAGGTGCGGGAATTCATTCTGGATCTCCACGAGAGGCCGCCGCGCGGCGACCTCCAGCACCAAGGTCGCATTTCGGAACAACGCGCGATCGCGGATCGGCGATACAAATGCGTTCTGGGCGCGTTCAATGATCTCCAGACGGATCGCCCGCCTGCCCAGCCGCGCGCTCAGGAAATCCTGGATGTCGCGCACCAGCGGCGTGAAGACGTATTCGAGGTTGTCGTGATCGTATGCCGGGTAGTCCCGCGCGCGTCGTTCGGTGGTCGCGAAGGTCGCAAGCTCACCGGCAAACCTCAGCAATTCCTCGTAGAGCCGTTCCGGATGTACACTGCCGGATCGTTTGAAATGAGTCAGCACCGGAATGGTCCGGTTCAGTACCTGCAGCACCAGATAGTCGACGCTCTGCAAACCGCCGCCGGACGACGGATCGACTGCGTAGCGCGCAAGCTCGTCGAGCTTGGTCTCGACCCAGCCGATGATTCGATTGAGCCAGCCATCGACAACCGGATGCGCGGCGCAGACCAGCATCGGCGGCACAAACTTGTCGTCGAACAGGATGTTCTTGTCGCGCACTTCGAGGATGCGAGCGATGCCGAGACCCATGTATCCCGGCTTGCTCGTCTTGCGCAGCTCGAACGACAGGCGTGGATAGACAACGTCGATCTCTTCTTCGATGCGCAGCGCCGAGGTTGAATCGATAAACGTTTCGGCAGTCCGAACGTAGCGACTTGCGCTGTCGGTGCGATCCTCATCCACCTCCCGCGTATTGGGAGCCGCGACCGGCATCATCAGCCAGACGATCTGGCCTGCGGCCGTATCCGGCACTTCGATGGCTTCCGGGATCGGACTGTCGGCAGGAATATCGAACGGCGTTCCATCCGGCATGACGCCGGTCGCACCGCGCACGGCGAATTTGCTCTGCTGGGTAAGATCGTTATCGATCTCGAGCTGGGCAAAGCCCCAGGGGTACGGTGTCGTGTAACGAACACGCTTTTCCAGCAGATGCTCGAGATAGCGATCGTTCTGCTGCAAATGATGCGGCCGGAGGAACAGGCCTTCCGACCAGAACACTTTGCTGTACCAGGACATTCCTACATCCACTCGGCAATGATCGGCGACTGCATCGTCACCGACAGTTCACTTTGACCCCGACTTGTCTGCGCGGTCGTAATATTCGGAGAAATGCAGCATGAAGGTATCGATCGGCGCGCTCTCGTCGCGACCGAGATGCGCGTTCCAGCGCGTCAAAAATTCATCCCAGAGCTTGCTCTTGTTCGAGCCAAACAAGGACCGTGCGCCGCGCTGAAGCTCGAGCTCGCGCGCCATCAGCGTCGGATCGATGCTGGCGATTAGTCCCCGGACGGCATGCTGCATTGCCGCATAGGTCTTCAATTGATGGGATTTGAGGTCCTTGAAGCCCTGGGCGAACGCATGCGGCGCATCGAGGTAACTGCGGGTCGGCGGCCCGAACAGGATACGCATCGCGTCTTCCGCGGTCGGCGAGAATTTCAGCGGATTGTTCTCGATGGCCTGGATGGTGGTTTGGCTGGTGCTGCGCGTCAGCTGCTTGGCCTGGGTGCGCGCCTGCAGCAGGGCCATCAAGTTTTCCACGGTCATGCGCAGGATGACGCCAAGCTGTTCCGCGAGTTCGGCTTCGGTCTTGTCGGCAAAGAAACCGTCCGGCAGCCCGGCAGCACGTGCGACCAGGCGCGCAAACTCCGGATTGCCGATCGACGCCGCCGTGGCCGGTACCGGCTCGGCCAGTTGCGGCCGCGGCGCTCCCACATGCCCTGTCGGTGAGGGCACCGGCGGTGGCGGGGCAGCCGCTTCTTCGTCGGCCCATACCGACGGTCGGCGCGGCGTCGGCATCGCGTGCACCACGTCGACCGGCGGTTTTGGCGTGGCGACCGGACCGGCTGCCCAGCTCATGTCGTCGTGCAGCGGCGGCTCGCGTTGAGGCATCTGCGACGAATACCGGACAGGATCCACACCCGCCGCAGGAACGCTCGCTGCCCAGTCCAGGAATTCCGGATTGACGGGCCGCGCGGCCTCGCGCGGTTTTCGCAACTGCTGCGGGTCGATTGGCGGCGGCACGTCGCGACCGGGAGCCCACAGTTCGTGGTAATCGGCGTGCTGCTGAGCGAGCGGAGCTTGCTGCTGCGCACCATGGCTCGGAGTGTCCTCGGCAGGCTCATCCAGGTCCAGCGAAACGCCAATGACATAGTGGCCGATGACGAGCCGATCGCCGTTGCGCAGCCGATGCGGTCCCCGCATACGCTGGTCGGCACCATTGAGAAAGGTGCCGTTGGTCGAGACGTCGTGCAGCCAGTAGCCGCCATCGCGATAATGGACCTCGCAATGCTTGCCCGAAATCATCCGCGCCGGATCGGGCAATGTCCAGTCGAGATGGCGGTCCCGGCCAATGTCGACCGAACGCCTTCCGGTGACGGTAAATGACACAGGGCCGCCGTCTGGAAGGTTCGGCTCGTTCTCGATGTTAAAGCGAAGCACCATCACATCGTCTCATCAGCGTGGAGGGCGCGGTTCGCCGCGTGCCAATTGAATACCATCCTCCAGGCAGGCCGTCATTATCCGGTCCCTGGACTCACGGGTAAGCCGGCAGAGGCCGATCAAAAGGGCTGCGCGAACCGCACGCGCCGTCTGATCCGGCTTGGCTTCGACCGGCGCAAATTCCGCGGGAACCACGCTTCCGCCGGACCAACCCGCCGCCAGCGCCAGCCAGGTCGCCGGCTGCTCGAGATCGTTGGCATTGCCGACCGCCAAAGCCTTGTTACGCGATTGCTCGTCCGGTTGCCGGACCCAGGTTTCGGCAAAATTGAGCGACCTGCCTTCATTGCCGTCGAAATGATCGAACATCTGCCGCAACGAGCGACAGCCCCAGGCGACGGCCACACGCCTGGGGAGCAGATACGCGCAGAAGGACACAGCCTGGTGCCAGTTGCCCGCATCGGCCGCCTCCTGCAGGAAATCCAACGACAGTTTGTCCGGAGCGGCTTTGCCGACGTCGTAGCGCGCCAGCGGATAGGCTTCGAAGAGATCGCGGACTGTGCTGAACCGAACCTGATTCATGGCTGTCAGCCGACAATGGTTGGCGTGCCGTGGGCAACCAATGGGCCGCCGGCGGCGAGCGCCATGGCGGCCTGCGCGGTCATGGTGATGGTTGGGGCGTTGATGACGATGCCGGCTGGAGACAGGATGATCTGGCTTGGACCAACCTGCAGGGTGATATTGACGTTGGCCGAAAGGGTGATGCTCAGGCCCGCATCGACGGACTGATCCATCGCCAGCTTGACGTGCTGACCGCCCAATTGGATATCAAGCTTGTCGTTGCCGTTCTTGAGCGTGGTCTTGCGGGTATCGCCGCCGAACGCCGCCTCACCGATGGTCCTGGTCTCGGTGTCGCGGACCGTGACGTCGTAGTCCTTCTCGGCGTGCAGGGTGATCTTCTCGGACCCCTTCTTGTCCTCGAAGTTCCATTCGTTGTAGCCGCCTCCTCCCTTGGTCGAGTCGGATTTCAGACCCGCGATCGTCTTCTTGGACGGCAGGTCGTACGGCAGCTTGTATTCATCGTTGTATACGGTCCCTATCACCAGGGGCCGGTCGGGATCCCCTTCCAGGAATTCCACGACCACCTCCTGCCCGACGCGCGGGATGATCTGACCGCCCCAGCGCTTGCCGGACCAGACTTGCGCCACGCGCAACCGGCACGACCGCTTCTTCTTCCGATCCCAGAAAAAGCGAACATAGATTTCGCCCAGCGACTCGACGTCGATTTCCTCGCTCGAATTGTCGTCCTTGGTCACCACCTTGGCTGTCTGAATGCCGTTGATCCTCGGCTTCGGCGTCGTCATGGGAGATCGAAACGGCCGATCGCTCGGCAGAAATTCGTAGCTGCCGAAGTAGACGTGCTGTCCGGCGTCGCCGGGGCCGCCAGTGCGATAGGATTCGATGGAAAACGAGTGAGCTGCCCGTACCACGAGATATTCGACGTTCTGCGAGTCTTTCGCGTGCTTCTCGAGCTTGGTTAGTCCGCCCGGGAACAGATTGACGGCGTCGCCGTTGCCCCGGCGGCGACGATCCATCGCCTGCTCAGCCTGGAGCTGGATCTTCGCGTATCGCTCGCCGTCGGATTTCTCCTTGAACTTGCCGGGATAGTCGTAGAACTCCATCTCGGATCGCGTGTAGTGCTCGGAGCCCTTGGCGTCGCTGATCATCTGCGCGTTTGGCTTCTGGTAGTTGTAATCGTTGAGCTCGATCTTCCCGGTGCGGAACCGGCGCTCGGAAGCCCATTCATAAATATGCTGCTCGCCGCGACGATCGGAGCCGGTGAGCGGGATGTAGGGGATCTTCGCAAGACCGTTGATTGGACTGTGCGAGGACTTGGAGTCAGCCAGCACCAGCGTGTGCTTGCCGCCTTCATGCTTGAAGAAGTAGTAGATCCCGTGCTGCTCCATCAACCGGCACACGAAATCCAGATCGGTCTCGCGATATTGAACGCAGTATTCGAGCTTTGGACATGAGCCCTCTTCGGTAAGCTTGGACTCATAATCCGTGAAGCCGCGCTCGTTGAAGACCTCCTTGATGATGTCGGGCGCCTTCTTGTCCTGAAAGATCCGGCAATCGGTGGTCCGCGACAGCAGCCACAACCAGGGCCTCAGCACGATCCGGTAACTGAAATAGTCGTTCTTCACCCCCAGCCATTGGGCTTCCGTGAGAATGCCGCTGAACTCGCGTTCCTTCTCGTGCAATTTGATGGTGAGGGTGCACTGCTTGCCGATGGCCCGATCGAAGTCGAGATCGGCTTCCTCGCTGAGACACTCGATGCGATATTCGAACAGTTCGCTCAGACCTTCGGCGGCCTCGAACCGGGCAAAAACCAGAACGTCCTTGCCAAGGGGGGTCTTGAGCTCGCAGAGGCGGGTATCCTGGGTAAGCTGGCCCATGTGGGCGTTAAACTCCCTCGTTGACCGCACGAGCTGCGCAACCGGCGCATCAGGCGGTCAAGCACGAACAACCTAAATCCGAGCCGTCCATCGGTGGGATGGCCGACAAGTCCGCTCGGTGTCACTCTCCTGACGCGGCAACGCACCCGCCCGGGGAAGCCACTGCGGCACTCATGTAGTCGGTTCCAAGCGCTTGCTGGTTCACGGGAAACCGCCACCATCGCGGGAATGAACCGAGGCCGGCGTTGATCTGACCTACCAGTCAATCGGATCATGATCCCCCGCGTGATCCGCCAGATGTCATGGACCTGGTCGAGGGGCCAGGGCCTCGCAGACGGATCCTCTTTGCATGCTCGACGTCGCATCCCTGACCCAGCCCATCGACCCGGACGATCCCTGCGGGCCTGACCTCGATGCGGCCGGCGACGTCCAGTACCTGAACTTCTTCGCAGCTGCGGAATCGCTGCTGCCGATGTCGTATTTCGAGGTCGTCAATGCGAACGGAGAGCGCGGACGCTTCGACCCGAAGGCCATCGATATTGCCGGCCAGTTCGCCGCTGCGCAGCCCCTGTTGGCTCGCACCCGCGATCTGCGCCTGACCATGCTGCTCGCCAAGTTTTCCATCCTGAACCGCGATCTCGACGGCTTCCTCGGCTGCCTGCGGGCAACCACCCTGCTGCTCCGCGAACAATGGGAAGCGGTTCACCCGAGGGGCGAGGACGGCGACTATGCCTTTCGTGCCGTCACCATCGAGGCGATCGACGTGTTTCCGACGGTGATCAACCCGCTCCAATTCCTCCCCCTGATCGAAAATCGAAGGCACGGCAGCCTCAACTACCGTGCCTATCAGATTGCCAAGGGTGAAATTCCCGCCGGCGATGCCGATGTCGACATGCCAGATCTCGGAACCATCGAGCGCATCGTCGCCGAGACCGATCTCGACACCCTCAAGGCGGTGAGCGCCCGCTGTTCGGCGGTCGCTGCCGAGATTGCCGGCATCAAATCGGTTTGGCACGAAAAGTTGAACTCGGGGCAACCCATCAGTCTCGACAGGCTGGCGGGCGTCGCGAACGGCTTGTCCAGCTGGCTCGCAGCTCTGGTGACCGCACGCGATCCGGCCGCAGCTGCCTCATCCCCGGAGGAGACCGCCCAAGACGGCCCACAGCCTCCGATCGAAATCGCCGGCGCAGTCACGTCACCCGGACAGGCATCCGCGGCGCTGGCGGCGGCTGCCGACTACTTCGCTCGGAAGGAACCGTCGAGCCCGGCGCTGTTGCTGGTGCGGCAGGCGCAGGACATGGTTGGCAAATCGTTTATCGAAGTGATGCGGATGCTGATGCCGGCCCACGTGGAAACCGCCGCCATCAATATCGGTCGCGACAAAGTCTTCGACCTGCCGATCGAGCGCATGGCGGAATTCGCCACCTCGCTCCCATCCGCGGCCGAAAATGAGGCTCAAGGTACTGTTTTTGCAGCCGAAAACAGAGCCCAGGCGTTGGACTTGCTGAGCAAGGTCGCGTCGTTCTTCCGGGCCGCGGAGCCGTCCAGCCCGATCCCGTTCCTGGTCGATCGCGCACGTGAACTCGCGCAGCGAGACTTCCTCAGCCTGCTGAATGAAGTGTTGCCGGAGGGCGCTCTGAAGGCGATCGATAAATCGAATTGAACCCGCCTTCCGTTCGACGGGACTAACTGCACGGAAGGAAGCTCCGCCGACGAAAGACCGAGGCACTTCCCTGCCTGCGTCGCGCAAGTCGGCTTCCGCAGATATTTTTTGTGAAGAGGGCAACCCAATGGCAACCGACAGCGGTCAAAAATTCATTCGCCGAAACCGCGCACCGCGCGTGCACATCACTTACGAAGATCCCTACGACGCCGAGCGGCTGATCGAACTGCCGTTCGTCATGGGCGTCCTGTCCGATCTTTCCGGCAACAACCCCGGCATCGAGAAGACGAAGGTCGAGGAGCGCAAGTTCCTCGAGTTCGACATGGACAATTTCGACAACCGCATGGCGGCGATCCAGCCCGGCGTGACGGCGCGCGTCGCCAACCGTCTCAGCGACGGGTCCGACGAAAAGATCTCCGTCAACCTGCGCTTCAACAAGATATCCGACTTCACGCCGGTGGCGGTCGCCCGCCAGGTGCCGGCGACGGCCAAGCTGCTCGAAGCGCGTGAACAGCTCGCCAACCTGCTGCGCTACATGGATGGCAAGGTGGGTGCCGAGGACCAGCTGAAGAAGCTCCTCGCCGATCCTCAACTGATGGCCGCACTGCGCGAGCGCGCGACCGGCCAGTCCACCGAATCCGACAGCAACAGCTAAGGGAAGGAATGGGGACCATGGCAAAAGAAGCAATCCACAAAGAGACCACCGCCAAGGTCGGGACCGTCGAGGCTGACGAGTTCGCCGCCCTGCTGAAGCAAAGCTTCAAGCCGCGCACCGAACGTGCGGCGACCGAAGTCGAGAACGCGGTGTCCACGCTCGTTCAGGAAGCGCTGAAAGATACGAGCGTCATCAAGTCGGACGTGCTCGACACCATCGAGGAGATGATCGCGCGGATCGATCAGAAGCTGACCGCGCAGATGAACGAGATCCTGCACGCGCCCGAATTCCAGGCGATCGAAAGTGCCTGGCGCGGCCTCCACTACCTCGTCTTCAACTCCGAGACCGACGCCAACCTCAAGATCCGGGTGATGAACGTCTCCAAGAACGAGCTGTATCGGAACCTGCGCCTCTATCCCGATGCGCGCTGGGACCAGAGCCCGCTGTTCAAGCAGATCTACGAGTACGAATTTGGCCAGTTGGGCGGCGAGCCGTTCGGCTGCCTGATCGGCGACTACTATTTCAGCCACCTACCCACCGACGTGCAGTTGCTCCGCGATCTCAGCAAGATCGCCGGCGCCGCGCACGCCCCCTTCTTCAGCGGCGCCGAGCCTACGCTGATGGGAATGGACTCGTGGACCGAACTGTCCAACCCTCGCGACATCGGCAAGGTGTTCGACACGCCGGAATACGCCGCATGGAAGGGACTGCGCGATCAGGACGACTCGCGCTATCTCGGTCTGTGCATGCCGCGCGCACTGGGCCGCCTCCCCTACGGCGCCAAATCGGAGCCGGTGGAAGAGTTCGCCTTCGAAGAGGAGACGGACGGGCACACCGGTGACAAATACGGCTGGATCAACGCCGCCTATGCGATGGCGGTCAACATCAACCGCGCCTTCAAGGAGTTCGGCTGGTGCACGCGCATCCGCGGCGTCCAGTCCGGCGGCGAGGTCATCAACCTGCCGACGCATACGTTCCCGACCGACGACGGTGGCGTCGACCTGAAATGCCCGACCGAGATCGCCATCAGCGATCGTCGCGAGCACGAGCTTGCAAAGGCGGGACTGATCCCGCTGATCCATCGCAAGAACACCGACAAGGCCGCCTTCATCGGCGCCCAGTCGCTCTATAAGCCGAAGAAGTATTTCGGCGACAAGGGCGTGGATGCAACCGCGTCCGACAACCTGTCGTCACGCCTGCCCTACATGTTCGCAGTATCCCGCTTTGCGCATTATCTGAAGTGCATGGTTCGCGACAAGATCGGATCCATGAAGGAAAAGGATGAGCTGACGGTCTGGCTGCAGACCTGGATCAACGAATACGTTGATGCCAATCCGGCCTTGTCGTCAGAAGCTCAGAAAGCGCGCAAGCCGCTGGCCGCTGCGAAGGTTGAGGTCATAGCAAACGAGGAGAACCCGGGATATTACAACGCGCGCTTCTTTCTCCGTCCACACTTTCAACTGGAAGCGATGGACGTCGGTCTCAGTCTCGTTTCGCGCCTGCCAGGCCCGAGCTCCTGACGCCGCGCTATTGCAACCGTCACTCATCAGAGAATTTTGAAAGGGCTATGCTATGGCTGTCGACATCTTTTTGAAACTCGATCCGATCAAGGGCGAGTCGCTCGACGACAAACACAAGGACGAAATCGACATTTTGAGCTGGTCGTTCGGCGAGAGCCAAAGCGGCACGTTCCACAGCGGGTCGGGCGGCGGCGCCGGCAAGGTCGCGGTTCAAGACCTCCACTTCACGCACTTCGTGGACAAGGCGACACCCGAGCTTTTCAAGGTCTGCGCCAATGGAAAGCACATCGACAGCGCCATCCTCACGGTACGCAAGGCCGGTGAACACCCGCTCGAATATCTCAAGATCGAGATGAAGCACGTTCTGGTTTCCAGCGTCTCGACGGGCGGATCGCACGGCGAGGATCGCCTCACCGAAAACGTCAGCCTGAACTTCCAGAAGGTCAAAATGACCTACAAGACCCAGACCGAAAAAGGCGGCGCCGGCGCGTCTCCGGTGTTCGGATGGGACGTTGCGGCCAACAAGGAATGGGCCTGATCGCAGGCTTCCTGCCCGGCGCCGGTTGCCAATAGCGGCAATCGGCGCGGGAGGTACGGGGACCGTCAATGACCATTACGCCAAGGAAGGACCGGCTCTCTCCGCCATTGATGCTGGCCTTTCGTGCGGCGCATGACGCGCGCGATGCCCGCAAACCACTCGAACTGCGCGATCAGTTCGGTGAGCGAGTGATAGCGGGACGGCGCAGCGCTGGTCGTTTCCCGATCTCGGAGACGCTGCTAAGGCGCGAGGTTTCGCAGGACGTCGAAACACTCCTCAATACCATTGCCCTCGAATCGACGC
Organism: Bradyrhizobium sp. USDA 4503; assembly: GCF_054055815.1. Taxonomy (NCBI): domain Bacteria; kingdom Pseudomonadati; phylum Pseudomonadota; class Alphaproteobacteria; order Hyphomicrobiales; family Nitrobacteraceae; genus Bradyrhizobium; species Bradyrhizobium sp. USDA 4503. Next base: position 2,305,924 of record NZ_JBSRXS010000001.1, read on the forward strand.
TTGACCTGACCGGTCGCGGTTGCGTCCGCACCTCGATCCTGAACTATGGTTTCCCCGATATCGCAAACCGCTCGATCGACGAAGTTACCGACGAGGAGCTCAGCGATGCCCTGCGCATGTCGCTCACGACCTACGAGCCGAGACTCGATCGCAAGTCCATCCGGGTGCGGCGCGACACCTCCGTGGGCGCCGAGCAGCTCAAGCTGCGCTTCGTCGTGCATTCCGACCTGAAATGCGAACCGCTCAACGTACCCGTGGAATTCGTCGCAGACGTCGACCTCGACAGCGGCGATATACAGATCAACCGATTATAGCATGAACCGCGAATTCCTCGACTTCTACAATCGTGAACTGTCGCTGCTGTACGAGCACGCGGAGGGTTTTGCCGAGGAATATCCTGGTATCGCCGAGCGCCTCGGCGGTCTGGTCCGCGACCGCTCGGATCCGATGATCTCAGGCCTGCTGGAGGGCGCTGCATTTCTCGCCGCGCGTGTCCAGCTCAAGCTCAAGCACGAGTTTCCGGAATTCACCGCGAACCTGCTTGAGCAGTTGGTTCCGAATTATCTCGCGCCGACTCCGTCCGCCATGCTGGTCAAGATTCAGCCGACCTACGCCGATCCGGCGTTGCGCGACGGCAAGAAGATTGCGCGGGGCGCCTATTTCGACGCGAACTATCGCGAAAGGGAACGCAGCCTCGCCTGCCGGTTCCGGCTTTGCCGCGATATCGTGCTTTGGCCTTTTGACGTCACCGGCGCCGAATATTTTGCGACCGCGGGCGCGTTGCAGGCCCTCGGGATTCCAGTCGGCGGAGAGGTCATCGCCGGGCTCAGGGTCTCCTTGACACACCGTACCGCCGCGCGGCTCGACGAGGAGCCGGCGGACGCGGAGACTCGCAACAAGCCGGAGACCTGGTTCGCTGGTTGCCGCACCAGCGAACTGCCCATCTATCTGACCGGCGCCGAGTCGGACGCCATCGCACTTTACGAACAACTGACCTCGAACTGCGTCGGGCTCTATTTTCGCTATCTCGACGATTTCGGCGATCCGGTCGTCATCCGGGCTCCGAACGACTGTGTGCAGCAAGTCGGCTTCAGCGAGAACGAATCCCTGTTTCCGAACGACAACCGGGTCTTTCGCGGGTCGGAGTTGTTGCGGGAATATTTCGTGTTTCCGCGCAAGTTCCTCGGCGTCAATCTGACGCAACTTCGCGCTGTGATGCCGCGGTTACGCAGCAAATCCATCGATATCGTCTTCGCGTTCGATGAACACAACTCGCGTCTCGCCGCCTCGGTCCGGGCGGATACGTTCAGTCTCTACACCGCCCCGGCGATCAACCTGTTCGAAAAGACCAGTGATCGCATCCCGATCAAGTCGAACACCTACGAATACCACGTGGTGCCCGACCGAAGCCGCTACCTCGAATACGAGCCGCACCAGGTGCTGGAGGTTTACGCGCACTTTCCGGCGGAAAAGGACAAGCGGCGCGTGCGTCCGCTGTACTCCGCCGCCGTCGACAGGACGGCCGGATCGGTCGAGGGACTTTATTACACGGTTCGTCGGCTGCCGCGGCGGCGCACCGTCGAAGAGAAGACCTATGGCGCGGCCTCGGACTATACCGGGACGGACATGTTCCTCTCGCTGCTCGAGCCCGGCGACCCGAGCGGCGACGGATCCGCCGCCGAGCTGAGCGTCCGCGCGCTGTGCTCCAACCGGCATCTCACGGAACATCTGCCGGTCGGCCAGGGCGGAGCCGACTTTCGCCTGCTGGACGACACCTCGCTCGAGCTGATGTGCATCGCCGGCCCCACCCGACCACGCGAGCCGGTGGTGGCGCAGTTGCGCAGCCGCAGCGAAATCGCCAATAGCGGCGTCGTCAGCTGGCGCCTGATCAACATGCTGAGTTTGAACTATCTCGGCCTCGTGGAACGCAGCGGCGGCAAGAACGCCGGAGCACTGCGGGAGATGCTGTCATTGTTCGCCGACCAGTTCGACGACGCGACGGAGCGAAAGATTCGTGGCGTGCGCAGCGTCGAGAGCAGGCCCGTGGTGCGGCGGGTGCGTGAGCGTACCGGCAGCGGCGCGGCGCGCGGCCTGGAGATCACGGTCACGCTTGACGAGAAGGCATTCGAGGGCAGCGGCGTGTTCCTGCTCGGAGCTGTGCTGGAACGCTTCTTCGCCGACTATTCAGGCTTCAACACCTTCACCCAGACCGTCATCTCGACCCCGGAGCGCGGCGAGATCATGCGTTGGCCGGCCCGCATGGGCACCCGGAGGCCGCTGTGACGCTGATCGACCAGATGAAGGCCGAGCCCTGGCGGTTCGATTTCTTTCAGACGCTCCGCCAGCTCGAGCGATGCAATCCGGATCGACCGCGGATCGGCGACAATGCAGCGCGTCGCGAGGAGTTTGTCGACCTCGGTCAAACCCCCTATCTGGAATTTCCCGCCTCCAATCTGAGCTCGGTCGACGATCGTGATGGCAGGCTCAAAATTCTGGTCAAATTCCTCGGCCTGCTCGGACCGCAGGGCGCGCTGCCGCTGGCTACCACCGATGAGAGCGTCGGCTGGCAGTTGATGCGGGACGACGCTTTCCCCCGTTTTCTCGACCTGCTGAACGGACGCTTTCTGCAGTTGTTCTTTCGAGCCTGGGCAGACGCACGGCCGATCGCCCAGCATGATCGGCCATCCGACGACCGCTTCATCGCTTATGTCGGCTCCTTCGCCGGCCTCGGCTCCGATATTTTTGCCAATCGGGATACCGTGCCTGACATGGCGAAGCTGAGCTTCGCCGGGCTGGTTTCACCGAGAGCGAAATCCGCATCACGACTGGCGCGGCTGCTGCAAGGGCTGTTCGATGTCAGGGTCGAGATCGACGAGTTCGTCGGCACGTGGCTCCCATTCGACCCAAGCCATTGCAGCCGGCTCGGCGGGACGCACGCCAAGCTTGGTCACGACGCGCTCCTGGGCTCGCGTGTGTTCAGCGTCGAAGACAAGATCAGGGTTCGCGTGTTCGTGAAGGATTTTGCTCAATACGAGCAGTTCCTGCCCACCGAAGCGCCGAACCTGTCCGAGCCCCTGGCTGACGCCGTCTACTTCTACATCGGCGACGAACTCGAGTGGGAGGTGGAACTTGCCATTCCGGCGGGAGCGGTTGTCCCGATGAAGCTCGGGCAGAGCGGACGCCTTGGATGGACCAGCTGGGTTTCGCCGAACTGGGCCTCGACCGAGGAGTATCGGCGCGATGCACGCTTTCACCTTGCCGAGCGTCTCAGAGCCCGGCGCAACGCTGCGACTGATCAGCAGCCGATTTGAACCTAAGGATCGCTCCGATTGTCCTAACATCATGGGAGTTCGAGCCGATTTCCGCGACGACCCGGCATCGTCCGGGATTGAGCAGGAGGCGCCATCGTGACCGATATCAGCCTTGAGGCCGTGACTGGCAAACTGAACCGGGCCGGCTACGATGCCTTCATACAGGCCCTGCGCCACGCCAAGAGCGTCAGCAACCGTAACGTGGAGCTTGCGCACTGGCTGTTTCACATCCTGCAACAGGAGCGGACCGACCTCAGCCTGTCGGTGGATCACTACAAGCTCGACCGCGCGCGGCTGCTGTCGGACCTCGCAGGCGTCATCAACGGTTTCCGCAAGAACGAAACCGACATGCCGGGCGTCGCCAATTCGGTCATCGATATTCTCGACCGTGGCTGGCACTACGCCACGCTGTTCTTCGGCGAGACCCAGATCCGCACCGGACATCTCCTAGTCGCCGGATTGAAATCGAACGAGATCCGTCGTGCGCTCAACAACATCTCGCAGGAATTCGCCAAGATAAATGTCGACGCATTGGCTGCGGAGCACCGCGCCATCTGGGCAGGCTCCGAGGAGGAGACCATGCGTCCGATGGACGGCTCCGGATTGGCCGGTGCCGGTACTGACGGTACGGACCGGGCGAATCCCAAGGGGACGACGCCGCTCGACCGGTTCTCCCAGGATCTGACCGCCAAGGCCAGATCGGGCCAGATGGACCCGATCCTCGGTCGAGACGACGAAATCCGCCAATTGATCGACGTGCTGATGCGCCGGAGGCAAAACAATCCGATCCTCACCGGCGAGGCCGGCGTCGGCAAGACCGCCGTGGTCGAGGGATTTGCCCAGCGCATTGCCGCCGGCGAGGTGCCGCCGCCGCTGCGCAACGTCAGGCTCTGCGCGCTGGATATCGGCCTGATGCAGGCCGGTGCCTCGATGAAGGGCGAGTTCGAGCAGCGCCTGCGCTCGGTGATCGACGAGGTACAGAACTCGCCTACCCCGATTATCCTGTTCATCGACGAAGCGCACACGCTGATCGGGGCCGGTGGCGCCGCCGGCACCGGCGATGCGGCCAATCTCCTCAAGCCTCCCCTCGCTCGCGGCACGCTGCGGACCATCGCCGCCACCACCTGGGCAGAGTATCGCCAATACATCGAAAAGGACCCCGCACTCACACGGCGCTTTCAGCCGATCCAGGTCGATGAGCCGGATGTCGAGACCTGTTGCATCATGCTGCGCGGTCTCCTGGGCCCGATGGAGAAGCACCACGGCGTTCGCATCTCGGACGCCGCGATCGTGACCGCGGTCAACCTGTCGCATCGCTACATTCCGTCCCGACAGCTGCCGGACAAGGCGGTCAGCCTGCTGGACACAGCTTCAGCACGGGTAGCCATCAGTCAAAGCGCGACGCCGGCCCTGATCGAGGACGCTCGCGTCGCGATCGCGGCCCGCGAGGCCGAACGATCGGCGCTGGTCAGCGACGGCGATCTCGGGGACGAGAACAGCGAGCGCATCACCACAATCGACGGCGACATCGCGACGCTGAAGGCCAAGCTGTCCGGCCTGGAGGCCGACTGGGCCAAGGAACAGGAGCTCGTCAAGGACATCCGCAGCATTCGCGAAATCCTCTCCGAGAACGGCGACGAAGATCGAGCGACGAAGCGCGTCGAGTTGCGCGGCAAGTTCGAGACACTGGAAGGCATCAATCCGGAAAAGCGGATGATCTATGCCCATGTCGACCAGCAGTCGGTCGCCTCTGTCGTGTCCGACTGGACCGGTATCCCGACCGGCAGAATGATGCGCGACGAGATCGAAACCGTCCTGAAGCTACCCGAAATTCTCAATCGACGCGTGGTCGGCCAGTCCCACGGGCTGACGATGATTGCGAAACGAATCGAGACCAGCCGCGCCAAGTTGGACAACCCGTCCAAGCCGATTGGCGTTTTCATGCTGGCCGGACCGTCCGGCGTGGGCAAGACAGAAACCGCCCTCGCGCTTGCCGAAACCCTTTATGGCGGCGAGCAGAACATGATCACGATCAACATGTCGGAGTTCCAGGAGGCGCATACGGTCTCGACCTTGAAGGGCGCACCTCCGGGTTACGTCGGCTATGGTGAAGGCGGCCGGCTCACCGAAGCGGTCCGGCGCAAGCCCTACAGCGTTATCCTGCTCGACGAGGTGGAGAAGGCCCATCCCGACGTCCATGAGATCTTCTTCCAGGTGTTCGACAAGGGAGTCATGGAGGACGGCAACGGTCGGCGAATCGATTTCAAGAACACATTGATCATTCTGACCACGAACGTCGGCACCGATCTCATCATGAGCCTGGCGCGCGATCCGAAGTATCGCAACGAGCCGGAAGAACTCGCCAGGCTGCTGCGGCCGGAATTGCTGAAGGTGTTCCCTGCCGCGTTGCTTGGGCGCATCGTCTCGATCCCCTACTTTCCGCTTTCGGACGAGATGCTTGCCGGCATCGTCAGATTGCAGCTCGACCGGATCGGACAGCGCCTCCGCGATAATCACAAGGCTGTCTTCGGCTACGACGATGCAGTCGTCGAGCACATCGTATCCCGCTGCAACGATCCGGACTCCGGCGGGCGGATGATCGACAACATCATCACCAACACGTTGCTGCCCGAACTGTCGCGTGAATTCCTCAGCAAGTCTCTCGCCAAGGAGGAGGTCAAGCAGACGCGCGTCTCGATCGTGAACGACAAGTTTGCATATTCGTGGAACTGACTGCGATGAACATCCAGACCGAGCACCGCCAGCCGACCACCGGCACCACACCATACGATGAGGTGTATTATCCCGGGCATGTCTACGGGCTCACTCACCCGAACCATCTGGCAACGATCGCTACGGTCTACGGCATGCAGCCGGCTCCGGTCGAGCGCTGCAGGGTCCTGGAGCTCGGCTGCGGCGTTGGCGGCAATCTGTTGCCGATGGCTTTTCAATATCCGGACAGCGAGTTCATCGGTATCGACCTGAGCGGCGTTACGATCGAACGCGGACAGCGGAACATCGCCGCGTTGGGCTTGGGCAACATCAGGCTTCTGCATTGCGACATCATGGATGTCGACGCTGCCTTCGGACAGTTCGACTACATCATCGCCCATGGCGTGTATTCATGGGTACCACCGATCGTGCGCGAGAAGATGATGTCCATCTTCAAACGGAATTTGGCGCCACAGGGGCTCTGCTACGTCAGTTACAACGCGCACCCGTTCTCGCATCTTCGCGACATGGTCCGCGACATGATGCGCTACCACACCCGGCGCATCACCGGGATGAAGGAGAAAGTGGGACAAGCTCGCGCCATCGTGAAATTTCTCAGCGAAGGATCGAAGTCCAGCTCGGTGCACGGTACAGTCATGCGCGACCAGTGCAACCGCGTGCTCAAGGCTCCGGACGAGTTGCTTTTTCACGACGATCTCGATTCTGGCGCGACGGCGTTCCTGCTGCACGAAGTCGTCGAAGACGCCGGCCGACATGGGCTGCAATATCTGAGCGACGCCGATTTCTCACGACGCTATCTTGCCGGCTACACCGAAGAGGTCCGCGCCACGCTGCAGCGCTTTCCCGAAAGCGAGTTCATGGCGCGCGATCAGTATCAGGACTTCATCGACGGCAACGGGTTTCGGCGTACGTTGCTCTGCCACGAAGGCATCTCCCTTGACCGCAAGGTCGATCTCGACTTCATCACCGCCTTCTATCTGCTGAGCACCACCAGCCCACGTCGCCCCGACGCCTGCCTGACCGACGATTCCGAGATGGAATTTGAAAATCAGGACGGCAGCCGAATCACCGTGACCAATCCGCTCCTGAAGGCCGCACATCTTTGTCTCGGCCGGGCCTGGCCGCGCGCACTCTCGTTCACTGAACTGCTCGATGGCGCCCGGACGCTGCTGGAAGGCCGGCAAACAGCCGATGACCAACGGATATTGACGGAAGCGCTCTATATCCTGGCCTGCAGCGGCGAGGTCTCCTTTCTGAAATCACGGCCGTTTCTCGTGAAAGAAGTCACGGATTGTCCGCAGGCGAGTCTGCTCGCCCGCAGACAGGCGCAGAGCGGCCCGCTGGTCACCAATCTGCTTCACCAAACCGTGCAGTTGGAGGACGACAGGACGCGCCACTTTCTGCAACTGCTCGACGGCTCCCGGACGATCGAGCAAATCACAGCCGAAATGACTGAAATCTTCGGACCGACCATCCAGGTCAAGCAATTGGATGATGCCGGGCAGCCCGCCGAGCCGTTGCTGCTGTCAACCCGGCAAAGCGTTGACCGTTCGCTGGCGACGGTCGGCAAACTGGGTTTGCTGGTGGCCTGAGGACGGGCGGCAAGGAGCCGGCCCGTCATTTTGTGGAGCGGACGCCCCACGTCCCATCAGCCGTCGTGGGTGTATTGTTGGCCGAGCAGCCACCCGGTGAGAATGCCGCCGGGTCCGCTGGCATAGACCGCACTAAGGCCGACACCGGCGCGCAACATCCGCCATTCATGCTCGCCGACCCAGGGAATGCCGGGATCACCCTTCTGATATTGCGACAGCAACGTTCGGGCGACTTCCGCGGCATTGGCGTAGATCGGGCCGTTCGCCCAGCGGGGTCGCGGCAGGCCCGTCATGCGGCAGTAGAGCGCGGTACAGACATAGGCGGACGCCTCCTCCGCATTGCCGTCAAGGCCGGTACGCAGCAGATCGTAAGCCGCATGCAATGCCTCGTGGACGATATAGGCTTCGTCCATTCGCCCCGTCGCCGACACGACCTCCAGCGTATTCGCCGCGACGACCGTACCGTCCGCCCGGGTCCGCGCGACGTCGTTATATTGTGCCGCAACATTTGCCGCGAGGTCCGTCGGAACTCTGACGCTGACCTGTCCCAACCGGATCGCGCGAGCGACGTGATGGAACGTTTGCGGTGCAATCGTCACGTGGCTGCCACGGATCGGAAACCGGAAGCGAATGCGTGCGACCGCCGGGCCATTGAGTACGTCTAGCACCCTGCTCCGAAGTGACATCGGATCGTCCTTGCTGTTGACACTGCTCCACGAATGGTGGTCGGCGTTTCCGGTTAGGAGGTTCAGTTGAACCCGGCCCCGGCCGGATCAGACAAATCGGGGACTGGCTTTCACTCGGAGGGCAGCCCCGTGACGACCACCGACCCGACCACGACCGACACTTACCGCAAGATCGCGGCGCGGCTGACCATGCTCCGGCCGCAGATCGATCTGTCGAAATATTTCGCGGGGCCGAATCCCAATGTCCGCCTCTATGACGAGAAGGCCTATATCCGACGCCAATTGGAGAAGTATGGCGTCGCGGCCGCGACGAGCACGCTCGACGGCGTCACGTTCCTGCCCAAGGACTGGGAAGACCTTATCAAGACGCTGCGCATTGCCAAGACGTCGGACGGATTCGACGCCTTCGCCGAAGGCAAAAGCCCGGAGAAGCCGTCGCATTGGGCCCTCGATCTGTCGATGGCAGCCACAATCGGCAAGGGATTCCGGGAGATCTGGCGCCCAAAACTATCCGACCGGCCGCTCTCGACGCGAGACCTTCCGGGCCGGCACGGCTTCGGGCTCGGGCGCGGCCGCGGGCAATGGAGCGACGACTATAGCGCGCAGTTCGGCAAGGACCCGCAGCCGCAGGACATCACGTCGCTGCATTTCGCGGTAGCGCCGGACCGGGTCAATGTTCACATCGACGAGACCGGCTTCGTGTTTGAGGGCGCAGACGGCGCCCTCACGGTCGGACCGAATTTCGGCCACCACGCCGTCAATGAACTGTTCTGGAAGAGCAATCCTCACCTGCCGCGCTGGGCGATCGATCACATCGACCTGATCCTGCCGAACAGCGCCAACGATTTTTCGCGATTTGGCGTTTCGGTCGACCTGTATCAACGCAAGGACTTGCGCGTCACCGTCACCGGCTCCTGCGGCATTTTCGGAGGATTCGAGTGCTCGGGAACGTTAAGCGTCAGTGGAACGCATGATCTGCTTGGCTCCAAGCCGAAAGGCGCGCGCTGACGATCGCATGTCTGCGATCGAGGGTGCGGCAGAGCCGCTTGAACCGGCGCTTCAGCAGACGCGACTGAGGGATAGGCTCGCCGACGCAAAATGCGTCCTACAGTTTATGCCAATGGTGTTGTTGCAATGGCGCCCTTAAAGCCCCCCGTCTGGCTCGATACCAATATTCTTATAGACATACAGAACGGGCAAAGAGCTGCGGCGAGCACCGCCGAGAAAGCGCTCAGCCGACGCTTCGAGAATGAAATTCTCAATCTGGCCAAGGACGGTCACGAGGTTCTGATCTCACCGCGGGTCAAGTTTGAATTTCTAAAGGGAGCGCGTGCTCAGTCCGGCGAAAAATTGCTCACTGACTTGCGGATCGTCGAAGACAAAATGATGACCCAGGTGCCCCGCGCGCAAGTTTGGAAGTGGGGCAATGAGGGTTTGAATCACGGGCTTTCCGCGTTCGATTCCGATGTTGTTGCCCAGGTCAGGGCAGGCGGAGTGGCTCGCGGCATCAAGAATCCGGTGTTGCTGACCAGGGACAGCGGAGGAACGCTCATTGCGATGCGCAGGAGAGGCGTTCAAGCGCTCGACTTCCGGGCACCGGAGGTGAGATTGAAGGTCCCGCGGAACACACCGACCCCGCCAGAGGTCCCGCCGCCGCCGGCAGGCTCCGTCGCTGGCGAAGGATTTTGGAGCGCGGCCAAGGCCGGCTTCAAGGCGGGTTTAAAGGAGGCTTTCAAGGCCGAGAACATCGCTGCGATGATCCCCGATCTGGTCCTTATGGTGGCTGACAAGGTCGCGGCCCGAGAGGCACTCAAGAACATTCAAGTCAAGTTCATCAAGGAGGGGTTTGCAAAGGGCGTTGCAGCGGGCGTCATGGGTTGGTCCGAGGAGGAAGTTGCATCAAATCTGATGAACCGCATCACCGCGTTCAGAGTTCAAGGTCTGGAAGACCCTGCTGGCATCCTGACGCGCGCGACCATTCTGCAAGTGGCCGAAGCGTACGAAAACTATGCGGTGGTGATTGGATTTCAGTTCAGCTCTGCCAAGGACCTGAAATGGAAACGCGAGATGGTCGCCAAGGGCTCCAAGATTCTGCATCAGTATGGATACTATTTCGGAACCGATCCGCAGGCGCTATTTGAGTACGAGTTCATCGACAAGCTAGCGTGGACGCTTCAGCCGACCACCAATGCGATAGTTGAGCCCGCAATCCGCCACTGAAAACGATCATATTGCTGGTGATTGCTCATGCCGCAATTGAAAGACAAAGTAGGACGGTTTGCCGCCACGGGTCGCAGCTGCCAAAACTGGAAGCAGGACCAGGAACTGGTCATCTCGCTGCTCAACAAGATCGCCATTTCCGACGGAGGAGCCGAGACCACGCTCAAACCGCAAATGGTCGTGACGGGTCACGCCAGCGACAGCCTCTACAACTCGATCCTGTATTTCCAGCAGAAGAACTTCCCGGGCACGCCGGACGGCTATATCCGGCCTGGTGGGCCAACCTTCACTCGGCTCGTTGATCTCGCGACCAAGGCAGCCGCCAAGCCTCCTCCTCCCAAGGGTCAATGGGACGGGATCGCGACGCCATCCGTCGATGCCGCACTTCGCAAGGGTCTGCTCGACGATTCCAAGCTGGACTATGGGGAAGTCGTCGACATTATCAGGGCGACCGTCACGGATGGCATGGTCACCGCATTCGAGCTGGACGACCTGACCACTATTGCAAACACCTCCAGAACGCTTTCTCCGACTTCGAAGAAGCTCATCACGCTCTTCGTCGGCGACGAAAAGAAGAAGTGGCTCGGGGTTGGACCGTACGACCTCAACTCGGATCAAAAGAAGCTCGCCGCGGAGATGGTCTGCGATTTCCTCAAGAACACGAGGACCACATTCTTTCCGAAGCTCGACCCGCACCGCGTCGGGATAGGCATTCTCAGGCGAATTGCGAAGCCGAGCCTCATAGATCAGGATCAAGCGAGCATGTGCGGCCCCTCCGCGCTGATGTTCAGCTACGCATCCGACAAGCCGGGGCAATATGCGCGGTTCGCCATCGATCTGTATCAGAAGGGGCAGGCGAACCTCGGCCGCCTGCTGATCAAGCCGGGAAAGGACGTGAAAAACTACACGCCGCCCTACTCGCTGGACCACGTCGATTGGCTGACTTGCGCCTCCATTCGCGACTCGGAAAATTGGTTCCTCGATTTTGACGACACCGGCAGAATAAGCGACGTCGCGGGGATCACCTTGCCGAGCGAAATGGAGCAATGGTTCCGCAAGGCCGGATACCAGGACGTACGCGAGGAGACCAATCTGAAATTCAGCAAAGGCATCGACAGCGTCAACGAAGCCAACGCCCTGCTCGCCAGTGGATACCGCGTATGCCTGTTCATAAGCGCCAACATGATCGAATATGACGACCAGTCGGATGAAGGCTCGGTGTTGACGCGGCACTGGGTCGTCTTGCGTGACAGGATACAAGTGTCGAACGGAAACGTGACGACAACGATCTTCACATGGGGCAAAGGAGATTACGCGATCCCGCATCCGGGCAAGGGTGGCGCTCAGAAGCCTCTCTCGATTGGGGACTTCCTTATGAATTATTACGGGTACATTGCTGCCAAAGCGTGAGTGGAGAACAAGCGCTCTCACCACGCGTTGAGGTCGGTGACGAGTTGCTTGTCCAGGGACAAGCTTTCCATGCCGCTGGAAAGCAAAATGCCGCTTCGATTATGGTGCCCACTGCCGGGAATGTTCCGCTTGTGGTGCAGGAAGTGACCGACCTCGTGCGCCATGACGCCAACGAACGCCTCGCCATAGTCGAACACGGGTGGATTGCCCTGATCGACAACCACGAAGACCTGCTCGTCGGGCAGATACTCTCCAGCCGCCTCGTTATCCATTGCGTCATAGTCGCCGACGAGAAAGCACGTGAGATCGGCGCCGCGCACCTTGAACGGGACGATCTCCTTGCGGAAAACATCCCGCGAGATTTTTGGCCCCAGGGCTTTCCGGACCGTCATCCAAGTCGCCTCTGCCGGGGTGAAGAAGATATTTGCCTGAGCCCCGAACGTCCAGTTCAGCTTGGTGAGGAACCAGGGCACGTCGTCCGGCGTCCATTTCGTGGCGTTGATCAGATTGCCAGATTGATCGAGGTACTTGAGGAATTTGAACGCGATCGTGAAATCCTTGCGCGGCAGAATGGCGACATCCAACTTGATGCTTGTGCTGCCGCGTACGGCTTTAAGCTCGGGAATGCCTTTATCCTTGGGCGAGACCTTGAGGCCGCGCGCAGGGCCGTCCGGCCGTGCAGTGGCATACAGCGCTGTACGCAGACGCAGCAACTGGTCGTCGCGCTCCTGGCCTTTTTGCTCCCTGAAGCGGGTCTTGATGTATTCCTGAGCGACACGTTCGACGTCATCGAGCCGCACATCCTCGACCAGTAATCGATTGCGATCATACGACAGGCCAACGTCCTTGCTGTCGCGGAGGCAGACCAGGTTGAAGCCTCCCCGAGGAACGATCATGAAATTTTGCGCAGCGTACACACCCGAATTCTGCAGGAACTGAACGAAGCTCGGCATGGCTCCCCCCACCCCTCCTAATCCACGGACGGGATCTCGCCCGGTCCATCGCGCCGAGCATATCCATCCGGGATCGCGTCCGGTTGAGCGCGCAAGATAGCGGAAATTGGCCTTGCGAGGCAGTTGATTTCGCTTGGTGTCGTTAAGCAGCAAGGGCGAATGCCGACACAAGCCGAGCGGATTTCGAAGAAGATCTTTCCGGCTGGGGGCTTGCGCCCTGAGCTGACCTTCACGCCGTTTGGGGACCACCGAGGCGAGCACGTCCGGCCCCACAAGAACGCGACTGATGAAGAACGGCCAATGGTCATCGACCAAAGCGATGGCGCACGACCTTCATCATGACGACGAGGCCAAGCACGCACAGATCAAGCGGCGCAAGCAGGCGGCCAGAAAGTGAACGTTTGTCGGAATGGATTCGGCGCTGTTGTCGGAACGGAAATCAAATATTCCGATAAGTACCTCAAATTATTGGAGCGGGTGAAGGGAATCGAACCCTCGTATTCAGCTTGGAAGGCTGCTGCTCTACCATTGAGCTACACCCGCATCTCGGGTTCACCTAACACGGCCGGGCGGCGGCCTCAACTGCCCCGGCGTGCGTTCTGTTCTCCGGTAAACGAAACCATTTCGCCGCAATCCGGCCGGTTTTCCGGCGCGGCCGGGCCGGAGGCGGCCTTAACAGCGGCGGATTCGGCACCTATATTGGAAGTCCCATCAACAAAGAAAGGAGGTGATCTAGTGTCTTGTCTCAAGCGCTGTCACCTCGCTGGGATCGCCCGCTAGGCCCTGAGCAATCAGCCTGGCATCGGGGCGCTCTCAGCCCTGGACCAGCGAGACATCAATATCGGGGGCGCGGCGGAGCTCATCCGCCGCGCCTTTTTGCTGTTTTGGCCTGCGCGATTCGCCGCCGCCATGCCGGCCGCCGGGATACCTTGTCGCAACACAGAAACCGTCCGATCCGCTACAGATGAAATGTCGGCTCGGATCGCCGCGGGACGTCCTTGGGCCAGTCGCATCAGAAATAAGGAGCACATCAGATGCTTTATGCCATCCTGGCCTATCACGTCGAAGCCGAGGTCAAATCGTGGAACGCCGAGGAGGACGCTGCCGTGATGACGGGTCTGCGCGAGGTCCATCAACGGCTGAAGGGCAAGCTCGGTCCGGCTGCGCGGCTCGGCGATACCCGCAATGCCAGCACGCTGCGTGGGCCCGGCCACGGCATGGTTATCGACGGGCCGTTCTCCGAAACCAAGGAGCAATTGCTCGGCTTCTACGTGATCGATTGCACCGATGAGGCGGAGGCGATCGCCGCGGCGCGCGACCTGCGCAGCGTCAACCCGTCGGCGGTCTACGAGATCCGCGCGCTGAAGCTCTACATCCCCGGCGCGCCATTTCCGGAGACCGCGGGCCCGCGAGACGCGTAGCGCGTGTCCCCGCGCAAACGGCCTTGGCGCTTGTCGCGAGGGAAAACCGCTTCGCACGTTTCCGGATCATGCCTTAGCGGCTGGAGCGCTTCGGCAGCTTCGGGAGTTTGCTCGGGTCGAACTTCGGCAGCGGCAGATCCGGCGGCGGCTCGGGTGCCACCTCCTGGCTCGGAATCAGCGTCACCTCGAAGGCGAGATCGGGCACAGCATCTGCCCTGCCCGTGCAGGTCGCGATCGCGCCGGTCCAGATGCCCTCGAGCCGCACCACGAGGTCGTCGGTGCCGAACACGGTCGTGCCGTCTCTGGAGTGCCGCTGCGTGGTGAGCACGGCGGAGAAGCGCTCGCCGTCGACCTCATAGGTGCCGCTGTAGAGCATGACCGCGTCGCTGCCCCACAGCCTGCCATCGGCGACGTGCACGATGCCGGTGCCGTCCGCAAGCGACGTTCGAAACCACGCCGCGTAGGTGCCATTCTTGAGCATGGAGCCGGTCTCCATCTGCTCCCGTTTCACAGCGCACGATCTGGGCACCGCTGCGTTAACAGGCGATGAAGGAACTCACGCCTGCGCTCATTGGCCGTCGATCTGTCGTCCCATGATGGCGATCGCCTTCTGGTAGACGCCTGCCGCGTTCCACGCCTCGATCGCGGCGAAGTTGGGTTCCCCGGGCTGATAGCCGGCACCGGCGCGCCAGCCATGGGCGCGCAGGAAGTTCGCCGTCGAGCTCAGCGCGTTGGCCGCGACGTCGAGATTGCCGGTGCCGTAGGCGAGGACGTTCTTCGGCATGAACTGGGTCTGGCCGATCTCGCCATGCATCGAGCCGCGCGTGCTCCCGGACAAAGTGCCGCGGTCGACGAGCTTCAGCGCCGCATAGAGCTGGTCGGTGAAGAACTCCGGACGGCGGCAGTCATAGGCAAGCGTTGCGATCGAGGACAGCATGTTCTGGTTGCCGCGCTGGCTGCCAAAACCGCTCTCCATGCCCCAGATCGCGATCAACGGTCCCGGCGGCACGCCATAGCGCTGCTGGATCGAGGCGAACAGCGCCGCCTGCGACTGCTTTAGCGATCGGCCACGCGCCACGATGGTTGCAGATCCCCGCTTGGCCATGAACTGCTCGAGCGACAGGCCGAAGCTGCGCTGGCCGCGATCCGCGGCAATCGTCGCACTGGCGTAATGGGTCTGCATCAGCGCGGCGATCGCGGTGGCGCCGATGCCCTTGGCGCTCGCCTCGCCCGAGAACTGCTGCTTCCAGGCTTCGAACCCGCCGGGCCCGTTGCCGCACTGCGCCGCGTTCGCCTCAGCCCCCAGCGTTGCAACCATCACGACGATGGCGAGCGCCGACGTCGCAACCTGCCAGCCCCTGATCATCCGAAACCTCCTCCGCAAATATGCCGCCGCCCTCGCGGGCGCGGCGCTGACGATGGCCGGATGGACATGACCCGGCGATGAACGGCCCGCCTCAGATTCGGCCTCGGACCGTCACGATATGTCGCTGGCAGCGGATTGGCCATCCCGCCCGCCTCAGGCAGGCCGGGACATTTGGCCCCTGCGCCCGGAAGGCGTCACGCGCCGGGCATGACGACGAACACGGCGTGCGTGACGATGCGGATCGCGCATGAGACCCGCGAAATCCGGTGGTGAACGGCGTGCGATGTAGTAGGTTCTCGGCGGGGACGGCGGCCCCGCTGTCCTCCAACTTGGGAGGCGATGGCTATGATGAAGACCCTGTCACTTCTAGCGGTCCTGCCCTTTATCGGCGTCCTGTCGATGTCGACGAGCCACGCCGCATCCACATGCTCGACCAGCAATTTCGGCATCTCTGCAGTACCGTGCGGGAAGCGGTATGCGGTCAGCTACGAAGCCTGCCGGAAATACGTGATCGAGCATGGCGCATCGCCCGCCGAATCCTGGTGGTACTGCAGCAGTCAAGGCTACGCGAAATAGTCGGCACTTCCTGAGCGAGGCTTTTATTTCCTGAGCGAGGCTTTTCGCCGCCGCGGACAGCGCGTCGAGCTGCCGCGACGTCGAACACGCGTGCCTGCCGGTCAGCATGTTAAGGCACGTCGCCTCTTCTCACTGGACCGACGGTCTGCGGCCGGTTGAGGAAGAACTCGCGATTGCCGAGCGCGGCCTCCGCATACTGGTCGATCGCCACGATGATCGCCTGCACGTGGTGAAAGCACCAGCCTTCCCGCGTCGCCATGTGCCGGACCTCGGCCAGCGCCTTGATCCAGGGCGCGTGGTCATCGCTGTCGTGGAAATACCGAAGCGGCTCTCTCATCTTTTCCTCCGGCACATCACGTCTTGCAGCTCGGCGCACAGCCGCCGCATCCCGGGCGCGCCGTCATGCACGCGCTTCGCCGGCGGCCAGCTCTCGCTTCGCCGGGCGAATGAAGGCCGGCGTCGCGGCGCGACGGCGCGGTGCAACGCTCGCATGCACGATGATCGGATCGCGGTCGCCCAGGACCTCCCGCTCCTCGACCAGGCGGCTCATGACCAGCCGCATCTTCAGGAGATCCCCGGCGACGAAGGCGCAGTCCTCATCGCGGTTGATCTGCTGGCGCATGATGGCTTCGGCCTCGAGCATGCTGACGCGCAGCGCCCTGATCTGCCTGCGAATTTCGCTGATGCGGTTGTCCATGGCGTCCTCCAATTCCCGGTGGAGGGCAATTAGAACAAAACAAGAACATTGAGTCAAGCAGCGAAAGCCGTCCGTCATGGGTATCGTTATCACGACGCAACCGGGTGAGTTGCAGTCACCGGCCGTAACAGCTTTCACGAATTCAACGTGAGGTACCGGACATCAAGCGAGATCAAGAAGCCGCGGCCGACCGCGCGCGGCGAGGATCGCAGCCGTCAAAGACAAACGGCCGACATACGACTGTGGAACAATGCGGCATCGAACTTGTCTACACAAATAGACAAGTTAAAATGGGTCGATTCTATTTCGATCATTGCGCAGCAAATGCCCAAGTACTCCAATGCCCAAGTCCTCCAAGCTGGTAGCCGCGAAGCGCGGCAAGGTTCTTCTGGTTAGACGCCGATCTGACGGGCTGTGGATGTTCCCCGGCGGGCGCAGGCGCGCGCGCGAGACCGGGAAGGATTGCCTCAAGCGCGAGATCAAGGAGGAGCTGCCGAAGCTCAAGCTCGGCAGGCTTAGCCTGTGGAAGGAAGTGACCGCCAGGAACAAGCGTTCTGGCCGCAGGATGAGCGACGCGATCTTCATCGCCAAGAACGCCAAGGGCCGACTGGCGATCGGCGACAAGAAGGAGATCGACCGCGCCGCCTGGCAGAAGCCGCGGGGCCTTCGCCTGACGCCGACCTCCCGCTACATCCGCGACCGGCTGTTTCCGAGAAAGCAGCGCCGCCGGAGATAGGCGGCGGGACCATCGCTGCTTGAATGCGCCGCGCATCCACCCCAAAGAAACGGCCCCAGCGAGGGGGGTACAAGCTGGGGCCGCGAGTTTACCTTGATCGTCCAGGCGCTGCCGGCAGGGACAGCACCGAACCTGTGACAATCATGCTCCGCCGCGTCGGTTCCTGGACGGCGCGCCTGGACGCGATCCCGGAAGGATGGGCCGTGAGCCTCATGCAGCGGCAGCTCACGGCCGAGCACATCTCGATGCTCAACATGATGCTTGGCGAAGCGCGGCGACATGGGATGTCCTGATTCCCCAAGGCGAATGTCCTGATGGGTGCGGCACCCTCTCTGGTGCCCCATCATGATCGTCGGATACGCATCCGCAGACCAAGAGTTCCACCGCAGGAACACCGTACTGATCCGGATTTCTGGACAGATAGGACGGTCGTAATACCAACCCTGCCGGCGTTACCGTTCTTTGCAGAGCATTTGCAGAAAAGGGCCGCCGATGCGACGGCCCTTTTCGATTCAGCGCCCCATGTCTTCGCGCGGCAATGATCCCGGTGACGCACCCAAATCGGTACCAGGCAAAGAACGAGGCCGCCAACCGGCGGCCTCCTTGTTGAGTGGCCCCAGCAACCTATGGGGGCCTGGGAGGGCAGGCGCTGGGGCCGTCTACCGGCCCGGTTGGCGCGGTCGGGCCAGGTGGGCTTCCATCAAATGAACAGAGCAACGGCAACCATTGCGATTGGGCAAAGTCCCAATACGACGATGCCCGCTCGAACAATCACTTCGGACATGACATGCGCCCTTCAATGGGGCGATCAAAATACGCCGCAGCGGAAGCCGCGCAAAGTGCAGTTTGTGCCAGATTTTCCGCGTCCCTCAACCATGCGTCACGGCGGGAAAGTACGCGCCAAGGCGGAGTCGTTCAGACACCAAAACTCACGCGCGAGCCTCCCGGAGATCGCCGAAGATTGAGGCCTCAGGCGGTATCGCGGATTTCGGCCCTGGAGTTTGGCGGCTGCGCCGGCACACCGTGCTGATTTCTTCAGCTTCGCATACCGCCGACGCGTGCTAGGAATGACGTGATCCGCTGCGTATCGGACCACGACATGAGCCAGAACTCGTCAGAATGACCTTCCCCTCCAACCGCCAGAGGCGGCTGTTCAGACTGGTCTCCGCGCGTTGGCAGCGCCGCGCCCTGTTCTTGCTGGGCGGCATTGCGGTCGGCGCGGCGGCCGTCGCGCTGGCACAGCTCGCCGATCTGGCGCAGATCGCGTTCGGCGCGGTGGTATCCCGTTTCCATTATGCCTCGCTGGTGCTCACGCCGGCCGGGTTCGCGCTGTCGGTGTTTCTGACCAACCGCTTCTTTCAGAACGCGCAAGGCAGCGGAATCCCGCAGGCGATCGCCGCACGCCATCTGACCGACCAGACCGCGCGCGAAAGCCTGGTTTCGCTGCGCGTTGCCGCCGGCAAGATCCTGCTGACTCTGTTCGGCCTGTTGTGTGGCGCGTCGGTCGGGCGCGAGGGACCGACGGTGCAGATCGGCGCCTCGATCATGTTTGCGCTCGGCCGCTTCTCGCCGCGGCGCCAGCCCGGCCTGATCCTTGCCGGCGCGGCCGCTGGTGTCGCGGCCGCTTTCAACACCCCGCTGGCCGGGATCGTGTTCGGCATCGAGGAAATGAGCCGTGCCTTCGAGACGAGAACCAGCAGCCTGATCATCGGCGCGGTGATCGCCGCCGGCCTGACCTCGCTCGCGCTGATGGGCAACTATACGTATTTCGGCACCAGCGCGACGGCCCTGCGCAACGGCACCGACTGGCTCGCGGTCCCGCTCTGCGGCGTTGCCGGAGGTCTTGCGGGCGGCCTGTTCAGTCGCATCCTGATCACAATGGCACGCGGGTTTGCCAATCCGGTCGGAAGCGCGATCAAGCGCTATCCAGTCGGTTTTGCCGCAATCTGCGGATTAGCGGCTGCGATTTGCGGAATTGCGTCCGACGGCGCGATCTATGGCACGGGATATCAGCAGGTCAAATCCGCGCTCGAAGCCGGCGCACAATTGCCGGCGAGCTTCAGCGTCTGGAAATTCCTCGCGACCACGTTCGCCTCGATCAGCGGCATGCCGGGCGGCATCTTCGCGCCCTCGCTCGCGGTCGGTGCCGGGCTCGGCTCCAACATCGCGCCGCTGTTTCACGGCGCGCCGCTGTCGGCCATCATGCTGCTCGGCATGGTCTCCTATTTCGCCGGCGTAGTTCAGGCACCGATCACCGCCTTCGTGATCGTCACCGAGATGACCGACAATCACGCGATGGTCGTGCCCTTGATGACCGCGGCCCTGATTGCGCACGCGAGCTCGCGCCTGATCTGCAAGGAAGGCGTCTATCACGCCCTCGCCAAGGGCTTCGTTGAGCGCGCTGCGCCGGCGCAGAAGATCACCTCGATCTGAATTCCCGGCACCAAGGGAAAACGGCCCCGGCATCTCGCGTTGCCGGGGCCGTCCTATTCCCATGCTCACGGCGAACCGCCGGTGTCGATAATCAGGGCGGACCCTCTGGGCCTTGAAAAATTTCCTTAATGAAAAAGCCTGCCCAGCATCCGAAGATTCGCGCGATCCGGCGTTTCGGAAAATAACGGGTGTGAATCCAGCTTGAATAAATTTCGTCTGGAACAAACGGAATGTTTCAGTGACTCTTCATGCGTGAACGCCAGTTCCGGGTTCCTCGGGGAGCGGACTTGTCGCGGCGACGTTGGTCTATGGGCAATCCCTGAGAAAGGGGGAAGCACCATGGTCGAGAACGTCATGACCAACGCCGGCTATTGGCGGGATCGAGCCGCCAAGACACGTGCCAAGGCGGAGTTGTTCAGATACCAAAACTCACGTGCGAATCTTCTGAAGATCGCCGAAGAGTACGATCGTCTGGCCAACTATGCCGAGCAGCAATTACTGCGCGCACCGAGAGTAAACCTGTCCGGCCGATCTCCTTAACGGCAGGAGCCTTTGGACATTGGGCCGTCTTAGCCGGTGCGTGCGCCGCACGTCACGCTGGCCAATCGAGCCTCAGCCCCGATAGGCAAACAGCTCGATCGGCTCGCTGAAACCGCGCACCAAATGCTCGCCGACATGCTCGAGCGCGAAATCGTGCGAGACCAGATCGGCGAAGGCGCGCGACAGCAGCACGTTTCGTCCCAACTGCTTGGTCAGAGCCTCGAGCCGCGAGGCCATGTTCACCGCGGGGCCGATCACCGTGAAGTCGAGCCGGCTGCGCGATCCGATATTGCCGTACATGACGTCGCCGACATGGACGCCGATGCCGTAATTCATCGGCGCCCGGCCCATCATGCTGTTCTTTTCGCTCAGCGCCGCCATCGCCTGCCGCGCCTCGGACACCGCGTGCAGCAGGTTGGCGCAGGCCCTGGGATCGCTGAGCGGGAAAATCGCAAGCAGACCGTCGCCGATGAATTTCAGGATTTCCCCGCCGTGCCGCGCAATCGGCTCCGACATCGCGTCGAAATAGTCGTTGAGGAGATCGATGACATCGTCGCGCGGCCAGGAGTCCGAGATCCGGGTGAAGTCCCTGAGGTCGCAGATCATGATCGCGGCGCGGACCGTGGTGCCGCTGCCCCGCCGCGTCGCACCCGCCAGGATCATCTCGCCAGCATGGGTGCCGACATAGGTCTCGAGCAGCGTCCGCGCCAGGCGGTTCTTCATCCGGATTTCGCTGACCAGCGCCAGCACCGGCAGCACCTTGCGCAGCTCGGCGATGTCAGCGTCATCGAAACCGCCGGACCGGTCGGTCGCGAAGGTCACGACATGCCGCTTGCCGAGCGTATGCAGCAGCGGCCACGCCACATAGTCGGTCAGGCCTTGCGCGCGCATCTCGTCAAAGAGCGCATGCGTGCGGCCAGGCGCCCGTTCGAGCCGCTCGCGCACTTCGCCAGCGCCCTGGTGGATTTCGTAGACCGGGCTGCCGATATATTCCGAGCGCTCCCTGACCTCGTAGTCGACCCGCGTGATCTCGGCCTCGCGCTTGCCGTCGCCCCAGATGATCCGGGCGCCGAGCCATTGCGGATGCTGGATCAGCAGATTCATCGTCGCCCGCTTGAGCGGGATGCCCCTGCCCTGCAACCGGATGCAAAGCTCGGCGAAGATATTGTCGATGAAGCGCTCGTCGCGGGTCTCGTTGGTCAGCCAGGCCACCACGTCGCCGCCAGACTGCGGCGTGACGGACTCGATGTTGGGGGCGTTCATGGCTTGCTCCGGAGCGGCAGGTGGGATCGGCACGCGATATGTCGTGCTTCTGCCCGGCAACGTCAACGCCACCAGCGGTAACGTGATCGGGCGTACCGGTGGTCAGGGCTCTGAATGCCCGCCCTGTCCTGCACTGCGCGTGGTGTGGTGAGGACGGACGCACTGCCAAAATATCGAAAACAACCCCATGCAAAGGTGCCGGCGGACACGGCAACTGTCCGGCGACACCGCAACTTGACTCGTCGGGCAAATCAGCGGTACGATTCCATTATTCAGAAATCGTATCGATTCAGCCTACCCCCTTCCCGCCCTAACCGTCCAGCCGGTCGACCTCGGCCTTGCCGGCCTTCATCACCAGCCGGATGTGCTCGCCTTGGCCGAGCAGGCAACCCACGTCGCGCAGCGGGTTGCCCTCGACTACCAGCAGGTCGGCGAACGCCTCCGGCGCGATGCGGCCGAGCTTGCCTTCCATGCCGAGCACCTCGGCGCCGATGATGGTCGCGCTGGCGATCACTGCCTGCGGGCCGATCAGCTCGGCGCGGATCCGGAACTCGTCGCTCTGCAGCCGCTGCGACGGTCCGAGCAGATCGGTGCCAAATCCCATCTTGACCCCGGCCTCGCGGTAGATCGCGAGCGAGCGCAGCCCGGCGTCGCGAACGTCGGCGATCTTGGCGACGCTCGCCGCAGGCAGGCCGTACTTCGCGCCCTCATTGGCCAGCGCCTCATAGGTGACCAGGGTCGGCACCACATAGGCGCCCTGCTCGGCCATCAACCGCGCGGTCGGAAGGTCGATCAGATTGCCGTGCTCGATGGTGCGCACGCCGCAGCGTATTGCCCGCTCGATCGCCTCCGCCGTGTAGGCATGCGCCAGCACATAGGTGTGCCGCGCTCTCGCCTCCGCGACGATGGCGCGGATCTCGTCCTCGGAATAGCCGTAGGCGCCGATCGGATCGGTCGGCGACGCAACGCCGCCGGACGCCATGATCTTGATCTGGTCGGCGCCCATCTGCAGCTCCTCGCGCACCGCCTTGCGCACCGCATCGACGCCGTCGACGACGCGCGCGATGGCGCCGACCCGCACGCAGCAGGAGCAGGTCGGGTCGGCCAGATAGTCCGAGCGGGCGCGCCCGTCGCCGTGGCCGCCGGTCTGGCTGAGCGCGCGGCCGGAGACGAACAGCCGCGGGCCATCAGTGAGACCGGTGTCGATCGCCTGCTTCAGCGCATAGCCGGCGCCGCCGGCATCGCGCACGGTGGTGAAGCCGCGCTTCAGCATGCCGCGCAACAGCATGGTCGAGCGCAGCGTCACCAGCACGTTGGCCATCCGCGCCTGCTGCGACAAATCGAGCTCGACCGCGACCGCATGGACATGCAGGTCGATCAGGCCGGGCATCAGCGTCTTGCCCTTGAGGTCGATGACCCGATCGGCGGAAGCCTCGATCGGCCGGTCCGACACCTCCTTGATCAGGCGGTCCTCGACCAGCACGTGGTGTCCCTCAAGCAGATCGGAGCGCAGCGGATCGAGCAGCGCGGCATTCTTGAAGAGGATGGTGGACATGAAAGGTCTCCTGTCAGCGCGTAGCTCGTATGATCACGCGGCTTCGCTTGCGATGTCTTCCAGCGACCGGCCGCGCGTCGGCACGCCCATCAGCACGACGGTCAGCGCGCCAATCAGGAGAACGGACGTGGTGACGCCGAACACACCGGCAAAGCCGAAATTCGGATAGAGGTAGCCGACCAGGATCGGCGCTGCGATCGCGCCGATCCGGCCGATCGCGGATGCGAGCCCCGCCCCCGTGGTCCGGATCGATGTCGGAAACACTTCGGCCGTGTAGGCATAGACGCCGGCATAGGTGCCGTTCATGAAGAACGACAGCAGCAGGCCGGCCGCCATGATCTCCGCATCGCTCTTGGCAAAGGCGAGCCCGAGCGCGCTGGCGCCGCCGAGCAGCATATAGGTCGCAATCGTCGCCTGCCGTCCGATCCGCTCATTGAAAAAAGCGGCGGTGAAATAGCCCGGCACCTGCGCGCAATACATCGCGAGCGAATAGCCAAAACTCTTGGTGATGCTCATGCCGTTCTGCACCAGCAGGCCGGGAATCCAGACGAAGAAGGAATAGTAGCTGAAGGTGATCGACAGCCACATGATCCAGGTCATGGTGGTGATGCGCGCCTGCCGGCCGGCGAGCAGCGCGGCAAAATTGCTCACCAGCGTTCCCGACGAGGCGACTGGCGCGGCTGGCTCGGCTACCGCCGGCGGCAGCGCGCGGCCCTCGCGCGCGAAGCCGGCCTCGATCCGGTCGAGCACCGCTTCGGCCTCCTTCGCCCTGCCCCGGCTTTCCAGCCAGCGCGGCGATTCCGGCAGCGATCTCCGCCACCACAGCAGCATCACGACCGGTATAGCCGTGATGACGAGCACGATGCGCCAGCCGTTCTCATAGGCGGGCACGATGAAATAGCCGAGCAAGGCGGCGGCGACGAAGCCGAACGAGAAGAAGCCCGCCAGCGCGCCGGTGAAGGCGCCGCGGTAACGCCGCGCCACGAACTCGGCGAGGTAAGGCGCGATGATCGCGCTCTCCGCGCCGGTGCCCATGCCGGCGACGACGCGGGCGGCAAAGAACGCCGGCCAGCTATCCACCGCCGCGCTGACCAGCGAGGCCGCGCTGTAGAGCGCGAGCGCCGACATCATCACCGCGCGGCGGCCGATCAGGTCGCCCAGCGTCCCCGCGAGCAGCGCGCCGAACAGATAACCGACGAAGGTGCTGCTGCCGAGCACGCCGGTCTCCACATTGGTCAGCCCCCAGGCGGTGCGGAGCACCGGCAGGATGAACGCCAGCACGGCGGCATCCATCGCGTCAAAGAGATAGCCGAGGCCGCCCATCAGCAGCAGGTGCACGTGGAATCGCGCGAACGGCAGGCGCTCGATGCGCGCCGAGATCATCGACATGAAAGTCCCCCCTCGCCCCGCGGCGGCACGCGCCACAGGGGCAGCCGGGGAATGATAGACAAACCAATATTATCCGAATAATTTATAATCGTTATCTGGCACATCACCCTTGTGAATATTGCTCGTGTCCTTCCGCACGCTCGACCTCAACCTGCTGAAAGTCTTCGAGGCGCTGATGACCGAGGGCAGCGTCACGCGCGCCGCCAGCGCGCTGACCATGACGCAGCCCGCGGTCAGCAACGCGCTCGCGCGGCTGCGCGACGCGCTGGGCGATCCCCTGTTCGTGCGCAGCTCGAGCGGGATCCGCCCGACGCAGCGCGCCGTGGCGCTGTGGCAGCCGATCGGCGATGCCCTTGAACATGTCCGCCACGCCCTCGATGAGGACGCCTTCGATCCGCGACAGACCCAGGCCGAATTCATCCTGTCGATGTCCGACTACGTGGCCTCGCTGGTGATGCCGCGGCTGCTCAACCGCTTCAGTGAAGTGGCGCCGTCCGCGCGCATCCACACCGTGCCCAACACCATCCTGGAGATCGGCGACCGGCTCGAGGACAACCGCGTCGATTGCGTGCTGAGCGTCTATGTCAACGAGGCGCAGCAGCCGCCGGCCGTGATCCGCTCACGCTCGCTGTGGACCGTCGAATATGCCTGCATGATGCGGCGGGACCATCCGCTGGCCAGGCAGAAGCGGCTCAACACGCGGAGCTTCCTTGCCGCCAAGCATGTCGATGTCAGCCTCGCCGGCAAGACGCTGCCGACCTACGACCAGTTTCTCGCCTCGCGCGGGCTGTCGCGCAATCTGGTCGCGACCGTCAACCACTACAATGCCGCCTACGAGATCGTGCGCCAGTCCGACCTGATCGCCGTGCTGCCGCGCGATCTCAGCGCCCAGTCCCGCCACGCGCCCCATCTGCACGCCATGCCGGTGCCACTGCCGGCGCCGCCGCGCATCGTCAGCCTGTTCTGGCACCAGCGCAACGACACCGTCCCCGCGCAACGCTGGCTGCGCGAGACGCTGGTGGAGATGTTCGCAAGGATGGAGTGACGCGGTGGGATTGGGGCATGCGGACGAACCCGGCTCCCGGACACCGGTGATCCCCGTAGCGGCACGGGATGCTGATTAACGCTCCCACAACCCGGGTTTGGTTTCCGATTGACGGCATCGGGGACCGGGGTGGTAGGCTGTCGCCATTTCATGTGGCCATTTGAATGCGCGAGTTATTGGAACAATATCAGCTTTTGCTGGCGCCCTTGATCTTCGTGCCGTTCGAGCAACTCTTTGCAGCGAGGCAGCAGAAGATCTTCAGGCGTGGTCTTTCGACCGATATGGCCTTCCTGTTTCTCAACGGCTGGCTGGTGTTCGTCGGCGTGACCGCGATCATCGCACTGGCGACGCTGGTCAATCAATCGATCCTGCCCTCGGCCGTCAAGCAGGCGGTCAGCGATCTCCCGTATTGGGCTCAGGCGCCCATCGCGATCGTGATCGGGGATCTCGGCGTCTACTGGACCCACCGCATCCTGCATGTCGTGCCCGCCATGTGGCGCATCCATGCCGTTCATCACGCCGTCGAAGAGCTGGACTGGCTCGCCGCGATCCACCAGCACCCGCTTGACGTGACCTTCATGAAGGTTGGTTCGCTGTTTCCGCTGTTCGCGCTCGGTTTCTCCGCGGAGGCGATCGGGACCTATCTTGCGATCTACTACTGGCAGTCCTGGCTCGCGCACGCCAACGTGCGCCTGGGCTACGGCCCGCTACGCCACGTCCTGGTATCGCCGGAGTTTCATCACTGGCACCACAGCAGCGAGCAGGAAGCCAGGGACAAGAACTACGCCGGGCTGTTCTCGTTCTACGATGTGCTGTTCGGCAGCCTCTATCTTCCGGAAGGGCAGAAGCCGACGGCATTCGGCGTCGATCATCCGATGCCCACGAGATACCTGGCGCTTTTGGCCTATCCATTTTTCGCCTGGGCCTCGATGCTCAAGCGCGACGATCCGTCGGGCACCAGGCGCCCGGTTGGCGCGGAGGCTGTGCCCGGCACGGCAACGCCGCCGGCGCACCAGGACGGCTGATCGTGATGATCTTCGCCGCGGACTGTTCGCGATCAGGACACTAGCCTCCAACGGTTGCAGATTTTCGCAATCCCTCGCCTGTAGCTGTCTCGCCGGCCTCTTGCCGGTATCTCGTCCAGATCAGCGCGATCACGGTTGCGCACATCATGGGGCCGAGAGGCGTGCGCACGAACGGGAAAGCGTATCCCAATACGAAGACGACGCTGACAGCGATCCGGAAGGCGCTTCGACCCGAACGCGACGCGAGGCGGCCCGCGCTGGCGTTCATGAGAAACACCAGCGCGACCATCAGGACCGGCATATCGTAGATCGCGAAGTAAGGTGAAATCAGCGGCGTTGCCGCCAGCAGGCTTGCGGCCTTTACTGCGAAGCTGACATGGCCGCGCCACAGGATCAGCACCCCGATCGCGACGACCGATGCGATGGCGACGTGGACCGCCATCGCCAAACCGTAGCCGAGGCCGGCGTCTCTCAAGAGCCCATAGATACTCTGAAGTTTGTACCACGGCAGCGCGCCGCTGAGGTGGAATTGCGTCGTGGCGAAGGTGGCGGCGGCGCGGAATCCATCGAAGGTATCCCAACCGAAGATCAGCCCGGCGAGCAGCAGGAGGACCGGAATCGCCAGGGCGGCGGTGATGACGACGCGCCAACGTCCGGTGGCGATCAGCACGAAGGGAAGCAGCACGCCATACTGAGGTTTGAAGATGAGCAGCGCGATCAGGATTCCACTGAGAAGCGGACGCCTGTCCAATGTCAGCAGGATGCCGCCGAGCAGCGATGCGGCGAGCAGTGCGCTTTGGCCGGAAATGAAGTCGTAGAATACTGGCGGAGCAGCGAGTGCCAGCAGCAGCGCGGCGGAGCGCGGCCGGATGGCATGAACGACGAGCAGCCAGCAAGACAGCTTCGCTGCGCTCCAGACCCAGAACGCGATCGGAAACGGCAGCAGCGCCAGCGGCGCCACAACCAGGAAAAACACCGGCGGATAAAAGAACGGAACCGGTACCTGATCGTAAGGATACGGAGCGTGATTGAGGGATTGCAGCCGGAGAACAAGTTGCTGATGCAGCTGCTCCCAATCGTAGGCCGCCGCCGCATGGCCTTCGAGCGCCATCGCGCCCGCGCCCCAGAAACATGAAAAATCGATTCCGGCCTGGCCGCCACCACCGACAAATGCCGGTATCGAAACCAGGATCGAGACCCCGAGCAAGACAGCGCAGGCAACCATCAGCGCCGGGTCATCTCCTGCAGAAGCGTCCCAGTGCAAAATTTTCTTCATATCCTCTGAAACGGCTCAATCATGAAATGGCGCAATCTACCATTGCACTCGCGGGCCGAGCAACGGAACGCCGGCGGCGGCTGGAGCTGTTTGCGCGGATAGGGTGAAGAAGCGGGTGTCGAATGGATGAGCGGGCTGTGGCCTAGCTTCGCTCACGTCGCTACGATGGAGTTTTCCGGGCTTGCCGAGCCGTGGGTCGCGAAGCGCCTCATGCCTCGCCGATACAGCCCGCCGTCGCCCTTCGGGCTATGGCGTGGCAGCCTTCGCTCACTTCGCTACGATGGAATTTTCCCGGCCTGCCGAGCCGTGGGTCGCGAAGCGCCTCATGCCTCGCCGATACAGCCCGCCGTCGCCCTTCGGGCTATGGCGTGGCAGCCTTCACTCACGTCGCTACGATGGAGTTTTCCCGGCCTGCCGGGCCGTAGCTCGCGAAGCGACTCATGCCTCGCCGATACAGCCCGCCGTCGCCCTTCGGGCTATGGCGTGGCAGCCTTCGCTCACTTCGCTACGATGGAGTTTTCCCGGCCTGCTGAGCCGTGTGTCGCGAAGCGCCTCATGCCTCGCCGAGCCGTCGCCCTTCGGGCTATGGCGTGGCAGCCTTCACTCACTTCGCTACGATGGAGTTTTCCCGGCCTGCCGAGCCGTAGCTCGCGAAGCGAGCGAAGGCTGGTGGGGGAGGCAGGACTCGAACCTGCGAAGCCATGAGGCGGCTGATTTACAGTTACCCTGGGTCATGGAAATCAGCTTCTCCAAACACAAGGATTGGGAAGTGATCCGCAGTTAGCTTCCCAAGGATTCCAAAGACTTAACCTAGAATCAGCTCCCTCCCGCGCTATCGTTGGGCCTCATCTTGACTCCGGGTCAGGTTGGACATTCTTTGACCCAGGACTGACCCAGCTTGCGAACAAAGCTGCTCTTGACCCGGAACGAAAAGTGCCAGAGTTGCTCAGCCTCAAGACCGTGCGAACCGCTCTGCGCCATCAGCGCGAGGGCAAGGAGCGGTATGACAAGACGGACTCGAAGAGCCACGGATTACAGCTGCGTGTGAAGCCTACGACGGTCCGTTGGTCGGTGCGGGTCATGCTGCATGGCAACCAAAAGCGCTATGACCTCGGTCTCGTCGTAGAGGGTGCTGAGAGCATTGGGGGCCTGTCGCTGGACGATGCCCGCGCACTGGCAAACACCGTCAGCGAAATGGCCCGCAAGGGCCAAAACCCCGCCAATTTTCTCGCCGCCCGTGCCGCCGGCCTATCCGTCGAAACCTACCTAAAGCATGAGGCGGCGCGTCCAAAGCCCTCCTGGACGTGGCAGAAGGCCAAGAAGGAGTTTTTGGCCGACGTAGAGCGCGCAAATCGCGAAGCCACACACCGGGACTATTGCAAGAAGCTGCAACCCCGTGAGCTGTCGCGCTTCGACGACCGCATGGTCAATACCATCACACGGAACGAGATGGCCGCGGCCATCGCTGAGGTCCACGCGCGCGGAGCCGAATCCATGTCGGAGGGCATGGTCCGGGTAATCAAACGTTTTTGGAATTGGCTTGCTGAAGCCGTACGCCAAGACCAAACGAACGTGGAAGATGCCAGAATGGCTAAGCTGCAAGCCCCTCTGCGGACTCGCATCGAAGTTGGGGAAGAAGCATTCGATCCGGAAGACGAGCAAGGCGACGCACCACCCGAGATCGAGATCGGGCGAGCTCTCGTTATGGCACGACAAAGCTATTTTCCCGAGCGCATCTGCCTTGGCATTGAGCTGATGATCGGAACGTGCCAGCGCCGGCGCGCGATCACGGGCGCCCATAGAATGCGTTTCCGGAAGTATCAGGAGGTGCTCGGCGAAGAGGCATGGTACGTGCCACCCTATTTCCGAAAGAGCGGAACGAAGCGCGGCAAGCGCTCCCATCTTGTCCCTTGTATTGGATTCGCAGCTCGTGCCGTCGATCGTCTGGATCGTCTTTCAGATTTTGAGGGCAGCGAAGGTTGGCTGTTTCCCGCGGCGACGCGCACGAAGTCGAACCGACGACATGCGGAGGCTGGCCTCTTCAACGACTACTTTTCATGCATGCCTGGCGTCAGCTTCTCTCCCCATGCCGCTCGGTACGCGCTCGCTACTTACGGAGAACGCGATCTTGGATTCAGGCGTAGGGAAGCGTCGCTCATTCTGGACCACCTCGAGGGAATCGAACCCAACGACGTGACTGGCCAGTTTTACTCCTCCGACCCACAGATTGGACGAAAACGCGAAATGATGCGGGCATGGATCGACTGGTGCGACAGCTGGGCTGCTCGCGCAATCGCAGAGGATCCGCTGCTATTGGATCGCGATCATATGCTCGAAGAGATATTCCGGAAACGTTACGGCGACGAGAGACTGGAGCGGCGTATCAAATTCCGAGAAAAGCGAGGTTGGCCGCTGTGGGTATCTCCTGGCGACGCACCAGACGATCTACTGCGGGCGGCCGAATGAGTGCTGTCCAATGCCGACGTCAACGCGGCGAAGAAGCGTATCCGTCCGGTGAAGGCCGCCTTGCCGAATGAGGCGTATTGTTGAGAACTGTCCTTATGGACAGTGATAGGCGCAGTGCCCAAGTCGAACGGCTCGAAGTAGTGGATACAGGCCGGCGGCGGCGCTGGCAGATGGACGCCTACGGTGATCCCCATCGCTTCGGGCGTGCGGGTGCAGGGCCCAAGCTGCTGGCCCATGTCCTGTTCGCCAAGTACGGCCTGCACCTGCCGCTTCATCGTCAGAGCGACGTCTACCAGCGTGAAGGCATCGACCTCGACGTATCGACGCTCGCGGACTGGGTAGGTGCCTCCGCGGCAACCCTGATGCCTCTGGTCGATGCGATCCGGAGCCACATCTTCGCCGCCGAGCGCATCCACGCGGATGACACCACGGTGCCGGTCCTGGCCAAGGGCAAGACCCGGACCGGCCGGCTCTGGACTTACGTGCGCGACGACCGTCCGTTTGCCGGCCCAGATCCGCCGGCGGCCGTGTTCTTCTACTCGCCCGATCGTGGCGGTGCACATCCGGAGCAGCATCTGGCCGGCTATGCCGGACTGATGCAGGCCGACGCCTACGCCGGTTTCGGCAGGCTCTACGAGGCCAATCGCAAGGACGGCCCGATCATCGAGGCCGCGTGCTGGGCGCACGGCAGACGAAAGTTCTTTGATCTCACGCGGCTCAGCAAGGCGCCGATCGCGGCCGAGGCGATCAAGCGCATCGATGTCCTGTTCGCCATTGAACGTGAGATCAACGGTCTTGCTCCACAGGAGCGCCTGTGCGTCAGGAGGTATCCATTCGGCGTAGGCCGCAGGGTTAGCGCTTGAGCAGTCCTGGGTTCTCTTTGTAGAACCTGATCAGCTCGATGAGGTTTTCGATGCCGAAGTCGGTGAACGCCTGGACGCCGTCTTCTCCGACGCCATAGACCCAGATGACGCCGTCCTCGATTTCCATTTCGTTGGCGATGTCCCACAGCCAATCTACATCTTCGCCGAGGTCCTTGGCGACCTTGGTAATGGTGGTGACGTGATGGACCTTGTTGACGTGCGTGGTCATGCCGCTCGAGAGGACAGTGCTGATGCCGGCGTCCAACTCCAGGGCAGAAGTTCGTCCAGCCGATGAGCCGGATGGGCAGCGATGCGGGCGAGGATAGCCATGCACGTCAACAAGGTTTATGCCGTCTTCACCATCAGTCGGGTCGCCAAGGACCTTGGAGAAGACGAGGACTGGCTCTGGGACGTGGCCAACGGAATGGACACAGAGGATGGCGTCATCTGGGTTTACGGCATAGGTGACGACCAGGTCATGGCGTTCACCGACTTCGGCATCGAGAACCTGACCGAGCTCATCAGGATGCACAAGGAAGACCCGGAACTCCTCAACCCCTTGAATCGGTGAGCCCCTGTCCGCGGCCTAGCTCGGATGGATACGCGCTGCCGAGCGCGAGCTCCGGGCGCTCGCCGTGGGGCGAAAAAAATGGACCTTCGCCGGCTCCGATGAGGGCGGCCGGCGTGCGGCTGCCATCTACAGCCTTACCGCCACCGCCAAGCTCAATGATATCGACCCACAGGCTCCGCAGAACGTCGCTCACGCTGCTTGAGCCCAATCAACTGTCCGGCAAAGATGACAAATGCATACTTTCAAGCAAGCTTTCAGAGATGCGTCGTCTCCACGACTCGCATGGCGACGGTGAATCGCGGTCGCAGTGCGATGCCGCTTGATCCGCCGCAGCGCACGGAGCAGATCAAAACTCAAGGTCGACGTTTTTCGCGACCTGGCCTTTGCGAAGGATGAGTCTCGTGCCGAAGTCGTCTTCGAGCGCCACCTCCGCCAGCGCGTACTCGATAAGCTCGGTGTCGGACGATATGCCGGATTTTTTCTTCGCAGCTGCCACCAGATCTTGGCAAACGCGGCCGCCGATCCGACGGTTTTCGCCACCGAGCAGACCAAGTTTCTGTGCCGTTTCCAAGACCGCACGCCGCTTGACGTTCGGCTGTACCAGTATGTTTGGACTGTCGCGGGTCGACTTCAAAATGATAGATCTCCTGCTTTGAAAATAGAGACTTGGCCAACGGGTTCAACGTCATTATGGCGCAAAAGACGTCAATCTTTCCCGCCCTGTGAAAAATGCCGAACCCACGGGATCAAGGACGAGCTTGCGGGATCACCTCAAAGGACTCCGATGGAGACACGATCACAGCTATCCGGCTCGGATTGACCCAAACTTGACTCTAAGGGAACCACCAACCCTGGACTGAACATCAAAACCATCTTGCGGCAAACCCAGACCAAACGGAAACGACAGATCCGCCAGGGTCTTTACCGGATGCGTACGAAGAAGCTAACCGGAGGACTCCGGGATGGCCGGATGGCCTGTAATCCGACCCACTCCAAGGGCGGTTTCGTCGCAAACGTGAGGCAGCGCCCGGCTCACGCGGGGCTCTGCTGTTTTGCATCTTAGTAACCTAGGCGGCATCTGCCGAGGATCAATAAAGCTCACATCGGGCAAAGAGAAACAGTCGGGTCGCCCAATATCACGGTCGACTGTCTGTCCATTGCGACCAATTGATCGTAGAGCGCTTTGTCCCGAGCTCCCGGCAGCTGCTTGGTAACATCGGCTACGGCGGCCGACCAGGAAGCAAAGAAACTGCCGGCCTCGTTGTAGACCTCTTCGATTGCCCAGCCGATCGGATTACGTTCATACTTATGATATAGCCGCTCGCAGAGGGCTCGGTTGATTACATGCGTCATCATTTGGTTGTTCGCCGTATCTCGCAGTGTCCAGTCGAATGTAGGTTCAACATGCCCAACGAACGCCCGGATTGGCCTCTCTAGACCTAGAAGATGTCTTGGCAAGGGCGCGACGACCGCCCCCGTCGCTGTCGCGATCGAATTGAGCGTTGCTTCGACTGAGCTGCCCTTTGGAAATAAATCTTGGTATCGCGAAATTGAATCTGCTCCAGCGGAGCAACAGGCATGTGAGTATACAATCGCACCTGACGGCGCCCATGCGTCGAAATGCTCGCCCGTCATTACGGAATGATTGCAGTCAACGAAACCGCCGAGTTGCTTCGCGATTTGGTCTGGCTTATCGACGGCCCCCGTCATTCCATGACTCGTAGTAACTACCAGTGCAGGCGACAACTCGACTAGAGAGTTGATGAGATTGCTCGCCGTCGCATCCGCTCCGGTCAGAAATCTTCGGCCGATCAGATCATCATTAGCGTTGAATTTGTCGCGCAACTTTTCGGCGATAGTTCGAGCCATGAGCCGGGTAATGTCCCCGCTTCCATGATCCACGGCCCAGATAACAGGTGCTCTAGGGTCACATCGCTGATCACGCCAGTCATTCATTAGGGCGTCGATATATCGCTCTAGAGGCGCGTCCGTCAGGTCGATCCGCCCGACATAAGTCGACATATTGAGCGCATATTGGACCGCCCACGGAATGACGCGTGGACTTCCGTAAATTAAGAGATAACGCGGTAGGCACTTGGTGCCTACTCCGTATCGCGAACTGCGAATTGAAAGGTCGTAGTTCGTACCGTCAGAGTGATACCTCCTTAGATACTGCGAGCTCCCACGCGATCGCAACACGACACTATTCTCTCGGCTCTTTACGAGGCGCTGGATCGGTTCGGGCGCATCGTCCGCTGTGGCCTTTGCTGACACGGAAAAAGCGTCGTTGTCAGGAAGCACCAGCCCCCAACCGACGTCTGGATCTCTCCAGTCCCTTTGGTCTGACAAGACTGGCGCCGCTAGGGTCGTGATCCTCCCTGGCAACAAATTTGGCGCCAACTCCCACGGTGTCTCAGAGAGCAGAGGCGAGCCCACGGACGCTCGCCCATTCCATGCGTTAGCGGTCAAACTTGGAGGGCGCCCGGACGACTCTGCCATCGTTCAAAGGACTCGCTTCGTTTATGATCGACGGCGGGACTAGTCCGCCATTTGGCTACGGAGCGCCCACGCGGTATAGCGATTGGCGATGCCACCGTGCCCGCCGATCCTTTTCCAAGCCGATCCATCCAAACCAACGATGCGTGTGTCAGCCTGATAGCGGAACAGCTCGCCGATATCGGGGATCGGGTCGATCAATATCTCGCCACAGCCCCGCGGGCCATAGCCCCCCAGGGCCGCGTAGACGTTGGGAGGGGCTCCAGCCGTAGTCGATGTCGGCGCCCGTGTCCCAGCCATCTTGATCTCGCCTAAATCTCGAGATCTGAGCATCGCTAAATGGTAGACTGTGTGGAGCGGAAAATCCTGAGCGCTGTAAGTGCAGAATATTGGCTTTTCAACGCTATCCGGTACGCGGCTATACCCACCAGGAAGACCACGCCCCGGCACCTCAGACGCGAAACTCAGATGAGAGACAGCTGGTTGCAACAACAAGACCGAGCTTACTTTGCGGCTCGGCTTTGCGTTTGCGGCCAGCGCGGCAAGAATGACCTTGCATCCGAATGAATGCCCGACAAGATGCAATCGAGCTTCTGTACGGCCCAGCAGATCGGTAAGAAACAAGGCAATGCCGTTTCTTCCAACCGTTCCTGCCCGATCCTTCATGAGGTACAGTGACGCCAGTCGCATCGCATTCCTGGGATCGAGGTAATCCAATAGACCCGCAGTCCGTATGTCCCGAGGTATAGGCCCATCCCCCGCAAGGCCGATATCATCTACGTCATCATATTCTCGCGCTATCGACTGACTTTTGCCCTGAAGAGTAGCGAGCGCCCCCAGCACGACTTCCTCTCCGGCGGCAGCGTAAGGCCCCTCCTCCTGGTGCAGGTGGAGCGTTGGAATGATGAGTCGCGCAAGTTCTCGAACATCCTCACCGTGCAACGTTTCAGATTCGAGCAATTCGTAAAGCCGCGCGCGATGGGATTCATCGCCGATTTTCTTCCCGATCGCGAGGACAAGCTGTTGGTAATCCGGCTGCCTCGACGAGTGGCTTCCGTCGGCAGCCATTTGAGGACCTTCGTCTGAGGGAAGCCAGATACTGGGCCAAGTCACTCCTACGAAAACCGGAGGCGTTTCGCCGAGAGGGTAGGTTTTCAGCACTGCTTCGAACTCTATCAAAAACCTTCGGTACAAGTCGGTCGAATCAGAAAAGTCGTTATTCCAACCATGGGAAAACAGAATGACGGGCCGGTCTTTATGCTCGGTAATCCTGGCTAGACAGGCGTCCCGAGTCTTGGGTGAGCAGCAGATCCCCTGCTCATCATATCGTACAATCCAACATTCCATTTCGACGCCAGAAAGCGCGTAAGGCCCAGGCGCCAGCGGACTTGTCATTTTGCCCTCTTGCGATCGAACGAAAGGTAACAGGTAAGTGGCGGAAGCGAAGTGATGAAACTTAGCCGCCTTTAGATGCGGAGGCGGACTGAATCGACCGGTCTCGCCTCGTGCAGATGCTAATGTTGTGCCGCGCGCTGCAATAGCGTCGAGACACGAATATTACGACGCGCTGCAATTTCACGAGGCGATTCCAGATGTTCCAATGCATCGAAAGTTGCGCGGACCATGTTGTATGGATTGGAGGAACCAATCGATTTCGCAACGACGTCTTGAATCCCTAGGACTTCAAATACCTTGCGCATCGGACCGCCGGCGATGATGCCAGTCCCGGCCGGAGCAGAACGGAGCAGAACGCGACCAGCGCCATGCTGGCCCGAAATGTCGTGGTGTAAAGTGCGTCCGTCTCGGAGGGCAACGCGCCTGGGGTGGCGTTTAGCAGCCTCCGTGGCTTTGCGAATGGCTTCGGGGACTTCTCGTGCCTTACCGTGGCCGAAGCCGACCCGCCCCTGACGATCGCCGACAACTACCAGCGCGGCAAAGCCGAATCGCTTACCGCCTTTCACCACCTTCGCCACACGATTGATATGGACAAGTTCGCCGTCGAGCTCCTCATCGCCTCTCGACGGTTTTTCTGCCGGCGGCTCCTTCCGCAGGGGGACTTGCTTTGTCGACCTTAGGGGTACCTGAGTTGGCCTAGGGCCAGGCGCATCTTGAGCGGCATCGTCTTGCCGACGCGCTGCGAAATGATCGTCAATCAAACTAGGCTTTTTTTTTGAGCCGCTTTCCCCGAGTGCCTTGCTGTCAGGTTCACTTGGA
Source organism: Bradyrhizobium sp. USDA 4503 (assembly GCF_054055815.1). NCBI lineage: Bacteria > Pseudomonadati > Pseudomonadota > Alphaproteobacteria > Hyphomicrobiales > Nitrobacteraceae > Bradyrhizobium > Bradyrhizobium sp. USDA 4503. Next base: position 2,342,761 of record NZ_JBSRXS010000001.1, read on the forward strand.
GAACTACCTCTAAATACGTTGACATCTCCTCGACTAAAACTCGCGGCGATGCGTCGAACTATGCTACGGACGGCGTCAAGAGCGGCCGCCCCTTCCTCATCTGCCTTGAATAGCTCGGCTAGTACATCGATGTTCGAATCGAGCAGTTCCATCGTGCACGCGTAGCGGGGCGGAGTTGTAGCCAGCCTAACGATGACGTTCTTCATCGCTTGGTAAGCTGCTTTGTCTTGATTGCTCTCCATCATCCGAATGAACGCCAAGCATAATTCGGCGTCCGGGCTTTTGGACGATATCCAACTAAGGCACTTTACGATTTTTGCGCGACTATCCCTCGTCAAAGATGGATAGAGAATAGCGCTCTGACCTGCAGCGACTGCCCAATCGACACGATCGTCTTGCTCTTTGCAGCCATCAACTACCTTCAGCGCCGCGGCCTCCGCGGCATCATAGAGCCTGGCGCGCCGAAACGCCCAAAGCGCTGCCGGAAACGTAAAATTCGTGAGAACACGCGGACACAAGTAGGAGCCAGTCTCTCCCTCCAAAATATCGACATAGACTGAAATGTTCGCGTCTATGGGCGCAAAAATCTTTGGCCCTTTGTCGTTCGATATCTCCAAATACGAACGGGAAGCTTCCTTCGGGATATTAAATTTTATGAATTTACCAACCAGTCTTCCGCGTTCGATTTCCGACGGCGTTCCGTCGATCCAAACTCGATAGTTGTGGTTTGGAATTTCTCCGGACACCTTCGGCATCCATTTGGCATTTCCGCCGAGAATTTGCTTGCACGCGTCGTAGAATTTCACGTGCAGGGCACCCTTCATTCTGCCCTCACGTTTGCAACCATTCGGCGCCGCAACCCGCATTCTTGCTTCTGAATTTAGCCACGGAGGTGCACTATCCCCTTCCTGGACAATGCATCTATGAATTTCTCCGTCGTGCCCCAACGTCTCCACAAACAACAGCGGTGGAGGAGGCGTCGATTCAGCCGCAACAACTGGATCTGTTCGAGCCATCGCTAGACGTCCACCTGTTGATGAGGAATGCTTATCGTCTCGCTCAGTTGCATGCTGAACGTGCCGGTCCCATTCGTCACGTCGGCCGTGTAATCCCCGCAATCCACGATGAATTCAAACTGCGAGGGATTAGAATTTGGCACTAGCGTGCCAACGACAGAGTGACCGGAGGGCACCGGGCTAAGTGAGCAATGCGTCGCACCTGCCGCTCTAACGTCAAGCACTGACTGCGGCTTCAACGTGCGCATCATCGTGGGATGCGCTCCGGAATAATCAACGCAGATGGCCTCTCTCCGCTGCTCGTCCGTCAGAGGAGCGAAGCCTATAGCGTGCATCCATCGGCATGCCAGCCCTCGTGCCCCATCTTCCATGCGACTTATGCGAATGTCATGCCACGAACGCCCGGCGACATACTCCGCCGCAATCCCTTCAAAACACTTAAGAAAAGCCCCCGTGGCAAGCGGTCCTCCCTTGAAATGAAGGGTTGCTGCCCGGTCGTTTTGATGCACGGCGTCGTCCCAGAGACCCTGCCCTCCTTCACCAACCCCATAGACGAGGGCGGACTCCTTGAACGAGATAGCCACCGGCTGAAGACCTAGACCGTGCGGATACCAACTAATTGGCCCCTTCGGTGTAGTCCGACAGCAATCCACGAAGCAGTACACGGGATTGCCACGCGTCTTTCCGTTTATGCCATGTATGGTCATCGACCAGTTGATCCCGTTGCGGACGGCACCTACGAGATCGTCGGTAAAGAGGATTTGAGCGCCTTCTGACTCCTGTCCTCGAAATTGACCGTGACCGACCCAGTGGATCACCCCGGCGCCGCTTTTTGCCACGAGGTCAGACCAGCGCTGAATGGCAGCCACCACGTTGGCGCAACTCGGCCGTTCCACAGTAACCGTATCGGTTGGTCGGCGGATTTGAACGGCGTTGCCGAGCTGACCACTGTCGCTGGCCAATAGATCGATCGTGCCTACGGACATTCGGTTCGCAAGCACAGCATCATCTTGGCTCCGCCAGAATTCGTAGATGTCTTGGCAAAATCGCTGCGCGTTCCGCAACGGCGACACCGCGTCGGCGCCGACTACAACGATGAGGATATGAAGAGGACGGCAACCAGCTGATGGAAGCCTATCGAAAATGATCATGACAACTTGACGAACGCAAATTTGGCTCGGATAGCAAACATACAAAATCAGAGAAGGGACAAGATCGTTCGAACTCATTGCACGGGGGCGCCTGCATAGATCGCCGGAAATCCGCAGTGCCATTCGGAGAGCCTCGAAGCCTCGAATCGAACTCAGCAAGCCTACATCTTCAGATCGCAAAGCTCCAAACTCTATGCGCGTTGATGCAACTCTCCTGGCGGCTTTCCCACAAAAACCGAAGCCACCCGCGATTGCGTGCGCGCCGTTCGCCACACCTCCCGATGTCCTCATAACACAAAACCTTCAAAAACAACCTAAGATATATGCTCCGGGATTCATTTTTTCATTCGACCGGCCGACAAGCTCCCCGCCCCGCATACTGACAGGACGCGCACCTAGGCGCCTCCGGCAATCGGGATCCGGCGACATCGAGGCGCCAGGCCAAGATAGCCCGTGCTAATACAACAGCTAATTGCGCCGCATGATCCTCATCAAGGCCTGCGCAACATGCCGCACAGGTCACTTCAATGTGTCCGCGCTATCCCGCTCAGATGCCCTTCGGGGACGACTACTAGACGACGCTTCCCGGCCCTAGCGCCCCTTGTCGTAAGCCTTTTTTGCCACCCTCCTTTTCTCTCGGGCGCGCCTGTCGCTCTCAGACACTCCTAATCGACGACCGAGGGCGCCCGGGCCGCCGAGAAAACCGACAGGAGCAGACGCTCGATGAAAAATGGACAGGGCAGCTTACCTACCTGCGTGGAGCTCAGATCGGAAATTCAGAAATAAAGATCCTCATCGGGCAAGCTGCGCGACGGACAGCGCCGATTGACGCCACGTCGGAAGGTAGCAATTGAGTCACGACGTTTTTCGGCTCGGCCACCCGCCGGGCACCTATTGCCCCGCTCGCCCGAAGGATGTGTTGCAAACTCCCGGACATCGTTCTCGCCACCCGCGGCGGTGACGTTTGCGGCGTACAACATTAACCCGGACACAGCTTTCGCCACTAAATCGCGCAATGGCACCAAAGCGGCCCCGACGGAACGTCAGTCGAAATACAACCCCTTTGTATGAGGTTATCCGGCTTTTCGCTTCACGATCTTCACAAGCGTTTCGTCAATTCTGCTCTGCCAATTGCGGCCGCCGGCCTTGAAATGATCTAGGACAACTTGGCTGAGTCGCAGCGAAACCAGCTTCTTGGTCGGCGCCTTATTGGGGCCGCGGCCCTTGCGCATCGTTGGGAAGACCTCGTCGAAGGCTTTTGCTTTTGCAAAGTCCTGCTTGGTCCATTCCGGGTTATCGCTTACAGCGCGCATATCGTTGGCTGTATAGCGTTTCTTAGCGACGGTTCGCTTCATAGAGCTCCCTTTCGGTCTTACTGGCGGGGCGCATGCTGATGATGCTAACGGCCTCCTTGCCATACACCGCGAAAATCACGGAAATGACGCCACGGACGTTCACGCCAATTGCGCGATAGCGGTTACGCTTGGCCTCCAATACGACAGCAGTATCGAAGAACGTCTCGTTGAGATCAGCGAAATCCATCCCGTGCTTGTCGAGATTGGCGAGCCGCTTCGGTTCGTCCCAAATAATCTTCACGGATTATTTTGTATCTACAAAATGGTCGAACGTCAAGATCGTAAGTTCGCGGGAAGTGCTGCCCGCAGGCGATAGCCTGCCGAACGATCGGCCCACGCCGTTGCAAGTTCTCTTGCAAGAGCGCTGGCAGGCCCTAGGCGCTTGAGCCTGTCCTCATGCAATTGCGGCTCGGCCTGGACCAAGAAGCGATCGGATATCATCCGTCGTTTCGAACCGACCGCGATACAGCTAACCCGCGATCGAATCCTTGCTTGCAAGCAATGGCGGAACGTCAACGGAAGTGGCACAATACCCGCACCGCCCCACCCCGGGACATCGCACAAGGATTCGTGGAGCAGCCGTGGTAGTGTCTGAGTCCTTTCCCAGAACCCAGTCCGAACTGCGCGATATGCTGGCTCGCAGGATAAGAGACCTGCGCCATTCATCCCAGTTGAGCCAACGCGATCTTGCAGAGCAAGCCGGCATTCGGCAAGCGCTGGTCAGCCAAGTCGAACGCGGCGAAGCAAACGTGACCCTCGACTCGCTTTTGAGGATCGCCATCGCACTTAAAGTCAGTCCCGCTAGGTTGTTTGATCTAAACGGTGAACGGGTTCCAGTCCGCCGACGCGACGATTGACTTATCGCCAAGATATGCATTCGACCGGGCACACAGCAGCATTCACTTCAAATGCGATAGCCCGCATGAGATTCATTGTGTCTGCGGCGAGACCATCCATACGGGTCTCTCTGATCGATCAATCGTGCTGCACCTACAGATAGAAAACTTACTCGCCATATCTTTGACGCAATCTTGTGACACGCTTTAACGTATAGAGATACAGACGCTCTCGACTAAGTGACCTCAAACGTCGCCGACTTTCGCAGTCGCCGCATCGAAACCGGCAGAACGCCGGACACCGAAGCTCACCCAATACAACGCACCTTATAACGTTCGCGTGGCATTCGCTGCCTCCGAGACGTTCACCGCGAGCGATCACTCTCCGCATGCACCCGCATCGCGTTGCTGATCGGTCGAGCTCGCGCGCCACATCGGCTCGATCCAAGCCAAGCCAGACGAGGAGCCCTGCATGTTCATCGACCACCATCGTCCTGATTACAGAAACGCTCTCCCACAATCTGATCAGGACATCGCACTATGTACGGCCAGCCTTCTCCTCGCAAAGCCACGTCGACCGTCTTCTCCGCCCCGAAATGCAAGGTCGCAATTCCCGTCGACAGCGTCCTTCAACGTGACGCGCTCCTCCAAGCGAGCCTTGACCCTTCGGTTCGCACGATTCACTATCGGAAGACTCCGAACCTGTATGGTGCGCCGCCCACGGTAAGAGGCGTCGTCTTGCAACGGTTCGACGGCGATTATCTGCTCATAGTCTGCCAAACGCGACCAGGCAGAACCGAGGAAGAGCATACCCGTCTCGCCGAAATGCTTGGTTCCGATGGACTTCGCTTGCTTGAACGTGACGCCCTCGACATCCGTCACGAGCCGTTGTTCTCGAATGCGCGAGCTGTATGGCATTATCAGCGGTTCGTCGTGTCCGTGCACAATAGGTTGAAGATCGCGGCGGCGCTTGCAGAAGACGGCCCGCAATCGGTCCTTGAACTCGAAGAACGCGCCCGTCCAACCTGCGATATTGTCGGGGCGGTCTGCGCGCTCGCATGCGAGGCTCTCGTCGAACTCGATCTCCGTGAGATTCCTTTGGGTCCGCGCACCATCGTCCGGCCGCGTTAGGGTCAATCACGTAAACGCCGCCGCACAGTCCGTGCGGTACCAAAAGCTGACCGTCCGGCGACACAGGCTGCGCCGGCGCACCTCAAACCTGCCACGTCGGTGCGGGACCAGGCGGCCTGCCGTCGAGTCTTATCAAGATCAGGCGGCACAAACGCCGTGGTGGCTCCCGTAGCCACAAGCCATACGCTTCAAGGAGTGAGAGAATGACAATCCACTTATCGTCTCCACGCGACCTGCTCGGACGCGCCTACCTCGACATGTTGGCAACGGAGGCCGGCGCGAACAGCGCACCGCTGTTGCGTAACGGCAACCTAGACGACCCCATCGAGAAGCTGATCGACGATTTGTCGACCACACCCGACTCCGTCCGACGAACATCAATCCGTGCTGACCTCGCTGCAGCCGCGATCCTGGTCGCTCGGACAATTGAACCTGTTGACGGCCTAACCCGCGAACTTCGTCGCAGCTGCCCGGTGGTATCGTTCGCCACACACCGCCCCGAACTGGTCTCCCTCGTCAAGCAGGTCTTGAAGACCTGCGCATTCGGCAGCGATACAAAAGTGCTAGATGAGCGGTCGTTCGATCGGCACAGCTATAGCCGCCCTGCCCTGCTGCTCTGTCGGGACGGAGGGTCGAGCGAGCATCGGCCGGATAGAGGCAATACGGTCGTGGCCGATGCTTTACACGCCCGGGCGCCCATTGTCGGCGTGGCTCCGGATCCGCGCCGGAACCTCCCGCGCGACTTGCTTCGTGCAGCCGAATACAACCTTTCTCTGAACCAGCTCGACGCCTCGGCAGTCCTCCTCGTGATCGAAGCCGTGACTGGCAAGCGGCCTCAGGCTGCACTTGATGACGAGCTAGTGCGCGCCATCGACATCTCGGATCTCGCCCTCTCGGTTCACGCCGATCGCAGCCCCGACGACTGTCTCGATCGGCTCAAAAAGATCGTCTCTACCAAAAGCTTCTTCACTCACGATGGTCCTTGCCTTGAGGAACTGGCAGGCTATGGCGAAGCGCGCGAATGGGGGCTCAACCTAGTTGGAGATCTGCGCGAATATCGGTCAGGTCGCCTCGACTGGAGTTGCATCGAGAAGGGGCTGCTGCTCGTTGGCCCGCCGGGCGTTGGCAAGACGCAATATGCGCGAGCACTCGCCAAGTCCGCCAACGTGCCTCTGGTCAGCACGTCTGTCGCCGACTGGAACTCAGTCGCTTACCTCTCCGGCACGCTCGGCGCGATCAAGGAGTCGTTTTCACAGGCCCGCCAACTCGCGCCCTGCATTCTGTTCATAGACGAACTGGACGGGATTTCCGATCGCGCCAGCCTGACCACCGAGTACAAGGAGTATTGGACCCAAATCGTTAACCTGCTGCTGGAGCTCCTGGCCGGCATCGAGGAGCGAGCCGGAGTTGTGGTGATCGGGGCGACAAATCATCCTGACCACATCGATGCCGCTGTACGTCGCGCTGGACGTCTCGATCGCATGATCGAGATCCAGCCGCCCGACACCGTAACGCTCGCAGCCATCTTTCGCTTTCATCTCGGACCCGATCTCCTGGCCAATCAAGATTTGACGCCTATCGCCCTTGCAGCCACAGGAAAGACCGGCGCCGATGTCGAGGCGTGGGTCCGGCGCGCGAAATCGCGTGCCCGACGAGCCAAGCGCGATCTGGTGGTCGAAGATGTGCTGCACGAGGTCAGGTCCGGGCGCGAAGGACTGCCGAAAAACCTCAGGCGGTCGTTTTCGGTGCACGAAGCTGGGCATCTTGTCGTGGGCGTCGCCCTAGCCGTGTTCGAGCCGCGAGCCCTGACGATCCTCGACTACGGCGGCGGCACGCACGTCGATGTTTCCTTGGCCAATTCGCAGACCCAGATCGGGATCGAGAATTGCATCACCGCGCTCCTGGCCGGACGCGCCGCAGAGGAAGTTATCTTGGGCCTCCCGCAAGCGACAGCCGGGGCCGGCCATGGCGAAGGCAGCGATTTTTCGCGGGCGACCCGTGCAGCAATTGATCTCGAGCTTCGCTTTGGCTTCGGGGCACTTGGCGTGGCACACTTCTCGGACCGGACCGCCGAAACGTTGATGCACGATTCGTCCATCATGGCTCTGATCGTGAAGCGCCTCGATCGATGCCTTGCACACGCACGCGAACTCGTGACCGAAAACCGCACAGCCGTCGAGGCCGTAGCAGGTCGATTAGAAGCGACCGGTTACCTGGACCGCGGCGCGATTGACGAGCTCTTGAAAGCACACCCACTAAGGCAGCGAGCGAGACAGCAAACGGCCAAAAACGGTCGCGACCGCTCGCCGCGACCTGGGGCTCCCTCGTAACGCGCATCGAGTCCTCTCGCCGAGCGCGGAAACTGGTACGGGCGCCGCGGCGTCTGCACGTGCGTGACGCCTTGCACCATCAATATTGGAGATTCAAAGCATGCTTAGGGTAACCATCGAGATCCTGCCAGGCGGCGCGGAAGAACTCCGTCGCACGGTCGGCTTAATGACCATCGGCAACATCAGCAATTTTGCCGACGTCAGCGATTATTCAGTTCGAGCCACGGAGGGCGCAAATCCCTTGGCGGGAACCCCGTCCCAGACTCGCAACTTTATCGTGCGCCGTCACGCACGCCACCAAAGCGTCTGGAAGCTTCTCGCGCGGATCCTCGCAGAGATGGACAGTGTCGGGTCGACCGGATTGTGAAAAGCGCAACATCATCCACGAAGCGGAAATGAGGTGGAGCGACAGGTCCACCATCGCACTTAAGAGGCTTGGCTGCGAGCTCGTAGGCGATCTGACGACCCTGTGCGTGGATTGCCATTTCGGCGGGACCTCACTCACTGTTGCGCAAGCGGCGATACGCTGCACGCGCCCTGCGACGAGCGGATGGATTCGCCCGCGCAGGCACGCGAGCTGGTGACCGAAAATCGCGCAGCCGTCGGGGCAGTGGCAGGCGGTTAGAAGCGAAGAGCTATCTGGATCGCGCAGCGATTGACGAGGTCTTGGAAGCACGCCCGTTAGGGCAGCGTAAGACAGGGCAAGTCGCGGAAAATGGCTGTGAGTCACCGCAACCTGCCTATCCATCGTAATGAGACGCGCTCGATCGCACGTCGCGTGCTCTTGCACAGCACAGCAAACGCTGAGGTATCGGGCGGCCGGATCCGCCGTCTGCAGCGCCGCACACCGTCAACCGTGGAGATCAGCACATGTTCAGAGTGACCATCGAGGTTTTACCGGGCGCCGCGGAAGCATCGCGCCGCACGGTCGGCTCAATGACCATCGGCAACATCAGCGATTTTGCCGACATCAGCGATTGCTCAATTAGCGTCACGGAGAGTGATAATCCGCTGGCGGAAACCCGCCCCGAGCGCTCAACTTTACCGTGTGCGATCACGCGTGGCGCCGAATCCTTGCAGAAATGGATGGCGTCAAGTCCACCTCCGATCACCAGTGAGCAAAGCTCATGGCCCGATCCATGGACTTTCAAAACGCGGGGTGAGCGGCGGGCTGAAGATGCCCGCCGTCAAGGACATTCATCTTCGTCAATGTTCGTGCTGAGCAATCCCGAAATCGGTGCGGACTCATTCTGCAAACAAGGATTCGTTCCCCATGAATGCAAACGATTCTGCCGATACTTCCCACCAACAGCTGTCATTCGATTTTCCCGAGTCGCAGAAGCGGAGTATTGGCCTTGCACGGGCGGACTTCGCTCGGGTGAAGGATGCGAAAGCCCTGCTGCGCGAATTGGCCCGAGCTCTCGGAGAACAACGCGCGGCGACGGATATCGAATCAATTCGCCAAAGCGCAACGGCATGCGATCTGAAATGACTACTCGCGGACCGCGCCCAAGCTCTGGATCGCAGCTTCTTCTTCGTCTGTGAGAGCGGGAGGAAGCGACAGTTTTGGATGGAAGACGTGGACGCTTGGTTTGCGCACCTGCCCTTCCGCCCCGGTCGGCGGCGCCCCTGCTCTCTTCAGCGCATTGACGATCCACGTCTTGTAGGATTCGAGTTCATTCGGATCAGGCAGCAGAATTACAACGTGATCGTAGAACCAGGAAAGACCAAATGCGCGATAGAGCCAATCGTATTTTCGTTTCCGGTATAACTGCACATTCTGATACGGCCCAACAATGAGGACCGCTATAGTCTCGAACTTGGGCGGCTGACCGACAGAACGTAGAAACCGGAACGCCAATGGCGGCCCATCGGAATCCTTGAAGCGGGCCTCCGGTGCCGAGACCTCCCCTCCAAGGACCTCCTGCACTGCCCAGATCGCTTCCAATTTAATCTTCTCGCGATAAGGCAAGGATTCGACTTCGGCACGAGCCTTCAGTACAGCCTTTCTAAGGTCGGCGACCTTATAGCGTCCATCGATGACATCTAGCGCGGCCTTCATAGCACCCGCGGGATCGAAAGAATTCCACCGCGCCAGAGATTCGACCAATGAGAGCGGCGAATTGGCGATGATCTTCCAAGCCGAAGGATTCAATCGCTTGAGTTCGTCGAGATACGTCAGCGCAAATATTGCGCGACGGAGGGTGTTCGGGTCGTTGTCGCCGGCCAACCGCCGAAGCACTCCTTCCCTCTCCCCGTGCTTCGCGTGCGTTAACTTGCTTCGAGCTTCGCGGGCTCGGGTCTTCCAGTCCGCCATCACAGAATCTCTGCTGAGAGGTTGGAAGCTACCGCGAACCGCAGAGTGATTTCCAGATCAAGGATTCGATTGCGCCTCCGTTTCTAATTGATCCGCGACCGATCGACATGTCGAACCGCCGTGAGTGGAAGCCGTAGCTTGTCTCGCGCGCGCGGCTACGACAGCAGCAGGTTTCTGGCAAGCGGATAATTCCGCGGCAGAGCGCTTTACATTCTTCGAAACGAGCGGCAGTTTGCGTTGGATTCCTACCCAATTTGGGTCGGATACTTTGCAATTGGAACCAAAAGGGGAAAAAACATCATGAAATCTATCGACTCCGCCTCGTCAGAGAAGTCGAAGAACGCGCAAGCCAATCTGCTTGCGCGACTTAGCCCTGCTTGGCTGCTCCAGCACCAAGCTTCGGCGATGACATCGACCGCCATTCGCATCCGCAAGCGGGCCGCGATCTACTTGAGATACTCGACCGATCACCAAGACCCCTACTCGTTCGAGCGTCAACTCGGAAAAGGGGAAGCCTATGCGGTCGTGATCAACGTCGATGTCGTGAAGGTCTACGGCGATCCTGGCGCCAGCGGCGCCTATACGGCGAACCGCCCGAGCTACAACGAGATGTTGGAAGATGCCAGGCAAGGCAAATTCGACATCCTGATCATTGAGGAAGGCGACAGGCTGGCACGCAAACTTCATATCATGACGACCGCTTTCGCGACGCTCGGCCAGTATGGGGTGGAAATCCACTCTACAAAGCACGGCAAGTGGTCGCTCATCCACGCAGCGTTTTCGGGGCTCTTGAGTGATGAGCAACGCACCCGCATCACCGAGCTCATGCTGTCAGGTCGAGTGAAGATCCTAAATCGAGGATTGTGGCCGGGTAGAGCGCCGTACGGCTGGGAGAAAATTCCACACCAGCCGGGAGACATGAGACATCGAGAGGATCAGGCGGCCGTAATCAAGCGCATTGTGAAGATGCGCCTATCCGGCATTCCTCGACACAGCATTGCCGACATCCTCGCCCGCGAAGGCGTACCTCCGCCCGTAAAGGAATGGAGCCCTGAGTTCGTCAGAAGGATCCTTACCAATCCGCTCTTGATCGGACTTCTCATTTTCTTTCGCACCGAGCAGACGCCAATCCAAACTGACGTCAACAGGATCACAGTGCCTCGAAAAGTGCGTCCTGCCGACCAATGGACGATCGCGGAAAGACCGGACTGGGCGCTCATTAGTCTGGACGACTGGCAAAAACTGCAGGAACTCGACGCGAAAAAGATAGAGTATGGCCCCGCCGCCAAATTCCTGCTTTCCAAGCTGGTGCGCTGCGCCGAATGCGGAGGCACGATGTACTGTACCAATGATCGGCTCACTGACACAGCTAGGCTAAGGTGCCCGCGCTTATCGCGGCTTCGATACTACAGAGAACAAAAGCCTCGATGCAGCACACCGGTAGTTCTCATGAATACGCTGGAAGACGTCACGATCCGCTTTGTCTGCGAGAAGCTCGATACACCGGACGCCCTCAAGCAAATGCAGTCCGCGTACGAAGAGAAAGCCGAAGCTGAGGCAAAAGCGATGAATCAGGAGAGAGAAACGTTGAAGACGGAGCGCGAGAGCATTCTCGTCCGCCTCGATGCAACCTTCCAGGCTGCGATAACCGCTGGCTTAACGACTGAGGTTGTTCGTACGCAACGTGAAAATTATTGCGCACGCATCGAAGCGATCGAAACCAAGCTCGCCTCGTTGCCAGAGATATCGATCGCCAAAGCGCGGAAAATGGAGCCTCCGCCGGACTCTGCGTCGTTCCTTAGCGAGCTCACGCCAATGCGGAACTACAGCGATTGCGACGAAAGTTCCGCGCGATCGATGGCCGTATTCCGAAAACTCGTGGGCCAGATGAGGGTTAGCCGAGATAAATCGACCAACGAGATTATCGTCGTGGTTGACGGACCGATCTCTCATATTTCTGGGGAGACATTCCGCTACCAACCGGAGACACGCGTCGCGGGACGGCGAAAACGAGCGAACAATCTTGCAAAACGCAAAAGCCATGCCTTGACGGACGAGGAATGGACGACGGTCCAAAATGCGCTCCCGGTCGAAGACATTTGGATAGAGGAGTTTGATAGCCCCATCGAATTTAGACGCGTCGTGGAGGGAATCATCTTCTGCAAGACGTCGAAGATCGGCTGGTTGTATTTGCCGACGACATTTGGTCCGCGTCGTCAGGTGTGGGCTGCGGCAAGGATGTTAAGCTATGCAGGGATTTTGGACGCAGTCGAAGAAGTCATGAGAAACGAAGATATGCCCGCGGTTCGCGGCATCACACTCAGCCTGCACTCGACCAGATCAAAGAGGACGGATCCATGGGGGCGCTTCCTGGATTGGAACAGCCGACGCAAGGAACGCGTCCTAGCCCGGTTAGCATCTCAGGAAGCGGCCGAATAGGCCGCTTTCACCACACGTAGCTATACTTTATCTCAATCTCGGGAACGACACATGCTGGGATGTTCAATGATTCCGCTCTGTCTCCAGCCACGTCCGCGTTGCCGTAAATGGTTCGAGCAATGTTAGTCCCCTACAAGTTCGCTCCCTATCGGGCGAAACGGGTCCCCTACTTACTTGACGCGAACGCCCCGCCCTTTACCGGCGGGATCCGCTGTGCACGCCAAGCCTTGGAGCTGGACGAAAGCCGTCTGAACATTGCTTCAGATGCGTTGTGCCCTTCTTTGGCGCCGGCCATTGCATAGGCAATGCCGTCCACGAGCTCGTAGCGCACTTCGCCGCCCTGAAATGGCATCGAAAAATTCGTCGATCGAGAGCTGCTCGTGCTCAGGACCATGGCAACATCCAGACCTTCGCCGCCTATAATATAGACCGCTCCGTGCGATAGGAACGACTAACTCGGGGGCCAAACTCGTAATGGTTACGAGGACGCCCCCGATGCGCGCAATAACGCACTCTCGCGGACCTGCGGCACCGGCATCTCATCCCTGCGGGCTCACAAGCCATACTGCGGATATGATCGTCAATGGTCCTGAAAAGGTGGTTATCATCGGCATCGAAGTCCTTCCAATGCCGTCCGGATCGCCATGGACGACATCCTAACCTCACTGCTGCACGGGCCGACTTTGCCCGACGCCTCACTCAGCGTTGATGCTGATAATGTGAACACTTGGGCGTCGGATCTGATCGGTGCTCGCTTGGTCCCCTGAGCTTCTCAGCTGCCCCCCGACGTATTCCGCGAGCCAGTGCTTGTACTCGGGCAAGTTGGCCGCTGTGGGAAGGACTAGAATAATGTGATCATATATCCACGCTAGTCCCATTGCTCGCAAGAGTTCGTCACGGCGGCGCTTGGAATAGATTGTGGCATTTCGATAGGGCCCAACGATCAAAGCTGCCACGCTCTCGGAATATCCTTCAGATCGAGTTATGCTGAGTAAGAGATCGACCGGTGGCAGATTTGCTTTTGGCCGTGACATCGCGGTCAAGGTGATGGCACTTCCGAAAATCAGATGTATCTGCCTTACGATTTCAGGTTTGGCTTGAGCGATTGAGGTCTCCCTCGTGGGGACCTTGAGTTGCTTCTTCGCTTGCCGCATCGCGAGTTGCAGCGAGGCCCAGGAATATCCGTCTGAGGCGACCTTCGCCGCGGCTCTCACGGCTCCACGCTGGTCGAAATCGTACCAGCGCGCCAAGACCTCGATGACGTTGAATGAGGAAGCTTGGAGGTGAGCGCAGAGCTTCGAATCTTTTTCCCCCAAGGTGTCCAAGAAAGTCAGCCCCTTAATCTCACGTCGAATCGTATTCAGATCCACGGAACGATCGACCTTTGCCAGGACCTCCTCTCGCTCCCCATGCTTGGCGCGTCCGAGCGCTTGCATGGCAACCCTAGCTCGCTGTTTCCACGCCCTCATCGTAGCGCTCCAGCGAATGCGGGATAGCTTTTCCACGAATAATCAACAGGTTGTGTCGCTTGCTGCCGGCGGCTCGGCGGATCTGATCCCGAAACGGCTTTTTGCCGGAAACAGCGTGGAGTCTTCATGCTGTCCGTGGACAGCACGAAGACTTTCTCGACTAGCTCAAAAAAAAGAGGCTTTCCCCCGTCCGCACGACACTCCGCATCGGTTCCGAGGCGCCCTCGACCATGCGCAAGGTCGGCCACGGCGTCACCGTCGACGGCCGCGACACCTTCAAGATGGCCGAGAAGCTGCGGACCAACGACGCCACGCTGCGCTTCCTGGCGGCGCTGAATTTTGACGGGGAACCGGGCGTCGAGGCGGTCGACGCTGCCATCGAAAAGGCCGTGATCTTCGACACCGAAGACAACGCGCCACCGCCGCCCCCGCCCAGACGGTGGACCCTGCGGAGATCGAGCGGGCCGACGTCGCCTCCGCGCGCGCGACGCAATAGACCGAGCGCGCAACTAGGCCGCCGAAACCGTCTAGCAGTGCGACCCAACCGCGCGAGCCCGGGTCGGATCTTCAGACCGCCGTCAGATCTGGCAATGCTCAGGACGCTACGGCATCGTTCCTCGCCGAGCTGTTGCAGGACTACTAACCGCAAGATTGGCGCGGATATTGCCCCGCGCAGAGGTCCTGCAAGTCCGGCGACGGCCTGACCCCCGAGAGGCGGCCAGTTCGACCCCGGTTGCGGGCGCCAACCTATTCGATCGATCAGGGGCCCTTCCCCGCGGAACACGCTGGGGCTCGTCCACGATCACACGCCAAACCCGACACCGTCGAACATCTGCTTCCATTCCGACCGGCCGCTGGCGTCTTGCCCGCGAGACGCAGCCGCGACCTGGCCGAGGCATCCGACGGGGCCCGCATGCCTGCGACCGGCGCCCGACGCGCCTGCCCGCGACCAGTCAGAGGGCGATGCTCGCGATCCTCGCGAAAATGTGATGACCATCAGGACCGCCGATTGCCGCCGTCATTTCGGAAAAAATCGACCTGCAGGCGACGCTGACACCGCCACGCGACACGCGCCTCGAGCAGAACTGCGCGCCCCTCATAGGCCCGCGCCTCAACGCCGCTCAGCGCATCGCCCGCGGTTCGCACAACGACGTGTCCGCGCGCCGGCGAACACATACCGTGCCAAACTTGCCCGCCGGCCGCGCCGCAACCGACGATGCCGCGGCACCTCCCGAATCCTTGCAGCCGTCACGACGCACAGTCGCGACGTCCCGCCCCTGCGGCGCGCCCACCCCCAAGGATTTGCACACTGCTCGGACACGCGCCGACCTCGGGCCGGCGGAGCCGCTCCCGACGACCACGAGGGGAGCGAACGCACCGCTGCACACCGGCCGGATCCTTTCCTGGCGGCAAGGATTCGATCGCTATTCAAGGACTGATCGACATTTCGCAAAAAAGCACGCCTTCTACCAGAACGAGAACGGCCACGACGCCGACAAGGCGTCGCGCGAGCATCCGGGGTGATCCGGTCGACGATCTCGAACGGTGAACGGGTCGCGCCCGCGCGGCACGACCTCGTCGACCTTCGACACCGTCCTTCGGCGCCGATTGTCGACCAACGACAATCGTCCCCGCTCCGCTTACTGAATCTGTGACAGCTCGTATCCACATTCAGGATCCTCGGCAATTCGCAGCGGATCCGTGGCGGGCAGCCACTGCAACATCGATGCCTGAGCGCTTTCGCGACGGGAACTGCGTTTGCGCTGTCCGCGCATCTGTCTGATCAGCACGCCAAAGAACATCTCGGCCGATCCAAGATCCGCGCAGCCGCCAGCTGCGACCTCGGCGAACAATTCGAGCAACGCGGTTCCGACAAGCTCGGGTTCATGACGGATCGCAACTCCCGTTAACTGCCACAACATGACCGGCGGAATCATATCCGCGGTATCGAGCAACTTCTCAATATGAACACGATGCTCGTGTCGCCATGCGCGCCACATGTCGTCGTCGTACTCGATCAAAAAGCTCTCCGGCGGCAGCGCGTCGACGTTGATCTGATCGAGTTCAATCGCGACGGACAGCCGCTTGAGAAAATTCTTGATATCGTCCCGCACCAACGTCTCGGTCAACATGGCTCACTCTCCTGGTTGTCACCAATTGGGTTCGCCTTCGCGCATCGAAGCCTTGATCGATCGAAACCTTGGCGATCCGTTCTGTCCTCGCATCGTAATCGCGGGAGCGGCAAGTCCCAAACGCCAGAGGGAAACTAACGAAGTTAGCTTCCCTCTGGCGGACTTCTCCACAACTGTATTATTGCAGCAGGAAAAGCGGCGGGCGATAGAGCCGAACGACCCGCTGATGACCGGGCGGGAGGTCTGCAGCTATCCCTCGCGAACGACCGTTCGAAAACCCGCACGCGCCTCTCAGACGGCCCGTTCCCTCGTCCCCAGTTAGAGCTTGAAGCTGCCGCGATCCGCGTAGCCCGTGGGACGGATATTCAGCGCCGCGACTTGAGCCAGCCGCCGCTTTCGGCAACTAAGCTCCGGGTCATCTCCCACCTGCAGCCACGACCCGTCACGCCGCTCAAGCCAACCCGATGCAAAGACCTCACCCGCGAAGTTGCCGCCGTACGCGGTTCGGACCCAGCGTTCGCCCTCGGCAGTCGGCCACAACGCAACGTGGATTGACAGTTCGTCCCAGCCTGCGTCGTGGACGCTCGCAATCGCCGGAATTCCCTCGATCGTAAAACGATAAGTGCAACCGTCACATCGTGGATCCGGCGCAGACCAGCTGTTCTCGCCGGCACGCGGTGTGAACAGACCTTGCTCGATGCCGGCATTGATCCCGGCCACCATTACGTTGCGCCAGGCCCGCCGCCGGCTCGACCCGCCGTACTTCACCTTGGCGGCCCCCTTGGACGCGGTCCGGATCACGTCCGTTCCCTCGTAGACGAGACGGTCGAAGGAAAATCCAGGGAGGTCCTTATCCGACATAGGAACGCCCGTTACCGCCGCAAGCCGACTCAGGAACGGCAACTCCTGGAGCAACGCAAAGTCCGGATGCTCCGCTGCGCGCCCCGCCATGCGGGCGCGCAGCGCAGCGTGTGTTGCAAAGCCACACGCGGCCGCAATCGCCTCGGTCAGATGGGATGACTTGTGGTTCGGATAGTCCTGCCTCACCGCGCGCTTCACGCACGTCAGGGCAGATTCAGTCAAAGGTATCGCGGTCAACGGATCCACCTTTTCATATCGATGGTCGATGTCCGCAGATTACGCACCGACCCGAATATGACGGTCGATCCGAGGCAATTGAAATGTCCACTTTGACCCTGCGGCAGGTCCGGCGAGACGGCCGATTCGGAGGGTGCATCTTCCGTCAGCAGCTTTCAAGCGCCAGTTCGGCACAACGGTTTCAACTCCGAACGGTCCCGGGACGCGCAGTCACCGCCCGGCCCGACCCGGCGGCCGCAAATCGCGCCGTGTTACCGGCCTCTGCTTAGCGGCAGGCACTGCGAGCAAGTCTGCGACCCCGACGCCAAGCGCGGCTGCGACCTTGTCCAGCGTTTCCAGGGTGGGGTTGGCGGCGGCGACCTCCATGGCGCTGACCAGCGCTTGACGCACGTTCGCTTCCGCCGCCAGATCATCCTGCGACCATGACCGCTCGAGCCGCAACCGTCGCAAGTTGCGGGCAAGCTGTCGCTTCACATGAATCGGATTGCGCCGCCTCATCCATCAGGATGATGCATTTGTGATCCCGACGCGCCACACGCTTTAGCGTTTAAAATACGCAATAACGTGTAGGCGCTCCGGACCGTGCGCGAGAGACGGAACGGGATCGGCCGACCGGTCGTCAGCGGGCGGGATGGTCCAAATATTGAAACCGATCACGCCAAAACCGAAACCAAGTTTGGCCGATTCAATCCTAACGCGACCAAAGGGCGCAAGAAGCCAGAGCCCAATCTTCCGACGGCAGAAATAGAGACAGGTGTTCGGCCCCCTCTATCCCGGCTGAGCCGGAGCGCTCGCCTTCCAAAGTCAGGTGCGCGAGAGCTTTGGACGCTACGACTACACGCACAAGACCCATGAGAAGGTGGCCGAGGGGTATGCCACATCAAACTCGGCCAGATCGTGCTGTCCGGACTGACAGCGGTTGGCGCAGTCGGCGTCATCTTCGATCCGAGCTCGGCCCTCTCACCGTACGCCACGCGGTGCTTGCGTTCGCCTTTTCTTCGTCAATGGCTGCGTCAAGGATACGCGCGCGATCGACAATTGTGGAGCGCCGGCCGCAATTCGTGTAGTTGGATGCATTGTGTGAACTCGAGCTGAGCTCCGGACAATGAGCCCTTACATCTCTGCGCACGGATATCCTTTCGACTGTGCCAAGCCCCTTGGGAGCGGGTCGTACCGCCGCTGGGGAAGTTGGACCTCTGCGGAAAACTCGAAGGGATTCTGCTCTTGTGGCGCTTGTCGCCGCAAAACGCAGTCAAGTCTCGTCGCAGGCACGGAGCCTTTTAGCGACGTTGGCGTTGCGCTGGGCTTGATCGCAAGCTAGTCATGCGACCAACATCATGTCTCTAAGGCGAACTATGATCCGTCACATTGTTTTGTTCACTGCTAAAGACAAGGCAGACATCGACCAAATGATCGATGGTCTCTCGGTTCTCACCGCGATCCCGCATGCGCGCCGGCTTGAGGTGGCCCGCAACCGAAAGACCGATCAGGTCGGCAACGACATCGACGTTGTCGTCTACGGTGAGTTCGACGGCGAGACTGAACTCGCAGCTTTCAAAGCTCACGAACTTTACCAGGAATCGATCAAGCGGGTACGGCCACTCCGCGAACTCCGGTTTGCGGCCGACTACAATACCTCGGCGGACGCGCATTTCGCTCCTACGGTGAAGACGAGCTGAGTCTCGCCCGTCGCGCCAGTTGAATGCGACGAAGCACAAGTCCGGGTCTTCCAGCGCGCTGTTATAGATAAGCCAAAGCCAATGCACATCAGCGAGCTGCACTGGATCGAACCCGTTACCGCGATGCGATCTCTCGCAGATCGGCCTTACCTGACGTTTCTCGATAGCGCCGCGAAGCATGAGTCGCTGGGGCGCTATTCGTATGTGGCTTGCGATCCGTTCAGCACGTTCATCGTTGTGAACGGACAGGCGTCGTGCAACGGAGAGGCCCTCGCTGGCGATCCATGGTGCGCTCTTCGCAACCTCCTTGCTAGATATCCCCAGGGTCATCACCCCGGTATTCCTCCGTTCCAGGGGGGCGCCGCCGGCTTCTTTGCCTATGATATGAACAGGACACTGGAGCGACTGCCGCCGCCCGCAATGCCTGGTCTTGGGCTCCCTCAATCGATCGTACATTTCTATGACGTGGTGCTCGCCTTTGACCATAGTGCCGATCGGTTATGGGTCGTTTCGACTGGCTGGCCAGAGCAGGATCCGGCGCATCGCAATGAGCGCGCACGACGCCGAGCCGATGAACTGGTGGCCCTGCTTGCCCGCCCGAAGTCGCTTCAGACTAACTCCGGCAACGAAGTGAGTGCATGGCATTCGAACTTCAGCCGCGAGCGCTATATCGCTGAGGTACGGCGCGTCATCGACTTGATTTTGGCGGGAGACATCTTTCAGGCCAACATCGCCCAGCGCTTTAGCGCCAGGCTGTCGGCCGCATTTGACTCTCTGGCCTTCTACTGCCGGCTTCGTTCCTTAAACCCTGCGCCCTTTGCGGCCCTGCTGCTTTACGGCAAGCTGACAATTGCATCTAGCTCGCCGGAACGATTCCTCAGGCTCGACGGACGACAGGTCGAAACGCGACCTATCAAGGGTACGATCGCGCGCTCGGCAGATCCGATGGAAGACCAGCGCCGCGCTGCATTCCTACGCTCGTCTGATAAAGATCGCGCCGAAAACACCATGATCGTCGACCTCCTGCGCAATGATCTGTCGCGCGTTTGCACTGCTCATTCGGTCGACGTCCCTATGCTTTGCGACCTTGAATCCTATGCTTCCGTGCATCACCTCGTGTCAGTTGTGACCGGCGTCCTCGCCGCGAACCAAGACGCCGTCACTCTGTTGCAGGCTTGCTTTCCGGGCGGCTCCATCACCGGAGCCCCTAAGGTGCGATCGATGGAAATCATCACGGAAATCGAGCGTATTGCGCGAGAGATCTATTGCGGAGCAATTGGCTTCATCGGCTTCAGCGGGCGCATGGATACCAACGTGGCGATCCGAACCGTAACGATTAACGACGGTTTGGCGGTCTTTCATGCGGGTGGTGGGATCACGGCGCTGTCGGAGCCTCACGCCGAATACGAGGAAACGCTCGCTAAGGCGCAGCGCATCTTCGAGGCGTTTCATACCGAGCCTGCAATCGTGTCATGATTGCGATCATCGACAACTACGATTCATTCGTCTTCAATGTCGCCCGCTACTTTCGAGAGCTTGGGGAACGGACGGAGGTCATTCGGAACGACGCGATCAGCATTAGTGATCTTATCCGGCTAAAGCCTCGCGCAGTGGTGATCTCGCCGGGCCCCTGCACACCAGTCGAAGCCGGAATCTCCACAGCGATCGTTCGTGAGCTCTCCGGTCGCGTCCCGATTCTCGGCATCTGCCTGGGACACCAATGTATTGGCAGCGTCTTTGGAGCGCGGATCGCGCGTGCGCGGCGACCCATGCACGGACGAGCCGCCCGCATTATGCATGACGGCCAAAAACTGTTTGAAGAGCTTCCGTCGCCGCTCTGTGTGGGGCGCTACCATTCCCTCGTCGTCGAGTTTGATGAATCATGCCCATGCCCCCTCGTGGTAACAGCACGTTCGGACGAGGGCGAGATCATGGCTCTCGCGCATCATCATCAGCCCACATATGGCGTGCAGTTCCATCCGGAATCGATACTGACTCAACAGGGCCACCGGTTGCTGAGCAACTTCCTACGCCTCGTAGACGCGTCATGCCCGTAAACAAAAATTGTCATTCAATTAGAAAGAATTGAGGTAAGCGCTGTTCCGAACACACGGATTCGAAAGGTTAGCTGATCTCTACTTTTTTGTTGCGGCGGACGGCCAGCCGTTCTGCCTCAGGCCACGCAGTCACCGGGTGGAAGGGCCTGCAAGCGAAGCTAAAGCGATGAATGGCGCTCGAAGAGATCGTGGCGTCCGAGGACCCTCGCGGTATCGTCGTAGGATCGGCGTCAGCGCCGAGACGGTCAGTAATCAAAAGCGCTGACGTGTAAGACGGGGACGCTCCATTCCATCGCGAGTGCGATCGGACGTCCAGGTCCCGTGCTTCTCCACGCCGATCTCCACCACCATCACCACCGCCGCCTCAAGGGTTCGGCGAGTAGCCATGGTCGACACGCATCGTGTGGGGATTTCTGTGCATAACTGTCGCCGTCACGGCTGGTCTTGCTCGCTCGCGCAGGCCGGTGTCAATACTATTTAAGGTAGTTTCATTACCGCATTGCTTTTTCATTGGAGACGAGCGTTGATCGACGTTGCAAGAACCGCCCCGATCACGGTCGGGCGGCAAAAATCGATTGGCCTGATCGGAACCATCGCGCTCATCGCTTGTCTTGTGGTGTTTGGCCCGTCGAGAGCCGCAGCCCCCGATGTCTCGCTCGAACCTACAACGCCGGCAACGACCAAGGGCAGCGCGGCTGCCGCCGCGAGCAGCACCGCGCAGCCGCCGGCAAGCGTAAAGGACGCCGCCAGGGCAGCGCGCAAACCGGTCCCCGACTGTGCCGGTGGCGAGGTCTTCCGAAAGCTTGCCAACACGGCAAACAGTCCGGCGATTATCTACAACGGAAGCCTCATCCCTGCAGGAAGTCTTGTCGATTTCGGGCTCACCAGCTCGCTTGACTCCGACGCTCATTATTTCGCGCTCATTATTGATGATAACAGCTCGCCCCGCGATGACAGCCGGCATGGTGCACGCGCGCGCAGAGCCGGTGATACCGATGATCTGGTCGCACGGCGCCTGCTAAGCGCCGGTGACACGATCGTTTCGGTCGATGTTCCCGCGGGCGCAGCCGGATTCTGGACTAAACGCAACCTATACATCTATCAATGTGACAACACGCGAAGGCCGTTTAATGTTTCATATATGCCGGTCTATGTGAGCCCGCTGCTGTCCAGCGTCGTGGTTGCCGTGCTGATCGTGATCGTGGCCTATTTCATGGCGGCGAAGGCCTTCATGTATGTCTCCGGCCAACCGCTCCGCGGCGCGCAAGCCTGGAATCCGATCCGCATCACCGCCGGCCCCGATAATCGTGGCAGCCTGTCGGCTTTCCAGGTGTTCTTCTTCACAATCCTGGTTTTTGGAATGCTGGCTTTCGTGGTGCTTCGGATCGGCATCCTGTCCGATCTGTCGACGACGGTTCTGCAGTTGCTTGGGATTTCAGGCATCGGCGCGGCGATGGCCAAGGGCGCGGATTCAACGAAGACAGCCATCGAACCGGCCAATGAGGCATGGCTCCTCAATAAGGGATGGTACGATGGCCCTGCTATCCGCGCCGCGGCGCAGCCGACGTTCTATGATCTGATCTCCAGCGATGGCAATTTCGACGTCTACCGCTTTCAAAGCCTGCTCTTTACGGCTGCAGTCGGGGGCGCCCTCTTCATCGGCGGAATCTCGCAACTGTCGTCCTTTACGGTGCCCCAGAACATCCTCGGCATTCTGGGATTGAGCCAGGTCGTCTACATCGCGGGCAAGCTGGCTTCACCGACCGGCGCCTCTCAGCTCAATACCGTGTTGACCGACCTGCGAGCAGCCGAGGCGGAGTTTCGCGAGGCCGCATTCACCACGTCCTTGACTTCCGGCTCCGCCGTGAGCGCGGCCGCAATGACCCTGCAAGGCGCGATCGATCGGGCCGGCGCGGTCGCTTACGCGAAATACCTCGAGAAAGCCAAAGGGGCGGCAAAGCTTTTCACCGAATTCAGCGGGCGGGCCGTCGACCGACAGAAGCTCGAACCGTCGCTTGGAATCAGCGCCTAGCCGGGTATGCCGGTCCAAAAGCGGTCTAAATCCGCGCTCGATTGGCCGGCCCGCGGCGGACGAATCGGTACAGACGGACTCGATTCACGGCCATTTTCAAGAATTGAGATTCCGCCTTCCCGGCGGTCAACTCTACTTGGGACAAAGGGGTGATTCCAATGACGAGCAACGCAAGCTGGGGTAATGGCGGGGCTTGGACGACCCGGGCGGAGCAGGCGCGCCGGGTTGCGGCAATGTTGTCGCCGCGCGACGCCGCGCTCGCGGAGGCCTACGCCATGGAATGCGAAGATCGGGCGCGGAGAAATTCCACCGACGTTGTTCGGTCCGTGCTGTCCCCCGACAGTCAGGTCCTGCAGGGGCCGATGCCGACAATTCGGCGAAGCTCGGTCAGGACGGCGGCCTAGACCGCACCGGCAGGCAGGCAATCCACCGCCGCCGCGCCTATACCGCGCGCTCGGTCGCCGGCGTCATGACCTATTGCGGCACGCCGACCTTGGGATCGGCCGCCATGACGGCGCCGACCAGCTTCGCTGGATCGACCTTCTTCGCCTCAGCCCACGCGACCAGGTTCTGCGGACGGTAGGACGTCTCGGCACGCCAGCGGTCGAACACCGAACCATCGATCGTCTCGTTGATGCGCGACGTCGTTGCCGCCGTTCCCTTCTCAGGCGCGATGCCGACGGAACGAAAAAACCGCTTCGAGAAGTAGTGATAGAACCCCTTTCCGAACTCGCTGTAGGAATCGTTGATCGCCGGGACTATTTCGGTCACGTCGATCTCGACCTTGTCCCGATAGGCCAGGCCCAGAGCGCCGGCCTTGTCCATGAGCCAGACGAGCGGGCGCTGGGACAGCGGATCGCTCGCGTAGCCGCCGCCGACGTTCGCATGGCAGCCAACAAACCAGCGCTGTTCGACATGCTCGAGAGTACGCTCGGGCGCCCCCGCCTCCCCGGTCTTCACGGTCCGTGTCCAGAAAGTCGCATCGAAGTCCGCGCGATGTTCGTCGAGTGCCAGAGCATGAAAGGCGTATTCGTTATCGAGGCGCAGATGTGTATCGAGGAAGCGGTACTTGTGGACCTTGGCTTCGGCACTTGTGGCGGGAATGCCCATCGAGCCGACCGTGTCCCAGACCCCGATGAACTTGATCTTCGTCGGCCGCGAATATTTCGTCAGCCATTTCTCCTCGAGGGACGCGTCCGTCGGCAACGGATTTCCGAGCAGCGACCTGATCGTCGGCGCGACGTAAAGCCGATATCGGGCGTAGAGTTGCTCGATCGAAAGCGGTGCGCCGAGCCGCAGGATTCCGCATTTACTGATCAGTCCGGAAAGTGACCGGGCCGTGTAAGCCCCACGGCTGAAGCCGAAGATGAAGATTTCGTCGCCGTCTTCGAAGTTCTCGATCAGCCACGTGTAGGCGTGGATGATCTCGTCGTCGATCCCGTAGCCGGCGACGCCGCCGCGCACGACCTCTCCGCGGATCGTGCCGACCCCCTGCGAGTAATAGACGCGCTGGTCGGCGGTCTCCGCCGTCAGGCTCTTTAACCGCCAGACGTTCGTATTGTTGTTGAGCGTGTTGAAGGTGCCGTCGAGGTAGATCGCGAGCTTCTTCATGCAAGCCTCTGAAAGATATTAAAAAAATGCTGCAGCCACCGGGGTAAGCGAGCCGCGTGCGCCCTTCTACATAGGGTTGCAGGCTGGTGCAACATGTATTGGAAATTTCCGTGCCAATACTAAATGTGGGCGACGCTTTAAATTTTAGGCATTTGGGACCGGAAAGTTACAACCGGAGAGGTGCCCCTGCGTGAGGCGACCACGCGGCCCGACAACGAGACCGAGCGTGATTTCCTGAATTTTTCCGGTGTCGCCGAAACCGTGGCCAGATCATCGTCCAGGCCAAAGGCCGTCCGATATCGATCGGGGTCTCCGGTGCGTGGGGTATCGGCAAATCGTCGATGATCAAGCTTATTTCGTGGCTCAATCATTGGAGCTTTCCTGCGGCCTCACTAAAACAACCTTGAGAGTGCCGTCGACCTGCACCGGGTTGTCATCCTGCCCGCCGACGTTCAGCGACTGGGCTGGCTTGCCGTCCAGATGCTCGACCACAGCTTTCATGGCTTCCAGCTTGCTATCCGCCACGGCAGCGAGAGCCAGGTTCAAGGCGACCTAGCGCCCTGCCGGCATATCCTCTGGCAGATCGGTGAGCGGGTTGATTTCACCCTTCAGAACGATGTCCATGAGCTTCTGAAGCTCGGCCTTGGGGCTCACAGACTCCTTAGAGTCTGACTCATAAATCACCCAACCTTAGCTGCAGCCGCGAGTCTGCGGGTCAGGAGCCTGATGTGTGCAATCAGCAGCCAGGCAGCTTCGGTTGCCACCGTCGCCTCGAAGTCCTTGGCGAGGCGGCGGCATCTGCCGAACCAAGCGAATGTGCGTTCAACCACCCACCGCCTCGGCAGAAGCTGGAAGCCTTTGACGCCTTGAGGCCGCTCGACGATCTCGACAGTCCATGGACCGCAGTCTGAGAGCGCGTCGAGGAGTTGATTTCCGCGGTAGATCCGGTCGGCAAAGACGTGGCGCAGCCGGGGGAAGTTCATCCGCACGTTCTTCAGCAGCGGTACGGCGCCATGGCAGTCCTGAACGTTGGCCGGATGAACATGAACCCCAAGGAGGAGGCCATTGGTATCCGTCACGATATGCCGCTTGCGGCCGTAGATGCGCTTGCCTGCATCGTAGCCGCGCGGTCCGCCAGCTTGCGTGGTTGGCGCACTTTGACTGTCGATCACGGCTGCCGTCGGCTTCGGTGTCCGTCCAAGCTTTTTTCGCGCCCGTCGGACAAGCACGCTGACAATCCTCTGCCACCGGCCTGTATCCCGCCATCTATAAAAATAGCCCTGCACCGTCGAATAGGGCGGGAACTCCTGCGGCAACGCCCGCCACTGGCAGCCGGTCGAAACGATATAGAGGATCGCTTCGATCACACGACGCAGCTCCGTCTTACGCGGCCGGCCGCGCCGGTTCGCTCGCGGCAACAGGCGTCTGATCACCGCCCACTCCGCATCGGTCATATCGCTTGCATAACGCAGATCGTCCCGCCGATATTGCTCCCGAGTGATCTTGGTCCAGGGCATCGTGCTCTCCCTCGAATCTTTGCAAATCCGATGGAATCACACCCCACTGAGATCACTCACCCATTTTTCAGTCAGGCTCTTAGGACGCCTAGCGGGATTGCCGCTCTTGCCTATTCTGAACTGATTCTCTTTATTCGGGAAGCTCACCTGTACTGCACCTGTTAGGTGCTTATGCCTCAGCTTCGGAAGATTGAAAACAATGGCCACGCCTAAGGTCAAGAAGCCTTCGAAGAATGACCGGGAGGCCGAAGAGTTTTTCAACGACAAGAAAACGAAGTTCAAATGGATCACCGCTCAAGCGCAGTTCATCAGTAATAAAGTGGGCGTGCACATGCCCAAGCCGAGCCGCGGATATACGACATGGCTCTTTCTTCGCGGCTGCCTTACGGCCGAAAGCTTGATCCGGCTATTCGACCCCCAGAAAGCAAACAACGCGGTCTACCTTGACCATGCGTCCATTGCCGCTTTATCGCGGGCCCTAATCGAGAATATGGCCGTCCTGCTCTACTTCACAAACGATGACCTCTCCCCGGATGAGTGGGAATGCAGAAAGGATGTCATCCAACATCAACCGCGGTCAATTTTTGACCGGTCTAGACCCTACGCAAAAAGGACCACCCGAGAAGCTTCTCAAGGAGTTGAGAACGAAGCTGGAGAACAATCCCGCCTTTCAAGCCCTTCCACAAGCGAAGAAGAAAAACCTACTCAGCGGCAAAGACATGTTCGTCACCGGACGCCATCAGGAAATGCTGGCCTTTGGTTGGGGCGATGCAACGACCGGAGGTATCTACAAGTACCTATCTTCCCATGCGCACTCGATGGGGCTCGCATTCACTCGCACTGGCGTGAACCGGATCTTTGCAAATGACAGTGGCGCACCGCGAGCCACCGCTGGCTTTGCTTTGGAGTTCGCCAGCAGCGCTCTAGGCGTGGGCTGCCTGCATATGGTGAAGCTGTTTCCTTATATCGAAGCCGCTTTCGACCCGCTTGTATTCGGCTCCATGAAATCGACCTATACGCCCTCGCCATAACGGCTCGATCTCCGCAAGGCGATTGGCTTCGCAAGCGTACGGTTCAGCTTTGCAGTCTTCTCATCTTCTCCCGAAACTCGGGGTGAATCGTCGCATACTCTATGAGCGCATCCTCGTCCCAGAACTTGCCGAGGATTTCGGTCTTTTCCATGTTGGATATCCAGGGCGGGACAACATGCTCTCTACCGCCCAAATGCTCAACGAGATCACGTCGAAGATACCCGGCGCTGAAATCAGCGGCCTGGAGCGCCATGACAGACCGATCGCTACGGAATATCGGGTACTCGGTGATGATATCTTTCATCCGACCGGAATCAGTTTCAAATGTGCGCCGCCACGAGGTTTCTATCGCTTCCTGTTGACCTTTCTGCTCATCGAAAATGAACTGGACCTTGTCTTGATATCCGACGGCTTCCAGCCAAAGCGCATACCTCGACACGAGGTCGTACGTCATGAAGTAGTAGGGGTAGCGTAGGATTTTGTCGGGATTATTCGCAAAGATGTCGGTGAAAAGCTTGGTTGGGACAGCGGACACCACGCCCACGAGCTTATGATCCGCGATGATGCGAGTGAACAGGTGCATCCGATCACTGAAAGATTGATCGCTCCAACCGGCAAACTGCCCACGCCGGCCGTTGGCCTCGGCCTCTTTGAAGTATTCGAGCCGCGGTGACATTCCCAAGGCTGCCGCCCATTCCTTCTCGAAACTCGCCCAAGCCTTCTCGTCTGCCGCCCATCCTGCGAGGACGGAAATGGGCTCTGCACCTACACTGCTATCGTCCACATAGACCTTGAGCATTTGCTGAAATCACACGGAAAAGCTGCTATTGGCAAGCCTTTCAACTTGGTGTCGGATCATGCCCGATTAGACTCATCGTGCGAGCGCAAATCGTATACTTCAAGCGCTCCGCCGAAATATTTCGCACAAAGCTATTTTGGGTCGGAGGAGCGCGGCACGCGGAAGCTAACACGTACCCGTGCAACTTGAAAAATGACCTCTTGTGAATGCGAGTCGACGCCATCGACCCGAATAGCAAGAAACTGAACGTGCTCGTCTGAAAAGCTGTATTCATAAACCATCCGTTCCTCGCTTTGGAAGCCGGACGTTGCTATCGGCATCATAAACCGATTTGTCGAAATCTCGGTGACGTGCTCCCCGCCGTGGAAAACGATCCCACCGTACTTGAAGCCAACATCCGCTTTGCGTTCTCCTGGCTCGCCATCGATAGCGAGAGGTGAGATGCGAAGTTTGTTCGAACTATAGGTAGCACCCGTCTCCCAATAGCTCCCAACACTTACGCAAACTGTCTCGATGTTGGCGTCGTCCAGAAGCCACTTCGAGTCTGGCAACTTAACGAGGTCGAGTAGTGAAGTTGGCGACTTTGCCTCAATTGCTGGCTCTACCTGCCTCTCGACCGGCTTTTCCACAGGCGACTTAGCCGCAGAAATCTCATCGAGCTTCTTTGACATTCCACGCATACTGAGGTGGACAAGAACCAAAGCGGCGAGCGGAAAAACATAAATCGGCCAAATGGCCACAAATCCTTCCCACCCGCGCCTTACAGGCAAGTCCGAAGCATAAACGCCCAGTGCAAGGGCGGCAGCCGCAATTCCGATTTCAATCAACTGCCCCCGATTTGAAAACCACTTCTCGGCCATAAATCCCCCCGGTTTCGTCGCACTTTACGAAACCCTCGAAGCGGCGCAAGCTTCACCCACACCAAACATCTTCAACCTTTTCACCATCGTGGCGAACCTCCCAAGGGCAGCGACGAGGGATATCGGCGTGTGATGGGCTTTGGAAGCTCGCCGTAACCTGATGACTCGCAATGTTGCGATGGTGAAATCTACCCACGGAGACCAACATGGAACGTCCCTGCCCTTGCGGGTCGCTGACCACGTTGGAAAGCAGGCAATGGCCGATATGAACAGAACTCGGGTGAACAATCTGGCGCAGCGGAAACCGCTTTGAAGAGCGATGAAGCGATCGCCGGATGGCAAATACTCCATCGCAGCGGGGCGCGACGGCGTGAGCACAGGGACCTAACTAACCAACACGGAGCACTGACGGCCAAAGACGCTCAACCACAGCTTCAAGCGCAGCCGTCAGCGAAACTTCGGAACCGTCCCGCCGGCGCACGATTACGTCCGGCCCGTCATATGTGGTTTCGATAGAAAGCGACCCATCCGGATCGATCGAAACACTCTCCAATGAGCCCGCTGTACTGATATCGTAGTGCGCTCCCCTTGCGTGCAGGTGCTTATATGCGGTCGCTGCGCTCTGGACCGTCGTGAAATATGGCTCCCTGTTACAGAGATCGATCCGCAAGGCTCGCAATGTTTGGCGGTTGGTCGCTCTCTTCCAAGTCGCGATGCGCGTCGGATCTTCGACTTCATAGTAAGCAATCATGATATCGGCTAACTGCGATGCGGAAACGCAGGCATTAAAACCTCGTCGAATATCCTGAGGCAGCTGCCGATAATCATCGTAGTTGGGGCTAACGAAAGCGTCGTAGTAATCGTGGGGTGTTGTCCTGGGCATACGCCGTCGTGCCTCCTCTCATGCGAAAGTTGCTGCCGGGCCGAGCGACGATGCTAGGGCAGCCGTCAGGGCACGCGTGCCCGACCGACAAGTTTCTGGATTGATATCATACCCGTGTACTTCGGACTGGGCGGAGAAGAGATCCGACAAACTGATCTTCCGCTGCACGTGCCTTCTCCCGTTCGGCCCTTGGTTTCGCTTCACACAGCGCGCTCCCCATTCAGTTCGTACGCTCCGACACGTTGGACCGGTTGTTCGGTGATATCGGACGTACGCATCCGGCCAGCCCCTTGGCAGGCGCGCCGGTCTACCGTGGCGCTCAGCCGGCAGCCCCGCTTTGGAGTGTCGGCTCGCCTTCCAATTCCAAGAGAGTGGGTCGGCGGCTCTGTTTGCGGGGTGATCTGGAAGCCGGGCCACCACGTCAGCGAGCCAGGCTTGCGGATCGACGTCGTTCATCTTGCAGGTCTCGATCAGGGTAGGCGTGTCCGCAATTGGCCTGTAGCCGGCTCTTCTCAGAGGATTGCAGAAGCTGCGTGTGGCGGCCGCCGCGAGTCACCGCATTCATCCCAGCGCGGACGTTCACCGTTCCCCGCCGAGGCCCGCCCGCGTTGGTAGAACAAATCAACACTGGTCTCCGATTATCGGGCATCTGCCACAAATGCGGATTTAAAGGAGCGGCCTAGGCGGGGCTGATCAGCCGCCTGTCATTTCAGAACGGGGCGCAGGCCGCTCTAAAATAATTATGAAACGAAGCATTAATCGCTTGCATAGCGTGATCGGAGTCTGATTAGTATCATAATGATTATGATCCAAGCTATCGTGGAGTAACTCGAATGCAAGATCGTGCTGAACCCGCCGCGCGCTCAGCCTCGGCCAATGCCGAGTCGATCAATCACCGGCGCCGCCAGCTACTGGGCTTTGCCGCCGCCGGCATCACCTCTGCTATCGGGGCTACCCTGCTCCCGCCCGTTGCGCTCGGGGCGTCCAACACCGACGCAATCCGCCCGTTCCGCATCGAAATTCCCGAGAACGCTCTCGCAGACCTGCGCAGCCGGATACGCGCCACACGGTGGCCAACCGTGGAAACCGACGCATCGCAGGGCGTGCGGCTTTCGACCATGCAAAAGCTCGCGCAATACTGGGCGACCAATTACGACTGGCGCAAAGTCGAGGCGCGGCTGAACGCCTTGCCGCAGTTCAAGACCAACATCGACGGGGCGGATATTCACTTCATCCACGTTCGATCGAAAAACAAGAATGCCCTGCCCGTGATCATCACTCACGGCTGGCCCGGCTCGATCATCGAGCAGATCAAGATCGTCGATCCCCTGGTCAATCCGCAGGCGCATGGCGGAAGCGCCTCCGATTCCTTCGATGTCGTGGTGCCTTCCCTGCCAGGCTATGGGTTCTCGGGACAGCCGATCGCGACCGGCTGGGATCCGGTTCACATCGCGCGGGCGTGGATCACGCTCATGAAGCGGCTCGGATACACCCGCTTCGTCGCCCAGGGTGGCGATTGGGGTGACGCCGTGACTGAGCAGATGGCGCTGCTCGCGCCGCCCGAGCTCGCCGGCATTCATACCAACATGGCCGCAACCGTCCCGGACGAGGTTGCAAAGGCGCTCCAGCTGGGCTCCCCCGCACCGTCAGGTCTCTCGGCAGATGAGCGGCATGCCTGGGATCAGCTCGACTTCTTCTACAAGCATGGCCTCGGCTACGCTCAGGAGATGGCGAACCGGCCGCAGACGCTGTACGCGCTCGAGGATTCGCCGATTGGGTTGGCTGCCTGGATGCTCGATCACGACGCCCGCAGCCAGGAATTGATCAGTCGCGTCTTCGATGGCGTGCCGGAGGGCCTGAGCCGCGACGACGTGCTCGACAACATCACGCTCTACTGGCTCACCAAAACCGCTGTCTCGTCGGCTCGGCTGTACTGGGAAAACAAGCTCGCGTTCTTTGCGCCGAAGGGTGTCAAAATTCCGGTCGCCGTAAGCGTGTTCCCCGACGAGATCTACGCGGCGCCGCGCAGCTGGGCAGAACGGGCGTTCCCTAACCTCATTCACTACAACCGGCTCGAGAAGGGTGGACACTTTGCGGCGTGGGAACAGCCGAAGCTCTTCGTGCAGGAGGTCCGGGATTCGTTCAGGACGCTCCGCGACGCCTCGCGGTGAAGACGCCTGCTCGCGCGCAGCTCAGGACACGACGGATCCACGTCGACTGAAACCACTCCTTACCTTCGAATATAGATCAATCGAGAGCTGACCAAAATGACCCGACTTGAAAATGTTGTTTACACCGGCAAGACCCGCACGACCGGCGGCCGCGACGGCACGGCGTGCTCTTCCGACAGTCACCTGGACATCAAGCTGTCGCCGCCTGGCGGCACCGGCAAGGGCACCAATCCTGAGCAGTTGTTCGCGGCCGGGTGGTCGGCATGCTTTATTGGCGCTATGGGCATTGTCGCGCGCGAACAAAAGGTTGCCTTGCCGGCCGATGTGAGCGTCGATGCAGAAGTAGACCTCGGCACTACTGGCGGCGCCTTTCTGTTGCAGGCGCGTCTTAACGTCAGTCTTCCGAGCCTGCCAAGGGAGGTTGCACGGACGCTCGTCGACGGCGCCCACCAGATCTGTCCGTACTCCAAGGCAACCCGCGGCAATATCGACGTCGTGATCAATCTCATCTGATCCGAACTGGTGCCACTTCCCTCGGGGCGCGCGATCGGTCTGAGGGAGGTGGAACGGCTTGCTTGCTCGTGGCGCGCGCAGCTCGCGAGCCGCCCTGCCGGCTCCGCCGAATGCCGCCCATTTGGAGCGCCGCCGCGGCTCATGTTCCGGCACGACAGCCTGCCCCGCATCAAAACGCAATCCGCAGCCTGCGCTGCACCAATAGTGAGGACGCCGATATGCTCGAGAAAGTGAGGCAAGCCACGAGGGTTGCCGCCCGTACTGTGTTTGTCAATGAATTGACCAACGGCGTTCTTGATCCGGGTGAACGCATGCTCGGCCCGGTCGCCGACGGCGGTGTCATCATCGCGAACACCGCACCCGGCTGCTGGGGGCCGATGATCACCCCGGCGATCCGGGGAGGCCATGAGGTGACCCGGCCGGTCGCCGTCGAAGGCGCAGATGTTGGCGACGCGATTGCCATCCGGATTCGATCACTCGTGGTGACGTCGGCGGCGACCGCATCGGGCAACGACAAGATTATGTCTGGGCGCTTCAACGGCGATCCGTTTTGCGCGGCCGTCTGTCCAGGATGCGGCACGAACTGGCCGCGTACGCGCATCGACGGCATTGGCGAGACCGCCATCCGCTGCACGCAATGCGGCGCCGATGCGACACCATTCACCTTTGCCAATGGCTATACCATTGCGTTTGATGACGAGCGCCGGATCGGCGTCACGGTTGACAAGTCGGCGGCTAATGCCATGGCCGTCGATGCTGATCGCCTGATGGCATTGCCGGATGCCTCGATCCAGCACCCGATCCTGACCTTCGCGCCAGCAGACCTGGTGGGACTGGTCACGCGTCTTCGGCCCTTCCTGGGACAACTTGGCACGACGCCGTCGAAAGCAATGCCCGACTCCCATAATGCCGGGGATTTTGGGACATTCCTGCTCGGCGCGCCCCACATCTACGCCCTGACGCCCGCGGAGCTCGTACAGCACAAGACTGATGGGCACCTCGACGTAAACTCCGTACGCGGAGGCGCTGTCCTGATCTGTCCGGTCAAGGTACCTGGAGGCGGCGTCTATATGGGCGACATGCATGCACTGCAGGGTGACGGCGAGATCGCCGGCCACACCTGCGACGTGGCTGGAACCGTCACGCTGGAAGTGAGCGTGATCAAGGGTTTGAATATCGATGGCCCGATCCTGTTTCCGGTTGCCGAAGACCTGCCCTTCCTTGCGCGCCCGCTCAGTGACGACGAGCGCCGCCGCGCCCACGCGCTTGCGCGCCAGAAGGGTGTGGCCGAAATCGAGGCGGATGCGCCGGTCACGTTCATCGGCACTGGCGCCAATCTCAACGAGGCTACCAATAACGGCCTCGAACGAGCGGCCAGCCTGCTCGGGCTGAGCATTCCCGAGGTCATGAATCGGGCGACAATGGCAGGCGCCATCGAGATCGGTAGACATCCAGGCGTCGTGCGCGTCACGTTTCGTGCCCCGCTCAAACTGCTCGACGCAAAGGGTCTCGGCGCCTTCGCCAGAGGCCTCTACGATATCTGACGATCAATCCTGCGAGGTGTCGGCGCATCCACGCGGTGCGCCGGCCGGTGCCAGTCGCGTTGACTTGCCCTGGAGGCCCGCCTCTGACCACAGCGCGGAGGCGATCAAAACGCATCGATCGGCTGCCCTGGCCCCGCGCGTGCGCCGTCCCGGGCCATGGTCGTGAGGCGGATGGACGTCAGGAATGCCGCGCGGCCAATGCGTCAAAGCGTTGCGGATGCGGCTCCCCTCGTTTCGGGTCTCGGATTCGCGGTAGACCAGCCAGACCGCCGTCCGCGGTTGGCGCTCGAGCCGCTCATCGAACCCGGGTTCCGGCGCGCCTGACAGCTACGGGCCCGCAATCACACCAGCACCGCCGATGTCCCCCAATCGCCTCATCGCATCCATAGCCCATCTCGGCCTTTGGCCTCTTTCATTGATTTCATAACTATTATTATCGTATGCAATTTAGGAATGGACGGAAGGCAAGTGTGGTTATTGTCCAAATCGTTAGGGGAAGAGGTCATTGAGCCGCAAACCGAAAAAGAGGTCTGAAGCCGACCAACTGGCCGACTTCCTGTGCTTTACGATCTATTCGGCCAACCTCGCGTATTCGCGGGTCTATCGGCCAGTGCTCGAACAACTTGGAGTCACCTACCCGCAATACATTGCGATCATCTCGCTCTGGGAGGAGGACGGACAAACCGTTAAGGGGCTCAGCGAAAAGCTGTTCGTCGAGCCAAGCACGATGACGCCTATGCTGCAGCGCCTGGAGGCGATGGGATATGTGCGTCGGATACGGGATCATGATGATGAGCGCGTCGTTCGCGTGTTCTTGACCGAACGCGGCCGTCAGCTGCGCGAGAAGGGACTTGGATACGGCGAGCTTACACTTCGCGCCACAGGCCTTCCCCCTGACGAGTTCGCCGCCTTGCAAAAGTCTATCGCCCGGCTTCGAAACAATCTGATGAAGGCCGCAAAGCCATAGAAGTTCGATGTCCGTGGGAAGACAGAGGTCAGGTCGTTGGCGGTCGACCAGCTACCGCAGGCAACGCGCCCAACGTCTCGTTTGGTCCATTTTGTCACCTAGCGGGTCGGACAGTGACCAAACATGGTCAGAAATCGCAGCGATGACGTTTCTCGGTGATAGCTGGCGCTCGTTTGCGTAGGACCGGTCAACTGCTCAGCGACCCCAAGTTTGTCCTTACCTCTTCGAGAGCTGTGAACACACTGATCAACTCAACGCAACTACCGTCCGCCGCCGAACAAGCACGCTCAAGCTGAACGTAACGGCGAGATTGACGCCCAGTGCAATGAACCCAGCATTTATGTCTTGCACCTCGGGCGGTGCCCACGGGATGAGGACTGCCAGATTGATTTTGAAGGTGACCACTATTGCGACGGTGATCACGCCCGCAACGATTCCTGCGGCGGCGGCACTTCGGTGAATCGGATTGTTCGCAAGCAGACTGGCAGCCAATGCTGGAAATAGTTGAGTTACAATACTATAGCCCATGATCAGCAGAGAAACGATGCTGTCTCCCCCATTGACCGTTAGATATACAGCTATCGCCGCAATGACAGGTACCGCACACTTTGCGACCACCGACACGGATTCATCCGACGTATTTGGAAATCCCCTTCGATAGATATTTGTAGCGAACAATGTCGACGCAGCGATCAGCATCATCGAGCCCGGCACCAGCGCCGTGAGAACACCGGCGACACCAATAACGCCGACAAACCAAGGATCAAATGTGGCCACGGAAAGCTTGAGCAACGCGAGATCTATCTGACCACCGGTCAGGTTAGGAACCCGAAGGATGGCCGCGAAACCAACCAGCATCGAGAAGAGCATGACCAACGAATAAAGCGGCATGTAGATTGCGTTACGCTTGAACGTCACCGCCGACCTCGATGTATAGATTGAAGCGAATGTATGCGGCCACATGTACAGGCCGAGCGCCGAGATGGCTATCGTTGAACAGTACCACACGGGACCCGTACCAGGGACCGACAGCGCCAAGAAGCCCGGCTTGGCTTCCTCGATCGCGCTGAACATCGCCCCGATGCCGCCATAGTAATGATAGGGAAGATAGATCCCAAGGAAGGCAGACGTAAGGAAGATCATGCAGTCCTTGATTGATGCATTCCAGGCAGAGCCATGGACCCCGGACGCCACGACGTAGGTCGTCATTGCCACAGCGCCGATGACTATTGCTGCGGCGGGCGAGAAGGCCGACGACGAGGCAACTTCGACAATAATGCCGAGCCCTTTGAACTGTAGGACAAGATAGGGAATCGTCGCGACCAGGCCGACGATTGCAACGATCACACCCAGCAACTCGCTATCGTACTTTTGCACAAAAAAGTCTGGCTGGCTTAAGAGGCGATGCTCCTTAGCAAACCGCCATATAGGAGGCAGCAGCCAGTACGATGAGACAAAGGCTAGGCAACTGTAGGTCATAATATACAGTACGGCTCCCCCCTTCCCGTACGCGAACCCGCTGGCGCCCAGAAAAGTGAACGTAGTGTAGATCTCGCCGGCAAGCAGCACGAAGACAAGCGCAGCCCCGAATCCACGGCCCCCAACACTCCACTGCTCAAGACCCATCTTGCGACCGCCACGCGCCAAAAGGCCGACCACCACGGCTCCAACGAATGCGACGGAGATAATTGCGATTGATGCATTCATCGAAAGCTACTCTTCGATCTTTCCAGCGGCCATATCGATGCGCAAAATCACAAACATGATCACCGACGTGAACAGAACGTTCAACAGGGCCCACATAAAAAATGTCGGCATCCCTAGCACGAATGGCGTGACGCGATTGAAAACGGTTGCCCCAAGCAGCACGCCCAAAACCAACAACGACACAAGAAACGTCCTCATAGTCCCTCCCGAAGACCAGCCGGCCCTCTCGACTTTGGTACCATCATGATTTCAGGCGGCCCCTTCCCCGACATGCTGCGCGCCCGGTCGGGCCCGTTGCCGGCAAATTTGACTGGTCGGCCTGGCCGCGGTCGATCGTTCAAGGGAACTCATGGACGACATCATCTGGGGTCAAGCGGCCAACAAATCTGTCAAGCACGATCTCCCGGATCTCCCGCTTGAGAAGCTTGCCAGTCGCGGTATGCGGCAATTCGTCGAGCACGACGATGTCGTCGGGAATGCTCCATTTGGAGACTTTACCGTTGTAGAGCTCGGTCAGATCTGCCCGCGAAAACGTCGCG
This sequence comes from Bradyrhizobium sp. USDA 4503, assembly GCF_054055815.1. NCBI lineage: Bacteria > Pseudomonadati > Pseudomonadota > Alphaproteobacteria > Hyphomicrobiales > Nitrobacteraceae > Bradyrhizobium > Bradyrhizobium sp. USDA 4503. Next base: position 2,379,945 of record NZ_JBSRXS010000001.1, read on the forward strand.
CCAGGCTTCAGTTGGACGACGAGCACGGGCCGTTCTCCCCAGCGCTTGTCGGGCCGCGCAACGACAGCGGCCTCCTTGACCGCAGGATGCGCCTGAGCGATGTTCTCAAGCTCGATCGAGCTGATCCATTCGCCGCCGGACTTCACCACGTCCTTGGTGCGATCGACAATCTGGACAAAGCTGTCTTCATCCATCGTGACGACGTCGCCGGTGTTGAACCAGCCCTCGACCTCGTGTGCCGCGGTTTTTTCGCTGTTGAAATAGCCGGCGGCGACCCATGGACCTCGCACGAGCATCGAGCCGAAGCTCTTTCCGTCACGGGCAATCGGCCTGCCATCCGCCCCTTCGATGCGAAACTCCATGCCAAACACCGGCCGGCCCTGCTTGACTTCCAGCGCGATCCGCTGTTCGAACGGCAGCGCTTTGTGCTTCGGCAGGAGGGCGGTGGCGAGCCCGATCGGACTGGTCTCGGTCATGCCCCAGCCTTGGTGCGGGCTTATTCCTTTGGCGTGCAGGCGGCTCATCATGTTCGGCCCTGGCGTGGCCCCGCCAATGAACACGCGCCGCAGGCATCCAAACTCCTTTTGGTTCGCATCCATCCAGTCCAGCAGCGCGAGCCAAACCGTCGGCACGCCGGCCGTGACGGTAACGCCCTCCTCCGCAAACAGCTGGTACAGGCTGGCGCCATCCAACTTCGGACCAGGCAACACGAGCTTCGTTCCGGTGACGAGCGCGGCATAGGGTATGCCCCATGCGTTGACATGGAACATCGGCACGACCGGCGCTATCACCTCGCGCACCGACAGCGCGAGCACGTCGGGAAGGCTCAGCGCCAAAGCGTGCAGCACGGTGGACCGGTGGCTGTAGAGCGCACCCTTCGGTTCGCCGGTCGTGCCGGAGGTGTAGCACAGTCCCGATGCCGTATTCTCATCGAACACCGGCCATTGGTATTCGTCGGGCTCCTGGGCGATCAGCGTGTCGAAGCAGAGAAGGTTTGGTAGCACCGCCGACTTTGGCATATGCGCGTCGTCGGTCATGATCACCACGGCCTTCAGCCCCTTCAATGTGTCGGCGATCATCTCCAGGATCGGCAGGAAGGTGAGATCAGAGAACAGCACCTTGTCGCCGGCATGTCTGATGATGAACGAAATCTGCTCGCTGAAGAGACGGGGGTTGATGGTATGGCACACGTAACCAGAGCCGGATATCGCGTAATAGAGCTCTAGGTGTCGATAGCCGTTCCAGGCCAGCGTTGCGACACGATCACCTCGTTCGAGGCCAAAGCGCTGCAGGGCATTGGCGACCTTCTTGGCCCGTTTGGCCATATCGGCAAAGGTATAACGGTGCATCGGCCCTTCGACGGTGCGGGAGACGATCTCCGTAGCGCCATGATAGGCCTCCGCGTGTCGCAGGATCGCCGAGATCTGCAACGGGGTATTCATCATCATTCCGAGCATAATTGCTCCCACTTTATTGTTCGCAAATGAACGAGCTTCAGTCTAAGCGTCGCCCGCGACGCTGCAGGGCGTGGCACCTTCGGAAGTCCTGCCCTCCCTCGCCGCAGGGAATGTCACCACGAAGCTGAGAACTACTGGGCAGGTTGCAACATTTGCTCGACCGCCAAGTCATCGAGTGGCGCCGCCACCTTCCTGACGGCACAGGGAATGCCGCGCAGATGCGGAATGCCCTGCTCCCGATCGAGATACTCGGGCCGGTCAGGACAAATCTGCGCATCAGCATGTGTCCACGCACCGCTGAGATAATCCGCCCCCTGCCGCGTCTCGGGCTTCCACCAGCCGTGCGGCACGCGGACCAATCCTTTCGGCATACTCTGTTGAATTGCCACTTTCGCCACACAGCGGCCCTGTTCCGTAATCACCTCGATCCAGTCGTCGCTGCGGATACCGCTCGCCGCGGCGTCCACGGGATGCAGGAAAGCCCGAGGTTCCGGGTTGCGCGCTCGCAGCGACGCGATATGCCGCTGACCGGTCTGAAAAAACTCCGGCTCGCGCACTCCCGTGAACGCCGTCAGCGGGAAGCGGTCGTCGGCCGGTGGATCCTCGCGATAATAGGGCAATGGATCGAAGCCGAGCTCCTCCAGAATGCTGGAGTAGAATTCGACCTTGCCGGACGGCGTGGCAAAGCCCGTTGCCTCGTACTTCCTGAACCGTAGCCTTTCCATATGCACTGCGTGATCGCGCGCAAACTCGTCAAACGTCTTGCCCATCGGAGCAACGCGAAAGTCGAGCACTTCGCCGACATTGTTCCAGGGGAAGAACTGGCCAATGCCCATTCGGTCGGCCAGCCCCTTCCACAGATCGTACACGTTGCGGCACTCGCCTTGCGGAGCGGTCACTTGCTGCGATGAGCGCATCGCCGAGGTCCAACCAAAGCTGTCCGAGAGCGCCGGGCGCTCAAGCCAGCTGTCGCCAGGTAGGACATAATCGGCCAGCTGCGCCGTGGGTGACATGACATGCTCGAAGGCGACGACCAATTCCTGCTTCATCAGGGCCTGGTAGATCAGCTGCATGTTGGCAAAGCTCATCATCGTGTTGTTGCCCACGCTGAGGAATGCCTTGACCGCATACGGCGTCTGCTCGGACATCGCCTGAAAGACGCTGGTCGGGTTGGCCATGTAGCTGCCCGCAACGATATTTGCGTATTCATGCCCCCAGACGCGCCGCGTGGGTTCTCCGAGCGGGGCGGTGCCTCGATAGGTAAATGCCGGGAAAGTATCGGCACCAAGCTGCTTCATCTTTTGCCGCCCGGAAAGCACCTCGTGCAGTTCGAGCTCGGAGTCGTTGATCACGGTCGGGTGGTAGCCGTGCAGGATCTCGCCTCCGGGAACATCGATATTGCCGGTCAAGGCGCGCAACGTGCACTGCAGGCGGATCGCCGACGTGCTATTGCGCTGCTGATCGGTGATCGGCGACCATGGGATGATCGCCGGCCCTGAGGTGGCATACAGCCGCGCAGCTTCGGCAATTGTCTCGGCCGCGACGCCGGTGATCGCGGCCACCCGCTCGAGCGGATACTCGCGCGCGCGGCGCTTGAGCGCATCGAAGCCCACGGTCCATTTGTCGACGAATTCGGCGTCGTAGAGCCCTTCGTCGATGATCACGTTGATCCAGCCGAGACACATTGCGGCGTCCGTCCCGGCTCGCAGCGGAAGCCAGAGATCGGACACTTCGGCATTCTCGCTCTTGCGGGGATCAAGGACGATCAGCTTGGCGCCACGCGCTTGCGCCTGGCGAATCGAATTGTGGATCGGGGTCCAGCTGTGCTTCCATGGATTGTGGCCGAACAGCACAATGCAGTTGGTCTTCGAGTAGTCAGGAAACGGGTACCAGCCGTAGACCATTCGGTTGATTGCGGCGGTGTTTCCGGAACACAAGGCGATGCCGCTCATCCAGTTTGGGGCGCCCAGCAGGTTCATGAAGCGGCGCGACATGCCGTTGCCACTCTGAACGTTCCACGGGCTCTCGGAGACGGCAAACGCCTCCGGCCCATCCGACGCGATGATCTGTCCGAGCCGGGACGCGATGTCATCGAGCGCGTCGTCCCAGGATACCCGCTGCCAACGTCCCGAGCCTCGCTCTCCGACCCGCCTGAGCGGATAGCGAATACGGTCGGGATGATCGAAGCCCTCGGGTGCGTGGACCCCCTTGATGCAGATGTTGGCCCACCCTGGCCGCGGATCCTGGGCCTTGATCTTCAGCGTACCGTCATCATTCGTTTCGACGAGCACCTGACAATAGATATCGCAGCTTGAGCAAAGCACCTTCTTCGCGCCCATGCAGTCCACCCTCCTCGCACCAGCTCGCCCGCCCCGATCCCGGATCTGGCCGCGCGGCCGGCACTTCCATCGTTCATTTCCAGCCCGGCAACCGCGCTTGGCCGGACGCTCGTTCGTCCGCGCGTCTGCGGTCAGCTCGCCGCGATCATCGATCCAGTCGATGCGATCGCTGAGCGATCGCTATCGAGGTCCCGGATCAACACCGCTGCTCGAGCGCCCGCCCTCCGATCAACCGCATCCATCCACAAGTCATTCTTCAAGGACCCGTCAGGGATTCTCCAAGACGGGACTTGAACTTCCGTCTGATGCGCGCGGCATCTTCGGCTTCATCGAACAGAAGCTCGACGACGGCCCTATGCGGCCCATCGTCCGCCACCGTCTCGATGCCTGCGACCCGACCGCTGGCATTGAGGATCTTGGCCCGCCACGTGTCGCTGGCATCCGAGCGACACGCGTCGATGATGTCCAGGGCTTCAAGATCGAGCAGGTCGGCTCGGCCCCAATCTGCCAATTGAAAGCGCAAACAGACCGTCATCAGCATTCCCCGCTCGACCTTGTCGACTGGATCATCGTTTCGACTATTCGGCCGCGACCGCCGGACGCCTGCCGGCCTCCTGCTCCTGCAGCGCGAGCGTTTTGATGTACCTGCGCATCGCGACCGCCGCCGCGTCGCTCGCCACCGACACCTCGAAGAACTCCTCGTCACGCTCAGCCACAATCGGCTCGATCAACTCGAGCCCGTAGCGATCCTCGTTGAGGATGGCGTAGAGGCTGTTGTGGAAGAAGTCGCGGACTTCAACATTACCCAGCGCGAAATCACGCCCGATAATCGCGAAATAACGGCACTCGCCATTGTTGATCGGCGTGATCAGGTGCGCCACTTTCAGGCCGTAGTACCTGCGCTCATGTTCGGGATGAGCCGTATCGTAGATGCGCGCGCTGGTCAGGTGAAGCGCCGGCGAGACGAATTCGGAGCGGGCGAAGCGCGCGCCGGTCTTGGTGTCGCCAAGGGGGGTAGATTGGCTCCAGATCGGCGGAAGCTTCACCGGAGTGACCAGCCGTTCCACCGCAAAGGTGGTGTCCGACAGGTCAACGTTGAACGGCGCACGGGCATATTCCGGCGAGCCCAGGCTGTTGGCGTGCAGATAGCTCAAATGCGTCAGGTCGATCAGATTTTCGTGCAAGCCAATGTAGTTGCCCTTGACGTCCATCTGACCCTTGGTCCACTCCCAGTCTGCGGAGTGCATCCAGGAAAGGTCGGGAATCAGCGACGGATTGGCGTCTGCCACCTCGCCCATCCAGATCCAGATGAGCGGTCCTTGCTCGACGAGCTTGTAGGACCGGATGCCGACGCCTTTCGGGCATTTGGGTTGGGACGGTACCTCCACCCAATTTCCCTCGGCGTCATAGCGGAAGCCATGGTAGCCGCAAACGATGGTGTCGGCGTCGAGCGTGCTCCTCGACAAGGGAAAGGATCGGTGCGCACACCGGTCGTCGAGCGCGACCGGGACGCCTGCTGTCGTCCGGTAAAACACAAGCTTCTTGCCAAGCACGGTGCGTGCAAGCAATTCACGCCCGACCTCCTCCCCATAGGCGGCGAGATACCAAGCATTCTTGACGAACGGCGTATCTCGGTCGGCCATTCGCTTCAGCGCGGCTTGACTGGCTCCGATTGCATTCGCAGACGGCAACGTCATTCCATTCTCCTCGGTTGGTAGTTGAGACACCCGTTGGAAGTCGGCTCGCAGCGCGTGTACCGCGCATCATCTGCACCCTCCCCAGGACGCGAGCTCCGCGCGATCCCGCCGCACCCCACTCACGCGGATCACGGAGCGGCCAATTGTTGCGTGGTCATTTGCCGGGCGGCTCGTGCGTTTTGGCTGCTTGGAGTAATCCAACACGAGCGCAGCCGATCCCAATCCCTGTGATATGGGCCTGCCCTGCATTCTGATTGGCATCTCGATGTAACTTGCCGACACGCAGGCTCTGGACGCGGCTCGCAAGCAGGTCCCTCTGCCGGAGCAGAGACCATCTTGGTTCATCCCGTTTCCCCCTTGGCGACCGGGCGGCTTGCTGCAGGCCGCCGTTCCGACCCTGCAGTGTCGCCTCGCGGCACCATCGTTCCTCCTGGCATCGCCAGATATTGCTCAAGACCTAACACGCAGCACCCGATCGGAACATGCGAACTATTCCAATTCAAAGGTGCACCAATCAACAAACAGACCACGGGTCGGTTTCGACCGACTCAAGGTCGGTTTCCTTGGAATTTTCGTCGCCATTTCAATGCCATCGATTATCGCGCCTTGCTTTCGAATTGAACAAAACACCGACGCGCGACCGCGCGGCGCGCTGACGGCGTTCGATCCGGACGGCGAATAGGCATGGGTCAGAACGCACGCGCTCAGATTCGCTGCGCTGTTTCAATTCTCCATGGCCAGTCTGTTGCGACACCATCGCAGAACCGCTCGTGAGGACACGTCGGCGACCGCAGCGCTGTCGAGCTATCGGCTGATTGGGGCACGCCGGAGCGCGCGATCACGCTTCTCGCGATCGCTTCAAAGCCGTGAGGGCCACGTGTCGTCGATCTGCCAGCTTCGCTTGATCACATCGATCAAACTAAAAGCACCTGACATGTGACGCGTTCGCCTCGAGGAGCCAGCGGCTCAACGCGCAGGATCGAAGCACCATCGCTGGTGGCTGCACGATCGACAAGCAGATTTAATGACAAGCCGTATCAAACCCACCAATGATCAGATGGAGCGGCCGTGACGCGCAGCTCACCTGAGCAGAGGTCTCAATAGATGCATCAATCCCTCTGTCATGTCGCGCGCTGCGCGCTCGGGCTTGTCGGAGGTCGCGCACACTAACGCTGACTCCAGCAACGCACCGGCGACGAGTTGGCCGATGGCCTGTACCTTGCCTTCGCGCATTCCCTGTTCTCTGAGGTGCGCTTCCAGTGCGCCGCGAACGAGAACCGAAAAGTGGCGATCATCGATCGCGCGCCAACGCTCCCAACCCAGGACCACCGGTCCATCGACGAACAGGATCCGCTTCGCGGCAGGTGCGGTGGCGATCAATAGATATTTCAGGACCCCCCGGGAGAAACTGTCAGCCAGATCCTTGCCCCGCCGTGCCGCCTTGCGGACCTCGACGGCGAAATCAGCCTGCACGGCATCGACCAGTTGATCCATGATCTCCTCCTTGGAGGAGAAATGATGGTAGACAGCCCCCTTGGCTACGCCGGCCTCGGAAGCAATCGCGTCCACGCTGGTTTCGGCGAAGCCGCGCGAAGCGAACAGTTTGCGTGCACCGTCGAGGATCGCGGCGATGGTGGCTGTTCGACGTTGGCTCTGCGTAATCATGGTTTCCCGAGTTCGATTAATGGCGGGCCTGTATTTGGCGACTGCCCGGCGACAGAATAACAGAACATTGACCGCAGAGAACAGCGCGCTGGTATCATCGATCCAGCGACGTAGAGACCTTGCCGGCTCACCGCGGCTGGCTTGCTCGCTCCGCACCCTGTCACCGCGCGTGTCGGATGCCTGCGCGAGGTCTTGGCGCTGCCTGCAATCTGATCGTCGGCATCATCCGCGGCTTTCGCGCGGGTGTTGTCACGGTAATTCTGGTGGAATCACTCTAGGGCGATGCGCTCCTACGAGCTTACCACACGCCAAGGCCCGAATGCCGCCGCAACAAAGAAAGGCGGCCTGGCAGAGACCCAGCCAGGCCGCTAGTGGTCCAAGGTGTTGGAGGACACCTAGGGAGCTCGAGGAGAGCTGCGACGGAGTAACCAGCAATCCGGCACGCATCAACCGTGCAATGTTGCGCCTCCGACGTGCATGAATTCGAAGGAACCACAAGCAGAGTGCGCCAACGCTGTTAGTTCTTCGCTCGGCTCCGATCTCTGCAACCCGGCAAGACGAACAAAGAACGTGCCCGGCACTGGCAAGCTCGCTCTCCTCGTCGCTAGGGCGCTTCGAAAGCCGGCCTCCCCGCGATGGGCTTACGCCTGCCTTCTCGTCTTCTTGCGCTAAGAGTGATTGGTCGTTTCAGTATAAGCTTGAATCGTCTCTCAGGGCTGCCGTTTGCATGCCTTCGGCAAGTTGCCCTGCTCCGGCACGGTCTCTGGCCGCCTATTCTTCAGGTGCTTCAGATAGCGGCCGACGACGGACGCTTCGGATCTGTCGAGCTCCGCGGCGATGCGAATCCACTTCAGTCCGCCGCGGCGTAACTCAAGCAATCGTCGCTCTTCTTCTGCTGTCCAAGGCTTCGGCTTCGGCATCGATCGCCCTTCCCAAAAGCATCCGATACGAGCCGGCGCGCCGCGGCTCGTCGAGCGCGCTGATTGCGCCTGGAAGATACGGACTGGTCGAAAAACAATGGCCAGCCTGGACGGGACGACCTCCTCGGGTCGTACCCCGATTTCAGCATGGCGATGGAGGACACCTGAGGAGTTCGAGGAGAGTAGCGACCGAGTAACCAGCAATCTCCGACGCATCAACCGCACATTGTTGCGTCTCCGGCGTGCAAGAATTCGAATGAACGACGCGCAGACCGCGCCACCGGCGCCAGCACTCTTCCAATCCAGCGCTTACGCCTCGGCAGTCCGGCTCGACGGTTCAAACGGAAGCGCTCACCGCTGTACGCCTGAAAAGGATCAAAACGCCCGCATGGCATGCTGCTGCCGTTCGCCCCGTGCTCACCTTGCGTGAGCACCTTCGGGCCTCACGCCTCGCGTGGCCCGGATCAATTGCATCGTGGGCGCTACCAATCGAGGGGGCCAATAGCTGTTGTTCTTGATCGCGCCTCAGGGCACTGGGCATCGCCGAATGATGAATCCCTACCCACAGCAGTGCGGCCGTCCCTCCTGACAAAGGTGGCTGTTCGTCAGTGAGCGGCTTCGCCCTCACACAGATGACGGGCGGCTCGCCAATGCCCGTCAAGTCGGCGAGCGCCGATGCCACGCGCGCGATATAAGAACAATTTGTCAGGTATCGACCCATGCCGAACAGAAGGTCCAAGCCGGATCATCTCGGTCAATCGGCGGGTCGAACGCCGAAGATATCGCACCAATGGCGTCGAGGCGCGGCCGCTCGAATTGACAAGCAGGCCAGATTACGCGCCTCGAGGGCTCTGAATTCTCCGTGGATAAACCGACGAAACGGCTGCTTGCGGCAGGCAAGCCAGCCTATCCTCAGGTTCTGTACCTGAGTCGCACAGCCTTATCGACAGGTTATCCACAGGTTACACACATGGCGTCGTACCGCGAGATGCACGCTGTTAGCAGCGATCCGGCGAAGGTTCGAAATCTTGCCCTCAGCCTGCTCGCCTTGGCCAAGACGGCGGAAAGTGTCTTTTCGGAATGGGAGTTGACATTCCTCCGAGACATTGCCGAGCAATCGGCGGAAATCATGTCGCTCTCGCGTGAGGAGCGAAAAGATTTCAAGTTCAGTAAGGAGCGCGCACAAGCCTTGCTTGCTTTGCGCGACTTCCGTCTCACGACATTGCAAGCTGAAAAACTATTCGAAATTCGCGACGCAGCCGAGTTGCACCGGGATATTGGGGGCGTCAGCGTCAGAAACCTCATCAATCGTTGCTACGAGGCTCGCGCCGAACTCGTCGACGAGGATGACGAGCGGTTCATCGAGCGCCTTTGGCGGAGCGGCGTCGGCGAGTTGCGTAACAATGATTTGCTGCGACTAAAGCGATGCAGCAAGCGATTGGGCGAACTGGAAGACTACATGTAATACGCAACGAGTCCTCAAGTGGTCGATGACTTCTCCAATTTCAGATCTGCCATTGTCCGGCCCGACGAACGTGATCCGGACGACGCGCCGACGCGCGAATTCATGCCTCTCAGCATGGCACTGGTAAAGGCTGTCGAGAGTGCTGTTGAGAGCTTTGCCATGTCAGGCGTGACCGAGAGCCCGATAGAAACGATATTTGGCGCGAAGCTAGCATTGGTGCTGAGGCCGGTGTGCGAAGAATTAGGCTGGGAATTTGCGATCGGCGCGAGGCTGGAGGCTGATCTCGTCTTGTATCCGCAGTACCCGCTTCAACGGTTCAGGTATGACTTTGCCGTTCTCGCGAGAGGGCAGACCAAGCCACTCATCCTTGTCGAGTGCGATGGAAAGGACTTCCACTCGACACCGCAGCAGCAGGCCAATGACAGATTGAAAGAAGTGGCGGCCTCGAAGGCCGGGATTAGGCTGATTCGCTTTTCAGGCTCAGAGATAAATGGAGACGTAGACTGCTGCGTTCGTCAGGCGCTTGCCGCATGTGTCAGCGCTGCGTTGCAGTAGCGGCAGCTTGAAGCACCGAGCTTTCGGCAAAAATGCCTCGGTCTGACGACGCCGCGTTGGCCCTGCTACGCAAAGAGGCCTCAACTCGGACTCGCCGATCGCCCTCAGAACATGCTGCAGCAGATTAACGAGGAGTATGGTCACTTCTTACGACCTGGAGACGCGGTCGAGGCCTCACATCGAGCGTATCGTAGATCTCATTCAGCGTGATGGATGTGCCCAGCGTCGGAAGTGGAATGGCGACGTCAAATTCCTCGAACTTTTCCTCGGTCCACTTTCCGTCCTCTTGCCGTCGATGAACCTTAACGAACGCAATCTCGGACTCGATTTGAATAACCGTGTCGACACTCTTCAAATTTTGGTATTCGCCCAGCTTCTCCTGGTAGTCGAAGACGGCGGTGCCTGGCGAGGAGACTTCGACGATCAGGGTCGGATTGGAGGCCGTCATTGCGGACGCATTGGGCGGACCACAATCGACCACGACGTCGGGATATCGGATCGTATCCGGCCCGGTCTGGACGGCCGTGTCGCTCGATGTGGTACGACAGCCTTTCTTCTTCCCGGCCGGAACGAAGGCTGTCTGGACGTTGCTGCAGATGACGTTGTGCCCTTCTTTGGCGCCGGCCATAGCATAGGCTACGCCGCCTACGAGCTCATAGCGGACCTCGCTGCCGGAAATGGCATCGAAAAAATCGTCTATCGAGAGCTTGTCGTGCTCGGGAATACCCATTGCGCCATCCAGATCTTCGCCCCTGCAATATAAACCGCTTGGTGCAATAGAAAAGCCCGCCCAGACCCTCGGACCCGGTGTGATCGTGACAGTTACGGCCAGGAATGGCAAAGATTACTCTAACAGCCCCATCCCGGGAAACGTGGTGACGCCGCAGATCCGGGGCAAATTCGGCCGAACCATTCCCGTTAGCGATCCCCGGCGAGCGGTGCCCGTCTTGTCGAAAACGTCCTCTACTTTTGTAGGGCGCAAAAACCCGTCGGCGACGGCGGCGTTTTCCTTTAGACGATGCGGTTGAACTTGATTGAGAGGGCCATCCCTTGAGCTTGTGGGCCCCCTCCAGCCATCCGTGGAGTAATTCCTCGACCAGACACGCTCGTCTTTTCGCGGGCGGCGAGGTCGCAGAGCGGGACGAGGCCATGAGTGCGCCTTCGCATGCCATTTAACTTCAGCGATTCAGGAGCTGAGCGGCCTGAGTCGACTCTTGGGACGTCTTGGCGACGCATCGAGGCTCCTTTGATGGTAGCCACGCCGCTCAACGTCATCGCGGATCTCATCACTCACGACCCGAACCCGGCGCTTCTTCATGCGCCAGCTCCCACCGACCTCGGCCGGAAGATCCTTTCCTCGTGCGACGACAAGGATTTCCTTTCGTCCGTTCAGATAGACATCGTACATCAATAAATGCTCGCGGCACGGCACGTACGAATTTAACGCCTGATGTTTCAAAAAGATGCTTATCCGCCATGACCTACATCAAGCATCGGCAACCGTCCACCTTGAGAATGTCGGACCGTGGTTCCCGCCGCTTCGACAGGCCGCAGGCCAAGGCTTAAGTGACTGCGGGCGAACGGCGCCCTTCGGGGTCTGCCCGCTGAACAAACTGACGGTGCGCGACGCGCATATCTGCAGCTCGCCCCGGCTCGCCCTTCCCCCTCCCACACCATCCCACTCTTGTCGCATGCACCGGCGGTCAACAAATACCCTCTCCTGGCGCGCCGCTGCGAATAGGCGATCGCCTTATTGAGGAGAGCAGGGAACGTTCCAGCCTCCCCTTCGGAGATGGCTCTTCGAAGACGCGGATTTCTGGACCGCGTCCGGAGGCCAATTGACCGCGTGACAATGCCATCAGTCGCGGTCGAAGTCCTGCGAGCGACGAGTTCGATCACGATCCCATCGACGCGGCGCGTTCGCGATACCGCTGCCCAGCTCTCCCAACGGCATCCGCAATGACATCGCCTGACGTTCGTCGGACTTGGATCTCGTGCCTGACGTCCGCGCAACTTATTTCACCGCGACTGTCTCAGGGGCTTTTCGATCGTCTCGAACAACACCATGATCGGGATTAGGACCCGGCCAACTCGTCGTCTGCGGGGCCAGCGTAACCGATTGGATTTTTTCCCATTTTCAAGTGCGTGCTATCGCAGGGTGCACGACCGCGCTGTTCTGCGTGCTGCGGGTGCCCCTTCAAGAATCACTCCAGCCGTACGCTACACGACACCAGTACAGTCCGCTCGACGCGCTGACGTCGTCACTGGCGTCAGACCGGCTTCAATGATGACTTGATGTGCACCGATTCGGCCACGAATCAGAGGCGCGCTCAATCGGCCGATCCAAAGAGTTGAGAGGAATGATTTCGCAGTTTTTCGAGGTTCAGATCCGGAACGGGCATGTCGATCGCTATATGAACCTGGCCTCGTTACTCAGACCCAGACTCGATGAAATGGACGGCTGTCTTTTCATCGACCGCTTCAAGAGCCTGACACGCGAGAACCTTCTCCTCTCCTATCAAGTCTGGCTGGACGAAGGAACGTTGACCGCATGGCGGGCCGAGGAGCGCCATCACGCGATTCAAACCATCAGACGAGAGGAAATCTTCACCGATTACCGAATTCGGATCTCCCAGATCGTTCATGAGGTCCGATCCGACCGGTCGATCTGGAAGTCTGAGCGACGTACGCCCTACAATGATCCTGCCCGCCGTGCGGCGAGTTTTGTTATCGCCTCGGAGTCGACGAGCCCCGATTTGCCGGTCACGACCGAATGGCGGCACGATTCCTTTGAAAGCATGTACCGCACCGCTCGCTTCGCCCATCTGATCGATCTGCCGGATTTTGCGTCCGGCCTGGAATTCGGCGCGCCTGCTTTCCGATCCAGCGACAGAACACATCCGTATCTTCGAGGTCATGCGCGACTACGGCATGTACGACCGCGCGGAGGCTCCGCAGTATTATCCGCCGGTGGCGGTGGAAGACCGGAGGCGGGCGGTACTCTCATGACGATCAAACAAGCACCGAACTTGCCGCGCGAGCGAAGATCGCGGCAAGCATAGCTCACCGCAATGTGCATGGCGCCCGTGACTCTCTTGACGGTTGTGCCACGATCGCAGCACAATCGCGATCGAAACGGCACATAGGACGAGGACAGGGATCATGGCTTTCGGGCACGACGCCCATCAATGCGTGTCGCAGTTGCGGCAGACGCTTGCTGTCGGCAAGCTTCCCGTCGGATTTCTGCTCGGTGCCGGATGCCCCTGCGCCGTAATGGTCAAAGACGAAGCGGGTTCTGGATTCTCGTCGATCATTCCCGACATTCGGGGGCTGACGTCATATATTGATGGACTCCTGACCACCGATGAGAAGGCCAAGGGTCCTTACTCAAAGCTGTTGGGTGTCTTCAAGGAGGATGACATCGACACTCCGAACGTTGAGCTGATGCTCAACCGGGTGAGGCAGTTTCGGGAGGTCGCCGGCAAGGTCGGGGTTCGGGGCTTGTCCGCTGAGGAACTGACGGTTCTCGACAAGCACATCTGCAACGCGATACGGCTGAGGGTGACCCGATCGCTCCCCCCTCCTTCCACACCCTACCACGCGCTTGCCGAATATATCGGCCGTCATCGATCACCCTCGACGGACGTGTTCACCACGAACTACGATCTACTGCTCGAGGAGGCCCTAGAGCATCTCGAGGTGCCCTATTTCGACGGGTTTGTCGGCTCGGCACGACCGTTCTTCGATCAGAAGGCGATCGAGGATGGCGAAGCTCCCGAAAGGTGGGCGCGCGTCTGGAAACTCCACGGCTCTATCAATTGGAGGTTCAACAAGACATCGAAGGCCGTATTCCGCACCGAGCACGAGTACGCCGGCGACGAGCTTCTAATTCATCCGTCGCATCTCAAATACGACGAGAGCCGCCGGATGCCGTATGTAGTCATGGCGGACCGCCTGAAGCACTTCCTCAAGCGTGGCGAGCGTCCCGTGGCGCTCTTCGTGCTGGGATATTCGTTCGGCGATGAACACATCAATGAAGCGCTGGTCGACTGCCTGCGCTCAAATCCGTCGGCCGCCTGCTTTGCGGTCCTGTACGGCCCGCTCTCAGGCTATCCGGCGGCCGTGAACCTCGCGACCGAGAACTCAAACCTGTCGCTCATGGCTAAGGACAAGGCGGTCATTCGCAGGCAGGTGGCCGGCTGGCTCACGATGCCGACCCGGGATCCCTCCGCCTTGGCCAACATCTTCACAGTTGCGCCAGAGGTTGTCGGCACGGATGCGGATGCGCCGCGCCCCTGCGCCTTCGAGCTCGGTGACTTCGCGAAATTCGGAGACTTCCTGCGCCTGATTGCAAACTCGATCACCGAGACCAGGTGAGCTGCCATGCCTCGGACAGATCCAACCTTGCTCGGCACCGTGGAAGATGTCAGCGGTGCCACGGTTCGCGTAAAACTCGGGAGCGAGACGGTTTCCGGACTGAGCTTCATCGAAGGCCAGAGCTACCGGGTCGGCCAGGTCGGCGGGTTCGTTCGCATTCCGCTCGGATTCGCCAATCTTTATGGCGTGATCTCGCAGGTCGGCGCGAGTGCGGTCCCGGAGCGCCTCGCCGAGGTGGAAATCCACGGCAATCGATGGATGACCGTCCAGCTGGTCGGGGAAGGTCAACCGGGCGCACGGTTTGACCGAGGCGTCTCGCAGTTTCCGACCGTCGGCGACACCGCACACCTGGTCACCGAGACCGATCTTCGCACGATCTACGGGCGTCCGAACGACGATCGCTTCGTGCAGGTTGGGCAGCTCGCCAGCGCAAGCAGCATCCCTGCCTTGGTAGAGATCGACAAGCTCGTCACGCGCCACAGCGCCGTATTGGGTACCACGGGATCGGGCAAGTCGACCACGGTCGCCGGATTGCTGGCCGCGCTGTCGGACCGCGCCCGCTATCCATCCGCCCGCATCCTGGTCATCGACATCCACGGGGAATATGGTCGGGCGCTCCAGGATCGCGCCGCCGTCTTCCGCATCAACGCAGACCATCGCAAGGGAGAGCGCCCCCTCTACATCCCGTATTGGGCGATGACGCTCGACGAACTGCTGCCGATCACATTGGGCACCATCGAGAACGCGGCTGATCGCGGCGCGGTTATTGATCAGATCATGGCGCTCAAGCTCGATAGCCTGCGCGCCAAGGCCCGACCCGGGGTCAATGCCGACACCTTGAGTGTCGATACGCCGGTGCCGTTCAGTATCCACAAATTGTGGTTCGATCTGCACTGCGAGATGCGGTCGACGCATTTCGAGCGCGACGGGCAAGCTCAATCGAGAAGCACATGGGCGCTCGAACTCGATCCCAAAACCGCCAAGCCCGTTCAAGACGGCAGCGCCATCCGAGGCATCCCGCCACGGTTTCGCGCCGCGAAAGACGTCAAGGGTGACCCGGAAAAGATCCGACACACCCGTTCGCCTTTGTCGATCAGCCGACAAATGGACGCCCTCGGCTCCAAAATTCGCGATCCACGCTTTGACTTCTTGCTGAGGCCCGGACCGTACTGCCCAGCTGAGGACGGTACCACCGACCAGGACCTCGACACACTGCTGGCGGATTGGCTCGGTGATCGCAGTCCCATCACCATCCTGGACCTGTCGAACATCCCGCCATCGATTCAATCGGAGCTCGTCGGTGCGGTCCTACGCATTTGCTACGAGGCGCTGTATTGGGCGAGGAGCATTCCGGAAG
Organism: Bradyrhizobium sp. USDA 4503; assembly: GCF_054055815.1. Lineage (NCBI taxonomy): Bacteria > Pseudomonadati > Pseudomonadota > Alphaproteobacteria > Hyphomicrobiales > Nitrobacteraceae > Bradyrhizobium > Bradyrhizobium sp. USDA 4503. The sequence continues at coordinate 2,395,777 of NZ_JBSRXS010000001.1, forward strand.
GCGGCCGCGAACGCCCACTCCTCGTCGTCCTCGAAGAGGCACACGCCTATCTCGGCGAAAAGCAGATCGCCTCGGCGGCGGTTAGAAAAATTGCCAAGGAAGGCCGCAAATACGGGATCGGCATGATGCTGGTCAGCCAGCGGCCGGCGGAAATCGACCAGACCATCCTGTCGCAGTGCGGGACCTTGTTCGCGCTGCGGCTCACCAACGCCAGAAGATCGCAACCACGTCAAAGGCGCAGCCTCCGACAACCTGGATGGACTGTTCGCCATGTTACCGGTGCTCCGAACCGGCGAAGCCATGATCATCGGAGAAGCAGTGAATCTGCCGATCCGCACACTGATCAATCCTCCCGGCTCGAACCGGCGGCCAGACAGTTCGGACCCGAACGTGGTTGTGGCAGGGTCAGAGGCTGACGGCTACGAGGGCCCGGGCGGCTGGAATCAGAAACGAGATCCAGCAAATTATTCCGAAGCCGTCGAGCTGTGGCGACGACAAAATCCGCGGCCAAACAACGTCCATGTCGAGCCGATCGACACGGAGCAGATGAAATCAGGAGACGCGAAGTGAGACGGGATCCAGTCACATCCTCAAACGTGGCCGAAGTCGGCTATGATCCAAATAGCCGGATTCTCGAGGTTCAATTCAAGACCGGTGCCGTCTACCAATATTTCGACGTCCCGCAGCAGCTCTACGACGAGCTCTGGCGCGCCTCCTCGATCGGCGGTTTCATCAATTCAAACCTGAAGGGCCATTACCGCTACGCCCGGGTCTAGCCCTTCGGTTCGCCCAAGCGCTTGGATGCGCCGTGCAATTGGAACCGGCGTGTCCGCTGAGTTGGCGCGGTTGCCGGCTCCCAAATTGGATCGCCCAAGGTGCTCAAATGGCGACGCGATCCGCCCATCAGGCGCATGGCTGGGGTTTACCGTGGAAAAGCCGGCGAGAAACTCTCCCGGCGGCAACAACTATGTGGAAATCGAGGTAAAGCGGCAATTCTAGCCCCGCAAGGCTGGCCGGTTCGGATGCGTTTCGGCACCATGGCGAGCGTACCAGGAGGTCTCATGAGCTTTCAAGCAACCGCAATCGGGGTCTCGCATGAGCCCACGCTGCGCTGTCCGAATTGCAACCACGAGATCCACCTGACCGAGTCGCTCGCCGCCCCCCTGCTCGCGGAAACGCGGAAGCGGTTTCAGGAGCAGCTGGCGAGCAAGGATGCCGAGATAGCTCGCAAAGCCGAGGCCCTGCGCCAGGACCGCGAGCAGATTCTGAAGGAACGTGCGCAGATCGAGGATCAGGTCGCGAGCCGTCTGGCGGCCGAGCGCGGACAGCTGGTCGCCGCAGAATCCAAGAAGGCCCGCGAGGCAGCCGCTGCGGAGCTGCAGGCCCGCAGCAACGAGGTGACGGAGCTCCGGCAAGCGCTTGAAGCCAACAACACGAAGCTCGCCGAAGCGCAGCAGGCCCATGCCGATGTCATCCGCAAGCAGCGCGCGCTCGACGAAGAGAAGCGTGAGCTCGATCTGACCATCGAGAAGCGCGTCCAGGCGTCGCTCGAAGGCATCCAGCTCAAGGCGAAGCAGGAAGCCGACGAAGCTGCCCGGCTGCGGGTCGCCGAGAAGGACCAGACCATCGAATCGATGACGCGCACGATCGAAGAGCTGAAGCGGAAGGCCGAACAGGGATCGCAGCAATCCCAGGGCGAGGCGCTCGAGCTCGAGCTCGAAGGCATGCTCCGCACCCGTTTCCCGACAGATCTGATCGAGCCGGTCGGCAAGGGGGAACTCGGCGCCGACGTCGTACAGCAGGTCAATGGCGCCATCGGCCAGCCGGCTGGCGTCATCCTGTGGGAGTCCAAGCGTACGAAGGCCTGGAGCGATGGGTGGCTCGCCAAATTGCGCGACGATCAGCGCCGCAGCGGAGCCGACGTTGCCCTCATCGTGTCGCAGGCGCTGCCCAAGCATATCGAGCATTTCGATCTGATCGACGGGGTCTGGGTCACCCACCCCCGTTGCGCGGTACCGGTGGTCGTTGCGCTTCGTCAGGCGCTGATCGATGTCAGCAACTCTCGCCTGGTCCAACAAGGCCAGCAATCCAAGATGGAGCAGGCTTATCAGTATCTGACCGGCACCAAGTTTCGCCAGCGGGTGGACGCCGTGGTCGAGAAATTCAACGACATGCGTGAGGATCTCGACAAGGAGCGGAAGTTCATGGGGCGCCAGTGGGCCAAACGTGAAACCCAGATCTTGGCGGTCATCGAGTCCACGGTCGGCATGGTCGGAGATCTGCAGGCCATTGCCGGCAAGGCCATGCCGGAAATCCCGAGCCTCGATATGCCGCTGCTCGAGCAACCGTTCGAGGAAGAGCGCAAGGTCGGATAATTCCGAGAGACGATCGATCCGCTCGCTCGAGGCAGACAAGGGGCTATCTCGTGGCCCAAACCGAACCGGTCGACTGACACAACGGCCTACTGACACAAAGGCCTAATCGCTCAAGCATCGCATAGTGACCATCGCTCCGCAGGTCCCGGACACATCTCGAGCAGCAAACGCAAGATCGCTGCTCGCCGCGTGGCTCTCCCCGAAAATAGTCGGCGCCCCAACGCACCAAACCTGACGTCCTGTTCGAGCTTCGCCGCGCGGCTGAAGACCGAGACAAGACCACACATCGAAACGCAGGCCAGCTCAAACGCCGGGAGCGCGAAGCGAGACGGCGACGGCCAAGCTAGCCCTTTTTGGCGTTCTCAAGAGCACCAGCAAGCGCCACGGCGTGCTTGTTCGCCTCCAGAAATCCGTGGCACTCGCTGCAATCGCACGTCCCCACAAATTTCGTGTACCAATTGTCGGCATCATCCCATTGCCAGAGCAGGCACGAGTCTTCGCCGCGCGTACACATGTATTCGTTCTTAGGATGAAGATCTGCCAATTTCTTCTTCTTCGCCATGTTCGACTCCGCAATTAATTGGGCCTAAGGGCGGTTCTCACCGCACTTCCGACAGATCGACCAATCAATGCCGCCAACGCAACGTTCGCGGCGGCTTGGCTCGGGCCGACCTTCTTTGAAGGTCCCTTGCCTTGATCCGTGGGTCCGAGCGTGATCTGCAGATCATGCACTCTGTTTCTGCTGGTCGAGAAGAACGGGCCGCTGTCGTTCACGTCCACTAATCTCAACTTGAACGACGGCGTCACATTTGCCCCCGTGTCGACTTCAAACTTCACTTCGTGATAGAGCACGTCGGCTGGCAGCCCTCCGCTGGTGAAATCGGCTTGTTTCGTTGCTTGTACCGTCCAGGCATCGAACAGCCACTCGGTGAGCTTCAAATTGTCCTGCATCAGCATAAAGCCGCCCTTCCGGTAGTCACAGCGCTTAGCCTTGAGTAGCTCTCCGACCGTGACGAAGGCATGCATCTTGTTGTCGCGCTCGGCCTGCGATGAACCCGATACCCCGCCAGCAAGTGTCGGGATCACGGTCGGGCTTGGTATCGGCGACCAGGTCGCCGATGGCGCGACCGTGGACTTCTCGGTGATATCGAAGTCCAGCAGGATCGACACGCCCCACCCGTCCATGAAGGTCGGACCTTGCTTGTCGTGCAGCTCGTTGAAGGCCTGCCGGAGCTCGCAATTGACGTTGTGAACGATTTCCTGGACCATGACGATTTGCTGGTCTCTACTCCCGAAATCCTGCAATTCTGGAACGGCGAGGCCGCAGCCTCCGAGTAGCAAGGCAGCCGAAAGCAATGGCGCCAGCAGAAAATTGCTGGTCCTCACGTGATGCTCCTATAATTTAATCCCAATATGCGCAGCGTAGATCGCCGGGCCCGCCGGTTGCAATCGACGATCGAGACAACTCCTAAATTTTTCACGCGTGTATCAGTCGTGCAACACACGCTGGAAACGTATCCGCCCGACCGGTCGACCGACCCGCGATGTTGGAATCTGCCCGGCCGCACGTCTTGGCGCAGGCGCCCGCCCGGTCGATTATGGCCGTCCGGGATCGAGCGCCAGCCAAGCCGCCGGCTAGATGTGTCCCGATCGGCTGACGTCGGCGAGACGACAATGGGATTGCCTGGCAGAGTGGACCTTGCGACGGACGCGCCCGATGTTGTCAAGCTCGCGTGGGGCGCGCAACCCGGGAAGAAGGAATGCCGATATGCCTATCGACAATGCCGGAAGCAATCCCTCCTGGCACCAGCGCGTAGCGAAGGTCGCCGTTGCTGTGCTGCTGATCGTCGCGATGGTCCTGCCCGGATATACAGCGTCCTACAATACGATCAAGGAGGCCGACGGCTTCTCGCCCGTGCTGGCTCCTTTGGGTGCCTTTGCGTTCACCCTGCTTTGGTCCATCACGCTGCTCTGCACAATCCGCGCGGTCATCAAGTTGTATGATTTGCGCCTCGAGCATCCCGGATGGCGGGCCACATTCACCGGCATCAACACGGCGCTGGAATCCGCTATCAGCCAGCACACGTCTGTTAAACTCAGCTTCGATAGTGAAGCGCTGCTGAAGCCGTACTTCCTGCTTCCCATCACCAAAGCTGGACTTCTGAGACTATCGATCGCTTCCTACTTCATGACGATCTATGGCTACGCGCTGATCTACAAGTTCATCGCGATGGCCGCGCCGGACATGTTCACCCCCAAGCCGCTCGACCTGTCGACCGCGATCTATTTCAGCATCGTCACCATCGCGACGGTTGGATATGGAGACGTCCTCCCTCTTCACCAGGCGACCAAGATTTTGGTCTCGACGGAAATCCTGGCAGGCGTCGCATATTCCGTCTTTTTCTTCTCGATCCTCGCCAACTTGATCAGAGAGCATGATCGCCAAGCGTGAAACCCGAGCGGCCGCCCCCTACGCATCGCTGGCTCCGCTTCCCGATTCTTGGCCGCCTTAGCCCCTCACGACAAGCCCAACCAATAGGAAACACTGACGCGCCAGGCTATCCCGGACCAGATATTGCTCGTTGCTCCCCTTGGTTGATCATCGCGGCCGGCGTGTTGTGCTTGGGCTCCGCAGCCGTACAGCCGAACCTTCATTGGATAGGGCAACCTGTCAGGAAGTTGCCCGTCCGGACCTGGGCCTGCCGGGGCCCGAAGTTTCTCTTCATCCGCGGGCCAATCGTCGTTGACGCTCAGCTCGACGTCGGCGAGCACCTGCACCTCGGTCTATCCATGCGCTTGAGCTGTCCTCGGCCGGTAGCGAAATCGTTTCTCTAGCGCTTTTGCTCACAGTGGATCACCTCAATGTGTACCAACCAATTGGCAGGTAGGCATTGACGCCCGCACTCGGTAAAGCTACCTCCAACCTACCAAATGACAGGTAGGACAGGGTCATGACTGACAGTATTGTTAAGTTGGACGCTAGGCACATCGCCGAGCTTATTGCCACCCGGGAGCTTTCGCCCGTCGAGGTCATGCAGGCGCACCTCGATCGCATCGCCGACCTCAATCCTCAGGTGAACGCTATTGTGACAGTGGCTGACGGCGCACTGGATGCCGCGAGGAAAGCAGAGGCAGCGGTCAAGTCGCACGCGCGATTGGGTCCGCTTCATGGCGTTCCGTTCACGGTGAAGGACGGCATCGACACTGCGGGCGTGCTGACACAGCGCGGTTCGCCAATCTTTAAAGGACGCGTGCCCGACACCGATGCCACCGTTGTAGCGAGGCTGAAGGCCGCTGGCGCCATCCTGATCGCCAAGACGAACCCGCCGGAGTTTTCCTACTCAATCGAAACCGACAATCTCCTGACGGGCCGAACCAACAATCCCTGGAACCTCGACTACACCCCGGGCGGATCGAGCGGTGGTGAATCCGCCGCCATCGCGGCGGGCATGTCGCCTCTCGGCGTCGGCAGTGATCTCTCGATCTCATTGCGCGGCCCGGCAGCGCACACCGGCGTCGTCGGGTTCAAGGCTACTCACGGTCGACTGCCGATGACAGGCCACTGGCCCAGGGTGCCGCGTCGCTTCTGGCACATCGGTCCGATGGCGCGCTCGGTTCGCGATGTGGCGCTTGCTTACTCCTTGATGGCCGGCCCAGATGGCGCCGACGGATTCTCAATCAGTTCGCCCGGCCTCGATGCGGGCGCCGGCGTGGCATCGAACCGCCCGCTTCGCGTCGGCTACCTGGCCTCACCCGGTTTCTTCGGACCAATCGATCCCGAAGTCGTCGCCACCATAAAAGCAGCCGCTGACGCGTTGAGCAATGCCGGCTGCCACGTCGAGCAAGTCCGGCTACCCGTGTTGGAGCGGACTGATGCCAATAGCGTCCTCTGGCAGCTCCAACAGATGGAATCCCGGCCAGAATTCGCGAAGGTCACCGCTGGCCACGAAGCCCAGATCTTCAGGCATGCCAAATTGATCCTCGACACACCTGACACGTCCATCAGCGACTTCATCGCCGCCGAACAGGCGATCGAGGGCCTCCGCGACAGCTTCGCCGACTATTTCCAGAGATATGATGCGCTGCTCTGCGCGGTGACCCCGTTCCCCGCGACGAAGCATGGTCTCGCCGACCTCGTGATCGACGGCAAAACGGTTTCTCCGTTCCACGTGATGAGTGCCACATCGCCGTTTAGTCTGACGGGGATGCCGGCTTTGTCGATGCGGTTCGGAACAAGCCGCGATGGTCTTCCGATCGGCGTGCAGATCGTCTCCTCCCGGTTGGCGGAATCCACTGTGCTCAAGGTGGCGTCGCTGCTCGAGGAGCTAAGCCCCGTCCGCAACCTTCACCCCGGACAGGGAAAAGGCATGACTCGACATCTCGCGGAGCTCGTGGAGCGATGAGCGAATTCTACGAACTCACAACCCTCGCCTGCCCGATGCTCGGGACTTCAGAAGTGGCGAAGGCCGCGCGGGACTGGGTCGCGGCGCCGGGCACCGCCGGTACACTGTTGGGCTGTTGGCGGTCGGAGTTCAGCACGCTTGGACGGCTTCTGATCCTGCGTGGTTTCGATACACTCGACGCGCTGCATCGAGAGCGGCGTCGCGCCCTGATGAGCGCCAACCCGTTCAACGCCGGGCAATTTATCACGGCGCTGGAGATGACCAGCTACCAGCGCTTTCCCTTCCTGCCGCCGGCGCGCCCAAGCGCTTCCGACGAAATATACGAGTTCCGCACTTACAAGCTGAAACCGGGCGGATTGCCGCCAACGCTTGCGGGGTGGGAGGCTGCGATCATACCGGCGAAGGAGTACACAGACCACTTAGTACTCAACATGTACGCGCTCGATGGACCACCTCGGATCACGCATATCTGGGCGTTCGAAAGTCTTGCGCAGCGTGCATCGCTGCGTAGCACTGCTTTTTCAGCTGGCGTATGGCCGCCCAGGGGTGGACCGGAAAATGTCCTCGAGGCGGTCTCAGTCATTGCGATGCCGGAAGACGGATAGCCAGCCGGCGCGGCTAGTCCGCGGCGAGGCGAACCATGCTATGGCATGCCTCGTCAAAATTCCGGGACGGCGTTGATGCGGTTTCCCGGGACGTCGGCAAAAGCAAATCACATCGCCATCGGCCTCATCGAAGCAGGCGCGGTCGGTAAAAGCCTTCGCTCGGGCGGTTACGAGCACCGGAATGCAACGGCAATGTCAAACAGTCGTAGTCCAGACCCGCTCGCAGCGCAATACGCGGAGCATATTCTCAAGAACTAATAGTCACGATCACAACCCATCACGATCTGGCGACTTTTCACAGACGGCAGACGAGCGACTATGTCGATATATGACAGGAGACGTGTAACTGTGCTTCATCGATACATGCGGACTGCATGTGGCTGAGTCTGCGTTCTCGCATATCCGCGGTACTCGATCGGCCGAAAATGGACCCTGATTGAGGTCTGCCTTTATCTTCACCGAGGGCGCCAAAGGATTGCAGTTCACGCTCCCGAATATGTCTATGGTCCGGCATTGGCGACAAATTCACGAGACTCTCTATGGTAGAAGATGTAGGTCACATTATCGTCGTTGATGATGATGCCGAGTTACGGCAGACCGTGGTCAGATATCTGGAAGAACATAATGTGCGGACGAGGCACGCGTCCAATAGAGCTGAACTACAACGCCTCCTCAAGGAAACACAGCCGAGCCTGATCATTCTTGATCTCAGCCTCGGTCGTGACGATGGGCTGGATCTGTTACGTGAAATCCGCTCACATTCGGATGTGCCTATTATCATTATGACTGGTCATCGTCCGAACGAGATCGATCGCATCGTGGGCCTTGAGCTCGGCGCCGACGACTACATAATCAAGCCATTCAGCCTGAGGGAGCTACTTGCGCGCTCGCGCGCCGTGTTAAGACGCCAAGAAATGGGCCGATCGGCCCGCGTGCGTGATCCAGAACAGGGAGGCTACCTCTTCAACGGCTGGAGGCTAGAACGTCGTCGCCGCAGGCTGATGGATCCGAATGACAATCCGGTCGCCTTGAGCAAGGGCGAGTATGCGTTGCTGCTGGCGTTTCTTGAGGCCCCACAGCGCCCGTTGACACGCGAGCATCTTCTCCAAGCAACCCGGGTTCATGGAGACATATTTGACCGCAGCATCGACACTCAAGTGTTGCGATTACGCCGCAAGCTCGAAACGGAACCGAACGCACCACGCATTATTCAGACGGAGCGCGGCGTCGGCTACGTCTTCGCTGTGCCGGTCGAGCCGTTCTGAGGAAGTCTCATGAACCATCTATCGATTTCTATCGGCTGCAGTTGTGACCATATTTCCGGATGATCGTGACGACGGCGTAACAGCAGATCCGCAGATTGCCTCCTGCAAACATTATGCAGGAGATATCAAATGCCGATGCAGAATGCCTCCCCGAGCGTGAATCCCGTCGTTCCGCGATCCCAGAGCGTGATCGGCGAAGCCGGGAACGGCGCCCGATCTCACGACCAATCGCCTCATCCTTCCTACCCTGCTCGTGCGGTTTGGAATAATCCGCCCTCTTTGCCGCCGGTAGCGGAAGTAAGCTCGCCCTTCGCCAGCCCGTGGCAGGCGACGTTGGAATTCGTCATAGAGAGCTTTGCCCACTATGGAGCATCGCTGCATCCGACCGCCGAGTTTCCGGTGGAGATATTCCGAGCCCATACGAGTCCGGGATTGAATGGAGCCGCGGCCCATTGGCAGAACGACCCGAGACCGTTGGAAGACAGCAATGTCGTCGAGATTGATAAGTACGGCCGCGGTAACGGCCGCTCATCGCGCCATTCCCGCCCGCTGGGTTCGCTTGGCAGGATGATCATGACGCTTTGGGCGAACTGGCGACGGGAGCGGGAGATCAAGCAGGCGGTGGCCGCCTTGTCGCAGTTCGATGATCGGACCCTGCGGGATCTGGGCATCCATGGACGAGCGGATATCGAGCGGGTCGTCAGGTACTGCCATGATTGCTAACGCTGCCCATCTTAGGCCCTATCTCTAAGCTTCTGCCAGAGTGCCTAGCCATTCCGTCATCTCGCGCAGGCGGAATGGCGGGCCTCGCGCCAAAGGAGCGAATCGCCTTGAGAAGCAACGTGCGCGGCCTCGGCCTCGTCAGTCTGAGAACGAAGGGCTATTCATAGAGAGGAAGATTTGGTGAGCGCCTGGTAGTGATGATGCCCTTCCGGGCCGGCCCTATTGCTCGGAGGCTTCCGCCGCGGTCCAGTCGGTTGCCCAATTACCATTGCGCAATATCTCGTCGCCGCTGTGAACCGTGAATTCGACAAGCACTGTGCGTTTGGCGACTTGCAAGAGCTCACTGCAAATATCGACGAGACGTCGCCCCAATTCAAGTCGTTGATCAAGCGGCCGTCCCCGGCGGATCTCGACCAGCACCATCGTGATCGACTCCAGTCCGTCCGGACCAAGATGAAATAAATTGTCCTCTCCAAGTTCCGCAATGCCCACGTTCGGACGCCACGACTGCGTCTGCATCACGTCAGAATAGATCTGGCACAGACGCGTCGCGAGTTCGCGCTTCGTCTGGGAGGAATACTTTCTGGCCAAGTTTAGATGCAGATACGGCATGTTTCATTTCCTCTTCACAACAGGACGGCCTGTTACGGGCGACAAGGCGATCGCGTCAGTGGCGAAGCGCTCCGCGTACGGCGCTGGTTCGCGCGCCAACGGAGTCCAGCCGCGGTAAACGCTTCAGCCAATCCGCGATCGCCTCACCGATTTCCAGCGGAGAATCCTCCTGCAGGAAGTGCTTGCCCTTGACGCGCACTTCCTCCTGATTGCGCCAGCTTCGGCAGAAGTCCCGGATGGACCCAGTGATGATCGCACCAGGATCTCCATTAATGAAAAGCTTCGGCACTTCGTTGATCGCCATCCAATCCCCGTAGGCTTTCACAGCCTCAGCTGTATGGTGTGGCTCGCCATCAATGGGAAGCTCTCTCGGAAATGTCAGGGTAGGACGCCGATCCTCCCCAGGATCGATGTAGGGACGACGATATGCCGCCCACTCAGCGTCCGATAGGCGCCGCAATATTCTCTCGGAGAACGACTTCTCGACGAACAGATTATCACCAAGGACCAGCGTCTCGCCTTCGGAAGATCTTAGACGCTCGAACATGTCCCGAACAGACTGGTCCATCTCGCTCCAACTGCGCGAGCGCACGATAGTCTCAAAGTAGACGATTCCACGGACCGAATCCCGGTGACGACTGGCCCAGTCCATAGCCAGGGCTCCGCCCCAGTCTTGGCCGACAAGGACGACCTCTTGGGTTGCACCAATCGCTTTTAGGAAGCCTTCGACAAACCGGCGATGCTGTAAGAAGCCATAACGCATCGGGTCGTCGCCCTCGAGCTTTTCCGAATCGCCCATGCCGATCAGGTCAGGTGCGATGCAGCGGCCATGTGGGGCCACGATAGGCATGATATTGCGCCAGATGTACGAAGATGCGGGATTGCCGTGCAGAAAGACGACTGGCTGACCTTCACCTAGCTCAACATACGCCATGCGCTTGCCGTCGACCTGGCAGATGCGCTTAGGCAGTTCATCGGCACTCAGCATTGGTATATCATCCTTGTGATCGTGGTCGGGCAAGCCTTCCTATGCCGGGATCGCGCGAAGGCGACACCGGCAGCGGGGCGGAGGTCACTTTTCGCTGTACTCATACTCTTTGTTTCCCTGGATGAGGACGATGCCGCCGTTCCATCACTCGTCTAGAAACTGGATCGCGAGTTTCAGGAAGCGCTCGGGATACTGAAAATGCGCTCCATGTCCTGCATCTTCGTAGAGCACCAGATGGGCAAGCGGGATGTTCGCGGCCAAGTGAAATGAATTGATGGCAGGAATCATGATGTCGTCGATACCGTTCACAACCAGCGTCGGCTGCGCGATAGCCCTGAGGTGCCTGAACGGCGCGTCACCATCGATCGGCCGCTTGAAGACCTGTCCGGCCTCGAATTGCGCCTTGCCGACTTCAGGCGAACAAGGCGGGTCCTGGTCGGCCCGCAGGTGCCGACGGGCCCAGAAGGCGCGCCCCGCCGCCTTCGCGCGGTTAGACGGGCCAAAGAACAGAAACGATATGTCTTCGGCCGTCCATACGGACTTTGACGCCACCAGTGGAACTCTAGGATCTGAACTCTTGGACATACCTCGCGGTCCGGTCCCCAGAAGCAGCAGCTTTCGGACCGCTTGCGGGTGCCTCAGAGCGAGTTCCTGAACCTGCATGCCGCCGAGGGAAAACCCACCGACATCCGCCCTCTCGACGCTGATCGCCACAAGGAATGCCGCAATATCGTCCGCCATCTCCTCAATTGTGTTACGCGCCTCGCCTTCGGAGCTTGCGACGCCGCGACCGTTAAACAGAATGACTTCGCGATTCTCGGCTAGCCCATCGGTCATCACTGGATCCCAGTGATCCATCCCGGCACGGAGGTGTGAGATGAGCAGTAGGGGCACGGAACGCGGCTTGCCCCAGCGCCGGAACGCATGCCTTACGCCATTCACCTCTACGAAGCGCGTAGGCGCGGTCCCGTGGGTTTCGAGCATCCCGTCTCCTTGTAGCATCTCTTACGCCGGACAAGCTTTACGACTAGTGCCTGGTCCCGTCCGGCCCCACAAGGCCGGCGCAGATCAATCAGGCCGCCGACCCCATCGCAGGAGCAAGCTCCGGCTCGGCTTTGGGCTTGCGATCACCGATTAGTAGACAGGCGATGCCTGCGACGATGCACAGCACTCCAGACAGCGCGAAAGCCGGGGCATAAGTGCCCTCCAGTGTCCGCGTGACGCCAGCGCCATAAGCCGCTATCGCGGCGCCGATCTGATGCGCGACAAACATCCAGCCAAAAACCAGCGGTCCCGAGGACAGCCCGAAGTTGCTCGTCGTAAGCCGGATCGTCGGCGGCAGGGTGGCGAACCAATCAAGACCGTAGAACGCGGCGAATAACGAGACAGTCCACAGGTCGACGCCCAATGCGATCGGCAGAAAGAGCAGAGATAGCCCCCGACCGGTGTAGTAAATGCAAAGGAGACCGCGATTGTCGAATTTGTCGGACAACCATCCTGAACCGACCGTACCGAATAGATCGAACAGTCCGATGAGCGCGATCATGCCTGCTGCCGTTACCTCGGCGATGCCGTGATCTCCGCAGGCCGCAATAAGATGCGTGCCGATGAGACCCGACGTGCTGAGGCCACAAACGAAGAAGCCAAAGCACAACAGCCAGAAGTTCTTGGACCGCGCAGCACCCTGCAAAGCTCTGAAGGACATGACGACCGGATTTACCGTCGGCGTCGCAGGAACTTCGACTTTGCTGCCGGGAGGCGCTCCGTACGGCGTCAAACCGATGTCGGAGGGACGATTTCGCATGAACGCCGCGATCACGGGCAGCAGACAAGCAAGAGCACATCCGACTACTACGACAAGTGCCCGCCAGCCATACTCGTCGCTGATCCGGGCGAAAAGTGGCAAAAACAGCAATTGCCCCGACGCCGAGCTTGCAGTCATAAGGCCGAGGACGAGGCCACGACGTTGCACAAACCAGGAGTTGGCGACAGTGGCGCCGAGAACTAGCGCAGTCATTCCGGTTCCGCCACCAACGACGACGCCCCAAAGCAAGGTGAGTTGCCACGACTGGCTCACGAGCGCCGTCAAGCTTACGCCGGCAGCCGTTATGGCGACCGCGACGAGCATGATGGTACGGAGGCCGAAACGAAGCATAAGAGCTGCCGCAAACGGAGCCATGAGCCCGAAAACCGCGAGTCTCAGCGAGAGCGCCGTCGAGATCGTTGCAGTCGACCAGTTAAAGTCCTTCTGAAAGGCAACCAGAAGCAGCCCAGGTGTCGACATGGCGCCGGCTGTGACAAGCAACGTCAAGAACGTTACGCCGACGACGACCCACGCATAATGAAAAGGGCTGCGCCCTTTTACTTCGATTGTTTCCAATTTGATCTCCTGTCGAATGACTTCGTGCGGAAGCCGACGGCCGGCATACTCCCGCCAACGAACTCAAGCAGATCATCGCGATCCGCACGCGCCGCTCGGTCCTGGCTCCGCCGTAGGAACACGCTCTACGCCTCTTGGCTTGAGCGCACTCCACCTCGACTTCGCTCAGGAATAACACCGCAAAATGCAGGAGTCAATTTATCTGCATATGCTGATAATTTCCGATCGGCCGCCTACTCGAGCTTCGTCCGTTGAATCTGCTCGATTTCAATATTTCGACGCGAGGCGACGAACGGAGCGACGTTCGCAGAGAAGCTGTACGAATCGACGGTCGGAGTCTTCGACGCGGCGCCCTGCCGACCCGACTTGAAAATCATCTGCATATGCTTATAGTTAGCTGTGGAAGTTTTATCTGGGCTTTCCCAAGCTAATGGGGACTAAAATGGCCGCGCAATCGAAGTCTCACGTCGGATATCGATGCCACTGCACCGCATTGCGCAAGGCAACGAGGCGCGTTTCGCAGCTGTATGACGCGGCTCTCGCCCCGTGTGGTCTGAAGGCAACGCAACGCGCAATTCTGACTCAGATCGCAAGGGCTGAACCGGCGGGAATCGGCACTCTCGCCGAGGCGCTCGTCATGGACCCGGGCGGGCTAGCGCATACCCTTAAGCCGCTTATTCGTGACGGGCTGGTCACGATGAAGGTAAATCCCGACGACCGACGCAATCGTTTAGTGTCTTTGACGACGGCAGGGAAAGCGCGCGTCAAGCAATCTGACCGTCTATGGGAAGAGGCGCAGCGGGCTTTTGAAAAGAGTTTTGGAGCTGCGCGATCGAAGGCACTTCGTGATGCGATCGACCTTTTGATTTCGGATCAGTTTTCGAGCGATTTTGAAGCGGCCGTTGCGACCGATTAGTGAAGAGCCGATTGGCACGCGCGTCGTAGACGCTGGGCCACGATATGGCGTGGTGAACCAATCCGTTGCTGTTCGGATTGCTCGCTGGCATCGCGCGACCAGGGTGGAATACCCTCACGCCGAGTACTCCCGGCGACTTAGTCGCGTGATTCCCAACTCAACGCTTTTGCCGTTGGCGACGCGCACATGGCTGATACCTCAGATGAGCAGGCGAACGCCCTGCCCCTGAGCTTGCCCGCAAGATTCACCCGAGACCAATCTTTTGGGACAAATCTATCAGGTCGCCTGCAATAACATCAATATACGGTTCCGGAGATCGGTCGACTTTCGTTGCCGGCCCTGTCTCGAGTGGCCTTGGTATGTACGCCGTCTTAAATCCGGCTGCTTTCGCGCCTTTCAGATCAAATTTATGGGCGGCCACCATCATGATCTTGCTCGGCGGAAATCCGAGGTAGGTCGAAGCGGCCTGATAAGCCTCGGGAGAGGGCTTGTAGGAATGAACGAGTTCGCCGGTAAGCACTGCATCGAACGGTAGCCCACCACGCTTGGCGAGCGCAATTACGCCAGCGGTTCCTGCATTGGAGAGGGCGGCTACCGTAACCTTACGCTTGAATTGGACGACGCCTCGCGCACTGTCGGACCAAGGCACCATCTGGCCCCAGACAGACATCAGTTCCAAGCGTTCAGTTTCATCGAGTTGGCTAGTCAGTCCGCGTAACGATAGCACTCCATCGAGCGCCTCGAGAAAGACCTCCCTAGGCGCGATCCATGTCCGCTTGCCGTCAATGATGGCCCGAATAATCGAAAGTGCGGCCGCATTCCAATCTTCAAGGAAGCCCGACCAATCTAGACGTCGTGCCTTGCGATCATTCAAGGCGTTACTGATGCGTGTGAAGGGCTGATAGTAGTCGAACAATGTTCCCTGAATATCAAAAGTCATCGCTTTGATGCCTATCGGATCAGGCGGCGCCGCCATCTCCGCTTGTGCAGCTTCGATCAGCATCGAAGCAGGCAACACTGCTGCGGCTGCGGTGAAGCCCACGATGCTGCGCCGGCTGACGGAGCGAGTTTCGGTATTGTCACGTTCTGCATTCATTTTCTGCTCTTCTGTAAGGGCGAGGATATAGCGATCCTCTGAAATATGGGTCAGCGCAGCCTAGCTGGATGGTCGACCCTGTCGGCGATTTCAACGAGGTGCTTGGCCAACTCATAAGGAGCTGAAGAGGGCAGCACATGATCGGACTCGATGGTGAAAACGGGGTCGCAGGGCAACCGCGCCTGCATCGCGCGCTGGAGAGATAGAGGCATAATCTGGTCCTCAGTCGCTTCGATGTAGGCTCTAGGCACGGAGCCGAAGCGCTCGTCGCTAACAGAGATCGGGGTCGCAATCGCTGCGAGAGGTTCGAAGCATTGTTTTGCCCGCGCAACCTCAATCCAGTGCGCCGGCGTCTTGCTGTAGATTCTCGCCAGGGCTTCCGGAAGAACAGCGGTCATACCGGTCGCCGTGTCGACACTGAAGATCGGCTCTGCGCCGGGGTGTGCGCTCTGAATCGTTCCAGCAAGGGACGCTCCATCCGGGAGCAGAAACGCCGCGGCGTAGACCAGATACCCGACACGCTCCGGCACTCGCTCGGCGACTTCACTAATGACCAACCCGCCGCGGCTCTGGCCAACAAGCACAACCGGCCCCTTTGCTTCGCGGACTCGAGCCGCGATCTGGTCTGCCCAGGCGCCGATCGGCTGGGACGGAAATCGGCTCCCTCCCGGATCTGCGCCCAGCAAGGTTGGAGCCTCGGCGCGATGGCCAGCCGCAGTCAGGATCGGGATGACCCGATCCCACATCCAGCCGCCGCTCCACGACCCGTGAACCATGATGATGTGTGCCATTCTTCGCCTCTCATGTAGGGATTGGAAAATTCCTATCCCGTTGACATGCCGGCAGACGCCTGCCCGCGCTCTCTCATTGAACCGATTTGCCCGTGTCCCCTATCCTTGGGTGCGAGAGCTACGATCCCGCATGAGATTCACCCGTCGCGGCGACGCGGACCTGATCACCGCTCGCGATGGCGGATGAAGGGTTGACGACCACCGATTCGGATTGCTCGACGCCGGTGAGAACCTCGATCGTATCTCCGAAGTCGCGGCCAAGTGTGATCGGCTTCAGAACAACCTTGCCGTTCCGGCTTACTTCGGCGACCTGTACACCCTCGGCCCGGAATAACAGGGCGTTGACGGGGAGCCGAAGCCCTTGTCCGACCGGGGGCAGTTGAAAATGCACCTGGACGAAGCTGCCTGGAAAGAACTCGCCCGAACTGTTGTCGATATCGAGTTCGACCTGGAGCGTTCTCGCCTGGATATCAATGGCCGAAGAGGTCCGTGTGACCGTCGCCGGATACGACTTGCCGGGCCTATCCGGAAATTGCAGATTGGCTCTGGTTCCGGTCCGAATGCTGCTGGCATAGTTCTGCGGAACGTCGACATAGGCTCGAAGCTTGTCGATTGCCGCGATGTGAAAGAGCGCTGCCCCCTCGTTGCCGCCGGCGTTTATCAAGGCACCGACATCCGTGTTGCGTGCGGTGATCACCCCGGCGAAGGGAGCGACCACTTGCTCGAAGCTTTGAAGCTGGCGGAGGCGATTTACGTTGGCTTCGTTCGCCGCGACCTGGGCGGCACTTGCCAACGCCGCAGCTTCGCGATCGTCACCCGCCTGGCGGGAGACAGCAAGCGTGCTTACCAACTGCGCGTAGCGATCGGATGTCCGTCGTGCGATATCGGCATTTGCCTGCGCAGTTTTGAGATCGGCCTCCGCCTGAAGAAGCTGCTGGTCAACCTCAGGCGAGTCGATTACCGCCAGAAGCTCGCCGGCTTTGACGTGCGAGCCGATGTCCGTCTTCCAAAGGCGAATATAGCCGTTGGTACGGGCATAGACGGACGTTTCGATTTCACCCTTGACCTGCCCGGGCAGAACCACCTCCTCGAGAGCAGGTCCAGACTTCGGATGGGTGATAATCACAGTTGTGATGGCGCTAGCTGCGCTCTGCCGCTCCACGGCGGCCTCACCGGCTCTCCGGGTCTCGAGACCCCGTAGGATGAGCGCCGCGACGCCCAAGACCCTGAGGATGTTGACCAATAGAACGCGCGCTCGAGAGCGGCCGGAAGTAGCTGATACGGTTTGGGAATGCAGTTGGGTCATGGGAAGCTCAATCATTCGGAAGGTGTGTTCAGAGAGGTCGCCGTGCTATCGAAGGCCGTCGGCGGATTGAGGGGGCGTCGCGGGCCGTGCAGGAGAGCGAAGACCGCGGGCACGAAGGTCAGGGTAGCGATCGTCGCGACGATCAGGCCACCGATCACGGCGCGGCCGAGCGGCGCGTTCTGCTCGCCACCTTCGCCTAGTCCGAGCGCCATCGGCAGCATGCCGATGATCATCGCAAGCGCAGTCATTAATACTGGGCGGAAGCGACCGAATCCGGCCGCGATAGCGGCAACGGCCGGCTCGTCTCCTTGGCTGAGGCGGTCGCGTGCCAGGCTCACGACCAGAATGCTGTTGGCAGTTGCGACACCAACACTCATTATGGCGCCGGTCAAAGCTGGAACGCTGAGATTGGTCCCGGTGAGAAACAGCATCCAGACTATGCCCGCCATGGTCGCTGGCAGCGCCGTGACGATGATGAACGGGTCCAGCATGGACTGGAAGTTCACCACCATCAGCAGGTAAACCAGCAGCATAGCAAAGCCGAGTCCGTATAGGAGTCCGGCGTAGGATGCGGTCATGATGACGGCCTGGCCGCGCAGGGTGATTGTGACGCCCCGTGGCAGCCCAGCCTTGGTAATCTCGCCGATAGCCTCGCGGACATCGTTGGCAACGCTACCAAAGTCACGGTCGGCATTGGTGGCGTAAATATCCATCGCAGGCTGGGCGTTGTAGCGGGTATCGACCGAGGGCAGGACGTCACGCTTAATCGTGCTGATGCCACCGAGTATTTGACCGTGCGATCCGGGGCTGCCCGTGATGAGCGTGTTGCGGAGCGAATCCAGCGTCTGCAGGTCGGTCTGGGGAGCCTGGCTGACGATCGGATAGGATACGCCGCTCTTGGGGTCCAGCCAGAATGTAGGCGCCGTCTGAAAGCTTCCGGCCAAGGCGATCAGCATCGTGTTCGCGACATCCTTCTGCGTCAAACCGACGTCGCTTGCGCGGCTGCGATCGACCGCAACGGTGAACGTGGGAGCGTCGAGGTCCTGCTGAATCCGCGCGTCGGCAACTCCCGGGATCTTGCGAATTCTCTGGAGAAGACGTTGGGCGACCACCTCATTGCTCGCCATGTCACGCCCGACGATCTGCACATCAATCGGTGCGGGCGATCCAAAATTCAAGATCTGGCTCACGATGTCGGCGGGCAGAAAGGCGAATGTCACACCCGGGAAGGTCTGCGGTAGCCGTATGCGTAGGCGTCGCACGTAATCAGCGGTCGGGTGATGCTTTGCCGCAAGGCTCACCAGAATATCAGCATCCGCCGGCCCCGTCGGAGCGGAGTTGCTATACGACAGGTTCACGCCGGAGACAGGGAGGCCGATGTTGTCGACGAGGCCGCTGAGCTCGGTCGCGGGAATCGTGCGCCGCAATTCCTCTTCGACCTGATCGACGATGCGCGCGGTTTCCTCCACGCGGGTTCCGGCATGGGCACGCACATGTAGTTTAATCTGACCGCCGTCCACCGAGGGAAAGAAATCACATCCCAGTGTAAAAACCAGTAGCACCGACGCCAGAGCCGCACCGAGGAAGACCGGGATGAACAAGCCTCGGCGCGCGACTGCACCGGACAGAACATGACGATAACTTTCGCGCATGGCTTCGAACCTGCGCTCGAAGCCGGCCTGGAGGCGCGCTAAAGCGTTCGAACGGGCCGTCTCCGCTCCCGACACCTGCGGCTTCAACATCAAATTGGCGAGGGTCGGTACCAGCGTTCGCGACAGAACGTAGGACGCCAGCATTGCGAAGACGATAGCCTCTGCCATCGGTACGAACAAATAGCTCGCCACGCCGGACAGGAAGAACATCGGCATGAAGACGATGCAGATGCAAAGGGTCGCGACGAAGGCGGGCGCCGCGATCTCCGCAGATCCGTTGAGTACGGAATCCCGAACCGGTTCGCCTCGCTCGAGGTGCGCATTGATGTTCTCGATGGCGACCGTTGCATCATCGACCAGGATGCCTACCGCGAGGGCCAATCCGCCCAGCGTCATGAGGTTGACGGACTGGCCGAACAACGAAAGGGCGATGATCGAAACTAACACAGAGAGCGGGATCGAGACCGCGATTATCAAGGTACTGCGCCAGGATCCGAGGAACAGAAGGATCATGGTGGCGGTAAGCGCCGCCGCAATGAGGCCTTCGCGGATCACGCCGGACACGGCCGCGTTCACGAAGACCGATTGATCGCCGACGGCATCGATCTTTAGTCCTTCGGGACCGCCAGCTTGGATAGTTGGAAGCTTGGCCTTGACATCATGAACGATCTGTAAAGTCGAGGAACTACCGGTCTTCTGGACTGTCATTAGTACGGCATGTTCGCCGTTCAATCGCACCAAATTGGTCTGCGGTGGCGAGCCGTCGCGCACATGAGCCACATCGCGGACATAGATCGTCGAACCGTTGACTTGCTTGACCGGCAAGTTATTGAGATCATCGATAGTGACTGCCGCGCCATTCAGACCGATCACATATTCATAGGTGCCGATCTTCTGCGTTCCCGCAGGAATGATAAGGTTTTGGCTGATGATCGCGTTTTGCACATCCTGGGCGGACAGCCCGAACGCCTGAAGCTGCTGCGGATAAAGGTCGACTTGAACCTGACGCTGTTTGCCGCCGTAGGGATAGGGCAGCGACAAACCGGGCACGCCGGACAGTTGGCTGCGGACGTAGATGTTTCCGGTATCGTAAAGGGTCTGCTCGGTCATTGTCTTACTGGACAGGGCGAGCTGAAGAACTGGGACGCTGGCCGCGTTGTAATTCAAGATCTGCGGCGGAGTCGTGCCGGGCGGGAAGAATTTCGAATAGAACGTGACGCCGGCGACCAATTGGCTTGTCGCCAGCGGGATGTTGGCTCCGGGCTGGAAGTAGATCTTGCTGACGCCGACGCCGTTTAGATTACTGGAATCAATGTGTTCGATGCCGCTGACCACGACCGGAGCGACGCGTTCGAAATTCGCACTGATGCGGTTGGCGATCTCCTTTGCGGGCAGGCCCGCATAGGTCCAGATCATGCTGACGACAGGGATGCCGATGCTTGGAAAGATATCGACCGGCGTGCTCATGATGGTCAGTGGACCCATGATCACAATCGCGACAGCCATGACGATGAAAGTATAGGGCCGGCTAAGAGCAATCTTGATAAGCCACATGACAGGCTCCCCTTCGAAGTTGCCGCGACACTCAGTCGTAAATCTCACCAGCGAACCGGCCACTCCGCCCGCAAACAGTCGACCGCTGGCGAGCCAAACTCCTCGCCTGCGCTGCTTTGCTGCTGATTTGTCAATCTCCGGCGCGGACTGACCGTCGTTGTTCTAACGGATGGACTTTAACGCCCGACCCGACCTCACCCATCGCCATCACCCTGGCGTCGCATCAACTCGCTCGGAAAACCGGAGTCTTCGGCAATCGCACGCAACCTCCGGCAACGTTCGACCAAAGCTGCATCGCCGATGATCCGCCGGAATTCTTTGTACATTTCGACCTCAGCGGTCCGATCGAAATGAGCTTGCATGGCAACGGGCGAGATTCCTCGTCTTGCAATGCGATTGGCCATGCACGCGCCGTCCACATAAGTCACACAATTGGGCATAGCGGCTTTACCTGTCACTTGGTAGGCTCATTTTGATAATATTGCAGGTTTGAGGTTTCAACCCTACCTAACAGTTGGTCGAGAAAAGTTGAGGTGATGGTGATGAGC
Organism: Bradyrhizobium sp. USDA 4503; assembly: GCF_054055815.1. Classification (NCBI taxonomy): domain Bacteria; kingdom Pseudomonadati; phylum Pseudomonadota; class Alphaproteobacteria; order Hyphomicrobiales; family Nitrobacteraceae; genus Bradyrhizobium; species Bradyrhizobium sp. USDA 4503. Next base: position 2,416,991 of record NZ_JBSRXS010000001.1, read on the forward strand.
GAAAGCGCGAGAGAAGCGATCCTTGTTGCGGCGCGCAGGAAGGCTCAGGCGCACGGGTATGCCGGACTGAACTTCCGCGACATCGGGAATGAGGTCGGCATCAAGGCTGCGAGCATCTATCACCACTTCCCTAGCAAGGCTGAGCTCGGAGCTGCGGTAGCAAAGCGCTATTGGCAAGACGCGGCGGCGAATCTTGAAGCTCTTTCAACGGTGAACAGCGATCCGCGAAAGGCACTGCGAGCTTATCCAGGCCTTTTCCGCCGGTCGCTCGAGCAGGACAACCGAATGTGCCTCTGCAGTTTCATGGCGGCCGAATATGACGACCTGCCCGACACCGTGAAGACGGAAGTGCAGGCGTTCGCCGATGTCAACGTGGCGTGGCTTACCAGGATGCTCGCCGCGGCTTCTGTCCCCGCCAGCAAGCGTGAGACTCGGGCTCGCGCAATCTTCGCTGCCGTTGCGGGCGCGCAACTGATGGCGCGGAGCCGTGCAGACCTAAAGCTGTTCGATGTGCTGATCGATAGCTTTCGCGGATCCGGTCTGATTCCCACCTGAATGCCGATCATTCGTGGATGAGCCCGGCCTTCCACGATAGCGAAAACTTGAGCTGCTTTCATCTCTATGATGCCGTGGCAAGCTAAGCTCTGACTCCCGCAAAGCTTCAATTGAAATGACGATCGAGGTCGTCACGCAAGGTACACCGTAGTGTGAATTTTGAAGCCTTGCGCGCAATCCTCTGGTGGCTAAATCGCTTCGCATCCTCGATGCGATCACCATAAACAGAAAGACGTTCAAGATGATTAGATCCGCCAGAGCTCTGTTGGCCGCGATGTGCCAACCATGGTGCAGAATTACACTGCCCCACAGGCTGAAATGCCTCGTCGTCGGATTGTTGGCATCGGTGACTTCACAAGCCTACGCTCAGCAGCAAACGGATGGGCATCAGCAAACGGATGTCACGGTCAGGAAATTGCTCTCCACGATGACTACGTCGGCGGGGCAAAAGATCGTATTGCCCAACAAAGGTGTCGAGTTGACAGCGTCGATCTTCGAAATTTCCCCTGGGGCGCACCTTCCGGAGCACGAGCATCCGTATCCTCGATACGGTTACATCTTGTCGGGAAGTCTGCGCGTGACCGACACAGAGACCGGTCAAAGCAAGACGTATCGGCCGGGGGACTTCGTGGTGGAGTCGGTGGGACGCTGGCATACTGGTGCCAGTGAAGGACAGGAGCCGACACGGCTTCTAGTTATCGACATCACCCAGCATGGACACACCAACACCATCCTGCGCAAATCGCGGGAAGGTAGCGGCTGACGAGGGAAGACCGCACTATGTCCGCAAGCCGTATGAGCGGCTTCGTTACGCCTGAAACATCTTTCTCGCCACACGTAGGCAAACGGTAACAGCCGGAGCGCAGATACGAGCGTTAATTTGGGCGGCGTGCCGGTCGAAGACGAGGAACGACTATTGAGCATGCAGTTTGACCGAAGGATCGCGATCGTGACTGGCGCTACCAAAGGGATCGGGCGGGAAACCGCACGGCTTCTCGCCCGTGAGGGCGCTTCGATCATCGCGATCGGTCGAGTCGGGACGATCTTGCAAGCCTTGAAAAGGAGATCGGATGCCGATCAATCGTAGTCGACCTCTCTGATCCGGCGATGGCTCGTGATGCCGCAAAGCAATCGGTTCCGGCCGACCTGCTCGTCAATTGTGCTGGCCGGCCTCCCGCCATTCCTCGATACGACCGAGACTGCGTTCAACGAGATGATGACTCTTCATACAGTGGTGTCGATGATCTCTCCCAAGAGTTGGCCAGGAGCCTCATTGCGCGAAATGATCGAGGCGTCATCATCAACGTCTCGGCCCTAGCAACCCTGACCGGCGCGCCTGGGCACGCCGATTACGCGGCCTCCAAGGCCGCCCTCGACGACATGTCGCGGGTTATGGCCCTCGAACTCGGGCGCTGGGGCATAAGGGTAAACACGGTCCACCCTACCGTCACCGATACTGAGATGTTCAGGAAGGTTTGGCCCAATCCGACCAAGCTTCAGGGCTCGACCGGACACCAATGGGGCGTGTCGCCCAGCCCGCCGAAGTCGCGGCCACGATCGCATTCCTGCTCTCAGACAGCGCCGCAATGGTCCACGGCGTCGTCGGCCTGCCCATCGACGGCGGATATTTGGTCGGCTGATCTTTTTCCTCGTTGAGATCGGCGAGCTTGAACTGCGCACGCGGTCCTTTGAGGCGCCAAAGCACGAATTCGCGCAGAACGCAGCCCCCGGCCCTTCTTTACGATCCAACGCGCTACGATACTCCGTTAGTGAAGACGCAATGGATTTTGAACTTCTACCGGGATATACCCGACCTACTGCGCAGCGTTCGGCTGGTACAGTATTAGCCGTCACGGTCGCCACGCAACTGCTTGTGGAAAGCTCCGCCCCCACCGTTGCCTGGCCGTGCCGCGCAAATTTTCGCAACCTTGTGAGATCGACGCGAGGCAGTAGCGATTGCTAATGCGAACTTCGTAACAGCAATGACGACCATCGGCTCGGCAACGGTGGGACCCTCAACGCAATGAATGTCTCACACACGAAGCCGCGGCCTTGGCTGCCATGCCCGCTTCGCACGCGTGGAGACCTTAGTAAGAAGAGTGGTGACAACCCTTTACCATTTGCTCGGTTCGTCGATGTGCTTTGAACGTGCCCCGGGGGCAGTGAATCCTCGGCAAGCAAGAGGCTTTGACCGGACCATATTATGCTTTTCCACAAAATGGACCATTGCGGCAGACACGAAGACATCTCTTGCCAGCAGGAAATCGGACATCCAGGTAGATCAGCTGGATACAACAGCGTTCGCCTTCCGAAGGCGTAGGCCCCATGTCCGAATCGTGTCGGTGCGCTAAATAGCATTGAGGCACATCTTCCGAAAATCCACTGATGTGGTTCAGCGTTTTCGACGCCTTGGCAGATGGTGGGGCAACCATTTGTACAGCACTCGTACGCTTGATGCCTTCGCGGCAGCAGACAAATGCTGAAGGAGTCGGAGACGCCGTCGGGTCTTGGCGGCGCGGCGCGCCCTGCAACCTTCGAGGTCAGGCTCAGGATGGCCGTTCGACTAGGCTCATCTGCAATTCGCGCGGATCCACAACACGACCATCGGCCGTTTTGATCTCGAGCTTAGCCAGCGGCAATTCGGACGCCTTATCGATCAGCAACGGCAAAGATTCTCCCGGATCAAAGCAGTTTTCCTCACCCCACTGCCAGATCGCCATGATCACCACGGCCAAAGCCTTGCCCTTATCGGTCAAAAGATACTTGTGGCGGTTCGGCGACGCCTCATCAGATACGAGCTGAAGCACGCCGCCATCGACCAGCTTCCTCAGCCGCGACAAGATGTTCTTTGCCAGACCAATGCTTTTCTGAAACCCGCTGAACTTTTCCATGCCCAAGAGGGCATTTCGGACGATGAGCAGCGACCACCAGTCGCCGAACACCTCGAGGGCGCGGGACGCCGCGCACGCGTTCTGGCTGAGGTCCGTCCTCCTGCCCTTCACGAACATCTCCTTGCATTACACACCTAGAAGTGGGTTGCAAATTTAAACCAAGCCCCCCTTCTGTCGAGAGGTTGCAAATTTAAACCTTCCGACCCGTCGGCTGCCACCGTTGCCATAGGCCGGAACTCCCCGGAACCTCGGCGAGGACGCCCGTGCTGCCCGCCCAACCACGAGAGATAAATGACCCAGGAAAACAAGGGCTTCGCGCTTATCACCGGCGCCTCCGCAGGCATCGGGGCCGTCTATGCCGACCGGCTCGCGCGCCGCGGTTATGACCTCATACTCGTCGCCCGTCGCGCACAGCTCCTGAAATCGATCGCTGACCGGATCAGGCGCGAAACGGGCCGCCAGGTCGAGACCTACGCCGTCGATCTCGGCAACCGTGCAGATCTCGGCCGCGTCGAAGATATTCTGCGCAACGACACGCGCATCTCACTCCTCGTTAATAATGCCGGCCTCGGTCCTGTGGCCCCGCTGCTCAACTCCAATGTCGACGCGATGAGCAACGTCGTTACAGTGAACATCGATGCCCTTATGCGGCTCACTTACGCCGCCGCGCCCAAGTTCGTCGAGCGCGGCGGCGGGTCAATCATCAATCTCTCTTCAGGTGTGGCCATCGGCCCAGAGATGTTGAACGGCGTCTACAGCGCCTCTAAGGCCTTCGTCCTGGCCTTCAGCCAGTCCCTGAGAAACGAGCTTTCCGACAAGGGCGTACGAATCCAAGTGGTGCTGCCGGGGGTGGTCGCAACCGATAGCTGGGCCAACAACGGCATGCCCGTCGAGAACCTTCCGAAGGAGATGGTGATGTCGGCGGAGACCATGGTCGATGCTGCCCTTGCCGGCTTCGACCAGGGCGAGTTCGCCACCACGCCGTCTCTGGCCGACAAAGCGCAATGGGATGAGTTCGACCAAGCCCGCCATGCGCTGTTCCAGAACCTTTCTCGCTCCGTTCCCGCGGAGCGCTACACCAAAGCTGCCAGCTAGGCTCGCGGCCGCGTGCGCACGGCTAAATGCGGACGCAGCCGCCGACCCGACCTGGGCGGCGAGCTGCGTTCCTCCGATCGAATCCAAAGCTCGCCGGCTTGCGCCCAATATGGCGCAAACGGCAAACGACAACATCAATCGTTGAGCTCCGCGCATGCTTCGCCACGATGCCCGTCGACGGAAACAGCAATAAACGAAGCGAACAACGACGACTGCTCCCCCAATGCAGCCACGTGTTCTCGAGGGCTGCCTCTGTCCCTCTTTTGCTATTGTTGTACGGCTCTGTCGCAAGGAACGGCCGACCACGACCGGCCAAACTAAGAGCCGCCGTACGCCGAACCGTCGAGGCTTGCGCCAGCCATCCGGTCAAACAGGGTGGCGTTCTGATCGTGACAAAACTCCGCGCTCTGCAGCGAACTGTGCGACGTTTGTGACGTGGGTCCCTGCGGGAGCGACGTTGTCGAAGCGCAAGCGGATCATGCTTCGCGCAGCATTGCCTGCAGGCGCCGCGCCAGGTCTGCGAGGCGAAAAGGCTTATGAATGATGGGGAACTCATCCACCGCATTATGCCTCTCCAGTTCGTCTCTCACGTACCCGGACGTCAGCAGGATCTTGACGCCTGGTCTTAGTCGCTTCGCCTCGCGGGCAAGCTCGACACCGCTCATCCCGTTTGGCATCACGACGTCGCTGAACAGGAGGTCAAATTCCTGGCTGGATTGCAGCAGCCGGAGCGCCTCCGCGGCATTTCCAACGCAGGAAACGTAATATCCGAAAGTGGTCAGCATTTCCGAGGTGACCTCCAGGAGATCCTCGTTATCATCGACAACAAGGATGCGCTCGGAGGCTGCCGGCATAACTTCAGGCTGCCGGGTTTCCCGCTCCGCATCCGGTCGTTGGGCGGCCCTGGGCAGATACAGCGTGAATTTGGTTCCCACGCCCGGCGTGCTGTCGACCGTCACGTGTCCTCTGGACTGCCGGACAAAGCCGTAAACCATGCTGAGGCCAAGTCCCGTACCCTTGCCGACCTCTTTCGTCGTGAAAAACGGCTCAAACACTCGATCCCGGACATCGGAGGACATTCCGCACCCGCTGTCGGCGACGGACAGCGCGACATACTCTCCGGCCAGACAGCCGCCAACGTCTCCCTCCTCCACAGCGACGTTCCGCGTCGCGATCTCGAGTACGCCGCCGGCCGGCATGGCGTCCCGCGCATTGAGCGCCAGGTTGAGAAGGGCCGTTTCCAGCAGCGACGGATCGACGTGGCATAGCCACAATCGATCCTCGGTCTGCAGCTCGATCTTGCAGCTGGCTCCGACCGCCTGCCGTATGAGCACCTGGAAGTCGGCGACGAGGCGATTAGCGTCGACGAGTTTTGGATTCAAAGTCTGCCGCCGCGAAAAGGCGAGAAGCTGCGCCGTCAGCTTAGTCCCTCGATCAATGGCACGCCGCGCAACCGCAGCGAACTGCCGGATCTTGATAACGTCCCTCGCGGTCTCGATGAGTTCAAGGTTGCCGGAAACGACAGTAAGCAGGTTGTTGAAGTCGTGCGCAACACCGCCGGTGAGCTGGCCAACAGATTCCATCTTTTGGCTCTGATGAAATTGTTCCTCGATCTGCCGACGCGCTTCCAGAGCATGCTTGTGCTCGGTGATGTCGCGAAGAAAGATCGCGTAGCCTTGACTGGAGGCGAATGCATTGATCGCGCACCAGATATTTTGGCGCGGACAGAACGCCTCGACGAAGGCCGGCCGCTGCTCCGACATCGCCTCCACAATCTCGCGCAAGATGTCCCGGTCGAACTCATCTTGAAATACTTCGGACAGTCCCATGCCGACGATCTCGCTGCCCGCGGCGAAACGGGTCCAGGCCGGCCCATTTAAATAGGTGATACGCCAATTCGGATCGACGATGAGCACACTGTCGTTGGTGCTCTCAAAGATCGTCGTGATCCGGGCGGCGGCCTCTTCGGCGGCCTCCTTGGCCTTAGACAACTCCTGCTCGCGATGCTCCAACGCATTGGCCATCATATTGAACGCGTCGGCAACGCGCGCGATTTCGGAGGTCCCCCCGATATCCACTCGCCGATCGAAATTACCGAGTCGCCATTGGTTCGCAGCATCAACCAGTCGCCCGAGCGGGCGATGAATGAACTTCCGGGCGCCCAACGATGTCAGCAGCAACACCAGTGCAGTGCTCAGGACAATCAAGAAGATGTCGCGCAGCGTCTGACGCTGGATCTCCCTGAAAGCCAGTGCCTTGTCTAGGCCGAAGTCGACAACAAGGGCGCCCAAGCCATCCTGGAGGGCAGAATAGGCTTCGATCCGCTCTACACCGTCGACATCGACGACATCGGCCGTACCGGTTCGGTCCAATGACTTTCCGTCAGCCATTTTTCTTCCGGCGAACCGGTCGTTATCAGGATAGCGGGCGAGGAAAATGCCGTTGCGGTCCGTGATCGCGAGAGCCGCGCCCTCAGGCACGCCGCTTCGAGCGATGTAGCCGGCGAGCCAATCCAAGCCAAGACTTGCAACTATCACGCCACCAATCTTGCCATCGCTGGCGTAGAACGGCATCGCAAACTGTATGACTCTTTGCTTGGAGGACAGGCCTCGTGAATACTCTCCGATCGTAAAAGAGCCGGTCCTGAGGGCGCTCGCGAAGTAAGTGCGTTTGGAGATGTCAACCGCTAGGCGATTTCCGTCTGTGTGGCAGAAAGACAAGCCCGTAACGTCAGCGACGATGATGGTAATGAACGCTGGGAAGCGCGGCTTCATCGCCGCCAGATAGGAATTGCACCCTATGCGGTCCCCCGCCTTGATTGCCGGCAGTTCCGATAGCGCAATCAGGACCTGGTGAATCCCCTGAACAATTTGTTGCTGGTTTGCTGCAGCCAGCTTGGCGAGGCTCAGTGCCTGATCCTCCACTTCAACCTGACGCGCTTCACGCCGGCCGAATTCACTGTAGGCTTGGATCGCGATCGCCGGTACGAGCGCGACAGCGACGAGCAGGAACAGGCGTGAAAGAAGGGTCACTTCCGAGGCGGTCCCAACCCCAAGAATACTCGCTCGTCGGAGCGAGTTGCGGCGTTGCTTCTGCAACGTAGAATGGATATCGATGCGCGTGGGTTCAAGCTGATCCTATGAGGAGCGGCGCTCAAGGGTGCGTGAAGTTTGCACGGCCATCTTGTTAAGTCGGCCAGCCACGGAGCGAAGTCTCGACTGTGCGGCGAAGGTCCGTCCGACTTGCTCCCGTCTGCGCCGCAAAAGCCAATCCCCAACCGACGACAATCGCAAATAGTGCAAGAGCGTCCGAATCCGCATTTGCCGGCAGATCACCCCTCTCCTGCGCTACCCGAAAACGTAAAGCCAGCCGTTTGCGGCGGGCGTGACGAAGCTTTGTCAGTTCGTCTTGAACTTCGGCCTCTTCTGCGTACGCCTGAGAACATTTGACCGAAAGACACCCCGGTGGGTGCCCTTTATCCGTGTAGAGGTCCACCAACCCATAGAGCATTGTCTCAACGACTTCGCGCGCCGTGGCTTGGTTCAAAGCCTTTTCATCGACGCGGCCAAGGTACGCTTGATAATAGTAGTTGAGCACCCGCCTGAAGAGACCGGCTTTGCTATCGAACGCAAAATACAAGCTCGCGGGCGCGATCCCGATATCCGTCGTCAAGTCCGCAAGCGACGTGCCCTGATAGCCATTCTTCCAGAACAGCGCGGTCGCTCCTTTGATCGCCTCATCAATGTCGAAGCTTCTCGGCCGGGGCATGTTCTGATCTCCTGTTTGTTATTTAGCATTCACTCTATTTGATTGACAAGGGTCGTCACGAAATTTATTGATCACTAAAGTATCGTACTCCACCATCTGTGGCGGCCCTATGTCATATAAAACCGCGCTTCCGGCATCCCTTCCGCGCAATCCGATCGCCACGGCGCTCGCCTTGTCACTGGCTGCCGCCATTGCCCTCGGCGTCTCCCGTCTGTCCTATGGGCTCCTGCTGTCGCCCATGCGTGCTGATCTTGGCTGGTCTTATTTGTTGGCTGGCTCGATGAACACGGCCAATGCGCTCGGCTACTTCATTGGCGCGCTGGCGGTTCCGGCGCTGATGCGCCGCCACAGCATCTGGCGACTGCTGATCATTGGCTCCGTTCTGACAAGCATATTCTTGCTCTTGTCGGGTGTTGTAACCGACTCAATATCTCTGATCCTGCTCCGCCTTGGCGCAGGTGCCGCGAGTGCGTCAGTCTTCGTGATCGGCGGCGTTCTGGCGACCCGGCTCGGCTCGATGCACCGCGAACAGGCCGGATTTCTGATCGGTCTTTATTACGGCGGAACAGGTTTCGGGATCGCACTTTCCGCGCTGCTGGTACCGGCGGCACTTTCCGCCGCACCACGACTGGGCGGCGCGCATGACTGGCAATGGGCGTGGTTCGCGCTTGGCGGAGCGTGCCTTCTCGCAACCGCCATCATGGCGCTCCCTGCAAAGGCGATTGGTGAAACTCCCGTTGATCAGACCACAAACTCCGAGTTCACCGTGAAGGACTTCGGGTTTGCCTTGGCCGGCTATTTCATGTTCGGCGTTGGCTATATTGCCTACATGACATTTGTCATCGCACTGCTCAAGCAGCAGGGCATGCAGGCCGGAACGATCACCCTGTTCTACACGCTGTTAGGCGTGGCCGTCGTATTGTCCTCGCGCCTGTGGGCGCCGATGCTGGATCGTTTCAAGGGCGGCGAGTCGCTGGCGATCTTTAACGCTATCGCGGGTGTAGTTTCCATCCTCCCGGCTATGACTTCGGCGGTGCCGGTGGTGTTCGCATCTGGCCTTGCCTTCGGGATGGTCCTGCTATCGGCGGTCGCATCGACCACCGTGTTGGTGCGGCACAATCTTCCGCAAGGATCATGGTCTTCCGCGATCAGCGTGTTCACGGTGGTGTTCGCTTTCGGCCAGATCATTGGCCCCGCCCTCGTAGGATGGATCGCCGACGGCCCGGGCGGTCTCGAGCGCGGATTGATCGTTTCCGCCCTTGCGCTGTTCATCGGCGCGGCGTTGGCTTCACGACAGAAGGCGTTGTCCCTACGGAAATGACGTCATGACTGCTCCCACAAGCAACATCAACCCCGCAGAAATATGCTGTGTGGCGACCGGCGAGTCTCCGACTGCCATATGTCTAGATAGATGTGCATGCGATGCGAGGCATCGTTACGCCGTCGCCTTGCACGCGTAAGAGAGCATGCCATGGGTACGCCGCTCCCGGTATCTGTCCTTGATTTTTCGCCAATGCGTGAGGGCGAGACAGTGAGCAAATCGCTGCGCCGCACAGTCGAACTGGCGCAGTTGGCTGAGGCGCTGGATTATCGGCGGTTCTGGTTTACCGAGCATCACAATGTCCCACGCCTGTCCAACGCAGCGCCAGCCGTCGTGCTCGCACACATCGCCAGCCTGACGAAATCGATCCGCGTTGGATCCGGCGGCGTGATGTTGCCCAACCATTCACCGCTGGTTATAGCTGAGCAGTTTGGAACGCTGGCGGGGCTGCATCCCGGTCGGGTTGATCTCGGGATTGGGCGCGCGACAGGCGGGCCTGGTGCAGATTCCGAGATATTCCGGATGCTGCGCAAGCCGCCGGACGCGCGCGATCGATTTGAGCTCGACCTCGGCGAGCTTTTGACATTGCTCGATGAGCGGCAGGCGGACGACGCGCCGTACGTGCCTTCCCGTGGCATGGATCTTCCGGTTTGGCTCCTAGGATCGTCACCATCGTCGGCGGCAATGGCCGGAAAGCTTGGCCTGCCATTCTCCTATGCGACGCATATTGCGCCCGATGACCTGCAGGTAGCGTTGCGGGCCTATCGCACAAATTTCCGCCCCTCAAGGACCCTGCAGCGCAATTATGCGATGATCTCCGCCTTCATCATTGCCGCGGACACCGATGGTCAAGCCGATGATTTGCTCGCGGAAATCCGGCCTGTCCTGCTGCAGTGGTTTCAAAAGTCGAGCGTGCGATCGTCGACCGACGATCCAGCGAACCCTGCCGTAGCGGCAGCAGCACCTGCGCAACCCCTATCCTATGCGATCGTGGGCTCACCCGATAGGGTGCGATGTGGTATCGAGGATATGGTGCGACAAACGCAAGCCAACGAGCTGATGGTCATCACGCTGATACGCGACCCCGTTGTTGCCCGTCGCACTTACGAGATCGTTGCCCGCGTCTGCAGGGACATTGTCCGAGAACCCGGGGCGCCGGCCGCTGGCTGAGCAAGCACGGGCTCCCGACATCATCGCCATTTCTTGCTCGACCCGGCCGGCAATCGTCGCCTTCACAAAACCTTGGAGCGAAAATGAAGCCTAGTGTCACCACAGAATTTGAAACGACGGAATTTGCAGGAATAGCCGCCAAGATCATCAACCCCTATCCTTGCCCATTCACAGTTCTGGATATGACTATCAAGCCCGGCTTCGGCGCGCCGGCTCATATTTCGTCGACCGAAGACAAGCTCTTCATCGTTATCGAGGGCCAACTAAGGTATCTTATCGGCGTCATGACTGAGACCGTCGGCCCCGGCACCCGCGTGATCATTCCAAGGGGCATCATTCACGGCTTCACAAACGTCGGCGTTCGTGACGCGCGGCATATTCTTATGTCCACGCCGCGCCGCCACGAGGAATTCTTCCGCGATCTGCATAACATACCTGAGCCGCGTGAGCAGCACAGGGATCAACTCTCAACCATAGCGGAACGTCACGACCAAGCTATCGTGGGGCCGCTGCCATAACCGTGGCCTCCTGCGATCGCGTGACAGTTCTTCGTCGAATGGACATTCGATGTTTCCGATGGGAGCACCGTCTGCTCTCGCTTAAGTCAGATCTGACACCCGCCATGGGCATCGATCAGTTCTGAATCTGCACGCTTCGCGCAATCAGTTTGCGCGCCGGCGCGGAAATGACGATTGCGCGATCGCTCAAGCTTGCTGGCGGGAGCGGAAGCCGCGGCGAGCATCCTGGTGGTCCGCGCCAGCAGCTGGAGCTTGGCAATCTGATGCCCGGCATCAACGGCCGCTCCGGTGCCTATATCTATTCACTGAGCTCAAGAGCTGCTTTCATCTCAAGCCATAGGTTTGCGTCGTGGCACCGGGCCCGCAAGCTTGTATCCTACTGGATACCAGCAACATCCCCTTCACACATGTCTTTCACCGCCTCAGAACGCTATCGGTTTTGGATCAACCGGCTAAGCGCTACCGGGCGCCGCCGCGCCATCGTCACCGAGGCCCGCGATGCCGGTCGCAGCCCAGAGGCTAACGATACCTCGCACGCGAGCGTCACGCAGGCCGTCAGTCTCGGATGCGAAAATAGGTCCGGCTACCAATGTCCTCACCGTCTTTTTCAAAGCGGCCTGACGTCCACTTCTCCGGACGTTGCATGAACACCTCCCAGACCATCAGACCGAAACACTTGGCCGACGCTTCGAAACTGTGCCGTGCGGCCTTCTCGTAGATCGGCTGAAAGGGTGTTCCGCGCCAGTCGTTTCCCGGCATCCAGCCGGCGGTGTGGATCTCGTCGCCGTCGATCATCTGATTGAGCGCGGCCCTGATTGCGTCAATCTCTGCCGCGGTCATTCGCGCCAGGTAGGTTCGATACTCGGATTGATAGGGGACGGACGTAATGGGTCGTTCGGTCATCAGATCGACAAGCATGTTTACGCTCTCCCGGTTCGTCGTCCGACGATGCGTGCGACTGGGTATTGTCGCGCAAAGCGCACCCTGTTGGAAGCGCCAGATGCCCCAGATCATACGCGCTATCCCATTGGCCCAAATGTTCTCCTAACTAAGACTGTAACGGCGAGCAGTCTCGAGGCCTCGAGCGGATCCGCAAACAGCCTTGGAACCGCGATAGCCGTTGGGAGCGCAATGACCCGTCTTGCGACGGCCCAGTTGCGGGCGCTCCGTTCTAGAGCAGCGTGGCGCCGGTCTTTCCCTGCACCTCTTCCTGGGTGACGGACGGAGCCAGTTCCACTAGGCTAAGGCCTGCCGGCGTGACGTCGATCACCGCAAGGTCCGTGATGATGCGATCCACCACGCTCCTGCCTGTCAGCGGTAAGCTGCATTCGCGGACAAGCTTGGCTTCCCAGCCGCCGTCCTTGCGGCGAGCAACATGCTCCATCAGGACGATGACCCTGCCTACCCCGGCGACGAGATCCATCGCGCCGCCCATGCCCTTGACCATCTTGCCCGGGATCATCCAGTTGGCGAGGTCACCTTGTTCACTGACCTGCAGGGCGCCCAGGATCGACAAGTTGATCTTGCCGCCGCGGACCATGGCGAAGCTATCATGTGAACCGAAGATGCTGGTGCCGGGTATGGTGGTGACCGTTTCCTTGCCCGCGTTGATGATGTCCGGGTCGACCTGCTCCTCTGGCGGGTACGGTCCGATTCCGAGCATGCCGTTCTCGCTCTGCAGCCAGACTTCGATGTCGGGGCTGACAAAGTTGGCAACGGCCGTGGGAAGCCCGATGCCGAGGTTGACGTAGTAGCCATCGCGCAGCTCACACGCCGCGCGCGCCGCCATCTGTGAGTGGGTCCAGGCCATGGTCAAGCTCCTTGCGCGGTCGTCACGGTACGACGCTCGATCCGCTTCTCGGGGCTCGGATGAAGCACGAGGCGGTGGATGTAGATGCCCGGCAGGTGGATCGCATCGGGGTCGAGCGAACCGTTCTCCACGATCTCCTCGACCTCAGCCACAGTAACCTGGCCTGCCATCGCCACCGCCGGGTTGAAATTGCGCGCAGTGCGCCGAAACACCAGGTTGCCGGATCGATCGGCCTTCCATGCCTTGACCAGGGACACCTGCGGAACCAGCGACAGCTCCATCACATATGTCTTGTCGTTGAACTCGCGCAGCTCCTTGCCTTCGGCCACCACGGTGCCGACTCCGGTCCGCGTGAAGAAGGCCGGGATGCCGGCGCCTCCGGCCCGCAGCTTCTCTGCGAGCGTGCCTTGCGGGGTGAACTCCAACTCGAGCTCGCCGGCCAGGTACTGCCGTTCGAACTCCTTGTTCTCGCCGACGTAAGACGCGATCATCTTCTTGATCTGCCCTGTTCTGAGCAGCTTGCCGAGCCCGAAATCATCCACGCCGGCGTTGTTGGAGATGACCGTCAGATATTTGGCGCCGGTGCGCATCAGCGCATCGATCAGCGCCTCTGGGATGCCGCACAGCCCGAAGCCGCCGACGGCCAACAGCTGCCCATCGGCCACCAGGTCGTTCAACGCCGCGTCGGCGGAGGGATATAGCTTGTTCATGATGGATCCTGCAGATGTATCAGTTGCTCCGGCCTGCATGGCGCATAGCGCACTGCCAGCCGAGTTCGGCCAATGGGCCGGCCTTGCGACCGGTTTCCGTCGCGTCGGCGGCGGCAGCGTTGCCATCGGCCGAGCGCTGCGCGATGCCGTACAAAATCGCCGCCATGCGGAACAGGTTGTAGGCCAGATAGAAGTGCCAGTGCTCCGTTGGATCGCGGCCGGTGGCATCGCTGTACATCGCCACGTACTCCGCTTCGGTCGGAATGCCCAGCGTCGCCAGATCAAGCCCGGCGATGCCGCGCCACAAGCGCGGCGGGATCGTCCAGGACATGCAGTGGTACGAAAAGTCCGCCAGCGGGTGACCGAGGGTCGACAGCTCCCAGTCCAGAACGCCGATCACGCGCGGCTCGCTCGGGTGAAACACCAGATTGTCGAGCCGGTAGTCACCATGCACCAGGGTGGTTTCATCGCCGGCCGGAATCTGTTCGGGCAGCCAAGCCATGAGCCGGTGCATGGCCTCGTTCACCGGCAGGGCCGCGTCCTGGCATTGTCGTGACCATCGACTGATCTGCCGTGCGAAGTAGTTGCCGGGCCGGCCGAAGCTCGCAAGCCCCACGGCCTCATGGTCCACGCCGTGCAGCGCCGCGATCACCCGGCCCATCTCCTGGTAGATGGCGCCTCGCTCCGGCGCCGCCATACCCGGCAGCGACTGATCGCCCAGCACGCGCCCTTCCAGAAACTCCATGACGTAGAACGGCGTGCCGATGATCGTTGCGTCCTCGCAATAGGCAAACAGGCGCGGCACCGGAACGCCGCTGGCTTGCAGCGCCTCCATCACGCGATACTCGCGGTCGATGGCGTGAGCCGAGGCGATGAGCTGTCCTGGCGGCTTCTTGCGCACCACATATTGGCGGCTGCCGGCCTCGAGGCGGAAGGTCGGGTTCGACTGCCCGCCCGACAAAGCGGAGAGCAAATGCGGCTCGTTGCCGGTCAGGCCCCGTTTCCGCAAAAAACCAGTGAGCGCGTCGATTTGCCGAGCGGCCTGGGACATGTTCACAGGGAACTCACCAGATGTCCGCCATCGACAGCGACGGTCGTACCCGACATCGCAGCGCCCGCATCGGAGGCGAGCAGCAGCAACGGGCCATCCAGGTCGGCCAGCTCGCCGAAGCGGCGGCTTGGAATGCGCGCACGCAGCTTCTCTCCGGCCGTGCTGGTCAAAAAGGCCCGATTGAGGTCAGTGATCACATAGCCTGGGAGCAGCGCATTGACGCGGATGCGATAGCGGGCGAGCTCAAGGGCGGCGGCCTTGGTGGCCTGCACCACGCCAGCCTTCGAGATCGCATAGGGGGCCACCCCACCGGCCACGCGCTCGCCCAGGATGGAGGCGATGTTCACGATGCTGCCGCCGCGCCCCGCAGCCACCATGCGCCGCGCAGCCTCATTGGTCACCAGCCAGCACCCTTTCAGGTTGGTCTCGATCACGGCGTCGAAATCGTCTTCGGTCTGTTCCAGCAGCGCACGAGTCGTGGTGACGCCGACATTGTTCACCACCACGTCGGGCGCTCCCCAGCTCGCCAGCTCATCGAAACAATGACGCACGCTGGCGCTATCGGTCACGTCAAGCGCCAGCGCCCTCGCTTCGCCGCCGGCCGAGGTGATGCTCTCGACCAAAGCCTGCAGCAGGTCGACGCGCCGCGCCGCGAGCGCAACCCGCGCACCGACGCCGGCCAGGAGATGCGCAAAGTGGCGACCAAGCCCGCTGGAGGCGCCGGTGACGAGGACGACGCGGCCCTCGAGGCGGAAGCGTTGCAATGCGTCAGTCATGCCCTCACACCTGCGGCCGCGCCTGCTTCGCCGGCTCTGGCCGCCACGATCGCCCAGCCGCAGCCTTTTTCGGACCGGATCGACGATTGATAACGGCCCCCGCGTCGTCGGCCCTTCGTCGCCATCGAAGTCCAATTCATCGAGAGAACGGTCCTCATAGCGACTGTCGCAGGAAATGGCCGATCTCGCCGACGATGCCGCGCCGGAACGCCAGCACGCAGGAAACGAAGATGACGCCCTGGATCACCAAGACCCATTGACCGAAATCGGCGAGATATTGCTGCATGGCGACGATGATGAAAGCTCCGAACACCGGCCCGAAGATGGTGCCGAGACCGCCGACCAGCGTCATCAGCACGATTTCGCCGGACATCGTCCAATGCGCGTCAGTGAGCGAGGCATTCTGCACCACGAACACTTTCAGCGATCCGGCAAGACCTGCGAGCGTACCGGACAGGATGAAGGCCAGCAGCTTGTATTGGTCGGTCTTGTAGCCGAGCGAGATCGCGCGCGGCTCGTTCTCGCGGATCGCCTTCAACACTTCGCCGAACGGCGAATTGATGCTGCGGAAGATCAGCAGGAATCCTCCGAGGAAGCCGACGAGCACGACGTAATACAGGACCGTCGGCTTGGAGAGATCGATGCATCCGAACAGGATGCCCTGCTGAATGCCCTGGATGCCGTCCTCACCGTGGGTGAACGGCGTCTGCAGGTAGACAAAGTAGAGTAGCTGCGACAGTGCGAGCGTGATCATCGAGAAGTAGATGCCCTGGCGGCGGATCGAAATGTAACCGGTGATCAACGCCAGCACGGCCGCGGCAAGCATCCCGCCGATGATGCTGAGTTCCGGCGACAAGGGCTGCAGCGGGATGACGATCCAATGGCCACCCCAACATGGAACGGAGATCATTCCGACCTTGAAGAGATGCGCCGTGACATAGCCCGCCGTCCCCAGGAACATCGCGTGGCCGAACGACAACAGGCCGCCGAAGCCGATCAGCAGGTTGAACGCGCAGGCCAGCAGCGCGAAACACAACGCCTGCATCACGAAGAACGGGTAGATGCCGCTCCACGGCACCATGGCGAGCGCCCCTGCCATCGCGACAAATACGATCATCTCCTCGCGCACCACGCGCGGTGCGATCGGTGGGGTATCGTCGGTCAACGTCGTCATGTTAGATCGCCCTTCCCGTCAATCCCGTCGGCTTGACCAGCAGGACCAGCACCATCAGAACGAAGACCACGGTGTTGGAGGCCTCGGGGTAGAAATATTTGGTCAGTCCCTCGATCACGCCGAGCGCAAAGCCGGTGACGATCGAGCCCATGATCGAACCCATGCCGCCGATCACCACCACCGCGAACACCACGATGAGGAGATCCGCCCCCATCAGCGGCCGGACCTGGTTGATCGGCGCCGCCAACACGCCGGCAAGCGCAGCCAGGCCGACGCCGAGCCCGTAGGTCAACGTGATCATGCGCGGCACGTTGACGCCGAAGGCGCGAACCAGGGTGGGATTTTCGGTGGCGGCGCGCAGGAAGGCGCCGAGCTGCGTCTTCTCGATCAGGTACCAGGTCGCAAGACACACCGCGAGCGAGAAGATCACCACCCAGCCGCGGTAGATCGGCAGGAACATGAAGCCGAGATTGATGCCGCCCTGCAGGCCATGCCAGCCGCCGACCTGCGGATAGTCCGGAATCGCATAGGGCAGCCCTGACGAGCCGAAATAGTTCTGAAAGATGCCTTGCACGATCAGCGCGATGCCAAAGGTCAGCAACAGGCCATAGAGATGGTCGAGCCCGGTCAGCCATTGCAGCAGGGTGCGCTCCAAAATCATGCCGAAAATGCCGACCGCGATCGGCGCGATGATCAGCGCCCACCAGTAGCCGATGCCGCACAGGCCCAGCAGGAAGTAGGCACAGAACGCTCCCATCATGTAGAGCGCGCCATGCGCAAAGTTGATGATGTTGAGCATGCCGAAGATCACGGCGAGGCCGAGGCTGAGCAGCGCGTAGAACGAGCCGTTGATCAGTCCCACCAGAAGCTGTGCGTAGAGGGCTTGCATCGATCGATCTTTCGCCAACTCGTTGGTGCGGACGCAACCTCGTCCGTGGAGCACGGTTCGCCGGCTGCGAGCCGGCGAACCGCCCTTCACTTGTTACTTCTTGACCAGCGCACAGGTGCTCTTCGACAGCGGCAGGAAGGCCTGGTCGGCAGGCGTGGTGCCGATCAGCTTGTAATAATCCCACGGCCCCTTGGATTCCTCGGGCTTCTTGACCTCGAACAGATAGGCCGGGTGCAGCTTGCGGCCGTCGGCACGGATGCTGCCCTCGCCGAACAGCGGATCGTCGGTCGGCAGCTCCTTCATCTTGGCCACCACCTTGGTGCCGTCGTGCGGGTTGGCGCCCATCGCGTCGAGCGCCTTGAAATAGTGGATCAGGCCGGAATAGACACCGGCCTGGGCCATCGAGGGCATCGCCTTGGTCTTCATGCGTTCGGAGAACCGCTTGGAAAAGGCGCGGGTGCCGTCGTTGAGATCCCAGTAGAAGGTCTCGGTCAGGTACAGCCCCTGCGCGACCTTCAGGCCGAGCGAGTGCACGTCGGTGATGAAGAGCAAGAGCCCGGCGAGCTTCTGGCCGCCGGCGACAATACCGAATTCAGCCGCCTGCTTGATCGCGTTGGTGGTGTCGCCGCCGGCGTTGGCAAGGCCGATGACCTTGGCCTTGGACGCCTGCGCCTGCAGCAGGAAGGAGGAGAAATCCGGGGTGTTGAGCGGATGCTTGACGCCGCCCACCACCTTGCCGCCATTGGCGAGCACCACGGCGGTGGTGTCGCGCTCTAGAGTGTGGCCGAAATTGTAGTCGGCGGTGAGAAAGTACCAGGTGTCGCCGCCGGCCTTCACCAGCGCCTGGCCGGTGTTGTTGGCGAGCATGAAGGTATCGTAGACCCAGTGGATCGTGTTCGGCGTGCACTGCGCGTTGGTGAGGTCCGACGTCCCAGCGCCGGTATTGATCATGATGGAGTTCTTCTCCCTCACGACGTTGTTGACCGCAAGGCCGACGCCCGAGTTCAGCACGTCCATCAGGATGTCGACCTTCTCGACGTCGATCCACTGCCGCGCGATGCTGGTGGCGATGTCAGGCTTGTTCTGGTGATCGGCCGAGATCAGTCCGATCTTCCAGCCCTTCGCGGCCATGCCGGAATCCTCGATTGCCATCTGCGCGGCGACGATAGAGCCGGCGCCGCCGAGATCGGAATACAGGCCGGAAAGGTCGGTCAGCACGCCGATCTTGACGGTCTTGTCCTGCGCGAAGGCGTCGGTCGCAGCCGCGACCGAAAGTGCCGCGCCGAGCAGAAGTGCGGAGAGCCGTTTCATTCTAACTCCTTTAATGAATGCATTTCGATTTCAGACACCGAGATAGCTGTGGAGCTTGTCCATGTTGGCCTCGAGCTCGGAATTGGCGAAGCCGTCGATCATCTTGCCGTGTTCGATCACGTAGTAGCGATCGGCAACGGTGGCTGCGAAACGGAAGTTCTGCTCGACCAGTAGGATCGTGAAGCCTTCCTTCTTCAGCCGCGCGATGGTGTGGCCGATCTGCTGGATGATGACGGGCGCTAGCCCTTCGGTCGGCTCGTCCAGCATCAGGAAGCGCGCGCCGGTACGCAGGATCCGCGCGATCGCCAGCATCTGCTGCTCGCCGCCGGAGAGCTTGGTGCCCTGGCTGGTGAGCCGCTCCTTGAGATTGGGAAACAGCTCGAAGATCTGGGGGAGCGAGAGCCCGCCAGGGGCGACGATCGGCGGCAGCAGAAGGTTTTCGCGCACGTCGAGGCTTGCGAAGATGCCGCGCTCCTCCGGGCACAGCGCGACGCCGAGCCGCGCGATGGCGTCGGACGACGCCTGCGCGAGCTCCCTGCCCTTGAACCGCACCGAGCCGGAACGCCTGCCGATGATGCCCATTACCGACTTCAGCGTGGTGGTCTTGCCGGCGCCGTTGCGCCCGAGCAGCGTGACCACCTCGCCCTCGTTCACATGGAAGTTGATGCCGTGCAGGACGTGCGACTCGCCGTACCAGGCCTGCAGATCGTTCACCGACAACACCTGGGCGCCGCTCGCCTGCGCGTCAGGCTTGGCCGCCGTCCTCACCTCAACCATGGCCGGCTCCAAGATAGGCTTCCTTGACGCGCGGATCCTTGGTGAGTTCGCAATATTGGCCTTCTGCGAGCACCTGCCCGCGGGTCAACACGGTGATGATGTCGGAAAGTTCGGCGACCACGCTTAGATTATGCTCGACCATCAGGATGGTGTATTTCGCCGAGATGCGCTTGATCAACGCCGCGATCTTGTCGATGTCCTCATGGCCCATGCCGGCCATAGGCTCGTCCAGCAGCATCATCTCCGGATCGAGCGCGAGCGTGGTCGCGATCTCCAGCGCCCGCTTGCGGCCGTAGGGCATTTCCACCGCTGGCGTGTCGGCAAATTCGCTCAGGCCGACATCGGCGAGCAACTCCTGCGCCTTCGGATTGAAGCGGTCGAGAGCCGATTTGGACCGCCAGAAATCGAACGACGAACCGTGCTGACGCTGCAGCGCGACCCGTACGTTCTCCAGCGCCGTCAGATGCGGAAACACCGCCGAGATCTGGAACGAGCGGACGAGCCCGAGCCGCGCGACGTCCGCCGGCTTCATCGCGGTGATATCCTGTCCCCGGTAGAGGATCTGCCCGGCCGTCGGCTGCAGGAACTTGGTCAGGAGATTGAAGCACGTGGTCTTGCCGGCCCCGTTCGGACCGATCAGCGCGTGAATAGAACCGCGGCGCACCTTCAGAGAAACATCGCGAACGGCGTGAAAGCCCGTGAACTCCTTGGTCAATCCACGGGCCTCAAGAATGCACTCATCGACCAAACAAACATCCCCCATTGAGTCGTCGCAGCGAGTCCCATCGCGCGCGACCACTGGCCGATCCGACGCAAGCTACGCGAGCCCCCCAGCCCCTGAGCTAACACGATCGCGTGAAGTCAAATATGTGAATCATTCCAATTCTGGCGTGCACGAAAATCGCGAACGCATTAGGCGGACAGGCCTAAAATGTGAGCACACCGCCGGGCCTTGCGTCTCACCACCTTCGGCGTACTGACGCTGATCGACGACCGGCTCCACGATCGCCAGCAGCGCGCGGCGAAGGCCGACGATCCCTCCGGTACAGTGTTGGTCTGCTCGCCGCGCTGCGCGTCAATGTCATGGCCATCCGCGCCACGCTGACTGCGGCCAGTGCAGCGGCAGCGATCCGCATGACGCGGACGGACGCCGCGCATGCGACGCCGCCGGCCGCAGAGCTTGCGGCGCTATCCTGTCTCAGCTCAGCGCGCTCTTCAGATCAAAGCTGATGTCAGCCGCCTGCGCCGGCGTGATCGACCGATTGGCCGCCAGCAAGCGTCGGGCCGTCAAATGGTCGCCGGCACGGTTGACGGATTCGACGCCGAGCAGCGTCCTGTCTTTGTAGCAGAACGTCGAGAAGGCCCCCGAGGCGAGATCGCCGCGGACCACAACCTGGTCGCAGCCGGCGGTCAGTCCGACCATTTGCAGTTTGTCCGCCCCCTGTTCGCTCCAGAACCACGGCACGTCATCATAGGGCTTGGCAGTTCCGGTCAGCAGCGCCGCGACGCAACGTGCGTGATCGGTCGCGTTCTGCACCGACTCCAGCCGAATCGAACCGCCGAACCGTTGGCTCGGATACAGCGCGCAATCGCCGATTGCCGAAATGTTCGGATCGGCGGTCGCAAGATGCCTGTCGACAATGATCCCGGCCGCGACCGGAAGTCCCGCTTCAACCGCGAGCTCCACGTTGGGCAGCACGCCGACGCCGATCACGACCAAATCCGCCGGCAGACGCCGGCCGTCGCTGAGGCTGACGCCGGTGGCTCTGCCCTGGTCGGCGTCGATGCTGGCGAGCTGCACGCCGAGATGAATATGAATGCCGGCGGCGGCGTGCCGTCCCTGGAAGAATTCGGAGATTTCCGCGGTCACCGCCCGTGCCATCACCCGCGTGCCGAGTTCGACCACGTCGACGTCGAGCCCCTTGGCCCGCGCGGTGGCAGCGAATTCCAGCCCGATGAAGCCTGCGCCGATGACGACGACACGCTGACCGGACGCGACGCGGTGCCGCAGCGCTTCGCCTTCTTCGAGCGTCCGCAGGTAGCGCACGCCGTCGATGTTGGCGTTCGGAATATCCAGCAGCCGGTTGCGCGCGCCCGTCGCCAGCACGATGTGGCCGTAGTCCAGCGAGCGGCCAGACGCGAGCGCGACCTTACGTGCGGCCCGATCGATCGAGGTGGCGCGATCGGCAATGAGATCGATGTGCTGGTCGCGGTAGAAGTTTTCCTGCCGGAACATCAGCGTATGCGGTCCGCCGGTCCCTTTGAGATAGGCTTTCGATAGTGGCGGCCGTTGATACGGCAGGTGGTCTTCGTCATTCAGGAGCGTGATACGTTCGGCGAAGCCATTCTGGCGCAACGCAGCCGCGAGCTGAAAGCCCGCATGGCCGGCGCCGGCGATCACGACCGGTCCCTTTGTCATCGATTCAATTCCGCTGCGAACACACAGGAATACCCCATGTCACCTGTTCTTTTCTCATGTTGGTGCTGGCTTGCCTGGTCCTGGATCACGGCGCCGGTGTCCGGATCAAGAGCGAGCACCTCAAGGTCCTGGGGCTGCACATTCCTGGTGGCGACTTTCCACGACAGCAGGGGTCCGCCGATCCGGAGGATATGATCGAACAAGTACGGCCGCCTCGAGGAACGAAGCCCATGACCGCCAGCTTCCGCAGAAGAGGTTTTCGAACGCTGCTCCTTCGACCACGAGCTCCGTTGCTTCGGCAGCCGCCAAGCTCATGGTCCGACGTACGCCGTGGTCGCTATCTCGACGAGGAATTCCGGCCGGACCAGCTCGGCCTGAATACAATAACGGGCCGGACGATGGTCGGTCCAGTATTCGCGATAGACCTCATTGAAAGCTGTGTAGTCCTTTAGATCCTTCAGGAAGATCTGGTTGAACACGACGCTCTTCAACGTACCACCTCCGGCTTCGATGGTCGCCTTGATGGATTCGATGACTAGGCGAGCCTGCTCGCGGGCATCACCCACTGCCAGCACCTCACCCTTCGGGCCACTTGCCACCGTGCCAGATACGTAGATGAAGCCACCAGCCTTGGTGGCAGCCGAATAAAGGGCGAGCGGCGGCGGATTGGGCGGAGTGATCATTTCAATAGGCATGACGTTCCTCTATTAGTTTGGGAAGAGATCAGGCAGCTCGCTCGATGGCACAAGCGGTGGCCATGTCGTTGATGGTCGCGGTCCAGCCAAGAAGCCGCTCGACGTCGTAGATTACAGCCTGCTGGATCAAATCCGGATCGGCCCGACAGCAAGCATCGCGGATCAGCACTGGGTCGTCCTCCTTAGGTGGACATCTCGGATCGTGTGTCGCGACCCGCACTGACTTCGACTCACAACTGTCAGCCGTGTCCGCACGCGCGCGAGACGAGATCTTCCGTCACTCGGCAACCGGAGAGCTGCCCCAATACGACTATAGCGCGCGACGGTAGTTCTCCGTCTCAAACCCAATGAGCGGACTTTGAACACCTGCATCCACTGTGAGGTTGTTGTCGGCGACCGCTTTCGGGTCGACGTCAGCTCTGCTCGATCCGCTGGCTCGCGTAGGACAACATTGCGTCGGCTACCTCGTCATCACCCTGCGCCTTGAGCGCGCGACTTGCCCCGATGACGTCCCTCAACGCTTTATTCTGACCGACCTTCGACTTGCCGATGAGGCGGGTGATTTCGATCTCAAGCCCCACCATCTCTTTCAGCATACTATCGATGAACTCCTTTGGACTGTCCGTCATCTTCCAGGGCTTGGCCCGTCCAGTCTCGTGGGTTCGTGTCAGCCGGGCAACCAGACCACGACAGTAGCGGTCGTTGTCATGAATCGTTACGCGTCCGTAAGCGTGAGCAACCCGAAAATTCCAAGTCGGCACTTCTTTTGCGGTCTCAATCTTGCTCGGATACCATCCGGGCGAGATGTAGGCATTGGCCGCCCGGAAGACGACTAGAACCTCGTCACCCGTACTAATATCCTGACAGAGTGGATTTGCTCGTGCCACGTGGGCGTGCAGCCCACCGAACGGTCCTTGATCTTTGTTGAGGTCGAACGGGATATGGTTCGCGTCAACCCTTCCCTTGCCGTGAGTAATGAGAATGCCGAGCGGATACTCCCCGATCAGTTCGTGAAGCACCTCGGTACGATTTTCAGCAAACATTGATGGGACGTACATAGGAACTCCATCGAGCGTAAGTTGGAGAGCATGCGGCCTGTCGCAAGCGTTCAGGATCAATAACGACTTGGTTCAAATCTCGACCATCACGAAATCACTCTTCGAGGCTCCACAATCGGGGCACACCCAATCCTCGGGAACGTCCTGCCAGCGGGTCCCAGGCGCAATGCCCTCATCAGGCCAGCCGTCTCGCTCGCTGTAGACAAAGCCGCATAGCAGGCAATTCCACGTCTTATACGTCGACTCGACGTCATCCAACGGCGCGTTTTCGTTGTTCATGAGGAGTGCCTTTTCTTTTGCGACGCATGTTTGGCGTGCCGAGCGCTAACGGTCCGCTTGGCGGCTTCTACGTCGACACTCTTATTGAACTCGTTTAGGTCTGCGCGCGGTGTAGGATCTCCCCACGAGGCCCTGCGAAGTCCTTCATCGTGTGCTTCCGTCTTTCCAGCCACCAGCCATGCTCATAGGGCCAATCCTCGAACTCGGCGTTGATCCCGAGATCATGTCCCCAATGGTGTGCGACGTTGGGGTTGAGAAGCGCCTGCCGAGCGACTCCAATGATGTCGGCCTGTCCGTTCTGCAGGATCGCTTCAGCCTGCTGCGCCTCCAGGATAATACCCGCAACCATTGTCGGGACTTCGGCTTCTTTGCGAACACGTTCGGCATAGGGGACGTGGAATCCAAGGCTCCGCGGCACTGTCGAACTTGCCGCTCCACCATATTGGGTCATGCCGCCAGATGAGATGCTGACAACATCGACACCGCGGATCTTGAGTTCCCGCGCAAGGACAACGGTGTCATCCATATCCCAGCCGTTGGGAGCGCCGTCGAGTGCCGAGACGCGAACAAATAGCGGCATCGAGTCTGGAATCTCACGCCGCACGGCCTCGACGATCTCCAGCGGCAGGCGCATACGCCCTGCGCGATCACCACCGTACTCGTCGTCGCGCGTGTTGCTGATTGGCGAGACGAACGAAGCCAGCAAATAGCCATGCGCCATGAGAATTTCGATCACATCGAATCCGGCCGCGACCGCCCGCTTGGCCGCGGCAACGAACGTGCCGACCAGCGCCTTGCATTCGTCGACGGTGAGTTGTCGTGGCACCTGCCAACCTTCCCCCACCGGAATGGCCGCCGGCGCGACGGGCAGCCAGCGCTTGTGACCAGCTTTTGCATCCTCCTCGGTCACCGGCCCAAACCCCCGCTGCGCCTTATGGGTCGCGGACTTTCGGCCACCATGGCTGAGCTGAATTGCAGAAGCGGTGTTTTCACGCTTCAAGAATGTCGTCAGCCGCCTGAAGCATTCCACCTGCGCGTCGCTCCAAAGCCCGAGGTCATGCTCGCTGTTCAGCCCCTGCTCCTCGACGGCCGTTACCTCGACGAATACAAGACCGAAGCCGCCCAGAGCAAAACGGCCGAGATGCGCAATGTGAAAATCGCCACACGTGTTGCCAGGCTGTTCTGCTCGAAATTGAACCATCGACGGCACAGCGAGACGATTCTTGAGCTCGAGCCCACGGATTTTGAGTGGTTGAAACAACAACGGCCGGTTGCTTCCGTTGCCGCGGTGTAACTCATCGCTCATTAACGTACATCCTTCCCCACATCATCGTTATGTGACAGCAGCCAGCTGCAGAATGTGAACAGCAATCCGCAGCAGAGGTACACACGAAAAATTCCAAATCAAATGTGCGTGCTGTCGCACGATGCCTGCCGCTCGCCCGCGTTTGCCGCCTCGGGAACTCTCTCAGACGCCCTTGACGCTTCGATCGCCTACGCAACTCGTACCTTGCCGGGACCGTGTTAGTCGCGCATTTCATAGCGGTACGATTTCGAGACGAGCTTCCGACCATCCCTCTCACGGCTTCAAGCCGCGGGCGGCTCACACGTCATAGCAAGTCACCTTGAGAATGGCGCAATCATCTTCCGACCGGGTCTACTGACGCACGTCCCTCGAGCGCTCCGGCAGACGACGACCATTCGGATCGGCCGATCTTCGCGAACAGCCCCCTGTCTTCCGCGTCGAAGCGCGCCATGATTCTCGACGTTGCTCCAGCTGTCTGATGAGGTCGACGCCGCTTCACAAGCTGGGCACCATTCGACCCACGTAATTGAGAACGCCCCTCATGGCGTAGGCCGCCCTCCCAGGACTGATGCTTTGACCATCCATGAGCCGCATCTCGACGTTGCGATACTGCCGGCCGAGCTGATGTAAGCGAGAGAGAGAGTGTGTGTGCGTGATTGTCGGCCTTATCCACCAAAGATCGACCGATTCCGTATCGGCCCCACCAGGACACGGCGCAGGAGCCGGTCAGGACCTTGGCCTGCGCTGCTGTGGTGCCGCCGCCTGGATATGGAAATGGCCCGCAACCGGGTGCGAGCCATTCGTCGTCCATTAGACCGATGTCCGGGCTCGCAAGCCTAGGCAGCCTTCGATCCAGCACCTTTCTTGCGGCCAGAGATCAACGCCCGGCCGACCTGCCCGGCTTCTCCGATATTGCTCGCGGGATGCTCCCGCAAAACGACGTTGATGTGCTCCATCGCCGAGCCGATACAGCGGTGCGTGATCTCGGTGATCTTCGTCACCAGCGCGCGCTTTTCGGCGTCCGTCAAACCTGTTTCCAGGTCACATGAGATGAAAGGCATTGTGGTCTCCTGCTTTATGTCGTCCAAGATGGTTGTAGGTCTTACGTCGGCCCGGCGTCAGCTGTGCTGCCCCCGCTCCTTGCGGCTCTTGATCTGCTCGTATCCGGCGAGATCCATTCCGTCCGGGCCCGGCACGTAATCCGGGACATGCTCGCCGGCGTCGACAAAATTGAAGCCCGGCATCTCACGCATCACCAGGAAGACATTCTCGATCCCGCACCCGGTCGCTTCCACGATCGCCTCGGTGAGTTGCTTGGCGAGTTGATGCTTTTGTTCCTTGGTTCGGCCATTGCGGATGTCACATGTAATGATCGGCACTTGCGGTCTCCTGTCGCCTCTGGGTCAATGCGCTTTGGTGCTGACTTCGGCACCGTATCCCGTCAGCGCGCGCACTTTCAGGCTGACGAAACTGTCTTCACTGCTCGGCTCTCGCGCGGTCAGCACCGTGCCCAACCACCCGGCCAGGAAACCCAGCGGAATGCTGATAATCCCGGGATTGGTCAGGCTGATCAGCGGCTGAAGATCGGTCATGATCAATCCCTTCGCGCCAATCACAGCGGGGCTGACGAGCACGAGGCCAACCGACGAAGTCAACCCGACCGTCAAGGCCGACATGGCGCCAACCGTATTGAAACGACGCCAGTAGAGCGAATAGAGGATCACAGGCAGGTTGGCGCTGCCGGCCACGGCATAGGCAAGTCCAACCAAAAAGGCGACGTTGAGGGTCTTGGCGTAGAGCGCAAGACCGATTGCGATGACGCCTACGGCCACCGTCGCGACCCGTGCCGCGACGACTTCGTTCTTCTCATTGCTCACGCCAGCCTTTAGAACGTGAGTGTAGAGATCATGCGAGACGTTGGAAGCAGCCGCGATCAGGAGGCCGGCGACGACGGCGAGAATCGTCGCAAAGGTGACCGCCGAGATGAAGGCGACCAGCATCTCGCCGCCAAACGTCCCGCTTCCGCCGCCGAGGTAGAGCGCGAGCAGCGGCGCGGCACTGTTGCCCGCCTTGCTCGCTGCCACGATCTTGTCGTGACCAACGATCGCGGCGGCGCCAAATCCGAGCACGGTCGTCATGACGAGGTAGACGCCCACGACTGCGATTACCCAATTTGCCGACGCCCGCGCATCCTTCGCGGCCTGCACCGTATAGAAGCGCATCATGATGTGTGGCAGGCCTGCCGTGCCGAGCACCAGGCCGACGCCGAGCGAGATCAGATCGAGCTTGTTCGTGAAATAGAGTCCTGGCGACAGAAACGCCTCTCCCTTGCCGCTCGCGGACGCGGCTGCGGACAACAGTGAACTGACGCTGAAATCGAAGCGGCTCAGCAGCAGGAAGGTGAGGAAACACGTTGCCGCGAAGACGAGAATGGCCTTGACGATCTGAACGTAGGTTGTCGCCACCATGCCGCCAAACAGCACATAGCTGATCATCAGGCAACCGATCACGATGATCGACGTACTGGCATCGATCGGGAGCAGCAGCGAAACGATGGCGCTCGCGCCGACAAGCTGGCCCAACAGATGGAACAGGCTGATCGTCACGGACGACACCGCCGCCGCGGCGCGGACAGGCCGCGGCCGGAGACGGTACGCCATCACGTCTGAGAGCGTATATTTGCCGGAGTTACGCAGCGGCTCGGCGACGAGAAGAACAATCAAGATCCACCCGACGATGAAACCGAACGAATAGAGTAGTCCATCGAACCCGAACAGCGACACAAGACCAGCGATGCCCAGAAAGGATGCAGCCGACATGTAATCGCCAGACAGGGCTAACCCGTTCTGCCAACCGGTCAGGTTGCGGCCGGCCACGTAGAAGCCCGACGCGCTCTGCGACCTCCGGATCGACCAGAAGGTGAGACCAAGACTGACCGCGATGAAGAGAAGGAAGAAGATAGAAGTGAGCCACTGCCCCTGCGCGGACGCGATCATAGCACCACACCTGACTTACGGGCATTGGCAACGGCCTCGAACGCGGCTTCGACCATTGGATCGATCAGCCGATTGGCTCGCCGCGCATAGATATAGGCCACTGCAAAGGTCATGATGAACTGAGCAAGCGCCAGAAGGTAGGCCACGTTGATCGAGCCGAAGACTTGGAACGCGACGACGTCAGGAAGATAGGCCAGCACCAAGAGCCCGATCAGGTAGAACGCCGTTGAAAAAGCGAACAGCGGCCTGACGAGAGCTTTCCTCGCGCGTTCGATGCGGGCGACGACCGCCGGAACGTCCCTGCCTGCGCCCACCTCGATAGCTAGTGAAGCGGGTATTGCGTCTTCTGCCAAAGCCATGTGTCCTCCCCGTCTTCGGCAGCGTCGACGCGCTCCGATGCTTTTGACGTTGCGAACCTATCGGCCCCTCAAGTATAAATGAAATCGTTTGTACTTATCCTTCCTATAGATGCTGTTTATGGCCATGGAACTCTACCAAATCAGACAATTCGTTGCGGTCGCCGAGACCGGAAGTTTCACCAAGGCAGCGGTGCGCGCGACTGTATCGCAGCCCGCGATTTCGGCATCGATCGGCAAACTCGAGGAGGAGCTCGGGCAACAGTTGCTGCACCGGCGTCAGGGCCAGGTGACCCTGACGTCGGCAGGCGAGAAGCTGCTGCGCTTTGGACGGGAGGTTCTATCGGCTTGTGCGCATATCAAGTCCGAGCTGAAGAATCTCGGTGGGACCGAGACCATCCGCGTCGGTGCCCTTCGCACGCTCCCAACTGTCCATGTCGCCGCCGTTATGGCAGCGTTTGGCAGGAGCAGTGGCGATGTAGGCGTAGAGCTGATCGAGGGAACCCGCGAAGAGCTGCAGCAGCGACTTTCGCAAAAGAAATTGCATCTAACCCTCACCAGCTTGGCAGCGGGCGAGCCCACGGAGACGCTGCCGCTTTTTGTCGAGCCTTACGTGTGCATGGCCCCAGCCGACCACCCTTTCGCTAAAGACCGATCCATCAGGCTCGCCGATCTGCACGGAGAGCGCTTCATTTTGCGGACCGGTTGCGAGACGTTCAGGGCAACCACCGATCTGTTGGTTGCGCGCGCGATCAAGACCAAGGTCGTCTACCGAACCGATCAGGACGACCGCGCGCTGGCGCTGGTCGCTGCCGGCCTTGGGGTGGCGTTGATGCCGGCACTCTTTCACATGCCGGGTGTGGTGGGCGTTCCGATCCGCGATTTCGAGGCGAAGCGAACTATCGGACTGCAATGGATGCCTGGCATCGATGCGATCGATCACATCTCACGCATGATCACAACGATCCGCAGTCATGCCTGGTCATGTGACCTTCATACAGGTGAGAAGCGCCGGCTTGCGATCAAGGTCGCAAAGTAGCTTGGATAAGCCGTCGATCGCCAATGCCCGCCACATGCGGCGTGCCGCTTCAGGCCTGTTCAACTGGGCGGCGGAAGCGGGCCGCGACTACGTGACCACCAGCCCCTGCGTCAACCTGCCGAAGCTCGATCCGGAGCATCCGGGCACGCGGGTCCTGTCCGAGGATGAGATCAGGACCTTGTGGCACGACCTCGACCGGGATGACATGCCTTGGCATCGCCGGACCTGCCTCGCACTCAAGTTCGAGTTGGTCACCATGCTGCGATCCGGCGAACTGCTGGGCGCCAGCCGCGACGAATTGTTCGATCTCGACGGAGAGTTCCCCCGCTTTGACGTGCCGTTGAAGCGGGTGAAGAAGCGGCGGGTGATCCAGCAGCCCCTGTCTGACTTGGCGGTCGAGATCATTAAGGAGGCCCTTAGAGGCTCGAACAAGCAATACGTCTTTGCCAGTCCGCTCGGCGATCAGCCGATGAACCGCACGGCAATGGCGACCGCGCTACGCGGCCCCAAGGCCAAGGGCAAGGTCAAGACGCCCGGCATTTGCGCGCTGCTCGGCCTCAAGCCATTCACGCCACACGACCTGCGCCGGACAGCTGCGACCTTGGCCGACGATCTCGGCTTTGAAGACGCCGCCATTGCCAAGTGCCTCGACCATGCCGCGGTGAAGAAGACCGAGGCCGTCGTGCCCAGCGTCACCGGCCGGGTCTACGTTCATAGCGCGCGCGCATGCAGGAGAAGCGTGCGGTACTCGATGGCGTCGCCACGGAATTACGGCGGATCATTAGCACCACCACGCCAATGAAGCGGTCTGACACAGAGCTGAACGTCGCTGCCTGATCACCGAGCGTCCATTCCCAAGGGCTCTTTCCTCAACTACGGGTTTAGAAAATCCTCGACGTTGATATAATTGGATGATCATGACATCCCCAACGGAGCCACAGCCCAAAATTCCATTTAAGCCGGTCTATCCGCCGCTAACCCGGGCCGCTGTTCAAAAGCTCTTCCCAGGAGCGGCCCTTGAGGTGATCGACCCACTTGCGGAAGTCTGGGACGAGGTCGTGCATCGTATTGTTAGCGAAGTGATGGACCTCGCCGGCACCGACGCAGAGCCTCTTCATATTAATCTTCGCGAAGAGATGGTGTTGGAGCTTGCAAAGCTTTCCCTTTGGATCGGACATCGCGTGGCCGAAAAGCGATTGTCGAACCGTGATCCAACTGTAGTGGATATCGAGCGGGAACGTGAAGAGTGCCTGGGACCGCAAGGAGCGGCAGCTATCAGCGGCACTGCTCAGTTGGCCTATGAGCACGTTTGGCGTAAGCGAGTGGTAGAGCGTTGGAGGCCAAAATCGAAAAAGGCGTTGGAACGCGAGGCAACCCCCCGCATCGGCAAACTTGCAGTAAAGAGAGTAGAGAAGAATCATTTTATCCCTCGCTCGTTCATCCGTGACTATTGGGCAATTGACGGACAGGTCCTGCGATGGCGACGCGTCAATGATGGCTGGTCGTCGGCATCTCGCAGCTTCGGAAAATGGGGTTATCAGTCCAACCTCTACAGCGATCGGCTTGAGGCCTATTTTGGATTGCTTGAAGGCGATGCAAAGACGCCGATCCAGATGCTTCTTGAGTGGAAGCCGTTGAATGAGCCGCAGCGCAATGCACTTGTTGGATTTCTGATCATTCAGATTTTGCGCAATCCAACCTTCATCAAGGGCTTGCACCACACCCTCTCTACAGAGCGGATCGAGCTCGGCCACATCGACCGTGAGATGATGCGGAAGGCGTACGAGACGCTCTACTCAAATAACGACATATATCATCAGTTAGCGCACCCGGTTACGTGGAGCCGGTGGGCACTCGTGAAGGCCTCTCTGCCATTATTTGTCCTACCGGACACATTCTGCGTGTACCGTGATTTAGGCGATGGATTGCGTTTGATCACGCCCCTGACGCCGCGAGTTTGCTTTGTGACACTGCCAGGCAGAGAAGCCCAAAAGCGTATTGTCCCACTGCAACTTTGTGCTGATGAGCTACTTGCTCGCCGCATTTCTGGGCTTCTCATCAAACATGCAGAAAAGGAATTTATCTCTCACGCGGAATTCCGGTTTGATGAGCAAATCATGGAGGGCGGTTCATTTGATGAAATACTTAGAGAGGTCGAATTCGCCATTAGAGACTGAATCTGAACATTGCTAGGTGATCGGCGAACGAATCGAAGGTGACGCCACATATGGCTTTGGCACCGCTTTCAACGAGAGGGCCGACCGTCGTGGCAGATTGACATGTACGGCGAGATTAAGCGCGGGCGAACCAAGTCCATGTAGCCGATGGGTGGGCGCCTCCGGTGCCCGTCGCACCCTCAAGCCGGACCGACCTCGACGGCCACTCGCGTAACGTTAGGCACCACGGAAGAATTCGATCCGCGCCGAGGGCGGGGCAAAGGGCGGCGCCGAGACGCAGCAGACTGATAAGCGCGCCTTGCATTCGGTTTGAGCGAACCAGGCGCCGCACGGCGACGGTTGAGCCTGAAAGCTTCCCCGTAAACCTACGGGCCACGCTGCACTGCGGGCATACCAATCTAGATCGCCATCTATCTGGACAGCCTAATCCACCGTCGATACCCTGATGGGATTTGGGGGAGGACGATGGACGGTGCAGATCAGTCCGCAAATGCCCCGAAATTGAGCGCGGGCATATCCATCTCAGTCGTTGCTCGCACGCGACAGCATTTTAAGAAGTTCGGGACGATCCTTGCGTCAATCGCTGCGGTCGGTGCCGTTGCCGGAGGGCTCGCCGGCTATTGGCGCGCGTGGGACGTCCTATACAGTCATACACGCAGCGACGCCTCGGCGCCTGCGCAGTCACCGTCGTTGATTGTCACCAAAGGACCGGCAGTTGCGGTACTGCCCTTTGCGAACCCGGCCAAGGCGACGGCCCTCGATCCCTTCGCCGACATCGTGACGCAACAGGTTGCGTCCTCTCTTGGTAAGTTCAGCACGTTACGTGTTACTCCCCGCGCGCTGTCCGCCAACCTATCGAAGGACGGAAACACAATCGAGGCGGCCCGGAAGGCCGGAATTGACTATCTTGTGACCGGCGAGGTTCGTCCTTCAGGCGACGGAGCACGTGCCAACATTCAGATTGCCGATTTGAAAACCGGCTCGGAGCTATGGTCGAGGTCTTTCGACGCGAGCGCCCAGGGAGTGCAAACGGAGACCGATGCCTATGAAATCGGAGATGTCGCCGCTGCTCAGATTGGAGGCTATCCCGGGCCAATCATGAGCGCAGATTTCGCGAAACTGCAACACAAGGATGTCGCTGAGTTCGGCCCATATGAATGTATCGTCTACGCGCTAACAGCGGGCGCGACCGGCTCGTCGGCGGTGGTTCTCAAGGGCTTGGAATGCTCGAAACAACTGACAGATCAGCAGCCGAACAATGCGCTTGCATTAGCTGCACGTTCGGTCGGACTTTATATGCAGAGGTTTCTCGCGGCTGGCTTGCCGATGGACCAAGTCAACCACTCGGACAAGCGGCTTTATTTGAATGAGGAGATTGTGCGTACCGCCGCGCGCGCGGTGGAGCTTGCGCCGGATGATGCATACGTCCGAAGGGCCTACGCCCTTGCAATTAGTACCAAGTGTCAACTCGATCTCTACAGACAAGAGGCTCGGAAAGCTATCGCGCTCAATCCGAACGACGCTCGGTCGCTTGGAGCTCTGGGCAACCAGCTTGCATTTATGGGCGACTGGGATGAAGGCGCAGCAATGGCTGAAAAGGGCATCCGACTAGCAGGCCCAAGTGCTTCGTTTGCTTGGTGGTATGCGCCGGCCAAACGCCATTGGTGGAGAGGCGAATACGAACAATCGGTCGAGGATTTTCGGCACGGCTACCTTGAAGGATTTTGGCTGAGTCATCTCGATCAGGCATATGCCCTACCGTTTCTCGGTCGGATCGACGAGGCCAAAGCGGAAGTAGCAAAGCTATTAAAGCTTAGGCCAGACTTTAGCATCCACGAGGCGGACAGCTTCTACCGCATGTACTGCTTCCAGCCCGAATACATCGAGAAGATGAACGGCGCGCTTAGGCAAGCCGGATTGCCGGAGTGAGGGACGCACACGAGTATGAATGATCTAGGGCCCATTCGGGCCCGGCCTTTGGCCGGCTTTCGCCGGCGCGCTGACGCAATTGCGCAAGAGATTGATTTTTCAACCATTTTATTTGGCGCGGGCGAACAAAAAATGCTGGATTACAGGACCACACGACTTGGAGGTGGACCAAGTAAAGCGAGTGTTCGCCAGGCCGATCGGTTCGCCACCTGCTGCTACGATGTCGTCCGGCAACAGCGGACATGATGGTTAAGCTTGCCGGTGGAAATACTTCGCCCGGCAATTTTTTCCACGGTGGAGCGCCAGCAGCGGACCGAGCGCGCATCGCCGAACGAAAAATCGAGGTACATCAGCCCCCTGCTCATTGGCATGCGAATTGCTCGATACGCCGTGCAAATTGAAGTCTCGGAAGGCAACAGGACATGACCCGTGTAAGTTATACCGTTCCAGCCAATTGGACTGCGGGCTCTGACCCCACCGGCGCGGGCAAAGGCAAGAACCCGAACGACCCGAACATGCTCACGACCGGAGCCTATGGAAATGCCTTCGAACTCATGATCAATCGGCAGGTCAACGGCGATGGCACCGCGACCGACACGCTGACCTACAAGAGTTACATTGGCGAGACCAACGGGACCTTCACTGCCACGGAGGAAACCGGTTCAGGTGGCGATCCTAAAAGCGCTTACCAAGCGCTACTCGTCGCAATGCAGGCGAATCGAGAGCTGGATGCGTCAACGACCGCTCAGCTCGAAGGCGCTTTCGGCGAGCTGCAGACAAAACCTCAGGACGGCACCAGTGATGCCGCCGTCACCCACGGTGGTCTCCTCGTTCGGGCCGGCGGACCGATTAGCTTCAACCGGATATCCGCTTACGAAAACACCTTCGTGACGTCGCTTATCGGCGATCTAACCACGCGCCTTCAGCACGATTCGACCTCATAGCTCGCGTTCGGTTCGACGGGCGACCGTAATCCCGCTTAGCGATGCGCCACGCGCCCACAGGCTTGCGGGACGAATCTTCATGGTCCGCCTCAGGGGCGACAATCGCCACCGACCTGCCGCCCGGCCGGCGAAAGTCCCGCACTTGAGCGCGATGCCGGGATTGTATCCAGCGAAGATCGGTAGAACTTGCTCTGATCCAAGCCGTTCATTCTTGTCAGAGCTGGCTCCCAGCCTCGCCTACTGCCAATTCTGCCGGCCGGAAAGCCGAGTGCATGAGCCCCGGATCGCACCGCCGCGATGCTTCGTCTTGGGGCAGCTGCTATCACGGCCCAGTCGCGCCCCGCGAACCCCCACGCGCTTCAGGGCTGCGTCGTCCTGGACGGTCCATTCCTTTGAGGCCAAGGCTTTCGGGGGCCGTCTGGAGTGCCCTCGGACAACGCCTGTCATCGTGGATGCCCTCGAGCGGACCGATAATGCAGGCGAGCGGTGGTAACGAGCGGGATGCTTGGAGCCGCCAACTCTAACCGCAAAAACCCGCCAGTGGTTCTGATCATCCCTTGCCCCGAGGAACGGCCGGTTTCGTTCTAACAATCCACGCTCGTGGGCTGCAGCGGACAAATGCCCGCTGCTTTAAGATTGACGGGTCCGCAAGCATTGATGCTGGCAACGCCATTGATGCCCACTGAACGATGAACGACCACCAACTACCTTGATGGCCGTAGGCCTGACCCAGCTGCACTTATCTGCGTCAGCTGGCCAATATGCTGAACGTCAGCAACGTCAGCAACAGCAGCTCAGGATCAGCGGCCTGAGTGACGTATGAGGAAACTCCGCAGCGTGGAGTTGACCGCATCGGAGTCGGTTAGGCTCAGGAAGTGTTGCCCGCCCTCCACTGCGACAAATTCGGCATCCGGAATTCTTTGGGCAATACGCTGCCCGATGTCGACCGAGAAAGCGACGTCCTTGGTCCCATGCATGACAAGTGTCGGACAGCGCACAGCGCCGATCTGCTCAGCGATGCTATCCCGTCCAATCAGCGCATTGAACGCCAACTCAAACTGATCTTTGTTCCAAGCCTGCCATGTTCGTTTCCAGACCGCTCCATCAAACTCACCGCCAAAACAGATAGCGGCCATGGTTTCGATAACCGCGTCTGGCGGATCGAAAATGGTTGAAGCCCTGAATTCCCGAAACAGCGGATAGTAGGCCGCTTTGGTTGCTTCGCTCTCGGCGTCCGCCGATGAGCCGAATACTGCTATCGCCGCTGCCCGCCGAGGTGCCAGCAGCGCCGTCCGCAACCCAACGAACCCTCCCTGGCTCGCGCCAACGATAGCAGCCTGGTCAATTCCAAGATGATCCATCAGCGCCAGCAGATCCTTTGCCGAATCCCAAAGGGTGAAGGCGTGGCCGGCTGGGCTTTCGCCATGTCCTCGCTGATCCCAAGTGATGACGCGGTGCGACGCGGAAAACTCCGCAAGCTGCGATGCAAACATCTCGGCTCGCATGCCGAAGCCATGGCAGAAAATGAGCGCTGGCTTATTTGACTGAGTGTCTTCGTAGCGCAGGCGATGGAACGGCAGATTCAGAAAAGGCATTGGCGTTTCCCGTACGTTTGATTTATTTTTCGACCGTCCCGCCAAACACGGGAGCAGGTTCGAAGCCACTCTACTCAGCGTAGCACCCTTGCAGTATTCTCGCGTTGCTGTCTTTCTGTTCCCCATTGCGTAATCTTCAATCCGGAGCCTGCGCAGCAACGCGCTGCCGGCGTATTGATGGATGAAATGACCTCACCATCGAACAGCTCGAATCTCGGTGACAAATACGACGCCGCCGGCAACGTGCCGCTGGCGACTACTGCTAGCCGACTCTGGCGCGGAGGTTACGCCGAACTCCGCGTTCATCGACCGTCCGCTATTGACGCCTTCGTTCAATCCGTCACGGAAGTTGCTATCGTCATAGACGGCTGCGCTCGGATTGATCGGCGAGGCAACAGCAGCATCCAGCGCTTCGACGCCAAGGCAGGGACATGACTACCTGCAATCAAAGGCTGGCAACGTCAAAATACTTCACCTCTACATAACATATGGACCAGAGACGTCGAACCAAATTGCCGCGGACACATTCGCTGACTGGCCGTATCTGGGTGGAATCCCCGACCCGCTCGTTGCGCAGATCGGAGCAGCGATCGCCGAGGAACTTCTTGAAGAAACAGGAGGCGGAGAGTTACTTCTCGACACACTCAAAGATGCGCTCATCGCCCGAATCTCGCGCCGGATCCAGCGCGCGAATATGACTGGCGGCTCCGGCAGAAATTCAATGCGCGGATTGGATTCGGCACGCTTAACGCGAGTACTGGATTTCCTCAACGGCAGCATCGAGGAGAGGCCATCACTGGCAGATATTGCAAAGACAGCGTGCCTGAGCCGCTATCATTTTGTACGAGCCTTCAAGGTCGCTACAGGACAGACACCGTATCAATATCTCAGCGGGCTTCGCCTAGACCGTGCCCGCGAGTTGCTATCATGCGAACAGGAAAGCATCGACAACATCGCAAATCGGCTGCAGTTCTCTAACTCAGCGAATTTTTGCCGTGCCTTCAGACGCAACACGGGTTTCAGCCCAACAGCCTACCGCAATCGGTTCACAAGACGGCGGCTAAGTCAGCAGACTCACGGCACCTCTCGATGATCGGCAGCAACTGACGTTGCCCGAGAACAAGCTAGCTCGATGATTCCGCGGCAGTAGCTCCCTCTAGAGGTGGCGAGTTCTAGCCGGTCTTTCCCGCCGCTTCGACGGCGAACGGCAGGCCGATTTGACCTGCGCAACGAAGTCGTCGAGAAGCTCTTCGCGCATGACGTGAGCGGCTCTGCCGGCGAGCAGGCCCTGCTCGTCGAGCATCACGACGCCGTGCAGTGCAGCCCAGATCTGCAACGCATGTCGCTCGCGCGAACGTCCGGCCGCAGGCGACTCCAGCGCTTCGAGAAGCAGGTCGAATGTCTCGCGCGATGCCTGATGCAGCTCGTTGTCCTCCGGCGCGCAGGCCATGGTACGGCACGCAAACATCAATCGGTAGATGCCGTGACGTTGCAGGCCGAAGTCGAGGGCAGCCCGCGCGAAGCGTGACAGCTTTGAACGCGGCGAGGCGCCTGCAATGGCCTCGCGCATCAACGCGTTGAACTGACGAAAGGCTTCGGCGGTCACTGCTTGGAGCAGTGCCTCACGGTCGGCAAAGTGCCGGTAAGGAGCCGGCTGTGATACGCCGAGCTTCTTGGAGAGTGCGCTGATGTTGATGGCTTCGGGGCCGCCGCGCTCCGCTGCCTGCATCGCGGCTTTTACCAGGGCATCGCGGAGATCTCCATGATGGTAGGTGCTGCGCGTGTTGCGGGCGGCATGGGTCGGCATTGAGTGTGATACCTATAATGGTCAGCCGACGGAAGTGTTGCCGCGACCCGGATTCTCTAACCAGGCGGCAGGTTGATGGAAAGAACCCGCACCGTTGTATCCGAACTATCTGCCTACTTCAAAAATAACATCGCCGCATGAGAGCAGATGGGCGTGTATTTGTGGAGCGTAGCGAGTGTACCGGATCAGAGAGCAGTACAGTTTTTTGCGTCTGAGTTCGTTCCTGTCTGCCCCCGCGCGGTCGGCGGC
Organism: Bradyrhizobium sp. USDA 4503; assembly: GCF_054055815.1. NCBI lineage: Bacteria > Pseudomonadati > Pseudomonadota > Alphaproteobacteria > Hyphomicrobiales > Nitrobacteraceae > Bradyrhizobium > Bradyrhizobium sp. USDA 4503. Next base: position 2,455,656 of record NZ_JBSRXS010000001.1, read on the forward strand.
TCGATTGAGGTTTCGTCCGGCAAGCGGGACCATCCGATCTATGAATTCACCCGCACGATCGAACGAGGTGCAGGCCACGGTCGAGAAAGCGCGGCCCCTTCCCTTCCTGTTAACGCTGACGGCGCGCGCGGAGCAGTTGCTTCATTGCTGCACCGATCTGGACGAGACCGGCAAACGGCCGCAAGCCTTCAAAGCGTTGGCCGCCTTCCCCAGTGCAGCGCGTGAGATGAAGGAGCGCGGTGCACTTACCTATGTGAACTGAATTGGTCGCCGATCAAGCAGGCGCGTGCGGCGTTTCGCGATGCTCCGCAACGATGGCATGTGGCGCCCGACGTCATCGCCCGGTGTTGCTCTGCCACGCCTTCACGATCCGCCTTGGTCAGGTTCGCCTGCTGCCAATTCTGCGAGCCAGTAAGCCGAGCGCATGAGCCCGGGATCGTACCGCCGCGATGGTTCGTCCGAGATCAGCCGCGATCACGGCCAAGTCGCGCCCGGCAAACAAGGCGCGCTTCAGCGCGGCATCGTCATGGACGGTCCATGGCTTGGAGGCTACGGCTTTCGGGCGCAGGCTGGTGCTCGAGCTCATCAGTTGGTTGCTTCCTCGCGGTTTGAGTGCGAGCCCGCTCTGGGCGAACATGACGCTATGTGACGCGCGCGACTTCCGTCGAGAGCAGTCTCGGTGAGCTGCGATTAATGGGCGACCGCGGTGGCGGAATCGAGAGCCGATATCTGCACCTCTATTTTGGAAAAATTCACATATTTGGTGGTGCGGATCCATGCCACGGATGGAGGGATCTATGACCACGGCGATCGCACGACATGGAGTGCTTTGTGGGCAGCCGACAACTCTCGGAAGAGAGGCGCTTGGAAGAGAACGTTCTTGGAAGGATGCGCTTGGAAGGGAAGCCTCTCGTATGGGATCGGACGCTCGAAGTCGCGGAGCGCAGCTTTAACAATGGCTTACTGGTTTCGCGGCAAGTGAGCCGCTAGGGGGGACACATTGGGTTCGCTTGCTGAAGATACGGCCGTCACGCGTAATGGCGACCGGCTTTCCATTGCGCTGACTGAGGAATGGGGTCTCTGGGGACCAAACGGGGGCTATCTTGCGGCGATCGCCATGCGGGCAGCCGGCCTGGTCGCGCCCGCGGGACACCGACCGGTCACCTATTCCTGCCAGTTTCTGTCCTCGCCGCGCTTCGAGGAAGTCGAACTGGTCGTAACGCCCGTCCGTCAAGGACGCAGCGCTTGGTGCCTGAACGTTCAAATGCGGCAAAGCGATCGGCTGTGCCTCCAGGCTCAGATCTGGACCACAGATCGCAGTGTGGGGCCGCAACAAACGCATCCCAGAATGCCCGATGTGCCAAGGCCGGACGTCCTGAAGCCCTTCAAAGAGTATGTCCCGACGCCTTACGTGACGTATCCGTTTTGGGCACACATCGAAAGCCGCCCCGTGGACGTCTATCCGCCACATGCGCGCAATCCCCATGGACCGCGCCAATGTGTCTGGCAGCGGCTTATCGATTTCGACGCGGGTGGCGATCCATTTGTTGAGGCCACGCGATCGCTGGTCCTGCTCGACTGCATGCAATGGCCGACCTTCGAACGCAGCCTGCCGCAGTCTCCGAGCTATACGGCGCCGAGCCTTGATTTCGCGGCTTGGCTTCACCAGCCAGCCCTCGACTACGACTGGGTGCTGATCGACGCCCACGCCGATCATGCTGGTGGTGGACTGATTCACGGCGGCGGCCGCATTTGGAGCCCCAAAGGCGAGCTGATCGCAACGGGCGGCAGCCAGTCCCTCGTGGTAAGCGGGTAGGTCTCCGCCAGTCTATCGGGCTGCGACGAGGTACAAAGAGCGGTTCGCATCCGCAAACGCTTCGCGTCAATCACGCAGCTCGGATACTCGAGAGAAAATGGTCAACCTTGGTCCTTAGTCCGTCCGCCTGCTGATTGAGCTCTTCCGCCGATACCAAGACGCGCTCAGCGGCCGCTCCGGTTAGGCTTGCAGCTTGCGTCACGCCGATGATGTTGCCTGAAACAGTACCGGTACCATGCGCAGCCTGCTGAATATTCCGCGCAATTTCCTTGGTCGCCGAGCCCTGCTGTTCTACGGCCGCCGCAATGAGGGTCGCTATCTCGTTGATCGTACCGATCGTCCCTCCAATTCGTTCGATGGCCTGGACGGCTTCGGATGTAGCCCCCTGCATCGCAATGACCTGAGCCGAAATATCCTCCGTCGCGCGGGCTGTCTGACTTGCCAGCAATTTGACTTCGCTGGCGACGACGGCAAACCCCCGACCTGCCTCTCCGGCGCGGGCGGCCTCGATCGTCGCGTTGAGCGCCAGAAGATTTGTTTGCCCTGCGATATCGCTGATTAGGCTAATAACGTTGCCGATCTTCTGAGCTGCGGCCGAAAGGCCCTCGACCGTTGCATTGGTCCGATGTGCTTCTTCGACCGCCCGACCAGCCACGCGAGCCGACTCCGCGACCTGACGTCCAATCTCGGCCACCGATGAGGCCAATTCTTCAGTAGCTGCAGCCACCATTGCCACATTGCTTGATGCTTGTTCGGCAACCGCCGCAACTGTCGTCGCTTGCTTAGTCGCTGCATCAGCAGTGGACGACATGCTGCCCGATGTCTCGCGCAGTTCGGTCGCTGCGCCGCTTAGAACATCGAGTGAACCGCGAACGCTCTGCTCGAAATCGCCGGCCATCCTATCGAGAAATTCGTGCTTCTCGGCTTCTGTGCGGCTTTTCAGCTCATCTTGCTCGCTGCGCAGGCGCGACGCTTCAATCATGCTCTCCTTAAAAACCTGGACAGACTGTGCCATCGCACCGACCTCATCGCGACGTTCTTGTGCTGGAACAACCGTAGCGGTGTCACCGGCAGCAATTCCGCGCATTGCAGCTGTCATTCCTCGGATTGGAACAACGATACTGCGCCCGAGCACCAGCGACATCGAGAGTATGAGACTTAACGTCACCAGAACGATTGCTCCAATCCACCATAGTTGCCGCTGGAAGATTGCATCGACATCATCGAGATAGATACCGCCGCCAATTGTCCAGTTGTAGGGCTTGAAGACAACGGCATAAGAAATCTTCGGCTGCGGCTCGGTCCCGCTCGCTCGCGGAAAGCGATACGCAACAAAACCACCTCCCTTCGAGGCAGACAGGACTTGGTCCCGCGCGTAGAAGACGCCATTCGAGTCTGGCGCGTTGTACAAATCTTTACCTTCAACATTCCGGTTGGGATGCGCCAGTACGACACCTTCAGAACTGAGGGCGTAAAAATAATCATCCTGACCAAAGCGCAGCGTACGCAACAGCGCTCTCCCGCGCTCGAGCGCTTCCTGGTCCGGCAAGCCATCTTTTTTGGACACTTGATAGTCGGCCTCTATCGCTTGCCTGGCAAGAAGGACAACGTCATGGAGTTTGCTCTTCCGATCTTCGAGGAGCGCATCTCTGAGAGTTGAAAGACTAACGACGGCAACCGTGGCGATGCCAAGGATCGACAAGCCAGCCATAATCAGAAGCTTGGTAGAGATTCGCAGACCGAACATCATGAACCACCTTGAGACGCGAGCGTTGCATCAAGCGCAAAACCCAAAAAGCTTGAAATCAATTGATGAAATAGCTCCTAATGTGCTTGGCACTGATCGCCATACAATCGGGGGTGAACTCCACGCACTACGAAGACTTCTGCCGCTGCTCGAGCCCCCGCAGAGCGAACATGATCGACGGCTAAGTGTTTGATTTTTTGAGAAGTGTATGACGACGGATCGACGGATTTGTCCGCGCTTCGGAGGCATCATAGCCGATGACGATACGAATTCTTGCACACCGGAAGCGCAAGAATCTGCTCTTGATGAGGCTGCTACCGGTCCTTAGTCGTTCATGTTTAGTGGGGGCAGCTTCACACTCCCGACGCCCTCCACTATGGACCCACTAGCGGCCCGGTCGACAGCGCCGGGCCGCTATTTTCGGCGCGTTGAGGCTCGGTAACTGCATTCGAATGGATTTGAAAGCGACGGCGTATCCTAGCTCCGAACGGCACACCACTCAGAGTGGGGGGTACCAGCTGCATTCGTTGATCCGACGATGGTACCCCAAGAACGGCAATATCGAAGGAGATTAAGAGGGAGATGACGACCGTCGCGTTCATAGGTCTCGGTACCTCCGCCCTGTCGATGATATCGAACCTACTTCGGGCCAGCTATAAAGTCGTCGCTTTTGACCCTTCCGAATCCGCTCGCGATCAGGCCCGAGCCATCGGCGCCGACGTCGGAGATAACGCAGCAGCGGCGGGCGGCGGGGCAGATGCCGTTATCACGCTGTTGCCGACGTGCGCTGAGGTCCAAAGAGCGTGGAACGAAGTCTTGCCGGTTCTGGAAGAGAACGCCCTGCTCATCGATTGCTCGACAATCTCCGTCGATAGCGCCAAGCGAGCTCATAAGGTAGCTGCTCATTACGGTCTGCGAGCGATAGACGCGCCCGCGTTTGGTTGCCATTTGAGCGCTCAGGAAGGCGACCTGACCTTCTTTTGCGGCGGCGACCAGAATGCCTTTCGGTCCGCGAGGCCAATCCTGAGCGCCATGGGGACGACTGTTGTCCATTGCGGGGAACCCGGGGCCGGTCAGGCGGCCAAGATATGCAACAGCATGCTCCTTGGTACATCAATGATCGCCGTTAGCGAGGCGTTTTCCCTCGGCGAAAAACTTGGCCTCTCACACCGGGCACTCTTCGACGTTGTGTACATTTTATCCCGCCAGTGCTGGTCACACTATTGCCCGGTGCCTGGACTTGTGCCGAGTTCGCCAGCCAACAATGACTATAGGCCGGGCCTTGCCACCAGCGCGATGCTCAATGATCTGCATCTGTCCCAGGATGCCGCACGCCGAGCCGGCGTCTTCACACCTCTCGGTTGGCATACCGAAAACATATATGACGAGTTTGAAAAGGCAGGTCACGGCGCTACCGATTTTTCCGGCGTCATTCGACACCTACGGGCTCTAACCCGATACACCGGCGTATGAACCATAGGGCAAATGTCTTAGGTCGCGGCTCTACTCCCTTGACTTCACGCCGGCATTACCCTCGTAGAGCCATCCTTGTAAGCCGGTCGGTTGCTTCCCGCACTACCACGACCGAGGACGAGCGCATTGCCCTCGCCAAAAACACGGATTCGACAGCTCAGGCTGTCTCGGCAAAAAGTTCACGACCAATCAACATACGACGAATTTCGCTGGTGCCGGCGCCGATTTCGTAGAGCTTCGCATCGCGCCATAGCCGTCCCACGGGAAATTCATTGACATAGCCGTTTCCGCCAAGCGCCTGAATCGCTTCGCCGGCCATCCACGTCGCCTTCTCAGCGGCATAGAGAATGACCCCGGCGGCGTCCTTTCGCAGGGTACGCGAATGATCGCCGCGGTCGCAGGCCTGGCCCAGCGCGTAGCAATAGGCGCGACAGGCTTGCCAGGTCGTATACATGTCGGCGATCTTACCCTGCATCAGCTGAAACTCGCCGATCGCCTGACCGAACTGCTTGCGCTCATGCATGTAGGGTATCACGGCATCCATGCAGGCCGCCATGATGCCGAGCGGCCCCGCGGAGAGAATGGCCCGCTCATAGTCGAGGCCGCTCATCAACACCCTGACGCCGGCGTTGACGCTACCGAGGACGTTCTCCGCCGGAACCTCGCACGCCTCGAAGAACACCGGATAGGTGTTGGAACCCCGCATTCCGAGCTTGTCGAGCTTCTCACCGAAACTCAGCCCCGCAAAGCCCCGTTCGATGATGAAGGCCGTAATCCCCGCCGGACCGGCATCGACATCCGTCTTAGCGTAGACCACGAGCGTGTCCGCGTCACCGCCATTGGTGATCCACATCTTGGAGCCGTCGAGAACGTACCGATCCCCCTTCTTCACGGCGCGGAGCTTCATGCTGACCACGTCGGATCCGGCGTTCGCCTCGCTCATCGCGAGCGCCCCGACATGCTCTCCGGACACGAGCTTCGGCAGGTATTTCTGCTTCTGCTCCGCGGTGCCGTTGCGATGAATCTGATTGATGCACAGGTTGGAATGCGCGCCGTAGGACAGCCCGACCGCGGCCGATGCCCGCGAAATCTCCTCCATGGCGACCATGTGCGCGAAATATCCGAGCCGGGTGCCGCCGTACTCCTCGGCAACCGTCAGCCCGAGCAGACCGACCTCACCGAACTTGCGCCAGAGGTCCTTGGGAAACAGATTCTCCCGATCGATGCTCGCCGCCCGAGGAGCTATCTCGGTGCGCGCCACCCGATTGGCGGTGTCCCGCACCAGTTCGACCGCCTCGCCAACAGAAAAATTCAACGTCGTGAAATGTCCCATCTTCCTTCTCCATCGTCACTCGAAATCACTCGCACGGCTGGCGCCGTCGGTCGGCGCCTTCGCAACGCATTGAGCTGTCCGCGGCTGGTCATTTTCCGCCATCGCCGCGATGTGCCGTTCGATGTTCGTAGACCTTCAGATGCGTGTAGGCGATCCGGAGCAGCGGCGTCGCTACGCTAAGCGCATAGCCCCGCGCGATCAGATCACCGATGACGTGGTCGGCTTCGACGCGATGACCGGCCTCGACGTCCCGCAACATCGACGCAGCAAACGAGGATCCCTCCTCCGTCAACAGCGACATCCGCCGCGCGACGAACTCCGCTCTCGGTGGATGCCCGGCGGCGACCGCGATCGCCCTGCATTCCTCGGAGACGGCGACAGCGAACTCCCGGCCGTCCAGCACCGCGACGATGTCGCCCATCGGCGCCCGCATCAGGCAACACGATGCCGCCAAGGTTCCGAGGAAGACCCATTTCTCCCACATGTCCTGCACGATATCACTGCTGACCGCGGCATCGAAGCCACAGCCCGTCATCACATCCAGCACGGAACGGGCCTGTTCGCTTTCCTGTCCTACGCGCGCACCAAGAACCAGGGACTGCAGCGGGTGCTGCTGCACGATCTCCCGCCGCGGGTTGAGACCGACGACGATGGTGCAAAGACCCCCCAGCGTGCGCTGTCCACCGAAGGCGCGATCGAGGGTGTCGAGGTGCCGCATTCCGTTCAGCAGCGGAACAATCGTCGTGTGCGGGCCGACCGCCGGGGCAAAGGCGCCGACGGCCTCGTCGAGGTCATAGGCTTTGCAGCTCAACAGCACCAAATCGAACGGCGCGATGATCTCGTGCTCGCAAACCGTCTGCGGCTGCCGGACGTGGACATCGCCATGCGGACTTTTGATCACCAGCCCGTACGCCGCCAACTCCGCCGCACGGCGCGGACGGACCAGAAAGCTGACGTCGCGCCCGGCCTCAATCAGCCGGCCGCCAAAATAGCCTCCGACCGCTCCCGCCCCCACGACCAGAATACGCATGCTGTCCTTTCAGGGTCGTCACGGCCTCGGCGCGCCCGATGCGCGGGGCAAGCCGCCCGCGGCGGCGCCAGCCGACGCGTTGCAGGCGCAAGATCCGCCTGGATGTTCGACTACGCGGCTCGGCGAACCTTGCAAGATACACAACGCCAGGATTCGCCGTACTGTACCGGCTTCCCAACACGTACGGAGCTATCGCGCCGCCGGCCCGTCCGGCCGAAACTCAACCTGCTTGACGATCGTCGCCCCACTGGTCCGGACCAGCAGCTGCCAAGATCCGGGGTTCGGCAGCTTGATTTCGATCTCGCGGATCTCTCCAGCACTGTCGGTGCTGAGCTCGGTCCTCACCGCCTCCTGCGGCGCCGGCCCCGACGACGGCGCTAGTTCGACGGTCGCGCCGTGAATGCAGAGCGGAAAGCCGGTCGCGCTGTCGGTTACCCGCGCGTGGCAGCGATAGACGGCCGGTTGCGGCGACGATCTGCAGGAAAACGTCACGTCGATCGGCGCCGATCTCACCGCGCTCGGCATGGCCGCTATCACTGCCGGGACGACGGCGAACATGGTCAGGCCACGCATGGCTGGGCTCCCCTTAGGACTGTGCGCCGCCGCCGCGCGTCACCCTGGCACGTCCGCTTGCTGCAATGGCGATGACGGATGGCGAAAACGCAGATTGCCGCGCGACAACTGATCGATGCGCGTGCAGCCCAACAGCCGCATGTCGCGCTCGAGCTCGGCCTTTAGCAATCCGAGCGCCCGTTCGACGCCGGCCTGTCCGGCTGCCGCGAGCGGATAGAGATAGTAGCGGCCAACCCCGACCGCCTTGGCGCCGAGCGACAGCGCCTTGAGAATGTGGGTGCCGCGCTGAATGCCGCCGTCCATGATGACATCGATCCGATCGCCGACAGCGTCGACGATCTCCGCGAGCTGGTCGAACGCGCTGCGCGAGCCGTCGAGCTGCCGCCCGCCATGATTGGAGAGGATGATCCCCGCGCAACCGATATCGGCGGCCTTGATTGCGTCTTCGCGCGACATCACGCCTTTCAGGCAGAACGGACCATTCCAGGTCTTGACCATCTCGGTGACGTCGTCCCAATCCATGGCTGGATCGAGCATCTCGGTAAAATAGCGGCCGACCGACATGGTGCCGCGCCCCATGTCAACATGCTTGTCGAGCTGCGGCAGCCGAAAGCGTTCGTGGGTCGCGTACTGGACTGCCCAGGCCGGCTTGATCGCGAACTGCAGCATGCCGGCAAGCGTCAGCCGGAACGGAATGGTAAAGCCGGTGCGCAGGTCGCGTTCGCGATTGCCGCCGGTGATGCTGTCCACCGTCAGCATCATCACCTGAACGCCGGCATGCTTGGCTCGCGCCATCATGGCACGGTTGAGGCCGCGATCGCGGTGGAAGTACAACTGGAACACTTGCGGCGTATCATGGGCGCTGCGCAGTTCCTCCAGACTGACCGTGCCGAGCGACGATACGCCGAACATCGTCCCGTACTTTGCCGCCGCCGCGGCGACCGCGCGCTCGCCATCGTAGTGAAACAGCCGTTGCAGCGCGGTCGGCGAACAATAGAACGGGATGGCGAGCTTTTGGCCCATGACCGTCACCGACAGGTCGATGTCGCGGACACCCCGCAGGATGTTGGGCACGAGGTCGCAGTCATCAAAGCTCGCGGCATTGCGCCGCAAGGTCGTCTCGTCGTCGGCGCCGCCGTCGATGTAGTCAAAGATCGGCCCGGGCAGCCTGCGTCGTGCAAGCTCCCGGAAATCGTCAAAATTGCAGCACTGATGAAGTCGCATCCATCTCACTCATGGCAGTCCAGCCCGCCATCCTCGATGCGGGGGCTGGCCGGCGAGCCGCCAGCCCCCGCCCCGTTCAACGCACCAGGGTGGTCAAGGGCCAGACATAGGCCTGGCCGAACACCAACAGGCCGACGAGCGCGGCCAGCGCCAGGCTGTGGAAGAACACGAAGCGCAGGATCGTGCCCTCGTGGCCGTACCATTTGGTCGCAGTCGAGGCCACCACGATGCTTTGCGCGTCGATCATCTTGCCCATCACGCCGCCCGAGCTGTTTGCGGCTGCCATCAGCACCGCGCTGACACCAATCTGCTCGGCGCTGACGCGCTGCAATCCGCCAAACAGCACGTTCGAAGAGGTGTCGGAGCCAGTCAAGGCAACGCCGAGCCAGCCGATCAAGGCACCGAAGAACGGATAGAGCGCGCCGGTCTTGGCAAACGCCAACCCCAAGGTCGCATCCGTCCCCGAATAGCGGGTGACGAAGCCGAGCGCCAGCATGCAGGCGATCGTCGCGAGCGAATACCGGGTCAAGTACAGCGTGCGCCCATACATCCGCAGCAGGCCGGCCGGGCTGTAGCCGACCAGAAATCCGGAAATAATCGCCGACAGCAGGATGCCGGTGCCCGCGGCCGACAGCAGGTTGAAGACGTAGACCGCGCCCTCGACCGCCGGCTTCGCGACGACGGGCGGCATTTTCTGCACGAGATTATGCAGCCCGGCCACTGGCAGCTTGAGCACCCAGATGCTGTCGAGCCAGGCTTTGACCTGAGGGGTTCCCCAGGCGAATACCAGGACCGAGAAGATCACCCAGGGAATCCACGCCTTGATGACTGCGCCCTTGTTGACATTTGCAGCTGCCGCCGACAGCTCCGTCGGCACGCCATAGCGCGCCGGCATCTCCTTCATCGGATTCTTCGGCCGCCAGACCCGCAGGAACGCGGCAAGACAGGCCATCGACACCATCGCCGACACCACGTCGACGAGCCAAGGGCCGTGATAGTTCGAGACCAGATACTGCGGCACCGCAAACGATCCGCCCGCGACCAGGATCGCCGGCCACACTTCCAGCATGCGCTTGAAGCCGACGAAGGCCCAGATCAGCCAGAACGGGACGATGAAGGAGAACAGCGGCAGCTGCCGGCCGATCATGCCGCTGAGCTCGAGCAGATCGAGGCCGGTCACGGCGCTGAGCGCAATCACCGGTGATCCGAGCGCGCCGAAGGCGACCGGCGCCGTGTTTGCGATCAGGGAAAGACCCGATGCCGCGAGCGGAGAGAAACCAAGGCCCATCAGCATCGCGGCCGTGACGGCAACCGGGGTGCCGAAGCCGGCCGCTCCCTCGAAGAAGGCGCCGAGCGAAAATGCGATGAACAGGAGCTGCAGCCGCCGATCGTCGCTGATCGAGGAGATCGATTGCTGCAGGACCGCGAATTCGCCCTTCTCGTTCAACAGCTGGTAGAGGAAGATGATGTTGATGACGATCCAGCCGATTGGCAGCAGGCCGAACCCGGCGCCATAGGCCGCCGCCATGCCCGCCATCGACGCCGGCATGCCGAAGCCAAGAACGGCGACCGCGATGGCGGTCGCGAGCCCAATCAGAGCCGCCCAGTGCGCCCGGATCTCGAATATCGCTATGGCGCCCAACAGCACCACGACAGGCAGCGCCGCTGCCGCGGTCGATAGCCATGGGTTATTGAACGGGTCATAAACTTGAGCCCACGTCGTCACAAGATCCTCCTCCGGTTGCAACCAGCGTCCAACGCCGCGCGTGGACGCGTTTGATCTGACAAGTTGTTTCGGTGCGCCAGCAGCCGATCGGGCTGGCCTGATGAGACGCGGCGATCAGGCGAATTCAGCGCTGGCGCGCGCGCAGTGACGCTCTGCCGTGCCGCGGCCTCAATGCGTGCCGCCAGCCGAGACGTTGTCCTTTTCGAACACGAGCTTGCGCACCACGACATCCTGCCGTGGGGATTCGAAGCGGATCTTCACCGCCCACTCACCGAGCATGCCGAGCCGCATCCGCCCCTCATACTTGCCTGGCTGGCCAGGCACGGGCTGCGCTTTCACCGGGCTGACATTGTGCGCCATTGGCATCGACGGCATGTCGGCGGTCAGCGTGATTTGCGCACCATCGATCGCAGCGCCGTCGCTCGTGGCACTGACCGTGCAGAGAAAGGTCAGCGCCTGCTCGGTCGGACGACAGGCGAGATCGGCGCTCAGCCGTTGCGCCTGCGCGGACGCGGCCGAGCTGGCCGCAACAAGGCCCACGAGCACGAGCACGAGCATGCCGATCGCGCCTCGGCACCGGACCACGCCGGCATTCGATGTCGCGCGTGGCGACGCTTTTGACTTCAGCATGAGCTTTTCATCCCTGAAGATCGATCGCAGACCGATCGACCCTTTATTGATCTCGATAAAATCCTGCCCAATGGGGCGGCGTCTGTGTACGCGAAATTTTCCACATTCGGTGTGTGCGCACTTTTCCCAACGAGGAGCAGTGCCGCGCGCGCCTCGCGTCATGTCACGCATGGGACCGTGCCGGGTTTTGCTGCGCCGAGATAGGACAGCGCCAGGGCTGGATCACTGAGCAGATCGCGCGGCGCGCCTTGCGCGATGATCTGTCCGCCGTTCATAACGAGCCCGCGATCGGCGACGCCGAGCGCGAGCGCGGCGTTCTGCTCGATCAGCAGGATCCCGGTTCCGTATTTGCGCAGGTCGGCCACCAGCTGAAGGGTCTCGCGCGCGGCGCGCGGCGCTAGGCCCAGCGTCGGCTCGTCGATCAGCAGCAGCTTCGGGCGTGCCATCAGCGCCCTCGCCACCACCAGCCATTGCCGCTCGCCGCCGCTAAGCGTGGCTGCCGGCCGCTCCAGTCGTTCGGCGAGCGCAGGAAATAGCGGCAGCAGCTCTGCGAGGCGCAGCCGGGCACGCGCCATCGAGCCCAGCAGGTAGGCGCCCGACAACAGGTTGTCGCGGACGCTGAGCGTCGGCGCCAGTGGCCTGCCTTCGGCCAGATGGGTCAGGCCGAGCGCGCTGATCGCCGGCGCATCGAGCCGTGCGATGTCCGTGCCGGAAAATCGAATGCCACCCCGCACCGGCCGATGCGTGCCGGAAATGGCCCGCGCCAGCGAGCTCTTTCCGGCGCCGTTGGAACCGACAAGCGCCAACAATTCGCCGGCGGCGACGCGCAGCGAGACGTCGCGCACCGCGACCGTGGCACCGTGCTGCACCTGAACGTTGGTCAGTTCAAGCATGACGGCGCGCCGAGAACAGCAAGGCACCGATGCGATGAACGGCGATTTCATCGAGCAGACCGCGCGGCCGCCAGATCAGCAGCAGCGCCACCAGGCCGCCGAACACCACCATGCGCCAGCCCTGGAACAGACGGCTCGACTCCAGGATGCCGATATCGATCAGAACGCCGATCAGCGGCCCGAACGCGGTACCGAGACCGCCGATCAGCCCGTAAGCAAGCGCGTGCATTCCCAGCATGACGTCGAACAGCCGCGGCTCGATATAGGTGTTCAGATGGGCGTAGAGCCCGCCGCCGAGACCGGCGACGGCGCCGGCCGCGGCCGCAACCAGAACGCGCAGGCGGGCCACGTCGGTGCCCAGCAGCCGCGCCAAGGTCGGGTCCGTCCCCGCCCCGCGCAGTGCCACGCCGGCGCGGCTGCGCTCAAAGGCGATGAATCCGAGCACCGTCGCGCCGAGCAGAACCCAGATCAGGATCATGAAGGCCTGTGGATCCCAGCCTTCTTCGAAGGCGCGCCGGATGCCGTTGAAGCCGTTCGTACCATCCGGTCCGACCAGCTCGCCGCCGACGCCGCTGCGCTGATAGTGCCACAGCTCCAAGAGGACCCGGATGAGCTCGGCAAATGCCAGGGTCGCGATCGCGAAATACAGGCCGTGCAGTTTCCGCGTCATGAAGCCAACCAGGCCGCCGCCCAGTCCGCCGATCAGCGCGCCGAGCGCGAGCGCGGCGGCGAGCGGCCAGTTCCAAACCGCGGTGGCGACGCCGGCCGCGTAGGCACCAAGACCAAAGGCCGCCTGCTGGCCGAACGAAATGTAGCCTGCGATCAGCAGCAGGTAGGCCGACAGCGCCACGAATGAAATCATGCCGATGTTGCTGATCAACCCGACCATGAAATCGTTCATCGTCTCCTCCGCGTTTGGGCGCCGACGCCTCGTCAGAGACGTTCGTCCGCCATCATGTGCAGGTCGAACGCCGCCCGCCCGCTGATGCCGCCTGGACGCACGATCAGGATGAAGAACAGCAGGCCGTAGGTGATGAGATCGCGGACCTGCGGGCCGAACAGCGCTTGGCCGAAGGCCTCGACGACGCCGAGAAGCAGGCCACCGAGCACGGCGCCCGAGATCGAGCCGAGGCCGCCCAGCATCATCGCGACCAGCCCCTTCACGGTCGACCACATGCCGAACATCGGCGTCACCTGTTGATCGGCCATCAGCACCAGCCAGGCGCCGATGCCGCCCAGCGCCGAGGCCGTCAGGAAGCCGAGCAGCGTGATGACGCGCGCATCGATGCCCACGGCCTGCGCCGCGGCCTCGCTGTCGCTCAAGGTGCGGAGCGCCAAGCCGAACCGTGAATGCACCAGGATCCAGCGCAGCAGCGCGGCGGCGCCGGCCGCGACCGCAATCGTGAGCAGGTGCTCGGGCCGGACCGAGACGCCGCCGACATGCAGGACCTCGAAACTGAACGGCTCGGGGTAAGGATTGCCATGTGCCGGCAGCATCAGGCCGGTCAGTTCCTCGATCTGCATCCAGACCGCAAAGCTGGATACCATCGCCGCCACGCCGGAGCGGCTGCGCAGCGGCGCGAAGCACAGGCGCTCGACATAGAGCCCGGCGAGCGTTGCGCCGGCCACGGTGACGATCGCAACCAGGACGGCGAGCGCGACGCCCGAGAGCGCGGCGCCCATCCAAGCGGCGATCAGCGCACCGAGATAGCCGCCGAACATCAGCGTCGCGCCGTAGCTCAGGTTGAGCCGGCGCATCACGCCGAACATCAGCGTGAAGCCGACCCCGAGCAAGCCATAGGCAGCGCCAGCAGATAGGCCGCTGATCAGCGTTTGCAGGACCTCGCCGATCGATCCCAGGCTGTGCCAGTCGGCGGTCATGACGCGGACGACCTGGCGCTGCCGAGATAGGCACGGCGGGTGACATCCTCCTGCGCGACCTCGCCGGGCGTTCCGGCGAACGTTATTCTCCCTTGCTCCATCAAGAAGAAGCTGTGCGCGACATTGAGCGCCAGATGCGCATTCTGCTCCACCATGAAGATCGTGATCCCGTCCCGATTGAGCTCCTCGACGGTGCGAAAGATCTGCTCGACGATCAGTGGAGCCAGCCCTAAAGATGGCTCATCCATCATCAACAGCTTCGGCCGGCTCATCAGTGCGCGGGCCACGGCCAGCATCTGCTGTTCCCCGCCCGACAGCGTGCCCGCCAGCTGGCCGCGACGGTCCTTCAGAATCGGAAACCGCTGCAGCAGCCTGTCGAGATCAGCTGCGATCTCGGCGCGGTCGCGACGCAGGAAGGCCCCCGCCGCGAGGTTCTCGACCACCGTCATTTGCGGGAACACCAATCGGTTCTCCGGCACGAGGGCGATGCCGCGGCCGACGACGCGATCGGCGCTCTCACCGACCAACTCCGCGCCGCCGAAGCGCACCGAACCACGGCGTGCCCTGAGAATGCCGGCGATGGTATACATCAGCGTGGTCTTGCCGGCCCCGTTCGGACCGAGCAGGCAGGTGATGCCGCCGGAGGCGACCGACAGCGAGACCCCCTTGAGGGCTTCCATCGCGCCATAGGCGGCGACCAGACCGGAGACTTCGAGCATCATGCTGCCGCTCCCAGGTAAGCCTCGCGCACGGCAGCATCGGCTTGCACCTCGACCGGGGTGCCCTCGGCGATCTTGCGGCCGAAATTGAGCACGCAGATGCGATCGGTGACGGCCATCACGAGCTCCATGTGATGCTCGATCAGCAGGATCGTGTAGCTCTCCTTCTGCAGCAGCCGAATCCGCTCGTCGAGCTCGGCGATTTCCTCGGCGTTCATGCCGGCGGCGGGCTCGTCGAGCAGCAGCAGTTTGGGCTCTGCCGCCAGCGCCCGCGCGAGCTCCAGGCGGCGTTGCTCGCCGAAGGCCAGGCTGCCGGCAAAATCGTCCGCGCGATGCGCCAAGCCCGAGAACTCGAGGGCGCGCTTCATGCGGTCCCTCGCCTCCTTGCGTCCACCGATCCAGCGCTTGAGAAAGCCGCCGGTGCGATGCGACGGCGCGTTCTCCGCCATCCAGAGGTTTTCCCAGACCGTCAAATTGGAGAACAGGCGGATGTTCTGGAACGTGCGCGCCAATCCCAAGGAGAGGCGACGATGCGCCGGCACACGGCCGATATCGTTGCCCTCGAACAGGATCTGCCCGCCGGTCGGCTCATACAGGCCGCTGATCAGGTTGACGATCGTGCTCTTGCCCGAGCCGTTCGGACCGATCAGGCCGAATACCTCGCCGGGCCGGATCGTGAAGTCGATGCCATCGACCGACCGCACCCCACCAAAATGCTTGGCCAAGCCACGAACCTCAAGCATGACGCCGCTCCGTTCTGAGCAGCCGCGCCAGCCGACGCAGCAACGAACCGTCGATCAATCCCTTCGGCCGCAGGTTCATGGCCAGCACGATCAAGGCACCGAACAGCGGGCTGCGCCAATCGCCAAGGGAGCGCAGCCCCTCGACCAGGACGCCCTGCACGAAGATCACGGCAATGAGCGTGCCAAAGACGCTCTCGAGCCCACCGAGGATCGGATAGGCGATCGCAAACACCGCCAGCAGGACGCTGAAATTGGTGTGCTCGATATAAGTCGTGTAGTGCGCATAGAGCGCGCCGCCGACGCCGGCAATGAAGCCGCCGATCGTCATTGCGGAGACCTTGACCGCAGTCAGGTTGATGCCGACGCTTTGCGCCGCGAGCTCATCCTCGCCAACGGCGCGCAGGACCGATCCGAGCCGGCTGCGGTCGATCCACCACAGCGCAGCAATCACCACACCGACCACGACGAGCACGAACAGCATCACGTCGAAGGTGGTCCAGCCGTGCTCCGGGAACCAGCGGATCTGACGAAAGCCCTCGCCGCCGAGCGGACCGACTTTCGTGCCACCCTGCTCGATCTGATAATCGAGGTTGAAAAAGAAGAGCCGGACCGCCTCCCCGAACGCCAGGGTCGCGACCACGAGCATCAGACCGCGCACCCGCAACGCCGGAAACCCGACCAGGCACGCCGCCAGCGCCGCGATCGCCCCCGCCGCCAGGATCGCCGGGACGATGTGCCAGCCCGCCAGCACCGTCAGCATGCCGGCCACATAGGCCCCGATCGCAAAGAAGCCGCCTTGCGCGAACGAGACCTGCCCGGTCAGCAGCACCACATAGGCCGACAGGCCGAGCAGCGCATGGAAGCCGATGATCTGCGCGAGACTATAGTAGAAGTCCACCTCGCCCTCCCTAGTCTCGGCCGCGCGCCGGAGAGACGATTCCGCCTGGTCGCAGCACGAGGAAGACGAACAGCAGCAGCATGACGTAGATGTCGCGCTCGGACACGCTGCGCAGCGCCTGAAACAGGTTCTCGAACGCCCCCACCAGGATTCCGGCGATGATGGCACCGGGAATGCTGCCGAGCCCGCCGATCACGGTGACGATAAGGCCCTTGACCGTCACCGGAATGGTGATCAGCGGAGACAAGATGCCGACCGCCGCGCCCGTCATGGCGCCTGCCACACCGCCGAGCAGCCCGGCGATGACGAATGTCAGCCCATTCACCGTCTGGAGCTGCATGCCGCAGAGTTGAGCTGCGATCGGCTGTTGAGCGACCGCCCGCGTGGCGATGCCGAGCCGGGTGCGGTATAGCACCGCCATCAAAAGGATCATGGCGACGAGACCGATCAGAAATACCCCAACGAGATCGGCGCGCAGGATGAAGGCGCCGAGCTCGATCGAGCGGCCCTCGAAGATGGCGGGAAAATTGTGCGGCGTCCCGGCCGTTGCGCGCACGATCATCTCCTCGACGAACAGCAGAACGCCGACCGTCGCCATCAGGCTGGCCAGGGGCGAGCTCTGCGGGATGAAGCGGAAGCAGCTCAGATAGACCAGATAGCCGATCAGGCCCGATGCAAGGATCGACAGCGGAAACGCCCACCAGAGCGGCAAGCCGAGCAGATGTTGCCCCATCAGACCGCAATAGGCGCCGGCAAGCGACGTGCTCGCATAGCCCATGTTGATCCGCCGCATTACGCCAAAGACCAACGTAAAACCGATGCCGATCAAGGAATAGGTTGAACCGAACAGCGCACCATCGATGATGGTCTGAATATAATCGACGATTCCCATAGGCACGCAGACCGTCTGACATTTGATCCGAAAGTCATCCGGACCGCGCGTTGCGACCGCGGTCCGGATGATCGGCAGCGCGGAGGATTAGTTCGCTGCCTGTTTGGTCTTGATCAGGTCGTGCATCACGACCCACTTGCTGTCCTTTGCCGCGATGTAGAGATACGGCTTGACCGCTTCGCGATCGGCGGTGCGGTCGATCGTGCCGAGCAATCCATCGGTGGTCTTCAGGCTGGCGAGCCCATTGCGGATCTTCTCGCGGTCGGCCTGCACGGTGTCCGGCTTGGCCATGACGCCCTGCTCCTCGATCACCTTCTTGAGGATGAACATCGCCTCATAGGTGCCGGCGGAATGGATATCGAGCGTGCCGTTGTACTTGGCGACGCGCTCATTGGCGGCCTTGGCAGCCGGCGTCAGAAGCGCGAAGCTGGTCGGGATCGTGAGGCCTTCGGCGACCTTGCCGCAATTGGTCAGCGTCTCCTGGATCGCCGAGCTGGTCAGACCGACCAGCATCTTCACCTTGACGTGCTGCCGATCCATCTCCTTGAGCAGGCCGCAGGTGGTGAACGAGTGCGCGACGACCGCGAGCGCGTCCGGTGCCGCCGCCTTGATCTCGCGCACCTGCTGCGCAAAGTTGGTGTCGTCGACGAGCCATTTGGTCTCGCCCTTGATCTCGAAGCCGGCGGCAGGCGCGGCCTCCTTCTGCACTGCGTACCAGGATGCGCGACTGTGCGAGAAATTTTCCTCGACTCCCGCATAGATCGTCTTGAGCTCCGGATGGGTCTGCTTCACCCATTTGTAGAGCGACGTATACATCTCGGTTTCGCTGGGCACGTTGCGGAACGACCATTCCGAGATCTTGGCGAGCCCGATCTTGATCGCGACATCGGTTAAGATCGGGAATTGAAGACCGGAATCCTTGCTGTCGCCGACCTTCTTCTGCAAGATGCCATAGAGCGGCTCGGTGACGTTCGAGCAGCTCGGGCCGACACCGATCAAGGTTGGACCGGCCGCCATGCGGCGCACAATCGAGATGCCCTCTTCGGCGACGCAGCGATCGTCATAGTACTCGAACTTGATCTTGCCGGTCGCCCCGTCGGCCAGCTTGACCCCACCCTCGCTGTTGATCAGGTCGACGGCCGCCCGCATGGCGGCTTCGCTGTTGATGCCGAGCGACCGGACAACACCCGACTTGGCGCCGAACCCATCGATGTGGACGATACGCTCCTCGGCGGCCGCCGCTTGGGTCAAGCCCGCCGTCGCGACAAGCGCAGAGCAGAATAATAGTGCGGATCTTCGCATAGTGGCTTCCTCCTGAATACGGGTGCCTCGTTGACAGCATCCCCTTCGTGTTTCGCTAGGCGGAAAGCTCCAGCCTGCATACGCGAAAAATCCCGCATTCAGTGTGCGTCCAATGGTGATGAAATCTGAGCTGATGTCCGAGATAATTCGAAAACCGGTCTCCCGCCGCACCACGCGCCGGCAATTCCGCCGCATTCTGCGGACGGCGTTGCTTCGTCCACGGCTGTTGTGGCGCCGCGTTTGGAGCTTGGTTCCTGCAGCATCAAAGGCGTTACGACACACACTTGCCGAGCCCCACCCAGCCGTTCCGAAAACGTGACGCACGCAATGCTTCGATCGCCTCAGCCGATCGACGGCCACCACACACTGACGTCCGCTTTCGCCCCCAGTGCCTTTCCATCGAATCAAGTTCGGCCAGGACCCGGGCGCGCAGGCTGTCGGCAGATGACCGGCCGCAACGCGTGGCAGCAGAGGGAGGGCCGATTGGTGCGGGATGGCTTCAACGGAGAACGGCCGAATGACCGCTGCGTTAGTAATCTGCGGACTACTGGCGCTGTGGTTCCTGCTGCGGCGCGACTATGTGACGCCGTTGGCGATTGTCTTCTTCCTGGGAGCGATCCTCGCCAGCCGATTCATGCCTTAGATCGTGATCACAGATCACGATCACTTGCCGATATGCCCGCTCCGAGCGTGGATGGCGATACGGCGTTCAGATCGCAAGGCGCCTCTCGCCAGCCGTGACGGAAACCACCTGTTCGGCATCGCCAATCAGTTATCGGCCAGTTGATCGGCTGCTCCGTCGCCTCCAAGGCGGAAAGCGCCCCAACCACTTTCTCGGCTCAGACCTAAGTTGCGCCGCGAAAAGCGCTGCACAAGCAGGTGCCGCGAAACTGCGACGGGAGGCGCCGACCGGCACCAGCACAGGCGCAGCTGTTGGTCAGTCGAGCGGTGAGCGCAGCGTCATTACCATCTCGACAAGCCACGGTCAGCTCCCACTGGATTCGAGACCGCGCGGCGACCGACCGCCCCCTTCCGTTGGCGGCGGATCGCAACTGCCAGAGACATGAACTCACTTGACCCAGGGCGCCTTGCGTTTCTCCAAGAAGGCCGAGAGGCCCTCTTGAGCTTCGGGGAGCGCACGAAGATCGGCGACCAGCACTGCAATTTCCGACAACAGCACATGGTCAATCGGCCGGTCGGCCAACACGCCTGGCAGCGTTTTGGCGATCGCGCGGGCTCCTGGAGCGGCGGCCCTCAGTTGCTTGAGGAGGCGGCCGATGCGATCGTCCAGCTCGTTTGCGTCGACGATCTCGTGCAGCAACCCGATCCGCGATGCTTCCTTGGCATCGAACACTTCGGCGCTTTGGAAGTAGCGTCTGGCGTTGCGTTTGCCGATCGCGCGGAGGACGAATGGATTGATCATGCCAGGGGTGATGCCGAGCCTGACTTCCGAGAAGCAGAACGTGGCTTCTGGTACACCGATTGCGATATCACACGCAGCCACGAGCCCGACGCCCCCGCCATAGATCGGTCCATGCACCCGCGCGATCGTCGTCTGCGGCATCCGATCGAGCGCCTCGATCATCTGCCCGAGACGCATCAGTTCCTCGATGCTTTGATCCCGGCTTAGCGCGCCTCCCCTGCGCATCCAGTCGACGTCTGCGCCTGAGCAGAGGCTCTTGCCCTCGCCCATCAAGATCACCGCGGAGATCGTGTCATTTGCCGCGAGCGTCTTGAATGCGGACGCCAACGCGTCGACCAGGGCCTCATTGAGCGCATTGTTGACTTGAGGCCGGCTCAAGATAACACGCGCAACACCGGCCTCGCATTCGACACGGACGCAGTCAGTCATGGCTTGGATACTCCATTTTGTTCAATTGGCTGAACTCTGCCAGCTCTATCGGGTAGGACGACCACACTGTTCGTCGTTTCAATCCAACGGTCAGCGGGTGGCCGCTTATGCGTTTTCGCCATAGAGTTCGATCGTCCGGCGAATGCCGTCTTTCAATGGCGTTGCCGGCAGGCCGGAAAACACTTGACGCAACTCGCCTTCGCCGATGTCTTGCGCGAACGGAAGCGTCGGGCCGCGGACATCTATCTTGGCCTTCGGGACCACGGCTTGGATGGCCGCAACGACGTCGTCGTTCGACCCCACTTCGCCCGGCAGGTTGAAGATCAGCGCCTCGCAGGGTTCACGCGCTAACGCCGCCTCATAGGCCGCGATGGCGTCGTCGATATAGATCAACCCCGCCGTCCCGACATAGGGGATCGTGTAGGGCTGACCTTGCGCGGCGGCCTTGCAGGCCAGCGATGGACCGGCCGTTAGTCCGGTCTCCCGGCCATAGCCATAGACGATGAACGGCCGGAAGCCGATGCTCGCCAGCCCATGGTCCAGCCAATAGGCGCGTGCGCTGCCTTCGCATGCGAGCTTGAAGGCCCCGTAATGCGTAATCGGCAGCGGCGCCGCTTCGTTATTCGGATTGTACACGCCGGCGCTCGACGTGAACACGATGCGCTTGATGCCGAGCGCAATGGCCGCGTTGAAGACGTTGAGGGTACCGATCAGATTGACCATCGCACCCCTGATGGGGTCGGCCTGGCATGCCGGTGCAAGGATGCCGGCCAGATGCACAATCGCGCCGCACCCGGCCGCGGCGGCGTGGGCGGTCGGTGCATCGGCGATATCGCCGACGGTCCATTCGATCGCGCCACGCAGCGAACCGACGATCTTCACAAAGGGCGGCGACGGCGATCCGGCCTCGAAGACCCGGATCTGGTTGCCCTTTTCCGCCAGCCGCCTGGCCAGCCAAGCGCCAATGAAGCCGCCGCCACCGGTTATCAATATTTTCATGTTCCACCAACTCCTGCCTGGGTCGCGCCTGTCATATCGAGAGCTTGAGGCGCAGTTGCATGCTCCGAAGCAAACGAGGCGGAGCTTGCGCTGGTCATTGGCGACCGCCTCGTTCGGCGAACACACCAAGGCGTTGAGCACGATCTCGCGGATTTCCCGCTTCAATGGCTTTCCCGTGACGGTGTGCAGCATTCATCGACGATGACGAGTTCTTCGGGACTGGTCCTATGGCGCCACGGCTGTCAGGAATGAAAAGATGGCTTGCAACTGCCCCTCAAGCATTCGGACACCCGGATGAATCTGACAGCCGCGTGCAGCGGCCTCGCGCAACAGGGGCGTTATTTCTGGGTTCATGACGACCTCAGCCACAAGCATCCCTGGTTGAAGTTCGGCCACGTCGATCGGCAGAGGATCGGAATCAGTCAAGCCGAGCGACGTGCCGTTGATGATAAGATCGTGCCCGCCGACCTTTCCCTGGGTCGCGATCACCACCCCAGGGAAGTCACTCGAAATGCGCACAGCAATCTGAGTTGCCTTTTCACGAGATCTATTAACGATCGTGAGCTGAGTAACACCGGCCTCGGCAAGCGCAAATGCAATCGCTGACGCGGCGCCACCCGCGCCCGCCAAAAATGCTTTGCAGCCGGCCGGATCGATCCCGGAACGACGTAGCCCTCCAACAAAGCCGACGCCGTCGAGGTGGTCACCGGTCAGACTGCCATCAGCCTCGCGCCTTACGACATTGACTGCACCGGCCACTTCTGCTCTCCGGCTCAATCGATCACAGTACCCCGCCACAGCCGTCTTGTGTGGCACGGTCACAAGGAAACCACCCCAATTCCGAAACGCCCTGAAAGATGCAACCGCCTCCGCCAAGCGCTCGCCCGAAGAAACTTCGATGGGCACGAGAACACCGCTATAGTTGCGCTCATCAAATAGCGCATTGAGAGCCTGCGGGGTCCGCACGTGCCGCACGGGGTCTCCCAAAATTCCAAATACAGAGGTATGTCCGTTGATAGTCGCCATAAACTTAGACCGGGAACGGCATTGACTTTTCGATGGCCTTTTGAACGCCGACAGGAGTTAAGCTCCGAGCGCGCAAGGCAAGCGCCTCCAGCACCTTCGATATGCCGGGTGAGGTCACAAGCCCATGCACGTAGGGTCAGCTATGCTCAATCTTGTGACTCGCATAGGACAACATTACGTCGGCGACCTCGTCATCTCCCTGCGCTTTGAGCCCCTGACTTGCCCCGATAATGTCCCTCAGCTGCTTGTTCTGACCCATCTTCATCTTGCCGATGAGGCGGGTGATTTCGATCTCAACCCCCACCATTTCCTTCAGCATACTATCGATGAAGTCCTTTGGACTGTCCGTCATTTTCCAGGGCTTGGCCCGTCCAGCTTCGTGGGTTCGTGTCAACCTTGCGACCAAACCACGACAGTAGCGGTCGTTGTCATGGATCGTTATGCGTCCATAAGCGTGGACAACGCGAAAATTCCAAGTCGGCACTTCCTTTTCGGTCTCAACCTTGCTCGGATACCAGCCCGGCGAGATGTAAGCATTGGCCGCCTGGAAGACGACTAGAGCCTCGTCACCCGTGACCGTATCCTGCCAAAGGCGATTTGCTCGCGCCACATGGGCATGCAGCCCACCGAATGGTCCCTGATCCTTGTTGAGTTCGAACGGGATATGGCTCGCGTCAAGTCCTCCTTTGCCGCAAGTAAACAGAACGCCGAATGGATACTTCTCAATCAGCTCGTGAAGAACTTCAGGGCGTGTTTCTTCAAAAATCGAGGGGATGTACATGAGAACTCCGTCAAGCGTAAGTTGGAGAGCATGTGGTCTGTCGCGAGCGTTCAGGATCGATGGCGACTTGGTTTAAACTCTTCGCGGCTCCACAATCGGGGAACACCCAATCTTCAGGAAATTCGCCGAGCTCATTTTAGGGCTGCGCGCCTCGTATGATCTCCCCGCGAGCCGTTGCGTAGTCCTTGATGGTGTGCTTCCTTTTCTCTAGCCAGAAACCATGCTCATAGGGCCAATCCTCGAACTGCAAGTTGATCCCGAGATCATATCCCCAATGGTGCGCAACGTTGGGGTCAAAGAGCGCCTGCCGAGCGACCCCAATGACGTCGGCCTGCCCGTTCTGCAGGATCGCTTCAGCCTGTTGCGCCTCCAGGATAATACCCGCAACCATGGTCTTGATTTCGGCTTCTTTGCGAACACGTTCGGCATAGGGGACATGGAAGCCAAGGCTGCGCGGCACCGGCTCACTTAATGCCCCACCAATACGGCTGATGCCGCCTGATGAGATGTCGACAACGTCGACACCGCGGATCTTGAGTTCATGCGAAAGGGCAACGGTGTCATCCATATTCCATCCGTTGACGGCACCATCGACCGCCGAGATGCGGACAAAGAGCGGCATCGATTCCGGAATCTCACGGCGTACGGCCTCGACGATCTCCAACGGCAGGCGCATACGCCGGCCACGGTCACCGCCATACTCGTCGTTGCGCATATTGGAGACTGGCGACACGAACGAACCCAGCAAATAGCCATGCGCAATGAGAATCTCGATCACGTCGAATCCGGCCGCAATCGCCCGCTTGGCCGATGCAACAAACGTGTCGACCATCGCCCTGCATTCGTCCACGGTCAGTTGTCGTGGCACCTGCCACCCCTCCGCCACCGGAATTGCCGACGGCGCGACGGGCAGCCAGCGCTTATGACCGGCTTTCGCATCCTCCTCGGTCACCGGCCCAAATCCTTTTATGGCCGAATGGGTCGCCGACTTTCGGCCGCCGTGACTGAGCTGAATTGCGGAGGCAGTGTTGTGGCGCTTCATGAACGCCGTCAGCCGCCTGAAGCATTCTATTTGTGCGTCGTTCCAAAGCCCGAGGTCGTGCTCACTGTTCAGCCCCTGCTCTTCGACGGCCGTTACCTCGACGAATACAAGACCGAAGCCGCCCATCGCAAAGCGACCGAGATGCACAAGGTGAAAATCGCTGCACGTGTTGCCGGGCCCCGCTTGAAATTGAACCATCGACGGTACGGCCAGACGATTCTTTAGCTCAAGCCCGCGAATTTTGAGTGGCTGAAACAACAACGGCCGATTGCTCCCGTTGCCACGATGCAACTCATCGCTCATTCACGTCCATCCCCCTATGCGGCAGCAATCCGACTCCAGAATGTGACAGCAAGCCTCTGCAGAAGTCTATCCAAGCCTCTGCAGAGATATACGTGAAATACTCCAAATCAAATGTGCGCATTCTCGCACAGTGACAGCCGTTCGCTGATGGTTTGGAGTCTTGGAACTTCCGAACGACGCCCGCGGTGCTTCGATTGCTTTCGGAGCTCGCACTCGCCGCGAGCCAACTACTCGCGCAGGTCGTAGCGATAGGTTTTCGAGATGATCTTCCAGCCATCCTTCAGCTTCAACGCAATCAGATAGTCGGTGAAATAGCGAGGCGGCAGCTGGCAGCGCACCTTGATGAAGGCCGTGGACTCGTCGGAACGATCGATGGTGACGACGAAATCATCGCGCTCTTTCCCCTCCGCCTTCGCGGACGGCCGCTTACGAACGCGATCAAGCCACTCCGGCACCGCCAAGACCTGCAGCTCGCCATTCTCTAGCCAGCGCAGTTCTCCCCTCGCATCGAAAATCGCGGCCAGCTTGTCGGCGTCACCCTCGTATACGCCGTCGAAGTAGCTTTTGATCACCGCTTCTACGGTGGATCGGTCGTACGTCATGGCACTTCCTCTCAGGAATGTAGCAATCATCTTTCAGCCCGCTTCAGCTGAAGCTATGTCCGTCGACATTCCCGCGACTGCGGAGGGCGATCATTTATCTAACAGGCAGTGTGCGCGGAACGCTACGAACAGCGCCACGGATTCTGACCGGACTGTACGGCATCACTGCACGTACGGTTGCGCGATCGAGAAGGCGCCTTCTCATACTCCGAGCAAGAACTCCGAGCGAAGCTCCGTTTGACGGGATTTGTGCAGGCGCGCGTTATCCGCTATTCGCCCTGGCTGTGCGGAAGCGCTGTGTCGGGTCGCAACTCTCGTGTGCTTCTGGGAGAACGCTATAGGCGCTTCGCCGATAACACTGATCGCGAGCATCGGAAACTGTCGCCCCGAGTGCTCCGATGATAGCCTCCTGTCACGGAGTAAGCATCAGCTCTGGTCAGCTATTTTGGCAACGACCTTGTCCGGCGAACGCTCGCTGCTTTCCCTGAGTACGATCTCTCGAATTTCCCGCTTCAGTAGCTTTCCCGTTGCGGTATGCGGCATTTCGGCGACGATGATGACATCTTCGGGAATGCTCCACTTCGAGATCTTGCCGGTATATAGCTCCTTCAGATCCTGCTTGGAGAAGCTTGCGCCGGGTTTGAGTTGGACGACAAGAACAGGACGCTCTCCCCACCGCTCGTCAGGTCTGGCGACGACGGCCGCCTCTTTGATGGATGGATGCGCTTGCGCAATGTTTTCCAATTCAATTGAGCTGATCCATTCGCCGCCAGATTTCACTACGTCCTTGGTGCGGTCGACGATCTGGACAAAGCCGTCATCGTCCATGGTCACGATGTCGCCGGTGTTGAACCATCCCTCAACTTCGTGCGCCGCGCTGGGATCACTGTTGAAGTAGCGCGCCGCCACCCATGGTCCCCGTACCGACAGGGCGCCAAAGCTCTTGCCATCCCGCGGGACGGACCTACCGTCAGATCCGATTACACGAAACTCCATCCCGAACAGCGGTCGTCCCTGCTTGACCTCGAGCGGCAGCTTCTGTTCTGCGGACAGCGCCTGATGCTTGGCCTTCAACGCCGCTGCAAGCCCGATCGGGCTGGTCTCGGTCATTCCCCAGCCCTGACGGGGATCCACACCGAGGCGCTTGAACCGCGTGATCATGACCGGCGGGGCCGCCGAACCGCCGATCAGAACCCGCTTCAGGCTCGTGAACGTCTTGCCATGCGCCTCCATCCAGTCCAGCAGACCAAGCCAGACGGTCGGAACCCCAGCCGTCATGGTCACGCCTTCCTGCTCAAACAAGCCATGCAAACTCTCGCCATCGAGCTTCGGTCCCGGCATCACGAGCTTGGCGCCGACGATCGCTGCGGCGTACGGCATTCCCCAAGCGTTAACATGAAACATCGGTACGATGGCCGACACAGCGTCGGTGGCGGACAGCGCCATGACGTCGGGAAGCGCAACCGACATGGCATGCAGAACGGTCGATCGATGGCTGTACAGGACCCCCTTTGGATCGCCTGTGGTCCCGGACGTATAGCAAAGCCCGGACGCTGCATTTTCATCAAGCAGCGGCCAGTCAAACGCCTCCGACTCGTCAGCGATCATCGTCTCGTAACAGACAAGACCAGGCAGCTTGTCCGACTGCGGCATGTTGGCCGCATTAGTCATGACGACGACGGCTTTCAAACCCTTCAGGGTGTCCGCCATCGCCTCTAGAATCGGGACGAAAGTGAGGTCGGTGAATAGAACCTGATCCTGAGCGTGAGCGATGATGAAAGCGATCTGCTCGCGGAATAGCCGGGGATTGATCGTGTGACACACAAAGCCCGACCCCGATATGCCGAAGTAGAGCTCCATGTGCCGATAGCCGTTCCAAGCCAGCGTTCCGACACGATCTCCCTGCCTGAGGCCAATCTTTTGCAGAGCGTTCGCGACCTGCTTCGAACGACCTGCGAGGTCGGCATAGGAGTAGCGGTGGATGGGTCCCTCGGTGGTACGGGAGACGATTTCAGTCGTGCTGTGATATGCCTCCGCGTGTCGCAAGATCGACGAGACCAGCAACGGCGCGTCCATCATAAGTCCAAGCATATCTCCCCCCAATATCGCTTTTCGTAATCGTGACCGTCACCGCCTACTTCGCCCTTGGAGGCGGACCGACGGCATCCAGATGCGCGGAGCCAATGGCAGGCTGTCCTCGGGAAGACTGGTTCACACGCCTGGAAACTGAGAAACCTGTTCAGAATGGCGAATCCGATTCCTGCGCCACGCGACGATCACCGCATGGCGCCAAGCACGTGCTGCCAAGCTGCTTTCGAAGTCAGCATTCGCGAGGCAACGACGACAATTGGATCGCTGCCCCGCGGCCTGTTGAGCACCAGCCGACAATCTTCAGGCCGAATTTGGCTGTGACGCGAGGCGCTTCTGCGCGGCGCGCTGCACGGCTTCAGGCCAAGGTGCAGCCTTACGCGTGCTCTTGTCGAGATGCGCGGCGGTCATCTCGCAGATCGCAGCGACCTCGTCGGTCTCGACATCGCGCATTTCGTGACGGAAGCGCAGCGTCTTCTCGCGGACCTCGATAAGTTGGGTCTTGATCTCGATCAGATCCCCTGGATGCATCTCGCGCTTGTAAGACAGATTCTGCTGGACGCCGGCCAGCCCATACCCCGAGTCTCGCACATAGCTCGATGTCAGCCCGAGACGCGCAAGAAAATTCCAGTTTGCCTCGTCGAACTTGCTGACATACCACATGATGTTCATGTGGCCGATGTGATCGCACTGCCATGGGTAGCAGATGCCGCGGTAGTTCACCTCATCACTCATTCGCACTTCTCCCGACTATGAAGACCGACCATGGTTCCCGATGTCGCATGCGCGAGCGGCCTTCTTGGCCGGACACCCTGGACTCAGTTTCACAGCGAGACTTGCGATTGTCGTTCACCGCGGTCTTGGACAAGGCCT
Source organism: Bradyrhizobium sp. USDA 4503 (assembly GCF_054055815.1). NCBI lineage: Bacteria > Pseudomonadati > Pseudomonadota > Alphaproteobacteria > Hyphomicrobiales > Nitrobacteraceae > Bradyrhizobium > Bradyrhizobium sp. USDA 4503. The sequence goes on from NZ_JBSRXS010000001.1 coordinate 2,484,102, forward strand.
ACAGGCGCGGCATAAGACGACCGACGCATGCTGCCCATCTCGTTGATTGACCGGCATCATTGGCATGCCTGCACACCTTCGCAATATGAGAAATTTCCCAATTCGGATGTGCAGCAGGTCGCAATTGAACGGACCGGCGCCGCGCCGCTCGGCCGCGCCGCACACTCATGTTGCCGACAGCGTCAGTTCGACCGCCAGTCCACCTCCCACTCGATTGCGCAGGACAAGCGTCCCGCCGATCGCCTGCGCCAGCTGCTGTGCGATCGCGAGCCCAAGCCCGGTGCCCCCGGTGTCGCGATTGCGCGATTGCTCGAGGCGGTAGAAGGGCTGACACACGGCATCCAGCTCGTCCTCCGGAATGCCGGGCCCGCGGTCGAGGACTGCGATGCGCACGGCCCCCGAGCGGGTCTGATCCAGATCGATTTCGACGTCGCCGGCAAACTTCAATGCATTGTCGATTAGATTGGTGAGGATCCGGCGCAGCGCGTGCGGTCTAGTGAGCGCGACGACGCCGACGTCCGGCGCGTAATGGACGGGTTTTCCAGTGTCCTGATAGTCGAACACGATGCTCTGCAGGAATGCGGCCAGATCAATTCGGCTTCGCTTTTCGATGTTCCCGTGCGCGCTTCTGGCATATGTCACGCCCTCCTGCACCAACCGCTCGATTTCCGACAGATCGCTGATCAGCTTGTCCCGCCCCGGGCTGTCGTCGGCGATTTCGGCACGCAGCTTCATGCGCGTAATCGGCGTCTGGAGATCATGAGAGATCGCCGCCAGGATCCGGACGCGATCCGCAAGGTAGTGCGCGATCCGGTCATTCATCTTGTTGAATGCGCTCGCCGCATAAGCAACTTCTACAGGGCCGCTTTCGTCGAGCCGCCCTGCCTTTCGGCCGGGATCCAGCGCCTCGGCGGCATCGGCAAAGCGCAGCAGCGGCCGAATCGCAAGCCGGACGGCAAGCCAGGTGCAAAGGATCAGCAGCAGCAGCTGGGCGGCCAGCACATAGGGGAGCCATGGAGCGAGCCGCCTGATCTCAGGCGTAATCAGGATGGCGATCGGCGTTCCATCGCGCAAGGTGAGATGCGCCTGATAGCGCCGCACCGGGCCTGGGACCCGGTTGATCTGGACGGGAGCGGCCTGTTCGGCTTCGATCCGAATGATACCCGCGGCCTCGGTGATGCGATCGGCGAACTCCCGCACGTCCGGCACGCCGGTCCCCAACAAATAGCGATAGTTGGGTCGGGCAAGCAGTGGCAGCCATGCCTTGCGCTCGCCGGCGGGAAGGCGGTTGAGCACGGCGATCGCGAGCCTTACGTCGGTTCGAAGGCTGTCGAGCATCATCGCCTCGGCACTGACATATCGCTCCATAAAAACGACAGCGAAGGACAGGATATGTGCGATGGCAAGGCCGGCGAACAGGATGAGAAACAGCTGCCAGCGCAGCGTTCTCGGCAGATGCATGTCGCGCCAGAGCTGTCGCAGCGATCTCATCCGCGCGACGCCTTGATCTCGACCTGGACGGCGAAGACGTAGCCTTCGCTGCGCACGGTCTTGATGTAGGCGGGCTCACGCGCATCGTCGCGCAGTCGCTGCCGGACCCGGCTCACGAGCAGATCGATCGACCGATCGAACAGATCGGCCTCTCGCCCCTGGGTCAAATTGAGCAGCTGATCGCGGGACAGAACGCGCTGGGGATGATCGAGAAAGACGCGCAGCAGACGATATTCAGCGCCGCTGAGCGCGATCCCGGTGCCTTCCTTGTCCAACAGATGGCGCGCAACCGTATCGAGCTGCCAGTCGCCAAAGCTTAGCAGCTGCCCGGCTTCCGTCATCTGCAGATTTGGCGGCAGCATTCGGGTGCGACGCAGCACCGCCTTGATGCGGGCCAGCAGCTCGCGCGCTGAAAACGGCTTCGCCAGATAGTCATCGGCGCCCAGTTCGAGCCCGACAATCCTGTCTGTCTCGTCGGTCCGCGCGGTCAACATCAGGATTGGTATCGTTCGATGCTTGCCTGCCCGCAACTCGCGGCAAAGCACCAGCCCGTCGTCGCCCGGCATCATGACATCAAGCACGATGAGATCGACGCGATCGCCGTCGAGAAACGCGCGCATCTGCCGGCCGTCGGCCGCCGCGGTGACACGAAGGCCGTTGCGCTTGAGATAGGTGGAAACGAGATCTCTGATCTCGCTGTCGTCGTCGACGATCAGAATATGGTCGATATGATCCATTTACTCCCCCTCTGCGCTTCGCGCGAGGGCGACTCTGGCGCCCGCCCAATCAGAAGGCCCATCATTCTGCATCTTCGCGCATACGTGCTGCCGACCTTGAAGCGACCATCGGCAAGACGCCTCAGCCAAAAGTGAACGCGTAAGCCTGCACGCCCGGATCGAGAAAGCGGATCTCGAAAGTCCGGTCCGAGGCGCCGCCGGCGCTGCGCACCAATTGGTACAGGCGCTGCGTCGTGACCTCTCCATCGCCGGCGGCATCGACGTCGGTGCCGTGATCGGCCCCGGGTGGTTTGCCGTCGATGGTGATGCGGAAGCGGATCGTCTGGCGATCGGCCGCGGGCCCGAGCACCAGATGCAGATCGCGCGCATGAAACCGGTATACGATGCCGCCTTGCGGCGCATTGAGTTGCGCGCGCTCGGCGCCGACAGTCCAGTTGCCGATCAGCGACCAGCCGTTGAGTTGTTGCTGCCCGGCGGTGTAGACGTGGCTTTCGTCCTGCACCACGCCGCCCGGCGATTGGAAGTTGTCAGCTCGGTCGTAGCCGACATAGGTCTCGGGCGACTTGACGTCACGGCCGTCGGACGCCGCCTCTACGCCAGATCCCGTGACCGATACCAGTTCCTTCGGAACGCCGCGGTTTCCAGCTTCCGCAAGCAGTCTCTGGATGACCTGTTCGGACTCGGCGTAGTTGCCTTCACCGAAATGATGATGCCGCACCCTGCCATTGGCATCGATGAAATAATGTGCGGGCCAGTACTGGTTCTCGAATGACCGCCAGATCCGATAATCATTGTCGATCGCAACTGGATAGCTGATGCCGAGGGTCGCAACGGCACGCTTGACGTTGTCGACATTACGCTCGAACGCGAACTCCGGCGCATGGACGCCGATTACGACCAGTCCGCGGTCGCGATACTTGTCCGCCCATGCGCGAACGTAAGGCAGCGACCGCAAGCAATTGATGCAGGAATAGGTCCAGAAATCCACCAGGACCACCTTGCCTTTGAGCCCGCTGAAGGAGAGCGGCGGCGAGTTCAGCCATTGTTGCGCACCTGACAGCGAGGGAAGCAGGCCCTCGGCCGGCAGATCGGCCGCATCATCTTCGGTCCGCGCAACGGTCGCGCCATCGCCGCCCGGCTTGCGTTGCGGATGCAGCTGGTCCAGCAGCGCCTGCTCAAGCACGGTCGTACTTCCGACCGATAGCTTGGTCAGAATTCCGCTATCCAGTCCGAGCAATATCGCAGCGACCGCAGCCAGCACGGCGAGGCCCGCGAACCGTCTGATCCATTCGCCCGCTCCGACAAGCCGCTTCATGGTCGCGAAGACGCGTCCGCCCGCCAGCAGCGCGAGCCCAAGCGAGGTTGCGGCGCCCGCGGCATAGGCCAGCAGCAGAGCCGCAGTCCTTGCGTTGGTGCCCTGCAATGCGGCCCCTGTCAGGATCAGACCAAGGATAGGCCCGGCGCAGGGTGCCCAGAGCAGCCCCGAGGCAATGCCGAGAACGAACGGCGCGATGATACCGTCACCGCCCGGCTTGTCCGCCGAGCCTGACATGCGTGCACCAAGCCTCACCAAGGGGCGCATCACCCGATCAGCCAATCCCGGAAGCATCAGCGTCAGACCGAAACCGGCCAGCAAAGCAAGTGCTGCGGCTCTGCCAAATTGATTGGCGGCGACGATCCACCCTCCGGCAGCGGACGCGAAACTCGCAACGGCTGCGAAGGCCAGCGCCATGCCGATTAGCATCGGCAAGCCGTTCGGGAGAAACGGCCGATCCGCCCGTGCAAACACAAAAGGAATCACAGGCAAGATGCAGGGGCTCACGATGGTCAGGATCCCGCCAAGGTAGGCCAAAACGAACACGATCATAGATTGACCACCTGTTTAGAAAGCCGCGCGCCGCCTCGAGGACGAAGGCGCTGTCGGATGATTGATGGCGATGCCGGTTGATGCACGGACCCTAACCGCGCAACAGCTCGGCAAGATCATCGAACATGCGGGCATCGCCGCATTGAGCCACGTTGAATCGCAAATAAGGGCCTGCGGTCTGTGTGACGCTGAAGACGTTGCCAGGCGCCAGAACGATCCTGCGGTCGAGCGCGCGTATGGCAACATCGGCGGACTGCAGGCCGTCCGGCAGTTGCGCCCACAGGAACATTCCGGCATCGGGCTGGATCCAGAGCGTGAAGCCCAATCGCTTCAGATGCTGGACGGTGGAGGCCATGGCGCGCGCGAGTTGAGGACGCAGACCGTCGAGATGGCGCCGATAGCTGCCGTCGATCAGCATGCCGTGGGTCACCTGCGCGGCCAGGTCGTTGATGCCGAAGCTGGTCGCAAGCGCAAGGTCGGTCAGCCCCTCGATCCAGTCGCCTCTTGCGACGATGAAGCCGCATCGAAGCGCGGCGGTCATGGTCTTCGAGAAGCTTCCGATCAGGATAACCCTCTCGAAGCCGTCGAGCGCGGCGAGCCCCGGCGCCGGCTTTGCGTCGAGGTCGGTATAGACGCTGTCTTCCACCAGGATCAGATCGTGCGCCTCAGCCAGCTTGAGCAGACGATGCGCCGTTCCCGCACTGACATTGGCTCCCGTCGGATTGTGCAGCACCGCGGTCGTCAGATAGAGCTTGGGACGGTGCTCGACGCAGGCGGCCGCGAAGTGCTCGAGATCGGGCCCATTGGTCGTATAGGGAATGCCGACCAGCTTAACGCGCTGCGCCCGCATCGTGGACTGATAGTTAAAATAGCAGGGATCGTCGATCAGTACCGTGTCGCCTGGCTGCAGCAGAAAGCGGCAGACCAAGTCAATGGCTCGCGTTGCGGAATCGGTCAACAGGATCTCGCTGGGATCGGCAGCGATGTCGCGTTCGATCAGGCGGCGTGCGAGCTGCTCGCGCAGGGGCCGAAATCCCTGGGGCCGGCTATAGGCCGTCAGATTGGCTTCTTCACTGCGGGCAACGGTACGCAGGATGCGGCGGAGCATCTCACCTGGCAGCCAATCATCGGGCAGCCAGCCACAGCCGGGCTGCCAAGTATCGCCATGCATCGCCAGGGATTGCCGCATGATCCAGAGCGGATCAATGGCGCGGTCGCGCTGCGGTCGTTCTTCTGCAAGCTTGAAGGGGCGGACGCGCGTGGCGGCAAAGAAACCTGATCCCGGCCGTGCCTCGACTTCCCCCTGGGCGACCAGACGGTCATAGGCTTCGACGACGGTCGATTTCGAGACCTTCAGCTGTGCCGCCAAGCGACGAATAGACGGCAGCCTGACACCAGGCGCAGCTGTGATCTTCTGCCGAATTGCAGCAGTCGCAATCTGGATGCGGCTCGGCGCCTTCGTGCTGTCAAGCATGCGTACGTTACTCAAGGCCGGTACGGATTGATCGGATCGTACGCGTCCGACTCTGCGCGAACTTCCCGCGGTGTGCCGGGACACTACGGATCCAATTTCCCTTCTTAAGGGTGACCGCCCGCGCCGGATAGCCGGCTGCAACGTGCATTTCCGTGCATTAATCCACATATCGGCGTGCAACAATTCGCATTCATGGCCGTGCGGCGGTTTCAGTCATCAGTTGGAAGCAGGCGCTTGGACGTTTGCATCGCGCGCCGCGCCAAGCCAACAACTTAGCTGCATCGGACCAAACGATCCGCCCGTCCAGACTGGGCGCGACTGCACACTGCGGTGTCTCACCGTTGCCGTCCCCGATCAGAAGCGGGGACAGCCCTGTACAGCTTTGGGACCACGACGAACTCGTTCGCCCGATCAGGCCTTGTCGACATCCATGACAGCCTTGGCAAAGGCTTCGGGCGCTTCTTGCGGAAGATTGTGGCCGATGCCGCCGGTGATGTTGCGGTGCTCATATTTGCCGGTGTATTTCTTGGCATAGAGCTTAGGATCGGCGTGCGGCGCGCCGTTCGCGTCGCCTTCCAGCGTGATCGTTGGAATTCCGATCGTTGGAAACGTCGCGATCTTGTTCTCGAGCGCGTCGTACTTGGCCTCGCCGGGCTCGAGACGGAAGTACCAACGATAATTGTAGAGCGAGATATGCACGAAGTCGGGATTCTCGAACGCCGTTGCGGAGCGGTCGAACGTGGCGGCGTCGAAGGCCCATTTCGGTGACGCCAGCTGCCAGATCAGCCGATTGAAGTCCTTGGTATACTTCGCGTACCCCGCCTTACCGCGCTCGGTCGTGAAATAGAACAGGTACCACCACGGATACTCAGCGCTGGGCGGCAGCGGATTCTGCAGCGCGTCGCGGCTGCCAACGAGATAGCCGCTGACCGAAACCAGTGCCTTGCAGCGCTCCGGCCACAGGAACGCCATCAGGTTTGCCGTTCGCCCACCCCAATCGAAGCCAGCGACGAGAACCTTCTGGATCTTGAGCGCATCGAGAAAGTTGATGGCATCGGTCGCGACCGCGGCCGGCTGCGCATTGCGCGGCGTGTCCGCGGACAGGAAGCGGGTCTCACCATAGCCGCGCAGATAGGGAATCAGCACGCGGTAGCCGGCATTCGCCAGGATCGGGGCGACATCCACAAAGGAGTGAATGTCGTAGGGCCAACCATGCAGGAGCAGCACAGGTGGACCATCGGCCGGGCCCGCCTCGGCGTAGGCGATGCTTAGGACGCCGGCATTGACGCGCTTCAGCGGCGCGAAGGATGCGGACGATGACGCCGCGCGCTGGATCGGCTTGGACTGCGCGAGCGCCGGCGATGCCGCGCCGAATTGTGCCGCGACCAGGCCGAAGGCGGTGGCTCCCAGCAATTTGCGCCTTGGTTCGTTGACAGATTCTGACATAGACCACTTCCTGCGTCGATGAGATATGGCGAATACAAACCAGCGCTATGTATCAGGAGTGTTTTGGTTCACGGGCGATTTGAATGTTCATGTACCAACGCCGTCGCTCGACACATTTCGATACAAGAATCCTTCGTGCTGTTGTCGGATTCCTGGCGCGCCCCCTGTCTCGGGACCAAGGCCATGAGCAAAACACTAGGTCCAGGCCACCGAGGTGAGGCCGCCAGGGTCGAACGCCATTAAGGCGAGCGCCGCGATGAACTGAAATGGTCCGACGCGCGCGCCTTGGCTTGACCGTACAAGACGGCAATCATCGCGGATCTTGGATGCTGCCACTTGCGCGATGGCCTGTATCGGGCGCTGCGCTTCGGCGAGCTCGCGCACCATCAAACGGCGCGGGGCCTGCACTTAGATGGCGGAACGCCGCCATCTTTGACCGATTTCACTACGCGACATTCGAAGGTGCGAGGCGACCGCCCGATCCGGCACCTCGTGACTTTTGGACCGCAACGCCAAGCCGCCTGACCGCCTCATCCAGGCGGTCTGAAGAATTCGCCGTGAAGTTCAACCGGATGCCGCTGCGATCCCGTCCGTGGGGATCGAACGCGCTGCCAGGTCCGATCAGGACCCCTGCGTCCATCCCTGCCGACACTAACTGATCTGTGTCGAGCGACAGATCACGCGCGACGCCCCAGATGAACATGCCTCCAACCGGCACCTCCCAGTCGAACCAGTCAGCAAGATACTCTTCCATCGCGGTGGCGAGCACATCTCGCCTCTCACGGTACAGATTCACGATCCGCGGACGCAGCCGTTCGATCAGGCCGTTTTGCATGGCGGCCAGAGCGATGCGCTGCGCCATTCCGTTTGAACACAGATCAGCGCCCTGCTTGGCCGATTTCAGGGCTTCGATGATGTCCGGCGATCCAACCACCCAACCCACACGCAACCCGGGCACCAGCGCCTTGGAAAGCGTGCCAAGATATACCACCGGCCCGCGATAGCCATCGCGAGGCGCCAATTCTGCAGACAGTTCGAGCAGGCCCGGCAGGGCCGGCTGGTCATAGTACAGCGATCCATAAGGATCGTCTTCGACGATCCAGATCCCTTCACGATGCGCGACCTCGACCAGGGCCCGACGAGTGTCTAGATCGACCAGCCTGCCGGTCGGATTCGAAAAATTAGGCACCGTGTAGATGAACCGCGCATCGGGGGCAGAAATTCTCGCTGCGTCTGTCGCGAACGACGTTTGCCGATATGTCGGGCACCTCGGACGCCACGCGTCTAGCGCGCCAGCATACATTGGAAATTCGCCCGCCACCGCCGAGCCTGGTTCGATCAGCACTTTTCCGATCAGATCCAGCGCTTGGGTTCCGCCAGCGGTGATCAACACATTGCTGCGGTCCAGGCACAAATTCTCGGTACTGAAGCGTGCCGCAATGGCATCCCGGAGCTCCGGGAGGCCGTCGGTCGGACCATAAGTCAGGGTATCCAGCGGAAACTCCCTCACCGCCGCCTGGGCGAGCGCCGCCAACTCTTCGATCGGAAACACCTCTGGTGCCGGTAGGCCGCCGGCGATGTTGATCAGTCCGGGAATGCGCCCTGCCCCCACAAAGCGGCTGGTCAGATCGTTGGTATGCGATAGCCACTCCGCGAAGGGAGCGCGAAGATGCCTGCTGACGACGTCCTGCTTCATGAGGTTCATTGCCGATTCCGCTCTTGGGCCGCCGCCTGGGAAGGCGGCGATATTCGGTGTTGATCTGGAACCGGATGTGCCGGCTTCTAATTCAATTGGCACCAGCTAGTGATGCTGGGCACCCTAACTCTGGCTCGGCCATTTCGGCGTGCATGGCGACTGCGGCTCGTGACGCGCCCAGTCGTCGCGGATCGGTGCGAAGACGTCGATCAGAACGCAGCCTTCCGGGCCGGCGATGGCTTCGTGAGGCACGTTCGACGGAATAAGGTAGGTGTCGCCGACCTTCAGCTGCCGGCGTTCACCGCCGACTTCGAAGTCGCACGCCCCCTGCAGCACCAGTCCCACCTGCTCGTTTGCATGATGATGTCTAGTCGCAGCAGCCCCCGGATCGAGTTCTGCCACGGCGAACGTCATCTCGCGGCCCTGGCATACGCGCGCGAGAATGCCGCCCCAGATCGGCAACGGCTTCATGTCAGCAAGCGATTTGAACGCGCTCATCAGCTATCTCCTTTGCTTCGCAGTAGTCAGCTTTCCCCCTTTTCGCTCTCCCGCAAGCCGACAGTCAAAGCCAATTCCGGCGTACTGTACTGCATGCAAGACACACACAGTTTGCGGAACAGCCGAGCGCCGCAGTCACCGCATGTACCAACGGTCGATGCCGGATTCACACGATCTGACGCCAGCGCACGAGTCTAAATATCCGGCGAGGCCGATCGCGGCACTGTGCGAGCTCACGGCTGCGCTGCATCGCGTTCGATCGTGCCGTCGTCGCGGATGATTTTGACAATGTGGGAAGATTCGATCGCTGAGCCTTCGGAAAGCTGCTGGCCGAGGTCACGCCCGGCCTGCTCGTCGCGCACATCAGCCAAGTGCACGAAGCGGCCGCCGCGATACACACTTTGGTAAGACTCACAGAGCTCTCGCACGTCAGCGCGTAGCTCTGGATGTATGGCTTCAGCCACGACCGCGTACCTCGGCATAGGTCCTTCCGGATCGCCGCATGCCATCCCTTGCCGTGCAGCTTGCCAATCTTGGCGGCCGGGCCCGACGTCATCCACCATCCGGGCGACCCGGACGCGGTAACCGGCGAAGATCTTCTTGCGGTCTGTCGTACGAGCGCGGTGATGGTCCTCGGCTCTGCGCGCGGTCCGACACGCATCATCTCTCCAGATCTGATATGACAGCAGCACGTTCTTACGCGATAGACTTTTGAAGCGATCAATGAAGATACAGCCAGGCATCGCTTCCAACTTCGGCTTCAGCGCGATTGCGAGCTCCAGATAGCGGTCAAAATGGCGCTCCGCGATGCTGACTTCTAACAGCTGGACGATCAATCACACATCCCAGGATATCAATTCGCTCAGACTCGCCAATTTGATCCGATAAGGCACACATGCGAGAACAGTGACAGTTGCGAGCAACTCCGACGGACTGTATTGCCATCGAACAGATACGGGCTCCAGGCGTCCACGCCGTCCTCTGCAGCGATCCGCTCCGTTCTCCTCAACCTGCATAGCGGCATCCGCAAACTGGAGGTGTACTCCGTGATCGAGTCGGGCTCTATCCGCGGCATGGACAAACCGTGCAACGCTCGACTGCATCACGCGCATTCTGCAAACACACTGGCAATCGTGGTCCTCGCGATCAGCTTCATCCTCGCCGCGCTCGGTCGCGGCCTGAGTGAGAGCTTCACGGTGTTTCTGCTTCCGATCTCGAGCAACTTCGGCTGGGACCGTGGCCAGGTCGTCTCGATCTATTCGTTGGCGGCGCTGACGGGGGGCCTAGTCTCTCCCTTTGTCGGCAGGCTGTTCGACCGCTCCGGGCCTCGCAGCGTCTTTGCGGTCGGACTTGTCGCGCTTGGCGGTGCCTTCATCGGGGCCGCGTTCGCCGAGCGGCTATGGCAATTGCAGTTCGCGCTCGGCTTGTGCATTGGCCTTGGCATCGCTGCGACAGGTGTCGTGCCCGGATCAATCCTGCTCGGTCGCTGGTTCGGTCCACGACTGCCGACCGCAATGGCCATCATCTATTCGGCCACCGGCGCCGGTGTTCTGGTCATGCTGCCGGTTTCACAGCTCCTGATCGATTGGCTGGGGTGGCGCGGCGCCTATCAGGCCTATGGCTACGCTTTGCTGCTGGTGCTGCTGCCGTTGCTGTTGCTGCTGCCCTGGCGCACATTCGCAGCCGGTGCACCCGGCCTCGTCAAAGCCCCCACAGCCGATCCGTCAGAGGCCGGCTGGACATTGACAGCGGCGGTACGTCATCATGCGTTCTGGGCACTGTTTGCGACGTTCTTTTTCACTGCGATCGGCATGTATTCGATCGCCGCGCAGATCGTCGCCTACCTGATCGACGTCGGCTTTCCACCTCTTCAGGCCGCGACCGCATGGGGGTTTAGCGGCGTGGTGCTGCTGTTCGGCATGCTCTCCATCACCTGGCTCGATGGCAGGATCGGCCGTCGCCAATCGGTGCTCTTTAGCTACGCGCTCTCAATCGTCGGCATCGCGCTGCTCTGGCTGCTTCAGCTCTATCCGAGCATCTGGATCCTGACCGGATTCGTGGTCTGCTTCGGCAGCATGATCGGTTCCCGCGGCCCCTTGCTGACGGCGACCGCATTGAAGATCTTCCACGGCCGGCACGTCGGGACAATTTACGGAACGATCGCGATCGGCAGTGGGCTCGGCTCGGCGCTCGGATCATGGATCGGGGGCCTGATCCATGACTCAACCGGGAATTACAACGCGCTGCTGGCCTTTGCGCTGGTGTGCGTCGTGCTTGGCATGTTGCCGTTCCTGCTGGTTCGCGCACTGCGCTGATCGTCCGGGCTTCGCAGAGCCCGGCGTGGCCGCTATTTGTACAGTCCCTCATGTGCCTGCCGCAGCTCGCGCTTCAGGATCTTGCCGGCGGTGTTGCGCGGCACTTCCTGCACGAACACCACCCGCTTCGGCTGCTTGAAGGATGCCAAGGTTCCTCGAACGTGCGCGATGATATCCTCCTCGCTGGCCCGCGCGCTATCACGCAGGACGACGAAGGCCGTGACCGCTTCGATCCATTTCGGATGCGGCAATCCGACCACGGCGACCTCGCGAACCGATGGATGGGTGAAGATCTGCTCTTCGACTTCGCGGCTTGCGACGATTGTGCCCCCGGTCTTGATGATGTCCTTCACGCGGTCGACGACAGTGATGTACCCCTCTTCGTCGACGATGCCGATGTCACCGGAGTGGAACCAGCCGCCGACAAAGGCCTGTTGAGAAAGCTCCGGTTCTCGCCAGTAGCCCGCGAGCAGCTGCGGCGATCTGTGCACGATCTCGCCCTGCGTGCCCGGAGGGACATCGTTGAGTTTGCCGTCGACGATGCGGGTTTGTACGTTGAAGATGGGCCTGCCAGCCGATGCTGGTCGCCGCTCGTGCTCTTCGGGTCGCAGCACGGTTGCCAGTGGTCCGATCTCGCTCTGGCCATAGCAGTTGAACGGCTGGGCGCCCGGCAGACGCTCCCGCAACTCGGCAAGCACGGGCACCGGCATGATCGAGGCGCCGTAATAAACATGCTTCAGGCATGTCAGGTCGCGAATATCGAAATCGCTGCTCCGCAACAAGCCAATCCAGACCGTCGGCGGCGCAAAGAACGAAGTGATCCGATGCTCCTCGATCAATCGAAGACAGAATTCCGGCTGCGGCGCGTCGATCAGACGGGTCTGCGCGCCGACCAGAAGCTGGGGCATCGTAAACACATGCATCTGTGCCGAATGGTACAGCGGCAGCGCAGCGAGACATCGATCGGTGTCGCGAAACTCGAGCTCGACGATGCAGCTGGTGTACTCGGCCAACAATGCCCGATGGGTCATCATGGCGCCCTTCGGCGCTGCGGTCGTGCCCGACGTGTAGAGCAGCTGCACGACGTCGTCGTCCCGGACCGCAGCGCCCAATTCGGCCGCCGGCACGATGACGTTGTCTTGCGCGGTGCCGAGGACGTCGAAATCGGCTTCGCCAGTGAGCGTCCCCACGATCTGCAGGTTCGGCAGCATTGTACACGCTCCCCGCACGCGGCTTTCGAGGTCCGGATCGACGAACAAGGCGCGCGGGTCCGAGTTCTCGAGAATGTAGCTCAGCTCGCGTCCGACCAGGGCGTAGTTGATCGGAACGTGGATGAATCCCGCCCGCGTACATGCCAGCCAAAGAACCAGGAAAGCATCCGAATTGCCGCCATAGGCCGCCACCCTGTCACCACTGCTCAGTCCCGCATCGACCAGACGGCTGGCAACCCGATCGGCGGCCAGAACCAACGCCGAAAACGTCCATTGACGGTCCTTGTAGACCAGCGCCGTCCGTTCGCCATATCGCCGGACCGCCCTACTCAGCGCATCGCCAATGCTGTTCCGCCGCGCTTGCATGAAATGTGACGAAAGCCGCGGCTGATCGACGTTCATTGGTTTCCTTCCATGATTATCACTTTGAACTATCCTTGGACGATCACGTACTTCGGCCGATCACGGCGCTCACATCGCGTGATCGGAAGAAAACAATATGGTGGCCGCCATCACGACCAGGACGATGCATGCCGCTTGCGCCAGAACGGCTGGAGTAGAATCAAATAGACTTGAGTGACCTGCGTGTTTGACGACGGCGCCAAAGGCGGCACGGCAAGTTAGCGCCTTGCACAGGCACTTGCCTGCGGTCCTGGAAGAGTCTTTTCAAACCGAACCTGTCTCCAGTCACCGGGATTGGCGGTTGCGACGTAGCCAAACCGGCGGGCAAGAGCCACGACCGTCCGGTTCGAATAGAAAGTATCGCCGTAAACCCGTTTTGCCCCCAACGACGCTGCACGAACTTCGACGTCTTGCACCAGGGCACGTCCGATACCGAGATGCTGCCATGGGTCGCCCACCGACAATCCAAACTCGGCGCTTTCGGATTCCGGATACACCGCAAAGCGCGCTTCGCCCACGATGCGCTCGGACTGATCGATGGTCGCCGTTGCAAGCACAGTGAAAAGGTTCTTCTCGCTGGGACTGACAAAGCGGTCCAGCTCCCGCGCCGGCAGCTCGCTCATCGCGCCGAGGAAGCGATTGTGGCGAGATTGCACCGAGAGTGAGCTAAAATAGTTGCTCAGGATCTCACGATCACTCGGTCGAGCCAGGCGCAAGTCGACCGCGCTGCTGTCTATCACCAGGAAGGCTGGTTGTTTCATTGACTTGTCGAGCTTTCCCGCAAGCGCACGGCCAGCGGCGCTGTGCGCCGCTGACGAGGGTCTGCCCACTGAGCGACAAAGGTCTCCACCCGACACACGGGCGTCCAAGCCGAACAAGCGTTTCATCTCCCAAGCCTCTGATCACGGAGCGGCGGCGATCGCCGGTTGGGGCGGTGCCATCGAAGACTCCGTTGCGCATTGGTTTGCGCATTGCGCACTATCTGACCCCAGCCCTCCGAAAAATGTATGTGAAAATTTCAAATTTCGATGTGCATGCCATCACGCGGCTGCACCCAATGCGCGGAGGCCATCCGCGCCTGAACTTTCGTCCCTTCAGTCTGCCGTCGCGTAGCTTGAAGGGGTCAGCTCAGAGAGCGGGCGAACGCGGTCACGCCGGCAAACGGTGACGGTCGAGGCCAGATCGGCGCCAAGCCTGACGCGACTTCGGATTCTAGGGGGCACTCGGGAGAAAGCGATCGCGTGACCGCCGAACCAGATCGACGATAAAATCGGTGGTCACTCGGATGCGCGCGATGTCCTTCATGTCGGAATGCACGATCATCCAGAGCTCACGCATCAACACGACGTCCTTCGGGAGTACGCGAACCAAGCGCTCGTCTGCGTTGGCAATGAAGCAAGGCAACACGCAAAGCCCGGCTCCTGCGGCCGTCGCGTGCCATTGGGCAACCAATGTCGAGCTCCGGATACGAGGCTCGATCGACTTGCATATCTCCGCTAGATACTCGATCTCCGGCGTGTAGATTAGATCCTCGATGTAGCTGATGAAGGGGAGTTGCGCGAAGTCATCCGGGTTCCGAACGTTCTCCCAAAGCTCCGGAGCGGATTTGGCGGCATAAACGCCCCACTCGAAGTCTGTCAGCTTGCGTCCGTGCAATCTGCCCCGCGGCGGACAGGACAAGGCAACTGCGATGTCCGCCTCTCTCTTCGAGAGGCTGAACACCCGTGGTATGGCAACGATATCAAGCTCGAGCTCGGGATGGGCAGCCGAGAGCTTTCCGATCGCCGGCGCAAGAACCGTCGTTCCGAAGCCGTCGGGCGCGCCGATCCGCACCGCGCCGGACACGCGTGAACTTTGCGTGAATTGTTGATCAAGCGAGACGATGGAGGATTCGATCAGTTGGGCGCGCTCGAGCAATTGCTCGCCCTGCGGCGTCAGCGAGTAGCCGGCGACGCTATGATCGAACAGCTTGGTTCCAAGCGCCGTTTCGAGTGAAGCAATTCGGCGGCTCAGCGTCGAATGGTCGATGCGCAATTGCTGAGCGCCGGCGGTCAGCTTTCCGGCTCTTGCCACGGCCAGAAAAGATCTTATCAGGTCCCAATCGAAGGGTTGCCCCATGCGAATTCACACACATCCAAGACGGAGAATTGCCGTCATCTATGCATTCAAATCGTCGTTACACAAGTCCGTGAACGACAGTGGCATGACGGCATCGGAGGTCAGAATGGGATGAGGCGGGTCTACTGACGGTCAACACAGATCCGTTCGCCTGGAGAATGCCCACCCTCACTGCGTGCGTGGTGCAGAGAATTACTCTCATAATTGCAGCCGAAGGCAGTGCCTCTGGACGGACGCTTATGTCCGTCTGTTCAACCGGTTAGCCTTCACCCCTCACGCCGCAGGTGACGCAGGCTGCCGCTGTCGGAACCACGGCCTCGCTCCGACGGCGCAGCGCAGCATCTGGCGATCCCGCTTCACGCGCGATCAGAGCACCCCCGATGCGGCATGTTGTCCGGCTATCTGCCTGCGGCGCGCATGCCCACGCTTGCAACGCTAGGCCGGCGACGCATCATCGAACAGGCCAGAACTGGCGTAGCGATCACCGGTGTCAGCCAACAGAACCACGACAGTCTTCCCGACCATCGCCGGCCGCTTCAGCACGGTGAGAGAGGCATGGATTGCTGCGCCCGCCGATACACCGGCTGAGATGCCTTCACGCCGGGCGAGCCGACGCGCCGCCGCAAACGCATCCTCGTTCGATACCGACACAATCTCGTCGACCAGACTTCGGTCGAACAGCGGCGGTACAAAGCCAACGCCGATCCCTGGAATCCGATGCTGCCCGGCGCTGCCGCCCGACAGCACCGCCGAGGCCTGCGGTTCGACGGCGACGACTTGAACGCCAGGCCGGCGCTCCTTCAGTAACCCGCCAATGCCCATCAGCGTGCCACCGGTTCCGACAGCTGCGACGAAGACATCGACCTCACCGCGCGTATCGGCCCAAATTTCTTCGGCCGTCGTCCGTCTGTGCACCTCGACATTGGCCCGGCTATTGAACTGATCG
Source organism: Bradyrhizobium sp. USDA 4503 (assembly GCF_054055815.1). Lineage (NCBI taxonomy): Bacteria > Pseudomonadati > Pseudomonadota > Alphaproteobacteria > Hyphomicrobiales > Nitrobacteraceae > Bradyrhizobium > Bradyrhizobium sp. USDA 4503. Next base: position 2,500,303 of record NZ_JBSRXS010000001.1, read on the forward strand.
ATAAACAGAGCACCTGGAATCTCCTGTTGCAGCTCTTTGGCCCGTCGAACGGCGTCAGCCACCAGAATTCCAGGCGTCAGTCTCACATCCACACCGAGATGGCGGAGCAGCTTTGCCCGCTCCTCGGACATCGCTTCGGGCATCACAAGGATCAGACGGTAGCCCTTGACGGCCGCGGCGGACGCGAGCCCGATCCCGGTATTGCCGGCGGTCGCCTCGATGATAGTTGCACCTGGCGCAATGAGGCCGCGCGCCTCTGCGTCCGCGATCAACGCCAGACCGACCCGGTCCTTGACGCTGCCGCATGGATTTCGCATCTCGAGCTTGGCAAGCAACCGGCTCTGCTGACCGGCGGCCAAACGGTTCAGCGCAACCAAAGGCGTCTGACCGATGGTGCGCGTGACGTCCTCGTAAATCATGGCAAGTGCGCTCCATCGCTCGTCCGACGGCGAGTTGAGATCCCTGCCCTAAGTATCTCGCGATGTGGCCGCACCCGCCAGTTACAGACCAATACAATCCGGGTCTACTGTACCTCGAGATGGCCAAGTACAGTTCATCCACCGATGTCCGGAGGGCGCTCGGGTCCGCGCAGCAGCGGACATTGACCTTCGACTCGCGACGGGAATGCCTGGCCACTCGGAATGGTCTTCAAGATCTTGTAATAGTCCCAAGGATAGCCGGATTCTTGCGGTGTTTTGACCTGCATGACGTACATGTCATGCATCATCCGACCATCCGGCGCGATGCGTCCATTGTCCGCGAACATGTCGTGGATGGGCATCTCGCGCATTTTTCGCATGACAGCATTCGCCTCGACGCTGCCTGCGGCCGCAACAGCTGCAAGATAGTGACTGATAGAGGAATACACGCTCGCCTGCATTGTTGTCGGCATTCTGTGCCGGCGTTCAAAGAAGCGTTTGGACCAGGCGCGCGATTGATCGGTCCGATCCCAGTAGAATGCGTCGGTGAGCACCATGCCCTGGGCGACTTTCAGGCCCATCGCGTCGACATCGGTCAGCTGAGGCAGCAGGGAGGCCAGCCTCTGGTGCCGCCCCTCAGCAAGGTCGAACTCGTGCGCTTGCCGTGCGAAGCTGGTCACACCGTCAGTCCCGGCAGCCAAGGCGACCACGTCCGCGTTGGATTGCCGAGCCCGAAGCAAGAGCGGCCAATAGTCCGTGGTTGAGGCGGTCGGAAACCGCATCGTGCCGACCACACTGCCGCCTGCGGCCGCGACCATTCTGGCGGTGTCGCTTTCGATCGAATGCCCGAGCGGCGAGTCGAGCGTCACGAAGAACCAAGACTTCCGCCCGGAGGGCGCTGCGGTGCTGCCAGTGCCGACGGCCAGCGCGGACGTATCATATGCCCATTGAACGCCGTAGGGAGAACAGAACATCCCGGTGAGATCGGAAGAGACAGCCCCCGCCGCGACCGCGATCTTGCGTTGCTCCTTCGTCGCTTCGAACACGGCAATCGCAACTGACGACGTCGTCAGACCGAAGATCGCATTGACGCCGCCGACGCCATACCATTCGCGCGCTTTCGCAAGCGCGACGTCGGCCTTGTCCTTGTGATCCGCAACGACCAATTCGATCGGCGCACCAAACACGCGGCCGCCAAAATCCTCCACCGCCATCCTTGCGGCCTCTACCGCCCCGGTCCCGGATGCGTTGGCATAGGTGCCCGACATGTCGGTCAGAACGCCGATTCGAACGCCTTGTCCAGACGCCTTCGCCGCGTCAACGGCATCGCATGGCCCACAGATCATGGAAAGTACAATACATAGCCCCGCGCCCGCTCGCGACAGCATCCAGGTCCCCTCCTCAAGACATCCAACGTAATCGCAGCATGGGACATCAGGCCGGCCGACGGATGTATGAGAATATTTCGAATTTCGATGTGCACGCTATCGAAGCCGAACAGTTCGCCCGCGTAGCTCCGTCGCGGAGCCTGCAGGCTCGCCTAGACCATCAATCCGCTTCTTGAACCGGACCAGCTGAACCCCGATGGGGCTTGCCGAGACCGCATAGCCGCATTTGCGGGCAAACCCGATCAGCGCCTTGTTGGAGCGAAGCGAATCGCCGAACGTGCAAACTGCACCGAGCGATGCCGCGCGATCCTCCAGGTTGCGCACGAGCGTGCTGCCGATGCCATGTTGCTGCCAGGGATCGCCGATCGATAGCCCACACTCAAAGCTCGACGTGTCGACATGGAACAGGTAGCGTGCCTCACCAACGATGGTCTCGCGCCCTTCGACCGCCATCGATGCAACCACCGTGAACCCGGTGCCGTCGCTGGCATTGACAAAGCGTTCAAGCTCCGACGCCGGCAGCTCCGGTAACGCACTCAAGAAGCGGTTGTAGCGCGACTGCCCCGATAACGACCGGACATACGCCTGGAGATCCTCGCGATCGCCGGGCCCGGCTACCCGGATGCGAATTGGGCCGGCCATCCTGCCAAATGACACTTCAGGGGCCTTTCTCGGTTCCCGCAGGCTGTGCTCCCGCGGCGCCGCTGTCATCTCCATCTCATGCTTTCGAAGGCCGATCGACATGTCCAAAGTAGCAAAATGGATCGGTCGCAAAGCCCTTCAGCGTGCGCCGGAACGTGTCGCGGAGAAATTCGAACGGCCAGCCTCCGAGGCTGATGCGGCTCACCCCTGCGGCCGTCAACTCACCGACCGATGGACAGCCGGGCCACATCATGACATTCAACGGCAGCGCAATGGATCCGCTCAATCTCTCGATCAAATCCAACTGCGTGAGCCCAGGGACGAAAAGCCCGCTGGCACCCGCCTCATGGTAGAGCTTGGACCGTCGTATTGCCTCATCGACGAGAGCATCAGTCTGAGTTTTTGCAAGCAGCAGCCCATCAAAGCGCACGTTGATGAACAGCGGTATGTTGCGGTCGTCGGCGGCCGCTCGAACCCAGGATATCCGCTCGCAATGCTGTTCGGCGCTCGCCAATATACGCTGTCCGTGCAGCAGTCCGTCCTCGAGATTGATCCCGACGGCTCCCGCATCCATCACGAGCTGAACGCTGTCCTGAACCTCGCGCCGCGTCTCGCCAAAGCCCGCCTCGAAATCCACCGACAACGGCACCGAGACTGCCCGGCTGATTTCCCGGACCCTTGCGACCACGGCCTGGCGCGAAACGATCTGTCCGTCTCTGAACCCGAGCGACTCCGCGACGGCATGGCTGCTGGTGGCTACGGCCTGGTGCCCTGCAGCCTCGCACGCGATGGCCGACCAGGCATCCCAGGCATTGATGAGGACCAGCGGCTGCTGCTGTCTGTGAAACTGCGCGAAGCATATCGCCAGCTCCCTCCTCTTGTATTCGTTCGCTCCCACCACCCAAACCCTCCGATCAATGCCCTGGCCACGCGTCCCGACGGCCGCGGTCACCGCTCATTTGGTCGCCGCTGGAAAGATCATACAAGTCTCGCTGCCATGCGCGAGCAGCTTGCCTTGCTCATCGAGCAGGACGCCTTCACTGGTCGCCGTCCTGTTGCCGCGGTGGATGACCTTGCCCTCGCATCGGACCAGGCCTGTCGCCGGAAACACCGGTCGCACAAAGCTGATCTTCATTTCGAGCGTGGTGTAGTTCTCGCCGGCCTTGAGCGTGGAATGCACGCAGTAAGCCATGGCGCCATCGAGGATGGTTGACGCCCAGCCACCCTGGATGGTCCCAACGGGATTGAGAAACGGCGCTGACGGCTTCCCCTCGAATACGACACGCCCGGGCTCGACCGCCACTAGATTGATGTCCATGGTTTCGGAATAGGGTGCGCGCGGATGCCGGCCCTTGAGCATGCCGCGCAAGAACGACAGACCGTCCTCCGCCACCAGCGTGTCAAGCGTGACCACGCCGACGTCTCCTTGCAATTGAGGCTTCATTGATCGACTTTCGTAGTTGATATCCATTGTCTGCATTATCCGGTGACCGAGCCGGTCAATGGCGGTATCGCATTCCCCGGTGAGCGTTAGAACCGGTTTTCCGTGAGGGCGAATACGGTACGTCCTGCGTCCTTGAGCGGACCAAGCCGCGCAAGCTCCGGCGGAAGAATCACGTCCATGTAGAATCGCGCGGTGATGATCTTCGCTTCCAGGAAGCCGAGATCCCCGTCACCCGCGAGCAGCTTGCCATGCGCCGCCAGCGCTCCCTTGGCCAGCAGCCAGCCGCCGATCGCAGCACCCGCGAGGTTGAGGAACGGCATTGAGCCAGCAAGCGCCGATAGTAGATCCGCCTTCGCCGCATTCGCCATCCACTCGGTGGCGCTGCCAAGGACATTTGCCGCGGCCATCATGCCATTGCGGATCGCAACGATATGCTCGTTCGCGCAGGTCTCCATTTCGTCGGTCAGGGTCCACATGTCGTCAATCAGATGCCGCATCGCCTCGCCGCCATCCTTCGACAGCTTCCGACCGACCAGATCGCGCGCTTGAATGCCGTTGGTTCCCTCATAGATCGGCAGGATGCGGGCATCTCGCAGGTGCTGAGCGGCACCCGCTTCTTCGATGAACCCCATCCCGCCATGGATCTGAAGTCCGATCGACGCGATTTCGTTTCCGAGATCCGTCGACCACGCCTTCATGATCGGGATCAGCAGATCCACCCGCTCCTGCGTCCGCTGCGCGGCCTCCCGGTCCGGCAGTTTCAAGGCGCTGTCGATCCCGGCCGCAACGTAATAGCCCAGGGCGCGCATTGCCTCGACCTTAGCGCGCATCGTCATCAAGCTGCGCCGCACGTCGGGGTGCTGCACAATGGCGACGGGCTTCGGGTCTGCGCTTCCATCCGCCTTCGACTGGACCCGCGCGCGGGCAAAATCAGCCGCCTGCTGGTAGGCACGCTCGGCGATGGCCACCCCCTGAATGCCAACGAGCAGGCGCGCATTATTCATCATGGTGAACATGTATGAAAGTCCGCGGCCCTCCTCGCCGATCAGATAGCCCGTGGCACCGCCATCGTCGCCATAGGACATGACGCAGGTTGGGGTGGCATGAATGCCGAGCTTGTGCTCCAGAGAGACGCAGCGAAGGTCGTTGCGATGACCGAGTTTGCCGTCGGCCTTGACGAGGAATTTGGGCACCACAAAAAGTGAGATTCCCCGCACGCCTGGCTCGGCGTCGGGCGTGCGCGCCAGGACCAGATGCACGATATTCTCGGCCATGTCGTGCTCGCCATAAGTAATGAAGATCTTCTGACCGGTGATCAGATAGTGGTCGCCGTTCTTCACCGCTCGGGTCTTGAGCTGACTGAGGTCCGAGCCAGCGTGCGGTTCGGTCAGATTCATCGTCCCGGTCCACTCACCCGAAATCATCCGCGGCAGGAACGTCGCCTTTTGTTCGGCCGAGCCGTGATGATAGATCGCGTCGATCGCGCCCTGAGTCAGCAGCATGACCAGCCCAAAACTCAGGCTGCCGGCCTGCCACATCTCTTGGACGGTCGTTGCCAACAGCCACGGCATGCCTTGGCCGCCGAATTCTGGATCGAACGGCAGTGAATTCCAGCCGGCATTGACGAACTCTTTGTAGGCAGCGGCGAAGCCCGGTGCGGTTCGAACCACACCATTCTCCAACCGCGCCCCCACTCTGTCGCCTTCGCGATTGAGAGGTGCAATGCCGGCACGGGCGAATTTGGCCGCCTCCTCGAGGATCGCATCGACCGTATCCTCGGTCGCGTGCTCATACCCGGGCAAATTCGTTACTCGCCCCAAGCCTGCGACCTCGCGCAAGGTGAACCGTATGTCGGCAAGCGGTGCGGTATAGGTCATTCAGATCCTCTTGGACTTCAGTCGTCGATGACGTTGTTCACAGGAAGTTATCGCGAGCTTCCATTCAAGAGTTTGCGCGCGATGATGAGCCGCATGATTTCGTTGGTGCCTTCGAGGATCTGGTGAACGCGCAAATCGCGGACGATCTTCTCGACCCCGTATTCGGCGAGATAACCAAACCCGCCGTGGAGCTGGAGCGCGTCATTTGCGACCTTAAACCCGACGTCGGTCGCGAACCGCTTCGCCATTGCGCAGAGCTCGGTCGCTTTTGCGTCCCTGCGATCGAGAGCGCTCGCGGCGCGCCTCAAGCCAAACGACGCCACTGCCTCGCCTGGCATCGCCACGTCCATCGTTCATCTCCTTTTCAGCGTAGCCGACACGGGCTATCTGCGTGCGCCATCGCTGCGCGCGGCCTAGCTAGGTGTCTTGGGCCAATCAGGTGCCTGCGACGGCGTCGAAACGCACAGCGGACGGCGCGACTGCAACACAATCGCCGCGCGTCAGGGCTTGCACCTCTTCAACGCACATTGCTGTTCGATCAGCCTTGTTCGACTCACTATCTGACACGAAGTGATTGTCGACATGTATGCGAATTTTCCCAATTTCGATGTGCGCACACTCGCACCATCTCTCGTCACCCCCGCACGCGCTCAAACTACGTTTCAAACTTTGTACGCAGTGGAATTGACCGGTTACATCGACAACAATCACCAACTCATCATCTGCGAGTCCGACATTCATGACAGATCTCTCCGAAGACGTGCCAGAAGGCTTCGAACCTCATTTCCGTAAGGCGCCATTTAGCGACCCATGGGAGCCGGTCTACTCGAAGCGAACCGACAACTCCGTCACCATCGGCCTGCGGATTGCGAAACCGCACACCAACGCCCGTGGATTTACCCATGCTGGCTTGATTGCCGCGCTGGCCGACAACGCGATGGGCTACAGCTGCGGTCAGGCGACCAACTGGAGCACGTCCTACGTGACGGTCTCAATGGCTGTCGACTACATCGGCAGCGGCCAAATCGGCCAGTGGCTTTCGGTCGAGGGCGAAGTGATCAAGACCGGAAGCACACTTTGCTTTGCGCAGTGCCTTGCCAAGGCCGACGACAAGGTCATCGCGCGGGCAAACGCCACCTTCCGCGTCGTTCCAAAGCCGAACGAGTGGCCGACGCCGAACGATTGAGTCGCGCCAGACTTGGCTGACCGAGCCCGCCCGCTCCCTGCTCTGGGGCGCGGGCGGATTCCGCGGTTCAACCTCTGTAAGCCGGCGCGGCGGCCACTCCGATCGCCATTAGGTTGGCGTCAGGCGATCGTTCACGGTCGATGGCCAGCGATCGCGGCAGGTCCTTGCGTCCGTCATCGGTAAGCGCCGTGTCCTGCATCGAGTTCACTTCGATAAGCGCGATCGGTCGGCTCGCAGGGCGGGACGGTCCAAGGCGCCGTCGCGAAGGCGCCGACGCGAGGAGCGCGGACGCAATCCTGTTGCGGACGAATAGTCGACGCGAGGACGCTGGAGCGGGTGCCCCTCTCCGACCGCGGGGCAGCCGACCTGGCCTCACAGGCCGTGGCTGTGCCCACCAGAAACGCAAGGACCGTGAGCAAGGCCTTCGAGACGTAAGATGTCGTCATGCTGTTTTCTCCATCAAGATAAGCCAGACGCGCTGGCTTCCTACGCAAAGAGATGACCGCGGAGCGCGTTCAACAGACACGCTTCAATCACGTGTCTTCAACGCCATGTGATCCATTGATGTCCTATGGCAGCGGCGGCCGCGGAGCTCGCCCACGCCGCGCCTCGCAGACACGTCTCCCGTTCACGCGACTGACCATGATGCGACAAAAGGTTCAGCGCGCACTGCCATGGCACACCGATGACTGGGCGTATTCCGGATGCGACTTGACGGCATTCAGGCAAATCATTTTACGGCCGCCGCGCGCACGACTATCTGGTTTGCCTCCCTCCTTGTCAAAGCAGGTGAAAGCCAGTTATGCCCCGTCAAATCGCTGCCTCCGATCGCGATACTCGGTCGGCGCCTCAGGCGTCGGACCCACCGGAGGTCCCGCCATCATCGCCATCGCCGTCCCAAGCCGCCAAGCCACCTGCGCCGTTCCGCTCAGCCAGCCGAGCAGCCCGGCATCTTGAACCGCTGGAGGAACAGGAGCTCGCCAGCAGATGGCACGACCAAGGTGACAGAGCTGCGATCGATATTCTCGTCACCAGCCACCTGGCGTTCGCGGCTGGAATTGCCCGCCGATACAAGCGCTATGGACTGCCGGAAGCCGACCTGGCTTCGGAAGCGACGATCGGTCTGATCAAGGCTGCGATGCGCTTTCAGGCCAATCGCGGCGCCCGCTTCTCGACCTACGCCCGTTGGTGGATCCGGTTTACAATGCGTGAATACCTATTCCGTTCATGGTCGTTGGTCCGAATTGGGGGGACCGCCGGGCAGCGCCGACTGTTCTTCGGACTCAGACGCCAAATGCGGCGGTTCGCACGTGACGACAGCAATCTAACGCCCAAGCTGGCCGCCTTGGTCGCCAACGAACTGAAGACCAGCGTGCTTGACGTCGTCGCGATGAATGGCCGGCTCAGTCGTGATGTGTCCCTCAACGTGACCGCCGGCCGACAGGGCGACGAACAATGGCAGGACTTGCTGGTCGACCTCTCGCCTGATCCAGAGGCGCTCTTGACCGAGCGCGACGAACGACAACGCCGAACGGATGCCCTGCATCAGTCCCTTCGGGTTTTGACGACCCGAGAGAGGCGGATCTTTATGGCGCGCCGCCTGGCTGAACCTCGTCCCACGCTGGAACAGCTTGGGCAGGAACTATCGCTGTCGAGCGAACGGGTTCGTCAGATCGACGCCTGCGCCTTCGAAAAGGTCAAACGCGCCGCGCGACGCGCGCTGCTCTGACGCCGAACTTGACCCGCGGCCGCATTTGCAAGCAGAGCAACGCCAACGCACGCGCTTCATGCGCACGTCGCAGCGCCACCGCTATGTTCGCGTACCAGCGCGAGCCAGGCCTTGGCAGCATGGGACAGATAAGCCTCGCGGCGCCAAGTCATTGCGATATTCCAGTCAATGCTTGGATTGGTGAGCAGCAGGCTGCGCAAGCCGGCGCTACGCTGCTGCTCAGCAACGGTCTTCGGCAGAAACGCAATTCCCATTTCGGCCGCGACGAGCTTGACGACGAAGTCAAGCTGGCTACTGCGTGTTGACACTTTCGGTTCGAAGCCGGCTGCCCTGCAGGCATCAACCACCAGCCGACTTATGGCAAAGCCGGACTCGAAGAGGATGAATGGCATCGGCTCCAAGTCCTTCAGATTGATGGACTTGCCGCGGCCGGCGGCTTGCTTTGCCGACAGCAGCGCCATCATAGGCTCGTGCCGTACGGCCTGCCACTCGAACTCGTCGTGCACCGGCAGCGTCGACGCCGCAAAGTCAATCTCACCGGCCGATAGTCTCTCAGCCAACCGATCAATGCCCGTCTCGACGAGCTGGATCTCGATGCCAGCGTAGCGTTCCCGGTAGATCACCAGAAGCGGCGCGAACAGGACGCTGCTCACCATCGGAGGCAGGCCAAGCCGCAGTAAACCGCGCCGCATTCCGCGGACCTCGTCCAGTTCGCGGACAAGATCTTCACGCTCCGCAAGGATGCGAAGCGCGTGGCGATAGACGATCTCCCCCGCCGATGTCAGCGTGCTGCGATGGCCCGCCCGATCCAACAGCCGCACGCCCGTCTCGTCTTCCAGCTGCTTCACCGCCTTGCTGACCGTCGACTGGGTCGCGAAAACCACCTTTGCGGCCTGCGAGAAGCCACCCTGTCGCACGACCTCGACGAATGCGCGCAGTGTTCGAATGTCCATTCACATTCCATATCGGACTAGATCGAAGTCGATCAACTCATTTTACGATGATCCCGTCACACACTATGCATCTCGGTGGAGCTTGAAACCACGAGATGACCCCGCGCAATTCCATAGCTTCACTGTGGCGCGCTACTTACCGAATCCCGTTGCAGGTCGCATTAGCGATCATGCTTTGGGCAGAAACCGAACTGATGCTGCTATTAGTCGACACGCATATCGGTGGTCCCCTCGGCCTTCTGATCGCCCTGACATGGCGCGTCATCGGCCGCGTCATCTTCGAGCGCATGCGGCGCACGGTGAGTCGCACGATGGCTCATCGCGTCATTCAGGGAGCGAGGAACGGCTCTCAGGCGTCCGCTGGTACTTGGCGGTACGTCGCGCGTCAACGGCGGACTCGGCTTGACCATGCGCTCCTGTTCGTAGCCGTTCTCGCCATCTTGCATATTCGGCAAAGCTCGGCTGGTCAGCCAGCCAAGCACGGTCGCCGCTGCGTTCACCGCAGCAATCAAATGAGCATGGCCGCTTCGCTGGCCGAGCCGACTGACACTTCGTCGCGCACGACAATGAGGATTGCATGCATAAAGCAGGACGAGACCGGGACTTCTCGCCCCATTACTCTGCGCTACTCCTCGGCCTTCGCCTGTGGGCATCGACATGTCTTGCGCTCTATATTGCCTTTCAGCTCGAACTTGAAAGTCCGTATTGGGCGGCGACATCGGCCGCAATTGCCTGCCTGCCGCAATTAGGCGCATCGCTGCAGAAGGGCTGGTTCCGAATGATCGGCACCATCACAGGTGCCGTCGCGACCGTCTTGATGGCGGCCAGCCTTCCGCAAGACCGTATCGTGCTGCTGACCGCCCTGTCGTTGTGGGGGGCAGCATGCGCGCTCGCCGCGACATTGTTGCGCAACTACACGGCATATGCGGCAGCTCTTGCCGGCTACACGATGGCAATCATCGCGGGCGAACAGCTCCGCGCGATCGGTAGCCTGGATGCGGGCATCTTCTTGATCTCCGTAGACCGTGTCGCCGAGATCTGCATCGGCGTCGCTTGTACAGCCGTTGTCTTCGCCGGCACAGATCTGCGCCCCGCCCGGCGCCAGCTGGCCTCACTGTTCTCCAGACTGACCGGCGAACTGAGCAAGTCGCTTGTCGAGGCAGTCCAGACGGTTAGACCGTCTACCGCCGACAATGATTTAGCAGCCAGCCGCTTGCTCCGCGAGGTCACCGCCTTGGATGCGCTGATAGATACGTCGATCGCTGCGGACGCGGTGGTTCGGCATCACTCGCGTGAACTGCGAAGCGCCGCCGACAGCTTACGCACAGCAATCCTGGACTGCTGGACTTTGACAAACCTGATTTCCCGATCGCGCTGTCGTCGCGCCCAGATGGAGATATCCGTGATCCTGGGATGCCTCCCCAGCGCTATCTCCGAAAGTGCCGGTTCAGGACGGCGCCTCGACCACGCGATCGCCGTTCATCAGCGTTGCCGCGGATCAATCGAACGGCTCGCTGCGCTGAATGCGGACACACCGTCGCTGCGTCTGCTCGCCGACAAGTCCGCCGAGGTGCTCGCTGGTATCGCGAGCGCCATCGAAGCACGCGCGCTCCTCAGCGGTTTCCCCCGCAATTCCAGTTCCCGCGCGCACAGGATCGCCTCTCCGACCCTCGATGATTGGACGGCCGCCCTCATCAACGGCACCCGCGCCTTGCTTGCAATCGGCGTAGTCGCTGCGCTCTGGATTGCAACCGCGTGGCCAAGCGGCGCGACCGCTGTCACCTGGGCTACGATAACTGTCGTCCTGATGTCGACCCGAGGCGAACAGGCGTATTCCGGGGCATTGGGTATCGTTGGCGGCAATTTCCTGTCGGTTTCCTGCGCTGCAGTTCTTCTGTTCGCGATATTCCCGCACATCGAAAGCTTTGCCGGGCTCAGCCTCGCGGTCGGCGTCTACCTAGTGCCAATCGGTGCCTTGATGGCGCGGCCGCGCGGGGCCGCGCTGGTGAGTCCGATGGTCGGCCACTTCTTCGCGTTCCTGCAGCCGGTCAACCTGACGAGCTACGATGCTGCGTCATTCTTCAATTCAGCCGTGGCCATTGTAGGCGGTTGTGGCCTGGCCGCGGTGGCCTTTCGGATTATTCCGTCCGCATCACCAGCGCGTCGCACGCGCCGGCTGGTTCCACGTGCTTTGAAGGATTTGCGCGCCCTTGCGGCCGCATCCCGCCTCGAACGGCGCGACGGCCATGTTCCTCGATCACTCCGCAGCATGCCAGAACAAGCAACCGCGGTGCAACGCGCTCAGGTGCTCGCGGTTCTCGCTGTTGGCAAGGAGATCATTCACCTGCGCCATAGCGCCGGATGGCTCGGGCTCGCTGCGGGCCTCACGCCGGCCTTGGCGAACATCGCTCAGGGTGATGGAGTTGCAGCGACGGCGCAGCTTGCACGACTGGATGCCACGATCAGCGCCGGGACCAGCACAGGGTTGCGGCAAACCGCGCTCCGCGCGCGCAGTTCCATTCTCATTATTTCACAAGCACTTAGCCGCCAGGCAGACTGCTTTGGTCCGGCTCGATCATGACTCTCGCGGACTTCAACCTGGCCGACGTTTACGTCGACCCGGCCTGGATACTGCTCGTGCTGGCCTGGCTCGTGACCATGGCCACGTTTCACGCGATCCGACGGTACGGCGTCTTGCGCCATGTTTGGCATCCCGCGCTATTCGTCGCCGCCACCTACGTCATCATACTTTCAGCCATGATCCTCGCCATCGCGCTCTAAGCATTGAGGTACCACCCCATATGGAAGCAAACCACGAAATGCCTTGGCCTCCGTTCCCACTTCTCGATGCTCCCTCGCGCCGAAACTACCAAGCGTTCCTCGCGACATTTGCGGTGGCTGCAATTGCACTCGCCTTGGGCGGCGCTTCCTGGCGTTGCTATGTCGCCGCACCATCGACCCGCGACGCAACAATCCGCGCCGACGTCGCGACGCTTGCACCGGAAGTCGCCGGACGCGTCATCCGCCTTCATGTTCGCGACAACCAGTTCGTTCATCAGGGCGATTTGCTGATGGAGGTCGACCCTACTGACTACCGCCTAGCCTTGCAGACGGCCGAGGCGGCAGTCCAGCAGGCGAAGGCGACCGCCGAGAACGCCAGGCAACAGGCCGAACGAAGGCGCGCGCTGAGCGATCTTGCCGTCTCCGCCGAGGACAGGCAGGGCCGCGAGGCGAATGCGCTGGCCGCCGACGCCCAGTATCAACAAGCCCTTGCCAGGCGCGATCAGGCAAAGGTCAATCTTTCGCGAACCGAGATTCGCGCTCCCGTCACCGGATGGATCACGAACCTCACCCTCCGATCAGGCAATTATGTCACGATTGGCCGCAACGTCATCTCAGTGATCGACGCGAACTCGTTCTGGGTCGATGCCTATTTCGAGGAAACACAGCTTGCCACGCTACAGGAAGGCGATCCGGCTCAAATCAAGCTGATGGGATATGATCAGACTGTTCAGGGCACCGTCGGTAGCATTGCGCGCGGCATCGCCGTCAACAACGCACAGCCCGACCACCAAGGACTGGCCTTCGTCAATCCGGTGTTCGCCTGGGTACGGCTGGCGCAGCGCGTCCCGGTCCGCATCGCCATCCATCACGTCCCCGAAGGCGTACGCCTGGTCGCCGGCACCAGCGCCACGGTCCAGCTTCGACCTAGCCACTAAGGAGCCATCAACCGAGCGCCACACACTCGGCGACACCAATGCACGCTGCTCTGATAGCGCGATTCAGAGCTACAACGGCTGCCCCGCTTCCAACGTCACGCACAATAAGGAGGAGACGACCAGCGGCACCTGCCTAGGTGGAATATCACAAGCCAACTCAACGGACAGCACGTGCATCACATGATCTTGCACTCGCCGCGACGCGTCAACGGCTCCGAGACCACGAGCATCCCCCACCGCTCTCGCTGCGCAGATCCTAACGAGCGGAAGGGATACATCGCACAAATCGATCGCGCGAGCGTTTGACTTCTTCGACAATAAAGTCGCATGTGATCTGAATGCGCTCCATGTCCTTCATGTCAGAATGCACGATCATCCATAATGTCCGACTGAACACCGCCTCGTTCGGCAGCACCTGAATCAAGCTGTCGTCGTGCCCCGCAAGAAAGCGAGGTAAGACGCAGAGGCCGGCCCCGGCCCTGGTCGCCTGCCACTGCGCCACGAGGCTCGAACTTCGGATCTGTGGCGTGATCGACTTAGAGATCTCTGGAAGATAATCGAGTTCCGGCGTATAGATCAGATCTTCGATGTAGCTTATGAATGGCAGACTTGAGAGATCATCCAGGCTTTTGACTCCCTCCCAGAACTTTTGCGCAGCCTTCGCGGCATACACGCCAAAGTCCAAGTCTGTGAGCCTGCGCCCGTGAAGCCGGCCTTTCGGAGGACAGGCCAACGCAAGTGCAATATCCGCCTCTCGCTTCGACAGGCTGAAGACGGCCGGGACCGCAACGAGGTCAATTTCGAGCTCGGGATGTGCCGCGGCCAGCTTACCGATCGCTGGGGCCAGCACAGTTGTGCCGAACCCGTCCGGCGACCCGATCCGTACCGCGCCGGAAATTCGCGAACGCTGACCGAACTGACGATCAAGCGAGAAGATTGAGCTCTCGATCGCTTCAGCGCGACCTAACAGTTGTTCGCCTTGCGGCGTCAGCGAGTAACCGGAAACGCTGTGATCGAACAACTTCGCTCCAAGACATTTCTCCAGTGATGCGATGCGGCGGCTGAGTGTGGAATGATCAATCCGCAGGTGCTTGGCCCCGATCGTCAATTTTCCGGCCCTCGCGACAGCCAAGAATGACCTGATCAAATCCCAATCGAACGGCTGCACCATGCGAATCCACACACACCAAAATTGGAAAAATGCCGCTTCAACTGTCTAGCCAGCGAAACTATGCACAGGCTAGTTGTGAACGAACACCGAATAGTAAGGGAGAGCTCAACGTACCGCAATTCCGCCGCCTCCATTTCCTGCATCTGCTGTACTGATCGTTCGCCCGGACAGTTCTGGCCGAACGACCGAGCACCTCGTTGGAATGTGAGACGCCCGAGCGGGGCAGCAGGCGCAAAGTGGCGCGCTCGCTCGTCGAACGTCGGTGATACGAACCAATGAAGTGACGGCTGCGTTGAAGCCGCCGGGCTTCGTCGGAACGCCGGACTTCCTCAAAGTCCTGCTAGACCACGTGGACGCGGCCGACATCCGGAACCCCTTCCGACGCGCGCGGGCTTCCGGCGCAACCTCACCCTAACCCCGCAGCAAAACGTCGCAGCGAGGCAACTATTTCGAGTTCATCGATGGCGCACTACTCCCGCAATGCGGACGAATTGGCATTTGCAGAGCTGCCACCGCGGTTGAACGCCGCGGATTACAAGGATCATAAGCCCGAGCCCACACACCAACTCTGTCCGCCTCTACGTCCTCTACTTCGACATTTAACCGAGGAGTTCGGCGATGGCGCGCCTTGCCACCAAGTTTTCGTCGGGCAATCCGATCGAAATGCGCGCCCACCGATCCAACGGAGGAAAGGAACGCCCAATTTCGATGCCTCTGGTCCGCAGCGCTGCAGCCACCTGAGAGTGTGGCCTACCGGTCTCAAAGAAGACGAAATTTCCTCTCGAGTCGGAGTGCCGTAGCTTCAAAGCCCGAAACAAATTATTCCACTTGTTCCGTTCAGCGATAACGCGCGTTCGAGTGGCACGAATATACGTTCGATCCGCCAGGCTCGCGGTCGCAGCTACTAGAGCCGGCCATGTAAGCGTGCCCGCGGTACCAATTCCGGCGCGCTTCAGTTCATTTGCGAGCTTCGTTGGTGCTATGGCGTAGCCAACCGAAAGACCGGCCAGCCCGTAGATTTTGCCAAACGTCCTGAACACCACTACGTTCTCGCCGGCGCGCGTAAGGTCGACGACGGTTCGTTGAACGAAGTCTGGCTCAAACTCCAAATATGCTTCATCGACAATAACTGTGGTGAGCCTCGACATTTCCCGAACACGGCTCCTGAAAATGGCGGCGTCACTCACAGTCCCGGACGGATTGTGCGGATTGACTAGGTACACGGCCCGCGTTCGCGCACCGACCTTAGATGCAATGGCAGGAAGGTCGTTCTGAAGCTCTTGGTTCAACGGGACGCCAATGACAACGGCCCCGCCAGCGACGGCGTCCACTAATGCCGTATAGCCAGGTTCCGAATAGATGAACTCACCTCCGCTTGGACCACGTTCCGCCAGAAATAGGCCTAGCGCTTCAAGTATCTCGCCAAGCACAATCTGCTCGGCAGAAACATTCTCGCGGGTCACGATCGCCGGAGTGAGACTATCAGCACTCCCATCGACGTATCGGCATAGCTTTCCGGATTGTCCTCGCATGGCTGCTAGTGCGGATGGTGAAGGTCCGAACGGATTTTCATTGAAAGATAGTCTCGCGCGTAGGCCTGTGCCGTCGCCTTGGGCGCTACCCCGCGCGGCCGATGCTGCAAGCCCACCGATGGCGATACCGCTTGCCGTAAGATAGTCACGTCGCGTCATGCTCATTCTTCACTCTTCATGTTTTGTGCTGCACTTGATTGCCACGATGGGAGTGCACCAGATCCCAGGTGGCCGTGGAGTGGCGGTTAGCGAGACCTCCGTTGGCTTGCAGTCGAGGTCGACACCACGTCCTGAACGCTTCGTTGAAGCAACGGACGTCGCCCGCGAATCCTGCCGAATTCGCGGCGGTCTGTGTATGCTGACTTTTCCAATTTGAACGCGCGTTTTGCGCACCGACACTTTCTCTCACGCTTGTGAAGCGCGACCATCCTTTCTGACACTTGAGGTTTGCGCGTCATCGCGCGGCGACGCGGAGCCGCGCACCAAAGGCCGCGCCGCCTACTCATTCTGCGTTCTCTGGCGGCCCGTATGACGGATGAGAATTTTTCGCGTTTCGACGTGCACACTGTCTCACTTCGAAGCGCTCATTTTGCTGGTAGTGTCGAAGACCACGAGACTTCCAATGGAGCCATCATGATAGATCTTTTGACTTTGCTGACAGGGCTCCGTGCCGATGGAGACACCTACCAAATCGCGGTAAGCGAGGATTGGCTACAGGGGCGCACGACCTTTGGAGGCCTTTCGGCTGCGATCTGTGTAGAATCCACGCTGCGTCAATACGCGGATTTGCCACCGTTGCGATCGGCGCAATTCACCTTTGTTGGCCCGGCTACCGGGTTGTTGAGCGTTCGGCCCGCAATATTGCGTCAAGGCAGTTCAACAACGTTCGTTGGTGTTGACCTCAGCGGCGCCGCGGGGCTCGCGACGCGCGCCACATTGTGCTTCGGCAGCGCACGTTCGTCAGCCATCCACCACCCACCGGTGATGGCGCCGCAGACGCCAGATCGAGAGTTATGTCAGCCGTTCTTTGATAGTCGCGCTCCGTTGGTCACGCAGCACTTCGACTGTCTGCGGGCCGGCGGCGCATTGCCACTCGATGGCTCGCCCAACCCGAACTATCAAGTGTGGTTACGCCATCGCGGCTCGGCGCCACAATCGATTACTGGCCTGGTGGCGGTCGCTGACGCCCTGCCGCCCGCGGCCCTGGTATTATCCAAACAAATTGCGCCGCTCAGTACAGTCAGCTGGATGATCGATGTGCTGACAGACCAATTGGAGACATCCGACGGTTGGTGGCTGATCGAGGCCAGCGCCGACAATGCTGCCGACGGCTATTCCAGCCAAGCGATGACTATCTGGAACGCGAGCGGCAGGGCCGTCGCTCACGCGCGGCAGGACATTGCCATCTTTATCTAACCCGTGAATCGATAGATCCCGCCCGGTAAATAGTGTGCGAAAGTGTAGTGGTTTTCACTTTCGCGAATTGGATCGTCGCAGCTGCATGTTTGGTTTGCTTCCGCTTGAGCGCGACGAGGCCATGAGCTCTCACTGTGATGCACCGATGTTGCATTCTTGGCTCGGGGGAACGACGACGCACGCTTAATTGCACCATTCGCTACCGTAGAGCGCTGGAACAGGCCTGTCTAGCCGAGTGCACTGCCGGTGAGTAAGCCACGATCAACGTCACTAACTTCAAGACAAGAGGTTTGGTAGAAAGCGATCGCGAGATCGTCGGACCACGTCAACGATGAAATTGCAGGTCAGCCGAATGCGGGCGGTATCTCTGATATCCGAATGAACGAGCATCCAGAGAGTCCGGCTAAATGAGACTTCCTTAGGCAGCACCCGCACGAGACGTTCATCCGAGTTAGCAATAAAGCAGGGCAGCACGCAGAGACCTGCTCCGGCGGCGGTCGCCTGCCATTGCGCAATCAGAGTCGAGCTGCGAACGCGGGGTACAATCGATTTGGAGATCTTCCGCAGATAATCGAGCTCCGGCGTGTAAACTAGATCTTCGATGTACCCAATGAACGGACGTCCTGCTAGGTCATCCAGCCTCACGGCGCTCTCCCAAAGCTCCGGTGCCGTCTTCGCTGCATACACGCCCCATTCGAAGTCGGTCAGCTTGCGTGCGTGAAGTCGACCACGCGGTGGACAAGCCAGGGCTACCGCTATGTCCGCCTCCCTCTTCGAGAGACTGAAAACGGTCGGCACGGCGAGGATGTCTATCTCGAGCTCGGGATGAGCGGCCGCCAGCTTGCCAATTTCTGGGGCGAGGATCGTGGTGCCGAACCCATCAGTCGCTCCAATTCGCACCGTGCCAGATATCCGAGAGCTTTGACCGAATTGATGATCGAGCGAGAAGATCGAACTCTCAATTGTCTCCGCGCGAAGGAGCAATTGCTCTCCGTGGGCCGTAAGCGCATATCCGGAGACGTTGTGATCGAAAAGCTTGACACCAAGGAGCCTCTCGAGGGCCGAGATGCGTCGGCTTAGAGTAGAGTGGTCCATTCGCAGGTGCTTCGCGCCGACCGTGAGCCTTCCAGATCTCGCGACGGCCAGAAAGGATCTAATCAAGTCCCAGTCGAATGGTTGACCCATGCGAGTTCACACGCATCCCGCAGGCAAAACAGTCGTCCTGCACCCAAGAAAGCTATTCACCACGAGTACTGGTTCGGGGTGTGTTTCAGAAGACACGATTGAGCCATGACACATTCTCCACGATGATCTAGTCGACACAGCCGACGATTAGCATGGCCGAAACAGCGTTAAGCGTGGTCATTCACTCGCTCCCTTTGCAAAAGCCTGAGGCCAACGGAGTTGTCTACTTAAGGAAAGAGATACTCGAAGCTGCCGACCAAAGGAAAATTCCGTTCACGAATTTTCAAGGCCGTGTGAAATCGCGACTTTCCGTTCGAGAGCGCCGCGCGAGCGTCGTCGACCCGCATTCCCGATGTGGCGGCTGAGTGCAAAATGATCACTCCAGGTGCTTGCCCTTGATCGTCAATTTTCCTGCCTTCGCGACAGCCAAGAATGACGTGATCAAAACCCCAATCGGATGGCTTGCGCATCCACACACACCTAAATTGGGAAAATGGCGCTTCAACTGAACGGCTAACGAAACTATGCACAAGCTAGAAGAACACTTGTTAGAATGGGAGAGTTCAACGCACCGCAAAGTCCGCCGGCTGCATTTCCTGCATCTGCTGTACTGATCATTCGCGCGGACAGTTTGGCCCAACGACCGAACGCCTTGTTGGCGCGTGGGACGCCCCGGCCGCCACAGCAGGCACAGATTAGCGGTCTCGCGGCTCGACCGCGGCAAGCAAGCTTCGCGTTTTGGCTTCTTGGGCTTGACGCTTTCATAGCACTCAAGACCCTTCTTCGGGTCGCAATTGTCAACGAGCAGCTTCAAGAAGGTGGGTTCGCATTGGCAATCGAGGCCGCCTTCAGTCGTTGACCACGATGTAAGGAGTGCTTGAGCTCATGTTGCCGGGCAGTTTTCGTGACGACGGCAAGATCATTGCTGACAAACGTTCGCCAAATAGCGTTCATGTCGATTTGACAAACCGACTTTCAGTCGGTAATTGCGGACTCGCGGTCGATATTTCAACAAGCCCCTGGATGGAGAATGTCCATGGTCGCAATTCCCGGCACGCTGTGTTTCACGGGCGTCCTTCTGTTTCTGATTGGCCTGCTCCTGGGTTTCGGCATACCAGCGTTTGCAAGCCCCCGTCTGGGTCTATCCGCCCACGTGACCGCGATGCAGAGCGGCATCGCGCTCGTCGCCGTCGGACTGTTGTGGCCGCAGTTGCGGTTTTGGAGTGGCTGGTCGGTGCCGACGGCCCATCTGTTGTGGGTTTCGCTCTACGTCGTCTCGGTTGGCATGACTCTGAGCGCCGCCTGGGCAACCGGACGGACGTTGCCGATCGCTGGCGGTGGCGTAGCGGCACAACATTGGCAGGAGATCGTGGTTCAAGCCCTCCTGATGATTGGATCGATTGGTACGACGGCCGCCATTGCGGCGATCCTGATCCAGTGGACCTGGGTCGGAAGCTAGCGGGTTTGCCGATCCGGATGCCTTGGTTCGGACGTGAGCCGCGCCACCGCCTAGCAGATCGCTATCCCACGTCAGCGGCGGCGGCGACGAACGCTCTGTTGCGCTGTCTCCAGCTCTGGATGGGACCGGAGCGGGTCAGCATGTGTCGCTGATTTGCCGCCGCGGCGGCGGTCGGGATTGCTCAGGACGCCTGGCCCAGGAAGTCCAAGCGCCTGCCCTTTTCACCGTGGAGATGCCAATGTTGAGAAACAAGACCTACGCGCCATCAACCCGGGCCCTGCATATCGATCGCAATCTGGAGGCAAACTACGGGGTCGCCCCGGCGATCACGCAATCTGTCACCTACTACGCGGACGATAGCTCGGACTTTGCCCGGCAAGGCCGAGGAACCGCTCAACGATCAGTTCTATGCCCGCCACGGCAATGTCACGAGCTCACGAATTGCGAAGGTCATCGCCGATCTGGAAGGCGCGGAAGCCGGCATGATGTTCGCGTCGGGCATGGGCGCGATCACGACGGCGGTCCTGTCACAAGTCGCCGCCGGTGACCACGTGGTCGCGCAAGCCTTCAGCGTTTGTCCTGAAGTGAGCAATAGAACGACCTGATCAGATGCGTTATCGTGGACAGTCAAAGTCGCCCTCCCGGCACGCTTTGACAGCGGACGAGTCCTAGCTCTCAACTTTCGTCATCATCCTCTATTCCACGTCGTTCGGCACCCCGACAGACGACTAATTGCTCCGCATTGGTTACGGGCCGGATTGCTTTGACTGATCGTCGTTTGGTGCACGAGCGGAAGATCAGCACGCTGCTCGACGACATCCGCCTCGGCCTTGGAGCCTAAACCAAAGGCGTGTACGGAGATTTGCTGGATGCTTCGGACCGTTTGACCGTTCTTGGTGCGCTGCGGCGAAGCAGTCGATTTGCGCATCTCGGTGAACAGCGCTCCCCACGAAAGTCGTAGTCGACGCTACCGCCGAGCCGAGGCAACTTGTGCGGGTATCAGACTTGCACAAGATCGAGAGAGGTTGACGGCTTGAACGATAAAGCCAAAATCACATTCGAGATGTCCTTCGACGCAGGCGTTCATACCGCACAATCGTTGGCAAGGGCGTGCTACTCGCTTGCCGACATCGGCTGCTTCCGGATCGAGAATGAGCGTGCGCGACATCTAGTCGCATGCACAACCAGCTTAACTCAAGCCGATGCCGAGAGCCGTTTCCGGTCTGCCGCTATCGACTTCGCCGTAAGGGAAGACATTGAGGCTCGAACTGGAGGCCTCCGCGATCTTATCTGGGCAACGGCTTTCGCGGAAGCGCACGCGGTCAAAGCCGAATGACCGCAAGGATCCGCCCTCTGGAGATCAGCTACGACCTCCTGCCTTTTCGCTTCCGCAGGCTTCCCGAGATTTCCGACGCGGTCCTTGTCACCTCGGAAGTAGGTGAATTCTCCATCCTCAATGAGGCTCAGTTTCGGGGTCTAGCGAAGCTGCAGCCTCTGGAAGCGGAGGTCGCCGATAGCCTTGAATCCAAGCAGATCATTTCGCGCGGAGACCCTGCCCTTGCGGTGCGCTTACTTGCCACCAAACTGCGGACGCGAAAGTCTTTCCTCAAGGGAGGTCCGGCTCTCCATATCTTCGTCGTCACGCTGGCGTGCGATCACTCTTGCACTTACTGCCAAGTATCCCGGCGCATTGGACAGGCGGGAATGCCCGCTGAAGTTGCCGCGGCGGCGGTAGACCGCATGTTCGAGAGTCCCTCACGTGACCTGACGGTCGAATTCCAGGGAGGCGAGCCTCTACTTGCCTTCGAGCGTATTCGGCAGATCGTGGAACTCATCGAAGCCCGGAATTTAGGCGATGCTCGCCGAATTCGATATACGATCACATCGACACTCCACCACCTTACACCCGAGTCTCTCGAGTTTTTTCGGCGCCACGCCTTTCACATTTCAACGTCACTCGATGGTCCAAGTCAAATTCACGACCGAAATCGACCTTTGCCCAGTCGAGACTCCCTTGCGCGGACGCTCCACGGACTCTCGCAAGCGCGAAACGCATTGGGCCACGAGAGCGTCAGCGCATTGACCACGCTAACAAAGACTTCCCTCGCCGAGCCAGAGGCAATCGTGGATGAATACGTGCGATTGGGATTCCGGTCGATCTTCTTACGTCCGTTGAGTCCCTTTGGCTTCGCAGCACGATCATCCGCGAGAATGAGTTACGATGCGAATGCCTTTCTTACCTTCTACCGTCGCGCTTTTCATCGGATCCTCGAGCTGAACTCAACAGGTAAGAGGATCGAGGAAGTTTACGCCTCGCTACTGCTGAGGGCCATCTTTACTCACTATCCTACAGGCTACGTCGATCTCCGTTCCCCCGTCGGAGCTGGCCTTGGAACGATCGTCTACAACTACGATGGGCACGTGTATGCGTCGGACGAGGGGCGAATGCTCGCCGAGATGGGTGACCAGTCCCTTCGGATGGGATCGGTCCATCAGACTTACCACGACCTGATGGATTCGCAGGCAATGAATATCTTGGCTGCGAGCGGATTGGCAGAATCGCTGCCTGGATGCGCGGATTGCGCATTCGTTCCATATTGCGGACCCGACCCCGCACGTACGTTGGCGGAAGTCGGCGACCCCGTTGGCCACCGCACTTTCAGCGACCATTGCCGCCGACATCTCGGCTTGTTCGACTTCCTGTTTGGCCTGATACGACAAGCAGATCCGTCAACCATGGCAACGCTTATGCGCTGGGTTCACGGCAATGATAGCATATCAGAACCAGGTCGAGCACAATGTCTCTGACCCTTCATCTTCGCGCCGAGAAATCGGTCTCCCTGCCTGCAGGCCTCTATAAGGTTCTGGACCTGCGCGAGGCATTGACACTCCAGACGCTTCCCGCGCGGGTCTTGATCGATCTCAGAAGCGGTCCGGAGGCGGATCTGGCAGCGCTCGGAGCACTTGGCTTCGGCGGCGCGATACTCGGCAACGATACGACGGGTGATCTTGTGCCGAATCTGCGTCGCTTGACCGTACCGCAGGCGGTTGGCGCAGGCGACGCGATCCGGGTCCAGATGGACGGCAGAATCAACATCCTATTCCGACGAGGCGCAAACGCGAACTCATTGTTTATGACCGAACGATGCAACAGCCTCTGCGTGATGTGCAGCCAGCCTCCAAGGGACGGCGACGACTCATGGCGCGTAGCTGAAATCCTCGACCTGCTTGATCTGATTGATCGAGACCAAGATGTGCTCGGGCTCACCGGTGGCGAACCGACCCTCTTGGGCGATCACTTGGTTTCAGTTCTTCATGCCGCGGCTGCGAAGTTGCCTACGACTCGCCTCCACGTCCTCACAAACGGTCGGCAATTCGCCAATCCCTCCTTTGCTGCGAAGTTTGGCGACGTCCGCGGACGGGTCACGTGGGCAGTACCGCTCTACGCCGCCTCATCGAGGGCACACGACGAAATCGTGGGCGCTTCCGGTGCATTCTCCGAGACTATGCACGGCCTCTACAACTTGGCTGAACTCAGACACGACGTCGAGATCAGAAGCGTCCTGCACGCGATGTCGCTCTCCCATCTGCCAAATCTTTGCGAATTCATCACGCGCAACCTCCCCTTCGCCCGACACGTCGCGCTAATGGGCATGGAGCCAATGGGCTTCGCACGAAAAAACATGGCGACGCTGTACGTGGACCCCGAATTTCTTGGTCGGCAGATATCTCCGGGCGTCGATATCCTCCATCGGGCCGGGATGCGCGTGTCGGTATACAATATTCCGCTGTGTCTTCTCGATAGCCACCTGCATCCATTTGCTCGCCAGAGCATATCTGATTGGAAGAACGAATACGCCGATGCGTGCGGCGCTTGCCGATTCAAGCCTAACTGCTCCGGTTTCTTCCGATCTGCCGACCGCGCGTGGCGCGATCGCGTCGCACGGCCTCTCCGCGACGGAGTCCCGGCATGATCCGCGACTGGAAGCGCTTCATTCGCGACGTGCTGGCATGGACGGCGCCCGCAGCAGCGACTGTAACCGTGTGGTCTCAGGCCAATGCGCTTGTCGCAGACAATCAGATTGTGCCGGACGAGAGATCGGGAGGCAGCGGTTCGCCGCTTACGTTTGAACGACCGAACTACATCGATGGCCCCAATGTTTATGCAGGTCATAGAAGCCATTCCAGCCATCGCAGCCACTCGAGCCACAGCAGCCACTATTCGGGAGGAGGTGGCTACTATACGCCGCCGTCATCCGTCTACTCACCGCCGGTATACACCCCACCGGCTGCGTACCCGCCTCCGGCGGCCAGTCCGACGCCAACGCCGTCCGCTCCCGCGGCCGTCGGAGCTCCGACGACACAAGCCCCGACTGCACCAGCGCCAGCCACCGTCCCACCAGCCGCCCCGGTGGCACCTACAAGGGCAGCGTCTCCGCCGCCAGCGCCACCACCGGCCAATGCCCCCGCGCAACCATTGCAACTCGTGCCACGAACGTCGCCGGCACCGACCACAACTGCACCTATGAGTCGCACAGTCCCGGTGACGCGGCCAGACAGGCCGGAAATCATGGTTATGCGTGTCCAACTGGAGCTGAAGGCGCGCGGTCTGTTTGCAGGCGCAATTGATGGCAGATTGACAGACGAGTTGCGTAACGCATTGCGAGCGTTTCAGATCGTCAACAGGCTGCCCGAGACTGGCACGATGGACAACACAACTCTCTCAAGACTTGGGATTGTCTATTGAGTACGCAGAAGCGAGATCGACGTCACGATGGCGCAGAGTATTGACCTCATCTTTCAAGCGCAAACCTCGAACCAAGAGCAATATTGCTCGTGTAGAACCCAGACGGACATAGCGATGGCGAGAGAATCGGACGAAGAACTCTTCTTTGAAGGCTACGAGGCCGGATGCAGCCTCGAACCATCCTGACGACGACGAACATCTAGCTTGATTGGAGAGACTGCCGTTTACCGTGCCGTTAGGCATAGACGGCATACGCAAGGCGTTCGAGGTGTTGTTGAACGAGATCGATGCCGACCGGCGTGGCGAGCAAATCGATCGGGCGGCGCTGGTTCAGACCGATAGCCGGACGCTCGAGCCACTGCTCTGCTTCCTCCTGCGAGCCTAACACGCCCGTGGCCTTGGCCAGGATTTCTGCGAATTTCCAGGCCCTCCCGCTTTGTTCCTGGCTGAGCGACTTCGCCGGAGCGCCCTTGCGCCGCAGAAAAGCGCGAAGGCTCACTCCTATGGCCTTCTCCAGCGAGTTCGTCTTGTGGATCACGAGGAGGCCCTGGACAAGGTGGTTCAACGCGGATTCAGGCAGTCCGTTCACCAGCAATTCGTGGACGTCCAAGGGGCTCGTGATGTGACGCGCCAGGATGCGCGGCCCGCCGAGCAAATCGGCTACGGACTGCAAATCATTGCCAGGTCCCTTCAAGACCGATTTCTCGGCGGCCATGTTTTGCCCTCCGATACCAGCACCCTGATGCGTATCATTCGTCGCTGCGATGGCGAGCTCGCGGCCGTCGCAATAGATGGAAGCCCATTCACGGAATTACGCCCCTGCTTCCAGCTCTCTGAACAATACCACACCGCAATTACAAGTAGCTCGCCCCTGTGAACAAGTGGGACCGGCGGGGGTAGTCACCTACAAAATCTTGCGCCACCCCTCTTGTTCCAATACTAATTATACCCACCTGATTCGCAATTTTGGTTGAGCTTGGCGGCTCAATAAGAAGAACAAAATGAGTCTTCTGGGTTCGTTCTCATAGGGGCATTTATGTCCAGAAGCGACCGTAAGTCGCATGGCGTAAAGGGTTCGAGTTCAAAGCCTAACCTTCCTTGGCGGCCATTTAGTGAACGGCCGACAGGCATCTGGATCGACGAGACGGTGGCGCGGATCAAGGGGACCGCCCAGCCGGAGCTTATCGAGTCCCTGTATCGAAACCAGATCCCCAAGGACGCCCGGTTTCGCGTCCTCAAGCATCTCATCACCGTAGACGGCACCAAGCGGCCGGAGGGCGATCACTGCCCCTGCCCGATGTGCACGCCGAACCGGTTCCTGACCGGCTCGCTGGTCTGGTTTCCGGACCTTCAGTTCTGCGCCTTCATCGGCAATTGCTGCGCTAACGATGATGTTCAGGCCGAGGCCGAGAAGGAGCGCAAATGGCGCGAGAAGCGCGACAGCGAGGAGAGCTATCTTCTGGAAGCGCTGCCGCTGGTTGGCCCCAAGCTGATGGTCCTGGACACCCTTAAGCAGGTGGCATTTGAGGCCATCAGGGCCTACCGCAAAATCCGTAACACCCTGCCACAAGTCCATGACCAGCTTCGCAAGATGAAGCAGCAACACGGCGGCGAACTCACGTTGACCGAGATCATTCGGGACGAGTCACAGGAGAACAACGACGACTATTACGGCCCCTCAGGGTTCAAGGGACGCGGCAAGGACGGCATTGAGAGTCGTGATCACACTTTCGGGACGTTCACCGGTCATATCGCCGTCCACAAGGACTACAACCCGACGAAGGAGCTGGACGATATCCATCGGTCACTGACTTCGGTCGCGTCCGACTCCTACGGCCAAGACGCGCTGGATTTTATCGTCGGAATGTCCGAACAGCAGCGCCACGCAGCGGTGGTCATTCTGAGGGATGCCGAGGCAAAGATTGTTAGGTTCAAGGAGAGGCTACAGGATCTAACTCTCTTCTACACCCGCGCGAACGCAGACAAGTTCAACCGGTTCTTCACCCACGAGCTCAACAGCATCTACTACAAGGTGGAGTACACCACTGTACGAAATCAGCCGACCCTGAGATTCAAGAAAGGGTCCAGTAGTTACGATCTCATCCGGGGATCTTGGGCAGAGAAGCTGGAGTTCGACTGGCCGAAGCATTCGTGAAGGCGGCCGACCGCGAGTGGGGTGGCCGCATGCACGACGACTTGATCGATGCCGTTGATTGGGCCGTCAAGCAGGGTATCGCCGATCCAAAGCGCGTCGGATTCTATGGCGGCAGCTATGGCGGCTACTCCGCGCTGACGGCCGCGACCAAGACACCCGACGTATTCGCCTGCATCGTCGATCTCTTCGGCATTTCCAACCTGGTGACTTTTATGGCAACCATACCTCCTTACTGGAGATCATGGTTCAGCATCTGGAAGAAGCGCTTGGGCGATCCCGACACCGAGGAGGGGCGCGCGTTTCTTGCTGAACGATCGCCGCTTAGTCATATCGACCGCGCCCCGATCCTGATCGCGCAGGGCATGAAGGATGTTCGGGTCGTTCCAGCCGAATCCGAGCAAATGGTAGCAGCACTCAAGCAGCGCGGGATTCCGGTTACCTATATAACGTTTCTCGATGAAGGCCACGGCTTCGCACGACCTGAGAACAAGCTGGCTTTCTACGCGGTGACCGAGGCTTTCCTCGCCAAACACCTCGGCGGCAAATATCAGCCTGTTGAAGCGGATTTAACCGGCTCGACCCTCAAGGTCGAAACCGGTGGCGAACTTATACCCGGGCTGTCGGGGTAGACACTCCACACCACCCGCAACTGCCACTCATCGCCTCCATCGCGGGCCTGTCGTGCTGGCACATCGCGGTCGCGACGACGGCTGGACGCGCGTATCCATAAAACCTCATCGATGTCCATTTCGCTGGAAACGATTGACCTGCCAGAGTAACCAAATCGAACAACGTTTGTTCAGGATCGACGTTGTGCGAATCTACACGATATGAAAATCGGCTTGGCTTAGCGTGGCGAGATTCACATTTTTGAGCAGGATGCTATCCCCGGCATCGATACTGATCAAAGTGTCGCTGCCTGAAGCTGTAGCTGTGGCCAGGGCCGACCCGGCATCCGAAAAGAGCCCATCACGAAATTCGATCACGTCGTACCCCGGCGTGAAATCGGTCACAGTGTCTTGCCCCAGCCCGGCGCGGAAGACGAACGTGTCGTTTCCGGCTCCGCCGGACATCACGTCATTGCCCTCACCGCCCGCGATAGTGTCGTTCCACGATGAACCGGTCATCGTGTCGTTGCCAGCTGTGCCGCGATACCAGGCGTTCGCGTTGATGGTCTGCAGATTCCACGAGCTACCGTCCGCGAACTCGAACTTCTCGATGCCCCAATTGGCGCTCTGGGAATAGAACTGCTCATCGATGGTGATCGTCTGACCGTTTGAATTCACGGTCGCAACCAGATTGACGCCAACACGGCTCACTGTCAGGTCGTCCGGATTGATGTCCGTGAAGCGAAGGACGTCGACATCGACAATTGAGCCGGACTCATCGTTGATGTAGTCGTTTCCGTCGCCCCGCGAATACACGTAGGTGTCGCTTCCGGCACCGCTGTTGAAGGTGTCATCGCCAAGCCCACCCTGGAACGTATCGTTCCAGATGGTACCAGTCAGCGTTTCGCTGCCAGCCGTGCCGCGTATCCACCCGGCGGAGTTGATTGCCGCAAGCCCCCAGGTCTCGCCGTTTGCGAACTCAATCTTCTCGATGCCCCAGTTCGCGGACGTCGAATAGTACTGCTCATCGATCGTCACCGTCTGACCATTCGAATTGACGGTCATGACCAGATTCACGCCAACGCGGCTGAACGTGAGATCCGAGGCATTAAGGTCGGTGAAGTGGACAACGTCGACGTCCGTCGTCGAGCCCGATTCGTCGTTGATGTAATCGTTGCCGTCTCCCAGGCGATAGATGTACGTGTCGCTGCCCGGGCCGCTACTGAAATTATCGTTGCCGAGATCACCGAAGAAGATGTCGTTCCCGCTCGATCCATTCAATTGATCGTTTCCAGCCGTGCCGCGGATCCAGGCATTGGCGATGATTGCCGCGAGGTCCCAGGACGTGCCGTCGGCGAACTCAACCCTTTCGATCCCCCAATTCGCGGTTTGCGAATAGAACTGGTACAGAACCGTGATGGCCTGTCCCGTTCCGTTGACGGCCATGATCAGGCTTGTCCCGGAGCGATTCAGCGTCAGATCTGACGCATTCAAATCGGTCAATTGGAGCACATCGATATCGACCGTCGAGCCGGAGTCATCGTTGATGATGTCGCTGCCGTCTCCGCGCCGGTAGATGTAGGTGTCGCTTCCGGCGGTGCCCCTGAGGGTATCGTTGCCGAGGCCGCCGACGAAGGTGTCGTTGCCACTCGTTCCGTTCAAGGTGTCGCCGGACGACGTGCCGCGGAACCAGGCACTGGCGGTGATCGCCGCGAAATCCCACGACGTGCCGTCCGCAAATTCAATGCGCTCGACGCCGCCACTTGCGTTGAACTCATCCTGAACCGTCACCGTCTGGCCGTTGGCATTGACCGTGGCGATCAGGTACGTACCTGAACGCGAGAAGCTGAGATCCGACGCATTGAGGTCGGTAAAGCGAAGCACATCGACATCCGGCGTTGACCACGATCCATCGTAGATGGTGTCGTTGCCGTCGCCGAGCCGATAGAGGTAGGTGTCGCTGCCGGCGGCGCCATTCAGGTAGTCGTTGCCCAGGAGACCGAAGAAGATTTCGTTGCCCCCGGTCCCGCGCAACGTGTCATCGCCGGATGTGCCTCGGAACCAGGCATTGGCGGTGATCGCTGCGAAATCCCAGGATGTGCCATCGGCAAATTCAATACGCTCGACACCGCCACTTGAGTTGAACTCATCCTGAACCGTCACGGTCTGGCCGTTGGCGTTGACCGTGACAATCAGGTACGTGCCTGAATGCGTAAAGCTGAGATCCGACGCGTTCAGATCGGTGAAGCGAAGCACATCGATATCCGGCGTCGACCACGATCCGTCGTAGATGGTGTCGTTGCCGTCGCCGAGCCGATAGATATACGTGTCGCTGCCCGCGGTGCCGTTGAGATAGTCGTTACCCAATCCGCCGAGAAATATCTCGTTTCCGGTGGTGCCACGCAATGTGTCATCGCCGTTGGTGCCGGGAACGAATGAAGCCGCTTCCAGAATCTGGTTGCGGTCCCAGCTCGCTCCGTTCGCGAACACGATCTGCTCGACGCCGCCAGTTCCGTTGAACTGGTCGACGACCTTGAGCACTTCGCTGGTTACAACGATGGTGATTAACAGGTCACCGCCGCTGCGCCGGAAAGTCACGTCCGTGGACGTCAATCCAATCAGGTTGACGACGTCGATCCCGTTATCGGTCGACGTTTCGTAAATCGTGTCGTTGCCCGACCCGGCGCGGTAGAGATAGGTGTCGCCGCCATTGCCGCCACGCAAATCGTCGTTGCCGCCCAGGCCATCGATGACGTCGGCTGCGTCGGTGCCTCTGACGGTCTCACCGGAGGCCGTGCCGGTGATCACAGCCGCCGCGACGATCGCCGCCTTGTCCCATATCGTGCCGTTCGCGAACTGGATGCGGCCGATCCCCCAATCATCGGTTACGGTCGTAAACTGTTGCTTTGCCGTGATCGTCTCGCCCGAGCTGCGAACCTTGATCACAAGGTCGTTGTCTCTGCGCATGAACGATAGATCATCGACGTTGAGATCGGTGAAGCGCAGCACATCGACCTGGTCCGGCGCGTTGGCCCCGGTGTTGATCGTGTCGTTGCCATCGCCGCGCGAATAGATGATCGTGTCGTTACCGGCGCTGGCGTTGATCACGTCGTCGCCGCCGCCGAGCTGCAGAACGTCGTCGCCCGGCGTGCCCACCACCGTGTCGTTGCCAGCCGATCCGAACGTCACGGCGTTATGGATGATCTGCGTCCGGTCCCACACGGTCCCGTCGGCGAAGGCGATCTGCTCCACGCCCGCGGATGACACCCCAAACTGGCCACGCACGGTCGCGGTGTGGCCGGTTGCAAGGATCCTGATAACGAGGTCCGTGCCGCTGCGCAGGAATTGCACATCGTCGCTGTCGAGGCCGACCAGTTCGATCCTGTCGGTGCCTTCCTCGCTGCCCTCGACAATGACGTCGTCACCGATGCCCTGACCGATGCGATAGGTGTCGCTGCCACCATAACCGCTCAACGTCTCATTGCCGGCACCGGCGATGAAGATATCGGCGCCCTGACCTCCAGTGAGCGCTTCGATGCCGGTGCAGCCTACGATCAGATGATTGTCCAGCCGCCCCAAGATGTCAGCGCGGTTCCATGTCGTGTTGTCGGCGAATTTGATCTCCTCGAGCCCGACGCCCGACGCAGTCGACAGTTGATCCTGGAGGACGATAGTCTCGCCATTCGCGAGCAGCAGCACCACGTCGGAATTGCCCAGCGACGAACGCGCGACAACCACCTGCGACGGAGCGATCCCGGTGCCGAGCACGAGCCGGTCGGTGTCGACAGCACCACCGATATCGATGATGCGGTCGCGGCCGTCGCCGCTGTTGTAGCGATATTCGTCGGAGCCGCCGGCGCCAACGAGCCGGTCATTGCCCGCCCCGCCGATCAGGATATCCGCCCCCGAACCGCCGGACAGCACGTCGTCCCCGGCGGTCCCGGTGTAGACCTTGACCTCGTCGAGGATGTTCACTGCGATCGTCGTCGTCAGCGACAGCCCGTCATCATCCGCGACCTTGATGGTGAGCTGATGCTGGGCACCCCGCTCGTAGTCGATGACAGCGCTGCTCTTGACGCGGATTTCGTTGCCGACGATCTCGAAGAAGTCGTCGTTACCGACAATGCTGAAGCTATGCGCCCCGATATCGCCGCCATCGACCGCCGACAGCGTCGCAACCACCGTACCTGGGGTGGCATTCTCGCTCACCAATCCGCCCGTCACCGTGACCGCCGTGGGCGCCACGTTGTCCAGGCGTCGGAATTCGAAATTGTCGGCGGTCAGATCGGTCAGCAAGACGTTCTGCAATGTAAGGCTGTCGCCGCCCGCCAGCGCAACAACGACGTCCGAACCAACCTGGCTCGCCGCTGCGAGAACCGAGGCGTAGCTTGAGAACACCGTGCGATCAAACCTGATCACGTCGTGGTCCGTGCCGGTCCCGGCCACGAAATCGGTGATCGTGTCGGAACCCGAGCCGGCGCCGAGGACAAAGACATCTGCTTCGGTTCCGCCCGTCAGCACGTCGTTACCCGCACCGCCGATCAGCAGATCCGTTCCGAGACCGCCGCTCAGCACATCCGCGCCGTCGCCGCCGTCGAGGACGTCCGCCCCCATGCCGCCGGTCAGATTGTCGTCGCCGCTTCCGCCGAGCAGGATGTCGTTGCCGGAGCGGCCATCGAGGGTATCATTTCCGCCGCCACCGATGAGAACGTTGTCGCCGGCATCGCCCGAGATCTGATCGGAGAACGCGGTGCCGGTGATGTTTTCGACCCGGGCCACCTCGGCAACATCGCGCCACGTCCCGCTCGACAGGTCGCCCTGGTCCCTGGTCCGGACCTCCGCGCCGTTGGTCACAAGATCGACCCAGGCGGCGGCGCCGAACCCCGACAGATCCAGTGTGTCCGTGCCGACGCCGCCATCCGCGGTCACGAGATCGCCGGGAGCGCTGACGCTGATGATCAGCCTGTCGTCGCCAGCGCCGCCATAGAGCAGATCGCTGCCGCCTCGCCCGTCCAGGGTGTCGTTTCCGGTCTCGCCATAGATGTTTTGCGAAGTCCACGCTCCGATCAGCGTATCATTGCCCCTGGTGCCGACGATGAACGGGCTCATGCTCATGGCGACACTGAGGATCGTCTGACGTCCCCACTGATCACCATTGGCAAACTTGATGGCCTCAAGCCCCGTGCCCCCGGCCTCGCCGAGGCCGTCGATGAACTGGCCGAGCACGGTGATGGTTTCGTTGGTCGACAGTATCTTGACGAGCAGGTCGTTGCCCGAGCGGGTCAGAATCACGTCGGAGGCATCGATGTCCCTGAACAGCAGAACGTCCGTTTCCTGCGACGCAAACACATTCTTCGACTGCTCGCTGATGACATCGTTGCCATCGCCCCGCGAGTAAACGAACGTATCACTGCCGCTCCCGACATAGTCACCGGAATAGATGATGTCGTTGCCCTTGCCTGCCTCGACTGTGTCGTCAAACGCGCTGGAGAGCTGGATGGCATCCTTGCCGTCGGTGCCCCTGAACCAGGCTTGCTGGCGGATTTGCTGCCGGTCCCAGACGGTCCCGTCGGCAAACTGGACCCGTTCCATGCCGACGCCGGTAGCGGTGACGCCATCGCGAAACTGGCCAACCAGCGTGATGACATCGCCGGTCGCGAGAACCTTGACCAGCACATCGTCTCCGGAGCGGGAGAATTCGAGATCCGCAACGCCGAGGTCAGTGAATTTCAGCATGTCGACTGATAGCGGCCTGAACGCATTGGTGGTGCCATCGTTGATGATATCGCTGCCGTCACCGCTCTTGTAGATGAAGGTGGTGTTGTTCTGTCCGCCCAGCAGCACATCGTCGCCCTTGCCGCCTTCAAACGTGCTGGAGTCAACGCTCGAGTCACTGAGTACGTCGCGGCCATCGGTTCCGCGAACCCAGGCGGCCTCGCGGATCTGCTTTCGACCCCACTCCCCGTCGGCGAAGCGGATGAACTCCAACCCAGCACCGGCAGTGTCGCTGTCGGCACTTCGACCGACGAAATGAGAGGCGACCGTGATGATGTCGCCGGTCGCCTTGATGCGAATGAGAAGATCGGAGCCGGAGCGGGAAAGCTCGACATCTGACGAGGCGATATCGGTCAGAACCAGAGCGTCGTTCGTGTCGGGCGCATTGACGTTGCTCGTTTCAAAGATGATGTCGTTGCCGTCACCGACAGCATAGATGTAGGTGTCGTTGCCGGAGGCGCCCGCCTGGGTGGCGTAGAGGACATCGTCGCCGGATCCGCCGACGAACGTGTTGTTGCCAAGGTTGCCAAAAATGTAGTCCTTGCCGCTCCCGCCGGACAGGTAATCGTCGCCGCTGCCGCCGTCGATAAAGTCCATACCCGGACCGCCATAGATCGCGTCGTTGCCGTTGCCGCCATCGATGACGTCGTTACCGTAGCCGACATTCTCGTCCATGAAGTCGCCGAACAGGATATCGTCGCCACCGCCGCCGCTCAGGACGTCCTGATCGCCACCGGCAACGAAGATGTCGTTGCCGTCTCCTCCGTTGAGGAAATTCTTGCCGCCGCCGTTGAAGGGATTCGGCTGATACTGTCCCGGAATACCGAGCATGCCGCCTGGACCACCATAGGCATACGCATTCCAGACATCGTCGATCCCAGACGCATGTTGTCCAGCGATGTTGCCGCTATGGCCGAACTCGTCGACAAACATCGCCCACACCAGGCCCAGATACTGGATCGAAAAGCTGGACACTTCGGGCTTCATGCCGAGATATTCGGCACCGGCGTTGTGCATGATCTGCAGCCGGTCGATGGAGCTGCCATCGGCAAACTTGATGACGTCGATGCCATATCCGTAGTCACCGGCTCCGGTGAGCAGATCGGACACACCGGCGAAGAAGCTCTGAACCGTGATGATCTCGCCGGTCGATTTGATGGTCAGGAGCAGCGTCTTGCCCTGATAAGAATAGGAAACGTCATCCGTCGTGACATTCTGCAGCCAGAGCGTATCGACGTCGGTCGAGCTCGACATTGAATCAGTTATCTGGTCGTTACCGTCTCCCTTGTTCCAGACATAGGTGTCGCTACCGGCCCACCCATCAAGAAAATCGTCGCCCTTGCCGCCCTCGATCGTATCGTTCAGGTTGGACGCAGTGATGCTATCGCTCTGATCGGTTCCACGATACCAGGCGCTCTGCTGGATCTGGGCCCTGTTCCAGGACTCGCCATTGGCGAATTTGATCTCGTCGATACTGGGCGCGTACCTGTTCCAGTCGCTGTCGAACGGAAAGAAATTGGTGAAATCGATATATTCGCCGGTCGCCTTCACGGTCAGAACGAGATGCCAGCCGACTCGCGCGAGCTCGATGTCGTTCGAATTGAGGTCCGTCAGAACCAGCCTGTCATGATCAGCGAGCGAGTTGGACGAGTCGGTGACGACATCGTACCCATCGCCCTTGCCGTAAAGGATCGTATCATTGCCGCCGCTGATCTGGATGGAATCGTCGCCGCGCCCGCCATGGATGACATCATCCGACGACGAGTCGCTGATCTGGTTGCCGTGACCGTCCCCCTGGAAGACGCTGGCCCCCTTTATTTGCGTACGATTCCATTCCGTGCCATCGGCAAAGCGCAGGACCTCAATGCCTTCCCCCGAGAAGAAGCTCTCGACCACGACCGACTTGCCGGTTTCGGTGATCTTGATCAGGAGATCGTTGCCAATGCGCACAAAGCTGAGATCAGCGGAGTTGAGATCGGTGAGTACGAGCTTGTCGCTGTCTGTTGCCGGGCCGCTGTCCTTAATCCAAAGATTGCCCTCATGCTTGTAATAGACGTAGATGTCGTTACCGCCACTTCCGTCGACCACGTCCCCACCACCGCCGCCGAATACAACGTCGTCCGCGTTGGTGCCATTGATGGCTTCCGCGGACCCATGCCCGAGCAAGGCTGTACCGTCCACAATATGGACCGCAACGCCGAGCACGACCGGGTCCGCTATTGCCGCCAGGTGAGGCAGCACAGTCGCCAAATAGGCAGCACGATCACCGCCGAATGCCAACTGAACGATCCCATCAAGACCAATTAGAGCCTTGGAGAGATATTCGACCGCACCTCCGTTTGCAGCCGGCGCAAAGGCCGCAATGAAGTCAATAACCGTGCCAATATTGAACGGTGTAGTTGGTTGAGCTTCATCTGGAGCATACGTATTGAAATCAAGCATACTAAAATAGAGAAACGGACTATTCACCATGTCGTTCGTCACGACACCGCGTGCCGCCAAACTCCACGGAACTTGAGCGAGGAACATCAATTCCAACGCGCTCGCAATTTGCGAGAACGCGGCTTCGACATTTGCCCCGGCGTCCGACTCACTTGGAGATGTGGTCCACTCCTCTCCGTCGACGATCTCTCGATAGGTGTTTCCGTAGAACTTTTCGACAAAAGCGAGATGCTGCGCATCAACAAACCGTCCCCGGCTCCCGGAATCGATTGTCGCCACACCGGCCCACTGCAACAATAGAGATTGGAATGCTTCCCGCAATTCAGTTCCGGTCAATGTCGCAGCATTGTCTGCGAGCGCCGTCCACGAGACACGGAAGTCTGCGTCGTTCGTCACCTTGTAGGCGATACTGTCGATAAGGCCAGACCCTTGCAACAAAGGCAGCTTATCGACCCCGTCTCCCGGGGTAAAATCGGGCGTATGATCAGCGACGGACTGCTGACCGTCGGTCTGGAAATAAATGGACTGAACGGTGCCAATCGAACCGTCGGCACGAATGAAGTTAGCCCCGAAGCCAACGTGATGCCCCTGATTTGTGCCATCTACCGGTTCGCGCTGGAGTGATATCGAAGCGACGCCCGTTTCAGTAAGCGTTTTCAGTTCCCCTGCGTCGGTGATTCCGTTCTGGTTTAGATCGCGCCAAATTCGCAATTTTGCAAAATCAACGTCTTGGGCGTCGATTTTGCCATCACCATTACTATCGAGTTTCTCGAGGACTGCGAATCCATCTTGGGTAGAAGACCCGAAGAGCTCGAGACCGCTGTTAATAACCCCGTCGCCATTGTAGTCGATTGCTAAGATTCCGTCGTCAGCAGATATCCATCCGGTCTTCTCAGCGAATCCGTCACCATTGTAGTCAAAATGGACGGAGGAGTCGGACAGTGATGAGAGTTCGATCCCATCGCCATCGAGGTCAAGGATGAGCGGATCTCGCTTGACCAAAAACAATGGCGAGGCGACCATTTGCGCCATGATCAGACCAAACTTCTCGCGGAACGGCTCAAAATACCCGCTGTACTCG
Source organism: Bradyrhizobium sp. USDA 4503 (assembly GCF_054055815.1). Classification (NCBI taxonomy): domain Bacteria; kingdom Pseudomonadati; phylum Pseudomonadota; class Alphaproteobacteria; order Hyphomicrobiales; family Nitrobacteraceae; genus Bradyrhizobium; species Bradyrhizobium sp. USDA 4503. The sequence goes on from NZ_JBSRXS010000001.1 coordinate 2,537,231, forward strand.
ATGCGAAACAGCGAAGTGGAGACCCACCATTTGTTGAGCCACCAATCTGGAAGGAGCACGCCTTCCCCGCCCCATCCAGCCCACCAACCCATGCCCCAATCTACCTGTCCGAGGGCATTGAATACAAAGTCTATGCAGCTGTTATAGAGCCCATCATATTCCATGGAGAACCCGTGGTCCCCGGGGTTCTGCACAAAGTCCTGCAAGGTTTGGAATTGCTGCTCCGTCAGCGAAATTGTCCGATCGAACGACGTCGAGCTGTAGACTGTGCTGTCATCGTGTCTTACGACACCGTCCCAGTGAGGCTTCCCATCGACGGACGGATGAAATCCGTAGCTCGTCGTCACGCCTGCGGAATCTGTCAGCTCAAGCCAAATGTGTCCCACCACGGACGGGCCGTGCGCCGTTTCCGTACCGATGGGCGCAATTTTGACAGTAAGCGTAGCCATGGTTGATGCCTTTGTTTCCCAGTGAAACACTCACGCAGGTGGTGCGTTCAGTTCGAATTCGACACGAAAGGACCTCAGGGCCGGAACGTCCCTCAGTGGCGTTACGCTGATGAAGTAGGTACCTTCATCCAAAGGGAGCACCGCGAGGCCTCGACCGAGGTAATCGGCCGCCGTCATCAGACGTCCATCTGAATGTATCGTCTGGTCCGATAATTCGTGCCCGCTTTGGTTTCGAACGACGACGCGAACTGTTGTCGGCATCTCGCTCACTGGCTGTGTTATCTCGCCCGGCGCAACATGCCGCGTGCCTATTAGGCGCTCGACTACGGACCGCTCTTCTTTGCTACCGAAGTAGACGAGAAGGTTCAGTTCATAGTTACGACTGCTGGTAATTCGAGCCCTGAATTCTATCGGCACACCTTGCTCCAGATGTGCTGGCACGCGCAGCGGCGGAATATCGCCGTATGTGGCGCCAATGTGGTGCTCGCGAGGGGCAATACCTAAAAGCCAGCTTACCGCAATCTCCCAGCTCTTCACGCCCACTACAACGAGAGCTACGGAAGCAATGATCGCTGCAATGGCGAGCCGCTTCATCTTGTTGGCCTCAACGCCCACTGATTGTTTCTAATAGGCGCAAGCTCGCGCCTGGAAGCGGAACCTGAACGTATCGTAGTGAAACGAAGAATTTCCGCTTCATTAGATCGACAACACTCCAAGCGACAGCGATAGGGCTGGAGATTTTCATCCGCGACGCCCAGTTCATTTCCAATGGCCGAAGTCTAGAGATCGATCCGTTCATCGCCTCCCGCCTTTGGGTTATGCCTGCCCAGGCGTCAGTTCATCGCATTTTTGTGGATTCTGGCGATAGCACGTTCGTGCTATCTCATCTTGAGAGCAGCGATTAGCTGACTTCGTCTACTGATCCCCAGGCGAGCGTATATCGCCCTGAGATGATTTCCGACGGTGTTGTCGGAAATTGAAAGGCGCGATGCAATTTCCTTGTCGGATAAGCCTTCGAGAGCAAGATTGACCAGCTGCCGCTGTCGATCGGTTAATCCGAACCTTCCGACCTCCGAACCAACCATCGGCTTTGTGGCTAGAAATAATGTATGCACGATAGGCGCAATCAGATTCAGCGACGCCAACGTGCCGCCGGGTGCTGCGTTTGGTACGCCCGAGAAGCTGACATATGTCCCCGTATTGACGAACGGGTCCACCACTCCATGCGCCGCGACGGTCCCCAGTTGGAAGCGCTGAATTTCGTCGCGCTCCTGTTGGCTGGTTGGAATCGGATTGCCAGCTTCATCGAACCCGCCGGTCGCATCGAGAATGAAGGCCTTACGATTTCCGACCCACCATGCGAGACTGCCCCGCTCAGTAAGGTCGAACGTTCGCTCTATGCTAGCGAGGAAATCAGGGGCATAGCCACACGACAACAAGGAGCGAATTTGAATCCGTCCCCCCGACAGGTCACCATATGAACAGATGAACCGCTCAAAGGGAAAGAACTTGCGCAGCGGTCCCTCAAGCCATATCCGAACGTCTGCCTCGGTAAAGGGCCCGGTTGGAAGCGCACTAAGCGCTCGCATCCATGCTCCAAGATCTACATCAAAGTGTAGAACCTCCGTATCCATCGCTTCTAGACCAATCGGCAACCTGGTTCCGGTCTGCACCTCGGACACGATGCCTGCGCCGACGTGGCATCGTGATCCAAAATCTTGGATAGGCTTCGTCCCACCGGTTTTTGAAGATTCGTCTTCGAACAGGTGGGATGCAGGAATCTCGACCATCCGCACGCCGGTCCGCCATAGGCGCGAGGCATACTCGCGTCGATAGTCAAACGTGCGACCTAGCCGAAGCCCTGACAAAGACAACGGTAGCCTGCAATTGGTAGAAGGTGCTGCCGCACGTTGCAAACGGTTTCTTTTGTTTCTCAATGGAGAAAGCACGATGCTCAGGCAGGATGGATGCTACCGCTCAAGTGTCGACGCACTCCGCGATTCAAAAAAACACGTAATCGACAGGTTTTCCGATTATTCTCCAGTGAGGCAAGCCCCACGAGACTGACGGGATGCGACTCGCCGCGCCAAGACTGCGACAGTATGGCGCAGATCCATCAGTTAACTCAAACTTTCCGACATCGCTTTGCGATGCGTCTCACCAGTCAAACTCACCCGGTTCCGCGCGTCAGAGCACACGACGCACGGCCGCCGAACAAGCTCTCTCCACACCGATAGGATTGTCCCGCCCTGCAGCCACCCAGCTCCACGGAGCCGACAGACCACGGCAATGATACCACGGATGTCCGCGCAGGCAGGACCGAAGGAGCGGTGAAAGTTCGAGGCGCATAGGTCTCAAACGGCTAACGATATGAGTATCAGCTAAGGTCGCCGCGCTCGGGACTCCGGCGGTGACGCGAGATATGCGCAACTGTCGACGGGATCATCGAGACCCGCAACGGAGGGCACTCTTGAAATGGCACATGCGTCGTACCGGTAAAGACGCCCGGATCATTAAGCTGCCGCACAAATGCGATACGCATCACGCCGTTCGGCGAAACTGATGATCGATCTCGGTGGTCTCAAGGTGCCCGAAGCACCTCGTGTCAAATGCTACCGCCGCCGTTTGAGTACATTCCTGGCGAGGTCGACACACTCTGCGAATGTCGCTTTCGACACGCAATAGTCTCTTGGCCTGAACTTCCTACCGCTCGATCCCAGGGGATATGGTGAATTCAGGAAGGGATGCGCAGCACCTCCCAAGATCGTGGAGACCTCCGCCTCGAGGGCTGATCGCCATCCCTCGATTTCCCTGACCTTTGCCCATTCGCGAGCGCGTTTATCCACCTCGTCCCGCAAGAGGCGGAGTGCCTGAAGTACTCCGTCCTCTCCGGAAATTGCGGTCGCTAACGGCGTCATCCCGCGGAGATGCGGATGCTCCGTTCCAATCCAAGCGGCCCACTCGTCTCCGTGCGCCGTGGCATTGGATCGGAGTCTTTCCCCTCGCTCTTCGGCGGCTATGCGTAAGGCTTCCGCCTTTTTCTGTTCCTTCGCCTCGGCTTCCAGTTGCCGTGCGTTCATTTGGCGCTCTTGCTCCCGGTCAACCGGCAAATGAAGTGTCTGTAGAACTGACGGCCCCTTCCGGAACATCATCGCCTCGATCTTGCGAAGTGTCGCAATCATCTTGTCGAAGTTGTCATCGTCAGCCTCAATCGCGCTACCGAACGATAGCCCCCCCTCCTGAGGCAATGTAAGCCAAGCGTCGATGGAAAACTCACTTCGTTCGTGATCAGGCAGAACCGCCAGTATCTTATTGATGCGTTCGAAAAGGTCCGTTCTGCGGGATTCCTTGCGCTGATCGCTTGCACGAAGACCGAGCAGCCTTTCAAACACGCTTGTTGACAGCGAATATGCCCGAATTTTCTGGAGCACGCCCCGATCGACGAGTTCATCAAGATACGCTTCGATCGCGCGATAGGGACTGCGAAATTGATCATTTCGCTTGCGCGCGGCGTCCTCGAGATCGGGATGGACGTAGTCGAAAACGGCTCTTATCAAGCCTCGCTTCTTGAGCCATTCGAAAATTGCTAGGTGCCGATAAGAGGACCGTTTTGCGTCCGCTGGAAGGAAGGTGCGGAGGACCCGATACTGCCATTCCCGCTCAGTTACACGAAACGCACCGGCGCCGCCCACCGCGCACCCGATATGGGACCCCAGTCCCATTCGAAAGAATTCTCCGCCCTGATCGAATGGTTTGACCTTGCGACCAACCAACTCATTCAAACCGACGTCGTACCGCCGCAGACAATCCGCAACTTCATTCTCGAACTTGCGGCGTCGTGCGTCCTCCTTCGCAAGATGTCTCGCGCGCATGGCCTTCAGTTCAGAGTCAATTTTGGGGTGAAAGAGCCAAATGCGCCTCGCCTTCTCGATAACAGCTTCTTCAACCTCGGACCGCGACGCATCCCTTGGAAGACGTGACAGATCGATCTCGACCGCAGCGATTCCTTGGTTTTTCAGTTCGATGCGCTTCAATTCGTCGCACGCGTGCGTCACGTAAATTTCGACCAGCAGGCGGTGTCCGTCGCGCTCGACATAAAGATCCGGCACCAGATCTTTGAGATGCCGCGCTTCTTCGACCGCGTTGTCGAATAGAACGAGCCGCCTCCGATGAAGGATGACAGCCTTACCGTTGAATTCGGCTCTGACCTCGGGAACTACCAGCCGACGCTCTGTCGAGACGATCTCTTTCGCGAGCTTATGCAATGCTGTTTCCGGCGCATTGGCACACGCATACGAAGCCTGATGCCCAAAGTGGTGGACATTGTCGTCGCCTTTTCTTGCAATGAGCGGCACTCCACATGCGGGACAAGTGCAGCGGCAGGCGAAGCCTCGCTCGACCTCGGAAACATGTCGAATCTTGCCAAAGGCATCAATGCCGTAGACAAGTTCGGCAGCGCCGTAAGATGGGGTTGGGGATCGACGCGAGTGGGGCACTGATTGAAACGATACGAAATAGGAAGGCTTGCCGCTCGGGAGTTGGCTTAACGGATTCCGGCGAGCTCAGTCCTTCAATGAAGCGTCAAGGAATCGAGATCCCTTTCGGCACAAGCCCATCGAACTTAAATTGAATACCTTCTGACTCAATCGTTCGCTGCAGACTAGCCAGAGTCCCTGAGTATGGCAGGGACTTTTCTGTCTCGTAATCCGCAATTGAACTCTTCGAAACTCCGGCACGCGCGGACAGATCATCCTGGCTCCACCTGAGCCAGGCCCGTGCCGCCCGCAGCCGCTCGCCCGCGAGGCGTCGTACCGAAGCCTAGCCCCAAATTCTTCCAAAGGATTTAGTCGCCTCCACTTCACCCTCAAATCAAATCCGACGGAGGGATTCGCGCGTCGAATCCCACTCCGTCCTGCTTTGGCCTGAGGTCGCTCGTCTCGTACTCACTCTTGGGGAAATCACGCATGTCGGCAATCGCTCACAAACTCGGTTATTCCGAAAACATCCACCAGCATACAACGCGAAGAGAGCAGACGCCAGCAATCGTTCCCCTGCCAACTACGTTGTTCGAGTCGCCCGCCAAGTGGTGGCGAACTCGCGCGCCAGGTTCGTACTCGAGAACCGACCTTCGGCGCCTGCGAAGGACATTGATCGAGATTCAAGCGATCTCCGACAAGGATTGGCCGACCGCGATCCGAGGCAGTGCGACCGCCAGCATCGCGGTCTCCATCCGACAACTGAAGAAGCACGTGATCGGCGCGGTCGAGGTCGATGCTGCTCTTTCCGCTGTGCTGGCCTGCGCCATCGAGGGCGATATGACCTCGCCCGTCATCCTCTCATCCGCGCTGCGCCGCCGGTCAAAAATCGATCCGAAATGCGGTCGCCTCGTTGAGCTCTGGCAGGGCGCGAAGGTTCCGTCTTTCAAGGATTCGAATACACAGTGGACACTCCTCATTGGTCCAAGGATTCGAATATCGGTGGACAACGTCTCACTGGAGCAAGGATTCGAAAATGCCATTGCGGCCTTTGACCCCGCGCTGACCCAGCGCGCTGGGTCAAGCGCGAACGCCTTGCGAAGCAAGCTAGGGCAAAAAATACACCAATGATTTCAATTAAATATATGGTGGGGGAGGCAGGACTCGAACCTGCGAAGCCATGAGGCGGCTGATTTACAGTCAGCTCCCTTTGCCACTCGGGACACTCCCCCGTCCAACAGCATCAGACCGGCCGCGCGAGTGGCGGCGGACCGGTCATCGAAATGACGCTGATAACCGGCCGACCCGAAGCGGGTGCGCGGTCGGGCGCGTTTATGGGGGAAGGCGGTCCCCAAAGTCAACCAAGCCAGCCATCTAATTGGGATACTTTTGCAGGCTCGGGCGATCTCTGTTCCAAAGTAGCGAGTCTTGCGGCTAGATTCTTGTTTTGTCGCGCTTTCTTCACGCGAACCGGACCCCCACTTCGCTCGAAAACGCTGTGTAAAATTGCCAATATTCAGGAGCCGTGACACAAGCCTCACATGAGCGATCGCGACCGCAAACCCAATTTCCGAGGCAAGGGCGGTAAGCCCTTCCAAAAAGGGCCGAAATTCGGCCGCCCGCCGGCCCGGCGGGAACGCGAATCCGGTTCCGACGGGCCGGTGATTCTGTATGGCTGGCACACGGTGTCGGCCGCGCTTGCGAACCCCGACCGCCATATCCGCAAGCTTTACCTCACCGAGAACGCGGCCAAGCGCCTCGCCGACGAAGACATCGCGACCCGTGTCACCCCCGAGATCGTCCGGCCCAGCGAGATCGACCGGCGCCTCACCCCCGATGCGGTGCATCAGGGCCTCCTGGCGGAGGCCGATCCCCTGCCCTCGCCCGGCATCGACACGCTGGCGCTGGAGGGCATCGTGCTGGTGCTCGACCAGATCACCGATCCGCACAATGTCGGCGCCATCCTGCGCTCGGCCGCGGCGTTCGCGGTGAAGGCGATCGTCACCACCGCCCGTCACAGCCCGGAGGCGACCGGCGTGCTGGCGAAGTCCGCCTCCGGCGCGCTCGAGCTGGTGCCAATGGTCACCGTGCAGAACCTGGCGCGCGCGCTGAACGAGTTGAACGAGCGCGGCTTCCAGACCGTCGGCCTCGACAGCGAGGGCACCGAGGATCTCGGCAAGGCCGCGCTGCAAGCGCCGCTCGCGCTGGTGCTCGGCGCCGAAGGCAAGGGCTTGCGGCAATTGACGCGCGAGACCTGCCGCCTCGTCGCCCGCCTCGACATGCCCGGCGAGATCAAGAGCCTCAACGTGTCGAACGCCTGTGTGCTCGCGCTCTATATCGGCACCAGCCGGCTCGGGCTGATGTGAACGACAAACGCCCGCTCGCGTGACGCGAACGGGCGCTGATGTCTCGAACTGACGATCGGATCAATAGTAGCGGCGCAGCACCGGATGGCCGTAGCGGCCGTAGCGATAGCCGTAGTGCGAACGATAGCCGTAGTGATGGCGGTAACCGTAGTGACGGTAGCCATAGCGGCGATAGCCGTAATACGGGCGACCATAGCCTTCGCGGTAGTACGGACGCGGTGCCCAGTTGCCCGGACCGGTGTAGGTCGGTCCCTGGTTGACGTAATAGTATTGCTGCGCCGCGCTGGGATAAGCGGCATCCGGGTCGGGCAGACGTTCGACGGCGCCGTAGCCGTAGCCGCCATAGTAGCCACCGCCACAACCACCGCAGCCGTAATTCACGACGGGCGCGGAATAGCCGCAAGGGTTGAAACCGCACGCCATTGCGGGCGCGCTCAGCATGACGGCCACCGCCGCAATCAGTCCTTTGATCATTTGACGCATTACTCTCTCCTGTAGGTCTCTCTGTTCGTCGCGTAGCTCTTGATGGCTATTCAGGACCCCCGTTTCGCGGGGCTCTTGATTTCGGGCAGTCGATGTCAGAATCCTCGGGGTCGCGGTGGCCGCGGGAACGGGCGCGGCAGCGGCCGCGGCCCGTTGAACTCCGGCGCGTAGATCACCGGCGGCGGATCGACCGGCACGTTGGACTGTGCCGGCAGCGGAGCCGATTCCGCGCCCCACGATTGATGGTAGCTCTCGGCCGGCTTGGGCAGGCGGCGGTTGGCCGGCGGCTCGATCTCGAGGCGGCCGTAACCCGGCATGCGGCCGAGGCTCGGATAATAGTGGCCGACATTCGGCTGGGGATCGATCGGGCGGCCGCCATAGACGGTCGGCACCATCGACTCGTTGCGAGCGAGCCCCATCGCGCTTTCGACCACGGCGTAGGAGGCGTCGACGCCGTTAATGATGATCGGCACGCCGGGCCGCACCGGCACGACAATGTCGAAGCCGCCGCCGGCCAGCGCCGTCGAGCTCATCGCAGCCAATATCGCCAGCGCAAGACTTGCGCGCATGTTCACCCAGCGTCCCGAATTGTTCTACCACAACCTAATCCAACGGCTTGGCGGAAGGGTTAAGGACGCCGGCCAAACTGCCGGTAAGCCTAACGCGTAAGCATCGGCATCCGGTCAATGCGGCCGTGCGGAATCAGAAATCGTTAACGGGCGCCGAAGTGCCCTCTCTCCCCGTTCTTACGGGGAGAGGGTTGGGGTGAGGGGCTCCGCGGATACGGTGATAGCTACGTTTACGGAGAGTCCCCCTCACCCGGAACGCATCTGACGATGCGTTCCGACCTCTCCCCGCACGCGGGGCGAGGTGACGCAGACTCTGTCGCTCAAATCGACGCAACGTCATCTTGCTTCGGGAAGCCGCCTACCCGTCAGGTGAAGGCGTTCTCGACGATCGCGTGGACGCCGATCGCGATCGTGACCGCGCCGACCGCCATTTGCAGGCCGCGATTGGCCCAGGTCAGCCAGCGCGCCGAGGCTGCGAGCGGCACCGCGATCACGCTGGACAGCACGCCCATGCCGATCATGGAGCCGATGCCGAACAGCGCGACATAGCCGAGCCCGATCACCGGACTTGGGGCCTGCGACACCGTCAGCACCAGGAGCGCCGCCGAGCCGGCCATGCCGTGCATCAGGCCGACCAGGAGCGTGCGCCAGCGGAAGCCGTGCGCATGGCTGTGCGCGGCGCGGACGTGCGGCACGGTGGACGCACGCGCCACGGTGGACGCAAGCGCCACGGTGGATGCGGCTTCACCGGCATGGCTGTGGGCGTGGAAGTGCGTCGTGCCGTCGCCGTGCGAATGGGTGTGGAAGTGCACGCGGTCGCGCCACAGCCGCCACCACACATGCGCGCCGAGGCCGACCAGCATGATACCGACCGCGGTCTCGATCGGCTGTGCGACCGTTTCCGGGATCGCGCGCCCGAGCAGGATCGCGGCGCCGGCAAAGATGAACAAAGTGAGCGTGTGGCCAAGTCCCCAGGTCAGCCCGTGCTTGACGATGTCACCGACATGGCTGCGGCGGGCCGCGATGCTCGATACCGCCGCGATATGATCCGGCTCCAGCGCATGCTGCATGCCGAGCAGAAAGCCAAGACTCAAAATTCCGAACATCAATCCCCCGCGTCGGCACCGACATCAGTCCGTTCACCGCTGTACACGCAATTCTCGTCAAAGGCAGCATGCTCCGGAACGCATCATGCGCACGAGCCTGGTGAACTTCACACTGCTTTGAACACAGGGCAAGGCCGCGCTGGAACAGGCGCGGCACCGCGAGATTAGCTCTCGACGACGAGAGGAGATTTCGCATGACACAATTCAAAATCCTCGGCGCAGCAGCCCTGCTCGCCTCGGCGCTGGCGAGCCCGGCGATGGCGCAACAGACGATCGGCACCCCCGCGCGCTGCTCGAACGCCTGGCCGGACGCCCGATGCCAGGCGACGGCACCGGCCACCACCCGCACCGCCTATCACCAGCGCATCGATCGGCGGGACCGAGGCTGGCAGGGCAGCTACAACCGCTATGACCCCGGCCCGTTCGCGCCTGTCGACGCCGCGGCCCGCGTGGCCGGTGGCGTCGTCGGCGGCGCGGTCGGCACGGCGGCTGCGGTCGCCACCGCCCCGTTCGGCGGCCCCGACTATGCCCGCGCCCCGATCGGCGGCGCCGAATATGCCCGCGCCCCGATCGGCGGCGCCGAATATGCCCGGCAAAACGGCTTTGTCTGCACCCCCGGCACCTGGTTCCGCGGCAGCGACGGCCGCCAGCATCCCTGCCAGTAGCTCAGCTGATTAGGCCGACGGCGCAAAAGGCGGCCCGCGGGCCGCCTTTTGCTGTCGGGCCGATACGGGGGCGCGATCGCTTCTCGCCTGCTCGGTTCAAGCCTTGGTTCTGGCTCTGGCGCGCCAAGTCTGCTATTCGAGCGCGCAAATCATTCCCAATTCGCCGGCTTAGCTCAGCGGTAGAGCAGCAGTTTTGTAAACTGAAGGTCGGGGGTTCAATCCCCTCAGCCGGCACCAATTGGCTTGGATTTCCGCTGGCTTGGATTTCCGCCATCTGGCCGCCGCGACACAGCTTCAGTCTGCCGAGATCGACCGTCGACCGCAGCAGCCCCGCCAGCTCGCAGGCGAATACGGCAGTTCCGAGCATGGGGAAGCGTGCTTCGACGCTGCAGCGCTGTCCAGAGCATGCTTCTTCGATGCCGACGCCGAAGCAGTCCGCTGCTGCAAATCCCTTGATGACCCCGTGAACGCCGACCGTCCTGCGGCCGATGCTGCCTTCAAACCGAAGTGCCTGGGCATCGCGTCCTCCATCAGATATGCGCGGCCTACGCCGCGTCGTTCCCGGTGCGATTCGAACACGTCGTCGCGATTCAATCAAAGCGCATCGCCTGATTGCCCACAATGTACAGAGCGAGCCGTAGTATTCCGGTCGCCGGGAGTGCCACGTCGTCGATCGCGCTCACCGCTAGCCAATGCAACGACCCTGCGCTTCGCAATGTTTTGCAGGAAGCGCTAGCGAGAACGTTGAGTCATCTCGCAACGACTACTTGTGATTTTGTTCCCGCTGGCTATTGTTCCGGCACTTTCATCTTTGGGAATTTCAAAATGAAGATTGTTTTCTGCACCGCGATTGTCTTGTCCACACTGGCCGTCGCTCCGGCGAGCGCCAGGGAGCGCAATGACAGCCCTCACTCCCAGGCCTGCATGGCCAAGAACGGCTTCAATCTCGATATGTGGCGCGCGCACTCCGCAGGCACCGACGCGCAGGTCCTGAGATACATCCAGTGTCGGGATCGGGTGTCCGCAGCACAGGCCAAGGCGATCGGCATTCGCGACCATAACTTCAGCGCGGGCTATCGATGATGCTCGAGGGTGAGATGAAAATCGGACTCGCCCTTGCCTTCCTTGCCATCGGCTGCATCCCGGCAAGCGCCGCAGGCTGGACCTGCTCCGCCCCGGGTCTGATCTCCGGGTCGTATGATGGCGGCGATAGCGCCTACATCCATCTCACCGGCTTCCCGAACGGCAACAACTATCCTGTCGCGAAGAAGGGCAGCCGGGCCACCGGCACGACGAAGATCGGCACCCGCTTCGTCTGCACCCAACGCTAAGGCACACCGCCAATCCTGATCGGCCTGAAATTATCGCCGACCAGACTTCACCATTTTGAGGAATCACCATGAGATTGCTGATCTTGCTCGCAACCTTCGCCGCCACCATTTCGGCGGCCACCGCCGAAACCGCTGTCGAGCGCCAATGCGCGTCGGGCAAATGCACCTGCACCTACATCGCGTCGACCTGCAAGACCTGGAATCGCACCCATGGCGGCGACCTCGCCATCTGCGACAGCTACCGCGAGAGCTGCCTGCAGAGCGGCCGGTGGGACGACAGGAACCGCCACATCGACGTGGTGGTGAAGCGCTGAGGCAACTCGCCCTTCCGAACTGGCGCTGCGCCGCGGGGCCGGTTCGGAAAGCCGCTGCGACACTCCCCTGGCAGGAATCGTGGGATCCTTCCCGTAGGATCACCCATCCCTCGCCTTGCTTCTGTTCTTGCGGCCCCAAACGGGGTATGCAGAATGCGGGGTGGGACTCTGCCAATGACCTATTTGATCCTTGCCCGAGATGGCACCAGCCGAATCGTGCTGAAGCGCGACAGCGAAGACGCGGCCGAGAAGAAGGCACGCGAGCTGAAGGAGATGGGCTGGTTCGAAGTCGAGGTCCGCGAGGACAAGACGGGGCCGGTCACGTCGGCGCCCCCGGCGGATCGTCCACCGACGCTGCAATGACGCCTTGATGAACCTTTGCCGGGTGGCCCTTACAGATATGTGAGGAGCCGCCACCATGTCCGACACAGCACATTACCGCTTCCAATCCGATCAGGCGCGACGGCTGGCCCGGCAGGTGACCGACGCCGCGGTGCGCGACAAGTTGCTCGAAATGGCCGAGGAATATGGCCGCTACGCCGACCTGATCGAGGCCCGCAGCATCGAGCAGGTACCCGCTGCGGTAGCGGCCCATTAGGCTGGCCCCCGCCCCGTTCCGGACGGCTTACCGGTTCGTCCTCTCCTGATGCTCGTCCTCAAGGTGAGGCCAAATCCGCTCGACAACGCCCTGAGGATTTGTTCGGAACGTTATGCCCTTTCACGCGATTTTCCTCGCATGAGGGTCCGCGAATCCGACCGCAATTTGCTGCTTCTGGGCACGTTCACGCTGCTCAGCGTGGCCGCGGCCGGCCTCGTCGCCCTGCTGGATCCGGCACCCGCGCCGGCGAACCCCGCGCTGCGACCGCCTGCGAATCACGCGTCGGCATCGGATCAGGGATTGGCCCAGACCCGGGTCCGGATCGTCGGTACCCCGTTCGTCCCGAACACCAATCCCCGTCAACGCTGACCGTCCACGCCCGCGCGGCGTGTCACAATTATGTCACCGCGCCTACCAAACAGGCGTCTTCGTCAACCATCATGATGGCGAGCGCTTGATTCCGCGCGGTTGCTTTGCTGGAATCCGCGCGCTCAGGGTGCGCCATGAAGTGGATGAAAGAACGCGATCTCCTGATCGCGCAGACAATGGCTTTCGTACAGTCGGTGAAGGGCAAGCTGCCCGACGCCGAGCTTCCGGCGCCTGCCTCACGGACGGCGGCGGCGCCTGCCGCCCAGCCGACCGCCACGCCGCCTGCCGCTACACCTGCCCCCGCCGCCGCGTTGCCGATCGCCGCTGAACAGGCCTTGGCCGAGGCGGTCGCCACGCTCAGCGTCAAGGCTGAGGTGCGGGCTGCGGTCGTACCGCCTCCGCTTCCGGCGCCGACCGTGATCGAGGGCCTGCCCCCCGCTCCGTCGCCTTTGGCGGTGACGGTCGTCGAAGTTCCGCCTCAACCGGCGCAGCTGCCGCACTTTGCCAGGCTCGACATCAGCGGCGACTTCGGATCCGAGGTGCGGGAGCGGGTTGCGAATTTCCGCGCCCAGCAGCAGCGCTTCCTGAAGGAGCGCGAGGAATATTGCACCACGACCATGGCCAAGGTCCGCGCTGCGATCGACGAGCTGCCGCGCTCGGGCAAGTAACGCAGCCCCATTAGACCCGGACCGTGCGTTGGGCATCAGCCGCGCGCGCCCGACTTCACCGGCTCGGTCAGGAAGCGTCCGCTCGATCGCGTCAACGCCGGCTCCTCCACTGCATCGAGGGCAGGCTGCTTCCCTTCCAGCATGGATCGCAAGCCGGCGATCGCCTTGGTCATGCGTTCGGCGTATTTCACTGCGGCGCCGTCGACGAACTCTCGATCCTTTGGTTTAGGTTTGGCGACCCGCAGCTCCAGATGCGTCATTCCGTTTGGACCGTCCAGAACGGCGCGAGTCATCACGATCCGCGGCGCGCCGGGAATCGGAAGCGTGATGCCCACCGTGAAATAATCGGGCGGGCGCCAATCGAGCATCTCCTCAACGACGGTATGGTTGCCGTGCATGCAGTGGTTCCTGGTACCGGGACCGCGTCGTCCCTTGCCGGAATCCTCGACGATGGTGTCGGCGTCCCACCATTTCTGCCATTGCCCGGGCACGGTGAAAAACTCCCAAACCGTCTGCCGCGGCGCGGCGATGTCGAATTCCAGCATGACGTAGGCATCGTCGCGCGTCACCTGCATCCGGGTTTGCGCGTCTTCCTGCCGCCACGCCGCTTCCAGATCGCGCGCCCACAGCGTCACGTCGCCGATGACGTCGATGGTTTCGCGATGGGCGATGAGACCCTGCGCGACCGGGTCGACACCCATCGCGCGGATGGCCGCGTCGCTGTAGAGCGCGTAGGCGCGCCCGCCGATCTTCTCAGCAACCGTGTTCTTGAGCAGCCGGTGGACCAGAATGACGTCGCGCCCGGCGAGCTCCTCCCTGCCGCCCATCTTCTGCTTCACCATCTCGCCATGATGGATAACGAACTTGAAATCGAGATCGCCCATCGCGACGCAGGCCTGACACTCGCAAGTCGAGGCCTGGCGCACGCTGCGCAGGCGCCGGCGGAATTTGAAATAGGCGCCCTCGATCGCGTCCTGCAGCAGCGAGCCGTCGATCGTCTCGGCGGTGGTGTAGACGAACGCGGCGTCGCCTTCGAACTTGGCGAGGCGGAACGGCGGGCGCAGCGCTTTCACCACCGTATCCATGAAATCGGCGATGATATCCTGCGCATGGTCGAGCTCGACCGCCGCGAGGAAGTTGGTATAGCCGGAGATGTCGGCAATCGCGAAATAGGCCGCTTCAGCCTTCGGAAGCATGGGGACCTCCTGCGCAACCGGTTCACGCCCAATCGGGCGGACGCGCAGTCTGTCATACCGCGCCGCCCGAGGTCGAGGACCAAAGCAACCCCGGGCGTGCGCTAGCGGCCGCCGATCTTCTCCAGCACCGGCAGCAGGTGCGTGAGAAATTCGCCCGGATTCTCGCTCATCGGGAAATGGCCGAGGCCCTTCATGATGGTGGCCTCAGCCCCGGCAATGCTGTTCGCCACCGCCAGCGTCTCTTCCGGCGTGCAGGAATAGTCGTACTCGCCCGACAACAGAAACAGCGGGCAACGTCTGGTGTCGATCTCGGCGACGCGGGCCCGGATGTCGCCGTCGACCTTGTAGAAATAGAGGTCGCCCTTGAACACGCCGGGCCCGCTCTGCATGTAATGCCACAGCGTCTCCCACCGCTCCTTGTCGGGCGCGTCGGGGCCGACGAGGCCCGAGACGATGGCGGCGGCGACCTCGCCGCCATGCACGTCCGGCCGGTGCAGGAAATTCAGGTCGTAATAGGGATCGACATGCGCGCCGGCCTGCAGGCCGATGATGGCGCGGAAACGTTCGGGATGCTCGAGCGCGAGATGCAGCGCGATCCGGCCGCCGATCGAGCAGCCGATCACGATCGGCCTGTCGAGGTCGAGCGCGTCCATCACCGCCAGGATCATGGTCGTATATTGCGCGGAGGTGAGCTGGTACTCCTCGTCGTGCCAGCCCTGCGGCGGCGACGACTTGCCGTGCCAGGGCATGTCGAAGGCGATGACGCGATGGTTGCGCGTGACGCGCGCATCGTTCATCAGGCCGCGATGTTGCCGCCCGTCCGCGCCCGCGGTGTGCAGGCAGAGCAGCGGCGTGCCCTCGCCCGCCTCCTCGACATAGACGCGGTGGGCCCGGCCGAACAGCTCCAGATGCATGTAACGGCCGACGATCGGTTCGAACCTGGCGCTCATGCGGCCACTCCCTCGCGGCGCAGCTTGCCGAGCGCCTCCTTGAAGTAGCGCAGGTTCGCCATGAAGATCTGCAGCTCGCCCTCAGCCTTCAGCACGCGGCGCTTGATCAGCGCCATCAGGTCGTTCGAGCCCGGCGGCGGCCGCTTTTCGCAGAACCGGTCCCACTCCGCCTGCGAGGTGCGCAGCGCAAACGACGACGACGGCATCACGAACGGGCCCTTCGTCACCGCGACGATCCGGCCCTCATGGATCGCGATCAGCCAGGCGGGCGCGCCGATCTCGAGCAGGAATGTCGTGGTGAGGTAGCGGCCGCGCCGCACCAGGCCGGCGTCGCCGTTGACCCGTTCCTTCAGCGTGTCGATCATATCAGCTCCCCCGATCGCGGCCCGTCCGCGCAGGGCGCAGCGGGCGCTTGTTCTGCCGGCAATGATGGGAGGAATGCCGGTGCCGTCAATCGCCAGCGGCGCCGCGCGGCTCCGGCGTTTTCGCGTGGCCGCCACATACAGATTTTGGCGAGAGCCGGGAGATCTAAAGCCAGGACCAGACCAGCGCCACATTGGCGGCGCAGGCCGCGAGCAGCGCAACCGCAAGCGCGAGCTGCACGCGTTCGTAAGGGGGCTGGTGGATTGCTCTCATGGGCCGGAGCATCCGGCGATTCTACCCGGAGAGTCCCGGGGATTCTTTTTTCGGGGGTTTACCACCCGTTAAGGACTCAAGGCCCTTCCGCGAAAGAACCGAAATGACTCATATTTTCAGATGCTTGCCGCGGATGCTCGCTCACGGTTCCGTGACCGGAACGGCGATATTGCCTGAAACCCAAAACGGGGGCTGGCGTTGTCGGTTGTTTGGGGAACGACGAATGCCGTACGCGCTGTTTTATCAGGACGCCAAGCTGAGCAAGGCCTACCCGACCGAGGCGGATGTCTGGACACTGGCAAGGAAATCCGGCCTGGTGGTGGATGCCATCTCCGGAGAGGAGGAGTCCGCGCCGCGCCCGGTGCTGGATAACGACTACGAAATCCGGCCCTGTCAGCTCGAGCCGAACGAGGATCCGGCCAAGAACAAGGCCGATGCCGATCGCGAAGCACGCCTGGAGCCGCGGTTGAACTGATCAGACGGCAGGCTGGCCGGCGCGCAGCGGCGGGCCAATCGGTGCGGTCGCCCGCGCCTACGGCGTGGCCGTCGCCAGCGAGGCCTGTTCGGCGGCGAGCGAAACGCAAATCTTCCGCCGATGCAGACCCCGGATCGCGCCGGTCACCTTGAGCACCTTGCCAGCCGAGCAGGACGCGTCCTGCACGAACACGACCTCGTAGGGCGCGAGCGCCAGCGGTTCGGATTTGAGGATAGTCTGGGCAAGGCACGGCACGGAGACCGCAGAGAGGATCAGCCCTAACGCAAAACTACGCATGTTCGTTTGTCCACCAGCCCGGCGATCGCATAATAGCGCAGCACGATGAAAGTTCCGTGCAATGCAGGAATTATTTTTTGCATTGCACGATCAGGCCTGAACATCAGGTGAATGTGGGGTCGTAGCCCGGATGGAGCGGAGCGAAATCCGGCACTTCGTTCGTCGGATCGGCTGCCCCGGATTACACTGCGCTCCATCCGGGCTTCTGTAACGGGCCTTGGTTAGTCAATCCCTTTTCGCGTCATCCACTCGCCGGGCACTTGCTTCTGTACGGGATCGGCGCGAAGGCCGTCGCCTGATGGGGTGCATTGAGGAGCCGGCCGGCCAATCTACGGATTGCGTGGTCGTGAGCCACTTCCCGGATGGCGGCCTGACCGGATCCATCGTCCCAGCGGAGGGACTTCGCTCGGGGAGAGCCTGGTGTCGTGGCCCGCCCGGAACCGATTGCTGCTCCTGGCTAGATGGCCTTGGTCATCGGGTTGAACGGTTTGGTGTCGGCGAGCATGCGATGCAGGATCACGGCGAGCTTGCGAGCCAGCGCTACCTTGGCCTTGCGCATGCCTGCGCGCCGGGCGATCCGCATCGCCCAGCTCTTCAATGCCGAGCAATTCTTGACCGGCTTGGTCAGCATGACGTGAGCTGCCTGGTAGAGTGCCTCGCGCACGGAGGCATCCCCGATCTTGCTGATGCGGCCGGTGTAGTCGGTCTCACCGGACTGGTACTTCTTCGGGGTGAGCCCAAAGTGGGCTCCCGTGGCCTTCGAGGAGCGGAAGCGCTTCGGGTCGTCGATCGCCGCGGCATAGGTGAGCGCCACGATCGGACCAACGGACGGCGTTGTCATCAGGAGCTTGGCGGATGGATGCGTCCTGGCGAGCTTCTGGGTGTGCTTGTCCAGGCTCTTGAACTCCCGCAGCAGCACCGCATGGGCTTGGAGCAGCGCCGCCGCGACCAACTCCAGTCCGGGATGGCCGGTCACGAGCTCGCGGATGCGTCCGGCGAACGTGCGCTCGGTGGTCGCACCGACCTTCAGGCCAAAACCGCGAAGTATGCCGCGCAGGCTGTTCTCGACATCGCGAAGCTTGGATTGCAGCAGCTTGCGCGCCGTCAGGATGGCGCGGGTCTCCTGCGCCGCGACCGACTTGCAGTGCACCGGCCGGAACCAGCCGAGCCGCATCAACTGCGCGATCCGGCGGGCATCGTTGCGGTCCGTCTTCACCGGCATCGACTTGAAGGCTTCGCGAACGTGCCGCGTTTCCAGCAGCTCGACCGCAAGCCCTGCGTCTCGCAGACCCGCATACAGCCATTGCGACAAGGGGCCTGCCTCCAGCCCGATCCGTTCCAGTACCAGACCCAGCGACCGGAACCAGGCGATCAGCGCCGCCGGCTCGCTCGCAACCTTCGTCTCGCGCAAAATCTTGCCTGTCCCATCGACAAGGCAAACGCTCGAGCATTCCAAAGACACGTCAATTCCTGCATAGTGGTACATGGTCGTCCCTTAATGATGCTTGGAGCGGGCTTGCCCGACTCCGTTGAACACCATCAGTTTGAGGGACGACCGCCTTCCAACCAACAGGCCGCTCGCGAGCGCGCTTCCAAATTGCGCCGTAGCGAGCGGGCGGCCGGCCCGTTACCCCATCTACGGGTTCACCGCATCCGTCGTCATTCCGGGGCGAGCGGCTGGCCAACAAAAAGGCCGACCCGAAGGCCGGCCTTTCATTGATGTGATGAAGCCGCGATCAGTAGCGGGAGCCGACCGGGCCACCCCAGCCGAAGCGGTAGTTGACCCCGAGCTTGACGGTGTGCTCGTCGTTCCGGAAGCTCGTGCCGACGAGGTCGGCCGGGCCGCTGGTGAAGTTGGTCTTGCCGAAATTGTAGTACTGGTATTCGGCCTTCGCCGACCAGTTCGGGGCGAACATGTATTCGAGGCCCGCGCCGACCGTATAGCCGTCCTTGTGGCCGCCATCGGTGGTGAAGGACGCCGGCACGCCGCCGACCGACGCGGTGATGTTGTTGTTGTCGCGCCAGGCATAACCGCCCTTGGCGTAGAGCAGCGCCGGCCCCCAAGTGTAGCCGAGGCGGCCGGTCACCGAACCGATCTGGTCGGTATTGCCGGTCACCAGCGTTCCGCCCGGGAGCAGCACGCCATTGTTCGAGGAGCTGGGCAGCCAGGAATACTGCGCCTCGGCGCCCATCACCCAGTTCGGGGCGAACTGATAGTCGAAGCCGCCCTGCACGCCACCCATGAAGCGCGCGTCGCTGCCCATCAGGTTGTTGCCGTCGGTGAACGCGCCGCCGACATGGCCGCCGATATAGAAACCGGTCCAGTTGTAGACGACGGCGGGGGCGGTATAGGGCGGCGGTGCCTTGGTATAGGTGCGGGCCGGCATGTCAGCCGCAAACGCAGGGCCCGCAAGGGCGGCCAGCGCGACTGTGCCGAGCAAAAACTTCTTCATTTCTGATCCCCGTTACTAACGCTGCGCTGTAAAGCCAAACAACGTGACCTCAATTAGGTTGCTTTGGGGCAATGCCGCACCCGTGATGTTTCCGAGCTGTGACAGGGTCGCAACAACGCCCGTTTGTTCCCTGGCACAGAAGGTTTTTTTTCACCGGTTAAGCAGCCGCATCTCGGCTGGATGTAAGTCGCAGACGGCTAAAGTGAAGTTCAACGCTCCCCGAAAAGTGATCGGTTTCGCTAACGTTTCGATCAGGCTTGCGACAAGCCGCCGCGCAGAAGCGCGATCAGATCGCGCTCCTGCTTCTTGTTCGGGCATGATCCTTTCGGAAAAACCGCTTCACACTTTTCCGGATCATGCCTTAGCGCGGCATCTTTTCCAGTTCCGGAAATGCCGCGTAGGACGCGCCGGCGCAGGGCTCGGCGGGGTTGTCGAGGATGCGGTCGAGCCGGCCGTCGACAAACAGGACACCGCGCTCCCGGGCGGCGCGGTAATTGCCGTCGGTATCCTTCGCGCTGTAGCGCAGGCACACGACGTAGCGCAGCCGGCCGCCGACTGTGCGCTGCGCCGGCTCGGCGATAGCAGCCTCGCGGACCCCGACCGGATTGTTCAGATAGGTCCGCATGAAGGCTACGATCTGGTCGCGGTAACGGTCCGGGAATGGCTGGTTGGCGACGCCCCGGTCATCGGTGAAGGTGGTCGGCCCGCCGCCGTCGTCGCTGGTGAGGCAGCCGGCGAGCGGAAGCGAGAGCAGCAGGATGGCTGCCAGTTGTGATGAAATCCGCAAACGACGCTGTTCCCTGAGTCCCCGGAGGCGTCTCATAAACCGCCGGGCGGCCGAAGGGAATTCGCAACTCGGTTATTCTTCGCCCGGGTTCACAACCGGAGCCAGACGCACTCCGGCCCGTCGCCATTGGGGAAGCAATGGACGGACGGGCCGGTTCTGCATCCAAAAGGCGCAGCGGGGCAATGTGGATCGAAACTACGCCCCTCGGATCAGATTCAACCGCGCTTGGGTCAGCCGCGTTTGGCCGGCGCGACGTGCTTGGTCGCGACCTTCGCGTGGACGTGCTTGGTCGCATGCTTCGGCGACTTCACCTTCAGCATGCCCATGTGCTTGTGGTGGCGGTGATGGCGATAGTGCTTGTGGTGCATCTTGGCGTTGGCGTTGCGCACCTTCGACGGCAGCTGCTCGCTCTTGATCACGGGAGCGGCCTTGGTTGCCGGGGCAGTCGTGGTCGCCGGCGCGGGCGTTGCGGCCTTGCCGGTCTCGGCGGCGAGCGCGGGCGCTGCGATCACGGACATGGCGAGCAGCGCGGCGGAAATCGTCTTCAGCATGATGGTCCTCCTCGTCGGGATCGAGAGTTCTCCGGCCGGATGGTCGGCCTCACCGATCAATGCACGTGACCTTATGGGCCGCGCACTGAACCCGTTCTGAAGGACCCTGACGGACTTCATTCATGTGCATGACATCTCTGTCATGTTCTCCTCTCCGCCGGAAAAGCAGGATCACGCAATCGTGGGATCGGCCGGGAATGTTCTGCACCCCTGGGTGTTCAAGTCATCAGGCTTCGGTGTAGGATTACCGAGCACGATCAGGAACGATCAGGAGCAACCAGGAATGAGCAGGAAGACGAAGTTTTTGGGCCTCGCAATGCTCTCGATGACGCTCGCCTCCGGGCCGGTCATCTCGGCCTATGCCGCGGGCAGCGACAATCCCTCGCCGCCGGCTTCCGACAGCGGCAGCAGCAAGGGCAAGAAGGCGAAGAAGGACAAGAGCTCCGCGATCGACGATCAGAAGTTCCTGGCCGGCTATCGCGCCGCCTACACCACGATTTACGACAAGCACGACTATACCGCCGCGATCGAGCAGCTGAAGGCGCTCGGCCAGGATGATCGCGCCGACGTCGCCAACCTGATCGGCTACTCCTATCGCAAGCTCGGCGACTACAAGGTCTCGCAGATCTGGTACGAGCGCGCGCTGAAGGCCGACCCGGCCCACGTGCGCACCTGGCAGTATTACGGCCTCTGGCAGGTCGAACAGGGCAACCGCGATCAGGCGCAGTACCACCTGAACCGCATCGCCCAGCTCGCCGGCACCAACAGCGACGAATATCGCTCGCTCGCCGCAGCGCTGGAGAAGCCCCCGGGCACCGGCCTGGTTTACTGAGTTAAGGCAACCGCTTCCTACATCGAGCCGGCGTGGTCACGACGACTGCGCCGGCTTTTTGCTGCGCCGTAGGATGGGTGGAGCGCAGCGAAACCCATCCTGCTTCCGCGCGGATCAGAGGTGATAGGTATCGCTTCGCTCCACCCATCCCACGGATCAGCATAATCGTTACGGATGGAGATTACGGATAATGCTCGAGGCGACGATCGGGCTTTTGCGGGCGGCTCGCCCCCACCGTGTTGCCCGCGGCGCCGGCATCCGGCTTGGCCGGACGCGCGGCCTTCTCGACCGGCGGCCCGCTGTTGCCGGTCTTCTTGGCGCTGTTCAGCGCCTCGCCGGTGGTGGTCACGTTGGCGGCCTGCCCGGCCCCCGCCGAGCCGGCCGAAGGGCCTGAGCTTTGCGCCAACACGGTTCCCGATAGCACCAATGCCGCCATCAGTATTGCCGCGTTGATTGTCATGGAGGGGGCCTTCTGCGCTCGAATGATGCACAGCAACGCGCCGCTGCCACGGACGTTCCCACGGAGCCATGATTTAAGGTAAATGCGCGGCAAATTTCCGCCTTGGCGCGGCCTGTCGCAGGAAGCACCGGGCGTTTGCGGCTTCCTCAGCCATGCGCTGCTGACGGGCTGCGTAGCGCCGCCTCGCGATATTCGGCCCATGCCTGCCGCAGGATTTGCACCGACGAGGTGAGGAATATCGTCGCCATCACGGTGGCGGCGGCAAGGTCAGGCCAGGCCGAGACCGATCCCCACACGCCGAGAGCCGCCGCCATCACGATGAGGTTTCCGATCGCGTCGTTGCGCGAGCAGAGCCAGACCGAGCGGACATTGGCATCGCCGTCCTTGTACGGCAGCAGAAGCAGAACCGAGCCTAGATTGGCCGCGAGTGCCAACGCGCCGATGGCGCCCATCACCTCGGCCTTCGGCACGCCGAGCGCGAACGTCTGGTAGACGGTCGAGCCGAACACCCACAGCGCCATCAAGCTCAGCGACGCGCCCTTCAACAGTGCGGCGGAGGCGCGCACGCGCAGGCCGGCGCCGATCACCGCAAGGCTCAGTCCATAGGTGACCGTATCGGCAAGGAAGTCGAGCGCATCGGCCTTGAGCGCCTGCGATCCGGCAAGCTGACCCGCGATCATCTCGGTCAGGAACATCGCGCCATTGATGCCGATGACCGTCCAGAGCACGCGCCTGTAGCGCGGATCGAGGCCGTCAAAGACCGGAACGCCGCCCGAGCAGCCGCACGAATCGGCCGCGCGGTCGCGGTCCCCTGCCCGCACGCCGGCCTTGACCGGCAGCGTCAGCGGCGGTGGTGCGCAGCATTCTGCCCGCAGCAATCGTTCATTGCTCGTCCTTGCAGACGACAGGATAAGGCCGGCCACGCAACGCGTTCAAGCCGATCCATCCGGAACAGCTCCGGCGATCATGCGTCGCGGGTTCAAGGGCTGCCGGCTGCGTTCAGCCGACAGCCCAACCTGCTGATGCGGGCCGTCGCCTCACTTCGCCTTCTGGATCGCGGTAACGGTGTAGCCGCCGTCGCCCTCCTGGGCCTCGAACCGGACCTTGTCGCCGACCTTGACCTGCTTCAGCAGCGCCGGATCCTTGACCCGGTAAACCATCGTCATCGGCTCGTCCATGCCAAGGCTCTTGGCCGGACCGTGCTTGAGCGTGATCTTGCCCGCGCCCTCGTCGATCTTCTTAACCTCGCCATTGATCGCGGCGGCCTGCGCGAGCGCCGCGCCCAGGGTCAGAGCCAGCGCGAATGCGCCGGCGCCGGCAAGTTGGATCATCCTGTTCATCATTGTTGTGCTTTCTTTCGCTGCTGGTTTCATTTCACGATGACGCGGCCGCTCATCCCGTAGTCGCGGTGATCCGGGATCAGGCAGGAATATTCAAACGTTCCGGCCTTGGTGAATTTCCAGACGATCTCCGCGCTCTTCTTCGGTGCGAGGCGAACGCCGTTCGGATCGTCATGCTCCATGTGCGGATGCTTCTTCATCACTTCGGCATGCTTCAGATTCTCTTCGGTGGTCGCGAGCAGGAATTCGTGATCCTCGGTGCCGGCATTGCGGATCACGAAGCGGATCTGCTCGCCGCGCTTGACCTCGATGCGGAACGGCGTGAACTCCATCTCCTTCATCTCGACCTCGACCGTGCGCGAGGGCTTGCTCGGATCGCCGGGCTCGCCGGCCGAATAGGATTCGTGGCCGTGCTTCTCGTGACCACGCGACGGCACTGCGGTGACCGACAGCGCAATCAGCGCGATGCCGATGCTGGTGAGTTGCTTCACTGGATTCTCCATTCTGTGTTTGATGCTTGTCGTTGGTGAGTGAGCTGGATCCGCTACATCTTCATTCCCTTCATCGATGGCTTGCCTTTTCGCCCGGGCGCCACCGGCGGCTGGCGCGCGGGCTCGGCGGCGGGCGCCTCGACCTCATAGGCAACCGTGCCCGGCGGATATTTGTACGGTCCGGGGTCGGCGTAATCGTCGCGGCCGAGCCCCTCGCGGATCTTCATCACCGTGAACATGCCGCCCATCTCGATCGGCCCGAATTGTCCGGTGCCGGTCATCATCGGCAGCGTGTTGTCGGGCGCGGGCATCTCCATGTTGCCCATCGCCATGCCGGTCGATCCCATCACCATGGCGTCGGGCGCGAGCTTGCCGACCGCCTTGGCGAGATCCTGGCGCGACACGCCGATGAAGTTTCTGACGTCGTGGCCCATCGCGTTCATGGTGTGGTGCGACTTGTGGCAGTGGAACGCCCAGTCGCCCGGATTGTCGGCGAGCATGTCGAACGCCCTGACCGCGCCGACCGGCACGTCGGTCGTGGTCTCCGGATACTGCGCTGACACCGGCACCCAGCCACCGTCGGTGCAGGTCACCGCGAAATTATGCCCGTGCACATGGATCGGATGGTTGGTCATGGTCAGGTTGCCGATCCGCACGCGGATCCTGTCGCCGAGACGGATCGGCATCGGATCGATGCCGGGATAGACGCGGCTGTTCCAGGTCCACATGTTGAAGTCGGTCATCTCATTGACCTTCGGCAGATAGGTGCCGGGGTCGATCAGGTAGCTGCTCATGATGAAGACGAAGTCGCGGTCGACTGGCCGGAATGCCGGATCGCGCGGGTGCACGATGAACATGCCCATCATGCCCATCGCCATCTGCACCATCTCGTCGGAATGCGGGTGGTACATGAAGGTCCCGCTGTGCTTCATCTCGAACTCGTAGACGAAGGTCTTGCCCGGCTTGATGTGCGGCTGGTTGAGTCCGCCGACGCCATCCATGCCTGACGGCACGATCATGCCGTGCCAGTGCACCGTGGTGTGCTCCGGCAGTTTGTTGGTGACGAAGATGCGGACCTTGTCGCCCTCGACCGCCTCGATGGTTGGCCCCGGCGCCTGGCCGTTATAGCCCCAGAGATTGGCCTTCATGCCGTCGGCAAATTCGCGCACCACGGGCTCGGCGACGAGATGGAATTCCTTCCAGTCGCCGTTCATCCGCCACGGCAGCGACCAGCCGTTGAGCGTGACCACCGGCCGGTAGTCCGGCCCGCTGGCGGGATGTAGCGGCGGCTGCATCACCACCTTGTCCATGGTCGGCGCTTCGGGAATGGCGGCGGCCTGGACGCGGCCGCTGACCGCGCTCGCCGTGACCAGCGCCGCGCTACCCAGAAATCCTCGTCGTGAAAACATGTGCTGCTCCATTCAATGACCGCCGCCGGCCGCGGGCTGCGCGGCCGAGGCGATGGAAGACGGTGTCGATGCTGCGCCGGCCGAGCCGCCGCCGTTGATCGCGGTCTGCAGCTCGGATTGCGCCAGAAGGAAGTCGCGCCTGGCGTCGATCGCCGCGCGCAGCGAGGCGAGCCGCTGCCGCGCTTCGGTCAGCAGCGCGAACACGTCGACCTGCATGCTGGAGAAGCGCAGCTGCATCTCCTCGATGATGATCTGCCGCAGCGGCAGCACCTCGCGCTGGTAATGGCGCGCGATGTCGTAGGTCGAGCGGTAGACGCGGTAGGCGTCGCGCGCCTCGGAGCGGACGTTGATCGCCTTCTCGGTCAGGCGGTTCATCGCCTGGCGGTAGATCTCCGCCGCCTGGCGCACGCGCACCTCGCCGCCGTCGAAGATCGGAATCTGGAACTGGACGTCGAAGCCGCGCTCCCTGAACGGCGGGGCTTCGGGATCGTGCGTCCGCCTGTCTATGCCGGCGACGTCGAGCAGCGTGACGAAACGCGTCGCCTCGGCGAGATCGAGCGCCTTGGCGAGCGCGACGATTTCCATCCGCGCGATCTGCAGGTCGACGCGATGGCCAACCGCCGCGATCTCGATCGACGGCTGTTCCAATGGCCGCTTCGGCAGCAATGGCAACTTGCCGGGGATCCGGAAGCCGAGATCGCCGTCCCACAATCCGAGCAGGCGCGCCAGCCGCTCGCGCGAACTCGCCGCATTCTGCCGCGCGCTGGCGAGGTCGGCGGTGATCTCGGCGTAGAACACCTGCTCGCGGGCCTGGTCGAGCTTGTTCATGCCGCCGGTCTCGCCGAGCTTTTTCGCGAGCTGCGCGGTCGACTCCGCGGTCGCCTTCGCATCCGTCAGCAGCGCGACCGTCTCGTTCGCGGCCACCGCCGCGACATGGCTGCGCCGCACCTCGGCGGCAAGCCGCAAGGTGGCGAGCGCGGCCTTGAGCTGCGCCTGGCGGAAGCGCTCGCGCGCGATCTCGGAGCGGGCCGGAAGGGTCGCGAGCGCCAGGATGTCGCCGACCACCTGCCGCTCGACCTCGCTGGCGCCGTTGCCGCTGATGCGGGAGACCGAGAAGGTCGGGTTCGGCGGCAGGCTGTCGGCGACGTAATCGGTCTCCGCCAGCGCCAGTTCGTTATAGGCGGCCTGCAGCCCCTTGTTGTTCAAGAGCGCAACCTGCACGGCGGCATCCGCCGTCAAATTGCGCGCGAGCAGCCGCTTCACTGCGGCGTCGACGGTCGCGGCCTCATCCACCGACCGCACGAAGGCGACGTCCTTGCCGATCGCCTGCTCGGTCACCTCGGAGACAACGCCCATGCCGGTGTCGGGCGAGAACGACGCGCATCCCACGAGCGCGGATGACGCAAGCAGCAGGATCGGCACGATGATCCGATGTCGCATGGCGCCCTCCTACTGGTCCGGCTTGGCCGGCGGCGTCACGCCGTCATTGCGCTCGCGCCAGGGCAACGGCGTCGCCGGACGCAGGCTGCTGTAGGGCGCGATCGTCGAGCGGTAGCCGACGGCGGCCGTCCCCGCCTCCGGATTTGCCGGATCGCCTGCGACGGCGACCGGCCGGCCGTCGGCCATGCAGCCGGCGAGCGACGCAGATGCGAGGATGGCGGCGGCCATCCGCGACAGCAATGTGGGTGGCGCGCGCCGGCCGAGCCTGTTGCCAAGCCTGGTGGCCACGGCGGCGAGCCTCGCCCCGAGATGCGAATACATGGATCTGTCCCGATCATCCGATGAATAACAGGCGTGCGCACGCAAGCGTGCGGCACCGCCACGATGTCAGCGAACGATCAGGCGATGGGGGGACGATAGAGGCGCGGAGGCGCCTCGCTCCGCAGGCTCTGATAAGCCTCGGAAAGACGCGTGGCGATCGGGTGCAAGGGAGCAGCGACGAATGGAAGATCGGCCGGCAGCGCCGACACGCACATCAGCGCGCAGCACGGCCCCGGCGAACTCTTGCCGTCGTGGCTATGCTTCACAGGCGGCGCAGCATCATCGGCTGCGTGTTGCATGTGCATGCCGCCAAGATCGTGGGCGGCATGATCGTGCGTGACGGCTTCGGCATGCGCCATCGACGCCGCGTGAACATGCGCCGCGGCGACGGGCTGCACCTCATCGGTCAGGCACGGAAACGGCGCCCCGAATGCAAGCGCGAAGGACGGCGCGAGCACGCAAAACAGATAGGCCAGGATGATGGAACATCCCGCCCGCAACCGCCCTGATCTCGTCAATCGCACCAGCACCCGCTTCGCATCTCCGACCGCCGCAAGCTAACCGCAAATCAGCTCGCTGCAAACCGCCATCAGCTATATACCCCCTTGGGGTATCACTCAATCCGATTTGAAACTACCAACAGGCGTCATGTTTCCATCACATCCTTGCCTGCTGGCGCGCGGCACAGGAAGCAACTTCGGGTGCCGACACTCTCGCTTCGATCTTGATGCCCTTCACGACGGCGAAGATCGCGGGAATCACGATCAGCGTCAGCAGCGTCGACGAGATCATACCGCCGATCATGGGCACCGCGATGCGCTGCATGATCTCCGAGCCGGTGCCGGTGCTCCACATGATCGGCAACAGCCCGGCCATGATGGCGACCACCGTCATCATCTTCGGCCGGACGCGCTCGACCGCGCCCGCGATGATCGCGCGATTGAGGTCGTCACGATCGATCGTGCGTCCCTCCTCAGCGCGATGCGCGGTGATCTCGCCCAGCGCCTGGTTGAGATACATCAGCATCACGACGCCGGTCTCGGCGGCAACGCCGGCGAGCGCGATGAAGCCGACCGCGACCGCAACCGACAGGTTGAAGCCGAGCGCCCACATCAGCCAGAAGCCGCCGACCAGCGCGAACGGCAGCGACAGCATCACGATCATGGTCTCCGCCACCGAGCGGAAATTGAGGTAGAGCAGCAGGAAGATGATCGACAGCGTCACCGGCACCACGATCCTGAGCCGCGCCGCGGCGCGTTCGAGATATTCGTACTGCCCGCTCCAGTCCACGTAGGTTCCGGGCGGAAACTGCACGCCGGCCTGCACCGCGCGCTGCGCGTCCGCGACATAGCCGCCGAGATCGCGATCGCGGATGTCGACATAGATGTAGGTGGCGAGTTGCCCGTTCTCGGTCCGGATCGTGGTCGGCCCGTGCGCCGGCGCGATGTCGGCGACCTCGCCGAGCGGCACCGCGCCGCCCGCCGGCATCGGCACCAGGATGTCGCTGGCAATCGCGCCCGGATTGTCGCGCAAATCGCGCGGATAGCGCATGTTGACGGTGAAGCGCTGGCGTCCCTCGACCGTTGTGGTCACGCTTTGGCCGCCGAGCGCGGTCGCGATGGTGTCCTGCACGTCCTGCACCGCAATGCCGTAGCGCGACAAGGCCTCACGATTCGGCGTGATCTCGAGATAGTAGCCGCCGAGGCTGCGCTCGGCATAGGCCGACGAGGTGCCGGGCACCCCACGCACGACCTGCTCGACCTGTCGCGCAAGCTTGTCGATCACGGCTAGATCGGGACCGATCACCTTGACGCCGACCGGCGTCCTGATCCCGGTCGAGAGCATGTCGATGCGCGCCTTGATCGGCATGGTCCAGGCGTTGGATACGCCGGGGAATTGCAGCGCCTTGTCCATCTCGGCGATCAGGCGGTCGAGCGTGAGGTCGGCGCGCCATTGCGGTTTCGGCTTCAAATTGATGATGGTCTCGAACATCTCCGACGGCGCCGGATCGGTTGCGGTCGCGGCGCGGCCGGCCTTGCCGTAGACCGAGGCGACCTCCGGAAAGCTGCGGATGATGCGGTCCTGCATCTGCAGCAGCTCGGCCGCCTTGGTCACCGAAATCCCCGGCAGCGTGGTCGGCATATAGAGCAGCGTGCCCTCATTGAGGTCGGGCATGAACTCGGTGCCAAGCTGCCGCGCCGGCCAGATCGAGACGGCGACGGCGCCGAGCGCCAGCAGGATCACCAGCGTCTTCGCCCGCAACACGGCGTGGATGACCGGACGGTAGATCCAGATCAGGAAACGGTTGATCGGATTTCTGTGCTCGGGGACGATCCTGCCGCGGACGAAGATCACCATCAGCGCCGGCACCAGCGTCACCGACAACAGCGCCGCCGCCGCCATCGCGAACGTCTTGGTGAACGCAAGCGGCGAGAACAGCCGCCCCTCCTGCGATTCCAGCGTGAAGATCGGCATGAAGGACACGGTGATGATCAGCAGGCTGAAGAACAGCGCCGGCCCCACCTCCGCCGCGGCCTCGATCAGGATCGCGACCCGCGACCTGCCGGGCTCGGCTCGCTCCAGGTGCTTGTGCGCGTTCTCGATCATCACGATCGCCGCATCGATCATGGCGCCGATCGCGATCGCGATGCCGCCGAGGCTCATAATGTTGGAGCCGATGCCGAGCAGCTTCATCGCGCCGAACGCCATCAAGACGCCGACCGGCAGCATCAGGATCGCGACCAGCGCGCTGCGGACATGCAGCAGGAACAGGATGCAGACCAGCGCGACCACCGCGCTCTCCTCCAGCAATGTGCGCTTCAGCGTGTCGATCGCCGCATAGATCAGATTGGACCGGTCGTAGACCGGCACGATCTCGACCGACTTCGGCAAGCTGCTCGCGATCTCCCTGAAACGCTTCTTGACGTTCTCGATCACGTCGAGCGCGTTGACGCCGAAGCGTTGCAGCACGATACCGCTCGCGACCTCGCCCTCGCCGTTCAGTTCAGTGATGCCGCGCCGCTCGTCGGGGCCGAGCTCGACGCGGGCGACGTCGCGCAGCAGCACCGGCGTGCCGCTATCGGTCTTCAGCACGATGTTGCCGAGATCGTTGATGTCCTTCAGATAGCCCTTGCCGCGGATGACATATTCGAACTCGGAGAGCTCGACGGTGCGGCCGCCGACATCGGCGTTGCTGGCACGAATCGCGTCGCGCATCCGCTGCATGGTGATGCCGCGATCGCGCATCCGCTGCGGATCGAGGATCACATTGTACTGCTTGACGAAGCCGCCGACGCTGGCGACCTCGGCCACGCCTTCGGCCCTGGCAAGCGCGAATTTCAGGTTCCAGTCCTGGATCGTGCGGGTGTCGGCAAGGTTCAGCTCTTTCGACATCACGGCATACTGGTAGACCCAGCCGACCCCGGTCGCATCGGGCCCGATGGTCGGTGAGACGCCGGCCGGCAGCCGCGACGCCGCGCCGTTGAGGAATTCGAGCACGCGCGAGCGCGCCCAGTAGATATCCGTGCCGTCCTCGAAGATGACATAGACGAAGGAGACGCCGAAGAACGAGAAGCCGCGCACGACCTTCGACTTCGGCACCGTCAGCATCGCCGTGGTCAGGGGATAGGTGACCTGGTCCTCGATCACCTGCGGCGCCTGGCCGGGATATTCGGTGTAGACGATGACCTGGGTGTCGGAGAGATCGGGGATCGCATCGAGCGGCAGATGCAGCAGCGCGTAGAGGCCCGCGGCTGCCGCGAAGCCGGTGCCGAACAGCACCAGCAGCAGGTTACGCGCCGACCAGGCGATGACACGGGCAATCATCGCCGGTCTCCCGTCTTGTCGCCCTCGCCCGCCTGGGCAGCACCGGCCTCGGCAAAGCCCTTGATCGCCGCCTTCAGGTTGCTTTCGGCATCGATCAGAAACGTCGCTGATGTCACGACCGCGTCGCCTTCGGCGATGCCGTCGCGGATTTCGACATAGCCCTCGCCGCGCCGCCCGAGCTTGACCTCGCGCGGCTCGAACCGCCCGTTGCCGCGGTCGATCAGCACGCTCTGGCGGCTGCCAGTGTCGAGGATGGAATTATCGGCTACCGCAAGTACCGGCGCCGGGCTGCCGGTGTCGATCTCCGCGTCGACATACATGTCCGGCAGCAGCGCGAGGTCGGCATTCTGCAATTCGATCCGCACCCGCGCGGTGCGCGTCTCCTTGTTGACCTGCGGATAGACCACGCTGATCCGGCCGACGAAACTGCGGCCGGGATAGCTGCGCGCGCGTACGGTCACGTTCTGCCCGACCACGATATTGCCGAGATCGCGCTCGGCAACGTCGACCAATGCCCACACGACAGAGACGTCGGCAATCCGAAACAGCACGTCGCCTTGCTGCGCGCGCATGCCCTCGATGGCGGCACGCTGCAGCACGATGCCGTCGCGCGGCGACAGCCACTGGATCGCGATCGGAACGGTCCGGCTCTTCTCCATCTCGGCGATGACGGGTTCGGGAACGTCGAGATTGGTCAGCCGCTGCTTGGAGCCGCGTCCGTAGGGCTCGATGTTCGCAGTCGCCTTCGACGTGATGGTCGCGACATATTCGGCCGCAGCGGACGATATTGCCGGGCTGTAGATCTCCATCAACGGCTGGCCCTTCGTCACACGGCTGCCGGTCGTGACGTCGGCGACTTTCTGCACATAGCTCTCGGCGCGCATTGCGATCACCGACACCCGCCGTTCGTCGAGCTGGATCGTGCCGGGTGCGCGGACCAGCGTACGGATGCGGCGCATCTGCGCGGGCTCGGACTTGACGCCGCTGCGCTGGATCCTGCCGGGCGACAGCGTGATCGAACCGTCGTCGCTGTCATCGCCGTCATAGACGGCGATGTAATCCATCCCCATGGAGTCCTTCTTCGGCACCGGCGAGGTGTCGGGAAGTCCCATGGGATTGCGATAATATTTCACCTTGCGCTCGCCTTTCGCGGCGGGCGCGCTCACGTCTGCCGATTGCCCGGGCCCGCCGGCACCGCCGTCGTCATCGGCAAACACCGGCAGATAGTCGCGCCCGTCAGGCGTCTTCTTCGGTGTCGCCGAATAGAGCGACTTGCCGTCGGGATCGCGGTAGTAGATCGGCGCAGCAGTCTCCGCCGCCCGCGCGACGGCGACGATCGCAGCGGTCACCGGCCGCGGCGGCAGGTTGCGGCCGATCCATGCGGCGCCTGCCGCTGCCGCGATCGCAGCGGCAGCGCCGGCCCATGTTAAGGCGCCCATTGCTCGGCGGCTCATTGCTCGGCCGTGACGACGAGCTTTTTCTCGACCGCGCCGGTCTCGCCCTGCACCTTGGCGCCGAGCGACAATTGCCAGCGCCCGGCCATGCCGAAGGTCGCCTTGAACCGGTAGGTGCCGGGCTCGGTGCCCGGCATCGGCGTCACCTTGGTGGCCATCTCCTGCATGCCGTCGGGTGCCATGTCGAGCCGGGTCGAGAAGATGACCGCGTCGGGCACGGCTTTCCCGCTCGTCTTGTCGACCAGCCGCACCGTGACGATGCGATCGGCACCCGCCTTGACCGTCGGCTGCACCAGCTGGAATTCGTAGTTCTTGATCTCGGCGTGGGCAGACATGCCCGTCACGGCAACGCCGATCAGCGCGGCGGCGGTGGCGCGCGCCAGGTGGAAAGACTTCATGGTGATGATCCTCGATACGTCTGATGAGCCGCGTGAGCGGCATGCAAAGGCACGCGCGCCATTGGCGCACGCGTCAGCGATCAGGCGCTGGCGCGCCCGTCAGACGGTGGTTCGAGGCGGATGGTCGGGAGGTTTGGCGCCAAGGCCGTCGAGCAGACTGTCGTCATGGGCGGCGATCCGGCTGCGCAGCGGATCGCGCTCGATCAGCGACATGGCGCCGGCGGGCACCGGCAGCGAAACGCTCAACATGCAGAGCGCGAGGAACGGACAGTCGTCGCAGCCCTTGCTCTTGCCCTGGTCCGGACAGCACGGCATGTCGTCGGCCAGCGCCTGCTCGGACATCGCCTGTCCAGACATGGCGTGATCGTCCGGCATCGCCTGCATCGCAGCGGCGGAGGCATCCGGCATCATCCGGGCAAATGCCGGCGCCACGGGCGCGAGCAACAGCCCGGCCGCGACGAGCAGCAGAATCCAGAGATTGGCGAGCCGCCTCAGATGCATGCCCGCTTCTCGCACGGATCAGTGCACGGCGCAAATCCGTCCGGCTTCACGATCGCGCCAGCACCCGGGGGAGGCTCTCACTCGCCCCTAGGTCTGCTTCAAGGTCGCCGGATCGACCGGCATCTTGCGCAGCCGCTTGCCGGTCGCCGCGAAGATCGCGTTGCTGATCGCCGGCACGATGCCCGAGGTTCCGGTCTCGCCCATGCCGCCCGGCGGCTCAGTGCTCGGCACGATATGGACCTCGATCGCCGGCGCCTGATCGATGCGCAGCATCTGGTAGCTGTCGAAATTGCTCTGCTCGACGCGGCCGTCCTTGAGCGTGATCTCGCCGTAGAGCGCCGCCGTGACGCCGAAATTGATGCCACTCTGGAGCTGCGCCTGCACCGTGTCGGGATTGACCACGGTGCCGGAATCCATCGCACAGACGACGCGGTGGACACGGACCGAGCCGTCCTTGGCGACCTCGACCTCGGCGACCTGCGCGAGGTAGCTGCCGAACACGAATTGCAGCGACACGCCGCGTCCGCGCCCGGCCGGCAGCTTGCCGCCCCAGCCTGCCTTGGCCGCCGCGAGCTCGAGCGCCGCCTTGGCGCGCGGCGATTTGCCGAGCAGCGCGCGGCGGTAGTCGACCGGATCCTGCTTCGCCGCCGCCGCCAGCTCGTCGATCACGCTTTCGGTGACGAACACGTTGTGCGAGGGCCCGACGCTGCGCCAGAACGCGGTCGGAATGCCCGGTGGTTCGACCCGGACATATTCGACATGGAAGTTCGGAATGTCGTAGACGAGATCGATCGCGCCCTCGGTCGTGTCGGGATCGAGCCCGTTGCGGAACGCCGGCGGCGCCCATCGCGCCAGCACCGACGAGCCGGCGAAGCGGTTGTTCCAGGCAACCGGCTTGCCAGATGCATCGAGGCCGACCGCAATCCGGTCGCACCAGTAGGGCCGGTACATGTCGTGCTGGATGTCCTCCTCGCGGGTCCACACCACCTTGACCGGCGTATCGACCTGCTTGGCGATCTGCACGGCGCGAATGACACCGTCGACCTCGAGCCTGCGGCCGAAGCCGCCGCCGAGCAGATGATTGTGCACCACCACCTTCTCCGGTGGCATGTTCAGCACCTTCGCGGCCACCGCCTGCGCACGCGAGAGCGCCTGGCTGCCGACCCAGATCTCGCAACCGTCGGAACGCACATGCACGGTGCAGTTCATCGGCTCCATCGTGGCATGGGCGAGGAACGGCAGTTGATAGGTCGCCTCGACTTTCGTCGCCGCGCCCGCCATCGCCTTGTCGGCGTCGCCGATATTTTGCGCGACCGTGCCCGGCTTGGTGGTGGCTGCTTCGAGCTCGCGCGCGATGTCCGATGTGGCGAGCTTGGCGTGAGGGCCCTCGTCCCACTCGATCGTGAGCGCCGCCAGACCCTTCTTCGCCGCCCCCATGTGGTCGGCCACCACCGCGACGGCGTCGTCGAGCGTCACGATCTGGCGCACGCCCTTGACGGCTTTTGCCGCCGCATCATCGACGCGCTTCACCCGCCCGCCGAACACCGGCGACTGCGCCAGCGTCGCGACCTTCACCCCGGGCGGCCGTGCGTCGATGCCATAGACCGCCGTGCCGTTGATCTTGGAGGGTGTATCGAGCCGCTTGGCCGGCGTGCCGATCAGCTTGAACTCGGACGGGCTCTTCAGCGTGACATTCTCCGGCACCGGCATCTGCGCCGCGTCAGTCGCGAGTTCACCGTAACCCAGCTTGCGTCCGGAGGCCGCGTGATGCACCTCGCCGTTCTCGGCGCGGCATGTCCCCGGCTCGACGTTCCAGCGTTTCGCCGCGGCCGCGACCAGCATCGCCTTCGCGGTGGCGCCGGCTTTCCGCATCGGCTGCCAGGCGCCGCGCATTGCGTTCGAATTGCCGGTGGCCTGCACGCCGAGCAGCGGGTTGGCGTAGAGCTTGTCGCTCGGCGGCGCGTGTTCGAGCCGGACCTGCGTCAGGCCGATCTCGAGCTCCTCGGCGATCAACATCGGGATCGAGGTGTAGGTGCCCTGCCCCATCTCGACATAGGGCATGGTCAACACGACCTTGCCGTCGCCGCCAATCCGGACGAAGGCGTTCGGCGCGAAGCCGTCGGAGGCCGCCGCCTCGCTCTCGCGGCCCGCGAACGGCAGGCTCACGCTGAGCAGCAGACCGCCGCCCGCGATCGCGCCGGCGCGGAGGAAATTGCGCCGCGACAGGTCGGCAGCGCGCTCAGACAGATTGTCGATCAGCGTCATGGCTCAACCTCCCGACTGCGCGGCTTGCTTGATGGCTTCGCGAATGCGCACATAGGTGCCGCAGCGGCAGATATTGCCCGACATCGCTTCATCGATATCGGCATCGGTCGGCTTCGGCTTGCCCGCGAGCAGCGCGGAGGCCGACATGATCTGCCCCGACTGGCAGTAACCGCATTGCGGCACCTCATGCGCGAGCCAGGCGTCCTGGATCTTCTTGCCCGCCGGCGTCATGCCGACCGCCTCGATGGTCGTGATCCTGGAGTCGCCGATGCTGTCGATGGTCGTGATGCAGGAGCGCACCGCCGTGTCGTCGAGATGCACCGTGCAGGCGCCGCACAGCGCCATGCCGCAGCCGAACTTGGTGCCGGTCATGCCGAGCACGTCGCGCAGCACCCAGAGCAGCGGCGTGTCGCCATCGGCATCGACCGAATGACTGGTCCCATTGATCGTGATCTGGAAGGGCATCGTGACACTCCTGTCTGGTTCAGGCTCCGGCGAGATTGCGTCCCTCCGGGCGAAATCGGCAGCATTTCGAAGCAATCGGACGCATCATCGCGCCGATTGCTCACTTATGGTAATAAATATAGTTCCAGCACCCAATAAGTAGCGCCTTGATGCGCAGTGAAATAACCATTGGTTTATAATCATGGATCGACTGACCAGCATGTCCGTGTTCGCCCGCGTCGCCGATCTCGGCTCCTTCACCGCGGCGGCCAAGGAGTTGCGGATGTCGCCGACCATGATCGGCAAGCATATCCGATTTCTCGAGGACCGGCTCGGCTCGCAATTGATCAACCGGTCGACCCGGCGGCAGGGCCTCACCGAGCTCGGCCGCAGCTATCTCGATCACTGCAAGCAATTGCTTGAACAGGCCGAGGCCGGCGATGCGCTGGTCGAGGAGGCGCTCAGCGCGCCGCGCGGCAAGCTCCGCGTGGCGACCTCGGTCGCCTTCGGGTCGTACAGCCTGGCGCCCGCGCTGGTGCGCTTCATGAAGAAATATCCGGAAGTCTCGGTCGACCTCATCCTCAGCGACAGGATGGTCGATCTGCTCGAGGAAGGGCTGGATGCGGCGATCCGGGTCGGCACGCTGACCGACTCCACCATGATGTCGCGCTCGCTGTCGCCCTATACAGGCGTGGTGTGCGCCGCGCCGAGCTATCTCGCCGAACGCGGCACGCCGACCCATCCGGCAGATCTCGCCCGCCATGAATGCCTGCGCTACCCCGGCTGGTCGGACGGGCAGCGATGGACATTCTCGGGGCCGGAGGGCGAAGTGCATGTCGATGTCGCGAGCCGCCTCTTCATCAACAGCGCGTTCGGCATCCGCTATGCGGCGCTGGCGGGCGCCGGCATCGTGCTGATGCGCGACGAGCTGCTGGCCGACGATATCGCCGCGGGACGGCTGCAGGTCCTGCTGCCGAACTACACGACGCAGAGCCGCGCGCGCCAGATCCTGTGGCCGAAGCATCGCAAGATGACGCCGAAGCTGCGCGCGCTGATCGACTTCATCGTGGAGACGTACGGCTGAGACAGATCGCCGCGGCCAAACCGCTCAACGCGACTGGCCAAGGTTGTGACATCGCGACGGAGCGCGTAGGATGAGAATGTGCAATGAGGCCGTCGCGCCGATGCCGGGCGGCTTCCGTTCAAGTGAGGCGCGACATGCTGCCTGCCGAGGTTTGGACGCGCCTTCCCATCTCGAGAATTGAAGATCCGAGCGACGCCGTTCGCGGCGCGGGCCTTGACTCGACCCAGATGTCCAGCGGTCATCTCTCGGGCAGTCTCGTCTTTTCGAACTCGGACGGCATCGAGTACAGCGGGCTGATCGACGGAGGACAGCGCCGCGCCCACCGGATCGACCGGTGGACGTAGCCGAATTTAGCAGGAGATACACTGATGCTTGACTTGAAGCGTACTACGATGCTTGCAGCGTCCATCCTCACCGCCTCGATCATTGCGGCAATACCGCTTGAGTCGGCGTCCGCAGCGCTGCTCGGCGCGATGCCGATCGGTAATCACGTCGCGCAATCATCCGACGTCGTTGCAGTCCGCGCGGCCGGCCGCCGTGGCGGCGCAGCAGTCGGTCCCCGCGGCGGTGCCGTCGTTCACCGTGGTGGCGCAGCCGTTGGGCCGCGCGGTGGCGCCTATCGCGGCCGCACCGCCGTCGTCGGGCCCCGCGGCAACGTCGCGGTTCGCGGCCGGACGGTGGTGGGAGGCGGCGGATGGGCGCGTCCGGGCCGGTATTACTGGCCAAGGGGCGGCGCAATCGCAGCCGGCGCTGCCATCGGGGTCGTGACGGCGGCAACGGCCGCGGCATGGGCCGGTGCCGCGCCGGCGCCCGGCATGTGCTGGTACTATACCGATCAGTCCCGCACGCAAGGATTCTGGGACTACTGCCAGTAATCGCCGTAGCGAGCGAACCGATATGAAGCCAGCGATGTCTCGCGCCTGCCCTGGCGGAGGCACCACTGGTGTTCCTCGCTACTTCGTGCTTGCGATGATCAGAAGATTATTGAGTACGGGCGTGGAGCAAAACGCCGCCACGATCGCGATATTGTAGGGGTTGTTGCTGCGCCAAAGCAGCCACATCATGAAATAGGTCAGACCGAGCTTCGGAATAAGCCACCAGGGGCCGAGCCATGTCTGAGCGACATGCATGAACGGGTTCAACTCGCCGAGGCCGAGATTCAGGATCGTGTTGGTGGTGTAGAGATCGGCGATGCCAAGAAGCAGGACGGACAGCACGAGGAGCGTCTTGGCGAGGTAACGTGGCCCCAGAATAATCTCGTAAGCAAATGCGGCGCCCCCCGGGACGTTTCGCTTGAACCACGACTGCGCGGCATCATTGGTCGCGAAAATCTTCAGATGCTCCGGCTCGCCAACGGGCTTGCTTGTGTCGGTATAGACCCAGACCTTCATTCGATTGCTCAAATATCTCTTTTCAAATCACAAAAAAGCATCATCTGCCGAGATGGTCATCTCGGGAGACCAAGGTAGCTCTGCCGTCGCCGTGAGGATAATTCCGGAGAGTGGCGTTGCGTTGGCCTCGAGGTGCCGCTTCAGGGCGGTTCAATCGTTGCGGCGCTTCAGGTCCAAGCGTCCGATGCGTTCATCAATCAGTCGATTTAGTTTCTCGTCCCGCCGTGAATTCTTCCTAAACAGCCCGCCATGCAGCCGATAGGCAAGAAGGAGCAGGACAATGGCAGTGCCCCCGAGATAGTAGGACCAGTCCATTCTTGAACCGCGCCTGGTTGCTGCAACGGCCGAAGCTTAGGGCGAGCCTGTCCTACTTGTCCAACGCTATCCCGTGCGCCGCACCTGCCCGGGCCCAAATGGATTGGCCTGATTTATGCTTGGAAATGGCCGCATACGGAGGACGCGCGATGAGGCGGGACCTTTTGGTTATTTGCGGCGGAATGCTGGCCACGGGCGCCATCGCCTGGATCCTGTTGGGCAACCCGGCGAGCGGGCCACATATGCACGGGCTCCAGACGATGTCGGCAGACCAAGACTTGAGACTCGTCTCCCAGCGAAGTCCATATATGCGGGACGAGCGCTAGGGCCGTCCCTGGCGGGTGCCTGCGAACTTCAATCACTGAGCTGCCCGGCAGCGCAAGCCCGCTCGGCAACAATATTCGATTTTTCCGAACAACGCCCAGCGGCTGTCGATTCGAATGCGTCCAGTCAGTGGGACTGAGCGTAGGGTGCAGCATTCATCAGCAGCCCCCCAAAAAGCAGGACCAGATAGAGCATCGAAAACACGAACAAGCGACGAGCAGGCCGCCTTTCCTTGTCGTCGCTCCGGCGCAACTGCCATGCGAGAAAAATCATGATCGCTCCCAGCGTCGCCGCGGCCGCGCCGTAGACGGCTCCCGCGAACCCCAGCGCACAAGGCAGCAGTGAGATCGGAACCAAAAGCACGCAATAGAGAAGAATCTGGCGCTTTGTTTCTGTCTTGCCAGCCACGACCGGCAACATCGGCACACCGGCACGGGCGTATTCTCCAGCAAGATTGAGCGACAGTGCCCAGAAGTGGGGTGGCGTCCAGAGGAAGATGATCAGAAACAGGATGAGCGGCTCGAGCCCAACATGTCCCGTGACCGCAGCCCAGCCAATCACCGGAGGGAGCGCGCCGGCGGCACCGCCAATAACGATATTCTGCGGCGTTCGGCGTTTGAGCCACATCGTGTAGACGACGACGTAGAAGAAGATAGTGAAAGCAAGCAGCGCAGCAGCGGCCATGTTCAGCAAGGTGCCGAGAGCCAGGACGGCGCACGTGCCGAGCATCAATCCGAAAGCCAATGCTTCCGGGCGCGATACGCGGCCGCTGGGAATTGGACGGATGGCGGTACGCGCCATCACCGCATCGATGTCGGCGTCGTACCACATATTGAGCGCAGCTGCGGCGCCAGCTCCCGCGGCTATGCAGAGAAGAGCAGCGAAACCGGTGAAGGGATCGATGCCGCCTGGTGCGACCATGAGACCGACCAGTGCGGTAAAGACGACCAGCGACATCACGCGCGGTTTCGTCAGTGCGACGTAGTCTCCGATGTTGGCATAACTCCGGCGAAGAATTGAACGATTGATTTGCACGAGACTAATTCCTCGTCGGTTCGAAAAAGCCATCGGCCAAAGGCCTGCTTCGCAGGGTTCCGGACGATGTGGCGAGTCCTCCGCCTTCAGGACGCTTTGCCTTGTCCAGCATGACCCACGCGGTCGTGGCCGTCCATTTCTTAGCTTGCTGACGCGAAGAACATCACCCGAAGCAGATGCGTATAGTCGGATTCGAACATCATGATCCCGACAAAAACCAGCACCAGCACCGGCGGCAACAGGATGGCGTAGGCCAACGCCAACCGCTCCCAGGCCATGTGCATGAACACAGCGACGATCAGGCCGGCCTTCAGCACCATGAACAGCAGGATCAGCGACCATCGCAGGTGGCCGTGGATACCAAAATAGTCGACGAGATAGGAGCAGGTGCTGAGCACGAACAACCATCCCCAGACCACGAGATAGAGCTTGATCGGGTGCTGCTGGCCCTCTGCATGCGCGGCGCCCGATGCCACCGCACCATGCACATAGCTGTGTAGCGCATGCTGTGCTGCCTGCCCTTCCACATGTACCGCTGCTTCTGTCATGCGCGACCTCACCAGAGATAAAAGAAGGCAAAGATGAACACCCAGACCAGATCGACGAAATGCCAGTACAGGCCCATGATTTCGACGATCTCGTAATAGCCCTTGCGGCTCGTGAAAAAGCCGCGCCGCTCGACGTCGAAGTCTCCCCGCCAAACCTTTCGCGCGATGGCGATCAGGAAGATCACGCCGATGGTCACGTGGGTGCCGTGGAAGCCGGTGATCATGAAGAAGGAAGCGCCAAATTGCGGTGCGCCCCACGGGTTGCCCCAGGGCCGCACGCCCTCCATGATCAGCTTGGTCCATTCGAAAGCCTGCATTCCGACGAACGTCGCGCCAAATGCCGCGGTGGCCAGCATCAAGGCTGCCGTTTTGACGCGATCCCGGCGGTAACCGAAGTTGACGGCCATCGCCATCGTCCCGCTGCTGCTGATCAGGATGAAGGTCATGATCGCGATCAGGATGAGCGGGATGTGCTGACCGCCGATATTGAGCGCGAATACTTCGCTGGGGTTGGGCCACGGCACGGTCGTCGACATTCGCGCCGTCATGTATGACAGCAGGAAGCAGCTGAAGATGAAGGTGTCGCTCAGAAGGAAGATCCACATCATGGCCTTCCCCCAGGACACGTTCTTGAACGCGCGCTGGTCCGAGGCCCAGTCGGCGGCGATGCCGCGCAATCCGGGTATCGTTCCGGGCAGCGCCTTGGGGGTTGCGAGTGTGGTTTCGGTCATCGCTTCCTGCCTCGCTAGGTGAGCAACTGGCGACAGATGTCGACGAAATTGTCTGTCCAGCCCGTCAGCAGACCGAGCAGGACCAGCCAGACCAACAACAGGAAATGCCAGTAGATGGTACAAAGCTCGACGCTCAGGCGCATCTGCGTCATCGGCGCGCCACGCCACAGTTTTACGGTCGCCCTGCCGAGCGCCACCAGGCCGCCGGTCAGGTGCAGCCCGTGGAGCGCGGTGATCAGATAGAAGAAGGAATTGGCCGGATTCGACGCCATGGCATAGCCGGCGATTTTGAGCTGCTGCCACACCACGAGCTGCCCGATCAGGAACATCACGGCCGATGCACCGCCGACCAACAGGCCCGCGATCAGGCCCTCATGGTCGTCGCGGCGCGCGGCCATCAGCGCCCATTGCAGCGCCATGCTGCTGATGACGAGGACGCCGGTGTTGAACCACACCAGCCTCGGCAGCGGCAACTCGCGCCAGTCCACCATGGTGGTGCGCATCGAGTAGGCGCTGATCAGGAGCGCGAACAGCGAACCGACCACCGCGAGAAAAACACCGAGGCCGATTTTCGCCGCCGGCACCGAAGAGCCGAGATCGCCGCGAAGATCCACCGCAATGCCCTGCTCCAGCCACGGCTTGGCGGCCAGCCGTTGCTGCGAGAGCCACCATCCCGCGATCGCTGCAATCGTAGCAATGAACAGGACGAT
Organism: Bradyrhizobium sp. USDA 4503; assembly: GCF_054055815.1. NCBI lineage: Bacteria > Pseudomonadati > Pseudomonadota > Alphaproteobacteria > Hyphomicrobiales > Nitrobacteraceae > Bradyrhizobium > Bradyrhizobium sp. USDA 4503. The sequence continues at coordinate 2,579,287 of NZ_JBSRXS010000001.1, forward strand.
GGCACTCACGGATGGGCTCCCTGGGCCAGCACCTTGGCCGGCGGTTCATTCTGCGGGATGAAGTCCCTCGCGGAACCGGGCACGCTGTAATCGTAGGCCCAGCGATAGACGACGGGGAGCTCCTTGCCCCAGTTGCCGTGCCCCGGCGGGGTCTCCGGCGTCTGCCATTCCAGCGAGGTGGCACCCCAGGGATTGCCGCCCGCCTCTTTTCCCTTGAACAGGCTCCAGACCAGATTGAACAGGAAGACGAGCTGAGCGAAGCCGACAATCAGCGCCGCCACGCTCATGAACGCATTGAGGTCATGGGCGGAGGCCGGGACGAACGAGGTCTCGCCGATGTCGTGATAGCGGCGCGGCATCCCGAGCAGGCCGAGATAGTGCATCGGGAAGAACACCGCATAGGCCCCGATGAACGTCACCCAGAAGTGGAAGCGTCCGAGCGCGTCATTGAGCATCCGCCCGGTGACCTTCGGATACCAATGATAGATCCCGCCGAACACGGCCATGATCGGCGCAATCCCCATCACCATGTGGAAGTGCGCGACGACGAACATCGTATCCGACAGTGGAACGTCGACGACAACGTTGCCGAGGAACAGCCCGGTCAGGCCGCCATTGACGAAGGTGACGATGAAGCCGAGCGCAAACAGCATCGGCACAGTTAGATGGATGTCACCGCGCCAAAGGGTCAACACCCAGTTGTAGACTTTGATCGCGGTCGGGACCGCGATGATGAGCGTCGTGGTGGCGAAGAAGAACCCGAAATACGGGTGCATGCCGCTGACATACATGTGGTGCGCCCACACGACGAAGCTCAGCGCCCCGATCGCCACGATCGCCCAGACCATCATGCGATAGCCGAAGATGTTCTTGCGCGCGTGCGTACTGATCAGATCCGAGATGATGCCGAACGCCGGCAGCGCGACGATGTAGACTTCGGGGTGGCCGAAGAACCAGAACAAATGCTGGAACAGGATCGGGCTGCCGCCGCCATACTTGGTCAGCTGGCCCATCTCGACCAGTGTCGGCATGAAGAAGCTGGTTCCAAGGAGGCGGTCCAGCAGCAGCATCACCGAGGCCACGAACAGCGCCGGGAACGCCAGGAGGGCCATCACGGTCGCGGTGAAGATGCCCCACACCGTCAAGGGCATGCGCATCAAGGTCATGCCGCGTGTGCGGGCCTGCAATACTGTTACCACGTAATTGAGCCCGCCCATCGTGAAGCCGATGATGAACAGGATCAGCGAGGCCAGCATGAGAACGATGCCCCAGTCCTGCCCGGGGGTACCGGAGAGAATCGCCTGGGGTGGATAAAGCGTCCAACCGGCGCCGGTCGGCCCGCCCGGCACGAAGAACGTCGCGGCCAGCACCAGCACCGCGAGCAGGTAGACCCAATAGCTCAGCATGTTCACGTAGGGGAAGACCATGTCCCGCGCGCCGACCATCAGCGGGATGAGGTAGTTGCCGAAGCCGCCAAGGAACAACGCCGTGAGCAGGTAGATCACCATGATCATGCCGTGCATGGTGATGAACTGAAGGTACTGGTTGGCATCGATAAAGGAGAACGTGCCGGGAAACCCCAGTTGCAGCCGCATCATCCACGACAGCACCAGCGCAACCATTCCGATCGACATCGCCGTGATCGAGTACTGGACGGCGATCACCTTGGCGTCTTGCGAAAAGACGTACCTCGTCCACCAGCTGTGCGGATGATAGAGCTCGACCTCACCTACTTCGGCGGGCGGGATGCCTGCGACCTCATCAAACGGGATATCGACCATCGGAATACCCTCCTTGGTCTTCCGCTCAGCGACGAGTTCACTTCATCTCCGGCCGAACATCCGGCCGATCCTCGTCGGCATGTTCATTCGCTGCCAGTCTTGTACGCGGCCTTCGCGACGTTGCGCTGGCCGGACAAGGCGGCGAACGTGTGCTGCTTGTCCAGCCACGCGTGATATTCCTTCTCTTCTTCCACGACGACCTTGCTGCGCATCTGTGCGTGCGCGGCACCGCAAAGCTCCGCGCAGAGGACGTCGAAGGTTCCGGTCCGGGTCGGCGTGAGCCAGTAGTAGGTCACCGAGCCAGGGATCATATCCATCTTCGCCCGGAACTCGGGCACGTAGAAATCATGCAGGACGTCGATCGAGCGGAGCAGCACCTTCACCGGCTTCCCGACCGGCAGATGCAGATCCTCGTTTTGCACGACGATGTCGTCCTGCCCGTTCGGATCATTGGGATTCAACCCGAGTGGATTGTCGGAGCTGATCAGGCGCGCATCTGACGTGCCGAGCCGGCCGTCCTTTCCCGGAAGCCGATAACTCCACATCCACTGTTGTCCGACGACCTCGACGTCGGTCGCGTCGGCGGGAACGGTGACGAACTGGTGCCAGACGATGAGGCCCGGCGCCAGCATGGCGACGACGCCGATCGCGGTGCCGATGCTGAGCCACCATTCGAGCTTCTTGTTCTCGGGATTGTAGTGGGCGCGCCGTCCCTCGGTGTGGTGAAAGCGCAGGACGCAATAGGCCATGAACACGATCACCGCGCAGAACACCGCTCCGGTGATCCAGAATGTCAGGTTGATCGTGTGGTCGATATAGCTCCAGTTCGAGGCAATCGGGGTCCACCACCAGGGGCTGTAGAGGTGGAACAGCACCGAGGCGACGGCAACCAGGAGCAGTAAAATCGCTACAGCCATCCCTCATTCCTCCTTGCCATTGAAGGCTGCGGAGACGAACGAAAGGGCGGAGCTCACGTCAGAGGGATGGTCTCACGTTCACCATCACCGTGGCTTTTGCCTCGCCCATTCTGCCGGTCGCGATGCTGGGACATGACAAAAACTCAACGTCACGGCCGCAACCTCATCGGAGCTGGGGGCGTCAAGCATCAACATGGTACCCATCGAGCCAGACGTCAATAGAGGAGTAATGCCCGCCGCTGTCCGGCGCGTGTTGGCGGGAATGCATTGGATGCCGCGAACACTGATCGGCCCTCCCCAATCGCATGGTGCATCGCAAGACCTCGTTTGTGCATCTGCACAATTCTCCCGACCGCATTCGCCACCTTGCTTCTGCCGCGCATCGGACTAGTTTTACTTGACCGGTTGCGACAGACGTCGTCCGGCAAGCTCCTTCTGGTTGAATCTGATTTGCCGGACTCAGTCGCGATTTTCGCGCATGAGGCGGATGTGCGTGTGTTGATGGCGCTCCGTTCCCCTGCGGCCACAAGCAAGGAGACCGGAACCATGACCACGGTGTTCGCACGACCCAAGCTGCAATTGTTTGGCGTCTCTACCGCCTTCGTCGTTCGCAAGATCAGCCTTTCCGACCTGGGCGACGCGTTGCGCCTCGGCTGGGAAGACTTCAAGGCCATCCCGACCCACGCAATCGTCCTGTGCGTGATGTATCCCGTGCTCGGACTTGTCCTGTTCAGACTTGTGCTTGGCTATTCGGTGCTGCCGCTGCTGTTTCCGCTCGCCGCCGGCTTCGCCCTGATCGGTCCTTTCGCCGGCCTCGGCCTCTACGAACTGAGCCGACGGCGCGAACGCGGAGAGGAGCCAGGAGCCTGGGATGCGATGCAGGTGCTGCGCGCACCGTCGTTCGGCGCCATGTTCGAACTTGGCGTTCTTCTGTTCGTTCTGTTCGGGGTCTGGATCGCCACCGCGGACGCGATCTACATCATGACGTTCGGTTATGCGCCGGCTGCGAGCATCCCTGATTTCGCAAAGCGCGTGTTGACGACGCCCGAAGGCTGGTCGCTCATCATCGTCGGATGCGGCGTCGGCTTCCTTTTCGCCTTGATTGCCCTATGCGTCAGCGTCGTCTCCTTTCCACTGATGCTCGACCGTCATGCGACCGCGATCGATGCGATCCGCACCTCGATACGGGCCGTGATGATGAATCCAATTGAGATGGCCGCGTGGGGATTGATCGTTGCGGTATTGCTGGCGGTGGGCTCACTGCCATTCTTCGTCGGTCTCTGCGTCGTTCTGCCGGTGCTTGGTCATGCGACCTGGCATCTTTACAGGAAGGTGGTCGAGCCTGACCGGAATCCTCCGCAAGAAGAGCCCCGCCCGCCGATCGGTCACCGCTACGCGGCCGATTTCCCGGCCTCCCTCTTCCCGTGGAGCCGTGAGCGCTAAGCGTTTTCGCGCGAAGCATGTCGCGCAATTCAGTGTCGTCCCGGCCTAGTGCGCAATTGCGCACGGGGGCCGGGACGACGAAGGTGGATGTCGGCCGTGTCACACTATCGATGTCGTCCTGGCGAAAGCCAGGACCCATTACCCCAAACGGAATTTGTTGCGCGACGCCGGGGCCGCGATCCCGTTCACAATCGAATTTGGTGGTTATAGGTCCTGGCTTTCGCCAGGACGACGACCGTATTTGCAGCGACGGCGCAATCCACACCACCACATCCCCTTACCTCATCAGCGCCTCGACCTCCTTGCGGAACGCCTGGCGCGAGCCGTCGCGGGAGTAGAACATGTGGCCGCCGGGATAGACCGCGAGCCTGGTGCGGCCCGGGCCCGCGAAGGCCGGCAACTGATCGAGGATGATCTTCGAGGCGAAGTACGGCGTGGCGAGATCGAACAGGCCGTGGCCGACCAGGAGTTTCAGGTTGGGGTCGAGCGCCAGCGCCTGGCGAAGCTGCGTCACCGACTCCGCCGGACTGATGCCGTGACCGAACTCCCAGGCCTTGTTCACGCTTTCGCTGAGCAGATGATAGGAGCCGTCCGGCCGCCAGTTCAGCTTGCGCGTGGTGAGGTCGACGGCGGCGCTGGTCAAGGGCGCCATCAGCGGATCGCCGGACGGATCGTTGAAACGGAAATAGCTGGAATCCGGATAAGGATCGAAGCCCTCGATGGAGGCGTCGTAGCGGCCGGTCACCTTGCCGTTCTTGCGATCGAACTCGCGGCGGAATTCGCCGATGTCGAAACGGCCGGCGAGCCTGCGGCTCACCACCTGATCGATGCCGGTCAGGCTAGCGACCTTGTCGGCGAGCCGCGTGGTGGCCTCGGTGTCGGCCTGCCCCTTGACGAGGTCGAGCAGGAAATCGCCGCGCGCGTAGCTCTCGACGTCGGCGAGATCCTCACGCGTCACCGGGCCCTTTGCCTGTCGCGCGACCGCCGCCATGGTCGGCAGGCTTGCGACATATTGCAGGAGGCTGGAGCCGGTATATTCGCGGAAATCGAGCACCGGCGAGATCAGCACCAGGCCGCGGACGCCGACGCCCTGCTGCATTTGCAGATTGCGCACCACCTTGGGCCCGCGAATGCCGCCATAGCTTTCGCCGACGAGATATTTCGGCGAGGTCAGCCGGTCGTATTTCTCCAGCCAGCGGCGGATCACCAGCGCGACCGAATTGGCGTCGCCGTCGACGGTGAAGAAGCGCTTGCGCGCCTCCTCCGAGGTGGTGACAAAGCGGCTGTAGCCGGTGCCGACAGGGTCGATGAAGACGAGATCGGTGAAATCGAGCCAGGTATCGGCATTGGCCTGCAGCTCGGGCGCGGCCGAGGACACCGCGCCGTCGAACGGCAGCCGCCACGGCCCGACATTGCCGAATTGCAGCCAGGCCGACGCGGAGCCCGGACCGCCGTTGAACAGGAAGGTTACCGGCCGATTCGCCTTCTCGGCACCGTCGAGTTGGTAGGATGTATAGGCGATGTCGGCGAGCGGCTCGCCCTTGTCGTCGAACACGCGGATCGAGCCCGCGGTCGCGCTGAAGTTCAGCGTGCGGGAAGGCAGCGCGACCGATTGCTTGGTCGTGGAGTCCGGCGGCAGGCGGTGCTGCTCGGCGGTCGAGCCGCTGGCCGCAGCGCTGGCGCCGGAGCCGGCCTCGCCGCCGCGTCCTGCCCGCCCCTTCTGGCCGCTCGGGTTCTGGCCACCTGGGCTCTGGCCGCTTGGGTTCTGGCCGCTTGGGGCCTGCGCGCTCGGCGACGGCGATGGCTGCGGGACGTCATCGTCGGCTCGCGCCACGGTCGCAAGACAGGCCACCAGCAACGCCGCGGCGAGCCGTGTCGCAAGACTGTTAGCCATATCGTTCACTCCCTGCGCCCCGATTTACGCAATCCAGCAACAAACTGCGCTAGTTTGGCGGCGCCGGCGTGGCATGCGGTCCGTTCCCGGACCATCTCGACAAGGCCGCCCGGGATGTATAGACGAGCGCGGCGTGTTCCGTGCCAAACGAGTTCGTGAGCGAATGGCCAGCTCCAAGCGGTATGACAAGATCGCCTTCGTCGCCAGCGCGAGCGTGGAAGCGCAGTCGGCGCTCGAGCAGCTGACGGCAATGTACGGCAACCATCTACCCGCGGATGCCGACGTCGTGGTCGCGCTCGGCGGCGACGGTTTGATGCTGCAGACGCTGCACGCCAACATGCGCAGCGGCAAGCCGATCTACGGCATGCACCGCGGCACCGTCGGGTTCCTGATGAACGAATATTCGACGCATGATCTGCGCACCCGGCTTGCCGCCGCGCGGGAGTCGCTGATCAATCCGCTGCTGATGCGCGCGACCGACATCCACGGCGCCGTGCATCTGCATCACGCCATCAACGAGGTCGCGCTGTTCCGGCAGACCTACCAGGTCGCCAAGCTGCGCATCCTGATCGACGAGCACGAGCGGATGCCCGAGCTGATGGCCGACGGCATCCTGGTGGCGACGCCGGCCGGATCGACCGCCTACAACCTCTCCGCCCAGGGGCCGATCCTGCCGATCAACGCGGCGCTGTTGGCGCTGACCCCGATCAGCGCGTTCCGGCCGCGGCGCTGGCGCGGCGCGCTGCTGCCGAATTCCGCCTTCGTGGTGATCGAGGTGATCGAGGGCGAGAAGCGCCCGGTCGCCGCGGTCGCCGACCATGACGAGGTCCGCGACGTCCGCCGGGTCGAGGTGCTGTCCGACAAGACGATCGCGATGCGGATGCTGTTCGACCCCGGCCACTCGCTGGAAGAACGCATCCTGCGCGAGCAGTTCGGCTACTGACGGCGTCTGCCTCCTTGCCCGGCAACCAATCATTAACCCCGGGCGGGATATGGTTAACGTCGGGTAATACCGCATTGGCCCGGTATGCCCTATCAGGGCCGGACCATGTATCGCATCGATTTCAACAAGCTGCGATTTTTGATTTGCGACGACAATCCGCACATGCGCCGCATCCTGCGGACGCTTTTGCATTCGTTCGGCGCGCGCGAGGTGTATGAGGCCGAGGACGGCGCCACCGCGCTCGAGATGTACACGCACTACGTGCCCGACATCGTCATCACCGACTGGTCGATGCCGATCTTCGACGGGCTCGAACTTGCGCAGATGATCCGGCAGCCGGAATCCAAGGGTAATCCCTACGCGCCGATCATCATGCTGACCGGGCATTCCGAGAAGCGTCGCGTCACGGTGGCGCGCGATGCCGGCGTCACCGAATTCTTGGCCAAGCCGATCTCGGCCAAGGGCCTCTACCAGCGCATCATGAACGTGGTCGCCAACCCGCGCCCGTTCATCAAGACCAAGACCTATTTCGGCCCCGACCGCCGCCGCAACACCACCAACACCTATATCGGCCCCGAACGCCGCGGCAGCGGCGAGGTCGAGGTGCTGCAACAGCCATCGCTGCTCGAAAAGGCGCGCTCGGCCATCTAGGATACCGCCATGGCGAAAGACAAACCCGGGACGATCGAAGTCAAGAGTTTCGGCACGCACCACGTGATCACGCAGCCCAATCCGCTGCGCAAGATGCTGCTGCGCGTCCCCGAGAGCGATCTCGACGATCCGGTCGGCCGCGCCGAAAAGGCGCTCGCCGGGCTGTCGGGCGAGTTCAAGGAGTGGATGACGATCGAGGCCGACCGCCTCTCCGCCGCGCACGCCACCGTGCTGCGCGAGGGCTTCAGCGACAAGACGCGCGAGGAGCTGTTCCGCGCCGCGCATGACATCAAGGGCGATGCCGCGACATTCGGCTATCCGTCGGCCGCCGCAGCCGCGGAGAGCCTGTGCCGCATCATCGAGCACGCGCCGGATCTCGGCGCCGTGCCGCCGCAGCTGATCGCCCACCACATCAACGCCGTGCAGGCGATCGTGCGCAACCGCACCAAGCTCGACACCGCGGTCGTCGCCGGCGTGCTGAGCAAGCAGCTCCGCGGCATCGCCGATGAATTCCTGACCCACGCCAACCGCGACCGTCCCGAACACCTCGAGGCGATCCTCGCGCCGAGCATCGTGCCCGGCGAATAGCCGCGCGGCCGGCTGCTCGCGTTGCGCAGCCCACTCAAGCATCCATCGATGGGAAGGAAGCGCGGCCCTCAGGCCGCGATGAGATCGTCGTCGTAGGGCAGCACCGCGATGGCGTCTTCCGCGGCGAGCTCCTCGCAGAACATCCGTGCGTCCTCGCGGGCCGATTCGGTCGCAAAGCGGCGCAGCAGGATCAGGAGCGGCTCGGCCGCCGAATGATCGGTCTCGCAATGCGTCAGCACCCGCTCCACCATGCGGCGATGCAGCCGCGCCGCGCCGTCACCGCTGTCGACATAGCCGACCTCGTGGCTGGCCTCGAGCGCGACGCGGAACGCGGCGTAGGTGGATTCCGGCAAGCCGGCGCGGCGCAGCAGCGCCTGCAGGCCGTTGCCGCCGCGGTCGTTCAACAACGCGGAGACGCGGCCATAGGGCAGTCCGGAGAGTTCAGCGAGCGCCGCCCCGAACAGATCGAGATTGCCCGACAGCAGCGCGCGCAGGATCAACCCGGCGGTCAATTGCCCGGTGGCGCGCAGATGCGTGATCAGGTTCTGCATGTCGTCGCCGAAGGCGCGCGCGGCGATGTTCACCGTAGAGCGTTCCCTGGCCTCGCCGGCAATCCGGTCGGCGCGATCGGCACCGAGCCAGTTTCGCGTGACGACGAACTGCGCCAGCGTGTCGGAGAGCTTTGCGACCAGCGCCAGCCGCGTCGCCGACGGCAGGTCTTCCAGCTGCAGCATCGATTCCCTGATGGCGGCGAGATGGCCGTGGCGTTCGACGATGCGATCCCAGGAGAACGGCGCGAGGCCGGCGTAAGGATTTTCGATCAGCTCGAGCGCGGCCGCGGCCGAGCCGACCTCGGCAATCGCGGCGGCGACGGAGGCCGGCAGATTGATGCGGCGCGCGATCGCGCACTGCATCTCGTCGGAACCGGTGGCGACGATGTCGACGAGGTCGGCATCGATCAGAAGCGGTGAATGTTCCAGCACCAGCAGCGCGATCGCCGGCTGGTCGGCCGACAGCGCCTGCACGATCGCGGCGGGCGCGTCCGCGCTGCGCGCGAACACCTCGGCCATCGCCTGCCGCACCAGCGGCGACGGGTCGTCGAGCAGCATCAGCAGCGCGCCTTCAGCTGCGATGCGGTCGTCCTCGGTGAGATCCGAGATGAGCCAGGCCCGGGCCAACGCCCGTGTCGCCTCTGCTCGCTCACCTGCTGGAGCGGTCCTAATCCAACTAATAAACTGCCGAACGATCATGGTCCTTCCGGCTTACGCAACGAAACGGCATCGACATACGACGCCACGCAAGGAAAAATAAACCATGACGCTTAACAAAGGGTTCACCATAAACGTTTGGGATTATTGACGTTTCGTTAAAGCCGCAACGGCGCGCGGCTTCGCGCGCGCAGCAAGACAGCGCTAGCCGTTGCTGTAGGTGCCGCTCGGATCGCTGAACAGGTCGAGCCGTCCGGGCGCGCGGACCTTCGGCGTCGCCGATGACGTCAGCGAGGCGGAATTGCCCCACAGCTCCTGCACCGCCGGCGAGATCGGCTCCGAGCGATCGCCGGCCTGGTAGAGCGAGCGGAAGGTCGGCGCCGACTGTGCCGATGCGATGGCCGAGGTCGCAGCGACGGGCGTCGCCGACCGGGAGTCGGGGAAGGTCGAGAGATAGGACGCGGTATCCATGGTCAGCGCTGTCGTCGGCGCGGCGCCTGCGATCGCGTAAGGCGACATGGTGTCGCCACCCGCCGCCGCGAAGGCGGTGCGCGTATCCTGGGAGTTCGCGGCCGCGGCGTAGCGCGTGGTCAGCACCGAATAGACCTGGCTGACGCTGCGTGCGCTGCCCGACTTGTCGTAGAAGATCGACTGGTTGGCGGCCGCCGCCTTCGGGAACATCGTGGCCGCATTGGCGCTCGGGCTGTCCTCGGCGCTCGAGATCAGCTTGCCGGCGCCGCCGACGCCCATGAAATGGGCCATGTAGAGTTCGGCATCGGTCGGACGGCGGCCGAGCTTGCCGGTAAGCTTGAAGCTGTTGGACTGCGTCAGCACCGCCGCCATCGAGGACGCCGCGTCCGGATCGTCGCGCAGCTTCATGACCGCGGCGCGCGCCGAGGGATCGCTGACCGAATAGCTGCCGTCGGAATTCCTGGTGATGGCGTCGGCGTACTGGCCATAGCCGAGCTGGCTTCCGGCCTCCTTGACGGTGCCGAGCCAGGTCTGGTCGATGAATTGATAAAGTCCATGCGCCGACGACGTCGTGGCGCCGGCCCGCGGATTGAAATTGGATTCCATCTTCGCGGTGGTGAGCAGATATTCGAAGCTCGTGCCGGTGGTCGCGGCCGCCTGCTTGATCGAGCTCGCCACCTTCAGGCGCGAGGAATCGACACCTGCCGAAGCCGTCGCATTGAAGAGGTCGACCGCCATCTGTCCGGGTGCCTTGCCGGGCGCCGGCAATCGGCACCCATGTTCCATCAAGGTGCCGTAATTATGGTTAATGGCGCGTTAATAGCGCCGGTTCAGGGCTGGGCCTCGTAGTAGTGCGCGACCTGGTCGATCTCCTCGGCCGTCATCTGGCGCGCGATGTTGCGCATCTGCTGGCTGATGTCGTTGCGGCGGGCGCCGGATGCAAAGGCCTCGAGCTGCGCCTTGATGTAGACCGCCGACTGGCCGCCGAGCCAGGGGCTTCCCGCCTTGTTGTCGACATCGCCGTGGCAGGAGCCGCAAGGCGCGATGTTGCGCATCGGGGCGCCCGTCACCACGATCGCCGGCGCGGGACGCCCGGTATCCAGATTGTTCGAAGGCACCCGCGGCAGATAGGCGTAATAGGCCGCGACATCCTTCATGTCCTGATCGCTCATCGCCGCTGCGAACGGGCTCATCACCACGCTGACCCGCGCGCCGGTCTTGAAGTCATTCAGCTCCTTGTACGTCACCGCGGCAAATTGCCCGGCGAGGTTCGGTGAATGAGCGTCGCTGACGCCCTGCGGTCCGTGGCAGATCGCGCAGCGCTGCGCCAGCGTTGCGCCCCGCCCGATCGAGACCTGATCTGCCTTAGTCAGCATCTCCGACGTCATGATGACATTGGACGTCTTGAAATCCGGCTTGATGCCGGGCTCCTGCACGGCGGCACGCGGAACGCCGGCCGCGCTGCAGATCGCATCCCAGACCCCCGCAAGCTTCAGGTTGGGCTGCGCCAGCGGCAACCAGATCAGGCCGGCGACGGCCGACAGCACGGCGATGGCGGCCGTGATGCCGACGCTGGCGCCGAACCACGGATTGCGAAGCGAGAACAGCGGCTGGTCGCTCATCGGCCTGCTCCGACATAGACCGCAGGCACGCTGGTCTCGTTCAGCGCCATCAACTGCGCAATCGGGAAACCATAGTTCACCACGGTGAGACCGACCATCAACGCGAGCCACAGGCCGAATGAGTTGAGCGCGACCGGAATCCGCGCGGGCATGTGCAACGGCACCGCGAAGCGGTACGCACCCGCCTCGCCTCGCGCACCGAACTGCCCGCGGATCAGCACCAGCAGGAACAGCAGGCCCGATATCAGAAGAATGAGCCCGCCGATCGCCGACATCGTGACCGACAAGGCCTGTGGCGAGATCGCCGGGTTGGCATAGTCGTAATACGCCATGCGGCGCGGCATGCCGAGAATACCGACATAGTGCCACGGGAAGGTGGTCACGATCATACCGATGAACCACAGCCAGAGCTGCGTGCGCATCAGGCCAAAACTGTCCAGCGCACGGTCGGTCAGATGCGGCCACAGATCATAGGCGATGGCAAAATACATGATCACGATGGCGCCACCGAAGATCAGGTGGAAATGGCCGGTGATCCACTGCGTGTTGTGCACGGTGGCGTCGAGCTGATAGCTCATGTTGATCAGACCGCCGGCGCCGCCGAAGCCGAGCATGACCAGCGACAGCGCCGTCGCCAGCATGATCGGATTGGACCATGGCAGCGCGCCGATCCAGCCGAATGCGCCGCGGCCACCGCGCAGGCGGCTGGCAATCTCCGCCGAGGCGCAGATCGTGAACACCGTGAGCAGCGTCGGCAGCGCGACGAGGCCGGTGAACACGGAGTGCATGAACTTGAATCCGGCGCCGACCTGCGGATCGGCAAACAGGTGATGCACGCCGATCGGCATCGCCACCACGACGAACAGGATGAACGAAATCCGCGCCATCGGGTCGCTAAAGAGCCGGCCGCCGATCGCCCGCGGGAAGATCGTGTAATAGGCGATGTAGGTCGGGATCAGCCAGAAATAGACGATGGCGTGCAGCGTCCAGGAGAAGAAGACACGGGCCAGCCCCGCATCGATCGTCGACTTCAGCCCAAGCGCCACGGGCAGGATCTGGAACAGGATCTCAAGCGCCGCGCCGACCGCGGTCCAGCCCCAGAGCAGTGAGCCCGTAACATTGGCATACATCGCAAGCGGCACCGGCTTGCCCGGGTTCTCGCGCTTCCAGATCACGAAATTGGTCACCATCAGCGCGACCCAGATCCATGAGCCGACCACGACCATGACGACGCCGATGTAATAGAAGGGATTGCCGACCATCGGCGGATAGAAGGTGTAGAGCACCGAGGCGAGCCCGAGCGACACCGGGATCATCGCGACAACGGCGCCGACGGCAACCAGGAAGAAGCCCACCCAGGCCCAGCGCCGTCCAACCAGCTCTTTCTCGAGCGAGGCTTCGGTGATCGCGTAACCGAATCCCATCGCGATCAGTGTCGGGAATACGTATCCCATCGCCGAGCCATGGGCGGTGACCGAGCGATAATAGAATTCCGGATTGAAATGCCAGGCGTTCAACGGGCTGCGCACGAACATCTGCCAGGCGCCGAGCACCAGCGCGACGCCGAACACGATGAAGGCAAGCCAGAAATGCACCGCGATCAGCCGCTTGTTAATCAACACAGGTCAGCCTCCGCTTCGCTGCCGCCATGTCACGGAACGCAGCCTTGTCGACCACCTTGACCTTGCCCCACATGCCCTGGTGGCCGATGCCACAGAATTCCTGGCACGGCATCACGTGATCGCCCGGCGCCTTGAAGCGCACCGGCAGGTCGGTGACGTAGCCCGGCACCAGCATCGTGTTGATGTTGGTGCCCTCGATCAGGAAACCGTGGACGACATCGGCGCTGGTGGCGCGGAAGGTGATCGGCGTCTCCGCGGGCACCACGATGCATTGCGGTGTGAAGGAATATTGCTGGCCAATCGCACGCACGGTGACCGATCCGTCGGCCAGCATTTCGCTGCCGAGATTGCTCTCGACGAATTCGCCCGACAGATGCAGCGTCTTGGGATCGGCGGTTTCGACCCGGCCCTGCGGCATCGTCGCCTGATGGATGCCGATATAGGTCGCCATGCCGACCAGGACGCCGACAATGACGATCGACAGCGTCGCCCAGCGCCGCTCGATCCGTGCGGCAACGGCCTCGCCGAGGCTGTGGTCAGTCTCGCTCGCCATCAGGGAACGCTCCGCGGCAGGAAGACCAGTAGATAGAATGCAAACCACAACCCGACCACGACGGCCGTCGCAATGCCCGCGACCGCGACCGCGCCGCCCGGACCGGCGCGTACGATGGTCTCGACATCATCGTCTTCCGAGCCCGATGCCGGCGGTTGCGGCGAAGACGAGTTGATCATGATCGCGCTCCCCTTAACGCGCGACGAGACGAGGTTGACTAGTCATCGCGCTTTAGCTCCTTTGTTTGAGCATGATCGTTTCGGAAAACCGCTTCGCACTTTTCCGGATCATGCTTTAGTTCAGCGTTGCTGCCCGCAGTTCGTTGGCCTGCCGCGCCGACACCGGCTCGCCGCGATTGCCCCAAGCCGTTCGAATGTAGGTCACGACAGCCGCGACCTCGTCATCCGACAGCTTCTGCGCGAACGGCGGCATGCCGTGGGGCATCGGATTGCCCGACGTGCCCGGCGGATACCCGCCATTGAGCACCATCCGGATCGGGTTCACCGCGGAGACCATCTGGATCGACTGATTGCCGGCAAGCGGCGGATAATCCGGCGGCATGCCCTGCCCGGTCGCGCCATGACAGCTTGCGCAGTCGCGGTCATAGATCGACTTGCCAAAGGACAGCAGCAGACTGCTCTCGGCCGACGGTAGCGAAGTCGACGCCTTCTCCGGAGGACCGCCCTGCGCAAGGCCCTTCAGGTAGACCGCCATCGCGCGCGCATCATCATCATTGAGATATTGCAGGCTGTTGTAGACGACCTCGGCCATCGGTCCGTACACGGCGCCCTTGGCGGACACGCCCTTGCGCAGATAGTCGACGATCTCCTCGATCGTCCAGTCGCCGAGCCCCGTCTCCTTGTTGGAGGTCAGCGACGGCGCGTACCAGTTCTGCATCGGGATCAGGCCGCCCTCGAAGGCCTGCGACTGCTTGCTGCCGCCGAGCGCATTGATCGGGGTATGACACATCCCGCAATGCCCTAGCCCCTCGACCAGATAGTTACCTCTGTTCCACTCCGCCGACTTCGTCGGATCAGGCTTGAACTCGCCTTCCCTGAAGAACAGCGTGCGCCAGCCAATGATCAGCGAGCGGTTGTTGAACGGGAATGTCAGGTCATGCGGCTTGTTGAGCTGCCTGACCGGCGGCACCGTGCGCAAATAGGCGTAGATCGCGTCGCTGTCCTCGCGCGTCACCTTGGTATAGGAGGCGAACGGCATCGCCGGATAGACCAGGCCGCCATCGGGGAAGCGGCCATTGTGCATCATCTGGTAGAACTGATCCGACGTCCATGTGCCGATCCCGGTCTGCGGGTCGGGCGTGATGTTCGACGTGTAGAGCGTGCCGAATGGCGTCTTCATCGGCAGCCCGCCGGCGAAGGTCTTGCCTTCGCGCGCGGTGTGGCAGGCGATGCAATCGCCGGCGCGTGCGAGATACTCGCCCTTGGCGAGCACGGCCGGATCGGCCGCCTTCTGCTGCGCCGATGCCCCAATCGGCGACAGTGCCAGCATCAGTCCGACAAGCAGTCCTGTTAAGGTTCGCGACATCGGCACGATCCCTTCAATGCGGTTCGCTGCCGCATTCGAGCGGCATCGGAAGGCTGCCTCGCGGCGCGAAGGATGGATCCGCCGGCGCCGGACGCGACGACAGGTAGGCTGCCACCGCCTTCACGTCGTCCTCCGTCAGCAGGCTCGCGACGATCTGCATGCAATCGGGAGCGAACGCGGTCCGCGTGCCGTAGCGCCAGCCGCCGAGCTGGCCGCTGATATAGGCGGCGCGCAGGCCAAGCAGGCCGGGAATGCCGGGCTCCATGCCCCCCAATGTAGGACCATGACAGGCCGAACAGGGCGGAATGCCGTGCTGCGGATCGCCGTTCTTCACGATCGTCTCGCCGCGCGCCAGAATCTCCTTGCTGTCGACCGGCGGGACCGGCGGCGGAAATGCCGGCCTGAGCGAGGCGAAATATTCGGCGATCTTCTTCAGGTAATCGTCGGTCTGAAACTCGAGCAGGTAGTTCATCGGCGGATATTTCCGCCGTCCATCCCGGAATGCGATGAGCTGGTTGTAGAGATAGCCCGCCGGCTTGCCGGCCAGCCGCGGGAAATAGGCGTCGCTGGTGCCCTCGCCTTCGGCGCCGTGACACGGCGCACAGGCAAGGACGCGCGCGGCCATTGTATCGGGCGCACGCTCGGTGGTTTGCGATTGCGCCGCGCCGATCGGCCACACAGCCCAGGCAAGAAACCCAAGAAGCGGTATCAGGCGATGCGCCACAGTTCACCCCCAGAGACGACTATGCGCAACGGCTTGCGCATGGCGTAACAGGGGCCACGAAGTACACGACTTCGCCGCGCTGTACTTGATTCAGATCAATGATCTATTTGCGATAGACCTGCGCCGGATCGAACAGCTTCTCGGCGTCGACAAAGGACAGGCTGACATGCCCGCCCTCGTCCTTCACCGCGCGATAGAAGCAGGAGCGCCGTCCGGTGTGGCAGGCGGCGCCGATCTGCTCGACCTTGATCCACACCGCGTCCTGATCGCAATCCATCCGGATCTCGACCACGCGCTGGGTCTGGCCCGAGCTCTCGCCCTTGCGCCACAACGCATTGCGCGAGCGGCTGAAGTACCAGCCTTCGCCGGTCGCGATCGTCTTGCGCAGGGCCTCGTCATTCATGTGCGCGACCATCAGCACATCGCCGGTCGCGGCATCGGTCGCGACGCAGGTCACAAGGCCTGCCGCGTCGAATTTGGGCTGGAAGGCCAGCCCCTCCTCGCGGTCGTGATCGTGGGTCGCTGCGGACACGGAAAACCTCGCTCAGGAAAATGCGAGGTTACCGGTTCGGTCCTCGCACCAGGGACAGGAAACGCTGCTGCTCCGCCGGATTGTCGCGGAACATGCCGGTGAAGCGGCTGGTGAAGGTCGATGCACCATGCTTGGCAACGCCGCGCACCGACATGCAGGTATGCTCCGCCTCGATCAGCACGGCAACGCCGCGGGGCTTCAGCACCTCGTCGATCGCAGCCGCGACCTGCGCGGTGAGATGCTCCTGGGTCTGCAGACGGCGGGCGAAGATATCGGTCAGCCGCGCCAGCTTGGAGAGGCCGACGACGCGCTCCACCGGCGTATAGGCAATATGCGCCTTGCCGTAGAACGGCATCATGTGATGCTCGCACTGCGAGGTGAACTCGATGTCGCGGACGAGGACGAAATCGTCGTAGCCGGCGGTCTCGCCGAAGGTGCGGTTCAGCACCTCGGCCGGGCACTGGTGGTAGCCCTGATAGAGCTCGTCATAGGCCTCGACAACGCGGCGCGGCGTGTCGAGCAGGCCCTCGCGGCCGGTGTTCTCGCCGATATAGGCGAGCAGCGTCTTCACGGCGTCCTCCGCCTCCGCCCGCGACGGGCGCGGCTGGTCGGCGCGGACGGCCGCCGTCATGAATTCTGAGGGGTCGAGCTCGCCGGGCTTCGCGTCGGCCGGCTTGTTGGGGCGAATCGATTTGATCAAGGCGTCCATGTCTTCTCCGTTCGACCGGCCCTCGGATTTGACCTTGGTCCGGATGTGTCACCGGGCAGACGGGGCGGATGGTTCGACCGCCGGGCGCCTGAGTCCCACAATTGTAGCACCGCCGCGGCGCAGGTGGGCCGCGGTGGCTGCATGGCCGGGCTATGTTTCCGGCGTTGCCGTTCATATATAGGACGGTGCAACCCAGCCGCCAAGAGCGCCCGGCACCGCCGGAACCAGGCATCTGTCCCCATGCTGAACGACATTTACAACAAGCGGATCATCGAGTTGGCCGGCAATATTCCGCGCCTCGGACGGCTGGCCGACCCGGACGCCAGCGCCACCGCCCACTCCAAATTGTGCGGTTCGACCGTCAAGGTCGACCTCAAGATGGACGGTCCCGTGGTGACGGATTTCGCCCATGACGTGAAGGCCTGTGCGCTCGGCCAGGCCTCCTCCTCGATCATGGCGAGCCGGGTGGTGGGCTCGACCGCGGACGAGCTGCGCGAATTGCGCGAGACGGTCCGCAAGATGCTGAAGGAAAACGGCCAGCCCCCGCAGGGCGGCAAATGGGCCGATATCGCGCTGCTCGAGCCGGTGCGCGACTACAAGGCCCGCCATGCCTCGACCCTGCTGACCTTCGATGCCGTGGTCGATGCGATCGGCCAGATCGAGGCCAAGGCGAAGCAGCCGGCGTAAAATTGCATGTCAGGTCATTCCGGGGCGATGCGCAGCATCGAACCCGGAATCTCGAGGTTCCCCGATGCGCAATTGCGCATCTGTGGTCCGCTTACGCGTCCCGGAACGACGCGACAATGTGCGTTCTTACTGCGCGGGCTGGACCGGCGCCGGCGCTGCGCTGCCGCCGGTCGGCACCACGACCTCGGCGGTCTTGGTCGCTCTCGCCTGCGACGCCTCGCCCTCCATCGCGCTGCTCAAGAAGCGATCGTTGTTCTTCGGCTTCGCCTCGGCGACGGGAATAGCGTTGTCCTTGCTGTTGTCCTGCCGCGGCAGCACGTCGGCAACCGCATCGGTGGTGATGAGATTGGTCAGCCGCAATTCGGCCGCCGACAATTCGTGCAGGTCCTCCCACGGCGGCACGCTGAGCGAGAGCGCCAGCAGATCACCCGCGCCGCCCATATCGAAGGTGTATTTGGCAAGACGGCCGATATCGCGCTCGACGATCATCAGGTCCTGCGCGGTGTAGCTCGCCGCCTTGGCGTCGTCGGCGCGATCGCCCATCCAGATCTGATGTACGCGAACATGGGCGGCCGGCGGAACGTAGCGCGTCTTGCCCGACAACAGCAGGAACACGCACATCGACTCGCAATAAGCATCGGGCAGAACGCTCGCGCGGCCGCCCTGCGCGGCCTGATTGACGACGCTGGTGCCGACCGTGGTCAGCACGCCGAGACCGCGGAAGCGGCGGCCGAGCGCGATCGCGTCGTTGACCGAGCCGCCGCTGGAATCGAGCACGATGGTGGCGCCGTTGAGCTGGCGGCCGCGCGCGAACTCGTCGAATTCCCTGGGACTATCGGCCGTGATGATGCCGACCGCGGACACCCAGCCGCGGCAATTCGGCTGGCAGGCGATCCAGCTGAACTTCATCGGCAGCTTGCGCTCTTCGAGGGTCGAATTGGCCTGCGCGGAACCGCCCGCCATGGCGGCGGTGCCGGAAACCGCGAAGCAAAGAGCAACGGCGCCGGTAAGCGCCCAACTGCGCAACGAGAGCGACTTGACGAGCCTCAATTTGGTTCCTTCCCCCAAGCCCTTGGTGATGCGAGCGGTGGCAATGGCCCCATGGCAATGCGCCACGATTCTGTCAGCGGCGCGTTATGGGAACGGTAGCGTTGCTGACCCGGACCGTCCATAGAGCCCTTGCTGCAGCGCCATCGGTGCTGTGCAATAATAACGAACTGTGGCGTAAATATCTGCAAGAAAACAGTTCCTTGGCTTGGAACCCCCGCAAGACTACGTACATACTTGCGTATGCCGCCGACAGACCATTCAACGACACACCATCCACGATGCATGGACTGTGCCAGCACCATGCGCCGCTTGCCGCGCAACCTCGGCCGCGCTTTGATCTGGATCTACCGGCACACGCTGTCGCCGCTGGTCGGCTACAACTGCCGGCATCTGCCGACCTGCTCGGTCTATGGCGACGAGGCGATCGAACGCTTCGGCCTGTGGGGCGGCGGCTGGATGACGCTGGCGCGGCTGCTGCGCTGCCAGCCCTGGGGAACATCCGGGATCGATAATGTCCCGCTCACGAAGCCGCGCGGGGCACGCTGGTACCTGCCCTGGCGCTATGGCCGCTGGCGCGGCGTCAACGAAGGCTGACGCGGCGCCAACAACGGTTGACGCGGCGGCGTCAACGACAATTGATCGGTTGCTGCGGCACGTCCAAGCGCAGCGCGCATTGCTGCCCGGCGGAACTGTGGCGATAGTTGGCGCATTGTTTCATTGCCCCCTTTGGGGAGGAAACAACAATGCGCTGGAAAATCAGCCACAACGGTCATGATCCCCGGCAGATCGACTTGCTGGCCGTGCTTGCCTTGCTCGTCGTGATCGTCGCCGCCTACGGCTACTTCACCCACAATCCGAACAAGCCGAGCACGACGGCGTTCATCGTGCCCAGCCAAAGCGTGAGGTGGTGACGCGCAGTCGAGCTCCCTGATGTTCCGCACGCGGATCGTTGTTGGGATGCTCTCGCGAACACAAACGTGAAAGCCAACCGTTCACTCGGCTGCGGCGGTGGCGGCCGTCCGTCGCGGCCGCGTGACGACCACGACCGCGAGCGCCGCCGCGACGAAGGCCGTAGCCACGTAGCCTGCGCTGTGCAGCCATTCGCGGGCGAACAGCAAGCCGCCGATCGCGGAGCCGATGGCCTGGCCGATATACAGCACCGAGGTATTGAGCGAGACCGACGCCGAAGCGAGCGCCGGCGCCGCACCGACCAGGCGTACCTGCTGCATCGAATTGGTCGATGCAAAGCCGAGGCCCCACACCGCGACGGAGGCGGCCATCAGGGCGTAGGCGCCGGCGCTCAGCGCCCAGCCGGCGACGCCTGCGAGCAGTAGCACGGTGAACAGGACCGAGGTCCTCCAGGCGCCCCAGGAATCCACCACGCGCGTTGCGATCACGATGCCGACGAACCCGAAGATGCCGTAGAGCGCGAACACGATCCCGACGGCGTCCGCATTGGCGCCAGTCAGTTTGGCGAGCAGCGGCCCCATGAAGGTGAACACCACGAACTGGCCGGACATCTGCAGCGTCGTGATCGACAGCAGCAGAATGACCATCGGATTGCGGCCGAGATCGACCCAGGTTCGGAGATCAACCGGCGCGCCGTGCAATCCGCCTGGCAGCCGCCACCACAGCAGCAGGGAACTGACGAGCCCGGTCAGCGCGATCGCGCCATAGGTCGCGCGAAAGCCGTAGCGGCTTGCGATGAAGGTGATCAGCGGCAGCCCGATCGCGGCGGCGAGCGACCAGCCGAGAAAGATGTAGGCAATCGTGCTGCCGCGCTTCTCCACCGGCACGATCAGTGCCGCGGTGCCCGCCGCCTGCGGCGTGTAGAGCACGCCGACCGCGAGCATCACCAGCCGAATGATCAGGAGGCTGTCGTAGTTCGGCACGAAGGCGGATGCCGCATTGGTCAGCGTCAGCACCAGCAGCGTCGCCATCAGCAGCGCCCGCCGCTCGATCCGGCTGGTCAGCCACGCCGTCACCGGCGAGCCCACGCACAGCACGATCGCGCCGAAGGTGATCAGGAGACCCGCGGTGTGGATCGTGACGCCGAGTCCGTCGGACAACTCCGCCAGCATGCCGGCCGGCGCCAGCACCGAGCAGCCGGTGACGATGTTGCCGAGCATCAATGCAGTGGGGGCGAAGCGTTTCACGCCGCGGTGTTAGCAGACTCCGAGATCGATGCAACTGCATCTAAATGCATGGCACCTGATCGAACGGCGCCTCTTGCGCTCATGGCGACGGTGACGCCGCCGGCACGGCGCTGACGCTCGGCGACGCGGCGGCCGGCAACGGGCTCGCAGGCTTCGGACCGGCGGTCGCTGCCGGGCACGATGCCAGAAGCTGCGTCCACCCCTGCTCCAGCCCGATGGTGCCGATATCGAATGTCGCAAGGCCGGACTTGGTGTCTGACTTGACGTCAGACTTGGCGTCAAGCTTGGCGTCGGCTGCCGGCGGGCTTTCGCCGATCTGCAGATGCGGGGCCGCGAGCATCGCCTTGACGGTGTCCGAGGTCACCGCCTCGCTCCAGACCTCGTATTTGCCGAACCGCGCCGACCGGCCGAATGCAACGGTCTTGGTCGCGCCGGCCATCATCAGCACCGTGCTCTTGCCGGCTGCCCCCTCCTCGAACTCGCGCACGAACATCAGCCGCCCGCGATCCTTGCTCTCGCAGAACAGCCGCCACTCCATCATGCGGAACGCGCTGCCGTCGGCCCTTTTCTGCTGCACGATCTTGCGAACGTAGGGCCGTGTCTCCTTCTCCACCGCCCACAGGGTTTCCGGCAGCGGCCGCGTATCGATGCCGAATCGATAGAGCTCCGGCCGCGTCAGCACGTGCAGGTCCTCGAACTTCACGGACTTGATGAGGTCGCTGAGCTCATGGCTGATGCCCATCGCCGCGAGGAATACATTGCGGTCGCGATCGGCGCTTACCATCTCGCGCCGCCTGAAGTCCGCGACGACCTGCGCAGGCGGATGCCCGTGGACGACGAACATCAGCTTGGAGTTATGCACCGCGAGCACCGAATCGGGCGCCACTTCGCGGCTGGTCGCGCCCAGGAACAGATAGGCGCAGGCCGAGACGCACATCGCGTTGCGCGTGGCGAGCTCGGCCTCGACCTCGCCCTTGGCAGCCTTGATCTTCAGGCAGGCGGCGTCGATCTGCGCGCCTGTGGAACAGGCCGGCACGACGGTACGGCCGACCCGGGCGATTGCCTTGTGCGCGCGCAGGAACCGCGCGATCCCATAGGACTGCTCGACGTTTCCGCCCGGCGAATGAAGGTAGATCGGAAGCTGCCTGTCCTTGACGGCAAACAGGAAGGTGCGAATCCGCTGCGCGGCTTCCCGATCGATCTCGCCTTCGATCGCGATCCAGCGATCGCAGCCGGCGCCGCAGGCGTTCGCTGGCCCATGGGCGAGATAGATGGTCAGCTTCTTCGCAAATCCGGCCTTCTGGACCGGTGTTTCTTCCGCCCGCAACACGCCCGGGATCAGAAGCAACGCCACGAAAAACAGGAGACGGGAAAACATGAACCTTGCGGATCGCGCGATGGCGGAAAACGGACGCCGGACGTTAGACGATGATCGGCAGCGTCGCAACGATCCGTGGCGTCGCCTGCAGCCGAGCCTTGTTCAAATCCGTGCGGCCGGTGGCCCATTTTCTTGATATTGCCGGATTGCAGGCGTCAAATCCCCTGCTATACCGCTGCTTTCCGCTTACCTGCGCTCGTTCGCAGGAGTGAGCTACAGGAGTCACCATGGCAGAAACGCCACCCAAATCCGAATCCGGATTCCAGTACAGCCTCTCTAACCTCAAACCCGCAGAACCCGTGAACAAGATCGCCCTCACCTTCCCTGATGGAGCGAGGCGCGATTTCCCGAGAGGGACCACCGGTCTCGACATCGCCAAAGGCATTTCGCCCTCGCTCGCCAAGCGCACCGTCGCGATGGCGCTCGACGGCACGCTTGCCGACCTCAATGATCCGATCGAGGCCGATGCCAAGATCGAGCTGATCGGCCGCGAAGACCCGCGCGCGCTGGAACTGGTCCGGCACGATGCCGCGCATGTGCTGGCGGAGGCCGTGCAGTCGCTGTGGCCGGGCACCCAGGTCACGATCGGCCCGGTGATCGAGAACGGCTTCTACTACGACTTCTTCCGCAACGAGCCGTTCACCCCGGAAGATTTTGCCGCGATCGAGAAGCGGATGCGCGAGATCGTCGCGCGCGACAAGCCGTTCACCAAGGAAGTCTGGGATCGCGAGAAGACCAAGCAGGTGTTCCGCGACAAGGGCGAGGCCTTCAAGGTCGAGCTGGTCGACGCCATTCCCGGCAACGAGCCGATCAAGATCTACTTCCAGGGCGACTGGTTCGACCTCTGCCGCGGCCCGCACATGACCTCGACCGGCAAGATCGGCAACGCCTTCAAGCTGATGAAGGTGGCGGGCGCGTATTGGCGCGGCGATTCCAACAATCCGATGCTGACCCGCATCTACGGCACGGCATTCGCCAGGCAGGAAGACCTCGACGCCTATCTCAAGCAGATCGAGGAAGCCGAGAAGCGCGACCACCGCAAGCTCGGCCGCGAGCTCGACCTGTTCCACTTCCAGGAGGAAGGCCCGGGCGTGGTGTTCTGGCACCCCAAGGGCTGGACCATCTTCCAGCAGCTGATCGCCTATATGCGGCGCCGGCTGCTCGGCGACTACAACGAGGTCAACGCTCCGCAGATCCTCGACAAGGCGCTGTGGGAGACCTCGGGCCATTGGGACTGGTACCGCGAGAACATGTTCGCGGCGCAGTCCGCCGGCGACGAGGCCGAGGACAAGCGCTGGTTCGCGCTGAAGCCGATGAACTGCCCGGGCCATGTGCAGATCTTCAAGCACGGGCTGAAGAGCTACCGCGACCTGCCGTTGCGGCTCGCCGAGTTCGGCGTCGTGCATCGCTACGAGCCGTCGGGCGCGATGCACGGCCTGATGCGGGTGCGCGGCTTCACCCAGGACGACGCCCATGTGTTCTGCACCGAGCAGCAGCTCGCCGACGAGTGCCTCAAGATCAACGACCTGATCCTGTCGACCTACGCCGATTTCGGTTTCGACGGCGAGCTCACCGTCAAGCTCTCGACGCGGCCGGAGAAGCGGGTCGGCACCGACGAGATGTGGGATCACGCCGAGCGCGTGATGGCGACGGTGCTGTCGGAGATCAAGGCCAAGGGCAGCAACCGCATCCGGACCGAGATCAATCCGGGCGAAGGCGCGTTCTACGGACCGAAGTTCGAGTATGTGCTGCGCGACGCCATCGGCCGCGACTGGCAGTGCGGCACGACCCAGGTCGACTTCAACCTGCCGGAACGGTTCGGCGCGTTCTACATCGATCATGATGGCTCGAAGAAGGCACCCGTCATGGTGCACCGCGCGATCTGCGGTTCGATGGAGCGCTTCATCGGCATCCTGATCGAGCACTATGCCGGCAACTTCCCGCTCTGGCTGGCGCCGACCCAGCTCGTCGTCACGACCATCACCTCCGAAGGCGACGAGTACGCCAAGGTGGTGGCGGCCGCCGCGCGCCGCGCCGGGCTCCGGGTCGAGATCGACCTGCGCAACGAGAAGATCAACTACAAGGTCCGCGAGCACTCGCTGGCCAAGATCCCGGCCCTGCTCGTCGTCGGCAAGAAGGAAGCCGAGACCCACTCGGTCTCGGTCCGCCGCCTCGGCAGCGAGCGGCAGACCGTGATGCCGACCGATGAGGCGATCGCCGCGCTGGTGGATGAGGCGACGCCGCCCGACGTGAAGCGGGCGCGATCCGTCGCCTGATCTTCACAATCGGTCTAAACTGGCTTTCATTGGCTTGGTCGTGTCCCCATCTTGGGGGCACGACTCCCCTTGAAGGACATTTCCGTGCCCGATGCCATTGAACTCCTGAAGACGCGCCGCTCGATGAAACCGCGCGAGATGACCGGCCCGGGCCCGTCCGCGGCCGAGCTCGAGACCATTTTGACGATCGGCGCACGCGTGCCTGACCACGGCAAACTCGCGCCCTGGCGCTTCATCGTGTTCGAGGGCGATGCCCGCGCGCGGGCCGGCGACGTGATCGCAAAGGTCTTCGCCCGGAAGAATCCCGGGGCGCCGGCCTCCGACATCGAGGTCGAGAAGAAGCGCCTGACCGACGCGCCGCTGGTGATCGGCGTGGTCTCCTTCACCAAGCCGCACCCGAAGGTGCCGCCGTGGGAGCAGGAATTGTCGGCGGGCGCCAGCGCGATGAACATCGTTACCGCGGCGACCGCGCTCGGCTACGGCGCCTGCTGGCTGACCGGCTGGTTTGCCTTCGACCGCGACGTGCTCGACGGCCTCGGCCTGAAGCCGGACGAGAAGCTCGCCGGGCTCATTCACATCGGCACCCCGACTAGGCCGAGCGAGGACCGCCCGCGCCCGGCCCTGTCGGATATCGTGACGCGGTTCTAGGGTACAGCCTTGTAGCCCGCATGAGCGGAGCGATATGCGGGACACTCGTCCCGGGTGTCGCTTCGCTCACCCGGGCTACAAAAGCCCTCGCCATTGTCGGGCATGACGACTACGCCGCCTTCGACGCACGCTCCGCAAAGCCGCTCAGCAAGGCCGCGATCTCGCCGGCCGGCCGCGCCGCGCTGAACAGAAATCCCTGCACCTCGTTGCAACCTTCGGCGCGCAACCAGTCGAGCTGGTCTGTCGTCTCGACCCCTTCCGCGGTCGTGGTGATCCTGAGGCTGCGGCCAAGGCCCGAGATCGCGCGCACGATCGCGAGGCAATCGGAGCGCCGCGCCAGATCCTTCACAAAGGAGCGGTCGATCTTGATCTTGTCGAACGGGAAGCTGCGCAGATAGCTCAGCGAGGAATAGCCGGTGCCGAAATCGTCCATCGAGATGCTGACGCCCAGCTCGCGCAGCTGATGCAGGATCGCGAGGTTGGCCTCGGTTTCCGCCAGGAACACCGACTCGGTGATCTCGAGCTCGAGCCGCCGCGCCGACAGGCCGGAATGCGCCAGCGCCGAGATCACGGCCTGGACCAGATTGCGGCTGCGGAACTGCACCGGCGACAGATTGACGGCGACCTTGACGTCGGCGGGCCACTTGATCGCCTCCGAGCAGGCTTCGCGCAGCACCCATTCGCCGAGCGCGACGATCAGGCCGATGTCTTCGGCAACCGGGATGAACTCCGCAGGTGAGACCATGCCCTTGTGCGGGTGCCGCCAGCGCAGCAGCGACTCGAAGCCAGAGATGCGGTCGGCCGCGATGTCGACCAGCGGCTGGTAGTGCAGCTCGAACTCGCCGTTGCTGAAGGCCGCGCGCAGATCGCGCTCCATGTCGCGGCGCTTCTGCGCCTGCTGATCCATCTCCGGTTCGAAGAAGTGGTGCACGCCGCCGCCCTCGGACTTGGCGCGGTACAGCGCCATGTCGGCATTGCGCATCAATTCTTCCGACGTCGTGCCGTCACCCGGTGACAGCGCGATGCCGACGCTGGCACCGACCACGACCTCGAGCCCGTCGATGTTGTAGGGCGCGCTCAGCGCTTCGATCAACCGTTCGGCGAAAGCGCTCGCCTCGTTCGGCGAAACGTCGGCCGCAAGCACGATCGCGAATTCGTCGCCGCCGAGGCGGGCCGCCACATTGTCGTCGCGGACCACCTCGAGCAGCCGCTCCGCCACCAGCTTGAGCAGCCGGTCGCCCATCGGATGCCCGAAGGAGTCGTTGACGTTCTTGAACAGGTCGAGGTCGATGCACATCACCGCGACGCGCTTGTTGCCGCTCCGGCCGCGCTCCAGCGCCTCGCGCAGGCGCTCCTGGTAGAAATCGCGGTTCGGCAAATTGGTGAGACCGTCATGGTGCGCCATATGCGCGATCCGCGCTTCGGCGGCGCGGCGCTCGGTGATGTCGACCACCGCGACCAGATAGCCGTCGCGGCCCTCGAACGCCACCTTGCGCCCGAAGGTCAGCACGTGGATCTCGCTGCCATCGGCCCTGATGTGCCGCCAGTCGCGGCTCGATTGATAGACGTCGCCGATCTCGCGCAAGGCGGCGCTGTGCACGCTCCACTCATCCACCGGCCAGATCTGGCGCAGCGTCATGCCGAGAAACTTTTCCCGGCTGTATCCATAATGCTGAACGGCGGCGTCGTTGACACTGAGGAATTCCATCGTGCCGGCGTCGAACACCCACATCGGCATCGGGTTGTTCTCGAACAGCAGGCGGAACGACAGCTCGCGCTGCTTCAGCGCGGTGACGTCGGAGACGGTCAGCGACAGCATGTCGCCGAACGCCGTGACGCCGAGCCGCAGGCAGCGATCGCCGCTGTCGATCTCGAACTGCCCGCCCGGGCCGCCGCCGACAAATCCACGCAGACGGCTCATCACCGCTGACGCCGCAAGCGGATTGCCGCCGGTGCTGAGCCGGCGCCACAGCAATTCGGTCGCAGGCTGCATCAGCAGCCTTGCGGCGCCCTGGTTGAGATGCACGATCTGGAAGTCGGCCGGCTCGCCGCGCGCATCGCGGATCGCGGCGAGCGACAGCACGCCCTCGTCGGTGGCCGAGAAAATCATATCGAGCAGATTGTACTGCGCATTGCGCTCGTTGACATAGACGCCGACCAGGATACCGCCCCAGCGCGACCGCGTCGGCAGCGCCAGCACGTCGAAGGTCCGCACCAGCCCGTCGCGGACGCAATGCGCCGACGCCAGATAGGGCCGGCAGTTCTCGCGCGCGTTTGCGGCCGCTTCGGTCAACGCGGTGGCGCAATCCGGCGGCAGGGCGCTGAGCGGAATGTCCCAGCGCTCGTCGTTCAGCCATGTCTGGACATAGCGGCCGGCATGCGAGACGCTGAGCATGCCATCGACGCTCCGCAGCAGCACGATATGATCCGCGAGCCGGCCGAGACTGCCGAGCATCACGTCTTCATAGTGCGGCAGCTTTTCGCCGGGACGGACCGCGGCCTGCCACTTGCGTTGCAGAACCGGTACGTCGGCGAACATCTCGGAATTGAATTTGGCCGATGCTTTAGCTGATTTCTTGTTGGCCATGACCATGGCGCGCCCCACGCAAACACTAGTCCCCACGGCATCCAAGTCATGCCGCGGCTTAACGTCATGTAAAAATAGGCAGGCCCGGTATCGCCGCGAGCGATTATGACGGCTCAAATCCGCGCGATGGTTAGTTCACATTAGAGACTATGACAGCTGCATGAAATGCAGGACCGGCCGGACGTCAGCGCGCCACGACCTCGACTTCGCCATCGACACCGTTGACGACATTGAAGGGGCGCTCGAACACCTTGCCTTCGTTCTTGGCGATCGCGCGATACTCGCCCTCGGAGAGCACGACGCGCGGGAACGCGCCGATCGATTCCTTGATCACGTCGCCGCCCGGCGTGATCACCGACCAGGCGGTGTTGGCAAGCGCCTCGCCGCCCCGCTCGCTGACCAGCTTGAGGGTGATGACGGCGGCGCGATGGGTGACGGTGACGTCGGTCAGCTTGCCCGCCCCGACGCGAATGTCGGAGCGCACCACCGAGTTGGCGTCGCCATAGTTGGAGACGATGTAGTAGGTGCCCTCGGGCAGCAGCGCGACGTCGCCGGCGGCAACGTTCGGCACCATCGGTCCACGGTCCGAACCGTCGAACTGGCTGCCCTTGTAGATCGCAAACGAGATCTGGTTGGCGGGGATCTTGCTGCTGCCGACCCGACCCTCGATCCGCAGGCCCCCGGCCGGCAGCACGAAGGACTCGCGGTCGGTCTCCGACTTCAGGCTGACGGCGCGCACTGCGCTGACGAGGCCGAGCGCGACATGGACGACATAGTTGCCGGGCGGCAGCACCACGTTGGGCGTCGCCCCGCGCTCTTCGCGGACCAGCTTGTAGGTACCGTTGTCGTCAGGCTTGTCGGCGAACACCCGCCACACCAGCCCGGCATTGATGACCGGCAGGTCCTTGCCGTACCGCGCCGTCAGCGACAGCACCGCCTGCCCCGCGGCCGGCGACCCGGCCGGCGGCGCTGCTACCACCGGCGGCACGGTCGCAATCGACGGCTGGACGATGGTCGGCTGGTTCAGCGGACCAGGCAGAACGGGCCCTGAACCGCCGCCCGATGGCGGCGCCAGGTTGAGCGCCGGACCGGACGGCACCTCCGGGACCGAGGCGGGCGGAATCGGCGGCGGCCGGTCGCTGAAGAACTGTGCAGATACGGAACCGGGGATCAGGGCGAGCAAAAATGCCGCAAGCGTCAACAGCGGAAGGAGCCGCATGCCCCGTCCGCATCCGCCGATGCCGTTGCCCCTCGAAGTCATCATCATGCTTTTCAACGAAAACGCGGCAAATTCAAGCCTTCGTCCAAGGGGATCCAGGGGGCGTCCAAGGCTTTGTCACAGTCCGGGTGGGCGGTGTCCGCCATTTGGAACCGCGCGATCAAGCCGATGTTAGCCCTATCGTCGCGGTCCAGTCACATTCCCTGCCTACCGCGGACTACCCGGGGCATGAATCGTGCCTGTGGGACTAACCATGAAGACGGACGACGCTGGCGCAGCCATGCTGCGCAGCCTAGTCTCGCGCTGGCAGGAGATTTGTCGTGTTGGATAGCTGGATGGGCCGAGGCCACAAGAGCTCCGACGGCCCCGACAAGGTAGGCTTGGGAACGGTTCGCCGGCCGGTCATCGGGCTTGCGCTCGGCGGCGGCGCCGCGCGCGGCTTTGCCCATATCGGCATCATCAAGACCCTGCTGGCCCACGGCATCGTCCCCAATGTAGTGGTCGGCACCTCGATCGGCTCCGTGGTCGGTGGCGCCTATGCGGCCGGCCATATCGAGACGCTGGAGCAATGGGCGCGCGGCCTGCAGCCGCGCAGCGTGCTCGGCTACCTCGACATCCGCCTCAACGGCTCCGGCCTGATCCGCGGCGCCAAGCTGGCCGCCGAGATCGAGGCTGCGTTGGGCCAGGTCATGATCGAGGACCTCACGGTCAAGTTCGCCAGCGTCGCCACCGAAGTGCGCACCGGGCACGAGATCTGGCTGACCCAGGGTCGCGTGGTCGACGCCATGCGCGCCTCCTACGCCCTGCCCGGCATCTTCGCGCCGGTCCTGATCGGCGACCGCTGGTTGGTCGACGGCGCGCTGGTCAATCCGGTGCCGGTCTCGGCCGCGCGCGCGCTCGGCGCCGAGATCGTCATTGCGGCGAACCTCTCCAGCGACGTGTTCGCGCACTCGACCACGATCTACAATCACGGCCCGTCCGCCGCGCCGGAGGTGACGGTTGCGGTGACCGCCGAGGCCGAACTCGAGCCGGAGCCGCCGAAGCGCCGGTTTGGCCGCTTCTTCTCCGCCGAACGTACCGTGAAGCGGGAGTTTTTCGGCAGCGCCAGCCGGCCCGGCATCTCGAGCGTCATGGTCGACGCCTTCAACATCATGCAGGACCGCATCACCCGCGCACGCCTTGCCGGCGATCCGCCTGACATGCTGATCTCGCCGCGGGTCGGTCAGATCGGCTGGTTCGACTTCCACCGCGCCGACGACCTGATCGCGCACGGGATACGCGCCGCCGAACGCTCCATCAGCGCAATCGAGGAGGCAATCGACATCCTGGCGCCGCCGT
Source organism: Bradyrhizobium sp. USDA 4503 (assembly GCF_054055815.1). Lineage (NCBI taxonomy): Bacteria > Pseudomonadati > Pseudomonadota > Alphaproteobacteria > Hyphomicrobiales > Nitrobacteraceae > Bradyrhizobium > Bradyrhizobium sp. USDA 4503. The sequence goes on from NZ_JBSRXS010000001.1 coordinate 2,609,829, forward strand.
CGAGCGGCGCGGGCAGCACCGGCAAGTAGCGCTCAGGCGGTCTTGATGTAGTCGCGCAGCGCCTCCTGCTCGCGCTCATATTCCTCGACGCGCCGCTTGACGATGTCGCCGATCGAGATCAGCCCGACCACCTTGCCGTCCTCGACGACAGGAAGATGGCGGAATTTCCCCGTGGTCATCATCTCCATGATGCCGCTGACCGTATCGGACTCGCGGCAGCTCACGACCTTCTTGGTCATGACCGCGCTGACCGGTTCGTCCAGCGCGCCCGCGCCGCGCTCAGAGAGCACGCGCACGATGTCGCGCTCCGACAGGATGCCCTCCATGCGGCTCTGCTCCATCACCAGCACCGCGCCGATCCTACGCTCGCCGAGCAGCTTGACCGCGGCCGAGAGCTTCGCGCCGGGCGCGACGCTCATGACCTGATGGCCTTTTGCATCGAGAATGGAACGTACCGTCATTGTCGGCCTCCCTGAATCCGCTCGCGCCCCGCTTGAGCGGAGCCGAGCCTGTTCGCCAGAGTCTTCAATCAACAGTTCCGCGCCGATTTCGGTTCCGGGGCGCGGCGAGTAGCAGGGCTCGATTTGTCGGCCCGCTTTGTTTCTGCGTCACAAAGATGATGGAGGAATTCGATCCAGGCCGCAAGCGGCGATCAGACGCGCCCCGACTGATCCACCGACGACGCATCTGCAGCATCGTCCCGCGTGCGCGGCACCGGATCGAACAACGAGAACAGCAGCAGTCCGGCGAGGAAGCCGCCGATATGCGCCTGCCAGGCGACGCTCGCGCCCTCGCCGCCGAGCGACAGCGAGGTGGCGCCGAACAGGATGTTGACGCCGAACCATATCGCCAGGAAGGCGAGCACCCGTCCGTTGCGCAGCGCCCGCCACAGCGACAGCGCAGGCACCTTGGCCGCCGCCTCGGCATCGCCACGGCTGAACGACAGGAAGCTGCCCTTCACGAAGGCAAAGCGGATCGCCGCCGCCATCGTCCCCGACACCGAAGCCGACGCTCCGATCATCGGCGCGATCGCGTGCTCATGGGTCAACAGATGCGCAAGCGCCCCGGCGGCCGCCGTCACCGCCATGAAGACAAAGAAACGCAGCGCGCCGAAGCGCCGCGCCAGCGCGCTGCCGAACGGCAGCAACCACAGCACGTTGAAGCCGATATGGGTGAGGTTGGCGTGCAGCAGCGAATAGGTGACGAAGGTCCAGACCTTGGCGCCTTCGCCGCCCGGAAAGGTGATGTCGAGCAGCGTCGAATCGTAGCGCTTCGGGATGAAGCCGAAGACGTCGATGGTCCAGTTCTCCAGCTCCGGCGGCAGCAGCACCCGCAGATGAATCACCGCGATCAGGAGGATGTAGGCGGTGAGCGCCGGCGGCAAGGTCAGGATCGGCTCGCGCGGCGCCTCCGGCGGCGGCGCGAGCGGGGATTCGGGATGGGAGTCCAAGGGGTCGGCGACCTCGATGCGGCGGTGGATCAGAGATAGGCGGCTTTCGCACCCCTGTGCAAGTGCACAATCCCAAAATCGGACACCAGGTGTCGCGCAGTGCGGAATCGGGACAAAAGAAAAGGGAGGGCGCTGAGAACGCCCTCCCTGGTCTGCTGGTCTTCTCGTGCCCCGGAGGGATCGGGAGAAAATCCCCACCCCTCCCCGCACGGTGACCAAACTGTTTGACGCCACCTGTGTACCAAAGGCGCCGGCGCTTGGGACAGCCGGCGCGAACGGGAACGCGCGGACCCTACCCACTGGTTCCGCGGGGGCCAAGGACATAGTTAAATTTACGTTAACAACACAAAGCTGCCGATAAGCCGCCCAAAGCGCGGCCACGGCATGGACGCTGCACAGCCTTCCCTGCACAACAGAGAAGGGAAGGCGCCTGAGCAAAACCGGGACAGATGTGTCCCGCCGAGACAGGTGCCGGGCAAGGTTTAGATGAAACACAGCTCGAGCCGCGAGTTCTTCGCATATTGGAATGCGAAGCGCGGCACCGCACGTGCACCTGACCGGAGTGAGTTCGAGCCGTCCGCGGTACGCGAACTACTGTCCGACATCTTCGTGCTGTCCTATGACGGCGAGACCCGATTTCCGTTCCGCGTCGCCGGCACCCGCACCTCCGCCCTGCTCGGTTGCGACCTCAAGAACCGGAGCTTTTCCGCCCTGTTCACCGGTGCGAGCCGCGGCGAGATCGAAGACATCATCACCTGCGTCGTCGAAGAGACCCTGCCGGCCATCGCCGGCATCACCGCCACGACCGAGAGCGGCGCCAAGGCGCATCTCGAGCTGCTGCTGCTGCCCTTCACGAGCCGCGTCCACATGCCGGCGAGCCTCACCGGCCTGCTCGCCCCGTTCGAGGACGACGTCGGCCGGCTGCACGACCTGGTGCTGACCTCGTGGCGTTACCTGCATCCCCAGGAGCGGTTCGTGCCGCGGACCCTGCGCAAGCTCGCCATCGCGCGCGGCCTGATGGTCTACGAAGGCCTGCGCTAGCCGCCGGCGCCCGCCTCGGGATGGGATGGCAGGCGCCGGTCGCTTGCACCGCGCCCCGCGGAACTCTATTAGCTGTCTGGCCGCCACGGCGGGGTGGACCCGCTCATTGCAGCTGCGGCCGGGTTGGGCATGTTTCGGAATTCGATCAGGCAGAAGATCGTCGGCATTGCCGCGGGACTCATCATCCTCGCGGTGGTCACCTCGCTGCTGTCGATGGTGATGGCGGGCCAGGTCGGCCATCTCCTCGACGAGCTCACCAACCGCTACATCCCCGCCTATGGCCACCTCGCCCGCGTCAACATCCGCGCGCTGGAGCGGTCGCTCGCCATGCGCCGGATGATGATGGCGAAGATGCAGGCGCCGGGCGAAGACTCCGGCTACGAAAGCGCGCGCAAGGCCTTCGACGAGATCGAGCCCCTGATCAAGCGCGAGGCCGACGCCGCGCGCACGCTGATCGATGCGATCATCGCCGATCCTTCGACGCCATCCGACAACGCCGCGCTCGGACGCCTCGATGACCGCATCGACAATGCCGTCAACGACCTGTTGATGCGCCTGAACGCAGAGAACAAGACGCTGCTCGAGCAAATCGACGCCAAGGACTTTGCGGCGGCGAAAGCGACCACGCTGCGCGCCGACGCCCTGCGCGACGACTTCAACACCAGGATCGAGGGCATCCGTGCCGACATGCTGGCGCAGGTCGCTTCGGCCGCCGCGAAGGTGATGAGTGCCCAGCAGCGGGCGATCATCATCTCCGGCGTCGTGACCGCCATTGCCGCGATCCTCGGCTTCGTGTTCGCGATGCTGGTCGGCAGCGGCATCACGCGTCCGGTGATGCGCCTGCTCGAAAGCACCCGCGAGGTCGAGGCCGGCCGCCTCGACGGCGCCATCACCATCACGACCCAGGACGAGATCGGCCAGCTGTCGGCCGCCTTCAACCGCATGATCGAGACGCTGCGGCACAACCAGCGCATCCGCGAGACGTTTGGCCGCTACATCAATCCGCGGATCGCCGAGGGCCTGCTCGAACAGCCCGCGATCGCCGCGACCGAAGGACAGCGCCGCGTCATGACGGTGATGTTCTGCGACATGAAGGGCTTCACCAGCCTGAGCGAGGGCGTGACGCCGAGCGGCCTCGTCAAAATCATGAACCTCTACCTGTCGACGATGTCGGCGCCGGTCCATGCGCATCGCGGCATCATCGACAAATATATCGGCGACGCCATCATGGCCTATTGGGGCGCGCCCTTCGTCGAGGAGGCCGAGCAGACGCATCTGGCCGCGCTTGCCGCCATCGACATGATCGGCCAGGTCAACCAGCTGCGCAAGGATCTGCCGGAACTGCTCGGCGTCCGCGTGATTCCGGCCGATTGCGACATCCGGATCGGGATCGCCACCGGCGAGGCCCTGGTCGGCAGCATCGGCTCCGAGTTCATGATGAGCTACACCGTGCTCGGCGACACCGTGAACCTCGCCTCGCGGCTGGAAGGCGCCAACAAGTTCTACGGCAGCCGCAGCCTGATCTCGGAGGCCACCGCCGCGGCCTGCGCCGCAACCGTCGAGCTGCGCGAGATCGACCGCCTCGTGGTGATGGGGCAGACCCAGCCGGTCGCGGTGTTCGAGATCCTCGGCAAGAAGGACGAACTGACGCCGGCGCAGACCGAGTTGCGGCAGCGTTACGCGGACGGTCTCGCCGCCTATCGCGAGCGCCGCTGGGATGACGCCGAGCAAGCCTTCGCCGCGGCGCTGGCGGCGGCGCCCGGCGACGGCCCGTCGATCGCCATGAAGGCGCGCGTCGCAGCGTTCAGGCAAGATCCGCCGGCGGCCGATTGGGACGGCGCCTGGCATCCGGAGCGGAAGTAGCGGCGTCACGCTCATCCAGGCTCCGCCGCTACAGCTGGGCCTCGATCGCAACCTTGTCGATCACCGACCAGACCTGCACGATCTTCCCGTCGCGGAATTCATAGAACACGTTTTCGGCAAACGAGACGCGCTTGCCGTTGACGCCGAGACCGAGGAACGCGCCCTTCGGCGAACAGTCGAACGCCAGCCGGCTCGCGACATGGGACGCATCCGACACCAGCAGAACGATGTTGAAGCGAAGGTCCGGGATGTCGCGAAAGTCCCCTTCCAGCATCGCGCGATAGCCGGATAACCCGAGCCGCCGGCCGTTGTGGCACACATCCTCGTCAACGAACTGACCGAGTTGCGGCCAGTCCTGGCGATTCAAACAGGCAATGTAGTTCCGGTAGATCTCGGCGAGGTCCGTTTTCATCATCGATCGTCCTCCTTGCCGCGGGTCCAGATGGCCATTGAGCATTTGCGTGTGATTCTAACACCGATGTCAGTTTCGACTCCGATGTCCGATGGCGCGAACGAAACACTCAGCCGGCGTGCACGTGAAAGCGCGACGTCCCGAAGAGACAGTGCGATTGCCGCTTCGGCAAACAATTTCTCAAAACGCGCGGAATGTCTCCCGCGATCGGGAGTTAGTGCTTCAGGTCAATAACTGTCCTTGTCAAATCGGAGGCGTACATGATCAAGTCACCGATGATGCTTGCGGCATTCCTGACAGCGCCGATCATTCTGTTCCCACCGCAGACCGCCGTCGCGGCCGGCGGAGGTGGCGGCGGCGGCGGTGGTGGCGACCCATACGGGTCGAGCTACGGCACTCCCGCGCCGTCCTATCCCCAGCAGAAGGACAGAAAGACCACGCACAAGGTCAAGAAACCCGTCAAGCAGTCCGGCTTCGAAGACCCGGCATTTCGCGACGGCTATCGCGCGGCCTATGCGACAATCTACGAACGCAACGACTACGCCGCCGCGATCGATCAGTTGCACGCACTCGGCCGCGATGATCAGCCGAACGTCGCGAACCTGATCGGCTACTCCTATCGCAAGCTCGGCGACTACAAGCAATCGCAAGCCTGGTACGAACGTGCGCTCAAGGCCGATCCGAACCACGTCCTGACGTGGAACTACTACGGCCTGTGGCAGATCGAACAGGGAAACCGCGACCAGGCGCAGTATCATCTGCAGCGGATCGCCGAGATCTGTGGCACCGAATGCGAAGAGTATCGGACGCTGGCGGCGGCACTGGAAAAGCCGCCGGGTACGAACCTCGTCTACTGAGCGCGTCGCGTAGCCCGCATAAGCGGAGCGACATGCGGGGAAGGACCGGCCCCGGATGTCGCTGTCGCTCGTCCGGGCTATGCCTGTGAGCCGCGTTGTTCGCGTGTCCGTTTTTGCGGGAATTTCGCCGTTTTGGTCGACGTGACCAGCGAGTAGCTTGCGTGCCGGGCGACGCACGCGGATATTCTGAGATCGATCATCATGACCTGGCGGCTTCTCGCGTGGAGCGGCATCGCCGTTGCCGCGCTGGTTCCAATCATCGGCGGCATCTGGCTCTTCACCCTGCCCGCCGCATCGGCGTTCCGCGTTCCGCCGCCGATCGCGACGCAAGAGCACGACGCGATGCTCGCGGCGCTGAAGCCGCCGAAGCGGTCGCGCCCGCTGATCGCGATACCCGGCATCAACGACATGACCGAGACCACCGACTATCTGATGCCCTACGGCATCCTCAAGCGCGCCGATGTTGCCGATGTCGTCACGCTGGCGACGGGACCCGGTCCGGTCGCGCTATTCCCGGTGCTGAAGGTCGAGCCTGATGCGACCATCGCCGCATTCGATGCCGCACATGGCGACGGCGCCGACTACGTCATCGTGCCGGCGATGAGCCGCGACGACGATCCGGCGGTCATGCAATGGATCCGGCAGCAGGCGGAGAAAGGCGCCGTGATCGTCGCCGTCTGCGCCGGCGCCAAGGTGCTCGCCTCGACCGGCCTGCTCGACGGCAGGCGCGCCACCACGCACTGGTTTTACCTGAAGAACTGGCGCAGCAAACATCCTGAGATCCGCTACGTCGCCGACCGCCGCATCGTGGTCGACCGCGGCGTCGCGACGACGACGGGGATTTCGGCGTCAATGCCGATGTCGCTGACCCTGATCGAGGCGATCGCCGGCCGTACCAGGGCTGAGGCCGTCGCGCGCGAGATCGGCCTGCCCGGCTGGGACGCGCGGCATGACAGCAACGCCTTCAAGTTCACGCGTCCCTTCGCGTCGACCGCCATCCGGAACACGCTGGCGTTCTGGAACCGGGAACAGCTCGGCCTCGCGCTGGCTCCGGGCGTCGACGAGGTCTCGCTGGCGCTGGTCGCCGACAGCTGGTCGCGCACTTACCGCTCGCATGCCGTGACGTTCGCCGCGACCGGCGACGCGGTGACGACCCGCAACGGCCTGCGCGTCTATCCGCAAGTCGTGGCGCCGGATTGGTCCGCAGATCGTCTGCTGCCCGCGGTCGGCACCGCGCCGCCCGCGCAGGCGCTCGACCGGGCGCTTGCTGGGATCGAGACACGCTATGGCCGTGATACGGCCGATTTCGTCGCCGCGCAGCTCGAATATCCACGGGCTGACGCCGTGCAGTGAGGGATTGCGTCCCCAACAACGTATTCGATCCTCCATCCGCCCCATTGTCATCTGCCTGTCATGAATTGTGCCGACACGTCAGCGCCGGACCAGTTCGGGGACACGCATGGACTATTTCAAACGCTTCAACTTCCTGTTCGCTGCGCCGGTGTTCGAGGCCGACGACCTCGAGGGCATCCGCTTCAACCAGATCATCGCCGAGATCGAGCGCTCCGGCTTCGAGGTGGTTCGCGCCCGCAAGCTGGAGGATGCCGAGATCGCGGTGCAGACCGACGCCGCGATCGGCTGCATGGTGGTCGACTGGGGCAAGAAGGGACTTGAGGGCAAGACCGCGGCGCTGATCAACCTGATGCGCCGGCGCGGCCTCGACTTCCCGATCATCCTGTTGATCCGGCGCAAGCGGTTCGAGGACCTGCCGGTCGAGGTGCTCGATTTCATCGACGGCTACGTGTTCCTGTCCGAGGAAACCCCGCCCTTCATCGCCAAGAACCTGATCTCCAGGCTGAAGCAATATGCCGAGAATTTGAAGACGCCGTTCTTCGGCGCGCTGGTCGACTATGCCGAGGAAGGCAACCAGCTCTGGACCTGCCCGGGCCACAATGGCGGCGTGTTCTACAGCCGCAGCCCAATCGGACGGGTGTTCGTCGAACACCTTGGCGAAGCGGTGTTCCGCGACGACCTCGACAATTCCGTGCTCGACCTCGGCGACCTCCTCACCCACGAAGGGCCGGCGCTGCGGGCGCAGAAGGAGGCGGCCCGGATCTTCGGCGCCGAGAAGACCTACTTCGTGCTCAACGGCACCTCGACCTCCAACAAGGTCGCGCTCGGCTCGCTGGTCACCGACGGCGACCTCGTGCTGTTCGACCGCAACAACCACAAGGCCGCGCATCACGGCGCGCTGCTGATCGGCGGCGGCATCCCGGTCTACGTGCCGACGGTGCGCAACGCCTGGGGCCTGATCGGGCCGATGCGCTGGGACCTGCTCGACGAGGGCACGCTGCGCGACCATATCCGCAAGCACCCGCTGGTCAAGGACGAGAACGCCTGGAAGAAGGAGCGTCCGTTCCGGGTCGCCGTGGTCGAGCAGTGCACCTATGACGGCACCATCCACTCGGCCGAGATGATCCTCAAGCGGATCGGCCATCTCTGCGACTACATCCTGTTCGACGAGGCCTGGGCCGGCTTCATGAAATTCCACCCGATCTATGCCGGCCGCTTCGCCATGGGACTGTCCGATCTCGGCCCCGAGGCGCCCGGCATCATTGCGACCCAATCGACCCACAAGCAGCTCGCGAGCTTCTCGCAGGCCTCGCAGATCCACATCCGCGACCGCCACATCAAGGGCCAGAAGCGCCGGGTCGAGCATCGCCGCTTCAACGAAAGCTTCATGCAGCACGCCTCGACGTCGCCGTTCTACCCGCTGTTCGCCTCGCTCGATGTCGGCGCGCAGATGATGAAGGGCCGCTCCGGCGAAGTTTTGTGGGACGACACGATCCGGCTCGGCATCGAGCTGCGCAAGAAGATCCGCGCCGTGAAGCGCGAGTTCGAGGAGAAGGAGACGCGCCCCGAGCGGCGCTGGTTCTTCGAGCCGTTCGTGCCGGATCGCGTGAAGATCCCCGACGTCGCGCGCGAGAACGGCGTGCACAATGTCGCCTGGGAGACGATCTCGACCGATCAGCTCGCGACCAATCCGTCCTACTGGCAGCTCAGTCCCGGCGAGACCTGGCACGGCTTTCCCGAGCTGACCGCGGGCTTCGCGATGACCGACCCGAACAAGCTCACATTGCTGACGCCGGGCTTCGATCACGCCACCGGCGCCTATGCCGATCACGGCATCCCCGCACCGGTGGTGGCGCAATATTTGCGGGAGAACCGCATCGTCGCCGAAAAGAACGACCTCAATTCCCTGCTGTTCCTGCTGACGCCCGGCGTCGAGGCCAGCAAGGCCGGCACGCTGGTCTCCGGGCTCGTCGCCTTCAAGAAGCTGCACGACGACAACGCGCTGCTCGAGGACGTCATCCCGGAATTCTACCGCCGCCGTCCGGGCCGCTATGCCGGGGTGCGGCTGCGCGACCTCTGCGGCGACATGCACCGCTTCTTTCGCGATGCCGGCGTCAGCGCGCTGCAGGCCAGACAGTTCATGCCCGAGCACCTGCCCGAGATCGCGATGTCGCCGCGCGAGGCCTCGCGCTATCTGGTGCGCAACGATGTCGACTATCTGCCGATCGACCAGATCTTCGGCCGTATCGCCGCGACGCCGTTCGTGGTCTACCCGCCCGGCATCGCCACCATCGTGCCCGGCGAGCGGCTGTCGGAACGCAGCAAGCCGATGATCGATTATCTGAAGGTGTTCGAAGCGAGCTTCAATGCGTTCCCCGGCTTCGAGGTCGAGGTCCAGGGCATCTACAAGGAGATCGACGACTCCGGCCGCGTCCGCTTCTACACCTATGTCGTGTCCGAATAGGCGAACGGACGCAACACAATGGAGAATGATCACAAGATCACCGTCCGCCCGTCCCGCGACAGCGACGTCGACGCCATGCTGTCGATCTACCGCCACCACATCCGCCGCGGCGTCGAGGAAAGCGTCGACGACAGTGGCACGCCGGAGCCCGACGATCTGCGCGACCGCCGCAAGAATCTGCGCAACACCCGCCTGCCCCACCTCGTCGCGATCTGCGACAGCGAGGTGGTCGGCTATGCCTATGTCGTGCTGTTTCGCAAGCGACCGGCCTACCGCTACACGGTGAAGCATTCGATCTATGTGCATCACCGCTTCACCGGCCAGCGCGTTGGCGGCCGGCTGCTGCAGGAGTTAATCGACACCTGCGCCGCCGCCGGCTTCCGCCAGATGATCGGCTACATCGACAGCGACAACGCCGCCTCGCTCGCGCTGCACGACCGCTTCGGCTTCGCCCGCGTCGGGCATTTGCCCGGTGTCGCCTATCGCTATGGCCGCTGGTCCGACACCATGATGGTGCAGCGCTCGCTCGCCGCCGGCGCCACCGCCCCGCCGCCCCCCGCGCCGCTGTCGCGACGGTGATGGGCACGACACTTTCCATTCGTCGTCCCGGCGAAGGCCGGGACCCATAACCACAGGATTGGATTGGCAAGGAAGGCTGTGGCCCCAGCGTCGCGCAATAATCACCTTCGGTGGTTATGGGTCCCGGCCCCCCGTGCGCTATTGCGCACTAGGCCGGGACGACAGCGAATGTGTTGCGCGGCCGGTGAGTCATACACCGGCATTCTCGCGGCCTCTGCAGCGCGAGTTTTGCATTTCGTTTCGCCGCTCTGATGACAGAGGGCGCAGGGAAAGCCGGATGCCAATCGCACCCATGGGTCCCGAGTAATCCTGCAGGCTGCAAGGCGCAAGCGACCTGAACGCCCTACTCCAGCGTAAAGCCGACCCGCAGCGCCACCTGATAGTGCCGGATCTTGCCGTCCTCGATATGGCCCCGCGTCTGCACCACCTCGAACCACTTCATTTCCCGGATCGTCTTTGACGCGCGGCTCACGGCGTTCTCGATCGCCGCCTCGATGCTCTTGTCCGATGATCCGACCAGTTCCAGGATTTTGTAGACGTGATCCTTGTCGTGCGTGGCGGGCATGTCGACCTCCTCTGTGGATGCGCGATCCGGACCGCTTGCGCTGCGGTTCGGACAGTCCATCGTCCGATGCGGGCCGGCCATCGTCAAAACCGACGAATGCTGCGCGGCAACACGCCGGACGAATTGAATAAACGTGTCGCGGCGCCTTTGGTGCCAGCATGCATTTCGTGCCAGCTGCGCACCCGCCCTTGTCCGGGCCTTGACCTATGGTAGCATGGTTTCATCAAGTATTCGGGAGCGATACGATGTCCACTGCGTCCAGCTCACCCGCCACACCTCCTCACAGCCTCGGATCCGGGCTTTCCAACCTCCGCGCCAAGTGGGGCTGGATCGTCGCCCTCGGGGTGATCTACCTGATCGCCGGCGTGCTCGCCTTCGGCAGCGTCTTCTTCGCCACCGTCGTCAGCGTGCTGTTCGTCGGCGCCATGATGATCGTCGCCGGCGTCGCCGAGATCATCAACGCGTTCCAGTTCAAGACCTGGGGCAAATTCCTGTTCTGGCTGCTGCTCGGCGCGCTCTATGTCGTGGCGGGCTTCATCACCTTCGAGAACCCGCTGCTCGCCGCGGCGACGCTGACGCTGTTCCTCGGCATCGCGCTGGTGGTGTCGGGCATCGTCCGCATCTTCCTCGCGTTCGGCATGAACTCGGAAGCGCCGTGGGGAATGGTCGCGATCTCCGGCCTGATCACGCTGGTGCTCGGCGCCATGATCCTGGCGCGCTGGCCGGTGTCGAGCCTCTACGTGCTCGGCATTTTCCTCAGCGTCGATCTGATCTGCGCCGGCGTGAGCTGGATCAGCATGGGCATGGCGCTGAAGCGCAGGGCGTGAGGCGCGATCGTCGCCTCAGGCACGATCGACGGGTGGGTTAGCCAACGGGTCCGCTCGCAGGGCGGCCCGATGGCAAGCTCCGCGTGACGCGCCGCACGTTTCATGCGCGGAGAGATGGCGGGTTACGCTTGCGCTAACCCGCCATACCCTCAATCCACCTGCAAGCCTCAGGGCTGCGCGAGGTGCCAGGCGCCGTTGAGAAAACCGTCGCCGGTGATGTCGCCGGCCTTCTGGTCCTTGGCGAAGGTATAGAGCGGCTTGCCCTTGTAGGCCCACTGCTTGGAGCCGTCGTCACGCGAGATGATGGTGTAGCCGCCTTCGGCCTTGTCGCTGGCGTCCGCCTTCAAGACCGGCCAGTTCGTCGCGCACGGGCCGTTGCAGGCCGATTTGCCTTCCGAATCCTTGTCGAAGGTGTAGAGCGTCATGCCCTTGGCGTCGGTGAGGATGGAGCCCTTCGCAGTGGTTCCGGTCTTGGTCGGCGGCGCGGCAAAGGCGGTCGAGGCGAGCGAAAGCGACATGGCGGTGGCGAGCGCGAGCGAGATCGATGTCTTCATGATGTCTCCTGTTCGAATGCAAATAGCTTGCATGCGTAAGGACGCCGGAGGGCACGCACTATTCCGCTGATGGCGCGCGAAGAATTTTCGGGACGGCGATCAATGCGAGGGGAATAAAGCCGGGAGCGTGTGCCGATACCGTCCCGTAGCCCGCATGAGCGGAGCGACATGCGGGAGCCGCCCCGGATATCGCGGAGCCTGTCATCGGGCGCGCGTTCGCGCGACCCGTTGGCTCATCCGGGCTACAACACCGAATGTGCTACCGCCTGATTTCCTCGACCGCGCGCACCAGCGGGCGGTCGGAGAGCTGGATCGGGCCGGAGAACGGCGTGCTCATTTCGAGGATCAGATAGATCGCGGCCGAGATCAACGCCGCGGCGGCGACAGTGGTCGAGATCACCACTGCGTTGCGCGGCGCGCGAAAGCCGAGGGTGGCGAACATCAGCGTCAGCCACCCGACCAGGATGCAGATCAGCGGCGACGGAAACGAGCCGTCGGACTGCTCGACAAAGGTCCAGCGCTGCTGCACTGCCTGCCGATAGACCGAGCGCGCGTCGTTCCACAGCGCCACCTTCTGCTCGTCGTCGAACCGCAGTTCGCGGAGACTGGTGCCGACCTCGTCGAGCAGGCACTCCGACACCGCGCTTGCCCTTGAGATCGGAACATCCTTGAGCACTTGCTCGACATAGGCGAGCAGCCGCTTGCGCGGCTCGTCGGCGCTCGGCCCGAGCGGCCGCAGGCTGCGATCGAGCAGGATGAGGTCGGTGGCGAAGACATGCAGATTGCGATCGACCGCCACATAGGTGTTGGCGGCACTGTTCATCATCAGGCCGAGCAGCAGCGACGGCATGGTGACGAACAGCGTCGCGACCAGGCGTACCGAGGTATTGGTCTCGTCGCTGCGGTGATGATCGGCGAGCCGGACATGGATCGCCATGGTCGCAAGCGCGGCGCCGCCGAGCAGGATGAAGATCAGGACGGCGACGATGAATGCAACCACGGCTTGCGAAAACCTGCGAGAGAATCAGGTCCGCAGGATAGCAAGGGACGCCCGGCGGTGCATGTCCGGTTGACTAGCCGCCCCCACGCGCTATCCAGTCCGCACAGATTTGGGGGACATCCGGCGAGAGCGCGAGGGGCGCTCCAGAGGAGATACCACGTGCATATCGTCGACGACAGCGAGGTCAACCGCGTCCTGAGCTTCCCGGTCCTGATCGAGGCGATCGAGGCCGCGCACCGGCGGCCGAAGATCGCGGTGCACGACGGTTATCTCGGCGACGACAAGGGCCAGCAGCTGGTGACGCGCAGCGCGGTCGATGCCGGCCGCTTCATGATGACCAAGCTCTACACCAGCTTTCCCGGCAACCTCGCCCACGGCGAGCTGCCGGCGGTGCAGGCGGTCTGCGTGCTGTTCGACGGCAACGACGGGCGGCCGCTCGCTGTGATGGACGCCGCCGAGATCACCCATTGGAAGACCGCCGCGGATTCCGCCCTCGGCGCGAAACACCTGGCGCGGCCGGATGCCGAGACGCTGCTGGTGGTCGGCGCCGGCGAGATGGCCCGCTGGCTGGTGCGCGGCCACCGCACCGTGCGGCCGCGGCTGAAACGGGTGCGGGTCTGGAACCGGACAGTTGAACGCGCCCAGGAGCTCGCCGCGCTGCTGGAAGGCGACGGCATCGCGGCCAAGGCCGTCACCGATCTCGACGCCGCGACACGCGAGGCCGACATCATCACCACCTGCACCCGCTCGCGCGAGCCGCTGGTCAAGGGCGCCAATTTAAGGCCCGGCACCCATCTCGATCTGGTCGGCGGCTTCACCCCGGAGACCCGCGAGTCCGACGACGAGGCGGCGCGGCGTTCGCGCATCTTCGTCGACCGCCGCGAATCCGCCTTCGACGGCGTCGGCGACATCCTGCAACCGATCGCGAGCGGCGCGATCACCGAGAGCGACGTGCTCGGCGACCACTACGACCTCGCCGGCGGCAAGGTCGCCGGGCGGCTGTCGGATAGCGACATCACCTTCTTCAAGAACGCCGGCGGCGGGCATCTGGATCTGATGACCTGCGAGACGGTGCTTGCGCAGCTGGGGAAGGAGCTGCGGTAAGCGGAACTGTTCTGTAGCCCGCATGAGCCAACGGGTCGCACGAATGCGCGCCCGATGACGGGCTCCGCAACATGCGGGATCAGCCTCCCCCGGATATCGCTTCGCTCATCCGGGCTACTTCTACGTCTCGCGCAGCCAGACCTCGCCGATCGAGTGATCGGCGCGCTTGCGCAGCACGACGTCGGCCCGCGTCCGCGTCGGCAAGATGTTCTCCCTAAGATTGGCGCGATGATGCTCGCGCCACAGCCGCTCCGCGACCTCGCGCGCGTCACCCGGCGGCAGGTCCCTGTAGTGGTGGAAATAGGAGGCGGGATTCCGGAACGCTGTCGGCTGCAACCTGAGGAAGCGTTCGACATACCAGGACTGGATGTCGGCCTCATCGGCATCGAGATAGATCGAGAAGTCGAAGAAATCCGACACCACCACCGGCGCCGTGCCGCGCGCCAGCAGCACGTTGAGGCCCTCGAAGACCAGGATGTCCGGCTGCTGGATGACCTGGCGTTCCGACGGCACGATATCGCCGATCAGATGCGAATAGACCGGCAGCTCGAGCTCGCGTTCGCCCGCCTTCGCCGCTGCGAGAAATCGCAGCATGCGCGGCAGGTCGTAGCTCTCGGGAAAACCCTTGCGCCGCATCAGCCCGCGCTCTTCGAGAACGCCGTTGGCATGCAGGAAGCCGTCGGTCGTCACCAGCTCGACCCGCGGATGATCGGCCCAGCGGGCCAGCAGCGCGCACAGCACGCGGGCAAAGGTGCTCTTGCCGACGCCGACGCTGCCGGCCAATGCAACGATGTAGGGCGAACGGCGTGCCGGGCGGCCGAGAAACTCCGCCTTGACGTGCGCAAGGTTGCGCGCCGCCGCGAAATGCAGGTTCAACAAGCGCGTCAGCGGCAGATACACGTCGCTGACTTCGGCGGAATTGATCGGCTCGTTCAAGCCGCGCAACGCCGCGAGATCGGCGTCCGAGAGCGTCAGCGACGTGCTGGCGCGCAAGGCCGCCCAATCGCTGCGGCCGAAGATCATGTAGGCGGACAGCTCGTCGGGGTGGGTCATCTCAGCCGTTCACGGTGAGCCTGATGCGTCCGATCGATCTTGCCGAGGCAATGCCGGTTACGTCAATCGCCCTTTGCGGCGGCGATGGCAACGAGTAGCCCGCATGAGCGCAGCGACATGCGGGGCCGGTCTCCCCCCGGATATCGCTTCGCTCATCCGGGCTACGCGGCGACCGTAGTAGAACCGTAGGGCGGGTTTGCGTTGGCGTAACCCGCCCTACGCTCCCTACTCCGCGGCCTGCTGCGTCGGTGCGTCCAGCGCCTCCGACACTTTCGGCGGAGACATCGGCAGACTGTAGAAGCGTTTGCCGAGCGCGTTGTGGACGGCGTTGGCGACCGCGGCCATCACAGGCACCAGCGGCACCTCGCCGACGCCCTTGACGCCCTGCGGATGCTTCGGGTTCGGCACCTCGACCAGCGCGCAGTCGAGCATCGGCAGGTCGGAGCAGACCGGCATGCGATAATCGAGGAAGCCGGGATTATCGACCTTGCCGTCCTTGTTGTAGATGTATTCCTCGTTCAGCGCCCAGCCGATGCCCTGCGCGACGCCGCCCTGCAGCTGGCCCTCGACATAGCTCGGATGCACGGCGCGGCCGACATCCTGCACGGCGGTGTAGCGAATGACGCGGACGATACCGAGATCGACATCGACCTCGACGTCGCAGATATGGGTGCCGAAGCCGCCCTCGGCGCCCTGGGTGTTGAGCTGCACGCTGGCGCCGATCGGACCGCCCTGCGACGGCGCCTTCTCGGCGAGGTCGGCGAGCGTCAGCGGTTCGAACTGGCCGGCATTCGGGCTCACCGGATGCGCGGCGCCGTTCTCCCACTTCACGGCTTCAGGGTCGATCTCCCAGACCTTCGCCGCGCGCTCGCGCAAGGTCGCGATCACCTTGTCGGCGGCCTGCGTCACCACCATCGAGGAGGCGAACAGCACGCGGCTGCCGCCGGTGAGGTTGGAGAATCCGACCGTCTGGGTGTCGCCGATGATGACGGAGACGCGCTTGTAGTCGATGCCGAGCAACTCGGCGCAGATATTGGCGATGCCGGCGCGCGAGCCGCCGATATCGGGGTGCCCTGTCGTGACGACGACGTTGCCGTCCTCGGTGATGTTGACCTGCGCGGAGGATTCACCGCCGGCATTGAACCAGAAGCCGGAAGCGACGCCCCTGCCCTGCAGCTTGCCGAGCGGCGCGGCATAATGCGGATGGTTCCTGGCGGCTTCCAGCGTCTCGATATAGCCGATGCGTGGGAACACCGGGCCGTGCGCCGCCTTGGTGCCTTCCTTCGCCGCGTTCTTCAGCCGCAGCGCCAAGGGGTCCATCTTGAGCGCCTCGGCAAGCTCGTCGAGCACGCATTCCACCGCATAGGCGCCGATCGGCGCGCCGGGCGCGCGATAGGCCGCGACCTTGGAGCGGTTGGAGCAGACGTCGAACCCCTCCGACAGCACATGCGGGATGTCGTAGGGCGCGAAGCTGCACCCGACCGCACCGCGGATCGGCGAACCCGGGAAGGCGCCGGCCTGCAGATAGAAGCTGCCATGGGCGGCGACGATGGTGCCGTCCTTCTTCGCGCCGATCTTCACCGTGCTCTTCGAGCCCGAGGTCGGCCCGGTGGCGCGCATCACCTCCTCGCGGGTCATCACCATCTTCACCGGGCGGCCGGATTTTTTGGCGAGCAGGGTGGCGAGCGGCTCGAGATAGACGATGGTCTTGCCGCCAAAACCGCCGCCGATCTCGGCGGGGATGGCGCGGATGTCGCTCTGCGGGATGCCGGTCAGCATCGAGGTCATCGCGCGCACCATGAATTGGCCCTGGCTCGACGACCAGATCGTGGTCTTGCCGTCGGCCGCAACCGAGATCAGGCAGGCATGCGGCTCGATATAGCCCTGATGCACCGGGCGTGTGGTGAAGGAACGCTCGATGATGACTTCAGCATCCTTGAAGCCCTGCGCGATGTCGCCCTTCTTGGATTCGAGGCGGCCCATGATGTTCGAGGGCTTGCCGTCGAATTTGTTGAACTCGTGCAGGATCGGCGCATCAGCCTTCAGCGCGTCGTCGATCTCGATCGCCCAGGGCAGCACCTCGTAGTCGACCTCGATCAGCTTGCAGGCCTCGGTCGCGATCGCCTCCGTGGTCGCGGCGACGGCGGCGACGGGATGGCCGGGGAACAGCGCCTTGTCGCGCGCCATCACGTTGCGGCACATCCAGCGCATGTCCTGGATGCCGAGCATGACGGCGCCCTTCTCGATCGTGAAGTCGACGATGTCGCGCGCGGTGACCACCGCCTTGACGCCGGGCAGCGCCTCGGCCTTGGCGGTGTTGATCGACCTGATGCGGGCGTGCGGATGCGGGCTGCGCAGCACCTTGCCCCAGATCATGCCGGGCATGGTGGTGTCGGCGGCAAACGCCGCGCGGCCGGTCACCTTGTCGACGCCATCGGGCCGGATGGTGCGCTGGCCGATCCATTTGTTGTTGACGACGTTCATGGGCGAGCCTCCCGCATTTCAGCCGCGGTCTCCATCACCGCGCGGACGATCTTGTCGTAACCGGTGCACCGGCAGAGATTGCCGGCGAGCCAGAAGCGGACTTCCTCTTCGGTCGGGTTTGAATTCCTGGCGAGCAGCGCCTCGGAGGCGACCAGCATGCCCGAGGTGCAGATGCCGCACTGAAGCGCGGCGTGCTCGAGGAACTTCTGCTGCAACGGATGCAGCTTCTCGCCTCTGGCCATGCCCTCGATGGTCCCGATCTCGTGGCCCTCGGCCTCAGCCGCGAGCATCAGGCAGGAGCAGACCAGGCGGCCGTCGAGCGTGATCGAGCAGGCGCCGCAATCGCCGGACGCGCAGCCCTCCTTCGAGCCGGTGAGCCCCAATTGCCCGCGCAGCGCGTCGAGCATGGTCTCGTACGGCTCGCACAGGAATTCGACCGGCTCGCCATTGACTGAGGTGGTGACGTGCAGTTTCGCCATGGTGCTAGTGTCCTCCCGCGCGCTGTGCGGCGATCGCGGCGGTGCGCTTGAGCAGCACGCCGGCGGTTTTGGTCCTGTAGGCGATGGTGCCGCGCTTGTCGTCGATCGGACGACAGGCGGCGCGGCATGCGGCAGCGGCGGCTTCGAGCGCGGCATCGTCGAGCTTCGAGCCGATCAGCGCCTGGGCGGCAGGCTCAACCAGCAGCGCGGTCGGTGCCACCGCACCGAGGCCGACGCGGGCCGCGGTACAGACGCGATCCTTCAAGGTCAGGCTGACGCCGATGCCGACCACCGCGATGTCCATCTCGGTGCGCGGGATCATCCGCAGGTACGCGTCACCCGAGCCTTTCGGCCGCGGCGGCAAGGTGAAGCTCACCAGGATCTCGCCCGGCTTGAGGTTGGTGCGGCCAGGTCCGGCCGGCACATCCTCAACCTTCATGTCCCGCCGGCCGTTCGGACCCTGCACGGTGACGACGGCACCCGCCGCAATCATCGCCGGCACGCTGTCGCCCGCTGGCGAGCCGTTGCAGAGATTGCCGCCGGCGGAAGCGCGGCCTTGCACCTGCTTGGAGCCGATCAGGTTCACGGCCTCGAGCACGCCGGGCCATACCTTGCCAAAGCGCGCATGCTCGGCGAGCTCCATGCCGGAGACGGCCGCACCCACACGGAAACCGCCATCGGCGGTTTCGCTGATTTCGGTCATCTCGCCGATCTTCTTGATGTCGACGATCAGTCCCGGCCGCACCAGGCCGGAGCGCATTTGCACCAATAAGTCGGTGCCCCCTGCCATAATGCGGGCGGCACTCCCGGCGGCAGCAAATGCGCCAATCGCTTCGTCAAGCGTGCGCGGTGCTACGTATCGGATATCGGTCATGACGGTTCTTTCGGTCTCCCTCGACTGCTTGTTCCCTTAAGATTTGCGGGATGTGGCCTTATTGATTGCTGGCCGGCAGATCGCGAGCCTACACGGCGGATCGGGGTCCGAACAGCCTGCGAGGTGCGGCAGGAAGCGCAGGCTCCTATGCAGGATGCGGACTTGTGCGGTGCCGGCGGCGGCGCGCGGCATTTGCTTTGGGGCGCGCTCGCGACCCGCCGCGACGAGGCCGCCAACCAGATCGGTCAGGCCTGACCGCGTTTGCCGGAGCCGATCCCAAGCATCGAGAACATCCCGATGATGAGCAGCGCCGCCGGAATGCACCACCACAACACATAGCCGAACATGTGTTCGAAGATCGTGCGCCGGTAAGGGGGAAGCGGATTGGGCAGCGCGCCGGCACGCTGCATCTGCTCGATCTTCTCCTGCGAGAGCTCGTGGTAAACGTTGAGCGGGCGGCCGTTGAGGTCTTTGCCGGAGCCCTTGACCATCAGGGCATAATAGCCCGTCATCTTGTAGGGCAGGATGAAGGAGTGCGTGAGACTCACGTAGCCTAAAGCGAGGGCTTCGCCCTTGGGACCCTTCTCGGTCAGGTCCTGCAGCTGCTGGTAGCTGTATCGCGTGCCGAACTCCGCGGCGCGTACGTCCTGACCGGACACCGCCATGCCGACGAACACGAGAAGAACGAGCAGACCGCGGCGCATGGCGTCTTGCCTCTCAAAGGGACGCGGCGGTTCGACCGCCGAACACTCATCAAACAAGCTACCGGAAAGGTGTCCAACCCCGGCTAACCCAGGCGATACAAGTGTCAGCAGCCGGTTAAGTCCTCCTCAACCTCGTCGGGACGTGCCGAGCGGCGAAGCCCGGAACCAACGCCTGCTCGGCGACGTGCTCAAGCAGCGAGCGCACACGGCTGCGCAACCTCGCAACCGGACCAAACGCGATGGCGCGGCTCTTGCTTGCTTTCAACAACGGATTAGTGAAGCATGCCGGCGCAAGGGCAGATCGGGAGACGGCGAATGGTCGAAGTTTCGCGCAGAACGCTCCTCAAGCTTGCGGCCGGCGTACCGCCAGCCATCCTGTCATCGCGCGCCCTTGCCGCGAGCAAGGGCAAGACCATCACCGCCGTGATGCATTCGGACCTGCGCATCATCGATCCCGGTTTCACCACCGCCTACATCACCCGCGACCATGGCTACATGGTCTACGACACGCTGCTCGGCATCGATTCGAGCTTCAAGGTCCGCCCGCAAATGGCGGAGTGGACGATCTCGGACGACAAGCTCACCTACACCTTCACGCTGCGCGACGGCCTGAAATGGCATGACGGCGCGCCCGTCACCGCGGAGGACTGCATCGCCTCGCTGAAGCGCTGGACCGCCGTCGACGGCATGGCGCAGAAGCTGGCCGAATTCACCGCTTCCCTCGAGGCGAGCGGGCCGAAGACGATCGTGCTCAAGCTCAAGGAACCGTACGGCCTCGTGCTGGAGTCGCTGGCAAAGCCCTCCTCCTACGTCGCCTTCATGATGCCGAAGCGGCTCGCGGAGACGCAGCCGGGCAAGCAGATCGCCGAGCAGATCGGTTGCGGGCCGTTCAAGTTCGTGAGCGCCGAATTCCAGCCGGGCGTGAAGGCCGTCTATGAGCGCAACGCCGACTACGTGCCGCGCACGGACAAGCCGGATTGGCTGTCGGGCGGCAAGGTCGCGAAGGTCGATCGCGTCGAATGGGTCACGATGCCCGACGCGCAGACCGCAATCAACGCGCTGCAATCCGGCGAGATCGACTTCCTGGAACAGCCGTCGGTCGACCTGCTGCCGGTGCTGGAGGCGAACTCCGACCTCACCGTGGCCGTGCTGAACAAGTTCGGCTTCCAGATCGAGGGCCGGATGAATTTCCTGCACCCGCCATTCGACAACGCCAAGGTCCGCCGCGCCGCATTCCTGGCGATGAACCAGAAGGACGTGCTCGACGCCACCGTCGGCAACGCGAAATATTACGAGATCTGCGGCTCCTATTTCGCCTGCGACACGCCGCTCGCCAGCGACGCCGGCGCCGAGACGCTGATCAAGGGCAACGGCATGGCCGAGGCGAAGAAGGCGCTGGCCGCCTCGGGCTACGACGGCACGCCCGTCGTGATCATGATCCCCGGCGACGTGCAGACGCTGAAAGGGCCGCCGACGGTCGCGGCGCAGCTGTTGCGCGCGCGGCCGGCTTCAACGTCGACGCGCAGGTGACGGACTGGCAGACCGTGGTGAGCCGCCGCGCCAGCCAGAAGCCGCCCAAGGAAGGCGGCTGGAACCTGTTCTTCACCTTCACCGGCGCGACCGAGGTGATGAACCCGATCGTCAACAACCAGATCGCCGCGAACGGCAAGCGGGCCTGGTTCGGCTGGCCCGAAGACGCCAAGCTCGAGCAGATGCGCGACGCCTATGCGCGCGCCACCTCCCCTGAAGAGCAGAAGAAGGTCGCGGTCGAGATTCAAAAGCAAGCCTACGAGCAGGTGATCTATATCCCGCTCGGCCAGTTCCGCTTGCCGAGCGCCTGGCGCAAATCGCTCACCGGCGTGCTGGAAGGCCCGGCGCCGCCGGTGTTCTGGAACGTCGACAAGACCGAATAAGCAATCGGCTTGTCCGCAGACCCCCTTCGCCCCCAAGCGACCGCCGCAGCTGCGCGCGGCCAAAATATCGAAAACAACCCCATGCAAAGGAGCTGGCGGCTGCCGGCGTTCGACAAGGCAACTTGACACGTCGGGCAACTCAGGGATATATTTCCAATATTCCGAAATCGCGCAAACGCCTCTTGCATGTGCGTCGTCGTCTTATCCTCGTTCAGCGCGCGCTCCCACACGCGAAAGGATAGCTCGTCCTATTCCAGTCCGTTTTCTCGAAGCAGCCTTGCAGTAGACATGCAGAAGAATAGCCACAAGGCGATCGAGATGAGACTACGATGCACCGACTTTGCTCCCGACTGGTATCAAAGTGACAGCCGTTATGCAGCAACTGTCGACAACGAACTCCGTTGTCGACTACAGGAGCTCGAAAGCAACTAGGAATTGAGTTTCCGTTCGCTTGGTGGGTAGTTCGATTGTCCAGCCAACCAACGCAGACGTGCCGAAGGCCAGCTCAGATGTCGGCTTCTGTCATCGTTCCTGACCTCCGGGCCATCGCGGAGATGTCCGGATACGAGAGTACAACTGATACCGGCCCCGAAGGCCCAGATGTCGCACTTTGAGCCCAAAGCCGACGTAGGGCAGTAAAGCACCGAAGTCGGCCCGAAGCGCTCATCACCCTTCCGGCACGCCAGCGAGGCGCCAGCCTTCACACAAGCGCTGCAGCCCGGCAAGGTAAATTGGATTGTCGCTTTGTTGAGCTGCGAGCAAGCGACGAATGGTGAAACCTGAGTTGAGCGCAAGTCCCGTTCTCGCAGCAGTTCGCGCCTCATCGAGCGCGCCGGTCAAGGCCAAGGCAGCGGCGAGCGATATATGAGCGAGATGAAAGTTACGGTTCGCCTCGGTGCTTCGTCGCAGCCAACTGACGGCTTCGACGTCTGAACCAAGCAGCAGCTTGGCCACGCCCGCAAAACACGCCCACTGGTAAGCGAAAACGTCGCGAGGAGAGAGCCGTAAAGCTTCGAGTATATGGCCTTCGGTCTCGGTAGCGCGACCTATGTAGGATTTGGCGAAACCAAGGGCAGCATGAGCGTGGACCAAATTCGGAGCCAGCGCCAACGCATGTTCGAACTCACGGATGCCTTGGGCGGCCCGGTTCGTAAAGGTCTGGACCCAACCCCGAGCCATGTGGGCTGAGGCACTGTTCGGCCTAATCGACAATACCTTGTTCATCATCGCCTCGGCCGCCGCAAGCCGCGCGGGCCCATCATCCGTCGTAAAGCTACCTCCAACTACCGTATCAACATTTGCCAGACCAATCATTGCTTCGACGTTGCCGGGATCGAACTCCAGCGAGCGTTCGAAGAAGCCCCGCGCTTGCGTCACGCATTCAAGGCTAATCCCCTTCATGAACCAGGCCCGGCCCTGGAAGTACAAGTCCATCGCATCGGGATGCAGCGTACGCTCGGCTCGTCGCGCCTCAGCCTCGATGAGCTGGGCACCTAATGCACCGGCGAGCCTCGACACGATTTCGTCCTGCATATCGAACAGGTCGACGACAGGCTTCTCGAAGCGATCGGCCCAAAGATGCTGGCCGCTCCTGGCATCGATCAGCTGAACATTCATCCGAAGTCGCTTGCCGCTGCGTTGCACTGAGCCTTCGAGCACGTAGCGAACATTCAATTCGCGGCCGACTTGGCGGACATCGACAGCTCTGCCCTTGTATGAGACGGCGCTGTTCTGTGCCATTACGAATGAACCACCGATGCGCGACAGGTCCGTGGTCAGACTCTCGGTTATACCGTCCGCGAAATAGTCCTGCTCACGATCACCGCTCAGGTTCGCGAAGGGTAGCACGACGATGGATAGGCGCGGCGGCGCTTCGCCGGTTCGCTCAATTGGGCCAATCGTCTCATTTGCGGGCCTCCGGTCTTCCTTCACTGCGCCAACGAAGCGGAAACCTTTGCGCGGCAATGTTTTGATCAAGTGCTGTTTCTCGCCCGTGTCGCCGATTGCGCTCCGGGCGGCGTTCAGGCGAGTCGTTAGCGCGGCATCCGAGACGACGCGCCCCTTCCAAACGGCGCCGACGAGGTCGTCTTTGCTGACGACGCGCTCCCTGTTCCGGATCAGGTATTCAATCAGGTCGAATACTTGGGGTGCGACAACGACCTCTTCCGTTGCGCGCTGCAGTTCGCGCCTGTCGGTATCCAATGCGTAATCCTCAAAAAGAAAACGCAAGCTGCATTCCCTCTCGCGGCCACCTCTGAAACCCCAAGAATAAGCTGCCCGTAAGGGAAATGTAAGCCAACTGTTAAGCGCGCCAGGGGATGTGCCCGCAATCTCGCTTGGCAGAAATAGACCAACCTGGACATTCCAATGAACACCATCCACGGAACCAGTGAGTTTGGACCAGCAACGGCAAGGCGGCAGTTTTACAGTCCCCTCGAGGCATATTGGAATGCATTTCGTGAGTGGCGCAAACGCGAGAGGCTGCGTGCTGCGCTGGATGATCTGAGCGACAGAGAGTTGATGGATATCGGGATTGCACGGGGCGAACTCGACTACGTCGCCCGATCGGCGCTCTCAGCCGATCCGCGTTTCACATTATAGCTGCCCTAGTTTGGCCGGACGGGGCGATGCTGCCTTAGATCTGCCGGGGAAAGTCGATGAAGTCGGCTTTTGGCCCCTAAGCTGACGGTCTGCATGACCACCGGGAAGGTCGGCTCTTCGAGAGTAACCGGAAGTCCCTTGGCTCGGCCGCCGTGGACGGCTTTTGACCCACAGCCGATATGGGACCTAGCCCGACGCCAACCCAATATGCTTTGATGCCGAAATCACCAATCTGGGAGCAAGTCCTTGACGGGCGAACGGATGGAACGACGGCTGGCGGCCGTGCTGGCGGCGGATGTTGCTGGGTACAGCCGCCTGATGGGAATTGACGAGGAAGGGACGCTCGCCGGCTTAAAGACCGTCAGAAAAGTGATCGTTGATCCGTCTATAGCTTCTCACCGAGGCCGTATCGTCAAGACGACCGGCGACGGTATGTTGGTTGAGTTTGGCAGCTCAGTCGATGCGATCCGCAGTGCAGTTGAAATCCAACGTAGCATGGCTGAGCATAATCCTAATGGGCCACAGGATCGGCGTATCGAATTTCGTATAGGCATCCACGTTGGTGACATCATATTCGATGACAACGACATTTTCGGGGACGGTGTAAACATCGCCGCGCGATTGGAAGGTATTTGTGACCCTGGTGGAATTTGCGTATCAGCTGTCGTCTATGATCAGGTGGATCGCAAGATCGATGTCTCTTTTGCGTCGCGGGGTCTGCAAAAACTGAAAAATATCGAGCGACCGGTGGACATCTATTTTGCCGTACTTAACGAGGCGGTCGACGCTAGTCGGAGCGTCCCCTCGGCCCAGCAGGTACAATATTGTAGATCAATTGACGGTGTGCGACTGGCTTACTCGCGAGTTGGGACCGGGCCGCCTTTGGTAAAAACCGCAAACTGGCTTAGCCATCTGGAGCTCGATTGGGAATTGCCAATTTACCGCCACATGCTGGTAGAGCTTGCGAGGCGAAACACTCTCGTTCGTTACGACGCACGAGGAAGCGGCTTGTCCGATTGGGACGTAAGTGAAATGTCGCTTGATGCTTGGGTGATTGATCTAAAAGCTGTTGTTGATGCGTCCGGGTTGGAACGTTTTCCACTCTTCGGCTATTCACAAGGCTGCGCGGTCAGTGTGGCTTTCGCAAACCGCTACCCAAACCGTGTATCAAAGTTGATCCTCTATGGAGGTTTCGCTACCGGACGCTGCAAGCGGCCATCCGTGACCGAAGCAGACCTCGATCGCTACAATGCCACTAGAACGTTAATACGAGTGGGTTGGAATTCAGATGAGCCAACTTTCAGACAATTGCTGACATCACAGCTCGCTCCGACAGCGACCGTTGAACAGGCAGCCGCCTTCAACATCATGCAGCGAAAATCTACCTCGCCAGAGAACGCTGTTCGCTACTACGAGACAGTGAGCAATTTCGACATTACTGAGCTATTGCCCGAAGTTTCTGTACCCACGCTCGTCTTACATGCCCGAGAAGAAATTATGCAGCCCATAGAAGAAGGCCGCCGCCTAGCCGCAGCTATTCCTGGTTCGAGGTTTGTATCTCTCCCTGGCAAAAATCACGTACTGTTGGAAAACGATCCCGGAATGGCCCAATTTCTCGAGGAGGTAAGGCAATTTTTAGAAATGGGGTGAATGCGAGCACTTCCGGTTTTGGCGCATAGCTGACGGTCTGCATGACGATCGCGAACGTCGGCTCTTCGAGGTGAACCGGCAGTCACCCGGCTCGGTCGCTATGGGCGGCTTTTGACCCAAAATGGGAATCAAAGCTCGAGCGCAGGTGAATCACCGAACGCAGCAGCACGCGCCGTGCCGGGTTGCTCGCGGCCGCGCGTTGCGGTCGGGCAACACTTTCTGGAAAAGCGTAGCGCCTACGGCTTCCGCCCATTGCGCATTTCCATTTTGATCCGAATGATCGATGCCGTCGCGTGCTGGGCGGTGCAACAGGGCTCGGATCGAGCCTTTGGAGGGCTACGGGGTGATGAACCCGCGGCGAATTGCGACTCCGGAGTTGTGCGGGACGGTCGTTCTCGCAGGTTGGCTCTTTGCCTGGCTTGCCGGCTCTGCCGGCATCGGGAACAGCGGCGCAGTGTCCATCGAGGACCTCGCACCATCTCTCGCCGCCAACGCCGAACTGGCTGATACGCGACAGGCCACGGCAGTCGACAACGTCAGCAAAGTGAATGCTGAAGCAGCGATGGCTGCAGAATCCCTAACGGGGCCGGCGTCCGACACGATGGCCCCGCCGCAGGCAGGCGTCATGGGTAACGCTGTCGCCAACGCCGATGCGGCGATGGCGGTTGAATCGGTGCCGGCGACGCCCCCTGATGCGACAGCAACCTCGAGCGAGCCGAAGTCAATCGTCGTGGCTGCCTTGCCGGATTCGTCGCAGACGCTGCCGGTCGAAACATCGCCGGTGCAAGCGGCGACGGCGAGCCCGCCTCCAGTGTCTGGTGACACCGAGGAGGCCGCGAGACCCCTGGATATTTTCGAGGAGTGCCTCGTCGTCGATATCTGCATCGACCGGTACCTGTGGGCGCTCTACCAGCGGACGCCGAAGCAAGACACCATCAGCGTACAAGAGCAGCGGAAAGTGACCGTCAAGAAGAAGCGCAAGACGGTGACTGTCACCAGGACGTTCACCAGGCGCGTCGATAACGATTTCACGTGGAAGGATCCGAAGGCGGCGGAGCGAATGGGCATGCCGATGATCGACTACGTGATTGGAGGGGTGGATCGGAGCTTCAAACTCAAGCTGTTTCACGCGCTCTACGCGGCGGAGCAGGCCGGGTTGGCGCCCGGCATCACCAGCGCGTTCCGCGATGACTACCGTCAATCGATCGCGAGCGGCCTGAAGGCGGCGTCCGACAAGTCATACCATGGCGGGAGCTTCCGCGGCGGCTATGGCCACGGGCTTGCCGTCGATGTCGTGAGCGTCAGAGGCGCGACGCGGGCGGAGCGTTGGGTCTCCACCGAGGCCCTTTGGAAATGGATCGATGCGCGTGGACCGGATTTTGGAATCGGGCGACCGTATCTCGATCGAGATCCACCACATGTCGCGCCGATCGACGGCAAGGAATACGCCGCTCACCGCGGCGGGACGAAAGCTCAGCACGCGGAAGCGGATCGCAAGAAGCGCGACCGGGGCGCTGTGCGGGTTGTGGCAAAACGATCAAAGACCGCAAAGGCGTCGAAGGGGAGAACGATCTGATCGGGTTCAGCTGCGCCTTCCAACACGACGCGGGCAACAATGCCTAGCAATCCTATCATCGTGCAAAAATACGGAGGCGTCTGTCTCGAAACACCGGCAAGAATCCGCGCGGCCGCGAGCAGTGTCGCCGATTTGCATGGCCGTGGTCATCGTGTCGTGGCGATCGTTTCAGCGATGGGCAAGACCACCGATGAACTCGTCAGGATGGCCTATCAGGTCAGCCCGCACCCCAATCGCCGCGAACTCGATATGCTCTTGACCACCGGCGAGCGCATCAGCATGTCCTTGATGAGCATGGCGCTGTCAGATCTCGGCGTGCCGGCGATCAGCTTTACCGGCAGTCAGGCCGGTGTCATGACCGACGGGTCCCATTCCTCCGCACGCATTCTGGACGTGCGGCCCATTCGCGTGCGCGAAGAACTCGATCGTGGACGCATCGTGGTTTTGGCGGGCTTTCAGGGCGTGAACCCGCTGACCAAGGAAATCACGACGCTTGGCCGAGGTGGCAGCGATACCACCGCGGTCGCCATGGCTGCGGCGCTCAAGGCGGAGTGCTGCGAGATCATCAAGGAGGTCGACGGAGTTTGCTCGGCTGACCCGCGCATCGTCGCGGACGCAAAACCCTTGCGTCAGCTGGATTTCGCATCCCTATCCGAAATGTGCTTCTGGGGCGCCAAAGTCCTGCACTTTCGCAGCGTGGAGCTGGCCCACAGCCAAAACGTGCCTTTGGTCCTGAGAAAGTGGGGCGGCGCGCGACACAGCACGCAAGTGATGAAGGAGGTCGCAGACATGGAGAACGGAAAAGTCCTGGCCGTCAACTCGATGGCTCGCATCGAGCATGTGGAGATCGATTCGGCGGACCTCAATCAAGGCTTTGAGAAGTTCGCGCAGCATCTCCAGCAAAATGGCTTGCCTTGGCCGCAACTCCTCGCCTCGGCTTTCACCGCCGAAAAAACCCGCATCATGATGACTTGCGATTCGGAAACACTCGACGCGTTGCTGCGCACACTGGATCGGAGCAAAGACCTGCGCAAACAGCGCGAGACGCTGAGTTCGGTCAGCCTCACTTGCTTCGGCGGCATTTCCTCGGACCTGCCATACAAGGCGGTTCAGATTCTGCAACGTCACGGAATCATCGCCGACAAGTATGTTTTGTCATCGCATTCGGTAAGCTTCTTTGTTCCGGTGGAGAGCCGTGAGGCCGCGGTCATGGCCTTGCATTCGCTGATCTAGTTGAAATTTGGCAAGGGACGACGTTGCCCGGCCTCGCCATTAATACCAGCCGCGCCGACTATCGCGTGGTGAAGGAGTTCCGGATGATGCGCTTCACCGGTGAGCGATGGCAGCCTTTCGGGCCGGTCGTCGCCGACTAGAGCCTTCCCCGTTCCGATTGAATCGGAACGGGGCTCTAGACTCTTGTTTTGACGTGCTTTCTTAACGCGAACCGGTACCGGCTTCGCTCCGGAGCGATCGAGGCCGGATCATCGGATTGATCGACCGGCCTTCCCTGAGGAAATCCGAACCACTTATCAATGCCCGAGCCGCGCCTCCGTGCCGGCCAGCAGCCGCTGAATGTTGGCACGATGGCGTACGATCACGTAGATGCCGCCTGCGATCACCAGCAAGCGATAGGGCAACGGTTGCTCCAGGCCGCAGACGAGGACGATCGCCGTCAATGCCGCCAGCATCGAGCCGAGGGAGACAATCCGAAAGACAGCCACCACAGCGCCAAAGGCCGCCGCAGCGCCGAGGCCGACCGGCCAGGACATCGCCAGCAACACGCCGAGCCCGGTCGCAGCGGATTTGCCGCCGGTGAAATTCAGCCAGATCGAACGGCCGTGCCCCAGCAACACGGCCAGTCCGGCCAGGCAGACAGCCCAGGACACGCAGGTTTGCGGATCAAGCGCTGCCGGCGGCGTGACGGATGGCAAGGTGTACAACCAGGGATAAAACCAGCGGGCGAACAGGATTGCTGCTACGCCTTTCAGCACGTCGACAAGGAGCACCGCCAATGCGGGCCACTTCCCCAGGGTTCGCAATACGTTCGTTGCCCCGGTGGATTTGGAGCCATGCTGGCGGATATCGATGCCCCTCAGCAACTTCCCCGCCAGATACCCCGTCGGCGTCGAACCGAGCAGATAGGCGATCGCCAGTCCAGCCACACCCGCGATCCAGAAGATCATGCCAGTCACCTCGATGCCCGCGGCGGCGATCAATCCTAACGCGGATGCCACCAGCGTCCGCCGATCACGACGCCTTCGGATGCGATCTTGCGATCGCCCGTTAAATGCTCGCCGACCACATCGACATAGTCGAACGTCCCCTGCCGGACCGAGAGCAGCGTGGCGTCGCCGACGCTGCCCGGCTTGAGGCTGCCGAGCTCCGGCCGCCGCAACGCCATCGCGGCATTGACGGTGGACGCCGCGATCACGTCCGGCAGCGGCATTCCCATGCAGAGGAATTTCGACATCGTCGTCACCTGGTCGTATGCCGGGCCGTCGATGCAGAGCTGATGGATGTCGGAGGAGATGGTATCCGGATAGAAGCCGTTGGCGAGCATCGCGCGCGCCGTCTTGAAGGCGAACGAGCCCTTGCCATGGCCGATGTCGAACAGCACGCCGCGCTCGCGCGCCTCCAGGACGACCTTCTTCACCGTGCCCTGCGCGGTCGCGGGCGTGTTGGGGAACGGACGGAACGCATGGGTCAGCACGTCGCCCGGACGCAGGCGCGCGAGCACCTCCTCATAGCTCGGCGGCGGATGGTCGATATGCGCCATCAGGGGCATGCCGACCTGCTCGGCAACTTCGAGCGCGATCTCGAGCGGCACCAGCCCCGAGGTGCCCGAGGCGAACAGGCCGACCCGCACCTTGATGCCGACGATCAGGTCGCGGTTCTCGTCGGCGACGCGCGCCGCATCGATTGGATTCATCAGCCGCAGCTCCTCGCTCTCGCCGACCATCACGCGATCCGAGAAGCCGAAGATGCCGGCGTGCGAGACGTGCAGATAGGCGAGGATACGGACCTGGCTCGGCTCGATCACATGCTTGCGGAAGCCGGCAAAGTTGCCGGGGCCGGCGCTGCCGGTGTCGACCGAGGTGGTGACGCCGGAGTTGCGGCAAAACTCCTCCGCATCGATGCCGAGCGAGGTGCCGCCCCAATAGACATGGGTGTGCAGGTCGATGATGCCCGGTGAGACGATCAGCCCCGAGACGTCGCGGACCTCGGTGGCGGGATCGGCTTGCAACTCACGGCCGAGCGCAGCGACCTTGCCCGCGGCAAAGCCGACATCGGTCACGGCATCGAGTTTCTGCGACGGGTCGATCACCCGTCCGCCGCGCAGGATCAAATCGAAAGGCATCGTGTTCTCCGGATTCGGTCCGGCACGATGGTCGACTTCGCCGGCGCCCGCAAGCCGCTCAACCGACCCGGGCCTGCTCAGAAACCGGCGCGGTCGCTGTCGCGCGATCCGCGCCCTCGTCGGCGACCATGTCCGATCCCTTGTCCGCTTCGTTGGCCGACGCGACGATGGCCGCAATGGCGGGATTATGCGCCGCCTCCGAGGCAGCAATGATCTCGCGGGCCCAGCGGTACGAGGATTCGAAGATTTCCTGATGGCGGTCGAAATCGGTGACGTCGATGCCGTCGGGCGTCGGGGGACGCATCACCATGTCGAGCGGCGTGGTCGGCAGCGTATCATAGCGCTGATGCGCAACGAGGCTTCGCCACAGCACGTTGACGGCGCTCGGCGCGGCCGGAAGCAATTTCTTGCGGAACGGCGTCAGCAGCGACGCAAGCAGCTCAAGTCGCCCCGGCAGCGCGGCATAGTCGACGTCGAACATCTCGGTTGCCGGGTCGCCGAAATGGACCACCAGATTCGGTCCGCTCTTCATCTGGTGCATCTGCGCCAGCGGAACGTTGTCGACGAGGCATCCGTCGACCAGCATCGAGCCGTCCCTTGTATAGAACGGCGGCAGCAGACCGGGGATGGCGCTCGACGCCCGCACCGCGTGCCACAGCAGACCGGTGCGGATCAATTCGAGACTGTGCGTCGACAGATTGGTCGCGACCGCCGCGAACGGCCGCCAGCAGTCCTCGATCCGGCAATTGTGGCCGTACTGATCGGCGAGCGCGGCATCGAACGCCTTGTGGTCCAGCAAGGCGTAGCGCGGCCAGGTCGGGCGGCGGAAGCTGCGACTGGAGACGAAGATCTCATGCGTGCCGCGCTCGAGATGCTCGGCGTCGTAGTTCTTGGCAAAGCCCGCCGCCATCGCCGAGCCGACGCTGGTGCCGACAAAGATGTCGAACATCGCGCCGCGCTCACGAAACGCCTTGTAGACGCCGACATGCGCGGTGCCGAGGCTGCCGCCGCCGCCGGCGACAAATCCGACGGCGCGACCGCACAGGAAGCGAACCAGGCTGTCGATGTCGAGCTGGTCCTCGAGCGCGACGTGATGATGCATGAAGCAGGGCAGCCGCGCCAGCCACGCCGCGGTGCCGCTGACCTCGTGGCGCCTGACGTCATGAACCCGGACGAGACGCCGCGTCGACGCCGGATGCACGGCGCAGGCGAAGCGTTCGATCTCGGTCAGATCGGGCGTCGGCGCATGGCCACGGCAGGCGAACACGACAAGATCGGCCTGGCGGATGGTTTTGCGCGCCCACTCCGATGCGTCGGGACCACCGAAATAGGCCACCAGCGGCGCGTCGTACTCGATCCTGTTGAGCCAGTCGGCGACCTCGGATGCGTCGAGCGCGCGGCCCGGAAACATCGCCTGGACCCGCGCGAGGTCGACGATCTCGGCACCCGCAGCGGCAAGGCCTTCGCGCAACCTGTGCTCAAAGGCGGCAGGCACGGGTTCCCGTCCGCCCGGGATCAGCGCGACAGTGCGCGCCTTCGGCGACGCCCGGAGCGGCAACAGGCGCGCGGTCTCGGTGGCAAACCGCCGCGCGAGCGCAGCCAGCAGCGCCTCGACGATCTCGGGCGTTTCCCGCGCCAGCGTCGTATAGGCGGCGCGCGTCAACACCAGCACGCTGGTGTCGCGGATCGCAATCACGTTGGCCGTGCGCGGGATGTTGGCAAAGAACCCGATCTCGCCGACCAGCTCGCCGGCGCGAAGTTCCGCGATCGGCTCGGGATGACTGGTCCGGTACACCGCGAGCGCGCCATGCAGCACCAGGAACAGCGCGTCGGAGGCGCCGCCCTGCTCGACCAGCAGCTCGCCGCGCACAAGGTCGCGCCGGGTCATTGCGCCAAAGGCGATCAGCCGTTGCTCCGCGCTGAGGGTTCTGAACAGCGCGAAGTCCTCGGATACGTTTCCCCACGCAAACGTCGCGCTCGGCGGCACACGGTTCGAATGCATGATCCGATGTTAGCGCCGGGCCATCGTCCCGGCGAGCGATATCAGGGCCCAAACGGCCGCACCCTGAACACAAATCCTTGGGAGCACTGCAGCAGGATTTGCAGCATCCGCGATCTGCTTCACCCGACCAATTCCGGCCACGGCACGATGGTCGACTTCACCGTCTTCATCGCCATTGCGTCGGCAACCGCGCGGGCGACGCCGTCTTCGGTGAACGGATAGATCGTCTGCATGTCGAGCCAGGGATATTTGTTGCGCGTGCGGTAGAGCATGTCGACGCCGAGCGGCAGGTCGTTGCCGGTAAAGCCCCAGGAGCCGAGCACGTTGAGATCCTTGGTGCAGATGCGGTGCCACGAGGTGTTGATCGAGCCGGCATCGGTGAACTGCCCCATCTCGACATAGGTGCCGCCGTCGCGCAGCATCTCGATGCCCTCGGGGCCGGCGGTCGGGTGGCCCGAGCAGTCCATGACGAGGTCGGCGCCGAAACCGCCGACGATGTCACGCACCGCCTTGATGCGCTGCTCCGGCGTCTTGAGCTGCTCGATATCGACGGTCGCCTCGGCGCCGAACTTGCGCGCCAGCGCAAGGCGCGGCGCCTCCGGCGCGCCGACGCAGATCACGCGCCCCGCGCCCATTTCCTGCGCAGCGGCGACCGCGAGGATGCCGATCGGCCCCGAGCCCTGGATCACCACCGTGTCGCCCCAGCTGAAGCCGCCGGCGCGGGTGGCGCGGTTGAAGGCGCGGATGCAGGAGGTCAGAGGCTCGGAGAGCGCGCCAAGCCGCAGCGACATGTCGTCGGGCAATTTGTAGATCTTGGTGCCGGGCAGCATGTCGAGATCGACATAGACATATTCAGCCCAGCCGCCCCACATGTGCGGCGCCTTGTCGAAACCGAGATAGCGGCCGTAATAGACCGGCGTCAGGCATTTGTTGGCGCTCTCGGGATAATGGATGCAGTAGTAGCAGCGGCCGCACGGCATCAAGGGCGGGATCATCACCTTCGATCCCACCTGCAGCGGCTTGCTCATGAAATCCTCGGTGAACTCCGCGCCGCATTCCACGATCATGCCGCCGAGCTCATGGCCGAGCGTGAACGGCCACGGCAACGGCTTCGGCCAATGTCCCTTCAGGATGTGCAGATCGGTTCCGCAAACGCCACAGGCACCCACCTTGATCAAGGCCGCCTTTTTGCCGATTTCCGGCCATGGCACTGTCCGGATTACCGGCTTGGCTCCAGGTCCATCATGCGTGCAGACGCGGATCTGCTCCATCGGTTCGCTCTCCCTGTCCTTGTCGTTGGGCCGGGTTCGGCCGAGCCGACTTTAAGTCAGGACGATTGGGATGTCATGAAGGCCTGTCATGAAGGTCTTGATGACAGACCTTGGCGGAACGAGGCGCTTCTCGTCCTGGCGGAGTATTTTCCGCAAGGAGGCATCGATTGTGAAAGCAGCCGAGGGCGAATTGGCTGGTAGCATTGCGGGGAATGACACCATGAATCCTGGTATCGAAGGTATCGTCGGCATGTACGTCAAGTTGGGCGAACTGGACACGCTGCAACGGATGAAGGAGCATCGACAGGGCTTGCTGGACCAATGCGTCGATACGGCGAATTTCAGCTTCGATGTGACGAGATCGATCTACAGGAGCGACCTCGAGGTGATCGAGGCCGGCATCGAGAGTCTGTATGGCGAGATCACCGGCCATGTCGACGTCGTCAACGAAAAAAGGATTTCCGGCTGGGCGCTGTACAACCAACACCCCGACAAGAGGGTCGCGATCGATATCTACTTCAACGGCAATCTCGTTGGCGAAGTCGTCGCCGATCAGTTCCGCAACGATCTTCTCAAGCTCAACAAGGGCGATGGACACCATGCCTTCGTCTTCGTGCCGCCGAGCGAATCCTATCAGCCGCCGCTGCAGATTGAGGTCCGCGCGGCGAAACGAAAGATGCTGAAAGCCGTGGCTGTTGAACCACCAGCGGCGGCAGTCGAACCGGAAACGGCTGTCGAACCGGAAATGGACGCCGAGGCCAAATAACCTCACCGCGCCGCTTCCGCACACCCCGTATCCGCCGGGCGCCGTCACCTACGTGAATCCGCCGCAGACGCCAATATGGGCTGCGACATGACGGACGTGCGCGGCCGATTGACAGCGACGATCGCTTCACCGCAACCTGCGATGCAACCTCAGGTGACGGAATGAAGCCGCAACCCGGCTCGGAGCGAATCTTCGTGGACGCCAGCACCGATCCGCTGGACGGGCGCGTGCGATGGGCGCCGGCGAAGTCGCTGTGGCTTGGCAGCATGACCGCGGTCGCGATCGTCCTCGGGCCGCTGCTGTTCACGTGGAGCGCGTTCGCATTATTCATCATCACCAGCGCGATCACGCTGTGCTTCGGGCATTCAGTCGGCATGCACCGCCGCCTGATCCATGCGAGCTTCGACTGTCCGCTGTGGCTGGAGCGGCTCTGCGTCTATCTCGGCACGCTGGTCGGGATGGCCGGCCCCTACGGCATGGTGCGGTTGCACGATTTCCGCGACTGGGCGCAGCGCCAGACGGCGTGCCACGACTACTCCTGCCACCGCGCCGGTTTCTGGCGCGACGCGTGGTGGCAACTGCACTGCACGCTGGTGCTGAAACACCCGCCCGAATTCCGGCTCGAACGGCGGCTCGCCGATGACCGTTTCTACGCCTTCGTCGAGCGGACCTGGATGTGGCAGCAATTGCCCTGGGCGATCCTGTTCCTCGCGATCGGCTCGTGGAGCTGGCTGGTCTGGGGCATCTGCGTCCGCGTCGCCGTCTGCGTCACCGGTCACTGGCTGATCGGTCATTACTCGCATCGCAAGGGCGGACAGACCTGGATCATCGAAGGCGTCGCGGCTCAGGGCTACAATGTCGGCATCGCGGGCCTGATCAGCATGGGCGAAAGCTGGCACAACAATCACCACGCCTATCCCGGCTCCGCGAAGCTCGGGCTGCTGCCGAGTCAGATCGACCTCGGCTGGTGGTTGATCAAGGCATTCGAAGCCGCAGGACTCGCGAGCAACATCAAGACGCCGGACGATCTTGCGCCCCGCCCGGGCGCGCGCCGCGTCGACGAACCAGGCAACGCCGATGCGGTCGCGCCGCGACATCGCGGCCGCGCATTGTTCCAGTAATCCGCAGCCGCGCATCTTCCGTTGCGGATCGAACGCCACGCAGCTATATGCGCCGCGTCGGAAAAGGCAGACTTGGTTTGGTAAGCCCAAGTCCTTTCGGATCGAAGTCCTTTCTGGAACGAAAGACCTTTCGAAAACGAAAGCTCTGGTCTCCTGCCTCGTGCATGAGATCCCCACGACGAACACCGGACGCAGTCCAGGCGCCCAATGTTCGTCCGTGTGGTTCTCAACCCGACGAACCGCTCCGGTCGAACACCGACAAAGGAGCAGTTCATGCACGCCAGCCGCCCCCTTCCCCATGATGTCGTGATTGCCGGTGCCGGCCCGGTCGGCTTGATGCTCGCCTGCGAGCTGCGGCTCGCAAGGTGCTCGGTGCTGGTGCTGGAGCAGGCCACGGAGGCGCACTCGCCGCTGAAGCGGCTGCCCTTCGGTATGCGCGGCCTTTCGGCGCCCAGCATCGAGGCGTTCTATCGTCGCGGGATGCTGGATGACATCGCGGCACGACAGCACGCAAGAGATGGCTCGGGCAGCAGCGCATCGAATGGCGCGCATTGGATGCAACAGCCGCGCCGCCCGGCCGGCCATTTTGCCGGCATCCAGTTCTTTCACGATGATCTCGACACGTCGAAATGGCCGTTTCGTCTGCCGAGCCCGGCAGGCACCAGCATGGCGGTCGAGATGGAGGCGCTCGAATCCGCCCTCGCCGCGCGCGCAACCGCGATGGGGGTTGAGATCAGGCGCGGCCTGAGTGTCGATGCGTTCGATCAGTCGGACGACGACGTCACCGTTCGCGCCGGGGACGCGACTTTCCGCGGACGCTGGCTGGTCGGCTGTGACGGCGGCCGCAGCATGGTGCGCAAGGCCGGCGGCTTTGAATTCGTCGGCACCGATCCCGAGTTCACCGGCTATTCGGTCGAGGTCGATATATCAGATCCGGACAAGCTCCGCACCGGCCGTCACTACACGCCGACGGGCATGTATACCTACGCACGGCCCGGCACGATCGCGATGGTGGAGTTCGACGGCGGCGCCTTCCACCGAACCCGGCCGATCACGCGCGAGCACGTGCAGGCGGTGCTGCGCCGCGTCTCCGGCACGGACATCACGTTGACGGCGCTCCGGCTTGCCACCACCTGGACCGATCGCGCCTGTCAGGCGACGGATTACCGCAAGGGCCGCGTGCTGCTCGCGGGCGATGCCGCGCATATTCATTCTCCGCTCGGCGGCCAGGGGCTCAATCTCGGGCTTGGCGATGCGATGAACCTCGGCTGGAAGCTCGCGGCCACGATCCGCGGCGACACACCGGTGGACCTGCTCGACAGCTACTCGCGTGAGCGGCATCCGGTGGGCGCGCAGGTGCTGGACTGGTCGCGCGCCCAGGTCGCGCTGATGCGGCCAAGCCGAAGTTCGCGCGCGCTCGAAGCCATCATCCGCGACCTGATCGCGACATCAGACGGCGCGACCTACTTTGCCGAGCGCGTGTGGGGCGTTACGCTGCGCTACGATCTTGGCAGCAACCATCCGCTGGCGGGCCGCAGCGCGCCCGACTTCGAGCTCGCCTGCGGGGCTAAGCTCGGCGAGCTGCTCAGGGATGGTCGCGGCCTGCTGCTGGACTTTGATCGGCGCGCGCCCCAGCAAACGCTTGCCGATCGCTGGCATGGGCGGATCGGCTATGTCGCATGCGAGGCGCGGGATCGGCTGGGCCTTAATGCCGTGCTCGTACGCCCCGACGGCTTCGTCGCATGGGCCGCCGACACCGCCCCCCACCTCGATGAAGCCGCTCAGGTCATGTCGCGGTGGTTCGGCGAACCTGATGCGCGGCCCTGCCCCTTCCACTCACACTTCTCTTGCACCGTGTGCGGGTTCCCCGCCTCAACCGTAACGCCCCGTTAACCCTATCAGCCTTAGGGTCGTCGGGGCTCCGAATGGACGGTGGCCGGGTTTGTCGTGATGTCGTTTGCACAGAAGAAAACTACCATCGTCCCCGTAGCCGAGGAGCGGCGGCGCTTCCAGCGCGTCAAGGTGCACCTGCTCGGCCGCTACATGCTGCCCGACCGGCGCGAGTTTCCCTGCCAGATTATCAACATGTCGCCCGGCGGCCTCGCTTTGCTGGCGCCTGGCATCGGCAATGTCGGCGACCGTGTGATCGCCTATCTCGACCATATCGGCCGGGTCGAGGGACGCATCACCCGCATCATCGACAACGGCTTTGCGATGACGATCGGCGCCACCGCACGCAAGCGCGACAAGCTCGCCGCACAGCTGACCTGGCTCGCCAACCGCGACATCCTCAATCTGCCCGAGGATCGCCGCCACGACCGTATCGTGCCGCGCAACCCGATCGCCCTGCTGACCCAGGAAGACGGCACGCGGATGACCTGCCGCATCATCGACCTTTCCTTGTCCGGTGCTGCGATTGCTGCCGAGAACCGCCCGCCGCTGAAATCGCTCGTGATGCTCGGGCGGGTACAGTCCCGCGTGGTGCGAAATCTCGAGGAAGGCTTCGCGCTCGAGTTCGTCCACGAGCAATCGGCGGAAACGCTCGAAGAGAGCGTTACCGCGAGGTAAAGCGAAAAAGCGCTCAAGACCCCTGTTTTAGCCCGCGAAGGCGGCCACCGGTGCACCGGTGGCCGCCTTCCGCGCGTTTGGCCCGATGAAAATCGGCGGTTAACGGCCCCAGCGTTTGGCGCAACAAACCGCGCTGGCGCAGCGCTTGCCGCGTTAATGCATAAAATTTGAATCAATTGCAGTTGTTTCAAATTTTACGCGAATTAGATTCAAGTACAGTTCGAATTCGCCGCAGCTTTTACCAGTATTCGCGTCAAATCTACTTTGCGTACTTAGCGGCGGCGCAAAAGCTTTGTGCGAAACGTGGTCCCAACAAGAAGAACGGGGGCCACGATGTTTGGGTTCAGGGGACAGGGGAAAGGTTTGGCGGTTGCCGCCATCCTGTTTGCGACGTGCGTGTCGGCCAAGGCCGGCGACGTGGTCTACGCCAGCCTGGGTGACGTTGCGCGTTCGCCGATCGGCTGGGTCGAATTCTGTGCCGACAATCCGGGCGAATGCCGCGGCGGCGCGACGCAACCACGCGACATCGTGTTGTCGCAGACCGCTTGGCGGGACCTCGTACGGGTCAACAAGTGGGTCAACGAATCCATCAAGCCGATGACCGACATGGATCATTGGGGCGTGATCGAGAAATGGTCGTTGCCATCCGACGGTTACGGCGACTGCGAGGACTACGTGCTCCTGAAGCGCAAGATGCTGATGGACGCCGGCTGGCCCCGCGAGGCGCTGTTGATCACGGTGGTCCGCGACAAGAAGGGCGAAGGCCACGCAGTGCTGACGGTGAAGACCGACAAGGGCGAGTTCGTGCTCGATAACCAGAACGAGAGCATCGTCGCCTGGACCGACACTGGCTACCGCTTCGTCAAGCGGCAGTCGCAGGGCGATCCCAATGTGTGGGTCTCGCTCGGTGACAACCGCCCTGCAGTTGCAACGGCAAGCTCGCGCTGAGCAGAACAGGAAATTTCGAGTTCGCGATCCGGTCACATCCCCACCCCTCCCCGTCCCAGACCGGTTCGCGCGCGGCCACCCTTCCCCCAAAGGGTGGCCGCACCTTTTTTGAGCGGCGTCGATCGACGCCTAGTGTGCTGAATGCGAAGTTCGTGCGATTTCGCAGCAGCCACTTTCACGAACTTCGCATTCATAAAGCACACTAGAATCATAAGTTTGCTAGTGTCCTTATCGAATCCGAAGTTCGCTCCGAAGGTGCGGCAAATGATGCGAACTTCGGATTCGGGACACTAGAAGAACCGCTCGAGAAGCGCCGCGGTCTCGTCTGAGATGCCGACGATCTTGTTGGTGGCCTGGCGATAGAACTTGAAGTTCAGCTCGGTCTCGGGCCGGCCATCGCCCCAATCCTTGAAGCGCTTGAGCTGGTCGCGCCCGAGCAGCCGCGCCGCGGATGCGGTGCGTCTGACCGTGATGGCGATCAGGCCGCTGCCGCCCTCGTTCTCGCTCGCGAACACGAACACGACGTCGTCGGCCGCGATGTGCTTGCCGCCATACATGGTCTTCTGCGCGGTGAAGGTGAACACCTTCGCCCGCGGATTTCGGATCTCGATCTTGATCGCAAACGCCATCGCATCCCTTCACCGGCTCGCTTTGTCATCCGCGTCGGCGGCTTGACATACTAGCATCGACGAGATTGAATTGAATTCAATTCAGCGAATGGGCCCACGATGGACGCGGCGAGCCTCGGGACACGGGAACGATTGCTCTCGGCAGCGCAGGCCGAGCTCATCGAGGGCCATGGGCACCTCGAGATGCAGGCCGTCGCAAGGCGGGCGCAGGTCTCGGTCGGGCTCGCCTACCATCACTTCGGATCGAAGGCCGGCCTGATCGCCGCCGTGGTCGAAGGCTTCTATGAACAACTTGATGCGGCGGCGTTCGGCGGTGCCAAGCTGTCCGCCACGGACTGGGCGGACCGGGAAAAGGAGCGGATCGGCGCCTATGTCGCCTTTCACTATGGCCACCCGTTTGCGCCCCTCGTGATCGGACCGCTCAGCCGCGCGCCCGAGGTGCTCGATGTCGAGACCGCCTTCACCGGCCGGCAGCTTGACGCCGGCGCCCGCATGATCGAAGCGGCCCAGCGCGACGGGATCGTGCCCGGCGGCATCGACCCTCACCTCACCATCGCGCTGATGATCGGCGGCATCCGCCAGGCGCTGATCGGCGCGCTCACGAGCGAAAGACGGCCGGATCCGGCAAGGCTGACCGGCGACATCTGGGCCTTCATGGCCGCCGCGCTGCGCTTACCCGCCAAACCCCTGTCCGCGCGGCCAAGGGCCACGCGGCGCAGCCGCAACTAAGCTTCAGCCAGAACCCGAACATCGATGGCCATCTTGTTCAATCCGCACGATTTTCACGCACCGCAATCGTCCTACAGCAAGCTGGATCTGCTGCGCTCAAGCGAAGGCGGCTATTTCGGCCCGGGCAATGCGCAGCTGCCGGCACCGCCGATGCTAATGATGGACCGCATTACCGAGATCAGCCTGGACGGCGGCGCGTTCGGCAAGGGCCACGTCGCCGGCGAACTCGAGATTGCGCCGGACCACTGGTTCTTCGCCTGTCACTTTGCCGCCGACCCCGTGATGCCCGGATGCCTCGGCCTCGACGCCATGTGGCAGATCATCGGCTTCTGGCTCGGCTGGTCGGGCTCGCCCGGCAAGGGCCGCGCGCTCGGGGTCGGCGAGGTCAAGTTCAGGGGGCACATCACGCCGGATGTCAGGCTGGTGCGCTATGAGGTCGACATACGCCAGGCCAGGCGCGGCCGGCTGGTGCTGGGCATCGCCGACGGCCGGGTGCTCGCAGACGGCGCTTGCGTCTATCTGGCAAAGGACATGCGGGTCGGCCTGATCGCGCCCAGAGGCTGAATTCGGGGAGGTTGAGTTCGGGTCGGCCAGAGGCCGATCGTGCCTCGAGCGGGCCGGGCAGCACGGCCGAAAACTAACATATGATACAAATTTCGCTGCTGCCGCAGTGGTCTACACACCCCCCGGTTTTGCCCGCGCCGGGGTTTGTGCTATTTCGAACCTTTCAATTGATGTCCGGTTGTTGGTCGCATGGTCGAACTTGCCCCCCGGAATTCACAAGCCAGCAGCCTGATTGGCGTGCAGCCGATCGCGATCGGCGCCGTGGCGCTGGTGCTCGTGCTGTTCGGAATCGGCTCGATCGCGCTGTGGCGTGCCTACACCGGCAACGTGCCGGAGACCGACCGCATGGTGGCCGCGCGGCAGTTGCAGGCGCGGACCGCGCAGGTCTCCGAGGCCCTGGTGGAAAAGACCAAGGGCATGGAGGCGACCCAGCAGGAATCCATCGACCAGCTGCAGGAGGTACAGGACCAGCTGCAGACCATGCGCAAGCAGTTCGCCTTGCAGGCGGCCGATGCCAAGAGGCTCTCCGACCAGGTCGCCGCGCTGACCGAACAGGTCGAGGGTTTGCGCCAATCGCTGGCGAGCGCGCAGGCCAACGAGCCGGCCGCCGAGCCCGCGCCGCGCAAGCGCTCGAAGGCCACCCGTAGCGCCAACCGGAAGCGCCACAGGTCGCGTGGTTGACGCGCCCGCAGACCCCGCCCACCCAAGGTAACCAGCCATAAAAATGCGCCAAATCCCCAGCAAGATCATCATCTAACGGGGAACTTTCGCGCTCGAGGGCTGCCGGCGGCGGCCGATCATGAGTGCCCGTTACCGTGAATTAATCCTGACTTTGTGAACTGGTTCACATATCGGCCTTCGAATCCGAGTCATCTTCGAATGACCGGATGGCGTGAGCCGATTTCAATATCCGGGGCTGGCAAGGTCGTTGACGGTATACTACGTCGACGGCCTTGTTTTTTGGGGTCCTTGAATCCCGCTCGGGACCGCCCGGCAGGAAAGCTCCGGCTCGAGATCCCGAAGGCGGCCCTCGCCGCGCGAAAGATGCAGACCGGCTGAAGAAATACGGCGTGCTCGGCTGACGACTCTGTATGCGCAGCGTCACCGCGGCCAAAGCCGCGGCGAACGGAATTGCCGCCCTATTCGGTGCGATCGCGCAAGACGCGACCACCTCGCAGTCGCAGCCGAGCAAGCTTCGGCTCGAGCTCGCGCAGCATGTAGATCAGCGCAACGGCAAGGCTCGCAACAACCACCATGAGCAGCAATGTCAGGTCCGGAATGGTCAGCATCTTGGATGTCCTCTGGGCCCGGCTTCAATCGCAGCCGGACCATTGGTTTTCGCGGCGCGCTCACGCACGGACTGCTGCAAGGCGGTGCAAGCTGCATACCAGTGTCCCGAATCCGAAGTTCGCATCATTTGCCGCACCTTCGGAGCGAACTTCGGATTCGATAAAGACACTAGCAAACTTATGATTCTAGTGTGCTTTATGAATGCGAAGTTCGTGAAAGTGGCTGCCGCGAAATCGCACGAACTTCGCATTCAGCACGCTAGTGCGCGACAGAGAACGCGGCGGCCGGGCATCGAAACGCCGGCCGCGC
Organism: Bradyrhizobium sp. USDA 4503; assembly: GCF_054055815.1. Lineage (NCBI taxonomy): Bacteria > Pseudomonadati > Pseudomonadota > Alphaproteobacteria > Hyphomicrobiales > Nitrobacteraceae > Bradyrhizobium > Bradyrhizobium sp. USDA 4503. The sequence continues at coordinate 2,652,787 of NZ_JBSRXS010000001.1, forward strand.
CGATCATTGCAAGACCATCAGCATGGCGAGCGAACGGACCGGCCATGCGCGAGCGAATGGATCAATCGCAAACCTGCACCGGCCGAACGCGCCAGCCATACGGTGTCATCACGCCGCGACGAACGACGTAACAGCCGCCGTAACCGTAGCCGTAGCCATCGTCATAGCCGTAGCCGGCGTAGTATGGATTGCCGTAGTAGCCGTCATAGTAATCGTAGGCGCCATAGCCCAGCCCGAAGCCGACCGCTGCCGCCGCGAGCGGATAGCCCCAGCCGCGCCGATAGTAGCCACCGTTCCAGCCGCCACCACGCCAGCCTCCGCCGTGCCAGCCGCGGCCGGCCCAACCGCCGCCGCCGATCGCAGCCGACCGGAAGCCACCGCCTCCGCCCATCGCCCGGAATGCAGCGCCGCCGCCGTGGAAGCCGCCAAATCCGCCGCCGCCGCGGAAGCCGCCACCACCATGAAAGCCGCCGCCACCGAAGCCACCGCGTGCCGACGCAGCATCGACGGTGAACAGACCGACCGAGGCCGTCGCCAGCAAGGCAATCATCGTTTTACGCAACATCACCCGTTACTCCTTTTTTCAAAGGCTTTGTTTTCAAGCCTCCTCCGCCGCGTCCTGCGTATGCTAGCTCAATCTAGGACCGCGGCTTCTACCGCGCGCCTATGTCGCGCTCACATCTGCGCGACCCGCGTTCATCAGAGCACGGCCGTCAGAAGTTAACAGCCGCGGCAGATGCCTTTCGTACGGCGCTCGACTTTTTCGTTCTCGTCGGCGATGGCCTTGTCGACGCTCTCGGTCGTCGTTGCCGATCCGGTGGTAACGCCTCTGCCGGTATTGGGGCCGCCGGAGGATTGCGCGGTCCCGGCGCTGTTGGTCCCGGCCGGCGGCGACGTGGCTTGCGGCGATGTCGGGCTGGCTGACGAAGGGCTGCCGGTCCCGGCGCCGCTCCCGGTACCTTGGGCGACGGTAACCGCGGGCGTCAGCACAATCGCGATTGTCGCGAGCGCGGTGGTGACAGATAATTTGCGCATGGCAATTCTCCCTTGCGGACGTCAACGAGTCCGCAAAACGCCGGTTCCCGCAGGCGTTGGAGCAATACAGTTTGGGAGCAATGCAATTTGCGCAAGCTGATCGAGTTTGACGACGACACTTTCGACAAGCTGAAGCAACTCGGGCGCGACCGGATGGCGACCTTGCAGGAGCTCGCCGACGAAGCTTTCGCCGACCTGCTCAAGAAGCACGGCATTCCGATCGACCTGAAGGATGCGCTGCGCAAGAGCGCAAGACTTCAGGAAGCAACAAGACTTCAACAGGCAACGAGACCGCAAGGCGCAGCGAAGCCTCGCCCCGCCGCACCGAACGCCGCGCGCAAGCGCGGCCGCAAGCGCTGAAGCTTCAGCCGATCTTCTTCAGTCCCGTTTTGTATTGCGGGCCCCTGATGGCGTAGGACTTCGCCGGCCGCGACAGCGCTTCGGCCTGCGCCGCGTCAAGCGTACGCACCACGCGGGCGGGCGCACCGATGATCAGGGAATTTTCCGGAAACTCCTTGCCCTCGGTGATGACAGAGCCGGCACCGACCACGCTGCCGCGCCGGATCCGCGCACCGTTCATCACGATCGATCCCATCCCGATCAGCACGCCGTCTTCCAGCGTGCAGCCGTGCACGATCGCATTGTGGCCGATGGTGACGCTGTTGCCGATGCTGAGGGGAAAGCCGGGATCGACGTGCAGGGTGGAATTGTCCTGGACGTTGGAGCCCTCGCCGATCTCGATCCACTCATTGTCGCCGCGCAGCACGGCGCCGAACCAGACGCTCGCGGCGGACTTGAGGCGGACCTTGCCGATCACCACGGCATTGTCGGCGATGAAATAGCTGCCGTCGGCGGGAAGATCGGGCGCCTGCCCGTCGAGTTCGTAGATCGCCATTGAGGTCTCCCTGGAGCGTTTTCGAGCGAAGTGGACACCGGTTCGCGTGAAGAAAACGCGTCGAAACGAAAATCCAGAGCTTCGGCTTCTGATTCAATCAGAACCGAAGCCCTGATCGCAGGAGACCTTGGCACGACGGCCGACATGGTTTCAAGCAAGCGCGACCGTGATCGGCCGCGGATCATGATCGGATCAGGCCAGCACGCCCGCAGCGCGCAGCGTCATCACGAAGAAGGTGCCCGACATCAGGCTCCAGAAGCCGGAGATGACGGTTGCCATCATCACGAATTCGAAGCGGCGGCGCTCGATGCGCGCCCCGCGCAGCGTGTTGCGCATGATGATGAACGGTGCGGCGAAGACGAGGAACGGGACCGCGGCGAAGGTCTTCGGCGCCGCGCCCTCCTGCAGCAGACCGAAACCGGCCGGGCGCTCCGCCATCGCCTGGTAACCGTTGGCCAGCGCGCCCGCGAGCGCGAAACCGATCAAGAGCGAGAACAGGGAATTCAAGGTATCGGGCGACATCGGAACTTCCGCTACGCAACAGGCCACCCGCCCTGCTTCGCAGAATTGGCAGCCTGCCGCCACATCATCCTTAAGGAAAGGTTAACCGGACACATCAGGCGCGGCGTTTGCGCATGGCCATTCGGTCCCGGATTCCATTGGAATCGTACGGAAATTCCCCGCTACGTGGCATATTCGGCAGATGATTCGGCCACTCCCGACCTGATCTCAGCCTCGCTCATGACGCTTCTCTCGACCGCCCAGCATCTCGCCCGCGACACCCGCCGCAACCCGCGCGCGCATCTCGTTCCGATCATCGCCTCGGCGGTGATCGCGGCGGGCGCGGTCGCGCTGGTCGCCTATCTGCTGTGGCCGACCTACACGACCATCCCGCCGAGCGATCCGTCGCGGCTGCCGGTGAGCGTCGGCGGCACGCTGTTCAACGTGCCGACGATGGCGGTGCGCATGAAGATCCAGCGCCACTCCGGGCCGCAGGAGCGCGTCGATTTGAGCTTCCTCTATCCGTCGCTGGACGCGCCCGCCGCGCCGAAGCACTACAGCGCCGATACGGTCGATGACAAGGTGCAGCCGATCGACAGGATCTTCGTATCGATCGCGGCGCACCACGATTCACTCGCGCCGGACATGCGCCTGCGCACGATCTATCCGCGCTATCTCGACGAGCGCGCAAACATTGATGACGGCCTGACGGCGCGCGCGTTCCGCGACGGCACGCCCTATGGCGGCGAGGACCTGTTCACCGCGAGCGAGCCGCAGCTGACCGCGCGCTGCACGCGCGACACCTCGACGCCCGGCATGTGCCTGAGTGAGCGGCGCATCGACGGCGCCGACCTGATCTTTCGCTTTCCGCGCAGCTGGCTCGCGCAGTGGCGCGACATCGCCACCGCGATGAACCGTCTCTCCGCGCAGATGCACAGCGCGAAGGGATGACACTGTCATTGCAAGCGGAGCGACGTGTCCGCGAAGGACGGTCGCTCCAGCGCAAAATCGCTCTGCAATTTTGTCGCGAGTTCGTCGTAACGAAGTGTGAAGGCGAGGCTGTTCCGCCTTACTCGGCCAGATCCTCTTCCAGGATCGCCATCTGGAACTGGAACGAGCGATCATCGTCCTCGTCGTCGACGAACAGCACGCCGATGAACTCCTCGCCGATATAGACCTCGGCCGAGTCGTCCTTCTTGGGCCGCGGCACCACGCGGATCTTGGGATTGCTGAACACGCGTTTGAGATACGCGTCGAGCTTCCTGACTTCCTGAACGTCCACGGCCGTCTCCAATCGGGTCGATGATTTTCGGGGGAGTTTTAGGACGAGACGGCAAAGATCGCCAGAGCCTTTTCAGGCTTTGGCGACGTGATGTTGCGCACACGACTCTCGTTTTGTGCTTTGTGGCGTTTTCTTCACGCGAACCGGCGCCCACTTCGGTCAGGAACGCGCCGCGATCAGAAAGCGAGTGAAATCAAAGCCCGATCGCGCCGAGCATCTGGTCCATGGTGCGCGACGGCTCGGCACAGCCGGCCTCGCCGACGATTTTCGCCGGCACGCCCGCGACCGTGACGTTGTGCGGCACCGGCTTGACCACGACCGAGCCGGCCGCGATGCGCGCGCAATGACCGATCTCGATATTGCCGAGGATCTTGGCGCCGGCGCCGATCAGCACGCCGTGGCGGATCTTCGGATGGCGATCCTCATTCTCCTTGCCGGTACCGCCGAGCGTGACGCCATGCAGGATCGAGACATCGTCCTCGATGACCGCCGTCTCGCCGCAGACGAAACCGGTGGCATGATCGAGGAAGATGCCGCGGCCGATCCTCGCGGCCGGGTTGATGTCGGTCTGGAACACGGCCGAGGAGCGGCTCTGCAGGTAGAAGGCAAAATCCTTGCGGCCCTTCTGATAGAGCCAGTGCGCGAGACGGTGGGTCTGCAGCGCGTGAAAGCCCTTGAAGTAGAGCAAGGGATCGATGAAGCGCGAGGTCGCCGGATCGCGGTCATAGACGGCGACGAGATCGGCGCGGAACGCGTTGCCGATATCGGGCTCATCGCGCAGTGCCTCGCCATAGGTCTGGCGGATCAAATCGCCCGACAGCGCGGCGTGATCGAGCCGCTCGGCAATGCGATGGACTACCGAATCTTCCAGCCGCTCATGATGCAGCACGGTCGCATAGATGAAGGATGCGAGTTCCGGCTCGCGCCGCAGGATGTCCTCCGCCTCGCCGCGGATTCGATCCCAGATCGGATCGAGCGCCGCAAGCTTGCCTCCCTGCGGATTGACCTGATGAACTGCCATAGCTGCTCTCGCAATTCGGTTGTTCTGATGTGCGTTATAGCACGATGGACCCAGCGCGTCCCGGGATGGCTCAGTACGGTAAACCCCAGCCGAACACCCCGGGCCGGCGTCTAGGGGAATTGGTCGGGATTTTGCCGAAATCAAGCCGTGCTTCTGCAACTATTGGCGGATTTCGTCCCCCGTGTGGTTTTGGGCATGGTCGGCCCCAATAAAGGGGGAAACATCATCAATACCCGGAGTTTAGGTACCCGCCTGACCGACGCGCGGTCGGTCTGGATCGCGACCATTGCCATCCCCCTCCTGCTGCTCGCCCCTGCCTTCTGGAACGGCTATCCGCTGCTTCAATGGGATACCGGCGGCTATCTGGCGCGCTGGTATGAGGGCTACCTGGTGCCGAGCCGGTCCACGGTATTCGGCATCTACCTCCATGTCGGCGAGACATCGGATTTCTGGCTCAACCTCGGCATCCAGACCCTGGCGACGCTGTGGATCCTGCAGCTGACGCTGCGCGTGCTCGGCCTCGCCCGGCCGGTCCGGCTGATCGCGATCAGCCTCGCGCTGATCGCAACCACCGCCCTGCCCTGGCTGGCCAGCATGCTGCTGACCGACATCTTCGCCGGCCTTTCGGTGCTCGCGCTCTTCATCCTCATCCTGCACGGCGAACGGATCTCGACGCTGGAGAAGGCGGTGCTGTTCGGGTTCATCGCATTTTCGGCCGCCACGCACAGCGCGACGCTGGCGGTGCTGCTCGGCCTGTGCTGCGTCGGCTGGATGCTGCGTCCATGGCTCGGGCAGCGCATCCCGTTCGCGGGCCTCGTGCAAGGCAGCCTGACCACCGTCGCCGGCGCGGCGATGCTGCTGGCGGCGAACTTTGCGCTGTCCGGACAGCTGGCCTGGACGCCCGGCGGCTATGGCGTCGCCTTCGGCCGCATGCTGCAGGATGGCATCGTCGCGCAATACCTGCACGATCATTGCGCGACGGAGAAGCTGAAGCTCTGCCCCTATCGCAACGAGTTGCCGCCGACCGCGGACGACTTCCTGTGGGGCCACAGCATGTTCAACACGCTCGGCCGCTTCAAGGGACTGAATGACGAGATGGGCACCATCGTGCTGCGCTCGCTGGCCGAATATCCGGAATGGCAGGCAAAGGCGGCGCTAACGGCAACCGCCGACCAGCTCATGCATGTCGCGACAGGCGAAGGCGCTAATGGCTGGATCCCGCATACCTACGGCATCATCGAGCGCTACATTCCCAAACAGGTCCGGCCGATGCGCGCGGCGCGGCAGCAACGCTGGCACCTCGACTTCACCGCGATCAACCGCATCCACGTGCCGGTCGCGCTGGGCTCGATGCTCCTGGTCGTCATCCTGTTCGGCCGAGGACTGTGGCAGCGGCGGCTCGACGATCTGACGTTGCTGGCGGGCACAGTCACGCTCGCCCTGCTCGGCAATGCCTTTGTCTGCGGCGTGATCTCGGGACCGCACGACCGCTACGGCGCGCGCATGGTGTGGGTCGCGACCTTCGTGGTGCTGATCGCGGCCGCGCGCGCCTTCGCCAGGGATGAAGCCGACGATCTATTTTCGCCGCGACAGGAAGTCGGTGACCCCGGTCTTGTAGACCTTGTCGCCGACCGCCCGCATGTGATCGCGGTTCGGAATGTCGAGCACCTCCGAACCCGGAATGATCCGGCCGAGCGCTGACGCCGAGCCCGCAATCTCGTCCTTGCTGCCGACCGCGATCAGAACCGGCACGCGGATGCCGGCCGCCTCCTCGCGCGTCATCAGGCGGCGCGAGCCGCGCAGGCAGGCGGCGAGCGCGCGGCGGTCGGAGCGGGTCTGATCGGCAAAGGCGCGGAAGGTACGGCCGACCGGGTCGGTGACATCGTCGAGCGACGGCGCCTCCAGCGCCAGCGCGACCGCCTCGCCGGGGCCGCCGCCCTCGATCAGTCCGATGCCGATCCCGCCAAGGATCGCCGAGCGCACCCGATCGGAATTCTCTCGCGCCAGGATCGCGGTCATCCGCGAGCCCAGCGAATAGCCCATGATGTCGGCGCGCGCGATTCCGAGATGGTCCATCAGCGCAATCACGTCGCCGGCCATGGTCGCGATCTCGTACTGCGCGGCATCGTAGAGCTTGGCGGATTCGCCGTGGCCACGATTATCGAGCGCGATCACCCGACGGCCGGCCTTGACGAGATCGGACACCCAGGTCGGGTAGATCCAGTTGACGTTCTTGCTCGAGGCAAAGCCGTGCACCAGCACGATCGGTTCGCCCGCGCCTTCGTCGATAAAGGCAATTTCAACATCGCCGTGATGGAAACTCGGCATCATCCATTCCGTTTGTTCTTGGGATTTGCGATTGGCGATCGACAGGCGACCGCAAGCCTAACCCTGGGCGGGCATACTCGCCAAGCTGGCCTGAGCGGCCATCTGCCGCTTCAGGCGCAGCGCCTTGCTTCGTCTGAGCCACCAGGCGGTGGCCCGTTCGGTGGTGGCCTTGATCGACGACAGGAAGCCGAACAGCGCCAGCAGCGCGCCGAACAGCCACATGGTGAGATTGAATGCGCCGGCCGCCAGCAGCAGCGCGCCGCGGCCGAGCAGCTTCAGGATCGCGCGGGTCTGGCCGCCCTTCACCTCGGCGATCCGCGCCGCCCGCGCGATCTCCTTCGGGTTCTCGGCGACCTTCAGCGTATCCCGCGCAGCGCGAACCCCGGCCGCCTCGCCGATGCGCCCGACGTCCTTGGCGACGCGCACCAGCGCGCCGGCCTTCTCGGCGCGGAAGGCCGCGCGGATCGCGGTTGCGGTTTGCACCGGCCGCAGCACCGAGCCGGATGCGACCGCCTCTCGCATCGCCGGCTGGTTGACCATCTCGCGGGTCGAACGCCCGGCCCATTCGATCATCCCCTCGCTCAGCCGTCCGGCCTTGCGCGTATCCTTGACCAGCGTCAGCCCGGCGCGCAGCGGCCCGGCGCCGCCGACCGACACATAGGTGGCCGCGGTCACCGCGAGCCCGGCGGCCGCGAGGCCGAGCACCAGCTGGTCGGTGTCCTCGCCCATCACGAGGTGCTTGCCCTCGCGCACGACGTCCCGGACATCACCGAATACGAACAGGTCGCCGGCGACCGTGCCGGACAGGCTTGCGACATCGTCGGCATTGCCGGTCACCAGGCCGGTGGCGAAGCCCTTGGCGTAATGCATGCTGGATGATTGCTCGGCGCGCGCGTCATCGACGCGCTTGGTGAGATCGTCACTAAGTGCGATGCTCTTCTCGCCGGCGAGTTCGACAAAGCTGGCCGCAAGGTCGGCATCGCCGGAAGCCAGTGCCGCCTCGATATTGTCCGCGATCAACGCCGGGTTGTTGCGCAGCACGGAATTGAGCCTGATGTCGGCGAGCGCAGCGGGATCGTCCCGCGCCGCCAGCACGGTGCCGGCGTCACGGGCGTGCGGCCAAATAGCCGCGCCCACGGCAGCACTTGCTGCCACGCCGACCACCGCCAAGCTGACGCGCACCCGATTCATTCCGATAAAACCTCTAGTTTTATTCGCCTTGGAGATAGTGTGCCGTTTTTGCGACACAACGGCTCCGACCAAAGGAGGGCTTCTCTGGGACGACAAGATTGTGTCGAATTTGCATGAGCAAATGAGCCATCGGGGCTCTAGGAATCAACTGATCCCGCCAGTATGGTGCGCGGCATTTCGCGATGCCGCATGCTGTTGATTGCGTCTGCCCATCGTTGCCATCAAGGTGAGAATATGTCCGACCACGTCGTCCCGCACTTCCATAACGATGCCGGTGTCTCGGTGATCGAAATCGGATCGCAGGAGTTCATGTGCGTCGGCGCCAACCCGCCGTTCGACCATCCGCACGTGTTCCTCGACCTCGGCAATGACAACGAGATTATCTGCCCGTACTGCTCGACGCTTTATCGCTTCGCATCCGACCTCGCGGCCGGCGAAGCGCGACCGCCGGAATGCGTGCTGAAAGACAAGGTCGCCTGACCGCTCCGTGGCGCTGACGCGAACCGTCATCGTTGCAGGCGCCGGGATCGGAGGACTGACGGCGTCGCTGACACTGGCGGCACAGGGCTTTCGCGTCGTCGTGCTGGAGAAGGCCGAACGGCTCGAGGAAGCCGGCGCCGGCATCCAGCTCTCTCCCAATGCCAGCCGCATCCTGGTCGAGCTCGGGCTCAAGGAACCGCTTGCGCGGCGCGCGGTCACGCCTGCATCCGTCAACATCCTGAGCGCGCGGGCCGGTGGCGAGATCGCACGGATGCCGCTTGGCCAGGCCGCCGAGTTCCGCGCCGGCGCACCCTATTGGGTGATCCACCGCGCCGATTTGCAGGCGGCGCTGCAGGCCGCCGCGAGCGACCATCCCGATATCGATCTGCGGCTCGGCTGCCAGTTCGAGGATGTGACCAAGCATGCGCGAGGCCTCACCGTCGTGCAACGCCGCGGCAATTCACGGCAGGAGGAATTGGCCGTTGCGCTGATCGGCGCCGACGGCATCTGGTCGTCGGTGCGCGGGCATTTGTTTCCGGATGTACAGCCGCAATTCTCCGGCCTGATCGCCTGGCGCGGCACGCTGGACGCCACCGCCCTGCCGCGTGAATACACCGCACCGCGCGTGCAGCTCTGGATGGGACCGGACGCACATCTCGTCGCCTATCCCATCTCGGCCGGACGCCAGATCAACGTGGTCGCGATCGTATCGGGCACCTGGAACCGGCCGGGCTGGAGCGAGCCCGGCGACATCAACGAGATCAAGGGTGCATTCGCCACCGCGCGCTGGCCCACGACAGCGCGGGTGCTGATCGACGCGGTCGACGGCTGGCGCAAATGGGCGCTGTTCACCCTGCCCGACATCGGTCGCTGGAGCGAAGGCGCGGTGACGCTGCTCGGCGATGCCGCGCATGCGATGCTGCCGTTTGCCGCACAAGGCGCCGGCATGGCGATCGAGGATGCGGCCGTGCTCGCCAAGGCCTTGAGCGACAGCACCGGGGAAAACACCGCGGGCATTCCCGCCGCGTTGACGCGCTACGCACGGGTGCGGCGCGGGCGCGTGCTGAAAGTGCAGCGCCTGGCGCGACAGCAGGGCCGCATCTATCATTTGCGCGGGCCGGCGGCGATCGCGCGCGATCTGGCGATCCGCGCCATCGGTCCGGAGCGGATGCTGGCGCGGCAGGACTGGATTTACGACTGGCGCGCCTGAGCTCGGCCAATCACGACCGACCCGTCTGGAAACGCAAGCTTAGTGGACGAGGCCTCGCGGTGCGCGCGGGCCCTTCGCCGCCGGCGTGGGGGTAGCGGGGGCCGCGGCCGCAGGCGTGTCCGGCGTGCTTTCATGGCACCTGCCTTTGCGCCAGGCCTCATCCGCCAGCTTCTGCTGGGAGTGGATCGAGATCAGCTCGTTGCGATAGACCATCTCGGAGACGACAGTACCGCCGACGCCGGTCTCCGCCTTGGCCATCAATTTTTCCTGATCCGCCGCGCGGGTCTTGAGATTGCTGCGCTCGTTCTCGAGCTGCTTGCAATCATAAAGCTCGTACTTGGCGGGATCGGCGAATGCCGACGGCACGGTGTCGCCGATCTGCGCGCAGCCGGAAACGCCCGCAGCCGAGGCGAGCAGCGCGATGACGGCCGCCGCGCGCGACAGCTTCAGGCGGCGTGGGAAACGAACGGACATTCAGCTTTCTTAACCGGACAGTGTTGAGATTGCCTAAAGCAGCCACCGGTGTCCGGATTGAGGCTCAATCGCGGGGGCGCGCTGCTTATCCCAATGCCCGGCCGCCGAGGCAAATGGAATTGCGGGCCGCCGCTTAAGCCTTTGAAAGCTCACCTGTTAGCACCGGATAATGACAATTCCACTCCGCGCCCAAACGCGCTAGAAATCGGCGCGCCTGGCGCAACGCGGACGTGGCGGAACTGGTAGACGCAAGGGACTTAAAATCCCTCGATGGCAACGTCGTGTGGGTTCGAGTCCCACCGCCCGCACCAACCTTCGCATGCCACGCGCACCCGAGCGGGCCGGCGTCGTGTTTCCCGGCTGTGGCGCAGTTCACACGCCGCGATCGCTGACTGTCGTAGTCTTACCCGCATTGGAAATTCCGGCCGCGCATTTTCGCGGCTGTTGCATTTCGAAATCAATTTTGGTCGGAGATCGGCGATGGAGATTGCAAACTGCAATCGGATTGCGAAGGGCAATCGGATTGCCAGCGAAACGGCGCGCGATCATGGTGCCTTTACTCTCCAGCATGGCGACGATGCGGCTCATTGCAGCAACGGGCTCAATGCCCAGAATTTCCGCAACGCTGCGCCCGACGACCGCGCGATCTACCGGCGATGGATCCGCGGCGCGATCATGGTGTACGGACTGCTCGCGTTTGCCGCTGGAGCGGCGGTCTGGATGAGCGGAACCGACATCGGACCGACGCAGCTCACGAGCCTGTCGAGCCCGAGCAGCATGAGACCAGATCACGGCGATTAGCGGTCGCCGGTTCGGAACCCGTGCACTGCGTATTCGTTGTCATGCCGCAATTGGAGCATGACGATGCCGAACGACGATCCATCCGCGCAGCGCGCAACCGACCAACCCGATCAGCGCAAGGAGCGCCCCTCCCCGCCGCAGCACGCACCACAAGGCGGACCACCGCTCAGCGACGGATTGGAGCAGCTCCGCGACAGCCACACCTGACACGCGACAGCGCGAAAAGAAAATGGCCGGGACAAGTCCCGGCCATTTGTTTTTGCGTCAAGCCGCAAGCTTACTCGGACTTGTCGATATTCCAGAAGATCGGCGTCGCCGGGCCGTCGAGCACACCGGTCAGCGACTTCCGCCATGCGCTCGGAATGGTGTACTGGCCGAGCGGAACGTAGATCACCTGATCGTAGGCCTCGGTCTGGATTTCCGCGGCGATCTTCTTCTTTTCCTCAGCCGAGCCGGCGCGCGCGAACTTGTCACGCAGCTCCTCGATCTTCGGGTCTTCGGCCCAGCCGAACCAGCCGCCATTCTTGCCGCGACCCGTGATCGACGCGTTGACGATCGGATCGGAAACGTCGGCCGCGACCCAGTTGGTGAAGAACATGTTCCAGCCGCCTTCCTTCGGCGGCTTCTGGCTGGCGCGGCGGGTCACCACGGTCTGCCAGTCGGTGGCCTGCAGGTCGACCTTGAAGCCGGCCTCGCGCAACTGCTGCGCAGCCACGACCGGTTGGGCTTTCAACGTCGTGACGTCGCCCGGCGCCATGATCACCACGGGGGTGCCGTCATAGCCGGATGCGGCAAGCGCCTTCTTGGCTTCCGCCAGGCCGTTGCCCTTCACCAGCGTTTCGGCCCCGACGTCGGTCTCGAGCGGCGTGCCGCAGACGAAGAAGGCGCCGCAGATCCTCTGGTACTTGGCGTTGCCGACCAGCGCGTCGAGCACGTCCTTCTGGTTCATCGCCAGGAACGCAGCCCGGCGCACCTTCGGATTGTCGAACGGCGGATAGAGGAAGTTCATGCGTCCGAGGGTCTGGAAGCCGAACTTGTTGAGGACGTCGATCTTGAGATCCGGATTGGCTTCGAGCACCGGCAGCATGTCGAACGGAAGGTTCTCCATGAAATCGATGTCGCCGGATTGCAACGCGTTCACCGCGGTCTGCGCATCGGCCATCGTGACCCACTCGACACGGTCGACCTTGACCACCTTGCCGCCCGCGGTCCAACTCGCAGGCTCCTTGCGCGGCACGTAGTCCTTGTTCTTCTCATAGACCGCCTTCACGCCCGGCTGGAATTCCGCCTGCACGAATTTGAACGGTCCGGAGCCGATCTGTTCCGGGATCGGCTTGTCCGGCGGCGTCTCGGCCAGACGCTTCGGCATCATGAACGGCACGCGCGATGACGGCTTGCCGATCGATTCCAGCACGAGGCCGTAGGGTTCCTTCAGCTTCAGCGTGATGGTCTTGGCGTCGGTCGCCTCCAGGCTCGCGACGAAGTCCATCAGCTTCTGGCCCATGCCGTCGACCTTGCCCCAACGCTGCAGCGAGGCGACGCAGTCTTCCGCGGTGACCGGCGCGCCGTCGTGCCACTTCAGACCGTCGCGCAGCGTGAACGTGTAGGTCAGCTTGTCGTCGGAAACCTTCCAGTCCGCCATCTGCGGCTGGATCTTGAAATTGGAATCCGTCGCCAGCAGCGTGTCATAGATCATGTAGCCATGATCGCGGGTGATGTAGGCCGTGGTCATGATCGGATCGATGACGCGCAGATCCGAGTGCATCACCGCGGTGATGGTCTTGCCCGCGGCCATCGCCTGCGGCGCGAATGACAATTCCTGCGGCGCGAACGACAGCGCGAGCGCCGTCAACGCGGCCGCTAGCGTGCGGTGTTTCCAACGCGAGATAGGGAACATGCAATCTCTCCTGACGTGTAACTGGTCAAAGCCGGCTTATTCGTTATGCATGTGGTTCGTTATTTAGGCGAACTAACATGCTGTATGGCTTGTGAAATCGAGACTTGCACCAAGCGCCAAGCGCGTCAATCGGTTTCAGGTCGCATCGGACGTACACAAACGAATGAGGCCGCGCGCCAGATTTTGGCTTTACAAAATCGTCGGCTGAGATTTTCGTAACGCGCGCGCGACGCCGGCGCCGTCAGAACAACAAGAGAGAACAACGATGAACCCCGCCAATCTCCCCTTTGATTCCGAAACGATGCTGCAGGGCCTGCGCAGCTGGGTGGAATGCGAAAGCCCGACCTGGGACGCCGCCGCGGTCGAACGCATGCTCGATCTCGCCGCCCGCGAGATGGCGATCATGGGTGCGACGATCGAGCGCATCGCCGGACGCCAGGGCTTCGCGGGCTGCGTCCGCGCCCGTTTTCCCCATCCGAAACAAGGCCAGCCCGGCATCCTGATCGCCGGCCATCTGGACACCGTTCACCCCGTCGGCACCATCGAGAAGCTGAAGTGGCGGCGCGAAGGCAACAAGTGCTTCGGGCCGGGCATCTTCGACATGAAGGGCGGCAACTACCTGTCGATCGAGGCGATCAGGCAATTGGCGCGCGCCTTCTTCACGACTCCGCTGCCGATCACCGTGCTGTTCACCCCCGACGAAGAGGTGGGCACGCCGTCGACGCGCGACATCATCGAGGCGGAAGCCGCGCGCAACAAATATGTGCTGGTGCCGGAGCCCGGCCGTCCAAACAACGGCGTCGTCACCGGCCGCTATGCGATCGCGCGCTTCAACCTGGAAGCCACCGGCAAGCCCAGCCATGCCGGCGCAACGCTGTCTTCCGGCCGCTCCGCGATCCGCGAGATGGCGCGGCAGATCATCGCCATCGACGGCATGACCACCGAGGACTGCACGTTCTCGGTCGGCATCGTGCATGGCGGCCAGTGGGTCAATTGCGTCGCGACGACCTGCACCGGCGAAGCGCTCAGCATGGCCAAGCGCCAGGCCGATCTCGACCGTGGCGTCGAGCGCATGCTGGCACTGTCGGGCACCGCCAACGACGTGACCTTCAAGGTGACGCGCGGCGTCACCCGCCCGGTGTGGGAGCCCGATGCGGGCACCATGGCGCTCTATGAAAAGGCAAAAGGCCTTGCGGCAGCGATGGGTCTCGATCTGCCGCACGGCAGCGCCGGCGGCGGCTCGGACGGCAACTTCACCGGCGCGATGGGCATCCCCACGCTCGACGGCCTCGGCGTTCGCGGCGCCGATGCACATACGCTCAACGAGCACATCGAGGTCGACAGCCTCGCCGAACGCGGCCGCCTGATGGCGGCACTGCTGGCGACGCTGGACTGACATCGATTTGCACTGCACAACACGTTGGCACTGCCGGATCGAAATTTAGCCTTGTCCATTTTTAAGGCTTCGCCTACGGTCCGGCCGTCCAACGCGACGATGCGGGAGAGATCGAACCGACAACAATCGTGTTGTTGGCTTCGGCGCCGACGGAGCAACCGCCCCGGAAACTCTCAGGCAAAAGGACTGTATCGTCAGGACGATCTGGAGAGAGACGAACATGGCCGCACATCAAGGGCCATGACGTCCACCGAAGGGGATAGTTCGCTTCTGGCCACAGCCCGATGCGGATCAAGCTCTCAGGTACCGTGACAGATGGGGCGCCGATGCCGGTTTCACCGGCGGTTCGGCGACTCTAACCCACGGGAGCCTGACAACTATCATGCCACACATCGCGATCATCGGCGCCGGCATCACCGGCGTAACGACGGCCTATGCCCTGCTTGAACGCGGCTACAAGGTGACTGTCCTCGACAGGCATCGCTACGCCGCGATGGAAACCTCGTTCGCCAATGGCGGACAACTCTCCGCCAGCAACGCCGAGGTGTGGAACAGCGCCGCGACCATCCTCAAGGGGCTGCGCTGGATGCTGAGAAGCGACGCGCCGCTGCTGATGAACCCGAAGCCGAGCTGGCACAAATATTCCTGGATCGGCGAGTTCGTAGGCCACATCACGCGCTATCGCGGCAACACCATCGAGACCACGAAGCTCGCCATCGAAGCGCGCAAGCATCTGTTCTCGATCGCAGAGCGCGAAAACATCGCCTTCGATCTCGAACGCCGCGGCATCCTGCACGTCTATCACGACAGGGCCGGCTTCGAAGCCGGCCTCAAGGTCAACGCGCTGCTGCAGCAAGGCGGGCTCGACCGCCGGCCGGTGACCCCGGACGAGATCCGCGTCATCGAACCCGTGCTGCAGACAACCTGCTATGGCGGCTTCTTCACGCCGTCGGACGCGACCGGCGATATTCACAAATTCACGCGTGGGCTTGCCGACGCCTGCATCCGCCGTGGCGCGAGCTTCGTCCATGAAGCCGACGTCGACACGATCGCACACGGCGATGACGGCTTCCGCATCGGCTGGAACGAAGCTGCTTCACATGATGCTGCGGTCGCGACGCGCCAGCAGCTGCAGGCGGACGGGATCGTGATTTGCGCCGGCGTGGCGAGCCGCCACTTCGCCAGCCTGCTCAACGACCGCGTCAATGTCTATCCGGTGAAGGGCTATTCGATCACCGTGCAGCTCGATGCGCCGCAAAGCCGGAATGCCGCCCCAACCGTCAGCCTGCTCGATGAAGCTGCGAAGATCGTCACCAGCCGGCTCGGCGCCGACCGCTTCCGCGTCGCCGGCACCGCCGAGTTCAACGGCTTCAACCGCGACATTCGCGCCGATCGCATTCAACCGCTGGTGGACTGGGTGCGGCATCATTTCCCGGAGATCGACACGTCGAAAGTCGTGCCATGGGCGGGCCTGCGCCCGATGATGCCGAACATGATGCCGGTGGTTCGCGCCGGACGGATTCCGGGCGTGTTCTACAATACGGGCCACGGTCATCTCGGCTGGACACTGTCGGCGGCGACGGCGCAGATGGTGGCCCAGGCGATCGACGATTGGCGCGACCTCGACACGCCGCCGATGGCGCCGACGTTCGGTGCCGGGCTCGACGTGCCTGCCAACGCGCGCAAAGCTGAAATCAATCCACCTTCCAGTGGACTGCTTCGAACTTCACCGGAGGAATAATCGCGGCCAACAGGACTGATTAGCTGCACCGCAAAATCCGCAGCACCGATGGCATGGGACTTGCTCAAGTTCTACCGTGAGTCTGCTACCATCTGTGCTACGGTCTGGTGTGCAACGGTCCCGCTGGGGACTTCATCGACCACAACCCAACGGATCAAATTTGCTCGGATATCTGCTTCGCCGCATCCTCGCCGCCATTCCCGTGATGGGCGTGGTGGCTCTGTTCGTGTTCCTGTTGCTGCGGCTGACGCCGGGCGACCCGGCCGCCATCCTCGCCGGCGACAACGCGACGCCCGAACAGCTCGAACGCATTCGGACCTCGCTTGGTCTGAACGAGCCGATCTACATCCAGTTCTACACCTGGATCGCCAAGTTGCTGCACGGCGACCTCGGCGTCTCCCTGATCTCGAACAAGCCGATCCTCGAAATGATCGTCCCGCGCCTCGAGCCCTCGATCTCGGTCGCGCTGGCCACCATCATCCTCTCGATCCTGGTGGCGGTGCCGCTCGGCGTGATCGCGGCGTGGAAGCACGGCACCTGGATCGACCGCTTCGTGATGGGGCTTTCCGTGCTCGGCTTCTCGGTGCCGGTGTTCGTCATCGGCTATGTGCTGATCCAGATCTTTGCGATCGATCTGCGCTGGGTTCCGGTACAGGGCTTCAAGAGCATCTCGGCCGGCTTCGGTCCGTTCTTCCAGCGCCTCATCCTGCCGACCTGCACACTCTCCTTCATCTATGTCGCGCTGATCGCACGCATGACGCGGGCCTCGATGCTCGATGTGCTCGGCGAGGATTACGTGCGCACGGCGCGGGCCAAGGGCATCGGCGAGACCGGCGTGCTGCTGCGCCATGCGCTGCGCAACGCCGCCGTGCCGGTCATCACGGTGATCGGTTCCGGCTTCGCGCTCTTGATCTCCGGCGTCGTCGTCACCGAGAGCGTGTTCAATCTGCCCGGCATCGGCCGCCTCACCGTCGATGCGGTGCTGGCGCGCGACTATCCGGTGATCCAGGCGATGATCCTGTTGACGTCAGGTATCTACGTCGCGGTCAATCTGTTGATCGACCTCGCCTACACCCTGCTCGATCCTCGTATCCGGTACTGAGCAATGGCGATCGAAACCCTTCCCGAATCCTCGCTTCCCGTCACCCGGCCGTTCCGCGTCAAGTTCGGCTTCCTGACGTCGACGCCGATCATCGCGGTTGCGACGATCAGCCTCGCCCTCATCATCCTGATGGCGATCTTCGCACCGCTGCTTGCGCCGCATGATCCTCTGCTGCTGACGCCGTCGCAGCGGCTGAAGCCGTCGAGCGCGCAATATCTGCTCGGCACCGACGCCTATGGCCGCGACCTGTTGTCGCGCATCATCTACGGCGCACGGATCTCGCTGGTGATCGGGCTCGGCGCCGCCGTCTGCTCGATCGCCATCGGTCTTCTGATCGGCCTCGTCGCCGGCTTCTTCCGCTGGGTCGATGCGGTGCTGATGCGCGTGATGGACGGCCTGATGGCGATCCCCGCCATCCTGCTCGCGATCGCCGTGGTGTCGCTGTCGGGCGCCAGCATCTGGACCGTGATGGTCGCGATCACCATCCCCGAGATCCCGCGCGTGGCGCGGCTGGTGCGCTCAGTGGTGCTGACCGCACGCGAGGAGCCTTATGTCGAGGCCGCGATTTCGCTCGGCAGCAGCCTGCCGAAGATCATGTGGCGGCATTTGATGCCGAACACGATCGCGCCGCTGATCGTGCAAGGCACCTATGTCTGCGCGTCCGCGATCTTGACCGAGGCGATCCTGTCGTTCCTCGGCGCCGGCATCTCGCCGGAAACGCCGACATGGGGCAACATCATGGCCGAGGGCCGCGCCTATTTCCAGGTCAAGCCGTCGCTGATCTTCTGGCCGGGGCTGCTGCTCTCGATCGCCATTCTCAGCGTCAACCTGATCGGCGACGCCGCCCGCGACGCGCTCGATCCCCGCATGAAGCAGCGTGAGGGCAAGTGACGGCTTCAGCTCTTCTGAAGCCGTCATTCCGGGGCGATGCGAAGCATCGAACCCGGAATCTCGAGATTCCGGGTCTGGTGCTGGCGCACCATCCCGGAATGACAGTGGGTAAATTCCTTCGCAGCGCCAAGAGACCCTGACATGACCAACGTCGTCCTCGACATCAGCAATCTCGTCGTCGGCCTCGGCCGCAAGGCGGATGCGCATCGCATCATCGACGACCTCTCGCTGCAGGTACGTGAAAGCGAGACGCTGTGCCTGGTCGGCGAAAGCGGCTCGGGCAAGTCGGTGACATCGCTCACCGTGATGGGCCTGCAGCAGAAGGGCACGCTGGTGCCGTCTGGCGGCAGCGTCAAACTGGTCGGCGAGGAACTGCTCACCGCCAGCGACCGGCGGCTGCGGCAACTCCGCGCCACGCGGATGGCGATGATCTTCCAGGAGCCGATGACCGCGCTCAATCCCGTGGTGCCGGTAGGCCGCCAGATCGACGAGGTGCTGCGCGCCCACACAGATCTCGATGCCCGCGCACGGCGCCAGAAGATTTTGGCGATGATGGAGCATGTGCGGCTGCCGGACGTGGAGCGCATCTTCTCCTCCTACCCGCACCGCCTGTCGGGCGGCCAGCGCCAGCGCATCATGATCGCGATGGCGCTGGTGCTGGAGCCGAAGCTCCTGATCGCGGACGAGCCGACCACCGCGCTCGACGTCACCACCCAGAAGCAGATCCTCACCTTGATCCGCGACCTGCAACGCGATCACGGCACCGCGGTTCTGTTTATCACCCACGACATGGGCGTGGTGGCCGAGATCGCCGACCGCGTCGCGGTGATGCGGCACGGCCGCCTGGTCGAAACCGGCCCGCTGCAGGACGTGCTGCGCAATCCGAAGATGGAGTACACCCGCAACCTCTTGTCCTCGGTGCCGAGCCTGGTGCCGCGCGCGCCGCGCCCGGAGACGACCGAGCCCGTGGTGCTGGAAGCCAACGAGCTCAGCAAGGTCTACCGGGAGCGGTCGCTGTACGGCAAAGCCCGCGAGGTCGCCGCCGCCAGCAACGTCACGCTCACTCTGCGCAAGGGCCGCACGCTCGGCATCGTCGGCGAAAGCGGTTCCGGCAAGTCGACGGTGGCGCGCTGCATCGTCCGCCTGATCGATCCGACCTCGGGCGGGGTACGCCTCGCCGGCCGCGAGATCTCCGACCTGTCGCGCCGGCTGTTGCAGCCGCATCGCCAGAAGATCCAGATCATCTTCCAGGATCCCTACCGCTCGCTCAATCCGCGCGTCACCGTCGGCGAGAGCATCGCGGAAGGCCCGGTCAATTATGGCATGCCGCGCAAGGACGCGCTGGCGCGGGCGCGCGAGCTGCTCGAGCTCGTCCATCTGCCGCCCGACGCGATCTCGCGCTATCCGCACCAGTTCTCCGGCGGCCAGCGCCAGCGCATCGCGATCGCGCGCGCGCTGGCGCTCGATCCCGACGTGCTCGTCGCGGATGAGGCGGTGTCCGCGCTCGACGTCTCGGTGCAGGCGCAGGTTCTGGATCTGCTTGACGAAATCCAGCGCCGGCTGGGCATCGCGCTGCTGTTCATCACGCATGATTTGCGCGTCGCCGCACAAATCTGCGACGACGTCGCCGTGATGCAGCATGGCCGCGTCGTGGAACAGGGACCGGCCGCCGAGGTGCTGACCAATCCGCAGCAAGCCTATACCCGCGCGCTGCTCGATGCGGCGCCCGGACGCGGCTGGGACTTCGCCAACTTCCGCCCCGTTTCGGAAGGCATTGTGGCGACGGCCTAGGTCTTTAGCCTCAAGCCTTTCCGCCCACAGGGCATGCAAATCCGCTGGTGCTCCCCGGCTTGCGCTGGGCGCGACGACACGCTTAACGTCGCGCGCTAGAGCGTGGCCCTGAAGGTGGACGCCGGTCTTCCCCGGAGATCACGCTCCAACCAACGAGATGAGATCATGACGCGCGTCGTTATGATCGCATCATGATCGAAGAAACGTATCGAGACCGACTTGATGACCCGCATTGCCGTTGGCGGCTTCCTGCACGAGACCAATCCTTCGCACCGACGAAGGCAACCTATGACGATTTCGTGCATGGCGGCGGCTGGCCGTCGATGACGCATGGCGCCGACGTGCTCAAGGTCATGCGCAAGATCAATGTCGGCCTCGCCGGCTTTGTCGAGGCGGCGGAAGCCAATGGCTGGGAGCTGGTGCCGACGATCTTCGCCGCGGCGAGCCCGTCGGCGCATGTCAGCAAGGATGCGTATGAGCGGATCGTGACGGAAATGGTCGACGGCATCGCCGCGGCCGGACCGATCGATGCCGTCTATCTCGACCTGCACGGCGCCATGGTCACCGAGCATTATGACGACGGTGAAGGCGAAACGCTGGCCCGCGTGCGCAAGGCGATCGGCAACGACCTGCCGCTGGTGGCGAGCCTCGATCTGCATGCGAACGTCTCGCCAAAGATGATCGAGCATGCCGATGCGCTGATTGCCTACCGCACCTATCCGCATGTCGATATGGCCGAAACCGGCCGCGCCTGCGCCCGGCATCTGGCGCTGATGCTCAAAACCAGGCAGCGCTTCGCAAAGGCCTTCCGGCAATTGCCGTTCCTGATCCCGATCAGCTGGCAATGCACCAACGACCAGCCGACCAAGGGCATCTATCAAAAGCTCGCCGCCCTCGAGAGCGACGCGGTGCCGACACTGTCGTTTGCGCCGGGTTTTCCGGCCGCCGATTTCAGGGATTGCGGGCCGAGCGTATTCGCGTACGGCCGGACCCAGGCCGATGCGGATGCCGCCGCCGACAAGGTCGTCGCCCTGGTCGAGAGCCATGAGGACGATTTCGACGGCCGGATCTATTCGCCCGACGAAGGCGTGCGGCTGGCGATGGAACTGGCGAAAGCGGCGAGCCGGCCGATCATCATCGCCGACACCCAGGACAATCCCGGCGCCGGTGGCGATTCCGACACCACCGGTATGCTGCGCGCGCTGGTGCGCAACAAGGCGAGTGCCGCAACCGGCGTGATCTACGACCCGCAATCCGCGAAGGCCGCGCACAGCGCCGGTGTCGGGGCATCAGTCACGCTCGAGCTCGGCGGCAAGTCCGGCATTCCCGGCGACGCGCCATACCGGGAGACTTTTGTCGTCGAACAGCTCTCGGATGGCAAATTCGTGGCTCCCGGTCCCTATTTCGGCGGCCGCGACATGGACATGGGCCCCTCGGCCTGCCTGCGGATCGGCGACGTGCGCGTCGTGGTCGGCTCCTACAAGGCCCAGCTTGCCGACCAGGCGATGTACCGCTATGTCGGCATCGAGCCGACGGCACAGAAGATTTTGGTCAACAAGAGCTCGGTGCATTTCCGCGCCGATTTCGAGCCGATCGCCGAGAAGCTCTTGATCTGCGCCGCCCCCGGCGCGATGCCCGCCGATACCGCCACGCTGCCGTGGAAACATTTGCGTCCCGGCATTCGTATCAAGCCGAACGGCCCTACTTTCACACCCACCTCCCCATCACGCACAAACGGATAGAGAGCCATGCCGACCATTGAGCGCATCGACAGTTTTGCCGACGAACTCACCGCCATCAGACGGGATCTGCATGCGCATCCCGAGATCGGCTTCGAGGAGGTCCGCACCTCGGGCATCGTCGCCGACAAGCTGACGAGCTGGGGCATCGAGGTGCATCGCGGCCTCGGCGGCACCGGCGTGGTCGGTGTGCTCAAGGGCAAGGGCAACGGCACCAAGAAGATCGGCCTGCGCGCCGACATGGACGCGCTGCCGATGGAGGAGAACACCAATCTGAAGTGGCGTTCGACCATCCCCGGCCGCTTCCACGGCTGCGGCCATGACGGCCACACCACGATGCTGCTCGGCTCGGCGCGCTATCTCGCCGAGACCCGCAATTTCGACGGCACCGTGCATTTCATCTTCCAGCCGGCCGAGGAAGGCCTCGGCGGCGCGCGCGCCATGATCAAGGACGGCCTGTTCAAGCAGTTCCCCTGCGACGAGGTCTATGGCCTGCACAACGCGCCGGACCTCAACCATGGCGAGATCGCGATCCTGCCGGGCCCGGCAATGGCCGCAGCCGACTTCTTCGACATCAGGATCCAGGGCTACGGCGCCCATGGCGCGATGCCGGAGCGTTCCAAGGACGCGGTCGTGATCGCAATGACGCTCGGACAGGCGTTGCAGTCGATCGTCAGCCGCAACGTCGATCCGCTGCAGGCTGCGGTGCTGTCGATCACGCAGATCCATTCCGGGTCGGCGTACAACGTCATTCCCGGCGAAGCCTGGATGTGCGGCACGGTGCGCTGCTTCTCCGACGAGATTCGTGAGCTGATCCGCAAGCGCATGCGCGAAATCTCCGCCGGCTTTGCGGCGGCATATGGCGCCGAAATCTCGGTCGAGATCCGCGACGGCTTCAGCGTGCTGGTGAATCAGGAAGAGCAGTCCCGCGTGGTCGAGGAAGTCGCGCGCACCGTCGTCGATCCGGCCAAGGTGATCACCCGCTCGACACCCAAGATGGGCAGCGAGGATTTCGCCGACATGATGCAGGCCATTCCCGGCGCGTATTTCTGGGTCGGCCATGACGGCTCCGTGCCCGTTCACAATCCCGGTTACGTTCTCGACGACAAGATCCTGCCGATCGGCGCCAGCATGTTCGCCCGCATCATCGAGAAACGCATGCCGGCAGGTGCGCATGCATAAGCCCAAAAGGGACGCCATCACGTCGCTGCACGATCTCTCCGCCGTCGACCTGCTCGCCGGCTATCGTGCCAAGCAGTTCTCGCCGTCCGAGGTGCTGGAGGAAATCATCTCCCAGGTCGCGACCTGGGAGCCGCACATCAAGGCGCTGTATTTGTACGACCCGGAAGGGGCGCGGAAGGTCGCCAAGACCTCGACCGAGCGCTGGCAGCAGGCCGAGCCGGCCGGCACGCTCGATGGCGTTCCCGCCACCATCAAGGACAATGTCGCGACCAAGGGGCAGCCGGTGCCGCTGGGCGCGGCGAGCGTCAAGCTGACGCCCGCGGAGAAGGATGCACCGCCTGCGGCGCGGCTGCGCGAGGCCGGCTGCGTGATCTTCTCCAAGACCACGATGCCGGACTACGGCATGCTGTCGTCGGGCCTGTCCTCGTTCCATCCCCTGACCCGCAATCCCTGGGATGTCAGCAAGAACCCCGGCGGCTCGAGCGCCGGCGCGGGCGCGGCAGGCGCTGCCGGCTATGGTCCCTTGCATCTCGGCACCGATATCGGCGGCTCGGTGCGGCTGCCGGCCAACTGGTGCGGCCTCGTCGCATTGAAACCGAGCCTCGGCCGCGTGCCGATCGACCCGCCCTATGTCGGCCGCGTCGCCGGTCCGATGACCCGCACCGTCGACGACGCCGCGCTGATGATGAGCGTATTGTCGCGTCCCGATCGCCGCGACGGCATGAGCCTGCCGGCGCTCGAGGTGAACTGGAAGGCGCTGGAGAAGTCGCCGCGCAAGCTGCGCATCGGGCTGATGCTCGACGCCGGCTCCGGCCAGAAGGTCGAGAAGGAGGTTCGCGAGGTCGTCGTGAAGGCTGCGAAGGCGTTCGAATCCGCCGGCGCCGTCATCACCGAGATCGACGGCATCCTGACGCCCGAGATGCTCGAAGGGCTCGACAATTTCTGGCGCGCTAGGACCTGGGACGAGCTGTCGAAACTGTCGCAGGCCGACCGCGGCAAGACCCTGCCCTACATCCTCAACTGGGCAGAAGCCGGCGCAAAGCTCTCCGGCGTCGATGTGGTGCGCGGCTTCAACATGACGATGGCGATCCGCGCGGCCGCCGCGAAATTGTTCTGCGAGGTCGACTACGTGATCTCGCCAGTATCGCCGGTGGTGAACTTCCCGGCGGAGTTCGCCGCGCCGCTCAACGACCCGGCAAAGCCGTTCGAGCACATCTGCTTTACCGTGCCGTGGAATATGTCGGAGAACCCGGCGCTGTCGATCAACGCCGGCTACGACAAGAAGGGCTTTCCGATCGGCGTCCAGATCATCGGCCGCCGCTTCGACGACATCGGCGTGCTCGGCATGGGCAAGGCGTTCGAAGGCCTGCGCGGCCCGCAGAAGCCGTGGCCCGCGCCGCCGAAGAAGTAAAGCAGCGCCTCAACGCAAGTCAGGATGCGCGGAGCCAGGCCCGCGCATCCCTCTTCTTCACAACGGATGATTGCCGGGTTAACTGGATGGAGACGCGCGCCAGCGCCGTTCATTCAAGAAAACCGAGAGGAAATCATCCCCATGGCGTATGAGACGATCAAGTACGAGGTCGCCGAGCAGATCCTGACCATCACGCTGAACCGGCCCGACAAGCTCAACGCCTTCAACGCCACGATGCAGCAGGAGCTGATCGACGCGTTCGACAAAGCCGACAAGGACGACGACGTCAGGGCCATCATCGTGACCGGTGCGGGCCGCGGCTTCTGCGCCGGCGCCGATCTTTCCTCCGGCGCCAACACGTTCGACCGCGATGCGCGGCGCGGCCCGGTCAAGCGCAATGCCGACGGCAGCGTCGACTACAGCGATCCGCAGGTGCGTGACGGCGGCGGGCAAGTGACGCTGCGCATCTTCAAGTGCCTGAAGCCGGTGATCGCCGCCGTGAACGGCCCGGCGGTCGGCATCGGCGTCACCATGCAGCTTGCGATGGATATCCGCATCGCTTCCGACGCCGCGCGCTTCGGCTTTGTGTTCTCCCAGCGCGGCATCGTGCCGGAAGCCGCATCGAGCTGGTTCCTGCCGCGCATCGTCGGCATCTCGCAGGCGCTGGAATGGTGCTATTCCGGCCGCGTCTTCCCGGCGCAGGAAGCGCTTGCCGGGCGGCTCGTCAGCAAGGTGGTGCCGCCGGACGATCTGCTGCCGACCGCGCGTGCGCTCGCCAAGGAGTTCGCGGCCAAGACCGCGCCGGTGTCGGTGGCGCTGATCCGCCAGATGATGTGGCGCATGATGGGCGCCGACGATCCGATGGAGGCGCACAAGGTCGACAGCCGCGGCATCTATGCCCGCGGCCGCTCCGACGACGTCAAGGAAGGCGTGGTGTCGTTCCTGGAAAAGCGCCCCGCGCAGTTCAAGAATAAGGTGTCGTCGGACATGCCCGACTATTTCCCGTGGTGGCAAGAGCGCGACTATAAGTGAACGAACGGCGTCAAGCGGCGTTCACACTTGACGGCGTCGTCCTGCTGCACGGCATCAGCAGGACGGCGCGCTCGTTTCGCAGGATGGAGCTGGCACTGAAGGCTGCCGGCTTTGCCACCCTCAATCTCGACTATGACAGCCGGCGCAAGCCGCTCGACGCGCTGGCCGAGGACATCCATCCTTCGCTTGATCAATTCGCGGAGAGCCTCGACGGCTCCGTGAACTTCGTCTGCCATTCCATGGGCGGTCTTCTGGCGCGCGTCTATCTGGCAAGGCATCGCCCGGCGCGGCTCGGCCGCGTCGTGATGCTGGGCACACCGAACGGCGGCAGCGAGATCGCCGACCGCCTGAAGAACCTCGCGGCTTATCGCGCCTATTTCGGTCCGGCCGGCCAGCAGCTCGTCACCCGCCGCGATGCCGCGACCAGCGCGCTGCTGCCGCCGATCGACTATTCCGCCGGCATCATTGCCGGCAACCGTTCGGTCTATCCGATCACCTCCATGGCCCTGCCGCGACCGCATGACGGCCGGGTGTCGGTTACCAACACCAGGCTCGAGGGCATGGCCGATCACATCGTGATCCGCACCTCGCATCCCTGGCTGGTGCGCAACGCCGATGCGATCGCGCAGACCATCGCGTTCTTGCGAGAGGGGAAATTCAGCACAAATCGTCAGGTGGACTAGGCGTGGGCGTTACCCATCCTGTGCAGCTTGAGCATGGCATAGACCGCATTGTTGGCTGGCGTAGGAATGCCAAGCGGGCGGGCGAACTCCACCACCTTTCCGGCGAGCCAGTCGAGTTCGAGCCGGTTGCCGCGTTCGAGATCGTGCAGCATGGAAGCCTTGAAGGTGGGCGGCGAGGCTTCCGCGAATTTCATTCGGTCCTCGGCAAAATTCTCCGGAATGGGAACGCCTTTGGCACGGCCGACCGCCACCACCTCGCTCATCAGGCTGTAAAAGAACGCTCGCGTATCCGGGTCGGCCAGGATAGGCCCCAGCGGCTGGCGAGCCGTTGCGGTCGCGCCTGATAGTCCGACGAGGAATACAAATTTCTGCCAGCGCTCGCGGTCAATCCCGTCGGACACCGAGATGTCGATGCCGGCCGCTTGAGCGGCGTCGGCAAAGGCCTTGAGGCCGTCATCGGGCTTACCGTCGGTTCTGCCGCAGACCATGCGCGCGAACTGGCTCGTGTGGGTGACGACGCCAGGCGCGGACAGCACCGTAGCAATGTAGGCACTTCCAGCGACCACGTTGTCGGCGCCGAGAATCGGGGCGATCCTCTCGGCGCTATCGACCCCGTTTTGCAGCGGGATCACCCGGGTGCGGGGTCCGACCAGGGGGAGAGACGACCTGGCTGCCGTCTCGCTGTCCCAAAGCTTGACCGCGAACAGTACGATATCGACAGGGCCGACCGTGGCTGGATCATCGGTCACGTTGGGTTCGGGCAAATGAAGATTGCCGAGCACACTCTCGACCTTGAGACCGTTTTTCCTGATCGCCTCGAGGTTGGAGCCGCGTGCGATAAAGAACACGTCGTGCCCTGCCGCGGCCATACGTGCTCCGAAATAACCGCCGAGGGCACCGGCCGCCATCACAGCGATACGCATGTCATATCCTCCCCCCTGCAACGACACTCAGCCGGCAGAGGATATCACGCGACGGACCCGGGTTCGATTCCCTGAACGTCAGGCCCATCGCGTCATTTGGCTGCACTGCAGAATTTGGACACTGTGGATTCACGGCCTCGTCAGCAGCGCCACACGCCCGATCGCCTTGCGCTCGATCAACAGCCGCATCGCCTTCGCATAGTCTTCCAGCGGCAGCCGGTGCGAGATATTCGGCCGCACCCGGCCGGCCTCGGCCCATTCGCTCAGCGCCTTGAACCTGAACTCGCCGAGTGCGGGATCCTTGCGCACTGCCTCGCCGGCGCGAACGCCGAGCACGCTCGCGCCCTTGATCATCAACAGATTGGTGCGGGCGAGACCGATGCCGCCGGTGAAGCCGACGACGAGAATCCGTGCGCCCCAGTTGATGCAGCGCATCGAATTCTCGAACACCTCGCCGCCGACAGGATCGAACACGACATCCGCGCCGCGACCGTCGGTGAGGCGCTTGACCGCATCGCGGAACGGCTCGCGCGCATAGAGCACGAGATGGTCCGCGCCGCGCGCCTTGGCGATCGCAAGCTTGTCCTCGCTCGAAGCCGCGGCGATCACGGTGGCGCCGAGCAGCTTGCCGATCTCGACCGCGGCAAGTCCGACGCCGCCGCCGGCGCCATGCACCAGCAGCACCTCGCCCGGCTTGATCTGCCCGCGGTCGATCAGCGCATGATAGGCGGTGCCATGCGCGGCCAGGAAGGTCGCGCCTTCCGCGTAGTCGAAAGTCGACGGCACCGGCACGAGCTGCGACGGCGTTGCAACCGTCTCGTCGCAATAGGCGCCGAAGCGCATCTTGACGATCACCTTGTCGCCGACGGCGACACCGGATGCTCCATTGACCTCGACGACATCGCCGGCGGCTTCCGAGCCCGGCGTGAACGGCAGCGGCGGCTTGAGCTGGTACTCGCCCGCGGCCATCAGGATGTCGGGAAAGTTGATCCCGGCGGCCCGGATCGCAACGCGCACCTGGCCCGGCTGCAAGGGCACCGAGGCAAAGTTCTCGAGCTGCAGACGCTCGGGCGGGCCGAGCTCGCGGCAAACGACGGCTTTCGGCATCAGGCGGCCCGCGCCTTGAGGCGTGCCAGCGCCTCGCGGATCAGCGGCAAGCGGTCGTTGCCGAAATACATGTCGGTCTTGTCGAGATAGATCGTCGGCGAGCCGAAGCCGCCGCGCGCCATCACCTCCTCGGTGTTGGCCTTGAGTTGATCCTTGATCGCCTGGTCGCCGATGCCGGCAAGGAATTGCGCCGGATCGATTCCGAGTTTAGTGCAGATCTCGGTCAGCACCGCATCCTGCGAAATGTCCTTGTCGTCACCCCAATAGGCCTCGAACACCGCGCGGGCGAACGGCACCATCTTCTCGTTGCCGAGAAGGATGCAGCCGCGCATCGCCTTGACGCTGTTCACCGGGAACACGGTCGGCGGCATCTTGATCGCAAGGCCGGCCGAGCGCGCCCAGTCGGTGAGATCCTTCTTCATGTAGCGCGCCTTCAGCGGCACCGGCTTCTCGCGCTGCGCGTAGACCGACGGGTTGACGGTGTTGAAGATGCCGCCGACCAGGATCGGCCGCCAGGTGATCGGAGCGTCGAACTCCTTCGCGATCGGCTGGATGTTGTGCCAGGCGAGATAGGTCCACGGGCTGGAGCAGTCGAAGAAGAATTCGATCATGGCGTTTCCCTTTGTCTTTTCCACATTCATTCTCGTCATTCCGGGGTGCACCGCAAGGCGCAGGGCTCGCGACTGTGTCGCGCCGCGGAATAACGGGCATCATTTCTTCTCGACCAATTCCTTCGCACGCTGGCCGAACATGTTCTTGCGTGATTCCTCGTCAAACGGCTCCTTGACGAATTTTCCGATCGCAAGCCCCGCCTGCACCTGCGGGCGGGCGCGCACGGTGGCGTACCAGCGCTTGATGTTCGGGAAATCGTCGAGGGTAAAACCCTGCGCCTTGTGGGTCATGGTCCAGGGGAAGCAGGCGATGTCGGCGATCGAATAGTCGTCGCCGGCGATATAGGCGCCGGTCCTGCCGAGCTGGCGGTCGAGCACGCCATAGAGCCGCGCGGTCTCGTCGCGGTAGCGCTCGATCGCGTAGGGAATCTTCTCGGCCGCATAGAGCGCGAAATGGCCGTGCTGGCCGAGCATCGGCCCGAGGCCGCCCATCTGCCACATCACCCATTGGATGACGTTCGACCGCGCACGCAACTCCCGCGACAGGAAACGGCCGGTCTTGTCGGCGAGATAGATCAGGATCGCGCCGGTCTCGAACACCGAGAACGGCCCGCCGCCGTCGGCCGGTTGATGGTCGACGATGGCGGGGATCCGGTTGTTCGGGCTGATCGCCAGGAATTCGGGCCGAAACTGCTCGCCGGCGCGGATGTTCACCGGGATCACCTTGTAGGGCAGCCCCAGTTCCTCCAGCATGATCGAGATCTTCCAGCCGTTCGGCGTCGGCGCGTAGTGCAGATCGATCATCGGCGTTCTATTCCCCATCACAAAGACTTTTGTTGTTCTGTACCTCCACCTTAGGACATGGCACACAGGCCCTCAATCAGAACCCAACGGGAGGCACCCATGCTGTTTCCAACGACGATCGCAGGCTCGCTGCCGAAGCCGGAATGGCTGGCGGAGCCGAACATGTTGTGGGCACCCTGGAAGTCGGAGGGCGCCGAGCTCGCCCGCGCCAAGCGCGATGCCACGGTGCTCGCGGTCAAGCTGCAGGAAGATGCCGGCGTCGACATCGTCACCGAGGGCGAGCAGGCGCGCCAGCATTTCGTGCACGGCTTCCTGGAGCGGATCGAGGGCATCGATTTCGCCCACAAGGTCGAGATGGGCATCCGCAAGGACCGCTATAAGGCGATGGTGCCGCAGGTGGTCGCACCGCTGCAGCTCAAGGGACGCGTCCACGAGAGCGAGGCCCGTGCGGCCCGCGCGCACACCAGGAACCGGCTGAAATTCACCATGCCCGGCCCGATGACGATCATCGATACCATCGCCGACAAATATTACGGCGACCGCGTGAAGATGGCCTTCGCTTTCGCCGAGCTTTTGAATCAGGAGGCGAAGGCGTTGCAGGCCGACGGCGTCGACATGATCCAGTTCGACGAGCCCGCCTTCAACGTCTACATGGACCAAGTGCGCGACTGGGGCATCAAGGCGCTGGAGCGCGCCGCCGAAGGTCTGACCTGCGCCACCGCCGTGCACATCTGTTACGGCTACGGCATCAAGGCCAACACCGACTGGAAGCAGACGCTTGGCGGCGAGTGGCGGCAATACGAGGAGACCTTCCCCGTCATCGACAAGAGCAGGATCCAGCAGGTCGCGATCGAATGCCGCAACTCGAAGGTGCCGATCGAACTGCTGGCGGCACTCCCCGGCAAGATCGTGCAGGCCGGCGTGATCGACGTCGCCAGCGACGAGATCGAAACCGCGGAGGACGTCGTCAAGGTGATCGAGGCGGTCGCGAAGCACGTGCCGAAGGGCAACATCATCGCGACCACCAATTGCGGCATGGCGCCGATGCGGCGGGACATCGCGGAAGCCAAGCTGATCGCGCTGGGCGCCGGTGCCAAGCTGGCGCGGCAGCGGCTGGCGTAAGGATGACGCCGGCCAATCAACCCAGAACGGCCATCGCGCTCGGATGCAACACCGGCCGGTAGCCGGCCTGGAAGGCGCGCAACGTCGATGGCGGCGTCAGCAGCATGGCCGGCTCGGGTACGTCGGCCCGGCTGTAACCGGCGAACGACCAGCGCAACGTGGCGCCGTCGGCGACGAGGTAGCTCTCCCCGCTCGCCTGCACCATCGTCCCGTCGGGCAAGTCGCGCAATCGCATCGGCAGCGGATGCAGCCGCTTCTTGCCGCGGTCGAGCCGCTCGGCGTGCAGCACCGCATCCATCGCCTTGGCGCTGAGATCGCTTACGCCGTTGCCCTGCTCCCAGCAGCTGCGAAACCACTTGGCATCGTCACGGCGGCAGTAGAAGCAGGGCCGGTGTCCGGCCGCGAACGCGGTGGCCTCATCGAGGAAGAACAGCTCGGTCCAGCTCTGCCGGCTCATCACCTCGCGCCGCCGTCCCCTGAACTCGCAGACGCAGGTGAGCCACGCCGGGCTCGACCAGCGCTTGTTCAGCAGCGTGCGCGTCGCCGGATCGTGGATGATGCCGCGATTGCCGGTGAAGGTGCCGCGATGGTCGGTCGCGACGATGTCGCCGGTGGGCGTGACGCGGTTTTGCAGGGGCATGTTTCTTACTTCCCCCTCGCCCCGCTCTTGCGGGGAGAGGGTTGGGGTGAGGGGCTTGTCTGCAAAGATAGTGAGAGATGAACTCGCGGTGACTCCCCCTCACCCGATCGCTCCGCGATCGACCTCTCCCCGCAAGCGGGGCGAGGTGACTCCTCATGCCGCCCCGTCGCGGATCGGCGGCTGGAACGACAGCGCGGTATCCCAGGGAAAGTAGATCCAGGTGTCCTGCGACACTTCGGTGATGTAGGTGTCGACCAGCGGCCGGCCCTTCGGCTTGGCGTACACGGTCGCGAAATGCGCATCGGGCAGCAATTGGCGCACCAGCCTGCCGGTCTTGCCGGTATCGACGAGGTCGTCGACGATCAAGAGCCCCTTGCCGGTGCCGCCGCCGAGCTTGGCAGTCTGCTCCGAAATGCCCTTGAGCACTTTCAGGTCGCCCTGCTTGTCGTGGTCGTAGCTGGCGACGCAGACGGTATCGATCACCCGCAAGCCGAGCTCGCGCGCCACGATCGCTGCGGGCACCAGCCCGCCGCGGGTGATCGCGATCACCGCTTGGAACGGGCCGACCTCATTGAGCCGCCAGGTCAGCGCCCGGCAGTCCCGATGGAATTGATCCCACGAGACCGGAAACGGCCTGCCGGCTCGCTCCTGTGCACTCGGTTCGGAATTTCGTTCAGCCATATCGTCTCAACCCGCCGGCTTCTTCTGCGCGGCCTGCACTTGCTTCAGCATCTCCTTCACCGCGATCATCGCCGCGGCGAGCTTTTCCGGATCGCGCGAGCGGACCACGAGATTGGTGTTCGGCTTCTGGTTCTCGTCCTGGAACGGATAGCTGCCGATGATGGTGTCGGGATTGGCTTCCGCGATCGCCCGCAGCGGGCCGCCGATGTCGCCTTCCCGCGCGTCGGCGCGGACCGAATCCGACAACATCCGCACGCCGGACTTCAGGGTCGGCGCCACGATGTCCATCATCGCCTGCATGATGCTGGGAATGCCGGCCATCACGATGACATTGCCGAGCTTGAAGCCCGGCGCCAGGATGGTCGCGCTCTGGATCAGCTCGGCGCCGTCGGGCACCCGGGCCATCCGCAGCCGCGCCTCGTTGAGGTCCTGCTCGCTCCAGCGCTCCCTGAACCGCGCCACCACCTCGGGGTGATGATGGATATCGACCCCGAACGCCTTCGCCACGCTGTCGGCGGTGATGTCGTCATGGGTCGGCCCGATGCCGCCGGTGGTGAACACGTAGGTGTACCTATGCCGCAGCGCATCAAGGGCAGAGACGATGTCGGCCTCGTCATCGGCGACGACGCGGACCTCCTTCAGGTCGATGCCGATGTTGGTCAGGTATTCGGCGATGAAGCCGATGTTCTTGTCCTTGGTCCGGCCGGACAGGATCTCGTCGCCGATCACCAATATCCCCGCCGTGACGATCTCGCTCATGGTCTCATTCCCTAACTTGATCCCCTGACATTGCCGATCCAATGCCTTGATGTCACGGGGTTTTGCCGCCGAATTAAGCAGACCTCAGCCGGTTTTTCGGGCAGGCCTTCCACTTCACCCATAGCAAATGCCGCAAGCCAATGCATATCGCGCTGGCCCGCCCCTTGCTACCATCCCATCAAGTCATGCACTGTGTCACATGGCTTGGGAGGGCAGTCGGGCTATATGGCAGTCGCGTTCGATGAGATGAATGGCCTCGGCGAGGATCTCCGCCCGGCCTACCAGGAGCTCTCCCGCTGGCTCAAAGAGACGCCGCCGGATGCGCTCGAATATCGACGCCAGGAAGCGGAGCTGCTGTTCCGCCGGATCGGCATCACCTTCGCGGTCTATGGCGATGCCGAGGCCCAGGAGCGGCTGATCCCGTTCGACGTCATCCCCCGCATCATGTCGGCGACCGAGTGGACGCTGCTGGAGAAGGGCCTTAAGCAGCGCGTGCTCGCGCTCAACATGTTCTTGAAAGACATCTATCACGGCCGCGACATCCTGCGCGCCAACGTCATCCCCGAGGACCTGATCTTCCAGAACCCGGTGTTCCGGCCGGAGATGAACGGCCAGGACGTGCCGCACGACATCTACGTCCACATCGCCGGCATCGACATCATCCGCACCGATCCCGACAATTTCATTGTGCTGGAGGACAATGCGCGCACGCCATCCGGCGTGTCCTACATGCTGGAAAACCGCGAGATCATGATGCGGCTGTTTCCGGACCTGTTCGCGCGGCACCGCGTCGCGCCGGTGGACCGTTATCCGGACGAGCTGCTGTCGGCGCTGCGGTCGGTGGCGCCGCACAGCGCCTCCGCCGAGCCGACAGTCGCGCTGATGACGCCGGGCGTCTACAACTCGGCCTATTACGAGCACTCCTTCCTCGCCGACAAGCTCGGCATCGAGCTGGTCGAGGGGCGCGACCTCATCGTCAAGAACGACGAGGTGTTCATGCGCACCACCGAGGGGCTGAAGCGGGTCGACGTGATCTACCGCCGCGTCGACGACGATTTCCTCGATCCCCTCACCTTCCGGCCGGACTCCGCGCTCGGCGTCCCCGGACTGATGTCGGCCTACGCCGCCGGCAACATCACGCTCGCCAATGCAGTCGGCACCGGCATCGCCGACGACAAGGCGATCTATTCCTACATGCCGGACATCGTAAAATTCTATCTCAACGAGGAGCCGATCCTGAAGAACGTGCAGACCTGGCGCTGCCGCGAACCGCAGGATCTGTCCTACGTGCTCGACAACCTCACCGACCTCGTCGTCAAGGAGGTGCACGGCTCGGGCGGCTACGGCATGCTGATCGGCCCCGCCGCAACCAAGGCGACGATCGAGGCATTCCGCGACAAGCTCAAGCGCGAGCCAGAAGGCTTCATCGCCCAGCCGACGCTGGCGCTGTCGACCTGCCCGACCTGCACCGACAAGGGGCTGGCGCCGCGTCATGTCGACCTCCGCCCGTTCGTGCTGACCGGCTCCAGCCACACCACCATCGTGCCCGGCGGGCTGACCCGCGTCGCACTAAAGGAAGGCTCGCTCGTCGTCAATTCGAGCCAGGGCGGCGGCACCAAAGACACCTGGATACTGAGTGAGTGATTTGAAGCCAAACGCGCTGCGCGAGCCCTCCCTCCCCCTGCAAGGGGGAGGGTCGGGGTGGGGGTCGGCCGCATACGCCGAATGGAGAGAAAACCCCCACCCGCCGCTGCGCGTCGACCTCCCCCTTTCAGGGGGAGGTGAAACACGTTTCGCCTTGTAGGGACTATCGCATGCTGTCGCGCACCGCCGAAAACCTGTTCTGGCTGGCCCGTTATGTCGAACGCGCCGAATATCTGGCGCGCACGATCGATGCGACCTTGCGCGTCACGGCGCTGCCCGCGGCCTATGTCGGCAAGACCAATGAGTGGGATTCCGCACTGCTCACCGCCGGCGTCGGCGCGAGCTTCTACGACCACTATGAGGAAGCCGACGAGCGGAACGTCATCGAATATCTCTCCTTCTCGTCGGACAATCCGTCCTCGATCAAGAACTGCATCGAGGCGGCGCGGCTCAATTCACGCTCGGTACGGACAGCACTGACGTCGGAGATGTGGGACACCATCAATTCGGCGTGGATCGAGCTGCAGGCGGTCTGGAACAAGGGTCCCGCCAACCGCGAGGAGCTGGCCAAATTCCTGCGCTTCGTGCAGGAGACCTCGCTGCGTTTCGACGGCTCGGCCTACCGCACCATGCTGCGCAACGACGCCTACTGGTTCTCGCGGCTCGGGGTCCATCTCGAGCGCGCCGACAATACCGCACGGATTCTCGACGTGAAATATCACATGCTCCTGCCCGAGGAGGAGCATGTCGGCGGCCCGCTGGATTACTACCAGTGGACCTCGATCCTGCGCTCGGTGTCGGCAACGACCGCCTATCACTGGGTCTACCGGGAAACCCTGAAGCCCTGGCTGATCGCCGACCTGTTGATCCTCAACGATACGCTGCCGCGCTCGCTTGCCAGCTGCTACAGCAACCTGGTGCGCAACCTCGACCAGATCGGCGTCGCCTATGGCCGCCAGGGCGCCTCGCAACGCCATGCCCGCGGCATCAGGAACCGGCTCGAGCACAGCAACATGGACGATATCTTCCAGCACGGCGTGCACGAATTCATCCAGGAGTTCATCGCGGACAACTCACGGCTGGGTGAGATCATCACCAAGCAGTACCTGATCTAACCGATACGGCCGAAAAACGCTCAAATTGTCGTCATGGCGGGGCCAAAAGCGCGAAGCGCGTCTTCGCATGGGTGTCCCGGCCATCGACATCTTGCTTTCGCGGCCGATTAGGAAGAAAGACGTGGGTGCCCGGGAAGGGTCCGGGCATGACAGTCCTGCCCTGAAAAAACCGATTGAACACCGGTTGAGCCATGCGCCTGCGGATAGCCCACACCACCACCTATCGTTACGAGCCGGCGGCCTCGGGCGTGATCCAGATTCTGCGGATGACGCCCGGCAGCCATGACGGCCAGTATGTCGCGGATTGGCAGATCGACGTCTCGACCGATTCCCGGCTCGACACCCATGAGGACGCCTTCGGCAACGTCACCCATGTGCTGACGCACGGCTCGATCGCCGACCTCACGATCCATTGCGAGGGCCTGATCGAGACCCAGGATACCGGCGGCGTGCTGCGCGGCAGCGACGAGCGGTTTCCGCCGAGCCTGTTCCTGCGTCCCACACCGCTGACCGACCTCAACCCGGCAATGACGGCCATCGTGCGCGAGCTGCGCGCGGAAGCCGGCGCCGACGTGCTCGGTTTCCTGCACGCGCTGATGGTGCAGATCTACGAGCACATGACCTTCGACGAGGACCCGACCAACAGCGCCACCTCGGCCGCCGAGGCGTTCGCGCTGAAGCGCGGCGTCTGCCAGGACTACGCGCACATCCTGATCGCCTGCGCGCGCGCCGGCGGCGTTCCGGCGCGGTTCGTCTCCGGCCACTTCCTGCGCTCCGACGGCATGGTCAACCAGCAGGCCGGCCACGCCTGGGCCGAGGCCTTCGTGCCCGATCTCGGCTGGATCGGCTTCGACGCCGCCAATGGCATTTGCACGACCGACGCCCATGCCCGCGTCGCGATCGGCCTCGACTATCTCGGCGCCGCCCCGGTCCGCGGCACCCGCTATGGCGGCGGCAACGAGACGCTGACGGTCGCGGTCAAGGTCGACCAGGCCGGCCGTCCCGGCCAGTGGCAGAGCCAGACGCAGTCGTAGGGCTGATCCCTCTCCGCGTCTGTCATTGCGAGCCAACGGGTCGCGCGAACGCGCGCCCGAGGACAGGCTCCGCGAAGCAATCCATCTGACCGCCTGCGGAGGCATGGATTGCTTCGTCGCTTCGCTCCTCATGACGGCAGGGGTGCTATGATCGCTGCTGCAAACCGAACCAGCGAGACAAGCCATGGCCACCGTAAAACTGCTTTCCGACGACGAACTCCCGGCGGAGGCACGCGCCGTCTTCGACGACATCCGCAAGACGCGGAACTCGGACTTCGTCAACAATTTCTGGCGCGCGCTGGCGCATGATCCGAAGACCCTGCGGCGGACCTGGGAGAGCATCAAGGAGGTGATGGCACCCGGCGCGCTCGACCCGAAGGTCAAGGAGATGCTCTACGTCGCCGTCTCGGTGGCCCACGGCTGCAGCTACTGCATTCACTCGCACACCGCGAGCGCCCGCGCCAAGGGCATGACCGACGCCGAATATCAGGAAATGCTGGCAATCGTCGGCATGGCCGCCGAGACCAACCGGCTGGTCACGGCGCTCGGCGTGCCCGTCGACGAGGCCTTCCTCGTCGATGCACCTGCGGGACGAAGCCAGGAGCCGTGACGCTCCTGCCTGTCTCGCGGATGAGTGATGTCACGAAATGCGCTCAACGTCGGATTTGAGGACAACCAGGAAACGGGCAGCTTCGCCGCCCGTCACCACCCGATGATCGAAGGTCAGCGATAGCGGCAGCGTGCGTCGGACCGCAACCTGCCCGCGAAGCGCGACCACGCGCTCCGAAATCCGCCCGGCGCCGACGATCGCCGTCTGTGGCGGCACGATGATGAGATTAGCAAACCGGCCTCCGATCATGCCGAAGTTCGACAACGTGATCGTCGCACCGCGCAGTTCCTCCGGGGGTATCGCGCGCGCGATTGCGTCGGCTCGCAGACGGTCGAGTCCGGCCCGCAGGTCCGATACGCTCCGCTCCGCGACATTGCGCAGCACGGGAACGATCAGGCCGCCGCCGGTGTCGACGGCGATGCCGAGATCGATGCGCTCGATCAGGCGCCGTTCTCCCGTATCGGAATGATACCAGGCATTGAGCGCGGGCTCTGCCTTGCAGGCAGCGGCGATCGCCCGCGCCAGGCGGATTGTCACGTCCTCGCCCTGCCGCCAATCGTCGATGTCGGCCTCATCGGTGACCGTCGCGGGGACGATTTCCGCATGCGCTGCCGTCATGCGTTGGGCCATCGCGCGGCGCAAGCCGCGCAGCGGCTCGGCGGGTCCGCTGTGAGACATCCGCTTCGCCGCCCTCTCAACATCGGCCCGCGTGATGGTGCCGCCGGGCCCGGTCGCCTCGACGAGATCGAGCGCGACGTCAAGCTTGCGCGCAAGGGCGCGCACTGCCGGAAACACTTGGGCTCCCTGCCCGCTGGGCGGCGAAGCAGTTGCTGGCGCCGGCCGTTGCTCGCCGGTGTCGAGTTCGCCCACAATCGTGCCGGTGTCCTGCCCGGCGTCCTCGGCAAACTCGACGAGCGGCGCGCCGACCTTCACGATATCGCCCTTGGCACCGAACAGGCGCGCGATGCGTCCGCTCGACGGCGCCGGTATCTCGACCACCGCCTTGTCGGTCTCGACCGAAACGAGCGGCTGATCGGTCACGACGTGATCGCCCTCGTTGACGTACCAGGTGACGATCTCGGCTTCTTCAAGACCTTCACCAAGGTCCGGCAACGTGAACTGGCTCATGGCACAAGGTCCGTCGGTGTTCAGTTGTACTGTTGCGCCTTTCGGGCTGCGGTCACGATGCGTCCGACCGACGGCATGTAGCGTTGCTCGAGGCGGGCCATCGGAATGATCGTGTCGTAGCCGGTGACGCGGGTCACGGGTGCGAGCAGCGAGGACAGTCCGCGCTCGGCGATCATGGCCGCGATCTCCGCCCCAAATCCGCCGGTGTGCGCGGCCTCGTGCACGATGACGCAGCGCCCGGTCTTTGTGACCGACCTGAGCACGGTGTTTTCATCGTAGGGCTTGAGCGTGGCGAGGTCGATAACCTCGGCAGCGATGCCCTCGTCGGCGAGCGCGTCCGCTGCGGCCATCGTTTCCTTCAGCATCGCACCCCAGCTGATCAGCGTGACGTCGCGACCTTCCCTCTCGACAAAGGCGCGATCCATCGGCAAGGCTTCGCCGTTGTCCTCGACCTCGCCTTTCACGGCGCGGTACAACCGCGTCGGCTCCAGGAACACCACCGGATCGGGATCGCGGATCGCGGCGAGGAGAAGTCCATAGGCGCGCTCCGGCGACGAAGGCACCACGACACGCAAGCCCGGAATGTGGGCCAGCATCGCCTCGGTGCTTTCGGAATGATGCTCGGGCGCGCGAATGCCGGCACCATGCGGCGTCCGCAGGACCATCGGACAAGTGAGCCGTCCCTGGGTACGGTTGCGCAGCCGTGATGCGTGGTTCACCAGCTGATCGAGACAGGGATAAATAAATCCCATGAACTGGATTTCGCCCACGGGCTTCAGTCCCTGCGCGGCCATGCCGACGCAAAGCCCGCTGATCAGGAGTTCGGCAAGCGGCGTATCGAGGACGCGCTCCGGACCGAAGCGCTCCTGCAAGCCGACGGTCGCGCGGAAGACGCCGCCATTGACGCCGACATCCTCGCCGAGCACGACCACATCGGGATCATCCGCCATCGCGCGGCCGAGCGCCAGATTGATGGCTTCGACCAACGTGAGTTCAGGCATCGTCCTCTCCTGCAAGTTCGCGACGCTGCGCGGCATACGCCTCGGGCAGATCGGCATAGAGGTTGTCGAACATGGTTTCTGCTCGGCGTGGCGGCGTCTTCAGATAGCGCTCCACCGCCGCCTCGATGCGCTCATGGCACTCGGCGGCAAGCCGCTCCTCATCCGCCTTGGTCCACATCTTCTGACCCACAAGATAGGACCGGAGGCGCGCGATCGGCTCTTCCTTCCAATGCGCCTGGACTTCTTCGGCCGAACGATAGCGCAATGCATCATCTGACGTCGTGTGATCGCCGAGCCGATAGGTGACCGCTTCGATGAAGTGAGGGCCCTTGCCGTCGCGGGCAGTGGCAATGGCCTCCTCGGCCGCGGCACGCATCGCCACCACGTCACTCCCGTCCACCTGCTCGCCGCTGAACCCGGCGCCGATGGCCTTCTGCGCCAGCGTCTCGGAACCCGTCTGCAGACGCAACGGCACCGATATGGCCCATTGATTGTTGGTGGCGACGAACACGAGCGGCAATTTGTGAACGCCGGCGAAATTCATGGCCTCGTAAACATCGCCTTTCGAGGTGGCGCCGTCGCCGAACATGCAGACGGCCACGCGCGGCTCCTTGCGCAACTTCAGGGCGTAGGCAACGCCGGCGGCATGCGGCGCCTGTGATCCGACGGGAACGCAGAACGGGAAATCGTGCACCGGACCGGAGAATTGATTGCCGCGTTCATCGCCGCCCCAGAACAGCAGGATCTCCTCCAGCGCGACGCCACGCCAGAGCAACGCGCCGTTGTCGCGATAGGAGGGCAACAGAACGTCATCCTCCCGCATCGCACTCGCAATCCCGACCGACACCGCCTCCTGGCCGAGCGAAATGGCATAGGTTCCCAGCCGACCGGTGCGCTGCAATGCAACAGCCTTTCGGTCGAACAGACGCAAGAGCACCATCGACCGGTAAAGTTCGACCAGCAGCTTGGCATCGGTGGCGAAGGCAGGAAGCGGCCGCTCTGTCGAGCCGTCGGGCGCGAGGTAATTGCGGCGGCGCACCTCAAAGCGCGCAATGACGGGGAGCTCTTCGTTTGCTCTTTTGCTGGCCACGCGCTCATTCCTGGAGCGGTTCTGCCTCCCACATTCAATTATTTGGTGTTAGGGCCGCGACGATGCAATACCGTGGCAGCATCGCTCTTGGCGCACGCGTCAGCGGCCGGGTCGTGAGGATCGATCGACAGGATCCGTGGAACGGCGCCGCGACTGCGGTATAAGAGAGCATGGCAAATGGTCAGGTTGTCCTCGTAACAACTGCGCCGTTGGACGGCGGCCCGCCTGTTCGCTCGGTCTTCTTCGTGGCTGAAGGAGACGCGGCAAAGGCCACGGCAATTATTGCGGACATGATGGCCCCGAATGAAACGGTCGAAGCGTGGGGGCCGCTTCCCGAAGCAGCTGTCAAGGCGCTCGGGTTGAAACCCGGTGACTACACCCACAGCTGACTTGCATCGGATAGCTGCCCGGCGCGCGAAGGTCTGCGGCCGCATCCTTGCGCAGAGGGTGTGATCTTGACGCGGCGCCCTCGCTTACGCGAGGCCACCGCGGTCCCGATCACAACGCGGGGAGCCCTCTTTCTCGAGCAAGGGACATGGCGTAATCTGCAGCGAGCTGCCCTTGGACGGGACGGGCCGACGTCGCCGTTTGAAGGAACGGGCAGCGGTCAGGCCGTCGGCAGGCATCGCAGTCTGAAAGCAGCGCCTGCCTTATGTGGCGCTCCCTCAACTTCAACATGAAACAGGTTGGCCTGCCGCGCGCGCGGCAGACAAGGGCAGTGCTTAACCCTTGGAGGACGACATGGCGACATTCATATTGAGGGTCGACTGGACCGACCAGGGAATTCGTAATGTCAAGGAAGCTCCCAAGCGCAGCCGAGCGGCGAAAGAACTCGCCAAGACACTAGGTGTCGAAATCAAGGAGGTCTATCTCACCTCCGGCGAGCATGACATCCTTCTCCTCGCCGAAGCACCGCTCGGCGACAACATCACAAAACTCGCGCTTGCCCTCAGCTCTCTGGGAAACATACGGACTTGCACCTCACGGGCCTGGCCCGAGGCGGAGTGGACCAAGCTGATATCCGAGCTCCCGTAGCTAAGTCGGATATCCCGATCGATCTCTACGCGGCCTGACTGACGGGCGCCGTCGCAAACTTGCCCCGGCGATCGGCGCGGAAGTGCGCGCGTGCGCAGGACCAGCCGCGGCTTTGGTCGTATGAATAAATAAGGATACGAAGCGCACGAGGGCGACGGCACACGTCGTCGCCAACGGGCCACCGCGCGTTATTTATCCAGCCAGACATCCTCGAAGCGCAGATTGTTGTACTGGCTGTTGTCGTGCGGATGGAAATTCCTCACATAGGGCTGCCAGCAATTGCCGGCCGATGAGTGCAGGATGACCGGCCGCGCGGCATCGTCGACCAGCAGGTGCTCGATGTCGAACACGATCTTGCGGCGCTTGTCCCTGTCGACCTCGCGCGACTGCGCCGCCAGCAGCTTGTCGACTTCGGCGTTGCAATACTGGGTGTAGTTGCGCTCGGAGTTGCAGGAATAGTTCTCGACCAGATTGCCGTCGGGATCGTCGACGCTGACGCCGGTGACATTGAGGCCGATGGTGTAGTCCTTGCGCTGCAGCCGCGAGTACCAGCGCGGCGTGTCCAGAATGTCGAGCTCGGCCGTGATATAGATCTTCTTGAGCTGGTCGGCGAGGATCACCGCCGGGTCGCGATAGGTCGGCAGGTTCCGGGTCTGGATCTTGATCGACAGCGGCTTGGCGTCGCTGTAGCCGAGCTTCTGCATGATCGCCTGCGCCTCGGCGAGGTTCTTCCCGGTATCGGGACCGTATCCCATCAGCGTCGACAGGATCTCCGGCGGCATGCCCCACTCGCCTTCGGGCTTGGCCTGCATCGCGCCGCCGAGCCTCCCGCTGCCCTCGAACAGGATGCTGTTGAAGGCCTTGCGATCCAGCGCCAGCGACATCGCCTTGCGGATATCCGGATTGTCGAACGGCGGATTGACGCGGTTGACCAGAAGATTGATCTGCAGATTGGTCGAGGTCATCTCGCAGATCGCGTTCGGCGCCCGCGCCTTGACGTCCTTCATCAGGGGAATGCTGACGTCGGACGGAAAGGTGATGTCATAATCGCCGGTCGCGAACGCCAGCATGCGGGTGGCGCGGCTGTCGATCGAGCGCACCGTGATCTCGTCGAGATACGGCCGGTCCTTCTTGAAGTAATCGGGATTGCGGACCAGACGGATAGAATCACCGCGCCGGAACTCAACGAACTTGAACGGCCCGGTGCC
The DNA here is from genome assembly GCF_054055815.1 of Bradyrhizobium sp. USDA 4503. NCBI lineage: Bacteria > Pseudomonadati > Pseudomonadota > Alphaproteobacteria > Hyphomicrobiales > Nitrobacteraceae > Bradyrhizobium > Bradyrhizobium sp. USDA 4503. Next base: position 2,695,382 of record NZ_JBSRXS010000001.1, read on the forward strand.
GACCGGCTTGGTGCGCATCACCTGCTGCGGCACGTGGCAGGGATAGACCACGGAGAAGGCGCTCGCGAGCAGCGCCAAGAGACCGGGCTGCGGCTCGGTCAGCTCGAAGGTCGCCTCATCGTCGCCATTGATGCTGACATCCCTGAGCTTCGAGTACCAGACCTTGCGCGGGTTGCGCTTGAAGTCCGGTGTTTTGACGTCTTGGGTCTCGCTCTTGCCGATCAGCATCCGCCAGGTGCACTGCACGTCCCTGGCCGTGAACGGCTGACCGTCATGCCACTTCACGCCGTGCCGCAGCTTGAAGGTAAGCTTTGTGTTGGTCTGGTCCCACGACCAGCTCTCGGCGAGATCGGGGATCACGGTGTCGATGCTTTCGTGCACCTTGGCCGGATCGAACACCACAAGGTTGTTGAAGACGGCCGCGAACGGCATCACCGAGGCGATGGTGGATTCCTCGAGCAGCGAGGTCGAGGGCGGGTTGTCGTTGTGATAGAGCCGCAGGGTGCCGCCCTGCTTCTGCGCCGATGCAGGGCTCGCGGCGAGCGCCGCGAAACCCAATGCCACGATGCACGCGGCCAGTTTGAACGACATTCCCGCCTCCCGAAATTTCTTGTTGTCGTCGGTTGCAGGCAGTCGAGCACAACACCCCGCCCCTCGCAACGACGCAAGGCGAAGATCATTGCCGGCTGCGCGCCACGCAGAGCGAGACCGGAATGCTCGCGACCTCGATGGCCGGAACAGGGCACCCGGACGGACCACCGCCGGGACCGGCGGTGACCCGCGCGACCGGCCATCGCACGTCCCGTCACGGGGAATTGGGGTTGGATGCATCCTCGAAATTGGCTACACGTTTCCCGCCGAGAAACTCGGACCGTCTGAGGGCTTTAAATGACCTATTGCTGCGGAATTCTGGTGCGCGACGGGCTCGTCATGATCGCCGATACCCGCACCAATGCCGGCCTCGACAACGTCTCGACCTTCCGCAAGCTGCACATCTTCGAAAAGCCTGGCGACCGCATCATGGCGATCGCCAGCGCCGGGAATCTCGCGATCAGCCAGTCGGTGCTGTCGACCCTGACCGAGGGCATGGAAAATCCGGACACCGGCGAGCTCGAGACGCTGATGAACGCCCCGACCATGTTCCAGGCGGCGCAGCGGATCGGCCGCGCCATCCGCTCGGTGCACGCCACCGAGGGCGACGCACTGCGCGCCGAGGACATCTCCTTCGACGTCTCGTTCCTGTTCGGTGGCCAGATCAAGGGCTCGCGGATGCGCCTGTTCATGGTCTACACCGCCGGCAACTTCATCGAGTGCACCACCGACACGCCGTACCTGCAGATCGGCGAGCACAAATACGGCAAGCCAGTGCTCGACCGCGCCATGCATTACGACGTCGAGCTCTACGAGGCGCTGAAGACCGGGCTGATCTCGATGGATTCGACGATGCGCTCCAACCTCGGCGTCGGCCTGCCGATCGACGTGCTGGTGGTGCGCACGGACGCCTGCGAGGCCGACCTCAACCACCGCATCGAGGCCGGCGAGCCCTATTTCCACGACCTGCGCTCGCGCTGGTCGGCGGCGCTGCGCGCGGCGCACCAGAACATTCCACGCCCACCCTACAAGAACGAAACCGAAGCAAAAACCAAGTAAGAGGAAACTCGGATGACTGAGGCAACCAGCAAGATCGCACTCGTGACCGGCGCCGGCACCGGCGTCGGACGCGCCGCGTCGCTCGCTTTGATGGACAAGGGCTACACCGTGGTGCTCGCCGGGCGCCGCATGGAGATGCTGGAAGAGACCGCCAAGCTCGGCCCCGCCGGCAAGAGCCTGTGCGTTTCGGCCGACATGGCCAATCCGGCCGCGATCGCAGCCCTGTTCGACAAGGTGAAGGCGACCTATGGCCGGCTCGACGTGCTGTTCAACAACGCCGGCATGGGCGCGCCGCCGGTGAACTTCGAGGATTTGCCGCTCGAGCAGTGGCAGGCGGTGGTCAACACCAACCTCACCGCGCCGTTCCTGTGCACCCAGCACGCCTTCCGCATCATGAAGGACCAGAAGCCGCGCGGCGGCCGCATCATCAACAACGGCTCGATCTCGGCGCATGCGCCGCGGCCGTTCTCGGCCGCCTACACCTCGACCAAGCACGCCATCACCGGCCTCACCAAGTCGTCCAACCTCGACGGCCGCATGTATGACATCGCGGTCGGCCAGGTCGATATCGGCAATGCCGCGACCCCGATGACCGACCGCATGGTCAACGGCCCCGGCGTGCTGCAGCCGGACGGCACCACCAAGCACGAGCCGCGCATGGACGCCAAGGCGGTCGGCGATGCCGTCGCCTACATGGCCGGCCTGCCGCTCGACGCCAACGTGTTGTTCATGACGGTCATGGCGACCAAGATGCCGTTCGTCGGCCGGGGCTGATCTTCTCCTCCCTGCTTGCGGCAGGACCCTCACGACGCCCGGCCGGGCTTGTCCCGGCCGGCCGGCGCCGGGGCACGCTGCCAAATTATCGAAAACAACCCCATGCAAAGGAGCCGGCAGCTGCCGGCGTTCGACACGGCAACTTGACACGTCGGGCAAATCAGCGATACTTTTCCATTATTCCGAAATCATGAAAAGCTTGCCCGGGGCTGATCTTCCCCTTCTCCCCGCGCGCGGGAGAACGTCGGGATGAGGGGGAGTCTCCACGAGGATGGTGAGAGACAAACGCGCGGAGAGTCCCCCTCACCCGGATTGCTGCGCAATCCGACCTCTCCCCGCAAGCGGGGCGAGGTAAGGGAAGCGCCCTACTCCAGCTTCTCGACGTCCCGCAGCGTCGGGAACAGCTTCATCCAGAGCAGCGCGACCGCGACCGTGGCGACGCCGCCGAGCACGGCCGACGGCACGGTGCCGAGCAGCGCCGCGGTGACGCCGCTCTCGAACTGGCCGAGTTGGTTTGACGCGTTGATGAACAGGAAGTTCACCGCGCCGACGCGGCCGCGCATCTCGTCGGGGGTGGCGAGCTGCACCAGCGAGAAGCGGATCACGACGCTGATCGTGTCCGCGGCGCCGAGCACCGCGAGCGCCAGCGCCGACAGCCACATCCAGTGCGACAGCGCGAACACCACCGTCGCAACGCCGAACACGATCACCGCCTGGAACATGCGCATGCCGACGCGGCGGTTGATGGTGTGCCGCGCCAGCACCATCGTCATCAAGAGCGCACCGACCGCGGGCGCAGCGCGCAGGATTCCGAGGCCGAGCGGACCGGCTTGCAGGATATCGCGCGCATAGATCGGCAGCAGCGCGGTGACGCCGCCGAACAGCACCGCGAACAGGTCGAGCGAGATGGTGCCGAGGATCGCCGGATTGCTGCGAACGAAGGTGACGCCGGCAAACAGGTCGTCCGACGACCCGCCGTTCTTCACCGACGCCTGCTGCAACCGGCCGATGCCGCCGGTGAGCAGCGCGCCGAACAGCCAGAACACCATCATGATGCCGTAGGGCGCGCTCGGCATCAGGGCATAGGCAAAGCCGCCGAGCGCGGGTCCGGTGATGGTCGCGACCTGCGCCGCGCCGCTCGATATCGCGGTCGCCCGCTGCAGCGAGCCTTGCGGCGCGATCAGCGGCAATAGCGCGGCGGTCGCCGGACTCTCGAACGCGCCGGCGATCCCGAGCACGAAGGTCGCGACGAAGATCTGGATCTCGGAGATGGTGCCGGCAAAAGTGCTTCCGGCAAGAAACAATGCGGTCAGCGCCTCCGCGATCTGGCAGGCCTGCACCACGCGCTTGCGCTCGAAGCGGTCGGCGGCGCGGCCGGCGACGAACACCAACAGCCCCGTCGGCAGGAACTGCACCAGTCCGACCATGCCGAGGTCGAACGCGCTGCCGGTCAGATCATAGATCTGCCAGCCGATCGCCACCGCGCCGATCTGGCTGGAGAAGCGCGACAGGCTGCGCGACGACAAGAAGAACAGGAACGGTCTGTGGCCGAGCAGATCGCGAGCGCCGGCCGGCGTGGCGGAGGACATGGATGATTGCGTGGCCGAGCGCCTGCAACTTGTCAATGGCAGGAGAGAGAACGCGCAACAGCATTGCGCTGCGCGAGGCTCCTGCCCATAATCCCGCGAGAGTTCTTGGGGGCGTGATGCTGCAGTTGCAATCGGCGTTCGGCGTGGTGGCGTTGCTCTTGATTGCCTGGGCGCTGAGCGAGAATCGCCTGAAGGTGTCGTTGCGCCAGGCGTCGATCGGGCTTGTCGTCACGATCGTCACGGCTCTGGTGCTGATCAAGGTGCCGCTGGTGACGCAGGCCTTCGGCGCGATCAATGACGCGGTCGGCACGATCGCGGCCGCGACGCGCGCCGGCACCGCCTTCGTGTTCGGCTATGTCGGCGGCGGCCCCGCGCCGTTCGATCCCAAGGCGCCCGGCTCGGATTTCATCCTCGCCTTCCAGGCGCTGCCGATCGTGCTGGTCATGAGCGTGCTGACGACGCTGTTGTTCTATTGGCGCGTGCTGCCGCCTGTCGTGCGCGGCATGGCCTGGATCCTGGAGCGCACACTCGGCGTCGGCGGCGCGGTCGGGCTCTCGACCGCGGCCAATATCTTTCTCGGCATGGTCGAAGCGCCGCTCTTCATCCGCCCCTATCTCGCACAGCTGACGCGCTCCGAATTGTTTCTGGTGATGACCGGCGGCATGGCCGGGATCGCCGGCACGGTGCTGGTGCTGTACGCCACGCTGCTGGCGCCGCTGATCCCGGATGCGGCCGCGCATTTCGTCATCGCCTCGGTGCTCGGCGCGCCGGCCGCTATTTTAGTGAGCCTGATCATGGTGCCGGAAACGTCCGGCAAGCGCACCGGCGGATCGCTCGACAATCCCGATATCCAGGTGTCGTCGACGATGGACGCCATCGTGAAGGGCACGGCAGCCGGGCTCGAGCTCTTGATGAACATCATCGCGATGCTGCTCGTGCTGGTCGCGCTGGTGTATCTGGCAAACGCGATCATCGGCCTGCTGCCGGAGATCGGCGGCGCGAAGATTTCGCTGCAGCGCCTGCTTGGTTACGTCATGGCGCCGGTGTGCTGGCTGATGGGCCTGCCCTGGCCGCAGGCGATCACGGCCGGAAGCCTGATGGGCACCAAGACCGTGCTGAACGAGTTGATCGCCTATGTCGACCTGTCGAAGCTCGGCCCCGACGCGCTCGATCCGCGCTCGCGGCTGATCATGCTCTACGCGATGTGCGGCTTTGCGAACTTCGCGAGCCTCGGCATCATGATCGGCGGCCTCGGCATCATGGCGCCCGAGCGGCGCGACGAGATCAACGCGCTCGGGCTGAAGTCGATCGTCTCGGGCACGCTGACGACCTGCCTGATGGGCGCGATCGTGGGGATGCTGACGCAGCCGTAGTCGCAGTAGCCCGGATGGAGCCAACGGGTCGCGCGATGACAGGCTCCGCGCAATCCGGGGCGGTGCTGACGCGGTGAAGCTCCCTGCCAAGCGGATCATTGTTGGGCCGGCCGACGGCGCGGGCGCACGTAGCCGCGCATTGAGCCGTCGCTTGCAATAACGCGATGACAGGGGATCGATGGGTCGTCATTCGTGCGCATTATGGCACCGACCGCGCGCGCAAGCCTTCGGATTGCCGGCTTTAGCAGCGACAGCTTTGTACGTCATGGCCTTCCCCTTTGGGATCTTGCGCACGATGTCGCGGACCTTATCTGAAAAGGTTTTCATAGATCGAGTGTAGCAGATTTCTCAGAGGGTTTTCGCCATTTTACTTGCGGTTGGACGAGCGCGTCGCGTTGGCACGGAAGATTCGACCGGACGTGCCGGTGTTTAGTTTCGAAGTGCGCGCCGCCGTCTTAACATTGCGGGGCAGCTATAGGCCCCTAGCGTCGTTTGCCGCGCAGTGCCGGCGTAGACGCAAACGGAGCATTGCGGACATCGACCGGCGGCTCCGCTCGATGCGATTCGACGTGAATGACCCGCTGTGGACATTGCCATACTTCTGAGGTGACTTTATCCGCTGACCCCCATAGTTCAGCCGAGGAGAATTGTCGGGTCTCGCGAGGACCGAAATGGATGTCAGAGTTCGCCTTAGCCGAAGCCAGATATGCTCTGAGCGGCGAGGTCAATATCGCCTGTCAAGTGATGGGTGAAGGACCTATCGACATCATCATGGTTCTTGGTGGGTTCTCGCGCGTCGATTTTCAGCACGAAACGTCCGGATATACGGCATTCTTGCAGCGGCTTTCAGCCTTCGCGCGTGTCACTACATTCGACAAAAGGGGCGACGGACTATCCGACCGGATTCCGATGCTCCTTCCCTTGAGCAACGCATGGACGACGTTCGCGCCATCATGGATACAACAATTGGCGCATCACAAGCGGTGATCATGGGGAATTCCGAAGGCAGCGCGATGAGCGCACTGTTTGTAGCCACCTATCCTGCGCGGGTATCGCGGCTGGTGATTTTCGGCGGCTTCCGGGTCGCGAGCAGTTGGCGAATGTGATCCAACACGGGGCGATAATTCAGCTTCTTCGCTGCCTGCGGGCCTTCCTCGCAAAGGTCACCCGCGAGCGCGAGGACCTTGCCGACCGTCGCGCCCAGCATTGTCTTCACAGTTGGGTAGTTGCTCCGTATCCACGCAGAAAGAGCAAACCCAGAGCCGGTGGGGCCGCCTACGTCGATCAGGGCGACTTCGATACAGTGTTTCCCGCCTTCGAGGCATTCACGTGCCTCATCGTGTTGAGTTGCTTCCATCACGCGATAGCCGCACTCACGAAGGTACTCCGCCAGCGGATGGCGCACGAGCACGTCCTGCTCGACGATCAATACAGTTGTTGCTTGCATGCTTACTACAGCGCCGGGCCGAGCATCTCCGCGATCAGCATCGCGATCTGCTTGGGATCGTAGGGCTTGCTGATGAACCTACCTACGCGGCTCGCTGCGCTCTCCAATTCTGTGCTTCCAGAGGCAACGAGGATAAGGAGCATCGGTTGCATGACGCGGACCTTCCCAGCCAACTCCAGACCATCAAGGGTTCCGGGCATCCGGATATCGGTTATCAGCGCGTCAATCCGCTCGCCTGATGAGATGTAGTCCATCGCGTCATCGGCGGTCCTCGCCTCAATAACCTCAAACCCCGCGCCTCGAAGCTGCTCAGCTACGTCAAATCGGATGAACCATTCGTCCTCCACGAACAAAACCCTGATCCGTTCGCTCTTTTGCTGCGCTTGGGGGACCATCGTTGGCTCCTCGGATGCTGGTCAGCCAACCTACAGAGGGGCACAACGTTCCAAGCCATTGAGTTCTTTTGCTAATTTGGCGTCGTGGCGGGAACATTCTCGGCCGACCGCCGACCTACAGCGGCGGTTGATGACTGCTTATGGCCCGTTGCGACAGCTCGTTATGCCCATCTCGTCGTTGCTCTGTTGACATCAGGGTTTCGTGGGCCATTGTTCCCGATTCCAATGTTTGCTTTGTTGATCGCCATGGGCACTGTTCGAGAAGTAAAAGGCGATTTTCCGCGGGCTGAGGGCGAAGCTGCCGCACTCATCCGGTCTTTCGACTGGTCCAGCACCAGCTTGGGACCAATCGTTGGGTGGCCAACGCACCTCAGGAGCGCGGGTGAGCCTTATGCTGCCGGCCAAAGCACAAATCGTGCTGTTTTGGGGAGCCGAATTTGTCGCTCTCTACAACGACGCCTATGCTCCTACGATAGGTCAGAAGCATCCAAAGGCACTTGGGCGACCAGCACGCGATAATTGGGCCGAGCTGTGGGACGATTTAGGACCGCTTCTCAGGCGCGTCCTCGACACCGGCGAAACAGTCTTCGCGAAGGACCGCCCCTTCTACATTGAGCGGCACGGCTACCCAGAGACAGTTTATTTCGACATCTCGTATTCTCCAGTTCAGAACGAGGCTGGCGAAACTGGCGGTGTACTCTGCATCGTTAGTGAGACGACCGAACGTGTAATTGCGCAAGAACGCCAACGGTTGCTCGCTCGGGAAGCAAACCATCGCGTAAAGAACATGTTTGCCGTTTTCCACGGCATCATAAGTCTGAGCGCTCGGTCAGCCAGAACTCCGCAAGAGATGGCTCAATCGTTACGAGGCCGTCTCGACGCTCTAATGCAGGCCAAGGACCTAATCCGTCCTGGAATCATGGGTACGGAGGCGCATAGCGAGCGAACGACGGTGGGAGACGTGGTGCGAACGGTCTTGCGGCCGTATGAAGATGACGCGTCCAGCGAACGCATCATGGTAAGAGGACCAACTGTCCCCGTGGGTGCTATGGCCGTTACAAGCCTCGCACTCGCGCTGCACGAAACCACTACGAATGCGGCCAAGTATGGGGCGTTGTCGGAACCAACCGGTTCAATAAACATCGCATGGGACACGCAAGGCGGGGACTTGCATCTTGAATGGGAGGAGACAGGCGGCCCAGTGATTGTTGCTGCGCCTTCGGCACAGGGTTTTGGGAGTGTGCTTGCGGAGCGCAGCATTGCCGCTCAACTGGGCGGCAAGGTGGAATATGATTGGTTACCGAGCGGGCTCAGGTTAAGGGTTTCGATTCCTTTGGATCGTCTTGCAGTCTGATTGCGGGGATAGTCTGTTTCGGGCTACTTGACGCCGCTCCTCCAATAGCGCCGACAGAATAACTGTTGGTGGTCTCATTCACTTTGGAACGTCGGCAGTTGGCCCATCGCGACATCTTGCGTTGCCGCACGAACTTGGTCGCTATCGGGGCAAAGCGGACGTAGAGTCACGCCGACGGTTTTATGGGTACACAGCCTAGAAAATCGTCATGCCCGGGCTTGACCCGGGCATCCATCGACCAAGGAGAATCTTGCGAAGCAAGCTGGATGGCCGGGTCAAGCCCGGCCACGACGAGTGCGTGAGCACTACGCCTTCAGCTCCACCGTCTTGAACTCGGCCGGCAGGATCACTTCCAGCAGTTCGACGTCGTCGGAATAGTCCAGGATCATGTGCCGGATGCGCGGCGGCTGGGTCCAGGCACTGCCTTGCTGCATCAGCGTCTCGCCCTCGCCTTCCATGTAGGTCTTCACCCAGCCCTTGAGCACATAGACCATCTGGAAGTCGACATCGTGGAAGTGCAGCTTCGACACTTCATCGGGATTGCACGGTCCCTGCAGCCGGATGACGTGCGCCTGGGCGAGACCATGCGACGCGGCTGATATGCCGAGGTCGCGGTACTTGGCGTAGGCGCGCAGCCCGTCGGCCTTGAAGTCCTCTTCGCGGTGATGGCTGATCGCCACGCGCTGCTTCGGCCGCGCCTTGGTCGCAGCTTTCGGCGCGCTCTTCTTGGCCGCCGAGACGCGGCCTTTCGACTTGATGGTCTTGCGCGCGGACGATTTCGCGGACGTCTTCTTGGCGCCTGCGCCAAGCCCCGACCATTTCTTCTTCACCGCGGTCTTGGCTGCCGATCTTGATGCCGTCTTCTTGGCCATTGTTTCGCCTCCCGTCTTTTTGTGACGGAGAGAGGCTAACACAAGTCGCGCGCCGCGAGGCGAGCAAAGGCGCAGAGCCGCGCCCTGCTACGTTTGCTGATCAATGCAGCCGGAACACGCCGTCGACGGCACGCAGCTCGGCCGGCTTAACCAGCTTGGAATGCGCCACCGTCACCGAAAACAGCGGGCCTTCGAGCTTCGCCTGCCAGAACGCGAGGAAATCCTGCAGCGCCGGAAATTTCGGAAACAGGTCGTAGTTCTGCCAGACATAGGTCTGCAGCAACGAGGGGTGATCCGGCATCCGATAGAGGATTTGCGCCGTCGTCAGCCCGTACCCCAGCAACTGCTTCCGGAAATCGTCGGAAACAACCCCACCAACTCGCGAGACCATGCCAACCTCCTGTGACGGAGCGCATTCACATGGTGGCCGACCTCCCCCGCCGGACCACCGGCAATGGATGCGCTCACATGAGAGAAATGTGACGCACGCGACTAACCCATCTCAAGCCTAAATGTTTAATAGGTTGTTGAAATTTCTTGCGTTGGCAGCAGCTTACCGCATCTGCTAATAGCCCCGGCAACCCCTCTTGGGCGGCATTAAGGATGCCGAAATGATCTCGGCATCCTCTTGGCAGGCGGCACTCACGAGTGCCAATTTTTCTGCTAGAGGCACTTGCCCGCCGCCAAGGCTTGGCCTATCTCCTGCCCAACCAGTCTGGCACTCGCTGGACTGGACTGCTAACTCTCCAAAAATCTACAGCATCTACAAATGTTTAGGAGGACTGCATGAAATTCCGTCCGCTTCACGACCGCGTCGTGGTCAAGCGTATCGACGCCGAAGAGAAGACTGCTGGCGGCATCATCATTCCGGACAGTGCCAAGGAAAAGCCCTCCCAGGGCGAAGTCATCGCCGTTGGCCCGGGCGGCCGCGATGAAGCTGGCAAGCTGATCCCGATCGACGTCAAGGTCGGCGACCGCGTTCTGTTCGGCAAGTGGTCGGGCACCGAGGTCAAGATCGACGGCGAAGACCTGCTGATCATGAAGGAAAGCGACATCATGGGCGTGCTCGACGTCCCCGCTTCCAAGAAGAAGGCGGCCTAAGCGCCTCCCTCCCTCCCAGGTTAAATCTCTCAAGGAAAAACTCAGATGGCAGCTAAAGAAGTCAAATTCTCCGTCGAGGCGCGCGACAAGATGCTGCGCGGCGTCGACGTTCTCGCCAACGCGGTGAAGGTCACCCTCGGTCCGAAGGGCCGCAACGTGGTGCTCGAGAAGTCGTTCGGCGCTCCCCGCATCACCAAGGACGGCGTCACCGTCGCCAAGGAGATCGAGCTCGACGACAAGTTCGAGAACATGGGCGCCCAGATGGTGCGCGAAGTCGCCTCCAAGTCCGCTGACGCGGCCGGCGACGGCACCACCACGGCGACCGTGCTCGCCCAGGCGATCGTGAAGGAAGGCGCCAAGTCGGTCGCCGCCGGCATGAACCCGATGGATCTGAAGCGCGGTATCGACCTCGCGGTCGAAGCCGTCGTTGCGGACCTCCAGAAGAACTCGAAGAAGGTCACCTCGAACGAGGAGATCGCCCAGGTCGGCACCATTTCGGCCAACGGCGATGCCGAGATCGGCAAGTTCCTCGCCGACGCCATGAAGAAGGTCGGCAACGAGGGCGTGATCACGGTCGAGGAAGCCAAGTCGCTCGAGACCGAGCTCGACGTCGTCGAGGGCATGCAGTTCGACCGCGGCTACATCTCGCCCTACTTCGTCACCAACGCCGACAAGATGCGCGTTGAGATGGACGACGCCTACATCCTGATCAACGAGAAGAAGCTCTCCTCGCTGAACGAGCTGCTGCCGCTGCTCGAGGCCGTGGTGCAGACCGGCAAGCCGCTGGTCATCGTCGCCGAGGACGTCGAAGGCGAAGCTCTCGCCACTCTCGTCGTCAACCGCCTGCGTGGCGGCCTGAAGGTCGCGGCCGTCAAGGCTCCGGGCTTCGGCGATCGCCGCAAGGCCATGCTGCAGGACATCGCGATCCTGACCGGCGGCCAGGCCATCTCGGAAGACCTCGGCATCAAGCTCGAGAACGTCACGCTGCAGATGCTCGGTCGCGCCAAGAAGGTGATGATCGACAAGGAGAACACCACGATCGTCAACGGCGCCGGCAAGAAGGCCGACATCGACGCCCGCGTTGCCCAGATCAAGGCGCAGATCGAGGAAACCACCTCGGACTACGACCGTGAGAAGCTGCAGGAGCGTCTCGCCAAGCTCGCAGGCGGCGTCGCGGTGATCCGAGTCGGCGGCGCGACCGAAGTCGAGGTGAAGGAGCGCAAGGATCGCGTTGATGACGCGATGCATGCGACCCGTGCGGCTGTCGAGGAAGGCATCGTCCCGGGCGGCGGCGTCGCCCTGCTCCGTGCCTCCGAGCAGCTCAAGGGCCTGCGCACTAAGAACGACGACCAGAAGACCGGCGTCGAGATCGTGCGCAAGGCGCTGTCGGCTCCCGCTCGCCAGATCGCGATCAACGCCGGTGAAGACGGTTCGGTCATCGTCGGCAAGATCCTGGAGAACAAGACCTACAACTACGGCTTCGACTCCCAGACCGGCGACTATGCCGACCTCGTCAAGAAGGGCATCATCGACCCGACCAAGGTCGTGCGCACCGCGATCCAGAACGCTGCCTCGGTTGCCGCGCTCCTGATCACCACGGAAGCGATGGTTGCCGAACTGCCGAAGAAGAACGCCGGCGGCCCCGCGATGCCTCCGGGCGGCGGCATGGGCGGCATGGACTTCTAAGCGACGAAGTCGTCCCGGACGCGGTGCAGCGCGAAGCGGTGCACCGCAGAGCCGGGATCTCGCTCAACGACAACGAAACGCAAAACCCCGGCAGCGATGCCGGGGTTTTTGTTTGGGGCAGGCTCGCCGGGCGACTTACCGCAGCGCGGCCAATGCGAATACTTCCACAACCTCGCGCTGATGCAGGCGCCTCACACTGCTCACGGCATGCAGGTTATGCACAACACTCTCCGTAAACATACGTTGGTCTGAGTTGACAATCTCAAAAAAAATTTCGTGCGAGAGTCGCAAACCGAACCGACAGCGTCATCTTCGTCCCCCACAGTAGCTTCGGGACAAGATCGAAGTTCACTCCAACAATCTGTATTGAGCACGGAGCGTCAGCTCCCGTGACGCGGGCAAGCGTTGCGGAGAATGCTTTCACTTGCGAGGGAGGCAGTGCAGTGAGCGAAAGCGACAAGGTTTTCAGCCGAGCCGCCTGAAGAAGCGGCGTTGAAGTCACATCGAGGATTCGTTCAAGGAGGGACCTGGCCGGTTGGAAGAAGCCCAGTGACGAGAGCATGCAGCCCCCACTGCCCGATGCTCCGTCAACCGCCGCAGGTGCGCGATGCCCCCCCAACTACCCCGCGCACCGATCAGGCCAATCCAACCGGCCGGACTATTCTGCAAGGCAACAGGCAAAAAGCAAAAGGCAATATGGGAGGGAGGCGCTCATGGGCATGGTGATGGTCAGATGTCCGCAAACCGGGCACGCGATTTCCACCGGAATCAAGACCGATCGCGAGAGCTTTCGACGCAGTACCGTGTTCTTCTCGCGCACGCCCTGTCCATTTTGCCGCGCGGATCACGCCTGGTTTGCGCGGGACGCCTGGGTCGACGAGCCGAGCATCCGCGTGCGGCGACGCCGCGGCGGCGGTTCACCGGCCTAAAAGTGGCCACCACTTTTGACGACCGCGATGGAGGGACACCATGGCGCAGGTACAGATCTCGACCGAAACGTCTGCCTGGCTGCTGCAGGCCAAGGACTTTCTCGATGAAGCACGACGGCTGAAGCCCGGTCCGAAGCGCAATGAGTTGCGCGAGACCGCAAAGGTGCTGCGTGAGATTGCGGAGCTCGAAAGGGTATCCTCCCCGACACGGGAGCTTGATCGGCGGCCGGGAAGCTGATCGCAGCAGGGAACGCGCTCACACGGCGTCGTCAGCCTCGATTTCCGGGATACCCGGATCGTTAGCCGGCGCCATTCCTCGCGTTCGAACCCTGTCGCCCGAGAAGATCTCCTCGGCCTCGATACGCATGACGCGATGGCATTCGCACGCCGCCGCCAATAGCCGCGCCCGGTCGATCTCGATCTGGCCTCGTTGATCTGACCTGATCGCACCGCGCTTGCGCAGATTGCCCATCAGCAAGGTCACCGTCGTTCGTCGCACGCCGAGGATTTGCGACAGCGCTTGCTGGGTCAGCGGGAGGACGTCGCTGTCGACGCGGTCGCGAAGCTGAAGCAGCCAGCGCGCCATCCGCGCCTCGACCGGGTGGAGCGCATTGCAAGCGGAGCCGAGCTGAAACTGGATCAGCATCGATCTGACGTGCTTCTGGATTGCCTGCCGAATCCCCGGACTGCGCCCGAAAGCGGCGTGAAAGCGCGCCGCCGGAACCCGCGAGGCGGTACCAGCCGCACGAACGACGGCGGTAATGCCTGACGGCGAAGCTCCGAGAACCGAAAGACTGCCCACGGCCCCTTCGCATCCGACCACGCCGGTTGCGACCGTCTGCCCATCCGCCATGTCGATCATCAACAGGATCGCGCCGCTGTGAGGAAAGAAGACGTAGTCGATCTCGTCACCGGCGCGCGCCAGGACTGCATCCTGTTCGAGCGCAACGGTCTCAAGTTCGGGTCTCAGGAGGTCCAGATCCGCCGGCGACAATGTCGCGAGAAGGCGATTACAAGTTCCACCGGAAATGCTCACCTGCGGGAACGTCAAGGGTCGCACAGCATACTCACTCAAACACGGATCAAAAACATATTCCAAACGTTTGACCGCAAGGCGGAATTCTCCGCAGCGGCGTCCTTAAAGTTAGATGCAAATGCGCCGCCGGACGCAATAGCAAAATGCGCATCGTCGCACCGTAGAACTTCGGGAACCCAACAGTTCCAGTTTCGCATCGCTCGCGCCGCGCGCGACATCCGAACCTGCTCTTTCACTATCTGCGCGGGCGCAGGAAGGTGGCGGACGCGGTGTGACCGCTCGCTGCGGCACCCGTCAAGAGGCGCGCGAGTGGCGGTCCGGCCACCGACGCGCCTGCGCGAGCAGTTCCTGCGCGTCCTTGATCTCGGCAAGGTCGAGCGCCGGATCGAAACCGGCGAGCACCGGCGCCAGCAATTGCGATATCTCCTCTGCCCGGCCGCTGCGGCTGTAAAGACGTGCAAGTCCCAGCGCGCTGCGCAGCTCGAACGTCCTGGTCTGCTGCCTTCGAGCAATCTCGAGGGCACGGCGGAAGGCATCCTCGGCGCCGGACATGTCGGGGCTGTGACGATGCGACAGCAGCCCAGCCTGCACGCGGTAGAGTTCGGCATCCAGCCAGTGCTGCCCGGACTGCTCCGTCGCCTCGATCAACTCATTGATGATGTCGAGCCCGGCATCGACATGCCCGGCCTCCGCATTCGCCACGGCAATCTGCAATCCCCAGAACGGTTCACAGAGATAGCAGTCGTTCTCGTGAAGCAACGACCAGCCACGCTGCATCTCCGCGAGACCTGCGGCGCGGTCGCCGGCACGCCACTTCTCCAGACCATTGAGATATGTTCCGGCGGCGACATACAACGGCATCGTGTGATCGCGCGCCAGGCCGAGGGCCAGGATCGTGTCGGTCTGGCGCAATCTGTTGCCGCACAGCCCGTCGAAGACGGCCTTGTGAACCAGCGCATTGGCGCGCGCGAGCGCCCGCTGCTTCCCGGCGACGTCCATCGCGGCGCCCGCGAGCTGCCGGGCCCGATCGATCTCGCCACGCGGCCAAAGCACCAGGGCGAGAAATCTCATGATGACGAACGGCAAGTCGAGCGTCGACGCCTTGAAGGTTGCCGGATCCGGCTCGGTCGCATAGGCCGCGAAGGCCTGCTCGAGATGGATGCCCGCGTTCAGGTACTCGCCCGCGAACCAGCAGGTTACCCCGCTGGTCCAGCGCGCGACGATGGTCGCCACCGGCGACTGCGGGTGCCGCTCCGCTGCGCCCATGATCGCCTCCGCTAACTCCCGCATCGGCGCGAGCTCGCCGTGGGTCAAGCAGGCGTTGAAGAGGCCCGACTGGATCGGCGCCATTTCGATCGGATCATCGATATCGGAGGCGAACTGCCGGGCGCGGGTCCAGGCGGCGACCGTCTCGGGGGCGCTGTGCCCGAGACTGCCCCGCAGCGCGCGGCCGTAGGCGATTTGCAGATGGAGCCGGCCGATCATCCGATCCGGCTCGTCGGGCAGTTCATCGGCGATGGCGACCGCCTTGCCGAGATGCGCGATCGCCTCGCAATAGGCCGAGCGCTTCAGCGCCTGCTGACCGGCCTTGCGCCACCACGCCAGCGCGGTCTCGCCGAGCCCAGCCTCGGTGAAATGGTAGGCGACGACTTCCGGCTCGATCTCGGCCATCTCGGCAAACTTGTCGCGCAACACATCGCCAATATGCTTGTGAAGCAATTGCCGGCGGCTCTTGAGCAAGCTCTCGTAAGCCGCTTCCTGGACCAGCGCGTGCTTGAAGCTGTAGCTCGCGTCCGGCGGCACGCCCCGGCGCAGCAGCAGCTCGGCCTCTTCGAGCTGGGCAAGCGCCGCGGCAAGCGTCAGATCGTCGCGCCCTGCCACGCTGCGCAGCAGCGCATATGAGAACTCACGGCCGATCGCGGCACCGATCTGCGCCACCTCCTTGACCGGCGCCAGCCGGTCGAGCCGTGCCATCAGCGAGTCCTGCAGCGTTGCCGGGATCGCCAGCGGCGGCAGCGGATTGTCGAGGCGATAGCGCCCGGCATTCTCGACCAGCAGCCCCGACTCCATGACCATCTTGGTCAGCTCCTCGACGAACAGCGGGACACCGTCCGTCCGCTCGACGATCTGCGCCATCATCTCGCCGGGCAGCAACCGGCCGACGGTCACCTGCTCGATCAGCGCGCGCGTATCCTGCCGGTCGAGCCGATCGAGCCGCAGCAGGCTGACATTGGCGAGCCCCGCCCATGGCGGCTCGAACTCCGGCCTGAACGTCATGAGCATCAGGATCGGCAGCCCCCTGATCCGGTCGACCGCGAGGTCGAGCAGCTCGAGCGACGTGGCATCGGCCCAATGCACGTCTTCGCAGACGACAAGCACCGGCTGCTGCCGGGCGAGGCCCTCGAGCTGGTCGAGCAGCGCTGCGAATGTCTGCCGCCGCTGCTGCGCCGGGCTGAGGCCGAGCGGCGGATAGCGCTCGCCGGTCGGGATCGACAGCAGCGCTGCGATCAGCGGTGTCACGGTGGGCACGTGCTGCGTGCCGAGCGCCAGCATGGCTTCGAGCTTGTCCAGCTTCTGCTCCGGCGCATCTTCCGACCTGATGCCGGCGGCACGCTCGAGCTGGCCGACAAAGGGGTGCAGCGCGCTGTTGGTGTGATAGGGCGAGCATTGATACCGCACACGGCGGTGTGTTCCGGGCGCCAGGCTGTCGGAGAGCATCGCCACGATGCGCGATTTGCCGATACCCGCTTCGCCCGATATCAGCACGGCCTGGCCCTGGCCCTGCCACGCCAGTTGCTGGCGCGACAGCGCAAATTCGATCTCCGCCTTGCGGCCGACGAAGCCGATCGAGCGCGCGGTGCGCACCGCCTCGAAACGGCTTTCCGATGCCGGCTCGCCTTCGACGGCCCACACCGCGATCGGCTCGGAGATGCCCTTGACCTCGCGGCGGCCGAGGTTGCGCAGCGTGAACAAATTGCCGAGCAGCCGGCGGGTCGAGGCCGCCACGACGACCACGCCCGGCTCCGCCAGGCTTTGCAGCCGCGCGGCGATGTTCGGCGCATCGCCGACCAGCGCCTGCTCCTCCGACGCGCCGCCGGAGACGAGGTCGCCGACCACGACAAGCCCGCTCGCGATTGCGATCCGTACCGCAACGCCCTCTTCCGCGCGGGTCTCGAGCTTGCCGATTGCAGCGATGACATCGAGGCCGGCGCGCACCGCGCGCTCCGCATCATCCTCGTGGGCACGGGGATAGCCGAAATAAGCAAGGATCCCATCGCCGATAAATCTGGCAACGGCGCCGTCATATGTCGTGATCACCTGCGCACAGGCCGCGCGATAGGCGCGGATCACCTCCCACATGTCCTCGGGATCGAGACGTGCCGACAATGCCGTCGAGCCGACCAGGTCGCAGAACATCACGGTGAGGTGGCGGCGCTCGGCATCGTGCGGTGAAACCGGCGCGGCGATCAGCTCGGCATGATTGAGATCGGCGATCGCGCGCAGCATCTTGCGGCGATGGCCGAGCAGGACGCCGAGCCTGTCGAAGTCTTCATCCGTCAACTCGGGAAGAACGCCGAGGTCGATCCCGTTCTCGGCAAAACGCAGCGCGTATTGCCCAAGTCCCAGCTTCTCGAGCCATTCCGCAATCTGCTGCACTGGCTTCACCGACGGGTTGACGGCTGGCCGAATGGACCACGGCGCATGAACGTTATCGCAATCTGACCGGAGTAGCACCTTTGTTTTGCGGCGTGGCGCGGGACATGCGAACTGTGCCGTGGCGGTGCCCCGTTACAGCCGTCTGCACGCTAACATTCGTACGGGTGCCGGCGGTCCGTCCCGGCGAAGAAAATCGAAGGGCCGCCCGTGGGCGGCCCTTCTGTCTTAGGCGCTCTCGGGCGCCTTGAGACGCACGAGCTTGGTCAGCAGCGCATCGAGGCCCTGGCCCTCGCCCGCATGCAGGTCGATGCGGCCGACCTTCTCGACCAGACGCTCGAGCGACTCCAGCTCCTTGAGCCGGAGCAGCAGAGGGTTCTCCTCCATCAGCCTGGCGGTGTTCAGGAGCGAACGCGTCGCCGCGGTCTCCTCCTGGCGGCGGATCAGGTTGGCCTTCGCCACCCGCTCCGCCTCCACCACCTTGTTGACCAGCTCGCGGATCTCGCCGGGCAGGATCACGTCCTTCACGCCGAGCTCGGTGACCTCGACGCCGCTGTCCGCGACACGATCGCGGACGAAGTCGCGAAGCTCCGTATCGAGCGCCGTCTTCGCAGACAGCACCTCGTCCAGCGTGCGGCCGGCCACCGCCTCGCGGATCGCGAACTGCACCAGGCGGTACAGCCACGCATCCACGTCGGGCACCGTTGCCACGACCCGCTCGGGATCGCCGATCCGGCGGAACGCGGTCAGCGTTACGCGCAGCGCGATGCGATCCTTGGTCAGCATCTCCTGCGCCGTGATCTCGACCGCCTGGGGACGCAGATCGAGGCGCTTGACCTCGATCTTGCGGCCCGCGATCCAGAACGCGTGCCGACCGGGCGCGAGCCGCTCGACCAGCTTGCCCTCGACCGTGAGCAGACCGGCCTCGTGGTTCTCGACCACCGCCTCGGTGATGACGCCGGCCCGGTTGGGCTGGATCATCGCGAGGTGGCGTGCCGTGACCCTGGGATCGCTGGTGACGTCGATGCGCTCGACCTCGACCGACGTCGCGATCTTCCAGTACACGCGCGTCTGCCAGGGCGTCATCAGTTGCACGGGACGGCCGTCGAGGCTGACGATCGCGATCTCGTTCGCGCGGGTTTCCACCGCCTCGAACAGCTCGTCGGCGAGATCAGGCCGCGCGGCCTTGATCACCGCGAAGCGATCCGCGGGGAATTCGGTCCGCACGACGCTGAACAGCTCGGCCTTGAGCTGATGCAGGGGATCGAACAGGCGGTGACGTCCGGGCGCGAGCACCTGCTCGAGCCGGCCGTTGCGCGTCAGCAACGCGCGCTCGCCATCCTTCACCGTCAAATTGGTCGTCAAGAAGTGCCAGGTCATGACACGCCTCCATCGTTTGCCATCAGGCCCATGGGCCTGAGAGCGGGTTGCATTTGGCAAAGGACGTGAGGACGCGAACGCGGCTTCCTGTCAGCCAAGCGGGCCGTGGCTTAAGGCTTGCGCGATGACGGGCGCACGCGCGCGTTCGCGCGACGAATGTCGCGCGGCCGAGCGAAGCCACCCGGCATCAGCGCAAGCGGTATCCACCGCGGCGCAAAGCCGGTCTCACAGTGTCGATGTTCGGACGAAATGCCTTGCGGCAGGACGGCCGGACTGCGACTGAAGCGCGCGTCCGGTCCCCTTCAGAGGTATCAGCTTTACAGGCTGAAACGGAGCGCTTGGAGCGGGAATCGAACCCGCGACCCGATGAGTATCATTCACCTGCTCTAACCAACTGAGCTATCCTTTGTGAGAGACCGGATTCGAACCGATGCCTTCGGGATTTCATCCCCGACGCTCGACCATGAGCTTCATCTCGCGATCTTCATTTCGGCGGAACACGACACCGCAAAGCGGCTCGCGCCAGTCGGGATCTCAACGAGCCCGAACCCGTGGCCGAAGCGAAGGAGCGGGCTAATAGACGAAGCACGTCCGGGTTGCAAGAGGGCTGCGTGTGATTTTTTCATGACGGGGCGCTGCTGTGACCCACGCGTCGCGGCACGTCCCGTCATTGCGAGGGCACCTCACCCCCTCTGCGCGGCATCCTGGAAGCAGGCGCGCAGCCAGTCGATGGTGACACGCGTCGCCGCATCGCGCTTGAGATGGTTTTGCACCAGGAGCCAGACGTCGCGTCGCTTCGGCAGCAGCGTGGCGCGCAGACGGCGGTCGGTCAGCAGGTCGGCACAGCTGTGCTCCGGCAACACGCCGACCGCGTGATGCGACTGAATCAGCGTGTGGATGATCCGGACATTGTCGGTGACGCAGCGCGCGCGAAGTCGCTTCGTGCGCAGGAACTGCATTTCCGGAATCCCTCCAAGCTCGTCGGGATAGGCGCACAGCATCGCTTCGCCCGCTGTCGTCGCGGCCGGCTCGAAGAAATACGACCTGACCTCGGCAAGCTTCGAGATCGCAAAGTCGCCCTTGTCCGGCTTGCGCAAGCGGATCGCGAGATCGGCCTCCCAGCGCGAGAATTTTACATTGTCGCTCGACGTCAGAAACTGCAGCGTCAGGCCCGGATGGGCGCGCAGGAATTCACTTGTGCGCGGCGCCAGCACCTCCTCGGCGATCGCACTGGTGGAGGCGATGCGCAGCCGCCCGACCGGACCAGGCAGGCTTTCGCCGATCCGGCCGATCTCCTCGGCATGCGCGGCCATCGCCTCAATATGCGCGAGCACCATGTCGCACTGCCGGGTCGGCTTGCGGACGCCATCGACGGCCTCGAACAGGCGCAGGCCGAGCGCGCGCTCGATCCGCGCCAGCCTGCGCCCGACCGTGGTCTCGTCGATGCGCAGCCGCGCGCTGGCGCCCGCGTAAGTGCCCTCATCCCTGACGGCCGCGATGATGCGAAGATCGTCCCAGTTCATGGCGGCAGGCTACATCCTGCGGCGGCCACCTGCAATAACGCAGCCACCGGCTGCAATATCCCTGCATAACAGCAGGCCGATCCCGGGCTATGTTTTCGGCGATACATCCGCTGGAGAACGACCATGACGTCAGCCAAGACATTGATGCAGCTTGCCGGTATCGACCTCACCCCGCCCCGCCTCGGCGACAGCTGCCTGGTGCTGATCGATATCCAGAACGAATATCTGGCAGGTCCCTTGGCGCTGCCCGACGCCAACCCGGCGATTGCGCGCGCCGCCAATTTGCTCGCGCGCGCCCGGGAAAGCGGCGCCGCGATCATCCACATCGCGCACAAGGGCCAGCCGGGCAGCCTGTTCGACCGCAGCGCGGAGCGTGGCGCGATCGTCGCGCCGCTGGCGCCGCGGCCGGGCGAGATCGTGATCGAGAAGCAATTGCCGAACGCGTTCGCCGGCACCGACCTCAACGCGCAGCTTGCCGCGACCGGCCGCAAGGAGCTGGTGCTGGCCGGCTTCATGACGCATATGTGCGTGAGCTCGACGGCCCGCGCCGCGCTCGATCTCGGCTTCCGCACCACGATCGACGCCGACAGCTGCGCCACCCGCGACCTGCCCGACGGCGTCGGCGGCACGATTGCCGCAAGGCTGATTCACGACGTCGCGCTCGCCGAACTGTCCGACCGCTTCGCGATCATCGCCCGCGGCAACGCGCTTGCCTGAGGGCCGCCCCGCTCTGCGTTGTGCTACTGAAACGCGACCTCGGCGAAGCTGCGCAGCTTGCGCGAATGCAGGCGTTCGGATTCCTGCTGCTTGAGCCGCTCCAGCGCCTTGAGACCGATCTCAAGGTGCTGGCCGACGCGCTGACGGTAGAATTCGCTGGCCATGCCTGCGAGCTTGATCTCGCCGTGCAACGGCTTGTCGGAGACGCACAGCAGCGTGCCGTAGGGTACGCGGAAGCGGTAGCCGTTGGCGGCGATCGCCGCCGATTCCATGTCGAGCGCGACCGCGCGCGACTGCGACATGCGCCGGATTACCTGCGGCCCGCTGATCTCCCAGTTGCGGTTGTCGACGCTGGCGACCGTGCCGGTGCGCATCAGCCGCTTGAGCTCGAAGCCGGTGAGCCCGGTCACCTCGCCGACGGCTTCCTCAAGCGCGACCTGCATCTCCGCAAGCGCCGGGATCGGCACCCAGAGCGGCAGCTCGTGATCGAGCACGTGGTCCTCGCGCACATAGCCATGGGCGAGCACATAATCGCCGAGCCGCTGCGTGTTGCGCAGTCCGGCGCAGTGCCCGATCATCAGCCAGGCATGCGGCCGCAGCACCGCGACGTGATCGGTGATGTTGCGCGCATTGGACGGACCGATTCCGATATTGATCAGGGTAATGCCGCGATAGCCGGGCCGGACCAGATGAAAGGCCGGCATCTGCGGGACGCGTTCGGACGGGGTCCCGGTGATGCCGCCGCCGAGCCGCGCATTGTGCGTCATCACATTGCCGGGCGCGACGAAGGCCTCGAGACCGGCCTCGCCCGACGCAAGGCGCTGCTGGGAAAGCTGCACGAAGGCATCGACATAGAACTGGTAGTTCGTGAAGATCACGAAATTCTGGAAGTGCTCCGGGTCGGTGCCGGTGTAGTGGTAGAGCCGGCGCAGCGAGTAATCGACCCGCGCCGCGCGGAACAGCGCCAGCGGCTCCGGCACGCCCGGCGTCAGCTCAAAGGTCCCGTCGGCGATCGCATCGTCCATCGCGGCGAGATCGGGCGTATCGAAGATGTCGCGCAGCGACCTTGTGAACGCCGAACTGTCGGCGATGGTCAGCGCCGCCTCGATATTGATGTCGCGGCGGTAGGCGAAATGGATCGGGATAGATTCGTTCGACTCGCCGATCTCGACCGCCACGCCATGGTTCTTGATCAGGAGCCCGATCTGCTCGGTGAGATAGGTCCGGAAGATATCGGGGCGCGTGATGCTGGTCTCGTGGACGCCGGGTCCTGCGACGAAGCCGTAGGCAAGCCGCGAGTCGAGCCGCGCGTGCGACGAGGTCGTGATGCGGACAAACGGGTAATGTGCCCGCACCCGCGTCGTGATAACAGCGCCGTTGACATAGGCCTCAAAGCGATTGCGCAGGAATTCAGTGTTGCGCACGTAGATCTCTTCGAGGCGGGCAACGGCCGCGGCGGCATCGACGAACGCTTCGGTCGTGATCGGCGGCGGGGTTTCGATGGAGGGTGTAGGAGACATGTTCGCTTGCACCAGATCCGTTGCCGAGCTTGGACTCGCCCTGGATCAGCACAATATAGCGACTATGGCATCGGGTTCCAGACGTCGATCAGGCCGCAGCGGTGGGCCGCTGCCCGCTCTGACTACTGAATCCGCGCGAGCACCGCGAGACGGCGGATGCCCTTGTTACGGTAGGCGTCGAGGAACGCGTAATAATCCTTGAACGAGACGCAGCCGTTGGAGTCGCCGTTCGGACCGAGCATGAAGGTGTGCGCGAGCAGGCCGTCGCGGTTGAAGATCTTGCCCTCGCCGCCGATCGGATTGAGCCGCAGTGCCGGCACGCCGTGGAACAGCGCCTCGCGCGGCTTGAGTTCGTAAATGTGCGGTGGCGTCACGCCGACCATCTTCAGATGCGAGGACCTGGGGTCGTCGAGCCTGGAGCCGAGGCCCGAATGCGCCTCGAGGCGCGTGCCATCGGGCAGGTACACGGTCTTGGCCGAGATGTCGTAGACTGCGGTCTGACGGTCATAGGGCGGCGAGCCGCCGAGCATCGGGTTCTGGTCCAACGTCGAGGGGATGCTGCCGGTCACGTTCGCGTCGGCTGAAGCGAAGGAGAGCAGTCCGCCGCTCGACTCCCGCTTGCCCCACAGTTTTTCGACCATGGTCTGCCGGTCGTTCGATGCGATCGACATCACCGCGGCCTTGGCGCGCGCGGCCATGTCGCGAACGCCGCCGGATTTCGCAGCCTGCTTGGCCTCGGCAGGCTTCGCCTCGGACGCCTTATCGGCCCCCTTGGGCTGAACGTCCGCAGCGGGATCGTTGAGCGCCACCTTCAGATTGGCGGCGGCCTGCTTCTTGGCGGTCTCGACCGACTTCGGCGCCGGCAACGCCTTCGATGTCTCGGCAAGCTCCGCGGAGGCGACCGCCCTCGCCGCTTCGGCGACCTTGGGCGCAGCGGCCTGCTTGATCGGGTCGATCTGCGATGCAGCGTCAGCCACGACGCTGGATGCGACGCCCTCGGGCGAGGCGGCCGCAAACCGATCGTTAAACATAAGCGACGATGCCGGGGCTTCCGACTTCGCGACCTCGGTCTTCGCGGGCGCCGCCGGTGCTGGCGTCAGGGACGCGAACACCTCGTTGAAGGCAGGCGTCGGCCGCGCAGCGACCGCGACGGGCCGCTTCACCACCGGCGCATCGAACGACGCACTACCCACCGACGGATAGACGCTCGCCGCAAAAATGTTGGCGTAGACGGTCCAGGCGCAGCCAAGCACCAGCCCCGCCACCGCGGCGCTGCCGAGGAAATGCTGTGGGAGAATTTTTCGGGAGGATTTCTTGCGGCTTGGCGCCCCAAGAACATACGCACTCGCACTCGTACCCATACGCCCGGCGCTCAAAACAGGTCCACCTTTGTCCCTCACTCGACGCGGGGTCGAACGGGTGTTCGGCTCAACGTCGCGCGGGGGCACAGACGGCCATTAAGGCGACTTTTAGTTAAATGCGACTTAACCGGATGCGATCCCCTGCAGCGCGGGAAGTGCCTGTGGCGTAGGGCTTTTTTAAGATGACATTGGACCGCCAAAGCGGCTTTTCTGTCCCATCATGGGACATTCCGGTATGCCGCTCCAGCGCGGCATACCGGAATATATTCAGGGGAGAATTTCCTTGCCGATCGCCCCGTAATCGCGCGGGGATCGAGCAAAAACCATCTCTCAGTAGCTGAGCTTCGGATACCAGTCCTGCCGCGTCCTTCAGGCGTCGTGTCGAGCAAGGTCCACAGCGGATCCATATCCGGCGCGCCGCGCGGGTCCTGGCCGGGGTCCATCGTGCCCGCCCCCATTTCGCCGGCCCAGAAATGACGGATCGTGCCGTTGTGGCGTGTGAAGACATTGTAGCCCGGCAGGTCGCTGTCATCCTTGTTGACATAGTCGCGCGTGTAATCGCCCGATGCATCCGAGTAGATCCTGTGACGCGTCCAGCCGCGCGCCTTCTTCGCCTCGATCAGGCGTGCGATCGGCGAGCGCGCCACGAACACGAACGACACGCGCTGCTCGATATCGGGCAGCTTCTCCTCCCACGTGCCCATGAACGACGTGCACATCGGACACGGCTTCTCGCGCTGCGGGCCGTACATGTAGCTGTAGATGATGAGGGTCGGCTTGCCGCCGAACAGATCGGCGAGCGATGCCGCACCGGCCTCTCCGATGAACTCATAGGACTTGGTCACCTCGCCGCCCGGCGGCAATGCGCGGCGCAGCGCGGCGACGCGCTCGATATGCCGGCGCAGTTCGATCTCTTCGACGAGCAATTCCTGGCGGGCGCTGCGATACTCGGCGCTTTCATTGGGAAAGCGCCTGACATTGGTCGTGGCGAGTTCGGCAGCAGGCTTGAGGGCGGAACTGGTCATGGTTGGAACCTCGCGTGGTTGACGGGCTGTCTGGAAGACGACCCGGACCCGGACGATCCGACACTCAACGGCGAGGATTTATTGCAGTTCCGGCGGCGGGGAACGGTCGAGGATCTCGCCCTTTGCGCCTTCCAGCAGGTCGAGCGCGTAGGTCTCGATGGTCAGCGGCCCCCGCATGCGCTTGGCTTCGGCCACCGTTTCGATATGGGCGAAATTGTCGCGCAGCGAGGCCGGCATCGCCTGCTCGACCTCGTGCACATAGAGCAGCTTGCCAGCCAGTTGCGCCGGGCTCGGCTCTTGCATGTTGACCCAGCGAATGCGCTGGCCCTGCTGGGCGACGCAGGTGCCCTTGGGGAGATAGAAGGCGAGCCAGCCCGTGGTGCCGTAATCCGCCGCCAGCACGCAGCTCGCGCCGGTCCGCACGCGGGTCGCCTCGATCTCGTCCGCAAGCTCCTGCCAGCCGACACCGACGCTGCGCACGGTGGCGTCGCGGCGGTAGCCCGAGAGCAAACCGGTGTTGGCCTGCACGATCAGCAGCGCGAACAGCACGACGCCGACGGGCGCGGCCCAGCGGCGGCAGAAATCGACCGTGCGCTGCTCGCGCGGCGCCCACTGCACCTGGACTGCCGCGACCGCGGCCGCTACGGCAAAGGCGGGATAGACCGGCGCGAACCAGTTGGCCTCGACCCGTGCATGCAATGCGTGCCAGGTGAAGTAGACGACGATGGTCCAGAACATCGTGTTGACCAGCACGCGCGCCTCCAGCGCGCCGGCGCGGCGCCGATAGAGCGCGTAGAGGCCCATCACGCCGAGGATGAAGACCAATGGCGTTGCGAACGCAAACTGGGTCGGGATCAGCTCGGCGATGTAGGTCGGCCGGAAATCCTCGATCCGCGCGCGGCCCATCTGCTTGATGAACGACACCCAGTGATGGTCGGCATTCCAGCGGATGACCGGGCTGAACAGGCCGAGGGCGACCAGGCCGCCGAGATAGAGCCAGGGCGACAGAAACCAGCGCCGCAGCTTCGGCACCATCGCAAGCCAGATCAGGATCGCCGGACCAAAGAACAGCGCCGAGTATTTCGATAGCAGCGCCGCGCCGGCGCTGGCGCCGACCGCAAGCCACCATTCGCCGCGACCGCTCTCCAGCACCTTTGCGAGCGCGTACAGCAGCAGGCTGGCAGCGACCAGCAGCGGCGCATCCGGCGTCACGATCAGCGTGCCGACGGCGGCCATCAGCGTCACATTGAGCAGGATCGTTGCGCTCGCGGCGATGCGCCGGCCGCCGAACAGGATCTCGGCGGCCCGGTAGATCGCCCAGCTCATCGGCAGTGCGAGCAGGATCGACACCAGCCGCACGCCGAACGGCGTATCGCCCGCGATCATGGTGCCGAGCCGGATCACCACCGCCACCATCGGCGGATGGTCGTAATAGCCGCCGGCGAGCGACTTCGACCACATCCAGTAATAGGCTTCGTCGAAAGTCAGCGGCGTCCATGCCGCGGCGGCCAGCCGCAACACGACCAGCGCGCACACCGCAAGCGCGGTGTTTCGGGCCAGCCGCGCCTCGCTCGCGTTCATGCCGCCGTCATCGCTTGCGCCAGACGAACAGCCCGGACATCGCGTAGTTCCAAACCACGCCCATCAGCGCGCCGGCTGCGCCCGCCAGCCACCAGATCGGCTCCTGGTCGTAGACCGAGAACGCGACGCCGACATTGGCGAGCAGGCCGACGCTGCAGACCAGATAGAACAGCAGCAGGCCGCGCAGGATGCCAAAGCCCTTCAGCCGCTGATCGCGATAGGTCAGGAAATTGTTGAGGATGAAATTGCTGGTCATGGCGACGATCGCACCGGTGGCCTGGGCCTCCGGGAATGGCGCCTTGAACAGTTCGAGCGCGATGAACAGCACGGTGAGGTGCACCACCAGGCCGAGCCCGCCGACCGCCGCGAACAGAATGAAGCGCAGCGAGATCAGATCATTGGTCAGCTTCGCCAGCACCAAACCGAGGAAGTCGAGCGCGACCATCGAGTCGAGCTTGCTCTCGCCATGCTGGCGGGCACCGAACGTGTAGGGAATTTCGACCGCGCGCAGCTTGCCCTCCGCAGTCGCCACGACGTCGAGCAGAATCTTGAAGCCCTGCGTCGACAGCTGCGGCGCGAGCTGCTCGAAACGGTCGCGGCGGATCATGAAGAAGCCGCTCATGGGGTCGGCGATCTCGACCTTCAGCGCGCGGCGCGCGATCTCGGTGGCGAACGCGCTGGCACCGGCGCGCTGCTTGTTGAAGCCGTCGGCCTTGTAGCCCTCGATGTAGCGGCTGCCGACCACGAGTTCGGCCTCGCCGCTCTGCAGCAGCGCCACCATCTTCGGCAGCTGGGTCTCGTCATGCTGCAGGTCGGCATCCATCACCGCGGCATAGGGCGCGCTCGAGGCCAGAATGCCCTCGATGCAGGCGCCGGACAGGCCGCGCCGGCCAATCCGGCGGATGCAGCGCACGCGGGAATCCTTCCGCGCCAGCGCGCGCACCACGTCCCAGGTTCCGTCGGGCGAATTGTCGTCGACGAAGATGACTTCCCAGGACACGTCCTTCAGGATCGCGTCGAGCCGGCGGTACAGCACCGTGACATTGTCGCGTTCGTTGAAGGTCGGGACGACCACCGAAAGCAGCGGCAAGCTTGCTGCCAGCGATGAGGTTTCGGGGCTCGGCTTGATGGCTTCGTTCATGAGCGCCAGCGTATAGCCGCAGCCTCTCCCGCTGCCAAGGCAGGCCGACCCAAACGCACGCTCGGAAAGCGGGAAAACGGGGCAAAACACCCCTGAAAATGCCAACGACCACGAACAAGGGGCGCGCGTACATCCGGCGCAGCCAATCAATGTCGTGGTCGTCCGGCGCCGGAGCCCTGAAGCTGCAACGTCGCCGTTGGAAGCAAGATAGGAAGGCCCCAGGCGGTCCGCAAGGGGCGCAGGAGGCGCTAGTTGTTCGGGACTTCCCGGATCACCGGGCCGCGTGGCGCCGGGGCTGCCGGCGCGGCCTCGGCAGCTGGAGCCGCCTGCGGCTGTGCGGCGGACCGGGTCGGGTTACGGAGCTGGCTCGGCGACGGCCCGTAGATGAACGCCGCCGCCAGCGCGACGGCCGCGACCAGTGCGCCCAAGAAACCTGCCGTCGATTGTGATCTCATGCCGATGATCCCCTCGCCTGCGCGGATTGATATCAAAAATCGGCCGGCCGCAACAGGATTTGGGAACCTATTTGGCCGCGGCCCTGCGCCGGGTGAAGGCGGTCACGATGTCCTTCTGCGCGAGCTCGATCGCACGGTTGGCGGTCGTCAGATTCGCGTCGGCGTCCTGCTTCGGAAATTGCAGCGACAGGAAGTCGATCAGCGACACACGGAAGTTCTGCCGCTCCGACGGACAGACATTGGCGATCAGCGAGGTGAACTCCTGGTCGGACATCGCCTTGTTGCTGTCGCGGGGATATTCGCGGGCGAGACAATTCCAGTAGGCGTCGCGGCCGGTGATCGCGAGCTTGTGCGCATCGTCGACCTCATCGGCCACTGCAGCGGAGGATATGGCGGCGGAGGGCATGATCAAGAGGGCGGCCGCAACCAGCATGCGCATTGTTGTTCTCCATTTTGGCGCATCGTAGCGAAGAGCGACAGCGACGATAAGCGCCGCCGTGCCGATCTGGCAAACTGGCCAATCACGATTATTTTGATTAGTCTTGCTTCCTGTTCCCTCCCTCACGATGAGTGCAGTCGTGGCCAAAGCTCCCACCAAGGCGACCAAAACCAAGACCGACGCAGGCAACATCTATATCGGCATCGGCGGCTGGACCTTCGAGCCGTGGCGCGGAGTGTTCTATCCGGAAAAGCTCGCGCAAGCGAAGGAGCTGTCCTACGCCGCCTCCAAGCTGACCTCGATCGAGATCAACGGCACCTATTACGGCTCGCAGAAGCCGGAGAGCTTTCGCAAATGGGCCAGCGAAGTGCCCGACGGCTTCATCTTCTCGCTGAAGGGACCGCGCTTCGCCACCAACCGCCGCGTGCTCGCCGAAGCCGGCGATTCGGTGAAGCGGTTCTATGATTCGGGCGTGCTGGAGCTGAAGGACCGGCTCGGGCCGGTGCTCTGGCAGTTCGCGCCGACCAAGAAGTTCGACGGCGCCGATTTCGGCAAGTTCCTCGAGCTGCTGCCGCGCAAGCTCGACGGCCGCGCGCTGCGCCACGTCGTCGAAGTCCGCCACGACAGTTTTTGCGTGCCCGAATTCGTCGCCCTCATTCGCGAGCACGAGGTACCGGTGGTGTTCGCCGAGCACGGCAAATATCCGGCGATCGCCGACGTCGCGAGCGACTTCGTCTATGCCCGGCTGCAGAAGGGCGATGACGAATTGAAGACCTGCTATCCGCCGAAGCAGCTCGACGCCTGGGCCAAGCGGTTTCAGGACTGGGCCGGCGGCAGCGAGCCCGACGACCTGCCGAAGGTCGACAAGGCCGCGCCCAAGAAGGCGCCCCGCGACGTGTTCGCCTATGTGATCCACGAGGGCAAGGTCCGCGCGCCGGCCGGCGCGATGGAGCTGATCGAACGGGTGAAGTGAGCGAGAACCGATGGCGAAGGCCAGGAAGCTGTTCACCATCGGCTACGAGCAGACGCCGTCGAAGGCGGTGCTCGACGAGCTCGAGCAGGCCGGCGTCAAGCTGCTGGTCGACGTCCGCGCCATCGCCTCCTCGCGCCGGCCCGGCTTCTCCAAGACCCAGCTCGCCGCCGGTCTCGACGAGCGCGGCATCGGCTACGTCCATCTGCGCGGTCTCGGCACCCCGAAAAGCGGACGGGAAGCGGCACGCAGCGGGCAATATGCGCTGCTGCACAAGATCTATTCGGCGCACCTAAAGACGGCGCAGGCCAAGGAAGAGCTCGACGAGCTGTCGGCGCTGGTCAAGCAGTCCGGCCCGGTCTGCATCCTCTGCTACGAGCGCGACCACCAGCACTGCCACCGTCGATGGATCGCCGAGATCATCGAAGAGCGCGACGGCGTCAGGATCGAGAACCTGGCGGCACCGCAGCTCTAGCCTGCCTCGCCCGGCATGTTCAGCGTCCCTTCCATCATCGTCACGCAGCCGCCGCCGACATGCACCGAAGTGATCGCGCCGCCTTGCTTGCGCACGCGCGTCAGCAACAGGCTCGGCCGGCCCATGTCGACGCCCTGCCCGATCCGCAGCCGCAATTCGCCATCGCGCGCGGGATCAATATCGGCGAGCAGCGCCGCGCAAGCCGCGGTCGCGCTGCCGGTGGCGGGATCCTCGGACAGGCCGCTGGCGCCCGGATGGAACATGCGCGCCTGCAGGTCGAGCGGCTGCTCGCTCGCCGGCACGTCGCGCGTGTAGAAATAGACCACGTCGCGGCCGATCTCGGCCAGCGTCCTGGCGAACGCCGCAGCATCCGGCCGGGCGCGCCTCAGCGCCTCGCGCGAGGCGATCTCGACCACCAGGAACGGCAGCCCGACCGAGACGACCTGCGGCGCGTGCCGATCGGTCTTCACATCAGCCGCCGTCAGCGACAGGCACGCGGCGGCGGCGGCCGCGCTGACCTCATTGGTCCGCTGCAGCGCCTGCGGCGCGGTCAGCTCGGCCCCGATCACATTGCCGCCGTCGGACAGGATCTCGACCGGCACGAGGCCCGCCTTCTCCTCGAACCTCAAGCGCGCCGGCGCCTTCGCGGCCCGGCTTGCCAGCACGAAGGCGGTGCCGACATTGGGATGGCCGGCGAACGGAATTTCCGAGCGCACCGTGAAGATGCGAACCTGGGCGTCGTTGACCTTGTCCTGCGGCGGCAGCACGAAGGTCGTCTCGGAATAGTTGAACTCGGTCGCGATCGCCTGCATCTCTTCGGTCGAGAGGCCTTCGGCGTCGAGCACCACGCCGAGCGGGTTGCCGCCGAAGGCGCGGTCGGTGAAAACGTCGACGGTGATATAGCGCCGCTGCATCCTGCTTGTCCTCGTGCTCCGGTCATTCCGATGACGTCACCGTACCACGGCCCGAGCGATGCCCTTCAGAGCACTCGGTACAATCGCGGGCAAGTCACATGCAGGCAGCTCGCGCGGCTTGAGGAGCCGTGCGTGATTGCCTCGGATCATGTGAGCGTCGCCGCCTACCCCAACTGCCAGACGTGCACCGGGTGCTCGTAGCCCCGCACCGGGATCTCGCCGCGCGACACCGCGTCCTTGCAGTCATCGCCGAGCGCCTCGCGCACCGCGGAGGAAATTAAAAACTGCGAGCCGAGCTCCTTGTTCAGCGCCTCGAGCCGCGCGGCAAAATTCACGGTGTCGCCGATCACGGTGTACTCCTTGCGCCGGGGCGAGCCGATATTGCCGGCGACGACCTCGCCGATGTGGATGCCGATGCCGATGCGCAGCGGCCAGCTCGTCGCCGCGTTGGTGCGCTCGTTCGCGGCGAGCATTTCACGCGCGGCGGCGACCGCCTGATGCGCGGCGTCGCCGGTCTCGAACGGGGCACCGAACAGCGCGAGAAAGCCGTCGCCCAAAAACTTGTTCACGATGCCGCCATGGCGATCGAGGATATCGACCAGCACGGCAAAGGCGCCATCGAGCCTGTCGACCACCTCTTGCGGCGAGCGGGCGCGCGCACCGGCCGTGAAGCTGCGGAAATCCACGAACATCACCGCAACACGGCGGATGTCGCTGCCGGTGCCGGCACCCTCCGTCATCAGACGTTCGACCACCTGCGGCGAGACGTGCTGGCCAAACAGATTGGTGATGCGATCGCGCGCGGTGGCGGCCGCGATGCTAGCCGCGAACTGCCGGCGCAGCTGCATGCCGACCGCGCCGGCCAACATGCCGCAGATCAGGATGATCGAGCTCCGCGCGGCGTGATAGTAGATGCTGGTCTCGGCCGCGCCGCCGCCCGAGGGATGGAAGAACACCGCCATGTAGAACAGCTCGGCCGCCGCGACGAAGCCGGTGAAGGTCGAGAGCCAGAAGTCGAGCCGCAGCGTCGACAGGATGATGAAGACGAAATAGATCAGCGGCGCCACGAAGCCGAGCGCCTCTTGCGGCCCCATGCTGTTCATGTGCAGCGCCAGCACGACGGTCGGCAGCGACGTCTCGACCAGCACGCCGATGTAGCGCCGGACCACCGGCAGGTCGCGCCCCTTGCGCATGTGCCAGCTGATTGCCCCGTGCACCCATAGCTCGAACAGGATCAGCGGAATGGTGACGTAGAAGACGTAGACGGGGCTGAGGTTGCCGTGCCAGACGCGGCTGACCGCGTCGGGCGCAAAGAAATACACCAGCAGACTGATCGCCGCGAGAGCAGCGGCGGTAGCGATCAGCACCTTGATGCGGAGCAGCTCGGTGGTCATCACCTCGCGCATCAGGGCGTGATGGAAATCGGCGGATACGGTTGTGTCTGCCGCTGCGCCGCTTTTGTCCGAAGATTCCGCCATGCCTCCCACCCCGTCATCCCGGGGCGCGAAGCGAACCCGGAATCTCGAGATTCCGGGTTCGATGCTTCGCATCGCCCCGGAATGACGATCATTGATGGCATCCATCATAGCCTCAATCGAGCGTGCGGCGGAAGCGCGTCACCGCGATCGTCATGGCGAACAGCATCAGGGCGACCAATGCGGCGGTGTCGTATTGCAGGTTCTGCATCGCCGCGCCCTTCAGCATGATGGCCCGGACGATGCGGACGAAATGGGTCAGCGGCAGCCCCTCGCCGATATATTGCGCCCAGACCGGCATGCCCGCGAACGGAAACATGAAGCCGGACAGCAGGATGCTCGGCAGGAAGAACATCATCGAGAGCTGCATCGCCTGCAGCTGGTTCTGGACGATGGTCGAGAAGGTGTAGCCGATCGACAGATTGGTGGTGATGAACAGTGTGGTGAGCAGCGCCAGCAGCGTCAGGCTGCCGAGGACCGGCACACCGAACAGCACAATGCCGATGGCGATGATCAGCGTGGCCTGGATGAAGCCGACCAGCACATAGGGGATGATCTTGCCGAACATCACCTCGACCGGTTTGATCGGCATCGACAGCAGGCTCTCCATGGTGCCGCGCTCGATCTCGCGCGTCACCGAGAGCGCGGTGAAGATCAGCATGGTCATGGTCAGGATGGTCCCGACCAGGCCGGGCACGATATTGAGGCGCGAATCCGCCGCCGGGTTGTAGCGGGCGTGGGCGCGGATTTCGAACGGCATGTCCGGGGGATCGCCGACGTGCAGATCATGCGCCAGCGCCGATTGCACCAGCGGCCCGAGTGCGCCGAGCGCCGAGCCCGACGCGACCGGGTCGGTGGCATCGGCGGCGACCAGCAGCGCCGGTCTGTCGCCGCGCCGCACCGCGCGCTCGAAGCCGCGCGGGATTTCGACGCCGAACAGCACCTTGCCGGATTGCAGCAGCTCGTCGAATTCCTCGACGGTGTGGACCTCGCGGACAAAATGGAAATAGGCGGTGTTCTCCATCGCCTTCAGGATCGAACGGCCGAGATCGCTGTCTTCCTGGGTCAGCACCGCGGTCGGCAGATTGCGCGGCGTGGTGTTGATGGCGTAGCCGAACAACGTCAGCTGCATGACCGGCAGCATGATGATCATGGCGAAAGAGACGCGGTCGCGGCGAAGCTGGATGAACTCCTTGACCAGCATCGCGTAGCTGCGCCGCCAGAAGCCGAATGCCGGCTCCCTCGCCTCGCTGTTCTGGATCGTTTCCGTTGCGCTCATCGCAATTATCCCTGGAGATTATCCTTGGAAATTATCCTTGGAGCGCCCCATCAGATCGATGAAGACGTCTTCGAGCGACGGCTCGCTGGCCTGCCAATGCCACTTCGAATTGTCCCGATAGGGCGCGATCGCGGCCTCGAGCGCCGCCTTGTCGCGGCCGGAGACGTGCAGGCTGGTGCCGAACGGCGCCACCATGTCGACGCCGGGCTTGTCCGTGAGCTCGGCCATCAGGCCGTTGAAATCCTCGCCCGTCACCGTCCAGGTCGACAGCGCGGACGCCGCGATCACCTCGTCCACCGTGCCATGGGCCAAGAGATGGCCGTAGGCGATGTAGGCGATCTCGTGACAGCGCTCGGCCTCGTCCATGTAATGGGTCGAGACCAGCACGGTGAGGCCTTCGGCGGCGAGCGCGTGGATCTCGTTCCAGAAATCGCGCCGCGCCTTGGGATCGACGCCGGCGGTCGGCTCGTCGAGCAGCAGCAATTGCGGATTGGGCAGCGTGCAGGCGCCGAGCGCGAGCCGCTGCTTCCAGCCGCCGGAAAGGTTGGCGGCGAGCTGCTCCTCGCGGCCCTTCAGCCCGATCCGCGCGATCATGTCGGCCGCGGCGCCGCGCGCGTCCGGCATGCCATAGAGCCGCGCCACGAATTCGAGATTCTCGCGCACCGACAGATCCTGGTAGAGGCTGAAGCGCTGCGTCATGTAGCCGACCTTGCGCTTGATCTTGTCGGCATCGCGCCGGATGTCGTAGCCGAGGCAGGTGCCCTCGCCGCTGTCGGGCGTCAGCAGGCCGCACAGGATGCGGATGGTCGTGGTCTTGCCGCTGCCGTTGGGACCGAGGAAGCCGTAGATCGAGCCGCGCTTGACCTGCATCGACAGGTCATGGACGACCTCGCGTCCGCCAAACGACTTGGTCAGGCCCTTCACATCGATCGCGATGGAGGGTGCGTTGGACCGCGCGCTGGTGGAGCCGCCGT
Source organism: Bradyrhizobium sp. USDA 4503 (assembly GCF_054055815.1). Taxonomy (NCBI): domain Bacteria; kingdom Pseudomonadati; phylum Pseudomonadota; class Alphaproteobacteria; order Hyphomicrobiales; family Nitrobacteraceae; genus Bradyrhizobium; species Bradyrhizobium sp. USDA 4503. Next base: position 2,730,471 of record NZ_JBSRXS010000001.1, read on the forward strand.
TCATCTGCGCTCCGCCACCGGCGTCTTGGGATTGAGGTAGATGCTGATCGGCTGACCGACGCGCAGCACATCGGGCCGGCTCGGCCGCGCCTGGATCAGATAGACCAGCTTGTTGCGCTCATCGAGGCTGTAGATGACCGGCGGCGTGTACTCCGCCGTGGTGGCGATGAAGTAGATCTTTGCCGTGAGGTCGGCGGCGCAATTATCGCAGGTCACCCTCACCTCGTCGCCGAGCGCAAGCTTCGGCAGCTCGGCCTCCGGCACGAAGAAGCGCAGCTTCATGTTGCCGGGCGGCATGATCGACAGCACCGGGCGCTGCGCCTGCACCATCTCGCCCTCGCGGAAATAGATCTGCTGGATCGAGCCCGCGATCGGCGCAAAGCCCTTGCGACGGTCGAGCCGGGTCTGCGAGGTGTTGACCCGCGCCTCCGCGACGCGCAGCGCCGAGACCGCGGAATCCAGATTGGCCTGGGTGCCGGCGCCGGTGCCGCGCAGCGAGGCCGCGCGGTCATAGCTCTGCCGCGCATTGGCGAGGGTCGCATTGTTCTGGTTGAGATCGGCGCGCTGCAAATCGTCGTCGACCGAATAGAGCAGATCGCCGGGCTTGACCTCGTCGCCTTCGCGCACATTGAGCTTGATGACGCGGCCGGATTCATCGGGGCTGACGAAGATCATGTCGGCCTCGACCCAGCCCTGGAAGCCGGGATCACGCTTCTCCTGGCAACCGGCCAGCGCCGCCGCCAGCACGACTGCGGTCACGAGCTTCATCATGCGCGAGCCGGTCATGGCTTGCTCCGTTCGCCGAAGATCAGATCGAGATGAACCTTGAACATCGCGAGGGCATCGAGCGGCGCGTGCCGGGCAAACAGGCCCTGCCAGATCACCGCGACGATCGCGGGCGCCACGACGAGTTGCGGAAACTGCGCGAGTTGGCGCTGCCTGATCTCGCCGCGCGTGATCGCAAGCTGGATCAGCGCCTGCATCGCGGCCATCCCCTTCGACACTACCTCGCGGAAATAGAAGTCGGCGATCGTCGGGAAGCGCGGCCCTTCGGAGACGATCAGGCGGACGATGTCGCCGCGCCGGGTCGACACGATCTCGCGGATGAAGGTCTCGGCGAATCTCTCCACCGCATCGCGCACCGGGCCGGTGATGGTGGGCGGCGCGGCCATGCGATTGACCAAGGGCACGACTGCGGTGCGGATCAGCTCCTCGAACATCGACTCCTTGTCCTTGAAGTACAGATAGAGCGTGCCCTTGGCGACGCCCGCCCGCCTGGCGACATCGTCGAGCCGCGTCGCGGCGAAGCCGCGCGCAATGAACTCGTCCATCGCCGCCTCGACGATCGCAGCGCGCCGCTCCGCCGATTTCTCGGCGCGGTTCGCAGCAGGCTTGGCCTCGGGCAGCTTTGCCGAGGCCACCTTCGGGATCCTCGCCGCGGCAGCCCGGATCGCGGTGGTCCGGCGCTTGGCGAGCCGGGAGCGGGTCGTCTTTTCGATGCGCTTTGTCATGGCCATAATTTGACTGACCAGTCAGTCATTGTCAATGTGTTCAGGGAAAACGCCTGCCGGCCGGAAGCGTTCCTGTCGGCCTTCCCGGCCCCTCAGGGTGCGCATGGATTCGCGATCTCGCGGCGCAAATGCCCGAATTTGCTGCTTATTTCCGTCCTATGGGGAACAGTGGGCGCTGGGAAAGCCGGGTGCCGATCGCACCCGCGGGCCCTGTGCAACAAAAAGGCACAGGGGTGGCACCACAGGTGTAACTGGAGCAATCCGGCTTTCCCTGCGCGATGCGCTGCGGCTCACTTCGTGCTCTCCCCGGCGAGATTGGGGGGAATTTGATACAAGCGGTCCGCTGGGGGAACACCAATGAGCGATTGGCTACACAACCTTTCTGTGCCGTGGATGGCCTTCATCGTCTTCGGCTTCACCTACCTTGTTGCCATTCTCATTTTCGCAGGCGTTGCGATCCTGTCGACCAAGGAGCGCGCAACGTCTTTCAAATCGATCTCTCCCGGCATGTTGCCGGTGCTCGGCATCCTTTTCGGCCTGTTTGTCGCATTCACCGCGGCACAGGTCTGGAGTGACAGCGATCGCGCCACCGCGGCGGTGAGCCGCGAAGCCAGTTCGTTGCGGGCGGTCATCTTGCTCGCCGGCGGCCTGCCGCCGGAGCAGGAGGCGCGCCTGCGCGGCCTCGTTCGCGACTACGTCGAGGAAACGGTCGCCGTGGAATGGCCGATGATGGCGCGCCAGGCTGCATCGCTCAAGGCAGCGCCTCCCGCACTGACCGCGGCGTTGCGCCTTGTCGTATCAACGCCCGCGCAAAACCCGGGCCAGCAGACGACGCAGCACGAGATCATCACCAATCTGAATTCGGCACTCGATGCGCGACGACAACGGATCATCGTCAGTCAGACCGAAGTCGACTCGATCAAATGGTGGTGCCTCTACCTTCAGGCCATCTGCGAGCTATTGGTCATTGCCCTTGTTCACTGCGACAACCGGTTGGGATCCGCCATCGCGATGGAACTGTTCGCGACCGGCGTGGCCACATCGGTTCTGCTGATTGCCGCGCATGATCGACCATTCACCGGCCAGATATCGATCGCGCCGACGCCGTTGCTGCAGATCATGCCGGACAAGGAGGCGAGCCGATAAGCGCCGGACCGCGCACGCGCGCTGTCCGCTAGGTGTGAAACTTCAGCCCATCGAGGATCTTGTCGACCACCTTGCGCTCGGCGCGAATGGCGAGGCCGACCAGGTTGAGCTCGCTGCGCACGACCGCCTTCACCACCTCGCGGTTGGCGGCGTCATGCGTGGTCTTGAACATGTCCTCGGTGTAGAGCGCCGGCTGCACGTTGCGCGCCAGCGCGCGCTCCAGCGCCCGCGACAGCGCAGGCCCGTCGGCGCCGTAGATCAGGATCGGCTGGCCGATCAAAGAGAGATATCTGGTCCCCGAGCCGTCCTCGTAACTCTCGCCGATGCATTCGGGAAAGGAAGCCGCGATGCCGCCGGCAAGAAACGACGCCACGTTGAGCTTCTGCCAGACTTCCAGGTCGGTGCGGATCACGACCGCGATCTTGGTGTCGAACTGCATGGCGATAAATCTATCCGCAGGTTGACGACAAACGCCAGTTCTGACCGCGCATCCCTCATCTGCCCGCCAGGCGCTGACGTTAGTTCCTTGAGCAACCCACGGGCGGACCCTGCCCGCCTGAAGGGCGACGTCGCGGCTGGCGAAGCTGATATCGCTGCGGCGAAGAAGCTCAACCCACACGTCGACCGCTAGCCGTGCGACGTCGCAAAGGCCAGATCCGCGCCGGGACGGAAAGCGATAGTCAGCTCCTGCGCCGCGTAGTAGGCTTCGGGCGTTCGATGACCATCAGCATATTTCAGGGCATTGCATCATGATCAGCAAGGCCGATGTTGTTGTTATTGGTTCGGGCGGATTGGGCGCGGCCACAGCCTATTACCTGAGCAAGCGTGGAGGTCTCAGCGTCGCCCTTGTCGACAAGCATGAGATCGGATCGCAAACTTCCCCCCGCGCTGCAGGCATGGTGAGTTGCGCGCGCAAGAGCGACTTGATGATTGGCCTCATCAAGGACGCATGCCGCAAGATCGAGGCGTTCACGGAAGAAACCGGCCAGCCGCTCGACTGGGTGCATTCGGGCAGCCTCAAGGTTGCGCGCCGGCCGCAGGACGCCGAAGTGATCGAGGACGACTTCGAGCGCGGACGCAGCACCGGCCTCGACGTCGAGCTGATCTCTCCGGAACAGGCGAGCGCTCTCAATCCGTTCTTGCAGCCGACGGGCGTCGTTGCGGCGATGCGGATCGGCGACGACCGGTATTTCGACCCGGCGCAGGTTGCCGTCGGTTTCGCCACAGCCGCCGCGGCCAACGGTGCAACCTTGTTGCCGAAGACTGACGTGCGCGCCGTCAACATCGTCGGCGGCACCGTGATCGGCTTGACCACCGCGAACGGCGTCATTGAAAGTCCGGTTGTCGTCGATGCCGCCGGCGCGTGGACGCGGCAGGTCGCGGAGGCGAGCGGGATCCGCGTGCCGCTGGTGCCGACCCGGCAGCAGTTGATCGTCACCGAGCCTTTGGATGGCGTCCGTGCCGACCTGCCGATGATCCGCATCATGGATGCTGCGGTGTATGCCCGCCCGTGTCAGGGCGGCTTCCTGTGGGGTGTCTACGAGGAAACGCCGCGCTTCTTCGATATGCAGTCGCTTGGGGCCGGCTTCGACGTCAAGGACATGCCGCTCGACATCGGTGTGCTTCATGCCGCCGCCGATGAGGTCAAGGACCAGCTCCCGTTCCTGCAAACCGCCAAGGTGCGGGAGTTTCGCGGCGGCATTCCGACCATGACCGCCGACGGCCATCATATTCTCGGCCCGGCCGCCGGCGTGACCGGCTTCTATTTTGCGAGCGGGTGCAACGTCGCCGGTCTGTCGATCTCGCCGACCGTCGGCGAGGCGCTTGCGGCCTGGATCGTGGACGGCAAGCCGCCCATCGATCTATCGCCGATGTCGGTCATGCGGTTCAAAGACCAATCGTGGTCCGAAGATCAATTGGAGCGCGACGCCGCCTGGCAATACCGGCACTTCTATGGCGCCGTCTGAGCGCGGCAGCGCGCTTTGCCCACCAGGCGGATTGCGGCGACTGCCCTACCCCTTGGCGTCGCAGGCCCAGGCGCGGATCACGCATTCCTTGCCGCCATAGTCGTAGCACTTCCTGGTCGCGGCATTGAGCGAGCTCGAGATCTTCGGCGCCACGGCATAGCCATGGGCGCCGCAGGGATTCTTCATGTCGATCGAGAGCGCGGCGCAGGCCCGCTTCATGGTCACGGTGGTGCAATCGCCCTTGCACTGCTTCAGCGCGGCGGCGCGCGCCGCGCCTTCCGCCGGATAGTCGTAGGCCTGGCCATAGGCCCCGCACTTGCCGACCGCGAACGCGCCGGCCGCGCGCGCCTTGGGCACGAAGGTTTCCACGGAGAAACGCGTGGCGCCGAGCAGCAATGTCAGGACGAGAATCGTCAACGCGCGACGCTGCGCGACGGCGGTCGAAATGATCAAGCGGAAATCCCCCAAAGCCCGGCGGGACTGTACGCAGGGGTCGTTTCCAGATGGTGAATGACGGGTTGAGAGCGAATTCTATCCACTCGTCGTCCCGGCGAAGGCCGGGACCCATAGCACCGATGGTGATGATTGCGCGAGGCTCTGGCCGCTATCCCACCAACAACAACGATTGGTGGTAATGGGTCCCGGCCTTCGCCGGGACGACGCGGAGAGTGTTCAGCCCTGTCTTGCGGCTTCCAGCGCCTGCGGGGTGTCGATGTCGAGGAAGGCGCTGTCGCCTTCGACCGGGACCTCGGCGACCACCTCGGCATGCTTGGTGATCAAGTGACGGGCGCCGATGTCGCCGTCGAGCGTCATCAGCTCCTTGAAGAAGCGCCTTGACCACAGCACCGGATTGCCGCGGCGGCCCTCGCTGACGGGGACCGCGATCAGATGGCCGCGGTCCGGCGCGAAGGTCTCGATCAGGCGATCGATCAGCTTCGCATCGATCAGTGGCATGTCGCCGAGGCAGACGATCGCGCCGTCGGCGCTGTCGGACACCGCCGCAATTCCCGCCTTCACCGAGCTGGCGAGGCCGCCGGCGAAATCCGGGTTGCGGACGAACTTGACCTTGAGGCCATCGAGCGCCTGCTCGACCAGCTCGGCCTGATGCCCGGTGACGACGATGACCTCGGAGGCCTTCGACGCCAGGGCCTGCTCGGCGACGATGCGCGCGAGCTTTTTGCCGTCGAGCTCGGCGAGCAGCTTGTTCGGGCCGCCCATCCGGGTCGAGCGGCCGGCGGCAAGCACGATCGCGGCGACGTTGCGGTTGCCTTCGGTGTCCGGCACCGTGCGCGGCTGCGGCCGCGTCACGATCTCCATCAACAGGCCGCCGACGCCCATGCCGGTGAGATCCGATCGCGTCACCTTGATGCCGGCGAGCAGCCGCATCAGCACCCAGTCGAAGCCGTTCTCGACCGGCGAGCGCGCGCAGCCTGGCGCGCCCAGGACCGGCACGCCGCCGGCGCTGCCGATCAGCAGCAGATTGCCCGGATCGACCGGCATGCCGAAATGCTCGACCGCGCCGCCGATCTCGGTGATTGCAGCAGGAATGACATCACGACGGTCGGCGATCGCGGACGCGCCGAACACGATGACGAGCTCGGCCCCTAAGCCGAGCAATTCCTTGATCGAGGCGGCGAGCACCGTCTCGTCATGCGGCACGCGGCGCTCGGCGATGATGGTGGCGCCGGCCGGCGCGAGCCGCTCGGCGGTGACGCGCAGCGTCTTGTCGATCACCTTCGGCGCAAGACCCGGCAGCAGCGTCGAGACCACGCCGACCTTCCGGATCACATAGGGCGCGATCCGCAGCGTATCCTTGCCGGCGACCGCGACGGCGGCATCGCGTAAGCGCCCCTCGACGCCGAACGGGATCAGCTTGACGGTCGCGATCATCTCGCCTTCGACCACCGGCTTGAACGCGGCGAGCGTTGCGAAGGTGATGGCCTCGTCGACGTCGTTGATACGGTCGACCGCGGCGCGATCGATCACCAGCACACCGGGACGGGCCGCGAACAGATTGGCGCGGCCGGTGAAGGCGCGCTCGACATTGACGCCGTCGCCGGCCACCGCCTGCGCGATGCTGGCGGCCGCGGCATCCTCGGAGACGTCGCCCTCGTCGAGCCGCACCACGACGATCTCGTCGACGCCGGCCTTGGTCAGCGCCTCGACCTCGGCGGGGCCGATCGTGGTGCCCTTCTTGAGCACCAGCGCGCCCTGGCGGAGGGTATGCACGGTGACGCCGCCAATCGCGTCGGCTGGACTGGCGGGACCGAATTTCATGCCGCTTCTTCTTTTTCTTTGGGGGGCAAGCGCAGCTGCGCGGTGATCTCGGCCATGATCGCGACCGCGATCTCCGACGGCGACACCGCGCCGATATCGAGGCCGATCGGCGCGTGGATGCGCGCGATGTCGCTGTCCCTGGCGCCCTGCGCGCGCAGCCGCTCGGAGCGCTTGGCGTGGGTCTTTCGCGATCCGAGCGCGCCGATATAGAAGCAGTCGCGGTCGAAGGCGTGCAGCAGCGCCGGATCGTCGATCTTCGGATCATGCGTCACCGCGACGAAGGCGGTGTAGTGATCGACGTTGAGCGGCGGCAGTGCGACGTCGGGCCATTCGGCGACCAGCGGCACGTCGGGGAAGCGCTCCGGGCTCGCAAACGCGGTGCGCGGATCGACCACCGTGACGTCATAGTCAAGCGAACGCGCCAGCGGCGCCAGCGCCTGGCTGATATGGACCGCGCCGATGATCACGAGCTTTGCGGTCGGCGCGTAGACGTTGAGGAACAGCTTCTTGGTCCCGACCTCGACATTGCCGCTCTTGCCCATCCGCAGTTGCTTTGAGAGCTCGGCGCGCAGCGGATCGGCGGCGATGTCCGCGGCCTTGACCAGGCGCTGATCGCCATTGGCGGTGTCGGTGACAATGATGACCGGGCGGCGCGCGGCGCGCTCGGCGTTCAGCTCTTTCAGGATCTCGAGTTTCACGGCTAACCAACCTTCTCAACGAAGACGCGGATGGTGCCGCCGCACGACAGGCCGACATTCCAGGCGGTCTCGTCGGCGACGCCGAATTCGAGCATTTTGGGCTGGCCGCTCGCGATCACGTCGAGCGCTTCCGTCACGACCGCGCCCTCGACGCAGCCGCCGGAGACCGAGCCGAGGAAGGTGCCGTCGTCATTGATGACGAGGCTCGAGCCGGCCGGGCGCGGCGCCGAGCCCCAGGTCTCGACCACGGTGGCAAGCGCCACGCCATGGCCCTCTTTCTGCCAGGTCTCGGCGGCCTGCAGGATGTCTTCGTCGCGGTTCAGCATGGCGGCCTCCTGTGAAATCGGATGCTTCTTAGGCTACAGAGCGGATCAGGCTGCGGTGGTGCGCCGGCGGCGGGGATGACAACGCCCCGATCAAGCCCTTGATGGACGTCAAGTTATGCACCGGGCGAAATTCGTCAACGTGGGGCAACATCATTTTGATGCCCTGCGCCTTGGCCTCAAAGCCGGAGTAGCGCAGCAGCGGATTGAGCCAGATCAGGCGGCGGCAGGAACGGTGCAATCGGTCCATCTCGAAGGCCAGTTTGGCATCAGCCTCCCGTTCTAGTCCATCGGATATAAGGAGGACGATGGCGCCCTGCCCGAGCACCCGGCGGGCCCAGAGCTGGTTGAAGCTGTGCAGCGAGGTCGCGATCCGCGTCCCGCCGGCCCAGTCCTCGACCGCGGACGAGCAATTCGCCAGCGCTTCGTCGGGGTCACGCTCCCGCAACGCGCGCGTCACATTGGTCAGGCGGGTACCGAACAGGAACACCGAGACCCGCTTGCGGGCGTCGGTGATGGCGTGCAGGAAGTGCAGGAACAGGCGGGTGTACTCGCTCATCGAGCCGGAGATATCGAGCAACGCCACGATCGGCGCCGGCTTCTCGATCCGGCCGAGCTTTCGGATGTCGATGATCTCGCCGCCGGTGCGCAGCGAGTTGCGCACGGTGCGGCGCATGTCGAGCCGCAGGCCCCGCGCATCCGGCTGGTAGCGGCGGGTCACGAGCTCGGCCTGCGGCAGCCGCATCTTGGCGATCTCGCGCGTCACCTCGGCGATCTCGGCCGCGGTCATCTGCGCAAAATCCTTCTTCTGCAGGATCTCCTTGTCGGAGACCGAGAGCTTGAGCTCCTGCTCCTGGGCCTGCGGGCGCTCTTCGGTCTTCGCCGGCTGCGCCATCGCCTCCTGGACGCGGCGCGAGGCCGGCGGCGGCTTCTTCCTGGCGTGGTCCGGCAGCGGCACCGAATCCAGCATGCTCTTCCACTCCTCGGCGGCGCGGAAGAACAGCATAAAGGCCTGGCGGAAGATCAGCGCGTGCTCGTGGCGCTTGACGAAGATCGCTTCCAGCGTGGCGTAGAAATCGGAGCGATGGCCGACCTCGATCAGCTGCAGCGCGTCGAGCGCATCGATCACCGAGCCCGGCCCGACGGGAAGCCCGGCCGCCCGCAGCGCGCGGGCAAAGCCGATCACGTTGTCGGCCATGTGGCCGGTCGGAGGCGCGAGGTGGTTGATCGCCATTGTTGTTTGGCCTCGTCATTCCGGACCGCACGAAGTGCGGATCCGGAATCTGGAGATTGCGGCGCGAGATTCCGGGTTCACGCTTCGCGTGCCCCGGAATGACGGCTAGTCGCTCGTCGCTTCCTTCAATGTCTTCTGCAACGCATCGCCCTGCATGCGCGCGATGTCGTCCTGATACTTCAAGAGCGCGCCCAGCGTGTCGCCGACCACCTGCGGGGTCAGAGAGCGGGCGTCGAGCTCGGACAGCGCGGTCGCCCAGTCGATGGTCTCGGCGACGCCCGGCGACTTGTAGAAATCCTGGTTGCGCAGCGCCTGCACGAAGCGGACGACCTGCTGCGACAGCTTGACGGAGATGTTCGGCACCCGCGACTTGACGATCGCAAGCTCGCGCTCGGCTGTGGGATAATCCACCCAGTGATAGAGACAGCGCCGCTTCAGCGCGTCATGAATCTCGCGCGTGCGGTTCGAGGTGATGATCACGATCGGCGGCGCCGGCGCCTTCACGGTGCCGAGCTCGGGGATCGTGACCTGGAAGTCGCTGAGGATTTCCAACAGATACGCCTCGAACGCCTCGTCGGCGCGGTCGAGCTCGTCGATCAGCAGCACCGGAGGACCCGCGACATCGGGCTCGAGCGCCTGCAGCAGCGGCCGCTTGATCAGGAATCGCTCGGCGAAGATGTCGCTGGCGAGCTGGTCGCGATCGGTATCGCCGGAAGCCTCCGCAAGGCGGATCGCGATCATCTGCGCCGCACTGCTCCACTCATAGACCGCGGAGGCGACGTCGAGGCCTTCATAGCATTGCAGGCGGATCAGCTTGCGCCCGAGCGCCGCCGACAGCACCTTTGCGATCTCGGTCTTGCCGACACCGGCTTCGCCTTCGAGGAACAGCGGCCGGCCCATGCGCAGCGCGAGATAGGTCACGGTCGCGAGCGACCGCTCGGCGAGATAGCCGCGCGAGGTCAGGAGATCCTCGAGCGCATCGACGGAAGTGGGTAACGCCGATGCACTCATGGAACAGCCAGTCTTCGAACAGAGGTCAGCAAAGTCACGCCTTGGTACTTAGTCCTTGGCGTTCGCGGCTTCCACCGCCCGGCGCGTCAAAACGCCGATCAAATGCGCGCGGTATTCCGCACTGCCGTGCAGGTCGCTGTTCAGCCCGTCGGCCGAAACGGCGATGCCGTCGAGCACCTTGTGCGAGAAGCGCTTCTTCAGCGCGTCCTCGAACGCGGTGACGCGGAAGACGCCGTCGGAGCCCGCGCCGGTGACCGCGACGCGCACGTCGGACGGACGCTTGGCCACGAACACCCCAACCAACGCATAACGCGAGGCCTGGTTGCGGAACTTGACGTAGGCCGCCTTCTTCGGCAGGGGGAACATCACCTTGGTGATGATCTCGTCGGCCTCCAGCGCGGTCGAGAACAGGCCCTGGAAATACTCCTCGGCCTTGAGGCGGCGCTTGTTGGTGACGATGGTCGCGCCCAGCGCCAGTACCGCGGCCGGATAGTCGGCGGTCGGGTCGTTGTTGGCGAGCGAGCCGCCGATGGTGCCGCGGTGGCGCACGGCGGGATCGCCGATCAGGCCGGCAAGCTCGGCCAGCGCCGGGATCGCCTCGCCCACGACCGCGGAGTTCGCGACTTCGGCATGCTTGGCGGTGGCGCCGATGACCAGCGAGCGGCCCTTCATCTCGATCGTGTCGAGACCTTCGATGTGGGAGAGATCGACCAGATGCGGCGGGCTGGCGAGCCGCTGCTTCATGACCGGCACCAGCGTGTGACCGCCGGCAATCAGCTTGGCGTCCTCGTTCTTCACCAGCAGATTGGCGGCCTGCCGCACGGTGCCGGGACGGTGATATTTGAATTCGTACATTGGAATGTCCTGATCGCGCTCGCGATGAATTGCTGACTAGGCGAGGTCCGACTTCGCCATCGCCTTGGCGCCGGCGGCGATCGAAGCAACGATGTTCTGGTAGCCGGTGCAGCGGCACAGATTGCCTTCCAGCTCCTCGCGGATCACCTCGTCGGAGAGCTCGTGGCCCTTGCGATGGACCAGGTCGACCGCGGTCATGATCATGCCCGGCGTGCAGAAGCCGCACTGCAGGCCGTGATGCTCGCGGAAGGCCTCCTGCATTGGATGCAGCGGCGCGCCATCGGCCGCCAGCCCCTCGATGGTCTTGACCTCGTGACCGTCGGCCATCACCGCAAGCGTCGTGCAGGACTTCACCGCCCTGCCGTCCAGATGCACGACGCAGGCGCCGCACTGCGAGGTGTCACAGCCGACATGGGTGCCGGTCAGCCGCAGGTTTTCGCGCAGAAACTGGACCAGAAGGGTACGGGGGTCGACATTCGCGTTCACGGGGTTGCCGTTCACGATCATTGAAATCTTGGCCATCAGCACTCTCTTATCTGCGCCACCGCATATCGGCGAAGCAGGCGGTTTTAAATCATTCCAGACGGCATAATATGGGCGCGCCCCGCGATGGGCAACCTTTCGAGCCACCCATCCAGGACATGGCCGGACCTGAATAATCCAGCTGAAAGGCGGGGCTAACCCTGCACCGCCTTGGCGAAATTTGCAAAGAATTCATCGGCCAGCTTCTTGGCGGCGCCGTTGATCAGGCGCTGGCCGAGCTGGGCGAGCTTGCCGCCGATCTGCGCCTCCACATTGTAGCTCAGAAGCGTACCGCCATCCTTGTCTGCAAGGCCCACGGTGGCGCCGCCCTTGGCAAAGCCGGCGACCCCGCCCTCGCCTTCGCCTGAGATCTTGTAGCCGTTCGGCGGGTCGAGATCGCTCAAGGTGACCTTGCCCTTGAAGCGGGCGGAGACCGGGCCGACCTTCATCTTGGCGGTGGCGCGGAAGCCGCCCTCGTCGGTCTTCTCCAGCTCTTCGCAGCCGGGAATGCAGGCCTTCAACACTTCGGGATCGTTGAGCTTGTCCCACACAGCCTGGCGCGGCGCTGCAAGCTGGACTTCGCCGGTCATTGTCATGGCCATGGGGGACCTCCTCGATCGCTAGAACCTTTTCCCCCAAGTAAAGCAGCCGGGGCGCAAAGGAAAGGGCACCTTCGGAGGATGAGCGATGCATATTCGCAACCGCAGCAAGCCAAGCCGATCGTTCACGAAATCGCGCAATCCCCGGTGTTGAAAATGCAGGCAGCCCCGGGGCATTGGCAGCGACGCGCGACAGTGGTTAGGTCGCCGGCCATGAGCACAGCCCTTTCTCCCCTGCTTGCGCCGATGCTGTCGAGCGCCGCGATGCGCGCGGTGTGCGACGACGCCGCCACGCTGCAGAACATGCTGGATTTCGAGGCCGCGCTGGCCCGCGCCGAGGTGGCCTGCGGGGTGATTCCCGCAGCTGGCGCGGGACCGATCGGCGCCGCCTGCAAGGCCGAATCATTCGACCTGGCCGCGCTGGCCGACGCCGCGACGCGGTCCGGCAATCTGGCGATCCCGCTGGTGAAGGCCCTGACCGCCAATGTCGCCAGGGCGGACGCCGAGGCGGCGCGCTACGTGCATTGGGGCGCGACCAGCCAGGACGTCATCGACACCGCGACCATGCTGTCGTTGCGTGCGGGGATCGACGCGCTGCTGGCCGACCTCGACCGCGCCGTCGCCGGCTTCGCCGGGCTTGCGCGCGCCCATCGCAACACCGCCGTGGTGGCGCGGACCTGGCTGCAGCATGCGCTGCCGATGCCGTTCGCCCTCAAACTCGCCGAATATGCCGCGGCGCTGCATCGCTCCCGCAAGCGCTTGCTGCGCCTGCGCCGCGAGACGCTGGCGCTGCAATTCGGCGGCGCCGCCGGGACGCTCGCCGCGCTCGGCGATAAGGGGCTGGCGGTCGCCGCCGCCCTTGCGCGAGAGCTCGATCTGCCGCTGCCGGATGCGCCCTGGCATACCCATCGCGACCGCATCGCCGAGGCCGCGTCGGTGTTCGCCATCCTCGCCGGCAGCTGCGGCAAGATCGCGCGCGACGTTTCGCTGATGATGCAGACCGATGTCGGCGAGGCCTTCGAGCCGGCGGGCGCCGGTCGCGGCGGCTCCTCCACCATGCCGCACAAGCGCAATCCGGTCGCTGCCGCGAGCGCGCTGGGGGCTGCGACCATGGCGCCGAATCTTGCCGCCACGATCTTCGCCGCGCAGGTGCAGGACCATGAGCGCAGCGCCGGTCCGTGGCATGCGGAATGGCCGACCTTGCCCGGCCTGATGCTGGTGACCTCGGGCGCGCTCGCCGCCATCGTCGATCTCGCCGAGGGGCTCGAGGTCGATGCGGCGCGGATGCGCGTCAATCTCGATGCGACTCAAGGGTTGATCATGGCGGAAGCCATCGCCTTTGCGCTCGCCGACAAGATCGGCAAGAGCGACGCCCATCATCTGATCGAGGCCGCCAGCAAGCGCGCGGTCGCGGAGAAGAAGCACCTGCGCGAGGTGCTGTCGGCGGACGCCAAGGTCACCGCGCATCTCGACGCGAAACGAATCGCGGAGCTGTTCGAGCCGATGGCCTATCAGGGCGCCTCGCAAGCGCTGATCGACCGCCTGCTGGCTTCACTGGATGACAAATAGCGACGATGTCATTGCCGGGCAACAGCGCGAAGCGCATGTTCGCGCAGATGACCCGGCAAGCGCATGACGAGAGGGACAAGACGATGCCGATGATCAACGCCGACGGGTGCCTGCTCAACGTCCAGGTGGACGGCCGCGACGGCGGACCGACCTTGATGCTGTCGAACTCGCTCGGCTGCACCTTGCAGATGTGGGAGCCGCAGATGCGGGCGCTGACGCAGCTGTTCCGCGTCATCCGCTACGACCGCCGCGGTCACGGCAAATCCGGCGTGCCGGCGGGCCCCTACTCCATGGAGCGCTTCGGCCGCGACGTGCTGGCGATCCTCGACGATCTCAGCATCGAGAAGGTGCACTGGTGCGGCCTGTCGATGGGCGGCATGGTCGGGCAATGGCTCGGCGCCAACGCCCCCGAGAGATTCGGCAGGATCATCCTGGCCAACACCGCCTGCTACTATCCCGATCCGACCAACTGGCTGAACCGCATCAAGGCAGTGAAGGAAGGCGGCATCGCCGCCGTCGCCGACGCCGTGATCGCGGGCTGGCTGACCGCCGATTTCCGCGAGCGCGAGCCAGAGACTGCGGCGCGCATGAAGGCGATGCTGGTTGCCTCGCCGGTCGAAGGCTATCTCGCCTGTTGCGAGGCGCTGTCGACACTCGACCAGCGCGCTCTGCTGCCCAGGATCAAGAGCCCGACCCTGGTGATCGCAGGAAAGCAGGACATGGCAACGCCGGTGTCGGCAGGCGAAATGATCCGCAGCGGCATTCCCGGCGCCAGCATGACGCTGCTCGATGCCGCGCACATTTCCAATGTCGAGCAATCGCACGCCTTCACCGAGGCCGTGGTCGGCTTCCTGACGCAACGGTAACGGTCATCGTCATTCCGGGGCGATGCGAAGCATCGAACCCGGAATCTCGATCCGCATCCATAACTTCGAGATTCCGGGTTCGGTCCTGCGGACCGCCCCGGAATGACGTAACCGGGAAAGATGCTCTATGGGCGACAATCAGCACGTAGCCCGGATGCAGCGAAGCGAAATCCGGGACAAGTCCTTCGGCCAACGCTGAAGCCCCGGATTGCGCTGCGCTCCATCCGGGCTTCTGTAACGGGCCTTGGTTAGTCAATCCCTTTTCGCGTCATCCACTCGCCGGGCACTTGCTTCTGTACGGGATCGGCGCGAAGGCCGTCGCCTGATGGGGTGCATTGAGGAGCCGGCCGGCCAATCTACGGATTGCGTGGTCGTGAGCCACTTCCCGGATGGCGGCCTGACCGGATCCATCGTCCCAGCGGAGGGACTTCGCTCGGGGAGAGCCTGGTGTCGTGGCCCGCCCGGAACCGATTGCTGCTCCTGGCTAGATGGCCTTGGTCATCGGGTTGAACGGTTTGGTGTCGGCGAGCATGCGATGCAGGATCACGGCGAGCTTGCGAGCCAGCGCTACCTTGGCCTTGCGCATGCCTGCGCGCCGGGCGATCCGCATCGCCCAGCTCTTCAATGCCGAGCAATTCTTGACCGGCTTGGTCAGCATGACGTGAGCTGCCTGGTAGAGTGCCTCGCGCACGGAGGCATCCCCGATCTTGCTGATGCGGCCGGTGTAGTCGGTCTCACCGGACTGGTACTTCTTCGGGGTGAGCCCAAAGTGGGCTCCCGTGGCCTTCGAGGAGCGGAAGCGCTTCGGGTCGTCGATCGCCGCGGCATAGGTGAGCGCCACGATCGGACCAACGGACGGCGTTGTCATCAGGAGCTTGGCGGATGGATGCGTCCTGGCGAGCTTCTGGGTGTGCTTGTCCAGGCTCTTGAACTCCCGCAGCAGCACCGCATGGGCTTGGAGCAGCGCCGCCGCGACCAACTCCAGTCCGGGATGGCCGGTCACGAGCTCGCGGATGCGTCCGGCGAACGTGCGCTCGGTGGTCGCACCGACCTTCAGGCCAAAACCGCGAAGTATGCCGCGCAGGCTGTTCTCGACATCGCGAAGCTTGGATTGCAGCAGCTTGCGCGCCGTCAGGATGGCGCGGGTCTCCTGCGCCGCGACCGACTTGCAGTGCACCGGCCGGAACCAGCCGAGCCGCATCAACTGCGCGATCCGGCGGGCATCGTTGCGGTCCGTCTTCACCGGCATCGACTTGAAGGCTTCGCGAACGTGCCGCGTTTCCAGCAGCTCGACCGCAAGCCCTGCGTCTCGCAGACCCGCATACAGCCATTGCGACAAGGGGCCTGCCTCCAGCCCGATCCGTTCCAGTACCAGACCCAGCGACCGGAACCAGGCGATCAGCGCCGCCGGCTCGCTCGCAACCTTCGTCTCGCGCAAAATCTTGCCTGTCCCATCGACAAGGCAAACGCTCGAGCATTCCAAAGACACGTCAATTCCTGCATAGTGGTACATGGTCGTCCCTTAATGATGCTTGGAGCGGGCTTGCCCGACTCCGTTGAACACCATCAGTTTGAGGGACGACCGCCTTCCAACCAACAGGCCGCTCGCGAGCGCGCTTCCAAATTGCGCCGTAGCGAGCGGGCGGCCGGCCCGTTACCCCATCTACGATTTCATGAGGAGACATCCATGGACGACAATCAGCGCCGCGACGACGGCATGACGCAGCGCCGCAAGGTGCTCGGCAATGAATGGGTCGACAAGTCGATCAAGAACCGCAACGCGTTCAACACCGACTTCCAGGACCTGATCACGCGCTATGCGTGGGGCGACATCTGGACCCGGCCGCATTTCGATCACCGCACCCGCCGCGTGCTTGTGATCGGCACCATGGTGGCGCTCGGCCAGTGGGACGAATTCCGCCTGCATGTGCGCGCGGCGCTCGCCGAGGGCGGCTTCACGCCCGACGACATCAAGGAGATCGTGCTGCAGCAGGCGATCTATTGCGGCGTGCCGGCGGCCAATCACGCCGTCAAGGAAGCCGGCGCGATCATTGCCGAGCTAGGGCTGCTGAAGGGATAGCTCGCTCGCAGGCGCGCCCGCCTCGGCGACGGGCGGCTCGACGGCCCGTTTCGGCGCAGTCTCGAACAACATCACGATCGCGGTCCCGAGCAGCATCAGGAGCTCGGCCGCATGCATGCGCAACGCTTCGACCTCGCCGACCTTGGAGGCCATCATCATGCTGGCGAAGCTCAGCACGCTGCCGAGGCAGAGCGCCACCGCCAGCGCCTCGTCGGCGCCGCTGCTGCTCTTGCGCAGCGGTGAGAAGGCGGCCATCGCGAGGAAGACTGCGAAGAACGCCACCACGGTGATCCGCGCCAGCGCGAGCAGCCATGCGAGGCGCACCGTCGCCATCTTGCCGAGGTGCAGATAGTCGCTGGCATAGAACGCGATCGATACGCTCGGCCGCTCATAGAGGCCGTGGATCGGCGACACCATGATGCTGAAGGCGATGATGGTCCAGACCGGAATGAAATAGGCCGCAAGCAGCGCGCCATTGAAGGAGCTGATCCGCCAGTTGTTCGACATTGCCGCTTCCCGTGCTTCCGGCGCCTTTCAGACCGGCGACGGTTCAGCTTGCGAGCTAACGCCGATCAATTGCCGGCAGCAATTTAAACCCTTTGTTAAGGTTAAGCGCGATGCGATGATTCCGGATCGAGGCCGGGATCTGCGCAAGATCGGCGCCGGCCGGGGATAAAGGGGGTAAAATGACCGAAAGAACGCGCGTTTTCGTCGCAACGCCCTGCTACGGCGGCGATCTGAAGATGGCCTATGTGTTGTCCGCCCTGAAGCTTCAAGCTGCGGCCACCGCCCGGGGCATCGACATCCAGTTTCATCTGATCGGAAACGAATCGCTGATCGTCCGCGCCCGGAACGAACTGGCCCACCAATTCCTTGCATCCGGCGCCAGCCATCTCCTGTTCATCGATGCCGATATCGGGTTCGAACCCGAGTCCGTCTTCCGGCTGCTGGATTGCGGCACTGATGTTTCGGCCGCGGCCTATCCGCTCAAGCACATCGATTGGGCAAAGGTGCAGCGGGCTGCGGACGCCAAGCGCAAGAACCTCGCGTCATCCTCGCTGGACTATGTCGTCACATGGGAGGGCGACCAGATCACATCTCGCGGCGACGGCTTCGCCAAGGTCCGATATGCCGGAACCGGCTTTCTCATGATGAAGCGATCCGCCCTCGTCAGGCTGTGCGACGCCCATCCCGAACTCAAATATCGGGCGAACCACAAGAGCAACGACTTGAACACCGGCGACCTGGTTCGCGCCGACCTCGACCGCGTCTCGCTGTTCGAATGCATGATCGACAAGACAACCGGCGAGTATCTGTCCGAAGATTACGCGTTCTGCCGGCGCTGGATCGATCTCGGCGGCGAAATCTGGCTCGACCTTCGAAGCGAGCTCACGCATTTCGGTTCGTACGCCTTCCGCGGCCGCTTCGCCGACCAGTTGGCCTGAACAAGACAGCCCAAGCGAAAAGGGTCCAGCCTGAACAAGGAAGGCCTCGCCTTTCGGCGAGGCCTCCCTGCTAGTTCGGCTCAATTGTCCGAATTAGCGCTCCGGATTGGGCTTCTGACCCTGCCGGCCCCTGATCCTGCTGTTGCTGGCCGGGCTTCTGGCCGCCGCCCTGCTGCTGCTGGCCGGGCTTCTGATTGGGGTTCTGGTTCGGCTGTCCCGGATTCTGATTTGGGTTGCTCATTCAGCTACTCCCTTTGCTTTCATCAAGCTGGGGACAACGCGCGCGTCGGAAGCGCGGTTGCTCGGGAACACGGGTTCCGGCGTGATCATTGCAAGGCAAGGCCATGTCGGCCCTGTGACATCGGAACCGCATCCGCCAAACTAGTTATGTACAAGCCCTTTCTGCTGTTGCCACGCTGTTGCCGCGGCCGGGGTTCCACTGTTAGAAAACGACACGACGCGACGGATCAGGCTGCCGGGGCCCTCGCCGCGTCACCCTCGACGTAGCGTTTTCGAGCGAACTGGGAACCGGTTCGCGTGAAGAAAGCGCGTCCAGATCAACACGAGAGCCTGGTCGGTTCTCAACCGAACAGGCTCTGACGGCAGCGTATGGATTATTTCGCCCAGCAACTGATCAACGGCCTCGTGCTCGGTTCGATCTACGGCCTGATCGCCATCGGCTACACGATGGTCTACGGCATCGTCGGCATGATCAACTTCGCCCATGGCGACATCTTCATGATCGGCGGCTTCATCGCGCTGATCTCGTTCCTGGTGCTGGTGTCGCTCGGCCTCACCGCGATCCCCCTGATCCTGCTGATCGTGCTGCTGGTCTCGATGGCGATCACGGCGCTCTACGGCTGGACCATCGAGCGCATCGCCTACCGGCCGCTGCGGCATTCATTCCGCCTGGCGCCGATGCTCTCGGCGATCGGCATGTCATTCGTGCTGACCAATTTCTCACAGGTGTCGCAGGGCGCGCGGGTGAAGCCGGTGCCGCCGATCATCACCGGCGGCTACACGCTGCATGAAGGCTCGTCGGGCTTCGCCGTGCAGCTCTCCAACATCCAGATCATGGTCGTGCTCGCCACCATCGTCGTGCTGGCGCTGTTCACCTGGCTGGTCTCGCGCACCCGGCTCGGACGCGACATGCGCGCCTGCGAGCAGGACCAGACCATGGCCGCGCTGCTCGGCGTCGACGTCGACTACACCATCTCGATGACCTTCGTGATCGGCGCCGCGCTCGCCGCCGTCGCAGGCATGATGTATCTCCTGTATTACGGCCTGGTCGATTTCTTCATGGGCTTCGTCGCCGGCATCAAGGCGTTTACCGCCGCCGTGCTCGGCGGCATCGGCTCGCTGCCGGGCGCGATGCTCGGCGGGCTCGCAATCGGCCTGATCGAGACGTTCTGGTCGGCCTATTTCTCGGTTGAGTACAAGGACGTCGCCGCGTTCTCGATCCTGATCGTGGTGCTGATCTTCATGCCGACCGGCCTGCTCGGCCGTCCCGAAGTCGAAAAAGTCTGACAGGCACTTCGTGAGCGCGACCTCAGCCCGCCCCTCGCACGCCGCGCAGCCCTCGGGCAGCGCCTTCATTCTCAAGAAGGCCCTGATCAGCGCCCTTGTCGCGCTGGTGCTGTTCTCGCTGATGATCGGCATTCGCACCGAGGCCGGGCCGCAGGGCGGCTTGATCTACTGGACGCGGTTCGGCGACCTCGCAGCCCTTGTCGCTACCGTGTTCGGCGGCAGCATCGTCGTCGAGTTGCTGCGGCAATGGTGGGGACCGGTCGACAAGGACCGCATCGTGCCGAAGCCGGTGCAATCGGCGATGTCGTTCGCCGGCCGCTGGCTGGCGCCGGCGCTCCTGGTGTTCACCTTCCTCGTGCCTGTCATCTTCTACAACCAGCGCTACATTCTCGACCTGTCGATCCTGGTCCTGACCTATGTGATGCTGGGATGGGGATTGAACGTCGTGGTCGGCCTCGCCGGCCTGCTCGACCTCGGCTATGTCGCGTTTTACGCGGTCGGCGCCTATTCTTATGCGTTGCTTGCGACCAATTTCGGATTGTCGTTCTGGGTCTGCCTGCCGCTTGCCGGCATCCTGGCGGCGTTCTGGGGCGTGCTGCTCGGCTTCCCGGTGCTGCGGCTGCGCGGCGACTATCTTGCGATCGTGACGCTCGCCTTCGGCGAGATCATCCGCCTCGTCATCATCAACTGGCAGAGCCTGACCGGCGGCCCCAACGGCGTCTCGGGAATTCCCCGCCCGACCATGTTCGGCATTCCGCTGACGGCGGGTGACGACGGGCTCGCCGCCAAGCTCGGCATCGAATTCTCGCCGACCCACCGCCTCGTCTTCCTGTTCTATCTGATCCTGGCGATGGCGCTGATCACCAACTGGGTGACGATCCGGCTGCGGCGGCTGCCGATCGGCCGCGCCTGGGAGGCGCTGCGCGAGGACGAGGTCGCCTGCCGCGCGCTCGGCATCAATACCACGACCACCAAGCTGACGGCGTTCGCGACCGGCGCGATGTTCGGCGGCCTCGCCGGCGCGTTCTTCGCCACCCGGCAGGGCTTCATCAGCCCGGAATCCTTCACCTTCCAGGAATCGGCGCTGGTGCTGGCGATTGTGGTGCTCGGCGGCATGGGCTCGCAGCTTGGCGTGGCGCTCGCCGCGCTGACCATGATCGGCGGCTTCGAGCTGTTCCGCGGCCTCGATCAATACCGCATGCTGGTGTTCGGCATGGCGATGGTGCTGCTGATGATCTGGCGGCCGCGCGGGCTGATCGGCCATCGCGCGCCGACCGTGTTCCTGGAACGCAACCAGGCGATCTCGTCCGACCTCGTCAAGGAGGGCCACGGATGAGCGGCGACCCCATCCTCACCGTCGACCGCCTGATGATGCGCTTCGGCGGCATCGTCGCGGTCAACGAGCTGTCCTTTGCGGCCGAGCGGCGCAAGATCACCGCGCTGATCGGGCCGAACGGCGCCGGCAAGACCACCGTGTTCAACTGCATCACCGGGTTCTACCGGCCGAGCGGGGGCGTGATCCGCCTCGCCCATGACGACGGCCGCACCATCCAGCTCGAGCGGCTGAACGATTTCCGCATCTCCAAGCAGGCCAAGGTGGCGCGCACCTTCCAGAACATCCGGCTGTTTCCCGGCATGACGGCGCTGGAAAATCTGATGGTCGCCCAGCACAACGCGCTGATGCGCGCCTCGGGCCTGACCCTGCTCGGGCTGCTCGGCCTGCCGTCCTGGCGCGAGGCCGAGCAGCGCGCCATCGATCTGGCGCGGACCTGGCTCGCGCGCGTCGGCCTGCTCGACCGCGCCGACGATGCCGCGGGCAACCTGCCCTATGGCGACCAGCGCAGGCTCGAGATCGCGCGCGCGATGTGCACTGAACCGGTGCTGCTCTGTCTCGACGAGCCGGCGGCCGGTCTGAACGCGCGCGAGAGCGGCGGGCTCAACGAGCTGCTGCTGTCGATCCGCAACGAACAGGGCACCTCGATCCTCCTGATCGAGCACGACATGTCGGTCGTGATGGAGATCTCCGATCACGTCGTGGTCATGGATTACGGCGTCAAGATCGCCGAAGGCACGCCGCAGACAGTGCGCGACGACCCCAAGGTGATCGCCGCCTATCTCGGCGCCGACGAGGAAGAGGCGATCGCCGTGATGGAGAGCGGCACGTGACGAGCGCAGCCAGCAAGCCCCCCACCTCCCCCTGCAAGGGGGAGGTCGACCGCGAAGCGGGCGGGTGGGGGTCACGCTTTTCCCGCACGAAAGATATGACGGCACGGGCGCGATCTCTCCGCGCAAACATGACCGATGCGGAAGCCTGCCTCTGGCGTGCGTTGCGTCGCGATCAACTCAACGGCTTCTCTTTCCGCAAGCAGCACCCGATCGGCCCGTACACCGTCGACTTCTACTGCTCGCGCCTTGGTCTGGCTGTTGAGGTGGACGGTGGGCAGCATGCCGAGCAGCGGAAGCAGGCCGACGATCGCCGAACCGCATGGCTCGCGGAAAAAGGCGTCACCGTGGTTCGCTACTGGAACAACGACGTGCTGTCGAATTTGGACGGCGTGCTGAGCGACTTGGTCACGCACATGGAGAGATTGGCGCAAGCGGCGACAACCCCCACCCCAACCCTCCCCCTTTCAGGGGGAGGGAGAACCGACACCGCCATGTCGGCCAAGAAGGGGAACGAGTCATGACCCAGCCCCTGCTCGCGGTGCGCGGCGTGCGCGCGGCGTATGGCAAGATCGAGGCGCTGAAGGGCGTCGATATCGAGATCAATCGCGGGGAGATCGTCGCCCTGATCGGCGCCAACGGCGCCGGCAAGTCGACGCTGATGATGACGATTTTCGGCAGGCCGCGCGCTCGCGCCGGCGCCATCGAGTTCGACGGCCGTGACATCACCGGCGTGCCGACCCACGAGATCGCGCGGCTGCGCATCGCACAATCGCCGGAGGGCCGGCGGATCTTTCCGCGCATGAGCGTCGCGGAAAACCTGCAGATGGGCGCCGATGCCACCGAATGCAGCGAGGCCGAACGTGCAGCCGGGCTGGAGCGGGTGTTCGCGCTGTTCCCGCGCCTGAAGGAACGCGTCGCACAACGCGGCGGCACGCTGTCGGGCGGCGAGCAGCAGATGCTGGCGATCGGCCGCGCCCTAATGAGCCGGCCGCGGCTGTTGATGCTGGACGAGCCCTCGCTCGGGCTCGCGCCGCTGATCGCGCGGCAGATCTTCGACGCCATCCGCACGCTGAACCGGCAGGACGGCCTCACCGTGCTGATCGTGGAGCAGAACGCCAACCATGCGCTGAAGCTCGCCCATCGCGGCTATGTCATGGTCAACGGGCTGATCACGCTGGCCGGAACCGGCGCCGAATTGCTGCAGCGCCCGGAAATCCGCGCCGCCTATCTGGAAGGCGGCCGCCGCGGCTAGCTTGACGTTCCGTGCCGCCCCCGCAAGCAAGACGCGGCGGATGCAGCGTCGATTTGCCTGAAAATTGCCGGTGACTTCGCCGCGAAATCAGCTGAGAATGCCCGCGGTTTTGGGGCCCGGCGTGCCGGGCCCTTCCGCAAGAGGCAACGACCACGAGGGACGTCTCATGAAATCACTGAAGCTGATCGGCCTGGCACTTGGCGCTTCGTTCGCATTATCGGCGAGCGCGTTCGCGCAAGACATCACCATCGCCGTCGCGGGCCCGATGACGGGCTCCGAATCCGCTTTCGGCCGGCAGATGAAGAACGGCGCCGAGCAAGCGGTCGCCGACATCAACGCCGCCGGCGGCGTGCTCGGCAAGAAGCTCGCGCTGGAAGCTGACGACGATGCCTGCGATCCGAAGCAGGCGCGCTCGATCGCGGAAAAGATCGGCTCTTCGAAGATCCCATTCGTGGCCGGCCATTTCTGCTCGTCGTCCTCGATCCCGGCCTCCGAGGCCTATGCCGACGCCAACGTGCTGCAGATCACCCCGGCCTCGACCAACCCGCTGTTCACCGAGCGCAAGCTCTGGAACGTGGCGCGCGTCTGCGGCCGTGACGACCAGCAGGGCCTGGTCGCCGCCGACTACATCATGAAGAACTACAAGGGCAAGAACGTCGCGATCCTGAACGACAAGACCACCTACGGCAAAGGCCTCGCCGACGAGACCAAGAAGGCGCTGAACAAGGCCGGCTTCCAGGAGAAGATGTTCGAGTCCTACAACAAGGGCGACAAGGACTTCAACTCGATCGTCTCGCGCCTGAAGCGCGACAACATCGATCTGGTCTATGTCGGCGGCTACCATCAGGAAGCCGGCCTGATCCTGCGCCAGATGCGCGACCAGGGCCTGCAGACCGTGCTGATGGCCGGCGATGCCATGAACGACAAGGAATTCGCCTCGATCACCGGCCCCGCCGCCGAAGGCACGCTGTTCACCTTCGGCCCCGACCCGCGCAACAAGCCGACCGCGAAGGCGATCGTCGAGAAGTTCAAGGCCAAGAACATCGACCCCGAGGGCTACACGCTCTACACCTACGCCGCGATGCAGGTCTGGACGCAGGCCGTCGCCAAGGCCGGTTCGACCGACGCCAAGAAGGTGATGGACACCATCAAGGCCGGCGAGTGGGACACCGTGCTCGGCAAGATGGCCTTCGACGCCAAGGGCGACATCAAGGCGATCGATTACGTCGTCTACAAGTGGGACGCCAAGGGCAACTACACCGAGATCAATCCGAAGGGCTCCTGAGCCTCTCTCGCGTCTGATCCAATCAGAGATACGAGAACGCCCCGATCCGCCGGGGCGTTTTTCTGTTTGCCGGATGCCTGCAAGTCTTACCGCACGTCTCCGCCCGCCCGTGCCCGACGGTTGATGCATCCGTCGCGGCTGCTATACCGGATCGATCGGACAGCAGGCGGATGGACCCATCGTGAAAAACCTTCTCACCGATATTGCCGGCGTTGCCGTCGGCCATGCCGACGATCCCACAGTCGCCTCCGGCGTCACCGCCATCCTGTTCGAGCGGCCGGCGGTCGCCTCGATCGATGTCCGCGGCGGGGGTCCGGGCACCCGCGAGGAAGCGCTGCTTTCGCCGCACAACGTCGTCGAGGCAATCGACGCCATCGCGCTGTCCGGCGGCTCGGCGCACGGGCTCGACGCCGGCGGCGGCGTGCAGGCCTGGCTCGCCGAGCGCGGCCGCGGCTTCCGCATCCGCGACGCGGTGATCCCGATCGTGCCGGGCGCGATCTGCTTCGACCTGCTCAACGGCGGCAACAAGGCGTGGGGACGCTTTCCGCCCTATCGCGACCTCGGCTACGCGGCGGCCAATGCCGCCTCCGATGACTTCGAGCTCGGCAGCGTCGGCGCCGGCATGGGCGCGACCACGGCCAACCTGAAGGGCGGCCTCGGCTCGGCGTCCGACATGACCGACGACGGCGTGACGGTCGCGGCGCTCGCGGTGGTCAACGCGGTCGGCAGCGTCACGGTCGGCAGCGGCCCCTGGTTCTGGGCGGCGCCGTTCGAGGTCGGCGGCGAATTCGGCGGGCGCGGCCTGCCGCCCTCGTTCACGCCGGACATGCTGAAGGCGCGGCTGAAGGGCGGCGCCGACGCGCGCGCCGTCGAGAACACCACCCTCGTCGTCGTGGTGACCGATGCGCAGTTGACGAAGCCGCAGGCGCGGCGGTTTGCGATGATCGCGCAGACCGGCATGGCGCGCGCGATCTATCCGGTGCACGCCCCGCTCGACGGCGACGTGGTGTTTGCCGCCGCGACCGGCGCCAGGCCGATCGATCCGCTGTTCGGCCTCACCAGGCTCGGTGCGCTCGCCGCCAACACCGTGGCGCGCGCCATCGCCCGCGGCGTCCATTCAGCGACCGCGCTGCCATTCGCCGGCGCGCTACCGAGCTGGCGGGACAGATTCGGTTAGATCATCGCGCTTCTAGCTCTGCCGTCATTGCGAGCGAAGCGAAGCAATCCATCTGTCCGCACATGTGGACAGATTGATTGCTTCGTCGCTCCAGCGCAAAATTGCTTTGCAATTTTGTCGCCGAGCTCCTCGCAATGACGGAAATTACCAGTCTCGTCTTAAGCGCTGACCGAAATCGCAGCGAAGTCCTGCGCCGAGATCGCCTTCGCCTGGCGCTGGATCAGCTGCTCGACGATATTGTAGGACGAAGCCGCGTTGAGGGTCGCGGAGGATGTGGCCGGCGTCGTCATAGCCACCTTCGAGCCGTCGGCATAGGTCGTCGTCGTGGTGGTCGAGCCGTCGCTGTTGGTCACCGACGTCGAGGTCGCGCCGTCCAGCGCCTGCATCAAGGGATCGGAGCTCGATCCGCCCGCGCCGCTGCTGGATTCGTCGGTCGAGCCACTGGCCATGTGATGGCGATGATGGCCACCGCCCTTGTGGCCCTGCAAGGCCTGGGACATCTCGTCGAGGCTGACGTTACCGTCGCCATTGCTGTCGAGCTTGGAGAACACGTCGTCGGCCTGCGCCGTGTTGGTGCCGCCGGCGCCAAGCGCGTTCTCGAATTCCGACTGGGTGATCTTGCCGTTGCCGTCGGCATCGATCTGCGAGAACAGGTCCTTGAGCGCATCCGAGCGGCTGGCCGCCGTCGGGCTGTTTGAAACCGCGGTCTGGGACTGGCTTTGCGCGGAAATCAGCGCGCCCATCGTCAGCGGCGAAATCTGCGGAGAGACGCTGCCCAAGCCGGTGCCGGTGCTGCTCCCGGTCGACGTCGATGTACCGGTCGAAGGGGCGAACAGGCCGGTGGTCTTAGCCCCCTGACTGGAGCTGCCGGTCTGGGTCGTCGACTTCGACGACATCAGCGAGCTCAAAAGGTCAATGGCCGACGACGCAGCGCCAAGGGCGAACAGCATGGCAATACTCCAACAGGGCCGCGCCTGGCGGCTCAAACGCTGGTCAGTGGCTGAGCAAAGGGCGTGCCATGGCAAAAACCCAGTAAAACCAGGCGTTCCCGCATCGAAGCGGGTTCCGCGCACCCGGCAAGAGCTGCCGCCGGCGGAAGAATTTTCCGGTCGCAAAGCGCCGTCCGCTCGCATTGCCCGCCACGCGTCCGCATGTTAGGCGGACTCACCCGTCGCCCCCTGAAGTGTTCCGGAACAGCTGACATGACTCAGTCATTCACCCCGCGTCCCCTCGTTATCGCTCCGTCGATCCTGGCGTCGGATTTCTCAAAGCTCGGCGAGGAGGTCCGCGCCGTCGACCAGGCCGGCGCCGACTGGATCCATCTCGACGTGATGGACGGACACTTTGTGCCGAACATTTCCTATGGCCCCGACGTCATCAAGGCGATGCGGCCGCACACCAAAAAGATCTTCGACGCCCATCTGATGATCTCGCCCTGCGATCCCTACCTGGAGGCGTTCGCCAAGGCGGGCTGCGACCATATCACGGTGCATGCCGAGGCCGGCCCGCATTTGCACCGCTCGCTGCAGGCGATCCGCGCGCTCGGCAAGAAGGCCGGCGTCTCGCTCAATCCGGCAACGCCGGCGAGCGCGATCGAATATGTGCTCGACCTGATCGACCTCGTGCTGGTCATGTCGGTCAATCCCGGCTTCGGCGGCCAGGCCTTCATCCGCTCGGCGATCGGCAAGATCTCTGATGTCAGGGCGATGGTCGCGGGCCGCCCGATCGACGTCGAGGTCGACGGCGGCGTTGCGCCCGACGTCGCGGGCCAGCTCGCGGCCGCCGGCGCCAACGCCTTTGTCGCGGGGTCCGCCGTGTTCAAGGGCGGCACCGTCGAGGCCTACAAGACCAACATCGCCGCGATCCGCCATGCGGCGGCCGAGGCACGCGGCGAGGCGATCTGACGATCCGGGGAAACTAGAACACTGCGGGCGGCGTGGCCGCGGCATTCGCCGCTTGCTCCGCCGCCTCATCGCCCTCGCCGTCGTCCGCTTGCGACGCCAGCCGCGACGGCCGCACCACGGTCACCGTGCACGGCGCTTCCCCCGCGACCCTGGCGGACACGCTGCCGAGCAGCGCGCGCCGCTGCGAGTTCTGCCGCGCGCCGATGATGATGTGGTCGACCAGGTTGACCGCGGCGAATTCCAGGATCGCGGCGGCGGGATCGATCGCCTCCAGCACATGCACGGTCAGCCGCCCTTCCTCGAGCCCGAACGGCCGCGCCCAGTGCTGCAGCGCCACCAGGCGGTCGACATGCTTGTTCTGGCCCTGCTCGTCATGGGTGCGGTCGATCGCCAGGCGATTGAGCTTCAGCACATTGACGCAGGCGAGCCGCGCCGAGGGCGAGGTCGACAGCACCCGCTCGGCGGTGACGCGGATGGTGTCGTTCAGTGCCTCGGCACCCTCGCCGATATCGAGCGCGACGGCCACGATCGGGCTCGAGGCGAGCTGGGCCGCGACATCGGACTTCGGCCGCGGCGGCACCGCGCCGAGATTGAAGCGGCGGCGCCAGACCGTGCTGAGCGGATCGCGGCGCAGCCGCTGCGCCCGCGCCGTCAGCTTCACCTGATCGGGATGGCCGAGATCGAAGGCAAGCTGCGCCGCGGTCGGATAGCGCGCGGCGGGGTCGATCTCCAGGCAGCGCAGCACGATCTCCTGCAGCCAGGGCGGATAGTCGGCCTTCAGCTCGCGCGGCGGATAGGGGTCACGCCACAGCCGCCGGCGCATGCCGCGCAGGCTTTCGGTCTCGCCGAAGGGGCGGACGCCGGTGGTGAAGAAGTAGAGCAGCACGCCGAGCGAAAACAGATCGCTGCGCGGATCGTCGCGGACGCCGAGCAGGCGCTCCGGCGCCATGTAGGGCGCGGTGCCGTAAGGCAGGCGAAACTCCTCCTGCAACAGGTCGGGCAGATGCCGGTGATGCGAGAGGCCGAAATCGATCAGCACCGCCTCGCCGCGCTCGCGGAACATGATGCTGCTCGGCTTGATGTCGTGATGGATGACGTTCTGCCGGTGCAGGCTGGCGAGCGCGGTGGCGACCTTGCCGCCGATCACCCTCACCTCCTCATACGGCATCGGCAGCTCGCCGAGCCGCTTGTAGAGCGTCTGACCGGGGATGCGCTCCATCACCACATAGGCCTGGCGTTCGAAGTCGCCGGTGCCGAAACAGGCCGGCACGTGCGGCCCCGACAGCCGCGGCAGGATCATCTGCTCCATCTCGAAGCTGACGATCGCGGCCGGATCCTCGCCCTCCGAGGTGAGCGGCACCTTCATCAGCAGCGGCACGGTGATGCCGGGATGGGTGACGCTCCACAGCGTCGCCATGCCGCCGCGGTGCACGCGTTCGCCGATGGTGAAGCCATCGATCTCGGCGCCCGCCTGCATCGCCAGCGCCGCCATCGGCGTCACCGGCCGAGCGGCAGGCGGTCGGCGAGCCAGTGCGGCAGGCCGTTCGCCTTGATCCGCGCCGCCGCGGTTGCGACGTCGTAGGGCACGCGATGAAAGGTGATCTCGCGGCTTATGGTATCGAACATCGCAAACGACGCCGCGGGATCGCCGTCGCGCGGCTGGCCGACCGAGCCGAGCACCGCAAGCCAGCGCCGCCCCGGCAGCAACTGAACGGCGATGCCCGAAGTCGGAACGAAGCTCGTCATCTTGGCGGTCGAGGACATCGAATAGAGGCCGGGACGATGGATGTGGCCGCAGAACGTGATCTGCAGCTCGGTTGCCATCATGCTGCGCGCGGCGTCGGCGGTGTCGCGCACATAGCGCCATTTCGCGGGCTCCGAAGCTTCGGAGTGCACGTAGAGCCGATTGTCCTCCTCCCGCGACATCGGAAGCTCGGCAAGGAACGCCTTCTGCTCGCCGCTGAGCCGGCCGCGGGTCCAGTCGATCGCAGCCTGCGCCTCGGCATTCATGCTGTCGCTCGGCACGCCGATCGCATTGTCATGATTGCCGCGCACCGCGACCGCGCCCTTGGCGACGAGGTCCATCACCGTGTCGACGGCCCATTCGGGATCGGCGCCGTAGCCGACGATATCGCCGAGGCAGATCAGCCGCTCGGCGCCGCGCGCATGCGCAGCGTCGAGGCAGGCGGCGAAGCCCTGCCGGTTGGCGTGAATATCGGCGAACAGTGCAAGCCGCATCGTGATCCGCGTTGCTGATCCCTATCCGATATCAAGCACACGCGGCCCCGGGCTCGCAATCGGGCCAAAGGCATCAGGTGGTCAGGGGATGTCGGCAGAAAGCTCAGCTAGGGCTTGCAGACCCGCAGGCCCTTCAGCAGCAGGGCCAGCAGCGCATCGATCCGCCCCGGGCATTCCGGCTTGGCCCATTCCTCGGCATGCGCCGGGTGATGGTAGCGGACGGTGGCGTCGAACACGGCACGGGCGGTCGCCTTCACATTGTCGATCTCGAACACGCCCTGCGCGACACCGTCGGAGAGGATTTTCGCGATCAGGTCGACCTGCTTGTCCTTGTAGGCTTCCACCACCTCGCGCGCGTCCTGCGCCAGCGCCAGGTAGGTCGCGAACATCTCGGGATCGTCGCAGACCTTCTTCTGCTTGATCGTGAAGGCGGTGCGCAACCATTGCTCCAGCCGCTCCGGCGCCGGGCCTTCGCCGGCTGCGATCTTGCACAGCGGCTCGTTGGCGCGGTCGAGCCAGCGCTTGGCGACGGCATCGCGCAGCGAGGCTTTGCTGGGGAAGTGACGGTAGACGCTGCCGTGGCTGACATCCAGCGCACGGGCAACGTCGACAACGGTGGCCTTGGTCAACCCGAAGCGCCTCAAGACATCCTCAGTTGCCTCAAGGATCCGCTCGGGTGTCAAAACCACCGCCTCGTTCATGCGTTTACCGTCTGGTTATCGCTGTCCTGCCCGCGGGTGAACTTGGCGGCCTGGGCGGCCAAGTGGCGAGCGACGCGAAGATTGAGCCACTGTTGAATCTGGGCGGTCAATTGAAAGATTTCTATGGTCATGGAGGTAGTCCTTCGAGGTAGTCAAATTAAGTCCGGCTCCCCGGCCAAACGCCGGAACAGCCACTGGGCGCCCTCCTCCCTTGGGCTGTTCAGTATATACACCATCCCGCTGACAGATTTCAATATCTGTCAGACAATATTTTGTGAAATGACAGCCGGGTCCGCGGGAAAGGCCCACCCCTGGCTTACGGGCGCTACAACGTTCCGTGAGCAGCCGGGGCGATCTGCCAATCCGCGCCTATGTCTCGCTCGGGGCTACCCGGGAGAGACTTGCATGGACCGGCCAATGACCTTGAAGGAGATCGCCAAGATCACCGCGGGCGCGGTGGTCTCGCTCGTCATTGTCGGGTGGCTGATGGTGCTTGCGATCGCATTCCTGACGGTGCTGTGAGCCCGCCTCGCCGCGCCGGCCCCTCACCGTACATTGCTGCCGGAATCGAAAGGGGCCGCTTCACGCAGCGGCCCCTTTGCCGGGAAAATCGCTTCGGGATGAAATCTAGCCCCGGTTAGCCCCAAGACTACACACTTCAGGGAATTGAGGAATTCCGGATGATTACTGTCCATCCCGCTGACTGATTATTGCCGATCCCTATTTTTGTGCCACCTTCTGGGTAGGCATCCTGCTATTGCTGCTCGTCCTTGGGCGGCATCCGGGGCGGCGGCAATGGCGTGAACACCGACCCTTGCGCGCCGGCCGGCGGGGCCACGAACGTCCCCGTCGTGGAATCGCCGCCTGTCGTCTCCACGATCGTCTTCGGCGTGATGTACTCCCTGACGAAGTCCATGATGGTGCCGTCGCCACCGCCGAAATCCGCCGCCCGCCCGCCCTGCGGATGCCCGGCCTTGATCTCGTTCTCGGCGGTGTGGGTCTGCTCCGCCAACGCCTCGCTATAGGGAATGCGGAAAGCGCGCGGGATCGCGCTCGGCCGGTTGTCCTCGTCAAGCTCCTCGACCCAGAGATAGATCGAGCCCGGGTCGCCCTCGAGCGAATGCGGCTCCACGATTCGCGTCGACAGCAGCTTGAAATTCGCCGGCAATTTTTCCGCGGACGCCCAGCCGAGCAGACCGCGCATGCCGCCGAAGCTGACGAAATAGAACGCGCTGGTCACGACGATGACGACAGCCTTCAGCGACCAGTGCAGCCGCGCATAGACCAGCACGATCAAGAGCAGCGCACCAACCACCGCGTATGCGACCGCAAGCGTGAGGATCACCGACTGCAGACTAATCACGGCGGAGCACCCTGACGCCGGTTTTCGGATCCATGTCGGCGCCGTTGCGCCAGCTGCTGCGGAAGGTCTCAAGCAGCGATTTCGGCCGCCGGTCCACGTTGATCACCTTGCCCTCGGCGTCGAGACGAAACCTGACCGCGGTCTTCTCGTCGCCGGTGTGATCGACGGTCAGCTTGTCGTCGAAGATCACCTGCGCCGTCGGATTGAGCTTCTGCACCTTCACATTGGCCTGCACCGGCTCGCCGGTCGTGGCCTGGAAATGCGAGACGTTGACGGTGTATTCGCCGGCGACGATGCCGCGCAGCGTGACGATCTCCTCGCGGATCGGAGAGGCGATCTTCTTGCCGTTGACGATGATGAAGTCGTTGGCGCCGCCGCGGTCGTCGCGATCGAGCGTCAGGAATCCGGCCTCGCGATGCCGGTACCAGGCGATGTTGCCGGCCGGATCCTGCACGAACAGGTCGAGATCGTCAGGATGGTTGTCCGGCCAGTCCATCGTGATGATGAACTCCGCCTTGGATTCGATCTTGCCTTCCTTGGAATCCGGCGACACCGCAAGCAGCGCCAGGAAGAACAGGAAAGCGATGACCTGCAGCGCCTTGAACAACATCACGCCGAGCGGATCGAACGGCTCCTCACGCGGATAGAGCCCGAACTCATCCATCATGACGGCGTACCGAGGCGACGTTCCAGGGCCGGCGTGACGTGCGTCTCAGTCAGCACGACGGCGTCGGAAAACACCCGCTGGGTCGCGGAATCGAGCATGTAATACTGGATCCGGACCAGGATCGATCCGATCAGCCCGGCCAGCGTCGTGTACATCGCGACCGCCATGCCGTCGCTCATCAGGCCCATCGACGATTTCATCGCGACCTTGTCGGCGGCATCCAGCGAAGCGATCGGCGCCAGCATGATGATGAAGCCGATGATGGTGCCGAGCAGGCCGAGTTTCATCAGCGTGTCGGAGACGAAGGCGCCGAAGCCGTTGGACCCGCGCAGCCGGTCCGCCAGCGTCCGCAGCAGCAGGGTCTGGTCGATGCGGCCTTTCGCCTGCGCCTCGGCCTTCTGCACCAGGCTCTTGATGTGATCGGTGACGAGCCCGCCGGGCAGGCCGCGCGCATCTGATGCAAGCGCCCCTGATGCAAGGATCTTGGCGCCATCAGGCGCGGCGAGGATGGTGCGGCAGGAGCGCGCCACCTCGCCTTCCCGTGCGATCGCCCGCGTCCGCCAGAAGCAATGGATGCAGGTGACGATATATAGGACGGCGATGACGCTCGAAATGTAGGTGCGGTCGGAACTAATCATGAGGCGGATCAACCCGTAGCGCCACAGCAGGAATGCGGCGAACACCGAAAGGCCGGTGAAGATCATCCAGAGCAGCAGGGCGCTGCGCTCCGCCGCGTCCGTGCCGGCCGATGCGGCCGCGACGTCGACCTTGGCATCCATGCTGCGTGAGCTCCCTGTGTTCCGTGAGGCTCCGCGCGGACCTCACCTTCCGTTAGAGCAGAGCCGGCCTGCGCCGTCCAAAGACATCTGCCCAGATTCCGTCGGGCAAATTTCCCGACCTGCATAGCTTCGCATGCTTGCGATTGGCGGGGAACAGCGGTGCTGTTAGCATCGCATCTCTCGTTTGAGCATGACCAGCCGCTGCTTTCCGTTCCGGATCATGCTCTGGCCGTGGAGTGATCGCATGCGCCTCGTGCTTCAACTGGTCGCCCGCCTGCTCGTGATCGTCGCGCTATGCCTCGGCGCAGCCACCGTCTGGGCCACGATCGACGCCTATCGCAGCGTCGATCGCGCCACGCAGGCGTCCTCCGAGCGGGTCTCGCAATCGCTCGAGGCGCTGTACTGGCGCGAATTGCTGCTGCGCAGCAACCGGATGCGCGAGCAATTGCTGCCGGCACCGGACTGGCGCACCATCGAAACCATGGGCCTGATCGCGCCGGGGATCTGCGTGCAGTTCGAACCGGCCGGCGCCTTCGAGAAGCCGCTCTGCGGCCAGAGCAAGGGGATCGGCAAGGCGCCGCCGCGCTGGTTCGCGGCCACCGTGCAGATGATACTCGGCGATCACGCCACCGTGGAGCGGCCGATCAGCGCCCGCGCCGCGACCGCGGGAACCGTCCGCGCCATCGCCGATCCGGACGCCGCGATCGCGCTCGCCTGGCAGCACATTCTCGACAACATCCATGTCGCGCTGTTGATGGCGCTCGCCATCGCGCTGCTCGCTTCGCTTGCGATCGCGCACACGCTGGCGCCCGCCCACTCGATCGTGTCGGCGCTGCGGCGCATGGCCGACGGCGAGTACCGTACGCCGCTGCCGCGCGTCCGCTCGATGGAGCTCGCGATGATCGGGCGCGCCGTCAGCGATCTCGGCGACCGCCTCGCGCTTGCCGAGGAGGAACGCACGGTGCTGACCAGGCGGCTGCTCGAAATCCGCAACGACGAACGCCGCACGCTGGCGCGCGAGCTGCACGATGAGTTCGGCCAGAATCTCACCGCGATCCTCGCCTTCGCCAACACGATCGAGGCAAGCGCCGGAGACAAGTACGCCGCCGGCACCGAAATTGCGCAGGATGCACGGATGATCTCGCAAGCGACGCGCCGCATCATGGCGTGCCTGCGCGATACACTAAACCGGCTGCGCCATCCGCCGGCCGAAGAGCTCGGGCTGGAGGCAAGCTTGGTCGATCTCGTCGACAGCTGGCGGTCGCGCTCGGCGCAGCCGATGATCCAGCTCGATCTGCAGGGCGACCTTGCCGACATCAGCGGCACGGTCGCCGCCACCGCCTATCGCGTCGCGCAGGAATGCCTGACCAATGCGCTGCGCCACAGCTCGGCGCGCGAGATCGTGCTGCGGATCGAGCGGCGCACCGGAAGCGAGAACGCCCTGCTGGTGCGCGTCGAGGACGATGGCGGCGGCGATGCGGCCAAGGTGGCGCAATCCGCGGGCTTCGGCCTCACCGGCGTCAGCGAGCGCGTCACAGCCCTCGGCGGCTCGCTGTCGATCGCGCGCGCCAGCCGCGGCTTGTCGGTCGCCGCCACAATCCCGCTCGCCGCCTGAGATGACAACCGTGACGGCGACAACGGCGAAGATTCGGGGCATCTCGATCCTGCTGGTGGACGATCATCCGGTCGTCCGCCAGGGCTACCGGCGCGTGCTTGAGCATCAGGACGATTTCCGCGTGGTGGCCGAAGCCGACAACGCCGCCAATGCCTATCGCGCGTTCAAGTCGCACCAGCCCGATGTGGTGGTAATGGATATTTCGATGCCGGGTGCCAGCGGGCTGGAGGCGATCCGCAACATCCGCGCGCGCGACCCTGACGCGCGCATCCTCGTTTTCAGCATGCACAGCGAGGCGGCCCAGGTGAAGGCGGCATTCGGCGCCGGCGCCAGCGGCTTCGTCACCAAGGGCAGCGAACCGGTCGAGCTGATCGCGGCGATCCGCTCGGTGGCGCGCGGCGAGCATGCGATGAGCGACGACGTCGCCCGCGTGCTGGCGCTGGAGAGCCTGGTGCCGACCCGATCGGCGCTCGACCAGCTCGGCGAGCGCGAGATCGAAATCCTCCGGCAGCTGGCCGCCGGCAGCACCAAGGAGCAGATCGCCGCCAACCTCAACCTCAGCACCAAGACCGTGCAGAACTATCACTACCTCATCAAGGCCAAGACCGGCATGCGGACCGACGCCCAGCTGGTCCGCCTCGCCGTCGAATGCGGGCTGGCGAATTTGTAGCCCGTTCCCGTAGCCCGGGTGAGCGCAGCGACACCTAGGGGCTGGTTGTGCATATCCCCGGATATCGCTTGCGCTCATCCGGGATACTGACGCCATTCCCGCGTGACAAGTCGGCGGGTTACGCTACGCTGACCCGCCCACCAAAGCTCACAAGAACGGACGCTCCCCATGCCCATCGTCAATCGCGTTGCCGCCCTCTCGGATGAAATGGCCGCTTGGCGCCATGACTTCCATGAGAATCCCGAACTGCTCTACGAAGTCCATCGCACCGCCGGCATCGTCGCCGACAGGCTGCGCGAGTTCGGCTGCGACGAGGTGGTGACGGGGATCGGGCGCACCGGCGTGGTCGGCGTGATCCGCGGCCGCAAGTCCACTTCGGGAAAGACCATCGGCCTGCGCGCCGACATGGACGCGCTGCCGATCGCGGAGGCCTCGGGCGTCGCCTACGCCTCGAAGATTCCCGGCAAGATGCACGCGTGCGGCCATGACGGCCACACCGCAATGCTGCTCGGCGCCGCCAAATATCTCACCGAGACGCGCAATTTCGACGGCACCGCGGTCGTGATCTTCCAGCCCGCCGAGGAAGGCGGCGCCGGCGGCAAGGCGATGGTCGACGACGGGCTGATGACCCGGTGGGGCATCCAGGAGGTCTACGGCCTGCACAACATGCCCGGCCTGCCCGAGGGTTACTTCGCGACGACGCCGGGCCCGATGCTGGCCTCGTCAGACACGTTGAAGATCGTGGTCCACGGCAAGGGCGGCCACGCCGGCGCCGCCCCGCACGAGGCGGTCGACAGCGTGCTGATCGGCGCCCAGATCATCAATGCGTTGCAGTCGATCGTATCGCGCAATGTCGACCCGCTGAAATCGGCGGTCATCTCGATCACCATGTTCGAGGCCGGCACCGCGTTCAACGTGATCCCGGAGACCGTGACGCTGGGCGGCACCGTGCGCACGCTCGATCCCGGTGTGCGCGACCTGGTCGAGCGCCGGATCGGCGAGGTCGCCTCCAGCATCGCCAAGGCCTATGGCGGCTCGGCCGAGACGGATTATGGACGCATGTATCCGGTGACGTTGAACCACGCGCGCGAGGCCGGCGTCGCCGCCGAGGTCGCCCGCGATGTGGTCGGCGCCGACCGCGTCAACGACAATCTGGTGCCTGTGATGGGCGCCGAGGATTTCGCCTTCATGCTGGAAGCGCGACCCGGCGCGTTCGTCTTCCTCGGCATGGGCGACGGTCCGATGTGCCACCACCCCGCCTACAAGTTCAACGACAACATCCTCGGCCACGGCGCCTCCTACTGGGTGCGGCTAGTCGAGAAGCAGATGCCGGCGGGCTAGCGCCGCTCGTGCAGCCACGGCCCGGTCGCCCGCTTCGCGACCGGGCCGCCAGCTTTCACAAGCGCGGCTGCTGCTGCGTCACGCAGTGGATGCCGCCGCCACCGGCGGCGATGCCGTCGATATCGAGCTGGATGATTTCCCGGTCCGGGTACAGGTCGCGCAGCTTGTCGCGCGCGTTGCGGTCCGCTGCCGCATCACCGAATTCCGGCGCGATCACGGCACCGTTGCAAACGTAGAAATTGATGTAGCCGGCGGCGAAGCCGTCGTCGTTTCCGTACTTTGGACGGACCGTCGACGGTCCCTGCAACTCCACGACCTTCAGGTGTCGGCCTCTTGCGTCTGTCGACTTGCGCAGGATTGCCAGGTGTTCTCTCGTCACCTCGTAATCGTCGAACGACGTATCCATCTCCAGGCCCGCGACAACGACGCCCGGGCTGGTGAAGCGCGCATAGAAATCGGTATGGCCGTCGGTAATGTCGTCTTTGTTGCGACAGCCGGATAGCCAGATGATCTTCTGCAGCCCGAGCAGGCGGAAGAGTTCAGCCTCGCATTCATCCTTCGTCAAACCAGGATTGCGATTGTCGTTGAGAACACAGCTTTTGGTGATGATCGCTGTCCCCTCGCCGTCGACTTCGATGCCGCCGCCCTCCAGCTTCGGGCCGGCCTTGATGAACTCAGCTTGCGCAAGCTCGGCCACACGTTCCGCGATCTTGGCATCATGCGCATACCTTTGTTTCCCGCCCCAGCCGTTGAAGTTGAAGCCGACGGCTCCGAGTTGCCCTGACGGGTTCGTTACAAAGACCGGTCCGGTGTCCCTGATCCAGATGTCGTCGAGCGGTTGAACAACGAGGTTCACCCGAGGACCGCATAGCCGCGCGGCAATATCGTAGTCTTCCTTGCGCACCAGCATGTTCACGGGCTCATGAGCCGCGATCTCCTTCGCGACCAGGGCGAGGTTTTCCCTGACCACCGGAAGCAGCCGCTGCTTGCGCCAGATCTTAGTGTCGTGCGCGAACGCCATCCAGGTGGCGACATGCAAAGCGCTCTCGTCCGGCATCCGCCAGCGGCGGTCAGCGTTCCGTGCGGAGTTTCTCATGTGGACAAACCGGCTTGGTCCGCCGCGCCCCTCCCCACCATCCGCGCGGCGACACGGTCGCGCTTGACGAAGTGGTGGAAGGCGACCGCGGCGAGGTGCAGCACGATCAGCGCCAGCAAGACATAGGCGAAGAAGATGTGGCGATCCTCAAAGGCATCCGCCGCCGCCTTGTCGGGCGAGGTGATCTGGGGAATGTGAAACAGGCCGAAGAAGCTCGAATAATCCTGGGCGCGGGCGCCGGAATGCGCCCAGCCCAGGATCGCCACCAGGAGGGTGACGGCGTAGAGCGCGCCGTGGCTGACCCGGGCGGCGATCCGCTGCCAGGAGGGCATCTCGGCCGGCAGCGCCGGCGTCGGGTTGACGCCGCGCCAGACCAGCCGCAGCACGGTGAGCAGCAGCACCAGGTAGCCGATATCGGCGTGGATCGAGCGGTAGAAGAACTTGTCCGCCCGCGCCGGGACGTGGTTCATCCACCAGCCATAGGCCAGCATGCCGATGATGGCGATGCCGAGCACCCAGTGGA
This sequence comes from Bradyrhizobium sp. USDA 4503, assembly GCF_054055815.1. NCBI lineage: Bacteria > Pseudomonadati > Pseudomonadota > Alphaproteobacteria > Hyphomicrobiales > Nitrobacteraceae > Bradyrhizobium > Bradyrhizobium sp. USDA 4503. The sequence continues at coordinate 2,768,878 of NZ_JBSRXS010000001.1, forward strand.
ACGCGCGGGCGAGCGAGCCCCAGCTCGCGGCGGTATTGCGGATCATGTCGCGTGGCCCCCTTGCGGCCGCATTTTTGGATTTCACACGTCGCAGCAATAGTTTGCCGTGATACTTGCAGCTATCGGTCAAGGCCATCTGAAATTCCCGGCTTTACCGCCTTTTGTCGGCCGTAGCGGCCGGATAGCCAAAAACAACTGAATGGTAACCCTGCTTCGGATAGAGTTTTCGCGTGTCCACTCCCCCGACCATCCTTGTGTTCGATTCCGGCCTCGGCGGCCTCACCGTGCTCCGCGAGATCGTCCGCGCCCGGCCCGACGCGCATTACGTCTATGTCGCCGACGACGCCTTTTTCCCCTATGGCCACCACGGCGAGGACGAGATCATCGCCCGTGTGGTGCCGCTGGTCGGTGAGCTGATCGCGGCCCACGCGCCCGACCTCGTCGTGATCGCCTGCAATACGGCATCCACCCTGGTCATGTCGCATCTGCGCGACGCCTATCCTTTGCCCTTCGTCGGCACCGTGCCGGCGATCAAGCCGGCCTGCGCCTCGTCGAAAACGAAGCGCGTGTCGGTGCTCGGCACAAGGGGCACCGTGAAGCGCGAATATACCCGCAAGCTGATCTCGGACTTTGCGCAGGGCTGCGAGGTGACGCTGGTCGGCTCCGGCGAGCTCGCCTCGTTGGCGGAGGCCGCCCTCAGCGGCGCGAGCGTGCGTGACGAGGATATCGCGGCCGAGCTCGCGCCCTGCTTCGTCGGCGATGGCGACCACGACCCCACCCGCACCGACACCGTCGTGCTCGCCTGCACGCATTATCCGCTGCTGCTGGAACGCCTCAGGAGGCTCGCGCCCTGGCCGGTCGACTGGATCGATCCGGCGCCGGCGATCGCACGCCGCGTCGCCGACCTGCTCGGCCCTGCCGGCCACGAGAGCGACCAGGCCGGCGCCGAGATGATCTTCACCTCGAAGCGCCCGCACGCGCTGACGGAAGCCTTGACGCCATTCTTCGGCGGCCGCGTCCCGGCCTGATCCTTTTCACCGTCACAACGCGCTGCTAGCCTCTGCTCTCCTTCGAGGGAGGACCAAAATTTGACCGCAGCCCCGCTGACACCGCTCAATCGCCTGCGCGAGGCGTGGCGCGACAAGCGCCCAACCTTCGGCGCGATCGCGACCATTCCGAGCATCCAGACCGTGCAGATCATGGCGCAGTCGCTGGACTGGATCATCGTCGATCTCGAGCACGGGCCGATCGATCTCGGCACCGCCCATGCGATGATCGTGGCGACCTCGGGCACGCCCTGCGTGCCGATGGTGCGGATCGCCGCCAACGAGCCGCATCTCGCCAAGGCACCGATGGACATCGGCGCGCTCGGCATCAATTTTCCGATGATCTGCAACGCAAGCGATGCGGTGAAGGCGGTGCGCAGCGTGCGCTATCCGCCGCAAGGCGACCGGCTCTGGGGACCGTTCCATGCGCCGTTCCGCTGGGGCGTCTCGATGAACGACTACATGGCGACCGCTGACGACGACATGATCTGCATGATCACGATCGAGCACGTCGATGCCGTCAACCGCATCGACGAGATCATGGCGACACCGGGCATCGACCTCGCAGTGATTGGCCCCGGCGATCTCGCCACCTCGATCAACAAGCGCGGTCTGCCCGACGATCCTGAAGTGGTCGCGCTGATGCAGCGCGCCGAGCAAGGCATCATGAAGAGCGGCGTGCCGATCGGCGGCGTCGCGCGCACCGCCGAACAGGCCAATGCGATGATCGACCGCGGCTACCTCGCGCTCGCACTCGGCTTCGACTGGTCGCTGTTCCAGCGCGGCATCGCGGCCGCGTTCGCGGGGATCAAGCGGTAGGCGTCAAACGCGGCCGCGCGGCGCTCCGCTTGTTCACAGCCGCCGGCGAGCAGGTTCCAGTCACGTCGTGAAGAAACCGCGGGCGCAACTTCCTTCATCGCGCCTGCGACGGAGTGAACGATGCGTGTCGCCGATACAGCTCGTTCGCCTGAGTAGCTCATGAATAAGCGGCACAAACCCGCGCTGTTCGATGAACGGACTAATCCCAACGTCGCAAGTGCACATCACATATCGCCCGCTTTCCGCCGCGATTCCGCGCTGCTAGAGTTTTGCGGGTTGGGAGGAAAATCCATGTTCAGGAAATTACTGCTTGGTCTCACTGTGATTGCCCTTGCCGGTGCCGGCGCTGCTTTGGCGCAGCAGAGCGGCATCAAGCGGACGCCGCTGCAGAAGGTCGATTTTCCGCCGGGCTACAACACGGTCACCGCGATCGCCGAGGTTCCGGCCGGGGGTGCGTCGGGGCGTCATACCCATCCCGGCGCTGAAACCGGCTATGTGCTCGAAGGCGAGCTCGAGCTTCTGATCGACGGCAAGCCGCCGCTGAAGCTGAAGGCGGGCGATTCCTACCAGATCCCGGAAGGCGCGGTGCACGACGCCAAGACGTCCGGCGACCAGCCGCTCAAGGTGCTCGGCGTCTATGTGGTCAAGGCCGGCGAGCCGTTGGCAAAACCCGCGCCGTGAGCAGAACCCCTTGGTCTCCGACCAGTTGGTTCATCTGAGCTTCAGGTGCGGCGAGCAACCATTTGAGCTCGCCGGGCCTTTGATTTTTTGCCTGTTTGCTAAGGAACTGAACCGAACGGATGCGCGGTAAATTTCGTCAGATTTCATTGCCGCGCCGTCTCGTCGCCGATCTGATGCATGCATCGGCCGGCGTGCCGCTGGTCTCCCTGAAGCGCACCCTGAACGTGCGGGCAATCGTCGAGGCTCGTGCACGTGCGGCGCAGGCACCGGGCTGGGCCGCCATCTTCGTCAAGGCATTCGCGCTGGTCGCCAGGACCGAGCCAACCTTGCGCACGCTGCACGTCAAATGGCCCTGGCCTTGCCTCTACGAGTTGCCGCGTAGCGTCGGCATGGTGGCGATTGCGCGCGTCGAGAAGGGCGAGGACTGTGTGCTGTTCGAGCGCGTCTCTGCCGCCGACGAGATGCCGCTCGCCGAGGTCGACGCGCTCATCCGCCGCGCCAAGACCGCGCCGCTGCACGAAATCCCCTCGTTCCGCAAAATGCTCTGCCTGACCCGCCTGCCGCTTCCGCTGCGCCGCCTGGCGTGGGCGATCGGGATGAATTTTGGCCGGCAGCGCGCCAATTTCTGCGGCAGCTTTGGCGTGACCTCGGTCGCGGCCTATGGCCCCGGCGAATTGCACGCGCTGAGCCCCGGGCCATTCCTGTTGAGCTATGGCGTGATCAGGCCGGACCACACCGTCGACGTGGTGGTGCGCTGGGACCATCTGGTCTGCGACGCCGCCCTGATTGCGCAGACCTTGATCCGCCTCGAGCAGGTGCTGGGCGGCGAAATCGCCGCCGAACTGGGCGCGGGCCGGCCGCAAGCCGATGCCCGGCTGGTCCGGGCGGCCGGAAGCCGCCTCTAACGGACGAAATTGGCCAATTTTGACGCCGATTCGGCCCAAAATGCCCTGCGTTTTGTTTGACAGAACCGGACTTTCTCCTTAAGACCACCTTGCTCGCGGGCCGGTTTCGGCCCGCGATGCGTTTCGCGACCCGTGGTCCTCCCCGAGCTTTCGAGGCGGACCTGTCGGTACAGGCCTTTTGGCCGGTACACAGGAGGGCGCGTCTCCTCAAACCTGAAACTGACAAACGCCGGCCGCCAGGATGCGACGGCTATGCAAAAGAGGACGCGATGACAAAGCGCAGTGAGGCGAAGTACAAGATCGATCGCCGCATGGGCCAGAATATCTGGGGCCGCCCGAAGAGCCCCGTGAACCGCCGCGAATACGGCCCCGGCCAGCACGGCCAGCGCCGCAAGGGCAAGCTCTCCGACTTTGGCGTGCAGCTGCGCGCCAAGCAGAAGCTCAAGGGCTACTACGCCAACATTTCCGAGCGCCAGTTCCACGGCATCTATGTCGAAGCCAGCCGCCTGAAGGGCGACACCGGCGAGAACCTGATCGGGCTCCTGGAGCGCCGTCTCGACACCGTGGTCTACCGCGCCAAGTTCGTCTCCACGATGTTCGCCGCGCGCCAGTTCATCAACCACGGCCACATCAAGGTGAACGGCCGCAAGGTCAACATCGGCAGCTACAAGCTGAAGGTCGGCGACCTCATCGAGGTCAAGGAATCCTCCAAGCAGCTCACGCCGGTGCTGGAAGCGGCCCAGCTCCCTGAGCGTGACGTCCCCGACTTCATCGAGGTCGATCACTCCAAGATGACCGCGACGTTCGCGCGCACCCCCGGCCTCTCGGACGTGCCGTTCCCGGTGCAGATGGAGCCGCATCTGATCGTCGAATTCTATTCGCGCTGACCACTTCAGCGTTGCGAGATCCGAAAGGCCCCGGTTTTGCCGGGGCCTTTTTGTTTGGCTAAAGTCAGGGCATATCGACCGAGAGAGACATCATGCACTACACCCCTGCCCGGCCCGATCCCAAGGCCCCGCCCGTCCGCATCAACCTTCTGTCCGATACGCAGACCAGGCCGACGCCAGCGATGCGCGAGGCGATGGCGAAGGCGGAGGTCGGCGACGAGCAGGTCGGCGACGATCCGACCACCAATGAGCTCTGCGCCCGCGTCGCCGATCTGCTCGGCAAGGAGGCCGCCGTGTTCATGCCGTCGGGCACGATGTGCAACGTCGCGGCGACGCTGGCCTATTGCCGCCCCGGCGACGAGATTTTGGCGCATGCGACCGCGCATATCATTGCGCGCGAGGGCGGCGCCCATGCCGCGCTCGGCGGTTTCCAGATCACGCAGCTGCCGGGCGATGACGGCCAGTTCACGCCTGAGACCTTCCAGGTCGCGCTGCATCCGCGCACCCGCTACCAGCCGCCGCAGGTGCTCGTCAGCGTCGAGCAGACCGCCAATATCGGTGGCGGCACGATCTGGAAGAAGGCGGCGCTCGACGAGGTCGTGCGTATCGCCAAGGCCCACGGCCTTGTCACCCACATGGACGGCGCGCGGCTGCTCAATGCGACCGTGGCGTCCGGCATCACGCCGCGCGACATGACGGCGGGCTGGGATTCCGCCTGGATCGATTTCTCTAAGGGCCTCGGCGCGCCGATCGGCGGCGTGATCGCCGGCACCCGCGCCTTCATCGACGATGTCTGGCGCTGGAAGCAGCGGCTCGGCGGCTCGATGCGGCAGTCCGGCGTCTGCGCCGCCGCCTGCATCCATGCGCTCGATCACCATGTCGACCGCCTCGCCGACGACCACGCCAATGCCCGGGCGCTGGCGCGCGGCCTGTCGCAGATCAACGGCATCGCGGTGCAGGCGCCGGAGACCAACCTTGTGTTCTTCAAGCCCGACGGCGCCGGGGTATCAGGCGACAAGATGGTCGCCAAGCTGCGCAAGCGCGGCGTGACGCTGGCGATGATGGACGGCCGGATCAGGGCCTGCACGCATCTCGATGTCACGGCAGCGATGATCGAGGAAGCGGTCGGACACGTCAGGGACATCGTGCGCGCGGCGTAACTCCCGTAGCCCGGATTGCGCTTCGCTTCATCCGGGCTACGAAGCTGAATTCTACCGTCCCATCGCCTGGTAGATCAGCGTCTTCAGCTCCTGCTGGATCCGGCCGCGCTGCGACGGCGTCTGTACCATGAAGATGCCGAACAGATCGTCCGCGGGATCGATGAAGAAGAAGGTGCCGCCGACGCCATCCCAGCGATACTCGCCCAGCGGCCAGTCTGTGTTCGCCGGCACCGAGGTGCGGACCGCGAAGCCGAGACCGAAGCCGGAATTCGGACCGGGATAGTAGTTCTGGTCGCGCACGACTCCGGTCTCCGGACCGATATGGTCCCTCGCCATCAGCGCAATGGTCTCCGGCTTCAGATAGCGCCTGCCCTCATAGCTGCCGCCATTCAGCAGCATCTGCGAGAAGCGCGCATAGTCGCCGATGGTGCCGACCATGCCGCCGCCGCCGGATTCCCATCGCAGCGGCTTGCGCGGATTGCGGACGTCCGCGACCGGACTGATGGTGCGATCCTTCGGCATCGGCTCGGCGATCAGCGGCCATTTCGCCCGGTCGGCGACATAGAAAGCCGTCTCGTTCATCCCGAGCGGGCCGAGCAGCCGCTCCTTCTCGACCTGAAACAGCGATTTGCCCGTGATCACCTCGATGATGCGGCCGAGCACATCGGTGGAATGGCCGTAGTCCCATTGCGTGCCGGGTTGTTCGGCGAGCGGTAGCGACGTGAGCCGCGCCACGAATTCGGCATTGTCGGGATCGTTGTTGAACAGGCCGGCATCGGCGTAGGTCTTGTTCACGATACCACCGCCGTAATAGCCGTAAGGCAGGCCGGCGGTGTGGCGCATCAGGTCTTCGATGGTGATGGGGCGCCTCAGCGGCTCCAGCGTCATCGCCATCTTGCCCTCATCGCCGCGCTTTTCCACCCCGACCTTCATGTCGGCAAAGGACGGGATATATTTCGACACCGGATCGCCGAGGGCGAGCTTGCCTTCCTCGACCAGCATCATCGCGATGACCGTGGTGATCGGCTTCGACATCGAATAGAGGCGGAAGATGGTATCCGCGCTCATCGAGAGCTCGGTGGCGACGTCGCGAACCCCGAACTTCTCGTAGTAGACCGGCTTGCCATGCTGCTGCAGCAGCAGGATCGCGCCCGGGATCTTTCCGGTCGCGACCTCGTTCCTGACATAGTCGGAGACCCTGGCGAGGCCCTCCGCCGAGAAGCTGTGCACGGCCGGCCCCGCGGAGCCGGCCTTCGCAATCGTTGCGACCAACGCGAACGCGAGTGCCGCGACGAACGCGCGGCCCCCACGCATGCAAGCGCATGAGCCGATCCGCCTGAATCGGATCATGCCGTCATTCCCTTCTTTTCAACGCGCTGCTTCACGCGAACCGGTATCCACTTCGCTCGAAAACGCTCTAGTTTTCCATGGCTTCATAGACGAGCTGCTTCAGCGTCCGCTGGATGCGCTGACGCTCGGTCGGCGTCTGCTCCAGCAGAACGAAGAAGAAGTCCTGCTTGCGGTCGATGACATAATAGCAGCCGCTGGCGCCGTCCCATTTCAGCTCGCCGAGATCACCGGGCGGTGGTGGCTTCGCAGTGCCGGGATCGGTGCGCACCGCGATCCCAAGCCCGAAGCCGAAGCCGTCGCCGGGGAAGTAGAAAAAGTCGCGCTCGACGCCGGAGCCCGGTCCGACGCGGTCGGTCGTCAGCTCCTTGAACGTCTCGGGCTTCAGGATGGTCTTGCCGTCGAGGGTGCCGCCATTGAGCAGCATCTGCGCGAAGCGCGAATAATCCGCCATGGTCGAGACCATGCCGCCGCTGGCGGACTCCCATTTCTTGACCTTGGTCGGATCGTTGACCCGGCCGACCCGGAAGTCGCTGTCGTTCGGCATCGGCTCGGCCATCAGCTTCTGCTTCTCGGGATCGGTGACGAAGAAGCCGGTGTCCTTCATGCCGAGCGGATCGAGTAGCCTTTCGTGCTCGATCGCCGAGAGCTTCTCGCCGGTGGCCACCTCCATCACGCGCGCCAGAATGTCGGTGGAATGGCCGTATTGCCAGAGCGCGCCGGGCTGGTTGTGCAACGGCAGCTCGGCGATCCGCTCGGCGAATTCGGCGAGATCAAAATCTCCGCCGTAGATATTGGCTTCCTTGTAGGCTTTGCGGACCAGGCTGTCGCCATAGAAGCCGTAAGTGATACCCGACGTATGCGTCATCAGATCGAGGATCGTGAGCGGCCGCTTTGGCGGCACCAGCTCCAGCGTTTTGGTGCCGTCCTCGGCCTTCTTCTCGACGCCGACCTTCACGTTGGCAAAGGACGGGATGTACTTCGAGACGGGATCGTCGAGCTTGTATTTGCCCTCCTGCAGCAGCTGCATTGAGACGACGGCGGTGATCGACTTGGACATCGAAGCCAGCCGGAAGATGGTCTTGTCCGTGATCGGCACCTTGCTGACCACATCCTGCACGCCGAAGGCCTCGTGATAGACCGGCTTGCCGTGCTGCTGGATCAAGACGATGGCGCCGGGAATCTTCCCGGTCGCGACCTCGTTCTTGAAGAACTCGCTGATCTTGGCGAGCTTGTCGCGGTTGAAATGCGCACCCGCCGGAATCTCGTAGGTGCCCTCGGTGTGCGGGTACGCCGGCGCCGCCAGCACCACCGCGGCGGCCGCGGCCGCGCACGTCAAACGAAATGAATGCATTTGGATTATCCCTCCCCGGAAATCACGGGGAAGTGTAGCGGCGGTATCATCAGGCACAAGGGCTGCCAAAGGCCCCCAGGACCCTCTGATGAAGCTCGCCGCTTTGGGCAGAAAAGCAGCAAAGGATCACCTGCGCGAGGCCGGGTGCGGCGGCCAGGGCATCGACGACGGCCTTGACCGCGATGTCGGCGGCGCGATCCGGCGGGAAGTGATAGACGCCGGTCGAGATGGCGGGAAATGCGATGGAGCCCAGCTGATTGGCGTGGCACAGCTCGATGCCGCGGCGATAGCAGGATGCGAGCAGCGCATCCTCGTTTTGGGTGCCGCCGTGCCAGATCGGGCCGACGGCGTGGATCACGTGCTTGGCCGGGAGCCGATAGCCTTTGGTGATCTTGGCATCGCCGGTCTTGCAGCCGTGCAGGGTGCGGCACTCGGCGAGCAGCTCGGGGCCCGCGGCACGATGGATCGCTCCGTCGACACCGCCGCCGCCGAGCAGCGATGAATTGGCCGCGTTGACGATGGCGTCAACGCGCAGGGTCGTGATGTCGGTAACGATGACTTCGAGCCGCGCCTTGCCGATCTGGCGCGCCGTCAAGGTCAGGCAGCCACGTCGACCGGGATGCCCTTGTCGGCAAACAGCTGCTGCAATTCGCCGGCCTGGAACATCTCGCGGATGATGTCGCAACCGCCGACGAACTCGCCCTTCACATAGAGCTGCGGAATCGTCGGCCAGTTCGAATAGACCTTGATGCCGTTGCGCAGCTCGGCGGATTCGAGAACGTTGAGGCCTTTGTAGCCGACGCCGACGTGGTCGAGGATCTGCACGACCTGACCGGAAAACCCGCACTGCGGGAATTGCGGCGTGCCCTTCATGAACAGCACGACGTCGTTCGACTTCACTTCGTTGTCGATGAATTGCTCGATGCTCATTTTCGCTTCCTTCGGGGGCGGCGCTCTCAGGCCTTGACGGGCCGGCCCACCCTTCTAACCCGTGACTGACTATATATGTAGCTCAAACCATTGTGCATCCAAAGCAAAATGGCGGAAATCTGGCATGCACCGGGCGCTGCGGGCGCCCAAAATGGGCCGCGATTATCTGACGGCCCCAATATCATCGCGGGGGGAGGCTTTTTTCCCGTAACGGAGCCCCTATCTAGGACGAACTGTCCGTTGGGAACCAGTTTGCCGAAGCAACGTTCTCTCCATTGAATCGGAGACCCCTGTGACGAAACCAGCCTCTGCCGCGGCCGCCCTTCCCGCCGTCCCCCCGTCACTATCCTCCGAATCCGGCCCGCTCGCCCAGCGCTTGGTGGACGCCTATCGCGCCGTCCGCGACGAGACCGAACGGCGGGCCGCACCGCTGTCGCCTGAAGACCAGCTGATCCAGTCGATGCCGGACGCGAGCCCAGCCAAATGGCACCGCGCCCATACCACTTGGTTCTTCGAGCAGTTCCTGCTCGGCGAGCACGTCAAGGGCTACACGCCATTCCATCCCGACTACGCTTATCTGTTCAATTCTTATTACGTCAGCGCCGGTCCGCGGCACGCCCGCCACCAGCGCGGCCATTTGACCCGCCCGACCGCCGACGAAGTCACCGCCTACCGCCGCCATGTCGACGCCGAGGTGGTGAAATTCTTCCAGACTGCCGGCGCCGACACGCTCGAGGCGCTGGTGCCGCTGGTCGAGGTCGGGCTCAATCACGAGCAGCAGCATCAGGAGCTGATGTACACCGACATCCTGCATGCCTTCGCGCAGAACCCGATCCCGCCGGCCTACGATCCGACGTGGCGCTTCCCGGCGTCGCAGCACGGGCCTGAGGAATGGGTGACGCTCAACGAAGGCATCCACACCGTCGGCCATGGCGACGACAGCTTCCATTTCGACAATGAGAAGCCCGCGCATCGCGCCTTGGTCGGCCCGGTCAAGCTCGCGAAGAACCTCGTCACCAATGCCGACTGGCTCGCCTTCATGAAGGACGGCGGCTATTCCACCGCCACGCTGTGGCTGATGGATGGCTTCGGCACCGTGAGCAACGAGGGCTGGCAGGCACCCGGCCATTGGCGCGAGATCGACGGCGAATGGAAGCTCATGACGCTCGGCGGCCTGCAGCCGATCGATCCGTCAGCGCCGGTTTGCCACGTCAGCTATTACGAGGCCGACGCCTTCGCCCGATGGGCCGGCAGGCACCTGCCGACCGAGATGGAATGGGAGGTCGCCGCGCGCGCCGGCCTGCTCAACGACGCCTACGGCATCGTCTGGCAATGGACCCGTAGCTCCTATTCGCCCTATCCGGGCTACCGCGCGATCGAAGGCGCGCTCGGTGAGTACAACGGCAAGTTCATGGTCAACCAGCTCGTGCTGCGCGGCTCGTCGCTGGCGACGCCTTCAGGTCACAGCCGCGTCACCTATCGCAACTTCTTCTATCCACACCATCGCTGGCAATTCACGGGGTTACGCCTCGCAGACTATGCCTGATTGAGTCCTGTCGACATCAATAACGCGTCGGTAAGCGCGTTCGGGAGAGTATCATGAATGTGCATGCCGCCGCTTTGGCCAAAGCGTATCCGTTCGACGAAGCGACATCGGTATTTGCCGGCGACGTGATTGGCGATCTCGCCCGTCACCCGAAACGGCTGTCGCCGAAATATTTCTACGACGCCACCGGCTCCGAGCTGTTCGAGCAGATCACGGTGCTGCCGGAATATTATCCGACGCGCACCGAGCTTGGCATCCTGCGCGACCGCGGCGACGAGATCGCCGCGATCATCCCTGACGGCGCGGCGCTGGTCGAGTTCGGCGCCGGCGCTACCACCAAGGTGCGCCTGCTGCTCGAGCATTGCGAATTCGCAGCCTATGTGCCGGTCGATATCTCAGGCGATTTCCTCAAAGCCCAGGCCGACGGGCTGCGGAAGGATTTCCCTCGCCTCGGCATCTACCCGGTCGCTGCCGATTTCACCACGCCGTTCACGCTGCCCGAGGCCGTCGCCACGATGCCGAAGGTCGGCTTCTTCCCCGGCTCGACGCTCGGCAATTTCGAGCCGAGCGAGGCCTTGGCCTTCCTGCGCAGCGCGCGAAAAATCCTCGGCCACGGCGCGCAGATGATCATCGGCGTCGACCTCGAGAAGGACGAGCGCGTGCTGTACGACGCCTATAACGACGCGGCCGGCGTCACCGCGCGGTTCAACCTCAATGTGCTGGTTCGCATCAACCGCGAGCTCGGCGGCAATTTCGATCTGTCGGGCTTCACGCACCGCTCGATCTACAACCGCGACCGCCATCGCATCGAGATGCACCTGATCAGTCGCAAGGCGCAGACCGTGCGCATCCTCGGCAACACCTTTGCGTTCCGTCCGGGCGAGAGCATCCACACCGAGAACAGCTACAAATACTCGCTCGAGCGCTTCACCGCGCTCGCCCGCAGCGCGGGCTGGACGGTGCGCGAAAGCTGGACCGACGCCAACACGATGTTCTCGGTGCACGCACTGGTCGCGGACTAGCGCCCAAACCAGGACGGGGCAAATCATGGGCAGGCGTCCGCTGCAGATCGCGACGGCGTTGCTCGCCCTGGTCCCGATCCTGACCGGCATCATCACCATGCTGGGCGTCAGCGATCCGCTCTACGCCTCAGCGGGCGTTCCGGCGCTGCCGGTGCTCGACAGCAATCTGCGCTTCTTCGGCGGGGTCTGGCTCGGTCTCGGCCTCGCGCTGCTCTGGCTGGTACCGCGGATCGAAAGCGAGAGCGTGCTGTTTCGGGTGGTCTGGGGCGGCATCTTCCTCGGCGGCATCGGCAGGCTGCTGTCGATGCTGATGGTCGGCTTGCCGCCGCTGCCCTTCGTGGGCTTCACCGCGCTCGAAGTGATCGGCGCACCGCTGTTCGTCTATTGGCAGCACCTGGTAGCAAAGGCCGGCCGCAAGTAACGGCCGCCGCTATTCCTCTTCCCCCGTCGACCGCAGCGAGATCGACTCCCACGCGGCGACCACGATCATGATCGCGGTGGTGACGATCGAGAGCACCAGCGGCGACATCTCGCGGGCGAAATAGGCCGTGATCGCCAGCGCGACGATGCCGACGCCGTGCGAAAGCTGGAGGAAGTTGCGGATCACATATTTGAACAGGATGGTCCCGATCAGGAACAGCATGGGCCCGCCGACCGAGCTGACGATCGTGTTCAGATCGGAATGGCCGGACGGGTGCTTCAGCACCAGTTCGTCGGCCACCGCGGTGAGGATGATGCCGCCGACGATCGGCATGTGCAGATAGGTATAGGCGATCCGCGCCACGCGGCCGGATTCCTCTGACTTGGAGATCATATCCGAGCCGGCCTCGGCGCCCTTGTGGAAATAGATCCACCACATCGCGATGCTGCCGACCAGCGCCGAGATGAACGCGGCGACGTTCTCCGGTGTCCAGGTCAGCTCGGCAAAGGTCGCGCCATCGACCACGATGGCCTCGCCAAGCGCAATGATGATGAAGCCAGCGCAGCGCTCGGCCATGTGGCCGCCCTCGACCGACCACGCCTCGATCGAGGAAAAGCCGAGCCCAGGGGTCCAGAACCGCGCGGCCGGCGCGATATATTCGATGGTCAGCGCCGCGATCCAGAGCCACATCCGCGTCTCGTGCTCGGCGAATCCGCCGAGGATCCACAGCACGGCCGAGCAGGACAGCCAGGTCAGGATGCGGATGGCGTTGTGGCGCACCGCCGTCCGGCGCCGCGGCGTCGCCAGCAGCCAGAACGCGGTGCGGCCGACCTGCATTGCCGCATAGGTCCCGGCGAACCACAGCCCGCGGCCCTCGAAGGCGGTCGGTATGGAGGTCGACAGCAACAGCCCGCCCAGCATCAGCACGAACAGCAGCAGGCGGACCGGCGTCAGCTCGGGATTGAGCCAGTTGGTGACCCAGGTGGTGTAGACCCACACCCACCACACCGCGAGGAACAGCAGCGTGACCTGCACCGCCCCAAGCAGGGTGAAGTGGTGCAGCAGCGTATGCGACAGCTGCGTGACGGCGAAGACGAAGACGAGGTCGAAGAACAGCTCGGCATTGGTGACGCGGCTGTGCTGGTTCGGCACGATGACGCGAAACATCGCGCCACGCGGATTGTCCACCATGCTTGAGGCCCCCGCCCGCAGCGTTGCCGGGCCCTAGCCTTCCGGCACGCCGGTCTGCAGGGCCAGCGCGTGCAGCACGCCGCCCATCTGGCCCTTCAGCGACTGGTAGACGATCTGGTGCTGCTGGACGCGGGACTTGCCGCGGAATGACTCGGAAATAACAGTGGCGGCGTAGTGGTCGCCGTCGCCGGCCAGATCGCGGATCGTCACCTCGGCATCGGGAATCGCTGCCTTGATCATCGATTCGATATCACGGGCGTCCATCGGCATCCCAGTCCACCTCCGTCAGGTCGTTCGAATCAGGGCCAGATCGGCCAGATAAACCTAAGGATAAAACCTAGCCCTTGGGGTCTTCTAGGTCATCCCGGGCACACTATATTCCCATTCCCAGCGATTTAAACCTGCATCAATCGGTCACAAGCCATCACACCGAAATGACCAGAAGAGGCGCAGAATCATGAAGCTCCCCGGCCCCGATCATCCCATTACGATCACGCCCAACGCCAAGCGCGTCCGCGTCATCGCCGACGGCGTCGTGATCGCCGAGACTACCCATGCGCTGACCTTGAAGGAAGCGAGCTATCCGGCCGTGCAATACGTCCCCCGGCAGGACGCCAACATGGAGCTGTTGACCCGCACCGAGCGGACCACGCATTGCCCGTACAAGGGGGACGCGAACTACTTCAGCATCAAGGCCAACGGCAAGACGCTGGACAACGCGATCTGGACCTATGAGGAGCCCTTCCCGGCGATGACCGAGATTGCCGGCCACCTCGCCTTCTATCCGGACAAGGTAAAGATCGAGGAAGTCGCCTAGGGTCGCCTGCCGCAAGCGCCGGGCCTCGCCCGGCCTTTGGTCGCGCGCTGACCCAGCCTGCAAAACGGCAATGCCCGGGCGAGGCCCGGGCATGACGTCGGGAGCGCTTGGCCCCGATCCCAGCTATACCCTGAATATCGTGAGCCCGAGGATCAGGAGCACCAGGAAGATCACGACGAACACATAGAACAGAAAGCGCGCGATGTCGGCGGAGGCGGCGGAAATGCCGGTGAAGCCAAGCAAACCCGCGATGATCGACACGACAAGGAAGATCAGCGCCCATTTCAGAATTGTCATTGCCCGCTCCTCATAACCGCGCGTGTCCGCCAGGTCGGACGAGAACGCCCGCACCCGACCGCAGTTCCAAAGACGAAACAGCTTCGCCGAGATGACCGACCTCGATACTCCCCCATCCGGCCGATTGGGCCTTGCTGAATCAGGTTCCCGATTGCAACATCAGGGTGCAGACCCGGCTGGTGGCACCATGAAATCGATTGCTCACGCGGCTCCGGCCGTCGACATCCAGGCAGCACCGAAGCTCCACAAGCGCAATGTCGCGCTGGACCGCGCGCGCACCTTCCTGACCCTGGTCGTGCTGCTGCACCACGCGGTGATCCCCTACACCTATTTCGGGCACACCGACCCGACATCGTGGATCGGCTTCGACTGCGTGGTGCTCGCCACCGACAGCTTCTTCATGGCGATGTTCTTTTTCCTGTCGGGGCTGTTCGTCTGGCCGGGGCTCGGCAACAAGCCATGGCTGATCTTCCTGCGCGACCGGCTGCTGCGGCTCGGCCTGCCGTTCGTGATCTGCGCTGTCACGGTCATTCCGATCGCCTATTACGCGATCGCGCTGCGCGCGACGCCGGGGCTGAGCTTCTCCGAATTCTGGTGGAAAACCATGACGGTCGGGCCGTGGCCAAGCGGCCCGATCTGGTTCGTCTATGTCCTGATGGCTTTCGACCTCACGGCAAGCCTGCTGTACCGGGTGTCGCCGCGTCTGCTCGATCCGATCAACCGCCTGTCGATCAAGGGATTTCAACGTCCCTCGAAGTTCTGGCTGTTCCTCGTCATCGTCAGTGTCGCCGCCTACCTGCCGATGCTGGTCCATTACGGCCAGAACTACTGGTTCGAGTTCGGACCGTTTTCGGTGCAGGCGAGTCGCGTGCTGCTGTACGCGTCCTATTTCTTCATCGGAGCGGGAATCGGGGCGGCGAACCTCGAGGGTGGCGTGCTCAGCGCGCACGGACGGCTGACCGAGCGCCGCTGGTTCTGGACCGGCATCACGCTGATCCCGTACTGTTTGATGTGGGTGATGATCTACATCAAGCGCATGATCATCGGTAACCCCGATCCGCTGCCCGGCTGGTATCTCGGGATCTACGGTACCTTCTATGTGCTGTTCAGCGCCTCGATCCTGTTCGCGATCCTGGCCTACTTCCTGCAATCGAAATCGTCGGGCCCGACGCTGCTCGACCGGATGCAGGGCGACGCCTACGGCATGTTCCTGGTGCACTATCCGATCGTGCTGTGGCTGCAATACTGGCTGTTCGATATGGATCTCCCGGCCTTCGCCAAGGCCGCGATCGCGTTCTTCGCCACCGTGGCGCTGAGCTGGGCGGTCACGGCCGTGTTGCGCAAGATTCCCGGCTCGAGATACGTGCTTTAGTTCGATGAAGCCGTAGGATGGGTAGAGCGCAGCGAAACCCATCACTTTCGTGCCGTGCATCGAGATGGTGGGTTTCGCTGCGCTCTACCCACCCTACGCCTACGCAGCGATCTCGCCCCTCGCCGCCACGCTTTCCAGCCGCGGGGCGGCCGCCGCGCGATGGTCGCGGGCGATCAGGATGTAGAAGGTCGGCAGCACGAACAGCGTGAACAGCGTGCCGATCAGCATGCCCATCACCACGACGATGCCGATGGCGAAGCGGCTCGCGGCGCCGGCGCCGTCGGCATAGAGCAGCGGGGCAAGGCCCGCGACCATCGCGGCGGTCGTCATCAGCACCGGCCGCATCCGCACCGCGGCCGCCCTCTGGATCGCGGCGACCCGGTCGAGCCCTTCGTGGTGCTGGATCTCGTTGGCAAAGCTCACCATCAGGATGCCGTGCTTGGAGATCAGCCCGATCAGGGTGACGAGGCCGATCTGCGTATAGATGTTCAGCGTGGTGAAGCCGAAATACAGCGGCAGCAGCGCGCCGCAGACCGCGAGCGGCACCGTGACCATGATCACCAACGGATCGCGAAAACTTTCGAACTGCGCCGCCAGCACCAGGAAAATCACGATCAGCGCCATGCCGAAGGTGACGATGAGACGGTTGCCCTCCTGGACATATTGCCGGCTGTCCGACAGCCAGTCGACGGTCATCCCCGGCGACAGCTTCTGCGCCTGCATGAACGACACCGCCTGCCCCATGGTGACGCCGGGCCTCAGCACCGCCGAGATCGTCGCGGCGTTCATCTGATTGAACTGCGGCAGCCGGTTCGGCTCCGGCTTGACGTTGACCTTGATCACCGTCGACAGCGGAAACATCTGCCCCGAGCTCGAACGGACGTTGAAGTTTCCGAGCCCTTCCGGCGTGACCCGGTCGGCCTGGCGCACCTGCGGGATCACCTCGTAGGAGCGTTCAAAGAAATTGAAGCGGTTGACATAATTCTCGCCGACCAGCACCGCGAGAGTGTCGGCGATGGTCTGCATGCTGACGCCGGCCTCGGCCGCCTTGGCGTGATCGATGGTGATCCGCGCGGTCGGGCTGTCGAAGGCAAGATCGCTGTCGACGAAGGCGAACAGCCCGCTCTTCCATGCGGCCCCCTTCAGCGTCTCGACCTCCTGATAGATGGTGGCGAAATCGCCGGCCGAGCGCACCACCATCTGAAACGGCAGGCCGCCGGTCGCCGCCGGCAGCGCCGCCGGCTGGAACGGCGTTACGCTGGCGCCGAGCACGCCGTAGGACATGCCGTAGAGCTGGTTCTGGATGTCGTTGGCCGAGCGCTTGCGCTTGTCCCAATCGGTCAGGGTGATGCCGCCAAAGGCATGGTTCTGCCCATCGGTACCGTTGATGAACCAACTCGCGTGGTATTCGGGAAACGAGCGAAACAGCTGCTCGATCTGGTCGGAGGAGCGCGTGGTGTAGTCGACGCTGGCATATTGCGGCGCGCGGAGCACGGTGAACACATAGCCCTGGTCCTCGGAGGGCGCGAGCTCGCGCTGGCTGCCGAGGAACAGCACCACGATCGCCGCCAGCACGCCGAATGCCACCAGCAGCACCGCTGCGCGCATCTTGAGCGTCGCGGCCAGCAGCCGGCCATAGCCACGCGACAGCCTTGAGAACTGATGCTCGACAAAACGGGCAAATCGGCCGTGCGAGGTGGCTTCGCCGAGCAGCTGCGCGCTCATCATCGGCGACAAGGTCAGGGCGATGACGCCCGAGACCACCACCGAGCCCGCCAGTGTGAAGGCGAACTCGCGGAACAGGCTGCCGGTCAGGCCACCCATGAGGCCGATCGGCGCATAGACCGCGGCGAGCGTGATCGTCATCGCGATCACGGGACCGATGATCTCGCGCGCGCCGATCAGGGCGGCGTCGCCGGGGCTCCGCCCTTCCTCGATGTGGCGATGGATGTTCTCCACCACCACGATGGCGTCGTCGACCACGAGCCCGATCGCCAGCACCATCGCGAGCAGGGTCAGCAGATTGATCGAGAAGCCGAGCGCCAGCATCATCGCGGCGGTGCCGACCAGCGACAGCGGCACGGTGACCACCGGGATCAGCACGGAGCGGAACGAGCCCAGGAACAGCAGGATCACCACCACCACGATCGCAATGGCCTCGGCCAGCGAATGCTGCACCTCCGATATCGAGGCCTTGACGAAGTGCACGATGTTGAAGACGTCGGCGACCTTCAATCCGGGCGGCGCCACGCGGTTGAGGTCCTCGATCACCTTGGCGGTGGCGGCGACGATCTCCAGGGGATTGCCGTCGGGGGTCGGCTGCACCGCGATGTAGACGGTGGGCCTGCCGCTGTCGCGTGCGTTGGAATCGTAGTTCTCGCCGCCGATCTCGAGGGTGGCGACGTCGCCGAGCCGCACCAGGCCTCCGCCGCCGGCGCCGGTCTTGATCACCATCTTGCGGAAATCGTCGAGATTGCGCAGATCGGTCGCCGCGGTGATGTTGGTGACGGTCATCTCGCCGCGCAGCCGCCCCGGCGCCGCCTGCACGTTGTTGGACCGCAGCGCGGCGGAGATATCGGCCGCGGTCAGCCCGCGTGCCGCGAGCTTGAACGGATCGATCCACACCCGCATCGCCAGCGACGATCCGCCCGAGGTGTCGGCCGACGCCACGCCGGGCACCGAGGTGAGCAGCGGCTGCGCCACGCGGGTCGCGAAGTCGGTGATCTGCGCCGGCGTCAGCGTGTCGCTGGTGAAGGCGATGTACTGCACCGCCGAGGCGCCGTCGGTGATCTTGGTGATGACAGGGTCGAACACGCCGGTCGGCATCCGGTACTTGACCTGCTGCACCTTGGCGAGCACCTCGGTCATGGCGCGGTCGGCATTGGCGTTGAGCACCAGCTTGGCCTTGATCTGGCTTAGGCCAAGCGTCGAGTTCGAGGTCATGTACTCGATGCCGTTGGCGGTCGCGATCGACTGCGCGATGACGGACGTGACGAAGCCCTGCATCACGTCCTGGGTCGCACCGGGGAACGAGACGTCGACCTGGATCGTCGCGCTCTCCATGTTGGGATATTGCCGCACCGGCAGCGAGACCATCGCTGCGGTGCCGATCAACAGGATCAGCAGGCTGACGACCGTCGCCAGAATCGGCCGGCGGATGAAGATGTCGGTGAAATGCATGATGCTTGCCTTTGGTCGCCTACCGCTCGCGGGTCAGCGCCCCTTCTCCGGCGTCTCCGCCATGGTCGTCTGGACGGCCGCGCCGGGCATGACGCGGAGCTGGCCCGCGGTGACGATGTGATCGCCGGGCGCAAGCCCCTGCTCCACCACGACACGCTCGCCGATCCGTTGCCCGGTCTTGACAGCGACGCCGACCGCCTTGTTGTCGCGCACGACCAGCACGCTCTCGCCGGATGCGCTGGTCTGGATCGCCGTGACCGGCACCACGATGGCGTCGGCCTGCGGCGGCAGCACGACGTTCACCATCACGAAGAGGCCCGGCCGCAGCAGCCGGTCGGGATTAGGAAACAGGGCTTGCACGAGGACATTGCGGGTGTCCTCGGCGACCTGCGGCTCGATGGCGTTGATCTTGGCCTCGAACACCCGATCGGGGAAAGCATCGGTACGGATCGTCACCGCGCCTCCCACCTTCAGATTTGACAGGCGCTGCTGCGGAACGGTGAAATTGGCATAGAGCTGGTCGAGCGCGGTCAGCGTCGCGAGCGCATCGCCGGCATTGACGTATTGGCCGAGATTGACTTTGCGCAGACCGATCTGGCCCGCGAACGGCGCGCGGATCGTCATCTGCGCGATCTGGGCATCGAGCTGGTCGAGCGAGGCGTCGGCCTGCTTCAGATCTTCCTGCCGCTGCTGCAGCGTCTCCTGGGTCACGAAGCCGGACGGCGCGAGGCTGTGCGAACGCTTCTCCTGCAATTGCGCGAAGCGTCCCTTGGAGACCGCAACCGCACGCGCGGCGCGCAGCGGCGCGTCATAGAGCTGCACCAGCGGCGCGCCCTCGGCGACATCGATGCCGGCATCGAAATTGATCGCGGTGACGCGGCCGGCAACCTCCGGCGCCAGAATCACCTGCCGCACCGCCTGCAGCGAGCCGATCGCCTCGATCGACCGCGGCAGGGTTTCGGTCCGCACCACCATCGCCGCGACCGGCGTCGGCGGGGCTTCGGCGGTGGACTTGGCCGAGGCGCTGGATCCGCCTGCGCGCCAGGCAAACAAGCCGGCCGCGGCACAGGCGAGCAACAGAACGGTGATGCCGAACGGCCTGGCACGAAGCCCGAGCCAGCGGCGCGACGAAAATGATGCGGACGGCATATTGCTTCCAAGAACGAACCCCGGCGTGTCGGCCGGAAGCTTGCCCCTGCAAGCCCGCAACTGATATAGAACCTCAAGTATGGTTGAGGTCAAGGCTGGCAGCTTGCAGGACTTCTAATCCAGGATTTGCAATGACGCTTGCGCAGGAGCTTTCAGTAGGCGAAGTGGCGCGGCGCAGCGGACTTGCCGTCTCCACCCTTCACTTCTACGAGAGCAAGGGACTGATCGCGAGCCGGCGCACCGGCGGCAACCAGCGGCGCTACATGCGCGGGGTGCTGCGGCGGATCGCGGTGATCAGGATCGCGCAGCGCGCCGGGATCCCGCTCGAGGAGATCAGGCAGACCTTCGCCGCGATACCGCTCGATCGCGCGCCGACCGTGCGCGAATGGGAGCGCGCGATGCGGGCCTGGACCGAGACGCTGGAGCAGCGCATCAACGATCTCACCGATCTCCGCGACAAGCTGTTCAACTGCATCGGTTGCGGCTGCCTGTCGGTGACCGATTGCCCACTGCGCAACTGCGACGACAAGCTCGGCGCCCAGGGGCCGGGCCCGCGCATCCTGATCACCGCGGCCGAACGCCGGGCGCGGCGCAAGCGGCGGGGCTAACGGCATTTTCGCGGCCGACAAGTTGCGCACAACCTGCCTTTGGTCACATCCCCCCAGGTGATTCTCAGGTATGCTGGCCGGACTGCTTGACCCTAGGGAGTCCTGAGATGAACGACCCTCAAGTTGGATGGATCGCCGCCATCATCGTCGGCGGACTGGCGGGCTGGCTCGCCGAGATGTTCATGAAGTCCGGAACCGGCATCTTCATGAATATCATCCTCGGCATTGTCGGCGCCGCGCTGGCGAACTGGCTGTTGGGTCTGCTCGGCGTATCGCTCGGCGGAGGCTGGCTCAGCTATCTCGTCGCCGGCTTCATCGGCGCCTGCATCATCATCTTTGCCTGGCGCGCGGTCCGCGGCGCGACATAAGGCAGGATCCGAAGGGATCACGTTCGGAATAGAAATGGCGCGATGAAGGGTTCATCGCGCCATTGAGATCTTTGCTATGCGCCGCAGCGCCCGATTCGCTCGAATCAGGCGGCAGCGCCGTGCATGTAGTTCGGCAGCCAGTGCTCGAAGGCGCGCGACAGGCTTTCGACCGCAACCGGCGACTCCCCGGCCACCGCAATCGCGTCGCCGCCGGTGGTGCCGATGCGCGCGCAGGGCACGCCGGCGCCCTTCATCTTGGCCAGCACGAGGCCTGCGTCGGCGGCCGGCACGGTGACGATGTAGCGGGCCTGATCCTCGCCGTACCAATAGGCGTGCGGCACGATCGAGGACGGCGCGGCCAGGAGTTGCGCGCCGATGCCGCTTGCGATCGCCATTTCGGCGAGCGCGATCAAAAGACCGCCGTCGGAGACGTCGTGCACCGCGGTCGCGGTGCCGGCGTGGATCATGCCGCGCACCACGTCGCCATTGCGCTTCTCGGCAGCGAGATCGACCGGCGGCGGAGCGCCCTCCTCGCGGCCGCAGACGTCGCGCAGATAGACCGACTGGCCGAGCCAGCCCTGCGTGTCGCCAACCAGGAGGATCGCCTCGCCGGCCGCCTTGAACGCCAGGGTCGCGGACTTCGTGAAGTCGTCGAGCAGGCCGACGCCGCCGATCGAGGGCGTCGGCAGGATGCCGCGACCGTTGGTCTCGTTGTAGAGCGAGACGTTGCCGGACACGACCGGGAAATCCAACGTGCGGCAGGCCTCCGAAATGCCCTTCAGGCAGCCAACGAACTGGCCCATGATCTCGGGGCGCTCGGGATTGCCGAAGTTGAGATTGTCGGTGATCGCGAGCGGCCGGCCGCCGACCGCGGTGATGTTGCGCCAGGCTTCCGCGACCGCCTGCTTGCCGCCCTCGAACGGATCGGCCTCGCAATAGCGCGGCGTGACGTCGACGGTGAGCGCAAGGCCCTTCGGTCCGTCCTCGACGCGAACCATCGCGGCATCGCCGCCGGGGCGCTGCATCGTATTGCCGAGGATGACGTGGTCGTACTGCTCCCACACCCAGCGCTTCGAGCACAATTCGGGCGTGCCGATCAGCTTTTCCAGCGCATCCGCGATGCCGAGCGGCGGCTTGACGTCCTGCCCGCGGATCACCGGCAGCGCATTCGAGGCGACGTGCGGACGGTCGTAGACCGGCGCCTCGTCACCGAGCTCCTTGATCGGCAGATCGGCCATCACGTCGCCAGCATGCTTGACGACGAAGCGCTTGGTCGGCGTGGTGTAGCCGACGATTGCGAAATCGAGCCCCCATTTGCGGAAGATCGCCTCGGCCTCTTTCTCCTTCTCAGGCTTCAGCACCATGAGCATGCGCTCCTGGCTTTCCGAGAGCATCATCTCGTAGGCGCTCATGCCGGTCTCGCGGGTCGGCACCGCGCTGAGGTCGAGCTCGACGCCGAGATCGCCCTTGGCGCCCATCTCGACCGCCGAGCAGGTCAGGCCCGCCGCGCCCATGTCCTGGATCGCGATCACGCAACCCTTTTCCATGATCTCGAGGCAGGCTTCCAGCAAGAGCTTCTCGGCGAAGGGATCGCCGACCTGCACGGTCGGGCGCTTCTCCTCGGAGGCGTCGTCGAATTCGGCCGAGGCCATCGAGGCGCCGTGGATGCCGTCGCGGCCGGTCTTGGAGCCGAGATAGACGATCGGCATGTTCACGCCGGAGGCCGCCGCGTAGAAGATCTTGTCGGCGTCGGCGAGGCCGACCGCCATGGCGTTGACCAGGATGTTGCCGTCATAGCGGGTGTGGAAACGCACCTGGCCGCCGACCGTCGGCACGCCGAAGGAATTGCCGTAGCCGCCAACGCCCGCGACCACGCCGGACACCAGATGCCGGGTCTTGGGGTGCTCGGGCGCACCGAAGCTCAGCGCGTTCAGGCAGGCGATCGGGCGCGCGCCCATGGTGAAGACGTCGCGCAGGATGCCGCCGACGCCGGTGGTCGCGCCCTGGTAGGGCTCGATGTAGCTCGGGTGGTTGTGGCTCTCCATCTTGAAGACCACGGCCTGCCCGTCCCCGATATCGATCACGCCGGCATTCTCGCCGGGGCCCTGGATCACCCAGGGGGCCTTGGTCGGCAGCCCGCGCAGATGGATGCGCGACGACTTGTACGAGCAGTGCTCGTTCCACATCGCCGAGAAGATGCCGAGCTCGGTGAAGGTCGGAACCCGCCCGATCAGCTTCAGGATCCGCTCGTACTCGTCTGGCTTCAGCCCGTGGGCGGCGACGAGTTCGGGGGTGATTTGGGGCTCGTTCTTGGCGTCGTTCTTGGGCGCGTTCATGGGACCCTTAATAGGTAGATAGAACGGGGGCGAAAAGGCCTTTTAGGGCCCATTTCCGGCCTGTCCAGAGCTTTGCGGCAGCTGGCCGCGGCCCGGGATCTGCTCCCGGATTTGCACAATGGGGATGGATCGGATTTAAGGACCCGAACCCGATAATTGAAGGCCATATTTCGTGAACGAGCTCGCCAAAACCGCATTCAACCGCCGCCCCGACCTGCACGTCGAAACCGAGGGCGAATTCGCCGGCTGGCGAACCTGGACCCGGGACAATTTCGAGACCCATACCGGCCCGTTCTACCACCGCATGGACGAGAACGGCCGCATCACCTGCGCGTTCCGGGTCGGCAAGAAGCACCTCAACGGCTCCGGCAACGTCCACGGCGGCTGCTTCATGACCTTCGCGGATTACTGCCTGTTCGCGCTCGCCGGCTCGGTGCTGCAGGGCCCCGGCGTCACGGTGTCGTTCGCGTCGGAATTCCTCGACGCCGCCCGCGAGGGCGACCTGATCGAGTGCACCGGCGAGGTCACCCGCGCCGGCATGTCGCTGATCTTCGTGCGGGGCATGCTGACATCGGCGGAGCGGCCGCTGTTCACCTTCTCCGGCACCATCAAGCGGGTGAAGCGCAGGGCGCCGGCGCAGGCAACGGCGTAAAGCGTGTGACGTCTGTGGACGCTCGCCGTCATCCAGCCGTTACATCGGCACGGATTGAATCGACAGCACAGCTCTAGCGCGTTGTGTTCACGCGCGTTCTTCGCGTGAGGCAATACGAACTGCGGTTGTGACGCATCGACGCACTGTCGTTGCGTCGTCGCGCGCGCGTCACATGCGCGTCAGGCAAGCCCCCGAAGATTGCTGAACGGTTTCCGTTTGTGCGTTCGCGCAGCGAAATTGGGGCATTCTCATGAAATTGAAGACGTTCGTTTCCGTTACGACGGCGATGTCGCTTGTCGCATCGCTGGTGTGGACTGCAACTCCGGCGCGCGCCGGTCAAGACGGCGATAATGGTGATCGCGGCGTTGGCGATGCTCGCGGTCACGATCAGGATCAAGACCAGAATCATGACGGCGGTCATCACGGCCGCAAGCCGCGCGTGGTGATGATCTCGCTTGACGGTGCCAAGCCCGATTTCATCCAGAAATTCATCGAGGAAGGCGTACTGCCGCGCGACGGCGGCCTCGCCCGGCTGAGCCGGCGCGGCGCGGTGGCGTTGCAGAACGTGACGGCGTCACCGTCGCTCACCGCGGTGTCTCATATTGCCATCGCGACCGGTTCGACGGCGGTCCACAACGACATCCCCTCGAACACGTTCGAGCCGATCGTCGGGCCGATCTCCGGCAGCATCAGCGGCTTTGCGGCGCCGATCGGCGGCTACAGCGAGAATCCGCTCGGGCCGTCGCCGCACCCGACCGCGGTGCCGTTGTGGGTGCAGCTGCGCCAGCAGGGCAAGAAGGTTGTCACGGCGACCTGGCCCGGCGGCGACGGCGCCGACATCTCCATCAACAAGACCGTGGTGCAGCCGGCCCAGCCGACCCGCATCACCGACTTCACGATCCCGTTCGGCGCGTTCGGCGGCATCGGGGCCCAGGGCTTCTCGCTGTCGCGAGGCGACTTCACCGCCGACCCGAGCATCGTGACGGCCCTGCAGGCTGCCGGCCATTTCTCGTTCAGCCCGGTGCTGGTGACCTCGGCACCGATCGAGACGTTCTCCTGCTCGGCCGCGGCAACCGCGACCTGCACCAATGCCTCGACGCTCGATGTCAAATATTCGATCCGCGTCGCCGCGATCGACACCACCAACGATCGCAAGGTGAACTACGACACGCTGGTGTTCTTCGACGCCAACCGCGGCATCACCGCAGGACCGTTCCACGCGCCGTCGACCGGACCGGCCTATGTCAAGTTCGGCGGCGAGAACGCACCGTTCTTCTTTGAAGGCAGCGGGGCGAAGGTTGGTGCCGCGTACTTCGTCTCTGCGCTGTCTCCCGATCTCTCGGTGGTGCGCTTCGCCCGCTACGGCGCCAATTACATCCCGCGCAATACGCCTGTGCTCGCCGACGTCGACGACATCAACAACAACATCGGGTTCTGGCGTCCGCAGGCCGACTTCCGCATTCCGGAGCGCCTGAGCCCCGGCTTCACCAGCTTCTCCGACGTCGAGATCGAGACGATGTTCGAGGACATGGTGAAGACCTTCGTGCGCTACCAGGCCAATATCGGCGAGCGCGCGATCAAGACCCATCCGGACGCCGACCTCGTCATGGTCTATATCGAGCAGCCCGACGGCTCCGAGCACCAGTTCCTGCTGACCGATCCCCGCCAGGGCACCAACCCGACCGATCCGAATTCGATCGGCGCCAACCAGGATGCTGCCAAGGTCAAGCGCTACGCGTCCTACATCCGTTTCGCCTACCAGACGGCCGACAAGGCAGTGAAGCAGATCGCCGATGCGGCGGGCCGCGACAGCAACGTGATCGTGGTGTCGGACCACGGCTTCGCGCCGTTCCACACCTCGGTCAATCTCACCAACATCCTGCGCAACGCCGGGATCGACACCAGCAAGGTCGGGATCCGCACCTCCGGCCCCGCCGCCGACATCTACATCAACCTGCAGAACCGCGAGCTCGGCGGCGCCGTTGATCTGGCGACCTACCGCACCCTGGTGGCGCAGATCACTGACGCGGTGAAGAACGCGGTCGACCCCAATGCCCGCTTCAACTACTCACTCAAGGACCAACGCATCTTCACCGTCGTCGAGACCCGGCCGCTGCAATGCGACGCCGGAACCGGACAATGCATCAGCAAGGCCATCGGCCAGGACTATGGCGACGTGTTCGCGCTGATGGCGCCCGGCTACAATTTCGACGGCATCCAGAACCCCGGCGTCGCGCGCCAGGGCGACGCGCCGTTCAACGCGGCAACCACCATGCTGTCGATGCCGAACTTCTATGGCGCCCACGGTCACGACCCCGAGCTTCCGGTGATGAGCGCGACGTTCATCGCCGCGGGCCCGCAGATCCGCAAGGACACCGTGGTGCGGCACATGCGCAATATCGACGTGGCGCCGACCATCATGCGGATCCTCGGTTCGGCACCGCAGCAGGTCGACGGCGAGGTGCTGGGCCAGGTCCTGCGCTAGAGCATGGTCCGGCATTTCAGGCACAGCTCACGCGATGGACGCCGGAGCGGCGTCCATCGCTGATTCGTTCTCGCCAATCCTGCGCCACTGGCGTTCACCGAACGGAAGTGTCAAAATCAAATTTATTCGCCGTTATTTGAAATGACGCCGTGGTGAACCCCTGCCACCCTCCCGGCGCACCAGGCCCGAACCAGGGGCGACATGTTCACCCGGCTGCACCAGCAGTGACAACCAATTGGGATCAAGTCATGAGCGCGGCAACACCGGAACATATTATGCAGATTGGTCTGGGCTTTTGGGCGTCCAAAACGCTCTTGAGCGCCGTCGAACTGGGCGTGTTCAGTACGTTGGCCGATGGCCCCGCCGACCTGCCGACGCTGCAAAGGACGCTTGCGTTGCATCAGCGATCGGCCCGCGACTTCCTCGATTCGCTGGTGGCGCTCAGATTGCTTGAGCGCGAGAACGGCATCTACAGCAACACCCCGGACACGGACCTGTATCTCGATCGCGCCAAGCCATCCTACATCGGAGGCATTCTGGAGATGGCGAATGCCCGGCTCTATGGCTTTTGGGGATCGCTCACGGAGGCCCTGCGCAGCGGCGAATTGCAGAACGAGGGCAAGGGCGGAGGAGAAGACTTATTTGCGGCATTGTATGCCGATCCGGATCGGTTGCGGGGATTTCTGACCGCGATGAGCGCAATAAGCGCGGGTGCGGCGCATGCTATTGCCGGCAAGTTCCCTTGGAGCGAGTACAAGACTTTCATGGATCTCGGTTCGGCTCAGGGCATGGTGCCTGCCACGCTCGCACACGACCATCCGCACCTCACCGGCATCGGCTTCGACCTTCCCGCGGTCAAGCCGGTGTTCGAGGAATTTATCGCTCAGCGCGGGCTGGAGGATCGGGTGCGGTTTCGGGGAGGAAACTTCTTCGAGGACCCGCTGCCGGAGGTTGACGTCATCATCATGGGTCACATCCTTCATGATTGGGACCTTGCCAAGAAACGGGCGCTTCTCGGCAAGGCATTCGATGCGCTTCCGAAAGGTGGCGCAATCATTGTTTATGACGCCATCATCGATGACGATCGCCGCGAAAACGCTTTCGGGCTTCTGATGAGCTTGAATATGCTGATCGAAACCGCCGGTGGGTTTGACTACACAGGCGAAGACTGTCAGGCGTGGATGCGCGACGTCGGATTTTCCCGAACGCGGGTCGAGCCGCTCGTTGGCCCGGATTCGATGGTGATCGGATTTAAGTAGCGTATCCGCGTGGTCTACCGATCAGTCCGCTTTCCGGACGCCGCTGCCGACGCCGTAAGCGCCTCGAAATTGTGCTGTCAATACTGCTCGATCTGTTCGACCAGCGTGGCCGGCAGGGGAACGTAGTTGAGCAATTGAGCCTGCGGCTTGCCGCTCTGCAACGACCAGCGCAGGAAGTCGATCGCGGTTGCCGACCCGTCGGGCGATTTCGGCTGCTTGTGCATCAGGACGAAGGTCGTTGCCGTGATCGGGTATGCGTCCTCGCCGGGAGCGTTGGTGAGGACCAGGTTGAAGTCCTGCGTCGTCGTCCAGTCCGCACTCGACGCCGCAGCCTGGAACGATGCGGCGTCCGGAGTGACGAAATTGCCGGCACTGTTCTGCACCAGGCCGAAGGAAATCCGGTCAAGCCGTTGCAGCGCGTAGGCGTATTCGAGATAGCCGATCGACCCGGGAATCAGGCCGACGAGCGAGGCGACGCCATCGTTGCCCTTGCTGCCGAGCCCGACCGGCCACTCGACCGACGAGCCCTCTCCGACGCTTGCCTTCCACCGCGCACTGACCTTCGCAAGATAGTTCGACCAATTGAACGTCGTCCCCGATCCATCGAGGCGATGCACGACGGTGATCGCCGTGCGCGGCAGCTTCAGATCGGGATTGACCGCCTGAATGGCCGGATTGTTCCACGATTTGACCTTGCCGAGATAGATATCGGCGAGCAGCTGTCCGGTGAACTGGATCTGGCCGGGCTTGACGCCCGCGATGTTGACCACCGGCACGACGCCTCCGATCACGATAGGGAATTGCACCATGCCGAGCCTGTCCAGCTCCTTCGGATCGAGCGGCATATCGCTCGTCCCGAAATCGACGGCGGCCTTCTTGATCAGGCCGACGCCGATGCTCGAGCCCACCGATTGATAGCTGACGGTGTTGCCGGTCTTCGCCTTGTAGGCATCGATCCATTTCGCCATCACCGGCGACACGAAGGTTGAGCCGGCGCCCCTGGTCTCCGCAGCGAAGCATTGCGTTGCGACGACGCGCAGTGAAAATGATCGGTAATCTGAAATGCTTCGTCATGGTGCTGAGGCTAGCAGGACGAGCCAGACGCCCGTGTGGGCCAAGTCACAAAACGGTAGTATACGCCGGAGGCGTCGGGACGCCTCCAGCCTCAGTCGCTCAGACGCGCCCGCACCAATTCCTCCAAGCGGGATATCGGCGTAAATTCAATACCCTAGCCTTGCATCGCGCCGCCGCGCTAGATTGCTGCTTCGCGCGCCAATGCGCGAAGGGAGCCAAATCAAGGTGCCGAAGAGCACAGCGAAAACGGGCGGCGTGACGGCTCCCGCGAAAGTGCCCACCTCGTCCACGTCGGCGCCGGGCGCGCGCGGCTGGCGCGATTATGCGCTGCTGCTGGCGCTGGCGTGCTGCTGGAGCTCGACCTACCCGCTCACCAAGATCGGGCTCGGCTCGATCCCGCCGGTCACCTTCATTTCCGCGCGCTCGCTGGTGGCCGCCGCCTTCCTGCTCATCGTGCTGCGCATTCGCGGCATCCGCATCCCGACCGACCTCAAGGCCTGGAAGCTGTTCGCCTTCCAGCAGACCATCAACTCCACGATCCCGTTTTTGGTGATCACCTGGGCGCAGCTTTACGTGCCGGCATCCAACACCGTGGTGCTGGCCTCGACGACGCCGATCTTCGCCTTCCTCATCACCTGGGCGATCACGCGACACGAGCCGGCCTCTCTGCTCAAGCTGGTCGGCGCGATCCTCGGCCTCGCCGGCACGGTCGCGATCATCGGCCTCGACGCACTCTCAGGCTTCGGCAAGGAGATCTTCGCCGAGATCGCGATCCTGCTCGCCACCGTCTCGTTCGCCTGCGCCACGATCTTCGGGCTTCGGCTGTCGGACTATGATCCGATGGTCGTGGCGGCCGGCTCGCTGTTGTTCGGCGGCACCGTGCTGCTGCCGGTCGCCCTGATCGTCGACCATCCCTGGACCCTGCACCCGACGCCGCAGGCGCTGGTCGCCACCGTCGTGATGGGCATCTTCTCCAGCGCGTTCGGCCTGATGCTGTTCTACATGTGCCTGACGCGGCTCGGCACGCTGACGACGAATGCGCAAGGTTATCTTCGCATTCCGATCGGCGTCGCGCTGTCGGTGATCCTGCTCGGGGAATCCGTGCCGTCGAATCTCGCGCTCGGCCTCGTGCTGGTCATGGCCGGCGTCGCCGCGATGACGGTGCCGGGCGAAGCAGTCAAACGGTGGCTGCGCAGGCTTTAGCTGCTGCTCATCGAATCTGACAGACCCGCTATTTGCGGTCGCCTATCTCGCTTCACAGCGCGCTTTGCGCTCCTCTTCGGCGCGCTTCGCACGCTCCGATCTCGCCTGCTTTTCCTCCGCCGAAAGCACCTCCTCGATGACCTTCGTCCCTTGTGCGGGTCCATCGTAAGCATCAGCGAATCCGGCGAGCGGCACGGTCAGGCTGATCGGCGAATTGGCCTTATCGAAGGCTTCCAGAGTGAGCGCATGCGCTTGCTTGAGCTGATCGACCATTTCCGGTCCGGCGTCGTAGTCAGCCGTGCAACCGTAGGCAAAGCAGCCCGCGTAGGGCCGCTCAATCGCTTGTCCCTGATCGATAATGATCCGAACACCACGTTCGACTATCACCCGGGTCGGCAAGAAAACGCGCAACGTCTTCCTGGAATCTCCGGTGCGCGCGATCAGCGCGGCTGCCACGACTGCCCCGCAGTCTATGTTCTCTATCTTCGATCGCCCCTCTCGCCCGACAATGCAGGTGTCGGCTATGCAGAACTTCGTCCAGGGGGGATAAGTCAACGTAGCCTGTTCGCCGGCTACTGGGCCGGCAACCAGCCAAGCAAGCGCAATGCCGGCGCAGCAACGCAAGATCACACGGCGCATGGCCGCTTTCCCCGATCAGACCTGAACTCAGGCTCGTCGCGGACTGTGTCCGCATCAGGGCGTTGCACGCCGCGGAAATGCTACTTCTTGTCGTCCTTCGCAACGTCGCGGGTCACGAGTTGCTGCAGCACCTCGGCGCGCGAGTTCATTGGCGTCGGGTACGACCGTCGACAGGTCGACGAACCGCTTCTTCACCGCTTCGCTCGCACTCGGGCGCAGCATGCGGGCGACGATGCTGGACCCCGGCTTATTGCACGCTGACCAGCGTGAGGTCGACGAACCACGATTGGGGCGACACAAAACCCTTCACCTTCGGACTCATCGCGCGAGGGTTCAGATCGTGGACAATATAGAGCCAGGGCGGATCGTCGACGAGGCGCTCATGCGCCTTGCGGTAAGCCGCCGAGATCACTTTCGGATCGGTCGCTTCCGAAATCGTCTTGAGTGCGGCTTCGAACTCGTCGTCCTTCCATTGCTCGAAATTGAAACCGTTCGGTGAAAAATTGGCGGCCAGGAAATAGCGCGCCATCACGCCGGCGTCCGACGAAGGCGAGCTGATATTGAGCGCCATGGCGCCGCGCAAAGTTGGGCTGTCGGGCGTGGCCCGGGCCGCCGTCAGGAGCACCTGCCACTCGATGACGTCGAATTCCACATCGACCCCGCAGGCTTCCTTCAGGTTCTGCTGGAGGAATTCGTTCATCGGCAGGGGCAGCATCTGCCCCGAGCCTGAATTCGAGATCAGCACCTTGAACGCCAATGGCTTCGCCGACGTGTAACCCGCCTCGGCAAGCAGCGCCTTGCCCTTGGTCGGATCGAACTTGTAGTGATTGACCGGCGCGCCGAAATCGGGATCGCTGGCCTTGAGCCAGCCGACCGACGGCTCTGCGGTCCCGTTGAGCAGGGACACCAGCCCGTCCCGATCGATGCAGTAGTTCAGGGCCTGGCGAACCCTGACGTCCTTGAACGGGCTGTTGGCGGCGCCGATGTTGTAGAACCACGGCCAGACATGCGGATAGGAGCCGGTGGTAATGGTGAAGCCGGCGGATTTCAGCGAGTCGACGCCATCGGCCGGCGGCACTTCGATCCAGTCGACCTGGCCGGCACGCAAGGCGGCCAGCCGCGAATTGGCCTCGGGGATCGGCAGCAACACGACATTGTCGACCTTCGCTGTCTTGCTCGTGTCCCAATACTTGTCCCAACGCGCCAGATCTGCCTCTTGCCGCGGCACAATCCTGCTAATGCGGAACGGCCCGGTGCCGGCAGCCGGCAACGTCGCGACCTTGGCCCAGTCGCGGCCGGCCTTTTCGAATGAGGCGGGCGAGGTGAACAGAAGATAGACCGCCATATAGGGAAAATAGGATGCCGGCTTCGTCGTCGAGATCGCCACCGTTGCGTCATCGATCTTCCGGTAACTGCCCATCACCGGGACCCGCGCCCGCGACATCGCCGAACTCGGCGGCTCAAATTGCGGGCTCTCGCTGTTGAAGTAGCGATCGAGATTCCAGATCACGGCATCGGCATTGAAATCGGTACCATCGTGGAATTTGACGCCCTGGCGCAGATGGAAAATCCAGGTCTTGTTGTCGACGGGGTCCTGTTCCCATTTCTCCGCGAGTCCGGGACGCAAAGTCGCCAAGCGGTCGGTTCCGCTCAGATTCCACAGCACCAAACCTTCAAAGATCGGATAACCGAGAAAGCGCATGCCTTCGAAGCCGTTATTCGGCAGCCCGGTGGCCGTCGGGATATCGGACGCCGTCATGGCGATGCGCAACGTGGTCTCGGCCATCGCCCAATGCGACCACAGCAGCGCGCATAGGAACGCAATCGTGCAGTGAGCCTTGCGAATGAGCATGATGCGCTCCCGTCCTGATCGATCGGGAGATCACCAGCAAATTTCAGGCCAGTCTGGCGAGCGGCTGACGCAAGGCTCGCCGCCTCGGCGACCGCGTCGAAGGCAGAGCCAACGCAGCGACGATGACCCTCTACTTCTTATCGTCCGCCAGCAGCGTGCGGTATTTCGCGACGTCGCGGGTCACGAGCTGCTGCAGCGCCTCGGGCGCGAGCTCATTGGCGTCGGGGGCGACGGTCGACAGGTCGGCGAAGCGCTTCTTCACCGCCTCGCTCGCAACCGCGGTGCGCGCGGCGGCGTTGAGCTTGGCGATGATCTCGGGCGGTGTGCCCTTCGGCGCGAACAGGCCGTTCCAGCCCTGCGCCTCGAACTCGGGCAGTCCGGCCTCGGCCGAGGTCGGCAGTTCCGGCAACGACGCAAGCCGTACCGTCGAGCCGACCACGACCGCTTTCACCAACTTGTCGTCGATCGCCTGCGACACCGAGGCCGCGGCATCGCAGACGCCGTCGATCTGACTGCCGATCGCGTCCGTCAGCGCAAGCGCCGCGCCGCGATAGCCGACCAGCTGCACGTCGATGCCGGCGGCATGAACAAAACTCTTGCAGATTAGGTAATTCGAGGAGCCCACGCCGGCATGGCCGAGATTGACCTTGCCCGGATTCTTCCTGGCGTAGTCGATGAATTCCTTGAGGTCCTTGGCCGGAAAATCCTTGCGCAGCGCGACGATGCCGAAGGTCTTGGCGACCACGGCAATCGGCGCGAAGGAGTCAGGCGTAAACGGCAGCTTCGGATAGATCGTGTAGGTCGCGGCGTTGGTGCCGGCATTGCCGATCGCGATGGTGTAGCCGTCCGGCTCGGCGCGCGCAGCGCGGGCGAGTGCGGTCGAACCGCCGGCGCCGCCGACATTCTCGATGATGATGCTCTGGCCGAGCGCCGTGCCCATCTGGTCGGCGACCGCGCGGGCGATGACGTCGGAGGTGCCGCCGGCCGTGAACGGCACGATCATCGTGATCGGACGCTTCGCGAAGTCCTGGGCGTAGGCCGACGTCGCAAGCAGAAGCGCTGCAGCCGCGGCAACGCACCACCGCCGCATTTTATTCTGACGCGTTTTCTTCACGCGAACCGGTCCCCACTTCGCTCGAAAACGCTATGGTGATTACGCCGCCTTTTCGAACTGCTGGACCAAGCCTGCGAACAGGCCGCGGCCGTCGGTGCAGCCCATGATCTCTTCGACGTGGTTTTCCGGATGCGGCATCATGCCGAGCACGTTGCCGCGCTCATTGACGATGCCGGCGATCGAATGCGCGGCGCCGTTCAGATTGGAGGCCTCGTCGACCACGCCCTCCGGCGAGCAGTAGCGGTACAGCACCCGCCCGTCACCTTCGAGCCGCTTCAGCGTCTCTTCGTCCGCCTCGTAATTGCCTTCGCCGTGAGCCACCGGCACGCGGATCACCTGGCCGGCATTGTAGCCGCGGGTGAACGGCGTGTCGGAACGCTCGACGCGCATATGCACGTCGCGGCAGATGAACTTCAGCCCGGCATTGCGCATCAGCACGCCCGGCAACAGGCCGGACTCGCAGAGGATCTGGAAGCCGTTGCAGACGCCGAGCACGAGCCCGCCCTTGGCGGCAAAGTCGCGCACCGCGTCCATCACCGGCGCGCGCGCCGCGATCGCGCCGCAGCGCAGGTAATCGCCATAGGAGAAGCCGCCCGGCACGACCACGAGGTCGGTGCCTTTGGGCAGCGCGGTCTCGGCATGCCAGACCATCGCGGTCTCATTGCCGGATGCGAGCTTGAGCGCGCGCGCCATGTCGCGCTCGCGGTTGATGCCGGGGAAGACGAGGACGGCTGATTTCATGGAGTTGGTACTTCGTTCAATTCGAGACGTGTCTCTATGCGGTCAAGACGCCCTTCGTGGCGAACCAGCGTCGCGTGAATACCGGAAATCTCCTGGAACACGCCGGTAAATTCCTGGCGGATACCATTCTGAGACGTTCGCGATGCCTGCATTTCCTGCTTCAACTCATCGATCTTGCCGTCGACCTGAGCCAAACGCGCCTGGACCGATTTCATCATTTCGAACATCAGCTCCATCGTCACGTCGGCCATTTGCTCGCCCCTTACGCCTTCAGTTCGATGGCATAATTCTCGATCACGGTATTCGCCAACAACTTGTCGGCGGCGGCCTTCAGCGCCGCTTCCGCCTTGGTCTTGTCGGTCGCGGCGAGCTCGATGTCGAACACCTTGCCCTGGCGAACGCTGGCGACGCCGTCGACGCCGAGCGATTTCAGCGCACCCTCGATCGCCTTGCCCTGCGGATCGAGGATGCCCGACTTCAATGTCACAGTCACACGTGCCTTCACGGTCGTCCCTTCAGCTTAGCTCTTCACCAGCACCGGGCCGCTACCGGCCGGCCGCTCGTTCTCAATCAGAATGCCGAGCCGCTTGGCGACCTCAGTGTAGGCCTCGAGCAGGCCACCCAGATCCCTGCGGAAACGGTCCTTGTCGAGCTTCTCGTTCGACTTGATGTCCCACAGCCGGCAGGAGTCCGGCGAGATCTCGTCGGCGACGATGATCCGCATCATCTCGTTCTCGAACAGCCGTCCGCACTCCATCTTGAAGTCGACGAGGCGGATGCCGATGCCGAGGAAGAGACCGGTCAGGAAGTCGTTGACGCGGATGGCCAGCGCCATGATGTCGTCGATCTCCTGCGGCGTCGCCCAGCCGAAGGCGGTGATGTGCTCTTCCGACACCATGGGGTCGTTGAGCTGGTCGTTCTTGTAATAGAACTCGATGATCGAGCGCGGCAGCTGGGTGCCCTCCTCGATCCCGAGCCGCTGCGACAGCGAGCCGGCGGCGACGTTCCGCACCACCACCTCGAGCGGCACGATCTCGACCTCGCGAATCAGCTGCTCGCGCATGTTGAGGCGGCGGATGAAGTGCGTCGGCACCCCGATGTCGTTGAGGTGCTGAAACAGGTACTCCGAAATCCGGTTGTTGAGGACGCCCTTGCCCTCGATCACCTGGTGTTTCTTGGCGTTGAACGCGGTCGCGTCGTCCTTGAAGTGCTGGATCAGGGTTCCCGGCTCGGGGCCTTCGTAAAGCACCTTGGCCTTGCCTTCATAAATACGCCGTCGACGGCTCATTGGGATGTACCGTGTTTTGTTGAAATCCATGGATTTGGGTGCTCCGGATGACTTGGGGTTACGACCCACGACGGAGCTGCCGCGGAGGCCTGGAACCTGGGCAATCCAACTGGAAACAGAACAAGAACCATGCCTGTTGGCAACCTATCCGATTGGCCCATCCAGCACAATCGATAGTGCCCCCTTGAGGGCACTTATACCGCCCTATCATAAAGGGCCGATTCCGCCAGTTTTGCCTGCGGCTTAACGGCTCGTTGTCTTGCCGATTCCTCCCACCTATCTAGGCAGGCACAGGGGCTGCCGCAACGCGCGGCGGTCCTCATTCAGCAAGGGAATTGGAACTTCAGCCATGAGCGAATTCAACAAGCGCGAGGAAGGTTTCGAGAAGAAGTTCGCCCTCGACGAGGAGCAGAAGTTCAAGGCTGAAGCCCGCCGGAACAAGCTGCTCGGCCTGTGGGCGGCCGAGAAGCTCGGCATCACGGGCGATGCCGCCAGCGCCTATGCCAAGGAAGTGGTCGCCGCCGACTTCGAGGAAGCCGGCGACAATGACGTGCTGCACAAGGTTCTGAAGGACCTCACGGCCAAGGGGCAACCCGCCACCGAGCGCGATATCCGCGCAAAGATGGATGAACTGCTGGCGGTGGCCGCGGCGCAGGTCAAGGCGGGAAGCTGAGTTCCCGGGACATCCTACCAAGTCGACTTTTACGCGCGCCGGACGCCATTCCGGCGCGACGTGTTTGTGCCCCTCGTCTTGGTGAAGTCGGCACGGAGGATGTCGAGCAGACGGCGTGAGGCGGCGCTAAGGAAGCCGCCATGCCGCGTCACGGCGACGACCTCGTGACTTGCGGCGAGATCGCCGACGCGGATCGTCGCGATCCTCGAGCTACCCAATTCCTCCGCCGCATTGCTTTGTGACAGCAGCGCGATCCCGAGCCCGGCCTCGACCAGCCGCTTCTGCGCCGTCAGGCTGTCGACCGGCGTCCAGGCGACCTCGCCGAGCCCGTGCGTCAGGAACAGGGCGAAGACGTGCGAGGCGGTGATTTCGCGGCGTCCCGGCACCTCCGGGAAGGCGATCCACCGCTCATCCCTGAGATCGGCAAGCTTGCCGACCCGGCGTCCCGCCAGCGGATGGTCCGGCGCGCAGACCACCCCGAGCGGCTCGGCAAACAGCACCTCGCAATCGAGGTCGCGCGAGCGGTCGCGGTCGTAACGCAACCCGATCGTCGCCTCGCCGCGCCGGATCAGGTCGCTGACCTCGGCGCTGGTCGCGGTGCGCAGCGTCAGCGCAACGTCCGGATGCCGGCGGGCAAAGCGCTTCAATACGTTCGAGAGCCGCTCGCCGGCGAGGGTACCGGTCACCGCCAGCGCCACCGGGCCGGAATTGTCGCGCAGCAGCGCGCGCACCGCGTTCTCGGCATCCTGTGCCGCCGCCACCGCCCGTTCGGCATAGGGCACCATCACCCGCCCGGCATCGCTCAGCCGCGTCTTGCCCGCGATCCGCTCGAACAGGGGCACCCCGAGCTCCTGCTCGAGCAGCGCTATGCGCCGCGAAATCGCCGGCTGCGAGCGGTGCAGCGCCTTGGCGGCATGCGAAATCCCGCCGCGCCGATGCACCACCAGGAACGTGTTGAGCGCGTCGCTGTCCATCGCTCTTCCCATGCAAAAAGCTGATGATATTGAGAGAAATAACAAATTTGTCTGATGGGCGAAACCGCCCTATCGCTGCTTTCAGTCGCTTTTGACAACAGCAGGAGTTCACATGCGCACCCAGGCGGACAAGGCAGCACGGTTTCGCGAGCTGCATCAGCGGCCCGGCTCCTTCATCATTCCAAATCCGTGGGACGCCGGAACGACGAAGCTGCTCGCATCCATGGGCTTCGAGGCGCTCGCAACCACCAGCCTCGGGCTCGCCAATACGCTCGGCCGTTCGACGGTCAGCCTCGATGAGATCATCGAGAATTGCCGGGTGATCGCCGAGGCCACCGACCTGCCCGTCAATGCCGATCTGGAAAAATGCGGCGCCGACATGCCGAAGCTCGCGGCCGAGGCGATCCGCTTCGCCGCCGAGGCCGGCGCGGTCGGCGGCTCGATCGAGGACTCGACCGGCGACCCGCAGCGCCCGATCTACGATTTCACGCTCGCCGTGGAGCGGGTCCAGGCCGCGGTCGAGGCCGCACGGGCGCTGCCCTTCCCGTTCACGCTGACGGCGCGGGCGGAAAACTTCCTGCACGGCCGCAAGGACCTCGACGACACCATCAAGCGGCTACAGGCGTTCGAAGCCGCCGGCGCCGACGTGCTGTATTCGCCGGGCCTCTACGATCTCGCCACCATCAAGACGGTGGTGTCATCGATCAACAAGCCGTTCAACCTCGTGATGGGCTTTGCCGATCCGACCCTGACCGTCGAGCAACTCGCCGCCGCCGGCGTCAAGCGCATCAGCGTCGGCGGCGCGATGCAGCGCCACGCGCTGGCTGCGTTCCTGCGCTGTGCCCGCGAGATGAAGGACAACGGCGCATTCAGCTTCGTCCGCGACATGGCGCCGGTGAAGGAGGTCCGGGCGGCGTTCGCCGCAGCGAAAGGCGAATAGGAAGCAGCGAATAGCCAATCGGAAAGCATCCATTCGCTATTCGCGCTTCTCTCATCTCCTCGAAATCCGTCTTCCGACAAGTCGCCACTCACGTCGCGGCGTGCCTTGCGCGGCCGCGATTCTCAGTCTGCGCACGACATATATGGTCTCCTCCTCCAGGGTGAGTGAACAGCTTCACACAACCATCGGTGAATCGGACGTAGAACACGACGGGCGCAGGCGTACGATCAGTTCATTCCAATCGATCCTGCGCACGTCGATCCAATCTACACCGATGATCAGAGGCGGCGTCTCGTCGCCATGGGGGATTTCCAAAATGAAGAGCTGGTTGTTTTCCCTGCACAAGGGCGTTGGAAACAGTCCGCAATTTTTTACGAACGTCTTCAACGGCGAGGCCTGGAGCGGCGATGTCCCGATGCCGGGGAACACCTGGATCAGCAACACGCCGGCAGCCGTCGTCTTCAACACCAACCTGTATGTGTTCTATCCGATCAACCAGTCCCTCTATTACAGGGTCTATGACGGCGAGCTGTGGACGGCGGCAGCCCAGGTGCCCAACATGGCCGGCGTCGGCGGCGGAGTGGCGGCCGCCGTGTATGACGGCCTGATCTATCTGCTGTACTCGAATCCCGGCCAGTCCGACCTGATGTACAAGACCTACGACGGCACCAGCTTCGGACCCGAGATCAACACATCCGGAACCAACCATCTCATCTCCGTCGCCTACCAGAACGTCGACACCCCGGCCGCGGTCGTGCGCGGCGACACGCTCTACGTGTTCGGCCGCGGGCCCGGCTATAGCGAACCCGGCAACATGAACCGCTTCTGGTACGCGACCTTCGACCGCAGCACCTGGCGAAGCAATCCGGTTGCCGGCACGGAAGGCCTCAGCAACGGTCCGGGCGCGGCTTCCTACAAGGACTGGATCTACCTGTTCTTCAACGACCCCACGGGCCTCTTCTTCTTCAAGCGGTTCGACGGCATTGGCAGCTGGGGAGCCGACCGCCAGGTCCCCGACACGCCGGGCAATTTCGGCAATGCCGCGCCGGTCGTGTTCAACGACACATTGTACGTCCTGCACCAGGGGCCCAACGGCCAGTTCCTGTACAAGACGACCGACGGCGAGGACAACTGGACCAGCGACACGGCCGTGCCGAACACGGCCGGCCTGAGCTGCGGACCCGCCGCAGTGACCTTCTCGCTCTGACGCGGGGCGAAGCATGCCTGCGCCGCCCCGGATTGCCCGAGGCGGCGCCTTCCTGAATCTGGTATGCTGGCGCCAGCACCGCAAGCCCGGCCGAGCGTTACCAGACCTGACGATTCATCGCAGGTCGCGGCTTGCAGCCAGCCTCAGGCAATGCCAAGAGAGCGGGATGTCCCAAGATCACATTTCCAACGTCCTCGCCGAACGTTACGCTTCGCCCGCCATGCGCGCCATCTGGAGTGGCGAAGGCAAGGTCCGCCTCGAACGCGACTACTGGATCGCCGTGCTGAAGGCCCAGCGCGATCTCGGCATCGCGGTGCCGGATGGCGTGATCGAAAGCTACGAGCGCGTCAAGGACCAGATCAACCTGGCCTCCATCATGAAGCGGGAGCGCGTCACCCGCCACGACGTCAAGGCGCGCATCGAGGAGTTCTGCGAGCTCGCCGGTCACGAGCACCTGCACAAGGGCATGACCAGCCGCGACCTCACCGAGAACGTCGAGCAATTGCAGGTCTACCGCGCGCTGCAGCTCATCGAGACCAAGAGCATCGCCGCACTCATTCGCTTTGCCACGCGCGCGAAGCAATTGCGCGACATCCCGTTCACCGCGCGCACCCATAACGTGGCCGCGCAGGTCACGACGCTCGGCAAGCGCATCGCCATGTCCGGCGAGGAGATGCTGCTGGCGCATCAGAGCCTGGTCAATGTGCTGCAGACCTATCCCGCCCGCGGCCTGAAGGGCGCGGTCGGCACCCGTCTCGATCAGATCACCCTGTTCAACGGAGATGCCGGCAAGGCGCGCGCGCTCGAGCAGCGCGTCCTCGTTCACCTCGGCCTGCCGAAGGCCCTCGATGCCGTCGGCCAGGTCTATCCGCGCAGCCTCGACTTCCGTGCGGTCAGCGTGCTCACCGAGCTCGCCAGCGGGCCCGGCAATTTCGCCAAGACCATCCGCCTGATGGCAGGCCACGAACTCGCCAGCGAAGGTTTTGCCAAGGGCCAGGTCGGCTCCTCCGCGATGCCGCACAAGATGAACAGCCGCTCCTGCGAGCGCATCAACGGCCTGCATGTGATCCTGAAGGGCTATCTCGCGATGGCCGCAGGCCTTGCCGGCGATCAGTGGAACGAAGGCGACGTCT
Source organism: Bradyrhizobium sp. USDA 4503 (assembly GCF_054055815.1). Lineage (NCBI taxonomy): Bacteria > Pseudomonadati > Pseudomonadota > Alphaproteobacteria > Hyphomicrobiales > Nitrobacteraceae > Bradyrhizobium > Bradyrhizobium sp. USDA 4503. The sequence continues at coordinate 2,809,548 of NZ_JBSRXS010000001.1, forward strand.
CCTGCTCGGTCGTCCGCCGCGTCATGCTGCCCGATGCCTTCCTCGCCGTGGATGGCCTGCTCGAAACCCTGCTCACGGTGCTCGACCAGATGGAGGTGTTCGAAGCCGTCGTCGAGACCGAGCTCAACCGCTATCTGCCCTTCCTGCTGACCACCACGGTGATGATGGAAGCGGTCAAGAAGGGCGCGGGCCGCGAAGGCGCTCACGAGGCGATCAAGGAGCATGCCGTCGCGGCCATCGGCGACCTGCGCACCGGCAAGATCGTGCAGAACGATCTGCTGCAGCGCCTCGCCGCCGACAAGCGTCTTGGCTTGAGCGCAGCCGAGTTGCAGCACGTGCTCGACCAGGGTCGCGCCAACTCCGGCGACGCCGGCGCCCAGGTCGATTTCTTCGCCGAGCAGGTCGAGGCTCTGGCCAAGGCCAAGCCTGAGGCGGCGCGCTACAACCCGGGCACGATCCTGTAGCGAATGGTGAGGTGCGAGTAGCGAATGGGCAGGAATCCATTCGCTACTCGCCATTCGCCCCCTCGCCTTACTCTTCCTTGAAGCCGTATTCCGGCACGTTGCCGCTGGCGCCGTAATATTTGTACGGCAGGAACTTGCCGCTCATGGTGATCTTGACGCGGTCGCCCTTCGGATTGGCGACGCGCTCCAGCGCCATGTCGAAGTCGATCGCCGACATGATGCCGTCGCCGAATTCTTCTTCGATCAGCGCCTTCCAGGCCGGGCCGTTGACCATCACCATCTCGTAGAAGCGGTAGATCAGCGGATCGGTCGGCGGCATCGGCGTGCCGGTGCCGCGCATCGGCACCTCGTTGAGCATCGCGATCTCGGCCTTCGACAGCCCAAACAATTCTCCGGCATTCGCCGCCTGCGGCTTCGTCAGTTTCATCTGGCCAAGGATCGCGCCCGTGATCAGCACGTCGGAATAGCCGCCGATCTTCTCGCAGATGTATTTCCAGCTCCAGCCCTTCTCGCGCTTGATGTCGAGCAGCTTCTCGGTGAGATCTTCGCGGTTCATCAGGTTTCCTCCTTGGGCTTCAGCGCGCAGCGCTCTGCGCGGGATTGGGTTCGACGGCGCGTGGCGGCGAGACGATCACGGGCTCGCCGACGCCGGGCCGCACCGTCGGCACGCGGCGCGGATCGTGACCGGTCACCTCGGCGTCAAAACTCTTGCTGCGGCTGACCAGGAAATCGACGATATGGTTGCGCAGCGCATAGTAATAGGGATGGCGGTGCAGGTCGATGCGGCCGCGCTCCTTCGGCAGCGGGTTCTCGACGATCTCGGCCAGCACGGCACCGGGACCGTTGGTCATCAGGAAGATCTTGTCGGCAAGGAAGATCGCCTCGTCGACGTCATGGGTGATCATGAAGGTGGTCTGCCCGGTCTCCAGGCAGATCCGCCGCACCTCGTCCTGCAGCGTGCCGCGGGTCAGCGCGTCGAGCGCCGAGAACGGCTCGTCCATCAGCATGATCTTCGGGGTGATCGACAGCGCCCGCGCGATGCCGACGCGCTGTTTCATGCCGCCGGAGAGCTCGGACGGATGCTTGTGCTCGGAGCCGGTGAGCCCGACGAGATCGATGAACTTCTGCGCATGCGCCTTCACCCGCGCACGGTCCCATTTGCGCCATTTCGAACTGACAGCATAGGCGACATTGCCCGACACGGTGCGCCACGGCAGCAGCGCATGGCTTTGGAAGATCACGGCGCGGTCGAGGCTGGTGCCCTCGATCCCCTGCCCGTCGACGATCACCGTGCCCTCGCTCGGCTCGTCGAGGCCGGCGAGGATGTTCAGCACCGTGGTCTTGCCGCAGCCGGAATGGCCGATCACGCAGCCGAACTCGCCGCGCGCCATCGACAGCCAGAAATTCTCGAACACCGTGGTGACGCCGCCGCCGGCGCCGGGATAGCGCCGCGCAATGCCCTCGATCGAAATGAACTTGTCGGTCATCCGCGGTAGCTCCACGAATGGACTGCGCTCCCTCGCCCCGCTCTTCGCGGGGAGAGGGTTGGGAGGGGCTTCCTCCGCGAGCACGGCGGCAGATAGACTCGCGGAAACTCCCCCTCACCCGATCGCTTCGCGATCGACCTCTCCCCGCAGGCGGGGCGAGGTGAAGTGGCTGCAATGCGGCTGTCGGTCATCGCTACTCCGGAAACGTCACCATGCGGGTGAACCGCGCCAGCACCTGGTCGAGCAGCATGCCGACGAAGCCGATCAAGAGGATTGCGATGATCACATTGGTGATCGACAGGTTATTCCACTCGTTCCAGACGAAGTAGCCGATGCCGGTACCACCGACGAGCATCTCGGCGGCGACGATCACGAGCCAGGCGATCCCGATCGAGATCCGCATGCCCGTCAGGATCGTCGGCGCCGCCGCCGGCAGGATCACCGTGAAGGCGCGCCTGACGGTGCCGACCTCGAGCGTGCGCGCAACGTTGATCCACTCCTTGCGCACACCGGCGACCCCAAACGCGGTGTTGAGCAGCATCGGCCACACCGAGCAGATGAAAATGACAAAGATCGCCGAGATCGAGGAATCCTTGATCGTGTAGAGCGCGAGCGGCATCCAGGCCAGCGGCGAGATCGGCTTCAGCACCTGGATGAAGGGATCGAGCGCCCTGCTGATCAGCGGCGACATGCCGATCATGAAGCCGAGCGGGATCGCGACGACGACCGCGATCAGATAGCCGAGCCCGACGCGCCCGATCGAATAGGCAAGCTGGATGCCGAGCCCCTTGTCGTTCGGGCCATTGTCGTAGAACGGCCGCTTCAGATGCTCCCACAGCTTGGCACCGACATCGAGCGGCCCGGGCATCGCCGACTTGCCCTGCGTCGCGGTCAGCCCCATCAGCCTGGCGTATTCGGGGCTCATGGCCGCCGTCGTGCCGCTGCTGCGGGTGGCGAGGTGCCAGGCGCCGAGGAAGGCGGCAAGCAGCGCGATCGAGACGATGGCGGCGCGAAGACGGAGGGGCAGCATCATCGCGCCCACTCTTTCAACCCGTCGTCCCGGCGAAAGCCGGGACCCATACGCCGTGCCGTCGCGATAAGGCACGCGGGGAGACGCCGTGCCGAATCACTGGCTGTTGGGGTTATGGGTCCCGGCCTTCGCCGGGACGACACCGTGGAGAAAGCCTCGCCCGTCACGACGATTTCCTGATCTTGAAGCTCGCGAGATAATCGTCGGGCTTGGCCTGATCGAAGCTCTTGCCCATCACCGAGAACGACTTGTACGAGGTGGCGGGTGGCGCGAGGCCCATCTCGGCCATCACCTTCTTGGTATCGGTGGCGAGATAGACCTGCTCGGCGACCGCCTTGTAGTCGACGTCGCCCTTGATCTGGCCCCAGCGCTTCATCTGCGTCAGCATCCACACCGCAAAGGACTGCCAGGGGAACGGATCGAAATCGACGCGCTTCGGATCGGTTTTCACGCCACCGAGCCCGTCGGCATAGGTGCCGGTCAGCACCTGCTCCAGCACCGTCACCGGCGCGTTGATGTAGTTGGCCGGCGCAATCGCTTCCGCGATCTGCTTGCGGTTCTCGGCCTTCGCCGCGTAGCCGGTGGCATCCACGATCGCGCGGGTCAGCGCAGCGAAGGAATTCGGCGCCGTCGTGATGAACTCGCGGCTGGCGGCAAAGCTGCAGCAGGGATGGCCGTCCCAGATCTCCTTGGAGAGGATGTGCAGGAAGCCGACCCCGTCATAGATCGCGCGCTGGCAGATATTGTCGGGCGCGAGGAAACCGTCGATGTTGTCGGCGCGCAGATTGGCGACCATCTCAGGCGGCGGCACCGAGCGAAGCTGTACGTCGGTATCCGGATCGAGCCCGTGCTCGGCGAGGTAATAGCGCAGCAGGTAATTGTGCATGGAGTAGTCGAACGGAATGGCGAACTTCATGCCCTTCCAGTCCTTCGGATCGCGCCTGTCCTTGTGCTTCATCGCCAGCGTGATGCCCTGCCCGTTGATGTTCTCGATCGCAGGGACCGTGAACGGGATGGCGTTGGCGCCAAGGCCGAGCGAGATCGCGATCGGCATCGGCGCCAGCATGTGGGCGGCGTCGTATTCCTTGTTGATGGTCTTGTCGCGAATGACCGCCCAGCCGGCGGTCTTCACCACCTCGACGTTGAGGCCCTGCTTGGCATAGAAGCCGAGCGGCGCCGCCATGATGATCGGGGTCGCGCAGGTGATCGGGATGAAGCCGACCTTGAGGTCCTTCTTCTCCGGCGGTCCGGCGTCGGCGAACGCCTCCGTCGCCGTCTTCAGCGGGAAGAACTGTGACAGCGCGGCGAGCGCCGTCGCGGCGCCAACCGATTTCAGGAAAGCGCGGCGCGCGACATCCTGCGGAAACACCGCCCGCATCACCGCCGACGCGACGATGCCTTCGTAACGCTTCTGTTCGCTGAGGTCGGCGACCGGCTCGCAGCGCAACGTGCGCGCGGCCTGCTCATGCTCGGCGGCTGAGCGATGCCAGCCGCAGGCGCAACCCGATCGCGTGAGCACGCGGGCGGCGTCGAAGGGATCATCTGACATGGACATACTGCGCCCCATTGTCGCACCGAAACGCGGGAGAACTCCGCGATCCGGTTCATTGATCGGCGTCCGGCCGCGTTTCGCGCCGCCGGACACCAACAAACATGCAGGTTCTATGCCGCCTTGCCGGTGACGACCGGCGCGGTCGGCAAGCCCTCATCGATCGGCAGCGACGGGTCGCGCGACCACTCGTTCCAGGAGCCGAAGTACATCCGCACGTCCTTCACGCCGGCATTCTTCAGCGCCAGGAAGGTGTTCGAGGCGCGCGCGCCCTTGAAGCAGTAGAGATAGACCGGCGTGGTCTGCGAGATGCCGACGGTGGCGCATTCCGCCAGGATCTCATCCTTCGACTTGAAGCGCGGGCCCTCGGCGGTCGGCTTCATCATGCGGTACCATTCCAGCCACACCGCGCCGGGAATGCGGCCCTTGCGCGGGCAGAAATCCTTGCCATAGGGCGAGGAGCTTTCGCCGATCCACTCGTCGACGTCGCGCACGTCGAGGATCGCAACGCCGGGCTTGCCGACCGCCGCCAGCATCGCCTTGGCGTCGATCATGATATCGCCGGCCTCCGGCACGATCGCAAAGGCGGCCTTCGCCGGCACCGCAACGTCGGTGGTCACCGGCAGGTCGGCCGCCTTCCAGGCATCGAAGCCGCCGTGCAGCACCTTGATCCTGGGATAGCCCAGCATCGTCAGCAGGTAGTAGCCGCGGCAGGACTGGCCGAAGCCGGAATTCATCGACTGCTCGTAGATCACCGCGGTCTCCTTGCCGGAGAGACCGGCGGCGCCGAACGCATCAGCGAACTTGGTCTTCAGCTCGTGGATGCCTTCCGGCGTCGAGGTCGCAAGGAAGGTGAAGATGTCATGCACATTGACGGCACCGGGCAAATGGCCGGCCGCATAGGCATCCGGATTTCGCGTGTCGATGATGACACACGGGTCTTTCTTGACGAGCTCGGCAAGTTCGCCGGCGGTGATCAGAACGTCCGTCATGGCAGCCTCTCCTGTCTGTGGTTGCAGTTGTGGTGGTCCCGAACTTGTTTGAGCATGATCTCCGCGCAAACGCGTTCCGCGTTTGTCGCGAGGGAAAACCGGTTTCCACTTTTCCGGATCATGCTTCAGCCGTCCGCCAGCATCTTGCGCAGCTGCTTGGTGGCGGGCGTGACGATGGCGACGAAATAGGCCTCGCGCAGCCGGCGCTGGGCGCGGTGGCTCATCAGGTAGCCGCGCGCGCCGCAATGGAGCATCGCGGCATGCGCGAACGCGACGCTGGCATCGCCGATCCGCAGTCGCAGTGCGACGACGCGGCGCCAGTAGCTGTCATCGGCATTGTAGGGGTCGCTTGCCAGCGCCATCGCCTCCTTCTCGAACTCGGCATGGAGCTCGCGGAATTGCAGCGGCTGTTGCGGCAGATAGCGGTTGACGTGTCCGAGCGGCGCATGAACCTCGTCCATGATGTTGATGCAATCCTTCATCAGCCCAAGACCCATGCCGGCCTGCAACAGGATGAAGCCGGCGCGGATTTTCTTGACGAACGGCGCAGCCGGCTCGGCCAGGATCAGTTCGTCCGGCACGAACACGTCGCGAAACTGGACGCCATAGGTGCCGGTGCCGTCCATCGCCAGGAACGGCTTGCAGGGCGTCAGCGTGATCGCGGGATCGGAGCAGTCGGCGAGGAACATCACGGTGCTGCCCAGCTCGCCGCTTGCGATGCTGCCCGGCTCGCCCTTGGTGCCCTCGTCCTCGCGCTCGAAGATCGTGCCGAAGTAGTGGCCGGGCCCGAGGTTCGACACCCACGGCAGCGCACCGCGGACGATGTAGCCGCCCTCGACCTTGCGGCCCTTCAGCTTCAGCCGCTCGATGCCGAAGAAGCTCTTCATCGGGTTGGAGAGCCCGGTGCCGCCGAGCGCGCGCCCGCGGGCGAAGCAGTCACCGAAGCGCGCGGCGAGCTTCATGTTGGTGGAATTGGCGACGTACCAGACCAGCGTGTTCTGGCACCACGCCATGAAGGCGGTGGCGCCGCAGACCTCGCCGAGCGCGGCCATCGACTGGATGGCCCAGCGCAGGTCGGCAGGACCCTCTTGCGGCACATGGCTGCTCCAGGCGCCGACCTTGCCGAGCCGGCGCAGGAATTCGCCGGGATAGACCGAGCCGGCATCGACCGCGGCTGCGAGCGGCGCCAGCTCCTGACGGGCAAGGCGGGCAACCTCGTCCGCAATGGTCGGTGCGGGATCTTGAGCTGCGACCCGCGACAAAGCCAGTGAACCCATGGATGATCTCCGCACCTTGAATTGCCGGTCGGGCGCTTACGCGCTGACCTCGAGATTGACGGGACGGGTGAAGGTGTTGGCGACCGGCGACCACTTCTTCACATGCGCGACCAGCGCGTCGATCTCGTCCTGCGAGACCCCCTCGCACTCCATGTCGACCTTGACGCGGACGTCGGTGAAGCCGACCGGCTTCTCGCTGACGTCGCCGGTGCCCCACACCGCGGTGATGTTGAGATCGCCCTCGAGCTCGAGCTCGAGCTTGTTGACGATCCAGCCGCGATGCACGGCGTTGGCGTGCAGGCCGACAGCGAGGCAGGAGCCAAGCGCGGCGAGCGAGGCCTCGGAGGGATTGGGCGCGGTGTCGTCGCCGAGCAGGCCCGGCGGCTCGTCGACGATGTAGGGCGCGAGGTTGCGGATGTAGTTGGCGTGGCGGAACTTGCCCTCGGCCACCGTCTTGCACTTCAAGGTCTTGATCACCTTCGGGTTGGCCTTGCCGTTGGCAATCAGCTGCTCGAGCCCGCCTCTGTCGATCGGCGCGAGGCAGCCGGTCAGTGCGGTTTTCTGGGCGACAGCGGTCATCAGTTTTCTCCCTGGGAGCGATGGAATTGGTCAGGATACCGAACGGTCTGTTTCCTGCACGAAGCGTGCCAGTCCTGCCGCAAATCAAAAGCCGAAATCCCGCAGGCGCTTAAGCGGGGCTGCCTGCGGATTGATCAGGGCGCGGCTGCTCAATCGCCAAGCAAATGGCGCGCGACCGCGATGATTTTCAGCGCATCGATAGGGGCATGAAGATGCGACTTGATGATTCTGCCGCGCTCCGATTTACTGACGTGCATGGCCAAATCGCTTGCGAAGAAAAGAACTGCCGCGGCGTTCACCGCCGGCGACGATGAATCGGCGCGCGGGCGCCTGCTGAACGCCGCAACCCATCTGTTCTGCAAGAACGGAATCAACGCCACCGGCATCGATGCGATCATCGACGAGGCCGGAACCGCGAAGACGACGCTCTACAAGCTGTTCGGCTCGAAGACCAACCTCGTGCATGCGGTGCTGGAGAGCGAAGGCCGCCAGTGGCGCGAATGGTTCATCGGCGCGATCGAGGCCGGCGGCGGCGATCCGCAGACCAAGCTGTCGCGGATCTTCCCTGCCCTGAAGACCTGGTTCGCCGAGGAGCGCTTCTACGGCTGCCCCTTCATCAACGCGGTCGCCGAGCACGACAAGGACGCCAAGCAGTTCCGCAACATCGCGCTGAAGCACAAGAAGGTGGTGCTGGCGCATATCGAGAAGCTCGCCGGCGAGATGGGCGCGGCCGAGCCGGCCGTGCTCGCGCACCAGCTCGCGCTTCTGATCGACGGCGCCATCGTCGCGGCCATGGTGTCGTGCGATCCGACTGTCGCCGACACCGCGGGCCTTGCCGCCAGCAATCTGTTCGCGCCGGCCAAGGCGAAGAAGCCGAAGCGCGCCGGCGGCGCGGCCGAACAACAGCTCCTCGCCGTGTAACGCAACGGCCGCATCGCGACCTCCCGCGTCGGTATTTCTGCGGCGCGATCGCCCGCCGGGTTTACCTGCCGTCAATCACGCCGCGCGATCGGGGCCGGCCTTAAACGCCTGTTAGGTCCGGCCGGGTCAGTTGCGCGGTGAAAGTACGAGGCAAGAACAATGCAGTCCGAAAAAGGACGATACAGCCAGCCGCGCTGGGGCGTGACGCGCTGGCTCGCCGACGCCGGACCGGGCGTCCCTGACGACATCCGCGCGGCGCTGATCGGGGATCTCTACGGCTCGCTGCCGGTGTTTGCGGCTGGCGCGGTCAATACGGTCGCAGTCGCAGCCGTGATTGCGATCCGCGAGCCGACCGCGCTGTTCATCACCTGGGTCGTCCTCGAACTCGTCATCTGCCTCTCGCGCCTCGCCGTGCTCGTGGTTGCGCATCGCGCCGCGCGCGAGCAGCGGCCGACCCCGACCGATCTGCATCTCTTGCTTGCAGTCGCCTGGAGCGCCAGCGTCGGCTTCGGCATCCTGATCAGCCTCGCAAGCGGCGACTGGGTGGTTGCGCTGCTGGCTTCGCTATCGGCGGCAGCGATGGTCGGCGGCATCTGCTTCCGCAATTTCAGCGCCCCGCGCCTTGCCGGCACCATGATCCTGCTCAGCCTCGGCCCGATCGTTCCGGGCGCGGCCCTTGCCGGCGAGCCGCTGCTCTTCATCGTCGTCATGCAGGTGCCGCTGTATCTCACGGCGATGACGGTGGCGGCCTTCCGTCTCACAAGATGCTGATCGCCACCATGCGCGCCGAGCGCGAGAACGGCCATCTTGCCCATCACGACACCCTGACCGGCCTGCGCAATCGCGCCGGCTTCGTCGCGGCGCTGAACACGAAGCTGGCGGCTCCCGCCGGGAATGGCAGGCCCTTTGCGCTGCTGTTCTTCGACCTCGACAATTTCAAGCCGGTCAACGACACCTATGGCCACGCCGCCGGCGACCAGGTGCTGATGCTGACCGCGGAGCGGCTGCGGCGCGCGCTGCCCGAAACCGCGGTAATCGCACGGCTCGGCGGCGACGAGTTCGTGGTGCTGGTCAGCGGCGTCACGGCGGAACAGGCGCTCACGGCCGGCCAGCGCATCATCCAGGCCGTCACGATGCCCTATCAGCTCGCGGGCGGCATCTCGGCCGAGGTCGGCGTCAGCGTCGGCATCGCGGTGTCGCCTGAGCACGGCACCGAGGCCGAACAGCTGCTGGCGTCCGCCGACGCCGCGCTGTACGAGGCGAAATCCGAAGGCAAGGCGCGGTGCCGGATGGCTTCCGTCGCGACCAATGTCGCCGCACTGCGCCGCCTCACGCAGCACAGCCCGGCGCCCGCCACCGATCGCAGCGCCGCCTGAGGCGCGGCGCTCGCCGTTACAGGTCGAAATTCGTCGGCAGCATCACGACGTCGCGGATCGTCATGCCGCGCGGCCGGGTCAGCATGAACATCACGACCTCGGCGACTTCGCTGGCCTCCAGCAGGCTTCCGGCCGCCTTGGCCTCCGCAAGCTTCTCGGGCGGCCAGTCCGCCAGCAGCGCGCTGATCACGGGCCCGGGCGAGATCGAGCCGACGCGGATGCCGTGCTTGAACACCTGGCGCCGCACCGTCTGCACGAAGCAGTTGACCGCCCATTTCGACGACGCATAGACCGGCTCCCACGGCGTCGGGAAATGCGCGGCGAGCGAGCTCGTGACGATGATGTCGCCGGTGCCGCGCGCGATCATGTGCGGCAGCACGTCGTGCACGTTCTTCATCACGACGTTGACGTTGAGGTTCAGCATCCGGTCGATCGCCGCGGTGTCGGCATCGACGAGGTCGCCGCCGACATAGATGCCGGCATTGGCGTGCAGGATGTCGAGCTGGCCGGCCTTCCCGAGCACCTTGGGCAGCAAGGTTGCACACTGCGCGGGATCGAGCAGGTCGATCACCAGCGGGACCACCGCATCGCCGTGCTCGCGGGCGAGCGCTTGCAGCGCGGTGGCATCGCGGTCGACCATCACCACGCGCGCGCCCGCGGCCAGCATCGCCGCGCTGCTCGCCAGTCCAATCCCCGACGCCGCCCCGGTCACGGCCGCCACCTTGCCTTCCAACACTTTCGCCATCGGTCCACCCTGCTGAGATCACCACGACAGTCGCCGCAGTATAGCAATCCCGGACGGCATGTCGGTAACCGAGGATGGGGGAACGCGGCCTCCGCGGCTGACATCGCGCGAAAATTTCAGATGGTAGCGACTGCACACAAGTCCCAAAGCACCGCTGTGGAATGCTGCGCGCCGACACGCCCGTCAGAGGCTGCCAAACGGCCAATAATGCCAAAACGGCCAACAAGAAGAAGCGGAGGACTACAATGACAAGGAACCGTTCGCCCCGGCTATCGCGCCGTCATCTCATCAAGGGCGCCGCGGCCACGTCAGCCGCGCTGCTGCTCGGCAGGCCCGCGATCGCCAGAGGCAAGACGGAGGGCAAGACCGAGATCGTCATCGGCAACATCGACGCCTATTCGGGACCGGCCGCGGTCTATTCGTCGATCGGCCGCACCCCCGGCGGCTATTTCAAGATGATCAACGAGCAAGGCGGCATCAATGGCCGCATGATCAAGTATATCACCTATGACGATGCCTACAGCCCGGCCAAGACTGTCGAGCAGGCGCGCAAGCTGGTCGAAGGCGACGAGATCGACGTGCTGTTTGCGCCGCTCGGCGCGCCGACCAACGCGGCGATCATGAAGTACATGAACCAGAAGAAGGTCCCGCACCTCTTCATTGCCTCGGGCGCGACCAAGTTCGGCGACTACAAGAATTTCCCCTACACCATGGGTTTCCAGCCCTGCTACCAGATCGAGGGCCGCGCCTTCGCGCAGCATGTGCTGTCGACACAGCACGATCCCAAAATCGGCATCGTCTACCAGAACGACGATTTCGGCCGCGACGTGCTGAAGGGCTTCAAGGACGGACTTGGCGCCAGGACGTCCGCAATCGTGGCGGAGCTGTCCTATGAGACCGCCGACCCGACCATCGACAGCCAGGTGGTCCGCTGCAAATCCGCCGGCGCCAACGTGTTCATGAGCATGACCACACCAAAATTCGCCGCCCAAGGCATCAAGAAGATCGCCGAGCTCGGCTGGCAGCCGGCGCACTACATCGGCAACAACGCCTCCTCCGCCGGCTCGACGCTGAAGGCCGCGGGCTTCGACGTCTCCAAGGGAATCATTTCGAGCGCCTACCTGAAGGATCCCGTCGACGCCGCCTGGGACAGCGATCCCGCCATCCAGAAATGGCGCGCGTTCCTCGACAAATATGATCCGGCCGCCGCCAAGAACGACATCTACGCGGTCACCGGCTATCTCACCAGCCAGATCCTGGTCCAGGTGCTCAAGCAGTGCGGCGACGACGTCTCGTCCGAAAGCATCATCAAGCAGGCGGCCAACCTGAAGGATTTCGATTCCGACATGCTGCTGCCCGGCATCCGGATCAACACCTCGCCATCAGACTATTATCCGCTCGAGCAGTTGCAACTGGTGCGCTTCAGCGGCGAGCGCTACGAGCCGATGGGACCGGTGATCGACGGCGGCATTTCGAAGGCCTGATCGTCCGGGGCGTGCACCGCCGGCGCAAAATGCGCCCGTAGGCTTCGTCGAAACCGCGCGCCGAAGCGCGCGGCGGTATCATCCATGGGGATGCCCCTGCTACTTCGGAGGCGGCGGCTTGGGCATCGCCGACAACAAGCGAATTTTGAGCTTGCCTCCCTCGGTCACGTAAGTTGCTGTCCAGATGCCCGCTGTCTCGATAGGCGCGCCGCTTTGGTTCTTGCCCGAGATGCGATACCCGCCGATGGCGAGCGCCATGTCCGAGCCCAATGGCCATGCCTGGTCCACCGTGATTTCCTCATGGTCGAACCCGGCCTTGAAGGCGCCTTGATAAAACTCCGCAATGTCGGAGCGCGGCCCCGCGGGATTGACGTGGATGCCACCGGCCGCGAACAGCGTGGCAATTCCCGCACCATCCTGCTTGTTGAAACTCGCCGCATATTCGGAAGCATTCGCTTCGGCCTTCTGCTTTGGATCACCGTCGGCGGCCATTGCAGACAGCGAAAAGGCAGTCACGAACAGGCATGAGAAGTACGTCCGCAGCATCGCAATTCCTCCCTGAAAAATGTCCGTAAAAATCGCCCGACCCGGGACGAGGACGACAATAAGACATCAACTACGGATTGTAGGCAATCGTTTCAGGCGTTGCGGCGCAACAGGCGGGCTTGCCTGCCCGACGTATCCAACCGACGGATTCTGAGGTAGCCTGTAGTGACCTCGAACGTGGCGAGCCATCATGCTCACGCTCTATTCGTATCCGCCGTTGTTCGGCGTCGCCGACAACAATGGCTATGGTCTGAAGGTATTCGCTTTTCTGAAGCTCGCCGGCGTGCCGTTCCGGCACGAACATATTTTCGATGCATCGAAGGCACCGCGCAAGCAATTGCCCTATGTCGTCGACGGCGACGACACTGTCGGCGACAGCGAGACCATCCTCGCCTATGTCACCGGAAAATATGACGTGACGCTGGATGCCGCGCTGACGCCGGCGCAGCGCACGACCAACCTCCTCGTCACGCGGACGCTCGACGATCTCTACTGGGTGATGTCCTATTCGCGCTGGCAGGACGCGCGCTATTGGCCCCAATTCCGCGACGCGCTCAAGCGCGAGCATCCAGCCCTCACCGACGACGGCTTGATGAAGGCCAAGGAGTTCAACGCCCAGCGCTATTATTACCAGGGTATCGGCCGCTTCGAGCCCGACGCCGCGATGGCCCGCGGGCTCGCCGATCTCGCTGCACTGGCGAGCCTGATCCCGAGCCGTGGCTATGTGCATGGCGACAGGCCGACGACCATCGATGCCGGCATCTATGGCTTCGTGGCCAATATCTACTTCTACGACATCGAGACGCCGTTGAAGCAATTCGTGGTCTCGCACGACGCCCTGGTACAACATTGCTGCGCCATCCACGCGGCAGTGAGTACGTGAGCCCGGGCGAACTCAACCTCTAACTCGATAGTGACCTTCGCGGCGGTGAGCGAACAGGCCGTTGCTCCGTCCACGGCGCAGGTGGAAATATCTGCGCTGGCGTGTCGCAGCCGGCCTCTCGCCAATAGATCGATTTCGGGGGTAGTATCCCGTCCTTGCGCTAACTGCGGAGCCGGTCATGGCTTCAAAACTGTCTTCGGGCATTATCGCGTTAGTCCTCGTTGGAGCAGCAGTGCTTTTGGTTGCAGGTCCGCCACCTGCATGGGGCCTGCTGTTGCTCGGCGCCTTCGCACTGGCGGCGCTCTATATTTTTGCGAGAATGAGGTCGCGCAACGATCCGCTCGATCCACGCTTCGGTAGCTGCATCCCTCCGATTTCCAAGCCGAAGGGCGGCGGCAATGAATGCACCACCTGAGCGCCGTCCAGCATCGATCAGATGCGGATCGCGCGAAGACGTCCTGATGGCCTAGAGCCGAGATGCAAAGCACGTCGGCTGCAATTCGCTAATGCCCGGTACGGAGATTTCAGCTTCGCGTTCGATCTGGAATTTTGTGCAGTTTGTTTCAGACGACACTCCATTTTCAGCACCAGGAGATTGATCAAATGCAGACACCTACGCCAAACCCACGGGGAGCAGAGTTCTGGAACAGCACCATGGGGCACTCATGGGTTTCGCAGCAAGCCGTGATCAGCGAAGTCTTCACGTCGGTCACCAACGTCAGCCTGGGTGCCGCGGCGGCAAAGCCGGGTGAGCGTGTCATCGATATCGGATGCGGCACCGGTGACACAGTGTTGGCGTTCGCCAAGGTTGTTGGTCCGTCGGGTGCTGTGGTGGGTGTCGATATCTCGGTCCCGATGCTGGATCTGGCCAAGCATCGTGTCGCCGAGGCGGGATTTGGCAACGTGACCTGTGCGCTGGCCGACGCAACGATCTACGGCTTCGAACCGCGCTGGGCGGATCTGGTGTATTCGCGTTTTGGCCTGATGTTCTTCGATGACCCGGTCAGGGCCTTCACCAACATCCGTAGCGGCATGAAAGCGGGCGGGCGGCTGGTGTTCGTCTGTTTTCGCACCATGCCGGAGTCGCCGTGGTTTCGCGTACCCATCGAGGCGGCCCGACCGCACGTGCCGCCACAGCCGCCGCTCGATCCATTGGCGCCCGGGATGTTTTCGTTCGCGCGCGAGGATCGCGTTCGCGGCATCCTGACCGAGGCCGGGTTTCACGAGATTGCGCTGAAGGCCACCGACGTGCCGATCGATGGCGGCGACATCGCGCAAAGCATGGCCTTCATCACGCAGGCCGGCCCGCTGCCTGCGCTGCTCGAGAATGCCACGGACGATCAACGTCATCGCGCCGTGGAAGCGGTACGCAACGCGCTCGCCGCAAGCCTCGGAGCTGATGGCCGCGACCTGCATGTGGGTCTGTGGCTGGTGTCGGCACTCGCCTAGCGAGATGCTGCCTGCTGGATCGTGAAGACAGATACCACGCCATCCGCGCCGCGCGGCGCCTTCTGTAATCAGAGCGGCGAAACGAGATGCAAAGCTCGGCGAAGCGAGTCGCGAGAACGTGGATGCATGACTCAACGATCGCGCAACACATTCGGTGTCGTCCCTGCGAAGCAGGGACCCATAACCATAAATGCTGATTGTCTCGTGGCGGTGGAACGACGGGTCCCTTCAACAACATAAGCCGCGGCGTATGGGTCCCGGCCTTCGCCGGGACGACACGTGGAGGGAGCTACGCGCCCGAATCCACGCGAACGACGCGGACGGAACGGCAGCGTAAGCTACCGCTCCTGCCGCAGCCCCGCCTCCAGCCGCACCAGCTCGGCGTCGAGGTCGCGCTCGACATCGGCCACCTGCATGTCGACCACCCGATAGTCGCGCGCCTCGAGCCAGGCTCTGCGCTTGGCACGGTCGGCACCGATGGCCTCGCTCTCGTTCGGGTTGACCAGCTCGATCGCAAGCCGGTGCACGAAGGAGACGAAGTCGGGGATGTGGCGGCCGACCGGGGTCTGGCGCTTGAACTGACCGGCGAAGCGGCGGTCCCGCGTCAGCGCCTGCCACAGGGTCCGTTCGGCGTCGGTCGGGTTGCGGCGGAGCAGCCGGGCGAGGCCGCGCACCGTGCTGCTGCTGTCGGCGGTCGCGCCGCCCTGCCCCTGCTCGGCGAGCAGCGCCCGCAAGCGCGTCGCCTGGGCGCCGTCGAGCACCCCGCCCTTGGCCGGGCCCTTGCGGCCCTCGGCGATCGCCATCACCACCCCATGAAGCGTGTGCATGTCCTGCTTGGTCGGATCCATCCTCGTGAAGATGTTGCGCAGGTTCACCAGCATGGTGTCGCGCTTCTCCGCCGGTCGCAGGAACTCGACCTTGTCGAGCTCGGCGACGAGGTTGTCGAAGAACGCCTGCATCTGGTGCTGGGAGGCCGGCTCGGACCGCTCGGGCATCGCGAACGGCAGCGTGCCCGTGGTCGACAGCTTGAACCACTCGTAGCCCATCAACAGCACCGCCTGCGCCAGATTGAGCGAGGCGAAGCCTGGGTTGACCGGGAAGGTGATGATGCGGTTGGCGAGCGCGACCTCCTCATTGGTCAGGCCGGCGCGCTCGCGCCCGAACAGGATGCCGGCGCCGCCGCCCGACGCGACATGGCCGACGATCTCACCCGCCGCGCCCTCCGGCCCGACCACCGGCTTGGCCTGGTCGTGGGCCCGGGCGGTGGTCGCAAACACCAGCGTGAGATCGGCGATCGCCTGCTCGACGGTGTCGAACAGCTCGACGGAACCGATGATGTGGTCGGCGCCTGCGGCGGCACGCTGGGCGGCAATGTTCGGCCAGCCGTCGCGCGGGTTGACGATGCGCATCCTCGACAGCGCGAAGTTGCCCATCGCGCGCGCGGCCATGCCGATGTTCTCGCCAAGCTGCGGTTCGACCAGGATGACGACGGGACCGGCAAGGTCGTGCCCTGCCTTGGTCTTGTCGGTGCCGGACATCTCAGTTCACTTTCTGATTCAACGTCTGAAGATTTTGAATCAGCTTCCGAGGACGCTGATTCAAAGTCTCATACTGGTCCCCGCAACCAGCTTTGCACCGGTTTTGTGCGGGACCAATTTCTCCAAGCAGATAACAGGGTTAGCGGCGATTGCGAATCCTGAATCGGAATCCCGATCGCACAGAACGAGGCCCGCCGCTTGTGCGCGCTTGGCCTTCGGATAGGCTATCAACCACAACCAAAGCGAAGCTGTAAAGGCACGCTTGAGACGCCGGTTGAACGGCGAGGCACTTTGGACCGAAGCACTTTAGGTCGAAGCACTTGGGTCAAAGCACATTGGGGGGACGACGATGCGGGGCAGATGGACGCTGGCGATTGTGGGCCTGATCTTGATCGTGGCGGGGGGCCTGCTCGCTCACCTCACGCAGACCGCAGGCGGCATCCGGATCGAGGATGTCAGGTTCAAGGGCGCCAAGGGCAACACCATGAGTGCCCTGCTCTATGTCCCGCCGAACGCGACCGCGCAGATTCCGGCGCCCGGCATTCTCGCCGTTCACGGCTACATCAATTCTCGCGAGACCCAGGACGGCTTCGCCATCGAGTTCGCCCGCCGTGGCTATGTCGTGCTGGCGCTCGACCAGACCGGCCATGGCTACAGCGACCCGCCCTCCTTCGCCAACGGTTTTGGCGGACCTGACGGCCTTGCCTATCTCCGCAGCCTCCAATTCGTCGACAAGGAGAATATCGGGCTCGAGGGCCATTCGATGGGCGGCTGGACCGTGCTGGCCGCCGCCGCGGCGATGCCCAACGACTACAAGTCGATGGTGCTGGAGGGCTCGTCCACCGGCAAGCCATTCGCCGCCGAGGGCACGGCGAACTGGCCGCGCAACACCGCGCTGGTGTTCGCGCAGTACGAGGAATTCCCCGATCTGATGTGGAGCGTCCAGCTCACCCGCGACGTCACCACGAGCCCGAAGCTCTGGGCGCTGTTCGGCACCCAAGGCGCGGTCGAGCCGGGCAAGGTCTATGGCGATCCAGCCAACGGCACCGCGCGGGCGCTGTACACCCCGGCGATGACCCATCCGGCGGAGCACATCTCGCATGAAACGATCGGCTACAGCCTGGACTGGTTCGCCAAGACGTTGAAGGGCGGCACCCCGCGCCCGGTCGACGATCAGATCTGGTTCCGCAAGGAGATCGGCACGCTCATCGCCCTCATCGGTTTCATTGCCCTTGTCATCGGGACGTTCGACGGGCTGCTGGAAGCCAAGACGTTCTCCCGCCTCCGGCTGCCGGCGGTTGCCGACGGCACCATGCCGCCGCATGAGGCTGCCAAGGGCCGGCGCTGGACCACGGCGTTCATCCTGTCCGCCTTCATCCCGGCGCTGACCTATTATCCGGCCTTCGCGCTGGGCGGCACCTTCGTGGCCCCCAGCGCATTCCTGCCGCAGGGCATCACCAACCAGATCCTGGTCTGGGCCATCATCAACGGCCTGATCACGCTGGCGCTGATGCCCTTCGCCCCAAGGCGCACCACCCGGGCCGGCCTCGTCGGTCAATCCATCGTGATCGCGCTGGCTTCGGTCGCGGTCGGCTACGCCGCGCTGTGGCTTGCCGACCTCGCCTTCAAGATCGACTTCCGCTTCTGGATCGTCGCACTCAAGTTGATGAGCGCGAAGCAATTCCTCATCTTCCTGATCTATCTGATTCCGTTCACGGCGTTTTTCGTCGTGGCGCTGCACGTGCTGCACCGGAATTTCTCGACCATGGATGCGCCGCGCGGGGCGCTGTACCTGACCAACATCCTGGCGCTGACGTTCGGTTTCATCGTGTTGCTGGTGCTGCAATACGGCACGCTGTGGCTGACGGGGAAGCTGTTCAACCCGGTCCCGGACCCCGGTTTCGTGCCGCTCTCGACCATCGTCGCGATCCAGTTCGTGCCCCTGCTCGCGATCGTCGCCGTGATCGCGACGTTCACCTGGCGGCGGACCGGATCGAGCCTGCCGGGCGCCCTGATCGCGGGCCTGTTCGTGACCTGGTACATCGTGGCCGGGACCGCGACGCAGGCGGCGTTTTAGATGGTTTTCAAGCGAAGCGGGCACCGGTTCGCGTGAAGAAAACCCGTCAAGAACAAGGGCCGAGAGGCGCTATTCTGGTCCGTCCAGAATGGCGGTTCTCGGTGAAAAGATGGGCTGAAAGTGCATAACCGGTGCGCTTTCGCCCGCCCCCGGGCGGTGCTATAGCGCAGGCGTATTTTCCACCCCCGCCGTCAAAAGCGCGCCGTTCCCAAGAGGGCCTCCCCGTCATGGCAAAAATCAAGGTATCCAACCCCGTCGTCGAGCTCGATGGCGACGAGATGACCCGGATCATCTGGCAGTACATCAAGGACAAGCTGATCAACCCGTTCCTGGATGTCGAACTGCTCTATTTCGATCTGGGCATGGAATACCGCGATGAGACCAACGACCAGGTGACCATCGACGCCGCCGAAGCCATCAAGAAGGTCGGCGTCGGCGTCAAATGCGCCACCATCACTCCCGACGAGGCCCGGGTGAAGGAGTTCGGCCTGAAGCAGATGTGGAAGTCGCCGAACGGCACCATCCGCAACATCCTCGGCGGCTGCATCTTCCGCGAGCCGATCATCTGCAAGAACGTGCCGCGCCTGGTTCCCGGCTGGACCAAGCCGATCATCATCGGCCGCCATGCCTATGGCGACCAGTACCGCGCCACCGACATCAAGTTCCCCGGCAAGGGCACGCTGTCGCTGAAGTTCGTCGGCGAGGACGGCACCGTCATCGAGAAGGAAGTGTTCAAGGCGCCCGGCGCCGGCGTCGCGATGGAGATGTACAATCTCGACGACTCCATCACCGATTTCGCCCGCGCCTCGTTCAACTACGGCCTGATGCGCAACTACCCCGTCTATCTGTCGACCAAGAACACGATTCTGAAGGTCTATGACGGCCGCTTCAAGGACATCTTCCAGGACGTCTTCGACCGCGAGTTCAAGAAGGAATTCGACGCCAAGGGCCTGACCTACGAGCACCGCCTGATCGACGACATGGTGGCCTCGGCGCTGAAATGGTCCGGCGGTTATGTCTGGGCCTGCAAGAACTATGACGGCGACGTGCAGTCCGACACCGTGGCCCAGGGCTACGGCTCGCTCGGCCTGATGACCTCGGTGCTGCTCACCCCGGACGGCAAGACCGTGGAAGCCGAGGCCGCCCACGGCACCGTGACCCGCCACTACCGCGAGCACCAGAAGGGCAAGGAGACCTCGACCAACTCGATCGCGTCGATCTTCGCCTGGACCCGTGGCCTCGCCCATCGCGCCAAGCTCGACAACAACGAGGCGCTGGCCAAGTTCGCCACCACCCTGGAGAAGGTCTGCGTCGCCACCGTCGAAGAGGGCTATATGACCAAGGACCTCGCGCTCCTGGTCGGCGCCGACCAGCGCTGGCTCTCGACCACCGGATTCCTCGACAAGGTGTCCGACAACCTCGTGAAGGCGATCGCGGCCTGAGGCCGTCATCCTGGGAAGACAGGTGCGAGCATGACCATGGCCCTTGTCAGAGCCGTCGTGCTCGCATCGTTCTCGCTAACCGCGTCGGCGGCATTCGCTGCCGATCCCCTGCCCGACGCCGTCGCGGCGCCTGGCGAGTCCAAGATCCTCACCGTCCATGCCGAGGGCGTGCAGGTCTATGAGTGCAAGCCGGTCAGCGACGGCAAGCTCGCCTGGTCGTTCCGCGAACCGGTCGCGACCCTGATCGCCGACGGCCGCACGGTCGGCCGGCATTATGCGGGTCCGAACTGGGAGCATGTCGACGGCAGTGTCGTGACCGCCCGCACCGCCGGCAGCGCACCCGGCACCACCGCCGCCGATATTCCCTGGCTGAAGCTCGAGGTGATCGCCCACCGCGGGAACGGCCTGCTCTCCGGCGTCGCAACCGTGCAGCGGATCAACACCTCGGGCGGCGAGCTCAGCGGCGCCTGCGACAAATCAGGCGCGCTGAAAGGCGCGGCCTACTCGGCGGATTACGTGTTCCTGCGGCGGGACTAAGCGTTTTCGAGCGAAGTGGATACCGGTTCGCGTGAAGAAACGCGCCAAACGAAGAATCGAGAGCCTCGTTCCGATTCAATCGGAATGATGTTCTAGTCGCGGATGCCGCCGTCGGTCTCGCGCGGCGCCTGGGCGATCTCCGCGGCGGCCAGGTCGCCGCCGGCCGCAAGCGGATCGGCAAGCCGCGCCTCCGCGGTCTCCCGGACATGCGCGGCGAGCGCCGGCATGCGCTCGATCAGGGCATGGAAGTCCTGCGCATCGAGCACCAGGAGCTTGGTCTTGCGCGTCGCCGTCACCGTGCCGGAGCGGCTGGTCCGCCGCAGCAGCGCGATCTCGCCGAAGAACGCGCCGTCGGAAAGCCGCACAAGCTGGCTCGGCAGGTCGATCTCGACCTCGCCCGCGGTGATGAAATACATCGATGACGCCGCATCGCCGCGCCGCACCAGCACCTCGCCGGCCTCGATGGTCTGCGACCGCAGCAAGCGCATGATGTCGGAGATATCGGCGGCGTTGAGATGTGAGAACAGCGGCACCCGCGCCAGCATGCCCCAGGTCACGACGAAGTCGCGGCGCCGGACCTCGTCGGCGAACGCGGTCGAGATGATCGCGACCGGCAGCGCGATCATCGCGAAGCCGACCACGATCGCGACCACCGTGACGGTCCGGCCGAGCGGCGTAATCGGGACGACGTCGCCGTAACCGACGGTGCCGAGCGTCACGATCGCCCACCACATCGCCTGCGGCATGGTGCCGAACTTGTCCGGCTGCACCCTGTGCTCGATGGCATAGAGCAGCGAGGCAAACAGCAGCACGGCGCCGGTCAGGATCACCACGCAGCCGAACAGCGTGCGCCGCTCGGCATGTAGCGCCGCCAGCAGCGAGCGCATCGCGGTCGAATAGCGCACCAGCTTGAGGAACGGCAGCATGCCGAACAGCACCAGCGCGGTCTTGTCGCCGATCGCAAGCGCGACGGCCGACGGCAGGAAGGCCAGCAGGTCGATCACGCCGAGCGCCGAGAAGGCGTATTCCAGCCGCGCCCGCGCCGGCGTCATGTCGCGCAGCGAGTGGCCGACCACGCTCCAGAGCCGCGCGGCATATTCCAGCGCGAAGGCAATGACCGCCGCGATCTCGATGGTCGTCAGCAGCCAGCCGAACTGCGCGTCGATCTCGGGCACGGAGGCCAGGATCGCCGCCAGCACGTCGACGGCGATGATGGCGACGATGACCCGGGCAAACCGCAAGCCGCCCGAATGCGGCAGATCATCGCGTTCGAGCAGCTCGTAGATACGGTCGCGCAGCCCGGGATCGCCGATCGTGGGCTTGAGCGGAGCCGTCGCCACGATCAGCCTCTCCGTCAGGCGCCGGCCGATGCCTGTTGGGTCATGGCCTGTTCGATCGCCGACAGCGCGGCGTCGGCCTTGGCGCCGTCGGGCCCGCCGGCCTGCGCCATGTCGGGCCGGCCGCCGCCGCCCTTGCCGCCGAGCACCTCGGAGCCCTTGCGCACGAGCTCGACCGCGTTGAACCGCGCGGTCAGATCGGCAGTGACGCCGACCACGATGCCGGCCTTGCCGTCCTCGGTGACGCCGACGATCGCGACCACGCCCGAGCCGATCTGCTTCTTGCCGTCGTCGACGAGACTCTTGAGATCCTTGGTCTCGACGCCCTCGACCGCGCGCGCCAGCAGCTTGACATTGCCGACCTCGCGAACGGCCGAGGCGGCGCCGTTCGACGCACCGCCGCCGCCCATCGCGAGCTTCTTGCGGGCGTCAGACAGATCGCGCTCGAGCTTCTTGCGCTCTTCCATCAGAGCTGTGATGCGCGCCGGCACGTCGTCGATCGTGGTGCGCAACTCCAGCGCCGCGGTCTTGGCCAGCACGATGGTGTCGTTGGCGTGCTTGCGCGCATGATGCCCGGTCAGCGCCTCGATGCGGCGCACGCCGGACGCCACCGCGCCCTCGCTGGTCACCGAGATCAGGCCGATGTCGCCGGTGCGGCGGACATGGGTGCCGCCGCAGAGCTCGACCGACCAGCCAAGCGCGTTCTGGCCGTGATCGCGGGCGCCCTTGCCCATCGACACGACGCGAACCTCGTCGCCGTATTTCTCGCCGAACAGCGCGCGGGCGCCGGCCTCGCGGGCATCGTCGACGCCCATGACCCGGGTCGTGACCTCGTCATTCTCCAGCACGACATCGTTGGCGATGTCCTCGATCCGGGCGAGCTCTTCCGGCGTGATCTGCTTCGGATGCACGAAGTCGAAGCGCAGCCGGTCCGGCGTGACCAGCGAGCCGCGCTGCGCGATGTGATCGCCGAGCACCTGGCGCAGCGCCTCGTGCAGCAGATGCGTCGCCGAATGGTTGGCGCGGATCGACGAGCGCCTGGTGTGATCGACCTCGAGCTGCAATGTGGTGCCGACGCCGAGCGTGCCCTGCTCCACCGTGCCGAGATGCACGAACAGATCGCCGGCCTTCTTCTGCGTGTCGGTGACGCGGAACTTGACGCCCTCCCCGGTCAGCACGCCGGTGTCGCCGACCTGGCCGCCGGACTCGCCGTAGAACGGGGTCTGGTTCAGCACGATCGCGCCGCTCTCGCCGGCCTTCAGGCTCTCGACCTCGGCGCCGTCCTTGATCAGCGCCGTCACCGCGCCTTCCGCGCTCTCGGTTTCGTAGCCGAGGAATTCGGTCGCGCCGAGCTTCTCGCGCAGCGGGAACCAGATCGCCTCGCTCGCCGCCTCGCCCGAACCTGCCCAGGAGGCACGCGCCTTCACGCGCTGCCGCTCCATCGCGTCGGTGAAGGACGCCTGGTCGACGCTGATGCCGCGCGACTTCAGCGCGTCCTGCGTCAGATCGAGCGGGAAGCCGTAGGTGTCGTACAGCGTGAACGCGGTGTCGCCGTCGAACATGTCGCCCTTCTTGAGGCCGGCACTCTTCTCGTCGAGGATCGACAGGCCGCGCGCCAGCGTCTTGCGGAAGCGCGTCTCCTCCAGCCGCAGCGTCTCCTCGATCAGCTTCTCCGCACGGACCAGATCCGGATAGGCCTGGCCCATCTCGCGGACCAGCGCCCAGACCAGGCGATGCATTAGCGGCTCGCTCGCGCCCAAGAGCTGTGCATGGCGCATCGCGCGGCGCATGATCCGGCGCAGCACGTAGCCGCGGCCCTCGTTCGACGGCAGCACGCCGTCGGTGATCAGGAACGCGGACGAGCGCAGATGGTCCGCGATCACCCGATACGACCCAACGTTCTGCTCGTTCGGACCGTGCCCGAGGGTAGACGCGGCGGCATCGATCAGATTGCGGAACAGATCGGTCTCGAACACGCTCTCGACGCCCTGCAGGATGCAGGCCATGCGCTCGAGCCCCATGCCGGTGTCGATCGAGGGACGCGGCAGCGCTACGCGCTCCTCCTTCGTCACCTGCTCGTACTGCATGAACACCAGGTTCCAGAATTCGAGGAAGCGATCGCCATCCTCATCCGGGCTGCCCGGAGGGCCGCCCCAGATGTGCTCGCCGCGGTCGATGAAGATTTCGGAGCACGGTCCGCACGGGCCGGTGTCGCCCATCGCCCAGAAATTGTCCGAGGTCGGGATGCGGATGATGCGGTCGTCCGAGAAGCCCGCGATCTTCTTCCAGTAGCCGGCCGCCTCGTCGTCGGTGTGGTAGACGGTGACCAGCAACTTGTCCTTCTTCAGCCCGAAATCCTTGGTGATCAGATTCCAGGCGAGCTCGATCGCGCGCTCCTTGAAGTAATCGCCGAACGAAAAGTTGCCGAGCATCTCGAAGAAGGTGAGATGGCGCGCGGTGTAGCCGACATTGTCGAGGTCGTTATGCTTGCCGCCGGCGCGCACGCACTTCTGCGACGTCGTGGCGCGCTGGTAGCCGCGCTTCTCGACGCCGGTGAAGACGTTCTTGAACTGCACCATGCCGGCATTGGTGAACATCAAGGTCGGGTCGTTGCGCGGAACCAGCGGCGACGAGGCCACGATCTCGTGCCCGTTCTCCTTGAAGAAGTTCAGAAATGTCGACCTGATGTCGTTGACGCTGCTCATGTTCATCCAATCGGAAAAAGGGGCCGGCCAGCCGCAAAAAGGCGTCATTTTCCGGCCGAACGCTTTTAGACATTGCCAGCTGCGGTGTCCAGAAACTGTGCAGGCGGATCATGGGCTTGCCGCGGCAGCACAAAGCCCATTGGATAGTTGCTGCAGCTGCGTTGACAGTCTTGGTGGCGCCGTGTTTTCTACCTACCTATACCTAGTCACGTCGGGAGAGACCGGCCTTATCGCCGGCGCCGAAGGAGCAACCGCCCCGGAAACTCTCAGGCAAAAGGACCGCGTGACGTCTGACATCTGGAAAGAGACGCTGGGGTTCGCCCCGATGCGTCCGCCGACGGGATAATACTCTCAGGCACAGCGACAGATGGGGCTTTCTGCAGGTTTCTCAAGGGGAAATAGGTCCCCGGCGGGAACCGCGAGGGCCCTGTGATGCTTGCGCGCGAAACTTCCCCGCTGAAACAGACCCCGCTGCACGCGCTGCATCTGGCGCGCGGCGCCAAGATGGTGCCGTTCGCCGGCTATGACATGCCGGTGCAATACGCGGCCGGCGTGCTGAAGGAGCATCTGCACACCCGCAAGGAAGCCGGTCTGTTCGATGTGTCGCACATGGGCCAGCTCGTGCTGAAGGCCAAATCCGGCAAGGTCGCGGATGCCGCGCTCGCGCTGGAAAAACTGGTGCCGCAGGACATCGTCGGTATCGCGCCGGGACGGCAGCGCTACGCGCAATTCACCAACAATGACGGTGGCCTGCTCGACGACCTGATGGTGGCGAATTTCGGCGATCACCTGTTCCTGGTGGTCAACGCCGCCTGCAAGGCCGAGGACGAGGCGCATCTGCGTGCGAATCTCTCCGACGCCTGCGAGATCGTCTCGCTGGCCGACCGCGCGCTGATCGCGCTGCAGGGCCCGAAAGCGGAATCGGCGCTGGCGAAACTTTGTGCAGATGTCGGTTCGATGAAATTCATGGATGCCGGTCCGCGCCGCGTCGGCGACGTCGACTGCTTCGTCTCGCGCTCCGGCTATACCGGCGAGGACGGCTTTGAGATTTCCGTGCCCGCGGACAAGGTGGAAGCCCTGGTCACCGCGCTGCTCGACAATCCCGACGTGTTGCCGATCGGGCTCGGCGCGCGCGACAGCCTGCGGCTCGAAGCCGGGCTGTGCCTCTATGGCCATGACATCGACACCACGACGACACCGGTCGAAGGCGCGCTGGAATGGTCGGTGCAGAAGGTTCGCCGCAGCGGCGGCGCCCGCGCCGGCGGCTTCCCCGGCGCCGACAAAATTCTCGCGCAATTCGCAGATGGCGCTGCGCGCCGACGCGTCGGCCTGAAGCCTGACGGCCGCGCACCGGTGCGCGAAGGCGCCGCGCTGTTCGCCGATGCCGGCTCGACCGAGCAGATCGGCAAGGTGACCTCGGGCGGCTTCGGCCCGAGCCTCAATGCGCCGGTTGCGATGGGCTACCTGCCCACGGCCCTTTCCGCCGTCGGCACCACCGTTTTCGCCGAAGTGCGCGGCCAGCGGCTGCCGCTGAAAGTCGCCGCTACGCCCTTCGTCCCCAATACCTACAAACGCTGAACGCCAAAGGATCGACCCCATGACGACGCTGTACACGTCCGACCACGAATGGCTCCGCATCGAGGGCGACGTCGCCACGATCGGGATCACCGACTATGCGCAGTCGCAGCTCGGCGACGTCGTGTTCGTCGAACTGCCCAAGGTCGGCCGCAGCCTGAAGAAGGCCGAGGCCGCCGCTGTCGTCGAATCCGTCAAGGCCGCCTCCGACGTTTACGCGCCGATCTCCGGCGAGGTGGTCGAGGTCAACGACGCGCTCGCCGCCGAGCCCGCGCTGGTCAATTCCGACGCCGGCGGCAAGGCCTGGTTCTTCAAGCTGAAGATTGCCGACAAGGGCGAGCTCGGCGGCCTGATGGACGAGGCCGCCTACGCCGCGCACACCGCCTAAAGGATCACCCCGAGGATCACGTCATGAACGCGCCCTTCAAGCCGATCAACGAAGCCGCCACCGATTTCGTCCGCCGCCACATCGGACCGTCGCCGCGCGACGTCAACGCGATGCTGGAGACGGTCGGCGCCGCGAGCCTGCAGGCGCTGATGAACGAGACGCTGCCGGCGTCGATCCGGCAGAAGGCGCCGCTCGATCTCGGCCGGGCGCTGAGCGAGACCGAGGCGCTCGCGCATATGAGCGAGCTCGCCGCGCAGAACCAGGTGTTCACCTCGCTGATCGGCCAGGGCTATTCGGGCACCATCCTGCCCGCGGTGATCCAGCGCAACATTCTGGAGAACCCGGCCTGGTACACCGCCTATACGCCGTACCAGCCGGAGATCAGCCAGGGCCGGCTCGAGGCCCTGTTCAATTTCCAGACCATGATCTGCGATCTCACCGGGCTCGACGTCGCCAACGCCTCGCTGCTCGACGAGGCGACCGCCGCGGCGGAAGCGATGGCGCTCGCCGAGCGCCACTCGCAGGTCAAGGCAAAGGTGTTCTTCGTCGACAAGGAGGTGCATCCGCAGACGCTGGCGGTGATGCGCACGCGCGCCGCGCCGCTGGGCTGGGCGCTGGTGGTCGGCGATCCCCTGACCGAGCTCGACAACGCCGATGTGCTCGGCGCGCTGCTGCAATATCCGGGAACGTCGGGCGCAGTACGCGACCTCAAGCCTGCCATCGCGTCGCTGCGCGCCAAGGGCGCGCTTGCGATCGTCGCGGCGGACCTGCTGTCGCTGACGCTGCTCGCCTCGCCCGGCGAGCTCGGCGCCGACATCGCGATCGGTTCGGCGCAGCGGTTCGGCGTGCCGATGGGGTATGGCGGACCACACGCCGCCTATATGGCGGTGCGCGACACGCTGAAGCGCTCGCTGCCCGGCCGCATCGTCGGCCTCTCGGTGGATTCGCGTGGCCAGCCCGCCTATCGCCTCGCGCTGCAGACCCGCGAGCAGCATATCCGCCGCGAGAAGGCGACCTCGAACATCTGCACCGCGCAGGTGCTGCTCGCCGTGATCGCCTCGATGTATGCGGTCTATCACGGTCCCGAGGGCCTGACCCATATCGCACGCAGCGTGCATCGTCGCGCCACCGTGCTTGCGGCCGGCCTGCGCAAGCTCGGCTTTGCGCCGACCAGCGAAGCGTTCTTCGATACCGTGACCGTCGAGGCAGGTAGCAAGCAGATCGAGCTCGTCACCCGCGCGCAGGCGGAACAGATCAACCTTCGCGTCGGCGCGACCACGCTCGGCATCGCGCTCGACGAGACCTCGACGCCGGAGACGGTCGAGGCGGTGTGGCGCGTGTTCGGCGGCAAGCTCAGCTATGCCGAGATCGAGGCCGGCGCGCACGAGGCGCTGCCGAAGGAGCTGCGGCGCACCAGCGCCTTCCTCAGCCATCCGGTGTTCAATACGCATCGTTCCGAGACCGAGCTGCTGCGCTACATGCGCAAGCTCAGCGATCGTGACCTCGCGCTCGACCGCGCGATGATCCCGCTCGGCTCCTGCACGATGAAGCTCAACGCCACCACCGAAATGATCCCGCTGACCTGGCCGGCGTTCGGCAATCTGCATCCGTTCGCGCCGGCGGATCAGGCCAAGGGCTATCACGCGCTGTTCAAGCGGCTGGAGCAATGGCTGTGCGACATCACCGGCTATGACGCAGTCTCGCTGCAGCCGAATTCCGGCGCGCAGGGCGAATATGCCGGGCTGCTGGCGATCCGCGGCTATCACCTCGCGCGCGGCGAGCCGCACCGCAAGGTGTGCCTGATCCCCTCCTCCGCGCACGGCACCAATCCGGCCTCGGCTGCGATGGTCGGCATGGAGGTCGTGGTCGTCGCGTGCGATGCGCGCGGCGACGTCGACGTCAATGATCTTCGCGCCAAGGCGGAGAAGCACTCCGCCAACCTTGCCGCGGTCATGATCACCTATCCGTCGACCCACGGCGTGTTCGAGGAGCATATCCGCGAGATCTGCGACATCGTGCATGCCCATGGCGGCCAGGTCTATCTCGACGGCGCCAACATGAACGCGCAGGTCGGACTGTCGCGGCCCGGCGATTACGGCGCCGATGTCAGCCATCTCAACCTGCACAAGACCTTCTGCATTCCGCATGGCGGCGGCGGCCCGGGCATGGGCCCGATCGGCGTGAAGGCGCATCTTGCGCCCTATCTGCCGGGCCATCCCACAACTGACGGCACGACGGCGCACGCGATCGGCCCGGTGTCGGCCGCGCCGTTCGGCTCGGCGTCGATCCTGACCATCTCCTACATCTACATCCTGATGATGGGCGGCGAAGGCCTGACGCGGGCGACCGAGATCGCGATCCTCAATGCCAACTACATCGCCGCACAGCTGCAGCCGCACTTCCCGGTGCTGTACCGCAACGAGCGCGGCCGCGTTGCGCATGAGTGCATCGTCGATCCGCGGCCGCTCAAGACGACCAGCGGCGTCACCGTCGACGACATCGCGAAACGCCTGATCGACTACGGCTTCCACGCGCCGACCATGAGCTTCCCGGTGGCGGGCACGCTGATGATCGAACCGACGGAATCGGAATCGAAGTTCGAGATCGACCGGTTCTGCGACGCCATGATCGCGATCCGGGGCGAGATCGCGGAGATCGAGAAGGGCCGCTGGAAGGTCGAGGCCTCGCCGCTGCGCCACGCGCCGCACACCGTGCACGACATCGCCGACGATGCCTGGAACCGGGCCTACACCCGCGCCGAAGGCTGCTTCCCGGACGGCGTGTCACGGTCCGACAAATACTGGAGCCCGGTCGGCCGCGTCGACAACGTCTACGGCGACCGCAACCTGGTGTGCTCGTGCCCGCCGGTCGAGGATTACGCGCAGGCGGCTGAGTAAAGCGCACCATTGTTGCAGCTACGTCGTGCTGCGTCTCTGACGCGTGATTCACTCGGTGTCATTCCGGGGCTCGCGAAGCGAGAACCCGGAATCTCGATCCACGACTTCCGGATTCCGGATTCGCGACTTCGTCGCGCCCCGGAATGACGGACTGGCCCGCCCGCGGCAGGAGGAAACATGCGCGAGGAATTCTGGTTCCATTTCCCGTTCCGCGTCCGCTATTCGGAAGTCGACGCGCAGGCCGTGGTGTTCAACGCCCACTACCTCACCTATTTCGACACCGCCATCACCGAATATTTCCGCGCGCTCGGCTACGACTATCTCGGCGAGGTGGCGCGGACCGGCATCGACTTCCACACCGTGAAATCGGTCGTCGAGTACAAGGCTCCGATCCGGTTCGACGAGGACATCGAGGTCTGCGTCCGGGTCGCCAAGATCGGCCGCTCCTCGATCAATCTTGCGCTCGCGATCTTCGCCAAAGGCTCCGATGACCTGCGCGCCACCGGCGAGATCATCTGGGTCGCGACCGACCAGAAGACGCATCAATCGGTCGCGGTGACCGAGGATTTGCGGGCGCTGATCGCGAGCCGGGAAAAGGCGCTGGCGTAGAGATCAGAACGTCGCGTGCTGGCGTCGCTCGAACAAGCCTTACGGAGCGACGAGAGTGCGGCTCTCGGCGTCCCAGCGCCACAGCCGCTCATTGGTCAGTTCGGTGCCGCCCCACCAGCGATGGATCGTGTTGTACTGGCTGAAGTCGAGCTCGCGATCCGACACTTCCTGGCCGAAATCGGTGAGCGACAGCCGACTGTGCAGGAGTCGGTTGTTTCGGGCCTTCAGATCGTCGGGCGCTTCGATCTCCGCGGGGAATCCGGTCAGGACCGGTGATGGAGAATAGGCGAGCCGGTCCAGGATCAGCTCCGCTTCCTGAAAATCGAACACGCCGCGTTCCCGGTTCAGCTCGTTTGAAAGGACCTGTGGGCTTGTCTCGCCGTCGGCGACGAGATCCAGCATCCGCAGTTCGGACGCGCCGAGGCCGGTGTCTTGCCCGGGTAGCTCCTCCAGCAACGCAATCAGCGCCGCGCGGAGCTGCGGGATGGCCGACAGATCCTGCATGAGAAGGTCGAAACAGGGCTCGGGCGTCGGAGCGCGATAGGCATTCCAGGCGCGACCGGCCAATTCCAGCCGATCATCGGTCACCGCAAGTGCAGGCAATCGCCATTTCGCCAAGCTCTCGCCTCGGTACCTGCCGATCTCGACATCGGTCTGGACCAGCTTGAGCTTCGCTACGATGTGGCGGTGCGGGCGGAGCACGTCGAGCAACCAGGCCAGCACCAACTGGTCATTCGGCTGGGGATCAGCCCATAGCTCGACGCTATCGCAACGCTCGCACAACTCGACAAGCCCAATGTCCCGACCGATCGAGCCGGTCCATCTTGAACTGGCGAAGTCGAGCCAGTGCGTGTCGAAATCGACATGCTTTGCGGAACGCGGTTCCAGCAGGGTCGTGAGGTCATCCGACGAGGGCATTTTCCCCCAAACGAAGCGCGGCCTCAACCCGACGACGATGTCCGCCCTTCCCGCCTGCCTCAGGCGATAGCTCGCGAGTTCACTTGTCGCCAGGATCAGACTTGTCACGATGCTCTCCGGCTACGCGCGATGGCATCAGCACCGCAAGCTGAGGATCAACTGCTTTACAAAAGACACACAAAACCAAACGGGCGCCGAAGACGTCGGCAACTCAACGTCCTCAGCGCCCGCTTGCAGCGAAATGATTGAGACTTACTCCTCCGTCGGCTCCTCGCCCTCGGCGTCGCGTTCGGGCGTGCCGGCGAGGATCTGCTCGGAGATCAGGCCGGAGTTCTGCCGGATCGCGGCTTCGATCTTGGCGGTGATGTCGGGATTCGACTTCAGGAACGCCTTGGAATTCTCGCGACCCTGGCCGAGCCGCTGGCTGTCATAGGAGAACCAGGCGCCGGACTTCTCGACGATGCCGGCCTTGACGCCGAGGTCGAGGATCTCGCCCATCTTGGAAACGCCCTCGCCATACATGATGTCGAACTCGACCTGCTTGAAGGGCGGCGCCAGCTTGTTCTTCACCACCTTGACGCGGGTGGTGTTGCCGACGACTTCGTCGCGCTCCTTGATAGCGCCGATGCGGCGGATGTCGAGACGAACCGAGGCATAAAACTTCAGCGCGTTGCCGCCGGTGGTGGTCTCCGGCGAGCCGTACATCACACCGATCTTCATACGGATCTGGTTGATGAAGATCACCATCGTGTTCGACTTGTTGATCGAGGCGGTGAGCTTGCGCAGCGCCTGGCTCATCAGGCGGGCCTGCAGACCCGGCAGCGCATCGCCCATCTCGCCCTCGAGCTCGGCCTTCGGCACCAGAGCCGCGACCGAATCGATCACCAGCACGTCGACCGCGCCGGAGCGCACCAGCGTGTCGGCGATCTCGAGTGCCTGCTCGCCGGTGTCCGGCTGCGAGATCAAGAGCTCGTCGATGTTGACGCCGAGCTTGCGCGCATAGACCGGATCGAGCGCGTGTTCAGCGTCGATGAAGGCGCAGATGCCGCCCTTCTTCTGGCCTTCCGCCACCGTGTGCAGCGCCAGCGTGGTCTTGCCCGACGATTCCGGCCCGTAGATTTCGACGATGCGCCCCTTCGGCAGGCCGCCGACGCCGAGCGCGATATCGAGCCCGAGCGACCCCGACGACACCGTCTCGACATCCATCGAACGGTCGTTCTTGCCGAGCTTCATCACCGAGCCCTTGCCGAACTGGC
Source organism: Bradyrhizobium sp. USDA 4503 (assembly GCF_054055815.1). Taxonomy (NCBI): domain Bacteria; kingdom Pseudomonadati; phylum Pseudomonadota; class Alphaproteobacteria; order Hyphomicrobiales; family Nitrobacteraceae; genus Bradyrhizobium; species Bradyrhizobium sp. USDA 4503. Next base: position 2,841,609 of record NZ_JBSRXS010000001.1, read on the forward strand.
GCTCGATCTGGGAGAGCGCGGCTGAGAGGGCCTTGGACTTGTCCATGGAGGATCCTTCGACGATACGCAGTGCGGTGGCGGACATTTGGGATGTGCTCCTTATGGCGGGGATTCGCTAGCGGGAAAACGGGCGACGAGATCGGGTGGAATACGTTGCTGATTGGAACCTCGTACCACGTTTGTTCTGCGTTCGCAATATGTTCTTTCGAACAGATCGGTACTGTCCGTATTTAAGTCCCCGTATCCTAGTTTGATTTTTGGGGTGTCCTTGTTCGGATTAAGCGAACGGAAACCGTAGCTTGGCCGATGTTCTCAGTAGGACTACCGAGGCACCCCACCAGATGTTCTACCCCCGTCCCGCCTTTGACCGAGATCAGGGAATTTAATCTTGAGAGAACGAACCGGGGGCAACGGAACGTGATACGATAGCATAATCACCGGCCAAGGCTTTGCCCGTAGGCGTCGGTGGCTGAGAGACCAACAGCGCTCCCGCCTGCATAGGAAGGGAGCGCGGCCATGCCGAACCATTCCACAATAGCGCACCGCGAGATGCAGCTTCGCCATCTGGAGCAAGCCGAGCGGCATATTGCCCAAGGCGAACGACACATTGCCGAGCAAGAGGGACTGATCGAGCACCTTGCCAATCACGGGCACGATCTAGCGGAAGCGAAGAAGCTTCTGGATAACTTCTACTCATGCCAGGTTTTGCACGTTCAGCACCGCGACCGAATCCGCAGAGAGCTGGGAGAGTAGAGGGCCACCTCAGTTGACGGCCTATTCTCATCTAGCGCACGATTAATTTCCTAGCGTGGCACAAACTGCACTTTGTTTTGGTGGTCATCCCGAGTTAGATTCCAATCTCACGCAGAGGTTGCGTCATGACCAGTGACCTACTTTTTAGAGCGAGCATTGTGGTGCTGGGGCTGTACCCCATTGCTATCGCTGCGATTGCAATATTCATGTGAGAAAGAGGCCGCCTCACTTGGCCGCCTCTTTCATTACAGGCCCTTCCCGTCGAATCGCTGCGACATATGACGTGAATCCGGGTCGCGTGAATGAGGTGCTGAAAGGCTCTCGAGATCGCGGCAGTCGAGAAGCGGCGCTATCTCGCAGGTCAGCTTGAACTATGAAGCCCGGCGCGAGCCGGGATTTTTCTTGGCCCAAAGAACGGCCCCAGCGAGGCGGTACACGCTGAGGCCAAGGCGGTTGGATCATCCATGAGATGACAGGCTCATCACATAAACAGGGCGCCTATGCCTACGATGAGCGCTACGAACGATATCGCCGCCAACGCCATGAAGCCGTACTCGACGCCGTCGTGGTGACTGAGCCTGAACATACAGAGAGCTTGCGCCACGGTCTTCGTGTCCGCATTAAAGTAGGCATGTCAGCGATAGCGCCCTAATTGCGGTTCCAAGCTTAACTTAAGCGAAGATTTTTGAAACGATTCCCTCGATGCCGCTTTTATTGCTCATGCAACAGGCGACCGAGGTTCATCTAGTCCGAGTGACGACCGATGACGGCGAGGTCCAAATCTGGCTCGCCGCGACCTCGCGCGAAGAAGCCGTTGACCGAGTGCTGGATGCAATCCCGGAGGGATGGGCTGTTAGCCTCATTCAGCGACAGCTGGCCGCCGATCACATCCCAATTCTCAACATGGCGGCCGGAGAAGTGCGCCGGCATCAGGTGTCCTGAAGAAACGGCCCCAGCGCGTTGGAACGAACGCTGAGGCCGCCTCACCGCGCCGCCACTGGGCAGGGACCGCTCCGAGTGTTGCGGCCCCAGCGAACTGGATTCTACATAAACAGACGGCCCCAGCACCCCGACAGGGAGGCTGAGGCCGAGGAGCGCCCGTGGGGTAGGGAAAGATTCTGGACACCCCCACCTGAAGCTAGAACCTCCATGGCGCGGAAGGGCATTTGCATAAGTGAATGAGTGTCCTGATTTCCCCAAGCGAGTGTCCCAACTAGGACAGCACCAACAGACCGGTGCCGGCCTGTTTCCATCCACAATGGCCTGCTTTGATTTTTCGAGTGGCCGGCTTGGGTTTAACCCCGTCGTAACCAAGGGTTAGCCGATGTTCTCGGTAGGACTACTGAGAAGGCCCTCAGATGTTCTGGCCCCATAATTTCCTGCGGGTCGCGATCTGTTCTCGCGGAATCTTTACTGGAACAATTGACCCGGCAGTGCCCTTATTTGGGGGCCCCCAGCCAGACAGGTAGCCCCCCGACTGCTGGAGGAAAACCCGCCTCCGGGACGGGTTGGCGGCCCCCTGTTGGGGCCGTTTAAAATTCCGTAGTTCTCCGGCCAAGAACAAAGTTCCGGCCATGCGACGCGCCTTGCGCCCGAAGTTCCCCTGATAATCAACAAGTTAACCTGACAGGCGCGACGGCGTCCGATAACGGCTGGCACAATCTGCATACTACCTTCGTATCCCTCCTGAGCCCTGGAAAAACTCCGTAGCGTTCGACGGAAGACTCGGGTTCCGCCAGCGTTCGTAACATTGGCCTGCTCCAAGCAGCGCGAATTGCGCGGCGCGGACAGGCAACATGGCTGGCGACCGTTCCGTGGCGACGCTGCCGGCGGACGAATCCTTTCCGGAATCCACAACGACGGCCCGAACGGGCGCGGCCTTTCACACGATCTTTTTACGGGTGCTGATCATTACTACAACTAATGGTTTAAATATCGACGACCGCCCTTCCTTCGCGGAACCGATACAGATGATCCACAGGGGCATCGAGTTCAGCGTCACTCAGCTGATGGCCGGCGTCTGGAAATGGCGCTTCCAGATCGGCGATCGCGTCTTCACGGGCAAGACCGAAGCAAAGCTCGATCTTCTGGCGATCCGCCGCGTGCAACTGCGGATCGATCGCGAGCTGAACAATCTGGGGCGGGAACGGACCCGCGGCAGCAATGGGGACTGAGGCACATTCTATCGTGCACGCCCCGGTGCCCTGACGCGCTGGCCTGCAGAGCTTCGGTTCTAATTAAAATTAGAACACACGAACCGGCGCCCGCTTCGCTCGAAAACGCTTCAGTCCGCGCTGGCCAGCCGCCGCATCGTGAACTCGATGTCGCCGCCGGGAAGCTCGCGCCAGCTCTCGACGGCGCTCATATAGGCCGCCTTCGGGTAGCGCTTGAGAAAGTCACGCGCCCTCACGCGGGCCTGATCGCGTGGCAGGCTGAAGGTCTCGCGCAGATAGCCGTCGTCCGGCTTTCGCCGCTCGGCCATCCGGCTGGCGAGATCGCGCGGACGAGACACCATGCCGCAACTCCGGACCAACTGACGACACCCCAATATAGGGGCGGCGGCGGGAGAATCCGAGTCTGCGGGAGACGGACGACGTCGCCCCGAATGGGCGTTACTGGCTGCGCGGCGCGGCGCTTCCCGGCTGCGCCGAGCTTCCGGTCTTGGTCTTCGGCTTGGCGGGATGGGCGGCCGCTTTCGGCGGATCGCTGCGCACGACGCCCCAGGGATCGGACGATCCCTTGGCATCGGGAATCTTGCTGAGCGAGTCCTTGTAGGCCTTGTCCCTGACCGCGTCCTGCTCCTTCTCCTCCTGGGTCCTGGTCTTGACCTCAGGCATCAGGTTGACGTTCGGCATCTGCGCATAGGCCGGCGCCGACAACAGCACCGCAACCGCAACTGCGCTCAAAACTCTCATAAGAACACTCCCTGCGTTTTCGTCGGCGGTATATCACCGCAAGAAAGCCGCCGCCAAGCGCGCCTGCTCCGGCCCCGAACACGATGCGTTTCCGCGGAATCGCATCATGTTCTCATCTCTTTGTTTGAGCATGATCTTTTTCGGAAAACCGGTTTCCACTTTTCCGGATCATGCCCCTAGAGATGGTCTGACTTGCAGGATTTCGGCGACTGCATCCAGTCGTCCCAGATCGGACCGCAGCGCGTGCAACCGCTGAGCGCAAGTCCGATCGCAATCACGCCGCCGAGCACCACCAACCTGCGGAACATGTACGCCCCCACCACTCGCGAGCAGGCGACTGGGCGCCGAAACTGGGGCATTTTCAAGCCGGGCACGGCACTTGCAGCGCAGCGCAGTGCGCGTCGGAGCGCAGCGCAGTGCGCGTCGGAGCGCGAGCACGCGTCGGACGGGCTGCCGGCGCGCACTGGTTTGACCGGGCGGCCGCGCAAATTACACTGCGCAACAAAGCAGAAAAGGAATCGATCAAATGACTTTGGCGATGAGCTGGGACGAGTGGACGCAGCACGACGGGACGGCGCTCGCGGAGCGCGTCAGGTCCGGCGAGCTGACGCCCCGTGAGCTGGCGTCGCAGGCAGCCAGCGCCGTCACCAAGGTCGATCCCGCGCTCTCCGGCGTCGTCGAGCTGTTCGACGATGTGATCGCCGATCCGGCGCGCGACGGCGCCGACCTCGACGGCCCGTTCGCCGGCCTGCCCTTCCTGATGAAGGACCTCGGCCCGACCCTGAAGGGACGGCTGCAGGAGATGGGCTCGCTGATGATGCGCGGCAATCGCGCCGCGGCGGATACCTTCCTGACCGCGAAGATGCGCAAGGCCGGGCTCAATTTGATCGGCCGCACCACGACGCCGGAGTTCGGGGTCTGCAGCTCGGCGGAAAATCCCGCGGTCTATGTCACGCGCAATCCCTGGAACACCGACTACACCACCTGCGGCTCGTCGGCAGGCAGCGCGGCGATGGTCGCCGCCGGTGCGGTGCCAATCGCGCATGCGACCGACGGCGGCGGCTCGATCCGCATTCCCGCCGGGGTCAACGGCAATATCGGCCTGAAAGTCTCGCGCGGCGTGTTCTCGCTCGCGCCGCATCTGTCCGATCTCACCGGGCTGGTCTCGATCCAGGGCTGCCAGTCGCGCACGGTGCGCGACACCGCTGGCTTCGTCGATGCCTGCCGGGGACCTGCGCCCGGCGAGTTCATGCCGTTCTGGACCTCGCCCGAGCCATATGCCGCAATGATCGCGCGCGACCCCGGCCGGCTCAGAATCGCGCTGTCGCACACATGGGGCGACTATCGCGCGACGCCGCACATCACAGCCGAACTCGAACGGGTCGGCCGCTTCCTCGAAGGCCTCGGCCATCAGGTCGATTACGCATTGCCGTCGATCGACTATCGGGAAGCCTTCGCGGCGCAGACCACCTGCTACATCGGCAATTTCGCCGTCGTGATCGGCAACATGCTCGCCGCGCGCGGGCTGGAGCGGCCGCCGGCGGAGCTGATCGAGCCGATCAACGTCCGCATCTGGGAGCATGGCCGCGACTTCAGCTTCGCCGATCGCGCCCGCATGCAGGCCGTCTTCAACACCACCTCGCGCGGCTTCGGCGCCTTCTTCGAGGACTGGGACATCATCCTGACGCCGATCACGGCACTGCCGACGCCGAAGGTCGGCACCACGGAATATCTCACCATCTCCGACAATCCGTCGGTGCTGGACTGGTTCGGCAATCTGTGGCGCAACTTCGCCTTCACGCCGCTCGCCAATCTCTGCGGCATCCCCGCGATCTCGCTGCCGCTCGCGACCAACGAGCACGGCCTGCCGCTCGGCATCCAGGCGATCGGAAAGCAAGCGAGTGACGGGCTGTTGCTGCAGCTCGCCGCCCAGATCGAACGGGCGATCGACGGCAAGTGGAATGACGGCAAGACGCCACGCGTGCATGTCACGCGCCACTAGAGCAATATAGGATCAACAGAGGAACGGGACGTCATGCAGCAGCAAGCCGGGGAATTCGGGATCGACGACGCGAAACGCGTGCTCGGCGACGTCTTTGCGCCATGGGTGCAGGACCTCAATCTGGCGGTCGAGCAGTTCGACATCGCGCCGCCTGCCGGCGGCGATGCCGACTGGCAGCCCGGCGCCATCCTGCGCATGCCGTTTTCCGAGCGGTTGTGCCGCAATGGCGGCATCGTCTGCGGCCAGGCCTTGATGGCGTTCGCCGACACCGCGATGGTGCTCGCCAACCTCGCGGCCAACAAGGGCTATCGGCCGATGACGACGGTCGACCAGACCACGCACTTCATGCGCGCGGTGACGGCGTCCGACGTGCTGGCCGACGCCCGCGTGGTCCGGCTCGGCCGCACCATGAGCTTCGGCCGCGTCACGCTATCCTCCGCCACCGACAACAAACCGGTGGCGATGGTGTCGAGCGCCTTCGCGATGCTGCCGGGATAGGCCCCTCGCATCATGGCCGGTCTATCTCATCCTGAAGGATGTGAATGTATGGCGGAGGAGCGGCACCAAAAATTCAGTGTCGTCCCGGCGAAAGCCGGGACCCATAACCACCGAAGACCATTGTTGCGCAGGGCTGCGGCCACAGCCTTCCTCAACAATTAAACCCTGTGGTTATGGGTCCCTGCTTTCGTGTTTGGTCCCTGCAGATTGGTTGGATGGAATCGGTGTAGAACGAGGCGTGGCCTTTGTTAGGGAGCGCCTCGTGTCATGGAACTGAGCTTGCACGCGAACGCCACGACGACGCCGAAGACACGTGCCTACATCCAGCGCAGCCGGAAGTCGGTCGCTCAGTTGGCGGCCGAACTGGGGGTCAGCGAGACCACGATTTATCGCTGGCGCAGCCGCACGACGGTCGAAGACCGCTCGCACCGGCCGAAGAACCTCACGACCAGCCTCTCCGCGGTTGAAGAAAGGGCCGTTTGTGAACTACGGACATCGCTCCAATTGCCGCTGGACGACATCGTTGAGGTGATGCGGCGATGCATCAACGCCAAGCTGTCCCGTAGTGCTATTCACCGCTGCCTGCAGCGCAACGGCATCAGCCGGCTTGCCAAGCCTGACAAGCCCAAAGCCGGCGTCTTCGAGAATGCCAGTATCGGCTTCATCCATATCGACGTGAAGTATCTGCCGGCACTGCAGCGCCGCACCAGCTATGCCTTTGTCGCCATCGACCGAGCCACCCGCTACGTCTTTATCGAGGTCCATTCCAGGCGGGACGGAGCGACCGCGACCGGTTTCCTTAAGCGCTTCCTGGCTGATTTTCCGCACTAGGTTCACACTATCCTCACCGAAAACGGTGCCGAGTTCACCGACCGCTTCGCCGTCGACAAGAAGAACAAGCCGCCCGGGAAGCCTTCCGGCGACCACCCCTTTGATCAACTCTGCCGACAGTGCGGCATCCAGCATCGCCTGACCAAGCCCTACCATCCGCAGACCAACGGCCTCGTCGAACGCTTCAACCGGCGCATCGCCGAAGCCATTGGCCGCGAAACACAAACGGGGCAGCGCGCGCCGTACCTTTGTCAACCACGCCGACCGCGACACCTTCATCGCCAAGTTCGTCCACGACTACAATCGGACCCGCCTCAAATGCCTCGGCTACCTGGCGCCAATCCAGGCCCTCGCCAATCACACGGGACCGAACACGAAAGCAGGGACGACGTCGGACATGTTGTCCCGCCTTCAATCCCGTCATCCTGAGGAGCTTGCGCAGCAGGCGTCTCGAAGGACGAGGCTACCAGCCCGGCCTCACGGTTCGCCTGGCGATGCGAAGCATCGTACAGAGACGCGCGTATCGCGCGTCTCACCATGAAGGTTCAGACCAACCACGCTGCTAGATTTACTTGCCGAGCACGGCCTCCGCCGCGTTGACGATGCTGATGGTCGGATTCTTTCCGCAATAGGTGCCGAACTTCTTGGCGTTCTCGGTGAACACGTCGGTGTCGATGATCGCCTCGTCGGAATCGCCCTTGTACCAGCCGTCCATCCAGACAAGCACCATCTTGATGGTGTCGTCGCCACCGTCGACGAACTGTTTGCAGGTCATGGTCGAGAGATCGAGGACGGTGGCGCTGGCCGGTGCCGACGACAGCGCGAGCGCCGCGGCAAGCATGATCGAGGCAGTGATCTTCATCGCAATCTCCTTGGGCAATGATTTGGAATGAACCGGTCGCCCGAAGCCCGGCGGCTCCGTCCGCGACCTCGTAAGCGATGCGTTACATCGAACGCAAGCACGGCATCGCGCAAATCAGTCCGCACATCGCTTCGCTGCACGGCTTGAGAATTCGTGTTTCTGATTTGCGACGGCGCCCGCGCTAAAGCGTGATGAGAACAGGGCGTGTAGTCGAGAATCCAGTGTATGCGAGCGGGGATAGCGAGGTCGGTGTCGCTCTCAAAAGCCGACATCGGCGATGCTGCGTTGAATGTCCGCTCAGGGCCCAATACCAGTCCTGCGGTTCAAAAATGGCGCGATCACACTCCGCGCCGAATGACCTTCCAGGTAAGAGAGCCGGCAAGGAAAAGCGACATAGAACAGAATGCTATCGTCCCCCAGACACGGACATTAGGGCTTGTCTCATTCAGCCAAACAAGTGCCGCCAAGCACAGAAACGCAGGGATTGCGCACGCCTGTGTCACAACAAACCGGCGGCGCAGTGCGCGCGGAGCGCGGGAGCTCCAGACGAAGCCATCAACCTCGAACCTGCGGGAAATCGTATCCACCGGCTCTTGGGGATACCACTTTCCCAGCTCGCTCATGACGGACATGAAACCCCATCTGGCAATGCCGATTAGCACAATGGCGAGTAGGCATAAAATGAGCGACATCTCGCTTCTCCAGTCGCTAGCTATCGAGCGCGTCAAACATTGATAGTCCGCTTCGGGTCAAAGGCGCCGTTTTAGCAATCAGTCGGGTACTTCCGGTCTACCCCAATGAACGGACATCTTCAGAGCCGGTCGCCATATCTCAAAGGTGCCACTTCCAGGATTCGCAGCACGCCTCAGAAGTAGACGTTCGCGTTACACGGACCGGCCGCGACACCACCTGGTATCAGGCCCTGCCGCAGGACATCGCCGCTGGTGGCAGATATGCGCCACTCACGATGAACATGCTGCCGCTCGGCGCCCGCGCTTGAACTCCTAAGCCGTCCCTGCCGGCCAAGCTGGAGACCCAGCTTGCGTACTTTCAAGATTCCGCTCTACACTCTTTGAGTGTATTGACACGCTAAAGTATTCACAAGTTGTGTCCCGCAATTAACGGGACATTAACCTGCGGGTCAAGCGCGTACCGTGGCCTTTGTCGGACAGGAGTGGACCAGCCCCATGTGGAAAGACCCCATCAAGAGCACGCCTTCGATCATCCAGACCGATTTCGGGCCCTTCGGGCAGAGCCTGCCGGGGGACGGTGAAGCCTATTGCGGCCCGACGTCGATGGTCATGGGCCTTTACTGGCTGTCGGCAAACGGCTTCACGCAGGTTGCTCCTGTGGTCTACAACGGCGAGGACGACCCCGTGGCGATCAACCTGGAAAGGGTGGTCGCGGGCTTGATGCGGACGTCGAGCGAGAGCGGCAGCTTCGTGGACGGCATGACGAGCGGGATGGCCGACTATCTGTCGGCCTGCGGAATCGGGCCTGATCTTTATAATTTGACGGGCACTTCTAATCCGGGCCTCGCGTGGCTCGCCGATCAGTTGGCCCCGAACGTGTCCGAGAGTCCGCAGACGATCGTCTTGGCCAATTTCGCGGTTGGCTGGTATTCCGTTTCCCAGACGACGAAGGGATACATGGAAAATAACGGCGGCCACGTCCTCGCGCCGCTCACGGTGAACCTGACGGGTGGCACGATCACCATCAACAACGCTTTCCCCGCCTCGTTCGAGAACGTACCCAACCTCCCGTCTAGCAATCCGCAGACCGTCCAGATCGCGCAAATGCCCAGCGGATGGACGCTGGAAAATCTGCCGCTACCCTCCGAAGACTACAGCCAGGTCGTCACCGACGCGCTCACCGGGTGGGGCGTCTACGCCGTGCTCTGGCAGGGGCAAGCTTGGGCGATCTCGCAGTCGGCGCTGCCCTCGACATCCGGATATGAACCCAGCACCTGGACGATCAACCAGCCTAAGGTCATCAACACGAACGGTGGCACGCTGACCGTCGTCGCGCCGATCTCCGGGCTGGGCGGCCTGCACAAATACGGCGAAGGCACGCTCCTGCTCACCAACACAAACCAGCTGATAGGACACAACACCGTAGGCGCGGGGACGCTGGCAAGTACCCGGACATCGGGCACACCATTTGGCAGCTTCAGAGTGACGGTGACGAACGGCGGAATACTCGAGCTTCGTTCGGACGGCGCGACGGTCGATGTGCAGATCGCCTCGGGATCTCTGGCGACGTTCGTCATCGGCTCTACGGGAGGCGCCTTGCAACTTTCCGGAAGCGGCAACTATCGCGTCGTAATCGGGGGCAATGACGACGGTACCCTGACGAACATTGTCCGCAACTCCGGCGGAACTCTTGTTATCGTGCCGGGCGGCGGCATGGCCCAGCTTGGGCTGACGCAACAGGTGTTCGTGGCAGGAACGGGAGCAAACCTGCCCATCGTCATGAACGGGATCGTCGCTCCCTACATTCTCGGAGAGGACGACGACGCGGCCAGCTCGGGCAAGTTCCTGACCTATTCGCCCTCCGAGGGCTTCGCGAGCGCGGCGACCGTGTCGTCGACCGATGTCAGCATCAACGACGTTCCGGCCGATGCCGTCTACGAGGTCGTCGACAGCCAGGCGGTCGAGAGCGGCGGCGTGCCGCAGGTGGCGGCGCTCGAAGTGAACGGCGGGGCGATTACGGGCGGCGATGCGAGCATTCTGGTCGGAAGCCAGGCGAGCGGCGACGCCGCGGGCCTCATCATGAACGGCGGCAGCATCGCTACTGCGAGCCTTTCGTTCGGCGCGGCAGAAGGCCTGATCTACACCAATGCTACCGGCGGTAGTTCGCAGATCGCAGCCGCCATCGAGGGATCGGCGGGCCTGACGATCTTCGGTCCCGGCACGCTGACCCTGAGCGCAGACAGCAGCCGCATGCTTTCCGGTCTGATCAGGGTCAATGGGGGTACGCTGATTGCCGGCGGTACCGGTGGATCAGCAACGGGTGCCGGCGAGGTGCTGGTATCCTACGCGGCGACGCTGGAGGTCGCCGGCACGGTGACCGGCGCGATTGTTGTCGGCGAGTCGGGCACACTGTTCATGAACGGTGGGACGGTCTCGGGCCCGGTCACCATTGCAGCGACCGGCACCGATTCGCCTGCTCCCGGCGGCATGCTACAAGGGAGCGGAACAATCAGCGGGACCACCTCGATCAGCGGCATCATCCAGTCAGGCCCGCAGGCTGGCCTGATCACGTTCACCGGCGAGACCACTATGACCGGCGACGCGAGCTTCTATTGGCGGCTGCAGAAGCTCGTGGACGATGCTGATCCCGGAGCCGGACCTGGGATCTACTGGAACGCGCTGCAGTTCAACTCGCCGGATACGAACCTCGGCACCAAGAATGCACCTCTCTGGCTCTTCCTCGACTTCAGCGCCCTCGACGGGGACCCGGACGGCGGCAACGCGTTCTGGAAGAAGCCCCATACCTGGACGCTCTTTACCTACGCAGCCGATGCCGGCTACTTTTGGCCGGCGGGCGAGAACTTCTCGTACCAGTCCGGGAGCTTCAACACGGTCTTCGACAACTGGGTCGTGTCCCTGCAGTGGAAACCGGCCGCCACGCCGCAGAGCCTCCCCGAGCGATGGCGCGCGAACGCTCGTGCGAGAAGCCTGCCCGCGGCAACCCTACCGAATGTCCGAGATGGGTCAAATGTGGCGATCGAGGATCGTTGATGAGAAGTCCGGACTGCACCCAACACCGGACCAATCGGAGGCGGCGAAGTTGGTCCGCAAGGTGACATCCCCGCGGTCTGCGCGGCGTGTCCGCATTTCGTCTCGGAAGCGATGTCCCGGATTTACGGGTCCACGCCCCAGGTTCAATTGCATCCGCGAACAACCTGCGCTCCCTCTCCGGTTGCGGGAGGAGATGCAGCGAATGCCGCCAGGCCGATTCAACCTGACTTCATCCCGCTTTAGCGGAGCGAGGCGACGCTTGCACCATTTCGGAATAGTAGAAAAGTAACCCTGAGTTGCCCGACGTGTCAAGTTGCTTTTCGAACGCCGGCAGCTGCCGGCACCTTTGCATGGGGTTGTTTTCGATATTTTGGCGGCGCGCACCTGCGGCAGCGAGCACCTAAGCGGATCGCGAGCAGCGGCTCCGCCGCCAGCGCCAGAACAGCGCAACGAGGGCGACGAGCACGAGACCGGCGGCCACAGCCTTGGCGGTGAACCGCCCGCCGGGCCGATCGATCAGGCGGGTCCACAACGACACCCCCTCGCCCTGGCGCGGCAGGCGAAATGCCACCACGCTATCGCCGATTGAGGTGCCGGCTTCGGAATGGCCGCCGGCGCCGATCACGACGTACTGCTCGCCCTTCCAGAGATAGGTCATCGGATTGGCGACGCCCGGCACCGGAAGCCGGCCGAGCCACAGCTGCTTTCCCGACCTGGCATCGAACGCGCGCAGATAGGCATCCATCGCGCCGGTGAACACCAGGCCGCCCGCGGTGATCGCGACGCCGTTGACCAGCGGCGTGCCGGTATTGAGCGCGATGCCGAGCGGCGCGAGATCCTCGCTGGTGCCGACCGACGAATGCCAGAGGATCTTGCCGGCCTTGAGATCGACCGCCACCGTCTCGCCCCATGGCGGCTTGTTGCAGGGCGACCCGACCGCCGACTTCGCCAGCGCCCGCGACATCGCGAACGGCGCCCCTTCCTGCTGGCCGAATTCATGACCCGGCGGCGGATTGAAGCCCTTGGCCTGGTCGCGTGGAATCAGTGTGACGATGTGCGCCGCATGACTGACATTGGCGTAGAGGAGCTGATTGACCGGATCGAACGCCGCGCCGCCCCAGTTCACCCCGCCGCCTGTCATCGGATAGATCACGGTGCCTAGCGTCGACGGCGGCGTGTAAAGGCCCTCATTACGGGATTGCGCGAACAGCTTCTCGCAAGCCGGGCTCCCGATGCCCGGCAACAGACCGGCGACATCATCGGCCGTCATCCGCTGCGTCAGCAGCGGCGGCACATGGGTCGGGAACGGCTGCGTCGGCGACAGCCTCTCGCCCACGGCACCGTTCTGCGGCACCGCGCGCTCCTCGACCGGCCACACCGGCTTGCCGGTGTCGCGATCGAGCACGAAGACAAAGCCCTGCTTGGTCGGCTGGATCACGACGTCGCGTTGATCATCGCCGGTGTCGATCCGCGCCAGCGTCGGCTGCGCCGGCAGGTCGTAGTCCCAGACGTCGTGATGCACGGTCTGGAATGCCCATGCGAGTTCGCCGGTCTCGATCCGCAGCGCGACCACGGAATTGGCGTGCTCGTCATTGCCGGGGCGCTTGCCGCCCCAGAAGTCCGGACTGGGCGATGTCGTCGGCAGGAACACCAGGCCGCGCTCCTCGTCCACCGACATCGGCGCCCAGACATTGCTGTGGCCGGCCTCGACGCCATTGTGCACGAGCGGATCGAAGCTCCAGCGCGGCTGTCCGGTTCGCGCATCGAAGCCGCGCACCGCGCCGAGCGGCGCGTCGACCCGCCGGTTGTCGCCGATCGCGGACCCGACCACGACCACGCCGCGTCCCGTCACCGGCGCCGACGTGATCTGGAACTCGCCCGGCCATTCCAGCTTCATGCCAATGTCGATCCTGATCTCGCCACCGTTGCCGAAATCGGCGCAAGGCTTGCCGGTTCGGGCATCGAGCGCGATCAGGCGCCTGTCGTTGGTGCCGGTGAAGATGCGTGACCTGCAGGCCATGCCTTCCGCCGCGCGATCATCCGTCCAGTACGCGACGCCGCGGCAGACAAAGCGATTGGCCGGCCGCTGCGCCATGCTGATCTTCGGATCGAAACGCCATTTCTGCGCACCGGTGCCGGGATCGAGCGCGATCACTTCGTTGAACGGCGTGCAGAGGATCAGGCTGTCCTCGACGAACAGCGGCGTCACCTCGAACTTGGTGCGCTTCATGACCTCGGGCGGGCGAGTATCGAGATCGCCGGTGCGGAATTCCCAGCCGCGCAGCAGCTTGCCGACATTGTCCGATGTGATCTGCGTCAGCGGCGAGAAGCGTTGTCCGCCGCGGTCGCCGCCCCAATACTCCCAGGCGCGCGCCGGCTGACCACACAGCAGCAGCGCGGCAAGCAGGCAAAACAGCGACCGCATCGCGTCCTCCCCAGGATGCGATCACCGGGCGCCGCATCTCATGCGGGAAAGCATTTACGCGATCGTCGCGTCAGTATCCACCCCGGCGATAGCCGCCGCCGTAGTTGCCGCGATAACCACCACCGCCGCCGCCGATGCCGATCCCGATTCCGATTCCGATCGGCGGTCCGGCAGGCTCGTAGACCACGGTTGGAGGCGGACGGCGCACCACCACGACGTCGTCCTCAACGACGACGCGCGGCGGGCGCTTGCCCGCGCGCCGCGGCGGATCGGGATCGGCACGCTTTTTCACCGGCGCATTGGCCCTCTGCTGCAGCGGCTGTTGCGGCGGCGCCGCGTTGCAGGGACAGGTCGGCGCCGCCAGCGCGACGCTGGTCGCGGGCACGCTGAGCGCGACGGCGGGCGCCGGATCGGGACGGTAGCGCAGCCGTTCGATCATCTTGCGCGCGGTCGCTGTCAGGTCGGTGTCAGGATATTGCGCGAGGAAACCGCGATAGGCCGCGGCCGTGTTGGCGAGAACAGCGTTATTCCACGCCACCATGCGGCGATGCCGGTCGAGCCAGTCGCGCGCCTGCAGGCCGCGCGGCGTGCCGGCGAAGATCGCGGCGAAGGCCTCATAGGATTCGTCGGAGCCATCGACCACCATCAGTTCGTTCGCGGCCTCGATCGGCTTGCCCTGCAACTCGCGCTTCCATTCGTCGACCGTGCGTTTGGCCGCGGCCGGTGGCGGCGTCACTGCGGGCGACGCCGCTGTCCCCACCATGAAACGGAAGTCGTCGGTGAGCGAGGACGAGTCCCACGGCGTCTGGCGACCGTCGGTTGCCCTGTTCACCGCGAGGCGAACGCGCTTGAAGGTGTCCTCGATCGGGATGCCCGGCTCCTTGGCCGAGGCCAGCAACGCGGTAGTGTAGGGGCTGTTGGCGCCGCTGCCGTCCTCGGCTTCCGCTCCCGGCGAGGTCGAGAACGAGACAAACGTGCCGGGCGCGCCGACCCTGGCATCGACGATGGCGAGCCCGTGCCCCGCGGTCTTGCTGAGCTCCGGGAAAGGATTGTTGCGGCAGGCATCGAGCAGCACGATGCGCATCCGACTCGGAACTGAGGTGAGCGTATTCAGGACGTCGTTGAGCCGAACCGCCTGGATCGGGATATCAGCCTCGCGCTTCGGATCGACATCGACCGGCACCAGATAGTTCTCGCCGTCGATCTGCAGGCCATGCCCGGCATAGAACACCAGCGCCACGGTATCGGCGCCTTTCGCCGCCACCTGGCCAGCGAAATCGCTGAGCCGTGCGCGCATCTCGTCCTGCGACAGGTCCGATGCGGCCGTCACCGCAAATCCGGCATCGGTCAGCATTTGCGACACAGCCTTGGCGTCGTTGGCCGGATTCGGCAGCGCGGGCACCGACTTGTAGGCCGACTGCCCGATCACCAGCGCCAGCCGGTTTTCCGCCGACGCCGGCACGGCGCCGAGCAGGATCGCTGCCGGAACGATCAGGCTGAGGAGCGAACGGCGAAGCATGGCGGCCTCCGACAATGACATCGAAGATGGGTCGGAGGCCGTCAGGCCAAGGTTCATGCCTTGCGGCAAATGTGCTGCCGACCGACGCCGGTCGAATGTCGAATGGCCGCCGAGACCTGGTGAGGCCGGCTATTTCGGCTTCTTGGCCGGATCCGCTGCCGGCTTGGTGACACCCCAGGGATCGTATTTCTCCTTGGGCTCGGGGATCCGATCGAGCGCGGCCTTGTAGGCCTTCTCGTCGACCTTGGGCTTTTGCTCCGTCTTCGTATCGCCTCCAGCGCCCCCTCGCCGGCCCTGGGCCAGGGTGGGTGTCGCGAGCAGCGCCAGGATGACGGCAGCAACCGTGAAGCGTTTCATGTCAGTCTGTCTCCCCCGCCGCCGCAGCAACATCCGGTAATACCTCTACCCCAACGATAACTTGTCGCTCGACATTTGTTGATCGACAAAGCGCCGCCTCACGCGAATTCAGCGCCACCAGGGGGCGCAATCCTGACGGCGGCACATTAAATGCGCTGAATGGGACAGGGACAAGTACATCTGGCGGCGCTGCTGGCCGGCGCCGCCTTAATATTGAGTGGCTGCGGCCTGGCGGACAGCCATGCGGTGTGGCCGGAGGCCTTGAAGGTCAAGGCCTCGGAGCCGGCGCCGCTCGAGATGCCTCCGGACGTCAAACGGCTGGTCGCGGGCAAGCTGGATTCGGTGTTCACGGCCGGTTCACAGCCGACCCATGTGCGGGTCTCCGCCCCGCTGCACGACCCGCGCGGCACCGGCTGGACCGCATGCGTGCGCGCCGAACTGACATCGGTGATCGGCAAGCCGCTGGGGACGCAGACCTATCGCGTCTTCATCAATGAAGGCTCGATTTTCGATCGCCGGCAGGTCGGAGCCGACGACAATTGCGTGACGGAGACTTACGAGCCGGTCGAGAGCACCGTTGCGGCGGAAGCGCAGCGGGGCGCCAAACCCTAGCGCTTGAGCCGGCCGGGCCGCCGCACACCGGCATGTTGAACGGCCCGTTAACACGACCGCTCAAATTGCCCGATGGCCTCAACGGCATTTTCCATTTCTTTCCGCTAGCATTGCCCTGACGAACGCAAGGCCCAATCAGCCTCGTGGAGTGGGGAAACAGGGACGTGGCCGATATTGCTGACCGGGCAATGATCCACCGTGCATCGCGCAAGGATGCCACGGACGATCGCACCTTGCCGCCGCTGTCGGCCGCGCCGCTCAATGCATGGCGCGCGCTTGCCGCGCGCGCGATCGAGGCCAATGGCTACTATCAGCCAGACTGGGAATTGGCGGTCGATGCCTCCGCGCGCGGCCGCACCGGCGCGGCGCTGCTCAGCGCCGCCGGCGATGCCGGGCAACTGATCGGCCTGTTGCCCGTCGTTCCGATGCGGCGGATCTACCGGATTCCCCTGCCCGCTTTGGTCGGTGCCGAACCCTATGGCACGCTGTGCACGCCGCTGCTCGACCGCGACGCCGCCGAGGAAGCGGTGGACAAGATGCTGCGGCAGGCGCGCAATGCGGGCGCGCATGCGCTGATCCTGCGCACCATGTCGCTCGAGGGACCGGCCATGGCGGCGATCCGCGCGGTGCTGGCACGAGACGGGTTGCAGCCGCGCATAGTGAGCGCCTACCAGCGCGCCCAGCTGGATGCGACGCGCGATGCCGACGAATTGTTGCGCGACGCGCTGGGGCCCAAGAAGCTGAAGGAGCTGCGCCGCCAGCATCATCGCCTGTCCGACCACGGCGCGGTGCGCTTGGATGTCGCTCGCACGCCGCGCGAGGTTGCGACGGCGCTCGAGACTTTCCTTGTCCTCGAAGCCGGTGGCTGGAAGGGAAAGCGCGGCACGGCGCTGAGCCAGCATGCCGGCGATGCGGCCTTCATCCGCCGCGCGACGTCGACGATGGCCGAAGCCGGCCGCTGCGAGATCATCACGCTGCATGCGGGCGACACGCCGGTCGCGGGCGGCATCGTGGTGCGTCACCAGGACCGCGCCTTCTTCTTCAAGATCGGCGTCGACGAGCGCTTTGCGAAACATTCGCCCGGCACGCAGTTGACGCTGGAGCTGACGCGCCATCTCTGCGCCGACCCCGCGATCAATTCGGCCGATTCCACCGCGGCACCGGGCCACCCCATGATCGACCCGATCTGGCGCGGCCGCTTCGCGATCGGCGACGTCTTGCTGCCCCTGCGGCGCCGCGATCCGCTGGTGCCGGCCATTCACGCCGCGCTAACCCTGAACAAACTCGCCTACGAAGCGGCGCGCGGCGCCGTCCGCTTCATCCGCAGCCGGCGCGGCAAGCCCGGATAATGCGGTTTACCCTTTCGTAGGCATGCAGACACATCGGGAAACAAGTGACTGCTGCCGTCAGGTTGGTGTCAGCTGGCCCGACTAGCGTTGCGGCGCGCTGGTTCTCAGACGGCGCGCGCCCTTGCTTCGAAAGCCTCATCTGATGGAAACATCGGATGGGGCTTTTTGCCGGCGCTCGCGACATCCTGACGGCGAACGAAAAGGCCGCCTCAACCGGCGGCCTCTCTGTCTCGCGCTCGGCGCATCATTGGGAAACGCGGCGCGACCAGCGCCACCCCTTACTGCAACGGCGAGTGCGGTGCCGGCAGCATGATGGTCGAGTGCATCTCCTCGAGCACCTGCGTGCCCTTGCTCAAAAATTCCAGCCAGGCCGGATCCTTCATCGCGTTGCCGCGTGCGGCGGCGCGGGCGTTGAGATCGGGATAGGCCCAGATGTGGCAGACTTCGTTGGGCTGCCCGGCCTCGGTGGTCCAGAGACCGACGATCTTGGAGTATTTCTCGCGCTCCGGCATCACGCCGGTGATCAGATCGAGCCATTGCTTGGCGCCGCCGACCGGCTTGGCACGATAGTTGCGGAATTCGTAGATGTTGCCTGATGTCGCCGGCGCCACCGGCGGGATGATTGGATTGAGCAGCCGCACCTCCTGCCGCACCAGCAGCGGACGGATCACCGGAATATACTCGCCGGTCCAGCGCGGATTCTTGGCGAGCTCGGCGCGCAGCCGCGTCCGCTCGTTGAGATCGGCGTAGCTCCACATATGCATGACCTGATTGAGCGGACCGATCTCGGTGATCCAGTAGCCTTCCAGCTTGCCGAAATTGTCGGCGCGGATATCGCGCGAGATCGTGCTCGCCGCCTTCACCATCTCGCCGACGGCGCCTGGACGGACCGTATAGGTGCGCAGCTCATAGATCATGGTAGTCTCCCCTGATTGTTTCCGATGGATGATGTGGGCAAACGAAAAAGCCCGGCATGAGCCGGGCTTTCGATAGGGATTGCGGACTACTCCGCAGCCTCTGCGTTGATCTCGGCCGAGACCTGGCGGATGGCGCGGGCGAGCTGCTCGGCCGGCTGGGCGCCGGACACCGCGTATTTCTGCGCGAACACGAAGGTCGGCACGCCGGAAATGCCCTTCTCGGCGGCCTCCTGGGCCTGCGCCGAGACCAGCGCGACATCCTCGTCGGTGGCAAGACGCTTGCCCACGTCGTCAGCATCGAGCCCGACATCGGCCGCAGCCTGTACCAGCACGTTGCTGTCGGTGAGATCGCCGCCGTCGCGGAAATACAGCTCCATCAGCCGTTGCTTCATCTCGGCCGCCTTGCCCCTGGCCTCGGCCCAATGGATCAGGCGATGGCAGTCGATCGTGTTGGGCTGCCGCTTGACGAGCTCGGGATGGTAGGTGAGCCCCTCCTCATTGGCGGCGGCGACCACGCGGCCGGCAATGCCCTTGTAGGCATCGACCGAGCCGAACTTGGCGGTGAGATATTCCTCGCGGCTGATGCCCTCGCGCGGCACCCAGTTGTTGAGGAAGAACGGCCGCCAATGCACCTCGACCGGCACATCGGGCACCAGCTTGAGCGCATCCTCGATCCGATGCTTGCCGATATAGCACCAGGGGCAAACGACATCGGAGACGATGTCGAGACGAAGCGGCTTCAGATCGCTCATGGCGGGGTTCCCGGCGGAAATGGAACCCCAAAGGTAGGCCGAAAGCGTCCCGAGACAAGCCGCTATTTCATACTGGCTGCCATCTGCCGCATCCGCTCGGCGGTCAGCTCATCGGCCGGGAAGAAGGTCTCCAGCGCCAGTTCCTGCAGCGTGATGTCGACCGGCGTGCCGAACACCATGGTGGTCGAGATGAAGCTCAGGATCTCGCCATTGAGGCGGAGTTTGAAGGGAAGCGCGACGTTGTTGTCGGTGGTGATCGGGGCCGACCGCGCCGGGATCGGATAGGACTTGAGGTCCTGATAGAGCTTGAGCAGCTCCGGATCGGCCGTTGCCTCGCATTGCCGATGCAGCCGCTCCAGTAGATGCGCCGCCCATTCCGCGAGGTTCACGGTGCGCGGCGCGAGGCCCTCGGGGTGGAAGGCAAGCCGCAGGATGTTGAAGGGCTGGCCGAGCAGCCGCTGCGGCACGCCCTCGAGCAGCGGCGCCACCATGCGATTGGCGGAGACCAGATTCCAGTGCCGGTCATAGGCCAGCGCCGGATTGGGCTCGTGCGCCTTCAGCACCAGGTTGATGGCCTCGCGCGCCGATTTCAGCGCCGGATCATCCAGCGAGCGTTGCGGGAATGCGGGCGCGAAACCCGCGGCGACCAGCAGCACGTTGCGTTCGCGTAGGGGCACGTCGAGGCGCTCCGCCAGTTTGAGGACCATGTCGCGCGAGGGCGCCGAGCGGCCGGTCTCGACGAAGCTCAAATGCCGCGCCGAGATCTCAGCATCGACGGCAAGGTCGAGCTGGCTGAGATGACGGCGCTGCCGCCACTCGCGCAGGTGCTCGCCGATCGGGACGGGTTTTGCGGGCTCGGCCCGCGCCATGGATGCATGTGCGTTCATGGTGCAAAACCTACCATGCGGAATTCGCCCGTTCCATTACGCCTGAGGTAATCGAATTGGCGCGCCGGCCGGCTCATCTTCCACGGCACAGGAGATGACCATGCTGATGCTGTCCCTTGTCCGCGCCCTCGCCGTCCTGCTGCCGTGGCTGGTCCATCTGGCCACCTGGCTGCCGGCGCGCTCGCTCAACATGCCGCAGCCGCTCGTGCACGCGACCGGCGTGTTCGTGTTCGCGCAGGTCTATGCGGCCGAGATGAGGGTCGGCAAGGCGCTGTGTCCGCTCCGGCTGTGGCGTCAGCTGCAGTCGCTGTTCCGCTGACCACCCCCATCCCAACCAGAGGAGACACTGCCATGATCCATTCGTCCCAGCTGCTGCGCCGCGCCTTGCTCGCCGACGCCGTCTTCAGCGGCGTATCCGCCATAGCCATGGTGCTCGACGCCGGCGCGCTGGCATCACTGCTCGGTCTGCCGGAAGCGCTGCTGCGCGAGACCGGGCTGTTCCTGATCGCTTATACCGCGCTGGTCGGCTGGCTCGGCACGCGCACTTCGGTGCCGAAGCCGCTGGTGATGCTGGTGGTCGTCGGCAACGCGGCCTGGACGCTCGCCAGCATCGCGCTGCTGCTGTCGGGCGCGGTGTCGCCGAACCTCTTCGGGACCCTCGTGATCCTCGCCCAGGCGATCGCCACCGGCGTGTTCGCCGAGCTGCAATATGTCGGGCTGCGCCGCAGCGGCGAGGCGGTCGCGGCGTAATTCGAATGCCGGATGTGACGAGCGGCCGTCGCGGCAAACGCGGCGGCCGTTTCCGTCAGCTCAGCACGACCGCGACGATCATGCCGGCAAACGTCAGCGCCAGGCCGATGATCAGCATCGGCACCAGGCTGCTGCCGGAAAACGGATCGGCCTGATCCTGATGAAACCACGCGCCGTCGATGCCGCGCGCAATCGCCTTCGCCCTGTTCCTCATTGCACTGCTCCTGCTTCGCTTCGCCTGTAACGCTCGCCGACCGCCAGCATCACGCCCTGTCCGCCGGCGACGCCCATCTCGAGGCTCGAGGCGATGCGCCGCGCGCGATCGATGAAATGCGCCGCCGCGTCAGGCGGGCACAGCTCGGCCGCGGTCGCCTCGAAGAGTTCGAGCCAGCGGTCGAAATGCGCGGCGTCGATCGGCAGCGGCATATGCTTGACCATCGGCGTGCCGTGATAGCGCCCGGTCATCAGCGCAACCGAAGACCAGAACGCGCACATCTGCGCCAGATGCGGCTCCCAATTGCTGATCCTGGTCTCGAACACCGGTCCGATCATCGGGTCCTTGCGGACCTTGGCGTAGAAGGCGTGCACCAGCTGCTCGATCATGGCCTCGGTGATCCCGGTCCGCGCGACAATCCCGGAGGTGATCTGCTCGCGGCGCTCTGCTCCTGTCATGGCTTACATCCTAAATAGGTATTTCAAATGCCTATTTAGCTTGCTATAGCTGATCCGCCAAGTGCTGATTTCGAAGGGCTTCCATGCGCCTGACATCGTTCACGGATTTTGCGCTCCGCGCCCTGATGCGGCTGGCCGGCGAGCCGGACCGGTCGTTTGCGACCAGCGAGATCGCGGCCGAGTTCGACATTTCCCGCAATCACCTTGCCAAGGTGGTGCGCGACCTTGCCGACGCCGGCTTCATTGCCACCCAGCGCGGCGCCGGTGGCGGGTTTTCGCTGGCACGGCCGGCGGAGACCATCACCCTCGGCCAGGTTGTCCGTGCGCTGGAAGGCGACAGCGCGCTGGTCGAATGTTTCAGGGATGATGGCGGAGATTGTCTGCTGCTGCCGCGCTGCCGGCTGAAGGCGAAGCTTGCGGCGGCACGCGAGGCCTTCATGCGCGAGCTCGACGGAACGACGCTCGCCGAATGCGCCTACCTGCCGCGTCCCGTCCGCCATCCCGCGAGGGCGTCATGACGACGATCACATTCTCGGACGGCGCGTTCGAGGTCGACGCCAACATCGTCGCCGAAGGCCTCGGCATCGCGGTTCCGCTGCTGCAGGCCGGGATGCGCTCGGGCGCAATCACGACGCGCTCGGAGCGCGGGCTCGACGCCGATCAGGGGCGCCATCGCCTCACATTCTTCTCGGGGAGCAAGCGTTTCCGTCTCGTTATCGACGAGCACGGCACGATCATCCAGCGCTCGACGCTGGATTTCGGCAATTCCCCGTTGCCACGCGCGGCGCACCGGCCGAGCGGCTAGAGAGACCTCGTCCCGGATATCAGGCGTTCAGCGCCCGAGCGGTGCCGCGCTTCGACGAGGCAGCCTTCTTGCCCGCCGTGTTGATCAGGCTATGGCCATTGAGGTGACTGCCGTTCAGCGCCGTGCCGTTGGCGAGCTTGCCGATTGCTTTGGCAGCCTTCTTCGCCTTCCGCTGTCTGGCCCGCTCCTCGGCGAGCTTCTCCGCCTTGCGCTGTGCCTTCCGCTCGGCTCTTTCCTTCAGCCGCACCCGCTCCGCCCTCGCCTCCGCGCGCTTCTTCTTGCGCTTCTTCTCGCAGGCATCGCACTTGCAGCCGATCGGCTTCAGATAGGCTTTGAAATAGTCGGTTCCGTAGTCGTAATTGATTTCGTCGCCCGGCTCGATGTCCTTGATGGCGCGGATGAACACCTTGCGCTTGCGTGGGCGAACGTCGGATTCCGCGTTCGGCCTGCAGGCATGGTTGATGTAGCGGGCGACGTTTTCGCGGATCGAGCCGTCGATGGTCCAGCGGTTGGTGAGCTCGAACAGATATTTGTTCTCGATCGCGTCCTCATCCTTCTTCTTCGAGTCGAGCAACGGCCCGAAATAACGGATGATCTTGGTGCCTTTCTTGATCGGCTTGGTGGCGAAAAGGCCAAGACCGGTACGGGAACGGCCGACGCGATAGGGCTTGTTGGATGATATCGTGGGCATGACGATCGAGGTTACGGCACGCAGGGTGCACGCGACAGAAGTTGCGAAGCCGCCCTTCTAGGACGATTCCGCGCGCCTGTCAGGTGTTTCCCGCGTGTCTATTGAACCTTCCCCAGATTGCATATGTCAGACACAAAGTAACGTCCGGATCGCAGGTTTCCCCCGATGAAATACCTTGCTTTTGCAACAGTCTTTATGGCGGCTGCCAGCGCAAATCCCGGTCATGCCGGCTCCGAGACGATCAGCAGCAGCTACACATCGACCGCGCCGAAGGCCTGCCGCATGATCGGCAAGCCCAGCGAAGAGGACGGCAGCACCACCAGGGTCTGTCCGGGAAAATCCGGGCTTGTGGTGCTGATCAACGAGGGCGACCTGCGTGAAGTGGTCTCGGTGGGCCGAAACCGCGAGGCAGCAGCCAGGGAACCGGCCGCGCAGGCCTGGTTCGGCCCGTTCAGCTCGACCGGCGATAGGGTCGAATGGCGTGCAGTTGGCGCCAGGCCGTTTGCGATCATCCAGCGCTGGCAGATCGCCGACAACAGCGAACAGGACAAGCGCGGCGGCCCGGTCTCGCGGGCAATGCTCGCGGTGACCCGGCTGCCGCCGGGCGATGTCTGTCATGTCGCCTATGTCGACGTCGCGGCCAATTCCAACGCCAACGCGCTGGCGCGGCAGGCCGCCGACGATTTCGCCCGCGATTTCAAATGCGCCACGGATACGGTGAAGACGATCGGACAGAGCGGCCGGACCACATCGCTTGTGAGGCGCTAGTGTGCTGAATGCGAAGTTCGTGCGATTTCGCGGCAACCACTTTCACGAACTTCGCATTCATAAAGCACACTAGAATCATAAGTTTGCTAGTGTCCTTATCGAATCCGAAGTTCGCTCCGAAGGTGCGGCAAATGATGCGAACTTCGGATTCGGGACACTAGCCCAGGGGCAGCACTGGTTATTGCCGCGCCGAGCGGCCCGCGGACAATCGCAGCATCGCGGTCAACAGCATTTCCGCGGATGTGCCCTCGGGCGACCGATCCAAAATCGTCTTGAGGCGTCCGTCGAGCAACAGCATGGTGAAACCATGCACCAGCGACCAGGCCGACGCGATCGCGGCCGCCTGATCCAGCGTAAGCTGCTCCTTGGAAATCTGCTCGTGCCGGCTGGCGCCGACGCCGCGGGTCAGCCCTGCGAACGAAGCCTCGGATGCCTCGTGCAGCGACGGGCGCGAATGATCGAGCCGCTCGCTGCGGAACATCAGCCCGTACATGCCGGGATGTGCCTGCGCATAGGCAACATAAGCCTTGGCGCTCGCCACGCCCTTCTCGGGCGTCGTGGCCGCCGAAGCGTCCGCAGCCGCCATTGCCAGGCCGAATTGCCGGAAACCGATCGCCGCAAGTTCGCTGAGCAAACCGGTGAGATCGCCGAAATGATGCGTCGGGGCGGCGTGCGACACGCCGGCCTCGCGCGCCACCGCACGCAATGTCAGCCCCGCCAATCCATCACGCTCGAGCACGCGCTCGGCGGCCTTCAATAGCGCCTCATGCAGATCGCCATGGTGATACGGCGTGTCATTGGCGCGGCGCCGTTGGGCCGGACGAGCTGCCGCAGTCCGTGCAACCCGGCGGGTCGGAGCCCGTGCCGGGCGAGTCGCCTTGTTTTCTTTGGAGATTCTTGCCATGCGGCCTTATAGGTCGCAATTTTTACACTGTAAAGATTTTGCTTGACGATCAGCGGCGTCATCCCTACTGATATCTTTACGATGTAAAGATCATAATGCAGGGAGATGCGGAATGCTCGACCAGGTCACATCCAACGCGGCGCGCACCAATCTGGCGCCGATCCCATTCGAAGCCGACGCGCCGTTCCTGAAGATCTCGGGCGAATTGCCGCGCGAGCTGAACGGCACGCTCTATCGCAACGGCCCCAATCCGCAGTTCGAGGCGCCGGGTGCGCACTGGTTCGTCGGCGACGGCATGCTGCACGCCTTCCATCTCGAGAACGGCCGCGCCAGCTACCGCAACCGCTGGGTCCGCACGCCGAAATGGCAGGCCGAGCACGACGCCGGTCGCGCGCTGTTCGGCGGCTTCGGCCGCAAGATGCCGGATGCGCCGGTCACGACCACGACCGACGGCGGCGTCGCCAACACCAACATCATCTTCCATGGCGGCCGCCTGCTCGCGCTGGAGGAAGGCCATCTGCCGACCGAGATCGAGCCCGGCACGCTCAATCGCCTCGGCTATTGCGACTACAAGGGCGCGATCACAGGCCCGTTCACCGCGCATCCCAAGATCGATCCGGCGACCGGCGAGATGGTGTTCTTCGGCTACAACGCCGCGGGCCCGCTGACGCCGGCGCTGTCGTTCGGCGCGGTGAGCTCGTCAGGCGTGGTGACGCGGTTCGAACGCTTCGAGGCGCCCTATGCCAGCATGGTGCACGACTTCATCGTCACCGAGAATCATGTGCTGTTTCCGATCCTGCCGATCACCGGCAGCATGCAGCGCGCGATGCGCGGACAGGCGCCGTACGCCTGGGAGCCGGAGAAAGGCGCCTATGTCGGCGTGATGAAGCGCAGTGGCGCATCGAAGGACATCGTCTGGTTCCGCGCCGAGACCTGCTACGTTTTCCACGTGATGAACGCGTGGGAAGACGGCAACCGCATCATCGCCGACGTGATGCAGTTCGAGGAAGCGCCGCTGTTCAGTCATCCCGACGGCTCGCCGACCGATCCGCAGAAGAACCGCGCGCGCTATTGCCGCTGGACCTTCGACCTCTCCGGCAACACCGACCGCTTCACGCAAACCTATCTCGACGACCTCACCGGCGAATTCCCCCGCGTCGACGATCGCCGCGCCGGATTTGCCAGCAATCACGGCTGGTACGCCTGCGCCAACCCCGATCTGCCGATGTTCGGCGCGCTGTCGGGCATCGTGCATGTCGACGGCCGTGGCAAGCGGCTCGGCCACTATCTGCTGCCCGCCGGCGATACGATCTCCGAGCCTGTCTTCGTCGAGCGCAGCGCTGACGCCGCAGAAGGCGACGGCTGGCTGCTTGCGGTGGTCTGGCGCGCCCGCGAAAACCGCAGCGACCTCGCCGTGTTCAACGCTCAAGATGTCGAAGCGGGCCCGACCGCGCTGGTCCATCTCGGCCACCGCGTGCCGGATGGATTCCACGGCAATTGGGTGGGGGCGGAGTAGCCAACGACCACTCCGGACGTCAGTGCGCCAGCCTTTCCACGCGTCATGCCCGGGCTTGTCCCGGGCATCCACGTCTTTGTCGCCGCTGACCGAAAACGAGCGGTCGCCACTTTATACCATTGGCAAATCTTGGATTTTTCTGCCACCTCACGATTTTGACACTGTAAAGATTTCGCTTGACGCCTCCGTTGCCCACCATTAGTTTATCTTTACACTGTAAAGATAAAGCCGATGAGGCTCACCATGACGATCTTCCTGATCCTCGCTCCCTACGGCGCCTTCGCCATGCTGATGCTGGTGACCTCGGCCACGGTGAGCCTGCTCAGTGCCGCCCTGATCTGCCTCGCTGCCATCGCGTTCGATGTCGCGCGCGGCCGCAGCATCAAGATCCTCGGCGTCGGTTCGGTCGTCATCTTCGCCGCGATCGGCTCCTACCTCACCTTCGTCGATGCGACGCTGAGCAACACCGCGGTGAAGATCGCGGTCGATGCCGGCATCCTGCTGGTGTCGCTCGGCTCGATCATGATCGGCCGTCCCTTCACGCGGCAATATGCGCTGGAGCAGGTCGATGCCGAGACCGCGAAGCTGCCCGGCTTCCTCCATGCCAACTACCTGATCACCGGCGCCTGGACCGTCGCGATGCTGCTCATGCTGATCGGCAACGTTGCGGTGCTATACGTGCCGGCGCTGCCGCTGTGGACCGGCCTCTTGATCGCCTTCGCCGCACGCAATGCCGCGGTCGGCTTTACCCACTGGTATCCGCACTATCGCGCGGTCAAGGACGCGACGCCGCCGGCCGGCGCGCTGCCCTCACGCTAGACGCTGCCATCATCACAACCATTATCCCGAGGAAACGGAAACCACGATGAAGAGCGTATTTGCCAGGCTTGCGAGCGACTTCCTCTCCACCATCGTCTTCCTGGTGGTCTATTTCGCCACCGACAATGTCCTGATCGCCACCGGCGTTGCGATCGCGGGCGCGATCGCCCAAGTGGTCTATGCGCGCGTCAAGGGACAGGCGCTCGGCTACATGACCTGGGCGATCCTTGGGCTGGTGATCGTGCTCGGCGGTGCGACGCTTTTCACCAACGATCCGCGCTTCGTGCTGGCGAAGCCCGCGATCGGCCACATCGCGATCGGCGCGATCATGCTCAAGCGCGGCTGGATGCTGCGCTATCTGCCGCCGATCGTGACCGAGACAATTCCGGAATACGCCACCCTCGCCGGCTACGCCTGGGCCGGGCTGATGTTCATTCTCGCCGCCGGCACCATTGCGATCGCGGCGACCGGCGACATGAAGCTGTGGGCGTTCTACGTGTCGGTGGTGCTGGTCGGCGCCAAGATCGCCGCCTTCGCGATCCAGTATGTCACCTTCCGCGTCCTGGTCGGAAGCCGGCTGCGCGCCGCCGCCCGCGCCTGATCGCCGCAGCCGCTAACTAGGCGCGCGCGGCAAGATGGGCTATACCCGCGCACGCGTTTTCTTCGCGCGAACGGTAGCCATCTCGCTTGAAAGCGCCTTACCTGGAGGGGAGACATCAATGGCGGTGGACGGAAACTGGAATCTCACGATGACGACGCCGATGGGCGAGCGCAAGGCGACGCTGTCGCTGGCAAGCTCCGGCGGCACGCTCACCGGCACGCAGGGCGCCGAGGGCAATTCCACCGAAATCTTCGACGGCACCGTGAACGGCGACGACGTCGCCTGGAAGGTTTCCATCACCAATCCGATGCCGCTGACGCTCGAATTCACCGGCAAGGTCTCCGGCGACGGCATCTCCGGCGAGATGGGCATCGGCCCAATGGGCAGCTTCCCTTTCACCGGCACGCGGGCATAACCGCGGCACACGCACACGCATGCGCATCCTGGCATCCGTTGCCATCATGGCGTTATCAGCCGCGACGGCTTCCGCACAGCAGGCAAGCGAAGCCGAACCGGCGTGGCGCGCGAGCGCGGTCGCGCTGGTGCCGACCGGATATGTTGCGGGCACCTCTTCCACCACGGATACCGCCGGTACCACCGGCTACCTCGCGGTCTATGCCGCGAGCGCGGACGACCCGAAGACGCCGGCAAGCGTCTTCGCGCCGCGTCAGATGATGGTCGTGACGCTAAGCAAGGACGGCACGCGCGCGCTGTCGGCTGAACTGAAGCCGCGCGGTCCGAGCGACATCGCTGCCGGACATGCCGACGGGGCGGACAATGATTTTGCCGCGCGCCAGGCCGAACTTGACGCGAAGCGAAACGCACTGCCCGCTGGCACCGAGCCATGCGACCTCGGCGCCTGGTCGGAAGACAAGGACGTCGCAGGCCTCAACGTGCGCGCGGAGCCGTCAGTGAAGGCACGCGTGCTCGGCAAGCTGCCGCCGCCTTACCATCTCAAGATGGGCGGGGCCGAGAACACGCCGGAGGGCGGCTGGCTCACCGAGTTTCGTATCATCGGGTTCAAGGACGGCTGGTTTCTGATCGAAGGCGCGATGCCGCCGGGCAAGGCCTATGAAGATGACAAGCGCTATCCGCGCAACGCGCCAAAGCCTTATGCCGGGCGCGGATGGGTTGCCGCCAACAAGGTCGGCGCGAGCTACGCCAACGGCTACACCCGCATGGGCGGGCTGTTCCAGGCCCCCTTCGTCGACGCCAGGTGGACGCCGGCGCTGCGCAAGCTCGGCGGTGAGTTCGATACCGACGATGGTCCGAAACGCATCCTCGCCTGCAGCGGGCACTGGGCGCTGGTGGAGAGCCATGACGGCGTGCGCGGCTGGTGGCGCAGCCTGTGCTCCAACCAGGTGACGAACTGCAGCTAGAACCAGATCTGCATCGGCAGATCGTACGCGTCTCGCGGCGGCGCTTCGGGAACGCTTCCGCATGGTTCGCGCGCAGCCAGCGCCACTGCACACGCATCCAGCACATCGTCGCGCTTCGCGCCGGTGCCGGTCCGAACTTCCGTCAGCCAGCGATCGATCTCGCGGAAGCCTGATCGCTTCAGCAGCCTGCGTCGGAGCGCATCGCCCTCCTCCGACTTCTTGCGCGGCAGAGACGCATCGCCGTTCAGCCGCAGGAACACCAGTTCGGGATGCACCTCGCGGATATCGCGCGTGGCGTTCGCGCGCACGAACGCATCGACCTCCATGATCTTCGGCCCAATGTGCCAGAGCTGGCGCGACACGCGGGTCTGGCCGCGGCGCCGCGCTTCCTCGTTCGCCGCATCCGGATCATCAAACTCCTGCCACAGCCAGCGCCGCGCGCCGGTGAAGACGCGCGAGATGTGCGGGCGCAATCTTACGCGCGCGAGAAGGTCGCAATCGCGCTCGCCGTTATCGGTCAGACCGATCGGGATATCGATCCCGGCCCGATCGAACGAACGCGAAAGCGCGTCCGCGATGTCGCTGTGAAAGAAAATCGTACGCCGGTCGCCGTCGATGGTGACGGCGACCCAGCCCTTGGAGAACCCGTCGAGGCCGACCGCAATCAACCCCGATCCTCAACCGAGATTCAGTTCCTTGAAGAAGTCGTTGCCCTTGTCGTCGATGATGATGAAGGCCGGGAAGTCGACCACTTCGATGCGCCAGATCGCTTCCATGCCGAGCTCGGGATACTCGACCACCTCGACCTTCTTGATGCAGTGCTCGGCGAGGTTCGCCGCGGCGCCGCCGATCGAGCCGAGGTAGAAGCCGCCATGCTTCTTGCAAGCCTCGCGCACAGCGACCGCGCGGTTGCCCTTGGCAACCATCACCATCGAGCCGCCGGCCGCCTGGAACTGGTCGACGAAGGAGTCCATGCGTCCCGCCGTGGTCGGGCCGAATGCACCGGAGGCGTAGCCATCGGGCGTCTTGGCGGGACCGGCGTAATAGACCGGATGGTTCCTGAAATAATCCGGCAACGGCTCGCCCTTCTCCAGCCGCTCGCGCAGCTTGGCGTGCGCCGAGTCGCGCGCCACGATCATGGTGCCGGTCATCGAGACGCGGGTCTTGATCGGATATTGTGACAGCGACGCCAGGATCTCCTTCATCGGCTTGTTGAGGTCGATCTTGACGACCTCACCGCCGAGCGACTGCTCCACCGCAGGCAGATACTGCGCCGGGTTGTGCTCGAGCTCCTCGAGATAGACGCCGTCCCTGGTGATCTTGCCGAGCACCTGGCGGTCCGCCGAACAGGAGACGCCGAGCCCAATCGGCAGCGAGGCGCCGTGGCGCGGCATCCGGATCACGCGCACATCGTGGCAGAAATACTTGCCGCCGAACTGCGCGCCGACGCCGAGCGACTGCGTCATCTTGAGGATTTCCTGCTCCATCTCGAGATCGCGGAACGCATTGCCGTCGGCCGAGCCGTGGGTCGGCAGCGCGTCGAGATAGCGGGCCGAGGCAAGCTTCACGGTCTTCATGCAGAGCTCGGCCGAGGTGCCGCCGATCACGATCGCAAGGTGGTACGGGGGACACGCCGCGGTGCCGAGCGTCAGCACCTTCTCCTTCAGGAAGGCCAGCAGCCGGTCCTTGGTCAGCACCGAGGGCGTCGCCTGGAACAGGAAGCTCTTGTTGGCGCTTCCGCCGCCCTTGGCCATGAACATGAACTTGTAGGCATCATCGCCCTCGGCGTAAATCTCGCACTGCGCCGGCATATTGTTGGCGGTGTTCTTCTCCTCATACATCGACAAGGGAGCTACCTGCGAGTAGCGCAGATTGCGGCGCAGGTAGGCATCGCGCGCGCCTTCGGACAGCGCGGCCTCGTCGTCACCGTCGGTGATGACGTTGCATCCCTTCTTGCCCATGATGATCGCGGTGCCGGTGTCCTGGCACATCGGCAGCACGCCGCCGGCCGCGATGTTGGCATTCTTCAGGAAGTCGAAGGCGACGAACTTGTCGTTGTCGCTGGCTTCCTTGTCCTCGAGGATCGAACGAAGCTGCTTCAGATGGCCCGGCCGCAGATAGTGGTTGATGTCGCCGAAGGCGGCCTCGGAAAGCGCGCGCAGCGCATCCCGCGACACCACGAGCATGTCCTTGCCCAACACCTTCTCGACCCGGACGCCCTCGCTCGTGACCTTCTTGTAGGGCGTGGTGTCGGCACCAAGCGGGAACAGAGGCGTGTGCTTGTAGGGCGGAACGGGCTTCTGCTGGTCGGGAAAGGCTGAGGGGGCGTTCATGAGCTGCTCGTCGGTTTCGAAAGGCCGGTGCCGGCCGCGGGGCCGCCGGCAATGTAGAGCCGTTCTAAGCCTTTTTCCGACAAAGGAAAGGGAAGCGGGCCGCCTTCCAGCCATGCGCGGGACCGGCAATCCACGTGCTATGTTTCATGCCATCGTAATCCCAAGTTGCCACAACGCCGGCAAGCCGCGGAACGGCCAAGGAAACCATCAGGAAGCCATCAGGAGACCTTCATGAAGACAGCGCTTTTCGTCTGGTTCGCGGCGCTGGCCTTGTTGATCGCGATCCCGACCGGCGCCGATGCCGCCCGCCTCGGCAGGCCCTGCGGCGGCCTTGCCGGACTGCAATGCGGCAGTCGCGGCCAGTTCTGCCAGTTCAAGCCCGGGACCTGCGGCCGCTTCGACCAGACCGGCACCTGCGCGTTCCGCCCGACGATCTGCAACAAGATCTTCAAGCCCGTATGCGGCTGCGACGGCAAGACCTATGGCAATGATTGCGAGCGCCGGGCCGCCGGGGCTTCCAAAGCGCAGGACGGCAGGTGCGCGTCCTGACGTGGCCATATTGACGCGCTCCGCGGGAGCCTGCATGTAGCTTCGCGTACTTTCATACCGCGGGGGGTATTTCGTGACAGCATCGTTGCGCCGACGCTTGCCTTTGAGCATCCGCTCCACTCTGCCGGCCGCGCTGATCGCGCTGGCGACGGTTTTCGTCGCAGCGCCTGCGCATGCCGATCCCTGCGTGGACATCGCCAAGCAGCTCGCCGGCCAGATCGACGGACTGAAGGTCAATTTCAGCGCCGCCAACATCACCTACCTCACGCATCCGGCGGCAAAGGAATTGTCGCTCGGCTGCCGCGGCAAGGATTATTCGATCGAGCTCTACGCCAAGACCGATCGCAAGATGAAGCCGGAGTTCTTCAACCTGGTCGGCTCCGCCACCGCGCTGATCTTCACCGTGCCGAAGGACGACGCCGTCACCGGCACCTCGCGCTGCCTGAAGCGCATGGGCATCTTGCGCGGCAACACCATCACGATGCGCTATCGCCGCCTCAACCTCGAATGCACCCGCAACAAGACCGACGCCTCGATCACGGTTCGCCGCGGCAACAACGAGTGATCAGCCTTCGCTGGTGATGCGCGCGATGGCGTCGAGCACCCGGCCCCATCCCGGGCTCATCATGTCGAAGGCGAAGCGGTTGCCCGGCAGCACGAAGCCGTCATGCACCATCCGCAGATGGGTGCCGCCCTCGACCGGCGTCAGCGTCCAGGTGACGATCGTGTCGAGCTTCGAGCCGTATTCCGATTGGTATCAGCACCGCCCTTCCAGGAGTAGCGCAACAGGCGCGGCGGATCGCAATCCAGCACCTCGCAATGCACGACACCGTCCCAGTCGCCCATCGGCTTGGTGTGGAAATTGAAGCGATGGCCAACGGCCGGCACGAAATCGTTCGGCATCAGCCATTTCGCGATCCGATCGCTCGTCGTCAGCGTTCGCCAGATCTTCTCGGCCGCGTAGGGCAGCACCTTCTCGACCGTGATCGCGTGCGTCTCACCCATCACTCACTCTCCTTCAACAGCCGTTCCAGATTTGCGAAGCGCTCGGCCCAGAACGTCTCGTAGTGGCCGAGCCAGTCGATCAGCGGACCGAGCCCCTTCGGCGCGATGCGATAATGGATATGCCGGCCCTCGCGCCGCTCGGCGACCAGCCCGGCATCGCGCAGCGCGCGCAGATGTTGCGACACCGCCGGCTGCGACACCTTTGAACCCTGCACCAGGCCGGTCGCGGCGATCTCGCCTTCCCGCGCAATCCGCTCGAACACTGCCCGCCGCGTCGGGTCCGCGAGGGTCTTCAACACATCGGTCAGCTGCGTGGCGGCGGGCATGAAAATATATAAGCAATTGCTTATATGATTGTCAATACAGTCGCGACGCTGGAACGTCTCGCCTGCTCCGAAAGTTGATCGCTGCGGTCGCATGTTTGCCGGGAAAAGGGTGCGATAATAACGACTGGAATCGCGCGGAGCCGCTCATGATCGCAAAGCTCCTTCTGCAGAATACCTTCTTCGTCATCACCGTGGCCGTGCTGCTGTTTGCCTTCGCAGGTACGCTGCACTGGCCCGGCGCGTGGGTCTATCTGATCGCCTCGGCCGTGATCGGCCCGGCCTGCGGGCTCTGGCTCGCCAAGGTCGATCCCGGGCTGCTGGCCGAGCGCATGCGCCTCACCGCGCGTGAAGGCCAGCCCACCGAGGACAAGCGGTTCATGCTGGTGTTCCTGGTCGTTGCCGTGCTGTGGTTCGTCGCGATGGGGCTCGAGCGGCGCTTTGGCGGCGTCAATGACGGCGTGCCGCTGATCGTGCTCGGCCTTGTGCTGTATCTGGTCTCGACCGTGGCGATCCTGTGGGTGTTCCGCACCAACTCGTTCGCCGCGCCGGTCGTGAAGGTGCAGACCGAGCGCGACCATCACGTCATCTCGACCGGTCCCTACGCGCTGGTCCGCCATCCGATGTATACGAGCGTGATGCTGTTCTTCATCGGCGTGCCGCTGACGCTCGGCTCCTGGTGGGGCCTCGCCTTCGTGCCGGTGTTCTTCGTGATGTTTGCGATCCGCACCCGGATTGAGGAGCGCACGCTGGTGACGGGATTGTCAGGCTACGCCGATTATACGGCACGGGTGCGCTACCGCCTCGTGCCCGGGCTGTGGTGAGGGATCATCATGGCGGAGAAGACCTACACCGGCGGTTGCCATTGCGGACAGGTCCGCTTCGAATGCACCACCGATATGGCCATGGTGACGGCCTGCAACTGCTCGATCTGCACCAAGAAGGGCCTGCACTTCGTGTTCATGCCGCCGTCGAGCTTCCAGCTTCGCGCTGGCGCCGAGAACCTCAAGGAATATCTCTTCAACCGCCATGCGATCCGCCATCAACTTTGCGTCGATTGCGGCGTCGACGTGTTCGCGCGCGGCAAGAAGCCCGACGGCACCGACATCGTGGCGCTGAATGTCAGCTGCATCGATGGCATCGATCTGTCGAAGATCGCGATGACGCCGGTGGATGGGCGGAGCCGGTAGCCTTCCACGCCGTCATTCCGGGGCACGCGGAGCGTGAACCCGGAATCCAGAGATTGTGGCGCGAGATTCCGGGTTCGCTTCGCGCCCCGGAATGACGGCGATCACAAATCCAGCGCCTTGTAGCGCCGGAAAATGCCCTCTTCGTTGAAAGGAATCCGCCGCTCGCTGGCCAGATACGTCTGGATGTTCGGCCGCTCGGCGACGCGATCGCGCAGCGCGATCAGGCGCGGGATATTCTTCTCGAATGCCGCCATCCGCTTCGGAAACGCGTAGCGCAGGCCGTCCACGATCTGGAATAGCGACAGGTCGGCGTAGGTCAGCCGGCGGCCGGTGACGAACGCACCTCGGTTGGCCTGCACGAGATCCTCGAAATAGCCGAGATATTTCGGCACCCGCGAATCCCAGAACTCCTCGGAGCGTTTCTTCGCCGGAGCCTTTTGGTCCTCGTAATACAGCGATGGCCCGAGCGGATGATGGGTATCGTGGATCTCCACCACGAAGTCCGCGATCGTCAGCTGCAGCTGGTGCACCCAGAGCTTTCCGCCCTCCGCCTTCGGCGCCAGGCCGTGGCGCGCGCCGAGATAGAGCAGGATATTGGCGGTCTGCCCGATCGTGAGACTGCCGGCCTTGAGGAACGGCGGCGCGAAGGGCGGCGTGCCCCTCTGTGCTTCCATCATCTTCGTCATGGCACCCATGCCGCCCTTGGCGCGCGCGACATCTGTGTAGCCGGCGCCCGCATCCTCGAGCGCGAGGCGGACATACTCGCCGCGGCCCTGGATCATCGGCCAGTAGTAAAGCTGATAGTGCATGCACTTACCTCCGAAAACTTCGCCGCATCGGTTCGCTTCACCTCGATCGTAGCCACGCCGCGGTCAGATCGTCCATCGCGCACCGCTGCCTGTGCGAACCGCACGGAGGCTGCTAAGGTTCCAACGTCGAATCTTTCGATGAGGGATCATCTTATGGCGGACAGCAAGAAGAAGCGGGGCGCGGCAGACCGCGCTCTGATCGCGTTGAGCGAGTCCTACGAAGTTGCGTACTGGTCCAAGAAGTTCAAGGTCACGCCGGCGAAGCTGAAAGCCGCCGTCAAGAAGGTCGGGCACTCCGCCAAGAAGGTGGAAGCCCATTTCAAGGAGCAGCGCCACAAGGCCGCCGACCGCGCGCGCATCGCGATCGGCGAGCCCTACGAGGTCCGCTACTGGTCGAAGAAGTTCAAGGTGACCCCTGCCCGGCTCAAGACCGCGGTCGCAGCCGTCGGACATTCCTCGAAGAAGGTCGAAGCCTATTTCGCGGCCAAGAAAAAAACCGCGAAGAAAAAGAAGGCTGCGAAGAAGACCGCAAAGAAGACCGTCAAGCGCAGGAAGAGCTGAGCGCGATCGCACTATCCCGTCATTGCGAGGCGCGAGGCGACGAAGCAATCCATCGCTCCGTGCGTACGGCAGGATGGATTGCGTCGGTGCGCTCGCAATGACGAAGCAGATGCGCTCTCTCAGTTCGCCGCGAAGCAGTACAGCAGGCCGTCGCCGCCGGTGCTCTTCAGGTCAGCCTGGGAGCAACCGCCGTCGGGACCGCGCGAGGGATGCGACGTGTTCCAGGATTTTGAGGGCTCGTCGTCGCGCAGGCCCTTGCGGTCGAAATGCCCGAGCATGGCGGCGCCTTGTGTGCTGCTTGTCCAGTTCTTGCAGGTGCGGTCCTCGCCGGCCGCAAATGCCGTACCGTCTGCTTGCGAGCCCGTCAGCACGTCGTGGCGGTTCGGCGTGTCGCCGGCACCGTTGACGACCTCGCCCTTCTCGGACAGCGCGGTCTGCTTGGTGAGATTGTTGCCGGCGCTGTGCAGGTCGGCGACGTCCTTGGCGACCACGACGCCCTTTACATTCTTCCACGGTCCCTTGCCGATACGATCGCGCGCATTCTCCGCTGCCTTGCCGTCGGCCGCCTGGGTCGAGAGATAGGCGCGCCAGGTCTTCGGCGCACCGAAGCCGGCGGCCTGCGCCAGCGTCTGGCAATGATTGTCGGCGCCGGCGAGCCCGCCGAGATTGCCGCCGTTGCCGATGCCGTTGCTGGTCAGGAAGAAGCTGGTGTCGGCGGTCTGCGCCGCCGCCGGCGGCGCCGCCACGACGACGAACGCAAGACAGGCCGGAACCGCGATCTGCGCAACGATCTTCATCTCAATCCTCCCGATGGTTGTTATGGTCCGCTGAGATCAACCCGCAGGCCCTCCGGATATTCCGGCGCCGCGACATGTGAATGAAGGCACAAAACAAAGGCGCCGCGGACGAGGCCGCGGCGCCTTGTATCTGTCATTCTCCGGCAACCGATCAGTTGGTCTGCTGGATCGCCGAAAGCTCCCAATTGTCGCCGCGCTGGCGTACGAAGGTCCAGACCTCAGTGACCTCCTCCGGCTGCGAGCTGCCGCCGACCTGACGGCCGGTGCCGCGCTCGAGCACGGTGTCGACCAGCGAGTAGCGCATCGCGACCGTCGCATACTCGCTGTCGCCTTCGCGCCAGGCTTCCGCCAGATCGCCCTGCAGCAGCTTCACATTGGTCACCTTGTTGGTGACGTTGCGCGCCTTGTTCTCCTCGAGATCCTTCGAGAAGTACGACACCATCTCCGGCGTCGCGAGCGTGTGCAGCTTCGC
Organism: Bradyrhizobium sp. USDA 4503; assembly: GCF_054055815.1. Lineage (NCBI taxonomy): Bacteria > Pseudomonadati > Pseudomonadota > Alphaproteobacteria > Hyphomicrobiales > Nitrobacteraceae > Bradyrhizobium > Bradyrhizobium sp. USDA 4503. The sequence goes on from NZ_JBSRXS010000001.1 coordinate 2,878,975, forward strand.
GATGTCCTCGTTCGACCACGCGGTCTGGATGTCGCCGAGCAGCCGTTCGAACGTCTCATAGTCGCCAGGCGCGATCTCGACCGGCGCATTCGATCCGCCGCCAAGGCCGAAGCCGAAGCCCGAGCGGGCGTTCGCCTGCGGACCGGGGCCGACGTCGGGGCCACCGGCATAGGCGGCCGCCGGCGTGTTGCGGCGCTGCCACCACGACATCGCAAGGCGAACCACGAGCACGATCAGACCGATCTGCAGCAAGAGGCCGAGCATCGACGACAAGCCGCCGAGACCCGAGAACAACCCGCCGCCGAACAGCATGCCGAACAGGCCCGCGCCAAGGAAGCCCGCGGCCAGGCCGCCGAGCAGGCCGCGGCCCATTCCGCCGCGACCAAACAGGCCGCCGGAATTTGCCGCCGCCGGCGAGCCCATGTTCGGGCTACCAGGCTGGCTGAAGGTGCGGTTCATCGGCGCAACCGAGCCCGGCGCCGTGTTGGTCGAGGGCGGCGCGGAGAATGTCCGCGAGCCGCGCGAGCCGCCGCCGCCAACGCGGGCGTCGGCCGCCGAAACGGTCATCATCACGGGCAGCGCCAGTGCCATCGCGACGGCGATCGCCCGAACAATTCCACGCGTGCGTTGCGAGAAATTCATGTTGGTTTCCTCAAAGGATTCCCCGGCATGGGGAAACGCCCCTAAGATGGGCAGGGACGGTTAAAAGTGAAGCGGGAAACGGGAACCGCGGCTGCGGCCCTCGGTCGCGGAGATGTGACACTATGGTCCTTGTGGACGCGACGGCGCGTCCTACCGCGGGATGAGGCCCGGTTTCAACCACAGTTACCGCGGAATTTCGCCTCGCACTTGCGAGAAGTAAAGCCGGTTGCCGCGGCAACCGGCTAGTTCGCCGTCATGGTTTCCTTCACCGCGGCGACCAGCTGCGTCAACGTGAAGGGTTTCGGCAGGAACGCGAACTGCTGGTTCTCCGGCAGGCTCTTCTCGAAGGCGTCCTCGGCATAGCCTGAGACGAAGATGATCTTCAGCTCCGCGTTGCGGCTGCGCATTTCCTTCAGCAGCGTCGGGCCGTCCATCTCCGGCATCACGACGTCGGAGACGACGAGATCGACAGCGCCGTTCTTCTCCTCGAACGCTTCCAGCGCCTCGACGCCGTTCGCCGCCTCGATCACGCTGTAGCCGCGCGAACGCAGGCCGCGCGCATTGAGCGAGCGCAGGCCGTCCTCGTCCTCGACCAGCAGGATGGTGCCCTGCCCGGTCAGATCCGGCTTCGGCTTGGCGGCTTCCGTGGCGGCGGCGGTTTCCTTGGCCGCACCGTTGCCGGCCTGGGCCTCAGGTGCGACCTCCTGCTCCTGGCGATGCCGCGGCAGGTAGATCCGGAACGTGGTGCCGCCGGCCGGCACGGAATCGACATAGACGAAGCCGCCGGTCTGCTTGACGATGCCGTAGACCGTGGACAGGCCGAGGCCGGTGCCCTTGCCGACTTCCTTGGTCGAGAAGAACGGCTCGAAGATCTTGTCGATGATCTCGGCCGGAATGCCGGTGCCGGTGTCGGCGATCTCGATCTTCACATAGTCCGCCGCCGGCATGCCCTTGTTGGCGAGCTGGGCGGCCTCCTCGGTCGGTACATTGGCGGTGCGGATGATGAGCTTGCCGCCGTCGGGCATCGCGTCGCGCGCGTTGACCGCGAGATTGACCACCACCTGCTCGAACTGCGAGACGTCGACCTTCACCGGCCACAGGTCGCGGCCATGCACGAGGTCGAGCTTGACCTTCTCGCCGATCAGCCGGCGCAGCAGCATGGTGAGGTCGCTCAATGCATCGCCGAGATCGAGCACCTGCGGCCGCAGCGTTTGGCGGCGCGAGAATGCAAGCAGCTGCCGCACCAGCGTCGCGGCGCGGGTGGCGTTCTGCTTGATCTGCATGATGTCCTGGAACGACGGGTCGGTCGGCTTGTGCGCGTTCAGCAGGAAGTCGTTGGCCATCATGATGGCCGATAGCACGTTGTTGAAGTCGTGCGCGATGCCGCCGGCGAGCTGGCCGACCATCTCCATCTTCTGCGACTGGTTGATCTGGTTCTCCAGCGCGCGCCGCTCGGTGGTTTCGAGCATGTAGACGATCGCGGTCTCGGCGTCGCGCTCGTCCTTCTCGACGGTGGTGACGAAGAACTGGGCAAAGCGCTCCTTGGGCCCGTCGAGCATCACCTCGACCGGCGCGATGTCGCCCTGGCCCTCGGCCGCCTGGTTGATCGCGGCGATCAGCAGGCCGCGGTCGCGCGGATTGACCGCGCGGAAGATCGACTTGGCGGCGCCGCCGTCGCCGTTCAGGCCCTGCGCCAGCTTGGCATAGCGCGCATTGGCGCCGACCACATTGCCGCCGCGATCGACGGTCGCGATCGCCATCGGCGTATGGTCGAAGAAGCGCATGAAGCGCACCTCGGCGGCGCGCTCCGGATCGGAATGCTCGTCGCGGGCGCGGCTAATCACCAGCGTGCGCGAGGCGCCCGCCGCGCCGTCGGAGCCGAAAGCGAGCTTGTGATAGAGCCGCACCGGCACGGTCTTGCCGCCGCGCATCCGCAGGTCGATGTCGAACACCTCGGTCTTGACCTCGCCCGGCACCGCCGCAATCGAGGTCAACAGCGCCGCGCCGTCGCCCGAGACGATGTCGGTCAGTTTCAGGCCGCCCGAGCCGATCTCGGCCAGATCGTAGTCCAGCCAGTTGGCCAGCGTGGCGTTGACATAGGCGATCTCGCCGGCCGGATTGACCGAGAAGAAGCCGCATGGCGCGTGATCGAGATATTCGATCGCGTGCCGCAGCTCCTGGAACACGTCTTCCTGGCGCTCGCGGTCGCGGGTGACGTCGGCGATCGACCAAACCGCATATTTCGCATCGCGCTTGCCCTCGCCGAGCGGGCGTACCCGCAGGCGCAGCCAGCGGCCCTGGCCGGCCTCGTGGCCGGCGAGGCGGACCTCCTCCTGCTGCCGCTTGCCCTCGCGCGCAGCCTTCAAAAGGCGGAACACGGCCTCGGAGACGTCGGGGTTGCCGATGAAGACGCGCTCGACCGGACGGACCTCCTGCGGCCCGGCCGCGCCGGTCAGCGTGAGATAGGCGGCGTTGGAATAGACCACGTGGCCGCGGGAGTCGGTGACGACGAGCCCTTCCTGGGCCTGGTCGGCGATCCGCGCCATCACCGGATCATCGGTGGCGCGGTCGGAGAAGCGGACGATGCCGGCGGCAAGGGCGAACAGGTTGAACAGCCCGACGGTGGCGAGCAGCGCCAGCACGCCGAGAATATAGGGCTGCGCCTCGGTGCGGCCGATGGTCATCAGCCAGACCGCCACCGCGACGATGCCGGCGGCGATCAGGACGACCAGCAGGATGCTGCCGTTCCGCCGCGCTGGCCCGTGGGCCACGAAAGGCTCGGTCACGGAAGGATCGTTGCTATCGGCGGTCATCTGGAGAGACATGGCTCGTCTGCATCACGAAGGCGACCGGCCGGCCACCTCGCCCCTGAGTGCCTGAATCGGACCCGAAAACGCAAGTCCAACAGGCGGCAATTTCGCAAGTTACGCGCATTTCAAGCGGGTTTTCCGCCCCTTACTGCCGCAGGCCGGACAAGCCGCGCCTCAGCCGCATCACGTAGCCGATGATTTCGGCAACCGCGTGATAGTGCTCGACCGGGATCTCCCGGTCGAGCTCGACCGTCGCATAGAGCGCCCGGGCCAGCGCCACGTTCTCCACGATCGGAATGTCGTGCTCCTTGGCGATCTCCCGGATCTTGAAGGCAAGATTGTCGACGCCCTTGGCGACGCAGATCGGCGCCGACATGCTGCGGTCGTAGGCCAGCGCCACCGAATAGTGGGTCGGGTTGGTGATGATCACCGAGGCCTTCGGAACCTGGGCCATCATGCGCTTCTTGGCGCGCTGGACCCGCAATTGCTTGATCCTGCCCTTGACGTGCGGGTCGCCTTCCGACTGCTTGAACTCCTCCTTCATCTCCTGCAGCGACATCTTGTGACGCTCGTACCAGGTCCGGTACTGGAAGAAGTAATCGGCGATCGCGACCGCAGCGAGGATGGCCACCACCGCCGCCAACAGGTGCACCGTCATGCCGGTGATGGCGGGCAGCAGCTCGGCCGGATCGACCCGCAGGAAGGATTCCATCCGCATCCGGTCGGGCCACAGCACCGCGACCATCACGGCGCCGAGCGCAATCAGCTTGAACAGGCCCTTCAGGAAATTCGCCACCGCCTGCTTGCCGAACAGCCGCTTGAAGCCGGCCGCCGGCGAGATCTTGGAGAATTTCGGCTTCAGCTGCTCACCCGACCACACCAGCTGATGCTGCACCATGTTGCCCGCGATCGCGGCCAGCGCCAGCAACAGGAACGGCACGCCGATCGCGGCGACCACCGCGTAGCCGAGCGACTGTGTCAGCGCCAGCAGGCCGGCGCCGTCGGTGCGGATCATCCATGAATTGGCGATCAGGTTGCGCAGCGGCATCAAGATGCCGCTGCCGATCGAGCCCGAGAAGGTCGACAGCACCAAGGTGCCGCCGGCGATCACGAACCAGGTATTGACCTCCTGGCTCTTGGCAACGTCACCTTTCTCGAGGGCTTCATCGAGACGTTTTTGCGTAGGGTCTTCTGTTTTGTCTTCGGTATCGTCCGCCACTGCTTCTCCCCCTAATTCATCGGAGCGAGCTGGCGCATGACGCCGAGGAAATAGTCGAGATAGGTGTTCATCATCGCGGCGAGCACGACGCCGAAGATCAGGAACCCGACCATGATCGAGAGCGGCACGCCGACGAAATAGACCTGCATCTGCGGCATCAGCCGCGCCAGCACGCCAAGCCCGATGTTGAAGACCAGGCCGAACACCAGGAACGGCGCGGACAGCTGCAGGCCGATCTTGAAGGCGGCGGAGAAGGCCGAGGTCGCAAGCGCGGCGACATCGCCGGTCGGCATGATCTCGCCCGGCGAGAAGATGCGGTAGCTCTCGCTCAGCGCCGCAATGACGAGATAGTGGCTGTCGGTCGCAAACAGCAGCGTGAGGCCGAGGATGGTGAGGAAGTTGCCGATGATCTGGCCCTGCTGCCCCTGGGTCGGATCGACCGCGGTGACGAAGCCGAGGCCGAGCTGCTGCGCGATCACGGAGCCCGCGACGTTGAGCGCCGACAACGTCACTCGCGCGGTCGCGCCGAGCACGATGCCGATGATGAGCTCATGCACCATCAGGACGCCGAGCGAGGAGATCGACGTCAGGTCGACATGATAGGCGTTGCGATGCAGGGGGAGGATGATCAGCGTCAGCAATAGCGCGATCGACAGCTTGACCCGCGCCGGGATGTTGCTCTCGCCGAAACCGGGCAGCAGCATCACCATCGCGCCCACGCGCGCGAAGACCAGCACGAAGATCGCGGCCAGCGCCGGCAGCAGGGAGACATCGATGCGCATGACTGCGGCATTAGTGCATCAACCGCCGATGATTCGCGATGAAATCCGCATCATGTGGCTACTGAGCGAGTCCGCCATGAACGGCAGCGCCAGCAGCAATGTGACGAAGATCGCGAGGATCTTCGGCACGAAAATCAGGGTCTGCTCCTGGATCTGCGTCAGCGCCTGGAACAGCGACACCACGACGCCGACCACGAGGCCGACCACCATCAGGGGCGACGACACCACCACGATGGTCCAGATCGCATCGCGCGCCACGTCGAGGGTTTCGGGGCCGGTCATTGTTGAGTTCTCGCTGTCAGTTGTTTGCACCGTCGTTCCGGGGTCGATGCAACGCATCGAACCGGGAACCTCGAGATCTTTGATGTGCAATTGCACATCTGAGGCTCGATGCTGCGCATCGCCCGGGATGACGTCGCAAGCGACGTCAGATCGGCATCTTCATGATGTCTTCATAGGCCTGGATCACGCGGTCGCGCACCGAGACCAGCGTCGATACCGCAACGTCGGTGTCGGCGACCGCCGTCACCACATCCATCACGTTCGCCTTGCCCGAGGTCATCGCCATGGTCTGCGCGTCGGACTTCTTGCCCGCCTCCAGGACACTGCCGACGGAGTCCTTCAGCAGCGCGCTGAAGGATGGGCCGGCGACGGCCTGCCCGGCCTTCTCGGCGCCGCCGCGCTCCATCATCTTGGCGAGGTTGGCGTAGGCGTTGGCGGCGACTGTCGGTGAAGCCATGATTTACGTTCCCTGTTCTTGTTGCGTCAGGACTTGAGGATGTCGAGCGTGCGCTGGATCATCCGCCGCGTCGCGCTGATGATGTTGAGGTTGGCCTCGTAGGAGCGCTGGGCGTCGCGCATGTCGGTCATTTCGACCATCGCATTGACGTTCGGATATTTGACGTTGCCCGAGGCGTCCGCCGCCGGATTGCCCGGCTCGTGCTTGACCCGGAACGAAGACTGGTCGGGGCGGATCCGGCCCAGCGCCACGACCTGAGCGTCGAGCGTGCGATCGAGCGTGGAGGAGAAGGTCGGCACCTTGCGGCGGTAAGGGTCGCCGCCCGCGGTCTGCGCCGTCGAATCGGCATTGGCGATATTTTCCGAGATCACCCGCATGCGCCCCGCCTGCGCCCGCAGGCCTGAGGTTGCGATGCTCATCGAGCGGGCGAAATCGCTTGTTCCATCTGCCATGGGATCCTCCTGCCGCCGTCAGGCGGGCTAACCCTTGCTCTAGCCCTTGCCGATCGCAGTCTTCAGCAGATGCAGGCTGCGGCTGTAGAGCGAGGTGACGGCCGCATAGTCCATCTGGTTGGCCGACACTTTCAGCATCTGCTCCTCGAGATTGACCGCGTTGCCGGCCGGACGGGTCTGGAACCCGCTCTTGCCGCGATCGTTGTCGAAGCTGTCGGGCGCGCCGGACGCCGCCATGTGGGTAGCGCTGGTCTGCATCATCGGCAGCGTCCCCACGCCGCCGCCAACCGTGGCGCCGGCCCGGTCGAACTTCGGCTCGACCAGGTCGCGCGGCCGGAAGTTCGGCGTGTCGGAATTGGAAATGTTCTCGGCGAGCACCCGCTGGCGCTCCTGGTGCCACTGCATCTTGGTGCGCAACGCCGACAGGATCGGGAGATCGTTCATGGCCATCGCCGCGGCTCCGTTAACCTCTGGGCTCTTCCGAGGTAGGCAGAATTTGCCCGGTGTATGGTTAACGGGTGGTTAAAATGCCGGACGGATCCGTGGAGAACGCCGCAACTGCGGCCTGCGAGCGCATTTTCGCCACGAATGCTGCGTTAACCAGCACAAACCAAGACAGCGTGGGGCGCTGAGAAGTCGTTTTGGGACAAGCGATTCTTGGTTTATTAATAGAACAGCCGGCTGCAAGCCGCTGGGAATTAAGAAATAAGGCGAATCTCGGGCGCGATTCGCTGCGCAAACCGCACCTATCAATCCGCGCCCGTTGATGGCGAAAGCTGAGGAAGGCCAAGATGGCCGGGGACTCCAATATGCAGGTCATTACATTCGTCTTGGCATTCGTTGTCGTGCTGGCGCTGATCGGCGTGACCGCATGGCTCGTCCGCCGCTTCGCCGGAAACCGCCTCGGGGCCAACGCCAACCGCGGGCGCATGCCGCGCCTGGCGGTGATCGACGCTGCTGCCGTTGACGGGCGGCGCCGCCTGGTGCTGGTCCGCCGCGACAATATCGAGCATCTCCTGATGATCGGCGGCCCCACCGATATCGTCGTCGAGCCGAATATCGTCCGCGCGATGCCCGCGCGCGATCAAATGTCGACCCGCCCCGCGGTCGCAGCCGATGCCGCGCCGCCGCGCGTGGCGCCGCTTCCGGATGCAGCCTGGAACGAGAGCGAAGCCGCCCGCTCCGACAATTTCGACCTTCCCGAGCCGGAGCTGCCGCCGCGTCAGACACGGCCCTCTTTCGCCGACGAGCTGCGCCGGCCCCCGCCGCCGATCGCCGAGCGTCGCAGCGATCCGCTCGCGGGCTTCACACCCGAACGCGGCGAGCCGCGGCCCGATCCGATGCCGCCACGCCTGCCGCCGCGCTCCGAGCCGGTCGCCCCGCGTCCGCCGCGCGCCGCCGAGCCGCCGAAGGCTCCGCAACCGCTGCGCACAGCCGAGCGCGCCGTGACGCCGCCGCCACCGCCTCCACAGGCGCCGCCGCCGGCTGCAACGCAGGCGCCTCCAGCTCCACCGCCTCCATCGAACGCCGACGCCAATCTCGCCGAGATGGCGCAACGGCTCGAAGCGGCGCTGCGCCGCCCGACCGGCGCCGGCGAGACCGTCGCGCCGCCGGTTGCGCCCGAGGCGCCGCCGGCGCGCCCGCAGCGCAGCGAGCCGCCCGCCCCGCCCGCCGGCGGACAGAAGAGCGGGTTCGAAAATCTCGAGGACGAGATGGCCTCGCTGCTCGGCCGACCGAAGAATCCTTCGTGAGGCCAGGGGCAGTCCCGCGTAGAGTTTTTTTCATCGCTGTCCTGATCGCCGCCGGATCCCTCGCTGATCCGGCGATGGCGCAGGATATCAGCATCAATCTCGGCGGCGGCAATGGCGGCGTGACCGAGCGCGCGATCCAGCTGATTGCGCTACTGACGGTGCTGTCGATCGCGCCGTCGATCCTGATCATGATGACGTCGTTCACGCGCATCGTGGTCGTGCTGTCGCTGCTGCGCACCGCGCTCGGCACCGCCACCGCGCCGCCGAACTCGGTGATGATCGCGCTTGCGATGTTCCTCACCGCCTTCGTGATGGGGCCGGTGCTGCAGAAATCCTATGACGACGGCATCAAGCCGCTGGTCGCCAACCAGATCGGCGTTGAGGACGCGTTGCAGCGCGCCTCGGTCCCCTTGCGCGGCTTCATGCAGAAGAACGTCCGCGAGAAGGATTTGAAGCTGTTCATGGACCTCTCCGGCGAGCCGCCGCCGGCGACGCCGGAGGAGATGTCGCTGCGCATCCTGGTGCCGGCCTTCATGATCTCCGAGCTGAAACGCGCCTTCGAGATCGGCTTCCTGCTGTTCCTGCCGTTTTTGATCATCGACCTCGTGGTCGCCTCGGTCCTGATGTCGATGGGCATGATGATGCTGCCGCCGGTGGTGGTCTCGCTGCCGTTCAAGCTGATCTTCTTCGTGCTGGTCGACGGCTGGGCTTTGGTCGCCGGCAGCCTGGTGCAGAGTTACGGGGGGTAGCGCCCTGCGAAACATTCATGGCTCGTCAGCTGGATCGGCCACACCGTTGCACTATCATGCGCGTCACCGCATCCAGGGAGCCGCGCCGTGCAGCAGCCATTCGACCGCGCCGCAGAAGATCTCGGCAACGCCATCCATCTCGAGCATGTCAACGTGCAGGTGCCGGACCAGCGCCTCGCCACGCTGTTCTACGTCGCCGGCATCGGGCTGACCCGCGATCCCTATCTGATGGTCTCCGACAGCAACATGTGGGTGAATGTCAGCCGCAGCCAGTTTCATCTGCCGAGCGGCCGCCAGCAGGTGCTGCGCGGCCACACCGGCATCGTGATCGCCGGGCGGCAGGCCCTGCTGCAGCGGCTCGCCGCGGTCGCGCCCAAGCTCGAGGGCACCGCGTTCAGCTATCGCGAGCGCAATGATCACGTCGAGGCCATCTGCCCCTGGGGCAACCGGCTACGCTGCTTTGAACCGGACGCCAAACGGTTCGGGCGCATCGCGCTCGGCATGCCCTATGTCGAGTTCGAGGTGCCGCGCGGCACGGCTGAGGCGATCAGCCGGTTCTATCCTGAGATCCTGGGCATCCCCGCCAGCGTCGTAAACGGCGATGGCGTCGTCGCGCGCGCAAAAGTCGGCAAGGATCAGTATCTGCAATTCCGCGAGAGCGACGCGGCGCAGGGCGAATTCGACGGCCATCACATCCAGATCTACATCACGGACTTCTCGGGCCCCTACCAGCGACTGCGCGAACGCAATCTGGTCTCCCGCGAAGACAATCAATACCAGTACCGCTTCTGCGATATCGTCGATCCGGCCGACGGCCGACATCTGTTCACCGTCGAGCACGAGGTGCGCAGCGCCACGCATCCGATGTTTCTGCGGCCGCTGGTCAATCGCAATCCGGCGCAGACCAACCGCACCTTCGCCAACGGCTATGACCAGGCGCCTTGGGCGATGGGGCCGGACCAGTATGACGGATGAGCGCGCGCTCTTCGGCGTCACGTCATGATCCGCAAATTCCAGCAAACGAGACGACATGCTTCCCTCCCAGCGTCATCTGTTCGATGTTCCACGCGAGGTCTGCTACCTGAATTCGGCGTCCTACAGCCCGCTGCCGCTGAAGACGCTCGATGCCGGCCGCACAGCGGTCGGACGCAAAGGCCAGCCCTGGACCATCGATCCCGGCTTCGCCGGCCGTCAGCATGAGCGCGCCCGTAGCGCGGCGGCCCGCCTGATCAATGCCGCACCTGACGATGTCGCGCTGATCCCCGCGATCAGCTACGGCGTCGCGACGGTGGCGAAGGCGCTGAGCATTCCGCGCGGCACCCGCGTCGTCGTGCTGGAGAACGACCATTCCTCGCCGGTCCTCGAATGGCACGCCCGCGCCGAGGCGCAAGGGTTCGTCGTCGACACTGTGCGCCAGCCCGCCGACGGCGACTGGACATCGGCGGTGCTGGCAACGATCGAGCGGCCAGGCGCGCCGCCGGTCGGCCTTGCCTCGATCTCCTCGGTGCACTGGTCGGACGGCGGCATGATCGACGTCGACAAGGTGCAGGCCGCGCTTCGGCAGCACGGCGCAATGTTCGTCATCGACGCGACGCAGAGCGCGGGTGTCGTGGCGATGGACGTGACGAGGCTCGACCCCGACGCCGTGATGTTTCCGACCTACAAATGGCTGATCGGCCCCTACGGGCGCGCCTTCCTCTACATTGCAAAACGCCACCAGAACGGCGTGCCGCTGGAGCAGACCTCCAGCGGCCGCCGCAACGTGAACTCCGAGAATCCGGTCTATTTCGGCGATCTCGCCTATGTCGACAACGCCACGCGTTACGACATGGGCGAGCGCGATCATTTCATCACGCTGGAGATGGCCTCGATCGGCATCGAGATGATGGCGGAATGGGGCGCCGCGGCCGTCAGCGCGCGGCTCGCGATGCTGAACGAGCGGATCGCGGACGGCGTGCGTGACCTCGGGCTCAACGTGCCGGCGCGCAGCGTGCGTGCGCCGCACATCCTGAGCCTCGGCATGGCGGGCGGCATCCCGAAAGAACTTATCGCGCGGCTCGCCGCCGAGAACATCCATGTCGCGCTGCGGCTCGGCCGGATGCGGATCTCGCCGCACGTTTTCAACGACGAGGCCGATGTCGATCGCCTCGTCGCGGTCTTGACCAAAGCGCTGCGCGGTTAGCCGGACTTGTGCCGCAGTCCGACGACGCCGAACAGTTCGATCGCCAGCGCGACGACCACTCCGGCCGCGCCGATCACGAACAACAGCGCATAGTCGCCGCCGCTGTGCGCGAACAGATACGACAGGCCATAGGCGCCCGCCGCCTGGAACAGCGCGAAGGTCGTGGTGGCCTGCGCCCAGGCTGAACGCTGGCTCGCCGCGGAATGCGGGATCAGCTCGTGGATGCGGCCGATCACCAGCGGCACGATGCCGGGCGTGAAGCCGCCGACGATCAGGCTCGACACGATCAGCGCGGCAGGCGATGTCGTCACGGCGGGCAGCGCAACCGCAACGGCCTCGATCAGGAACGCCGCGCGGAGCGCCGCGGCGAAGCCGGCGCGATCGGCGAGGTGTCCCGTGAGCAACGGTCCGACCACGGCGCCAATGCCGTACAGCACCCAGTAATGCGATCCCGCCGCGATGCCCTGCCCAAGCCCGCGGGCGACGAAATCGACCAGGAACACCATGTGCGGCACCAGCGCCAGCGCGTTGAGGCCGTATTCCAGGCAGAGCGCGATCACCAGCGGCGAGCGCAGGCCATGCAACGCGACGGGCTGCTCGACCACGCCACGTGCGGCGGGAGCTTCGGCGGGCCACGCCTTCCAGCTGACCAGTGTCAGCACCGCCGACAGGACGCCAAGGCCGTACCAGGCCTGCTTGACGCCCTGTTGCAGCAACAGCGGCACCAGTGTTCCGGACGCGGCGACGCCGAGGCCAACACCGGCGAAGATCACACCGCCGATCAGGCCGCGCTTGCTGGGTGCGGTATGCGGCAGGATCGCCGTTGCCGCCAGCACCATGATCACGCCGCCACTGACGCCGGCGAGAAAGCGAAAACCGAAGAACCAGATGAAGGAGATCGGCACCGCGCAGGCAAAGCAGGTGATGGCGGCCAGCACCATCATGCCGCGCAGCGCCCACACCGAGCCGATGCGCGCGCCGAGATCGCGGGCGAGCAGCGCGCCGGCGAGATAGCCGGCAAGGTTGGCGGCACCGAGATAGACCGCTTCCGCCGGAGTGAACCACTTTGCGGCGATCAATGCCGGGATCAACGGCGTGTAGGCGAAGCGCGCCAGTCCGAGCCCGACCAGCGAGGCGCACAGCCCCGCGGCCGCGGACAGCCATAGCGGCTCGCCGGCATCGAGGCGCGGCTCGGCGTGATGGCGCCGGTGGTGATCGACATTGGCTGACATAGACATCGCAGTAGGCCCTCCGGCCGTTCATGAAAAATGATTAGTTGCGATCGCAGCAATCGCTCACAGCGATCACGGCTCACCTCTCCCGACCGGGAGAAATGCACATTCGGTTTGGGGGAAGCCTTCAGCGGGAAGATTTGGACGCCGCAGCTGCAGCGAGCTTCTTGCGATAGTCCAGCGCGGGCAGCCCGCCCCAGCCCCAATTATCGGTATCGACTTCTTCGATGATGACGAAGGTCGACTCCATCGGCTTGCCAAGCACGTCGCGCAGCAGCTCGCTGGCGCCCTTGATCAATGCAGCCTTCTGCTCCGGCGTGGTGGACGACGCCCCCGGCGCCGTCCCCTCACGCGTGACCTGGATGGTGACGATAGGCATGGCACTCTCCGGATCGTGCTCGTTAATGACCGGCGCTCTGGCCGCCGTCGACATGCAGGATCTCGCCGGTGACGAAGCCCGCGCCTTCCAGGAACAGCACGGCGTCGACGATATCCTTGGCTTCACCCATTCGTCCGACCGGATGCTGCTTGGCGAGGAAGTCGTGCGTCGCCGGCGCGTGCATCGGTGTCCTGATCACACCGGGAGAGACCGCGTTCACGCGGATGCCCTTGGCGGCATATTCGATGGCGAGCGACTTGGTGGCGGCGTTCAGGCCGCCCTTGGTCAGCGAGGCCAGCACCGAGGGCACGTTGCTATTGGCGTGATCGACGAGGCTGGTCGTGATCTGCACGATATGTCCGGAGCCCTGCTTCTCCATCTCCCTGGCGGCGCGCCGGGTGATGTAGAAGAAGCCGTTGAGATTGGTCGCGAGCACCTGCGCGTAGTCCTGGTCGGTGTAGTCGGTGAACGGCTTGGCAAGGAAGATGCCGGCATTGTTAACCAGCGTGTCGATGCGGCCGAAGCGCCCGAGCGCCTGCTTGACGATGCGGTCGGCAACTTCGGGATCGCCGATGTCGCCTGCGACGGTCAGAACGTCGCTGTCGGTCGACGGCTTGATGCTGCGGGAATTGGCGACGACGCGCCAGTTGCGGTCGCGATAGCCCTTGACGATGGCCTCGCCGAGGCCCTGCGACGCACCGGTGACGATGGCAACCTTCTGCTCTGCACCCATGTTCTCTCTCCATCTGTTGCTGAAGCGACCCAGCGCCGCTTCGATGGAGAGGAAGCTAGATACATCCGCTTTCCGCGCGAATGCCCGCTATTCGGCAGACACTCTTCCGCGGCGCGAACGAATGGCGCCAGCCCTGCTGGCCTCGCGCGACAGCCGCTCGAAATAGCCTTTCAGCCGCGGCGTCGCGAAATCGACGAAGGCGCGCACCTTGGGCACGTCGAAGCGACCCTGCGGCGCCAAAAGATGCACCGGCAGCGGCGGATGCTCGTCGCCGGCGAGCAGGATCTGCAACCGCCCGTCACGGATTTCCTCGGCGATGTGATACGAGAACAGCCGGGTGACGCCGTGTCCTTCGCTGGCGGAGGCCACCGCCGCGCGCACGGTGTTGACGACCAGCCGCGGCATGAACTGGACCGCGCGCGCGATCTTCGACTTCGCGGCCGGCGGGAAGCTCCAGGAGTCGAGCCCGAAATGCGTCATGGCGATGATCTGGTGCTTCGCCAGATCAGCCGGCTCGGCGATCAGCGGATGCTGCGCGAGATAGCCGGGCGATGCCGCGACCACGCGGCGTACCTCGCCGAGCTTGATCGCGATGAAACTGGAATCGGCGAGATGGGCGATGCGCAGCGCGACGTCGATCCCCTCGTCGATCAGATTGACGGTGCGGTCGAGCATCACGAGCCGCACCGACACCGCCGGGTAGTCCGTCATGAAGGCATCGAGCACCGGCCGCAGCACGTCCTCGCCGACCACGACGGGCGCGGTGACGGTCAGCGTGCCGCGCGGCACTGACCGCTCTCCGCCCGCCGAGATATCGGCTTCCTCGAGCTCGCCGAGGATACGACGGCATGCGGCCGCATAGCGCTGGCCGGCATCGCTCAGCTTCAGCGAGCGCGTCGTGCGATGTAGCAGCTCGGCGCCGACATGATGCTCAAGGAAAGCGATCGCCCGGCTGACCGCCGCCGGCGAGCGCCGCAGTTTCCGCCCGGCACCGGCGAGGCTGCCCTCGTCGACCGCCGCAACGAAGACCTTCATGGCGTCGATGCGGTCCATCGATCCCCCCGCTTCGCGGTCGCCGTTACTCCTTCACGTCATACTGCTTGCTGAGATGGTCGCCGATCTGCACCAGCATCGCGACGCATTCGGGATAGCCGGGCCTCGCCACCGTGGCGTCATCGGCGCTGGCGCGAAACTCCCAGCTGTCGCCGTCGCGCAGCACGGAGATGTCGATGCCGTCGGGGCAGTCGGCATGGGCCTTCAGCTCTGCCCGCGCCATCGCGATCAGTTCGGCTTCGGTCTTGATCGGCTTGCTCATGTAACGACGTCCTCCCGGCGCTGTGCATCGGACGCCATGGTTGCCGATTTGACGGCAGGATGTCGAGAGCACGCGTGCGATCACAACCAGTTGCAATGTCCGTAGCGGGTGAAGATGTCGTGTTTTTGTAGCTCGTGATCTGTCGCCTTCGTTTCTGATTTGCAGGGGAGCCGGAAGGCGGGGACGGCTTTCCCTGATTGATCATGCCACGGCTGTTGTGGCGGTTTTAGCCCTGTGGGTGAGTTTCTTTGTTCGACTTGAAGCCCGTTTCTCCGTCCCGACCCGCGCTTTCTCGACGGCGGCGCGCGCAGGAGCGGTCAAGGACGCGCGCTTGCGCGCCCGCCAGGGCTTGTCCTTGACGGCTCCGAGCACGCCGCCAGGCTGAGGCGCGTCGGGGCTGATCTGCTGTCCGTTGGCGCTAAACATCGCCAACCGATGCGGTCCAAGGAACACGCTGACGGTGCCATCGGGATACTCATGGAGGCGCACCACAGCCTTGACGAAGTGAGGTCTGAGCCGGCTCTGCGGCAGCTGCAGCCGCCGACCGTTCCATGCAACGGTATTGTCGTTGGCGACGGTTCGCTCCTCGATCACGCACAGCGCCTCGCGCCAGGCCTCATGCCGGTCGGCCACGAATGCCGTGCCTTCCTGTTCGGGCTTGATCGCAAACGCGGCGTTGTGCCCGGGGATGTAATGCGCCTTCAGCCACGCGTTGGCAGCCTCAACCGTCGTGATCCCGGCAAGCCGCAGCTCCTTCGGCAGCCGGTCCTGCAAGGTGCCGAACACCCGCTCGGAACGCCCGCGCGCCTGCGGCGAATAGGCTGCGATATGCTCGATCCCAAGATGCGACAAAGCCCGTCCCACCTGGGTTTGTTGCGTCTTCGAGACCTTCTCGCCAGCTTTTGGGGTCAGGAAATAATGGCTGCCGCGGTCGGTGTAGAGCGCGCAGAACAGGCCATGCTCGCCAATCACTTCGCGCAAGGCCTGGAAGGTCGAGGCCGTTCCTTCTTCCTCGACCAGCACCATCGAGTAGACCTCGCTGGTCGCATCGTCCATCGTGACGATCAGGTCCCTCGCGGGCAGGCCTTCGATCCAAACGTGGCGCGATCCGTCCTGGTGCAGCAGCATGCCCCGAAGCGGCCGCCGCGGCCGCTTCTTGCGGTGCGCCGAACGCTTCGGAGCCTTCAGCACCAGCCCCGCCGCGTGCAGCGCCAGCTTCGTCACCGTATAGCCCAGCACATAATCATGCCGCTTTTGCATCTGCTCGTGGAAGTGCTTCACCGTGAAGTCCGCGTACTTGTCCCGGTACAGCGCAAGCATCCGTTCCAGCGCCTCCTCCGGCGCCCGCCGTGGCGAACGACGCCCCAGCCGGCGGTCGACAAGCCCGTCGTCGCCCTCCGCCTCATAGCGCTCCGCCCAGCGTTGAAACGTCCGAACACTGATCCCAAGAACCTCCGAAGCTGCCTCCTGCGTCAGTTCCTTCGCCTCCGTCCGATCCAGCAAATCTGAAAACCGCATCCGTCGTACACCCTCGTGAATGGATGCCGTGCCCATCGTGCCCCCCTTGTTCCGGAGCACCGAAAACACGACACTTCACGAGCTACAAACAGGCGACAGATCACGAGCTACTGACATCACAACCAGTTGCAATTGACAAAATGCTCGTCCCCGGCGAACATTTGGCAGGGTCGATACCACCCGCCGCTTGCACCCCACCCGGGGACGGTGAAGGTATCAAGCCATGTTTCAGGCTTCCTTTGCCCGCACGAACGGGTCAGCAACGCAAGCCCCTGACGCTCTCCGTTCGTCGATGCAAAGGTTGATCCCATGCGCGACTTTCGTGATGCCAAGGCCATGGCGCAGACGCTGCGCGAAGCGCTCGGCGCCAAATCGATCCTCCTCACCCACAGCGACAGCCTGGAGCTGATCGCCAAACTGTTCGGCCAGCGCGACTGGAACACGCTGGCGGCACGGATACAGGCCGCCGGCGGATCCGCCGATGTGCCGGCTTCCGCTCCGCGATCGCCGCCGGACGTCGTGCGGCAAGAGATCGCAGTCGCTGCCGCGGTGCTCGACCGCTATGCCGGCTTCTACCAGCTCAGCGAGCAGGCCGTCCTCAGTGTGATGCGCGAGGATCACCACTTGGCTGTACAGCTCACCGGGCAGCGGGCCGTACCGTTCTTTGCGGAGAGCCAGACCGGGTTTTTCGCCAGGGAGGTCGACGCGCAGATCAGCTTTGTCATCGCGGCTGACGGTCAGGCGACGTCACTGATCCTGCATCAAAATGGCGACAAGCCGATGCCGCGCATTGACGCTGCAAGCGCGAAACAGATTGCGGATCGCACCGCAGAGCGTGTGAAGAAACAGTCGCCGGCTCCAGGAACCGAGGCCGCGCTCCGCCGCCTGATCGAGGGGGTCGCATCGGGACAGCCCGACTATGCGGACATGGCCCCCGCGCTCGCCGCGGCGACCCGCGAGCAATTGCCACACCTGCAGCCTTTCCTCGCCGACCTCGGCGCGATCGAAGCCACCCGCTTCCTCGGCGTCGGCGCGCAGGGCGAGGATGTCTACAGTGTGCGGCACGCCAACGGCGCCTCGCATTGGCGGATCGCGCTCGACGCCACCGGGATCATTTCGACCGCGTGGGTGTCTGCCGGGCCGTGAGACCCAGCGCGGCTACGGCGCCGCGCTGGCGCGGCGCTCGCCCTTGATCGCCGGCAGCGCGCTCACCGGCGCGACCTTCGGCTTGTCAGTCACCGATCCGGTCGCGACCGGATCGGGCAATGGCGCGCGGGCGGTGGCGTCGGGGAAGCGGGTCTTCATCTCGCGGATGAAGCCGTCGAGCGTGTCGACGCTGGCGGCCATTCGCGCGATCTGGGCGAATTCGGCGCTGGACGTCGCCACCGGCTTGCTGGCCGAGTCGAAGGCGAGCTTGTCGGCATCGCCGGACATCAGCGGCGCGTATTTCTCGCGGAACCGGGACAGCCCGATGGCGTCCTCGGCAAGCGCGTAGCCGACCACGGCGCGGATGATATCGGCCTTCTCGCCCGGATTGAGCGGGGTGAAGTCGCGCCAGCGGTCGCCATAATAGAGCTCGATCTGCTCGGACGCCTCGCGCCAGTGCCGCGACGCCCAATAGATGTCGGAGCGCAGCCGGATTGCCTCACGGCCGGTGATGTTCGAGATGATGTCGAGCGCGAGATCGTGCCGGCCGACGTCGCTCTGCGCGCGCGCCTCGAGCAGCAGCCGCTGCTGGCGCAGCTCGCCGGAGAGATCCGCGATCCGGGTCGAGCGCAGCGCGGCAATGGCGCGGTCGGGCTTGCGGTTCATCAGATAGACCATCGCAAGTCGCGCCGCGACCTGGGCGCGGGCCGCGCCTTCGAGCCGCTTGTCGACCTGGTATTGCAGGAGGTCGGCGGCCTGGTCGAGCAGATCGACACCGACCAGGCGGTCGGCGAGACGGCGGATCATCTCGTCGCCGCGGCGGCCGATCGGCGTCAGTTCGCGATATTCGTAGAAGGTGCCGAGCGCATCGATCGGCGCCATCTCGTCGCCCTTGGGGCCGAGGTAGAGCTGCACGAACAAGGCCGAGGCGGCATCCTGCGCCTGGCGCGATTCCGGCGCGTTCGGCTGCAGCCGGGTCGCGGCACGCGTCACCGCGAAGGCGTCGGCATAGCGCGCCGTCTCGGCGTAGATCTTCGACAGCACATACAGCGTCTTCAGCTCGATATTGTCGCCGCGCCACAGCATCGACAGCAGCTCGAGCTCCTTCAGCACGTCGTCGCGGCCGATCTCGCCGCGCTTCTGCTTGAGCAGCGTCTCCAGCAACCTGCCTTCGGCGGCAGCCTGGCGATCGGCCGAATTGGCGGCGAAGCGATAGGCGTCGAGCGCATCCTTCTCCTGGCCGAGCGCCTCGGCCAGCCGGCCGCGCAGCACCGCAACCGCGGGCTTCAGCTCGCCGGGAACGCCGACCACGTCGAGATCGCTCTTGCGCCGCGCGGCTCCGGCATAGTCCTTGACCTCGAGCGAGGCCTTCATCGAGTCCATGGTGACGATGCGCTGCAAATCGGGCGGCAGCGTCGCCACCGCGAATTCGGCGTTCTTGAACTTCTCGCGCGCCTCGGCCCATTTGCCCTCGCGGGCGAAGGCGAGCCCCTTCCACAATTGGGAATCGTAGCCGTTGCCGATCACCGGATTGGCGAGATCCTTCAGGCCCTGCGCCGGGTGGCCGATCAGGATGCTGGCGACCGCGTGCACCATCACCACCGACGCCGTCTCGCTGCCGCGCTTGCTCTCGGACAGGATCAGATTGGCGACACCATGGGCTTCCTGGTACAGGCCGCGCGCCATGTAGAAGTCGGCGAGATCGAGCCGCGCCTGCGGCAGCTGCTCGGCATTGGCCGACGCGGTCGCCGCAATCAGGCCGTCGAGCTGCTTGAGGAACGTGTCCGACTGGTTCTTGCGCCACTCGTCCGGATCGAACAACGGCTTCACCGCCGCGGTCGCGCGCTCGGCGGCGACGTCGGCCGATGACAGCGTCAGGCCGCCGGGCCGGCCCAGCATCACCTTGTCGGCGCCGACCTCGGCCTTGACGTCGTCCGCGTTCGGATGAACCACGACGCCGTGGATCGATTCCAGTAGCGAGAGCTCGACGAAATCCTGCCGCTTGATTATGCCGCGGGTCGGCGGCGGCGCGGTCACCACCCAGAGCGTATCGCCGGCGTCGGGATCGACCAGTCTGTGCAGCTGGCCGGGATTGGCGAGCGGTACGCTGACATTGGCGAGCGAGGGCTCCGAGATGTTGCGCACCACGGTGAGCGGCAATGGCGGTTTCTGCACGCGGTCGGCAAAGGTCAGCGTCCAGCTCACGCCGCGCGAGCGGTCGTCGCTTTCGAGCGACGGCATCTGCGGCCGGTTGAGGCGGAAGCGCACCGCCTGGCCTTTCTCCAGCGCGATCCGGCTGACATCTGATATCAGCGAGCCGGCCTTGGCGCGGACCGGATCGACGTCGATTGCCTCAGCCGTGTCGAACACCATCCAAACCGTGTCGGCGCGGCGGAACAGCGCCGCCGGCGTCGCGCCGGGGAATGAGAACGTCACGCGCAAGCCGTCGCTGTCGCGCTGGGCCTCGACCGCGGGCTTGCCGCCGGCACGGGCCTCAGCAGCAGGCGGCGATGGCGCCGCAGCCGCCATCGGCGCTTCCATCGCCGGCGCGGCGGCGACAGCAGGCACCGGCCGTGGTGCGTCGGTCACGGGCGCCGTGTTCTGTTCCGCCGCAGAGCCGGCACCACCGTCGTGCGGCGGGGTCGGCGCAGCAGCGTTCTCGGCGTTGGCCGCAGGTGCCGCGGCGATTTTCAGCAGCTCGGGATCGGACGGTTCCGATCGGGGCTGCTCCGTTTTGGCGGGCGCGGCCGCCGGTTGCTCGCTCGTGGCTTGCTCCGGCTTGAGCGGCTCGGAGCGCGGCGGTTCGGACTTGGCAGGCTCGGACTTCGGCGGTTCGGTTTTGGACTGTTCAGGCTTGATCTCGATCTTGGCCTGCTGGGCGATGCTTTCCGACGTCACAGGCGCGATCGCCGCCGCGCCTTTCGGTTTGCCCCGCTTCGGCAACAATGAGCTCAGCGAGGGCTTTGCCGCCTGCTGCTCGTTCTGCTGGAAGGCGACGTCGACGATGTAGTTCTTCTCGTCGCGGAACGAATGCACGTCGACATCGCCCATCAGCGACACGTCGACTGCCGACGTGTCCGTGTCGGCGCGCGCGCTGATCGACGCGACATTCGGTGGGGCGGCGACCTTGGCATCGGCAAGGTCGAAGGTCAGGACCGAGTTGAAGGACAGTGTCAACTTCTGCTCGTTCAGCACCGAGGAGACGCTGACCCCGTCGGGCACCTCGAACACGAAACGGACGAAGGTGGGTTGCACCAGCGCGCGAACCCGCACCGGCGGCTTCTTCTTGGCGGCGTCGGCGGCACGCTGCATGCGCAGCAGGCGCTCGGCGGCGCGGGCGCGCTCGGCAAGCTCGCGGATCACCTCCTGCGGCAGCGACGGCGGCGGGCCGGTCCAGCTATCGGGCAGGAAGTCGATGAAGATGCGCTCGCCGGCGGTCATGGTGTTGATGGAGACGCGGCGCGCCAGCGACAGACGGATCGCCGAGCCGTCGGGATCGCGGCGCGCGGCGCCGACATAATCGGGCACCGCATCCTGCAGTTTCTCGACGGGGATATCGACCGGACGTTTGAAGCGGATCACGATGATCGAGCCGGCGGTCGTGACCTCCGACTCGACATCCTCCTTCAGCTTCAGCACCAGCCGGGCATAGCCGTTCGCGGCAGAGAATGTCGCCTCACCGGGTACCGGGTCTTCGGCATGCGCCGCGGTCGAAAATGTGAGGGTTGTAAACGCAAGGGCGGTGGCAAGCAGGCACAGACGTGCAGTCCGCGCCCAAGCGCGGCCTAGCGACCATGTTCCAGCGGCAGCCGTTCGCGCCATCTCGAAACGTTTTCTCGGGACCCCAGCCATACCAAGCGCGAAGCGCCCTCGCCCACGCCTCCCGATCTTGGATCGCGCGACGTTAAGGACCTGTTAACGCAAACCCATCGATCTAATTTGGGGTCACTGTCGTGTGCGCGGGGCATTGTGTGCCCCAGGTTCCGGCTTTGATCGGCGCATCGACGACCGCCTGGATCGGATGGATCTCAAAGGGCCTCCGACATCCACTCAACCCCCAAAATATCGATAATTAATCCTGTGGGTAAGCCGCCACCGCGGCGCAACCACCGCTATTGATCACGCGCCGGTTGCAGTGATAGCCTGATACCATTTTCAAGAACCAGCAAAATTGGACGTGTGAGATTGGAATGGGGCCGCCCGCGCTATCGGCGCTGACGACATCAGCAGAGTCCGGACAATCCGAAGCCATCCACGATCCTGGTCTTTGGCGCATTATCGCGGCCGTTGCCGCGATCGATGCCACCTGGCTGCGTCTGTCAGGGCTTCAGATATCGGTCGGCCCCGTCATGGGCACGGGTTTTCTCGCGCTGATCGCGTTCGGCGCCGTCTACAGCACGGTCAAGCCGGACCGGCATCTGGCATCCTTTGCAGCGACATCCACACGGCTCGCCGCCTTCAACGTCGTCGCAATCGTTCTGAGCTATCTCGTCGCCTCGGTCCACTTTCCTCTCGTTGACGACACTCTCGCGGCGACCGATCGCGCGCTCGGCTTCGATTGGCTTGCATTCTTCGATTGGACGAAGATTTCGAACCCGACAATCGGCTGGGCTCTTGATCTGATCTACGACACCATCGTCATTCAAGTCTTGGTGCTGTTGATCGCTCTTGGCGCGACCGGACAGGCAAAGCGTGCCAGGGAGTTCAGTCGGCTCTTCGCGGTCACGCTGCTGTTGATCATCCCACTTTCGATGCTGCTGCCAGCAGAGGGGGCGTGGGCTCATTACGGCGTCGCGCGGCTGACGAGCGCCTACTACCTGCCAGACTTCTATGCGATCCGCTCCGGCGCGATGCACGTCATCGACCTAGGCCACGTCACAGGCATCGTGCAATTCCCTTCATTCCATGCCGCGCTCGGCCTAATCCTCATCCTGTCCGCACGCGGCACGTTCCTGTTCATCCCCTATTTGGCGCTGAACATCGTCATGATCGCGTCGGCGCTGACCGCAGGCGGCCACTATCTCACCGACGTCATCATCGGCCTAGCAATGGTGCCTGCGACGATTCTGATTCTGCGAGCTGGCGCCGAAACGCAAAAAGGCCTTCGTATCCCTCTTCGGGACACAGGGGCGATCGGAGACTCTTCGGTCTCGGTTTGACTTTCGGCGGCGTCAGACGGTGTTGAGCCCCACCGCATCGAAGGCGGAGGACATCCGCTTCAGCCACACCGGCTATCCGTTTCGGACAACGCGCTTCGGCGACGTGTGGCAGCGCCGCTGCGAAGACGGCAGGCATTCCCTCGGACATCTGGAATTGCGATATGCGCGCCTCCGGCTGCACCGAGGCGAAAGCAGCCGGCGCGCGGCACGACGACTTCCGGAAAGTCATCGGCCACACCAAGGGGTCGCCGACGACGGCGAAGGTCGACGACCCCGCAGCCCTTGAGTGAGGCGCTCCGAACTCAGACCGCCGCGACCTCTCGCTCGCCATGCGCCGCTTGCCGCGTCCGCATGCTCTCCCGGACCAGCAACCAACAGAACAGGATGATGACCGGAGAACCAAAAGGCAGCGGCTTCACGACCGACAATTGATAGAGGACAGGTAGGTAGAAGACCATCGGCGCGAGAAACGCCACGCCAAGCACCATTTTCGACCAGGCCGGAAAGCCGACCTTCAACCACTCGCCGAGCATCCAGGCCAGCGGCAGCGCCATGATGAGCATGTCGTAGAACAGGCAGAACGGCGTAATCAGAAGGCAGGTGAGCACGATGATCGAGCGTTCAGTCGCAGCACTGATCTTCTGACGCAACATCCAGACCAGCACACACGTCATGCCCAGCGCCACGAGGCCGTGAATGATAAAGGCCGTGTTGACGCCGGCGCCGAGCAGGCGCGCTGTCGCGTAAACGCTCTGCAGCAATGAAAACTCGACGTCGCCGTTCTCGAGAGCCTGACGGGCCGAGTGAGAGACGTCGAGGAAGTTGAGCCATGTATCCAGGCCGAACAGCAGCGCGGACAGCACGACGAGCGAAATCGACGACATGCCTGCCCAGATCAGCGTGCGCCAGCGACCTGTGACGATCAAGGCGATCGGCACGGCCAGCGCTAGGTGCGGCTTGATCACCATCAGCCCGAGGATCGCGCCTGCGAGCTTTGGCCTCCGGTCCATGATGTTGAGACCGCACCCAAGGATCGATGCCGTCAGAAAGGCGTTCTGCCCTGCCACGGCATTAAGATAGACCGGCGCATAAGCGAGGATCGCGACCAGGCACCAAGGCGTTTGCAAGATACGCCAGATCACCGCGGCGAACGACGCCGCCGTCATACCAATGAACACGAACAGCGAGGCGAAATACGGCGCGAGCGCGAGCGGCACGCACAAAAGCAGCATCGTCGGCGGATAGAAGAACGCCTCGTAGCCCTCTCGAAGGTATGGAGCTTCCGCAAGCAGATGCAATTCGGGTACATAAACCTCGGCGGGATGCCCGGCCAACACCTGGAGCGAGGCCGCCCAGAAGGTCAAAAAGTCCGAGCCGAGCAGAAAGTTATTCGCGCCATAGCCGCCATCGCGGTAAAACAGCAAAAGCGACCTCGCGAGGGTCAGCACCAGCACAATTGCGATGCCACTCACGTACAATCGGGCGCGCGGCGCGGTGAGCCATGGCATGTCTTTCAGCATCGGCAATTCCTGAAACACTACCTTGAGACATAGCGACTTCAATTCCAGAATGACAAATCGGTTGCAACTTAACGCTACCGTTTAAGGCTACCATAACCGGCGTACACTTCCCGGCGTCGATACGCGTTTGGCTTCGCGGAGACCCCCTCGAGCCCACATCATCGGAGGCGGCGAACATCCGCGTCTGCATCGAGAGGATTACCCCCGGTCCACCGGGCATGCGCGGAACTCCGAGCGATTAACCCAACGCCGCATGGAGATCGGCTACTCGCTTGCGCCACCGCCAGTTGCGGTATACAACCGCTTACATTTCAAGCAATTCTTAGTTTCTGGCAGTTTCATGAACGGATTTGGAATGGTGCGCGCCCGTGCGGAGCGCAGCGGATACGACCGCGCATTGGCCATTGCCTGCCTCTTCGTGTTGGGCTTTACCCTGTACTGCGTGTTACCGAAAGTCGTTGATGGTACCGGCGCGACCGGGCTCGACTTTTCATGCTTTTGGAGCGCGGGGAGAATGGCTCTCGATGGCCATGCCGCCACCGCCTACGATTGGCCGCGGTTGCGGCAAGCGATCATTCAAATACATCCCAGCTTGAACGACGCTCCGTTCCCCGTTTACGAGGTGCCGATACCGTTTTTCTACCCGCCGTTTTTTCTCTTTGCGGCGGCACTGCTGGCACTGCTGCCGTTTCCGACCGCGTTCTGGATCTGGAGCACCGCAAAGCTGCTGTGCTGGGCGCTCGTTGTTTCCGCCATCCGGCCGCGCTTCGCCGTACTGCTGCTCGCATTCGCCGTGCCGGCCGTCCTGTACGATTTCATTGTCGGCCAAAGCTCCCTGCTCGCGGCATCGCTGCTCGGCGCGATTCTGCTGACGCTGGACCGGCGTCCGATCGTCAGCGGCTTCCTGATCGCGCTGCTGATCTTCAAGCCGCAATATGGCGTCCTGCTTCCCCTCGTTTTGATAGCTACTGGACGCTGGACCGTCTTCATCACAGCCAGTTTGGTGACACCGGTGCTCTTGCTGCTTACCGGGCTTACCTTCGGCTGGGACACTTTTGAGGGGTTCCGTGAGGCCGCCGTCTTCGCAACGACGCAGTTCCATCTCACCGGCACGCTGGCTTGGTACAAACTGCAGAGCGTCTACGGCGCGCTTCGGTTTGCCGGTTTTGGCTATGGATCGGCCATGGCACTGCACGTCGCGGTCGCTGCGGCAGCCGCGACGTGGACGCTGATCATATGGCGCCGCAACGTCAGCTTCGCCGTCAAGGCCGCGTGCCTGCTCGTCGCGACCCTGCTCGTCTCTCCCTACTTCGCGATCTACGATACGGCGCTACTGGCTCTCGCGCTCATCTTTCTCATGAACGCGCCCATGGCCGAACATGGCGCGCTTCTCTCGAATCGCTCCGAACTACGGATCGGGTTCGGCGTGCTTGTCCTGGCGGGGTTTACCTATCCGGTCGCACTCGTGCCCGTCGGTCCGTTCATGTGCGCGACCCTCATCGCGATGATATGGATGCGATGCAGGCAACCCGGTGTTAAGTCGGATCTGGCTTACGGCTGACCAGGCCACCGCCAACTGGCGGACTTTCCGATAGCTCCCATCAATTCGTCTTCGGCGTGAGCATCTTGCCTTCGATCTTGGGAAGATCGTCGGTCGAGGCCGACTTGTCGCCGCCGGCACGGCGGGCGAGTTCGACCGTGAGCCGTTCGGCGGCTTCCGGCTGCATCAGGCCGAGGATGTCGGACATCTTGCGCGGCTGGATCTGCGAGGCGATCTGGTAGAGCACATTCATTTCCAGGCGATCGAACACTTTTGCGGCGTCCTTCGGCTTCATGTTCTCGTACATGGTGACGATGCCCTTGAAGCGCGCGGCATCGGCTTCCGCCTTTGCCGCGGCATCGGCATTCGTCTTGGCGTCATTGGCCTTGGCCTCCTCGACCTTGGCCTCGATGCGCTTCTCGGCGGCCTTCAGCAGGCTTTCGCGGATCTCGACCTCGCGCGCACGCGTCTCGAGCTCCTGGCGGCGCGCCTGCAGCCGCTCCAGGATCGCGCGCTCGGATGCCGACACTTGCGGCGGTGCATCCAGGTTGACGACGACGCCATCGGGCTTGGACGGCTCCGCGGCCGGTGCGGCCGGCTTCGGCGCCTCGTCCTTCTTGGCGTCCTTGTGCTCGACCGATCCCGTGATGTCGCCGGGATCGGCCTTGATCTTGCTGTCCACCACCGCCTTGCCGGCGCCGGGGAAGTTGAAATTCTGTTGCGCCCAAGATGGGCCAGCCGGGCCGGCCGGCGGCGTATCGTCGGCAAACACGTAACCGCCATCGAGCACGAGGCCGGCGACCTTCAGCACCATCAGGCCGAAGATCGCGACCAGCACCACGGGCATCACTCTGATGTCACGAAGCAACTTCATGCAGCGAGGCCGCCGGCCCTCCTGCGCTCGGTGAAGGCTTCAGCCGCCGCGGCAACCGCGTGTGCGGCCGAGACCCTGGGCGCCGGCGCCGCTGGCGCGGCGGGCGCAGCCGCCGGTGCCTGTACGGGCTCGGACGGGCGCGCGGCCATCGCGATCTTGGACAGGCGGCGCACCACGTGGTCGCCCTCCGCCAGCTGGTTCTTCAGCAGCGCCGACATCTGCGTCGCCGCATCGAGCTGGTTGCCGAGGTTCTCGTTGACGTCGCGGACCGCGTGCTTCAACCCGCCGATCGCCCGCTCGGCGATCTCGGTCGCGGTGATCAGTTCGGCGATCGTCGCCTTCAGCGAATGCTCGTCGGCCTTCAGCCGCTGCAGGCGCTTGTTGAGCAGCCAGCAATAGCCGATCGTCAGCATCAGCAGCACGGCTACCAGACTCTCGATTGCTAGTCCAAGCACATGACTCATGGTGCCTCCATCATCTTGGTCCGCTCGTCCGCCTTCTCGAACATCGCGAAGGTGGTTTGGGGTTTACGCAAATTCTTGGTGACGCGGATCGCGACACGGTCGCCGACCCGGCCCATGCGCCCTTCCGTCAGGGTGACGTTGCCGCAGCGCACCGAGACCAGCGCGTCGGAGCGGATATCCAGCGGCAGCGTGTCGCCGACCTTGAGCTTCATCAGCTCCTTCAGCGGGATATCGGCCTCATACAGCACCGCGTCGACCGAGATCTCGGCCTGCGCCACTTCGGTGGCGAAATGGCCTTCCCAGATCGGGTCGCGGCCGAACTTTTCGCCCATGAACATCTGCAACAGCACGTTGCGGATGGGTTCGATGGTGGCGTAGGGCAGCAGCAATTCGACATTGCCGCCGCGGTCTTCCATGTCGATGCGCAGGCGCACCAGGATCGCGGCATTGGCCGGGCGGCTGATCGCGGCAAAGCGCGGGTTGGTCTCGAGCCGGTCGATCGTGAAGGTCACCGGCGACAGCGGCCGGAACGCCTGCTCGGCATCCGACAGCACCACCTCGACCAGCCGCTTGACGAGGTTGGTCTCGATCGTGGTGTAGGGCCGGCCCTCGATGCGCAGCTGGGTCTGACCGCGGCGGCCGCCGAGCAGCACGTCGATCATCGAATAGATCAGGCTGGAATCGACGGTAGCGAGCCCGAAGTTCTCCCACTCTTCCGCCTTGAACACCGAGAGCACCGCCGGCAGCGGGATCGAGTTCATGTAGTCGCCGAAGCGCACCGAGGTGATGCGGTCGAGCGAGACCTCGACGTTGTCGGAGGTGAAATTGCGCAAGCTGGTCGTCATCAACCGCACCAGGCGGTCGAACACGATTTCGAGCATCGGCAGACGCTCGTAGGACACCATCGCGGAATCGATGATGGCGCGGATGCCGGAATGGTCGTCGAGGCTAACGTCGCCGACCGTGAAGCCGAGGAGATTGTCGATCTCCTCCTGCGACAGCACGCGCTCGCCATTGGTGCTCTTGCTGCCGAAGTCGCGGCTGCCGTCCTCGACCATGGCGGCCCATTGCAGCGCCATGTTCTCGGTGAGCTCGTTCTTGGCGGCTTCCGCCGCGGCCGCCGCGGGATCCTCGGAATCGAGCGAGGCTTCCCACTGCGCCGCAATGGCGTCCTGGTCCATCTGGTCGTTGCCGGCCATGGCTTTACATCCACCCCGTCACTGGATCACGACTTCCTTGAACAGCACCGCGTTGACCTGGTTGGGTGCCAGCGCCAGGTTGACGCGTTTGGTCAGTTCTTCCTTGAGGCGGAACAGGCCGGCCGAGCCGTTGAGGTCGCTCGGGCGCAGCTCGCGCATGTAGGTCTGGAACAGGTCGGTAACGCGCGGCAGCGCCGGCTTGATCGCCTCGACCTGCTTCTCTTCCTTGACCTCGAGCACGAGCTTCAGCTTGAGATATTGCACGCGCTCGCCGGGCGCGCCGACCAGGTTGACCAGCATGTCCGGCACGTCGACGAAGCTCGGCGGCTTCGGCGGCGGCGCTTCGGCGTGCTGCTCCTCGCCGTGGCCGCGCATGAAGAAGAACCAGCCGCCGGCGCCCGCGCCGAGCACGACGAGGAAGCCGACGACGGCAATGATCAGCTTGAGCTTGCCCTTCTTCGGTGCGGCCGCGCCCTCGCCGCTGTCCGTCTTTTCCTCGTCCGCCATCGTCCGCTCGCTTCACTCTGAAGGATGCGAACGCGATTTGCCCCAGCCTTGGCCTGAAGACGCGATACAAATGCCGCCGGCGCACACGCGCCCCAATGCCGGCAACACTGGGGTCATAATGGTTAACGGAAGCTTAGGATTTACCTTCCACTAGGAAAAAACTGCCGGGCAAACATGGTCAACAAGACCTTTCTGCCGCCCCGGGCCACACCCGGTAAAACAACTAAACCGTTCAAATAACACACTATTCCAAGTTGGCACGGCTTTCGCTGAGAGGACGGCGTAACCTGAGGGTTTGGGAGAACCCAATGGTTACCGACGGGTCCGGCGTGAAGGTTTGGGAGAACCTGCATTCGGATCGCCTCACAGGGGAGAACCACCGATGCAGAATACGCTTCTGGTCGGCCTATCGAAGCAGATGGTGCTGGAACGGCAGATGGATGTCGTCTCCAACAACATCGCGAACATGAACACCAACGGCTACAAGGCCGACCGGTCGCTGTTCCAGGAATATCTGTCCTCGAACGCGCATGAGGACAATTTCGCCTCCTCCGACCGCCGCGTCTCCTTCGTGCAGGACCGCGCGACCTTCCACGATTTCGCGCAGGGCCCGACCGAAGAGACCAAGAACCCGCTCGACGTCGCGATTGACGGCAATGCCTTCCTGGTGGTGCAGACGCCGGGCGGCGAGCGCTACACCCGCGAAGGCAGCCTGCAGATCAACAATCGCGGCCAGTTGGTCACCGCTTCGGGCTACCAGGTGCTCGGCACCGCCGGCCCGATCACCTTCCAGCAGACCGACCACGACGTCTCGATCGCCGCCGACGGCAACATCACCGTGCTCGAGGGCACCTCCCGTCTCGACTCGATCCGCGGCAAGCTGCGCCTCGTCTCGTTCGCGCAGGCCCAGCGCCTGCTGAAGGAAGGCTCCAACCTCTACGCGCCGGGCGAAGGCACGCAGGCTCTGCCGGACACCAAGGCCCAGATCCGCCAGGGCTTCATCGAGAAGTCGAACGTCAATTCCGTCGTCGAGATGAGCCGCATGATCGAGATCACGCGGACCTACACCCAAATCGCCTCGCTGCTGCAGCAGCAGAGCGACCTGCACAAATCGGCGATCGAGAAACTCGCCGACGTGCCGAACTGATCCAGGGGATTGACCGATGCGCGCACTTTATACAGCTGCGACCGGAATGGCGGCACAGGAACTCAGCGTTCAGGTGATCTCCAACAACATCGCGAACCTGCGCACCACTGGCTACAAGAAGCAGCGCGCCGCGTTCCAGGACCTGATCTACGACCATGTGCGCCGGGTCGGCGCGCAGGCCTCCGACCAGAACACCATCATGCCGATGGGCATCGACCTCGGCGGCGGCGTCAAGACCGTCGGCACGCCGCGCATGATGACCCAGGGTACGCTGTCGCCGACCGGCAACGATCTCGACATCGCGATCCGCGGCGAAGGCTTCTTCAAGATCCTGATGCCGGACGGCACCTTCACCTACACCCGCGACGGCTCGTTCCAGATGGACAATCAGGGCCGCATCGTCAATGCGCAGGGCAATTTGCTGCAGCCGACGATCACGATCCCACAGAACGCATCCGGCCTCACCATCAATGCGCAAGGCCAGGTCTCGGTGACCCTGCCGGGCCAGACCGCATCGACCAACATCGGCCAGATCGGCCTGACCCGATTCATCAACAAGGCCGGCCTGATGCCGATCGGCGACAATCTGTTCCAGGAAACGCCGGCCTCCGGCCAGCCGCAGGACGGCACCGCCAACACCGACGGCTACGGCGACATGCAGCAGAGCAACCTCGAACAGGCCAATGTCGAGGTGGTCTCGGAAATCTCGGACCTGATCGCCGCGCAGCGCGCCTATGAGATGAACTCGAAGGTGGTCTCCGCCGCCGACCAGATGATGCAGTCGACCTCCAACCTGTTCCGCTGAGGATGATGTCGATGATCGCCCGCTCACTCCTGATCGCAGCCGCGCTCCTCGCCGTCACCGTGGCGCCGTCCGCCGCGCAAAGCCGTCGCGAGACGATCGCGGTGCCGACGCTGCGCGCCAGCATCACGGTCGCCGACGACATCGTGCGGGTCGGCGACCTCATCGACAACGCCGGCAGCGCCGGCAGCGTCGCGGTCTACCGCGCGCCGGACCTCGGCACGACAGGCACGCTGCCGGTCGCGCAAGTGCTCAACGTGTTGCGCTCGCACCAGGTGATCGGCGTCGATACCCGCGAGCTGAAGGAGATCACCGTCACCCGGCTGGCGCGCACCATCGACAGCAAGGAGATCGAGCAGCAGGTGTCGCGCGCGCTGGAGGGCCGCCACGGGCTCGGCAGGGCCGGCAACATCGCGCTGACCTTCGACCGCGATCCCGGCGACATCCGCCTCGAGGCCACCAATACCGGCGCGATGCAGCCGATCGCCGTGCGCTACGACCCGCGCTCGACGCGTTTCGACCTGACCTTCGAGATCGGCAACGACGCCGGCGCCGCGCCGTCGAAGCTGCGCTTCACCGGAACCGCGATCGAAACCATCGAGGCCGCCGTGCTGACGCGCAATGTCGAGCGCGGCGACGTGTTGAAGGCCTCCGACGTGATCGTCGAGCGCCGTCCGAAGGCCGAAATCGGCAACGACGCGGCGGTGCGCGACAGCGCCGTCGGCATGCAGGTCCGCCGCCAGCTCCGCCCCGGCCAGGCGCTGCGCGTCGCCGACCTCGCGAAGCCCGATCTCGTCACCCGCGACCAGAACGTCACGCTGATCTACCGCACCGCTGGCCTCTACCTGACGATCCGCGGCAAGGCGATGGATGGCGGCGCCGAGGGCGACACCGTCAGCGTGATGAATCTGCAGTCCAAGCGTGCCGTCTCCGGCGTCGTCACCGGCCGCGGCGAGGTCTCGATCTCGGTCGCGACCCCGCGCGCGGCGCCGACCGCCGACGCCACCGAATCCAATTCCGCTTCCGTCAAGCTGAGTTCAGTCGCACCAAACGCCGAGTAAAGTTCATGTCCCAGTACCGCATCAACCGCCTCGTCCTGACCGGTGCGCTGCTCGCGCTCGGAACGATCGCCAGCGGTTGCTCGTCGATCGACCGTCTCTCCCAGATCGGCGAGCAGCCGAAGCTGTCGTCGATCGACAATCCGACCACCCAGCCCGGCTACAAGCCGGTGCAGATGCCGATGCCGAAGCCCGAGGTCGCCTCCTACAGCCCGAACTCGCTGTGGCGCAGCGGCTCCCGCGCCTTCTTCAAGGATCAGCGCGCCGCGCGCGTCGGCGACATCCTGACCATCACGGTGAACTTCACCGACAAGGCCGCGATCGCCAACGAGACCCAGCGCAGCCGCACCAACTCCGAGGATTCGGGCGTCACCAACTTCCTGGGCTCGCAGACCATCACGCAGCCGAACAAGATCCTGCCCGGCCGCATCCTGACCGCCGACTCCACCGCCTCCAGCGACGGCAAGGGCTCGGTGAACCGCCAGGAAGCGTTGCAGACCAACGTCGCCGCGGTCGTCACCCAGGTGCTGCCGAACGGCAATCTCGTGGTCGAAGGCAAGCAGGAGATCCGCGTCAACTTCGAAATCCGCGAGTTGATCGTGGCCGGCATCGTGCGCCCGGAGGACATCCAGAGCGACAACACCATCGATTCCTCGAAGATCGCCCAGGCCCGCATCGCCTATGGCGGCCGCGGCCAGATCACCGACGTGCAACAGCCGCGCTACGGACAGCAGGTTCTCGACGTGCTGCTGCCCTTCTAACGGCATGATCCAAGAGTGGAAACCGGTTTTCGGAAACGGATCATGCCTGAGTAGGACCTTTACGAGCTCCCACATCTCGTCGCGAACCTAGGCGCGGCGCGGTGTACCAACACGGCCCTCGCTAGCTCCCCTGGCGAGGGTCGTGGCTTTTTGTGACCGGTGGCGTGCGCCGGCACGATCGCCGCGCACCAGTCCGATACCGCTTCACGAAAGTCGCGCCATCGCCTTGTCGGTTCGTTAACCCTCGCAGCAGCGCGCAGTAGAAGTCCCGGCGCTTGCAACGTAGGGAGACGACAACGCAGGGTTTTCTGTTTGTATGACGGTCATGCAAAGAGACGGACGATATGCGGCGTGGTTCCGGACGCCGCGGGGCGAAGGCACCGGAATAGTCCAGCTTGCAAATGGCAGGATCTCGGGCGGCGACGCCATGTTCATTTATGGCGGCACCTACCAGCTCGATCAGGACCGCTTCACGGCGACGCTGACGACGCATCGCTATGCCGACGGCCCGTTCACCACCGTGTTCGGATGTGACGAGGTCGAGGCGCAGCTGACCGGCTCGTTCAACGGCAACCGGGCGGTGTGCTCGGGCACGGCCAAGCAGGCCCCCGGCGTGCTGTTCGAAGCCACGCTGTTTCTGCAGCAACAGGAGCCGGAGCCCGCCCCCGGCCCAAGGACCACGACTACGCGCGCGGATGTGGCGAGGCTGCCGAAGCTCCCCGGCCGGCGCACGACGGTCGTGAGCAGGCGTTTCAGCTAATCTGTCCGCAATCCCGATGGCGTCGCCACCCGGTCCGGCGTACGATCGCGCATGCGCGAAGCGCAGCCCGATCGATGCACCGGAAGGAGGAACGCATGTATGCCGCCATCCGTCACGCCAAGGCGAAGACCGGTAGCGCCGAGGAACTCGCGCGCCGGATCAAGGAAGGCGCAATCCCGATCATCAGCGACGTTGAAGGCTTCATGGCCTATTACGTGGTCTATGCCGGCGACGATACCGTCACCGCGATCAGCGTCTTCAACAACCATGCCGGCGCCGAAGAGGCCAACCGCCGCGCGCTGGCCTGGATCGATGACAATCTCGGCCCATTGCTGGTCGGCCAGGCCACCGCGGTTGCGGGTCCAGTGATCGTGCATACCATAGCCTGAAGGCCGCAACCGGCAAACTTCGCCCGGCAGAAGCTGCCGGCTGCGCGTCGTGCGCGCATGGCGGCCTCGCGATCCCGTTGAAATCACGGCTGCAACGGATGGCACGCCATTTGCTCCACGATTGCAGCATTGCAATGGGGACTGCGCGCGCAGATGACGTCGATCTCGGGCCTTGGATCGGTCACCGCCAGCATGACGACTGGTACATTGAAGAAACCGCTGACCGCCGACGCCACCGGCGGCAGCTCGCTCGGCGACACCGTCGAGCAGAAGTTTCTCAAATATGCGCAGATGAGCCCGATGGACCGGATGCGCGCGAACATCCTCAAAAGCATGGGCATGTCGGAAGAAGATCTCAAGAACATGACGCCGGATCAGCGCGCCGCGGTCGAGCAGAAGATCAAGGAGCTGATCGAGCAGGCGTTCCAGAAGGACGCCGGCAAGGTTGGCCAGGCGGTCGACATCTCGGCCTAGCTTGCCTGCGCGGGAGCGCGACGGCCGCATTCACGCGTCGGGCCTGTCGCTCAGGACAATGAAGACCTTGCCGCCGAAGTCGTATCGCGCGACCTCGCGCATGCCGAGCCGCAGATGCGCCTTGAGCGAACGCGGGTTGTCTTCCCTGATGAACAGGATTGCCTCGCGGCCGGGGAACGTCGCCTGAAGCTTCGCGTACAACGCATCCAGCACGCCAAGGCCGCGCGCGTCCCGCGAGACGCACACCGGACCATAAACATACGCATCTGCCCGCCCCGGCCAGGCCTTCAGCATGGCCTGCACCGGCGGCGCCTCGCCATATCCCTTCTCCGACGTCAGGAGCGCGCCGAGCAGTCTGCCCTCATCGTCGGTCGCGACGACGATCGATTGCCCGCTTGCAATGCGCGTCTCGATCACGTCGCGCGGCCATTGCCCGAGCAGCATGCCACCGTGCTCCCCGTTGTTGGCCGTCAACAGCGCGGAGACGGCGTCCGCATCGGACAATGTGGCGAGCCTGGTCTTGATCATCGCGGATGGATCGCGAGCACCATGGCGGCGCAGCTCACGCCTTCTTCTTTGCGGTCGCGCGGGTACCCGCGGACTTCTTTGCCGGCTTCTTCGCAGATTTCCTGGATTTGGCCTGGTTGAGTTCGATCGCAGCACGAATGAGCGTCTTCAGCGCAGGGGCGTTGATCTTGTCGCCCTCGAACAGATCGATCGCGCGCCGCGCATTGCCCTCGAAGCCGGTGTTGAACAGCTTGTCGGGGTCGGGCAGCTGCGCGCCATACATGAAGGTCAGCTTGACCTTGCCCTTGTGGGCGTTGCCGACCGCAATGATGCCGTCGCGCGACCACACCGGGCTGCCCATCCACTTCCACTCCTCGATGATCTCAGGATCGGCGGCGAGGATGCTCTTGCGCAGGCTGGCGAGCGTCTTGCCGCGCCAGTCGGTGAGGTCCTCGATCATCCGGTCGATACGTTCCGATGCCGTCATTGCTGTCTCTCGCGCCTCATCCGCCCCAAGTCGTCACGTCAAGTCGTCACGTCAAGTCGTCACGTCATGCAATCACACTTGGGGCGCGGACGTCGATCCCCCATGCTGACGCCGCGGCGACAGATATGGCAACGCGAACAGATAAAGGCCGCTGAGCAGCATGAAGATCAGCGGGAACAGCGCTAGCAAGCCGATCCAGACCGCCTGCTGCTGCAGGACCATGGCGACGATGTTGATGATGACGGCGACCGTGAAGGCGATCGAGAGCCAGCGGTGCGATTGCCGGATCCAGTTGTTCCAGTTCAATGTGACCTCCTGTTGGTGAGTGAATGATCCAGCGTCATTGCGGGGAGCTCGCGACAAAATTGCAGAGCAATTTTGCGCTGAAGCGACGAAGCAATCCATCTATCCGAGTATGCGGCACGATGGATTGCTTCGCGGAGCCTGTCATCGGGCGGCGCTATGCGCCGACCCGTTGGCTCGCAATGACGAGAGAGAGAGACCGTCAACCTTGCCGCGCCATCAGCTGATCGAGATTCTCGAGGAACTGCTTCCATCCGGCATGAGCGCCGCCATAGGCCTGCTTCTGATGCGGCTGGAAGCCGGACTGCTCGACGCGCAGATGGGTGCCGGTCGCCGTCGGCGTCAGCGTGAAGACCACAACGCTCTCGAGGTTGTAGGCGGCATCCGCATGCACGAAATTCCAGGTGTAGGACAGCGTCCTGTGCGGCTCCACAGCGAGCACCTTGCAGTCCAGCACGCCGCCCCACTCGCCGCGCAGGTTGAAGCTGTGCCCGACCTCGGGCTTGAAGTCGTTCTTCATCAGCCACTCCTCCATCAGATGCGGTTGGGTCAGCGCGCGCCAGAGCTTTTCCGGCGGATGAGGAAATTCACGCTCGACGATCGCGGAACGCGTTTCAGCGGTGGTCTTGTTCATTGGTCCATCCTTTTGAGGAGATCTTCGAGGTGGTCGAACCGGTTCTGCCAGAAGCCCGCCATC
Source organism: Bradyrhizobium sp. USDA 4503 (assembly GCF_054055815.1). Lineage (NCBI taxonomy): Bacteria > Pseudomonadati > Pseudomonadota > Alphaproteobacteria > Hyphomicrobiales > Nitrobacteraceae > Bradyrhizobium > Bradyrhizobium sp. USDA 4503. Next base: position 2,915,272 of record NZ_JBSRXS010000001.1, read on the forward strand.
TGGCTGGTCCAGTCGATCAGCGGCGCCAGCGCGCCGAGTTGCGCGCTGTAATGGGTCTGCCTGCCTTCATGGCGGTCGCGCACCAGCCCGGCCAGCTTCAGCACGCCGAGATGCTTCGACACCGCCGGCTGCGAGATCCTGGCGCGGGCCGTCAGCGCGCCGACGGTCTGCTCGCCCTCGCGGCACAGGCGCTCGAAGATGGCCCGGCGGGTCGGGTCTGCAAGGGTTCGAAACAGGATGTCGTGAGCGTCAGGCATTTGCGATCAATAACCCATTGGTTATGGATTGACGTATAACCAACCAGCTATGGATGAGTCAATCGCAAACTTCGGCGGCTCGACGGCGGCCGCGCCACCCGGGGTTTTCCGGCGCGATAGCACACCAAGACCGCCCGCGCCTTTCATAACCCGCAGGTTATCCGGTGGCACCGATCGGCCCGTCGGGCAACTCAGGGCGGAACGAAGAGCAAAGCTCGGGCAAATCATGTCGCGAGAATGCGGAAGTTTGACTCACAGATCGCGCAACACATTCCATGTCGTCCTGGCGAAAGCCAGAACCCATTACCCCAAATGAGAGTTGTTGCGCGATGCTGGGGCCACGATCCCGCTCATCATCAAGTGCGGTGGTTATGGATCCTGGCTTTCGCCAGGACGACGATCGTGTGTGTGTGGAATCCGCTCTGTCATCACCCGGCTCGCCGCCTCCGCTGAAGCTTCGGCGCGCCAAGGATGCATGGCCTCGTCGAAGCCTTGGCGAAGACGGGACCGGGCGATCCAGTACGCCGCGGCCGCTCGGCTCAAGCACAGCCGTCTCTGCAATACTGGATCACCCGCTTTCGCTTTAGCGGGTCATCACACCGCGCTGTTTGACATCTTGAATTGCGACTCGTCCTCACCGTCATCCCTGCCTTGTGCGCAATTGCACATGGGAGCAGGGACCGAGCATGAAACCGTGTCGTTGCGGTGGCACTGCGCATGATCTACAACCTTTGCGCGGACGCGATTGCTATTCTCGGATAATTTTACGGAGATTTTTGATGTGCCAGCTTTGCGAAATCGCAGCTCCCACCCAGACCTCCCGGCGCCGCTTCCTCGCTGCCGCGGCCTGCACCGCCGCCAGCCTCGCCCTTGCCCCGCCGGTTTCCGCCAGGGAAACCAAATCGCCGCCGAAGCCGCAGAATGTGCTGGCGCCGGACGCGGCGCTGGAGCGGCTGGTGAAGGGCAATCTGCGCTATGTCGAAGGCGTCTCGCGGCGGCATGATTTCAAGCACGAGCGCGAGGCGCTGGCCGGCGGACAGAATCCGTTCGCCGGCATCCTGAGTTGCGCGGACTCCCGCATCGCACCGGAATACGCCTTCGACACCGGCCGCGGCGATCTGTTCGTCTGCCGCATCGCGGGCAATTTTGCCAGCGACGAGACCATCGCGAGCCTGGAATATGCATCGGCCGTGCTCAACGTGCCGCTGTTCATGGTGCTCGGCCACGACAGCTGCGGGGCGGTCGACGCCGCCATCAAGTCGCTGAAGGACAACACCACCCTGCCCGGTCATCTGCCCTCGCTGGTCAATGCGATCGCACCGGCGGTGAAGGCGACCGAAGGCAAGGGAGGCGACCGGCTCGCCAACGCCATCAGGCAGAACGTCATCGACAACGTCGCGAAGCTGAAATCGGCAACGCCGATCCTCAGCGCCGCGGTCGATCAGGGCAAGCTCAGGGTGGTCGGCGCGGTCTACCGGCTGACCGACGGCAAGGTCGAACTGGTCACGGACGCCAAGCGCCCGGCGACTTGAAAGTCAGGTGAATTCAGTAAAGTCAGGTCAAGGTCGCGCAACACACTCGGTGTCGTCCCTGCTTTCGCAGGGACGACGTCCTTATGTGGAGGCAGGCTCGCACAACGTCACCTCACGTAAAGGCCGCTTCCACCTTGCCGAGGCCGTCGAGCTCCATCACGACCGTGTCGCCCGCGTTCAGCCACACCGTCTTGACCAGGCTGCCGGTCAGTACGATCTGGCCGGCATGCAAGCCACGGCCTTCAGTGGCGAGATGATTGGCGAGCCAGGCGAGCGCGTTGTGGGGATGCCCGAGCACGTCGGCGCCGGTGCCGCGGCCTTCTTCCTTGCCGTTGACGATCGCGCGTCCCGCGACCGCGCGCAAATCGGGCACGGTGATGCGCGGCACCTCCTCCCCGAGCACGCAACCGGCGGCGAAGAAGTCGTCGGCAATCAGCGTCGGCGCGCCCAATGTCTCCCATTTGACGTAGCGGTCGTCGACGATCTCGATCGCGGGATAGTAGGCATCGATCGCTTCCGCGACCCATTCGGCGGTGAACGGCGCCTCGCTGGGAGCGAGATTGCGGGCGAGCCGCACCGCGATCTCGCACTCGACGCCGACATGGACGAACTCGGCCGCCGGCAGCCGCACGCCGCTGTCATGCACGACCTTCTCGAACACGCCACCGACGCAGGGGTGCGGGATGTTGATATATTCCTGCATCACCGCGCTGGTGCAGCCGATCTTGTAGCCGACGAGGCTGCCGACGTGTGGCTGCATCAGAGCGTGCAACGCGTACTGCACCTGATAGCCTTCGGCCTCGTCGCGCGGCACCACGTCCTTCGGAAGCGCCTTGAGCGGCGCCCGGCTGCGGCGCGCGCTGGCGATCGCCTTTGCGGCCGCGAGGACCCGATCCATCTGCGCAGCCTCCCTGGTGTTCTCGGCGGCGCGGTGGCGCCTCCGTCTGCTCGCTGCAATTCAGCACTCGCCGACGCGTCTGGCAAGCACGCTGCACGGGAGCTGCCGTCAGGCCTTGACGAGGCCGAGCCGGATCAGGCTCTCGGCGGTCGCGACGATCATCTCCTCATTGCCGCGCGGGCGCCAGCCGAGCAGGTGCTGCGCCTTGGCGCTGGTCGCGCGGCGCACCTTGCCGAGCAGCGGCAGCGCGGCACGGGCCATCGGGTTGCGCCGTGCGGCGAGCCGCATCATCCAGTCCGGCGCCTGGAACCGCGGCACGCGCCGCGCCTTGCTGCCGAGTTTTGCGCGCAGCACCCGGGCGACCCCGAGGATCGACATGGTCTCGCCGGCGACCGCCAGGAAGCGCTCACCGCTGGCCTCGGGCGACATCATGGCGCGCAGATGCAGGTCGGCGACATCGCGGACGTCGACGAGGCCGAAATGGATCCGCGGCACCGCCGGCATCGCGCCGTCGAGCAGCGCCTTGATGATGCCGATCGACTCGGAGAAATCGGCACCGAGCGCCGGGCCGAACACCGCGGTGGGGTTGACCACGGCAAGCTCGAGGCCATTGCCTTGGCGCGCCACGAAATCCCAGGCGGCGCGCTCGGCCAGCGTCTTGGATTTCGGATAGGCCTGCACGCCCTCGCCATCGAGATTGGACCATACGGTCTCGTTGAACGGCGCCGCCTGCGGCGGATGGCCGTAACCGATTGCCGCGAACGACGACGTCACGACCACGCGCTTGACGCCGGCGTCGCGCGCGGCGCGCAACACCCGCAGCGTGCCTTCCCGCGCCGGGACGATCAGCTCATTCTCGTCCTCGGGCACATAGGCGCCGAGCGGTGATGCGACATGCAGCACGTAGTCGCACCCGGTGGCCGCCTCGCGCCAGCCATCGTCGCGCAGCAGGTCGGCGGTGACGAAGCCGACCTGGTCGGGCGCCAGCGCGCCACCCTCGCGCAGCATCGCGATCACGTCGTTGCTGCGACCCGGATTGCGCACCGTCGTTCGCACCGCGTGCCCGTCGGCGAGCAGCTGCAGAATCGTATGCACGCCGATGAATCCCGATCCGCCTGTGACCAAAACCGTGCTCATGTCCCTGCCCTCTTCATGGTTCGGCGGATGGGCCCAACATTGCACTGCCCGCCCTGCACAGGCCGCATCTGGTCACTATCTGATCTTGGACAAGTAGGATGAAATTCGAGACCGGTATGGAAAACAATACCAGCGATATGTGTGACGGCGGTGAATGCGAGAGCTGCCCCACCGACCCCAATGTGCTGATCGAATTCAAGCACGCGATCCATGCGCTCGGGGGGAAATGGAAGCTCGAGATCCTGTTCACGCTGATGAATGGCGGTGTGCGGTTCGGCGCGCTGCGCCGCGCGCTCGCGCCGATCACCCAGCACATGCTGACTGCGCAGCTGCGCGAGCTCGAGCGCGACGGCCTGGTGGCGCGCAGGGTGCTCGCCGAGAAGCCGCTGCAGGTCGAATACGAGCTGACGGATTCGGCCTGGAGCCTGACGCCGGCTTTCCGCGAATTGCTGGCATGGTCGAAGACGTTCGGCCCGCGCCGTCAGGCGGAGGCAAGCGAGGCGATACTCGGAGCCGGGTTGGCCTGAATATCGCCTCGCCTTCAGATCGGCGTCCGATCACTCCATGCCAAGCGCCTTTCGGATCGCGATCTCGACCGGCGAATACGCGCCATCCGCACGTTCCAGCCGGTATGGTTCGCCGGCAGCGAGCGACGGCTGGGCCATGAAGCGCGGCGTCGTGCCCCGATGCTTCTGCGCGGCATGCACCAGCAACGGATGACACAGATAGACCGTGCCGGCCTCGCCGGTCGCGAGCGCGACCTCGCAGTCGGCGCCGACATCGTCGAGCACCATGCGTGCGCGCCCGGCCTCGCCCGCCGGCGCGAGGTGACGCGCCATCGGCCAATGCGAGCCGACCCTGATCCGGGTCGGCGCGTCGTCCTCGCCGACGTCGGAGAACAGGAACAGCATCAGCAGCGCCCGGCCGCGCGAGACGACATTGGCCCGCCAGGCGGAGAAGTCGCTGCGCTCGTTCGGGTCGCAATCCTCGCCGGGGAAGCTGACGTCGATGTGCCAGCCAGCATCGCCGGGATCGTCCGGATGCGGGAAGCGCACCGGAAAGGTTCCGATGTCGTCGCGCGGACGCCAGCGGCCGGGACCGGCGATCTGATCGAACGCCCGGTGCAGTAGCGGCGTGTTGATCGCTTCGCGAAACGGCGGACCGCCGTACCCCGGCAACCGGATCACCGGTTGGGTCCAAGTCAAAGGGTCGTGCTCGCTGCATGGCAGGTCGCGCCACATGATGGCGCGTCCCCGGTCGGCGAGTTCCCGGGGAAAGGCGCTGTCGATCCGGACAAAGCCCTGTTGGATGAATTGCTCGATCTGCGCGCCGTCAAGCGCACGCGCGTCGTTTCGATGGGTCATGATTGTCTCTCAAACTGTCGCCAGCCATCGATGCTCCGCGATGCGCGGAACCTGACCGGCTCATTCGGTTTCACTGGAATCCCAGGAGCGAAAGCTCGTGGGGCCGCTCAGCGCTTCCAGGAGGAAGCGGGATCAGCCCAGCAAAAACACCGAAGCGATGCTGAGAGTGCGTGTCATCATGGCGGCGCGAACGTACAACCGGTACGCGCCGGCAGCAATCCGTGGCGATCCGTCGCCACTATTCGTCGCGATAGACCTTCTCGCGCTTCTCGTGGCGTTCCTGCGCCTCCACCGACAGCGTTGCGATCGGGCGGGCTTCGAGCCGCTTCAGCGAGATCGGTTCACCGGTCTCTTCGCAATAGCCGTAGGTGTTGTCTTCGATGCGCTGGAGCGCCGCGTCGATCTTGGAGATCAGCTTGCGCTGACGGTCGCGGGCACGAAGTTCGATCGCGCGGTCGGTTTCCGAGGACGCTCGGTCCGCGAGGTCGGGATGATTGACGTTCTCTTCCTGCAACGTCTGCAACGTGACCTTCGATTCGCGGAGGATTTCATCCTTCCAGGCCAGCAGCTTGGCGCGGAAATAATCGCGCTGCCGCTCATTCATGAAAGGCTCTTTTTCAGTCGGCCGGTAGTTCTTCAGCTTTTCCAAAGGCAGCCATGTCCCTGTCAGGCGGAGGGAACACAACTCCTCCGCGCGGCGCCTTATATAGCCACGTCATGTGACAGACAATATCTGCCACCGCGAAAGGCGGGCCGCCCCCAAGGCCTTGCACAGGCAAACTTATCCGCCCTGCCCGGGGACGGCCCTGCCCCTCAATAGCCGACCGTGAAACGCCGGCGAATATGGGCCGGGCGCTCGATTTCGTCGGCGAGTGCAACTGCGAAATCCTCGAAGGAGATCGAGCTTTTGCCGTCGGCGGCGGTCAGGAGCTGGTCGGTTCCGAGGCGGAACTTGCCGGTCCGCTCGCCGGCCACGAACAGCGCCGAGGGCGACAAGAAGGTCCAGTTCAGGTCCTTCTCCTGGCGCAGCAGGTCGAGGAATTCAGCCCCCTTGGAGGCCTCGGCCTTGTATTGGGGCGGAAAGTTGGGGGTGGTCACCAGGCGGACGCCCGGCGCCACCTCGAGGCTGCCGGCGCCGCCGACCACGAGATAGCGGCCGACCCCGGATGACTTGGCCGCCCCGATCAGCTTGGCGGGGTCGCTGGCCAGGAAATGGATCGAGCTGACCGCGGCGTCGTGGCCGGCCCACAGCGCGGCCAGGGCGGCCTGGTCGTTCGCGTCACCCTTGCGGGCGGCGACATTGGGCAGGCTGGCGATCTTCTCAGGGTTGCGGGCGATGGCGGTGACGGCGTGGCCGCGGCGGGCGAGTTCCGCGGTGATGCGCGAGCCGGCCTGGCCGGACGCGCCGGCGATGGCGATCTTCATCTCAAGTCTCCGATTGATGGTTTCCAATGGTGACTAGATAGCGAAAAGGATGTAGGTGTGAAGAAGGCACTCTCGCCTCACCTGATCACGCCGGAGTAACCGCGATGAAAGCCATGAGCCTCAAGCCGGACGCCTATGCCGCCAATTGCCCGACGCGCCAGATCCTCGACCGGGTCGGCGACAAATGGGCGGTGCTGATCCTGCTGCTGCTGCGCAGCGAGCCGATGCGCTTCAACCAGCTCCGACGTGCGATCGAAGGCATCTCGCAGAAGATGCTGTCGCAGGTGCTGAAAAGCCTGGAGCGCGACGGGCTGCTGCGCCGCCGGGCGATCGCAACGGTGCCGGTGACGGTGGAGTATTCAATCACGCCGCTCGGATCGACGCTCGCCGAAGCCGTCGATCCGCTGCGCGACTGGGCCGAACGGAATCTGAAGGACGTGCTGGCCGCGCAGCGCCGCTACGACGCGCAGCGCAAGGCGCTGGCGGCCTGAGGCACCTGCAGGCACCGGCGGCGTCGGACAGGTGAGTTGATCGGGAGGAGCCTAGTATTGCCCGGCCTTGGCGAGCTCGACCTCGACGCGCAGTTCGATCTCACCGAGCACGGCATCGAGACCGGGATCGCCGGAGGATTCCTTCAGGCTCGCCGCGGCGTCACGCAGCCGGTTCACCGTGGAGGAATCGAAATTGCCGGACAGCAGACCGAGCTTGAGCGCATCGAGCACGTCGAGCGCGCCCTTGCCGCGGGCCACCGAGCGCTTGCGGCGCTCGGTCGGGTCCTCGACGCCCTGCAGCGCGAGCAGCGCATCGAGGCTGGCGGCGGCCTTCGGCGCCGCGGTGGAGCGCACCTCCTCCTGCGCGGTCGTCGCATCCGGCAGCGAGAAGCCGCTCGACGAGGTGCGCCGCGTGGCGCTGGTGGACGTGCCAAGCGTGGTGCCGTTCGGTCCGTAGATGCGCATCGTCGTGATGATCCCGCAGGCCTGAATGGGCCGAGCATCGCTGTTTTATGGTTAACGGCGCGTAAACGACCCGGCAATTTCTGCCGCCGCGCGGCAGTTTCGCGCTCCCTGGCGAACCGGAGCAAAATGACGACCCGACAATTTCGATAAATATATCAACACATTGCCCAAGCGAAGCAGAGTGGCACGCAGCTCGCATGGTTAATGGCGGATCGCCGTCATGGGAGTGTCGCGCGATCCGCGAGTTCAGTTCGAGGGGAGCATCGGGATGCCTGGCATCCGCATCGCAAATCTGTTCGGAGTGGCCTGCGCCGCGCTGCTGGCGCTGGCGGCCTCCGTCATGCCGGCGGCCGCGACGTCGCGGATCAAGGATCTCGCCAATATCGAGGGCGTGCGCCAGAACCAGCTGATCGGCTACGGCCTCGTGGTCGGCCTCAACGGCACCGGCGATACGCTCAACAACATCCCCTTCACCAAGCAATCGCTGCAAGCGATGCTCGAGCGCATGGGCGTCAACATCCGCGGCGCCACCATCCGCACCGGCAACGTCGCCGCGGTGATGGTGACCGGCAATCTGCCGGCGTTCGGCACCCAGGGCACGCGCATGGACGTCACCGTCTCGGCGCTCGGCGATGCCAAGAACCTGCAGGGCGGCACCCTGCTCGTCACCCCCCTGCTCGGCGCCGACGGCAATGTCTATGCGGTGGCGCAGGGATCGGTGGCGGTCGCCGGCTTCGCGGCCGAAGGTGCCGCCGCCAGCGTCGTGCGCGGCGTGCCGACCGTCGGCCGGATCGCCAACGGCGCCATCATCGAGCGCGAGATCGAGTTCGCGCTCAACCGCCTGCCCAATGTGCGCCTCGCGCTGCGCAACGCCGACTTCACCACCGCCAAGCGGATCGCCGCTGCGGTCAATGACTATCTCGGCGTCAAGACCGCCGAGCCGATCGATCCCTCCACGGTGCAGCTTGCGATCCCGACGGAGTTCAAGGGCAACGTCGTCGCCTTCCTGACCGAGATCGAGCAGCTGCAGGTCGATCCCGATCTGGTGGCGAAGATCGTGATCGACGAGCGTTCCGGCATCATCGTGATGGGCCGCGACGTCCGCGTCGCCACCGTCGCCGTCGCGCAGGGCAATCTCACCGTCTCGATCTCCGAGAGTCCGCAGGTCAGCCAGCCCAATCCGCTGTCGCGCGGCCGAACAGTCGTGACACCGCGCACCAGCGTCGGCGTCAGCGAGGACGGCAAGAAGTTCGCAGTGGTCAAGGACGGCGTCTCGCTGCAGCAGCTGGTCGACGGCCTCAATGGCCTCGGCATCGGACCGCGCGACCTCATCAGCATCCTGCAGGCGATCAAGGCCGCCGGCGCGATCGAAGCCGACATCGAGGTGATGTGATGGCGAGCCTGATCAACAGCACCACCGGCAGCATGCCGAACAAGGCGTTGATGCCGATGTTCAACGGCCGCCCCGATCCCGTACTGCAGGACGCGCTGAAGAAGGTGACGCCGCAGCAGGCCGCCAAGGCGAAGGCGACCGCGACCGATTTCGAATCGATGTTCCTGAATTCGATGTTCTCGCAGATGACGACCGGCCTGAAGGGCGATGGCCCGTACGGCGACACCGTCGGCACCGGCGCATGGCGGTCGATGCTGACCGACGAATACTCGAAGAATTTCGCCAAGGCCGGCGGCGTCGGCATTTCCAACGAAGTGTTCCGCTCGCTGATCCTGCAGCAGGCGAACAAGGGCTAGGGTTTCAAGGAGCAGCGCGATGAACCAGCGTCCACAGCAGCCGCGGCCAGTAGCATCCGCCCCCGCCGCGCGGTCCGCGACGTCGACGCCGCCGGACGTCGCGCGTCTCGCCAACGAGCTGACCGAGGTGATGAGCGGCCTGCTTGCCGTGATCGAGCAGGAGACCGAGTTCGTCCGCGCCGGCAAGATCCGCGAGGGCATGCGGCTCGAGCCGCAGAAGTCCGAGCTGTCGCGGCGCTACATGCTCGCGGTGGAGCATCTGAAATCGATGCAGAAGATGCTGTCGCAGACCGATCCCGAGCTGCTCGCGACACTGCGCCGTCATCACGAGACGTTCCGCGCCATGCTGCAGGTCAATTTGACCGTGCTTGCAACGGCGCACGCCGTCTCCGAAGGCATCGTGCGCGGCGTCAATGCCGAGGTGCAGCGCCGCAACATTCCGAACACCTATACCGCAAGCGGACAGCGCGCCACGCCGGGCCCGCGCAACATGACGCCGATCGCGATCAGCCGCACACTCTGACGCCTACGCCTACAATTTAGCTCAATTCGACGCCGCCCCGGCAGCGCGGCATTCAGCGTGTTTTCTAACAGCCTATTGAGAGGTTCCCCGTAGAGTTGCGGACCGTGAGGGGTTGGGATTTGACTCAAGCAAACTAGTGCCTGTGCACTACGAGGCTGCCATGAGTACAGATTTCAACATCAAGCCGGTGGGGGCACCGGTCGCGGCGCCGATGGTCTCTCCCACGAGCGATACGGCGCAGAAGGCGGTCAAGACTGAACTGCCGGCGAGCCAGAGCGTCACCGCTCCGGAGCCGAGCGTGCGTGTCACCATCGATCCCGACGCCGTCAACGCATCGATTTCAAATCAGGCTCCGTCGGTCAGCGACCAGGTCATCATCGACCGCGACGCGCGCGCCGTGGTCTATCAGGTGGTCGACAATCGCACGAATTTGGTGGTGAGGCAGTTTCCGGAAGAAGCCGTATTGCGCCGCCGCGCCTATTTCCACGCGCTCGATCTCAGCAAGGACGCGCCGACGCGGGTGCGTGCCACCGATCGCCGCGCCTAGGCGCGGACCAACGACCGCTCAGGTCTTCTGCGTGGCGTAGGCCTTGTCGAGATAGGTCGCCCCGGTGGCCGGATCGGTGACGACATTGGCGATCAACGCCGTCCCCTGCTGCACCAGCGCGAACTTGGTATCGCCGATCCGGAACCCACCATCCTTGATCAGCACGTCCTGATACTTGCTGGTGCCGTCGCTCTGGTAGTGGACCTTGGCGCGGAAGCCATCGACGTTCGACACCGAGATGTTGAACGACTTGTTGTTGGCGTACTTGCCGCTCCAGCTGCCCTCATAGAGGTTCGGATCGACGGCCACATAGGGCGTCTTCGACGGGACCGTCAGGCCGGCGGCCTTGTAGTTGGCCGACAGGATGCTCAACACGTCGGCCATGCCGAGGGCTCCGTCAGGAATCGATCGATCAGCCGCGACCCGAGAGGCCGGCAGCGATATTGCAGTTGATATCGATCAGCGACTTCAGTTTCGCCGGATCCGGATTCATCTGGATGTCGACGGTCTGCTTCATCACGAACACGCCGATATTGGCGATGTTCTGGCGAATCTCGAGCGGCTGCGGATTGTCGTCGCCCTGCGCGGCACTGAGAAAGATCGACCACAGCCGGCGGTTGAACAGCAACGCGTGATCGAGCGCCTTGTCGGGACCGTTCCAGTTCGTCTGGACTTCCTGCAGCTGCCGCGCGGCCTTCAACAGCGCCTGCGCTTCGATTTCACGTGGGGACGCCGTCGTCGTGGAGGTACGAGCGTAGGCCTGGGCTGCATTCGACATTCAATGACCTCGATGGGATGCGGATTTCTCGAGCCGCGAAGACGCAATTCTAGCGCCCGATATTTATGCATCCGGCGCCTTTAAATATGGTTAGCAGGCGTTACGAAATGCGTCGTTCTGACGGCATGGACAGACACCGTAGTATCCCGGAGACAAAAGAAAACGGCGGGGTTTCCCCCGCCGTTCTCGAAGCACTTGCCGGCGCGTTTAGCGGAGCAGCTGCAGCACGCTCTGCTGGCTCTGGTTGGCGAGCGCCAGCGCGGAGACCGCGATCGACTGGCGGGTCGACAGCGCCTGGCTGTTGGCCGCTTCCTCGTTGGTGTCGGCCAGCGTCAGGTTGGACGAACCGGTCTGCAGCACATTGATCAGGTTCTTCGAGAAGTCCTGACGGATCTGCACGATCGACAGGTTCGAACCCAGCGTCGAGGCTTCGCTGCGCAACGCGGAGCTCGCCGAGCTCAGCGACGAGATGACGCTGTTCGCCGAGTTGTTGTCGAGGAAGTCGGTGCCGGCGGTCAGCGCCTTCAGTCCGAGGCCGCTGGCATTGAAGGTGACGCCGGTGATGCTCAGCGTCGACTTTCCGGTCTCGTTGAAGGTCAGCTTCAGGCTGTCGCCGTTCAACAGGTTGATGCCGTTGAACGAGGCGTCCTGCGCCGTGGTCGTGATCTGCGCGATGGTGTTGTTGTACTGCGTCACCAGAGCGGCACGCGCCGACTGCGAGGCCTGGTCGGCGACCGGGGCCGTGCCGGCCGCGCTGAACGTCGCGGTGCCGCCGCCGGTGTTGGTGAAGGTCACCGCACCGATCGTCGAGGACGCCGCGTCATTGGTCGTGGTGATGACAAGCTTGTTGGAGCTGTCGAGGCTCGCCGTCAGGTTGCTGGCCGCCAGCGACGTGTTCAGCTGCGCCAGCGACGTGCTGGCCCCGAAGGTGAAGCTGAAGGCGGGTTGGCCGGCCGAAGCCGCGATCGCCAGCACGTCACCGCTCTTGATCGTGGTGCCGTCGACGAGGTTGGCAGACGTGCCGCCGAGCGCCGCAGTCGAAGTGACCTGCGACCTGGTGGTGTAGCCGGTCGGGCTCTGCAGCACCTGGTTGGCGATCGACTTCGCGGTATCGACCAGCTTCTGCAGCGAGGTGATGCCGGTGTTGGCGGCCTGCAGCACCTGCACGCCGTTGCCGATGCCATCGAGCAGGTTGTTGATGTCGCTGGCGCGGTTGTCGAGCGATTGCGCGGTGAAGAAGTTGGTCGGGTTGTCGAGCGCCGTGTTGACCTTCTTGCCGGTGGCAAGGCGGTTCTGCGTCGTGGAGAGCAGATCGGCGGTGGACTGGAGGGAGAGGAGGTTCTGGCGAACGGAGGAGGAGAGAATGATATCGGACATTTTCATACCTTTCTGGTGTGAAACTGAGGAAAAAGCCGCTCCAATCCTTTCTGATCGGGCGGATGGCCGATCCTGCGGTCTGGCCGCGAAGGAAAAAGAAATCTCCGGCACGGTATTTGAGACAAAGGCCGAAGAATAAAATTGTCGCCATTGGGCGAGGTTCGCCCCGAAAACTACTGAGACGACTGACAATTCCGGCTAGATAACGACGCTAGCGCCCGCCCCTCGTTCACCAAGCATTAACCATCATGGGAAAGGATCGCTGTCGCATCGGCCCCTGCCCGCAACGGCGGCTGCTAAGCAGTGCCGAACCACTTCGCTCCGCCAGCGAAGACATCGCGCGACTGCAGGCAAAGGAGAACGGTCATGGCCCTGAAGGTCGAACTCAAACCGAACGAACGCATCATCGTCGGCAATTGCGTGATCACCAACACCGACCAGCGCGCCCGCCTGCTGATCGACGGCGACCGCATCCCGATCCTGCGCGAGAAGGATATCCTGACGCCCGAGACCGCGGACACGCCGGCGAAGCTGATCTATCTCGCCGTGCAGCTGATGTATCTATCGCCGGACCCGATGGCGCACCACCCGACCTATTTCAGTCTGGTGCGCGACATCATCACCGCGATGCCGAGCGCATGGCCCTTCATCGAAAGCGTCAACAACTTCATCCTCAACGGCGACCTCTATCACGCGCTGAAGGAATCCAAGAAGCTGATCGCACACGAAGAGAAGCTGCTGGAAACCGCGCGCGACCAGCAGAACGCCGAGCGGGACGACACACGCAAGAGCGCGTAGAGCTTCTTGTTTTGACGCGTTTTCTTTGCGCGAACCGGCGTCCGCTTCGCTTGAAAACGCTCCAGCCCCACTCGCCTCAACGAAAAAGGCCTCCGCGCGGAGGCCTTTTTGCTGGCTGGAGATGAGGAGCGCGCGATCAGCTGATCGGCAGGTATTTCAGGAGCGTCGTCTGATACAGCATCGACGTGGTCTGGTACGACGCCTGCAAGCTGGTTTGCAGCGCCAGGATCTTGGTCGCGACCTCGTCCTGATTGACGCCCTCGACCGAGTCGAGCATCGTTTCCGCCATCCCCTTCAGCTGGGTCTGCCGATCGGTGGCCGCCTTGGTCGCGGTCTGGGCACCGGCGAACTCGGCCTGCACGTCCTGGATCTGCTGCTGACCGTTTTGCGGGGCGAGGTTGCCGCTCACGCGCTGCGCGAGCGCCGTCACCTGCGCGCTCGCATTCGGGTTGCTGGCATTGGTGGTGACGGCTGCGTACACCGCGACGTTCTGCAGCAAATAGCGGAAGGCCTGCTCGTTGGCGCGCGCGCCATACTGCACGGTGATCGACTGATCGACCTGGGCGACCGCGGTGCCGCGCGCCGACCCCGGGCCATTCTCGCCGGTGTACCAGTAGACGGTGTTGCCGGGCGTGCCCGCGACCAGGTTGGTCGCGGTGTCGAACGGCGGTCCTCCTACCCTGAGCGGCGCCGGCGCTGCGGTGGTGTTGTTGGCGATGCCGAGCGCGCCGAGCGCGGCGGTGTTGGAGCTCAAGATCGACAGGCTCTCGCCGTCGGCGCCGTGCAGGGTGATCGCGCCGTTGCTGATGGTCGACGGGTTCTTGGTGCCGCTGATCTGGTCGATCTTGGCCATCAGCGTCTGCACGCTGTCGGTGACGTTGACCTGGTTGCCGGTGGCGCCCGAGGCCACGAAGGTGATCGGCGTGCCGTTCACCGTGATGGTATCGCCGGCGGCAAAGCTCGTCGACAGCGAGTCGGTGCCCGCCGTCCCCGACAGCGCCGTGGCGCCGCTGATCGGCGCCGGCGGCGTGTTCTGGTTGTTGACCGCCGCACCCGAGACGGTTGCGACCGGATTGAAGAAATTGTTCGACGCCGCCACCGCGGACGCCGCGACCAGCGACGTGTCGCTCAACGTCTTGATCGACGAGGTCAGTCTCGATTGCAGGTTGGCTGTCGTCGCCGCGGTGTCGGCGCCGATCAGGAACGAACCGGCGGGCGGCGGGTTCGTCGTCGTCGCCGTGAGTTCGATCGCTTCGGTGGTGCCGTCGGGCAGCGTGAAGTTGAACTTGATCTTGTCGCCGTCCTTCGGATTGACGGCGCCGAGATCGACCGAAGCGGTCTTCGGCGTGCCGGTCGGCTGCGTCACCGTGGCGCCACCCGTCAACGACGACTGCACCGAAAGGAGCTTCAGGCCGAACGGCGAACCGTCCTCGGCGATACTCGTGACCGTCGTGGTCGCCGGCGGCGACGAGACGCTCAGGCGCCCCATCATGCCGGCGCCCTGATCGGCCTGCTTGCGCTCATTGATGAGCTGCGTGAGGCCGGCCTGGGTAGCCGTGCCCTTGAGCATGGTATCGGCGGACACCGTGGCCGGCGTATCCATCGCGCGGCCGGAGAACAGATAGCGGTCACCCGACTGGCTGTTCAGCATCGCGACTGCGTTGGCGAAGGCCGCCTGCGCCGTGATCTGGCCCGAGGTCTGGCCGCTGTCGTTGAGCGTCAGCGTCGCCGTCGTCGCGGCGTTTTTCACCTGGGTCCCGACGTCGGACAGGCCCTGCAAGGTGAGGTTCGCGACACTCAGGCGCGTGTTGAGATTGGTGGCGGTATCGGAGAACGCGTTGATGCCGCTGATCTGCGCGCGCAAGCTGAGCGCGAAACCGCGATCGAGCCCCTGCCCCGCATAGGTCGTCGATACCTTGCCGGTCGCAAGCTGCGTCGTCAGGTCATTGAGCTGATTCCGCAGGTTGAGGATCGTGGTGCCGATATAGGAAGTTCTGCCGCTTACGCCGTCGATCGACATGTTACCCTCACGTGAGCTGCAGCAGCGCGTCGTACATCTGCTTGATCGACGACATCACGCGCGCATTGGCGGAATAGGCGTTCTGCAGCGAAAGCAGATGCGCCATCTCCTCGTCCATGTTGACGCCGGAGGTCGAGTCCATCTTGGTCTGCAGCGTGTTCAGCACGACGTCCTGGCCGTCAGCCAGTTGCTTGGCGGCGGTCGCCGACTCGCCCTGCTGGCTGATGAACTGCTTGGCAAAGTTGAGCAGCGTGCCGGTGAACGGCGCGCCTGACGTGCCAAGGCCGGTCTGCGGCGAATAGCTGTACGAGGCGTTCGACAGCTGGTTCAGAACGAGGTTGGCGCGCGTGGTGTCGCCGGCCGGCGTCTGCGGATTGGTCGAGTACACCACCATGCGCGAGGGATCGCCGATCAGGCCGGTGTTGACGCTGATGCGCGCGGCAAGGCCGGTGGTCTGCGAGCCGTTCGCGGTGATCGCGCCGGTGTAGAGTCCGCCATTGTCGGTGAACAGCGGAAGGTGCGGATCGCCCGAGGTCAGCGACGAAACCGTCGACGTGACCGACGCCGCGGTCACATCGGCCTTGTTGACGGCGCCGTCGTCGAGCACGCGCAGCGTCGACCCGGACGGATTGGAGAATTGCAGGCCGGTTCCGCCGAGTGCGCCGTTGAGCTGCGACAGCACCGAGCTCATGCCGCCTGAGAAATCGATGCCCAGCACCTCGTCGTTCGGATCGACGGTCGCGGTATTGCTCAGCGGCAGCACGTTCGGATCGTCGACGCGAATGATCGACAGATTATGCGTGAGGCCGGTGGTGTTGTCCTTGTAGGAGACGTGGATGGTGTTGCCGTTCTGCAGCCCCGAGAGGTCGAGGTCGAAGCCGGACTGCGCCCCCGCCGTCGCCGCGGTGCCCGCGGTCGTCTTGTCCGACAACGCGCTCGACATCGCGGCCGCGAACTGATCGATCTGTGTCTGGGCCTGCGCCAGCGTGTTGTCGCGCAACTCGAGATAGGCGGCGATCTTGCCGGAGCGAATCGAATTGGTCGACACCATGTCATAGGTGCCGCCATGCGGGAACGTGATGGTGATGGTGCCGACCGTGCTCTTGGTCGGGTCGGTATTGTACAACGTGTTGGGCGTCATCGTGCCCTGGGCGTTGAAGCTGAGCGTCGCGGCCTCGGTGCCGACCAGCTGCACGCCGGAATTGGTGAACACGCTCACCTGGTTCTGGCTGTTGGTGACGGTACGGATGTCCATCAGCTGCGAGAGCTGCGTGACGTAACGGTCGCGCTGATCGAGCAATGCCGCGGTCGAGGCATCGGTCGTGCCGCCATTGGCCGCCAGCTGGACATTGAGGCGCGCAATCTGCTGCAACGCATTGTTGGCGCTGTTGATGGAGTCGCTGATGCCGGCCTCGGCGTTGGCGCGCAGCGTCTGGATTCCCTGCGAAGTCGCGTTGAGCTGCTGCGCCATCGATTGCGCGGCATTGATCACGCCGATGCGGGCCGACTGCGATTCCGGGCTGGTCGACAGCCCCTGCAGCGCGGTCAGGAACTTGTTGTAGGCGTCCTCGATCGTGCCGGTGGAGTCGGGATTGCCATACACGCCCTGCAAATTGGCCAGAAAATCCGAGCGGACGTCGGCATAGGCCGCGCCCGACGTCTCGGTTCGGAGTTGGGTCTGCAGGAATTCGTCGAGCTGGCGGTTGACGCCGGTAATGAGGACGCTCGATCCGTACTGGCCGGTGGTGCCGGTGACCTGGTTGAGCGTCTTCCTGACGTAGCCGGGCGTCTCCGCGTTGGCGACGTTCGACGACACGAGCGAGAGCGAGGCCTGCGTGGCGCGCAGGCCCGACATCGCGGTGGAGAGGGCTTGGCTCAAACCCATGATGTGTACTCGCCTTTACTTCTTCACACGTGCAGCAACGATGCGATCAGCGCACCACGTTCAGGAGATCCTGCACCATCGAATTGGTTGTGGTGATCACCTTGGTGTTCGCCGAATAGGCCTGCTGGGTCACGATCAGCTTGGTGAACTCGTCGGCGATATCGGTGTTCGAGCTCTCGAGCGAGGAACCGACGATGGTGCCGGCCTTGCCGAACAGCGCCGCACCGGACTCGTCGGTCGCCTCGAACGCACCGCCGTCGATGCGCTTGAGGAAGTTGGTGCCGTTGAAGGTCGCCACCGAGATTTCGGCGAGGTCGATGTTGCGGCCGTTGGTGTAGTTGCCGACGATGC
Organism: Bradyrhizobium sp. USDA 4503; assembly: GCF_054055815.1. NCBI lineage: Bacteria > Pseudomonadati > Pseudomonadota > Alphaproteobacteria > Hyphomicrobiales > Nitrobacteraceae > Bradyrhizobium > Bradyrhizobium sp. USDA 4503. The sequence goes on from NZ_JBSRXS010000001.1 coordinate 2,932,869, forward strand.
GACCGTTGGTCGAGACGCTGACCGACTGCAGCTGGCCGGCGGGGAAACCGTCCTGCTGGATCTGGTTGACTTGAACGTTGCCGTTGGCGTCGGCGAACTGGGTCACGCCGCCGGAGCCAAAATTGATCACGGGGCTGCCGAGCGACACGCCGTTGACGACGGCATTGGTGAGCGCCACCGAGGAGATCGCCGGCGACATCTGGCCGTTCGAGGCGAAGGTGAAGTTGACGTTGACGTTCTGCCACGAGACCTGCGTGCCGGTCGCATTGGGATTGACCTGATAGAACAGGTTCCAGGTGTCGGTATGTCCGCTGCCCAGCGAGGAGCTGTCGGTCTTGGCCCAGCGGAATTGCAGGTTCACCGGCGCACCCGACACGTCGTAGGCCGTGACGGCGCCGCCCGAGACGGATTCGTTCAGGAAGGTCGAGTTGTCGTTGCCGATAACCTGGCCGGTGCCGACCGTGCCGCCGCCGCCGCGAACCGCGACCGCCGACCCGGTGAAGCCGAGCGCCGCAAAGGCGGTCGCGTTCGAGCTCGTCACGTTGAGATCGGCCAATTTGCCGGAGTGCAGGGTGATCTTGCCGCCGCTGATCGTCGATGGCGTCGTGGTACCGGTAATCGCGTCGATCTTCGCGAGCAGCGTTCCGATGCTGTCGGTGACGTTGAGCTGGTTGCCGGTCGCCCCCGACGCCACGAAGGTGATGACGGTGCCGTTGACCGTGATCGTGTCGGCGGGCACGACGGGCGGGCCCGCAGAGCCGGCGCTGAAGTTGGTATTGATCGAATCGGTGCCGGCTGCGCCTGAAAGCAGGGTCGCGGCGGTAATGGCCACCGACGGCGTCGCCTTGTTGTTTTGCGCGGTGCCGGTGATGGCGGAATCGGTATACGGCGCAGCCGGCGTGCCCAGCACCAACGGATTGTTTCCACTGCTGAACGCGCCCGGCCGGATCAGCTCGGAACCGGGAACCGAGGTGTCGTGCGCGGTGGTCAAGGGATAGGACGCGAGGTTGGCGCGATAGTCGATCTTGGTGGTCTGCTGCGCCGGCAGGAAGTCGTTCTTGAATTGCAGCACCTGCGGCGATGAGCCCGCCGGGTTGCCGGTGGTCGGGTCGATCGGCACGCCCTCGAGATAGTAGCCTGCGCCGTTGACGAGATAGCCGTCCTTGTTGAGCTGGAAATCGCCGCGGCGGGTGTAGCGGTCGACGCCGTCGAACACCGGGGCGCCGTCGGTGAAGCTGCCGGGCTTCTGCACCGCGAAGAAACCGTTGCCGTTGATCGCCATGAAGGTCGCGACCGATGCCGACTGGACGTCGCCCTGCACCGAGTTGGTCGAACGGGACTGCGCGGTGACGCCGCCGGCAAGTTGCGCGGTCAGCGCGGTCTGCGGCACAAGGTCAAGGAATGAGGTATCGATGCGCTTGAAGGCGGTGGTCTGCGAGTTGGCGATGTTGCCGGAGATGTTCTCGAGCGCGTACGACCCTGCGCGCAAGCCACCGACAGCCGTCGTGAGAGCGCCGAAGATACCCATGACATGTTCTCCAATTCGATTCCCGGCGGCTGGCAATCACAGGAATGGCCGCATCGGCGGAGCATGTCGCAAAGGTCGTGCCACGAAACAAAACGTAACAAAATCATCCGCTTGAAAAAAATGCCCCGGTCGTTCGACCGGGGCACATTTGCCGGGAGCGGCAACAATTGCCGGGAAGGAATGTCAGGTCGCCGATGGCGCCGCCGGGTGAAACACCAGCGCGAAACCGTCCATGCAGTAGCGCAGTCCGGTCGGTTTCGGGCCGTCGTCGAAGACGTGGCCGAGATGGCCGCCGCAGCGGCGGCAATGCACCTCGGTGCGCACCATGCCGAAGGTGCGGTCCGACGTCGTGCCGACCGCATTGTCCAGCGGCTTGTAGAAGCTCGGCCAGCCGGTGCCGCTCTCATACTTGGTCTCGGACGAGAACAGCGGCAGGTCGCAACCGGCGCAGGCGAAGGTGCCCTTGCGGTGCTCCTTGAGCAGCGGGCTCGATCCCGGCCGCTCGGTGCCCTGGTTGCGCAGGATCTCGTATTGCTGCGGCGTCAGCTGGGCGCGCCATTCGGCGTCGGTCTTCTCGATCTCGAATTTCTCGGCGGCCTGCGCCGGCGAGGCGCGGAGCCAGCGGAAGGCGGCGAAGCCCAACAGACCGGCGACGGAAGCAAGCAGGATGCGGCGATCGATCATCAATCATCTCCGGTGCGGACGGCTCAGGGGGCGTGCCCCGAGGTTCGTCAACAGATACGAATCCCGCCGGCGGACGTTACATCCGCCCGTCGGAGATCCGCTCACTTTCTTGCGAGGCATCCGGATACGGCGCCTCGCCGTCCTCGATCTGCCTGGGCGCGGGCGGACGCGCCGGCCGCACAGCCGACGGGGGTGGACGGCGGAGTGCGGGTCCCCGGGTTCCCGCCCTGAGATTGGCCTCGGCGAGCCGCGCCTCGCGCAGGCGCTCCTTCGCACGCGCACCCTCGCGGTAGCGCGCCAGAACACCCGCCACGGACGAGGCCCCCCTCGCCCACAGGCTGACGAAATGACCGGCGACGCGGCCGGTGGTGCCGCCGGCCCAGACCAGCTCGAACGGCGAAAACAGCCGCCAACGATCGTCACCCCACAGGATGCTGCGCGCGATCAGCTGCCCGGCGAGCGCCGAGGTGTTGAGTCCCTGCCGGCCGAAGCCGCTCGCCACCCACAGGCCCCGGCGCAACTGGCCGATCTGCGGCATGCCGTGCACGGTAACGCCGACCGCGCCGCCGAACATCTCCGCGACCGGAACCTTGCCGAGTTGCGGAAACACCGTGGCGACGCGGCGCTGCACCGCCGAGCTGAGGCGCTCCGGCCGTGCGTCCCAGGTGGTCTCGGGGCTGGCCCACAGCAGCCGATCGCCATCGACGACACGGAAATGGTCGATGCCGTCGCTGTCGACGACCGAGCCGGGAAAGGCGATGGACTCCGCCAGCCGCTCCCCGAGCGGCTCGGTCAATGCCGCGTAGCGCCACACCGGCAGCAGCGTATCGGACAGCCGCTTCAACGGCGCACCGAGATGGATATTGCCGGCGAGGACAATATGGTTGGCCCGCAGCCGCGCCGTCGGCGTCACGATGCGTTTGCGGATGCCGGAAAAATCGATGCTGACGACCGGCGTCTCCTCGAAGATCCGCACGCCAGCCCGCGTCGCCAGCGCGGCGAGGCCGTGCACATATTTGCGGCCATCGATCTGGAACGCCTTCGGATAATAGATGCCGTGGAAATAGCGGCCGGTCCTGAGCACGCTGCGCACGCGATCGACCTGCCAGCCCTCGACCTCGGTCGCGAAATCCTCGCCCAGCGTCTGCAGGCGGCCGATCAGCGCCTCGCCGACATCGACATTGGAGACTTCCAGCGCGCCATCGCTCGGCTCGATGCCCGGGATCAAATCCTCGGTAGCGGTGGCGCGGACATAATCGGCGCCCTCCTTCGATAGCGCCCACAATTCGCGGGCATCGTCGAGGCCGACGCGCTCGATCACATCTGATATCGGCAGGCCGAATCCCGGCATCACGGTGCCGAGATGATGACCGGAGGCGTTCCAGCCGATCTGGCGGCCCTCGAGCACCGCAACGCTCGCACCGAGCCGCGCCGCCTCACGCGCCACGGTCAGGCCGGCCAGCCCGGCCCCGACCACGCAAATGTCGACGTCGAGGTCGAACGCCAGACGGTCGCGGAACGGCGAGGCCGCCTGATCGGGGCCGTCCGCCGCACTTGTGGAACTCTCGCTCATGGCGTTTCTTACGGACCGCTGCGGCGCTTGTCACCTTGTCCAGGGCATGAACCTGTAGAATTAATTCGACCTGACCGAATCGAGAATGGAAGTCCATGCGCCGTTTGCTGCTGCTGCGTCACGCCAAAACCGAACACGACGCGCCTTCGGGGCACGACCAGGACCGCCGTCTCGACGAGCGCGGCCACCGCGACGCGGCGGAGATCGGCGGCTGGATCGCCCGTCATCCGCCCCTGCCCAATCTGGCGCTGGTCTCGCCGGCGGTCCGCACCAGGCAGACCTGGGAGATCGTGCGCGAGGTGCTGAGGGGCGCCGGGCATGCGCCGAAAGTCGAATTCGTGCCGGACCTCTACGGCGCCGATCCGGTGCAATTGCTGACCGCGATCCGGATGGCTTCGGTCACCGATCCGAAGCGGCTGATGCTGATCGGCCATAACCCCGGCATGCACGAGCTCGCGCTGACCTTGACCGGCAGCGGCGACGAGGCCGCAAAGCGCGCGCTCGGCGACAATCTGCCGACCTCGGGGCTCGCCGTCTTCGACTTCGCGACCGACGACTGGAACGACGTCTCGTTCCGGCGCGGCAAGCTCGTCCTGTTCATCAGCCCTAAGCTGTTGAAGCAGGCCTCGCGCAGCTGACGCAAGCGGACAGCGCCGCGCGGCCATGCTATATTGACGTCTGCGCGACAGGGGGACCGGTTCGCGTCGATACCAGAACGACTTCAAGAAAAAGAAGGCGCGCGTCCCGGGCACAGGGACCAAACGGCTCCAGACCAATCGCGGACAGGAGGCGCAGATGTACAAGTCCATTCTCGTTCCGATCGACCTCGCCGATACCGACCTGGCGAAACCGGCGATCGCAACCGCTGCAACATTGTCGCAAACATGGAACGGGACGGTGCGTCTGCTCAACGTGCTGCCGATGACGCCAGTGATGCTCGCCGAATACGTGCCGGCGGATTTCGACAGCCAGCAGCGTGAGACGTCGGAAGAGGCGCTTGCGATCGTCGCGCGCGAATCCGGCATCGCACCCTCCCGCATCTCGGGCGTGGTCCGCCAGGGCGGCATCTATCACGAGATCCTCGAGGAGGCCGCGACCATGAAGGCCGACCTGATCGTGATGACCTCGCACCGGCCGGCGATGCGCACCTACTTCCTCGGCTCGAATGCCGGGCACGTGGTGCGCTACGCCAAATGCTCGGTGCTGGTGGTGCGGCACTAAAGCGGGATGCGTTACAGGGCCGCCGCAGGCGGCGCTGCCAAAATATCGAAAACAACCCCATGCAAAGTAGCCGGCGGCGGCCGGCGCTCGACCAGGCAACTTGACACGTCGGGCAACTCAGGGATATTCTTCTAGTATTCCGAAATCGCTCCCGCGTCCCACTCGCCCCCAGGCGGGAGACGGGACGCGCCCTATTTGCGGTCGCAGCCTAATCTCAGCCTGCTTTAATCCAACCAGACGTGGACTAGGGCGCGGACTCATTAAGGCGCAGCCATAGCCTGATTGACGCGAGTTGAACGAAGGCAAGATAGCTAGCGGCAAGCCTGTCGTACCGCGTCGCCACGCGACGACATTGTTTGATTCTTGATGCACGCGGACAATGGAGGTGTCGATCATCTGGACAGCGGCATCATGGGCGGCGGCAATCGCTTCTATGATGCGGCCCCAGACACCAGCCCGCCGCCAGCGGACGAACCGGTTGTAGCAAGTGGTGTATGGGTCAAACGCCTCCGGCAGATCACGCCAGGGTGCTCCTGATCGGAGGACCCAGAAGATGCCATTGAGGACACGTCGATCGTTCACTCGAGGAACGCCACGCGGCTTGTTCGGTAGCATCGGCCTTATGGCAGTCCATTCATAGTCGGCGAGTTCGTAGCGCATGATTCGAGCGAGCAGTTTGAGAGTTTGAATCACGGGAGTCCGGCCAAACGCAACGCTCCTGGCTCAGCCCCCGTTCGGCGCTTACGGGCAGAGGCGGACATCAACCTGCCGACAATCGCTGATGAATCCGTCGAGAATAGCCCAATGCGGACATTGCCCGCTTTCGCCTGTGTTCCGCGACACGCCGGCGCGAGGCCGGGCGATTGATCTGGATCAAGATGTGGGCGTGAAGGCGACCTTTACCTGACGCGATACGCTGGTCGCTACAGAGGCTACCATGAAGCTGTTGAAAGAGCCTTTGCTTCATTTCTTGATCGCAGGCGCCGCCTTGTTCGGCGCTTATGCCTGGATGAATCGCGCGCCGGAAGATCCGAACGCGGGCCAAACCCCGTCCCTCCAGGTCGGCGCTGGCGATATCGAGTGGCTGGCACAAAACTGGACCACTCAGTGGCGGCGTCAGCCAACACCGGAAGAGCTGCGCGGGCTGGTCACGGACTACACCGATGAACTGCTGCTCGCACGCGAGGCGCGCTCCCTGGGACTCGAAGATAACGACGTGATCGTCCGGCGACGCCTGGCGCAGAAACTGACCTTTCTTGTTGAGGATACCGCACGCCGGGCCGAACCATCGGATACCGAATTGCAGCAGTTCTACGCCGGGCATGCCCAGCTCTTCCGCAGCGATGCACGCATCTCGTTCACGCAGGTCTATTTCAGCCCGCAGCAACGCGCCAACGCGCAGTCGGACGCCACCTCAACATTGCAGCGGCTGCGCGACGACGGCGCGCTCTCGACGGCAGCCTTGGGCGACCGCTTGTTGCTCGAAGCTGATTTCCGCGACGAGACCGAGCAGTCTGTGTCCGCGGCTTTCGGCGGCGCCTTTGCACGGGCGGTGTTCTCGCTTGAGCCCGGTGTCTGGAGCGGCCCGATCGAATCAGGGTACGGCCAGCACCTGGTGCGCGTTTCGACCCGGCAAGAAGGCCAATTACGTCCATTTGCCGATCTGCGCGAGCAGGTCGTCGAGGCGTGGAGAAGCGAGGAGGAGAGAACGACGAAGGAACTGTATCTCGCGGGACTGCGCAAGAAATACCGTCTTGTCGTCGATGACGCCTTAAAGCCGCTGATGGTGCCGATCGCGGCCGCCTCCTCGAGGCAGCCGTGACAGCGCGCCGCTCACGCAAGCTTCGCTCCTGGGCGCACCACTCCGTCAAGCTCGCCATGATCGCGATTTTTGCGGCTTGGGGCCTTGCGTGGCCGACGCCCTGTTCGGCCCATGAGGTTCGTCCCTCCTATCTTGAAGTGCGCGAAGAGCGGCCCGGTGAATTCGACGTCCTGTTCAAGACGCCGATGCGCGGGCAGCTTCGCTTGGCGCTCACGGCGACTTTCTCCGGCAGCGCGGAAGACCTCACGCCGATGACGACGCGTGCTGCCGTCGATGCCGCCGTGCAAACGTGGCGCTTTCGCGCGCTCGTTCCGTTGCGTGGACAGACGGTGCGCATCGATGGACTTCAAAACACCATGACAGACGCCCTGGTGCGCATGGTCTTCCTTGACGGAACCAACTGGGTGCGGCGGCTCACTCCGCAAGAGCCGGCAGCAATGATACCCCTGCAGCAGACCGGTTGGTCGGTCGCCGGCGTCTATCTCAGGCTGGGTGTTGAGCACATCCTGTTCGGTATCGACCACCTGTTGTTCGTGCTGGCGCTGCTGATCCTCACCCGCGGGACCTGGCTGCTGGTGAAGACGGTAACCGCATTCACGGTCGCGCACAGCATCACGCTGGCACTGGCGACGCTCGGCTATGTGCATGTGCCGGCTGCTCCGGTCGAGGCGGTGATTGCCTTGAGCATCGTGTTTGTGGCCGGTGAGATCGTGCATTTGCAGCAGGGGCGTGAAGGCCTGGCGGCAAGAGCGCCGTGGTTGGTCGCGTTCACTTTTGGCCTGTTGCACGGATTCGGCTTTGCCGGCGCGCTGCGCGAGGTAGGGCTGCCGGAAGGACACGTGCCGCTGGCGCTCCTGTTCTTCAACATCGGGGTGGAGATCGGCCAGCTGCTGTTCATCGCAGCGACGATGTGCCTCTCCTTTTGGTTTCTGCGTTTTCACAGATCGAGAATCCGCTGGGCAAGCGTCGCGACGTCTTATGCCATCGGGAGTCTTGCCATGTTTTGGGTAATCGAGCGTATCGCTGCATTTGACGTGGCTCATCGATTTTGGGGAGGAAACACATGAAACGAACGGTGTTGCAGATCGTTACCGGGTTGAGTGCCGCCTGTTTCATCTCGCCAACATTCGCCCAGGACGTTGGCGCGCCGGAAAAGGATCAGCTCGAACAATCCCTGCAGAAGCCCGCCTATTCGCCTTACGTGAATCGCGAGTTTCCCACGCGACCGTTCTTTGGCGACACGCACCTGCATACTTCGTTTTCGATGGATGCCGGCGCATTCGGCGCCCGGCTCGACCCGAAGGACGCCTATCGCTTTGCCCGCGGCGAACAAGTCACTTCGAACACGGGCCAGCCGGTGAAACTTTCCCGGCCGCTTGATTGGCTTGCGGTGACAGATCATTCCGACAACATGGGCTTCTTCCCGGACCTGTTCGCGGGTAAGCCTGATCTTCTCGCCGACCCGACCGGTCGCAAATGGTACGACATGATCAAGTCTGGCCAGGGCGCCGAGGCCGCGATCGATATCATCGTTCAGTTTTCGCACGGTACGTTTCCGAAGGACCTGATGTACTTCCCGGGAACGCGTGCCTATCGGGGCGCGTGGCAGAAGACCATCGAGGCTGCTGAACAGTTCAACGATCCCGGCCGCTTTACCACCTTCATCGCCTACGAATGGACCTCGAATACCGGCGGCAACAACCTCCATCGCAACGTGATCTACCGCGACAACGGTGACAAGGCGAGCCAGGTCGAGCCGTTCACCGTGTATCCGCCCTACGGCAGCGACAATCCGGCCGACCTGTGGAAATGGATGCAAGGCTACGAAGCCAAGACCGGCGGCAGCGTACTGGCGATTGCCCACAACGGCAATTTGAGCAACGGAACGATGTTCCCCGTGGTCGAGGCTTTCGGCAAGGCCCTCGACCGCGACTATGCGGAGCAACGCGCCAAGTGGGAGCGGCTCTACGAGGCCACACAGACCAAGGGCACCGGCGAGTCTCATCCGTATTTGTCGCCGAACGACGAGTTCGCTGCGTTCGAAATCTGGGACAAGGGCAACCTCGACGGCAGTGTTGCCAAGAAGAAGGAAATGCTTGAGTTCGAGTATGTACGTTCAGCCTACAAGAACGGCCTCAAGCTCGAGCAGCGCCTCGGCATCAACCCCTACAAGTTCGGCCTCGTCAGCGGCAGCGATGCGCACACCGCCCTCTCCGCGATGGAGGAGAACAACTTCTTCGGCAAGACCGTTCCGCAAGAGCCGAGCCCGCACCGGATGGGCGCTACCTTCATCGATAACAAGACGACCGGCGTGAAGATCATGGATTGGGAGGTCGGCTCCTCCGGCTATGCCGCCGTGTGGGCTAATGAGAACACCCGCACGTCCATTTGGGATGCCATGCAACGTAAGGAGACCTACTCCACCACCGGCACCCGCGTGATCGTGCGCTTCTTCGGGGGCTGGGATTTCGTGCCCCAGGACGCGGACAATCGCCTGCCGGCCCAGGTCGGCTACAGCAAGGGCGTGCCCATGGGCGGCGACCTGCGCGCAGCGCCGCAGGGAAAGGTACCGACGTTTCTGGTCGCCGCGCTGAAGGACCCGATCGGCGCCAACCTTGATCGCTACCAGATCATCAAGGGCTGGCTCGAAAAGGACGGCAGCGTGAGTGAAAAGGTTTTTGATGTCGTCTGGTCGGGAGATCGCAAGCCCGGCAACGATGGCAAGCTGCCATCAGTTGGCGATACGGTAGACGTGGCGAATGCCACGTGGACCAACACGATCGGCGCGCCCGAGCTCATCACGGTGTGGAAAGATCACGAATTCGACCCAAGTCGGCCGGCCTTCTACTACGGCCGGGTGATCGAGATTCCGACCCCGCGCTGGACCGCCTACGACGCGAAACGCTACGGCGTCACGCCGTTGCCCGGCACCGCCATGAAGGTCACCGAGCGAGCCTTTACGTCACCCATCTGGTACACGCCGGCGAAGTAGTGCCGGGGCTGAAACGGAGGGCTTCATGCGAAAGCACCGGATTGCCGCAGTTTTCGTGCTCGGCTGGTGCGCTGCCTGGGCGCCGTCCCAAGCCCCGGCTTGCGGTTACCACGATGACGTCACGCTCGCGCGCGGCATGCTGAATTGGACCTACCCCGACGCGCTGCATGTCCTGGGCGCAATGGCGCAGGCGGTGAGCGAGCGGCGGCTTCCGCCCCCGGCGCGTACGCCCGATCTTTGGGCCTATCACCGCACCGTGCGATCGCTCGAACAGTTGGGAGAGCAGCTGCGGATACCGGCGGGTGAGAACGCGCCGATGGCTTTTGCGCTGCTGTTGATAGAGCCGATGTTATGGACTCGCTTCACGCCAGAGGGCGGCGACCTGCATGCGCAAGTTCATGTCTCTGCACCGCCTGTCGGCGAACTCGTCCTCATCAGTGGCGAGGACGTGGTTCGGGAGATAGCCAACCATCGCTTGTCGGTAGGCGACGCCTACCGACACGGCCTCATCCGCCTCTACGGCACGGAAACCGAGGTGTCGCGCTTTCTGCAGTTCTATTGCCGGTGTGCATAAATGCGTTGGGTCAAGTCCAGCAGCAGTCTTGATCCTGCGCTGAACAAAGCGTTGATTTTCGCCGCCATAACCGAAACAGTAACCGGCCTTGCCCTGGTAATCGTTCCGTCACTCGTCGGACATTTGCTGTTCGGTGAAGACCTTTCTGGTATTGCCATTCCGATCGGGCGACTGACCGGTATTGCCCTTATCGCGCTAGGCATTGCTTGCTGGCCCGGTCCGCCGCTAATCGGCATGTCTTCAGCACGGCACCGGTGGCAGCGTCACCGCTATTGCTATTTCGTGAATCTGGGCCTTGTGGATGTCGGCGGCGTTGGCGCCGCGGGCTGAAGATTGAACGTCAGCCAGACGTTCCAGCCTGCTGGCCGATTTTCATTGGCGAATTCGCCATAGCCCTTCAGGTTCAGATATCCCTGCATGTCTCCGACCGGGAAAATGTAGCCGACCTGCGGGCCGACACCGGCCACGCGCGACCGGAAGCAGCCGACGCGATCGCCGGAGCCGCTGTCGCAGCCGAGCTGCTGATAGAGGTAACCGACGAGGCCGACCTGCCACTGCTTGGTCAGGAATTGCGATGCGCCCCAGTCGAGGTGCATGTCGACGCCGCTTTGATATTGGGTGGAGGGGTTGACGAAGTTGTAGGTGAATCCCAGCACCGTCGAAAATTCATGCCCGGTCTTTGGATCGAAATAGGTGTAGCCGCCGCCTGCGTCGACTGTCCAGTGCCCAAGCCCCAGATTCGCCAGGCGGCCCGACTGGTAGGCGCCGACCGGAAGGTCGGCGGTAACGTACGTCATGTAATTGTTGACACCGGCATTCCAGCGCAGCGCGAACTGCGGGATCAGGTCGCCGAATGCAATGAGCGAGCTGTCGATGCTGTCAAACCGGGAGAAGGGGAACGTGCCGCCGCCCGGTCCCGTCAATGTCCCAACGAGCGATCCCGCCAGCGACGTGGAGTTGGAGCCGTAGGTCGCCAACAGGCTGGCAGAAGCCTGACCGCCCAGCACGGGTGTTGCAAAGGTGTAGGTCCCGGCCACAAGGCCAAGGTTCACATTCGCATTGACGTTCGCGTTGACGTTGGCCGTTAGATTCGCGGGAAAGCGACCAAGCGTGATTTCGCGCGACCGTGCCACGTCGCCGCCGGCGGAAACGGAGGTGTGATAATAAACCGTGGTTACCGACCAGCCCGGCGCCTGCTGAGGAACGGCCGCGAGGCTGCCAAAAAATCCGGGTATCCAAAAGCTGATGCCATTTTCATCGGCGCGAGCCGGTTGGGTGAAAAGCGCCAGCAAAGCGGCAAGCGCCCCGACACTCAAATGCCACTGCGAAAAAAATCTGCGTCCCAAATTCGGTTTAAAGTACCGCATCGCCGATTCCCCGACTCTCGCGATCCCACCATTGCTCCGGCGAGGTAGAAACTCGGAAAGAATAAGCTGACGCCGCCGTTCGTCCACGCGAATTCGGCACACTTGAGTTCAGCCGGAGGTTTATTGGAAGGTTGTGTCCATAACGCCACAGCCTTGGCACTTTTTGCATAGCCGTCAGGGGCTCTCGGCAAAGACGAGGCGGCCTGGCTCGATTGATCTAGATCAATAAATGAAGGATGCGTTACTGGAAGCATCTCATCTTGCTAGGTTCGTAGGCGCGGCGTTGTGACTTGGACCTGCGCCTTCCATTTCTATCGACCATCTTCTCGGACGTTGCCCAAGATTCGCTTTCTCTTGAACGACGGGGCCAGTCGTTATGGCCACGGCTGAAAATCTTCTGCTGGATCCGCCGCATCACGGCGCGGATCGGCTTGGATGACGGGCGGCTCGCATTGGACAGCCCGGTATTGGAGAGGATATCCCATGCACCCTGCAATCATGGCCATGGCGGCGGCTACTCAATTGCTGACGCCCATTTCCGATGCTGTCCCAAAATTCAACGTCGAGGCTACTTGCAGAGCGTCGGTAGAAGCCGACAAGGCGATGAATTTGAGCTTGCCTCAAAGTTTAGACAAGTGTTTGAGCGATGAGAACTCAGCGCGTGAACAGCTGAGCCCGATTTGGTCTTCGTACTCCCCGGCAGTCAGGACCCAGTGTGAGGCCGAGGCGACGATAGGCGAAGCGAGCTATGTCGATCTCTTGACCTGCCTTCAAATGACTGATGGATCAGTCACGACCTCGGCAGCAGCTTTGCGGGGCGCGAGCAAAAAGAAAAAGGCTCCAAACTAACCCGTACTGTCGCCGCGGCGCCTGCTGCCGGGGGATAGATCGGACGTCCTCATGACTTGATCCAGGATGTTCAGGGTTGTAGTCGCGCCTTCACACTTAGTTGTTACAAGCATGATTGCCTTTGCTGCCCGGATTGCAAACCTTTGCTGCCCGGCTACAACGTGATACTCTAGGTTGTGCCGCTGCGAACGGCGTAGTCGGCCTCGCGCTCCAGATACTCGATCGTCTTTCTGACTGACCAAGGCGTTAAACGCTCCCCCGACGAATCGGCGAGCTAGAAAGCTGCCGAGAGATTCTCGAAATTGCTCGGGGCGGCGATCGTAATTTTGAAAACTCGTTCATTGCGAGTAGCTCATGCACGACGTTGGCGTTGCGGCAGGCGTACCTCTGTCGGATGGGCCCAGCCAAAGGGGCATGATCTGGATTCCGGGCGGCACGTTCCGCATGGGCTCCGACAGGCACTATGCCGAAGAGGCGCCGGTCCATCGCGTCTCGGTGAGCGGCTTCTGGATGGACCGCACGCCGGTCACCAATCGCGATTTTCGCAAGTTCGTCAACGCAACCGGCTACGTGACGTCAGCGGAGACGCGGCCTGACGCAAAGGACTATCCGGGCGCACTGCCGCACATGCTCAAGGCAGGCTCGCTGGTTTTCACGCCACCGAAGCGTCCAGTCGATTTGCGCGACTGGTCGCAATGGTGGAATTTCAAATTTGGCGCCAACTGGCGCCGGCCATATGGCCCCCGCAGTTCGATCAGCGGCCTCGACGATCATCCCGTGGTCCACATTGCCTATCGCGATGCCGAGGCCTACGCGGCGTGGGCAGGCAAGGACTTGCCGACCGAAGCCGAATGGGAGTTTGCCGCGCGCGGCGGCCTCGACGGAGCCGAGTTCGCCTGGGGCGACGAGCTCATGCCCGCCGGCAGGTCAATGGCGAATACCTGGCAAGGCGCTTTTCCGTACGAAAATCTCAGCAGCGACGGTTACGCGCGCACCTCGCCGGTGATGGCGTTCCCGCCGAATGGCTACGGCCTTCATGACATGATCGGCAACGTCTGGGAGTGGACGACAGATTGGTGGTCCAGCAAACATGAGGCCGACGCGGCCAAGGCGTGCTGCATTCCGGACAATCCACGCGGCGGGCGTGAGCAAGACAGCTTCGATCCGTCTCTGCCCAGGATCAAAATTCCCCGCAAGGTTCTCAAAGGCGGCTCGCATCTCTGCGCGCCGAACTACTGCCGTCGCTATCGCCCGGCTGCGCGCCATGCGGAAGCGGTGGATACGTCCACGAGCCATGTTGGCTTTCGATGCATCATGAGGAAGGGAGCAAGTGATGAGCGACGACAAGGATAACGCCTCACGCGATATGAGCCGTCGAAATGTTTTGCTCGCGACGACAAGCCTGGCGGCGGCATCCGCACTAGGCGCCGCCGCATCAGTCGAAAAGGCACTGGCCCAGGCGCAGCAGGCACCGAGCGGCCAGCGGCCCAATATCGTCGTCATCATGGGGGACGATATCGGCATCTGGAATATCGGTGCTTACCATCGTGGCATGATGGCCGGCCGGACGCCGAACCTCGACAAGATCGCCGCAGAAGGCATGCTGTTTACCGATTATTACGCCGAGGCGAGTTGCACCGCAGGCCGCGCCAACTTCATCACCGGCGAGCTGCCGATCCGCACCGGCATGACAACGGTCGGCCAGGCCGGCGCCCCCACGGGCTTGCCGGCGGAGGCTGTGACCATTGCCACCGCGCTCAAGGGCATGGGCTATGCCACCGGCCAATTCGGCAAGAACCATCTTGGCGACAAGAACGAATTTCTGCCGACCGTGCACGGCTTCGACGAGTTCTTTGGCTATTTGTATCACCTCGACGCGATGGAAGATCCGGCCCACCCTGCTTATCCGCAGGACCTGTTGAACAAGGTCGGCCCGCGCAACATGATCCATTCGTGGGCGACCAATGTGGACGACGCCACCGTGGATCCCCGCTGGGGCAAGGTCGGCAAGCAGAGGATTGAAGACGCCGGAACGCTCTATCCCAAGCGGATGGAAACGGTGGACGATGAAATCCGAGACTTCGCCTTGTCGTTCGTTGAAAGGGCCAAGGCCGATAACAAGCCGTTCTTCTTGTGGCTCAATCCGACCCGCATGCACATCGTCACGCATTTGTCGCCGAAGTACGAGGCGATGCGCAACTCCAAGAACGGCTGGTCGATTCATGAAGCCGGCATGGCGCAACTCGACGACGATGTCGGCCTCGTCATGAAAAAACTCAAGGACATGGGCGTGGATGACAACACCATTGTCATCTTCACCACGGATAACGGCACCGAAGTCTTCACTTGGCCGGATGGCGGACAGACGCCTTTCGCGCAGAGCAAAGGTACGGTCATGGAAGGCGGCTTCCGCGCGCCGGCGATGATCCGCTGGCCGGGCAAGGTCCCGGCGGGCAAAGTCGAGAACGGCATCATCTCCGGGCTGGACTGGTTCCCGACCTTGCTGGCGGCTGCCGGCAACCCGAACATTGCCGAAGAACTGAAGAAGGGCAAGCAAATCGGGGATCGCACCTACAAGTGCCATCTGGATGGCTATAATCAGATGGACATGATCACCGGCAAGGGGCCGTCGAATCGACACGAAATCTGGTACTTCGGCGAGAGCGAACTGGGGGCCGTGCGCATCGACGACTACAAGTATCGTTTCATCGACCAGCCCGATGGCTGGCTGGGCGCAAAAACCAAGGTTGACGTCCCCTACCTGATCAACCTTCGCCTGGATCCGTTCGAGCGAACGGGCTGGCCTGATAGCGGGACCAAATACGGCGCGCAACAGTACTTCGACTGGTTCAAATATGAGTTCTGGCGCTTCGTGTTCGTCCAACAGGAGGTCGAGAAGCTGGCCATGACCGCAATCGAGTTTCCGCCGATGCAGAAGGGCGCGAGCTTCAACCTCGATTCCGTGAAGGCGAAAATCGAGGCCGCCAGGACCGCAATGGCGAAATGAGATTCATGATCGTGTTGGGCGGCGTCCATGCCGCCCAACACCGTCTCCTCCGGCCTTTCGGCCGGCGTTCGACCAGGCGATTTGACACGTCGGGCAACTCAGGGACATTCTTCTAATATTCCGAAATTGCGCACGAAGATGCCGTTGAGGACGCGGCGGTCATTCGCTCGTCGCACGCCGCGCGGCTTGTTGGGCAGCATCGGCTCGATGGCAGTCCATTCGTCGTCGGAGAGTTCGTGGCGCATGATTCGGCGCCTTCGGTCAGGCGCTGGAACCACGGCTCGGCAGTCAGCTCGATGAGGCGCTGACCGACGGCGATCGGTCGCTATGCACCCGAAAGTGGACGCATTGTACTCACGTAGAGTTCTTCGCCGACCCAAGGCGGAGATCAATTGATCTAGATCAACCAAAGTTGCGTAGCTTCCGCGAGTTTAAGCCCGAAACGGACCAGCGGTGCTATCCCAGCCACGAACGGCATATCCGTTGCGCTGCACAGCAGCCACCATAGGCCCGAGTTCCAGTGGACCCGCGCTGCCCGAACAGTGGCCGATGACTACCGAGCGGCCGACCGCTCGGAGACAGATGTCGCCCAGAGACGGCCGGATGACCGTAATCTCGGAGACACGCCGGTATTCGTAGGAGGCAGCCATGCGCGACAACGAACAAGGCAAGAAGTCCAATCGTCCTTCCTCCTCTACCAACAGAGTCGGGATCACTCGACGACGTCTGCTCGGCTCCACCTCACTCCTTGCGGCATCGGTCGTCACGTCGACTGTCCAACCGCGCACGGCATATGCCGCGACAGACCCGGTACTGCCTAGACCAGAGCCGCCCTTCTCAGGGAAAATCGAACGCACGGTAAAGGGCTCGGTCTCCGACTTTCCAAAGAGTGTTGAGGCCCCAGCGGGGGCACCGAACGTCCTCCTGATCTTGACTGACGATGTGGGCTTCAGCGCGACCAGCACGTTTGGAGGGCCTATCCAGACCCCAAACTTTCAGCGGCTTGCTGACAGTGGGCTTCGCTACAACAGTTACCACACCACCGCGCTGTGTTCTCCCACCAGGGCCGCACTGATCACCGGACGCAACCATCACTCGGTGGCCAGCGGAGTCATTACTGAGTTCGCGACCGGCTATCCCGGCTACAATTCGCTGGTGCCGAAGAGTGCCGGTTCCGTAGGGGCGGTACTCAAGGAGAACGGCTACAACACGTCATGGTTCGGTAAGATGCACAATGTGCCGGACTGGATGTCCAGTCAGGCGGGCCCGTTCGATCTGTGGCCGAATGGACTGGGCTTTGAATACTTCTATGGGTTCATCGGCGGTGATAGCGACCAATGGCACCCGGCGCTCTACGAGAACACGACGCCAATCGAGCCCTATTTGGGCGACCCTACCTATATCCTGGATCGCGATCTGGCCGACAAGGCGATTGCCTGGATGCGGATGCAGCACGCGCTCGCGCCCAACAAGCCGTGGCTACTCTACTACGCGACCGGCACCGCGCACGCACCACATCACGCGCCGAAAGACTGGATCGCGAAATACAAGGGGCAGTTCGATCAAGGGTGGGACAAGCTGCGCGAGGAGACGCTCGCGAGGCAGATCAAGCTCGGAGTTGTGCCGCCCGATGCCAATCTCACCGCCCGCCCGGAACAGATCCCAGCGTGGGATTCCTTGTCGGCGGACCAGAAGCGCCTGTATGCGCGGATGATGGAAGTGTACGCGGGTGCCTTGTCACACGCCGACTATAACATCGGACGTCTGCTCGACGCCGTCGAACAATCAGGCCAGATGGATAACACACTCGTAATTTTCATGATGGGCGATAATGGCGCGAGTGCCGAGGGCACCCAGCAGGGCACGACCAACGAGGTCGCTACCGCCGCCAATGGCGTGACGGAGAGCCTCCCGTTTCTGCTCTCGATGATTGACGAGCTGGGCGGCCCGCTGACCTACAACCACTATCCGGTCGGTTGGGCGCACGCGATGGATACTCCGATGCAATGGACGAAGCAGATTGCATCGCATTTCGGCGGCACCCGCAACGGCATGGTGATATCGTGGGCGGCACGCATCAAGGACAAGGGCGGCTTGCGAACCCAGTTCTGCCACGTGATTGATATCGTGCCGACAATCTATGAGGCCGCGGGGATCACACCGCCGGATATGCTGGATGGTGTGAAGCAGAAGCCATTGGATGGCACTAGCCTTGTCTACACCTTCTACAACGCCACCGCGCCGACGCGCCACGGCACTCAATATTTCGAGATGCTTGGGAATCGTGCGATTTACAAGGACGGCTGGATGGCGAGCACGACACCACTTCGCCTGCCTTGGGTAACGAGCGGATACGAGCCGAACCCGGATGACTTCAAATGGGAGCTTTACAACGTCAATGATGATTTCAGCCAGGCAAACAACTTGGCTGCGAAAAATCCGGATAAGCTCAGAGAGCTACAGGACGCGTTTGATGTCGAGGCACGGAAGTTCAATGTCTACCCGCTCGACTCCAGCTTCGCATCCCGGGTTGATCCGGCAATTCGACCCAGTCTCACCCGCGGACGGAGCGAGTTCGTCTACTATCCGGGAATGATCCGCATTCCGGAGGGTTCAGCGCCTGACTTCAAAAATAAATCATGGACGATTGCTGCCGAAGTCGCCATCCCGCGAGGCGGTGCAAACGGCGCGTTGGCGACAATAGGGGGGCGCTTCGGCGGCTGGGCACTGCTGGTAATGGACGGCAAGCCTGTCTTCGCCTACGCAGTTTCGAACCAGCCCGACCACAAGTTCAGAGTTGCTTCCGATCAGCGGCTTCCGGTAGGCAATCATATCGTCCGCGTTAAATTCGACTACGACGGCGGTGGCATTGGCAAAGGAGCTACCGCGACGCTGTTAGTAGACGAAAAGCAGGTCTCGCAAGGTCGTGTTCCACAGACGATCCCTGCTCGCTTCTCACTGGACGAAACATTTGACGTTGGAGAGGATACCGGAACACCTGTGCTAGAGGAGTACGCCGACCAAATGCCGTTCCGCTTCACTGGAACGCTCAAAAGATTTGTCGTAGTGCTCGAACCTTCGAAGCTCAGCGCCGACGAGCAGCGCCGACTGCACGAGCAATTGGCAGAGGCGTTGGCGGCCGTTCACTGATCGATCAAGATGCGGCGGGTGCGGCGTCCTGGAAGAAAGAACTGGAGTGCGCCCGGTCGTCGATCTCCGTTCGTGGCCCCTCTCGAACCTCCGGCGAGGTCCGCCTTCGCGCGGCTGTCAGGGTGAGAACGGACATCAAGCGCCCCTCATCCAGCTCCGATTTGTGAGTACACGGTCCAGCTGATTGGTCAGCTGCCACCATCGAGGCAACGCCACGGGCAAAGAATGCGGCCAAAGCGGTGTTCGCCTAGAGGCGATTCCGTTTCGGCTGCATCCGGCGCGCCGCGCGCTCGATGCTGGCGGCCACCAGCGGCGCCTTGTCGGCGGCGATCGGCGGGGAAAACACGAAGCCCTGCACCAAATCGCAATTGAGCCCGCCGAGCACGTCCAATTCGGCGGACAATTCGGCGCCCTCCGCCACGACCGTCATGCCCAGTCCGTGCGACAGGGCGATGATGCCGCCGAGCAGCTTGCGCTTCTCCGGCGCGGTGGAAATGCCATCCACGAAGGCCCGGTCCACTTTCAGGCAGTCGAAAGGCAGGCGCGTCAGATAGCCGAGCGAGGAATAGCCCGAGCCAAAATCGTCCAGCGCCAGCCGGGCGCCCAAGCCGGACAGCGCCGTCAGCGTGCGGCTGATCCGTTGCTCGGTGTGGTCCACAAACAGGCTTTCGGTCAGCTCCAGGCAGAGCAGCTCCGCCGGAAAACCGGTCTCTGCCAGGATGGCCGAGACCGCGGTCTCGAAATCCACGCTCCAGATCTGCGCCGGCGAGACATTGACCGAGATCGAGCGCGGCGGCAGCCCGGCATCCAGCCAGGCGCGGCCCTGCCGGCAGGCCTCGCGCAGCACCCACAGGCCGAGGTCGACGATGAGGCCGGAGCTTTCGGCGATCGGGATGAACTCCGCCGGCGAGATCGGCCCGCGCTCGGGATGGGTCCAGCGCAGCAGCGCCTCGAAGCCGGTGACGCGGCCGGTCTTCAGGTCCACCTGCGGCTGGTAATGGGCCTCGAGGGCGCCGGCCTCCACGGCGTGGCGCAGATGGCGGCCGAGATCGAGCCTTTCATCGACGGCCTGCGCGTAGACCGGCTCGAATAGTTGGGCCCGGCCGCGCCCGGCCTCCTTGGCCATGTAGAGCGCGAGGTCCGCGTTGCGCACCGCAGTCTCCGCCGTCGCACCGTGCTCCGGCAGGCGGGCGATGCCGATGGTGGCGCCGACCGAGGCCTCGCCCTCGGCAAGATCGACGGGGCCGGACAGTTTGCCGACGAGCCGATCGGCAAGCCCGGTCAGCGCGGCGTCGGACGTGTCGCATCCATCCGCCAGCACGGCGAATTCGTCGCCGCCGAGCCGGGCGATGAAGGCGCGCGGCCCCAAGTCCTGCCGCAACGCAGCCGCCACCTTGATCAGCAATTCGTCACCGGCGGCATGGCCGAGGGAATCATTGACCTCCTTGAAGCGATCGAGGTCGATGAGCAGCAGCGCACCGGTCCGGCCTCCCTGGGAGCAGCCTTCGGTCAGCGCGGCGAGCTGGCGCGTGAACAGCGCGCGATTGGCAAGGCCGGTCAACGGATCGCTGTAGGCGAGCTGCTCGAGCTGGCGCTCGGCTTCCTTGCGCTCGGTGACGTCCTGCACGGTGCCGATGATGCCGATGACCTTGTCGTGGGCAACCTCCGCCTTGCAGATCACAGCCAGATCGCGGGGCATGCCGTCCGCGTGCAGGATGCGTAGATCCGTGGCCTCGGTACGGCGGGTGCGCAGCACCCGTTTCTGCACCTCCCGGAAGCGGTCGGCGTCGCCGTCCAGGAAATAGGGTCCCATGTTCTCATCGGTCGGCTCGAACGTATCGGGCAGGCCGAGAAGCTGGTAGAGCTCGGGCGCCCAGATCGTACGGCCGCTGTCCAGCCGGAAGCTCCAGGTGCCGATCTTGCCGAGGCGGTGGGCCTCCTCCAGCGCCCGCGTGCGCTGGTCGAGCAGCGCCTTGGCCGCCCTGAGCTGGGTGATGTCGCTGGAGGTGCCGCGATAGCCGAGAAAGCTGCCGTCATCGGAGAAGATCGGCTTGCCGCTGGTGCAGATGCTGACGCGCGAGCCGTCCTTGCCGATCAGCGTATAGGTGAAGTCGCGAAAAGGGCGATGGGCCTCCATATCGGCCCGGTGCCGCGCCATCGCCTCGCCGTCCTCGGGCGCATAAGTCAGCTCCCAGCGCGCCTTCCTGCCAGCGGCCACCGTCTGGAACGCCGCATTGCCGGCAAGCGATTTGGGATAGGGCAGCAGCCGATGCTCGGCGTCGCTCTCCCAGCACCAGTCCGAGGCGGTGCTGACGAAATCGGCCAGCCGTTGCTCGCTCTCCGCCAGGCGCCGCAGCGCGGAGGTCTCCTCCGTGACGTCGCGGACGATGCCGGACACGCGTCGAACCTGGCCGTCCGCGTCGAATTCCGGCTCGCCATGCACCACGCAGTCGAGCAGGCTGCCATCGGAACTGCGGAGCCTCGTCCGCACCGCATAGGGCCGCCCCTCCGCCCAGCAGGCCGCGTAATGCGCCTCCAGGAGCTTCCTGCTTTCGGGCAGATAGCGCTCGCGCACCGTGGCGATGGGGATGTAGCCGTCGGCGGTGTCGAATTCGTAGAATGCGGCGAGCTCGGGCGATATCCAGAGATCGGTCGCGGCGGCACTCTGCGACTCCCAGTAGCCCATGCGGGCCAACCGGATCGCACAGCGCAGCGATCGCTCCTCATGCCAGCGGCGACGCGCTTCCCGGGTCGGGGCCTGCCCTTGCGACAATTTGCGAGCGGCCATCGGTCCCCAACTCAACGCTAGCGTACGCAGCTAACAGGCTAGCATAGAGCGTCACAACCTTGGAGCGACGGCGGTGACGAGATGGGGCTCTTCCGCTTTTTTGGTGTAGTTTCGGTGAATTCTGCAACCGGCAGTCGGCGCCCGGCCCTAAGGCGCGACGTGATTGGGTTGAATCGTCATCGCGCTTTAGCTCTTTGTTTGAGCATGACCTCCGCGCAAACGCGTCCCGCGTTTGTCGCGAGGGAAAACCGCTTCGCACTTTTCCGGATCATGCATTAGCGCAGCACCGGCATCTTAACGGATCCGCACCAGCTCCAGGTCGAAGTCGCCGGTGACGGCGGTCTCGATCTGGCAGCGCGAGAGTCCGATATCGCGCAACGCCCGGTCATCGAGCTGGCGCAGCATCTTGATCGCCTCGCGGCGCACCCAATAGGTCGCGAGCGCATCGCCCCACACTCGGAGCAATCGGAGCAATCCGCCCAATGTACTAGGCCGCGCGGGCGCTGCGGCGGCTGAGGATATCGCTGACATTGTCATCTCTCCTTCGCTGCCCATAGACAAAGCTACGCCGTTGACGCAAATGCTGTTTCAGAGCCTGCGCCGCCGGGACCGCGGATTGCTTGCGCACTCCTCGGTGCAATCATGGGCTTGTTCCCTCTTAAATGATCCGGTACATTGCTCGGAGCAAGTAAAACATTGCTCTCGGTGCAATAATGTCGAGGTTCGAATATCTGAAGCTGGCGGATGCGGTGGCCGCCGAGATCGCCAGCGGCGCGCTGAAGGCGGGCGACCGGCTGCCGCCGCAGCGTCATTTCGCCTATGACCGCAACATCGCCGTCTCGACGGCGAGCCGGGTCTACACCGAACTGTTGCGGCGCGGGTTGGTAGTCGGTGAAGTCGGCCGCGGCACTTTCGTGTCCGGCGAGGCACGCCGCGGCATCACGGCCCCGACCGAGCCGCGCGGCGCCCGCATCGACCTTGAGTTCAACTATCCGCTGCTGCCGCACCAGGCGACGATGATCGCCAAGAGCCTCGAAGGACTGGAGCGGCCCGAGGTGCTCGAGGGCGCGCTGCGGCCGGCGACCAGCTTTGGCACGCGGGCGGCACGCACCATCTCCTCGGAATTTCTGGCGCGCAAAAGCTGGACGCCAAATCCCGACCAGATCGTGTTCACCGCCAATGGCCGGCAATGCATCGCCGCCGCGCTCGCCGCCGTGGCGCCGCCCGGCGGACGCTGCGGCGTCGAGGCGCTGACCTACCCGTTCGTCAAGGGCATCGCGGCGCGGCTCGGCATCTCGCTGGTGCCGCTCGCGATGGACGAACACGGCGTGCGACCGGATGCGGTGCAGAAGGCGCATCGCGAGGCGCATCTCTCCGCGATCTACGTCCAGCCCACGATCCAGAACCCGCTCAGCATCACCATGCCGCCCGAACGCCGCGCCGAGCTGCTGCGCGTGGTGGAGAAGCTCGGCCTCATCGTCATCGAGGACGGCGTCTACGGATTTCTCGACGATGAGGCGCCGCTCGCCGCGCTGGCGCCCGACAGCTGCATCATGCTCGACAGCCTGTCGAAGAAGGTCGCGCCGGGCCTTGCGCTCGGCTTCATCGTGTCGCCGCCGCGGCTGCGCGAGAGCATCATGGCCGCGGTGCGCTCGGGCGGCTGGACCGCGTCGGGCTACGCCTTCGCCGCGGGGCAGCGGCTGATGGCCGACGGCACCGCCGCCGAATTGTCACGGCTGAAACGGATCGATGCCGGCCGCCGCCAGCTTCTGGCGGCCAAGCATCTGGCCGATTTCGAAATCCAGACCAATCCGAAGTCGTATCATCTCTGGCTGACCTTGCCGCCGCATTGGCGCTCGCAGACATTGGTCGCGGCCGCGGCGCGCCGCGACATCGCGCTGACGCCGTCGACCACCTTTGCGGCCACGCCGGGGCACGCGCCCAATGCGGTGCGGCTCGCACTCGCCGCACCGCCGATGGAGCAACTCGACCTCGGCCTGCGGACACTGGCGGGAATGCTGAGCGCGACCGAAGAGGATTTTGACTCGACGGAGTGACATCGCACGTTCACTCCGAAGCAGCGCCGCAGTCCAGAATTGGATAGGAGTGGCACTCGCAGCGGCCCATTTCCAGTGAGCGCCAGGGCATCAAAAGCCACAGGCCGCATACGTCTTTCTCACGAGACGAAAATGCGCGCCCTCGGCTACGAAGTCCACATCCATGCACTGGTTGCCTTTGCGATACTCCCCGATCACGCCGCACTGCAGATATTCGAGGTTTATCCGCCAGCGCTTTTCTTGCGGCGAGTAGGTCGCAAAGTCGTGCTGCGCGACCGGCGTTCCCTTGCAAATTCCGGCAACGTATCGCCGCACGTCGGGCGGCAGATTGTCGACGTGATTGTGATCAAGCGGATCATGTTTGTTGCCCACGCTGCCCTTGGAAAGAGCCGGCGGGATGCTCAGGAGCACAAGGCACAGAGCCAAAAATGGGGTCCGGATTGTCATCTGACGCTCCAGCCAAAAGCAAATCCGTCGCCGAGTTTACAGCGCGTTGCTTACAACCCGCTTACAGTCCGGCCGCGCGAACCGCTTCACCGATTGCGAACCGCCTTCGGCAGCAGCGCATCGGGCAATTGATCGAAGCTGTAGCGCCGCGGCCGATTGCGCGTGACGAAACCGCCGACCTGCCAGGTGAACAGCGCCGCAAAGCCGACCAGGAACAGCGCCCCCATCCAGTTCGAGGTCAGCAGCGCCGTCAGCAGCAATCCGATCATTGCCACCGCAAGGCAGGCCAGCAGCGCCAGCGCGGCGGTGTACGTCTCGGTCCGAGGCCTCCGACCAGCCTGGCGTTGCTGCCCGCCGCCTGCATCCGGCGATGCAGCTCGACGATGAAGTCGCGGTAGAGATGGCCCTGCGGCGCCACCAGCGTCGCGGTCTGCCAGGTGGTCGAGAGGATCGCGATCCGCCCGCCCTTGGCGTTGTCGATGTCGGCGCGAAACCGCTGCTGCTGCATCGAGACCGGGCGAACAGTTTCACCGCGGAGATGTCGGCATAGTCCCACACGCCCGACCGGCCGGCGATCCGCCACGCCAGCCCGTCCTCGGTCAGCTCGAACTGGTGCGCCGAGCCGATCAATGAGGCCTTGTAGGCATAGCGCAGCGGCGAGCCCTCGCCTGCCTCCGATCGATCCTGCAACGTTGTTGGCAATCCGCCGTTCCACCTGTTCAAACGCACACGCAGCTTGCGCAGCCTGTCGCGCCTATCCTACAAGCGAGCCATGCCCGAGACGACCTATTTTCCGCGCTACCTCATCCTCGGCGGCGCGATGATATCCGGCGTGCTGCTGGCGCTTGCCGTGCACATGCTCGGCGCGCGTTATGGGCTCGATCTCGGCGGCCTGTGGCGCTCCGACAGCCACGAGTTCATGCCGGCGGGCGCCGCGATTGCGTGGTGGCTGATCGCGACCGTCGGATTTTCGGGCGGCTACTTCACCGCCAATCTGATGCACAGCGCGGTGGCCGGCCAGATCCCGCAGCGGATGCGTAACTTCCTGATCGTCGTCGGCGTGCTGATGCTGGCCGGTGCCGGCCAGGCCGCGTCAGCGCCGAGCACGGTCTCGACCATTTCCGCCGTGCTCGCTGGCCTCGCCGCCCTGTGCCTCGGCGCATTGATGGCGTTCTGCGGCGCCTATTTTGCCCTGCGCAAGAGCTGAGCTAGCCCTCCAACTCAGGCGACCGACCGTTCCGGCGTCCTGCGCAACATCTTGGCGACGTCGGCTGCCGGCCGCGGCGGGCTGAACAGATAGCCCTGCGCCTGCGTGCAGCCCTCCCGACGCAGCAGATCGAACTGGGTATCGGTCTCGACCCCTTCGGCTGTCGTGACGATGCCGAGGCTCTTGCCGAGGCCGGTGACCGCGCGCACGATCGCCATCGAGTCCTCGCGTGTCGCAAGGTCGGTGACGAAGGACCGGTCGATCTTGATCTTGTCGAACGGGAAGCTGCGCAGATAGCTCAGCGAGGAATAGCCGGTGCCGAAATCGTCCAGCGAAATGCGGACGCCGAAGCCGCGAAGCTCATGCAGCACCGCGAGCGTCGCCTCGCTGTTCTGCAGCAGCACCGATTCGGTGATCTCGAGCTCAAGCCGGTCCGCCGACAGGCCCGATGCTTCCAGCGCCGCCTTCACCGACGACACCAGGTTCGGGTTCTTGAACTGCACCGGCGAGAGATTGACGGCAACCGCGACGGCCTCGGGCCAGCCCGCGGCATCCGCGCAGGCCTTGCGCAACACGATCTCGCCAAGCGGAACGATCAGCCCGGTTTCCTCGGCGACAGGAATGAAATTGTTCGGCGCGATCAGGCCACGCAGCGAATGGTTCCAGCGCGCCAGGGCCTCGAAGGCGACGATCCGATCGCCCGCGACATCGCGGATCGGCTGGTAGTAGACCTCGAACTCGTCATGCTCGAGCGCGAGCCGCAGGTCGCGCTCCAGCAGGCGGCGCGCCTGCGCACGCGCATCCATCCCGGTCTCGAAGAAGCGATAGGTGCCGCGGCCGTCGGCCTTGGCGCGGTACAGCGCGAGATCGGCCTTTTGCAGCAATTCGTCGGGATCCTTGCCGTCCTCGGGCGCGAGCGAGATGCCGATGCTGACGCCGATCACGAGCTGATGGCCGCCGATCTCGTAGGGCGCGGCGATCCGCTCGACCACGAGACTTGCCAGCGACGACACGACGGACGGCTCGCAATTGCTGCAGAACTGCACGATGGCGAATTCGTCGCCGCCGAGCCGCGCCACGGTGTCGTGCTCGGTGACGCATTCGCCCAGCCGGCGCGCGACTTCGCGCAGCAGCGCGTCGCCGATCGGATGTCCGAGCGTGTCGTTGATTTCCTTGAAATGATCGAGATCGAGACAGAGCACGGCCAGCTGGTCGGAACGCTTGGCCAGTCTCGAGGCCTTCTCGAGCTGCTCGCGAAACAGCGTCCGGTTCGGCAAATTGGTCAGCGCGTCATGCCGCGCCATGTGTGAAATCTGCTCCTGGGCCTGCTGCCATTCGGTGATGTCCTCGAAGGTCGCAACCCAGCCGCCGCCCTTCATCGGCTGGTCGACGACACGGATCGCGCGCTCGTTGCGGCTGACGATCCGCGTCGCGCTGTGGCCGGCCTTTGCCTCGGCGACGAGAGCATTGCAGAACTCCTCGGGATCGCCGTCCCACTCGCCGATGGAATGGAGGTCCTGCAGGACATCGATCAGCAGGCGTCCCTGCAGCGGTATGCGACTGCGCCCCATCATCTCGTTGTAGCGCTCGTTGAACAGCATGATGCGGCCGTCGGCATCGAACATGCACAGCCCCTGCGACATGTTCTCCAGCGCGGTATCGAGCACCACCTTCTGCTTGTGAAGTTCGGTCTTGGCGCGACGGTCGAGGATCGAGGCGATCAGCGAGAGGCCGAGGATCGCGAAGGCCGCAACGGCGGTCATGAACGAGAGCACGCGCGGCGAGACCGTAAGTCCGCCGGAAACGATGGTCGGATCCGGGACGAGCGTCACCGCGCCCATCGCGGTGAAATGATGCGAGACGATCGCGACGGTCAGAAGACCGGTCGCTGCGGCGGTGGTGCCGAAACGTTCGCCACGGGTGGCAACGACGAGCGCGAGCGCGCCGAACAGGCTTCCGAACGCGATCGACGAGGCGACGATGCCGGGCGACCAGATGATGCGCGCGGGCAGCTCCAGCCCGAGCATGCCGGTGTAATGCATCGCCGCGACACCGGCGCCGACGATCGCGCCACCGGCCGCAACCGTCTGCCAGCGTCCATCGAGCGTGGCGACGGCCAATCCGACCGCCAGGATCGCAACCGCGAGCACCAGCGACAGCAGCGTGATGGGAATGTTGTACCCGGCCTCGATGCCGGGATCGTACGCCAGCATGGCAACGAAATGGGTGGCCCAGATACCGCAACCGCCGACCGCCGCATCGAGGCCGATCCAGATCTCGCGGGCCCGCCCCTGCGCAGCGCGGGCACGGTGAAACAGGCTGATCGCGACGGCGCTGGCGAGCAGGCAGATCACCCCGCCGAGGACGACCAACCGCCAGTCATGTTCCAAAGTGAGACAGGTCAGAACGCGATACATATAGGCCCCCTTTATGGACCTATAAGAACAGACGCATTCGTGTAGGAACGGTAACCGCACCGCAGCAAGGTTCCACGCATGGTGAAGAAGCCTTGAATGCAGGCGATCGGGTCAGGGCAACGCGGAGATGCCTCGCTGCGGTTCGTCTCAGCGCCGAGCCTCTGACCATGCGCCGATCCAGATCAGCGCAGCCGCCGCCAGCAACACGCCGGCGGAGATGACGAGGGCCGCATGCAGGCCGGTGATGAAGGCCGCGGACCGGCTGACCATCGAGCCGAACAGCGCGACACCGAGCACGCTGCCGGTCTGCCGGGTCGCGTTCAACACCCCGGCCGCGATGCCGGCATGCTGTGGCCCGGCGCTGCCGAGCAGCGCCGATGTCAGGGGCGGCACCAGCAGGCCGAGGCCGCCGCTCATGGCCAGCAATTGCAGGCAGATCGCGAGATAACTCGTGCCGGGGCCGATGAACAGCAGCGCAAGGCATCCGGTGGCAGAGAGAGCGGCGCCGAGCGCGATTGTCGCCGGCGCGCCGATCCGCTCCGCGACATGCGGTGCGATCAGGTTGGCGGGCAGCACGGCGCCGAGCATCGGCACGAACGCGAGGCCAGTGGCGAACGCCGACAGCCCGTTGACCTGCTGGAAGTAGAGGCTGAGCACGAAGATCAGGCCGTAGAACGCGACATTGACCAGGAGGCCGACCAGCGAGGTCAGGGCAAACATCCGGTGGCGGAACAGCGAGAGCGGCAGCATCGGCTGCGGCGCGCGCGCCTCACGCCAGACGAACAGCACGGAGAAGACGGCGGCGAGAGCGAAGCCTGCGATCACGAACGGGTTGCCCCAGCCGAGCGCGCCGCCTTCGATCAGCGCGCCGGCCAACGTGCCGAGCACGGCGATCGCCGCGACCTGCCCCGGCAGATCGAGCCGGTGTTGCTGATGACGCGTGGTTTCGCTGGCAAAGCGCCAGGCGAGCCACAAGCCGGCGAGGCCGATCGGCAGGTTGACCAGAAAGATCGCGCGCCAGCCGACCAGCGCGATCAGTCCGCCGCCGATGAACGGGCCGGCGGTCAGCGCAAGGCTCGCGCCCGCGGCCCAGACACCGACCGCGCGTCCCCGCGCCTTCTCGTCTTCATAGGCATGGCGGAGCAGCGCCAGCGAGTTCGGCACCAGGATGGCCGCGGCCAGCCCCTGCACGCAGCGCGCGGCGATCAGCGTCGCCGCATCAGGCGCGACCGCGCAGGCAACCGATGCCGCGGTGAAGATCGCAAACCCGGCCATGAAGATGCGCTTGGCGCCGATCCGGTCGCCGAGCGCGCCCGCGGTCAGGATGAAGGCCGCAAAGGCAATCGTGTAGGCGCTGACCACCCATTGCAGTTCGGCAACGCCGCCGCCGAGCGAGGCGCCGATCGCGTTGAGCGCCGTGTTGACGATGGTGACGTCGAGCTGCACGACGCCATAGCCGAGACTCATCGCGGCGAGCGTCAACGTCGCCGCGAGCCCGCTCGTTTGCTGATGCGACGTTGCGCGGCGGTCCGGCATGTGCCGGACGTTCAGGGATGTCTGTTGCATGGTCTTGTCCTTGCTCTCGGCAACCAATGCGAGACATAGGCCTTCGTTTCGCCGCAACACTTCGCCACGGATCGAAGTGTGAAATCGCGTGCCTGGCCGATCTGTCCGACGGCGGCCCGCTTGCGCGGCGTTTTGCCTCAATAGACCTACGGACCGCCTTCGCGCGGCTCACCGGCCCGAGCGCAGGGCGGATCATGCGCATGCGCGCGCCGACTTCACACTTTGGTAAACGTCACAGCCGGCTCAGCCGTCCCCATGCTGATGCATATCGTCCATTCGCCTCGCGCCAACGAACCCGCATCGACGCCGGGACGGCCGCAAAATCGGCAAAAAAGCCGACGAAACTGCCTGAAACGGCGGAACATGCAGTGGCCCCATCGCGGTCCTGCGACTCACATTCCGCAGAGCGAGAACATATGTAGCCAATATGACAATGACGCTGGACGAGGGCCGAAGGTTGGCTTGTCAAGGGCTGCACAACGCATCGGTTTTGCCTTATGGGTCATCGCGTACGGTGCGTTTGCCCGTCACCCGTCGCCGTCCGTGACCGGGTCCCACTGAAATTTGCCGCCCCGCCGGGAGGATGAATGCTTCGGCTGCTGACCACGCTCGGGCGTGGTTTCAAGGAAAAGATCGGCTGGAAACGGCTCGGGATCGCCGCGAGTGTGTTGATCATCGCGTTCGCGATCACGTCGCTTGTTCACACTCTGAAGGGCGTCGATACCGGCATCATTCTCACCGCGCTCACCAACATCGCGCCGCACCGGATCGCGCTGGCGGCGCTCTGCGTGGTCGGGGCGTTCTGCACGCTGACCTTCTACGACTTCTTCGCGCTGCGCACGATCGGCAAGATCCATGTCCCCTACCGCATCGCAGCGCTGTCGAGCTTCACGAGCTACACGATCGGCCACAATATCGGCGCCACGGTTTTCACCGGCGGCGCGATCCGCTTCCGGATCTATTCCGATTATGGCCTCTCCGCGATCGACGTCGCCAAGATCTGCTTTCTGTCGGGCCTGACCTTCTGGCTCGGCAATTTGTTCGTGCTCGGCTTCGGCATGGCCTGGCACCCGGCGGCGGCGTCGGCGATGGACCTGCTGCCGCCGGCGATGAACCGGCTGATCGCGCTCGGCTGCCTTGCCGGCATCGGCGCCTATTTCGTCTGGCTCCTGACCGGCGAGAAGCGCCGCGAGCTCGGCCAGAACGGCTGGAAGGTGGTGCTGCCCTCGGCCAAGTTGACGCTGTTGCAGATCCTGATCGGAGTGGTCGATCTCGGTTTCTGCGCGCTCGCAATGTACCTGCTGATGCCGACCGAGCCGCATATCGACTTCGTCTCGCTGGCGGTCGTGTTCATCCTGGCGACGCTGCTCGGCTTTGCCAGCCACGCCCCCGGCTCGATCGGCGTGTTCGACGCCGCGATGCTGGTGGCGCTGCCGGAGTTCAGCAAGGAACAATTGCTGGCGACGCTGGTCGTGTTCCGCATCCTCTACTTCCTGATCCCGTTCGGGATTTCGATCTCGATCATGGGCATGCGCGAGCTCTGGCTCAACGTGGTGCAGCCCTGGCAAGAGCGGAAACGACTAAGCCAAGCCTGCACGGCTTCGGCGACCGTGCGGCAACCGATCGAAAGCCGGCAGCAGCGGGTCAGGCAGCTGAAACGGTAACGGACAACGTTATCGGCCCTGTGCGGGCCCTCGACCCCGGATTTTCGATCCTCGCGGCCGCTTCTCTTATTTTCGCCGTACCGCTCGCGTCAAACCGCGCCATGATTGGCTTTTTGGTTCGATTTTCGTTTCGGGTGACGGTCTGCAGCGTGCTGCTCGGCAGCGCGCTGGCCGCGGTCTTCGCATCGGCCACGGAGGCGCAGGACAACCAGCTGCAGATTTCCTGGGAGGTCCGCAACCGCTTCCGCCTGTTCCGCGAGGAACGCGACTTCCGCCTGCATGTCGAGAGCGGGCTTGGCCGCAGCGTGCTGGCCTCGGAACAGACGCTGGAACTGCAAAGCGACGGCCGCGGCTGGGCGCGCAACACCGTAAACCGGCTCTGCATCGACCTGCAGGGCCGCGTCAGCGAGCCCTGCACGCGCGACAACGTCAAGGAAAGCTATCTGACGCCGATCGATCATCCGATCGTCGTTCGGCTCACCGGGCCGGTTCCGGTCGGCGCGACCTGCGCCTGGTCGTTCGACGACGGCGATGGGCCGCAATCCTCGACATTCGATTGCGCCGAGCCGATCAACCTGCGCGTCCGCTACGGCCGCACCACGGTCGCGACCGTCGACGTCGCAAGCGGCTCGGACGCCAACCAGCGCGTGACGACGCAGATCGAGGTACGCGACTTGCTGATCGCGGGCCTCGGCGACAGCATCGCATCCGGCGAGGGCAATCCCGACCGCGCGATTGCGCTCTCCGACGAGGGGTTCTGCTTCCGCTCCTATCTCGGCGGAGCGCAATATTACCGGCCGAGCCGCGCCGGCTACAAAGGCGGCCGCGCCTGCGAAGCACCGGACACCCTGACCAACTGGCAGCGCCAGAGCGCGCTGTGGCTCAACTCCGCCTGTCACCGGTCGCTGTACAGCTACCAGACCCGCACGGCGCTCGCGCTCGCCGTGCAATATCCGCACATTGCGGTGACCTATCTGCCGCTGGCCTGCACCGGCGCCACCATCGCCGACGGCCTGCTCGGCTCGCAGCAGGCGCGGGAATGCCTGCCGACGAAGACAGCCAACACCTGCTCGGGCACCGTCAACGGCCAGATCGCGGAGCTGCGCACGGCACTCGCCGCCGCCAAGCGCCGTCAGCCCGACCGCACCCTCGACCTCGTGCTGCTCTCGATCGGCGCCAACGATATCTACTTCTCCGGCCTCGTCGCCAACGTGATCGTCGACACGCCGACCGAGCGCACGCTGTTCAGCCGCGGCGGCTCGATGGCCAGCGTCGACGATGCCCGTTCGGCGCTGGCGCGCGACCTGCCGGCCGATTTTGCCAAGCTGCGCGATGCGCTGAAGCCGCTGGTCGGCGGCGATCTCTCGCACGTGATCTACACGGCCTATGCCAATCCGGCGCTGGCCAATGGCGGCGCGCCCTGCCCCGGCGGCCGCGCCGGCTTCGAGATCCATCCCTCGTTCAACGCGGATCCCAACCGCCTCGCGTCGGTGTCGAGCTTCGTCCAGAACGAGTTCCTGCCGCAGCTCAAAGCGATCGCGCAGTGCCAGTCCGGCATCATCTGCCGCAATCCGCAGGCCGATCGCATGACCTTCGTCGATGCGCATCAGGACGCGTTTGCGAGCCATGGCTTCTGCGCACGCGCCTCGACCGATCCGGAATTCGACCGCGACTGCTTCGCCGCCAACGGCGACAGCTTCGTCTCGGACATCGTCGCCGCGGCCAACCAGCCGCTGAAATGCGGCCGCAGCGCCGGCGAATACCGCGCCTATCTGCCGCGCGCGCGCTGGATCCGCGACGCCAATGACAGCTACTTCACGGCGATGACCTACCCGCAGGGCCTGCCGTCCTCGATGCAGCCAAGCGACATCCACGACGCGACATGGGGCATCCTGTCGGCGGTGTATGGCGGCGCGGTGCATCCGAGCGCCGAAGGCCATGCCGCGATGGCCGATGCGGCGGTCCCCGCGGCCACCACCGTGCTGCAGTTGAATACCGCTGTGCCCGAAGTGATTACCGAGCCGGTCGCGCCACTGCCGATGCCGACTGCACCGACGGGACAGCGCTGAACGCTCACGCTGCCACGCAAGAGCGGAGCACGAGCGTGCGCAGATCGGAGCGTTAGAGAGAAGTGCTAAAGCATGATCCGGAAAAGTGCGAAGCGGTTTTCCGAAAAGATCATGCTCAAACAAAGAACTAAAGCGCGATGACGATTCAACCTAATCTCATCGCGCCTTAGTGCCGCTTCGTCGCGGGCACCGGCGCCGCCGGCTTCGCCACGGCGGCTTGCGCCGGCAGATATTTGGCGACGATCGCGGGATCGAGTTGGGCCACCGCGGTGTCAGGCAGCCGGGTCCAGACCTCATCCTTGCCGAACAGCGAGATGCCGAGAAAGCCGCGCATGGTCAGCGTCTGACCATCGGCGCTCAACGTCATCTTGGCCTTGTAGACCTTGCCGTTGCGCGGATCGAGCACGTTGCCGCCTTCATAGGCGAGCCCGTTGCGCTTCATGTCGCGGATGAGGGGAATGCCGAGCCACGGCATGTCCTTGCGATCGTCGGTGCATTTCGAGCAAACCGGATTGGGCGGGTCGCCGGGCGATGAGAACATCTTTGCGATCATGCCTTCGAACAGGCCATTGCGCTCGATCACCAGGAACCAGCCCTCGGGCTTGCCGTCTTCGATCTTTTGCCACAGGCCGGCAGCCGACGGGTCGGCCGCCGAGGCCGCAAGCGGAGCAGCTAGCGCAAAGGCCGTGGCGATCGCGAGGATCAGCCGAAGTCTGGATAGCGTGTTCCGCATCATCATCACCTGATCAATCGACCAACTCGACTACAAGCAGACTACGGCCATTTCACGGAGCGTTCCAGTGCCCGCGCCGCGCAGGAGCCGCGCAGGAAGTGGCCCATGCCCCTGGCATTGGTCTCTGCCCGAGTGAAATCAGTTCACCCCGAGCTTCTTCTGCAGACTCGATGACGAGGTTGTGTACTGGAACACCAGCCGCTTGTCCGGATACACGTAGCGGTGCGCCTTCTGCGCCATCAGCGCACCCTCGTGGAAGCCGGAGAGAATGAGCTTGAGCTTGCCCGGATAGGTGTTGATGTCGCCGATCGCGAAGATGCCTGACACGTTGGTCTCGAACGCCGCGGTGTCGACCGGCACCAGATTGTTCTCCAGCGCCACGCCCCAGTTCGCGACCGGGCCGAGCTTCATGGTAAGTCCGAAGAACGGCAGCATCGTATCGCAGGCGATCGTCGAGACCGCATTGTCGTTGCCCTTGAGCGCCGCGCCCGAGAGCTGGCCGTTGGCGCCTTCGAGCCCCGTGACCTGGCCGATCTTCAGATCCATCCTGCCGTCGGCAACGAGCGCACGCATCTGCTCGACGCTGTGCGGCGCCGCGCGGAAATCGTCGCGCCGGTGCAGCAGCGTGATGCGCTTGGCGATCGGATGCAGATTGAGCGTCCAGTCAAGCGCGGAGTCGCCGCCGCCGACGATCAGGATGTTCTTGTCTCGGAATTGCTCCATCTTGCGCACGGCATAAAACACCGACGTGCCTTCATAGGCCTCGATGCCCGGCACCGGCGGGCGCTTCGGCTGGAACGAGCCGCCGCCGGCCGAGATCACGACGACCTTGCACTCGAACTCCTTGCCGGCATCGGTCTTCACCCGGAACAGGGGATCGCCGATCTTCTCGATGCTCTCCACCATCTCGTTGAGATGGAAGGTCGGATTGAACGGCTTGATCTGCTCCAGCAGCTGTTCGGTGAGGCCCTGACCGGTGACGAAGGGAATTCCGGGAATGTCGTAGATCGGCTTCTCGGGATAGAGCTCGGCACACTGCCCGCCGATCTTGTCGAGGATGTCGACCAGATGCACCTTCATGTCGAGCAGGCCCAGTTCGAACACGGCGAACAGTCCGCAGGGGCCCGCGCCAATAATCAGCACATCGGTCTTGATCGCTTCGCTCATGTCCGCTTCTTTTCAGTTGAAATCGACTGGACGGCTTTTTCGCCTGTCCAGCCAAGTGGGCCGGATCGCGACATGCATAATAGGGACAGCGGCTGGCGCGGCAACCCCTTGCCGAGCCTGCGCAAGTCGGCTGTATGGGCGGGAAACCGACGGAGATCCCCCTCGTGAATGCCCCTGTTCGTGCTGACGATGCGCCGCGCCTGGAAGACTTTCCCTACCGCCTGTCCGACAATGTGCGCTTTGCCGATCTCGACCCCAACGGGCACGTCAACAACGCCGTCTATGCGAGCTATTTTGAAACCGGCCGCGTCACGCTGGTGAAGGACCGCAGCATGGGGCTGATGCCGGCGGGGCTCGGCTGGATCATGGTGCGCCTCGACATCCATTTCCGCGCCGAGCTGCACTGGCCGGGTCAGATCGAGCTCGGGCTCGGTCTCGTCAAGTTTGGACGCACATCGACCACCTTCGACCAGGTGGTGTTTTCAGAAGGCAGATGCGTGGCGTCGGCGAAGGCGGTCACGGTGATGATCGATGAGGCCACGCGCAGGCCGACGCCGCTGCCGGCGGAGGTCAAGCAGAACTTCCGCCGCTGGGTCCGTCGCGGAGTGAATCCGGACGGCGAATAAGAGATCTTAGGCCTGTCGCTCCGGCGTCGACACGACCAATCCGTCGAGATCGTCGGTCACCTTGATCTGGCAGGACAGCCGCGAATTCGGACGCACGTCGAAGCCGAAATCCAGCATGTCCTCTTCCATCGGTGACGGCGCGCCGACCTTCTCGCGCCAGGCTTCATCGACATAGACATGGCAGGTCGCACAGGCGCAGGCGCCGCCGCATTCGGCTTCAATGCCGGGAATGGCGTTGCGGATCGCGCCTTCCATCACCGTCGCGCCGTTCTCGATGTCAACTGTGCGTTTCTCGCCGGAATGGTCGATAAAGTGGATTTTGGCCATGATTGCTCGTGCTGCCGGAATGCGCCGGACGATGGATGGAAAGGTCCCGGGCAGTCGTATAACGGGTCGGTCCGCACAGCGCTAGCGCGGAGACCGAAAACCTGCCCGCCGGTTGGGATGCCGCCCAAGCTGTCGCGGCGGACCGCCGAGACGCCAGACGCCTAGGAGCGGCCCAGGATCAGCTCGATCGCCGTGCGCGCCTCGGCAATCGCGGCGCCGAGCGCGGCAAGCGGCTGGGCCGCATCGGAACCGCCGCTCAGCGCGGTCTCCAGCTGGGCAGCAGCCTCGGCGACGCCGAAGGCGCCGATCGCCCGCGCCGATCCTTTCAGGGTATGGGCATGGGTCGCCGCCTCGGGCGGCAAGGCGGTCAGTTCACCGAGGATCCGGGCCGACTGGGTCGAGAACATGGCCAGCACTTCCCGCTCAAGGCCCGGATCACCCAGCGTCATGCGCTGAAGATGATCGACGTCGATCGGCCCGGCGCCGGGAGCCAGCGGCGGCGATTGCGTCCATTCGACCCGTTCGAGGTGAAGCGGCATGGCCTGTCCCTGTCGTCTCCGCCGGGCCCTCGCCGGCGGATCGTTGGCCCAGCCAATCACGAAACTGGTTAACGGATTGTTGTTGGGATGATCGGCAAAACCGCCCGATTCTGGACAATTTCCGGACACAATCGGCGCTCTACAGCCGGAATTTCGAGTGCCCATAAGGCCTTATGGCGCAAAGCTGTTAACGATGATTAAGAAAGTATTAATCGCAAGCATTTCATTCGCATCGCTCTCCCAATAGGATGTTTGCGGATGTAGCGGACAAGCCGCCCCAGGGGGCCGGCTTGCGCTCCGCTTGTGGGCACCGGCTTCGAGCTTGCGTGGGGACGATCGCAGGCTCGCCGACGCGTAAAATAGTGAGAGGGCTCAGACTGAACATGGCGAACACTCCCAAGAAGGTCAAAGATCCCACCGAAGTCGCGCTTTCTGCCATCCAGGAAGCCCTCAACATCAGCGAACAGGGCGCGGAGAATCGCAGTCCCCTCAACGAAGGCGCCGCGCCGCCGAACCTGCCGCCCGCCGCCGATTTTTCAGCCACATCGTTCGAGTCCCGTCCGAGTAATACCGATCGTTCCGCGTTCGAGCCGATCGAAGAACCGCGCGCGCCGCGCCGCGCCGCCAATGATGATCGCGAAACCATCGGCCAGATGCTGCAGACGCTGCAGGGAGGACGCGCGCGCAACGCCTTCACGCTGTTCTTTGTCTGCTCCGGCGCCTGGCTGCTGGGCGGCGTCATCCTCACCATCGCGTTCTGGCCGGCCCTGCAGGCCTCGATGGCCCAGGGCACCGGCGTCCTGGTGCTCGCCGGCCTTGCCGCGCTGTTCGCCGTGCCGATCCTGCTGTTCTACTATCTCGCCAGCCTCGCCGCGCACGGTCAGCGCATGCAGATGATCGCGCAATCGATGGCGCAGGTCGCGATGCGATTCTCCGAGCCGGAAAACGCCGCCGCCGATTCCATGGTGACGGTCGGCCAGGCGATCCGCCGCGAGGTCGCGGCGATGGGCGACGGCGTCGAGCGCGCGATCGCGCGCGCCGGCGAACTCGAGACCCTCGTTGCCAACGAGGTCGCGGCGCTGGAACGCGCCTATTCTGACAACGAGGTGCGCATCCGCGCGCTGCTGCAGGACATCGCCCACCAGCGCGACAACCTGGTCGGCCAGGCCGAGCAGGTGCGCAGCGCGATCTCCGGCGTGCAGATCGACCTGCGCCACGACATCGCGCTGATCTCGGATGCGATCGCCTCGCGCGTGGACGAGGTCGCCAAGAGCATCACCGGCGCGCTGGAAGAGCGCGGCCAGCACATCACCACCGCGCTGAGCCATGCCGGCGACAACATGATCCTCGCGCTCGGCGAGCGCGGCGGCGACCTGCTCGACCGTCTCGAGGAAGCCAGCGCCGAGACCACGCGCGCGGTGATGGACGCCTCCGAGCGGCTGACCACCAGCCTCAACTTCAAGACCGGCCACGTCCATGACGAGTTCGTCGATCTGGCCGATCGCGTCCACGAGTTGCTCAACGAGCGCATCGACCGCATCACCGGCGAGTTCGAGCAGCGTTCGTCCGTCATCGTCGACGGCATCTCCGACCGCACCGAAGAGGTCCACGACTCCCTGAAGAACTCCGCGGACTCGCTGCTGCTCGAGCTCGAGCTGCGCAGCAACGACCTTGTCAGCAAGATCGACGATGCCGGCAACCGCCTCGCCGGCCAGATCATGACGTCCGGCGACAAGGCAAGCGAGGCGCTCGACGTCACTGTCAATTCGCTGGTCGCCAAGGTGGTGGGCCAGACCGAGACCGCGCACGACTCGCTGTCGCTGCAGATGAGCGCGTTCGACGACCTGGTGAAGAACCATGGCAGCGAGCTCGCCGAGAAATTCGCCCGCGACTCCGGCACGCTCGGCGCGCTGATCACCCGTCACATCTCGGAATTCGACCGCACGGTGAAGACCTTCGGCGGCGACATCGTCGAGCGCATGGGCCAGCGGACCCAGCACATCGCCGACAGCCTGAAGACCTATGTCGACACCTTCGACCATCGTGTCACCACCAACAGCGGCGAGATCACCGCCTCGCTCGACCAGCGCCTGCTGCAGTTCGAGACCACGCTCGGCAGCCGCGTCACCACTCTCGACGCCTCGCTAACCGACAAGCTGTCGTCGTTCGACAGTTCGCTCGCCAGCAAGATCGGCTCGTTCGACGGCCGTCTGCAATCGCTCGATGATGCGATCGACGGCCGCATGAAGTCCCTCGAGGTCACCTTCGAGAGCCGCGCCAAGTCGGTCACCGACACCATCGACGGCCATCTCGGCACGCTCGCGACCCAGCTGACCGACGGCGCCTCCCAGGCGATCCAGTCGATCGACTCGCGGCTTGGCCTGCTCACCACCACCCTGACCGAAGGCACCGTGCAGGCGATCGCCGCGGTCGACCATCGCATCAACGGCGTCACTGAAACCATCGACGGCCACAGCGTCCGCCTGGTCGACACCCTCAACGGCCACAGCACCCGCCTCGCCGACACCATCAATGGTCACAGCGCGAATCTGACCGACACCATCTCGGCGCGGTTCGCCGACATCCAGCAGGGCATCGAGAGCCGCGTCGGCGTCATCGCCGGCGACATCGACACCCGCGTCGCGCAGTTCGAGGACCTGCTGGGCTCGCGCGTCGAGGCCGTCGCCGGCCGCATCGAGAGCAGCGGCCGCCAGGCGAGCGAGGACCTGATGTCCCGCGCCGAGCTGTTGTCGTCGAGCATCAAGTCCCATGTCGAGGACGCCGAGCGCTCGCTGACCAACCTCGTGGTCAACACCAGCGAAACCATCCAGACCGGCGCGCGCACCGCGCAGCAGGCGCTGCTTACCGTGTCTGCGGACGTCGGCAACCAGCTCAAGCTGAGCTCGGCCGAGGTCGAGAGCGTGCTGACCGCGGTCGGCACCAGCGCCGCCAACTCGATCCTCACCAGTGCCCGCGACGCCCAGGTGTCGCTGGTCTCGGCCTCCGGCGACGTCGCCTCGCAGATCAAGGCGCTGTCCGAGGATGTCGAGCGCACGCTGCAGGCGGCCGGCAGCGCCACCGCAGCCTCCGTGCTGTCCGGCGCCCGCGACGCGCAGACCACGCTGGTCAGCGCCTCGGTCGAGGCCGCAAGCCAGGTCAAGTCGCTGGCCACCGATGTCGAGCAGTCGCTGTCGATGGCCGGCTCTGCCGCCGCCGAGGCGATCATGACCGGTGCCCGCGAGGCCCAGACCACGCTGATCTCGACGTCGACCGACGTCACCGGCCAGGTCAAGTCGCTCGCCAGCGACGTCGAGCGCTCGCTCTCCATGGCCGGCACCGCGACCGCGGAAGCCGTCGTCGCCTCCGCTCGCGAGGCCCAGAGCACGCTTGCCGGTGCATCCACCGAAGCCGCCAACCTGGTCCGCACGCTCGCGGCCGACGTGCAGCACTCGCTCTCGACCGCCGGCACCGCCACCGCGGAATCCATCGTCGCCTCCGCTCGCGAGGCCCAGAGCACGCTGGCCGGCGCGTCGACCGACGCCACCAATCTGGTCCGCACGCTGTCGGCCGACATCGAGCGCTCGCTGTCGATGGCCGGCTCCGCCACCGCGGAAGCCGTCGTCGCTTCCGCCCGCGAGGCCCAGAGCACGCTGGCCGGCGCGTCGACCGACGCCACCAATCTGGTCCGCACGCTGTCGGCCGACATCGAGCGCTCGCTGTCGATGGCCGGCTCCGCCACCGCGGAAGCCGTCGTCGCTTCCGCCCGCGAGGCCCAGAGCACGCTGGCCGGCGCATCCACCGAGGCCACCGAACTGGTCCGCTCGCTGGCGGCCGACATGGAGCGTTCGCTGTCGATGGCCGGCTCCGCCACCGCGGAATCGATCACATCAGGTGCGCGTGAGGCCCAGAGCACCCTAGTCAACGCGTCGACCGAGGCTGCGACCAAGGTGTCGGCGCTTGCCGCCGACATCCAGCGTGCGCTGTCGATGGCCGGCTCCGGCACCGTCGAGATGCTGACGGCCGGCGCCCGCGAGGCGCAGAACACCCTCGTCACCGCGTCGACGGAAGCAGCCAACCACGTCAAGTCGCTGGCCGTCGATGTCGAGCGCACCCTGACCTCGGTCGGCACCAACACCGCGCAGGCGATCCTCGGCAGCGCCCGCGAAGCCCAGAGCTCGTTCGTGGCAACCTCCAGCGAGGCCGCAAGCCAGATCCGCGAGATCTCCGCCGAGATCGAGCGCTCGCTGACCACGGCCAGCGCGGAGACTGCGCAGACCATCCTGGGCAGCGCCCGCGAAGCCCAGAGCTCGTTTGCGGCGACCTCCGCCGATGCCGCCGCCCAGATCCGCACGCTCTCGACCGATATCGAGCGCGCGCTGGGTGCGGTCACGGTCAAGACCACCGACAACATCCAGACCTCGGCGCAGAACGCGCAGGCCGCGCTGATCACCATGTCCAACGAGGTCTCGACCAAGGTCAAGACGACCTCCGCCGACATCGAACGTTCGGTGCTGTCGGCCTCCAGCGCCTTCGGCTCGGCGATGACCGGCAAGACCGACGAGATCGTCACCTATGTGCAGCAGCAGACCGAGCGTCTGTCGCAGATGGTCGACGGCCGCCGCGGCTCGCTGGTCGAGGCGCTGACCGCCAAGACCACGCAGCTGTCGAGCGACATGGATCGCGCCACTGCGGATGCGCTGAAGGCGATCGAAACCCGCGGCCTCGCCTTCTCGCAGTCGATGGCGGCCCATGGCAGCGATGTCGCGCGCAACATCACCTCGGCCGGCGATCAGGCGACCGGCGCGGTGGCGAAGTCGCTCAAGGAGCTCGAGCAGGCCTCGCGCACGGCGATCGACCAGTCGCGCCAGGTCTCGATCTCGGCCGTCACGGAGATGCAGGAGACCAGCAAGATCCTGCGCACCGATACGGTCGCGCTGTTCGAGCGGCTGCGCGAAGGCAACATCCTCTTGCAGGAGGTGTTGACCGGCGCCCACGACAACCTCAACTCGCTGGAGCGCGCGCTGGTGACCCGCGTGGCCGACTTCGTGTCCGCCATGAACGACGTCACCTCGCGCAACGGCGTGGCAACCCAGACGCTGGAAGACCAGCTCACGGTGTTCAACAGCAAGACCGGCAAGGCGCTGGAAGATCTCAGCGCGCTGTCGAGCCAGTTCGAGACCCATGGCAAGGCGCTGATTGATGCGGCTGCCGTGGTCGAGCAGGCCAACCGCTCGACGACGGCCTCCGTCAGCGAGCGCAAGTCGGCGCTGGAAGCGCTGGTCACGACCATCGACCTGCGCACCACCGATCTCGACCAGCGGCTGTC
Source organism: Bradyrhizobium sp. USDA 4503 (assembly GCF_054055815.1). Lineage (NCBI taxonomy): Bacteria > Pseudomonadati > Pseudomonadota > Alphaproteobacteria > Hyphomicrobiales > Nitrobacteraceae > Bradyrhizobium > Bradyrhizobium sp. USDA 4503. Next base: position 2,974,569 of record NZ_JBSRXS010000001.1, read on the forward strand.
GCGCTTCACCGGGCTGCTCGATGAATCGCTCGGAGCGGCGGAGGAACGCGCCCGCGACATCGCCCGCGTGGTGGCGGAGACCGCAGGCGCCGGTTCGGCTGCGATCAGCAGGCAGTTCGAGGCGGTGCGCCAGGCGGCCGAGAACGAGCGTCAGCAGACCGTCGACGCCATGAACGACCTCTACCAGCAGAGCAACGCCGAGACCGATGCGATGTTCAAGGAATCGACGGAGAAGTTCTCCGCGATGGTCACGGCGATGAAGCAGATGGCGAGCGAGATGCACAACGAGCTCGAGGCCACCCGCAACGAGCTGCGCCGCGGCGTGCTCGAGATGCCGCAGGAGGCCGCCGAGAACACCGCGCAGATGCGCAAGGTGATCGTCGACCAGATCGAGGCGCTGGCCGAGCTGAACCGCATCGTCGCTCATCACGGCCGCGGACTCGACGTGGTCTCGACCAACCGCGCGAGCGTTCGCCACGAGGAGCCGGCGGTGGCTGCCGCCGGCGGCCGCGGCGATGTGCGCATGCGGGACAACGGCAACAGCGCCTCGACGCTGCCGCCGCCCGATCTCGGCATGACGAGCTCGCGCCGCACCGAGGCCCCGCCGGTCAGCCCGGCAGGCTCCAACAACAACGGCGACGGCTGGCTGTCCGACCTGCTCAACCGCAGCGACGCACCGCCGCCTGCCCCGCAGAGCCGCGACGCCCAGCAGCGCCCGCGTCCGCAGCAGCAGCCCGTCAATCCGCTGGAGTCGCTGTCGCTCGACATCGGCCGGCTGATGGACCGCACGCTTGCGGCCGAGATGTGGGATCGCTACCAGCGCGGCGAGAACAAGGCGTTCTCCAAGCGCCTCTACACGCCGGCCGGCCAGAAGGCCTTCGATGAGGTGGCCCGCAAGTATCGCGCCGACCGCGGCTTCAAGCAGACGGTCGACCGCTACATCGCGGAGTTCGAGCGCCTGCTCGACGAAGTAGCCCGCGACGGCCGCGGCCAGCAGGAGCTGAGCAGCCACCTCACCTCGGAGACCGGGCTGGTCTACACCCTGCTCGCGCACGCCGCGGGACGGCTGGGGTAAGCTGGCGAAGTAAGCGAGTAGCGATTGGAAACGGAGGCCTCACGGCCTCCGTTTTGTTTTGGGCGGGATTGGAAAATTCGCGTCGACGAAGACTCGACAGCGTCATTCCGGGGCGATGCGAAGCATCGAACCCGGAATCTCGAGATTCCGGGTTCGGTCCTACGGACCGCCCCGGAATGACTGTGCGACCAGAGGGCAGCGAACCTGTTCGCCATTCGCCCTTTATTGCCGCCGCCGCGGCCCCGGTGCGGCCGGAGCCGGCGCGGGCTCGGGTGCGGCGTTGTTGCTGCCGCCGAAGATCACCCGGCTCGGGTTGCGGTCGAAATTATTCACCGCGCGGCTGATGTCGGACAGCGTCCTGCGGCCGTCGTTGATCAGGAGGTTGGAGCGCTTGTCGAGATCCTCGGCGAGTTCGCGGATCGACTTCACCATCAGGTTCAGCTCGCTGCCATTGTTGCCGCCCGCGATCGCATTGAGGCCCAGCATCAGGCTGTCGGCCTTGCCCATCACGCCGTCGACCTTGAGCATGACGTTGTCGATCTTCTCGGAATTGCGCGCTAAGGCCTGGGTAAAGACCTCGAGATTCTTCAGCGAATTCTTCACCGACTGCTGATTGTCGGCGACGATGCGGTTGACGTTTTGCAGGGTGGCGCGGATCGCCTCGGTGACGTCCTGCAGCGCATTCGGGTCGGCGGTCAGAACCGGGATGCCGTCCTCGTCCAGCGGCACCGGCGGAGCTGCCTCCTCGCCGCCCTTGAGCGAAATCGCGGCGACGCCGGTGAGACCCTGGAACTCGAGACCGACCAGGGTGTCCTTGCGGAGCGGTGCGTTGTTCTCGATCATCGCCAGCGCAACCACGCGTCGCGGGTTGTCGAGCTTCACCGAGACCACTTCCCCTATCCGAATACCGTTAAAATTGACATTGCCGCCGTTGCGCAGGCCTGACGCCGGACCTTCGAAGATCACCCGCAAGGGGCTGCGCTGCTTGGTGGTGTGCAGGCTCTGGAACCACAGCACGAAGCCGAACGCGGCGGCGATCACCGCCAGCGTGAAAGCCCCGATCAAGACGTAGTTCGCCCGCGTTTCCATCAATTACTCGCGTTAATCACTCTTGGGCCCTCGCGCAGCCGGCTGCGCTCGAGCCCGTCGAATTCCTGTTGGCGCATGATCTCGTCCGAAGTCGGCTCCAGGTTTCGGGATCATGGGCTAGGCCACAACGGCACGGGCGCGCTTGCCGTTGAAATATTGCTGCAGCCATGGATGCTGCGACGCCTTCATGTCGGCGATCGATCCTGCAGCAATGATCTTACCGTTCCCTAAAACGGCGATACGGTCGCACGCGGTGTAAAGACTGTCGAGATCGTGGGTTACCATGAAAACGGTCAGCCCCAAAGTGCGCTGCAGGGTGCGCACCAGCTCGTCAAACTCGCCGGCGCCGATCGGATCGAGACCCGAGGTCGGCTCGTCGAGAAACACGAGTTCTGGATCGAGCGCGAGTGCGCGCGCCAGCGCGACGCGCTTGATCATGCCGCCCGACAATTCCGACGGATAGCGATCGGCGACCTCGGGCTTCAGGCCGACCATCACGAGTTTCGCCACCATGATCTCGTCGAGCAGCCGCTGCGAGACGCGCAGGTATTCGCGCGCCGGAAACTGGATGTTCTGGCGCACCGTGAGCGAGGAGAACAGCGCGCCCTGCTGGAACAGGATACCCCAGCGCCGTTCGACGGCGCGGCGCTGCGACGAGCTCGCGGCGTCGAGATCGACACCGAACACTTCGATCCGGCCGGCGACCTTCGGCACCAGCCCGATGATGGTGCGCGTCAGCACCGACTTGCCGGCGCCCGAGGGCCCGACGAAGCCGAGGATCTCGCCGCGCCTGACGTCGAGGTTGAGGCCGTCGAGCACCCGCGTGTTGCCGAATTGGACGGTAATGTCGCGGACCCGGATGATGGCGTCGTTGTCCTCTTCCGCCATGATCACATCCCGATCGAGGCGAAGAAGATCGCGAACACGCCGTCCATCACGATCACGAAGAAGATCCCTTTCACCACCGATGCGGTGGTGTGCTGTCCGAGCGACTCCGCCGAACCCTGCACCGCCAGGCCTTCGACGCAGGCGACGATACCGATCACCGCCGCCATGACAGGCGCCTTGACCATGCCGACGATGAAATGGTCGATCGATATGGCATCACGAAGGCGGAGCAGGAAGGCCTCCGGATCGACGCCGCCATAGAGCCAGGCCACCAGGCCGCCGCCATAGAGCGCGGCCATCGCGCCGAGGAAGGCCAGGATCGGCAGCGCCAGCACCAGCGCCAGCATGCGCGGCAGGATCAAGACCTCGATCGGATCGAAGCCCATGGTGCGCAGCGCGTCGATCTCCTCGCGCATCTTCATCGAGCCGAGCTCGGCGGTATAGGCCGAGCCTGAACGGCCCGCGACCATGATCGCGACCAGCAGCACGCCGATCTCGCGCAGCACCAAGACGCCCAGCATGTCGACGACGAAGATGTCGGCGCCGAACCTGCGGAAATGGAAGATGCCCTGCTGCGAGATGATGCAGCCGATCAGGAAGGTGATCAGCACCACGATCGGCACCGCGCGCCAGCACACCTGCTCGAGGTGATGCACCGTCGAGGTCAGGCGGAAGCTGCGCGGATGGATCAGCACCTTCCCGGCGGCCGCCAGCACCGCGCCGAGCATGTCGACGAGGCCGATGATGGTGCCGCCGATCCCGGCCACGGTGCGCCCGATCTGCTCGAGCATGCCTGAGATCGACAGCCGGTCGCTGACGACCCCGGGCGCGGGGCCGACGCGGCGGACCTCGTCGACCAGGCTGGAATAATTGGCCGACAGGCCCGCGATCTCGGCTTCGGCGGTGGCGTCGCTCAGGCTGCGGCGCAGCCGCTCGATCAGCCAGGCGCCGAAGGTGTCGAGGCTCGCGACCTGCGACACGTCGATGAAGATGTGCGGCCGGCTGCCGCGCAGCTTCTCCGCATCGGAGACGATCCGCTCAAGCGCAGGAGCAAAGCGGGCCGTCCAGTTGCCTGCCGCGCACAACGCCAGTCCTTCGCCTTGGGCTATCCGCTCCAGTGTCGGGTCGCCGCTCACCTCTAACCCACCCCTCAAGCCGGCTGGCTGCCGCTAACGCTGATCTCCGGCGCTGCCGGATCGGCTTGTCGAATCTGTCGCTAAACAGCCATAGTTGGTTGCGCGTCGCAAGCTACGGTTCAGGAAATAGTAGACTTTAAAATGACTTCCACCCCTCCCGGAGCGATTTCCCTGAGCAGTCGGATCGAGCGCTGGCCGATCGCGGGGACCTTCACGATCAGCCGCGGCACCAAGACCGAGGCTGTCGTCGTGGTGGCCGAGGTGAGCCAGGGCGGCCTCACCGGCCGCGGCGAATGCGTACCCTACCCGCGCTATGGCGAAACGCCCGAGGCGACACTGCAGGCGATCCAGGCCCTACAGGCGCCACTCGCCAATGGCATGGACCGGATCGCCTTGCAGGCCGGGATGGCTGCCGGCGCCGCCCGCAATGCGCTGGATTGCGCGCTGGCGGACCTTGAGGCCAAACGCGCCGGCAAACGGATCTGGAACCTGCTCGGCCGGCCCGCGCCGGAGCCGCGGACCACCGCCTATACGATCTCGCTCGGGACATCAGAGGCGATGGCGGAGGCCACCGCGAAGGCCGCGCATCGTCAGTTGCTCAAGATCAAGCTTGGCGGCGATGGCGACGGCGCACGGATCGCCGCCGTGCGCAAGGCGGCGCCTGGATCCGAGCTGATCGTCGACGCCAACGAAGCCTGGACCGAGGACAACCTCGCCGCCAATCTCGCGGCCTGCGCCGATGCCGGCGTCACCCTGATCGAGCAGCCGGTGCCGGCGGGCAAGGACGAGGCGCTGGCGCGGATCAGGCGGCCGGTTGCGGTCTGCGCCGACGAGAGCGTGCACGACCGCGGCTCGCTCGCCGGCCTGCGCGGCCGCTATGACGCCGTCAACATCAAGCTCGACAAGACCGGCGGATTGACCGAAGCGCTGGCGATGGCGGACGCCGCCCGTGCGCTCGGCTTCGAGATCATGATCGGCTGCATGGTCGCGACCTCGCTCGCGATGGCGCCGGCGATGCTGATCGCGCAAGCCGCGCGCTTCGTCGATCTCGACGGTCCGCTGCTGCTGGCGAAGGACCGCGACCACGGCCTGCGCTACGAGGGCAGCCTGGTCTATCCGCCCGACGCCGCGCTCTGGGGCTAATCGGTGAGACGCTTACGCGCCAGCCACATCACGAGCCCGCCCGTGGCCGCCATTGCGGCCATCATGTCGTAGACGCCGAGCCCGAAGCGCGCATAGACCATGCCGCTGACGATCGCCGTGGTGCTCGCGACAATGCCGCCGCAGGCGGTGAGATAGCCTTGCGCGCGCGCCATCACGTGAACCGGCACGTGATGCACCATCAGTCCCATGATGCCGACCTGCGTCAGGCCGAAGCTCAGCCCGTGTCCGAGCTGCACAACTGCAAGCACCGCAAGCGGCGGGTCCTGCGCGGTGATCGCCCAGCGCGCCGCGGCACTGGACGCCGCGATCATCACCAGCACAGCCGACGGCAGCGTGAAGCGCGGCGAGGCCGCAAACAATGCGATCTCGGCGATCACGCCGAGCACCCAGAGACAGGCGATCGTCAGGCCGCTGAAGCCGGCCTGCTGCCAGGCAATCGATGCGAAGATGTAATAGGCGCCGTGGCTGCCCTGGATCAGCGCCGAGGATACGATGATGGCGAGGAAGGTGGGATTGCGCAGCAGTTTTGGCGCGCCGGCCGCAGGTGTGGCGGCTGCCCCTGGGCGGCCCAGCGGCCGCAGCGTCAGCCCGACCAGCGCGCCGAGCGCCGTCACGGCCGTGATGATCCAGATCAGGTCGACCTCGGCGACATAGCGGAGCAGGAAGCCGCTCAGCAGCGCGCAGACCGCGAAGGCGGCCGAGCCCCAGAGCCGCAGCGGTCCGTAGCTGAGGCCGAATTGCCTGACGCCGCGCAGCGCATAGGCGTCGGTGAGCGGCACCATCGGGGTCCAGACGCAGCAGGTCAGCGCATAGATCACCAGCAGCACGAACGGCTGATGCTGGGTGCCGATCACGGCAAAGCCGAACGCCGTGGCGAATCCGGTGGCGATGATCGCCCCGCGCAGCATCTGACGCCGCTCCGCCGCCGCGGTGACCAGCGGCAGCACGGTGAAGCGCGTCACCGGCGGCACCGCGGTGATGATGCCGATCCAGGTGGCGTCGATGCCGACCGCCTTCAGCCACACCGTGAAAAACGGCAGGTGAACCCCGGTCATGCCGAACAGCGTTGCATAGAATGCCGCAAGGCTGCGCGCGAATCGCCGCGATGCAACCTTTGCTGCAATGGGGATTTGTGATTCGGAAGACATCAATTCAATTGCGATTCGCGCGATATCGTGGTGATCGTTAGCGTAACGCGCAGTGATTTGCGCGGAGAGATTGTGATGGCCGAAGAAGCATTCGCCCTGTCGCCGATATCCGCCCGCGCGGCCCTGCCGAGCGAGGAGGACTATGCCGCGATCAGCGCGGCCTTCATGGAGACCTCGCGGGGCCGCTGGTTCCTCGGCGAATACGCCAAGCGCAACCGCAATGCCGATACCCGCATGGTGCTCGATGCCGTGGCGCGGATCGAGGAAAGCCTCAGCGCACAGCGGCAAGCCGCCGCGGCGGCGATCAGGGACGAGCAACTGGCGCAGGCGCTGGCCGCCCTGCGCGGCGCGATCGAGGCCGCCCAGGCCTCCGCCATCGCCGCGCTCGACGGCATCAGCTTCGAGCAAAGCCTCGCGCCGGTGCGTAAGGGCGTGCGAGTGATCAGGGAGATCTCCTGGCGGCTGCGCGAGATCGGCAATGACGGCCGGATCTGCGACATCATCGATTCGCAGGTCAGCGCGATCGAGGCCGGCGCCGCCGAGGTCTCGATGAACGACGCCAAGGCTGTGCTGGATGCCGGCTTCGCTGCGCTGGCCCGCCGCCTCAGCGAGTTCGATCCGGACAAGGCGGCGACGCCTGCGGCCGAGCCTGCTGTGGCCGAGGCGCCGGTTGCGGAGCCGCCGGCGGCGGCCGCCGCGCCGCCACCGGTGGCCGACGGTGCAGCCCTCGATATGGCCGCTACGCCGCCAGCGCCGCCTCAGGAGGCCGCTGCGGCGCGGATCGTCGAAGCCGCGATTCCCGCCGCTGCGCCCGGCACTGAGGCCGCTACGGCCGTCACGCTACAGCCGAGCGAAGCCTGGCTCAAGGCTGAAGCCGCGCTGGCCGAAGCCGAAGCCGCGGAACTCGCCCGCGTCACCGACGAAACGGCGGCCGACGCCCATGACGACGCGGTGCTCGACCTGATCGCGATGGAGATGGGCGCGCCCGATCCGATCGACGAAGAGGCGATCGCGGAGGAAATGCGCGCCGCCGAGGAGATGCGCGTCGCCGAAGCGATGGCCGCCGAGCCCAAAATGGTTGCGCCGGCCATTCAGCCCGAGCCTGCACCGGCGCCCGCGCCGAAGGTCGAGGTCAGGGCCGAAGTCAAGATCGAGCCGGTGGCTGTGGCGCCGATTGCCGAAACTCTGGTGATGCCGCCGCCTCTCCGGCCCGCCGTTGAGCCTGCCCCTGCTCCCGCAGCGGAGATCTCACTTGGCTCGACCATCATCGCCAGCGGCCTGCTGAAAAGACCGACTGTTGCGGCCAACGACCCGCTCGCGCCAATCCGACGCATGAGCCAGGCCGAGAAGATCGCGTTCTTCTCGTAACCTCGACTGTTCATATCCTGTCATTGCCGGGCTTGACCCGCGCACGACGACTGGCGCGAAGCATTCATGTCCCATGGACCGCACGCGCAACGTGAGCCAGCTCATGTACCGCGGCAGCATCTGTGCCTAACCCGGTGTCAGGCAACCAGTTTCGCGAACAGGTCGGCGTCGACATTGCCGCCCGACAGCACGATCACGACGTTCTTGCCCTTGGCATCGATCCGCCCGGCAAGCAACGCCGCGAGTCCGACCGCGCCGCCGGGCTCGACCACGAGCTTGAGCTCGCGATAGGCAAAGGCGACGGCGGCGCCGACCTCGTCGTCGGAGGCGCTGACGCCTTTCGCGAGCAGCTTGCTGTTGATGGCGAAGGTCAGCTCGCCCGGCATCATCGCCATCAGCGCATCGCAGATGGTGCGCGGCGCAACCGCATGCGCCTCGCGATGGCCGACCTTGAGCGAAAGGGCATGATCGTCATAGCCCGCGGGCTCGGCGACGATCACCTGGGCCTGCGGATATTTCGCCTTCACCGCGGTCGCAACGCCCGCGATCAATCCGCCACCCGAAGCCGGCGCGACCACGATGTCGGGCGTCAGTCCGAGCGCAGCCATGTCCTCGGCGATCTCGCGGCCGGCGGTGCCCTGGCCCGCGATCACGAAGGGATCGTCGTAGGGGCGCACCAAGGTCGCGCCGCGCTTGCCGGCAATGCCGTTGGCGATCGCCTCGCGGTCGTCGCGATCGCGGTCGTAGAGCACGACTTCGGCGCCATAGGATTTGGTGCGCTCGCGCTTGGTGATCGGCGAGTCCGCAGGCATCACGATGGTCGCCTGCATGTTGAGGATCTTGGCCGCCGCGGCGACGCCCTGGGCGTGGTTGCCCGAGGAGAACGCGACGACGCCGCCGCTCCGCTTGTCCTGCGGGATCGAGGCGAGCTTGTTGAAGGCGCCGCGAAACTTGAACGATCCGGTCCGCTGCAGCATTTCGGGCTTGAGGAAAACCTTGCTGCCGACGCGTTCGTTGAGAACGGGGAAGGTCAGGAGCGGCGTGCGCACCGCGAACGGCGCGACCACCCTCGCGGCGGCATCGATGTCCGCGGCAGCGACGGGTGGATTGAGAACGGTGTCCGTCATTCGCGATTTGTATCGCGGCGCCGGGCTGGCGGGCAAGACGCTTTAGCGTGACCTGACTAGCGTGAGGTCGGCTGGGTCGCCGGCAGCGCCACAAAATGGCGCTCTTCGGCACCGAATTCGAGCGCCTCCCCCTCGCCGTCCGGCGGCGCGGGGCGGACGTTCATGCAGCGATCGATGAACACCCGGGCCGACGCCTGCCAGGTGTGGAGCGCGGCAAAGTCGACGCAGGCCTGCCGCGGGATGCTGAGCGCCTCCAGGCAGGCATGGCGCAGATCTTCGTCGAGCACGCCGACCGGCGCCGCGCCGATCACGTCGCGGGGACCGGTGACCGGAAAAGCGGCAACCGGCAGGCCGCTCGCCAATGCTTCAAGCAGCACCAGACCAAACGTATCGGTACGGCTCGGGAAAACGAACACATCGGCCGCGGCGTAGATCTCAGCCAATTCTTCCCCATGACGAGCACCGAGGAACACGGCGTCCGGATATTTCCGCTCCAGCGCCGCCCGCGCCGGGCCGTCGCCGACCACGACCTTGGTTCCCGGCAGATCGAGATCGAGGAAGGCCGCGAGATTCTTCTCCACCGCCACCCGGCCGACGCTGAGATAGACCGGCTGCGGCAGGCAGAGATCGACGTCGCGCGGATGGAACAGTGAGGTATCGACGCCGCGCGACCACAGCACCACGTTGCGGAAGCCGCGCTGACGCAACTCGGCCGCCAGCGCCGGGGTCGCCGCCATCACCGCCCGGCTCGGCCGGTGGAACCAGCGCAATGCGCGCCACACCCAGGCTTCCGGGACAGGCGTCCGCGCCGAGACGTATTCGGGGAAGCGGGTATGGAAGCTCGTCGTGAACGGCAGGCCGCGCTTGCGGCAATAGCGGCGCACCGCAAGCCCGATCGGGCCCTCGGTCGCGATATGGATGCTGTCGGGCCTCGCCGCCTCGATCAGACTTGCGACCTTGGCCCGGTAGGGCAGCGCCAGCCGGAGATCGCGATAGCTCGGCATCGCGAAGGTGCGGAACTCGTCCGGCGTCAGGAAGCTCACCTCGACGCCGAGCGATTTCGCCGCCTGTGCCATCATGGTCAGCGTGCGGACAACCCCGTTGACCTGGGGATGCCACGCATCGGTCGCGACCAGGATATGCGTCATGCAGCGCGTGCCGTCACTCGCGGAACCGGCGCGATCCGGCGCACCGGGTCGGTCCAGGTGATGATCTCGAAATGGCCGTCCTCGTGCTCGGCGAGCGCGGTGCAGCTCTCCACCCAGTCGCCGCAATTCATGTAGCGGATGCCGTGCTCGTCATGAATCGTCGCGTAGTGGATGTGGCCGCAGATCACGCCGTCGCAGCCGTGGCGCCGCGCCTCGCCGGCGAGCGTCGCCTCGAACGCGCCGATATAGTTCACCGCCTTCTTGACCTTCAGCTTGGCCCATTGCGACAGCGACCAGTACGGCACGCCGAACATCTTGCGGAAGAAGTTGACGAAGCGATTCATCTGGATCGCGAAGTCGTAGGCCTTGTCGCCGAGATGGGCGAGCCAGCGCGCGTTCTGCACCACGAGATCGAAGATGTCGCCGTGGATCACGAGGTAGCGCTTGCCGTCAGCGCCAGTGTGAACGGTGTTCTCCACCACGTCGATGCCGCCGAAATGCGTGCCGTAATATTTGCGCAGGAACTCGTCGTGGTTGCCCGGGACGTAGATCACCTTGGCGCCCTTGCGCGCCTTGCGCAGCATCTTCTGCACGAAATCGTTATGGGTCTGCGGCCAGTACCAGTTCGACTTCAGCGCCCAGCCGTCGACGATATCACCAACGAGGTAGATCGTGTCGGCATCGTGAGAACGGAGGAAGTCGAGCAGGCGGTCGGCTTGCGAACCGCGGGCTCCGAGATGGACATCGGAGATAAACAAAGTGCGAAAGTGCCGCTCGGGACTTTCTTCACTCAAGGAGTCACTTCCCATGCCTGTGCACCTAACAGATTCCTGTGACAAGGCGATGACGATCCCCGCGACCCAAGGCCCCACAAACAGTTAACGAGAATCAGCAGTACGCCCCTTCCCTGCGGATAACAGCAGCGTGCGACAATCTGGCGACATCGGCGGTCGCGGCTGTGGGGAAGAGGCGTTGTGTTGCCTGCACAGCGCGATGGAACAGCGAAGCGATCGAATGCGTAGCCCGGATGGAGCGAAGCGCAATCCGGGCTACAAGAGCGTCAGTAATATCCGTGGAAGTGATGCACCGGCCCATGGCCGTGGCCGACGGCGAAGCGATCGGCTTCGGCGATCGCCTGCGTGATCCAGGCCTTGGCGTTGCGCACGGAGGTCTCCATGCTCTCGCCCTTCGCGAGCCCTGCTGCGATTGCCGAGGACAGCGAGCAGCCGGTGCCATGCGTATTGGCGGTCGCAATCCGCGGCGCAGCCAGCGCGATGCTGTGCTCGGCGTCGATCAGATAGTCGATGCTCTCGGCGCCGTGCCCATGGCCGCCCTTGACCAGCACCGCGCGACATCCCATCGCCAGCAATCGCTTGCCTTGTCGCTCGACGTCGGCCTCGCTTGAGGCAACCGGCTCGTTCAAGAGCGCCGCCACTTCCGGCAGGTTCGGCGTGATCAGCGAGGCCAGCGGAAACAGCAGGACCTTCAGCGCATCGACCGCCTCGGCGGCAAGCAGCCGATCACCGGAGGTAGCGACCATCACCGGATCGAGCACGACATGGCGCGGCGCCCAGCGCCTCAGCCCATCGGCGATCGCTGCGATCGTGTCGGCCTGCGCCACCATGCCGATCTTGACCGCGCCGACCTCGAGGTCGGAGAACACCGCATCGATCTGGGCGGCGACGAATGACGCGGGCACCGGATGGATGCCGCTGACCCCCATGGTGTTCTGCGCGGTCAGCGCCGTGATCGCGGAGGCGCCATAGACCCCGAGCGCGGCAAAGCTCTTGAGGTCGGCCTGGATGCCCGCCCCGCCCGAGGAGTCCGAGCCGGCAATGGTGAGCGCGACCGGCGTCATCTTGCAGCACCGGCGGTTGATACGAATGAGACCATCACGAACAAGACCATGGCCTGTCCTAGCCCGGCCGCCGATCGGCAGCAAGTTAGCCCTGACTTTACCGCAAGTTGGCCTCACCTTGCCCCCCTGCCTCGCCCCTTGCCTTGGCCGCCCGTTTTGGGCCTATAGTCGCGGAAATCCCCGGAGACGACTTTGATGGTTCCTTTTTTCGTCCAGATCAAATGCAAGCTCGGCCAGTCCTACACCGTCGCCAACGCACTGGCGGAGGCCGAGATTGCGTCCGAGATCTATTCCACCGCGGGCAACTACGACCTCCTGGTCAAGTTCTACGTCGACCACGACACCGACATCGGCCATTTCATCAACGAGAAGGTTCAGGTGATCCCGGGCATCCAGGACACCCTCACGATCATCACCTTCAAGGCGTTCGGCGCGAAGTAGGACGCGTCCACGAGAGCATGATGAGATCAGGTCGAGCTTGAACGGCGTCGAAAGTTCACCTCTCCCTTGGGAGAGGTGAACCGAAACCGCGGCGAGCCGATTCAACCAAACCCATCCCGCTTTACAATTCCTTCTCCTTCTTGACCGGCTTCGGCGGTCCCTCGACCGGCGGCAGCGACTTGATGTACTCGGCAATCGCGTCGCGGTCGGACGACGACAGTCGCGAAGTGTTGCGGATCACGCGCACCATGGATCCGCCCGCGCTATCGCCGTCCGGCGTCTGGCCGCTCTCGAGGAAATAGGCGATATCCTTCACACTCCAGTCCGAGATCCCCCTCGGCGTGATGTTGGGTACCCAGCCTTCGCCCTCCGGATTCGGACCACCGGCGAAGCGCTGCGCGGTGACGATGCCGCCGAGGACATTGCGCGGGCTGTGGCACTCGGCGCAATGGCCGAAGCTGTTGACGAGATAGGCGCCGCGATACCAATGCGCCGAGCGGCTTGCATCCGCGATGAACGGCTTGCCGTTCATGAACAGGAATTTCCAGACCCCGACATTGCGCCTGATGTTGAAGGGAAACGGCAAATCATGATCGCGCACCTTGCCGGCGACCGGCGGCAAGGTCTTCAGATAGGCGAACAGGTCGCGCACATCGCTGACCCTGGCGTGCTGATAGGACGGATACGGAAACGCCGGGAAATAGTGCGCGCCCGATGGCGAGGTGCCCTTCATGACCGCGGTGACGAAATCGGCCTCGCTCCAGCGGCCGATGCCGTCGTTCGGGTCGGGCGAGATGTTCGGCGCATAGAAGGTGCCGAATGGCGAGGGGATCGCGAGCCCGCCGCCGAGCTTCGTGCGGTCGTCCTGCTTCGGCACGGCATGGCAGGAGGAACATCCCCCGGCATTGAACGTTGTGAGGCCGTTGGCCAGGTCAGGCTGATAGGCAGGCAGCGCGTCGGCGGCAACGGTCGCGGGGATCGTCAGCCACCAGAACACGCCAAAGCCGATTACGCCGGCCAGAATCGCCAGGAGGAAAATTCGTCGCAGCATTCACCGATCCGTCATTGGTCGCGTCAATTCATGGACCAGTATGATGGCAACCAGCCGGACAAGCTCGCATCAAATTTGCCGCACCCACGATCCATTTGGGGAATAAATCCGAAAAACTGCTGTTTGAAGATTGCAACCATCGTGTGACGTCAAAGGGGAGAGAACCATGTCGAACAAGACCTTGCTTGCCACGCTGACGCTCGGCGCCGCCATCGCCTTCGCCGGTCCTGCCTTTGCCGAGAAGTTCACGGCGAAGCTGGACAGCAAGAGCGAAGTGCCGCCGAATACCAGCACCGCCACCGGCACCGCCGACATCGACTACGATGCCGCCAGCAAGAAGCTGAGCTGGAAGCTGACCTATTCCGGCCTCTCGGGTCCGGCCACCGCCGCGCATTTCCACGGCCCCGCCGAGGCCGGCAAGAATTCCGGTGTCGCAGTCGCGATCCCGAACGCGACGTCGAGCCCGGTCGAAGGCAGCGCAACATTGACCGACGCGCAGGCCGCCGATCTCCTCGCCGGCAAGTACTATGTCAACGTCCACACCGCGGCCAATCCGGGCGGTGAGATCCGCGGCCAGGTGACCAAATAACAAGTGACGAAGTAATCGTTCGCGACGCAACGCCAATAAGAAACGGCCGACACAAAAAAGGGCGGACGCCCTAAAGCGTCCGCCCTTTTCGTTGATGGAATGGCGATCAGCCCTTCTTGACGCGATAGGTCTCGTGGCAGCCGCCGCACTGCTTGCCGATCACGCCCAGCTCGGCCTTCAGCGTATCGACGTCCTTGATCTTGCCCTTGGCATCGGTGACGACCTTCGCGAAGCTCGCGGACTGCTGCGCGAAGCCCGCCTTGTCTTCCCAGATTTTCGGCGAAGGGGCGTAATCGCCTTCCAGCTTGACGCCTTTCATGCTCTCGGGGAACAGCGTCGGAAGCTGCTTAGCGGTATCCTCGAACTGGGCCAGCGCGGCATTGACGGTCGCCTGGTCGTAGGGCTTTTCGCCCTTGATGATCGCCGACAGCGCACCCGCATTCTTGCCATTGTCCTTCATCATGGCCTGGGTCTTCTTGACTTGATCTTGCTGTGCAACGACTGCACCGGCACCGAACGCCAGCATCGCGACAACGACGACAATCCGCTTCATCGGCTAACCCTCAATTCCGTTTGTCCCGGTCCGCGATCTGCGGCCGGCCTGGTTTGCAAAACACCGCAGGCGGAATCTTCATTCCGCCCGCGACAATTTATCAGAGATTATGGCGGCGCTGCGCCTCGCGGATCGCGATCCAGACCCGTTCCGGCGTGGCGGGCATGTCGATGTGGTCGATCTTGTACTCGCGATGCAGCCCCTCGACGATCGCGTTGACGACCGCCGGGCACGAGCCGATCGCGCCGGCCTCGCCCGCGCCCTTCACGCCCATTGGGTTGGTCGTGCAGGGCACGTTATGGGTCTCGAACACGAAGGACGGCCCGTCGGAGGCGCGCGGCAGCGCATAGTCCATGAAGGTGCCGGTGACGAGCTGACCGTCGGTCGGGCTGTACACCGCCTGCTCCATCAGCGCCTGCCCGATGCCCTGCATCGCGCCGCCGTGAACCTGGCCCGCCAGCATCAGCGGATTGAGCGTGACGCCGAAATCGTCGACGATGACGTAGCTGACGATCTTGATGATGCCGGTGGCGGGATCGATCTCGACCTCGGCGAGATGGGTGCCGTTCGGATAGGTGCCGTCGGCGCTGGCGAAGGTCGCGCTCGAATTCATCTTCGACGTATCGCCGCCGGGACGTTTGGCGAGATCGGCAAAGCTGATCGAGCGGTCGGTGCCGGCGATGCGGATGCGGCCGTCGGCGATTTCGAGGTCGCCGGCGCCGGCCTCCAGTGCCTGCGCCGCAAGCTCCTTCAGCTTGTTGCCGAGATCATGCGTCGCCCGCTGCACGCTGACGCCGCCGGACGGAATCGATGCCGAGCCGCCGGTGCCGAGGCCGGTCGCGATCTTGTCGGTATCCCCCTGCAGCACATGGACGCGCTCGGGCGGCACGCCGAACTGCTCGGCGACGATCTGCGCATAGGCGGTCTGGTGGCCCTGTCCGCTCGACTGCGTGCCGATCAGGACCGAGATATCGCCATTGGGATCGAGCGCCACATTGGCGGTCTCCTCGCCCATGGTGCCGCAGACCTCGACATAGCTCGCCATGCCGATGCCCCGCACCAGGCCCTCTTTCCTGGCGGCCTTGGCGCGCTTCGGAAATTCTTTCCAGTTGGCAATCTCCATCGCGCGCTTCATATGCGCGACGAAGTCGCCGGAGTCGTAGACCTTGCCGGTCGCGGTCGTGTAGGGCAGCGACTTCGGCGGAATGAAATTCTTCCGCCGGATGGCGTCCGGCGTCATGCCGAGTTTGCGCGCGGCGGCATCGACCAGGCGCTCGATGACATAGGCGGCCTCCGGGCGGCCGGCGCCACGATAGGCATCGACCGGCACCGTGTTGGTGAACACGGTGCGGACCCGGCAGTGGAAGGCCTGGATGTCGTAGAGGCCCGGCAGCATGCCGGCGCCGCCATGCGGGATGTAGGGCGCAAAGGTCGAGAGATAGGCGCCCATGTCACCCATCAGGTCGACATCCATGCCGAGGAATTTGCCGTCCTCGGCGAGCGCCATCTTCGCGGTGGTGAGATTGTCGCGGCCCTGCGCGTCGCCCATGAAATGGTCGGAGCGCTCGGCCGTCCATTTGATGCTTTTCCTTAGCTTGCGCGCGGCGACCGAGATCAGCGCATATTCGCGATAGGGAAACAGCTTGGTGCCGAAGCCGCCGCCGACATCCGGGCAGATCACCCGCATGTTCTCCTTCGGCATCTTCAGGATCATGTCGCAGAGGATCTCGCGCAGACGGTGGCTGCCCTGGCTGCCGATCGTCAGCGTCAGATGATCCTTCTTGGCGTCGTATTCCGCGACCGCGGCGCGCGTCTCCATGAAATTGGTGATGACGCGCGGATTGACGATGGTGATCTCGGCCACCGCATGCGCCTTGGCGAACGCGTCCTCGGCGGCTTTCTTGTCGCCGATCGAGACATCGAACAGCACATTGCCGGGCTTGTCCGGCCAGACCTGCGGCGCATCCTTCTTCACCGCATTGACGAGGCCGACCGCCGCCGGCAGCGGCGTCCATTTGACGTCGATCGCCTCGATCGCGTCACGGGCATGATCGACGGTGTCGGCGACCACAAAGGCCACCGCGTCGCCGACATGGCGCACCTCCTCCTTGGCGAGGATCGGATAAGGCGGTGCGGTGAACGGATCGGTTTCGAGATTGAACAGGCACGGCAGCCCGCCGAGCTCTGCAACGTCGGCGGCGGTCAGGATCAGCGCCACGCCGGGCATGCCGCGGGCCTTGCCGGCATCGATCGTATAGGTCGCGTGCGCATGCGGCGAGCGCAGCATCAGCGCGTGCAATGCGGGAGACGGTGCGACGTCGTCGGTGTAGCGGCCCCTGCCGCGAATCAGAGCGTCGTCCTCCTTGCGCCGCACACTTTGTCCGACGCCGAATTTGATGGGAGCTGCCATCGTCTCTCCAATTGCCTTGGTGTGTTTTGCGCATATTGGCGTGGTTGTCGGCGAAGCGCAAACCGCTTTCCGCCGCGCGCGGCGCAATCACACAGCGGCCTCCTATGCATTTGATTTGACAGGTAAAACTATACGCGGCGCAGCGCGAACAGCCAGCCGCGGCCGAACAGCGTGAGGATCAGGAGGGCGTAGACGAAGACGCCGACCGCAATCAGCAGCAGCAGGATCAGCTCATCGCGAAAGATCTGCATCGGCGCGAACCACACCACCGCGAAATGCGAGGTCAGCCACAGCGCGACCGCGAGCAGCACCCCGCATAGCGCGAAGGTGCCGAACGAGCGGATCAGCGCGCGATCGAGCGCGAGGTAGCCGCGGCGCACGGCAAACATCAGCACCAGCAGCAGATTGACCCAGGCCCCGATTGCGGTCGCGAGCGCGAGCCCGACCTGCGCCAGCGTGCCGACCAGCGCGATCTTCAGCGCGACGTTGACCGCGACCCCGGTCAGCGCCGCTTTCACCGGCGTTGCGGTGTCCTTGCGGGCGTAGAAGGTCGCGACCGCGCTGCGGATCATCACGAAGGGAATGAGCCCGACCGCATAGGCCGCGAGCGTGGCCCCGGCGCTTGCCGCATCGGCCTTGGAGAACGCCCCGCGGGCGAACATTGCGCGCATGATCGGATCGGATACGGTCAGGAACGCCGCCACGAACGGCACCGAGAACAGCAGCGTGAAATCGAAGGCGCGGCGCTGCGCGGCCATCGCGCCGGCGTGATCGTCGCCGCTCAGGCGCCGCGACATCTCCGGCAGCAGTACGGTGCCGATCGCGATCCCGATCACGCCGATCGGCAACTGATTGAGGCGGTCGGCATAATACAGCGCCGACAGCGCGCCTGCGGGCAGGAAGGTCGCGATGATGGTGTCGGCGAACAGCGCCACCTGCGTGCCCATCGAGCCCAACGTCGCCGGCCCCAGCGCGCGAAAGAAGCCGCGGACGTCCTCGTCGAGCTTCAGGGGCGCGAACCGCGGCAGGCCGCCATGGCGCGAGAGGTCGCCGGCGAGCAGAAAGAATTGCAGGAAGCCCGAGATCAGGACGCCCCAGGCCGCGGCGTGGCCCGCGCTCGGGAAGAACGCCGCGAGCGCCAGCGTCATCATCATGGCGAGGTTGAGGAAGATCGGCGCCGCGGCGGCGCTGGCGAAGCGATGCATCACATTGAGCATGCCGCCATAGAGCGTCACCAGCGTGATCAGAAGCAGATAGGGAAAGGTGATCCGCGTCAGCTCGATCGCGAGCTTGCGCTGCGCCGCGTCCTCGGTGAAGCCTGGCGCGAGGATGCTCATCGCCTGCGGCATGAACGCCATCGCCACCGCCAGCAGGATCACCTGCGAGGCGAACAGCAGCGTGAAGATGCGGTCGGCGAACAGCCGCGCCGACGCCTCGCCGCGCTCGCCATGGACATGGGCATAGGCCGGCACGAAGGCGGCGTTGAAGGCGCCTTCGGCAAAGATCGCGCGGAAATGATTGGGCAGCCGCAGCGCCACGAAGAAGGCGTCGGCAACCGGCCCGGCACCGAGGATCGCCGCGAGCATGATGTCGCGCGCGAACCCGGTGACCCGCGATAGCAGGGTATAGCCGCCGACGGTGAAGATGCGCCCAAGCATGCGCTGCTTCTAGCGCATGATTGCGGTCTGAAAAAGTTTCCTATCAGGCCGAAAGCGCGCTGCGCACAGCCGCGATGACGCGGTCCTGCGTCGCCTCGTCGAGATAGGGGTGCATCGGCAGGGCGATGACGTCCTTCGACAGGCGCTCGCTAACCGGCAGACCGCCGTCGGCGACCGGATAGTGGCTGTAGGCCGTCTGCTGGTGCACCGATTTGGGATAGTAGATCATGGTCGGGACGCCGTGCGCCTTCAGGGCCGCCGCGAAGGTGTCACGATCGATGCCGTCGGACAGGCGGATGGTGTATTGCGCCCACACCGAGGTACAGCCCGGGGCAAGGCGCGGCACCGCGACGAGGTTGCCGAGCGCGCGCGAATAGCGCTCCGCCACCCTGTTGCGCGCCGCGATCTCGTCGTCGAAAATCTTCAGCTTCTCGAGCAGGATCGCCGCCTGCATGGTGTCGAGCCGCGCGGTGAGGCCGAGCCGCACATTGTCGTACTTGTCCGAGCCCTGGCCGTGCACGCGGATGCTGCGCAGCGTGCGCGCGAGCTCCTCGTCGTCGGTGAAGATCGCGCCGCCGTCGCCGAAGCAGCCGAGCGGCTTGGCCGGGAAGAAGCTGGTCCCGGTCGCGAGCCCGAAGGTGCCGAGCTTGCGGTTCTTGTAGGTTGCGCCAAAGCCTTGCGCGGCGTCATCGAGCACGAACAGGCCCTCGGCTTCGGCGACGGCGCCGATCGCATCGTGATCGGCGCTCTGGCCGAACAGGTCGACCGGGATCACGGCGACCGGCTTCAGCCCGCGCGCGCGCGCCGTTGCGATGCCGCGCTTCAGCGAGTTGACGTCGATGTTGAAGGTCTCCTCATCGACATCGACGAAAACCGGCGTCGCGCCTGTCAGCGTCACGACCTCGCCGGTCGCACAGAAGGTGAAGGTCGGGCACAACACCGCGTCGCCCGGCCCGACATTCTTCGCCATCAGGACCATCAGCAGCGCGTCGGTGCCGCTCGCACAGCTGACCACATGCTTTGCGCCGCTATAGTCCGCCAGCGCCTTCTCCAGCGCGGTCACTTCGGGACCGTTGATGAACTGGCAATGGTCGAGCACGCGTGCGACCGCGTCATCGATCGACTTGCCGAGCCGCCGGCGCTGCGCGGCGATATCGATGAAGGGAATGGGCTCAAGCTGCATATGCTGGTTCATGGAAGCTCTTTGCACGTATTGAATGAATGACAATCAGCCGGCGATGCGGCGCGGTCCCTTGCGCATCGTCGAGGCGGCGGGTCTGGCGGGCGATTCCAGGCAGCGGATCGCGATCTCGAGGCTCGCCACGCCCTCGTCGCCGGACACTGCCGGCAGCTTGCCGCTACGTACGGCATCGAGGAAGGCGATCAGCTCGGCGCGCAGCGGCTCGTCGTGACCGACCGGCAGATGACGCATCGAATAGCTGCCGTCCGGCTTGAAGCCGAAGCATTCGGTGACCTGACGCGTGAGCAGATCGCCCATCACATACTTGCCGCGGGTTGCGACCGTCACGTTGCGCGCCTTGAACGGCGTCAGCCAGTTGGTGTTGATGTGGGCGAGCACGCCGGAAGCGGTGCGGAACTGCAGCAGCGCGATGTCCTCGCGCTCGGCGACGGCGCTGGAGAGCTGCGGCTGCACCTCGACGATGTCGGACTCGGTGAACCAGCGGATCAGGTCGATGTCGTGCACGGCCAGATCGATCACGACGCCGACATTGGACATTCGCGGCGGGAACGGGCCGACCCGGGTGATGCCGATCGACAGGATGTCCTCGCCCGAGATCGCCTTCTTGATCGCGGCGACCGCCGGATTGAAACGCTCGACATGGCCGACCATCAGCGTGACGCCGGCCCGCTCGGCGGCCGTGACGATCTCGCGGCCCTCTTCGACCGTGGATGCGACCGGCTTCTCGACCAGGATGTGAATGTTGCGCGCGATGCAGGCGAGCGCGATCTCGTGATGCAGATGGGTGGGAGCTGCGATCGTCACCGCATCGATGCCCTCGGCGAACAGCTGATCGAGGCTTTCGAAGGCGCGGCAGCCGACCAGGTCGATGGCGCGGGTGCGATGTTCCGGCAGCGGATCGACGATGCCGATCAGCAGCACCCCGGGCAGTCCGGCCAGCACGCGGGCATGGTTGCTGCCCATCACGCCGGCGCCGATCACGCCGACGCGCAATGCGCGGCCGATATCGGCTTTCGCGCCGGCCGCGGACACTTTTGCATTCATATCGTAGACCCCAAGTAACGTTCTGGCGGTTGTCCCGGCTTCTCAGGGAGCCATCCCGGCTCCGAGGGAATCAGCACCAAGGCCCCTCTGCCCGATCCGCGCCTTTGGCGCAAATCACGACCCGCTTCGTTGGCAGCCGCTATAGCACGGCGTCACAAATGTGGCGAATGCCAACGGCGAAATCCGGACACGTTTTGATTCAAAGAGTTACATCGCCCGCGACTCGGTCTTGAGCGCGCGGCCGTTCGCCTCAGGTGCGCCGATAGTCATCCTCGATGCGGATGATGTCGTCCTCGCCGAGATAGCTGCCGGTCTGCACCTCGATCAGCTCGAGCTGGATCTTGCCCGGGTTCTCCAGCCGGTGCACCGCGCCGATCGGGATGTAGATCGATTCGTTCTCGTGCACCGTCTTGATCAGCTCGTTGACGGTGACCTGCGCGGTGCCGCGCACCACGATCCAGTGCTCGGAGCGGTGATGGTGCTTCTGCAGGGACAGCCGTCCGCCCGGCTTGACGACGATGCGCTTGACCTGGTGGCGATCGCCATTGTCGACCGACTGATAGGAGCCCCAGGGGCGATGCACCTTGATGTGGTTCTCGGTCACCTCCGGCGCCGCCACTTTCAATTTCGCGACCAGCCGCTTCAGCCCGTTGGCGTCCTTCTGGCGTGACACCAGCACGACGTCCTGGGTCGCGACCACGACGAGATCGTCGACGCCTTCGAGCGCAACCAGCGCCCGGTCGGTCGAAACGTTGCAATTGCGGGAGTCCTCGAACACCGCAGTGCCGCGCGCGGCGTTGCCGAGGCTGTCCTTGTCCGACAGCTCCCAGACCTGACGCCACGAGCCGATGTCTGACCAGCCGCACGCCACCGGCACCACCGCGGCACGCGATGTCTTCTCCATGACCGCGTAGTCGATCGAGATCGCCTTCGCCGCGCCGAAGGCCTGCGCATCGAGCTTGACGAAGCCGAGATCGCGCGCCGCCGACGCAACCGACTGCTCCACCGAGGCGACGCTGTCCGCATCGACATTGCGGTACTCGTCGAGCAGCACGCCGGCGCGGAACATGAAGTTGCCGCTGTTCCAGAGATAGCCTGCATCGATATAGCCCGCCGCCGTCGCGGCATCCGGCTTCTCGACGAATTTCGCCACCGCGCGCACCTCGCCGGCGACCACCTCACCCGGATTGATGTAGCCGTATTCGGTGGCCGGCCGCTCCGGCTTGACGCCGAACGTCACGATGCGGCCGGCGTCCGCAGCCACCAATCCGCCGCGGCACGCGGCGACGAAGGCCGCCGTGTCCCGCACCAGATGGTCGGCGGCCAGCGCCAGCACGATCGCTTCGCTGTCGCGGCTCTGCGCGAACGCCGCACCGGCCGCGATCGCCGGCCCCGAGTCGCGGCGCATCGGCTCCAGCAGCACGTCGGCCTCACGGCCGATCTCGGCCAGTTGCTCCAGCACCATGAAGCGATAGGCCTCGTTGGTGATCACGATCGGACGCTCGAACAGGCCGGCGTCGGAAACCCGCAGCAGCGTCTCCTGGAAGGTCGAGCGGGCCCCGAACAGCGACAGGAACTGTTTCGGATGCACCTCGCGTGACGCCGGCCACAATCGCGTGCCTGCGCCGCCGCACATGATCAGGGGAATAATTCGTCGATCCATCGATGCCTCAAATCCTGTCGTGCAAGTCCTGTCGTATCCGCCTGCGAACGACACATCAAATCGGCCCGGGCCGTCGCGGCCGGCGGCCCTGTTGCCTCGGAAGCACTATCCAAGCAGTAGCACGCGCCCCCCGCGCGTCTGGTCGGATTTTACCGGTAACGTAAACCCCCGGTGAGTGGCCGGCCGTTCCCCCGTTCCGGCCTCTTTAGCCACCGCTTCGCGCCTGCCGCAATAGGGACCAGTACGGGTATTGCCAGATCGGCGCGGAAACCATACCAAGGCGGCGAATTTGGGCGCGCGAAAGCGTTTTGCGCTGTTTTTGACACATTCTGAAACCTGGCAGCGCGAACGGAAATGCGCCGAATCCTGCTTTCGACCGTCAAGATCCTGATCTCGGCCGCGCTGCTCTATTTCTCGCTGCGCAAGGTCAATCTGTACGACCTTGCCTCCCGTATCCAGGGCGAGAGCCTGGGCTGGCTCGGCCTCGCGATCGCGGTCACGTTCCTGCAGATATTCCTCGGGGTGTTGCGCTGGCGGGAGATCAGCGTGGAGTGCGGCGCCCCGCTGGAGACCGGTCAGGCCATGCGCTTCAACGTGATCGGCACCTTCTTCAACCAGACACTGCCGTCCTCGATCGGTGGCGACGCGGTGAGGCTTTGGCTCGTCGCGCGCGCCGGTGCGGGCTGGCGCGCAGCCACCTATTCCATTTTCGTCGATCGCGCGATCGGACTGATCGCCCTCGCCGTCGTCATCGCCGCCACCCTGCCCTGGAGCTATCGGCTGATTTCCGATTCCCACGGCTGGATGGCGTTGCTGCTTCTCGACCTCGCCGCACTCGCGGCCGGATTTGGCTTCCTGCTGATCGGCGTGTTGCCGTGGGCCTGGCTGAAGCAATGGTGGGCGACGCATCACATCCACGCCTGCGCGGTCATCGCGAACCGGGTGTTGTTCAGCCGCAAGCACGGATTGAGGGTCGCAACCCTCTCGATCGCCATTCACGTCGTGACCGTCGTGATCGCCTGGTGCGTAGTGAAGTCGATCACGGCCCCCGTCACCTTCGGCCAGATCTTCCAGTTGTTGCCGCCGGTGATGCTGATCACGATGATGCCGATCTCGATCGCGGGCTGGGGCGTACGCGAGGCCACGATGGCGCTGGCCTTCGGCTATGCCGGATTGATCGCCAATGAGGGCGTCAACGTCTCGCTGTTGTTCGGCGCGGTATCGTTCGTGGTTGGCGTGTTTGGCGGCCTGGTGTGGATCCTGAGCCCGGAAAAGGCCGCCAAGGGCACAGAACCGATCGAAGTCCCGGGATCGCAATCGCGAGTCCCGGGATCGCAATAGCCGGACCAGAATGAGCGCTTTCGAAATCCTCCTGTCATTGATCGCGGCGGTCCTGGCTGCGTCGATCTCGGCTGTCCTGATCCAGGCGACGCGGCCGCTGCTGCTGCGTGTGGCACTGGCGAAGCCGAATGCGCGCTCGTCGCACCGTATTCCAACGCCGCAGGGTGCCGGCATCGCGGTCACGGCGGCGACGCTGCTGGCGGGCGGGATCGTCATCGTCCTGGCCGGATCGCAGGACCTGACGATTCCCTTCATCGTCTTCGCGGCCTGCCTGTTCATCGCGGTGGTGGGCTTCGCCGACGACATCCGCTCGCTGCCCGTCGTCCCGCGGCTGCTGCTGCAGGCCGCCGCCGTTGCGGCCGTGGTGTTTTCCGCGCCTGATGGTCTGAGGCTGGTTCCGGCCGGCCCGGTCTGGCTCGAACGCGGCCTGCTGCTGATCGCCGGCCTCTGGTTCGTGAACCTCGTCAACTTCATGGACGGGCTCGACCTGATGACAGCGGCCGAGGCGGTGCCGATCACCGTGGCGATCGCCCTGCTCGGCAGCTTCGGCTATCTCCCCGCAGCTCCCGCGCTGGTCGCGGCAGCGCTGTGCGGCGCGCTGCTCGGCTTCGCGCCGTTCAACCGACCGGTCGCAAGGATATTCCTCGGCGATGTCGGCAGCCTGCCGATCGGCCTGCTGCTCGGCTGGTGCCTGCTCGAGCTCGCCCTGCATCGGCAGTTCGCCGCCGCGCTGCTGCTGCCGCTGTACTATTTGACGGATGCGACGGTCACGCTGTTTCGCCGCATGGCGCGGCGCGAGCCGTTCTGGGCCGCGCATCGCTCGCACTTCTACCAGCGCGCGACCGACAACGGATTCACGGTGTGGCGCGTCGTCGGCGAGGTGTTTGCGCTGAACGCGGTGCTGGCGCTGCTCGCATTCGCATCGGTTGCCCTCAATTCGCTCACCGTAGACATCGCGCTGCTGCTGACCGGCGCGCTCGCCGTCGCCTGGCAGCTGCGGCGATTCTCGCGACCGCTCTGATCGTCTCAGCTGTCCGTTTGACGCAGCGCGCGCCGCAGCCCCTCGTCGAGGCTGATCGGCTGCTGCCATCCGGTGCCCGCGATCTTGGAAAGATCAAGCTCGAGCGAGGCGAACAGGCTGTCATAGGCTTCCTTGCGGCCGCTGATCCCGAGCGCCATCTTCAACAGCGGCGCCGGCAGCCAGAACAGACGCGGCGAGGTGTCCGCCGCCCGGGCCAGCCGCTCGACGAATTCCCGCGTCGAGACCTGCTCGCGGTCAGCCACCAGGAACACGTCGAAATCATCTCCCGGGTGCGACAACCGGTGCAAGATGAACGACGCGAGGTTTTCCGCCGACACGAACGCGCGGCGATTCTTCACATACGCGAGCGGTAGCGGCATGCGATTGATCACTGCACGCTTGAGCAACGCGAAGTTTCCCTTCGCGCCGGCGCCGTAGATCAGCGGCGGCCTGATCACGGTCACCCTCATGCCGCTGCCCGGCACAATTTCCTTCAAGCCAACCTCGGCGGCCGCCTTCGAGTTTCCGTAGAGGCCGCGCGGTGTCAGGACATCGTCCTCGCGAAACGGAGGACGCCCGTAATTGCTGCGCCCATGCACAAGGATCGTGCTGACGAAAATGAAATCGCGCACGCCGGTGGCGGCCGCGGAGCGCGCCAGATGCAGCGTGCCCTCGATATTGACGTTGCGGTAGAGCTCGATCGCCTGTTCGTCGGACTGCTGGTGAACGCGGGCCGCAAGATGAACCACCGCGTCCACGCCATCGAGCGCGGCGCTCCAATCGGTGACGGGGCTGAGCGAGCCGATCGTCACGTCGTTCGCATCCTGCGGCGCCGTTCGCACCGCGCGTCGCACCACCCAGCCGTTGCGCGCCAATACGGGCACCACATGGCGGCCGACAAAGCCGCTGGCGCCCGTGACCAGAACCGTCCGGCGACCATCATTCATACCGTCCGCTCCACATCGCGATTGGATAGCAGCTCCCGGACCAGCGCAGCGTAGCTCGCGAGCGCCCGCTCGGGACTGAAGTTCCGCGCGGTCGCGACGGCGCGCTCGGCCATCGCGGCGTCCTGCGATCGCGACGCCTGGCGGATGGCATCGGCGAGTTGATCGGGCCTTCCCGGCGTGACGACCCAGCCGAGCCGGCTTTCGCTGACGGTGAGCGCGGCCTCGGCCTCGGGCTCGGAGACCAGAATGACGGGGCGGCCGGCTGCGAGCAGATTATAGAACCGGCTCGGCACCGACACGCCGGCGACGTCCTTGCGATAGGGAATGAGCCAGACGTCCGCGCTGGAGAGCAGCGCATCGAGCTCGCTGTCCGCGACGCGGTCGACCAGCGTGACGTTGGCAAGCCGCGCGGTGGCCTGCAGCTCCTTGAGCCGCGCGAAGCCGATGCCCCATCCCGAGAGCAGGAAATGGATCTCGCCTTCGTCACGCAGCAGCCGCGCGGCCTGGAAGACGATGTCCGGATCGTGGGTGAAGCCGAGATTGCCGGACAGCCCGACGACGAAGCGGGCGGCGATGGCCGTGCGAAACGGATTGTCCGGGCTCACGGGACGGTTGCCGGGCGCGAGCGTGGCCCAGTTCGGGATGAACCTGATCTTGTCCTGTGTCATTCCGCCATAGCGCAGCAGCAGCTTCTCGGCGTCGCGGCCGATCACGATGACAGCGTTCAGGGCCCGGAACATCAGCGCGTTGATCGCGCGCATCGCCCGCGCGACCAGCGAGGACGGCCGCAGCAGCCCGGCCATCACGAGCACGTCGGGAAACAGGTCGTGCAGGATCAGCGCCGACTTGGCCCCCTTCAACCTTGCCGCGGCGGCAACCGCATAGGGCAGCGCGAAGGGAGCGGTCACCGTCAGCGCAACGTCGCCCCGCTTCAGGCGCGACAACAGCGCAAAGAAGATCCGGCCGGTGAACAGCGCCTCGGCCAGCGCGCGCTTGATCAGCGCCGCCTTTCCCGGCAGCCAGTTCCTGATCTCGACGACGGCGGGCCGCCCGGGCGCCGGCGCCCGCGCCGAGCCTGGCATCCCGGAGACCACCATCACCTCCGACTCCTGCGCGATCCGTTCGGCGATCGCGGACATGATCGCGGCGGTCGTGCTGTGGTCCGGCGGATAGTGCTGGCTGACGACCACGACTTTTCGAGAACTACGCATCAATGGCTTTCGAAACGGTCCTGTCTCGGCGTCCGCAGAACGGCGCGGTCAGGCGGCATTCGATCCGAACTCGGGCACGGCGTCCTGAAGGACGGCGCGGATGGTCACACGGTCATCTCTCTCGATCGCATCCTCCAGCGCCGCGAGCCACTTGCGCAGCGTCGACATCGGAGGCTGGTTCGGCTTGGCCGCCATGACGCCGGCGACGCCGATCTCGAGCGTCGGCTCCTGGCTTGCGAACAGGATCTCGTTCAGCCTCTCGCCCGGACGGATGCCGCTGAACACGATCTCGACGTCGACGCCGGGCTGCAGGCCCGACAGACGGATCATCCGCTCGGCGAGATCGACGATCTTCACCGGTTGCCCCATGTTCAGCACATAGACCGAGACGTCGGGCCGCGCCGGCGTCACCGCGTGCGTCGCTGCGGTGATCACGAGATCGCAGGCCTCGCGGATCGTCATGAAGTAGCGAACCATGTCCGGATGGGTCACCGTGATCGGTCCGCCGGCCTCGATCTGCGCCTTGAATTTCGGCACCACCGATCCATTGGACGCCAGCACATTGCCGAACCGCACCGAGATCAGCCGCATGTGCGGCCTGCCCTTTGCCTCGGTCATCAGGTCATGGTCCAGCGCCTGGCAATACATTTCGGCGAACCGCTTGGTCAGGCCCAGCATCGACACCGGCTCGATCGCCTTGTCGGTCGAGATCATCACCATTGCGCTCGCGCCCGCGGCATGCGCGGCGTCGGCCACGTTCACCGACCCGAAGATGTTGGTCTTGACCCCTTCGCTCCAGTCGCGCTCCAGGATCGGCACATGCTTGAGCGCCGCGGCATGGAACACGATGTCGGGCTTGAACTCGCTCATCAGCCGCGTGATGCGCTCGCGATCCCGGATATCGGCGATCCGGCCCTCGATCTCGGGGCCGGAGTCGCGCGCGGACAGCGCCTCGGTGACCGCATAGAGCGCCGGCTCCGAGTTCTCCACGACCAGCAGGCGCGCGGCGCCGAAGGTCGCGACCCGTTCGCAGATTTCGGCACCGATCGAGCCGCCGCCGCCGGTGACGATGACGGACTTGCCCCTCACCAGCGTCTCGAGCCGCGCGTAGTCGATCTTCTGGCTCGGGCGCAGCAGCAGGTCCTCGACGGCGACGTTGGTCAGTCGCGGCGCGTCGCCGCCCTCCAGCGACGGCAGGCGACTGACCATCACGCCGAGCCGCCTGGCGCGCATCAGCACGCTTTCCGGATGCGCTTCGGGTTCGAAGGCCGACGGTGTCATGACCACGCGCTTGATCGGCCGCTGGCGGGTCTCGAAATCCCGAATCACGGCCTCGATGTCGTCGACGCCGCCGACCACGGGAATGTTGCGGATCATCTGGCCGCGGTCCGCGTCCGACGGCGAGAGCACGCCAACCGGCCAGAGCCGCTTGATGGCGCCATTCTCGATGCCGCGCAGCACGACTTCGGCATCGGCCGTACGTCCGACCAGCAGCGCCGGCGCGGCATTGTCGGATCGGGCATGCAGCCGCGTGCGCGAATAACGGAAATAGCGGTAGCCGAGGCGCAACGCACTCAGCGCGAACACCTCCAGGAAGAAGAACAGGATGATCGTGACCCGGCCGAGAAACACCGGGCTTTGCGAATTCGTTCCCGTGAAGAAGTAGACGTAGTCCAGCACGACCAGTGCCAGCGTCAGCACGGCTGCGACCCGCAGGATATTCAGCGCGTCCGGCAGCGAGGTGAAGCGCCATTTCGCAGTGGTCAGATTGGAGAAATAGCTGACGAAAACGCTGAACAGCACGAACCAGGGCAGGATGAGCAGCAGATGCGGGAGTCGATCGGTGAGAAGGCTGCCCTCGAAACGCAGATAGAAGCTCGCCAGCAACGCGAACGTCGTCGCGAGCGCGTCATGCACCAAAATCAGGAAATTGCGCAGGGTGAGTTGTGAAAGGCGCGTCATCTAACGGACGGGTTGCCGGCAACTGGGAGTTCGCGATGGGACATTGGCAGGCTGATAGCGTATCTGCAGGGCCCTTGCCAGCGATCATGGACGAGCAGGAGGTTCGGGTTCCATATTGGCCCGCAATTGCCCCTTCAACGCCATGCCGCCCGCAACTCCGACGCCCAGCACATACATCCAGCCCTCGTGAAAGTCGAAGATGTGTGAATTAAACAACGAACTAGAAATATTCTGTACCACGACGAGAAGCCCGATCCAGTTGACGAGACCGTCGCCGCGGAACAGCAAAAGGTGCAGGAGCCACATCGCGTACAGTATCGCTACACCCACAATGCCCCACTGCACGGCGACGTTCAACGTTTGATTGTGGGGGTTTCCGATCACTTCGCCGGAAGCCTGGGTCGCACCGCCCTTCGCGACGCGCTCGAACAGGCCCCGCGTCGCGCCGGTGCCATGGCCGATTATCGGAGCCTCGGCAAAGAAGCCTAGCGACTTGCGCCAGAATTCGAGCCGCAAGCCGAGCGAGGTCGGCTCGTTGCGCTGCATGTAGAGCTTGTAGTCGCGCTCGAACGACTCCGCCGTCGAGCGCAATTGCGGCGAGCCATACCACGCCACCACGGCTAACGCAGCGGCCGCGCAAAGGATCAGGGCGATGCTGCGCCAGCGCAGATGGAGCAGCGCAAACACCGCGAACATAATCGGAACCGTCACCAATGCAGTCCGCGACACCACCACCATCGCCATGTTGGCGAACAGGCTGAGCGCGATCGCGATCAGCAACATGGCCGGCAGGATGCGTTTGGTCCGCAGCAGCATCACGACCGGATAGGCCAGCGCGACCGCGCATAACGTGAATTCCTGGCTCTGGTCGATGTAGTTCTTGACGAAGACTCCCTGCTCGCCCGGAGCGGGCGCCCGCAGCGCGAGGTGCGGATAGGCAAGCACCAGCCAGGACATCAGCATCAACAGCGTGCAGGAGACCAGGAAGGCGACGAACACCCAGGTCCCACGGGCCGAGCGCTGGAAATGATAGAGCAGGACCGGAAGCACGAGGAGCTTTGCGGTCGGCCCGACCGCGTAGAATCGCGCGCCCCAGGCCGCGTCCGACCAGAGCGTGCCGACAAGCGCAAGGCAAAACAACGCGACCGGCGCCAGGCAGATCGGCCGCTTCAGCAGCGCCCAGAACGCCTTCAGATCGACCGTCGGCGCAATCGCGATCAGCAGCACCACGCCGAAGATGCCGACCAGCGAGGTCGACCACGGCAGCGACAGCGCAATCAGGACCGCGACCACATCGGTCGCGGTCTGCCAGCGCGCCGGATCGCGCCAGGCCGGACACGCCGCGGCACCTGCCGGGGATGCCATGCTTGCGCTCACGCCTTGCCCTCACGGGCCCGCGCAACCAGCGACGTCGTGCTGTGGCCGGGCAGGATCTCGACCAGCACCACCTCGCCGCCGGCGGCTTCGACGATCTCGTGGCCGACCACCTGCTCGCGGGTATAGTCGCCACCCTTGACCAGAACGCTCGGCCGTACCTGCGTGATCAGATTGATCGGCGTGTCCTCCTCGAAGATCGCGACGAGGTCGACGGCTTCCAGCGCCGCCAGCACCTCGGCGCGGGCGCGCTCGTCCTGCACCGGACGTCCCTCGCCCTTCAGCCGCTTCACCGAGGCGTCGCTGTTCAGCCCGACGACCAGGCGGTCACAGGCGCCGCGCGCGGCGGTCAGCACCTTGACGTGGCCGGGGTGCAGGATGTCGAAGCAGCCATTGGTGAAGCCGATGCGCAGATCCTGCCTGCGCCACTCCTCGAGGCATGCATCGATGTCGCCGCCGGCCGCGACGATCTTCTCCTCGGCCGCCAGCGAAGCGTGCGGCAGAATCCTTCGGCGCAATTCGGCGGACTTGACGATCGCGGTACCGGTCTTGCCGACCGCAACCGCCGCCGCCGCGCTCGCGATCCGCAGCGCGCCCTCCCAGTCGGCGCCGCCCGCCAGCGCCAGCGCCAGCGCCGCGGCAACGGTATCGCCGGCGCCGGAGACGTCGCGCACCTTGACCGGCAGCGCCGGCACATGGATCGACTCGCCGCCCCGCGTCACCAGCGTCATGCCGCGCTCGCCCTGCGTCACCAGCATCGCCTCGCAATCCGCGAGATACATCGCATCGGGCGCGGCCTGCGCGATGCTGTCCTGGCTATCGGCGCGGCTGCGGGTCGCTTCGGCGAATTCCTTGCGGTTCGGCGTCAGCACGGTCGCGCCGCGATAGATCGCGAGGTTGGCGCTCTTGGGGTCGACGATAACGCGCTTTTGCGCCTGGCGCGCCGCGTCGATCACGTTGCGGATCACGCGCGCGGTGAGCACGCCCTTGGCGTAGTCCGACAGCAGCACGATGTCGGCCCGCGCAAGACGCGGCAGGATCGCATCGATCAGCTGCTGCTCGATGGCCGGCGCGGCCGGCGCGGCGAGTTCCCAGTCGGAGCGCAGCATGTGGGTCGAAAATTGCTCGGAGACGAAGCGCACCTTGCGCGTGGTCGGACGCGCGGCGTCGCGCACCAGCACGGTCTCGATAGCGGGCTCCTTCGCCAGTGCTTCGGCCAGCACCGCGCCGGCGGCGTCCTCGCCGATCAGGCCGACGAAGATGCAGCGCCCGCCAAGCGCGGCGATGTTGCGCGCGACGTTGCCGGCGCCGCCGATATTGGTCTCGCTGCGCCTGACCGCGATCACCGGGGCCGGCGCCTCCGGCGAAATCCGCGACACCTCGCCATAGACGAACTCGTCGAGCATGAGGTCGCCGACGCAGAGCACGGTCTGGCCGGACATGGCACGCGAGATCGCTTCAAAATCGAACATCAGTCACCGTCATCCGCTCTAGCGATAGCGATCCGCGCGATCGAGAAAGCCCTTCACATAGGCCCCGACTGCGTCTTCCAGGCGAGTGAAACCGCCATTGTATCCGGCGCGTCCGAGACGATCGACGACGCTCTGGGTGAAGTACTGGTAACTGTCGCGAATCTGCTCGGGCATGTCGACATACTGGATGTTCGATTCCAGCCCGAGCGCGCCATAGGCCGAGACGATCAGGTCCTTGAAGCTGCGCGCCTTGCCGGTACCGACATTGAACAGCCCGGAGACCCGCGGCGTCGCGATCAGCCACATCATCACCCGCACGACGTCGTCGACATAGATGAAGTCGCGGCGCTGATCGCCATCGGCGATGCCCTCGCGATGCGACTTGAAGAGCTGCACCACGCGGCCCGCCTTGATGTCGTCGAAGCGGCGCGCCAGCACGCTCATCATCGGGCCCTTGTGATATTCATTGGGGCCGAACACGTTGAAGA
Organism: Bradyrhizobium sp. USDA 4503; assembly: GCF_054055815.1. NCBI lineage: Bacteria > Pseudomonadati > Pseudomonadota > Alphaproteobacteria > Hyphomicrobiales > Nitrobacteraceae > Bradyrhizobium > Bradyrhizobium sp. USDA 4503. The sequence continues at coordinate 3,006,996 of NZ_JBSRXS010000001.1, forward strand.
ATTTCAGCCCGGCCCATTGCGGCGGCAGAGGCTCGCCCTTCGCCGCGCGCTCGGCGACCGCAAGGTCGAACAGGTTCTTGCTCCAGCCGTACAGGTTCATCGGCCGCAGCCGCCTCAGCGCCTCGACCGACGCGTCGTCGTCAAACCCCTGTTCGCCGTCGCCATAGGTCGCGGCCGAGGAGGCATAGATGAACGGCGTGGCATTCGCCGTGCACCAGTCGAGCAGCCGCATCGAGAGACGGAAATTGGTCTCGATCACCAGGTCGCCGTCGGTTGCCGTGGTCTCGGAGATGGCGCCGAGATGGATCACGGCGCTGAGCCGCCGCCCCTTCAGCCAGTCGCCAAGCTCGGCCGGCGGAACGACATCGGCAAGCTGGCGCTTGGCCAGGTTCCGCCACTTGCCGTCCTGCCCAAGCAGATCGCAGACCGCGACGTCGCTGCGCCCGGCGTCGTTCAACGCGGCCACGACGTTCGATCCGATAAAACCGGCGCCCCCGGTTACCAGAAACATGATGAAATCCCGCCAGATTCCTTTGCAGCCGTCAGCTTTGCCCCACTCCCGCGTCACAGGCAACGACGGCTTTACCTCTCATCGCGAACCGGTTACCGACTTGGCCGCGCCCGATCGGCCCTGGCCTATTTAGAAATGAATATCGATTCAATATCTGATATCGAAACACAGGATACCGGGGATACCAGACCTATCCTCGTGGTGCCCTATGTTTGGATCGGCGATTTCGTGCGCGGCCACACGGTGGTCAGGGTGCTCCGCAAGCGCTGGCCGAACCGGCCGATCGACCTTCTGACATCCAGGCTTTGCGCCCCTTTGGTCGATTATATGCCCGATGTTCGCGCCGGGATCGTGTCCGACCTGCCGCGCAGCCGGCTGGCGCTGGCCCAGCAGCAGGCGCTCGCGGCCGAGCTCCGCCGACGGAACTACGCCACCGCGCTGGTGCTGCCGCGGACCTGGAAGGCCGCTCTCGCACCGGCGCTGGCGGGCATCCCGGAACGGGTCGGCTTCTTTGGCGAGGTGCGGTTCGGCCTGATCAACGCGATGCGATGGGGTGAAAAGCAGCAGCCGCGCTTCATCGACAAGAACGCAATCTTGGCGCTGCCTGACGGCACTGCCCGCCCGCCGGAATGGCCGGTGCCGCAGCTTCGGGTTCCCGCGGACGAAATCGAACGCTGGCGGCAGGCCAACGGCCTCGGCCGCGGTCCCGCCATCGCGCTCGGCCCCGGCTCGGTCGGCGCCTCGAAGCGCTGGACCTATTATCCGGAGGCCGCGCGCCTGTTCGCCGAACGCGGCTTCGACGTCTGGGTGGTCGGCGGCCCCGGCGAGAAGGCGCTGGCGCAGGAGATCACGGCAGCCGGCGGCGCGCGGGTCCGCGACCTCACCGGCACCGATCTGCGCAACGGCATTCTTGCGATGGCCGCGGCCAGCGTCGCTGTGACCAACGACTCCGGCCTGATGCACATCGCCGCCGCAATCGGCACGCCGACCATGGGCATCTTCGGCCCGACCGATCCCTATCTCTGGGCGCCCCTCAACGGCCTCGCCGCGACAGTGCTGCAGACCAGGAGCAAGCTGTCGTGCCAGCCGTGCCAGCGCACGGTCTGCACCATGAACGATCATCGCTGCATGCGCGACATCGCCCCCGAAGAGGTCGTGGAGATTGCGCAGCGCGTGCTGGCTCAGGTCAGCGCGCGGTAGACCGCCGCGATCACGTTCGCCTCGGCATCGAGGCTGAACTTATCCACAACTCGTTGCCGCGCCCGCGCCCCCATCGCCGCGGCCGCTGCCGGATCGCGCATCAAGGGCTCCAGCGCGGCCACCAGCGCGTCGGCATCGCCAGGCGGCGTCAGCACGCCGGCGACGCCGTCCTCGACGACGAACTCGGCCGCGCCCGCGCGCGCCGCCACCAGCGCCGCGCCTGCCGACATCGCCTCGATCAGGGTCAGGCCAAAACCTTCATTGCGCGAGGTGAAGGCGTAGATCGTCAGCCGCTGGTACCAGCGCACGACGTCCTCGATCGGCAGTTCGCCCGTGATGATGATGCGCGATTGCAGGCCGGCGGCCTCGATCTTCCGCTTCAGCTCGTTGGCAAAGGCCAGTTGCTCCGGCACCACGGCGCCGACGATGACGGCGGTGAAATCGGGATAGCGCGGCAGCAGCCTGCACATCGCCTCGACGAAGACGTCACTGCCCTTCTGCGCGCGCACCCGCCCGAAGCAGCCGATCGCATAGCGTCCCGGCAGTCCGCTCTCGGCGAAGGCTGCCGCGCGATCGGCCGGTGGCGCATAACGATCGGTGTCGACGCCGTGCATCACCACTGTGGCGTCGCGCTTCAGATAGGAGGCCGACAGCGGACTGGTGGCGATGATCGCGTCCATGTTGCGGATCAGCCAGCGCGTCAGCCAGGTGTGATGGCGCTGCGCGGCCGAGGTGAAGACCAGCTTCAGCGGCCAACCGAGCACACGCAGCGCGAGCCCGACGATCATCTCGTCGTTGCGCCGTGCATGCCAGATCAGCGGCGATGCGCGCCGCCACAGCCGCAGGAGACCGGCGAATCCGATCGCGTCGATGCCGTCGGGCCGATGCGAGCCGAGCCAGCCTGCGCGGAACATTTTGGCGAGCTTCGGCGCGACCATGCGGTTGGTCGCGGTGACACCCGAATAGCGTCGGTGCAGATTGGGCACGATGAGCTCGAGCTCGCGGGCAGGTGTGTTCTCGATCGGCACTCAAGTCTCCGTTTCGTGCCAGTTCCTATACGCAACATTAAGCATAGTGGCCAGTTGGGCCGCGGCGAAACCCCCTCTTCACCGCACTCCCGCTAGCATCGCCAGTTAAAGAACATCGGGAGAGCTCTATCCATGACCGTGCTCGTGACCGGCGGCGCCGGCTATATCGGAAGTCACATGGTTCATGCGCTGGTCGATGCCGGCGAGAGCGTCGTCGTGATCGACAACCTTTCCACCGGCTTCTCCGCGTTCCTGCCCGAAGGCGTGGCGCTGTTCATCGGCGATGCCAGCGACGAGAATCTCGTCGAGGGCGTGATCGCCCAGCACGGCATCGACAGCATCATCCATTTCGCGGGCTCCGTCGTGGTGCCGGACTCGATGCGCGATCCGCTCGGCTACTACCGCAACAACACTATGACGACGCGCAGCCTGCTCAACGCGGCGGTGAAGGGCGGCGTCAGCCGCTTCATCTTCTCCTCGACCGCGGCCGTTTACGGCAATCCGCACCAGGTGCCGGTGCCGGAGATCGCACCGACGCGTCCGCTGTCGCCCTACGGTTCGTCGAAGCTGATGACCGAGATCATGCTGCACGACGTCGCATCCGCTCATGGCATGAGCTACGTCGTGCTGCGCTACTTCAACGTCGCCGGCGCCGACCCGAAGGGCCGCGTCGGCCTTGCCACCATCGGCGCCACCCATCTGCTCAAGATCGCGGTCGAGGCCGCGACCGGCCAGCGCGCCAAGATCGACGTGTTCGGCACCGACTATCCGACCCAGGACGGCAGCTGCATCCGAGACTTCATCCATGTCAGCGACCTCGTCGAGGCGCATCGCTCGGCGCTGTCCTATCTGCGCGCCGGCGGGCAATCGGTGACGATGAATTGCGGTTATGGCCGCGGCTATTCCGTGCTCGAGACGATCGAGGCGGTGCGCCGGGTCTCGATGCGCAACTTCGCGGTCGCCTACGCCGCGCGCCGGCCCGGCGACATCATGACCATGGTGGCCGACACGACAAGGATCCGCTCGCTGCTCGACTGGACGCCGCGCTACGATGATCTCGAGACCATCGCGAGCCACGCGCTGGCCTGGGAGGAGAAGCTGTTCCGGGAGCGCGCGGGCTCCGCGCGACAGGCGGAATCGGCCTAAAAAACAAACCGTTATCAAGCAGTTATTGTGCTTGAAAAAGCCCCGCCAAGCGGGCAAGGAGGTCCCGCAACCCTGACGGCCGGCGCTGCCCGCCGTCAATGGAACGCGGATGGCCCAGTTTCCAAAGAAAATTACCGACGATCCCTATGGCGCGGCGATCCTGATTCGCCGCCTCGTCATGGAACAAGGGATTACCTATTGGCGGCGCTATCTGACGGCGTTCGCCCTGATGGCCGTTGCGGCCGGCTCGACGGCCGGCGCCACCTACGTGCTCGGCCAGGTGATCAACCAGGCCTATGTCGACAAGAACATCCCCGGCATCGCGATGTTCGCCGGGATCACGGTGGTGCTGCTGTTCATCAAGGGCGTGGCGACCTACGGCCACATGGTGATCCTGAACAAGATCTCCAACGCCATCCTCGCCAGCAACCAGCGGCAGCTATTCGCCAAGCTGATGAGCGAGAGCATCGGCTTCTTCTCGCAGCGGCACTCGTCGGAATTCCTGGCGCGGCTGACCGCCGGCGCCAAGTCGATCACCGACGTACTCAACATGCTGGTCAATGCGATCGGCCGCGACTTCCTGATGCTGATCAGCATGGTCGCCGTCATGGTCTGGCAGGACCCGCTGATGTCGTTCATCGGGCTCGTGGCAGTGCCGCCGGCGATGCTGATGCTGCGCAGGCTGGTGAAGCGGATCAAGGGGCTCGCCTACAACCAGTTCACCGGCACCGCCGACATCATGGAGACGATGCAGGAATCGCTGCAGGGCATCCGCACCGTGAAGGCGTTCACGCTGGAAGGCACCATGCAGCAGCGGATCGACGAGCACATCGCAACCGTCGAGAGCAATGCCAACAAGATGGCACGCGTCGCCAACCGTTCCAATCCGCTGATGGAAATGCTCGGCGGCTTCGCGGTCGCCGGCTGCCTGATGTATGGAGGCTACAGCGTGGTGGCGCTCGGTTCCACGCCGGGCCAGTTCTTCACGTTCCTGACCGCCTTCCTGATGGCGACCGAGCCGGCCAAGCGGCTGGCGCGGCTCAACATCGACCTCAACAGCCAGCTGGTCGGCGCGCGGATGCTGCTCGAGGTGGTCGATAGCCCGGCGAGCGAACAGTCCGATGACGGCAAGCCTGCGCTGAAACTCTCCGAGGCGCAGATCGAACTGCGCGACGTCAGCTTCGCCTATCGGCCGGGCGAGCCGGTGCTGAACCGCATGAGCTTCGTGGCCGAGCCTGGCAAGGTGACCGCGCTGGTCGGCCCCTCCGGCGGCGGCAAATCCACCGTGCTGGCCTTGCTGCTTCGTTTCTACGAGACGCGCGAGGGCGACATCCTGATCGACGGACAGCCGATCTCGTCAGTATCGCGCAAGTCGCTGCGGCAGCAGACCGCTTATGTCGGACAGGACGTCTATCTGTTCCGCGATACCATCCGCGCCAACATCGCCTTCGGCAAGCAGGGCGCCACCGAGCAAGAGATCGTCGACGCCGCCAAGGCCGCCTGCGCGCACGACTTCATCATGAGCTTCCCGCTCGGCTACGACACGCCGGTCGGCGAGCACGGCACCCAGCTGTCCGGCGGGCAACGCCAGCGCATCGCGGTCGCCCGCGCGCTGATCAAGAACGCGCCGATCATCCTGCTCGACGAGGCCACCGCCGCGCTCGACTCGGAGTCCGAGAAGCAGGTGCAAGAAGCGATCGAGCATCTCTGCCAGGGCCGCACCACAATCGTGATTGCGCACCGCCTGCACACCATCATGCATGCCGATGCGATCCTGGTGGTCGAGGGCGGCGAGATCGTCGAGCGCGGACGGCACGAGGAGCTGCTGCGCCGCGGCGGCCGCTACGCCTCGTTCTTCCGCCTGCAGCACCACCACGACCCGTCGCCGCTGGCGCTGGCGCCGATCAGCGCCACCGGCTAGAGCCTGTCATCCCCTCCGGGCAATGCCTGCGCGCAGCACGCGCAGGACATTGCCACCCATCACCTTGCGGATGTCGTCCTCCGAGAACCCGCGCGACATCAGCGCCTGGGTCACGGCGACGATCTCGCTGGCATCGAAGCCCGTGGTGGTCGAGCCGTCGAAATCCGAGCCGAGGCCGACATGGTCGATCCCGACCAGGTCGCGGACATACGCGATCGCCCGCGCCACGTTGTTCGGATCGAGCGAGCAGACCGCGCCTTGCCAGAAACCGATGCCGACCACGCCGCCGGTCCGCGCGACACCGCGGACTTCGTCGTCGGTGAGGTTGCGGTTGACCTTGCAGGTCGCCTGAACGCCGCCATGGCTCGAGACCACCGGGCGCGTCGCCATCGCCAGCACCTCGGCGACCGCCGCGTGGCTCGCATGCGCGAGGTCGACGATCATGCCCATCGCCTCCATCCGCTGCACCACCTGCCGGCCGAGCGGCGTCAGTCCGCCCTTTGCGACGCCGTGCATCGAGCCCGCGACATCATTGTCGAAGAAGTGAGCGAGACCGGCCATTCTGAATCCGACGGCGTAGAGCACGTCGAGATTGGCGATATTGCCCTCGATGTCCTGCAAACCCTCGATCGAGAGCATGCCGCCAACCACCGTCGCGCCGCTCTTGCGGTCGGCGAGCAGGCGATCGAGGTCGGCCGGCGTTGCGATCAGGCGCAGCCGTCCGGCGGACTGTTCGGCGAAGCTCCGCAGTTTCTCGGCATGCCACAGCGAGCGCTGCAGCAACGAGAACCACGTCCGTGGCGGCTGCAGATCGATGATGGCGAGGTTCGTGATGGTGTCGGTGTCGGCGCCGTTGGCATCATAGTTCTGGCCCTTGGGCGACTTGGTGACCGACGAGAACACCTGCAGCGCGTAGTGTCCCTCGATCAGGCGCGGCAGGTCGATATGGCCGCGATCGGATCGCGCGATCAGGTCGCGCTTCCACAGCAGGCTGTCCGCATGCATGTCCGCCACGTCGAGCGACGCCTGCAGGGCCGTAGCGGCGGGCGTGATATCCAGCGCCACGCGCTGGACCCTGTTCTGCGCCCGGTCGATCCGCTCCGGGACGACCGTGAAAAAGCGAACGGCGGCGGCGATCAGGACCGCGGCGACCAGCGCCAGGCCGATCGAAAGCCATTTCCTCATGGACACCACCGCCTTTGTCGACCAAAGGCGGCTGCGCTCGGCGGAAAGCTGGCCTCACCTCTGCGCCGGATGCAGCCGCGGCCACTAGCCCTGAGCGGCGTAAGCGCGTAAATACCGCCCGCGCTCCCTCTTCAACCCTCCGGGACCCGTTCATGAACGCCGCATCCACCGTCATTCCGCTTCCCCCGCAGCCCTCGCTTCCCGTCGTCGGCGAATCCGGCACCTATCCGGTCCGCCGCATCTGGTGCGTTGGCCGCAACTATCTCGAGCATATCAGGGAGATGGGCAATGACGAGCGCGCGCCGCCGTTCTTCTTCGGTAAGCATGCCGACATGCTGGTGCCCGATGGCGCGATCATCCCCTATCCGCCACTGACCAAGGACCTGCATCACGAGGTCGAGCTAGTGGTGGCGATGAAGAGCGGCGGGCTGAACATTCCCGCCGACAAGGCGCTCGAGCATGTCTACGGCTATGCCGTCGGCATCGACCTGACCCGCCGCGACCTGCAGATCGCCTCGCGCAAGAAGGAGCGGCCCTGGGAGATCGGCAAGTCGTTCGACTATTCCGCGCCGTGCTCGGCGATCCAGCCGGCCGCGAAGATCGGCCACCCGACCGCGGGCAAGATCTGGCTCACCGTCAACGGCAAGGAAGCCCAGAAGGGCGACCTCACCGAGCTGATCTGGAACGTGCCTGAAATCATCTGGCAGCTCTCGCAGCAGGTGAAGCTCGCCGCCGGCGACATCATCATGACCGGCACGCCCGCGGGCGTCTCGCAGCTGCAAGTGGGCGACAAGCTCGAATGCGGTGTCGACGGCGTCGGCAAGCTCGCGGTGACGATCGGCAAGCCGGAATAACCGCCTCAGGAACGAGGCAAGGCCCAAAGCCCCGGACCTCAGGTCCGGGGCTTTTTGCTGTGCGCCATCAGCGCATCGTGCCGGGCATGCAGGGCGGCTCGGTGAAGGGAGCGGTTGCGAACGATCCAACCTTCGGCGCGCGCACGCAATCGGTGGTCTTGCTGCTGACCGTCGTTGTCGTCATCGAAGCATTGGCGCGCCGCACCGCAGCGTTGTTGCCGGCGGCCGACGCCTGCGCCGAACAGGCGGCTGCGGCAACCAGCGCAAGCGCCGCGAGGGTCAATTTGGTCATGGGATTTCTCCGTACGGTGGGTGAAGCCGACCTAGCTCGGCTCCTGTGATCAAGGACCGCGAGCGCCCCGAAATTATTTCATCACGCGCGATCACCGCGCCGCGAGCGCCCGATCACATCGGATGGAGCGGGGAATACCGGAACGACCGGGGCACTCCATGTCATCAAGGCCGCGCGCAAAACGCGGCGACGACGATATGGAGGTTTTCATGATCGATCTTCAACGACCCGCCGTACGACTTGGCTTGGCTGCGATTATGTCCGCGGCAATGGCGACCGCTTGCTTCGCACAGGCGGCGGTCCAGCAGCCCCGCGCCTACGCGTCAAACGAAACCGCGAGCAGGCCGTGGTCGGCGCCGGTCGGCCATCGCCAGCCGCGCGCCGCCGATATTCCGGCGACGACATCGACATCGCAGCAGATCATCGATCAGGAGGACGCGATCGTCGACCGCAAGATCAAGGGGATTTGCCGCGGCTGCTAGAGCATGATCCGGAAAAGCGCGGAGCGGTTTTCCGAGGAGGTCATGCTCAAAGACAAGGAGCCACACCCCTCGGTCTCGCCGGCGGCGGATCCTACTGCCTTTCGGCGGCCTGCGGCGCCGCCGGGCCGAAATGCGTTTTCTCGTATTCGAGCCACAGCTCGAGCAGCGCCATGAATGCCACCACCGCGCCGGCGGCGATGGCAAAATGCATCGCGCGGGTATGCGTGAAGCCGAGCAGCCACGGCGAGACGATCAGCCAGCATCCGACGACCAGGTTGATCCATTCTTCCCAGATCGAGAACGCGACGATCGCCGCCAGCGACATGATCGCGATCGCCGCGCCGCTGATCCTGAGATCGATCGCCGCCGTCGGATTGGCCCGCACGAACAGCCACGGCGCAGCGAGCAGGAAAATCGCTGCGATGAGGTTATAGAGATCGAGCGCGGATTCTTTTCGCCACTTCATCATCGATTGCTCCCTTGCTACTCAAACCCGCTGCTGATGCGCCTCGGGCGCATTGATGTCCCTGCCCGTGTAGTCGGTCATCATCGCGGTCGCGACCAGCGTGATGATTGCGCAAGCCGCGATATAGGCCGCGATCGCGGTCGCCGAATGGAACGTGCCGAACAGCCAGGTCGCGATCAGCGGTGCCGGACCGCCGGCGATCACGGAAGCAAGCTGATAGCCTAGCGAGGCGCCGCTGTAGCGCAGGCGACCAGTAAAGCTCTCTGCGATCAGGGCCGCCTGCGGGCCGTACTGCATGTCGTGCGGAATCAGCGACAGGAAGATCGCAAGGAAGATGATCGTTTCCGATCCGGTGTTAAGCATCGCGAAATAGATGAAGCCGAATACGCCGGTCACGGCAGCGCCGATCATGTACATGTTCTTGCGGCCGATCTGATCGGAGATGTGCCCGCACAGCGGGATCGAGACGAACGACAGCACCGAGGCCGCGAGCACCGCGGTCAGCAGGAAGTCACGCGACACGTGCAGCGTTCCGACGCCGTAGGAGAACACGAAGGCGGTGAAGATGTAGAACGGCGCCTGCTCGGACATCCGCGCGAAGGCGGACAGCAGGATCTCCTTCGGATGATCGCGGATCACCGTCAGCATCGGCGTGCGGTCGAGCTGACGCTCGGCCAGCAGCTTGCTGAACACAGGCGTTTCCAGAATGCCGAGCCGGATGTAGAGGCCGACACCGACCAGGACGATGCTGAGCGCGAACGGAATGCGCCAGCCCCACGACAGGAACTGGTCGCCCGACATCTGGCTGAAAGCCAGCACCGCGAGATTGGCGAGGAACAGTCCGCAGGGCACGCCGAATTGCGGCCATGACGCGATCAGGCCGCGGGAGCGATCGTTGCGCGCCCATTCCATCGACATCAGCACCGAGCCGCCCCATTCGCCGCCGACGCCGACGCCCTGGATGAAGCGCAACACGGTCAGGATCACCGCGCCCCAGATGCCGATGCTGGAATAGGTCGGCACCAATGCGACCGCCGCGGTCGCCAGTCCCATCAACAGCAGCGTCGCGATCAGCGTCGACTTGCGGCCGATGCGGTCGCCATAGTGCCCGAAGATCGCAGCCCCGATCGGCCGCGCGACGAAGCCGACCGCATAGATGGCGAAGGCCTCGAGCGTGCCGACCCAGGGATCGGAATGCGGAAAGAACAGTTTTGCGAACACCAGGCCGGTGACGGTGCTGTAGAGAAAGAAGTCATACCACTCGATCGCGGTCCCGACGGTGGAGGCGATCACCGCACGGCGCATCTGCAGCTGATGCTCGGATGGTGTGAGCCGGTTGGCGTCGAGGCCGGGGGTCAGACCAAGCATTGGGCCAAATCTTGCCATGGAGGTGTCTCCCTCGCACAGGCCCCCGGACGGATATTGACTGTGGTTTGTTTGAGCACAAACGATAAGGCGCGCCGGAAAGTTCCACCGGAACGGACCGTCGAGGCTTGAACTTTAGTCGGCCTTCAGTCGGCCATGGCGAGCGACAGATCGCAACGCGTCGAGGGCGTCGTCCGCCACCGCTCGCCCACCGGGGGGGACCATGCTTCGCAGATGGCTGCCGGATGCGGCAGCCGCCGGGCGGCTTCGTCAATCTGCCGCGCTTCGTCTCATGACAGCCCGAGCGCCCGCCCGTCGCTGCGCGGATCATGCGCCCCGGTGATGCTTTCGTCGGCGTCGATCCGGATCGCACCCGGATGTCCCGCGAGCGGGCTCTGGGCCGGTATCGGACTGATTTCGTGGCCGCGCCCGGCGAGCGCCTTGAACACCGCTTCACCGGCATCCTTCTCCAGCTTCAGGCTGTCGCGCGCATCGGAGAACGTCTTGCCGAGCAGGAAGCGCGGTCGCGACAGCGCGGTAAGCGGATCCATGTTGTAGTCGATCAGCCTGGTCAGCACCGCCGCGAGCGTCTGCGGCTGCCCGTCGGCTCCCTGCGTGCCGTACAGCAGATGCGGCCGTCCGCTCTTGAGGTAGATTCCCGGATTGAGCGTGTGGAACGGCCGCTTGCCCGGCTTGAGGCAGTTGGGGCTCGCCGGGTCGAGGTTGAACGACGCACCGCGGTTGTGCCAGATGATGCCGGTGTCGCCGGCCACCATGCCGCTTCCCCAATCGTAGTAGACGGTTTGCAGCATGCTGACGCAATTGCCGTCCCGGTCGGTCGCGGCGAGATAAACCGTGTCGCCCTTCTTGAACACGTGCGGCCACGGCATCGCCTTCTCGAGGTTGATCGCCTTCGCGCGCGCGTCGAGGTAGCTCGCCGAGAGCAGCTGATTGACCGGAACGTCGACGAATTCCGGATCGCCGATGTAGCGGCTGCGGTCGATGAAGGCCTGCTTCACCGCTTCGACCACGCAGGTGATAGTAGTCCGCGCTCCCTTCCGGATATTTCGCGAGCTCGAAGCGGTCGAGGATACCCATGATCTCGAGTGTCGTGAGACCCTGCGTCGGCGGGCGCAGCCCGAGCAGCTCGCCGCCGCGATAGCCGACGCGCAACGGCGTCTCGTCGCGCGCGCGGCAGCGTGCCAGATCGTCGGCGGTCAGCGGCGAGCCGATCTGCTTCAGTCCGGCCGCAATGCGCGCGGCGAGCTTTCCTTCGTAGAAATCACGCCCGCCATTTGCCGCCAGCATCTCCAGCGATTTCGCGAGTTCAGGCTGGACCAGCGGCTCGCCGATTTCAGGCATCCGGCCGGCGGGCATGAAGATGCGCTGGATGTCGGGCCAGTCCTTCAGGTTCTTCGCTTCCATGTCCTGCCAGAAGCGCTGCGACGGCGTGACCGGGAAGCCCTTGCCGGCGTATTCGATCGGGCGCTCGAACAGCGACGCCCAGCTCTGCTTTCCGGCCCAGGACTTGCGGCTGAAATCGAACGCCTGGTCCCAGACGTCGACGGTCGTGGCCGCGGTCAGCGCCGACCCAGGCCCCCGGATCGGGACCGAGCCGCTGTAGTTCGGCAGGTTGAGTGCAGCCTGACCTGCACCGGACAGCGTCCGCACATTTCCCTTGCGGTCGCTGATCACCATGAAGCTGTCGCCGCCGAGGCCGCTGAAATGCGGATAGGTCACGCACAGCGTGGCACCGATGGCGATGACCGCCTCGATCGCATTGCCGCCCTTGCGCAGCACCTCGAGCCCTGCCTGCGTGGCAAGTTCGTGCGGGCTCGTCACCATGCCAGTCTTCGATCGCGCCAGCGCGCCCGTATTGTCGAGGGCCCGGAGCGGTCGCGGCGCCGCCGCGGCGACCGCCGTGAGCATGGACCCGATCAGCAACTCCCTGCGCGACATGCCAAGATTGGCCATTCGACTTCCCTCCCCGTTTCCTCGTTGCGTCGATGTTGTGCGATCGCGGGCTGCGGACACCGCGACGTCCAAATCCCCGAAGGATCGCCACTGGCATTTGGCATACCAAGATTGAAGGAAATTCTTACTTCGGTCAAGCCCGTCGAGTAGACGCGAGCGGGGTCGAGCCCGGCCCACCCCGATCATGATGGTCGCAAAATCGATGCGGCCCGCGCGCGGCGCGGAAGATCGCGCCGCGCCGCCGCGCCGAGCTCTAAGCCCGATCGCTGCGGCGGTACGGCACGTAGCGCGGCGTCCAGACCTTGGCGTGAATCCGCGCCTCGACCTGGTCGATCGGAACGTCCCTCGCCAATCCCTCCTTGTGCGCCTGCAGCGCGACCGCAAGCGCCACGGTCTGCGAGACGTCACGCAACGCGCTGACCGGCGGCAGCAGATTGTGCTTCGGGTTGTCGCGCGCCGGCGAGACGCTGGCCAGCGCCTTGGCGGCGGCCATGAACATGCCGTCGCTGACCCGGCTGGCACCGACCGCGAGCGCGCCGACGCCGACCCCCGGGAAGATGTAGGAGTTGTTGGTCTGGTCGACCTTGAAGCGCGCGCCGTCGCGCATGATCGGCGGGAACGGGCTGCCGACGCCGATCAGCGCCCGCCCCTCGGTCCACGCCTCGATATCGACCGGCGTCGCCTCCTCGCGCGAGGTCGGATTGGACAGCGGGAAGATCACCGGCCGCTTGTTGCACTCGGCCATCGCGCGGACGATCGGTTCGGAGAAAGCGCCGGCCTGGCCGGAGACGCCGATCAGCACCGTCGGCCTCGCGTTGCGCACGACGTCGAGCAGCGCGATCTTGTCGGGATGGCTGAGCTGCCAGCCCGCGATCGCCTGCCTGTTCTGCACGAACGGAAGCTGGAACGGGGCGAGCCCGCTCATACCCTCGAGCAGCAGCCCGTCGCGGTCGACCATGAAGAAGCGCTTCGCCGCCTCGCTCTCGGACAGGCCGGCATCGACCATCGCGGCGCGGATCAGGCTGGCGATGCCGCAGCCGGCCGAGCCCGCGCCGAGCACGGCGACGCGCTGCTCGGTGAGCGGCACGCCGGTGACGTTGATCGCGGAGAGCAAGGCGCCGGTCGCCACCGCCGCGGTGCCCTGAATGTCGTCGTTGAAGGTCAAGAGCCGGTCGCGATAGCGCTCGAGCATGCGCGTCGCGTTGTTCTTGGCGAAGTCCTCCCATTGCAGCAGGACGCGCGGCCAGCGCTTCACCACCGCCGCGACGAACGCCTCGATGAAGTCGTCATAGGCCTGGCCGCGGACGCGCTCGTTGCGCCAGCCGACATAGAGCGGATCGGCGAGGCAATCGGGATTGTCGGTGCCTACGTCGAGCATGATCGGCAGCGTCGTTGCCGGATGCAGGCCGCCGCAGCCGGTATAGAGCGCGAGCTTGCCGATCGGGATGCCCATGCCGCCGGCGCCCTGGTCGCCGAGGCCGAGGATGCGCTCGCCGTCGGTCACCACGATCGCCTCGACGTGATCGAAGCGCGGATGGGCGAAAATGCGGTCGATCCGGTGCTGATGTGGGATGCTGAGGAACAGCCCGCGCGGCTTGCGGAACAGCCGACTGAATTTTTGGCAGCCCTCGCCGACGGTCGGCGTGTAGACGATCGGCAACAGCTCTTCCAGGTTGCCGACCAGGAGCGCGTAGAACAGCGTCTCGTTGGTGTCCTGCAGCTCGCGCAGAAAGGCATAGCGCTCGATGTCGGTCTCAAAGCCGCGGAGCGCCTCGAGGCGGCGCGAGACTTGCTCGTCCAGCGTCAAGATATTGGGCGGCAGCAAGCCGTGCAGGTCGAACGCCTCGCGCTCGGCCTCGGAGAACGCCGTGCCCTTGTTCAGCTGCGGATCGGCCAGCAGCTCGTAGCCGCTCAGCGCAGTGGTCGCAAAAGCTCCTGATGACTCCGACATGGCAAGGTCCCCTCAATGCGAAACGCCAGATCGGACGTTATCACGCCCATGTAACGGATCGGAGTGCGAAGGCGCGCCGCCGCGCAAAGTTGAACGGCCCCGAACGCTGCGGCTGCAGCTGCGGACCGACACCAACATACCTTGGTATAGCCCGCCTTATTCCTTGTGATGGCCCGTGCTTACGCCCGTACAGTTGAGCGATGGCGAGAGATTTTTACACTCGCGGCTACTCCAGCGTGATCAGGATCACTGCTCCGAGCCGTCAATCGCAAGACTGTCACGGGTAGCAGGTGTCGACTGGAACGCGGGTTTCGAGGAACACTCAGATGATCGTCAACATTCAGAAGCTGAACGGCCTGTGGCACCTTATCGTCGGGTCGTGCAAGATCCGAACTCCGTTCCTGGAGACCCAGGACCGCGAGTGGGTCGTCGCCTACGCCAGGCGTATCTACCCCGGCGCCAAGGTTTTCGAGCGCGACTGACGCTGTTCCGCCTCACAGCTCTCGTCCCAGACAGAAAGCCCCGGAGCATGCTCCGGGGCTTTTGTTTTCAACGCGGCAACGCCTCTGCAATCAGTGCAGCGCCGACATCACGATCAGGCCGAGGATCAGCGCGATCGCGGAATATTTGAGCGTGTAATACACGTTCCGATTCCACTCCTTGACCTTGCGGCTGGCGAGATGGATCTCGTAGAGCTTGCCGAACACCTTGTTCAGCGCGCCGACATGCTCGCCGTCGACGTTCTGGGTCGCCGACGCCTTGACGATGTTGTGGCTGACCCAGCGGTTCATCGCCGTCATGAAGCCGAACTTCATCGGGCGCTCGACGTCGCAGAACAGGATGATGCGGTTGACGTCGGTCTTGTTCTCGGCGCTGTGGATGAACGTTTCGTCGAACATGAAGGCCTCGCCGTCGCGCCAGACGCATTCGACGCCGTCGACGAGGATGCGGCACTGGTTCGAGTTCGGCGTCACGAGTCCGAGGTGATAGCGCAGCGAGCCGGCGAAGGGATCGCGGTGCGCCCCGAGCTTGCCGCCCGGCGGCAGCATCGCGAACATCGCGCCATGCACGTTCGGGATCGAGTTGAGCAGCTCCACCGTCTTCGGGCACAGCGTCCGCGCCGACGGCAGGAAGTCGTCGTACCATTTCAGATAGAAGCGCTTCCAGCCGCTCTTGAAGAAGGAATAGAAGCCCCAGTCGTTGTTCTTGGCCGCGGCGCGGATGAAGCCTTCGTCGAACAGGCGCGTGGCCTCGTCGCGGATCGTCTCCCAATTGTCGGAGAGCTTCTTGAGCTCGGGAAACTGCTCGACCGGAATCACCGGCGTGTTGGGCACGGCGGAGCCAGCATACATCAGCACATTGTAGGGCGCGAGGTAGGTCGAGTGATCGCCGAGCTGGCGGGCGAAGCGCAACCGCTGCTTGCCGCGGAAGTGGACGTAGAGCGTAGAGGCCACCAGCACGTAAAGAATGACGAGCTGCGGCGCGAAGAGCTGTCTCAACATGATCCGTGTATGATCGCTGCCCGCCGACGCTCTTCATGCCCCGCCCAGCAGGAGCCGTTCCCCTGACGGGCGGCCCAGTCCGGGCGGCGAAACGCGTCGCCGTCCGCGAAAATTCCCCTGTTTCATAGTGACGGCACTGCGGCGCGGTCTGGCAAATGAGCCGGAATCGTTGCCGCGGTGCCGTCCCGGACCAGCCATGTAAGCGTTCGCTCACCAAATGTGAAGCGTCGCGCCGCACTGGTGCCAACTTTATGACACTATTCACACATCGAATTCGCCATTGACAAACTGATTAGGCAATTACTAATCCTGAGGTGACCCGCCGAAGAACGCGGACATCCAAAGGGAGGAATGATGAGACAGTTTTTGGCGGCAGCCATTGTCGCGGCGATGACCACGGCCGCTCACGCCCAGGTTTCCGACGACGTCGTGCGCATCGGTGTGCTGACCGACCTGTCGAGCTGGGGACGCGACAATTCGGGCCCGGGCTCGGTCGAGGCGGCCAAGATGGCGGTCGAGGAATTCGGCCCCACCGTGCTCGGTAAGCCGATCGAGATCATCTCCGCCGACCACCAGATGAAGACCGATGTCGGCGTGCAGGTCGTGCGCGGCTGGTTCGACAACGGCAAGGTCGACGCGGTCGTCGACATCCCGAATTCCGGCATCGCGATCGCCGTGCACAACATGGTGCGCGAGCGCAACAAGATCGCGCTCTTGTCCGGTCCCGGCGCGAGCTCGCTGACCGACGAACTGTGCAGCCCCAACACGGTGCATTTCGCCTACGACACCTACGCGCTGTCCAAGGTGACGGCCTCGGCCGTGATCAAGGAAGGCGGTAAGTCCTGGTTCTTCGTCACCGCGGATTACGCCTTCGGCCAGCAGCTCGAGAAGGACGCGACGCGCTTCATCAACGAGATGGGCGGCAAGGTGCTCGGCAGCGTCAAGCATCCGACCAACACCGCCGACTTCTCCTCCTTTGCGCTGCAGGCGCAGAGCTCGAAGGCCGACGTGGTGGCGTTCGCCAATGCCGGCCAGGACACCGACAATTCGATCAAGCAGTCCGGCGAGTTCGGCCTCGTGCAGGGCGGCCAGAAGCTGGTCGGGCTCTTGATGTTCGACACCGACGTGCATGCGATCGGCCTCAACGCCGCGCAAGGCACCTACATGACGACGGCGTCGTACTGGAACATGGACGAGAAGACGCGCGCCTGGTCGAAGAAGTTCTACGCCCGCGCCAATGTGATGCCGACCATGATCCAGACCGGCGTCTACGGCTCGGTGCTGCATTATCTCAAGGCGATCCAGGCCGCCGGCACCGACGATCCGAAGGCGGTGATGGCCAAGATGCGCGAGCTGCCGATCGAGGACACCTTCGTGCATGGCGGCAAGCTGCGCGAGGACGGCCGCGTGATCCGCGACATGTATCTGGCGAAGGTGAAGAAGCCTTCGGAATCCAAGGAACCGTGGGACTATCTCGACATCGTCAAGACGGTGAAGGGCGAGGACGCCTATCGTCCGGTCTCCGAGTCGAAGTGCCCGCTGCTCAAGAAATAGGATCGATCGCGTGGCCAACGAAGAAGCTTATGATTGCGACGCGCTGGTCGTCGGCTCCGGCTGCGCCGGGCTGTCGGCGGCGGTCACCGCCGGCCATCACGGCCTCAAGGTCCTGGTGGTCGAGAAGGAGCCGCGGTTCGGCGGCACCACCGCGCGCTCCGGCGGCTGGCTGTGGATCCCCGGCACCTCGCTGGCCAAGGCCTGGGGCATCGAGGAGAGCCCCGATCAGGCCAAAACCTATCTGCGCCACGAGGCCGGCAACAGCTTTGACGCCGCCCGCGTCGATGCGTTCCTGACCGAGGGGCCGAAGGCGGTCGACTTCTTCACCACCAGCACCGCGGTACGCTTCGACATGCCGCTGACCTTCCCGGACTATCATGCGGAAGCGCCGGGCGGCGCGCAGGGCGGCCGCTCGATGGTGACGCGGCCGTTCGACGCCCACGAGCTCGGCGACGCTCTCAAGGATCTCGGCAGCCCCCTGCCCGAGCTCACCGTGTTCGGCATGATGCTCGGCTCCGGCAAGGAGATCGTGCATTTCATGCGCGCGACCCGGTCGCTGACCTCGGCGGCCTATGTCGCCAAACGGCTGTCGAAGCACGCCATCGACGTGATGCGCAACGGCCGCGGCATGACGCTGACCAACGGCAACGCGCTCGCCGGACGGTTGGCGAAATCCGCCTTCGACCTCAAGATCCCGCTCTGGCTCAACTCGCCGGTGCGCGAATTGATCGTCGAGAACGGCGTGGTGCGCGGCGCGGTCGTCGTGCGTGAAGGGCGCACGATCCGCGTCAACGCCAAGCGTGGCGTGGTGCTCGCCTGCGGCGGTTTTCCGCATGACGTCGCGCGACGGCAAAAGATGTTTACGCACGCCCCCACTGGAAAAGAACATTATTCGCCGGGCCCGACCGGCAACACCGGCGACGGCCTGCGTCTTGCGGAATCCGCCGGCGGCCGCGTCGACGACTCGCTGCCGAACGCCGCGGCGTGGGTGCCGGTCTCGGTCACGACGCGCAAGGACGGCTCGAAGGGCGTGATGCCGCATTTCATCGATCGCGCCAAGCCGGGCGTGATCGCGGTGATGGCCGACGGCAGGCGCTTTGCCAATGAAGGCAATTCCTACCACGACTTCGTGCAGGCGATGATCAAGGCGGCGAAGCCCGGCGAGGAGATCGCGGCGCATCTCATCTGCGATCACGAGACGCTGCGCAAATACGGCCTCGGCTGCGTGCCACCGCGCCCCATGCCGCTCGGCCATCATCTGAAGACCGGCTATCTCAAGCGCGGCGCGACGCTGGCGGAGCTCGCCGCGCAGGCCGGCATCGACGCCAAGGCGCTCGAGGCGACCGTCGCGGAGTTCAACACCACCGCGGCGGAGGGACGCGATCCCGCCTTCGGCAAGGGCTCGCGTGCCTATAACCGCTACCAGGGCGATGCGCTGCACGGGCCCAATCCCTGCATCGCGCCGATCCAGCACGGGCCGTTCTACGCCATCAAGATGGTGATCGGCGATCTCGGCACTTACGCCGGCATAAGGACCGATGCCAATGCCCGTGCGCTCGACGCCGACGGCCAGCCGATTGCCGGCCTCTATGCCGCCGGCAACGACATGGCGAGCATCATGGGCGGCAACTATCCCGGCGCCGGCATCACACTCGGGCCCGCGCTGACCTTCGGCTACATCGCGGGCAAGCACATCGCCGGCGTGGCGGCGGAGAGAAGCAAGTTGTGAGTACCGTCATCCCCGCGCAAAGGCTTCGCCTTTGTCGCTGGAGGTGCGAGCGGAGCGAGTCTCGAAGGATGGATCGGCCACCAGCTGGCCGTGCATCCTTCGAGACGCCCGCTTCGCGGGCTCCTCAGGATGACGGGTGGGGACCTGTCACTCACAACGACTTCCGCGCAGATCGACGTCTCGCGGACGGCAAGGTTTCCTGCTAAGTGCGAACGCGCGAACCCAAACAGGGCCACATGACGAGAGAGAGCCGCGGCATACAGTCGATCGAGGTCGGCGGAGAATTGCTCCGCGCGCTGGCCCGCAGCGGCGAACCGATGATGCTGCGCGATCTCGCGCGCGAAGCCGGCATGCCGCCGGCCAAGGCGCATCCCTATCTCGTCAGCTTTTCCCGCATCGGCCTGATCGAGCAGGACGAGACCACTGGCCGTTACGAGATCGGGGCGCTGGCGCTCGAGCTCGGCCTGATCAGCCTGCGCCGGCAGTCCGCAGTGCGGATCGCAACGCCGCGGATCGCAGCGCTCGCCGACAGCATCAATCACGCGGTGTCGCTGTCGGTCTGGGGCACCCACGGCGCGACCGTGGTGCGGCTCGAGGAGCCGAGCCATCCGGTGCACATCGCGATGCGCGTTGGATCGGTGGTGGCGCTGCTCGAGACCGCGACCGGCCGCGCCTTCGCCGCCTTCATGCCGCCGAACGCGATCAGGACCGCGCTCGAGAGCGGCCTCGATCGCCTCGGTGTCGGCTACAATCCGAAGCGTCCGCCGGCGGACGCGAAAACGGCCGAGATCCTCGCCGAGGTCCGCAGCCGCGGGCTGGCGCGCGCGATCGGCGATCCCCTGCCCGGCGTCAACGCCTTCGCCGCGCCGGTGTTCGATCACGCCGGCCACGTCGCGCTGGTCATCACCGCGATGGGGCCGGAGGGCACCTTCGACGCCGGTTGGGACAGCGCAATCGCAACTGCGCTGCGCGATTGTGCGGGCGAGATCTCACGGCAACTGGGGCACGGCACGGCGCGGGCGTTGGAGTGACGCCAAGAGGTGAGAGGGCGGGACGAAGCGCAAAGCTCGGACATTCATGTCGCGAGAATGCTGACGTATGATCCAGTCGTGCAACAGACTCGCTGTCGTCCCTGCCTAGTGCGCAATTGCGCACCAGGCAGGGACGACGACGGGGTATTTGGCGACGTCAGAGCGTCGTTCCGCCGCGAAGGCGGCCCATCTGTTGCATGCGTCACCCCAGCAAAAAGCCCCGGGCGATGCCGGGGCTCTTCACGTGATCGATCGCTGCGGGCGCGGATCAGTAGCGGTAGTGATCCGACTTGTACGGACCTTCCTGCTTGACGCCGATGTAGTCGGCCTGGTCCTTGCGCAGCTCGGTCAGCTTGACGCCGATCTTGGCGAGGTGCAGGCGGGCGACCTTCTCGTCGAGGGTCTTGGGCAGCACGTAGACCTTCTTGGCGTACTTGCTGTCCTTGTTGTTGGCGAACAGCTCGATCTGCGCCAGCGTCTGGTTGGTGAAGGAGGCCGACATCACGAAGGACGGGTGACCCATCGCATTGCCGAGGTTCACGAGCCGGCCTTCCGACAGCATGATGATGCGGTGCTTGTCGGGGAATTCGATCTCGTCGACCTGCGGCTTGATGTTGGTCCACTTCAGATTGCGCAACGCGGCGATCTGAATCTCGTTGTCGAAGTGACCGATGTTGCAGACGATGGCGCGATCCTTCATCGCGCGCATGTGCTCGATGGTGATGATGTCCTTGTTGCCGGTGGCGGTGACGAAGATGTCGGCGCGCGGCGCCGCGTCTTCCATGGTCACAACCTCATAGCCTTCCATCGCCGCCTGCAGCGCGCAGATCGGATCGACCTCGGAGACCATGACGCGGCAGCCGGCCTGGCGCAGCGAGGCGGCCGAGCCCTTGCCGACGTCGCCGAAGCCGGCAACCATCGCGACCTTGCCCGACAGCATCACGTCGGTGCCGCGGCGGATGCCGTCGACCAGCGACTCGCGGCAGCCATAGAGGTTGTCGAACTTCGACTTGGTGACGCTGTCGTTGACGTTGATCGCCGGGAACAGGAGCGTGCCCTTGTTGGCCATCTCGTAGAGGCGATGCACGCCCGTGGTGGTCTCTTCCGAGACGCCCTTGATGTTCTTGGCGATCTCGGCGAACCAGCCCTTCGGCTTCTCCTTCAGGAGGCGCTTGACCAGCGCGTAGAAGATCTCCTCTTCCTCGGAGCCCGGCTTGTCGAGGAAGGCGGTGTCGCCCTGCTCGGCGCGGTAGCCGGCATGCACCAGCATGGTGGCGTCGCCGCCGTCATCGAGGATCATGTTCGGCGTGCCGCCGCCGTGCCAGTCGAACAGCTTCGCGGTGTAGTCCCAGTACTCGGTCAGCGTCTCGCCCTTGATCGCGAACACCGGAATGCCGGCGGCGGCGATCGCGGCCGCGGCGTGATCCTGGGTCGAATAGATGTTGCAGGAGACCCAGCGGATGTCGGCGCCGAGCGCGGCCAGCGTCTCGATCAGGACCGCGGTCTGGATCGTCATGTGCAGCGAGCCCGCGATGCGCGCGCCCTTCAGCGGCTGCTTGGGGCCGAACTCCTCGCGGGTGGCCATCAGGCCGGGCATCTCGGTCTCGGCTAGCGAGATCTCCTTGCGGCCGAAATCGGCGAGCGCAATGTCCTTGACGATGTAGTCGGTGAAGCCGGGCTTCGTGGGGGCGTTCATTTGAGCGTCCTGTTGTTGAACGGGTCGTTCCGGGGCGCCTCGAAGAGGCGAACCCGGAATCTCGAGGTGATGATTAGGGATTCCGGGTTCGCTCGCTCTCGCGAGCGACCCGGAATGACGCAAGTATCAGAGCGCGCGCTTCAGCTGCTCGACGAGATCGGTCTTCTCCCAGGAGAAGCCGCCCTCATTGTCGGGCGTGCGGCCGAAATGACCGTAGGCCGAGGTGCGCGCGTAGATCGGGCGGTTGAGATCGAGATGGCTGCGGATGCCGCGCGGCGTCAGATCCATCGCCTTGGCCGCCGCCTTCTCGAGCTGATCCTCCGACACCTTACCGGTGCCGTGGGTGTCGATGTAGATCGACAGCGGACGCGCCACGCCGATGGCATAGGCGAGCTGCAGCGTGCAGCGGTCGGCAAGACCGGCCGCGACGATGTTCTTGGCGACATAGCGCGCGGCATAGGCGGCCGAGCGGTCGACCTTGGTCGGATCCTTGCCGGAGAACGCGCCGCCGCCATGCGGAGCCGCGCCGCCATAGGTGTCGACGATGATCTTGCGGCCGGTCAGGCCGGAGTCGCCGTCGGGACCGCCGATGAAGAACTTGCCGGTCGGATTGATGTGCCAGATCGTCTTGTCGGTGATCCACTCCTTCGGCAGCGCCTCGCGGACGTAGGGCTCGACGATGTCGCGGATCTGCTTGGACGACAGGTCCTCGACCAGATGCTGGTGCGAGACCACGATCTCGCGGACGCCGACCGGCTTGCCGTTCTCGTACTGCACCGTGACCTGGCTCTTGGAGTCCGGACCCAGCACCTTCTCGCGGCCGGAGTGGCGCGCTTCGGAGATCAGCCGCAGGATCTTGTGGGCGTAGAAGATCGGCGCCGGCATCAGGTCCGGCGTCTCGTTGGTGGCGTAACCGAACATGATGCCCTGGTCGCCGGCACCCTCTTCCTTGACCTCGCCCGGTTGCAGCGCGTCGACGCCCTGCGCGATGTCGGCCGACTGCGGATGCAGCAGGATCTCGATGTCGCAGTTCTTCCAGTGGAAGCCGTCCTGCTCGTAACCGATGTCCTTGATTGCAGAGCGAACCACGCTCTCGATGTGGTCGTTGGTGACCGAGCTCGGGCCGCGCGTTTCGCCGGCGATCACCACCTTGTTGGTGGTCGCGAGCGTCTCGCACGCCGCGCGGATCTGCCACGGGTCGATGCCCGCTTTCGGTCCCTCGCGATAGAACAGATCGACGATCTCATCCGAAATACGATCACAGACCTTGTCCGGATGGCCTTCCGAGACCGACTCGCTGGTGAACAGGTAAGACGCGCGCATCAAGCAAACCCCTTGTTAAGTCGAAGTCCGACGTTGGTTGGTGAATATGTCCCCGGCATGTCAGTCTCGTCGCCGCGAGATGACGTAGGATTCGTCGTAGAACCACAGCCCGTTGTGTTTGCGGAGAACTTCGCGTGTGGCCTCGAGAGCTCGTCCGTTTTCGGTCGTTTCGGTCAACCGCTCATCTTCGATCTGCGCGACATACACCGCCGCATTCCACGCAGCAAAGGCCGTCGAGGTTCCGATCGAGCCGGTTACCTCATTGGGCAGCGCTTCCATATCATATCGGAAGATCGAACGGTTATCGGCGTAGGCGTTGAAGTTCAGCTCGCGGCCGGCGGAGCCCAGTTCGTATTTCACCGCGCGCAGTATCTCATGGCGACTGACGGCGAAAGGATTTTCTCCGGGCCAGACCGCTTGAATCATTTCAAGCCCGGGATCGCCGCCGTGGGAGTGGATTCCTATCAGCCGTCCGCCGCCGCGCAGCGCGCGGGCCAGCGGCGCGATGATCCGCTTGGCGCGGAAGTTCACCGAGGATTTGGCACGGTAAGGTTGCGAGGCGATCACGAGATCGAAATTGGCTTCGGTGCGGCCGGCCCGCGGAATGATGGAATCGAGCAGGAACCGGTGATCGTCCCGGTACAGGACCAGCGCCACCGGCCGCTCATAGATCGGCATCGCATTGCCGGGGCTGAGATTGGCGCGCCAGTTCTGCTCCAGGAACGGACCGAGTTCGGCGATCTGGGCCTCGAACTCACCCGACGACGCTCCCCGCAGAGCTACCTCGTGCCAGATCATGCTGGCGGCCGCCGCGGAGTTCTTGGGCGTCAGCCACGGCGCCTCGGCGTAATACATGTTGGTGAACACGAAGACGCTGGCCGGATGCTCGAACAGGCGGTCGGGGACCTTGTCGAGGGTGAGGCGGACGTCCTCCAGGCTCAGTTCCTTGCCGGCGACATAGAACGGCATATGTGGGAAGCGGCCATGCATGGCGCGCAGGACCCGGGCCAGCACCGTGCCGTCGCCCATTCCGGCATCGAACACCCGCAGCGCCGGCGGCCGCGGATGGATGGCGGCCAATTCCAGCGCAACCCGGTCGGCGATCACCCGCTTCTCGCTGCAGGTGTGGACGAACAGCAAATAGCGCTGGCGGTTCTCGAAAAACCGGAAATTGCCCCGCGGATCGCGCTTTTCCGGCGGCACCACGAGGCCCCGCGGCGGCGCCACGCCGCCCGGCGTCGAAGTCGCGATGAAGGCGTTGATACGGTCGAGCGTATCGATCGTGATGCGCTTGCCCTCCCGCAGCCGGTACACCAGCTTGCCGTCATTGACGGCACGGCGGCCGAACGTCGTCTCCGCCATGTCGGAGCGGCGGCAGAAATCCGTGATCTGGCTGAGGATTTCGTCGTTCTTCATGGCGCCTTGGGTGGGCAGCGGCGAGTGGGACGAGAGTGGGCAGAAATGATGACTGGCAGCGTCTTATCACCATTTTCCCACCAGTTGAACCCCCTCTGCTGCCCGATCACCAAACAGTCATGGACCGCCCCCTGGACCGGTCTCTTGGACCGCCCTGCCGTCGTCGATCGCCATGACGGCCTTACCCCGGATGACCGATGCGCCGCCTGCTCCTGATCCCCACCCTCCTTGCCGCTTTGCTCTGGTCGGCGCCCTGTTTCGCCCAGGCGCGCTCCCAGCTCGGCCCGCTCTGCACGACCGGGACCACGCCGGCCGACCAGATGATCGACGCCTGCACCAAGATCATCGCGCTGAAGGTGTTTTCCGGCGAGAAGCTCGCGACCATCTACTTCTGGCGCGCGGTCGGCTGGAACAAGAAGGGCAACTACGCCCAGGTGATATCCGACGCCACCGAGGCGCTGCGCCTCAAGCCCAGCACCGCCGTCTACAATTTGCGCGGCTCAGCCTATTTCGACAAAGGCGAGTACGACATCGCGATCGCCGACTTCAACGATGCGCTGCGCCTGGGGCCGCCGAGCGGCATCATCTTTCACAACCGCGGCAACGCCTATCGCAGCAAGGGCGACTATGCCAAGGCGATCGCCGACTATGACGCCGCGATCAAGGCCGGTCCGAAGTCAGCCTTCTCCTATCAGAACCGCGGCGCCTCGAAGCGGGCGCTCGGCGATCTCGACGGCGCGCTCGCCGACATCAACGAGGCGGTCAGGATCGACCCATCGCTGCCGCAGCCGCTGATCAGCCGCGCCGTGATCTGGCGCGCCAAGGGCGAGATCGAGCGCGCGATTGCGGACACGACGGAAGCGATCCGGCTCGCCAAAGCCAAGGCGCCCGTCAACGTCATGACGCCGCCCGGCAGCGTGCTGATCTCGGCCTATACCCAGCGCGGCCTCAGCTATGAAGCGAAGGGTGATGCTGCGCATGCCAAGGAAGATTACGCCTCGGTGCTCGAAGGCGTGGCATCCGATGCCGGCAGCAAGGCCAACCAGGCCACCGCGAAGGTACGGCTCGCGCTGCTCAAGGAGGCCGACGCGGCACCGCGCAAGACCGCGGCAGCGCCGGCCGCCGAGAGCAGCCCGGCCGCGCCACCGGCCGCTTCCGTCAAGACACCGGCACCGGCGCCGCCCGCCGCGGCGGCCCCGGCGGCAGCAACCGGCCGACGCCTCGCGCTGGTGGTCGGCAACGGCGCCTATGCGCATGTCAAGGCGCTCCCCAATCCGGCCAACGATGCGCGCGCCATCGCCAGGAGCCTGCGCGACATCGGCTTCACCGTCTCCGAGGGGCTCGATCTCGATCGCGGCACGATGCAGAAGACGATCAACGATTTCCTGCGCGAGGCGGCGCGGTCGCAGATCGCCGTGGTCTACTATGCCGGTCACGGCGTGCAGGTCGACGGCCGCAACTATCTCGTGCCGGTCGACATCGAGTTCAGGGCGGGCGCGCGCATGACCGACGCGATGGTCGACATGGACACGATCATGGCCGGGCTCGACGACCAGATCCGCACCAACATCCTAATCCTCGATGCCTGCCGCAACAATCCGATAGCACCGCAGCTGGCCTCCGCAGGTCCAAGCCGCGGCATCGAAGCGGGCTCCGGCCTTGCCGCGCCCGCCTCGCTCGGATCGGGCTCGACGCTCGGCGCCGGCACGCTGATCGCGTTTGCGACCGCGCCGGGCCAGGTCGCGCTCGACGGCGAAGGCGCCAACAGTCCGTTCTCGGCGGCGCTGTCGCGCCATGTCGGCACGCCCGGCCTCGAGGTGCAGCAGATGCTGACCCGGGTCCGCGCCGAGGTCGTCGCCGCGACCAAGGGCAAGCAGGTGCCGTGGTCGAACTCCTCGCTGCTCGGCGAGGTCTATCTGGCGGAGCAGTGACGGTGCGACGGGACAGCGTCACTCCGGGGCGACGCGCAGCGTCGAACCTCGGGGGTGCGATTACGCCCCGGGGAATCTCGAGATTCCGGGTCTGGTGCTCGCGCACCATCCCGGAATGACGCTAACGCGTCACTTCCCCCACACCTCGTTCGCGACCTCGACCGCGAGCCTGAGCTTGGCCCACTGCTCTTCCTCGGAAAGGATGTTGCCTTCCTCGGTCGAGGCGAAGCCGCATTGCGGCGACACCGCGAGTTGCTCGATCGGGGCAAATTTGGATGCCTCCTCCAGCCGCCGCTTGATGTCGTCCTTCTTCTCGAGCTCGCCGAACTTCGAGGTGATGACACCGACCACGACGACCTTGTTGCCCTTGGGCAGGAAGCGCAGCGGCTCGAAGCCGCCGGCGCGGTCGGAATCATATTCGAGGAAGTAGCCGTCGTAATTGGTGCCGGCGAGCAGGGTCTCGGCGACCGGCTCGTAGCCGCCGGAGGAGATCCAGGTCGAGCGGAAATTGCCGCGGCAGACATGGGTCGTAATCACCATGTCGGACGGACGGTCGGCGATCGCGTAGTTGATGACGCGGGCGTAGATCTCCTGCAGGCCGTCCGGATTGTCGCCGCGGTCGCGCGACTTCTGCAATTCCTCCTGCGAGCACAGATAGGCCCACACCGTGTCGTCAAATTGCAAATAGCGGCAGCCGGCATCGTAGAACGCCTTGACCGCCTTGCGATAGGTCTTGCCGAGGTCCTGATAGAATTCCTCGAGGTCCGGATAGACCTCCTTCGAGATCAGCTTGCGGCCGCCGCGGAAATGTAGCACCGCCGGCGAGGGGATCGTCATCTTCGGCGTGACATGCGCCTGGTCGGCGTACTTCTTCAGGAAGCGGAAGTGATCGAGCATCGGGTGATGATCGGAGAAATCCAGCTTGCCGATCACTCTGATGGCATCGTGCCGGGTCTGCACGCCTGCGAACTGGATGCCCATGTCGGGATGGAACAGCTCGCAACCGGTCAGATGGCTGAGGAAATCGAAGTGCCACCAGGAGCGGCGGAACTCGCCGTCGGTCGCAAGCTTCAGGCCGACCGAGGCCTGCTTGTGCACGACCTTCTCGATCTCCATGTCCTCGACCTTGCGCAGTTCGTCGGCCGAGATCTCGCCCTTCTCCAATCTGGCGCGGGCCTCCTTGATCTTCGGCGGCCGCAACAGGCTGCCGACCTCGTCGGCGCGGAACGGAGGCTTGGTTCGCTGCATGGTCAACTCCCGGACGTTTCTCATGTGCCTTCTAATGTGCCTTGGCCCCGGAGACGCCGAGGTGGCGCTCGAGGACGGAGGGATCGGCTTTCAGCGCGCTGCTTGCGGCATCGTGCACGATCGTGCCGCGTTCCAATATCACAACGCGGTCGGCCAGCCCCAGAATCTTTTGCGCGTTCTGCTCGACGATGATCGAGCAGATGCCACCCGAGCGCGTGATGGTTCCGATCGCCTTTAACAATTCCTCAACGATGATCGGCGCGAGGCCTTCGGTCGGCTCGTCGAGCAGCAGCACTTTCGGATTCAGGGTCAGCGCGCGGCCGATCGCCAGCATCTGCTGCTCGCCACCGGACAGCTGGTTGCCGAAATTGCGCCGCCGCTCCTGCAGCCGCGGAAACATCTCGTATACCCGCTCGACTGTCCACGGCCCGGGCTGCGCCACCGCGGTCATGTTCTCTTCCACCGTCAGCGAGCGGAAGATGTTGCGCTCTTGCGGCACCCAGCCGATCCCGGCGCGGGCGCGCTGGTCGGCCCGCATCGCCGTGATGTCGCGGCCTGCGAGCGCGAAGCTGCCACTGAGGCGCCTGACGATGCCGACGATCGAATTGATCAGCGTGGTCTTGCCGGTACCGTTGCGGCCGAGCAGCGCGAGCACCTGACCCTCCGCAAGCGCCAGCGACATGTCGGGCAGCACCACCGCCTCGCCGTATCCGGCACGCAGGCCCTGGATGGAAAGAAGCTCAGGCATCGGCGGCCTCGCCGAGATAGACCGCCCTCACCTGCGGATCGCGCGCGACCTCATCGGGGGC
Source organism: Bradyrhizobium sp. USDA 4503 (assembly GCF_054055815.1). NCBI lineage: Bacteria > Pseudomonadati > Pseudomonadota > Alphaproteobacteria > Hyphomicrobiales > Nitrobacteraceae > Bradyrhizobium > Bradyrhizobium sp. USDA 4503. The sequence goes on from NZ_JBSRXS010000001.1 coordinate 3,035,610, forward strand.
ACCCTCGGTGAGCAGGCCGCCATTGACCAGCACCGAGATGCGGTCGGCGAAGGAAAACACGAGGTCCATGTCGTGCTCGATCAGCAGCACCGTGACGTCGCCCGGCAATGCCGCCACCGCCGCCAGGATATCGTGGCGCTCGCTCTCGGGCACGCCGGCCGCGGGCTCGTCGAGCAGCAGCACCCGCGGCTTGGCGGCGATCGCGACCGCGATCTCGAGCAGGCGCTGCTTGCCATAGGGCAAGGTCGAGGTGAGCTCCGTCATCACGTCGAGCAGATGGAAGCGCGACAGGATCTCGGCGATCTCGGTGTTGACGTCGCTCCGCGTTCCCATCCGCCGCCACCAGTCGCCGCCGCGGCCCATCCGTTCGGAGACCGCAAGCCCGATGGTTTCGAGCGGGGTCAGGTCGGGATAGAGCTGGTTGATCTGGAACGTGCGCGACAGCCCGCGCAGCACCCGCTTGTGGACGGACAGGCCGGTGATGTCGCTGCCTTCGAGCAGGATGCGCCCGCTGTTCGGCGTCAGCACGCCGGTCAGCTGATTGATGACGGTGGTCTTGCCCGCGCCGTTCGGCCCGATCAGCGCGTGGCGGGCCCCCTGCATCACCTTGAGCGAGAGATCGCGGGTGACGCGAAGGGCGCCGAAGGATTTTTCGAGGCCACGTGTTTCCAGCGCGATCGTCATGACGCGTCGTTCTCCGGCACGGCAACGGCGGCCTTGCGGCCGGCGAACTGGCGGATGATCAGGTTGGGCACGAACAGCACCCAGCGATGGATGCGCGCGCGGCCGACCAGCACGATCACGACCAGCACGAGGCCGATCCAGAACAGCCAGTATTGCGGGGTGATGCTCTGAAACAGCTCCTGCAGCATCTTGAACACGACGGCGCCGATCAGGCCGCCATAGAGATAGCCGGTGCCGCCGATCACCAGCACCAGCATCAGGTCGGCGGAACGCTCGAAGGAGAACACGTCGAGCGAGGCGAGCGCCGTGGTCTGGGTAAACAGCGCGCCGGCGATCCCGGCATAGAACGCGGCGAGCGTATAGACCGCGATCAGGCGACGGTTGACCGGCACGCCGATCGCGGCCGCGCGCAGCGGATTGTTCTTGATCGCGCGCAGCGACAGGCCGAACGGCGAATGCACCACGCGTCGCGCGAGCAGGAACAGGATGAACAGCACGATCAGCGAGTAGAAGAACCCGGTCTTGCCGAACATGTCGAAGGTGAACAGACCGAGGATCGGCTGCATCTCGATGCCCTGCAGCCCGTCGGTGCCGCCGGTGATGTTGGAGAAGCGTTCGGCGAGCGCTTCCAGCAGCAGGGCGATGCCGAGCGTCACCATCAGCCGCGTCAGGTCGACGCCGCGGATGACGAGAAAGCTGGTCAGGAAGCCGAGCACCGCCGCAACCAGGCCGGCGGCGACCAGTGCGATCACGGGCTCGTTGATGATGCCGTGCAGCGCCAGCAAGCCGGCCGAATAGGCGCCGACGCCGAAGAAGGCCGCGTGGCCGAGCGAGACGATGCCGGCGTAGCCGAGGATCAGGTCGAGCGACAGCGCGAACAAGCCGAGCCGCACGATGTCGGTCATGATCAAATAGCGCGACGGGAACAGGAAGGCGCAGGCGAGCGCCAGCGCCCAGAACGCGACCTCGCTGACCCGCCAGCGCGCGCTGGCCATCGCGTGGGTGGAAACGTCTGATAGCGCCGCCATGACCGCCTCACCGTGCCGCGGTACGGCCGAACAGGCCGTTCGGACGCCAGAGCAGGATCACGATCATGACAGTGTAGATCACGAAGGGACCGAGCTTCGGCACGTAATACTTGCCGGCGACATCGGCGATGCCAAGCAGCAGCGACGCCAGGAACGGTCCGGTGATCGAGGACGAGCCCCCGACGGTGACGACGATCAGGAAGTAGATCATGAATTTCAGCGGGAAATACGGATCGAGCCCGAGGATCTCCGCGCTCAGCGCACCGCTGAGGCCAGCGAGGCCGCAGCCGAACGCAAAGGTGAAGGCGAACACCTGCGGCACGTTGATGCCGAGCCCGATCGCAGCGCGCGGATCGTCGACCGCGGCGCGCAGCCGGCTGCCGAACCGGGTCTTGGCGAGGATCAGTTGCAGCGCTAGCGTGAGCAGGCCGCAGATCACCACGATCATCAGCCGGTAACGGCCGATGCCGACGCCGAACAGGTCGATCTGGCCTTCCAGCGCCGCCGGCAGCTTGATGAAGACCCGCGACGATCCCATGATGTAGTCGACCGCCGCGACCGACATGAACACCAGACCGATCGAGAACAGCACCTGATCGAGATGGCTGCGGCTATAGAGATGGCGGTACAGCGTGCGCTCCAGCGCAATGCCGATGACGGCGCTGCCGACAAAGGCGAGCGGCAGGCCTGCGAAGAACGGCCAACCGGAATTATTCACCAGCACGGCGCAGATATAGCCGCCGGCCATCGCGAAGGCGCCATGCGCGAGGTTGACGAAATTCATCAGCCCGAGCGTCACCGCAAGCCCGCAGGCAAGCACGAACAGCAGCATGCCGTAGGCGACGCCGTCGAACAGGTTGGTGAGGATAGAGGCCATGGAGTCAGCTTAGCCGCGAGGACGCAACAAGAACAACAGCTCGAACGTCAAGGTCATCGTCATGGCCGGGCCTGTCCCGGCCATCCACGTCTTTCTGCTCGCCGGGAAGAAAGACATGGATGCCCGGCACACCTGCGCGAAGACGCGCTTCGCGCTTTTGGCCGGGCATGACGTGGTGAGGGCCGGATCGCACGCCGCCGATGACGAGGCTATTTCTTGGTCTTGCCGGAATCCTTGACGGCCTCGAAGGTCGCGAACTCGACATTGTAGAGCTCGCCGTCGACCTTCTCAACCTTGCGGATATAGATGTTCTGCACGATGTCGCGGGTTTCCGGATCGATCGAGATCGGGCCGCGCGGGCTCTCCCACTTCATGCCCTTCATCGCCTCGATCAGCTTGTCGCCGTCGGTCGCACCATTGGTCTTCTTCAGCGCCTCGTAGATCAGATGGATGCCGTCATAGCCGCTGACCGCCATGAAGCCCGGGCGGTTGCCGAACGCCTTCTTGTAGGCGGCGACGAACTCCTTGTTCATCGCGGACGGATGCGCCGCCGAATAGAGATGCGCCGTCACCGCGCCGAGCGCGGCATCGCCCATGTTGTTGAGCAGATCGTCATCCATGACGTCGCCCGGTCCGATCACCCTGATGCCGCTCTTGTCAAGCCCGCGCTCGGCATATTGCTTCATGAAGTTGCCGCCCTGCCCGGCCGGCACGAATACGAACATCGCGTCGGGCTTGGAATCCTTCATGCGCTGCAGGAACGGCGCGAAGTCCGGATTGGCGAGCGGGACCTTGACCTCTTCGACGATCTCGCCGCCGCCGGCCGTGAAGTGCTGCTTGAAGAAGGTCAGCGCATCGTTGCCGGGCGCGTAGTCGGAGGTCAGCGTCGCGACCTTCTTGATGCCGTTCTTCACGGCCCAGTCGCCGATGATGGTGGAGGACTGCGCCAGCGTGAAGCTGGTACGCACGATATAGGGCGAACGCTCGGTGATGATCGAGGTGCCGGCCGCCATCACGACTTCCGGGATCTTGGCCTGCGTCGCCAGCGGCGCCGCGGCGAGCGCTGCGGGCGTCACGCCGAAGCCGGCGATGAAATCGACCTTGTCGTTGACGATCAGTTCCTGCGCGAGCCGCTTGGTGTTGTCCGGCACCGCGGCGTCGTCCTTCAGGATGATCTCGATCTTCTTGCCGGCGACGGTGTCGCCCTTCTGCTGCATGTAGAGCTTGATGGCGTTATCGATCTGCTTGCCGGTCGATGCCTGACCGCCGGTCATCGGCAGGATCAGCCCGATCTTGACGACGTCGTCCGCCCACGCCGGCACGCTGGCACACAACCCGGGAAGCACGGCCGAAGCGGCGCCCCACAGCAACATTTTGCGACGATTGAACATCGACGTCCCTCCCCCTTCCGTTCTTCTGCATCGAGCCTTGGTCCCGGCTCTTGCCTTGTTTTAACTCAAGCATGCACGGCCAAGCCGCAACGCGACAAGGCGTCTCCCCGTGCCCTCTGTCAATCGGACGATGGACGTGTGCCGCGCGCGACGCGATCGGGCCTAGCTGCGGAGACAAGTATCAGGATACCAATATCACTCCACCAGACTCAATGCCTCCGCGAGAGCCGGTCTCGCGCATTCAAGGCCGCCGCCGACTCGATTCATTTGTACGACCGTACAAACGCAGCGACAATGTCAACAAACAAGCACAATTGCAGCCGAACGGTCGCGCCCGAGATCATCATCCGTAAAGACCAGGGCTGTATCCTGCTTCCCATGCCAATCGTCTCGCGTCCCCTCGCTGTCCTAACTGCCCTCGCGCTCGCGGCCGGCGCGCTCGGGGGATGCAGCTCCATGAACCAGAAGCTCTCGGCCGGCATGGCCGATACCATTCCATCCTGGGCCGGCGGCCTGCCGGCGGATGCGCCGCCGCGGCCGGGCACCCCCGAATACGACAAGTTCATGCAGGATCGGGAACGCAAGCGGCTGATGCCTGCGGCCCAGCGCGGCGACGACGCCAAGCCGGCAACGGCACCGCAAGACGCGGCACGCTGAGCGCACGGTCGGCCGGCAAAGCCCGCATCGCCTTGTACGGGCGAGCGAAGTGCGGATCAGTCCACGAACACCACGGTCTTGCGTCCGTTGAGGATGACGCGATCGGCGAGATGGTAGCGGATCGCGCGCGCCAGCACCCGGCGCTCGATGTCGCGCCCCTTGCGCACGAGATCCTCAGGCGTGTCGCGATGGCTGATACGCTCGACGTCCTGGTCGATGATCGGCCCCTCGTCGAGATCGCTGGTGACGTAATGCGCCGTGGCGCCGATCAGCTTGACGCCGCGCTCATGCGCCTGATGGTAGGGCCTGGCGCCCTTAAAGCCCGGCAGGAAGGAATGATGGATGTTGATGCAGCGGCCCGACAGCCGTGCCGACATCTCGTCCGACAGGATCTGCATGTAGCGGGCCAGCACCACGAGGTCGGTCTTGGTATCCTGGGCCAGCTGCCACACCGCGTCTTCCTGCTGCCGCTTGGTCTCTTTCGTCACCGGCAGATGATGGAACGGGATATCGCCGAAATCGAGCGAGCCGTAGGTCTCGCGCGGATGGTTGGAGACAACAGCGGTCGGGATCATTTCGAGCTCGCCGGTGCGCCAGCGGTAGAGGATGTCGACCAGGCAGTGATCGGACTTCGACACCAATAGCATCACCCGGCGGCGGCTGGCGCGATCGCGCATCTGCCATTCCATGCCGAACCGTTCGGCGATCGCGGCAAAGCCGGTCTGCAGCGCCGCGAGCTCGACCGCGAGGTCGGCCGCGGTGAACACCACGCGCATGAAGAACTTGCCGGTTTCGACGTCATCGAACTGCTGGGCGTCCAGGATGTTCTGGCCGTTATGGGCAAGAAACGTCGAGACCGCCGAGACGATCCCCGGACGATCCGGACAGGACAGGGTCAAAACGAATTGATGGTCGGGCATGCCAATTGACCAAAGCTTGAGCAGATTGGTGGAACGGTCATTTTCGGCCCTCGTCTACACCGCAGGCGGCCTTGCGCCAATCCCGGCGCGGGGGTCAAATCGAACAAATGACGACAATGTTTGTTAGGGACCATCATGGCTGAACGGCTGAACGGCTACCGCATCCTGATCCTCGAGACGCGCGAGGAGGCGCAGTTTTCCCGCCTGCTCGCCGAGCAGGGGGCCGACGTGCTGCAATGCCCGATGTTCACCATCCACGATGCGCCTGATGCGGCGCCGATCGAGGCCTGGATTCGCCGCGCTATCGAACGGCCGCTCGACGATCTCGTGCTGATGACCGGCGAAGGCCTGCGCCGGCTGATGAAGGTCGTGCGCCAGATCGGCGTCGAGCGGGAGTTCGTCGATGGCCTCGCCAAGGCGCGCAAATTCGCCCGCGGCCCCAAGCCCGGCCGGGCGCTGCGCGAGATCGGCCTGGAGCCGCAAATGACGACCGAGAAGCCGACGTCGGAAGGCGTCGCGGAGATGCTGTCGAAGCTCGACCTCGCCGGCCATCGGCTCGGCCTGCAGCTCTATCCGGACAAGGATCACGCCACCCTGATCGGCGCGATCAAGGCACAGGGCGCCGAGGTCGATACGGTGCTGCCCTATGTCTATGATGCGCAGGCCGCCGACGCCAACATCGTCACCGCGATCGAGGAGATGGCGCAGGGCCGCATCGACGCGATCGCGCTGACCAATCTCGGCCAGGTCCGTCGGCTCATCGAGGTGGCACGGGCGCGCGGTTGCGAGGACAGGTTACGCCAGGGGTTCGAGCGTACACCGATCGCTTCCGTCGGACCGGCGGTATCGGACGAGCTCAAATCCCACGGCCTGCGCACCGACATCTACCCGGCCGAAGACGCCTTCTTCATGCGGCCGCTGATATCGGCGATGGCGGCGGCGCTTTCAAAAAATCCACCGCGCGCGACGGCGCGAAGCTAAAGCATGATCCGGAGAAGTGGGAAGCGGTTTTCCGGGAAGACCATGCTTAAACAACAAGTTAAAGTGCGATGACGATTCGACCGAATCTCATCGCGCTTTAGTCCACTTTGGCACCGGCGAACTTGACCACCTTGCCCCACTTCTCGGTCTCGTCGGCCACTAGTTTGCCGAAGTCGGCAGCCGAGCCCGGCAGCATGATCGCGCCGATCTCGGTAAACCGCGCCTTGGCCTTGGGATCGGCGAGGATTTCATTGACGGCCTTGTTGAGCCTGTCGACGATTTCAGGCGGCGTGTTCTTCGGCGCCGCGAGGCCGTACCAGGCGCTGGCCTCGTAGCCCGGCAGGAAGTCGGCGACCGGCGGCAGGTCCGGAAGCACGTCCGAACGGGTCGTGCTGGTGACCGCAAGTCCGCGCAGCTTGCCGGATTTGACGTGCTCGGCGCAGGTCGGAAGATTGTCGAACATCACCTGCATCACGCCGGACAGCATATCGGTGAGCGCCGGCGCTCCGCCCCGGTAGGGCACGTGCTGCATGTTGATGCCGGTCAGCATCTTGAACAGTTCACCCGACATGTGGATCGTCGAACCGTTGCCTGAGGACGCCATGTTGAGCTTGCCGGGATTGGCCTTTGCATAGGCGATCAATTCGGGAATCGACTTGATCGGCAGCGAGGGGTGCACCACCACGACGTTGGGAAAGCGAATGATGCCCGCGATCGGCTCCATCTCGCGCATGAAGTCGAACGGCAGCTTCTGGTAGAGCGTCGCGTTGATCGCATTGGCCGGCGCGACCAGCAGCAGCGTGTAGCCGTCGGGTGCCGCGCGCAGCGCCTGCTCGGTGGCGATGTTGGTCCCGCCGCCCGGCCGGTTCTCGACAATGAAGGCTTGCCCGAGCTTTTCCGACAGCCACTGCCCCATCAGGCGCGCCGTCAGGTCCGCCGAACCGCCGGGGGTATAGCCGATCACGAGGCGAACCGGCCGCGTCGGATAGGCCTCGGCAACCGCTTTTCCAAATGTGAGCGGAAGCGCAGCCGTAGCGGCTGCAAGTTGCAGGAACTGGCGGCGTAGAACCTTCATGATATCTCCTCCGACGCACTGGCGGCTCTTGCGGCACGCTCGGGCACGCGCATCCTAGCCGCGCAGCGTCGCCAAGCCGACATATATTCTCAGTCGGAAGGCGGGAGGTTTACCGCGTCACTTCGTCTCGCGCAGATAGGCCTGGTACGCGAGGGCGATGCCATCCTCGAGCGAGGTGCTGGCGCGCCAGCCGAGCCTCGCCAGCCGACCGACGTCGAGCAGCTTGCGCGGCGTGCCGTCCGGGCGCGATGTGTCGAAGCTGATCTCGCCACGATAGCCGACGGCGGCCGCGACGACGCGCGCGAACTCGGCGATGGTGATGTCCTCGCCGGTGCCGATATTGACCAGTTCGGGCGATGAATAGGTCTTCATCAGATGGATGCAGGCGTCGGCGAGATCGTCGACATAGAGGAATTCGCGGCGCGGCGTGCCGGTGCCCCACACCGCGACGTTGCCGGCGCCCGAAACCTTGGCCTCGTGGAAGCGGCGGATCAGCGCGGCGACGACGTGGCTGTATTCGGGGTGATAATTGTCGCCGGGGCCGTAGAGATTGGTCGGCATCACGCTGATGAAATCGGCGCCGTACTGGCTGCGATAGGCCTCGGCCATCTTGATGCCGGCGATCTTGGCGATGGCATAGGGCTCGTTGGTCGGCTCCAGCGGGCCGGTCAGCATTGAATCCTCGCGCAGCGGCTGCGGCGCCAGGCGCGGATAGATGCAGGACGAGCCGAAGAACATCAGCTTCTCGCAGCCATTGGCGTGCGCCGCCTGGATCACGTTGCTCGAGATCGCCAGATTGTCGTAGAGGAATTCGGCCCGCAGCATGTTGTTGGCGACGATGCCGCCGACCTTGGCGGCGGCGAGGAACACGGCCTGCGGCCGCTTCGCGGCAAACCAGGCGTTGACCGCGGTTTGGTCGCGCAAATCGACCTCGCTGCGCGACACCGTCAGTAGATCGGCCTCCTCGCGCGCCAGCCGGCGCATCAGGGCCGAGCCGACCATGCCGCGATGGCCGGCAACGAAGACGGTCTTGCCCTTCAGCTCAAACGCCGTGCTTGCCATTGGCCGCGTCCTGCCTGGCCTCGACGAGATCGCTGGCGACCATTTCCTTCACCAGCTGCGCGAACGGCGTCTTCGGCGCCCAGCCGAGCTTGGCGCGCGCCTTGCTGGCGTCGCCGATCAGAAGATCGACCTCGGTCGGGCGGAAATAGGTCGGATCGATCTGCACCAGGGTGTTGCCGGACGCCCTGTCGAGACCGACCTCCTCGACGCCCTTGCCGCGCCATTCGATGCTGCGGCCGACCTCGGCAAACGCCAGCTCGACGAACTCGCGGACCGACCGCGTCTCGCCGGTCGCGAGCACGAAGTCGCCGGGCTCGTCGACCTGCAGGATCCTGTGCATGCCCTCGACATAGTCGCGGGCGTGGCCCCAGTCGCGCTTGGCGTCGAGATTACCGAGATAGAGCTTGTTCTCGAGGCCGACCTCGATGCGGGCAACGGCGCGGGTGATCTTGCGCGTCACGAAGGTCTCGCCGCGGATCGGGCTCTCATGGTTGAACAGGATGCCGTTGCTGGCGAACATGCCATAGGCCTCGCGGTAGTTCACCGTGATCCAGTAGCCGTAGAGCTTGGCGACGCCATAGGGCGAGCGCGGATAGAATGGCGTGGTCTCCTTCTGCGGCACCTCCTGCACGAGCCCGTAAAGCTCCGAGGTCGAAGCCTGGTAGAACCGCGTTTCCTTTTCCATGCCGAGGATGCGAATCGCCTCCAAGAGCCGCAGCACGCCGATCGCATCGGCGTTGGCGGTGTATTCCGGGCTCTCGAAACTGACCTGGACGTGGCTCTGGGCGGCGAGGTTATAGATCTCGGTCGGCCGGATCTGCTGCACCAGGCGGATCAGATTGGTCGAATCCGTCATGTCGCCATAGTGCATCAGGAACGGCACGTTGCCGGCATGCGGATCCTGGTAGAGATGGTCGACGCGCGCGGTGTTGAACGAGGACGACCGGCGCTTGATCCCGTGCACGGTGTAGCCGAGACCGAGCAGATATTCGGCGAGATACGCGCCGTCCTGCCCGGTCACGCCGGTGATCAGCGCAACGCGCCGCTTTGAGTCCTGAGCCGCCGAATCCTTAACCGCCATGTCATCTCCAGAGAGCGCGAAAACCGCGCGATCCCGACGAGGCCGGTCTGTAGCATCCAGCCTGCTCCAAGTCTAATGGCTTAATCGTTTGAAATCAGGACTTTAGGTCTGCGAAAACGCCTCAATGCGCCCGGAACCCGTCACTCGCCATAGTGCCGCAGGCGGTCGAGGTTGAGGATGGTCACCCCGCCATATTCGAGCCGCAACAGCCCTTCCCGCTCGAGCCGCTTCAGGCACTGGTTGGCGTTCTGCCGGGAGATTCCCGACAGCGCCCCGATCTCCTCCTGGGTGATCTCGAGGTGCAGCGTCAGGTCGGGATAGAGAATCGGATTGAACAGCGAGGCGATCGAGCGCGCCAGCCGCGCCGTGGCGTCCAGCGTGCGGCCATATTCGAGCAGCGCGATGAACTGGCCGAGCCGCTCATTGAGCGAGCCGACCAGGAATCGGTTGAAGCCGACACTGTTCTCGAACAGCCAGACGAAGGTCCGGCGATCCATCATCGCCAGTCGCGTGTCGCGCAGCGCGACCACATCGTAGCGCCGGGGCTCATTCTTGAGCACCGTCCCCTCACCGAACCACGCGCCTGCGGTGAGGCCCGCGAAACTCGCCGCCTTGCCGCCGCGCGAGACGATGCCCATGCGCGCCAGGCCGGTGACGATGCCGGTCCAGTACTGGAAATTGTCGCCGCGCATGAAGATGAATTCGTTGGCGCGATAGGATTTCTCGGAAATGCCGGCGCGCGCGATTTCGATTTCTTGCTCGCTCAGTTCGCGCGACCAGGCCGCGATGCGCCTCAGGTAATCAGCAGCAATCATTCTAGCGACGGCGTCCTACCCCAAGAGACTGCAACGATATTGCACCGCAGCAACGCCGTGCGCGAGCCAAGGACCCGAGGCCTGGAATGCCAGCGAAAATTCCTGACCAAATGTCGGGCACATGACAATTCAACCTATCGCTTTCTCGTATTCAGAGCCACATCGCGTAACGTCGCGCAGCGCCTTGAAGGATCGCTGAAGGCGGACGACGCGAGGGGACGGGCTTGCAGGCGGGTGCGGCGTTACCGCGCATGACGCAGGCGATCGGGGCGAGCGATCTCCCGAACGCCGGCATCATTAGTCGGATGGTCTCCCTTCGGCGGCCCATGTAAGATCGAAGTGTAAGATCGAAGTGAAGATAAAGAGCGCGCCAAAGCGCCCGTATCTGGAGGGAACAGGGTGGCCAATAGTCTCGAGGTGCGCGGAGTCTCATTGCGCTTTGGCGGCGTCCGCGCGCTGACCGAGGTGAGCTTCGGCGTCAACGAGGGCGAGCTGTTCTCCATCATCGGCCCGAACGGCGCCGGCAAAACCTCGATCGTCAACTGCATCTCCGGCCGCTATCGGCCGACCGAAGGCCAGCTGTTCTATCGCGGCCAGGACATTACCGGCCTCAACCCGAACGCGCGGCCCCGGCTCGGCATCGGCCGGACCTTCCAGAACCTCGCGCTGTTCCACCACATGAGCGTGCTCGACAACATCATGGTCGGCCGCCATCACCTCCTGAAGAACAACTTCATCACGGGATCGCTGTACTGGCTGACCGGCGCGCGCCGCGAGGAGCTCGAGCACCGGCGCAAGGTCGAGGAGATCATCGACTTCCTCGATCTGCAATCGGTGCGCAAGGCGACCGCCGGCACCCTGCCCTACGGCCTGCGCAAGCGCGTCGAGCTCGCCCGCGCGATGGCGCTCGAGCCGCAACTGATCCTGCTCGACGAGCCGATGGCCGGCATGAACTTCGAAGAGAAGGAAGACATGGCGCGCTACATCGTCGATCTCAACGAAGAGTTCGGCATGACGGTGATGATGATCGAGCACGACATGGGCGTCGTGATGGACATCTCCCACCGCGTCATGGTGCTCGACTTCGGCCGCAAGATCGCCGAGGGCGATCCGGCCACCGTGCTCGCCGATCCCCATGTCAAGCGCGCCTATCTCGGCGAAGAGGACGAGGCGCTGGTCGATCCCGACGACAAGCCGGCGGTGCGGGAGAGCGCCGCATGATGGACTATGCCGGTCGCGCCGCGCAGGCCGACACCTTTCCCAAGATGCTGCGCCTCAACGCCAAGGAGCATGGCAGCGAGATCGCGCTGCGCGAGAAGGATTTCGGGCTGTGGCGCGAATTCACCTGGAACGACTACCAGACCCGCAGCCATGACTTCGCGCTCGGCATGGTCGAACTCGGGCTTGGCCGCGGCGACGTGATCAGCATTATCGGCGACAACCGGCCGGACTGGGTCGCCGCCGAGATCGCGGCCCACGCGATTGGCGCGATGAGCCTCGGTCTTTATCGCGACGTGCTGGACGAGGAAGCCGCCTACCTCCTGACCCATGGCGAGGCCAAGCTGGTCTTCGCCGAGGACGAGGAACAGGTCGACAAGATGCTCGGCCTGGCCGATCGCGTGCCCCACCTCAAGCACATCGTCTATTCCGACCCGCGCGGCATGCGCAAATACGACGATCCGCGATTGATGGAGGCGAGTAGGCTCGTTGCGCTGGGCCGCGACCGCGCCGCGCGCGAGCCTGGCCTGTACGAGCGGCTGGTCGACGCCACTGATGGCGAGGACGTCGCGATCCTCTGCACCACCTCGGGTACGACGGCCAATCCGAAGCTTGCGATGCTCTCGGCCGGGCGCGTGCTGCGGCACTGCGCGACCTATCTGGCCTTCGATCCGAAGGGACCGGACGACGAATATGTCTCGGTGCTGCCGCTGCCCTGGATCATGGAACAGATCTACGCGCTGGGCAAAGGGCTGCTCTCCCGGATGAAGGTCAACTTCGTCGAAGAGCCCGACACCATGATGCACGATTTCCGCGAGATCGCGCCGACCTTCGTGCTGTTCGCGCCGCGGGTCTGGGAGTCGATTGCGGCCGACGTCCGCGCCGGGGTGATGGACGCCTCGCCGTTCAAGCAGCGGCTCTATGACCTCGGCATGAAGACCGGGCTGGCGGCGCTTGCCGAGGGCAAGCGTTCTGTTTTCGCCGACCAACTGCTGTTCCGCGCGCTGCGCGACCGGCTCGGCTTCACGCGGCTGCGCTCGGCGGCGACCGGCGGCGCGGCGCTCGGACCGGATACCTTCAAGTTCTTCCAGGCGATGGGCGTGCCGCTGCGCACGCTGTACGGCCAGACCGAGCTGCTCGGCGCCTACACGCTGCATCCTGAAGGCAAGGTCGATCCCGACACCACCGGCGTGCCGATGGCCGACAACATCGAGATCCGCATAGACAATGCCGACGTCAACGGGGTCGGCGAGATCGTGGTGCGGCATCCCAACATGTTCCACGGCTATTACAAGAACCCCGAAGCCTCGGTCGCCGACATCAAGGACGGCTGGATGCATTCGGGCGATGCCGGCTACTACAACGACAACCGGCAGCTTGTCGTGATCGACCGCATCAAGGATCTCGCCGAGACCTCGCGCGGCGAACGCTTCTCGCCGCAATACATCGAGAACAAGCTGAAGTTCTCGCCCTATGTCGCCGAAGCAGTCGTGCTCGGCGCCGGCCGCGACGCGCTCGCCGCGATGATCTGCATCCGCTACTCGATCATCTCGAAATGGGCGGAGAAGAACCGGATCTCGTTCACGACCTACACCGACCTGTCCTCGCGGCCCGAAGTCTATGCGCTGCTCAAGAAAGAGGTCGAGACCGTCAACGCCTCCCTGCCGCCGGCGCAACGCATCTCGCGCTTCCTGCTGCTCTACAAGGAGCTCGATGCCGATGACGGCGAGCTGACCCGGACCCGAAAAGTCCGCCGCGGCGTCATCAACGAGAAATACGCCGACATCATCGATGCGATCTACCGCGGCAAGGCCAGCATCCCCGTCGACACGGTGATCCGCTTCCAGGACGGCTCGACCCAGCGCGTCCGCACCACGCTCGAGGTCGTCGACCTCGGCCGCGCCGTGCTCGCGGAGGCCGCGGAATGATGTTCTCCGCGACACGCGCTGACCTTCACCTCGCCCCGCTTGCGGGGAGAGGTCGGATCGCGTCAGCGATCCGGGTGAGGGGAAGCCTCCGCAAGCGCGGTGAGGATTGTTTCGAGAACACCAACCGAATTGCTGGACACTTCGTTATTCCAGAAGCGCAAGACACGGTAGTTGTGATCGACAAGCCATTTGTCGCGAAGAGCATCGGGTTGACTGTCGGCGTGTTGCCCGCCATCCACTTCGATCACGAGACGGCGCTCGCGGCAGATGAAATCGACGATGTAAGGCCCAATCGGCTCCTGTCGCACAAACTTGTAGCCATTCAGCCTGCGGGCACGAAGCCGGTACCAGAGCGTCCCTTCAGCATCTGTCGACGCGTTTCGCAATTTCCTTGCGCGTTTGATTTTGGTCTCATCAGCACCGCGCATGCGGAGGCTCCCCCTCACCCGTCGCGCTCCGGACGATGCTTCGCATCGCTCAGCGCGCGCCGGCCTCTCCCCGCAAGCGGGGCGAGGCGAACAGCTCAGCATAGCATATGAACATCCAGTTCCTGATCCAGCTGATCGTCAACGGCCTCGTGGTCGGCACGCTGTATGGCGTGGTCGCGATGTCGTTCGTGCTGATCTACAAGGCGACACAGGTCGTGAACTTCGCGCAGGGCGAATTGCTGCTGGTCGGCGCCTGGGTGTGCTGGGCGCTGCTGACGAAGTATCAGGTGCCGTTCTGGGTCGGCATGCCGATCACGCTGGTCTTCATGTTCATCTTCGGCATCGCGATCCAGGTCATGATCCTGCGTCCGATGATCGGCGAGCCGATCATCTCCGTGATCATGGTGACGATCGGCCTGTCGACGGTGTTCCAGGCCGCGCTGAAGTGGATCTTCGGCGTCAACCCGCAGCCGTTCCCGCGCGTGTTCCAGAGCCAGTCGGTCAGCCTGTTCGGGCTGCAGATCCAGACCGTCTATGTCATGAGCCTCGTGGTCTCGCTCGCCATGATGGTCGGCATGGCCTGGTTCTTCCGCGCCTCCAAATATGGCCTTGCGATGCGCGCCACCGCCTTCAACCAGCAGGTCGCGCAGTCGCTCGGCATTTCCGTCAAGAACGTGTTCGCGATGGCGTGGGCGATCTCGGCCACGGTCTCGGCGGTCGCCGGTGTCGTGGTCGCCGTGGTCAACGGCGTGTCGTCCGGCCTCTCCGCCTACGGCATCAAGGTGTTTCCGGCCGCGATCCTGGGCGGGCTCGACTCGGTCGGCGGCGCCGTGCTCGGCGGCATCATCATCGGGCTGTTGGAAAACGTCGCCCAGTATGTCGACAGCCAGTACCTGCACTGGGGCAATCTCTACGAGATCGCGCCATTCTACGTCCTGATCATCATCCTGATGATCAAGCCGTACGGCCTGTTCGGCACCAAGGATATTGAGCGGGTCTGATCAATGGCGACAAGCACACTCATCCCCTCGGGCGATTTCCGCACCAGCTATGCGGCCGACACCACGATCTTCCCGACCGCGACCAGCCGCAATTTCGCGATCCTCGGCATCGTGCTCGCCTGCTTCGCGCCGATGCTGCTG
Source organism: Bradyrhizobium sp. USDA 4503 (assembly GCF_054055815.1). NCBI lineage: Bacteria > Pseudomonadati > Pseudomonadota > Alphaproteobacteria > Hyphomicrobiales > Nitrobacteraceae > Bradyrhizobium > Bradyrhizobium sp. USDA 4503. The sequence continues at coordinate 3,050,897 of NZ_JBSRXS010000001.1, forward strand.
TCCAATTACCTGCTCTCGATCGCGATCCAGATCGGCATCTTCGCGATCGCGGCCCTCGGCCTCAACGTCCTGGTCGGCTTCACCGGCCAGATCTCGATCGGCCACGCCGCGTTCTTCCTGTTCGGCGCGTTCACCTCGGCCTACATCTCCAACAACGCGCCGATCCCGGTGTTCTTCGCCATCCCCCTCGCCGGCGTCGTCACGGCGCTGGTCGGCCTGATCTTCGGCGTGCCAGCGGCGCGGCTGAAGGGGCTCTATCTTGTGATCGCGACGCTCGCGGCGCAGTACATCCTGCTCGACTTCTTCTCGCGCGCCGAATGGTTCTCGGGGGGCTCGGTGCCGGCCAGCGCCAACCCGTTCTCGATCTTCGGCTACACCCTGCGCGGCGACCGGCAGTATTTCTACGTCGTGCTCGCCTATATGGTGATCAGCTACCTGCTCGTGACAAATCTGATGCGCACCCGCGACGGCCGCGCGCTGGTCGCGATCCGCGATCACTATCTCTCGGCCGAGATCATGGGCATCAACCTCACCAAGTACCGGACGCTATCATTCGGGCTTGCCGCCTTCTTTGCCGGCATCGCCGGCGCGCTTTACGCGCACTATCAGCTCGTGGTCTCGCAGGAAGGCTTTGGCATCGAGCGCTCGGTGCTATTCCTCGCGATGGTCATCATCGGCGGCACCGGCTCGGTGATGGGCACGCTGATGGGCACGGCCTTCGTGGTGCTGCTGCCGGAATCGATGGAATGGCTGAGCGCTTGGCTGAAGGGCGGCGCCATCGACAAGGCGCTGCAGCTCAACAACAACATCACCTTCCTGCGCGAGATCGCGATCGGCCTGATCATCATCGGCTTCCTGATGTTCGAGCCCGACGGCCTCGCGCATCGCTGGCGGCAGATCAAGGCTTACTGGAAGCTCTACCCGTTCTCGCATTGACGCAAGGCACGGAACGCAACTCAAAATTCGGTTCAACGAATAAGCAGGAGGAAAGCAAAAATGACGATTAGATCCCTTTTGAGCTCGGTCTCCGTTGCGCTGCTGATCAGCAGCGCGGCCGCCACCGCGCAGGCGCAGATCGCAATCGGCCATCTGCAGGACCTCTCGGGCGGCACGTCCGACGTCGGCACCCCCTATGGCCAGGGCGTCGCCGACACCTTCGCCTGGGTCAACAAGAATGGCGGCATCGGCGGCAAGCAGCTCAATGTCGACAGCAACGATTATGGCTACCAGGTGCCGCGCGCCATCGCGCTGTACAAGAAGTGGTCGGCGCCCGACGGCAAGGTCGCGGCGATCATGGGCTGGGGCACGGCGGATACCGAGGCCCTCACCGGCTTCCTGGCGCAGGACAAGATCCCGGACATCTCCGGCTCCTACGCCGCGGCGCTGACCGATCCGGAAGGCACCAGCGGCAAGGCCAAGCCCGCGCCGTACAATTTCTTCTACGGCCCGAGCTATTCGGACTCGATGCGCGCGATGCTGACCTGGGCTGCGGAGGACTGGAAGGCCAAGGGCAAGCCCGGCAAGCCGAAATTCGTCCACATGGGCGCCAACCATCCGTATCCGAACGCACCGAAGGCGGCCGGTGAAGCGCTGGCGACCGAGCTCGGCTTCGAGGTGCTGCCGCCGCTGGTGTTCGCGCTGTCGCCCGGCGACTACTCGGCGCAGTGTCTCAGCCTGAAGAGCTCGGGCGCAAATTATGCCTATCTCGGCAACACGGCGGCCTCCAACATCTCGGTGCTGAAGGCCTGCAAGACCGCCGGCGTCGATGTCCAGTTCCTCGGCAATGTCTGGGGCATGGACGAGAACGCGGCCAAGACCGCCGGCGATGCAGCCGACGGCGTGATCTTCCCGCTCCGCACGGCGGTGAGTTGGGGCGGCAACGCGCCCGGCATGAAGACGGTGATGGAAATCTCCAAGATGTCCGACCCGTCCGGCAAGGTCTATCGGCCGGTGCATTACATCGCCGCGGTCTGCAGCGCGCTCTATCTGAAGGAAGCACTCGACTGGGCCGCCAAGAACGGCGGCGCCACCGGCGAGAACGTCGCCAAGGGCTTCTACCAGAAGAAGGATTGGGTGCCGGCCGGCATGGACGGCGTCTGCAATCCGTCGACCTGGACCGAAAAGGATCACCGCCCGACCACGAAGGTCGACCTGTATCGCTCGAAGGTCTCGGGCGCGACCGATGGCGACATCAACGACCTGATGGGCAAGGGCACGATCAAGCTCGAGAAGGTGAAGACCGTCGACCTGCCGCGCAAGCCGGAATGGTTTGGGTGGTGAGGCGGCAGCCGAACACGTCCACACATCGTCATGCGCGGGCTCGACCCGCGCATCCATCAAGCGAAGACGTATTCCGATCGATGGATTGCCGGGTCAAAGGCGAGCGGAAGCGATGCCGTCCTTCGACGGCTATGCCCGGCAATGACGTCGAAGGGTAACACAGGCCATGAACGAAACCCTCGAAGCCACCCGCCCGGGGCCGACGGCAGTCCCGCCGCCGCCGCTGCTCAGCGTCAACAACATCGAGGTCGTCTATGACGACGTCATCCTGGTGCTGCGCGGCCTCAGCCTCGAGGTACCGAAGGGCGCGATCGTGGCGCTGCTCGGCGCCAACGGCGCCGGCAAGTCGACCACGCTGAAGGCGATTTCCGGCCTGCTCAAGACCGAGGACGGCGAGGTCACCCGCGGCGAGATCCTGTTCGAGGGCCAGCGCATCAACGGCATCGATCCGGACAAGATCGTCCGCCGCGGCATCTTCCAGGTGATGGAAGGCCGCCGCATCGTCGCCGACATGACGTCGCTGGAGAACCTGCGGCTCGGCGCCTTCACCCGGCGCGACGGCGAGGTCTCCGATGACATCGACATGGTGTTCAAGTATTTCCCGCGCCTGAAGGAGCGGACCGGCCTCGCCGGCTATCTCTCCGGCGGCGAGCAGCAGATGCTCGCGATCGGCCGCGCGCTGATGGCCCGTCCGAAGATGATCCTGATGGACGAGCCGTCGATGGGGCTGTCGCCTCTGCTCGTCAAGGAAGTGTTCGCGATCATCAAGGAGATTAACCGCGATCTTGGGGTCACGATCCTCCTGGTCGAGCAGAATGCCCGCGCAGCGCTCTCGGTCGCGAGCCACGGCTACATCATGGAACAGGGCAAGGTCGTGCTCGACGGCTCCGCCGACGAGCTGCGCGACAACGAGGACGTCAAGGAATTCTACCTCGGCGGCGCCGGCGACCAGCGCAAGAGCTTCAAGAACCTGAAGAGCTTCAAGCGGCGCAAGCGCTGGCTGTGAGGATAGCGAGCGTTTTCGGGCGGAGTTGCGTGTGCAGAAAACGCGTCAGACCAGGAAGGCGGTTCTATCCGAGCACCTGCTCGGCTTCAGTGACCGCGCAAAGCACATGATAGAACGACGACGCCGGGATCGTGGCGACCAGCGAATTGCCGTCGCGGTCGAACTGATCGTACCAGCCGCCGGCCACGGCATGGCCGAGATAGTGCCGCTCGAGCAGCACCAGCGCCGCACGCGCCTCGTCCGCCGCGCCGGCTTCGCCCGACTCGGCCTGCGCGATCCAGGCCTTCGCCAGCTCGCTCTGCGGCCACAGCCGACGTGTGTGGCGGCGGATGTTGCCCGCGGCGTCGCCCTCGTCGACCAGGCAGCCGGTGGCCGCGTCGCGATAGCGCAGCGCCGACGCCAGCAGCTCGCCGCGCGGGCGCCCGGTCGGGCAGCCGGTGATCCGCTCAAATCCCCTCAGCAGCCAGACCCATTCCGCGAGGTGCCCGGGCTCGACGCTGACCGGCGGGATCTTCGACCAGTCCTCCTCGAAATATTCGCCGAGGGTGCGCGTCTGCTTGTCGTAGAGGCTGGCAAGGAACAGCGCGAAGAAATCGCCGGCGCGGTTCTGGAACGACAAATCGTGGGTCGCGTCGAAGCAGGCGATCATCGCCTCGAACAGATGCATCTGCGGGTTCTGCCGGCGCGGCATCGAGGGCGGCAGACCCTCGTGGAAGCCGCCATGGGGCGAGCGCAGCTGGGTATCGAGGAACGACAGCAGCGCGTCGATCTCGGCGCGGATCTGGGCGTCCTGGTCGAGGCCGTAGGCGGTCGCGAGCGCAAGCAGCACGAAGGCGTGGCCGTAGGTGTCGCGCAGCGGGTCGTGCACGCCGCCCTCGGCCGTCAGGCTGTAGACGAAGCCAGGCCGGCCGTCCGGCCCCCTGGCCTTGGCCAGCAGGTAGTCCAGCCCCTTCAGCGCGACCGCGCGCCCCTCCGGATACCAGCCCAGCTGGGCCGCCTTGGCGTAGCAATAGATCTGGCGCGCCTGCACCATGATCCGGCGCGGGGCGGCGCGGTCGGCCGTCCCGTCGTGGTGCAGCCGGTCGACAAAGCCGCCGGCGCTGCTGTCCCAGCCTGCGGTCGACCACAGCGGCAGGGCCTCGCCAATGATACGGCGCTTCAGCCTCGCGACGACGTCGGCGGCTTTGTCCGCCGCAACGCTCTCTGCCTCAGCCATCGTGCTCCCTGGAACCGTCCCAATGTCAGCGGTCACCGTCTGATAGCACGGGCGGACCGGCACGCAACCCGCGCACATCCTCCCAAGGACCTGCCATGACCGACCATTACGACGCCCTTGAAACGCGCGATCCGGCCGAGCGCGAGGCCGCGTTGTTCGCCCGGCTGCCCGAGGTGCTGCGCAAGGCGATGGCAGCGCCCGCCTATGCCAATTTGCTGAGAGGCACCGATCCCGCCTCCGTCACCAGCCGGGAGGCGCTGGCCGGGCTGCCGGTGCTCCGTAAGTCGGAACTGCCGGCCCTGCACAAGGCCGCCCCGCCGTTTGGCGGCTTCGTGGCCGACACGCCCGGCTCGTTCGCCCGGCTGTTCACCTCGCCCGGACCGATCTTCGAGCCGGAGGGCCGCCAGGCGGATCCCTGGCGCGGCGCCCGGGCGCTGTTTGCGGCGGGCTTTCGCGAGGGGGATGTGGTGCTGAACACCTTCAGCTATCACCTCACCCCCGGCGGCTTCATCTTCGACGCCTCGGCGCGGGCGCTCGGCTGTGCGGTGATCCCGGCGGGCCCCGGCAATACCGAGCAGCAATTCGAGCTGATCGAGGCCTATCGCCCGGTCGGCTATAGCGGCACCCCGGACTTCCTCAAGATCCTGCTCGACGCCGCCGCCACCGCCGGCCGCGACGTATCCTCGATCAAGCGCGCGCTGGTCTCAGGCGCGGCATTTCCGAAATCGCTGCAGGAGGAGATGAAGTTGCGCGGCGTCGAGGCCTACCAGGCCTTCGGCACTGCCGATCTCGGCTTGATCGCGTTCGAGACCGCGGCGCGCGAGGGGATGATGGTCAATGAGGATCTCATCCTGGAGATCGTCAAGCCCGGCACCGGCGATCCGGTTGCGCCGGGTGACGTCGGCGAGATCGTGGTGACCTCGCTCGATCCGCACCATCCCTGGATACGCCTCGCGCTCGGCGACCTGACCGCCGCCCTGCCCGGCGCGAGTCGGTGCGGACGCACCAACATGCGCATCAAGGGCTGGATGGGCCGCGCCGACCAGACCACCAAGGTGAAGGGGATGTTCGTGCGCCCCGAGCAGATCGCGGAGATCGGCAGGCGCCATCCCGAGCTCGGACGGTTGCGCCTCGTGGTCACGCGCGCCGGCGAGGCCGACGCGATGACGCTGAGAGCCGAATGCGCCTCGGCGGCGGATGCCCTGCAGAGCGAGGTCGCGGCAACGCTGCGTGCCGTGACAAAGCTCGGCGGCACCGTCGAGCTGGTCGGTCCGGGCTCGCTGCCGAACGACGGCAAGGTGATTGCGGACGAGCGATAGGCCTTGAGATCACCCGGCGTTTGACCCGTCCGGATTTGTCGCGCGCGGCGTTGTGAACTATTGAGCTAGCTCGTGCCCCGTGGAGACGGACGGATCATCACCTCATGAGCAGCGCTTCCGGAGATCAGCCGCGAAGGCCGGCCGTGTTCTTCGATCGGGACGGCGTCCTGAACCGGGACATCGGTTACCTGTTCGAGAGCCACAGACTGGTCTGGATCGACGGCGCGCGCGAGGCGGTCAAGGCCGTCAACGACATGGGGTATTTTGCGTTCGTCGTAACCAACCAGTCAGGCGTCGCAAGGGGTCTCTACGAGGAGACACACGTGCGGCAGCTTCACGACTGGATGGCCGATGAGCTCGGCAGGATCGGCGCGCATATCGACGCCTTTGAATACTGCCCGTTCCATCCTGAAGGGACGGTTGAACGATATCGGCAGGTCAGCCACCGCCGCAAACCATCGCCGGGCATGATCAATGATCTGCTGGAACGCTTTCCGGTCGACGTCGAACGCAGCTTCCTGGTCGGCGATCAGCCGACGGATCTCGAGGCGGCACGTGCCGCCGGGCTGAAGGGCTACCTGTTCTCAGGCTCCAATCTGGAAAAGTTCCTGAGGCCTCTGCTGCTCGGGAGCTGAAGACCACAGCGTCAGGCGCGTGGCCGCGATCGCGATCAGAACTTCCGGATCAGCTCGATGACCTCGTCCTGCTGCTGGCGCGTGATCTCGGCGAACATCGGCAGCGAGAGAATCCGGCCCTGATCGCGATGCGCGTTGGGGAACTGCTCCGGCCGATGCTCGAACCGCGCATAAGCCGGCAGCAACGGCAGCGCGGTGGGATAGTTGATGGCGGTCTGCACTCCGTTGGCGTTGAGATGGGCGGCGAGCGCGTCACGGCGCGGATGCCTGATCGTGTAGAGGTGATAGACGTGGCTGCGTGCCGGCGCGACCTCGGGCACCACGACATCCTCGATCTGGTTGAGGCCGGCATCATAGACCTCGGCCGCGGCTTGCCGGGCCTCGGTCCAGGCGGCAAGATGCGGCAGCTTGGCCGAGAGGATCGCAGCCTGCATGCCGTCGAGCCGGCTGTTGATGCCTTCGATGTGGTGCTGGTGCTTCACCAGTCCACCATGGCGCGCCAGCATGGCCATCTGCTCGGCGAGCGCCGCGTCGTTGGTGACGACCGCGCCGGCATCGCCCATCGCGCCGAGATTCTTGCCGGGATAGAATGAATAGGTCGCGGCCTCGCCGAAGGTGCCGACCATGCGGCCCTTGTAGCGCGCGAGATGGGCCTGGGCGCAATCCTCGATCACCCACAGCTTGTGCTTCTGCGCGATCGCCATGATCGCGTCCATGTCCGCGGGCTGGCCATAGAGATGCACCGGGATGATGCCGACCGTCCGCGGCGTGATCGCGGCCTCGATGGCCGCCGGATCGATCGTGAACGTCGCCTCGTCGGTGTCGCAGAACACGACGGTGGCACCGGAATGGGTGATCATCGCCGCGGTCGAGATCCAGGAATGCGCCGTCGTGATCACCTCGTCGCCCGGCTTCACCTTCAGCGCCCGCATGGCGAGGTAAAGCGCGTCGGTGCCGTTGGCGCAGGACACGCAATGAGCGACCTCGGCCGCCGCCGCAAATTCGCGCTCGAAGGCGTCGACATAGCTGCCGCGAATGAAGGCGTTGTCGCCGATCACGCCGGCGATCGCAGCGTCGATCTCGCCCTTGATGGACTGATATTGCAGTTGCAGGTCGGCATACGGCACCGCCATCGATATTCCCCTATTGCCCTATTGGCTCGTCAGCAGCCGGCGCGCCGGATTGCCGGCATAGGTGCCAGGCGTCGTGATGTCCTTGGTCACCACCGATCCGGCGCCGATGACGACGTCGTCGACGATCCTGACCGGCATGATCGTCGCATTGGAGCCGATCGACACCCGGTTGCCGATCACCGTCTCGCGCCACAGCTCCTTGCGTCCACGCGCCGGGCCGCCGGTGGAGAACGTGTCGTTGACGAACATCACACCGTGACCGATGAAACAGTCCTCGCCGATGGAGACGAGCTCGCAGACGAAGGCATGCGATTGCACGCGGGTGCGCGCCCCGACGATCACGCCCTTCTGGATTTCGGTGAAAGGGCCGACGAAGCAGTCGTCGCCGAGCTTGCAGCCGTAGAGGTTGCACGGCTCGACGATCTTGACGCGTTCGCCGAACGCGACATCGCGCACGCTGGCCTGATGCACGTCCGGCCGGTTCACGAAACGACGCCCAGCCGGCTCAGCCGTGGCGTGAAGCGCAGCGCGACTTCCTCGCCGGTCTCGATCGACTCATAGAGAGCCGAGATCAGCTCCAGGCTCTTGCGGCCCTCGAGCCCGTCGACCAGCGCGGCGCGCTGGTTCTCGAGGCAATCGACCACATGGTGATAATAGGCCTGATGGCCGAAGCCGTAGACGTTGGGCGGGTTGACCGAGAACTTCTCCACGACGTCCTTGTCCGACGGCAGCTCGTCGACAAAGCGCCAGTGCCGGATCTGGTTGACCGCGAAGCCCGAAATCTCGACGGTGCCCTTCTCACCCAGGATCGAGAGCGAGCCCTCGAGATCGGTCGGGCGCGCCGCGGTGGTCGCCTCGATGATCCCGAGCGCGCCGTTGCGGAACTTCAGCGTTGCGACGGCCGTATCCTCGGTTTCGATATTGGCCAGCGCCGTTGCCGCGCGCGCATGCACGCTCACCACGTCGCCGAAGAACCACTCCAGCATGTCGACATGGTGGCTCGCCTGATTGGTCAGCACGCCGCCGTCATAGGCCCAGGTGCCGCGCCAATCGTCCTGGTCGTAATAGGCCTGGTCGCGGCACCAGCGCACCCGGACCGTCCCCAGGATGAGCTTGCCGAAGCGGCCGGCGTCGAGCGCCTCGCGCGCCTTGACCACCGGCACGTTGAAGCGGTTCTGCTTGACGATGAACATCTTGACGCCGGCCTGATCGCAGGCCCGGATCATGTCGTCGGCGTCCTGCAGCCGCAGCGCCATCGGCTTCTCGACGACGGTGTGCTTGCCGGCCTTGGCGCAGGCAATCACATGCGCGGGATGCAGCCCGCTCGGCGTCAGCACGGCGACGGCATCGATGTCCTTCCGCGCCAGGAATTCGTCCATGTCGTAATGGGCCGCAACGCCGAACTTCCCGGCAACCGCATCGGCGCGTGCGCGGATCGGATCGCAGACCGCGACCAGGCTCGCTCCCTCGATGTGATTGCCACCCAGGAGATCGGAGTGACGCTTGGCGATACGCCCGCATCCGAGCAGGCCAAATCTGATCATGCAACAGGCCCTGTCTTGTCTCGTGGCCGGCCATTGCAGCCGGCCGAAGAGCCGAGGGAACAAGCGGCCTTGCGAGCCGCGCGACAACGTCCATTACCCAGAAAACTCGGGGTAAGGCAAGGCCATGCACCAGTCAGGCGGCGCAGCCGCGGCACCACGATTTCGCGCGGCCTCGGCGCGCTTGGCCTTTGTGAGCGTGCCAAAGGTCCTTGCGACAAGCCTCGCCGGGTAACGGCGATCCGATCAGGGACAACGGCTCCCCTGCCCCGAGCACAAGCGGCATTTGCGCTATTAACCAGGAATAATAGGATGAAGGATCAGCATAGTTCTTGTCGTCTTATCGGCGTCGTGCCATGCCGCTGGCTCAAAAGGCGGCATCGTTGGCGATCGTGGGTTGGTCTGCCGAATACGATGACTATCCACGAGACGGTCCAAAAGCGCAGCCCGAGACGGCGGTAGGTGAGAATGAACGATCGCATTATTCAGCTGGAGCCCGGTTTCGGATGGCACCAGGCCAAGCTTGCCCTGCTTGCCTATGCCCACGTCGTGGTTTGCTGCATCTCGCTGTACTGCATCACGATCATCGATTCCTTCCCGGGTGTCATCGCCTTCGACAAGGCACACCTGGCATCCGCAATCGTCAACGTATTGGCGTTCAGTCCCCTCGTCATCCTGTTCGCAATCAGTCGCTTCAGCTTTGGCTATCTCGTCGGCTTCTACTTCTACATCATGGTCCTGGGGTATCTCTGGCTGATCGAATTTTCGGTGCTCGATTACGATCATCGCCTGGCGCTCGCCTCGATCGTGCTTTCGGCGCTCGCATTCCTCGCCCCCGTGCTGTTCATCACCGCGCCGGTACGGCAGGCTGTCGTCATGCCGGCGCGCGCCTTTCACATGATGCCTTCCGTCATCCTGATTGCCTCAGTCGCGATCATCGGCATCGGGTCTCTCTACAACCTCAAGCTGGTCGATCTCGCCGAGATCTACAAATATCGCGCGGAGCTCGCGTTGCCGGGCGTCCTGCGATATGCGGTCTGGATCGTCTCGAACGCGCTGTTGCCGTTCGCCTTTGCCTGCTTCGTCGCCAGCAAGCGGATCTGGCAGGCAGGAGCCGCTCTGCTTCTGATGCTGATGTTCTACCCGATCATGCTGACCAAGATGGCGCTGTTTGCTCCGGTCTGGCTGCTGTTTCTCGCGCTGATCTGCAAGCTGGCTGAGGCCAGGGTCACGACGATCCTGTCGTTTTTCCTGCCGATCCTGATCGGCACTATCCTGTTCTTCCTGGTCAAGGCCGAGGTGCTGCCAATCAAGCCCGCACTGGTTTATTTCGGCACCGTCAACACCAGGATGGTTGCGATCCCGTCGCTCGCCCTTGAAGTCTACAACAACTACTTCTCGGCGCACCCGCTGACCCATTTCTGCCAGATCAACGCGTTGAAGCTCGTGGTTGCCTGCGCCTATGATGAGCCAATATGGGCCGTCATGGCCAAGGCCTACGATCTCGGCGCCTTTAATGCTTCACTGTTCGCCACCGAAGGCGTCGCTTCGGTCGGGCTCGTGCTCGCCCCGGTATCCGCGCTGGGCTGCGGCCTGATCATTGCTCTCGGCAATCGCCTGTCGTCCGGATTGCCGTCGCAATTCGTGCTGCTCTCCGCGGGGCTGCTCCCCCAGGTCCTCCTCAATGTGCCGCTTTCGACCGCTCTGCTGACGAACGGCACCGGTCTGCTGTTCCTGCTCTGGTACATTACGCCGCGGTCAGCATTCGGCCAGACGGCAGCGTCGACGACGGCGTCGAGCGAACGTCTGCAAAGTGACGGTGCCAACCAGGATGCGAGCTTGCAGCCGGTGGTCCTGAACTGAATCGAGCAGCGGAGGCTACGAAGTTTCAGCAGTCCGCTTCGACCAACCTAAGGCAAGCCGCCAGAACTCAACAAGCGCGTGACATTGTAAGCCGCGCGACCGGTCCCGTATTCCTCTATCTCGCGCCGAACGGCCTGCGCCGGGTGCATCCAGAGCCGATTCCAGCCGTGGGAAATCGTTTCCGTCCATTCGGTTTCGTCACGCAGCGTGGTGCATGGCACGCGATGGAAATAGGCCTCCTTCTGGACGCCTCCCGAGTCCGTATAGACTTCAATTGCGTTGTGCAGAAGCTTGGCCATATCGAAGTAGCCGACCGGATCGATGATCTTCAGGCCGTCGAGAGCAACTCCCATACGCAAAGTCGCCTGTCGGGTGCGCGGGTGCAGCGGTAGAACAACGGGGTATTTCTGCGACTGATCCTGCAGAAACCGCACGACGGCCAGAAGCTGCTCCCGGTCGTCGGTGTTTTCAGCGCGATGAATCGTGGCAAGTGAATATGTCTTCGGGACCAGCCCGAGACTGGTGAGTATGGTCGAACTTTCTTCGGCCTTGTCTGTTACAAACAAGGTCGCATCGTACATCACGTCGCCGACGTGATGTACGCCCTTGGTTACGCCCTCGGCGGCGAGATTGGCAACGGCCACGGCCGTCGGACAGAAATTCAACGTGGCAAGATGGTCGGTTACCAGCCGATTGATTTCCTCTGGCATCCGGCGATTGAACGAACGAAGCCCCGCTTCGACGTGCGCGACCGGAATGTGCAACTTCGACGCCGCGACCGAGCCGGCCAAAGTCGAATTGGTGTCACCATAGACGACAACCCAGTCGGGCTTTTCCGTAAGCAGGATAGGCTCGATCGCAATCAGCATACGTCCCGTCATGTCGGCGTGACCACCGCCATGGATATCGAGATGATGCTGCGGCTTTGGAATATCCAGCTCCTCGAAGAACACGTCGGACATGTTCGGGTCGAAATGCTGACCGGTATGCACCATGACTTCCGTGAGTCCGTCGGTCTCGCGGATCGCACGACTGACGGCCGCCGCCTTGATGAATTGCGGACGGGCGCCGACAACCGTGAGAATCTTCAGCATTCAGGAATACCTTGCGACATCGGGCAGCTGCGCAACGTGACTTCGCATGCAGCCGATGATGCGTTCGCGATTTGCGCGCGTCCAATCGATGGTTTTCCGAAGACCATCCTCGTGAGCCACGGTCGCGACGAAGCCGAGTTTCTCACGTGCCTTGGCCGGATCGCCGAAGCGCTGCCCGGACCTGTCCCAATCCCGCGCCGGCGTCAGCGCAATCGGCGTCACATTGCCGACGATCGAATTCACGCGGGTCGCCAGTTCAAGAATGCTGGTTTCGACGCCAGAGGCGAGATTGTAGATTTCGCCGGGCTCGCCCGAAAGCGCGCACGCCATCAATCCTCTCGCCATGTCTTCCACATAGATGAAGTCACGAGATGCGATCCCGCCGTTCTCAACCGGCAACGCCTCGTCGTGCAACGCTCTCCATATGAAAGTCGGCGTAACGTTTCTCCATACGGTATGCACCGTTCCGCGCCAGCGGCCGGCGCCAAGGATCTCGCCGGGACCGTAAACATTCTGAAAGCGCGCCTTCACGAACGGCAGCTTATATCGCGCAAAGTAGTAGTTGCCGTACATCTCGCCGATCAACTTCGAAATCGAGTACGGACTGTCGTGAAACAGAGAAACCGGCGCATCCTCTCGCGTCGCCTCGGCGCCTTGGAAGGTCTTCTCGGCCACGGCACAGCCTGCGGCGGCGTACACAACCTTCCGTAACGAGCCAATGCTCTTGAGCCTTTCAAAGAGCTTCAGGCTTGTGAGCGTATTGTTCTCATGATCCGCGAGCGGATCGGCGATCGACGACTGATTGCCGTGATAGCAGGCGAGGTGAAACACGTAGTCCAGATTTCCCGGCAACGCCGCAAGAACTGCGTCATCCGTGATGGAGTTCCGAATGAATTCGACCCGTGGGTCGTCTGGTACATTTGAAATGTCAGCCGACAACAAGTTGTCGACTATGACGACTCGAGCTAGTGCCTGCTCGAGCAACTTCTTGACGAGATTTGATCCGACAAATCCAGCCCCGCCAACGACCAGGACGGTGGCTCCATTGAAAGAACTCATCTTCACCCCTTAGGTGCAGCCAGGTGACTGTAGACGTCCGTCACTCCGTGGGCGTCGTACCACGAGAGCTGCCGCCGAATTGTCTCTTGAAACGAAACCCTTGCCTTCCAGCCGAGGATCTCTTGCGTCCTGGTAGGATCCGGCACCACGGAGGGAACATCATCTTCCCCGACAGGCACCACCTTGACATCCGGATCGGCCGGCAACTGAAGATGCGATCGGACCAGATCGTATACGTCCTTGATGGAATGTCCCGTTCCGCTGGATACGTTGAAGATGCCGGTCGGCGCGCCGTCGCCCATCGCAATGTCCACTGCGGCGACGAAATCGGACATATCGAGGAAATCCCGGTAGGCTGCCGTGCAGAAGCATGCCTGCCCCGCCTTCAGTCGCTTGTAGAAGGTCGGGATCGGACCGATTGCGAGGCGCGGGCCGGCGACGTTCGCAAGGCGCAGGGAAACGAAAGGCAGACCGCTCATGGCCAGATATTGCTCGCCGGCGACCTTTGAAATGCCGTAGCTCGTGAACGGCCGCAGCGGATGCTCGACGGCAATAGGCGTGCTCTCGGGGCGCCCATAGCACAAGACGGTCTGGAAATTTATGACCCGGCGAATACCCGCGGTCCGCGCGAATTCAATCAGATTCGCGGTCCCCTCGACGTTCGTCGCGATATCCTCGCGCCAGTTTGCCGGATCCTTGTAGGAAGCGGCCGAATGTACCAGGTGAGTTGGGGCAAAGTCGGCAAAGGCCTTCGCCACCAGATCACGATCGGCAATCGAACCTTCGACGAGATTTAGGCCGGGAAGCGCGGGCACGACCTCACGCTTGCCGGTCGCGAAATTGTCGATGACAAGAATTTCGTGACCCTGCGGCAACCAGTGCTCGATAAGATTCGAGCCGAGGCACCCCGCCCCGCCGGTGATAATGATGCGCATCGAACTTGATCCGATCAGGTGCGGATTTCCGCACGCGCTTCCTTCAGGTGTGTGTAGCCACCGACGACGCCCTCCCGCTGCCAGCGCTCAACCGACAGACGGGCGATCTCATCGAGCGAAGTGAACTCAACTGCGCCGAAGTCCTTGAAGGTGCGTTCGGGGTCCAGAAGGATGGAAGCGGCATCATCCGGACCAAGCGGCTTAACCTCGGGCTCCGGATAGTCATTGATCTTCATTGCCCGCACGACTGCGTCGTAGAGCTCCTTGATCGCGACGTCCTTGCCCGAGGAAAAATGATAGGTGCCGCGACCGACGCCATCGGCGGCCCTGACAACGACCTTTGCCAAATCACCCGCGTAACAAAAGTCCCGCCGGGCCGGCGTAACGAAGCACTTCTGTCCCTTCGCCAACCGGCCATAGAAGATCGGCAGCGGACCGGATACATTTCTTGGCCCGATTACGTTGGCGAGCCTGAAAGTGACCCAATCCACGCCAGAAAACTGCACGTAGTTCTCGCCAGCCGTCTTCGAGATGGCATAGCTCGAATTGACGGGATTGATCGGATGATCGAGTGGGATCGGGGACTGCAGCGGCTTGGTGCCATAGCAAAGCGCCGTCTGAAAGTAGATCAGGCGAGATACGCCGAAGGTCTTGCAGGCCTTCGCGACGTTTGCCGTGCCGACAGCATTCACCAGAGCATCGGCTCCCCAATCCTCCGGGTCCTTGTAGGAGGCCGCTGTATGAACGACGATCTCGGGCCGAAAATCTGAAAACAGCCGATTGATCACGTCGGCATTCGCGATCGTGTCTTCGACCAAGGTCAGGTTTTCATGTTTGGTCAGATTGTCGGCCCGGCCGGTCGTATAGTTGTCGATCGCAACCACCTCGTCGCCGCGCGACAAGAACATATCGATGACGGTTGATCCGACCTGGCCGGCGCCGCCGGTGACAAAGATTTTCATCCGATTACCCAGATTTGAGAGAGTCAGGTACTGTTGCTAAATCCGGTAGTAGTCCCGGTACCATTTGACGAAGCGCGCGACACCTTCCTCGATTGGTGTCGCCGGGCGAAAGCCGATATCCCGCTCAAGATCCTTGACGGCGGCGTAGGTCGCCTCGACATCGCCGGGCTGCATCGGCAGCATCTCCCTCACCGCCACCTTACCCAACTCCTTCTCGAGGAGCGAGATGACATGTGTCAGTTCCTCGGGCTTGTTGTTCCCGATATTGTAGATCTTCCACGGGGCGCTGCTGGTCGCTCGGTCGGGTTTGTCGCTGTTCCAATCCTGGAGGCCTTGCGGCGCTCGATCGATGAGACGAACGACGCCCTGGCTGACGTCGTCGACATAGGTGAAGTCCCGACGCATTCGACCGTGATTGAAGAGCCGGATCGGCTCTCCAGCCAGAATGGATCTGGCAAAGATGAACATCGCCATATCAGGACGGCCCCATGGGCCATAGACCGTGAAAAAACGCAGCCCCGTCGTGGGAAGGCGGTAAAGATGGCTATAGGAATGAGCCATCAACTCGTTTGCCCTCTTGGAAGCCGCGTACAGACTGATCGGGTGATCGACGCCATCTTCGGTCGAGAACGGGAGCTTGGAGTTTGCGCCATAGACCGAGGATGACGACGCGTAAACCAGGTGTTGGCAACCGTTGTGCCGACACCCCTCCAGGATGTTGAGGAAGCCCTGCATATTCGCGTCGACATACGCGTGCGGATCTTGGATTGAATATCGGACGCCGGCCTGCGCGGCCAGATGAATTACCTTGGCAAAGCGACACCGGTCGAACAGCGCTTTCGCCTTCCCTCGATCAGCGAGATCGAGCTTTTCAAAACTGAAACGGGAATTGCTTTTGAGCAGATCCAGGCGCGCCAGCTTGAGACTGGGATCGTAGTAGTCGTTGATACTATCAACGCCAACCACGTCATGGCCTTCCGACAGGAGGCGCTGACTGACGTGGAAACCGATGAAGCCGGCTGCCCCGGTGACAAGAACTGCCTTGCTGGACATGCTCGCACTCAAAGTCGCAACAGCTCAATGCCGGCCGGCCTGGAGCCACGATCAAGCGTCGACTTCACATCGTAGACCAGACCATTGCCATCGGTCAGCAACCGCTGGATCAGCGGCCACCCGCCGGTCGCGTATTCGTTGTGGGCTACCGCCAGAACGACGGCATCCGCCGATTGCAGTTCGTTGAGCGGCAGGAGTTTGACTCCGTATTCTTCCTCGGCATCGGCTGCATCTGCGAGAGGATCATGCAGCTGCACCACCAAGCCGAACGACTGCAGCTCGCGCACAATATCGACGACCCGCGAGTTCCGTGTGTCCGGGACGTCCTCCTTGAATGTGAGTCCAAGGACCGTGACCACACCGCTTTGCGCCTTGCGTCGCAGCAGTCCCCTGACGCACTCTCGCGCCACCCGCTGCCCCATGCCGTCATTGATCCGCCGACCCGCGAGAATAACCTCCGGATGATAGCCGGCCTTCTCTGCGCGATAAGTCAAATAGTACGGGTCAACACCGATGCAATGACCACCAACGAGCCCTGGCTGGAACGGCAGAAAGTTCCATTTGGTCCGTGCGGCGGACAACACATCGGCAGTATCGATGTTGAGAGCCTGAAAGATCAGCGACAGCTCGTTCATGAAGGCGATGTTCAAATCGCGCTGGGTGTTTTCGATGACCTTCGCTGCCTCTGCCACCTTGATGGTCGGCGCGCGATGAATACCGGCCGTAACCACCGATCCGTAAACTTCGGCAACGACATCGAGCGTGCGCTGATCTTGTGCCGAAACCACCTTGGAGATGGTTTCGAACCGGTGCTGCTTGTCGCCCGGGTTTATTCGTTCCGGCGAATAGCCGACCGTGAAGTCCTCGCCCGTCTTAAGCCCCGATACCGCCTGCAGGACCGGAATGCATTCCTCTTCGACGGCGCCAGGATAGACCGTTGACTCATAGACGACGATGTCGCCCTTCTTCAGCACGCGGCCGATTGATCGCGATGCGGAGATCATGGCGCCCAGGTCTGGCCGTCTCGCCTCGTCGATCGGCGTGGGCACCGTCACGATATAGAAATCGGAGCCCGCCATTGCCTCGAGATCGGATGAAAAGACAAGCGACGGCTGACGCAGATCATGCGCCTCAACCTCTCGCGTTCTGTCGTTACCAGCCGTGAGCTCGGCAACGCGCCTTTGGTCAATATCGAACCCGACCACGGGCACGCCCGATCGTGCAAACGACACGGCTACAGGCAAACCGACATAGCCCAACCCAATTACAGCGATGTTGCGTCCGTGTCTCATTTTCGATCCTGATTTAAGCTTGGCGCGGCCCCAAGCCTATGGAGAGCATTCGGCATGATGCGATAACATGGCAGTCGCCTTTGTCAAACATCACCCGGGTTTCTGCGTTCGGTCTGACTACGATCGAACCATGGCCCTGAATTCGGCAGCCCGGTCATGGAAGCGCTGGTGCCACAATTCCAGCGACAACAGGCCCCAGGTCTTGCGCGAGAAGCGGGAAGCACTCTGAAAATTCGCAAGCACCACGCCGCTGTTGAAGTGATCGCGCTGGCGCGCTCGCTGCTGATCGAAGATATCCGTCACGAACTCCTGAAGCGTCCCTTCAAACCACTCCTTCAGCGGAACCGGAAAGCCCATTTTGTCCCGCCGCTTCAAGATGCCCTCGGGCAAGATATCTCGATAGACGGTCTTCATCAGTTGCTTCATCTGCCCGCCCTTGAATTTCACGTCGGCGGGCACCGTCGCCAGAAACTCGACCAGGGGATGATCGAGTAGAGGCACCCGGCTCTCGAGCCCGTGCGCCATACTCATTCGATCTTCGACCTGCAGCAATGCCGGCAAGAGGCACTTGAAGTCGAAGTGAGTCATCTTGTCGAAATAGGCTTCCTTCCTCACATTGTCCTTGTTGTTAAAGATTTCGCGGAACGCCTCAAAGACACGCGGCTTGTCGAGCGACTTCCAATCGACTTCACCGACCATGTCGGTGGAGCGGTCAACAAGCCTGAAATACCGCTTGTCCAGATCGTCGAACAATCCCTCGCGCCAGAACTCCTTGATCATCGGCTTGTATTCGCGCAGCAGGCCAAGATTCGGAACGATGGACTCGATCGTAACGACGTAGTTTCCTTCCCGGTACGTACCGTCCATGGCGGCCTTGATGCACTGCTCAAAATAGGCAACGAGATATCTCGCGTAACCACCAAGAAGCTCATCCCCGCCCTGCCCACCGAGCACGACTTTCACATGCTTCGCCGCGAGCGCGGAGACCATGAATTGCGGAAAGGATCCCGGGCCGGCAACCGGGAAATCAAGATGGTAGATGACATCGTTCAGCGAGCGTCTGAAATCCTCCGCGGTGATATCTGCGATATGCACCGTCATGTCCGCCCGGTTGGCCACTTCCTGCGCATAGTGGCTCTCGTCGTACCCCGGGTATTCCGTGAAGCGGCCGTGAAAAGCGAGACGATTGCGATGATCGTGACTCGAAGCCAGAAGGGCGACGAGGCTCGAGTCGAGCCCTCCCGAAACGTAGCCGCCGATCGGGACATCAGCCCGCAAATGGACATTCATGGAGTCGGCGATCAACTCCCTGAAGCGTTCCTCGAAATATCTCGGGCTGTGGTCGAAATCGACGACATACTGCACGTCCCAGTAGCGTTGAACGTGAACATTTCCGTTGTCGACGGTGAACACATGCCCAGGCAGCAGTGCATTGACATGCGCAAAGAGCGTCTTCGCACCGATCGTATACTGGAATGTCAGATATTCCGCGAGCGCGGTCGAGTCAGTGCGGATCTCAGGCAACAGGGGCAACAAGGCCTTGGCCTCTGATGCAAAGAACAGAGTGCCGTCCTGCTCCGTATAATAGAAGGGCTTGATCCCGAAACGGTCTCGTGCGGCGAACAGTCTTTGCCTTCTCTCATCCCAGATCGCGAATGCGAACATCCCCCTCAGATGAGAAACGCAATCGTCTCCCCACTTGTCATAGGCGGCGAGGATCACTTCCGTGTCTGACGTCGAGCGAAACGTCCATCCGGACGACAGCTCGTTGCGCAGTTCGATGTAGTTGTAGATCTCACCGTTATACGTGATGACGGTGCCGTTTGGCGCAATCATCGGCTGCGCGCCACTCGTCGACAGATCGATGATGGCGAGCCGTCGGTGCACGAAGCCCACGCGCTTGTCCCTCGATGTCCACTCGCCGGCCCCATCGGGACCGCGATGACCGATCAACGAGGACATTGCGCGCAGCGCTGCCTCTCCCTTGGGAAAGGGATCGGAGCCTAGCGACAGGAAGCCGGCAATTCCACACATACGATAACCCTAAGCTATTTCGAATTCAGGAAATGGGCGCAATCACACGGTTGCGCCGGACCGATCAATCCCACGCCATGAAAGCAGTGTCCTGAGATTCGAAAGCTACCCCTGTGCATGGCGCGGCGGCCACACCCGATAGCTCAACTTCTTCCGGGAGACAGCTCGGGCGCGCGAGCTCGCGCCTCTACGCCGTTCCCACCGTAGCTCGCTTCGACTCCAACCAGTCCGATGGCATCGAGCGCTTGCGCAATCTGCTCTGTCGACCTCTTGTGCTTGTACCGGTCGGTGAGCGCGTCATGAGTATCCAGGACAGCCCAAGCATAGAGCAGCTTGGGTCCCAGTTGTCCATAATAGTCGTGATAGTCAAGAACGGGCGAGTAGTACAGGACGGCCTGCCGAAATTTGCTGCCGAGCGGAAGCTTCCGGTAGCGCCAACTCAGGCGGTGCAAGGGCCACAGGACCGCAACGAGCGTCTTGATGAAATTCATCGCAAGCTTTGCATCTTGCCGAATAAGGAATTTGCGCAGCCGCTGGCGCGTCTTGGTCATGTCCTCGTGACTGTATCGATAGTGATCGATCACCAGAAGCCCGCCCGGGGCAACGTGAGCCGCAAGGGCCCTGATGGTCTCATCGGGGTCGGGGGTATGCTGGATGACTCCAAGACAGATCACGACATCGAATGATTGAGGTGCAACCGGAAGAGCGCGGATATCGGCCTGACAAACGAAATAGCCCGGCTTTCCCCCGCAGTTCTCCAGGTTTGCCTCGACCGCGGTCGAAAGGTCGCACGCAAACACTTCCGCGCCTTCCGACAGCAGCACCTCGGTAAACCGCCCCGCGCCGCAACCTGCCTCCAGGACTTTCTTGCCACGAACAGCATCGAAGCCGCCAAGGCATCGCTCCAGCCGATCCCGGCTGATCGACGTTCCCGTAAAGGAGTCCAACTGGGTCTTGCGGAAAGTCTTCCATTGCAGCCCAAAAGCTGCGGCGTAGTTCTCCGGCGCAACAAAGCGCGGAATACCTCCGACGACGGGATACGTACGACCACCGGATGCCTTTAGCGCCGTTGTCTGGTTGGAGATGTCGTCGGACATCGGCAATGGCTGCAGTGATTCACCCGTCTCAGGGCAGATGAGTGGAACGATCGGCTTCATGCTGGCGAGTTATCCAATTGAAATAAGGTCGGGAGTCCAGGAGTGGGGGCGCAAGTTCATGTCAGACGCGTAGCCAATAGCGGACCACATCGACCAGCATGAGCGGACGATAGAAGGCGCGCTTTCGAGGCTTCGAGGCCAATTCCCGATACATCGCCTCGACACGCTTCACGTCGATGGGGAAGTTGGCCTGTTCGACCACGATAGCCCGCCCCCTGGCAGCGATACGCTCACGCAAGGCCTCGTCCTCGAGCAGGCGAAGGATCGCGTCGGCGACATCAGCGGGATCGATGTCGGCAAACAGCACGCTTTCGCCGTCCTTGACGATCTCACCATAGCGATCGAGCCGACCGACAACGTTTGGAACCCCACAGGCCATCGCTTCAAGAAGCGTCTGCGGCAGGCCGTCCGAGCGCGGGATTCCGACAGCAACTTCCGCAATGGAATAGAACATCGGCATCTGGTCATGGGGGATGCGGCCAACAAAGCTGACATGGCGCGCGAGGCCGAGCGCTTCAATCCGCGCCGTGAGTTCGGCGCGGTACTGCGGATCGGCAGCATATTCCGTGACAACGAGATGCGCCGACGGAACCCGCTTGACCACCAACGCCATGGCTTCGACAAGGACATCGATATTATAGAACGGCTGAAGGATCTTCGGGCTGAGCACGACCCGGGCGCCTTCCGGAATTCCGCATTCGGCGCGAAGCGCTGACGCATCCATCGGCCGGAACTGCTGCGGATCAACTCCCCACACCACGCGCGTCGCTTTGCTGCCGTAGCCGCCGAGCTCATTGAGCTTGCCGATCAGGAAGTCGGATTTTGCCGTTATGCGGTCGGCTACCGCAAAGAGCCTCTTGGTCAACGCAATTCCGCGTCGCGTCGGCGCCCCCTGCTCTTCGTAGAGGACGTCGCCCCCCATGACGCTGACAACCAGAGGTCGAAAGCCCAGAGCGCCTGCCAGCCACGCCCAGGTGCTATATGCGTAATGCACATGGATGACGTCCGGGTTTGTCGTCCTGACGAGACGACGAAAATCGAAGAACAGCCGTGCCATATCGGACAGTCCACTCAGATCCCGCCGGGCCAGCTTGCTGCCCAAACGCACAAGGCGCGAGATCCATTCATCCTGTCCAGGGCGAACAGACGGCGTGAGTTCTATGATTTCGGTCAGTCCGGCGGCGGGAGGAGCACTCAGCAGGTAGACCTTGTGCCCCAAGGGGGAGAAACAGCGCACCCGGTTCACGACGTGGGTGCTCGTAGCGTAACCAATCGCCAGGATCTTCAACGGACGGGTCATCGAGGCTGCCACATTCGTCCCGCTAGGCCGCCGAACCGACGGCCATTGCAGAATGGCCGGGATCAAGAACTTGCCGGTGCCAAAGCTCGAGCATGAGCAGCACGAACAGCCGGTTGCCGATATCGTCGCCGCCTTTCATGTGACGATCCACCATGGTCGAGACAACATCGGGCCTGAAATATCCCCGGCGTGCGACGCTCGCTGGCGAAAGCAGATCATACACCATGTCCTTCAGCCCAGTCCGTAGCCACTTGCCGAGCGGCAGATTGAAGCCTGCCTTGGGGCGGTAGAGGATGTCGGTTGGCAGACGCGACTCCATGGCTTTCTTCACGATCAATTTGCCCTCGCTTCCCTTGATCTTGAGATCGCCCGGCAATGAGAATGCCCATTCGACCAGTTCGTGATCCAGAAAAGGAACGCGCGCCTCAACGCCAGCGGCCATTGTGAGCCTGTCGACCTTGGTTAGCATCTCGCTGACCAGCGATGACTTCATGTCGGTGTAGAGCTTGCGCGTCAGCTCCGGCTGACCGATCGTCGCATCGTAGTGTTGGGCCGTGATGTTGTTCGACCACCCTTGCTTTAGATGAGGCCAGAGATCAGGGTGCACAAAATCCACGAGGTCCATGTCTCGGAAGCACGCATAACTGTCGATATAGCGCCCCGACTCTCGCTGATCCCTGCTCATTGCGCGCCACAACCGGTGGCCCGGAGCAATTCGATTGCCGATGGCTCCAGTCCGAGCGAGAAGCCGCTGCAGGGGGCCGTATTTTTGTCCGAGCAGCGGGACGAAGTCTTGGTGCCTCCAAGTGTATCCGGCAAACACCTCGTCGCCGCCGTCGCCCGTCAGAACGACCTTGATTCCGTCGTCCTTCGCCGCTTTGGCCAGAAAGTAGATCCCGAGCGCCGATGACACGGCAAAGGGTTCATCACAATGCCACGCCATCGCGGGAAGAAAGTCGCCCGCCTCCGCGCCGAGGTCTATCTCCCGGTGCGCGGTGCCATAGCGCTCCGCCACGGCCCTGGCATAAGGTCCCTCGTCGAAAACCTCATCTCCGCGAAATACGACAGAAAAGGTTCGCATGCCGGCGCTGGCCTGCGGCCCTACCAAGGCGACGACCGAACTCGAGTCGACCCCGCCGCTGAGGAAAGCCCCCACCGGTACATCCGCGACAAGATGGCTTCGAACGGCGCTTCCAAAACGCTCATCGAATTCAGCGCAAGCGTCGGCGAGTGAAAGAGCGCGCGGAGCGGTCGGCAAGGGAACGCTCCAGTACTCGCGGTCCTGCACATCGCGTCCGCGAACGATAAGCACGTGACCGGCCTCGAGCCGCCGAACTCCCTTCAGAATTGATTGCGGATCCGGAATGCTGAGGAGATGAAGAAAGTCCGCCAGCGCCGCCTGATCGACCTCACGCGGCGTGCGCGGGTCCGCCAGAAGTGACTTCAACTCCGATGCGAACGATACGGAGTCCTGGCCAACATGATAGTAGAGCGGCTTGATCCCGATCCGGTCGCGTGCGAGCAGCAGCGTCCTTTGCCCGGCATCCCAGATCGCCAGCGCGAACATGCCCCGCAACCGCGTCAGGAAGTCCACGCCATAGCATCGATAGGCTTGCAAAATAACCTCGGTATCGGACGAGGTTCGGAAGGCATAGCCTCTCTTTTGCAGTTCGCGCCTCAGCTCGACGAAGTTGTAGACTTCGCCGTTGTAGACAATGCGGACCTGGCCGTCGTCGGAAACCATCGGCTGTTCGGCGGCCACCGAGAGGTCGATGATCGAAAGGCGACGGTGTCCCAGCCCCACAGGGCCGTTCACCCATATGCCTTCGGCGTCCGGACCTCGGTGGGCGACAGCTCTTGTCATCGCCACGACCAGTTCGCGATCAACCGGCCTTTGCCGATCAAAATTCAGGATTCCCGCGATTCCGCACATCTTGAATTATCTGCCCATTGGCTAAAGAGCGCGTGCCAAAATGTCGGCCACGCGATGATCGTAGGTGTGCCCGGACATCGCCAAATCATAGGCACGTTCCGCAATCTCGCGGCAATGCGTCTCGTCCCGGAGCGCACGGACAGCCTCGTCGACGTTCGACAGGTCGGACCGCACGGGGATATAGTGCTCGTTGGCCCTGAGAATGCCGTTATAGCCTCCTTCGATCAGGACTTGGCAGGTCTTGGTACCAATCGCTTCGAAGTGCCTTGACGAGATGCTCTTGCCCGACACGCCGCGGGGGACGCCAATAAAGAACTTCTCGAACACTTCCTCGAAGCTGGCATCCTGGTTCTGCTTCAGGTTGTAGGTTCTGGCGCGATCGAGAAGCGCGCCTTTTTCATTGAGGTAGTAGGTCCCAGATTCCGCGCCGATCAAGGTGCGGCAGCGATTGAGGAAGGCAGCCCAATCGTCGCGCGGCATTCGCGACGAGCGGCCACCTCGAATGTCACATCGAATGCCCAGCTCCTCGCCGTGCTTTTCAAAATACCCAATCAGATCGGTTCGTTCTCGATCTCCAACAAAGGGCCAATAGATGTCACCGACAAACCCCACGTCGATATCACGACGCGCCTCAGGCTGCGGTGAATATACGGAAGGATTGAGCGCGTGCGGCGTCGCAAGGATGCGCGTTCCTTCCAACCCGCCATAGAGATATTCGGCCGCCGCAATGGGAAGTTGACTGCAGAGGAATTCGGCTTTCACCTCCCGGCAAAACTCGAGCTTCTGATCGAGCAGATCATACTCGTTGCCAAGGAATACTATGATGGGACAAGCGCGCCGGGCCAGGAATGGAGCCGCTCGGCTAATCAGCGACAGGTCGTCGCCGGCCGCGACATGAGACACGATGATGAGATCGTAAGATCGAATGCGCAGCAGATGGCGTCCAAGATCGACCAGGTTGTTGATGTCGCAAACCGTTACATCGAGCTTGGGAGACCGGCAAAACGCATCGCGCCAGTCCCTAACGTATGAGAGGCGCTGGTTGAAGTCATACAAATGCGCATAGAGGTTGCGTACCAGTGCACTGCGCTGGAGCGGGCCGGGAGGCTGAGCACCTGCCTTTACGCCAAAAACACCACGCAGCACCGTCGCAGCCGTCAGGACGACCTTCCCGGTTCCGTTCTGGTCGAGGAAAAGAACTTTCTTCTTTGTCACCTTGTTACTTCTCGGTCAGTGCGCAACTTTGTCTTCAATGCGCGACACATTTGGAGCCGACTTGCTGAGATGTCGATTAAGAAGCGGCTCGAGCGTTCGCTCCTCGTACGCCCAGCAAAGCTCCTGACGGCTTACCCGAACATTTTCCCGAAAGGTCTCGCGAACTTCGTCATTCTCGACCAGCAGCTGGAGCGCTGATCTGATCTCGTTGGCATCCTGCGCATTGGCCATGATTCCAAGCTTGTGGCGCTCGGCAACGCGTCGGATCTGCTCGAGATCGGGATAAACCAGCGGCAACCCTGCCGCCACCGACTGAAAGAAGCCGTTCGGCAGGATGTTGGGATATTGGATAGTCCTCTTGAAATAGAGCAGGACCGCGACGTCGGCTGACGCAGCAACGGGAACGATTTCCTGTGGCAGCACCGGCGGGACGAAGTGCACGCGGCCTTCCAGGCCACGCGTCGCGAGCGCGTCATTGCAATCAGGATAGCGTCCGCCAAGGAATGCGAGATGAACGTGCTTCGGCAGGGATACCAAGGCGTCGAAGGCGCCTTCGAGGGTCATGCCCGACTTATAGTTTCCGATAAACACGACGAGGAACGCTTCCGGCGCGAGACCAATCGCGTCGCGGATTGTCCGGGGAACTTGACGATCCAACCGGAAATCATGCGCGTTGCGCAGGATCACCGGCTCGCACCGAAACCGTTCGCGCATCAAGGCTGCGATACCCTCGTTGACCGTCACGATGTCGGAGGCAAACCGGATACATGCGGCCTCAATCGCGCCTTCGAACGGAATCACCCACTTCTTCCAATAGGAAGAGACAGTGGGGTCTTCCTTTTGATGCTGATAGAAATCATGTGCGTCGTAGATCATCCTTGCTCGATACCGAAGGCAGAGCAGGAAAACCGCAGGAAATTGATAGAATGAGTGAAGATAGTAGAGATCGGCACGAGGAGTGACGGAAAGGACCTTAAAGACGTGTTGATCAAGGTATGTCGCGAGATAGTTAGCGAAGGCCAGAGGGTTGATGGCAGCAGCACGGAGTGATTGGGAGATTCCAGCAGGAAGAATTCGAGTGGGCAACCACCCCACGACTTCCCTGGCAAGCAGGATCATCGCGTAGGGAAGAGCGAAAATGATCTGCGCGATAGAGGGACGCTGTTGAAGCGGCTTGCCTCCCTTCAGGGAAACAAGTGCTCGAAGAAGATTGCGCTGCAGGGCGCGCGCGACACGCCTCAAGCCTGGAATACGAAGGGCAAGCCGGCCAACAGGCCATCGCTGCAGTATCGACAGGCTCTTGATATCCTGAATTCCTACGGGATCTGGAGCAGCGGCAGCTAGTTTCTCCTCAGCCACAGGGTGTGGAGCTGCGACCGCTTCGGCCGCGACTGGCGCAGCCTCAGTGGACGTTTGAGGCTGAGCGCGGGCGCCGATCGAAATGATCTCGAACGGGATTGCCTCATCGGCGAGGCGGCTCGGCGCCCCCTCGATAACAATCGATTTGAATCCAAACCGATGCACGGAGGTGACTTGTTTGAGCGTCCGGCTGTCAGCCGACAATGGTAGCGGCGTTAGCGAAACAACAACGGGCCTGCGGTCCACGTCCTTCATCCGATTCTTCACCCAGCAATCAGGCAGTTCGGGAGTCCAGGCTTCCACGATACAAGAAACGAAAATGCGTGAGAGCGATCAGACATTGAACTGCTTCCGCCACATATAGAGATTGAGCCAACGCCAAGGCAAAAAGTCGAGACGGCCAGCTTCCTTGATATTCGAGAAAGCGGCGCGGGCGCCGTCGCGGTCGATGAAATCGGCAAGAGCATCCGAGCTTACGGCATCCGAGATGAGAGGACTCAACACGGTTGTCTGCCAGTGCAGCTCCGGCGTTGCGAAGCCCATCTTTCGAGCGCGCATCCTGACAGGTTCCGGCAGAATTCCATCCATCGCGTCACGCAGCACACGCTTCGCGTAGCCGCCGCGGAATTTGATGTCAGACGGAAGCGCAAATGCAAAATCAACCAAACGATGATCGAGGAACGGCACCCTGGATTCAACCGAGAAAGCCATGGAGTTCCGATCCTCGAAGCGCAGCAGCGCCGGCAGGTTGCTCTCGAAGAAGAAGCGGCGAAGCACGCTCGCGAATGGCGCCTTGGCGTCCCACTCGGTCTCAAAAGACTGCAATCTGGTCCGCGATGCGTCAGCACATGCTCGTTCGAAATCCGCCCGCATCCAGGGGAGCTGAGGCGCGCTCGCTGGTGGCGATTTCCCGCCAGCCAGGGCGGCGAATATCCCGCGCAGCCGGCTCCATGGAAGAGTCGTATGCCAAGGTGTTCCTTGCATGCGGGACCACTGCCAGCTCTCAAGCAATACCTTCAGGAATCGCCCCTTCGCAGCCATCTCCAGGAAGAAGTGCGGTACAGTGCTCGCGTAGCCACCGAGCATCTCGTCCGACCCCTGCCCGTCGAGCACCACTTTCACGCCCCTATCACGTATCAAGCGAAACACCGACCACTGCGCGAAGATGGAGGTCGACCCAAAGGGCTCGTCCTGATGCCATATGAGGGCTTGCAGGTCCGCCTCAATGTCCCTGTCGCCCGGCTCAATGAAATGCGGCTGCACCTCGGCTGCAGCCATGTTCTGCCGGGTGAATTCCAACTCATTCGCTACGGCGATGTCGAAGTGGCAGCTAAACGCGTGCCTCTCGACCGGCAATTGCGATTCTTGTGAAATATCCCGCATCAGCACCGCAATGGCGCCGCTGTCCAGTCCGCCCGAAAGACAGGTACCCACCGGCACATCGGCGCGTAGATGGATGCGAACGCTTTCGCGAAGCAGTTCGCGGAATCGTCGGGCCGCCTCTTCCGGCGAAATGCCCTCGAGCACGGGACCCGCGGCGGGGGTGTAGTACCGCCGCTCGTCCAGCCCGCCCTGGTCCAGGGGCAATACGAGCGTCCTTCCAGGACGGAGCTTGCTGATACCGGCAAAAAACGTCTCGTCACTGACGTCTGAAATCTCGTACTGAAGATAATCGTACACCGCCCGGGTGTTGAGCGTCCGTGGCACCCACGGGACTTCAAGCAGTTGCTTGATCTCCGAACCAAACGCAAGGCGGTCGCCGACGGCAGCATAGTGAAGCGGCTTGATCCCGAAACGATCGCGCGACAGAATCAGGTGACGTTGGCGAAGATCGAGGATTGCGAGCGCCCACATTCCGACGAAGCGGGTGAAAGCATCAGGTCCCCATGCCTCATAGGCTCGAAGAATGACTTCCGTGTCGGAATGAGAGCGGAATACAGCCCCGCGCCCCTCCAGTTCGGCGCGCAACTCAAGATAGTTATAGATCTCGCCGTTGTAGGTGATCCAGAGTCGCCCGTCATCGGACGCCATCGGCTGATGACCGGAGTCCGACAGGTCGATGATGGCAAGCCTCCGGTGCGCAAGAAGGAGATTGGCCTCATCTCCATTTCCAGACAAATCACCGTCGGGAATGACTTTCCCCCTGCCCTGTCGCGTATCGAACCAGACGGCACCCTCTCCGTCAGGACCGCGGTGCGCAGCAACGGACAACCCCTTGAGGAGATCCCTCGGTGGCATGCGGAAGCCACCGCGATCAAACACGCCGAATATGCCGCACATCAGCGATACGACATCTGAATCAGGACGCTCGGCCCACTCGCGCGACTACCGCAGCGAGCCATGGAAATGGTCTTCGAATACACGGAGTATGTCATCCCACTTTCCGAAGCTCGTAGCAGCCGTCAATTCCGGCGGCCTGTCCGTCGACATACGGCACACCTCTGGCATCAAATTCCAGCCTGGAAAGAAACTGACGACTTTCAGCGTCGAAGGATCGATCCATCATCGGCGTGAACCGCTGCGGCAGCAACGACATTTCGAAGATGGAAACCGCATTCCCGAGGTGCTTGGCACTGAACCCCGAAATGCCCGCAAGCTCATTCATCTCTTGCGACGTCCAATTTCGGCTTATCGGACAGTCGAAGGTATCGGTGGATCGCCTGAAGGCTTCCTCACGCGAAAGACCGCGATATTTTGGGTCGCTCGCCGGCAAGACGTGAGAAACGAACAGATGAACCCAGATGCTGTTGCGATTGTAGACCATCAGCCGCGCATATCCCGACGGCTTCAGGATTCGCCGAAACTCCTTCAGAATTTTCTCCGGGCTCGGGACGTGATTGAGCACTCCGGAGCAGTGCACGTAATCGACCGTTCCATCATCAAGGGGGATGCGATCGTCGGTTTCCGATACGTGGATAAGCTTGCAATCATAGCCGTGAACGCGCAGGCGATCCGCCGACTCCGCCAGCGACGGACGGGAAATGTCCATGCCATACACGGCCGCAGGGCGGGAATACGTTAGAAACCCAACCAGGTCGTGACCCGGACCGCAACCATAGTCGACGATCACCTCGCCATCGTGGGACGAAACCGGCAGAAACTTGATGTAGTCGACATATTGGTCGTTTCGCCAATGCATATAGTCGAGCGACTCCGCCGGCGACGAGAATTTCTTATGGAGCGTGACGTTGAAGTCGCTCCAGTAAGATTCGGAGGAAGGATCGGCCTCGGTGTGAGGCGAGGTCGCAGCTGCAAGCACCGTGCGGCCGCCCTTAAACTTGTTCGCCAAAGATGCTCCTATTCGCCTCAACATTGATCTAAGCTCCTACCGAATTGACGTAGAGACCCAAAACGTCAAACGCCTGCCGTATCACTTTGGTTGGCCCTTCAGCGAAATTACCGGCCACGAGATCCACCACCTCGACGCCAACAAACCCAGACGGCTCGGACATGAGCGCCTTTCGGCATTTGCCGGTAGCCATCAGAGAGATTACCTCGCCAACCACGCCAATAGCGGACTGACCCGGCTTCTGACCCTTCCAGGCACCGCTCTCCACATTTTCCCTATCGGTCCGACCGGATTAATATCCGGATCGGCCGGCTCCGCCGCCTGATGAGCATCACCTTCGGCATGCGGAGTATCATCCACGGCTTGAGGCACATCATCATTTTGCGGCGCGCTCCTCGGTTCGAGCAGCTGCCTTAGATGTTCCTGCTTGGCAGAGAGATAGGCCGATAATTGGGGTGCGTCGGTGGGCACCTCCGACAACGCGACCGTGTAGGGATCCTGCGGATCGTGGGGAGATCGCCACGGCTGCGCAACCGACTGCCAATGTTGCCTTTCGGGATCTCCGACAACACTTGGATAAAGCTCTTCGATCGCGGAAGCGATCACCGAAGTGAGCGCACTGTAGCTGTAGTTACCAGATGCAATCAGATGTTCATGAGCTCGTTCCACATAACCCTGCAGGGACTCGAAATTGTCGAGCCTTGCCAGAACATCGCGGGCGTTCGAGAAATCCTTCTCCAACGGGATGTAGTGAACATCCGGAACGATCGCATCGGAATAGCGTCCCCGAAAGAGAATCATCGGCGTCATCATCGCAGCGCATTCGAACACACGCGGAGAGACCTGTCCGGTATCAAATGGCCGCTCGAAAGGCGCCAGGAAGTCAGTCAGCTCTGGATATTCAGGCGCACGGCCGTGCAGGGCCCGGAATCGCTCGATCTCCCGCTCAAGCTCCTGGTCGAAATCGAAGGCGTTGCTTCCGCTTTCGCTGCCAAGCATCGTTCGGCAGTCACCGATGAAGTTGAACCAGTCCTCGCCGTAGATTCGACTGGCTTCATCAGTCCTGATGTTGTGCGGCTGGCCCAGCTCATCGCAAAGCGCGGCCATGTAGCGGCCAATCTCGAATTTCTCAAAGCCGAGCCGTCCATACCTCGCACCGATTTGGCGGCCGCGATAACCGATCGGAAAAGGTCGATCAGCCAGCGGCTTGATCCGGCGATCCGGATGTGCGGCCGGCGCGTATCCCGTCAGCACCTGCCTCAAGGCAACACCCGGCAGCTGCATCGCGGGGTACACAAGCGGCCAGAACTCCTTCTGAACGCTCGTAAGCAGAACGTGAAAGCCGAGGCGCCTGATCGCACTCCGCAGCACACCTGTCCGATCGTACTCGTCCTGCGCTATTGCGATCTTCAGGCCGCGAAACGACAGAACGGCTCGTACGTAATCGGGGTTCAAGTACCAGTCGAAACAGAGCCGCGCACTGTAGCTGTTAATCAGGACATCGAATTCATTGATGTCGAAGTTCAGCCGCGCATCGTCCGTGCAATGAACGAACTGGACTTCGCAGCCGGGAAGGTCCCTCAGCGCGGTAAGGTATTCCAATGTCGTTGGGACAACATTCGCGGCAGCCGAATAGGCTACCAGAACCCGCATCACTCGACCCGTCATCGAATCTCGGTATCCAGCAAATGCCGAGCCTCCGGATTCAAGCTCGAACCAGAGTCCGGATCGGGAGCGAACTGCCACTCCGCCGAATGAAAGAAGTCCGCGGAAACGTCAACCAGGGATTCCTGAACCTCAACGATCAGATCGAAGCTTCGCGACAACAAGTCATGACGCACGGTGCCGTTGAATCTCGCCAGGTGATCGGCTCCATGGATACTGAGACTTACAACGTATTCACCCGGCCCGAGCTGCACTGGATTAAACAGCATTTCCACGCAGCGTTCTTGTCCTTTCGTCGCGGAAAACTTGTCGGGGGGACTTATGAGCTTTGCCCGGCATGCTCCCAGATAGTCGAGCACGACGATGCCGTATCGGCACTCAAAGTCCCCATCCACGCAGGCAACCACATTCAGCATCATCTTGGCCGGCGCCAGCGCCATCAATCTGTTGGTCTCTCCACGCTCCGTGACCATCGTAAATCCGGACAACTTCAAATCGCCGCTTGATGCCCATCTCGATAGCCCACCACGCGCGACAAACTTGAAGTCCCGGGGCGGCTCGATCACCGGAAAAACAGCTGCCGTCGCGTGCGGAGCGAAATGCGGCTCCTGCAACAGGACTTCCCGATCGAATGTTGTTTTGCCATCCGCGGGCTTTTCTGACCGCGCTGGCAGCGACACTGAACCAGCAACCTTTGCCGCTGCGCCATCGTCACCGGCCGCAGACGAAGCCACCGGCGCCTGAACGCGCTGATCGCCCCCGCCGTGCACGAACTCTTCATAGGCCTTCACCACTGCGAAGGCATCCCCCTGCATGCGGATCCTGCCCTCATGAAGCCAGATCACTTCGCTGCACAGCTCGAGTACCTGCGGCATCGAGTGGGAAACAAGCAGCATCGTGCAGCCACTTCGCACCAGGGTTTCCACCCTGGCCTTCGATTTGGCAACGAAGTAAGCATCTCCAGCGCCGAGGACTTCATCGACGATCAATATCTCCGGCCGGATCGCGGTTGCGGCGGCAAACATCAGGCGCGCCAGCATGCCCAACGAGTAGGTCTTGATCGGCTGATCGAAGAAGTCACCGAGCTCGCAGAACTCGATGATTCCCTCGACTGCGTCCCGATACTCGTCCTTGCGAAGGCCGTTGTACTGCAATGAAGCTTCGACGTTTTCCCGTCCGGTATGTTCCGGATGAAATCCGAGGCCTGCGGCCATCAGCGCCTGAACTTCCCCATTCACCGACACCGATCCATGTGTCGGTGCGAAATTTCCGCAGACCAGCTTCAACAGCGTGGTCTTTCCCGCCCCGTTCCGCCCGATGATCCCGATTCTGTGGCCGCGCGGCACCGAGATCGAAATGTCGCTGAGCGCGGGAAAAATCTTCGGCTGTTGTCGGGTTCGAAATCCGAAGCGCTGCAGGCCAAGAACGTCGACCAGCTGGTCGCCTTGACTTCCATAGAGCTTGTAGATCTTGGAAACCGCTTCGAACTTGATCGCGAACTGCTCAAGCGTAGTCAAAGAACACACCCTTTGCGCGCTGGAAGAACGAATATCCCACCAAAAAGCTCGTGATCGCTATCAGTGCTGCGCCGCCAAAAATGCGGGGGTCGGGCCAGTTGCCGTAGCAGATGAGCTGCTGAAACGTCAGCACGAAGTAGGAAAGCGGATTCAGGAGAAGCAGCGGCTTCATGGCACCCGGAACCATCTCCGGAGTATAGGCAAACGGACTGATGATCATCATGACCATAAGAACCAGTCCGATGACCTGCTGAATGTCTTTCGCAACCAACGAGACAAGCGAAAGTATCCATCCAATTCCAGTCGCAAACATCAACAGGAGGAGCCAGCACACGGGAACGAGCACGATGGCTTTCCAATCGGTCCGCCCAAGAGCGAAGCCCAGGCAGAGCGTGATTGCGAGACCAAACAGATGAGGAAAGTGCGCCGCCACCACGGATCGCAGCGGGATCAACTCCGCGGGAAACACGGTGTTGAGCAGCAGATTCTTGTTTGCAGAGACCGAGGAAATTGAGCTCGTGAGCGCTTCGTTGAAGGCCATGATCGGAACGAGCCCGGAGAAGACCAGCAGGATGTAGCCCCACTCATTGAGACCGCTGGGGCGGACCTTGAATACGAAGGCATACAATCCGGCGTAGATGCTTAGCTGCATCGCGGGCAGCAGGACTGCCCAACCGATGCCGACCACCGATCCAAGATAACGTTGGCGCACGTCGTGAGCCACCCCCTCAATGACGCGCCCTCCGTAGATCGAAAGAAGTCGAAAAACATTCAGATTTGATGAGTATTTCATTTTCCATCAGCTTCATCGATGCGGTGGAGAAGAAGCTCCTTGGGCCTCGATCTGACCCGTCGATCGACTTCCTCGAATTGCACGACGCTAGCCGGCGTCAGCGCCGAGCGCCCCCGACGAATCGAGCGTGTATTTCTCGCCGGTTCGCGGACAGACCAGATCAGCGCCCAGCCGCTCCCCGCTTCGGCTCATCCAGCCGGCCCGTCGCGCCGGATTGCCGATCATCAAGGCGAATGCCGGCACATTCTTCGTCACGACAGAGCCGGCGCCGATGAAGCAATATTCGCCGAGCGAATGGCCGCACACGATGGTGGCGTTGGCACCGATACTGGCGCCACGCCCGACGGGTGTGCTGCGAAACTCGTCCTTGCGCGACACATCGGCACGCGGATTGTTGACGTTGGTGAACACGCAACTCGGACCACAAAACACGTCGTCTGCGAGTTCGACACCATCGTAGAGCGACACATTATTCTGGATCTTGCATCCATCGCCGATCTTCACGCGCGGCCCGATCATGACATTTTGTCCAATCGAACAATTCTGACCGATGACGGTGCCGGGAAGCACGTGACAGAAGTGCCAGATCTTGGTGCCTCGCCCGATGATCACGCCATCGTCCACGTAGCTGGATGCGTGGATCAGCACGCCCGGAAATCGCGGATCATCCTTCATCTCGCTCATTTGGACGACGCCCCACGCGCGGACGGATGCTGCCATTCATGCCCGGTGGTCAATGGCGCCTGGCGGAAGGCGGACACGATCTCGATCGAAGCCCGCACGTCGTCGAGACCGAAACCGCGCCCTGCCAGAATCTCCTGGTAGCTCCGCGTATGGAGATCCGTGAAGCCCTCCGAGAACTCGACCTCCTCGCCATCCACGGTGATCGAGCGGAACGTCGTCTTCTTGCCTTGGACGTCAGGCGGCAGATCATTGCTGTCTACCGACAGAAACCAGCTGATGTCGGCCCGCTCGCATTCGAGGAATCCGGCCGCCCGTTCGCGCTGGCGCAGGTGCGCCTCGTTGCGTTTGACCGAACCGAACACGAAACTAAGCATGTCGAAGAAGTGCACACCGATATTGGTGGCGACGCCTCCCGACTTGGCATCCTCGCCTTTCCAGGATGTGTAATACCAGCGGCCTCGTGAGGCGATATAAGTGAGCTCGACCTTGTGTCGCTTGTTGCTCGTCCCGAACTTCTCCCGCAGGTTGATGATGGCAGGATGAAGCCTCAGCTGCAGGATTGTCGAGATGCGACGGCCGGTGTCCTGCTCTATCTCGGCGAGACCGTCGATGTTCCATGGATTCAGAACCAGCGGCTTCTCGCAAATTGCGTCGGCTCCTGATCGCAGGGCGAAGCGGCAATGCGCATCATGCAGATGATTGGGTGAGCAGATCGACGCGTAGTCGATTTTCTCGCCGCGCCGCCGCAGCTTGTCGACGTGGCGGTCAAATCGTTCGAACTCGGTGAAGAAGTGGGCATTGGGAAAATAGCTATCCAGAATGCCGACTGAGTCATTTGGATCGTAGGCGATCTTCAGATCCCCGCCTACCGCGTGTATCGCCCGCATGTGACGCGGCGCCACATAACCGGCTGCTCCTATCAACGCAAACGAATGCATCTGACCTCTCACGCCTCCCAACGAAGTTCAATTTTTCCAAGCTACCGCACTCGGGGTGAATCGAGCACCACCCCGAGCCGGATTTCTCTACCACCACGCCTGCGAGCAGCAGACGCCGTCAGGCCGCGGCAATCAGATTGGCGCCGACCAGCACACGCACCTTGCGCCCCAACAGGTCGAGCAAAACCGCGACGCGCTCATGATCGCTGACGCCTTCGACCAGCGCGAGACTATCAGCGAACGCCCCCTCGGTGATCCGCACCTTGTCTCCGGGCGAAAAGGGAGACCGACGCGAAAGCGCGATGAAACCGGCCTCGTCCTCTCGCGCCTTCAACGCTCCGACCACAGCGTTCTCCACCGACGCCGGCCTGCCGTGCAAGCAGACCAGATGGGAAACACCGAGTGTCGATTGAATAGCGCGCCACCGCTGCGTTGCGAGATCGATGGCGACAAACAAATAGCGCGGAAACAGCGGCCGCGCGACGACGTCGACCCGGCGCGCATGGCTGCGGCGCTTTTGGTAGCGCGGAAGATAGACACCAAATCCCTGGCGGACCAGATTGGCCGCCGCCTTCACTTCGGCATTGACGTGCGTCTGCACGACATACCAGCTGAGGCCGAGCTGCGCTTCCGTTGCCATCATTCCACCCTCTGCACCCCAGGCGGACGCAACCCCAACAGGTCCGGCGTCAATACTCTTTCCGGCCCAAACATATCGACGGCCTGATCGAACACATCCCTGGCCTTGTTGAGATGCGTAACGACGACCGCGTCGAACGGCTCGGCCACTTCAGCATAGGACGGCACCACCTCGATCCCGAAGAAGTGTGACGCAGCTTCATCGGCATCGACAACAGCAACGATGGACACCGGGCTGTCCACGGCGCACAGGATGGCTATTTCGCAAAGATCGGATTTCCCGGCAAAAACAATTCGCTTGAAGCCCAGCACCTGAGCGCGATCGAACACGCGCGAATACTCTTCCTTGGCTCTTCGAAAGAGCGAAAACGACGAAGAGAGGAACTCAACGGTGAGCCTTGATTTTTCGGAAAAGCCCTGGGGCGTGAGGTAATAGGCATATCGACGGGCCGGCGCCTGACCAACCTTGACGAACCCCTTCTTGATGGCGCGCCTCAAATAGGCATTGACCAAGCCAAGTGCGATTCCAAGTTCCGCCGCGATGCGCCGCTGCGAGCGCGCCCCGTCGATTTCAACGGAGGTCAGCAGACCGAGCACAAGTCGATCGCTGTCTCTGTCGTCCGTCGGGAGTGTGTTTGCCATGCGCCCATTCCTGCAATGCGTGCATTAGCGCGTTCATGCGATGAACGTCAAGCCAAATCGTTCACGCAATGAACAATGCAAGTCATTGTTTATAAAAGGAATTTATCTGAGGAGCCAACATCTCATCCCCACCAAATGTCAGGCGTGGTCGCCCGAAGGCGTCAAGTATCGCGCTGCCAGCACCGAGTAACTGTACTGCCGGGCTATGGCGATCCGATCGTCCCGCGAGCGCTCCGGGCCATTCAGCGCCGCGACCAGGGACTCGGCGAGCGCCGGCGGATCGTCCGGTGCGCATCGAGACGTCACCAGCTTTTCAAGCCCCGCGAGCGCCCTGCCCTCGCACGCGATGACGCTCCGCGGGGCAAACAGGCAGTAGTCGAAGAGTTTGTTCGGGCTGATGCCATGGTGATAGAGCGCGTTGTTGTGGAAGGCCACGACCGCGCAATCGGAAGCATGCAGCATGCCGTGCACGACCGATCGATCGACCTCATCGTGAAACTCCACATTGGCAAGCGTGACCGCCCGGTGTCTCAACGCGTCCCTCGAGGTGCCTGAACCGATCATCACGAAATGGATCTCGGGGTTTGCCTTGCCGAGGATGGAAGCCGCGTCGAGAATGGCCTCCACGGCATTTGGAGGGCCCATGCCGCCGGCGTAGAGAACGACGCGCCTGCCCTGCCGCTTCAACAGATTGATGCGATCGATCAAAGGGTGACCCAGATTTTCGATCGTCAGCGCGCCCTGTATTTCACCGTCGGACACTCCGTTGGGGATCCACGTGAACTTGCCAGGCGGCAAGCCACGCGCGCGCATATGCGCTTCAGCCCCGGCCAGCAGACAGATCACGCGATCTGCCGCGCGATAGGCCGAGCGCTCCTTCCAGCCGAGCACCTTCATCAGCGGATGCCAGGCGGGGGTCATTCCAAGCGCCACGATGCTCTCCGGCCAGAGGTCGCGGACCTCCAGCCAGAACCTGGCATCGAACTGCCGCGCGATCTGATCTGCCGCCGAGATGAAGAACAAATGCGGGCTCGACGCTATCATCAGATCCGGTTTGCCGAACTGCGCGGCGATTGCAGACGCTGCTGAGCGGAAAGCCGGCCCAAAGCTCAGGTTGTTCCGAAGCCGCCCCAGGCTGCCGCCGGCATAACGCGGCGTGTCGAGAAACCAGAAGTCGACGTCGTTGATCCGCTGCGGCCCCGGAACGCGCGGCTGCCTGTGCAGATGATGGAAGGCGGCGCTGACCACCAGCACCCGATGCCCCATCTGTCTCCAGGCATCGGCAAGCCAGAACGGACGATAGTGGCGGCCCAGGCCCGGACCTCCTGCAAAGGGATGCAGCATCCAGATGTTCATGCCGCGGCCCCGAGCGAGGCAAATCGTCGGTAGAGTCCGTTGAGCTCCACCGCGTCAAGCTGCCAGTTGAAATTCCCGGCGACCGCCGCCCGTCCCGCCAGCCCCAATCGGATCGCCCGTTCCGGGTCATCCGCGAGCATGGACAGGCTGTTCAGCAGCGCTGCGCGATCGTTGAGCGACACGACGAATCCGCAGCCCGCCGCCTCGACGATCTCCTTTGATTTCGGCAAGTCACTTGAAATGACAGGCAGCCCGGCGGCCATGTATTCAAAAAGCTTGGTTGGCAGTGACAGCAGATAATTCGGTTCGGGCAGCAGCAGATTGAGCCCGATGAGACTTTCGTTCAGCAGCGCCGCTATCTCGCCCCGCCCGAGCCTGCCCCGGTATGATACGTCGGCGGAAGATTTCTCAAGCCAGGCTTGTTCTTCGCGGCCGATGCTTCCGGCGAGCACGAGCGGCAAACGCACCGCGGCACATGCCTCCACCATTTCGACCAACCCGCGATCGAAACTCGTCCGGCCCACGTAAACCGCCTGCCGACGGCGCCTCGTCGTCGGCGTCGGCTCGATGAATTCGTCCAGTCGCACGGTGTTTCGCACCAACGTGACGGCCGCACCATAGGAGCGAAAGCGATCGGCAATGGCCGGTGTCGCAGCCACGATCGCATCAAAGCGGCGCGCGGCGCTCCGCTCCACAACTTCCATCGTGCGCGCCACAGCCGGCCGCATCCAGGACCAAATCCACCGCTTGGAATAAATGTCCGCCGGCACGTCCTCGTGGACATCGTAGATCACCCTGCAACGTCGGCTCTTCAGCCGCAGCGCGAACGGTATCAGTTCAGGATCGTGAAATTGCACGACATCCGCGCCGGTCGCGCGGGCAAGCGCAAGTGCCGCTCGTCCCGCGACCCACGGGCGCTTCCATCGGGGAACCGGCGGCACCTCGATCAACTTGAATTCAATGCGACCTGGATCGCTCGGACGGGGTGATCGCGCCACGACAGTCACGTCGTGACCGGCCTCGGAGAGGCTCCGCGCCTCCTTCTCGACAATTCGAATGTCATCGGCCGAATGGACACTCGACAACATGCAAATCTTCATGGGGCTTCAACCCCAAAGCGCTCAGCCCAAAGCGCCACGCAATAGAGCCGCCAGCGCATTCCGAGGTCGAGCCGGTGAAATTTCCTCTTCACCGCAGCCATGTTCACGTACCGGGCAAGCAGTGCGCTGCCGGCCACCTTTTCATACATCGCAGGCGAGTGTCGATTGAGCCATAGCTGATCGGGCGCGGCGAAACCGATCTTGTCCTTGCGCCAGGAGATGCTGGCCGGAAGAACCTCCTGCATGGCCGCACGAAGCGGCCACTTCGTCCACCCATTGTTCAACTTGATGCGCGTCGGCAAGCTCAACGCAAACTCAACAAATCGGTAATCCAGGAACGGCAATCGCGTCTCGATCCCAAACCGCATCGAGTTCTTGTCCTCGAAACGGAGCAGCATCGGCAGATTTGTCTCCGTGATCTCCAGTACCTGCATTTCCTGCGCGTCCCGCGTCTCCCGCGCAAAACGGCGAAGACACTCCGGCAGGTCCGGGTTCTTCAGGAAGGCGTATCGCCAACGGTAGAATGTGGCCCTCAGCACCGCCGAGCTGGCGCCAAACAGGTACATCAGCAAGCGCTGAGCCGAAACGCCAGCCTGTGTGGCCGCGCGGAAGGCGGAGAGGAATCCCCTTACACCGGAGCGATCCAGCTGGTCGCGGAGCCACGCCGCATAATAGCGATGATAGCCCAGCAGCGTCTCATCGCCCCCCTGACCATCCAGCAGCACAATCACGCCGTTCGCGCGCGCCGTCTTCATCACCTCGTATTGCATCATGATCGAGGGACCAGCGAACGGCTCTTCCTGCACCTCGAGCAAGGCTTCCGCGGTCGATGCGAAATCTTCATAGCTCGGCTTGGTGCGCAGCCAGTTCAGCTCGGCCTTTTCCACGACGTCGGCCGCGTAGGCTTCCTCGTTGTTCGCTGCCTGCTCGCTCACCGCAGTGATGGCAAAGAAGCGACCATTGGAGGACGACGCGTAGTGCCTTGCGGCCAGTGTCGCGACGCTCGAACTGTCCAAACCTCCCGACAAGCAGGTTCCGACGCGAACATCCGAGCGCAGGCGCAGGCGCGTCGCATCGTCGAGCAGCTCCGCCAGCAACCTGGCCGCATCCTGTTCGTTCGCCACGGCCAAACGAGGCGCCAGCGAATAATAGCGCTCGATCTCGATCCGGCCTGTCGACACGTCGACGCGCATCTTGTGTCCGGGCGGCAGCTTCTCGATACCCTTGAAGAAGGTCCGGCTAGTGTGATCGCTCAAGCCGCAGACGAGAAAATCCCTGACGAGATCGTCGTCCGCGATCGAACGCCCGATCAGGGGAAGCAGCTGGCGAATTTCCGAGCCGAAGGCGAACTGCGTCGCCGTGTTTGCGAAGTAGAACGGCTTTACGCCAAAACGATCGCGCGCGCAGAACAGCGTATTGTCGCGCTCGTCGTGAATCGCGAACGACCACATGCCGTTGAAACGGTCGAGGCACTTCTCGCCCCAGCGGACATAGGCCGCCAGCAAGACCTCGGTGTCGGAGGCGGTATGAAAGACGTGACCGAGCGCTTCGAGTTCTGCACGAAGCTCGAGATAGTTGTAGATCTCACCGTTGTAGGTGATCCAAATCGGGAGCAGTCGATCGCGCATCGGCTGCGCGCCGTCGTCGGTCAAGTCGATGATGGCCAACCGCCGGTGCCCTAACCCGACCGCGCCATTGACCCTCACTCCGCGTCCATCCGGACCGCGGTGAGCGACGAGATCGGTCAGTCGATCGACTTGATCAGCATCAACGAGCCCGTTCTTGGCGACTAGGCCGAATATGCCGCACACGAGTGACTGACCTATATCCGCTTGGGTTTCGTGGACAATGCGACAGGAAACGCATTCGAGCCGCTATGGCTTGAAATCCCATCCGGCGCCTGAGCTCACCTCTAACCCGTTCACGCGATGAACGTCAACCTCACCGGGTGAAGGAGCGCTCGCGCGAGCTGACTTAACGTCTATGTTTCGATCGGTTCAGCGATATCCTGACCTGCCGCCTGTCGCATTGTCGCCGCAAAACTCGCTGCGAACGCGCTGACGTTGTCGTCCTGGTGCGGAACGACGTTCCGAATGATGGGTCCGTGGGCTTCCTGCGCGGCCTGCATCAGGTGGTCCGCCAGCGCGACCGGATCGTCGACGCCGAAATAGCGGGCGCTACCCGCGGTCTGCTCCCGATGCACGTCGATGTCGGACAGGATCATCGGAACGCCAAACGATTTCGCCTCCTCGACGGTGGTGCTCCAGCCCTCGAAGCGCGATGGGTTGATCAGCGCCGTTGAAGCGCGCAGCAGCGCGTAGACATGCGGCAGCGGGATAACACCGAGGTGGCGGAACTGCGCTTCAAGGCCGCGCTTCTGGATCTCGGAGTTGACCAGATCATAATAGCCCGGCTCGCGCCGGTCTTCCTTGCTGCCGGATGCACAGATCACCACGTCGATCGCCCGCCCCTTCAGGATCGTCAAGGCGTCGACGACGAGCTGGTGGTTCTTGTGGCGATAGAACTGATTGGGCAGATAGAAATAGTTCGCCGGCAGATTATATGCCGCGATCACTTCCGCCGGGTCCGTGTTCAGGACCGCGACCGGCGGCTGGGTTGCGAAGCGAACGACGCAGACCTTGTTACTTGCGCCTGGATAGTAACTCCTGAAATCACGCAGCGCGCTCTCGCTGCTCAGCATGATGGTTCGGCCCGAGGCGATTTGCATGCGAAAGCCAAGCTCGCGGCGCCAGCGTGCCGTCGTTGGAAACAGTTGCGGCAGAGAGCGGTGCTGCAGATCCGGAATCCATGCCACTGCTGGATGCGCGAGCCGCCAACCAAAGAAACGTGCCGATTCGACGACGACATCAATCCCGGCGCCTCGAAACGCCGCTGCGGCGCCGCGATCCAGACCAAGCCCGAGTGCCGCGGCCAACCCTGGCTGTCCATCGAACGCGTCCGATCGAACGACCTCGACACCCGGTATTGCGGCAAGCTCCGCGAGCTCATTCTGCTCGGCCCTGTTCCCGGCAAAGACAATCGGAACGAATTCGCCGGGCAGAAACCTGGCAAGCGCCGCAAACAGATTGCGCTGATAATTGTAGCCGCCGGCCCAAAGCCGTCGCGAAATGTGACTGAACGCGAACCGCAATGGGCGGGGCGTCACGAAGCCTGCCCCTTGAACCAGGCCACGTAGTCGGCAAGGCCCTGATCGAGCGGAATGCGCCAATCGAACCCGATCTGACGCAGCACGGCATCGTCGGCCAACAGGCTCAGGGGATCGCCGGGCCGGCTTACGCCCGAGTGCCGCACAACGGTATTGCCGCCCCACTGCCGGATGAGGCCGGCCGCGATATCGGCAACGCTGGTCCCGCGGCCCGACCCGCCATTGATGACCCGGAAGGCCGCCTGCGACGACGGTGTTGCGACGCTTGCGAGCAGCCTTGCGACATCACGCACGTCGGTCCAGTCGCGGATTTCGTTTCCCGTCCCGCCAAGCGTGAGCACCTGCTCCTTGGCCGCCAGCCGCGAGCAGATGTCCCAGAGCAGCTGCTTGCGCAAATTGGGTCCATAGACCGAGAACAGCCGCACGATCGTGCAGCGGATGCTAAACGACTGCGCGTAGCTCCCGCACAATTGCTCCATCATCAACTTGTGCTGCCCATAGGGCGACATCGGAGTTGCGATTGCGCTTTCAGCGATCGGGCCGACATGGTCGGCTCCATAGACGGCCGCACTTGACGCCGCGATCACCGCGCAGTTCGGCGCGGATCCGCGCAGCCATTCGAGCAGCCGCGCGGTGCTCGCCACGGTCCGCGAAAAGTCCTCGAACGGCCGCTCGATCGAGATGCCGACCGACGATCCGCCAGCC
This sequence comes from Bradyrhizobium sp. USDA 4503, assembly GCF_054055815.1. Lineage (NCBI taxonomy): Bacteria > Pseudomonadati > Pseudomonadota > Alphaproteobacteria > Hyphomicrobiales > Nitrobacteraceae > Bradyrhizobium > Bradyrhizobium sp. USDA 4503. Next base: position 3,093,777 of record NZ_JBSRXS010000001.1, read on the forward strand.
AGATGAAATATCTGCGCCGGTAGCCCGTGCGCGGCGGCGAGCGCGTTGAGATTGGCCGCGTCGATTTCACCGTTGATCCAGCTCTGCAAACCAAGCCGCCGGGATTCCGCTGCATCGAGTGCGCCGTGCCCGACGCCGTGCACCGCGTGGCCCGCTCCCGCCAGCTCATGCACGAGATGGCGGCCGATGAACCCATTCGCGCCTGTCACCCAGACGATCATCGCTCAGGCCTTGTGACAGACAAAGGAGTAGAGCCGGCCCGGTCGATTGTCGAAGCGTTCCGCCATCGACAGCAGCGAGCCGAACACAAGGCGTGACGCGAACGCGGTTCGCCACAGCGGCGCCACCGGAACCTTTTGCGTCAACCTGGTCACGATCGCCGATTTCAGGGTCTCCAGCGTATAGGGAAACAAGTTGATCGGGCTTTGCAGCGGCGCCAACGTGTCGATCGCGGAAAAGCCTGCGGCGGTCAGCGCGCCGGTGTAGCGATCGAGCAGGAAGGCATGCTCGCCCCCGTAAAGATGATGCAACGGATGCTGCGCGAGGAACTGGGGAAGGTCCGTCTCCTTGCTGATGACATGCTCGCGCGCGGCGATCAGCATGCCACCGGGCCGCAGCACGCGAAACATCTCCCGGCATGCTCCCTCGAGATCGCGCGTGTGGTGCAGCACGGCGCGGGCGAAGACGAGATCGAACGCCGCGTCGGCGAACGGCAGCCGCTCGGAAAACTCTTCGACCACCCGGATCGGCAGTTGCGTCTGCCCTGCCAGATCGCGGATCGCCGCCGCTCCCACGATTGCGCTCGGATCCGGCTCGAGCGCCGTCACGGCAAAGCCGGTTCGGGCGAGCGCGTAACTCGCAATGCCGCGGCCGGCGCCAACGTCGAGCGCGGTGCCGGACCGGCCGGCCAGCAGCGAAGCGACCGCCTGCCACTCGGAGCTCTGGAAATAGCGTTCGGCAGCGCCGGCCAGCGGATCGTCGTAGAATGCATCGAGCACAAGCTGGCGCTGATCCGGCTGATTGCGCAGCCAGACCACCGCATCCTCCCAGGTGGTAAACTTGCGCTCACCGCTCATCGGGCCCGAGCTCCCTCACCAATACGGCCGGATTGCCCGCCACGATCGAAAACGCCGCGACATCCCTGGTCACGACCGCGCCGGCCGCGACGATGGCACCCTGGCCCACCGTCACCCCGCGCAAGACCATCGCACTCGCGCCGATCCAGGCATCATCGCAGATTTTGACCGGACTCTCATCAAGCGAGATATCGTTCGGATGCCCGCGGGTGAAAATCTGCTGGACCTGTTTGTGCCGCTCGGCCGCCCGCAGCGGGTGCGTGAGATTGTCGAAGACATTCGCCGAATGCGAGATCAGGACGCGGTTGCCGATCTCGATCGACGCCGCCGACCAGATCCGGGTTCCTTCTCCGACATAGCACCATTCGCCGATCTTGATCTCGCCACCATGCGCGAAGGTCAGGAGTTCACCCAGAATGCGGCTATTGCGGCCCACGACGATCTTGTCGGAATCGCCGCGGATGTTTCTGATCCTGGCATAGCGGCCGAGCGCCGCGTCCGGCTGCAGCCGGCACGTCGCGCGACCGATCAGGCGCTGGATCAGGTAATCGACATTCATGCCGTCAACTGCAGGCAAGCGACGGCGCGCGACGACGCCGCAAGGTCATTGCCCTGCCCTTTGCCGGGTGTGGACGTCGAAAACGGTCGCGTCGGCGAGCGCCTCGGCACTCTGGCGCGACCAGCCCTGCCGCGAATAGCCGAAATAATCGACATGGTGAGATGTCGCGCCGAATGCCTCGATGATCCGCTCGATCATGGCAAGATCGAACACCTGATACCAGCCGAGATTGTCGCGCTTGCCGAACGGCACCGAGATCAAGCAGGTCCCGCCGGGCTTGAGGATGCGCTTGAACTCCCGCACCGCCGGAACGAAGCCGTCGCGATCGGTCTCGGCGTCGCGCGGATCGCCCGTGTACAGCATCTGATTGTCGAGGCCGATGTGCTCGATCGTCGAAATGCTGGCGACGGTGTCGAAGACCTGATCGCCGAACATCGTGTTGCGAAGATCGCCGAACACATAGGAATAGCCGTCATGCCAATAGCACCGCTTCTCCGGCGCCAGCGTCATGATGGTGAGATCCGCGCCGCGCAGCGGCGGACGCTGCAGCAGGAAATCGTGGTTGAATGTCGATCCCGCGTCCAGCATCTTGCCGACATTGTTCAATCGGGCATAGACCCAGGGATATTCCACCACGCGCTCGTCCATGGCGACGCCGTAGCCAGGCGGAAGCTCCTTTCCTGCCTGAAGCAGGCCCGCATCGATGGCCGCAGTGATGGTATCGCGCTTGACCGTCTGATAGCCCGGGCCGAACGGCCGCGGCCGCAGCTTGAACAGCGGCACGGCGAGCCCGTCGGCCACCCATTTCAGCTGATGCATCAAGTCACTTGCAGACATCATCTCGGCCCGATCGCCCGCCCGCTGGCCGGCCCTGTGCACCGTCTAGAGCCTTTTCCGTTCCGATGGAATCGGAACGGGGCTCCAGATTGTTGTTTTGACGCATTTTCCCTGCGCGAACCGGCGCCCACTTCGCTCGAAAACGCTCTATCACGGCTCAATCCGCGCGACGAGGTCGATAAACTGGGCCCATTGCGAGGCCTTGCTGTAGGTCTCCTGCACGCGGCTCCTGCCGGAGGCGGCGACCCCAGCCCATTGAGGCCAATCCTGCAGGCTGCTTGAGATCGCCTCAGCGGCCCGCTCGGGAGCGTCGTAGGTGCGCATCGTGACGCCGTCCAGCATCGCCTCCGGATAGTTGCCGGCATCCGACACGAGCAGCGACCCGCAACCCATCGCCTCGAAGCAGCGCATATTGCCGCGATCGTTGCCGGCCATGTCGATTGCGCCGTTGAGCACGATCTTCGCCGATCCGAACAGCTCGTAGAGGTCCCTGCCGAACAGCGGCAACCTCGCGATTCGCGCGATGGCGTCGGGGCGCCGGTGCTTGCGCAGCGGCAGCAATCGACCGACCGCGCTTTCAGCGAGCCGTGTCAGCCGCGACGCATCGAGGCAGAACACGATCTTGCGATCAGCCGCCAGCGCGGCGACCTGTTCGAGCGTCCTGCCCCGCGCGCTATGATGCCGCGAATATCCACCGACAAACGCCACGTCGATCGGCCGTTCGCCGTGGCCGTACTGCTCCATGACAGGGTCGATCGCGGGAAAGAAGAGCTCCGCCCGGCACCCCTTGCTGCGCCACGCCTCGAGGATCGAAGGGAAGTTTCCAAGCACCGCGCCATAGGCGGTGAGATCGGCATTTCCGGAAGGCGCGGCGCGCCAGCACAGCGTCTTCTTCACGCAGCCGGGAAGCTTGGCGACAAACGCGCTCGGATAGCGCACCGGATCGAGATTGTAGAACACCTCGGTTCTGTGATGCTCGATCTGCGCGAGCAGAATGGCCTCGAGCGTCGGCGCTTCCTTCATGCCCTGCTCACGTGCCCACTGGCGCTGCAGCACCTCATCGTCGCCATTCGTGAAGAAGGCTTCAGCTGCGCCGTCGAGCACGGGCTTGAGAAAATGCGCGGCGCCAAACCGATCATGCAGGAACACGTCGCGGCGCGCGTCGAAACTTGACGCCTTTGCCGCGAGTTGGTTCAGCCTCGGCAAATAGGACGGATAGAGACCGCTATTCTGGAACAGACGCATTGGTTACGCGGGCCTTGCCAACATCCATTTCATGTTCAAATAAGGCCAGATCCGGCCGACACTCTTCCAATCCCAGCTCTGCGACGCCGTCAAGCGGCCGACCGCCTTTCGAAGGGGCGCCTCGTCGACGAACTCGGCGAATGCCGGAACATTCCGCTCGAGCAGCTCTGCTGTCCAACCCGCCAATGGCCCGTTCAGCCATTCCGGCATCGGCGAGTTGAAGCCTACCTTGCGGCGCGCCGTGCGGATGGTTTCGGGCATCAGGTTCGCCATCGCCTGCCGCGCCACCACCTTGGTCAGGCCATCCGCCGACTTGCTCGTTTCCGGCAGCGCCATCGTGTAGGTGACCAGCCGCCAGTCCATGAACGGCATGCGGACCTCGATCCCGTGCGCCATCGAGAGCCGGTCGAAATTGCGCAAGATGGTGGGCAGCGTGGTCGAATGGAACATGCGGTAGAGGCGCCGGTTCAACGCGCCCCATGTATCAGGCAATTCGTCATCCTCGGCGACCAGCGGCAGCGGCGCGGGCGCGGCCGTAGCGCCTCCACGCAGGAAGTAGTGCCCCTCGCGCCTGATCATCTGCGCGCGCAGGAAGTCGATGCCGCGCTGCGCCAGCTGCGATCGTGAGGTGAGCGCGGCTGCTGCGTTCCGGATCCGGAATGCGGCCGACTGTCCCTCCTGCAGGTAGGCGCCCATCAATTCGTCCGCGCCGTGGCCGTCGAGTGACACGGTGACGTTCTGGCGCCGGAGCTCGCGATAGATCAACCACGGCGCGCTCGGCAGCCCGATATAGACGTCGTCATTGTCGTCGAGGATGCGGTCAAGGTCGGTGAGCGCGTCGGAGCGCCCGATCTCGAGAAAGCTCGGTGCCACCTCGGCCCACGCGGCCGCTTCCTCCGCCATCGGCCGCTCGTCATTGCTGGCGCCGGGAAAGGTCGCGACGAAGGCGTGTCGCCAGGCCGTGGAGTCACGCGGCCCCATGCCGGCCTTCTCATGGGTCGCCATGGCGCAGATCACCGCGGACGAATCGAAGCCGCCGGACAGGCAGGTCCCGATCGGAACGTCGCTGCGCATCCGCAGCGCGACGGAATCCTGAAACAATTCGCGAAAGCGCTCGACGCGTTCGGCCTCGGTATCCGGAATCGCCGGCAGGTGATCCACGGTCCGCCACCAGCGGCGCACCTGCACACGCCCCTGGCGCAACCACATGCAGTGGCCGCCCTGCAGGCGGCGCAGTTGCGCGAACAGGGTCCGCTCGCTGCCTTCGATCCCGAACGGGTCAAGCAACAGCCGCCGCGCCACATCGACATCGAGCGACGTCTCGACCAGCCCGCTCCGCGCCAGCGCGCGCTGCTCGGACGCGAACACGAAGCGCTCGGATGACAACGCATACAGCATCGGCTTGATGCCGAAGCGATCGCGCGCCAGGAACAAATCATCCGTGGCCGTGTCGTAGATCGCCAGCGCCCACATGCCGTTGAAGCGCAGCAGCATGTCCTCGCCCCAAGCCTGCCAGGCGGCAAGGATCACTTCGGTATCGGACTGGCTGCGGAAAACCGCGCCCTTCGCCTCGAGCTCGCGGCGCAATTCGAGGAAGTTGTAGATCTCGCCGTTGTAGACGATCACATGGCGGCCATCGCCTGACACCATCGGCTGATAACCGCCCTCACCGGGATCAATGATGGCGAGCCGACGATGGCCGAAGGCGACGTTTCGCTTGGCATTGAACCAGGTGCCCTCGCCGAACGGACCGCGATGCGCGATCAAATTGGTGAGCCGCGAGATGTCGGCCGGCTCCACGGGAGCGCCGCGCAGATTGACGATGCCTGCGATGCCGCACATGTCTAGATGGCCTTGAAGGGCAGGAAGCGACTGCTGATGACGCGGAGATCCCGCCAGCACACGGCGCGATAGGGACCGAGCTGCGACGCGGCAACGGCGGCGACAAAGATGGCCGCCGCCGACACGCCGTAGAGCGACACCACATACCACCATGACGGCGCGTGGTCGAATGACGCGTGGCCGAGCTGCGAACGCAGCGCCAGCGCGATGGCTACTCCCGTGCCGAGCGGAATCAATACGAAATGCAACATCCGTGACCACATACCTGAAAGGCGGAAGGTTCGCCGCAGCAACAGCACGGTGATCACCATCTGGGCGACCATCCCGACGCAGGAGCTCCAACCGGCCGCCTCCCAGCCGAAATACGGCAGCGCGACGGCGCTGGTCGCCAGCGTGAAGATGCCCGTGACGAGCGAGATCAGCGCGTTGGAACTGGAGCGCCCCTGCGACAGCAGATAGAACGCAAACACATTGGCGCTGGACCCCAATATTCCGCTGATCGCGAGTACCACCAGCACCAGCTGGGCCTCGGCGGCGACCTCGGCACCGGTCCATCGATGCAGCAATGCGCCTGCGACCGGGATCAGGCCGCCCAGCGCGCTCGCGGCAAGCACATTGAGAATCCAGGACGAGCGCAGCAGGAGGTCGACCTTGCGATCGTCATCCTCTCTCTGCAGGGTGCTGAAGAACGGGAACAAGATCTCGCCGATCTTCAGCACACCGATATAGACCGCCTCCTCCAGCCGCTGCGCGACGCTGTAGAAGCCGACGAATTGCGGCTGCAGCAGCGCGCCGAGCAGATAGCGGTCCGCCTGCCCGGCGAACAGCGCGCCGCTTTGCGCTGCGAACTGCCAACCGCCAAGCTTGACCAGCGCACGCAGCGCGCCGCGATCGAGCGCCGGCCTCGCCAGCCAGTCGCTGAAGGCGTGGCGCGACCAGGCGAACGCCATCACGAGATTTGTCGCAAAGCCCAAGGCCTGACAGCCGAGGAAGGTCGAGGCACGCGGCGCGTAGGGGATCAGCAGCAGCATCGACATCGTCGTCACCACCGTGCCCGTGATGCTGATCGACGCGATCCGCCGATAGTCCTGGCGCGCCGTGAACAGCGAGAGGAAGACGGCGAACAGGCACTGGAACAGCCAACCGGCACCGCCCAATGCGAAGGTGAGCCCGAGGTCGTCGGCGGCCGGGCCGCCGAGGTGGAATCCCAGCCGTGCCAGCGGCGCGCCGGCAAAGGCAAGCAACGCCGCGATCAGGCCGCCAAGGACGATGGCAAGCGCCAGAGCGGTCGCGAAAAATCGCCGCGCCATGTCGCGATCGGACGGTTCCAACCTTTGCGCGAGCTCGCGCGCCGTCGAAAGGCCGAGCGCATTGCTGAACATCAGCGCCGGCGCGACACAGGCCGTCACCAGACCCGCAACACCGAACGCGGCGAGACCGAGCCGGAAAATCACGAACGGTAGGATCGCGAGATTGAGCAGCACCGCGACCGCGAAGGCGGTCGCGTTCCATGCCGAGTTACCGAGCAGATGGGATGGACCCTTTTTCACCGCCATGCCCGCTTTCGGTCCATCGCTCCGATACGCCTCAAGTGCCTCTTCCGTAAGGGCAAAACCCCATTCGGCATGGCGACGGGCTAGCAGCCGGCGCGGTGATTGTCGAGGGTTGGCGGACGGCGGGGAGGCGTGGGTCCGGGCCATGGCCGCGGCAAATGCAGGAGCCGATCTCCGCGGAACCATGGCTGGTTGTTTCCGGCCCTGTTTGTGATCCGGGTAACAGTTGGAAAGGCCTGCCAAATTGTCTATGGCAGATGGGCTCAAGCCCCGGGCAGCCCGCCCAACAAGAGGTGTCTCAATGCCCTTTCCCCGCGCATCCCAAGCCCTGTCCCGTTTCACCGTGCTGGATTTGACCCGGGTCCGGTCTGGGCCGACCTGCGTGCGTCAGCTCGCCGATTGGGGCGCCAATGTCGTCAAGATCGATGCGCTTCTGGAGGACAGCGGTGGCGAGCAGCCGGGCGGCCCGCGCGGCGGGTCCGATTTCCAGAACCTGCATCGCAACAAGCGCGCCATGACGCTGAACCTGAAGGACCCCAAGGGGCTCGAGGTGTTCAAGCGGCTGGCCGAACAGGCTGATGTCGTGGTCGAAAACTTCCGGCCGGACGTCAAGGCCAAGCTCGGCATCGATTACGAGAGCATCCGCAAGATCAATCCGCGGATCGTCTATGGCAGCATCTCCGGATTCGGCCAGGACGGCCCCTATCACAAGCGCCCGGGCTTCGATCAGATCGCCCAGGGCATGGGTGGCCTGATGTCGGTGACCGGCGCGCCCGGCGGCGGACCGATGCGGGTCGGCATTCCCGTCGCCGACCTTACCGCGGGTCTGTTCTGTGCGATCGGCATCCTCACAGCGCTGCTGGAGCGCGACGTATCCGGCGAAGGCCAGTGGGTGCAGACCTCGCTGCTGCAGGCCCAGATCTTCATGCTGGATTTCCAGGCGGCGCGCTGGCTGATGGAGAAGGAAGTGGCCAAGCAGGCCGGCAACAACCATCCGACCTCGATCCCGACCGGCGTGTTCAAGACCTCCGACGGTTACATCAACATCGCCACGACCGGCGGGCGGATCTGGGAGCGTTGTGCACAGGCGATCGGCGCGCCCGAGCTGATCACCGATCCCGACTACGCGACCGCGCCGGCGCGCTCGAAGAACCGTGACGCGCTAAATGCGAGGATCGACGCGCTGACCGAGAAGAAATCGACCGAGACCTGGGTGCAGGAGCTGAACGCCGCGGGCGTGCCGTGCGGGCCGATCTACTCGATCGACCAGATGTTCGAGGATGCCCAGGTCAAGCATCTCGGCATGGCCCAGCATGTGCCCAATGACGAGAACCGGCAGATCCAGCTGGTCAGCCAGCCGGTGACGCTGTCGCGGACGCCGAGCAGGATGGCCGCCCGCCCGCCGGAGTTCGGCGAGCAGACCGACGAGCTGCTGGCCGAATTCGGCTTCGGCAAGGATGAGATCGCCGAGCTCCGTCAGCGCAAGGTGGTTTGACGGTATCAAACCACCAACGCCTAGCGGTTCGAGGTCGCCCGATCCCGGACCGCGACTACGCCCGTGCAGGCCGCAACATTCGTCCGAGCCCGACGAACGCCTTGTCAATCACCGGCCAGAACAGCAGCACGATCGCCAGTGTCGTGATGGTTCCGACCAGGCCGTTCGACCAGAACACCTTCATGTCGCCGCCGGAGCCGATCATCGAGAGGCGGAACGCATCCTCGGCGCGGTTGCCAAGCACCAATGCCAGGGTGAACGGCGCGAGCGGGATCCCGATCTTCTTGAAGACGTAGCCGACGACGCCGAAGCCCAGCATCAGCCAGATATCGAACATCGCATTCTGGATCGCATAGGCGCCGATCGCGCAGGACACCACGATCATCGGCGCTACGGCCGCGAACGGAACGCGCAGGATCGAGGCGAAGATCGGCACCGTGGTCAGCACCAGCACCAGGCCGACGACGTTGCCGAGATACATCGAGGCGATCAGGCCCCAGACGAAATCCTTGTGCTCGACGAACAGCAGCGGACCGGGATTGAGGCCCCACACCATCAGGCCGCCGAGCAGGATCGCAGCGGTCCCCGAGCCGGGAATACCGAGCGCCAGCATCGGCAACAGCGCCGAGGTGCCCGAGGCATGCGCGGCTGTCTCTGGCGCGAACACGCCCTCGATCCGGCCTTTGCCAAAGCTCTCCTGATCCTTGGCGAAGCGCTTGGCGAGGTTGTAGCCCATGAAGGAGGCCGCGATCGCGCCGCCCGGCGTGATGCCGAGCCAGCAGCCGATCACCGACGAGCGCAGCAGCGTCACCCAGTATTTCGGCAGATCCTTCCACACCGAGAGCACGACGCGCAGGCTGATCCCGGCGGCGTGCCCGCGCAGCGCGAGGCGCTCCTCCATCGTGAGCAGGATCTCGCTGATGCCGAACAGGCCGATGACAGCGACAAGGAAGTTGATGCCGCGCAAGAGCTCCGCGGAGTCGAACGTCATGCGCAACTGCCCGGACACCGTATCCATGCCGACGCCGGCGAGCAGCAGCCCGAGCGACATCGAGATGACCGTCTTGTGCTTGGCCTCGCGGCCGAGGCCGACGAAGGAACAGAAGGTCAGGAGATAGACGGCGAAGAATTCCGGCGGGCCGAACCTCAGCGCAAACGATGAGATCATCGGCGCCAGGAAGGTGATCAGCAGCACCGCGACCAGCGAACCGACAAAGGACGAGGTGAACGCCGCGGTGAGCGCCTCGGCCGCCCTGCCCTGCTGCGCCATCGGATAGCCGTCGAACGTGGTCGCGACCGACCAGGCTTCGCCCGGGATATTGAACAGGATCGAGGTGATGGCGCCGCCGAACAGCGCGCCCCAGTAGATGCACGACAGCATCACGATGGCCGATGTCGGGTCCATCGTGAAGGTCAGCGGCAGCAGGATCGCGACGCCGTTGGGGCCGCCAAGCCCGGGCAGCACGCCGACGAAGATGCCGAGCACCAGCCCGACCATCATCAACAGCAGCGTCTTCCACGTCAGAAGGACGGCAAAGCCGTGCAGCAGGAGACCGAAAGCTTCCATGTTTCGAAATCCTGTCGGTTCGCTAGCGGCCGAGAGCCGCTTCGAGCGGCCCCTTTGGCATGATGACGTCGAACGCGACGTCGAACGTTATGAACATCGCGGCGGTGAAGACGAAGGCGGTGAGCAGCGACTTCCACAGCGCGATCTTGCCGACGAGGCGCATGAAGCCAGCGATCAAGAGAAAGCTCGCGACATAGAGGCCGAGATATTGGGTGGCGAGGCAGAACAGCAACGTCGGCACGAACACCGCCATCACCCGGCGAAGCTGGGCGCGGGTGACAAAGGTCTCGGCGGCTTCCCGGCGCGAAAGAAAGGCCGCGCCGAGACCATAGAGGCTCGCACTGCCGAGGATGACCGAGAGGTAGAACGGAAAATAGCCCGGCTGCGGACCGGTCGAGTCCCACGACGCGCCGGTGCGCCAATTGTCCCAGCCGAGCACTACGGCGAGCGCAAGCAGAAGCAGCGACACGACGACGTCGACGACGCCGGTGCTGACGACCGCCGGCGAGTTATCTTCAGGTGCGGTCGGATCGTCGACGACGATCTCAAGTTCGGTAGTGGACATGGATGAGACGGTCTGGGTTGCGAGGGCAACGATTGGGATAGCGTGCCGATGCAACCACCGTCAATGCAGCCTTCAGCTAAACGGTGGAACGTTCGGGAAAGGCGCTCGCAAGTGCAGCACGCTCCGGCTTGAGAACGCCGCGCTCGGTGATCAATCCGGTCACCAGCCGCGCCGGCGTGACGTCGAAGCCGAAATTGGCCACCGACGAGCCGTCCGGAACCACGCGCACGGTCTCGATCCGGCCATCCGCCGTGCGTCCCGTGAGGTGCGTCACCTCGTCGGCCGCGCGCTGCTCGATCGGAATCTGCCTGACGCCGTCATCGATACTAAAGTCGATGGTCGGCGACGGCAGCGCAACATAGAACGGCACGCTGTTGTCGTGGGCCGCGAGCGCTTTCAGATAGGTCCCGATCTTGTTGCAGACGTCGCCATTGGCGGCGACGCGATCGGTCCCGACGATCGCGAGATCGACCATGCGATGCTGCATCAGATGTCCGCCGGTGTTGTCGGGGATCACGGTGTGCGGCACGCCGTGGTGCCCGAGTTCCCAGGCGGTGAGCGAGGCGCCCTGATTGCGCGGCCGCGTTTCGTCGACCCAGACATGGATCGGAATGCCGCGATCGTGCGCCTGGTAGATCGGCGATGTCGCCGTTCCCCAATCCACGGTTGCAAGCCAGCCGGCATTGCAATGCGTCAGGACGTTCACCACCTCGCCCGGCTTCTTGGTCGCGGCGATCGTCTCGATCAGGCCGAGCCCGTGACGGCCGATCTCGCGGTTGATCTCGACGTCCTCATCGGCGATCTCGCGCGCGCGGGCATAGGCCGCCTCGGCGCGGGCCGAAGCCGCGAGCGGCGCCAGCGCGCGCTGCATCTCGTCAACGGCCCATTTCAGATTGATCGCGGTCGGCCGCGTCGCAAGCAGCATCCTGCCGGCGCGCTCGAGCGCTGCGTCGGAGGCATCGGCGCGCATCGCAAGCGCCACGCCATAGGCTGCGGTGGCGCCGATCAGCGGCGCGCCGCGGACCAGCATCGAGCGGATCGCCTCGCCGGCCTCGTCCGCTGTGGTGAGTTTGGCGACGATGAATTCATGCGGCAGCCGGCGCTGATCGATCGCGCCGACCGACCAGCCGTCGGGCTCGGGCCAGATGCTGCGAAAATGTCGTCCATCGACTTTCATGTCCTACGCCCTTCGCGTCGCGCGCTCCTGGAGGACTTCTTCACGACCGTAACACCCGTCCGGCGACGGCATCGAGCTTGGCCAGCAGCTGCGGATCGCGGGCCGCGGGCGCCGTGATCAGCGCGGTGTCCAGTGCCCGATCCGAACCGACCGGACACGGCTCGTGCTCGCGCGGGAAATCCCGCGCCAGCCGCGCGACCAGCGCCTTTGCCTTCTCCGCATTCGAATTCAGCACGCGGATGATATCCTGCACCGTCACGGCATCATGGGCCGGATGCCAGCAATCGAAATCGGTGACCATCGCCACGCTGGCGTAGCAGATCTCGGCCTCGCGGGCGAGCTTGGCTTCCGGCATGTTGGTCATGCCGATCACCGAATAGCCCTGCGCCTTGTAGGTCAGGCTTTCGGCGAGCGAGGAGAACTGCGGCCCCTCCATGCAGAGGTAGGTGCCGCCGCGGGCGAACGCGATGTCTTCGGCCTGGGCAGCGGCGGCGAGATGCCTCGCCAGCAAGGGGGACACCGGATGCGCCATCGAGACATGCGCGACGCAGCCCTTGCCGAAGAACGAGCTCTCGCGCTTGTGGGTGCGATCGACGAACTGGTCGACCAATACAAAAGTGCCCGGCGGCAGCTCTTCCTTGAACGAGCCGCACGCGGACAGTGCGACGAGGTCGGTGACCCCTGCCCGCTTCAGCACATCGACATTGGCGCGATAGTTGATGTCGGACGGCGACAGGGCGTGTCCATGGCCGTGGCGCGGCAGGAACACGATCGGCAGTCCCGCCATCTCGCCGCGGCGGAGCGGCGCCGACGGCTCGCCCCAGGGGCTTGTGATCGCCTCCTCGCGGACATTTTCCAGGCCCGGCAGATCGTAGATGCCGGATCCACCGATGATCCCCAACACGGCTTTGGTCATGATCGCTCCTCACGGTCCCGCAACGGCGCCGGAGGGGTGACCGAGCCCGATCGGGCTCGCCGGACGTTCGGCCATACTGCGGCGCAGTAATCACCGCGCCGCTGCCACTTGCAAGGCAATTCCAAGCTAACAGGAAAGCAGCCGGCCCAGTCATTCCGGGGCACCCGAAGGGTGAACCCGGAATCTCGAGATTCCCCGATGCGCAATTGCGCATCTGAGGTTCGATGCTTCGCATCGCCCCGGAACGACAGCGGATCCGCTACTTCGCGACGAACCCTGCCGCGTTCATCAGCGAGGCATTCTGCTTGTCGTCATCCTCGAGGAACTCGACCATGTCCTTGCCGGTGAGGAAGATCGGCTTCAGCGCCTGCTTCTCCATGTAGTCCTTGTATTCAGCCGTCTGCGTCACCTTCTGGAACAGGTCGACATAGAACGCCTGCTGCTCCTGCGTGACCTTGCCCGGCAGGAACATCGCGCGCAGCATCAGGTACTGCACGTCGAGCCCCTCTTCCTTGCAGGTCGGGATGTCGTTCCAGGATTGCGTGTCGGTGACCTTGGTCTTGTAGGAGATGCGCTCCTTGTCGAACACGCAGAGCGCACGAACCTGTCCGGCGCGCCAGACTTCGAGGTTCTCGCTGGGATTGTTGACGTTGGACTCGGTGTGACCGCCGACCAGTTGGGTCGCGGCCTCGCCGCCAGACTTGTACGGCAGATAGGAGAATTTCGCGCCGGTCTTCTGCTCCATGAAGACGGTCAGCACGTGATCCTCGCGCTTGGAGCCGGTGCCGCCCATCTTGAACGGCGCGCTCGCCGCTTTCGCGGCAGCGATGAACTCCTTCACGGTCTTCGGACCGGAGGCGTTGTCCCACAACACGAACTGGTCGAGCGCGATCACCGACACCGGGGTGAGGTCGCGCCAGTTGAACGGAATCTTGGCCGACAGCGGCAGCATGTAGATCAGCGAATAGGCGATCAGCACCTTGTTGGGATCGCCCTCGCTGGACTTCATGTACATCAGCGCTTCCGCACCCGACGCGCCGCCCTTCAGCGACACCACCATCGGCTGCTTCATCAGATTGTTCTTCTGGATCGCCGCCTGCATCATGCGCGCCATCTGGTCGGAGGCGCCGCCGGCACCGGCCGCGACCACGATTTCGACCGGCTTGCTCGGCTCCCAGCCGGCAAAGGCCGGCGTGCTTAGCAAGAGGGCCGCGATTGCAGCCGTGGTTTTTACAATCTGTCCCACGTGTTTCTTCCCTATCTATTTGTTCGGCTTGGCAAAACCTGCGAGGTGGCGAGCTCGCGTCATTGTGCCGAGAATGAAGGTGAGTTCAAGCCGCGAACTGCCGCATGGCCTATGACTTTGGAATGAGGTGCGTGCGTCGTTTCGCATAACCGCTTTGCAACAGTCCCGTCATCCTGAGAGGGCGGAACGCGCGTCTCGAAGGATCGACGGCCACCAGCCGGGCCGTGCATCCTTCGAGGCTCGCCCAGCGGCGCAATTGCGCCGCAAGGCTCGCACCTCAGGATGACGGGGTGAGTTTTGATTCAACTTTCAAACAGCTTGTTCGCTGTCGTCCCTGCGAAAGCACTAGTGCATCTACACGTTTGTCGGGCCATTTGCGAGGATTTGGAAGCGGGCCATTCCGGTGTGGAAGGTGATTGGTCCAGGTGGACGGTGGGAGGCGTAGCCGGTCCATCCGCCGAGTTTTGCGATGATCCATGCCGCCCAAGCAAGGGTGTTGGGGCGATGGTGGTTTTTCTGAAGCTCGGTGCGACCTTTCATGGTTTTGTTGATGGCCCTGAGCGTCTCGATCTCTTCTGCGGTGAAGACAAATTCAGCCGGCAATTCTTCGCCACTGTTGCGGGCCTGAACGAGTTGAATGACGATACATGCCGCTCTGGTGGCGACCGCCACGAGCTTGATCAGGCCTTCGGCGCTCTCGATCTGACTATCCTCGATGCGCAAACCCTGGCTCTTCAGCGAGCGAAAGAGTTGCTCAATGATCCAGCGCTGGCGGTACCAGGAGACGATCTGCCAGGCGTCTTTAGCGGTGGCGACCGGATGAGTGGTCAGGAGCAGCCAGCGAATGGGCTCCGCACCTCTCGGCGGATGCAACTCGACCACTTCTACGAAGCTGAGTTTGATGCCCTCCGCCAAGTCGGTGACGCCGGGCCTCTGCGGCCGCTTGAGCACGACGGTTCCGAAGCGCATCGAGAGATGGGCCTGCCGGCCGCGCCGATCCATTCGCTGCGGCAGATCGATCACCGCGTTGTCGCAGAAGCGGCTCCGCTCGACCGCCTGATAAAGTGTGTCGCCATCGACCAGCGCATGGTCGTGCATGGCACGCGACAGAAGATGGACATTCTCAGCTGGCGTCAGCGCCCAGTGAGCAAAGAAATCCCCCTCGCGGTCGTTGACGACGGTGATCATGCGGGCATCTGCCAGGACGTCGCGGCCTTGCTCGGCGGCCGTCACCCAGCGCGCCGACTCCTTGTCGGCCAAGGCGCGCCGCTCATGCGGGATTTTTACCTTGCCTTTGCGCGTCCAAACGTTGCCGCCAGTAAGGCCAAGACAGACCCCGCTGTCGGCATCCACCGCCATCATCGCATGCAACAGCACGCCGCGAGCATTGCCCTTGCCGACTTTGCCCAGCCCGCGCCGCCGTCCCGCCTGGGTCTGGAACTTGACCTCGCTCGTATCCTGGATCGCCAGCACATGACGCCCGCTGACCGCAGTCCGCGTCTGCGTGCTCCAGCCCTCAATCAATTTATCGATCGTGACTTGGGGGTTGTTCACAAACCGCCAGAACGCCATATTGGCAGCCCAATCGCCCCGGGCCATCTGGCGCAAGCAGACGCTGCGCGTGCAAAGCATAGCCCGGAGAAGCGTCGCCCCCTTTTGTCGAGACGAACGTCCCCGAACTCACCCAAAGACAAATCCGGCTGCATCGCTGGCGCTCCTTCGAATCAAAGCGCCAGTGAGAGAATCATACAACATGCTGCAGAGACGCCACTTCTTGCTGCACCGAGTCAATCTGTCGCGCCCAAAACCGTGTAGACACGCTAGTGCGAAAGCAGGGACCCATACTCCGCGGCGGAAGTTGTGAACGAGAACCGTCGCTCCAGCATCGCTCAACAATGGATAACTGTGGTTGCGACGGCACCTGAAGCCGCTGTCACTTGCCCTTGAAGTTGGGCGCGCGCTTGTTGAGGAAGGCGTCCATGCCCTCGCGGAAATCCTCGCTCATATAGGCGCGCAGGATCAGGTCCTCGCCCTCCTCGCGCGACAGCGTGCGGCGGATGCGGCGCACCGCCTCCTTGGTCACTTCGAGCGTGATCGGCGCGTGGCCGGCGACGAGCTTCGCCGTCTCGGTAGCGCGGCGCTGCAACGTTTCCACATCGGGGACGACTTCGTTCAACAGCCCGAGCGCCAGCGCTTCCGGCGCCTCGACGAGGCGCGCCTTGAAGATCAGATCCTTGGTCCGCGCCGGACCGATCAGCGACACCAGCCGCGAGATGTTGGACATCGAGAGGCAGTTGCCGAGCGTGCGGGCGATCGGGAAGCCGATCCGCGTCGCCTCGGTGCCGATCCGGATATCGCAGCAGGCGGCGATGCCGGCGCCACCGCCGGTGCAGGCGCCGGCGATCGCCGCGATCACGGGCACGCGGCACTGCTCGAGCGTTCCCAGCACGCGATCGATCCGCGCCTCATAGTCGAGCGCATCCTGCGCCGTCTTGAACGCCCGGAACTGCGAGATGTCGGTGCCCGAGGCGAACGCCTTGTCGCCGGCGCCGGTCATGATCAGCGCCTTGATGGAGTGATCCTGATTGATGTTCTCGCAGATCGCCGCCATCTGCTCGTACATCGCAAAGGTCAGCGCATTGCGCGCCTGCGGCCGGTTGAACGTGATGCGCGCGATCCCGTCCTCGACGGAATAGATCAGGTCTTCGGTCGAATTGACGGGCGCGTTCATGTCTCGCTCTTTCTGTTGTTTGCGATTCGATTTCAGGCGACAGCCTTTTTAAGCGACAGCCTTCGACTGCGCGGCGTCGCGGCCCTTCAGGACCTCCATCGCCGCCAGCACGCCGCCGCTGCGATGCGGCACATTGGCCAGATCAAGCCCCATCTCGACGCCGGACAGCGTGCCCATCAGCATCAGGTCGTTGAAGTGCCCGATGTGCCCGATCCGGAACACCTTGCCCTTGACCTTGTTGAGGCCGGTGCCGAGCGACATGTCGAAATTCTCCAGCACGACTTTGCGGAAGTGGTCGGCGTCGTGGCCATCGGGCACCCGCACCGCGGTCAGCGCCGGCGAGTGTGCGCCCTGCTCCTGGCACTGTGTCTCGAGGCCCCAGACCTTGATCGCCGCGCGGGTCGCTTCGCTGTGGCGCTTGTGGCGGGTGAAGACGTTCTCCAGGCCCTCCTCCTCCAGCATCTTCACGGCCTCGCGCAGGCCGAACAGCAGGTTGGTCGCCGGTGTATAGGGCCAGGTGCCGGCCTTGTTGATGTTGATGACTTCCTGCCAATCCCAATAGGAGCGCATGCCCGGATTGGCCTTGGCCACGGCGAGCGCCTTCTCGGACACGGCATTGAAGCCGAGGCCGGGCGGCAGCATCAGCCCCTTCTGGGAGCCGGCGATGGAGACATCGATGCCCCATGCATCGTGCTCATATTCCAGCGAGCCGAGGCCGGAGATGGTATCGACCATCAAGAGCGCCGGATGCTTCAGCGTGTCGAGGATCTTGCGGACGTCGCGCGGATAGGTGACGCAGGCGGTCGAGGTCTCGTTATGGACCACGCAGACCGCCTTGATCTTGTGCGCCTTGTCGGCGGACAGCCTGGCCTCGATCTGCTCGAGGTCGGCGCCGTGGCGCCAGTCGCCTGAGATGAAATCGACGTCGAGCTTGAACTTGTCGGCAATGCCATGCCACAGCACGGCGAACTGGCCGGTCTCGCACATCAGAACCTTGTCGCCGGGCTGCAGCGTATTGACGATCGCGGCCTCCCAGGCACCGGTCCCCGACGACGGGTAGATGATCACGGGTTGCTTGGTGCGGAACACGCGCTGCATCGCGGAAAGCACGGCGAAACCGATCTCGGCAAACTCCGGACCGCGATGGTCCATGGTCGGCATATCCATGGCCCGCAGCACCCGGTCCGGCACGTTGGTCGGTCCCGGAATCTGCAGAAAATGCCTTCCAGTATGCACGGTCATGAGCGTCTTTCCCGGTCTCGTCTTGGTCGTGGTGAGCCGCTCGCATATCACTATTCGCCGGGTTTGTCCTAGGCCCGGCGGGGGTCCGTCATGCATATCTGACGGCGCTCCGCCGGGCCTGCTGCGCCTCATTCGGCGGCCACCACCTTGCCCGGCACCACCGATTCGTTCGTCTCCTCGAACGGCCGCTCGGGGTGCATCAGGAACGCCGAGAAGCCGCCGACCAGCAGCAGGCCCATCGACATCAGGAACGGCAGGTACCAGTTTCCAGTGGCGTCGATGACGAAGCCGGCGACCAGCGGCGAGACGATGGCCGCGAAGGCCGAGCCGGTGTTCATGATCCCGGCGGCGGTGCCGGAATATTTCGCCGCGATGTCCATCGGGATCGACCACATCGGCCCGATCACGAGTTCGGCGCAGAAGAAGCCGGCCGACAGGCAGAGCGCCACCACCGTGATGTCGTGGACGAACAGGATCGGCATCAGCGACAGCAGCGCGCCGGCGAAGCCCACGACCGTCACGCTGAGTCGCGCCAGCCGTACATTGCCGGTGCGCTCGAGAATGCGGTCGGAGATGACGCCGCCGATGCTGTCCCCGACGACGCCGGCAAAGAACACGCCGGATGCGAACAGCGCCGAGTTCTTCAGATCGAGGCTGTAGTTGTTCTTGAAGAACAGCGGCAGCCAGTTGAGATAGAGCCACAGGCACCAGCCGTAGCAGAAATAGGTCAGCGTCACCGGCCACATCCGCTGCAGCAGCGGTCCCCACGGCACCTTCGGCCGCTCGCCCGGCGGACGCGGCGGCAAGGTCGCAAGCTCGGCCGCGGTGATCGAGCCATGGTCCCGCGGCTCGTTGCGGAAGTACCAGACCCACGCGATGCCCCAGATCAGGCTGACGACGCCGAGCACGACGAATGCGCCGCGCCAGGTCAGCCAGAGGATCAGCAGCGCGACCACCGGCGGGGTGATGGCATTGCCTAGCCGCGCGAATGAATGCGTCAGGCCTTGCGCGAAGCCGCGGCGGTTCGCCGGCGTCCAGTACTGCATCGCGCGCGTCGCGGTCGGAAACGTCGCGCCTTCGCCGAACCCCAGCGCGAAACGCGCGACGAACAGCGCGACAAGGCCATGGACAAAGCCGGTCATGATGGTCGCCGCGGCCCAGATCATGCCGCACCGGAACAAGGTCTGGCGCGGCCCGAAGCGATCGCCGACCCAGCCGCCGATCACCTGGAACAGCAGATATGGATAAGCGAAGGCCGAGAACACCAGGCCGAGCTCGGTGTTGGACAGGCCGAGCTCCTTCTGGATCTCGCCGGCCGCGGTGCCGATGTTCACTCGGTCTACATAGGTGATGAAATACATCACGCAGAGCATGGCCAACACGACATGGGTGGCCTTGAACCGAAGCCTCATATCCCCTCCCCTGCGATTTTTTTGAGTTTGTTGACGCGCTGGCTGCTAGGTGCCGACGACTTTCAGATGCGGCGGTGTATTGCGCTGGTCGCGCTGTTCGAGAAGTTTCATCGCCGCCTCGACGCCGCCCGGGCGGTGCGGCACACCGGCGACCGACAATCCCATCTCGACGCCGGTCAGCGCGCCAAGCAGCGTCAGCTCGTTGCACTCGCCGAGATGACCGATGCGGAACACCTTGCCTGCGACCTTCGACAGGCCGGCACCGAGCGACATGTTGAAATTGTCGAGCACGACCTTGCGGAACTGATCGGCATCATGGCCGGGCGGCATCATCACCGCGGTCAGCACCGGCGAGAATTCCGAAGGCTCCTGGCACAGCACCTCGAGTCCCCACTGATTGACGGCGGCGCGCGTCGCGGCGGCCAGCCGCTGATGGCGGGCGAACACGTTGTCGAGCCCCTCCTCCAGCAGCATCGCGATCGCCTCGCGCAGCCCGTAGAGCAGGTTCGTCGCCGGCGTGTAGGGGAAGAAGCCCTTGGCGTTCGGCTTCAGCATTTCCTCCCAGTCGAAATAGGAGCGCGGCATCTTGTTGGTGCGCGACGCGGCGCGCGCTTTCTCCGAGATGGCATTGAAGCCGAGGCCGGGCGGCAGCATGAAGCCCTTCTGCGAGCAGCTGACGCTGACGTCGACTTTCCACTCGTCGTGCCGGTAATCGACCGAGCCCAGCGAGGAGATGGTGTCGACCATCAGGAGCGCCGGATGCGCGGTGCGGTCGATCGCGGCACGGATGTCGGCGATCCGGCTGGTCGCGCCGGTCGAGGTCTCGTTGTGGACGACCATCACCGCCTTGATGCTGTGCGCCGTGTCCGCGGCAAGCCTGGCTTCAATCTGGGCGGGGTCGGCGCCGCGGCGCCAGTCGCCGGCCATGAAATCCACCTCGATGCCAAAGCGGCCGGCCATCTGCCGCCACAGCGTGGCGAAGTGGCCGGTCTCGACCATCAGGACCTTGTCGCCCGGCGACAGCGTGTTGACGATCGCGGCCTCCCAAGCGCCGGTCCCGGACGACGGGAAGATCACCACGGGACCCCTGGTCTGAAACACCTTCTGGCTGCCCTCGAGCACGGCACGGCCGAGCGCGGCGAATTCGGCGCTGCGGTGGTCGATGACCGGCATATCCATCCCGCGAAGAATGCGATCCGGGACCGGGCTCGGCCCTGGAATCTGCAGAAAATGGCGCCCTTGATGCATGAGAACCTCCCAATCGCCGGATTTCGGCTCCTCTACGAGCTATTTTGCATTCATTTTTTGTCTTTTCAATCCAATTTTGGTATTCGATCGAGAGCATCGACGCGACCGCGCCGGCAAATTATTGTTCAGAATATGAAATCCGCGATTCCCGAAGCCGGGGTTCCAATCACCCCGCCAGCCGCCGGCAACGGCGGCGACCGCCAGGAGGCCTCGCTACACGGCGAGATCCTGCTGCGGCTCCGCGACTATGTGGTGGAGGGCAACATTCCCGAGGGCGCCCGCGTTCCCGAGCGGCAGCTCTGCGAGATGCTGGGTATCTCAAGGACGCCGCTGCGCGAAGCGCTCAAGGTGCTGGCCGCCGAGGGCCTGATCGAGCTCTTGCCCAACCGCGGCGCGCGGGTGCGCCGGCTCAGCTCGCGCGACCTCGAGGAATTGTTCGACGTCATGGCCGGGCTCGAGAGCCTCGCCGGACGACTGGCATGCGAGATCATCACCGACGAGGAAATCGTCGCGATCGAGCGCCTGCACTACGAGATGTACGGCCATTATCTGCATCGCGACATGCACGGCTATTTCCAGACGAACCAGCAAATCCACGAGAGCATCGTTGCGGCCGCGCGCAACGAGACGCTGAAGGCCGCGTACGCCAATTTCGCCGGCCGGATCCGCCGCGTGCGCTATTCCGCCAATTTCGCCCGCAAGCGGCAGCGCTGGGCCGAGGCGATGCGCGAGCACGAGGCGATCCTTGATGCGCTGCGCCGGCGCGCGGCAAGCGAGCTCAGCGACATCCTGTTCCAGCACCTGCGCAACAAGCGGGCCGCCGCCATCGATCACCTCGCGGAGAGGCCGGACGGCGACCTGGAGACGACGCCCCAGAACGACTAAAGGGGTCGGCTAAAGGAAGGCTGGAGGGCAGCTATCCTTGCCCATGCAGCTATCCTTGCCCATTATGAATTCATAATGTAATTCTCACGTCGAGAGAATGCATAATCCATGAGCAACTCATTGTCGTATCATGGATCACATCGGATCTGGGATGAAGAACGTCTCCTCGCTCGAACAGCGCCTGCGGTCCGAACTGACCGGCGACGTGTTTTTCGACGCCTTCAACCGCGGCCGCTACGCGACCGACGCCTCGTTCTACCAGATCATGCCGGCCGGCGTGGTGGTGCCGCGAACCGTCGACGAGGCGCTCCGGACGCTCGCGATCGTCCGCGACGCCGGGCGGATCGTCACCCCGCGCGGCGGCGGCACCTCGCAATGCGGCCAGACCGTCAATGACGGCATCGTGGTTGACCTGTCCAAGCATCTGAACCGGATCATCTCGCTCGACATCGATAATCGGACCTGCGTGGTCGAGCCCGGCATCGTGCTCGACGATCTCAACCGGCAGCTCAGGAAGCACGGGCTGTGGTTTCCGGTCGACGTCTCGACCGCATCGCGCGCCACGATCGGCGGCATGGCCGGCAACAATTCCTGCGGCGGCCGCTCGCTGCGCTACGGCACGATGCGCGACAACACGCTGTCGATGGATGCCGCGCTCGCCGACGGCACGCTGCTGCATTTCGGCGAGGTGCCGCGCGACCTGACGCGGGTCAATTCGTCCGACAGCGGACTGAAGCTGTTTCGCGACATGCTCGATCTCGGCGAGCGCGAGGCGCTCGAGATCGCCGACAAATTCCCCAAGGTGCAGCGCCGCGTCGGCGGCTATAACCTCGACGCGCTGGTGCCGCGCAACGCGCCGAACAACCTGGCGCATCTTCTGGTCGGCTCGGAGGGCACCCTCGCCTTCACGACGCAGGTCGAACTCAAGCTGTGGCCTGTGATCCGCAACAAGGCGCTCGGCGTCTGCCATTTCGGCAGCTTCTACGAGGCGATGGACGCGGCCCAGCATCTGGTCAAGTTGCGGCCCATTGCCGTGGAGCTCGTCGACCGCACCATGATCGCGCTCGGCCGCGAGATCGCGATGTTCCAGCCGATCATCTCGGCGGCGGTGCGCGGCGATCCGGACGCCATCCTGGTGGTCGAGTTCGCCGAAGAGGACCAAGCCGACAACCTCGCCCGCCTCAAGCAACTCGGCGAGCTGATGGCCGACCTCGGCTTCAGCTGGGACAAGCCGCAGCGCAAATGGGGCGGCGTGGTCGAGATCATTGAGCCCGCGCTGCAAACCGGCATCGCCGATTTCCGCGCCGCCGGCCTCAACGTCATGATGTCGATGAAGCAGGAGGGCAAGCCGGTCTCGTTCGTCGAGGATTGCGCGGTGCCGCTGCCGCATCTCGCCGATTACACCGAGCGGCTCAATGCCGTGTTCGCGAGGCACGGCACCCGCGGCACGATGTATGCGCATGCCTCCGAAGGCTGCCTGCATGTGCGCCCGGTGCTCAATCTCAAGCTCGAGAAGGACGTCAAGGCAATGCGCGCCATTGCCGAGGAAGCCTTCGCGATAGTGCGCGAATACAAGGGCTCGCATTCCGGCGAACACGGCGACGGCCTGGTGCGCTCGGAATTCCACGAAGCGATGTTCGGGCAGCGCATCGTGGCCGATTTCCGCGAGGTCAAACAGCGCTTCGATCCGACCAACACGCTCAACCCGGGAAAGATCGTCGATCCGCCCAAGATGGACGACCGTTCGCTGTTCCGCTTCGCGCCGGACTATCGCGTCGGCGAAATGAAGACGGTGCTGGACTGGTCGGCCTATCCCGGCGCCGGCGGCGGTTTCCAGGGCGCCGTCGAGATGTGCAACAACAACGGCGCCTGCCGGAAGCTCGAAGGCGGCGTGATGTGCCCGTCCTATCGTGCCACGCGCAACGAGAAGGACGTCACCCGCGGCCGCGCCAATACGTTGCGGCTGGCGATCTCAGGCCAGCTGGGTGCGGACGCGCTCGCCTCCGACGAGATGATGGAGACGCTGAAGCTCTGCGTCTCCTGCAAGGCGTGCCGCCATGAATGCCCGACCGGCGTCGACATGGCCAAGATGAAGATCGAGGTGCTCGCCGCGCGCGCCGCGACGCACGGCCTGTCGCTGCGCGACCGGCTGGTCGGCTATCTGCCGCGCTATGTCGATTTCGCCTCGCGCCTTGCGCCGGTCGCGAATTGGCGCAACCGCAGCCCGCTGCTGCGCGGCCTGTTCGAGAAGCTCGCCGGCATCAGCGCCAAGCGCGCGTTGCCGGAATTTCGCAGCGACACGTTCCGGCCCGACGCCCAGGTGCTGGGTCCGGCGGACGGCCGCGAAGTGGTGCTGTTCGCCGATACGTTCAACCGCGGCTATGAGCGGGAGAATCTCGACGCCGCGATCGAGGTGCTTGTCGCCGGCGGCTATCGCGTGCATCTGCCGAGGCCATCGAACGGCGGACGGCCGCCGTGCTGCGGGCGGACGTTCCTGTCGGCCGGACTGGTGGAGCAGGCCCGTGCCGAGCTTGACCGGCTGGTTGCGACCTACGTCCCGTTCGCGGCCCGCGGCGTGCCGATCATCGGTCTCGAGCCAAGCTGCCTGCTGACCTTGCGCGACGAGCTGCTGTCGCTGCGCTCGGATGAGGCCGCCAAGACGGTCAGCGCGCACGCGCTGCTGTTCGAGGAATTTCTGGTGCGCGAGGCCGAGGCCGGGCGCCTCGCTTTGCCGCTCGGCGCGGTCGCCGGCAAGGCCGTCGTGCATGGTCATTGCCACCAAAAATCCTTCGGCGCGTTCAAGCCGGTGGAGAAGGTGCTGCGCCTGGTGCCGGGCCTCGACGTCAAGACCATCGAGTCGAGCTGCTGCGGCATGGCCGGCGCGTTCGGCTATGGCGCCGACACCTATCAGGCCTCGATCGAGATGGCCGAGCTGTCGCTGCTGCCCGCGGTCCGCAGCGCCGATCCGGACACGCTGATCGTGGCCGACGGGACCTCATGCCGGCACCAGATCAAGGACGGCAGCGGGCGCACGCCGCTGCATGTCGCCAGCGTATTGGCGATGAGCCTGAAACGTGCGACATCGAAATCCGACCAATCATTGCCGATAAAGGAAGAGGCCCATGGCTGAGCTTACGCTCGATACTGCCCGCAAGATTCTGGATGCCGCGCTCGCCAAGGGCGTCGAGAAGAAGTTGAAGCCGCTGGTCGTCACCATCCTCGACGCGCGCGGCGCGGTGAAGGTGACCGCGGCACAGGACGGCACCAGCCTGATGCGGGCCGAGATCGCCCATGGCAAGGCCTATGGCGCGCTTGCGCTCGGGATGGGATCGCGGGCGCTGTTTCAGCGCGCGCAGGAGCAGGCCTATTTCGTCGATGCCGTGAACACGCTGGCGCAGGGCCGGATGGTGCCGGTCCCCGGCGGCGTCCTGATCATGGACGGCACGACCCTGCTCGGCGCCGTCGGCGTCAGCGGCGACACCTCGGACAATGACGAGATCTGCGCCGTGGCCGGCATCGAAGCCGCCGGCCTGAAGCCCAACGCGGGCTAGAGCTCAGCCGACCTACCCGGAACGCATCGCGTGATGCGTTCCGGCTCTCCCCGCAGACGGGCCGTTGCGAGCAAGGAGCGCACGATTTCGGGATAATGGAAATAAAGCACTGATTTGCCCGACGTGTCAAGTTGCCTTGTCGAACGCCGGCCGCCGTCGGCTCCTTTGCATGGGGTTGTTTTTCGATATTTGATAGTGCGCCCCTGCGGCGGCCGCATGCGGGCGAGGTGAAGCGGCACGATGATGCTTCAGCGGCCGGTCCAGGTCGGCTTGCGCTTCTCGCCGAAGGCCTTGAGGCCTTCCTTGGCGTCCTCGGTCATCGCGAGCAGCGCGATCTGGCTTTCTGTGTAGGCGATGCTTTCATCGAACGACATCGAGGCGATCGCCCGCATCGCGTATTTGCCGCGACGGATCGCCGTCGGCGACTTGTCGACGATGCGCCCGATCAGCCAATCGACCTTGGCGTCGAGCTCGGCCGCCGGCACCACATAGTTGAGCAGACCTGCGGCCTGTGCGGACCTGGCATCGAACGGCTCGCCGGTCAGCGCCCATTCGTTGACGAGGCGCGGCGGCGCGATCGATTGCAGCAGGCTCAGCACCTGCATCGGGAACACGCCGACCTTCACCTCGGGCAGACCGAAGATCACGCCATCGGCCGCGACTGCCATGTCGGTCATGCACAACAGTCCCATGCCGCCGGCCATGCAGACGCCGCCGACCCGCGCGATCGCAGGCTTGGTCGCGTTCTGCGACAGCCGCAACAGGTCGGCATAATCGACATTAGGGCGCGAGAAATCCATCGAGAACGCCGCGCCGCTGTTCTGCAGATCGGCGCCGGCGCAGAACGCCTTGTCACCCGCGCCGGTCAGCACGATGACGCGGACGTCCTTGTCGTCATGCGCCTCGCGATAGCCCTTGGCGATACCCGCGATCACAGCGGCATTGAGCGCGTTGCGCTTGTCCGGGCGGTTGATGGTGATCCAGAACGCCTGCCCGCGCTTTTCGAGAAGAACGCTGTTGTCGGTCATGTTTCCTGCCTGTTTTCTTGCCCGTGTGCCGTCGTCAGCCGACATTTGCGGCAGGATCGGCGCCGACTGCAAGCAGGATTTATCCGCTGGTCGATGCCTTCCGGACCCAGACCTTGTTGTCGTGGAACGCGGCGCCGCCGAGCGGTGCGACGGCCTCCGCCCCGGTCAGCATGTTGATGCCGCGCCCGCCGATATGGGACTTGTTCGGATGGATCGACTCGGCGATCAGCACGCCGCGGCGAACGCCGTCGAACAGTTTCGCGGTCAGCGTGGTCTCGCCGCGCATGTTGCCGAGCGTCACCGCGTCGCCATCGGCGATCAAGAGATCAGCCGCATCGTCGGGATGGATCATCACGGTCGGCGCGCCCTCGCGGGCCTGCGACGACAGCGTTTCGTTGAAGCTGGTGTTGAGGAAGCTGCGGGACGGCGAGGTCGCAAGCCGGAACGGATGCTGCGCATCCGCCTCCTCAATGATGGTCCAGTGGTCGGGCAGCGAGGGCATCTTGTCCCACGCCCCCATCAGCCCGCCGGTGCCGACCGGCACCTTGCCCCAATCGACCTTGAAGTGGAACTTCTTGTCGGCATGAGCGAAGCCGTCGAGATAATGCGAGGTGCGGAAATCAGGCTGCAGGTCGCGCCACAGCTCGGCTTCGAGTGTGTCGATGTCGCCGTGCCCGCTCTTCTTCAGCGTCGCATCGATCAGCTGGCGCGGCGTCATGTCGAAACCGGGATGCACGGCGTTGAGGCGGCGGCCGAGCCCCTGCATCACCTCGTGATTGGAGCGGCACTCGCCGGGCGGATCGATCAGCTTCGGGCCGACCGAGATGTGCTGATGACCGCCGCCGTAATAGAGGTCGTCGTGCTCCATAAACATCGTTGCCGGCAGCACGATATCGGCCATCTGCGCCGTCTCGGTCATGAACTGCTCGTGCACCGCGACGAACAGATCCTCGCGCGCAAAGCCCCGGCGCACCAGCGCCTGCTCGGGCGCCACCGTCATTGGGTTGGTGTTCTGGATCAGCATCGCCTTGACCGGCCCGCCGCCGCGCAGCGCTTCGGGGTCGCCGGTGAGGATGCGGCCGATCTTGGACTGATCGAGCACCCGCGTCGAGGGATCGATCGCGTCGTGGCCTTCGATGATCGACTCGTCGAAACGCCAGATTGCGGCATTGTTGAAGAACGCGCCGCCGCCCTCATATTGCCAGGCACCGGTGACCGCGGGGATGCACGAGGCAGCGTGCATCTGGGCGGCACCGTTGCGGCTACGAGTGAACCCGTAGCCGAGACGGAAGAACGAGCGCTTGGTCGTCCCGACCAGCCGCGCGAACGCCTCGATCTCGTCGACCGGCACGCCCGAGATCGCTGAAGCCCATTCCGGCGTGCGCGTCTTCAGATGCGCCTCCAACTCGTCCGGGCAGTCGGTATAGCGCGCAAGATAATCGCGATCGGCAAATCCCTCGCGGAACAGCACATGCATCACAGCGCAGGCGAACGCGCCGTCCGTCCCCGGCCGCAGCAGGATCTTGATGTCGGCCTGCTTCATGGTCTCGTTGTTGTAGACGTCGACCGCCGCGATCTTCGCGCCGCGCTCCTTGCGCGCGCGGGATGCATGCGTCATCACATTGACCTGGGTGTTCACCGGATTGGTGCCCCAGATCACGACGAGGTCGGAGACGCCCATCTCGCGCGGATCGACGCCGGCGATCTTGCCGGTCCCGGCGGCAAAGCCGATGCGCGCGATGGTTGCGCAGATCGTGCCGTAGAAGCGCGAATACTTCTTCACATGCGACAGCCGGTTGAGGCCGTCGCGCATCACCAGCCCCATCGTGCCGGCGTAGTAATAGGGCCAGACCGACTCGGCGCCGAACTCCCGCTCGGCCGCGTCGAAGCGCGCCGCGATCTCGTCCAGTGCCTCGTCCCAGGAGATCCGCGCGAACAGGCCGGAGCCCTTCGGGCCGGTCCGGCGCAGCGGATACATCAGCCGCTCGGCGTGATGAATCCGCTCGGCATAGCGCGCCACCTTGGCGCAGACCACACCGGCCGTATAGGTCTGCTGCTTTGAGCCGCGCACCCTCCCGATCGAGCGTCCCTCGATCACCTCGACGTCGAGCGCACATGCCGAGGGGCAGTCGTGCGGACAGGTGGAATGGCGGATGTCGACCTTGGCATGCTGGTTCATGGCCAAATTGGTAACATCAAATGCCGCCTCCGCCGAGGGGCATTATCGACCCAGCCGGCGCGAAATCCGGGCACGTGCCATGCGGCAGGCGCCCGGACGGGCAGCTATTGGCCTGAGCCGTCCCATCAGACGCGGAAGATGCGGGTGTAGTGCGATTTGATCGATTCCCCTTCCCGCTCCACCGCCACCGGATCGTCCTTCATCGTCTTGATGTCCTTTAGCGGCCTGCGTCCAGCCTTCTCCTTGGCCTGTGCATGGACGGATCTGAGGCCGCCGATCTCGACATTGAGCTGCTGGCCCTCACGCCCGAGCGCGAACGACTGGAACAGCCTGGCGGCATTCGGATGCGGACAGTCCTTGAAGATCCCGTTGGGGCCGACAATGATCGGCGACCCCTCGGTGGCGTAGACCGGCTCGACCGGGCGGCCGGCCTCCTTCATCTGGAAGATGTTGTATTCGTTGCCGTCGGCCATCACCGCACGCTCGCCGAGATCGAGCTTCTTGGGTGGATCCGTCGAGGACTGCACCTGCATGATGTTCTGCTTGGCGAGCTTCTCGAAGAAGCTCCAGCCGAGATCGCGCTGCATCTGATAGGTCGCGGTCATGATGGTGCCGCTATAGCCGGGATGCGCCTTGACGATCTTGCCCTTCCATTTCGGATCGAGCAGATCGGCAAAGCTCTGGGGCGCCTCCTCGGCCTTCACGAGATTGGTATTGTAGGCAATGATCGACAACCAGACCCGGAAGCTTGCGAATTGCCCGTCCGCGTCGCGATGCTCCTCGGGGTAGTATTTCGCGACCTCCTCCGGAACATAGGGCGCGAGAATGCCGTCGCGCTTCCACACGATGAAATGCGCGGCGTCGGAGGAATTGACGACGTCGACGGCATGAATGTTGCTGGAGTATTCTTGGCCGACCCGCTGGAACACGCGCTCGGCGCCGGTGCGCTCGACGCGCACGGTGATATCGGGATATTTGGCTTCAAATGCCCTTGCCAGCTTCTCGGCAACCGGCAGATCGGTCGACGTGTAGTAGACGACCTGCCCCTCTTTCTTCGCCGCTTCGATCAACGTCGGCGTCACCGGTTCCGCAGGTGGCGCGGCGGCCATCACGCGCGTCGAAAGGGCGGCCCCAGCGAGCACGGCGCCCGAGCCCTTCAGCATGTCGCGGCGCGATAGCCCAGGATGTTTCCTCATATGATTCCCCGCACGCGATGGCGAAGTTTGAGTACACCGTCCTCCCGCTCTGATTCCAATGCGCGAAAACGGAGTCTGTCGTCGACAGAAGCTTCAAGTTGCAGCTAGACTTCTGATCAAGAAACAAGACTAAAGTTGGGGGATTCAGTCAATGGTGAGCCTGCGATACGCCTTGGTGTTTGTCGCGGCGTTGCTGACCGTGTCCATGTCAGGCTCATATGCTGACGCCGAAGACTATCCTGCACGGCCGGTCAGGATCATCGTTCCCTTCGGTCCCGGCGGTCCGGCCGACGTCGTCGCGCGACAAATCGGCAGCATCTTGCAGGAAAGCCTCGGCCAGCCCTTCGTGGTGGAAAACCGCACCGGCGCCGGCGGCGTGATCGGCACGCTCGAGGTCGCAAAGGCACCGGCCGACGGCTACACCCTCCTGATGATGTCGAACACCCAGACCGCGAACGAATCGCTGGTACCGCAGCGCAAATATGAGCTGATGCGCGACCTGATGCCGATCGCGTCGTTGAACACTTCGGATCTCGTGATCGTGGTCCACCCCGCCGTGCAGGCAAAGACCTTGCAGGAGTTCATCGCCCTCGCAAAGGCCCAGCCCGGAAAGCTGAACTATGCCTCGTCAGGTCAGGGCACGCCGTATCACATGGCGGGCGAGCTGTTCAAAGCCATGGCCGGGATCGACGTCGTGCACGTGCCCTACCGCAATAGCGGCGAAGCCCGCGGCGGCGTCATCGGCGGCCAGGTCCAGATGATGATCGATGCCGTTCCCGCGATGGCGCCGAATGTCGCCGAAAACCAGGTGCGAGCGCTCGCAACGACCGGCAAGACTCGTTCGACGGTGCTGCCCAACGTTCCGACGGTGATCGAGGCGGGCGTGTCCGGCTATGAGGCGACGATCTGGCTCGGCCTGATGGCTCCGGCGGGCACGCCGAAGCCGATAGTCGACAAGCTCAACGCGGCGGTGAATGCGGCGATCAGGCGGCCGGAGCTCGAGAAGCTCTGGGCCGCGCAGGGCGCGGTGCCGATGACCATGACGCCGGAGGCGTTCGGCGCATTCCTGCGCGCCGATATCGTGAAGTGGGCAGGCGTCGTCAAAAGGCTGGACAAGCCCCAGTAAGCGCGCAGCGGCAAAGACCGCGAGCGAAGGAACAGTGCACATGAAGACGTTGAACATCCTGAGCGGCGGTGCGGCGCAGGGCCTTGTGCGCAGCCTCGCGCCAGCATTTGAAGCTGAAACCGGCCTCGGCATTGCCGGCGATTTTGGCGCGGTCGGCGCCATGGCCGACAGATTGCGCGCCGGCGTACCGACCGACATCGTCATCCTGACCGCCGCTCTGATCGCGAAGCTCGCCGACGAAGGGCTGGTCTTGCGCAGCTCGATCACGGACATCGGCCGGGTTGAAACCGCCCTCGCAGTTCGGGCCGGCGATCGGTTGGTCAGCGCCGACGACGCGGTCAGCCTGCGTGCGGCGTTGCTCGCGGCGGACGCGATCTTCGTGCCCGATACGAAGGCGTCGACGGCCGGAATTCATGTCGCCAAGCTGCTGGCGCAGCTCGGCATCGCTGATGTCGTCGCGGATCGACTGAGAATCTTTCCGAATGGCGCGACCGCGATGCGGCATCTGGCGGAGTCCAATGACCGGCAGCCGATCGGTTGCACGCAATCGACCGAGATCATTAGCACCATTGGCGTCGTGCTGTCGGGCGCCTTGCCGTCGGAATGCGGGCTCGCGACGATGTATACGGCTGCGATCCCGACGCAGGCATCGTCGGCATCGCAGGCGCAACGCCTGATCGCGCTACTGACGTCGCCGGAAACGTCTCAGGCCCGCAGCCAGGCTGGCTTCGTTTCCGACGCAACCTAGCGCGCCAGCTGCGTGAGACCGGTCGGCGGTCCATCGACCGCGGTCCAGCCGCCGTCGACGAACAGCGTGCTGCCGCTGACATAGCTCGCCGCGTCCGATGCAAGGTAGGCGACCGCGGTCGCGACCTCGTCGGCGCTGCTCCAGCGATTGAACACCGTATGACCGGCATAGAGGTTGTAGATATCGGGCCGCTGCTTGAACGGACCGGTCAATGCGGTCTCCGCGATGCTCGGCGCGATCGCATTGACGCGAACGCCGGATCGCCCGACCTCGGACGCAAAGCCCTTGACCAGAAGGCCGATCGCCGCCTTGGTCGATCCATAGACTGCAAGTCCCGGCTCGATGGTCACGGCACGCACCGAGGAACATGCAATCAGGCTGCCGCCCTGTTGCTTGACCATGGTGCGACCGAACGCCTGGAAGAACCAGACCGTGCCCTTGACGTTGAGGTTGATGACGCGGTCGAGATCCTCCTCGGTGTAATCGAGGATGGTCTTGCGGATATTCAGTCCCGGCGTCGTCACCGCGATGTCGATCCGCGTGAATTCCGCCAGCGCCCTCGCCGCCAGCGCCTCGACGTCGGCACGATCGGCCGCATCGCAGCTGGCTGACGTTGCCGATCCGCCCTGCTGCCGGATTGCAGCGGCCGTTGCCTCCGCGCCTTCCTGTGCGCGATCGGCGCAGAGCACGCGCGCGCCGAGCGAGGCCAGCGCTTCGGCCGAGGATTTGCCGATTCCTGAGGCCGCTCCCAGCACGACGGCGGTCTTGCCGGTGAGATCGAATAGCTTGCAATAGTCGGTCACGTGAATCCTCCCTTCGGCGACGCATGCCGGAATGCAACACTTTCCCGATTTGCTTCAGGTTCGACACCGAGGGCAAGCGCCATCTTGCGCAAGCGTGGCAAACGCGTCAGCATTGTGGGCAGAAGCGCGCCTGCGCCAGCTCCGTCAAGAAAGGGCACCCGTCGTGAGGATCATTGACCTGAGCCGAGAGCTCTATCACCGCACGCCGAGCTATCCCGGCCATCCGCCCATCATGCACGGGATGTGGAAGAACCACGAGGAAGCCCTGGCGGAATCGAGAAACGTCTATGGTCTGGCATCGATGTTCATCTCGATGCCTGACCACGGCGGAACCCACATCGACGCGCCACGGCATTTCGGCCCCAGCGGCATACCGATCAATGAATATCCGCTGGAAAAGTGCATTGTACCGGGCATCTGTCTCGACCTTCGCCACATTGCGCCGCGTGCCGAGATCACCCCTTCCGACCTCGAAACTGCCGTGACGAAGGCCGGACAACCGATCCCGATGGGCGGCACCGTCCTGCTCTGCACCGGCCACCATGCCCGGACGTTTCCGCGCAAGGAATATGCGACCGACAATTCCGGCGTGAATGTCGCGGCGACCGAGTGGCTGGCGCAACAAGGCATCGTTCATTTCGGTATCGACTCGATGCGTCCAGGTCCCGACAGCGACGAGAACCTGCTCGTCCACAAGGCCTGCCTCGATCTCGACATCACCCACATCGAAAGCCTGTGCAATCTGGAAGCCCTGCTCGGCCAGGGGCAATTCACCTTTATCGGTCTGCCGATGAAATGGCGCGACGGGACGGCGTCGCCGATCCGCGCCGTAGCGGTATTCGACCTTTAGATCGTGATGCGGGGGCATATCCGATGACAGGTAGATCCGCCGGTCCCTCGCGTCGTTCGATCCTGAAAGGGTGCAGCGCGCTTGCGATCGCTGGTCTTGCCGGGCAGGCCAAGGCCGCCGGCTACCCGGAACGCCCGATCAAGGTCATCGTGCCGTTTGCGCCGGGCGGACCGACCGACATCATGGCCCGCATCCTCGGCACCCATCTTGGCGAAGCGCTCGGCGGGACCATCGTGGTTGAGAACCGCCCCGGTGGCGGTGGCAATATCGGAATCGGCATTGCCGCACATGCCGAGCCCGACGGCTATACGCTCCTGATCACGTCGAGCGCCTACGTCGTCAATCCCGGCCTCTACGCCAAGATCCCGTACGATCCGGTCAGGGACTTCGCGCCGATTGCCGAGCTTGGCACGTCACCGAACGTGATCCTGGTCGATCCGAAGCTCGGGATCAATTCAATCGCCGAGCTGATCGCACGCGCTAAGGTCCACCCGGACGAACTGAACTATGCCAGCCCAGGCCTCGGGACGACGCCTCATCTCGCCGGCGAGCTGCTCAAGATCATGGGCCAGCTCCAGATGACACATGTGCCGTTCTCGGGCGCCGGTCCCGCCATCCAGGCGATCCTGGGCGGAACGACCCAGGTCGCCTTCGCGGCGCTTCCGCCTGCCCATCCGCACATCGAGTCAGGGGCATTGAAAGCATTGGCGGTCACCGGAACCCATCGATGGTTCGATTTGCCTGATGTGCCGACCATGATCGAGCTCGGCTACAGGGATTTCGTCTCCGACACCTTTCAGGGTTTTCTCGCGCCTGCGAATACGCCCTCCTCCTTTGTCGCGTTGCTGTCGGCGAAATCGATCGAGATTCTGAAGACGCCGAAGATCGCGGAACAGCTGCGCAACGACGGCTTCGAGGTGCTTGCGAACGGGTCCGACGGCATGCGCAGGCGTATTGCGGACGAAGTGCCGAAATGGCGCGACATCATCGCAAAGGCGGGGATCAAGCCGGTCTGAGCAGATCAACATTGCGCGACACGCACAGCGTGTGATCTTGCGAGCACTAGCCAGCATCCCTACGCTCCCCGTCCATAACAAAACAACCAGGGAGGCGATCGTCATGGCCACAAGGCGGGATTTCCTGAAAGCGGGAGCAACGGCGGCGGCAGGCATCGTGTTCTGCGGCTGCGGGCTCGTCCACAACGCAAATGCGCAGCAATCGCGCCAGCAGTTGCCGGTCACGGTCAACGGCAAGCGTGTCAAGACGATCGACATTCACGCGCATTGCCATTTCCGCGAGGCGGGCGCGCTGCTCGGCGCGGACGCCGGAAAATATCAACTGCCGCCGGTCAACGGCGCCTCCGAGGCCTTTGTCGAGATCGACAAGCGGCTGGCTGCGATGGACGCGCAGGCCGTCGACATGGAGGTGCTTTCGATCAATCCGTTCTGGTACGACCGCGACCGCGACCTTGCCGCGCAGATCGTGAAAATCCAGAATGAAAAGCTCGCCGAACTGTGTGCCTCGAAGCCCGACCGGTTCGCGGCTTTCGCCTCGCTGACGCTGCAGGCACCGGACCTTGCGGTGCAGGAGCTGGAGACGGCGGTGAAAAAGCAGGGGTTGAAGGGCGCGGCGATCGGCGGTGTCGTCGATGGCACCGAATTCTCAAATCCGAAGTTTCATCCAATATGGGCCAAGGCCGAGGAACTCGGCGTCCCCCTGTTCATCCATCCGCAGGGCGTGCCCGAGCTCAACAAGCGGCTCTCCGGCAATGGGTGGCTTGGCAACACGATCGGCAATCCGCTCGAGACGACGATCGCACTCTCCCATTTGATCTTCGAGGGCACGCTCGATCGCTTCCCGGGACTGAAAATCATCGCCGCACATGGCGGCGGTTATCTCGGCTCGTACGCCGACCGCTCGGACCATGCCTGTCTGGTTGGACCCAAGGGATGCAATCCGGAGATCAAGCTCCAGAAGGCGCCGGCGGAGTATCTGAAGCAGATTTATTTCGACTCTCTGATCTTCACGCCGGAGGCGATCAGGCACCTCGTCGCCCAGGTTGGCGCCGGTCAGATCGTGCTGGGAAGCGACTATCCCTATCCATGGCAACTGGCACCGGTCGACCACATCTTCGCCTCGTTGTCGCTGAGCGACGATGACAAGGCCAATATTCTCGGGCGGACCGCAGCAAAGCTGCTTGGCGTAGCCGCGTGAGGACGGCTTGCTGCTGGACAAGCGGCTGTCGTCGCGCCTTGCCGCGCAACGACAGCGTCAACGATCAGTAGGCCTTCACCGTCCTGATCTCGCTGCCCGGCCGAATCGTTGGTGCCACCCGCGCGATATTGGGTATCGGATCAGTGTAGACGGTGTCGGTTCCGACGAACTCGGCTTGCGCCGCGTCCGATATCCATCTGACCGCCGCCGGATGACTGACCAGCATCCCGATCAAGGCAACGACGACGAGCACCGGCAACGCGACAAGCTTGATGCTGAAGCTCTGGTAATTGTGCTGTGGGTCCTGCCGTCGCTTGTCGAAAGAGCTCTGCATGGATTTGTCCATATTGTGCTCCCCTGACGCGTCACTTACCGCAGCGCACGCAAGGCCGATGTGAATGGCTTCACAGGCCTTGTTCAGCTCACCGTTTCGTGAAATGCGCGACCGACCGGGCAGCCGGCGCGACTACTCGCCGTCGTTCGCCCCGGCGTCGACCAGCTCCTGCAGCGTCTCGGGCTTCAGCACGACGATCGCGCCATGCTCGAGCCTGACCCAACCGCGTATCGCCCACGCGCGGAGCTGCTTGTTGATGCTCTCGCGCGTCATCCCGACCATCTCGCTGATCTCCTGCTGGGTGATCGAGATGGTGCGCCCTTGCGGCTTGTGCTTGTCGCTCAGGCGCAGCAGCGCGCTGGCCAAACGGCCGGGCAAGTTCTGCAGGATGACCTGCTCGACCTGATCGCTGGTCCGGCGCAGTCTTTCACAAAGCAGCTCGATGAACTTCATCGCAAGCGTCGGCTGGCTGCGCACGAACGGAATGAACTCGCGCCGGTCAATGACGAACAGCTCGCAATTGGTGTTGGCGGTGGCATCGGCCGTCCGCGACAAGCCGTCGAGCAGCGCGATCTCGCCGAATATCTCTCCGGCCTCGATCAGGTTCAAAATCGCGTTGCGACCATCCGGCGACGAGATGCTGATCTTGACCGTGCCCGAGATCACCGCAATCAGGCTGGTGCCCGGATCGCCCTTGGAA
Source organism: Bradyrhizobium sp. USDA 4503 (assembly GCF_054055815.1). Lineage (NCBI taxonomy): Bacteria > Pseudomonadati > Pseudomonadota > Alphaproteobacteria > Hyphomicrobiales > Nitrobacteraceae > Bradyrhizobium > Bradyrhizobium sp. USDA 4503. The sequence goes on from NZ_JBSRXS010000001.1 coordinate 3,130,102, forward strand.
AAGATCGTCGTGCCCCGCTTCAGCGTGGTGTGCTTGGCGTAGCGGCAGAGCTGATCGAATGCCTCGGGCTCGAGATCGGCGAAATAGGGATGCTTGCGCAACACCGACAGCTTGTTGTTCGAAAACAACGGCGCGCCGGAAGTTCGTTCTATGGGCGACGCACCGGTCATCGTGATCCAGACTGATTGTGTTGCGTTCAATCGGCCCGCCAGCACAGCGGACGCCGACAAAGCCATCGATCAATGAAAGCAGACGGAAGTATAGCCCCCCCGGGGCCCTACAGCAACAAAGGTCCGGGCCGGCGCAGTTGGGACAGAAGGCATCCAAGGTACAATTTGGAATAAATCTGCGTCGATGCAACGCTCAATTGCAGCTGCGGGCTGCCCTTGATCTGACATGCTCGGCCGATCCGCGACAATCTCGCCTGGTGGATCCGTCTGTACGAGGGGTCAACGCGGCCAACTCACAGCAGCTTGCCGTCTGGCCCAAAGAACGGATGCGGCCCGTCAAACTGACCGATCGGGACCTGGTGCGTGACCAACTGTCCAAAATCCGGCCCGGAAAACCACGTGTGCACGTGAAACGCCGGCGGTTCCACCTTGAACGATGGCTCGCGGAGCTGTCCGAGGTCAAGGTCGACCGCATGGTTCGGCGCGGGGCACAATGTCACGGGAATCCCGGCGAAGGAGGTCAGCATGGCACGATGCACATGCCCGCAGCCGATCAAACGCGCCCGCGGGTGACGCCTGATGATTGCTGCCAGTTCTGCGGCATTGAAAAGATCCTGGCGGTCCATGTGCCAGATACCGCCCTTGAACGGCGGGTGATGCAGGAAAAGCAGCGCGGGCCGGTCTGCTGCCGCCAGTGTCGCGTCCAGCCATTGCAGTGTCGACGGTTCGAGCATGCCATGAGGCTTCCCGGCAACGCTTGAGTCAAGCAGCAGCAGATCGAGGCCATTCACCTCGATCTGCTGGTCGAGCGGGCCTGCCGCGTGAACATAGGGTGCGGCAGGAAACGCGGCGCGCATCCACGCACGCGAGTCGTGATTGCCGGGAATTCCGGCAAACGGAACGCGCAACGGCGCGAGCAGTCGTTTGAGATAGTCGTATTCCTCGACCGACGGCGTATCGACAAGGTCACCCGAGATGACGACGAAATCGGGCGCCGGCTCGAATGCGCCGAGCGCGGCCACGCAGCGTTCAAGCGCCTTCGCGGTATCGACCCGGCCATAGGCCAACGCTCCCGGCGGCTTGATGTGGAGGTCGGAAATCTGGGCGATGAGGACCGGTTTCGACGGCATCGATCAATCTCGTGGTTCGGAGGGAAGCAGACGGACAGCGTCGGGCGCAATCGAAAGCCCGACACGATCGCCGATCCTGGCTTGAATCGTGTTGGGAGCGTCGACATTGAGCGGCTTGCTCGATGCATCACTCACGACGAGCCGCTGCCGGTCGCCGATGAAGCTGACGGAATCGACGAGTCCCGAGAGTATCCCCTCGCCCGCCTCCGTCACGCGAATGGTTTCGGGGCGGATCATGACGGTCGCGTTCGCGGTCGTCGCGCCACCCTCGATCGGCAGTCGCCCGCCGGGCAGGATCAACACGCCGTTCTCGATCGGAGCCTCGACAATGTTCGCCGCTCCGATGAACTCCGCCACGAACCGGTCCTTCGGCGCGAAGTAGACCTCGCGCGGCGTGCCGATCTGGGCGATTGCGCCTTTCCGCATCACGACAATCCGGTCGCCCAATTCCATGGCTTCGGCCTGATCGTGGGTGACATAGATCGTCGTGATCCCAAGCGCGCGCAACAGCCGGTTGAGCTCGCCGCGCAGCCGGTCCCGCAGCGCGGCGTCGAGCGCGGTCAAGGGCTCGTCGAGCAGCAAGATGCCGGGCCGGATCGCGACGGCGCGCGCCAATGCGACGCGCTGACGCTGGCCGCCCGAAAGCTGGTCGATGCGGCGATTCTCCAATCCCGTGATGTTCGTCAGAGCGACCAGCTCGGCGACGCGCGCGGCACGCTCGCCCCTGGCAACACCGCGGATCTTCAGCCCGTAGGCGATATTGTCCGCCACCGTCATGTTGGGGAACAGGGCGTAGGACTGGAACACCATCCCGACATTGCGCCGCTCGATCGGGACCGAGGTCATGTCCTTGCCGTCGAACAGGACCTTGCCGCCGACATCCGGCAGCTCGAGCCCTGCGATGATGCGCAGCATCGTGGTCTTGCCGCAGCCGGACGGCCCAAGCAGCACCAGCGTCTCGCCACGCGCAATGTCGAGGGTTGCGGGATCGAGCGCGCGCGTGCCGTCGGCAAAGGTCTTACCGCACGCCTCGATCCGCACCGCTGCGCCATGCCCGGCCGTGCTCATCGCTTGTGATCCCTGTCGGCCAGCAGCTGCATCGCGACCAGCAGCGGAATGATCATCACGAAGAAGATCAACGTATAGGCCGACGCCACCTCGAGCCGCATCGAGGCGTAGCTGTCGGCGAGCCCGATCGGCAGTGTCTTCGTCAACGGCGTATGCAGCATCCAGGTCAGGTTGAATTCGCCGAGCGACAGCGTGACCACCATCAACGCGCCGGCGAGAATTCCCGGCAGTGCGTTCGGCACGATGACGTCGCGGAAGCGTCGCCATGGCGACGCCCCCAGCGAAGCCGCCCCCTCATCCAGCGTCTTGATGTCCACGGTCGCGAACACCGCCATCACCGACCGCACCATGAACGGTATGGTGAAGATCACGTGTCCGACCAGGATGAACAGCCAGGAACGGCGAAAGTCGCCCAAGCTGCCATAGGCGAGCAGCAATGCAAGCGCAATCGCAAGCCCGGGGATCGCCAAAGGCAATGTGATGATCTCCTCGACGATGCGCGCAAGCCGGCCTCCCCGCGCATGCAGCGCGTAGGCTGCGGGAACACCGGCAAGCAGCGTGACGGCAAGGGTCGCGAATGCGATCACGAAGGAGAGCAGGATGGTGCCGGCATAGAGCTCCCAGACCTGCGCGACCCATTGCAGGGTCACGCCGGATTGGATGCCTCGGAAATAATTCACGGTGACGCCGGCGGAGATCGACAGCCCCGCGGGGACCACCAGGAAGGCGGCAACGAGCAGCGTGAAGATGAACTGGCCGGTGAAGATCAAGCGATCGCGCATGCGTTCACCCGGCCGCCGCGACCGCGCCGCCGCTGAACGAGCGGGCGAGCGCGAGGATGAGCCAGGTGATCAGGCCAAGTCCCACCGACAGGGCGGCCGAGGTCGCGAAATTGGCGGCCAGCGTGAACTCGGTATAGATCAGCATCGGCAGCACATCGATATTCGTCGCCAGCGTAAACGCAGTCCCGAAGGCCCCCATAGCGGTCGCAAATGCGATCGCGCCGGACGCAACGAAGGCCGGCGCGAGCGCGGGCAGCACGACGTCACGCTGGACCGCCCAGGGGCTGGCGCCGAGCGAACGCGCGGCTTCCTCCAGACCGACATCGAGCTTTTGCACGGCCGCCATGATGGTCAGGATCACGCGCGGGATCGAGAAGTAGAGATAGCCGAGGAACAGCCCGTAGATCGAATAGGCGAAGACGAACTTCTCGCCGAAGATCCGGTTCGACAGGTCGCCGATCAGGCCCTGCCGCCCGGCCAGCAGAATGATCATGAAGCCGATCACCACGCCGGGAAACGCCAGCGGAAAGGTCAGCATCGCGATCAGCACGGCTCGCCCGGGAAAGCGGTGCCGCTGCAGAAACATTCCGGCTATCGTCGCCACGATCAGCGTGACGACCGTCGTTGCCGCCGCCAGGAGCACGGTATTGATCAGCGTCGCGCGATAACGAACTTCGGTCAGGATGGCGAGATATCCGGCGAGCCCGTGCGGTCCTTCGGCACCCGCAACCACCAGCCGAGCCATCGGCAGCAGGAAGAATGCCGTGGTCACGACCGCGAGCGGCAGCAGGCAGAGCCAAACGAAGGATTTTTGCGACATCGGAAGAATGGTGCCCCGGCGAAGGGCACCATATTGCCTCAGCGAACCTCGGCGAGATAGCGGTCGACGAAGGCTTTTTGCACGTTTTCCATCTCGCCCCAGTCGACGCTCTTGGCGCGGGCGTAGTCGCTGTCGGGGAGGAATTTCCCCTTCACGGAAGCCGGCAGCTCGATCGGACGGGCCGGACGCAGATAGGCATTGGTCCAGATCGCCTGCCCCTTGTCGGACAAGAGATAGTCCATCACCTTCTTGGCCTTCTCCTTGTCGGGCGCGTTCTTCACGAGACCAACGACATAGGGAAACACCACCGATCCCTCGCAGGGAATCACAAACTCGAAGTTGCCCTTCTCCGAATATTTCGCACGATAGGCATTGAAGTCGTAGTCGAACAGGATCGGCATCTCGCCGGAGACGACGCGGGCATACGACGTCTGCTTGGGTACGATAGGATCGTTCTTGCGCAGCTCCTTGAAGAAGCTGATCGCCGGATCGAAGTTGCCTGGCGAGCCGCCGAGCGCCAGATTGACGGCGACCGCGCCGACATAGCCGACCGCCGCCGACGATGGATCGAGATAGCCGACCACCCCCTTGTAGTCGGGCTTCAGGAGATCCTTCCAGCAGGCCGGCACCGGCTTGCCGCCAAGCGCATCCTTGTTCACGAACAGGCCGAGCGTGCCGGAGTGGATCGTGGTCCAGTAGCCATCCGCGTCCTTGAGGCCGGCCGGGACCTGATCCCAATGCGCCGGCTTGTAAGGCTCGAGCGCGTCCTGCGCTTTGGCCTTCATGCCGAAAGTCACGCCGAAATAGCCGATATCGCCGACCGGATTGCTCTTCTCGGCCAGGATCTGGGCCAGTGCCTGACCGGAATTCTTGTTGTCGTGCGGGATATCGTAGTTGAGATCCGCCTTGATCGCCTTCAGCATCGACGCCCAATCCGCCCATTCCGGCGGGCAATTGTAGCAGATCACGTCGGCCGCCCTGGCGGATTGCCACGGCGCGATCAGCATCAGCGCCAGCAACGCAAGGACAAGGCGGACGGTCTTCATGGGAGGCTCCGGTCTGGGAGAGGATGCAATGAGGATTTCAACATCAACCGGGCGACCAAGTATAGGCCGCGTATGAATGTTTTGCGACGCGCTTGCTGCCGTGCAGCAAATGCAACGGCCCCGATGCCGACCATCGGGCGCTCACGGCAGCCCGTCGTTTCGCGCTAGGCTGCGAGCCAAAAGAGGAAGCGCCCATGTACCAGCCGCCCGGCGTCAGCACATCGCCCGATCTTCCCGTCCCAGACCTGATGACGGCCTGGGTCCTTGGTGCCCCCGATCAGCTCCTGCTTCGCGAAAAGCCGACGCCGATCCCGTCGCGTGCCGAGGTGCTGGTTCGCATCGACGCGGTTGCGATCTGCGCCACCGATCTCGAAATTATCCATGCCGGGTCGCCGGCAAGCATTCAGGGCGGCCTGCCCTTCAACAAGAACTTCACGCCAGCCCACGAATACATGGGCACGGTCGCCGCACTCGGACCGGACGTTGACGAATTCAGGATCGGTGAGCGAGTCAGCGTCGAGATCCATGCCGGCTGCGGTCAATGCAAACGCTGCCGCCAGGGCATGTACACGTCCTGTCTCAACTATGGAAAGCCGGAGAAGGGCCACCGCGCCAATGGTTTTACGACCGACGGCGGATTCGCGGAGTACGCGGTCAACCACATCAATACGCTGGCGCGTGTACCGGATAGCATGAGCGACGCGGAGGCGACGCTCGTGGTGACCGCGGGCACGTCGATGTACGGCTTGACGGAATTGGGAGGATTGGTGGCCGGCGAGAGCGTCGTGGTGATCGGCCCGGGGCCGATCGGACTTCTCGCAGTTGCTGTGGCCAAGGCGCTTGGCGCAAGTCCGGTGATTTTGACCGGCACGCGCAACAAGCGGCTGGCGATCGGCCAGGAACTGGGGGCCGACCGCGTCATCAACATCAACGACGAAGACGCCGTTGAGGTCGTAAAGCAACTAACAGGGGGGATCGGTGCGGACTATGTCGTCGAATGTGCCGGCACCGAAGCGACACTCAACCAGGCCATCCACATGACCAATCGTGGCGGCAAGATTTGTCTGGCCGCCTTCCCGCACGAGGCTGCGACGCTGGACATCGCGCATCTCGTGCGAAACAACATCTATGCTTACGGGATCCGCGGCGAGGGCCGCAGCGCCACTCACCGCGCCATGGAATTGATGGCGGCGAAGCGGTTCGACGCGACGAGGATCCACACGCATACGTTTCCGCTGGAAGACCTGCCGACGGCGCTCAGATATGCACGGGATCGCGTGGATGACGCGATCAAGGTCGTCGTCACCACTCGCAAGGCCGACGCGATCGCGCGCGCTGCGGAGTGAGGTCCGTTCGCGCCGGCGGGAGACCGGACAGCCCGTTCACACCGAACAATATCGTTCCTTGATCTCGTCGTCGGCCAGCAGGGCCTGCGCCGACGCTTGGTGCACCACCGCCCCCTGATCAAGGACGTAGGCACGATCGGCGATGCCAAGCGCGAGCTCGACGTTCTGCTCAACCAGCAGCACCGTCGTTCCCTGCGCCTTCATGTTGCGGAAGAGCTCGAACATCTCGTCGACCAGGACCGGCATGATGCCCTCCGAAGGCTCATCCAGCATGATCAGGTCGGGCTTTGCGATCATCGCCCGCGCGATCGCCAGCATCTGCTGCTCGCCGCCGGACATCGTGACCGCCTCCTGGTCCATGCGCTCGGCCAGCCGCGGGAATATCATCGCGATCTCGTCGATCAGCTCGGCTTCCCGCTTCTTCGCCGGCGACGCCACCAGCCCGAGCCGCAAATTTTCCCGGACCGACAATCCCTGCACAATCCGCCGCTCTTCGGGAACATAGGCAAGTCCCAGCGCGAAGCGCACATGCGCCGGCCGGCTCAGCAGCTCCTTGCCCTTGAAGGTGACCGAGCCGCGCGTTCGTCCCATCAACCCCATGATCGATTTCAGCGTCGTCGTCTTGCCGGCTCCATTGCGGCCGATCAGGCAGACGATCTCGCCTTTGGTCACGTCGAGAGTGATGTCCTGCAGCGCGTGACTTGCACCGTACCACGCATTGAGCTTGCCGATCTGCAACATTCGTCAATGCTCCCGCTGGCCGAGATAGACCCGCTTCACCGCCTCGTTCTGCCGGACCTCCTGCGGCGTTCCTTCGGCGAGGAGTTCTCCGTGATGCAGCACGAGGATGCGATCGCTGATCCCGAGCACCAGCTTCATCTTGTGCTCGACGAGGATGACCGTACGCTCCTTTGCGAGCTTCACGATCAGATCCATCATGGTCCGGGTTTCCTCCGGGCTCATGCCGGCCGTCGGCTCGTCCAGCAACAGCAACCGGGGTTGGCTGGCAAGCGCCATGCCGATTTCCAGCGCCCGCTGCTCGCCATGGGCCAGCGTCTTGGCGGCACGTTCGCGAGATTCCCACAATCCGACCAGGGCAAGCAGCTCGTCCGCCCGCTCGACCAGCTCGGTCAGGCGCGCGCGGGGACGCCAGATATCGTATCTCGACACCAGCGCCTGCAGACCGACGCGGATGTTTTCACGGGTCGTGAGCTGCGGAAACACGCTGGTGATTTGAAAGGACTTTGCGATGCCCATATGCGCAAAGCGGTGCTGCGGCAGGCCGGTGACATCCTTCCCCTCGAATTCAACGCTGCCTTTAGTGGGCGCAAACGCGCCGCACAGCAAATTGAAATAGGTGCTCTTGCCGGCCCCGTTCGGACCAATAATGGAGGTGATCGCTCCTCGGGAAAACTCCGCCGAGAGATCGTTCAGCGCAACAAACTTCCCGAACGTCTTGCCGACGCCCCTGGTGCGCAGAATGATTTCTTTGGTTTGGCCTTCCGCGGCGCTCATCGCCTGCCTCGCGCGATCAGTGTGCCCCAGATGCCGGCGGGGAAGAACAGCACGCAGGCAATGAAAATGGCGCCAACGATCAGTTGCCAGTGAACCGTCCACACCGAGACCACGTTCTCCAGGACCAGGAAGACGGCGGCGCCGATCATTGGTCCGAAGAATGTTCCCATACCGCCCAGCAATGCGATCATCACGACCAGGCCCGACGTCTCGTAGTGCAGGATCTCGATCGGAACGATCGACAGATGCAGCGCCTGCAAGGCTCCCGCGAGACCGCAGAAGCCGCCAGACAAGACGAAGGTCAGCAATCGGGTCTTGGTTACGTCATAGCCTGACGCGCGGGCGCGCATCTCATTCTCCCGCACGGCCTCAATGACGGCGCCAAATGGCGAGGCAAGAATGCGCGACATCACGAAAAAAGCGGCAATCACAAAAGCCGCGATGACATAGTAACGGATCATCGGATTGATGAAGTCGAGCCGCAAGCCGAACAGATCGATGGTGCGGACGTTGATGCCGCGGAGGCCGTTTTCGCCACCGGTCAGGTCAACCGCCTGATAGAACAGGTAGTAGACACATTGCGACAGCGCCATCGTTACCATCGCGAAGTAGATGCCGCGGGTCCTGATCGCGAGCACGCCAATCAACGATGCCATCAACAGGCCGCCGGCGATCCCGGCCGCGATGGCCGCATACCATGGCCAGCCAAAATGCACGATGGCGATGCCACAGAGGTAGGCACCGGTTCCGAACAGCGCCGCGTGACCAAACGACAGCAGACCGAGATAACCAAACACGAGGTTGAAGCCGACGGCGTACAATCCATAGATCAGGATGTTCACCGCGAGGGCCGTGAACGGCATCACCAACGGGAAAATCACGATCACCGCGGCCACGATGCTGGCGCGATGCCGAGTTGCGAATTCGTACCAACTGCCCGTCGTGGCACGAGACTGTTTGACGGATTCGGTGGCTCCGGTCATCCTTGGCTCTCAGCTCATCAATCCGGCGCGGCCGAAGAAGCCTTGGGGACGAACGATCAGGACGATCGCCATCAGGGCAAAGATCGAGACCTTGGCCATCTCGGGCGCAAACAGCGAGGTCATGCTGACCACCACACCGACCAGGAGGCCCGCCAGTACGGCGCCACCGATCGAACCCATACCTCCTACGACCGTCACCACGAAAGCCTCGGCGAGAATCGTGCCGCCCATCTCGGGAATGACGCCTTGAAGCGGCGCAGCCAACAGCCCGGCAAAGCCAGCAATCGCGGTGCCTATCCCGAACACGATCAACCAGACCCTGGAAACGTCGACCCCAAGGACGCGGACGATTTGCGGATCGCGCGCGCCGGCGCGGATAATGAGCCCGAAGCTGGTTTTTTCGAGGAACAGCCAGAGCGCCAACAAGACGACGGCCGTCGCGCCGATCACGAACAAGCGGTAGAGCGGAAAATATCCAACACCGATGTTGACAGCCCCCTGCAGAAGCTCGGGCGTATCGAAGGGATAACCGGTCTTGCCGAACGCAATGCGTACGCATTCGACCATGACGTAGCTCAGCCCGAAGGTCAGCAGCAGCGGATAATCGATGCCGCGACCGTAGAGCGGCCGGATCAGCACGCGCTCGACGGCAAGGCCGAACAGCCCGATCAGAAGCGGTACCGCCAGCAAGCAGAGCCAGAAATTGCCGCCGATCGAGATCAGGTACAGCCCGACATAGGCGCCGACCATGTAGAAGGCGCCATGGGCGAAGTTGACGACGGTTAACATCCCGAAGATCAGCGAGAGGCCGATCGCAAACAGCACGTAGATGGCACCGAGCGCCAGCCCGGCGAATAGTTGCAGTGCAATCAGGTCAAAGCTCAGGCCCGCCATTTGTCCCCCTCAGCACGACGCGCACCGCCCCGCGGTGCGCGTCGGCGCATGGCTCAGCTCTTGTGGCCAAGCGCGTCGCAGGTACGCAGGTTCTTCTCGTTAGGCTCTTCGGTCGATAGAACCTCGAAGACGTCGGACTCGTTCTTCATGTCCTTGGACTTCGACTTGATTACGAGCACCGATTGCACCGACTGGTGATCGCATTTGCGATAGTATTGCGGCCCCTTGTAGTAGTCGTACTTCAGAGCCACCAACGCCGCGACGACCTTGTCGGTCTCCACGCTGCCCGCACCCTTGACCGCCTCGAGCACCGTCCGAACACCGCCATAGCCGAGCGCACCGTAGTCGGTAGGCAACTTGCCGTCATACATCTTGCGGAACGCGTCGTTGAACGCCTTGGTCGAGGCGAACTTGTCCTCGATGCCCCAGAAGAACGAACAGCCCCCGACGACGCCTTCGAATGCCTGGGGGCCCGCCGCAACGCGACTGGCATGCGACAGCAGCGGCGCGATGATCTGGATCGATTTCTTGATGCCGAAGTCGGTTGCCTGCTTCAGTGCGATTTGCTGGTCCCGGCCGAAATTGCTGATGCATAGAATATCGGGCTTCAGCGCCTGGAGACGTGGCAGCAGGGTCGAGAAATCAGTCGTTCCTAACGGATGGCGGATGTCACCGAGATTCTCTATGTTGAACTCCTTGCCGACCTCGAGAAAGCCGCGAACCATCTCGTGACCGTAAGCATAGTCCGCCGTGAGAAACGCCACCTTCTTGCCGAATTTGGTGAAGGCGTAGCGACCGACCGCCCCTGACGTCATGTGCGGGTTTAGCGCTTCGTGGAACGTGTATTTGCTGAAATCTGCCGCCTCGTTGATGGCGTCGGACTGGCTAATCGAATTGAAGATGACGCCGCGCTCCTTGGTGACGTTGTTGATCGCGAGCTGAACCGCCGCGGACAGACTGCCGACGACGAAATTCACCTTTTCCTTCTCGACCAATTCCAGGGTCCGTGTCGCCGCCTCACCGGGATTCAGCTTGTCGTCACGCACGACGAGTTCGGCCTTGCGGCCGTTGAGACCGCCGGCATCATTGAACTGGGCGACAGCAAGCTGACCCGCCCGCACCTGGTCCTGGGCCTCGGCGCCGTATGGACCGGTCAAAGGAACCGGGAAGCCGATCTTGATGGGCGCTTCCTGGGCCTGAAGCAGATTGATGCGAATAGGCGAGACGGCGAGAACGGCGCCGGCGCTTGCCGTCGTCAGCAGACGACGCCGTGATATCGATCCAGCTTTGGTGACCTTCTTCGTCATGACTATTCCTCCCCAAGAACTGTCTGCGTTTTGCTTATCGTATTATCGTTGCCCGGAACGTCTCCGCTCAGATCCGTCCCAAGGCGGTCAGGATAACCTGAGGCGTGAGCGGAATCTCGGTAATTGTTGCGCCAAACGGCCGGAGCGCGTCATTGACCGCGTTGGCAACCGCCGCTGCCGCACCGGCCGTCCCCGCCTCCCCTGCCCCTTTGGCTCCCAGCTCCGATTCCTGCGTCGGAGACACCACGTGGCCGACCTCGATATCGGGCATCTCCCCGGACATCGGGACCAGATAGTCCGCCATATTGGCATTGGTCAGCTGACCGCGTTCGTCGTAGATGCACTTCTCGAACAGCGCCGCGCCGAGCCCCTGCACGACCCCGCCCCGGATCTGCTCCTCGACCAGTTGCGGGTTGATGATGGTGCCGCAGTCTTCGACAACCCAATGCTTCAGCAGCTTAACGAACCCGGTCCCGGTATCGACCTCAAGCCATGAGGCCTGAACGCCATTGGTGAACGCAAAGGGATATTGGCGCGGAACGAAATGCCGGGTCGCCATCAATTCGGGCTGGATGCCGGGCGGCAGGGTGTCGGGCCGAAAATAGACGATCCGCGCCAGCTCGTTCAGTTCGATGCGCGGCGCGCCGTCGTCGGCATTGACGATCGTGTTGTTGACGATATCGAGCCCGTCCGGCGTCGATTGCAGGATGGCCGCGGCGACGTTCAGAATGTTCTCTCGCAGACCCTTGGCTGCCTGCAATGCAGCTTCGCCACCGATGCCGGCACCGCGCGAGGCCCAGGTGCCACCGCCATAGGGCGTGTTGTCGGTGTCGCCCAGGATGACGCGAACGCGTTCCATCGAAACGCCAAGCACGCTGCCGACGATCTGGGCCGTCAGCGATTCCGACCCTTGCCCCTGTTCCGTGATACTGGTCTGGCAGATCACCGACCCTTGCGCGTCGAGCCGAACTGCAACGCCATCCTGCGACGAGATTTTCGCGCCGCCCACACCATAGAAGGCAGCGCTGGGATTGGTCACCTCGATGAAGCTCGCGATTCCGATGCCGCGATGGACGTTTCTGGCGCGCAAGGCCGCTTGCTCAGCGCGCAACGCGTCGTAATCCATCATCTGACGCAGCTTGGTCAACGAGGCGTGATGCGAGAGCTGCTCGAACTTCATGCCCGAGGGTGATGCACACGGATAGGCATCGTCGGCGATCAGATTGCGCCGCCGGATTTCGACGGGGTCCATGCCGATCTTCGCTGCCGCCAGATCGACCAGGCCTTCGGTGACCGAACAGGCGATCGGGTGTCCAACCGCCCGGTACTGGCACATCACGTTCTTGTTCTGGAAGACGACGCGCGCCCGCGCCCGATAGTTCGCCGTGGCATAGGGCCCACCGACCAGATTGACCACCTGATTGGCCTCGATGGCGCTGGTGCGCGGATACATCGAATACGGGCCGATCCCCGTCAGGTCGTCGATCTCGAAGGCCGTAATCGTACCGTCCGGCCTGACGCCGATCCGTCCCCTGCATCGATGATCGCGGGCGTGGATGTCCGTGTTGAAACTCTCGACGCGGTCCGCCACGAACTTGACCGGCCGGCGCAACAGCTTGGACAGCGCGTAGGTCGCCATTTCGTCGGCGTAGATATGGACCTTGATGCCGAACGAGCCGCCGACATCCTTGCAGACCACCCGGACCTGCGCTTCCCTTAACCCAAGATGCAGCGCCGCGATGTTCTGCACCATATGGGGCGCCTGCGTGCCCTGATAGATCGTGAGCCGTGCCTCGGCCGCATTCCAATCGGCAACGACGGCCCGCGGCTCAAGTGTCACGCCGGTGTGGCGCCCGAATACGAAGTCGGCCTCGACCAGTTCGGACCCCGACAATGCAAGATCGACGTCGCCGGCGTCGAGCGTCCGCTCAAAGGCAAGATTGTCGCCGAGCGCGGCATGAATGACGGGAGCTGCCGGGTCAAGCGCAGCTCGCATGTCCGTGACCGCCTCGAGCTCCTCGTAGTCGACTGAAATATGCTCCATGGCATCTTCGGCTGCAGCACGGCTGGTCGCCACAATCGCTGCAACGGCCTCGCCCTGCCAGCACACGCGGTCGACCGCGATCGCGTGCTGCGGCGCGGACTTCAGTCCCTTCAGGTGCGAGAGCACCCCGACCCACGGCTTGATGACCGCTTCAAGTTCACGACCCGTGACGATGGAAACGACACCGGGCATGCGCCTTGCCGCGTCGGCGTCGATCGCTGCGATTTTGGCGTGGGCATGTGGCGACCGTAGAAAAACCACATGCGCCATCCGCGGCAATTCGAGATCACTGACATATTGGCCCCGCCCCTGCAGCAACCTGTCGAGGTTCGGCCGCGGTACGGTCTTGCCGATGTAGGAATTCGGGCGATCAAGCACCGAAAGCGCGTCTGCTGGCGCCCGCGTCACCGTCATACGCCCCGCTCCGCGCGCGTGATGGCTGTCGCCTCAACCGCATCAACAATGGCCTGATAGCCCGTGCAGCGGCAATAGTTGCCGGAAAGATGCTCGCGGATTGCTCGACGATCAGGCACGGAGACGTGCTTCAGCAGGTCCTGCGCCGTGATCAGCATCCCAGGCGTGCAATAGCCACACTGCAATGCATTGCGCTCGCGAAATGCCGCCTGAAGATCGGCTATTTCACCGCTGTCAGACAGCCCCTCGATTGTCTCAACTGACGCGCCCTGCGCCTGGACCGTCAGCATCAGACAGGAGCGAACGATCTCGCCATCGAGTCGGACCGTGCAGGCACCGCAAACGCCGTGCTCGCACCCAACGTGGGTTCCGGTCAGTTTGAGATTCTCCCGGAGGAAATCAGCAAGATTGAGCCGCGGCAAGACGAAGGCGTCGATGGGTTCGCCGTTGACCAGAAGCGAGACCGGCACCGGAGCGTTCACTTGCCGACTCCCGTTTCCAGTTCTGGCCGTGCGAGCAATGCTGCCACGCAGCGCCGGAGCAAGACCGTTGCGAGGTGTCGACGCATGGCCGCGGTCGCCTGCTGGTCCTCCTGTGGATCGAGTTCATCGGCCAATGCGGCCGCCGCCTCTGCGAGCAAGGCTGGAGTTACCGTGGCATCGATCAGTTTGCCGGCGGCCGCTGCGAGCAATGGCCGATCGCCAACAGCAAAGAAGCCGAGCCGAAGAGCTGAGAACCCGCCGGCTGCAACAACAGCACGGGCGGCGAGACCAACGACAGCGTAGTCGCCATGCCGCCGGGCGAATTCCTGAAAGAAAAATGTCGAGCCTTGGCCTGCGACCGGCACCTCGACCGCGACAAGCAACTCGTCCGGCAGCAGCGCCGTTTCATAGATTCCCCTGAAAAACTCCGTCGCAGTAATCCGGCGTTCGCCGGCCGAGCCCCGAACAACGATCGTGGCGTCAAGCGCCACAACACAGGCCGGCAGCTCCGAGGCAGGATCGGCGTGAGCGAGGCTACCGCCGATCGTTCCGCGATTGCGAATTGCGGGATGGGCAACGTGGGCAACGGCATCGCGCAACAGCTGCGCGTGCAGTGCAACCTCCGGCGATCTGAGCAGATCGACGTGCCGGGTCAGCGCGCCAATGACCAGCACGTCTCCCCTCACGGTGATGCCGCGCAACTCGGCGAGGCCGCCGATATCGACCAGAATGTCCGGAGACAGGAGCCGCAGGTTCATCGCCGGCATCAGGCTCTGACCACCCGACAGAACCTTCGCCTTGTCGCCGTGCATGGCGAGCAACTCCAGCGCGTTCACGACGCTGGTCGCGCGGGCGTAGGCGAAAGCCGCGGCTTTCATGTGGGCGTGGCCTCCCGGGCCCAATTTTGGTTTGCCCGATTAGAGGGCCGCCCTCTTCAAAGGTCAAGCTTGTTTATCGAGTGATTATTTGTGTGGCAGGGCTTGTCTTCGCCTCGGGAAGGCCGCAGGTTCCTTGCCAACTAAAGTTCAAATCGCGGGGAGGCGGATCATGAAGCTCGGTTTTTTTACGATGCCGATCCATCCTCTCGACAAGGATTGGCGGCAATCGCTACGGGAGGATCGCGAGGCTTTTCTGCTCGCGGATGAGCTCGGGTTCACCGAGGCGTATGTCGGCGAGCACGTCACCGACAAGGCCGAGAACATCACCTCCAGCATCGCCTTCATTGCCTGGCTCGCAGCCGCAACCAAGCAGATCAAGCTTGGAACCGGCACCATCAACATGCCAAACACGCATCCGGCAGCAGTCGCAGCGGCTGTCGCCATGCTTGATCACATGCTTGACGGCCGTTTCATACTTGGAATCAGTCCTGGTGGATTGCTGTCCGACGCGGAGGTTTTCGGCAATCTCGATGCCGACCGTAATGCCATGTTCCTCGAGGCCATCAATCAGGTTCTTGATATCTGGGCCGGTAAGCCGCCCTATGATTTGCAGGGCAAATATTGGAACATTTCGGTCAAAAGGACTCTGATCGAGGATATCGGCCAGGGAATCGTCGCTCGCCCCTTGCAGGCCCCTCACCCGCCAATCGTGGTGACCGCGGTTGCGCCATTCTCAAAGGGCGTCACGGAGGCGGCGGCGCGCGGCTGGGATCCGATCTCGGCCAACTTCCTGATGCCGGCCTGGGTGAAGAGTCACTGGCCGAAATATGTCGAGGGTTGCGCGCGCGTGAACCGGGCAGCCGAGCCTGCCAATTGGCGTGTCGCCAAGAGCGTGTTCGTGGCAAGGGATGCAGCGACCGCGAAGGCCTATGCCACGTCGCCCGACAGTCCGTACGTGTACTATTATCACCAGTTGTTCACGAAGCTGAAGCGCAGCGGCCGGCTCGAGTTGTTCAAGACGCGACGGGATCAAGCCGACGCTGAGGTCACACTGGAATCGATCTGCGACAAATTGATCATCTACGGCACGCCCGAAAGCGTAGCTGACCAGTTGCTGGCGTTCGAGGAAGAGATTGGCACTTTTGGAACCCTGCTTTACGCCGGCAAGGATTGGAAAGACCGCGAGCTTGGCCGTCAATCGATGATCCTGATGGCCGAGAAGGTCCTGCCGCGGATCAATGCCACCGCTGCCGGATCATCGACGTGAAGGAGGTTCGACATGGCCTTTACTGATCGCATTCCGTACCAGGCGCAGGTCGACCGACCGAAACTGACATTACCTGACGGCAAGAAGCTTGCCGTGTGGGTTATCCTCAATGTCGAGGAATGGCGCATCGAGTATGCGATGCCACGCACCGTGCTGAGCCCACCGATGGGCCAGCCCCTGCTGCCCGACGTGCCGAACTGGTCGTGGCATGAGTACGGCATGCGCGCCGGCTTCTGGCGACAGTTCAAAGCCCTCACCGATCGAAAGATACCGGTGACGCTGGCTGCGAACGCCAACGTCTGCAACAGCTATCCGCGTGTGGCGTCGGCGGCGCGCGAGGCGGGATTCGAATTCATGGGACACGGGTTTGTTCAGGGCCCGATGCACAAGGTCGAGAACCAGGCGGACGCAATCAAGCGCGCGGTCGACACGATTGCTGGATTTACCGGCAAGCCGCCGCGATCATGGGAAAGCCCGGGCCTGACCGAAACCGAAGAAACGCTCGATGTCCTGCGCCTCAACGGGATCGAATACGTGGCCGATTGGGTGATTGACGATCTCCCACAGGACATCGCCACGCCGCACGGCACCGTGACGACGATTCCCTATTCGGTCGAGACCAACGACATCGTCATTCACGCGCTGCAACACCTTCCGTCGGAACAGTTCCTGACGCGCTGCACTGACCAGTTCGATCGGCTGTACCTCGAGGGCGCAGAGAACGCGCGGATCATGGCCATCTCGGTGCATCCCTACATCACGGGCGTGCCGCATCGCATCAAGTACCTGGAGGCCCTGCTCGACTACGTCATCGGCCATGACGGCGTCGCCCTCATGACGGCAAGCGAGATCGGCGATTGGTATCGGGGTCAGATGGCGACAATGTAGCGCGGGTCAGCCGACGACCTTGATCGGCGCCCGCCGACGATCGGTCGCGCTCTCGGCCATCCTCTCAAATCCCGCGAGGAAGATATCCAGCGCATCACTGATCATCTGCGCCTTGTCCTCGAGGACAGGCGCTTCGTAGATGTACTTGCGTACGCCATAATAGAAGATGCCGCCGTGAAACACCCAGGCCAACTCGAGTTCTGCGGCGCTGGGCCTGCCTTGCGTCGCGAGGCCGGCGTCGTGGCGGCATTCCCTGAGAATGCGCGTCAGGATCTTGTCCTTGACCATGCCAACATACCAGCGATTGATATCGAGGCCCTTCAGGCCGGAGTAAAGATAGATCCGGAGCCATCTTCGGTTGAAGATCGCGTCGGTATAGATTTCGTAAAATTCCTGGAGCCGCACGCGGAGCGGACGTGACCGATCCGAGAGCACCTTCTCCCAGCCGATCTCAAGCGGTTCGAGATATACCTTGCGGTAGACCTCCTTGATGAGATCGTCCTTGCTCGGAAAGTAGCGGTAAAGCAGCGGCTGCGTCACGCCGAGCTTGTGAGCAAGGGCGCGCGTGCCGCCGCCAAATCCCTCCTCCGCAAATAGTTCGGTCGCCTTGGTAACGAATTCACTGCGACGATCGACAGCTGATAGTCGCCTCTGCTTGGCACGAACACGCTTGACGGGCGTCTTTCGATTCATGATGTCTCGTCACCACCGTCAACCTGGAACCGGCCAAAACCTCCGCGCGCGAACAACAGCGGACTGTTCCGGTTATAGGCGTAGGCCTCCACCGCGCCCAGGAAAATGACGTGATCCCCGCCATAGTAGCGGTTGGCGGCACGGCATTGGAAATTCGCGACCACATCGGCGAGCACGGGAGCATTCCCGAGACCCGGCGTCCAGCTCACACCCGCGAACTTGTCGTCCGACGATCTGGCAAACTGCATCGCCAGCGCCTGCTGCGACGCGTCCAGAACGTTGACCGTAAAATGGCTGGCATTCTGGAAGATCGGCAGCCCCTGCGAAAACATGCCCAGGCTCCACAACACCAGTGGCGGGTTGAGCGACACCGATGCAAAGGAATTACAAGTAATTCCATAGGGCCGTCCTTCAGCCGACATCGCGGTGACTATCGTCACACCTGTTGCGAACGTACCGAGCGCATTGCGGAAATCACGGGGGTCGATCGCCGAACTATCGCTTGCGAGCTCACTGGCGGGATCCAGCGGATGTTTGGGTGAGTCGGACATCCGGCTAACCTCAAAGCGTCAGATTTTCAGACGGCAGCCCCAGAGCCACCCGCCCGTAATTAGTGCCCGCCGCGTCGAAATTGAACGCGAGATGCGAATTCACCGCATGCGCGTCGCGGAATTGGCGCTGCAACGCTCCCGAGGTGAACAGGCTGCGTGCGCCGCCCGCCGCAAATAGAAGAGACACCGCCTCGGTGCACAAATTGACCGCGAACGCACCGTCGCGCCGAAGCTTCGTCTTCGCTGCAATGCCCGGGATATCGCCACGCCGGACCTCCGCAAGCGTCTCAACGCAGTTGGTGCGCATGATCAGCCGCGCGGCATCTATCTTCGCCGACGCTTCGGCGATCTTGATCTGTGTGCTTTGCAGGTCCCCGACCTTGGCCCGGTTATATGTCGAAGCGCGGTGTCGCGCGATCTCGACATAGTCATCAAGGCAAGCCTGCGCATTTCCCAAACCAACCCCGGACAACACATAGGGAAACAACGAAAAGACCGGAAGCATGTAGAGCGCATTCGGATTGACGATACTGCCCGGCGTCGCACCTCCCGCAAGATCGCTGACGGCAACCGTCATATGCTCGGGAACGAATGCGTCGGTTACCCGCACGTCGTTCGATCCCGTTCCGCGCAAACCAGCCGCATTCCAGGTGTCGTCGATGCTGTAGTCCCGTCTGTTCAACAGGAATAGCCGATACTCGACACCATCGGCCTCATCATCCGAGGCGACCACGCTCGCGAGCATGTTCCATTCGCAGGATTCCACCCCGGACGAAAACGGCCAATGACCACTCAGAACATATCCGCCGCCGGCCTTCCTCGCACGACCTGCCGGGAAGACAAAGGAGGACGCGATCAGCGCATCCGGATACTCTCCCCATACCGCGCTCTGCGCTTCGGGCGCGAACATAGCCAGCATCCAGTGGTGACTTGCAAGGTTGGCAAAATTCCAGGAGACCGAGGCGTCTCCCTGCCCGAGGGCATCGGCACAGTCGACCAGCGCAACATAGTCGAGCTCGCTGCCTCCGACGCGCTTGGGCTGCAGGATCCGGAAAAGGCCGCTATCAAGCAAATCCCGCTCGGTCTCCGGCGGCAATCTGCGCAGCTCTTCGGTCCACGATGCCCGCTCGCGCAAAGCCGGAACAAGTGCCCTGGCTCGTGCGACCATGACCGAATAGCGATCCATATCCGGGCCTGGCTGTACCTTCGTGTCGAGCCCGCGGCCAACCTCAACCATGGTCTCTTCCTTCGTTCGATCTCCAAGACGTTTGCGCGTGCGATCGAGCCGTTAACTCAGTTTATCGATCGATCACCAGAGATCAAGACGCGCAAGCCTGCATTCCGCCAATTCAAGGCTCAGGATCCACGACTGCCGCCGGGCGCCCATTTGAGGAAACGCTTCCAGCGATGCTTCGTTCGCACTGCACAGACGCATTCTAGCATCCCCACGCCCAAGATTCGATGCCCGTTACGACCGCGGCTTGCCAAAGGGAGCTATCCATGGCCAGAAACGCAAAAAAGCCCGGTGGCCGAAGCCACCGGGCGCTCCACGTCATCGATTGTTCGCAACAACCCGAACCGCGTTGCAGGATTTAGACGAGCTCCTTCCGCCAGTACAGCGTGTGCTGCCATGCCCAGGGCGAGACAGGTTCGAAGAGCCGATACCCCTGCCGGATAAAATTATTGGCCGAGACGATGTTGTCGGTGGTATCCGAAACGATCGCCTTCCAGCCGGCACGCCGCGCTCGTGCTTCCAGCGCGCGAGTAAGCCGCACCTGCAGGCCGTGGCCGCAGTGCGGCATCACGACGCCAACGCGGCACAGATATCCAGCATTTGTAACATAGGTTGAAGGAATGACACCCGCGAATGCGATTGGCTTCGCTCCACGGAACGCAATCCACCAATATCCTTGCTCGAAGTCCGGTACACGGGTCCCGTCGCAGAATATCAGCTGATGAAGCTCGGCGAGCGAGTCCGCCACCGCTTCGTCCTGGGCTTCGACCTCGCGTATCCGATACATTTATGCGCCTCAATAATTCTGTTGTCCGCCTAGGCGCCCAGATCTATGTCCAAGGACATCGATCGGCTCCGTACTCTGCGAGTCATTTTCCGAGCGTGGCCTTGATGCCCAACCAAACCGCTCCGAGAAAACCCGTGGCAATCACAGTGATCACCGCCTTGAATGTATAGCTTTGCGCCTGCTCGACACTTCGTCGCCACCGCCGGAGGTGCTGAAAATCGGCGCGCAGCTCGCGTCGGTCTCCCTCTTCAAAGCCGAATGAAGTCAAAACAGTCGCAATAGTCTTGACCACCACGGCGTCGATATCGCTTCGTCGTACCCGATCTTGCTCGATCAACGTTTCCATCACGATCGCTTTGACATCAGCTTCGTACATGCGGTCACCGTCGAATGATGCGTGCGACATTCTCGAACGTGCGCTTTCCAAAATAGAAGCCCATGATCATGCCAGCCCAGGTGCCTACGTCTCCCGCGAGCTGCGGCGTCGTCCCAAGACCGAGAACCTTGTCCCACACGACGCACTTTCCCGAGCCTCGGCCGCCGAATGCCCCCTTGTATCGCGCCGGCCGAAGCAGCGGCTCGAACACCTTTGCGGTTGGAATTTTCAGGATCGACAAGACTACTCTCGATGAGGCAAGACCGCTTGAGCGCCGGGCAGCTGCCCTGCTGCAATCGTCGGCCGTGAACTGTCATTGACGAGCACGCGGCCTGATCAGACTGGCAAGCCAATTATTGAAATCCATCTCCGGAATATCGGAATTGTCCGGAAAGCGAAAGACCGACGGCGGCAACGGAGGACTCGGCATAGGCCGTCCATCGATGGGAGCCCGAGGCTCTTGATCCTGTCGGCATATGCTTCAGGCTTATTCGGCTCGCCCCCATCTACAGTTTTGCGGAAGACCTTTCGTCCCGCCCATTGGGCAGCCCTCCTCTCAAGTTCTCGAGCAACTTCTTCCAGAATCAACTGCCACATGAGTGCTTTCAGCCTTGGCTCGAGGTCCGCCCGAATTGGTCCGAGTGAATTTGGCCCGCGCATGCGCGATTTCGGGAAGACGTCTTATCGTTGTCGAGTGTTTTCAGAATTTGCTCGCTTGGGAGGGGCTACCGACGGACGGAACGCAGAACCACCGCAAGACCGGCGCAACAGACTGCCAATCCGATCAAATGCTGCGAACATCGTGCGATTTATCGCAACGAATGCCATCGCCGGCACTTCCGCCGAGACCCTTATCGGCCACACGATTACATCAGCGCACGAAGAACAAGACCGCCGCTAAACAGAGAGCACAGATAATAAGCCCAATTCCGCCGGCAGCGCTCGCCCCCAGCTCTACTCTTCCGAGCCCGTCACGCCTGGCACCGAGCCAGCCGAACTCTCGTTGGTCGTTCGACATGCCGGGCGCCACGCTAATTCTTCCTAACGAAAGAAGTGGCAGGACAAACCGCGCCACGTTGTAACCAACGAGGTCGACAAAGAACAATACAAGCAGTTCAACAGCCGTCGCGACGATCCACATCAGACTCTCGCCATAGCAGCACTTTTTGCGCGAAGCACGCCATGATAGATATCATGCTGATCCGTGCCCTGGTAGGGCGGTTCTGCAGCACGGTACCGCGAGCGGCGACAGCAGTGGTCCGGCCGCTAGCGGTGAAGTGATTGAACGTATTCGAACAGACATCGGACAAAGGCAGATCGAGCGCTCCGCCTCAGGGAGGATTGCGCCCTCGCCTCTCAGGTATTTTCGTCTTCGACTTCTTCGGGCTCGACGATGATCCGTTCGATGCGGTGCACAAGCTCTAGCCCTCTGTCACCGTTCTCGATCGCCTGCGGCGCTTTACCCCAGCCGCGATCGAGGATGGCGTTGGCAGCGGAAACGCGGGCAGCCGGGGTTGCGCTGGTCGACCGCATCACGCCGACTAAAGCGTTGAGTGCGCTTCGCGTATGGCTTCGGGCAAGCGAGCGTATCTGCGTAATCGTTTTGGCCACTCATTTCTCCTGCCAATCGGTCGGGAGGTATTCACTCGGCGCCGTGTCGATGCAATTCGTCTCGGGATCGGGCAACGCGGAGCGAAATGCGATCGTGGGAAAGTCCGTCTGCTCCCGTTTGGGATGCGGGCGCGGAATGAACTGGATGATCTCGGCACTCATGCAAGCTCCCACAACGCGACGGCAACCAGGCCCGCGAGCGCGAGCGATATCAGATAGGCGGTCATGCAAACCTCGTTGATCGGCCGTCAGCGCGCGATGCGGCCATGGAATGAATGTGCGGCAGATCGCGCACGGGCGGCGATCTTTGGGGCGCGAACCTTATCCCTGACGAGTGGGGCCGCGGGCGGCGCCGGCATGCGCCGCGCCGCAGGACCGGCGCGTTCGCGCGCACCGGCCAATTCGTTGCTCTTTTCAAAGGGTTCGGACGGCGGCACGCTTGCGACGCTCAGGCGACGGGCTGGGAGGATGTGGCGTCGTGACGGTGCGGCCGCCGTCCGATTGGTGAAACGGCAAACAAAAAGCCCGCCGCGGATTGCTCCGCGCGGGCTCAACAATTTCTGATTTTCGGATTATGCCCCTGAGTTGCCCGACGTGTCAAACCCTTTTTTCGGGCTGAATGCGATCGGTAAAATGCGGTGTGTCGGCTTCGACGGTGAGAAACCGCCTTGAGCGAAAAGTTTGAGCATTGATCCGGAATCGCAGCGCAGGCCGGCGCCAAGCGCCTATGCTCACTGCGATGATGTCAGTGTGCCGTTGAGTTGCCCGACGCGTCAAGCGGACAGCTCACAATATTTGGATCGACATCAATTCAGTTTTTGGCTTGCGTCGGTCGAACTGACCCGCGCCGAATTTGATTGCAAGGAGGAAGCGTCGATGTATTTCGTTGCTGCCGTGCTCGCGGTCCTGTCCGGCCTGTTCTACGCCGCGGGCCATCATCAGATCGGCTCTCTCGGTGCCACCATGTGCTAGTATGGCGGCATCTTCTGCGATAGTCCGGTGCTGGTTCTCGTCGGTGCGGGATTTGCAGCAGCGTGGGGCATGCTGGTCAGCATTCGCTGATCATCCCGCGATATTTCCGACGATGATCTTGTTCCGCCGATTTGCCCGACGAGTCAAATTCCTCCGCCCTGCGTCGGGATGTGATCCCACGAACGCCCACATCTATTGCGGCGTGCTCGGGTTTGCCGGATGAGCGGGCTTTGGGCCGGGCGGATCAGGCTCGATCGGTGCCTTGGGCTCGGTCGGTATGACCTTTGCGCCAGCCGCGCGCGCCGCCTCGCCGGTCGTTGAGTAGTTGGCCGAAGCGGCCGGCTGCACGTTCGGCTTGTTCCACGGACCGTGATCCACGATTAGCATGCCGAGCACGCCGAGGATCGCAACCACGGCCGCGACCAACAGCGGCGTGCCACCATGCCGATTTCGATGCTTGACCGAACCGCCATCCGCAATGCCATGCGCCTGCATTGTCATCACCGCCTCCTCCACGGAAACAAGCCGCGACCCGCGCGTAAGTTTCCGGTTCCCCGATGTGAACGCGAGGCATGTCGGTGGAACCAATCCGCCGCTGCGGAATTTCTGGGATATGTGGCCGCCACCGCCGTTCAAGACGTGCGGATAGCGAAGGCGTCGGTCACCTGACGTCGGTCACTTGGCCCTCAATAAATCGCGGCACGGCACATGAGCTCCGAAACACCCGAGTTCCCGCTTCAACCCACACTCGGTGAACGAGCGATCGACACCGCGACGGACGTCTCGCGTACGATCACGGAGGTGTCGGATGGACTCCGAGCGGCCGCCGATCGCTTCAGCGATGCCATCGCGACCTCGCGCCGACCGGGCGGAGCCCTGGCCACCGTGAGTGCGGTCACGCGCGAAGCGCCGCTCGCAAGCCTGTTCGTCGCGTTTCTGCTCGGCGTTGCCGTCGCGCGCCGGCGCTAAAGCGTCGATGGGCCCGCGAACGCCGTCCTAGAACTTGCCCTTCGTCGCGTCCTTGGTCGCCGACATCACGCTACCGCTGATCTGCCGCATGTGTTCGCCGGCATTGGTGAACTGGCTGCGCAGGAACTCCGACTGGATTCGCATCGCCTCCTGCAGATCCGTAGCGTGCACGAGCTTGCGCGCATGCTCGAACGCCGCCTTCATGTTCTGCTCGGTGAACGACAGCGCTTGTTTGGAGATCTCGGTACCGGCGCCCGGCATCGACGTCATCGACTTGCTCGCGGCATCAAAGAACAGGCTGAAGGCCTGTTCGGCCTGGTCGATGGTCTTTTCCGCGAGATCGCGCAACTCGGCGGGAACTTCAAGCTTCGGCTCAATCATGATCGCGCCCCCTGAAATAAGCGTCCGGCGACGTTAGCATAGATTGTGACGGCGTCAGCGCCGGATCGCGAGCTATGAAGACCCCATCCGCTCCGGCCAATTGAGGAAAAATTACCTAGCCGCGACCGACAGCCGATTCCAATCATGTCAGCACTGTGGCATAGTGATTCGGCTTCTTCGTCGGTCGCGTTCGCGTCTCTGGGGAATAAGGGGATCCGATGCTGCGCGCCGTTCGTCCGACACCGACCTGCACCCGGTTCAAGACCAGCATAGAGATGCCGTGCATGAAGTGCGGCACGCAAATGCGGCTTGCCTTGATCGAGCCGCGCGACCAAGTCTACGACGTGCTGACCTATCAGTGCACGCCTTGCAATTCCGGTGAAAGCTTCCTGAACGCGCGCTAGGCTGCGCGCCTGTTCAGTCGCTCAGCACGGCGGCCCCCGCCTCGGTCAGCCCGGGCTCGTCGTCATGCAGTTCGACCAGACCGAGCTCAGCGAGGACGTGCAGATCCTCGTCGCTGACCGGTGACAATTTGAGCCTGCCGGCCTGAATATCTCGCAAGGTCCAGCGCAAGCCGATCGCGCGCTCGAGTGAAAATTCCGCGAATGGATTATTTGCCATCCACCTCGACTAGTGCGGCATTTGGATCAGACTTTGTCGTTGCCACGGCGGCTTCATGGACACCACAGATAGATGGCGGCTGGCGCGATCAAGGCGCACAATGCCTCGATCGCGCCGACGCTTCATGCTTTGCTCGCAGCGGTTCAGTAGCGGTAGGGATCGATATCGAGAAGCGGGAATGCGCTGAACACGCTCGGCAGATTGGTCGGCATCGCCGGATGCAGGTAGGATTTGTCCAGTTCGGCAAAGCTGGTGACGCCGAGCAGACCGAGGCAGCGGATCACCTCGTCCTCCAGCAGTTCAAGCATCCGGACAATGCCGGCCTCGCCGGCTGCGGCGAGCGCCCAGCATTGCAGGCGGCCGATGCCGACAAGATCAGCGCCCGAAATGATCGCCTTCACAATGTCGGTGCCGCGGCAGAACGAGCCGTCGACCATGATCTTGGCACGGCCCGCGACCGCCTGAACGATCTCGGGCAGGACATGCATGGACCCACGGCCATGGTCGAGCTGTCGGCCGCCATGATTTGAGACGTAGATCCAGTCGACCCCATGGTCGAGCGCGATCTTAGCGTCTTCGGCGGTGGCGATCCCCTTGAGGATAAGTGGAATCTTGAACTTGTCCTTGATCAGCTTCACCGTCCGCCATTCCAGACCCTTCTGGAAATCGCCGCCGGTGGCGCGGATGCGGCTCTCGCGAACATAGCGCTTGGCTATGTCGCGTTCGCGCCGGCTGTAATGGGCGGTGTCCACCGTGAGGCAGAACGCGGCGTAACCGTTGTCGATGCTACGGCTGACCACATCCTCGACAAAGGCATCGTCGCCGCGCACATAGAGCTGGAAGATGCGAAGCGCATCCGGTGCCGCCCTGGCGGTGTTCTCCAGCCCGGGCTCGGAAACCGAACTCAGCATGTGCGCCGCGCCGAACGTTCCCGCTCCACGCGCGACGGCCGCGCCCGCATCCGGATCGAAGATCTCGAGCGCGCCGACCGGGGCGATCATCACGGGAAGCCGGAGCTTGCGTCCGAATGCCTCGGTAGAAGGATCGACGTTGATGACGTTGCGCAGGACGCGCGGCCGGAACGCGATCTCGTCGAGCGCCATTCTGTTGCGGCGCATCGTGGTCTCGGTCTCCGAGGCGCCGACGATGTAGTCCCAGGCGTTCTGATTCAGCTTGGCGCGGGCCTTTCGCGCGAATTCGTGCAGGTTCTGGAATTCCTCGCCGCTGGCGCCGAGTTCGACATTGCGCGCCTGTCGAATGGGGGTCCCGTCATTCATGGTGTTTCTTCTCCCGATTTGGCCGGCACATTAGCCGCAGACAAACCGGAAAAGCTACCACCTTGAGCCGCGAATCCTGCCAGCGAAGGCCAGCTATTCGCTCGTGAGATAGATCGGCTTCCGACGCGAAGCGGTCCGCGTTCAGACGGCCTCGCCCGAGGCGAGCTAGCTGCCGGAAAACCGGTTTCGGTACTCGGTCGGCGATACGCCGAGGTGGCGCAGGAAGGCCCGCCGCATTCGCTCGTCATCGCCAAATCCCGCGCGCTTGGCGACCTCGACCACGCCGCCGATCTGGCGGCTTTCGAGCAGCAAGCGCGCCGTCTCCACGCGCAGCGCCTCAACGCCGCTTGCGGGCGTCATGCCGGTGCGGCTGACATAGGTCCGGGCAAAGGTGCGCGGCGTCATCCCCGCCTTTTCCGCAAGGGTCTCGACCTTGAGGTCGCTCGTGATGTTCTCAATGATCCAGGCGTGCAGCGCGCTGAAGCGTCCCTCGACGTCCGATGCCTGGGCGGCAAGGACGGTCGAGAACTGGCTCTGACCGCCCGGCCGTTTCAGAAACACCACAAGTCTGCGCGCAACATCGAGCGCGATGGTGTGGCCGAAATCCTCCTCGATCATGGCGAGTGCCAGATCGATGCCGGCGCTGACCCCGGCCGATGACCAGACGCGTCCGTCCTTGACGAAGATCGCGTTGGGCTCAACCCGGATATTGGGAAAGCTATCCTGCAGACGGGGACAATAACGCCAGTGCGTTGCCGCCCGCTTGCCGTCCAGAATCCCGGTCCAGGCCAGCGCAAATGCGCCAAGACAAACCGACGCGATACGGCGCGCCTTGGGCAGCGCCTCCGCGATCCAGTTCATCAACTTCGCGTCGTTGCGGATCTTCCAGATGCCGGGTCCGCCGGGGATCACCAGCGTGTCGACCTCGGCGGGCGCAATACTGTCGATCGGCGCCGTGTCGATCATCATGCCGACATCGGTCGGCACCAACCCGCCGGAGGTCGACAGGTAGGATAGCGAGTAGTCCGGTCCCGGCAGCTCGATCGCTTCCAGTTCTGCAAACACCTGCGCCGGTCCCGAGATGTCGAGCAAGGTCACACCCGGAAAGGCAACGATCGCGATCCGCCGCGTTGCTTTCTTGTCGCGCGGCTCTGGCCGGGGCGCTTTGGCAGTTTTCGAGGGCATATTGTCCTTTAAGCCATTCGAGGCTGCCCTGTATAGCTCGCAATGGAATTCTGGAGTTCTGCCATGCCGCGAAATCTGGGCAGCGGATACGAGGCGATCAAATCGCCTTGGACGGATTACGCGATCTACAGTCTACCCGATGCCTCTCGGGTCGAAGCCTGTGACCGTCAGCCGCTGATGGACGCCATGAACGCCATCATTGCCGTCAACTGGCAGGCCACCGAGCCGCACTGGACAACAACCTCCTCGCCCTTCGACAAGAAGTATAGCCTGATCCTTGTCTACGATCGGTCCGGCCTCATTGCCTTCTCGGTCTACCGCGTCCTGCAGATGTCGGCCGGACTTGGAATCTATCGCAGCGGCACGGAAGTGCTCCCGGCGCACCAGGGCCGCGGCTTCTACGGATTCTTCACATCGGAAGTCCTGAAATGCTCCGGCGCCGCCGCGAGAGCCGAGGGCAACGTGCTCTACGGCTGGCGAACCCGCAACCCGATCGTCTGGGCAGCGAACGCTAAGATTTGCGAAAAAGTGACTCCATCCTTGCTCGACGATACGCAGGATCTCGCCCTGCAGGCGGCCTGTATCGAGATGTGCACCTCGCTCTATCCGGGCAAGCCGCTCGAACTGCCCGACATGATCATGCGTGGCGCTTACGGCCACATTAAGCACCATCGGCAGGCCTATCATGGCACCGCGTCGCTGGTCGATGCCGCGATGTCGCGGAAGATTCCGAATTCTGCGGATGCCCTTTTCTCGGTGGGTTACGCGAGGGTGTGATGTCGATGCTCGGACAACAAGCTGTTTATGCCCCGACGTCGCGCTTCACCGATCGCGCCTATCTCGCGTGGACGGCGGTGGCCATCGCCTACGCCATCGCCTTCCTGCAGCGCGTATCGCCGCAGTCGGTCAGCCTCAATTTCATGCACGACTTCAACACCGACGCGGCCGGTGTTGCGATGCTCGCCTCAAGCTACTTCTGGGGCTACACCTTGATGCAGATTCCGGCAGGCCTTCTGGTCGACCGTTACGGCGTCAAGCGCGTCGTCCTCGTCAGCATGATCGCCTCCTCGCTCGGCAGCGCCGCGTTCGCGCTGGCGCCGAACCTGCTCGACGTTTTTGTTGCGCGCCTGATCGTCGCCTGCGGTGATGCGCTGGTCTTTACCGCACTCCTGAAGCTCGTGGCACAGAGCTTCGCGGATGAGCGATTCGGCATGATGTCGGGCATCTCGCAGGTCTCGGGCTATGTCGGTGGCGTCATCGCGACCACGCCGCTTGCAGCCGCGGTCTCAGGCTTTGGCTGGCGGGCCTGCTTCCTGTTCATCGCCTGCATTGGCCTCGCCAACCTCGCTTTCGCCAAGCTCGCGCTCAAGCCCGATCCGGCCTCGCACAGCAACAAGACGCTGAAGGGCGTGGTGCTCGCCGCGCGGCAATCGCTGGCCCATGTCGCGAACTGGGGTTGCGCAATGACGTTTGCGTCGCATTTCGCGGTGGTGACGACGCTGTCGGGCGTCTGGGGCATTCCGATGGTCGCGCACTTCTTCCATATCTCCCCGACAGCCGCCGGCACGCCCCTGCTCGCCTTCATGATCGGCAATGCGCTCGGCTCGATCTTCCTGGGTCACGCCGCCGATCGCGCCGCGGCGGCGCTCGATCGCGCGCTGATCGGCATTTGCGTGCTGCGCATGCTGCTGATCGCGATGCTGCTGCCTCCGATCGCCCAGACATTTGGACTCGCCTACGTCACCGTCATATTCACTGCCTTGGGGCTCGTCGCCGGCGGCACCGTTCCGCTGGTGCTGAAATGCGTCAAGAAGCTCTACACCGCCGATCTGATCGGTGTGGGCGCATCCGTGAACACCACTGCCGCCGGATTTTTCGCCGGCATCTCGCAGCCCATCATCGGCTTCGCGATGCTCGCCGCCAGCAACGCCTCGGGGACCGACGCCGTACACAACACGGCCGCGATCGGCGACGGCGGCTACAGCGCCTTGATTGTCATTCTGCTTCTCATGTCGCTGCCCGGCATTGCCGGGCCGCTCTTGATGAGAAGCAAGTTGATAGCTCGTTAGCGTGGTTATGAGTGTAGGGGGTGTTATGGAGCGCTTGTTCTTGAGAAAAGGCGAAGTCGCGTCAAACTTTCCGGTCAGCAGCTGGCAGAGCGTGATGTTCTCCGAGTTTGAAGCGCAGATGAGCAGCGAGGCAAGGCCGTTCCCTTGCGTGTTCGGCGTGACCGGACATCGCCAGGACCAGCTCCGCTACCTTTTCCTCGATCCGTATGATGTGGCAGTGCTGGGCGAGCAACTCGGGCAATATGTCTCGCAGGCGCGCTCGTTCGGTCCCAACACCTCGTTGATCGTGTTCACGCGGCCCCGCCCGGTGCAGACGCTCGATGCCTATTATCGCAAGATGTGGCTGACGCTCGACCAGCTCGCACGGCTAGACAAGAACCCGTGGCCATCAGAGATTCCGGAACAGATCGACCATCCGATGTGGGAGTTCTCGTTTGCGGGCGAGCCGATCTTCGTGGTCTGCACGACGCCCGCGCATGTGATGCGGCAAAGCCGCCGGTCCAGCGCGTTCATGCTCACGTTCCAGCCGCGCTGGGTGTTCGAGAAGATCCTCGGGACGGAGAAGGCTGCGAACGCCGCGTTCGCGGAGGTGCGCAAGCGCCTGATCCCGTACGACAGCGCGAGCCCCTCTCCGCTTCTTGGCCGCTACGGCGCAACCGACGGCCGCGAGTATCTGCAGTACTTCCTGCACGACGACAACAATGCGAGCTCGGGCTGCCCCTTCGCCAAGCTCGCGCAAAACAAGACGCCACCGATCGCGAACAAGGAGCAGGCAGCATGACCCAGATCATCGCAGGCACGAAGACTGAATTTGCCATCGACCCTGAGATCCTGAACCTGCTCCCGGCCCAGGGCTCGGTCGAACTGCAGCATGATGCGGCCGGCAAGGTGCATCAATTCCATACTCATCCGGTCGACGAGATCCTGATGATCATCAGCGGCCGGCTGCACTTCATCTGGGATGGTGGCGAGCGGGTGGTCGGCGCCGGCGATACCATCCTGCTGCCGGCCGGTACCCGGCATCAATCCGAAGCGCTCGAGGGCGGCGCAATCTACGTGATCGCGACGCAAACACCCGCCAAGCCGATGAGCAACTGACGCACAGGAAGGATTTGCGAGCACCTCAGGACAGTGAGGGATCGCGCGGCGGCTCAACCGCCAAACGTTCGACCAGCTCGATGACCTCGGAACGCTGGTCGGGCGCAAGTCGAAGGAAAGCCTTCAACAATCGCAGGCTTTCCAGTGTTTCGCTCGATGGAGCTCCGAGCTTCTTCTGCAGCTCTGCAACGTATGTGGGATTTTTCATCTCGCACCTTAAGTGAGGATTACGAATGGCATACCCAGGTAAGCGTGAAGGCTTGGCCCAGAAGGTCGACACCGCAGCACAAGAGGCCGAACGCCTCGGCCTCACCACGGCAACCCTCATCCTCCGGATGGCACGCCTCGAGATTGATCGGGCGGAGCCCGAGGAAGTTGAAAGTATGCCAAGGAACAACTTGCGCAGCAAGCCGAACTGAGTTCCCGAAACGGACCAGTTCCAAGGCCGCCGGCGACGCGCCGGGGCCCGCGACGCCTGAAAGACATCTCGCCAGGCGAGAGGCTTTCCTCTCGCCTGCTATCAGGTTGTTTTGCGAATAGTTGATCTTTTGTGCAGGTTGAGCACGCTGGAGCGTTTTCGAGCGAAGCGGATACCGGTTCGCGTCAAGGAAACGCGTCTAAACTAGAATCCAGAGCCCCGTTCCGATTCCATCGGCACGGAAAAGGCTCTAGCCGGTGTTGCCTGCCTTGCCAAACGCGCCGGCTTCGGCCAGCGCGGCGATGCGCCGGTCGTCGTAGCCAAGCGTCTTGCTCAACACGTCCTTCGTATGTTGACCGAGCAGCGGAGCCGCAACGGGATCAACGCTCGGCGTCAGGCTCATATTGACCGGCGACTCGATGTTCGGAACCGTGCCGGCGGTTGGATGCGTAATCCTGCTCAGGCGATGCCGGTCGCGCACCTCGGGCGCGTTGAACCCCTCCTCGACCGTCCGCAGATAGCCAACCGGAATGTTGGCCTTCTTCATCTTCGCCATCCAGTTCTCGAGCGTGTCGCCCGCAAACACGCTCGCAATGATCGCGCGCAGCTTCTCCTTGTTGGCCGTGCGCGCCTTGCGGTGAGCAAACTCGGGGTCGGTGACGAGATCCGGGCGTTCCAGCACGTCGGTGACGAGCCGGCGATACAGGCGGTCATTGGCGCAGGCCATGTAGAGCGGACCATCTGAGGCCCGGTAGACGCCGACGGTCGGCGAACCGTTCGGAGAGTTGCCGAAACGGCCGGGATTGTTGCCATTGATAAGATAGGCCATGCCGTAGAAGCCGGTCATTGACACCGCGGTGTCGATCAATGCGACCTCGACCTGCTGACCGCGACCGAGCCGATCGCGCGCAATCAGCGCCAGCAGGATGGCGTTGCAGGCCGACATGCCCGTTGCCATGTCGACGATCGGCGGCCCGGTGCGCACCGGCTCGCCATCCGGAAAGCCGTTGAGCGACATGAAGCCGCTTTCGGCCTGCGTGATCGGGTCGAAGCCCGGGCGCAGCGCGAAATCGCCTTTGCGGCCGTAGGCGGAGATCGAGCAATAAATCAGCCGCGGGTTGGTCGGGGCCACCGACGCATAATCGAGACCGAATTTCCTCATCACGCCGCCGGAGAAATTCTCCACCACGACGTCGGCCTTGGCGATCAACGCGCGCGCGACCTCGAGCGCGACCGGATTGTTGAAATCGAGCGCAATGCCGCGCTTGTTGCGGTTGAGGCTCAGATACGCTGCGCTCTCCCCGCCGATTTCAGCATGCTCATACGCGCGCGTGTCATCGCCGCCGTCCGGATTCTCGATCTTGATGACTTCGGCGCCGAAGTCGGCCAGCGTTTGCGTGCAGGCCGGGCCGGCCACGACGCGGGTGAAGTCGACGACCAGCAGGCCGTCGAGCGCCGTCGGAACTCCCTCCCCGCGCGGCGCGCGCCCCGGCAATTCTGGTCTGGTCATGATCTGACGCTTCCTCTGTTATTTTGTCAGGCGAAATACGACGGTCCCTGCCAAGACCGGCACCGCTCGCCTTTTAGCGGAAGCTCGTCAGCAAAACCAAACCCGGATTTTGCAGGGCGGGACCTTCGTCCGACATGGCTGTCGATGGCCCAAAAGACGACCCGGCGGCCGCCGACATTGTCGGACGCCTCGCATACGAAGCAAGCCTGCCGGATGCCGAATTGTGGGGCGCGGAGCCCATACGCAGGCGGGTGGCGGCACGCCCGCCGCCACCCGCTTTCGTGATGGGGAGCGTTCGAGCTATTCGGCGATCATTTCGCCGGAGCCGCCGAACTCAGCCGGAAAATCCTTCAACTTCGGTAGGCCGTCGCGTATCTGCAGCACTGCCTCGGAATAGTTGACGTGAACCCCTGGGCTGAATTTCAGCGTCGGAATCGTTGCGGTGAACACGTCGACGAGCCCGAGCGTCGGGTGGTTGGTCATCAGGTGACCGCCGCACTTTGTGCAATATTTGCGCTGGCTCATCGCGGTCTTCTCGAATGTCGCGATGTGGTCGGCGCCCTTGGTGACCTCGACCGCCTCGGGCTTCCAGAGGCTGAACGCATTCACCGGACCGCCGGACCAGGAACGGCATGAACGGCAGTGGCAATAGCCCATTGCCTCAGGCTCTCCGCTGACCTTGAGTTCGACGGCGCCACAAAAGCAGTTTCCAGTGTGATTCATCGGTCGTTTCTCCCTTGGGTTATTTTGATTGAGCTCCGCGTCGGCATCGATCCACGTTGCTCGTGGTGTTCGTGATGCAGAGAAGATGTAGACACGTGCGTAGCCGCGGCGAACTCCCTTGCGTGGACGTACCAGACCCTTCCCTTGCGCGAGAGGCCTCGAATGCAGGCAGGTCGTCGACGCGACGGAAGTTACATGAGAGTCCGCGCCGCTGTCGACCATCTTCACAGCCTTGGCCGGGCCCAATCCCGACCGCACAAGGAAGGAGTTCAGTGTGAGGCAATGCACAGTCATGCGATGATGGCTGCCGTGCCGGATTTCCTGCGCGACAAACCGCGTCAGATCAGCGACGGTCCTTCACCGGAACCCTGCCTGCCGTCGCAAGCCCGTACATCAGTGCCAGCCGATCCAGGCATTCCTTGAGACGCCGCGCAAAATAGTCCTGCCAGCGCTGCGTGCGCAGCCCGCGCCGCTGTCCAACCTGCTCCATGGTCATGCCGAGGATCAGGACGTCGTGCACCAGCGCCGAACCGTCGGCGCCGAGCTCATGCTCGGCGCGATTCAGGCGCAGCGTCGCCTGGCGCTGCCCCTCGGTGATCGGCTCGCGTCGCAGGCCGCCATCGACGAATTCGCGTGTCGTATCCACCGCGCGCGGCCCGCGCTCGGCCTTTTCCCAGTCGTTTTGGAACGCCCGGCCACTCCGATATTGCGTATCGTCGATCTGGCGGTGCGCGTGCAACCGGCCGAGCGGATCGTTGCGGATCGAGCGAAAGGCAACGATCTTCTCGCCGGGCTCGAGCGCAAGGGGATTGTCGACGTCGACGGTCGCCACCTCGGCATTAAAGGGCAGATCCTGGGCACGTCGATCGTGCGCTCCAGCGGGATCGTACGGCTTCCGGCGCTTGGCTCGCGGCATTGGTAACCTCCAAAATGTCTGGTGATGGGCGCGCGGAGGCTTCCGCGCGATCGCGGTTGCGGACCGATATCCGTCGGTCAGGTGATGAATTGCCTCAACCGGCCCCGATGGCTTGAAGCCAGGCGGCGCTCAATACCGGCCTCGCCGTGGCCTCAGGATCGCGACTCAGGTGAAAATGCGGGGTGCAGTAGCTCGAGCCCGACCGGCACGGATGACCGCAGAAGGTCATCGTCTCGCCGTCGCTATCTCCGCCATAGGGATAGCGGCAGTCTCCGGGCTTGAGGTCGAGCAGCGAAAGATGCCGCGGCACGACCGCCGCGCAACGAAGCTGCGGCATCTCTACCGTTTCAGTGAAGATCTTTGGCCCGCGAAGCAGATCCGGCGTCAGTTCAGTGTGCCCTTCACGCAGCCGCCCGATCCTTGGGAGCTCCGGCAGGGACGGTTTGGGCGGATCGAGGTGCCCCGGCAGGGACGGCTCGAGCCTTTCGAGGCCCGCCAACCCCATGCGCTGCGCTCGGCTGAGCGCCGCGTTGCGCGTATAGGCCGTATTGAAGGTAGCGTTGATCGTGTCAGCGATTTCCGAATAGGACAAGCCGCGGGCGCGGAGATCCTGCAGGGCTGCCGAATGCTCCGGCAGCCAGTTCATCATTTCCATTCCAAATTCCCGTTTCTGTCATTCCGCCGGCGCCTCGCATACCTTCCGATATTCCGAAGAAAAAGTCAAGCTTGTTTCTGATAATCGTAACGGATATAGTATCTCCGGGTTTGGGAAAGGATGAAACATGCTGGACGCGGCGCTGATCGAACGAGCACTGGAAAAGACTGGGAAGAGCAAAGGCGGGCTTGCCCGCGCGATGGGGGTTCGGGCCGGGGCGGTCTCCGAAATCCTGTCGGGAATAAGGTTGATTAAGGCATCCGAGATTGCCCCGATCATGGAGTATTTGGAGCTGAATTCGGTGCCGATCGTGGGCCGGGTCGGCGCCGGCGCCTCGATCCAGCCGGAGCTTGAACAGGTCCCGCCGGAGGGTCTCGGCGAAATCGAGCTTCCATTCCCGATGACGGAGGAGACCGTCGCTTTCGAGGTCTCAGGCGATTCGATGCTGCCGAAATACGAGAACGGCGACGTCATCGTGGTGTATCGCGAGCAGCGCTATCCGCTGTCGAGCTTCTACGGAGAGGAAGCTGCGGTCCGGCTGAAGAGCGGCGAGCGGTATCTGAAGACGATCGAACGCGGCAGTTCGTCCGGCACCGTCAACCTCAAGAGCTTTAATGCCAAGCCGATCAACGGCGTAAAGCTCGAATGGATCGGCGAAATCTGCGTCACCCTGCCTCGCGGCCAGATCGAAAGGCTGCGCGGCAAGTCGGTGGCGAAGGGTCGCAAATCTGCCCGGACGCAGGGCGGGCGATCGTCCGAGAAGTAACCGCGCTGCTTCAGGGACCGGCCGGACCGATTCGGACGCCTTCGGGACGAATCGGTCCGGCCATGCATGCCTGAATTTCGGTTTTCGACAATTCACCTTGACATACTTCCGATTATCGGAAATAATGCTCGGTGACAGTCAGAACATCGAACGATCAGGCAATGCAGTATTTCGTCGTGATGATCGACTATGGCCGCCGTGGCCGCGAGGCGATCGTCGATCCCGAAATGACACGACGCGACGTCGTCTCACGAATCGCCTCGGGCGAATATACGAACATCAGCTTCATTCACGAGATTGCCGAGCGTTCGGTCGAGGATGTCACGGACGACGTGCTGGCCGAGGCCGCCCTGCCGGAGCTCCCCGTGACCGGCGCGAACCTGCAAGCCAATACGCTGGATCACGCCCGCGACCTGCGCAAACACGAGCCGGTCTGACACCGCTCACGAGTTGATTGCGAAAACGTGATCTTTCTTGAGCCGGCCACTTGGCCGGAACCCGAAACAGACTAGATAGGGTTCACGCAAAGTCTATTCGGACCAGGCGCGGGTTCCCTCTAGACTAGCGATTCGTTTCTCGGGCCGGCAAATTTCAGCTTCAGATGACTTCGACAACAAACGCCGAGATCGCGAAAGCTGATGGCGATCTCAGGATCGCGCTGCTACTTGGCATCGCAAACTGGTTTCTGTTTCTGGACCATATTCCGCACAACGTTGTCGGCGCGCTGACCATGCGCAACTTCGGCTTCAGCGGCGCAACCGACCTTTTTGTATTCGTGGGCGGCTACGCCGTGACGCTCATCTACGCCAGGATGACGCTGGAACGCGGATTCCTGGTGGCCGCAACCCGCATCTTCAAGCGCGTATGGCAGCTCTATGCCGCCTATATCGTTCTGTTCGTGATCTATGTCGAGTTGATCAGCTATGTGGCCACCCGGACCGCGGCGCCCGAGATCATCAGCGAGTTCAACATCACCGGCTTCATCGATCACCCGATCCGGACGTTGATCTACGGCCTGTTCCTGCAGGCCAAGCCGCTCAATCTCGACGTGCTGCAACTCACCATTGCCTTGATGGCGTTCCAGCCCATCATCGTGTTCGGGCTGTTGTACGTGCCGAACGTGACGGTCGTCGCGTCCGTGACCCTCTATGCCGCCGGCCGGCTGCTCGACTGGAACCTGTCGTCATATCCGTATGGAGACTGGTACCTCAATCCGTTCTGCTGGCAATTGCTGTTCGTGATGGGCGGCTGGCTCGCGCTGATCGGCACGCGATATGCGCCCGCGATCCGCGCGATGCAGGCTGCTCCCGCGCTGCGCGCCATGGCGTTGCTGTATCTGCTGTTCGCCCTGACGATCGTCTCGAGCAGCGATATCCCGGCGCTCGCGCAAATGATGCCGAGCGGACTGAGCGATATGCTGCCGCCAAACGACCGGGAGGATGTCGCGCCTCATCGCATCCTGCACTTCCTGGTCCTGACATTCCTGTTCAGCTGGCTGGTGCCGCGCGATTGGGAATACCTGCGATCTCCCGCCTTGCAGCCGATCATCAAGTGCGGCGAGGAATGGCTGGCCGTGTTCTGTGCAGGCGTCTTCCTCTCATTCGCTGCGCACCTGATCTTGATTACGGGCCCATACTCACTGGCAAGGCAGGTCGCGGTCAGCATCGCCGGTATCGCGGCGATGACGGCCGTCGCCTACTACGTCTCGTGGTCGAAGCAGCAGGACGGCAAGTCGGCCGTCGCTCATTCCTGATTCCTGCGATCGCCAGCGACCGCCGCAGCCGCGCCTCGCTATCGCGCAACATCGCGGTATCGAGCCCGCCTCCCCGACTATTTCCTGCGCGACGCCAGGATCTTCTCGGCGGCGCGCAGATGCGGCTTGTCCAGCATCTTGCCGTCCATCTTGGCGACTCCCGATGGATTATTGGCGAACGCGGCGATCACCCGCTCCGACCATGCGATTTCCTCATCCGTTGGCATGAAGGCCGCATTGACGACGTCGACATGCTTGGGGTGGATCACGGCCTTGGCGAGGAAGCCATCCTGGCGCGCGGCGACCGCCTCGGCCTTCAAAGCATCGAGATCGTTGATGTCGGTCGCGATGGTGTCGATCGCGACGACGCCGGCGGCGGCTGCGCTGATCAGGCAGAGATCGCGCGCCAGGATGAAGGGCGAGTGATAGCGGCCATCACTGCGGTTGCGCGTTGCCCCGAGCGAGGCCGCGAGATCCTCCGCGCCCCACATCATGCCCCACAGCCGCGGGCTCATGTTCTCGAAATCGAGGATTTTCAGCACCGCCCGCGCCGTCTCGGTCGCGACCGTCACGATCCGGGTGGTGCCCTGCGCGATGTCAGAGGCGGCCTCGAATGCGTCGAGATAGAGCGCGAGCCGGTTGACGTCGGCGGCACCGGCGCATTTCGGCAGCACGATTCCATCGGGTTTGCCGGGCATCACGGCGGCGAGATCGCCGAGCGTCAGATCGGTGTCGAGCGCGTTGACGCGGATATAAAGCTTCTGCTCCGGATTGCGCGCATCGAGCATCTGGCGCGTGATGCCCCGCGCAACCACCTTCTGGTCCGGCGCGATGGAATCCTCGAGGTCGAGGATCAGCGCATCGGCTGCGGTCTTCTTCGCGCTTTCATATTTCCGGGTGCTGTCGCCGGGAACGAACAGGAACGATCGCATCGCTTACGCCTTCGGCTTGCAGTGCATCAGGCCAGTGCGGCGGCAGCTCGCCACCACCTCGCCGCGCTGGTTGGTCATGGTGTGCTCGAACTCGACGATGCCCTGGGTCGGCCGCGACTTGCTGGCGCGCTTGCCGATGATCCTGGTGTGCGCCTTCAGCGTGTCGCCATGGAACACCGGCTTGGGGAACTTGACGTCGGTCATCCCGAGATTGCCGACGGTGGTTCCCAACGTCGTGTCGTACACGCTCATGCCGATCATGATGCCGAGTGTATAGAGGCTGTTGAACAGTCGCTGGCCGAACTCGGTCTTCTCGGAGAAATGCGCGTCGATATGCAACGGCTGCGGGTTCATGGTCAGGAGGCTGAACATGGTGTTGTCCATCTCGGTCACGGTTCGGCTGAATTCGTGATGGAATTCCTGTCCGATCTCGAACTCCTCGAAATACAATCCAGCCATTACCGTCCCTTGTAGTTGGGCGTCCGCTTCTCGACGAACGCATTGAGCCCTTCCTGGCAATCTTCCGTCGATGCGACCACAACAAAGCTTTCCGCCGTGTTTTCCACCGAGCGGCGGAAATCGGCATCGACCGCGCGCATGAAGGCGTCGCGGCCGATCTTCATCACGATTGGCGATTTCGCCGCCAGCTTGCGTGCGATCTCGCGAGCCCGCGCGAGCGCGGTGCCCTTCGGCACCACCTCGCTGAGCAGCCCCATGCGAAAGGCGGTCGCGGCATCGAAGGGCTCGCCAAGGAACAGCGGGCCGAATGCCTGGTGCTTTCCGACCAGCCGCGGCAACTGCACGAAATGGATCGCCGGGATCAGGCCGACATCGATCTCGGGATAGCCGAATGTCGAGCCGTCGCCCGCGACAATCATGTCGCAGGAGATCGCGATCGTCATGCCGCCGGCGCGCACCGCGCCATCGATCGCCACAATGGTCGGCTTGCCCATGCGATACTGCGTATCGTTCAACGCGAAGTATAGCCGCTCGAGGAATGTCTTGGTCTCGATCGCGGGCTTGCCCCTGACGATGTCGAGATCGAGGCCGGCGCAAAACACCTTATGGGCGCTGCCGATGACGACGGCGCGCACTGCGTCGTCATCGCGCGCTTTCGCCAGCGCCGCCAGCAGCGCATCGATCAGGGGAATGCTGAGTGCGTTGACCGGCGCGCGATCCAGCACGATCTCCGCAATCTGGTCGGTGACCGAGTAACGAACGAGGTCGGTGCTCATGATGTGTTGCCTCCCGTTAGCTCTTGGCCTGCCGCACGGCGCCCGAGAGCAGCAGGCCGTCGATCTCTGCGGAGTCAAATCCGGCCTCTGTCAGCACCGCGCGGCTATCCTGCCCGACGTCAGGTGCGGGGCAAAGGTGATCCTCGGACAGGCCCGCGATCCCCGGCGTGCGTGGCGTGTAGACCGCGCCGACGCCGGGTGTGTCCTGGCGCACCGACGCCCTGGTCGCCTCGACATGGACGTTGCGCAGCCATTCGCCGGGATCGAGGATCCGCTCCGCGATGATATCAGCCGCATGCAGACGGGTCAGCCAGGCGTCCGTCGCCTGGGTCAGGAACACCTCGCGCAATTGCGGGATCAGCGCGTCGGCCGCATCGGCGCGGCGGGCAAAGTCGGCAAAACGCGGATCGCCGGCGAGGTCCTCACGGCCGATCGCACCGCATAGCCGCTTGTATTGCGGCTCGTTCACCAGGGTGACCATCATCCAGCCGTCCTGGGTCTGGTAGGTGCCGGCCGGAACGTTCAGCGCGCGCGGCGCGCCGCCCTCGAGGATGAACTCCGCCACCTTGTGGCCGAGCAGCGCCGACGTCGACTGGCAGAGATTAACGTCGATCCAGCGGCCGGTGCCGACGGTCGCGCGCGCGAACAGCGTCGTGGCGATGGCTTGGAACGCATAGACGCCGGTGACGACGTCGGAGATCGTGGTGCCGACCCGATGCGGCACGCCATCGGCGCCGACATTGACCGAGACCAGCCCCGAGAACGCCTGCGCCACCGAATCCGAGCCGGGCCGCTTGGCGTACGGGCCGCTCTGCCCGAAGCCGCTGACCGACAGGTAGACCAGGCCGGGATTGTCGCGCGACAGGCCTTGATAGCCGAGCCCGAGCCGCTCGGCGACACCCGGGCGAAATCCTTCGATGAGGACGTCGGCCTCGCGCGCCAGCCGCTGCGCGATGGCGATCCCGTCCTTGTGCTTCATGTCGAGGCACAGGCTGCGCTTGCCGCGGTTGTAGACCGCCGACAGCGTTGTGTGATTGCCGTAGGTCGTGCCGAGATAGCGCGACCAGTCGCCCTCCGGCGGCTCGACCTTGATGACGTCGGCGCCGTAGACACCGAGCAGCATCGCGCAATAGGGCGAGGCAATCCCCTGCCCGAAATCGAGTACCTTCAGCCCGCGATACGGCGCTTCATGCGTCGGCGTCAGCTTGCCCGCCATTTGTCCTCCCATCGCTGTCGAAGAGCCTTGTCCTTGGGGCATGATCCCGGCGCAACCGCTGCGCGCTTGTCGCGAGGGAAAACCGCTGCGCGCCTTTCCCGGATCATGCCCTACAGCGCCAGATAGCGCTGCCGGATGTTGTCGTTGGCCTTCAGCTCTTCGATGGAGGATGTGTAGACGATCTGTCCCTTGTCGATAACCGTCGCGTGGCTCGCAAGGCCAAGGCAAAAATGCATGTTCTGCTCGGCGATCAATACTGTGGCACCGGTGCCGCGGAGCTGCCGCAGCAGCTCGCCGATGCGCTGCACGATGATCGGCGCCAGCCCCTCGCTCGGCTCATCCAGCAGCAGCAGCACCGGATTGCCCATCAGCGTGCGGGCGATCGCCAGCATCTGCTGCTCGCCGCCGGACAGCCTTCCGGCGATCCGGTGTCGCAACGGCTCAAGCAGCGGGAACACGTCATAGACACGG
Source organism: Bradyrhizobium sp. USDA 4503 (assembly GCF_054055815.1). Classification (NCBI taxonomy): domain Bacteria; kingdom Pseudomonadati; phylum Pseudomonadota; class Alphaproteobacteria; order Hyphomicrobiales; family Nitrobacteraceae; genus Bradyrhizobium; species Bradyrhizobium sp. USDA 4503. The sequence continues at coordinate 3,171,555 of NZ_JBSRXS010000001.1, forward strand.
CGGATCGACCACTCGTCCTCGCCATCGGGCCCCTTCTTCTGGCCGATGACGAGATTGTCCTCGACGGTATGCTCGGGAAAGATCTGGCGGTCTTCCGGCACGAAGCCGAGCCCGGCCCGCGCGATGTGATGCGGCCGCATGCCGGAGACCACCTGGCCGCGCAGGGTGACCTTGCCGCGGCGCGCCGGCGCCAGCCCCATGATGGCTTTCATGGTGGTCGACTTGCCGGCGCCGTTGCGGCCGAGCAGCGCCATGGTCTCGCCCTGCCGCACCGACAGGCCGACACCGAACAGGATCTGGCTGGTGCCATAATAGACGTCGAGGTCCTCGACCTGCACCACCGGCTGCGCGCTCATGCCACCGCTCCCGCGTGGTCGTCGCTGCCGAGATAGGCCTCGATCACGGCGTCATTCCTGCGGATCGCGTTCGGCGTCCCGGTCGCCAGGATCCGGCCGTAGCACAGCACGACGATTTGGGGCGCAATCTTGAACACGATGTCCATGTCGTGCTCGATAAACACGACGGTGATCTTCTGCTTCTCCCAGAGCTCGCGCACCTTATCGATCATGCGCCAGCGCTCCTCGGTGCCCATGCCCGCGGTCGGCTCGTCGAGCAGCAGCACCTTGGGCTCGAGCACCAGCGCGAGCGCGATGTCGAGCAGCTTCTGGTCGCCGTGCGACAGCGTCGCCGCGGTCCGGTTGCGCTTACCGACAAGGCCGAGCAGCTCCATCGCATGCTCGGCGCGGTCGCGCGTTTCGGCCAGCGGAAACCGGCGATGCATCACGCCGGCGCGGCGCTGATCGGCACAGACTGCAGCGAGCATCGTCTCCTCCACCGTCAGCGACGGGAAGATGCTCGCGACCTGGAAGGCGCGGCCGATGCCATGGCGCACGATCTCCGGCGGGGCCTTGCCCGCCATGTCGACGCCGTTGAGCAAGATTTGCCCGGCATCAGGTTGCAGCGCGCCCGTGATCAGGTTGAAAAATGTGCTCTTGCCGGCGCCGTTGGGACCGATCACGGCTGTGAGCGAACCGTCGGCGAAGTCGAGCGAGACGTTGTCGGTCGCCTTGACGCCGCCAAAGGATTTCGAGAGTCCGCGAATCTCTAGCATGGCTAGCCACTCGCCTCCCGTAGACCGCCATACGTGCTCCACGATGTGCCGGCAAGCCAGCCGCAATCGACCGGCACGTTGGCGCCCGTCATCGCCGAGGCCGCGTCGGAGGCCAGGAATGCGACGACGCGGCCGATCTCCGAGGGGTCGACGAGGCGGCGAAGTGCTGCATTGGCAGCCAGCGCCGAGACATTCCGCTCTCCGCGATCGATGGCATTCTTTAACGCCGGCGTCAGCGTATAGCCAGGGGACACCGCATTAGCGCGGATGCCGGACGGCCCCCATTCGGCCGCGAGGCATTCGGTGATGGCAATCACCGCCGCCTTGGCGGGCGCATAGGCATGCAACGGCATCGAGCGCATGCCGGCAATCGAGGCGATGTTGACGATGCTGCCGCGCTTGCGCGCGATCATCTGCCGCGCAAAGGCAACGCAGGCGACATAGGTCCCGCGCTGGTCGATGCGCACGACGTCGTCCCAGGAGGTCATCGGCAGCTCGTGCGGCCGGACCGGCACCTGGATGATGCCGGCGCTGTTGACCAGCACCGCGACCGGGCCGCAGTCGCGCTCGATCGCGGCCGCACAGGCCTCGACGCTGCGCTCGTCCGCCACGTCGGCCGCAAACGCCTTGCCACCGACTTCCGCCGCAACCGTCTGCGCCTTGGCGATGTCGCGGTCGACGACGGCGACGAGATCGCCGGCCGCAGCGAGCTCATGCACGCACGCAGCGCCGATGCCGCTGGCGCCGCCGGTAACGACGCTGATCCGCGTCTGTGCAGTCATGGCGCGCGCTCCCCGGGCTCTCCGCGACGCTGCGCGAACCATTCGACGACAAAGTCCATCAGGCCCTTTCGCAGGCCGATGGCAAAGAACAGGATCACAATGCCGAGCACGATGCCGTGATACTCGGTCAGGCGGGTAACGGTATCGTTGAGGATCAGCAGCAGCACCGTGCCGACCATCGGTCCGAGGAAGGTTGTCACGCCGCCGAGCATGTTGATGAAGATGCCCTCGCCCGAGATCGTCCAATAGGCGAACTCGGGATAGGCGCCGGAGACGAACAGCGCCATGATGATGCCGCCGGTCGCGGCGAACAGCGCGGCGAGCACAAAGATCGTCAGCTTGGCGCGCCAGACATCGATGCCGATGAAGCTCGCCCGCGTGGCGTTGTCGCGGATCATGCGCAGCGTGTAGCCGAACGGCGATTGCGCGATCTGGCGCATGAGCAGCAGGCCGATCACCAGCAGGGCGCAGCTCGTGATGTAGAGATGTAGATGATTCGACAGATCGATGCCGAGAAACGGCGGCCTCGGGATCCCGCCGCGCAGTCCCTGGTCGCCGCCGGTCAGCGACTGCCACGACAGCATGGTCGAGTGAATCAGCATCTGGAATGCCAGCGTGACGAACGCGAAATAGATCTCCTTCAGCCGCACGCAGATCGCGCCGATGACGACGGCGACGACCAGGGTCATCGCCAGCGTGGCGACGAAGGCCACCGGGATCGGCACGCCGGTCTTCTGCATCATCAGCCCGAAACCATAGGCACCGAGGCCGAAGAACATGCCGTGGCCGAACGAGATCAAACCGGTGTAGCCGACCAGAAGGTTGAGCGACGTCGCGAACAATCCATAGGCCGCACAGCGGATCACGAAGTCGAGCAGCTGCTTGCTGCCAAAGATGAACGGCAGCAGCGCGAGCAGGACAAAGGCCACGAGCGCGATCAGCACATCGCGGTACCGCTGCGGCCTGGCGTCGATCCGGGCAACATCGAGGGACTGCGTGCCCTGCCCGGCCTGCAATTCGGTCATGCGACCTCCTTGCCGAACAGCCCGGTCGGGCGCGAGACCAGCACAATCACCATAAACAGATACATCAGCCCCTCGGTGAACAGCGGGAAGCCGAGCGATCCGAAGGAGCGGATCAGGCCGATCAAAAGCGCGCCGATCAACGCGCCGAGGATCGAGCCCATGCCGCCGATCACGGTCACGATGAAGGACTCGATCAGTACCGAGAAGCCCATGCCCGGCGTCAGCGAGCGCACTGGCGCGGCAAGCGCTCCCGCCAGTCCCGCCAGCATGCCGCCGAGCGCGAATACGCCACCATAGATCAGCCCGGTATTGATCCCGAGCGCCGAAACCATTCCGGGATTATGCGCAGCCGCACGGATCACCTTGCCGATCCTGGAGCGCGCCAGCCCCAGGCCGAGAACAACGGCCGCGGCGAGCGCCACCCCGATCAAGAGCAGATAGTACGGCGGCACCACGCCGCCGGCGATGAACAGCGGCGGCACCTGGAACGCGGCCGGCATGCCCATCGACCTGAATTCAGGCCCCCAGATCATGCGGACGACATCGTCGAAGATCAGCACGAAGGCGTAGCAGACCAGGAGCTGCATCAAGACGTCGCGGCCGTAAACCCGGCTCATGAACACGCGCTCGAAGATCAGGCCGAGGATCGCGGTGCCGACGGCGCCGCTCAGCATCGCCAGCGCGAAGCTGCCGGTGAGCTGATAGGCCGTCATCGCGAAGTAGGCGCCGAACATATAGAAGGCGCCGTGGCTGAAATTGACCACCTTGAGCACGCCGAAGATCAGCGTCAGCCCAACGGCGACAAGGAACAGCAGCATGCCGATGATCAGGCCGCTGGTGGTTTGCGTCACCAGGCAGGCAGGGCTGGCGAGGCAACTGGCGAGCGCGTCGAGGTCCACGGAAAATCATCCATCACGGCGGGCCGCAACGTCGGCGCGCGACAAACATCAGATGCGAGGCGAAGGCAGCAGATTGCCGCCTCCGCCGCACACGCGGATCAGGTGTAGCCCTTGCTCTTCTTCCACTCGGCTTCGAGCTCGAAGATGGTCTTCCAGTCTCCGGCCTTCACATCAGGCACGTAGGGCTCCTGCGGGATCGTGGTGCCCCAGCCGATGGCGTAGCCGACCAGCGTGTGATCGTCGGCGCGCATTGTGACAGTGCCGTCGGCGCCGAACGGGCACTTGATGGTGAGGCCGGTGAGCGCCTCCGCGACCTTCTTGCCGTCGGTCGAGTTCGCCTTCTTGACGGCCTCGTTGAGGAACATGACCGCTGTGGCGTTCTGCCACGACCAGTTGGTCGGATACTCGTTGTACTTGGCCTTGTAGGCATCGCCCCAGGCCGCATTTTCCGGCGTCGGCGGGAAGGTCTTGATATAGCGATCGCCGGAGTGGATGCCCTTGGGCAGGTTCTTCACCACCGTGAGTGCGGTGTAGTCGGCCATGTTGACCGCGAACACCTCCATCTGGGTGAACATCGCGTAGATGTTGGCCTGGTCGATGTAGGAGGTGAGATCGCCGCCCCACAGGCACGAATAAAGCGCCTGCGGCTTGGCCTGCAGGATCTTCGTCACCACCTCGGTGTAGTCGGGCTGGAACAGCTTTGGCCAGGACTCGCTGATGATCTCGACGTCGGGCGCGAACTTCTTCAGGTACAGCACGAACTCGCCGGTGGTGTCGCGGCCATAGGCGTAGTCGGGCGAACAGGTCGCCCATTTCTTCAGGCCCTTGGCCTTGGCGATCCCTGCCGCGTAGCTGGCGCCGACGATCGAGTCGTGAATGCCTTGCCGCACGCAGCGGAAGGCGTTCGGGATGTGCTGCTTGGGATCGGCGGTCAGCGACGACGCTTCCGAGCAGGTGTGGATGCAGAGCACCCCGAGATCCCGCGCCACTTCGTGAACCGCGAACGATCCCGAGGACGCTTCGCCGTCGAGCAGCATCTCGCAACCGTCGGTGTTGACGAGTTCGCGCGCGATGCGCGCGGCTTCCTGCGGCTGCCCCTTGGAGTCGCGGATCACCATCTCGATCTGCCGTCCGGCAAGGCCGCCGGCGGCGTTGACCTTCTCGACCTCCAGCAGCACTGCGTTGCGCGAGGACGTTCCGAGTTGCGCGACGCGGCCCGACAGAATGGTCGGCATGCCGATCTTGATCGTCTTGGCCTGTGCGCGCGCCACCCATGGCGCGGCAAAGCTCACCGCACCGGCGCCCATCAGCGCAAGCGTCGAGCGCCGGGTGATGCCCGGTTTCCGGGTCCTATTCATCATTCCCCTCCCTGTCGGGTTCGCGTTCCCAAAATCCCTGCCGGAGATCGTTTCGTCTCCATGACCACGATGTTTTCAGAGCAAGGGGGGTGACGTCAAGCCAAAGATGAATTACGACTCATAATTCATCTAGGGAGAAAACGGCGCCGGAATCGGCCCCGCGGGCGGCAAATGATCAACCTTTCCAGCTTCATCGCATTTCATGCCCGGCGGACTCCGGACCGCTGTGCGCTGAAATATCGCGGCGAGGACGTCTCCTACGCCGACTTCGATCTGCGGATCCGGCAGGTCGGCGGCTGGCTCGCGGGGCGCGGGATCGCGCCCGGCGATGTCGTCGCCGTGCTGATGAAGAACAGCACGGCCTTTCTCGAACTGGCGTTCGCGACCAGCCATATCGGCGCGGTGTTCCTGCCGATCAACTATCGCCTCTCGGCCGATGAGGTCGGCTACATCGTCGGCAATTCCGGCGCGCGCCTCTTGGTCGCCGACGAGGAGTTTGCCGCGATCGCAACCGGCGGCGCGCCGGTCGTGCTGCTCGATGAGGTCGCGCAGTCCAGCGTCACCAACCTTGCGCCCGACATCGCGCCGGCGCCGATCCATGTGCGCGGGCCGCGCGACCTGATGCGGCTGATGTACACCTCGGGCACGACGGATCGTCCCAAGGGGGTGATGCTCAGTTACGAAAACATCTACTGGAAATCCGCCGACCAGACCCTGGTGCTCGGGCTCAACGCCGACACGCGGCTGCTCGTCGTCGGTCCGCTCTATCACGTCGGCGCGCTCGACCTGCCCGGCATCGCGGTGCTCTGGCATGGCGGCATGCTGTGCATTCACCGCACCTTCGAGCCTGAACCTGCGCTCGCCGCGATCGAGCGCGAGAAGCTCAACGCGGCGTGGTTCGCGCCGGTCATGACCACGGCCCTCCTCACTCATCCGAACCGCGAGCGCTACGACGTCTCCAGCCTGCAATGGGCGATCGGCGGCGGCGAGAAGACACCGGAAGTCCGCATCCGCGCCTTCTCTGACTATTTCAAGAACGCGCGCTACATCGATGCCTACGGCCTCACCGAAAGCTGCGGCGGCGATACCTTCATGGACGCGGGCCGCGAGATCGAGAAGATCGGTTCGACCGGCCGCGCCATCGCCCATGTCGAGATCGACATCCGCGACGATGCCGGCAAGCGCCTGCCGGCCGGCCAGAACGGCGAGATCTGCCTGCGCGGCCCGAAGGTCACGCAGGGCTACTGGAAGGATCCCGAGAAGACCGCATCCGCGTTCTTCGGCGACTGGTTCCGTACCGGCGATGTCGGCTATCTCGACGACGACGGCTTCCTGTATCTGACCGATCGCAAGAAGGACATGATCATCTCCGGCGGCGAGAACATCGCCTCCTCCGAGGTCGAGCGCGTCATCTACGAAATGCCTGAAGTGCGCGAGGTCGCGGTGATCGGCCTGCGGGACCCGCGCTGGGGCGAGAAGCCGGTCGCGATCGTGGTGCTGGCCGACGACGCCAAGCTCGACCTGCCCAGTCTCACCGACCACTGCCGGACACGGCTCGCCGGTTTCAAGGTGCCGCGGCAGCTCGTCATCCGCGACAGCCTGCCGCGCAATCCATCCGGCAAGGTGCTCAAACGCGTGCTCCGTGCCGAACTCGAGGCCACCGCATGACGCAAGCGACATCCGCCAAAGTGACAAAACTTAACCGGGTCGAGCGCAACGCCTGGACCAAGCAGAGGATCTTCGACGCCGCGACCAAGGTCGTCGGCAAATACGGCTATGCCGAAGCCTCGGTCGCGCGCATCACCGAAGCCGCCGGCGTCGCGCAGGGCACCTTTTACAATCATTTCGAGAACCGCCAGGAGCTGCTTGACCAGCTGCTGCCGAAGATCGGCCTCGACATGGTCCGCTTCATCTATGCGCGCACCGGCGCCGCGAGCGAGGCCCGGCAGGAGGTCGAGCGCTTCGGCGCCTTCTTCGATTTCATCCGCGAGGTGCCGGAATTCCTGCGCATCCTCAACGAGGCCGAATTCTTCGCGCCGATCGGCTACCAGAAGCATTTTGACAACATCTCGAGCGCGTATGTGCGGATCCTGCAACGCGCGCGGGCTGCGGGCGCGACCAACGCCTTCAGCGACGAGGAATTCGAGGCCATCGTCCAGGTGCTGATGGGCGCGCGCGGTTATCTCAGCCGCCGCTATTCCTATTCCGAGCGCGGCGTCACCGCGGTGCCCGACTATGTGATCACGGCCTATCAAAAGCTGGTCACCCGCGGCCTGTTCACCACCAGCGACAAGGGAAGAAAGTCATGAGCGCTGAGGGCACCATCCTCATTACCGGCGGCAGCCGCGGCATCGGCGCGGCGACCTCGACACTGCTCGCCGATCAGGGGCATCGCGTCGTCATCGTCGACATCGCGCCCGAGCCGCTGGTTGGAACAGCCGCCGTGCTGTGGCCGGCGCCGTTCGACGTCGCGAGCGAGAGCGCCGTTGTCGCGGGCATTGCCGATATCGAGACCGCGCATGGTCCGATCAGCGGCCTCGTCAACGCCGCCGGCGTGTTCGGCAAGATGCACACGATCGAACGGGTGCGGATGGAGCAATGGGACCGCGAGGTCAATATCGACCTGCGCGGCACCTTCCTGGTCGCGCGCAGCGTCGGCATCGGCATGGCGAAGCGGCGGCATGGCGCGATCGTCAACGTCGCCTCGGTGGCCGGCATGACGTCGGGCCCGATCCATGCCTATACCGCGGCGAAGGCCGGCGTCATCCAGATCACGCAGACGCTCGCCGCCGAATGGGGGCGTTCCGGCGTCCGCGTCAACGCGGTGTCGCCCGGCTTCACCCGCACGGCAGCGCTCGAGGCCGGCATCGCATCGGGCGCCCTCAACAAGGATCTGCTGGCACGGCCGACCGCGCTGAACCGGCTGGTCGAGCCGATCGAAGTGGCGCAGGCGATCGCATGGCTGCTCTCGCCGCAGAGCAGCGGCATCACCGGCATCAACCTGCCGGTCGATGCCGGCTACATTGCAGGCACCACCTGGGCCGCCTATGGCGGCCTGCCGGAAGCCCCACGCAGCTGAGGACAACGCATGAATATCGAGCTTCCGCGCAAACACCTCGATCTGTCCTCCGCCATCGCCGAGGGTGACATCCGCGTGCTGCTGATGGTGCTCGTGCATATGACCGGCGACGAGAAGTGGCTCGAGCCGCCCTACAAGCCGAAGCGCGACGTCCGTCTGATCCCGGATCCCGACGCCGGTGTGCCTCAGGAGATCCAGGACGAGATTCGCGCGGCGGTCCTGAACCTGTTCGCGAACGGCACCCCGAAGCCCGTCATCACCGATCCCGGCAATGAGCTGATGCTACGGATGATGCGCGCGACGCTCGGCGACAATGTCGCGCCGGAATATGCGCCGCTGATGCGGGAGGAGATGGGCTTCATCCCACGCGACGCGCGCTGGCGCGAGCGCCCTTCTGGCGAGAAGCTGGCGCAGCAGCATGTGCTGATCGTCGGCGCCGGCGTCTGCGCGATCGCGCTTGGCGTCGCGCTCGGCCGGCTCGGCATCCCCTATACGATTGTCGAGAGGCAGGACGAGATCGGCGGCACTTGGTACGTCAACCGCTATCCCGGCTGCGGCGTCGATACGCCGAACCACTCCTATTCCTTCTCGTTCGGCGCGCGCAATCCGTGGACCCGCTATTTCGCGCAGCGCCAGGAGCTGCTCGATTATCTGCTCAAGGTCGTGCGCGAATACGACATTCGCAAGCACGTCCGCCTCAATACCGAGCTCGTAGCCTCGCGCTGGGACGAAGGCAAGCGGCGCTGGATCTCGACGCTGAAGACTGCCCGCGGCGAAGAGACCTTCGAGTCCACCGCGCTGGTCAGTGCGATCGGCCAGCTCAATGATCCCTTGCCTGCCCGCTTTGAGGGAGACGAGGCCTTCACCGGTCTGAAGGTTCATTCGGCGCTGTGGTCCGATGATATCAAGCTCGACGGCAGGCATGTCGCCGTGATCGGCACCGGCGCGACCGCGATGCAGCTGGTGCCGTCGATCGCCGACCGCGTCGCCTCGGTCACCGTCTACCAACGCACCGCGCAGTGGGCGCGGCCGGTGAAGGGCTATTCCGATCCGATCACCGAAGGCGCGCAGTGGCTGCTCGCCCATCTGCCGTTCTATGTGCAGTGGTATCGCTTCAACATGTTCTGGCGTTACGGCGACGGATTGCTGCCGTTCCTGCGCAAGGATCCGGCCTGGCCGCATCCGGACCGCGCCGTCAACAAGGGCAACGACCGGCATCGCCAGGAGCTCGCCGACTTCATCCTGTCCGAGCTGAAGGATCGCCCCGACCTGATCGAGAAATGCATGCCGACCTATCCGCCCTACGGCAAGCGCATCCTGCTCGACAACAACTGGTTCAAGACGCTGACCAAACCGAATGTCGAGCTGGTCACCGACAAGATCGACCATTTCGATCGGCACGGAATCGTCACGGCCGACGGCACGTCGCGGCAGCACGACGTCGTCGTGATCTCGACCGGCTTCAAGGTCTCCGAGATGGCGGCGCGGCTCAACATCACCGGGCGTAACGGCAAGAACCTCAAGCAGACCTGGCGCGACGACAATCCGACCGCCTATCTCGGCCTCACCGTGCCTGATTTCCCCAACCTGTTTCTGATGCTCGGTCCCAATTCGGGCCCTGCGCATGGCGGCAGCGTCATCTTCCAGTCGGAGTGCCAGAGCCGCTACATCTCCGCCTGCCTTGTCGAGATGATCGAGAACGACATCGCCGCGATCGACGTGCATCCCGACGCGCATGACGCGTATATCCGCGACGTCGACGCCGAGCACGAGCAACTGATCTGGACGCATCCGGGCATGACGACCTACTACCGCAACAGAAGCGGCCGGGTGTTCTCGGCGATGCCGTGGCGGTTCGTCGACTACTGGAAGATGACGCACGATCCGGACTTCACCCAATATCGAACGACCAAGTCGCGACAGGACTCCTGACCTGAATTCCCTCGTTCGTTAACTTGACAGATGGCCATAACTGCCGCAGCATTTCGCTGACTGCACCTGTTGGGGTGCTGGAGCGCTTGCTCCTCGCGTCGCAGGAATTGATGGACGATTATGGGATCGGCCGTCAGGCAGCAGAAGCGGACAGATGTCCGTCGGACCACCCCTTGGAGAGGAGCATGACGCCACCGGCGCAAGCCAGCGACCTTGCTCAGCGGCAAGGTCTCGGTGCACGTTGAGGCAAACAGCAGCTGCTAGCCGCGTGCGCCACCGACAATCTGAACATATCCGCAGGACAGGAGCGCAAAGGCCACGCGCTTTTAGGTCCCGAAACACGACTGGTCGATACCAGACATCCTTCGCTAAAACGAAGTAGCAGGGCCCCGCGATGCTTGACTGCACCGGGGCCCGTTCGTTTGCCCGCGATCTCCCCTTCGTCACGCCGCATTGCGCCACCGCACGGGATCGGGAACAATTGTCGCGACGAGATGGGGAATGATGATGGAAAAGCCGCGGGTCCGAATCTACACCGACTACAAGTCTCCCTATGCCTATGTCGCCAACAAGCGGCTGTTCGAACTCGAGGAGACATACGGCGTCGAGCTGGAATGGCTGCCCTACACGCTGCGCATTCCCGAATTCATGGGCACGGTCGAGGAGCGTACACCGCACTTCTGGCGCAAGGTGCGCTACGCCTACATGGATGCGCGCCGGTTCGCCAACGCGCAGGGACTGACCATGAAGGGGCCGCGCCGGATCTACGACGCCTTCTACGCCAGCGCCGGCATGCTGTTCGCGCAGCGTCACGGGCTGTTCCGGCCTTATCACGATACGGTGTTCCGGAAATTCTGGAACCACGAGCTGGAAATCGACGAGCTGGCGGAGATAGCCGGCGTGATCACGGCGATCGGTGGTTCCGCCGACGCCTTCGAGGCCTATGTTCGCGGCCCTGCCCGCGCCGAACATGGTCGCATCATCGACGAGGCCGAAGCCCTCGGCGTGTTCGGCGTGCCCAGCATGGTGTTCAACGGCGAGTTGTTCTGGGGCGGCGACCGCATCGATATGCTGATCGAGCGGATCAAGCAGCCGGAGACGATTGCGATCGCGCTTGGCGGCCGGCACCGGACGTAGGCGCCGACCGTTTCGAATCGGCCTATCGTCGCTGATCGATCAGCCTCCGTTCAGGATCGCCCAGCACGCGGTGCGTTCCAGCACGGGTTTCAACGCCGCGCGATCGCCGGCATCGAGCGCAGTAAACTTCTGGCGCAGCTGCTGCAGGCATTTGACCTGATATTTGAACGGCGCCAGCGCGTAGGGCAGTCCCCAGACGTTGATCTCGAGCCGTTCGAGGCCCTTGGCGAAGGCATCCGCGTTGGCCGCAAGGAACGGCAGATAAAGTTCGCCGGCGATCCGAAGCAGCGCCTCGACGAACCCGCCAAGCGCCTGCTCACGAGGATACCAGTCACCCTCGACACCTGATGCATCGTCGAGCCGCCGTACCCAGTGATCGGTGAACGGCGCGCGCTCGCGCATGATCCGCATCGGGGTCGGGTCGGTCGCCATCTCGCTGAGCTGGCCGAACCAGGCAAAATCCGCCAGCGACGGCCGGCTGCCGAACAGATAGTTGCTCATGCCGACATGCGGCTCGAACGCTGCAAGCGTCCGCCGGTAGCTCTCCTCCAGCAGCGGTCTGTTCTCATCCGTCGCGCCGAGAATGACCATGCGCGAAATCTGCCGCTGCCGGAACTCTTCGATTTCCTCGCGGCTGCCGGCCTCGGCCTCCGATGTCGACCACTCCTCGCCGGCCCAGCGCGAGACATAGGCCTGATCTTCCGGATCCCACCAGCGATAGAGAAACAACGGCTTCACCGCCCATTCGTCGGCGAGGTCCTCGAGCAGATCGCAGATGAAAGCGATGGCCCTGTCCTCGGGGATCACCGACCGTCCCTGATGTCGCGCCTCCAGATCATAGGCCAGCGTCGTGGTCTCGCCGCGGTAGCTGCCGTCGGGATATTGCAGCACCGGGATCAGCATCGGCTTCAGATGCGCGGTTGCCTCGCGAAGCGCCTTGGTCATGATCACCCAGTCGTGTGGGATCCGGCGGTAGCGCATCAGCGCGCGCAACTTGATCGCATAGGGCGAGGCGGTCGAGCCGATCAGGCGATAGCGGTTCTCCGTCATGACGATACCTCCGAAAATGCCGGATTGCCGTACGGATAGAACTGCGCGAGATCGACGTTCTTGTACGGCAGCTTGTCGAGACGCGTGGTACCGAGGAACGGCTCGTCGGGCTCGACCAGGAGGATCGTCTTGGCAAATCCATTGTCGTCGAAGCCGCGCCGGAAATGGACCCGCGACTTGATCGCCATCACGTCGAAGGCGCCGATGTCGGGCACCAGGGCCTTCAGCGAGAACGGCTCCATGACCTGCACCAGATAGGTGGACAGGATCAGCACATTGTCGCGGCCGAAGCGCACGCAGACCCAGAACTGGCCATAGCGATCGCTCATTTTGGTGCGCCTCGGATGTTTTCCGCATTGTGGCATTGAAGGCGCGGCGCGCCAATCCGCTCCGCATTCGGTTTTTGCCCGCCAGACCTGCAAATACGGAGGCGCAGCGCAGCTTGCCGCCGCGCGGATTCTGCTATGGTCCGCCGCAACAATCGGGCCCTGGTCCCGCAGATATCTCGAGGAGAGAACGCCATGAATCCCCCCGTCAGCTCGCCCGCGATCAAGGTCGTCAAATCCGTCCGCGAGCAGGTGAGCGCCGAGGAGTGGCAGGCCCGCGTCGATCTTGCCGCCTGTTATCGGCTCACGGCGATGTACGGCATGACCGAGATGATCGCGAACCACATCTCCTGCCGCGTGCCCGGCACCAGCGACCAGTTCCTGATCAATGCCTACGGCATGCTGTACGAGGAGATGGACGCTTCCAGCCTGATCAAGGTCGACGTCGAGGGCAACACGCTGCTCAACGCGACCGACTACGACGTCAATGTCGCCGGCTTCGTGATTCACAGCGCCATCCACATGGCCAAGCACGACATGGATTGCGTCGCGCACACCCATACCCCGGCCGGCATGGCGGTCTCGGCGATGGAATGCGGCCTGCTGCCGCTGGCGCAGACCTCGATGCGCTTCCTGCACATCGCCTATCACGACTTCGAGGGCATCGCCGACAATGTCGACGAGCGCGAACGCCTGGTCCGCGACCTCGGTGACAACGAGGCGATGATCCTGCGCAATCATGGCCTCTTGGTCGTCGGCCGTACCGTGCCCGCCGCCTTCAACGTGCTGTTCCGCCTCGAGCGCGCCTGCCAGACCCAGGTGATGGCGCTGTCCTGCAACACCAAGCTGATCTATCCGCCGCAAAATATCCTCGAAGACACTTATGAGCGGATGCTGCCGAAGCCGGGCCGCGCCGCCCGCAACGGCGAACTCGCCTGGCCCGCGCTGCTGCGCAAGCTCGACCGGGCGGATCCATCGTATCGGGATTGAAAGCGAAAGCCGGCGCAGGCTTTCTCCATTCGTCGTCCCGGCGAAGGCCGGGACCCATAACCACAGGGTAGCGTTGTTGAAAAACAGGCCGTGGCCCCAGCGTCGCGCAACAATTCGCATTCGTGGCAATGGGTCCCGGCCTTCGCCGGGGGCGACGCTGAAATTTGTTGCACGATCTGTGGGTCACACATCCGCATTCTCGCGGCGTGTTTCGCCCGAGCTTTGCTCTTCGTTCCGCCCTCTCTTGAACAGAGGGCGCAGGGAAAGCCGGGTGCCGATCGCACCCATGGGCCCCGAGCAATGGGTAGAAAGCTCGGGGGTAGGACCACAGGTGTAACCGGAGCAATCCGGCTTTCCCTGCGCGATGGGCTACGGCTTATTTCGTGCTCTCCCCGGCGAGACTGGGCTTTTTTGTCACCGTCTTCGCAACGCGCACTGCGCAATCGGAAAAGACACCTGCCGCTAGGGCGTCAGGACCACACGACTTCGCCGTCCGCTTCGCGTGCTCTCGTCAGTACCACGCTCGGCGTCCACCGCATCTCACACCGCGTTCATGACGACCGCGAAGCGCCCCTCAATCGGGTGAGACGGGCGGAATTGGATCACTGATTTGCCCGACGACGGAAGCGGGATTTTGCCCGTCGGGGTGATTTGTCGCAGCCATCGTGCGGTGGACCACGGAGCGTCGTGCCGCTCAGCTTCCGAGCTGAATGGTGCGCTCCAGCGCCGCGGCGAAGCCGTTGAGGGGGACGTTAAAGACGACAGCCTGCCCGTTGCTGATGCTCTGTGCGGCAACGGTGAGCATTTTGGCCTTGCTGATGGTGTCGGTCACGGCCGTGGGAAAGGATACCGGCAGCAAGCAGCCTTGCGCCGTGCAGGTGGAGAAGCGCGTCTGTGTGAGATCCTTGCCGTCAAGCTTGAGGACGGCCCCGGCGTCGAACTTCAGCCCGAACGGCATCAAGATGTTGCCTTCGGCCTTTCCGTCCCTGGGAATCAGTTCGATGGCGAAGATTTGCTGATTGGTTTCCTTGGCGAGCTGTGTCTGCCCGAGGGTACACAGCTTGGCCCCGCCGTCGAGCTGGCATTTGACGATCCAGTCTCCGTAGGTCTCGCTGATCGCGGAAGCGCCCTTGGGAAGTTGGACGGCGCGGACTACGCCGTCCATCGCGGACGTCTGGCTCCGTGTGTCGATCGGCATGGAGACGGTGCTCCCACTCGCATCCGACACATCGGGAGTTCGGGCGGCTTGCGCCGAACCGACGCCGACCATGACGACGAGAGCAACGATCGCCCGAAGACGCCTGTCTGCTGCGCTGACCGTCACCATTGCATTCACTCCGCCTCGTTACGTCCCGAAACCGATTTGCCTCTTCGGCGTATTCGTGGGTATAATTCCCACGCAAACGAGATACGTCTACTTGGAGAACCGCGGATATGCAAGAGCTGATCGCTGCCGGTGTAATTGTCGCGATTGTTGCATTCTGCGGCGGGTATTCTGGGCAATTGCACGTGAAGTCAGGACGACCGCGAACAAGCGACAACGCAAATGGTAGTCCGGCGCCGTCACCTTGCTCCCGTGATTTGCCCGCGGGACGCGTTTTCAACTAAGCTCGCCGGATGGACATGCTCGTCAAGCTCTACGCCCTGCCCGATTCCCGGCCCGCCTATGATCGATTGCTCAAGGTCGGAATTGTGATGCGCCGCGCGCTCGCGCCTGAAAAGCACAAGGTCGTGGCCTGGGTGCGGGAGACATTCAGCGAGGCGTGGGCCAGCGAAGCCGAGGTCGCGTTCAGCCGCCAACCGGTCTCCTGCTTCATCGCGATCCAGCAAAAGAAGATCGTGGGATTTGCCTGCCACGACGCAGCCTGTCGCAACTTCTTTGGCCCGACCGGTGTCGCGCCGAAGGCGCAGCACGGCGGAATCGGCAAGGCGCTGCTGTTTGCCTGCCTCGAGGACATGAAGCACCAGGGGTTCGGCTACGCCATCATCGGCGGCGTCGGGCCGGCGGAATTCTATACGAAAGCTGTCGGCGCAGTGGCCATCGAAGGCTCCGCGCCGGGGATCTATCGAGGATTGCTGTAGCTGCGCCGCAAGTCCCATTTCCGGTCTTGTCGCGCGACGAGACAGACTGACAATGTCTGCGTTCACGGAGATCGGGTAACCCAAGGATGGCTGGCGGGTTGAAGATCACGACCGGCATCATCGCCGCGGTGCTGGTCATTGCGGCGGTGGCTCAGACGCGCAGCGTGCTCGCCCCGCTTGCGGCCGCCCTGTTCATCATCGCGATCGTCTGGCCCGTTCAGCAACGGCTTCAGTCGTGGCTGCCGAAGCTCCTCGCACTCGCCATCACTGTCGTTGTTACGGTTGCCACCTGCATCGCGTTTGCCTCGCTGGCAGCATGGGGGTTTGGCCGCGTCGGGCGCTCCTTGATCGCGGATGCGGCGCGGTATCAGGCCTTCTACGATGCCGCGGTGATCTGGCTCGACGGCCATGGCGTCTCGTTCGCCGGCGTCTGGGCGGAGCATTTCAATGTCGGCTGGCTGCTGCGCACCACGCAATACGTCACGGGGCGCGTCAACACCACGTTGAGTTTCTGGCTCATCGCGCTGGTCTATGTCGTGCTGGGACTTCTCGAGGTCGAAGACGCTGGTCAACGAATCCAGCGGTTGGAGAATCGCACAGCTGCCCGCGTCCTGCTCAAGGGCAGCAAAGCGACGGCCGCCAAGTTTCGTAAATATATGCTGGTGCGGACGCAGATGAGCGCGGTCACGGGTCTCTTGGTCGGCCTGTTCGCCGCTGTGACCGGGCTGCCATTCGCATTCGAATGGGGCGTGATCGCCTTTGTCCTCAACTACGTTCCTTTCGTCGGTCCTTTCATCGCGACGCTGTTCCCCACGCTGCTGGCTATGACGCAGTTCGAGAGCTGGCCCGCGGTGTTTGGCGTGTTCGCCTGTCTCAACGTCATCCAGTTCGTGGTCGGCAGCTATATCGAACCGCGGGTGGCCGGTTCGACATTGTCGATCTCGCCGTTTCTGGTGCTGTTTGCGATCTTCTTCTGGAGCTCTCTTTGGGGCTTGTTCGGGACCTTCATCGGCGTACCGATCACGCTCGCTATTCTGACCTTCTGTGCCGAAAGTCCGTCGGCCGCATGGATAGCCGATCTGTGTGGCGGATCGCACCAAGACAAACCGGAAGCGTCCTAGCTTGCGGCAATCTCAACCCGCTCGGGCTCGGCGAGGCAGAGCTTCCGGTTCGGGCCGACCATCATCTTGTGGATATAGAAATAGCTGGCTGCATCGTCGGCCCCCATCACCGGCGACGGGGCCGAGACGATCCTCGACGCACCACATGTACCGATCCAATCGATATGCCTGTGACCGTGCATCACCACCGAGCGATCGGAAAACCTTTGCAACCTGCGTACAAACCAGCTGCCGTTGATCAAGGCTGTCCCAATGCGCTCGGCAAATGTCTTCACCGGCATGGGGTATTCCATGACGTGATGATGTAGCGCGATGGTCCAGCATGCCGTCGGAAAATGACGGATCGCAGCCTCCAACCGCCGCGTTTGCGCTTCCGAAACCAAACCGAGCGCGTTGGTGAAGGAGAAGTGGGTTTCGGCGTTGGAGTTGAGAATGGCGATCCCGAGGCCACCGTCCTGGTCCGGCGGCAGGATCATTGGGAATTGATCATCAAACAGGCCACGGAGCGCCGCTGCGCGGCGCACGCCCCCGTGCTGCGCAAATTGTGTTATCCGATCATGATAAGGGGCCAGCGCCTGGTTCAGCGTGGCCGACGGTTTGCCGGAACCGTCGATGACGCGCACGCGATCGCCCTGGACGGCCGCGATCGCCGACAGGGTACGCATCTGCCGTAGCCGCTTGCCTGGGCTGAACGGCAGGTCGAGGCGCGCAGGATTGGCACGATCCACGACGTTAACGTCATGATTGCCCGGGAGCATGATGGTGCGTGCTGCAAGCTCGGGATGACCTGCCAATGCATCGAGAAATTCCGCCCATTCGCCGGGCCGACCAGCGTCCGTCATATCGCCGCTGATCAGCACGTGGTCGAGCGGATCAATGGTGTGAATTTCGGCAAGGCGAGCCAACACGCGATTGAAGTGCTCGTTTCCCTGCGGACCGGCGGTTCCGCTTTCGATGCGGAAGCCGTACCGCTCACCGACCACGTGAAGATCGGACAGATGCGCAACGCGCCAGCAGCGGCCTCCGGACGGCGTCGCGTCGAATCCGGCCAGGTCGGCCGGTTGTTCCATACTGGCGTCGGCCACGCTCCAGGCCAGTGATGCGACCGCAAGATAGCAGGACACCAGCACTACGGCGTTCGCGAACGTCGGCAACACCAGACAATGGATCAGAACAAGGTCATTGACGGTCGCAGTCCATTGCGAGGCAGGCCAGGCCAGGGCCGCGATCAATGACGCCCCCGCGGAGAGCAGTATGCCGGCGCCGACCGAGCAACCGCGGCGCAGCCTCGTGCGAGAAGCAGGAGTTGCGCCGGTGCGCCAAAGCAGCTCCGCCAGATGGCCCAGCGCCTCGCGCGTGAAGGCATAACTCGGTTGGACCGCGAGCGCGTTCAGCGACCAGAAGCTTGTTTCGGCGATTTGAAGCAGCGGTCGTCCGCCGAGCCATCCCAAGGCCGCGATCACAATCAGCATCAGCACGGCGCCCACTTCGGACAGGGCAAGAGCGTGTTGCGAAAGGCTCGAAATCCAGGCGGATGCGACAAGTGGCGCAAGGCCGAGCAGTACGCCCGGAAGCAGAAGCGAGACCGTCCAGGCGAACAACAGTTTCGCCGGGCTTATCTCAACCAGAAGGCTACCCAAGATCGCGAACAACGAACGCTGTTCCGGGCTGGCGGCATTGTCCTCAAAGTCGCCGAGGCGGGGATCAAGCAGCACGCCGACGTCCTCCGTTGCACGGCGCATTCTGTCACAAACCGCTTCAGACCAACATACGCGTCAGGCTTAGCGCAGCTTCCCGAAGAACTCGCGCACCTCGCCGATGAACAGCTCGGGTTGCTCGAATGCCGAGAAATGTCCGCCTTTCGGCATCTCGCTCCAGTGCTGGATGTTGGTGAAATTTGTCTCCATCCATTTGCGGACCGGCGTGACGATCTCCTTGGGGAACACGGCAACGCCGGTCGGCACGCTCACCTTGTGCGGAGTTCGCTTGTCCGGCCCAAAACTTTCCCAATAGAGCCGCGCCGATGACGCAGCCGTCGCGGTGACCCAGTACAGCATGACGTTGTCGAGCAGTTCGTCGCGGCTGAGGATGTTTTCCGGATGGCCGTCGCAATCGGTCCAGGCCCAGAACTTTTCGAGAATCCAGGCCGCCTGCCCGCAGGGCGAATCCGTCAGGCCATAGCCGAGCGTCTGCGGCCGCGTGGACTGCTGCTTGGAATAGCCGGAATCCCAGTCGGCATAATATTTGATGCCGTTGAGCGCCCTCGTCTCCTCCGGCGTCGGCTGCCCCTCGACATTGGGCCGGGTCGACATCGCAAGCGTGATGTGGATGCCGGCGCAATGTGCAGCATCCTGCCCGCCGATCGCGGTCGTGACCGCGGAGCCCCAGTCGCCGCCTTGCGCGAAATAGATGGCGTAGCCGAGCCGCTGCATCAGGACGGCCCAGGCCGTCGCGATCCGGTCGACGCCCCAGCCCGTCGCTATAGGCTTGGCCGAGAAGCCGAAGCCCGGCAATGACGGGCACACCACGTGGAAGGCATCGGCGGCGCGGCCGCCATGCGCGGTCGGATCGGTCAGCGGCTCGATCACCTTGTGGAATTCGACCACCGATCCCGGCCAGCCATGGGTGATGATCAAGGGCCGCGCCTCCGGATGCTTCGAGCGGACATGGATGAAGTGGATGTCGAGCCCGTCGATTTCGGTGGTGAACTGGCTGAAGCGGTTGAGCCGCGCCTCGCGCTGCCGCCAGTCATAGGTCTCGGCCCAATAGTGGCAGACGTCCTTGATCCATTGCAGCGGCGCGCCCTGGCTCCAGTCGTCGACCAGTTCGGCTTCCGGCCAGCGGGTCCGGCGCAGCCGATTACGCAGATCCTCGAGGACATCGTCGCTGACGGCGATGCGGAACGGGCTGATGGCGGTCATGGCGTCTCCACGGGGATGCTGAACTTTCGGGGAAGATAGGCTGGCGCGGGTCGCCGATCAAACCCCGCGCCGCAAACCCCGCCTGCACGAACCCTGCACGACTAGCCGCGAAATCTGACGACAAGAACCATCATCGGCACCGCGATCTTGCTAAGACATCGGCCACAATAGATCGACATCACGCGCAGGCGATCGAAGCGCTGATGTCGCAGAGGACGGAGCTTGTTGTGGCAATCTATCTGATTAGCATCCATGACAGACAAGATGCCGTGCTGAAGTTGGGATTGCCGCTGGTCAATAGCTCGCCGAGCTATTTGCCGATCGCCACCTCGAGCAGCGCCTGGGCCTGCCTGGTGGCCGCGGCGAAGGCCGGCTGTTGCGGCGCGCGCTCGGTGAAGCAGCGCTTGAACGCATCCTCGCCCTGCTGGCACAGGTCACCGAGCTTGTCATAGGCCTGCCTGGTGATCTGCTTGCGCTCGAGCCTCTCGGCCGCCGCATCGGCCTTCTTGTTGTAGTCGGTTCGGATCGCGGTGCAGGCCGGCACTTGCACCGCCGGCTCGATCTCGCCATAGGCGACATACATCTTGCCGCCGGCGAGCGCCGCCACGAACACCTCGTCGGCCTTGTCGGGGAACGAATCCTGGGTGCGGCCGGCCAGGAAGCCGTAAGCCAGGGCGGCCGACGCCGGCTTGGCGATCGGTAGGTCGTCGAAATTGACCACCGCGGCATCGGTCGAGATCGCCTGGGTGTAGAGGCCCTCGAACTTCAGGGCGGCATCGACCTGCTGCGGCACGTTCTTGCTGCCCTTGTCCCACCAGGACTTGTGTTCGTGCAGCCAGCGCGTGAACAGAGGCTCGGTGGTGACGATGATATGGGCTTTCGGCTCGACGAAGCTGCCGTCGGCGCGTTTTTCTCCGATCTTTGCCCCGTCCCTGCCGGTGTCGGCATCGAAGCGCAGGCCGTCCAGCATGCCGAACCCCGTATCGCCCTTATATAGAGTGTCGAGGTTGAGCTGGGCCGGAGCAAAGCCCGGCCGGGCGGGCTGGGACAGGATGGCCGTCAGCTGCCCCTTCAGCTCGTCGCGCGCGGCCACCTCGGCCTTGTCGACGGCCTCATTGATCTTGTTGTCGTTCGACAGCTTGGCGAATTTGGCGATCGCAGCGTCACGCGCGGCGATATAGCGGTCTTCCGGTGACGCGGCGCGGGCCGGCGAAAGCAGCAGGATCGGGGAAAGGACGAGGGCAAAGCGGAAAATAAAATGCATGCCCTGTGGTCGTCCGCAGGGCATGCAAGGTTCAAGGTCACGGGTACTACCAGCATATCCCTCGCCGGCAAACCCTCTGCCGGCGCAGGATCTCGTCAAGGCGAGCCGGTCAGGCCGCCTTTGTCACGGTGCCGTCGTCAGGCCGCCTTGGACTTCGCCACGTGGGTAGCGATCGCATCCATCAGCGGCGGCGACAAGCAGTCATAGGGCTCGAGCCCAAGCTCCTTGAGCCGCGACCTGATCCCGGCCATATCGGCCGGCTTGACGCCGGACTCGATCACCGACGACACGAAGGCGGCAAATCCGGGCGCTGCCGAGCCGGACTCCTGGAACAGCTCGGGATGGATGAAGTCGAGGCCATAGAACGGATGGCCCTTGTTCTCGATCCGGCCGTACATGTGGGTGCCGCATCCGGTGCAGGCATGGCGCTGGATCACCGCCGCGGCATCGACGATCTTCAGCTTGTCGCCGTTCTCCAACACGGTGACGTTCTCGCGCGGCACCACCGCGACCACCGAGAAGGTGGCGCCCGAAGGCTTCCAGCACTTGGTGCAGCCGCAGGCGTGGTTGTGGGCGACGTCGCCCTTGATGCCGACCTTGACCGGCTTGTCCGCGCATTTGCAGACCAGCGTACCGCCGGCAAAACTGCCGGAGCCTTGCTTGACGCCATTGTCGACCGACGGGTGGATATGAACAGTCATTGACCTATCCTCCTAGTGCTTGGTGTTTTGATTTCAGAATACGACGACCGAACGGATCGATTTTCCCTCGTGCATCAGGTCGAAGCCCTTGTTGATCTCGTCGAGTTTCAGCACGTGGGTGATCATCGGATCGATCTGGATCTTTCCGCCCATGTACCAGTCGACGATCTTCGGCACGTCGGTGCGGCCGCGCGCGCCGCCGAAGGCCGTGCCCTTCCAGACCCGTCCGGTGACGAGCTGGAACGGCCGGGTCGCGATCTCCTTGCCGGACTCCGCGACACCGATCACCACCGAGACGCCCCAGCCGCGATGGCAGGCTTCCAGCGCCTGCCGCATCACGTTGGTGTTGCCGGTGCAGTCGAAGGTGTAGTCGGCACCGCCATCGGTCAGGCCCACCAGGTGCTGGACGATGTCGCCGCCCACCTTGGTCGGGTTGACGAAATGCGTCATGCCGAACTGCTTGCCCCAAGCCTCCTTGGAGTCATTGATATCGACGCCGATGATCTTGTCGGCGCCGACCATCTTGGCGCCCTGGATCACGTTGAGGCCGATGCCGCCGAGGCCGAACACGACCACGTTGGAGCCCGGCGTCACCTTGGCGGTGTTGACGACCGCGCCGACACCGGTGGTGACGCCGCAGCCGATGTAGCAGCTCTTGTCGAACGGCGCGTCCTCGCGAATCTTGGCCACCGCGATCTCGGGCAGCACGGTGAAGTTCGAGAAGGTCGAGCAGCCCATATAGTGGAAGACCGTCTTGCCCTTGTAGCTGAAGCGCGAGGTGCCGTCGGGCATCACGCCCTTGCCCTGGGTGGCGCGGATCGCGGTGCAGAGATTGGTCTTCTGGCTCAGGCAGCTTTTGCACTGCCGGCATTCCGGCGTGTAGAGCGGGATCACATGATCGCCCGGCTTGACCGACGTCACGCCGGCGCCGACCTCGCGAACGATGCCCGCACCTTCGTGCCCGAGGATCGAGGGAAAGATGCCCTCGCTGTCGAAGCCGTCGAGCGTGTAGGCATCGGTGTGACAGATGCCCGTCGCCTTGATCTCGACCAGGACCTCGCCGGCCTTGGGACCCTCCAGATCGAGCTCGACGATCTCAAGCGGCTTCTTTGCTTCAAATGCGACTGCGGCGCGGGTCTTCATCTTGGTCTCCACAAAACGTCAAACAGGTTTCTCGTTCGCACGGACGGGCTCACTTCTTGTCGTTGTGCCCCATGCAGGCGTCTTCCGCCTTTCCATAGGCTTCCGACTTGTCTTCGTGCTTGGCCGGCCGAACACGCCCAACCGCGTCATTGGCGCGGGCGCGCAGGTAGACATAGAGGTCGTCCATGTAGCAGGCAACGTTGGGGTTATCGCCGAACGCCGGCATCACGTTCTCCTGCGCCGTGGAAACGTTCTTGCGTCCGCTCGCGACCACGCCCATGAAATCCGCGTAGCTCATGGTCTTCAGCGAATTCGCCAGCGCCGGCGCATAGGTCGATCCCATGCCGTCGGGGCCGTGGCAGACATGGCACTCCGAATGATAGCGGCGATAGCCGGAGTAGGTGTACCAGTCCGTCGTGCCGTCGGCCGTAACCTTGAACGTCGGGTTTCCATCCTTGTCGAGATACTTGCCGTCCTCGGACTTGACGGCGGTCGGGTCGCCAGCGTCCTCGGCGGAGGCAACTCCACCCATTGCCACGACAAAGATCGCAGCACTCACAAACCAGATCTTACGCAAAAGCATATCCTCGCGTGCAGATTGAAGACGGACCGGCGCATGGAGATCGCTCCATGCGCCGGAACGAGGTTGCTCAGCTCACTGCTGCGGCAGCGAGAACACGGTGAGCGTTCCGCCGAGCGCAGTGTAGTTGCTCAGCGCGGCATAGCCGCCGACTGCACCGAGACCGGCCGTCGGATCAGTCAGACCAGCCGCGAGGCCGATGCCTGCCCAACCGCCAACACCCGACAGAATGGCGACGTACTGCTTGCCGCCATGCTCATAGGTGGTGACGTTGCCTATGATGCCGGACGGGGTCTTGAACTTGTAGAGCTCCTTGCCCGTCTTGGCGTCGACAGCCTTCAGGTAGCCTTCCAGCGTGCCGTAGAAGACCACGCCGCCGGCGGTCGCGAGCGCACCCGACCAGACCGAGAACTGCTCCTTGTTCGACCACACGATCTTGCCGGTCTTGCCGTCCCAGGCGATGAAGTTGCCCATGTTGGTCTCACCGGGAGGCGGATACATCGACAGCGTCGCGCCGACATAGGGCTGACCTGCGGTGTAGCTCACCTTGAACGGCTCGTAGTCCATGCAGACGTGGTTGGTCGGCACGTAGAACAGCTGCGTGTCCGGCGAGTAGGCTGCCGGCTGCTCGTCCTTCGAGCCGAGCGCTGCCGGGCAGATGCCCTTGACGTTGACGTCCTCGCCGGCCTTGTCGGTCGACGCGGCATCAAGAACCTTCGGACGACCATAGGTCGGCGAGTCCTTCTTCATGTCGACGCCGGAGGTCCAGTTCACCTTCGGATCGTACTTCTCGGCGACCAGCAGTTCGCCGGTGGCGCGATCGAGCGTGTAGCCGAGGCCGTTGCGATCGAAATGCGTCAGCAGCTTGCGCGCCTTGCCGTCGATCGTCTGATCCGAGAGGATCATCTCGTTGACGCCGTCATAATCCCATTCGTCATGGGGCGTCATCTGGTAGACCCACTTGGCGACGCCGGTATCCGGGTTGCGCGCCCAGATCGTCATCGACCACTTGTTGTCGCCGGGACGCTGCTTCGGATTCCAGGTCGAGGGATTGCCCGACCCATAATAGACGAGGTTCAGTTCGGGATCGTAGGAGATCCAGCCCCAGGTCGCGCCCCCGCCGATCTTCCACTGATCGCCCTGCCAGGTCTTCAAGCTCGAATCCTTGCCGATCGGCTTGCCGAGCTCGGTGGTCTTGTCGTCGACCAGGAGCTGGTCATCCGGGCCTTCCGAGAAGCCGCGCCAGACCTGCTTGCCGGTCTTGATGTCGTAAGCGGTCACATGAGCCTGGACGCCGAACTCGCCGCCGGAGATGCCGAGCAGCACCTTGTCCTTGACCACCAGCGGCGCGGAGGTACCGGTCGAGCCCTTGCTGGGATCGCCGTTCTTCACCGTCCATTCCACCTTGCCGGTCTTGGCATCGAGCGCCACCAGTGTGGTGTCGGCCTGGTGCAGGAAGATCTTGCCGTCGCCATAGGCAACGCCACGGTTGACCGTGTCGCAGCACATCACCGGAATGACGTTCGGATCCTGCTTCGGTTCGTACTTCCAGACGATCTTGTTGTCCTGCGAAAGGTCAAGAGCATAGACCTTGTTCGGGAACGGGGTGTGGACGTACATGATGTTGCCGATGATCAGCGGGCCACCCTCGTGGCCGCGCAGCACGCCGGTCGAAAACGTCCAGGCGACCTGCAACTTTCCGACGTTCGAGGCGTTGATCTGATTCAGCTTGGAGTAACGCTGATTGGCGTAGTCTCCGGCCGGCATCACCCAGTCTTTCGGGTTCTGCGACATCTTGTGGAGTTCGTCATTGGCGTTGGCCGCTCCGGCGGCAAATACCGCCATTGCCCCAAGGCCGGTCGCGTAAAGCATCTTGCGCATCGTGGATTTCCTCCCAGGTTCAAGAGCTCAAGGGTTTCCGCCGAAACGGCCCCACTTCTTCCATTTTGGTGCCCCAGTCGTAGTCCTCTCGAAGCGCGCTGACTTGCCCAAAAGAGAAGAGCCGTTTGCTCAAAAGCGAAGCTTCGTCAGATTTTTGTCGCCCGGCCCTGAATTGGCTGGAAAGCTTGCTTCATGTTGCAAGGCATCAATCGCGGCCGGCGCGATCCGGATGCCAGATTGACGCGTGCTAAGGTTGCGCTTGACGAGCCCAGAACTAAGTCGGAGGATCACCCGACATTAACCGGGAAGAAATCCCGCCGCCTCCCTAAGCTATTCAGAATCAGGGAGAAGGCGCATCATCCCGGGCCAGACTTAAGCTCGGTGAGCAGTCACGTGGGGATCGAATCGGTGGCTGGAAAGATGTCCGATACAGTCCATTCTCTCAGCACGAACGGATTGACGCCCAAGCGGCAGATTCAGCGCTGGTCGGATGCGCTCACTGACCTTTGCGGCCAGTTCGACGTCGATGCGCTGGAAGGATCCTCGCTCGAAGCCCGGGTCAATTTCACGACGGTATCGCGCCTGAAGCTGTGTCAGATCGAGGCAAGCCAGCACCGGATCGCGCATACCATCTCGCGCATCAAGCTGAGCGAGCACCCCTATATTAAGATCGTGTTCCAGACCCACGGCGTCTCGCATTTCGAGCAAGACGGCCTGCACTTCGACATCATGCCGGGCGACTGCTTCGCCTACGACGTGTCGTGTCCGCACACCATCATCAGCCCGTCGCTGACGCGGCACGAGGTTGTCATCGTTCCAAAGGACCTGCTCAAGGAGCGCGGCTTCCAGCTCTCCAAGATGGCGCCGTGCAAGCTGTCGGCGCGCAACGGCACCGGCCGCATCGCCTATGATTTCGTCCATGCCGCCTTCGGCGAGGCACCGACGCTGACGCCGGTCAACGCCGTCGGCGTGGCTGATGCGCTGATCGACTTGCTGCTGTTGCCGCTGCGCGAGACCGGCGCCATGTTCGACCGCGGCAGCGCCGAGGCCACCTATGTGCGTGCCCAGGGCTTCATCCGCGAGCATCTGCGCGATCCGGATCTCTGCATCGACCGCATTTCCGCGGCGCTCGGTTGCTCGAAGCGCTATCTGCACATGCTGTTCAGCGATCGCGGCATGACGGTCAGCGACTACATCTGGAAGGCCCGGCTGCAGAACTGCCGGCAGGAGCTGGAGTCCCAGAACGGCAAGACCATCACGGACGTCGCGTTCTCCTGGGGCTTCTCGAGCTCGTCGCATTTCAGCCGCGTCTTCCGGAAGTATTTCGGCATCGCGCCCTCCTCCGTCCACAAGGGCCTGCACGGCGGTATGCCGGCGGATGTGGTGCTCGAATAGCGGTTCCATCCGACGCGCAGGCGTTGCGCCATGCCGTCCGCCGACAGACTTTCTCCAACCAAGTTGTCCTCAATCAAGCTGTCCTCGATCAAGGTTTGGGCGCGCAACCTCAAGCGGGACAGCGTTGCGCTGTATCTCGCATCGCGTGATCCGCGCGTACCCTGGTATGCCAAGGTCCTTGCCGTCGCCGTCGCGGCCTATGCACTGTCTCCCATCGATCTGATCCCAGATTTCATTCCGGTGATCGGCTATCTCGACGATCTGATCCTGCTGCCGCTCGGCATCTGGCTTGCGATCTCGCTCGTGCCGGACGAGGTGATGACGGAATGCCGTGCCAAGGCGAGCGCCGTCTTGCAGCGTCCGACCAGCCGGGCGGGAATGATCGCGATCGTCGCGCTCTGGATCGCCGGCGCAGTGGCGCTGGCTTGGGCGGCTTTCAGATATTGGCGACAGCCAATCGTCTAGGACCGTGCGGCCTTTGGCACGAGCGCCTCGACCGTCACGCCATCATCGCTGGAATTGATGCTAAGCGTGCCGCCGAGCGCGAGGATTCGTTCCTGCATCCCGGTCAATCCGCGGCCAAGCCTGTGATCCCTTAGCAAGCCACGGCCATTGTCGCGAACCCGCACCAACGCGCAGTCGCGGCTGCCGCGTAGGCCGGCCTGCCGGTCCACCGGTTCGATCGTGATATCGACCGCCGTCGCGCCGGCATGGCGAAATACGTTGGTGAGCGCTTCCTGGACGATGCGATAGATCGTCAGGTCGGCCATCTCGCCGGTATCGCCGAGCGCCGGCGAGATGCGGCTCTCGATCTCCACCTCCGGGTGCGTTTCGCTCCATAGCCGCACCAGCGCGCCGAGCGCTTCCGCAAGCCCGAGCTCGGCCAGGCCGACCGGCCGCAATCGCTCAAGAATCCGGCGCGTGAACTGCTGGAGCGCGTTGACCTGCTCGAGGATGGCGTTGCCGTGCTTGCGCAATGCCGCAGGGTCCGGCTTTTCGACTTCCGCCAGCCGGGTTAGCGCGCCGGCATGCGCGCGCAAGGCAAACAGATAGGGCCCGAACTCGTCGTGCAATTCGCGCGCGATCTCCTTGCGCTCGGAATCCTGCAGCGAGACCGCGCGCTCGGCGAGCTGCCGCTTGCCCTCGACGGCATCGCCAAGGGTCGCCGCCAGATGGTTCAGTTTGGCACAGATGGCGGCCAATTCCGGCGATCCGCCGGGCTCGACGCGGGCATCGTAATCCCCGGCCTCGATGCCGGTCATGGCCTGCGACAGTGCCTCCAGTGGCGCCAGCGCGCGGCCGACCACCAGCATGGTGACCAGAAGCAGCGCTACCGCGATCGCGGAGCCGACCTCGAGCTGGGTGACGATGCCGTCCCAGATCTCGGCGATTTCGTCGTCGGGATGCGAGGTGATGACCAGCGATTGCGGCTTGCCGTGCACCGAGATCGGCACCCGCACCGAGGTCTGCTCGGGATGAACCAGCGCGACGAACCACTGCGGCGGAGCGCGTTGATCGCCGGCGTCCTCGGGGCGATCAGGAGATTTTGCGGTCGCGCCATCCTGCCGCGTGATGCTCACGTGACGCAGCCGGCTGAGGTCCTGGACGATCTGGTCGAGCCGCGCATCGAGATCCGGCGCCTCGTCGAGACCGGCCACGATCGTCGCAACGAATTCACGCGCCAGGCGGATCACGCTCTGGTCCTCGGCCTGGACACGCGGTCCCGCTTCCAGCACGAGCCGCGCAATATTGATGCCGAGGCCAAGCGCCAGGATCAGCGCCAGCAGCAGGTTGATCCGTGCGCGCAAGGATAGCTTTTGCCACATGACGTTGCCCCCGACCGCGATCCCTCCTCCGAGAGGATCGTTGACAGCCAAATTTGCCCGGCTATCTAATCGCACCCTATCGCAATCCCGCACGAGGTGCACAACCGGTCGGAACCGACCTGTCCTTCGCGCAAACCGATGTGATGATGAGTGAATCGAAGCAGGTCGCCGGAACAACGCCATGCGCATTCTGATCGTTGACGATCATCCCATCGTTGCCTCCGGTTGCCGCACCGTGTTCGCCGACGATCCCGAGATCACGCTGCTGGAAGCCGCGGATGCCGAAAGCGGCGAACGGGCGTTCGTCGCGGAGAAGCCCGATCTCTGCGTGATCGACATCAACCTGCCGACGGTCTCCGGCTTCGAGCTGGCGCGCCGCATCCTGACGCATGATGCGTCTGCGCGCCTCATCATGTTCAGCATGAACGATGACCCGGTGTTCGCCGCCCGCGCCATCGACATCGGCGCCAAGGGTTACGTTTCGAAGACCGGCGATCCCAACGATCTGGTGGAAGCAGTGCGCGAGGTCGGCAATGGCGGCGTCTATCTGCCGCCAGCGATCGCGCGCAACGTGGCGTTTGCGCGGCCGGGCTTTGCGCAAAATCCGCTCTCCAAGCTCACTTCACGCGAGATGGAGATCCTGCGCCTGCTCAGCTCAGGCAAGAGCCTGTCGGAGATCGCCTGGCTGGTGCATTCATCATACAAGACGGTCGCAAACACGTCATCGATCATGCGCCAGAAGCTTGGCGTGCGCACTTCGGCAGAGCTGGTGCGGCTGGCGATCGAGAGCGGCGTCGCCTGACGCAGCGCTCCAACCAAGAGGAATACGACAATGCAGACCGTTTCCCAGAACAAGTCGCATGGCGGCACGCAAGGCGTCTATCGGCATCCAAGCCGCGAGACCAAGACCGACATGACCTTTTCGGTGTTCGTCCCTGAGCATGCGGCCGGCGCCAAGCTGCCCGTCGTCACCTACCTGTCGGGCCTGACCTGCACCCACGCCAACGTCACCGAGAAGGGCGAATTCCGCCAGGCATGCGCCGAGCTCGGCCTGATCTTCGTCGCGCCCGACACCAGCCCGCGCGGCGAAGGCGTCCCCGGCGATCCCGCCAACTCATACGATTTCGGGCTCGGCGCGGGCTTCTACGTCGATGCGACGGAGCAGCCGTTCGCGACCAATTACCGAATGTGGAGCTACGTCACCGAGGAATTGCCGAAGCTGATCGCCGAGCAATTTCCGGTCGACACGACGCGGCAGTCGATCCTCGGTCATTCCATGGGCGGCCATGGCGCGCTGACGGTGGCGCTGCGCCATCCCGATCGTTATCGGGCGGCGAGCGCGTTCGCGCCGATCGTGGCGCCGTCGCAGGTGCCATGGGGCAACAAGGCGCTCGGCGGCTATCTCGGCAGCAACAAGCAAGCGTGGCGCAAGCACGACGCCGTCGCCCTGATCGAGGACGGTGCCCGCTTCTCCGATCTGCTGGTCGACTACGGCGATGCCGACGGCTTTCTCACCGAGCAGCTGCGGCCCGAACTCCTGAAGGCCGCCTGCGAGAAGGCCAACATCCCCCTCACCCTGCGGCGTCAGCCGGGCTATGACCACAGCTACTACTTCATCTCGACCTTCATGGCCGATCATCTGCGCTGGCACGCCGCGCGGCTGAAGGCGTGAGCGTCACGCAGTCCGTTCATCCCATCATCCTGAGAAGGCCGCGAAGCGGCCGGTCTCGAAGGATTCACGGCCCGAATTTGCTACGTGTGGCTGTAACCGAGCCGATCCTTCGAGGCGCGCTCAGCGGCGCAATTGCGCCGCAAAGCTCACACCTCAGGATAAGGGAGGTCCATTCGTGAGCGCAGGCTACTGCGCCTTCGGCACGCCGTAGTTCGGCGCGAGCAGGCGGTTGCGCACGAGGTAGTCGGTGGCACGCGACCAGGATTCGTCGGTGTTGCCGCGCATGTCGGCGCTCGCTGCCGCCAGCAATTGCCCGCTACGCACGTCGCGCAAATAGAGATTGATGTTGAGGATGAGGTTGGAGACCTTCTGCACCACGCCCGTCATCACGAGATCAGCGCCCAACTCGCCGGCCAGCTTCACATCGCAGCCGCCACAGGCCTGAAGATTGCTGCCATGCGCCGCAGCATTGACCGGCGCGATGTCGAGCACGCGGAACTTGCCGGAGTCCGCGAGCTCCTTGCGCACCCGATCGCCGGCCCGGAGCAGCCGCGCCTGCTCATCACTGCGTGGCCCGCTCACTTCCCCCTGCAGGCTGGTGTCGATCATCTCGAGGTCGAACACCGCGAGCTTGGGCGGCTCGGCGCGCGCTGCCGCCGCAGACACCACCAGCAAAGAAACGGCGAAGGCAAACGCTGATCTCATGATTGTGAACCAATCGTAATTTGTAACGTCGCAACGACAAAAAGCGGGGTTGCAAGCTAGGCCAATTCCGGCATCTTGCAAGTCAACAGCATGGAGGCCGGATTTCCGAACGCCATGCCGAGTGAAAAAAGACTGCGGGAGGAGTTATGTTGCGATGGCTGATCGGCACGATCGCGCTCAGCATGGTGGCGACCTGCGCGCTGGCGGCTGATCCCGTCGAGGTTCATATCGGCTATCTCGGTCATGCCGGCGTCAAATCGACGCTCTCGCTGGTCGAGCAGCCCGCCGACAATGACGGCATCGCAGGCGCGAGCCTTGCGATCGAGGACAACAACACGACCGGCAAATTCCTCAACCAGCGCTTCGTGCTCGACAAGGTCAAGGTCAAGGATAGCGACGATGTCGCCAAGGTCGCGACCGACCTCGCCGGACGCAACGACTATATCATCACCGACCTGCCCGCCGACGCCTTGCTCAAGGTCGCCGACGCGCTGCGCGACCGCGGCACCGTGCTGCTCAATGCCGGCGCGATCGACGATCGGCTGCGCGAGCAGGACTGCCGCGTCAATGTCATCCACATCGCACCCACCCGCTCGATGCTGGCGGATGCGCTTGGCCAATATCTGGTGTGGAAGCAGTGGAAACGCTGGCTGCTGGTGGTCGGCTCGCATGATCAGGACAAGCTTTACGCCGACGCGCTGCGCCGCGCCGCGACCCGCTTCGGCGCCAAGATCGTCCAGGAACGGACCTTCGAGGACACTGGCGGCGCGCGCCGCACCGACAGCGGCGTGACCTTGATCCAGCGCCAGATGCCGGTGTTCACCCAGCAGGCGCCGGCTTACGACGTGCTGGTCGCCGCCGACGAGAGCGAGGTGTTCGCGAACTATCTGCCGTATCGCACCTGGGACCCGCGTCCGGTGGCGGGCTCGGCGGGCCTCGTGCCGACCAGCTGGGACGCGGCGCATGACCAGTGGGGCGCGGTCCAGATCCAGAACCGCTTCGTCAAGCTGAACATGCGCCGCATGACCGCACTCGACATGCAGGCCTGGACCGCCGCGCGCATGATCGGGGAAGCCACATCCCGCACCAATTCGGGGGACCCCAAGAAGGTCATCGCCTTCCTCAAGGGCAAGGATTTCTCGATTGCCGCCTTCAAGGGCACACGATTGACCCTGCGAGACTGGAATCTGCAGCTCCGCCAGCCGATCCTGCTGGCCGATGGTCGTATGGTCGTTTCGGTCTCGCCGCAGGAAGGTTTCCTGCATCAGGTCTCCGAACTCGACACGCTCGGAGTTGACCGGCCTGAAACGAAGTGCAAGCTGCAGTGAGGGAGATGAAACGCATGTGGCGCCGCTGTCTGTTGACCGGGATGCTCGTTTGGCTTGCCGCGACACCGGCGTCCGCCTTCGTTGCCTACGTCTCCAACGAGAAGGGCAACACCGTCACGGTGATCGACACCGGCAGCTGGACGGTGACCAAAACCATCAAGGTCGGCCAGCGGCCGCGCGGCATCGAGTTCTCGCGCGACGGCAAGTTCGTGATGGTTGCGGTTGGCGACGACGACACGATCCAGGTGATCGATACCAAGACCCAGGAGATCGTCGACACCCTGCCCTCCGGTCCCGACCCTGAATTGTTCACCCAGGATGCCGCCGGCAAGACCATGTATGTCGCCAACGAGAACGACAACACGGTCACCGTGATCGACCTCGAAAAGCGCGCCCGGATTGGCGACATCCAGGTCGGCGTCGAGCCTGAGGGCATGACGATCAGCCCGGACGGCAAGATCCTGATCAACACCTCCGAGACCACCAACATGGCGCATTTCATCGACACGTCGACGCGCCAGATCGTCGCCAATGTGCTGGTCGATTCGCGACCGCGCTTCGCCCAGTTCAAGCGTGACGGCTCCGAATTGTGGGTCTCCTCCGAGATCGGCGGCACCGTGTCGATCATCGATCCGGTCAAGCGCGAGGTGACCGGCAAGATCACCTTCGAAATTCCGGGCCTGCGCAACGAGGCGATCCAGCCCGTCGGCATCGGCATGACTAAGGACGGCAAGACCGCATTCATTGCGCTCGGCCCCGCCAACCGCGTCGCTGTCGTCGACGGTGTGACCCACAAGGTCCTCAAATATCTGCTGGTCGGCCAGCGGGTCTGGCACATGGATTTCACCCCGGACGAAAAATATTTGCTGGTCACCAACGGCGTCTCCAACGACGTCTCGGTCATCGACGTCTCGGCCCAGAAGGTGATCAAGACCATTCAGGTCGGCGAACTGCCCTGGGGGATCACGATCGCGCAGCCATGACCTCAACCGACGCCCATATCGCGAACCAGCTCTCGCCGGATGCAGGCCCTGAAACAGCCGCGGCCGTGCAGCCGGCCCTGTCGATCGGCAATGTCAGCCACAGCTACGGTCCGCGCCGCGCTTTGATCGATGTCAGTTTCACGGTCCAGCCTGCGAGCTTCACCGCGCTGCTGGGTCTCAATGGCGCCGGCAAGAGCACGCTGTTCTCGCTGGTGACGCGGCTGTTCGGCATCCAGAACGGCCAGATCAAGATATTCGGCCACGATATCAGCCGGACGCCGGGTGAAGCGCTGCGGCTGATGGGCGTGGTGTTCCAGCCGCGCACGCTCGATCTCGACCTCTCGCTGACGCAGAATCTGCTGTATCACGCCGCGCTGCACGGCATCTCGCGGCGCGAGGCGCGGCTGCGCAGCGCCGAGGTGCTCGGCCGCATCGGGCTTGCCGACCGCGCCGTCAGCAAGGTGCGCGATCTCTCGGGCGGCCAGATGCGAAGGCTTGAGATCGCCCGCGCGCTGCTGCACCGGCCCCGGCTGCTGCTGCTCGACGAGGCCACGGTCGGGCTCGACGTCAAGGCGCGCGCCGACATTCTCGACCATGTCCGGCAGCTCGTCACCGAACAGGGCATCGGCGTGCTCTGGGCGACGCATCTGTTCGACGAGATCATGCCAAACGACGACCTCGTCGTGCTGCATCAGGGCCGAATGCTGGCGCACGGCCCGATGTCACGGGTGATCGCGGACGCAGGCGCCCAGGACGTCAACACCGCGTTCATGCGCCTGACCGGAACGGCAACACTCGCGGGGAGACCGCCGTCATGACCAGCACGACGGTTACGCCTGAGCGAAGCGGCTTCTCGCTGTCGGAATACATCGTCTGCCTGAACGGCATCGTGTGGCGCGAGGCGCTGCGCTTCCTGCATCAGCGCGAGCGCTTCGTGTCGGCGCTGGTCAGGCCGCTGGTCTGGCTGTTCATCTTCGCGGCCGGCTTCCGGCAGGTGCTCGGTATCTCGATCATTCCGCCCTACGAGACCTACATCCTCTACGAGGTCTATATCGCGCCCGGCCTGATGGCGATGATCCAGCTCTTCAACGGCATGCAGTCCTCGCTGTCGATGGTCTACGACCGCGAGATGGGCAACATGCGCACGCTGCTGGTCAGCCCGCTGCCGCGCGGTTATCTGTTGTTCTGCAAGCTGCTCGCCGGCACGGCGGTGTCGCTGCTCCAGGTCTATGCCTTCCTCGTCATCGCGTGGTTCTGGGACATCGCGCCGCCGACCATCGGCTACCTCACCGTGCTTCCGGCGCTGGTGCTGTCGGGCCTGATGCTCGGCGCACTGGGCATGCTGATCTCGGCCAGCATCAAGCAGCTGGAAAATTTCGCCGGCGTGATGAACTTTGTGATCTTCCCGATGTTCTTCGCATCGTCGGCCCTCTACCCGCTGTGGCGCGTGCAGGAAGGCAGCCCGATGCTGTATTATATTTGCCAGTGCAATCCGTTCACGCATGCGGTGGAGCTGATCCGGTTTGCGCTGTACGGCAAGATGAACTGGGTTTCGCTCGCGGTGGTCGGCGGCTGCACCGTCGTCTTCATGATCGGCGCGATCCTGGCTTACGATCCATCGCGCGGCCTGGTGCGCCGCGGACCCGGCGGAGGCGAGGCATGACAGGCTGGCGAACAGGACTGGGCGCGCTGCTCGCGATGGTTCTGTCGAACCAGGCCGCATCGGCTGCCGACCCGCGCTATCCGGACTGGCCCTGCCAACAGGCCAAGGTGCCCGAGATCTCGCTCGCCGCAGTCTGGGCCGGGCCGCCGCTCGGCGATGCCGAGACCAAGTGGAAGGACGACCCGAAAGTCAGCGCGCTCGCAATCAAGCTCGCGGCGCGCCGCGTTCCGCTCGAAGAAGCGCAGAAGGAAATCACCGAATTCCTGTCAGCGGCCGCGGCCGACAAGGCGAATGCGGGGAAACTGCTGTTTGCCGGTCTGTTCGATACGCTGAACGGACAGCGCGCCTCGGTCATGAACGGGCTCGAGCGCGTGATGCGCAAGCAGCGCGAGGCCGCGGAGAAGATCCGCGACGACACGCTCAAGCTGCAGGCGCTCCAGGACGCGACACCGCCGGATCAGGCCAAGGTCGACGAGCTCGGCAACCAGCTGGTCTGGGAGACCCGCATCTTCGAGGACCGCGGGCGCGTGGTGAAATTCGTCTGCGAGGTGCCGACCGCGATCGATCAGCGCCTGTTCGCGCTCGGCCGCACCATCCAGCAGGAGCTCGATTGAGGCCTGCGACCGAACGCCCCGGGATCGTCAACGCGCCGTTTTGACGGTCTTTTGGGTAACAGTCTGTTGGGCCACGCCGATCCGGAACAAACTGCACTGCCCGCTCGTTGTCTCCAACTATATCTGAACTTGGGAGACCTCCATGAAAGCAGCCAAGATCGTCATGACCAGCCTTGCCGCCGCGAGCCTGGTCACCGCAGCGGCTTTGGCCCAGCAATCCATGTCGGGAATGGTCACCAAGATTGACCGACTGAGTGGAACCATCTCGATCCAGCAGACGCAAGGCGGCACAGTGGGCGCGTCCGGCGGCGCGATCCAGGAATACAAGGTGCCGAAGGGACAATCGCTGGAGGCCTTCCACGCCGGTGACAAGGTCTCGTTCACCACAACGGACAGCGACAGCGGCAAGACCATCAACAAGCTCGACAAGCAGAAGTAACGGCCCGCGTGGCGCGCGAGGACGGGCTTACTGCTCTCCCTCGCGCGGCTCGGGCTCGGCATCCGCCAGCGGCAATTTGGCACGCTCCCATCCGTCAGTTCCCTCCGGATACCACGCCACGTTGCGGTAGCCGTAGGACAGCACGCGCTTGGCCGCGTTCCACGACATCCAGCAATTCTCCTGGCAGTAGATCACGAGCAATCTGGTGGCGTCGCCGCCTGAGGCGCGGACGAGCCCGCGTCGCAGGTAGTCCTCCGTGGGCGCTGCGACCTTGCCGTAGCCGGTGTCAGGCAGCCAGATGCTGCCGGGAATGTTGAGGTGCGGCCGTTCGCGCCACACCGTGCCGGCGGGCAGATTTGGCTTCGGCGCACGCGGCAGCACGTCGACGAAGGCGGCGGACTTGTCGCGCCAGATCGCTTCCGCTTCCGCGGTGGTGAGCACCCGTGCGCCGGCAAGCGTCACCGGCACCGGAGCGCGGTAGTCCTCGGTGCGATAGCCCTCCGGCTCTGCGGGTGGGTCTTGCGCGCGGACAGGCGAAGCGGCGACGAGCATCACCGCAAGCATGGCCGCAAGCCTGATCATGGTGATTTGGTCGCGGTCTCCGGCCCGATTGGACGGTCGTTCTCGTCGAGCAGCGGGACGCCGTAGTCGAGCAGGATCTTGTTGATCTCGGGCTGGTTCTCCTGGATCAGGCGATTGAGCTGGCGCTTCCAGTTCTGGTCGGACGCCCGCACGCCCATGCCGATGCGATAGATCAGCTTCGGTCCCGTGGTCTCCTTGACCAGCGGCGTGATGCGCAGCGGCGGGTTGGCCTTCTTGGCGTAAAAGCCCGCCATCGGCCCCCACAGGATGCCGGCGTCGATCTCGCCCTTGGCGAGATCGTTCATCATCGCCTCGGCCGATGAATCGTACCGCGTATCGATCATCAGCGGATAAGGCTTCGCATTGGTCATCAGGCCGTTGATGGCCATGTTGGTCGCGGGCGGCGTTCCCGCCACGATGCCAATATGCTTGCCTTTCAGCCGCTGGTCCTCGAGCGTCGTGACCTCATCGAGCCCGCTGCCCGGCTTGGCGACGATCGCATAGGCTGTGCGGTAATAGGGATTGGTGCCCTGCGCGAGGTCATCGCCCTGCGGAAAGCCCATGATCACGTCGCAGCGATGCGCGCCGAGCGTCATCCGCACGAAGCCGGTCGCCTGCGGAAAGAACATGTAGTCGAGCTTCTTTTGCAGCTTTCCGGCCAGCAGTTCGCCGATCTTGTTCTCAAACCCCTCGCCCTTGTCGTTAGAGAACGGCAGGTTGCGGGGATCGGCACAGATGCGCAGCACGCGGGCATCGATGAGCTCGATGGACAGTTCGCCCTGATCGTTGACCTGCGCGCGTGCGATGTCGCGGCCGGCCAGACAGGCGATGAAACCGACAAGCGCGAGCAGAACAGGACGGCATCCGACAATTCTCATTACGCGGTCTCCTCTTGATCGGATCGATCGCCGCCATCCAGCAATTGCCCGGCGTACCATGACGTGCAACAGGAATAATGATCGCGACCACGCCGCGTTGCTTGCTGCAGCGCAAACTGGAACGCGACGACATCGATCGCGCGTCGCGGAGTAACTGAGGCGGAAACATGGCTCATGGCGGTTCGGTGCTTGCGCTGCTCCTGATGCTTTGGGCGCCGACCATAGCGCGGGCGCAAGAGGTGGAATTGCCTGTAAGCGAAGTCGCTCCCGGAATATTCGTTCACACCGGGGTCACCGCATTGATGACGCGCGAGAACGAAGGCGCAATCGCCAATGTGGGATTCGTGATCGGCGACAGCGCCGTCGCCGTCATCGACACCGGCGGCAGCGTCCGCGAAGGACGACAGCTGCTCGCCGCGATCCGCAGCCGTACCGACAAACCGATCCGCTACGTGATCAACACCCACGCGCATCCGGATCACAGCTTCGGCAATGCGGCTTTCGTCGGCGACGGGACCAGCTTCGTCGGCCATAAGTCCCTGCCACGCGCGCTGGCCGCGCGCGGACAATTCTACCTCGACGGGTTTCGCCGGAGCATGGGCGACGCGTTGATCGACGAGGTGAAGATCATCCCCCCGACCGTGCTCGTCGCGGACACGCTGAGGCTCGACCTCGGCGGCCGGGCCCTCACCCTGAAGGCGTGGCCGCCCGCCCATAGCGATAACGACCTCACGGTCCTCGACGAGCAAACCAGCACCCTGTTCGCCGGCGACATGGTGTTTCTCATCCATATTCCCGTGGTCGACGGCAGCCTCAAGGGCTGGCTGCGTGCGCTCGACGAACTCATGGCGATCTCCGCCGAGCGCGTGGTTCCCGGTCACGGGCCCGTGAGCGCGTGGCCGGCCGCGCTTGCCGACGAGCGGCGTTATCTTGGGGTGCTGGCCGCGGACGTGCGCGCACTGGTCGCAAGCGGCAAGCCGATCACGGCCGCGGCGGAGCACGCGGCAGCCGCCGAGCGGCCGCGCTGGCAATTGTTCGACGATTACAACGCCCGCAACGCAACTGCAGCATTCTCGGAAATTGAATGGGAATAGCTGTTCGTCCTATACTTACGCGGCTGCATAGGATTTCGCGAACATGACCGGACATCGCGCCCGCCTGCTTTGCATCGCAAGCCTGCTCACGATCGCGCTGGGCACACCGGCTGCGTCCGCCGCGGAGGCCTATGATCCCTGGCCGGGTCTTGTCCAGGACATCTTCAGCAGCCGCCCGATGAATGACGGCAATGATGTCATCGGCATCGAGATGCCGATGCGCGCGGAAGACGCCGCGATCGTGCCAGTGACGCTGCGCACCAAGCTGCAGCCGAGCGACAGCCGCCGCGTCGTCGCGATCACGCTTGTGATCGACGAGAATCCGGCGCCGATGGCCGCGAAGTTCACGCTGGGGCCGGCCGCCAACGTCACCGAGATCTCGACTCGTGTCCGCGTCAACAACTACACCAATGTGCACGCCGTCGCGGAGCTCAGCGACGGCAAGCTCTATGTCAGCAAGGTCTATGTCAAGGCGTCCGGCGGCTGCTCAGCGCCCGCCGGCAAGAACGTCGAGGAAGCCAAGAACCGCCTCGGCCAGATGCGCTACCGGCAATTCACCAAGTCCGAACAGGGACCTGCGACCAGCACGCGGGAAGCCCAGATCATGATCGGGCATCCGAATAATTCAGGCCTGCAGATGGACCAGGTCACGCAGCTCTATATCCCGGCCTTCTTCGTCAACGAGTTGCACATCTGGCAGGACGACAGTCCGGTGCTGGCGATGGAGGGCGGAATCTCGATTTCCGAGGATCCCAATATCCGCTTCACCTACGTCTCGAATGGCGCCAAGCGCTTCCGTGCCGAAGCCAAGGACACCGAAGGGCATATCTTCGAGCACGAATGGAAGGTCGAGAATCCCGGCACCTGACGCCTCGCGATCTCACGACGGACGCAAAATGCAATGAGATCAGGTTGGATCGCTATCGCGCCTTAGCCCGGTATTTAAGCATGATCTTTCCGGAAAACCGCTTCGCACTTTTCCGGATCATGCTCTAGAAGCACCTGACTTCGGCTTCGGCCTGGGCGCGCCTGAGGTCGTTAAGCGCGTTCGCGGCCTGCTCGGACGAGCGGAACTGGCCGCCCAGATTGCCCCGCACCTGCGCCATGCTCAGCACGGTCTCGGCGGTGACATAGCGATCATAGGGGATGATCGAGGCGACGACGTCGATCGAGCAGGAACATTGCTCGATCGACTGCCGGGATTCGCCATTGGCCTTCATGCAGCCGAACACATATTCCGCCCGCGCCGAGGTCGGATAGTCGTTGATCTCCTGGGCCCGCACGCTGACCGCCGTCCCGGCCAGCACCAGGATGGCGACAATCGGTCGTAGCATGCCAGCTCCTGCCATGGTCCTGCTTCCTCTTCTCTTTCCGCAAGCTATGCTATGGATGTTGATCAGAAAAGAAAACATTCGGGGAAGTGGCTCAAGAAACGATGATCATCTCTGTACGCACGGTGTTGGCTGCGGCAGTTCTGGCGGTCATGCAGTTCGGCACCTCGTGCTACGCGCAGACCATCCGCGTTGCAGCGCAGAAGACCGGAACGCTGGCCTGGGAACTGGCCGTCATTCGCTCCCATGGTCTCGACAAGAAGGCCAATCTGTCGATCGACGTCGTCGAGTTGGCCAGCCCCGAGGCCGGCAAGATCGCGCTGCGCGCCGGCACGGCCGACGTGATGGTATCGGACTGGCCCTGGGTGTCGCGCGAGCGGTCGCTCGGCGCCAAGCTGCAATTCTATCCCTATTCGAGCGCGCTGGGCGCCGTGATGGTCCCGGCCTCCTCGCCGGTCAAGACGCTCGCGGACCTCAAGGGGCGGAAGCTTGCTATTGCCGGCGGGGCGATCGACAAGAACTGGCTGTTGCTGCAAGCCGCATCGAAGCAGGACGGCGTCGACCTGAAGTCGCAGGCGACCATCGTCTACGGCGCGCCGCCGCTGCTCGCCGCCAAGACGCTCGGCGGCGAGATGGACGCGACGCTCAATTACTGGAATTTCTGCGCCGCGCTCGAAGCCAAGGGCTTTCGCCGGCTCGCCGGGATGGAAGAGATCCTGCAAAAGCTCGGCAGCAAGGGCCGCATCGCCATGATCGGCTACGTGTTCGACGAAGCCTGGGCCAATGCCAACAAGGATCTGGTGGCCCGCTTCATCGCGGTGACCCGCGCAGCGAAAGAGATTCTGGCGACCTCGGATGCCGAATGGGACGCGATCGCGCCGCTCACCGGCGCGCAGGATCCCGCAACCCTGCATGCCTATCGTGAGCGCTACCGCGAAGGCATCCCGCGCCGTCCGATCGCGGACGAAGAGGCCGATGCGCGCGTGCTCTACCGGGTGCTGGCGCAGCTCGGCGGCCGCGATCTGGTCGGCACGGCAACCGAGCTCGATCCCGGCACCTTCTACCAAGCGATCCCGGGAGACTAGCGGTGCTGCGTCTCCTCTCATTCACGCTGTTCATCGCGACCTGGTGGATCGCCTCGCTGCTGATCGGCGATGCGAAGCTGCCGGCGCCGCCGGCGGTGCTGTCGGTGCTCGTCGCCGAAGCCCGATCGGGCGCGCTGTTCGTCAATCTCGGCGCAACCCTGGCCCGGGTCGCGCTGGCCTTCACGCTTGCCATGGCGCTCGGCTCGGCGATCGGCTATTTGATGGGCCGTGTCTCGCTTGCCAATCGCCTTGGCGATCCCTGGCTGATCCTGCTGCTCAACCTGCCGGCGCTCGTCGTCATCGTGCTCGCTTACATCTGGGCCGGGCTGACCGAGGTCGCCGCGATCGCCGCCATCGCCATCAACAAGCTGCCGACCGCCGTCGTCACCCTGCGCGAGGGCGCCCGCGCGCTCGACCCTGCGCTCGACGAAATGGCGACAGCGTTTTCTTTTCCGCGCGGCCGCGCCTTCCGTCATGTGATCCTGCCGCAGCTTGCGCCCTACATCGCGGCCGCTGCGCGCTCCGGGCTCTCGCTAGTCTGGAAGATCGTGCTGGTCGCCGAATATCTCGGCCGGCCGAACGGCGTCGGCTTCGAGATCGGGGTTGCCTTCCAGCTGTTCGACATCCCCTTGCTGCTTGCCTATTCGCTGAGCTTTGCGGGTGTCGTGCTCATCATCGAAACCCTGCTGGTGCAGCCGTTTGAAACCAGGCTAACGCGGTGGCGGCTCCGTGCAGCTTGAAGTCAATATCACCGGCAAGAGTTTTGAGAGCGCGGCCGGGAAGCGGCACGACGTGCTCGACAACGTCACCTTCACGCTGAACGCTGGCGAGGTCGGCGTGCTGTTCGGCCCGTCAGGCTGCGGCAAGAGCACCTTGCTCCGGATCCTCGCCGGGCTCGACGCCAACTACCGGGGCCATGTCGCGCAGTCGCCGGGCATGCGCCTTGGCATGGTCTTCCAGGAGCCGCGGCTGTTGCCCTGGCGCACGGTCGAGGAAAATGTGCGGCTGGCCGCGCCGCATGTCGACGACAGCACGCTCTCTGCGCTGTTCGAGGTGCTCGAACTGGGCGCGCACCGCAACCATTTTCCCGCGGAGCTGTCGCTCGGCCTCGCCCGCCGCGTCGCGCTGGCCCGCGCCTTCGCCATCGAGCCCGATTTCCTGATCCTCGATGAGCCGCTGGCCTCGCTCGACAATGCGCTCGCGGGGCGGCTGCGCGACCAGGTCGCGACGCTGGTGGCGAGCCGGAAAATGATGACCTTGCTCGTCACCCACGATCTCGACGACGCCGTTCGCCTCGGCGATCGCCTGTTCTTCCTGTCATCGCGGCCGGCCCGAATCCTCCACGTCGAGACCATTGCCACACCACGCGCGACGCGCGGCGAACCCGAGATCGACGAAATCAAGCGGCAACTCTCACAGTTGGACCTTGCAAATATGTGAGACGCCGTCATCCTTGGACGAAGCATAAAGGAGAGGCTGGATGTCGCGCGCGTTGATCGCTGTTGGTGTTGCGTCGCTTGTGCTGCCGGCGACGGTGCTCGCCCAAAGCAAGGGCAAAGGCATTCGGCTGTGGAATCTGACCAGCGCCACGATTTCGAGCTTCGCGCTGTCGCCGGCAGGCA
Source organism: Bradyrhizobium sp. USDA 4503 (assembly GCF_054055815.1). Classification (NCBI taxonomy): domain Bacteria; kingdom Pseudomonadati; phylum Pseudomonadota; class Alphaproteobacteria; order Hyphomicrobiales; family Nitrobacteraceae; genus Bradyrhizobium; species Bradyrhizobium sp. USDA 4503. Next base: position 3,214,154 of record NZ_JBSRXS010000001.1, read on the forward strand.
AGAACGAGTGGGGTCCGAACCAGACGCTCAACGACAAGGACAAGGAAGTCGACCATGACGAGCGCCTGCGGATCACCGGCGTCGAGCCCGGCCGCTACGACGCCAAGGTCGGCTACAGCGGCGCCAGGCAGTGCTTCGTTCGCGACATCGAGATCAAGGCCGACGCCGTGTTTTCGGTATCCGACAAGGACTTGAAGGACTGCAACAAATAGGAAGGCTAACCCGCTGGCAGCTCGCCGCCCGCGCCGGCCCGATCGTTGCGGTGCGGATATTCGCAACGCCAGCGCACCGCGGTCCATTTCGGATGTTCGCCGACCCACCGCGCGATGTAAGGCGGCGCGGCCATGGCGCATTGCTGCAGCGAGCCGTTCCAGTTGAACACCAGATGCTGCTCCTCGCAGGTGGCGGGCGACAGCACGGCACATACCGTGACGATCAGATCAATCGGGTTCATGCGCGATCCCTAAGCGTGCTCATGCAATAGATAACACGGCGAAATACGTAATCAGCCACGTCCGGGTTTCACAGCCCCGTGAGAGGTTGGGGAACCCGGTCCGGGAGGCTTCACGCTCTAGAAGTTCAAACCGTACACCAGCCGCGCCTGATGGCGCTCGAAATTGACGAGGTCGAGGGCGGCATTGCTTCCGGCCCGCTGCCCCCAGGCCTGGACGCTCCAGGTCGCGGTCAGGCGTGAACGTTCGGAGAGCTGGAAATAGGCGGTCGGTCCGATGAACAGCGCCTGCCCGGACAGTTCATCCAGGCCGATTCCCTCGTACTTCCTGAAATAGCGCGCTTCGCCGCCGATCAGGATATCCGGCTTCACCCTGGCCATCAGGCCGAATGCGGCACCGATGGTGGCATCCTGATCCGCAGCGCCGGTGCGCGGCGTGCGCGTCCATTCGGGCTCATAGCTTAGGTTGAGGGCCGCGATGACAAAATTCGGGATCACCTCGCGGTCGAACGCGACCGTGAGTTCGGTGCCATAACTACGGACGGCTGCGGCCGTCGTCTCGTCGACGCGATCGGCACGCGTCTCCAGCGCGACCGTCATGCCAAAGGGCGCCGTCTCGCGATTCAGAAAGCGATAGCGGAAATCGACCGAGACGCTCTGCCACGACAGCTGGCGCCGATCGTCAAGACCCGGAACGCGGTTGATGTCGTATGCGCCGAATGACGTTCCGAGCTCGACACGAAAATTCTGCGCGGGCACGAGCTCGAGCTCCATTTCCTGATTGAGCGTGCGATACCGGCCGCCGTCCTTGGCGAAGCGCCCTGTGGTCTGGCTCTGGAATTCGCGCTCACCGACATTGCCCACGTCGGAGCCGATCATGAAGCCGAAGATGTGCTCGGTATCAAAGTCCTCGGCATATGCGCCAGGCGGCAACACCGCCGCGATGCCGGCAATCGCCGCGCACAGCATCCCCGCCCAACGCCCGGTCTTGAGTTTTGGATTCATCGTCCCCGCACCACCGCCTCAGGCCACACTGTAGGACAAAGCAGCTAGGCCCGCCAATCGCGCAGGTGGTGTCGGTCTCAAGGTCTTGTGGGAAGGGTATGAGAGAAGCTGTCCGAGCGGCCGCAGCGCCCGAGAAAGACACGTTCGACAAAAGACGCCTGCCCGGCTCGATGCAGCGCGCTGCACGAGCCGGGCAGGCTGTCTCGCGTTACTTGTCTTAAGATTACTTGCGCGCTGCGCAGGCGTACATGTTGATTTCCATGCCCACCGGCACTTCGACGATCTTCGGTGTTTTCCAGGCCATTTCCTTCTCCCAAGTCATAAGTTGGCGCAAGCCTCGCGCCGCGCGGCAAGCTAGGGCTGCCTTTTCCAGGGCGCAAGCCGGCCGGGTAAGGACCCGACTTCGCTGCTGGACATGCCGAAGCGGACGACGGCTCGCTGACATCTGCCCGGCATTGGGAACTCCGACACTGATCTGTCGGGCATTTTCCGGCTGCCGGGCGGCGACGCGTGGGTAAGGAGACCCGATTCATCCAGCCGCGTCTTGCCCAAGAGCGAAATCGCAACTTTTTTTGTTATGCGCGGAATTCTGCGTCAATATCCGGCAAATCCGCCCGGCAAAGTTCGCCGGCTGGCAACTTATTTGAGCAGGCGCAGCAGGGCCCGGCCGGCGCGCGAGTTCAACTCCTTCGCATCCAGCGTTCCGTCATTGTCGGGATCTGCGGCCTTGAAGCGCTGCTCGACGACCGCGAGATATTCGTCGAGCGTCAGGGTGCCGTCGTGATCGGGATCGGCAGCGGCCAGTTCTTTCGCGGTCAGCCGTCCACGCAATTCGCGCGCGTCGAGCGTGCCGTCATGGTCGGGATCGAGCTTCGCGAACAGATTGGCGGCAGCCTTCTTGGCTTCGGCAAGGTCGACCGTGCCGTCATTATCGGGGTCGAGCATCTTCAGCGCGCCCTTGCGGCCGGCCGCCAGGGCGGGCGCCGACAGGACGGCCATGGCCAAAGTCAGAGCAAGCGATCGGCGCGAAATCATCGTTCGTCTCCCGTAAGTGCCGCTCCGGCGAAGACACGGAGCGCCTGCGATCCGACCCTACCCTACCATAGCAGCTTCAGCGGGGCTTCCCACGGTTCGTGTATGCGGCGAAATCCTGTCGGGATTCGGGTGGAAAGCGGTTGCCTCACGGGCCATCTGTGGCGCTCTCGATTGCACCACAACGAGCGAGGTGACCCATGACCAGCATTTGCAAGAACGCATTGGGCTGCCTCATTGCATTCGGTCTTATCGCGCCCGTGTCCGCGCAGACCCGGCACCCTGCCCCATCGGCGGAGGCGGTCCAGCAGCGCGTTCTCACCGGCAAGGAACGGCTCGGCCGCAAATGGACCGACGAGCAGCGTATCGATAATTGCAATGTGCCGCCGGACAAGCGGGGCGCGAAACCGCGGCCGAGTGTCTGTCCTCCGACGCCGTCCAGCTGACCGTTCGCGCCGCGGCATCACGGCGGGCCGCGCTGGTGTAGCGTATTCCACGCGGCAAGCCACGAACGCATCTGCGAAAGACCTGACGCTTTCGATCAGTCTCTTGCGGTTAGCGGGCGCTCGTTCACGTTTTCGTATTGACCCGTTTTGGTTTCAGGCGGATGGTTCCGTCCGCAACGTCAGGAATAGGCGTGCGAAAAAGGTTCATTGGGAGGATAGGATGAGACGCATTGCGCTGGCCGCAAGCCTCGTGATTCTTGCATCGTATGGTGCAAGCGCCCAGACCAACGAGCAGTTGGTCAAGGGGGCGACTGATACTTCGAACGTTCTCAATTACGGCATGGGTTACAATCTTCAGCGCTTCTCGACGCTGAACCAGATCAACAAGGACACGGTCAAGAATCTCGTTCCCGTTTGGAATTACAGTCTCGCCGACGATCGCAGCGAGCAATCGCAGCCGTTGATCTACCAGGGCACCATCTATCTCACCACGCACAACGCCACGATGGCGATTGACGCCAAATCCGGCAAGCAGGTGTGGAAGACCAAGGTCGAATATCCCGCCGAAACACCGCGCATCGTCTGCTGCGGCATCATCAACCGCGGCGCGGCGCTGTTCGATGGCAAGGTGTTCCGCACCACGCTCGACGCCAATGTGATCGCGCTCGATGCCAAGACCGGCAAGGAGCTGTGGCGCCAGAAGGCCGCGGATATCAAGGAAGGCTACTCGATGACGGTGGCCCCGCTGGTCGCCGACGGCGTCGTGATCACCGGCATCTCGGGCGCCGAGTTCGGCACCCGCGGCTTCATCGACGGCTGGGATCCCGCAACCGGCAAGCATCTATGGCGCACCCATACCATCCCGTCCCCGGACGAACCCGGTGGCGACCACCTGGAAGGGCGACACCTGGAAGCTCGGCGGCGGATCGACCTGGATCACCGGCTCCTACGATGCCGAGCTGAACACCGTCTATTGGGGTATTGGCAACCCCGGACCGTTCAATTCGGCGGTACGTCCCGGCGACAACCTCTACACCTGCTCGGTGCTCGCGCTGGATCCAAAGACCGGCAAGATCAAGTGGCACTACCAGTTCTCGCCGAACAACCCGTTCGACTATGACTCGGTTGCCGAGATGGTGCTCGCCGACATGACCGTCGAGGGCAAGCCGACCAAGGTGCTGATGGACGCCAACCGCAACGGCTTCTTCTACGTGCTCGATCGCACCAATGGAAAGCTGCTCGCGGCCAATCCTTACGTGACGGTCAACTGGGCGAGCGGCATCGATCTGAAAACCGGCCGTCCGATTGAGACCGACATCTCCAAGGATGCGCGCGACGGCAAGAAAGTCCTGGTGCAACCGTCGATCCTTGGCGGCAAGAACTGGGAGCCGATGTCGTACAATCCGCAGACCGGCCTAGCCTACGCCAATACGCTCAATATCGGCGGCAACTACAAGGCCGAGCCCGCGACCTACAAGCAGGGCGAATGGTATCTCGGCATGGACCTCACCGATCCCTGGGCTTGGCCCAACGGAGCGCGCGGCTATCTCAAGGCCATCGAGCCCATGACTGGAAAGAGCAAGTGGGAGGTGGCGAGCGACATCCCGCGCTTCTCGGGTGTGCTCTCGACCGCCGGCGGCGTCGTGTTCTCCGGCCAGCTGACCGGTGAATTCGATGCGTTCGACGCCGAGAACGGCAAGAAGCTGTGGAGCTTCCAGACCGGCTCCGGCATCGAAGGCCAGCCGGTGACCTGGCAGCAAGATGGCGTTCAGTATATCGCCGTTACCAGCGGCTACGGCGGAGTGTACTCGATCTTCTCCGGCGACGAGCGCCTTGCGAAAGTGCCGACGGGCGGGTCCCTTTGGGTCTTCGCCGTCAAGCAGTGAGCGCGGATCGCACGTGAAGACAGTATCGATCTGGACGGCGGCGGTGTTCACCGCCGCCGCGATGACGGGCATCGCGACTATGACGATGCCTGCCATCGCACAGCAAGCAAATGCCGACGGCGATCAGGCCACGATCGACAAGGGCAAAGTCACGTACGCCCAGAAGTGTTCGCACTGCCATGGTCCGAACATGGTCAATTCGGGCACGGTCACGCCGGACCTTCGTACCCATCCCGATGACAAGACACGGTTCGTCACCACGGTGAAGCAGGGCAAGAACGGCAAGATGCCGCCGTGGGGCGACATCCTGAGCGACGAGGAGATATCGGATCTCTGGGCCTTCGTCGCAAGCCGGAGAAAGCCATGAGGGCCTGGACCGCGGCGCTAGCCGCCGCTCTCGGCTTCGCACTGATCTCGACGCTTGCCGGCGTGACCGCGGCACGCGCGGCCGACGAGCCGCTCCGAGTCTGTCTCGACGAGGACCTGCCGCCGTTTTCCGTGCATCATCGCGGCAAGCCCGCCTCGGGCTTCGACGTTGCGCTCGCGCAGGCAATAACCGGGCGGCTCGGCCGCAAGCTCGAGATCCAGTGGTTCGAAAGCAAGCTCGATGACACCGCAAGCCCGGCGCTCGAAGCCAATGCGCTGCTGTCGGACGGGCGCTGCTCGTTGGTCGGCGGCTACGCGCTTACCACGGACTCGCTGAAGGCGCCCGGCGTCACGACGGCCAAGCTGCCGGACTTCGACGGCGCCACCCGCGAGGATCGCCGCCGGCGGATCCCGATCGGCGTGCTGGCGCCGAGCCAGCCCTACATCTATTCGCCGATGACCGTCGTGCTCGGTCCCAAGGCCAAAGACAAGATCAAGGAGCGCAAGATCAGCGATATCGGCGATCTCGCCGGCCTTCGCCTGACGATCGAAAGCGGCACGCTGGGCGACGCCATCCTGATGACCTTCGACAAGGGAAAGCTGATCGACGACATCACGCACCTCGTTCCGGGGCGCAGCGACCTACTCGGAGAGTTGGAACGCGGCGAATTCGACGCCACATTGCTCGACCTGCGCCGCTTCGACGCCTACCGCGCTGAACATCCCGACACCAGGATCACGGCCTCGGGCTACTATTATCCGATCGGCGCCAACCGCGGTTACGTTGCGCTCGAAACCGACAAGGTCCTGCTGGAATCTGTCAACAAGGTCCTCACCGACCTGCAGGCCAAGGGTACCATCGCGGAGCTCGGCAAGGCCGCCGGCCTCACCTGGCTTCCGCCGCGCGAGCCGATCATTCTCGGCGATGTCTGGCTGAAGATTCTGAACCGGTGATGCCGGCGATAGCTATCGCAAATAGCTCGCCAGATTCATGCTCTGGATCTTGGAGATCGCCGAATAGGACGCCGTCAGCTGCGCCTGATAGGTCGAAAGCTGTGCCGTCACGGCCGCGACATCGACGCTGGTGAGGTCCGTCGACAGCGTTTTCGCAAAATTCTGGTAATCGCTCTGGTTTGTGCTGGCGGTCTCGATCTGCGACGCCGCGGCCGACAACTTTGCCTGCACGGTGGATGTGGCATCCAGCGCATTGCTCGCGAGGTCGAGCGCCTGCGTGATGTCGCTCGACGACAGCGTCGTGCTGTTGCCGACGTATTTCAGCAACCGCATGACCTGCTCGAATGCTGGATTGTCGGCGGTGACGCCGTACGAGATCGACTGGCTGTCCGACACACGCACGGACGCGATCTCGCCGTCGCCCTTGTAGTAGCTGGTGTCTGATGTCGTCAGCGATCCGGTGCCCGTCCCATAGCTCGACAGGTCCGCCGGCGCGGTGTTGGTGCGGGTGCCGCTGAAGACATATTCGCCGTCATACTGGGTGTTGAGCAGCTCCTGCATCTGCGCCATGGCCTGCTGCGCATAGTTGATCACCGATGCCGTCGCCGTGCTGCTGCCGGTGGTGGCCGCGCTGAGCTGGGTCCGCAGCTGCGTGATGATGTCGGTCATCGACCCGACCGCCGAATACATCACCTGCACCTTGTTATCGGCGAGTTGGCTGGCATCGATATAGGACTGCGCGCGCGTCACCGACACCTGCAAATTGATGACGCGCCCGGCGCCGGAACCGTAGCCGCCGAAATCCTCGGATTGCAGCCCTGAGGACTCCTGCACCTGCTCGTTGGCCATCACCGCCTGCACCCGCAACGCGTTTGATATCATCTGGTCCGACTGTGCAAAGGTGGCAACGCGCATCATCATGACGACGGCCTCGGGTTCAGCTGGCGCTCATCGCGGTCATCAGCGCCGAGAACATGGCATTGATGGCGGTAATGATCTGGGACGCGGCGGCGTATTTGTTCTGCAACGCACTCAGATTTGCGGATTCCTCGTCAATGTTGACGCCAGACTGCGACGACAGCGAATTCGCATAGGTCGACTGCGCGGTTTGCTTGGCGGTGTAGACCGCCGACGCCTGGGTCGCCTTGCCAGCGGCGTTGGCGACGATAGCGGCCGCGTAGTCCGTGAAAGAGCCTGTGGTCGCGCCGAGGCCGCCGGCCATGCCGAAATTGGTCGCCCCCGTCAGCGCGCTCGAGAGCGCGTTCACCACCGTTGCCGAGCCCGGCGACAGCACCGAGTTTCCGGCGGTCAGCGTGGACGACGCATCGAGCGTCGCCGTCGGCAGCGCCGCCGAGCCATTGAGGATGTCGCTGCGAACGGCGATGTCGAACGCGCCGGTCCCCGTGATCAGGTCGTTGAACCCGAAGTAATCCGAAAAGCCCTGAGCCGCACTGCCGACCGCGCTCGTCATCTCGTTGATCGCAACGCCGTTGCCGGATGTGGTCGTCGAGATCGACAAGTGTCCGTTGGCATCGACCGAAGCTGACAGCCCCGAGATGCCGTTGATCGCGGTGGCGAGATCACCGACCGTAGCGTAGGACGACAGATCGAGATCCTGGTAGGACACCATATTGCCGCTCTTGTCCGCAACCGCGATGCGCACCGTGCCGGTTGCCGACAGCGGCGTCGTGCTGCTCACGGTGGCGGCTCCGGTGAGGCTGGCCGGCGGCGGCACCGACGTGCCCTGGTTCGACACCGCGTTGACGCTCGCGGCAAGCTGCCTGGCCAGCTCATCGAGTTGCGACTGCGCCGCCGGCAGCGTCTGGTCGCGCAGCGTGATTAGCGCGCTGACCTTGCCCGAGGAGATCTGCGAGGTGATGTCGACGCCGTTGACGGAGATGCCGCTGAAACCGCTTGACGATCCCGCGCTGTACGTCGTCGACGCCGTGACGCTGGGCAGCGCCGTATAGCTCAGCGGATGCGCCGTGCTATCGACCAGCGCCTGTCCCGATCCGGTATAGACCTGCAGATCGCCGGTCGACGTGGTGAAATAGCTCACATTCATCATCGACGCGAGATCCTGCAGCGCGCTGTTGCGCTGGTCCTCCAGATCGGCCGTCGACTGCCCGGCTGCCGCCTGCTGCTTGATCTGCTTGTTGAGGTCGGAGATCTGCTGCAGGTCGGAATTGATATCGGTGACCGACGACTCGATGTCCTGGTCGGCATTGGAGCGCAGCGTCTGGATGCCGTTCGAGGTCTGCTGCAGCTGCGTCGTTATCGCCGCAAGCGCGCTGACGGCGTTCGATTGTAGCGACGCGCTGCTCGGCGTGCTCGCCAGCGACGACAACGCCGACTCGAATGCCGCGATCGTGTTGGCCAGCGAGGTGCCCGTTGTGGAGCTGTCCGAGCTCGAGGTGCTGCCATAGAGCTGCTGGAGCTCGGTCAGAAAACTGTTGGTGGTATCGGCGGCGCCGAGATCAGAATCGGCCCCGACCAGCGACTTCAGGAGCAGCTCGTCGACCGCGCTGCTGATCCCCGTGATCGTGACACCGGTACCGACACCGGAAGTGACGCTGCTGCTCTGGTTGGCGGTCTTCGCGGTATAGCCCTTGGTGTCGGCATTGGAGATATTGGCCGAAGCTACGCTGATCTGCACCTGCGTGGCTGACAGCCCGCTGAATGCGATTCTTCGTGCGATATCGAGCGACGACACGACCAACTCCCTCCGGCGCCGGCCCGATCAGGCCCGCACGTTGGTGCCATAGGACATCGCCGGCGTGACGCGACGACCGCCGGCGCCATAAGGCGATACGTTGGCGATCTGCTCGCGGATCGCCTGCATGATCGCCTCGATCCTACGATTGCTGGCATCGATCGCAGCGCGTAGCCGCATCACATTCTCGTCCATCGCCATGCGCAGCTTCACGATCCGGTCCATCAGCTGCTCGCGCAGCACGCGGTCCTGGACGTTGAGATTTGCCGTCTTGCCGACCGCTTCCGCCACACACTGCTCGAACAGGGTGGCAAGTCGATGCTTCTCGTCGACCTGCTTCAGCCGCGAGGCCGGCAAGCCCTTGGCGAGCTCGACATTCTCCTCGTTCACGATCGCGATCAGATTGTCGATCAGCGCGATCAACGACCTTGCGCGCTCGTCATTTCCCGCGGGATTGATCTTGATGTTGCGTTCCGGTGTCATGTCATCGCTCCCGTTCAAGCTAGTGTCCGCGACGCAGGGCGCGAACCGATTGTGCGCTGCGCCCGTACGCGGTGATTGCCGTTACCCGGACCGCGGCCCGGTTGAGTTCATGGTCGAGCCGCGCGCATTCGCGCATTAGCTGGTCCCGCAACGTTCCGACATCGTCGAGCAACGCACGAAGCTGCGCGCGATCGTCCGGCCGGACCGCAGCGGCCTTCGCCTTCAGCCGCTGAAGCCTGACCAGCAAGCGGTCATTTTGCTTTTCGGTCATCATCGCGACACCGCCGAGATCAGCGTATCGAACATCTTGTCGACTGTGGTGATCACCTGCGAGGCCGCCGAATAGGCCTGCTGCGCCGAGATCATGTTGGAGAACTGGCCGCTGGTATCGGTGGTGCTCGACTCCAGCTCGCTGCCGTAGATCGTGCCGGCGCCGTTGGTGCCCGAGGTCTGCAGCGTGGCGTTGCCGGAAGCTGCCGTCGCGGAGTAACATGCCGTCGCTAGCCGCGCTCAATCCGTTGGGGTCGCTGAAGGTCGCGACCGCAATCTTGTAGATCGCGATCGTCTGCCCGTTGGAGTAGGTGGCGTCGACCACGCCCCCCTTGCCGATCGAAATGCTGCTCAGCTTGCCATAGGGCAGACCGTCCGACGTGATGCTGGTGAGATCGACGGCTGGCGTGGTCTCGCCCGATGAATACTGCGTCAGGCCGTCGGTCTTGCCGGCCGTACCGAGATTGAGCGTGATGGCCGTGCCGTTGGCGGCAGAACTGTCGGCCGCCCCATCCTTCCAACCCGTCACCGAGATGACGGGAGGGCTCGGGCTGGTCGAGGCGAGCGAGCCGTCGCTGTTGAAGGTGATATCCACCGTATCGGTGATCGCGCTGGCACTGTCTGTCGTGGAGTCCGACGCGAGCTTTGGCGTCTCGAAACTGGCCTGCCAGCTGTTGTCGGCGGTCTTTTTCCAGTCGATCTGGATCGTGCTCGCCGTGCCAAGCGAATCGTAGACCGTCATCGAGCTATTGAAGGTCGCGCCGACGGCGGCATCGGCCGGCAGGTTCGCCGCGACCGTGGTTTTGGTGGTGGCGCTGCCGCTGGTGGACGCCACCTGCGTGTTGATAGGTCCGAGGCTCGCGGCAGAGGCATTGCCGACGATGTTGCCGTCAGCGTCGGTGCGCCAGCCCTCGAGGTAATTGCCGTTGTTGACGAGATAGCCCAGATTGTCGGTGGTGAACGCGCCGTTGCGTGTATAGGAGGTGGTGCCGCCGGACGTCGCGTTGGTTGTGACGAAGAAGCCGCTTCCCTGAACCGCGACGTCGGTGGCGTTGGTGGTCGCGGACAGCAAGCCCTGCTGGGTGATGTTGGCGCGGCCGGACACCGTGACGCCGCCGGACGTGTATGAGGTGGCGCTGTTCGACGCCGTCACCAGATCCTGGAACATTGCCGACGTAGTCTTGTAGCCCGTGGTATCGGCGTTGGAAATGTTGTCGGAAATCATTGCCAGCGACTGGCTCTGCGCATTGAGCGCCGAGATCGCTGAGGAAAGAGCACCAGTAAGACTCATGATATGACTCCGGAGGCAATCAGGACGTGACGCCGATAATGTTGGCGGCGCTGACGGGGACGCCGTTCACGAGCAGCGAGGGCGTCGAGCCGGAGGCATCGATGCCGGTCACCGTTCCCGTCATCGTGGTGTAGCTGAGCAGCGAGTTTCCGGCGGAGTCGGTCGCAGTCACCTGAATCGTGTACTGGCCGCCGTCCTTGAGCTGGGTGCCGTCGGAGGTCTGACCGTTCCAGGTAAAGGTGTTGGAGCCGGCGGTTCCGGTCCCCTTGCCGCTCCACACCGTGTTGCCCGAGGAGTCCTGGATCGTGATCGCGACGTTGGACGCAGCCGAGGTGAGCGAGTAGCCGAAGGTCGCCGAGCCGTTGGTCAGCTCCGCCGTGTTCGTCTTCGCCTCGACGGTGTGGCCGATATAGTTGACCGAGTTGAGCGTCACGAGGCTCGAGAACGAGCTCGCCAGCGACGTCATGCTGGCGTTGGTCGATTGCTGCTCGGTGAAGTTGGCGTAGGAGGTGAGCTGGTTGATGAAGTCGGTCGTGCTGGTGGCGTTCAGCGGATCCTGGTTTTGCAGCTCGCTGACGAGAAGGTTGAGGAAATCGGTCGAGCTCATCCCCATCGACGCACTCGACGACGAGCTCGACGTGGTGGAAGTTGCAGCAGTTGCCGAGGAAACGGTCATGACAAGGCTCTCTTCGCCGCGGGATGCGCGACGGAACGCGGTGGAACATTGGGGTCGTGATGTCGTTCGCAGATAAAACGGATGACGCGCCGATTTCAGGCGCGGATTCATCCGCCCGGAATCACTTGATGAATCGGCAGAATTTGCCGTGTCCGTTGCGGGCTCATGGCTCGCAGGCGCGCGCAAGCATCTCGCCGCGAAGGCACGCGGACAGCTGCAATGGCAATGCGGAACGTCTTAGAGCGAGAGGCTGATCGGCAGATCCGGCTCGCCGAGCATCAACGCCGGCGGCGTCAATGCGGGCAACAGGCAAAGGGCCAGCAGCAGCGCCGGCAGCACCTTGCCTTGCTGTGCGGATCGGCCCGGTGCTTGTGCATCGTTCGGCTGATCGTCAGCCGAGGCCGGCCCCGAAGCGGGCTTCTGGGGCAACTTCACCGCCGCGGTCACGATGCGGTCGGCAAGACCCTTGGGTGCGCGAACCGGCGGCGCCGCGAGCCCGCCGCGTACCGCACTCGCCTCCTCGTAGAGCGTCCGCGCCTCGGCCGAAGATGCCAGGAGCTGGACGGCGGCAAGACGTTGATCGTCGGGCCAGCGGGACAGATCCTCCCCCAGCCGGTCGATCAGGTCTTCGAATGTCGCAACGTCCATCGCGCGCGCAGATCCAGCCTCGTCGCCAAGGCTGTCATAAAGCATTCGCGGGACGGCGGAAATCAATTTCCGCCGCTGCCGCATCAGGTCCAGCATGGTGCTTGCCGCATGGCTATTTTCCCCAACCGGGAGCGCCCGCCCAGGCCCTTGCTGCGCCAGCTAAGCGCCCTCGCCGGGTGATTCGCGGCCCTCTCCGGGCTCAGCGGCCGGCGGCTGATTCGAGCGTCATGTCGAGTGCCCTGGCCTTGGCGGCCTTGCCGGCGGTCGCCTCGACGAACTTCCAGGCGTCGCGCAGTTCCGCCAGGCTCGCGATGATGCGCCGGAAATTCTCCCTGGCCTGCGGCCGGCCATAGGAGCGCAGGCACGCCATGATCAGGGCGTTATAAGTGCGGTAGAGACGATCGGCCGTCGCGCCGCCACGGGTGAAATCGAGATTGTGGCTCAGCCCGCGCAGGATCGCGGTCGCCCGTGTCAGATAGATGTGCCCCTCTTCGAAGCGCTTCGCCTCGTGCGCGTCCAGCGCCTTCTGCAACAGCGTGATCGCGCCGTCGCACAGCATCACCACCGCCTTCAGCGGCGGCACCGCCACCGCGGCGGATCGATAGGCATTGTTGGCGTGGCAGGCGGTCGCGTTCTGGGTCATTAGTTACTCGATGCTGCGTCTAGGAGTGCTTTCAGGTAGCCCAGCGTATTGTTCGCGCTTTCGATGGCCGCCTGGTAATTGGCGTATTGAACCTGCAGCTGAGCCTTGAACGTCGCCGCATTGCTCTGAATGTCGCTGACCTGGGACTGCAGGTTGGTGTCGCGCGACTGCAAGTTGGTGATCATGGTCTGGAGTTGACCGCTGGTTCCGGAACTGGTGTGCGCGAGCTGGTAGAGCTGCGTCGCCAGACCGGACGACGATGTCACCGTGATCGATTGCGAGGTCGAGCCCGTATAGGTGAAGGCCATACCGGCGTAGATCGTTCCTGAATTGCCGATGATGGTGTTGCCGACCACCGAAAAGCCGGAGCTGTCGCCGCCGACCGAGGCTCCGGTCAGCGTACCGGTGGAGTCCACCGTGAGGTCGAGCGTGAAGGATTGCGGCGACGTGCCGGTATTGACCACGCTGAGCTGGCTGGACGAAGTGGTGGTCTGCGCCGACAGCAGCTGGGTGACGCCGGCGAGATTTTGCGTCAGCACCGTCGACAGCGTTCCGGTATCGAGCTGGAGCTCGTTGTTCTCATTGAAGGACAGGCCGAGATCGGCCATCGTCATGCCGCCGACCGTCCCGCTGAGCACCTGCTGCAGCTGGGTCATGAGATCGCGCATCGTGCTGTCGCCGAACAGCACCGCGCTCGACGCGGCCGTGCCGTCGGAATTCTGCGCCGACTGCGCGATCACCTGGTCGCGAAATGCGTCGTAGTTGGTGACGAAGGTCTGCAGCGCTGACGTGATCTGGCTGGTGTCGGTCTCGATGCTGATGTTGAGGCTGGTGCCGCTCGGCGTCGGCTGCAGCAGGTCGAACGTGACACCGGACAGGACGTCGGAAATGTCGTTGGTGTTACGCGTGAGCGCGATGCCGTCGAGGGTGAACTCCGCGGACTGCGACTTCTGCAGCACGTCGGTGAACGCCCCGGACGTGTCGGTGACGCCGAGCTTGTTCAGGATGTCATCGCCCGACGTCGACGAATAGGCGATGTCAGCGGCGTCCTGCGTCCCCGTCAGCACCATCTCGTAGGACCCGCTCGACACCTGGACGATGGAGGCCTGGACATTGGTGGTCGAGGTCTGGGCGTTGATGGTGTCGACGATATCCTGCATCGACATGCCGCTGGTGATCGAGATCGCCGTGCCGGTGCCGCCGGACAGGCCGAGCGAGAAAGTGCCGGAGAGGCCCAGCGCCGTCGAGCTGCTCGGCTGCGAGGAGCCGATCACCTTCTGCGCGGTCGCGAGCTGGGTGATCTGAAGCGTGTGATCGCCGGTCGCCGAGCCGCTGTTGACGCTCATGTTCAGTGCCGACGAGGCGCTGACGTCACCGGTGGACGAGATCGTCGCCGCCCGGCTGGCGAACGCGTTGGTGGCGATCGAATTGATGATCGAGGTGCTGAGCGACGACAACCCGGTTGCCAGCGTCGACAGCTCGGTCTGCAGCGATTGATAGGCCGTGATCTTGGCCTGGTTCGCGGTGATCGTCGTGGTGATCGAGGTCGCCGCTGCGAGCTTGGCATTGACCTCGGCCTCGATCAGGGCATCCCAATCGATGCTGGTCGAATTGGTCGTGCCGGTCGTTGTCACCGTGCTGGCAGAACTGGTCGACGTCGTGTTTGATGTGCTCGAGGTGGCGCTGCTAACCGTCATGTCGACACTTCCGCCGCGATAGGAACCGGGCCGGCATCATGCCGGCCCGATCGATCTTTCGAATTAGCCGAGCAGCTTCAGCAGGTACTGCGGCATCTGGTTCGCCGCGGTTTCAGCGGAGACCGCGGCCTGGGTCTTCACCTCGGCCGAGGACAGCGTCGCCTGCTCGGAGGCGATATCGACGTCCTTGATCGCCGAGTTGGCCGACTGCAGGTTCTGAGTCTGGGTCGAGATCGAGTCGGCGCTGAAGTTGAAGCGGGATTCCTGAGCACCGATCTCGGCGCGTGCGGACGAAACCTTGTCGATCGCGGTGTCGAGAGCCGTCATCGCGCTGGTGGCGCTCGACAGGCTGGACACATCGAGCGACGTCACGGACAGCGACGAGGCCGTGAGGCTCGTCAGCGTGATCGTGATGGTGTCGGCCGAGGTCGAACCGACCAGCACTGAGACGCCCGAGGAGAACACGCTCGAACCGTCGAGCAAGCTCTGGCTGCTGTAGCGGGTTCCGCTGGCGATCGAGTCGATTTCGCCCTTGAGCTGCGTGAATTCCGAGTTGATGTAGGCGCGGCTGGAATCGGCCACGGTGCCCGAGGCGGACTCGGAAGCCAGCGACTTCATGCGGGCTAGGATATCCGAGATGTTGGAGGCGCCGCCGTCGGCGGTCTGCAGGATCGAGGTCGCCTGCGCCGCGTTGGTGGCGGCCTGCTGCAGCGTCGTGATGTCGGAGGAGATGCGGGTCGAGATCGCAAGACCGGCCGCGTCGTCGGAAGCCGAGGTGATGCGCGAGCCGCTCGACAGCTTCGACAGCGCGCTGGTTTCCTGCTGCGAGTTGATGTTGAGGTAGCGGACCGCGGAGTTCGCGGCGGTGTTGGTGGAGATTGCCGGCATGAGTAGCTCCTGTGCTGATGGGGCATGGCATGCCGCATCGTGAAAAAGAGAGGTGACGCGGATCCAGCCCCCGTCCGCCCGATCAAACGGGTCGGCCGCCGGGGTCAGGCGCAAAATCTTCAGAAGCCAGAATTTATGGTTAGCAGTCGGTAAACGCGCCGCGCAGGTCGCGCTCGTGCCGCTTCAGCATATCGCGCAGCTGCTGCCGTCCTCGCTTCAACAGCGACTCCACCGCGGCCACGGTCGTGTCCATGACCTCGGCGATCTCGCCGTTGCTCATGTTCTCGTGATACGACAGGATCACTGCGACGCGCTGCTGCTCGGGCAGGCGCTGCATCGCGACCTCCAGCAGATTGCCGATCTCGTTGCGCTCGATCACGGCGGAGGCATCGAGCTGGGTGTCTGCGACCTCGGGCACGACATCGACATTCTCGGTGCGCGGCTTGCGGCGCAGATCGATGCAGCGGTTGCTGACGACGCGATAGAGCCAGGTCGAGAACTTTGCGCGGCCATGCTGCCAGCGGCCGCGATGGGTCCACACTTTCAGCATCGTGTCCTGCACGACGTCCTCGGCGTCGGCGGCGTTGCCGACGATACGCAGCGCGATCGCGTAGGCGCGATCGACGTGGCGTTCGACCAGAGCACGAAACGCCGTTTCGTCGCCGGCGGCGAGGCGGTCGAGCAATTCCTTGTCTTCGTCGTGGATCTCGACGGTGTCGAGCGGGCCCGCATCGGCAACGGTGGGCACGTTGCTCCACGGCGCAGCCGCTTCGGCCGGTGCAACCGCGGCCGGCGTGGCCTCCACTTCGGCCGGTGCCCTCATATCAAGCGCGTAACTCATCCGCCGCTCTCCAACCAACGCCGCTGGCACACATTCCATGCGGCTTCTGAGCGTTGAACGGAGAGGGCCAGCAAACCAGGCGAACTTTTTTCGTTATTTTTCAAATGCTTAGCCGGATGTTTTTGCCGACCGCCCGGCAAAAGCTGCCGCTGCGCGTAGGCGCAGGGAAAAATGCGACGGAGTTTGGAGCAGTCGTTCAGCATCGCCTCGCATTTCCGCGGAAGAGATCGTCGCGTCGGAAAACGCTGTTGTCACACCAACTAACGCCACGCGAACCCATGCATGCGCCGAGCATGCGAGTGACTCACCGCCGTTGGTCGCCATCTTGCATTCGACGATTGCGACTAGGCAATTTTTTCCGAATCACTGTTTCGACGTTATCGGATTTTTTGAATCTGTCAGTCGCGAAGCGCGCGTTTTCGAATTCCGCATCAACTTTTTTGAACTGTCGCGCCTGATTTGGCTCACGCGCGCGTTCAACGCATGAGGACTGGCGGGAATTTTGCGCATGACGATCATGACGATCGACGCGACGCGTCGAGCGCAGAATGTTTCTGCATGTTCATTCGATGTTTTCGATACATTTCTGTTGCGCGCCTGCACGACGCCGGATGGCGTATTTGAAAGGGTTTTTCAGCGTTGCTGCATTGCTGAAAATTTTCCGAACATGTCCGCCAGTTTCGTTCAGCATCGAATCCAGGCGGAGGCGCGAGCGCGCAAGGTATCGCAAGAGCGCCGCGGCTCAACTGAAGTGCGCATCGCCGACATCTACAAATACTTTCCGTTCAGGCTGTTCGGCCTGACCCGCGATGCGCTGCACGATCTCGCGCAGATCGAGTTCGACACCGAACTGGAGCTCTGCCGCGTCAATCCCGAAATGCTCGAGCAATATCTGGACATGAAGCGCGGCGGCTTTCGCGTCGGCTTCATTTCCGACACCTACTGGAGCACCGACCAACTCGCGCAGCTGCTGCGTTCCTGCAGTCCCGGGCTGAGCTGGGATTTCCTTTATGCGTCCTGCGATCACGGCAGCAGCAAGAGCGAGGCGCTGTTTGAGGCCTATCTCGCCGAGCAAGGCATCGACGCGGCAAGCTCGTTCCATGTCGGCGACAACCACACCGCCGATATCAAGGGCGCGCGCCGTCACGGCATCCGTCCGCGCTACTACCCGCAGGCCGGCGCGGCGCTGGCTTCCAAGTTTCAACGCGAGACATCGATCTTTGAATTGCTGTGCCCCGATCAGCCGTCGCGGCTCGACTGCGGCGCCCGCACGCTGCGGCGCGCGGTGACGGCGAAGAGCGCGGAGCATTCTCCCGCCTTCAACCTCGGCGTGACCGTGCTCGGCCCCGTGATGGCGGCGTTCGACGCATTCATTTCTGCGCGGCGCAGCACGCTTGCTCGCGAGGGCGCGCGCGTTGCGGTCGGATTCCTCGGCCGCGACGGCCTGCTGCCGCATCGCGTCTGGCAGGCAAACCACGGCGAGACCGGCGCCTATATCGAGATCAATCGTCGCGTCAGCCTGGTCGGGTCTGCCGATACGCTCGAACCACTCTGTGAGCTGCTGAGCCGGGTCGTCAAGATCGACGCGGCGACCTTTATCGACATCGTCAAGGTGCAGCCGTCCGCCGTGATGAAGTTCTTCGCGCAGTATCCCGACGGCATTGCCAGCGGCCGCGAACTCGCCGACGCCCTGCCCGATCTGATGGACCCGCGCGAGATCACCGATATCGCTGCCGGCGTCCGGACCCGTTTGCTTGCCTACCTTCGCGCGCATATCCGGGATTTCGACGGCTGCACCGATCTGATCCTGGTCGACCTCGGCTATTCCGCAAGCGTACAGAAATCGCTGCGGCGAATTTTCGATCTCGAGGGCATCCGCATCCGCCTGCACGGTGCCTATCTGCTGACGCTTGACGATGCCTTCGACGATTTAGCCGATGACGACACCGCGGAGGGCCTGATCTCGGATCGCGTCGTCACGCCGCACGTCAAGCGCATGCTGATCCGCAACGTCGCATTGCTGGAGCAGCTGTGCTGTTCTAGGGAAGGATCGGCGCGGGATTATCGCGACGGCGACGTGTTGCGCGAGGGTGATCAGCGCCCGGCCGCCCAGCTGGCGCTGGCGACCGAGGTGCAATCCGGAACGCTGGCCTATGTTTCGCGCGCCCGCGAGCTGGCACCACGCTACGGATTGCAGCCCGATGCCGCCCCCGCGGTCGCGGCGCGCTGGACGGCCGCCGTGCTCGGCCGCCTCCTGCTGCTGCCGGACGATGATGAGCTCGCGCTGCTCGGCGGCATCAAGCATGACGTCAATCTCGGCACCCCGGCGCTGGCGCCATTGCTCGATGCCGACTTCGTCAATGATAGCATCATCGCCCGCGGCCTCATGATCGCCTGCACGGCTCCGGCGCCCCCGATGTGGCTGGCGGGCAGCTTTGCCGCCCTGTCGCCGTCGCATGCCTATCTCTACACGCTGTTCGGCGCCAATCGCCTGCCCGCTAGCGTGTTTGGCGAAGCGCTGTGCGGGACGCTGCAGGTCGGTCTGTTCGAGCGGAACGGCCAGGCGTCGCTGGAGGCGATCAGCGTCTATCACACCGGGCTCGGCGATCTTCGCCTGCGGATCCCGCTGTCGCGCCGGATGGCAATCGCGACTATCGTGCTGCCGCTGGCCAAGCTCACCCGCGACGGGATGCTCCACGGCATCACGGTCCAATATGGCGAGAGCGCCGCGAAAGCCGCCGAGGGTTCGAACGTGACAGCGATCGCCGAGGGACGGCTCATCGATGTCGGCCTCAAACGGCGCGGCCGTCACTTCCGCGCTAGCAGTGACGACGGCATGCTGCTCATCCCTGTCGACGGCTTCGAAGACGACGTCGCCATCTACACGGTCGCGCTGACCGCCTTCGACCATGACCGCATCCTTGCGGTCGCGGACCGCGACGGCAACGGTGACCCCTCGGCCACGCTGACCTGGCGCAAGACCAAGGGATGTCTGCAACGAACGACGACAGCTGATTTGTCCGCCTGATCTGGCCGCCCCGCACGTAGAAGGTTAACGAGGGGTAGTGCGGGCATGATTTCGGCTGACACGGCGCAAGCGGACGGCTTGCAGACGAACTTCGACCAATTGCTGGCGGCGAACGGCATCCGGATGGGCGCGGCGCAACGCTGGCGGCTCGCATGGCTGTCGGAGCGGCTTGGACCTGCGGTCGTCCATGAGGCCGGCTCGGTGCCGGCGAAGGACCATGGAGTCATCATCCTCGTCGAGCCGCCGAGTGGCCCCGCCGCCGAGATGCTTTACCGGTCGCTTCGGGCCGACTGCGCGGTCGTCGTCCCCTTCGGCGAGAATCCCGCCTTCGACTTCCTGAAATCCAAGCTGACCGACTTCGGAACCATCGGGCCGAGCTTCGATGGCCCGCATGAGATGTGGTGGGGCGGCCTCAATTGGCGCCCTATCGCGCTCGAGCAAGGCTCGAGGTCCGGGGCATCGCTGCGCGTGGTCTCCTGCTACCCCCGCGCTTGCGGCGACGACCATGCCCGCGTCCTCCGCGACAAGCTGGCCGAGTTCCGGATAGCCTGCGACATCGCTCCGATCGAAACCGCAGACGGCGAGCACATGCGCGCAGCCGAGAAATCCGCCTTCTTGCTGCGGATGTGGGAGCAGCATCGCGAGCCGCTGCTGTTCATCGAGGCCGACGCAGTCCTCAGCGAGCCGCCAATGCTGCCGTCGTCCCTCGCATGCGACATCGCGCTTCACAAATGGAACCGGTGGGAAATGTCGGCGCGCACCCTCTATCTCGCCCGTTCGCCCACCGCCGAAGCGGTGCTGCGCAACTGGCATCACATCGCGAGCGCCTATCCCGCGGTCTGGGAAGGCTATCTGCTCGACCAGGCCTGGAGCCTGACATCGTCACAGATGGCGCTCGACACCGTCTGGCTGCCGCGCTCATATCACGCTCCGGCCGAAGACGCCGGCACGCCCCGCCACACCACGGTCGTTCACGACCTGCCCACCGACAGCAGCGATCTTGGACCGGATGCCGAATTCGGCGTCGCGATGCGGGCCGCGCGGCGCGCCAGCCGCAGCGGCGGCCGTGACGCCATGATCGTGATCCGGTCGCAGGCGGCTTCAAATGATGCGATCACCGTGATCATGCGCGATATCGCGACCAGCGACGCGCGCGAAATGGCTGCCAGCATCGAGGCGGTCACCGGCGCGTTCGCGGCCGATTGCGGCGGGTTCGGCCGGCTCGAGCTCGCACTCTGCCCCTGGCAGGACGATATCCGCGCGGCGAAATCGGCCGCGAAAAGCGCAAACAACCGCATCATCGAGATCGCGCCGTGGCAGACGTTGCCGGCCGACCTGTTCCGCACCGTGGGCCAATCCCGCGATGCCGGGAGCGTCGTCGTGATGGCCGGGCAGCGCGGCTGATGAACGCCGGAAAGACAGAGCAAGGGAAGGACATCGACACGTGAAGACAATCATCCTTCTTACCGGCGTCGCCAACCAGCAATTCGCGCTTACCGAGCTGTTGAAGGCACACAATCCGGCGCTGTCATTCCGCTGCGCGGTAACGGCCGACGAGCTCGCCGCGATCGAGCCGGAGGTCTTGCGCGAGGCCCGGCTGCTGGCCTTCACCACCAGCGTCATCGTGCCGGAGCACATTCTGGCGACGCTCGGCCATGGCGCCTACAATTTCCATCCCGGCCCGCCGCAATATCCCGGCTGGGCGCCGGCGCATTTCGCGCTCTATGACGGTGCCCGCACCTTCGGCGCGACGGCCCATGTGATGGCCGCGCGCGTCGATTCCGGCCCGATCGTCGGGGTCGAGACCTTCATCATTCCCGACAAGATCAGCGTGCGCGGGCTCGAACAGATCGCCTATGTGCGGCTTGCCCATCTGTTCTGGCGGATGTCGCGCGATCTCGGCTGCAATCCCATGCCGCTGGCGGAACTGGAGATCGCCTGGTGCGGAATCAAGAGCACGCGGCGGATGTACCGCGAGATGTGCGAGCTTCCCGCCGGCATCAGCGCCGGCGAGCTGGCGCGCCGGATCCGCGCCTTCCACGACGACTTTCGCGACATCCCGCTGACCTGCTCGCTGCACGGCATCCGCTTCCAGCTGGCAACGACTACCACGCAGGCGCTCGGGGCGCCGCAGGTGGTCTCGCCGCCGCTCGCCGCGGCCTCCTGAGACACGGCCTCAACCGCGCGTCGCACGGCCCCGAACCTCGCGGCGCTGCTGCAAGTGCGCCCTCACAGCACGCTCCGCGGCGCGCGCGGAGCCGAAATAGCCGCCGTCGAGGACGTCAAAGGCGCGGTCGGAGGAGAAGAAGCAGAAGCCGCGGCTATCGCTGACGACGATGCCAGCGGTGCGATCCGATACTTCGATGACATAGGCTTGGGACATTTGGGTTTGGGACATGCGTGTTCGATCGCCGAATGACGGCGCTCCAGTCAGATTGTCGGATGCTTTGGATTTGTCGAAGCGATCAACAACAACAGACGCCGGTCGCCGCTGAGACGCAGCGATGCTGCATGCGGCTTCGCATGTCGCACATCAAGCTGCGGTGGTCATGTCTCATTGCGGGGGCCTTGGACGACACGGATATCGCGCATCAATATCCGGCCGAACCGCGCGGCGGTCAATGAAATGGCTGACCAAAGATAAGAGCCCGGCGCGACGCCTCATTCACGGCCAGCGGAAAAACAGCACAGTTTTGGTGGTGACGGTCGTGGAGCGCTGAATTGGCCGGACACCGTGCATCCCGGTGCCCGGCCATGGTCGCTCAGGGCAGGATCGGCGGGTGATAGGTGAAGGTCGCCATCAGGATCGCCGCCAGCAGCATCACGATCGGGAAATGGATGAAGAACTGCACCGAGGTGTAGCCGATCAGGTCCTTCGACTTCAAGCCGAGGATGCCGAGCAGCGGCAGCATCCAGAATGGGTTGATGAAGTTCGGCAGCGTCTCGGCGATGTTGTAGACCATCACCGTCCAGCCGAGATGCGCGCCGATGTCGTTGGCCGCCTTCATGATGTAGGGCGCCTCGATGATCCACTTTCCGCCGGCCGATGGCACGAAGAAGCCGAGCAGCGCCGAATAGATTCCGACCAGGAACGAAAACACGGTGGAATTGCTGGAGGCACCGACGAACCAGTGTGCGATCGTGTCCGACAGCGTCGTGCCGCTGCTGTTCGGGACCTTGGTCAGGATCTGCGCAATACCGGCGTAGAACGGAAACTGCAACAGCACGCCGGAGACACTCGGCATCGCCTTCGAGAACGACTCGATGAGGCTGCGCGGTCGCCAGTGCAGCACGATGCCGAGGATGAGAAAGACGAAATTATAGGTGTTGAGGCCCGACAGCGTGATCAACGGATTGCCCGACTGGAATGTCTGCCACAACCAGCCGGCGGCAAGCACGGCGATCAGGATCGTCAGCAGCGGGCTGAACTCGAGCCAGTCGCCCGGACGCGCCGGCTTCCTGGCCTCGATGCGATCATCGCCGAGCGCTACGCCGAGGTCTTCTGCCGTCCTGGCCTGATCGGGCGCCGGCGTCGTGAAATAGCAGATCGCCGCGGACACGACGGTCACCATCACGACGGTGACCATATTCTGCCAAGTCAAGATGGTTTCGGAGAAACCGATCACGCCGGTGATCGGCAGGAGCGACGCCGGAATGCTGCCGGCATTGGCCTGCAGCTGCGCGGCCGAGGAGGTGATGCCGAGGGTGAAGCCGCAGCCGAGCCCGAGATAGCCGGCGGCGCCGGCCGCCCGGTAGTCGAGCCTGATGTCGGTGCGCCGTGCGATCTCGCGCACCAGAAGGCCGGAGAAGATCAGGCTCAGGCCCCAGTTCAGCAGCGACAGGAAGATGCTGAGCACACCGACAAAGACCACGGCGCCGCGCCCGGTCTTCGGCACGCTGGCGAGCCGCGCCAGCACGGCCGCCACCGGCGGCGACATCGCCACGACATAGCCGCCGATCGCGACCAGCGCCATCTGCATCGTGAAGGGAATCAGGTTCCAGAACCCGTCACCAAACGCGCGGCTGACGGCGAGCGGCGAACCGCCATGCAGGATCGCGCCGATTGCGACCGCAATCACCGCGATCAGGACGAAGACGTAGGCATCCGGAAACCAGCGCTCCGCGAATGCCACCAGGGCTTGCGAAAATTGCGCGATGACGTTGTCCGCGACAGGTTTTCGTAAGCTCACGGTTTGATCGTGCGTTGCATTCGTCATCAATCTGATCCCCTTCCGGTAATTCGGTTACTGCCTTCAATCGGGTTTCGTCATCAAAGCGCGAGCGTGAGATCGGTCAGCGGCACGGCCTGGCAGGCAAGGCACTGTCCCTCACTGCCATCGACAGCGCCGAGATGGGTGAACTCGCCATCGACGACCTGAACCGCGCAGCTTTCGCATTGCCCGACACGGCAGCCGCTCGGCAGCGCGACGCCCGCCGCACCCGCCGCATCAAGCAGCGTCCCCTGCTCCGGCCCCCAGGAAAAACTCTGCTTGCTGCCCGCAAGCCGGACGGTGCGCGGCGCAAGATTGCTCGGTACCGACGGCGGCGACACGAAGCTTTCGGCGAAAATGTCGAAGCGCGGCACGCCAAGCGCCGTCACGGCCTCGATCTGTGCCGCAACGAATTCCGGCGAGCCGCAGATGTAGACCAGCGGCCGGCGCGGCAACAGCGGCTTGACCTGTCCGAGATCAACCCTCCCCTTGCGCAACGCATGCGAGTCGATCGGGTCCTGCGCGAACTGCGCGGAATAGAACGTCACACGCTTCAGCCCCGGAATACCGGCTTCCAGCTCCGCAAGCCGCTCGGCAAACGGATGCTCCCGACTGCTGCGGCAGCCGTGGAGCAGCAGGATTTCGCCAACGCGATCTCGTGGTGCGATCCGTTGCAGCGTTTCGAGATGGCTGATGAACGGCGTGATGCCGATGCCGGCGGCGAGGAAGATCAGCGGCCGCTGCCCCTTCAATGGCGGCGTGAAGATGCCGCCCGGCGGCTCCAGCACGACCTCGTCTCCGACGGCAAGATGGTGCAGACGATCCGGCATGAAGAACGGCGCATCGCCACTCGGCGCCTCATTGAAGAAGCGCCCCTTCACCGCTATCGAGAGCACATCCGGCCGATCGCCCGATCCGGTCAGCGAATAGGCCCGTGCCTGCGTTGCGCCGGGCAGCGAGACCATCACGTGCTGGCCCGGCAGGAAGTCGGGCAGCGGACCATCGTCAAGCGGCAGCAGGTTGAGCGCGATGACATTATCCGCCTCGGCGCGACGCGCGCCGACCGTGAAACGCCGCTGACCGCTCCACAGGCCGCGACTGGCGACGCCGTCGCGCCTGATATCGCAGACGATCGCGCGCAGCGGGACGGAGCCGCTGACCGGATCGCGCGCATCGTCATGCAGCACGGCGTTGATGTTGCGGGTGTGGATGCCTGCCGTCGCGGAACGCTCGCGGCCGAGCGGCGGACAGTCTTCCCACCAGCCGAATTCGGCGACGACGACGCGATCGTCGAGCGCCGCATTGATGCGTACCTTCAGGCGCACGGCACCGCCATGCGTCTCCACCACGGCCCAGTCGCCTTCGGCAAGGCCACGCCGCTTGGCGAGCTGCGGATTGATCTCGACGGCCGGATCGGGCGACTTGCGCCGCAGCGAGGCGACGTGCCGATAAGAGGAGTGAACGAACCAGCCGCTCTTGGCAGTGGAAAGCACGAGCGGAAAGCGTGCATCCGGCGCTGCCGTGAGCGGGCTGCCGACCGGCTCGACATGGTCGGGCAAGGGATCATACCCGTGTCCCAGCATGAGCTCGGAATAAAGCTCGACGCGGCGCGTCGGCGTCGAGAATCCGGCAACCGTTCGGTCCTCGCGCGCCACGGCGTATTTTTCGTCGCGGAAGACCTGCGGGAAACGGCGTCCTTCCGGATGGTGGCGCAAATCCTCGACCCCGATGCCGAGCGGCGCCAGCTGGTAATTCCACCCGGCCTTGATGTCGCCGCCGAAGAACAAGTCGCCCATCCCGAGCTTGAGCGCGAGCGCGGCGGCGATCTCGTAATCGGCCTTCACCTCACCGACCGGCTCGACCATGCGCGGGCGTAACTGCACGGTCTCGACAGCTTCCTGCGTGATCTCGAATCCGATCTTGAGCGCATCGCGCTCCCATGGCGTGCTGGCCGGCAGCACGAAATCGGCGCTCTCCGCGGTTGGATTCATGAACATGTCGATATGGACCTGGAATTCCAGCGCGTTCAGCGCGGCGCGGTTGCGCTCGGAATGGCCCTGCGAGACGACGAAGTTGGTGCCGAAGGCGACCAGCGCGCGCACCCGGTAGGGCTCGCCGTCAAGCACGGCCCGGCTGAAGTCGCGCGCCGTGATCCAGCCCTTGGCCGGCGGGCCGAGCGGCAGCTCAGTAATGCCCAGCGCCTTAGCCTGCTGCTCCGGCGACAGGATGTTGTAGTCGTTGAGGGCACGGGTCGGCGGCGGCACCGGCCAGCGATTGCCGCCGGGCCGATCGCAAGCGCCGGTCAGCGCATACAACGTTGCAATCGTGCGCTCGATCGCGGTCGCGTTGGTGTGCTGGCCGACGCCGGTCCAGGAATGGTAGGCGAGCCGCGGCCGGCGAGCGAGCAGCGTGTTGAACGCGTCGACGTCCTCGACAGGAAGCCAGGTCAGCTCCGCGACGCGCGCCGGCGTGTATGGCGCGGCTCGCTCGACGAGCAGTTCGAACGCGGTAGCCGCCGCTATCAGCCGGCCGTCGCGTGTGCGGACCTGCAGCGCGCCACGCAGCTGGCCACAGCTCTCCGGCGCGTAGCGGGTGTCGCAAGGCACGGGCGCGCCCGACGCATCGAGACGAACGAAAGCCTCCGGCGCGCCATCCGGCCACAATGCGTCGGCGCGCAGGAAGCGTCCCGTCGCACGATCGACCAGCAGCGATCCATTGGTCCATGCGTTGACGAAATCCGCATCGAAGCCGCCGGTCGCGATGAGGTGACGGATCGCCCCCATCGCGAGCGCGCCATCGGCGCCCGGGCGAGTGCGCAGCCACAGATCGGCCTGCTGCCCCGAGCCGTTCGGCTTGGGATCGATCACCACGACCTTGGCGCCGCGCCGCCGCGCATCGGCGATCCGCGTTGCCTGGGCAAGCCAGGTCCGCGCCGGATTGTGGCCCCACAGGATAATCGCATCGGCATTGTCGTAATCGGGAAAGCCGATGCCGCGGCCGAAGGTCAGCGCGTGCGCATAGTCCTTGTGCCAGCCGCAGATCTCGACCGCATAGATCAGATTGGGGCTGCCGAAGCCGCGGATGAAGCGCTCGACCCACTCGAAACTGTCGACCATCGGCGTGCCGCTCGGCGTGGTGACGCCGAACGCCACCGCTTCGGCGCCGCTCTCGGCGCGGATCGCACCGAGCTTCTCGGCGATCTCGGTCAACGCCTCGTCCCACGACACCTCGACCCAGCCCGGATCGGCAGCACCGCGCGGCTGGGTCCGCTTCAGCGGGACGGTCAGACGGCGCGGGCTGGCGACGATTTCGGGCGCCGCCCTGCCCTTGGCGCAAAGCGCGCCGCCTGTCGGGTGGTTATTCAATACCTCTACGCCGACAAGGCGCCCATCCTCGACCACGGTGACGGCACCGCAGCGCGAACGACAAAGCGTGCAATAGCCGGGTAGCCGCTGTTTCACCGCCGTCTCACTATCCGATCGTCCCTTGTGACGCATTTTTGTAATGCGTTACACATTTACGTCATACGCTACCGGCGGCGTCAAGGCTAAGTAATAATCAGCGACGAATCGGAGTTCCCAGCGAGAGGCGGCCACGACCACCGATGGACCAGAATTTGCGAGAACAGGTGCTGCAGCGGGTGCGGGCCGAGATCATTTCCGGGCAGAGCCTTCCGGGCACGATGTATTCGGTGCCGAGTCTCGCGGCGAGCCTCGGCGTCTCCTCAACGCCGGTGCGCGAGGCGCTGCTCGAGCTCAGCCGCGGCGGCCTGGTCGAGCCGATGCGCAACCGCGGCTTCAAGGTGGTGGAGCCGACGCTGACCGAACTGCGCAACTTGTTCGACATGCGCGAAGTGCTCGAGCTGCACGCCGCCGTGCTGGTCGCCGCCAATCCACCGAAGGATCTAACAATCGTACGCGGCTGGGCCGACCAGATCGCCAGGGCCGTGGAGACCGACGACGTCCAGCTCTATCTGGAAGCCGACCGCAACTATCATCGCGAGTTCATCGCGGCCGCCGGCAACGACCTGCTGACCGACACGGTGATGGGCCTGCGCGACAAGATGCGGCTTTACGGCATCAGCTCCCGCGCCGGCCACGAGCGGCAGCAAGCGTCAGTGCCCGAGCACTACCGGTTGATCGAGCTCGCGCTCGCCGGCGAGACCGAGGCGCTGACCACCCTGCTGCGCACTCACATCCGCTCCTGGGAGCCGATCTTCGTCGATGCATTGCTGCGCTCGAAGGAGCATGCGCGCGAACCACTGCGGCAGGCCCGCGGCTGACGCGGAGCGGAGGCAGCTAGGCGGTGATGGTGACCGGCTAGTCCAGAATGCTCTTGTAGTGCTCCGAGAAGACATCGCGGCCGATGATCAGCCGCATCACTTCGGAGCTTCCAGCGAGGATTCGATTGACGCGTGCATCGGTGAACATGCGGCTGATCGGATATTCGTCCATGTATCCCGCGCCGCCGTGCAACTGGACGCCAAGATCGAGCATCTTCCACTCGACCTCCGACGACATCATCTTGGCCTTGGCGCCCATGTTGCTGGTCAGGCGTCCGGCATTGTGCTCGGCCACGCAGTGATCGACATAGACCTGCACGAGATCGATTTCGGCATCCATCTCCGCCATGCGGAACTGGGTATTCTGCTGTTCGGCGAGCGGCCGGCCGAACAATTTGCGGTCCATCACGTAAGCGCGCGTGATGTCGAACGCCTTGCGGCCGTTGGCGATCGATCCGACCGCGGAGATCAGCCGCTCCTCGGCAAGGCCTTCCATCAGATAGTAGAAGCCCCTGCCGGGTTCTCCGAGCACGTTGGCCTTGGGCACCTTCACATTGTTGAAGAACAGTTCGGCAGTGTCCTGCGCCGGCATGCCCATCTTCTTGAGATTGCGGCCGCGCTCAAAACCTTCCATGCCGCGCTCGACGATCAGGAGCACCATGGCATGCTTCTTCTCGGCGCCCGCGAGCTTGGCCGCCACGAGCACCACGTCGGAATTGATTCCGTTGGAAATATAGGTCTTCGAGCCATTGAGCAGGAAATGATCGCCCTTGTCTTCCGCCGTGGTCCGCATGCCGGCGAGGTCCGAGCCCGCGCCGGGTTCGGTCATCGCGATGGCCAGGATGGTCTCGCCGCTGACGCATTTCGGCAGGAACCGGTCGCGCTGCTCCTCGGTGCCGAAGCGTTTGAAGTAAGAACCGACCAGTCGGCTGTGCAGCGTGTTGAACCAGCCCTTGCAGCCCGAGCGCGCGGTCTCCTCGATGATGATCTGCTCGTAACGGAAGTCCTCGTCGCCCATTCCGCCGTATTTTTCCTCGGGCCAGATCATCAGGAAGCCGAGGTCACCGGCCTTCTTGAACGCGCCGCGGTCGACGATGCCGGCTTCCCGCCACTCCTCCATGTGAGGCGTGATCTCGCTGGCGAGGAACTTGCGGTAGGAGTCGCGGAAAATAACCTGGTCTTCGGTAAAGCTGCGCATCAATCACCCAATAGCGCTCTCATGGAACCCCGCCGGCGTGCGGCGAGGCATCGTAAAAAGTTTAGAGCGCCGGTTCTGCTTCGATCAAAACCGACGCTCCGTCATCGAAACAGGCGATGCCCTACTTGCCCTTCCAGTTCGGCGCGCGCTTTTCGGCAAAGGCAGCCGCGCCCTCGCGGGCATCCTCGGATACGAAGACAGGACCGACGATCTCCTGCTGCCTCTTCCACATCTCATCTTCCGGCCAGAGCCGGGATTCGACGATCACCTGCTTGGATGCCTTGACGGCGAGCGGGCCGTTGGCGCCGATCGCTGCCGCGAGCTCAAGCGCGGCGTCGAGCGCCGGGCCGTCGGTCACGCGATTGATGATGCCGAGTTGATGGGCGCGCTCGGCGCCGAAGAACTCGCCCGTCAATGCGAACTCCATCGCCACACGGAACGGCATCTGGCGCGGCATGCGGATCAGCCCGCCGGCCGCTGCCGCAAGTCCGCGCTTCACCTCGGGGATCCCGAACTTCGCGTTGCGGTTGGCGACGATCATGTCGCACGACAGCGCGATCTCCATCCCGCCGGCGAGCGCGTAGCCGTCGACAGCCGCGATCAGCGGCTTCTTCGGCGGGGCCTCGGTCAGGCCGGCGAAGCCGCGGCCGGGGATCGACGGTCGCTCGCCTTTCAGGAACCCCTTGAGGTCCATGCCCGAGCAGAATGTGCCGCCAGCGCCGGTGATGATGCCGACGCTCAGGGAATCGTCGGCGTCGAGCCGGTCGATCGCCGCGGCCACGCCCTTGGAGAGGGCGAGGTTGGCCGCGTTCTTGGCTTCCGGCCGGTTCAGGGTGATGATCAGTATCGGTCCGCGGACTTCAGTGAGGACCGGGGTTTCTTCGGACATCGCTTTGGTCTCCTGATCGCTTAACGCGGAGCCATGCGGATGGCGCCGTCGAGACGGACGTCTTCACCGTTGAAGTAGCCATTGGTGATCATGGTCAGCGCCAGATGCGCATATTCCTCCGGCATGCCGAGACGCTTGGGGAACGGCACCGACGCGCTGAGCGCGGCCTTGACGTTTTCCGGGGCGCCCTGCAGCAGCGGGGTGTTGAAGATGCCCGGCAGGATGGTGTTGACGCGGATGCCTTCGGCCATCAGGTCGCGCGCGATCGGCAGGGTCATGCCGACCACGCCGGCCTTCGAGGCAGAATAAGCCGCCTGCCCCATCTGGCCATCCTCGGCCGCGACGGAGGCTGTATTGACGACCGCACCACGCTCGCCGTGCTCCAGCGGAGCCAGCGACAGCATGCCCTGCGCCGACTTGGCGATGCAGCGGAACGTGCCGACAAGGTTGATCTGGATGATGCGGTTGAAGGCGTCGATCGGGAAGTGGGTGGGCTCGCCGGTCTTCTTGTCGCGGCCGGCGGTCTTCACCGCGTTGCCGGTGCCGGCGCAGTTTACCAGGATGCGCTCCTGGCCATGCGCCGCGCGGGCCTTGGCAAAGCCCGCATCGACCTGCTCGTCCGAGGTGACATCGACCTTGCAGAACACACCGCCGATTTCCTTGGCGATGGCTTCACCCTTCTCTTCGTTGAAGTCGAAGATCGCGACTTTCACGCCTTGCGCAGCCAGCGCGCGCGAGGTGGCAGCACCAAGGCCGGAAGCGCCGCCGGTGACGACGGCGGCGACCGATGAGTCAAGTTTCATGGCAATATCCCTTCGCGATCACATGCGTTCGATGATGATGGCCGGAGCCATGCCGCCGGCGGCACACATGGTGACCAGGCCATAGCGTCCGCCGCTGCGCTCGAGCTCGTCGAGCGCCGTGCCGATCAGGATCGATCCGGTCGCGCCGATCGGGTGGCCGAGTGCGATCGAGCCGCCGTTGATGTTGACCTTCTCGCGGTCCAGCTCGAGGTCGCGGATGAACTTCTCGGCAACGACCGCGAAAGCCTCGTTGATCTCCCAGACGTCGATGTCGTTCTTGGTCAGGCCGGCCTTGGCCAGAACCTTCTTGGCCGCCGGAACCGGCGCGTTGAGCATCAGGGTCGGATCGTCACCCTGGTTGGCATAGGCCACGATGCGGCCGCGCGGCTTGAGGCCGTGCTTCTCGGCATATTCCTTCGACGTGATCAGCACCGCGGCGGCGCCGTCCACCACGCCCGAGCTGTTGCCGGCATGATGCACGCCCTTCCAGTCGAGGTCCGGATAGCGGCGTTGGATCTGCTTCTTGAAGGTCACGCCGTTGCCGAGATCGAAATCGGCAAGCTGTTCGAAGCTCGGCTTCAGCGAAGCCAGTCCTTCGGCAGTGGTTTCCGGGCGCGGGAATTCTTCGCGATTGAGCGCAACGCTGCCGTCGTCGTTGAGGACGGGGATCACCGACTTGGCGAAGCGGCCTTCATCGATGGCCCGCTTGGCGCGCTGCTGGCTCGTCAGCGCCAGGGCATCGCAGGCCTCGCGGCTGATCCCCTCGCGCGTCGCGATCGCGTCGCCGCACACGCCCTGGTGCGACTGCGGGTGAATCTCGTCGAGCGCCGGATTGCCCGAACCCATCATCCGCGCCGGCTGCCCGGCCTTGGAGCGCTCGGCTGCCAGGGTCTGTTGGTAGCTCATCATCTCGGTGCCGCCGGCGATGACGCAATCTTCCATCCCCGACATCACGGACGCTGCCGCGAGGTTCACCGAGGTGATGCCGCCACCGCAGAAACGATCCAGCGTCGTGCCGCTGGCGTTGATATCGTAGCCCGCCGCGAGCGCCGACATGCGTCCGAGATCGCCGCCCTGCTTGCCTTCCTGAGTCGATGTCGACCAGATGATGTCATCGACGGTCGACGTATCGAGCTTGTTGCGCTCCTTGAGCGCGCCGAGCACCGTCGCGGCCAGATGCTGCGGATGCAGGTGCGACAGCGCTCCCTTGCCCGGCTTGCCGATGCCGCGCGGCGTGCGAACAGCGTCAATGATGTATGCTTCAGACATGCGTTTCCCTTTGCTTCGGATGTTTCGTTAGCTTGCGCTCGTACCGATAGTCCCAACCGTCTCCGCGAGGCGTCAACGGTGTGGCGTCACTGCAAGCGGCTCGGCAATCGAGTTGCGCTGATCTTCGAAGTACCCGAAGCGCGGCACTTGGCGGAGTTGCTGCTCGTCGGCGCAGGCAGGCTTGTCGCAACCATGCGCAAACAACGGCGCGCCGGGCGCGGCGGCGTGGGGACCGAGAGCATATTTCTGCTCTTGCGGCAGATAGATCAGCTGGCCGATCTGGGTAAGCGTCAAGGTGAGGCGCGACACCGTCGATCGGGGAAGACCACAGCGGTCGGCGATTTCGCGATTTCCCAAACGTATGCTTCGACCTTCGAAGCAACGCACGATGTCGAATGCGCGCGACACCACCTGGATCACGCGCCGGTTGTCCGTGCCGGCGGTCTCTTGCGCCATCAGTACCTCAGATCGACGTCCCATCGTTTACGCCTCACTCCTCATTTTCCATATGGGTGAACGAAGCCCACTCTGCTTCGGGCGGCAGACGCCGATCCGCGACATCACTGCCGGGGCGCGCATCGCTCGCGCGCCCGAACTGATGTGCGGGATTTGGCGGCAGGGGTCCGCGGCGCGCTCCGCGTGGGCGGCTGCAGCGGTGCTGCACGGGTTTTTCCGGGATCGACGGTCTGACGCGATGGCCGGTCGCTCCGGCGTTCGGTCTGCCCGCGGTGATCACACTGACGTTGCGCTCGGCAAAGCGTGCGGCGGGCTCGGCAAGGTCATTCTCAGCCTGTTCGAGGCCGCTGCGCACGGAATGCACGAGCACCTTGTTTTCCAGCCAAGTGAGGCCGCGGCCGCGCGGGGCAAGCAGCTTCGGATGTCTCTGGCCGGCCAGCATCGGGGGATTCTTTCCCTAGGGTTTTGGGCTTTAATTAATTGATTAATTAGTCAGGTGATTAAAGTGGGCGCTCTCCCCTGTCAACCGCCCTCGCCGCAGGGCGCCCCGCGCTCAGCCCGCACCTTCACCCCAACGCCTGTCAGCGCAGTGATCGCGGACCTGTCGTCATGAACTTCGTCAGATTCAGACCGCTGCCGAACGGCGATCGAAATTCCGCGCGCGATAGCGGACATGCCCCGACGATTTGCCGGCCGGTGCGAAACGCAGGCGCAAGCAATTGAGGGCGAAGCGGCGTGAGGAAGCAGGCGATAGCGGTTGCCGGAACAGACGCGACCGCTGGCCGGGATGACCGTTACGAGGGCGGACTTAAGCTATGAAAGCTTGGTGGGCGCACCAGGGCTCGAACCTGGGACCCGCTGATTAAGAGGCGTATGATTTGTTAGTAAAATCAACGGCCATTCCGACAAATCGCTCGTAGAGCGTGCATTGAACATCCAGTTTGATTTCCTCTTGTCGGAATGGGGCAAGGCAAATTTCGAGCGAGCCCGGACCAACTAACGATAAGGCGTCGGGAATTCGAGGCACTGGTCCGCTGCATCGCTAAGCCCACTATCCTCGAAGCCTTCTTTTCTACCTACGGGCAGGCAAACTCGCGAGGTCGCCTCCTGATACCCCGTCAAAGGCCTCCTTTCGCCCGCAATTCCACTGCGAGAGGGTTGGAACCAGTTAGGTGCCGGCCTCGGGAGGCTCGCGTCGCGAAATGTCCGTCGCGGAAAGTGCCGAGAAGGTCGGAGCGGATCGCTCGATGTCGTCGGATTCCTCCTCCATCCAATTGAAGCGATCTTTTTGCCATGCCCGGACAAGCTCCGCCTATCGCCGGCTGAGCAGGATGTTGCGGTGCTGCAGATCCTTGATCCTCTCGGGCGCAAAGTCGAGCTGGCCAAGGACGTCTTCATTGTGCTCGCCCTGATAGGCCGGCATGCCGGGCGACGGCAGTTCCGAGCGGCTGAAGATCCAGGGATTGCCCGGCATTCGGACCAATCCGCCGGCCCGGTCATCGACCTCGACCACGGCATTCCACTCCTTGGCCCAATCGGTCTCCACGAACTCGTTGACGGTGCGCACGCGCCCAACCGCGAGCCCGGCTTCACTGACTTGCGCCTGCAACTGCTCGAGATTCTCGAACGTCGTAATCCAGGCGCGGATTTCGGCGAGCAACGGCGCGAGGTTCTGCCGGCGCAGGCTAGCGGTGCCGTAGCGGGCATCGGCCAGCAAATCGCTTCGCCGCATCATCGCGCAGTAGCGCGTGAACATCGGCGAATAGATCGGGCTGGCGGCGATCGTCAGGCGGGTGCCGTCGGACATCTCGAAGATGTGCGACTCATTAGCCGACAGCGCGATAGGCTCGCCGTCGGTGTCGATCCCCGACATCATCGCGCCGGCGCGCTCGTTGACCGACAGCATCGTCGCAGCCATCGACACGTCGACGTGCTGTCCCTCGCCGGTGCGGTTGCGATGCTGGAGCGCGGCGAGCACGGCGATCACGCCCTCCAGCCCGGTATAGACATCGGCATGGCTGCATGAATCGCCGCGTGGCTCCGACAATGCCGCACCGAAATGGTCCTGCACGATCGAGGTCAGGCCGGTCTCGGCCTGCACCGTAGGCGCAAAGGCCGGCCGGTTGCGCCAGGAGGTCGACTGCCCGTAGCCGCTCAGCGAGACATAGATGATGCCGGGGTTGAAGGCACGGATGTCGTCGTAGCTGAAGCCGAACCGCGCCAAGGTGCCGGGACGGAAATTCTCGACGATGACGTCGGCTCCCCTACACAGGCGGGTGACTATCTCGCGTCCCTCAACATAGTTCAGGTCGATGCTGAGATTCCGCTTGCCGGCGTTCTGCTGCACGAAATAGAGACCCATACCACCGACGTAAGGCAGTCCGGCGCGGCCAATGTCGCGGCGCGGGAGCGGCCGGACGGCGGCTCGATCTTGGTGACCTCGGCGCCGAGGTCACGCAGCGCCTTAGTGCAATGCGGACCGGCCAGCACGCGAGTGAAATCGACCACCCGCAATCCCTGAAGAGGCGCAGCCGACATCGTCAGTCTCCCTCGAAGACAGCTGTTGCCGGGCCCGACGCGAAGAAGGCGTCGGCGCCGCGCTGGCGATCCCTGGCCTTCCAGATCATGTCGTTGATCTCGACCTGTCGCGCGTCGGCAGCGGCGACGCCGCCGCGCGCCTGCAGGTTCGCCTGCATCTTGACGCCCGCGATGACCTTGGTCGGGCCGGCGGCGAGCTGCCGGGCCATGGTCATCGATGAAGCGCCCAATTCGGCTTCCGGGACGACGAGGTTGATGATGCCCCAGCGTTCGAACGCCTCGGGCGTGTGACGGCGGCCGAGCATCGCGATCTCCTTGGCCCGCGCGATGCCGGCGCGTTGCGCGATGCGCTGCGTGCCGCCGAGCAGCGGCAGCAACCCGACCGCAACCTCGACCTGGCCGAGGAACGCGGTGTTCGCTGCGATAATCATGTCGCAGGTCAGCGCGAGCTCAAGCCCGCCGCCAAGCACGCCGCCATTGACGGCGGCAACCGTGGGAACCGGTACATCCTCGAGACTACGCCAGATTTTTTCGAGGCCCGCCTGATCGGTGTGCAGCTTGGTGCCGATTCCCCAGGACGCCATCTCCGCGCCGGCGCAGAAGTGCCGCATCGAGCTACGCAGCAGGATAGCGCGGCAGCCGGCCGCAACCACCGCGTGGTAGGCGCCGACCACATCGTTGATGAGCTGGTCGTCGAGCAAATTGTGCGGCGGCTTCGCCAGCGTCACCACGCCAACCTTGCCGTCCATCTCGTGAAGTACTGTCGTCATCAGGTTCCCTCCGCTCGATACAGAAGCCGGCCGGCAGCGCTTTCGACGCAGCGTCACGGCGGTCAGACGTCTCCTCGCTGCGGGCCTGCCCGGCGCAGATCCCGCTGCTCTGATGATTTGAATGTCGTCCGTCATAACAAACGTGACAACGTCAAGCTCTGCCAATTATGATGTCGAAGATTGCCAAACGGCCGGAAGAGCCGTTCGTCGGCTTGTCAATCTGTGCCAGCCGGACGTGGAGGAAGTGCCATGAAGCCGATCAAGATCGTGATGCCGATCTCGAGCGACCCCGATGCGCCGACGCAGAGCCTGCTCGGACTCGGCGCGCTGGCCGCCGAGCTGGCGGCGGAGGGCGTGTCGGTGCGCGAGCTGTTTGCACGGACCGGCCTCGACGCTTCCCAGCTCGAGGATCCCCATGCCCGGATTTCACACCGCCAGCGGCTGGCGATCTACCGCAACGCGATGCGGCTGGCGAAGCGCTCCGATATAGGGTTGCTCGCAGGCGCTCGGCAGCGCATCAGCGATTATGGCATTTACGGCTATGCGCTGGTGTCGAGCCGGACATTCGGCGAAGCGCTGATGTTCTCGCTCGATCACATCACCATGGCCGGGCCGGCGGTAAGGCAGATCAGCTTCCGGATCGAGCACGGGACGACCGCGATCCTTCGCAGCCATGGGCTCGACCCGCTCGGCGAGCTGCTGCCGTTCGCCGCGGAATTCTGGCGCAGCTCGATGACCGCGGTGTTCAGCCGCATCCTCGAGTCGCCGTTCCCGAGCAAGAGGATGATCTTTCCGTTTGCCGCACCCGTGCACTGGCGGAACTACGAGCGGATGTTCAACTGCCCGATCGACTTCGGCGCCGATCGCATGGAATGGCATTTCGATGCCAAGGTGCTCGATCTGGCCTGCCCCAATGCAAACCCGATCACCGCGAAAGTCTGCCAGCAGCTCTGTGACGTCGTCTTGACCGAGCATCCCGGCGAATCCGAGCTAGTAAGGCGGATCAGAGCCGCCTGCCTCAACAGCCCCAGCCGATTTGCGGGCGCGCCGGAGATCGCATCCAAGCTCGGGCTGTCGCTGCGAACGTTCCACCGCAGGCTGGCGGAGGACGGGCAGTCGTTCCAGTCGATCGTCGACGGGATGCGGCAGTCGATTGCGACGGAGTTGCTCGAGAACACCCATCTGGCGATCGATCAGGTCGCCGAGCGTGTCGGCTTTGCCGACGCTACCAGCTTCCGCAAGGCGTTCAAGAAGTGGACCAACCGCTCGCCGTCGGCCTTCCGTCACCCTACAGCGCAGCGGCCAGCAGCGTCGCCAGACGCGTGACCAGCAGCAGCGATAACCCGACCGCCAATGTCAGGAGCTGTCCGAAGCGGAAGTCGTCTGGATCGAGCCCCGCGTTCTGGAGCTGTGCGTAGGTTAGCAGCGATTGACACTCCATATCACCCTCCCGCCATCAGGCATGGTTGTTTCCGGCAATCACGGCGTCCGCCGGCCCGATCCGGCCGACGCATGAGCCGAACCCGATGCCCACAAAACCTTCCCGGCTGCAGCGGCCGCGGAAGGTGACCTCGTCGCCGTCCTCGAGGAAACTGCGGCTCTCGCCGCTCGGAAGCACGGCCGGCCGTGATCCGGCGGCGGTGAACTCGAGCATGCTCGAAAGCTGCGCCGGGCTAGGCCCCGAAATGGTGCCAGTGCCGATCAGGTCGCCCGGCAGCAGATTGCAGCCATTGATGCTGTGATGCGCGATCATCTGCGCCGGGGTCCAGTACAGGTATTTGGCATTGGATGTGAGAATCGCCGCGGCGGGCTGGTTCGCGGCGCGCATCTGCGCGGTCAAGAGCAGGACCTCGAGGTGGACATCGAGTCCGCCGTGCGATTGATCGGCCGCGTCGAACAGATAGTCGAGCGGACGCGGATCGCCGTCCGGCCGCGCCAGCGCCGCGACGCGGAACGGCGCCAGCGCATCCGACGTGACGACCCACGGTGACACCGAGGTAGCAAAACTCTTGCTGAGGAACGGTCCAAGCGGAAACATCTCCCAGCGCTGGATGTCGCGCGCCGACCAGTCGTTCAGCAGCGAATAGCCGACGATCTGCTGCGATGCTTCGGCGATCGGGACGGGATTGCCGAGCCGGTTGCCGGCAGCGAGGTAGAAGCCCATCTCGAGCTCGAAATCCAGCCGTTCGCACGGGCCAAAGCCCGGCGCTGCGCCCGCCACCGTGGGCGGGCGTTGCCCGAGTGGCCGTCGCACCATCCCGCGCCCCACTTGCACCGACGAGGCACGGCCGTGATAGGCGATGGGCACCCATTTGTAGTTCGCGGGAAGCGGATTTTCCGGCGTCAGCAGCGCGCCCGCCGCCCGCGCATGATAGATGCCGGCGTAGAAGTCCGTGTAGTTCGAGATGCGTGTGGGCAGGTGCAACGTTGCATCCGCGATCGGCGTCAGCAGTTCGGACGCACGGCGCCTGGTGTCATCGGCCGCGCTGCCCTGCCCCAGCAGATCGGCGGCGCGGCGGCGCAGCTCCCGCATCGCCATAGGTCCGAGCGCGAACAGCGCATTGAGCGTGCCTTGCTGGAGCGCCTGGCGGATCGGCGCCGCGAGGTGCTCATCGGAACCGAGCGCTCGCTTCAGGTCGAAGACGAAATCTCCGATCGCGGTGCCGATCCGGGGCTGCGGATCGGCGGCGGTGCTGAAGATGCCGAGCGGCAGATTCTGGATCGGGAAGTCGGTCGCGCTGCCGTTTGCCGTCTCGACAAAACTCCGCCGTGCCGGGTCGTGGGTCTCGTCGAGTTGAACTGCGTTGGTCATGCTGCCTTCCAGGTTCCTCGATCCGTGCCGTCCATTGTCACGAGGCTGCGGCTGCGAGAGCCGGCCGCTCGCTGGCCAAAGCCGCTCCGATCTCGGATTGGATGAACTGCGCCGCAAACGCCTCGCGTTCGCGCGCAGCGCGCTCGCTGCGATCCGTTACCGAGAACAGCCAGACGAACAGGAAGGCGAGCGGCATCGAGACCAGAGCCGGATTGTCGTAGGGGAACAGCGCCGTCGGAAAGCCGAGGACGGCGACCCAGACCGTCTTGCTCAGCACGACCAGCACAACCGACGCGACGAGGCCCGCGAGACCGCCGGCGACGGCGCCGCGCGTCGTGGTGCCACGCCAGAACATCGCCATCGCCAGCACCGGAAAATTGCAGCTCGCGGCCACCGACAACGCAAGTCCGGCCATGAACGCCACGTTCTGGTTCTCGAAGGCGTAGGCCAGCAGAACCGCAACGACGCCGATGGCCACAGCCGAGACCTTCGAGACCAGCAGTTCGCGCGCTTCGGATGCCTTGCCGCCGGCCAGCACCTGGCCGTAGATGTCATGACTGACGGCGGAGGCGCCGGCGAGCGTCAGGCCGGCGACGACGGCAAGAATGGTCGCGAATGCCACCGCGGAGATGAATCCGAGCAGCAGCGGACCGCCCATCGCGTGGGCGAGATGGATCGACGCCATGTTCGGCCCGCCAACCAGATCGGCGATCTTGTTGAACTGCCCGGATGCCGCGACATTGAAATAGCTCGGATCCGTCATAAGGATCGCTGCGGCGGCAAAGCCCAGCACCGGAATGATCCAGCAGAAATACGCGACGCAGGCCGTCGCATAGAACACCGATTTGCGGGCCGCGGCGGCGTCCTTCACCGTGAAGAACCGCATAAGGATATGCGGCAGGCCGGCGGTGCCGAACACTAGCGCGAGGCCGAGCGAGATGGCGGACACCGGTTCGGCGAACAGTCCGCCGGGGACCAGAATAGCGGCTCCCTTGGGATGGACGTGGCTTGCGGCCTCCAGCAGCCGTCCGAGGCTGAACTCGAAATGCCACAGGGCAGCCAGCGCGAGCAGCGTTCCGCCGCACAGCAGCAGCACCGCCTTGGTGATCTGAACCCAAGTGGTCGCCTGCATGCCGCCCACGATCACATAAAGGATCATCAGCACGCCGACGCCGAGCACGGCGAAGATGTAGTTGATGCCGAAAAGCAGCTGGATCACCTTGCCCGCGCCGATCAGCTGCGCGATCAGGTAGAACAGCACAACGACGAGACTTCCGGTCGCGGCGACGCGCCGGACCGGCGTCCGCTGCAGGCGAAACGCGGCGGCATCCGCGAAGGTGTAGCTACCCAGATTGCGCATGCGCTCCGACATCAGGAACAGCACTATCGGCCATCCCGTGAGAAAGCCGAGCGCGTAAATGAAGCCGTCGACGCCGTTGGCGTAGACCAGCGCGGATATGCCGAGAAATGCGGCCGCCGACAAGAAATCGCCAGCGGTCGCCAGACCGTTCTGCACCGGCGTGATTGCGTGTCCGGCGGTGTAGAAGCCCGCCTTCGATCCGGTGCTGCCGGCCGAGCGCCAGGTGATGACGAGCGTGACGGCGACGATAATCAGGAACATTCCGATCGCGATCCAGTCGGGCCCACGCGCCGCCGCGGCGGGCGCGCCCTGGGCCATCGCCGCAAATGGAAACACCACGCAAAGTGCGATCAGCAGCCATCTGGCGATCATCGGACGAGCTCCCGATTGACTCTGCGCGCGAGTTCGTCGAAGCGCGTGTTCGAGCGCTGAACATAGAAGGCGGTGAAAGCGATGATCGCCGCAACCATGAGAAGGGCGAGCGCGAAGCCGAGCGGCATCGCGCTGCCGGCGAAACTCGCGCCGAGCGCGGCTTTCGCGGTCGAGATCAGCGCAATGAAGCCGAAGAACATGACCAGCGTCAGGGTGGACAGACCCCATCGCAGCCGCGCGCGTCCCGAGACCAGTTCCCTGAACGCGGCGTCGGCAAGGATTTCTCGCGTGCGGTCCGGCGACAGTTGCGGCATCCGATTCCTCCCTCGTAGACATTTTGCTGATCGCCGTGCCCATCCGCGTGCGTTGCGCCGCAGAGAATCAAGGCTCGGGGTGTCTCCTCTCCAGGCTCGGAGCATTAGAATCCGGACCGCATCCGGCAAGGTGATATCCTGCCAAACTCCGGGTGATTTCATGCCATGCTGGGCGCGCCGCGATTGTCGCGCCATCACCTGTCTCGACATCTCGCGACGATGCACAAGCCGGACAGTCGTAATTCGCCTATCAGCCGACCTACGGGCGGTCGTCGATGCCTGGGCGGCAAAGCAGGACGATACTCCCGGCCGCTCTGAGGACGTCCGCCGGCTCATCGAGTTCGAGCTAACTGTATAGCCCACGGCGCTGCGCGCTGAACGGCA
Source organism: Bradyrhizobium sp. USDA 4503 (assembly GCF_054055815.1). Classification (NCBI taxonomy): domain Bacteria; kingdom Pseudomonadati; phylum Pseudomonadota; class Alphaproteobacteria; order Hyphomicrobiales; family Nitrobacteraceae; genus Bradyrhizobium; species Bradyrhizobium sp. USDA 4503. The sequence goes on from NZ_JBSRXS010000001.1 coordinate 3,255,130, forward strand.
CAGCCCCAGGGAGCGCGCCCGCGAATTGGCAGGCGACGCAATCCACAAGGTGACCGACAGTACAGCCAGCCAAGACGATCAGGCCAGCCGCAAGCGCAAGCTCATCAAAGGGCCGGAGGAGTTTCACAAGGTGCGCCGCGACAGAAATCTAGAATGATCACAGCCTCTAGATCATTGCCCCATAATAGGATCGAAAGCTTGCTTCGCGCGTTGAATTAGTCAGCCCAAATGGGAGGTCAACAATGATTAAAGAGCGAGACCGACGGGCGCCGACGGCTGCGGAACGCGAAGCAAACAAGGCATTCAAAACTGTCAGGCCGAAGGATGCTATGACGGATTACGCCAAAGCGCAAAAAGCGGTCCATGATAATCGAGAGCGCCTAAAGGCCGAACGGCTGGCGCGGGAGGCAGAAGCGGCCAACCGCACAAAAGCAGACTAAGCGTCCCATGTGGATGATCACGGAGGACCAAAGTTTGTGAGGGTGAAATGGCCCTGCACTTCCGCCGAGTCGATACTGAACTGGAGATATGGATCGCAAGCAGCGACGACTATTCATTCGTCATCAGCAACGAGAGCCGGAGTGGACCTGGATTGCATGGAGAGCCGGGCTTTGTTGCATCATATCGCCCTGACTTTCTGAATATGCCAGCGGCTCACGTATCCGGGTCTCCCTTCAGTTCGTTCGCTGAAGCCGAGCGGGCCTGCAATGCGTTCCTGGGGCGCCTCATCATTAAGGGATGACTACCGTTATCCGCCCGCCGCGGCTATGGCTTCTTCTCCGGCATCGCCGTGGCCAGCCGTTGCAGTCTACGCCGGCAAAGCCAAAGAGCAGACCATCGCCGAATTCCTGCTCAACATCATCCCGAAATAATCCTTCGTGCCCGAAGCGTTTATCGGCTCGTTCAAAAGAAAGGCTTGCAGAGCAAATCGAAGTTTATCGATTGCGATATTGGTTCCGTAACTGGGCTCAATGCGCACGAGGTCCGCTATATGGGTCCAAGCCGATCTCGGGTTGCAGATTCGAGTCCCGCCGGACCCACCAGCAAATCAATTACTTGTCGGGTGGTGTCCCTTCATCGCCCATTTAGGATCATCCACCCGAAATGCCTCACGCCTTCGCGGTAACCATTCTCCACAGCACCTCGGTCAGCACCGCGTAGCCCTTGTCGAGGGCCGCGGGCGCCGTGAACTCGCGCGGATTGTGGCTGAGCCCGCCCTCGCTCGGGACGAAGATCAGCGAGGACGGAACAGATTTCTGGATGGCCAGCGCGTCGTGGCCGGTGATGGTCTTGAACGTCATGGCCTTGAAACCGAGATCCGCGGCGACAGAAAGAGCCAGTGCCACGCCGCCGGGATCAAGCACGGTCCCCGCTCGCCTCTCGTCGGCAGCGATCGAGATACCAACGCCGATCTCGCCCGACTCACGCGCGATTCGCTTCAGAAAGCGATCGCTGATCGCCGAGACCACGGCTTCGGCCTCATGCCGGATCTCGAACCAGACCCGAACACGGCCCGCCACGACATTCGGCGAGTTGGGATAAACGCTGATGCGCCCCGCGGAGGCATGGGCGCCCGCAGTCTCCCTCGCGACCTCCTGGTACAGCGCCTCGATAGCCCGGGCCGCTGCGCGCAGTGCGTCGCGGCGGAGCGCCATCGGCATCGGTCCGGTGTGCGAGTAGTCGCCTTCGAACATCACCGATATCTTGCGCGTCATCCACGCGCCGGACACTGCGGCAATGTCGCCAGCCGCCTGCTCCAGGCGATCGCCCTGCTCCACATGCAACTCGACATAGCGCACCGGATTGTGTTCGAGGGGCGTCGTCCCGCAATAGCCGATCGCGGCCAGCGCCTCGCCCAGGGTGACGCCCTCTGCGTCGCTGCACGCATATGCATCCTTCAGGCTCAGGGCGCCGGCGAAAACCGAGCTGCCGGTCAGGCTGGGCTGGAAGCGGGCACCCTCCTCATTGGTCCAGTTCACGACGGCGAGGTTGCGTCGCGCGGCGCCGGGATTGGCACGGCAACGCTCCCTGACGGCCTCGACCGCGAGGATTCCGGCGAGCACGCCGAAGACCCCGTCATATCGTCCTCCGGTCGGCTGGGAATCGAGGTGCGAGCCGGTCATGACGACGTCCGTGGACGCCGGCGCCAGCATCGCCACGCCAAATAGATTGCCGATCGCGTCGATCCTCGGAACAAGGCCGCGATCGGCGATCTCGTGCAAGAAGAGGTCCCTCGCCTGCTTGTCGCGCGCCGTTCCAGCCAGCCGACACACGCCACCGTCGTCGGTCGCACCGATCCTGGCAAAGCGCGCGATGAGGTCATGCAATGCGGTCATGTTTGCTCCAGCGATGCGATCCAGTTCCTCAGCTCGGTCTGACGGCAATCATGGCTCAGAATGTCGCGGTGAAGTGCCAGTTTCCAGGCAAGATCGCCACGCCGTTCGTCCGCCTCGAGCGCCGAGAGGTCGGCGGCATAACGCGCGAGCGCGTCCAGATCGGCAAAGAAACCCTCGTCAACCAGGAGCTGTCCGTAGCGTTGGATGACGGCGACGACGTCGTGCAGGCGATATTCGGGATGATACTGCACGCCCCAGAATAGCCCGCGACCGAAACGGATCTCCGCCGCCTGAACCTCGCACATGGTATTCCAGGCGGTGACGGTTGCGGACTGCGGAAGGCGGGTGACAATATCGCTGTGGATGGCCGGCGCGTCGAACACCGCCGCACGGCCAGCATGCATGGGATGAGCGCGGCCTTCAGCCGTCAGCATGATCCTTCGCGCGAATCCGACCTCGCGCCCCGCCGGGTTGAGACCGACCTCGCCGCCCGCTGCGACCGTGGCGAGCTGCAAGCCCCAGCACGAGCCGAACATTGGCACTCCGCGAACGAAGATCTCGCGCACGAGGTCGATCTGCCGCAGCGCTTCGACCTCTCGCTGGTAGATATTGAGGGCCGACCCCGTGATCGCGATGCCGTGGTAAGCTTCGAGCGGTTGCGGCAGCGCGAAGCTCGCATCCGCCGGTGTCGCGATGTCGACGACGACGCGAGGTGCAAGCGACCGCAGGACCGCCGCATAGCTCTCCGCAGGCATTGCGCCCGCCGTCTCGGCGATCCGTCGCCGGCCGGCCAGCGTGTTGCCCTCGAGAACGAGCAGCCTCAGCACGGTTCAGCTTCCAAGATCGCCTCGAATGGCGGCCAGCGTCAGCTGCTTGAACTCCGGCTCGGTCAACGGCCGCGGATTGGCACCCGCCGTCGGATCCTTGACGGCATCGGCCGCGATCGTTCCGGCGTCGGTCTCCTTCACCCCGAGCTCGGCGAGCGTATGCGGCACGCCGAGCTTCTTGCGGAAGGCCAGCAGCCAGGACAGCACGGCATCGAAGTCTTGGCTCGGCAGGTTGAGCGCGCGGGCAATGTGCGGAATCTTGTCGGCGATCGCAGCCTTGTTGCAGACCAGGACATAAGGGAAGACCACACCATTGGTCAGCCCGTGATGGGTATCGTATCGGGCGCCGACCGGATGGGATATCGAGTGGATCGCGCCCAACCCCTTCTGGAACGCGGTGGCTCCCATCGAGGCCGCGGCGAACATGTAGGCGCGCGCTTCGAGGTCGCGACCGTTCTCGACCGCGCGCGGCAGATAGTTATCGACGGTCTTCATGCCCTCCAGTGCGATGCCGTCGGCAAGCGGGTGAAATGCCTTGACGCAGTAGGCCTCGAAGCAGTGCGACAGCGCATCCATGCCGGTTGCCATGGTGAGAAACGGCGAGAGACCGACCGCGAGCTCGGGATCCTCGATTGCGATCCTGGGCATCATCATGGGATGGAAGATGATCTTCTTCTCATGGGTATCCTCACGAGTGATCACACCGGCGCGGCCGACCTCGGACCCCGTGCCTGCCGTCGTCGGCACCGCAATGATCGGCGCGATGCCCTTGGTGTTGGCGCGCGTCCACCAATCGCCGACGTCCTCGAAATCCCAGACCGGGCGCGACTGCGCCACCATGAACGCCACGCATTTGCCGACGTCCAGCGCCGAACCTCCGCCCACCGCAATCACGCCGTCATGACCGCCGGCCTTGAAGGCTTCGACGCCGGCCGTCAGGTTGGTTTCGGTCGGATTGGTCTTCACGTCGGAAAACACGGCGAGCGGAATGCCCGCCTCGCGCACACGGTCGACGATGCTGGCGATGAGATCGGTCTTGGCAAGCCCGTGATCGGTGACCAGCAATGGCCTGGTGAGGCCGTTGGTCTGGCACGCCTCGGGAAGCTCGGCAATGCGGCCCGCGCCGGTAACGACGCGCGTCGGAAAATTCCAGGCGCCGGTGATCTGAACGTCCATGTGCTGCTCTCAATGCTCAATGCTCGATGCGAAGGTGGAATGATCTTGGGCGGGTCAACGCCTCGAAGCCGAGGCGCGACATGCCGACACCACGTCCGGTGTCCTTGAGGCCGGTCCACGCCAGGGCGGGATCGACATAATCGCAGCGGTTCATGAATACGGTGCCCGTTGCGATGCCGTCACCGATACGTTCGGCTGCGGCGGCGTCCTCGGTCCAGACCGATGCAGTCAGGCCATAGGGGCTGTCGTTCATTAGGCCAACCGCCTCCTGATCGGAGGAGACCTTCATGAGGCCGACCGCAGGCCCGAAGCTCTCCTCCATCATCACCTGCATGGAGTGATCGACGCCGACCAGGACCTGAGGCATCAGATAGGCCGTACCGATCTTGTCCGCTGGGAACCGGGCCGGATCGATCAGAGGCTGCGCGCCTTTTGCGACGGCCTCGCCGATGTGGGCGCGGACGGTATCGGCAAAGCGTGTCGCCGCCATCGGGCCGAGCGTCGTGTCCCGCGACAGCGGGTTGCCGAGCCGGTAGCGCGCGGTCAGGCCGGCAAAGGCGTCTACAAAGGAGTCATAGATCCGCTCATGCACGTAAATCCGCTCGATGCCGCAGCAGCATTGGCCGGAGTTGTAGAAGGCGCCGTCCACGAGCTGCTCGACCGCGAAATCGAAATCGGCATCCGGCCGCACATAGGCCGGATCCTTGCCGCCGAGCTCTAGCCCGAGGCTGATGAATGTCCCGGCCGCCGCTCGCTCGACCGCCCGGCCGCCGGCGACCGAACCGGTGAAGTTCACATGGTCGACCGAGCGCGATGAGATCAGCTCACTGGTCATGACATGGTCGAGCGTGAGCGTCCTGAACACCCCCTTGGGCAGGCCGACCCGGTCCAGTGCCGCCTGGAAGCGCTCACCGACTAGCAGGGTCTGCGCGGCATGCTTCAGGATCACGGCGTTGCCGGCCAGCAGCGCCGGCACGATGGTGTTGGCCGCGGTGAGATAGGGATAGTTCCAGGGCGCGATCACCAGCACGATGCCGGCAGGAACGCGCTTGATCATGCGGCGGAAGCCGGGCTGCCCGGTCGGCACGATCGGCGCCAGCGCTTCATCGCTGAGCTCGACCAGCACGCGGACGCGCTCCTCCAGGCTGCGCAGTTCGCCGCCATAGCGCACCGGCCGGCCCATCTGCATCGCGAGCTCCGGAACGACCTCGTCGTTCTGCGCCCGCATCTCGTGCAGGAAGGCGAGCATCATGGCCTTGCGCTCGGCGAGCGATATGCTCGACCATTCCTGCTGCGCTTTCCGTGCTTGCGCGAGAGCCGCGGCGACCTCGGCACCCGTTGCGACGGGCCGCCGGGCAACCTCGCTGCCGTCGACCGGCGAAATGCAGACGATATCGTTCACGTGATGTCACTCGTTTTTGGAAGGGAGGATCCGTCTCAAATGATCTCGAAGTAGCGAGCGAGCTCCCAGTCGGTGATGGCCTTGCGGAACTCGCGCTCCTCCCACTGCCGCGTCATCGCGTAGTGATCGACGAAGACGTCGCCAAACAGGTTGCGCGCCGCCTGCGAGGCGACCAGCCGGTCGGCCGCCTCCGACAACGTGCGCGGAAACGCGCGCTCGGGCGGATGCCTGCGCTCATAGGCGTTGCCGATGATCGGCTCGTCCGGTTCGATCCTGTGCTCGATTCCCCAGAGGCCCGATCCGAGCGCGGCCGCGATCGCCAGATACGGATTGATGTCGGCGGCAGCGACGCGGTACTCGACGCGCTGGCTGGCCGGCTTGCCGGGAATGACGCGCAACGCGCAGGTCCGGTTCTCGATTCCCCAGGTCGCGTCGGTCGGTGCCCAGAAGCCGGGGATCAGGCGCGAGTAGCTGTTCACGGTCGAGGCCACCATCGCGAGCAGCTCCGGAAGCAGCGCCTGCTGGCCGCCGACGAACCAGCGCATGATGTCGGACATGTCGCCGGGCCTGCCGCCCTGGTGAAACACCGGCTTGCCGTCCCGGTCGCGCAGCGACAGATGCAGATGCCCGGATTGTCCGGGATAGGCGTTCGACCATTTGGCCATGAAGGTGAGCATCTTGCCCTGACGCTCGGCCCAGACCTTGGAGAAGGTCTTGAACAGCACGGCGCGGTCGGCGGCCGCGAGCGCATCGGTGTATTGGATCGCGGCCTCCAGCACGCCGGGTCCGGTCTCGGTGTGCAGGCCTTCGACCGGCATGTCCATCTCGTTGCAGAGCTTGAGCAGCGAGCGATGAAATTCGGACTCGACGGAGGCGCGCAGCATAGAATAGCCGAACCAGCCCGGCGTGAGATTCTTCAAGCCGCGAAAGCCCTTCTCGCGCACGCTGTGCGGCGTCTCGTCGAACACGAAGAACTCGAACTCCGCGGCCACGGACGGCGAGAATCCCATGCCCTCGGCGCGGTCAATGACGCGCCGCAGCAGCCGGCGCGGACACACCCCCGCCGCGGCGCCCTCGAATTCACCGAGGAAGAACAGCATGTTCTCTTCCGTCGGCACATTGCGGCAGGTCGAAGGATCGATGCGCGCGGTCGCGTCGGGAAAGGCCGTATGCCAGCCGGTGAATGCACAATTGTCGTACATCTGGTCGTTGGAGTCCCAGCCGAACACGATATCACAGAAGCTGAAGCCGGCCTCCAGCGCGCCGACGAACTTGTCGCGCGCGAGATATTTTCCGCGAATGACGCCGTCGAGATCGACGATGCCGAGCTTGACGTGGGAGAGGCCCCGCTCCTCGACAAGGGCCTTCGCCTCGGCGATAGTTCGTACGCTTCTTGCATCCATGATCTTCAAATCTTCGGCTTCTGTGGCATCGCGGGCTATCGGCGATCGCGTCACGACGCGGCCACCTCGCGCAACTCCTCGTCGCACGCGGTGATGAACATGTCGGCGTGGTCCTTGCCGAAGCACAGCGGCGGACGAATCTTGAGCGTGCTGCCGAACGGACCGGCAGCACCGATCAGGATGCCGCGCCGGCGCAGGCGATTGATCAGCAGGCTAGCGAGCTCCGGTGCGGGCTCCTTGCTGTCGCGGTCGCGCACCAGCTCGAGCCCGATGAACAGGCCGGCACCACGAACGTCTCCGATGGTCATGTGGCGATTGCCGATCTCGCGCAATCCATCCATCAGGTGACGGCTGACCTCGCGCGCATTCTGCATCAAGCCCTCGTCCTCGATGACGTCGAGCACGGCAAGGCCTGCGGCCGCGGCCACCGGGTTGCCGCCGAAGGTGTTGAAGTACTTCACTTCCGCGGCAAAGCGATCGAGCAGCGCGGCGCGCATGGCGACGCCTCCCATCGGAAAGCCGTTGCCCATGGGCTTGCCCATCGTGACGATGTCGGGGACGACGCCATGGCGCGCGAAGCCCCACATCGCCGCCCCGGTTCGTGCGAAGCCTGGCTGCACCTCGTCGGCGATGAACAGTCCCTGACGTTCGTGCACGAGCTTCACGGTGGGGGCCAGGAAGCCGGCAGGGTCGGCATGGATGCCATCGCTCGAAAAGATCGTGTCCACCAGCAGCGCAGCAAAGCCGAAGCCGCTTCGCTCGAGATCGGTGATCGCTGCGGCAACGCTGTCGGAAAAGCGCTGGCCGGGATCGCCGACCGGATTGCGATACATCTCGGGTGCGGGAACTGCCCGCACGTGGGGCGGCAGCGGCTGACCGGGACGCGAGGACGGCGAGACATCGGTCACTGCGGCGCTATTACCGTGATAGGCGGTCTCCGTGACAATGAAGCCCGCCCGCCCGGTTGTCACTTTCGCGACCCGTAGCGCAAGGTCATTCGCCTCGCTGCCGGTGCAAGTCAGGACCAGATGATCGATCCCGCGCGGAAACGTCGCCAGGAGACGCTCCGCATAACCATCGACGACGTCGTTGAGATAGCGTGTGTGCGTGCTGAGCAGGCCGGCCTGGCGGCTTATCGCTTCGACAACGCGCGGATGCGAATGCCCGACCGACGGGACGTTGTTGTAGAGATCGAGATAGCGCCGGCCATCGACGTCGAACATATAGACGCCTTCGGCGCGCGCCATCCTGATCGGCTCCTGATAGAACAGCACCGAGGCTTTTCCGAACGAACGCAGGCGTCGTTGCACCGCCTCGCCGAGCGCTGGGTCGATTGACGACACCCGGCTCTGATCGAAGGCGTTCAACGCCAGAATCCCTTTCTCCTGCTGCATCGCCTGCCTTCCCTTTGGCCCGCGGCCTGCGCGGACCAAAGCCGTCCCCTGCGGCGATCATTCCCCAGCCGTTCCACCGCGACCTTGGATCTATGTGCGAATCCCCACAACTGAAAAGCAGATTGCAGGCAAGAGACACCAGAACGTCAGACATGCGCTCCGCATTCCAAAGCCATACCTCATATGTTTCAGTGCCTTATGTGATCGCCATGATTCCTTTGCGAATTCCATAGGCAGCACGGCGCCCAAAAAATGAGGAATATGCCACACGATTGATGTGGACTCACAACATCACTTGGGGAACGATCATGGCACGGACGCTGGAGAGGTTTGCAGCCGGAGAGACAGCGGAATGACGAGTGACGCCCCTGCTGAGGCCGACAAGCGGCCACGAAAGGCCGACGGCGACCGCCTCTCGAAGCTCGCGCGCCACAAGCACATCATCTCGCAACTCACCGCCGCGCCGACGCTGCGGGCTTCCGAGCTCGCCGCCGTGCTCGGCGTCTCCGGCGAGACCATCCGGCGCGATCTGATGGAGCTTCAGGAGCAGAAGCTCATCAACCGTACCTATGGCGGAGCGTCCCGTCCCTTCGCGCTCGAGCCGGCGCTGACCGATCGCAAGGCGATCATGATCGCCGAGCGCGAGGCGATGGCCGCGGTGATCGCCGACCTGATCCTGCCGAACGAGGTGTTGATGCTCGGCGCCGGCGCGACCACGTTTCACATCGCGCGACGGCTGGCCTCACGCGCGCACGACATCACCGTGATCACCCATGATTACGCCATTGCGGCCGCGCTAGCCGTCAATCCGTCGATCCGCGTGCTCTGCTGTCCCGGCCGCTATCACCCCACCGAAGGTTATGTGTTCGGCACGCAGACGATCGCGAACATCAACAGCTATGAGGCCAACCGCGCCATCGTGAGCGCGACCGGCATCAGCGCGCGCGGCGCGAATGATGCCGACGATGAGGCCGGTGCCATCTATGGCGCGATGGCCAAGCGCGCCGCAGAAGCCATCCTGGTGGCCGATCACGGCAAATTCGACCAGCGTGCGCTCACCGTCTTCGCACATTGGACCGATATCGATCGCCTGGTTACCGATCGGCAGCCAGAGGGAGCTCTGGCAACCGCTCTCCGTGAAGCCGGAACGGAGATCATCGTTGCGCAACCCTGAGAAAGGCCCAGCCATGGCACGCCTGACATCTGTTGCTTCCCGCGAGGAACACACCGGCCTTCATGCTGGCAACGACAAGGGCCCCGGTCCCACGCAGGATTGGCGGACCCGGATCGGACGCCTCGATCTCGAACTCGTCGGGCCGGATCACGCCTTTGCCCGCAACTGGGAACGCGTTGCCTGCATCCACGATGCCGCCTATGTGCTGGTGTTTCCGCAGACTGGATGCGTCGCATTCAGCCAGGACAGCCGCATCGGGATCGCACGTCCCGGCGAATATGTCCTGCTCAGCGAGCTCGCCTTCTACGAATTGTCGTCTGACAAGACCGCGCGCTTCCTGATGTTGCGGATTCCGGCCGCCGAGCTGCGCGGCCGGCTCGTCTCGGTTGAAGATCACATCAGTCGCCGCTTCAAGCCAAACGAACAGATGACGCACCTGCTGGCGGGCATGATCCGCAGCGTGGCCGAACTGTTCGTCGCCTCGCCGCCGCCGAACCCCCAGGCGCTCGCGACCGAAATGATCAGCTTCGTCGCGCTGACCATCGGATCGGAGGATCGCGGCGCCGCAACCGATGTGCGCAACGCGCGCTATCACCTGCGCCGCCGGATCGTCGACTTCATCGAGAGCCATCTCGGTGACCAGTCGTTGTCGCCGAAGAAGATCGCGGCGTCGAGCCGCATCTCGCTCAGTTATTTGTACAGCCTGTTCAACGACAACGAGACCACGGTCAGCCAGTTCGTCCAGACCAAGCGGCTGCAGCGGGCGTATGAAATCCTAGTCGCCGATCCGAAGGGCCGGCGGACCGTCTCGGAGGTCGCCTACGAAGTCGGCTTCAAGAACGTGTCGCATTTCTCCCGCTGCTTCAGCCGGCACTTCAAGGTGGCGCCGCGCGACGTTCGCCAGGCGCCCGTGTCGGCGCCGCAGCCGGCCGCTGGCGTGCGCTCGCCGCAGCCGAGGAGCCCTGCCGCCCGAGTGGCGCGGCGCAACGGATTCGACTCCCCCTATTGGGAGATCGACAAGCAGTCGGTCCACGAGACCGCGTAACGCCCCATCCCAAGGCAAGGCGTCGTGCGTCCCGCGACGTCGGCGCGCCTCCCGCCCGGAGCGACCATTGGACGACATTCAAGACAGATTATCGGCAAGCGAGCTCGCTTCGTTCTTCAATGAGCTTGCCGACGTGGCCGGACGGATCGCCGTGACGCACTTCCGTTCCCGCGTCGATTTCGAGCGCAAGCAGGACCTGACGCCGGTCACGATCGCCGATCGTGCGATCGAAATGGAGCTACGGCAGCTGATCGGTTCGCGCTTCCCCGATCACGGCATCCTCGGCGAGGAGATGGGATCGACGGCCGGGGACCGCTACACGTGGTATCTCGATCCGATCGACGGAACGAAGAGCTTTATCTCCGGCATGCCGCTGTTCGGCACGCTCGTCGCGCTCGCCGACGAGAGAGATGGATCGATCACCGCCGGCATGATCGATATGCCCGCGCTGGCCGAGCGGTGGTACGGCACCCGGCAAGGCACCACCTTCAACGGCGAGCTGGCAAGGGTGAGCCGCACCACGCGACTGGAAGACGCGCAGATCTACACGTCATCGCCGGACTTCTTCACGCCGAGCGACTGGGCCCGCTACGATGCGCTCAGCCAGAAGGCCATGTTCCGGCGATTTGGCGGCGACTGCTACCAATATGGCCTGCTCGCATCCGGCCACTGCGATCTCGTGGTCGAAACCTCCCTCAAGTCGTTCGACTTCATGCCGCTGATTCCGGTGGTCGAGGGCGCTGGCGGCATCGTCCGCGACTGGCAGGGGCGGCCGCTGTCGCCGGAATCCGATGGCCGGATCATCGCGGCCGCGAACGACAGCCTGCTCGAGCAGGCGCTCGCGATCCTCAATCAATAACTGCGGAAGCCCTCCCGTCGCGCGGCTCAGACGAGCCGCAACCAGCCATCCCAGCGGGGATCGTACATTACGTCGCGGGCACGCATGTATTTCCAGACGCCGTACTTCTGATAGTCGAAATCCCAGTCCTTGAGCTTCCTGTTCACGACCGCCCATGACGCCCATTTCAGGTCGGCGAGCGCCCGGTTGAGTATCACGCGCGCGACCATCTGCGGCCGCACCTCGCCCAGATATTGCTCGATCAGGGCCTCCGTCAGATGCTCGTCGAAGAACATCTCGGCGAACAGGACGCCGAGCTCATAGCTACGCTCGTTGTTGGATGCGAACTCGTAGTCGATCAGCTTCATCGGCCTTGGGCCGCCTGATTCCGCCGAGATCAGGAAATTGCCCGGCATCGGATCGTTGAAGCACGGCACGAGATCGAGACCCGACGCCAGGAACGCCGACTTGGCCTGATTGTAGCGATGCATCAGCCAGGGCATGTCCTGCGGGAAATGCGCGCCGAGCTCCCTGCCCTGCTCGATATGCTCCTCGATCATGTCGAAGATGGTCTTGGTCTGGCCGAGCTTCGGGCCGGCATGCAGGCGGCGGTAAAGGTCGAGAACGTCGGCCTGGATGGCGGCATCGCCGAAATCGGCATTGGTGCAGGCGCGATAGCCTTCGAGGAACTCGCTGATCTCGAGCCCGTCCGTGGCGTCGAAAAAGATCACCTCGGGCGCAACGCCCATGGCGTGGGCATTGCGCGCAGCTGCCTCGTTGGCGGTCACGCGATCGATGAACATCTCCGAGCCCTCGCCGGGCACCTTGATGAAGTAGCGCCGTCCATCGCCGGATATCTCGACCAGCCAGTTCTGATTCATGAGGCCGCCGACCAGCGGGGTATAGGCCGCCCCCTTGCCGTGCCATTGCGGCACGCGGGCGATCGCTGCCTCGATATTGCGCTCGTGGACTGTCGCTCCCTCGCCGAGCTTCCTGCGGACAGTCATGCGATCCTCCGAAGCATCTCGCCAAAGCGCGGCTCCCGGACCGTCATGCGGCAACGTACGAAGCGCCAGCTGGCGAACTTGTAAAACTCAAAGGTGTTGCGCGCCGACCGCGCGGCGAGCACGGCGCCGATCAGGCCCCAGCGCAGATCATCCGCCATGCCGTAGATGCGGGCGCGGCTGAATGCGCGCTCGTCGAATCCGCCGGCGTTGCGGCTGAAGGCGTCGCGCGCCTCCGGCTCCTGCGCGAAGGCTTCGACGAGGAAGCTGCCGAGGTCCTCCAGCGGGTCGGCCGTCGTGGCGCGATCCCAATCGATCAGGCGAACCTCGCCGGTGTCGCTGATCAGGATGTTCGAGACATTGCCATCGCCATGGATTGGCACCGGTTTGATGTCGAGTTTCCTCAAGGCATCGGCCGCAAAACGCAGCTCCTTGACCAGCCATTCCGCATCAGACGGCAGTTGCGCCTTCGCGGCCTTTGCCGCCTCGTAGAAATGCTCGATCTCGTCGAAGACTCCCATGCGCCGCGGCAGAGGCGCCCCTGCCTGGAACAGGCGCCGCGCCGCGATGACCGCGTCGACGATCTTCGGCTCCAGCATCCGCTCCAGCGTGCCGACCCGCCAGCCACGGTTGAGATCTTCCATGACCAGAAGTCCCGCGTCCGGATCCGCCGCAAGCACCTTGGGACCGATACCGAGATCGGATGCGCGCCGGGCCGCTTCGAACGCGCAGGCAACGTCGATGTAGAGCTTGGCATCCACATCCATGTTCTTGATGAAGATGCTCTCGCCGCTTCCGTTCCTGGTGGCGCGCCAGGGAGCGCCGTCGACCCCGCGCCAGCTTGGCGAGGCGAGGACCGGAATGGCGGGCTCGATCACGATATCGCCCGTCCCCCAGCCCGGGAGCCCGGCAATGTAGTTCCGGACCGTGGCGATTTGCGTTCCAGATTGGCTCATGACGACTTCTGATCTCTCGCGGGTGTCGTTCGGCCCGCCTGTCGCGGGCCTCCCGGTTTGATGACAAATTCGATCAAGACAGATGCAAAAGGGATGCCTCGCACTCCACCAAATCATGCCCTTACGGCAGCGGCACTACCCCGACAGGGGCGACTTTCGCTATCCGGACACTGATCCAGAACGCCATTTGTCGAGGCCAAGATGTCTGCTGCGGAACTAATCGGGATGAGCCTTGCGGGGCTGACGGAGGCCTACGCATCGCGCGCATTGTCGCCGGTGGAGGTGTTGCGAACCGTGCTCGGCCATGCCGAGGCGGTCAATCCCGCGATCAATGCGCTGTTCTGCTTCCGTCCGGAGCAAGCCATCGCAAGCGCGCAAGGCTCGGAAGCGCGATGGAAGGCGGGAACCGCACTGGGTCCGCTCGACGGCGTCCCCATGACGGTCAAGGACAGCGTCGCCATGATCGGCTGGCCCTATTTTCACGGCATCGGCGCCAACCGTGCCCTGCCGCCGTCCAACTACGATTCGCCGCCGGCGATCGCGCTCCGCGAGGCCGGCGCGGTGATCTTTGCCAAGACCACGATGCCGGATTGCGGCCTGATGGCGTCGGGCATCAGCTCGCTGCACGGCGTTACCCGCAACCCCTGGGGGCTCGCCTGGAATACCGGCGGCTCGTCGGCCGGCGCAGGCGCCTCCGTCGCCGCTGGCGCCGGCTATGTTTCCGTCGGCACGGATATCGCGGGCTCGGTCCGCCTTCCGGCCGCCCATTGCGGACTGGCCGGACTGAAGCCGACCCATGGCCGTGTGCCGCATTTGCCGGCCGACACCATGCGCATGGCAGGCCCGATGGGTCGCAGCGTGGATGATATCGCGCGCCTGCTGACCGTGCTGACGCGGCAGGACGAGCGCGACACCTGGAGCCTGCCCGCCGATGGCGTGCGCTATCACGAGCATCTGAAGCGCGACGTGAAGGGACTGAAGATCGGCGTCCTCACCGACATGGGCTTCGGCATGAAGGCCGAAGCTACGGTTCGCAGCGCGGTCGATGCGGCCGGCAAGCTGCTCGCCGGCGCCGGCGCGATCGTCGAGCCGTTCACCTCTCCGCTCACCGACGACGCCTATGCGCCGATCGACCTGTTCCTCCAGGTGCGCGGCTATCTCGAATATGCATCGCTGCCGCCGCATGGCGACACCGCACGCGACATCAATCCCTACGTTCGCGCATGGTGCCTTGGCGGGGCGAAACATTCGGGCGCCGACCTCTACCGGGCGCTGGGCCGGATCGCCAAGATGAAGGCGGCGCTGCTCGCGGCCTTCGAGGGCTGGGACTATGTCATCGCCCCGACGCTGCCGGTGGTGAATTTCCCGGCCGAGGAGCCCGGCGTGTCGCGTGAGACGCCGCTCGCGCACACGCTGTTCACCGCCATGTTCAACCAGACCTGCCAGCCCGCCTCCACCGTCTGCATGGCATTCGATTCCCGCCATCTACCGATCGGCGTCCAAGTGACCGGGCACCGCTTCGACGATCTCGGCGTCCTGCAGGTGACCAAGGCGCTGGAGGACATGCGCTCGTTCGCGATGGACTGGCCCTTCAAGCCACGGCCCTGAGCGCTCAGGCCGCGGCCTGCGCCGGGTCGCCGTCGAGAAGGTGGCAGGCGGCGAAGCGCCCCGGCGCGTGTTCGACCAGCTTCGGCGTCTCCAGCCGGCAGCGGCCGAACGCCTTCGGACAGCGCGAGGCAAAGCTGCATCCCGCCGGGATATCGATCGGGCTCGGCGGCTCGCCCTCCAGCAAGAAGTCCGCCGGGTTGAACGGCTTCTCCTCCAGCGTCGGGGCGGCCGAGAGCAATGCCTTGGTGTAGGGATGCTGGGGATCGAAGAACAGCTCGCGGTTGTCGGCGATCTCGACCATCTCACCGAGATACATCACGGCAATGCGCGTGCAGACCCTGCGCACCATTGCGAGATCATGGGAGATGAAGACATAGGTGAGGTCGTTCTTCTCCTGCAGCTTCGAGAACAGGTCCATCAGCCTTGACTGCTCGCGTTGATCCAGCGCGGACAAGGTTTCGTCGAGGATCAGCAGCTTGGGATCGAGGATCAGGGCACGCGCGATCGAGATGCGCTGGCGCTCGCCGGTGGAGAGCGTGTTCGGGAGCTGGTCATAGAGCTCGGCGGCAAGACCGACCTCGGCCATCGCTGCGATGACCCGGCTGCGCAGGTCCGCGCGGGCGACATTGCCGCGGATCAGCAGGCTCTCCTCGATCATGCGGCCGACGGTGGTGCGCGGCGGCAGCGCGTTGTACGGATCCTGCAGCAGCAGCTGGAATTCGCTGCGGGTGCGGATCAGCTCGCGCGGCGACAACGCCCCGAGCGACGTGCCGTTGAGGACGATGCTGCCGTTGTCGGGAACCTCCAGCCAGGCCAGCAGGCGCGTGAGGGTCGACTTGCCGCAGCCGGATTCCCCGACGATGCCGAAATTCTCGCGCGGCATGATGTCGAGCGTTACGCCGCGCACCGCCTGCACGTTGCTGTAGGTATTGAACGTCCCCCGCTTGCGCGCGCGATAGGTCCGAACAACGTGCTCCACCTTCATCAGCGGCACTTCGTCTTGCGCCTTGCGGCGGGCCAGCGGGCCCTCGGTGGTCGCCCACATGCGCGGCACACTGGCAATGGCCTTGCGCGTGTAGTCGGTCTGTGGCGAGGCGAGCAGGCCGGCAAACGCTTGCTGCTCGACGAACCGGCCCTGATGGAGCACGGCCGTGCGGTCGCCGAACTGGCCGAGCGTGGGCAAGGAAGACGACAGATAGATTGTCGCCATCCTGTGGCGGAGGCACAGGTCGTGGAGCAGCGCCACGATCTGTGCCGCGATGGTGACATCGAGCGGCTGGGTAATGTTGTCGGCGATCAGGACGGCGGGCTCGGCGCAAATCGCGTCCACGATCATCGCGCGCTGCATCATGCCGCCGGAAAATTTTGCCGGGTAGTCCCAATAGCGCTCCTTCGGCGATGGAATCCGGACCTCGCCGAGGAGCTGCACGACCCGCTCGCGGCATTCGCGCGGATTCCATTCGGGCCTGACGCTGTGCAGCTTTTCCGCGATCTGGGTCCCGACCGGTATCGTCGGATCGAGCGAGCTTTGCGGCTTGGAGCCGATATAGGCGATGTCGCGGCCGATCCGCACCTCGCGCGCCCCGGCGCCGAGAATGTCGTGGCCGGCGAACGTGACCCGTCCGGAGCGATACGCCAGACTTTCCGGCAGCCAGTTCGCCAATGCGCGGCTGAGCACGGTTTTGCCGGCGCCGCTTTCGCCATAGATGCCGAAGATCTCCGACGTGTTGAGGCGGAAGGAGATGTGATCGAGGATCGGCGCGGCGCCCGACGCCGAAGCGCCGACCGTGAGGTCGTCAACCTCCAGAATGAGCGAGAGATCCATCTCAGAGACCCCCATAGATGCGGTTGCGCGCCTTCTCGAGCGCCGACCCCATCAGGTTGATCGAGGTAAGCGCGATAGCCAGGAACACGCCCGGCGTGGTCGCGATCCACCAGGCATTGATCAGGTATTTGCGGGAGTCGGCGATGATGCTGCCGAAGCTCGGCGTCGGCGGCTGGATGCCAAGCCCCAGGAAGCCGAGGATCGCTTCGAAGATCATCATGCGTGCGACGTCGAGCACGGCGACGAATGCGATCGGCGGCAGGATGTTCGGTGCGGCGAACAGAAACAGGATCCGCCAGTCCCCGGCGCCGAGCACGCGCAGGCCGCGGACATATTCCTTGCCGCGCTCGGTGACCGCGGCGCTGCGCGCCACGCGCGCGTAGAGCGGCCAGCCGGACAGCGCCAGCACGATTATGATGGTCGGCACCGTCGGCCGCGACACGCCGAGAATGGTGATCGCCAGGATGATCATCGGAATCGACAATTGGGCATCGGTGATCCGCATGATGACGGTGTCCCACCATTTGCCCTTGAAGCCGGCGAACAGACCAAGGCCGCAGCCGATGACAAAGATGAGCAGGACCGTGACGACGCCGACCAGCAGCGAATAGCGCAGGCCGATCAGGCTGCGCATCAGCATGTCGCGGCCGAGCTGATCCGTACCCAGCGGATGATCCCAGGTCCATTTGTCGCCGAGAAAGACCGGCGACATGAACTTGTCCTTCACCACCATCTTGGTCGCACTGATCGAGGACACCTCGGGATAGATGGCCGAGGCCAGCACCAGCGCCATGAAGATGAAGAAACCGATCTTGAAGCTCGGCATGCGCCAGGCGGCGGCCATGATGCGGCGGTTGACGGAACGGATTGGGGCCGCCGGCAAGGCGGGCTCCTCGGCGATGATCGTGGTGGCCGTCATGCTCAGATCTCCACGCGGGGATCGACCAGATAGGCGACCAAATCCACGATGATATTGATGAAGACAAAGACGGCGCTGGTCGTGATGGCGATGCCCTGGATGACCGGAAAGTCGCGCCCGACGACAGAGACCACGGTCAGATTGCCGAGGCCAGGATAGTCGAAAATGTATTCAATTACGAGAACGCCGCCGATCAGCGTCGAAAGCTGGATCCCGAGCAGGTTGACTAGCGGCACTGCCGCGTTGCGCAGGGCGTGCGAATAGACGATGCGGCGGCGAGACAGGCCGCGCACCCGCGCCTCATCGATGAACGGCGCTTGCATGACCTCGCCGAGCGAGGTCGTCAGCGTGCGGATGATGAAGGGGGCGATCTCCACCGCGAGCACGAAGGCCGGCAGGATGACATAGGAAAACCCCTGGTAACCGAGCGCCGGCAGCAGCTTCAGCTTCACCGACAGAAACAGGATCAGAACGATCGCGAGCCAGAAATTCGGAATCGAGACGAACAGCGACTGCATTCCGAACGCCAACGCATTCTGCCAACGATGCTGGTGCAGCCCGCCCGCGATGCCGATCGGAAACGACAGCAGCAGCGCGAACACGAGCGCCATTCCGCCCAGTTGCAGCGTGAACGGCAGGCGTTCGAGGATGAGATCGATCACCGGCGCCATATCCGACTTGGTCGGGTCAACATACTGGCCGCCGGTCGCGATCATGCCGCTGCGCGGCCGCAAATAGGATTGCCCGAGATCGCCCTGTGCCAGCCCGCGCATGTACCGACCATATTGCACGATGATGGGGTCGCGCAGCCCCATCTTGGTCGCGACCTTCTCGACCACGTCGGCCGGCGCCATGCCGCCGACGATCAGGCGCACGGGATCGCCCGGCACCACGCGCAGCAGCGTGAAGATGATCAACGACGTGATGAAGACGATCAGGATGCCCTGCGCGATCCGCTTGACCAGGAATTCCAGGATCAACATCGAGAAGAGCTACCCTTGCAATTCATGAGGACCAGACCCGACCGGTCCGGCCTGCGTTCGCGAACCGGCAGGCCGGGCGTACCCGGCCTGCCGAGCAATCATCATGCCAATGTTGCCTTGGTCATGTCCTGCATGCCGTTCGGATAGATGTACAGACCATCCAGCTTCTTGCTGTAGGCATGGATGAAGACCGAGGTGAACAACGCGAGCGCCGGGGCCTTCTTGGCGATGGTCGGCAGCGTCTCGGTCTGCAGGATCTTCTTGCGCTCCTCGATTGTCGTGGCGTTGCGCTCCTTGTCCAGCACCGCGTCGATGTCCTTGTCGACGATGCCGGTGATGCGCTTGGAGGAGGAGTGGAAGTGGGTGCGCAGGACGAGATCCGGCTCGGGCGAGCCGGTGCACCAGCCGCAGTCGATCATGTTGCCCTCACCGCCGCCGGGCTTGTCGTAAAGCAAATTACCCCACGCCGCGACTTCGAGCGTCTGCAGATTGACCTTAAACCCCTGCTCCTGGAGCATGCCGGTAATCAACTCGGCATATTCCTTCGTCTTCGGATAGAAACCGACCGACGTGTAATAGGTGAGCTCGGGCAGGCCCTGGCCTTTGGGGAAGCCGGCCTCCGCGAGCAGCTTCTGCGCCTTGTCCGGATCGAATTCAGGATAGTCGGCCACCTCGGCATAGCCGAACTTGACCGGCGAGATGTGCGCCTTGGAATAGATGCCGGAGACGCCGAGCACGTCGAGCACCTGCTTGCGGTCGATCGAGTAGCATGCGGCGAGGCGAATGCGCGGATCGTCGAACGGCTTCTTCGAGCAGCGGAAGAACAGGTATTTGTTCTCGACCGAAACCGCCTTGTGGATGCTGAAGCGGGCATCCTTCGAGATGGTCTCGACCTGCTCCTGCTCGAGCCGCTCGATGATGTCGGCCTCGCCGTTCAACAGCGACAGCGTGCGCGTCGTGGTGTCACCGACGAAGTGATACTCGACACCCGGGATCTTCGCTGCGCCGAGGAAGAAGTCGGGATTGGCGGCGAGAACGGTGGTGTCGCCTTTCTGCTCGACATATTTGTAGGGGCCCGTGCCGTTCATGCGCGCCGAGAGCTGCGCCTTATTGGCAACGTCCTTGGCCGACATGATCGGCAGGAAGGACGACAGGTAGTAGTAGAGCGTCGCCGGATAGCCCTGCACCTTCGTGTTGATGTGGCAGGTGTAGTCGTCGACGACGTCGACGGTGACGAGACCGGGGTACCACTGCGCCGGACGATCGGGTTGGCAGCCATATTCATAGGTCGCCTTGACGTCGGCCGCTGTGAACGGGGTTCCGTCATGAAATTTGACGCCCTTCCTGAGTTTCACCTCCATCGTATAGGTGTCGATGGGCTTCATCGATTCAGCCAGCTCGAAGATCAGTTCGTCCGGCTTCTCCGGCCGCATCGGCGCCCGCGTCAGGTAGCCGAACACGAAGCCCTCGACGATGAGCTGGCCGAGATTGGTATGGGTGGTTGGGTCCCAGTTGCCGGTCAGCGCTTCCGCGCCGAGAAAGCGCAGTGTCTTGCCTTCGGCGGCAAAGGCGGAATTCACAAGAAAGTCGGGATTGACCCGCCCGAAGCCGAACGCCGCGGCCCCGGCCAATCCCCCTAACATCAAGTCTCTGCGGTTGATCATATGGTAATCCCTCGATGATTTCGGCAACGCTGAAACTGCTCTCGAGGCCGCAAGGCACTCAGCCGTTTCGATCGTCTTGCACAAATCGTGGCTTTCACGCCTGCAAAGCCTAGACCAAAGGCCGCAATCGCCCGATTCCTGCTGCTCCACGATTCCGTTGCTGACACTCCCGGGGCGCCGCAGTCGCGCACGGAGATGTTCCGCTCCCGGAAGCATGGCGCACACCGGCAAGGCAAGGACGCCTTTCCAATGTGCAGCACACAAATCATGGATGCACAGAGCAGCAACGCCATGCAGGCAACCATATGATCACGCTCGCGGAACTGAACGGAATCCCAGCATTGGAACAGCGCATTGCTCCGGCCAACCATCCCATTCGCGGCGTCATCTCGGATCTCGACGGCGTCGCCTATCGCGGCGACACTCCGATCGACGACTCCGTCAAGGCGTTTCGCGGATGGAGCGAGCGGGGCCTGCCCTATGCGTTCGTCACCAACAATTCGACGAAATCCGCCGCGCAATTTGCCGCCAAGCTGAGCCGCATCGGCATTCCGGCCGAACCGTCACAGGTCTTCACGACGATTTCGGCGGTCACGTCCCTGCTCGAACGGCGCTGGCCGCGCACCACGCCCGTGTTTGCGATCGGCGAACGACCACTGCTCGAGGCGATCGAGGACATTGGCTATCACCTGACCGACGTCAAGCCCAAGATCGTCGTGCTCGGCTTCGATGCCACGCTCGACTACGCCAAGCTGCGCACCGCGGTCAGGGCCGCACTCGCCGGCGCAACCGTCATCGCCACCAATCCCGATGTCCTGACGCCGGTTCATGACGGCTACGATCCCTGCGTCGGCGTGATCACGGCCGCGGTTGCAGCGGCCGTTCCCAATACGAAGCCGATCGTGCTAGGCAAGCCGCAACCGTTCCTGATCGAACAGGCGCTGGCGCATCTCGGCACCGCCCGGCATGAGACCGTCATGGTCGGCGACCAGATCGGCACCGATATCGCAGCAGGAAAGGCCGCCGGCATGCGGTCGATCCTGCTCGCCAGCGACGTCCCTTTCAATGCGGTGGCGGACGTCGTTCCCGATCGCATCATCGCGAGCCTTCTTGACCTCGCGGAGCCCGAGACGGTCGGTTGGCCGCGATGATGACTCCCGGCCTCATCGAGAGCATGCAGACCTCTCTTGCCGCGAGCCTGCCGCGCTGGGGACTATCATCGCAATCGACGCTCGCCTTTCTCAGCCATTCCGAGAACACCACCTTTCTCGCGCAAGATCCGGCCGCTCGGCAAAAACTCGTGTTGCGCGTGCAGCGGCCCGGCTATCACTCACCTGACGAGATTGCGTCCGAGCTCGCCTGGATCGACGCCGTGATCGCAGACAACGTGGTGCTCACGCCGCGCCCGGTCGCCGATCGGGAGGGACACCTGTTATGCCCCATTCCCCTGAGTGGTGCGACACGACACGTCGTTGCATTCGAATTCCTCAGCGGCAAGGAGCCGGACGCCTCGGACGATCTGGCCACCTGGTTCGGCAAGCTCGGCGCGACCAGCGCGCGGCTTCACGCGCACAGCCGCCGATGGACATTGCCATCAACGTTCCAGCGCAAAGTCTGGGATTTCGATGCCATGCTGGGCCGCCGGCCACTATGGGGTGACTGGCGCGCCGGTCTTGGCCTGCGCGACGATGGCCGCAGGCTGCTGCAGAGGGTCGCCGACGAACTTGAACGGCGCGTCGAGGCTTACGGACGGGGCGAGCAGCGGTTTGGCCTCGTTCACGCCGACCTCCGCCTCGCCAACCTGCTCGTCGAAGGCGACCGGCTCGGCGTCATCGACTTCGACGATTGCGGCTTCTCGTGGTTCTTCTATGACTTCGCCGCGGCCGTCAGCTTCATCGAGCACGAGCCGGTGATGGACCTGCTCCAGCGGTCGTGGCTTGCGGGATACCGGACCGTCGCACCGGTCTCGCGCGACGACGAGGCCATGCTGCCTGCGTTCGTGATGCTCAGGCGCATGCTGCTGACGGCCTGGCTCGCTTCGCATTCGGACACCGAAACCGCGCGACGCCTGGGTACGGGCTACACCGACGGAACGGTCGCGCTCGGCGACCGGTTCCTGCGCGGAGCGTGACGCGGACTTTCGGGACCAGCCGCGGCGCGCCTGTCCGTTTCTCCAGTGTTGTTGCTCCCGGACTCCAGAATGCCGCAACAGATGTTTCCCCGCCGGCTTTGATCCGCGAATGATGGGCGCGCTCGGACATTGCGCGTCCGAAGCGGACTTAACCAGCGAGCGTGGGCAGCGTCAGATGGATATCCAGGCTTATTTCGAGGAGTGGTCCTGCGAGCCCGGCGATGTCGTCCGGCTCGCGATCAGCACGCCGCACGCCACCGTCCGCGCAAGCCTCGTGCGACTGGTCTCGGGTCCCGGGCGCGACGAAGCGATCGAGGGCAAGGTGGTCGATTTCTCGTCGGTGCTCGACCGCACCGTTTCCGGCGGCGTGCAATCCACGGTGGTCGGCTCGCACGCCGAATTTCCGCTTCCCTCACCGATCAACGATGCGGCGATCAGCGTCCATTGCTGGGCATGGCCGACCGTCCCCGAGCGGAGCGCGCCCCAGGCCATCTGGTCGATTGGCGACGTCGCGCTCGTCATCATCTCAGGCGGTCTTGCGCTTCGAATGGGCAGCGCAACGCTCGCAGTCTTGCCGGATGCGATCATCGCCAAACACTGGTATTCGATCCTGACTACCATCGGCGACGGCGAGGTCTGCATCGACCTCAGGCGTCTTGATGCCAAGGTTGGGGCACAACGCACGCTCCGCGCGGCAACCGGCGCGACGGCAAATGCGGCAACGCTCCTGCTCGCGGCGGCCGGCATCGGCCGGTCCGGGTCGCCGCTGGAGCCATATAATGGCAAGATCGACTCGCCAACGCTGCACCTCGCGAAGCCATCCGCCGAGATGATCGCCGCATGGCACGCGGGGAAGACTCCCACGCAGCCGGCATGGGCAGCATGGAAACTCGGCAGGGACTTCGCGTCGGAGACGATTGAGCCGGACGCTGGAGGCGAACAGGGGCACCTTGTCAACGGCGTCGAGCGCGGTGTGACCGGACGCAACTGGGACGGGCGAAGCGACTCCTTCGTCGAAGTTCCCGAGCAGTACTGTGCGCTGCAATTCCACGACGACGACATGGTGGATGCCGGCTGGAGGTATAATCTCGAATTCCGCCTGCCGGAGGACCTTCAAAGCGGAGTCTACGCAGTTCGGCTCGAGGCCGGCGGACGCCGCAATCATTTTCCGCTGTTTATCAGACCGGTCCTGGGCACCTCGGCACCCGTGCTGTTCCTGGTGCCGACCAACACCTTTCTGGCCTATGCGAACGACCACCTGGCTTCGCTCGATTTCTCATCGGTGATGCCTCATGACAAGGTGGTGCCCGAGGACGAACAGTACCTGTTCTCACATCCCGAGCCGGGCCGCTCCTGCTACGATACCCATGCCGACGGAACGCCGGTTCGCTATTCGGGCCGCCGACGACCGCTGTTCAACGTCCGCCCTGGTTTTCCGAACTGGCTAACGGGCTCATACCGTCACTTTCCCGTCGACATGTACATCGTCGAATGGCTAGAGCACCTCGGCATCGAATATCATGTCGCAACCGACGAGGATTTCGAACGTGGCGGCCGCAACCTGGCCGACCGGTACGCGGCGATCGTCACGGGCTCGCACCCGGAATACTGGACACGAACCGGCCTCGATATCCTCGACGGATACCTGCATGACGGCGGACGGGTCATGTATCTTGGCGGCAACGGCTTCTACTGGGTAACGAGCCGGCTCAGTGCAAAGCCCTGGGTCATCGAGGTGCGCCGCGACAACAGCGGCACGCGCTGCTGGGATGCCCCCTATGGCGAACGGACCCATGTTGCGACGACTGAAGCCGGCGGCATCTGGCGCACGCGCGGCCGCGCCCCGAACAAGATGCTGGGCGTGGGCTTCGCATCGGAGGGATGGTCGAAGGGCTGCGGCTATCGGCGTCTGGAGGCGAGCTACAATTCGCCCGCCGCGAAATTGTTCGACGGCATCACTGAGGAAATCGTCGGCGATTACGGCTATGTGCTGGGTGGAGCGGTGGGAGACGAGGTCGACAGGTACGACGTTACGCTCGGAAGTCCCGAGCATGCCTATGTGCTCGGGACTTCGACCGGGCTTGGCAACGAGTATCAGCTCGTCATCGAGGATCTCACTCTTTCGCTCCCGGATCAGGGAGGCGCACAGCGGCCTGACGTGGTGAGATCGGACATGGTCCTGTTTCCGATCGATGGAGGCGGCTGGGTATTTTCGGTCGGCTCCATCGCCTATGCCGGCGCCCTGGCCTGGAACGGCTGCGACAACGGTCTTTCGCGCCTGACGGCGAATATACTCAGGGCCTTCACCGGCAAGGAGCCGGTGCTCGGAGCATGAGACCATCAGTGCGACTTCGCCCCTGAAACGAAAGGTCAACGATCCTCGTTCGGCCACTCATACGTTCTGGTTGCAGGATTGAGTGCAAGAAGATCAACATCTTACTGGATACTCGTTGTCCCCCAGCGCGGCGACCGCACAGATACGTGCTTCTTTTTCGTTCGCGCGCAAGTTCACAAAGGCGACTAGCATCGCATGGTGAGTGCGATACGGTGGTACATGGAAGATCCAGGGCTTTTCCGCCCAAGGGGAATGTCTGACAGGCGGCAGGCGCTTTCCTCGCAGTCAGGAGCGAGGCCTCTTGCTCCCCTGATTGGATATCGCTCGGCAAAACAACGGCTCGGGGGAGTCAGCAGCCGCGTTAACCTTACATACCCTCAAGCCGCAGGTGAGTGGCCCTCGACAAGACGATTGAGTCTCCGAGTTTCCTGCTCAGCTGCTCGAAACGGCCGAGAATGTCCTTGCCCGCGCCGGTGTCTGCACTATGTACGCAGATATCGTTGTGCTCGTTGCGACGGACCGGTAGTAATTCAATTTCGGTGATCTTCTTCCCCGCGATCAAGCACCGCAGCGCCAGACCATCGAGATGACGGCCGCGCATAACGTCCCAGTCGAACGCAAAATTGCCAAGGCTGTAGAAGATCGGCTTACCCTGATAGATTTCGCCGGCCTGGACCACATGCGGATGGTGGCCGAACACCATGTCTGCCCCCACGTCGATGGCGGCTCGGGCTATTTCGCGCTGATATGCGACTGGCTCCTCTTTGGACGACACGCCCCAATGGCATGAAAGGATCACAAGGTCGACCTTGGTCCGCAGAGCGCGGACATCGTCCCGCATGGCCTCGAGTTCGTCGGCGTCTGCGAATGTATGCGTGATCGGCTCAGCACCCGGCATCTCCAGCGCGCGCGGGCCCGGCTCATAGGCGGCGTGGGCCTTGATGGTGGCGCATCCGGGGCTGTTGGCTGACGCGGCGTGATTGCTCGGCCAGAACACCGATGTGTAGCTCAAGAAGCCGAAACGAACCCCGTTCTTCTCGATGATTACCGGCTTCCTGGCCTCGGCCAGCGTTTCGCCAACGCCACAGTGGAGGATCCCCGCCGAATCCAGCGCCTTGACGCTGGCGACGGCGGCGCGCGCGGGATAGGCGACGTTGCTGGCGCAGCTCACGCCGACATAGCCCGCCTTCTTGAGCGCCGGACCTACCTTGGCGCCCGAATGGCGCCAACCCTTTTTGTGCGGGATATCGGGCCGCGCGGGATCGATCGAGGGCTCGGCAAGCGGGCCTTCCAGCTGTCCGAACAAGACATCGGCCGATGTCAGCATGTCACGCACATTGACGAATGCGCTGAAAGGATCTTCGCGGTTCTGGATGTTGGTATCGCCCAAGATGAGCAGCGTTTGATCCATGTGCAGTTCCTTTTTCGTGAGCTCTGGTGTGGGTGTCGGGATTGCGACCAGATCAGGCCGCGCTTTCAGCGGAGCGCGATGTTGTCACCGCCGCTTCGCCATCGCGCGCTGGCGCGATCGATTCCAGGGAGCGCTGGTTGGTTTCGATACCGAACAAGAGAATACCAAGCGCTAACAGCAGATAAAGCGACGCAATGGCGTAGAGCACTGATGGGAGACCATAATTGTCATAGAGCGACACAACCATGTAGGGCGATGCGATGACAGCAATCCGCCCCGTCATTTGGGCGATGCCAGAGCCGCGGAAGCGATATTCGGTTGCAAACAACTCCGGCGTGTAGCCGCCGAGACCGAAGCCGATCATCAGGCTCATGCCGCCCTGCAACAGGAAGCCAAAGATCAGCACCCAGGCGGGATCGGTCTGCTGCGAATACGCCAGCGCGAACACGCCACACCATAAGGCCGCAAACATGGTGCCGCGACGGCGTCCAATCCAGTCGGAGGTCAGCATGCCGACCAGCGGCCCGAGCGAACTGCCCAGCGCCATGACGGTCGCAAAGCTGAGCGACTTCGTGACACTCAGTCCCTGTTTGACGAAGAAGGTCGGCACCCAATAGGAGAAGCTGTAGGAACCGACCAGGCAGGTGATGCAAACCGCCATCGCGAGCAAGGTGCGGGTGACGACGCCGCGCGAGAACAGGATGGAGATCGGTACCCAGGCCGGCGCAGGCGCGGCCACTGATATCACCGGCGGGAGAGGCCCCGCCTTCGAGGCCTCAGCTTCGATATCCTGCATGATCTTTTCGGCTTCTTCATAACGGCCGCGCGCTTCGAGCCAGCGCGGCGACTCCGGAAGCTTGCGGCGCAGGAACCAGACCCATAATGCGCCGCAACCGCCGATCAGATACATCGGCCGCCATCCAAGTGCTGGAATGACGAATAGTCCGGTAAAATTCACAGCGAATGTCGATGCCATCGACACCACGCTGATCAGGCCAAGCGCCCATCCGCGCCGTTGCGGCGGCACAAACTCGCTGACCATGCCGTAACCGCAGACATATTCTGCGCCGATCCCTACTCCCATGAAGAAACGCATCGCCATCAGCCAGGTCATCGAGGGCGCGAGCATCGAGAGCAGGCACATGCTGCCGAAAATCAGAAGATTGAACTGATAGGCAAAACGCCGGCCGAACCGGTCACCGACCAACCCCGTCATCAGCGCGCCAATGGCGAGGCCGGCAAAGGTGATGGAAATGTAGTGGGCATTGGTCTCCATGTTCGACCAGCCCTCCTTAACGAGGGCGCCCAACACGCCGGCGGCCATCTGGTTGTCGAAACCGTCGAAGAACATCCCGAGGCCGATCAGGCTGAGAATCCGCCGCTGGAATGCGCCCATCGGGAGCCGGTCAAGCCGGCCCGCGGCGTTAACGGGGGTGGTCATAGAAAGCGTTTCTCCCGCAAGTAGCGGCGTTCAGCGCCGCTTATGCGGGCAAAATAAGCGGAATGCTTTGGGCCGAGTATGCTAATTTACTCATCACGACGATGACTTATCTTCAGAGCAACACAGAGAATGCGGCGCGGACGCGATCAGCCCTCAGTGGGAGGCGCTGATGGCCCGAAAATTGCCCCCGCTGAATGCACTTCGCGTCTTCGAGGTCGCCTCCCGCTCCGAGAACTTCACCCACGCCGCCAAAATACTCAACGTCTCGCAGGGCGCCGTCAGCCGGCATATCGCCCAACTCGAAGCCTTCCTTGGCCTGCGCCTGTTCGTCCGTAATCAACGCGACGTCAAGCTGACGACGCAGGGCGAACAGTACGCGCAGGCCATTGCCGAAGCCTTTGATCGCATCGAACTCGCGACCCAGGTCAGCCGCCGGGACAAGCAAAATCGCGTGGTGCGGATACGGCTGTTTCCCACGGTGGCGATGAAATGGCTGGTCAAGCGGCTCGCGCGCTTCCATACCATTTACCCAAGCATCAATGTGCAGGTCACGATCGCCAACGATCTCGTCGATGTGAGCGCTGGCGAGGTGGACTTCACCATTCAGACTCCCGCCATTCCAAAGCCCGGCGTGCGTTACGACACGCTGTTTCCGATCGAGCTGCTGCCGGTTTGTAGCCCCGCCGAATTCAACAAGCATCCACCCGTGCACGATTCACGAGAGCTGCTCGACCGCACGTTACTTCATTCAATGAAGCGCCCGCACGATTGGCGGATCTGGTTTGAGGCGGCGGACGTCACACCCGGGAGCTTTCGCGAAGGACTGTCGTTCGGCAATTCCTCGCTAGCCTATCAAGCGGCGATCGACGGGCTCGGCATCGCGGTGGCGCATCTGGAACTGGTCCAGGACGATCTCAAAGCGGGACGACTATTGGCGATCCATCCGCTGGTGGTACGAACCGCCGACAGTTACCACCTCGTCGGCCGCGAAACCGACGTTGGCAGGCCGGAGATTGCTGCATTCCGCGACTGGCTGCTGTCCGAAACCAGGACACAGAATTGACGTTTCTCCATCGGCAAGATCTTGCTCTGCTATTGTCAAATCAGCATCGCTGCGAGCTCGCCGACGGCGCTTGGATCGCCATTTGCCTTGGCTACGCACTTCAGGTGTCACGTTGCTCTAGTCTAGGCAGGGATTTCCTCTCGAAATCCCGGCTTATTTTGTTCGTCAGGCCTATACACGTATCGAGCTGGGCATCTGCCAGAAGCGAAGGCGGCTGATCCGCGAAGGTTAGGGGGGATCTCGCCACGCCTTGGCGCTGATGTTTTATTGCTTCTACATCAATGGCTAGGTGAATGATCCGGCCGGCCGAGGAATTCGGAGTCACCGGGAACAGTCTGGCCAACGTCTGCGACAGGCTGGACGTGCCTTATCTTCCGCGCGGCCCCTCGGCCAAAGAAGTAAGCCGGAAGCCGGTCGTCATACTTGAGCTTTCACCTCGGCGGGACAGAATCCCAAACACGGCAGATAAGGGAGGTATCTCTTTTTCCCCTGGCGTCGAACCAACCGACCACTGCTTGCTACGCCGAACACGACCCGTCTGTCTGAAGAGATGGAGCTTGCCATGCGGCGCATTCGGCCTGCCCATCGTATAGAGTGGCCTATAGATCCGACGGCCTCATGTGACTGGTGACTACGTCCGCTTTGCTCCTATAGCGACCAGGTTCGTGCGGCAGCGCAATATGTCGCGATGGGCCAGAAGCGGAAGCCACAATTGGACAACATCTCCCCTACTAACATCGGCGATAAATATCTTCCGTGAATTGGTTCACAAATGGGCGGGCCAGACCGCGATATGCTTGCTCGAGCTCTCGGCCGGCGTGCGCCCAGCGCGATCAGCAGGCTCGAGAAGGCGCCGAACCTCGACGTCCACCGTTCCGTCGCACGTATCGTGTTTCGCAACGCTGCGATCAATGAGTTGTCGAGTTGGATTCAACGGCATTCGGTGCGGCCGAAAGCCCGCGGACCCAGCAAACGACCAGTCTTTTAGTTTTACGCGGTTCAGAAACTTGATCAGAGAATAAGCCATGCAAAAAATTTGATGGAGGAACCAATGGTGAAGAGGGCGATTACGCTCGGCGGTGGTGGTCCGGCGGCAGGGCTGCACATTGGAGTTCTGGAAGCTCTTGCCAACGCAGGTATAACCTTTGACGTGTGGGCATTGTCCTGCATCGGCGCCTGGGTTGGGATCGTCTACAATCAGTTTGACAACGTTGACAATAAAGACAGGGCGAAACAGACCCATCAATTCTTCAAGAATGGCGTGTTTCGAGACGACGAAAGCTATAGGCGCTTTCCCATAAACACGGTGTTCGGCCCGGATTGGGAAAGCATCGGCAAGGCTCTGACCAACTTCGTCGCAGATCCCAATACCTATAAGGATTTGTGGGACCCAAACAGGGTCGCGAATGCCTTCAGGGAATCCATGTCGCTCTGGTTCGCTCAACAGCCCGACACGGACGGCGGGAAGAAGTTCACGAGCCCGGATGAGGGAGACGTAAACAGATGGGTTCTTAATCAGGTGCTGGCCCCAAATCCTTTCGTTCGTTATTTCACGTCAATGATGTATCTGTCCCAAGTCACCGGCCTCTCTAGGATCAACTATCCACACAGCCAGTTTATGAAGAGCATAAATTTCGACGCGCTGGGAAGACCCGAAAAGCCATTCATATTCCACAACGCCTGGAATCTCGATGAGCATAAACTCGCGTTGTTTTCCAACCGCCCGATGCCCAAGAAGGTCGATGAGAACAAGAAGGTCGACGGGAAAGAGTACAAAGTGCCTATCAGCGCATCCAGCTTATGTGCGTGTTCAGCCCTTCCCTTCGTGGAAGAAACCGTAGAGATCGACGGAGTTACCTACTGCGAAGGAGCACTGGTCGATACGGTCAACTTCGAGAGCTTGCTCCAGGAGCATCATAAGCCGGGCGATGAGCTGGACGAGATATGGGTGAGCAGGATCGTCGATTCAAAGCAAGTCCGCAAACCGGAAAACCTTCACGATGCCCTGGCCAATCTCTGCCAATTGTTCGCAGCGACCGTTGGCGAAGATGACGTCAAGCTCTTCAAATACCACGTGCGGTACGACAAGCCAAAATCCGGAGAGCATCCGTGGAAGGGCACAATCGTCGAGATTCATGTGCCGGGGCACATCAGTTTCAAATGGAACCACAGCAACCTGGACAGCGGGAGAAAGTTGGGAAGGATCGCTGCTGAACAAGCAATCAAGGCATACTACGAACACGGAAAACGTCCGCCGCATGACGGGCCACATTTCATAAATGAGAATCCTGCGGAAAGCGATGAGGCGGGATGGCGAGAGGTTAAGGAGGCATATCACGAATGTCGAAGGCGGGCTGCGTAACGGCAAGGTAAAGCAGCCTTGAGGCCGACCTGCTGAGCCAAGCTCCAATATCCGCAGTCGAGGCGCAATTACTGCAGTCGGTCGAGTAATGCCTTTGCCTGCTTCAGATCCTGCGTTTCAAGACCCTCGACGAACCAGCCGTAGATGGGCACGAGTTGGTCGAGCGCTTCGCTGGTTCTGCCCTGATCGATCCACAAGTTGGCGAGGTCTACTGCTACTCGAAGTTCAAGGGCCTTGGCGCGCTGACTTTTCGCAGTTGTCAATGCGTGATCGAGCAGTGATCGTGCATCGGTGCTGGCCTCCGGTGCATCGCGGACGAGCAATACGCGCGCCTTCAATCGATACAGCTCGGCCTCAAATATCCGTTCGCTATTGCGGCCGGTTGTAGCGAGACCCTGCTCAATCAGTTCGAGCGCGGCTTCGCTTTGATGGCTCGACAACAAAGCGGCACTCAGGAGCACATACAGGGCTGTGATGCCAAGCTGATAGCCCGCGCCGCGATATTCGTTCATCGCCGCGCGGATTTCCTCGAGCGCAGCGGACGAAGGATCAAGGAAGGTGGCGCTTATCCCCCGGATGGCGCGAGCCAATCCTCGCCACTGCCGGAATCCGAGTTCTTCCGACAAGGCGAGACAACGATCGGCATAACGGTGTGCCTTTCGGAAGTCACCCCGAAGAGCGTGGAGAATGGATGCGTAATAGCATCCATAGGCCTGCGAATGCGGATGACTGATGACGTCGGCACGCTGAAGGGCGGCATTTACACGCGCGAGTGCCGTATCAGCACGGCCCTGCAGCCAGAGCGCCCATGACATCAGAGCCAGGTCGGCCACACCCGCATCCTGGCCGGCAGCACGCGCCGCCAATCTATCATGCTCGCTGCTCGCTTCGAACGCTTCGAAGGCCCGTTCGATCACCTCCTGGGCACCTACGAGATTTCCCATGAAAAGGCGTATCATCCCTTGCCCACGCATCGCGTTGAGCAACGTTGGTCGATCACCCCGACCCTCCGCAAGATCGAGCAACACCGAGATCATTTCCTCGGCGACCGGCAACTCGCCGCGAATGACGCTCGCGGTGGTCAACCAAAACATGATTTGTAGTCGCTCGGGGGGATCTCCGAGCCGCTGGCACAGCTCGCGCGCTCGCGCAAAGGTCGCCACCGCCTGAGGCGAGGCCGGCCCCTGGGTGGCAATGAGGCAGGGCCCGAGCGCGTACTGGAAATCAAGCTCCAGCCGGTCTTTAAGCGCACCGTCGGCCAAATGGGCCGAGACCTCAATGCCTTTGCGCAAGTGTGCGATCGCTTCGAGGTTGGCGGAGCGCATGGCCGCTTTCTTGCCTGCCTGGAGCCAATATTCTCCCGCCTTTTCGAACAATCCCGCCTCGGTAAGGTGGAGTGCGAGAGTCTCGGGTTGAGACTCCACAATTTCCGGGAATCGTTGCTCGAAAGCGTTGGCGACGGCGGCATGCAGCGCTGCGCGTCGGCTCTTCAGAAGTCCCGCTTCGGCAGCGTCCCGCACGAGCGCATGCTTGAAGGTGTAGACCGCCCGGGGTATCTCGCCTCGGCAGAATATCAACTCCGCCTGAACCAACTGGGCAAGCGCCTCCTCAAGCCGTTGCCTTGGCAGCTTGGCGACCACGCTCAGCAGTTCGTACGAGAACTCGCGCCCCACAACGGCGCCGATCTGAGCAACTTCCTTCACGGGGGCCAATCGGTCGAGCCTAGCCATCAGCGATGCGTTCAATGTCGTTGGAATCGCCAACGAGGGTAGCGGACCGCTGACCACGTAATGGTCGTCTCGCTCCTGCAGCAAGCCGGTTTCGAGCACCGCCTTGGTCAGTTCCTCGACGAACAGGGGCACGCCGTCGGTGCGAGCGAGGATTTGGTCCAAGACCTCCTCCGGGAGCGTCTTGCCTGCCGTGACGCGCTCGATCAAGGCCGCCCCGTTGCGCCGGTTCAGCCGTGTAAGCGAGACGGTCGTCACATGTGCATGACCAGGCCAGGGCGGCGTGAACTCTGGTCTCGCGGTGATGAGCAGCAGCACTCGGAGTCGTGGTACTTTTTCCAGTGTAATCGTGAGCAGCTCCATCGAAGTCGGGTCCGACCAATGGGCATCCTCAAAGATGATGAACACTGGCTGCCGCGCCGCCAACGCTTCGAGCTGAGCCGAGAATGCCGCCAACGTCATCTCCTTGCGTTTCTGCGGACTGAGCTCGGGCAGCTGGTAGCGGTCACTGACCGGTAGCGACAGAAGGTTTGCTAGAGCCGGCACCACACGATCTGCGTCGGCGCCAGACCGCAACAGCAGAGCTTCAAGCTTGGCAAACTTCTCCGTCGGCGCTTCACCTCTTTCGAAACGGGCAGCACGTTCGAGATTGTCGATGAACGGATGCAACGCACTGTTGGTATGGTGCGCTGAGCAGAAATGGCGGACCGTAATGTGTGGTTCGGCTTGGAGCCGTTCTTGAAGCGCCAGCGCGATGTGCGACTTACCGATACCTGGCTCTCCAGTTAGAACCACTACGCAACCTTCGCCCGAAGAGGCGTGCTGCCAGCGCCGCAACAGCAGCTCGATCTCCTCGTCTCGCCCGATCAAGGGGGTCAATCGAGTCCTGTGCTGAGCCTCAAAGCGGCTTTCGACTCCAGTCGTCCCGAGCACCTGCCAGGCAGGTATTGGCTCCGCCCATCCTTTCAGCGCGATCGAGCCAAGATCGCAGTATTCGAAATATCCTTCGGTGAGCTGGCGCGTACTCTCGGAGATCAGCACCGTACCGGGCTCGGCGAACTGCTGCAGACGAGCAGCCAGATTCGGTGTCTCACCGATCACCGCCTGCTCCTTGGCGGCGCCTTCGCCGATCAGATCGCCCACGACGACCATACCGGTAGCGATGCCAACGCGAACCTGCAGCTTGGTGCCGATATCTGTCTGAAGGTTGGCCACGGCATCGACCAGTGACAGCCCCGCACGTGTCGCCTGCTCGGCATCGTCCTCGTGCGCCAGGGGGTAGCCGAAATAGGCAAGCACGCCATCCCCCATGTAGCGCGCGATAACGCCCTCACTCCGGGCGATAACCTCAGCGATACAGGCGTGATAGTCGCCGATTATCGAGCGCAAGTCCTCCGGGTCCAGCCGGGCCGAAAGTGCGGACGAGCCCACCAGATCGCAAAACATGACCGTGATTTGGCGCCGCTCGGCGCCGTCTCGCGGCGCTGGTTTGGCAGCCGCTTGGTCCGATGCAGCGACATCATCCTCAAGTGCCGCAATCGCGCGCAGCAGCTTGCGCCGGTGCCCAAGCAGGACGCCGAGGTCCTTGAGGTCCTGCTCCGTGAGATCGCCGACGACCGAGAGGTCGATAGCGTTCTCTGCGAAACGATCGGCGTACTCTCCCAAACCGATCGATGCCAGCCACTCTGCAATACCTGTCATGGTATACCTATGGCCAATAGGGATAAGGGTAGCACATTGCAGAGACCTGCGAAGGCACATCTGCAAATGGAAGCACCGATCGCGAGACATCTCAGCCAGTTTAACACATTGGCTCCGGCGAAAGCTGGGCGCTGCCAAGCGATGCCATGGGGCCCCGATCGCGCGCGCCTTCGACCGTGCAATAGCCAACTCAACGTAAGCGCGAAGCACAGCTATGAACAGAGATGCCTAGTTGCCGTCGTTCCAGATGTCGGTGGTCAGCTTCCAATCATCGCCGACCTTCTCCCAAACCACGACATACTTTCCAGTCACATCCTTCGGTGTCGGTCCCTTGGTCTTGAGGGCGAACGTCCCAATCTCGCGCGCCGCGGTTGGACCAAGGGGCTTAACGTCAAGGGTTGCGAGCTTCGGATCGCTAACTTGTTCCGCCATGCTTTTCCACATTGCCTCGATGGCTGATCGGCCGTGAACCATCGCGGTACCTGGCGGGAATGCGGTCGCATCCGTGCTGTAGAGTGACGCAACTCCCGAGAAGTCGCCCTTGTTGAACAATTCAATCCATTTCGCATTGATGGCCTCGATCTCGGCTTTTTGAGCTAACGCCGGGGCGGTAAACGAGATCACGAATGCAATCATCAAGGCTATGCTACGCATGATCATCTCCAAATATGTTCGATGCGAATGCAGGGCGGACGTTGACTTGACAAGAACCGGGTGCGTTGAATGAGGTATCCCAGACCGGGTTTGGCGCGCCAGCAATTCCGGGGAATTACCGTCAGCAACATTGACTAACCAGCGCAACGCGCGCCTTATGGTAGCAAGTGACTTCGCGCAATTTCTCACCAATTCTCAAGCCGGATGCTCGGCCCGTGTGAAGCCAATAGCGACGTCGCATCCCCGCTCTGGAATTATGGTGCGCTCGGAGGGCGTTCGCATTTGCTGCGATTGCAACAGCTTACTTGGAAGGATGAAGGGACAAGGCGCATTTTTCCCGGTCAGAGGTGCCTTTCCCACTGCCGTGCAGGTCGGCGAGACTGCGCGCAACCGCGCGAATCTTCGCCGGTGTTTCAAGGCAGGCACCACCGTATTTCTGCACGACGATGGGCTGGTTGCGCATCTAACCTCGCTCGGAAGCCTTGTTCGCCTCGCCCATCGAACCAACACCGCCTATCCATGTACCAATGACCTCAAAGTTCGGATTAAAGGCGACAAGATCCGCGCGGTATCCGGGCGCGATCCGTCCAAGCTCGGACCCAAGGCCTAGAAATGCCGCGGGCGTCCGGGAAGCCATGATAAGAGCATCGACAAGGGAGATTCCGATAAGCGCAACAGCGTTGCGCACCGCCTCGATCATGGTGAGGTGAGCGCCCGCGAGCGTGCCATCCCGGTCAGTCAGGCGATTGTCGTGCAACGTGATCTCCCTTCCCTGTAGCAGGAATTGCCGGTCGCTCGTGCCCGCCAATGGCATGGCATCGGTAACCAGCATCAATCGATCGCGTCCCTTGCAGCGCAAGGCAACACGCAAGCCGACGCGGTCAACGTGGATGCCGTCGCAGATGATCCCTGCAAACAACCGGTCATCTCCCAGCGCGGCGCCCACCAAGCCCGGCTCTCGGGCGTTCAACTGCGACATGGCATTGAACAGATGGGTCACCCCCGAGACACCGCGATCGACCGCCTGCCCGATTTCGGCTGCGGTGGCGTCGCTGTGGCCGGCCGCGATACGCAATCCGGCGCCGATCAATTCATCGATCATGGACGCGGGCACGCATTCCGGGGCCAAGGTCACCATGGAGCGACCGCGGTCCCCGAAGCTTTTGATGGCGGCGAGATCGCGCCGATCGGGCACGCGTATCTCGGCTTCCGGATGAATGCCCTTGCGAGACCTGTTGAGGGCCGGACCTTCCAGATGAAAGCCGAGCACGCCAGGAATTTCGAGGCACGCCTGAGCTGCTACAGCCAATCGTTCGATGACCTCGCTTCGATCGGTGATGAGGGTTGGCAAACAGCCCGTGGTGCCGGCCTTGCGGTGCGCCTCGACGATGCGGCGAACGCCGGCCTCCGTTGGCTGGTCGTTGAGAAGAACGCCGCCGCCTCCGTTCACCTGAACATCGACGAATCCGGGTGCAAGTATCGCATCTCGGGGAAGGTGGATCGAGGCGCGCGCTTCCTCGGTAATGCCTTCGATCCGCCCCTGCGATATTCTGACCAACCCCGGCCCGCGCATGTCGGCACCGTCAAAGATGTGCTGCGCAGCAATCGAGAAAACCACGGAAGACCCAGCTTGGCCCATAAGTGCTGATCCGAGAATGGCAATCACGGACTCGTGAGGCGAGTCCCGTGTTGTACAGGTCCCAATATGTACACAACGGGCTTCAGGGACCCGGAGCTAAATCCTTGCGTTAACTTCTCATGGAAACAAAAGGTACCACCTATCTCGGCATCGATGGGGGCGGAACCCGCTGCCGCGCCCGGATCGAGGACGAAAACGGCAGGGTACTCGGTGAAGCGAGCTCGGGGCCTGCCACGACCCGGATTGGCTTCGACAGGGCCTGGCGGTCCATCATGGAGGCCACCGAAGCGGCGGCCGCACAGTCCGAACTGACGCGCGAGGATTTCGCGCGGATGCACGCCGGAATTGGCCTCGCCGGCATTGGTCGCCGGGGCGCGGAAGCGGCGCTCAAAGAGATCCCGCATCCCTTTGCGTCCGTTATCTTCGTCAGCGATGGCCTAGCTGCCTGTGTCGGCGCCCATAGCGGCGCGGACGGGGCCATCGTGGTGGCCGGCACGGGCTCGGTGGGTGTCGGCCTGATTGGCGGCAGCGAGATCCGCATCGCCGGTTACGGCTTCCCAGTCTCGGA
This sequence comes from Bradyrhizobium sp. USDA 4503, assembly GCF_054055815.1. NCBI lineage: Bacteria > Pseudomonadati > Pseudomonadota > Alphaproteobacteria > Hyphomicrobiales > Nitrobacteraceae > Bradyrhizobium > Bradyrhizobium sp. USDA 4503. The sequence goes on from NZ_JBSRXS010000001.1 coordinate 3,292,716, forward strand.
CGAAGGCAGCGGCGCCGACATTGGCCTGCAGGTCGTTCGACTGGCGCTGCGGGCCGCGGATCGCCGCGGCGAGCTGACACCATTGCTTGCAGAGGTGCTGGGCGCATTCGATCAAGATCCTTATCAGGCCGTGGCGTGGTCTGAAGAAGCCCGGGCCACCGACTACGCCGCGTTCGCGCCGACCGTGATGCGGCATGCCAATCAGGGCGATCCGGTCGGCCGCCGCATTGTCGAACGCGCGGCCGATGCCATTGGCGATCTGCTTGATCTGTTCCTGGCTAAAGGAATTGACCGGCTCGCGCTGGTGGGCGGGCTCGCGGATGCGATTACGCCCTGGCTAACGCCTGACCTGCGCGCTCGCCTGAGGCGTCCTGACGCCGACGCAGCGGCCGGCGCGCTGCTTGTGGCCCGAGGGCGGCTCGACCTGCGCAAGCTGGACCCGCCCAAGAGAGAAACTGACCATGAACAGACTTCGAAGTTCCGCGTTTGATGGTGCTTGGATCACCGATATGGCCACCGAAGAAGTCGATCCCAGATTTACCGACCTTGATGCATGGTCGCTGACGTCAGCGATGGAAGCGATGTGGGAGGGCCAGCTTGCGGCGGTCGCCGCGATCGGCCATGCCCTTCCCGCGATCACTGCGGCAGCCGAAGCGGCCAAGACGGTGCTGGGCGACCGCGGACGCATTGTATATGTCGGCGCGGGCACGTCAGGCCGCGTGGCGGTCCAGGACGGCGCCGAGCTGACGCCGACCTTCGCTTGGCCCCGCGAGCGCGTCCGCTTCGTCGTTGCCGGCGGTGACAGCGCGTTCGTCACCAGCATCGAGGGCGCGGAGGACGATGTCGATGATGCAGTCACGCAGATCAGCGCCGCACGGCTCACGCCGCACGACGTGGTGATTGCGGTAGCCGCCAGCGGCACAACGCCGTTCACGGTCGCGGCGCTGCAGCAGGCAGGGTCTTTCGATGCAGTAACGATTGGTGTCGCCAACAATCCCGGCACCGCACTGCTGGCATTGGCAAAGTTTCCGATCCTGGTCGAGACCGGCCGAGAGCTGATCGCCGGCTCCACGCGGATGAAGGCGGGCACCGCGCAGAAGGTCGTGCTCAACCTGATCTCCTCGGGGATCATGCTGCGCCTTGGCCGGGTATATCGCGGCATGATGGTGAACATGCCGCCGACCAATGCCAAGCTGAAGCGGCGCGCCGAGGCCATGGTGGCGCAAATCGCGCGCTGTAATCCGTCGCACGCGGCACGCTCGCTCGAGCAGGCCGAGGGAGACATCAAGATTGCAGTCCTTCTGGCGCTCGGTGTCGACAGGGTTGATGCGGAGACCGTTCTGGAGAACTGTGACGGCAACCTTCGGCAAGTGTTTGTCGAGCTTGCCAAGAATCGTGACTCGCATCGTGACCGACTCCCAAAGGGAGCGGCGGGACGCGGCCGAGGCGGAGTGGTTGAGCCGTGACGACATCCGCGATGGCGAGCGAAATCGGGGAAAGCGCGGATGTTGTCGCTAACATTGTTCGCGGCCGACCCGCCTTACGCGACATCGCACAGCGGATTGGGATTGACTCCGCCCCTTTGTGCGTCGTGTGTGGTCGGGGAAGCTCCGGGCATGCCGGGGTTTTCTTGAGATATCTTGTCGAGACGCGGCTTCGCCTTCCCGTTTCAGCAAGTGCTCCCTCGGTGATCACGGCATTTCGCACACCTTTGATGCTCCGCGATGCGCTGTTCATCGTAATCTCGCAATCGGGGCGCAGCCCGGATCTCGTCGCAGCGACCAGGTCGGCACGAGCCTCGGGCGCACGCACGATTGCCATCGTCAATGCGCCGTCGTCGCCGGTGGCTGACGAAGCGGAATTTGTCGTTCCGATCGAAGCCGGCCAAGAACACTCCGTAGCGGCCACGAAGACCGTGATCGGCTCGATGGCCGCCAGTGCCGGACTGGTTGCCGAGCTGGCGCAAGATCGTGCGCTGCGGTCAGCCCTCGACCGGCTGCCCGAGCGCCTGCACCGCGCGCTGGCGCTCGACTGGTCGGAGATTGCCGATGATCTCGTCAAGGCATCAGCCGTGTTTGTGGCGGCTCGGGGCCTGGGCCTGGGCTCGGCGAGGGAGATCGCGCTCAAGCTTTCGGAAATCATGCGCCTGCCCTCCATCGGACTGAGCGCCGCCGAGCTGCAGCATGGGCCACGTGCCGCGTTATCGTCGCGCACGCCAGTTGTCATGATGCGCCTCATGGATGAAACGGCGGCCACGGTGGACGCACTGGCAGAGGAATTGCGCGAGCAAAAGATCGCGCTGCATCTCTGCGGCGGACCGCATGGCTCGCTGCCTTGGTTGGTCGAGGATGACCCCGCCACCGACCCGATCACCATGCTCGTTCCGGCCTACCGGATGATCGAGCAGGCGGCATGCGCGCGCGGATTTGACCCGGATCGTCCCCCTCGCCTGAGCAAGGTTACCGAGACGTTTTGACTGATCGCTGGCTGGCGACCAAAGCGGGAGCGACATCATCAAAACGTAACAAACGCGAGCAGAAGCGACCGAATGCGCGGCAAAGGCGACGAAGCTGACCGCTATTCTGCCGCTCATAACGGTCTGGTTGCAGGTTCGAGTCCTGCCGGACCCACCAAAATCATCAAAGAGAGCCCAATTGAGACCAAATCTGCGGATAGCTTTGCCAACAAATTCGAACCGATGACCTTCAGGTTATAAGCATGACAGTTTCCGAAGCGCTATTCGACACGCTGGCCCGCGCGCCAGCCCATCTCCCAGAAGTCTGCCTCGAGACGAGTAGCTTCCTTGAAGATCGCAATCAGCTCTGCCTCGCGGGCCGGGGTGGCGTAGAGATCAGCGAGACGTTCCAAGTGTGCTCCCGCTTTCGCCGCGACCTCTTGGTATGGCGCACCAGCGTACTCGGCAATCCACACGCGATAGGGGTTCGTCGCAGCGTTCGCATCGGGTTGTGCAGCCAGCCGCTTCGCGATCTCCGCGTACCCGATCACGCATGGGGCCAGCGCCACCTTGAGTGCCAGCAGATCGCCGCGCATTCCAGCATCCAGCACGTAGCGAGTATAGGCTAGCATCTCGGCCGCCGGAGGGGTCTGTTCAAGGTCGCTTGGGGACAGACCCCAACCGCCACAGAGTGTCACATGAAGGTTCATCTCGACATCAAGGATGGCCGAAAGACCGGCCGCTGCTTCACGCATGTCGGCAAGCTTGGGCGATTTGTAGACCGAGAGCGCGTAGGCGCGCGCGAACTCGATGAGGAACAAGTAATCCTGAGCAAGATAATAACGAAATGCCGGTTCGGCGAGCGAGCCGTCTGCCAATCCGTTCGTGAAGGGATGCTCGGTGTAGGCGCGCCACTCAGCAGATGCCTCTGTCTTTAGACGCTCCCAGAAACTCACGTTATGTTTCGCCTGGCTTGTCATGAACCGCTTTGATTACTTCCCATAGCCTGCATTATGAGGCTGACCTTGGCCGGCCGCGGCGATCTGCCGGCACGCTGCCGTATGGAGGTCGCTTGCCGTCGATCGCTGGGCTTGAGTGCGTTCTCACGTTATCACCTACAGAACGCAACGTCCTGGTCCAAGATTCGACTACAGACAATCCGCACCAGTTTCGCGCCAATAACAACTCGCACGAAGGGCGGCGAACGTGGTCGAATTCGACGAAAAGGCAGGAAACTTAACAGCGGCGACGATTGTCCCACCGCTCATAACGGTCTGGTTGCAGGTTCGAGTCCTGCCGGGCCCGCCAATGAGATCAATAGCTTACTTCGTTCCCGTTGCCCGCAGCGCGACGACCGCACCAGAAACCGCACCAGATACGTGCTGTTTTCGTTCACACCAAAGTTCGCAACGGCGTCAGGCAAGCTCACCTGCTAAATGAGTGGACGCGACAGTGCCATCCACGATCCTCGCCTTCGGCCGACGGAGAGGCACCGACAGAAGCAGTCTCTCCCTTTGGCGGTGAAGTCGGCTATCTCCGGCAAAGCGGAAGTCAGCCATAACGCCAATCAAGTCCGCTAAGGGGCCCAGGCTGTGTTGGGCCAGTAGCAGACATGCGGCGCGATGCGGTGACCAGATCAACATGGACGAGGTTGACGGCACCCACCGGCGCCGGCCGCAAACGCGGCCGGTTCTCAAGGACGCGCAATGAGCAACGGCTGCACGTTTGCGCCGCCTGCCATCAGGGGATTCGACGGCTCGAAGCGAGCGCGCAGTTCTCGCTGCTGGACGAGCGAGCGTGCAACGACAAAGGCGTTCTTCAGGCTTCTGGCTTGCCGGAGTGCGACATTGAAAAAGGCGTTGCCGAAGTAGGTCCACTTGGCTTTGTCCCGACAGCCGAACGATGAATGGTCGGCATCGGCCGCGGTGATGACCAACGTATCGGGGTTCGCGAGACGAGGGATAAAGACCCCGGAATAACAGGCAGAGATGACCACCACCTTGTATCGCATGCCGGTCCGCGCCAACATGGCGGCGAGATGGGACGGCGTGAGCGTTTGCGTAAGCCGCCCGGCTTTGATTGCAAGCCCGTCGGGGGAGCCGTGCGAGGTGAGAATCAAGAACAGAACATCATTCTCGGCGTCCATCCCATTGGCCGCCGCCTGCAAGGACTTAGCCAGGCCTTCAATCGTTGCACCTCCGCCTTTCTTCGAATTGAATTGCACGTTGACTGGGCCGCTCCCGAAACGACCCGCTACGACCTGTGCTGCGCCGGTCGCCTCGCTTCTAAACACGCCCTGATCGCCGAAAAGGCCGAACGACACCACGCTCACCTTGCGAGCGTCCTCAACGGCGTGCACCGGCGAAGCCAACGGCGCGACGGTCAAAACAAAAGCGACGAGCGGCGCGCCAAGCCGGCTGATCCAAGAGCCGATCCAAGTGCCGTTCCAAGAACCACTCCAAGACTTGCACGCCATGGCGAACCTCGTTTGGTGATCGCCACCTAGCATATGGCGATTCAAGTTGACGGCATTGCGCCCCGATTCAGCGATTCCTTACCGCAACCCCGCCTCGGTCGATATTTTTCTCCGATCACGCGAAAAATTGCGATGCCGGCTCAGCGAACGCCGGCAACGATCACGCGCGCTCCCGCGTCGGCGAGACGCTTGCACTGCTCCTCAGATGCGCCGACATCAGTCACCAGAGTCCAGCGCGGCGGCAGCGGCGCCCAGGCCATCTGTTCGGCGCGGCCGAGCTTGCTGGCGTCGGCGAGAACGATGACTTCCTTCGACTGCTGCATCATCAGCGACTTCAGTGCGACCTGTTCGAGATCCGCTTCGCACAGGCCACGGCCATTCACCACGCCGTCGGCGCTCACGACGGCGCGGTCCGCGGTCATGCGCCGCAACGCCTCATTGGCGAGCGGCCCCATGGTGCTCATGCTGGTGGTGCGCAGCGCGCCGCCCAACACCACAAGCTCTATGCTCGGAGCCTTGGCGAAGAAGGGCAGCAGCGCAAGATTGTTGGTGATGATGCGCAGCCGCCGATGCTGCAGCAGTCGGCCGAAGGCTGCGACCGTCGAGCCGGCATCGAGAATCAGCGTGTCGCCATCCTCGATCAGATCGATCGCCGCGCGCGCGATCGCCTGCTTCTGTTTGCCCTGAACCGCGAGGCGCTGCTCGAGCGTTGTCTCGTTCGCGTGGGCGGTGAGAATGGCGCCGCCATAGGTGCGGCGCACGGCATTGTTCTTGGAAAGATGCTGCAAGTCGCGCCGCACGGTGGAAGCGGAAACGTCGAAGCGCCGCGCGAGATCGTCGACATCGATCTCTCCCGCGTTCAGTGCTTCCAACAGACGAGCGTGACGCTCCTTGCTGCGCATCGACATCGAACCTCAGCCCCCGGATTCATTGCCGTCAGCCGAGCTCGACCGTATCGGCTTCGCGGCACGGCCGATGGATACCACGATGCATCGGCCGCGCAATGTCTGCGCTTAACGCGCATCTCGCTCCTCATCCTGAGGAGCCCGCGCAGCCCTCTCAAGCCGCCTTCTTCGGCGCGAGATCGACCGCCTGCCGCAGCGCTTCGATCAGGCTGCGCTCGTCGGCGATGCCCTTGCCCGCGATGTCGAAGGCGGTCCCGTGATCGACCGAGGTGCGGATCACCGGCAGACCAACAGTGATGTTCACACCGGCTTCCAGCCCCAGCACCTTGATGGGTCCATGGCCCTGATCGTGATACATCGCGACCACCATGTCGTAGTCGCCGCGGCCGGCCAGGAAGAACAGCGTGTCGGCAGGCAGGGGGCCGTGCACGTCCCAGCCCTTGCGCTGACAGGCTTCCACGGCCGGCGCGATCTTCGCGGCTTCCTCGCCGCGACCGAACAACCCGTTCTCGCCGGCATGCGGATTGATGGCGCAGACGCCGATCTTCGGATTGGCGACGCCGGCGCGCACCAGCACGTCATGCCCGCGTGCGATGACACGCTCGACGAGGCCGGGCTCGATCTTCTCGATCGCATCGAGCAGGCCGATATGCGTGGTCACGTGAATGACGCGGAGTTTCGGCGACACCAGCATCATCGATACTTCCGGCGTGCCGGTCAGATGCGCCAGGAGCTCGGTATGGCCGGGATATTTGTGGCCGGCCGCATGCAGCGCTTCCTTGGAAAGCGGCGCGGTGCAGATGCCCTGCGCGAGCCCTGCCTGCACCACCTGCACGGCTTTCTCGATGTAGCGATATGCCGCCTCACCTGCCGTCGCCGACACCTTGCCGAACGGCAGATCGTCCGGCACCAGCTTCAGGTCAACGCACTGCACGGCCTTCGACGCAAAATTCGCCTGCTTCGCGTCGCTCAACGCATCGACTTCAAGCGGCACGCCGACGATCTGACCGGCCTTGCGCAGACGGTTGGAGTCGCCGATCACCAGCGCATTGCAGATCGCCCGCACCTGCGGCTGCGCCAGCGCCTTCATGATCACCTCGGGCCCGATACCGGCCGGATCTCCCATGGTGATCGCAATGGTCGGACGAGTCATATGAAACTTCCTCTGGTTCGGACGGCGCGAAGCCGCTCGCTGATGCGGATGAGGCTGTTCTCGTCACCGAACGCGCCCGCTTTGGTGGCGATCGGAACAGACAATCGGCCAAGAGTAAGGCCGAGCGACACGCCCGGCTCGATTTCGTCGGCAAGACGGATACCGTTGACACCGAAGCGCGACAGCATCGCCGCGGCGGTTTCGCCGCCGGTCGCAGCGAAGGCGCCGATCGCGGGTGCGACGGCCTCAAGAGCGTCGGCGAGCCCCTTGGCGAGCTGCGGGCCGAGCGACATGTCGGGGTGATCATCCATCATGATCTCAACCAGTGTATCGCCGCCGCCGGCAAGTCGTTTCATCACGTCCGCGGCGACCGCCGCCCGGCCGGCACCATCGTTGAGCAGCGTTTCCGGCGCGACCGGGAAATGCGCCACGGTGCCGGTCGCCTCCAGCTCGCGCGCGGCGGCGCGAGATGCGCCGGCGAGCGAGCCCACCACGATCAGGGTGCCGGATGCGCTCGTGGGAATGCGCAGCGGCTCGACGGCATGGCTGACTTCGAGGCCGGCCAGCGCATGCGCGAGGCCGGCGCTGCCGATGAAGAAGGTTGCGGGCGATGCATGCAGGCTCGCCTCCGCGATCAAACGCAGATCGTGTTCAGTCTCGGCGTCACAGGCCGCGACCACGTCGCCCTCCCAGGCGAGCCTCGCGAACGTGGCTTTGAGATCGCCACCGCGCACGGCAGCGAGCTTGACCTTCTCACCGCGAACGCCCGCGGTCGCGAGAACGTCGACAAGATCGGCATTCGGGTAGGTGTGGTCGCGGTGCCAGACCTCGGCCTCCTCGAGGGGGCGGCCTCTGACCAGGATACGCCCGTCGATGGTGGTCCGGCCGGTGGCCGGAAAGGCCGGCGCGAACACGCCAAAGGCCGGACCCGACCGTGACTTGAGATGCGCAAGCGCGGCGGCAGTCTCCGCTGCAGGTTGCCCCCGCAGCGTCGAGTCAATCTTCTTGAAAAGAATACGTCCGCCTTCGCAAAGGCGCGCCAGCACATCGGCATGGCGGGCTGCAGCGGCCCCGGCCGAAAGGCCTCGACTCGCGGCATCGTAGGCCAGGACAGGCAGCTGGTAGCCCGACGCGTCGGTCACCTCACCCCACGTCACCGCAGCCGCACGCCCCCTTCTGCCGAAGGCGATCGCACAGTCCGCGGCACCGGTGAGATCGTCAGCGACGATCAGCCAGCTTTGGCTTGACGCGTTTTCTTGACGCGAACCGGTATCCACTTCGCTCGAAAACGCTTTAGGGGCCATCTTCAGCGACCTGCTTCAGTGACTTTGCCTCAGTGACTTGCCTCAGTGACAACCGAGCGCGCCGCGGGGGGCATCTTGCCGGCAGAAGCCACGTTGTTCTCTTCTGCAGGCTCCTCGACGTCGCGACCAACAACGCGGGCTGTCCAGGCGGTGACGATCGGCACGAGGATTGCGGTAACCACGACGCACGCCGCGACGAGGATAGTCGCCGGCCGCGCCGCGTCCGCATAGGCTGGATTCGCCGCGGCGACAATCGCCGGGACGGCCGCCGCATTACCGGCCGTTGAGGCCGCCGCAACACCCGCGACACCATTCCCGCCAGTGATGCGATCGGCGAGGAACAGCGGAATGCCGGTCACAACCACCACGGCCACTCCCATGCCGAGGCCGAGCAGGCCGGCCTGCCAAACCTTCGACAGATCGAGGCCGGCGCCGAGCGCGAAGGCGAAGAACGGGATCATCACAGGCACCGCGCGGCTCAGGAAGTCGCGCATCTCTCTGTCGAGATTGCCGATGATCATACCCACCACCAGAGGCAGGATAGCGCCCACGAGGGTCTGCCATGGAAATGCCGAGAGGCCGGCGACGCCCAAAGTGATCATGGTGAGGAAAGGACCGCTCTCCAGCGACATGACGGTATAGGCGCCGACGTCACGCGGACGTCCATATTGGCCCATCAACGCCATATAGAGACCGCCATTGGTGTCGTTCATGGCGGCGACGATCGCGAGCGTCGAGACACCCGCGAACATGCCAGCTGCGACCGGAGTCTCTCCCAAAATGCGGCCGAAGATCAGGCCGAGGACAACGGCCACGCCAACCTTCACGATCAGCAGGGTGCCGCCCTTCTTCACAATATAGGGGGTCGCGCGGAAGTCGATGCTCGCGCCCATGCAAACGTAGAACACGGCGAGAATTGTCAGCGCGCCAGAGAACAGTGCGCCGGTGAAGGAGCCAAAAAACTTCGGGGTATCGGGAAAGAAGGTCGCAATAAGCGCCCCGACCAACAGAGGAACCACCATCATCCCGCCCGGCACGCTCTCGATCGCCCGCTTAATTGGAATCTGCATTTCTGTTGTCCTCCCGTACACCTCGCACTTCCGATCATTTTGCGCATTTTGCTATAAAAACGAGCAAACGCTGGCCGTATATGCTCATATCGCGCAGTATTCAAGACATATTGCGCATTTCGCGCAAAACATTCGCTCCGTCAGATGCGATTGATTTTGCTCGCGGGAGAATGCCAGGGAATTGGGTCATGAGAGGTTGGGCATGGTGCTCATCGCGCAGATGCTCGAAACGCTTACTTGGGGCAACACCCACCGAAGCCCCGACCGTCGCATGCTTCGGCCGCAAGGGTGCCCGGCCGGGCCCTCGCCGCAGGCGGGATACTGCCTCAGCCAGCGGAACGTCGGCCTGTAAGTCGTCGCGCTCGCGCAAGCTTTCTTCGGGCGCTAGTACGAAACCTCCCAAGACCGCTCTGAGATTGCCTCGGTATTGCAGGCGAAAGCCGTTGCGCAACGGCCGATGGGCCTACCTCTTCGAGCCTCCAACGTGGGCACGTGCGCAAGGGTGTCACGTCAAGGCGAAGGCACTCGGTGAGAACTACAATGCGGCCGTTGAGCGCGCCGAGTACGTTCTTCTGCCGGCCTTCGACAGCTGGCGGTCTCACGGGCTGACGGAGTGGTTGCAGCGCGAGGAGCATGTCGTCGGAGCTTTTGAGATTTCGCACTACCGCCCCAAGGAGCGGCCCAATAGCGTGAAGATCGTGCATCCGAAGAACGGCGAGGAAGCCTGGTGGCCGCTTTTCGATGATCGGGGCGAATCACTTTTCCCCGAACTGGTGGCCGAGCTCAATGCCATCAAGCAGGTCACGGTTTCGGGTCTGGTCTTCAGGCGCGATCGCCGCACCGCAAGTCGCGTACTCCGCCACCGTGGATAACTGAGCGCAAGGACCTCCGCTACCTGCGCAGCGTCGTGAAGGACATTGTCGCCGCAGCCGGCATTCGATCCGAGCTTTCATTCACCTCGTTCCGCCACGGCGGCTTCACCGAGGGTGCCGACAGCGACCTGACCGACGCGGAACTGCGCGCAGCCGGCCGCCACAGGTCTGCACGGCAATTGCCGATCTATGCAAAGCGGACCCGTAAACAGCTGATCTCGGGGACCCGGAAGCGAGGAGCGAACAAAAGCAGCCGGTTTGTCGGAATAGACGCGGCCGTTTGTCGGAATGACAACTACGAGGGCTAACCTAAGCTATTGAAAAGCTTGGTGGGCGCACCAGGGCTCGAACCTGGGACCCGCTGATTAAGAGTCAGCTGCTCTACCAACTGAGCTATGCGCCCGGAACTTGTCCGGAAATGACCCTCGCAAGAGAGCGGTCGTTTAGCAAAGCGATTCCCCGATGTCCAGCAAGCTCAAGCAAGTTTTCCCGACTTTCTGACAACCGAAAGGCCGCCGGAATCCGGCGGCCTTTCATAGGCTTGGCGAGGGTGCCGGCGGACGGCGCTCAGAGCCGGCCGGAGCGCTCCTGATCAGGGCCATCGTCGCGGTCGAAACGGTCGTGATCGAAGCCGCGGCCGCCGCGCTCCCAGCGGTCCATGCCGCGCTCTAGGCGGTGGCGGCGCCAGCCTTCGGCGCCGAAGCCGCGCCCTTCCATATGGGTCAGCATGCTCAGCCGCCGCTTCTGGTTGTCGTCGAGCGTCTTGTAGAGCGGGTCGGCGGCATCGGCGATCTTCGTCAGCGACGTCGCGGTCGCCGCCATGTTGCCGGCGCGCTCGCGCAGGCGGGCGACCGGATCATCCGGCTTCTGCGACTTGTCCGCATCGGTCTTCTCGGCGGCCATCCGCGCATTGGCACGATCGAGCCGCATCTTGGCGAAGTCGCGCACCGCGGCCTCAACCGGCGGCCACAGCTTCTCCTGATCGGCGTTGAGCTTCAGCCCGGCGTGGACGGCGGCGATCCGCGCGTCGAGGAAGGCGGCCCGATCCTCGGGGCTCATCCGCATATGGCCGTGGAACCAGGGACGATGCTGGGCATAGACCGCGGTCGAACCGGCAATCGTGAGCGCCGCGATGCCGGCGAGCAGAACTTTCTTCATACGAACCTCCTTTGAAGGTTGCTCGAAGATGATGCCGCCCGCCCGCGCCTTCAACTTACGGATTGGACAGAGAGAGCTCTGTTACCAAGATGTAATCCGCTTTCATTGCACCGCAGAAACATCCAAGGCGCGAGGTCGCGCTTTGGATGTCTGTTGTTTGCGCTAGATCATGCCGAGCAAGCGCGGCAGCCACAGCGAGATCTCCGGCACGTAGGTGATCAGGCCGAGGAACACCAGCATCGCGCACAGCCATGGCAACACCGAGATGGTGATCTCGCTGATGCCCATCTTGGCGATACTGCTCGCAATGTAGAGGTTGAGCCCGACCGGCGGGTGGCACAGCCCGACCTCGGTGTTGACGATCATCAGGATGCCGAGATGCACCGGGTGCACGCCGAGCTTGGTCGCCAGCGGAAACAGGATCGGCGCCATGATCAGGAGGATCGACGACGGATCCATCACGTTGCCGGCGAGCAGCAGGATGATGTTGACGACGAGCAGGAACATCCAGACCGAGAAGTTCTTGTCGATGATCCAAGCCGCCATCTCCTGCGGGATCTGCTCGTGCGTCATCAGGAACGAGAACAGCACCGCGTTGGTGATGATGTAGAGCAGCATCGAGCTCATGCTCGCCGCCTGCAGCAGCACCTTCGGCACCTCGGAGAGCTTCAGCTCCTTGTAGACGAATACGGTGATGAAGAAGGCGTAGGTCGCGGCGACCGCGGCCGCTTCGGTCGGCGTGAAGATGCCGCCATAGATGCCGCCGAGCACGATCGCGATCAGCAGCAGGCCCCAGATGCTTTCGCGGAACGCCGTGAACTGCTGGCCGATGGTCGCGCGTGGCATCTTCGGATAGCCGTTGCGCTGTGCGACGAAGAAAGTCACCGCCGCCAGCATCAGCGCGAGCACGACGCCCGGCACGATGCCGGCCATGAACAGCGCGCCGATCGAGGTGTTGGTGGAGACGCCGTAGAGCACCAGGATGATCGAGGGCGGCACCAGGATGCCGAGCGCGCCCGAGGTCGAGATCACGCCGACGCCGAACCGCTTCGGATAGCCGTGATCGACCATCGCCGGCATCATGATCGAGCCGATCGCAACCACGGTGGCGACGCTCGAGCCCGAGATCGCCGCGAACATCGCGCAGGCCGCGACGCCGGCCAGCCCAAGGCCGCCGGGCAGATGTCCGACCAGCGAGGTGGTGAACGCGATCATGCGCCGCGCGACGCCGCCGCGGGTCAGGAAGGTGCCCGCCAGGATGAAGAACGGGATCGCCATGATGCCGAAATTGTCGAGGCCCGAAAACAGCTTCAGGCCGACGCTCTCGATCGGCACCTCGGTCATGGTGAACAGGAAGGTGAGCACGGTAAGGCCGAGCGAAATCGAGATCGGCATGCCCGTCAGCATCAGGGCAAACAGCAGTCCGAAAATAAGTGCGGCGCTCATCACGCTTCTCCAAGCGCGACGGGCGCGGTCTTGCTGGTCTCGACGCCATCGACATGGGAGGCGTCATGGTGCGGCAGGTCGTCGGTCCACCAGTAATTCCAGCACACCTGCAGGAAGCGGAAGCACATCAGATAGGAGCCGAGCGGGATGCAGGCGTAGACGATCCAGCTCGGGATCTCGAGATCCGGCGAGACCTGGTCGGTATGCATCAATTCGAACACGAATTTGGCACCCATGGTGCCGACGATCCCTGTGAATAGCGCGCCGCCGAGCAGGCCGAAGGTGATGGTGCGCTTGCGCCAGAAATCGTTGAGGCGGTTGATCAGGACGTCGACGCCGACATGGACGCCGGCGCGTACGCCATAGGCGGCGCCGAACTTCGCCATCCAGATGAACATGTAGATGCAGAGTTCCTGCGACCAGGCGAGATTGATGCCGAACAGGTACGGATAGAGCACGGGAACGTCGACCAGAAAACGGTGCACGACCGTGACGAAGGTCAGCAGCGTCGCGGCCCCCATCAGGCTCGCGATGATGATTTCCTCGAGCCGGTCCAGAATTTTAAGCAGCATTGATCTCCCCTGTCATGGCCTGATGCGGCAACCGGCCACGGCACCCTGGCCGCGACCTCACGCGGCCGCGGCGTTCACAATGTTTGCGGTTCAAGTCCCGCGTGACTGTTGCCGTCGATCGGAGCTGCCTCCGATCTACCTCGCCCCGCGTGCGGGGAGAGGTCGAAATTCAAGCGCAGCTTGAATTTCCGGTGAGGGGGAGCTTCCGCGAGCACATCTGGAGCCGCGTTCGCGGAGAAGGCCCCTCACCCCAACCCTCTCCCCGCAAGAACGGGGAGAGGGAGCTCGTCTGGCATCGCCTCAGCGGCGAAGCACCGCAGCTAGTTCATCGGGCTGCGGCCGGTTTCCTTGAGGAATTCGTCGATCAACGGCTGGCCGACGCGCGATGCCACGTCCTTGTAGACCGGCATCATTGCCTTGCGCATCGCCTCGTCCTGCTCCGGCGTCAACGCGACGATCTCGGTCTTGCCGGCCTTCTTGATCTCGGCGAGCGCGTCGTCGTTTTCCTTGGCCGACTGGCTGTTGCCGAACTCGGTGGCTTCCTTCATTGCCTTGGAGAGCTGCTCGCGGATATCGGCCGGCAGGCCGTCCCAGAACTTCTTGTTCACGACCACGACGTAGCCGATGTAGCCGTGATTGGTGACGGTGGCGTACTTCTGCACCTCATGCATTTTCTGGGTGTAGATGTTCGACCAGGTGTTCTCCTGGCCGTCGACCACGCCGGTCTGCAGCGCCTGGTAGACGTCGGAGAATGCCATCACCTGCGGGATCGCGCCGAGCGCGCGGAACTGGGCTTCCAGCACCTTCGACGACTGGATGCGGAACTTGAGCCCCTTGTAGTCGGCGGGCGCGACCAGCTTCTTGTTCGCGCTCATCTGCTTGAAGCCGTTGTCCCAATAGGCGAGACCGGTCATGCCCTTGGAATCCAGCTTCTTGAGCAGCTGGGCGCCGAGCGGCCCGTCGGTGACCTTCCGCAGCGACTTCAGGTCGGGCAGGATGTAGGGCAGATCGAAGACTTCGAATTCCTTGATGCCGATCGGGCCGAACTTCGAGTTTGACGGCGCCAGCATCTGCACCGCGCCGAGCTGCAGCGCCTCGAGCTCTTCCTTGTCCTTGTAAAGCGTCGAGTTCGGGTAGACCTCGACCTTCACCTTGCCGCCGGTGTACTTCTCGGCGAGTTCCTTGAACTTGTCGGCTGCCTTGCCCTTCGGCGTATCCGAGGCCACCACGTGGCTGAATTTGAGAACGATCGGCGACTGCGCCGCCGCAGGCCCGACAAAGGTCAAAGCCGCGATCGACGCCGCAGCCAATATGAGTTTACGCATGTTTCCTCCCGCGTAATTGCGGAGCGCGAATACCGGCCCCGAGACATCCGGTCGCACCATTACAGACAAGCAAAGACGATTGCCATTGCCCCTTTAGCAGGGGCCAATTGCACCATTGCTGCACTGCAAAATTCGATGCGGCGGTATCCCCTTCGGCTCTTGCGACCGTTCAATGACACCGCCCGCACGCTGTGCCCGGCTACGGCAATGAGGTCAATGCGAGGTTTGGCAATGGCGGGTTCGCCGGGCGCGAATGCTGCGCGTGTTTCTTGCCGGCTGTCGCCCTGCGAAAACAGAGATCCATACGCCGCGGCAAATCTTGCAGATGTGACTCTTCGTTGTCGTCCTGGCGAAAGCCGGGAGGTGGATTCACATTCGAAGTGCAACACTTGAGCAAAGGACTCGGCAGGCGTGCGGTAGTCAAGGCATTTGCGCGGGGTGTTGTTGTAGGCGGCGATGAACTGGCGGAATCTGGCGGTCGAGAGGGTTACGAGATCCGTCTTGCGGGGAATAAAGCGGCGCATCCTGCCGATGGCGTTCTCGATGCCACCCTTCTGCCAGGGGGCATGGGGATCGCAGAAGAAGGTCGCGATCGAGAGGCGGTGCAGCGCCAGGTGAGCGGCGAACTCGGTGCCGTTGTCGAAGGTAACGCTCTGGCGCAGCTCTTGTGGAAGGGGCGCGAAGAAGCCCACGAGATGGCGGGCGACACCGCGCGCGACCTTGCTGGCAAGGCGGATGCCGAGCAGCAGCCGCGAGGTGCGCTCATGCACGGTCAGCACGGCCTGACCGTATTTCGAGAACATCATCAGGTCGGCCTCCCAGTGTCCGGGCACGCTGCCGTCGGCCGCTTCGAGCGGCCGATTTGCCAAGGATACACGGCCTTCGATGAAGCTTGCGGGGCTGCCGCCCCGCTTGCCGCGGCAGCCGCGCTTGCTCTTGGCGCGCGGCAGATAGCGCCGCCAGTTGAAGTCCGTGGTGCGCCTGAGTGGGCGATAGATGAAGCGGTAGATGGTCTCGTGGGAGATCACCTTGCGCCCGTACTCGCGGGCCAGCCGGCCAGCGACCTGCTCGGGCGTCCAGCCGCGGCGAAGGCGTTGCAACACCGCGCGGCGCAGGCCGGGCTCCCGTTCGAGGCGTCCGCCCGTCCAGCGCCGCGCTCGCATCTGGTGCTGGGCATAGCTCGGCTTGTAGCCGACCTGGCTCCCCCGATTGCGCCTCAGTTCCCGAGAGATCGTTGATGGCGAGCGATCCAGAGCTGCCGCGATTTGCCGGACCGAGCTGCCATTGGCCGATAGGCAGGCAATCTCGCATCGGTCGTCCAGAGAGAGCTGCTTGTAAGTCCGCCCCATGGCAACACCTCCTCAAGGAAGTGTTGCACTTCGTTTGTGAACTCAGGGGACCCATCACCACCGCATTTGATTGTGAACGAGGTCGTGGCCCCAGCATCGCGCAACAAGTCTCATTTGGGGTAATGGGTCCTGGCTTTCGCCAAGACGACACTGAATGTGTTGGACCACGTGTGGCTCATGCTTCCGCACTCTCGCGGCGCATTGCGTCCGAGCTTTGCATCTTGTTCCGCCCTCACCTCAAGCAGAGGGCGCAGGGAAAGCCGGGTGCCGATCGCACCCATGGGCCCCGAGCAATGGGTAGAAAGCTCGGGGGTAGGACCACAGGTGTAACCGGAAACAACCCGGCTTTCCCTGCGCGATGGGCTACGGCTTACTTCGTGCTCTCCCCGGCGAGACTGGGCTTGGTTGTCACCGTCTTCGCAACGCGCACTGCGCAATCGGAAAAGACACCTGCCGCTAGGGCGTCAGGACCACACGACTTCACCGTCCGCCTCATGCACGTTCGTCAACTGCGCAATCGGCGTCCACCGCATCTCGACCCACGTTCGTGACGACGGCGAAGCGCCCCTCGTGTCGGGTGAGACGGGCAGACCATACACCGAGCCACGCTTCGGATAAAGCGAAATATTTTTGCTGCGAAGGCTTGCGCCGTCGGGCAACTCAGTGGTAGCGGCCCTCCCCGGTCCTTTCGTCATTGCGGGCGACGCACCAGCGTCCGGTGTCGCCTCGCCGGCGAACGGAATCCGGTCGATCAGGCGTCATTCCCTCCGCAGGATTTTATCCATGGCCTTTCCACGCGCCAGCTCATCGATCAGTTTATCCAGGTAACGAATTTCCCGCATGGTCGGCTCTTTGATTTCCTCAACCCTGACACCGCACACCATGCCCTTGATCAAGGCCCGCGAAGGATTCATTTCAGGCGCCTTTGCGAAGAACGTTTCGAAGTCGGTTTGTTTTTCCAACTGAGCTTCCAGCTCCTTCGAACCGTAGCCGGTCAACCAGGAGATCACCTGATCAACCTCCGCTTTGGTGCGTCCCTTCTTCTCCGCTTTCGCGACATAGAGCGGGTAAACGCTTGCGAAGCTCGTTGTATAGATCCGATGCTTGGCCATGAATTGCTCCGAACGTTCGTATTCCGGGGTCTCGACGAGGAGATATTAGTCCTGGGTTGAACCGGCTTCGCCAATCCGAAGTGTCGCACGTGGCTAGGGGCATGGCGATGGCCTGCTGCCTCCCGTTTCGTCCCCAGCGCTCGCGTGCGGCGGCCCGCATGCGTTGGCAGCAATCGCTCTACAGCGACGGCAACCGCTCTGGGGCGGCGCCCCACCCGATCCGTTAGATCACCACCATGTCCAATCCACGGGCGGAAACAATGCGGCCCGCCGGGATCGAACATCAGGATCGAACGCAGGAGTTTTCAACGATGAACCAGATGATCCGCAATACTCAGCAAGCATGAACCTCGACAATGTCTCGCACGCCGGTCAGCCGGGGCCAAACGAGTTGGTGCCATCGCGCTACGCGCTGAAGATCGGCGAGATCGACGTGCTGGTCGTCAGCGACGGGGTGTGCCGCTGCCGACCAAGATGCTGGCGCACAATGCCGAGCCGGCCGTCCGCGCGGCCTGGCTGGACGACATGTTCCTGCCGCCGGACGCGTTCGACTGGGCGCTGAACGTGGTCGTGGTGCGAAGCGGCGGGAAAACCATCCTCGTCGACGCCGGGCTGGGGTCGGACCCGGACCTGCACCTGCCGAAGGCCGGGCAGACGGTCAAGCGACTGGAGGCGGCCGGCATCGATCTTGGGTCCGTGACCGACGTGGTGCTGACCCACATGCACATGGACCACGTTGGCGGGCTGCTCGTCGAGGGCGTGAAGGAGCGGCTGCGTCCGGACCTGCGAATCCATGTGGCGGCTGCCGAGGTCAAGTTCTGGGAGGCGCCCGATTTCTCCCGCGTCTCGATGCCGCCGGGTTTCCCCGACGCGCTTCGTGCGACGGCCAAGCGGTTCAGGAAGGAATACCAGAGCCAGCTGCGGCTGTTCGACGAGGAGCACGAGGTGGCGCCCGGAGTGGTCGTCCGTCGCAGCGGCGGCCACACTCCCGGCCACAGCGTCGTTCGTCTGGCGTCCGGCGGCGACCGGCTGACATTCGCCGGTGACCTCGTGTTCGCGGTCGGGTTCGAGCACCCCGAATGGCACAATGGCTTCGAACACGATCCCGAAGAGGCGGCCCGCGCCCGGATCAGTCTGTTGCGGGAACTGGCGGCGAACCGCGAGTTGCTGGTTGCCACGCATATGCCGTTCCCGTCCGTTGGACATGTCGCGGTCGAGGGTGACGCCTTCCGTTGGGTGCCGGTGTTCTGGGACTACTGAGACCTGTCGAGTTAGAGCCGAACCGGGGCGCGTACTCATATCGATCATGGGGGCGGGCTCCGGCTTCCGCGCGGCCCTTCTGAGCAAAGGTCGGCTACGGTCCACAAGCAGTCATTCAAGCCGGCCGAGAGCGAATTAGCTTGCCTTGCTTTGAGTCCTTTTGCACTCTCAGGCAAAGGAGGCCGATGCATGAAGATAATGACCGTCGCGTGCGCTCTCGGAGCGGCCCTCGTGCTGTGCAACCTCGGGACGTCTGGTGCTGAAGCCCGGGCGCGGAAGGCACAAGTCGTTCATGAACCAAGGAGGGTCATTATCCCGACGCCCGTGATAAGGCCAACTCCGTGGGACTATTATATTGTTCCACGATATCAATATCGCCCTGAAGACGACCGGGTCGATCCATACGCCCCGCCCCTGGTGTCGTCGTGGCGCCTCTATGAGGCGTGGCGGTGGCCATACTGGTGGTGAACAGCGATCGCGCCAAACAGATCGCAATCCGAGTGGTGATCGTCCCCTGACGGACGGGGACTAGTGTGCTGAATGCGAAGTTCGTGCGATTTCGCGGCAGCCACTTTCACGAACTTCGCATTCATAAAGCACACTAGAATCATAAGTTTGCTAGTGTCCTTATCGAATCCGAAGTTCGCTCCGAAGGTGCGGCAAATGATGCGAACTTCGGATTCGGGACACTAGCTGTGAAGTTGCGCGTTGAGGCCGTCCCAATTTGGCGTACGCTTGGTTGCCTCAAGAGCGCCGCTCTGGGAATTCCGACGAAAAAGCAGGCCCTTCTGGCCCGAGAGTTCTTTGGCTTTCAGGACTCGGCCATCTTCCAAAAGGATGCGCGCGCCTGCCGTGACATAACAGCCCGCTTCGACGATACAATCGTCACCCAATGAAATGCCGATACCGGCGTTGGCTCCGATCAGGCAGCGCTCACCGACTGTAATCCTCTCTTTCCCTCCTCCGGACAGAGTGCCCATGATCGACGCTCCGCCACCAACGTCGCTGCCGCTTCCCACAACCACGCCGGCGCTGATCCGGCCTTCGACCATGCAGGGACCGAGCGTGCCCGCGTTAAAATTGCAAAAGCCTTCATGCATGACGGTTGTGCCCGGGGCCAAGTGGGCGCCGAGCCTTACGCGATCCGCATCTGCAATTCTCACGTCCGCTGGCGTCACATAATCGGTCATGCGCGGAAACTTATCCACGCCTGTCACCTCGAATGCGAGGGCACGCTTTCGTGCCTCCATTCGCGCGTCCGGTACACGGGAGCACTCACAGGGACCGAGGGTCGTCCAGGCAACGTTAGGTAAGAGACCGAAAACTCCCTCGAGGTTCAGACAATTCGGCTGGACGAGCCGGTGGCTCAGCAGATGGAGTCGAAGATACGCGTCGTGCACGTCCGTCGGCGCAGATGCAAGGGAGCCAATTTCTGCACGGATTGGAACGATGTCGACATTGCGAATGTCGTCGTGTCGCGCATATCCGTCCGCCGACTCGCCCAACGATCTGCTGACCTCGTCCTTCGTGAGAGGGACCGTTGCCGTCTTGTCGGCCTCCGCGACCAGGCGCAGCTGAAGAAACCAGGAATCCAGCACGCGCCCATCAGCGGCAATCGTCGCAAATCCCTCGCCTCTCGCGCCCCTCAGCTCCATCGTCATCTGAATTTCTCACACTGCGATCCTGCACGTCATGCATACGCGAGTTCTCGTGGAAATGGCAACTTCCGGGCTCTCAAACGGGTCCGCTTTGGGGCAAAGGGCGACATGGGTCCACGCCGCAGCGACGCCCCGCTCTTACGCTCTGAGCGGACGTCGATCGACGGTGCTTGCGGTGCTGTGTCGGGCGAGCGAGTAGCCGGCGGGCGGCTTTCCGCGCTTCGTCCCCGGACCGCTATTCCGCCGCGGTCCGGATATCGATCTTCTCGGCGCGGACCGCGCAGAACTTGAACTCCGGAATCTTGCCGAACGGGTCGAGCGCCGGGTTGGTCAACAGGTTGGCCGCCGCTTCCGCGTAGCAGAACGGCATGAAGACCATGTTCTCGGGCACGTCGCGGTCGGCACGCACCTTGACCTCGACCGCGCCGCGGCGCGTCTCGAGACGGATGAAGTCGCCGGGCGCGAGTCCCTTCTTGCGCATGTCCTTCGGGGTCATGAACGCGACCGCTTCGGGCTCGATCTGGTCCAGCACCTGGGCACGGCGCGTCATCGAGCCGGTGTGCCAATGTTCGAGCACGCGGCCGGTCGACAGCACCATCGGGTACTCGTCGTCGGGCAGTTCGTCCGGCGGGATCACCTTGGCCGGCACGATCCTGCCGCGGCCGCTTTCGGTCGGGAAGCCGGTGGTGAAGATGATCTCGTTGCCGGGCTTGTCGGGATCGTCGACCGGATAGGTCACCGCGCCCTCGCGCACCAGGCGGTCCCAGCTGATGTTCTTCAGTGACGGCATCAACTCGGCCATCTCGGTGAAGACCTCGCCCGGCCCCGCATAGTTCCAGGGCAGTCCCATCCGCTTGCCGATCTCCTGGATGATCCAGAGATCCTGCCTTGCATCGCCCGGCGGCTTGATCACCTCGCGCGCCAGCTGCACGCGGCGGTCGGTATTGGTGAAGGAGCCGGACTTTTCGGCGAACGCCGAGGCCGGCAGGATGACGTCGGCGTGGAACGCGGTCTCTGTGACGAACAGATCCTGCACGACGAGATGATCGAGCTTGGCCAGCGCCTCGCGCGCGTGCTGCAGGTCGGGATCGGACATCGCGGGATTCTCGCCCTCGACATACATGCCGTGGATTTCGCCGGCGTGGATCGCATTCATGATCTCGACCACGGTCAGGCCGCGCACCGGATCGAGCTCCTGCCCCCAGAGTTTCTCGAAGGCGCCGCGCATGTCGTCGCGGCCGACCGGCTGGTAGTCCGGAAGGAACATCGGGATCAGGCCGGCGTCGGAGGCGCCCTGCACGTTGTTCTGCCCGCGCAGCGGATGCAGCCCGGTGCCGGGGCGGCCGACCTGGCCGGTGATCAGCGCGAGCGCGATCAGGCAGCGCGCATTGTCGGTGCCGTGGACGTGCTGGCTGATGCCCATGCCCCAGAAGATGATCGACGATTTGGCGCGGGCATAGGCGCGCGCGACCTCGCGCAGCGTCTCCGCCGGAATGCCGCAGATCTGGGACATGCGCTCCGGCGTGAACTCCTGGATCTTCGCCTTCAGCTCGTCATAGCCCTCGGTATAGCCGGCGATGTACTGCTCGTCGGTCAGGCCTTCCGTGATGATCGTGTGGATCATCGCGTTCAGCATCGCGACGTCGCTGCCCGGCTTGAACTGCAGGTGCTGCGTGGCGTGGCGCGACAGCGTCTGCCGGCGCGGGTCCATCACGTAGAGCTTGGCGCCGAGCTTGGCGGCGTTCTTGATGTAGGTGGCGGCGACCGGATGGTTCACGGTCGGATTGGCGCCGATCACCCAGATCACCTCGGCGTCGGCCGCGGCCGCGAACGGCGCCGACACCGCGCCTGAGCTCAATCCCTCGAACAGCGCCGCCACCGACGAGGCGTGACACAGCCGCGTGCAGTGATCGACATTGTTGGAGCCGAAGCCGGTGCGCACCAGCTTCTGGAACAGATAGGCTTCCTCGTTCGAGCCCTTGGCCGAGCCGAAGCCGGCCAGCGCCTTGGCGCCCTTCTCGTCGCGGATCTTGCGCAGGCCCGCGGCGGCCAGATCGAGCGCCTCTTCCCAGGATGCCTCGCGGAAATGGGTGTAAGGATTGGCCGGATCGACCTGGTCGTTGGCATCCTTCTTGACGCCGGGCAGTCGCACCAGCGGCTTGGTCAGGCGATTGGGGTGATGGATGTAGTCGAAGCCGAAGCGGCCCTTGACGCAGAGCCGGTTATGATTGGCGGGACCATCACGGCCTTCCGCGTAGATCACCTTCTCGTCCTTGACCTGATAGGTGACCTGGCATCCGACGCCGCAATACGGGCACAGCGAATCCACTTTCTTGTCCGGATAGGTGACGCGGGTCTGCTTGTCGTCGAGCATGACCGCCGGCATCAGCGCGCCGGTCGGACAGGCCTGCACGCACTCGCCGCAGGCGACGCAGGTCGATTCGCCCATCGGATCGTCGAAGTCGAACACGATCTTGGCGTCGTGGTTGCGGTAGGCCATGCCGATCACGTCGTTGACCTGCACCTCGCGGCACGCCCGCACGCAGAGGCCGCACTGGATGCAGGCGTCGAGATTGACCCTCATCGCCGGATGGCTGGTGTCGGCGTGCCAGCGTTCAGTCGCGGGAAAGCGGCTTTCGGTCACGCCGGTCTTCTCGGCCCAGTGCCAGAATTTCGAGTCCGGATCGTGCGAAGTCTCGCGCGCCGGCTGGTCCGCCACCAGCAGCTCCATCACCATCTTCTGCGCCGCGACGGCACGCTGGCTGGCCGACTTCACCTTCATGCCGACCGTCGGCGTCCGCTTGCAGGACGCCGCCAGCACGCGCTCGCCTTCGATTTCGACCATGCAGGCGCGGCAGTTGCCGTCCGGCCTGTAGTCCGGCGCGGGCGAATAGCACAGATGCGGGATCTCGGTGCCCTGGCGCTTGGCGACCTGCCAGATCGTCTCGCCGGCCCGCGCCTCGACCTGCTGGCCGTCGAGCTCGAACTGAATCGTCAGGCCTGAGTTCTGATTGTTGCTCATTCAAATCCTCGTCGAAATTCGTCTGCTCGGCCACGCCTACTCGGCGGCTTGCTGCGGACGAAAGCCGTCCGGAAAATATTTGATCACGGAGGTCAGCGGATTGGAGGCCGCCTGACCGAGGCCACAGATGGACGCATCGCGCATCGCCTGGCTCAATTGGTCGAGCAGTTCCTTGTTCCAGACCGGCTGCTGCATCAACAGCGCCGCCTTCTCGGTTCCGGCGCGGCACGGCGTGCATTGCCCGCAGCTCTCGTCCTCGAAGAACTTCATCAGGTTCAGCGCGGCATCCCTGACGTCATCGGCCTGCGAGAGCACGACCACGGCGGCGGAGCCGATGAAGCAGCCATATTTCTCCAGCGTGCCGAAATCGAGCGGGATGTCGTCCATCGACGCCGGCAGGATGCCGCCGGATGCACCGCCCGGCAGATAGGCCTGCAAGGTATGGCCATCGGCCATGCCACCGCAGAACTCGTCGATCAACTCGCGCAGCGTGATGCCGGCGGGAGCGAGCTTGACGCCGGGATTCTTGACGCGTCCCGACACCGAGAAGCTGCGCAGGCCGTGGCGTTCGTTGCGGCCGTGGCTCTTCCACCAATCGGCGCCCTTCTCGACGATGTCGCGCACCCACCACAACGTCTCGATGTTGTTGATCAGCGTCGGCAGGCCGAACAGCCCGACCTGGAACGGATATGGTGGCTTGTGCCGCGGCAGGCCGCGCTTGCCCTCGATCGATTCCAACAGCGAGGATTCCTCGCCGCAGATATAGGCGCCGGCGCCGCGCCGCAGATGCAGCGTCGGACCACCCGGTGGGAGCTTCGCGATCTCGCGCGCGAGGATGTCGCGGCAGGCCGGGTACTCGTCGCGGATATAGATGTAGACTTCCGGCGCCTCCACCACGTGGGCGCCGATCAGCATGCCCTCGAGGAAACGATGCGGATCGGTCTCGAGATAATAGCGGTCCTTGAACGTACCGGGCTCGCCTTCGTCGCCGTTCACCGCCATCAATCGCGGACCGGGCTCGCCGAGCACCGCGCGCCACTTGCGGCCGGTCGGAAAACCGGCGCCGCCGAGGCCGCGCAGCGACGCATCGTCGAGCGCCTTCAGCAGGTCTTCGCGCGGCAGCTCGCCTGAGCGCAGGCGCGCCAGCAGCCGGTATCCGCCGCCCGCCACATAGGCGTCGTAGTCGACATATGGCGGAAGGTGCACATGGGTGTCGCCGCTCTTCGCCGCCGCCAGCACATTGGTGACGGTCGCATGATCGACGAAGTTGTGGCCGACCTCGGCAGCGGGCGCGGTGTCGCAGCGGCCGACGCACGGTGCGCGCACGACGCGGATGCCGGGGCCGGCGCGGTTCTGCAGATCCTTCAACAGCTGTTCGCCGCCGAGCATCGCGCAGGTCAGCGAATCGCAGACACGTACGGTGAGCGGCGCGATGTCAGCCTCGCCTTCCTTCACGATGTCGAAATGCGCGTAGAAGGTGGCGGTCTCGAACACTTCGGCGAACGACAGCTTCATCTCGTCGGCGAGCGCGGCAAGATGCGCCGCCGAGATCTGATGGTATTTGTCCTGGATCAGATGCAGATACTCGATCAGGAGGTCGCGCCGCCTCGGACGATCGCCGAGCAGCGTCTCGATCTCATGGGCGGCCACGGGGTCGACCTGGCGTCCCTTGGGCGTAGCCTTCGCTCGCTTCCTGCCCTGTCCGGGATGCTCGAACGCACGAACCTTGTGAACGTCGTCTCGACTCATGAAGCCTCGCCTTGGGAACCACGCTTTGCGCGAATTGCACTGCTTCGACGAACTCTATTCTCTGGTATGCCAGAGGCAAGCAGTTTTAGAACGTCTCTAGCAGCGTCGGGTTGCCGCGTAGGCCATTGTTTATGTTTGCCTATCGGGCGATCTGATTTTGCTATCGCGCACCCGTCGCGCTGCGCGGTCCCGACCGCGTTTCAGCTCTCACAGCAGGTCGGCGTAGCCGAGAAAGCCGACGGCATCGCCAGGTTCAACCCGCACCACCGACTCGCCGAGTTCGACCAGTCCATCGGTCTCGATCAGCGACGACAGCAGACCGGCTCCCTCGCGAGGAAACTTGTTCGCTTCCAGCGTACCGTCCGTCGCCCGTCGCAGCGAGACGCGGACATATTTCGCGCCGCCCACTCTTCTTCTTGTAGCTGAAGGCCGCCCGCACCGGCATCGACAGCAAGGGGGACGGCACAGCGCCCGATAGCGCCAGCACGGTCGGCCGCACGACATGAACGAAGGTGACGAAGCTCGCCACCGGATTGCCGGGCAGGCCGATCAGCGGGGTGCCGTCGATGATTCCCATCGCCACCGGGCGGCCGGGCTTGATCGCCATCCGCCACAGCACCAGCGAGCCCGCCTGCTCGATGCCGGCCCTGACGTGGTCCTCTTCGCCGGTCGAGACCCCGCCGGTGGTCAGGATCAGGTCGTAGCGCCGCGCGACCTGCTTGAGCGCCGCGGCGAGCTCGGCCCGCTCGTCGCGCAGGATGCCGAGATCGCCGACCTCGCAACCGAGCCGCCGCAACATCGCCATCAGCATGAAGCGGTTGGAATCGAACAGTTGCGCTTCGGTGCGCGCGCTGCCGGGCGCAGCCAGTTCATCGCCGGTCGAGAACACCCCGACGCGAAGCCGCCGCACCACATCGAGCGTGGTGAGTCCGAAGGCGGCGGCGACCGCGATATCCTGCGGCCGCAGCCGCCGGCCCGCCGCCAGCGCGACGTGGCCGCGCGGAATGTCTTCGCCGCTGGGGCGCACATTGGCGCCGACCTTGAGGCCGGACGGCAGGATCACACGCCCGGACTCGTCGATCCGCACGTCTTCCTGCATGAACACGGTGTCGGTGCCATCGGGCATCGGCGCGCCGGTGAAGATCCGCACCGCTTGGCCCGCCTGCGCCGGCTGCGCCGACGCGCCCGCCTGCACCCGTCCGGCAACGGGAAACGCGCGCTCGCCGCTCGCCGGCAGGTCCGCGCCGGATACCGCGTAGCCGTCGACGGCGGAATTCTTGAACGGCGGCAGCGCAAGCGGCGCGACAATGTCGCCGGCCAGGATGCGTCCGTCCGCATCCACCAGGGCAACGGCTTCGGTCTCGCCGACAGGCTTGACCCGCGCGGCGATGATCGCGACGGCCTCATCGACCGACATCATCGGTCCGCCGAATGCGAAGCAGTCGTCCGAAAGCTGCGCCATGATCTCCCTCAGTCCTCGCCATCGACAAGATTTGTTCGACCCGGATCGCGAACTGCGGCGTTATCCTTAAAGCCGGACCGATCGATGGCAGTTCCGCCGACGCGGCGGAGAGTCGCCAGTCAGTCTCCGAACGTGCTTATATCCCTAGCTGCGTTGCCATGTGAACCCATCTGGACGTCAAGCAGTGCCCGAGAAAACCACCGCTCCCATCATTGTTCCTGATCCGGACGATCCGCGCCTGACGGAGCGCGTGGTCGGCGTCGATCAGACCGGCGCGCGGACCGAGATCAAGGTGCCGGTCGAGCGGCCGCTGACGCTGTACCTCAACGCGCAGGAGATCGTCACGATGATGACGATCAACGACTACCCCGAATACCTCGCGCTCGGCTACCTGCTGAACCAGAACATGCTCAAATACGACGACGTCGTCACCGAGGTCGAATATGACGACGATCTCGAGGTCGTCGTGGTGCGTACCGCGCACCACACCAATTTCGAGGCCAAGCTGAAGAAGCGCACCCAGACCTCGGGCTGCGCCCAGGGCACGGCGTTCGGCGACCTGCTCGAAGCCGTCGAGAAGGTCGCGCTGCCGAAGGCCGAACTGCGAACCTCCTGGCTCTACCGGATGACGCACACCATCAACACGATGCCCTCGCTCTATCTGGAAGCCGGCGCCATTCACGGCTGCGTGCTGTGCAAGGAGGCGACGCCGGTGTGCTACACCGAGGATGTCGGCCGGCATAATGCCGTCGACAAGATCGCGGGCTGGATCTACCGGCACAATGTCGATCCGGCCGACAAGATTCTCTACACCACCGGCCGGCTGACCTCGGAGATGGTGATCAAGACGGTGCGGATGGGGATCCCGATCCTGGTCTCGCGCTCCGGATTCACGGCGTGGGGCGTCGATCTGGCGCGGCAGGTCGGATTGACGCTGGTCGGTCGCGCCCGCGGCAAGCGCTTCATCGCGCTGTCCGGTGAGGAGCGGATCGTCTACGACCAGAACCTCGACTATGTCGAAGAGGAATCGATGCGTCACAAGCGCAAGGGCGAGACCGACAATGACTGACATTCCGGGGACTAGCATCCCGGGCGTGCTGCTCGCCGGCGGCCTCGCGCGCCGGATGGGCGGCGGCGACAAGCCGATGCGCAAGATCGCGGGCCGCACCATTCTGCAACGGGTGATCGACCGTCTCGCTCCGCAATGCAGTGGGCTGATCATCAACGCCAATGGCGACCCGGCGCGCTTCGCCGCGTTCGGCCTTCCGGTCGTCGCCGACGATGTCGCCGACTATCCCGGTCCGCTCGCCGGCATCCTGGCCGCGCTCGACTGGACCGCCGCCAACCGGCCGGATGCGCAATGGGTGCTGAGCGCCGCGGGCGACTGTCCGTTTCTGCCGTGCGACCTCGTCACGCGCCTGGAGCAAGCGCGCGCGGCCGTGAATGCCGAGCTCGCGGTCGCTTCATCCGGCGGGCAGACGCATCCCGTCATCGGTCTCTGGAGCGTCCGCTTGCGGAACGAGTTGCGCAAGGCGCTTGTCGTCGAGGACGTGCGCAAGATCGACCGCTGGACCGCGCGCTATCCGCTCGCAACGGTCGAGTGGCCGACCGAGCCGCTGGATCCGTTCTTCAATGCCAACACCGTCGAGGACATCGCGGAAGCCGACCGCCTCGCCGCGCTCGACGGCGGATAGAGCATCGGTTCTGATTGAATCAGAACCGAAGCTCTAGATTCTTGTTTTGACGCGTTTTCTTCACGCGAACCGGCGTCCACTTCGCTCGAAAACGCTCTAACGTCCGCCGCCCCACTCAGCTCGGCCACGGCGTGTTGCGGATCCGGGTGCAGGCGTTCGGCCTGTGAAATGTGGGATCGCGCTCCGCGACGAAGTCGAAATTGACGGTGCCGAACGTGGTCTGCGGCTTCTTCAGGGCCGAGCAGGTCTGAACCTCGATGAACTCGTTCTTGAAATCGCCGCGGGGAAACGCGGCAAGGACGCCGTCGCGCTGCTCGGCGGTATAGTCATCGTATCCGACGCCGACGGCATCGACCAATACGCCTGCATTGGTGAGCGCGATTTCAGGCCGCATGTATTGCGGAATGCCGGGCGTGGTGTGCAAGGCGATCGCCTCCCACACCAGGTCCGCTTTGGGCTCGGCGATGCCGTGGCTCCTGAGAAATTTGCGCGCCGCATCGGCGCCGTCGACCTCAAACCGTTTGGTCTCGGTATGAAAATGTTCGACAAGGCCGAGATCATGAAACAGCGCGGCAACATAAAGCAGTTCAGCGTCGAACTTCAGACCTTGCCTGGCACCCTTGAGCGCGCCGAACACAAACACTCGGACCGAGTGATTGAACAACATCTCGGTCTCATATTGCCGCACCAACTCGGCGGCCTCCCGCGCGATCTTGCTGTCCGGGATTCGAATGCCGGAAATCGTGTCCGCCATCATCGCACTCCTGCCCTGTGTAGCGTCCCGGATGCATGCACTGGACGGCCAATGGCGTCACGATTCATGCGCGCCGGCACTCCGCTGCAGTGAATCGTACCACTACCTAACCCGCGAAGCGGCAACCGGAAGGCCCCGGCTGCATGAAGATTCTGCAGGGAGATCGTGAGGCTGGTGCAATATCCGGCTCAGCGCACCTGCGCCACGCCTATCCGCGCCACGCTCCCCGCCTCCGCCGCCCGCAGATAGTCCAGCATCAGACGGCTGGTTGCCGACAGATGCGCGGTGTCGCGGACCACGATCTTCAGCTCGCGCCGTCCCCAATCGTCGCGCAGCGGGATCGCGCGAAGGCCCATGCCGGCGCCGACCACCTCGAAGGCGCGGCCGGGGATCAGCCCGAGCCCCATATTGGCCTGCACCATGCGGCAGACCGCATCGAAGCCGGGCACATTGATGCGCAGCCGCATCGCCTTGCCGGCTTGCGTCGCCGCATATTGCGAGCGCAGATAGATCGAGCTCGCGGTGTGCAAGCCGATATGGTCGAAATCGAGCGTCTCGGTGAACAGCAATGTCTCGCGGCCGGCCAGCCGATGGTCGGCGCGCATCACCACCACCAGATTGTCGTAGCGATAATGGAAGGCCTCGAGCGCGCGGCTGTCGGCCTCGGCCGAGCAGATGCCGATCTCGGCCGCGCCCTCCTCGATGCCGCGCACCACCTGCCCGCTCGGCCGCTCCTGCAGATCGACGCGGAGCAATTCATGCGCGGCGAAGAAGGCGGAGAGATCCTCGGGCAGGTATTGCACGATCGCCGAGAGATTGGCGAGCATGCGGACATGGCCGCGCACGCCTTGCGAATATTCCGACAGCTCGACCGCGATCTTCTCGACATTGAGCAGCGTCACCCGGGCGTGGTGCAGCAGCGCCTCGCCCGCCGGCGTCAGCGCCATGCCCTTGGCGAGCCGCTTGAACAGCGTAACGCCGAACGCCAGCTCGAAATCGTTCATCCGCTTCGACACCGCCGACGCCGCGATCCCCTCGCGCTGCGCGGCGCGGGTGAGGTTCTGTTCGTCGCAGACCGCGACGAACAGGCGAAGCGTTGTCAGGTCGACCCGGCGCGTCAGCGCGGTCTCCGCCGGCGTGGCGGCGCGCGGAAGGTCTGTCACGATGGAGGAGATCGGCATGGACGGCGTTCCCCGGGAAAGAACGCAGCGTAGCGCTGGAGATGGCGCGGAAGATTCCAAAGCAATGCGGGATGGAGCGGAATATTGGTAAATGATTCCAACGGTAACCGAAATGGTCTAATTTTATTCCAATCTGGCCAACTACCGCCGTCATTGCGAGGCGCGAAGCGACGAAGCAATCCATGTATCAGGAATCGGAGAGATGGATTGCTTCGCTACGCTCGCAATGACGGAGGACTCTCGCTCTAGATCTGCACGCCCAAACGAAAAACGCGGCGCCAGGGCGCCGCGTTTCAACCTGTCGGTCGACCGCGCTCGTCAGCCCGCAGCCTTGGCCGGGACGTCGCGCTGGCGCTTCATCACGATCTTGTTCAGCGCGCCGAGATAGGCCTTTGCGGAGGCGACCAGCGTGTCCGGATCGGCGGCGCGGGCCGTCATCGAGCGACCTTCATGGGCCAGACGCACCGAGACTTCGGCCTGCGCGTCGGTGCCTTCGGTCACCGCGTGCACCTGATAGAGCTCCAGCTTGGCCTCGTGCGGCACTAGGCGCTTGATGCAGTTGAAGACGGCGTCGACCGGGCCGTTGCCCTCGGCCTCCTCGATCTTGATCTGGCCGTCGACGTCGAGCTTCATGGTCGCGCGCTGCGGGCCATGGGTGCCGGCGATCACGGTCAGCGAGGTCAGCTTGATGCGGTCGTGCGCGGCCGCCATCTCCTGGTCGACCAGCGCCTCGATGTCCTCGTCGTAGATGTCCTTCTTGCGGTCGGCCAGCGCCTTCATCCGCGTAAAGGCATCCTCCAGCTGGTTGGCGCCGAGCTTGTAGCCCATCTCCTCCAGCTTGTGGATGAAGGCGTGACGGCCGGAATGCTTGCCGAGCACCAGCGAGGACTGCTTCAGGCCGACCATCTCGGGCCGCATGATCTCGTAGGTCGAGGCGTCCTTCAGCACGCCGTCCTGATGGATGCCGCTCTCATGCGCGAACGCATTACGGCCGACGATCGCCTTGTTGTACTGCACCGGGAACGAAGTGGCCGCGGACACCACCTTCGAGGCGCGGGTGAGCTGCGTGGTGTCGATCTTGTTCCAGAACGGAAACTTGTCGTTCCGCACATTGATCGCCATCACGATCTCTTCCAGCGCGGCATTGCCGGCGCGCTCGCCGATGCCGTTGACGGTGCACTCGACCTGCCGCGCGCCACCGAC
Organism: Bradyrhizobium sp. USDA 4503; assembly: GCF_054055815.1. Classification (NCBI taxonomy): domain Bacteria; kingdom Pseudomonadati; phylum Pseudomonadota; class Alphaproteobacteria; order Hyphomicrobiales; family Nitrobacteraceae; genus Bradyrhizobium; species Bradyrhizobium sp. USDA 4503. The sequence continues at coordinate 3,323,896 of NZ_JBSRXS010000001.1, forward strand.
GACGCCGGCCAGCGAGTTCGCGACCGCCATGCCGAGGTCGTTGTGGCAATGCACCGAGAAGATCGCCTTGTCGGAATTCGGCACGCGCTCGATCAGCGTGCGCATGAAGTGGGTGTATTCCTCCGGCACCGTGTAGCCGACGGTGTCGGGGATGTTCACCGTGGTGGCGCCGGCCTTGATCACCGCTTCGACGATCCGGCACAGATAGTCCATCTCGCTGCGGGTGCCGTCCTCGGCCGACCATTCGACGTCGTCGATCTGGTTGCGGGCGCGGGCGACCATCGCGACCGAGGTCTCGATGACCTCCTCGGGGGTCTTGTTCAACTTCACCCGCATATGCAGCGGCGAGGTCGCGATCACGGTGTGGACGCGGCCGCGGCGGGCGAACTTCACGGCTTCGGCGCAGCGGTCGATGTCGGCCGGATGGGCACGGGACAGGCCCGCGATGACCGAGTTCTTGGAGCGGCGGGCGATCTCGCTGACCGCCTGGAAATCGCCTTCCGAGGTGATCGGGAAGCCGGCCTCGATGACATCGACGCCCATGTCGTCCAGGAGTTCGGCGACCTCGAGCTTCTCCTCGAAGGTCATGGTGGCGCCGGGGCACTGCTCGCCGTCGCGCAAGGTGGTGTCGAAAATGATGACGCGGTCCTTCTCGGACTTGTTCGCGGTGGCCATGTCAGAAATTCCTTTAAGCTTTGCGCCCGTCATGTTGCTCCTTGAGCAATTACTTGGGCGATATCAGGGTTCGGTGATCTCGTACAAACCCCTGAGTGCCCAGGCGCAAACGCCCAGCCGGCCCTCAGGGGCAGGTAAGAAGAAGGCCGCCAATAAGCAGGGTGGGCGCTGCGGCAGGGATCGCGGCGGTAGCCTGGGCCACCTCCCCTGAAATCCCATCAATTTGGCCGCGAATCAGCATTGCCAGACCCTGTTGAGCGCCAAAATCCTCGGGCAAAACCATTGACGGTTGGTTGCCGGGACGCGCTGTGCGCCGTCGTTCTAGACGATTATGGCAAGCTGCCGCAATGGGTAAAGATGGTCAGGTGGATTGACCTATCGTCATCGCATGGCTGGGGCGCGATCGCCCTCACCTGACTTCCGCCCGGGGCTCAGCTCGTTGCACCGCGGGTATCATCGCCCATGCTCCTCGCCGGACCACAGCCACGTGCCGCAGCATCCAGGTGTGAAGCCAACCAGCGAGGATCACGGACACGATCGTGATCACCAGACCGCCGATCAGGTCCGCGACGTAGTGACCGCCGACGATCGGCGTTGCCAGGATCATGCCCAGATTGACGAGCGTCATCGGGATGCGCAGCCAGCGGATGTTCCAGCTTGCCCAGATCAGGATCAGGGCTGCCGCGCAATGGAAGCTAGGAAACGCGATCAGTCCCTTGCCCTGGAAATTGCGCAGGCTTCTGAGGCTTCCTTCGCGAATCCGGATCAGCTCATCGATCCAGCCGTCGGACGACAGCGGCAAATTCCGGAACGAGGATATCTCGGTATCGCTGAGATGCAGATGGGTCCACGCGGTGGTGGCCGGAACCAGGGCAAAAATCCCAATCGTCAGCAGCAGTGATATGATCGCCGCCAGGATGAATTTCTCAAGCGTCTTGACATCCTTCTTGATGGCCAGCGCCAGGATCACAACATTGGGCAGATAAAAAATCGAGTTATAGAATTCGCTCACGAAGCGGACCATCGTGTCCGAGCCCGCGAAGAACCCCGCATAAGCTCTCCAATCATATCCGATCAGCTGATCAGCACGCAGCAATTGGTCGTCGATCAGGGGACGGCCGACTGTCGCGGCGGCATAGGTCAACATCGTCGCGGCGATCGCAACCACCAGATTCTGCGACCAGCAGTTTATGAACAATTGGACGAATTGGATTCGCAGTCCCTTTGTCACGAGGTAGGCGCTGAGCAAGATCGCTGCCATCCCGCCATAGCCGGCCCAATTGACATCGACGTGCCGGAATCCGGACCAATGGAAGGCAGCAAAGCAACCAGCCAGGAACAGCAGGACAGGCGCCCATAGCACGCCCGTCAGTGCGTCATCGTTCGGGTTGTGACTGCCTGTCGCTAAATCTGTGGTTGCCATACCCCCATGTTGCGTCAATTCATTAAGATTGCCTTGCGAGCGGCCGGTACGCGCTGGGAATATCCGCATGCGACAAACATGGGACGCGGCGCCTACTTCTTTGCAGACGTCTTCTCGCCCGCCCCGCCCTTGCCTTCCGCCTCCAGCGCCGCGCGGACGCGCTTGAATTCGCTCAAGTCGGCCTTGTCGACTTCGGGGAATTTCAGGTCGAGCCCGTCGAGGGCGTTGACGATGGTCGAGCCGATCACGACGCGGGCGAACCATTTGTGGTCGGCCGGCACGATGTGCCAGGGCGCCTCTTTGGTTGCGGTGTGATGGATCATGTCCTGATAAGCGGCCTGATATTTGGCCCACAGCTTGCGCTCGGCGACGTCGGCCATCGAGAACTTCCAGTTCTTGGCCGGCTCCTCGAGCCGGTCGAGGAAACGCTGGCGCTGCTCCTCCTTGGAGACGTTGAGGAAGAATTTCAGGATCACGGTGCCGTTGCGCGACAGATAGCGCTCGATCGACGCAATGTCCTCGAAGCGTTCGCGCCAGATGTTCTTGGTCACCAGCTTCTTCGGGATCTTCTGCTTGTCGAGCACTTCCGGATGCACCCGCACCACCAGGCACTCCTCGTAATAGGAGCGGTTGAAGATGCCGATGCGGCCGCGCTCCGGCAGCGCGATCATGGCGCGCCACATGAAGTCGTGGTCGAGCTCCCTGGTCGAAGGCTGCTTGAAGGAGGAAACCTCGCAGCCCTGCGGATTGACGCCCTCGAACACGCTCTTGATCGCGGAATCCTTGCCGGCGGCATCCATGCCCTGGAAGATCAGCAGCAGCGACCAGCGGTCCTGGGCGTAGAGCTTCTCCTGGAAGTCGTTGAGCCGCTTGCGGTTGGCCTCGATGATCTTGCCGCCGGCGTCCTTGTCGATGCCGCCCTTCTCGGCGGTCGGATACGATTTGAGGTGAAATTCGCCCGACCCGTCGAAGCGGAACGGCGCGACGAAGGGCTTCAGTTCATCGGCGAGCGATGGGGACGGTTTGTTGCTCATGGCTTCTCGACGGCTTGCGCGGCGATTTGATCCGGTCGATCACGCTACCAAGAATGCCCTTGGGCAGGAAGATGATGAACAACACCAGCAGTACGCCATAGACCAGATTGTCCCAGCCGACCGCCTTGGTGCCGAAAGAGATGCGCAACACCTCGGCCAGCACGATGGTGATGACGGCGCCGACCGTCGGTCCCAGCGCGACATAGACGCCGCCCACGATCGCCGCGAACACCATCTGCAGGGAGACCGCGATGCCGCTCACCGTGTCGGGCGAGATGAACATCTGGTACTGGCAGTAGAGCGCGCCCGACAGCGCGGTCATCAGCGCGCTGATCAGGGTGATCTTGAGCTTCTCGGCGGTGACGTTGACGCCCGCGGCGGCGGCGGCATCCTCGTCTTCCGAGATCGCCTCCATGGCATGGCGGATCATGCTGCGATCGATCGCGCGCCAGATCACGAGGCCTGTGATCCAGACCGCGAGCGCGATCAGATACCAGGTGGTCTTGTCGTCGAATTGCAGCGCGAGCAGCCCCTTGCCGCTCGGGGCGCGCTGCGGGGTGTAGCCGAGCGAGCCGCCGGTATAGTCGCGGGTCGCGGTGATGACCTGCAGCACGATGCCCGACAGCGCCAGCGTCACCAGTACGAAATAATGCCCGGTGATGCGGAAGCGGAAGCAGGGATAGGCGACGACGAGCGCGAGCACGCCGGCGGTCGCCATGCTGACGGGAATGCCGATCCAGGGGGACACGCCGAGATGGTTCCACAGCAGCGCGGTGACATAGGCGCCGATGCCCATGAAGCCGCCATGGCCGAGCGAGACCAGGCCGAAGCGCCCCATGATCGACCACGAGGTGTAGGCGAACGACCAGATCAGGATCAGCACCAGCACGTGCAGATGATAGGGATCGCGATGCACAAAGGGCACCGCGACGAGCGCGATCAGCGCGATGATCCAGCCGGCGGCTTGCCTGTTCACGAGCGCCTCGCCAGGAGGCCCGCGGGCCGGATGAACATCATGACGATGAAGAAGGCAAAGGCCAGCACGTAACCCCATTCGAGATCGGAGAACAGGCCGCCGAGCGAGATGATCTCGGCGAACACGAAGGCCGCGATGAAGCCGCCGATGAAATTGCCGAGCCCGCCGAGCACGCAGATCAGGAAGGTGATCGGCCCGAACGACAGGCCGACGAACGGATGCACGTCATATTGCAGCACCAGGAGGCAGGCGGCGAGGCCGGCAAGCCCGCCGCCGATCGCCGAAGTGACGAGATAGATGCGCTTGGGGTCGACGCCCATCAGCGGCATGATCTGGCGGTCCTGCGCGATGGCACGGATCGCGGTGCCGGTGAAGGTGCGGGTCAGGAACAGATAGACGCCGATCATGCCGAGCAGCGCGGCAGCGAACGACAGCAATCGCGCGTAGCTGAAATTCATCTCGCCGAGCGCGAGCACCGGCAGGCGGATGCCGAGATTGCGGAAGTCGATGCCGAAGGCGACGGTGGCAAAGCTCTGCAGGATGAACAGCACGCCGCCGGTGGCGAGCAGCTGGTTGATCGGCGGCGCGGTCAGGAGCGGGGCGATCACGAAGAAATGCAGCGCGGCGCCGAGTAGCGCCACCAGCAGGATCACCAGCGGCGCGGCGGCCCAGTATGGCAGGCCGTAGTACTGCACGAGATAGTACATGCCGTACATGCCGATCATGACGAGTTCGGCGTAGCAGATCCAGGTGACGTCGATGACGCCGAAGATCAGGTTGAGCCCGAGCGCAAGCAGCGCCAGCACGCCGCCGAGCAGGATGCCGTTGATGACGGCCTCCAGCAGGTAGATGTCGAAGATGTCGAGGAAGGATTGCATGGTGGCTCTGCCTTAGACCGAGGCGTCGTCATCTGGCCGAACTCGAACTAGCGCAACCGTCATCCTGAGGTGCGAGCGGAGCGAGCCTCGAAGGATGCACGGCCCGTCTGTGGCCGATTCATCCTTCGAGGCGCGCAAGAGCGCGCACCTCCCGAGCGAACGCAAACGCGTTCGTCCGGGGATGGCGGGGAAATATGTGAGTGCGCTTGCTCGATTCACGATCATTACCCCCTCACACCCCGAGATATGCCTGCTTGATGGTGTCGCTCGCCGCGAGCTCCGCCGCTGACCCGGCGGCGCGGATGCTGCCGGCTTCCAGCAGATAGGCGCGGTCGACCACGCGCAGCACCTGCTGCACGTTCTGCTCGACGATCAGGACCGTCAGCCCGCTTGAGCGGATGCGCTTGACGAGCTCGAACACCTGCTGCACCACGACCGGCGCGAGGCCGGCCGACGGCTCGTCGAGCAGCAGCAGTTTCGGGTTCGACATCAGCGCACGGCCGATCGCGCACATCTGCTGCTCGCCGCCCGACATCGTGCCGGCCATCTGGTGCTGGCGCTCCTTCATGCGCGGAAACAGCTCGAACACGAACTCCAGCCGCTCGGCGTAATGCGCGCGGGCACCGGGCATGTAGGCGCCCATCTTCAGGTTGTCGGCGACGGTGAGCCGGGGAAACAACCGGCGATTTTCCGGCACATGCGCGATCCCGAGGCTGACGATGCGATGCGGAGGTGTCGCGATGACGTTCACGCCTTCCATCGCGATCGTGCCCCTGATCGGGCGGATCAACCCTGAGATCACCCGCATCAGGGTGGTCTTGCCGGCGCCGTTCGGGCCGATCACGCCGACCGCCTCGCCCGCCTTGACGTCGAGGCTGACGTCGAACAGCGCCTGGAAGCTGCCATAGCCCGCGTCGATCGATCTCAATTCCAGCATGCGCTCACGCCCCGATCCGGCGCCGCGCCTGGGCTGCGGCCGCCGCTGCGAGGCTCGCATCCGCATCGGTGCCGAGATAGACCTCGATCACTCTTGCGTCGCCGGCGACATCGGCCGGCAGGCCCTCGGCGATCTTCTCGCCGTGATCGAGCACCATCACGCGATCGACCACGCGCATCAATACGCCCATGATGTGCTCGACCCAGATGATGGTGATGCCGAGCTCGTCGCGGATCCGGCGCAGCATGTCGGCGGCCTGGTCCATCTCGGCCTCGTCAAGGCCGCCAAGGCTCTCATCCGCGAGCAACAGCTTCGGGCCGGTGGCGAGCGCCTTGGCGAGCTCGAGCTTCTTCAACCCGGCGGCGCCCAGGCCCTCGACGCTGGCGTGACGATCGGTCGGCAGCCCGACCATCGCGAGCGCCCGCTCGGCCGCCTCCTCGGCCTTGCCGCGGCTGTGGCGGCCCTGGCCGTAGAAGCCGGCGAGCACGACGTTCTCGAAGATGCTGAGGCGATGGAACGGCCGCGGGATCTGGAAGGTTCGGCCGATGCCACGGTTGATGATCCGGTGCGGGGCGAGCCCCGCGATCTCGTGGCCGTCGAACAGGATCGAGCCGGAGGTCGGCGGCAAGGTGCCCGACAGCATGTTGAAGATCGTGCTCTTGCCGGAGCCGTTCGGGCCGATCAGGCCGAGGATCTCGCCCTGCTCGACGCGGAACGACACGTTGTTGACGGCACGAAAGCCGCCAAACCGCTTGACCAGGCCTTCGACGGCGAGCACGGCAGTTCCCTTCGCGAGCGAGCTATTTGTAGCTGTAGGTGGTGCCGGCCGGCAGCGGCAGCTCGGTCTCGCGCTGCATCTGGCTCTTCGGCCACACCACATAGGATTTGTCGTCGATATATTGCAGCACCACCGGGAACGAGCGCGCGTTCTGCCCGGCATACTGCTCTCCCTCGCCGTAGAACTTCACGCCGTAGCCGAGCATGGTGCCGCCCTCGGGTATGTCGGTGTCGAGCGCGGCCTTGCGCAGCGCATCCGGATCGACGCCGCCATACTTCTTGATCGCGCGCGGCAATACGTCGTCGAGGAAGACATAGGCGTTGGCCGCGCCGATGCCGACATGGGCGGATCGGATCGGCACGCCGGGCTTCAGCCGGTCAAACTCCTCGCCGACCATCTTGATGACCGGCGGCAGCTTGGGATCCATGTTCTTCTGGTTGGCAAGCCAGATCGAGATCGGGTCGGTGTTGAAGAGATAGTTGGCGTCGGTGCCGAGCCCTTCCTTCAGCTTTTCGTAGACGCCGTAGCCCGCGCCATGGCCGACGATGGCGCCGAACTTCAATCCCTGCTCGCGGGCCTGGCGGAACAGCAGGGTAATGTCCGGATTGTAGCCGGTGTGGAAGATCACGTCGGGCTTGGCGCGCTTCAGCTTGGTCACCAGCGCCGACAGATCGGGCGCGGTCGCCGAATAACCCTCCTTGAGCACGATGTTGAAGCCGGCCTTCTTGGCGCCGGCCTCATTGCCCTTGGAGACGTCGACGCCATAGGCGCCGTCCTCATGGATGATGGCGACGCGGAGGTCCTTCGGCTCCTTGCCGAACTTGGACATGGAGTATTGCGCGATGAAGTCGGTCGTCATCATGCCGTACTGGTTGCCGGCGGCCTGCGGACGGAACACGTATTTGTAATTCTTGCCGTCGAACACGCCGGAGGAAATGCAGGTCGTGATCCACATGAACTTCTTCATCTGCTCGACCCGCGCCGACACCGGCACGCATTGCGCCGAGGAGAAGAAGCCCATCACCATGTCGACCTTTTCCTGCTCGAGCAGCCGGACGGCCTCGTTGATCGCGATGTCGGGCTTGCTCTGCGCGTCGGCATAGACGGCCTCGACCTTGTAACCCTCGACGCCGGTCTTGGCGTAATGGTCGAGCATGATCTTGACGCCGGTGTATTGCAGCTCGGAGCCGCCGCCGGCCAGCGGGCCGGTCAAATCGAAGATCACGCCGATCTTGATCTTCTTGTCCTGCGCATGCGCTGCATTGGCCACACCAAGCGCCGCAAGCGCGACAGATAGACCCGCAAGCCAGCGGGCAGCCCTCCTGACCGGCATGAATCCCTCCCCAGAGATTGTGCACTGCATTTTTTGTTGTCGTGCCGCCCTATCACAGGGGGAGCGGCCGATGATGTCAAGCGCGATGGCTGCGTCCGCACCGCGCAGGCTTGCGCAAAGTTTCGGCGGAACGGTGCCGACGCACGGTGCTCGGGCGCGCGCGTGGCAGCGGCAATTTATCCGCGGGGCCGTTCCATGCCGGCCCGTTTGATGGCCGCGAGCAAGATATCGCTGTCCGAGACAAGAAAATCGATCAGGCGCTTGGCGGCTTCCGGCGCTTGCGCGTCGCTGACGATCGCGGCCGTGAAGGTCTGGACCAGCTGGAAATCTGGCGGCAACAAACCGACAACTTCGATGCCACCCTCCTGAACCAGTTCGCTGGTCGGGCCGATCGAGAGATTTGCCTTGCCTGCTCTCAGCGCTTCGGCCGCTTCGGTTCCGCGCGCCTCGAGGGTGAGCCTGACCGTGTCCGGCAAGTTCAGCCTGGGGAAAACCTTGTCGCGGACGTACTGTCCGCTCGTGCTGCTCGGCGCCACCACCTCGCCGGCATCGATCAAGGCTTTCCTGAGCGCGACATCATTGCCGATGTCCGGCTTGCGAGAGCCTGCTCGAACCGCCGCGGCCAAAGGTGCCGTCGCCAGTCCGGCTTCCGATCCCGCACGAATTCGGCCGTCTTCGGTCAGACTTCGAAGCCCCTCGCGCGAAAGGATCACCACATCCGCTTTGGTGCCGTTCGCAAGCTGGTGCCTGATCGTCTTCGGACCGGTGCCCTCCGACGCGCCCGATCCGGTCTCCACCCCGATGCCCGTGCTTCGCTCGAATTCAGGCAGCACGTCGCGGTAGACCGTGGCGAAACCACCCGAAATGATGACCTTGATCGTGTTGGGGCCATCGGCGATTGCCGGTGTCGACGCAGCGGCAGCGGTGCCTTGCTCGGTCATTGCGCATTCCTTTGCCTAGGCCGGCAGCTGCGTCTCGATGAATGCGGTGACGAAGCGCGGCATTGCGGGAGTGAGATCGGCGCGGCTGCGCACCAGATGGATGCCCGCAAGCTCGGGATTTGCCTGGCGCGCGAGATTGGCCTCGATCCGCGCCCGCAGCGCGTCACCGGGCATATCGACGCGCAGGATCCGCATCATCGCAAGCGCAGGCCCGGTGTAGATGCAGTGCCAATCGGCGTCGCCGCGGCAATCCGATGGCAACAATCCCGTCTCCTCCTCGAGTTCGCGCATCACGCTTCCGGCGATATCGACCGTGTCGCCCCTGATATCGTCGAGATCGGGCGTCCCTGACGGGAAATAGATGCGGCCGGCATTCGCGGTCTGCTCGCCCATCACCCCGCACACGAAGGCGCCGTCGCTGGCGAGCAGCGCCCCCATGCCGAAACCGTTGAACACCTCGTGGTCCGGAAAGCCCCAGTCGCGCCAAGCGAGGAAGCTCGCGAAATCGGTCTCGAAATAGCTCGCGCTGAGCCGCTCGCCGGCGAAGACCGGATCGCGCCCGAGCAGCACACGGCCGTTCCACAGGTTCGGGTTCAGCCGCTGCTGCTCGGCGAAATGCGCGTCGATCTCGACGCGCCGCTCGTCCGCAAACGGCCAGGGACGCCGCTGCAAGGCAAGGTCGAGCGCGGTGACACGACAAATGAGCGGAGACTGCATATCCGAACGTGTTTACTTCGCGTTTCCGGTCGTCTTCTTGACCTGGTCGACGAACTTGTTGGTGTAGGTCTTGGTGACGTCGATGCCGGCCTTCGCGACATCGGGTGACCCTTCGCTGAACACCGCGAGCACGGCTTCCGCGCCCTTGGGGTCCATCTTGCCGGTCTCGGAATACATCGGGATCGTGTTCTTCAGGGCCGCGAGATACTGCGCCCTGTCCTTGCCGACGAGCTCGTCGGGCATCTTGGCCATGATGTCTTCGGCGCTGTGCGAATGGATCCAGGCCAGCGTCGCCATGATCGCATTGGTCAGCGCCTGCACCTCCTTCTCGTGGCCGTTGACCCAGGCCGCGGTCGAATACAGCGCGCCGCCGGGATATTCGCCGCCGAACACCGCAAGCGTGTCGTGCTGGGTGCGGGTGTCGCTGAGGATCTTGAGGTCCTTGTAGCTGCCCTGCAGCACGGTGACGGCAGGATCGAGCATCACGGCGGCGTCGATCTGGCCCTGCTCCATCGCGGCCACCGCAGTGGCGCCGAGGCCGACGCCGATTACGGCGGTGCCCGTAGGATCGAGGCCGTTCTTCTTCAAGAGATATTTCAGGAAGAAATCGGTCGAGGAACCCGGCGCGCTGACGCCGACCTTCTTGCCGGCGAGATCCTTGATCGAGTTGATCTCGCCGGTGTGCTTCGGCGACACCACCAGCACGAGGCCGGGATAGCGGTCATAGACCACGAAGGCCTGCAGCTCCTGCTTCTTGGCCGCAAGATTGACGCAGTGGTCGAAATAGCCGGAGACGACGTCGGCGCTGCCGCCGAGCACGGCCTTGAGCGCATCCGAGCCGCCCTTGAGGTCGACCAGTTCGACCGCGAGCCCGGCCTTGTCGTATTCGCCGAGTTGCTTGGCCAGCACGGTGGGCAGATAGCACAGGCAAGCGCCGCCCCCGACCGCGATGGTGATCTTGCTTTGCGCCGCGGCAAGGCCCGTGGACAGGGTCAGCGCCAGCAGCATTCCGGCAAGCTTGCCAAGCAGTTTGTTCATGACGTCCTCCGTTCGACTGGCCGGCAAGATAGAGGAGCCGGCAGGCCTTGAGAAGGCGACTTTCCGACAGCTGGTCAAGCCTGGGGGGCGGCATAGCATCGCGGATACAAGAAAACGCAGAAGAAGCGCCAAAACCATAAGCACCAAGAATACTTCAAGGGAAACATCAAGGGAGGTCTTCATGAATCGTATTGCAACCGCGCTGTCGATCGCTACCGCCTTTGCCGCGGGCTGTGGCATCACCCATTTGCTGCGGCCGGCGCTCGCCGCCGAAAACATCACGGCGCGGGTCATCCACACCGGCGAGATGGAGGGCGACAAGCTCGGCGACGCCAACAAGGTCGGCTTCCGTTCCAAGATGTTCGTCTCCGCCGACGGCGCCACCGTCTCTATCCAGGACGGCAATGGGCCGAAGCACATGCATCCCAACACCAACGAGATGCAGTTCGTCCTCGAAGGCACCGGCACAGTCTGGCTCGGCGACAAGGAAGTGACGGTGAAGCCGGGCGACCTGATCGTGATCCCGAAGGGCACGCCGCATGGCGGCACCAAGCCGAACGGCCGCGCCATCAAGGCCATCGCGATCAAGACGCCGCCGCAGGCGCCGGATGATACCAAGCTGCTGGATTGATTACGGCCATCCTCAACGTCATTGCGAGCGAAGCGAAGGCAATCCATCTCTCCGGATAGGCGGACCCATGGATTGCTTCGTCGCTTCGTTCCTCGCAATGACGAAAGTCGCGCGCGCCGGCGCCGGTTCCATGACATGACACTTGACAGATAATTCACTTGCCCCAAGTTCGTTCGCTCCATAGTATGACGATCGTCATTTAATAGAAAGCTAGACCCATGAGCCTGGACGATCACCCCACGGTCAGGGCTGTGCGCGCTCGCAGCAGCGAACCGGTCCGCGACGTCCCGGTTTCATCGGAACTGATCAAGGACATCGCGCGCAGATGCGGAGCCGATGATGTCGGCATCATCGAGTTCGAACGGGCCGCCATCGCGCCGCAGCGGGACTTCATTCGCAAGGTCTATGGCCGGACGCGCTCCCTGCTCGCGATCGTCTGCCACATGAACCGCGAGCCGGTGCGCTCGCCCTCGCGCTCGGTCGCCAACGAGGAATTCCACAGCACCTACGATCACGTCAACGAAACCGCGCGTGCCATCGTTCGCGCGCTCGACGAGCACGGCATCCCGGCCTGCAACTCGGTTGCCGCGTTCCCGATGGAGATGGACCTGCCCAGGATCATGATGGTCCAGCACAAGCCGATAGCGGTGGAAGCCGGTCTCGGCCGCATGGGAATCCATCGCAGCGTCATCCACCCGAAATTCGGAAGCTTCGTCCTGCTCGGCACCATCCTGCTCGGATGCGAGGTCGACGCGCATGACCACCCGATCGACTACAATCCCTGCCTGGAGTGCAAACTGTGCGTCGCGGCCTGCCCGGTCGGCGCCATCAAGCCGGACGGCGGCTTCGATTTCCTGTCCTGCCACACCCACAACTATCACGACTTTCTCGGCAACTTCTCGCAGTGGGTGGAGAAGGTCGCGGATGCAAAGGACGCAAGGGATTATCGCGCCCGCGTTCCCCGCACCGAGACGCTAAACATCTGGCAATCGCTGTCGTTCAAGCCTGGCTACAAGGCGGCCTATTGCATTTCGGCTTGCCCGGCCGGCGAAGACGTGATCGGCCCCTTCCTCCACGATCGCGACGCCCACTTCTCCGATGTGGTGCAGCCGCTGATCGACAAGGACGAGTTCGTCTACGTGATCCCGGATACCGACGCCGAGGACACGGTGACGCGGCGCTTTCCGCACAAAAAACTTCAGCATGTCACGTCTGGCCGCCATACCGGCAGCCTGCAGGCCTATATCTTTTCGCTCTCGCTCGGATTCCAGCGCGGCAGGGCCCGAGGTCTGGATTTCGTGACGCATCTGCGCTTCACCGGCACGAGCGCGCTGGACATGACCGTTGCGATCAAGGGCAAGGATCTCCAGGTCGTGCCGGGACGGCATGTCGGAGAGGCGGCTCTGACCATCACCGCCGATACCCAGGCCTGGCTGCGCGTGCAGAACCGCGACCTCGAACTGGCCGACGCGATTGCCGCGAAGCTGGTGAGCTACAGCGACGAAGCATTGTTCGCCGCCTACATGCGGTGCTTCCCGCTCTGAGCCGCAGCGTAGATGCGTAGGGTGGCTTACGCCTTCAGCTATCCCACCCTACGCATCCTACTGCGCTGCTTCTTACTGCGCGGAATCGATCAGCTGTTCGAGATCGGCAATCAACCCCGGCCCGGTCGGCTGCCATCCAAGTTTCCTGCGCGTCTGCTCGCTGGAAGCCGCCATGTCGTATGCCGCGAACGTGCCGAGCCAGCCAAAGAAGGCCTGCGCCTCTTGCGGGGCGATGGATTTGACCGGCAGCTTCAGCCGCCGTCCGATCGTTTCGGCAATATCGCGCATCGAGACCCCCTCTTCCGCGACGGCGTGATACCTTGCGTTCGGCTCAGCCTTTTCGATGGCCAGCCGGTAGAGACGCGCCACGTCGAGAACATGCGCCGCCGGCCAGCGATTTTGCCCATCGCCGAGATAGGCGCACGCGCCCTTTTCGCGGTACACCGCGATCAAGGGGGTGATGAGACCCTGCCTGACGGGATCGTGGACCTGGGGAAGACGCATGGCCGACGCGCGGACGCCCTTTAGCGACAGGGCCGTCTGTTCCGACACACGGGGAAATGGGAAATCCGGCGATATCGTTTGGTCCTCAGTCGCGATCTGGCCGGGCGCGGCCAATCCCGCCAAGCCCCCGGTCACGATCAGCGGCCTGTCCGATCCGGCCAGAACAGAACCCAGCGCTTCGATGGCGCGGCGGTCGATCTCGCAACTCTTCGCGAAATTAGACCAGTCGTGAACGAAGCCCAGGTGAATGACAGCATCCGAAGCGCTCGCCCCCTTGCGTAAGCTATCAAGGTCCTCGAGCGAGCCGCGAAGAACCTCCGCGCCAATGGCAGAGATCGCGTTCGCCCCCTCGTCCGAACGGGCCACACCAAGAACCTGATGTCCGGCGGCGATCAGGTCCTTGACGACGGGCGTGCCGATGAATCCGGTGGCACCAGTGACGAACACACGCATGAGGAAGTCTCCAGGTTTCGTTGGAGACAAATCTGGCCCTGCGCGCTATCCTGTTAAAGTAGTGACCTTATCATGGTATAATAGCTAACAGGATGAGCGAACCGCTCGCGCAAGAGAACCTGCTCGGCGCCTACCTGAAGGACCGCCGCAGCAAGCTCGATCCGGCCGTGTTCGGCTTTCCGCCGGAGCGGCGGCGCACGCCGGGCCTGCGCCGCGAAGAGGTGGCGCAGCGCGCCAACATCAGCGCGACCTGGTACACCTGGCTCGAACAGGGCCGCGGCGGCGCGCCCTCGGCCGATGTGCTCGACCGCATCGCGCGTGCGCTGATGCTGACCGATGTCGAGCGCGAGCATCTGTTCCTGCTCGCCCTCGGCCGCACGCCCGAGGTGCGCTACCAGAAGAGCGAAGGCGTCACCCCCCGGCTGCAGCGCGTGCTCGACGCGCTGGAGCCGCGCCCCGCCGTGATACGCACCGCAACCTGGGATATCGTCGCCTGGAACCGGGCCGCGACCGTCATGCTGACGGACTACGGATCGCTGCCGGCGCGCGAGCGCAACGTGCTGCGCTTCATGTTCCTCGATCCGCGCGTCCGCGCGGCACAACATGACTGGGCCAGCGTGGCGCGCTTCGTGGTCGGCGCCTTCAGGGTGGACGCTGCGCGCGCCGGCGCAGCTGCCGAGGTGCAACCCTTCGTCGACGAGTTGTGCCGGCTCAGCCCGGAATTCGCGGCGCTGTGGCGCGACAATGACGTGCGAGCCCATGGCGAGGGCGTCAAGCAGCTGCGGCACCCGATCCTGGGTCAGGTCAAGTTCGAATATTCGGCGTTCGCGGTCGATGGCCGGCCCGACCTCAGCATGATCGTCTACAATCCGATTGACCCGGAGGTGACGGAGAATATCCGCGGGTTGATCGAGGCAGTACCCTAATCATGCGTCACCGGCGTCGGCCGCCACACCAGCAGCCGATTCTCGACCATCGTCACGCCCATGTCGATCAGGATGACGAAGGCGGACAGCACGAACATGCCCGCGAACACGCCGGCGACGTCGAAGACGCCCTCGGCCTGCTGGATCAGGTAGCCGAGGCCGGCGGCGGAGCCGAGATATTCGCCGACCACCGCGCCGACCACGGCAAAGCCGACCGAGGTGTGCAGCGAGGAGAACATCCAGGACAGCGCCGACGGCCAGTAGACGTGGCGCATCAGCTGCCGCTCGTTCATGCCGAGCATGCGGCCATTGTCGAGCACCGTGGTCGGCACTTCCTTGACGCCCTGGTAGACGTTGAAGAACACGATGAAGAACACCAAGGTCACGCCGAGCGCGACCTTGGACCAGACGCCGAGCCCGAACCACAGCGCGAAGATCGGCGCCAGCACCACGCGCGGCAGCGCGTTGACCATCTTCACATAGGGATCGAACACCGCGGCGACGCGCGGCTGCCGCGCGAACCAGAAGCCGACCAGAATGCCGCCGGCCGAGCCGATCACGAAGGCGAGGATGGATTCCCACAGCGTAATCGCGAGATGCTTCCAGATCACCCCGGTCGAGAACCATTTCACGATTTGGCTGAAGACGTCGAGCGGATTGGAGAAGAAGAACGGCGGCAACAGCACCTTGCCGAACACCGACACGGTGGAGAAGACCTGCCACAGCGCCAGCGTGACGACGGCGACCAGAACCTGCAGGGACAACAGTGTGACGCGCGACATCAGGCAGCTCCCGCCTGCGTCGACTGGACATAACCCTTCATAACCTCGTCCTTCAGCACGCCCCAGATCTCGCGGTGCAGGGCATGGAAATCCTTCTCCATCCGGATCTCGGCGATGTCGCGCGGCCGCGGCAGCGTGATGCGCCAGTCGCCGATGATGCGCGCGGAAGGACCGGCCGACATGATCACGACGCGATCGGCCAGCGCGATCGCCTCCTCGAGATCGTGGGTGACGAACAGCACCGCCTTGCGGTCGGCGCTCCACAATTCCAAGAGCAGATTGCCCATGATCTGCCGGGTCTGGGCGTCCAGCGGACCGAACGGCTCGTCCATCAGGAGGATCTTCGGATCGCGGATCAGGACCTGCGCCAGCGCAACACGCTTGCGCTGGCCGCCCGACAGCATGTGCGGATAGCGATTGGCGAAGGCGCCGAGCCCGACCGAGGTCAGCCATTTCTGCGCGCGCGCGAGCGCCTCGGCGCGCGGCGTGCCTGATATCTCGAGCCCGATCGCGACATTGTCGATCGCGGTCTTCCAGGGGAACAGCGCATCGGCCTGGAACAGGTAGCCGGCATCACGGTTGAGGCCGCTCAGCGGCTTGTCGAAGATCCTTGCTGTTCCGGCCGCGGGCTTGAGCAGCCCAGCCGTGACGTTCAGCAGCGTCGACTTCCCGCATCCGGTCGGACCGACAATGGCGACGAACTCGCCATGATCAACCGAAAGATTGGCCCGTTCGACCGCGGTATAGACGCGTCCATCCGCCAACCGAAACGCCACCGTCGCACTGTCAAGCGCGACCGCCGTCGGCTCCGTCATCGCCACGCATCCCTCCCGAACTTTCCGAGATGGCTTAGCGGTTCGGGCAGGCAAGTTCAACGCAGGAAGATGGCGTAGCAAACAAGGCTGTGGTCACGCGATTTTCAGACAGGCCGGGGTTGCGCAATTGCGCAACCGGGTTGCGCATTGCGCCGACATCGTCGAGGCTGCAGCCCAAAGCGACGAACAAGGAGACAATCATGCGGATCGCAGTGGTGGGCGCCGGAGGCGTCGGGGGCGGCTTTGGTGCGGCGCTCGCGCATGCCGGCGCCGACGTCACCTTTATCGCGCGCGGCGCTCATTTGGCCGCCATGCGCAGCGAGGGGCTGAAGGTTCAGGGTGGCCGCGGCGAAACCCATCTGGTCCCGACCCAGGCGACCGACGATCCGGCAAGCGTCGGCCCGGTCGATATCGTGCTGTTCTGCGTCAAGCTGTGGGACGTCGAGAGCGCCGGCCAACACATCAGGCCGATGGTCGGCCCCGACACCGCGGTGATCCCGCTGCAGAACGGCATCGACGCGCCCGACAGGCTGGTCCCGATTCTGGGACGCAACGCGGTGATGGGCGGCGTGGCACAGATCTCGGCCTCGATCATCAAGCCTGGCGTCATCAACCAGGTCGGCACCTTCATGCGCATGATCTTCGGTGAGCTCGACGGCCGCATCACGCCGCGCGGCAAGGCGCTGCTCGATCTCTGCCTGAAGGCCGGCTTCGACGCGACCTTGAGCGAGCAGATCAACACCGAGCTCTGGATGAAGTTCGTCGGCCTCGCCACCAATGCCGGCATGACCGCGGTCACAAGGCTGCCGATCGGCAAGCTGCGCGACGATCCCGATTTGCGCCCGCTCTTCGTATCGGCTTGCGAGGAGATCATCGCCATCGCGCACGCCAACGGCATCAGGCTGCCGCCGGATGCGCTGACGAAAGTGCTCGACTTCATCGGACACGCGCCGCCGGCGATGAAGGCCTCGATGGCGCTCGATCTCGAGCGTGGCAACCGGCTCGAACTGCCGTGGCTGAACGGCAAGGTGGTCGAGTTCGGCCGCAAGCTCGGCGTCCCGACGCCGACGCACGACATGCTCTATGCGGTGTTGAAGCCCTATGCGATGGGCGCGCCGTCCTGATAGCCCAGCAGAACCGAAATCTGCCGGCCGGCCTCGCGCACCAGCTTTGAATATTCCAATAGCTTCCGCTCGTCGATGCGCGCGCTCGGTCCGTAGAGGCCGACCGAACCGACCACCTCGCCGCGGTGATCGAAACAAGGCGCGGAGACGGCAACCGCGCCGGCGAAGATCTCGCCATGGCTGGTCGCATAGCCGTTGCGCCGCGCAAAGGTCAGCGCGTCCTCGAGCCGCGCACGGTCCGCGCTCTTTGCAATGCTGGCAAGAAGCGCGGCTTGCCGCTTCGGGTCCATGAAGGCCAGCATCGCCTTGCCGGTCGATCCCTGGATCAGGCTCAGACTGTGGCCGACGCCGCGGCTGATCGAGAGCACGTGACGGCTCTCGCATTCGAGGATGCAGATGCCGCGATCGTCCTGCTCGCGGAACAACGCTGCGGTCTCGCCGGTCGCCTCGCGCAGGCCTTCGACGACCGGGCGCGCGATCGCGACCACCTCGAGACCCTTCAGCCAGACATGGGCCAGCTTCATCACGCCGTGCGACAACCGGAAACGCTGCGGGTCGCCTTCGGCCTGGATCAGGTCGCGCTGCGCCAGCGTCTGCAGCAGGCGATAGAGCGTCGGCCGGCTCAGCCCGACCCGCTTCTGGATCTCGATCACGCTCATCGCCGGCTGATCCGGCGTGAAGCATTGCAGGATCGCGATGGCGCGGTCGACGGCCCGCACGCCTGACGCCCCCTGCTCCGCGTCCAGAACCTCTGCCTTCGGTTTCTTTGCCATCCGTCCACATCCGCAAAATCGGCAGGGGCGCGCTGCATCCAGCGCGCTTGACCAAGCGGCCCGCGCGGATAGTATCGCAAATTATGAGAATAATGTCCACTAGATGGACATGCGAAAAATCGACGGGAGGATTGGAATTGCTGGAGACAAACACCTCGCGCAGATGGGCCGCGGCCGCGATCGCCACGCTGATGCTCACAGCGCCGCTGGCGTACGCCGCACCCGACGGCTCAGGCATCTCGGACGGCGTAGTGCGGATTGCGGTGCTGGGTGACTACGGCAGCGGCCGCGATCTCGGCGGGCCGGGCTCGGTGACCGCCGCCAAGCTTGCCGCTGAGGATTTTCACAACAAGGTGCTGGGCAAGCCGATCGAGATCATCTCGGCGGATCACCAGAACAAGCCGGACGTCGCGGTCGGAATCGCGCGGCAATGGTTCGACGTCGAGCATGTCGACGCGGTGACCGATCTCGCCGTGAGCTCGGTCGGACTCGCCGTCGCCGGCCTTGCAACGCAGAGCAACCGCACCGCGCTGGTCTCGGGCGCCGCGACGTCCGATTTGACCGGCGACAAATGCTCGCCCGTCGTCACGCATTGGGCCGACGACACCTACGCACTGTCGGCCGGCCTGGTCGGCGAGCTGAGCCGCCGCGTCGGCAAGGAATGGTTCTTCGTCGCGGTCGATTACTCGTTCGGCACCGCGATGGTGAAGGACGCCTCGCGCGCGGTGACCGATACGGGCGGCAAGGTGCTCGGCGCGGTGCGCTATCCCTTCAACACCACCGACTTCTCATCCTTTTTGCTGGCCGCGCAGAGCTCCGGCGCCAAGGTGGTGGCGCTGGCCGGCACCGGCGCCGACACCGTCAACGCGGTGAAGCAGACCCACGAATTCGGCCTGCAACAGGGCGGGCAGACCATCGTCGGCATGCTGACCTTCATCTCCGACGTCCATTCGATCGGCCTGCGCGACGCGCAGGGCATGTACATCGCGTCCCAATACTACTGGGATGATGACGACGGCACCCGCGCCTTCGCCAAGCGCTTCATCGAGATCGAGAAGCGTGAACCGACCAAATTGCAGGCCGCGACCTACGCCGCCGTGCGCCACTATCTGAAGGCGATCGAGGCCGGCGGCAGCGACGAGGCGAAGGTGGTTAACGGCGAGATGCGCAAGCTGCCGGTCGATTTCTTCGGCCGCCCCGCGCACATCCGCAAAGACGGCCGCGTCGTCTACGACCTCTCGCTCTACCGCGTGAAGAAGCCGGATGAGAGCAAATATCCCTGGGACTACTACCAGAAGATCGCGGCCATCCCCGGCGACAAGGCCTTCCGCCCCGAGGGAACGGGCGGCTGCAAGCTCGACAAGTAGGACGCACCATTATCGCCGCGACGCGCGGTCGCGCATGCAAGATCAAGGAGGAGCCGATGCCGCTTCGCAACGATTTCGATCAGCTTGTTGACGTCAAGGGTGGCTTCATCAGCCGCGAGATCTTCGTGGACGCCGATATTTATCGGCAGGAGCTCGACAAGGTCTTCACGCGCGCCTGGCTGCTGGTCGGGCACGAAAGCCTGGTGCCCAATCCCGGCGACTTCTACACCTCGCGGATGGGCGAGGAATCCGTGATCCTCTGCCGCGACAAGAAAGGCGATATCCACGTCTTTCTGAATTCGTGCCGGCACCGCGGCATGAAGGTGTGCCGCTACGAGCAGGGCAACACGTCGTTGTTCACCTGCCCCTATCACAGCTGGACCTACACCACCGACGGCAAGCTGCAGGGCGTTCCGCTGCACCGGACGCTGTATGACGGGGTGCTCGACCGCGAGGCCAACTCGCTGGTCTCGGTGGCGAAGCTCTGCAACTACAAGGGCTCGATCTGGGCGACCTGGGACAAGGACGCGCCCGACTTCATCACCTATCTCGGCGATGCCAAGATCCATCTCGACCAGGCGCTCGACTGCCGCGACGGCCGCGAGGGCGGCTCCGAGGTGATCGGCGTCCACAAATGGGTGTTCCCCGCTAATTGGAAATTCGCCGCCGAGAATTTCCTCGGCGACACCTATCACAACCCGAGTCATCGCTCGGTTGACCTGATCGGCATAGGCCCGAGCGCTGCCGCCGGCAAGAAGGGCCGCCGCGACGACGAGCTGGAGAAGGCGCAGCACGTCTGGATCAGCTTTCCGGAAGGCCATGGCGTGCACAGCGCGATCCAGCCGGAGGCCAATGAATACATCGAGTCCTTCCTCGACAACCCGATCCTCGAAAAATACTTCCGGCACTGTTTCGAGGAACGCAAGCGGCGGCTCGGCGAAGGGGCGCGGCTGCTGCCGTTCGTCGGCACGATCTTCCCCAACACCTCCTATCACGGCCGCCAGCCGCGCGGACTTTGCGCCTGGCATCCGCACAGCCCGACCTCGACCGAAGGCTGGCGCTTCTTCCTGGTCGACAAGGACGCGCCGAACGAAGCCAAGGAATATCTGCGCCGCTACTACATGCGCTACTCCGGCCCCGCCGGCATGACCGAACAGGACGACATGGAGAACTGGCTCTATGCGACCGCGGCGAGCACCGGCACGGTGGCGCGGCGCTATCCCTTCAACTATCAGCAGTCGATGGGCGCCTACGTCACCGATCATCCGCTCGGCGGCGATGTCTCCACGCAAGTCACTGAGCAGATCGCGCGCGGCTTCTATCGCCGCTGGACCACCTACATGCAGGGCGGCGACTGGCACGAACTGCTCGGATCACCCGCCGGCAACCGGCAGGCCGCAGAATGAGCGCGCCCGCAAAAACCGTCCTCGTCAGCGGGGGCACCTTCGGCATCGGCCGCGCGATCACGCTCGGCCTCGCGCGGCGCGGCCACGCGGTGGTCGCCTTCGGTCTCGAGGCGGCGCAGGTCTCGAGTACCGCGCAGAACGCCATTCCGGCCCTGCGCGACGAGCTTGATCGCGAAGGCCTCTCCGCCGAACTGATGGAAGCCGACGTATCGCGGGCCGGCGATGTCGCCAAGGTGGTCGCCCACACGATGGCGCGGTTCGGGCGCATCGACGGCGTCGTCAACAACGCCGCGATCGGCCCGCTCGGCACAGTGCTCGACACCGACGAGGCGCTGTTCGACCGGATCATCGCCGTCAATCTGAAAGGACCCTATCTGACTAGCCGCGCCGCGATCCCGCACATGATCGCGCAAGGCGGCGGCTCGATCGTCAACATCGGATCCGGCGCCGGCTGGGGCAAGCCGAACATGGCGGTCTACAGCGCGAGCAAGGGCGGCGTTGTCGCGCTGAGCGCAGCGATGGCCTACGACTTCTTCCACCAGCGCATTCGCGTCAACACCGTGATTCCCGGCGGCGGCGGCATCGTCAGCGGCATGAGCCTCGGTCGTGTCGGCGGCGATGCGGCGCGTTTCGGCAAGGGCGCGCCGGGCACCGCCGCGGGCCGCGTCGCCGCCGGTGACGACATCGCCAATGTGGTCGCCTTCCTGCTGTCGCCGGAAGCCGAAACGCTGTCCGGCACCGTGATCGATGTCGGCTGCTTCGCCCAGCAGGGCGGACCGATCCCGCCCAAGCCGGCGCTCTGACAACCCCTGCGATGCCTGATGAGGAGATAGCGATGACGACGACCGTTCAGGATCAGGACCAACAACAACACGCCGGCAACGCCGCGATCGAGCGATCGGCGGCCTACTACCGGCTGAAGGCCGATGTCGAGGATTTCTACTACCACGAGGCCGATTTGCTCGACGACCGTCGCTTCCGCGACTGGCTCGAGCTACTCACCGACGACATCAGCTATTTCATGCCGATCCGCCGCAACGTGAAGTTCGGCCAGCAAGCTGCGCGCGAGAATACCAAACGCGGCGAAGGCATCAGCTGGTTCGACGAGGACAAATGGACATTGACCAAACGGGTCGAGCAGATCCTGACCGGGGTGCACTATGCCGAGGAGCCGCTGTCGCGCATCACGCACATGGTCAGCAATGTGCAGATCAAGGGCGCGCGGCCGGATATCGAGGCGGCGCGCGAGCTCGACGTCACCAGCCGCTTCCTCGTCTACCAGAACCGCGTCGAGTACGAGACCTACATCTTCGTCGGCCGCCGCAACGACGCGCTGCGCTTGACCGACACTGGCTGGAAGATCGCGCGGCGCGAGATATTGCTTGAACAGAGTATCCTGCTGGCCAAGAATCTCACGACGTTCTTTTGAGCGCGTCCAAGGATTGCAAGGGTAGCGATGATTGACGTGATGGCGATCAAGGTGGGGACGCGGCTGAAACTGGAGGCCGGCGTCGTCGCCGAAGTGGTGGAGAACATGGACGATGGCCAGTGGCTGCAGGTGCGCTATCTGGAGTGCCCTGCCCGGCCCGCCGACGTTGGCACGGTGGAGCTGTGCCACGCCCAGGACGTCATCAAGGTGCTCAGCGAGTAGTCCCAGTCAACGGACCGACGATCATGCTGCGATTTGAATACATGCCGAGCGATTTTCATCCGCTGTTCCTGTTCCTCGGCGAATCTGCCGATCTCGCCGCCCTGGCAATGCTGCTGCGGCGCTTTGCCGAGGACCCGCAGACCATTGCCGTCGCGGAGCGGATTCCCGGCGCCGTCTCGCGCGACGCGCTGGTGCTGGCGCCTGCCGACGACGAATTCGGCATGCGCGATCTCGGCGGCCGCTTTGCCTGGAAACTGACCGATTGGCAGGCGGAGCGGATCGCCGAGCGCATCGAGCTGTTAACCCCTCAGGATAACAAGTCCGGCTCGGAGATCGTCGAGATCGGCAGCGTCGGCGAGATCCCGGTCAAGCTGTCGCGCGGCGAATTCACCGACGACTTCCTGATCACGCGCAGATAGCGGAGTTCGCGTGAGTACACACCGCAGGCCAAAGGTCCTGATTGCCGGCGCCGGGATCGGCGGCCTTGTCGCCGGATTGTCGCTGCTGCAGCGTGGCATCGAGGTCGAGATCTTCGAGCAGGCGTCCGAGCTGCGCGAGCTCGGCGCCGGTGTCCAGCTCAGCGCCAACGGCACACGCGTCCTGATCGCGCTCGGGCTTGAGCAAGAGATGCAGGCGATCGCCTGCGAGCCCTCGGGCAAGGAGATCAGGCTGTTCAGCACCGGGAGGACCTGGAAACTATTCGACCTCGGCGCCTCCTCGCGCGCGATCTATGGCGCGCCCTACTGGATGGTGCATCGCGGCGACTTTCACCGCGTGCTGGTCGACGCATTCACGGCTCGGGCGCCGGGGCGCCTGCATCTCGGCAGCCGCTGCACCGGATTTGACCAGGACGACGACGGCATCTGGCTGCACCTTGCCAATGGCGAGCGTCGGCGCGGCGACGTCGTGGTCGGCGCCGACGGCGTGCACTCCGAAATTCGCCGGCAGATCGGCGGCGACACCAAACCGTTCTTCTCGGGCGTGGCCGCCTGGCGCGGCCTAGTGCCGATGGAACGGCTACCGGCGAGCCTGCAACGGGACGTCGGCACCAACTGGATCGGCCCGGGCGGCCACGTCATCACCTATCCGGTTCGCCGCGGCGAGCTGTTGAACTTCGTCGGCATCTTCGAGGGTGAGAGCTGGTCGGTCGAATCGTGGACCGAACGCGGCACGCGCGAGGCCTGCAGCGGAGCCTTTGCCGGATGGAATCCGCAGATCCACACCATTATCGCGAGCCTCGATATTCCCTACAAATGGGCGCTGCTCGGCCGCGACCCGCTCGATCGCTTCGTCGTCAGGCGCGCCTGCCTGCTCGGCGACGCCGCGCATCCAACACTGCCATTCCTGGCCCAGGGCGCCAACATGGCGATCGAGGACGGCATGGTGCTGGCGCGCTGTCTTGAAGGCTTCCCGCCCGACGAAGCACTGCAGCGCTACCAGACCGCACGGCTGACGCGGACGAACGCGATCGTGATGAAGTCGGCCGAGAATGCCAGGCGCTTCCATAATCCCGCGCTTGCCGACGCCGAAGGCGCCGACGCATATGTCTCGCGCGAATGGCAGCCGGACCGGGTGCGCGAGCGCTATGATTGGCTGTTCACCTACAATGCCTTGCGTGTGCCACTTTGACGGGACGAGTTTCGCGGGCCCGCCTCACTGAACGGGATGGCGTCCGCGGCGCACCGGACGTTCCGGCGGTGGTGGCGGAGGAGCGAAAAAGGGATTGACGATGCACATCGCAGAGAGACCCGATGCCGTCGCCTGACACTGCGGGATCGAGGTGTAGCTGCAATCGATGTGGTCTCCGGCCATCGGCCCGTTATAGAGATGCAAACAGACCGGATAGTTCGGATCATAGGCCTGTCCGGCGGCAGGTCGGGCCAGCGCGACCGCGAACGCAGCGATCGCGAAAAGTTTCAGGCGCATCGGATTCTCCTTATTGCTCGGACCGTTTCCTCACAACTGCCGGAGTTAGTCAACCGCACTGGGGACACGACGGCCATACAGTCTTGAGCGACGGCAGGCGGCAAGCCTGAGCGCGCTAGTTGGCGGACTGGCGTTGTCGCTGCCCCCGTTGCTTTGGCGGCTTTTTCGGACCTTTGTAGAACGGATTGACCGAACACGTCGCGGAGCGCCCCGAGGCCGTCGCCTGACACTGCGGAAGCGACGTGTAGCTGCAATCGATATACTCGGGCGTCAGCCTGCCGCCATAGACTTCCAGGCACACTGGATAGTTCGGATCGTACATCTGTGCGGCGGCGGGCCCGGCGATGCAAACGCCGACGGCGGCGATGATGATGAGTTTCAAACGCATCGAATTCTCCTCAAGCCTCGTCCGGAACGCAGGGCCCGGCTATCGTTGCTCGTCGGCCGGCTTGCCGTCGCCCTCACCGAGGCAGCGGATCATGAAGGCCGTCGTGTCCCGCGGCAGCACTTGCGCGGCGCGCGCCTTGAGACGGCATTCGAGCTGCGCGATCTGGCGCGCCCGCTGCCGTTCGGACGGCAGCGTCGATTGCCGCAACCGCCGCAACGTCATCGGCGAGCCGTCCGACTCGAAGCTCAGCTCGTATTTCTTGCCGTTCTGGTCGGTGGCGGCGCAGGTGATGGTGGACACCTGCCGCGTGATGAAGCTTCCGACCTGACGGCATGAGCCCGTCGACATCTCGACCAGCGGCACCGGCAGACCATCCACCCGCGGGCGGTCGCTCGACTTCAGCAACATGCGGTCGACCGCGAGCTCGAACAGATTGTCCTGGGTGCGCTCGGTGCTCTCGCCGGAGAACGAGATGATGTGGCTCTTGTCGGCGGGATCGTCGAGCACCACGGTGAATTCGGAACGGCCGCGCAGGGTGTGGAAATAGGCGACCGCCTTGCAGGTGTAGCTGCGGCCGGCGACGGTGACGTTGCGGCAAGTGCCGGACATCAACGCGTACAGATCGACGTCGTAGACCGGACCGGCGGCAACGGCGAGCGCCGGCCAGCAGAGGACGGCAGCCGCAATCAATTGAGCGAAACGGGAGATCATGCTGAAACGGTCGAAAACACGGTCGCTGGAGGGATCCATGGCGCAAGGTCGCTGATTTCCATGGACTGTGCAACGACGAAGCAGGCCTAAATGTGGACACCACGCGAACGGCTGGGGAACGCAGCACAATCCGTGCTGAAAGGCCGCGGCGTCAGATTTGCGGGCCGGACAGCGTCACCTCGCGCTCGGCGCGGAACACGTTGCTATAGAGGTTCGCGATCCACTGGCGGCCGCTTGCCGTCATGTTCAGGCAGTTGATGGCGCCCTGAATGTGCGGCGCAACCATGTTCCAGTAGAATTGCGGATAGCGGTCGACGATATCGGCCGGCGACTCATAGCCGAGCTGGCGGTTGATGCCGACCTCCTCGAACTCGTGATAGAGCGCGTTGGCCTTCCTGATATAGTTGGGATCGCCGAGCTGACCGATGAAATCGGCCGCCCGGACGATCGACGCCTCATCGTCATATTGCTGGCCTTCGGGCGCCGGAAACCGCGTGCCCTCGATGTTGCGCGCGACGCGCTCGCGATCGAGTGGAAGGACGGCCTCGAGCCTGTCGAGCACATACAGCTTCGAGCGGTCGACATGATACGGCATCAGGCCGGCATCCGACGAGCCACGCGGCAGCACCACCTTGTTGCCGGAGGCATCGATGACGTAGCCATCGGGTCCATCGCCTTTCAAAAGACCGCGCACATAGCCGATGTCGTGAGTCAGGCAGGCGATGATGGTGTGGGTGTAATCTTCGGCGGTGACGTGGGTGTGCAGCGCGCGGCCGCGGATGATGTCATGCCCGGCGAGCGTGACCAGCATGGTGTGCTCGACATTGTGGTAGAGCGCGTCGCTGTTGCCGATGCATTCCAGCGCGATGCGCGCGGCGGCCGGCAGGAGTTCGCCGAAGCGCGCCTGCGAAGCGCCGAAGGTGCGGCTGACATGCGTGGCGAGAAACTTCTCCAAAGCACCTGCCGCCAACTCAGGTAACGTCATCATCGATGCAGCCCCCGACCGCGCAACGTTCCTCGCTCGCCCCGATCTCACGCCGTAGTTGGGCAGCGACTATAGCGTATCTACGGGCGTGCGGCTACGCGCTGACGGCCGTGACGATTCGCTCCGGCCGTACTTTCCCGGTCTTGTCGGCTGCGACGCCAGAGCTGCCGATAGTGGCATGAACCCTGCATGATTCGGGTCAGACCGGGTTAACCCCACTGATAAAGGCCGTCATGCTCGTTACGCTCGTCGCCATCCTCTGCAATGCTCAACTCTGCATGGAAAAGGTCGTCACCACCAGTGACCAATCCGGCATCACCATGGGCGCCTGCGCAGTGAATGCGCAGATCGGCATCGCCGATTGGCTCGCCAAGGGGCCGTATCACGAATGGCACCTGCAGAGCTATAAATGCATCATGGGCAAGTACGTACCCAAGAACGAAGTGTGATGTGTGCTCACAGCCTCGGACGGGGCTGACCCGCTTCGACCGGAACAGCCTGCGAAACCACCGCGCAGGCGCCCGCGCCTCGAGTCAAAGTCCAATTTATGGGCTATCACTGTCGTTAACGACGGTGAGACATGAGGTCGCCCTGGAATGCCCGCAACGCCGCTGATTGCCTATGCGCATGTCGGCAAGAGTTTTGACAGTGGTCGCGTGGTGGCGGTCGACGACGTCTCGCTTGACGTGGCCGAGGGTGAATTCCTGGCGATCGTCGGCGGCTCGGGCTCCGGCAAGACGACGCTGCTGAGGCTCGCCAATCGCCTGATCGAAGCCGACCACGGCCGGATCGCGGTCGAGGGTGAGGATGTCAGCCGCATCGACCCGATCCTGCTGCGGCGCCGCATCGGCTATGTCTTCCAGAGCGGTGGGCTGTTTCCGCATCTGTCCGTCGCCGACAACATCGGCATCACGCCACATCTGCTCGGCTGGACGCAGGCGGAGATCTCGGCGCGGGTCGATGAACTGCTCGACCTTGTGCGGCTCGACAACTCACAATATCGCGAGCGTTTGCCGCACGAACTCTCCGGCGGCCAGCGTCAACGCATAGGCGTCGCGCGTGCGCTGGCTGCGAAGCCGCGCATCGTGCTGATGGACGAGCCGTTCGGCGCGCTTGATCCCCTCACCCGCGACGCGCTCGGCGACGATTATCGAACGCTGCACCGCGAGCTCGGCCTGACCACGGTCATGATCACCCACGACATGACCGAGGCGTTGCTGCTGGCCGATCGTGTCGCGGTGATGCGCGGCGGCAGGCTGCTGGCCCAGGGCACGCCGGCGGAGCTCTCGGCCAGCACCGACGGCTATGTCGGCGAACTGATGCGCACGCCGCGGCGGCAGGCGGAACGCCTGGGCGCTTTGCTGCCGCGGGGCGACACGGCATGACTCTATCGGCCGATCCGCGCTGGAGCGAGGCGCTTTCCCATCTGCCCGACTATCTCGGCAATCATGTGCGGGTCAGCGTCGCCGCGCTGGCGCTCGGGCTCCTGATCAGCCTGCCGCTTGCGATCATCGCTCGTAACCGGCCGGTGCTGCGCACGACGTTGCTCGGGCTTGCCAGCATCGTGCAGACCGTGCCCGGTCTCGCGCTGCTCGCATTGTTCTATCCGCTGCTGCTGGCGCTCGCCGCGTTGACCGCAGCGTGGCTCGGCTTCAGCTTCTCCGCCTTCGGCTTCCTGCCCGCCGTGCTGGCGCTCGCGCTCTATTCGATGCTGCCGGTGTTGCGCAACACCATCACCGGCCTGTCCGGGGTCGATCCGGCGGTGCTGGAAGCCGCCCAGGGCGTCGGCATGACGCCGCGGCAATCGCTCACCATGGTCGAGCTGCCGCTGGCGCTGCCGGTGATGATGGCCGGAATCCGCACCGCGGCGGTATGGGTAATCGGCACCGCCACCTTGTCGACGCCGATCGGCCAGACCAGCCTCGGCAACTACATCTTCGCGGGATTGCAGACCCAGAACTGGGTGTTCGTGCTGTTCGGCTGTTTCGCTGCGGCCGTGCTCGCGCTTGTGGTTGACCAATTGCTGGCGCTGATCGAGAACGGCCTGCGGAATCGCAGCCGCATCCGGACGGCACTCGGCGGGCTCGGTATTGCCGCCTTGATCGCGGCGACGGTGGTGCCCGCGATCGCGCGCCCGCATGCGGGCATCGTGGTCGGCGCCAAGACTTTTACCGAGCAATATGTGCTGTCGGCGTTGATCGCGCAGCGGCTACAGGCGGCGGGCCTTCCGGCCACGACCCGCGCCGGCCTCGGCTCCAACGTGATCTTCGACGCGCTCGCGGCCGGCGATATCGATGTCTATGTCGACTATTCCGGAACGCTGTGGGCCAACCAGTTCCACCACACCGACATCAAGCCCCGCGCCGAGCTGTTGGGCGAATTGCAGACAACGCTGGCGAAGCAAGACATCACGCTGTTCGGCGAGCTCGGCTTCGAGAATGCCTATACGCTGGTGATGCCGAGGAAGCGCGCCGAAGAGCTCGGCATCCATTCGATCGCCGACCTCGCGTCACGCGCGGCGACGATGTCGATCGCCGGAGACTATGAATTCTTCTCGCGGCCGGAATGGACCGGCATCCAGAAGGCTTATGGGCTGACGTTCCGCGCCCAGCGTCAGATGCAGCCGGATTTCATGTATGCGGCTGTTGCCTCCGGCGAGGTCGACGTGATCGCGGGCTACACCAGCGACGGATTGATCGCGAAATACGATCTTGTCACGCTCGAGGACAACAGGCACGCCATCCCGCCCTATGACGCCATCGTCCTGCTGTCGCCAAAGCGGCGCGACGACGAGGCGCTCAAGGCGGCGCTGCGGCCGCTGCTCGGCAAGATCGATATCGCCGGGATGCGCGAGGCGAATTTGCGCGCGTCGGGCAACGACGCATCATCGTCGCCCGACGCCGTGGCGCGCTGGCTGTGGGGGAAGGTCGGCGGAAAATAGCCTCTCGCCTTCATTGCGAGCGAAGCGCAGCAATCCACCTCTCCGCATGCGAGGAAAGATTGATTGCTTCGTCGCTACGCTCCTCGCAATGACGACGTCTCACAATCCCTTGATGATCCCCGCGTCGATCAACAGGCGATTGAAGCGGCGTGCTTCTGCGCCGTCCTTGCAGGAATAGAATGCGCCGTTGCAGCGAAGCATGATCGCCTTCTGCTCCTCGAACGACGGGTCGAGCGGAATGCCCGCGGCTTCCTGAATCACCAGCGGCAGATAGGCGGCGTCGATCGTGTCCATCACCGCCGGGCTCTTCACGGGTTCGAAGTTGACGGCGTCGATCGCATAGTAGGTCGCGTAATAGCGCGGATCGTAATCCATCAGCTTCTTGCCGATGCCGGCCTCGTCGAGATCGGGATCGAGCAGCTGCGGCGAGAATTCCGGCTGATGATCGCCGTAACGCACGATCAGGAAAGGCTGCGCCGGAAACTTCTTCTTCAGCGCCGCGACGAAGCCGGCATAGTCGCCAGCGCTCATCGCCTGCCGGCGCAGATATTCGTCGACCGCGGGCGTATTGCCCGGCCGCTTCCACGACGGCAGCAACTCGGGACGGAATTTGGTTTCCCAGGGGAAATGATTGGCGGCGAGATAGACGAAGGCGAACAGCGGCGTGCCTGACGTCTTCTGCTCGGCCATCAGCTTCAGCGCCTTGTCGTAGAAGAAGCTGTCGGGCTCGACATCCTTCGCATGCAGGTCATGCGCGTCGTAGAAGCGCTGGATGCCGGTCGTGGTCTGGAAGTTGCGCGCGCTCATGAAGGCGCCGAATGCGGGATAGAGCGAGAGCGTGTCGTAGCCGCAGCGGCGCAGCGCCAACGGCAGGCCGCGCTCCACGCGCCCCGATGCGATGCGGGTGACGAAATAGGAGAACCGGCCGAACGAGCGCGAGGACAATCCCGCAAGCACGTTGTACTCGGTGAACCAGCTCGGCCCGCCATTGCTCTCGGCAAGGAATTTGCGCACGACGCCGTCGTAGGACTTGAACTGGCTGCCATAGCCCGGCGGCACCTTGACGCCGGAGGCGGCGCGGATGTCGAAACTCGATTCATCATGGATCATGATGATGTTCGGCCGCCGCCCGGCGGGATGACAGGCATCGACCAGGGGCATCTTGAGCTGATCGCTCGCGGTCGGATCCGACTCCATAAAGCCGTAGGCGACGAAATCGGACACGGCCGTGACGCCGGAGCGCGCGAACTTCGAGAGGTAGCCGTCGTCGTAATAGCCGCGCCAGGCTTCATCCGGCCAGGCGAAGGCATAACCCGAGAGCGCCGCGGTGCAGGCGAGGCAGGCCGCCGCAGCCGGCAGCCGGCGAATGCGGAACGGATCGAGCCACCACAGCGCGTACATCAGGGGCAGCGTGACGAGGCCGGCGCCGATGATCGACCAGCGCAGGCTCGGGAAGATCGTCAGCAGGAACGCCGCGGTGTCGCGGTCGATCACCATCAGGTCGACGAAGTTCGCGGTCATCTGCACCACGTCGTGCTTGAAGCGCGACAGCAGCACCAAGACCACGACCAGTGTCAGCGACAGCGCGCCCGACAGCGCCGGCCGGCGCAGCAGCGCGATGAACAGGAAGTTCAGGATTCCCCAGGTGAGCAGGAAGCAAAGCCGCGAGCCGAAATCGGTCTCGGTGCGCAGCATCAGAATCAGCGCGCCGAAATGCGGTGCCGCGACCGCCATCAACCGCCAGATGCCAAGCGCGGCAAGACCGCCGGCCAGTGCGGCAACGGAGGAGTTCTGCTGAGGCGCGGGCGCCATGGGCGGGACGCAATACAACCCGGCGCAATGCCACCGCCTTGACTGGCAACGGCCAGGAGGCATGCGGCACAGCCGGTGTCTGGGCCGCGTCACAAAACCGTAATTGAATCGTCATGAACGCGCAATGAATTTGCCTGCCCAAGCCTGGCCGCGGCAGGCAGTGCGCGTGCCTTAAACTTTGGCGGCCGGCGCGGCGTGGCTCGCGATACCCGCGATGAAGAGATCGACGATGTCGGCAGCCATCTGCTCGACCTCCGCATCGCCGACACCCCAGCGCGGCAAATGACCGTCGATGTGCATCCGCGCGAAGCCATAGACCAGCGCGCGGCCGGCGATCTGGACCTGCCTGAGGTCGCGCGTCCCGAGTTGGCCAGCTGAAAATGCCTCCGCCAGCGTGCGCTCGGTCATGCCGATCAACTCGGCATTGTCGCCGGAGACGGCGGCCGAGCGGTCGTGGTCGAAGAAGCGGCGGCTGGAGATGATCTCGAAATGGGTCGGGTTCTTCATCGCCCAGCGCAGATAGGCGATCCCGAGATGGTGGAAGCGGCCGAGCGGATCGCCTGGCGGCGCCTCGGCCAACGCCGCCTCGATCTCGGCGCGAAAGCGGCGTTGCGCCTCCTCCGCCACCGCATTCATCAGCGCGTCCCGGCTCGGGAAATGCCGGAACGGCGCGCCCGGCGAGACCCCGGCGCGGCGCGCGGCCTCGCGGACGCTGACCGCCTCCGGGCCGCCCTCGCCGACCAGTTGCATGGCGGCATCGATCAGGACCCGGCGGAGATCGCCGTGGTGATACGGCCTGGCCGCCTGCGCCCGCGTCGCGACCGGACGCGGCTTGGCGGGCCGGCGGCCGGTGGGCGGGCTTTTGGCGGAGCGGCGCATGGCGATCCTCTAGCATCACCCGCTTGTGAATGTAAGCGATGATTACACGGATTGACCGCGCGCGGACACGAAATGTAACTGGTGATTACATAAACGGGAGGCGGGATATGGCGACGCATCGCAACTGGTTCGAGGGCTGGCGGCTGTTTGGCCTGCTCACGCTCACCCTGATCGGGCTTTCGATCTGGATCGCCGCCATGCGGCAGTTCGAGGTCGAGGGCGTGCGGATGGTGATCCGCTTCACGGCGCGGACCTCGCTCTTGTTCTTCTGCCTCGCCTTCTCGGCGGCGGCGCTGGCGCGGCTGTGGCCGAACGCCTGGACGCACTGGCAGCGCCGCAACCGCCGTTATTTGGGCTTCACCTTCGCGGCCTCGCACGCCATCCATGCGGTCGCGATCGCCGCCTTCGCGATGCTCGATCCGCCCGGCTTTGCGGCCGCGACCTCGATCGTCTCCTACGTCTTCGGCGGTATCGGCTATCTCGCCATCATCGCGCTGACCGCGACTTCGTTCGATCGCACGGCTGCACTGCTCGGCCCGCGCGCCTGGCGCAGGCTGCATCTGATCGGCGGCTATTATCTGCTGCTGCAGTTCATGGTCTCGTTCGGCAAGCGGATTCCCGAGATGCCGCTCTACGCGCTATTCCTCGTGCCGCTCGCTGCGGTGTTCGCGCTCAGGATGATCAGCATGGCCGGCCGGCCCGCGCCACGTCAGGCGCAGGCGAGCTAAGATCGGGCCACCTTACACCAGGTGAAACTTGCGGCCGAGCTGGCGATGAACCGATAGCACCGCGCGGTCGACGTCGCTGATCAGGCTGTCGCCGAGCACGACGTTCGGAATCTCCCAGTTGCGTCCGATCTGCGCATCGGGCAGCCCGGCGATCGCCGGCACGCGCGCGGTCTCACAGCCGGGCTGGGCGCGCAACGCCTCATCCGCAAGCCGGGTCAATTCGTCCTGGCTCTTTCCATCAGTCATGACCTCGGTCCTGACTCCGGAAGATGGCTCACTGATGGCCAAGATTCTCCAGTTCCTTAGCGCGGGCTTCGGTCATGCTGCGCATGCATTCACCGGCATCGAGCCGGGCGATAGTGCCCTCGCCGAGGTCGTAATACAGGCAGTTGGCGTCACGATACTGGATCCATAGCCGCTGCGCGGTGCGCAGCTGTTCGCGCTGCTTGTCGTCGGCGGCATCCTTCAACGCCTTCTGGTAGGCGACGTTCATCCGCTTGTCCCACTGCGCGGTCTTGGCCTTGAGGCATTCGACCATCTGGTAGGTGCCGCCGTCTCAGGATGGCTCGCCAACGCTCTGATCGCCGGCGCGGGCAACCGGCGGGGTGAAAGCGATGGAGACGGCCGTCAGAACGGCCATGAGCCTGCACGCGCCTGTGGTCACAGCCGATGTCATGCCACTTTCCCTGTTCGATCGATCCTGTCGTCGCAGCATACATGAGTGCCGCCGCGATGCATCCCGTCCACCGCCGGTCGCGTCGCAGCTGGCCTTCCCGGTCCGCGCAGGATATTTCATATGCATGGAGGGACCATGCGGCGCGCCGTGACGCCTGTGATCGTCTTGGCGGTGTTCGGCCTGCTCGTCGGTGGGCTGTTTCGCTATGCGTTCGATGAGTCCGACGAGGCCTCCGTCTCGAATTATGTGCGCAGCGCCCTCGACGGCGCAGCCCTCACGGTGATCGTCTGGGCGACGCATCTCTATCTGGCCGCACGTGGTGGCTGGCTGCGACGGCAATCACTCATCGTCGAGCTGATCGGCCGCTCTGTGATCCTCGCCGTCACCGTTGCGGCCGCCGCGATCGTGCTGGAAATCGTGCTTTACGGGCATGGGCTCGAAGCCAAGTGGATGCGCGAAACCTTCCTGAAGATCATTGGCGTCGGCCTGCTGCTGTCGATCCCGATCACGACGATCTACGAGCTGGTCCGGATGATCGGCGGGCACACGCTGCTCAGCATCGTGCTCGGACGCTATCGGCAGCCGGTGCGCGAGGAGCGCGTGCTGCTGTTCCTCGACCTGGTCGGCTCGACGACGCTAGCGGAATCGATGGGCGAGCTGCGCGTGCAGGAATTGCTGACGCGCTTCTTCTTCGACATCGACGAGCCGATCGTGTCGCACGGCGGCGAAGTCCACGCCTATGTCGGCGACGAAGTGATCGTGACCTGGCCGGCCAATGCCGACGGGCGATCGCGGCGGTATCTCGATTGCGTGTTCGCGATCGAGGATCGCCTCGCCAAGCGGGCCGATCAATATCGCAAGGAGTTCGGCGTGGTGCCCGCGTTTCGAGCCGGGATGCATGCCGGTCCGGTCGTCATCGCGGAATGCGGGGACTCGCGGCGGCAGATCGCCTATTTCGGCGACACCGTGAACGTCACGGCGCGGCTGCAGGCGCATTGCAAGGAGGCCGGCCGTCCGCTGCTGGTATCGGGCGACTTGCTGCGCCTGCTGCCGCCGGACCGGGATTTGGTCGTCGAGCCGCTCGGCTCGACGCAATTGCGCGGACGTGCCGCCTCGATCGACATCTTTTCCGTCGCGCGGCGCGTATCGTCCTAAACGATCTCTTAAAATGCACCGGCATCAGCTTCCGCCGAGCCGAAAGCGCGCATTGAATCGAGTCCGGTCGCAGCCTGTTAAGGATGCGACGCACACCGTATTTGCACCGGGTTCCACCTTAACGCAGGTGTAAGACCGCGCCCCGCATGGTGTGCAGACAGGTGTCATTCAACAAAAACAAGGTTGCCCATCGATGGCGCAACAGGCGTCACAATCGATTATTGCCGAACTCGAGGATGCGGTCCGGGACGGGACATCGGCCAAGCGTGTGCAGACGCTGCGGCAGGTCACCGATCTGTTCCTGAACGACGGCGACCGCCTCAACGATGAACAGGTCAAGGTGTTCGACGACGTGCTCTGCCTCTTGGTCGCGCGCGTCGAGACCCGTGCGCGGGCCGAGCTCAGCAAGCGGCTCGCCCCGCTCGACTATGCGCCGTTCGAGGTGATCCAGCACCTCGCCTGGGACGACGACATCAGCGTCGCCGGCGACGTGCTGACCCACTCCAGCCGCCTTTCGAACGACGCCCTGCGCGAGATCGCGAGCAGCAAGGGCCAGGACCACCTGTTCGCGATCTCCGCGCGGGAAAACCTGCCGCCTTCCGTCACCGACGTGATCATCGACCGCGGCGAGGACAAGGTGATCCGGCGTCTCGCCAAGAACGCCGGCGCGCAGTTCTCCGACAACGGCTATTCCAGCATCGTCGCCCGCGCCGAAGGCGACGACGAGCTGGTCGAGATCCTCGGGCTGCGCATCGACATTCCGGCCAAGCTGCTGCGCGACCTGCTGCAGCGCGCCAAGGATACGGTGCGCGCCCGCCTGCTCTCGATCGCCTCGCCCCGGGCGCGCGAGGAGATCAGCCAGGTGCTGAACGACATCGCCCAGGAAGAGGCCGCGGCGCCGCGCCGCAACTACGGCATCGCCGAAGAGCTGGTCAAGCTGATGAAGCAGCTGAACGAACTCGACGATGCGGCCGTCTACAAATTCGCCGAAGAGGGCAAGCTCGACGAGGTCACGGTCGCGCTCGCCGTGCTCAACGACATGCCGATCGCGATGATCGAACGGCTGATGCTCGGCCTCCGCTCCGACCTGATCCTGATCCCGTGCCGCTCGGCACGGCTCAACTGGCCGACGGTCGAAAGCATCCTGCGCAAGCGGCCGCTGCCGCTGCCGCTCGACAATGCGACGCTCGAGATCGCGCAGCGCGATTACCGCCGGCTCTCGCTGGAAACCGCGCAGCGCACGGTGCGGTTCTGGCAGCTGCACAACAGGATCGAGAAGCAGCCGATGGCGGCCGGCTAGCGGCCGCTGCGCCTCTGCGACAAA
Source organism: Bradyrhizobium sp. USDA 4503 (assembly GCF_054055815.1). NCBI lineage: Bacteria > Pseudomonadati > Pseudomonadota > Alphaproteobacteria > Hyphomicrobiales > Nitrobacteraceae > Bradyrhizobium > Bradyrhizobium sp. USDA 4503. The sequence continues at coordinate 3,360,127 of NZ_JBSRXS010000001.1, forward strand.
GACAAAGGGTGGGCAACGCGCCCACCCTTTTTCATCACAGCGTCATTCCGGGGCGCCTCGAAGAGGCGGACCCGGAATCTCGAGATTCCGGGCTCGGTCCTGCGGACCGCCCCGGAATGACAGGCCTCGCCTGTCAGTTCTTGCTCTTGTCGACGAGCGCGCCCTTCTTGATCCAGGGCATCATGTCGCGCAGCTTGGCACCGACTTCCTCGATCGGGTGTGCGGCGAGCTTGGCACGGGTCGCCTTGAACGAGGTCTGGTTGACCTTGTTCTCCAGCATCCAGTCGCGGGCGAACTTGCCGCCCTGGATGTCGGCCAGCACGCGCTTCATTTCGGCCTTGGTCTCGGCCGTGACGATGCGCGGACCGGTGACGTACTCGCCGTATTCGGCGGTGTTGGAGATCGAGTAGTTCATGTTGGCGATGCCGCCTTCATAGATCAGGTCGACGATCAGCTTCACTTCATGCAGGCACTCGAAATAGGCCATCTCGGGTGCGTAGCCGGCCTCGACCAGGGTTTCGTAGCCGCCCTTGATCAACTCGACCAGGCCGCCGCAGAGCACCACCTGCTCGCCGAACAGGTCGGTCTCGCACTCTTCCTTGAAGGTGGTCTCGATGATGCCGGCGCGGCCGCCGCCGATCGCCGAGGCATAGCTGAGCCCGAGGTCATGGGCGTTGCCCGACGAATCCTTGGCGATCGCGATCAGGCAGGGCACGCCGCCGCCGCGCTGGTATTCCGAGCGCACGGTGTGGCCGGGGCCCTTCGGCGCGATCATCAGCACGTCGAGGTCGGCGCGCGGATCGAGCAGGTTGAAGTGCACGTTGAGGCCGTGGGCGAACACGAGCGCCGCGCCCTTCTTCATGTTGTCGTGCAGGTGCTCGCGATAGATGTCGCCCTGCAGCTCGTCCGGGGTCAGCATCATGACGAGGTCGGCCCACTTGGCGGCTTCGGCGACTTCCATCACCTTGAAGCCGGCGTTCTCGGCCTTCTTGGCCGAGGCCGAACCCTTGCGCAGCGCAATCGCCACTTCCTTGACGCCTGAATCCTTCAGGTTCAGCGCGTGGGCGTGGCCCTGGCTGCCGTAGCCGACGATGGCGACCTTCTTGCCCTTGATCAGGTTCAGGTCGGCATCGCGATCGTAGTAAACTCGCATCGTGGTTTCCTCGTTTGAAGGGGGCCAAAATCGGCCGATGAATCAGGCATTCGGAAGGTCAGAACCGCCGGGCGCCCGCGAATTTCCGGCGTTGTCTAGAGCATTTTCCCCCTCAGGGGAAACCCTCATCTCGCATGGCGCGGTGCGGCATCATGCGTCCATGAAGACCGGGTAGAGCGAGGCCAGCAGCAGGATGGCCATCACCACATTGAAGGCGCGGATCGCCCGGGGCGAGGTCAGGATCGGCCGCAGGGCGGTCCCGAACAGCGCCCAGACGACGCAGGACACCGTGCCCAGGATCAGGCTCAGGCCGACCTGGATCGCGATGTTCCAAGGAAAGGCGGCAATTGCCGCATAGGCCGTGATGGTGCCGATCACCATCACCCAGCCCTTGGCATTGATCCACTGGAACATGGCGGCGCCCCAGAACGTCATCGGGCCGCGGCCGCCCCTGTCGTCCTTGTCCGCCGAGGGCGGCTCGGCCATGGCGATGACGGCGGCGAGATAGATCAGGTAGGCGACGCCGCCATATTTCAGGATCGTCTGCAGCACCGGATAGGCGATGAAGACGGTCCCCAGCCCGACGCCGACCGCGCCGACCATGAAGGCGAAGCCGACCGTGATGCCGGCGATGTGGGGCACTGTACGGCGGAAGCCGTAGGTCAGCCCCGACGACAGCAGCATGATGTTGTTGGGGCCCGGCGTGAAGAACATCACGACAGCGAACACGACAAAGGCGAACAGCAGCGAATTCGACATGGTGCCCTCACGCGACTTTCGGCAGAGCTTTTGGCCGCTTCGACAGCAGCATCACGGCGATGCCGGCGATCACGGTGACCATGCCGGCCAGCCGCAGCGGCCCGAATGTCTCGCCGAACACGATGCTCGACGCGGCGGAGCCGACGAACGGCACCAGCAGCGCGAACGGCACCACCTGCGCCGCCGGATAATCCCGCAGCAGCCGGCCCCACAGCCAGTAGGCGATGCTGGTCGAGATGCCGCCGAGGCAGAGCATGCAGACGAGCCCGGTCAGCGACATGTGGGTCAGCGCATGCCAGGTCGGCTGCGGGCCGTTCGTGATCAAGGTCAGCACCGCGAGCGGCACCGCGGCTGACAGGCACAGCCAGGCGAACAGATCGAACATCGGCGCGCCGTTCGCCTGCCGCAGGAGAAGATTGCCGATCGCGAAGCTGATCGGGCAGATCATGATGATCGCAAACGCGGCGACGCTGAAGTCGTAGCCGACCGTCCCGCAGATCATCAGCAGGCCGAGCGCGGCGATCGCGATGCCGATTGCCTGGCTCCGTGTCGGGATTTCCCCGAAGGCCAGGGCGGCGAAGGCGATGGTGAAAAGCGCCTGGCTCTGCACGATCACGCTGGAAAGCCCGACGGGAACGCCATGCGCGATCGCAAAGGCCTGTGCGAGGAACTGGCCGAGGAACAGCGTTGAGCTGATCGCGATCAGAAGCGGCCAGGAAACGCCGGGCTTGCGCAGGAACAGGCACGGCAGCGCGGCGATGGCGAAGCGCAGCGTCGTCATCAGCTCCGGCGAGAACTCATCGAGCGCGATCCGGCTTGCGACGAACGCAAGCCCCCAGATCACCGCGACCATGACGGCGATGCCAACATCGGCCGGCTTCATTGTTGTTCTTCTTGTGCTTCCGTTTCGGTCGGGATCTAGATCTGTTCGTCGGGCTTCGGTTTACGCAGCAGATAGGTGCCGTGCAGCGGCGCGTGGTAATCAACGGAGACCAGCGTGAAACCGGTCTCGGTCAGCATGCGCTCCATCACCCAGCCGAAGGTCGAGTATTCGTCGCGCATATGGGTGATCACGCTTTCGCGCTCGAAGCCGTGATTCTTGATCGAGAAGTCGGCCCATCCTTCGACATCGCGATCGACACCGTCGGGCATGCCGACGAACACCATGTCGCGCAGGTAGAAGTTCGCGCCGGGCTTCAACGCGTTGAAGATTCGCGACAGCGCCACCGCCTTCCAGAAGTCCGGCAGATGGTGCAGCGTGAACTCGCTGACGATGAGGTCGTAGGAATTCGGTTGGTAGGCGAACGACAGCAGGCCGGCCGGCTGGGTCCGGATCTTCGCCTTGCGGTCGCGCGCATAGATTTCGGCAAGCCCGATCATCGCCGGCGAGATGTCGATGGCGTCGACCTCGGCGCCCATCAACGCCGCCTCGGTGGCCAGCACGCCGTTGCCGCAGCCGATATCGGCGATCCGCCAGCCCGGCTTGACGCCGAGCATGGTCAGCGCCTGGCGGGCACGGACATCGCTGTCCTCGCTGACGTCATAGATCGAGGCCACCGCGGTATCGAGACCGACCTGCCGCCGTTGCGTATAGTACCAGTCGCGCGCCAACATGACTCACATCCCTTCCGGTCCGCGCGTGATCGCGGCCACCCCGGTTCGTGACACTTCGACCAGGCCCAGCGGACGCATCAGGTCGATGAACTGACTGATCTTGGACGAATTGCCCGTGATCTCGAACACGAAGCTCTCGGTCGTGGCGTCGATCACCCGGGCGCGGAACGCGTCCGCCAGCCGCAGCGCCTCGACGCGGTGATCGCCACCGCCCCGCACCTTGACCATCGCAAGCTCGCGCTCGATCGAGCTGCCGGTCAGCGTCATGTCGACGACGCGGTAGACCGGGATCATGCGGTCGAGCTGATGCTTGATCTGCTGGATCACCATCGGCGTGCCGGTGGTGACGATCGTGATCCGCGAGAGATGTTTCTGGCTCTCCGTCTCCGAGACGGTGAGACTCTCGATGTTGTAGCCGCGGCCGGAGAACAGGCCGATCACGCGCGCGAGCACGCCGGGCTCGTTCTGCACGAGCACGGACAAAGTATGCGTCTCGTTGGGATCGTGACGCTCTTCGAGGAAATAGGCGGATGCGGGCTGGTTCATGGTCGTCCCCTTACATTCTGTTCACGCCACCGCCCGCTCGGCGGCCGGCGCAGCATCCGTTCCGATCCAGGTCCGGAACAGATCGAAATCGATATTGCCGCCGCTCAGGATCAGGCCGACCCGCTTGCCGGCGAGCCTGCTCTTTTCCTGCAGCGCGGCCGCGAGCGCCGCAGCGCCCGCGCCCTCGGCGAGATTGTGGGTGTCGGTCCAGTAGGCGCGGATCGCCTGCCCGACCTCGTCGTCGCTGACCTGCACGATGCGGGAGGCACCCTTGCGGATCAGCGCGAACGCATCCGCGTCCGGAATCCGCGTCGCCATGCCGTCGGCAAGGGTGTTGCTGGACTCGGTGGTGACGATCTTTCCGGCCGCAAACGACAGCGCATAGGACGGCGCCTCGGTCGACTGCACGCCGACGATCTCGGTCTTCAGCCCAAGCAGGTCGCGCGCCATGATGCAGCCGCAGATGCCGGAGCCCTGCCCGATCGGCACATAGAGAATGTCGAGATCGGGCGCGGTACGGAACAGTTCGAGCGCGTAGGTCGCGACACCCAGCACGAGGTCCGGGTGGAACGACGGCACCATGTGCAGGCCGGCGAATTGGGCGCGGCGCTCGGCCTCTTCCCGCGCGGCCTGGAAGTCGTCGCCGTGCTCGACAAGCTCGGCCCCGAACGCGTGCATGGCGCGGTTCTTCTCGACCGAGTTGCCGCGCGGCACGTAGATCGTCGCCGACACGCCCTGACGTCCTGCCGCGAACGCCAGGCTCTGGCCATGATTGCCGCGCGTCGCCGAGATGATGCCGGGAACGTCGGGCCGCTCGCGCTTCAGCCGTTCGAGATAGACCAGGCCGCCGCGCACCTTGAAGGCGCCGGTCGGCGTGTGGTTCTCATGCTTGACCACGACCTCGGTGCCGAGCCGCTCGGCCAGCAGCGGCCAGGCGTGCGCCGGCGTCGCCGGCACTGCGGTGCCGACGATCCGGTGTGCACGCTCGAGCTCGTTGAGGTCAAACATGGGAGCCGCCCTCCATCCGAGCGCGCGATAAGTTCCCTCGCCCCGCTCTTTGCGGGGAGAGGGTTGGGGTGAGGGGCTGTTTCCAGAGTAATGGTGAGAGACGGACTCGCGGAGACTCCCCCTCACCCGGATTGCGCTTGCGCGCAATCTGACCTCTCCCCGCAAGCGGGGCGAGGTGAAAAGAGAGTGCTCCACGTCGATCCATCATCACACCAGCGCCTTGCCACCGGAGAAGGCCTTCGCGGTGGCCTCATCGGTCGCCTCTTCCGGCAGCAGCATCTCGTTATGCGCCTTGCCGGACGGGATCATCGGGAAGCAATTCTCCAGCGCGGCGACGCGGCAATCGAACAGCACCGGGCGCTTGATCGAGATCATCTCCTTGATCGCGCCGTCGAGATCGGACGGCTTGGTCGCCTGCAGCCCGACGCAGCCATAGGCGTCGGCGAGCTTGACGAAGTCCGGCAGCGCCTCGGAGTAGGAATGCGACAGGCGGTTGCCGTGCAGCAGCTGCTGCCATTGCCGCACCATGCCCATGTACTGGTTGTTCAGGATGAATATCTTGATCGGCAGCTCGAACTGGACCGCCGTCGACATCTCCTGGATCGTCATCTGCACCGAGGCGTCGCCGGCGATGTCGATCACCAGGCTGTCCGGATGCGCCACCTGCACGCCGACCGCGGCCGGCAGGCCGTAGCCCATGGTGCCGAGACCGCCCGAGGTCATCCAGCGGTGCGGCTCCTCGAAGCCGAAGAACTGCGCGGCCCACATCTGGTGCTGACCGACCTCGGTCGTGATGTAGGTGTCCTTGCCGCGGGTCAGCTCGAACAGGCGCTGGATCGCGTATTGCGGCAGGATGATATCGTTGTTCTTGCGGTAGGACAGCGAGTTGCGCGCGCGCCATTGCGCGATCTGCTGCCACCACGACTTGATGTCCGGCTTCTTGGCTTCTGCCTTGAACACCTGCAGCAAATCGCCGAGCACGTTGCCGGCGTCGCCGATGATCGGCACGTCGACGCGGATGTTCTTGTTGATCGAGGACGGATCGATGTCGATGTGGATCTTCTTCGAACCCGGCGAGAAGGCGTCGGTACGGCCGGTGATGCGGTCGTCGAAGCGCGCGCCGACGCACAGCATGACGTCGCAATCATGCATCGTCATGTTGGCTTCGTAGGTGCCGTGCATGCCCAGCATGCCGAGCCAGTTCGGGCCCGAAGCGGGATAGGCGCCCAGCCCCATCAGGGTCGAGGTGATCGGGAAGCCGGTCGCCTCCACCAGCTGGCGCAGCAGTTTCGAGGCCTCGGGGCCCGAATTGATCACGCCGCCGCCGGAATAGATCACGGGACGTTTGGCATTGGCGAGCAGCGCCACCGCCTTGCGGATCTGGGTCGCGTCGCCCTTGACGCGCGGCGTGTAGGAGATGTGCACGTCCGACTTGCGCGGCGGATGATAGGTGCCGGTCGCGAACTGCACGTCCTTCGGCACGTCGACCACGACCGGGCCGGGCCGGCCGGTAGTGGCGACATAGAAGGCCTCGTGCAGCACCCTGGCGAGGTCGTTGACGTCGCGGACCAGCCAATTGTGCTTGGTGGCGGGCCGCGTGATGCCGACCGTGTCGCACTCCTGGAAGGCGTCGTTGCCGATCAGGTGGGTCGGCACCTGGCCGGTGATGCAGACCAGCGGGATCGAATCCATCAGCGCGTCGGTCAGCGGCGTCACCATGTTGGTGGCGCCGGGGCCCGACGTCACCAGCACCACGCCGGGCTTGCCGGTCGAGCGGGCATAGCCTTCGGCGGCATGGCCGGCGCCCTGCTCGTGACGGACCAGGATGTGCTCGACCTCGCTCTGCTGGAAGATCTCGTCGTAGATCGGAAGCACCGCACCGCCGGGATAGCCGAAGACATGCTGCACGCCGTGATCGATGAGCGCGCGCACGATCATCGCGGCGCCGGTCATCTGATTGGGATCGTGGCTCTTGTCGGTCATGGTTCGCTCCGGATGCGCTTGTTTTTGCGCGGCTTTTGTCAGTTCTCGTCAGTTCGGCTTCGGGCAATAAAAAGGGGCCCCAGAGGCCCCATGCACACCGCCCGAATTTGGATGGCCGCTAGCCATCCCCGGCGGTGTGCCTGGGTACGACGGCGATAAGCAGTTTGGTAATAATGTTGCGCACGAGACGACCCAGTCTTCCCAAAGGTTGCGCGAACATAGCGGCCAAAGCCTGAATGTCAAGGCAAGGCAAGCACTTTCGCGATTTCCGTACTCTACCGGGGTTCCGCTCGTTCGGCGAGTGTTTTTGCGCGGGCGAACACGCATGGCTGACGGGCGTGCGGGACCCCCGGCCCGGGCTACGGGACCCGACTCTCCAGCCATTCCCCGCCAGCTTCCGGCACCACCCAGGCGAATTCCGGGAGCTGATGGCGAAACCAGGTGAACTGGCGCTTCGCATAATGGCGGGTGTCGGCCTGGCCGATCTCGGCCGCCTCCTCGCGGCTGATCTCTCCCCTCAGGTGCCGGATCAGCGCCCGCACCCCATGGGCCTTCATCGCCGGCAGCAGCGGATCTAGCCCACGCGCCGCCAGCGCCGCGACCTCGTCGAGCGCGCCGGTATCGAGCATGACACCGAACCGGGCGTCGATCCGTGCATAGAGCCTCTCGCGCTCCGGCGCGAGAAACAGCGCATGAAAATCGCCCGGCGGCAGCAGTGGCGGCAGGCCCTCGCGATGCCAGTCCGGCAGCGGGCGGCCGGTGGCCTCGACCACCTCGAGCGCGCGCGCGATGCGGGTGCGGTCGCGCGGCTTCAGCCGCTCGGCCGACACCGGATCGCGCGCTGCAAGCTCGGCATGCAGCGCCTCGACGCCGTGCTGCTCGAGCCGTGCGCGCACGCCGTCGCGCACATCAGCCGGGATCGGCGGCACCGCCGACAAGCCGCGCGTCAGCGCCTTGAAATAGAGGCCCGAGCCGCCGATGAAGATCGGCAGCCGTCCCTGCTCACGCGCCTCGCCGAGCACCTTCGCCGCATCGGCCACCCAGGCGCCAGCGGAGAAATTCACGCCGGCGTCGACATGGCCATAGAGCCGGTGCGGAACCAGCGCCTCTTCGCCTGCAGTCGGCCGCGCGGTGATGATCCGGAGGTCACGATAGACCTGCATGGAGTCGGTGTTGATCACGACCCCGCCGGTCCGCTGCGCGAGTTCGAGCGCCAGCGCCGACTTGCCGCTGGCGGTCGGCCCTGCGATAAGCACTGCCTTGTTCAACAATCCCGAATGCGCCTGCATGTCCCTCGTTGCCACGCTGATCTGCAATCCTGCAAGCCCCGCGCTCGACTCCACCATCGTCGACGGTGCGCGGGCCGTGCTGCCCTCACCCGGCCCGGCGCAGTGGCTGTTCAACGAAGTCGCCGCCGACATTCCGTTCGAGAGCGAGGACAGCAGCAGGGACGGTATCAAGGCGATCGAGGAACGCGTTCGCCAGGCCCGCGGCGACCTGCCGATCGACATCGTCGTGCAGCCTCGGATCGCCCGGCGCAAGAAGCTTTTTCTGGCCGACATGGATTCCACCATGATCGGCCAGGAGTGCATCGACGAGCTCGCCGACTTCGCCGGGCTCAAGGCCCATGTCGCTGCGATCACCGAGCGTGCCATGCGCGGCGAGATCGAGTTCGAGTCCGCGCTGCGCGAGCGGGTGGTGCTGCTCAAGGGACTGCCGGTCAGCGTGGTCGACGAGGTGCTCGACAAGCGCATCACGCTGACGCCGGGCGGCCGCGAACTGGTCATGACCATGCGCGCGCACGGCGCCTATACCTGCCTGATCTCGGGCGGCTTCACCTTGTTCACCAAGGTGGTCGCGGCGAAGGTCGGCTTTCAGGAAAACCGCGCCAACCAGTTGCAGGTCGTGGACGGCAAGCTGACCGGTGAGGTGGTCGAGCCGATCCTCGGCCGCGCCACCAAGCTCGCCACCTTGATCGAGCTCACCGAGTCCTTCGATCTCGACGAGATCGACACCCTTGTGGTGGGCGACGGCGCCAACGATCTCGGCATGATCCAGGCTGCGGGCCTCGGCGTAGCCTATCACGCCAAGCCGGCGGTCGCGGCCGCGGCCGCGGTCCGGATCGACCACGGCGATCTCACCGCGCTGCTGTACGCGCAGGGCTACCGGCGGGATGAGTTCGTGGCGGGGTAGCAAACCGTCATTCCGGGGCGATGCGAAGCATCGAACCCGGAATCTCGAGATTCCGGGTTCGGTCCTGCGGACCGCCCCGGAATGACGTATGTGAGTGTTACTGCACGCCGAGCGCGACGAAGCGCAGTTCGCCGTCGCCGTTCGAGACCAGCAGCAGCACCGACTTCTTGCCGTCCTTCTTGAGTTGATCGACGCGCTTCTTGATGTCGGCGGCGCTCGACACCGCCTCCTGCGCCACCTCGACGATGACATCGCCCGCCGACAGCCGCTTCTCGGCGGCATCGGAATTGCCGTCGACGCCGGTGACGACGACGCCCTTCACGCTGTCCTTGATCTTGTACTTGGTGCGCAGGTCCTTGCTCAGCGCGGCGAGGTCGAGACCGAGCGCCTTCTGGGTCACCGGCTTCTCGGCGGTGTCGTCCTTCGACTTGGCGTTGACCTGCTGAACCTTCTCATTGTCCTCGAGCCGGCCGAGCGTGACCTTGCGGGTCTCCTCATTGCCCTTGCGGATGACGACGACGTCGACTTCCTTGCCGACCGCCGTGTCGGCAACGATGCGCGACAGATCCTTCGGATCCTTGACGTCCTTGCCGTCGAACTTGACGACGACGTCGCCGGGTTCGATGCCCGCCGGCTTGGCCGGCCCCTTGTCGTCGACGCCGGCAACCAGCGCGCCGCGCGCCGGCTTGATGTTGAGGCTGTCGGCGATCTCGTCGGTGACCTGCTGGATGCGCACGCCGAGCCAGCCGCGGCGCAGCTCGCCGAATTTCTGCAGCTGGTCGACCACGCCGGCCACGGTCTTCGACGGCACGGCGAAGCCGAGGCCGATCGAACCGCCGGTCGGCGAGATGATCAGCGTGTTGACGCCGATCACCTCGCCATCCAGGTTGAACAGCGGACCGCCGGAATTGCCGCGGTTGATGGCGGCGTCGGTCTGGATGTAGCTGTCATACGGGCCCTGGCTGATGTCACGGTTCTTGGCCGAGACGATGCCCGCGGTCACCGTACCGCCGAGGCTGAACGGGTTGCCGATCGCGACCACCCAGTCGCCGAGCCGGATCTTGTCGCTGTCGCCGAACTTGACCGCGGTAAGCGGCTTCGGCGGCTTGAATTTCAGGACCGCGAGGTCGGTCTTCTTGTCGACGCCGACCAGCTCGGCCTTGATCTTGGTGCCGTCGTTGAGAATGACGTTGATCTCGTCGGCGTCGGCGATGACGTGGTTGTTGGTGACGACGATGCCCGCGGTGTCGACGATGAAGCCCGAGCCGAGCGAGTTGGTCTTGCGCGGCTGGAACTCACCGCTCTTGTCGCCGCCCTTGCCGGGCGGTCCGCGGCGGTTCTTGAAGAAGTCGTCGAAGAATTCCTCGAACGGCGAGCCCGGCGGCAGTTGCGGCATCGTCCGGTCCTTGGCCTCGACGGTCTGCGACGTCGAGATGTTGACGACGGCGTCGATCACCTTCTCGGCGATGTCGGCGATGCCTTCAGGACCGCGTGCGAACGCCGGCACGGAGCTCAGCATGCTCGCAGCACCGATCGAGATCGCGGCTCCCATCATGCGGAGGCGACGGCTCAGGGCTGGTCTGGCAGCGGTCATGTCGGAGTTTCTCCAGGCAAACGGGTTCAAATGAGCTAGTTACAGAGTGCGCCCGAACAGGCATACGGCGCAAGCATCTCACCCGGGCATTTCGGCGAAATACCGGCGGCGAGAGGCTCACGATATGTTCAGTCTTGCCTGTCATTCCGGGGCAGCCCGACAGGGCTGAACCCCGGGGACGCAATTGCGCACCTTGGGGAATCTCGAGGTTCCCCGATGCGCAATCGCGCATTGGCGGTCATGCTTCGCATGCTCCGGAGCGGCGACTATCTTCGCACCACCCAGATCAGGACAAGCCCGGCGACCGCCGAGCCGATACCGACGATGCGCAGGATGTTGTCGGGTGTCGCCAGCGCGCTCTTCATCGCCCGGCGCATCCAGGCGGGGCTTGCCGCGAACAGAATGCCTTCGAGCACGAACAGGATTCCCAACCCGATGAGGAAGTCGCCGAACGCTATGGACTTCATCGGATGGCAGCCTCCCGCTCGATGCTTGTTGTTTTTGGTCGGCGGCGAAGCGTCATCCGCATCGCCGCCAAGTCCTGAAGTTCAAGTCGTGACGTTACTGTTTCGGCGCGGCGGCCGCCTCAGGCAACTTGCCGCTTGCACCGCCGAAGTATCTGAAGAATTCCGAGTCCGGCCGCAACAGGAAACGCGTGTCGCTGGAACGCAGGCCGTTCTCATAGGCCGTCATCGAGCGATAGAACGCGAAGAAGTCCTTGTCCTTGCCATAGGCTTCGGCGAACAGGCGGTTGCGCTCGGCGTCACCCGCACCGCGAGTCTGATCCGCGGCCGAGTTCGCCTCGGCGACGATCACGGTCGCTTCGCGGTCGGCCTTCGAGCGGATTTCCTGCGCCTTCTGGTCGCCCTGGGCACGGAACTCGGCCGCCTCGCGCTCACGTTCGGTCTTCATGCGGTTGTAGACGGCCTGGCTGTTCTGCTCCGGCAGGTCGGCACGGCGGATGCGGACGTCGACAACCTCGATGCCGTATCCGTCCGCTTCCCTATCGAGCTGCTCGCGGATCCGCTGCATCAGCTTCTCGCGATCGTCACGCACCACGGTGATGAAGTTGACCTCGCCGAGCACGCGGCGCAGCGCTGCGTTCAGCAGCGTGGTCAGCTGCAGATTGGCGGCCTGGATCGAGCCGACGCTGGTGTAGTAGCGCAATGCATTCTTGATGCGATAGCGCGCGAAGGCGTCCACCACGAGCCGCTTCTGGTCGGAGGCGATCACCTCCTGCGACGGGTTTTCCAGATCGAGGATGCGCTTGTCGACGTTGATCACAGAATTCCACGGCGCCTTGAAGTGCAGGCCGGGCTCGGTGACGATGTCGACCGGCTCGCCGAACCGCAGGACGATGGTCTGCTCGGTCTGCTGCACGGCGAACACCGAGCTGTAGCCGACGGCGAGCACAATGAAGAGGATGATCAGGGACACAATGCCGGTGACGGGAGACCTCATCGGGTGGCTCCCTGCTGCTGGCCGGTCGTGGCCGGTGCCGCCGGACGCCGCGGCGTCAGTTCGCCGAGCGGAAGGTAGGGCACGATGTTCTGGCCCGGGCCGCCGTCGTAAACCAGCTTCTCGGAGCCGCCGAGCACTTTTTCCATGGTCTCCAGATAGATGCGCTCGCGCGTCACGTCGGGTGCCTTCTTGTACTCTTCATAGACTTTCAGGAAGCGTGCGCTCTGGCCCTTGGCGTCGGCGACCGCCTGCTCCTTGTAGCCTTCGGCGGCTTGGAGGATCTGCGCGGAACGACCGCGCGCTTCCGGTACGATCCGGTTGGCGTAGGTCTGTGCCTCGTTCTGCTTGCGCTCGAGGTCGGCGCGCGCCGCCTGCACGTCGCGGAATGCGTCGATCACCTGCGCCGGCGGATCGACCTTCTGCATCTGCACCTGCGTGATCTGGATGCCCGCGTTGTAGGTATCGAGCGTCCTCTGCATCAGCTCCTGGACGCTCTGCTCGGTGACGTTGCGCGCCCCGGTCAGGATCGGCTGGATCTGCGAGCGGCCGATCACCTCACGCATCGCGCTTTCGGCAACCGCCTTCACGGTGCCTTCGGGATTCTGGATGTTGAACAGATAGGCGCCGGCTCCACCCGGCTTGATGCGCCACAGCACCGTGAAGTCGACGTCGACGATGTTCTCGTCGCCGGTCAGCATCAGGCTCTCTTCCGGCACGTCGCGCATGGTGCGGCCGCGGCGAGCGGGATCGTCGATCAGCGTCATGCCGATCGAGATCGTGTTGACGCGCAGCGCTTTCGGCAGCAGCACTGTCTCAATCGGATATGGCAGGTGGTAGCGCAGGCCCGGCTGCGCATCGCGGACATACTTGCCGAAGCGCAGCACGACGCCGAGCTCTTCGGACTGCACGCGGAAGATGCCGGTCGCGAACCAGATCGCCAGCGCGGCGACCAGCACCAGCGCGACGCCCATGCCGCTGAAATGTCCGCCGGGCAGCCACTGCTGCAGGCGGTCCTGGCCGCGCCGCAGCAGATCCTCAAGATCCGGCGGCCTTGGCCCGGCTGACTGCGGACCGGTGCCCCATGGCCCTTTCGGACCCGAGCCCCAGGGCCCCCCGCCTTGATTTTTCCACGGCATCAAACATCTCCTCGGCAAGTCCGGACGGGACGCCCGGCCTCGAATGTCCGGCCCGGTTATAGGGGACCGCTAGGGCCCTTACAACGCAAGCTTCCTGGCCGGACGAGCTATGCGCCGGGGCATAATTGTCAATGCAAACATTGGTTAACCCGGGCCGCGCCGACGATATGTCACATAGGAGAAGTCGGCACTGTCGTCCGGGCCTGCCGGATTTCGCACGCGCGCCACCTCGTCCCACAGCTGCGCATCGATTTTGTCGAACCGCGTGTCGCCGTCCGGCCGGGCATGGACCTCGGTGATCTCAAGGCGATCGGCGGTGCCCATCCATTGCGCGTAGATTTCCGCGCCACCGATGACGGCAATCTCAGTGGCGAAACGCCGCAGCGCGTCACCAAGCGCAATGGCGCGGGCGTTGTCAAACGACGTCGTGACGATGGCGCCGCGCGCGCGGTAGTTGGGATCGCGCGTTACCACGATGTTGGTGCGGCCCGGCAGCGGCCTGCGCAGGGACTCAAAGGTCTTGCGCCCCATCACGACGGGCTTGTTCAGCGTGATCGCCTTGAAACGCTGCTGGTCGGATTTCAGCCGCCACGGAATGGCGTTGTCGCTCCCGATCACGCCGTTCTCGGCGACCGCTACGACAAGCACGATCTCCATCAGCGGGCCCCTTCCGCGAGCGTCGACAGCGCCTCGCCGGAGACGCGGCAAATCGTCCATTCGTCCATCATCTCGGCGCCGAGCGACTTGTAGAATGCAATCGACGGCGCGTTCCAGTCGAGCACCGCCCATTGCAGGCGCGACCAGCCATTGGCGAGGCATTGCTTCGCCAGATGCACGAGCAGCGCCTTGCCGATGCCCTTGCCGCGCAGCGCCGGACGCACGAAGAGGTCTTCGAGATAGATGCCGTGACGGCCGGCGAAGGTCGAGAAGTTGACGAACCAGACCGCGAAGCCGGCAGGCTCGCTGTTCCATTCCGCGATGTCGCAATATAGCCGCGGATTGGCGCCGAACAGCGCGTCAGCGATGTCGGCCTCGCTGGCGTGAACCTCATGCAGAAGCTTTTCGTATTCGGCGAGTTCGCGGATCAGCGAGAACACCAGTCCGGCCTCATCGGGCCGCGCGCGGCGGATCGTCAGCGACATTCAATCCCTCGGACCGCAACTCATACCGCGACCTCGGCCTTGATGTGCGGATGCGGGTCGTAACCTTCGAGTTTGAAGTCTTCGTAGCGGAACGCGAAGATATCCTTCACGTCCGGATTGATCGCCATCGTCGGCAACGGCCGCGTCGGCCGCGTCAACTGCAGGCGCGCCTGCTCGAGATGGTTGGAGTAGAGGTGCGCGTCGCCGAGCGAGTGCACGAAATCGCCGGGCTTCAGCCCGGTCACCTGCGCGACCATCATGGTGAGCAGCGCATAGGAGGCGATATTGAAGGGTACGCCGAGGAAGACGTCGCCCGAGCGCTGATAGAGCTGACAGGACAATTTGCCGTTCGCGACATAGAACTGGAACAGGCAATGGCACGGCGGCAGCGCCATCTTGTCGACCTCGGCCGGATTCCAGGCGCTGACGATCAGCCGTCGCGAATCCGGATTGCGCTTGATCATCTCGACCACGCCAGCGATCTGGTCGATGCTACGGCCATCCGGCGCGGGCCACGACCGCCATTGCGAGCCGTACACCGGACCGAGGTCGCCGTTGGCGTCGGCCCATTCGTCCCAGATCGTGACGCCGTTGTCGTTGAGATATTTGATGTTGGTGTCGCCGGCGAGGAACCAGAGCAGCTCGTGCACGATCGCCTTCAGCGGCAGCCGCTTGGTGGTCAGCATCGGGAAGCCGGCCGCGAGGTTGAAGCGCATCTGATGACCGAAGATCGACAGCGTCCCGGTGCCGGTGCGGTCGTGCTTCTCGGCACCGTCGGCGAGGATGCGTTCGAGCAGGTCGTGATACTGGTTCATGGCGTCTGTTTCGGGCTTTCGAGAGAACGACCAATGTAGCGGCCAAGGCCGCCGGTCGGCACGCTGATTCGGCTGAACGTACCGATTATACCCTGAAAAGTGAGCACTCCGCGCCAAACGACAAGGGGCGGAACTCGCGTCCCGCCCCTGCCCTATTTGCCTGATTGTACTGGATTAAGTTGCCGGCTTGAGCACCGGCGTCCACTTCGCGATCTCGTTCTTGACGAGCGTCGCGAGCGCCTCCGGCGTACGGTTGGCGGGCGCCGGGATCACGCTGCCGAGGTCGAGCAGGCGCTTGCGGACGTTCTCATCGTCAAGCGCCTTGATGGCCGCGGCATTCAACGTGGCGATGATGGCGGGCGAAGTTCCCTTCGGCGCGAAAATCGCATTCCAGGCCTGGGCCTGGAACGCCGGCAAGCCGGCTTCCGTCGTGGTCGGCACATTGGGCAGCGACGGGTTGCGCTCGGGGGTGGCGACCGCATAGGCCTTGATGGTGCCGGCGTTGATCTGCGGCACCGCGTTGACGATCTGGTCGCACATGTAATCGACCTGGCCGGCGACCAGCGCATTCATGGCCGGGCCGGTGCCGTTGAAGGGCACGCCGACCGGTTTGACGCCGAGGATCGAGTTCAGGAGCTCGCAGGAGGCGTGCGAGACCGAGCCGATGCCGGCATGCGCGGCGTTGACCTTCTCGGCATTGGCCTTCACGTAGGCGACGAATTCCTTGAGATCCTTCGGCGGGAAGTCCTTGCGGGCAAGGATCAGGATCGGCGTGCCGGCGAGCAGCGCGACGGGCTCGAAATCCTTTTCCGGGTGATAGGCAAGCTTCGGATAGAGCGGCACCGAGGCGGCGTGCGTGCCCATATGCCCTGTAATCAACGTATAGCCGTCATTGGCGGCGCGTGCGGCGCGCGTCGTCGCGGTGGTGCCGCCGGCGCCGACCACGTTCTCGATCACGATGCTCTGTCCCAGCGTCTGCGCCATGTGCGCGGTCACGATGCGCGAGATGACATCGGTCGGGCCGCCGGCTGCGAACGGCACGATCATGGTGATGGTGCGGGTCGGATAGTTTTGCGCGGACGCCGGCACGGCGAAAGCGCCGAGCGCTACAAATGCCGAAAGGCATGCGCCCGCAAGCGAGCGAATGGACATCATCTCAATTCCTCCCGGAACGTTTGACCAATAAAAATGCCGGCCAAATCGGCCGGCATTTTCATTTCACGGGACGACATCGAGTGTCGATTCGACTTCCGCCTGCGGCGCGCCGACGCAGGGTCGACGGCTCGCTCAGCCCTCGGATTCCACGAACACTTCGTCGCGCTTGGCACGCAACGTCGGCAGCACGGCGAGCACCAGGAGACCGGCCGCGATCGCCAGCAGCACCGCCGACAGCGGCCGCGAGACGAACACGCTCCAGTCGCCGCGCGAGATCAACAGCGCGCGACGCAGGTTCTCCTCCATCAGCGGGCCCAGCACCATGCCGAGCAGCAGCGGTGCCGGCTCGAAATCGTGCTTGATCAGCCAATAGCCGACCAGGCCGAACACGCCGGCGAGCACGACGTCGACCGGCGCGTTGTTCACCGAGTAGATGCCGATCGCGCAGAACACCACGATCGAGGGGAACATCAGGCGGTACGGCACGCGCAGCAGACGGACCCAGATGCCCACCAACGGCAGGTTGATGATGATCAGCATCAGATTGCCGATCCACATCGAGGCGATCATGCCCCAGACCAGATCGGGCTGCTTCTGCATCACCTGCGGACCCGGCACGATGCCGTGAATGGTCATCGCGCCGACCATCAGCGCCATCACCGCGTTCGGCGGGATGCCGAGCGTGAGCAGCGGGATGAACGAGGTCTGCGCCGCGGCGTTGTTGGCGCTTTCCGGCGCCGCCACGCCCTCGATCGCGCCGCGGCCGAACCGCTTCGGATCCTTCGCCAGCTTCTTCTCCAGCGTATAGGCCGCGAACGAGGCGATCACGGCGCCGCCGCCCGGCAGGATGCCGAGGATCGAGCCAAGCACGGTGCCGCGCAGGATCGCCGGCGTTGAATCCGCGATGTCCTTCCTGGTCGGCATCAGGCCGGTGATCTTCTGCTGCACCAGGTTGCGGTTCATCTCGGCGCCGTGGTCGAGGTTGCGGATGATCTCCGCGAAGCCGAACACACCCATCGCCACGGTGGCAAAGCCGAGACCGTCGGCGAGTTCGGGGATGTTGAAGGCCATGCGCGAGGCGCCGGTCTCGATGTCGGAGCCGACCATCGACAGCAACAGGCCGAACACGATCATCGCGATCGCCTTCAGCACCGAGCCCTTGGCGAGCACCACCGCGAAGATCAGGCCGAGCACCATCAGCGAGAAATATTCAGCCGGACCGAACGCCAGCGCGAGCTTGGTCAGCGGCGCGCCGAGCACGGCGATCAGCACGGTCGCGACGCAGCCGGCGAAGAACGAGCCGATCGCGGCGATCGCCAGAGCCGGACCGGCGCGGCCCTGCTTGGCCATCTGGTGGCCGTCGAGCGCGGTGACGACGGAGGTCGCCTCGCCCGGAATATTGACCAGGATCGAGGTGGTCGAGCCGCCATATTGCGCGCCGTAATAGATGCCGGCGAGCATGATCAGCGCACCGACCGGCGGCAGGCCGAAGGTGATCGGCAGCAGCATGGCGACGGTGGCGATGGTGCCGATGCCCGGCAGCACGCCGACCAGCGTGCCGACCAGTGCGCCGATCAGGCACATCAGAAGGTTGATCGGCGAGAATGCGACCGCGAAACCGTGGGCGAGATTGGCAAACAGTTCCATCACGCCCTCACTGGATCAGGAAACGCGGGAACATCGGCATCGGAAGTCCCAGCACATAGGGGAAAAGCAGCGCGCAGCCGAGGGTCAGACAGGCGCCGACAATGATGGCCTCGACCAATTTCGTCTCCTGCGAGCCCATCGCCGCGATCATGAAGGCGGCAAAGGCGGAGACCACAAGCCCGAGTGGCCGGATCGCCAATGCGAAGAACACGATTGCGGCGGATACGAACAACGGGCCGCGCCAGGAATAGGCCGCGATATGCGGGCCATTCTGCAGAACTCCCATCAGCGCGACACCACCGCCGAGCAACAGCAGCAGCACTGCGAACATGCGCGGCGCGGTTCCGGCGCCGAAC
The DNA here is from genome assembly GCF_054055815.1 of Bradyrhizobium sp. USDA 4503. Classification (NCBI taxonomy): domain Bacteria; kingdom Pseudomonadati; phylum Pseudomonadota; class Alphaproteobacteria; order Hyphomicrobiales; family Nitrobacteraceae; genus Bradyrhizobium; species Bradyrhizobium sp. USDA 4503. Next base: position 3,378,689 of record NZ_JBSRXS010000001.1, read on the forward strand.
GAAAATCCGTGCATGCCCTGCAAATCGCTCGAGGCCCACAAGGCAAACAGCGCAACCGCCATCATGGCGAGCCCGCCGACAAAATCCTGCGGACCGCGCACCCATTTCGGCAAGATCGATTTGACCGGCGCCTCGCTCGGCGTATCGCTCATGACTTTGCTTCCCCCGTCAGGGCTGTCCCGCCCGTTTTGATTGAATGGCTTGGTTTGTGGTGCGTTGACCGAGAGCCTTGCTAGCGATTTTCGTCAGATAACGCCAGCGAAACCCAAGAGGCCTCCGGCCAGCAACATCCACAAAGGGTTGATCCGCGTCGCAAAAGCAAGCGCGGCCGCGACAATGGTGATCAGGACCGCGATCCAACTTTGGTCTGAGGTCTGCGCCACGATCAGGCCGGAGGCCGCCATCAGACCGATCGACAGCGGAACCAGTGCAGCCTGGATCATCGCCGGCCAGCGCGCCTCGCGCGAGCGATCGAGGAAACGGCTCACATAATAGGCAAGCAGCGCGGTCGGTCCGCACATCGCCACCGTCGCGGCCAACGCCCCGGCGACGCCTGCGACAGAATAGCCTATCAAGGTCACGATCAGCACGTTCGGCCCCGGCGAGAGCTGCGAGATCGCGAATACGTCGGCGAACTGCTTGTCGGTCAGCCAGTGATGCACGTCGACGGCGGCACGGTGCATTTCGGGAATCGCCGAATTGGCGCCGCCGACCGCAAACAGCGACATCAGGCCGAAGGTCCAGACCAGCGCCGCGATCGGGTTGGACTCCGAGCTCATGCCCGCACCATGCGGCGCGCCAGGACCGTCGTCGCAATGCTGAGCGGGATCGCCACCAGCAGCACGATCTGGAGCGGCCAGCGGATCAGTCCGATCGCGACGAAAACAGCAGCCAGAATGACGAGGCCCGTGACATCGCGCCGCTTCAGGAGCGGCATCATCATCTTGAAGACGACGGCGAACAGCAGCCCGACCGCGGCGCAGGCGACGCCGGCGAGCGTCCGGCGCAGCACGTCGATGTCGCCGTAACGGGCATAGAGCGCGGCAAGGATGGTCGCGATCACCATCGGCGGCCCGACCAGCCCGGCGAAGGCCGCGAGCCCGCCGGCTATGCCGCGAAAGCGCGAGCCGAATACGACCGACAGGTTGACGATGTTCGGACCTGGCAGGAAATGGCACAGCGCGAAGGTCTCGTTGAACTCCTCCGCGGTCATCCAGCGGTGCTGCTCGACGATCGCGCGGCGGGCCCAGACCAGAACCCCGCCAAAGCCGGCCAGCGACATCTTGGCAAAGGCCAGGAACAGCTCGAGCAGGCCGGGCTGGTGGGGCGGCGATGGTACGGGGGCATCCGGCGCCGGGGCGGCAACCGGCGGAGATTCCGGGGGCATGGACGAAACCTAGAACGGCGCCGGGACAGCGCCAAGACCCTGGCTAAGACCTTGGCCAGCCCCAAATCGGCCGGTTTTCACAGCCGAAAGGGCCTGAATCGGCTCTGTTTTTCTAAGACTTTGCCGCTATATTGGGGGTGCCGGTTCGCCGGCTATGGAAATAAATGACCGTCGCAATAAACCATTCGGACCCGGGGGCGGTACCCGGCGCCTCCACCAAAATCCATCCGTCGCGGTGGCTTTCGGCGGGGGCGAAATAGGATCGACGAGGGCGTAAAGGGCGTGTTTTTTCTCGGTATGGTTCCGCCGACATCGGGCCAATGCAATAGTTGCCAACGACAACTTTGCTCCGGTTGCTCAGGCTGCGTAACGCAGTTTGAAAGACCATCTTAAAGTCCTAGCGGGTTAAGCTCCGCTAGGCGGGGTTCGGAGGCACCTGGCAACAGAAGCCTCCACTTTATCCCTTGTTTCCCAATCGGGCGTCCGCGCATTTCAGCGGCCAGCCCTGCTGATTTCCGGCTCCCGGCGGGGTAGCATGGCAAAAGGGCGAGTCGGACGGTCCGGCGCCGCCCCGGCGGGCATTTTCGAAGCGACAGGATCACCATGGCGACCGATCACATCCGATATGACGTGCTGGCGCGCGATGCGCTGCGCGGGGTGCTGCGCCGGGTGTTGTCCGACGCCGCCGAACATGGCCTGCCAGGTGAGCACCATTTCTACATCACCTTCCTGTCGCACGGCGACGGCGTGAAGCTGTCGCCCCGGCTGCTCGCGCAGTATCCGGAGGAGATGACCATCATCCTGCAGCACCAGTTCTGGGATCTGGTGGTGACCGAGGATCGCTTCGAGGTCGGCCTGTCGTTCGGCGGGATTCCCGAGCGGCTGACCGTGCCGTTCGCCGCAGTGACGCGCTTCCTCGATCCGTCCGCGCCGTTCGATTTGCGCTTCGATGTCTCGGACGCACTGTCCGAAGAAGCCCCTCCCGCCACCGCACCGGCCTCTCCCCTGCCCGCCCCTGCGGCCCACGCAGCGGCCGAGACCGAGAGCGCCGAGACCGAGCAGGAGCCCGCGAAGCCCAGCGAAGGCGCCGAGGTCGTGCGGCTGGACCGCTTCCGCAAGAAATAATCTAAGCGCAGATCACGCCTCGACCTTGTAGGATGCTTGCCGGGATCGGGATGACAAATCGTCATCGCGGCCTACCTTCTGCATGAACGTGCCCTTCACGCGGACGCTGTCGCGTTGCCGCGCCGGGCCACGTTTTGATGACGCAACGGCAAGCATCCACGGAAAGCATGATGGCTCGATCGACGATCCCCTCCAAGGCAAAGACCCGCAGCGAGACCGACAGCTTCGGTCCGATCGACGTTCCCGCCGACCGCTATTGGGGCGCGCAGACCGAACGCTCGCGGCAGAATTTCAAGATCGGCCACGACCGCATGCCGATCGCGATCGTCCATGCACTCGGCATCGTGAAGCTTGCGGCCGCGGAGACCAATCGCGAGCTCGGCCAGCTCGATGCGCGCCGCACCGGCGCCATCATCCGCGCAGCCAAGGAAGTAATCGAAGGCAAGCTCGACGACAATTTCCCGCTGGTGGTCTGGCAGACCGGTTCGGGCACGCAGAGCAACATGAACGTGAACGAGGTGATCGCCAACCGCGCCAACCAGATGCTCGGCGGCGAGCTTGGCGCCAAGAAGCCGATCCATCCGAACGATCACGTCAACATGAGTCAGTCGTCGAACGACTCGTTTCCGACCGCGATGCATATCGCCGCAGCGAGCCGCATCGTCGCCGATCTGATTCCGGCACTCACCGAACTGCATCGCGCGTTGCGCAAGAAGGAGAAGACGTTTGCCAGGATCGTCAAGATCGGGCGCACCCATACCCAGGATGCGACGCCGCTGACGCTCGGCCAGGAATTCTCCGGCTACGCCGCGCAGGTCGAGAGCGGCATCGCGCGGCTGCGCGTCGCGGTGAAGGATCTGTTTCCGCTCGCGCAGGGCGGCACCGCCGTCGGCACCGGCCTCAACTCGAAGCCGCGATTTGCGAAAACCTTCGCGCGCCACGTCGCCAAGATCACCAAGCTGCCGTTCACCAGCGCGGCCAACAAGTTCGAGGCGCTGGCTTCCAACGACGCCTATGTGCTGGTGCACGGCGCGATCAACTCGGTGGCGACCGGCCTGTTCAAGATCGCCAACGATATCCGCTTGCTCGGCTCGGGCCCGCGCTCGGGCCTCGGCGAGTTGATCCTGCCCGAGAACGAGCCGGGCTCGTCGATCATGCCGGGCAAGGTCAATCCGACACAGTGCGAAGCCATGACCATGGTCTGCTGCCAGGTGTTCGGCAATCAGACCACGATCACCGTCGCCGGCAGCCAGGGCCATTTCGAGTTGAACGTGTACAAGCCTGTGTTGGCATACTGTATGATAAATTCCATTCAGTTGCTGTCTGACGTTGTCCGCTCATTTACCGAGCATTGCGTTGTCGGAATACGCGCCGACGAAAAGCGCATCAACGAACTGATGCAGCGCTCGCTGATGCTGGTCACCGCACTCGCGCCGAAGATCGGTTACGACAACGCAGCCAAGGTCGCCAAGTCGGCGCATGCGCGCGGAACGACGCTGAAGGAAGAGGCTTTGCGGCTCGGATTTGTTTCCGCGGATGAATTTGATCGCCTCGTGCAGCCGGACAAAATGACACACCCGGGCTAAAGCGAAGCTCGCATTGTCCGGATAATTACGGTCAGCGCGCGTGATATAATTATGGATCATAACGCCTAAAGACTAAGGCGCGTTACCTATGAGCTCTGCGCTGGCGCATGGTACAGACGTCTAGTTTTCGCAGAGCGAAACGGATTCTTTGATGCTATCAGAGCATCAAACGGGGATTCGGGATGGATATCGAGCCGGGCGCGTAGCGCAGTTGCTCTTGCTTTCGTCACGATGCATCACCAATTCCGCTCTGGGGACGATGAGGACGACGAGCATGGGCGACGTGGTCAACTTGAAACGATTCAAGAAGCGCGGTGAGCGCGAACAAGCAGCGAAGCAGGCCGAAGCCAATCGTGCGCTATTCGGTCGCACCAAATCCGAACGAGCGCGTGACGAATTCCTCGGCGAGCGCAACGCGCGTGTGCTCGATCAGCACCGCATCGAAAATGGAGACGCATCATGAAGTCTCCCGTCGTCAAGCGCTCGATCGTCGTCGCCGGACACAAGACCAGCGTCAGCCTCGAAGAAGCCTTCTGGAATGGCATGAAGGAGATTTCCGGTCTGCGGAACATGACGCTGTCGGAGTTGGTCGGCGAGATCGACAACAACCGTCAGCAGGGCAATTTGTCCTCCGCGATCCGGCTGTTCGTGCTCGACTACTTCCGCTCGCGCGCCACGCCGGCGGTGCCCACGGATGTCAGGCCGCAACAGGTTGACACGCGTCAGCAGGCCTGACGGCCTCTCCGACCGTCGCCACCAGTAGACGGTCGTTCCGCTGCGCGGGCTCAGCATGAAGGTCAATCGGATCGTCGCGAACGTTGCCGCACCGGACACAGCGGCAGCGAAGTCGTTTTATCGCGACGTGCTTGGCCTCGAGCCACTGATGGATTTCGGTTGGGTTGCGACTTATGGCTCATCCGAAACAATGCAGGCTCAAATCAGCTTCGCTTCCGAAGGTGGCTCCGGCACGCCGGTGCCTGATCTCTCCATTGAGGTTGACGATCTCGACGAGGCCCTGCGCCGAATGAAGGCAGCCTGCATCGCGATCGAATACGGACCGGCGGACGAGCCGTGGGGCGTGCGGCGCTTCTTCGTCCGCGATCCCTTCGGCAAGCTGATCAATATTCTCCAGCACCGATCATGAGCCAGCGCTTCGTTTGACGCACTGTCTTGACGCGAACCGGTGCCCACTTCGCTTGAAAGCGCGTTTAGTTCTGCATCGCCGGCCGCTGCGGTGGATTGGCGACCTGCGGCGTCAGCGACAGCGGGGGCCGCAGCGGCTTTGGCCTGGCCGCGCCGGGCGCCGGCTTGACCTCGATCGGCGGCGGCAGCGGCGCCAGCTGCGGCTGGCTCGCAAGCGATGCGGGCGGCGCAATGGCGGGCGCGGTGGCGGCCGGCGGGACAGTCGGCGGCCGCGGCGCAACGATCTTCGGCTTCGCCGGCACGCGGCGCGGGTCAGGACCAGGCCCCGGCAAGTTGGCGGAAGGCATGCCTGCCGAATTCGGGTTGGATGCATCCGGCGCCGGCTCGGCCGGATGCGGAAGCGCCGTTTGGGTCGGCGGCGGCGCCGGTTCGCCGCGCTCGATGGCGTCGAGCCGCTTGGTCTCCCGGTCGATCGCGCGCACCGCAAGCCACGACGACAGCGCCGCAATGTCGATGCTACGCGACAATCCGTCGGGCGTGCCCACGGCAAGCAACTGGATTTCCGGTCGGCTGTTGGCCGTGCCGACCTGCGTCGATGCCAGGGCGGCGCGGATGTCGGCCTGGTCGGCCGGAATGTCGTAGCCGCCGGATACGGTCGCATTGGCACCGTTCGCCGCGAGCGTGGTGGCGCCGACCCGGAGGCGGCCGTCGCGGATGTTGAAGGGGATTTGCGCCGAAGCAATCGACAGCGCGCCGCTCGCGAGCACCGGTTCGACGATCTGCCGCAGCCGCGTGTCGTCGGTCGCCTGCCCGGAATCGCTGGCGCGGATCGCAACCTCGAAGGCGCGCGGATCGAGGCCCGGAAGGCTCAGCCCCTCCAGCGTCACGGTGCCGCTGCCGGACAGCGCGCCGGTCAACGCCGAGGCACTGCGGCCCTGCGTCAACAGCGTCATCTGCATCGAGGCGCGTCCCTTGGGCATCGCGAGACTGCGGTAGCGCAAGGCTGAACTGTCGATGCCGGACAGCTGCACATTGGCGCTGAGCGCAAGTCCGTTGGCGCCCTGTCGCGCATCGATGGTGGCGGTCGCCTCGCCACCGCCGATCTTGCCCTTGATGCCGTCGAAGGTCAGCGATTGCCCGTCCGACCTGATGGTGCCGCTGACCGGCTGCAGCTCGGCGCCCCCCGGCAGCAGACCGTGCAGCGCTTCGAACGTGACCTTGCCGCGCCAGGCGCTTGTGAGGCCCTGGCCGAGCGGCTCCGTCGCATCGTGACCGGCCGCGCCGATCGCGGCCGCGAAAATCGGCGCCAGCGTGATCTGATCGAGACCGACTTCGCCGTCGACGCTTTTCTGATCGGCGAGCGTCAGCGCCAGATGACCGCGCAGCCGTGAACCGGCGACGATGCTGTCGAGATCGTCGAAGGTCAGCCTGTCGCCCGCGAGCGTCAGCTTCGACGACAGGCGGATGTTTGCGACCGGATCGGCTGGCTTCAGATTGAGCAGCGGACTGATGTCGGCGCTGCGGACGCGGAGGCTGATGCTCGATTTGCCCGCGTTGGCCCCGTCCTTGGTCCAAGGCTCCGCGGTCCCTTCGGCATCCGCGTCGAGCCCTTCGCCCCAGAGCCTTGCCTTCAGCCGCAACGGCGCGCCCCACGCGCCGATCGCCGTGCCCTCGAATTGCGTCGAACCGGCACCGGCTGCGACCGCATGGTCAAGCCCAAGCAGCGCCAGCAAAGCGTTGCCATCGCCTGCCGAGAATTTCGTCTCCGCTGCAACCTCGTGGCGGCGAAGTGCATCGAAGTCCAGCGCACGGATCGCGGCCACCTGTGGCGTCGCCGAAATCACCGTATTGCCCTTGAGCTGCGGCGTGTCGAGATCGAGCGTCGCGCGCGCGCTGACGCGGTCGGCAGCCTTGCCCTTGCCGAGGTCGAGCGCGAGCCTGGCGCGAACCGGGCCGGCATCCGCGCGGAGCACGCCAAGCCGCGCGGCCAGCGCCGGCGCGAACGGCTGAACCACAGCGGTCAGCCGGCCAAGCGACGCGGCGGTCGCGTCGACCGCGAGCTTGCCGGTCGAATTGGCGCGGTCGAAATTGCCGCTGCCGTCGAGCGTGACGTTGTCGGGCTGGCCGATCTTGACGCGCTCGAGCACGACATTCTTCGGGCTATAGGCGATTTTCGCCAGCAGCGGCCGCAATTCCTGCCCGGAAGAGACCGCGCGCCCGACGTCGAGCGACAGCTGCGCCTCGTCGGGCCATTCGCCTTGCGGACCGGCCAGCGAGCGGATCAATGCCGCGGTCGCGTCGAGATCGAGCCGATCCGCCTTCAACTGCGCCTCGACCTTCGAGCCGCTGGTTGCCTCGCGGTACGTAACCGCGACGCGGCCCTCGAGCGTGCCGCTTTCGATCTCCGCCTTCATCGCATCGATCGAAAAGCCCGATGGTGACACCATGACGTCGCCGCGCAAACGCAGCGGCCTCTGGCTGCGATAGGTGGCGTCGCCGCGCCCCTGCAGCCAGGTCATCAGCGCGTCGGGATCGGACGATTCGATGTTGAGCGCGGTCTTGAAGCTGTTCGCCGCTCCAGCTTGCGCGCTGGCACCGCTCATCGAGACCCGCGTGGATCCCGGCGCGCGAAATTCCAGCCGGCGCACCGTCCATGATTTCGCATCCGATCGCAGCTCCGCCGAGATGTCCTGCAATGGACGGCCGCCGAGCATGATCTGCTCGGATGCCAGCTCCACCTGCGCCGGTATCGGGCTTTGCGGAAGACCCGACAACACCGCGCGCATCGCCGGCAGCACGCGGACCGGCTCGACATTGCCATTGCTGCTATCCTTGGCGGCGAACTTGTCGCCGTCGAGCTGCCGCGCCGTAAGCGAGGCGCGCAGCAGCGGCGACGCACCGAAACGCAGATCGCCATTGCCGGCGAGCTTCAGCGCACGATCCTCGGCGCCATAGCTCACGTCGATCTGGTCGAGCCGCGCCGCCGAATAATCCGATTTCACCTTGGCCGCGATCCGCCATGGCGGCGCATCGCCGCCGCGCTGACCGGGCGCACCCGCCAGCGTCAGCGTGCCCTCGAACCGCGGCGCGCGGGCCTCGAATGTCAGGATGCCGTCGAGATCGGCCGACACCGGCCGCTGCCCGGGATCGATGCTGAAGTGCAGGCGAGTGCCGCTGCCATCGGCGCTCTGCCCCGAGGAGACCCGAAACGGGTAGCGGTTGCCGTCGAACATGAAATTGCCGTCACCCCGGATCGCGCCGGCAAGCGAGCGAACGTCGCCACTGAAGGCAATGTCGTTGAGCTCGAGCGTGCTGCGGCTCGCTGCATCATGCAGCGCGATGCGGCCGGTCAGGTTGAGCCGGTCGATCGCCAGCGAAGCGAGGTTGAAGCTCCCGCTCGACGGCGACCAGTCGATCCGCCCTTTCGGGTCCAGCCCGAGATCGAGCGACACGCCGTTGATGGTGAGCTCGTTCGCGCGCCACTCGCCCCGCATCAGCGAGCTCAGGCTGAGTTCGACGTCGAGATTGGCAGCCCGAATCTTGCGGAGGTCGTTGGCGCCGCCGACGGTGACCGTCTTCAACCGCAGCGAGGGTGCCGGCAGCAGACGCGCGTCGAGATTGCCGGCGACGCGAATCGGCACGCCGATGATCTTGGACGCCTCCGCCTCGAACTGCGGCCGGAACTGGTTCCAGTCAACGAAATATGGACCGACCAGCGCCGCGACCAGTGCAAGAATGAAGGCAATTGCCAGGCCGAGCAGCGTCGTCTGCACGGTGTCTCCCTTTGAGCCAGCTCCGGGGCAGCCTCCTCATGCTGAACCCTTTGCCAACCTCTGGCCGGAGCAACCCAAATATAGAGACAAGTACGGCGAAGTCACAGCCGGTTTACTGCTGGGACTCTGGACAGATGGTTGATTTCCCGTTCAAGCGTGCGTGTGCCGGCCCCGCCGCGGATCGCTGACCCGCGGGAACGTCACCAGCTCGCCGGCAGCCGCTTCAGCCCGCGCAGCACGAAGGTCGGCCGCCACTCCGGATTTTCCGCGTCATCGAGCCGCAGGTCGGGAATCCGGCGCAGCAGTGTCGAGATCGCGATCTCGGCCTCGATCCGCGCCAGCTGGGCACCGAGACAGAAATGGATGCCGCCGCCGAACGACAGCGGCTTGACGTTCGGCCGCCGGATGTCGAGCCTTTCGGGGTGGTCGGGGTAGACAGCCTCGTCGTGATTGGCCGAGCCCAGGAGGCACAGCACGCTCTCGCCCTTCGGGATGCGCTTGCCACCGAGGTCGTCGATGTCTTCCAGCGCGACACGGCCGGTCAGCTGCACCGAGGAATCGTAACGCAGAAACTCCTCGATCGCGTTGGTGATCAGGCCGGGATTGGCCTTCAGCAGCGCGAGTTGGTCCGGGTTGCGGAACAGCGCCAGCAGGCCGTTGCCGATCAGGTTCACGGTCGTCTCGTGGCCGGCGCCGAACAGCAGGATGATGTTGCCGGTCAGTTCCTCGTTGGTGAGCTTCTGGCCGTCCTCTTCGGCCTGCACCAGCTGGGTGGTGAGGTCGTCGCCGGGTTGCTTGCGGCGCAGCTCGAACAGCTGATGGAAATACATCGCCGCCATCGCATTGGCGGCGTTGCCCTGCTTGATTTCCTCGGGGGTCAGCGGCACCGGCTCGAGGATGCGGCCGCCATCGCGCGAACCGTTGTAGAAGGCCTCGCGGTGTTCCTCGGGAATGCCGAGCATGTCGCAGATGATGGTGACCGGCAGGCGGAACGCGAAATCCTCGATCAGGTCCATCTTGCCTTGCGGAATGATGCGATCCAGCGTCTCGTCGACGACGTGCTGGATGCGCGGCCGCATGTCCTCGACCCGCCGCGCGGTGAAGGCCTTGACGACAAGGCCGCGCAGGCGGGTGTGGTCGGGCGGATCCTGCTGCAGCATCCAGTGGCTCATGCTGCGGAAGACCGGCTCCTCCATGATCTTCGGACCGTAGCGGCGGATCGAGCGCTCGGCAAAATCCTTGCCGAACCGCTTGTCGCGCAGCACGAGGCTCGCCTCGGCGTGCCGGCTGGCGACGAAAGCGCCGTGCACATTGACATGCATCGGATCGAGGCGGCGCAGCCGCTCGTAATACGGATAGGGATTGCGAATGAATTCAGGCGCCAGTGGATTGAAAAGCGGCTCGCCGCTCGCCGGCTGAACTTGCTCGTTCATGGTGACCTCGTTCGCACGCTACGCCTGGGCCTTAAAGCCTGGCGTGCCCTGGTGTCATCCTCAAGACCGCATCATCACGGATGCGGCTGTTCTGGTTCTGTCGAATGCAACTCGATACACTCTTGTATCGAGTTGCATTCTGCCCTAAAATGCGCCGATGTCAAGGGTTCGAACCAGACCGACACGGGACGACACCTGCGAGAAGCTGTTCGAGGCGGCGGCGCGGGTGTTCGAGGAACAGGGCATCGGCGGCGCCAGCATCGAGGCGATCGCGGCCGCGGCGGGCTTCTCCCGCGGCGCCTTCTATTCGAACTTCAAGAGCAAGGACGAGCTGATCTTCGCGATGCTCGAGGATCACGTCGAGCAATCGATCCGGCGCAATCTCGACTTGCTCGCCCGGCACAGCAACCTGGCCGACTTCCTCGAGGCGCTGCGCACCATGGATCGCAGCCGGCAGGATCCACTCGGCCGCTCCCCTCTCCTGCACATGGAGATGATCCTGTTCGTGGCGCGCGCCGAGAAGCGCCGGCCCGAGCTCGCCAAACGTCTGCGCGCGCGGCGCAAGCTGATCGCCGACATCGTCACGACTGCGCAGAAGAACAGCGGCCGGAACGGCAGACTCGATCCGGATTGGACCGGAGCGATCGTGCTGGCGCTGGAAGATGGTTTCCGCCTGCACCGCCTGATCGATCCGGAAACCACCCCCGCCGACAGCTGCCTGCGCGCGATCACCGACCTGCAGCGCGCCATCGGCGTTTCGTCGGCCTGACGCGTCAGGACGCGCTTGCGACCTTGTGCACCTGTCCGGCGACGGCGCGGACCTTGCGGGGCGAGGCCTGCCAGATCGCAAACGCCGACAGCAGGCTGAAGGCGATCCCAAGCAGGAAGGCGCTGGTATAGCTGCCCGAGAGATCATAGAGCTGGCCGGTGATCCAGGGGCCCGCAGCACCGCCGGCGAGCGCAGCCAGCATCACGGTGCCGAAGATGCTGCCGTAATGCTTGCCCTGGAAGATCTCCAGCACGACCGGGCCCATCACGGATGTCAGGCCGTAGCCGAGCGCGCCCTGGGTGAAGACCATGAGATAGATCAGCGCCATGTTGGGCCAGTATTTCAAGGCGGCGAGCGCGGCGAAGCAGATCACGAAGCCGAAGCAGGAGATCGCCCACACCCATTCGCGGCCGATCCGATCGGAGAGATGCCCGAGCCAGATCTGGCCGGGAATGCCGAGCAGGCTGACGACGCCAAGCGCCCAGACCCCGACATTGGAGCTGAAGCCGATGTCGAGCAGGAATTTGGTCTGATGCACCTGCACCGCGTACCAGATGTACAGGCCGCAGAAATAACCGATCGCGATCCACCAGAACCGCGCGGTGCGCAGCGCACGCGACAGCGTCCAGTCGGTGCCGGCCCACACGGGGTCGACGATATTCGATGCCGGCCTGGCTGACGTCGCTGTCGGCGCGGCATCGCCGTCCGGCTGCAGGCCAATGTCCTCCGGCCGCTTGTGCAGCAAGAGATTGATCGGCGCGAGCACGACCAGCACCACGATCCCCATTGCGGTGCAGGCGGTGCGCCAGCCGGTGTGCTCGATCATGTGCTGCACCCACGGCAGCAGCGTCACCGAGCCGATACCGACGCCGGCGAAGGCGAGCCCGATCGCAAGTCCGCGGCGGCGGAGGAACCAGTTCGGCACGAACAACGATTGTCCGGAATAGCCGAGGCAGACGCTGCCAGCGCCGACCAGCACGCCGATCGTGAGATAGAGGTGCCAGGGCTGCGTGGTCAGCGGCGCCAGCAGCAGACCCGAACCCATCAAGAGCACGCCAAGCTCCATCACCGCGCGCGGACCGCCGCGGTCCATCAACCGGCCGATCAGCGGACTTGCGATCGCCGAGGCGACAAAGCCGAACGAGAAGGCGCCCGCCGTGATGCCGCGCTCCCAGCCAAATTCCGAGATGATCGGCGGATAGAACAGCGAGAACGCCGTACGCGCGTTGACGCCGATCGCCATGGTGACGAAGGTCACCGCGACGATGATCCAGCCGTAGAAAAAGGGAAGTCGCATCGGAAGCAGCATTCCATCCGCAACGGAACAGGCTGGACCGACGCCGTAGCGGACTTTGGGCAGCCGGCAGCAGGCGCTGCCACCAGCCAGATTTCAGGACGACCTGGAGACAGAAGGGCCGACGCATCCGTCGACCCTTGCCGCCACAATCAACCGCTATGATCGCGTCGTCAACGCTTGCGCGGACGCTTGGCCGCCTTTTTGGCTGCCTTCTTCTTGCTGACGGCTTTCTTCTTGCCGGCGCCCTTCCCGCCGCCTGATTTGGCGCGCCTGAACGTTGGCCTGCGGAGCGAAAGCTCGGGCCAGGCGATCGGCTGTTCACCGCTGTCCGGGTCGTTGTCGCCTGGCGGATCTTCGGCGCTGTCATCCATCGGCCCTTGCACGACCAGATGGACAAGATAGGCGGTACCGGCCCCATTCAGGTAGTTCGCGAGTGGCTCGTTGTTGCTCGGAAACAGATGCGGATGAGTCACCACGCTGTTTTCCTCGACCGAGAACTTCACCGCCTTGATCGCGGTTCGGGTCATCGCGTCGCCCAGGATCTTCTTGATCGCCTCTTGCGTCTCCTGAGGCAGCACATGATGGAGAAAGAAGAACCATTTCCGCTTGGCATCGTCCTTCCCGTAATCCTTGCTCGGATAGGCACCGATGCGGAACGCGACGCGCCGCAACCTGTGGCTCGGATCAAACAGCTTTTCTTTCCTGTTGTGCTTGCGAAGAGTAGCCAGATCCTTGCCGCTGAAGAGCTCATTCAGCCGGTCCACGATTTCAGCATCGGGACCGCTGCCGACGGGAAGTAGCGCACCCATTTGTCGTCTCCCTTTGTGCAATTTGATTCAGTCGTAAGAACTCGGACAGATAGCACCGCGGAATTGCCGGCGCGGCTTCCGGTCGAACCAGTACATGTTTGCGCCTCGGCCAATGATCGGCCCAGCACACGCTTGGACCGCGCTTGCGAGCTCCCAGGCCGCAGGCGGCAAGCGCAGTCAATTGCTCGATGCTCGATACCGCGCGCTGAATCGACAGCGTACGCCCGGTCTGCTTGCGTAGCCGGGCTGCGCCCTTGGCGAGAATCCAGCGGTCCGCCGCGCACTCGCAACCGAGCTCGGAGTTGGCGGCGAGCCGGCCGCCTTTCGACAGATGGTGTCCGACTTCGTGAAGCAGGGCGAAGACAAGGCCGTCGGCGTTCATCGCCGCGTGGTAAGCCAGTCCGCCATAGATCCGCACGACCCGGTCGTTGCCACGAATGAAGGCCTGAGCATTGACGGTTGCGCTGCCTTCGTCGAGCTCGAAAAGCAGATCGGAAAACGCACGCCTGAAATCGGCCAGGATGTCGCAAAGGAGCGCGTCCCTGCGCGTGCGGGCGCTTCCTTTGCCGACCGGTTCGCCCGTCATATTCGCGAACAACATGAGATCATCCGAATGGGATCAGAACAATTTTCGCTCGCAACTCAAATATTATTGGCTTCGTTCGAACTTCGACTAGCTTTGACCGTCTTTCCCGCGCCACCGACAAAGGGCGCGAAGATCATTGCGCCGGTCTCGTGAAGCAGCGCGGTCGCGCGATCCAGTTCCTTCGTGCCCTCCTCGGCCTCATCGCCGCGCCCGGAGCGCAACAGCAGATCGGCGCGAACCGATCGGGCAAGGCATTCCGGAATGCGCGCGTGCCGCTTAACCGCAACCGCAATCGCCTCGTCGACGGCGGACAACGCCGCCGCCGCATCTCCCTTCTGCCGATACGCGTTCGCCAGATCGGCGAGAATCCGTGCTTCGTTTTCGAGGCCGGCCTTGCGGGTTCGCGCGAAGTCGAGCGCGGCCGTCAGGTCCTCGATCGATGATGTGATCCGACCTGCCACCATATGGGACAGGCCGCGGCTGGCCTGAGCGTAGACGCGCAAATACGGATTGCCGCTCTTGACCGCGAGCGAGAAGGCGCGATCGGCGTGGTGCTGGGCCAGTCCGACGTCGCCTTCGGACCAGGCGAGGTCGACATAGGCGAGGCTCGGAATGACATAGTGAATGGCATCGACCTGGCTGCCATCCAGTTGCAGCACGCGATCGAGCAGCGGCCGGGCCTCGGACCCGCGCCCCAGCATCACGAGCGTCTGCCCGCGCATGGCGGTCAACCAGACCTCGACGTCGAATCCAAGCGTCTCCCGGTCCGACTTCACGATCTCCGAGGCGCGCGCGGCCGCCTCCATGTTCATCTGCAGCGCCTCCGACATCCGTCCCGAGAGCCGGAGAGCGTGGCAGAGAATGGCCTTCAGCGTGACCTGGACACTGGTGTCGGTGCCGGTGTCGGCAAGCGCCTTGGCTTCCAGCACCCGCTCGACATATTCGTCGGCCGAGCCGCCATTCGCCAAAATCCGGCCGTAGGCAGCGTGAATCAGCGTGTTGGCGCGCAGATCCCCCATCGCGAGCGCGAGGCCGCGGGCTTCCTCGAAATAGACCTGCGCATCGGCGGCGGAAATTCCCTCGCGCCAGCCGAAATTCACGATCTGGCCACAGGCCATCATCTTCAGATAGTCGGTCATTTGCGATGGGGGCTGGTGCGTCAGCAGTTCACGCACCTTCTTCCAGCTTCGCAAGGCCTGACTGGGATCGTTCGCGCCGACCCAGACCGCCGCACGCATGTGCTGCTGCGCCGCCTTCAAATGTTCGCCGGCATGCTCCCAATGGTAGGCGAGAAGCGACGCCCGTTCCTCGGCGCGATCCTTGAACAGCTTCTCGATCGCCTGCGCGACGGCCGCGTGAAGCTCGCGGCGCCGCTCGTGCAACAGCGACAGATAAGCGACTTCCTGGATCAGCGGATGACGAAACGCGATCAGCCGCTGCTCGAAGGGAGGCACGTCGTAGAGCAATTCGGCGCGTCGCAAATGTCCCACGGCTTCCAGCAGCTCGGCCTTCGCCAGACCGGCAACGGCATCGAGTACCGACAACGAAATCTCGCGCCCGGCAACCGAAGCGACCTCGAGGGCTCTTTTGGCGTGTTCGTCGAGGCGATCGATGCGCGCCGCGACCACGGCCTGCACGGTCGTCGGAAGCGGGATTGTATCGATGCCGCCCTTCAGCCGGTACGCGCCCTTCCCGCCCTCGAAGTCGCCGCGCTCGACGAGGGCGCTCATGAGCTCTTCCAGGAAGAACGGATTGCCGTGCGCGCGCTCGACGATGTTCCGGCTCAACAGCGCCAGCGACGGGTCGGTACCAAAATGATCGCGCAAGATCGATTGCGCCTCCGCGGGCCCAAGCGGAGCCATGTTGATCTGCCGGTAATGCGACCGCTGCATCAGCGGCGCGCTCAATCCGGCCCTGAAATTGACCAGCAGCATCGTCGTGGTTCCGACCACGGCGTCGGCAAGGGCCTCGACGAACTCCTCGCTCGCCGGATCGATCCAGTGCAGATCGTCGATCAGGACGACCGTCACATTGTCACGAGGTGCGGCGCGTACCAGTTCGCCGACGAAATCGAGCAATTGGGCCTTGCGGGCCTTGGGATCCAGTTTCGGCGCGGGCTGGTGCGGGTCCGCCAGACCGAGGAATTCCAGCAGCACGGGTGCCAGATGATCGGAGACCGGCATTGCCGCCAAGCGGTCGAAGACACGGCGGCGCAAAACGTCCGGCGCTTCCTCCTTGATGCGAAGGCCGAAAATATCCCGAAGCAGCGCCAGCACCGGCTGAAACGGCGTTGCGTGGCCGTGCGCGAGCACACGCGCCTCGAAGACGCGGATGCCCTTGCTGCGACAACTCTCGGCAAATTCGAAGCAAAGGCGACTCTTTCCAATGCCGGCTTCGCCAACGACACCGATCACCCGGCCATCTCCCTTGCGGGTGTTCTCGAGTTCAGCTGTCAGCGCCGCAAACTCGTCGGCGCGGCCGGTCAAGGGACTCAACCGTCGTCCGGTCCGGAACACACCGCTCGACGGCGCATGCTGAAGGCCCCTCAGCCTGAGCACCTCGACGGGAGCCGCGAGCCCCCGAATGGCCTGCTCGCCAAGCGACTCCACCTCCACGAACTGCTTCGCGACAGCGTAGGTTTCCCTCGAGACCAGAATGGTGCCGGGCTCGGCAAGGTGCTCCAGTCGACTGGCGAGGTGCACGTTCGCGCCCGCGGCGTCATAGGTTTGATAGATGCCGTGCTCGATGGCCTGGAAGACGACCTCACCGGTGTGGACGCCGACGCGGATTTGCATATCGACGTCATGCAGCCGCTTGACGTCATCCTGCATCGCCAACGCCGCGAGACAGCCCCGAACGGCGTGATCCTCATGAGGCTGCGGGGCGCCGAACATCGCCATGACGCCGTCGCCCTGGGCCTTGTTGACGACGCCGCCGTAGCGGTGAACCGCCTCGTTCATCAGGTCGAGCACCGGCTGCAAGCGGCGCATGCCCAGCTCGGGATCTCCGAGGCTATCGATGATGCCCGTCGAGTTGCTGATATCAGCGAAAAGGATCGTGAGGCGCTTCCGCTCCCCACCCTTGGCATGCAGGCTCCTCAGCGCATGCTCGTGCGACGGCTGAACCCGGGTCGCGTCAATCGCCGTCGCCAACGCAGCGCCGCACTTTCCGCAAAAGCGGCTGCTTGATCCGTTCAGGTGGCCGCAAGCTTCACACGTAATTCCGAGAGAGGCCCCGCACCCTTCGCAATACTCATTGGTCGCCCTGTTCTGACAACCGCAACGCAAACATTGCATCGTAGGCCTCTTGAAGAGAGCTGCAGACGCAGGCAACCGCAACAAGTCTTAAAAACAACGCGACAAATATCCACAATCGGGCATCGCTGTGAAGCTTAGCAAAGCCGCCTGCACCTGTCGTGCCATTTTATGACGCACGTGCAGATTGCGCCACAACGGTAGTCGACGCCGCATCCGATCACAAGTTGCGTGGCCGTTGGCGTCGAGCACACAGGTTGCATTGGCTAGGTCTGCAACGCGTGGCTCTCATGGCCGAAATAGGCGCGCTCGAGCCGATGCGCGAGGTCGCTCTCTCCAGTCGGCGCCTCCAGCGCGATCGCACCCTGCACCAGCGCGTAGACGCGATCGGCACAGGCGAGTGCCTTCTCCAAGAGCTGCTCAACCAGCAGCACGGAGGTACCCTGCTCGCGCAGCCGGCCGACGACGTTGAGGACGCGATCGACCAGCACCGGCGACAGTCCCGCGGACGGCTCGTCGAGCATCAACAACCGCGGCCGGCGAACCAGGCCCTGCGCCACCGTCAGCATCTGCTGCTGCCCGCCCGACAGCGCGCCGCCGCGTTCATGCCGCTTCTCGGCGATTTCGGGAAAGAACGCCAATGCCTCCTCGATGCGCACGGCGCGCTCGGCGCGCGGCAGGTCATAGCCGGCGAGCAGCAAATTGTCGGTCACCGAGATCTGCGTGAACACGCGATGTCCCTCGATCACATGCACCAGCCCGGCACGCGCGGCATCGCGCGGCGTGGCGTTGGTCATGTCGCGGTCGCCGAACCGGACCTGTCCGGCAGTGACGGGCAACAGTCCGGACATCGCGCGCAGCAGCGTGGTCTTGCCGGCACCGTTGGGCCCGAGCAGCGCCACGACCTCGCCGGTGGCAATCCTGATGTCGATACCGTGCAGCACACGGATCTTGCCGTAGCCGGACTGCAGCCCATTGACCGCGAGCAACGGTTCAGCCGCCGAGATAGGCACTGACGACCTCCTTGTGGATGCGGATCTCCGCCGGGGTTCCCGCCGCCAGCGTCCGGCCCAGATTGAGCACGGTGACCTGGTGGCAGATATCGAAGATCAGATCGGCATGGTGCTCGACCAGCAGCACACCGGTACCGCGGCCGCAGACCGCCTTGATCAGGCTGGCGAGCCGCTCGATCTCGTCATTGGAGAGACCCGCGGCGGGCTCATCGAGCAGCAGGAAGTCCGGATCGAGCATCAGCGCCCGCGCGATCTCGATGAAGCGCAATTCGCTGTGCTGCAGGCGATCGGCGCGTATGTCGGCGAGCGCCTCGAGGCCGACGACGCCGAGCAGCGCGTGCGCCTTTGCCGCGAGCAGACGCTCGTCGGCGCCGTTGCGCGGCAGTGCGAGCATCGCCTCGACGAAATTGGCCCGGCCCTCGATCGAGCCGCCGATCATGACGTTCTCCAGCACCGAGGCTTCGCCGATCACGCGCGGCGTCTGGAAGGTGCGTGCGATGCCGCACGCGGCGCGCTTGACCGGCTGGCCCGCGGCCAGGACTTCGCCGCCAAGCGTCATGGTGCCGGCTTTGGCGGCATAATAGCCCGAGATCACGTTGAGCGTCGTGGTCTTGCCGCTGCCGTTCGGTCCGATCAGCCCGTGGATCGCGCCGGGCGCAATATCGAGATCGAGACCATCGATCGCCTTCACATTGCCGAAGCTCAGCGCGATGCCGCGCAGCTGCAGCGTCTTGCCGCCGTCCCTGCGGCGCACGATGTCGGCGAGTGCAGCGGGACGCGGAACGATGGCGCGGTTGCTGGCGAGCGGCCGGCGGTTGCGGAAATCGAGCAGCGCCGCGATGCCACCGGGCATCACCAGCACGATCACGAGCAGCAGCACCGCGTAGAGGAAGGTCGACCACGCCGCGAGTGGCGCCGCGATCTCGGGCAGGATGGTCAGGATGATGGTGCCGAGCATGGGCCCGAGGATCGAGCCGCGGCCGCCGATCAGGATCGCGATGAAGAACAGCACCGAGAGATCGAAAGTGAACGCATCGGGCGTGATGTAGGTCTGCAGGGTCGCGAACAATCCGCCGGCGATCGCCGCCAGCGCGCCGGCGAACAGGAAGATCGCGATCAGCATTTTCGGCTTGGAGATGCCGCTGGCCTCAGCGGCGACCTCGGCGTCGCGCACCGCGATCAGCGCGCGGCCGAACCGGCTGCGCGCGACATTGGCGCTCATCCAGGTGGTCAGCGCGGCGAAGGCGATGCAGAGGGCGTAGAAGCCCCACGGCGTATTGAACGGCGGCGGGAATTCCGGACCTGCAATGCCAATGCCGCCGCCGGTCACGCTCTGCCAGGCCAGCGCGATCTGGGTCACGATGGTTGCAAAGCCAAGCGTCGACATGGCGAAGTAGAAGGTGCGCAGGCGCAGCGCCGGCAGGCCGACGACCACGCCGAAGATCGCGCCGATCAGGCCGGCGATCGGCAAGGCGACGAACACCGGAATCGCCGGCATCACGTTGCCGGCAACCAGCACGCTCGTCGTGTAGGCACCGAGCGTCAGCAGCGCGACATAGCCGATCGCAAGGTGACCGGCAAAGCCGACCACCAGATTGAGGCCCGACACCAGCACCCAGTAGATCGCCATGCGGGTGCCGATCAGCACCCAGTAATCGTTGCTGACGAACGGCAGCAGCACCGCCGCCACCAGAATGCCGAGGAAGGGCAGGACGTGCGGCAGCGCGGCGCGCCACACGCCGCTGTCGGTTCGGGACGGAGTGGCCACGACCGACGTCATCACACCCTCCGCGCGGTCGAGGCGCCGAACAGCCCTTGCGGCGCGGCAAGCAGCACCACGATGAACAGCGTGAACACCGCGACCGAGGAGAAGATGCCGCCGACCAGGAAGTTCGCCGCCTGCTGGAACAGGCCGAGCGCCAGCCCGCCGATGATCGCGCCTCTGTTATTGCCGAGCCCGCCCAGCGCCACCGGCACGAAGCCGTAGAAGTTGAGCAGCGCGCCGTTGGCGAAGAAGGCGAGCAGCAACTGCCCGCCGGAAAACCCGGCGATGCCGCCGACCACGCCGGCGAGCGCGTAGCTCGCGACCCGCAGATTGCGCTCCGGCAGGCCGAGCGCCCGCGCCGCAAAATTATCCTCCGCGATGGCGAGGAACGCGCGGCCGACCAGGGTGCGGCGGTAGAGATATTCAAGGCCGACAATGGTGACGGCGCAGGCGAGGACCGGCAGCCAGAATTTCTCATCAAGGACGCCCTCGCCGAATCCTGCGATGCGCGGGAACGGTTGCGGCTCGGTGCCCCATTTGATCGCGGTGATTTGCTGGATCATCAGCGCGACCGCGAGGGTCGAGAGCACGTAGAGATGCTGGTCGAGGCTCTTGAGCACCGGCCGCACCGCGACGAATTCCGTGATGATTCCGATCACCGCGCAGCAGAGCAGCGTCAGCACGAAGCCGACGGCAATGGGCAGGCCGAGCTTCAGCGTGAACATCGAGCCGAACACGCCGCCCAGCATCGCCAGCTGGCCGGCGGTGAAGCTCATCACCCGCGAGGTCGAGAACATCGTGTTGTAGGTGACGCCGACGAGCGCGTAGATCGCGCCCGCCGCGAGACCGGATGCGAGGATCGAGGCCAGCATCGGCTGCGCCCTCGCCCTTCTATGTATACCCCGGCGCCAGCGCGAAGGTGCCGTCCTTGGCAGTAGAGGCTTCCGACATCACGATCTCTTCGGTCAGGTAGCCGTTGTGCTCGGTCGGCGAGAAGCGGTAATTGCCGAAATAGCCGGGATAGGTCGACAGCGTGTTCCAGTACTTGATGATGCCGGCGCTGTCGGTCGAGCCGCTTTCGGCGACCGCCTTGGCGATCAGCTCGATGCAATCGATGCCGCCCGCGACCCACCACAACAGCGTGTCGTTCAGCGCGATGTTGGCCTTGGTCAGGCGCGCGACCAGGTCCGCGCTCTTCGGCGGCAGCTTGCCGGCGCCGTCATAGCTGCAGCTCTTGTAGCCGATCGCGTAGACCTTCTTCCAGTTCTCCGGCTTGGCGACCAGGCTCGCAAGCTCGCCCGACGCCATCGAGGGATGCCCGACAAAGGGCACGTCCCAGTTCATCGCGGCGCGGGTGTTGAACATGCGCGCCTCCATGCCGGTCGAGACGCTCCACACCACGATCGCTTCCGCGCCGGCATTCTTGGCGCGCAGCATGTCCGGCGTCATGTCGGGCTGCGTGGCGTCGATATTGGCCTGATAGGCCACCTCGGCGCCGTCCTTCTTGAACGCCGCGACGGAAGCGCCGACCGCGGTGACGCCATAGCCGGTGGTGTCACCGATCACGGCGACCTTCTTCACCTTGAGGATCTTGAGACAGTAATTGCGCACGGCATCGTCCCATTGGTTGTTCGACGGCGCGATGCGGAACGCGTTGGGGAACTTGACCGGGTCGATCAGGGTCTCGACGACGCAGGGATGCAGGTCCGGCATCTTGGCGCGCGCCATGATCGGCGTCGTCGCCAGCGCCTCGCCCGAGTTCAGCGGACCCCAGATCGCGTGCACCTTGGCCTGGCTAATCAGCTCCTGCGTCGCGTTCACCGCCTTGGTCGGATCGCCCTGGGTGTCGCGCATCACGAGCTCGATCTTGCGGCCCTTCACCCCGCCGGCGCCGTTGATGGCGTCGACCGCGAAGTTGACGCCGCGATTGAAGCCGACCGTCGGAGCCGAGCTCGGGCCGGTGATCGCCGCGAGACAGCCGATCTTGATCGGTTCCGACTGTGCGATGGCAGGCGCTGGGAAGGAAAATGATGCGGCGCCCAAAGCACCGGCGCTGCCCAACAAAACGTCACGGCGTGAAATAGCCATGTGATGCCTCCCTGTTTCCCTCTCGGCGCCCGTCGTTTGTTGCGGGACGTCCGTTCATTGATTGTCCGCGCGCTCAAGGGCCGCGGTTATGCGGGCCAAGTCTGGGCCGGATGCGAAGCTCTTGTCCAGCCCCGCGGACGACATTGGGCTTCGCCAAACTTTCATGGCCGAGGCCGCCGTGTCCAGTAGCCGGCATTGACCGCACCGACGGGTATCTCGCCGGCGACGATCTTCGCGACCTGGCGTACCGTTTCCGACGATTGATGCTCGATCGCCTGCGGCGTCAGCCCGCCGACATGCGGCGTTGCGATCACATTGTGCAGCTTCGCAAGCTCGGGCGTCGGCATCTGGTCCGGCGCGCGGCCGACATCCATCGCGGCACCCGCAATGCGGCCATCGCGCAGCGCGGCCAACAGCGCCGCCTCGTCGACGAGGTTTCCGCGCGACAGGTTGATGAAGAATGCGTGCTTCGGCATCCGCGCCAGTGCGGCCTGCCCGATCAGGTTCTCGGTCTGCGCGTTGGCGATCGCGAGACAGACAACGTAGTCGGCGCGTGCCAGCAGATCGTCGAGCGGCAGATGCCCGATCGCCGCATCATCGATCGTTACGTAGGGATCGGCGACCAGCACATTCATGCCGAGCACTTTTGCGATCCCGGCAAGATAGCGCCCGATGCTGCCATAGCCTATGATGCCGATCGCGCTTCCCGCCAGCTGGCGGCCCATCACGACCTCGGGCGCCCTGCCCGCGTGATAATCCGCGGTGGCGCGCGAGACGCCGCGCGACAGATCGACCATGAAGCCGAGCGCGAGCTCGGCGACCGACTGGACGAAGCCGGCGCTCGCCTGCGTCACCAGCACGCCGGCGGCGGAGGCCGCAGCCACGTCGATGTTGCGGATATCGACCGCGCAGCGCACGAACGCGCGCAGCTTCGGCAGCTGCGGAAAGATCTCCCCTCGCCCCTGCGTCATGCGGTCGGCGACGATGATGTCGACATCGGCCGCGGCCTCGACCAGCGCCGCCGCATCGAGCGCGTCCTCGCCCTCGTGCAGCATGACGTCGGCGACCGCGCGCAGGCCGTTCAGGCTGCGCTCGCCATAATAGTCGCGGCGCATCTGCGGGGTATGGGCAAGCAGCACCTTCACGATCCCACCCCCCTAGTAGCCGAGCGCATGCGGCAAGGCCGTGCTGATGGCGGGCACGAAGGCGATCACCAGCAGGCACAGCAACAGCAGGCCGAGATAACCCGCGATCGGCTTGATGGTCTGCTCGATCGGCACGTTGCCGATCAGGCAGGCGCCGTAGAGCCCAAGGCCGAGTGGCGGAGCAAAGAGCCCGAGCCCCATCGCGATCACAAGCACGACGCCGAAATGCAGCGGATCGATGCCGAGCTTGACGGCAACCGGCAGCAGCAGCGGGCCGAAAATGATCAGCGCCGCGGCGCCTTCGAGCACCGAGCCCATCACCACCAGCACCAGGATCGACAGCAGCATGAACAGCCAGACGCCGTGGCTGCCCGAGATCGCCAGCATGAGGTCGCCGACGGCATGCGGCACCTGCTGCAGCGTCAGAATGAAGGCCAGCGATTGCGCCGCGGCGACGATGAACAGCACCAGCCCCGAACGAACAGCCGCATGCACGAAGCAATGCGCCAGACTCCTCGCACCGAGCTCGCGGAACAGCAGGCTGCCGACGGCGATGGCGTAGACCGCGGCGAAGGCGGAAATCTCGGTCGCGGTGGCAAAGCCACTCTTGAAGCCGAAGAAGATCATGAAGATCAGCCCGAACGAGGCGATCGCACCGGTCCAGAGCCCGGATACCGCGACGCGCGGCTCGGCTTCCACGTTCGCCGCGGGGCGCTTGCCGAAGATGATCGACACCGCGATCAGCGCCAGCGCCATCAGCGCGGCCGGCAACATGCCGGCGACGAACAGTCCGCCGATCGACAGGTTGGCGACGAAGCCGAGGATGATGAGGTTGATGCAGGGCGGAATCGTCTCCGCCATGACAGCGGAGGCGGCGAGCAGCGCCACCGCTCCGCCCGGGTTCTGCCGCGAGCGGCGCGCCGCCGGGATCAACACCGAGCCGACCGCGGCAACGTCGGCCATCTTGGAGCCCGAGATGCCGGAGAACAGCACCATCGACATCACCATGACGACGTTGAGCCCGCCGCGCATCCGTCCGACCGCGCGCTGCAGCAGCTCGATCAGCCGGACCGACATGCCGTTGGCTTCCATCAGGTAGCCGACCAGGATGAAGAACGGGATCGCGAGCAGCACGAAATTGTCGATGCCGCGCGCCATCTGCTGGGCGAAGATCACGCCGGGCAGCGTGCCCTCGGCCCAGATGAAGATCAGCGCCGCCAGCGCCAGCGCAAAGCCGATCGGCAGTCCGCCGAACAGCGTGAGGAAGAAGCCGATCAGCATCAACGTTTGCGATGACGGTACGGACGATGGTGCGAATGCATCCCAGGCGAGATAGAGACCCACGATGACGGCAGTCGCGACGATGGCCACCGTCATGTCGCGCAACGGCCGGCCACAGAACGTCTCGAACGCGAAGATCGTCATAAACGCCGCGCCGACGCCCATCGGATAGAACGTCCATTCCAGCGGCAGGCCGGAGCCGGAGGTCTGACCGGTGGTTAGCCAGCCCATCTTGACGGCGTTGAACGCGACATAGCCGGCAATGATGGTGACAAGCAGCGCACCGACCGCGTCGACCACCCGCCGCACGCCCGGCGGCAGCATGTTGACGAAGAAGGCGACGCCGAGATTTTCGGCGCGGGCGAGCGCGCTTGCCGCGCCGAAAAAGCTCGACCCGACCATCAGGCCGCGGGCGACGTCGTCGGACCATTCGACCGGCGCGTTGAACAGGAAGCGGGCCAGCACCGCGACGCAGACCACCACGAGATCGGCGGCAAGCAGGAGCGCGGCGATCGCGTCACTGATGGCGAGCAGCGGCGCCGTGATCCGATCAGCGGTGCTTCTCGCCTCGACTGCGGCGACTGACATGCGCCGACCTCAGGCCTGGGTGGCGCGGATCAGGTCGACGACGGCCTTTGCCTCGGGCCGCGCCTTGATGAAATTGTCGGTCTGCGGCAGCACGCGCTTGCGGAATGCCTCCTTGTCGCATTCGACGACGGTGACGCCCTTCTCCACCAACGCCGCCAGCGCCTCCTTCTCCACCGCAAGGCCGTGCGCGCGGGTGTCGGTCGCGGCCTTGTTCGCCGCGTCGAGAAAGCCTTCGCGCAGCTTGGAAGCCATGCGGTTGAAGCTGGTGTCGCTGAAATAGACCGCGAGCGGCGAGAAGATGTGCTGGGTCAGCGCATAGTGCTTCGCGGTCTCGTAGAACTTGCTCGCCAGGATGGTCGGCGGATCGTGCTCGAGCCCGTCGAGCACGCCGGCCTGCAGCGCAGTATAGATCTCGCCGAACGCCAGCGGCGTTGCGGCGGCGCCCATCAGCCGCAGGCACTCGGTGATGATCGGATTGGGCAAGGTGCGGATTTTCAGGCCGGCGAGATCCTCCGGCGTCTTCACCGGCTTCTTCGCCAGCACGCTGCGCGCGCCGAAATTATAGGCCCAGCCGATGATATGAATGCTGGCGCCCTTGAGCAGCGCAGCCTCGATCGGCTTCGCCGCGCCGGCGTCGAACGCCTTGGTCTGTTGCTGGAAGCTGGTGAAGAGGTAACCGAGGTCGAAGGTGCCGACCAGCGGCACGAGATTCGCCGAGATCGACGAGCCCGACACCATCAGGTCGATCACCCCTAGCTTCACCGAATTGATGACGTCGATCTCCTGACCGAGCTGGTTGTCGGGGAAGAAGGTGACCTCGATCTGCTCGCCGAGTCCGTTCGCCTTCAGACTCTTGACCAGATTGTCGTAGTAGACGCGGCCATTGGCGTATTTGGGATCGTTCGGAAGCGACGACGAGCATCGCATTTTCATCACCGCAGCCTCGGCGCGGCCGATGATGGCGGGCGCGGCGGCAAGCCACGCGGTCGCTGCGACCGACGACTGCAGCACAATGCGGCGGCTCACGCGGTTCGACGTCATGATGGTGCTCCTCCCGGGGACGGATCTTTATTGTGTTGGCCACCCGCCTGACGGCGTGAGCTTGGCAGCCGATTTGTCATAATGTATGACAAAACGGATACGGTTGTGCAAGGGCGCGGCTCGGCGGCGGCGCAGGCTGCAACCGCAGCGAGGCCCTCGATGTTCCAGACATCCAACGCGTTGCGTCGAAGCGTGCACAGCCAGGTCACCGACCGCGTCGGCAGCAGCATCGTGCGCGGCGAGATCGGCGTCGGCGAAACGCTGCCGCCGGAAATCCGGATCTGCGAGATGATGGACGTCAGCCGCACCGTGGTGCGCGAGGCGATCCGCACCTTGACCGGCAAGGGCCTGATCGAGTCGCGGCCCAAGAGCGGCACGCGGGTTCGGCCGCCCGAGCAGTGGAATCAGCTCGATCCCGACGTGCTGCGCTGGCACCTCGAGACAGCGGAGATCGACCGTTACCTCGCCAAGCTGTTCCAGCTGCGCGCCGCGGTCGAGCCGGCCGCGGCAGCGCTCGCGGCGACCCATGCCGAGGAGGTCGACGTCGCCCGCATCCGCGCCGGATGCGACGGCATGGACGCCGCGCAGACCAACGAGGAGTTCGTCGCCGCCGACATTACGTTCCACCAGGCGATCTATTTCGCCACCCGCAACGAATTCTTCTGGCCGATCGCGCAGATGTTCGAGATCACGCTGCGCCAGAGTTTTACGATCGCAGCGCCGGGCTCGCACCGTCCGCGGGCGCTGCGCGAGCACCGCGCGGTGCTGGACGCGATCGCCGCCGGAGATGCGGAGACGGCGCGCACAGCCACGGTCGTGCTGCTGACGAATTCCGCCGACGACCTGGTGCGAATCCGTGGCCGGGAGTTCGACACGCCACGTCCAGCCAAGCGCCGATGATGTTGGTGACTGCGGTCGTGATGCGCTCACTGCTTCCACATGGTCGTCCTGGCGAAAGCAGGGACCCATACGCCGCGGCCGATGTTGTCGGTGAGACTCGTCGTTCCAGCGTCGCGCAACCGAGCTCAGCGGTGGTTATGGGTCCCGACCCCCGTGTGCAATTGCGCATTAGGCCGGGACGACAGCGAATGTGTGGTGCCGCTTGTCGCTAAAAATCCGCATTAGTGATTGGTGCGTGAGCGAGGCACCGCCGGAAGGGTTCCCTCCCCCTTGCGAGAGTGGGAGCCGCGCGGCGTGCTCGCCTCACCGTCATTCCGCGCCTGCCACGAGAGTCGACCCGCACACGGGCCTGTGACCATAGTTGAAGGCTGCGACGACGAAACTTCTGGATTGTTGGCCGCATAGACGCCAAGACAGGAGCGCTATTCTGCGAAGGTTTCATTGATGCACGACGTCTCGATCCCGGCGGCCCTGATCGCCGGTCTGGTCAGCTTCCTCTCGCCCTGCGTGCTGCCGCTGGTGCCGCCCTATCTGATCTATTTGACCGGCGCGACCATCGAGCAGGTCAACCAGGACGGCGCCACCGCGGCTTCCAAGCGCGCGGTGATGACGGCGGCGCTGATGTTCGTGCTCGGCTTCTCCACCGTGTTCGTCGCGCTCGGCGCCAGCGCCTCCTTTGTCGGCGGGCTGGTGCGCGCCTGGTCGGCCGAGCTCTCGATCCTGGCGGGCATCGTCATCATCATCATGGGGCTGCACTTCCTCGGCGTGACCCGGATCGGCCTGCTGATGCGCGAGGGGCGGCTGACCGCGCCGAAGCCGGTCGGGCTGTGGGGCGCCTACGTCATGGGCCTTGCCTTCGCCTTCGGCTGGACGCCATGCATCGGGCCGATCCTCGCCGCGATCCTCTCGATCGCGGCCGCGGAGGCCACGGTGACGAAGGGCGCCGGCCTGCTCGCGGTCTATTCCGCCGGGCTCGGCATCCCGTTCCTGCTTGCGGCCTTCATGGTCAAGCAGTTCTCCTCGCTGTTCGCGCGGATGAAGCGCCATCTCGACACCGTCGAGCGGGTGATGGGCGTGCTGATGGTGGTCACCGGCATCGGCTTCCTGACCGGCGCAGTCTCGAGCGTCAGCGTCTGGCTGCTGGAAACCTTCCCGGCGCTGCAAAATATCGGCTAGGCCTTCACGCCGACGCAGGGTGCCGTCGGCTGGCTTTTGGCCGCGCGATGTCGGACTATCGCGGAATCGCCGCAATCCTCACGGGGCACCGATGGGCCAGGATCGTCAGACACGCGCCAGCTGGCCGGTCTTCCGTTCGCTCAGGTCGTTCCGGCCAAACGACCTGCCGGGTGACCTGATCGCCGGGCTGACGCTCGCCGCGATTGCGATCCCGGAGCAGATGGCGACCGCGCGGCTCGGCGGCTTCTCGCCGCAGATCGGCTTCTTCGCCTTCATGGCCGGCTCGCTCGGCTTTGCGATGTTCGGTGCCAACCGCTTCCTGTCCTGCGGCGCCGACTCCACGATCACGCCGATCTTCGCCGGCGGCCTCGCGCTGATGGCGACCGCCGGCTCGCCGGACTATCAGGCGCTCGCGATGGCGCTGGCGCTGATGGTCGGCGCGATCATGATCGCCGGCAGCCTGTTCAAGCTCGGCTGGATCGCCAATTTACTGTCGACCCCGGTGACGGTCGGCTTCCTCGCCGGCATCTCGGTCCACATCCTGGTCTCGCAATTACCCGGCGTGCTCGGCCTGACCACGCCGGAAGGGCCGACGCTCTACAAGCTCGGGGTGCTCACCGAGAAGATCGGTCAAACCAATTTCTACACGCTGGCGATCGGCCTCGGCGTGCTGGCGCTGGTCGCCGGATCGGAGAAGATCAGCGCACGCATTCCGGGCGCGCTGATCGGCCTTGTCGTGGCCACCGTCGCCGTGATCGCCGGCCATCTCGAAAGCAAGGGCGTCAAGGTGGTCGGCACCGTGCCCGGGACGCTGCCGACGCCATCGTTTCCGGACATCGCGCCGGAGCGCTGGATCAAGCTGTTGTCGCTGGCGATCCTGATCGCCGTTGTCATCATGGTGCAGACCGCGGCGACGACGCGCTCGTTCCTGTCCGATCCGGACAAGCCGGCCGACGTCGATCGCGACTTCCTCGGCGCCGGTGCCGGCAGCCTGCTGTCCGGGCTGTTCGGCGCCTTTCCGGTCAACGCCAGCCCGCCGCGGACCGGCATCGTGTCGGAGACCGGCGGACGCACGCAGCTCTCGGGGCTGTTTGCCGCGGCCATCGTGCTCGCGCTGCTCGCGTTCGGCGCAACGCTGCTGCGGCACGTGCCCGACGCGGCACTCGGGGGCGTGCTGCTGTTCGTGGCGCTGCGCATCATCCGCGTCACGCAGATCGTCGCGATCTTCCGCCAGTCGTTCTATGAATTCCTGCTGGTGGTGGCGACGGCAGCCGCGATCATCGTGCTGCCGATCGAGCAAGGCGTCGCCGTCGGCATCGCCTTGTCGCTGCTGCACGGCATCTGGACCACGACGCGCGGCCAGCTGGCGGAATTCGTCCACGTGCCCGGCACCACGATCTGGTGGCCGACGGGCCCGCACGTCACAGGCGAGCGCAAGCCCGGCATTGCCGTCGTCGGCCTGCAGGCGCCGCTGTCGTTCCTCAACGCGGAAAGCTTCCACAGCGGCGTGCTCCAGGCCATCAGCGGGGCGACACCCAAGCCGCGGCTGCTGGTGATCGAGGCCAGCGGCATGATCGAGATCGATTTCACGGCGGCGCAGACGCTGCGCGACCTATTTCGCGAATGCCGCGATGAGGGCGTGACGGTGGCGGTGGCGCGGCTCGAATCCGAGCGCGCGCAGGACGCCTTCGGGCGCTTCGGTCTCTACGAGGTGTTGCCGCGGGACCACGTCTTCCGCAGCGTCGACGAAGCGGTCCGCACGCTCGGCGGACAGGCGTAGAGGTTGGTGAGATCAGTCCGTAGCCCGCATGAGCGAAGCGATACCCGGGAAACCGTTCCCGCATATCGCTTCGCTCATGCGGGCTACGCACGATCCTCCGTCATTGCGAGCAAAGCGAAGCAATCCATCGTATGGCATATGCGGAAGCATGGATTGCTCCGTCGCTATCGCTCCTCGCAATGACGGAGCTACAAATTTAGGGCGACTCAGCTGCGTAGCCTGGATGAAGCGAAGCGCGATCCGGGATTTCTCGCGCGTTGATGAACCGTCCCGGATTTCGCTTACGCCCCATCCGGGCTACCGGACGACCTCAGGCCTGCTCGCCCTCAAGCGTCGGATGCTCCCTCAAAACTTCCGCCTTGATCGAGCCCGCGTGGATGGCGCGCAGCAGCGCCCGCCCCGTCTTGATGTTATTGGCCTTCATGCAGAGACCGACGATCTCGCGCACCGCGGAATCCCGCACCAGCTCGTCGGAGATCTTCATCGCGGTCTCCATCGCGACCTTGGCGGCACGCTCGTAGCGATCACGCTCGATCTGCTGCTTCTTCGCTGAGCGCTTGTCGGGCGAGCCGACCGCCTCGGCACAGCCGGCGGCATCGCGGCAGATCGCACGGATCCGCTGCGCAGCTTCGATGTCGCCGAGCGGGTGCGCGACGGGATCGTCCCAGATATCCTTGTGCTCGTCCTTGCTGAACCACCACATCGCCGCACCTTGAAAGCACGGCAAACATAGCTGGCCTTGGCGCAACCTGTGAACCGCAGAGTCGACTCGGTGCCGAGCAAGAGGTGCACACTATGGCCCGGCGGCCACACCCGCGGCCGATCCGCGCGCGAATTGATGTCGAACTCATGGAATAAAGCCCGTTTCGGTTCTGATTGCGTCAGGGCCGAGGCTGCGGGGATTTCGCTCGCCGCGTTTTCACGCGAACCGCCGAGGCTCTAAGCCGATCGTTTCGGCCCGATCGCCTCGAACTGCGCCTTTTGCTCATCGCTGAGCGTGGCGTAGAAATTTTCGAGCGCGGCGCGGACATCCTTGACCGCCTGCAGCATGACGTCGAGCCGCCTGGCGACGAAGGCAAGACGTGCGGGCGGGGTCATCGCCTCATTGGTCTGGCACGCGGCCTTCAGCTTCCGCGCGGCGTCGGCGCTGGCATCCTGCAGCGCCTGGAGCGCACCGCGCTGGGCGTCGCTGAGCTGCAGCCGCGCCTCGATCTCGCCGGTCGGCCATTCCTGCATCGCCGGCTGTGCGGCGCCGCAGCTCTGGGCGACCGTCGCGCTCGGATCACGGGCCGCGGCTTCCTTGCGCTGGTTCTCGGCAAGCGCGTTGAGCCGCGCTTTCTGCTCGTCATCGAGCAGGCCGTAGAATTTCTCCAGCGGAGGCTTCACGATTCCGACCGCGGTGACCATCGCTTCGATCCGTTGCTGCATGGCGGCGAGCCGATTCGGCGCCGTCAACACCACCTGCGCGGGACATGCCGCGCGAATGACCTGGGCAGCCGCGAGCGACGAGTTGCCGAGTTCGCCGAGCGCCACCGATTGCGCTTCGGTCGGCTGCACCGTATCCGCGATCTGATCTACCGGCAGGCCGGCGACCGAACGGCTATCATTGCCGCACATCTGCTCGATGCGCCCGCCGCCGCGGTAACGGCGGCCCGTCCGGCGCTCCGGCAGATAGGCCCTGAGATCGTCATACCCATAGGGCCCGAAGATGCCGGCATAGATGTCCGGATAGCCGTAGCCCCAGAATCCGATGTCGTCGCCCCAGATCGCGTAGTCGTAGATGTCGTTGTACGCGAACGGCCAGAACAGCGGGCCGACCCAGCCATAGCCGCCGCCGGGATGCTGCCACCAGCCGTTGGCCACCGCCCCGCCGTGCCAGCCGGCGAGCGCCGCAGCCGCGGCGATCTGCGCACGCGCCGCAGGGTTGCTCAACAGCCGGCCGTTGCGCAATGCGCCGTTGCGCGACAGCGAGTTGAACGCATTGCGCATATGGCCTGGTGCGATCGCGGCATTGCGCATCCGGCCGAAATTGCCGCCCCCGCGCGATGCGAAGGCGCCATGGCCGGCGAAGCCTGATCGCGAGATCCCGTGCGAGCGGCCGAACCCGCCATGATGGCCGCCGCCGAAATGCATGTGGCCGAAGCCATGCCCGCCGCGTCCATGGCCACCACCGTGGCCATGGCCACCGCCATGTCCTCCATGGCCGCCACCATGCCCACCGCCATGGCCGCCGCCGTGTCCGCCGCCGCCTCGGGCGATCGCGTCACCCGATAGCGCCATCGCAAGCACCACGACCGCAATTCCGATTGCCCGTCCGATCATGGCGTCCTCCCTCCGCGCACCACACACGTCGCGGCAACACAGCGCAGCACAAGAGAGACGCCGGGCGGGCGGAAAAGTTCCGCGTATAACACGCGCCGCGCGCGGGCTCGCGAACGCTGCGCGGCGTGACGACGCCTCAGGCGGCCGGGACGATCTTTCCGGGATTGAAGATGTTTTGCGGGTCGAGTGCCTGCTTCAGCGCCCGCATCGCGTCGAGCGCCTCCGGACCGAGCTCGGCCTGCAAGTATTTCTGCTTGCCCTGGCCGATGCCGTGCTCGCCGGTGCAGGTGCCGCCCATGGCCTGGGCACGCTCGACCAGGCGGTGCATGAACTCCTCGCCGCGCGCCATCTCGCCCTTGTCGTTGACGTCGCAGAGCAGCGAGCAGTGGAAATTGCCGTCGCCGACATGGCCGACGATCGGCGACAGCAGGTTGAGCCGCTGCAGATCCTCCTCGGTCTCGGTGACGCAGTCGGCGAGCCGCGAGATCGGCACGCAGACGTCGGTCGCGACCACGCCGATGCCGTCGCCGGGGCGCAGCGCCTTTACCGACCAGTAGGCGTCGTGCCGGGCCTGCCACAGCTTGGTGCGGTCTTCAGGCTTGGTGGTCCAGGTGAAGTCGCCGCCGCCGCATTCGGCGGCGATGTCGCGGAAATTCTTCGACTGCTCGGCAACCTCGACCTCGCTGCCGTGGAATTCCAGCAGCAGCAGCGGCGTCTCCGGCAGCGACAGCTTCGAGTAGCTGTTGCAGGCTTTCACCTGCGCGGCATTGAGCAGCTCGATCCGGGCGACCGGAATGCCGGTCTGGATCGCAAGGATCGTGGCCTGGCAGGCGCCACGCACCGTGTCGAACGAACAGGCCGCCGCCGCGATGGTGTCGGGAATGCCGCGCAGGCGGATGGTCAGTTCGGAGATGATCCCGAGCGTGCCCTCGGCGCCGACGAACAGATGCGTCAGGTCGTAACCGGCCGACGACTTCTTGGCGCGCGTGCCTGTCGTGATGATCTCGCCGTCGCCGCGCACCACCTTCAGCGCCAGCACGTTCTCGCGCATGGTGCCATAGCGCACCGCGTTGGTGCCAGAGGCGCGGGTCGAGGTCATGCCGCCGAGCGAGGCATCGGCGCCGGGATCGATCGGAAAGAACAGGCCCTGGTCGCGCAGATGCTCGTTGAGCGCCTTCCGCGTCACGCCGGGCTGGATCACGCAGTCGAGGTCCTCGGCATGGACCTCGAGCACCTTGTTCATGTCGCGAAGATCGATGCAGATGCCGCCCGCGGGCGCGTTGACCTGACCCTCGAGCGAGGTTCCGGTACCGAAGGCGATGACCGGTACGCGATTGGCGGCGCAGATTCGCACCACGTCCTGGATGTCGGCGGTTTCCTGCGCCATCACGACGGCGTCCGGCGGCTGGGTCGGCAGCCATGTGGTGGTATGGGCGTGCTGCTCGCGCACCGCCTGCGACGTGACGAGCCGGTTGCCGAACCGCGCCGCCAGCGCGTCGATCGCGCGCTTCAGGGCCTGCGGATCAGGTCGCGTCACATTGCCCGAAATCGTTGTCGCCACGTCAAATTTCCTCCCACCTTTAGCCGACCGTGGCAAAGCTTGTATAAGGGGTCAAGAGAGCCTGACTTGAAAAAGTGGACGCCGGAGTCACAGAAAAGCTCATGCTCGAACGCCAACGAACCGGGGACGGATCATGACTTCAGCGACTGCCACCAGCGAGATGCCGCTTCCATCGGCCCCGTTCAGATCCTCGGTGATGCAGATCGAGCCGCAATGGATCGACTACAACGGCCATCTCAACATGGCCTACTACAACGTGATGTTCGACCGCGCCATCGACGAGATGTGGCTGCAGCTCGGCATCGGGCCGGACTACATGAAGGCGCGGCACTGCTCGACCTTCACCGCCGAGTGCCACGTCCGCTATCTCCGCGAGATTCATCTCGGCGATCCCGTGCAGGTCCAGGTCTACCTGCTCGGCGCCGACGAGAAGCGGCTGCACACGTTCGAGGAGCTGCGCCATGCCACCGAAGGCTGGCTCTCCGCGACCTCGGAAAATCTCACGCTGCACATCGACATGGAGGCGCGCAAGGTAGCGCCGTTTCCGCCCGATATCCGCGCCCGCGCGCAAGCGATCGTGGACAGCTATGTGGGCGTATCGCGTCCCGAGGGCATCGGCCGCAACGTGGCGATGCCCTCGGCGAAATAACTTGCCGTTTTCAAGCGAAGCGGCCGCCGGTTCGCGGCCTCGCTAGACCCTTGTGCGGCCGCGTACCAATCCGACCACCGCCGACACCAGAAACAGGATGACGGCGATGAAGAAGATCGCCTTGGCGATTTCGACGGAGGCGCCGGCGATGCCGCCAAAGCCCAAAATGCCCGCGATCAGGGCGATGACCAGGAACGTGACGACCCAGCTCAGCATGATCAAAACTCCGCTTCGTTTTCCCTGTTGTTGCTCGGCGCGAACCTCTGCCCGGCGCCGCACCTGTTGAAACAATCCGGCGGGGAAATGCTGGTTCCTGAGCATGAAACCGCGAAATTTTCGCCGATTTCCGGAACCGCGATTGACTGCGGGCTGCTGCCAAAAGCGTTCCTGTCGATCGCGATAAAACCTGTCAAAACGGCCGATCAGGCCCTATATGGCCTTCAATCCCTGTTAAGAAGGCTCCCCTTCACCATCCTGCGGTGCCATCGTGGGGCCGAGACGATTCGCCAATGACCGAGCCGAGCAAATTGCCCCATCACGGCGTTCCCGAGCACCAGCCGGCGGCTGGCGGCATCGCCGCGCGTGCGCGGGCGGCGGCCGGTCCGCAATATCTGAACGGCCTCAATCCGGAGCAGCGCGAGGCGGTCGAGACGCTCGACGGTCCGGTGCTGGTGCTTGCCGGCGCCGGCACCGGCAAGACACGCGTCCTGACCACGCGCATCGCGCATATCCTGAGCCAGGGCCGCGCGCGGCCGCATGAGATCCTGTCGGTGACCTTCACCAACAAGGCGGCGCGCGAGATGAAGCTGCGGCTCGGCCAGATGCTCGGCCAGGCGGTCGAGGGCATGCCGTGGCTCGGCACCTTCCACTCGATCGGCGGCCGCATCCTGCGCATCCATGCCGAGCTGGTGCAGCTCAAATCCAACTTCACGGTGCTCGACGTCGACGACCAGGTGCGGCTGCTGAAGCAATTGCTGCAGGCCGAGAACATCGACGACAAGCGCTGGCCAGCGCGGATGCTGGCCGGCCTGATCGACGGCTGGAAGAATCGCGGCCTGTCGCCATCGCAGGTGCCGGCGGGCGAAGCCGCCTCGTTCGGCAACGGCAAGGGCGGCAAGATCTACGCGACCTATCAGGAGCGGTTAAAGATCCTCAACGCGGCCGATTTCGGCGACCTGCTGCTCGAGAACATCAGGCTGTTCCGCGAAAATCCAGACGTGCTGCGGCAGTACCAGAGCCGCTTCAAGTTCATCCTGGTCGACGAATATCAGGACACCAACGTCGCGCAGTATCTGTGGCTGCGCCTGCTGTCGCAGGCACCGTCGCGGCCGGGCCAGCCGCTCTCGGCGGTGATCCCGGGCGAGCTTACCTCGCCCCGCTTGCGGGGAGAGGTCGGCGCGCAAGGCGCGCCGGGTGAGGGGGACTCTCCGCGGACTGAGCTCGAGGATAGAGCCCCTCACCCCAACCCTCTCCCCGTGAAGGACGGGGAGAGGGAGCAGACCGTTCTCAAGAACATCTGCTGCGTCGGCGACGACGACCAGTCGATCTATGGCTGGCGCGGCGCCGAAGTCGACAACATCCTGCGCTTCGAGCACGATTTCCCCGGCGCCAAGGTCATCCGCCTCGAGCGCAATTACCGCTCCACCGGCCACATCCTGGCCGCGGCCTCGCATCTGATCGCGCATAATGAAGGCCGGCTCGGCAAGACGCTGCGCACCGAGGATGTCGACGGCGAGAAAGTCACCGTCACCGGCTCCTGGGATTCGGAAGAGGAAGCGCGCGCGATCGGCGAGGAGCTCGAGGAACTGCAGCGCGCGGGCGAAAACCTCAACGACGTCGCCATCCTGGTGCGCGCCTCGTTCCAGATGCGCGAGTTCGAGGACCGCTTCGTCACGCTCGGCCTGCCCTACCGCGTGATCGGCGGGCCGCGCTTCTATGAGCGCGCCGAAATCCGCGATGCGCTGGCCTACTTGCGCACCATCAATTCACCCGCCGACGATCTCGCCTTCGAGCGCATCGTCAACGTGCCCAAGCGGGGGCTCGGCGACGCCACCGTGCAGCTGCTGCACGACCATGCCCGCAAGCGCCGCATTCCGCTGTTCGAGGCGGCGCGCGCCGTGGTTGAGACCGACGAGCTGAAGCCGAAGGCGCGCAGCTCCTTGCGCGATCTCGTCATGCAGTTCGACCGCTGGCGCGCCCAGCGCGAGGTCACCTCGCACACCGAGCTCGCCGAGATCGTGCTCGACGAGAGCGGCTACACCGAGATGTGGCAGAAGGACCGCTCGGCTGATGCCGCGGGCCGGCTGGAGAACCTCAAGGAGCTGGTGCGTTCGATGGAGGAATTCGAGAACCTGCAAGGATTTCTCGAACATATCTCGCTGGTGATGGACCGCGACGGCGAGGCCGGCGACGAGGCGGTGTCGCTGATGACGCTGCATTCGGCCAAGGGCTTGGAATTCGACAACGTGTTCCTGCCGGGCTGGGAGGAAGGCCTGTTTCCGAGCCAGCGCACGCTGGACGAACAGGGCCGCGCCGGGCTCGAGGAGGAGCGCCGCCTCGCCCATGTCGGGCTGACCCGGGCGCGCCGCCGCGCCAAGATCTATTTCGCCACCAACCGCCGCGTCCATGGCACCTGGTCGACCACGATCCCCTCGCGCTTCCTCGACGAGCTGCCGGCGCACAATGTCGAAATCACCGAATCCAAGGGCGGATCGGGCTGGGGCGGCAGCGGCGGCTATGGCGCCTCGCGCTTCGACAACCTCGAATCATTCGGCTCGAGCTATTCGACCCCGGGCTGGCAGCGCGCCCAGGCCAACCGCAACCGCGGCGGCGGGGGCCGTAGCGGCAGCGGCTTCGAGGAGCGGCAATCCTCCTTTTCCTCCGAAAGCTTCAGTCGCACCAAGCGCGGCCCTGTCGTGATCGAGGGCGAGCTGGTGGCGAAGTCCACCGGCACAACGTCGGATTTTTCGCTGGACGACCGGGTATTTCACCAGAAATTCGGCTACGGCCATGTGGTGAAGATCGACGGCAACAAGCTGACCATCGCCTTCGAAAAGGCCGGCGAGAAGAAGGTGGTCGACAGCTTTGTGCAACGGGTGTGACATAGCGACCTTTCTTTGGCGACCTTCTTTGGCGGTCTTCTCTGTTGGTAGCCCTTGACCCCAGTTGATTTCATGGGTTGAGATGGATCCATGGTCCGGGGGAGGTTTTTCCTTTTTGTCATCGCGCTCACCGCGCCGTCGCTGGCGGTCGCGGAGACGATGAGCTTTGGCGATTCGGCAGCCCAGCTCGCCAAGGCCTGCGGCGCAGACATCACCGCGAACTGCCGCGGCGTCAATCTCGACTCCAACCGCCTCAAGGAATGCCTGTCGCGCAACCGCGACGTGATCTCGCCGCAGTGCAAGGAGAGCTACTTCTCCACCCTCGATGCGATCCAGAAGCGGATCGCGGCGCGCGTCACCGTTGCGAATGCCTGCACCCGCGAGATCGTCAAGGTCTGCGGCGGCTCGACCAAGGAGACCAGCAAGTCGGTGCCCTGCCTCGTCAGCGCCAAGGGCCTCAGCCGCAATTGCACCCAGGCGATCAATGACGCGGGGTATCAATGATGCGGCTGTCGAGGCGAGGCTTGCGCGATCCTGGCCTTTTGGCCCTGCTGGGCACGCTGGCTTTGCTGGCGATGTCGATTGCGCCAGCGCCGGCGCAGACCGCCATCACACGCGACGACGTCATCGCCAAGCTCAATCATTTTGAGACAGATGCCGAGGTCGATGTCCCTGCGCTGCGCCAGCAGGTGGCCGAACGATCGAAGTCGCGATCGAAGAACGAGCCACCGCCCTCGAAGCGGCCGCCGATCGCTCCCGACCTGACCAAGCTGCCGACGTTTAACGTCGACATCGCGTTCGACGTCGACACGCCCATCGTGCTGCCGGAGTCGTATCAGACGGTCGGGCGGATCGCCGATGCGCTGACGCACTCCTCGCTGCTGCCCTACACCTTCCTGATCGTCGGCCACATCGAATCGACCGGACGACGCGAGAACAATGTGCTGCTGAGCCAGCGGCGCGCCGACGCGATCCGCGACATCCTGGTCAACACCTTCAAGATCACCGCGAAGCGCTTGCAGTCGGTCGGGCTCGGCGAGGAGCAGTTGCTCGACCCGACCAAACCCAACGCGCCGGTCAACAACCAGGTGCAGATCATGCTGGTCGCGAAGGTCGCCGACAGCGCGCCGCCCGCGCACCCTGCCCCGACGGCCGCCGCCAAGAAGCCGGCGAAATCAGCCAAGAAGCACTGATTGGATTGAATATCGGGGCGTGGGAACTGCGTCCCCCTCCCGCCCGTATACGATGTCCCCGGGGCGAGCGGCGCCTCCACGATTTCGGAATAATAGAAGATTACCGCTGATTTGCCCGACGGGTCAAGTTGCAATATGCGCCGCCGGCCGCCGGCTCCTTTGCATGGGGTTGTTTTCGATATTTTGGTAGTGCGCCCCTGAGGCGGCAGGCTATCAGCCTCGTTCGAGCCCGGCCTCGATACGTGGACACGTGAGTTGCAGAGGCCGCAAGCGCCGTATGCAATGGCCCTGCCCGCAAGCGGGAGCGGTGCACGCTGCAGAATAAATTTCTCCCTCGCCGACCGATTGCAGAACGGACCGTGCGTTCCTATCTGGGCTGAACCCGCATCACGCGCCTGCCCGGGCCCCAATCCGCGCGCGCCCCCTCCCTCACGCTCACCGACTCTCCATGTCGCCGATCATCTCCGTATCCAATCTTTCGAAAACCTATGGCTCCGGCTTCAAGGCGCTGAAGGGCATCAATCTCGATATCGTCAAAGGCGAGATCTTCGCGCTGCTCGGGCCGAACGGCGCCGGCAAGACCACGCTGATCAGCATCATCTGCGGCATCGCCAATCCGAGCGAGGGCCGCATCACGATCGGCGGGCACGACATCATCGCCGACTATCGCGCGGCGCGGTCGATGATTGGGCTGGTTCCGCAGGAACTGCACACCGACGCGTTCGAGTCGGTGTGGGCGACCGTCAGCTTCAGCCGCGGCCTGTTCGGCAAGCCGAAGAACCCCGCCCATATCGAGAAGGTGCTGCGCGACCTGTCGCTATGGGACAAGAAGGACGACAAGATCATCACGCTGTCCGGGGGCATGAAGCGCCGCGTGATGATCGCCAAGGCGCTGTCGCACGAGCCGCAGATCCTGTTCCTCGACGAGCCGACCGCCGGCGTCGACGTCGAATTGCGCAAGGGCATGTGGGAGGTGGTCCGCACGCTGCAGGCTTCCGGCGTCACCATTATCCTGACCACGCACTACATCGAGGAAGCCGAGGAGATGGCCGACCGCATCGGCGTCATCAACAAGGGCGAGATCATCCTGATCGAGGACAAGGCGACCTTGATGCAGAAGCTCGGCAAGAAGGAGCTGACCCTGCAGTTGCAGAACAAGCTCGAGGCCATTCCCGATGTTCTGTCTGCCTACAATCTCGAATTGTCCGACGACGGCCGCACCGTGACCTACGACTACGATACCAAAGGCGACCGCACCGGCATCACCAGCCTGCTCAACGATCTCCGCAATGCCGGCATCCGCATCTCGGACCTCGATACCAAACAAAGCTCCCTCGAAGACATCTTCGTCAGCCTCGTGAGGGCGCCATGAACTACCGCGCAATCCGGGCCATCTACCTGTTCGAAATGGCGCGCACCTGGCGCACGCTGCTGCAGAGCATCGTCTCGCCCGTGGTGTCGACCTCGCTGTACTTTGTGGTGTTCGGCGCCGCGATCGGCTCGCGCATCACCGAGGTCGAGGGCGTCAGCTACGGCACCTTCATCGTGCCGGGGCTCGTGATGCTGTCGGTGCTGACCCAGAGCATCTCCAACGCCTCGTTCGGCATCTACTTCCCGAAATTCGTCGGCACGATCTACGAGATCCTGTCGGCGCCGATCTCCTATTTCGAGATCGTCATCGGCTATGTCGGCGCCGCCGCCACCAAGTCGATCATCCTCGGCCTGATCATCCTGGCGACGGCCGGGCTTTTCGTACCCTTGCATATCCAGCATCCGGTGTGGATGCTGACGTTCCTGGTGCTGACGGCGGTCACCTTCAGCCTGTTCGGCTTCATCATCGGCATCTGGGCCGATGGCTTCGAGAAGCTGCAGATGATCCCGATGCTGGTGGTGACACCGCTGACCTTCCTCGGCGGCAGCTTCTATTCGGTGAACATGCTGCCGTCGGGCTGGCGCACCATCACCCTGCTCAATCCCGTGGTCTATCTGATCTCCGGCTTCCGCTGGAGCTTCTACGAGATCGCCGATGTCAGCGTGCCGCTGAGCCTCGGCATGACCGTGGGATTCCTCGTGGCCTGCATGGCCATCGTGGCGTGGATCTTCAGGACCGGCTACCGGCTGAAGAACTGACTTGCAAGCAAGTCATTCCGGGGCGCGCCTTAGCGCGAACCTCAGATGCGCAATTGCGCATCGGGGAATCTCACGCCGTCACTTCGAGATTCCGGGTTCATGCTTCGCATGCCCCGGAATGACAATCCCAATCAATAGCAGTGGAAATGGCCGTGGCGGTAATAGCCGCGGCAGCGGTGGCCACGGCGGTAACCGCGATCCGGGATGCCGAACACGCCCTTGACCGCGCCCATGGCGCCACCAACGCCGGCGCCGACAGCACCGCCAACCACGCCGCCCACTGGGCCGGCGACCCGGTTGCCCTCATAGGCGCCCTCGTGGGCGCCGCGGACGATGCCTTGGGCATGGCCGGCGTGGGGGACTGCGACCAGCGTCAAAGCGAGGGCTGCGGCCGCAAGCAGGAGCCGCGCGGAGAGGCCGGCTGGGACGACGGCCGCGGTCTTCACCTTGGTGTTGTTCATCTGGATTCCTTGATGCGCGGCGCGAACGCGCCGCCGGGCGGGGATTTGTTAAACGCTCATGCGGCCAAATGGTTGCGTGTCGGAGACCAATCGGGCCGTGGTCGCGGCCTGCTCGCGAAAAAGTCAGCTCGCCGTGACAGGCAAGCCCGGCTTCGGCCTTGTTTGCGCCGCGCACGGGATTAACCATGGCGATTGATCACGGCCTTGGCCCGCCACTGGAACCAAGTTCGGATTCCGTGCATATTGATTGCCGGGGACGGAGAGCCGCGGCTTCGCGAGCAGGCCTGGAGGCCAAAGGTAAAATGCGTTCGTTCCTCATTGCGTTCACGTCCGTGATGCTCTTCACCGCCGGTGCCGCACAGGCCAAAGTCGATATCACCATCGACAAGGACAACCAGCAGATGACCGTCGCGGTCGATGGCGTCGCGCGCTATCACTGGCCGGTCTCGACCGGCATCCCGTCGCGCGAAACGCCGAACGGCAGCTTCCGCGCCTTCCGCATGGAAGAGGATCACTACTCCAAGGAATTCGACGACGCGCCGATGCCGCACTCGATTTTCTTCACCAAGATCGGGCACGCGATTCACGGCACCGACTCGGTGAGCCGCCTCGGCTCGCCGGCCTCGCATGGCTGCGTGCGGCTGTCGCGCGACAACGCAACCACGCTTTACTCCCTGGTCCAGAAGGAAGGCGTGCTCAACACCACCGTGACGCTGACCGGCTCGTCGCAGGTCGCGCTGGCGCGCAATCCGCGTGGACGCAACGGCACCGCCGTCGCCCGCCGCGCACCGCAGCAATATGACGAGCAGTACGGCACCGCCGCCGCCGGCGACCCGGTCGTGCTGACGCCGCAGCCGCGCGACTATCCGGCGCAGGTCCGCACCGACGACGGCTACATCTATCCAGCCGACGGCAGCTCGACCGATCGCCGCTATCCGGCACCGCCGTCAAGCCGCCGTGTCTACGACGCGCAGGCCTATGGCCAGCAGCAGCAGTATTACGGCAATCAGGGCTACGCACCGGCGCCGCAGGGCTACTACCAGCCGCGCCCCGCCTATCAGTCGCGCGGCTTCTACGGCAACACCTATCAGGACTAGAGCGTTTTCGATCGAAGTGGACGCCGGTTCGCGTGAAGAAAACGCGTCAAGAAAATCTGCCGCACGCTCTTGATCCGTGACGGCGCCGCAGGCAGGGCGCCGTCAGTTCACGCTCCCCTCACCCGCTTGTGACCGTCGCAAAGAGCGCCCGTCATCGTGCGCCGTGGCCCGTCGTCGCGTCGTCATCTGATTGTAAAACTAGCCCGATATTCGGCGGCACAAGCGCCCGCCTGGCCCCTGGAGGCCGATTCATGCGGCATGCCCGATGAAATCAGGGCGAGAAGCGCGGGTCACGTAGGCTAGATCAGAGGTCGACATGAAACGGGGCATCATTGTCCTTTGCCTGTGCATCGTGGCGATGGCCGCTTATTTCACGACGGACAGATGGGCCATCCGTCACACGACGCTGACGTTCCACGACGTTCTGCGCGACGACCGCGACGTCACGGTCGAGGTCGCGGTGCGCCGCGACCGGCAAATGCAGGCAATGGCCGAGATGATCGAGCTGCCGGTCGCGATCCTGAGCCACGGCAACACCGTCAAGAACACCGAGTACTCGTTCCTCACCAATTTGTTCGCGTCGCGCGGATACCTCGTGATCAGCATTCAGCATGATCTCGACACCGACGCGCCGATGGTTACCAAGGTCGGCGAGGAATATGTCGGCCGCCGCATGCAGTACAATCGCGGCGTCTTCAACATCATGTATGCGATCGACGAGCTGAAGAAGCTCTACCCGAACGCAAACTATCGCCAGCTGACGTTGATCGGCCATTCCAACGGCGGCGACATCTCGATGTTCTTCGCCAAGCAGCACCCCGACCTGGTCAAGAAGGTCGTCACGCTGGACAATCTGCGCGTCCCCTTCATCACCGACGGCAAGATCAAGATCCTCTCGTTCCGCTCCAGGGATCCGGTGTTCAAGGCCGATCCCGGCGTCGTGCCCGACGACGAGACCTGTGCGAGACTCGGCATCAAGGTGGTCAGAACCGAATTCCAGCACAACGATCTCAGCGACCGCGGCCCGGACAGCGCGAAATCGTCGATCCAGGCCGGCGTGGAGCGATTCCTCGACGAGGATGCCGGCGAGAGCACGCCGACGATGCCGCTGCTCGCCGCCTCGACGCCCGCCTCCGCGAGTGCGGCGCCGCCAGAGAACAAATAGTCGCGTCGCGCTGAAGGCGAGTTCGCGCTCTCCGGTGCTGTCGGACAGCTCTCCGTTCCGATTGGATCGGAACGGAGCTCCAGCTTCTTGCTTTGACTCTAGGCGCGCGCGTGGCGATAGCCGGTGGCAACGAGCCAGATTGCGGAAAGCAGGAAATAGAACGCGCCGAAGCCCGCATAGGGAGCGACGTCGAGAATGGTCGGCGCAACGGTGCCGATGGACTGGCTGATCATGTAGCCGCCGGCGAGTGCCGACTGTGCGCCACTCAGGATCATCGCCCATTGCGCGCCATAATGACGCCAGCGCCTGACGCCGGTGTACAATTGCAGCACGCCCGCGAGGATCGCCCAAACCCCGAACACGGCCAGGACGGCATAGCTGCTGTGGCTGAGCGCCACGATCACGGCGAGCGTCGTGATCGCGCTGACCGCGACATTCAGGGCCTGGGATGGGTTGGCCTTCAGGCCGCCATTGACCCGGGCATCAGCCAGATTGGCGATGCCGTCCCACGCCGGGTAGATCACGAGCAGAACCGCGGCAGGGCCGGCTTGGCCGCTGAACAGAACGGCGGCGGCGACCCAGGCGACCGAGAAGATGGCGCGCCCGAGATAATAGGATCGCAGCCAGGTGGATTGGGTCGAAAGGTGGCTTTGCATTGACAGGGCTCCTTGTTGCCTTCCTACTAGTAGGTAGTTGATGGATTCCAGTCAATCTGGCGCTCGGACGCCCTGTGAGGAGAGGAAAGCCTTGATTTATCTTGTGGATTTACCTACTGGAAGGTAGGCATGACGTGAACGTGATGACTTCGACTTCTGAAAAAATTCTCGACGTCGCGCAGCCCCTCATTGTCGCCGGGGGCTACAACGGCTTCAGCTATGCCGACATCTCCGATGCCATCGGCATCCGGAAGGCGAGCATCCACCATCACTTCCCGACCAAGGCCGAGCTGGTCTCGGCGCTGGTGGATCGCTACCGGCAGCAGACCGAGCTGGGCCTGAAGTCGCTTCGGGAGCAATTCGCAAGCCCGGCCGACCAACTGCAGGCTTACGTGAACTTCTGGCAGGCGTGCATCGGCGATGCCTCGCTGCCGTTCTGCGTCTGCGCGATGCTTGCCGGCGAGATGCCGATGCTGCCGGACGAGGTCGCATCGCGCGTCCGCGCCCATTTCCATCATCTTGCGGGATGGCTCACCTCGGTGCTGCAGGCCGGCGCGGAACAGCATCTGTTCCGGCTGGACCAGCGGCCGCACGAGGAGGCCCAGATGCTGATGGCATCGGTTCATGGGGCAATGCTCTCGGCGAGGGCTTT
Organism: Bradyrhizobium sp. USDA 4503; assembly: GCF_054055815.1. Classification (NCBI taxonomy): domain Bacteria; kingdom Pseudomonadati; phylum Pseudomonadota; class Alphaproteobacteria; order Hyphomicrobiales; family Nitrobacteraceae; genus Bradyrhizobium; species Bradyrhizobium sp. USDA 4503. Next base: position 3,423,615 of record NZ_JBSRXS010000001.1, read on the forward strand.
CGACGATCCCGGAATGTTTGCCGCGATCGTCAAGCCCCAGTTCGCCAGACTGCTGGTAGCCGATCGCTAGAGAATTATCGCGCGGAAGCCGCCGCGATTGGCTCGGCTTGCAGGTCCTACTGCTCGCCGTCGCGCAGTCGGCGGTACACTGCACCCAGCACGTTCGAATAGTCGTCGGTCCAGACCCGTTGCTTCTCGTCGGCTTCGGTCTCGGTCCAGACATCAGACGATGCGAGCTTGCCGACGTCTTCCTCCTCGCGCGCGGAGACCACGACCGAGGTCGAGAAGATGTACTCGTTGTCGCGGCCGGAATCCTCGCTATAGACCCAGCTCTTCATGTCGTTGGCGTCGGCGATGCCGACCACGACGCTGGCAAGCTCGAGGTGGCGGTTGGAGACGTGCATCACGACGGCGCCCTGCGGCGCCAGCTTCTCCTTGTAGATCGCCATCGCCTCCTCGGTCGCGAGATGGATCGGGATCGCGTCCGACGAATAGGCGTCGACGATGATCAGATCGTAGGCGCCGTCCGGCTCCTTGGCGAAGGTCAGCCGCGCGTCGCCGATGACGGGCTTGAGGTTCGGCTCGCAGTTCTGGATGTAGGTGAAGTATTTCGGATCGCGCGCGGTATCGACCATCGATTGGTCGATCTCGAAGAAGCGCCAGTCCTCGCCGGGGGCCGACGCGCAGGTCAGCGTCCCCGAACCGAGCCCGATCACCGCCACTTTCAGCGGCGCGCCCTTGCGCTCGCGGATTGCAGTGATCGCCCGCCCGATGCCGCCATCCTTGTAATAGTAGCTGATCGGTTCGGGCTTTCCGGCGACCGGCGTGCCGTCATCGTTCTTGAACTTCTCGGCGCCATGGATCGTGGTGCCGTGCATCAGCACGTGATACTGCCCGTTCGGCGTCACCACGATCTTGTGCACGCCGAAGAAGCTGCGCACGGTTTCGACGCGGCCGTCGTCGGATGGATAGGCGCGCAGCACCACCAACGCGACCACGACGGTGGCGAAGATCTTCCAGCGATTGGCGTTCAGCGCGAGCGCAAGCAGCGCCGAGAGCACGCCGACCGCGCCGATCACCCAGACCCGGTGCACATCGAACCAGTTGAAGATGTCGCCGGCCGAATGGCTCGGCGCGATCAGCGCCACCGCCAGCACCGCAAGGAACGGCCAGTACCAGGCGCTCCAGCGCGGCAGCCGCTCCGCGCCGCCGGGCGGACGGCATAGCGCCGCGAGCGCCAGCAGGATCGGATATTCGGCGACCCACGAGAAAGTAAAAGGCGCAATAAGCCCCGCGAACAGGCCGCCGACCATGCCACCGAACGACAGCGCGACGTAGAAGCCGGTGAGATATTTCGCCGCCGGGCGGGTGCGCGCGAGCTCGCCGTGACAGGCCATCGCGATGATGAAGAAACAGAGCTGATGGCCGCCGAGCGTGAGCAGCAGGTTCTGCTCGCCGCCGACCGCAAGCAGGATCACGACGCCGGCAATCGCCAGCGGCTGCGCCCGCAGCATCCATTTGTGCGGCAATAGCGGCCGCGACTGGAACACCAGCACCCAGGTCAAGAGATACAGCGACAGCGGCAGCACCCACAGCAGGGGCGCGGCGGCGACGTCGGTCGAGATATGCGCCGTCACCGCGATCAAGAGGCCGGACGGCACCGCGGCGAGGAAGATCCAGCGCGCCCGCAGCGGCCAGGACGGCGCCGGCGCATTGGCGTCATCGACCTGCATGTCAAGCGCGGCGGCATTGGCCGGCGACCGCAACAGCAGCACGCCGCAACTTGCGATCAGAATAATCAGCAGACCATAACCACCGGTCCAGATCAGATTCTGGATGCGCAACGTGAACATCGGCTCGAGCAGCACCGGATAGGACAATAGCGCGAGGAAGCTGCCGATGTTCGAGGATGCGTAGAGGAAATACGGATCGGGACCATTGGGATGTCCGGTGCGCACGAACCAGGCCTGCAGCAGCGGATTGTTGGCGGCGAGCGCGAAGAACGGCAGGCCGATCGAAACCGCGAACAGGCCGAGCAGCCAGATCGCATAGCCGGACGTCGGCGGCTCGCCCCAGCCGCTCCTGATCGCCAGCGGCAAGGTCAGCAACGCGACGACGAGCAGCACCAGATGCACCACGACCGGCGCAATACGGCCGTTCAGCTTCATCAGGAGATGCGCATAGGCGTAGCCGCCGAGCAGCAGCGACTGGAAGAACACCATCGCCACCGACCACACCGCCGGCGAGCCGCCGAGCCGCGGCAGCACCATCTTGGTGAACAGCGGCTGCACCGAGAACAGCAACAGGGCACTGACGAAGATCGCGGCGGTGTAGACAACCAGCACCAGCCGGTTGCGCGAGGCGGTCGGCTCAGACGTCATGAAAGCTCCGGCATGGACCCGGCGGGCGCCGGAGGCGGACAGTCCGGTGGCACCCCACCGGAGGATTTCAGTTGAGCATACGGCACTATCACGGACAAGAAACGGCGGTCACGCGGACTTGACGACGCGGCGCTGCGGCGCCACAGCAGGCTGTAATCACTGCTTCTTGAAGCGAACATGAACGAAACAGACGTCGTTATCATCGGTGCGGGGCACAACGGCCTCACCTGCGCGGCCTATCTCGCGATGGCCGGGCTGCGCGTGAAGGTCGTGGAACGCCGCAACGTGGTCGGCGGCGCCGCGGTCACCGAAGAATTTTGCCCGGGCTTCCGCAATTCGGTCGCCGCCTACACGGTGAGCCTGCTCAATCCGCAGATCATGTCTGACCTGAAACTTGCCGATCACGGCCTCAGGATCGTCGAGCGGCGCGCGCAGAACTTCCTCCCCGCGCCCGACGGCAGCTATCTTTTGACCGGCGAAGGCCGGACCCGGGAAGTCGGTCGAAAAGCTCAGCCACAAGGACGCGGCCGCAATCGGCGTGTTCTCAGGGGAACTCGAAGCCATCGCCGACGTGCTGCGGCAGTTCGTGCTGCGCGCGCCGCCGAACCTCGTCGAAGGTTTTGGTGTCGACGCGATCAGCGAGGCCTTCAACGCGCTCGGCACCGCCAACATCCTGCGCCGGCTGTCGATGGAACAGCAGCGCAATCTGCTCGACCTGTTCACGCGATCGGCCGGCGAGATGCTCGATGAGCGTTTCGAAAACGACCTCGTCAAGGCGCTGTTCGGCTTCGATGCCATCGTCGGCAATTATGCCAGCCCCTACGCGGCGGGCTCGGCCTATGTGATGCTGCATCATGCGTTCGGCGAGGTGAACGGCAAGAAAGGCGTCTGGGGCCACGCGATCGGCGGCATGGGTGCGATCACCCAGGCGATGGCGCGTGCCGCGCGCAGCCATGGCGTCGAGATCGAAACCGATGCTGCCGTCAGCGAGGTGATCGTCGAGAAGCAGCGCGCCGTCGGCGTCGTCCTCGACAATGACAAGACCGTGCGCGCCAAATACGTCGTCTCGAACGTCAATCCGAAGCTGCTGTACACGCGCCTGGTGCCGGAGGGCGCATTGGCGCCCGAGTTTCGCGCGCGCATCTCACGATGGCGGAACGGGTCCGGCACGTTCAGGATGAATGTGGCGCTAAGTGCCCTGCCCTCGTTCACCGCGCTGCCCGGCCTAGGGGATCACCTCACGGCGGGGATCATCATCGCTCCGAGCCTCGGCTACATGGATCGCGCCTGGCACGATGCGCGCGAATTCGGCTGGAGCCGCGCTCCGGTCGTCGAGGTGCTGATCCCCTCGACGCTCGACGACAGCCTGAGCCCGCCGGGCCAGCATGTCGCGAGCCTGTTCTGCCAGCACGTCGCGCCGCAACTGCCCGACGGCAGATCGTGGGATGATCATCGCGAGGAGGTCGCCGATCTGATGATCGCAACCGTCGACCACTACGCCCCCGGGTTCGCAGGCAGCGTGATCGGCCGCCAGATCCTGTCGCCGCTCGACCTCGAGCGGCAATTCGGCCTGCTCGGCGGCGACATCTTTCACGGCGCGCTGACATTGAACCAATTGTTCTCGGCACGGCCGATGCTCGGCCATGCCGACTATCGCGGACCTCTGAAGGGTCTCTACCATTGCGGTTCCGGCGCCCATCCCGGCGGCGGCGTCACCGGCGCCCCCGGCCACAATGCCGCGCGGGCTATCCTGGCCGACCATCGCGCGCTGTTCTCGTAGACGACACACCGCGGGCCGCGGGACAAGCTGTGGACAGGCGTGTTGAGAAGCTGTGGGCCTGCGGTGGATAGCGGCCTTGTCTCAAGACGGGATAACCGGTGGACGTCGCTGTGGACCGGCTGTGCGATCGACGCTGACAATCCCGGGAGAACGCAGTTGATGTCTTGTCGACAAGCTGCGTGTGGCTCTGTGGACAATCGGTCAAAAAGAAAACACCGGGCGACATGTCGCCCGGTGCTTCCCTGAGAACGCCGTTCGAGAAATTACTTCAGCGAGCCGCTGATCGAGTTGAAGGTCCCGCTCAGTGCCGTGCCGACGCCATTCACCGCAGCGATGATGGCGATGGCGATACCGGTTGCGATCAGTCCGTATTCGATGGCGGTCGCGCCGGATTCATTCCGCAAAAACTTAACGATAAAAGCCTTCATTGCAGCCCTGCCCTTGGTTGTGATGCCTTGGAACGAAGGGTGTTCCCAGTTCCGCCGCCGTAGTAGTACGGCAACATCTAAGGTTGTCTGAACCGGGAACCTCTCAATTCTCGCGATATTCGATTGAATCCGGCTTGAAATTTTAACAAAAACCGCGCTACCGGCCTCCGATGACCCCGTCCACACACCGCGCCAGCGTCACCCTTCCAGATGAATCGACCGCAAAGCGCGTGGTAGACGCGCTTTCCGAGCTGTTTTTCGAGGATCAGGCGGCGTTTGCGGCCTTCGAGCGGCCGGATGGCCGCTGGGACGTCACCGTCCATTTTGCCGAGCCGCCGGACCAAAATTTACTGCGCGAGCTGGTCGGCCAAGTGGTGCGGCAGGATGTCGCATCTACTTTAGTCTTTGATACCGTGAAGGCCAAGGACTGGGTCAAGGCCAGCCTGGAGGATCTTGTCCCGGTCGCCGCCGGCCGCTTTATCGTCCACGGCCAGCATGACCGGCACCGGATACCCCCCAACAAGCTCGGGATCGAGATCGAGGCGGCGCTGGCCTTCGGCACCGGCCATCACGGCACCACCCGCGGCTGCCTGCTGCTGCTCGACCACGTGCTGAAGGCGTATCAGCCCCGCCGCGTGCTGGATCTCGGTACCGGGACCGGCGTGCTGGCGATCGCCGCCGCCAAGGCGCTGCACGGCAAGGTGCTGGGGAGCGACATCGACGCGCCGTCGGTCAGGGTCGCCGAGGAGAATGCCCGGCTGAACGGCGCCGGCGATCTGGTGGACGTGATCCGCGCCACCGGCTTTGCCGCTCCGCGCTTCGCCGAGGACGGTCCGTTCGACCTGGTGCTCGCCAACATCCTCGCCAATCCGCTGCGGCAGCTGGCCGGCCCGATGGCGCGTCACCTCGCCTCGTCGGCGCAGGTCATTCTCTCCGGCCTGCTGACGCACCAGGCGCCGGCGGTCATCGCCGCCTACCGTGCCCGCGGGCTGGTGCCGCTGCGGCATCTGAAGATCGAGGGCTGGAGCAGCCTGCTGCTGCGCTCCGTGAAGTGACCGCGACCGGCAGACAGTGCGGCGACTGCACGCTCTGCTGCAAGGTGATGGCGATCGAGGAACTGGCCAAGCCCGCCAACACGTGGTGCCCGCATTGCAAACCGGGGCGCGGCTGCCGGATCTATCCGGGGCGGCCTATGGAATGCCGCTCGTTCAGCTGCGTCTGGCTAGCGAACGAGCTGCTGGAGGAGCACTGGAAGCCTTCCAGGTCGAAGCTCGTCCTGACCACGTCGGAAGATGGTCTTGAGGTCAGATGCGATCCGGGCTTCCCCGACGCCTGGCGCAAAGTGCCGTTTTGCAACGAGCTCAGGGAATGGGCGATCTCCGGCGAGACGCTCGACATGACCGTCGTCGTGATCGCCGGCCAGCGCATGACGCTCGTGACGCCCGAGCGCGAATTCGATCTCGGCATCGTCGGCCCCGATGAGCGGATCGTGCGCGAACTCGAGGATGGCAAGGTCGTCAATGTGACCGTGGCGAAGGCTTCCGATCTGGAACGGTAGCCGCGATCCGCGGGTTGTTTATTCGGGCGCTGGCGAATCGCTACGGATGGTCTCGACCTTGTCCTGACCGGCCGCACGCTTGGCGCGCGCCTCGACAAGGCGGTCCAGCATCTGGACGATGACGCCGCGCTGCTTCTGTTCGACCGGCGCGATCGGGCCGCGGCGGACCGGCGGCGAGATCTTCTCAAACGTGAATGCAGGCATCGTGCATCTCCTCACCGTTGAGTTGAGACACTCCTGGACACTCCCCGTACGCTTGACCGTTGACGTGCAGTGGACATCGTCCGGCCAATTCCACTATGCCATATTCAAGCATAAGTTATGCCAAAAATATGGTCATGCTTGACCGCGCTCGCGCGAAGGTCATGCCCCATCCGAAGAGAGTGCGACGGCGATGTTCGAAGCCCATTTCCAGACGTTCGAAGAGCCTGAAGGCGGCGTGGCGCTGACTGCCCGCTTGAGCGCGCTGCGCGAGGAGCTGGCGCGGCGCAAGCTGACCGGATTCGTGGTTCCGCGCGCCGATGAGCAGCAGAATGAATATGTCGCAGCCTCCGAGGAGCGGCTCGCCTGGCTGACCGGCTTCACCGGATCGGCCGGGCTCGCGATCGTGCTGAGCAAGGAGGCCGCCCTGTTCGTCGACGGCCGCTACACGCTGCAGGCCGGCAAGCAGGTCGACCGCAAGGCTTGGCAGGTCGAGCCGCTGGTCGAGCCGCCACCGGAGCACTGGCTGACCCGGCATCTGGCGGCCGGCGACCGCCTAGGATTTGACCCCTGGCTGCACACTTCTGCGGCAGCCGAACGGCTGGCCGCGGCCTGCGCCAAGGCCGGCGCGGAACTGGTCGCCGTCGACAGCAATCCGCTCGATGCGATCTGGCACGAGCGGCCGGCACCGCCGCTCGGTCCGGTCACGATCCACGGCGCGCAGTTTTCCGGGGAGATCGAAGCCGAGAAGCTCAAGCGCATCCGCCTCGAGATCAACAAGCTCGGCGTCGACGCGCTGGTGCTGTCCGACAGCCACGCGGTCGCCTGGACCTTCAACATCCGCGGCGCCGACGTCTCGCATACGCCGCTGCCGCTGTCCTATGCGCTGGTACCGAAGGAAGGCCGGCCGCTGGTGTTCATCGATCAGCGCAAGCTGTCCAACTCGACACGCGACCATCTCGAGCAATCGGCCGATGTCGAGCAGCCCGCGGCGCTGGCGGCAAAACTCACCGAGCTCGCCAAGCGCGGCGCCTCGATCGCGCTCGACAACGTGACCGCAGCCGACGCCCTGAGCCGCCTGATCGCGGGTGCCGGCGGCAAGCCGGTGCGCGGCAGCGATCCGGTCAGCCTCTTGAAGGCGGTCAAGAACGTCACCGAGATCGAGGGCACGCGCACGGCGCATCAGCGCGACGCGGTGGCGCTGGTGCGTTTCCTCGCCTGGATCGATCGCGAGGCGCCCTCCGGCAGCCTCACCGAGATCGACACCGTCGAGGCGCTGGAGACGTTCCGCCGCCAGACCGGCGCGCTGAAGGACGTCTCCTTCCCGACCATCGCCGGCACCGGGCCGAACGGCGCCATCGTGCACTACCGTGTGACGCGCAAGAGCAACCGCCGCATCGAGCCCGGCGATCTCCTGCTGATCGATTCCGGCGCGCAATATGAGGACGGCACCACCGACGTCACCCGCACCGTCGCGATCGGCAAGCCGACCGACGAGATGCGCGACCGCTTCACCCGCGTGCTGCGCGGCCATATCGCGATTGCCCGCGCGATCTTCCCCGACGGCACCACCGGCGCGCAGCTCGACACGCTGGCGCGGCAATATCTCTGGCAGGCCGGGATCGATTTCGAGCACGGCACCGGTCACGGCGTCGGCAGCTATCTCAGCGTCCATGAAGGGCCGGCGCGGATTTCCAAGCTCGGCACCACGCCGCTGAAGCGCGGCATGATCCTGTCGAACGAGCCCGGCTACTACAAGACCGACGCCTACGGCATAAGGATCGAGAACCTCGAGCTCGTGATCGGCACCGACATTGCCGGCGCCGAGAAGCCGATCAATGCATTCGAGACGCTGACGCTGGCGCCGATCGATCGCCGCCTGATCGAGGTCAGCATGCTGAGCCCGGACGAGTTAAGCTGGCTCAACGACTACCACGCCCGCGTCGCGCATGTGGTGCGGCCGCATCTCGACGACAACGCCACCAAGCTGTGGCTGGACGAGGCGACGGCGGCGCTGAAGTAGCGGCGCGCCCAGGCATCCGCACGCTCGACGTCGTCCCCCCAATGCTCTGTGTCATCCCCCGCGAAAGCGGAGGATCCAGTACGCCGCGGCCTCTCAATTCAAATACGCCTGCCTCTGGAATACCGGGTCCCCCGCTTTCGCGGAGGACGACAGCGGAATTCGCAGCTGACGACAGAGCGTTTATTGCGCGAGACGAAACATCGTCACCGCGTCTCCTGAAATCGCATGGGCGTATGCCGAAACACCCGTATTCCGCGCGGACGGGCACGCTACAGTCTTTCCACAATGCTGGATCGGACCTGAATGCACGGCGTGATGGGCAAGCCGCCCGGCGCGGCCAAAGACAACATCGCGACATCGAAGGTCATGCTGCTGATGCTCGTCGTGATGACGGGCGTGGCGCCGATCTCGCTCTACATGCTGGTGCCGGCGCTGCCGGTGCTGGCGACCACCTTCGGCCGCGACATCTCTATCGCGCAGATGACCGTGTCGCTCTACATGGTCGGCATCGCGCTTTCACAGCTGATCATGGGGCCGCTGTCCGACAGGTTCGGCCGTCGGCCGGTGCTGCTCGCGGGCCTCGGCCTGATGGTCGTGGCCGGCGTCGGCTCGGTGTTCGCCGAGACCCTGCCGCAACTGATCGCGGCGCGCTTCTTCCAGGCGCTCGGCGGCGCCAGCGGCATGGTGATCAGCCGTGCCATCATCCGCGATCTCTATCCGCGCGAGCGGGTCGGCGCCATGATCAGCCTTGTCGTCGCCGCATTGATGATCGCGCAGATGGTGAGCCCGCTGACCGGCGGCCTGCTGGAGACCGCATTCGGCTGGCGCGCGATCCTCTATCTCATCACCGCGGCGTCGCTGATCACCACGATCTTCATCGCGTTGGCGCTGCCGGAAACCCGCCGCGACCGCGCCGAGAGCAGCAGCTTTCGCGGCGACCTCGGCAAGCTGATGACGAGCCGCGCCTTCGTCGGCTATCTGCTGTGTCAGGTGCTGGCGTCGCAGATCATCTTCGCCTTCGCCGGCGGCGGCCCTTACATCGTGGTGACCCAGATGGGCCGGACCAGTGCCGAGTATGGCGCGTGGTTCGCGATGACGGGGTTCGGCTACTTCGTCGGCAATCTCTTGTGCGTGCGCTTCGCGCCGCGGCACTCGCTGGAGAAACTGATCTGGTTCGGCCTCGCGCTGCAGGTCGGCGGCAGCCTGTTGAACTTGGTCTGGAGTCTTACCGGAGTAAACCAGGCCCCACTCTGGCTGTTCGGCACCCAGATGATCGTGATGATCGCCAACGCCTTCGTGATGGCCAATTCCGCCGCCGGCGCGATCAGCATCCGGCCCGAAGCCGCCGGCACCGCCTCGGGCGCCATGGGGTTCCTGCAGCAGGGGATCGGCTCGCTGATCTCGCAATTCGGCGCCTATCTCGGCGGCCACTCCACCACGACGCTGCCGCTGACTGCGGCGATCTTCGCGATCTCGATCGCCTGCGCCTGCACCATGATCTTCGTCGTGCCGCGGCGGCAGGTGGTGGTGAGCGAGGAGCTGATCGCGCAGGCCGAGGAGGATGAGCAGGGGATGATGTGAGCAGTTCGTCATTCCGGGGCGATGCGCAGCATCGAACCCGGAATCTCGAGATTCCGGGTTCGCCTCTTCGAGGCGCCCCGGAATGACGGACAACCCTACTCCCCGATCAGCTTCAGCCACTCGTCCTCGGTCAGCACCTGGACGCCGTGCTTCTGCGCTTCGGCAAGCTTCGAGCCGGCGCCCGGCCCCGCGACGACGTAGTCGGTCTTCTTCGACACCGAACCGGCCGCCTTGGCGCCCAGCCGTTCGGCGGTCGCCTTGGCCTCGTCGCGCGTCATCTTTTCGAGCGATCCGGTGAACACCACGGTCTTGCCGGCGACCGCCGAATTGCTCTTCGGCTTCTCGGCGTCGATGATCTCGTCGAGCTCTCCGGTCAGCCGCTCGACGATGCCGCGATTGTGGCTCTCGCCGAAATAGTCGGCGATGCTCTTGATCACGGTGTCGCCGATCTGGTCGAGCGCATCCATCTCCGCCATCGCTTCCTCGTCGCCCTTGGCGACCTTGAGGCAGGCATCGTGGAACGCGTCCCAGGAGCCATAGCCGCGCGCCAGTGCCAGCGCGGTGGTCTCGCCGACATGGCGCATGCCGAGCGCGTAGATGAAGCGTTCCAGGCCAATCCTGCGCCGGCTGTCGATCGCGGCGAACAGATTGCGCACCGAGGTCTCGCCGTAGCCTTCGATGTCCTCGAGCTTCAGCTTCGCGTTGCGCTTTTGCAGCGTGAAGATATCAGCCGGCTCCTTGACCCATCCCTCGTCGAAGAAATATTGCAACTGCTTCACGCCGAGACCGTCGATGTCGAAGGCGCGGCGCGACACGAACAGAATGAGGTGTTCGACCTTCTGGAACGGACAGGCGAACTCGCCGGTGCAGCGGGCGCGCGAGCCCTCCTCGCCGGCCGCAGTCTCCTCGCGCACCACGTCGGTGTGCAGCGGGCACGGGCACTTCTTTGGGAAGTGGAATTCCTTCGCGCTCTTCGGCCGCTTGTCGATCACGACGTCGACGACCTGCGGGATCACGTCGCCGGCGCGCTGGATCACCACGGTGTCGCCGATCCTGATGTCGCGCCCCTCGCGCAGCACCTCGCCCTTGTTGCCGATGCCCTTGATGTAGTCCTCATTGTGCAGCGTGACGTTCTGCACGATCACGCCGCCGACACCGACCGGCTCGAGCTTGCCGACCGGCGTGAATGAGCCGGTGCGCCCGACCTGGATCTCGATGTCGCGCAAAACCGTCATGGCGCGCTCGGCCGGGAATTTGTGCGCGATCGCCCAGCGCGGCGTGCGCGACACGAAGCCGAGCCGCTCCTGCCAGTCGATGCGATCGACCTTGTAGACGACGCCGTCGATGTCGTAGTCGAGCTCGGCGCGCTGCTCCTCGATCTTGCGATGGAAGGCGATCAGCTCCTCGACCGAGTGGCACAGCTTGGTCAGCGGATTGGTCTTGAAGCCGCACCGCTCGAACCAGTGGATCATGCCGGTCTGGGTATCCTCCGGCAGCGCGCTCATCTCGCCCCAGGCATAGGCGAAGAAGCCGAGCGGCCGCGAGGCAGTGATTGTGGGATCCTTCTGCCGCAGCGAGCCGGCCGCCGAATTGCGCGGATTGGCGAAGATGGTGTCGCCGGCCGCCTTCTGCCGCTCGTTGAGCGCGAGGAACGCCTTCTTGGTCATATAGACCTCGCCGCGCACCTCGCAAATGTCGGGCACGTTGCGGCCCTTCAGCTTCTGCGGCACGTCCTCGAGCGTGCGGATGTTGGCGGTGACGTCCTCGCCCTCGGCGCCGTCGCCGCGGGTTGCCGCGGTGACGAGTTCGCCGCCCTCGTAGCGCAGCGACATCGAGAGCCCGTCGATCTTCGGCTCGGCCGAGAAATCGATCTTGTCATCCGGCAGCTTGAGGAAGCGCGTGATGCGCCCGACGAAATCGACCACGTCGGCTTCCGCGAACGCGTTGTCGAGCGACAGCATCGGCAGCGAATGACGAACCTTCCTGAAGCGCCCCGACGGCGCGGCGCCGACCTTCTGCGACGGCGATTCCGCGGTGACGAATTCAGGGAAGCGCTTCTCGATCGCATTGTAGCGCTGCCGCAGCGCGTCGTATTCGGCGTCGCTGACGCTCGGCGCGTCGTCCTGATAGTAGCGCTTGTCGTGACCTTCGAGCTCGAGCGCAAGGCGCATCAACTCGACCTTGGCCTGGGCCTTGGTGAGCTTGTCGACGTCGGAGAGTTCTTTCTTTTTTGCTGCTTTAGCCATGCGACGGGCGCGCTATAGTTTTTCGTCATTCCGGGGCGGTCCGTCAGGACCGAACCCGGAATCTCGAGATTCCGGGTTCGATGCTTCGCATCGCCCCGGAATGACTGTGTGGGAAATGGGGCTCATGTCGTACTACGTGTACATTCTAGCAAGTCGACGAGACGGAGCAATCTATGTTGGGATCACCAACGATCTCGTGCGGCGGGTCTACGAACATCGAATGAAGGCCGTCCCAGGCTTCACGTCCAAATACAACATCACGCAGCTGGTTTGGTTCGAAATCTACGACGACCCGATCTCCGCGATATCACGCGAGAAGGAGCTCAAGAAGTGGAAGCGAGCCTGGAAGACGCAATTGATCGAAGCGAGCAATCCGCAGTGGAATGACTTGTACGAGTCGATCTGTACCTGAGGTGGTCATTCCGGGGCATCGCGCAGCGATGAACCCGGAATCTCGAGATTGAGGGTTCGATGCTTCGCATCGCCCCGGAATGACGAGGGGAGAGATTACGCTGTCGCCGCCCGGAGCAGCCGTTCCGCGGCCGCCCTCGCCTCCGCGGTGATCTCGGCGCCGGCCAGCATGCGCGCGATCTCCTCGCGGCGGTGGTCGGCGGCGAGCGCGTTGACGCGGGTGGCGACCCGCTTGCCCTTGTCGAGCGCATCTTTGGAGATCAGGAGATGCTGGCTGGCGCGGGCCGCGACCTGCGGCGCGTGCGTCACCGCCATCACCTGCACCTTGCCGGCAAGGCGCGCCAGCCGCGAGCCGATCGCATCGGCCACCGCGCCGCCGACGCCGGTGTCGATTTCGTCGAACACCAAGGTCGGCGCCGAGCCGCGATCGGCCAGCACGACCTTCAGCGCCAGCAGGAAGCGCGACAGTTCGCCGCCGGAGGCGACCTTCATCATCGGCCCCGGCTTGGTGCCCGGATTGGTCTGCACCCAGAACTCGACACGGTCGATGCCCTGCGGCCCCGGCGCGGCCGCGTTGCTGTCGACCTGGGTCATGAACTTCGCGCGCTCGAGCTTGAGCGGCGCAAGCTCGGCGTTGACGGCCTTGTTGAGCTTCTCGGCGGCCTTGGTGCGCGCCGCCGACAGTTTGGCGGCAGCTGCCGCATAGCGCTTGTCGGCTTCACCGGCGGCCGCTTCCAGCTTCTTCAGCTGGTCGGCGCCGGCATCGATCAGCGCGACGTCGCCGGCATATTGCGCCGCCAGCGCGGCCAGCAGATCGACCGGCGTCGAATATTTACGCGAGGCCGCGCGCAGCGCGAACAGCCGCTCCTCGATGCGCTCCAGCTCGGCCGGATCGAAATCGGTTGCCGCCAGCGCGGCGTTGAGGTGCTGGTCGGCTTCTTCCAGCGCGTTGATCGCAATATCGATCGCCTTGACCGCGGGCTCGATCAGCGCGGGCGCATTGGCGGCGCGCCGTTCCAGCCGCCGTACCGCCGCCGACAGCGACGCCACCGGCGAATGCGAGCCGCCGATCGCCTCCTGCGCCTCGCGCAGATCGGTTGCGATCTTCTCGCCCTGCATCATGGTGGTGCGGCGACCCGCGAGCTCGGTCTCCTCGCCTTCCTTCGGCGCCAGCGTCTTCAATTCCTGCGAGGCATGGCGCAGATAGTCGGCCTCGCGCGCGGCGCGCTCCATGCCGGCGCGATGCTCGTCGAGATCAGCATTGGCGGTCCGCCTGATATCCCACAGCGCTTCCAGCGCCGCGACGTCCTTCTCGTGTCCGGCGAAGGCGTCGAGCAGCTGGCGATGGGTGGAGGCGTCGACCAGCGCGCGCTCGTCATGCTGGCCATGGATCTCGACCAGCGCGGCACCGACCGCCTTCAGGGTCTGCACGCTGATCGCCTGATCGTTGATGAAGGCGCGGGTGCGGCCGTCGGCGAGTTGCACGCGGCGCAGGATCATCTCACCGGTGTCGTCGAGGCCGTTCTCGGCCAGAATCCCGGCCGCCGGATGCCCCTTCGGGACGTCGAACATGGCGGTGACCTGCCCCTGTTCGGCGCCGTGGCGCACCAGTCCGGCATCGCCGCGGCCGCCGAGCGCCAGCGCAAAGGCATCGAGCAGGATGGATTTGCCTGCGCCGGTTTCGCCGGTCAGCACCGCGAGGCCACGGGAAAATTCGATATCGAGCCGTTCGATCAGGACGATGTCACGGATCGACAGACGCGCCAGCATGCGAGGACAATTCCTAGCCGAGACCTATCTTCTTGAAGGTCCTGCTGATCCAGGATCCCTGATTCTCGCTCGGCTCGAGACCGCCGGACTTTACTAGATTATATGCGTCCTTGTACCAGCGGCTGTCTGGAAAATTGTGGCCCAGCACCGCGGCCGCGGTCTGCGCCTCGCCGGCGATGCCGATCGCCATGTAGGCCTCGGTGAGGCGGTACAGCGCCTCCTCGACATGGCGCGTGGTCTGGTACTGCGTGACCACGGTCTTGAAGCGGTTGATCGCGGCGGTGAAGTCGCGCTTGCCCATGTAATAGCGCCCGACCGCCATTTCCTTGCCGGCGAGTTGGTCTCGCGCAGCCTGGATCTTGGACTTGGCCTGGGTGGCGTATTCCGAGGTCGGATATTTGCGGACCACCTCTTCGAGCGCCGCGATCGCCTTCTCGGTGCGGCTCTGGTCGCGCGAGATGTCCGGGATCTGGTCGAAATGCGATGCCGCGATCAGGTACTGGGCGTAGGACGCGTCCGGGCTGCCGGGATGCAGCGTGACGTAGCGGGTGGCAGAGCCAATGCAGCTGTCGTAGTCGCCCGCCTGGTAGAACGAATAGGCCGACATCAAGAGCGACTTGCGCGCCCAGTCGGAATAGGGATGCTGACGGTCGACTTCCTCGAACTTCTTCGAGGCGGCCTTCAGGTCCTTCTTCTCGTTCATCATGTACAAGCCCTCATTGTAGAGCTTGTCCGCGGGCTCATCGACGAACGTGTCGTCCTTGGCCATGAACTTGTCCCACAGCGCGCCGGTGCCGCAGCCGCTGAGCGGCATGGCCAGCACGATCAGCCCCGCCGCAAAACGCAGCGTGCGCGCGGCCTTGGTCAGGCCGGAGACGTCAGAAGAATTGCGTGATTCGAGCGCCATACGCATTGCCGACATGGATTTTAGAACCTGACGCCTTTGATGCGGTTAACGGCGACCCCACTCCACCCATGAACCGCGGTCATGGATGCAATATTTCCAGTGCCTTGACTGCCGTTACTCGCAACCGCAGACCTGCTTAGCCGAAAAATGACCGTGGACCAACCGAATACGGAGCCATTCCGCCGGGAATAAGGCGACCCGGCGAAGCTCACAGCCTGCTGTGGTTATTACGGAAATTGGGCCCGACCGGCCAGGCGATCAGGACTTGGGCGATCAGGACACGTCCGGGCCATAGGCCGGGGCGACGAGGCCGCCCACGGTGCCTGCACCGGCTTCGACATGGCCACGGGCCGGCCGCCGAGCCGTCTCCGATTCGACCACCCGCCAGGCGCTGCGGTCGGCGAGCAGCGCCTTCAGCACCGCGTTGTTGAGCTTGTGGCCGCCCCGTACCGAACGGTAGCTGCCGAGCAGCGGCAGGCCGGCCAGCGCCAGATCGCCGATCACGTCGAGCACCTTGTGGCGGGCGCATTCGTCGGCGTAGCGCAGGCCCTCGGCGTTGAGCAGACGGGCCTCGTCGAACACCACGGTGTTGTCGAAGGACGCGCCGAGCGCGAAGCCTGCACCCCACAGCCGCGCCACGTCGCTCATGCAGCCGAACGTGCGGGCACGGGCAACCTCGCGGCGGAAACCTTCCGGCGACAGATCGAAGGTGAAGGTCTGGCGACCAATCACCTGGTTGGTGAAATCGATCTCGACTTCGGTGCGGAACCCGCCGGCGAACGGACGCAGCTCGCCAACCGATTCGCCGATCTTGACCTGCACCGGCTTCAAAACCTGGATGAAGCGGCGGACGCCGGGCTGGGTCACAATGCCGGCCTGATCGATCGCCGCGACGAACGCCGCAGCGCTGCCGTCCATGATCGGAACTTCGGCGCCGTCGACTTCGATGGTGGCGTTGTCGACGCCCATGCCGCGCAGCGCCGCGAGCACGTGCTCGGCGGTGGAAACCAGCGGCCCTTCGCGGTCACCCAGCACCGTCGCGAACTCGGTCGCGATCACCGCATCGGCGGTGGCCACGACTTCACGGTCGGAACCGTCGAGACCGGTGCGGACAAAAATAAAACCCGCATCAACAGGTGCAGGTCCCAGGGTGAGACTGACAGGAAGACCGGAATGAACGCCTACGCCAGTCACGGTGGCTTGCGACCGAAGCGTTGTTTGACGGCTGAACTTCATTCGATAATGCCCACTACCCGACTTCACTCAATTCAAGTGGCCAATTTCCCCAAGGCCGACTCGCTTGAGCTCCCCAAGTCACGGCAGACCATAGTCACGGCCCTAAACCGCGCCAACTCACGCTTCTTTACCGATTGTTACCCCATCTCCGCCGCATTCACGCCCAAGGTAAACCAAACTACGGCAGCGAAAGCGGTCCTCGGCAACGCGCCATCTGACCACCGAAAGAATAATTAATCATTTAAAATCAGTTGCTTGTTCATCCGGCGCGATCGCCGGCCCGCGACAAGGAAAAGGCCCCGGCGGTTCCCCGCCGAGGCCTTCTTCGTGGCCAAGATTGTAACAAACTTCAGTTTGCCTGCCGGCGCAGGAAGGCCGGGATATCAAGATGGTCGTCGCCCTGTGGCGCTGGGGCAACAGGTGCCTGGCGGCCATGAGCGTCCAGACCCTGCGGCGCAGGGCGCTTTGCATATTCGGATACCGGCGATTCGTTCGCCGAAATCTGCTGGGCGACGCTGCGGGCCGGCTTGCGCTCGGGCAGTGGCGGCATCGTCGGCATGGCCGGACCGGAGGAACGGGCCGCGATCGGCGGCTCGGTCTCCTCGTCGCGGCGGCCGAGGCCGACATTGGCCAACCGCTGCAGCAGCGACAGGCGGGTCTTCTGCGGGTGTTCCGGTTCGCCGTCACCGCTGGCCTGGCGGATTTCGGCCTGCGCCGGCATCGGCAGATCCTCGAACTTCGGCATCCGCGGAGCACGGACCGGCGACCGTTCCGCCGCCTGCGGGATGAAGGTCTCGGGCGGCATCGGCTCATGCTGCTCGGCCCGGGCGGCCTCGTGGTCCGGGAACAGCGAGGGCTTCTGGGCAATCGGCCGCACGGTGACGTCACCGTAGGAGGCCGGCTGCATCGGCGCCTGGGCGGCCGGCGCGCTGTCGGGAGCAACCGCGGCGGCGATCGCCGCGAGCGCGGCGCGCTCGACGGCCGGACGCTGCTGCTGGCCGGCCGGAGCCGCAATCGGGGCGACCGTCACGCCGGTCGGCGGTTCCAGCTTCTGGGCACGCTCGGCCATGCGCTGATTGTCGGCACGCAAGCGGGCGGTCAGATCGGCCAGCCGGCTTTCCGGCGAACCGCCCGACTGCTGCGCGGCGGGAGCCTGGGCTCGGGAGGCGATCGCGGCCTGCTCGATACCAGTTGCGACCACCGAGACGCGAATGACGCCGTCGAGCGATTCGTCGAAGGTGGCGCCGACGATGATGTTGGCGTCGGCGTCGACTTCTTCGCGGATGCGGGTGGCAGCTTCGTCGACCTCGAACAGGGTCAGGTCCTTGCCGCCCGTGATCGAGATCAAGAGGCCGCGGGCGCCCTTCATCGAGCTGTCGTCGATCAGCGGGTTGGCGATCGCGGCTTCCGCGGCGGTCAGCGCGCGCTTCTCGCCGGTGGCTTCGCCGGTGCCCATCATCGCCTTGCCCATTTCGCGCATCACGGCGCGCACGTCGGCGAAGTCTAGGTTGATCAGACCTTCCTTGACCATCAGGTCGGTGATGCAGGCGACGCCCGAGTACAGCACCTGGTCGGCCATCGCGAAGGCGTCGGCGAAGGTGGTCTTCTCGTTGGCGACCCGGAACAGGTTCTGGTTCGGAATGATCAGCAGCGTGTCGACCACCTTGTGCAGCTCGGCGATGCCGTGCTCGGCGGTGCGCATCCGGCGCTGACCTTCGAAGTGGAACGGCTTGGTCACCACGCCGACGGTGAGGATTCCCATCTCGCGCGCGGCCTTGGCGATCACGGGTGCAGCACCGGTGCCTGTGCCGCCGCCCATGCCGGCGGTGACGAACACCATGTTGGCGCCGGTGAGGTGATCGCGCAGCTCGTCCATCACCTCCTGCGCGGCCGCAGCGCCGACGTCGGGCTGCGAACCGGCGCCGAGGCCCTGGGTGACCTGGGTGCCCATCTGCACGATGCGCTGCGCCTTCGACATGGTCAGCGCCTGCGCGTCGGTGTTGGCGACGACGAAGTCGACGCCCTGCAACCCGGCGGTGATCATGTTGTTGACGGCATTACCACCCGCGCCGCCGACGCCGAAGACGGTGATCCGCGGTTTCAGCTCGCTGATGTCAGGGGGTGTCAGATTGAGTGCCATGGTTGCCTCTCTCGATTATGCGCGCGTTGGTTCGTCCCGGCCGCTGGCCGCCGGAGCTGGTGAAAATGCAGTGAGCCGGGGTGCGGTCATCAGAAGCCCTCGCGAAGCCATCGTCCGACCTTTCCGAAGTAACCGTCTGTCCCTGTCCTGAGCTGCCGCGTGCGCCGCGGTTCGACATGTTCAAGATGTGCGTATTGCGGATAGACCAGGAGGCCCGTCGGCACCGAGAATGAGGCGCCCTTCGCCTCGTTCGGCAGCCGGCCGAAGCCGAGCGGACGGCCGATGCGGACCTGACGGTTCAGGATGCGGGTGGCAAGCTCGACGGTGCCGGTGAGCTGCGAGGCGCCGCCGCTCAGCACGACGCGCGCCCTCGGCTCTGCCGCAAAGGGGGAATCCGCGAGCCGGTCACGGACCATTTCGAAAATCTCCTCGGCGCGATGCCGGACAATGTTCGCAATCGTGGCGCGGGACACGATTTGCGGTGTCTCCCGATCATCGCCTGCAGTGGGAACGGACATCAGCTCGCGCGAGTCCGAACCGCCGGTCAGCACCGTGCCGTATAAAGTCTTGATTCGCTCGGCATCCGCAATGCACGCGCCGATGCCGCGCGCAAGGTCCATCGTGATGTGTTGTCCGCCCAGCGCAAATCCGGATGCGTGCACGAGACGTCCGCCGGAGTATGTCGCGATCGTGGTCGATCCCGCGCCCATCTCGACGACGGCAGCGCCGAGATCGGCCTCGTCATCGGTCAGCACCGAGAGGCCCGCGACATAGGGGCTCGACGCCATGGCTTCGACGTTGAGATGGCAGCGCTCGACCACCAACATCAGGTTCTTGGCAACCGTCGCGTCCGACGTCACCACGTTCATGTCGACGCCGAACTGGCGCGCCACCATGCCTCGGGGATCGCGGATGCCCTTGACGCCGTCGAGTGCGTAGCCGACCGGCAGCGCGTGCAGCACGGTGCGGCCCGCGCCGGCGGCGTGGCGCATGCCGGCGGACGTGACGCGGCTGATATCGTCCGAGGTCACCGAGCCGCCGCGGATATCGGCCGCGGCCTCGACCAGCTGGCCGTGCTGCCGGCCGCCGGAGACCGACAGCAGGACGGATTCGACACGGACCTTGGCCATGCGCTCGGCCAACGCCACCGCGTGGCGCACCGCCTTCTCGCATTCGGCGAGATCGACCACGGAGCCGGCCTTGACGCCGCGCGACTGGATCTGGCTGTAGCCGATCAATTCGACCGCATGGGTGCGTCCACGCAGCGCCTCGTTCGGCGGCGATGGCCTCAGCCGCGCGATCATGCAGGCGATCTTGCTGGAGCCGACATCGAGCGAAGCCACCATCGCGGTGCGCTTCTGCATCGGGCGGGTCTTCGGGGTCAGGTTGCGATCGAGGCCGGTCATGCGGAGTCACCGGCCTTCTTCTTGGACTTCTTGTCCTTGAACAGTTCGTCGCGCGCCTTGCCGGCGTCCTCCGACAATTGCACGATAAGCCGATCGGGCAGCCGCATGTCGACGGCGACAATGTCGCGCGAGAACAGCTTCTCGTCCTTGTCGAGCCTGGAGAGCGCAGCGAGCGCGTTGCCGACGTCGTTCTCCGGCAGGCGGACGTCGAGACCGTCCTTGAGGCGCAGGTTCCAGCGCCGCTCGCCGACGAAGATCGCCGCCTTGGTCACCGAACGGACCTGCGGATAACGGTCGAGCAGCGCCAGGAAGTCGTGGGCCCTGACGTCGGCGCCCTTGCCGACCACGAGCGGCAGATTGAGGAAGCGGCGCGAGACGTAGGGCTCGAGCACCGCGCCGTCGGAAGCGATCACCGACAGGCGGCCGTTCTGCTGCCACAGCGCGAAGGCGGTGCGCTCGACGATGTCGATCTGCAGCCGGCCCGGATAGAGCTTCAGGATCGTGGCATCCGCGATCCAGGGATTGGCCTTCAGCTTGGCGCGCACGGTGTCGGCGTCGAGGAACAGCAGCGAGGAGCGGCCGTTGACGCCGCCGATCGCGAGCACCTCGTCCTGGCTTAGCTGCTTGCGGCCGTTGATGCCGACGGTGGTGATGCGGAAGCCGGCGGTATTGGCAAGCGCGTTGCGGGCATCGCTGAGCGCGGTGGTGAATTCCTCGACATGACCACCCTTGACGATGCCAAGGCCCAGGCTGCCGAACAGGATCGCGAGCGTCGCGACCAGCCCGATGCGGCGCGGCAGATAGCGTTCGACCATCAGGATGTAGCGGATCGGCGGCTCGCGATCGATGATGACTTGCGGCCGCTTGGCGGGACGCCGCCTGCGGGGTGCGAGATGGGCGCCGACATACTCGCGCAGCAGCACCGCCGCTCCGATAGCGGCTGCTCTCAGGTCAGCTTGAGGCCCCAGCGATCGCAGCGATCGGGTGAGGCGTCCTGCACCATCCATTGCACGAGCTCGTCACATGTTGCGCCCGCAAACCCCGCGGGTCCCGGCACAAATCACGTCTCGGCTAGACCGGTGGGATTAGAGTGGCCCCCTGTTCCCTGGTTGCGATCCTCGAAGCGGTAATCCGCGACAGCTCACGCCCCGGCAGCCAAGCGCTACATGCGCCGCCAGCGTTAACCTTCGGGCTTCCTGGTAAACAAAGGGTAAATGACTTCGGCCTGGAGCGTGTTTTGATCAACGCTGTGAGTACTTTGCCGCGAACTCGTTAGCATTTTAGCAACAGCGCCCGGGTTCCATCCGGCCGACCAGGGCGGGTTCCCCCCGGCCGGGCATTAACTTCGGACGCGGCGGCGGGCCAGCTCGATCTGGTCGGTGAGGAAGTCGGAAAAGGCGATACCCTGTGCTTTCAAGGCCTTAGGGTACAGTGATGCCGCGGTGAGCCCCGGCAGAGTGTTGGTCTCGAGATAGACCGGGCCATTGGCCGAGACGATGAAATCGCTGCGCGAGTAGCCGGTGCAGGACAGCGCGCGGTGCGCCCGCAGCGCATGGTCCATGATCGCGGCGCTGACCTCGGGCGCGAAGCGGCCAGGACAAATCTCCTGGGTCGACTTCAAAAGGTATTTGGCTGTGTAGTCGAAGGTTCCCTCCCCCGGCACGATCTCGATCGGCGGCAGCGCGAACACGGAGCCGTCGGACTGCTCGAGCACGCCGCAGGTCGCCTCCACGCCCGATACGAACGGCTCGATCAGATACTCTTCATGCTTCGCGGCATTGCGGACCGCGACGAGATCCTGCTTCGCGTTGACGAAGATCAGCCCGTAGCTCGATCCGTCCTTGGCCGGTTTTGCGATCAGCTTGCCGTGTTTCGCAAAGGCGTCATCGATCTGTTCGACATTGATGCCCTGCGGCGCGTTGAGGCCCGCGATCGCGGCGAAGCGCTTGGCCGACGGCTTGTCGAACGCCAGATGCGACGATGCCGAGCCGGAGCCGGTGAACGCGACGCCGCGCATCTCGCACATCGCCTGCAACTCGCCATTCTCGGCGCGGCCGCCGTGCAAACCGAACACCAGCACACGCTGCTCGGCGCTCGCCTTGTCGAGCGCCTGGTCAAGTGCGATGCCGCGACCGTCGGGTTTGAAGTCGACCTCGAACGGACGCGTGTGGCCGAGCAGTTTTTCCGACGTCACCGCGTGCACGGTGTCGTCGACATCCCAGAACCAGAGATCCGCGTCGGGCAGCGCGCGGTGCAGCGCCTGCGTGCTCGCCACCGAGACCAGCCGCTCCTTGTTGGTGCCGCCGAACAGAATGGTCACCTGCATCTTCTTTGCCTGTCTTCGCTGCTTCCGTCATTCCGGGATGGTCCGAAGCACCAGACCGGACTCTCGAGATTCCGGGTTCGATGCTGCGCATCGCCCCGGAATGACGACTACGATGAATTCCCGATCCGCTTGATTTCCCAGTGTAGCTCAATTCCGCTGCTTTGCTTGACCCGTTCACGCACCGTCTCGCCGAGCGTCTCGATGTCGTGCCCGGTAGCGTTGCCGGTGTTGATCAGGAAATTGCAGTGCATCTCAGACACCTGCGCGCCGCCTATTTTGAGGCCGCGACAGCCGGCGGCATCGATCAGCTTCCAGGCGCTGTTGCCGGGCGGATTCTTGAAGGTCGAGCCGCCGGTCTTCTCGCGGATCGGCTGCGCGGTCTCGCGATGGCTCTGCACCTCGTTCATGCGGGCGCGGATCGCCTCAGCATCGGTGATCGTGCCGCGGAAGCGCGCCGAGGTGAAGACGATGGACGGATCGGCGCCGCTGTTGCGGTAGACGAACTTCATGTCGGCATTGTCGAACGTATGCTTCGTTCCGTCGCGGCCGATGCCGGTGGCCTCGATCAGCACGTCCTTGGTCTCGCCGCCGTTGGCGCCGGCATTCATGCGCAGCGCGCCGCCGACCGTGCCGGGAATGCCGAAGAAGAATTCCATGCCGCCGATGTCAGCAGACGCAGCCGTCTCGGCGACGCGCTTGTCGAGCGCCGCAGCGCCGGCGGTGACGACATCGCCGGCCGCGCTGGTCTCTCCGAACGCGCGCGGCGCGAGCCGGATCACGACGCCGGGCATGCCGCCATCGCGCACGATCAGATTGGAGCCGACGCCGACGACATAGACCGGCAATTCCTGCGGCAGCCGCTTCAGGAAATAGGCGAGGTCATCTTCATCTGCCGGCGTGAACAACACCTGTGCCGGGCCGCCGACGCGAAACCAGGTCAACTCGGCCAGCGACTGGTTCGCCAGCAGCCGCCCGCGCAGCTCCGGCATCGCGGCTTTCAGGTCGGGCGTGATGTCGGGGAAGGTCACGATCACCCCAACGCCTTCAATTCGCCGGGCAGCGCGTAGGCCCATTGCGTGATGTTGCCGGCGCCGAGGCAGACGACGAGGTCGCCGGGCTTGGCAAGGCCGTGCACGATCTTCGCGAGCTCGCCCGCGTTCGGCAGCGGCACCACATTGCGATGGCCGTGGGCGCGCAGGCCGGCGGCGAAATGATCACGGTCGACGCCGGCGATCGGCGCCTCGCCGGCCGGATAGACCTCGGCGACCACGACCGCATCGGCGTCGTTGAAGCAGGTGCAGAATTCCTCGAACAGCGATTGCAGGCGGGTGTAGCGATGCGGCTGCACCACGGCGACGATCTTGCCGTTGACGGATTCCCGCGCCGCCTTCAGCACCGCGGCGATCTCGACCGGATGATGACCGTAATCGTCGATCACGGTGATGCCGTTGGTCTCGCCGGTCTTGGTGAAGCGCCGCTTGACGCCGCCGAAGCCGGCCATGGCCTGGCGGATGACGTCGTCGGACACGCCAAGCTCGTGCGCGACCGCGATCGCGGCCGTCGCATTCGATGCGTTGTGGCGCCCCGGCATCGGCAGCATGATATCGGCGATCTCGTGGACCGCGCCAGACTTGCGATCGCGGATCGCGACCGAGAATTTCGAGCCGCCCCCCATCGGCGTCAGATCCTTGAGCTGCGCATCGGCCTGCGGGTTCTGGCCGTAGGTGATGATGCGGCGGTCTTCGATCTTGCCGACAAGAGTTTGCACCACGGGGTGATCGGTGCACATCACGGCAAAGCCGTAGAACGGGACGTTCTCGACGAAATTGCGGAACGCGTCCTGGATCGCCTCGAAGGTCTTGAAGTGATCGAGATGCTCGGGGTCGATATTGGTGACGATGACGACATCGGACGGCAGCTTCAGGAAGGTGCCGTCGCTCTCGTCGGCTTCGACCACCATCCAGTCGCCGGCACCGAGCCGCGCGTTGGAGCCATAGGCGTTGATGATGCCGCCATTGATCACGGTCGGATCGAGCCCGCCGGCGTCGAGCAGGGTCGCCACCATCGTGGTCGTGGTGGTCTTGCCATGGGTGCCGGCGATCGCGACGCAGCTCTTCAGCCGCATCAGCTCCGCCAGCATCTCGGCGCGCCGCACCACCGGAATGCGCCGCGCGCGCGCCGCCATCAGCTCGGGATTGTCGCGCTTGATCGCGGTCGAGACCACGACGACATCGGCGCCATCGACATTCTCGGCGGCGTGGCCGACTGAGACCTTGGCGCCCTTCTTGCGCAAGCGGTCGAGGTTGTAATTGTCCGAAGCATCGGAACCCTGCACGGTGTAGCCGAGATTGATCAGCACTTCGGCGATGCCGCTCATGCCGATGCCGCCGATCCCGACGAAGTGAATGGGTCCGATCTCGCGCGGCAGTCTCATGATGCTAACACCTTCATCGTCTCCGGACTCACCCCGGCAATTCTCCGACTTATGAAAGACTGATATGGCCGGGACAAGCCCGGCCATGGCGTCCCACGGCCGAAATTCCTCGAAAGCGGCCTAAATTCCGGCCACTTTCGCAACCAGATCGGCCAGCCGCTCGGCGGCATCGAGCCGGCCGACGCCACGCGCGGCTTCCGCCATCGTGGTCAGTTTCGCGGGCTCGGCGGCGAAGGCCGAAATGTCAGCGGCCAGCCGCTCGGACGTGAAGTCGCTCTGCGCCATGCGCAGCGCGCCGCTCGCCTGCGACAGCACGCCGGCATTGGCAAACTGGTCCTGATCGATCGCGCCGGGCAGCGGCACCAGGATCGAGGGCCGGCCGATCGCGGCGAGTTCGGCCACCGTGCCGGCGCCGGAGCGCGAGATCACGAGCTGGCTCGAGGCGAGGCGCGCCGGCAGGTCGGCGAAGAACGGCGCGAGCTCGGCGTTGATCTTGAGCCGGTCGTAGACGGCGCGCACCCGATCCATGTCTTCTTCGCGCACCTGCTGGGTGATGATCAGGCGGCTCCACAGCGCGGGCGCGAGCTGCTCGATCGCCGGCGGCACGATATCGCTCATCACCCGCGCGCCCTGGCTGCCGCCGACGACGAGCAGGCGCAGCGGCCCGTTCGCCTCGGGCGGCGTGTATTTCACCGCAGCGGCCGCAAGGATCGCCGGCCGCATCGGTGTGCCGACCGTGGTGGCCTTGCCGGCCAGCGCGGGATCGCGATCGAGCACGCCGGGCAGCGAGGTCGCGATCGCGTTGACGCGGCCGGACAGGAAACGGTTGGCGCGGCCGAGCACCGCATTGGCGTCATGGATGATGCCGGGAACGCCGAGCAGCCGCGCCGCCATCAGCGGTGGCAAGGTCGGGTAGCCGCCGAAGCCGACCACGGCCGCGGGCTTCAGCCGCCGCACCAGACTGGTGGCGACCAGCGTGCCATAGCCGAGCATCAGCGCGGTCCGCGCCAGCGAGATCGGGTTGCGACTGCGCACGGTCGCGCTCGGCACGAGGTCGATGCTCTCCCGGCCGAACAGGCCGGAATAGCGCAGCGCGCGGCCGTCGGTGGCGAGCCGGACCCGCAGGCCGCGCCTGATCAATTCCACGGCGAGCGCTTCTGCCGGGAACAGATGGCCGCCGGTGCCACCGGCCGCCAGCAGAATCAGGGGCGCATTGTCCATGGCCGCCTTTTACATCGTCACTGCGAGCGAAGCGAAGCAATCCATCGCCCCGCAGAACGGAGGGATGGATTGCTTTGTCGCTTCGCTCCTCGCAATGACAACAAGGGTTCACCTACGCGTAGGCGCGCTGAGCGCTGGCGCCTTCCATCGATTCGATCTCGGTGCGCGGCCGCTGCCGCGTGAGCGCCAGCATCATGCCGACGCCATAGGCGAGCGACACGAACGAGGAACCGCCGTAGGAGATGAACGGCAGCGTCATGCCCTTGGCCGGGATCAGTTGCAGGTTGACCGCCATGTTGATGGTCGCCTGCACGCCGAACAGGATCGCAAGCCCCGAGGCTGCGAAGCGCGAGAACATGTCCTCGGTGGCATAGGCGCGGGTCAGCGTACGGATCACGATGAAACCGAACAGCGCGACCAGCATCAGGCAGAGGATGATGCCGAACTCCTCCGCCGCGACCGCGAACACGAAGTCGGTGTGGCTGTCCGGCAGGCTGCGCTTGGCGATGCCCTCGCCGGGCCCCAAGCCGAACCAGCCGCCGTTCCAGAACGCCTCCATCGCGGTGTCGACCTGGAAGGTGTCGCCGGAGGCGGGATTCATGAAGCGCTTGATGCGGCCGGCGACGTGCGGCACCAGCAGATAGGCGCCGAACAGGCCCGCGCCCGCCGCGCCGGCGAGCCCGAACACCCAGATCATCCGCATGCCCGCGATGAAGAACAGCGCGCCCCACACGGTGAGGATCAGCATGGTCTGACCGAAGTCGGGCTCCATCACCAGCAGCGTGACCAGCGTCAGCAACAGCACCAGCGCCATCGAGGTCGCCGGCATCTCCGGCCGCTTGGTCGATTCCGCAAACAGCCAGGCCGCGACGATGACGAAAGAGGGTTTTGCGGCTTCGGAGGCCTGGATGTTGACGCCGAGCAGCGTTATCCAGCGCCGCGAGCCCTTGACCTCGGGGCCGAGCAGCAGCGTCAGCACGATCAGCGCGATCGAGACCGCGAACACGATCAGCGCGGTGCGCCGGATCTGCCGCGGCGTCATGAACGAGACGCCGATCAGCACCATCAGCGACGGCACCAGGAACATGACGTGGCGGTTGAAGAAGTGGAACGGATCGAGCCCGATCCGGGTCGCCACCGGCGGGCTCGCCGCCAGCGACAGGATGACGCCGGCCAGCATCAACGCGGCGATCGCCACAAGCAGCAGCTTGTCGACGGTCCACCACCAGTCCGAGAACGGGGTGCGTTGGTCACGGGCGAGCATGGGCGTCCCCAGATGGCAGAGATAACGTCCATTCGTGGCGCAGGATGGTTTCCAAGGGGTTAACGGGATGGGTAACTTTTGAGGGAGGTGGTTGAGCCCCCATCCCGACGTCGTCCTGGCGAAAGCCAGGACGACGATGAGGATCGTTCTCGCGCGATACGACGCACCGTCACTGCGTACTTCATCTCGGTGTCATCGCCCGGCACCGAACGGCGGATTACGCTGTGCCAATCCGCCCTACGTGTCGTCACACCACCGGCTTGACGCCGGGCAGCGCCTGCACGATGTCGCGGAAGGCGGCACCGCGGATTTCGAAATTGCGGTACTGGTCGAACGAGGCGCAGGCCGGCGACAGCAGCACGACGGCTTCCGCGAGCCCCGACGCCTCGGCATCGCGCGCGGCGCTGGCGATCGCGACGTCGAGCGTGCCGGACATGTCGTGCGGGACGCGCTCGCCCAGCGTGCCGGAGAAGTCGGCCGCCGCCTCGCCGATCAGATAGGCCTTGCGGATGCGCGGGAAATATTCGGTCAGGCTGGTGATGCCGCCGGCCTTCGGCTTGCCGCCGGCGATCCAATAGATGTCGGCGAACGACGACAGCGCATGCGCGGCCGCATCCGCGTTGGTGCCCTTGGAGTCGTTGACGAACAGCACGTTGCCGCGGCGGCCGACCTGCTCCATGCGATGCGCGAGACCCGGGAAGCTGCGCAGGCCGTTCTGCAAGACGTCGGTCGCGATCCCCATCGCCAGCGCGCAGGCCGAGGCGCAGGCGGCGTTCTGCGCATTGTGCAGGCCGCGCAGCGAGCCGATGCCGCCCAGCCGCGCGATCTCGCTGCGCGCCGCGCCCGAGGCACGCACGATCGTCTCGTGCTCGACATAGAGACCGTCGGGCAGCGGGTTCTTCACCGAGATGCGCACCACGCGCTTGCCGGCGCGATCGAGCCGGTCGGCGATGTTGCGGCACCAGATGTCGTCGACGCCTGTTATCGCGGTGCCGCCGGCCTGTACGCCGGCGACCAGCCGCTCCTTCACCGCGGCGTAATGCTCGAGCGTGCCGTGGCGATCGATGTGATCCTCGCTGATGTTGATCAGGATGCCGACCGACGGATCGAGCGACGGTGCGAGGTCGATCTGGTAGGACGACATCTCGATCACATGGACGCGGCCCATGCGCGGCGGCTCGAGCGACAGGATCGCGGTGCCGATATTGCCGCCCATCTGGGTGTCGTAGCCGGCGACATCAATCAGATGCGCGATCAGCGCCGTGGTGGTCGATTTGCCGTTGGTGCCTGTGATGGCGACGAACGGCGCGTTCGGCGCATGACGGCGCCGCTCGCGGCAGAATAGTTCGACATCGCCGATCACCTCGCACCCCGCCTCGCGCGCCTTCAGCACGCTCCAGTGCGGCGCCGGATGGGTCAGCGGCGCGCCGGGGGTCAGGATCAGCGCGGCGAAATTCGCCCATGACACGCTGCGCAGATCGGCGGTGGTGAAGCCGGCCTGCGCCGCCTTGACGACGTTGTCGGCATTGTCGTCGGCGGCGATCACCTCGGCGCCGCCGGCCTTCAGCGCCTGGCAACTCGCGAGCCCGGAGCCGCCGAGCCCGAACACCGCGACCGTCTTGCCGGAGAAGGAGGTGACCGGGATCATGTCTATCTCCCTGTCATTCCGGAAACCGCGCAGCGGTTATCCGGAATCTCGAGATTCCGGGTTCTCGCTGCGCGAGCCCCGGAATGACAGTCAATGGGATGCGAAGCCATCAGCGCAGCTTCAGCGTCGACAGGCCGGCGAGCGCCAGCATCACCGAGATGATCCAGAACCGGATCACGATCTGTGGCTCGGTCCAGCCCTTCTGCTCGAAATGATGGTGCAGCGGCGCCATCCGGAACACGCGCTTGCCGGTGAGCTTGAACGAGGTGACCTGGACGATGACCGAGACCGCCTCCAGCACGAACAGGCCGCCGATCACGGCGAGCACGATCTCGTGCTTCACCGCAACCGCCGTCGCGCCAAGCATGCCGCCGAGCGCCAGCGAACCGGTGTCGCCCATGAAGATCGAGGCCGGCGGCGCGTTGAACCAGAGGAAGCCGAGGCCTGCGCCGAGCACCGCGCCGCACAGCACTGCCAGTTCGCCGGTGCCGGCGACGTAATTGATCTGCAGGTAATCCGAGAACACCGCGTTGCCGGTCAGGTACGAGATCATGCCGAAGCTTGCGGCGGCAATCATCACGGGCACGATGGCAAGACCGTCGAGACCGTCGGTGAGATTCACCGCATTGCCGGCGCCGACCATCACGAAGGCGCCGAAGATCACGAAGAACCAGCCGAAATTGATCACGAGGTCCTTGAAGAACGGAATCACGAGCGAGGTCGACGACACGTCGCGCCCGAGCCGGACCAGCGCGTAGGTGGCGGCAAGCCCGATCGCGGCCTCGATCAGCAGCCGCAGCTTGCCGGCGAAGCCGCTGTGCGACTGCTTTGTGACCTTCAAATAATCGTCATAGAAGCCGACGAAGCCGAAGCCGAGCGTCACCGCCAGCACGATCCAGACATAGGGATTGAGCGGGTTGGCCCAGAGCAGCGTCGACACCACGAGCCCGGACAGGATCATCAACCCGCCCATGGTGGGCGTGCCCTTCTTGGAGATCAGATGCGACTGCGGACCATCGGTGCGGATCGGCTGGCCCTTGCCCTGCCGCAGCCGCAGATGATCGATGATCCAGGGCCCGAACAGGAACACGAACAATGCGCCGGTCACCATCGCGCCGCCGGTGCGGAAGGTGATGTAGCGGAACACGTTCAAAGCGCTGCGGAACGCCCCAAACCCCGGAACGGTGTTGGACAGTTCGATCAACCAGTAGAACATTCGAGGAGTCCTATACCGCTTCTTCGTGCGCGGCCTTGTCGGGGAAGCGTTTTTCCAGCGCGCTGACAATCAGCTTCATCTTCGATCCCAGCGAGCCCTTCACCATGATCACGTCACCGGCACGGACCGCGGCGACCGCCTGCGCTTCGAGCGCCGCCGAGCTCTCGGCATAGCCTCCCCGCTTGCCGGTGGAAAGGGCATCCCACAGATTCCGCATCAGCGGACCACAACAATATACGAGGTCGATGCGGTTGGCGGTCACGGCCTCGTTGAGGCCGCGGTGCAGTTCGGGCCCGGTCGGCCCGAGCTCGAGCATGTCGCCGAGCACCGCGATGCGCCGGCCATGCGGCCCGGTCTGGGCCTGGCCGAGCACGTTCAGCGCGGCCCCCATCGAGGCCGGGTTAGCGTTGTAGCTCTCGTCGATCAGCATCGCCTCGCCATGGCCGACCTCGAGGGTGCGGCGGAGGCCGCGGCCGGTCGGCGCCTCGAGCTGCGACAGCGACAGCGCCGCGCGCGCGATATCGGCGCCGAGTAGCGAGGCGCCGGCAAGCACCGCGAGCGAGTTCATCGCCATGTGCCGGCCGGGCATGCCGATCTTGTAGGTGATGTCGTGATCCAGAATATCCGCATGCACCGCCGAGCAGGTCGCGTGCAGCGACAGGTCGAGCAGCCGCGCCTCGGCACGCTTGTCGGCGCCGAACGAGACGATGCGCGAGATGCCGGCCTGCTTGGCCTGCTTTTGCAGCCGCGCGAATTGCCCGTTGTCGCGGTTGAGCACGACCGCGCCATCGGGCTCGAGCCCTGCGAAGATCTCCGCCTTGGCGTCGGCGATCGCCTCGATGCCGGCGAAGAATTCCAGATGCACCGGCTCGATCGTGGTGATGATTGCGACGTGCGGGCGCACCATCTTCACCAGCGGCGTGATCTCGCCGGCATGGTTCATGCCGATCTCGAACACCGCAAAGCGCGTGCTGGCCGGGCAGCGCGCCAGCGACAGCGGCACGCCCCAGTGATTGTTGAACGACGCCACCGACGCATGGGTCTCGCCCTGCGCCGACAGCACGCGGCGCAGCGCCTCTTTGGTCGAGGTCTTGCCGACCGAGCCGGTTACCGCGACGATCTGCGCGTTGAGCCGCGCGCGCGAGGCATGCGCGAGCTCGACAAGACCGGCGAGCACGTCGTCGACCACCAGCAGCGGCGCATCAGCGGGAAACTTTGCCCGTTGCGCGGTCTCGACCACCGCGAGCCCGGCGCCGGCCTTCAGCGCCGCCTCGACGAAGGCATGGCCGTCATGGACGTCGCCCTTGATCGCGAAATACGCCTCGCCGGGCGCGATGGTGCGGCTGTCGATCGAGAGACCGCTGACGCCGTCCGGCAGCGCGCCTTGCGTGGCGGCGCGCATCGCCGTCGCCATCGCATCCGAGGTCCACAACATCGTGCTCATGCGCCCTCCGCAGCCAGTGCACTGGCGACCGCCTCATGATCGCTGAACGGCAGCGTCGTGTTGCCGACGATCTGCCCGACCTCGTGGCCCTTGCCGGCAACGACCAGCGCATCGCCCGGCGCGAGGCCGGCAATGCCGGCGCGGATCGCCGCGGCGCGGTCGCCGATCTCGCGCGCGCCCTTCGCCGTCGCCATGATCGCGGCGCGGATCGCCTCCGGCTTCTCGCTGCGCGGATTGTCGTCGGTGACGATGACCTGATCGGCATTCTCGGCCGCGATCGCGCCCATGATCGGACGCTTGCCGGCGTCGCGGTCGCCGCCGGCGCCGAAGATCACGACCAGCTTGCGCCTGGCATAGGGCCGCAGCGCCTGCAGCGCCTTGGCGAGTGCGTCGGGCTTGTGGGCGTAATCGACGAAGATCGGCGCGCCATTGTGCTCGCCGACGAATTCCAGCCGGCCCTTGGCGCCTTCGAGATGTTCGAGGCAGCCGAACACGTCGTCGGCGGCGCTGCCGGTGCCGATCGCAAGCCCGGCCGCGACCAGCGCATTCTCGATCTGGAATTCGCCGACCAGCGGCAGCCGGATCGCGTGCTTGCGTCCGCGGTGCTCGATCAGGAGCTTCTGTGCAAAGCCTTCGATGACAGCATCGGTGAGCCTGATGCCATCGCCTGCATCGGCGTTGCGCCCGACCGCGATGATGCGCAGGCCGCGCGCGCGCGCCGCATCGATCACCTGCCCTGAGCAATCATGATCGGCCGAGACCACCGCGGCGCCGCCTGGCGCGACCAGATCGCGGAACAGCCGGAGTTTTGCATTGAGGTAATGCGCGACGTCGGGATGATAATCCATGTGGTCGCGCGACAGATTGGTGAAGCCGCCGGCTGCGATGCGCACGCCGTCGAGACGATACTGATCGAGGCCGTGCGAGGACGCCTCGAACGCCAGATGCGTGACGCCGTCGCTCGCGATCTCGTCGAGCTGGCGATGCAGCGCGATCGGATCCGGCGTGGTCAGCGAGCCGTAGACCGTGCGCTTGTCCGAGACGAGGCCGATGGTGCCGATGCTGGCGGAGGAATGACCGAGCCGCTGCCAGATCTGGCGCGTGAACGCTGCGACCGAGGTCTTGCCGCTGGTGCCGGTCACCGCCGCGATCGTCGCCGGCTGGCGGGAAAAGAATTTGGCCGCGGCGAGCGCCAGCGCGCGGCGCGGATTCGGCGTGATGACGAAGGGGGCGCGCGCGTGACCTTGCGGCGGATGGTCGCTGGCGACCGCGACCGCGCCGGCGGCAATCGCCGCATCGACGAAGCGCGCACCGTCGGTCCTGCTGCCGGCCAGCGCGAAGAACAGGTCGCCCGGCTTCACCGCGCGGCTGTCGACCGCAAGCCCTCCGACAATGAGCGAGGAGGCACTCGGATCGATCGTGGCATCATCGCTGAAGAGGTCGCGAAGTCTCATGATCTTCCAGTCTGGCCGGCGCCGTTCTGGCGCCGCGTGAGTATACGCCTTACTGGGTTGTTCTGGATGCCGCAAGAATAAGGCGGTCGGACGGCGGCAGGTCGAATCGCGGTTCAACGCCCAAAAGCGGCGCAATTCGGGCGATCACATTGCCGCCGGTCGGCACCGCATTCCAGCCCGAGGTGATGAACCCGTAGGTTTCCTTCAGGGGCTGCGGCTCGTCGAGCATGATAAGCAGCTGGTATTTCGGATTGTCGGCGGGCAGGATCGCGGTGAATGCGTTGAGCACGCGCTTCTTGGCGTAGCGGCCGTTGATCACCTTCTCCGCGGTGCCGGTCTTGCCGCCGATGTAGTAGCCCTTGACGTCGGCCTTCTTCGCGGTGCCGATCTCGGCATTGAGCCGCATCAGATAGCGCATCTTGTCCGAGGTCTCGGGCTTGATGACGCGCTTGGCGAGCGCCATCGCCTCCTGCTCGGTGCGCTTCAGGAAGGTCGGCGGGATCAGGTAGCCGCCATTGACCAGCGCGTCGATGCCCATCACCGCCTGCAGCGGCGCCACCGCGATGCCGTGACCGAACGAGATGGTGACGGTGTTCAGTTCGCCCCATTTCTTCGGCACGATCGGCGAGGCGCTCTCCGGCAATTCGGTGCGCAGCCGCTCGAGCTGGCCCATCTTGCGCAGGAACGCCTTGTGCGCGTCGACGCCCATCGCCAGCGCAATGCGCCCGGCGCCGATGTTGGAGGAATAGTAGAACACCTCCTTCATGTTGATCATGCGGCCCATGTTGTGATCGTCATGGATCGCGAACTTGCCGTAGTGCAGCGGGCCGCGCGCATCCCACATCGAGTTGAGGTCGAACCGGCCGCTATCCAGCGCCATCGCCAGCGTGAACGCCTTGAAGGTCGAGCCCATCTCGTAGACGCCGGTGGTCAGGCGGTTGATGCGATCGGGATCGTGCGCCTCCTTCGGATTGTTCGGATCGAAATCCGGCAGCGACACCATCGCCACGATCTCGCCGGTGCGGACGTTAGAGACGAGGCCGGAAGCGGCCTTGGCCTTGAACTTCTCTTTCGCCTTGAGCAGCTCGTCGCGCAGCGCGTGCTCGACGCGCAGGTCGACCGACAGTTCCACCGGCTTCTGCAGCCGGTCGGTGGCGAAGCCCGCGCGATGCAGATCGGCCAGCCCGTTGCTGTCCAGCCACTTCTCCATGCCGGCGATGCCCTGGTTGTCGATGTTGACCAGGCCGATCAGGTGGGCGACCTCGTTGCCGGTCGGATAGACGCGCTTGTTCTCCCGCAGGAAGCCGACGCCGGGAAGGCCGAGGCGATGGATGTCGCTCTGCTGCTTCGGCGTGATCTCGCGCTTCAGCCAGACGAAGCCCTTGCGCGACGACAGGCGGTCGCGCACCTCGCTGGTGTCGAGATCGGGCAGGGCTCCGGTCAAAAGCTCGATCGCCTCGTCCTTGTCGATCAGGCGGCGCGGTTCGGCGAACAGGCTCGGCGCCTTGACGTCGGTGGCGAGGATTTCGCCGTTGCGGTCGGTGATGTCGGGCCGCGCGGTCGCGATGGCGTCTTGCGAGGCGGTGCGGCGCGCGCCGTGGCTGTCGGCGCCGACGGCGAAGAGCACCAGCCTCCCCGCCAGCACGCAATAGACCGCGGCGAAAGCGAGGATCGCAAGACCGACACGCGCGCGCGCCTTGGCGGCGCGGTCGACATTGCTGCCATACAGCAGCGTGCGGATCAGCCGCTGGTTCCATGGCTCGGCGGGTTTCACGGCCGGCGTGTTGGCGGGTGCCGGATCGGTCATGGCTGGTCCCGTCATTGCTGGTCTCCCCCGCCCTGCCCGGAGTCGTCGAGCGCGGGCTGGTCGGCGGCCGGCTGGTCGGTCGCCGCCTTGTCGATCGATCCGGTGGTGCTGTCGGGCGCCGCGGCGGCCTCGATGGTGTCGATCATCGCGCCGATCGGATCGCGCGAACCGGGCCGCGTGAAGCTCGGCGGCCGCTCCGGCAGGTTCTTCAGGGAATCGTACTGGTTGGCGTTGACCGGCTTCAGCGGCAGATGGCGCTCGGCGAGGCCCTGCAGCCGGAGCGGCGCATCGAGCTTGGCCCATTCGGCGCGCAACGCGGCGATCGCATTGCGCTGCTCGCGGATCTCGGCATTGAGCTGCAGCACGCGTTCGACGCGCGCGGTCGATTCCATCTTGATGCGATAGACATACGACGCCGCGAAGATCAGCATGCCGATGACGAGGAGATGGAGAAGGCGCATCGTCACCCTCCCCGCTTCAGGTCGGACAGCCGCGGCCATGACGGCAGGTCGTCGTCGGCGTGCATCGGCGCCGCGGTGCGCTCGGCGGCACGCAGCTTGGCCGATCGCGCGCGCGGATTGGCGGCAAGCTCGGCCTCACCAGGCGTCACCGGACGCTTGGTCAGGATCTGAAAGCTCGGCGCCGCTTGCGCCATTTCGGGCAAATGCCGCGAGCCGGCGGAGACCTTGCCGCGCAGGCTGAGGAAATTCTTGACGATGCGGTCTTCCAGCGAATGGAACGAAACCACGACGAGCCGGCCGCCCGGCTTCAGCACGCGCTCGGCCGCTGCGAGCGCCTCGTGCAGTTCATCGAGCTCCTCATTGACGAAGATGCGCAGCGCCTGAAAGGTCCGCGTCGCCGGATGGATCTCGTTCGGCTTGGCGCGCACGACCTTCGCGACGATATCGGCAAGCGCATCGGTCGTGGTGATCGGCGCGTCCTTGCGCGCGGCGACGATGGCGCGGGCGACGCCGCGCGAATGCCGCTCCTCGCCGAAGATATAGATGATGTCGGCGAGTTGTTTCTCGGAAGCGGTCGCGACCACGTCGGCCGCGGTCGGGCCGCTCTGGGCCATCCGCATGTCGAGCGGACCGCCGAGCCGGAATGAGAAGCCGCGTTCGGCCTGGTCGAGCTGCATCGAGGAGACGCCGACATCCATCACGACGCCGTCGACCTTATCCACCCCGTGCGACGCGCAGACCTCGGCGAGGTTGGAGAAGCGGTCCTCGTCCAGCGTCAGCCGACCGCCCGCGCCGTCGACCAGATCGAAGCCGCCGGTTATCGCGGTGCGGTCGCGGTCGATGCCGATCACGCGGGTATCGGCGACGTCGAGGATCGCCCGGCTGTAGCCGCCGGCACCAAAGGTGGCGTCGACATAGATGCCGCCGGCGCGCGGAGCGAGATGCGCGACCGCCTCGCGGCCCAGCACCGAAATGTGACGCGGCGCACGCTCGCTCATGCGCCGCTCCCGGGCGGGGCCGCGTAACTGGCATGCAAGCTGGGTGCGCGCCGACTCATTGCGCCTCGAATCCTTGCGCCCAGAGCCCTCTTCGTTCCGATCGGACCGGAACGGGGCTCTGGATTCCTGTCTTGACGCGTTTTCCTCACGCGAACCGGTATCCACTTCGCTCGAAAACGCGTGAAAAAGCCGCTGCGTGACGCCAGCGCCAACTCCCGTTTTCGGCCGCAAATCCTGATATCCGACCGGAATTGGGAGGGTTTCCATGGGATTTCGCGCAAACAGCGGGGCTCAGCGTCCTTTGGCCGTCCCCCGAAACCGGTTCGGCACTTCACCTCTCAGTAACGGCACTTAACGTTAAGAAAACGTTGATGATCGGTTAGCGGAATCGCGCGGCTTTGATCCGCATTCGAGTGATACCCTCGCGACCCGCTCCGGGCACAATGGCGCAGCGCATCATGCGGATCGTGGAACCGGCAGGGGTCGATTGCGCGGCCCGCACGGTAAAGGAATAGTAAACGCCTATTTGTTTATCCATATGTCAAAATGCTTTCTCCTGGTTCGGGTTTGAGTGATTCGTATGGCTTCAAGTTCGTCTTCGTCCGGCAACGCTGATTCGAAGCGTCAGCGCGCCCTCCCTGTTCCAAAGGGGGTGGCGGACGCGAAGACGTTCACGCCGGATTCCTCGATCGCCTCCGACGTGATCCCGTCGGCGAACTTCGGCGATCGCGCCAATGGCCGGCAACCCGACATGATCGTGCTGCACTACACCGGCATGCCCGACGTCGAGGGTGCGATCACCCAGCTGTGCACGGCCGGCACCGAGGTCTCGGCGCACTACATCGTGCTCGAGGACGGCCGCATCGTGCAGTGCGTGCCGGAGAGCAAGCGCGCCTGGCACGCCGGCGTGTCCGCGTGGGCTGGCGATGACGACATCAACTCCTGCTCGATCGGCGTCGAGATCGTCAATCGCGGCCACGATTGGGGCTATCCGGATTTTCCGCTGCGCCAGATCGCGGCTGTCATCGCGCTGTGCCGCGGCATCATGCTTCGCCGCAAGGTGGTCCCGCATCGCGTGCTCGGCCATTCCGACGTGGCACCGGCGCGCAAGAAGGATCCCGGCGAGAAATTCCCGTGGCACTCGCTGGCCAATTCCGGCGTCGGGCACTGGGTGCAGCCGGCGCCGATCGTGCGCGGCGACGCGCTGCAGCTCGGTGCGATCAGCGACAGCGTCTCCAACATGCAGGCCGCGTTCCGGCGCTACGGCTACAACATCCCGACCAACGGCAAGTTCGACGGCCCGACCATGGAGGTCGTCACCGCCTTCCAGCGCCACTTCCGCCCGGAGCGCATCGACGGGATCGCCGACCGTTCCACCATGGCCACACTGC
This sequence comes from Bradyrhizobium sp. USDA 4503, assembly GCF_054055815.1. Classification (NCBI taxonomy): domain Bacteria; kingdom Pseudomonadati; phylum Pseudomonadota; class Alphaproteobacteria; order Hyphomicrobiales; family Nitrobacteraceae; genus Bradyrhizobium; species Bradyrhizobium sp. USDA 4503. Next base: position 3,461,347 of record NZ_JBSRXS010000001.1, read on the forward strand.
ACGCGCTGCTCGAGAGCCTGCCGCCGGATGCGGCGACGGTGGTCGCGCCGAGCTAGGCTCGCCTCCGTCCGTCGTCGCGAGGAGCGGTGCATTTACCGGCCAAGTGTGCGTGCACGTTGGAACTTTTCGGCATGAGCGGTCTTTGTAGGTGGGGCGGTCCGAGTGGAGATTCGTCCATGTTCAAAGCACTGATCGCAGGAGCCGCCGCCGTCGGCCTCATTGTCGCTCCGGCAGCCGCTGGCGCTATGTCGACCCAAAGCAAGACCATGTCGTCGACCCATCACAAGACCCAGAAGGTCCATCACGCGCAGAAGAAGATGGCACCCGGCACCACGACCGGCATGTCGAAGGGGACGACGACCGGGCAATCGAGCACCGGCGCCAAGGCAAAGACAGGGTACTGAGCACGCTCAACGCCTCACGGCGCGCTGACCATCGTGGATGACGCGCCGTCACTGGCCACGCAAGAGATGGGGTGCGTCACCCCATCTCGGCGCTGCGCCGCGCATAGAGCCGGCGCAGCGGTTCGAGTTGCGTGGCTGCCGTTGCGGCGAGATAGGCCTGCCGCGCTTCATCCTTGCGGCCGAGGCGGCGCAGCAGGTCGGCGCGCACCGCGGGCAGCTGGTCATATCCCTTCAAAGTGCCGCGCGCGTCCAGCGCGTCGATCAGGTCAAGGGCGCGCGCCGGACCATCGACCATCGACACCGCGGCGGCGTGATTGAGCTCGATCACCGGCGACGGGCTGATGCGCAGCAGCACCTCGTAAAGACCGGCGATCTGCGGCCAGTCGGTGTCCTTGTAACTCGGCGCCCGCGCGTGCAGCGCGGCGATCGCCGCCTGCACGGCGTAGGACTGCGGCCGGCCCGGCATCCGCAGCGCCTCCTCGACCAGTTCGAGGCCTTCGGCGATCTGCTGGAAATCCCACAGCGAACGGTCCTGCTCCTCGAGCAGCACGATATCGCCGCCGGCGGTCTGGCGGCCGGCGCGGCGCGCATCATGCAGCAGCATCAGCGCCAACAGCCCCTTGATCTCGCCGCGCGCCGGTATCAGCGCATCGATCAGCCGCGCCAGCCGGATCGCCTCGCGGGCAAGATCGGGCCGCATCAGATCCTCGCCGGCGGTCGCCGCATAGCCTTCGGTGAAGACGAGGTAGATCACCGCGAGCACGCCGGTGAGGCGCGGCTCCAGCGCCTCACGCTCCGGCACCTCATAGGGAATGCCGGCGAGTTTTATCTTTTGCTTGGCGCGCAAGAGGCGCTGCGCCATGGCGTCCTCGCTCACCAGGAAGGCGCGCGCGACCTGCACCGTCGTCAGCCCGCACACCGTGCGCAAGGTCAGCGCGACCTGGACCTCCGCCGCAAACGACGGATGGCAGCAGGTGAAGATCAGCCGCAGCATGTCGTCGTCGAGCGTTGCATCGGCCGGCTCGGGCGAGGACTCTGCATCGAGCAGGATCTGATGCGTCAGTTCCTGCTGCTTGCCGCGAAACGTCGCCGCGCGGCGAACGCGGTCGATCGCCTTGTTGCGGCCGACATTGACCAGCCAGGCACGCGGATTGGAGGGGAATTCGCCGATCGGCCAGCGCTGCAGCGCCACGGCAAAAGCATCCTGAAGCGCATCTTCGGCCAGGTCGAAATCGCCGACGAGACGGATCAGCGTTGCGAGCGCCCGGCCCGCCTCTTCGCGAAACACTTTTTCGATCTGGCTGGGGGTCATGGTCTCACCGTCATTCCGGGGCGATGCGAAGCATCGAACCCGGAATCTCGAGGTTCCGGGTTCGCGCTTCGCACGCCCCGGAACGACGAAACCATCACTTGTCGTAGATCATCACCGGCCTGACTTCGATCGAGCCGGTCTTGGCGCCGGGAATCCGCGCCGCGAGGCCGAGCGCCGTGTCGAGATCCTTGGCATCGACCAGATAATAGCCGCCGAGTTGTTCGCGGGTTTCCGCAAACGGCCCGTCGGTTGTCAGCGTCTTGCCGTCGCGCACCCGAACGGTGGTCGCGGTCGACACCGGCTGCAGCCCGTCACCCGCCTTGAAGTGTCCGCTCTGGATGATGGACTGGGTGTAGACGCCATATTCCGCCGACAGGGCCTTGCGGTCGTCGGCACTCATGCGGCCATATTCCGCGTCGCTCCGGTAGATCAGCAACAGATATTGCATCTTGAGAACTCCTCTTGATCGGCTGGATCGCCGACACCCAGTCGAACGGGCGACACGCAGGACGACATCGTCAGGATAAATTATTTTGGCCGCCCGGCGTGAATGTCTCACCGGCCCGGCGGGCCGCAGAGCTAGCTTATATCGGATAATCCGATAGTAACCGCCAATATTATTCGTTTGTTAAATTCATGGCAGCGCGTAGCCTTCGGATGCCCGGAGGACTTCGCCATGACACCACTGCCGCAGACAGCCACACGCCTTTGCCGGCTCCTGCTGTCGATGCTGTACCGAATCCTGCGCAGCCGGATCGTGGCGAAACCGCGCCACCACGCCAGTCAGGTCGCCTCGAACATCGCCGCGGGCGGCAATCCGCTCGGCGTGTGAGCAGGCAATGCAACGGGGCATCACGCGCCTGAAGGCGTTGCGTCAGCTGATCGCCGACGAAGGGCTGACCATCGCGATCCTTGCGGCGGTAGCCGCAGCGACGGTGATCGCATTTGGTTTCGGTGCGGAAGCCGACATCGTGGCCTCGATGCTGGTCATCGGCCTTGTGACCGCGCTGGCGGAGACCCGCCTGCGATCGGGAAAGTAACTCCAGCGGCCGTGATCGGCTCCGGAGGGGATGACCGAGAACCTGGCATTTGCTTGTAGCCTTATCCGCGTCACTGCGAGCCACCGGATCGCGCGAACGCGCGCCCGATGACAGGCTCCGCGAAGCTATCCATCCGTCGCAGGTGCGGAGCGATGGATTGCTTCGTCGCTTCAGCGCAAAATTGCTTCGCAATTTTGTCGCGAGCTCCTCGCAATGACGGCATGGCTTCCCAGCCTTTACGACGATGTCGCGGCCTGCTGCGCGGCGCGGCGCCGCAACTCCTTGAGCTCCTCGAAACGCTTGGTCACGTCGCGCATCACCGCGACGGTGCCGGCGACCTTGTGCGCCGCATCGTGCAGCATCTCGATGGTGAATTCGACGGAGATGCGCGTCCCGTGCCTGGTCAGCGCCGGCACCGACAGCAGATCGCCCTGACCGTAGCGGCTCGTCCCAGTCGCCATCGTGTGACGGAAGCCGGCCCAGTGACGCGCGCGCAGATTCTCCGGAATGATCAAATCGAGCGATTGTCCGATCGCCTCCTCGGCGCCGAAGCCGAACATCCTGACCGCGCCGGGATTCCACAAGGTGATACGGCCTTCGACATCGGTCGCAACGATCGCGTCGGAGGCGCCCTTGAGCAACGCGTCTCCCACTTCTGCCGCAATATCCATCGTTTGACCTCCTGCTGATCCCGATCCTGCTGTGAACGCGGACGTTGGCGCTGACAAGCGAAGAAAGCCGATGGAATCGATCGGAGATGCCGATAGAAATCGCGGTCAGCGCCGCCGCCGCGCGGCAGGCCTGGCCCGCGGCAGGTCCGCGCTCGCATTAACCTGCGACGCGGCAAGCCGATGCATGGTCTCGACCGCGCGCGCCAGATGATCGTCCTGGCTGTCAGCCGGATAGGCGACATAGGCGGGCATCGCAAAGCCAGGTGCGCCGGCGACGGCGTGCAGCCGCCGCGCCTTCAGGAGCGGCTCCACGATACGACGCGCGAAGAAGCCAGAGCCGCCATTCTCCAAAAGATGCTGCAATCCGAGCCAGCCGATATTCACCGTCAGCGCGGGGCCGGCGAAATTCGGAAACAGCGTGGCGTGACGCGCGTAGAATTCGGGGCCCCAATCGACATAGACATAGCCCGGTCCCGGCTCCGGTGCGCTTTTCGGATCGGTCGACACCAGGATGAGCTGCTCCTCGAACAGCTGCTCGACCTTGAGGCCGGGGCGACTCTGCGGCGTGTACATCACGCCGATGTCGATGCGTCCCTCGACCAGCCCCTGCATCAGCTCGGGCTCGAGCGCGCTCTCGGCGCGGATCGAGATGTCGGGATGCGCCCGCGTCATCAGCGGCAGCCAGCGCAGCAGATACTCTTCCCAAAGTCCGATGCGGCCGCCGACCACCAGCGTCGCGGAAAATCCCTTGGGGATTCCGACATCATGGCGCGCCTGCTCGACGGTGCGGACCAGCACCGAGGCGTGGCGCTGAAACTGCCGGCCGGCCGGCGTCAACGTGGTGCCGGCCTTGTTGCGCACGAACAGCACGCAGCCGAGCTGCTGCTCGAGCGTGTGGATGCGGGTGCTGACGGTCGACTGGCTGACATGCAGCCGCTCCGCCGCGGTGATGAAGTTGCCGGCGCTCACCACCGACAGGAACGTCCGGGCCAGTTCGGTATCCATGGCGCCTCGACCTTTGGATCGATCAAATCGATATCAAAGGCCCCTCCTCTGCGAATGTCAAAATCGAGGACCCGCCGGGCGCCGGGCCAGGGGTTAACCATCGCAATCGCTTGACGCGGGCGGCCAAAGCCCGCATGCGTAACCCGTCAGTCGGCCGGACGGCCGCTCCCGCAAGCGCCGAAAGGCCGCGGGGGAGGAAAGTCCGGGCTCCATCGACATGCGGTGCCGGATAACATCCGGCGGGGGCGACCCCAGGGAAAGTGCCACAGAGAACGAACCGCTCCCTCCTCGGAGGAAGTAAGGGTGAAAAGGTGCGGTAAGAGCGCACCGCGTTTCCGGCAACGGAGACGGCATGGCAAACCACACCGGGAGCAAAACCGAATAGGGACGGCAACGCGGTTAGTTCGCGCACGCGCGATAACACCGCAGGGCGATGTCAGGCCCGCTGTCCGGGTAGGTTGCCCGAGGCAAGGTGCAAACCTTGTCCCAGAGGAATGGCCGTCGCGTACCATTCGCGAGAATGGTGCCCTACAGAACCCGGCTTACAGGCCGGCTGATATTCTAAAGCGTTTTCGAGCGAAGTGGATTTCCGGTTCGCGTGAAGAAAACGCGTCTTGAAGATGGACCATGAGGGGCTCGGCGCGACACGCCGGGCCCCTCGCCAGTTTCAGATCAACGTCGTTCCAGCTACGCGCGCCGGCGGGAAGTAGAGCCAACCCATCGTCTTGCGTCAGAACGACCCGAATGCGGTGCCGATCGCAATCACCGCTGCGAGAGCAATGACAGAACTCACAATGCCGACCATGACAATGTCGAGATAGCTATCGCGATGCTTGAGCCCACAGATCGCAAGCAGGCTAACGACAGCGCCGTTGTGAGGTAGAATGTCCAGCGTTCCCGAACCGATCACCGCGACGCGATGCAACAGGCCGGGGTCAATACCCGCCTCCGCGGCAAGATCCATATAGGTCCGTCCCAGCGCATCGAGCGCGATCGTCAAGCCGCCGGAAGCCGACCCCGTCAGCGCGGCAAGGATGTTCGTCGCGACCGCGAGCGACACCAATGGACCGCCTTCAATTCGCAACACCCAGTCCCGCACCACGCCGAAAGCGGGAAGCGAGGCGATAACGGCGCCGAATCCGACAAGGCTTGCGACGCTCAGCGCCGGCAGGACCGACGCGTTGGCACCGGCATCCATAGTTCGTCGCAGTGCGGGCAGCCGCGTCCAGTTGCAGAGGATGACCGTCACGATCGCTCCCGCCAACGCCACCACAACCGACCAGACACCGGCCACGGCAGCCAGCGATGTATTTCCCCACCGCTGTTCGGCCAGGAACGAGAAATCAAGCCGAGGCAGCACAACCAGCGACATCACCAGATTGACGGCGACGACGACGATCAGGGGAAGGATGGCGTTGAAAATCGGGACGGCGGCGTTGCTGTGATATCCGTGGCGGAGCTCCGCCGGGTCGAATTCTCGCGCCGTCGTAGCCCGCTCGCGCAACAGCTCGTCGTCGGCTGCATCCGCCGGAACCGGCGGCTCGTCGCCATACCCCTCTTTTGCGCGATGCGCTGCCTTCTCCGCGCGAAGCAGCCACCACAGCCCGACGCTCAGCATGATGATCGAGGCGACAACGCCGAGGCCCGGTGCGGCAAAGGGGGTCGTGCCGAAGAAAGGCATCGGTATCGCATTCTGTATCGACGGCGTGCCCGGCAGCGCCGACATGGTGAAGGTCGAAGTCCCGAGAATGACCGCCGCCGGTACCAGACGACGTGGAATCCCCGCCGTGCGAAACAGCGACTGCGCCATCGGAACGATGACAAAGAAGGCGACGAACAGGCTGACGCCGCCGTAGGTGACCAGTGCGCCTGCGAGCACGACCGCAAGGATGATCCGGCGTTCGCCCAGGCACCGGGAGATGAAGCCCGCGACCGCCGCGACTGCGCCGCTGTCATCCATGAGCTTTCCGAACACGGCGCCAAGCAGAAAAATAGGGAAGAACTGCGCGAGAAACTCCGACGCGCTACCCATGAAGGTCTGCGTCCAGTTGGCAAGCAGCGGCTCGCCACCGAAGGCTGCGGCCACCAGCGCACAGAGCGGCGCGAGCAGCAGCACGCTCCAACCGCGGAAAGCGAGACAGACCAGCAGTCCAAGCCCGACGAGAATGCCGAGAAGACCCATCGTCTCAGCACTCCGCCAGCAGAATATCGAGATCTGCGGTCGAACGCTCACCGAGATCGGCGCCATGGGCGTCGAGGAATTCGCCGGCGGCTCGCCGCCCTTCCTCGTGCAGCTTGGCCACGAACGCCCATTCGGCATTGAGCTTGGATGACGAACCGAACGTCGCGAGCATGTCGCTCTTGATCCGGTGCGTCTTCATCTGCGCCCAGCGGGCGCCTTCCCCTGTACCGGGATCGGCGACCTGGCGAAGCAACGCGATCATCCGCAGCTCCTTTGCCAGCGGCGAGTTGAACGAGATCTCGTTAAGCCGGTTGAGAATGTCAGCGGCCGTGCGCGGCTGCTCCGGACGCTCGGTCGGGTTGATCTGGACGACGACGGTGTCGCGCGCGTCGGTCTCGCGGACGAGCGGCGTAATCGTGGGATTACCCGCGTAGCCGCCGTCCCAATAGGGCTCGCCATCGATCTCGATCGCGCGAAACATCGTTGGCAGGCAAGCCGACGCAAGCAGGACATCCGCGGTAATCTCCGCGTTGCGAAAAATCCGTCCGCGGCCCGTACGCACGCGCGTGGCGGTGATGAAGAGCTTGATCGGCGCGCGTGCAAGACGCTCGAAATCGATACTGTCGTTCAATATGTCGCGTAGCGGATTGAAGCCAAGCGGATTGAGGTCATAGGGTGAAAGCATCCGCGACATCAAATCGGTGAAGAGATAGGCCGGGGAGCTGTCAAGCGACCAGCGTCCCATCAGGCGGTCGAGCGGCGACCGTTGCAACGGACTGAATGCGGCGGCGCGCGAGACGCTTCGCCAATATTTTTCAAGCGCTTCGCGTGCGCCGGCAGCTCCGCCCGCGGTCCAACCATCCGCCAGCACGGCTGCGTTCATCGCTCCGGCCGATGTCCCGGATATGCCCGCAATCTGAAACCATGGTTCTTCGAGAAGCCGATCCAGGACACCCCACGTGAACGCACCGTGCGATCCCCCACCTTGGAGCGCCAGGTCTACGAGCACGGGGCTGCGGTTCATGAATCCATGCTCACCAGCACGCGAGACACTCATTATGTCGCAGTTTAGCCGAACATGCGAGACAAAGTTGCGGTCGCTGCGCAATTCCGACGGCGAACTTCGAACGATATTATCTCAACTCGAAGCGAAGCGAAGCGAACCGATCGCTTCAGTGCCGCCACAGCCCACCTTTCTTAAAAGGCGACATGCATGGGGTGGCGGGCGTAGAGTGTGCCTCTCGCGGAGGATCGCAGATGGACCTTCAGAAGATCATGGCGAAGGCAAGAGACATCGCCAGTAGCACCGGCACGATCACGACCGAGCAACTGAACGGGATGTGCCCCAACAATATGGAGCCCGAAGATATCGCGGCTCTCTTTGCGGCTCTGCGCACTGAGGGGATTCGTCTCAAGGACAACGACGCAGAAAAGTAGGAGCCACTGTGCTTTGACGCTATAGCAAGACAATCGATCACTGCGATCGAAGCGCTGGCCGAGTTTGGATAGTGGCAGATTGGTCATCCGGCGGCATTGCAGCTATGATCCGCCAGAGCTGGACGTGTCCTTCTGCCCCGAGATTCAAGAAGATCAAGAGGAGGAATAGGAATGTCGGTCGCCTGCAAGTTCGAACGCAGCATCCTCAGCCACGAAGAATATGAGGAAATCCGCCTGACGCATCATCCCGCCATCTACGGCGTCGAGGTGAGCGAGCTCGAGGCCATGCGACCCCGCTTGCGCAAGATGCGCGACAAGGAGCGAACGGTCGGCCGACAAAAGCAGCGAGAGAGCCGCGGAAAGGCCGAGGCTCGCGGCACGAGCTTTCCAGGAACCGCCAAGCATGCGTCAGAGCGAAAACAGGTCTTCGCGGCAGCGCTGAAACGGGTCAACACGGAGCTGAGGCGTCAGCACAATCTGGCAGCCCGGACCGCACATGTCGAAGCAGCGCGAAAGGCCCTCGCGCTGCACCGGGCCGCGAACTTCACGACGCGTCCCCCGGCAGGAGGCACCGCGGGCGAAGGCATGGCGTCGAAGCCAAGCGAACGCCGACGAAAGATCATTGCAGGCGCAAAGATCGGACGCGTATCGCAGGCGACAAAGGTCGCTCAAGCCGTCCGCGACGCGCGCGGTGCATGATCCCGGGCAAACAAGCGGCTGATTGATTCCGGCGCGGCATCGGCAGCCCGCGGCATACGCCAGCCGTCGCGGTTGCGCGCGGTCTGTCGCATGCTGAAGCGGACAGGGCGCGGCGTTGCAGCGGCATTGGTCAATGCAACCGCCAGTCGATCAGTGCCCGCCAGAACCTCAAACCCAATCCGGACGCTGATCTCCCGCATGGACCGCGTGACCGACCGGATACAAGCTCTTGATGCGGTCCCGGACGGCGATGATGCCAAAACAGGGCGTAAGAAAGACATGCCCCGGCTGAGGCGCCGCGCCGAGCTCCTCAATCGCCTATCATGTTCTCCACAATAAGCGCCATCCTGACGTGCCTGCTGGTGATCGTGGCATTCGTCAGTACCTATTTCCAGCTGCGGCACGAATATGGTGTCGCCATACTTTTTATCGTAACGCTCGGATCTTTCACCGCAGCGCTGATAGATCTCGTCCGTGAACGAGGATTGCCGTGCACGAATACGATCTGGATCGCTAGAGATCGCCTCAGGAAACAATCTCCATGAGCATCGCCATCAGCGCCTCCGGTGCGGTGACGTTCGGCGAGTGGCTGGCGTCGATCTCGAAATAGCGCCAGCCGGCTTCGTTCCTGATGCGCCGGGCGAACTGGCCGAACGTGTCGGCCTGCGTGGCGCGGGTGGCGTAGATGTAGCTGCGCGGCAGGCTGGTCTCGCCGTGCTTCAACCGCAATTTCTGCTCGAAGCATTTGATCGGCATGTCGACGCGCCGCGCGCTCAGCCATGCGACGTCGGCGGGCGACGTGTCCGGCGGCACCGGCATCGGCGGAATACGCCAGCCGTCGCCGTCGCTCGCGAACTCACGCATGGTCTCGATGGCCGATTCGTTGAGATCGAACAGCGACTGGCCGTCGCGCGGCACGAAAGCGTCGATATAGATCATCTGCGCGATGCGCTCGCGCACCCGGTCGGCGACGCCGGTCGCGACCATGCCGCCATAGGAGTGCCCGATCAGCACGATGTCGTGCAGGTCCTCGTAACTGATGACGCTGAGCACATCCTGGATATGCGCCTCGAGGTCGAGTCCTTGATGCGCAAGGTGCGCGCGCTCGCCAAGCCCGGTGTAGCTCGGCGTGACCAGCCGATGGCCGGCGGCCTGCATCAGGGGATGCATCTTCTTCCATGCCCAGCCTGCCGACCAGGCGCCGTGACAGACCAGAAAGGTTTTTTGCGAATTCGCAGGCGAGCCTGAAGTCATGGGATGCTTCCGTTCCGATTATCGTTGATGAGCCGCGATTTTGAATAGTACCTGCGAGACGCGTTGTGTAAACGTGGCGCCAAACACCACCGTCGTTCCGGGGCGATGCGCCAGCATCGAAGCCGGAATCTCGAGATTCCCCGGTGCGCGATTGCGCACCTGCGGTCTGGTCCTTCGGACCATCCCGGAATGACGAAGGAGAAAAAATGACCCCGGCAAGCTATGCGATCCTGTTCTTCGGCGCGCTTGCCGGCGGTTTCGTCTCCGGCCTTGCCGGCTTCGGCACCGCGCTGATGGCGCTCGGCATCTGGCTCTATGTGCTGCCGCCGACACTCGCGGTGCCGCTCGTGCTGGTCTGCTCGGTCATCGCGCAGCTCTCGACCTTGCCGTCGATCTGGAAGAGCATCGATTTCCGCCTGGTCTGGCCGTTCGTCATCGCAGGCCTCGCGGGCGTGCCGATCGGCATCCTGCTGATCGCGCGGGCCGACCCCGAGGTCTTCAAGCTGACGATCGGCGTCTTCCTGCTGGTGTTTCCGACCGCGTTGTTCCTGCAACGCAAGCCGATGTCGATCGCCTTCGGCGGCAAATGGGCCGATGGCGCGATCGGATTTGCCGGCGGCATCCTCGGCGGCCTCGCCGGACTGTCCGGCCCGCTGCCGATCCTGTGGGCCAGCGTGCGCGGCTGGGGCAAACAGCAGCGCCGCGGCGTGTTCCAGATCTTCAACTTCACGATCCTGGCGGCCGCGCTTTGCGTGCAGATCGCAAGCGGCCTGGTGAAAACAGAGCTGATCTGGCTGGTGGCGTGCGCGTTTCCGGGGACACTGCTCGGCGCCTGGCTCGGCGCGCGGCTCTATCACGCGCTCAGCGACCGCAATTTCTCCGACGTCGTGCTGCTGCTGCTGTTCCTGTCCGGCGTCGCGCTGGTGTGGAACGGACTGGCGCCGAAATAGCGGGCGCTGCGTGAGCGTCGGTTCTGATCCAATCAGAACCGACGCTCCAGCCATGCGCCATCTCACTCCGCCGCGGCCTGACCGAATTCGGTCGCCTGACGCTCGAACAGGCCGCGATAGATGCCGCCTTGACGCGCGGCGAGCACCTCATGGGTGCCCTGCTCGACGATCTCGCCGCGGTCGAACACCAGGATGCGATCCATGCTGCGCACGGTCGACAGCCGGTGCGCGATCACGATCGAGGTGCGGCCCTTCATCAGCCGTTCCATCGCCTGCTGGATCAGCGCCTCGGATTCCGAATCGAGGCTCGAGGTCGCCTCGTCCAGGATCAGGATCGGCGCATCGGCCAGGAAGGCGCGTGCCAGCGCCACGCGCTGCCGCTCGCCGCCCGACAGCTTGACGCCGCGCTCGCCCACCAGCGTGCCGTAACCCTTCGGCAGCCGCATGATGAAGTCGTGCGCATTGGCAAGCCGCGCCGCCTGCTCGATCGCCTCCATGCCGGCGCCCGGCCGGCCATAGGCGATGTTCTCCGCCAGGGTGCGGTGGAACAGGATCGGCTCCTGCTGCACGATCGCGATCTGGCTGCGCAGCGATTGCTGCGTCGCCTTGGCGATGTCCTGACCGTCGATGAGGATCCGGCCAGCGGAGACGTCGTAGAGCCGCTGCACCAGCTTGACGAAGGTCGTCTTGCCGGAGCCGGAGCGCCCGACCAGGCCGACCCGCTCGCCGGCATCGATGTCGACCGACAGGGCGTCATAGAGCGGCCGGCGATGGCCGCCATAGTGAAACGTGACGTCGTCGAACACGATGCGGCCGCCCTGGATGTCGATCGTTCCAGCATCATCCGCGTCGACGATGCCAAGCGGCTCGCCATGGATCTGCACCAGCTCCTCCATGTCGTTCACCGAACGCTGCAGGTTGTTGATGTGCATGCCGACATCGCGCAGATAGGCGTGGATGATGTAGTAGCTGGTCAGCACATAGGTGACGTCGCCCGGCGTGGCGCGGCCCTGCGCCCACAGCAGGATCGCACCACCGATCACCGAGGCACGGAAGCACAGCAGCACCACGAGCTGCGCCGTCGAGGTGTGGTTGTAGCGGAACCAGGTGCGCCGCACCCGCCGGCGCCAGCGGCTGATGACGCCGTCGAGCCGCATGTCCTCGCGCGTCTCCGCGCCGAACGACTTCACCACCGCGTTGCAGGTCAGGGCGTCGGCCAGCGTGCCGCCGACCTTGGTGTCCCACGCATTGGAAACGCGCGCGGCAGGCGCGACGTAGCGCACCTGGAACACCATGGTCATCGCGACATAGATCACCGAGCCGACCGCGATCACCGCGCCGAGCTGCGGCCAATGCACGCCGAGCAGGATCATCGAGCCGAGCAGCACCACGACCGACGGCAGCAGCGCCATCAGGATGGTGTCGTTCAGCAAATCGAGCGCCCACATGCCGCGCGTGATCTTGCGCACGGTGGAGCCGGCGAACGAATTGGCGTGCCAGTCGGTCGAGAAGCGCTGCACCCGCATGAAGGCCTGCTGCCCGACATCGGACATCGTCTTCAGCGTGAACGGCACGATGGTCTGGATGCCGACCAGCCGCAGCACCAGCGACAGCGCGCCGAGGCCGACGATGGCGCCGAACGCCAGCATCGCCGCATGGCGCGCGGCCGCATTGGTGGCGCCCGCGGTCAGCGCGTCGACCAGATGGCCGGAAAACACCGGCATGAACAGGTCGGCCGCGGTTGCGCCGAGGAATCCCGCCGTCACCGCGGAGGCACGCAGCGGCTGTTCCAGCCAATGGCGGAAGACAAAGGGGAGCACGATCCGGATTGCGGCCGGCCGCTTGGTCGTCAGAGAGGTCATGGCACATTCCGGCCACGCTTTTGCAGCGCGTGCCGGCTCCATCTGAGGCGACGTGCGGGCGGAATCCGACCGCGAGCGCCGCTGGAAATTGTCGATAAATTGTTGGGACGTTTTGCTGATCGGGGATCAGGCCCGATCAGCGCCGGGAGCTAACGCGTAAAGGCGTCCAGCACCGTCGAACGCGGGCGCGCGATCTGCGAAATAAGCGACTTCATGCGCATCTCCCCGGTTCGAGTAAGGAAGCGCTGCTTATAAATGCATCACGCGCGATTGGCAAGGTAACATCGGCGTGAGTGCGTCAATGTGTCGGCGATATCAGCTATTCACGGGACCGGGCGCAGCCCGCGCGCCGATGCGATGCACTCAGCCCGGCGACAACGGCACACTTTCGTAGCCCGGATGAGCGAAGCGATATCCGGGGCCGCGTCACGCTCAGTGATGAACTGCCGAGATCGGTCCCGCATGTCGCTTCGCTCATGGGGGATACGAAAACCGATGACACCTAATGCGCGTCGCCGCCGCTCGCGGTCATCGACGGTGGCTTGTTGACGAACAGCACCAGAAGGCTGAGCGCGACATAGAACAGCGACAGCATGAAGAAGGCATCGCCATAGCCCATCACCGCTGCCTGACGGTGCACGATCTGCGAGAGCTGCTTCATCGCCATGACGGCGGAATCGCCCATGCCCTGCATGCGCTGGGTGAACATGTTGAGGGTCTCGACCGCGGTGGTGTTGCCCCAGGTCACGCGGTCATGCAGCCGCGAGATGTGCAGATCGGTGCGGTCGTTGAGCACCTCGTTGATGACGGCGAGACCTACCGCGCCGCCGAGGTTGCGCATCAGGTTGAACAGGCCGGAGGCGTTCTTGACGCGATCCTGCGGCAACGTCGCGAGCGCGATGTTGTTGGTCGGCACCATGGCGCACATCATGCCGATGCCGCGCAGGATCTGCGGCAGCAGCAGCTCATAGAAATCATAGTCGCGGGTGATCCAGGTCATCTGCCAGGAGCCGAGCGCGAAGGTCACGAGGCCGAAGGCGATGATGTAGCGCAAATCGACCTTCTGCATCAGCCGCCCGACCACCGGCGCCATCAAGAACATGGTGACGCCGGAGACGAACATGGTCTCGCCGATCATCAGCGCGCTGTAGCCGCGAACCTCCGCGAGATAGCGCGGATAGACATAAGTCAGGCCATAGAGCCCGATACCGATGCAGAACTGCAGCACGCAGCCGACCGCGAAGTTGCGGTTACTGAAGGCGTAGAGATCGACGATCGGCTCCTCCGCGGTCAAGACGCGCCAGAAGAACGCGACCGCCGAGACGAAGCCAATCGCGGCGCAGACAGCGACCGAGGTGTCCTGCAGCCACTCATATTGCGGCCCCTCCTCCAGCACATATTCAAGCGAGCCGAGGAAACCGGCCATGAAGATCAGGCCCCACCAGTCGAAGCGCTCGAGCAGCGCGAAGTTTGGCTGGTCGAAATCGACCAGCGCCAGCACGCCTGCCGTGATGATGACGCCAGGCACGATGTTGATGAAGAACAACCAGTGCCACGACATCAGATCCGTGATGTAGCCGCCGACGGTTGGGCCAACGGTCGGCGCCAGCGTCGCGACGAGGCCGATGATCGGCGCCACGATGTGGAATTTGGTGCGCGGGAAGATCGTGTAGGCCGAGGCGAACACCGTCGGGATCATGCCGGCGCCGAGAAAGCCCTGCAGCGCGCGCCACAGGATCATCTGCTCGATCGAGGAAGCGAAGCCGCACAGCAGGCTCGAGGCGGTGAAGCCGAACGCCGAGATCGCAAACAACAGCCTTGTGCCGAGCGCGCGCGACAGGAACCCGGACAAGGGAATCGCGATCACTTCGGCGATCAGATAGGCGGTCTGCACCCACGACACTTCGGTCGAGGATGCCGACAGGCCGGCCTGGATCTCGGACAGCGAGGCCGAGACGATCTGGATGTCCAGGATCGACATGAACATGCCGAACACCATGATGATGAAGGCAACCAGCCGCTTCGGCTGGATGCGCTCGGACTCCGGGGCGCCGGTCATCATCGAGGGCGAAGCAGTGGTCGTATCAGCCATGGGCTCATCGGCTCCGAGCCTCGGACTCTGTCCGAAGCTTCAAGACATCACTGCGGATGGATCATCATCGGCGCGTCGAGATCAGTTTCGGCGTCGGCATCGGCCGCGCCCTCGCGGGTGTCGACGGTGGTGTAGACCGACATGCCGGCGCGCAAGAGGCCCTGCCTGGCGACGCTGGCAGGCACGCGGATGCGGACCGGCAGGCGCTGCACGATCTTGGTGAAGTTGCCGGTGGCGTTGTCGGGCGGCAGCAAGGTGAACACCGAGCCTGCCGCCGGCGAAATGCTGTCGACGAGGCCGGTAAACTTGCGGAAGCCGTAGGCGTCGACCTTGATCGTCACGCGCTGCCCGGTGCGGATGCGCTTGAGCTGGGTCTCTTTATAGTTGGCGTCGATGTAGACGCCGTCGAGCGGCACCACATTGCCGAGCCGCTGACCGACATTGATGTAGTCGCCGGTGTTGACCAGGCGGTTGGAGAAGGTGCCGTCGACCGGCGCGCGGACGTTGGTGAATTCGAGATCGCGCTCGGCCTTGGCGAGCTGGGTCTGCAATTCGGCGAGCTGGGCGCGGGCCTCGGCCTGCTGCGCCTTGGTCACCTCGACATTGTCCTTGGCGGCATCATAGGCCGCCTGCGCGGATCGCACGCTGGCCGCGCCCTGATCGCGGCCGGCCTCCGAGACTTCAAAGGTGGCACGCGAGGCAAAACCTTTGGTGCTGAGCGCCTGCTGCCGATCGAAATCGAGATCGGCGCGCTTCAGGCCGGCCTGGGCGGACACGAGCTGGGCCTGCGCCTGCTCGACCGAACTCGCCGCCGCCGCAACCTGGCGGCCGATGCGCTCGATCGTCGCCTGCTGGGTCGCGATCCTGGTGCGCGCGGCGTCGGCCGCGATACGGTAGTCGCCATCATCGATCCGGAAGATTACGTCGCCTGCGCGCACCAGCGCGTTGTCGCCGGGCAGGATCGCCGCGATATGGCCCGCGACGCGCGCGCCGAGCATGGAGTTGTTGGCGCGGACATAGGCATCGTCGGTCGAGACGTAGAAGCGCCCGACCATCAGGTAATAGGCGGCATAGCCCGCGGCAGCGAGCGCGAGCAGGCCGACCACGCCCATCATCACGAATTTGCGCTTGCCGGATTTCGGCGCCGGCGCCGCAGTGGACGAAGCCGCCGGCTGCTCGGGCGCAGACGCGGGCGGCGCCTCCGCGGGACGCTTGGCTTCATCAGCACGGCCCTGCTCGCCGAGATCGGCGGATGCATCGCGCGCGATCGCGTCCTCGGCCATCTCAGGCTCGGAACGAACAATGCGTGCAGCCTGATCCCGTGCTGCGGCCATGGCCGAGGCTCCCCACAAAAATCTTGACGCCCGCGATGGCGGAATAAGGGCCGTGCGGCGCATCGTCACTCCCAAGATATCATTGACCGAACGGTTCGGTCAATATACATTCCCGCCCGCTAGATTATAAAGCTTCGATTCTTCCCTTTCCTACTTTGGGTTGAGTTCTTTCCCGAGAAGCTAAATCAATGGTTGCAGCGCCCCGAACCTCCCTCCAATCCGTCGGCGAGGAGGAATCGTCGAAACGCCGCCAGATCCTGGACGGCGCCCGCAAGGTATTCCTGGAGCTCGGCTTTGACGGGGCGAGCATGGGCGAGATCGCGCGCGCCGCCGGCGTCTCCAAGGGCACGCTCTACGTCTATTTCCCCGACAAGGCCGGGCTATTCGCGGCGATCGTCGAGGAGGAAAAGCTCGAGCAGGGCAAGGTCGCCTTTAATTTCGATCCGGCGCGCGACGTCGACACCACCCTCCCCGAATTCGGCCGCGCCTATGTCGCGGTGTTGTGCCGGCCCGGCGGCGGCTCGGCGATCCGCACCGTGATGGCGATCGCCGAGCGGATGCCCGAGCTCGGCAGCCGGTTCTACACCCACGTCATCGCCCACACCGTCGACCGCTTCGCCGCCTATCTCGAGGCGCGCGCCGCGCTCGGCGAGCTCGTGATCGACGACTACCAGCTCGCGGCCTGGCAATTCATGCAGATGTGCCAGGCGACGCTGTTCCAGGCGTTCATCTTCCAGGCCAAGCCGTCGCCCTCGCCGGAGCGGATCGCAACCGTCGTCGACAGCGCGACGCGCGTGTTCTTCGCGGCGTACCGGCCGAAGGCCGGGTGAGATCGACGTCTTATCGCGGACCAGCGCGCTCTTCGTCCCGTCATGCTGAGGTGCTCGCGTAGCGAGCCTCGAAGCATGCGCGGCCCGGCTGGTGGCCGTCGTGCTTGAGACGGCCGCGGAGTTTATCATCGGGCCGCGCTTTGTGCGGACTCGTTGGCAGCCTCATCAACATGACGGACGTACGTTCTTTAGATCGTCACGGGGGGTATTGTTCTCCAGCCGTCGATGTGCACGATCAATAACTCCAGCACGACGAGGCGATCGACCATGAACGACCTCACCATCCGACAGATGCAGCCGGACGAGATCGCGCTCGCGGTGGACTGGGCCGCGGCGGAGGGATGGAATCCTGGTCTCGCAGATGCGCCCTGCTTTGCCGCCGAGGACCCGCAGGGCTTCTTCATCGGCGAGCTCGATGGCGAGCCGGCCGCGGTGATCTCCTGCGTCAATTACGGCGCGCAATTTGCCTTCCTCGGCTTCTACATCGTGCGTCCGGATCTGCGCGGCCGCGGCCATGGCCTGAAGATCTGGAATGCGGCCATCGCGCATGCGCGCCCGCGCGTGATCGGGCTCGATGGCGTGGTGGCGCAGCAGGCGAACTACCAGAAGTCCGGCTTCGCGCTCGCTTACGCCAATGTGCGCTATGGCGGCACTGTCGCCACACCATCCGCGCCGAGCGGCGACACCGTCGCGCTGACCGATCTGCCGATGGCGCTGATCGAGGCCGATGACGCCACGGTGTTTCCCGCACCGCGGCCGGCATTCCTGCGCGCCTGGATCAACACGTCAGGACATGTCGGGCGCGCGCTGATGCGCGACGGCAGGCTGGCCGGCTGGGGCGTGATCCGCCCGTGCCGGACCGGCCGCAAGATCGGTCCGCTGGTTGCAGATGACCGTGCCGGCGCCGAGGCCGTTGTCGCGGCATTGCTCGCGAGCGCGGGCAGCGGCGAGGTCTTCCTCGATGTCCCCGCGGTCAACCGCGACGCCGTCGCGCTGGCGCAAGGCCTCGGGCTGTCGCCGGTGTTCGAGACCGCGCGGATGTATACCGGCGCGATCCCGCCACTCCGGATCGATCGCGTGTTCGGCGTCACGACGTTCGAGCTCGGCTAGAGCGAGAGATTTCTGAATATTAGAAATATATCCGTGAGTTGCCCGACGTGTCAAGTGGCTAGGTCGAACGCCTGCCACCGCCGGCTCCTTTGCATGGGGTTGTTTTCGATATTTTCGCAACGCGCCTCCCCCGCAAGTGCCCGCAAGCGGGAGAGGGAGCGCGGCTGCAATTCAAACCCGAGCTAGTTCGCCGCCGCGTTGACCTCCGGCGTAGCGACGTTGTCCTGCTCGACCTCCTCGGGCAGGCCGGCGAAGCGCCGCAGCGCCTTCGCCATCTTCACGCGGCCGGCAACGCCGGTGATGATGACGTCGACCATCACGAACGACGAGTGGAAGTGGCCCTGCGCCTTGAGCTGCTCGACCTTGACGCCGGCCTTGGCGAGCGCGTCGCCATAGGCGATGCCCTCGTCGCGCAACGGATCGAACTCGCTGGTCGCGATGAACGTCGGCGGCAGGCCTTCGAGCTTGCCGCGCAGCGGCGCGACGCGCGGGTCGGTGCGGTCGGCCGGCGAGCAGTACAGGTCCCAGAACCAGTACATCAGCCCGCGGGTCAGGAAATAGCCGGTCGCGTTGTCGACATAGGACGGCCGGTCGAATGTGGAATCGGTGACCGGACAGATCAGGAGCTGGCCCGCGATCTCGGGCCCGCCGCGATCGCGCGCGAGCTGGCACGTGACGGCCGCGATGTTGCCGCCGGCGCTCCAGCCCGCGACCAGCAGCGGCCCTGCCCTGCCGCCGAGCTCGGCGCTATGGGCCGCGATCCAGCGCGTCGCCGCAAAACCGTCCTCGGCCGCGGCCGGGAAGCGATGCTCGGGCGCATGGCGATAGCCGACACTGACGATGATCATGCCGGTGCGCCGGCACAGGTCGCGGCAGAACGGATCGTCCGACATCTCGTCGCCGAGCACCCAGCCGCCGCCGTGGAAATACACCACGATCGGATGCGGCCCCGGCGTCGCCGGGCCGGTACAGCTTGTACGGCAGCGGACCGTCCGCGCCCTGCAGCATGCCGCTGCCGACCTCGCCGACCGGGCGGCCAAAGGGACGCCCCTTGTTGAATTCGGTGAGGAAGTCGCGCGCGCCCTGCGCCCCCATCGTCTCGAGCGGCGGCAGGTTCATTTCGCCGAGCAGGTTCAGCACCAGCCGCACATCCGGCTGCAGGCGCACGATCTCGCCGTCATTGCATTGCTCGGCAACGCCGGGACCCGAGAGCTTGAAGCCGAGCATGCCGCGGCCGACCACCTCGTTGCAGATGCTGCGATACGGACCGACGCCGCCCGTATAAGGCATCACGCCTTGCGGCTTGCCGGGCACGTTGGCGCCCGTGTACCAGGTGTTGGCGAGCCGGTGCAGCGTCAGCGTCGCGCAATCGGCCATGTGCCGTTCCCAGCCGGCCTGCGCGGTCTCGGTCGCTTCCATCGTGGTGAAGCCGGCGTCGCGCAGCGCGGCGATCCGCTCCACCACCCAATCGACGTGCTGCTCGATCGAGACAGCCATGTTCGACAGCACCGACGGGCTGCCGGGACCGGTGATCATGAACAGATTGGGAAAGCCCGCGACGGTGACGCCGAGATAGGTCTGCGGTCCGTGCGCCCAGACATCCGACAGCGACTTGCCGCCACGGCCGGAGATCGGATGCACCGCCATGATCGCCCCGGTCATCGCGTCGAAGCCGGTGGCGAACACGATGACGTCGACGTCGAACTTGCGTCCGTTGGTGAAGATGCCGCTGGCGGTGATCCCCTTAATCGGCTCCTGCCGCAGATTCACCAGCGTCACGTTGGGACGGTTGTAGGTCGCGTAGTAATTGGTATCGAGGCAGGGACGTTTGGCACCGAACGGATGATCGTGCGGGGCCAGCGCCGCCGCCGTCTCCGGATCCTTGACCACGGCGCCGATCTTCTCGCGGATCAGGTCGGCGACCAGTCTGTTGCCGTCGACATCGACCGCCTGGTCGGCCCAGAGCTGGGTCAGGATATGGACGAGGTCGCCCGCCGCCCACGCCTTCTCGAACCGCTCGCGGCGCTCGGCGTCGCTCAGTTGCCAGCTCACCACGGTCTGCTGCGGATAGGGCACGCCGGCCATCGACCAGCGCGCCTGGTCGCGATAGGCAGCACGGTCGCTCTCGAAATAGGTCTTGCGATCCTCGGGCGCTGGGCCGTTGCCCGCGGGCAGCGCGAAGTTCGGGGTGCGCTGGAACACGGTGAGCTGCGCGGCCTGCTCGGCGATGATCGGTATGGACTGAATGCCCGACGATCCGGTGCCGATCACGGCAACGCGCTTGCCCTTGAGATCGACGCCCTGATGCGGCCAGCGGCCGGTGAAATAGATCTCGCCCTTGAAGTCCTTGACGCCGTCGATCTCCGGGGGCTTCGGCGACGACAGGCAGCCGGTCGCCATGATGTAGTAGCGGCACGAGACGTCGGCGCCGTTGTTGGTCGAGATCTGCCAGCGCGAGGTCGCATCATTCCAGGTCGCCTGCGTGACCTTGGTGCCGAACCTGATGTCGCGACGCAGATCGTAACGGTCGGCGACGAAGCGGAGATAGCGCAGGATTTCCGGCTGGGTCGCGTATTTCTCCGACCAGGTCCAGGCCTGATCGAGCTCGGGATCGAAAGTGTAGCTGTAGTCGATGGTCTGGATGTCGCAGCGCGCGCCGGGATAACGATTCCAGTACCAGGTGCCGCCGACATCGGCGCCCTCCTCGAGCGCGACCGCCGAGAAGCCCGCCTTGCGCAACCGATGCAACAGGTAAAGTCCGGCGAAGCCGGCGCCGACCACCGCAACGTCGACCTGCTGCGTGGTTCCGCTCTGCGTGGAGTCTGAAGCGCGTGCTGCAACTGCTGCGTCTGGCATGCCATTCCTCCGTATGTTTTGATTTGACGGAAGGCTAGCCCTGCGCCTTCAGTTTGTCATCACGACAAACGCAATCAGAGGTCGCCGCAATTGTGACGCCCGCGGCCTGGAGCGCGCCGCGCAGCGCGTAGACGCAACTGGTGACGTAAGTTGTGGCGACGCAACGGGTACGAACGGCGCCGCACACTTTGATGTCGTCCCGGCGAAGCCGGGACCCATACTCCGCGGCGGATGTTGGGACGGGACTCGTCGTTCCATCGACGCGCAACGATGACCATCGGTGGTTATGGGTCCCGGCTTTCGCCGGGACGACACCGAATATTTGGTGCCGCTTGTGAATCACAAGCTCACTTGCTCCTCAGAGTCTGTCTATGAGTCAGGCCCTGGGGATGACGGGTTTAGCAGTTGCCTCAAATCGACCGCATCAATCCGCCGTCGACGCGGATGTTCTGGCCGGTGATGTAGCCCGCGCCGTCGGAGACGAGGAAGCTGATGGTTGCGGCGATCTCCTCCGCCTTGCCGTAGCGCTTCATCGGCACGCTGTCGCGGCGCTCGTCGGTTGCCGGGAGGCTGTCGATCCAGCCTGGCAGCACGTTGTTCATGCGCACATTGCTGGCGGCGTAGCTGTCGGTGAACAGTTTGGTGAACGCGGCGAGCCCGGCGCGGAACACCGCCGAGGTCGGAAACATCGCGCTCGGCTCGAACGCCCAGGCGGTGGAGATGTTGACGATCGCGCCCGACTTCTGCGCCTGCATGTGAGGCGCGACGAGACGCGTCGGGCGGATCACGTTCATCAGGTAGACGTCGAGACCGGTGTGCCACTGCTCGTCGGTCAGTTCGAGCACACCCGCGCGCGGGCCGTGGCCGGCGCTGTTGACCAGCGCATCGATGCGGCCCCAACGCTCCACCACGCCGTCGACGGCGCGTTTCAGATCATCGTTGGAACGGTTCGAGCCGGTGAAGCCGAGGCCGCCGAGCTCCTTTGCCAGCGCCTCGCCCTTGCCCGACGACGACAGGATCGCAACGCGGAAACCATCGGCCGCGAGGCGCCGCGCCGCCGCCGCTCCCATGCCGCTGCCGCCCGCGGTAACGAGCGCGACCTTCTCCAAAGCCATGACCTGATATCCCTTCTTATTGCTTCGTTCGAGGCGACCCTACCACCGCCGACCGCAGCGCGCGACATCGCGCCTGCTTTGCGTCACCGGACGAAATGCGGCATGGTGACCGACATCGTTCTCCGGTACGCAGTATTCACATGACATCCCTCCTTCGACACCTTGTCATCGCCGCCGTGATGCTGTTCGCCGGTCCCGCGCTCGCGCAGACCCGGTCCATCACCGTCGCCTCGACGACATCGACCGAACAGTCCGGCCTGTTCGGCTATCTGCTGCCGCGGTTCTCGGAGACCTCGGGCATTGCCGTGAAGGTGGTCGCGGTCGGCACCGGACAGGCGCTCGACATCGGACGGCGCGGCGATGCCGATGTCGTGTTCGTGCATGATCGCGTGGCCGAAGAGAAATTCCTGGCCGAGGGCTTTGCGACCAAACGATATGACGTGATGTACAACGATTTCGTCATCGTCGGCCCGAAGGCCGATCCGGCGCATATCGCCGGCGACAAGGATGTCGCGGATGCCCTGCGCAAGATCGCTGCGACCAGTTCGGCCTTCATCTCGCGCGGCGACCACTCCGGCACGCACGAGGCCGAGCTGCGGCTCTGGAAGGCGGCTGGCGTCGATCTCGGCTCAGCGAAGGGCCAGTGGTATCGCGAGATCGGCCAGGGCATGGGTCCGGCGCTCAACATGGCATCCGCGTCGAATGCCTATGTGCTGTCCGACCGCGGCACCTGGCTGTCGTTCAAGAACCGCGGCGAGCTCGCCGTGCTGACCGAAGGCGACCGGCGGCTGTTCAACCAGTACGGCGTGATGCCGGTCAATCCGGCGAAACATCCGACGGTGAAGGCCGCGGACGGCGAGGCCTTCATCGACTGGCTGGTCTCGCAGGCCGGGCAGTCGGCCATCGCCGGCTACAAGGTCGGTGGCGAGCAGCTATTTTTCCCCAACGCCGCGCACTAGCAGAAACGCGATCGTGCTGACGCTGACGCTCAGCGCAAGCAGGATGACGCCGAGCCCGAGACCGAGCGCCAGCTCGCCCTTGCTGGTCTCGAGCGCAATCGCGGTCGTCATCGTTCGCGTATAGCCGCTGATATTGCCGCCCACGATGATGATGGCGCCGACCTCCGCGATGGCGCGGCCGAACGCGGCGAGGAACGCGGTGAGCAGCGAGGCGCGGCCGAGCGAGAACACCAGCGCAAGGCTGCGCAGGCGGGACAGGCCGTCGGTGCGGATCAAATCGGCATATTCCGCCCACAGCAGCGCGACCGGACGATGCACCAGCGCAACCACGATCGGCGTCGCCAGGATGACCTGCGCCACCACCATCGCCGTCGGCGTGAACAGCAGCCCGGCGAAGCCCAGCGGTCCGGATCGCGACAGCAGCAGATAAAGCCCGAGGCCGACCACGACCGGCGGCAGGCCGAGACAGGCATTGGCGAGCACGATCACCACCTGCCGTCCGCGAAACCTCGATATCGCAAGCCAGCCGCCGATCGGCGCGCCGATCAGAAGCGCGAGCAGGCTCGCCAGCAGGCTGACGCGCAACGACAATGCGACGATCCCAAGCAGGACCGGATCGCGACCGGCTATCAGCGATGCCGCCGCCGTGATCGACTGTGCGAAATCATTCATGCCGGCACGTTTTGCCCGCACAACGTGCGCATCGTCAAATCGCAGGAACGATCAGTCGCTCAGGCCGGCGCGCCGTTCTTGAGCAGCTTGGCCACGGCCGCGACCAGTTCGTCGGGCGAGAACGGCTTGTTCAGCAGCACGCTGTCCGGCACGCCCCGGGTCGGCCACTCGTCGCCGCCGCCGCCGGTGATGTAGAGCACCGGGAATGACGGGTCGATCTCGCGGGCGCCGCGCGCCACGCGCCAGCCGTCGAGCCGTCCGAGCAGGCGGATGTCGGTGACCAGTGCTGAGTATTTGGTGCGGAACGCCTTCAGCAGCGTCAACGCTTCCTCGCCCGAGCCCGCGATCGCCGGCTCATAGCCGCCGTCCCTCAGGGCGTCCTCTACCATCATCTGAAGATCACGATCGTCTTCGATGACGAGAATGATCGGCGCGTCTTGCAAAGCTATCCCCCAGAAATCAGCCGGGTGCGCCCGGCTCCGAAGCATATGCAGCATAAAAGTGGCTACCGTTTGCACGGTGTCACCCAGTAAAAATACGGGTATCAGACGCGTCCCTATTCGTCGGCGAATTCGTCTTCTTCGTTGATCCCCGCCTTACCCCGCGGGGCCGGCTTTCTGCCGCCGAGCGATCCTGTGACATAAGGTTCGCGCGTTGCATAGGGGTTACGGCCGCCGGCACGCGCCGCGACCTCCTCGCCCGAGACGGCGGCGGGCTGGCAGATCAGACGCCGGCTGGCCCGGCGCATCAGATCCACATGGATGTGGTCGTAGTGATAGACGTTGGACCCCGGCGCCAGCACCGTGGTGAATTGCTGGCAGGCGGCGGCCTGGACATCGCGCAGAAAGCCCTGCTCCTCCGGCAGGCCTTTCCAGCCATCCTTCACGGTGATGCGGCGACCGTCAGCCAGCGTGAAGGCTGCGATGTCGAGCGCATTGCCGAAGGCGTGCTCGGAAATATGCGCGTGCGAATTGCCGTTCATGCCGCGGCAGGAATAGGCCGAGATCTGCTTGATCTCGACGACACGCGCGCCGAACCAGCGCTGCGCCGCCGGCTGTACGGAATCGGCGAGCCAGCGCTCGAGCACCGAGACGATCGGGCACGCCAGCGTTGCCGCCGGCTTCACTGCGACCGGGCCGACCGTCACCACCGGATTGCCGCTCGAGGGACCGAGCCGCGGCGGCGGTGGCGCGCCGGGCGGCTGCTGGGAATACGGTGCCGGTGAATAGGGCGCGGCCGCGCTGTCGCGCTGCGGATTGGATGGCAGGCCGGGATAATAAGGTCGCTCGCCCCTGGCGTCGGGCGAGCCTTCCGGCGGCAAATCGATCTCGTCCTGCTGCGGCGGAACGCCGGGCGCCGACAGCGAGACCGGTCCATTCTGACGGCTGCCATAGCCCGGCTCGTTGCCATAGCTCGGCTGGCCGACGGCCTGATTGGAATACGGCGCCTGCGCGGGCGGCGGAGGCGGCTGGCGGTTGATCGGCCAGCGCGGCTGGTTGCCGACCGATGCCGGCGGGCGCAGGCTGTCGTCGGCAAATCCGTAAGCCGAACTGGCTTCACCGAGCGCGGCGACCTTGAGCGGGAACTCGGCGCCGCAGACGCCGGGACCGGAGATCGGATCGATGCGGACGAGGTCGGCGCTCTCCTTGACCGCGCCCGACTTCAGGCATGCGGCCTCGGCCTCGGCCCGCCACGGTTCGCGCTCGGCGGTCTGAAACAGACCGCGACCGCAACCAGCAAGCGACACAAGGACAAGGGAGCCGACGAGATACAAACGAACTCCACGCGTCATGGCGCGGAGGTTCTGCGAATTTGATTAAAGACTCTTCAACGCATTTCGATGCGTTGTTTTCAGCTGTCCTTAACCATGCAGCGGAACCCGGCAGGGCAACACGCGCCCTGCCGAGATGATGTCATCACCACGTGTAGCGAACGACACCCTTGCCGCCATAGGACGACGTGACGTCGGAGAACTCGCCCTCGAAGGTGAGCGCCGCCGACCGACCGCTGGTCCAGTTCATCGCCGCGCTCGCGGTGGTGAGCACCGCGTCGCTCGCAGGCGCCGCACCGTTGACCACGAAGGACGCGCCCGGCAGCGTCTGGAATGTCGCGGCAACGCTGCGATCGGTGTTGTAGTCGTGCGCCCAGGCGAGCCGGCCGCGCAGGCTGAGAATGCCATCCTGCAACGCGATCGAGCGATCGCTGCGGACGCCGAGTTCGCTGCGCGTGGCGGTGACGGTCTTGGCGCCATAGGCCACCGCGAACGCGCTCGATCCCGACAGCACCTGCTCGGCATAGGACGGCAGATCGTAGGTCGTGAACTGTCCGGCGGCATAGGGCGTCAGCGCCAGTGACCACGGCGTGATGAAGCGATAGCCGCCTTCGATCCGGCCCGACAGCGCATTGGCGTTGAATTGCGCGCGCAGCCGGTCGATGCCGGCGATCGTCACCGTGCGATCAGTGGTGACGTCCTGCCAGCCATAGGCCAGCGCGCCCAGCAGATAGGCCGGCCCGAATCCATGACGGATGAAGGCGCCGGCCTGGAACAGGTCGGAGCGTCCGCCGCCGAGTGCGTTGGCCACGGTGAAATTGGTGCCGCCGCCGGCGAGCGCAAAGCCCGCAATCGTGTCGGGCGAGATCCGGTAGTCGGCGCCGACGGCGACACCGAAAATGCGGCTCGTCGTCGAATTCGATCCGGCGGTAGTGCCGCCATCGGTGCTCTGCCCGCCGCCGAAGCCCGCCGCCCAGACGCTCCAGCGCTGCTCGAACGTCTGCGGCGGGGGCGGCGGCGCCTTGCGATAGATCGCGGCATAGGCATCGCGCGCGCCATTCGCTCGCGACATGCCGGTCGACGCGTAGCTCATGGTGTCATCAGCGAATTGCGACGCGCCGCTATTTGCAGGCACGCCGCCGCGCCCTTCGGTGAAGGGATCCGTCATGACGCCGAGGAACATGTTCATGGCGTCGAAAGTGGTCTGCTGCGAGCCGGTGCCGAATTCGCCCGACGCCTGCATCAGCCCGGCCGGCGTCAGCGCGCCGAACGCGGCGGAAATGCTGCCCGTGCCGTTGAAGGCGCTGCTGATCGCATGGCCGACCGCGGCCTGATTGCTGCTGAGCCTGGCGGTTGCGGCAAAATTCAGCGCCAGATTGAGATAGACGCTGTTGGCGTCATAGCTCAGGCTGGAGATGAAGTTCGATGGCAAATTGCTGTTGACCGGCCCGGCAAAGCTGCCGCTGACACCGCCGGCCGCGTTGAGGATGGTGTACTGCTTCTGGAACGTGGTGCCGGTGAAGGACGCGTTGACCGTGGCGCCGCCGAGCGTTGCCGCACCTGTCACGTTGGTGCGATCGGACGCCGCGGCCGACACTTCGACCAGATAGGTCGATGCGGCGGTGAAGGTCAGGCTGCCCTGCACCGTGAGCGTGCCGATCGAATTGCCCGGCGACAGCGTGCCGCCATTGACCAGGACATTGCCGACGCTGCCATTGCCGCCGAGCGTGCCGCCGGCATTGACGGTCACGGCATTGCCAAGCGAGCCATTGACCAGCAGCTTCGCACCGGCGCCGATGGTGGCACCGGCCTGGTAGCTCTGCGCGTCGGTCACGGTCCAGACGCCGCCCTGCACGTTGAGCACCTCGAAATTGATCACGTTCGAGAGCGTGCCCGAGCCTGGCCCGAACAGGTTGAGCGTGTCGGTGCCGACGCCGCCATCCATCCGGCCGGTGATGGTCGAGCCGCCATAGAGATTGAGCGTGTCGTCGCCGCCTTCCATGCTGATCGCGCGGCCGGTATTGCCGATGATGGTGCCGTAGTTCGACAGCACGTCGGCGCCCTCGCCGGTCTGGATCGCTGCGCCGTCGCCGCGGATGAAGCGGGTCGAGCCGGTACCGGTATAGGTCACGCCGTTCAGCGTACCGACCGAGCCGGTATCGGGCGTGCCGTTCTGCAGCAGCGTAACGCCATTGGGATCGGGAATCGTGCCGTTGCCGATGATGGTGCCGTAGTTGACGATCCTGTCGTTGTCGACGGCGGCATTGCCGGTCTTGTTCTCGGAGCGGATCGCATAGCTGTTGTTGCCGACGATGGTGGCGCCGGCATAGTTGATCAAGTCGAGCGCCGCCGATCCGCTGCGCGAATG
This sequence comes from Bradyrhizobium sp. USDA 4503, assembly GCF_054055815.1. Classification (NCBI taxonomy): domain Bacteria; kingdom Pseudomonadati; phylum Pseudomonadota; class Alphaproteobacteria; order Hyphomicrobiales; family Nitrobacteraceae; genus Bradyrhizobium; species Bradyrhizobium sp. USDA 4503. The sequence continues at coordinate 3,489,270 of NZ_JBSRXS010000001.1, forward strand.
GTCCGGATTTGAATCGTTGTTGACGACGATGCCCGCCGCGGCACCGCTGATGGTGCCGTAGTTGCGGATGGTGCCGCCGCCGATCGCAAGGCCCTCGCTGTTGTTGAAGCGGCCGCCGTCATCGGCGCCGGTTGCGCCGGTGCCCTGGACGATGCCGTAATTGGTCAGCGTCAGGACATTGTCGATATCGATGCCGTCGCCATCGCTGCGCGTCGAGACGCCATCGATCGCCCCGGTGATGGTGCCGTAGTTGGTGACGATGGCGTTGCCGCCGCCGACGCCCGCACCGTTGCGGCCGATGATGGTTGCGCCGGCAAAATTGTTGACCGTGATGGTGCCGGCGTCGCCGGCGGTGCCGTTCTTGGCACCCGAGATCAGGCCGCCGGCATAGTTGTTGACGGTGCCGTTGTGGCCGCCCTGAAGATCGATCGCATCGGCGCTGGGCCGGCCGGTTGCGGGATCGATCGTGCCATTGGCGATGATCTGGCCGTAATTGTCGATCGTGAAGTTTTCGCCGGGACGGATCGCGTCCGCATTGGCCGCAGTGATCAGGCCGGTCGCGCGGTTTGTGATGTGAACGCTCGCGGCGGTCGAGACGAGATTGTCGAAGTCGATCGCCTGCCCGGTCGCCGATTTGATGGTGCCGGCTTGTCGACCGAGAACCTGGCCGCGGTCGTGCTGTTGCTGCCCGACGCGCCGTTGATCTGGATGGCGTCGTCGGCCGACTGGATCGTCGCGCCCGCATTGTTGACGACCGACAGCGAGATCACGTTGTTGAGATTGGTGGTGGCGCGGATCGCGCGAGAACCTGCCGTATTGGTCGCGTCGATCATGCCGGAATTGGTGATCGTGGTGGTTCCGCCGCCGATCCGCATCACGTCGCTGCCTGATGACTTGATGATGCCGCCGCTCTGGTTGGTGATCGAGAACACGGTGGTGTTCGACGTCGCGTTGACGAAGTCGAAGACGCGGCCGTTGCCCGTCGACTGGATGGTGCCCGCATTGTCGACGGTGACCGACCCGCTGCTCAGGCCGCCATTGATCCGGAATGCATCATTGGACGCGGTGAAGAGCGCGCCGGAATTGTTGATCAGCGTGAGATTGCCGCTGATGGCGCTGCTCGAGGTGTCGATGCCGCGCGAGGTCGCCGAGATGGTGCCGTTGTTGGTGATGACGACGCCGGGCGACGACAGGCCGGTGATCCAGGTGATCGCGGTGCCCGTCACCGACAGGCTGCTGCCGGCGGCGACCGAGCCGGTATCATTGTTGGAGACGGTCTGCGCCGTCGTGCTGTTGGGAGGAGTGCTGAAGCTTGCGGCCAGTGCCGGACAGGAGAACCCCAACGAAGTCGCAGAAATAGCCAGCGCAAGCCGGCTTGCGCGGCTCAGAAACCCAGATTTCACGTAACGCCCCCAAGTACTTATTACCGGGGTAGAGCCCCGGTCATTGCGGGCGGCAATCTGGGTATGGTTTGTGACAGGCGCACAACAAATGACGATGCCGCCTTGCGGCGCAACGACACAGGGGCGAGAGCAACCGACGGACATCCAAGCGGGTACTGCTATCGGCGCCTGGAACCGGCGCCGCCGCCGAATATATTTGCGACGCGTCAACGCCTTGATTCGGCGGCTATTTGAGCCGCGCATCGCAATGCGGCATTGCCGCGAACAGCGAGCCTGACAACAAGACTGCCTTTTTCGGCCTGGAACCCCTTGCTAGCTTTGACGTTAATGCGGGCAGCGTTGTGTGAACCGAGGGAGTTTCCCCAATGGATTTCGCGAGTCCTCTGCTGAGCAAGCTGAGCATTGTGGCCGCGTACATCGCGTTAGCCTTCGTCGGCGCCATTATTCTCGGCGTGTTCTAGGACATTCGACAGGCATGAGTTCAGCGCCCGGCGGCCGCCCCCGCCGGCGCTTTGCTGTTTTGCGTTCACTCCGCCACAACTACAGCTCGATGATCGCGATGAGGGGCTCGAATGCGATGCGCGTGCAGCGCTGCGCCGTGCAACGGCGGGGCGAGTTTAGCGAGTCGCCCTTCAGGTAACGGCTTATATCTGCCCGGCGGTCGCTTCATGTGCGTCGCCGGACCCGCTATAAGAGCCGCATTGTCGAAAATGAATTGAACCTGCGGGCGACCAGCGACCAATGAAGCATTTCCTCACCGCGGCCAGGCTGTTGGCCCTCGATCTCGCCTCGACGCTTGTCTTTCTTGTTCTGTTCCTGCTGACGCACAACACCGCGCTCGCGGTCAGCCTCGGCATCGCATTCGGCGTCGTGCAGATCGGCGTCCAGATGGTGCGCGGCAAACGGATCGACACCATGGAATGGCTGAGCCTGTTCCTGGTCGTCGCCGCCGGCTCCGCCACGCTGCTGACCCACGACCCGCGCTTCGTGCTGTTCAAGCCGAGCGTGATCTACGCCATCGTCGGCGTCGTGATGCTCAAACCCGGCTGGCTCAACCGCTACCTGCCCGAGATCGCACAGAAAGTCGTGCCCGATGTCGCCGTCAAGGTCGGCTATGCTTGGGCCGCCCTGATGTTCATCTCCGCCGCGGTGAACGCCATCGTCGCGCTGACCTGCGAGATCACGACATGGGCCGTCGTGATGCCGATCTTCGGCATCGTGAGCAAGATCGTGGTGTTCCTCGGCGGCTTTGCCGCGCTCCGCCTCACCGCAAGGCGCCGCATCCGCGCCATGCCGGAGACGCAGCGCGAGGCCGTGCTCGCGCTCGAAGGGGCACCGGCGCCAGCGGCGCCGTAGCCCCCGACCGGGGTGTGGTCGACGAAACAAACGGCCCGCGCGACGAAACCATTTTGCCGTGACAACGAAGAATTGGCGAAACCAAGCCTGCCTAGTGATCGGTTCGACAACGCGCTGCTTCGGCGCGATCACAAGGGGGACATGATGGCTTTCACCGCTTCCGCGCTTCGTCACGGCAAACTGCTGGCGGCAACCGCGTTCACGCTCGGTCTGCTGACCTCGGCGTCCTATGCCTACACCGACGAGCAGCAGCAGATGTGCACCAGCGACGCCATGCGGCTGTGCAGCTCCGAAATTCCCGACGTCGATCGCGTCACCGCCTGCATGATCCGTCAGCGCGCGCTGCTCAGCGACGGCTGCAAGGCGGTGTTCCACTACGTGCCGCCGGCGGCTGCGCAACCTGCGAATTATGCGCCCGCGGCCAAGCCGGCGAAACCGCTCAATATCACTCCTCACAAGCGCGGCTAAGCAAAACCCCAACAGCGACCAGGCACCGCGCTTCCGGCAACGGAGCGCGGTGCTTGATCGTTTCGGTCCGCCATGACAACAAGGCACGACCGTTCATCCGGCATTCAGCCTGACGCGGCTCAATTGCCGTCCCCACTGCCTCCCCCGGGAATCGATGGCGATGCGCCGCAGCTTTCTCTTTGCGCTTCTGCTTGGCGCCGGCGTCACGATCGGTTGGCAATCAACGGCCAATGCCGCGCCGGACTTGACGCGGCTTGCACAGGCGCAGCCTGCACAGGCGCCCGCCCCGGCGCCGAGTGCGACGCCGGCTACGCCCGCTCCTGCAACACCCGCGCCTGCAACGCCGGCGCCGGCCGCGAGCGCGCAGCCCGCGGCGCCCGAGCCGATCGGCAATGTGGCAACACTGACAGGAACCGCGACCGTCACGCGCAACAGCACCGCGACGCCGCTGCAGATCCGCGACGACATCTTTGCCAATGACGAGGTCGCGACATCAGGGACCTCCTCGCTCGGCATCACCTTCAACGACGGCACCACCTTCAACCTGCGCGCCAATGCCAGGATCACGATCGACAATTATGTCTATGAGGACGGCGGCCAGCAGAACAGTGCGCTGTTCAACGTCACCAAGGGAACGGCGGCCTTCGTTGCCGCCGCGGTCGCCAAGACCGGCGACATGAAGATCTCGACCCCGACCGCGACGCTCGGCATCCGCGGCACCACCGGCCTCGTCGAGGTGCCCGAAGGCGCCACCGCGACCAGCAGGAATGTCGGCATCAAGCTCTATCCCGACGCCGACGGACATGTCGGCCGCATCGAGGTCAACGACCGCAGCGGTGCCTCGCTCGGCGTGCTGACGCGCGGCGCCAGCGGCTTTGCGATTCGTCCGGGCACCGGCGGTGCCCGCTTCGCCGCGGTGCCGCTGACGATCTCGCCGCAACAGATCACGCGCGACCAGGGCTTTGTGCGCCAGGTCCATAGCGCGCAGACGCTGGGCCGCCAGGTCGTGACCGAGCAGCGCGACTTCCGCCGCGCCAATCCCGATTTCCGCAGGGCCAATCCGGCCGCGCCCTATCCGAACCGCGGCCAGCCGGTGCAGCCGAACCCGCAGCGGCAGAACGGCCTGCCGGGCCAGAACCGCAACACGCCGCAGCAGCCGGGTCAGCAAAACCGTCCGGGCCAGATGCAGCAGCCCGGTCAGCCGAACCGTCCCGGCCAGCAACCGGGCACGCCTGGCCGGCAAGGTTCGCAGCAGCGGCCCGGCACGCAGCAGCAAGGCGGCGCACAGCATGCGCTGCCCGGCCAACCCGGCGGCGCGACGCTGCCGTACGCGCCCGGCGTCCAGACGCCAGCCGGACAACAGCCGGCGGGACAACAGCCAACGCGCCAAGCCCCCACGCAAGAGCCCGCGCGCCAAGGCGGCACGACGCAACCCGGCGGACAACAATCGCCGGCACGTCAAGGCGGTCTGCAGCCCGGCCGCACCCAGGCGCCGGGCGGCGTGCGCCAGCCAGGACCACCAGCGGCCCAGCCGGGTCAATCGGGCGCGCCGCGACAAGGCACCGCGCAGCCCGTGCCGCAGGCGCCCGGCCAGATCCGACCCGGCATCCAGCAAGCCGCACCGGGCATACAACGGCCCGCGGTGCAGGCGCGGCCAAGCTTCCAGCAACGGCGCGCGCCGCCTCCGCCGCGCGGCGCGAAGGCTCCACCCAGGGACAAGCGCCAGTAACTGAGATCACAGCAATGTCGATCAAACGAGCGAATGGCGTCGGCGAGTTACGCCGGCGCCATGCACAGATCGACCAATGCCGAGCGGCAGGTCAGCCGCGCCTGGTGATCACGGCCTCCAGATATTCGCTCGGGATCACCAGCGTGCCGTCCCTGGCGATATTGAACTGGTCCATCAGGCTGAACATGTCGGCGGCGAGCAATTGCTGCTTGACCGGATCGATCGCCCCGAACGCCTTCAGCACGGGCCCGTAATAGGTGCGGAAGATCTCGAGGAAATGCTCGCGCGACCTGTAACGGAAATTGAAGTGCCTGCGCCTGGCATCGAGCGTCGCCTGCGGGCCGAACAAGGCGCCGAGATGCGCCTCGGTGCCCCACAGCGCGGGAGACTTCACGCCCGGCGCCGGCGGCACATACTTCCCGATGGTCTTGAACAGCTGGCCGATGAAACCTTCCGGCGTCCAGCTTGCGAGGCCGATCTTGCCGCCGATGCGGCAGACGCGGCGCAGTTCATTCGCCGCCTGCTGCTGGTCGGCGGTGAACATGACCCCGAAGGTCGACAGCACGACATCGAAGCTGGCATCGGCAAACGGCAGCTTCTCCGCGTCCGCTTCCTGGAACGTGATGGGCAGACGCTCCGCCGCCGCCCGCTCGCGGCCGCGCTCGAGCAACGCCGCGACGTAGTCGGTCGAGACCACGTCGGCAAAGCGCCGCGCCGCAGCCAGCGTCGCATTGCCGTTGCCGGCGGCGACGTCGAGCACCATCTGATTGCTGCGCAGGTCGACTGCCTCGCAGAGCATCTCGCCGACGATCTGGAGCGTGGTGCCGACGATCGCGTAGTCGCCCGAGCTCCAGGTGGCTTGCTGGCGCGCCTTGACGGCGGCGAGATCGACAGTCGGCATTTCGGTCTGAACGTTCATGTGCATCTCCTTTGAAAATGTGATGCGGCTCGCGGCGAGGCCGCCGGCTTCGCCGAAAGTCCGCGGGTTGCGCCAAAAAACGGCGTCGAGCAGTGCAATGACTTCAAATGTGCTGCGCGCTATGTGCGCGGTCGAGCAGGACCGGGATGGTCGATGCGGCAACTATGCTCCAGTCCGAGCGATGCCTGCAGCCGTGGCTGCTACGCTGCGTCGAGGCGGCCTGCTGCGCCGGAGCTGCACGATGCTCCAGAACGACAGGTTCCTCCGCTCGGGTGAACACGGGCGAGGACAAACCCGCGATCACCAGCCCGAGCAGCGCGCTTCGCCCGATCTGCCGTGAGCAGCGGTTCCCGGCGCCCTTCGACTGGCCGCCGGCCTCGCGCGGCATCAGGCGACTGGCCTGCCGCTCGCGATGGGCGAGCATGCCTGCGACCGATTGATTGACGATCCGGCGGATCCGCAAAAGCAGGAAGGAAAAATGCCTTCGTACCGGACTTGAAATGGATTCCATGAATGAAATCGACATAATTGTTTCCTTGATCGAAGTGTGATGGCGCTCCGGATCAGGTTTGGTCGGGATACGCCATGCGACGCCGCGCAGGCGTCATTCGGCTGCAATGGGCGGTTGGACCGGATCACCACGCACCACCACGGTTGCCGCGACCTTGTAGAATTCCTCGCCCGGCATGCCGACGCAGCGCGCATGCTCCCGGATCGAGTCACCGTCACGCGCCTCGTATATGCAGAATGTGCCGATGCGACCATCCGCCTCGTGCACCACATAGCTGCGGATCCAGCGGACACGGTCCGGCATCTGCTCGTCGCCGATCCTGGCGGACGTTGCGCCGGCGAGTTCCAGCTCGCTCATGTTCGCCCAGGCGCTCGGACGGCGAATGACATAGAGTTCCATCGAAATCTCCTCGGTTGCAATTATTGAACGGCAGGCGCTCATGGCGAGCCATGATCAGCTATAGGCGCTGTCGATGCCGACTGTCCTTACCGCGGACTGATCATTGCCTGATCTTTGTCTGATCCTTGCCTGAACCTTTTCCGCCGAGCCCGCACTCATACACATGGCATTCTCATTTGGACTGTTCGAGCTTGATGAAGCTGGACGCGTGTTGCTGTGCGCGCGCCAAGAGATCCCATTGCAGCCGCGTGTGTTCGATCTGCTGATCTATCTGGTTCGACACCGCGACCGGGTCATCCCCAAGGAAGAACTCCTCGAAGCCGTCTGGCCGGATGTGACGGTCACAGACAACTCGCTGCAGCGGGCGGTGAGTGCGTTGCGCGCCGCGCTGCGCAACGGCGGCATGGACGGCGCGATCCGAAATCTGCCGGGCAAAGGCTATCGCTTCTTCCTCGAGTCCGGGATCCGGCAGCCGGAACGCATCGACCCCAAGCAAGTCGATGGCACCGTCGGTGCAATCGGTCTCGCCCGACGCGCAGCGGCCGGACAATTGTGGTTGCAGGCAGCGACCCTGTTCGCGAGCGCGGATGAAAGCGGCCAGCTCAACGCTGAAGATCTGCACGATTGGGCGCTTGCCCTGCAGTGCCTCGGCAGGGCCACGGCAGCGATTCCGATTCTGGTTCGCGCGGTCGCCGCACGCAGCCAGGCCGGTGACGCTGCTGGCGCCACGGTCGACGCAATAGCGCTCTCGGCCTTGCATTTCGAAAGCGGCCAGGCCGCGATCGGAAAGGGCTGGCTCGCGCGGGCGGAAGATTGGGCTTCAACGCTCGACGATCCTCCGACGACGGCCCTGGTGTTATGGATGAAGTCGAAACTGGCTGCTTTCGATGGCGAGCCGGAACAGGCACTCGCGTTGGCCGACGCTGCCTACACCGCCGTCAGATACAAGGATGCGATCAATATCGAAGCGCTGAGCCTGGCCTATCGCGGCTTCTATCGGCTGTGCCTCGGCGACACACACGGAGGACTGTCCGATCAGGACCATGCCGCCGCAGTTGCCCTGTCCAGCAACAATCTGGACCCGATCATGGGCGGCAACCTCTATTGCAACATCCTCTGGGCGGCCCGGATGTTCGGAGATTGGGCACGCGCCGACCAGTGGACGCGGAGCTACCAGAACTTTTGCTCGGGCAGCGGCATGGAATTGACGGGCTCGTGCCAGCTGCACCGCTCCGAGGTGCTCGGCATCAGAGGCTCGCTCGACGAAGCGCTGTCGCGCATTCAGGACGCGCTCGGACGCCTGACCAGCGATGCGCCCTGGTCTCTTGGCGATGCCAACCGGGTGCTGGGCGATATTCAGGCGGCGATCGGCAATGACGACGCAGCGCTCGAAGCCTATGACAGGGCTTACACGCTGGGCTGGTGTCCGGAGCCGGGCCGCGCCATGCTGCTGCTCGCAAGAGGGGAAGCGGAGGCCGCCTATGCAAGCCTCGAGCGGAGCCTGATCGGCAAGACCTGGTGGACGCTGCAGCGACGCGGAATCCTGCTCGCGCATCTGGCGCTGGTTGCCGCGCACACGCATCGGACCGTTCGAGCGAAGGCATTGATCTGCGAACTGTCGGGAAGTCCGGATCGCTGGCCGATGCCCTCGATCCGCGCACTCACCAACGAAGCACAGGCGATCCTCGCGCTTTCCCGGCAGGACCATGAAACAGCCATGCGGCATCTCCATCTCGCCCGCCAGCTGTGGTCCAGCATCGAGGGGCGGGTCCAGATCGTGCGGCTGCGGCTTCAGATCTCCAGCCTCCAGCTGGAGCATGGAGATGTTCGCGGCGCCATGGCCGAAGTTCATGCGGCACAGCTTCTGGCCCGTGACCTGGGCTCGCCCAAGCGTCTTGCCGAGTGTCTTGCCTTGCAGCGTGACATTGACGCCTGGCAGCCAACGGCACGACGTCAGATGTGCGGGTGATCACGCCGCGCGGCGCAGCCAGTCGCGCACGCGTTCGATCAGATTCTTGCGCGGCGTGGGCTGAGGTGCCGCGCCGGCCGGCACGACCTCGTGCACGAATGGCGGCGCTTGGTCAGGGATGACCGTCTCGGCGCCCCGCTCGGTCTCGGCAGTTGCATCGGGTTCGGCCACCGGAACGTCTTGCGGCGCCATGGCCGGCGGATCGGGCTCGCTTTGCGCGAGTGGCGGCTGATCGATGGCCGGCGTCTCCGCCGGCGCAGCCGCATCGGCAACATCAGGCGCGTCGGTGACCTCCTGCTCGTCGATGACCTGTGGCACTGCGGCTTCGCGAATCCGCCGGCGCTCTGCGGCCACGGCTCTCGCCCGCGCGCGCCGCTCGCGCTCGGTGAGCGCCGCGGCCTGCAACGCGATCGGTCCGACATTTTCCAGGAACGCGCGCTCGTAGCCGCGCGACAGACGCTCGAGTGCCGCATCGAGCGGCAGCCAGTCCACCTCGCGGATGTCGCTCATCAGCGCCCGCACCGGCTTGCCGCCGGCATCCATGCGCCAGTAATGCACCACCTTGGATCGGCCGCCTGAATCATAGACCAGCGTGCCGAGGAATTCGTGCACGTCGACGTCATGGCCGGTTTCCTCGAGCACCTCGCGCTCGGCAGCGGCGCGCGGCGTCTCGCCGTCGTCGAGCTTGCCTTTCGGCAACACCCATTCATTGCGCTTGCGCAGCCGCACCACGGCGAAGCGCTGCGGTGCGTCCCGCCGCAGCACAATGCCTCCCGCCGCCAGAACAGGCGTCCGCGCCATCTCGTGTCCATCAGGTTTGCGATTTAGGATCGTCGCACGACGATCCCGGCTACTCTAAAGCATGATCGGAAAAAGTGGAAACCGGTTTTCATGCTCAAACGATGAGCGCTATGGAAACAAGGCTATAAAGGCTTCCGCAGCAGCGGCTCGCCGCATTTGATCCGCGTTCCCTCCGCGACGTTGTCGCAGAATTCGAAATTGCCGGGCGCCAGCACGATGATCGTCGAGCCGTGTTCGAACCAGCCGAGTTCATCGCCCTTCTTCACATGCGCGTTACAGGAAAAATCCACTAGGCCCCGCGACTGCGCGTTCAGCGTGATATCGAGGAAATGCAGGCGGAGGCTGGCGACAAGGATCGCCGCGACCGGAACCAGCGTCAGTGCCTCGCCGGTTGGCAGCTTGGCGCGCAGCACCGCGCGCTCGTTCTTGCAGAACAGCCGCTCGATCCGCTTCAGCGCGATCGGATTGACGTTCCAGACGTCGCCATGAATGAACGTCACCTTGTCGATGGCAAGATCATAGGGCGCGTGGAAACGGTGGTACATGCTCGAGGTCAGCCGCAGCGTGACGAAGCGGCCGTTCCGGTGCTGCTCCACGAGCGCCGGATCGCCGACCAGATCGAGCAGCGAATAGGGCGCGCCCTTGACCTGGAACAATTGCCCGTCCTCGATCCGCCCATGCGCGCCGATGATCGCATCCGACGGGCTCGCGATGATGGCAGGATCGGCAGCGGCCGGACGCAGGCCGGGCTTGAGCTCGCGGGTGAAGCAATCGTGCAGGCTCCTGAACTCGGTCTTCTTGGCCTCCGACAGATCGAGGTCGGAGAACAGCTTCCAGCAGGCGATCGAGGCGTCGCGCACCAGGGGGTTCTCGACCTTGGAGAACCAGCCCATGAAGCGGGTCAGCGCGGCCCGCGGAATCCGGTTGGTGAGCAGGAAATTGAGGTCTTCCTGCTGGGTGAATGCCGAGATCAGGCCCTTGACTGTCATGAATCTGTTAGGTGCTGAGGCTAGCGCTTCTGTCATGGAAACATCCCTTCCGATTCTCTCGCTGTCCGCCGCCGCGCTTGCCGGCGCCGCCGCAGCTTTCCCCAAAATTCAGGCCCGCATCGCGCTGTCGCGCGCCAAACACCGCTCGCTGACCGGACATTCCAAGATGTCCAAGATGGTCGCGCGCATGGTCCCGCACTACGAATTCGACATCGACGATTTCTTCCGCTCCGACGGCGCGCCGAAGGACGTCGCGATGCAGCGCCAGGACGGCTTCTTCCGCCTCGCCGGCCTCTACGGGGATCGCTACCCCAAGGGCCGCGCGTTGACCGCCGAGGTGACGGAGCGCATCTCCGACCTGCAGTTCACCGAAACCTACCGCGTGCCGTTCCAGTACAGCCGCCTGGTGCGCGAGCATCTCGGCACCTCGGCCTTCGTCGAGGCCTCCAGCGGCGTCACCGTCACCGACGTCGACGGCAATGTCTTCTACGACCTGACCGGCTCCTACGGCGTCAACATCTTCGGCAACGACTTCTACAAGGAGTGCATCGCCGAGGGTGAGAAGCGCGCCCACGCGCTCGGCCCCGTGCTGGGCCCCTATCACCCGGTCATTGCCGACAACGTCAAGCGGCTCTGCGAGCTGTCCGGCCTCGACGAGGTCTCGTTCCATATGTCCGGCACCGAGGCCGTGATGCAGGCGGTGCGGCTCGCGCGCTACCACACCAAGCGGAAGCGCCTCGTGCGCTTCGCCGGCGCCTATCACGGCTGGTGGGGCGACGTGCAGCCCGGCGTCGGCAACCCGGTGTCGCCGCACGAGACCTTCACGCTCGCCGACATGTCGGAGAAGACGCTGCACGTGCTGCGGACGCGCAGCGACATCGCCTGTGTGCTGGTCAACCCGCTGCAGGCGCTGCATCCCAATTCCAACGCACCCGGCGATTCCGCGCTGGTCGACTCCTCGCGTTCCTCCAAATACGACCGCGCCGCCTACACCGAATGGCTGAAGAAGCTGCGCGAGGTGTGCACCGAACGCGGCATCGTCCTGATCTTCGACGAGGTGTTCGTCGGCTTCCGCCTCGCCGCCGGCGGCGCCCAGGAATATTTCGGCGTCAAGGCCGACATGGCGACCTACGGCAAGAGCCTGGCCGGCGGGCTTCCGGTCGGCGTGGTGTGCGGCCGCAAGGATTTGATGCGGCGCTTCCGCGACGACCGCCCGGCCGACATCTGCTTCGCCCGCGGTACCTTCAACTCGCATCCCTATGTGATGACGGCGATGGACGAGTTCCTGAGCCGGCTCGCCAGCCCGAACTTCCGCTCGATCTACAACGGGCTGGACGAGACCTGGAACGGCCGTGCCAAGGCGCTCAACGACCGCCTCGCCGCGCAAGGCTTGCCGGTTCGCGTCGGCAACATCTCGTCGATCTGGACCGTCTATTACACCGAGCCGTCCCGCTACAACTGGATGCTGCAATACTATCTGCGGGCCGAGGGCCTGGCGCTGAGCTGGGTCGGCACCGGCCGCCTGATCTTCACCCTGAACTACACCGACGCCGACTTCGCCGAGGTCAGCGACCGCTTCGTCGCCGCAGCCGAGAAGATGAAGCGCGACGGCTGGTGGTGGCACAAGGCCGGCCTCACCAACAAGAACATCAAGCGGCAGATCCTGAAGGAGATGGTCGCCGTGAGGTTCGGCCGCTGAGCACACCGTCATTCCGGGGCGATGCACAGCATCGAACCCGGAATCTCGAGATTCCGGGTTCGCTCGCTGGCGCGATCGCCCCGGAATGACGGCGTTTAGGTCGTCACCGTGAAGTTCAGGCGCTGAGGCAACGCGCGGCCCCCCTGCTCCCTCGCCCCGCCCTTGCGCGGAGAGGGTTGGGGTGAGGGGCTGCATCCATAAAATCGGAAATGGACGGACTCGTGGTGAGCCCCCCTCACCCGGATCGCTGGCGCGATCCGACCTCTCCCCGCAAGCGGGGCGAGGTGACGTGTACGCGCGGTCGAAGGCGCTCAAGTGATGATCCGCCGTAATCCTAAGACGTAGATGCCCGGGACAAGCCCGGGCATGACGCAGCTTGAAGACTCTGAGGGCAACCGATCAGGCGTGCTTGACGTGCTTCTCGAGACCCGGATCGATCAGTTCGCCCTTCATCAGGAACAGCGGCGCCTTGTGATAGAGCTTCAGGTCGTTGAACGGGTCGGTGACGATCTTGGTCATCCAGACGAGGCCGGTCTCGACGTCGCGGATGAAGAACAAATGGATGGTGCGGAACAAGAGGCCGCCGATGCCGACCACGAGCCAGATCTTGGCCACCTGGCGGGTGAAGTCGCCCATCGTGACCCAGGGCTTGAACAGGCCGAACAGCGTCGGATCGAAGTACAGCACCATCGGCGACAGCGCCCAGATCGCCATCAGCACGACCTTGCGCTGCAGATTGTAGCCGACCTTGATGTCTTCCTTGTGCTCATGGGTCGCCTGGTTGACGTGGTCGTAGCCCTTCGGCTCGAAGAAGAAGTGACCGGCCTGGCGCGAGGTCATCGAGACCAGCCAGCCGACCAGCGCCGACACGACCGGATCGAAGAACAGCATCACATAGGCGAACAGGAAGCTCAGCGCGCTGACGAAGTGCAGGCTCTGGTTGATCCGGCTGTGATGGTAGAAGCGATGGTCATCCCAGCGCTGGGTACGCAGCTCTTGCAGGAAATTCTTGATCATTGGTTCCCCCAACATCTTTCGGAACAGGATTTACAGGGATTCGATGTATCGCGTGTGACATCATCATAATGACATATGACAATGCGGAGCGACGCCTTGACGCAACCGGAGCAGGGTCTCGCCTGATCCCGACGAAATCTGCGGAGATCAGGCGAAGGAGATCGTAGCCTCCCGGCTTGGGGCGCGCTGTGCGCTACCTCACCCGGGAGGAGCGGCGGGCTGGGCCGCCTCAGGCGGCTTTGGCAACATCCGCCTTGCGGAAGCGGACCAGCGAGAAGTGGCCGAGCGGCGGAATCAGGCGGCGCTCCGCGAGCTCCATGCCGCGCGCGCCGGCGAGCCATTTGGTGTAGCGCGACCAGGCGAATTCGGCGGTCCGGAACCCGAGCGGGCGCACCACCGGCTGCAGCTTCTGCTCGATGAAGCGGCGCACGCCGGCATCGGCGCTGACGCGGGTCAGGATGATCAGTTCGCCGCCCGGACGCACCACGCGGGCGAACTCGTCGAGCGCGGCTTCCGGGTTCGGCACCGCCGACAGCACGTACTGCGCCATCACCACGTCGAACGAATTGTCGGGGAATTCGAGCTTTTCGGCGTCCATCACCGCGAGGCCCTCGACATTCTTCAGGCCCCGCTCCGCGACCCGCTTCTTGGCCTTCTCCAGCATCGCTTCCGAGATGTCGGTGCCGAAGATGCGGACGTTCGGGCTATAGAGCGGCAGCGAGATGCCGGTGCCGACGCCGACCTCGAGCACCCGGCCGCCGATCTTGTTGGTGGCCTGGATCGCGGCCTGCCGGCCCTTGCTGAACACACCGCCAAACACGAGGTCGTAGATCGGCGCCCAGCGGTCATAGGCCTGCTCGACCGTCTCGCGGTCGAAGTCCATGGAACGGTCGGCACCCAGCTTGATGATTTCAGCCATAGATCGTCTCTCGTCTCTCGTTCGATTGAGCTGTTAATTCGGAACCGCGCTGCGGCCGGCAACGCGGCGGGCGGGCCGCGGCGCGCGGCTCGGCTGCAGCGTGGCCAGATTGCCGATGAACTGACGCGCACTGTTTTCCCAGGAACGCTCCAGCGCAAAATTGCGGCAGTCGGCGCGCGACATCGTCAGCGCGCGCAGGCAGGCGCTGCGCAGGTCGTTGTCGATCGCGCCGATCGGATGGTTGGCGATGACATCCTTCGGGCCGGTGACCGGGAATGCCGCGACCGGCGTGCCGCAGGCCAGCGCTTCGAGCTGCACGACGCCGAAGGTGTCGGTCAGGCTCGGGAACACGAAGACGTCGGCGGCGGCGAGGTGCGAGGTCAAATCATGCCCCTTCTTCTCGCCGAGGAAAATCGCGTCGGGATATTTCTGTTCCAATGCCGCCCTTTGCGGGCCATCGCCGACCACGACCTTGGAGCCCGGCAGGTCCAGCGACAGGAAGGCGTCGAGGTTCTTCTCGACCGCGACGCGGCCCATGGTCATGAAGATCGGCCGCGGCAGATCGAGCACCGCCGGCTGGTCCGGATTGAAGATTCTGGTGTCGACGCCGCGGGTCCAGAAGCCGAGCCTGCGGAAGCCGCGCTCGGCGAGCTCGCTGCGCAGCGAGTCGGTCGCGACCATCGTCATCGACCCGGCGGCGTGGAAGTGGCGCAGCACCGCGTAGCCGACGCTGTCGGGAATTCCGGTGCGAACCGAAACATATTCCGGGAAGCGCGTTGTATAGGATGTGGTGAAGGCGAGCTTGTTGCGCTGGCAATAGCCGCGCACCGCCCAGCCGATCGGCCCTTCGGTCGCGATGTGGATCGCCTCGGGCGCGGCCTCCTCGATCCGGCGCGCGATCTCGCGGCGGTTCGGCAGCGCCACGCGCAGGCCAGGATAGGTCGGCACGCCGACCGAGCGGAAACCGTCGGGAGTGAGGAATTCGATCTCGGCGCCGAGCCCGGCTGCGCTGCGCGCAAGCGACGTCAGCGTCCGGACCACG
Organism: Bradyrhizobium sp. USDA 4503; assembly: GCF_054055815.1. Lineage (NCBI taxonomy): Bacteria > Pseudomonadati > Pseudomonadota > Alphaproteobacteria > Hyphomicrobiales > Nitrobacteraceae > Bradyrhizobium > Bradyrhizobium sp. USDA 4503. The sequence continues at coordinate 3,504,491 of NZ_JBSRXS010000001.1, forward strand.
CCGTTGACTTGCGGATGCCAGGCATCGGTCGCAACGAGTATGCGCATTGCAGGAGATCCAAATCGCTAATCTTGATTCTGCTCGCACGACGTTCTGACATGGATGTTTCAAACGTATGACGTCATCGAAATGTTAGGTTGTTTTTCACGCAAACGGCCGGTTTTTCGTGTAACGTGACAGCCAGATGTCGGAGCAGAGTGAAAATCCCGGCGCCAAGCGCCGCAGGCTCAGGCGGCGAAACTCGTCGCTGCTGATCCTTGCGGCCGGCATGCTTGTGTTCGGCCTCGCCGCCGGCGCGCTGTATTACGCGCTGCGTCCGGTGACGCTCGCGATCGCGGTCGGCCCGACCGGCAGCGAGGACGTCAAGCTGATCCAGGGCTTCGCCCAGGTCTTTACGCACGACGGCAGCTCGGTGCGGCTGAAGCCGGTCACGACGCAGGGCTCCGCCGAGAGCATCGCACTGTTCACGGCGAACAAGGTCGACCTCGCGGTGGTGCGCGGCGACCTCGATCTGCCCGCGAGCGCCGAGTCGGTTGCGATCCTGCGCAAGAATGTCGTCGTGCTGTGGGCGCCCTCGGGCGCCAAAGGCAAGCGGCGGTCCGCGAAGATCAAGAGCATCGACGATCTCGCCGGCCACAAGGTCGGTGTGATCGGCAGCACCCAGGCCAACGTCACGCTGCTGCGCGTGATCCTGACCGAGTCCGGCGTCAACCCCGACAAGGTCGCGGTCAGCCAGTTCGCCGTCAACAAGATCGCCGACCTCGCGCGCGACCCCTCGCTCGATGCCTACATGACCGTCGGCCCGCTCGACAGCAAGATAACGGCGGAAGCGATTACGGCGACGGCGGCGGCGCGCGGCGAGCCGGTCTTCCTCCCGGTCGATGTCTCGGAGGCAATCGCGCAGAAGCATCCGCGCTATGAGTCCGAGGAGATCGCCGGCAGCATCTTCTCCTCGTCGCCGGCGCGGCCCGAGGACAAGGTCGAGACCGTCAGCGTCAATCACCTCATCATCGCGCAGCATGCGCTGAGCGAGGCGACCGTCGGCGCGCTCGACCGGCAGCTGTTCACGCTGCGCCTCCAGGTCGCGCGCGATCTGCCGGCGGCGGCAAAGATCGAGAAGCCCGACACCGACAAGGACGCCGCGCTGCCGGCGCATCAGGGCGCGGCCGCCTATATCGACGGCACCGAGCGCACCTTCCTCGAAAAATACTCCGACTACATCTGGGGCGGCATCCTGCTGCTCTCCGGCCTCGGCTCGGCCGGCGCCTGGCTGCGCCACTACGTGAAGCGCGACGAGCGCGAGCACTACATCACCCATCGCGACAATCTGCTGACCCTGATCTCGCAGGTGCGCGGCGCCGAGACGCCGGAACAGCTCGCCGCCATGCAGGGCGACGCGGATGCCCTGTTGCGCGAGGCGCTCGACTGCTACGACGACGGCGCGATCGAGGAAGGCGATCTCTCGGTGATCGGGCTGACGCTCGAGCAATTCCATCACGCCGTCTCCGACCGCCGCGCCGTGATCAACGGCGACAAGCCGGGCCTGCCGCGGATGCGCGCCGGCTAGGCCGCGTGCACGCCGAATTGCACCGAGAGCAATGTGCACCGAGAGCAATGTTTGGATTGCGCATGCAGGCGCGCGTGGCCATGTTGAGTACATGACCACAACGCTTCGCACGACACCATGATCACGTCCATCGTCGCTGACCTGCCCGGACCTTTCGTGCTCGCGGTTGCCTTCGCCGGCGTCTTCCTGATCGCCTTCATGAAGGGCGCGTTCGGCGGCGGTTTTGCCATCGTCGGCATCCCGCTGCTGTCGCTGGCGATGGACCCGATCGCGGCGGGCGCGCTGCTGGCACCATTGTTCGTCGTCATGGACGTCACCGCGCTGCGGTTCTGGCGCCCGAGCACGTGGTCGCGCATCGACCTCGCGATGCTGCTGCCGGCGCTCGTCGTCGGCATCGGCCTCGGCTATTTCGTGCTGCGCGATCTCGACCGGCATGCCGTCGAGATCGTGATGGGCGTGGTGACGCTGGTGTTCGCCGCGCTGTGGCTTCTCGGCGGCGGCGAGATCAAGCCGCGTCCGCGCTCGACGTTCAAGGCGACGTTCGCCGGCCTGTCCTCCGGCGTCACCACGATGGTGGCCCATTCGGGCGGGCCGCCGCTTGCGATCTATCTGCTGCCGCTCGGCATGCCGAAGGCGCTCTACGCCGGCACCACCAGCCTGTTCTTCACGGTCGGCAACCTCTTGAAGGCCGGCCCGTGGCTCGTGCTCGCCACGCCGTCGCGCAGCCTGTGGATGCTGATGGCGCTTTGCGTGCCGGCGGTGCCGGTCGGCGTCTGGGCCGGATGGCGGCTGCACGAACGTCTCGACCAGCGCGCGCTGTACCGCGCCTGCTACGCCATTCTGGTCATCACCGCGGCCAAGCTGCTGTGGGACGGATCGGCCGGATATCTCAGCTCCTGAACGGCGAAGGTGCTGGCTCCTCGTCAGGAGGAGTGCCTGCTGCGGACGGCGCTCGCGGCAACGGCAAGAGGCGCAATGTCCTGGCGCGGCGCGGCCGCGTCGTCCGGCGCAAGGCGCTCGCGCGCCACGAAGGAGAAGCGGCTGCGCAGCTTCAGGATCGGCTTCTCGATCCAGTGCCAGGAGAACGCGGCGAACAGCGTGATCAGCAGCAGCGCAATCGCGAACTGAACGATCACGGGCGCGTGCGGCAGCCATACCCGCACCACCTGCTGCACCGGAAAGCCGTAGAGATAGATGCCGTAGGAATAGTCGCCGCGCGAAATCAGCGGCAGCCGCGGCAGCTTCGAAACGCCGAGATAGGCGGTGATATAGACCAGCGCCGGGGCGATCAGCAGATTGAGCACCGGCTGGCTCATCCAGTCCGCCGGACCGAGCAGCGCGGCGCCCGCGCAGAGCGCGCAGCACGCGGCGAGAAGCCATCCGTTGTAGGGAATGCGGTCACGATAGAGATAGATCGCGATGCCGAGCATGAACGCGACCGGCAGCTTCGCGCCGCGTCCGAGGAACGGCGCCGTGCTGAAGATCCTGTCATGCAGCGTGCCGGCGACCCCGGCGGGCAGTTGCGAGGGTTGCGCGCCATGCCCGGCGAGTACGAGCGCAAGGCCGATGCCGACCAGCACGAGCGCACCGAGCACGATGAGCGGCGGCTTGCGCAACAGGCCGAACAGGATGAACACCGTCATCAGCGCGTAGCAGCCATATTCGAACGGCACCGTCCACAGCGAGCTGTTGACCTCCGGCGCGGGATTTCCGCTGAACACGCCGGGCAGGACGTAGTTCACGAGGCCGATGATGTTGGTGAAGTATTTGTAGGTGCCGAAATTGGCGAAATAGTCCGACAGCGGCAGCGCGGTGAAGATCGGCCCGAGGATCAGTGCCGACAGCACGATCTCGACCGCAAGCGCCGGAATGATCCGCATGCCGCGATTGGTGAGAAATTCCTTTAGGGAGAGCCGCAGGCCGCTCGCCGCGATCAGAAAGCCGCTCAGCGCGAAAAACATCACGAGAATGGCGTAGTGCGGAAACCAGGCGATCCACGCCTGCTCGCCGTCGCCACTGCCGCTCGCGACATAGGGCGCGTGGGCGGCGACGACGGAAATCGCCAGTGCGATACGGAGAAAATCGAACCCGGGGCCGAAGCCCTTCTGCCGATCCAGCATGCTGCCGATCGTGTGCCCCAGCATCATTTCCACTCCATTCCGAAACAATGCGCTGGGACAGCAAGCACCGTGCCAGGAAGACTGTCTTGCGGCGGGACACCCCCTTCCCGGCAACCCGGCCTTAACCGTGCGACGAAACACGCACGAAACAATTCCCTAACGGCACGAAACCATTTTGGCGATTTCGTGCAAACGTCCTGAAACGCCTCACCTGTACTGCTTTGACCCAACGACGCGCCGGAACTGGCGCGCAGGGCGCAAACAACAGGGGTCGACAATGTTCAATTCCATCAAGCTGAACTCACGTCTCGCTGCCGCCGCCTTCGGTGCGCTGGCGATTGGCACCGTGGCTTTTTCGAATTCCGCCGCGGCCGCTCCGCTGCCGATGTTCCCCTTCATCCTGACGCCGCCGACCGAGGCCGTGCAGCCGCCGGTGCAGTCGATGCCGCAGACGCAGGAGGAAGACCGTTCGGTCGAGTTGCCCGCCCGCCTGCGCCGCCAGGTCGTCGCCTATCCGACGCGCGAGGCGCCCGGCACCATCATCATCGACACCCCGCACACCTATCTCTATCTCGTGCTCGGCAACGGCCAGGCCATACGCTACGGCATCGGTATCGGCCGCGACGGCTTCACCTGGTCGGGCACCCAGACCATCACCAAGAAGGCGGAGTGGCCGGATTGGACGCCCCCGCCGGAAATGATCGCCCGCCAGCCCTATCTGCCGCGCCACATGGCCGGCGGCCCCGGCAATCCGCTCGGCGCCCGCGCCATGTATCTCGGCGGCACCATCTACCGCATCCACGGCACCAACGCGCCGGAGACGATCGGCACCCGCGTGTCCTCCGGTTGCCTGCGCCTGACCAACGCAGATGTCTCCGACCTCTATTCGCGGGTCAGCGTCGGCACCAAGGTGATCGTGCTGCCGATGACCGACCGCCGCGCCGATCTCGGCTCGGCCGTCCGCTAGGTCTCGCCCTTCCAAGGCGTCCTTAACAAAGGCGTCCTCGACGACGGCTCCGGCATTCTCATGCCGGGGCCGTTGTCGCGTTCATCAACCTTAACGCCTTCGCCCCTGAAGCAGCTTGATCCCGCCACACTGGCGCCCTCGTCGGGGGGCCTGTACAAGCCGTCAAGTTGATTTTCATCCGGGGGAATGATGCGTCTACCGATGCATCCAAGGACGATAGCGCTCGGGACCGCGGTGGTGCTGGTCTCGTTCGTGATCAGCCTCAAGGCAATGGACTGGCTCGCGCCGAGCGTCACCGTGCAGAAGCCGAAGCTCGCAGAGCTGCCGCCGCTGCCGCAGGCGCCGCGTTCCTCGACGATCGTGGCGCAGGTCTCGGTCGCGCTGTCGGCGATCCGCGACGCCGCCGAACGCGGCGCGCCGAAGACGTTCGGCGGCAAGGCCGACAACCCGGTCCAGCAAATCCTGCAAAATGCCGACATCGGCTGGACCGCATCGCGCGGGCCGATCGCGGCCACCGGCGCGCAGGACGTGCTGACGCTGACCACCCCGATCAACGGCACGCTCAAGGTCACCGGCGCGTTGTCCGCCAAGGCAACCGGTGCGGTCAACGACGCGCTCGGCAGCCTGCTCGGCGGCAATGTCGCCAAGCAGATCGGCGCCGTGAACATCAAGAACATCAACGCCAACGCCGAGATCAAGGGCAACGTCACCCTCACCGCGCGGCCGAAGCTCGGCGCGTCCTGGCGGATCGAGCCGAACCTGCAGGCACAGGTCAATCTCGGCGACACCAGCCTGTCGACGGCCGGCGTCCGCATCAGCGTGCCGGCCCAGGTCAAGCCTGTCATCGACAAGGCGGTCGCCGACCAGATTTCTGTGGTCGAGGCCCGATTGCACAACGACCCGGTGTTCCAGAACAACGCCCGCACGCAATGGGCCAAGGCCTGCCGCTCGATCCCGCTGCAAGGCACCGGCGGCACCACCTCGATGCCGCCGATGTGGCTCGAGCTGCGACCGACCCGCGCGATCGCCGCGCAGCCGAAAGTCGATGCGTCCTCGCTGATCCTGACGATGGGGATCGAGGCCGAGACGCGGATCACGGAGGCGCAGACCACCCCGAACTGCCCGTTCCCCGAAAAACTCTCGATCGTGCCGCCGATGCCGAGCCAGGTCGCGATCGGCCTGCCTGTCGACCTGTCCTTCACCACGCTGAGCCAGCTGGTCGAGGCGCAGCTCAAGGGCAAGACCTTCCCCGAGGACGGCTCCGGTCCGGTCGACGTGACGGTCAAGAGCGCGAGCATCGCCGCCTCCGGCGACCGGCTTCTTATCTCGCTCCTGGTGCACGCCAAGGAGAAGGCCAGCTGGTTCGGGCTGGGCGCCGAGGCGACCGTGCACATCTGGGGCCGGCCGCGGCTCGACCAGCCGTCGCAGACGCTGCGGCTGACCGACGTCGAGCTGGCGGTGGAATCCGAGGCCGCGTTCGGCCTGCTCGGCGCCGCCGCGCGCGCGGCGATCCCGCACATGCAGCAGACCCTCAACGACCGGCTGGTGGTCGACCTGAAGCCATTCGCGACCAACGCGCAGCGCAAGGTCGCCGCCGCCATCGCCGACCTGCAGAAGAACGAGGAGGGCATCCGCGTCGACGCCGAGGTCAACAGCATCCGGCTGGCCGGGATCGACTTCGATTCCAAGACGTTGCGGGTGATCGTGGAAACCGACGGTAGCATCAAGGCCGCCGTCACCACGTTACCGGCGCTGTAGGACACTGCCCGAGCGGATTGCTCTCTTACCTCGCCCCGCTTGCGGGGAGAGGTCGGATTGCGAAGCAATCCGGGTGAGGGGGTACAGGTCTCACGACAATCGCCACCCGTGGATAAGGCCCCTCACCCCAACCCTCTCCCCGCGAAGAGCGGGGAGAGGGGGAACACTTGCCGCGCGCATGCTCAAAAAGTCGTCTTTGCGACAGCTTGTCGCAGCGGCTAGAACGCCCCGGTGGAAGCAACCCTCAACGAAAAAGTCAGGGAGAAAAACACGATGAAAACACTCTTGGCCGCAGCGGCGGCCGGCCTCGCGCTCGCGGTCTCAGCGACCGCGGCGAACGCCCAGATCTCCGACGATGTCGTCAAGATCGGCGTGCTCACCGACATGTCGAGCCTCTATGCGGACGCCACCGGCAAGGGCTCGGTCGCCGCCGTCGAGATGGCGGTCGCCGATTACGGCGGCAAGGTGAAAGGCAAGCCGGTGCAGGTGATCGCAGCCGATCACCAGAACAAGCCCGACGTCGGCGTCAACATCGCACGCAACTGGTACGACAACGACAAGGTCGACGCGATCCTCGACGTGCCGACCTCGTCGGTCGCTTTGCCGATCTCGGCGCTGACGCGCGAAAAGAACAGAATCCACATCAATTCCGGCGGCGGCTCCTCCGATATCACCGGCACCGCCTGCTCGCCCAACACGGTGCACTGGACTTACGACACCTACGCGCTCTCGAACGTCGCCGGCAAGGCGATGGTCAAGCGCGGCGAGGACACCTGGTTCTTCGTCACCGCCGACTACGCCTTCGGCATGGCGCTGGAGCGCGATGCCGCCAATGTCGTCAAGGAGAGCGGCGGCAAGGTGCTGGGCGACGTGCGTCATCCGCTCAACTCGTCGGACTTCTCGTCCTTCCTGCTGCAGGCGCAGGCCTCCAAGGCCAAGGTCGTGGCGCTGGCGAATGCCGGCGGCGACACCACCAACGCGCTGAAGCAGGCTTCCGAGTTCGGCCTGACCCAGGGCGGCCAGAAGATGATCGCGCTGCTGCAGGAGATCACCGACACGCATTCGCTCGGCATCAAGGCGACCCAGGGCCTGATCGTCACCGACGCCTTCTACTGGGACATGAACGACGAGACGCGCGCCTTCTCGAAGCGCTTCAACGAGAAGGTCGGCCACATGCCGACCATGATCCAGGCCGGCCTCTACTCGGCGACCATGCATTACCTGAAGGCGATCGAGGCCATCGGCACCGACGAGGCGCCGAAGGTGATGGCCCAGATGCGCGCCACGCCGGTCAACGACTTCTTCGCCAAGAACGGCCACATCCGGATCGACGGCCGCATGGTGCACGACATGTATCTGTTCGAGGTCAAGAAGCCCGAGGAATCCAAGGGCGAGTGGGACCTCTACAAGCTGATCGCCACCGTGCCCGGCGACGAGGCGTTCCGCCCGCTCGACAAGGGCGGCTGTCCGCTGGTGAAGTCGAACTGACGGCTACTCCACACCGGATCGCATCTGGCGATGCGATCCGGTCTCTCCGCGCAAGCCGGGGCGAAAGTCACTGCAAGCATTACGCCTGGAAGACCCGCAACGTTGCGATCTGGAATGGACGCAGCGCCAGGCGGCACCCGCGATCCTCGGTCGGCAGGGCCTCGATGCGGTCCTCCAGGGTGTTGCTCATCCACACCGACGCGATGTCGACCCCGAGATCGAGCGTCGCGGCGGTGCGAATGCCTGCGCTCTCGTAGAGCCGCACCACCCAGCCCCTGCCATCCTCGGCAGGCTTGATCGTATCGACGATCACGTTGGCCGGAGACGCGGTAAGGAGCGAGTGTCGCAACGGCGCGCGCGCTTTTCCCTTCGTCCACAGCACTGGACGCTCGAACCGCAAGGCGCGCCCGACCGTGTCCGCACTGCGCCAGTCGCCGTGGTGGGGATAGATCGCATAGCGCATCCGGTGCCGCCCGATATCGGCCTGGGGATCAGGCAATTCGGAGCCGCGCAGCAGCGTCAGCGCGAGCTGGTTGCCGAACGCCGAATAGCCGTGACGGCAGTCGCTGAACAGCGACACGCCGAAATCCGGCTCGGCGATATCGGCCCAGCGATGCCCGGGCACCTCGTACTTGGCCGCATCGGCATCCGTGTTGGCATGGGTCGGCCGCTCGGTTGCGCCGAACATGGTTTCATAGGTTGCCCTCGATGCACGGCAGGCGATGGGGAACATGACCTTCAGCGCCGTCTTGCGCTCCTGCCAATCGACCGTGGTTTCGAATTCGAGATGATCGGCGCCGGCATCGAGGCGGATCACCTGCGCGAGCCGGCTCGCGCGTCCGAGCCCGCGCTCGAAACGAATCTCGCCGCGCAGTCCGCCATCCGACAGCACGGCGCAGCTCACCTCTCCTGTCACCTCGCGCGCGGTCTCCAGCGCGAACGGATCGATATCCCATGCCTCGAAATCGAGCGGCCGGTCATCGAGCAGCAGCAGCCGGGCTGCCGGCGATGCGAAGGTCTCGCGGCCGGTCGCAACATGCAGCAGCGACCGAACGAGCCCGCTGCGATCAATGCGCGCTTCGAGCCGCGCGTTCGACAGCACGAAGCCGTCCAGATCGGCGGCGACCACAACGCGATCGTCGGTCGTCGTCGTTTCGCCCGCCGCAAACGGCGCGGCGACGATGTGACGAAGCTCGCCGTCGGGGTCGGACGCGACTTCGGCGCGCGCGCAGCCCAGCGTGTTGACGGGCGTCCAATTGCCGTCTTCGGGATCGCACAGTGTCGCCAGCACGGCTTGCGTGCGACGCCCGGCCTCCTCCGCCACGCCGGCGAGTTCGAGCTCCGCACGTTCATAGACCTCGCGGATGCTGCTGCCGGGAATGATGTCGTGGAACTGGTTGACCAGCAGCGTGCGCCACAGCGCTTCGATCTCCTGTGCTGACGGTGCCGGTTGCCGGCAGGCAGCCGCGACAGTGGTCACGAATTCGAGTGCCTGAAGGCTTGCCTCGCAAGCGCGGTTGAGGCGCTTGGTCTCGGCCTGCGTGGTGTAGGTGCCACGATGATATTCGAGATAGAGCTCGCCTTCGATCGTCGCCAGATCCGGCGCTGATATCGCCAGGCGGTCGAAGAACTCGTCGACGGAGCGAATCTGGATTCGCGGCAGCCCCTGCAAGTCCCTTGCGCGCTGCAACGTCTCGAGCATCGTCTCGTCGGCACCGCCGCCGCCGTCGCCATAGCCGAACAGATAGAGTGCGTCGGACGAACGGTCGGCGTCCTTGTAATTGGCGGCGTGATAGCGGAGCTCCGCGACCTGCGCCGATCCATTGTAGGTGTCCGCCGGGGGGAAATGTGCCAGCACCGTGCTGCCGTCCAGTCCGCGCCAATGGAAGCTGTGATGCGGCGGTGAGGTGAACTTGTTCCACGACAGCTTCTGGGTCAGGAAGCGCGACATCCCCGCGGACTGCATCAGCTGCGGCAGCTGGGCGTCGTAGCCGAACACGTCGGGATTCCAGAACACGCTGGAGCGCGCGCCGAACGTTTGCTCGAAATAGCGCTGACCATAGAGGAACTGACGGCAGATCGACTCGCCCCACGGCAGATTGCAGTCCGGCTCGATCCAGCTGCCGCCGACCGGAATCCATTGGCCGGCGGCGGCCTTGGCGCGAATTCGGGCGAACAGGTCAGGGTCATTCTGCTCGATGACGGCATACTGATAGGCCTGCGAGCAGGCGAACTTGAAATCGGGATAGCGCTCCATCAGCGCCACCGCCGTGGAGAAGCTGCGTTGCGCCTTGCGCCGGGTTTCCGCCAGCGGCCACAGCCATGCCGTGTCGAGATGGGCGTGGCCGATCGCCGACACCTCGTGGGCGATGCTGCCATTTCGTGCCGCGAGCAGGCCATCGAGGATCGCCCGCGCCGCCGGCCAGGTCGCGCGATCGTCGGGATCGGTGATGTTGCAGATGCGGTTGAGATCGTGCAGCAGGCGCCCCGCCCAGGTCCGATCCAGCGCCGGCTGCGCCGTCTCGCCGACAGCGCCGTATGACCTCGACTTTGTCGTGGGATCGCGGTCAGCCTCGAGCTGGCGCAGCACCTCGTAGTCGAAATAGAATGCCGTGGCCTCGGAATCGAAGCAGCGCAGCTCGCAGGCGACCAGCGCGTAGGCCTGCGGATCGCTCCAGAACGCACCGAACAGGCCGTTGCAGGCCACCTCCACATGGAAGCTGATCGTCTCCCCTCCGCTCGCCGACTGAACGAGCGGCGCGATGTGGCGGCCGGGATTGAGACCCTGCGAGGAACGTCCGTTGAGCCAAAGCAGCGCTTCCGAGCGGCTGTCCCAATACAAATCCACGCGCGAGCCGGCCCAGGCCTGCGGCACCTCGGCCACGACCTGCACCCAATAGGTCGCCCATAGCGGTCCCAGCGCCTCGCCCAACGGGACCGGCCGATAATCGAGCTTGAGCGCGTCCTCGAGGCTGATCCGCTCGGTGGGACCGGCAAGCGCGAGCGAAGTGACCGGCACGCGGTCGGCATGAACCTTCTGTTGCAGCCGCTCCGCAAAGCCTGCCAACCGGCGCCGCGTGTATTGCGGGTAGCGGCCGCGAATCCGGGCTACCGCGGGATTGCCGCCATCGCGCTCCTTGTCATTCATCAGGTTGTTCAGTCATTTGACGAATGATCACGTGAGGGTTGATGATGATTGCAACGCGCTGTCCGAATTGGATCGCCTGACCTACTCCCTACACTCTTCCCAAATTTTATTCATCCGGCCAGCAAAAAAGCGCGCCCGGCAGCAACCGGACGCGCTCTTCTCTTGCAGGTGACGCGATGCGTTAGTCGGTCGAATACTTGAATTCCGGCATCGCCTTCAGCTCATCCTTGCTCGCATTGAACACGGCGTGATCCGGATACCAGGGATTCGGCTTCGACGTCGCCGCCGCAGGGGCCGCGCCCGTGGTGGTCGTCTTGCTGGTGCTGCCGGCGCCGGTGTTCGAGGCGCCGGTATAGGCGATCGGCTCGTTCACGAACTTCACCTTGTCGATCGGGACCGCGACCAAGTGCTCGCCGACGCCAAGGAAGCCGCCGACGCCGATCACGACCGCCTTGATTGTACCGCCCTTCTCCATCAGCAGATCATTGATCGAGCCGACGCTTTCATTGGCGTCGTTGTACACGCTAAGGCCGACGACCTTCGACGCGCGCCAGTTGCCCTTGAACGAATCCGGCGACGTGGCTGACGTCGACGCCGCAGGAGACATCTTGTCGCCCTTATCGGTTGGCGTCTGCGCAACGGCGACGGTTGCAAGCAGCGCGGTGCCGGCGAGGCCGGCGATGATGGATTTGACCAACATTGATGGCTCTCCTCTCGCAAAATCGATGCTGGGAAAACCCGTCATCTTCGCAACCGTTCCTAACGGACCTGCGCTCAAAAGCCGCTTAAATGCCGAGGAACAGGGTGAGGACCTTTCAGCGCATGGAACGCTGCGCCGCTTGACGGAAGCGATCGTGATCTCTCAAGTGAGCTTGCGGTTGAGCCTCATGACTGCGCCGGACGCGCAGTCCATGATGTGACGATGTTTGGCTCACTAAGTCGTCCCGGCGAACCGCGCTGCACAAGCCGCGCGCTCGTCCCAGCGACCGCATCATCGATCGGCGAGCGTCGTCATGCGCGCATGTTGCCGCGCGATCAGAAGCCGCCCCAATAGGGCGGCACGCCGTAGAAGCGATGCAGCTCGACTTCCTGCGAGCGATCGCCCCAATCGAAATCCTTGTCGGCACGGAACGACGGCGCGCGCTTCAGCTCCTCGTCCTCGATGTCGAGCTCATAGGCCTCGAACTTCGGGTTGTAGTGCAGCCGGCCCCAGGGCAGCGGGATCAAATTGGTTCCAATGCCCAGGAAGCCGCCGAAGCTCAACACCGCGTACGATACCTTGCCGGAGATCTTGTCGATCATCAGCCGCTCGATATGGCCGATCATGTCGCCATTGGCCCGGCGCACCGCCGTCCCCTCGACCCGGTCGCTTGCAATGAGCTGATGCGGCCTGGTCTCGACCTCGACAGCCATCTCACCCTCCTTGACCCGAAAGAGAAATAACGCGTCGCCGGGGTAACGGGTTCCGCCCCCGGATATGACAGCCGCCCTTCCCCTTCTCCGGCCGCCATAACGACCAGGGGCCGATGCGCTATCCCGAGAGGGTTCTGCCCGCATTTCAGGGCATCAGGATTGATGACAGAACGATAACTTTTCTGCCTGCGGCCGACCTGTTAACCCGGATAGCCGGGCAAGATTTCAGACACATACTGAAACAAAATTCCTGAGCCGCTTTCCCCGAATCACGGACAAAAGATCGGTATGACCCAGGCTGCGCCCAATATCCTTGTCGTCGAGGACGACCGCGAGACGCGATCGCTTATCGCAAAATATCTCCGTACCAATTCTTGTCATGTCACGACCGCCTCCGACGGCCGCGAGATGGCCAAGGCGATGACCGACCACCGCGTGGATCTCCTGGTGCTCGACGTCATGCTGCCCGGCGAGGACGGCCTCAGCCTGTGCCGCAAGGTGCGGGCGGAATCGCAGACGCCGATCATCATGCTGACCGCGCGCGGCGAGGACGTCGACCGCATCCTTGGCCTCGAGATGGGCGCCGACGATTACCTGGCAAAGCCGTTCAACCCGCGCGAGCTGCTGGCGCGGATCAACGCGGTGCTGCGCCGGCAGGCCGCCGCGCGCAACGCCAGCGCGATCGAGGGCGCGACCACGCTGACCTTCCTCGGCTGGCGTATCGACATCCGCCTGCGCGAGCTGCGCAACCCCGAAGGCGCGCGCGTCGCCATGACCAGCGCCGAGTTCGACCTGCTGCGCACCTTCTGCGAGCGGCCCGGCCGCGTGCTGTCGCGCGACAGCCTGCTCGACCTGACCCAGGGCCGCAGCGCCGGCTCGTTCGAACGTTCGATCGACGTGCTGGTCAGCCGCATCCGCCGCAAGATCGAGCCCGATCCGCAGGAAGCCACCATGATCAAGACAGTGCGTTCCGGCGGCTATGTGTTCACGCCGAGGGTGGAGGCGGTTGCCGCCACGAACAATTGACCATGAAGCTGCTGCGCGTGCTGAGTCTGCGGGGGATCGGCGCCCAGATGGCGGCGCTGGTCGTCGTTTCGATCGTCGCGCTGCACTTGATCATCACCGCCACCTTCCTGATCCATCGCCCTGATCGGGTGGAGCCGTCGGACCGCTGGCACACCCAGCTCGCCGCCGCCGCGCAGCTGCTCGGGCATGCCCCGGCGTCGGAGCGGCCGCGGCTCCTGGCCGACGTCGCCCGTGCCTTCCCGCAACTTGCGATCGGCGACCTGCCTTCCGATGCCGGCGCGCTTACCGAAACCGACACGCCGAGCCTGCACGCGTTGCGCCGGCTCGGCGCCGGCTATCGCATCTTCCTGCTCCCGCGCGAGGCTGGCGGCACGCCGCATGACGGCGAAATTCGCCGCGTCGCGATCCGCCTGCCCGACGGCGCCATGTTCGCCGCCAACCTGACGCCGGATCAGCACATGAGGCCGTTCTGGGGTGGACCGTGGATGATGACGGTGCTGTTCGCCGTCATCAGCGTCACCCTGCTCGGCCTGTGGGCGGCATGGGCGCTGACCGCGCCGCTGTCGTCCTTCGTCAAGGCCGCCGAGACCTTCAGCCTGAACGGCGCCGCCGCGCCGCTGCCCGAGCGCGGTCCGGAGGAGATTCGTTCGCTGGCCCGGGCGCTGAACCGGATGCGCGAGCGCATCACCGCATTGATCGACGATCGCACCAAGATGCTGGCCGCGATCAGCCATGACCTGCGCACGCCGATCACGCGGATGCGGCTGCGCGCCGAATTCATCGAGGACGAGACCCACCGCCACCGCATGCTGCGCGACCTCGACCAGATGCGCTCGATGCTGGAATCGGTGCTGTCGTTCCTGCGCAACGACCGCAAGCTCGAGGAGATGACGCTGGTCGACATCGCGAGCACGCTGCACCTCGTCACCGATCAGTTCGCCGACATGGGACACAAGGTCAGTTACACGGGCCCGCAGCACGCGATGGCGACCGCGCGGCCGGCCGACCTGCATCGCTGCATCACCAATCTGGTGGAGAATGCCGTGCGGTTCGGCGGCGAAGTTGCCGTCCGCCTCGACGTCAAGCCCGACCGCCTCGTCGTCGACATCGAGGATGACGGGCCCGGCATCTCGGATGCGCACAAGGCGAGCGTGCTGGAGCCGTTCGTGCGCGGCGACCAGGCACGCAACATGGATGAGGCCGAAGGCTTCGGCCTTGGACTGTCGATCGCCAACGCCATCGTGCTCGCGCATGCCGGCACGCTGTCGCTGCACGATCGCAAGCCGCACGGGCTCGTGGTCCGGATCGAATTGCCGGCGCGGCAACAGCAATTGCAGCGGCAGAAATCCGCGGCCTGATCAGGCGAAGCTGATGCGATGAGGAGACGTCAGGCGGCGAGCGGCGTAATGAGCTCCGCTTCCTCGTAGATCGCGATGGCCTCGAAGCGGTAATTGCAGGCGCGGCAATTCCACAAGAACGACGAGCGGCCTTCGCTGTGCTCCACCCAATCAGGGCGGGCGATCGGCTTACCGCATTGCGCGCAGGGATTTTCGCGAGGCATATAGCCGGTGTCCTGACGGACCATGGCGCATCTCCCGAATGTTGTTTCTTGCGTGCTTGGACAGAGCTGCTGACTGAACGATCGCGCACTCTGCCGTGGACGAAGTCTAGACCTTCATTGATTCGTTTGCACGACAAACTGCTGTGGATAGCGTGCGGCAAAATTAGTCAGAAAAATTAGAAGGAAATTGCAGGCCAAGACAATTTTTGGCTGAGACGATTGAAGCAAACAATTTGAAGCATCCGTCTTGCAATCGCGTCGTCCCTTCACCCCATGACCGGACAATCACGGATGCATTAACGTTCGCTGATGCGAAGGTTTTGCCACATTCCTGCCCGCTAGCCGTACCAATGAGACCGCAGAACCGACGCGCATCTGAAAGCCCGAGCGATTGAGATGAAGACCGTACAAGCCCTTGGCTGCCTTGCCGCAATCGCGGTGCTGGCGTCCTGCGCGAGCGCGCAGGCGCAATCGCGCGCGCAATATGAGGCGATGGTGGCGGCCGAGGCCCAGGCCAACCTCGTACCGGAAGAGCTGGTGCATCGCGTCATCGTGCGCGAGAGCAAGTACCATCCGCAGCTGATCGGACGCGGCGGCACCATCGGGCTGATGCAGATCAAGCTCGGCACTGCACGCGGCCTCGGCTACACCGGTACCGCCGAGGGTCTGCGCGATCCCCAGACTAACCTCAAATACGGCATCAAATACCTCGCCGGCGCCTATCGCGCCGCCGATGGCAATCACGATCGAGCCGTGCGTTATTTCGCGGGCGGGTATTACTACGTCGCAAAGCGCCAGCGCGGGGATCACCTGAAGGAAGCGAAGCATGGCGGCGCGGGTGCACCGCCGAAGGAATTCGCCAAGTCGGAGCAAATGACGGCCGGTACCGCCGAGCCGAAGCCGGAACAGGCCGAAAAATAGCACCGATCGCGTCCGCGCAGCCCCGCGACGCGTGCCGGCCATCCTCGACACCGCCTGTCAAACGTGTCTGGCATACAAGTTGACACACGAGCCCATCCGCCTACATTAGGGGCGTTCCGAGGGGTGCTCCGAAGGAGGAGCTGAGATACCGCAAGCTTGGACTAGCCAGTAGGCGAATAGTCCGGGACCGCGGTGACCCTTTGAACCTGATCCGGGTCATGCCGGCGAAGGGACGGGGATGTATCAGACGTCAAGACCGCGGGGGGATTCCCCCGTCTCCATCATCGGCGCAGGCATAGCTGGCGCCTGGCATGCGCTCTTGCTCGCAGAGGCCGGACATGCCGTCACCCTGCATGAGCGCAGTGACGCCGCGATGACGGAATCCACAAGCCACTGGGCCGGCGGGATGCTGGCGCCCTGGTGCGAGGCGGAGGCCTCCGAGCCGGTGATCTCCCGGCTCGGCATCCGCTCGCTCGAGCTCTGGCGGCAGCATGTTCCGGAAACCCCGTTCAACGGCTCGCTGGTGGTGGCGCATCCGCGCGACCGCGCCGATTTCGAGCGCTTTGCCCGCCTCACCACCGGCCATCGCCGGATCGACGCCGAGGGCGTTCGCGCGCTCGAGCCGTCGCTCGAGGGCCGTTTCCGTGACGCCCTGTTCTATCCCGACGAGGGCCATGTCGAGCCGCGCCGCGTGCTGCCGCGGCTGCATGCCGCGATCGGCAAGGCCGGCGGCGCCATCAAGTTCGGCAGCGACGCCGAGGCAGCCGATCTCGACGGCGTCGTGATCGACTGCCGCGGCCTTGCCGCGCGCGACCGCGAGCCGAGCTTGCGCGGCGTCAAGGGCGAGATGATCATCATCGAGACCTCCGAGGTCGAATTGGCGCGCCCGGTGCGGCTGATCCATCCGCGCTGGCCGCTTTACGTGATCCCGCGCGGCGACGGCCGCTTCATGCTGGGCGCGACCTCGATCGAGGCCGAGGACAACGGCGTCAGCGTGCGCTCGGCGCTGGAGCTGTTAGGGGCCGCCTATGTCGTGCATCCGGCATTCGCCGAGGCGCGCATCGTCGAATTCGGCGCCGGCCTGCGCCCTGCATTTCCCGACAATCTGCCGAAAATCAGGATCGAGCAGGAACGCATCACGGTGAACGGACTCTACCGTCATGGCTTCCTGCTCGCGCCGGCGCTGGCGGAGCTGACGCTCGCCTATCTCGCGCGCGGCGAAATCGACAATGAGGTGATGCAATGCGCGTGATCGTCAACGGCGAGCAGCGGGAGATCGTGGCCTCCAGTGTCGATGCGCTGCTGGCCGAGCTCGACTACGAGGGCACGCATTTCGCGATCGCGCTGAACTACGACGTGGTGCCGAAGAGCCGCTGGGCCGACACCGCGTTGAAAGCCGGCGACGAGATCGAGATCATCACGCCGCGGCAGGGAGGGTGATGTGAGCTTATTCGCAAGCTCCCTCCCCACGTCGTCCCGGCGAAGGCCGGGACCCATACGCCGCGGCCCTTCAGTGAAGCACGCGGGGAGACGTCCCATCCGACAACTTCCGGTCGTGGTTATGGGTCCCGGCCTTCGCCGGGACGACGGCATAGTTTGAGGAGACACATGGTCACCTTCTACGGCAAATCCTTCCCGTCCCGCCTGCTGATCGGCACGGCGCTGTATCCCTCGCCTGCGATCATGCAGAATGCGATCCGCGCCTCGGGCGCCAGCATCGTCACGGTGTCGCTGCGGCGCGAGGCGGCGGGTGGCAAGACCGGCGATGCGTTCTGGTCGCTGATCCGCGAGCTCGGCGTCACCGTGCTGCCGAACACCGCGGGCTGCCGCAGCGTCAAGGAAGCGGTGACCACCGCAAAGCTCGCGCGCGAATTGTTCGGCACGCCGTGGATCAAGCTCGAGGTGATCGCCGACAACGACACGCTGCAGCCCGATGTGGTCGGCCTGGTCGAGGCGGCCGGCATCCTGATCAAGGACGGTTTTGAAGTCTTCCCCTATTGCACCGAGGATTTCTCGGTCGCCTCGCGGCTGGTCGACGCCGGCTGCAAGGTGGTGATGCCGTGGGCAGCACCGATCGGCAGCGCCAAGGGCATCACCAACCGCGACGCGCTGAAGCTGTTGCGCGACCGCCTGCCCGGCATCACGCTGGTGGTCGACGCCGGCTTAGGGGCGCCTTCGCATGCCGCCGAGGCGCTCGAGCTCGGCTATGACGCCGTGCTGCTCAACACGGCGGTCGCCAAAGCCGCCGATCCCGTTGCGATGGCCAATGCCTTCCGCCTCGGCGTCGAGGCCGGCCGCACCGCTTACGAAGCCGGGCTGATGGAAGCCCGCGACTTCGCCTCCCCCTCCACCCCTGTCGTTGGGACCCCGTTCTGGCATGCCGTATCCTGATCCCTTCTATCCCGTCGTCGACAGCATCAAATGGGTCGAGCGACTGACAAAACTCGGCGTCGGCACCATCCAGCTGCGCGCCAAGGAGCTCGACGATGCCGGGGCGCTGCAGATCGTCAGCGATGCGCTCGCAGTGACCAAGGGCACGCCGACCAAGCTCGTGGTCAACGACTATTGGCGCGCGGCGATCGTCGCCGGCGCCGAGCATCTGCATCTCGGGCAGGAAGACCTCGCCGAGGCCGACCTCGGCGAGATCCGCAAAGCGAACTTGACGCTCGGCATCTCCACCCATGACGACGCCGAGCTCGCCACCGCGCTCGCCGCCAAGCCCGACTATGTCGCGCTCGGCCCGATCTTCTTCACCACGCTCAAATCGATGCGGTTCGAGCCGCAGGGCATTCCGAAGATCACCGAGTGGAAGAAACGGATCGGCTCCATCCCCCTTGTCGCGATCGGCGGCATCAAGTTCGAGCACGCGGCCGAGATCTTCGCCGCCGGCGCCGATTCGATCGCCGTCGTCAGTGACGTCACCCAGAACCCCGACCCCGACGCGCGGGTCAGACAATGGCTCGGCCTCAGCGCGGAGGCCGCGTGATGCACGTAACTCTCACCAGCGTCATTCCGGGGCACGCGAAGCGTGAACCCGGAATCTCGCGCCACCACCTCGAGATTCCGGATCGGTCCTAACGGACCGTCCGGAATGACGACAAGATTAAGGAGGATCCCTCATGAACATCCGCTCCAATCCCGACACCACCCGTCCCGCCGTCACCACCGGCGCGCTGCCCGCCTCACGCAAGATCTTTGCGACGCCGGAGGCCGCGTCCGATCTGCGCGTGCCGCTGCGCGAGATCATGCTGTCGGAGGGCGCCGGCGAGCCGAACCTGCCGGTCTACGACACCTCGGGCCCTTACACCGACCCGAACGTGACGATCGACGTCAACGCCGGCCTGCCGCGCAATCGGCTCGCCTGGGTCAAGGAGCGCGGCGGCGTCGAGGAATATGAGGGGCGCACCATCAAGCCGGAGGACAACGGCAATGTCGGCGCCGCCCACGCCGCCAAGGCGTTCACCGCGCACCACACGCCGCTGCGCGGCCTCGACGGCCACAAGATCACGCAGCTCGAATTCGCCCGCGCCGGCATCATCACCAAGGAGATGATCTACGTCGCCGAGCGCGAGAATCTCGGCCGCAAGCAACAGCTCGAGCGCGCCGAGGCCGCGCTTGCCGACGGCGAGAGCTTTGGCGCCTCCGTGCCGGACTTCATCACCCCGGAATTCGTCCGCGACGAGATCGCACGCGGCCGCGCCATCATTCCCTCCAACATCAACCATGCCGAGCTCGAGCCGATGATCATCGGCCGCAACTTCCTGACCAAGATCAACGCCAATATCGGCAACTCGGCGGTGACCTCGTCGGTTGAAGAAGAGGTCGACAAGATGGTGTGGGCGATCCGCTGGGGCGCCGACACCGTGATGGACCTCTCGACGGGCCGCAACATCCACACCACCCGCGAATGGATTTTGCGCAACTCGCCGGTGCCGATCGGCACCGTGCCGATCTACCAGGCGCTGGAGAAGTGCGACGGTGATCCGGTCAAGCTGACTTGGGAGCTCTACAAGGACACCCTGATCGAACAGTGCGAACAGGGCGTCGACTATTTCACGATCCACGCCGGCGTGCGGCTGCCCTACATCCACCTCACCGCCAACCGCGTCACCGGCATCGTGTCGCGCGGCGGCTCGATCATGGCGAAGTGGTGCCTTGCGCATCACAAGGAGAGCTTCCTCTACACCCATTTCGACGAGATCTGCGACCTCATGCGCAAGTATGACGTCTCGTTCTCGCTCGGCGACGGTCTGCGCCCCGGCTCGATTGCGGACGCCAACGACCGCGCGCAGTTTGCCGAGCTCGAGACGCTCGGCGAACTGACGAAGATCGCGTGGGACAAGGGCTGCCAGGTCATGATCGAGGGCCCCGGCCACGTGCCGATGCACAAGATCAAGATCAACATGGACAAGCAGCTCAAGGAGTGCGGCGAGGCGCCGTTCTACACCCTCGGGCCGCTGACGACCGACATCGCGCCGGGCTACGACCACATCACCTCGGGCATTGGCGCTGCGATGATCGGCTGGTTCGGCTGCGCGATGCTGTGCTACGTCACGCCGAAGGAGCATCTGGGTCTCCCGGATCGCAACGACGTCAAGACCGGCGTCATCACCTACAAGATCGCGGCCCACGCCGCTGATCTGGCCAAGGGCCATCCGGCCGCGCAGCTCCGCGACGATGCGCTCAGCCGTGCCCGGTTCGACTTCCGCTGGGAGGACCAGTTCAACCTCGGCCTCGATCCCGACACCGCGAAGAACTTCCACGACGAGACCCTGCCGAAGGAAGCCCACAAGGTCGCGCATTTCTGCTCGATGTGCGGCCCGAAATTCTGCTCGATGAAGATCACCCAGGACGTCCGCGACTACGCCGCGACGCTCAACGACAAGGAGCAGGGCATGGCGCAGATGAGCGCCAAGTTCAAGGAGATGGGAAGCGACGTGTATCTGGACGCGGAGAAGGTGAAGGAGAGCAACAGGGTGTTCTGACCCTCACCGCTCGTCATGCCCGGGCAGCGCGGAGCGCGTCTTCGCGCGAGACGCCCCGGGCATCCATCCAAAAACGAAAGGCCGGGTGAAAGCCCGGCCTTTTTGCGCCTGGATCATTCACCTATGATTTAGTGCGTGTGTTCGGCTTGTGGAGGGCCGGTCACGACAGCAACCGGCCCAGGTCCACACCAGGCGCTCCGCAGAACCCTTGACTTGGATCAACGAAAAATCCGCTATCTCATCGCTTGCTATGACGCTCGAAAGCGATGAAGGTCGGGTCAGGGATATCACCCCTGTGACCATTTGATTGGAGAGTTTCATGAGAACCTTCAACGCTGTGCTATTCGTACTTCTCGTTGCGCAAGCGGCCTCGACACAGGCTGCGGATTTGAGCGGAGCCTGGACGATCGACGCCTCGGCTTGCAACCAGGTCTTCACCAAGGAGAACAACAAGCTCGCGTTCAAGAAAGATGCCGATCTCAACGCGGGAGGCTTGATCGTCCAGGGCAAGCAAATCACCGGCACATTTCAAAAATGCACCGTCAAATCGCTGCATGATGACGGGCAGAATGTTCGCGTGATTGCGGCGTGCTCGGACGGCGTCGCGGTTTCGGACGTGTCATTCGACATAACACTCTCCGGAGAGAACAAGATCATACTCAGCTCCAAGGCACCGGTGCCCATCGAGACGCCGTATGTTCGCTGCTCGATGTGATATTCGGCGGCGGTGGCCTGAAAACAAAGCTAGTAGCCCGGATGAGCGACGCGATATCCGGGGCTTCTATCTGACCCGCATATCGCTGCGCTCATGCGGGCTACGCTATGCCGACGCGCCAGTGGCCGCCTCCCGCACGGCGCCACCGGCGCTCGCACCAAACTCGATCTCCCGATACCCCTCCGCCGCCACGCCGTTGATGATCCCCAAAAACTTCGGCGTGCCGCCGTTGTAGACGAAGTAGCGGACCGTCCCCTCCTCGTGGCCGGCGACGTTGGAGTTGTAGCCGGTGAACCACGACTTGGCTTTGCGCATCAGCATGATCTCGTACATCTTGACGACATGCGCGGTCCAGCGCTGCTGCGCTTCCAGGGTCGCGTCGGCGCGGGTCAGGCCGCGGTCCCACATGTATTGCAGCAGGTTGGTGCACCAGTTGACGCCGTTCTCGATGCCGCGCGGGAAGTTGGTCGACGCGGAGGCGCTTTGCGGGCCGGTCGGCATCAACAGGTTCGGGAAGCCGTGCACGAGCATGCCGAGGAAGGTCGACGGCGCGTGCTTCCACTTGTCGGCAAGGCTCTCGCCGCCGATGCCCCTGATATCGATCAGGTCGTAGGCGCCGGTGATGGCGTCGAAGCCGGTGGCGTAGACGATGATGTCGAAATCGTAGTCGCGCGCCGCGGTGCGGAGGCCTTTTTCGGTGACGCGCACCAGCGGCGTTTCGGAGAGATCGACGAGCTGCACATTGTCGCGATTGTACGCCTCGAAATATCGGGTCTCCAGCGGCAGGCGCTGCACGCCGAAGCCGTGATCCCGCGGGATCAGCTTCTCGGCGACATCAGGATCGTTCACGCGCTGGCGGATGCGGCCCGCGATATATTCCGAGAGCTCCGCATTGGCGGCTTCGTCCATGAAGATCTCGCGGAAGTTCGCGAGCCAGATGCCGAAGCCGGGCTCGTCGTAGAGCTTGTCCCACAGCTTGAGCCGCTCCGCGCGGCTCACCTCGTAGAAGCCGCGCTTGTCGGGGCCATGGACAAAACTGCCCGGCGTCAACGCGCAGGCAGCAAAAATCTCGTCATAGCGGGCGCGGATCTCGGCCATCTCGTCAACGGAGATCGCAGAGTTGTTGAGCGGCGCGCTCCAGTTCGGCCGGCGCTGGAACACCGTGAGCTCGCCGACCTTGTCGGCGATCTCGCCGATCAGCTGGATGCCGGTCGCGCCGGTGCCGATCACCGCGACCTTCTTGCCGGCGAGATCGACGGGCTCGTGCGGCCAGTAATAGGTGTGGAACGAGCGGCCCTTGAAGTCATCGATGCCAGGCACGCGCGGCATGGTCGGCGCCGACAACAGCCCGATCGCGAGCACCACGAAGCGGCAGGTCAGTTCGCGGCCGTCACTGATCCTCAATTGCCAGAGGTCGCGCGTCTCGTCGAACTGCATGATATCGACCTTGCAATTGAACTGCATGTACTTGCGCAGGTCGAACTTGTCGGCGACGTAGTTGAGGTAACGCAGATTCTCGGGCTGGCCGGAGAAGCGTTCCTTCCAGTGCCACTCGTCGAGCAGCTCGCGCGAGAATGAGAAGCCATAGGTGTAGCTCTCGGAATCGAAGCGGCAGCCCGGATAGCGGTTCCAGTACCAGGTGCCGCCGAGATCGGGCGCGGCTTCGAGCACGGTGGCGTCGATGCTGAGATCGGCCAGCCGCTTGATCTGGTAGATGCCCGCGACGCCGGCGCCGACCACGATCACCTCAAAGTGGGTTTTCGCCTCTCCTGTCATGTCCGCTCCCGAATTCTTCTTGATCTGTTTGAGCGGATTACAGACCCTTTTGCACCTGCAAGCAACCGCGCGATCGGGCACGACTTGCGTTGAGGCGCTGCGTGCACCACATCGATCACTGCAATTTCGCCAAGCGCAATCCGGGCAAGCGACATGACCGACAATCTCACCGGCGTCTGGGACGGCAGCTATGTTCAGCCGAGCGGCATGGTCACGTTCCTGGCGACGCTGATCGACGCCGGCGGCGCGCTCGGCGGCAGCGTGACCGAACCCTGCGTGATGCCGGGCTGTCCGATCAGCACGCACAATGCATCGCTTGCGGGCCAGCGCTCCGGCAGCGCTGTTACGTTCGTCAAACGTTACGAGCCGCCTGGCTACGGCTACGACACCGTGCACTATGAAGGCGCGGTCAATGCCGACGCGACCGAGATCGACGGCCGCTGGAGCATCCGCGGCACAAGGTTCTCGGGGACGTTCCTGATGGTGCGCGCAACCGGACCGTCGCAAGCGGTCACGACGGAAGAAGAGGTCAAGGAGCCGGTGCGCTAGCGCGTGACGGGACTAGCTTGAATGACGACAGCGACGGCACTGCCCCCCGCAAGCCGCAGGGCTATGCATATGGCTGGCGGCCACGACGACATGGAAACGTCGCTTACAGAAGCGCACGAATGCCATATGCCCCGGGAGGCGAGCGTGCGCCTGCGTGATTTCGGAATATTGGAAAATATCCGTGAGTTGCCCGACGTGTCAAGTAGCCTGGTCGAACGCCGGCCACCGCCGGCTACTTTGTACTTTGCATGGGGTTGTTTTCGATATTTTGGGAACGCGCCTCCCCTGCGAGTGCTGGCAATCGCATATGGGCTCGATAGCGCCACAAACTCGTCATGCCCGGCCTTGTGCCGGCCATGACGGCGCGGAAACACCGGATTGCCCTGCCCGCAATCGGGAGAGGTGAGGCGCAGTTCGCCGCTCGATTCCAGGTGAAGTCATGTGCCAACGCGTGATTACTTTATTCAGCCCCCAGATGCCCGCGAACAATTCCCACCGCCTCCCCGACCAGCTCCGCGCCAATCTGCGCCTGGTGTTCGTCGGCACCGCGGCCAGCACGCGGTCAGCCGCCGTCGGGCATTATTACGCGCATCCCGGCAACCGGTTCTGGCGTGCGCTGCATGAGGCCGGCATCACGCCGCGGCGCTATCGGCCGGACGAGTTCGCGGCACTGCTCGCGCTCGGCATCGGCTTCACCGATCTCTCCAAGACCGGCGCCGGGATGGATCACGAAATCAACAGGCAGTCGTTCGACGTGGTGGGCTTCCGGACGAAGATCGAGACCTATCGGCCGAACACCGTCGCCTTCACCAGCAGGAAGGCGGCGAGCCTGTTCTACAACAGGCCGACCAACGCGCTCGTGCTCGGTCGGCAGCCATCGGTGAATGGCTTTCCCGAAGTGTTCGTGCTGCCGTCGCCATCCGGCGCGGCCTCGGGTCATTGGACCTTACAGCCGTGGCGCGAACTCGCCGAGTGGATCACGGAATCGTAGGATCGTAGGATCGGTAGAGCCAACGGGTCCGCGCAAAGCGCGGCCCGATGATAAACTCCGCAAAACCCATCATCTCTCCCGACGCACCGAAGTCGATGGGTTTCGCTTCGCTCTACCCATCCTACGAGATCGCTACGAGACCGCTCCCTACTCCTTCAACGTGATCGCAAGCCCGCTGAGATCGACATTGGCCATCAGCCCGACCTGCTTGCCGCTCAATTCGAGCACCGCGCCGTTCTGGTTGGTCAAGAGGATGCCGCGCACGCCGGCGCCGAGCGCAACGCCCATGCCCGCCGCGGCATAGACGCCGTTGATATCCTGCGGACGGCGGATATTGCGCACCCGCCCCTGCAACGTGGTCTGCGAGCCGCCGAACACGAGCCCATAGTCCAGCCCGCCGGCCGTGAGCCCATAGGTCTGGCCGTGGAAGGTCATGACGCCCTTGCCGGCGGAGCCGCCGAACACCCAGCCGCCCTTGAAGATCACGAGCGTCACCGCGCCCTCGTCAGCCAGGGCAGCGGACGTTCCGGTGAGCATCGCCAGCGCGAGCAGCGCGGCGCGGGCGACGGATGGCAACTTCATGGGGGATTCTCCGGACGAAGTGAGAGCGAATCGCGGCAATCCAGCCGACCGGCGGCATCGCTGAAATGCCGCGAAACATGCGGGATTGCGCTTGTTCCTGATGGTGCGGAGTCTATCATCGCCTCTGCAGCCGCGCGACCACTGGCGCATGCGCGCCCACCGCTTTGCCGGATCGCTGAGGAGTTTGCGCAACAGGGATCTGCATCGATGCACGATTTCACCCCACTTTCCGGCCTAGCCGGCGGCGCGCTGATCGGGCTTGCCGCGGCGCTCTTGATGCTGCTGACCGGGCGAATCGCCGGGGTCACCGGCATCGTCGGCGGCGCGCTGCGGGCCGATACCGCCGACCGTAGCGCCGATCGTTCCTGGCGCATCGCGTTCATCGCGGGACTGATCGGAGCGCCCCTGATTGCGGCGCTGTTCGGCGCGCCGCTGCCGCGGCCGGCGATGAATGCGAGCCTTGTGGTGGTCGCGATCGCGGGACTGCTGGTCGGATTCGGTACAAGGATGGGCAATGGCTGCACCTCGGGCCACGGCGTCTGCGGCTTCGCGCGGCTGTCCGGCCGCTCGATCGTGGCAACATGCATCTTCATGCTGACGGCGATCGCGACGGTCGCAATCGTCAGGCACGGGATCGGAGGCTAAGCATGATCCGGAAAAGTGCGAAGCGGTTTTCCGAAAGGATCATGCTCAAACAAGGAGCGGTTTAGCGATGGCGGTGCTTGCCAGTTTTGCCTGCGGCCTGATCTTCGGCGCGGGCCTTCTGATCTCCGGCATGACCGATCCGCAGAAGGTGCTCGGCTTCCTCGATCTGTTCGGCGCGTGGGACGCGACGCTCGCCTTCGTGATGGCGGGCGCGGTTGCGGTCGCAGCAACCGGCTTCGCGATCGCCCGGCGGCGCACGGCCCCCGCCTTCTCGGCGCGCTTCCTCTGGCCCGACCGCACCGACATCGATGCGCCGCTGGTTGCCGGCGCGGTGCTGTTCGGCATCGGCTGGGGCCTCGTCGGCATCTGCCCCGGGCCGGCACTGGTCAATATCGCCGGCCTCTCGCTACCGATCGTGGTCTTCGTTCTCGCGATGCTCGCAGGCATGATCGGCCAGAATCTCTTCGGCAGGAATCTTTGGCGCCGGCGTGCAGCGGCACCGCGCGCCATCGAAACTTCTTCCCTTCCATCTCACGCAGACGGGTGACCCAATGACTGAAAAGACCACAATCAAGCACTTCCCTCCTCCGCCCGGCGTCCAGGCGCCGCCACTCTCGTTCGGCGCCCGCGTCGGCGATTTGTTGTTCATCTCCGGCATTCCCGGCTTTGACGCCAATCGCGAGCTGCCCGACGGGTTCGAGGCGCAGTTCGCCAATGTCGTGATCAATTTCAAGCGCGTGCTGAGCGAGGCGGGCGCGACGATGCGCGATCTCGTCAAGGTCAACGTGCTGCTGACGCGCGCGAGCGACGTCGCGACGATGAACGCGCTGTATGCTGGCGCGTTCGGCCCCGCCCCCTACCCCGCGCGCACCACCTGCGTGGTGGTGGCGCTGCCCAATCCAAAGATGCTGATCGAGATCGAGGGCGTGGCACACGTGAAGGGGTGA
Source organism: Bradyrhizobium sp. USDA 4503 (assembly GCF_054055815.1). Classification (NCBI taxonomy): domain Bacteria; kingdom Pseudomonadati; phylum Pseudomonadota; class Alphaproteobacteria; order Hyphomicrobiales; family Nitrobacteraceae; genus Bradyrhizobium; species Bradyrhizobium sp. USDA 4503. The sequence continues at coordinate 3,531,650 of NZ_JBSRXS010000001.1, forward strand.
TCTCTGGCTCTGTCATGCCGGAGCGCGCCACTTGGCGCGAGCCCTCAGGTGCGCAATTGCGCACCGGTTGAATCGAGGTCCATCTTCATTGTCGTCCTGGCGAAGGCCAGGACGACGATGTGGAGAGCTGACGCAAATCCGCGCTGCATCACGCCGGTTCAGTGAGCCCTCAAAACAGCGACCCCTGCCCGTCATCCTCCCGCACCGGCGCCTTGCGCGGCGCGGCCTTCTTCGGCTGCGGCGCGTCCTCCGCGGCGATTTCATCCGCGGTCATCGGCAGCAGCAATTGCGCATCGTCATTGGCGACCGCGTTGACGCGCATCGTGACCTGGTGCCAGGCGAACTCGCCGACCTCGGGGCCCTTCAGCATCGGCATCACGTCGTCGACATCGTTCGGCAGGCAGTCGAGCCAGCGCGCGAATTGCTCGGGCCTGATCGTGACCGGCACGCGGTGATGCAATTGCGCGAGGTCGGGACTGGCCGGCGCAGTGACGATCGCGACCGTATCCTGCTCCTCGCCGTTCGGCCCCATCCAGGTCTCGGCAAGCGCGGCGAAGGCGAGCGGATGGCCGTCGCGGCGATGGATGAAGAACGGCCGCTTGCGGCCGCCGGCATCCTGCCATTCGTAATAGCCGTCGGCGGGGATCAGCGCCCGGCGCCGCTTGATCGCGTTCTTGAAGGCCGGCTTCTCACGCACCGTCTCGGAGCGCGCGTTGATCAGGAGCGAGAAGGTCCTGGGGTCCTTGACCCACGACGGGATCAGGCCCCAGCGCATCAATTGAAAATGCCGGCCGCCATTCTGCAGCAGCACCACCGGGATCGGCTGGGTCGGCGCAACATTATACCGTGGCGGAAAATTCGGCTGCTCGATATAGCCGAACATCTCGCGCAAGGCCGCCGGCGGCGAGGTTATGACAAAGCGTCCGCACATTTGCCGTCCAGAGTGGTATCCGTTTATTCTGCCTTAACTTGGACCGTTAAAGACTGCGATCAATGACCTCAACGGCCGCCATAGCGGACTCTTCCCCGCGACCGACGTACCCCGATGAGGCGCGGGCGGCGCTGTTGCGCGCCGCCAACATCAATCCCCGCACCGGGCTTGCCACCGACTACCTCAATCACTTCAACGAAGCCATCATGCTGCTGGAGATGGTCCCGGACCTGCCGGAATGCGCCAGCGATTTCCTCGAATGGCAGCCGCTGTCCTATGCCGAGCATTTCACCGCGTCGAATTTCCGGGCACGCGATCTCGCGATCGAGGCCTATGAGACCGCGGACGCCGCAATCCGGGCCGAATTCGACCAGCTCACCGACAGCATGACGAAGATCCTGACCGAGGTCGGGGCGGCGATGCGGCAATTGCAGCAGGACAAGAGCCGGGTCGCGCTCGCCGAGCAGGCGATCGTCTGGGTCAAGCCGCTGGTGATGCAGACCGCCGGCATCATCAACGGCGCCGCAGAGGCCGATGTCGACAGCATCATGGCGGGCGCCTGAGATATCGGGCATGATGGTCTTCACAACCGGCTGCCAATCACCTTGACCTCTCCCGAACCTCCGATCCGCCCGCAGCTCGCCGTGTCAGGCGTGATTTTCCGCGACGACAAGGTGCTGCTGGTGCGCCGCGCCCGCTCGCCCGGCAAGGGCTTCTATTCGCTGCCCGGCGGCCGGGTCGAGTTCGGCGAATCGCTGCATACCGCCCTGCACCGGGAGATCGACGAGGAGACCGGCCTCAAGGTCGAGATCGTCGGCCTCGCCGGCTGGCGCGAGGTGCTGCCGACCGGCCCCGGCACCGGACACTATCTGATCATGACCTTCGCGGCGCGCTGGGCGTCCCGCGAGCCTCACCTGAACGACGAGCACGACGATTTCAAATGGCTGGCGCCGGAGGAGATCGGCGACCTCAAGGTCACCGGCGGCCTGCATGAGGTGATTGCGGCCGCCCGGCGGCTGGTTTGAGGCCCGTTTTAGCGGCTTTGGGGGCTCGGCCGCCTTGCCTCGGGCGCATTGAGGGGGCATACCACCGCCATTCCGGAACCCCTGATGATCAGAGCCTTTCTCGCCGTTGTGATCCTGTTGTCGGCATGCCTTGCGACGCCCGCCCGGGCGCAGGACGCGGCTGCGCCGTTCGACGGCGATTTGCAGCGGCTGGCCGAGATCCTCGGCGCCCTGCACTATCTGCGCGGCATCTGCGGCTCCAACGAGGGCGCCAAATGGCGCAACGAAATGCAGGCGCTGATCGATGCCGAGACCCCCTCCGGCGACCGCCGCGCCCGCATGATCGCAGGCTTCAACCGCGGCTATAACGGCTTCCAGCAGACCTACCGGACCTGCACGCCCGCGGCCACCGTGGCGATCCGCCGCTACATCGAGGAGGGCTCGAAAATCTCGCGCGACCTGACGGCCCGCTATGCCAACTGAACGGGCGATCTTCTTCGACCTCGACGGCACCCTGACCGACCCGAAGCCCGGAATCACCGGCTCGATCCAGTACGCGCTGGAAAAGCTCGGCCGGCCGGTTCCCTCGCAGGATGAACTGACCTGGTGCATCGGGCCGCCGCTCAGGGCGAGCTTTGCGATGCTGCTCGGCGGCGAGGAGCTCGCGGACCGCGCGGTCGCGCTCTACCGCGAAAGATTCGGCGATGTCGGGCTGTTCGAGAACGCGGTCTATCCCGACATCGCGGAGGTTCTGGCCGAGCTGCGCCGGGCACCGGGCCGGATGTTCGTCGCGACCTCGAAGCCGCATGTGTTCGCGACGCGGATCATCGCGCATTTCGGCCTCGGCGGCTATTTCGACCACGTGTTCGGCTCGGAGTTCGACGGAACCCGGGTCAACAAGGTCGACCTGCTCACCTATGCGCTGGCGCAGACCGGGGCCGATCCGGCCAAATCCCTGATGATCGGCGATCGCAGCCACGACGTGATCGGGGCGAATCGAAACGGCATCCGGGCGGTCGGCGTCACCTATGGCTACGGCACGCCCGAGGAGCTGACCGAGGCCGGCGCCAGCCATCTGTGCGCCACGCCGCGCGCGGTGCTGGACCATATCCACAGCTCATTCGGCTGATCGCGGCCCGGATATCCGGAATTCCCCTTTAAATGCCGGGGCCGCCGTTAACCTTTTCGAAAGATGTGGGCTAGGCGGTACCTGCATGCGTGATACATCTCGCGCGTCGCAGTGGTTCGCTCCTCGGACCGCGCGCTGTCAATTTGCAGAGTTTCATGCGCCATCCAGCGTCCTTCCCCCATCACCAAGACCCGCGACCCGACCACGAGCAGAAGCAGGCCGCGCTGGGCTACCTGAACGAGGCCTGGGCTGAAGCGCGTCACGACGGCGTCGATGGCGACTGCCTCGCGCAGGCGAGCCTGTTTGCGGCGCTCGCCGAACTCGTCGGCACCTATGGCGAGGACGCGGTGGCGAAATTTGCCGAGGGCCTCGCCGCGCGCGTGCGCAACGGCGAGTTCTCGCTGGCATTGGCCCGACAGTAAAAACGATAGCGTTTTCGAGCGAAGTGGGCCGCCGGTTCGCGTCAAGAAAACGCGTCAAACGCGAACCTACTGCTTCAGCGTCTCGAGGAACCGAACCGGCTCGCCGGTCGATGGCGTCGTGACTTCGCCCTGCCACATCACCCGCCGGCCGCGCACGAAGGTGCCGACCGGCCAGCCCTGCACCCGCACGCCGTCATAAGGCGTCCAGGCGGCGCGCGAGGCGATCCATTTGTTGGTGATGGTCTCGCTGCGCTTCAGGTCGACGATTGTGAAGTCGGCATCGTAACCGGCCGCGATGCGGCCCTTGCAGGCGATGTTGAACAGGCGCGCAGGCCCCGCGCTGGTGAGATCGACGAAGCGAGCCAGCGACAGCCGCCCGGCATTGACGTGATCGAGCATCAGCGGCACCAGCGTCTGCACACCGGTCATGCCCGACGGCGAGGCCGGATAGGTCTTGGCCTTCTCCTCCAGCGTATGCGGCGCGTGATCCGAGCCGAGCACGTCGATGATGCCCTGCTCGATGCCGTACCAGATGCCGGCGCGGTGATCGGCCGAGCGCACCGGCGGGTTCATCTGGGCCAGTGTGCCGAGCCGCTCGTAGCACTCCGGCGCGGCCATGGTGAGGTGGTGCGGCGTCGCCTCGCAGGAGGCGACATCCTTGTGGTCGCGCAGGTACAGAATCTCGTCCTTGGTCGAGATGTGCAGCACGTGGATGCGCTTGCCGGTCTCGCGCGCGAGATTGACCAGGCGCTCGGTCGCCATCAGCGCGGCGGTCTCGTCGCGCCACACCGGATGCGAGCGAGCATCGCCCTCGATCCGCAGCGGCTTGCGCTCGTTGAGGCGATACTCGTCCTCGGCGTGGAACGCGGCGCGGCGCCGGATCACCTGGAAGATCCGCCGCAGGCTCTCGTCGTCCTCGACCAGCAGCGCGCCGGTGGAGGAGCCGATGAACACCTTGACGCCGGCGCAGCCCGGGGCGCGCTCGAACTCCGGCAGATCCTGCACGTTCTCGCGGGTGCCGCCGATGAAGAACGCGAAATCGCAATGCATGCGATGGCGGCCGCGCTTGATCTTGTCGGTGAAGGCCGCTTCGGTGACCGTCAGCGGATTGGTGTTCGGCATCTCAAACACGGCGGTGACCCCGCCCATCACCGCGCTGCGCGAGCCGGTCTCGAGGTCTTCCTTCTGGGTCAACCCGGGCTCGCGGAAATGCACCTGGGTGTCCATCACGCCGGGCAGGATGTGCAGGCCCTTGCAGTCGATCACCTCGCCGGCCGAGGCCTGACTGAGCGAGCCGATCGCGGCGATGCGGCCGCCCGCGATACCGATATCGCGCACGCCCTCGCCGTCCTGATTGACCACGGTGCCGGATTTTAGAATGGTGTCAAAATGCTGATTCATCGGTCCTCGACGCCCGCTTTCGGCTGTCGCGCGGGCCTTGTTCGGCGCACTCTAGCGCCTTAGCTTGGCAGGGGATATCGCGGCCTGCGCGTTTCCCAAGGAACTTGGAAAAGAGCCAATTTTGCGAATGAAAGCAGCGTTTCTTCCAGATCGGGGCGTGGTCAAGGTCTCTGGCGAGGACGCCCGCAACTTCCTCAACGGCCTCATCACCGCCGACATCGCCGAGTTGCGCGCGGGACAGGCCCGGTTTGGCGCGCTGCTGACGCCGCAAGGCAAGATCATCGTCGATTTCCTGATCACCGAGATACCCTCAGGTCATGGCGGCGGCTTCCTGATCGACGCGCCGCGCGCGCTCGCCAAGGGTCTTGCCGACAAGCTCGGCTTCTACAAGCTGCGCGCCAAGGTCGTGGTCGAGAACCTGTCCGACAGCCTCGGTGTGCTGGCAGCTTGGGATGGCGAGCCGGCGGCGACGCCGGATCTCGCGTTCGCCGATCCGCGCAACCCAGCGCTCGGCTGGCGCATCCTGATTCCGGAAGATTTGAAGCAGAAGCTCGCTGAGCTGATCGGTGCCGATCTCGTCGACTCCAACGCCTACGAGGCGCATCGGATCGCCACCGGCGTGCCGCGCGGCGGGCTCGACTTCATGTATGGCGACGCCTTCCCGCACGAGACCAATATGGATCGCCTCAACGGCGTCGATTTCGACAAGGGCTGCTATGTCGGCCAGGAGGTGGTGTCGCGCATGCAGCATCGCGGCACGGCGCGCACCCGCACGGTGAAGATCGTCCTCGACGGCCCCGCCCCCGAAGCCGGCGCTACCATCCTGGCCGGCGACAAGCAGGTCGGCACCATCGGCTCGACCGCCGGCGAGAAGGGTCTCGCGCTGGTCCGCATCGACCGCGTCGCCGATGCGCTCGACGCCGGCCTGGCGCTGACCGCGGGCGGGCTGTCGCTTCACCTCGCCGAACCCGACGCCGTCCGCATCACACCCAAGCAGACCGCATGAGCCGTACCGCGCAACTGCACCCTGACGGCAAGACGCGTTGCCCCTGGCCGGGCGAGGATGCGTTCTACGTCGCCTATCACGACAATGAATGGGGCGTGCCGGAATATGACGACCGCGCGCTCTACGAAAAGCTGATCCTCGACGGCTTCCAGGCCGGTCTGTCCTGGATCACGATCCTGCGCAAGCGCGAGAACTTCCGCAAAGCCTTCGACGATTTCCAGCCCGAGAAGATCGCGCGCTACAACGCCAAGAAGGTGCACGCGCTGATGAACGACGCCGGCATCGTGCGCAATCGCGCCAAGATCGAAGGCGCGGTGGCGAGTGCGAAGGGCTATCTGGAAATCATGGAGAAAGGCCCCGGCTTCTCGAATTTCCTGTGGGACTTCGTCGACGGCAAGCCGAAGGTCAATCAGTTCAAGACCACCGCGAGCGTGCCGGCCTCGACGCCGGTCTCGATCAAGGTCTCCAAGGAGCTCGGCGCGCGCGGCTTCAAGTTCGTCGGTCCCACCATCGTCTACGCCTTCATGCAGGCGACCGGCATGGTCAACGATCACCTCGTGACCTGCTTCTGCCACGAGAGCTGCAGCGGCAAGCTCCGCACACCGCGACTCAAGAAGAAATGACGGCGCGCAAATCGACGGAGACAACCCGCGCCTGGCAGCGGATGTTGTCGGGACGCCGGCTGGACCTGCTCGATCCGTCGCCGCTCGATATCGAAATCGTCGACATCGCGCATGGACTGGCGCGGGTCGCGCGCTGGAACGGCCAGACCAGCGGGGCGCACATCTTCTCGGTGGCCCAGCACACGCTGCTGGTCGAAGCCGTGATGCACCAGCAGATGCCGCGCGTCGACATCCGCCATCGTCTTGCGGCGCTGCTGCACGACGCACCGGAATATGTCATCGGCGACATGATCTCACCGTTCAAGGCGGTGCTGTCAGGCGAATACAAGGCGGTGGAGAAGCGGCTGCTCGGCGCGATCCATATCCGCTTCGGCCTGCCCGCCGTGCTGGCGGACGAGATCACCCAGCAGATCAAGGCCGCCGATCGCGGCGCCGCGTATCTCGAGGCGACGCATCTGGCGGGATTTTCGCGAGCCGAGGCCAAGCGGCTGTTCGGCCGCGATCCGGAACTGCCCGAAGCGACCGAGCGCGACTATCTGACGCCATGGACCGCCGCGCGGGCCGAAAAGCAGTTCCTCGAGCGCTTCGAGGCATTGCACGCCTCGTAGGGCGGCAGCGAAAACGTGCCGCCGGTTGCGCCGCAAAACGATGAATCGGCATGGCACCCCCGCCTTTGCCCGTTCGGGAGCAGCCGTTATAATCCGGCACCCCCGATAGAAGGACCATCATGCTTCACGTCTGCTCGCTTGCCGCACTCTCCGACACGGTTCGCGCCACCGGCGCCAGCCATGTGCTGACTGTGATGGCCAATGTCGACCAAGTGCAGCGGCCGCCTTCCGTGCTGCCGGCCAACCACCTGAAAGTGTCGATGGACGACATCATCGAACAGATGGACGGATTCGTTGCGCCCAACGAGTCGCATATCGAGAAGGTGCTGAGCTTCGTGCGCGGCTGGGATCGCCAAGCACCGATGGTGGTGCATTGCTACGCCGGCATCAGCCGCTCGACCGCGAGCGCATTCGCCACGGTCTGCGCCCTCAACCCGCACCGCGACGAAATGTCCATCGCCCGGATGATCCGCGAGGCCTCGCCGATCGCGGCTCCCAACCGGCTGATCGTCAGCCTCGCCGACAAGGCGCTGGGACGCGAGGGCCGGATGCTGCGTGCACTCGACGCGATGGGTCCCGGCAGCATGAGCGTCGAAGGCCGGCCCTTCCGCATCGATCTGGACTAAGCGCGGCCGGTCACGCCCGATCGCTTGAACTTCCGGTCCTCCTCACTGCACTACTAGGTTGCGACGGGCCGCCGGGCTGGCCAAGTCCGGCGCGTCCTGCCGGAGGCCCGATGTTCGATTCGCCGTTCGACTTCCTGACGCTCGTCCTCGCCATCGTCGCGATCATTTTCGCGCGCAAGGCGCTGGGCCGGATCGACCTGCTGCAGCGCCGCCTGGATGCGATCGAGGCCGCGGGCGGCGCCGCCGCGCGGACGGCCATGCCGCCGCCGCTGACTCCGCTGCAGGAGTTCGAGCAGACGCCGCCGACGGCGCCTTCCGTCGCGCCGCCACCGCTCCCGGAGGCGGCTCCCGGCGAACCGGCGGCGCAGACTGAGCCAGCCGCGGACGCGCCAGGTGCCGTACCGCCGCCCCTGCCGGAGCCGCCAGCCCCTCCGCAGCCTGCACCCGGCTTCGAGGAGACGCTCGGCACGCGCTGGGTGGTGTGGATCGGCGGCCTGACGCTCGCGCTCGGCGGCTTCTTCATGGTGCGCTATTCGATCGAGGCCGGCTTGCTCGGCCCCGGCGTTCGCACGATGCTCGGCGGATTGTTTGCGCTGGCGCTGCTCGGCGCCGGTGAATGGACCAGGCGCCAGGAAAGCATCTCCAACATCGCGGCGCTGCCGATCGCCAACATCCCGGCGATCCTCATCGCCGCCGGCACCGCGGTGGCATTCGCTACCGTCTACGCCGCCTACGCGCTGTATGACTTCCTCGCCCCGGCGAGCGCCTTCATCCTGCTCGGTATGGTCGCGCTCGGCACGCTGGCGGCCGCGCTGCTGCACGGACCCGCGCTGGCCGGGCTCGGCATCGTCGGCGCCTTCGTCACGCCGCTCCTGGTGTCGTCAGACAAACCCGACTTCTGGTCGCTCTACGTCTACCTCGCCATCGTCACGGCGGCGGCGTTCGGCCTCGCCCGGATCCGGCTGTGGCGCTGGCTCGCGGTCACGACGATCGCCTTCGCGCTGCTGTGGACCTTCCCTTGCCTGCAATGCGGGCCCGAGATGATCGCGCCCCATGTCTTCCATGTCATCGCGGGCTTCGTGCTGGCGGCGCTGCTCGTGGTCTGCGGCTTCATGTTCGGTCCCGACGGCGACGGCGAGGAGATCGAGCCGATTTCATCTAGCTCGCTCGCCGCCTATCTGTCTGGCGCGATGCTGATCGCGCTCAACAGCGCCCACGCCGACACCGCGATGATCGGCTTTGCGCTGCTGACAGCCGCGAGCCTGCTTGTCGCCTGGCGCGCGCCTGCTGCTACCCGTGCGATCGGCGCCGCGTCGATCTTCGTGTTCATTGTGTTCGGCGAATGGGCCGTCCGCCGCAACGTCGACATGCTGGTGCTGCCGGGCGGCGCGATCCCCGGCATCGGCCGGTCCGTGACCGATGGCTCGGTCTCGCTGCATCTCGTCACCGCCGCGCTGTTCGCGGCCGCCTTCGGCATCGCCGGCTTCCTCGCGCAATTCCGTTTTACCACCACGAAGGTCACGGTGACCTGGGCCGCGGCGGCGGTGTTCACGCCGGTCGCGCTGCTGGTCGCACTCTATGCACGCATCGCGCATCTCGACCGCTCGATCCCGTTCGCGGTCCTCGCCGTGCTGCTGGCGGCGGCCTACGCAGCCGCGACCGAGGCGCTGACCCGGCGCGACGAGCGGCCGGAGCTGTCGCCTTCGATTGCGTTGTCCGCCACCGGCGCCCTCGCCTCGCTGGCGCTGGCGCTGACCTTCGCGCTCGACAAGGGCTGGCTCACCATCGCGCTCGCGCTGGTGTCGATGGGCACGGCGTGGCTGTCGGTGCAGCGGCCGATTCCGTTCCTGCGCTGGCTTGCCGCGATCCTGGCCGGCATCGTCGTGCTGCGCATCGGCTATGAGCCGCGGATCGCGGGCGACGCCGTCGGCACCACGCCGATCTTCAACTGGCTGCTGTGGGGCTATGGCGTGCCGGCGCTGTCATTCTGGGCGGCAAGCCATTTCCTGCGTCGCAACGGCGACGACGTCCCGCTGCGCATCGTCGAATCCGCCGCGATCCTGTTCACGGTGCTGCTTGCCTTCATGGAGATCCGCCACGCGGTCAACAGCGGCGATGTCTATTATGCCAGCGCCGGGCTGACCGAGGTCGCGCTGCAGGTCGGCGCGACGCTTGCGATGGCGATCGGACTGGAGCGGCTGCGCCTGCGCAGCGGCAGCATCGTGCACAATGTCGGCGCGATCCTGCTGACCGCATTCGCGGGGCTTGCCAGCCTGTTCGGACTGCTGGCGCTGGAGAACCCGATGCTGTGGTGGCAGGACGTCGGCGGCAGCTTCATCAACCTGCTGCTGCTCGGCTACGCGCTGCCGGCGGTGCGGCGCTGCTGCTGTCCTATGCGGTGGCGGGCCATCGTCCTGCCGGCTATGCCAACACGATCGCCGCCGGCGCGCTGGTCCTTGCGCTCGCTTACGTCACGTTCGAGATTCGCAGGCTCTACCATGGACCGGTGCTGACGCGCGGCGAGACCACGGGCGCGGAGCAATACACCTATTCGATCGCCTGGCTGATGTTCGGCGTCGCGCTGCTCGGCATCGGCATCGTCGTCAACTCGCAGCGGGCGCGGCTCGCGTCTGCTGCGGTGATCGGGCTGACGATCCTGAAGGCGTTCCTGATCGACATGTCGACGCTCACGGGTGTCTACCGGGCGCTGTCGTTCATGTGCCTTGGCATCGTGCTGGTCGCGATCGGCTGGCTGTATCAGCGGATCCTGTTTCGCAGGCGAACCGCTCAGCCGCTCGCGCAGGCTGAGGGTTAGGACTTGCCGTCCTGAAAGACAGCTTCAGTCGACGGACTCGGCGACCAGTCGAATCCTGAACACGGGTTTTCTGCCCTCGTCGAGCAGCTCCATGTGCCATTCGCTGTTCTGCTTCAGATTGCGCGAAATGCTGCCGAGGAAATTTCCGCAGACCTTGGTCATCTCGGCCCAGGCCACGTCGCGGCTTTCAAACTCCGTCGCGTGGTCGGATGCACCAGCGTAATCGCCATCACTAATTCGAAAAAAATATTGCGCCATATGACTACTCAAAATCAGAGTCCCCAATGTCCCGCCTCACGGCGAACGCCAGGTATTGAGTAGCGAGCAAGGCGTGGCGACCGCCATCCGTATGACTACGGCTTGGCGGCGCTATTCCCGCTAGCGCGCAGATGAAAGGTTAGTCGGTGGAGCGGCGCAATTCCGGCGCGCTCTCGACCTTGGCGGGCTCGGCCTTGACCGGCTCGAGCTTCGCGCTTCCGACCTGCGGCGTCTCAACGCGCGACACTTCGGTCTGCGAGGCATCCGCGGATCGGGTGCGCGGATGCAGCGAGCGCGGACGCGCCGCCGCGCGCGCCATCAGCATCTGCTGGCCGCCCTGGTGATGGAAATCGCAATAGGCAAAGCCCATGCCGGAGACCGAGCCGCGGAACGAGCGGTCGTCCTGCTTGTCGAGATTAAAGCACGGTTCGAACGGAATGCCCTTCAGCGACGCGCAAACGCTCTGACCGCGGATCTGCAGCGTGTTGCCGGGCAGGCGCAGGTGACGGATCGGCCCCGAGCCGGAGAACTGGACCGAGCCTGCCGCACCCAGATCGTCGAGGATGCGACCGGCGCCGCGGGTGCCATCGAAACAGGTGAACGCGAACACCTTGCCGGCGACGAACCTGCGGGCCTCATCGGCGTTCATCATGCCCGCGAATGCCGGCACGACCATTGCTCCGGCCGTGACGGCCCCCAACACCAAACGCGCAAGCATGAGCTACTCCACTTACGAGCGCGGGCACTCGCTCCTTGTTGCGCATGACCCCCGCACCAACGCTTTTCGACGTCTGCGCGAGGAAACCCGGCCCCCCGGGATCATGCTGCAAGTCTCTTTACCCGCTGCTTACCATACCAACAGTGGCAACATTGGAGCAGCTTGGTTGGTAAAGTCTGAACGTCCTCAGACTATTTTTACCACGATGCGGCCGCGGACATGGCCACCGAGGATTTTCGCGCCAAAGCCCATGACTTCGTCCAGGGCGATTTCGTGAGTGATATCAGCCAGTTTTGCCTTATCCAGATCGCTGGCAAGGCGGCGCCAGGCGGTCCTCCGCAGCTCGATCGGACACATCACCGAATCGATACCGAGAAGGCACACGCCCCGCAAAATGAAGGGCGCGACCGACGACGGCAGATCCATACCGGCCGCCAGACCGCAGGCCGCGATGGCTCCGCCATACTTCGTCATCGACAGCAGGTTGGCGAGCGTGGTCGACCCGACGCTGTCGACGCCGCCGGCCCAGCGCTCCTTCGCCAGCGCCTTGGGCGCACCTGACAGTTCGGCGCGGTCGATCACCTCGGTAGCGCCGAGACCCTTGAGGTAGTCGGTCTCCGACATCCGCCCGGTCGACGCGATGACGTGGTAGCCGAGCTTCGACAGCACGGCGATCGCCACCGAGCCGACGCCGCCGGCGGCACCCGTGACCACCACAGGGCCGCTCTTCGGGGTGAGACCATGCTTCTCCAGCGCCAGCACCGAGAGCATCGCGGTATAGCCGGCGGTACCGACCGCCATCGCATCGCGGGCCGAGATGCCGTCGGGCAGCCGCACCAGCCAGTCGCCCTTGACGCGGGCCTTTTCAGCGTAGGCGCCGAGATGGGTCTCGCCCATGCCCCAGCCGTTGCAGACGACCTTGTCGCCCGCCTTCCAGTCCGGATGGCTGGATTGCTCGACCGTGCCGGCGAAATCGATGCCGGCGATCATCGGGAACCGGCGCACCACCGGTGCCTTGCCAGTCAGTGCGAGGCCGTCCTTGTAGTTCAGTGTCGACCACTCGACGCGGACGGTGACGTCGCCGTCCATCAGCTCGGCTTCGTCGAATTGGATGAGTGCGGCGGTGGTACCCTTGTCCGCCTTGTCGATCCTGATTGCCTTGAACGTTGCCACGATGTGCACTCCCCGTAATCTTGGTTTCGGGGAAATGGTTTACCCCATCAGGCAGGCTGCGCAACCGGGCGGACGACGGGCTTTTCGACGATCGGCAGATTGATCAGCGCCGACAGCACGCCAAACAGCACCGACAGCCACCAGATCGGGGTGTAGGAGCCATACTGCTCGAACACGATGCCGCCGAGCCAGACGCCGAGGAAGCCACCGACCTGATGGCTGACGAAGGCGAAGCCGTACAGCGTCGCAAACCAGCGCGTGCCGAACATCAGCGCCACCAGCGCCGAGGTCGGCGGCACTGTGGAGAGCCAGGTCAGGCCGGAGATCGCCCCGAACGCGATCGCCGAGAAGGTCGTGATCGGGAACGAGATGAAGGCGACGATCGACGCCGCGCGGGTGAAGTAGATCACCGACAGGATGTAGCGCTTCGGGAAGACGTTCTGCAGCCAGCCGACGCTGAGCGAGCCCACGATGTTGAACAGGCCGATCGCCGCGATCACCCAGCCGCCGGTCGATGCCGGAATGCCGCGGTCGGCGAGATAGGCCGGCAGATGCACGGTGATGAAGGCGAGCTGGAAGCCGCAGGTGAAGAAGCCGAGCACCAGCAGCACGTAGGAGCGATGGCCGAACGCCTCCGCCAGCGCGGTCTTGAACGACTGCTGATCAGCCGGCGCGGCGTCATTCGTCTCCGCCGGCGGTGTCGAGAGTGCCAGCGACAGCGGCAGGATCAGCAGCATCAGCGCGCCGAATACGAGGAGCGCGGTCTGCCAGCCGAAATTGTCGATCATCGCGACGCCGAACGGCGCGAACAGGAATTGGCCGAACGAGCCCGCGGCGGTGCCGGCGCCGAGCGCGATGCCGCGCTGCGCGGGCGGCAGCAGCTTGCTGAACGCCGACAGCACCAGGTTGAACGATGAGCCCGACAGGCCGAAGCCGATCAAGACGCCGGCGCCAAGGTTGAGCGAGAGCGGCGTCGCCGAGTAACGCATCAGGAGCAGGCCCGCGGCGTAAAGCAGTGCGCCGACGACCATCACACGCAGCAGCCCGAAGCGGTCGGCAATCGCGCCGGCGATCGGCTGGCCGAGTCCCCACAACAGGTTCTGCAGCGCCAGCGCGAGGCCGAACACGTCGCGGCCCCAGGTGAATTCATGGCTCATCGGCTGCACGAAGAAGCCGAGGCTGGAGCGCGGCCCGAAGCTCAGCAGCGCAATCGCGCAGCCACAGACGATGATGACAAGCGGCGTGCGCCACGTGCCCGACGTCGGTCGAAGATCCCCGGTGGTAACGGCCATCTTGTCTTCCCCCGCAACTGCTGCGCGGGGAGCCGCCCCGCCGAACGTTACGGGGAGTTAATGCAGGTGCATGAAAACCCCAAGAGGGGCCGGAGAAAAATATTCGCCTGCAGGGCTGCTCTGCAGAATCGGAGAGGATGATGACCGTCATTCGGGGGCACGCCGGCCGCGGAACGAGAGGGAGAAGGCCCTATCGCCGGGCGCTGGCCTGCTCGGCCGAGCTCTGGGCGGCCTCGGCGAGCTGCGCCGAGATCTTGGCGGTCTCGGCCGGGTTGCCCCAGCTCGGCGCGTCGCTGCCGTCGCCCCAGGCGCGCGGGCGATAGAAGGTGTGGACGCCGAACTTGTACATCTTCTTCATCTCGCTGACCCAGGACGGTCGCACCCAATAGGCGTGGTAGTGGGTCGAGCGGTCGACTTCCGGCAGCCACAATTCGCCGTCGAGCATCGCCCTCGCGATCTTCCTGGCGCGGTCCCACATGTCGGGCTCGCGGACGACGTCAGCGACGTTGTCGCAGGCGAAGGTGAACTGACAGGCGTAATGGCGATTCTTGTTCTGGTAGACCACGCCGCACACCGTCTCCGGATATTTGCCGGAGAAGGCGCGATTCAGCACCACCTGGGCGACCGCGATCTGGCCACGCACCGCTTCACCGCGGGCTTCGAAATAGACCGCCTCGGCGAGGCACTTCTCCGACTTGGCGCGCGACTTCTCGTCGAACAGGCCGAGCCGCTCCGCCGGCGTCTTGGTGTGCTGGTCGTCCGCATTGACCTCGCCCTTCGGCGCGATGCTCTCGCCCATCTCGCCGGCCTTGACCGGACCGTCGGCATCGACCGGCAGTGACGCCATCACCTTCATGTCGGGATCGGGCGTTGCTGCCGGCGGTACGACAACCGGCGCCTCGCCGGGCTGCCAGCGCTCGAGGTCCTCCGGCGTGCCGAGCGACGAGCCGAAGAACAGACTGGCGGTCTGAAATGCGAACGGGTCGCGCTCGCGCGCCGCATCGGCGGGCGCAGCAGCGGGCTTTGCGGGCGCGGGCTTCAGATCGTCGAGCGGGCTGGCCTCGAGCGAGAGCGACACGTCGTTCTGCTGCGGCGACGGCTTGGCATATTGCGGCAAGGGCGGCGCGCGCAGCGCCTCCTGCAATTCAGGATCGAGCGGCGCGCTGTCGGCCGGTGCGGTCGCGGTCTTCATGCCCTTGACCGACGAATTCGATGTCGCCGGATCCTCGTTCGCCGGCGCCGTATTTGCAGGCTCCGCCGGTTCGACCTGATCGGGCCGCCGGACGACGAGGCGATCGCCCTTCATGGTGCGATCGACCTTGGGAAAATCGGATGCCTGATAGCGCGGCGGCGGGGCCGTGATCGGATTGCGCGTCACCGTTCCGGTGATGTCGAGGTTCGAACTGTCCAGTCTTGCGAGCAGGATTTGCGGGGCTTGCGGCGCGGACGTGCCGATCGGACGGCCGAAGCTGTAGGTCGCGACCTGGATGGAGCCGACGGCGGAGGCGAAGACGCGCTTCTGCCAGCGCTCGGCGACGCCGGGCTGCCGGGCCAGGAGCGAGGCGATATCCTGATATCCGATCTCGGTCGGCATCAGTGCGAAGATGCCAAGACCGAGACCGAAGAGCGCAAGACGTGCGCCCCTCGGCTGGTTACGCGACACAAACATCGTACGCTCACGCAACGCTTACTGAGTGCAATCGAACGCGGTACATCCGCGCAATTCGACCTTTCTCGTTGCTAAACCGTTTAGGTTGCCGCGGAGTTAATCGGCGTTGCTCGCGCGCTACACTCAAGCGATCGCGCATGTTTCGCACGTTGCATTGCGCGCCTTGGTAAACGCGCGGCGCATGAAAGTCGTAAACAACAAGTCAACGGAGATGGTGAACAAAGTGTTGCAGGCACGGCAGCCACCCGCCGTCATTGCGAGGAGCGACAGCGACGACTTGTCCGCCGAAGCCTTGGCGAAGGCGGAAGCAATCCATGGCTCGGCAAGTGGAAACATGGATTGCTTCGCGGAGCCTGTCATCGGGCGCGCATTCGCGACCCGTTGGCTCGCAATGACGCTATATATTCAGGCTGCCTCAACAAACAAAAATGGCCGGGACTTGGTCCCGGCCATCGCACTCTCTGAACTGTAAGATCGCTCACGCCTGGCTGGCGATCTCCTTGCCGAGCGCGGCCTGCGCCGCGGCGAGACGCGCGATCGGCACGCGATAGGGCGAGCACGAGACGTAATCGAGCCCGACCTCGTGGCAGAACGCGACCGACGCGGGATCGCCGCCGTGCTCGCCGCAGATGCCGACCTTGAGGTTCGGACGCGTCTTGCGGCCGCGGGTGACGCCGATCCTGACGAGCTCGCCGACGCCGTCGCGATCGACCGAGATGAACGGATCGATCTCGAGGATGCCCTTGGCGACATAGGTGCCGAGGAAGCTCGCGGCGTCGTCGCGGCTGATGCCGTAGGTGGTCTGCGTCAGGTCGTTGGTGCCGAAGGAGAAGAACTCCGCGGTCTCGGCCACCTCGCCCGCCATCAGGCAGGCGCGCGGCAGCTCGATCATGGTGCCGACCTGGTAGCTCAGCTTGACGCCGGTTTCCTTCATCACCGCGTTGGCTGTCGCATCGATCCGCGCCTTGACCAGATCGAACTCGGCCTTGGTCGCGATCAGCGGCACCATCACCTCGAGACCGACCGGCTTGCCGGTGCGCTTGCCGGCTTCGACGGCAGCCTCGAAGATCGCACGCGCCTGCATCTCGGCGATCTCCGGGTAGGCGATCGCGAGACGGCAGCCGCGGAAACCGAGCATCGGGTTGAACTCGGAGAGTTCGCGGGCGCGGTCGGCGAGCTTGCGCGGATCGGTGTTCATGGCGCGCGCCACTTCCTCGATCTCGGCCTGGGTGTGCGGCAGGAACTCGTGCAGCGGCGGATCGAGCAAGCGGATCGTGACGGGCAGGCCCTGCATGATCTCGAACAGCTCGACGAAGTCGGCGCGCTGCATCGGCAGCAGCTTCGACAGCGCGGCGCGGCGCGACTGCTCGTCCTCGGAGAGGATCATCTCGCGCACGGTGCGGATGCGGGTCTCCTCGAAGAACATGTGCTCGGTGCGGCAGAGGCCGATGCCTTCGGCGCCGAACTTCACCGCGGTGCGCGCGTCGTCCGG
Source organism: Bradyrhizobium sp. USDA 4503 (assembly GCF_054055815.1). NCBI lineage: Bacteria > Pseudomonadati > Pseudomonadota > Alphaproteobacteria > Hyphomicrobiales > Nitrobacteraceae > Bradyrhizobium > Bradyrhizobium sp. USDA 4503. The sequence goes on from NZ_JBSRXS010000001.1 coordinate 3,548,817, forward strand.
CGTATCGCCGTTGACGCGAACGCCGAGCTTGCGGACCTCGTCGGCCCAGCCCATCAGCGTGCCGAACTCGCCGGACAGCTCCGGCTCGATCATCGGCATGCGGCCGGCCAGCACCTGGCCGACCGAGCCATCGATGGTGATGACGTCGCCGGTCTTGAAGGTGCGCGAGCCCACGCTCATGGTGCCGCGGCCGTAATCGACGCGGATGGTGCCGCAGCCGGAGACGCAGGGCTTGCCCATGCCGCGCGCAACCACCGCCGCGTGCGAGGTCATGCCGCCGCGGGTGGTGAGGATGCCTTCCGCGGCGTGCATGCCGTGGATGTCTTCCGGGCTGGTCTCGATACGGACCAGGATGACCTTGCGTCCGTCGGCCTGCAGCTTGGCCGCTTCGTCCGACGAGAACACGATCTCGCCCGAGGCAGCGCCAGGCGACGCCGGCAGGCCGGTCGCGATCACGTCGCGCTTGGCGGCCGGATCGATGGTCGGGTGCAGCAGCTGGTCGAGCGAGGCCGGATCGATCCGCGTCACCGCGTCCTTGCGCGAGATCAGGCCTTCATTGGCGAGCTCGACCGCGATGCGCAGCGCCGCCTTCGCGGTGCGCTTGCCGCCGCGGGTCTGCAGCATCCACAGCTTGCCCTGCTCGACCGTGAACTCCATGTCCTGCATGTCGCGGTAATGCTTCTCGAGCAGCGTGTAGATCCGCGTCAGCTCCTTGAACGCGACCGGCATCGCGGCTTCCATCGACAGCTTGTCGGAGCCGGATTCCTGGCGCGCCTCCTCGGTGATGTCCTGCGGCGTGCGGATGCCGGCGACAACGTCCTCGCCCTGCGCGTTGATGAGGAACTCGCCGTAAAGCTTGCTCTCGCCGGTCGAGGGATTGCGGGTGAACGCGACGCCGGTGGCCGAGGTCTCGCCCATGTTGCCGAACACCATCGCCTGCACATTGACGGCGGTGCCCCAGGATTCCGGAATGTCGTGCAGCTTGCGATAGGTCACCGCGCGCGCGTTCATCCAAGATGAGAACACCGCGCCGATCGCGCCCCACAGCTGATCGTGCGGATCCTGCGGGAAGTCGTGGCCGGTCTCCTTGGCGACCGCCTCCTTATACTTGCCGACCAGCTCGACCCAGTCGTCGCCGGTGAGGTCGGTGTCGAGCGAATAGCCCTGGCCGTCCTTGAAGGTGTCGAGGATGTCCTCGAAGTGATGATGCTCGAAGCCGAGCACGACGTCCGAATACATCGTGATGAAGCGGCGATAGCTGTCATAGGCGAAGCGGCGGTCGCCGGAGAGTTCGGCGAGCGCCTCGACGGTGCGGTCGTTGAGGCCGAGGTTGAGCACGGTGTCCATCATGCCCGGCATCGAGGCGCGCGCGCCCGAGCGGACCGAGACCAGCAGCGGGTTCTTGGCGTCGCCGAACGTCTTGCCGGTCAGCTTGCCGACATAGTCGAGCGCCTTCTCAACCTGTGCTTTCAATTCCTTCGGATACGTCTTGTCGTGCTCGTAGAAATAGGTGCAGACCGAGGTCGGAATGGTGAAGCCGGGAGGCACCGGCAGGCCGAGATTGGCCATTTCCGCGAGGTTGGCGCCCTTGCCACCGAGCAGATTGCGCAAGGTCGCCTGTCCCTCGGCCTTGCCGTCGCCGAACGTATAGACCCACTTGCCGGCCTTGATCGCAGCCGGGGCCGCCTTCTTCGCAACGGCCTTCGCCGGCGCCTTGCCAGCGGGCTTTGCGGCCGGCTTTGCAGCCGATTTGGGAGCGGCTTTCGGCGCCGCCTTCGGGGCGCTCTTCTTCAGCGCCTTGCGCGCCGGGGCGGCCTTGCGGGCTGCGGCGGAGGGCTTTGATTTCGCTGCTGTTTTCTCGGCAGTTTTCGCAGCAGTTTTCTTGGACTTCGCGACGGCTTTGGCCATGTCAGACAACAATCCGGAAGGAGGGGTCGAAGATGCGCGCCTTACACCATTTTGAGGGGTTCCGCGCAAGCCGCGAAACCCCGCTTTCCCGCTAGAGGTGCAACCAGCGCAGCAGACCCATCCCCACGAGCCCGACGAAGATCAGATAGATCGCGACGATGTAGTTGAGGAGCCGCGGCATGATCAGGATTAGGACGCCTGCGATTAGAGCCACGATAGCAGGCAGATGCCCAGCGGTGATGGTCATTGAAGTTTTCTCCGGGGGTTTTTGGAGGAGCGAATCGAGCGGCAGTTTATCCGCTGAGGGAAGTTCCCACATCAAGACGCCCGTCCCGCCGACGAGTTCCCGCAACTCACGAAAATTGCTCCAAATTGCCGCGTATATGGCGGCGGCTTTCCGGAACATCACCGCAGCCGATGCATTGGCTCGCCGTGCGCATCGGCGAAGGCTGGCGCGCACCGAAAAAGAATGGAGCGAGCCATGCGAAACAGATTACTTGCCGTTGCAGCGGTTGCTGCCGCGATCACGGTGCCGGCTGTTGCCGCACAGGCCCAGACCGTTGGCATCGTCCGCGGTGGTCCGGCTGTCGCCGTCGATGATGACGGAGGCATCGCGGTCGAACAGCGTCCGGCATTCCGCGAATACATCGTGCGCGAGCGTGTACCGAACTACACGGTTCCGGATCGCGTCGTGGTCGGCACCGTGCTGCCTGACGCCGGCGTGACCACTTACGACGTGCCGCAGCGGTTCGGCGCGACGCCCTATCGTTACACCGTCGTGAACGGCGAGACCGTTCTGGTCGAGCCGCGTTCGCGACGGATCGTTCAGGTGGTCGACTAGATCAACGTCAGCACGATCGCCTGAACGACAGTCCGGGCGCCGCGCAAGCGGATGTGCGCGAGGATCGACCGGACCAGAAAGCCCCGTCCGGCCTCCCCTCCGGGCGGGGCTCTTCCGTTCTGATGCCGTGCCGGGTTACGACTTGAGGATCGAGAGTAGCGTCGAGGTCGACTTGTAGCTCTTGATCGCGGCGTCCTGGAAATCCTGCGTCCAGTTGGCAGCCTGGCGCTCCTCCGCGCTCATCGAGGAATATTGCTTGAGGATGCCGAGGCTGAACTGGCGCGGATCGCCGGCGGTCTGGCTCTGCTTCAGCGCGTCGAGCACGGCGAGACGCGTCCGCGTATTGAGTTCCTGCTTGGCCGCGAAGATCTCCTCGGTGGAGAACTTCTTGTCCTGGTTCAGCGAGATCGCCGAGAGCGAGCGGTTGTCGAGCGAGGAAAGGTCGGCGAGCTGTCCGGTCTTGCGGCGGGGATCGTAGACCAGCTCCTTGCCGCTTTTCGCCGCCTCGCTCTTCTGCCGATCGAGGAAGGCGCGCACGTCGCTGGCAATGCTGCTGAAGTCGCGCGTGGTGCTCTTTGTGGGAGGCGCCGTCCCCGCCAGCGAGGCCGCGATCGGATCGCCGGAAATTCCCGATGGTGCCGTGTTCGGATCCTGCTGCGTCGCCTGATAGCCCTTCAGCACCGCGGCGCGCTGGCTGGCCCAGGTTGCGGTGGCCTTCTCCTCATCGCTCGCACCATCGAGATAATCGAGCGCGGTCTTGTAGCTGATGCTGTAGTCGCCGGTCAGGCGCGTGGTCGCCAGCGACGGCTCCAACGCCTTGTCGAAGCGCTGCTTCAGCTCGGTGGCCGCAACAGTCTGCTCGTCCGGGGTGAACTTGCCGCCATTGTTGGTCGAGATCGCAAACAGCGAGCGACGGTCCAGCGTCGAGAGATCGATGGTGGTCTTGCCGTCGACGATCGGCGCCTTGACGCCGGCGACCGTGTAGAGCCGGTCGAGCGTGATCCGCGCATCGCTGGTGACGGTGGCAAAATCCGGCAGCGGCGCCTTGGCGAGCTGCGCGCGGGCGGCGTCCGACAGCGTGAGGTTGGTTGCCGCGTTGGCCGTCGAGGACGCCGACAGATCGCCGGCGGTGCCGTCGCCCGACAAGGTCGCCGCCAGTGACGGCGTCGCTGCTGCCCGCGCATAGGCCGAACCATATTGGGCGTAGGGATTGGGCGTGGTGCCGATCGAGGTCATCGGGCGGTCCCTGCATTGGCGCGAGGGGCGATGTCTTCAGAAATCGTTGCTTTGTCAGGACCTTCGCAGGGCATGGTCAACAAATTGCAAATTGTGTCGAAATATTTCCAGCGCGACGCAAATCGCTGCGGCGGTGGTCTATTTGTCGACGACCCAGGCGTGGCGGCGCTGCGTGAAGACCGATTGCGACGGTGCGGGAAAATCGGGGTCCGCGAAGGCGCCGACCGCAACGCCGATCAGGTCCGGCGCGCGACCGGGCTCCCAATAGACCGACGATCCGCAATTCGGGCAGAAATGAAACACCACGGCAGATCCACTGCCGCCGATGCGGCTGTATTCGCGCGCCTCGCCCTGCGGCTCGACGTCAGCGCGCGGAAAGAACGCCGCGACGCCATAGGTGCTGCCGGTTCGCTTCTGACACTCCAGGCAATGACACAGCGCTACTGTGGTGGGCTCGCCCTGGCAGGTGACGCGGAGCTGTCCGCAGGCGCATGTCGCGAGCCGCGCCATCATCGCGCGCCCTTGCTGGCGACCAGCCGGTGAATGACCTTGCCGGACGATGCGCTGACGACCTCCGCGTCGAGCAGCAACTCGGCCGCCGCCAGCTCGGCCCGCACCAGCGCGGAATCGAACGCCGCGTAAAGCCGGCCATGCGCATCGCGCGCATCGTCACCTCTGGTCACGCGCCAGCTCAGATAGAAGATGCCGCCGGGCTTCACGATATCGAACATGCGACGGACCGACGGCGCGATCAGCGCGTGATCGAGATGCATGATCACGGTCTCGCAGAGCACATTGTCGAAGCTGCCGGAGGCGGTGCCGGACAGGTCCGGCAGCTCGGCGCGGGCAAAGCGCAGCGCCGGATAGCGGGCGCAGGCTTCCGCGAGCAGGCCCCCGGAGGCGTCGAAGCCTTCGGCCGGAAAGCCGTTGGCATTGAGCCAAGCCACCTCGCGGCCGCTGCCGCAGCCGATATCGGCGGTCGCGCCGCCCCGGATGAAGAACCGCGTGACGATGTCGTGCAGATCGACCGGGGCCGGCTGTTCGTGCCAGTCCTGCGCAAACGCCGCCGCATCCTTGTCGTAAGCGGCGAGCGTCGCGCGGTCCATCGATCAGCCCTCGATCCTGGAGAAATCCGCCACCGCACGCGTCGCGGCGCGGATCTCGTTGAGCAGCTTCAGGCGGTTTTCGCGCACCTTCGGATCGTCGTCGTTGACCTTGACCTTGTCGAAGAACGCATCGACCGCCGGACGCAGCTTGGCCATCGCGCTCATCGCGCCGGCGAAGTCTTCCTTGGCGACGGCGGCGGAGGCCTCGGCCTTCACCTGGTCGATCGCCTTGGCCAGCGTCTTCTCTTCGTCGAGCGTGTAGAGCGCGGCGTCAGGCGCGCCGTCGAAGGTCCGCTTGTCCCTCTTCTCCTCGATCGCGAGAATGTTGCTGGCGCGTTTCGTGCCAGCGAGCAGGTTTTTGCCGTCGTCGCTGTCGAGGAATTTGCCGAGCGCCTCGACGCGCCGGACGACGAGCAGCAGATCGTCCTGGCCACCAAGCGAGAACACGGCATCGACGAGATCGTGACGCGCGCCCTGATCGCGGAGCTGGACCTTCAGACGGTCGGCAAAGAAGGCTAGCAGATCGTTCGGCAGCGTTTCGGCATCGGCCTTGAGCGACAATCCGAGCAACGCGGATTTGGCCGTCTTCAGGATCGGCAGGCGCAGCGTATTCTCGACGATCAGCCTGATCGCGCCGAGCGCTGCCCGGCGCAGCGCGAACGGGTCCTTCGAACCCGTCGGCTTCTCATCGATCGCCCAGAATCCGGCGAGCGTGTCCAGCTTGTCCGCCAGCGCGACCGCGACGCTGACCGGATCGGTCGGCACGCGATCGGTCGGCCCCTGCGGCTTCCAGTGGTCCTCGCTCGCGGCGGCGACGGACGCATCCTCGCCCTGCGCCAGCGCGTAGTACTTGCCCATCAGGCCCTGCAACTCCGGGAATTCGCCGACCACTTCGGTCAGCAAATCGGCCTTCGCGAGGCGCGCGGCGCGCCTGGTCTTCGCGACGTCGGCGCCGACCAGCGGCGCGATCTCGGCGGCGAGCCGCTCGATCCGCTTGATGCGCTCCGCCTGGGTGCCGAGCTTCTCGTGGAACACGATCTGCTCGAACTTCGGCAGCCGGTCTTCCAGCTTGGTCTTCAGATCGGTCTCGTAGAAGAATTTTGCGTCGGACAGCCGCGGACGGATCACGCGCTCATTGCCGGCGACGATGGTCTTGCCGCCGTCGGGCGCCTCGATATTGGCGGTCAGCACGAACTTGTTGGTCAGCTTGCCCGTCTTGGGATCCCTGACCACGAAGCACTTCTGGTTGTTGCGGATGGTGGCGCGGATCACTTCGTCGGGGATCGACAGGTATTGCTCCTCGAACGATCCCATCATCACGACCGGCCATTCGACGAGGCCCGAAACCTCGTCGACCAGTACCTGATCCTCGACCAGTTCGAGGCCCTGCGCGAACGCCAGCTCCTTGGCGTCCTCGAGGATGATGTCCTTGCGCGCCTGCGGATCGAGGATCACCTTCGCGGCCTTCAGCTTGGCCTCGTAATCCTCGAAGCGGCGCACGGAGATCGCACCCGGCGCCATGAAGCGATGGCCATAGGTGGTCTGCCCGGCCTCGATGCCGTCGACGGAGAACTTGACGATGTCGGGCTCCTCGGTCTCCAGACCGAAGGTCGCGGTGATGGCGTGCAGCGGGCGCACCCAGGTGAGCGAGCCTGATTTCGCCGAGCGCGCGCCCCAGCGCATCGATTTCGGCCAGGGGAAGGTCCGGATAATCACCGGCAGCATTTCCGCGATCACGTCGATCGCGGCACGGCCGGGCTTTTCGATGAGCGCAATGTAGAAGTCGCCCTTCGCATCTTTCTGGACCTTTGCTTCATCCAGCGACGTGAGACCGGTCGCTTTCAGAAAGCCCTGCACCGCCGCATCAGGGGCGCCGATCTTCGGGCCGCGACGTTCGGTCTTCAAATCGGGCTGGCGCGCGGGAATGCCGTGCACGGTGAGCGCAAGACGGCGCGGGGTCGCGAATGCCTTGGCGCCCTCATACACCAGGCCTTCAGCGACCAGCTTGTCGGTCACCATGCGGCGCAGATCGTCGGCCGCTTTCGCCTGCATGCGCGCGGGAATTTCTTCGGAGAACAGTTCGAGGAGAAGATCGGGCATCAGACCGCCCTGCCCGTTTCAGTGTGGATCCATGCCTCGCCGCAGGCCTTCGCCAGGTCGCGCACGCGGGCGATGTAGCTCTGCCGCTCCGTCACCGAGATGACCCCGCGGGCGTCGAGCAGGTTGAACACGTGGCTCGCCTTGATGCACTGGTCGTAGGCCGGCAAGGCCATCAGATGTTCCTTTTGATTCCCACCCTCACGCCAGCCGGCGGCGAGATATTTGCGGCAGGCCTCCTCGGCCATCCTGAACTGCTCGAACAGCATCGCGGTGTCGGCGTGCTCGAAATTGTGTCGTGAGTATTCCTGCTCGGCCTGCAGGAAGACGTCGCCATAGGTCACCTTCTCGGCGCCCTCGCGGCCGTTGAAGTTGAGGTCGTAGACGCGGTCGACGCCCTGCACATACATCGCGAGCCGCTCGAGTCCGTAGGTAAGCTCGCCCGCGACTGGCGCGCATTCGACGCCGGCGACCTGCTGGAAGTAGGTGAACTGCGACACTTCCATGCCGTCGCACCAGCACTCCCAGCCGAGGCCCCAGGCGCCGAGGGTCGGGCTTTCCCAGTCGTCCTCGACGAAGCGGATGTCGTGGACGGCGGCGTCGATCCCGATCGCGGCCAGCGACTTCAGGTACAGGTCCTGAAGGTTCGGCGGCGACGGCTTCATGATCACCTGGAACTGGTAGTAGTGCTGCAGGCGGTTGGGATTTTCGCCGTAGCGGCCGTCCTTGGGCCGGCGCGAGGGCTGCACATAGGCCGCGTTCCAGGGCTTGGGCCCCAGCGCGCGCAGCGTGGTCGCGGGATGGAAGGTGCCGGCGCCCATTTCCATGTCGTAGGGCTGCAGGATGACGCACCCCTGCTCGGCCCAGAACCGCTGGAGGGCCAGGATGAAGCCCTGGAACGAACGTTCCGGGCGCATGTGGTCAGGCAGGGCGTCCATCGTTGGAATCGATCTCGCGAGGGGGTGTGAGGCGCGCGGGACCGTATCGGCGGCAGCCAATGGAATCAAGGCGATGGAGGATGTTTCTGCACCTCGCCCCGCTTGCGGGGAGAGGTCGAAATTCGCGCGCAGCGCGCATTTCGGGTGAGGGGGACTCTCCGCGAACTTAGGTCTTTCGAATCTGCGGAAACAGCCCCTCACCCCGGCCCTCTCCCCGCAAGCGCGGGGCGAGGGAGATCCAAGCCCCCTAGCCCGGGCGATAGGCCCCGGTCACGGGGTCGCGGCGCAGGGTCTTAATTTCGCCCGCGCGGGTGGCCTCGGCCACGCGGGACAATCGCGCCTCTTCGAGTTCCTGGTTGATCCGGACGGCCGTCTTGTACGCCCAGCGGACCACGGCCAGGCTTCCCAAGACGCCTGCGAATGCAATCAGCGGCGGCATCATCGATCCTTGTCGTTCACGTCTGTCAGGCCCCCAATGACAGGCATTCTCGCGCAAGGCGGCCTGCGCCGCAATCGCGGTTTTGGGGCTAAATGGCGCGCTCACATCCCTGTGTTCACAGCCCGAATCTGGCCCAAATCGCCCGGGTTTCCAGCGCCGAGATCACCTCGTCCGGCAGCGCGGCCAGTCCATCCAGCGCCGCCAGCGATCCCGCCCCCGGCGCCCGCCGGCCGAGCAGGCCGGACAGCAAGCCGCTGGCCGGCGCAATCACCGGGGTCAGCACCTTGTCGCCATAGCGGGCCCGCAAAGTGGAGCGGATGTCGCCGATGCCGTCGGCGAGCCCGAGACCGATCGCGGTATCGCCGGCCCAGTATTCACCGGTGAACAGCATGTCGTCGGCACCCTTGAGGCGGCTTCCGCGGCTCTGCTTCACCAGCGCGATGAAGATCGCATGGATCTCGCGCTGGATCGCCTTCAGCCGGGCGACGTCGTCGGGGTTCTCGGGAAGGAACGGATCGAGCATCGCCTTGTGGCTGCCCGCCGTATACAGCCGGCGCTCGACCCCGATCTTCTTGATCAGCCCCTCCAGGCCAAAGCTGCCGCCGACCACGCCGATCGAGCCGAGGATCGAGGACGGGTCGCAATAGATCTCGTCGCCCGCGCAGGCGATCATGTAGCCGCCGGAGGCCGCGACGTCCTCGACGAACACCAATACCGGCAGCTTCTTCTCGGCGGCGAGTTGCCGGATGCGCAGATAGATCTGCCGCGACTGCACCGGCGAGCCGCCCGGCGAATTGATCACCAGCGCCACCGCCTTGGCATTCCGCGTGCCAAAGGCGCGCTCCAGCATCTTGGCGACGCCGGAGAGTGTCATGCCGGGCCGCAGCGGCGTCACCGCGCCGATCACGCCTGCCAGCCGCACCACCGGCACGACGGCCGCGCCGCGCCTGAAGCGCGCCGGCAACACTGCCTGCACGCGTTCGAGCAGTCCCGAACGTCCAGCGTGATCACTTATTTGTTCACTCATGCCGTTACCTCGAATTAACCACTTTTTATCACGCCACTGTCATTGGAATCCGTGGAACGCGTTTTGCATTTTGTCATTGGGGCTGCAATGCGCGGGCGGAGAGGGACTCATGAAAATCTATCTGCTGATTTTGCTGATCGGTACACTCCTGGCGGCGATCCACTTCACGTCCACGCCGGACCGCCAGTCGGAAACGGCTTCGCAGTGATTTAGTGCCTCTGACGACGTGGGCAGCATGCCTGCCCGCTAAAGCGCAATGCCATCGCGCCTTGGCTTCTTGTTCGAGCATGATCGTTTTAGCGCCGCGCCAGCGGCAATTCCCCCTTCCCAGCCAACACCTCCTGCACCCATTTATTGGGCACGCCTGACTCTTCATTGAGCAGCAGTGCGGCATGGAGCCGCGTCGGCGCCCGGCCGCCCTTGGTCGCCCGCACCAGGATTCGGATCGCCGGCGACGTCCCGTCGCCGTGAACGGGCAGGATCTCGAGGCTGCCAAAACCACGGTCCAGCGCAGCCAGCACCTCGGCAATGCCGTCGGCCCGCCAGATCAGCGCAAGCTGCCCGTTCGACTTGAGAATCCGCCGCGCCGCGTGAACCCAACCGGCCAGCGTGGTCGCGCTCGCGACATGGGCGCGCTCGCGCACACCGTCCGGCGAGGCGCGGTGCCGCGACGGATCGTTGAACGGCGGGTTCATCAGCACGACGTCGGCGCTATCCGGCCCGAGGCCGGCATCATCGAAGGCTGCGGCGCCGGCTTCGACATCAAGCACGATCACCTCCGCCATGATCGCGTTGGTGGCGGCATTATTCCGCGCAAGCTCGGCCAGGGCCGGGTCGATTTCGACCAGGACGAGATTGATCCCCCTCACCCGCCGCGCCACGGCCAGCCCGGCCGCGCCGACGCCGGAGCCGAGATCGACGACGCGGTCGCCTGATCGAGCCGGCGTCGCCGCGGCGAGCAGGATCGCGTCATGGCCGGCGCGGTGGCCGCTGCGGGGTTGCCGCAGGCGCAATTGGCCCCCGAGAAATCCGTCTTCGGTGATCCCGGCGGCCGGAGACTCGCTTTTTGACGCGTTTTCTTCACGCGAACCGGGGCCCATTTCGCTCGAAAACGCTCTAGTCATCGGCCCGCAATTCGTGGCCGAGGCCGGCATCGGTCAGGAGCTGGCGGGCCTCGTGGTTGTCGTCCTCATGCACAAGGATCCGCCGCGGCAGCACGCCGAGCGAGCCCTCGATGATGCTCATATTCTGGTCCAGCACCAGATGATGGATGTTAGCGCTATCGAGCAGCGCGCCGATGGCGGAGACCAGCACCATGTCATTGGTCCGTACCAATTCCCGCAAAATACGCTCTCCTGTCGCCCCGGCAGTGCGGCACTTGCGCCACATGTCAATAACTTGATGGCCTTGCCGCTGCACCGCTCAGTTTCTATTGTTATAGCTGAGCATAGTGCGTATTCGGCAAAATTGGAGACCAGCGTGGCGGTTATTGTACCCTTCGAAAGCCCGTCCAATGCTTCGATCGACGGGCTGGTGGGACTTCTCGCCGCCGACATGGAGCGCGTCAACGCGACGATCCTTTCGCGGACCGGCTCCGAGGTCACCATGATCCCCGAGGTCGCCAATCACCTGATCTCCTCCGGGGGCAAGCGGTTGCGCCCGATGCTGACGCTGGCAATGGCCCAGCTCGCGGACTATTCCGGCGACGGCCATATCAAGCTCGCCGCCGCGGTCGAGTTCATGCACACCGCGACCCTGCTGCATGACGACGTGGTCGACGAGAGCGAGCTGCGCCGCGGCAAATTGTCCGCGCGGATGCTGTGGGGCAACGAGGCCAGCGTGCTGGTCGGCGACTTCCTGCTCGGCCAGGCGTTCCGGATGATGGTCGAGGTCGGCTCGCTCCGTGCGCTCGACATCCTCTCCGCCGCCGCCGCCACCATCGCCGAGGGCGAGGTGATGCAGCTTGCGGCCGCCAAGAACACCGCGACCACCGAGGACGAATATCTCGCCGTGATCCGCGGCAAGACCGCGGAGCTGTTCGCCGCCGCCTGCGAGGTCGGCCCCGTGATCGCCAACCGGCCGAAGGCCGAGCAGACCGCCTGCCGCTCGGTCGGCATGAATCTCGGCATCGCCTTCCAGCTCGTCGACGACGTGCTCGACTATGGCGGCAAATCCGCAAAACTCGGCAAGAATGTCGGCGACGACTTCCGCGAGGGCAAGATCACGCTCCCGGTGGTGCTCGCCTTCCGCCGCGGCAATGATACCGAACGCAAGTTCTGGATCCGCGCGCTGGAGCGCGGCGAGATCGGATCGGCCGACCTCGATCACGCGATCGGACTGATGACCAAGCACCGCGCCCTCGAAGACACCATCAGCCGCGCCCAGCACTACGGCGCGATGGCGGTCGACGCGCTGGCGCTGTTCCCGCCCTCGCCGATGAAGACCGCGCTGGAAGAGGTCGTCGCGTTCTGCCTGGCGCGCTCTCATTGATCTAGGCGCTCGCGAACAACAGAGGCGGTGTCGTCCCTGCGAAAGCAGGGATCCATACTCTGCGGCGAGAGTTGTAGGCGGGACTCGTCATTCCAGCGTCACGCAAATAACAAGCATCGGTGGTCATGGGTCCCAGCTTTCGCGGGGGCGACACCAGGGTTTGCTGCACCGGCGCCCGCTACTCCTTCACCGGCACCCAGATCTCCAGCCCGCCATTGCCGGTACTCGCATCGAACTTCTCGTCGTAGCGCTCGAAGTTCGGCGCGTCCGCGACCTTCATGCCGGATTGCGGCAGCCAGCGATTCCAGATCGTGTTGACGGTGCGGCGGATGGTCGAGATGTGGTCGGCGTGGGTGAACACGACGTATTTCTGCTCGGGAATGCGAACGCGCGCGAACTCGCGCGGCAGGTCGGAGAAATCGGCAACCTCGACGCCGGCGATGTAATCGAAATTGCCGGCATCATCGCCGTTGCAGCAGACGCCATAGGCGACATTGCCGACCTGGCGGGGGATATGCGCGCATTGCTGGTGGAAGCCCTGCCACTGGTTCGGAATGCCGGCATCGCTGCCATTGCCGTGGTTGTAACGCTCGCCGATGCCGGCGACGAGGAACGCCTTTGCGGTGGCAATGCGCGGCGGATCGATGTGGTCGAGAGCTGTCGAGATCATGGTGATCGGCTCCTGGAGATTGAGCGTCGTCAGGCACGTTGTCGCGCGCACCGTCTCGGGCGTGACGCCGAAATGGTCGCGAAACGCGCGGGTGAATGCTTCGTGGGAGCCGTAATCCGCATCCAGCGCGAGGCTGAGAATATCGGGCGCACCGGCCGCGAGCTCGCGCGCGGCTTCGCTGAGCCGCCGGGCCCGCACATAACGCATCACCGAGAACCCGGTTGCTTCCGCGAACGCCCGCACCAGATGGAAGCGCGAGACGCCGGCTACGGCGGCAATCTCGTCGAGCGTCAGCGGCGCGCCGAGATGGCTTTCGATATACCAGAGCGCCTTCTGGGCTGGATTCATGGATGACGGCTTTCCTGCAAAGCTCGGGCATCATGCACGGCGGCCGCGCGCGGCATTTGACAGTCCTTGCTGCCCGACGGCGAAACCGCGGTTCCGCTCCACGGAAATTTACCCGCAAAGCCGTCGCTGGCAACAATGTTGCAATCGTGCATACTCGTCAACGCATCGATCCGACGGCTCATCAAGCTGCCCGATAATCAAGACTGCAAGAGCCGCGGCCAGCATGTCAGGGAGGACAATGATGCACCACCAACGCTTGAGCTATGCCAACTGCGTCAAATCAGCGGCGCTTGCGGGGCTTTTGACGATCGCCGTCGCCAGCGCCGCCAACGCGCAGAAGAAATACGATCCGGGCGCAACCGACACCGAGATCAAGGTCGGCAACATCATGCCCTATTCCGGTCCGGCGTCCGCCTACGCCACGATCGGCAAGACCGAAGCCGCCTATTTCAACAAACTCAACAGCGAAGGCGGCATCAACGGCCGCAAGGTCAACTTCATCTCCTACGATGACGCCTACTCGCCGCCGAAGATGGTCGAGCAGGCCCGCAAGCTGGTCGAGAGCGACGAGGTGCTCCTGATCTTCAATCCGCTGGGCACGCCGGGCAATACCGCGATCCAGAAATACATGAACGCCAAGAAGGTGCCGCAGTTGTTCGTGTCCACCGGCGCGGCCAAGTGGAATGATCCGAAGAACTTCCCGTGGACCATGGGCTGGCAGCCGAGCTACCAGGTCGAAGCGCGCATCTATGCCAAGTACATTCTGCAGAACTATCCGGGCAAGACCATCGGCGTGCTCTATCAGAACGACGATTTCGGCAAGGACTATCTGATCGGCCTGCACGACGGGCTCGGCGACCAGGCCAAGAAGCTGATCGTCGTCGAATCCTCCTACGAGACTTCGTCACCGACGGTGGATTCGCAGATCGTGCAGATCAAGGGCGCCAACCCTGACATCTTCGTCAACATTGCAACGCCGAAATTCGCGGCGCAGGCGATCAAGAAAGTCGCCGAGCTCGACTGGCATCCGGTGCAGTTCCTGACCAACGTCTCCGGCTCGATCGGCGGCGTGATGAAGCCGGCCGGCTATGAAGCGAGCCAGGGCGTGCTGTCCACGGCGTATCTCAAGGACCCCAAGGATACCGAGTGGAAGAACGATCCGGCGATGACCGAGTGGCGCGCCTTCATGACCAAGTGGTATCCCGAAGGCGACCTCGACGACGCCGCCACCGTATTCGGCTATGGTGTCGCCAAGGGGCTCGAGCAGGTGCTGCGGCAATGCGGCGACAATCTCACCCGCGAGAACCTGATGAAGCAGGCGGCCAGCCTCAACTTCGAGATCGGCATCTATCTGCCCGGCACCAAGATCAAGACCGGGCCGGACGACTATGCGCCGATCGAGCAGCTGCAGATGATGCGCTTCAAGGGCGAGAGCTGGGAGCGGTTCGGCCCCATCATGAGCGGCGAGAAGAGCAGTTGAGGGCTTTCCTCCACAACTTTGCGGTTCGTGATGCCCGGCCGTGCGCCGGGCATCCACGTCTTCGACATGATTCACGAGCAAGACTTGTCGCAAGCAAGACTCGTTACGAGCAAGATTTGCGATGGCCGGAACCCAGACCAGCCGAAGCGCCGCCGTTCTTCAAGCTCAAGTGTCCGGCCACCACGAATTCCAGGCACATCCTGCGATCGGAAGGACAACAACAATGAAAATCACCGACGTCCGCGCCCACCATATCCGCATTCCCTACGACGCCGGGCCCGCGAGCTTCCGCCAGGGAGCTTCCGCGATCTCGGCGCTCGACATGGTGCTGGTCGAGGTTTCGACCGATGCCGGCCTCACCGGCTGGGGCGATGCCTTCGCCTATGTCTGCCCGAAGACGAGCTGCACGGCGGTGGCCGAGATGATCGCGCCGCAGGCCCGCGGCCTCGAGGTGCCCGACGCCGCCAGCATCCCCGCCGCGATGGAGCAGATCCAGCGCAACCTCCATCTGTTCGGCCGCTACGGCATCACGATGTTTGCGATCTCGGCGCTCGACATCGCGCTGTGGGATCTCGCCGGCAAGGTGAAGGGCGTGCCGCTGCATCAACTGATCGGCGGCGCGAAGCGGAGCACGATCCCGGCCTATGCGAGCCTGATGCGAATCGGCAATCCGGCGCACATCGCCGCCGAATGCAAGAAGGCGATCAAGCTGGGCTATTCCGCGATCAAGCTGCACGAGACCACCGTGCCCGCGGTCGCCGCCGCGCGCGAGGCGATCGGCCCTGACGTGCCGCTGATGGTCGACATGAACTGCCCGCTGGACGGACCCGCGGCGATCCAGTTCGCGCGCGACTGCAAGCAGGCCGCGCCGCTGTTCCTGGAGGAGCCGGTCTGGCCGCCGGAGGATTTTGCGACGCTCGCCGAGGTGCGCAGAGAAGGCCGGCTCGATATCGCGGCCGGCGAGAACGCCTGCACCGTGCATCAATTCCGCCAGATGATGACCGCGGGCGCGGTCAGTCACGCGCAGCCCTCCGTGATCAAGGTCGGCGGCATCACCGAATTCCTGAGGGTGGCCGTCCTCGCCGACGAGTTCGGCGTCCAGGTGATTCCGCACTCGCCCTATTTCGGGCCGGGCTTCCTCGCCACGCTGCATCTGATGGCGATCCGCGACGCGGGGCTGATCGAGGTGTTCTTCATGAAGCGTCCCGCCTGCCTGTGGGGCGACCGCATCGACGTCGACGCCAACGGCCATGTCGCCGTGCCGCAGGGCCCCGGCCTCGGCTACGAGCCGGATCGCGAGGTGATGGAGCAGTATCGGGTGGCGTGAGCCGAGACGCGCTTCCTGTCATTGCGAGGAGCTCGCGACAAAATTGCAAAGCAATTTTGCGCTGAAGCGACGAAGCAATCCATCGTTCCGCACGCGCGGTGGGATGGATTGCTTCGCGCAGCCTGTCATCCGGCGGCGCTTCGCGCCGACCGGGTGGCGCGCAATGACGATTTCCTACTTCGTCCCATCCTTCGCGGCGGGCGCGGCGTCCTTCGCCGGCGGCGCGTCGGCCTTCTTCTTCAGGTCCTCGGTCAGCTTGACCTGCGCTGTTTGCAGATCGGTGACGAGCTTCTGCAAGTTCGCGACCGAACTCTGCAAGCTCACGATCTGCCGGTTGGCGGCATCGAGCTTCTGTTGATGATCCGATGTGAGCTTGTTGATCGTCTTCTGCAGGAAATCGACATTGCTCTGCAAACAGCTCGTGCGCCGCTCCATGGTTTTCTCGACGGTGCAGATCTCGATGCCGGGAACGTCCTGCGCATGCGCGGTTCCGGCGACGCCGAGTGCGAGCGGTGCCAGCAAGGCGAGAACAAAACGAGCGGTCATCGGCGTCTCCAGGCAAATGCGTCATTCACAGTTTTGTGCTCGCGACGCTGAAAGCGAGGCAGACATACCACACTGAAACCGCATTCAAGCGGTGTGCTTCACCCATTACGGGACTACTCGTGGGGACGGGGGCCTTCGGAACTTGTTTGGTTCGATCCCTTTTGGCTCGACCTTGGGCAGTGGAGACAGATCGCATGGCAACGCGCGAAAAACGGATGGCGCAATTCGATGGCAATGGCGAACCGGCGCCGGAACAGCGCGTGGAAGTACTTTGTGAGGATCATAGCGGAACGTATCAGCTGCCGTTCGCCTGCCGCTTCGTCAACGGCCAGTGGCGCAATGACAACACCGGCGGCGCGCTGGAAGCCAACGTCATCGCATGGCGGATGCCGCGCGAGAAGCAGGCAGGCGTGGCCTGAGGCATCGGTGCGCGCTGTTTCAAAACGCGACGCGCGCGCACCGTGTCTTAAGATTTGGAACGCGGGTGGAACGAACCGCGTCCGAATCACTGATCGAGCAACGTACTGCGTTGTTCACGGCTAGATGTGGTCATCAGCCCGAGGCTGCGCACCACATACAGAAGCATGACGATCGGCCGCAGCCAGCGGCCGATAACAAAGGTTAACTCTTCCGCAGACGACATTGCGATCCCTCCTCTCTGTCCGCCCGGGCGATCATTTCCACGGCGTGATCGGCGGCACCGCTTCGGTCGCCGGCGGCACATCCACAGTCTTGAAATCGGCTGGGCTGACGATCTCGAGGTATTCCATGTCCTTCGAGTAATCGAACAAATAGTGGGTGATGCCGGGACGCTGATGGATGACGTCGCCGGCCTCGACCAGCGTCTCCTTGTCCTCGTACATGAAGCGCGCCCAGCCCTTGGTCATGATGACGATCTGAAAATCGCACAGATGCTTGTGCCAGCCGGTGCCCTGCTCCGGCGGCATATCGGGATTGGCCTTGACCAGGTGGCAGATCACCTGCCCGCTTGTGGCATCGGCGATGCCGAGATCGCGATACAGGAAGAAGTCGCGCAGACCTCCGCCCTTGAACTCGGTGTCACCGGGTTTGACGTGGGAGAATTTGCTGACGACGGCGTGCTGGTTCATTTCAAGCCTCCACGGTTCTCGTGTTCGCGAGATCGCGGCGCGGCTCGGCGTCCAAATTTTCGGCAGCGTCGCATCGTCGCGGTCACAGCTCGGTCATGCCATGCGAAATCCTTGCCAGCCGGATTGGGCTGCGGCGAACCGTCTCGCCATGCGCTGATATCGCCGCAGAAGCATTTGGAGCGAGGCACGAATTTGCGCCTCAGTGGCTGTCGCGCGGGTCCGGCGCGCATGCCGATGCCCGACGCCGGCGGCACGTCCATTGAGCAAGGCTTGCCTCGTGCTTGAGCCGCCGATGCAGGCAGGCCGGCACGGGCGCTGCCTAATATTCGACCTCGAGCTCCTCGACGTCGGCGGGCTCCGCCTTCGCGGCCTCGATCCATTCCTGCATCTCGGGCATCGTCATGATGGTGCTGGCATACACCGCAAGCGCAGGCTCGAGCTTGACGTCGTAGGTCATGAAGCGGGTCACGACCGGCGCATACATCGCGTCCGCCATGGTGCGGCGCTCGCCGAACAGGAATGGTCCACCCGATGCGCCGAGGCAATCGCGCCAGATGGTGCAAACGCGATCGATGTCGGCCTGCGCCCGCGACCAGATCTTGAAGCCGGGGAAATGGCCCTTGAGATTGACCGGCAGCGAAGAGCGCAGCGTGGTAAAGCCGGAATGGATTTCGCCCGAGATCGAGCGGCAATGCGCGCGCTGGATCCGGTCTTCCGGCAACAGCCCGGCATGCGGCATGATCTCGTTGAGATACTCGCCGATCGCGAGCGTATCCCAGACCGTCGCGCCGTCGTGGCGCAGGCAGGGCACCAGGATCGAGGACGACAGCAGCAGCAACTCGGCGCGGGCCGACGGGTCGTCGGGCGCGGTGACCACCTCCTCGAAGTCGAGCCCGGCGAATTTCGCCAGCAACCAGCCGCGCAGCGACCAGGAGGAGTAATTCTTGCTGCTGATGGTGAGTGTCGCTTTCGCCATATCTGTCCCTCACGCCTGAACGCGTCCTCAGCTCCCGGATATCGCGCCGGTTCAGCCGCCGCGCACCCGGAGCCATCAGCTTTTGCAGCAAGCCACGTGCCAATTTGCCGGGCGGTCGGCCCGCCTCTGGCGTCGATATTGCATGGCAAGCCAGGCCACGGGTGGATGCGTATGATGTCAATGATGTACCAGGCCTATCAGAACCACATGGACCTCACGGCGCCATGGCGGACCGGGGCTGCAGCGGCGCTGAAATACCTCAATCTGGTGCCGCAGGGCGCCGCTGACCGGATGTATGGCCGGCTCGCGGCTGCGCTCGAGCTGATCTCGCGCTCCAGCCTGACCTACGCGCGGCCCCCTTATGGCATCGGCAGCGTGACCGTCGGCAACAGGGAATTGCAGGTGACCGAGGAGGTTGCCTATGCGACGCCGTTCGGCTCGCTGCTGCATTTCAGGAAGGTGGACGGCCCGGAGCAGCCGCGGCTGCTCTTGGTGGCGCCGATGTCCGGGCATTTTGCCACGCTGCTGCGCGGCACCGTGAAGACGCTGCTGCAGGACCACGACGTCTACATCACCGACTGGCACAATCCGCGCGACATCCCGCGCAACGAGGGCCGCTTCGGCCTCGAGGACTACACCGACCATCTGATCGACTTCCTCGGCCAGCTCGGCCCGCGCGCGCATATGGTGGCGATCTGCCAGCCCTCGGTGTCGGCGCTCGCCGCCGCCGCGATCATGTCGGAAGACAATCATCCGGCGCGGCCGGCCTCGCTGACCCTGATGGCCGGGCCGATCGACACAAGGATCCAGCCGACCAAGGTGAACGAATTCGCCAAGAGCAAGCCGATCAAATGGTTCGAGGACAATCTGATCAACTACGTGCCGATGCAGTGCAAGGGCGCGTTGCGCCAGGTCTATCCCGGCTTCGTGCAGCTCACTGCGTTCGTGTCGATGAACCTGGAACGGCACATCAAGCAGCATATCGATCTGGCCCACCATCTCGCCAAGGGCGAGACCGCCAAGGCCGAGGTGATCAAGACCTTCTACGACGAATATTTCGCGGTCATGGACCTCCCGGCGGAGTTCTACATCGAGACGGTGCGCGATGTGTTTCAGGAGCATCTGCTGCCGCAGGGCATGCTGATACATCGCGGCCGCCCGGTGAATCCGGCGGCGATCCGGCGCATGGGGTTGATGACGGTGGAAGGCGAGAAGGACGACATCTGCTCGATCGGCCAGACGCTCGCCGCGCAGGACCTCTGCATCGGAGTCCGCACCTATCGCAAGGTGCATCACATGCAGGCCGGCGTCGGCCATTACGGCGTGTTTTCCGGCAAGCGCTGGAACAACGAGATCTACCCGCTGCTGCGCGATTTCGTGCACGTGAATTCGTGACGGATCGGCAACGATCTTTCCCCGTCATTGCGAGCGAAGCGAAGCAATCCATCGTTCCACATGGGCTGAAAGGTGGATTGCTTCGTCGCTACGCTCCTCGCAATGACGGGTGGCGGCTAGCCACGCATCGACTCGCGCTATAGTCTCCCGGCCACGACGACCCGCTTCCCAAGAATCGTCCAGGGAGAAACTCCATGCGCGCGCCCACTGCCTTCCGTGCCCTCACGCTCGCCGTCATCGGCGCCCTCGCCTTCACCTCAGCCGTATCCGCCGCCGAAGTCCATGTCATGATCTCGGGCGGACTGACGGCGGCCTACAAGGCGCTGGTGCCGGAGTTCGAGCGCAAGACCGGGCACAAGGTGGTGACCGCCTTCGGGCCGTCGATGGGCACCACCACGAACGCCATTCCGGTGCGGCTGGAGCGCGGCGAGCCGGCCGACGTGCTGATCATGGTCGGCTATGCGCTCGGCGATCTCATCAAGCAGGGCAAAGTGCTGGCCGACAGCCGCGTCGACCTCGTGAAGTCGCCGATCGGCATCGCGGTGAAGGCCGGCGCACCAAAACCGGACATCGGCTCGGCCGACACCGTCAAGCAGGCGCTGCTGGCGGCGAAGTCTGTCGCCTATTCCGACAGCGCCAGCGGCGTCTATGTCTCGACCGAGATGTTCGCAAAGCTCGGCATCGCCGATCAGATGAAGGACAAGGCGCGGATGATCCCGGCGACGCCGGTCGGCGAGATCGTGGCCAAAGGCGAGGCCGAGATCGGCCTGCAGCAGATCTCCGAGCTGAAGCCGGTCGCCGGCATCGACATCGTCGGCCCATTGCCGGAGCCGTTGCAGAAGATCACGGTATTTTCCGCCGGGATCGCGACGGCTGCAAAGGAGCGTGAGGCCGGCAAGGCGCTGATTAGCTTCCTCGCCTCGCCGGACGCGCGCGACGCGCTGGTGAAGAGCGGCCTCGATCCGATTACGGCGGGTGGGACGCATTAGCGGCGTCCGACTCTCTCCCCGTTCTACTCCCTCCCCGTCATCCTGAGGAGCCCGCACTTGCGGGCGTCTCGAAGGATGCACGGCCCGGCTGGTGGCCGTCGACCCTTCGAGACGCGCGCAAGTGCGCGCTCCTCAGGGTGACGGGACTAGATGGCGACTAGATACACTACCGCCAATGATGCGCGCCGTAGGCGAGCAGCAGCACCACGACCAGCGCCAGCAGCAGCGTGGTCGACTTCCAGAACAGCACCGGGTTGCGCTCGATCAGCGGGGTCGATGACGTCGTCAGATATTTTGCGTTGGGATTGCGCAGGTCGAACAGGAACTCCGAAAAGCTCTCGTAGCGCTTGAGCGGGTTGGCATGCACCGCGCGCTCCAGCGCGCCGTCGACCCAGCCCGGGATCTCGCGCCCGCGATGCGCGGCCGGTCGGTAGACCAGCCGGTTGAAGTCGGATCGTGTCCGGGCCCGCGCGATCTGCGCGCCATAGGGCAAGCGTCCCGTCAGCATCTGGTAGGTGACGACGCCGAGCGAGAACAGGTCGGAGCGCGCGGTGCCGCCCTCGCCGAGGAAATATTCCGGCGCGGTGTATTGCTGGGTGCCCAGGATGTCCTCGACGCCCGCCGGCGCCGCCTCGCCGACGCCCGCGATCCGCGTCGAGCCGAAATCGATGATCTTCACCGTGCCAGTCCTGTCGATCATGATGTTGTCGGGCCTGACGTCCTGGTGCAGCATCTCCTTGCGGTGGAAGGCGCGCAGCCCTTTTGCAATTTGCTCGGTGATGCCGCGTACCGTCTCCAGCGACGGCGCTGGATTGTCCGTGATCCACTGCGTCAGGGTCTGACCGTCGATATATTCCATCGTGACGTAAAGGAAATTGCGCTTGCGCTGCGGCAAAAACGGCTTCAGCACATGCGGGCTGTCGATCCGCCGGGCGACCCATTCTTCCATCATGAGCCGCTTCAGATAGGCCGGATCGTCGCGCAGGTCGATCGAGGGGATCTTGATCGTGACCGTGGTGGCGCTGTCCTCATCGACCGCGAGATAGATGTGGCTGCGGTGCGATGCGTGGAGCTCGCGCACGATGCGATAGCCGTCGAACAGCATCCGTGCGTCGAGCAGCGGCGGCAGCGGCAGCTCGGTCGGCTGGCCGAATACCTCGCTGGCATCGCCGTCGGGCAATTCGTCGATCCGGACAATCTGCACGGTGAGATTGTCCGGGCTGCCGTTCTCATAGGCCTGCTCGACGATCGATTTCGCCGTGACATCGAGATCGGCGGCACAGTCCTTGATCGTCTTCGCGAGCTGCCGCGCCGGGACATGCTCGTAGATCCCGTCGGTTACCAGCAGGAAGATGTCGCCGCGCTCCAGCGGGAGCGCCTGGTAGTCGATCTCGAGCTGCGGGTTCACGCCGAGCGCGCGGCCAAGATAGCTCTGCTGCGAGGAGATCACGACGCGGTGGTCGATGGTCAGTTGTTCGAGGCTGTTGCCGGCGACGCGGTAGATCCTGGAGTCGCCGACATGGAACAGATGCGCCGTGGTCGACCGGATGACCAGGGCGCTCAGCGTGCAGACGTAACCCTTGTCCTTGTCGTAGGGATTTTGGCTGCGCCTTGTCTGCGCGTGCAGCCAGGAATTGGTCGCCTCCAGCACCCGCTGCGCCGAAGACTTTACCGACCAGGATTCCGAGGTGCAGTAGTAGTCGGTCAGGAAGCTCTTGACCGCGGATTCGGCGGCGATGCGGCCGACGCTGCTCGAGGAGATGCCGTCGGCGAGCACCACCGCGATGCCCTTCAGGCCGAGCAGCGGCTCGCCGGGGATCAAGGCGCCGTGGAAGTCCTGATTGGCGTCCTTGCGGCCCTGATCAGAGAATTGCCCGACCGATATTGTCAGCGCGCGCGGCATCGACCGTCCCAAAGCCAATGGGGCCCTCCGTGACAGGAGAGCCCCATAAGTCGTCGAGGATCAAGCCGCGAGGCGCTGGCGCTTCGGCGCCGTCTTCACATGCGTGGTGTAGAGCGTGAGCCCGGTGAAGGCGAGACCGCCGGCGAGATTGCCGAGCACGGTCGGGATCTCGTTCCAGATCAGGTAGTCCATGATCGAGAACTTCGCATGCAGCATCAGTCCCGACGGGAACAGGAACATGTTCACCACCGAATGCTCGAACACCATGTAGAAGAACACTAGGATCGGCATCCACATCGCGATCACCTTGCCGGGCACCGTGGTGGAGATCATCGCCCCGACGACGCCGGTCGAAACCATCCAGTTGCAGAGCATGCCGCGGATGAACAGCGTGGCCATGCCGGCCGCGCCATGCGCCGCATAGCCCAGCGTTCGCCCCTCGCCGATATTGCCGATGGTCATGCCGACCTTGTCGGGCTCCTGCGTGAAGCCGAACGTCGTCACGAACGCCATCATGAACGCCACCGTGAGCGCGCCTCCGAAATTGCCTATGAAGACGAGAGCCCAGTTGCGCAGCACGCCGCCAAGCGTGACGCCGGGACGCTTGTCGAGCAGCGCCAGCGGCGAAAGGACGAACACGCCGGTCAATAGATCGAAGCCCAGCAGATAGAGCATGACGAAACCGACCGGAAACAACAATGCTCCGACAAGCGGCTGACCCGTATTGACGTTGATCGTCACGGCGAACCAGGCTGCCAGCGCGAGGATCGCGCCGGCCATATAGGCGCGGATCACGGTGTCGCGGGTCGACATGAAGATCTTGGATTCGCCGGCATCCACCATCTTGGTGACGAATTCGGACGGAGCGAGATAGGCCATTCGTAAAATCCCCTTGCGCAATTCGGCCGCGCCGGTTGCCTGCCGGAAGCGACGCGGGTTGGTTGAAATGCTCGTCCGTCCGGGGAGATGGGGCTGCGACGATTGCTCGAGACGCCCGGGCCGGGCACCTTGATCCCCTCGCCTCGGCCAGCATTGGCCTCGGCAATCCGGAGGACGGCAGTCGTCATTGACTGGTGCAATCAAAAGCAATGGATGTGCCAAGCGGCGACGCTGGCGGTTGGCTTTAAATCCCCGTCAATACAATGAGTTAGGCTGGTGGCGCAGGAACCGCACGGCGCGATGGCGCGGAATTATGCAGCATGCCCAGATGTCGCCCAGAGGATGCGCGCCCCTCCATCACCGTCATCCCCGCGCAAAGGCTTCGCCTTTGCGCGGGGATGACGGGGAAAGAGTCGATACGCGCGCTACTTCACTTCGCCTCGGTGCGGACGGGCGCGCCCTTCAGCCCGTTGTTGTCGTAGGCCTTGCGCAGCGTGCCGTTGGCGATCGCCTCCGTCATGAACCTGGTGGCGAAGGCCGCGGCGAGCGGATGATTGAGCGGCACCGCGACCGCGGTGACGGTCTGCTTGAAGGTCTCGTCCAGCACGCGCGTGCCCGGAATCTTCTTCGCCATCGCATTGAGTTGATCGCGCGACAATGCGAACGCGTCG
Source organism: Bradyrhizobium sp. USDA 4503 (assembly GCF_054055815.1). NCBI lineage: Bacteria > Pseudomonadati > Pseudomonadota > Alphaproteobacteria > Hyphomicrobiales > Nitrobacteraceae > Bradyrhizobium > Bradyrhizobium sp. USDA 4503. The sequence continues at coordinate 3,573,192 of NZ_JBSRXS010000001.1, forward strand.
ATCTCGCAACTCTTCAGCAGATTGAAGATCTCGTCATAGGTCTGATAGCCCGTGACCGTGGCGTGTTTGAGATGGGCGATCGCGCCGCGCATCGTGGTGGTGGCATTGACGGCGGCGACCTTGACGCCGTCCTGGTCGAGCGTGGCGAAATTCGTGATCGTCGAGCCGGGCTTGACGATATAGGTGGCGTCGGCAACCTCGTAGATCGGCCCGAACGTCATCTTGGTCTCGCGCTCGGGATCCTTGGGCAGGAAGGTGATGTCCCAGGTGTTCTTGGCCGCCGCGTCGGTGATCTGGCCGGAATTCTGGTGCACGACATATTCGACGGGGATGCCGAGTTGCGCCGCCATCTCGCGGCCGAGATCGACGGGAACGCCCGCATAGCCGCTCTCGGTCTTGGTCGACCAGAACGCGCCGCCGGCCGGGCTGATCGCGATCGCGACCCGGAGCTTTCCGGTCGGCGCGATCTGATCCTTCAAGGCGTCGGCATCCGCTGATGTGGCCATGACAATCACTCCCAGAACGAGGCCGGCCAGACGCAGCAGTCGAGACGACATCAGACTTCCTCTAAGCCGAATCTTGCTGTCCGGCAGGCGCGCAACAAACCGCACGGCGCGGCCTTGTGCAAGCGCCGGTTCTCGCAAGGGAGCTATCCGTATCGGCCTATCTCACGCGGATGGTGATTTTTTCGGAGACGACCGGCGGGCTGAATGGATAGTGCTTGGCGTCGCCCAGCACCAACTGCAAGGTGTGCTTGCCGGGCGCCAGGTCGAGCTGCGTCTCGGTCTGGCCGGCACCGAAATGCAGATGAGACTTGTCCGACGGGATCGGCTCATTCGCATTCAACGGCTCATTCACGTCGATCAGAAGATGGTGATGGCCGCTGTTCGGGTAGTCGTCGCCGGCATGGGTGACGCCCATGTTGCGCAGCCCAAAGCGGCACCAGAACGGGCTTTTGAGCTTAGCGCCGTCGCGCGGCCAGATGAAATACAGCTTGGTGTCCTTGCCGGCCGGCTTGTTCTGCGCGTCGGCCGGAACCGCGAACAGCGTCAGTGCCGCGGCGAGCATGATCAAGCCTGCACTTTTCATAGCCCCTCCATGAAGCCTGGCGATCAGGGATGATCGCTCAGGGAGACAGCGCGACCCGGAAACCGTGGGTCGGATAACGGACATTGGTGTCGTAATTATCGCGATTGGCCGGACGCACATAGCGTGCGTCATTCTTCCACGAGCCGGAGCGGATGACATGCGAGGCGCAGTCGCCGCCGGACCAGACCGCACCGTCGGTCGGCGCGCCCTGGTAATTCCTGTGCCAGCAATCCTCGACCCATTGATCGACCCCGCCGCCCATATCGTAGAGGCCAAACGGATTCGGCTTGTAGCTGCCGACCTTGACCGGCTGCTCGGCCGAACTGTCGCCGCCGCAATCCTTGCATCCGGCGTGGCCCGATTGCACCTGGTCGCCCCACCAGTACTTCGATTGCGTTCCGCCGCGCGCCGCATATTCCCACTCGGCTTCGCTCGGCAGCCGGTAGGGCTTCTTGGTGCGCTCGGCGAGCCAGGTCGCATATTGCTTCGCATCGCTCCAGCTCACATTGGTGACCGGAGCGTCGTCCTTGCCGCTGGCCGTGAAGCCACAGGCCTTGGCCGCCGCGCAGGCGTTCCATTCGCGGACCGTGACCGGATATTTGCCCATGGCAAACGGCTTGACCGTCACCCGGCGGATCGGCCGCTCCGACGGATCGTCATTGCTTCCCATCGAGAAACTGCCGGCTTGAAGCGAGACCAGTTCGGGTTCCGGCAGGTCTGGGGTGGGGCTCGCGGAGGGCGCGGGTTGAGGCGACGCTTGCTGCGTCGGCGCCGCCGGGGTCGGACTTGCGGTTTGGGTCGGAGCCGGGCTTGGTGCCGGCGGCTGAACGGCAGGCGATGCCGTCGGTGCCGGAGGCGCCTGCGCCACATCGGCCGGCTTGCCGCGCGGTTGGGCGAGCAGATACCACAGCACGCCGCCGGCGATGATCGCGACCGCCAGTCCGAGCAGCGTGAGCAGGACGGACTCGCGGCGCCTGCGCGTCCGTTGGTACGCGGCTGCATCCGGCAGGACGCGATAAACCCGGACCGGATCGGTGATGTTCTTGACCTTGCGGTCGCCGAGCGATTCGTATCCGCAGACCATCTTGTGCTTGATCTGCTCGTAGATGCCGCCCGAGATGAAGACATCACCCGGCGCTGCGATCCCTTCCAGGCGCGAGGCCACGTTGACGCCGTCGCCATAGATATCGTCGGGCTCGATGATGACGTCGCCGAGGTTGACGCCGATCCGGTACTCGATCCAGTGATCTCTCGCGATCGCCGCGTTGCGGCCGATCATGTTCTGCTGGATCACGATGCTGCAACGGACGGCCTCGACCGGACTGTCGAACATCGCGATAAAGCCGTCGCCGGTGGTCTTGACCAGCTTGCCGTGGTGCTCGGCAATCGTGGGCTCGATCAGATCGCGCAGGGTCCGCTTGACGCGCGTATGCGTGCCTTCCTCATCGAGCTGCATCAACCGGCTGTAGCCGGCGATATCGCCCGCTACGATCGCCGCGAGGCGCCGCGGCATTGAATCGCCGGGAGGCTGGGTATTGTCGGGCTGTGACCGGCCTGACTTGAAGTCGCGAATTTCTCCCATAGCGCTCCGGCTGCTCCGCAAAGACGTGTTCAAGGCGCAACCGGCGCCTTCGTCCCCGAGGCCCGTTTCAACCTACCACACCTGCGGGTCGGAACAAAGTTCGCGAAGCGTGACCATGTCACGGTTATCCGCCGTCGGTCGAGGCCCGCCGGTCGGGCACGCCTCGTCGCAACGTTAAATGGGCGGCAAAACGCCTGCGTCAGCCCGCCTGCGCGGCCGGGGTGCGGATCTCGCGCGGCAGGATGATCGCGGCGGCGATCGCCAGCAGGCAGAGTGCCGCGAACGCGCGCAGCATCATCGAGAAGCCGCCCTGGTCGTACAACCATGCCACCAGGCCGACGGACGCGCCGGCCGCGGTGAAGCCGACGAAATAGCGCACCGCATAGGCGCGCGAGCGCCATTCCTCGGTGGTGTACTTGCCGACCATGGCATCGTTCACCGTGACCTGGCCGAACGCGCCCATCACGATGCCGATCGAGACCACGATCAGCGGCAGGTTGTTTAGGCTCGCCGCCAGATAAAGGAACGGCGCCAGCAGGAACGACAGCGGCAGCGCGACCGTCTTCAGCGAATATCTGTCGAGCAGCTTGCCGATGGTGTACTGCGTCATCGCGCCGAACACATAGACCCCGGCCGCGATCACGCCGAGCAGCGCCGGGCTCTTGGTCAGGTCGGCGAGCCGTTCGGCGAACAGCTTCGGCAGCGCCACGGTCACCGCGTTGAAGGTGGTCGAGATCGCGATCACCACGATCAGCAGCGACAGCACCACCCGCCACATGTCCTCCTTGGCGACCCGCACCTGCGCTGCGGCCTGCCTGGAGCCCTTGCGGTCCTCATGCACCACCGTCATCGCAAAGGCGATGCCGATCAGCACGGTGACCGTGCCGGGCACGATGAAGGCCCAGCGCCAGCCGAGATACTGGCCGATCACGCCGGTGACCAGCGCCGACGAGGCAACGCCGAGATTGCCCCAGACGCCGTTGATCCCCATCTGGGCGCCGAGCTTCTCGGCATAGGACACGATCATCGCGGTGCCGACCGGATGGTAGATCGAGGCGAAGACGCCGATCGCCAGCAGTGCGGCGCCGAGCTGCAGCGGTGTCTGCACGAAGCCGACCGAGATCATCGACAGGCCGATGCCGACGAAGAAGATCACCATCATGTGGCGGCGGCTCCAGCGGTCGCCGAGCCAGCCCGTGACCAGCGAGCCGGCGCCGAAGGCGATGAAGCCCGGGGTCGCATAAGGCAGGAGTTCCGAATAGGCCATGCCGAGCGCCGGGCCCATGATGATGACGGCGGCCGCGAAGATCAGCATCGCGTAGTGATCGATGAAATGGGCCGCATTGACGAAGGTGATCACCCGGCTGGGACTGTTGCTTGGACCGTTCATCGGCACGTCTCTCACGCGATTCTTCAATTGCTCGAAAATAGGTTATAGGTGCTTGTCCTGACGGGATGTCGCCAATGACTATCGCTGAGCCGCCAATAAGAGCCCTCCACCAGGACCGGCGCGTCACCGGGGACGGCGTGCATCTGGTGGCGCGCAGCTACCGCAAGGGCGTCCGGCTCGAGCCGCACATGCACCGCGAGGCACAGCTGGTCTATGCCGCCAGCGGCACCATGCAGGTGACGACGCCCAAGGGGCGCTGGCTGGTGCCGCCGGACCGCGCGGTGTGGGTCCCTGCCCTGCTCCCGCACGCGATCGGCGTGCTTGCCGACATCGAGATGCGCACGCTGTATTTCGACCAGGCCTGGCTCGCGCGCGAAAAGCGCAGTGACAGCCTCGACCACGAATTCGTGGTGCGGGTGTCGCCGCTGGTGCACCAGGCGATCCTCGCGCTGTTCGACGCCTCATGCGGACGCGAGCGCACCGATCTGTTGATCCGCCTCGTGATGCTGGAGCTGCACCAGGCCGAGGACTCCGCGACCTTCATCCCGTTGCCGCAGGAGCCGCGCTGCCGCCGCGCCGCCGACCTCGTGCTGGCCGATCCGACGCAGGACCACGACATCGATGCGCTGGCGCGCACCGTCGGCACCTCGGCGCGGACGCTGTCGCGGCTGTTCTCGGCGGAAACGCAGCTCTCGTTCAAGAGCTGGTGCCAGCGCGCCCGCATCGCGGCCGCGATCGAGCGCCTGTCGAGCAGCGCGAACGTTTCGGTCAAGCAGGTCGCCTCCGACCTCGGCTATGCCAGCGTACCGGCATTTTCCCACGCGTTCCGCCAGGTTACCGGCAAGACACCGACCGCGTTCGCGGAGAAAACGTGCGAGAAAACGTGAACCGGGTTTGTCACCGGGCGCAGCGACGACGAATTATACCGCTGTCGCGCTGCGACATATTTCCGTACGATCCATGCGCTTGATTGCTGTGCTCCCGACCTTAAATCCCGTGTAAGGTCCGGCTTCATTGGATACGACCTGCTGGATACGACCTGCTCATGGCCAATGCCTTCTTCTCCGATCTGCTCTCGACGATTTCCGAACGCGGCCGCGTCCTGCTCGGCCGCGCCAGCCCGGCCAACGACAAGCAGGATGCTTCCGAACTGCTGGAATTGTGCGAGGCGCTGTTATCCGGCCGCGGCGAAGCCTCCGGCACCGCGATGGCGCGCGAAGTGCTCGACCGCTACCATCATCTCGATGCCGCCGGGCGGCTGTCGTTCTTCCAGACGCTGGCCCGCGATTTTGGCCCCGATCACGCCAAGCTGGCGCAGGCGATCGAAAGCTGGCGCGCCAAGGCCAATGGCGATGACGCCAGCGACCTGCATTTCGCCTCCGAGCCGCGCCGCCAGGAATTGATCCGCCGGCTCAATCGCGCGCCGGGCGGCACCGGCGAACTGGTGTCGATCCGCTCGGATCTGCTTTCATTGATGAAGGGCAACAAGGACCTTGCCGCGCTCGATCGCGACGTGGTGCATCTGCTCTCGTCCTGGTTCAACAGGGGATTCCTCGTGCTGCGCAGGATAGACTGGTCGTCTCCGGCCAATATTCTGGAGAAGATCATCCGTTATGAGGCCGTACACGAGATCCGCGATTGGGACGATCTGCGCCGCCGCATCGATCCGATCGATCGCCGCTGTTACGCCTTCTTCCATCCGGCGCTGGCCGACGAGCCGCTGATCTTCGTCGAGGTCGCGCTCACCGAAGCCATCCCGGGCGCAATCGCGCCGCTGCTGGCCGAAGAGCGCGAGCCGGTGCCGGTCGAGCGCGCCCGCACCGCGGTGTTCTATTCAATCTCCAACACCCAGCGCGGCCTTGGCGGCATCTCCTTCGGCAGCTTCCTGATCAAGCAGGTGGTCGAGGAGCTGCGCCGCGAATTGCCGAAGCTCGACAACTTCGTGACGCTATCGCCGGTGCCGGGCTTCATGCAGTGGGTCAAGCAGGCCGACGACGTGCCGCTCACCGAGGAGGACCGCCAGCTGCTGGAAAGCCTCGGCAAGCCCGACTGGTTCGAGAACGCCGAGCTCGCGACCCAGCTGCGCGCCGTGCTGGAGCCGCTTGCCGCCTACTATTTCCTGAAGGCGCGCACGCCGAAGGGACGGCTGATCGATTCGGTCGCGCGCTTCCATCTCGGCAACGGCGCACGCTTGGAGCGGATCAACTGGCTCGGCGATCTCTCGCCCAAGGGCCTGCGCGAATCCGCCGGCATCATGGTCAACTACCTCTACCGCCTCGACGACATCGAGAAGAACCACGAAGCCTACGCCAACAATGGCGAGGTGATCGCCTCGAGCGCGGTGAAGAAGCTGTTGAAGGGCGAAGGCCGGCGGCTGCTGGACATGCGGTTGGGGTGACAGGCCAACCCCTCTCCACGTCATTGCGAGCACACCTCTCTACCGTTGTCATGGCCGGGCTTGTCCCGGCCATCCACGTCTTTCTTGTAGACCGCGGCAAAGACGTGGATGCCCGGGACAAGCCCGGGCATGACGGTGAAAGCTAAAACCTCGCCCGCGCCACCAGCCTTACCGTGCGGCCCTGTCCCGGCGAGATATTGTTGTTGCCGTCAGCCGACGCCCAATAGCCCTTGTCAAAAATGTTCTCGACGTTGAGCTGGGCGCTCCAGGTCTCGTCGATCTTGGCATAGATCGCCGCATCGAAGCGCACGAAGCCCGGCAGCCGCACCGTGTCGTCGGACGAGGCGAAGGAATCGCCGAAATAGATCACGCCGAGCGCGGCCGCCCACATCGGCGTGAACTGATACTTGTTCCACCAGGCAAACTGATTGTACGGCACCAGCTGGACGCGGTTGCCGGGTACGATGGTCGCCGAGGTCGCGCCGGTGATCTTCGCGTCGGTGTAGGCATAGGCCAGCGACGACTGCCACTGCTCGGTGACATAGCCGGTCAGGCTCGCCTCGACGCCTCGCGTGAGCGTGCTGCCGGAGGGAAAGAAGAAGCCGGGATTGTTACCGTCGGCGATCGGCTGGTTGGTGCGGTTCAGATTGTAGACCGCGGTCGAGAACAACAGCTTCGGGTTGATGTTCCACTTCATGCCGAGCTCGACATTCTCGAAGCGCTGCGGCTGCAGGATCAGGGTGCCGTCGTTCAGCGCGCTGAACTGGTCGCCCGAGGCCGGCAGGAAGGAGACGCTGTAGGCGGTATAGACCGACATCGAATCGATCGGCTTGATGATCAGGGCGCCCTGCGGCGACACCAGATTGTCGACGCGATTGCGATTGATGTTGGTGTTCATGTCGGTGGCCGACATGTCGTAGCGATCGAACCGGGCGCCGGCGATGATCTGCACGGCGCGCGAAATCTCGATGGTGTCCCTGAGATAGCCGGACTGAATGTTCAGCGCATAGCGGCTGTTCGAATCGGGCGTGGTGACTCCGTCGCTGTTGGTGCCGGTGAAGTGGTGAAGAAACGTCACCGGGCCGAAATAGGTCGGCGCGAACGGGTTCTGCACGATGGTGTTGGTGCCGTTCGGGAACACGCCGGTGTTGCGGATATCGACGCCGGTCTGCCGGCCGAACTCGGTGCCGAAGCCGACGGTGTGGAACAGCGGCCCGGTCCAGGCCTTGTAGGTGAAATCGGTCTGGTTGAAGACATTGTCGCGGTTCGTCGTGTGCTGATAGGCGCCGAGATTGACCGCGGTGTCGGCAGGATTGACCGCGCCGGCGAGCGGACCGCCCGTTGGATAGACGTTCTGATAGAATTTCTGGTAGTCGGCGGCGATGGTGCCGTTGCGCACCGTCAGCCCGTTCTCGAAATCGTGCTCGATGATGGCCATGCCGGTCTGCACCGTCGCCTGCGCAGTGTTCAGGCTTGGGCTGCCGAAGAAGGTCGAGAAGTCGCCGTTCGGCGCGAACGGCGTGGTCGGGTTGAAGCGGGTCGCGCCGCCCGGCAGACCCTGCGAGGGATTGCCGCGATCGGCGGTGCGCTCGTCGTGAAAGTACTCGTAGCTCAGTTTGATTTTGGTGTTGTCGTCGGGCTTCAGCGTCACCGTCGGATTGATGCCGTAGCGCTCCAGATGATTGAAATCGCGGAAGGCGTCGGCACCCTCGTAGAACACATTGAGCCTTGCTGCGACGTTGTCGTTGATCGCCTGTCCGGCATCGAGGCTGACGCGGCGATCGCCCCACGAGCCGGTCTGCGCCGTCGCCTCGTAGACGCGGTTGCCGTCGGCTTCCTTGAGGGTGCGGTTGAGCAGGCCGCCGCCGGCGCCGCGGCCGAAGGTCAGCGCGCTCGGCCCCTTCAGCACCTCGATGCTCTGGGCGTTGTACATGTCGCGGAAATACTGCACGTCGTCACGAAAGCCGTTGACGAAGAAGTTGGCGCTGGAATCGACGCCGCGGATCACGAGTTCGTCGCGATTGCCCTCGCCCTGATGCACGGCAACGCCGGGGACATAGCGGGTGACGTCGGTGAGGCCCTGATAGTTCTGGTCGCGGATCTGCTCCCGCGTGATCACGTTGAGCGATTGCGGGATGTTGACGATGGCGGTGTTGGTCCTGGTCGCAACCGACGTGCTGTTGGCGAAATAGCCCGATGTGCCGGTGCGGGCGTCCTGCGATTCCGCGAACGGTTTTGCCGCCGCCGCGGGCGCGATCCGCCGTGCCGTCTGGGTGCGGCGGCCTCGTGCTGCGGCGGTGTTACGCGATGTCGATGGTGCGTTGCGGCGACGTTGCGTGGCCGGCGCGGTGACGGTCACCGGCGGCAGCGACGAGGCGCCGGCCTGCGACGGCGCCGATTGCGCCTGTGCGGCAGACGTTGCGAGCGGAACGCTCAGCGCGAGATAGCTCGCCGTGAGCAGCGCAAGCAAGACAGTGCGACGATGGGCTTGTGTTCTTGATGTCATGACGTCGTCCCCAAGCAACTCTCGCCTTCGTTGAAGGCGATGCGCCGTCCTCTAGAGAGGTGAGGCGCTGTGCGTCCAGACGACGGGCGCGAGAAAATTTTTGCGTGACGACGGAATAAAATCGCGACGAATGGACGCGGGTACGCCGCGCGGCGAGCGCGGGGTTGGAAAAGTCAAGGATGCGAATGGTTTCTGTCGGCTTCCGGATTTGCGCCCGGAAACGAAGAGCGGCGCTTGCGCGCCGCACTTCTTGTAGCGATTCCAGATTGTAGCGGTTCTAAAACGATCAGGACGTCGCGGTCATGCGGTTGCGGACCGCGGCCGCAACCCCGCCGGCAGATGCGCGTCGATCCAGCCAGTGATCGCACGCTCGTGGCGATGGTAGAGCAGGCCTGCGGCGATCACGGCAATGCCGATCAGCGACAGCGAGAACGGAAACCACAGCGAGTCCTTGAAGACGACGTCGGCGAGATGGCCGAGATAGAGGCAGATGCCGAACGCGCCGAACACCGCATAGGCGCGCCGCATCAAAATCACGGCGATCACGATCAGGCCGACATTGAGCAGGCAGTACACCGCCTTGCTCAATTCGGTTGAGCCTTCGGACGCGCTAATTCCGCCCCAGAACGCCATCAGGCCGAACAGATGCAGCCAGAACGCAAAGTCGCCGTTGCGGCTGCGATAGTCCACGATCCAGGCGACCGCGAGCACGGCAAGCCCGAACCAGATCGACACCCTGCGGCGCATCTCGAAATCGGCGTGAGCCATGCCGCTGAACCACGGCGCCAGGTCCATCGACATGAACCACAGCGCGACCGAGATGATCGCGACGATGAAGGCGAAGCGGTAGTAGCGCAGCGCGACGATGCCGGCGGCGACGGTCGCGATCTCCATGAAGATCCAGCTGCCCTTCACCCAGACGTAGAAGTCCTGCACGGTTCCCGGCTTGCCGAACTTGCCCCACCAGCCAAGCTCGTCCTGGATGCCGTAGACCGCGAGCGGCGCCATCGAGACCGCGATCGCGATCAGCAGGCCGCCGGGAACCCGCAGATTCTTGGCGTGCCAGAGGTGGTGACCCGCCACGCTGAACCCGACCGCATAGGCGATCGCGCAGGCCGTGAGCGCGCGGCCGCCCATCTGGGTGAAGGCCAGAGTCGAGAACAGGCCCATGGCACCGATCACGATGAGCGCGCCGGCGTACCAGAGCACATGCGCGGCATCGAATTTGGCGGCGGGACTTGCATCGCCCGCCGGCCCCTGCCCGGCGCTGCTCGCCAGGAAAGCGAGCAACCGTTCCAGATCGACCGGGCTGATCACTCCGGCATTGGCGGCGTCCCGGAGATCCTTGGCTGAATATGGCATGCAACTATCCTCACGGCCGGTCTTTGCGCTTACTCCCGATCATCCGGGACAAAGACGCCCTGTTCTCATGAGTATATCCAGAAATGAGCAGCGTTCAATAATTTCTTGAGCATTGTTCAAATTATTTTGCGAGCAAGCTCATGCCCACCCCGCGCCCAGCGGATCGGCACTCGCGGGCCGGACTTAGTCCGCCAGCGCCTTCATCTCCTTGTAGAGATCGGATTTGCCCTCGAAGCCGATGCCCGGAAGGTCGGACATCACGATGTGGCCACCCTCGACGCGCACGCCATCCGGGAACCCGCCATAGGGCTGGAACAGGTCGGGGTAGCTCTCATTGCCGCCGAGGCCGAGGCCGGCCGCGATGTTCAGCGACATCTGGTGGCCGCCATGCGGGATGCAGCGGCTCGGCGACCAGCCGTGGGTCTTCAGCACCTCGAGCGTGCGCTGATACTCGCAGAGCCCGTAGGACAGCGCGCAATCGAATTGCAGCCAGTCGCGGTCCGGCCGCATGCCGCCGTAGCGGATCAGGTTCCGCGCATCCTGGTGGCTGAACAGGTTCTCGCCGGTCGCCATCGCCCCCGGATAGAACTCGGCCAGCGCGGCCTGCAGCGCGTAGTCGAGCGGGTCGCCGGCCTCCTCGTACCAGAACAGCGGATACTCGCGCAGCATCTTGGCGTAGGCGATCGCGGTCTCCAGATCGAAGCGGCCGTTGGCGTCGACCGCAAGCTGCGCCGCGCTGCCGATCTCCTTCAGCACCGCCTCGATGCGCTCGCGGTCCTCGCCAAGCGGCGCACCGCCGATCTTCATCTTCACGACGTTGTAGCCGCGGTCGAGATAGCCGCGCATCTCCTTGCGCAGCGCGCCGAGGTCCTTGCCAGGATAGTAATAGCCGCCGGCGGCGTAGACGAACACGCGCGGATTGGCGGTGCGGCCGTGGCGCTCGGCGAGCAGCCGGAACAGCGGCTTGCCCGCGATCTTCGCCACCGCGTCCCACACCGCCATGTCGATGGTGCCGACCGCGACCGAGCGCTCGCCATGGCCGCCCGGCTTCTCGTTCGACATCAGCGTCGACCAGACCTTGTCCGGATCGAGATTGCCGCCATCGGCATCGAGCAGCGATTTCGGATCGGCTTCCTTGAGGCGCGGCGCAAAGCGCTCGCGGATCAGACCGCCCTGCCCGTAGCGGCCGTTGGAATTGAAGCCGTAGCCGACCACCCGCCTGCCGTCGCGCACCACGTCGGTGACCACGGCCACCAGGCTCGAGGTCATCTTGGTGAAGTCGATATAGGCGTTGCGGATCGGCGAGGAGATCGGTTTTGTGATTTCGCGGACGTCGACGATGCGGACGGACATGGCGCTGCTTTCGCAATTTGTTAGGCACGTCATTCCGGGGCGATGCGAAGCATCGAACCCTCAGGTGCGCAGTTGCGCACCGAGAATCTCGAGATTCCGGGTCTGGTCCTTCGGACCATCCCGGAATGACGGTTGCTACGTCTTGTCCCGGAAATACGGCTCGACCGGCCCGTGCACCTTGATGGTCAGCGGATTGCCGTAACGGTCCTTGGCATTACCGGCGGTGACGCGGACCCAGCCTTCGCTGATGCAGTACTCCTCGACATTGGTCTTCTCGACCCCCTTGAATCGGATGCCGACATCGCGGGCGAGAATCTCCGCATTGTAGTACGGGCTGTTCGGATCGACCGAGAGGCGGTCGGGGAATTGGTCGTTGGTGTCGTTGTCGTCGCTCATAGCAGCGCCTCGATGTCCTTCCTCAATCCTTCGGGCCGGGCGGTCGGCGCGTGCCGCGCCACGACCTTGCCGGCGCGATCGACCAGGAACTTGGTGAAGTTCCATTTGATCGCGGGCCCGAGCAGGCCCGACTTCTCACGTTTCAGGTGTTCGTACAATGGATGCGCACCTGAGCCATTGACGTCGATCTTGGCGAACATCGGAAACGTGACGGCGTAGTTGGTCTCGCAGAACGCGGCGATCTGCTTCGCATCGCCCGGCTCCTGCGCGCCGAACTGGTTGCAGGGGAAGCCGAGCACGGCGAAGCCGCGCGGCGACAGGCCGGCGTGCAGCTCCTGCAGGCCCTTGTATTGCGGCGTGAACCCGCAGGCGCTCGCCGTGTTCACGATCAGCAGCACCTGGCCCTCGAACCGCTGCAGCGGCACGTCGTCGCCGGCGAGCGACTTGGCGGTGAAATCGTAAACGGTCGCCATCTCAGCTGACCGGATCGATCGGCGACGACGGCGTGCCGCCGGCCTCGACCGCCTCACCAGCGGCAAGGCAGAGATCCTCGCGGTAGCGTCCGGCCACCAGTTGCACGCCGACCGGGATCCGTCCGACGAGACCGGTGGAGACCACGAGCCCGGGAAGCCCCATGAACGGGATCGCAATCTGCGGCAGCTGCGCGTGCCACACCCGCGCGAACGACGCCTCGTCCTTGCGGTCGAGATGGTCGGGGAACGGCAGCTCGCCGGACACCGGCATCAGCAGCACCGGATATTTCTCGAAGAAGGCGAACCATTCGCGCGTCAGGGTCGCGCGGCGGGTCAGCGCCTGCGACAGGTCGAACGGATGCACCCGGGCGCGGACGCCGCGCAGGCAGGCCAGTGCGCCGGGATCGCCCTCGCGCTCGGCGAAGGCGAGCTGGGCCTCGTAGCCGTCGCCGAGCCAAAGCCGGGTCTGGATTTCGGCCGCCTCGCGCAAGGACGGCGTGTTTGCAATTTCCTCGACGATCCAGCCGGCCTTCTGCAAGCGCTTGCCGGCATCGGCCACCGCGGCGACCACTTCCGGCACCGGATCGAGACCATCCGGATTGAGGCACATCGCAACGCGCTTCTCGCGCGGCGGGCCTTCGAGCGGCACCGGCGCATACCAGGGGTCGCGATAGTCCGGCGCCGACATCGCCGCGAGCGAGATGCGCAGATCGTTGACGGTGCGCGCCAGCGGGCCCGACACCGCGCTGATCTGCGGGCCGATCGGCCGCTCCGGCAAAGCCGAATTGAAGGCCGGGATGCGGCCCATGCTTGGCCGCAGGCCGTGCACGCCGCAGGCATAGGCCGGATAGCGCACCGAGCCGGCGATATCGGTGCCGTGAGCGATGTGGCCGATGCCGGCCGCGACCGCCGAACCCGCGCCGCCGGACGAGCCGCCCGGGGTGATGCCGGGATCGCGCGGGTTCTTGGTGTCGCCGTGAATGAGGTTGGTGGTGAACCAGCGATAGGAGACCGCCGGACAATTGGTGCGGCCGAGCAGCACCGCGCCGGCCTTGCGCAGATTGGCGACCACCGGATTGTCGACCCTGGCGATGACGTCGCGCTGTGCCTTCAGCCCGTTGGTGGTGGCGTAGCCCTCCTGGTCGACATTGACCTTGATGGTGACGGGCACGCCGGCGAGCGGCCCGACCGCCTCGCCGCGCGCAATGGCCGCATCGATCTTGGCCGCCTGCGCCAGCACGTCGTCCGGCCGGTGATCGACCACCGCGTTGAGCTTCGGGTTGACCGCGTCGAGCCGGGCGAGCCCGGCCTCCGCCGCCTCCTTCGCCGACACCTTCTTCGATCTGATGAGGCTGGCGAGCTCGGCCGCCGACAGACGCCAAATATCCTGCATGTGCAACTCCGTGTGACGCTGCGTTTTAGCGCCGCGCGGAGAACATGGCCAGCGGTCCGCCGCCTGATGTTTCAGCGGACATGCGCGATGTAATAGGCAAGGTCGCCGATCTGCTCCTTGGTGACCGTTTGCATCACGTCGGCCATGGTGGCGTCATAGCCATGGCGGCTGTTGTCCTTGTATTCGGCCAGCGTCTTGGCGAGGTAGTCCTCGCGCTGGTTGGCGATGCGCGGGACATTCTCCTTGCCGGAGAAATCGGTGTTGTGGCAGCTGTTGCAGCGGTTCTGCTGCGCCAGCGCCTGGCCCCGCGCCATCCGCGCCGGATCGCCGGCGTCAGCGGGCGGCGTGGGCTTCGGCAGGGTCGCGATGAAATCCGAGAAGCTGCGCAAATCGTCGTCGGTCAGCGGCTTCGCCATCTCGTTCATCGGGTCGAACACCCGCAGCTTCTCGCGGAACATGAAGAGCTGGATCAGCGCATAGGGCGCCGTCTGGCCGCCAAGCGACGGCGTGTTCTCGGTCTCCGACGTGCCATGCTCGCCATGGCAGGCAAAGCACGCCGCGGCGCGCTCCTGGATGGTCTCGGCATTTGCGGAAAGAGCGGATGCAAACAGGAGCACAGGGATCATGAACTTACGCATCGGCTGCTCCTGACTTTCAGTGTCATTCCGGGGCGCCCGAAGGGCGAACCCGGAATCTCGAGATTCCGGGTCTGGTGCTGTCGCACCAGCCCGGAATGACGTTGGTGGTTGTTACTGATTGGCGACCTTCGGCTTGCCGTAGCTGACGCGATAGACCGCGCCGTTCCAGTCGTCGGAGACCAGCAGCGAGCCGTCCTTCAGCAGCATCACGTCGACCGGGCGGCCGACATACTTGTTGTCTTCGAGGAAGCCGGTCAGGAACGGCTCCATCGACTTCACGGTGCCGTCCTTGTTCAGCCTGACGGCGACCACGTCACCACCCTGCTTCTGCGACTTGTTCCAGGAGCCGTGACGCGCGACGAAGATCACGTTCTTGTAGGTCTTCGGGAACATGCTGCCGGTGTAGAAGCGCATGCCGAGCGACGCGGTATGCGGGCCCATCAGGCCGACCGGCGCGGTGTAGTCCTTGCAGGTCTTGCCCCAGCCGAGCTCCTGGTCGATGATGTTGCCCTGGTAGCAGTACGGCGCGCCGAAATCCTCGCCCGCCTTGGTGA
The DNA here is from genome assembly GCF_054055815.1 of Bradyrhizobium sp. USDA 4503. Taxonomy (NCBI): domain Bacteria; kingdom Pseudomonadati; phylum Pseudomonadota; class Alphaproteobacteria; order Hyphomicrobiales; family Nitrobacteraceae; genus Bradyrhizobium; species Bradyrhizobium sp. USDA 4503. The sequence goes on from NZ_JBSRXS010000001.1 coordinate 3,588,326, forward strand.
TGCGGTTGAGCTCGTCTTCCGGCACCGTCTCCGACAGCCAATCGCGGCCGTTGTCGGTGAAGTACATCTGCTTGTTCTCGGGATTCCAGTCGAAGCCGACCGTGTTGCGCACGCCGAGCGCGTAGACCTCGGCGCCGGAGCCATCGAGATTCATGCGGCGGATCTGGCCGTGGTCGGCATCATGCAGCACGTTGTTGCCGGGCTGTCCGACCGGAACATAAAGCTTGTTGTCGGGACCGACGGCGATGAACTTCCAGCCATGCGCCTCGTCCTTCGGCAGCTTGTCGTAGACGACGGTGGGCTTCGGCGGGTTGTCCAGATTGTCCTCGATCTTGTCGATCTTGGAGACCTTCGAGAGCTCGGCGATGTAGAGCGTGCCGTCCTTGAAGGCGACGCCGTTCGGACGATAGAGGCCGGAGGCGATCACCTTGACCGAGCGCTTGCCGTCCTTGTTGACGATCGCATAGACCTTGTCGACGAGGCGGCTGCCGACGAACACCGTGCCCTTGTCGCCGAGCGCCAGCGAGCGCGCATTGGCCATGCCGGCCGCATAGACCTCGACATTGAAGCCGGCCGGCACCTTGAGCTTGGCGAGCGGCAGCTTGTCGGGTGCGGACGGCAGCGGCGGCGGCGCCACCGGCGCGAGCTTGGCGGCGGCCTCGTTGTCCGGACGCCCGATCAAGGGCGAGCCCGGCGGCAGCGGCTGGGCGGCAGGGGCGGCACCTGCCGCCGGCGCGGCCGGCTGTTGCGCCGCAGCAGAGAGCGTGAACGCCCCGAGCATGGCCCCCGCGAGCAGCAAGCTGCGCGGTGCGAACGAGTGTTTTTTCATGAAGATCTCCCCTGGGTGGAAGCCGTTGTTGATTGCGCCATTGACGTCGCCCGGCGCCGTTCGGCTTTCCGTTCATAGTCTTGCGAATTTGTCCGGACAATTGCAATCGGAAGCATGCCGGACATCGGCCAACGCATGGTTGTGGCCGCGCGGGGCCAGCGTCAGTGCCTTGTCATCGAGCGGTCCGGGCGATCGAGGATCGCCTCCGTGAATGGAAACTCCAGCACGACCTCGCCCTCGTCGTCGGTCACCTCGATCACGGCGCTGAGCAGCGCGCCGTCGGCGCCCTCGGTCTTGAGCAGTTCGCGAATCATCGCGCGCGCCATTTCCCACGCACGATCCGGGTCCCGCAGGATTTCGCCGTCGGGATCGGAGATCAGCTCGTCGCCGATACGGGTGTTGAAGAAATAGCGTGGCATCGGCTGAACTCGGCTCGGTTAGTCGCCTCCCGTCGCGGGGAAGCACAGGATCGTCACCGGGACCTTCGGAGGACCGCGGGGCTGCTGTTTACCTATTCCAACATCACCATTCACCGTGTGGCTAACAACAGGAAAAAGGTCTGATGCCACGGGCTTTTGACGGGAAACGCGCGCACAAATTTGTGAGTGGGTAAGATTTGCTTGCCGCAGTGCAGCATGCCCTTCGAGGCGGCACCTTACAGAAAATTTAACTGGCGAACTTTTCCAACCACAGTAGTTTAGCCTGCAGGGCGGAAAGTTCGTCCGGTTGCAACAAGGAGAGCCAAATGGCCTGGAAAGCACCGAAGATCGTTGAAGTGTCGGTCGGTATGGAAATCAACATGTATATGTGCGCAACCCGCAAGTAAGCGGCAGCGCCCTCTACACGTTTAGCGTTTTAGCGCAGGTGGACATCCGGGCGTAACGCGCTCCCGAGCGAGGGAGTGTGTTTCAAATCCGGGGTCCACCTCGTAACGTTTCTGGGTCTAACAAACTTCTCCAGGGCCAAGCTTCTCCAGGGGACGGATCATGCTTCGTGTCGTCGTCCTGGGTGCCGCGGCGGGTGGCGGCGTTCCGCAGTGGAACTGCGGCTGTGCCGTCTGCAGGACGGCGCGAAGCGACCACCCCGAACTGCAGAGCACGCAAGCCTCGATCGCCGTCAGCGGCGATGGTGTGCACTGGTTCCTGGTCAATGCGTCCCCGGATCTGCGCCAGCAGTTGATTGCCACGCCGCAGCTGCATCCGAAGCACGGCGCACTGCGCCATAGTCCGATCGCGGGCGTCATCCTCACCAATGGCGAGATCGACGCGGTCGCCGGGCTGTTGTCGATGCGCGAGGGCTCGCCGTTCACGATCTACGCGCATGAGCGGGTGCTCGCGATCCTGCGCGCGAACAGCATCTTCAACGTGCTCAGCGACGAGAACGTCGACCGCCGGCCGATCACGGTCGACCAGGCCTTCGAACCGGCCCTGCCCGACGGATCGCCGTCCGGGCTTGAGGTGCTGCCGTTTGAGGTTCCCGGCAAGGGCGCGTGGTATCTTGAGGGCAAGGCGCATCCGGCGGGCGCCGACGGCGTCGGCGATACGCTCGGCCTGCGTATTGCGGACCGGCGCAGCGGCAAATATTTCTATTTCCTGGCCGCCTGCGCACGGGTGACTGACGACCTGAAATCGCGGCTCAAGGGCGCCCCGCTGGTGTTTTTCGACGGCACGGTGTGGCGCGACGACGAACTGATCGCGGCGGGCCTTGGCAACAAGACCGGTCAGGGCATGGGCCATATCGCGATGTCGGGCGATCAGGGTGCGATCGAAAGCCTCGCCGGGCTCGACATCGGACGAAAAGTGTTTTTGCATATCAACAACTCCAACCCGGCGCTGCTTGGGACCTCGGCCGAACGCAAGGCGGCCGAACAGGCGGGCTGGCAGATTCCCTCCGACGGAACGGAGATCGTGCTGTGAATGTCGTGCTGACCTCAGGAATGACCGCGCTCTCGATCGGCAAGGGCATCACGCTCGACACTGCCGAGGAGATGGAGGCGACGCTGCGCACGATCGGTGCCACGCGGTATCACAGCCTGCACCCGTTCCACCGCCTGCTGCACGGCGGCAAGCTCAACAAGGGCCAGGTCCAGGCCTGGGCGCTGAACCGCTATTACTACCAGAGCACGATCCCGCTGAAGGACGCGATGGTGATCTCGCGCTTCCGCGACCGCAACACAAGGATCGAATGGCGCCACCGCATCGAGGATCACGACGGCGATCTCGGCAATGAAGGCGGCATCGAGCGCTGGCTGAAGCTGACCGAAGGCCTCGGCCTCGACACGGCTTACGTGGAGTCCACCGAAGGCATTCTGCCGGCGACGCGCTTCGCCGTCGAAGCCTATGTGCATTTCTGCCGCGATCGCACGCCGCTGGAGGCGATCGCCTCCTCGCTCACCGAACTGTTCGCGCCGAACCTGCACGAGGAGCGCATCTCGGGGATGCTGAAGCATTACGACTTCGTCAACCCCGACATCATGAGCTATTTCAGCCGCCGCCTGACCCAGGCGCCGCGCGACGCCGGCTTTGCGCTTGATTATGTCAAGCAGCACGCCAAGACGCCGGCGGAGCGCGAAGCGGTCTGCAACGCGCTGATCTTCAAGACCAACGTGCTGTGGGTGCAGCTCGACGCGCTGTATCATGCGTATGTCGACGGCCAGATTCCGCCCGGCGCGTTCGTGCCGAAGACAGGTTAGAGCATGATCCGGAAAAGTGGGAGCCGGTTTTCCGAAAGATCATGCTCAGACAAAGAGACTTAGATCATGGCCAGCCGCAACATCAGCGTCAGCGAGACCAGCCGGCCGAAACTGCCGCGCCATACCAAGCTGAAATTCGACGAGACGCGGCAGGTCTGGGTGATCTTGGCGCCGGAGCGCGTGCTGGCGCCGGATGAGATCGCGGTCGAGGTGCTGCAGCTGTGTGACGGCATGCGCAGTGTCGCCGAGATGGTGGACCAGCTCGCCGAAAAATACGCCGCCCCACGCGAGGCGATCGCGACCGACGTGATCGCGATGCTGCAGGATCTGGCCGACAAGGGTTTTCTCACCGAAGCGCGCGAGAGCACAGCATGAGCGACACGCTGGCCGACACCAAGACGACAGCGCCGGGCCCGAGCGCAGCCCCAAGCGATGGGCTCGCCGTGCTGGAGAGCCGCCGCTCGGCGGCCGAGACCTACGGCATTCCCCTTGCGGTGCTGCTCGAGATCACCCACCGCTGCCCGCTGCAATGCCCCTACTGCTCGAACCCGGTCGAGCTCGACCGCGGCTCGACCGAGCTCACCACCGACGAATGGAAGAAGGTGCTGAGCGAGCTTGCCGAGCTCGGCGTGCTGCAGATCCATTTCTCCGGCGGCGAGCCGACCGCGCGCAAGGACATCGTCGAGCTGGTGCAGCACGCGACCGATGTCGGGCTCTATTCCAACCTGATCACCTCGGCCGTGCTGTTGACCAGGGACAAGCTTTCGGCGCTGGCCGACGCCGGCCTCAGCCATGTGCAGATCAGTTTTCAGGGTAACGAGCCCAACGTCGCCGACCGCGTGGCAGGGCTGAAGGACGCGCACAGAAAGAAGCTCGAGGTCGCGAAATGGACGCGCGAGCTCGAATTGCCGCTCACGGTGAATGCGGTGATGCACCGGCAGAACCTGCATCAGCTGACCGACATCATCCAGATGGCGGTCGACCTCGACGCCGACCGGCTCGAGGTCGCCAACGTGCAGTATTACGGCTGGGCGCTGAAGAACCGTGCCGCGCTGATGCCGACGATCGAGCAGATCGAGGAGACCAGCCGCATCGTCGAGGAAGCCCAAATGCGCCTGAAGGGCACGCTTGCGATCGACTATGTGGTGCCGGATTACTACGCGCTGCGGCCGAAGAAATGCATGGGCGGCTGGGGCCGCCAGTTCTTCAACATCTCGCCGGCCGGCAAGATGCTGCCGTGCCACGCCGCCGAAAGCATCACCGGGCTTGAATTCGAATCGGTGCGCTCGAATCATTCGATCGCCTGGATCTGGCAGAACTCGGAGGCCTTCAACCGCTATCGCGGCACCGGCTGGATGCCGGAGCCGTGCAAGTCTTGCGAATTCCGCGAGGTCGATTACGGCGGCTGCCGCTGCCAGGCCTTTGCGCTGACCGGCGATGCCGGCAACACCGACCCGGCCTGCGCGCTGTCGCCGCGACACGAGGAGATCTTCAAGCAGGCCGAGCAGGAATCCGCCGGCACGCAGAACCGCTTCCTGTATCGTAACTTCGCCGGCGGCACGTTGGAGACGGACCACCCCCGGAACGAATCCCAGGACAAGCGCAATGGCGCCTGACGCCGACGTCGGCAAGGCCGCGAGGCGTGCCGATCCCTTTGCGCCGCTGACGTCGGAATGGCTCGACGTCGGCGATGGCCACGATCTCCATGTCGAGAGCGTCGGGCGCGAGGGTGGCATTCCCGCGGTCTATCTGCATGGCGGCCCCGGTAGCGGCTGCCAGCCCGATCATCGCCGGCTGTTCGATCCCGAGCGCTTTCACGCCGTGCTGTTCGACCAGCGCGGCTGCGGCCGCAGCCGGCCGAAGGGCAGCCGCGACAACAACACGACGCAGCACCTGATCGCGGACATGGAGAAGATCCGCGAGCGGTTCGGCTTCGCGCGCTGGATGGTGGTCGGCGGCTCCTGGGGCGCGACGCTGGCGCTGGCCTATGCGCAGGCCCATCCCGAGCGGGTCAGCGGGCTCGCACTGCGCGCGACGTTTCTCGGCACAGCCGAGGAGCTGGACGACGTTTTCCTGCGCGCCCTGCCGCGCTTCTATCCCGCCCTCCACGAGGACTTCCTCAACTTCCTGCCCGAGAGCGAGCGCGCAGCACCGCTTGCGGCCTATTATCGCCGCATCCTCGATCCCGACGCCGCCGTGCATGCGCCGACCGCGCGCGCCTGGCACGACACCGAACGCGCGTTGTCGGAGCACACGCCGAAGCAGACGCGGCTCGATCTCAAGGCCTCAGGCGCCCTGCCCTCGACGCCGTTCATGGAGGCGCACTACTTCGCCAACGATTGCTTCATGCGGCCGCGTCAATTGATGGACGAGGCCGGCAAGCTCGCCGGCATTCCCGGCATCCTGGTCCAGGGCCGTTACGATCTGTTGTGCCCGCCCGCAACATCGCACGCGCTCGCCGCGCGCTGGCCGGGCAGCGAGGTCCGCATCATCGATGGCGCCGGCCACATCCTCTACGATCCCGGCATCCGCAACGCCGTGATGAAGGCGATCGCCGACCTCGCGGCCAAGCGCTAGACCGCCGCCGGAACGCACCCGACGTCAAGGAGCCGGTGAAGAACTCGACCGGCTCCCTTGCTTCCCTCAATGTTTGCACTTGCCGGGAGGACATGCCGGCGCTGCCCGTGGCGCGGCCGCGGGCCTTGGCGGCGCCGCCATCCGCGGTGGCGGCGCTGCATGTTGCACCTGCATCGCCGGCCGAGGCGGCGGCGCGGCGCGCGGAGCCGGTGCCGGCGCCGGACGCGGCGGCAAAGCCGCAGCACGAGGTGGCGGGGCAACCGGCCGCGGCGGGGGAGCCGCAGCCCGCACGGGCGGAGCTGCGGCATGGACCGGCGGAGCTGCCGCATGCGCCGGCGCGGGCCGGGAGACCGGCGCCGGCGACACTGCGGCGCGCGCGGGTGCCGGGTGCGCCGCCGGCGTCGGCCGTGTCGACATCGCGCTGTTCGCCGGCGACGGCGCCGCCGAGGGCTTCACGTTTGCGGTCGGCGCGGTCGCCGCATGCGGAAGCGGTTGCGCACCTGGCTTGCCGGCGGCCGCGGGTGAGGCGGGCGCGTTTGTCGCCGGCGCGGCACCGGGCTTGGCCGGAGGAGCAGGCTGCGCATTGGCAGGCGCCATGGCAGTCGCCGGCTTGCCCGGCACCACCGCATTCGGCTTTGCGCCAGGTTGCGCGGCGCCGGGTTGTGCGGCTCCCGGCGGCACAGCGCCATGCTGCATGGCATTGGCCGGTGCGGTCGCCGACTGCGGCAGCGGCGGTCCATTTTTCGCGCCCGGCAGGGTATGCGCACCCGGCGTGCCCTGCGCGCCCATCGCATTCGGAGCGGCGGCAGCATTCGGAGTGGCAGCAGCGTTCGGCGCCGCGGCAGCGTTCGGTGCGGCGCGCGGAGCTCCCATCGCCGCGCCCTGCGCGGGCGTCGCGCCTTGCGGAGCGCCCGGCAGATTGGCGCGCTGCATCGCCGCGGCCGGCAGTCGCGGTGCCGCCGTCACCGGCGCGCCGCCCATCGCCGCCGTCACCCCGGCCGCATGGAGCTGCGCCGGCGTCGGGTTGGGATTGTTGATGACCGTGTTGATGACCGTGGTGTTGTGGATGTTGTTGAACACGATGTTGTTCTGCGGCGGCACGACATAGGCCGGTGCGGCGACATAGGCCGGCATCGCCACGAACATCGGCGTCGGCAGCACGTACAGGCCGATCGGCGGCGGCGGTGGCGGCAGCACGACGAAGTCCGGCGGCGGCGGCGGCAGGAAGAACACCGGCGGCGGCGGTGGCGGCGCGAAGGCGAACACCGGATCGCTGTAATACAGCACCGGGCGGTCGACATAGTCGATCTCGTCGGGCGGCGGTGGCGGCACGTCGTAGTCGAGCACCGTGAACTGCGCCGGCGGCTCCAGCGCGGCCGACAGATAGGCGAGCCGGCGCCGGCAGTCGTAGGCATGCGGCCCGCGCGGATAGCGCCGCAGATACGACCAATACGCATCAGTCGAGTCGGCGTTGTAGGTGCGCCGCCAGGTGATCGCCTCGCGCCGCGCCGCCACGATCGCGCGCACGCGCTTGGCCAGCGGATCGTTCGGATAGGCCTGCAGGTAATCCTCGTAGCCCTGCAGCGTGTCGCGCTCCAGCGCCGCGGCGTAGGCATCCTGCGCCGAGAAATCGCGGATCGGCTTGGTGCGCAGCCCGGCATCGACCTGCTGCGGCGGCGCGTCCGGCTTGCGCTCGAAGAACATGAAGGGCGCGTCGACCTTGTGCGCATCCCACGGGATCTCGGCGCCCTTGGTCATCTCGTTGACCCGCAGGCGGACGCGGTCGAACACCTCGGGCAGAGTCAGGCCGCCGGTGCGGATCATTTCCGCCAGTGCTTGCGCGTAAGGCCCGTAGGGCGGCGCGCCGTCAGGAGCAACGGTGCCGGGCGCCGAGTTGAAGGCGATCAGCATCTTCGGATCGGGATCGACCAGCGCAAGACCGCCGGCCAGCGGCTGGCCTTCCTTGGCGAAGGGATTGCTGCGCGCCGCATCGAGCACGATCACGCCGGCCTTGATCGGCAGCGCCGAGAGTTGGTGGCTGTAGTCGGAGATGCGGATCGCCTCGACCGGCACGTCGGTGTCGCGGGCAATCTTGGCATCGACCGGCACGAAATAGTTCTCGCCGGTGAGCTGCACGCCGTAACCGGCGAGATAGACGAAGGCGACGGCATTGGGCCCCGCCTCCTGCACCTTCTGGATGAAATCGCGGAACGATTTGCGCAGCGTCTCGCCGTCGAGATCGCGTGCGCCGATCACGTCGAAGCCGGCGGCCTGCAAGGTCTGCGCGATCAGACCGGCGTCGTTCGCGGCGGTCTGCAACGCGCCGGCCTCATAGGCGCCGTTGCCGACGACAAGTGCGAGACGCTTTTCCTGATCCTGCGCATGCACGGGAAGCGAGGCGAGCGACACCAGACCGACGATCAATGCCCACAGAATGCGTGCCATGGTGGTCGTCCCTTTTCTTCTCGAGAGTTGGCGTAACGAATGAAATGCTACCTCTGTGAACCGGTGCTGAACAGCATTGCAGCAATTGTGGCAATCCTTGGTCTGTGGTGACGGGAACCGGCTTCCCTGGTTTGCGCGATCAGGCGATATTGCGCGGATAAAACAGGCAAAAAAGGAGCACTCGATGCCAATCGCCGGACAAGGCATGCTGCTGACTTCGATGGATATCGACAGCTTGCACGAAGCTGAATTCAATCGCTGGTACGACCGCGAGCATCTCGAGGAACGGGTCGCCATCGACGGCTTCCTGGAAGCCCGCCGCTACGTCGCCCATGACGGCAAGCCGAAATATCTCAGCCTCTACTCGACCGCGACCTTCGATGTGCTCGAGAGCCTGGCCTATCGCAAGGCGCTCGCCAACCAGACCGACTGGTCGAAGGCCAATATCGCGCGCTTTCAGAACATGATCCGCGGGGTCGCGCGCATCACGATCAGCCGCGGCGTCGGCAGGGGCGCAGCCCTCGGCATCATCCGCCTGCGCCCGCCCGCCGAAGGCGCGGACAAACTTCGCGCTGCATTGCGGGAGCAACTCGATCCAGCTTCGCGCGACGGCATCATCTCGATGCACCTTCTGGAGAACGACCCTGATCTGTCGAAACCGCTCACGCCGGATGCGGCGAAACCCGATCCCGGGGCCGGCGACTGGTTCGTGCTGATCGACGCCACCGACGTCGGCGCGATCCCCGCAGCGGCCGCAGGCATCACCGGCAATGCAGCCTTGAAGCCGCTCGTGGTCACCAGCGGCGTCTACAGGCTGTTGTGGGATATCGCGAAGAGCGACCTTCCGCGCGAGTAAGCCTGATCCGGAAGCGTGCGAAGCGCTTTCCCGAAAAACATCTTCTCAAGCAAACGTGGCGGTGCAGATCATGCTGCACCGCCACATAACGCAATCGAGATTAACGCTACACGCGCATCAGCCGCGCGAAAGCTGATGATCGGACAATTTAGCCTTTGCCTTCTCTGGAACGGCTCTAATAAGATAAGCCTATGATCCAATTCAAAAACCAGAACAACGCCACGTGAGCGTTCGTCGTCAACGATAAGGCCGCGCGGGTCTGGCATTTTCGCGCGGGTCAAAGGTAGGAATGAAACCGACTGATATCTCGGCGCCTGACTACTTCCACAAAGTAGTCGATTGCCAATGGGCCTGTCCCGCACACACACCCGTTCCCGAGTACATCCGGTTGATTGCTGAGGGGCGTTACAGCGACGCCTACATGATCAATTGGAAGTCCAACGTGTTCCCCGGCATTCTCGGGCGCACCTGCGACCGTCCATGCGAGCCAGCATGCCGCCGCGGCCGGGTCGAGGACAACCCGGTCGCGATCTGCCGCCTGAAGCGCGTCGCAGCCGACTTCAAGGACGACATCAAGCATCGGCTGCCGAAGCCCGGGCCGAAGAACGGGAAGCGCATCGCGCTGGTCGGCGGCGGCCCTGCCTCGCTCGCCGTGGCGCGCGATCTCGCGCCGCTCGGCTATCACTGCACCGTGTTCGACGGCGATCCCAAGGCCGGCGGCATGATGCGCAGCCAGATTCCGAAATTCCGCCTGCCCGACAGCGTGATCGACGAGGAGACCGACTACATCCTGAACCTCGGTGTCGAGTTCAGGGGTGGTCAGCGCGTCGACAGCCTGAAGCAGCTGCTCGCCGAGAACTATGACGCGATCTTTGTCGGCTCTGGCGCACCGCGCGGCCGCGAGCTCGACATCCCCGGCCGCAAGGAGGGCGCCGCCAACATCCATATCGGCATCGAGTGGCTGGCCAACGTGTCGTTCGGCCACGTCGACAAGATCGGCCGCCGCGTCATCGTGCTCGGCGGCGGCAACACGGCGATGGATTGCTGCCGCACCGCGCGCCGCCTCGGCGGCGAAAGCGTCAAGGTGATTGTCCGCTCCGGCTTCGAGGAAATGAAGGCTTCGCCGTGGGAGAAGGAAGACGCGCTTCACGAGGACATCCCGATCCTGAACTACATGGTGCCGGTGGCGTTCAAGCATGTGGCCGGCAAGCTGATCGGCGTCACCTTCCAGAAGGTGAAGGCGGAGTACGACGCCAAGGGCCGCCGCAATCTGGTGCCCTCGGGCGAGCCGGACGAGACCGTGCCCTGCGACGATGTGCTCGTTGCGGTCGGCCAGGAGAACGCGTTCCCCTGGATCGAAGCCGATTGCGGCATCGAATTCGACAAGTGGCACATGCCGAAGGTCGATCCCAAGACGTTCGTCTCGACCAATCCGAAGGTGTTCTTCGGCGGCGATGCGGCGTTCGGGCCGAAGAACATCATCTGGGCGGTGGCGCATGGCCACGACGCCGCGCTTTCCATTCACCGATTGCTGTCCGGCGAGGACATCAACGAGCGCCCGCTGCCCGAGGTGAACGTCTCCTCGCAGAAGATGGGCATCCACGAGTGGAGCTACGACAACGACATCTCCGCCGACAAGCGCTTCAAGGTGCCGCATCGCGACAAGGTGGTCGCGCTGAAGGACATCCGCGCCGAGGTCGAGCTCGGCTACGACCTCAAGCTCGCGCTCGGCGAGGCGCAGCGCTGCCTGAATTGCGACGTGCAGACGGTGTTTTCCGCGCCGCTCTGCATCGAATGCGACGCCTGCGTCGACATCTGTCCGATGGACTGCATCAGCTTCACCGAGAACGGTGAGGAGGATGATTTGCGGCAGCGGCTGAAAGCGCCCTCGCCGCATCACGACCAGGCGCTCTACGTCTCCGGCGACCTCAAGACCGGCCGCGTCATGGTGAAGGACGAAGACGTCTGCCTGCATTGCGGGCTGTGTGCCGAGCGCTGCCCGACCGGCGCCTGGGACATGCAGAAGTACCTCATCGATATGGTTCAAGCGGGATCAACATGTCAGTCCAAAGCCCGATCAGCAGCGTAAACGACTTCGTCGTCCGCTTCGCCAACGTCAACGGTTCGGGCTCGGCTTCCGCCAACGAGCTGTTCGCGCGCTCGATTCTGCGCCACGGCGTGCCGGTCTCGCCACGCAACATCTTCCCGTCCAACATCCAGGGCTTGCCGACCTGGTATGAGGTGCGCGTCACCGAGGACGGCCATCTCGGCGCCCGCGGCGGCGTCGACTTGATGGTGGCGATGAACCCGCAGACCTGGGACAAGGACGTCGCCTCGATCGAGCCCGGCGGCTATCTGTTCTACGATTCGACCAAGCCGATGCCGTCGTCGAAATTCCGCGAGGACATCACCGTCATCGGCGTGCCGCTGACCGCGATCACCAACTCGACCTACACCGATCCCAGGCAGCGCCAGCTGTTCAAGAACATCATCTATCTCGGCGCGCTCTGCGCCCTGCTCGACCTCGATCCCAAGCTGGTCGAGCAGCTGATCGGCGAGCAGTACAAGGGCAAGGAGAAGCTGCTCTCCTCGAACGTCCATGCGCTGCATCTCGGCCGCGACTGGGCGCTGCAGAACCTGAAATGCCCGGTCGGGCTGCGGGTGAAGAAGTCCGACAAGGTCGGCGACCGCATCTTCGTCGAAGGCAACAGCGCGGCCGCGCTCGGCGCCGTCTATGGCGGTGCCACCGTGTGCGCGTGGTATCCGATCACGCCGTCATCGTCGGTGGCGGAAGCCTTCACCAGCCACTGCAAGAAGTACCGCCACGATCCCGAGACCGGCAAGGCGAAATACGCCATCGTGCAGGGCGAGGACGAACTCGCCTCGATCGGCATCGTTATCGGCGCCTCCTGGAACGGCGCACGGGCCTTCACCGCGACCTCGGGTCCCGGCATCTCGCTGATGACCGAGTTCATCGGCCTGTCCTATTTCGCCGAGATCCCGGCCGTGATCATGAACATCCAGCGCGCCGGCCCCTCGACGGGCATGCCGACCCGCACCCAGCAATGCGACGTGATCGCCTGCGCCTATGCCTCGCACGGCGACACCAAGCACGTGCTGCTGTTCCCGGAGGATCCGGCGGAGGCGTTCGAGTTCGCCGCAGCCGCCTTCGACCTCGCCGAGCGGCTGCAGACCACGATCTTCCTGATGCTCGATCTCGACATCGGCATGAACCACCGGCTGTGCCGCCCGCTGAAGTGGGACGACGCCAAGCAATACGACCGCGGCAAGGTGATGACGGCGGAGATGCTCGAGGAAGGCCGCGACTTCGGCCGCTATCTCGACGTCGACGGCGACGGCATCCCCTATCGCACCTATCCCGGCACGCATCCGACCAAGGGTTCCTACTTCACCCGCGGCACCTCGCGCGACCGCTACGCGCGCTATTCCGAGGAAGGCGCGGTCTATGCCGACAACATGCAACGCCTGGTGCGCAAGTTCGAGACCGCGCAGGACATGGTGCCGCGGCCGCTGCAGGCCAATGCGGCAAAGCCCACCAAATACGGCGTGATCTATTTCGGCTCGACCTCGCCCGCGATGGACGAGGCGATCGGGATCCTGGAGGCGCGCGGCCACCAGCTCGACCGCATGCGGATCCGCGCGTTCCCGTTCCACTCCAGCGTCGCGAGCTTCATCGCCGACCACGACTTCGTCTACGTGGTTGAACAGAACCGCGACGCGCAGCTTCGCCAGCTGATCGTCAACGAGAACGGCATCGACCCCGTCAGGCTGGTGCCGATCCTGCACTTTGACGGCACACCGATCACCGCGCGCTTCATCGCAGGCGCCATCGGCGACCACCAGGATCATCTCAAGGTGACCCCTCTCCGCAAGGCCGTGACATGACCTACATTGCAAAGCCGAAGTTTCATCATCCGGGCCTGAAGAAGAACGAGCTGGGCTATACCCACCGCGACTACGAGGGGAAGATCTCGACGCTGTGCGCCGGCTGCGGCCACGATTCGATCACCGCCTCGATCATCGAGGCCTGCTACGAGCTCTCGATCGAGCCGCACCGGGTGGCGAAGATTTCCGGCATCGGCTGCTCGTCGAAGACGCCGGACTATTTCCTCGGCAATTCGCACGGCTTCAACTCGGTGCATGGCCGCATGCCGTCGGTCCTGACCGGCGCCAACCTCGCCAACCGCGACCTGATCTATCTCGGCGTCTCCGGCGACGGCGATTCCGCCTCGATCGGCTTCGGCCAGTTCGCGCATTCGATCCGGCGCGCCGTCAACATGACCTACATCGTCGAGAACAACGGCGTGTACGGCCTGACCAAGGGCCAGTTCTCGGCCACCGCCGACCGCGGCTCGAAGTCCAAGAAGGGTGTCGTCAATACCGACAACGCGATCGACCTGGTCGCGATCGCGCTGCAGCTCGGGGCCACATTCGTGGCGCGCTCTTTCTCCGGCGACAAGACCCAGCTGGTGCCGCTGATCGCGGCTGCGATCCGCCACCAGGGCGCGTCCTTCATCGACGTGATCAGCCCCTGCATCGCCTTCAACAACCACGCCGGCTCGACCAAGAGTTTTGACTATGTCCGCGAGCACAATGACGCGGTGAATCGCCTCGACGTGCTGGTCGGCCGCGATCCGATCAGCGTCGACTATGCGCCCGGCACCGTTCAGGTGGTCGAGCAGCATGACGGCTCCAGACTGGCGCTGCGCAAGCTCGACGCCGATTACGATCCGCATGATCGTCTGGGCGCGATGACCTTCCTGCAGAAGCACGCGGCCAAGGGCCAGATCGTCACTGGCCTGCTCTATGTCGATCCGGATGCCGAGGATCTGCACACCCATCTCGACACCGTCGAGACGCCGCTCAACACGCTCGACGAACAAGCGCTGTGCCCGGGTTCAGCCGTGCTGGACAAGATCAACGCCAGCCTGCGCTGAGCAGTGGCAGCACACTCCGTGTCGTCCCTGCTCCCGTGCGCAATTGCGCACTAGGCAGGGACGACAGCGGAGTTGGTGACGGCTACTTGTCGCTCAAGACGTCGCCGAACAGCGCCCAGGACTTGCCGTCGAACCGCGCCATCTGGATTTGCCGGATCGGCGTCACATTGTCGGGCTCGGTCTGCACCTTGATGCCGGGCAACAGCATCGGCAGCTCGAGCGCCTCCAGATTGGTCGCCTGCTTGATGATGTTGGCACGGCTGTAGTCGCCGTTGCAGTTCTTCAGCACCGCCGTCATGACCTGCGCCACCGTGTAGCCCTGCACGTTGAAGAGGTCGCCCGGGCTCGCATTCGGCTGGTACTTCTTCATCCAGTCCGCAAACTCCTTCTGCGCGGGATCGTCGGCCCAGCGCGGATCGGTCGGATCCTTCAGATAGAGCCCGGTCACGACGCCGATGACGTTCTCGAGACCGGCCGGTTCAAGCACCGCGGAGACCGAGTTCGAGACGGTCGGAAGGATGGTCAGCGGCTTCCAGCCCATGCTCGCCGCCTTGCGCAGCGCCTGGGCCGCGAATTTCGGCGTCGCCTCCGCGAAGAAGACGTCCGCGCCGGACTCGCGCATCGTCACCATCTGGGAATCGATGGTGGGATCGGTCGTGAGATACGTGGTCTCGGCGACGATCTGGCCGACATGCTCGCCGAGCCCGTCCTTGAAACCCCTCAGATAGTCCTTGCCGGCGTCCTCGTTCGGCGTGATGACGGCGATCTTCGCATCCGGCTTGGTCTTCAGGATGTATTTTGCGTAGAGCCGGCCTTCGAGCTCGTAGGTCGGATTGAAACCGACCGTCCACGGGAACTGTTTTGGATCGTTCCAGCGCGTCGCGCCGGAGGACACGAACAGCTGCGGCACGCGCTTGATGTTGAGGTACTTCTGCACCGAGATGTTCGGCGCGGTGCCGACCGCGCTGAAGATCGCGAGCACCTCGTCCTGCTCGACGAGCTTGCGGGTCTGCTCGACGGTCTTCGACGGTGAATAGGCGTCGTCGAGACTCTCGAAGTCGATCTTGCGGCCGTTGATGCCGCCCTGATCGTTGAGCATCTGGAAATATGCGGCTTCGGCACGCGCGATCGTGCCGTAGGCCGACGCCGGGCCGCTATAGGGCGCGGTGTTTCCTATTTTGATCGCGGTATCGGCTGCCACGGACGGCGAGATCAAGGAGGCCGTGAGCGCGGTGAAGGCGAGAAAGCCCGCCAGGCGGGAGCGAGTTGACAAGAGCATATCCTTTTCTTGGTTTTCTTGACGCGGCGCACATTATCCATCGCGTCCGCGCAGGCAATCACCAAGAACGTCTCGCGAGATTTCCGCATGCCGGCAATCGCGTTCGCGCATAGAACGCCATGCGCTTTCAAAGTCGGAATGTTGCCGGCATGTTCATGATGTGAGCCTTCGATAGACATGAAGGTTCACCGAGCAAGACTCGCATTCCGCGCGGCGGTGCGCGCCGCGCTCATTATCGCGAGAGCGTGATCCTCACGCCGCGACCGCAGCCGCGCGCGGGCTGACGACGTATTCCTTCAGCACCTTGTCGGTGCCGTCGATTTCGGTCAGCGCGACGTCGTAGGACCACAGATCGGCGAGGTGTTGCAGCACGCGCCGCGCGTCGGTCTCGTTGAGCTGCGCGCCCTTCACGGTGGTGTGACGCAGCATCAGGCGGCGATCGCCGTCGAGATCGACATCCACGACCTCGATATTGGCGTCGACGAAGCCGACGTCGTATTGCCGCGCCAGCTCGCGGCGGACCCGGCGGTAGCCGCGCTCGTCGTGGATCGCGTCGACCTTGATCCCCTGGCTTTCCGCGGGGTCGTCGTGCAAATGGAACATGCGGAAGCGCCGGATCAGCGCCGGGCTGAGGAACTGGTTGATGAAGCTCTCGTCGCGGTAGTTGCTCCAGATCTCGCGCAGCACGCCCTCGACGTCGCCCTTGCCGGCGATGTCGGGGAACCACTCGCGGTCCTCGTCCTCCGGATTTTTCACGATCCGCTCGATGTCCTGCATCATGGCGAAGCCGAGCGCGTAGGGATTGAAGCCGGAATAGCGGCGGTCGTCGAATTCGGGCTGGAACACCACATTGGTGTGCGACTGCAGGAATTCGAGGAAATTGCCGTCGGTGAGCCGGCCCTGCTGATGCAGCCGGCTCATGATGCGGTAGTGGACGTAGGTCGCGGTGCCCTCGTTCATCACCTTGGTCTGGCCCTGCGGGTAGAAATACTGCGCGATGTGGCGGACGATGCGGATCAGCTCGCGCTGCCAGGGTGCAAGGCGCGGCGCGGTCTTCTCGAGGAAATAGAGGATGTTCTCCTGCGGCAAGCCGAGCAGCGCGCGGCGGCGCTCGGCCGTGAGCGTAGCCTTGCTCTTGGCCTTGGTGTTCGGCACCGTCCGCCACAAATCGTTGAACACGCTTTCCTCGTGCTGCCGGCGCTCGCCGGCCCGCTTCTCCTCGGCACGCAAATCGAGCGTCTTCTTCCCGGGATAGCGGTCGACGCCATGCGACATCAGCGCATGCGCGGCATCGAGCGTCCGCTCCACCGTCTCGCGGCCATGGCGGTCCTCGCAGACCGCGATGTAGCCTTTGGCGAATTCCAGATAGTCGAGAATGCCGTCGGCATCGGTCCACTGCTTGAACAGATAGTTGTTCTTGAAGAAGTGATTGTGCCCGAACGCCGCGTGCGCGATCACCAGCGTCTGCATCGTCGCCGTGTTCTCCTCCATGAGATAGGAGATGCACGGCGAGGAATTGATCACGATCTCATAGGCGAGGCCCATCAGGCCCTTGCGATAGGACGCTTCCTGGAACGCGAATTGCTTGCCGAATGACCAGTGCTTGTAGAACAGCGGCATGCCGACCGAGGAATAGGCGTCGAGCATCTGCTCGGCGGTGATCACCTCGATCTGGTTGGGATAGACGTCGAGCCCGAGCTCGGTGCGCGCGATTTTCTCGCAGGCGTCGTGGACCCGCTGCAAGGTCTGGAAATCCCAATCGGCGCCCTCGAACAGCCGTTCCCCGGAAGAACCCATCACGCTACACCCTTTCCTGCTTGCTGCGGCGCTTGAACAGGTCCTGGAACACCGGGAAGATCTCGCCGCGCTCGCTCACCTTGCGCATCGACAGCGGCGCGCCCTCGTTGCGCAGACGCTCATAGAGCGTCCAGAGCGAGGAGTCCGGCATGTCGAAAGTGTAGTTGGCGGCTTCGCCGACCTCGAGATAGGCGAAGAACTGGCAGACCGGCAGGATCTTGTCGGTCAGGAGGTGACCGGTCAGCGCGCTGTCCGAGGTCATGTTGTCGCCGTCCGAGGCCTGGGCGGCGTAGATGTTCCAGTCGGCCGGACGGAAGCGGGTGCGGACGATATCGTTCATCGCGACCAGCGCGCTCGACACCAGCGTGCCGCCGGAAGCCGGGCCATGGAAGAAGGTGTCCTCGTCGACCTCCTCGGCGCGGTCGGTGTGGCGGATGAACACGATCTCGACGTGCTTGTAGCGCCGCTTCAGGAACACGTAGAGCAGCATATAGAACCGCTTCGCCAGATCCTTCATGTGCTCGGACATCGAGCCCGATACGTCCATCAGGCAGAACATCACGGCCTGCGCCACCGGCTTCGGCACCGTCTCGAAGCGGCGGTAGCGGATGTCGATCGGATCGATGAACGGGATCCGTTTGGCCTTGGCCTTCAACGCTTCGAGCAGCGCCAGCAGCTCGCGGCGCCGCGCATCGTCATCGCATTCGGCAAGCTCCGCCTCGAGCGCCTCGATGTCGTCCTTGCGCGGCCGGCGCAGTGCCACGCGCCGCGCCAGCGCCCGGCTCACCGTGCGGCTGATCGAGATGTTGGCGGGCGAGCCCGACGTCGCATAGCCGGCGCGCTGGATGCCTTCGCTTTCGGTTTCCGCAAGTTTGCGTTTGGCAAGATCGGGCAGTTCGAGGTCGTCGAGGAAGAGATCGACGAATTCGTCGCGGCTGAGCACGAAGCGGAAGGCGTCCTCGCTGTCGCCTTCGCCTGCGCCGGAGCCCTTGGCGCCGCTTTGGTTCGGGCGCTGCAGCCAGTCGCCCTCGACGAACTTCTTGTTGCCGGGCAGCACCATGTCACGCGTGCCGCCCTCGCGCCGGAACCGCGGCTCGTCCATGCCGTCCAGCGGGATTGTCACTTCGCCGCCTTCCAGGACATCCTTGATGTCCCGGTCCTGTGACGACTTCTTGACGGCCCCCTGCACCAGCGCCTTGGCGCGCCGCAGGAAGCGCTGGCGGTTCTCCAGGCTCTTGCTACCCGGATTCAACCGCCGATCGACGATATGCATGACCACGTTGCATCTGCCTCACCGGATGCGATCATGACAGTCGCATCGCATTTTATTGGACAGGACGAGACGAAACGGAAAGCCGGTGCCGGCTTTCCGGATCGCGTATTAGCCGGCCTGCTTCACCCGCATGTACCACTCGACGAGCCGGCGGACCTGGCGCTCGGTATAGCCGCGCTCCACCATCCGCTCGACGAACTCGCCGTGCTTCTTCTCGGTCTCGCCGTCCTTCTTGGAGCCGAACGAAATGACCGGAAGCAGATCCTCGACCTGTGAGAATATCCGCTTCTCGATCACGTCGCGAACCTTTTCGTAGGAGGTCCAGCTCGGGTTCTTGCCGCCATTGTGCGCCCGCGAGCGCAGCGAGAACTTGACGACCTCGTTGCGGAAGTCCTTCGGGTTGGCGATGCCGGCCGGCTTCTCGATCTTGGTCAGCTCCTGGTTCAGGAGCTCGCGGTTCATCAGCTGGCCGGTGTCGGGATCCTTGAAGTCCTGATCCTCGATCCAGGCGTCGGCGTAGTCGACATAGCGGTCGAACAGGTTCTGACCGTAGTCGGCGTAGGATTCCAGATAGGCCTTCTGGATCTCGTTGCCGATGAACTCGGCATAACGCGGCGCGAGGTCGGCCTTGATGAATTCGAGATAGCGCTTCTCGGTCTCGTCAGGCAGCTGCTCGCGGCGGATCGCCTGCTCCAGCACATACATCAGGTGCACCGCATCGGCGCCGACTTCGGTGGTGTCATGGTTGAAGGTCGAGGCGAGCACCTTGAAGGCAAAGCGGGTGGAGACGCCGTCCATGCCCTCGTCGACGCCGGCCGCGTCCTTGTACTCCTGAACGCTGCGCGCCTTCGGATCGGATTCCTTGAGGCTCTCGCCGTCATAGACCCGCATCTTGCCAAACAGCGTCGAGTTCTCGTGCTTGCGCAGCCGCGACATCACCGAGAAGCGCGCCATCGTCTCCAGCGTCGCCGGAGCGCAAGGTGCTGCGGCAAGCTCGGAGCCCTGGATCAGCTTCTCGTAGATCTTCTGCTCCTCGGTGACCCGCAGGACGTACGGGACCTTGATGACGCAGATGCGGTCGATGAAGGCCTCGTTGTTCTTGTTGGTCTTGAAGCTCTGCCACTCCGCCTCGTTGGAGTGCGCGAGGATGATGCCGGTGAACGGAATCGCGCCGATGTTCTCGGTGCCGATGTAGTTACCCTCCTGCGTCGCGGTCAGCAGCGGGTGCAGCATCTTGATCGGTGCCTTGAACATTTCGACGAACTCGAGCACGCCCTGGTTGGCGCGGTTGAGGCCGCCGGAATAGCTGTAGGCGTCGGGATCGTTCTGGGCGTAGGTCTCGAGCTTGCGGATGTCGACCTTGCCGACCAGCGAGGAGATGTCCTGGTTGTTCTCGTCACCGGGCTCGGTCTTGGCAACCGCGATCTGGCGCAGCCTTGAAGGCTGGATGCGCGCGACGCGGAATTGCGAGATGTCGCCACCGAAGGCTTCGAGCCGCTTGTAGGCCCAGGGCGACATCAGCCCGCTCAGCCGGCGGCGCGGAATGCCGTACTTCTCCTCGATCATCGGGCCAAGCGTCTCGGGATCAAACAGCCCAAGCGGGCTCTCGAACACCGGCGACAGCTCGTCGCCCGCCTTCAGCACGTAGATCGGATGAATCTCCATCAGCGCCTTGATGCGCTCGGCGAGCGATGACTTGCCGCCGCCGACCGGCCCGAGCAGATAGAGGATCTGCTTGCGCTCTTCGAGGCCCTGCGCGGCGTGACGGAAGAAGCCGACGAGGCGCTCGATCGTATCCTCCATGCCGTAGAAGCCGGCGAAGGCCGGATACGACCTGATCGTACGGTTCAAAAAGATACGGCCAAGGCGTGGGTCCTTGGCCGTGTCGATCATCTGGGGCTCACCGATTGCCGCCAATAACCGCTCGGCCGCATTTGCATATCGCATCGGATCACTTCGACACGACTCCAAATACTCGGCCATCGACATGTCGGTCTGGCTTCGCGCTTCAAACGACCTTGCGAAGGCGTTGAACAAAGAATCGTTGTACATGATCCCTCTCTCCACGATATGTATCGCCGCACGACTGACACGAGTCGTAACAAGAGCGTCCTAGGATCGAATCAGCGTCGGCACGCTGGGTCCATTGGACACTCGACCGACTCAGTTCGGCAATGCACGGCGCGTGCAGCCTCTGCCTTATCAACAGGCAGGAAGCTTAATGGTTCATCAATATCCCCTTGTTTTTGGTGGCTGTAACCCCCTCGCCACATCCGTGGTTTACCGGGGCCAGGCCTCCGAAGCGGACATCCGAGCGGGCAACTTCCCGTCCGGCGATGGACGTTGGGCTTCCCTGAAAAAGTGTGACCGTTCAGCCGTGGCGTCAAGATGCACGCGTCATAGACTCTCATGAACAAACGTTCAGCCGCGGTTGAACGTGCCTCCTTGTCGCCGCGACTAAGGCAACGAGCCCGCGCAGTTCCGCGCGGCACCATTGCCGCGCTTTAAAGATGACACCTTGGAGGCGCTGGCTATTCCCGAGCCGGTCATGAAGCAGGCGCTCCTTGTTGTCGCACTCGCAGCCGCCGCCTGGACCGGCGCGCCGTTAGCCGTTCAGGCGCAGGAAGGCGTCGACAAGGCCGCGGCGGCCGCCTTCGACAACAGGATGTTCGCGGGCCCGCCCGGCGCGAAAGCCTATGCCTGCTTCGTGCGGCGCTACGATGCAAATCATCTGGCGCAGCATCCGAAGCAGAAGGTCAGCGCGATGAAGCTGCTGGTGTCAGCGGAAGACGCTCCGGAGGACAAGGCCACCAACTATTCATTCCGGCTCGGCGTCGCGTACCGCCACCGCCCTGGCAATTTCGACTCCAGCGGCTACTGCAATCATGCCATCGCGGCCGAATCCGGCCACGAAATACGCTTCGAATGCGGCGTGGATTGCGAGGGCGGCGGTATCACCGTGGCGTTGTCCAAGGACAATAAATCCGCGATTGCGCCCCTTGGCCGCATCATGGTGTGGAATCGCAACAAGCCCGACGACGATGCGGGCGAAGCGCTGTTCGCCGGCGCCGACGACAAGATCTTTCGCGTCGATCGCGCGGACTTGGGCGAATGCGCCGAACTTGTGACCGACCGCAAGGAACTCGCTGCGCTCCGCCACAAATGATAGGTTTGCCCAAAGGGACAACACTGGATCAACAATAATTGCGCGAGAGACGCCATGCGCCGACGCAGCATCCTCTGGGGCACGCTTTCAGCGATCGGCGCCGTCTTGGCAGCGTCCCAGGCCGGCGCCGCCACCGAAGCACCGCCGCAAAAGCTGAAGGTGGTCTATCACCTCGATGACCTCGACAAGGTCAATTTCGTGATCGGCAACATCCAGAACCATCTCGACGGCGTCGGCGGCCCCGGCAATGTGACGATTGCGCTGGTGGTGCACGGCCGGGCGCTGAAGGCGTTTCATTCAGCAGCCGCCAATCCCGAGCTGTCAAAACATGTCGCGCGGTTCACCAAGGATGGGATCGAGTTCGCCGCCTGCGGCAACACCATGAAATCGCAGAACATCGGCCTCGCCGACTTGCTCCCCGGCTTCGTTGCCGCCGAGCGCGGCGGGGTGGGTCCGCCTCGCCGAGCTGCAATCCCAAGGTTACCTCTACCTGCGCCCCTGACGCGCGGTCCTGCGCCGCAACGCGTCATAAAAATGTGCTGAGATGGGGGTCTGCTCGCACCTGCGTCCGAGCGGATCGAACTGTTGTGAATGGCGTTATCCCTTGGAAATGCTGATATTCCGCCCGGGGCTCCCGCCATGTTGACAATCCCCCTCCGCCCCCGAAAGCTGCCCGGGAACCCAAAAATCGACCCTCGATCGAACGAGAACAGGCACCCATGAACCCCGTCAAAGCACTCGAAAATCACCGTCAGGCCGTCTGGCTGGACTTCCTCGCCCGCGGCTTCGTCGCCGACGGCGACCTGAAGCGGCTGATCGAGACCGACGGCGTCAAAGGCGTGACGTCCAACCCCTCGATCTTCGAGAAGGCGATCGGCAGCTCGGACGAATATGACGGGGCGATCGGCAAGGCCCTCAAGAACGGCGACCGCTCGGTCGCCGACCTGTTCGAGCACCTCGCGGTCGAGGACATCCAGCACGCCGCCGACGTGCTGCGCCCGGTCTACGACCAGAGCCACGGCGGCGACGGCTTCGTCAGCCTCGAGGTGTCGCCCTATCTCGCGATGGACACCAAGGGCACGATCGCGGAAGCCGAACGGCTCTGGAAGGACGTCCACCGCAAGAACCTGATGGTCAAGGTACCGGCGACGCCCGAGGGCCTGCCGGCGATCGAGTACCTGATCGGCGAAGGCATCAGCATCAACATCACGCTGCTGTTCTCGCAGAAGGTCTATCGCCAGGTCGCCGAGGCCTATCTCAAGGGCCTGGAGAAATACGTCGGCAAGGGCGGCGATCCCTCCCATGTCGCGAGCGTCGCGAGCTTCTTCGTCAGCCGCATCGACACCGCCGTCGACAAGCAGCTCGACGAGAAGATCGCCAAGGCCAACGATCCGCACGAAAAGGAGCGGCTCGCGGCCTTGAAGGGCAAGGTCGCGATCGCCAATGCCAAGCTCGCCTACCAGGACTACAAGCACCTGTTCGCAGGCAGCCGCTGGGACAAGCTGGCGGCCAAGGGCGCCAAGCCGCAGCGGCTGTTGTGGGCGTCGACCGGCACCAAGAACAAGGACTATAGCGACGTGCTCTATGTCGAGGAGCTGATCGGCCCCGACACCGTCAACACCGTGCCGCCGGCGACGCTCGATGCCTTCCGCGACCACGGCAAGGTCCGCGA
Source organism: Bradyrhizobium sp. USDA 4503 (assembly GCF_054055815.1). Lineage (NCBI taxonomy): Bacteria > Pseudomonadati > Pseudomonadota > Alphaproteobacteria > Hyphomicrobiales > Nitrobacteraceae > Bradyrhizobium > Bradyrhizobium sp. USDA 4503. Next base: position 3,611,870 of record NZ_JBSRXS010000001.1, read on the forward strand.
CAGCCTCGAGGAGAATGTCGAGGACGCCCGCCACGTGCTGGAGGAGCTGGAGAAGTCCGGCATCTCGCTTGATGCGATTACCGAGGAACTGGTCAAGGACGGCGTCAAGCTGTTCGCCGACGCGGCCGACAAGCTCTACGGCGCGGTCGCCCACAAGCGCGCCACCTCGCTCGGCGGCGGCATCGACCGCCAGAAGCTCGCGCTCGGCGCCACCATCGAGAAGGCGGTCGAGAAGAGCACCGAGGAATGGCGCGCCTCCGCCCGGATCCGAAGGCTCTGGCACAAGGACAAATCGGTCTGGACCGGCGACGACGAGGACAAATGGCTGGGCTGGCTCACCAGCGCGGCCACCGCTGATGTCGCCGACTACGAGGACTTCGCTCAGCGCGTGAAGGGGCAGAACTTCAGCGATGCCGTCGTGCTCGGCATGGGCGGGTCGAGCCTCGGGCCGGAGGTCCTGGCCCAGACCTTCCCGCACCGGTCCGGTTTCCCGCGACTGCACGTGCTCGATTCCACCGATCCGGCGCAGGTGCGCGCGATGGAGGAGTATGTCGACATCGCAAGGACGCTGTTCATCGTCTCCTCCAAATCCGGCGGCACCACCGAGCCGAACGTGATGAAGGACTATTTCTTCGATCGGGTGGCGAAGGCGATCGGCAAGGACAAGGCCGGCCACCGCTTCATCGCGGTGACCGATCCGGGCTCATCGCTGCAGAAGGTCGCGATCAAGCAGGGCTTTGCCCGCATCTTCTACGGCGACCCCGCGATCGGCGGCCGCTATTCCGTGCTGTCGCCGTTCGGTCTGGTGCCGGCGGCCGCTGCCGGCATCGACGTCCGCAGCCTGCTCGGCCATACGCTCGCGATGGTGCGCTCTTGCGGTGCCGACGTGCCGCCGCAGGAGAACCCGGGCGTGCAGCTCGGGCTCGCGATGGGCATCGCGGGGCTCGAAGGCCGCGACAAGGTGACGATCTTCGCCTCGCCGGACGTTGCCGATTTCGGCGCCTGGGCCGAGCAGCTGATCGCGGAATCGACCGGCAAGGACGGCAAGGGCCTGATCCCGATCGAGGGCGAGACGATCGGCGACGCCGCGGTCTACGGCAACGACCGGTTCTTCATCGATCTGCGCACCGATGGCGAGAACGATGCCGCGCATGAGGCCAAGCTCGCGGCGCTCGAGGCCGCCGGCCATCCCGTGGTTCGGATCGTGATGAAGTCGATCGACCATATCGGTCAGGAGTTCTTCCGCTTCGAGATCGCGACCGCGGTCGCCGGCTCGATCCTCGGCATCAACCCGTTCAACCAGCCCGACGTCGAAGCCGCCAAGATCAAGACCCGCGAACTGACGGCAGCGTTCGAGAAGACCGGGTCGCTGCCGGCCGAACAGCCGGTGGTGTCGGCGGACGGGGTCGATCTCTACACCGACGCGCAGAACGCCGAGGAGCTGCGCAAGGCCGGTGCGAACGGCGATCTCGACTCCTGGATCAAGGCGCACCTCGCGCGCTCCGGCCGCGGCGACTATGTCGCCCTGCTCGCCTATATCGAGCGCGATGGCGACACCATCGACGCCATGCAGGCGATGCGGCTGAAGGTGCGCGACGCAAGGCACCTTGCGACCTGCGCCGAGTTCGGTCCCCGCTTCCTGCATTCGACCGGGCAGGCCTACAAGGGCGGGCCCGACAGCGGTGTGTTCCTGCAGGTCACGACCGACGATACGGCGGACCTGCCGGTGCCCGGCCAGAAGGCGAGCTTCGGCGTGATCAAGGCGGCACAGGCGCGCGGCGATTTCGACGTGCTCACCGAGCGCGGCCGGCGGGCGCTGCGCGTGCATCTCAAGGGCGATCTCAGCTCCGGGCTCGCGGCGCTCGATGCCGCGATCTCGGCTGCACTGAACTGACGGAGGCGAGGGATGCAACTCGGCATGATCGGCCTCGGGCGGATGGGCGGCAACATCGTCCGCCGCCTGATGACCCAGGGCCACACCACCGTGGTCTACGACAAGGATCCGAAGGCCGTCGCGGCGCTCGTCGCCGACAATGCGATCGGGTCCTCATCGCTGGAGGATTTCGTCCTCAAGCTGGAGGCGCCGCGCACCGCCTGGGTGATGCTGCCGGCCGGCAAGATCACCGAAGCCACCATCGAGGCGCTGTCGAAGCTGATGCAGCCAGGCGACGTCATCATCGATGGCGGCAACACCTTCTGGCAGGATGACGTCCGCCGCGGCAAGGCGCTCAGGGAGCGCGGGCTGCATTACGTCGATGTCGGCACCAGCGGCGGCATCTGGGGCATCGAGCGCGGCTACTGCATGATGATCGGCGGCGACAAGAAAGTGGTCGACCGGCTCGACCCGATCTTCAAGACGCTGGCGCCCGGGATCGGCGACATTCCTCGCACCTCCGGCCGCGAGGGCCGCGATCCGCGCATCGAACAGGGCTACATTCACGCCGGCCCGATCGGCGCCGGGCATTTCGTCAAGATGATCCACAACGGCATCGAATACGGCCTGATGCAGGCCTATGCCGAAGGCTTCGACATCCTGAAGAACGCCAATATCGAGGCGCTGCCGGCCGAGCATCGCTTCGACCTCGACATCGCCGACATCGCCGAAGTCTGGCGGCGCGGCAGCGTGATCCCGTCCTGGCTGCTCGACCTCACGGCATCGGCGCTGGCGCAGAACCACACGCTCGACAATTATTCCGGCTTTGTCGAGGATTCCGGCGAAGGCCGCTGGACAGTCAATGCCGCGGTCGACGAGGCCGTGCCGGCCGAGGTGCTGACGGCGGCGCTCTATACGCGCTTCCGCTCGCGCAAGGATCACACCTTCGCGGAGAAGATCCTCTCGGCGATGCGCGCAGGCTTTGGCGGCCACAAGGAGCCGCCGAAGAAAACTTAAAGCGAACCGCGGAAGGTCACGTGCAGAAGAAACCAGACCCTTGCTCCTTCATCATCTTCGGCGCCACCGGTGATCTGACACATCGGCTTGTCATCCCGGCGCTCTACAATCTTGCCGCCGGCAATCTGCTGCCGGAGAAATTCTGCGTCGTCGGCATCGCCCGCAAGGGCATGTCGAGCGACCAGATGAAGGACAGCCTGATGCAAGGGCTACGCAAGTTCGCCACGCGCCCGCTGGATGAGGCCATCGTCACACGCCTGTTTGAATGCGTCACCGCGATCGAGGCCGACCCGAGCGATCCGCCCTCCTTCGATGCCATGAACGAGCGGCTCGAGAAGCTCGAACAGGCGCGCGGCACCGGTGGCAACCGGCTGTTCTACCTCGCGACCCCGCCGCGGGCCTTTCTCCCGATCAGCCAGCAGCTTGGACGCACCGGCATGCTGGAGGAGAACGGCGCCTGGCGGCGGCTGATCGTCGAAAAGCCGTTCGGCACCGATCTGGCGTCGGCCAAGGCGCTGAATGCCGCGCTGCTGAAGCTGATGGACGAGCACCAGATCTACCGGATCGATCACTATCTCGGCAAGGAAACCGTCCAGAACATCCTGGTGCTGCGCTTCGCCAACGGCATGTTCGAGCCGATCTGGAATCGCAACCACATCGACCACATCCAGATCACCGTCGACGAGAAGCTCGGCGTCGGTCATCGCGGCAGCTTCTACGACGCCACCGGCGCGCTGCGCGACATGGTGCCGAACCATCTGTTCCAGCTGCTGTCGCTGGTGACGATGGAGCCGCCGGCGCGGTTCGACGCCCACGCGGTGCGCTCCGAAAAGGCCGAGGTGCTGAGCGCGATCCAGACCCAGAGCGAACAGGAGGCGCTGCACAATTCGGTGCGCGGCCAGTATCGCGCCGGCCGGATCGGCGACACCGAGATCGAGGACTTTCTCAAGACGCCCGACGTCAGGCCCGACAGCTCGACCGAGACCTATGCCGCGCTGAAGCTGACCATCGACAATTGGCGCTGGGCCGGCGTGCCGTTCTACCTGCGCACCGGCAAGGCGCTGACCACCAAGCGCACCGAGATCGCGATCAAGTTCAAGCAGGCGCCGTTTGCGATGTTCCGCGACACGTCGGTCGATCGCCTGTCGCAGAACTACCTCGTCATCTCCACCGAGCCGACCGAAGGCATCGAGCTGCAGTTCAACACCAAGGTACCCGGCCCGACCATCAACATCGACGGCGTCGAGATGAAGTTCCGCTACAAGGACTACTTCAAGGCCGAGCCGTCGACCGGCTACGAGACGCTGATCTATGACTGCATGATCGGCGACAATCTGCTGTTCCAGCGCGCCGACAGCGTCGAGGCCGGATGGCAGGCGGTGCAGCCCTTCATCGACGCCTGGAAGAGCGCCGGCGGCCGTGGCCTGCAACCCTACAAGGCCGGCAGCGAAGGCCCGGAGGCCGCCAATGCGCTGCTGACGCGTGACGGCCGTAGCTGGCGGAAGCTGGGCTGACATGACCGCGACCGGCGAGCGCCAGATCATCACGGTCGCCGATCCGGCGGCACTGGCGCAGGCGGCCGCCGAGCGGGTGATCGCCAGGATCGACCAGAACAGCGGCCGGATCGCGGTGTGCCTCACCGGCGGCTCCAGCCCGAAGGCGCTCTATCAGCTGCTGGCGACGCCGGACTATCGCCAAAGGATTCCATGGGACCGCATCGACTGGTTCATCGGCGACGAGCGCCTGGTGCCGCGCAAGGACAAGCTGCACAACATGAGCATGGCGCGCCAGGCCTTCCTCGACCGCTGTGCACCGGCTGCAAATGTCCATCCGATCGCGACCGATACCGCCGATCTCAGGGATCCCGACGTCAGCGCGGCGCTGTATGAGAACGAGCTGATGGCGTTCTACGGCGCCGAACAGCTCGATCCGAAGCGGCCACTGTTCGACCTGGTGCTGATGGGCATCGGCCCCGACGGCCATACCGCCTCGCTGTTTCCGGGTTATCCCGCGGTCGAGGAAACCCAGCGCTGGGTGGTCGGCGTGCCGAAGGCCAATGTCGAGCCGTTCGTGCCGCGCGTGTCGCTGACCCGGCCCGCCCTCGCCTCCTGTCGCGAGATGCTGTTCGAGGTGGCGGGCGAGAACAAGCGCGCGATCTTGACGCGCCTCTTCGCAGGCGAGAACCTGCCGGCAAACCGCGCGCGATCGCTGGGCGAGACCGTCTGGCTGATCGATCAGGCCGCGCTGCCGGAGGACTTTCGTGGGTGACGGACAAAACCCCTGCGCATTGGTCGTGATGGGCGTGTCGGGTTCGGGCAAGAGCACCATCGCCGACCGCCTGGCGATCAGGATCGGCTGGCGCTTCGAGGACGGCGACAGTTTTCATCCACCAAGCAATGTCGCCAAAATGCATTCCGGCCAGCCGCTCACCGACGAGGATCGCTGGCCCTGGCTCCGCGCGATCGCCGACGAGATCGACCGCACCTGCGGCGTCCGCGAACGCGCCGTCATCGCCTGCTCCGCGCTGAAGCGCGCCTATCGCGACATCCTGGTGCATGGCCGCAACGATATCCGCATCGTCTTCCTCGACGGCTCGCAGGAGCTGATCGCCACGCGGCTCGGCGCGCGCAAGGGCCATTTCATGCCGCCGGGGCTGCTCGCCAGCCAGTTCAAGACGCTGGAGCCGCCGACCCCGGAGGAACGCCCGATCACGGTTGCGATCGACCGTCCGGTCGAAACCATCGTCGAAGACATCGTCAATCAACTGAAGTTGGACCGCACATGACCCGCATCGCCCTTGTCGTATCCGATGTCGACGGCACGCTGCTCACCAAGGACAAGACCTTGACCGACGGCGCCAGGGCGGCGGTGCGCAGGCTGCACGAGGCCGGCATCGGCTTCACCATCGTCTCCAGCCGGCCGACGATCGGGATGGGCTTTCTGGTTGCGCCGCTTGCGATCACACAGCCGATCGGCGCCTTCAACGGCTCTTCGATCGTCGATCCGCAGCTCAAGCCCCTTGAGCAGCATTTGATCCCGGCCGCGGTCGCAAAACGCTGCATCGACATGCTGCGCGAGCGCGACGTCGACATCTGGCTGTTCACCAACGACCGCTGGCTGACGCGGAATCCTGACGGCGAGTACACCGCCCACGAGCAGCACACGATCAAGCATGATCCGACCATCGTCGGCGATTTCACGCCCTATCTCGATCAGGCCTGCAAGATCGTCGGCGCGAGTTCGGATGCGGCCCTGCTGCAACGCTGCGAGGCGGAGATGCAGCAGATGGTCGGCCGTGATGCCACCGCGGTCCGCTCGCAGACCTACTATCTCGACGTCACCCCGCCGGGCCACGACAAGGGCACCTTCGTCGAGGGCATCGCGAAGCGCCTTGGCGTGCCGCTGGAGAACGTCGCCACGATCGGCGACATGCAGAACGATCTGCCGATGTTCGCGCGAAGCGGCGTCTCCTTCGCGATGGGCAATGCCAGCGATGACGTGAAGGCGCGCGCCACCCATGTCACCGAATCCAACGAGCAGGACGGTTTCGCACGCGCGATGGACACGGTGTTGCAGCTTCGCTGAGGCGTGCGAACGATCGCCCCACGCGTGATCGAGCGCGGGCCGCAGCGTGATCGCCGTTACAGTCCGCTACATCGCAATCGAGTCAAATCGATCATGTGATCGCGTCACGCTGATCACGCGGCCCTTTGTCACGGCGAGATCTGTCACCCGACCAATCCGCGGTTCCTTGAGGCGGCCGATCACACTCGCACGATTTCGGAATATTGGAAATATATTCCTGATTTGCCCGACGTGTCAAGTTGCCCGGTCGAGTGCCGGCAGCTGCCGGCTCCTTTGCATGGGGTTGTTTTCGATATTTTGGCAGCGCGGACCTGCGGCGGTGCCGCAAGCGGAAGGCGGAGGGCGGCATCGCCGCGGTGGTTTAAGTCGACCGCTGCACCGCGGGCTTCTCGGCGTCGGCCCTGGCGGCGCTGAGATTGTGCGCGGTGTTGATCAACGCGATATGGGTCAGCGCCTGCGGGAAATTGCCGGTCTGCCGGCCGGCGCCGGAATCGAACTCCTCGGCCAACAGTCCGAGATCGTTGGCGACCGCCACCACGCGGTCGAACATGGTCTGCGCCTTGTCGACATCTCCCGCCAGCACATGAGCGTCGGCAAGCCACAGGCTGCAGGCCAGGAACGCGCCCTCGATCGGCTGGACCTCATCGGACACCTCGCGCGGATCGTGCCGCAGCACGAAGCCGTCGCGCATCATGTGCCGTTCGACCGCGTCGATCGTGCCGCGGATGCGCGGATCGCCCGACGGCAGGAAGCCGACCGACGGCAGCAGCAGCAGGCTGGCGTCGAGCAACTTTGAGCCATAGCTCTCGACGAAACTGTTGAGGCCGGGATTGAAGCCGCGTTGGCAGACGTCGCGATGAATGGCCTCGCGCAGCACCCGCCATTTGACGAGCGGCCCCTTGAAGCCGAACCGCTCCGCGCTCTTGATGGCGCGGTCGAAGGCGACCCAGCACATCACCTTGGAGAACACGTAGTGTCTGGGGGTGCCACGGCGTTCCCAGATGCCGTGATCCGGCTGATCCCAGACATCGGCGAGATGGGTGACGACGGTGCATTCGAGCGACCAGTTCTCTTCGTCGAGCTTCAGCTTGGCCATGCGGGACTGATGGAAGGCGTCGATCAGCTCGCCATAGACGTCGAGCTGAAGTTGCGCATGCGCGGCGTTGCCGGCGCGTACCGGCTGCGCCCCTTCATAGCCGGACAGCCACCCTGCCTCCCATTCCAGGAGGCGTCGCTGGCCCAGGATGCCGTACATGATCTGCATGTTGGCCGGCGCGCCGGCTGCGGCCCGCAGCAGCCAGTTGTGCCAGGCCGCCGCTTCCTCGGTGTAGCCCGAATTCATCAGGGCCAGCAGCGTAAAGGTGGCGTCGCGCAGCCAGCAGAACCGGTAGTCCCAATTGCGCGCGCCGCCGAGCTTTTCCGGCAACGACGTGGTGGGTGCCGCGACGATGCCGCCGGTCGGCCTGAAGGTCAGCGCCTTCAGCGTGATCAGCGAGCGCATCACGAGGGCGCGTTGATAGCTGCCGTCATAGGTCGAACGGTTGCACCATTCCCGCCAGTATTCCTCGGTGTCCTTCAGCGCGGCCTCAGGGTCGATCGCCTCCGGCACCGGGTGATAGGACGGTCCATAGGTCAGGACGAACGGCACGGTGTCGCCTTCGCCGACCTCGAAATCGGCGATCGTGGTCAGATCCTTGCCGCGGGTTTCCACCGGCGTGCGCAGCACGGTCATGTCCTGCCCGCTGATCGCCAGAAGCCCGTCACCATCCGGATTCTTCCGCACCCATGGGACATCGACCCCGAAGCCGAAGCGGATCACCAGCTCCATGCGCATCTTGACGCGGCCGCTGATGCCGCGAACGAGGCGGACCACATCGGAGGCGTTGCCGCGCGGCGGCATGAAGTCGATCAGCGCAACCGCGCCGCCTTCCACCTCGAACCGGGTCTCCAGGATCAGCGTATCGTCCCAGTAGCGCCGCGAGGTCTGCTTGATCTCGCCCGTGGGCGCCAGCAGCCAGCGACCGTTCCTCGACGTGCCAAGCAGCGCCGCGAAGCAGGGGTCGGAATCGAACGCCGGCCAACACAGCCAGTCGATCGAGCCGTCGCGGCCGACCAGCGCGGCGGTCTCGCAATCTCCGATCAGTCCATAGTCTTCGATACGAGAGGCCACCCGCCGCGCTCCGCGTTACCCGGTGTGCGAGCGCTCGCGGGTCGCGCGCTTGAGGGCGTCGACGTCGATCGCGGACGCGAGATGCTCGATCGAGACCGGAAGCCGCCGCTTCCAGTTCGGATGCTCGTAGACGGTGCCGGGGATGTTCGGCTGCTCGACAATGCCGAGCAGGTCCTCCATCGACACCGCCATCATCCGCGACCGCGTCCGTGCCAGGAAGCTCGCCACCGAATAGAAATCGTTCGCGTGGATGTCGTGCCGGCGCAGCACGTCGTCGAGCTGGCCGAGCGCGTGCCAGCGCCCCTCGTCGGTCTCGCCGGGATCGATCCCGAGCGCACGCTTGGTCCTGAGGTCGCTGAACGAGCGCCAGCCCGCATAGGTCGAGAGGTCGTGGGTGTTGAATGTCACCAGCGCATTCGGCAAATAGTAGTCGGCGTTGCGGAAGACGCCCTGGTCGTCGGTCTCGAACATCATCACGAGATAGGACCAGATGCCCCAGCCGTTCATCTGCTCGCGGAACCCGGGAGGTACGGTGCCGAGGTCCTCGCCGATCACGACGCAGCGGCTCGCCACGCTCTCCTGCGCGGTCGCCGCCAGCAGCGCCTCGAACGGCATCAGCACATAGGCGCCATTGGCCGGGCCGAAGCCGCGCGGTACCAGATAGAGCCGCTTCAGCCCGAACGCGTGGTCGAGCCTGATCGCGCCGGCGTAGTGCATCGAGGCGCGCAGCATCTGCCTGAACGGCTCGAACGAGCGCTGTTCAAGGCCCGCGGCGTTGAAGCCGGCAAGCCCCCAGTCCTGGCCCGCCGTGTTGAGCGGGTCCGGCGGCGCGCCGACGCCGAGATGGCGCGAGATCGCGATCTGCTCATTCCAGGCGTCGAACCCGTCCGACTGCACGCCGACGGCGACGTCGAGATAAAGCCCGACCCGCATGCCGCGCTTGTGCGCCAGCGCCTGGCAGGCGCCGAGTTGACGGTCCGCGGTCCATTGCACGAATTCGACGAACTCGACCTCGGCGGCAGAGTCGCGTGAGCGGCGCAATTTGGCACAAGCTGCATCGCTCGGCTGCCGCCATTCGTCCGGCCATTCCCACCACGGCGTGTTGAATTTGTGCCGCATCACCTCGAAGCAGGCGAAGCGCGACAGCAGCGTGCCCTGCTCGTTGCGATAGGCCTCGAAATCCTGCCAGCGGCCGAGGCCCGGGTTGGCCTTGAAGGCTGCGAATGCCGCGCGCAGCGCCGGCCATTTCTGCGCCGCGACGCCGACATAGTCGACCATGTCGTGGCTGCGGAGCGGTGCCAGCGCGGCCTTGGTCTCGGCATCGACGCGGAATTCGGGAATCTGCTCGACGTCGATGTAAAGCGCATTGAGGAACAGCCGGCTGTTCGGCGAGTACGGGCTGCAATCGCCGGGCCGATCGTCGAACAGCGCATGCAGCGGATTGAGCCCGACGCCGTCGGCGCCGAGCCGGTGGGCGAATTCGAGCAGGTGCTGCAGGTCGGTGAAGTCACCGATGCCCCAGTTGCGCGCGGACCGCACGCCGTAGAGTTGCACCGCGATCACCCAGCAGCGGTCGAACTCGCCGCCGAAGGCGCCGTGCGGCGCCACCAGCAGCGGCAGCTCCTCGCTGCCAGATGCGTCCGATAGCTGCAACCGGTGCACCCCTTCGGGCAGACCTGACGGCCACGTCACACTGCGCTCACGCGCCTCGCCCTGCGCGAGCACCCCGGTGCCATTCGCAAGCTTCCATTGCACCGGAAGCCGGGCAGCCTCCGAGAGCTGCGTTTGCGCAGCCTGGCCGCCTCTGACCACCACGGGATCGGCGATGATCCGACGGGGCGCCTGCGGCGGCAGCGCGTCGAGGATCGCCGCGAGCGCCTCGGGGGTTGTCACACGGCGGTGACCGCTGCCATCGATATACTCGGTCTGGATTCCCAGGGTCTGGGCTTTGGCGTAAAGGTCCATTCGGCACGCTGCCTGCTCGCAACGGTAGGTGGATCGTTGCTAAATTGTACAGATACGGGAAAGGGATAGTTGATGTTCAACGCTCTACCCTATCCGGCGTTCCCACCGGGAACCATTGCCCGGCGAGCGGCTTTCTATATGGGTCTGGCGCGCCTCCTTCCCGGCGCCGGGACGTCATTTGCATTTTTAATGGCGGCATCACCGTGAACAAAACCCTCCGGCCTGTCGAGAGTGCCCATGGCACTTTTCATATCACCGATGTCTATCCGTCGGTTGATGGAGGCCGCTTTCCGGTCAAGCGCATTGTGGGCGAACCTGTCGAAGTGTGGGCCGACATCTACCGTGCCGGACATGACGTGATATCGGCGGCATTGGTGTGGCGGCGCGAGGGCGACAGCGAATGGCAGGTCGCGCCGATGACGGCGCACAGCGACGACCGCTGGGGCGGCGCTTTCGTGCCCGACCGGCCCGGCCGCTACGCCTTCGCGATCGAGGCCTGGACCGATGAATTCGCCAGCTGGCGGCATCGTTTCGAGCAGACGCCGCGCGACGGCAGCGATCACACGCTGGACGCGCTCGAAGGCGCGGGCATGCTGACCCAGGCGCAGGCCGGCAGCCCGGCGGCGGCGGCCGTCATCATCAGGCAGTGCGAAATCTTTCTGCAGACCGGCGAACCAGGTGCGCTGCTCGCGCCCGAATTGCGGGAGGCGATGGCCGGCAGCCAGTTTCGGCGCGATCTGATGCGATCGCAGCTCTACCCGCTGACCGCGGACCGCCCGCAGGCGCGCAGCGGCGCATGGTACCAGATGTTTCCGCGCAGCCAGGGCAAGACACCGGGCATGCATGCAACCTTCAACGACTGCATCGCGCGGCTTCCCGACATCGCCGCGATGGGCTTTGACGTCGTCCTGCTCGCGCCGATCCACCCGATCGGCCGGCAGCACCGCAAGGGCCGCAACAATGCCGCGATCGCACAGACGGGCGATCCCGGCAGCCCCTATGCGATCGGCGCAGCCGAGGGCGGCCACGACGCCGTGCATCCGGAACTCGGCACGCTCGACGACTTCCGCGCCTTCGTGGCGGCAAGCCAGGCGCATGGCCTCGAGGTCGCGCTCGATTTCGCCGTGCAGTGCTCCCCCGATCATCCCTGGCTGAACGAACATCCAGAGTGGTTCAAGCGGCGCCCGGACGGATCGATGCGCACCGCCGAGCATCCCCCGCAGCGCTGGGATGATATCGTGAACCCGGATTTCGGGTCCGAAGACGCCGGCGCCCTGTGGCGCGCACTGCGCGACGTCGTGCTGTTCTGGGTCGAACAGGGCGTCAGGATCTTCCGGGTCGACAATCCGCACACCAAGCCGCTGGCGTTCTGGGAGTGGCTGATCCGCGAGGTGCGGGACCGCGACGCGGACGTGCTGTTCCTTGCGGAAACCTTCGCGCGCCCGAAACTGATGAAGGGCCTCGCCAAGCTCGGCTTCACACAGTCCTACAGCTATTTCACCTGGCGGACGCAGCGCTTCGAGCTCGAACAATATCTCGGCGAGTTGACCTCCTATCCCGAGCGTGACTTCTTTCGGCCGAATTTCTTCGTCAACACACCGGACATCCTGCCCTTCCACCTGCAAAGCGGCGAATCCTGGATGTTCAAGTCGCGTCTCGCGCTGGCCGCGACGCTTTCAAGCAGCTATGGCATTTACAGCGGCTTCGAATTGCTCGAGCACACGCCAGTCCCCGGCCGCGAGGAATATCTCAACTCCGAGAAGTACGAGATCAGGGTTCGCAACTGGGAGCAGCCGGGGAACATCAAGCCCTATATCGCAGCTCTCAACCGGATCAGACGCGGCAATCCGGCCCTGCAACAATTCGCCAATTTGCGCTTTATCAGTGTCGATGACGGTGGCGTGATCGGCTTCATCAAGGAGGCCGTCGATCAGGGCAATGTGATCGCGGCCGCGATTGCATTATCAGCCGAGCTGCGTGAGGTCTGGCTGCCGCTCGGCGACGTCATGGTCGGCCGTGGCGATGCCCGCCGCCCCGTCTCGGCAGTGGAAGACCTTGTCACCGGAGAGCGCCACGCGCTCGAATGGGGAGGCATCCGTCTACGTATAGATCCTGCGCGCGATCCCGCGTTGCTGCTGCGCTGTGTCGCCTGAAGGAGCCGTCATGAACGTATTCTCCTCCGTCAATACCCAGGAGAAGGTCGCAACCGAGACTGCGGACCAGCTGTGGTACAAGGACGCGATCATTTACCAGCTGCATGTCAAGGCATTTGCCGACAGCAACAATGACGGCATCGGCGACTTCGCGGGGCTGACGGAGAAACTCGGCTATCTGCAGGAGCTCGGCGTCACCGCGCTGTGGCTGTTGCCGTTCTATCCCTCGCCCGGCCGCGACGACGGCTACGACATCGGCGACTATGGCGACATCAATCCCGATTTCGGGACGATGAAGGACTTCAAGCGCTTCATCCAGGAGGCCAAGAAGCGCGGCCTGCGCGTCATCACCGAGCTGGTCGTCAACCACACCTCGGACCAGCATGCGTGGTTCAAGCGCGCTCGCCGCAGCCCGCCGAATTCGAGCGCGCGCAGCTGGTACGTCTGGAGCGACACCGACCAGAAATACCTCGATACAAGGATCATCTTTACCGATACGGAGAAGTCGAACTGGACCTGGGATCCGGAGGCCGGCCAGTTCTACTGGCACCGCTTCTTCTCGCACCAGCCGGACCTGAATTTCGACAATCCGCGCGTGGTGCGCGCCATCGTGCAGGTGATGAAGCGCTGGCTCGACACCGGCGTCGACGGTTTCCGGCTCGACGCCATTCCCTATCTGTGCGAGCGCGACGGCACCAACAACGAGAACCTGCCGGAGACGCATGCCATCATCAAGCGGCTGCGCCAGGAGCTCGACGCCTACGCCAAGGGCAAGATCCTGCTGGCCGAAGCCAATCAATGGCCGGAGGACGTGCAGGAATATTTCGGCCATGGCGACGAATGCCACATGGCCTATCACTTCCCGCTGATGCCGCGCATCTACATGGCGATCGCCCAGGAAGACCGCTTTCCGATCACCGACATCCTGCGGCAGACGCCCGACATTCCCGCCGCTGCGCAGTGGGCGCTGTTCCTGCGCAATCACGACGAGCTGACGCTGGAAATGGTCACCGACGTCGAGCGCGACTATCTGTGGTCGACGTACGCCAACGATCCGCGCGCCCGCATCAATGTCGGCATCCGCCGCCGCCTTGCGCCGCTGATGGACAACGACCGGCGCAAGATCGAGCTGATGAACTCACTGCTGCTGTCGTTCCCGGGCACGCCGATCATCTATTACGGCGACGAGATCGGCATGGGCGACAACATCTATCTCGGCGACCGCAACGGCGTGCGGACGCCAATGCAGTGGTCGCCGGACCGCAACGGCGGCTTCTCGCGCGCCGACCCGGCGCGGCTCTACGCGCCGATGATCATGGACCCGGTCTACGGCTATGAATCCGTCAATGTCGAGGCGCAGTCACGCAGCCTGTCGTCGCTGCTGTCGGCGACCAAGCGGCTGATCGCGGTACGCAAGTCGACGCTTGCCTTCGGGCGCGGCACCATGACCTTCATCCGCCCGGAGAACCGCTCGGTGCTGGCCTATGTGCGCCAGTACCAGGGTGAGGCGATCCTGTGCATCGCCAATCTGTCGCGGTCGGCGCAGGCCACCGAGCTCGACCTCTCCGCCTTCAAGGACCGCATTCCGCTCGAGATGCTCGGCCGCACGCGCTTCCCGGCTATCGGCGAGCTGCCCTACATGATCACGCTCGCGCCGTACGGCTTCTACTGGTTCCAGCTGCAGGAGCGCGACAAGTCCGAGCCGGTGACGCCGCGCGCGGTGCCGGAATTCGAGACGCTGGTGGTGCCGCTGAATTCGACCTGGATGTCACTGGCGCGCACCCGCGGCGTGTTCGAGCACGACGTGCTGCCCGGTCATCTCGCCCGCACGCGCTGGTATCCGGAACGATCGGCGAGCGCGATCCAGCCGGTGCTGGTCTCCGCGATCCCGTTCTGCGACATCGGCGACAACCGGCCGTGGCTCGCCTTCTTCGAGACCACGCAGCGCGGCACCACCAGCCGCTACGTGCTGCCGATGCAGATCGAGTGGGTGCGCTTCGACCGCGAGCGCTACAACCCGCGCGCCTTCGCCGCGATACGCCAGGGCGCGCGCGAGGGCACGCTGCTCGACGTTGCCACCGACCAGATCTTCACCGGCTTGTTCCTGCGCAACCTGCGGGAAAACCTCACGGTCGACGAAGGCGAGCAAGGCCTCAAGCTCGAATTCCGGCCGACCAGCCGCTTCTCCGACCGGCCGGTGCGGCAGCCCGAGCGTATCCGAGTGTTCGAGAACGACCAGCCGCATTCGACCGCGCTGGTCGACAACGAATATGTCACCAAGATCTATCGCAAGCTCGAGGTCGGCATCAATCCGGAGATCGAGATGGGCCGCTTCCTCACCGAGGTGGTCAACTTTCCGAACACCCCTGCCTTGCTCGGCACCGCCGAGCTGATCGAGGGCGACAAGCGCAGCGCCATCGCCGTCCTGCATGCGATGGTCGTCAACCAGGGCGACCTCTGGACCATCGCAGGCGCACACCTCGACCGCCTGGTCGAACGGCAGCGCCTGCTGACGGTGAGCGAGCACCCCGTGGAGAACGGCGACCAGGCGACCTATCTGCGCCACATGTCGCAT
Source organism: Bradyrhizobium sp. USDA 4503 (assembly GCF_054055815.1). NCBI lineage: Bacteria > Pseudomonadati > Pseudomonadota > Alphaproteobacteria > Hyphomicrobiales > Nitrobacteraceae > Bradyrhizobium > Bradyrhizobium sp. USDA 4503. The sequence continues at coordinate 3,627,208 of NZ_JBSRXS010000001.1, forward strand.
AGCGGAAAGCGGCTGGCCGAGCTGCATCTGGCGCTCGCCAGCAACCGCGACCTGCCGGACTTCGCGCCCGAGCCGACCAAGCCCGACGACCTGCAGCGCTGGGCCGACGAGATCATGGCGCGGGCCGAGCGCGTGTTCGATACGCTGAAGCAGCGGCGCGGCTCGCTGAGGGAGGCCGACCGGCTGCTGGCCGATCAGTTGCAGGCCCAGCACGACACGCTGCCGGAGCGGCTCAAGGCACTGCTGCCGCGAGAAACCGACGGGTTCAACATCCGCCATCACGGCGACCTGCATCTCGGTCAGTTGCTGGTGGTCAAGGACGACGTCTTCATCATCGATTTCGACGGCGGACCGGGCCGCACCATCGCCGAGCGGCGGCGCAAGGCACCGCCGGCGCGCGACGTCGCCGGCCTGATCCGTTCGATCGACTATGCGGCGACCGCCGCGCTGGAACGCACGCTCAAGGTCTCCCCCGACGAGAGCGGCCGGCTGAGCCTCGCCTTGGCCGAATGGCGCGACCAGGCCGCGGATACCCTGCTGGCGGCCTATCGCGAGACGGTGGCCGGCCAGCGGCTGTGGCCCGCCGACGCCAAGACGGCCGACCGCCTGCTCAGTTTTTTCCTGCTTGAGAAAGCCTTCTATGAGATCGAGTATGAGCTGGCCAACCGGCCGGATTGGCTGCGGGTGCCGCTCACCGGCCTGCTGAGGATCCTGGCGCAACAGCCGCATGAGGTTGCATGAGCAAACTGCCCGCCGAGGCCTATGCCATCATCGAGGGCCGCCACTCCGACCCCTTCCACTATCTCGGGCTTCACCCAGAGGGGGACCGCAACGTCGTGCGCGCCTTCCTGCCCGATGCCAGCAATGTCGAGGCGATCGGCGAGCATGGCGAGACGGCACAGCTGGCGCGAATCCATGACGCCGGCCTGTTCGCAGGCCCCCTGCCGAACGGCTCGACGCGCTACCAGCTCCGCGCCCGTTTCGGCGACAACGTCGTCGAGCTGGAGGATGCCTACCGCTTTCCGCCGATCCTGAGCGATTTCGATCTCTATCTGCTCGGCGAAGGCACGCATCAGCGCGTCTACGACACGCTCGGCGCGCATCCGATGACGCTCGACGGCGTCGACGGCATCGGCTTCGTGGTGCTGGCGCCGAATGCGCGCCGGGTCAGCGTGGTCGGCGACTTCAATTTCTGGGACGGACGGCGGCATCCGATGCGCGTGCGCGGCCCGGGCTACTGGGAACTGTTCATCCCGCGTGCAAGGGTCGGCGACCACTACAAGTTCGAGATCATCGGGCGCAACGGCCAGCATCTGCCGCTGAAGTCCGATCCCCTGGCGTTCGCCGCCGAGGTGCGCCCGAAGACCGCCTCGATCGTGATCGACGAACGCAAGATCCCGCATCCGCGCCCGGCGCCGGATCGCGTCAACGCGCTGAACTCGCCGATGTCGATCTACGAGGTCCATCTCGGGTCGTGGCGGCGCAAGGGCCGCAACGAGTGGCTGACCTATCGCGAGATGGCGGAGCAGCTGCCGGCCTATGCCAGCGACATGGGCTTTACCCATGTCGAATTCCTGCCGATATCAGAGCATCCGTTCGACGGCTCCTGGGGCTACCAGCCGACCGGCATGTTCGCACCGACCAGCCGCTTCGGCTCGCCGGACGATTTCGCCGCGCTGATCGACGCCTGCCACGGCGCAGGGCTCGCCGTGCTGCTCGACTGGGTGCCCGGGCATTTCCCCGACGATCCGCACGGGCTCGGCAATTTCGACGGCACCGCGCTCTACGAGCACGCCAATCCGCTGCAGGGCCGTCACCTCGATTGGGGTACGCTGATCTACAATTACGGGCGCACCGAGATCACCAACTTCCTGGTGTCGAACGCGCTGTTCTGGCTTGATCGCTACGGCATCGACGGGCTGCGCGTCGATGCCGTAGCCTCCATGCTCTATCTCGACTACAGCCGTCCCGCCGGTGGCTGGATTCCGAACAAATATGGCGGCCGGGAGAACATCGAGGCGATCGACTTCCTGCGCCGCTTCAACACCGAATTGTTCGCGCATTTTCCGCAGGCGACGACGGCGGCGGAAGAATCCACCGCATGGCCGCAGGTGTCGCGTCCCGTCGAGTATGGCGGGCTCGGCTTCGGCTACAAGTGGAACATGGGCTGGATGCACGACACGCTGAAATATATCGGCAAGGATCCCATCCACCGCAAATACCATCACGGCGACATCCTGTTCGGCCTGCACTACGCCTTCTCGGAGAATTTCATCCTGCCGCTGTCCCATGACGAGGTGGTGCACGGCAAGCGCTCGATCCTCGGCCGCATGCCCGGCGACGACTGGCAGCGCTTTGCCAATCTGCGCGCCTATTACAGCTTCATGTTCGGCCACCCCGGCAAGAAGCTGATGTTCATGGGCTGCGAGTTCGGCCAGGAACGCGAGTGGAATCACGACTACTCGATCGATTGGCATCTGCTGCAACAACCGAAGCACAGCGGCATTCAGAACCTGGTCCGCGACCTCAACCGGCTCTATCGCGCGCTGCCGGCGCTGCACGAGCTCGACTGCGACCAGGCCGGCTTCGAATGGGTCATCACCGACGATGCCAACAACAACGTGTTCGCCTGGATCCGCAAGGGTAACGCCGAGCGCGCACGCTGCCTCGTGATCGCGAACTTCTCACCCAACGTCTACCGCGACTATCGTGTCCGGGTGCCGTTCGCGGGCAAGTGGCACGAGGTGTTCAACTCGGATTCCGCGCATTACGGCGGCACCAATGTCGGCAATGTCGGCGAGGTGCTAGCATCGGAGGACGCCACGCCCGAACTGAGTTTGACCATTCCGCCGCTGGCTGCGATCTTCCTCGTACCGGAAAGCTGATTGATGCGACTGACCGGGGGTACGTCCGCACGGCTCGGTGCAAGCTGGGACGGCAGAGGCACCAATTTTGCGCTGTTCTCGGCGAATGCGGAGAAGGTGGAGCTGTGCCTGTTCGACGGCCAGGGCCGCCGCGAGCTCGAGCGGATCGAGATGCCGGAGCGCACCGAAGACGTCTGGCACTGCTATCTCAACGACGTCTCGCCGGGCCAGCTCTACGGCTATCGCGTCTACGGGCCCTACGCGCCGGAGCGCGGCCATCGCTTCAACGCCAACAAGCTGCTGCTCGACCCCTACGCCAAGCGGCTCGCCGGCCGGCTGGTATGGAGCGATGCGCATTTCGCCTACCGCACCGGCAGCGCGCGCGAGGACCTTTCGTTCGACCGGCGCGACAATGCCCGCGGCATGCCGAAGGCGGTCGTGGTCGACGAGACCTTCAACTGGGGCCGCCGCGAGATCCGGCCGCATATCCCCTGGGAAGACACCATCATCTACGAGGCCCACGTCAAGGGCCTGACGCAGAAGCGCGAGGACGTGCCGCCGAACCTGCGCGGCACCTATGGCGGCCTGTCGTCACCGGCGATGATCGCCCACCTCAAGCGGCTCGGCGTCACCACCATCGAGCTGTTGCCGATCCACGGCCTGATCGACGACCGTATCCTGGTCGAGAAGAAGCTGGCGAACTACTGGGGCTACAACACCATCGCCTTCTTCGCGCCGGAGGCACGCTACGCCCAGGACAATGCGCTCGATTCCTTCCGCACCACGGTGGCGCGGCTGCACGATGCCGGCATCGAGGTGCTGCTCGACGTGGTCTACAACCACACCGCCGAGGGCAACCATATGGGCCCGACGCTGTGCTTCCGCGGCATTGACAATGCCTCCTATTACTGGCTGAACCGCGAGAACCCGCGCTTCTACGACGACTTCACCGGCTGCGGCAGCTCGGTCAACCTCACCCATCCGCGCGTGCTGCAGATGGTGATGGATTCGCTGCGCTACTGGGTCGAGGTCTGCCATGTCGACGGCTTCCGCTTCGATCTCGCCACCACCCTGGCGCGCGGGCCGAACGGGTTCGATCGCAACCACCCCTTCCTCACCGCGATCCGCCAGGACCCGGTGCTGGCGACCGCCAAGATGGTCGCCGAGCCCTGGGACCTCGGTCTCGGCGGCTACCAGGTCGGCGCGTTTCCATCGCAATGGTCGGAATGGAATGACCGCTATCGCAGCGCGATGCGGCGCTACTGGAGCGGCGAAGGCAGCCTGATCGGCGACATCTCGGGCCGCATGACCGCATCCTCGGATTTGTTTCACCACGACAACCGCGCGACCCGCGCCAGCGTCAATCACATCACGGTGCATGACGGTTTCACGCTCGCCGATCTCTTCAGCTACAACGAGAAGCACAACGAGGCCAATGGCGAGGACAATCGCGACGGCTCCAACGACAATCACAGCAACAATTGCGGCCATGAGGGCCCGACCGACGATCCCGCCATCATCGCACTGCGCCGGCAGCTGCGGAAGAATGCGCTGGCCTGCCTGCTGCTGGCACAGGGCACGCCTTTGATTCTCGCCGGCGACGAGGTCGCGAACACGCAAGGTGGCAACAACAACGCCTATTGCCAGGACAACGAGACCGGCTGGATCGGCTGGGAGAACCTCGGCACGGACGACGACGCCATCGATTTCATCGGCCACCTCACTGCGCTGCGCCAGCGCTTCGGCCAGATCCGCTGCCAGCGCTGGCTCGACGGCCGCCGCACCGACGGCAGCTACGGCGTGCTCTGGCTGACGCCCGCGGCCGAAGAGATGAAGGAATCCGACTGGAAATTCCCCGAGAGCCGATTCCTCGCCTATGTGCTGGGGCCGATGGAACCAGGACAGGCGCCGATCTTTATCGTGCTCAACGCCGCACCGCAGGAGATCGTGTTCAGGATGCCGAGGATGGCGGAATACAGGAGCTGGCGGCAGGTCTTGAACACAACCAAGGCCGAGCAAACGGCTGAGCAATTCGCATCCGGCGCCGATACCAGGGCACCGCCGCGCTCGGTGCTGGCATTTGCAGGCTCCACATGAACAGACAACATTTCGGCGCCGAGCTGACACCTGACGGCACGCGCTTCCGGCTCTGGGCGCCGGCTGCCAAGCGCGTCGACCTCCTGCTCGACAACCCGCATCCGCTCACGCGCGATGCAGCCGGCTGGTACGTCGCCGAGGTCCCGGGCGCGCGCGCCGGCACGCGTTACAAATTCCGCATCGATGACGAAGTCGATGTGCCGGATCCCGCCTCCGCATTCCAGCCGGACGACGTGTTCGGCCCGAGCGATGTGGTCGACCACGCCGCCTTCAAGTGGCGCGCGACGGACTGGCGCGGACGCCCCTGGCATGAGGCCGTCGTCCTCGAGGCCCATGTCGGCACCTTCACCCGAGAGGGCACCTATCGCGCCATGATCGACAAGCTCGATCATCTCGTGGCGACCGGCATCACCGCGCTCGAGCTGATGCCGCTGGCGGATTTCGCCGGGAAGCGCAACTGGGGCTATGACGGCGTGCTGTGGTACGCGCCCGACAGCGCCTACGGCCGGCCCGAGGACCTGAAGACCCTGATCGACGAAGCGCATCTGCGCGGGCTGATGGTGATGCTCGACGTGGTCTATAACCATTTCGGCCCCGAGGGGAATTATCTCGGCCGCTATGCGCCGTCCTTCTTCAGTGACGCGCACACGCCGTGGGGCAGCGCGATCGACTATCGCGTGCCCGAGGTGCGTGCGTTTGCGATCGGCAGCGTGGTGAGCTGGCTGCGCGACTATCGCTTCGACGGGCTGCGGTTCGATGCGGTCAACACCATCGTCGAAGCCGGCGAAGTCTCGGTGCTCCATGACTTCAGCAATGCCGCCGGCAAGCTCGCCACCGAGACCGGCCGCTATATCAACCTCGTGCTCGAAAACGGCGACAACATTGCAAGCCTGCTCGATGCCGCCGAGAATCCGCCGCACGGCAAATTCCGCGGCCAATGGAACGACGACTATCATCACGCCTGGCACGTGCTGCTGACCGGCGAGACGCAGGGCTATTATGGCGACTACCGGGCGCCGAAGCAGGACCTCGCACGCGCGCTGTCGTCCGGCTACATCTACCAGGGCGAAGTCTCGGAGTTCTGGGGCGGCAAGGCCCGCGGCGAGCCGAGCGGCATGCTGTCGCCGACCTGCTTCATCAACTTCCTGCAGAACCACGACCAGATCGGCAACCGGCCGCTCGGCGATCGTCTCGTCAGCATTGCCCGGCCGGCGGCGGTCGCGGCGGCGCTGGCGGTGACGCTGATCGCGCCGACCACGCCGATGCTGTTCATGGGCGAGGAATGGGGCGCGACGACGCCCTTCCCGTTCTTCTGCGATTTCAAGGGCGACCTCGCCAATGCCGTCCGCGCCGGACGGCGCAAGGAGTTCGCCTGGGCCTATGCCAAATATGGCAACGACATTCCCGACCCGCTTGCCGACGAAACGGTGCGATCGGCCGTGCTCGACTGGGCGGCGCTCGGCCATGATCCGGCGCGCGCGCGGCTTGCGCTGGTGCGCGACCTGCTCGCCGTTCGCCGGCAGGAGATCATGCCCCGGCTCAAAGGGTGCCGTTTCGGCGATGCCATCGTGGCTGGCGACCTGTTGACGGCGCATTGGCAGATGGGCGACGGCAGCACGCTGCGGCTGACCGCCAATTTGTCCGCTCGCGACATCCCCGATGGACCGGAGCCGAAGGGAACTGCGATCTGGGGCGGCGCGTTGTCGAGCGACCTCCCCGGCTGGGCGGTGCGCTGGCACATCGGATAGCACAATGCCTCCGGCGATCCCGATCGCAACCTACCGTCTGCAACTCACTGCCGATTTCGACTTCGATGCCGCCGCCGGCGTGGCGCCGTATCTGAAGGCGCTCGGCATCAGCCATGTCTATGCGTCGCCCTTCATGAAGGCGCGCAAGGGCTCGACCCACGGCTATGACGTCGTCGACCACACCAAATTCAATCCGGAGCTCGGCGGCGAGGAGGGCTTTGCGCGGCTGAGCGACGCATTGAAGCGCCATGATCTCGGCCTGATCCTGGATTTCGTGCCGAACCATGTCGGCGTTCACTTCGCCGACAATCCGTGGTGGCTCGATGTGCTGGAATGGGGACCGGCGTCGCCGCACGCGGTCTCCTTCGACATCGACTGGGACCAGCTGCCCTATCGCGCGCGCGGCGGCGTGCTGTTGCCGATCCTCGGCTCGTCCTATGGCCAGGCGCTGGAGCGCGGCGACATCGAGCTGCGCTATGACGCGAACGAGGGCAGCTTCTCGGCCTGGTATTTCGAGCACCGCCTGCCGATCGCGCCGGAGCGCTATGGCGAGGTGCTGCGCACCATCGTCCGCGAGGCCGCGGCCGAAGACAGCCCGACCGGACGCGCGATGCTCGAGCTCGCCGCGCAATACCGGGCGCTGCGTCGCCCCAACCGCGTCGAAGCGCCGGCGCTGAAGGCGGCGATCAAGGCGATCGAGGGCGGCGCCGACATCATCGCACGCGGCCTCGATGCCTATCGCGCCGGCGAGGACCGCCCGACCCAGACGCTGGCCCTGCATCATTTGCTGGAACGCCAGCACTACAAGCTCGGCCACTGGCGGCTGGCGTCCAGCGACATCAACTATCGCCGCTTCTTCGACGTCAACACGCTGGCCGGCCTCAGGGTCGAGGACGCCGCGACCTTCGAGGCGAGCCACAGCCTCGTGAAGCGGCTGATCGCCGAAGACCGGCTGCAGGGCCTGCGGCTCGACCATATCGACGGCCTGCGCGATCCCGCGCAGTACTTCCAGCGGCTGCGCCGCCTGATCCGCTCCGCGCAGGGCGCGAAGGCCAGGCCGTTCTACATGGTGATCGAGAAGATCCTCGGCGAGGACGAGAAGCTGCCGAAATTCAGCGGCGTTCACGGCACCACCGGCTATGAATGGATGAACACGATCAGCCAGGCACTGGTCGACGGTCGCGGCCTCGATCCACTGAACGAGATCTGGCGCCAGATCAGCAACCAGTCGCCGAACCTGACGCCGGTGTTGCGCGAGGCCAAGCAACGCGTGCTGGAGACGCTACTCACCAGCGAATTCACCGTGCTGGCGCGGCTGCTTGCGCGCATTGCCAGCGGACACTACTCGACCCGCGACTTCTCCGGCGACAGTCTGCGGCAGGCGCTCGAGCTCTATGTGCTGCACTTTCCGGTCTATCGCACCTATCTGACCGCCTCCGGCCCCGCCGCGCATGACCGCACGCTGATCAGCGAGACCATCGAGCGCGCTCGCGCCGACTGGTTCGCCGCCGACGAGGGTATCTTCGATTTCCTGCGCGATGCCTTGACCATGGACCTTTTGCAGCCCGGCCGGCCGCCGCATGGCGCGCCGCGGGTCCGGCGCTTCGCGCTGAAAGTGCAGCAATTCACCGGGCCGATGATGGCGAAGTCGCTGGAGGATACCGCCTTCTATCGCTATCACCGACTGCTGGCGCTCAACGAGGTTGGCGGCGATCCGGCGGCGAGCGCGATCGCGCCCGAGACCTTCCACGCCATGATGCAGGCCCGCGCCCGCGAATGGCCGCACGGCATGACGGCGACCGCGACCCACGACACCAAGCGCGGCGAGGACGCCCGCGCCCGCATAATGGCGCTTGCGGAAATCCCCGGCGAATGGACCAGCGCGGTGGCGCGCTGGAAGGTGCTGAATGCGCCGCATCTGGTGCTCGACGGCGAGATGCGCGCGCCATCGGCGACGTTCGAATACATGCTGTATCAGGCCCTGCTCGGCGCCTGGGATCCCGATGATGCGTCGCTCGCCGCCCGCATCCAGGCCTACGCGCTGAAGGCGGCGCGCGAGGGCAAGCAGGAAACCAGCTGGCTCAATCCGCACCAGCCTTACGAGGCCGGCGTGAAAGCCTTTATCGAGCGAATCCTCGATCGCAAGACCTCGCCGGAATTCCTCGATGCGCTGGGGACGCTGGCGCAACGGACCGCGTTGATCGGCGCGCTGAATTCGCTCAGCCAGATCACGCTGAAGGCAACCATGCCGGGCGTGCCGGATTTCTACCAGGGCACCGAAAGCTGGGATCTTTCGCTGGTCGACCCGGACAACCGCCGCCCGGTCGACTTTACCGAACGGGCGGGAATGCTCGCCGCACTGGAGATGCCGGATTGGGATGCGCTGGCGCAAAACTGGCGCGACGGCCGCCTCAAATTCGCATGGACGCGGCATCTGCTCCGGCTCCGCAACGAGATGGCCGATGTGTTCACCAGCGGCGACTACATGCCGCTCGCCGTCAGCGGCCCGCACCGCGATCACGTCATTGCCTTCGCGCGGCGCCATGGCCGCGAGGCGGCCATCGTTGCGGTGGCAAGGTCATTCGCCCCGTTCACGCAGGGCGGCCGCAGCTGGCCGCGCCCCGAGGCTTTTGAGGGTGAAATCGACGCGGCTGGATATGCGCTCAGGGATGGCGCAACCCGGATTCAGCTCCCGGAACTGTTCGGCAATCTGCCGGTTGCCGTGCTCAAGACAAAGGTCGCGGGGACGAAACGCACCGCAAGGCCGGCCCGCTCGCACGCCTGACGTCCTGCGTCAGCGCTTGGTCAGCAGCAATTTCCCGCGCTTCTGGATCGCCACCTGCGCGACCTCGGCGAACCGTTGCAGCAGCCACGGCAGCGTCACCTCGACGCGCACATGGGCATCCTCGACATCGACATGCCCGGCCGCGACCTGCCCCAGCGCCCGGACACGAAAGCTCATCCGGTTGTCGTCCCAGCGCTCCTCGTCGACGCTTATGACCGGCAGGTTCGCCGTCGCGCGCGACAGGCCCGTTTTCAAGCGGCGCATCGCCTCGTCGCGGCCGAGGCTATGGGGTATCGAAACGATCAGCGGCGCCGACATTGCGATGCACTCCTCCGTGGGTTTGGTTGATGTAGTTCTGTTCCAAGGCAAACGGAAGAACCACACAGGTTTATCACAGCGCCAACTCCGGAACCTTCACAGTTACGGGTTGTTTTCCTTCCCGAAGGGCAGAAACGAGACGGGCCCGCGGGGCTGAGGAGACGCTAGATGTCAATTGGAACGATCATTCTCATCATCCTGGTCATTGCGCTGCTTGGCGGCTTCAGCGGCATCGGCGGCGGACCGTTTTACGGTACCGGCTATTACGGCGGCGGCGGGCTCGGCCTGGTCGTCGTGATTCTGCTGATCCTGCTCCTGATGGGACGACTGTAGCCCTTGGTAGCGTTGCGTCCTGCCGATATCGACGACCAGCATCACCCGCGAAAGCGGGTGGTGCTTCGTTGGACGGCGCTTACTTGGCCGCGAGCTTCTTCATCGCCGACTTGATCGACGACGCTGCGTCCTCGTAGCCATCCCAGGCCTTCGTCTTCGCGAGCAAGGCCGGCACGGTGCGCAGCGTGAATTTCTTCGGATCGAGATCACCGCGCAGCTGCGGCCAGGTCAGCGGCATCGACACTGTCGCCCCCGGACGCGCCCGCGGCGACAACACCGCGACCGCCGTCGACATCCTGTCGTTGCGCAAATAGTCGAGGAAGATCTTTCCCGTGCGCTTGGCCTTGGACATGTTGATCAGATAGCGCTCGGGATCGTCCTGCGCCATCCACTGGCAGACCGCCTGTGCGAACGCCTTGGCTTCCTTCCACGTCACCTTGTCCCTGCTGCCTGCGAGCAGCGGTGTGACGACGTGCAGCCCCTTGCCGCCGGTGGTCTTGCAGAAGCTTTCGAGGCCGACCGCGCTCAGCCGTTGCCGCATGTCCTTGGCGGCGTCGATCACGTCGGTGAATGCAACATCGGGCGCGGGATCGAGATCGAACACCAGCCGGCCCGGCGTGTCATAGGCATCGGGCGCGCAATTCCAGGGATGCAGCTCGAGACCGCCGAGCTGCGCGACTGCTGCCAGGCCCTCGATCTGGTCGATCTGCAAATAGGGTTTACGGTCGCCCGAGACCTTCGCAAGCTTGAGCAGTTTTGATGTGCCGGCCATCGCATGACGCTGGAAGAAGGTCTCGCCCTTGATGCCGTCGGGCGCACGCACGATCGAGCACGGCCGGCCCTTGAGATAGGAGATCATCCATTCGCCGACCGCCTCGAAATAGTTCGCGAGGTCGAGCTTGGTCACCGGCTCGCCATCGCCCGCATCGGGCCACAGCGCCTTGTCCGGGTGCGAGATGACGACGCCCATCACCTCGCTGGACGCCTTCCCGGTACCCTTCTTCGCCGCGCCCTTGGCCATCGGCTTCACCACTTTGGTTACAACCGGCCGCTCGGCCTCGACCTCGTGCGCCGGCTTGTCCTGGCGCAGGCCCTTGAAGGCGGCCTGGCGGATATTGCCGGCGTCGGTCCAGCCGGCGAACTCGATCTCGGCGACCAGCTCCGGCTTGAGCCAGTGCACGTCGCGGGTCTTCTTCGGCGCGTCCTTGCCACCGAACGGACTCTTGTCCGCCTCCGCCGCCTTCAGCGCCGGCATAATGCGGCGGACCGTGTCCTGGCCGAAGCCGGTGCCGACGATACCGACAAAAGCCAGATGATCGCCGCGATAGACGCCCGCCATCAGCGAGCGAAATTTGCCATTGGTGGTCTTCCAGCCGCCGAGCACCACCTCATGGCCGGCGCGGATTTTTGCCTTGGTCCAGTCGTCGGAGCGGCTGGAATGGTAGGCACCGTCGAGCCGTTTGGAGACGATGCCTTCGAGGCCGAGCTTGCGCGCGGATTCCAGCACCGCCTCGCCGCGCTGCTCGAAATGTTCGACATAGCGGATCAGAGGGTTCTTGCCCTTGCGCGCCGCGAGCAATTGCTTCAGCCGCGTCTTGCGCTCGGCGAGCGGCAGCGGGCGCAGGTCCTCGGTGCCGGCGAACAGCAGGTCGAACGCGTAGAAGATCAGCCGATCCGTCTTGCCGTCGGAGAGCGCGGCCTGCAGCGTCGAAAAATGCGGCGTGCCGTTCTTGTCGAGCGCGACGATCTCGCCATCGATCAGCGCGTCGGGCAGCTTCTCCGCCTCCTTCACGATCGCGCCGAACTTGGCGGTCCAGTCGAGCCCCTTGCGCGTCTTCAGCACGGCCTCGCCGTCTTCGACGCGGAGCTGCACGCGGTAACCGTCGAACTTGATCTCGTGGCACCAGCCCGTGCCATTGGGTGGAGACTCCACCGCGGCGCAGAGCTGCGGCGCGACGAAATCGGGCATCTCCGATACCTGCTTCGGTTTCGCCTGCCGCGTCACTTTCAGCCGCTCCTTGGGCGCCGGCGCCTTGGTCCTGGCGCGCGCGTCCGCAGCCATGCCGTGGTTGGACTGCCAGACCGCGTCCGCCTTGGCCTTGCCGTTGCCCTTGGCCAGCATGAACGGCTTCGGCGCCCGGCCCTTGCCGGCCGCGATCTGCGCCATCGAGCGTCCGGAGGCGACCGAACGGTCTTCGTCGAGGATCTCCTCGCCGTTGCCGTCAACGGCATATTCGTCGCGGTGCTTGATCAGGAGCCAGTTGGTGCGCTTGCCGCCAAAGCGGTCGCCCTTCATCCGCACCAGCACCCAGCTGCCGTGCAGCTTGTCGCCCTCAAGCGTGAACTTCAGGTCGCCCTTCTTGAAGCCGCGCTCGGGATCGTCCGATTCCCAAGTGCCGCGATCCCACAGCTGCACCGTGCCGCCGCCGTACTGGCCTTCGGGAATGGTGCCTTCGAAATCGCCATAGTCGAGCGGATGATCCTCGACCTCCACCGCCAGCCGCTTGTCATGCGGATCGAGAGAGGGCCCGCGCGTCACCGCCCAGGACTTGAAGACGCCATCGAATTCGAGCCGCAGATCGTAATGCAACCGCGTCGCGTCGTGCTTCTGGATGACGAAGCGCCGCTGCTTGCTGGGTGCGACCTTGACGTCGCCCGACGGCTCGCTGGTCTTCTCGAAGTCGCGCTTCTTGCGATAGGTGGACAGGTTTCTCAGCGACACAACAAACCTCGGCAAACCCTCGGCGCAAACGACGGCCGCCGCCTCCGTGCGGCCATCAGGAACCAAAACCCACGGTATCCGTTCAAGTTCCAAACTCAAGCTGTTTGGAGGCGATCATGGCCGCTCCCCGCGCCTACTGGAAAGGCACGCTCAAGCTCTCGCTGGTGTCATGCCCGGTGGCGCTCTACCCGGCCTCGACCGCGGTCGAGAAGACCCGCTTCCACATGATCAACCGGGAGACCGGCAACCGGCTGAAGCAGCAGATGGTCGATACCGAGACCGGCGACGTTGTCGAGGGCGATCAGAAGGGCCGCGGCTACGAGGTCAGCAAGGGCAAATATGTCGAGATCGAGAAGGACGAGCTCGAAGCGGTGCAGATCGAGAGCAACCATACCATCGACATCGACAGCTTCGTGCCCGAGGGCGAGATCGACAAGCGCTATCTCGACCACCCCTACTACATCAGGCCCGACGGCAAGGCCGGCGTCGACGCGTTCGCGGTGATCCGCGACGCCATGAAGGATCAGGACCGCGTCGCGCTGGCGCGGATCGTGCTGACCAACCGCGAGCATGTGATCGCGATCGAGCCGCTCGACAAGGGCATGCTCGGCACCACCTTGCGTTACCCCTACGAGCTGCGCGACGCCGACGATTATTTCGACGACATCAGGAGCCCGAAGGTCACGAAGGACATGATCGAGCTCGCCGGCCATATCCTCGACAGCAAGGCCGCGCATTTCGATCCGTCGAAATTCAAGGACGAGTACGAGACCGCGCTGAAGGCCCTGGTCCGCCGCAAGGCGGCCGGCAAGCCGATCAAGGCCGCCGAGCGCGAGGAGAAGCCAAGCAACGTCGTGAGCCTGATGGACGCGCTGCAGCAGAGCCTGAAAGGCGGCAAGAGCGGCGCAAGGCGCTCGCGCTCCACCGCGCGCCGCCCGACCCCGCATCGCCGCGCCGCCAAGAAGGCGCACCGGTCAAGCGCGCGGCGACGCAAGGCGGGGTGAGATCTCTCGTCCTTGCGAGCGCAGCGAAGCAATCCATCTCTCCACATACGCGGAGGGATGGATTGCTTCGTCGCTACGCTCCTCGCAATGACGGATGGATGCAACTCGTCCGCTACTTCTTCTTCGAGCTCTTCCGCTTCTTGGCAGTCTTGCGCTTCTTCGCCGTCTTCTTCTTGGACGCCTTCTTCGGCACCTTCCTGCCCTTGGCACGCGCCTCGGACAGGCCGATCGCGATCGCCTGCTTGCGGCTCTTCACCTTCTTCTTGGAGCGGCCGCTGCGCAGCGTGCCTGCCTTGCGTTTCTTCATCGCGCGCTCGACATCGCCCGATGCCTTCCGCGAATATTTCCTTGCCATGGCTTGTCTCCCGCTAACGGAAAACAAGCCTCGATGGCAGCGAAAGTTCCGTCTGGTGTCGTCGGGCGACGGCACCAACGTAGCCCGCATGAGCGCAGCGACATGCGGGAGATGCCCCGGATATCGCTTCGCTCATCCGGGCCACATGTTAGTCCGCCGCGCGCAGCCGATAGCCGATGCCGGTCTCGGTCAGCACGAATTGCGGACGCTCCGGGTCGGCCTCGATCTTCTGGCGGAGCTGGCGCACATAGACGCGCAGATATTGCGCGTCGGTCAGTTCGTCCCACAATTCCTTCAAGAGGAAGCGGTGGGTCAGCACCTTGCCGGCATGCTGAACCAGCACGCGCAACAGGTCGTATTCCTTCGGCGACAGCTTGATCTCTTTGTCGCCGACCTTGACGATCCGGCGCACCAGATCGACCGAAAGATCGCCGGAGCGAAACACCGGCCGCTCGCCCTGCACCTGCAACTGGTGCCGCAGCGCCGCGCGCAGCCGCGCTAGCAATTCGTCCATGCCGAACGGCTTGGTCAGGTAGTCGTCGGCGCCGAGATCGAGCGCCTGCACCTTGCCGGCCTCGTCGCCGCGGCTCGACAGCACCACGATCGGCACGCTCTCGTTGCGGCCGCGGATCATGCGCAAGAGGTCATGGCCCTGAATGTCGGGCAATCCGAGGTCGAGGATGATCAGCGCCGGTCCCTCACCCAGCATCTCCAGCGCCAGCTTGCCGTTGGATGCCTCGAGGATGTCATAGCCCTGCGTGCTCAGCCCCATCCGCAGCAACTTGCGGATCGGCGGCTCGTCGTCGATGACCAGGACCTTGATCGGCGTCGCGTTCATGCAGCAGTGTCCAGCGCGTTGGTGTCGGCAGGGATCGGCAGGCGGATGGTGATGACGGCGCCGCTGCGGTCGGCGCGGTTGGCCGCCGCGATCGTGCCGCGCATCGCCTCGACGAAGCCGCGCGAAATCGCAAGCCCGAGGCCGGTTCCGGGGCGAACATGGTCGCCCTTCTCGGCGCGATAGAATTTGTCGAACACGCTTTCGAGCTCGGCCGCGGGAATCCCGTTGCCTTCATCGAGGATCTGCAGCGCGATGGTGTCGCGATCGCGCGCGCCGCGGATCGAGATCGTGGTGTCCGACGGGGCGTATTTGGCAGCGTTGTCGAGCAGGTTGAACAGCACCTGCTCGAACAGCACGGCGTCGAGCTCCAGCATCGGCAGGTCGGCCGCGAGCTCCAGCGACACCCGGTGATGCACCAGGATCTTGCTCGCCCGCCGCAGCGCGCTGCCGACGATCTCGCCGACATCATGGCGCGCCGTGTTCGGCACGATCGCGCCGGATTCCAGCTTGGTCATGTCCAGCAGATTGGCGATGAACCGATTCAGCCGCTCGGACTCGTCGATCACGGTGGCGAGCAGATCGTGCTTCTGCGCATCGCTCAGGTTGGCGCTGAGGTCGCGCAGCGCCGAGGCCGAGCCGAGCACCGAGGCCAGCGGCGTCTTGAGATCGTGCGAGATCGAGGTCAGGAGCGCGCCGCGCAGCCGGTCGGATTCCACCGTGCGCTTGACGCGATCCATGTCCTCGACCAGCAGCACGCGCTCGATTGCGAGCGCGCCCTGATCGACCAGCGCGTCGAGCAGCCGGCGCTGGTCCGGCGTCAGCAAGGGCCCGGTGCGGTCGTCATCGATGCCGATCACGCCGATCGGGCCGCGGCCGGTGCGCATCGGCAGGAACAGTCGTTTGCCGCCCGGCAGCGTGTCGGAGCCGCGGCCGGCCGGACGGTCGTTGCCCCAGGCCCAGTTGGCGGCGGCGAGATCGGCCTGGTCGAGCTGATCCTCCGGCGGATAGCCGCTCTTGACGGTCAGCATCCCGTCCTCCGGCAGCAGCAGCACCACGCGCACCTTGAGCATCAGCGCAATCTGGTAGGCGGTCGCCCACAGCACGTCGTCCAGCGTCGCGGTGCCAGCGAGCTTGCGGCTGAAGGCGTAGAGCGATTCGGTGGTGCGGACCCGGCTGATCGCGGTGTCGGCCTGGGTGCGCACCCGCGCCGCGACGTTGGAGACCAGCAGCGCGATCAGCATGAAGAAGAAGAACGCCGCGACATTGGTCGGGTCGGTGATGGTGAAGGTATAGACCGGCGGCAGGAAGAAGAAATTGTAGCACAGCGAGGCCGCGACGCTCGCCAGCAGCGACGGCCCGAGGCCGTAGCGCGCCGCGGCGCCGACCACGGCGGTGAGAAAGACGAGGTCGACATTCTCGATGCCGAAGAACGGCTGGATCAGCTTGGCCGCGCCGAGCCCGAGCGCCGCCAGCAGCAGCGCCATCAGATAGGGCCGCGGATTGAACGGCTCCTGCCGCTGCGCGGTCTGCACCACCGCCTTGCCGACCGGCAGCTCGTCGCCGGCGATCACGTTGACGCTGATATTGCCGGCGCGGCGCACCAGATCGTGCACCACGGATCCATGCGTCAACTCGAACCAGCGCGAGCGCGTCGACTTGCCGATGATGATCTGGGTGACGTTGTTGGCCTGGGCGAAATTGATGACGTCGTCGGCGATACGGCGGCCGACGCCGGGCAGCGTCAGCGCCTCGCCGCCGAGCGATTCCGCGAGCCGCATGGTGTCGGCCAGCCGGTCGCGCTGCTCGTCGGAAAGTTGCAGGCTGCGCCGCGTCTCGATGCTGACCGCGGTCCATTGCGCATGCAGCCGGTCGGCGAGGCGCTTGGTGTAGCGCACGAGGCCGGCCGCGCGCGGATCCTCGCTCAGGCAGACCAGGATGCGCTCGCCGGCGGCCCAGGGTCCGGCAATCGCATTGGCCTGCATGTGGTTGAGCAGCTGCTCGTCGACCCGCTCGGCCGTGCGGCGCAGCGCCAGCTCGCGCAGCGCGGTGAGATTGCCGGGCGAGAAATAGTGTTCCAGCGCCCGCTCGGCCTGCTTGGGCACATAGACCTTGCCCTCCTTGAGCCGCTGGATCAGGTCGTCGGGCGTCAGGTCGATCAGCTCGATCGCATCGGCGCGATCGACCACCGAGTCCGGCACCGTCTCGCGCACCCGCACATGGGTGATCTGCGCGACGACGTCGTTGAGGCTCTCGATGTGCTGGATGTTGATCGCGGTGTAGACGTCGATGCCGTTCGACAGCAATTCCTCGACGTCGAGATAGCGCTTGGGATGCCGGCTGCCCGGCGCGTTGGTATGGGCGAGCTCGTCGACCAGCGCGAGCTGCGGCCGCCGCGCGATCAATGCATCGAGGTCCATCTCCTCTAGCGTCTGGTCGCGATAGGTCAGCCGCTTCCGCGGCAGCACCTCGAGACCCCTGAGCAGCGTCTCGGTCTCGACCCGACCGTGGGTTTCGACGACGCCGACCACGACGTCGACGCCCGCCTTCAGGCGGGCGTGGGCGCTCGAGAGCATCTCGTAGGTCTTGCCGACGCCGGGGGCGGCGCCGATGAAGATCTTCAGCCGTCCCGATCGATCGGTCTCCCGGCGCGCCGCCTCCAGCAGCGCATCCGGCGAGGGTCGTTTGTCAGGGTCGCGCTGATTGGCCATACCGCAATATAGTCATCCTGCGAGGGGCAGCCTACTCTCCTATTTTGGCTTTGCCGCGTCGAGCGCCAGGTTGAGCGCAAGAACGTTAACACGGGGCTCGCCGATCACGCCGGCGAAGCGGCCCTGCGTGTTCTGCGTCACCAGCTCACGCACTGCGTCCTCGGACATGCTGCGCGCTTTGGCGACCCGCGGCACCTGGAACAGCGCGGCGTCCGGCGAGATATCCGGATCGAGCCCGCTGCCCGACGTGGTCACAAGATCGACCGGCACGCTGGCGGACGGGTTCTCCGCCTTCAGCTTCTCGACATCCTCCTTGACCCGGTCGTTCAGCGCCTTGCTGGTCGGGCCGAGGTTGGAGCCGCCGGAATTGGCCGCGTTGTAGGGCGCCGGCACTGTCTTCGTGGAGTCGTTCGGATCGGGCGCGACCGTCGCCGACGGCCGGCCATGGAAGTATTTATCTTCCTTGAACTCCTGCCCGATCAGGGCGGAGCCGATCACCTTGCCGTCCTGCTCGATCAGGCTGCCTTGCGCCTGGCGCGGGAAGATGACGCCGGCGATGCCGGTGATGGCGAGCGGATAGGCAAGGCCCGTGATCGCGGTCAGCAGGACCAGCACGAGGATGGCGGGGCGGATTTCTTTCAGCATGACTGGTCTCCTAAATCTCTTTCGTCATTGCGAGCGAAGCGAAGCAATCCATGGATCGGCATAACGGATGGATGGATTGCTTCGTCGCTTCGCTCCTCGCAATGACGCTGTGGTTAAGCCAGGCCCAAGGCGGCGACGACGAGGTCGATCGCCTTGATGCCGATGAACGGGATGACGATGCCGCCGAGACCGTAGATCATCAGGTTGCGGCCGAGCAGCGCGCCGGCACCCACCGCGCGATACTTGACGCCCTTCAGCGCCAAGGGAATCAGCGCGATGATGATCAGCGCATTGAAGATGATCGCCGACAGGATCGCGCTTTGCGGACTCGCCAGGTGCATCACGTTCAACACCTGAAGCTGCGGATAGAACGCGAGGAACATCGCCGGGATGATCGCAAAGTACTTCGCGACGTCGTTGGCGATCGAGAACGTGGTCAGCGCGCCGCGGGTCATCAGCAGCTGCTTGCCGATCTCGACCACCTCGATCAGCTTGGTCGGGTTGGAATCGAGGTCGACCATGTTGCCGGCCTCGCGGGCGGCCTGCGTGCCGGTGTTCATGGCGACGCCGACATCGGCCTGCGCCAGCGCCGGCGCGTCGTTGGTGCCGTCGCCGCACATCGCGACCAGCTTGCCCTTGGATTGCTCGTCGCGGATCAGCTTGAGCTTGTCCTCGGGGGTTGCCTGCGCCAGGAAGTCGTCGACGCCGGCCTCTGCCGCGATCGCGGCCGCGGTCATCGGGTTGTCGCCGGTGATCATCACGGTGCGGATGCCCATGCGGCGCAGTTCGGCAAAGCGCTCGCGGATACCGCCCTTGACGATGTCCTTCAGGTGCACGACGCCGAGCAGCTTGCCGTCCTTGGCGACGGCCAGCGGCGTGCCGCCGGCCTTTGCGATCTCGTCGGCGATCGACTGGATCTCGCGCGCTTCGGCGCTCATCGTCGCCGCGACCGCGCGGACGGTGTTGCCCGAGGCGACGGTGCGGGGCGAGCCGCCGTCGACATAGGCAAGGATCGCGTCCACCGCGCCCTTGCGGACCGACGACGTGCCGGCATCGATGCCGCTCATGCGGGTCTGCGCGGTGAACGGCACGAAGGTCGCGGCAAGCTCATGCATGTCGCGTCCGCGGATGCCGTATTTCTCCTTGGCGAGCACCACGATCGAGCGGCCTTCCGGCGTCTCGTCGGCCAGCGAGGCAAGCTGCGCTGCGTCGGCGAGGTCCTGCTCGGCGACGCCGCGGATCGGACGGAATGCGGTCGCCTGGCGGTTGCCGAGCGTGATGGTGCCGGTCTTGTCCAGCAGCAGCGTATCGACGTCGCCGGCAGCCTCCACCGCGCGGCCAGACATCGCCAGCACGTTGAAGCGCACCAGGCGGTCCATGCCGGCGATGCCGATCGCCGACAGAAGCGCGCCGATCGTGGTCGGAATCAGCGTCACGAACAGCGCCACCAGCACCACGACCGAAATCGAGCCGCCGGCATAGGCCGCATAGCTCGGGATCGTCACCGTCGCGAACACGAAGATGATGGTGAGGCCGGCCAGCAGGATGTTGAGCGCGATCTCGTTCGGCGTCTTCTGCCGCTCGGCGCCCTCCACCAGCTTGATCATGCGGTCGATGAAGGTCGAGCCCTGGGCTGCGGTGATGCGGACACGGATCCAGTCCGACAGCACCTGGGTGCCGCCGGTGACCGCGGAACGATCGCCGCCGGACTCGCGGATCACAGGTGCGGATTCACCCGTGATCGCGGCTTCATTGACCGAGGCCACGCCTTCGATCACCTCGCCGTCGGACGGGATGTTGTCGCCGGCCTCGACCAGCACGACGTCGCCGACCTTCAGCGAGGTGCCGGGCACCATGCGATAGGTCCGGTCGGTGCCGGTGAGCAGCTTGGCCTGGCTCTCGGTGCGGGTCTTTTTCAGCGATTCCGCCTGCGCCTTGCCGCGGCCTTCGGCAACGGCCTCGGCGAAGTTGGCGAACAGCACCGTGAACCAGAGCCAGAGGATAATCTGGAAGGTGAAGCCGAGATTGGCGCTGCCGGTGACGAGGTCGCGGACGAAGATCACCGTGGTCAACGCGGCCACGACCTCGACCACGAACATCACGGGGTTCTTCGCCATCAGGCGGGGATCGAGCTTGACGAAGGCCGAGCGGATCGCCGGCACCAGGATCTTCGGGTCGAACATGGTCGACGCCGTCACCTGCTTTTGCAGTCTTGTGGTTTCCATGGTTGTCACTCCGGACAATTCGATCAGAACAGGGTGTTGGCGTTCATGGCGAGGTGCTCGACGATCGGCCCGAGCGCCAGCGCTGGGAAGAAGGTGAGACCGCCGATGATCAGGATCACGCCGATGACGAGGCCGACGAACAACCCGCCGGTGGTCGGGAAGGTGCCCGCCGAGGCCGGGATCGACTTCTTCTCGACCAGCGAACCTGCAATGGCCATCGCCGGCACGATCATGAAGAAGCGGCCGACGAACATCGCGGAGGCGAGCGTCAGATTGTAGAACAGGGTGTTACCGGTGAGGCCCGCGAAGGCCGAGCCGTTGTTGCCGGTCGCCGAGGTGAACGCGTACAGCACCTCGGTGAAGCCGTGCGGGCCGGAGTTCGCCATCGAGGCCACCGCCGACGGCAGTACCACGCCGACCGCGGTCCAGCCGAGATACATCAGCGGCAGCACCAGGATCGCGAGCATCGCCATCTTGACCTCGCGCGCCTCGATCTTCTTGCCGACATATTCCGGAGTGCGGCCGACCATCAGGCCGGCAACGAAGATCGCCAGCACGACGAACAGCAACATGCCGTAGAAGCCGGCGCCGACGCCGCCGATGATGACCTCGCCGAGCTGCATGTTGATCAGCGGGATCATGCCGCCGAGCGCCGTGAAGCTGTCATGCATGGCATTGACCGCGCCGCAGGAGGCGGCAGTCGTGACGACGGCGAACAGCGAGGACGCGACGATGCCGAAGCGGACCTCCTTGCCCTCCATGTTGCCGCCGGTGAGACCGAGCGCGTGCAGCGCCGAGGTGCCGTTGGCTTCCGCCCAGTAGGTGACGGTGACGCCGGCGACGAACAGGATGCCCATCACGGCGAAGATCGCCCAGCCCTGGCGCTCGTTGCCGACCATGCGGCCGAACACGTTGGTCATGGCGGCGCCGAGTGCGAAGATCGAGACCATCTGCACGAGGTTCGACAGCGCGGTCGGATTCTCGAACGGATGCGCGGCGTTGGCGTTGAAGAAGCCGCCGCCATTGGTGCCGAGCATCTTGATCGCGACCTGCGAGGCCACGGGCCCGAGCGCGATGGTCTGCTTGCCGCCCTCCAGCGTGGTGGCGTCGACATAAGCGCCGAGCGTCTGCGGCATGCCCTGCCAGACCAGGAACAGCGCGTAGACGACGCAGATCGGCAGCAGCACGTAGAGCGTGCAGCGCGTGACATCAACCCAGAAATTGCCGACGGTGCGCATCGACGAGCGGGTGAAGCCGCGGATCAGCGCCATCGCCAGCGCGATGCCGGTCGCCGCCGACAGGAAATTCTGGTGGGTGAGGCCGACCATCTGGACCAGATAGGACAGCGTGCTCTCGCCGCCGTAGTTCTGCCAGTTGGTGTTGGTGATGAAGGAGATCGCGGTGTTGAAGGAGAGGTCCTCCGCGACCGCCGATTGCGCGGCCGGGTTGAACGGCAGCACTGCCTGCAGCCGCATCAGGCCGTAGATGATGGCGAAGCCGCCGACATGGAACAGCAGCATGGCGACCGTATAGGTCAGCCAGTGCTGCTCGCGCCGCTCGTCGACGCCGCCGACCCAGTAGATGCCACGCTCGACCGGGCGCAGCACGGGCGACAGGAAGGTGCGCTCGCCGCTGAACACGCGGGTCATGTACCAGCCGAGCGGTTTGACCAGCGCGGCAACGATCGCGCAGAACAGAATAATTTGAATCCAGCCGATGACGGTCATTGCGTCAAACCTTTCGAATGGGAGCGAAGCGCAGCATCGACGCGAACAAGCCGAGCAACAGCCCGGTCAGCATCGCGTCGGCTAACAGAATTGTGCAAAGCGCTGACATCGCGGGCCGCCTAGAAGCGTTCGGGCCGCAGCAATGCGTAAGTGAGGTAGAACAGCAGGCCGAGCGAGACGAGGCCGGCGAGCGAGTAATCGAAGATCATCGCCGCCTCCGTTACAGCCGTTCGCAGGCGTAGGCGTAGCCGATGCCGGCCGCGAAGAAGCCGATCGCAAGCGCCGCCATGAGAATGTCCATCATGTGAGACTCCTATGCGTCACAGGGCGCGGGCCATTGCATAGGCGTCCCGCGCCGGATGGCCGTGAGGTGCCATCCGGGACATAGGTTTTCGAGAGGTGGCGAGTAAGGACGTTATAGGAATCCTATAAGTGCCACGAGCTGCGCAGCCGTCGTCCCGGCGAAGGCCGGGACCCATAACCACAGGGCCGAGTTTTGTGATGGCTGGGCCCAGCGCGACACGAAAACTGAAATCGGTGGTTATGGGTCCCGGCCTTCGCCGGGACGACGTGTCTTTATGGAATGCCTATATCTCCGTCCCCCGCCTCATCTCGTTTTCAAATGGCACTCCGGCCATTTTGAGCGTGCGGCCAATGCCTTGAGCTTGGATTTCTTGGGCCGCGCAAGACGAGATGACGCCATGTCCGTACTTTCCCAGAACACCTCCATCGATCTCGGCGACCGGCTGCGCGACGCCTATGCGGTGACAGCCGAATTCATGGCCGACATCATCAGCCAGACCTGCCGGCGCTTTCCCTCGGTCGGACAGAGCGGCAAGACCCGCCAGGTCGAGCGGCTGATCCAGTCGGGCGCCTGGACCGACGCCGCGATCGCGCTGCTCGATCTGGAACTGCCGCAATGGCAGATCCGCCGCCTGGTCTATGACGAGGGCGAGTGGCACTGCGCATTGTCACGCGAACGCGAGCTGCCGGACTGGCTCGACCAGTCGATCGAGACCCACCACACCGATCTTGCACTCGCGATCCTCAGCGCCTTCGTGGAGGCGCAGCGCATCTCGACGCCCGATAGCCGAACCAGCGTGCCGACCGTCCGTCGCGACACGCGCGCGCTGTACGAGCCGCTGTTCGTCGACAATATCGGCTGACGGCGGCGCGGCCGTGGACACCAAACAACTGCCGCGGCAGCTGCAGTCGGTCCAGGTCATGGTCCGGTTCGGCTTCCGGCTCGCCATCATGATCGGCTTTGCCGTGTTCGCCGGCGCTGGCTTCGGCAAGGGCCTCGTCACGCTGTTGTGGATGTCGGCCGTGATCTGCGCCTTCGCCGGGATCGCCAAGCGCGAAATGCCGTTTGCCGCAAACCTCAATCACTGGGACGAGATGACCGCCTATGTCGCGCTGTGCGCGCTCGGCAGCGGCATCGTCCAGCGCCTCTAGACCATCCTCACAAATCCTATGCCGCTCCTATGAAGTCGCTGCTCGCACGCGCTCGATTTCATATCCCGCAAATCAGACATTGATCGCGTGACCGTGACTGAAGCGTTTTCGAGCGAGCCGGATACCGGTTCGCGCGAGGAAAACGCGTCAGAAACAAAAAGAAGGACCACCACCGTGAAACTCGTCGAACCTCCCTCGTGTAGCGCCGCGTCCACCGTCGTCTTCATCGGCCGCAACCATCGCGGCCAGTGGGTCGCCCAGCAACAGAACGGCCTCTATGGCGGCCTGTTCGTCAACCGCGCCCAGGCCGTCAAATACGCGCTGTTCGAAAACGGCCAGCATCCTGAAATGATCGTCGAGCTTTCGCGTGAGATCGAGCTCGATATGCGCGGCGAGACCGCGAGCTTCCCCGCAATCCGCGTGGCGTGAGCCACCCATGACTTGACAAACATGACCTGGCAAACGGCTGCGAAAGCCGACACGGCCGGATGGCTGTCGGGCTTCATCCCCGATCTTCCGACCCCCTTCAACCATCGGGGCGAGATCGACGTGGACGCGTTCGGCCGGCTGTGCGAGCGCCAGATCGCGGCCGGCGCCACCGCGCTGGTGGTCGGCGAGACCGCAGGTGAAAGCGCGACGCTGGAGCCCGCGGAACGTGCGCAGCTGGTCCGGATCGCGGCCGGCGTCGCGCGCAAGCGGGTTCGCATCATCGCCGGCGCCGGATCGAACGCGACCGATCGCGCCGTCACATTCACCCGGGCAGCGGAAGCGGCCGGCGCCGATGCCGTCATGTCGGTCGTCCCCTATTACAACAAGCCGATGCCACGGGGCACTGCGGCGCATTTCCACGCGGTCGCCGCGGCCACCACGCTGCCTGTCATCCTGCACGACATTCCGTCGCGCACGGTGAAGGGCCTTGCCGACGAGACCCTGCTCGAGCTCGCCGCATCGCCACGCTTCGTGGGTTTGCGCGACGGCAGCGGTGACGTTGCCCGGCTGGCGCGCCTGCGCTCACGCCTGCCGGCGACGTTCCGGATGCTGACCGGCGACGACGCCTCCTCGCTGGCCTGGCTCGCCGCCGGTGGCGATGGCTGCATCTCGGTCGTGACGAACGTCGCGCCCGATCTGTACGTGGCCGTTCACAGGCATTTCCGCGAGGGACGGTTGTATCAGGCGCGGGAGTTGCACCAGCGGCTGGTGCCGCTTGCGACCTTGCTGGAGCGCGAGCATCCCGCCGCATTGAAGTTCGCGCTGTCGCTTCTGGGATTCATGCCGCCGACGACGCGACTGCCGATCGTGCAATTGAACGGGTCGGCAAAGGCCGAGGTCTCGCAGGCGATGGCTGAGCTTGCCGACGAGTACCTCGCAGCCGCGCATTGAGATTTGCCGACCCGACATAACCCATCGCAATGCACAATGCGATCAGCACACGGTGCCCGTGACGCGGCGCCAACTTGAGGTTCCGAAACGGCGCCCCATATCCACGGCAAGGGAGTGCTTGCCGTGCACACCACCTTCAAGGCGGCCCTCGTTGTTGCGACCGTCCTGGTCGCTCTGGTTGTCTCCATCCGTCCCGGTCCGGCCGCGGACAACAGCCATCTTGCCCTGACCATTTCAATCGACGGGGCAATTGGGCCGGCAGCGGCCAGCTACGTCAAGGACGGCCTGGCCAAGGCCGCCGAGCGCCACGCCGAAATTGTTATCCTGCGTTTGAATACGCCGGGCGGCCTCAGCACCAGCATGCGTGAGATCATCGCCGACGTGCTGGCCTCGCCCGTTCCCGTGGTCGGCTACGTTGCGCCATCCGGCGCCCATGCCGCGAGCGCCGGGACCTATATCCTCTATGCGACCCATCTCGCGGCCATGGCGCCCGGCACCAATATCGGCGCCGCGACGCCGGTGCAGATCGGCGGCCCGATACCGGGGCTGCCGGGCAGCACCCCGGACAAGGGCGGCAAGGACCAGAAGGACGGCGGCCATCCGTCCGAAACCAAGGATGCCATGACGGCGAAGGTGACGAATGATGCCGTTGCCTTCATCCGCAGCCTCGCCGAATTGCGCGGCCGCAATGCCGACTGGGCCGAGAAGGCGGTGCGCGATGCCGCCACCCTCTCCGCCAACGCAGCGCTGCAGGCCAACGTCATCGATCTCACCGCGCGCGATCCGGCCGACCTGCTCAGGCAGGTCGATGGCCGGACCATCGAGCTTCCCGGCGGCAAGACGCAACGCCTGGCGACCACGGACACCGCGATCGAGGCCATCGATCCCACCTGGATCGCGCGCGCGCTTGCGGTCATCACCGACCCTAACATCGCATTCATTCTCCTGATGGTCGGCATCTACGGCCTGATCTTCGAGTTCATGTCGCCCGGTGCCGTGGCGCCCGGGGTTGTCGGGACGATCTGCCTGCTGCTCGGTCTGTACGCACTCAACATGCTGCCGATCAACTACGCGGGGCTTCGCCCTGATGCTGGTTGGGATCGCGCTGCTCGCAATCGAAGCCTTCAACCCGACCGTCGTGATCGGCCTCGGAGGAATAGTCGCCTTCGTGCTTGGAGCAGCCATGCTGTTTCGGATCGAGGCGCCCGGTTACCGGCTGTCATGGCCGGTCATCGGCATCGTCGCCGCGATGTTCACGGGGCTCATTCTCGTCGTGCTCGGCGCGCTCCGCCGGGCGCGCAAGGGCCCGGTGCGGATCGGTGCGCAAGCCATGCGCGGGCTATCGGCCGAAGTGCTCGACTGGTCCGAGACCACGGGTCACGTCTTCACCAACGGCGAACGCTGGCAAGCGCGCAGCACCGAGACATTCGCGGCGGGAGACACGGTCGAGGTCGCCAACATCATCGATTTGACGCTGGTGGTACGGCGCACGCCGGCCTCTCCCGGCGAGGGAGGTAAGGCATGATGCTTGATTATTTCACCTATGCGGCGATCGCGCTGCTGATCATCGTATTCCTGACCCAGGCCGTGCGCGTGCTGCGCGAATACGAGCGCGGCGTCATCTTCACGCTCGGCCGTTTCACCGGGGTGAAGGGCCCGGGGCTCATCATCCTGATTCCGGTGGTGCAGCAGCTGGTGAAGGTCGATCTCAGGGTGGTGGTGCAGGTGGTGCCGCCACAGGACGTGATTTCGCGCGACAACGTCTCGGTCAAGGTCAACGCCGTGCTCTACTTCCGCATCGTCGATCCCGAGCGCGCCATCATCAAGGTCAGCGACTACATGGCTGCGACCAGCCAGCTTGCGCAGACCACGCTGCGTTCGGTGCTCGGCAAGCACGAGCTCGACGAGATGCTGGCGGAACGCGACAAGCTGAACGCCGATATCCAGGAGACCCTCGACAGGCAGACCGACGTCTGGGGCATCAAGGTCACCGGGGTCGAGATCAAGGATATCGATCTCAATGAGACGATGGTGCGGGCGATCGCCAAGCAGGCCGAGGCGGAACGGCTGCGGCGCGCCAAGGTGATCAACGCGATGGGCGAGCAGCAGGCCGCCGAGAAGCTGGTCGAGGCCGGCCGGATCCTCGCCCAGGAGCCGCAAGCGATGCAGCTGCGCTACTTCGCGGCGCTGCACGACATTGCCGGCGAGCGCTCCTCGACCGTGGTCTTCCCGCTGCCGATGAACCTTCTCGATCACCTGGCGCCGCGACGTGAAGCGACGTGAACTGGCTTGGGAGCAGAAACGACGGTCGCTCAAGGTCGGCGCGCTCGGGATCGTGGGTCTCGTAGGCGTCGCGACCTCTCCACGTCATTGCGAGCCAACGGGTCGCGCGAACGCGCGCCCGATGGCAGGCTCCGCGAAGCAATCCATCGCGCCACATGCGGAGATATGGATTGCTTCGTCGCCATGCTCCTCGCAATGACGCGGATGGGTTCGGGGCCTTAACTCCCGGGATGCTTGGCCCGCCACGCTGGTCCCGGACCGCGCATGTAGTGCGCCTCGGGCCGGTAGCCGCTGATCGGCTCCTCGCCGATCCAGGCGAGGAATGCGAGCAGCCCTTCTGCGGCGCGGCGCGGCAGGGCAGCGATGAACGAAACTGTGCGCATCTCAGTAGTCCCATTTCTCGCCGAGCACGACCGGCGCCCGTGGATATCTCTCGGCGTCGTCGCCGAGCATGCCGACGTTGAGGTTGGTTCGCGCCCAATCCTCGTGGCCGCGATGCAGCAGCAGCTCATTGCGCAGCCGATGAATCTTGGCGGCAGCGATCGCGCGGTGAACAGTCCTGAAGACGAGGCCGATCCGCCTGACGGTTCGCCGCAGCATCAAGGGCATGGCGCCGGCCGAACCGTGCGGCCGGGCATCGTGGTAATGGAGCAAGGTCATGTGCCACCTTCCCTTTTGGCGGCGCGCGCGAGCGCGCCGCATCACGGCAAAAGATGCGGGGAAGGTCGTAGGAATTCGAGAGCAGCCGCAGCCCTGTCACATAGCCGCGGCATAAGCGTCCGGCCGCGGTCCGTGCACCGCCGTCATGCCGCAAATCGCGACATTTCGGACAATTTTACCCTCGATCAGCGGCGCGAGGGGCAGGTTTACGGTCGGCGGCAAGACCGGTAACCTTGCCTCCCAGTGCGACGTGGAGAGTGCCCATGCGGCCCAAGGATCAGATCAACTGGATGCTGTCGGATGCGATCGAGGCGCTCGCCCGCGCCGAACGGCTGCACCAGAGCTTCCTCAATTTGCACCCGCGCGCGGGAAGCACCGAGCCGAGCTGGGAACCGCCGACCGACGTGATCGAGACCGAGGATGAAATCCTGATCCTGGTCGCGTTGCCGGGGGTCGATCCCGACGAGGTCGAGGCCGCGCTCGACGGCGGCACGCTGGTGATCTCCGGCCGCCGCACCCTGCCCCCTGAACTCCGCAACGCCCGTATCCTGCGCCTCGAACTGCCGCAGGGCCGGTTCGAGCGCCGCATCGCGCTGCCGACCGGCCGCTACACGATCAGCCGCTTTGCCGCGCATGGTTGCGTCGGCCTGCGGCTCGGAAAGTCGAGCTAAAGGATTTCGACATGGCTGCCTCAGACGTTTCAAGCCCAGCTTCAACTTCGACGCCGATCCCGAGCGACGCGCTGATCATCGTCCCGGTGCGCAACACCGTGCTGTTTCCGGATGTCATCATTCCGATCACGATCGCCCGGGCGACCTCGATTGCCGCGGCCCAGCAGGCGGTGCGCGAGCAGCGGCCGATCGGCATCCTGCTGCAGCGCGATCCCGAGACCAACGATCCCGGCCCCGACGGGCTTTACCGCGTCGGCACCACAGCCAACATCGTGCGCTACATCACCGGTGCGGACGACAGCCACCATCTGGTCTGCCAGGGCGTGCAGCGCATGCGCGTGCTCGACTATCTGCCGGGCACGCCGTTCCTCGCGGCCCGCGTGCTGCAAATCCCGGAGCCGACCACCACCTCGGCCGAGATCGAGGCGCGCTTCCTCAATCTGCAGCGCCAGGCGCTGGAGGCCGCGCAATTGCTGCCGCAAGTGCCGCAGGAGCTGATCGCAGCACTGCAGGGCACCACCTCGCCGGCAACCCTTGCCGACCTTGCGACGTCCTACATGGACATCAAGCCGTCGGAGAAACAGGACATCCTGGAAACCATCGATCTCGTGGCACGGATGGACAAGGTGTCGCGTCACCTCGCCGAACGTATCGAGGTGCTGCGGCTGAGCCAGGAGATCGGGCAGAAGACCAAGGCCGTGTTCGACGAGCGGCAGCGCGAGGCGATCCTGCGCGAGCAGATGGCGACGATCCAGCGCCAGCTCGGCGAAGGTGACGGCAAGGCCGCGGAAGTCGCCGAGCTGACCAAGGCGATCGTCGAGGCCAAGATGCCGCCGGAGGCCGAAAGCCAGGCGCAGAAGGAACTGCGCCGCTACGAGCGGATGCCGGAGGCAGCGGCCGAATCCGGCATGGTGCGCAGCTATCTCGACTGGCTGGTCGATCTGCCCTGGAGCATTCCGGAGGAGAAGCCGATCGACATCGCGGAGGCGCGCAAGATCCTCGACCAGGACCATTATGGCCTCGAGAAGATCAAGAGCCGCATCATCGAATATCTCGCGGTGCGCAAGCTCGCGCCCGGCGGCAAGGCGCCGATCCTGTGCTTCCTCGGGCCGCCCGGGGTCGGCAAGACCTCGCTCGGCCAATCGATCGCGCGCGCGATGGCGCGGCCGTTCGTCCGCGTCTCGCTCGGCGGCGTGCATGACGAGGCCGAGATCCGCGGCCATCGCCGCACCTACATCGGGGCGCTGCCTGGCAACATCATCCAGGCGATCAAGAAGGCCGGTGCGCGCAATTGCGTGATGATGCTGGACGAGATCGACAAGATGGGCCGCGGCATCCAGGGCGATCCGTCGGCCGCGATGCTCGAAGTGCTCGACCCCGAGCAGAACAGCACCTTCCGCGACAATTATCTCGGCGTGCCGTTCGACCTCTCGCGTGTCGTCTTCATCGCCACCGCCAACATGCTCGACGGCGTGCCCGGGCCGCTGCTCGACCGCATGGAGCTGATCAGCCTCGCCGGCTACACCGAGGACGAGAAGCTCGAGATCGCCAAGCGCTATCTGGTGCGCCGCCAGCTCGAGGCGAACGGGATCAAGGCCGAGCAGGTCGAGATCGATCCGGATGCGCTGCGGCTGATCATACGCAGCTACACCCGCGAAGCCGGCGTCCGCAACCTGGAGCGCGAGATCGGCAAGGTGCTGCGCAACGTCGCGGTGCAGATCGCCGAGGGCAGCACCCGCCACGTCACGATCGCGCCGAAGGACATCGTCTCGCTGCTCGGCCAGCCGAGGTTCGAGAACGAGATCGCGATGCGCACCAGCATCCCGGGCGTTGCCACCGGGCTGGCCTGGACCCCGGTCGGCGGCGACATCCTGTTCATCGAGGCGTCGCGCACGCCGGGCCGCGGCGCGTTGATCCTCACCGGCCAGCTCGGCGAGGTGATGCGCGAGAGCGTGCAGGCCGCGCTAACCCTGGTGAAGAGCCGGGCCTCGCAGCTCGGCATCGACCCCGGCGTGTTCGAGAAGAGCGACATCCACGTCCACGTTCCGGCCGGCGCGACGCCGAAGGACGGTCCGAGCGCGGGCGTTGCGATGTTCACCGCCCTCACCTCGCTCCTGACCGATCGCACGGTGCGCAGCGATACCGCGATGACCGGCGAGATCTCGCTGCGCGGCCTCGTGCTGCCGGTCGGCGGCATCAAGGAGAAGGTGGTCGCGGCCGCGGCCGCCGGCCTGACCCGGGTGATGCTGCCGGCGCGCAACAAGCGCGACTTCGACGACATCCCCGCCGGCGCCCGCGCCAAGCTGGAGTTCATCTGGCTCGAACGGGTCGACGAGGCGATCGCAGCCGCGCTGGAGGCCGCCAAGACGACGCCCGCCGCCGCGGAGTGATCGCGTCTCAAACGCAACAAGAGGGCGTGACAGCGATCGCCGTCACGCCCTCTTGCGTTGCAGATAGCGGAGCGGTGCCGCTCAGCTCTTGCCCATGCATTCTTCGATGTAGAACCAGCGGTCGTCGCCGGTCAGGCCCTTCGACTTCACCTCGGCGCGGCAAGCCTTCAGCTTTGGCTTGTTGGCCTTCCACTTCGCCTTCATGTCCTTCAGCTTCTGCATGGTCAGCTTGACCTTCGACGGCTTGGCCTCGGTGGTCTGGGCTGACGCGGTGTGCAGCGAGCCGGCGAGAAGCAGGGCGGCCACAAGACAGCTTGCGGTACGAAACATGACTGAAATGTCCCTTGATTATCTGTTGATTTGAACGGCGTAGAGCTTCTTGTTTGACGCGTCTTCTTCACGCGAACCGGCATCCACTTCGCTCGAAAACGCTTCAGGCCGCGCGGGATACCAGATGGCCCGCGCGCGGCCTGAACTGCGATCAGAGGATTTTGACCGCGCTGAGCAGCGTCATGTAGACGCCCCACGCCAGCGGAATGCCGACGAACAGCCAGAACAGCGCCGCCTTGGCGTCAAGCCCGCCGAACCCGATCCCGTAGGAACCATGCGGTCCGGCCGCCGCGGCGCTGGCGCTCGCATCCTGCAGTTTGGCAACCTCGGCGTCGCTCATATGCCATTTCGCATCGACCGGCTTGATCAGGTAGTTGCAGATCAGGCCCGCGATCAACATGGCGCACAGGATGTACATCGTGGTGTTGTAGAGCT
The DNA here is from genome assembly GCF_054055815.1 of Bradyrhizobium sp. USDA 4503. Lineage (NCBI taxonomy): Bacteria > Pseudomonadati > Pseudomonadota > Alphaproteobacteria > Hyphomicrobiales > Nitrobacteraceae > Bradyrhizobium > Bradyrhizobium sp. USDA 4503. Next base: position 3,659,181 of record NZ_JBSRXS010000001.1, read on the forward strand.
GGTCGCGCGGCACGCCTGCGGCCAGCTGGAACTCACGGATGTAGTTCACCACGACAGGACCGATGATGCCGGCGGTCGACCATGCCGTCAGCAGACGGCCGTGGATGGCGCCGACGAACTGGGTGCCGAACATGTCGGCGAGATAGGCCGGCACGGTGGCGAAGCCGCCGCCATACATCGACAGGATGATGCCGAAGCCGAGCACGAACAACAGCTTCGATCCCATCGCGGCGAAGGTCGGCGCCAGCGCGTAGAGCGCGATGCCGAGGATGAAGAACGTGTAGTAGGTGTTCTTGCGGCCGATCTTGTCCGACAGCGACGCCCAGAAGAAGCGGCCGCCGATGTTGAACAGCGACAGCAATCCGGCAAAGCCGGCCGCGATCGCCGCGATCTGCGCCTTCTGTCCGGCATCGAGCTGGTTGAAGCCGACATTGGGCAGGCCGATCAGCTTGCCCGCGAAGATCTCCTGCAGCATCGGCGAGGCCATGCCGATCACGCCGATGCCCGCCGACACGTTCAGGCAGAGCACCCACCAGATCAGCCAGAATTGCGGCGTCTTGTGCGCGTTGTCGAGATGGACGTGCTTGCTCGAGATCATCGCGTTGGCCTTCGTCGGCGGCGTCCAGCCTTCGGGCTGCCAGCCGGCCGGCGGGATGCGATAGCGGAACGCGCCGATCATCATGAACACGAAGTAGATCGCGCCCATGGCGAGGAAGGTCTCCCAGACGCCGACCGAGGTCGGGGTCTTGAAGTAGTTCATCAGCCTGTCGGCGAGCGGGGCGCCGATCATCGCGCCGCCGCCGAAGCCCATGATCGCCATGCCGGTCGCCATGCCGCGCCGGTCGGGGAACCATTTCACCAGCGTCGACACCGGCGAGATGTAGCCGAGGCCGAGGCCGACGCCGCCGATCACGCCGGATCCGAGCCACATCAGCCAGAGCTGGTGCGTGTAGACGCCGAGCGCGCCGATCACGAGACCGCCGGCCCAGCACAGCGCCGCGACGAAGCCGGCCTTGCGCGGACCGACCTTCTCGAGCCAGCCGCCCCAGATCGCGGCGGAGACGCCGAGCAGCACGAAGAACAGCGTGTACATCCACCCGAGGCTCGCGACCTTCCAGTCGCAGGTGGTGGTGAACAGCTCCTGCACCAGCGAGATGTCGGGGCACGCCTTCGGCGCGGTCAGGCCGATCGCGCGCGACAGCGGCAGCCAGAACACCGAGAAGCCGTAAGCCATGCCGATGCACAGATGGATGCAGAGCGCGGCCGGCGGCACCAGCCAGCGGTTGAAGCCGGCGGTCGCGATTGTATGTTCCTTGTCGAGGAAACCTGCGCCTGTCGCGGATACGCGTCCGGCGCTGCTCACTGTGGTCATTGACACCTCCCCTGCAGCCGCCATTACGACAGGCGCATCTGCATCTTCGATCCCGCCTCAGCCCATTGCGGCCAGCGTCAGCCGGCAGCTCCGCACATTTCCTCAATGCGTCGGGACCAACCACGCACATTCCGGAAATGCTAACCCCCAATACGACCGGATATGCCCGGCCGTGCAGCCCGTGATCTGGGCACGGGCCCAGTCGTTGTCCGTCGATGCGCCCACACTCGAGCACAACGCCATCACCACAACCCGGCGGACATTATCAATTCGCGCAGAATGGAAAATAGGTGTCGATAGGCAAAAGGTAGATATCAAGCTGCATCTAGCGCGTACGCGGCAACGCAGCATTCGAATTGCCTATCGCTCCATTGATCTTCTCGATCAAGAAAACGATCCGGGCGTCGCTTCGTTCGGTGATCTCGACCTTGTCGCCGGTCTCCTGGATGAGGGCCGGGATATCGATCACCGAAAGCGGATCGGTGCAGTGCACCTCGAGGAAATCTCCCGCCGTCACGCTCCGGAGGGCTTTGCGCGTCTTCAGCGCCGGCAGCGGGCATTTCAGGCCGGTGAGATCGAGCTTCGTCGTTGTCATGGTTCGACCATGGCGAAGCCGTCCTGCATCGTCAACGCCGCCTCCCCGTCCACGTCAGCCTTCGGCCGGAGCCGACGCGAGCACGTCGTCGACGGGAATCGCGGCGCGCAGCATCAATTCGGCAACGTCCTCGATGTCGTCGAGATGCGCGACCGGCAGCGTGGTTGCAACGGCGACATCGCTGGCAATCCCGACCACGCGCGGGTCGTCGGGAAACAGCAGCGGCTTGCCGTTGGCGGCGCGGTACACCTCGATCTTGTTGACCGGCTCGCGCTTGAAGCCTTCGACCACGACCAGATCGACCTGCGCCATCTTGGCGAGCAGCTCCGGCAGCCGCGGCTCATCGGCGCCGCGCAGCTCGTGCATCAGCGCCCAGCGCCGCGTCGAGGACACCAGCACCTCGGTCGCACCGGACTGCCGGTGCACCCAGGAGTCCTTGCCGGGCACGTCGACATCGAATTCATGGTGGGCGTGCTTGATTACGGAGACGCGCAGGCCGCGGCCCAGCAGGCAGGGGATCACCCGCGACAGCAGGGTGGTCTTGCCGGCACCGCTCCAGCCCGCGAGGCCAATCACTTTCATACGCGTCTCCGAAGACATGCCAATCGTTAGGGTATCCACGCCCGCGGTTCCGCCCGACATGGATGGCCGGGACCAGCCGTGACGGCGGAAAGCCGCGACTTGCGCCCAACGCTGCTTATATCAGCCTTGGAGCAATGTCATGCCAGGCTCGCCGGCAGATGAGGATGGGCTGGCGCGCTAGAGGACCGCCCTCGGAAACTCCTGCAGCAGCTGCCCCCACAGCACCGCGAACGCGATCAGGCCACAGACCCCAAGCGCCGCGGTGAATCTCGGCAATCGGCCGATGGCGACGAGCAGCCAGGCCGGCAGGAAGAACAGGCCGAACACCATGCCGAGCGGAAAGACCGCCAGCCACTGGAAGCCGGTACCGTCGCCAGGCGGCACATGGGCGATGGCGTAGAAGGTGTAGAGCCAGAACAAGGTGCCGGCCGCCGCGACGAGCGCGGCAATCTTACGGAAGTTGGCGGTGTCGAATGCCATGATGGATTGGTCGCCGCAATCGGCGAACCCGTTCACGGGCCGCCGCGCAAGTTGGGCTCGGCGCGCTATCCCGCAGGGTCAGTCGTTTCGTTGACTGACAGGCCGCCCCGGCTTGGCCAGCCTTGCCGATCGGCTCTCTCTCGGGGGCTGGTCACGCATCCGTAGCCTCTTCCGCGGCCGCTGCGTATCGACTGCCAGCACTTCTTCCAGCGTTGTATTCCTAAAACGAAGCCTTCTTAACATCGCTCCGCTCCTCGAGCGGGTGGGAGCCCCATCGGTCGCTCAACCACCGACATCCACAACAGGGCCCATGTCGGTGACAAGAGATAACCAGCGACGGGACGGTTTGCTCCAATGCATGTTGCAGCCCCCGCTCACGTCACGCGCGATCCCGCTATCCAGCGGATTTACCTCGAAATTTCCGATACGCAGGGCGATCGGAACACGATAATGTGCAGCATGGAGGACTATGTATGCCTCGCTCGCCTTCGATTGTGCCGCATTCAATCGATCACGACACCTATCTCGTGCTGAACGATTTTGGCCGACTGGGCCGTGCCTGGAGCGAAACCGACGAAGAAGGCACTGACCGGAAAACGCTGATCCGCCGCCTGCTGGATGACCAGTACAGCCGTCCGGTCCGCATCGTGGCCTTCAATACCAACGAAGGATGGTCGCGCGACGTCACGACCGACATTGCCGACGAGCTTCGGCGCCGTTTCGTCGAATACGAAGAGGTCCCGCGCTCCGTGCTGGAGTTCGTGGAGACGGCGATGCGGCATTGAGCTGGATCCGCAACGCAAAAGGCCCTCTCACAGCGCGATCGTTCGGCCCCCTGCAAGCATCCGCCAAACGGCAATTTTACGAGCAATTTCAACGGGATTCGGCTGCCGCGCAGCGCTGCTCCGCCATAAGGCAATATTAAGAGCATTCGCCTTACCTGTTCTCCGTTCAACGGGAGAGCGGTCCAGTGCGCAATCGTGGTGACGTTCGAGACGCCGTGAGCCTGAAAAACCGGGTTCTGGTCACGGCGATCTTTCTGGCATCGGGCGCGGCATCGCTGATCCTGCAGGTTCTCTGGTTCAAGCAACTGCAATTCGTGCTGGGAAGCGCGACCGTCTCCGTCAGCGTCACGGTGGCAAGCTTCTTTTTCGGTCTCTCGCTGGGCAGCGCCCTGGGAGGCCGGATCGCCGACACCGTCAGCCGCCCCCTGAAAATTTACGGGTTGCTCGAACTCGCCCTCGCCCTCGTTTCTCTCGCGGTCACCGCGTTTCTGTCGCATTGGCCGACATGGGTGGGCTGGCTGTCACCGATGCTCGATCTGGAGTCTCCCTTCCGGCTGCCTCTCATGGTCGCCGTGTCGCTCGCCATCCTGTCGCTGCCGACGATGTTGATGGGCGCGACCCTGCCCTTCCTGGTGAGATTCCTGACCCGCACACAAACCGACCTCGCCAATCGCATCGGTCTGCTTTACGGGTTCAATACCCTCGGCGCCGCCCTCGGCACCCTGGTTGTCGGCTTTGTGCTGATGGGCCTTTGGGGCATCGCGGGATCGAGCCTGGTTGCGGCAGCGCTGTATGTCTGCGTCGGCGTTGTGGCCCTGCTCGTTGCGCGCGACGCAACTCCGCTCTTGCCGGTTGCGGCACGGGCGCCGGTGCAAACCGCCGCGACCGCGAGTGGCAGGACGTCGGTCCTGATCTGGATTTTCGCGTGCTCCGGTTTTGTATCGATCGCCTATGAGGTGGTCTGGTTTCGATTCCTGACCAATGTCAGCACCTCGAGCGTCTACGCCTTCTCGGGCATGCTCGGCGTTTACCTACTGGGGCTCGTGATCGGCGCCCTGATCTGCGCCAGGCTACTCGCCCCCCGCAAGGATCAATTGCTGCGATACTTCGCCGTGACGCAGCTGCTGATCGCGGTTGCGGCCACGCTGACCGTCGGAATACTCGGCAAGGCGCGGACCATGGGAGTAGCGCTGTCTCCCATCGTATCGGGCCTGCTTCCTGTCCCGGTGCAGGAGCTGTTGGGGGGTGACGTTTCATTCTTCCTGGTTTGCGCTGTTGCGCTGTTGCTGCCGACGACGCTGATCGGCATCAGCTTTCCGCTCGCCAGCGAACTGACCGTGATGCAGATGAGCGCGCTCGGCCGCAGGATCGGCACGCTCTACGCCCTGAACACGATTGGCGGCGTCGTGGGCTCGCTGGCGGCGGGGTTTCTGCTGATCCCCTGTCTGGGCAGCCAGGGCGCGCTCACCGCGCTGATTGTCGTGAACGTCCTGCTGTTCGTCGCGACCACCGTGTCGCAGCCGGATCTTGTGAGAGAAAGGAGCCTGTGGCGGCAGGGGACGATCGCCGCGAGCGTCATCGCCGTAGCACTGCTGATCTTCACCCCGCACTATCTGGAGCGGGTCCTGACCGCGATCGAAGGCGCCAATGTGCTCGAGTTGCGGGAAACCCGGCAAGCGACCTTTGCGGTGGTCGAGTATCGCGAGAAGGCGGCGGGCACCTATCAGCAGTTGGTGGTGAATTCGAAGAGCTATGCCAACAACCGTCCCGAGGGCAGACGCTACATGGCCGCGATGGGGCACTATCCCGTTCTGCTGCACCAGGGCCCGGTTGAAACGGCTGTCGTCATTTGCATCGGGACCGGAACCACGGTGGGAGCGGTGAGCACCCATGAAGAATTGCAATCCATCGACGCGGTCGATCTGGCATCGACGGTGTTCGAATTTGCGCCCCACTTCGTGCCGATCAACAAGCAATTCTATCAAAATCCCAAAGTCCATCAGATCGTCGCGGACGGGCGCCACTTCCTGCTGGGGACCAAGGAGACATTTGACGTCATCACGCTCGAGCCGCCACCGCCCCATGATGCCGGCGTCATCAACCTCTACACGGAGGAATTCTATGCGCTGGCAAAGCAGAGGATGCGTCCCGGCGGCGTTCTCGCGCAATGGGTGCCGCTGGATTTCAACCGCGGCATCCTTCCGAAGATGATACTCAAGGCCATGATGGGCCAGTTCAAGCATGTCTCGCTGTGGCTGCCGTCCAGAATGGAAGGCGTGGCGATCGCCTCCGATGAACCGTTGAACATCGATCCGCACGAGCTCGCCATGCGCATGTCGAAGCCCGCGGTGGCTGAAGACCTGACGGCGAACGGCCTCGGCTCGCCCGAGGATTTCCTGGCGACATTCATCGCCGCCGATGAAAAACTCGCGGCCTTTGTCGGGGATGTGCCGACCCTCACGGATGATCGGCCGCGTCTCGAATATTACAACTGGTATCCGCTGGGTTCGGTCAGCGTGGACGAACTGAAGCGCCTCCGCGAGCCGGTGGAAGCCTATCTTGCCGACCGTTCCATCGACGAGGCCCGTCTCGACACCGCGCGCACGGTGGCCAATGCGATCCTGGACGAGCACAAGGCCACGGCCGACGGCGACAAGTCCGCCGCCCGGGCCGCGCTTCGCCTGGCCGTCAAACTGGACCCGGACAATTCCTACGTCGACTTCCTGGACCGCAAGCTGAGCGAGTGATCAGGGTGCCTTCGGCACACCGCATCAGGAAGCCCCCGAATGTCGCGAGAATGCGGATGTTCTGACTCACAGCTAGCGCAACAAGCTCAGTGTCGTCCCTGCGAAAGCAGGGACCCATAACCACAAACGCAAATTGTTACGCGATGCTGGAACGGCGAGGCCCGCCTGTAACGCCCGCCGCGGCGTATGGGTTCCTGCTTTCGCAGGGACGACAGCTGTGATGGTGCGGCAGAGCGCACACCGGCTACGCCGGCCTGAACCCCGCCTTCGTCAATGCAGCCCGGCCTTCATCCGACGCCAGCGCATCGAGAAAGGCCTGCACCGCGGGCCGGTGCTTGCGCGCCGTCACCAATGCGAAGTCATAATGCTCTTCGGCGAACGGTATGAAGCCGAGTCCCGACGCATCGGCGACGGGCGCGATGGTCATGCCCCAGTCGGCGCGGTGCTGCGCCACCGCGGCCGCAACCGCATTGTGCGAGCGCGGCTGATTCCAGTAACCGTCGGGCCGGCTGCCCGCCAGCAAGCGATCGATCAGGATGCGGGTGCCGGCGCCCTGGTTGCGGTTGACCATGATGCAGGCGGGATCGGCGAGCGCGGCGCGCACCGCCTGTTCTGCACTCAAGCCGGCAAAGCGCGTGTCGTCCTTGCGAAACACGATGCCCTGCATGCGCCGCCAGCCCGGCACCAGTTCGAGCCCGTCGGCCAGATACGGCGTGTTGTAGGTCTCGGTCTTGTCGTCGAACAAATGGATCGGGGCGAGATCGCATTCGCCGCGCTTGGCGGCAGCGAGCCCGCCGAGGCTGCCGACCGCGATCGAGCGCACCACGAGACCGGCATGCGCCAGCGGCGCGGTGACGAGATCGAGCCCGGTGCAATGGCTGCCGACGATGACGAGATCGGGCACCCGCACATGCGGCGTGAACAGCGTCACCTCGGCCTCGCTGCCGGCCGGCAACTGGTCGGCCAGCGCCTCGATCTTCAGGAAGCCGTCGGCCTGCGCGAACGAGGTGATCGCGCCCGAGCCCTTGCCGCCGGGATAGGCGATCAGGCCGTCGGCGCCCTCGACCAGCGACACCATCACGAACTCGGTACGCCCGAGCTCGGAGGCGATGCGCACCGGCACCTTCGCCGCCACCTTGGCATCCGATCGCGGCGGCAGCCCGGCCATCCGCCGCAGCACCGGCACGATCATGTCGTGGAAGGTGAACATCGCCGAGGTCGGAAAGCCCGGCAGGATGACCACCGGCTTGCCGTCGCACACCGCAAGGCACAGCGGCTTGCCGGGCTTCAGCGCCACGCCATGCGCGATGATGCCGGGCTTGCCGAGGCGAGCGATGATCCGGTGCGAGACGTCACCCGCGCCCTTAGAGGTGCCGCCTGACAGCACCAGCATGTCGCTGTCCGCCAGCGCCTTGCGCATCGCGGCCTCGAGCGTCGCCTCATTGTCGGCGATCGCGCCAAGGAACGACGCGTCACCGCCGTTCTCGGCAATCGCCGCGGTGACGATCGCACCATTGGTGTCGTAGATCGCGGCCGGCCGAAGCTTCTCACCCGGTTGCACCAGTTCGTCGCCGGTCGAGAGGATCGCGACGCGCGGACGGCGCGTCACCGCAACCTCGGCGATGCCACAGGCCGCGAGCATGCCGATCTCGCGCGACCCGATCATCGTTCCCGCGCGCAGCAGGGCCTCGCCGCGCGCGATGTCGGAGCCGGCATAGGACACGAACTGGCCGGGCGATGCCGCACGCCGCACCTCGATGGTGCCGTGGCCGGCGAGCTGGGTGTGCTCGACCATCACGATGGCATCAGCGCCGCGCGGTACCGGACCGCCGGTCGCGATCGCAGTTGCAGTACCCGGGAGCACCGGCAGGGTGGGCGCAGTCCCGCACGAAATCGTCTCGTCGTTCAGCGCGAGCTGCACCGGCGCGGCCTCGCCGGCGCGCACCAGATCGGCCGAGCGCACGGCAAAGCCGTCGACATTGGAGCGATCGAATGGCGGCACGTCGATCGGCGCCACCACGTCCTCCGCCAGCGCACGGCCGAGCGCATCGGCGAGCAGCCGTTTCTCGGACGGCAATTGGCGCGGGAACAGCGCCGCCTCGAAGCGCGCGAGCGCCTCCTCGCGCGACAGGATGGTCAGGAACTGGTCCTGCTCGACGGACGGGTTGGGTTTCGGCGTGAACGTGTTGCTCATCTCGGGAACTCACTCCCGCAACATATAGGCATCGACCACCGTGCCCGCACCAAAGCCCTCGGCATCGCCAGGCACGATCAGCAGGGCTTCGGCGCGCGCGACGGCATCGAGCGACAGGTCGCCGATGGCAAGTGCCGCCCAGGAATCCTCTTGAGTACCTTGCTCGCGTATCAGCAGCACGACCTCGGCAACGCCGACGCCGGAGGCGATCTTGCGTTCCAGCGGCAGCGCCAGTGTTTTGCGCGCGCGCCGGCCCGACAGGCGGTCGAGCAGGGGAAGCGCAATCGCCCACCAGGCCGCGAAAGCCTGATCCGGCGCGCCCGGCAAGGCGACGACCGGCGTTGTGTGGATACGGCCGACCGCTGCGGTGCGCCCCGGTTGCAGGGCAATGCCGTGCGCGATCAGTGCGCCACGCGTTGCCAGCGCATTCACCGCGGCATCGGTGTGACCAACGCCGGTGCCGCCGATCGTGACCATCAGATCGCAGCCGTCTGGTTCGAGTGCGTTTGCAATCGCCGCCACATCGGGTGCCGCCTCGATGCCGACGACCTCAGCGCCCGCGATGCGCGCGGTGTCAGCGATCAGTTGTGCGGTCAGCTCACCATTGGCGACGTTGACGATGCGAAGCCGCGGCCGTCGCACGCGCAACATCTGCAGTCCGGCCGCGCGCGCGAGCAGCAGGCCGCGCGGCAGCAGCGGCTCCCCTGCTGCGATCACGGTGCGCCCAACGGCGATGTCGCTGCCGGCACGCCTGACGCCCTGCCCCGGGATTGCTTCGGCGAGCACCTGCGCAAGCGGACCGGAGGTATCGACGGCATCGGCATCGACCACGCAGTCGGTGCCATCAGGCATCGCAGCGCCTGCCGCCACCCAGACCGGAGGTTCGGCCAGCGGCAACGGCGCATAGGACGACGCGCCGACCAGGTCATTGGCGCGCATCGCCCACCCGTCGCTGACCGCGACATCGCGCGGCGGATAGGCGCGCAAGGCCGGCATCTCGGCCGCAATGCAGCGCAAGGCGTCGGCCGGCGGCAACGCGATCGGCTGGACCGGCCCGACGTCGCGCAGCACGGCAGCCAGTGCCGCATCGAGCGGGGTGAGCGAAGGCGGAAGGCGCTGGGCGGTGACCATGGCCCGCTATGGACTGAATCGGCCCCGAAAGAAACTGTCTCTCGCCGCACCGGGGCTGCGTCATTAGACCGATGGCGCGTTGACGCGGTCCCCAATATAGTTGCAAAAGAAACCAATATGACCGGGTCCCCGAAGGCCCGGCACAACCAATAATGGCCAATGCGCCAATTCAGGAGGGAGACAGAATGAAGGCCACCAGACTAGCCATGTTCGGGACGCTCGCAGCCGCGCTGCTGGCCTCCCCGAGCGTATCGGCGCAGGTATCCGACGACATCGTCAAGATCGGCGTGCTGACCGACATGAACGGCCCCGCCTCGACGCCGACCGGCCAGGGCTCGGTCACCGCCGCGCAGATGGCCGTCGACGATTTCGGCGGCAAGGTGCTCGGCAAGCCAATCTCGGTGATCGTCGGCGATCACCAGCTCAAGCCGGATATCGGCGCGACCATCGCGCGACGCTGGTATGACGTCGATCAGGTCGACCTCATCGTCGACGTGCCGGTCTCGGCGGTCGGGCTCGCGGTGCAGAACATGGCCAACGAGAAGAAGAAGCTTTTCATCACGCATTCGACCGGCGCGACCGATTTCCACGGCAAGTTCTGCTCGCCCTACGCGATACAGTGGGTATTCGACACCAGGGCGCTCGCGGTCGGCACCGCGCAGGAGGTGGTGAAGCGCGGCGGCGACAGCTGGTTCTTCATCACCGACGATTATGCGTTCGGTCACTCGCTGGAGAAGGACGCCTCCGCGATCGTGACCAAGAACGGCGGCAAGGTGCTCGGCGCGGTGCGGCCGCCGTTTGCGACGCCCGATCTGTCGTCCTTCATCCTGCAGGCGCAGGCCTCGAAGGCCAAGATCATCGGCATTGCCGGCGGACCGCCCAACAACACCAACGAGATCAAGACCGCCGCCGAGTTCGGCGTCTTCGCTGGCGGGCAGCAGATGGCGGCGCTGCTGGCGCTGATCACCGACATCCACTCGATCGGGCTGTCGGCCGCGCAGGGCCTGCTGCTGACCACCTCGTTCTACTGGGACATGGACGACAAGACCCGCGAGTGGTCGAAGCGCTATTTCGCCAAGATGAACCGGATGCCGACGATGTGGCAGGCCGGCGTCTACTCCTCCGTGACCGCCTATCTGAACGCGATCAAGGATGCCGGCACCGACGATCCGCTCAAGGTCGCGGCCAAGATGCGCGAGAAGCCGGTCGAGGACTTCTTCGCCCGCAACGGCAAGCTGCGCGAGGACAATCTGATGGTGCACGACCTCTGGCTCGTGCAGGTCAAGACCCCGGCCGAGTCGAAATATCCGTGGGACTATTACAAGATCCTGGCCAAGATCTCGGGCGAGGACGCGTTCGGCCCGCCGGACCCGGCCTGCGCGATGGCGAAGAAATGACGACCGAAGGTCGTCATTCCGGGGCGATGCGTCAGCATCGAACCCGGAATCTCGAGATTCCGGGTTCGCGCTTCGCGCGCCCCGGAATGACCTCTGCATAGACGCGATAGCGCGTCCATGCAGAAGTCATTTCGCCGCCCCGATCTCGCGGAAATATCTGAGCACGCCGGGGTGGATCAGGTTGATATCAGGCGCGGCGGCGAGCGTGTTCGCCGCCGTGGTCTCGCACGCCTGGGCGAGCTTCGTGCAGAAGGTCGCTTCGATGCCGTGCAGCGTTTTCGCCAGCCGGTAGGCGACGTCGTCGGGCAAGGTCTCGCGCACCAGGATGTAGCTCCAGGAGCCGACCGAAGAGATTGCCGCGGTCTGCTTCGGATAGCTGCCGGCGGGGATCGTCAGCGGCTTGAGGAACGTGTGCTTGGCGCGGATGCGGGCGATCTCGTCCGCGGTCGGCGCGATGAAGCGCGCGCCGGTGGCGCTCTCGGCCATCTTGGTGAAGCCGGGCCAGCCGATGCCGGCGCCCCACAGTGCGGCGGCGCGGCCATCCTCAACCATCGCGGGCCCGTCGCCGGCGCGATCGAGATAGATCGACTTAAAGTCCTCGTCCTGCTTCAGCCCGATGCCGTCGAGGATGTAGCGCGACAGGATCGGCAGGCCGGAGCCCTTGGCGCCGAACGCGACGGGCTGGCCGACCAGGTCCTGGATAGTCTTGTAGGGACTGTCCGCGCGCACCACGAACATGCCCGGGCTCGAATACATCGCGGTGAGGATCTTCAGCTTCGTGGCCTTCGGCCGGCCGATGCCCATGAAGGCTTCATAGGACGGCTCGCCCGCCACGGTCGCGATATCGACGTTGCCGGCCTCGAGCAGCGGGATGTTCTCATTGGAGCCCTTGGTGTTGCGCGGCTCGATCGACAGCGTCGGGTCGGCCGCATTCATCACCTCGGCGAAGGCATTGCCATAGAGCGGAAAGCCGCCACCCGGCGTCGCCGTGGCGAAACTGATCGTGGTCTTGGAAATGGTCTTGCTCCCCTCTTGCGCCGCCGCCCCGTCCGCGAGCAGCAGCGCGCCGGCGCACATCATAACAGCGAATTTCATCCCGAGCCTCAAGCATTCCACACGAACCCGACTATCGTCGCACGGGCGACGTCGTAGGCAAAGCCAGCGTTTTGTGAAACCATGCCGGCAACAGTCACAAGAAAATGACGGGAGAGACGATGATCCAGTTCGCGCGTGTCGCCTTGCTTGGTTTGATTTGCTGCCTCGCCTCGATTGCCCCCTCATCCGCATCCGACTATCCGAACCGCCCGGTGCGCTGGGTGATCGGGTTTGCCGCCGGCGGTCCGGTCGACATCGTCGCCCGCATCATGAGCCAGTGGCTGTCGGATCATTTCGGCCAGCAATTCATCGTCGAGAATCGCACCGGATCGGGCGGCAACATCGCCGCCGCGGCCGCTATCAACTCGCCGGCTGACGGCTATACGCTGTTGTTCGTCGCGCCCAACAATGCGATCTCGACCTCGCTCTACAAGAAGCTGCCGTTCGACTTCCTGCGCGATACCACCCCGGTCGCGAGCATCATGCAGCTCACCAACATGCTGGTGGTCTCGAACGCGATGCCGGTGAAGACCGTCCAGGAGTTCATCGACTACTGCAAGGCCAATCCGGGCAAGATCTCCTATGCCTCTTCGGGCAACGGCACCTCGGTGCACATGTCGGCCGAGTTGTTCAAGGCGATGACCAAGTGCGACATGCTGCATGTGCCGTATCGGGGATCCGCGATCGCCTTCCCCGACATCATCTCCAACAAGGTGCAGCTGATCTTCGACAATCTGCCGTCGGCGCTGGAGCAGGCCCGCGGCGGCAACGTCCGCGCGCTCGGCGTCACCTCGCCGAAACGCTGGGCGAGCGTGCCCGACGTGCCGGCGATCGCCGAGACCGTGCCGGGATTCGAGGCGGTCGGCTTCTACGGCATCTCGGCGCCGAAGGGCACCCCGCCCGAGATCGTCGATGCGCTCAACAAGGCGGTCGGCGAAGCGCTGAAGGACCCCAAGCTCGTGGCGCGCCTCGCCGAGGTCGGCGGCATCCCGAAGCCGATGGCCCCGGCCGAATTCGGCAAGCTGGTGGCCGACGAGACCGAGAAATGGCGCAAAGTCGTCGAGTTTGCAGGCGTCTCAGTGGATTAGGGCGCCGGTCGCCAGGGAAACGGAGGGTCAGGCAGGATGGCTGCCGGCCGCTGTTCCAGTGATGCCAGCCGCGAGACGTGGCTGGCCCGGCGGCGATGGCAGGGACGTGGGGGCGGCATTGCCGAAACCGCAGTCAGCCTGTAAACGGAGCCCGCACCGTTGCCGGCCGCGCCCCGCGGCCCGCAAGGCGGCGGGGCCTGTAGCTCAATGGTTAGAGCCGGCCGCTCATAACGGTCTGGTTGCAGGTTCGAGTCCTGCCGGGCCCACCAGCAAATCAACTGTAAGTTCGTTATCGCAGCTTGCCGAGCCACAGCGCGGTGAGCGCCGAGCGATTACGCACGCCGAACTTGGCGTAGATCGACTTGACGTGGAAATGCGTGGTGTTCGGACTTTGGTCAAGCCTCTGCGCGATCTGCTTTTCCGTGTGCCCGTCGAGCAGTGCGAGCAACACCCTGCGTTCAGCAGGTGTCAGGGGTGCATTGGCGATGAGCAGGCCGTGGCTGAGCAGTTGCTGACGGTGAAACCATCTCAACCCGCGCATCACGAAGCCCAGACGCTGGCCGTCCTGTGCCGAGAAGCGAGGGGCCTCCGCATCGCGAAATACGAACAGGCGAATCCTCACGTCGTCATTGAGCGCTATGCGCACGGAAATGCTGTCGGCGAAGCCGACGTCCAAATAGTGCCGCCGATAGTGCTCGCCCTCGAACCATTCCGCCGGCAGCGCTTCGAACAGCAGGCGGACGCGGAACGGCTCATCTCCCGACATGGAAAGGATCTGAGACAGGTCGACGTCGCGGGACCAGAGCGTATCGAACTGCTTCTGCACGGATGCTGCCACCGCCGGTATCGGGTCCAGCACCCGGACGAGGCGCGGACGCCAACCGAGCAAGGGATCGGCCCGCTTCGGCGACGGCAATCGCACGACCACACCCCATAGCACATTGCGTGCCGACAACATGGTACGCAGTGCGGCTAGCAGATGTGTCAGTGCGGCGTCGCCGTCGCCGACGGAAAACTCGGCCAGCCGATCCCAGAGTGCATAGACATCTTGATTCTGCGGATTGGTGGAATCCGTGGATAGATACATGTCCCCCCCGAAACGAGTGCGCAGATCACCGACCTTCGAGCATAGGAGACACCGGACCACCTTTCTAGGTAGTTCCCAGACGCATCAACTGGCGAGATATTCAGTGCGGGTGTTGGGAAGACTGGCCTTCTCACCGTCACGATATTCGGAGATTAACGATGCGCACAGCAACGGGCGCGCGCCGGCTTGACACGCCCGACGACGACCGGACGGAGCGGCGGTGGCGTCTCGGCTTTTTCATCGCCGTATTATGCGCCGTTTTGATTGCACTCGCGGCCTTCAGGCAGGAGCAACCTGCTAAAGCGTTGATCCGCCCCACTGGCCCGCTGCCGGCGATCAACATTCCCTGATCGAGGCGCTGTTGGCGCACCATTTGCCTGGAGCCGAGATTTCATTTGCATTGGAAATTGTGGATCCAGACCGTTCACGATCGGGCATCTTTGCTCATGCTGATTTCGGTTTGCCTTGGGCCCTGCTTTGTCTGGGCATTCTGGAAGATCGAAGAAGCCCCCGTCGCCGAGAGCCGAATCGCGGGCTCGTGCGTGAAGCACGACGCTCGCTGACGCCCAGTCATTAGCCAACTCCTGGAGATCATCATGCGCGCCGCTGCAACTGCTGCGATTGCAAACGCTTTTGTCCGGGTATTCCCCGCATCGTCATTGCAGGCAAACGTCCTCAAGCAGACCGCGTTGTTCTGTGGAGCCGCCCTCTTGGTGTGGCTGCTGTCGATGACTTATGGGCTGGATCTTAGTGCCGGATTCTTCTAGCCGATCAGCATCTGATTTTGCGCTTGCTTCGGTATCCAAGCCCGTTGAGCCACATGTGCAGGGCTCGTCGCGCTCTTCAGGGTCAAGTTCATAGAAGGACGCGGAAATGCGCTGCTCGGACGTTTTGCTTTGCGGCTCGAAATCCTGGGTTGAAGCCGCCGGCTATCTCGCATCTCTTCTCGTCTTCGCCACGTTTTGCATGAGGACGATGCTCCAGCTCAGGATCACGGCCATCTTGAGCAATGTCGCGTTCATCGCATACGCGTTCTTCGACGGCTTGTATCCAATCCTCATCCTTCACTCGGTTCTGCTGCCTCTTAACGCCGTCCGAACAGTCCAAATGCTCCGCGTCAGGCGAATTGTGGAGCAAGCATCCAAGAGCGAATTCACAACCGAACCGCTATGCCCGTTCATGGTTGCAGGTTCGAGTCCTGCCGGGCCCAGCAATAAATCAATGGCTTGGCACTCACGATCGCCGAAGCCCTTGTCTCCTCCACGCAAAAAAGATGCCGCGCCCGAAGGACACGGCAAGTTTCAGGGAGGGTGAACCGGCAGACTTCCGGTGCATGCCTGAGACCCCGGCCCATCGTCGATCGGGGCGCAATCTGAAAATCAGCGGCCGCCCACCACGGCAGTCACCATTTCAATGCGGCCGTACGCACGGGATGATCCCAGAGCCCGGTGGTCTCGCTGTCGAGCAGGCTTACGGTGAGCGAGCAACCCGCCATGTCCAGCGATGTGACATAGCTGCCGACCAGCGAACGGGCGATGCGCAGGCCCCGCTCCTCGAGCATCCGGCGCGTCGCGTTGTACATCAGATAGAGCTCGATCGTCGGCGTGCCGCCGAAGCCGTTGACGAGCAGCAGGGCCTCGGAGCCCGCGGGCGCCGCGAGATCGCCGGCGATCGCTGCCGTCATCTCCGATGCGATCGCATCGGCCTCCGCAAGCTTGACGCGGCGGCGGCCCGGCTCGCCGTGAATGCCGACCCCCATCTCCATCTCGTCTTCGGCAAGTGCAAAGGTCGGCGTGCCCGCAGCCGGGACGGTGCAGCTGGTCAGCGCAACGCCCATCGAGCGCGTCTGTGCGTTGATGCGCTCGCCGAGCGCCACGCAGGTCTTGAGATCGGCGCCCTTCTCGGCCGCGGCGCCGACGATCTTCTCGACGATCAGGGTGCCGGCGACGCCGCGCCGCCCGGCGCTGTAGGTCGACTTCTCGACCGCGACATCGTCATCGGTCACGATGGTGGCGATGCGACCCTCGGCGATCTCGGCTGCCATCTCGAAGTTCATGCGGTCGCCGGCATAGTTCTTGACGATGAACAGGACGCCGGCATCGCCCGCGACCACCTGTGCGGCCTCGACGATCTGGTCCGGCGTCGGCGAAGTGAACACCTGGCCGGGACAGGCGGCATCCAGCATGCCGTAACCGACGAAGCCCGCATGCAGCGGCTCGTGCCCGCTGCCGCCGCCCGAGACCAGCGCAACTTTCTTCGAGTTCAGCTCGCGGCGGCGGACGAATTTGCGCTCGGCGCCCAGCACAACCAGATCGGCGTGCGCGGCCGCGAAACCGTCGAGGCTTTCGCCGAGCACGTTGTCGACCGAATTGATGAACTTCTTCATGGTGTCCTCCCCGCTTGGTCCGTTTGGCGTTTCTCGCCTATTTTTCCCGCATGATGTCAATCAGTCGCCGCGTGAACTCCTGGAGCAGCGTGTCAAGCTCGGCGTTGCGCTTGGTGCTGCCGAGGTCCGGCAGATGCAGCGTCAGCGTCCGCTCGTGCGAGCCTTCGCTCAACCGGCCGACGCGGCGCGGATGTGCGCGCGCATAGGCGCGAAGGAAGGCTGCCTTCGCCTGTGGCGGGAAGTGGCAGACATCGAAGATCGTGTTGAGATGCTGCACCGGGATCGGCACCGGATATGCGGGATTGCTGATCTGGCTGACGAAGCTGCGGTTCTTGCCCATGGCATGGGCCAGTCGAAGCCGCATGCCGGACGGGCGGCTCTCAAGGACTTCCTTGAAGATGCGCTTGTAGACCGCAACCGCGCCCGCTTCGGGCGCTTCATCGGCCGCCGTGTCAGCCAACGCTGCCTCCGCTGCTCAGCCGGTCAATGGTGTGCTTGATCTGCGCCAGCGCCGAGGCGTTCACGGACAATTCGCGCAGTCCGCAATTCAGCAGAGCGGGCAGGCAGCGCTGATCACCGGCCATGTCGCCGCAGAGGCTGACACTGATGCCGGCGCGGCGGCCGTGCTCCGCGGTTCGCGCGATCAGTTCGAGCACTGCGGGATGCAGAGGGTCCATCAAGGGGGCGAGAGCTCCGTTGGAACGATCGCAGGCCAGGACATATTGCGCGAGATCGTTCGAGCCGATCGAGAAGAAGGCGGCCTTGAAGCTAGATACCGCAAGGGCCGCCGCCGGGACTTCAACCATGATTCCCAGATCGGGAAGCATTGCGGCAATGCCGTCCGCCTGCAAGCGCTGCACGGCATCGGCGAACAGCTTCCGTCCCGCCTCGAGCTCGTCCGCCGAGGTGACCATCGGGAACATGACCTTGAGATTGCCGCGCACCGCGGCCCGCGCCAGCGCGCGGAGCTGGACCGCAAAGATCTCGGGCCGGGCCAGGCAAAGCCGCAAGCCGCGCACGCCGAGAAACGGATTGGCCTCGCCATCCAGCGTGAACCCGGGCACCGGCTTGTCGCCGCCCGCATCGAACGTGCGGATGGTGACGGGCCGCTGGCCAGCCCAGCGCAATATCGCGTCATAGGCCTGGAATTGGGTCTCCTCGTCCGGCACGCTCCGGCCGGCGAGCAGGAATTCAGTCCGCATCAGGCCGATGCCGTCGGCATATTGCGCGTCGGCATGCTCGAGATCCTCGACGCGCTGGATGTTGATGAAGAGCTTGATCCGCTCGCCGCGCCAGGAGGCTGTCGGCCGCCGCAGGATCGCTCGCGCGGATGCCCTGCTCTTGAGATGGTTGTCGCGCCGCTTCTCGAAAGTACGGACCTGTTCGGCATTGGGATCGAGCTCCAGCGTCGCGCCTTCGCCGTCGAGCAACGCCCTGGTGCCGATGTCTGGAATTGAACCGAGCTGCACCACCATCGGGATGCCGCGCGCGCGCGCCAGCATCGCAACATGGCTGGTCGGGCTGCCGCGCAACAGCGCCAGGCCGCCGCCGCCGGACCAGTCAATCTCGAGGAATCGCGATGGCGGCAGATCGTCGGCGCAGACCACGCCCCCGCTCGGGATCTTCAGCGGCTGCCCCTGGTCGCCGCGCAGAATGTGGACCACGCGGTCGCGCAAATCCGCAAGATCGGAGGAACGCGCTTTCAGATAGTCGTCCGGTGCGGAATTGTAGTCGGCGATGTGCGCGTCGAGCGTCGAACGCCATGCGACATCGGCCGGACGTCCCTCGCCGATCGACGCGAAGATCGCCTCGATCAGGTCCTCATCCTCCAGCAGCGCAACCTGGAATTCGAGAATCTGCGCAGCTTCGCCGCCGGCGCTGGCGGCAAGATCCGCGATCTGGCCACTCGCGACGTCGATCGCATTGCGCAAGGCCAGCGCCTCCTCGACCAACGTGCCGGCCACGCGCTCGCCGGCCGCGCCCGCATCGACACGGACAAACGGGCCATGGGCAAAGCCGATCGAGGCGGTCCTGCCGCGGTAGGCCAGACCTGCAGCGCCGCCCTGCATGCTATGGTGCTCCATCCGGAAAATCGCTTGCGATCAGATCGACCAGCGTCGCGACCGCGGCCTCGGCATCGCTACCGGAGGCCTTGATCTCGATCGTGCTGCCATGTGCCGCGCGCATTGCCATGATCTTGGCCACGCTCTTGGCATTGATCCATTCAGGCGCGCCCGCGACCCGCACCGAGATCTGAGCCTGGAACTTCTTGGCGAGCTTGGTCAGCTTGACCGCGGGGCGCGCGTGCATGCCAACCGCATGCACCAACCGCACACTGCCGGTGAAGATCTGTTCGTCCGCTTTATCAAGCATGCTCATCATCCATCATCGCTTCCCCGCCGGCTCAGTCGGCAGAGAGTTCCTCGGCCACGGCCCTGACCTGGGCCAGCGAGCTGCCGCCCGCAGCTTCGGTCGCCGCCATGACGGCGCCCTCGACGATCGGGGCGTTGCAGACGACAACGAGATCACGCCGCGCCGGCTCCAGCATTTCGACCGCCATTTCGCTGTTCGTCTCGGCGCCGCCGAGGTCGACAAGCACAGCAACACCTTTTGACGACCAGGCATCGTTGATGGCGTCGATGATCAGCGGCACGCTGGTGCCGAGACCACCATCGGGATTGCCGCCGCAGAAGGCGACCTTGACCTCGCTGCCGACCATCTGCCGCACCATGTCCGCGGTTCCCTTGGCGATATCCCGGGAATGCGAGACGATCACGATCCCTACGGTATCGGTCATTGCCGCGCCTCCAGGCCAGCGCACACAGCGTGCAGCAGAACGCAGCTCGATCGTGCCCCGGGATCGACATGACCGACGCTGCGCGCACCGAGGAACGACGCCCGGCCCTTGGTGGCTTGCATCGGCGCTGTGCGCTCAACCGCTTCAGCCGCGGTGATGCGCACCCGCTCGATCAGATCGGGCTGGCCGGCGCCCGCTTTCAGTGTCTCCAGCACCGGAACGAGCACATCGAGCATCGTCTTCTCGCCGGCCTGCGAGCGGCCGCGCGCGCTCACCGCGTCCACTCCGCTACCGAACACGTCGGCGAGATCGTCGGGCAGGTGTTTGTCTTGCGACAGCGCCTCGCCCGCGGCGAGAAAGAAACTGCCATAAAGCGGGCCGGAGGCGCCGCCGACCGTCATGACAAGGGTCTTGCCAATCGCCTTGAATGCCTCGTTGAGCGGCTGCGCCGAGATGGCATCGAGCTTGCCGAGCACGGCTTCGAAGCCGCGCTTCATGTTGGTCCCGTGGTCGCCGTCGCCGATCGCCTGGTCCAGGCTCGTGAGCTCCGGCGCGCTGGCGATGACCTGCTCGGCGGCCGCCTTGAGCAGCGACTTGAATGTCTCCGGTTGCACAGACATCTATCTGAACCTCTCGCTCCCCTATTGGACCATCGCGCCGATGCGTTGCCCCGCCCGGTCGAAACACAGCGGACGCACCAGTTGCAATTCAACCTCCTGGCCGGCCCGCAGCGGTTGGTGCGGATCCGCCAGCGTCACCAGCGTTTCGCCCTTATAGTCGAGGTGAACGTGATTCTGCTCGCCGAGATGCTCGACGCGATGCACCCGACCGACCATCTGCCCGCCGTTGCGCGCGGCGATCTGAAGGTGCTCGGTGCGGATGCCGACCGTCTCCGTTTCCGGCGGTATCGCCACATCGGACAGCAGCCGTGCGGGCAGGAAATTGATCTGCGGCGTCCCGAGCCGCGACGCGACATAGCTGCTGGATGGATTTTCGTAGATCTCCCTCGGCGTGCCGAGCTGAAGCAGCCGGCCGTCCTTGATCACGCCGATCCTCGATGCCATCGTCATGGCTTCGACCTGATCGTGGGTCACATACAGGATGGTCGCGCCGAGCTCGAGCTGGATCCGCTTCAGCTCGAGGCGAAGCTCGGCGCGGAGCTTTGCATCCAGCGACGACAGCGGCTCGTCCATCAGATAGATCGAGGGATCGCGCACCAGCGCGCGGCCGATCGCGACCCGCTGCATCTCACCTCCCGACAGACGGGTGGCGCGATTATTCAGCTTGCTGGCGATATGCAGGAGCTCTGCGGTCTGCTCGACACGCTTCCGGATCAGCGGCTCCGGCACGCGCCGTGCCGGAGAGCGCAGCGGGAATGCGAGGTTGTCATAGACCGACAGATGCGGATACAGCGAATATTGCTGGAACACGAATGCGATGTCCCGTGAACCCGGCGGATCATGCGTCACATCGCGCCCGCCGATCATGACCGAACCGGCGTCGGGGCTCTCGAGCCCGGTGATCAGCCGCAGCGTCGTGGTCTTGCCGGCACCGCTCGGCCCGAGCAGGACGAGGAATTCACCGTCGTTCACGGTCAGTGAGAGGTCGCGCACTGCCTCCACCGCGCCGAAGCGCTTGCTGATGTTGCGTAAGCTGACGTCAACCATGGCGCCCCCCCTCCTCGCCGGCGGTCCTGATTGCAAGGCCGCTGCCGGCATCGAACAATGAGAGCCGACCGGAGTTGAATTCGATGCCGACGGTCTCTCCGATCCGCACCGAGGCGCTCGACGGCAGCCGCGCCGCGACCCGTCCATAGGCCGTGTCGATCGTGACGATCTGCGTCGTGCCGAGATATTCCGCGCCGAACACCTCGCCGCGAACGGATCCGGCGTCGGTGAATCGAATATGTTCTGGACGAATCCCGAGGGCCAGCGCACCGCTGGGGCGGTCCTCGCGGATCTCGGGCACCACGAGCCTGGTGTCGTGAAAATTGATCGCCCGGTCACCAGATCGCAGGCCGCCCTCGAAGCGCAGGAAGTTCATCGGAGGCGAGCCGATGAAGTCGGCCACGAACATGCTGGCGGGCCGGTCGTAGACCTCCTGCGGCGTGCCGATCTGTTCCACGCGCCCCTTGTTCATGATCGCAATCTGGTCGGCCATCGACATCGCTTCGAGCTGGTCGTGGGTGACATAGACCGTGGTCGCCTTGATGCGATCGTGCAAATCGCGCAGCTCGCCGCACATCAGATGACG
The DNA here is from genome assembly GCF_054055815.1 of Bradyrhizobium sp. USDA 4503. Classification (NCBI taxonomy): domain Bacteria; kingdom Pseudomonadati; phylum Pseudomonadota; class Alphaproteobacteria; order Hyphomicrobiales; family Nitrobacteraceae; genus Bradyrhizobium; species Bradyrhizobium sp. USDA 4503. The sequence goes on from NZ_JBSRXS010000001.1 coordinate 3,681,170, forward strand.
AAACTCGGCGTCGAGCGCGCCCAGCGGCTCGTCCATCAGGAAGGCCTTCGGGCGCCGCACCATGGCTCGCCCGAGCGCGACACGCTGGCGGTCGCCGCCCGAGAGCTTTGATGTCTTGCTCGACAGCAGATGCTCGATCCGCAGCATCCGCGCGGTCTCCTGCACCCGCTCGCGAATCTCGTGCCGCGCCATGCCCTGGCACTTCAGCGGGAAGCCGATATTCTGCCCGACATTCATATGCGGATAGAGCGCGAACAGCTGGAACACGAACGCAATATCGCGGGCGGCGGCGCGGTGGAACGTGACGTCCTCCCCGTCGAGCAGGATCTTGCCCTCGGTCGGCAGCTCGAGGCCAGCAATCATGCGTAAGGTGGTGGTCTTGCCGCAGCCGGAAGGGCCGAGCAACGCGAAGAAAGTGCCGTCGTCGATGGTGAAGGTCGACCCTTCCACCGCGGTGAACTGATCGAACGACTTGCGAAGATTTTCGATGCGGATCTGAGCCATGGCCCTATTCCGGAAAGTGGCTGACGACGACGAAGCCTACCGTGCCGGCCAGAATCGTCACGAATGAATAGCTGTAGAGATCGATCGAGAAGGGCTGCACCAGCATGAAGATGCCGCCCCCGATCAGGGTCATCGCAACGGCCTCCCAGCGCCCGCGGCTGAAGAAGCGGTGCAATGTCCCCTTGGTTCCCTTGGCCTCCTTAACAACAGCTGAACCGCTCATTTGCGCACCGCTCCGAAGGTGATGCCGCGCAACAGATGCTTGCGGAGCAGCACGGTGAACATGACGATCGGGACGACGAACAGCGTGGTCGCGGCGGCAACCGCCGGCCAGTCCTGCCCGCCCTCACCGATGATGAAAGGAATGAAGGGCGGCATGGTCTGCGCCTCGCCGCTGGTCAGCAGAACCGCGAAGGCGTATTCATTCCAGGAGAAGATCAGGCAGAAGATCGCGGTCGCCGCAATTCCGGTGACGGCCTGCGGCAGCACCACCTTGCGCAGCGCCTGCAGTCGCGTGTAGCCATCGACGAGGGCCGCCTCCTCGTACTCGCGTGGGATCTCGTCGATGAACCCCTTGAGCAGCCAGACCGCGAGCGAGACGTTCACGGCGGTATAGAGCAGGATCATTCCGAGCCTGGTGTCGGTCAGGTTGAGCTGCCGGTACATCAGATAGATCGGGATCGCGACCGCGACCGGCGGCATCATCCGCGTCGACAGAATGAAGAACAAGAGATCGTCGGCCAACGGAATGCGGAAGCGCGAGAAAGCGTAGGCCGCGAGCGTACCGAGGAAGACGGCGAGGAAAGTCGAACCGAACCCGATGATCAGCGAGTTGACGAAGCGCGGGACGACTTTGGACGGTCCGGCAATGACCATGTCATGCTTGCGGACCAGCTTGTCATACCAGGTCCCCGGGGGCGGCAACTTGGCGATGAAATCAGGTGTCTGGCGGGTGCGTACCGTGAACAGGTTGACATATCCTTCGAGTGTCGGCTCGAAGATCACCTTGGGCGGATAGGCGATCGCATCGCTTTGCGACTTGAAGGCGGTGGCAACGATCCAGACCAGCGGCAGGATAGTGATCAACGCATAGAGGATGACGAGAGCACCAGCGAATGCCTTGGTGCGCGGCGAGGCCTCGACAATCGAGTGTGCGCTGGATCTGGCCAGGACCGATTTGGCTACGGCAGCGGTCATCGTTGCTTCACCTTATTGAGCGCTTTGACGTAGATGTTGGCGGCCCCGAACACGGTCACGAACAGGATGATGGCGAGCGCGGACGAATAGCCGGTGCGCCACTTCTCGAATGCCGCACGCTTCAGCGTGATCGATACGAGCTCGGTGGTCGACCCTGGTCCTCCGGACGTCAGCAGGTTGACCATGTCGAACATCTTAAAGTTCTCGATCGCGCGAAACAGGACCGCCAGCATCAGGAACGGCACCGTCATCGGCAGCGTGATCGACCAGAACTGCCGCCAGGCCGAGGCACGATCGACCTCAGCCGCCTCGTAGATGTAATCCGGGATCGAGCGCAGCCCGGCGAGGCAGATCAGCATCACGTAGGGCGCCCACATCCAGGTGTCGACGAGCACGATGGTCCATGGCGCGAGCGCGACCTGCCCTGTCATGCTGAAAGAGCTCGGCGGCACACCGGTGAACAAGCTGATCAGATAGTTGAACGGGCCGATCTGCGGCTGCAGCAGCAGCGTCCAGAAATTGCCGACGACCGCCGGCGACAGCATCATCGGCAGCAGGATGATCGTGGTCCAGAAACTATGGCCGCGGAACTGACGGTTGATCAGAAGCGCGAGCCCAAAGCCGACCACGACCTGCAAGGCGACCGAGCAGATCACGAATTGCGCCGTGGTCTGGAGCCGGAACCAGACGTCCTCGTCGTTGAGTATGTCGCTGAAATTGTCGAGCCCGACAAACCGCAGCGGCAGATAGGACATGCTGAGGTTGAGGCTGGTGAAGGACAGCCGGATCATCCAGACCAGCGGAAAGATGTTGATCGCGAGCAGCAGCGCAATCGTCGGCGCGACGAACAGCCATGCGATGGTCCGGTCGGACAGACCATGGCTGCGGCGCGCGGCGCGGGATTTGGCGGGCTCGCTCACGCCCGGGATCGTAGCATGGTCGGGTTGCAGGATCGTCGTCATCTTGTCCATCGGCTGGTTCGTCTTCCCCGAGGCTGACCTCGGGGAAGCCAGTTCAGTTGGGACGCGGCGTTCGGGCTATTGCGAGGCGACTTGCTTGCCCTGTTCCTTGAACACCTTGGTCCAGTCCTTGACCAGGAGATCGAGCGCCTGCTGCGCCGTGCCCTTGTCGGCGACGACGTAGTCGTGCACCCGCTTCTGCATATCAAGCAGCAGCTGGGCGTAGGACGGCTCGGCCCAGAAGTCCTTGACGATGCCCATCGACTCCAGGAATTGCGGCGCGAACGCCGCGCTCTTCGGGAAGTCCGGCGCGTCGACCACCGCCTTGAGCGCCGAGTAGCCGCCGATCTGCCACCATTTCTGCTGCACGGCAGGCTGCGCGAACCACTTGATATAGGCGAGCGCGTCGTCCTTGCGGTCGGAGGTCGCAACCACCGAGATGCCCTGTCCGCCGAGCTGGGTGAAGTGCCCGTTCGGGCCAGCCGGATTGACGAAGAAGCCGATCTTGTCGCCGCCCACATTCGGATCCTTGTAGAGGCCGGGGAAGAAGGCGAACCAGTTCATCTGCATCGCCACCTGGCCCGACTTGAAGGCATCGAGCCCTTCCTGCATGTAGGCGTTGGTCATGCCCGGCGCGGTGCAGCACTTGTAGAGCTCCTTGTAGAATTCCAGCCCCTTGGCCGCCTCGGCGGAATTGACGATGCCCTGCATCTGGTACGGCTTCTTCGGATTGTCGTAGCTGAAGCCGTAATTGTAGAGCACGTTGGTCACGCCCATCGTGATGCCTTCGGAGCCGCGCTCGGTGAAGATGTAGGCGCCGTAGACCTTCTTGCCGTCGATCTCGCGGCCCTGGAAGAACTCCGCGACCTGCTTCAACTCGTCATAGGTTTTCGGCGGCGCCAAGTCACGACCGTACTTGACCTTGAAAGCCGACTGAATGTTGGGCCGCGAGAACCAGTCCTTGCGATAGGTCCAGCCCACGGCGTCGGCCATCGCCGGCAGCGCCCAGTAGTTCGCCGAATTCTTTGGCCACTGCGAATAGCCGACAACGGTCGCCGGAACGAAGTCGTCCATCGAGATGTGCTCTTTGTCGAAGAAATCGTTGAGCTTGACGTACCACTTGTTCTCGGCGGCGCCGCCGATCCACTGGCTGTCGCCGATGATCAGGTCGCAGAGCTTGCCGTGGGAGTTGAGCTCGTTGAGGAAGCGATCCGCGTAGCTCGTCCAGGGGACAAACTCGTACTTCATCTCGATGCCGGATTGCTTGGTGAAATCCTTGCCGAGTTCGACCAGCGCGTTGGCCGGATCCCATGCCGCCCAGCACAGCGTGAGCTGCTTACCCTGGGCCGCGGCTTCGCCTCCGCCAAATATCCCCAGCAGCGCCGCCCCGAGAACCGTGGTGGCCGCTGAGCTTCTCAGCCAATTGAATGTCCGCATATCCGTTTCCTCTCTCGTTGAAGCGTCCAACCCGCTCAGCGCGCCCTGCCGGAGCGACGCCAAGACCCTGAAACCGAGTTTGAGGAGCGATGAGTGAAGGACGAGACGGACCGCTGCCGGAGACGGCTCCGGCATGGCTTGGGCTCCTCCTGCACATCGGCGCTCGATGCGCGATGTTTAGTTTTTTGTATTACTAAACGTAGTACTAAATTTTTTGGCCCGTCAAGCCGGTTCTCGCGACCTTGGCGAAAATATTCCCGACGCTCGCACGCGCAAGCGTCGACGTTTGCAATGCAGCAAATTTCCCCATAATTGCAGTTGCCGACCTGGTCCGGAGGACGCAATTCGGTCCGTCCCGATAACAGGGAAGCCGGAAGGTCAGCCGCAGCCAGCATGTTTAGTATGCGACTTTACTGAACGTTCAACAAAGCGATTGGGCGCGCGAGCAGCCTCAGCTTCGGCCGAAATCCGCCATTGCCGCGAACCGCACCGGTTTCGCGCCAGAAAACGACCTCACCAAAGCGCGACGAACGCCATCGAACTCAAGCATGGTGCAGCTAGATCAACGAAGCTGATCTTGCTCCGCCGCTCACAACGGTCTGGTTGCAGGTTCGAGTCCTGCCGGGCCCACCAAGACACGTGGAGCCGTCACTGTTTCAATAGGCGCGCGCGAAGTCACCCTCCTGCTTGATGTCAGTGAATACCGGAAAGCGCGCCTTCCACGGCGTGCCCTTGGCCGTCGTCAGCTTGTTGAGCCGCTCAAGCACGCCGAGGCCTTCCTTGCGCAGGCTCGCCGAAACCGCCCCAAGGTCCGGGAAATTCTTCAGGACGGCATCGAGCCAGATGGTGCGACCGGCCAGGAAACCGCCCGCGCCCGCGGCATAGGCGAAGTCGAGGACGCGTTCGAATTTTTCCGGCGCGGCGCCGCCCGACAGCAGGACCCAGGGAATGCTCCGCTCGCGGCAGATATCGCCGATTGCATCGAATTCCTTCTGCGCGGCCTTGGCTTCGGCGCTGCCGTCACGGGCCGGCAGGCTGTTGGCCGCGAGGGGACTCTCAAGCTTCAGGAGATCGACGCCGTATTCGGGCTTGGCAAACTCGCGCACGCTATCGATGACGAGGCTCGGCAGCTTGCCGGGCGATTCCACATAATCGGCGGTGTGATTGGCGCTGCCAAGGAACGGATAGACCAGCAGTTCAAGAACATAGGGAACGTCGTGGCGGGCGCACTCCTCGCCAATCTCGCGCACGAAGCGCTTCTGATGCTCGTTGACCGCGGCGTCCGCATCCGGCCGATACCAGGCCAGCACCTTGACGGCGTCGCCGCCCATGGCGCGAATTTTCTCCACACTCCAGTTGGCGATCGCGCGCGACTTGCGACCGCCCGCGGTCTCCTCGACGCGATGCTCCTCCAGCGTCATGATCAGGCCGCAGCGCGGCGGCAACAGATCGATCGCTGCGGGCACGGCAAAATTCGGGTCGAACAACATCGAGCTGCAATGCGGTGCGAGGTTCTCCACGAGGAGCCGCTTGGCCGCCGTGACGTCGGAATATTCGACCTGATCCCGCGTGATTCCCTTCGCCTTCGCAATGGCATCGAACAGCGGCGGCCGCTGATCCAGCGCGACCATGCGAAAGTGGCCTTCCGCGTCAGCAAGGCGGCCCAGCCCGCGGTTCTTTCCAATCGTTCTCATGGCTTCGTCCTCATGAATGCAAGACAGTCGTTGATGGTGGGGATTCCGTTGCGGCCACCGGCGTGGCGACATTTCATCGCGGCCGTGGCTGCAGAAAACGCCATGGCGTTGCGCACATCGAGGCCGACGCCGATCGCAAGGGCATAGGCGCCATGGAAGACGTCGCCGGCGCCGGTGGTATCGACGACATCGACGGCATAGGCGGCGTGCCGGTGCAGCTGGCCATTCTCGTACCAACTGACGCCGCCCTCGCCGCGCGTGACCGCGATGACACTGCAGCCGAAGCGCGCCAGTGCTGCGAGAGATTCGTCTTTGGCAGATCCGGCGAAAGAAGCGAGCGCAGGCTCGGAGAAGATCGCGTGGTCGGTCAGGGGCAGCAGTCGCTCGAATACCTCGGCATCAGCCATGTCGCCGTCGAGCACCGTCGGAATGCCGCGCGCACGCGCCTCGCGAAACAGCGTCGCGGCGCCCTCCACCCAGCGCGGATCGGCCAGCACCGAGGATGCGCGAGCGACGGCTTCAAGCGGAAGCCAATCGGCCGCTTCTGGAAACAGACCACGGAAGTTCACGATCTGCCGCTCGCCCGAACTGTCGACAATGATCCCCGAGACCGATGAGCGGCCATCGGGAAACAGCCGGAAATTCTCGACGTCGACGCCTTCGGCCGCAAAAGCCGACCGCATCTCGTGCCCGGCGGCATCGTCCCCTGCCCGCCCCCAGAACGCGACGGAGGCACCGAGCCGTGCGACCGCAACCGCGGCATTGGCGGCCATTCCGCCGCCAAGGGTACCGTAGTCGATGGCCTTTATCTTCTCGCTGTTGCCCGCAAAGAGCTGATCGACACGCCAGACCTAATCGAGCGCGGACAGCCCAAGGCAGATCACCTGGACGCCCCTGGCTCCCGTCGCCACATCCGCGAGCGCCGAAAGAGCTGCTATGTTCGCCGACGCGCTCACCGCAAGACCTGCCCGTTCGCTGCATCGAACAAATGCGTCTTGCCCGGCTGCGGCCGCAAGCTGAGGCGATCGCCGGGCTTTGGTCGCAACGCTGGATCGACCCTTGCGATCGCGGAGACGCCGGCGAGATCGAAATGGATCAGGGTATCCGAGCCGAGCGGCTCGACCAGCTTGACGTTGATGGCGATGCCGTCCGCCGCATCGGTCGTGACGGCAAAATGTTCAGGACGGATGCCGAGCACGGCATTTCCCGCCTGCTGCAGGCGGCTTGCGGCCTCACCGTCCAGCGGCACCCCCGTTGCGCCTTGCGAAAGGATCGCGCGCTCCTCACGCCATTCGACCGGGAAGAAGTTCATGGCGGGCGAGCCGATGAAGCCGGCGACGAACTGGTTGGCCGGCCGCTCGTAGACCGTCTCCGGCGTGTCGTATTGCTGGATCGTCCCGTTCTGGAGCACCACGATCCGGTCAGCCATCGTCATGGCCTCGATCTGGTCATGGGTCACGAAAACCATGGTGGTCTTGAGCTCCTGCGATAGCGCCTTGATCTCGGCCCGCACCTGTCCGCGCAGTTTTGCGTCGAGGTTGGACAACGGCTCGTCGAACAGGAACGCCTTGGGATTGCGCACTATCGCACGGCCCATGGCGACGCGCTGGCGCTGTCCGCCGGAGAGCTGCTTCGGCTTGCGATCGAGATAGGGCTCGATGTGCAGGAGTGCGGCGGCACGCTTCACGCGCGTATCGATCTCCGCCTTTGGCGTTCCCCGCAGCTCCAATGCGAACGACATATTGTCGTAGACGCGCATGTGCGGATAGAGCGCGTAGTCCTGGAACACCATCGCGATGTCGCGCTGTGCAGCTTGCACGCCGTTGACGCGCTTGTCGCCGATGTAGAGGTCACCCGACGTGATCGGCTCGAGACCCGCAATGATTCGCAGCAGGGTCGACTTGCCACAGCCGGACGGCCCCACGAAGACGACGAATTCATGGTCCGCGATCTCCAGATTGAGATCGGGGATCACAGTGAAACTGCCGTAGCGCTTGACGAGGTTGCGGATCGAGATCGAGGCCATGATCGCTTAATCCAGCGCCAGTACCGGCTTGATCAGCTCGCCCCTGGCAAAGCGGGCGAAATTCTCAGGCAGGGCCGACAGGCCGAACTCGCCGTCGACGAGGACGCGGTATTCGTCCTTGAACTTGCGCAGCAGCTCGATGTTCGGCTCGAAATCCGAGACCGGAAAGTAGAAGGTCCGGATCATGTAGAAGTCCTTGCGGCGGAACACCTTGCCCTCCTCGATGGTCCAGGGCGCGGCGTTCTCGCCGACCAGCACCAGCGCGCCGCGCGGCAGGACAAGCTCGATGCCGAGGTTGCGCGCCGCATGCGCGCCGGAGCATTCCATGATGAGAGCAAAGCGCTTCGAGGTGTCGCCCACGGGATGCGCCTTCGCGCCGAAGGATTGCGCGATCTTCAACCGCGTCGCATTGGGGTCGGCAACGTAGATGTCGTTGTAGCTGAGCGCACGGAGCGCCAGCACGACGCCGAGGCCGACCGGCCCGGCGCCCATGACAAGAACAGGTCCGGCCTCACCGGGCGTCACCACGCGGCTGACGAAACGCACGGCGTGGCCCGACGTGCCGATGGTGTCGAGCAAGAGCGGCGCGAGGCTGTCCTCGATGTCATCGGGCACCGGCAGCAGGCAATTTTCCGGCACCGGCACGTATTCGGCGTAGCCGCCCGGCCGGTTCCAGCCGATCAGGCTGGAGACCTCCAGGCACATCTGGGTATCGCCGCGCTTGCAGGCCGCGCAATGGTCGCAGTGGAGTGGAATATAGACGGCACAGCGGCGACCATGCAGCCGGTGACCGGGCTGCTCGACCACGCCGAAAATCTCATGGCCGGCGGTGAACTCTGCGCCCTTGTGCCAGAGCTTGAAGTCAGAACCGCACAGCGCGGTGCGCGAAACGCGCACGAGCACTTCACCTGTGCCGACGTCAGGCATTGCCACGCGCTCGATGGTGATGCGGTCGCCGCCGTGGAAGACCGCGGCCTGCATGATCGAATTCGGACGGGGTGACACGTTCATCAGATACCTAGCCTTTCACCGCACCGAGCGTCAGTCCGGACACCAGCCAGCGCTGAACCAGGGCAGCCAGCACCAGCGGCGGCAGTGCGATCAGCGTCGCCGCGGCCATGAGAGCGCCCCATTGCGTCGAGCCTTCGCCGATGAAGTTGAAGGCCGCCGCGATCAGCGTCTTGGTGTCGCCGTTGGAGAGCACCAGCGCAAACAGGAAGTAGTTCCATGAGAAGACGAAGGCGAGGATCGCCGAGACGGCGACGCCGGACGCCACCAACGGCAGCGCGATACGCCAGAGGATGCGCGTGACGCTGCATCCGTCGACCTGCGCCGCCTCGAAGACGCTGCGCGGGATGCCGTCGAAGGACGGCAGCAGCACCCAGATCACGATCGGCAGCGTGATGACCGCGTGGCTCAGGATCAACGCGGTGTAGGAGCCGATCATCCCGACCTGCCGGAACATGACGTACCACGGCAGCAGGAACAGCGTGCCCGGCGCCATGCGCGCCGCGAGCGTCAGGATCGCCGGCCACGAGATCCGTGTCCAGGAGACGGCGAAAGCGGCGGGGATGCCGAACAGTAAGCCGAGCGCCGTCGAGCCGACGGTGACGATGAGGCTGTTGAGCGCATAGCTGAGGAACGGCGTGGTCTTGGTCAGCTCGACATAATTGTCGAGCGTCGGCGTGAAGATCAGCGTCGGCGGATAGGCCGTGACCTCGAACGACGGCTTGAACGAGGACAACACCATCCAGACCGTCGGCGCCATGATGAGCACGCCGGCGAGCACGAGCTGCACGGTGTTGAGCCAGCGGATCCAGCGGTCGGTGTTGGCGGCATCCGTCATGACATCACCACGCCACGGCGCCGCGCAGGCGGTTGAAGGCGAGCACGGCGCCGAACACGATCGCCGTCAGCGTCAGCATCAGGGCGCTGGCGTAACCGATGTTGAAGAACTCGAAACCCACCCGGAAGCCGTAGATGTTGAGCGTGTTCGAAGCGTTGCCGGGGCCGCCCTGGGTGGTGATGTAGATGATGTCGAAGAAGCGCAGGAGATCGACGCTGCGCAGGATGGCCGCGGTGACGATGGTCGGCAGCAGCAGCGGCAGCGTGATGCGCTGGAAGGTCTTGAACGGCGATGCCCCGTCGATCTGCGCGGCCTCGTAGACACTCGGCGGCAGCGATTGCAGGCCGCCCAGCACGATCAAGGCGACATATGGCGTCCACTGCCAGCTGTCGATCAGAGCGACGGTCGGGATAACCCACGTCGGCGACGCCAGCCAGTCCGACGGCGGCAGGCCGAGCGACTGGAGGATGTAGTTGGCCGCGCCCAGCGAGGGATCGAGGATCACCAGCCACATCATGCCCGCCACCACCGGCGGCATCATGAATGGGGAGATGAACAGCGAGCGCACGATTCCCGGCAGGCGCCTGGCGTGAAACAACACCAGAGCCAGCCACACGCCAAAGACGAGCTGGAGCACCAACGATAGCACATAGAGCGCTATGGTGATCCAGAGTCCGTGCCAAAACTCGTAGTCGGAGATCAGCTTTGAATAATTGGCGAGGCCCGCAAAGGACTGCTTGCCGGTCGAGGAGAATGTCTGGAAGCCGAGCCAGATCGTATAGACGACCGGAAACGCGATCATCGCGACCGTGAAGATCACGGCCGGCGCCGAGAGCGTCGCCATTTCCAGCTTCTGCCGGTCCTGCGTGAGTGTCGCAGCCGCGTCCGACATGCGTCCGTTTCCTTGAGAGTGAGGAGCCGGCAGGCATAAGCCTGCCAGTATCAGGCGGTTACTTCTGTGCGATCAGCGCATCGAGCGCCTTGTCGGCATCAGCACAGGCCTGGTCGATGGGCTTCTGCTTCAAGATCAGGTCCTGCACGGCCTGGCCGATGAATTCGCGTGATTCCGGGTTGGCGATGATGGGGTAGCCGACCTCGGAGGAGCCCTTGGTCGCAAGCACGTCGAGCGCAGCCTGCCATTCCTTGCGGACGGGCTCCTCGTCGATCCATTTGCGGTACTCAGGATCCTTGGCAACCGACGGCCGCGGCGGGGCAATGCCCTGGAGCGCCATTTTCTTCTGCACCTCGGGGCTGGTTGCCCACTGCACGAAGTACCAGGCCGCGTCCGGCTGCTTGCTGTGCGAAGACACCGCCATGCCCCAGCCGATCGTGGTCGGCACCTGGCCGGCCTCGCCTGCCGGGAACGGCAACAGGCCGGTGTCCTTCAGGCGCGCGCCGCCCTCCATCACCGTGCGCAACTCATTCGAGGATTCGAATGCCATCGCGGCGCGGCCGCTGCGGTAGAGCGCCGAAATCTGCTGGAAGCTGTAGTTGACCACACCCGGCGGACCGAAGTCGCGCAGCAGCCGGCTATAGGTGTCGAGTGCTTCCTTGCCCTCGGCCGAGCAGAGGTTCGACTTGCCGCCTGCGATGTAGCTGCCTCCGATGTTGTGCAGCATGTTGCTGAAGGTGTAGGCGACCGCGGGCTTGAGGCCACGCGAGACAAAGGGCGTGACAGCGCTGTCGCAGGTCTTGATCTTCTCGGCCGCCGCCTCGACATCCTTGATGGTCTTCGGCGCCTCAATCCCGCACTTCTTGAAGATGTCGGTGCGGTAATAGAAGATCGGACCTTCGATGTTCATCGGCATGCTGGTCAGCTTGCCGCCGAAGGTCGCGGCCTTGAGCAGGGCCTGGCTCAACCCGGCCGGGTCGTATTCCTTGGCCACCTCGTTCTTGGCCATCGCAGTGAGATCGCCGTACCAGCCGGCCGCGGCGAACTGCTCGCCCTCGCGCGAAGGCAGCGTCATGAACACGTCGACCTCGTCGCTGTTCGCATTCATGACGGTGACCAGACGCTGGCGCATCTGTTGTTCCTGATAGCCGTCGACCTTCAGGGTCATGCCGGTCAGCTTCTCGAAATCGGCCTTGTAGGTCAGCAGTGCCTGCGCGACCGGATTGTTATTGGCGAGAAAGGTGACGGTCCTGCCCTTGAACTTCATCCAGTCGAAATCGGCCGCATGAGCCTGCGCGCTGACGGCGACAAGCGCGAGAACGGGCAACGCGACGTGCGTCGCGAGCATCCTGACCTTCATCGAACTCTCCTCCCGGCTGGCCGCCTTAAGCTGGCGGGCCATTTTGAACGCGGCTTGAAAACGGTTACAATCTAGACCTCACATCGGTTGTGTCAAGCAATGGACAAACCGGATATTCTGCGGCAAATTTACGAGATTACCGCTACCACGCGGTTTGCCTCATCGAATGTAACGTTACATTGATACGATTGACCAACGCCAAATCCGTGAAACAGGGCATCCGCGCCGTCGCAGCCCGTGCCGGCGTCTCAACGGCCTCGGTGTCGCGCGCGCTCAACAATCCCGATGCGGTGAGCCCTTCCCTGCGGGCGCGCATCGAACAGGCCATCGACGCGCTCGGCTACATTCCGCATGCGCCGGCGCGCATCCTGTCGTCACGGCGCTCGCGCACGCTTGGCGCGATCGTTCCGACCATCGACAATACGATGTTCGCGCGCGGCATCGCCTCGCTGCAGCAGTATCTCTCCTCGGTCGGATACATGCTGTTTCTCACCACGAGCGGCTACGATCTCGACGTCGAATTGCAGCAAGCGCGCAATTTGATCAGCCGCGGCGTCGATGGACTTGTGCTGCGCGGTGATTGCCATCACGAGGGACTGCGCAAGTTGCTTGCGGACAACGCGGTTCCCTTCATCAATGTCGGCATCTACCAGCCTGATCGACCCCACCCGTGCGTCGGAACCAACAACGAAGCGGCCGCCCATCGCGCCGCTGCGCATGTCATCGAGCTTGGCCACCGCCGCATCGGGATCGTCTCGGCGCTCCAGCGCAACAACGACCGCGCCAGCGCTCGCGTCGCCGGCTTTCGCCGCGCGCTCACCGAGAACGGCCTGGAGCTTCCGCCGCAATGGCATGTCGAGGTGCCCTACACGCTGGATGACGCGCGCGAAGCGGCCCGCTATCTCCTCAACCTGAAGGATCGTCCGACCGCCGTCGTCTGCGGCAACGATGTGATCGCCTACGGCGTGTTGCTCGAGGCGGAGCGCGATGGATTTTCGGTGCCGCGTGACCTGTCGGTGGTCGGCTTCGACGATCTCGACTGGAGCCGCCACTTGCGGCCGAGCCTGACCACGATCCACGTACCGACCGGAGAAACCTGGCAGCGCGCCGGGGAATATCTGGTGCGCAGCCTCGCCGGCGAGCAGACCATCATGCATCGCGAGATCGACTTCTCCCTGGTGGTCCGTGAATCGACGGCTCCCCCTCTCAAATCCTGAAGCGAGACCCCTCCAATGCGCTCAAACTTCTCTCTTGCGTCCGACTTCCATGCCGTGGTGATCGGCGGCGCCGGCGACATTGGCGCCGCAATCAGCAATCAGTTTTGCGACCTCGGCGCGACAGTGACCGCAACGGCGGCCAACGAGACCGATCTGGCGCGCACTTTGCTGAAATCGCGCGCCGGCCTCACACTCGCGACGCTCGACGTCACGAACGACGACGCTGTCGCTTCTTTTGCCCAACAGCAAAAGCGCGTCGATGCGCTGGTCAACTGCGCGGGAATCCTCGCCCGCGACAAGGAATACGAGATCGAGACCTTCATGAGGGTGCTCGACGTCAATCTCACGGGCACATTTCGAACCTGCATGGCGTTCCGCCCGCTTCTCGCCGAGAGCAAGGGCGCGATCGTCAATCTTGCCTCGATGAATGCGACCTTGGCGCTGCCGCGAATCCCGGCTTATTGCGCCAGCAAGGGCGGTGTCGTGATGCTGACCAAAGCGCTCGCGTTGGCATGGGCCGAGCAAGGCATCCGGGTCAATGCGGTTGCCCCCGGCTATATCGAAACGGCGATCAATGCGGCCGGCCGCACCGATCGCGCGCACTATCAGCGCATCGCCGACCGCACCGCGTTCAAGCGCTGGGGTCAGCCGGAGGACATTGCGGGAGCTGTCGCATTCCTCTGCATGCCGGCATCACAATATGCGACCGGCACCGTCGTCGCGGTGGATGGCGGGTTTCTTGCCGGATGAGCCAGGAAACCAACGGATACGGCCTGCATAATGTCGCCGGAAATGTTTGGGAATGGTACGAGGACCGCCTCGCACCGTCGGGAGTCCCCTTGAATCGCGAGCCTGCACCGAACCGCTCGACGCGCGGTAAATCCTGTCTCGAGCCCTACGGCGGCCGCCACCGCTTCGCAGCGAGACCCGAACGCGTCGGTCGGCTCGTCGAGCAAGATCGGCTTTTCTGTCGTGCGCACCGGGCAGCTGCGGGATCCGGCATAGGATGACGCTGGCGACAAATGCCGCGAAGCCGGCCCCTGCTCCCGGCACCCGTCTGTTGCCGCAGTTCTTGCGTAATTTCGTGCGCAATCGCGAGACTGGCCTCGTGCTGGTCGGCATTGTCGTCGGGTTGCTGAGCGGCGTCCTCGTTGCCACGATCTCGGGCCTCAGCCAGGCTTCGCACGCGCTGCTGTTCGACATTCCCCTCGACGCACATCTCAGCGCTACCGGCGTGATTTCCTGGCAGCGCACGCTGCTGATCCCGGCAGTTGGCGGCCTGGTCCTGGCGCTGATCGGGCTGTACTTCGCGCGGCGCGTCAAGGGACAGCAGCTCGCTGACGCCATCGAAGCCAACGCGCTCTATGGCGGCCGGGTGTCGTTCCGCGGCAGCCTGCTGATCTCGATCCAGACTCTGCTGTCCAACGGGTTCGGCGGATCGGTCGGACTGGAAGCGGGATACACGCAGATCTGCTCGATGTTTGGCTCCCATGTCGGCCAGCGCCTCGCCGCCCGCCGCAACGACATGCGGCTGTTGGTGGCCTGCGGCGCGGCGGGGGCGATCAGCGCAGCCTTTTCGGCTCCACTGGCCGGCGCCTTCTATGCCTTCGAGGTCGTGCTGGGAGCCTACACGTCGGCCGCCCTCGTGCCCGTCATCGCCAGCGCCGTCACGGCCTGGCTGGTGGCGCGGGGGTTGACGCATCAGTCCTTTCTGATGGTGCCGGGCTTCCCATCGCCCGTGTCCGTCGAGATGATCGGACAGACCGTGCTGATCGGCATCATTTGCGCATTCGTCAGCATCCTCGTCATGCTCGCGGTCGCATTTTCCGAACGTTGCTTTCAGCGGGTCACGCTTTTCAGCGGCTTCGTGCGCCCGATCCTCGGCGGTCTGCTGCTCGGCGGCCTCGCCCTGCTGACGCCGACCGTGCTCGGCGCCGGCCACGGCGCAATGCAAATCCTGCTGGTCAGCAATCCGAGCTGGCTCCTGCTCACGACAACAATCGTGCTCAAGATCCTGGCATCGGCCGTCTCGCTCGGCTCCGGCTTTCGCGGCGGACTGTTCTTCGCCTCGCTGCTGCTCGGCGCGCTGATCGGGCAGCTCTACAGCGTCGTGCTGACCGGCCCCTTCCCCACGCTCGCGCTTCAGCCCGGCACCGCTGCTATCGCGGCTCTCGCCGCACTCGGAACCGGCGTACTGGGCGCACCGTTCAGCATGGTTTGTCTCGCGCTCGAAATCACCGGCGATTTCTCCGTGACCGTCGGGGCGGTGGTCGCATCATCGGTCTGCGCGCTCATCGTCCGCGAGTTGTTCGGCTACAGTTTTGCGACATGGCGCTTCCATCTGCGCGGCGAGGTGATCCGCGGTCCGCAGGACATCGGCTGGGTCCGTCAGATGAGCGCGGCCTCCCTGATGCGCGCCGACTTCGAGAATGCACTGACGACAATGCCGATCGGCGAGGCGCAGAAGCTGTTCTCGCCGGCCCAGGTCCGACAGGTCGTGCTGCGCGATCCGAACGGCAGCTATGCCGGCATCGTTGCGGCGGCGACGCTGCATTCCGTCACCAATCGGGACGACGATCCGCTCGGGTCGCTGGCCCAGCAGCAGGATGAGTACCTGCTTCCGACCACGTCGGTTCGCGAGATCCTGAAGGCCTTTGAACGGAGCGAAGCCGACGTCCTCGCGGTCGTTGACCGTGCCGACCACCGCGTCACGATTGGCACCTTAAGCGAATCCCATGTGCTGCGCACCTATGGGGAAGAGCTCGAACGCCGGAACCAGGAGCTGTTTTCGCGGTGATACTTGCGCGCTATGGCCTTAGATCCATATCGATCCGCACAAAATCGCCGCGATAGGTGACTTCACCGAGATAGATCACGGTGCGATCGCTCGCCGTGAAGACACGGCGGACTTCGGCGACCGGCGAATTCAAAGGCACGCGCAGCAGCCGCGCCGCCTCGATGTCCGCGGTTCCGATGGTCAATGTCTGGCGGGCGCTGGCGATCGCCGGATCCCTGAGATCGTTGAGGATCGGGATCACCGTCTCGTTGCGAAAGCGCTTGGGAGACCTGCGAAAGATCTTCTCATCGAGATAGATGGAAATGACGCAATAAGGCTGCTTCTGGCGCGAGTGCAGACGGCGCATGAAGACATATTTCTCGGCCGGCTTGCCGTCTTCGGGAAGCAACGGCGCATCGCTCCGGCTTTCCGAGATGTTGATGATCTCCGGCGAGGTGTCGCGGTACATGTCCGCGAGATCGGACAGTGTGGTCTCGACCTTGAGCCAGCGGTCCTGTCGTACAGTCCCGGTGACGAAGGTGCCGCGGCCTTGCTGCGCCTCGATGACACCGTCGCGGGCGAGCAACTCAACGGCCTGCCTGATGGTGACGCGCGAGACGCCGAACTCGGCCGCCAGATCCTCGTTGGCCGGCAGGCGAAAACCTTGACTCCAGACACCGCGCGCAATCCGCTGGCGAAAGATATCGGCAATCTGCGCGTATTTGGGGACGTGACTGTCGGAACTCAATTCCATCTCGCCCTCCGGAAATCAAGCGGCCCAATCACGGCATGACAAGGGCTGCACCGCGTTCCCCGATCATCAAACTGGTCGCATTGGTGTTGGCCGAGGTGATCTGCGGCATCACCGAGGCGTCGATCACGCGCAGCCGCTCGACGCCGCGCACCCGCAGCTGCGGATCGAGTACTGCCCGCTCGTCGCTGCCCATGCGGCAGGTGCCCACGCAGTGAAACACCGTGCCGCCGGTGTTGCGCGCAAACTCCCACAGCCCGGCATCGTTACTTGCGGCCTCGCCCGGCACCATTTCGACGTCCCAGAGCGGGCGGAACGCCTTTTGCTGATAGATCTCGCGCAAGATCTTCAGGCCGGCAACAATGGTCTTGCGGTCGATCTCCTCGGCGAAATAATTGGGCGCGATCAGCGGCTGCTCGAACGGATCGGCCGAGCGGATCGCGAGCTGTCCGCGCGACCGGCCGTGGCATTGCCAGACCGAGGCCGTGAAGCCGGAATAGCTGTGGAGGGGTTCGCCGGGCTTGTCGACGGAGAGCGGCATCACGTTGAACTGCACGTCGGGACGGCCACCGACCGCATATTCGGTACAGGCCGCTCCGCCCACCTGTCCCGCCCCCACCGTCAACGGTCCCCGCCCGGCCAGCATCCATTGGAGCCCCATCTTCGCGAGCGCGACAGGATGACGGACCTGGTCATTGAGCGAGATCCGCTCCTTCAGGCGCACGATCAGCCGCGCCTGGTAATGGTCCTGCAGATTGGAGCCGACTTCGGGCGAGTCGGTGACGACGGCAATGCCGTGCTTGCGAAGCAGGTCGGCCGGACCGATCCCGGAAAGCTGGAGGATTTGCGGCGATTGCAGCGCGCCGCCCGACAGGATCACCTCGCGATCGGCTGTCGCGCGATGAACCTGCCCTTTGCTGATCCACTCGACGCCGGTCGCGACGCGGCCGTTGAAAGTGACTTTGCTCACCTGCGCATGCGTGATGATGGTCAGGTTGCGCCGGTCGGCAATCGGTCGAAGAAAGGCGGATGCCGAGCTGGTCCGCCAATGCCGCCCGATGCCAAGCTGATAGGCACCGACGCCAAGCGTCGTCGCGCCGTTGAAGTCGGGATTGCGCGGCAGGCCGAACTGCACGCCCGCCTCTACCCAGGCCCTCGACGCCGGGTTGTCGTTCCGGAGGTCGGAGACCTCGAACTCACCGAGGCCGCCGTGAAACTGGCTCTCGCCGCCGCGATAGCGCTCGTAGCGCCGGAAATAGGGCAGGACGTCGCGATAGTTCCAGCCGTCGGCGCCGAGACGTTCCCAGTCGTCAAAATCCTCGTGCTGGCCGCGGATGAAGATCAGGCCGTTGATCGACGACGATCCGCCGAGCACGCGGCCACGCGGCCAGACGATGGCGCGGCCGCCGCTTCCTTCCGACGGCTCGGTCTTGAACAGGCGCGAGAAGCGCTCGTCGTAGATGGTCCGGTAATAGCCGACCGGCAGCTTGAGCCAGAAATTCCGGTCCGATCCGCCGGCTTCGAGCAACAACACGCGGCAGGCAGGATCGGCCGACAGTCTGTTTGCGACCACACAGCCGGCCGCCCCCGCACCGACGATGATGTAATCGTAGCCAAGCCCCGACATCACGCGGTCCGGTATTGTTCGATCGAGGCAAGATCGGGCGCAATGCCGAGACCCGCCTCGTCGCCGAGCTCGATCATTCCATCGCTGACGTGAAGCACGGGGCCGCAGAATTGATCCCGCAGCGGGTTCTCGTTGCTGTCGACCTCCAGCAGTCCCTCGCCGCCGACGCCCGCCAGCAGATGCGCCGACGCCAACAGGCCGATGCCGGCGCCGAGATAGTGCGGACAGAACATCTTGCCCGACGTCAGGATGTCGCGGGCGATGCCGGCGCAAGCCGAAAGCCCGCCCCACTTGGCGACGTCAGGCTGGACGACACCGAGAGCCGGCTCGCTCAGCACTTCGGCAAAGCCGGCGTGGCTCGCGATGTTCTCACCGGCAGCGAGCGGAAAACGGATTGTCTCGTGCAGTTGCTTCCATTCCTGCCGCGGACGGTCCGCGCGGATCGGCTCCTCGAGCCAGGCAAGGCCGAACGGTTCGAGCTGCGGCGCACGCTCGAGCGCCTGCGCGATGGTCCAGCCCTGGTTGACGTCGGCCGCAAGCATGCCATCGCCGACAACTCGGCGCAGCGCGGCGAGATTGGCCTGGTCGCCTGCCGGATCGAAGCCGATCTTCAGCTTCAAGGCGCGGTAGCCGCGGCCGAGCGCTGCTTCCGCCGCTCGCTCCGATCCGACCGGATTGATGCCGCTGGCATAGACCTTGATCCGGCTCCGCGATCCGCCGAGCAATCTCCACAACGCAACGTTCCGGCGCCGTGCATGGAGATCCCAGACCGCAAGATCGATGCCGGCGATCGATTGCGCGAACGGGCCCGCTTCGCCGGATTGCAACGCGAGCACCGAAGTTCCCTGCGTCAGTCGCTCGAATGCGGCACCAGGTTCGCTTGCCCTGAATCCGACAAGCGCCGGTGCCAGGACCTCATTGACCAGCCGAACACGATGCTCGGCGCCCGGCGCGGGAAAGTTGCACCAGACCTCGCCCCAGCCCACGTAACCGTCCGTGTCCTCGACCCGAACGAACACGGCAGGCCGGTCCCCCATCCGCCCGAACGAGGTGATGACCGGTGTCGTCAGAGGATAGCGGAAGCCAAAGGCCTGGACGCTCCGGATGGTGAAAGGCGGCGATGTCATGCGCGGAAACCTGCGGCGCCTACGACCAAAGCGGCGCTTGTATGGTCATCCTATTTATAATATGACTTGGGCAAACATCAACTGCAATCTGGGTGGACGCGTCGAATGGACGGAGCTGGCGTGAGACGCTTTGGTCTCGGGTTGATACCGTGGGTCGGTGCGATCCTGCTCTGGTATGCCGTGCGCTGGAGCGGCTTCGTCAACGCATCGCTGATCCCCGCCCCGCACCAGGTCGCCGCGAAGTTCGTCGAGCTTCTCACCAAGGAAGGCCTCCTGATCGACATCTTCGCCTCGACCAGGCGCGTCTTTTTCGGCGTCTCGCTTGGAATTCTGGTCGCGGTGCCGGTCGGCTTTCTGCTCGGATGGTATCGCCCGGCCCGCACCTTCGCCGACCCTATGATCAACTTCTTCCGCGCGCTGCCGCCGATCGCGCTGATCCCGCTCGTCATCGTCTATTTCGGCGTCGACGAGCTCGCAAAGCTCGTCATCCTGTTCTACGCCTCGTTCTTCTCCGGCGTGATCGTCATGTATGAGGGGGTCTCGCAGATCACCCCGCTCTATATCCGCGTGGCGCAGACGCTCGGCGCCAATCAGGCGGAAATCTTTCGCAAGGTGATCATTCCCCTCACCGTTCCGCACATCCTCACCGCGCTGCGGGTCGCGCTTGGCGTGGCCTGGGCGACGCTGGTGGCATCCGAACTGATCGCGGCCCAGCGTGGGCTTGGCGCCATGATCCAGAATGCATCGACCTACTTCCTGCTCGACGTCATCTATGTCGGCATCATCTGCATCGGCCTGATCGCGCTGATCATGGACATGATCCTGCGCAAGATCACCGCCCGGTTGCTGGTCTGGCAGGATCGGGCCATCGCATGACCACGCGTGCACAGTTCGACAAGGTTTCGCTTGCCTTCGAGACCCCGAAGGGACGCCTCAACGTCGTCGAGAATGTCAGCTACGATATCAACGATGGCGATTTCATCGCGGTGATCGGCCCTTCAGGCTGCGGCAAGACCACGATGATGAGCATGCTCGCGGGCTTCCAGAAGCCGACGACCGGAAGGGTGCTGTTCGACGGGCAGCCCGTCACGGGTCCCGGTCCCGAGCGCGGCGTCATCTTCCAGGAATATGGCGTCTTCCCGTGGCTGACGGTGAAACAGAACATCGCTTTCGGCCTGACGCTCCGAGCCAATCACGTCGCGGCCGGTGAGCGCGATTCGATCTGCGATCACTATCTCGGCCTGATGGGGCTGTCCGACTTCGCCAACTCCTATCCGAAGCATTTGTCCGGCGGCATGCGTCAGCGGCTCGCGATCGCGCGGGCTTACGCGGTCAAGCCGCAGTTCCTGCTGATGGACGAGCCGTTCGGTGCGCTCGACGCCCAGACCCGTTCCAACATGCAGAACCTGCTGCTCAAGGTGCTCCAGACCGAAGGCAAGACGGTCATGCTGATCACCCACTCCGTGGAGGAGGCGATCTATCTCGCGTCCCGCATCGTGGTCGTGACCGCGCGGCCGGCGCGGATCAGGCAGATCATCGACGTGCCGTTCGCCTATCCACGCGATGAATCGATCCAGGAACGGGCCGAATTCGGCGAGCTGCGAAGCTATATCAAGCATCTGGTGATGGACGAGTATCGCGCCCAGCAGGCGCAGATGCGTCCGGTCTCATTCTCGGAATAACAACACAGCGGAGGACGACCTATGGATCGGCGACAATTTCTGACCACGACGGCCGGGCTTGCCCTGGGGTCCTTCACCGCCGCAGCTCCTGCGATTGCTCAGGCAAAAACAAAAGTTCGTGTCGGCTATCTGCACACCGTTGCCGTCGACGGCCAGATCTGGACCGGCATGGACCGCGGTTCCTTCGAAAAGCAGGGACTGGATCTCGAGCTGCGGCAGTTCAATACCGGCCTCGAAATCTTCCAGGCGCTGATCGGCGGCAGCCTCGACGTGCTGGCGACGGGCGCCGTGCTCTCGAACTTCCCCGCCCGCGGCCAGGGCAAGGTCTTCCTGATCAACGACATCGAGGTCGCGACCGCACAGCTCTGGGTGCGCGGCGATCAGGGCATCAAGTCATTCGAGGACCTGAAGGGCAAGCGGATCGCAACTGCGACCGGCACCACCGCGCATGTGTTCCTGGACACCGCGCTGCGCGCGAACAAGGTCGATCCCAAAGCGGTCGAGCTCGTCAACCAGACCATGCCGGCCGCCGCAACCGCCTTCATTTCAGGCGCGGTGCCTGCCGTCGCGCTCTGGGTGCCTTTCAACGTGACGGTTCGCGACAAAGTGCCGGGCGCGGTCAAGCTCGCCGACGCCTCAGCCTATTATCCAAAGGCCGCGATCATCGGCGGCTGGGCCGCGGCCAACGACTATTACGAGCCCAACAAGGAAACGCTGGCGAAGCTGATCCGTGGCTGGGCCGATGCCAATGACTACATCATCGCGAACAGCACCGAAGCGATGGAAAAGCTGCAGAAGGGCCATTACAGCCAGACGCCGATGGCCGACATCGACGAATCGTTCAAGGCGCAGAAGATGTTCTCGTCGCGGGACTGGAAGCGGATGTATTCCGACGGCACGGTCACCAACTGGCTGCAGCAATCGACCGACTTCTTCATGGCCAATGCCGGCATCAAGGACTTTACCCCGGCAAGCAAATATTTCGATCCGAGCCTGTATTTGAAAACGATTGCGTGACGCACCTGGACGCAAATCGCGTCCTAGAGGTAGCTCTCGAACGCGACCCGCTGCGCGGGCGTCAAGTGCAGGCCGTGCTTGGTGCGCCGGTCCAGGAAGTCGGCAGGCCGCCTCGCCCACTCATTCTTGCGGAGATACGCCGCTTCGCATTCATAGAACTCGCCGCCGAAATGACGGCCCAGGTCTACGGCGCTGCGGACCGGACCCAGCAGCTGGCGCGCGCGCGTCCCATAAAGACGGGCATAGTGATGGATGAGCGTTCGCGGCAAATCGGGATAGTCGCGTGCCAGCCGATTTGCGAATTCATCGAAACTGCCGCCGATGTCGCCGCCCGGCAGCGGCCGATCCGCGGTCCAGGCCGAGGACAGCTTCGGAAACCACGGCGCGAGGCGCTGCAGCGCCTGCTCCGCCAGCCGGCGGTAGGTCGTGATCTTGCCGCCGAAGATCGACAGCAGCGGCGGCACATCCTGCGCGCCATGAACCTCGAACACATAGTCGCGCGTCACGGCCGACGGATTGTCGGCGTTGTCGTCGTAGAGCGGCCGGACCCCGGAGAATGCATGCACGATCTCGCCGGCCTGCGGCGGCGTTCGGAAATAGCGGCGCAAGACCTGCAACAGGTAATCGGTCTCGTCCTCGCCGATCGCGACGTCCTCGGCGCGGCCGTGATAGGGAATGTCTGTGGTGCCGATCAATGCGAGATCGCCCTCATAGGGGTTGACGAAGATCACCCGGCGATCGCTGTTCTGCAGCAGATAGGCCTGCCGCCCGCTCCAGAATTTCGGCACCACGATATGGCTGCCCTTGACCAGCCGTACGCTCTGGGCCGAGTTCAGGCCCGCCACGCCCTGGATGACATCCTGAACCCACGGCCCGGCGGCGTTGACCAGCGCGCGCGACCGCACGACCTGCGTTGTGCCGTCGTCGCCGTGCATTTCGAGCAGCCAGGTCCCGCCGTCGCGGCGCGCGCGCACCGCCCGCGTGCGCGGCAGGATGCAGGCGCCGTTCTGCGCGGCATCGATCAAATTGAGGATCACCAGCCTGCTGTCATCGACCCAGCAGTCCGAATATTCGAAGCCTCGCCGGAACTCCCGACGCAGCGGCGCGCCCTCCGGAGCGCACGACAGATCCAGGCTGCGGCTCGCCGGCAGTTGCTTGCGGCCACCGAGATGGTCGTAGAGCAACAGGCCGGTGCGGACCAGCCACGCCGGCCGTTGCTCCGGCGAATGCGGCAGCACGAAGCGCATCGGCCAGATGATATGCGGCGCCGACGCGAGCAGCACCTCGCGCTCGATCAGCGCCTCGCGCACCAGGCGGAACTCGTAATATTCGAGATAGCGCAGTCCGCCATGGATCAGCTTGCCCGAGCGCGACGAGGTGCCCTCGGCGAAATCATCCTTCTCGCAAAGCAGCACCTTCAAGCCGCGGCCGGCGGCGTCGCGGGCGATGCCGGCACCGTTGATGCCGCCACCGATGATGGCGATATCGACCAGCCCGTGATCCGTACCTGCGACCGGCGCAGTGCCCGTCATCGCTTGCTGCTGCGCCGTTTCTCGGCGCGGCGCGGCGCCGCCTTTGCGGTCGCGCGGGCCTTGTTCGGCTTCGGCGCCTGCAGACCGTAAGTGGAGAACCCCTTCGCGGTGTCGGCAATCTCCTCGTCGGTCAGGATGACGCGCGAATCGAGCGCCAGCGAGAGGTAGTACTGACGCGCGATGGTCTCGAGCTCGACCGCGAGCCACATCGCCTTGTCGAGATTGGCGCCGAGCGCGATCATGCCGTGATTGGCGAGCAGGCAGCCATTGCGGCCTTCGAGCGCCGCAATCGCATGATCGGACAATTCCTTGGTGCCGTAGCGCGCATAGCCGGCGCAGCGGATTTCGGTGCCGCCGAACGCCGCCATCATGTAATGGCAGGCCGGGATCGGCTTGCGCGCGATCGCGAGCACGGTCGCGTAAGTCGAGTGAGTATGGACGATGGCGCCGACATCGGGCCGGGCGCGCGTGATGTCGAGATGGAAGCGCCATTCGGTGGACGGCTGCAGCGGCCCCTCCCACGCACCATAGTCGCCCTCGAGCGGCATCGAGGCGATCATGTCCGGCTTCATCGAATCGTAGGGGGTCGCCGACGGCGTGATCAGCATCCGGTCCTTGTAGCGGGCGGAGATGTTGCCCGATGTCCCCTGGTTGAGACCCGACGCATTCATCCACCGGCACTTGGCGATGATCGCCTCGCGCAACTGTCGTTCCTCACGGGTCATACGAACTGCCTTTCTCTTCAGCACGGATTGCGTGGCGGCTCGCCGGCCAGGAAGCGACGAACCTCTTCGGCCGCCTGTCCGGCGGCCACGGTGACGGTACGCACGGAGGCGCCGGCGATGTGCGGCGTCAGCGTGACGTTGGGAAGTCGCAGCAGCGGCCAGTCCGCCGGAACCGGCTCGACCGCGAAGGTGTCGAGCATGGCGCCGCCGAGATGCCCCGATGCCAGCGCATCATGCAGCGCTTCGTAGTCGACCAGCGGACCGCGCGCGGTGTTGATCAGGAACGCGCCCGGCTTGATCCGCGCCAGAGCCTCGCGCCCGATGAAACGGGTGGTCTCCGGCGTCACCCGGGCGTGCAGCGTGACGACGTCGGCGCGGCCGAGCAATTCGCCGAGCGCGACATGCTCGACGCCGTCATTGCGGTCCTGGGCGCTGAGCTGGACATAGGGATCGGCGACCAGGATCTTGCAGCCGAAGGCCTTCAGCAGCTTGACCACGCGGCTGCCGATCGCGCCGTAGCCGACAATGCCGACCGTCATCTCGCCGAGCTCGCGCCCGGTGCGGTCGGCGCGATAGAGATCGCCGCGCCATTCCCCGCCTCGCAGCGCCTCGTGACCACTGCGGATCAGGCGTGTCTCGGCCAGAATGGCGCCGATGGTGAACTCCGCGACCGCACCCGCATTGCGGCCGGGCGTATTGACTACCAGCACGTTGTGGTCGCGCGCCGCCTGCATGTCGATGTTGACCGGGCCGCCGCGCGACACCGCAATGAACTTCAGCGTCGGCAGCCGTTCCAGCATCGACCGCGAGATCGGCGCCAGATGGGTGACGAGCAGTTCGGCATCGCCGATGAAGCCGATGATCTCGTCGGGCTGCCCCATGAATTCCTTCAGGCCATCGAGCTTCGAGCCGGCGTAACCGTGCTCCATCGGCTCGTCCGGCCAAGGCTGCTCCAGGGTGCGGATGTCGACGCCATCGCCGCAGGCTGACCGGATGTGCTCGGCGAACACCGAGGGCAGCATGAAGCGGTCACCGACGATGGCGATGGACTTAGACATGATCGCCTCCGGCGCGCAGCGCGGCGAGTTGCTTCCAGACCGGCCGCGACGCCAGCCTTGCCTCGAGATAGGTCGGGAAGATGCTGGCATAGCGCTTCGCCAGCGCAGCGTCCGGCGATTGCGGCGCACTGAGATGCGGCGCGACCCACTGCTCGGCGCAGGCGCGCATGTCGGGATAGGCATCGATCGCGACCGCCGCGATCATCGCAGCGCCCGCGGCGCCGGCCTCGGCGCGGCTGCAGATCCGGACGTCGCAATCCAGCGCGGCCCCGAGGATGGCGCCAAGCGCACGGCTCTTCGCCGCGCCGCCTGTGATCCTGACATCGCGCGGCAGCGACCCCATCGCCGTGTAACAATCCCGTGCGGCGAAGGCCAGGCCCTCCATCACGCCGCGCATCAGGTCGCCATAGCGGTGGCGCGACCGCAAGCCGAAGAATTGCGCGCTGGCCTCATGCGCGACGAACGGACCACGCTCGCCGGCATCGGAGATGAACGGGTGGAACAGCACCTCGCCGGGCCTCGCCCGCAGCACCTGATCGTCGAGCCGGCGGATCAGTTCGGCGCGCGTGCGCGTCACGCCTTCCGCCGCCAGCATGTCGCAGGCGAGATCGAGCATCCAGTCAATGTTCAGCGTCGCCGCCATGTTGGACTGCATCTGGGCATAATGACCGGGCACGGGGAACGGCATGGTATAGCCGGTTGCCTCCCGATTCAGTGTCACCGCGTCGGCGCTCGGTACCAGCCGCATATGCATGCCGGTCGACCCGATGATGGTGCAGCCGACATCGGGTGACGGATCGTAGAGCCCGGCGCCGAGCGCATTGCAGATCACGTCCACATAGCCGAGGCAGACCGGCACACCTTCCGGCAGGCCGATCTCGATGGCGGCGGCCGCGGTCAGCGGATGCGTCATGACCGCGCCGTCAACGACCGGCGGGAACAGGCGCGTCAGGTCGGCGATACCGATCAACCGCGCGGTCTCTGCGTCGAATGCTCGCTTGCGGAAATCGCCGCAGGAGAACGTGGCTTCCGACGGATCGGTTGCGCGTTCACCGGTGAGCAGGAAATA
This sequence comes from Bradyrhizobium sp. USDA 4503, assembly GCF_054055815.1. Classification (NCBI taxonomy): domain Bacteria; kingdom Pseudomonadati; phylum Pseudomonadota; class Alphaproteobacteria; order Hyphomicrobiales; family Nitrobacteraceae; genus Bradyrhizobium; species Bradyrhizobium sp. USDA 4503. The sequence goes on from NZ_JBSRXS010000001.1 coordinate 3,707,666, forward strand.
AAGCCAGTCCTTGCAGTGGAAGGCCGTGGTCGCGCTGGCGATCGTGTCGGGCATGTGGGCCTGCAGCCACGCCAGTTGCGGCCCTTGCTGGCAGGCATTGAGCCCGGAGCCGGTTCGACGGTAAAGGATCGCGTTGTGCTCGCCGCCGCGAATCGCCTCGACCAGCCGCCCGGCGCGCGAGTCGAGCCACAGCAGCGCCGGCGCGACCGGCCGGCCGTCGTCATCGATCAGCCAGGTGCCGTCGCCCTGCCCGGTCACCGCGACGGCCGCGATCCGCGCCGACAGGTCAGGCGCGGACTTCGCCAGCGCACGAATGACCGCGACCGTATCGCTCCAGGTCTGCGCCATGTCCTGCTCGACATGGCCGCCGGCCAGGCTGCTGTACGCATTCGGCCGCGAGACATCTGCGAGTTGCTCGCCGGTCAGCGTGAACGCCACCGCCTTGATCAGGGAGGTGCCGGCGTCAATGCCGATGATAACGTCGCGGCTGGCCGAAGCGGTCATCGTCACGCTCCCTCCGCATGGCGAATGTAGGTTCCGTCGCTGCCAAAGATGTGCAGGTGACGCGGCTCCAGCGCAAACGAGATGATCTCTCCCGGCCGCGCGGCGACACGGCCCGGTATGACCGCGATCAGCATGCGGCCACCGCAATCGCCGGCGACATGCGATTGATCGCCGAGCCACTGGTTGGAGACGACCTTGACCCTGACGTCACCGGTCCCGACCACGATCTTCTGCGGACGAATGCCGATCCGCACCTGCGGCGTGGCCACGAGCGTCTTCGCCGCCTCAACGTCGAGTCCGGCGCCGGCGATATCGAAACCCATGTCGGTTCCGACCGACAGACGGAAGCCACCATCGGACCGCGTCACCTCGGCGTCGAGCAGGTTCATCGGCGGCTCGCCGATGAAGCTTGCAACGAACAGATTGGCCGGTCGGCCCTTCAGCTCCTTCTCGCTGGCGAACTGCTGCAGCAGGCCGCCTTCCATGACAGCGATGCGGTCGGCCAGCGCACTCGCTTCGGTCTGGTCGTGGGTGACGAAGATCGCGGTCATGCCGCGCTCGGCAAGCAGGCTCTTGATCCGGCCGCGCAGCACCGCGCGCAGCTGCGGTTCGAGCTGCCCCATTGGCTCATCGAGCAGATAGAGATCGGCGTCGCGCACCAGCGCCCGCGCCAGCGACACGCGCTGCTGCTGGCCGCCTGAGATCGCGCGCGGATAGCTGTCGAGGATGTCCTCGATCTCGACCAGACGGGCGATCTCGCCGACGCGACGCGTCACCTCGGCTCGCGGCAACTGGGCAGATTTCAGCGCGAACGCGATGTTCTCGCGGACCGTGAGCGGCGGATAGAGCGAGTAGCCCTCGAACGCCATCGCGACCTTGCGCCGCGCCGGCGGCAGCTCGTGGATCCGCCGCCCGCCGAGCGCGATCGATCCGGCGGAGACGTCCTCGAAGCCTGCGATCATGCGCAATGTCGAGGTCTTGCCGCAGCCCGACGATCCCAGCAGTGCGACGATCTCGCCTTTTTCGACCGCCATGTCGAGCGCGCGCACCGCGTGCACCGGCTCCTTGCCGCGGCTGCGATAGACCTTGTCGATGCCCCGAAGCTCGAGCATGTCCATGACCATTCGCTCCTATGCCGCCTTGAGCCGGTGCGACGCCCCGATCCGCAGCCCGGTGGCGCGATCGAACAGCATCGCGGCGTCGGGCGCAAAGCGAACGAAAATAGCATCGTCAGCCGCGCCTTGCGGCGCATCCGGCGGCAGCGCCGCCAGCCACTCCGTGCCGTCGGCAAGACGGAGCAGCAGCACCGCCTTCTCGTGCATCGGCGTGATCGCGAGAATGCGCGCCGGGATGGCGTCGTCGGTGGATGCAGACGAAACCACGAGATCCTCAGGCCGGACGCCCAGCCAACATGCACCGGCAGGTGCTGCGCCATCGGCCGCGCCGAGCCGCATCCTGGCGCCGGCGATGTCAGCCGACAGCATGCCGTGCTCCGCTACTGGCGAGACTTCCGCGAGGTTAATGGTCGGATCGCCGAACAGGCGCGCGACCGCGACCGATGCGGGTTGGGCATAGATATCGGTCGGCGTCGCGACCTGCGCGAGCCGGCCGTCGATCAAGACCGCGATGCGGTCGGCGATCGCCATCGCCTCGCGATAGTCCTGGGTCACGTAGAGCACCGCGGCAGTGCCGCGACGCAGCAGGTTCGGCAGCTCGAGCCGCATCTCGTAGCGCAGCTTGGCGTCGACATTGCGCAGCGGATCATCCAGCAGCAGAACATCCGGATTGCCGATCAGCGCCCGCGCCAGCGCCGTGCGCTGCTTCTGTCCGTTCGACAATTCGCGCGGCGCGTGACCGAGCACGTGCTCGATCTTGAGCAGCCTGCTGATCGCGGCAACGCGGCCGGCGACATCGCCGCCGCCGCCCTTGGCGCGCAGGCCGCTTGCAATATTGTCGCGGGCGGTCATGTGCGGGAACAAGGCAAAGTTCTGGAATGCCATGCCGATCCCGCGCCGCTCGGGCGGAGCACCGACGACCGAGCGGCCGCCGACCAGGATGTCGCCGTCGTCGGGCTCGAACATGCCCGCGATCATGCGCAGCAGCACGGTCTTGCCGCTGCCGGACGGTCCGAACACCGCCACGATCTCGCCGGGCTCGATCGCCAGCGACAATCCGTCGGCGGGCCGTGCCGCACCGAATGCCTTGCTCACCGAGTTGATCTCGAGACGCGCCATTGGATCAGCCTTTCACCGCGCCGAGCGAGAGACCCTCGACCAGATAGCGCTGCGCATAGAGCGCAAGCAACAGCGTCGGCGTCACCGACAGCACGATCGCCGCCGCGATCTGGCCGTACTGGATACCGGACGCGGTGACGAAGGCGAGCGCGCCGACCGTCACCGGCTGCTTGTCGGCGGAGGCCAGGATCAGCGCGAAGATGAAATTGTTCCAGCAGAAGATGAACGACAGCAAACCCGCCGCGGCGATCCCCGGTCCTGCCAGCGGCACCGCGATCCTGGTGAAGGCCTCGCGCCAGGAATGCCCGGCCAGTCGGTAGGCATGCTCGATATCAGGGCTGATATCCTCGAAATAGCCGCGCACGATCCAAAGGATCAGCGGCAGCGCGATCAACTGATAGACCCAGACGATCCCGAAATAGGTGTCGTTGAGTCCGAGCTCCTGGTAGTACAGCGACAGCGGCAGCAGCACGAGCAGCGGCGGCGCAAAGCGGAACGACAGCAGCGTGAAGGCGATGCTCTCGCCGAGGCGGAATTTGAAGCGCGCAAAGGCGTAGGCCGCCGGCACGCCGAGCAGCAGCGCCAGCAGCACCGCCGCGCTCGACAGCACGACGCTGTTGAAGAGGTTGCGCATGAAGGAGATCTGCAGATTGCCGGCCGCGGTGCGCAGCTGGCCGGAGATCAGCGCCTCGTAATTGGCAAGCGTCGGCTCGAACAGGATCCGCGGCGGAATCCGCAGGATCTGCTCGTTGGTCTGGAACGACATCAGGAAGATCCAGACGATCGGAAACATGAAGAAGATCAGGATCAGCGTGAGCGCCACGCCGCGGAAGATGCGACCGGCAAGGCTGGAATGTTCCATCGCTCCCCTCCCCGTCACGCGTGGCCGTGCGCACGCGCGCGCAGCCGCAGCCAGTTCTTGATGAAGATGTTCGACAGGATGTTGGTGATGAGCCAGAGGATCATCAACAGCGCCGCCGATCTGCCGACATTGGTGTACTGGAAGAATTCCAGATAGGCCTGCACCTGGAACACCATCAGCCGGTCGCCCGGCCCGCCCTGCGTCATCGCATAGATGATGTCGAACTGCTGGATCGAATCGAGCAGCCGGAACAGCGACGCCGTGATGATGTAGGGCGCCAGCATCGGCAGCGTGATGCGGAAGAACACAAAGCTCGCCGGCACGCCGTCGAGTGCCGCGGCTTCGAACGGCTGCCGCGGCAGCGAGCGCAGCCCCGCCAGCAGCAGGATCATGATGAACGGCGTGTAGACCCAGACATCGACCAGCACGACCGTGAACAGCGCACTCGATGGATCGGAGGCCCATTTGAAATCGGTGACGCCGAACAGGCCGACCAGATAGGACAGGATGCCGAAGCTCGGATTGGTCATCAGCTTCCACATCAGCGCGGCGATCGCCGGCGCCGTCATCAGCGGCAGCAGCAGCATGATCGACACTGCATTGTGGAAGCGGGTGGGCCGGCGCAGCAGCAGCGCGATGCCAAGACCGAGCAGCAGCTCGAGCACGACCGTGACCACAGTATAGGTGATCGAGACGCGGAACGTATTCCAGAACGCCGGGTCGGACAGGAAGTCGATGTAGTTTCCGGCGCCGATGAAGCCGCGCAGATGAGGCAGGTTCAGCCGGTAGCGCTGCAGCGAGTAGACCGCCGCGGTCACGAACGGAACCAGGATCGCCACGCAGACGAGCAGCGCCGGCAGGCTGAGCAGATAGGGCAAGAGGCGCACGCGCGGCCTTGGTTTGGCCGGCGCTGCCTGCGCGTTCGTCTGGAGGAGTTGGACCATGCTCATGATGATAAGAGATCGCGTTCGGCTGGCAAACGCCGCCGGCTCGGATGGGACAAGGGTCCGAGCCGGCGGATGGGTGCGGTGCGGGGGATCAGGCACCGCACAGTTGATCCGTCAGCCGAGACCGGCCTGCTTGAGCTGGCGGTTGATGCTGTCGGCGAGCTTGTCGAGCCCTTCGTCGACGCTGACCTCCTTGGCCACCATCTTCTGCAGCGAAGCGGCCCATTCCGTCGTCAGGTCGAAGAACAGCGGCTGCGCCGTGAAGTAGATCTTGGCGCCGGGCGACGACATGTCGTGCTGCTCGAGATAGCCGGGATAGGATTTCGCGATGCGGTCGCGGAATTCGCTGTCCTTCCACACCGATGCGCGCACCGGATTGACGAAGTCCATCTTGCGCGCGCCGAACAGATCGTGCTCGACGGATGCCGCCCACTGCATGAACAGCCAGGCCGCCTCCTTCTGCTTGGAGAAGCTCGACATCGCGAGCGACCAGATCCAGACGTTCGGGGTCGGCGCCTTGGCGGCCGGATTGGCCGCGAACGGCGCATAGCCAAGATGCCCCTTCTCCTTGTTGTCGCCGCCGTTCATGAAGTAGCCGAGGATGTCGGCGTCGAAGATCATGCCCGAGGCGCCGGCGCCGAGATCGGTGCCGACCTGGTACCAAGTGTAGGTCGACCAGTTTTTCGGGCCCGAGGTCTGGATCATCTTGACCCATTTGTCGTGGAAATCCTTCGAGGCCTTGGTGTTCATCGCGGCCTTCAGCTTGCCGCCCTCCATCACGAAATCCTTCTGGCCGAAGTTCGAATAGGCAGACAGGAAACCGGGATGGATGGTCGCCCAGGAGCGCGAGCCGCGCACGCCGACGCCGTAGGGACCGCCGGCGTCCTTGGTGATCTTGGCCGCGACCTCCAGCATCTCGTCGAGGTTCTTCGGCGGCTTGACGCCGACCTTGTCGAAGACGTTGCGGTTGTAGGTGATGTTGTTGAGCTCATAGCCCCAGGGGATGCACCACTGCTTGGCCTTGCCCGTGCCGAGCTCGGAGCCGGCGACGCCGTCCCACGCGGTCGAGGCGCGCAGGCCCGGAAGCACGTCGTCCCAGGCGAAGGCCGGATTGGTCTTGGCGGGGTCCTTGATGTAGGTGTTGAGGTCTTCGATCCAGCCCGCCGGACCATAGGTCCAGGTCATGTAGGCGCCGGTCATGAAGGCATCGTACTGGTCCGACTTCGACGACAGCGCCGCCGTCACCTTGTCGAAATAGACGTCCTCCGGGAAGATGTCGTAGGTGACGTTCATGCCGGTGAGCGTCTTGAACGCCTCGATGTCGCCGATCATCGCGTCGACATAGGGGTGCTTGTTGAGCAGCAGCTTGACGCTCTTGCCGCTCTGGGCCTTCCAGTTGAAGTCGGCGGCCATCGCCTTCGACATGGAGGAGGCGAAAGCGGCGTTGGCGGCGATCCCCGCGATGCCGAGCTTGGCGGCGCCGTCCAGGAGATCGCGGCGGCTGATGCGTTTGGCAGCGTAGGAGTCGAATAGATTCTTCTCGCGATCGAACATGTATTTCCTCTCCTTGTTGACGCTTTGTTTTATGTGTCCTTCCGGGTCTTGCTTCTTGTCTTGCCGGATGTGGTCTCCGGCTTGTCGGTGGCGAGCGCCTTTGCGGTCGCTTCGTCGATGATGAGGCCGTGCAGAACGCCGCTGCGCAGCACGCCGCGCAGCGCGGTCACCTTGGCCGGCCCGCCGGCGATGGCGACGATCCGGTGCTTCCTGAGGTCGGGCATGCTCATGGAGGTAGCGCGGGCCGACAGATCGGTGTCCAGCACCGTTCCGTCGGCGCTGAAGAAATGCCCGAGCAGGTCCGCGCAGGCGCCGACACGCTTCAGCTCGACGACCTCGTCGGGCTTGATCATGCCGCTCGACACCAGGAAGCCGTCACGGCTGACCTGGCCTATGCCGACGAACAGCAGCGAGGCCTTGCGCGCCAGCGCGAAAACGTCGGCGATGCCGAATTGCTGCATCAGCACGGCGCGGTCGGCGACCGAATTGGCGAACACCGGCACCGGCAGCAGATAGGCTTCCGCGCCGGTGCGCTCGGCGAGCTTGTGAATCACATCGAACGGATTGGCGGCAAATTTCCGCGTCAGTCCGCCGAGCAGCGACACGAATTGCGCGTCGCGCGCCGGCGTCTGCGGCATCTGCTCCACGACCGCCGCGAGCGTGCGGCCATGGCCGAAGCCGATCACCCTGTCCTGGCCGCGCTCCAGGATCTGGCGCAGGAAGCTCGCGCCTTCCAGCGCCAGCGCCTTCAGCGGCAGATCGCCCTCGCCGAGATCAGGCGCGACGCGGCAGAACGAGAGGCCGAAGCGCTGCGCGAGATCGTTCTCGAGCGCGACGCATTCGGCGACCGGCCCCTCGACGAACACGCGGATCATGCCCTCGCGGCTGGCGCGTGCGATCAGGCGATGCGCCTTGGTGCTCTGGATGTTGAGGCGGTCGGCGACCTCGGACTGGGTGAGCCCCGCCGCGAAATACAGCCACGCTGCGCGCGTCGCGAGCGACGCCTCGCCGTCGATCACCGGCAGCCTGTCGGGCGGGGGTGCCATATCAGGAAAAGTCCGCTTGCAAATTTCTTCACGTACTGCAAAAAATTGCAGAGGCCGAACGGGGCGTCAATCCCCCAAACGTGCTGCAGCGCAACCAACGTCGTCGCGCGCGCACCAGAGAGCGATGAGGTCGCATGGGAGGTCTGTATCTCGGCATCGACGTCGGAACCGGCGGCGTGCGCGCTTGTGCAATCGATGCGCAGGCCGCCATCCGCGGCTTTGCGTCCGTCGCGCTGGCTGCACCGCGCGTCGACGGCAACGCCATCGACCAGACACCAGAGCTGTGGTGGCAGGCCGCGACGGCGGCCATCCGCAAGCTCGGCGAGACCGTCGCTCTCGGCGACGTCACGCGCATCGTCGTCGACGGCACGTCGGGCACGCTGTTGCTGGTCGACGCCGCCGGCCGCCCCTGCTCGCCGGGGCTGATGTACAATGATGCCCGCGCCACGCGTGAGGCGACGCGCGTCGCGGCGGTCGCCCCGCGCGAGAGCGGCGCGCATGGCGCGAGCAGCGCGCTCGCCAAGCTGCTCTATCTGCAGAATGACGGCTATGTCGGCGATGCGCGCCACGCCGTTCACCAGGCGGACTGGATCGCCGGCCGGCTCGCGAACCATCACGGCATCAGCGACGAGAACAACGCGCTGAAGCTCGGCTACGACCCGGTCGCGCGCGCCTGGCCATCCTGGCTCGAACAGCTCGGCGTGCGCGACGATCTGCTCCCCGAAGTGCTGGTGCCGGGCACGCCATTTTCCGAGATGGATCCGCAGATCGCACGGTCGCTGGGACTGCCGCTCACGGCGCAGGTCTCCGCCGGCACCACCGATGGCGTTGCGGCCTTCATCGCGACGCGCGCCGACCAGCCGGGCGATGCCGTCACCTCGCTCGGCACCACGCTGGTGGTGAAGCAGCTTGCGACCCAGCCGATCTTCGCGGCCGACCAAGGCGTCTATTCGCACCGGCTCGGCGAGCGCTGGCTTGCCGGCGGCGCCTCGAACTCCGGCGGCGCCGCTTTGCTGGTGCATTTCACCGCCGCCGAGATGGAGCGGCTGACACCGCAGCTGACGCCGGACCAGCCGACCGGGCTCGACTACTATCCGCTGCCAAAACCCGGCGAACGCTTTCCGATCGCCGATCCAGCGTTGGCCGCGCGGGTCACGCCGCGTCCTGCGGAAGATTGCCGCTTCTTCCAGGGTCTGCTCGAGGGCATCGCCTCGGTGGAAGCCCTCGCCTACCGCCAGCTAGCGCGGCTCGGTGCGCCGCGCCTGCGCCGCGTCATCGCCATCGGCGGTGGCGCGAAGAACGACGCCTGGACCAGCATCCGGCACCGCGTTCTCGGCGTTCCCGTCTCGGTCGCCGAGCAGACCGAAGCAAGCTACGGCGCCGCGCTGCTCGCGTTGAACGGAGGCCCGTCATGAAGGCCGACGCGACCGCGATCGCCGGCCTTAACGCCATCGCCGACCGCTTCGATCATGTGCTGCTCGACCAGTGGGGCACGCTGCATGAGGGGCTGGCGGTGTTCCCCGCGGCGCTGGAGTGCGTGGCGCGGCTGCGCGAAGCCGGCAAACGGATCCTGATCCTGTCCAATTCCGGCAAGCGCGCCGGCAGCAACCAGCGGCGGCTCGCGACGCTCGGCCTGCCGCCCGATGCCTATGACGGCGTGTTGTCCTCGGGCGAGGTCACCTGGCGCGGCCTGCATGCGCGCGAGCAGGCTCCCTTTGCCGAGCTCGGACGGGCCTGCTTCCTGATCTCGCGCGACGGTGACCGCTCGATCGTCGACGGCACCGACCTTGTGGTGGTCTCGAACATGCGCGAGGCCGATTTCATCCTGCTCGGCGGTCTCGACGATGATGCGGCCGAGCCCGAGCGATGGCGTGAGCCGCTGGCAACCGCTGCCGCACGCCAACTGCCGATGCTGTGCGCCAATCCCGATCTCGTGATGTTCGGGGTCGCGGGCCTGATCCCGGCGCCGGGCGCGCTCGCCGCATTCTACCATTCGCTCGGCGGCACCGTGCTGTTCGTCGGCAAGCCGTATCCACCGATGTTTGCCGCCGCGCGCGATCAATTGGGACGGCCGCCGCCGGACCGGATCCTCGTCATCGGCGACTCCCTCGATCACGATATCGCCGGTGGACGCACCGCCGGCATGCTGACCCTGCTGATCGGCTCCGGCGCCCACCGCGCGACGCTTGCGCAGGCGAGCGATCTGCCGCGGGCGATCCAGACCGTGGCCGGCACAGCGGCGCGGATGCCGCACTGGACGATGGACCATCTGACCTGGTGAGAACAGCCCCGATGCGACCGCCTCAAATGCTGGATGAACTGCGCCGCATGTCGGCACGCGTCGGCAGGAACATCCTGCTGGTGCAAGGCGCCGGCGGCAATTCGTCGGTCAAGGATGGCGACGTGCTGTGGGTGAAGGCGTCGGGGACCTGGCTCGCCGATGCCGAGGACAAGGAGATTTTCGTGCCGGTCGCCTTGTCGGCCGCGCGCGCGGCGCTGCTGCATGGCGACGAACGCGTGCCGCTGGCGCCGAACGCCGGGACGACGCTGCGCGCCTCGATCGAGACCTCGCTGCATGCGCTGATGCCGCACCGGATCGTGCTGCACGTCCATTCCGTCAACACCATCGCATGGGCGGTGCGCACCGACGCCCGCGACGAATTTGCCCGGCGACTGGACGGACTGGCCTGGCGTTACCTCGACTATCATCACCCGGGGCTGCCGCTCGCACGCGCCGTCAGCGACGCGATCGCCGATGATACGGTGGACGTCCTGATCCTCGGCAATCACGGCCTGGTGGTCGGTGCAGCCAGCTGCGACGCGGCGGAGGCTTTGGTCGCCGATGTCGAGCTACGTCTCGCCCTCGAGCAGCGCAGCGCGCCCTCGGCAGATCATGACGCGCTCCGCACGATCTGCGCCGGCAGCAACTATCGCCTGCCGCGGGATCCTCGCGGCCACGACATTGCCACCGACCGTTACAGCCGCGCGATCGCGACCAGCGGCTCGTTGTATCCTGATCACGTCGTCTTCCTCGGCCCGGGCCTGCCGGTCCTGGAACATCGCGAGAAGCTGAGCGCCATGATCGCGCAGACCACCGCGAACGGACTGCCGCCGCCGGTGGCGCTCCTCGTTCCCGACCTCGGCAGCCTTATCCGCGAGGATGCGAGCGACGGCGCGGAAGCCATGCTGAGCTGTCTCGCATTGGTCACCTGCCGCCTGCCCCTGACCGCACGGGTCAACTATCTGACCGCAGAGAACGAGCATGCGCTGCTGAATTGGGACGCCGAGCGCTATCGCCAGCAACTGACGGCCGATCGCTGATCGACAGAGACGTTCGTCGCTTCATCCCTTCTCGGCGGAGAGAAACAGGCGATAGGCCGGATTTTCGCTCTCGTTCCAGTAGGGATAGCCGAGCGCATCCAGCGCCTGAACGAACCGGGTGCGCTCGTGAGGCTTGACCTCGATCCCCGCCAGGATGCGTCCATAGTCGGCGCCGTGATTGCGATAGTGGAACAGCGAAATATTCCAGTCGGGCGCCAGGCTCTCGAGGAATTTCAGCAACGCGCCGGGACGCTCCGGAAACTCGAAGCGGTAGATGACCTCGTCCTTGAGCAGCGGAGCGCGACCGCCCACCATGTAGCGCACATGGTCCTTGGCCATCTCGTTCTCGCTCAAATCGAGGATCGGATAGCCTTCGCGCCGAAGCAGCTCCATGACCTCCCGCTTCTCGGCCTCGCCGCGGCTCAGCGCGATGCCGACGAACAGTTGCGCCGGCGCGGTGGTCTCGGCAAAGCGGTAGTTGAATTCCGTGATCGCGCGCGAGCCGAGGATGCGGATGAAGTGCCGATAGCTGCCCGGCTTCTCCGGCACGGTCACGGCAAGCAGCGCCTCGCGATGTTCGCCGACCTCGGCGCGGTCGGCAATGGTGCGCAGCCGGTCGAAATTCAGATTGGCGCCGCTGTTGACCGCAATCAGGCTTCCGTCACTGAGCGCGCCGCGCTCGGCGTAGGCCTTGAGGCCGGCCAGCGCCAATGCGCCGGAGGGTTCGGCAACCGATCGCACGTCGTCGAAGATGTCCTTGATGGCGGCGCACATGGCATCGGTGTCCACCGTGACAACCTCGTCGAGCAGGTCGCGGCAGAGCCGGAAGGTCTCGGTTCCCACCTTGCGGACGGGCGACGCCGTCGGCGAACAGTCCGACCTGATCCAGCGCGACGACGTTGCCCTTGGCGAGCGCGGCCGCCATCGACGCGGCGTCCGCCGGCTCGACGCCGACGACCTTGATCGACGGGTTGAGGAATTTCACGAAGGCGGCCACGCCGGCCGCCAGTCCGCCTCCGCCGATCGGCACGAAGATCGCCTCGATCGGATCGGGATGCTGGCGCAGGATCTCCATCCCGACCGTTCCCTGGCCGGCGATTACATCGGGATCGTCGAACGGATGCACAAAGGTCAAGCCACGCGCAGCCTCGATCTCCCTGGCCTTGGTTTGCGCGTCGTCGAACGTATCGCCATGCAGGACAACATCACCGCCCAAACGCCGGACGGCCTCGACCTTGATAGCGGGCGTCGTCCTCGGCATCACGATCGTCGCCGGAATGCCGAGCTTGCGCGCCGACAGCGCCACGCCCTGGGCATGATTGCCGGCCGACGCGCAGATCACGCCCTGTCTTCGCTGCGCGTCCGGCAACCTGACGATCTTGTTGTAGGCGCCGCGAAGCTTGAACGAGAAGATCGGCTGGAAGTCTTCCCGCTTCAGCAACACGTTACGCGACAATCGCTCCGAAAGCCGCGGCATGGGATCGAGCGGCGTCTCGACCGCCACGTCGTAGACACGGGCGGTCAGGATGCTTTGGGCGTAGTCACGGAGTGCGTCGGCGGCAGCGGTCATCGGGTCGCTTCTGTCGATGGGGAGGCAATCGATATCGGTTGCACCTTACCATCGTCGGCGCCGACCCGGCGAGCGGACGGCACGGAGCCGCCGCTGCATCCAGTTCGAAGCATCGCATGAGGGGAGGCTGGCGTGAAGCAAAGACCGCCGCTGCCAAAATATCGAAAACAACCCCATGCACAGTAGCCGGCGGCGGCCAGACTCGACCGAGCCACTGTCCGTAGCGGGTGAAGATGTCGTGTTTTTGTAGCTCGTGATCTGTCGCCTTCGTTTCTGATTTGCAGGGGAGCCGGAAGGCGGGGACGGCTTTCCCTGATTGATCATGCCACGGCTGTTGTGGCGGTTTTAGCCCTGTGGGTGAGTTTCTTTGTTCGACTTGAAGCCCGTTTCTCCGTCCCGACCCGCGCTTTCTCGACGGCGGCGCGCGCAGGAGCGGTCAAGGACGCGCGCTTGCGCGCCCGCCAGGGCTTGTCCTTGACGGCTCCGAGCACGCCGCCAGGCTGAGGCGCGTCGGGGCTGATCTGCTGTCCGTTGGCGCTAAACATCGCCAATCGATGCGGTCCAAGGAACACGCTGACGGTGCCATCGGGATACTCATGGAGCCGCACCACAGCCTTGACGAAGTGAGGTCTTAGCCGGCTCTCCGGCAACTGCAGCCGCCGACCGTTCCATGCAACGGTATTGTCGTTGGCGACGGTTCGCTCCTCGATCACGCACAGCGCCTCGCGCCAGGCCTCATGCCGATCGGCCACGAATGCCGTGCCTTCCTGTTCGGGCTTGATCGCAAACGCGGCGTTGTGCCCGGGGATGTAATGCGCCTTCAGCCACGCGTTGGCAGCCTCAACCGTCGTGATCCCGGCAAGCCGCAGCTCCTTCGGCAGCCGGTCCTGCAAGGTGCCGAACACCCGCTCGGAGCGCCCGCGCGCCTGCGGCGAATAGGCTGCGATATGCTCGATCCCAAGATGCGACAAAGCCCGTCCCACCTGGGTTTGTTGCGTCTTCGAGATCTTCTCGCCAGCTTTTGGGGTCAGGAAATAATGGCTGCCGCGGTCGGTGTAGAGCGCGCAGAACAGGCCATGCTCGCCAATCACTTCGCGCAAGGCCTGGAAGGTCGAGGCCGTTCCTTCTTCCTCGACCAGCACCATCGAGTAGATCTCGCTGGTCGCATCGTCCATCGTGACGATCAGGTCCCTCGCGGGCAGGCCTTCGATCCAAACGTGGCGCGATCCGTCCTGGTGCAGCAGCATGCCCCGAAGCGGCCGCCGCGGCCGCTTCTTGCGGTGCGCCGAACGCTTCGGAGCCTTCCGCACCAGCCCCGCCGCGTGCAGCGCCAGCTTCGTCACCGTATAGCCCAGCACATAGTCGTGCCGCTTTTGCATCTGCTCGTGGAAGTGCTTCACCGTGAAGTCCGCGTACTTGTCCCGGTACAGCGCAAGCATCCGTTCCAGCGCCTCCTCCGGCGCCCGCCGTGGCGAACGACGCCCCAGCCGGCGGTCGACAAGCCCGTCGTCGCCCTCCGCCTCATAGCGCTCCGCCCAGCGTTGAAACGTCCGAACACTGATCCCAAGAACCTCCGAAGCTGCCTCCTGCGTCAGTTCCTTCGCCTCCGTCCGATCCAGCAAATCTGAAAACCGCATCCGTCGTACACCCTCGTGAATGGATGCCGTGCCCATCGTGCCCCCCTTGTTCCGGAGCACCGAAAACACGACACTTCACGAGCTACAAACAGGCGACAGATCACGAGCTACTGACAGACTCGACCGAGCCACTTGACACGTCGGGCAACTCAGGGGTACATTTCTAGTATTCCGAATATTGCCAAACGCCTCCAGCGCTGCGGCTGAATCCGTGGCTTAGCCAAAATACCGCCCTGCACTGACCGCTTCAGGCCATGGGACGGGCCGAATTCCACCCCCTGCCATGGTCACCGGGCGCTTCCCAGCCCGATTCGGAGACGATCAGCGTGTCCTCGAGCTTGATGTAGCCGCGCGTTGGATGCAGCAGCGCGGTCTCGATCGAGATCACCATCCCGCGTTCGAGCGGCCGATCAGCGTCATACGGCGAATAAGGCACCGGACCTGTCGCAGTCAGGCGCGGCGCTTCGTGGCTGACGAGCCCGATGCCGTGTGCGGTGAAGTCGAGCACGGCGCGATGCGGCGAGGCTTTGACGGCCGCCTCGCCCGCCGCGATGATGTCGCCACCCCTGGCGCCCGGCCGGATCGCGCGCCGGGCCAACTGCTGGACGTCCTCGATTTCCTGCAGCAACTCGCGCAGCTCGCTGTCGGGTTCACCCAGGATGCCCATGCGGCTGAGATCGCCGATATAGCCCCGGTAGTTTCCGCCGGAATCGATCGAGATCACGTCGCCTTGCACGAGACGCTGGCTGGAAGGCGCGCGGTTATGGCTCTTGCCCGCGGCAATCAGGCAATATTCGAAGACCAGATCGCGCTCCTGCTCCTCGCGGCGCAGATGGGCGACGACGTCGTGCTTGGTCATGCCCGGTGCGCAGCCACTGAACGTGGCCATCATCGCGTCGACGACCCGTTCGGAAGCCTCTCTGATGAGGTCCAGTTCGGCGGGAGACTTTACGGCACGCAGACGTTCCAGCGTGAAATGGACCTCGCGGAACTCGACGTCGCCAAGGCCGGCATGCAGATGATCCCTGGCATCGGCCGGCAGGAAGCCTGCCTCGATGCCGATGCGCCTGGCGGAGCCAGCGAGCTTCCTCACATGATCGATGACGAGGCCGATCGCATCGATCGTTCCCCACGCCTCCGCCTTGACAATCGGCGTCCATATCCGTCCGAGCGCGTGCTCGAACTTTTCCATGCGGTTGCCGATGTAGGCGGAATTTTCCGGGTGTCCTTTCTGATAGACGAACACCGGCAGATAGCGGCTGGTGCCGATTGCCTCCATGACGTCGAAGAAGAAGAAGCGATATCCACCGAGCAGATACTGCACATTGTGACGCGAGGTGACGATCAGGACGTCGAGCCCCGCTTCATCCATCAGCCGATCGAGCTTTGCAGTATCGAACGGCGCCGCCGTTGCGATCGTGTCGAAAGCGTTGTCCATGGTATGACCTTTCGTCTTTCACTGTCCCGCGGCCGGTTTTGCGGCCAGCGATTTCGGTGCGGCGCTCGCGCTCGCGTTTTCGCCAAACAGAACCACCGGGCGCCCGTGCGGCTCGACGCCGAGGAACGTAAAGGCAAGGCCGATCAGGAGGCCCGCGCCGGCAAGAAAGCAGAACGCCGGCGTCACCGCCGCGGCGGTCGCACTTGGATGCACGAGATTATCCGCGCCGGCGATCAATGCGAGACACAGGGGACCTACGATCTTGCCGATCCCATTCGAGAGCTGGGCAAGGCCGACTGCGCGTCCCGAGAGCTGAACCGGGAAGATTTCCGCCGGATAGGGTCCGATGTTCGAAAATCCGCCATCGAAGAACACGGCGCCGACGATCAGGAAGACCAGGAACAACGGTACCGAGCCGGCAAAGTCGTTGTGAAAATAGGCGGCGAGCGCCAGCGACGCCGCGGTGCCGTAGCCCATCAACTGACCACAGGGCTTGCGGCCGATCCGATGGGCGAGGAAGGCGAAGCCGGTCCGGCCGAGCACGCCGGCGAGGCTGACATAGATGAACATCTTTGCCGCATCCTGGGGCGCGACGCCGAGCAGAAGCGCCACGATCGTCGGCCCCCACAGGAACACGCCGTAATTCGCCGTGCTGGCGCCGAACCAGATCAGGACCGTCAGCCAGAAGCGCCGCTGCTCGGCAAAGAGATCGGCAAATGTCGCCGGGCTCGCCGGCGGCAGCGTGGGCAGAACAAACTCATCGCCGCCGACCCGATAGAGTTTTCGGATGCTCGCCTGCGCCTCGCGGACGCGGCCCTTGCTGATGAGCCAGCGCGGCGATTCCGGCATCATGATCATGGTCAGAATCCCGAGGATGATCGGCAGGAATCCGACCGCCGCCAATCCGCGCCAGCCGACCAGTGGCAGCAGGAAGCTCGCCGTCACCGACGCCGACAACACGCCAAAAGCGACCGGGACGACCACGAGACTCGTGACCAGCGTGCGATGGCGGGTCGGCGCGAATTCGACGATAGCAGGAACCGCCGCCGCCGCGCCGGCGGCAAGGCCGAAGCCGACGAAGAAGCGCAGGATCGCAAACGCAACCCAGCCGTCTTCCGGAATGAACGCGATCGCACCCGAGGTCAGGCCGCAGAGCAGAACGCCTGATATCGCCAGCGGCTTGCGCCCGAAACGATCCGCGAGGACGCCCGCGACGAACGCCCCCAGCATCGCCCCGATGCCGGCGCTCATCAGCATGATCGAGGTCTGCCCAAACGTCAGGTGCCATTTCGGCGCCAGCACCGAGACCAGGAAGCCGACCACAAAGAAATCGAAGAAATCGACCACGCCGGTGACGGCGAAGATGATGATCGATAGCCAATAGCGCGTCGTTACCGGCGCTTCGTCGAACGGCACTGCGCTCGTTTGCTCCGCCATGGTCTCCCCCTGTTGTTGTCAAGCCGCCTTCTCGTTTGAATTCAGAAATGCCGTCACCGCCTCCGCCACCCGCTCGGGGGCCTGGATCGACGCGACATGGCCGACGCCTGCGATGGTCCTCGTCTCGACGCGCGCAAGATCGCGGGCGAGCGCAAATGTTTCGACATTCGGGATCAGCCGGTCATCACCGCCCGCCAGCAAGAGCGTCGGGCGATCGAAGCCGGTCAGATCGGCGGCGACAGGCTGCGCAAGCAAGGCGGCGCGGCGCGCCTTCTGTCCCTCGTCGCGGCTCGAGCCACGGAAGATCTCGATCAGCTCGGGCCTCGCCCGCAGATAAGCCGGCGGGAAGAAGAACTCGGCAATCTTCGATGCGTTGGCGATGGTGTCCGCACGGTAAGAAGCGAGCTTGCGGAACACATCCGCATTGACGTCGAGTGGACTTCTGTTGACCTTCCAGGTGCTGCTCAGGATCAGGCGGTCGATGCGATCGGGATGACGGGCCGCCAGCACCTGCGCGATCTGCCCACCCAGCGAGGTTCCGAAGACATGGGCACGATCGTAACCGAGCCCTCCGACCAAGGCCGCGGCGTCGTCGGCCAAATCGGCCAGCGAATAGGACGACGGAGGGTTTCGGGTGGCACCGGAGTCGCGCTGGTCATAGGCGATCACCGTGAAGTTCGCCGCAAGGACAGGCGCAAGGCCGTCGAACATTGCATGATCGGCCTCGCCGCCATGCAGCAGCACGATCGGCTCGCCGCGCCCGGTTTTCTCAAACGCCGTGACGACGCCGTTGGACTCGAACGATTGCATCGGGGTCCCCGCTAATGCAGCAGCGTTGAAAGCGCGCCGGCCAATTCCTTCGCCGGATCCGACGGCAGCCACGGCATTCGCCAGGCCACGTGTCCATCGGGGCGCACCAGCACGGCGCCGCGCATGCCCAGTTGGAATCCGTCCGCCGGATCGGCCGACGGCAACTGTTTCAGCGACAGCGGCAAGGCGGTCTTCTCCGACACCTGCTTCCCCGCCTCCAGCCACTCGCCGCCGAGCGGCCCCGTGACGACGGTGAACTGCTTGTCGAACCAGTCGAGCGTCGATTTCTTGCGCGAAGGTTCGAGCCACATATGCGGAAATCGCGCGCCGGGACGATCCGTCGGCGTGTAGTAGCGGGAGTTCAAGGCCTTCGCGACGGTGCCATCGGGGATCACCGCGCCCTCCTCGTAATTGTGGCCGAGGTTCTGCCCGATGCTGTGCAGGTGATTGTCCATGTCGTTGATCCAGAACCTGATCCGGTCCGGATCGCGCGATCGCACGGCGTCATCGGTCAGCCCGAATCTCAGCCGATTGCCGTAGCTGAAATTGGCATTGGATTGCGCGATCGGACGTCGCTCGCTGGAATAGCTGTCGAGCAGCTTTTCGTTCGCAAAGCCCTTCAGCACGAAGGCCAGTTTCCACGCGAGGTTATGCGCGTCCTGAACGCCGGAGTTCAGGCCGAAACCGCCGGTCGGCGGAAAGCGGTGTGCGCAGTCGCCGACCAGAAACACCCGGCCCTTTCGAAAGGTCTCGGCCACCTGCATGCTGACCCGCCAGATCGAGCGGTTCAAAAGCGTGACATCGAGATCGGGAATGCCGACATGGCCGCGCGCGATCTCGATGAACTCCTGGTCGGTCCAAGGCCGCTCGCGATCGTCCTTGGTCAGGCCGATTTGCGTCACGGTCAGCCAGCGATCCCGGCCATTGGTGTTCAGGATGCCGGCGCGCGGCAGGTCGGGCTTGTCCGGGACGATGATGAAGCCGGCGGCCTCGCGCGCGATCGGCAGCCGCGACAGATCGGCACGCCAATACTCGTTCGACATCACCGCAAGCGTCGAGGGCCCGACCATCTCGATCCCGGCGCTGCGCCGCGTCTGGCTGCCCGCGCCATCGGCGGCGATCAGGTAAGTCGCCATCCATCGCGTCACCTCGCCGGTCTTTTCGCAACGTGTCGTGACGTTGACGCCGCTGTTGGTCTCCTCGAACGATTCACAGGCCGTGTTGAACAGGACCGTGGCGTGTTTGGACTTTTCGACCACCCGCAGGATTTCCTCCTCGACGGCGTCCTGGGCGACCAGGCTCTTCCAGGCGGGGGTATGGCCGACATTCGGTTCGGGACGGGTGCGGCCGAACTCGTGGCCCGCGATGCTGTCGAGGAACACGAACATGTCGGAATTGTCCTGCAGACCGCGGTCGCGGATCGCTTGCTCGATCCCCCACTGCCGGAAGATCTCCATGGTACGGACCCAGCAGCCGCGCGACTTGGGATGATCCGTCGTCGTCGGGCTCTTCTCGACCACCACGCAGTCGATGCCGAAGCGATCGAGCAGCAGCGACATCGCAAGGCCGACCGGCCCGCCGCCGGCAATGAATACAGACGTCTGGCGTGCCTCATCGGTGGCGATGCCCATCCTCGTCTCTCCTCCGTTTGATCGTTGCGAGGAGACTGCTCCTTTTTTGGTATCTCACAAGAATATGTTTGATATGGTATCCATCTCGATTTGAGATGGAGTGCCAGTCATGGACCTGCGGCAGATCCGCTATTTCGTCGCCGTCGCCGAGCGTGGCGGCTTTGCCGCCGCAGCGAGCACGCTGAACGTCGCCCAGTCGGCACTCAGCCGCCACGTCAAGGAACTCGAGGAGGAATTGGGCGGCGCCTTGCTCGAACGCGGCGCGCGCGGTGTCTCGGTCACGGAATCCGGCAAGGTGCTGCTCGCGCGCGGGCGCTGGCTGCTCGGTACCATCGGCGACATCAAGGCCGAGGTGCGTACGGAAAACCGCGAGCCGAGCGGTACGGTGCGGATCGGTGCGCCGCCGAGCCTCGGCGATATCCTCTACCCGCCGCTGGCCCAGACCTTCGTAAGGCAGTTTCCACGCGTGAGGCTCGAACTGAGCGAGGGCCTGACTGAGAACGCGTCCGAACGCCTGCTGCGCGGTGAACTCGATCTGGCGATCGTGACGACGCCATCCCCCAACGACCATCTCGACTATGAGACGCTGGTCGTCGAACAGGTGTTCCTGATCGGACCGTCGCGCGACCCGCTGCTGAAGCGCGGCCGGCTGACCCGCAAGGAGTTCGACGCCCTGCCGTCCGCGGTGGCCCCGCTCAGCCGCAACCCATTCCCGTCGACCATGCTGTGCGCAGTGCGGGTCGACAACAGCACACCGATGAAACGCATGGTGGCATCTGGCCTCGGCTACGCGCTGCTACCCTTCTCCGGCATTCACCAGGAGGTGGCTGCCGGGGTGCTGTCGGCGGCGCTGTTGCCGTGGATGCGCGCCGAGCGCGTGCTGGCGCTGCCGCGCGGACGGCCCGTGAGCCGGGCCACGCGTGAAGCGATTGCCGCGCTGAAGAAGATCTGCCGCGCTTTGATCGACGCGGGAATTATCCTGACCGCGCCGGCGCGCAAGAGCTGAACCCGCCGCTCTACGCAAGCGGTCTGCTCATTCCTCGCTGCCCGACGCACGGGCCGTATCCGTTGCGTCCGGCTCCAGCTTCCGATCGACCAATCTGTCTTGACCATAGTTGTCATGACAACTATAGAGTCATTCCAAGATTGGCGATCAAGCCGGCTGTTCCCGCCGTGAAAAGACGCGAGCCGTGACGCGGCTCTGCGGGCGACTTTTCACGGCCGGCGGTTAGTCGAAGGGAGGACGTTATGAACGCTGCTTCGCAGACCCACGCGGCAAGGCTGAGCGAGATTTCCCGGCTCATCGACGACCGCCCCGGCGAACGCATCTTTGAAGTCGATCGCCGGATCTTCACCGATCCGGACGTGTTCGACGCCGAGCTGCGATATGTCTTCGAGGCCACGTGGAATTTCATCGGCCTGGAATCCCAGGTCGCTCGGCCCAACGATTTCGTCACCACCCATATCGGCCGGCATCCAATTCTGGTGATGCGGAGCGCTGAGGGCAAAGTCGGCGCCTTCCTCAACACCTGCCGGCATCGCGGAACGATCGTCTGCCCGTTCAAGCAGGGCCGGCAGAAATTCCATGTCTGCCGTTATCACGGCTGGGCCTACGACTCGGGCGGGCGCAACATCTCCGTGACGGAGGAAGCGAGCGGGCAGTATCCGCCGTCCTTCTCGAACAGCAATCACGACCTTCTTCCGGTCGCGCGGCTGGGCTCGTATCGCGGATTCCTGTTCGCGAGCCTCTCGGCCGACGTTCCGCCGCTGGAAGAATTTCTCGGCGACACCCGCGCGTTCCTCGACCTCATCATCGATCAGAGCGACAGCGGTGAGGTCGAATTCGTGCCGGGCGCCAGCACCTACACGTTCGATGGAAACTGGAAGCTGCAGTTCGAGAACGGGCTCGACTACTATCACTTCGCGACCACGCACAGCTCCTACGTCGATATCCTGAAGAAGCGCAATGCAAGCGCCGGACCGGATGCCGGATTCACTGCGGAGCCGGAAGGCGAGCAGGAAGGGCAAGGCAGCTTCAGCTTCGAATACGGTCACGCCGTCAACTGGTCGATCAAGCGCACGCAGCTCTATGGCCGGCCGCTCGGCATGGATCCGGCGCGTCTCGACGCCGTGCGGCAGCGCGTCGGCAGCACCCGCGCCAAATGGATGCTGCGCCAGCGCAACCTCACGATTTTTCCGAACCTGCAGGTCATCGACATCCTGTCGGCGCAGGTGCGAACCTGGCGGCCGCTGGCACCCGACAAGACCGAGATGGTGTCGCATTGCCTTGCTCCGGTCGGCGAAAGTGCCGCGGCGCGCACGCTTCGTATTCGCAACTACGAAGACTTCTTCAATGCCTCCGGGCTGGCAAGCTCGGACGACAACGTCATGTATGAGTTCTGCCAGACCGGCTATGACGCGACGACCGCCGCGCCCACGCAAGGTTATCTGCGCGGCATCGCGGAGGTCGGCCACGGCGAGAGCGCGCACACGCGCGAGCTCGGCATCACCCCTTCCGAATGGTCATTCGGCCCCACCAGCTTCGGCGGCGAGACGAATTTCCATCCCGGGTATCGCGAGTGGCGCAGGCTGCTGCAGCACGCTGCCGGGGAGACGGCGTGATGGCGGCCGACGCAATCAAGCAAACCGATGCCCGCGCGGTCGCAGCCGCGGTCATCTTTCGCGAGGCTCGCCTGCTCGACACCGGCGAATGGGCCGACTGGGTCGCGATGTACAGCGAGGATGCCGTCTATTGGGTGCCGGCCTGGCTCGACGAGTACACCACCACCAATGATCCCGACACGCAGGTCTCGTTGCTCTACCACGATGCGCGGCGCGGACTGGAAGAGCGGATCGCGCGCATCGAGTCGCGCAAATCGATCACCGCGCTGCCGCTGCCGCGCACCGTGCACCAGATCTCGAACCTGGAAGCGTGGGAAACCGGCGCCGATCAGATCACCTGCCATTCGGTGTTCTCGGTCCACGTCTACGACCCGCGCATGGCCAAGGAACATCTGCGGCACGGGCGCTACGAGCACACGCTGCGGCGTGACGGCGAGACCTGGAAGATCGCGCGCAAGGTCATCACGCTGGTCAACGACCGCGTCCCGGCCGTGCTCGATTTCTACAGCATTTGAGAGGGCACATGACCGACGATCAGGGAACCTGGCACGAAGCGGCCGCACTCAGCGCGCTGAACGAAGGCGAGCCGTACGGCATCGAAATCGGCCGCCACCACGTCGCGCTCTATCGCGTCGGCAACGAGTACTACGCCACGAGCAACATCTGCACGCATGCGGAGGCGCTGCTGTCCGACGGCATTCTGGAGGGCTGCGAGATCGAATGCCCGCTGCATATGGGCCGCTTCGATATCCGGACCGGCGAGGCGCTGACCAGCCCGGTCGAGATCGACATCCGGACCTATCCGGTCCGCGTGGCGGGCGACAGGCTCGAAGTCTGCCTGCCCGCATAAGACAACCATCAAAAATCAAGAATCGGGGGAAACAGGGATGACCGAAGTCGTGATGGACAAGGCGGCGATAACGACCGCCGATCCGCAGATCGAACGCACCACAATCCGCAAGGTCGCGCTGCGCCTGATGTGGTTCGTGATGGCGATGTATTTCCTCGCCATTCTCGACCGCGGAAACATCTCCTTTGCCGCGCTGCAGATGAACAAGGAGCTCGGGCTCAATGCCGAGAAGTTCGGCATCGCGGTCGGCATCATGTACTTCACCTATTCCATCTTCGAGATCCCGAGCAATCTCATCCTCAGCAAATACGGCGCGCGCGTCACGCTGACGCGGATCGCGATCCTGTGGGGCATCGCCACGATGCTGATGGCATTCACGCAGGGCCCGCTCAGCCTCTATGCATTCCGCGGCTTCCTCGGATTTGCCGAGTCCGGCCTGTTTCCCGGGGTGATGCTGCTGCTGAGCCTCTGGTTTCCATTCAGCTACCGCGCCCGCTACAACGCGATGTTCAACTATGCGGTGCCGATCTCCTATATCTTCGCCTCGCTGATCTCCGGCGCGATCCTCGAGCTGAACGGGGTGTTCGGCATCTCGGGTTGGAAATGGCTGTTCATCCTCGAAGGCCTGCCGCCCGTCATTCTCGGGATCGTCGGCATCTTCTATCTGACCGACCGCCCGCAGCAGGCGAGCTGGCTGTCGACGGCGCAGCGCAACTGGCTGACCAGCGCGCTGGAGCGCGACGCCAAGGCGACCGGGGTGGTGCATGCCGAAGGCGTGCTCAGGACCATCACCAAGCCGATGGTGCTGCTGTTCGGCCTGTGCAATTTCGGCCTGTTCTGCGGCCTGGCTTCGCTGTTTCCCTGGCTGCCGCAAATCATCAAGTCGTTCGGGCTGCCGAATTCACAGGTCGGTTTCGTGACCGCGATCCCGCCCGTCGCCGGCCTGATCGGCATGATCGCGTTGTCGCGGCACTCCGACCATGTCGGTGAGCGCTTCTATTATGCGGCCATGACCTTCGTGATCGCAGCGGCCGGCTTCGCGATGGCGGCCTTTTCAACATCGCCGGTTTGGATCATCATCGGATTCATGGTTGCCAATGTCGGTGTCTATGGTACGCAGGCCGTGTTCTGGACTATTCCCCAGTCCTACATGTCGCGGCAGAGCGCGCCGGGCGCGATCGGCCTGGTCAGCACCATCGGCAGCATCGGAGGCGCCACCATCCCGATCGTGATCGGACGCGCCAAGGACGCCTCGGGCAGTTTCACCACCGGATTCCTCGTGGTAACAGGCGTTCTCCTGGTCGCGGCGGCGTTGGTCCTGATCGCGCGCACTCAACTCGTGAAAGAATGAAGAGCCGGACTGGCGCAAACCGCAACAGAGCCCCTGACCCGCGCCGCGCCGCGCAAGGGAACACGGGCTCGGAGCTGGTGATCGATTTCGAACGTTACGTGCCCACGGTGCTGTCCAGCCTGGTCGCGAAGTTGCGCGCCAATGCCAATGCCTTCTTCCCGCAAGCCTACGGCGTATCGCTCGCGGAATGGCGGGTGCTGTCCTTTCTCAGGGAGCATGAACCGGCAAGCGCCTACGACATCTGGACCAATGCGCAACTGGACAAGGCCGTCGTCAGCCGCGAGACGGCCTCGCTGAAGAAAAAGGGCCTGATCGAGCTGACGCCGGTGCGAGGCAGCGCCCGGAACCGGACCGAGATCCGGCTGACATCGCAGGGCGTGGCGCTGCTCGACCGCAGTCTGGATGAAATCCTGCGCCGGCACAGCAACCTCACGGCCGGTCTCGACGCCAAGGCGCTGGAGAGCTTCTTCCGGGTCGTGGCGCATATCGAGCACCGCATCCCCCACATGGCCGACCAGACCTCGAACGCCGTGCCGGCCCATGCGCCGGTCAAACGCATTGCGAAGCGGAGGCCGCCGACCGGCGCCTAGCGACACTTGTCCGGTGAGGAACCCCGCGTAATTTATGTTTCAGTAAGCAAGTTGTAGCTAGGATCGATCAGTGAGTTGCGTATGGGAGACTTCCAGTGATCGACTTTGACGAACTTCGTAGTATCGCCGCGGATGTTCGTATCTTTATCGACGCGTCGGAAGACAAGGGTGGCGCCTTGAAGGCCATCATCGAGGCCTACGACGTCGTTCTGGGGATTTTTCCGGCCGGCCAGGGAATGGATCTTCACGTGGTCAAGGGCAACGAGGTCCTCAATCATATCGCGCAGACCCAGGCATCGTCGGGCTTTACCCACACCGCCATCGCATTCCAGACCCGTGAGCAGGCTGTTGCGCTTCAGCAACTGATGGCCGCCTAGCCACCGGCGTTACGCGCCCCTGTTGCGGGGGTGGCCGAAACGATCGCATCGGCAATCGCGCAATCTCGATCGACGACCGAAGCGGCCCTGGAAGATCGAGGGTCGGATCTAATTTCCTCTCCCTGCATCTCAGGGCACCGGTAGATCAAGCAACGGTTGCTGAACCGCGTTGCGCAGCCGTTCGGCATGGTACTGCGCGACACAATCCCAGGGGTACTCGACCAGGAAATCGGCAATGCGCAGCGCCGCCGCGGCGGGCTCCGCGTACCGAATCGAACTGTAGACGGCTTCCCAGCGCGCGCAGAACGTCAGCTCCGAATCGCCGCGTTCGCCGCACAGCTCGTAGACCGTGATCGCGTCGGCAAAGCCCTTCGGCCGGATCTGGTCGACGCTGCGGAACGCGAATCTGTGTTCGGCACGCGCCTTCACGGCTGCGCTCACCAGGACCTGCGTGCCGTAGTTCTTGTTGAGGCCTTCGAGACGCGAGGCCAGATTGATGGTGGCGCCGAGCGCGGTGTAGCTCATGCGGGCCGCGGAGCCGACATTGCCGACCACGGCATCGCCGAGATGCAGGCCGAACCGCGTGCCATAGGCCGGCCAGCCTTCGCTGCGGAAAGCCCGGTTGAGCTCGGCATTGCGGTGAACGCAGTCCAGCACGGCCTCGCAGGCATGAACGACGTGATCGGGATCCTCGTCCGGCGCGTTCCACAGTGCCATCACGGCGTCGCCGATGAACTTGTCGATGGTGCCATGGTGTTTCATGATCGCCTCCGACATCGCGGCGAAATAACGCGAGGTGAAGATCATGACTTGCGAGGGGTCCGCCTTCTCGGTCTTCGCGGTGAAGTCGGCGACGTCAGTGAAGAGAACCGTGACCTCGCGCCTGATACCGCCGAGCTGCAGCGAGGCTCCTGACTCCATCAGCTGACGGACGATCGGCTGCGGAATGAAGCTCGAGAAGTTGCGCACGACGGTGCGCATCGTAAACACCGAGCGGCCCAGTTCATCGATCTCGTCGATGGCCGATTGCATCCGCGGCCGGTCGGCGAGTTGAAAGCGCTGGATCTCGTCGGTCTGCCGCGCCAGCTCACGCAGCGACCGGGCGAGCAGCGAGCCGAGCCAGAACGCGAAAGGGAGCATCGCGATCACAAAGCCGAGCGCGATGGCGAACAGCGCGCGCCGCTCCGAGATGATCTTGGCGAAAAACTCGTCGAGCGGGGCGACCACCGCGAGGTGGATGTTGGCCGCACCGGCCGTCTCGATGCGGTGAAAGGCCGCGACAAGGGTCCGTCCGTCGGCGTCGGTGAAGAACTGCTGGGCGAGCCCGTCGGTGCGCCAGGCCTGGATCGCCGCGGACAGGCCGGGAAGCTTGAGGACGTCGATCCGGGGCAATGCGTCGCTGCGTTCCGTCATCAGCTCGCGCATCTCGGGATGGCCGACGATGCGGTCGGCGTCGTTGAACAGGAAGGCCAGCCCCGATTTTCCGAGCTTTTGCCGGCTCAGCATCTCCTCGAGGCGATTGAGCAGCAGGTCAGCGGCCACCACCCCGCGGCGGCCCTCCCTCAGCGGCGTGCGCAGCGTGTAGCCGGGCTCCCCGGTCGCGTAGAACACATAAGGCCCGGTGAGCAGCGTCTTGCGATCCTTTAAGGCATCGACATACCAGGGACGCCGCCGCGGGTCGTAGCTGTGCGGCCCCGCCACCTCGGCGACCTTGGTCAGGTTTTCCGACAGGAACAGCGTCACCGGTGCCGCGGCGGCCGCCCCGGAGCGGGCAATGACGACGACGCGGTAGACGGCGTCGGCGGCGACATTCAGCGCCGTGCGGAATTGCGGCTTGGCGCGATCGATGACGTCCATCTCAAGGAAGGAGCCGTCTTCGTACCCGACATAGAGGTTGAAGATCTGCGGATTGTTGCGCAGCATCGAGGCCAGCAGGGCGTAGAGCCTGACATTGTCGGCGACGTCGGCCTCCTGGATGGCCGGAATTCCTGCCAGGATCTCGAGGTTGTCGCGCACATTCTTGAACTGCGCGTCGATGCGATCGGCGCCGATTTGCCCCACCTTGTCGATGAAGGTGCTCGCAGCCATCTGCGTGATCGACGAGACCCGCCTGAAGCTGAGATAGACCAGCGTCAGTCCGACCACCAGCACCGCGGCGATGACCACCGTGATGATCGAGGTGCGGAAGCCGATACGAACCGGCCCCCGGCCGGTCTCGCGCGCATCACTCATCGAGCTCGTCGTTCGCCTCCGCTAATATTTGCGCACGATCGGCTTCGTCGGTGTAGTAGCCGGCGCGGCCGGCGAGAGCTGGAACGTCACCCACGCCGTCCACCCTTCCGGCCGGTTCTCTGCGGCGAAATCCTTGTAGCCACGAAGGTTCAGATAGCCCTGATAGCCGTCGGCCACCGGGAAGATGAATCCGACCTGCGGGCCGATGCCGGCGACGCGTCCCTTGAAATCACCGAGCGTCGCGCCGGCACCGCTGTCTCCGGTGAGCTGCTGGAAATAGTAGCCGGCGACACCGACATGCACATTCTTGGCGACGAACTTCGAAAGTCCCCAGTCGACGTGAAAGTCGATGCCGTTCTGGTACTGCAGATCCTTGTTCATTCCGTTGTAGGTGACGCCCGCCAGCACCGAGAACTCCTGGCCGGTTTCCGGATTGAGATAGGTATAGGCGCCGCCGACATCGATCGCAGTGAATCCGAAGCTGAGATTGGCGAGGCGGCTGCTGTCATAGGTCCCGCTCGGGATGTTGCCAAAGATGTAGAACATCTCGTTGTTGACACCCTGATTCCATTTCAGCGTGCCCTGGTAGAAGACATCGGAGACCGTGTTGCGGTTGTCGGTTGCGACGCCCGAGACCGTATTGCCCCGCGGCCCCGTCAGTGTCGCGTCGACACCGACGCCGACATTTCCCGGCGCGGCAAGGAAGGTTACGGCGGCCTGGCCCCCGAGCACGGACTGAGCCCAGGTGTAGGTAAATCCTTCCACGAGAACGTCTGCATGCGCGTTGAGACCAGCGACGACCGATCCGGGCACCCGGTTGCCGATCACGAAATTCTTGCCCGCGTTGGCGCTTTGGTCGAGGTGAATGTAGATCGTCTCATACGCCCAGCCGGGCATGGCCGGTGCGGCGGTCAGGCTTGCGAACGCGCCGGGCAGCCAGAAGCTGACCCCGCCGGAATCGGCCAACGCCGCGCGCGGCGCTGCCGACAGTGCGAGTGCGCCAGCTATGCCCAGTGCGGCGCACCTGTGATTCTTGACCATCCTCATCCTGATCTCCCCACTTCGTTCAAGGCATCGTAGCGGATTCGCGCGCGCTTCAGTTGACCGCCTGCGCCTCCGGGAACTTCCATTTGCCGTTCAGGATTTCCGCCCGCGGCCGGTAGAGCCGGACCGTGTAGTTCCAGCCCTTGGTGATCGGCAGGCAGTTCGGGATCTTGCCGTCGCAGCCGCCGAATTGGACCGCGACGGAGCCGTCCGGGCCCTTCGCGCCGGTGATATTGTTCAGCGTGTAGGCGTCGTAGGAATTCTTCTCGAAATATCCCTTGGCGTTGTAGACGCTGATCGACCAGAAGCCGTCGACCGGGACGTCGCGGACGGTCAGCTTGTAGACCGTCGTGCCATCATTCTTCGTAGGCGTGATGCTCAGATAGGTGGCGTCCTTGTCGGGATTGCCGCCCCAGCCGGCGGCCGTGCCGATCAGATGCCTGACAGGATCGACGTGCCCCTTGGGTCCGAAAGCATGCGCAAAGCCTCCGGTGTAATCATTGAGCGCAAGCAGCGCTTCGCGAATGGCTTTCTGGCTGGCGGGGTCCCAGTTCGGAAGTTCGAGCTTGCCGGTGCCTTTCTGGCTAACCTTGATGGCATCCTGCAGCGCGTGGACCTGTTCGAGATCCTTCGGATCGTTTGGATTGACGAGCGTCCGAATTCCGACCACCGCGTAGCGCGTGCCGACGTTGTCGCGCGTCAGCGTGCGCTTGCCGGCACCGTAATAGACCGCGGGCACATAATGATCCTCGCTGATCACCTGCAGTGCCATATAGCGCTTGCCAGGGTCCGGCATCGTGATCGTCACCGGCCCGGCGTCGAGGTCGAACACCCCTGATGTATAGAGCGTATCGCGGTTGAGCCGGATGACGGTCTGGTTGTCGATGCTGGCCGGCTCGCGGCGATGGTTGAGCTTTCCGAGGCCGACCCCCTTGGCGAGATTGCCCAGATAGAGATCGGACTCGGCGCGGGCAAAATTGTCGACCGTGACGGGTACCGGCGATTGCGCGAGCGATGCACTTTGGCCCACGAGGCAAAGGACACCACCAAAGAGGAAATTCCGCAGCATCATTTCATGCTCCCGACCGTGGCAGCCTTCACCTCGGTGAAGTCGCCGGGCTTCCAGCTCTTGTCGAAGGCCGCTGCTTCCGGCCCGTAGATGCGGATGTAGGCGAACCAGCCCTTGCCGGGTTGTGTCTTGATCCAGTGCGCCTCGTGTCCTGCGGGCGTATCCGGACCGAAATAGAGCTGCGCCGGTGCGCTGCCCTTGATGTCCTTCAGCTCGAACATCGAGCGCAGCGCGCCACGATCCTGATCGGTTTGCACCTGCGATCGCGTCGCCGTGTCATAGACGGTGACCGACCAGAACAGTTTGCCGGGCACCGGCTGCGGCAACGACAATGTGTAGTTCTTGCCGCCGTCGAGGAAGGCGCCGGTAGCGTCGCGCACGCTCATCCAGTAGAGCGAGCCAGCGCCGGCGGTCCGGCGGAACATCGCCGGCGAGGTGACGATCGCCTGCGCGAACCAGCGGTCGCGCGCCTCGAGATCCATGCCGGCCGGCGTCTCGAATTGCGCGCTGCCCGGCGTCAGGCCGACCCACTCCCATTTGCGATCCGGCCAGTTGATACGATCGGGCCGTGCGCTGTCGAAGGCCGACACCAGCATCTGGTCGCGCCCAGCCTTGGCCGCACGCGCGAGGATGTCGGTCATGCGCGCGTCGGGCACGAACGGCTTGCCCTTCTCGATACCAAGTTCGGACAGCAGCCCATACATCGGCAGGAACGACGGAACGATCGGCTCCTCGTCGACGATCCGCTTGAGCACCTGCCAGAACTGACCGTTGTCCTCCCAACGCAGCGAGGAACTGTCCAGCTTCTCCTTGCTCGTATCGACGATCGCAAGATTGGCGTTGCTGCCGAGCGGATGGACCTTCAAGGCGCGCAACGCGTCCATCGCCTTATTGACGTCGCCGCCGACTGGCAGCGCCCGCACAGCGAGAAGGTTCTTATAGGTTTTCGAGCGGCCGACGTAGTAGCCCTCCGGGACCTTGCCCTTGTAGTCGGGAGGAAGCACGAGGTGCTTGCCGCCCTTGCCGGCATCGGGACCAGGCAGGCCGAGGTCCTGCACCCAGCCCTGGTTATGGTCGTTGACCAGGCCGATATAAGCGCCGGGCGGCAGTTCGATGACGTATGG
The DNA here is from genome assembly GCF_054055815.1 of Bradyrhizobium sp. USDA 4503. NCBI lineage: Bacteria > Pseudomonadati > Pseudomonadota > Alphaproteobacteria > Hyphomicrobiales > Nitrobacteraceae > Bradyrhizobium > Bradyrhizobium sp. USDA 4503. The sequence goes on from NZ_JBSRXS010000001.1 coordinate 3,737,916, forward strand.
CCCCTTGGACAGATCGAGCGTGGCAGAACCATACGGGGTATCGGAGTTCAGCGTGAAGCCGACCTGGCGCGGCCCGGTCGCGGCGATTCCCATCTTCTCGCCGTCCTTGATGCCGACCTCACGGTTGCCGTTGAAGATGCCTTCGACCGACACGGTCGGATACCAGAACCGATAGGCGGTGATCGCCCGCTGGAAGTCGGCGTCATCGCGTGCGCGCCTAGTCGTATCCGCCGTCGGATAGCCGCGCTCGAACGCGTAAGGCGCTTGGGTTTGCGCCGACGCCGGGATAACGCAAACGAGCCCAATGGCGGCGGTGGCGAGCAAGAGACGGACCTTCCTCATAACTGATTCCCGGCGCTTCATTTCGTTGAACCGCCTGTTGTCGTGGCGATCCGCTCGACGTCGGGCAGCTTCCACACCTTGTCGAAAAATTCCTTCTTCGGCGCGTAGAAGCGCGCCATCAGTTCGAACTTGCGCGCGGGGTCGGTCGGCAGCCAGTTCGTCTCCTGTCCGGCCGGAGCCGCCGGCCCGATATAGATGTCGACTGAGCCATCCGGGTTCTTCTTCAGGTCGGGGATTTGCGAGGACCGGCTGGCCCGCCCGACGTTCTTGATCAGGGCATGGGTCTCGCGATCGTAGGCGGTCACCGACCAGTATTGTGCGACCGGAGCATTGGCCGGAACGTTGAGGCGATAGGTCTTGCTGCCGTCGAAGGCATCGCCCGCCTTGTCGCGGATCGAGATCGCATAGAACTGACCGGCGCCCAGGCGCTTGATGCCGATATAGGCGTAGCTGTAAGCGAGAGCGCGGCTGTCGGTCGGGTATGCGTTCAGATCGGCGAACCCGTCGGAGTAGGCCTTGACGACGTCCGGCGGCGCCGGGAACGTCCAGCGGCTGGTCTCGGAGAAAAACGGCGGCAGGCCGGCGTCGTATTTCGCCGCCAGCCAGGCACCCGCCTCCTTCGCCGCCGACGCAAGCACCGTCTTCATCGCCTCGGACGGAGCGAACGGCCTTCCCTTCTCGATGCCGATCGACTTGAGGCTATCGATCATCACCCGATCCCGGTCGATCCACGGCTCGTCCTGTACGATCCGGTTCAGATGCTCGAAGAAAGCCGCGTCGTAGCGAATGGTGGAATCGAAATCGGTGTCCTTCACGTCGCTGAACACGGTCGCCGGAGGGCTGGCCGCCTGCGCCAGAGGATAGACCTTCATGCGCTTGCCGTAGGCGATCGCGGCCTGGACGTCGGCGTCGCCGTGGCTCTTGAGGTTGGAGCGCAAAAGCATGTAGCCGCCGAACGTATCGGACTGCAGTACGATGTAGCCGTCGGGCTTTGGACCGTTATAGCCCGGCGGCAGAATCAGGAACTTGCCGCCGGCACCCTTGTCGACGCCGAGCAGGCCCGCATCCTCGAGCGGCATCTGCCAGACCGTGACGATATTGCCGTTGAACGATCCGTTCGCATCGCCAGGCGGGAGATCGAGCACGATCGGACCATTCCGCGTGTCGAAGAACGTCATGAAGTACAGCGCGTCCGGATTCGGCGTCAGCGTCTGGTTGTGCCAATCAAGCGGACGCCCCCAATAGATCACCTGCCCCACCTTGCCCGGCGTCCTGGTCAGCATCTCCTGCCGCATCAGGTCGGTGTTGACCGCGGGAATGCCCCAGATCACGGCCTCGACAGCGCGGCGTTCGATCAGGCGGCGATTCAGATCATCGCTGGACGGCGTTTGGGCATATGCCGATACGGTCGCCATCATCAGCGCAAGTCCTCCGGCGATCAATGGCTTCATGACAATCTCCATCACTCAAAACGGATTCACATAATTGACGATCGCGAGCTGCCGCAGGATCACGCGGCGCACGACGTGGGTCGGCTTCAGATGGTCGGTGTAGATCGCCGCCGTTCCGGTCGAGCCGGCCGGCAGACGGTTGGCGAACGCGGCATCATCGAGCTTGACGCGCACGACGAACGGCACCGCCTCGATCGCCTTCGGCGCAACGGCGGTGCCCGAAGTCGTGGCCTGGCCGGTCGCGACCGCCTGCAGCACGCTTTCGACCTTCCCTGAGTAAATCTGCCCGGGCGCAAACTTGAAGGTCACCTCGACCTCCTGCCCGGGCGTAACGTAGCGCGCGTCGATCTGGTTGATCTCGACGCCGATGATGGTGTTCGAGGTGTCGATGAACGCCATCACCGGCGACAGCGGCAGGTTCGCGACCCGCGCGCCCTTGCGCAGCGCGAGGTTGGTGACGTAGCCGTCGGCCGGCGCGCGGACCACCGTCTTGTCGCTGTTCCACTGCGCGGCCTCGAGCTGGCCACTGAGCTGATCGACCTCGGACTGCCGCTGCTCGACGTCGAAGCCGCGCCCGGCGTCGCGTTCGTAAAGCGTCGTCATCTGCGCAAGCCGCGTCTTCGACAGCTTGAGCTGCGCCGTGATCGCCTTGACCTGCGCGTCATAGGGCGTCGGATCGATCTTGAACAGAACGTCGCCGGCCTTCAGCGGCACGTTGGCGACGACGGGCACCTCGGTCACCTCGCCCGCGACGTCCGGCACGATCGACACCGCGTTGCGCACGACCAGCGCCGAGCCCTGCGGCGCGCCCCAGCCCATCGGCACCAGCAGGCCGAACAGCAGCAGAACCAGCACGATGAAGGGAGACGCCTTCCAGAACAGGTTGAAGCGCACGATCTTGAAATGCACCAAGAGGAACAGCAGCACCAGATAGACGTTGAAGATCGCGACACCCATCACGCATCTCCCGCCCGGCGCGGCGCCGGCACATCGACATAGGCCCAGATGAACGCGATCGGCCACAGCGCAAAGCCGCAGATCAAGGTGATCCAGCCGGCGACCATCACGGCCTGCGCATAGGGGTGATTGCGCGATTTCGCGATGTGCCCGGGCAGCCAGCCGGCGATGCAGAACACGCCGATCGCGCTCGCGACCAGGATGACGAGCACGATCCAGGCGAAGATGTCGTAGCCGCTCATGGCTTCGCCTCCGTCGCGGCGCCGGCCGCGGTCAGGGGCGGAAAGACCTCCTTCCAGTCCTGCTTCATGTCGACCACGGTCCAGCCACCCGCGCTGGCGGCATCCAGCGCCTTGTCGAGCTTGCCGATCCTGGATTGCCGGTCGTAGGCATATTCACGAACCGCATCCGTGTGGTGCACGATGCCGGCGAAGCGCGCGCCCGACCCCGCCACGGTCCATTGCAGCATTTGCAGGTCGCCATCCGAGTTGCCGAACGCAAAGATCGGGCGGCGGCCGATGAACCGGTTGATGCCGACCGGCTTGCCCGGGCCGTCATCGATGAACTCGACCTTGGCTTCTTTCATCAGCACGGGCTTGCCGTCGGCGCCGATCTGGAATTTCACCACGCCGGACGAGCCGACCACCTGCTCCGGCGGGATGCCGTAGACCCGCTCCATCCACGGCCGCATGAATTCGACGCCGCCGCCGGATACGACAAAGGTCTTGAAGCCGTTGGCCCTGAGATAGGCCAGCAGCTCCAGCATCGGCTGGTAGACCAGGCTGTCATACGGCCGGTTGAAGCGCGGATGCCTGGCGGTCGCGAGCCAGTCGCGCACCGAGCTTGCGAACGCATCGGTGGTCATGCCGGCATGCGTCGCCATCACGATCTGCAGGAGGCCCTTCTCGCCGCTCGCGGCTAGCGCCTTGCTGTCCTTCTCGATAAGCGCCTTGAAGGGTTGCCGCGTCTTCCAGTCCGGATGCTCCGGCGCCATTGCCTTGACGCGGTCGAACGCGAAGGCGAGCTGGAAGTAGAACGGCTGCTCGGTCCACAGCGTGCCGTCATTGTCGAACGTCGCGATCCGCTCAGCCGGCGGCACGAAGTCTCGCCCGCCCTGTGTCGTGACGCGCGCGACGAAATCGACGATCGCCGATTTCGCCGCGCCGTCTTTCCAGGACGGTAAGGGATCGACCTGGCTCAGCGCGCGCGCCGGCGCCAGCGCGCTGAGCGGCAGGGCGATCAACGCGATCAGCAGCAATCTCTTCGAGACGGCAAAGGCACCAACATCGCGGCTCATCTCGCAGGCCTCCTCTGCCGGTTGAGCGACAGCACACGATCGTCAACCGGATTGAGTTGTCCCGGCGCCCTGTGCCTTGCGGCGCGCGCCGTCTCGTGTCGTATGCTGCGCCGGGCACCGCCGATGTGGCGCAGCAGCCGGTGCGGTGACCAGCGCACCGCGCCGGCAGACGGCGCGAACAGCTCGCGCTCGACCGCGCCGATCTCGTCATCGAGCGCGGCATCATGGGCGACGGCCTTGAACGCCTCGACCGTATGCTGCGGCGCGACCGGCTCGAACCGCTGCAGCCAGTCGAGCAGCGCGAAGTAGACCGCCTTGGCATCGCCACGGCGCGCGGCGCGCCGCAGCTCGCTGAAGGCGAACGCTTCCGAGCGGAGATAGGCCTCGCGACGCCGGCGAAGACGCGCCGCGATCGCCCGCACCATCCGCGGCATCAGCCAGCCGAGCCCGGCAAGCGCCAGGAGCACGAGCGCGATCGACAGCCAGTGGTCGGCGACGACATCGCGCAGCGCGCCCCATGACCGGCGCGGGCCGGAGGTGCCGACGGAGGACGCAGCGCCGGCTGCGGGGTTCGCCTCCACGTGCAGCGTCACCGGGTCGAGATGCGCCACATCGATGCTTTGCGCGCCGGTGTTCCACCAGCGCAGGTCGATCGGCGGCAGCACATAGTCGCCGGCCTTCTCGAGCATGTAGACGCCGCTGTCGGTGCGCGCCGAGGACAGCACATCGGTGCGCCCGTCGGTCTTGTCCTGGAGCGACGGCTGCGCAGGATAGAGCTTGAGCCCGTCGAACGTGGTGAACTTCACCGGCGGCAGCAGCATCGCGGGAATGCCTTCGGCCTTGACGGTGACGGTCCGCGTCACGGCGTCCCCGGTCTTGAGCTGATCCGACGAACGGTTGACGGTCTGCTCGATCGACAGATTGCGCGCGGCCAGGAACGGCTGCAGGGCGGAGGCCGCGTCCGGGATGAAGGCCTCAAATGCGATCGGCGGCAGCGCGAGCGTGGCCTCGCGCGTCGCCGGCGGCTCGGCGGCGTATTTGATGGTGATCGCCTGGCCGGCGATCGCGTAGCTGCCCGGCTCCTGCGGATGGATGGCGAATTCGAACCGGACGCCGGCATAGGTGAGGCCGTCCCGCTGCTCGTTTTCATTGATGCTCCGCAACTGACGGGTCACGGCATTGCGGACCTGGAAGTCGGGCAGCTCGGGTGGCGCCGTCATGTAGTTCGGCGCCAGCACGTCGATCCGCAGCGTGGCCGCCTGCCCCACCACGACGCGCGGCGGATCGATCGTCACCCGCAGGATCGGCTCCGGCGCGGTTTGCTGGGCGAGCGCCGCGCAGGGTATGAGCAGTCCGATCATCAGGGCTACGGCGGCGAGCGGGTGCCTCATGGCTTCGTCCCCGCCGGCCGCGTCGCGTCCTGGATCGCAAATTTCAGCTTGAGGAAGTCAGCCGGCGTGGTCTGGACCTGACGCATCCAGGCTTCGGCGGCGCCGGCCGTGGTGAGATCCGTCGGCTTCACCTCGATCCGCTTGCCGCCCTTCTGGGTCGGGTCGACCCGCATCTCGTCGGCCTTCTCGTCCGGCGGCGCGCTGTCGTCCTGCTCCTGCTTCTTCCGCTTCTCCTCTTTCGCCTTCAGCGCCGCCACCACGATGGCACGGTTGGTCTTCGCGGCGACATGGCCGGGCGCGACCTTCAGAACCTCGTCATAGGCGGCGATCGCCTTCTCATAGGCGTGGTTCTGCGCCTGGGCGTTAGCCAGCGCAAAGCGTCCCTCGAGCGTCTCGACATGCGCGAATTCCTGCGCAGCCGTCAGGAAGTCGAACGCCCGATAGGCGGCGATGCCGCGCCACATCGGATCGGAGAAGCGCTTGGCCGCGGTCGTATAGTCGCCGCGATCGAAGGCGATGCGTCCTTGCTGATCCGGCGTCAGCCACAGGTCGGCAAAACGGCGCGGCTCCTCCGCTCTCGCGGATGACACGTGCGACAAACAGACGAAGGCGACAACCCAGGCCACCGTGGTGCCGCGCCGGAACCAGAGCAGGCTGAGCAGTGCAATCGGCAGCAGCAGCCAAAAGCCCTCATCGCGCCATTGCGTACCGAACGCGTCACCCTGCGCGGCCTGATAGCGGGTTTCGATCCGGCGCTCGAGCGCCGCGATGTCGGCGTCGTCGATGCTGACCTGGACGACGTCCGAACCGAGCCCGAACCTTTCGCCCTTGTTCGGCGTGACGCTCAGCTTGACCAGGCCGTTCCGTCCGGCAGCCTGACGAACCGCTCCCTCCTCGTCACCGCCGTCGTCGGCGACAAGCAGGATCGTGCCGGGCACTGTTTCGGTCGCGAGCGCCTCCGCGGCGAGCGCCACCGCCGCGACCGCGTTCTTCCCGGGCGACGGCATCAGGCCCGGGGCAAGCGCGGCGAGGAAGGGTTCGATGACGGCGCGATCGTCGGTCAGCGGCATCACCAGATGCGCGGTGCCCGCATAGGCGATCAGCCCCGTGCGCGCGCCGGCGCGCGCCGCAAGCAGATCCCTGATCTTCTGCTTGGCGCGTTCGAGCCGCGTCGGCGCGACGTCGCTCTGCCCCATCGTTGCGTCGAGCGACAGCGCGATCATCAGCGGCGCCTTGTCCTCGACGAAGGGCGGCAGCTCACGCCGCCAGGTCGGGCCCGACAACGCGACGATGCCAAGCGACAGCGCGGCGGCGACCAGATAAAGCGGGCTGACGCCACGCCCCGTCCCCGGCTGCACGATGAGATGGTTGAGCAGATGCGGCGCGATCACCCCGCCCCATTGCGCCTGCGGGCTCTGCCGCCACCGCACCCATGCGAAGACGGCAGCGACGGGAATCAGCGCGAGCAGCCACAGCGGCCGCAGCAGATGGAAGGGAATCGCGGCCGCGTCATGCATGGCCGGGCGCTCCCCTTCGTCCCAGCCCGCTTTCCAGCGAAAGGCCGAGCCACAGCAGCAGCGACAGCACCACGGCGGCGCCGAGCGGCCACTGGAACAGCGGCTGCTTCGGCCGCCATGACAGCGTATCGAGCTTGGCCGGCGCGAGACGGTCGATGTCCGCGTAGATCGCCTGCAACTGCGCACCGTCCTCGGCACGGTAGAAATGGCCGCCGGTCGTGGCGGCGACCGACCGCAGGACGCCGAGATCGACGCGGTTCTCGCCGGTCGCGGCCGGATCGCCGACGCCGATCGTGTCGATCACGACGCCGTTCTGGTGCGCGATGTCGGCGGCATGCTCCGGAGGGACGCGGCTCGCCGTATCGTTGCCATCGGTGAGCAGGACGAGAAGCTTTTGTCGCGCCTTGCTTGTCTCGAAGGTCTTGATCGCAAGCCCGATGGTGTCGCCGATCGCAGTCTGCTGTCCGGCCATGCCGACCTCGGTCTGCGCCAACAGCGCGGTCGCGGTCTGCAGATCCTGCGTGAACGGTACTTGCACATAGGGCCTGGTGCCGAACAGCACCAGCGCGACGCGGTCGCCGTGCCGATGCGCGATGAAATCCGCGACCACGCGCTTGACGCCGTCGAGCCGCGTCAGCGTCGCGCCATCGCTGCCGCGGAAGTCGCGCTGGTCCATCGAGCCGGAGATATCGATCGCGAGCATCAGATCGCGCGCCGAAACCTCGCGCGTGACGGGATCACCGACCCATTGCGGCCGCGCCAGCGCCGCGACGACGAGCGCCCAGATCAATGCGGCCGTCACCATCTGGATGCGCCGCCGCTGCAGCACGACGGCGCCGCGCTGCGGGGTCTGTCCGGTTGCCGCCGCAAGGCGGTCGAAGAACGGCACCATCACGGACGCCTGCCGCGCGCGATACGGCGGCAGCAGCCACCACACCAGGATCGGCAGCGGCAGGAGCGCGAGCATCCAGGGCCATGCGAACTTAAACATGGTGCCCCCTGATCCAGCGCCGCACCAGATCCTGCAGCGCCATTAGATCGCCGGCATCCGCCGTCGTCCGCCTGTACGGCGCGGTCGCGAGCTGCCGTCCCGCGCCTTGCGAGAATTCGTTCCCGCCATAGCTACGGTCGAGGAACACAAGCCAGCCCGCGCCGGCAAGTGGCGCGACGGTTTCGCGCGGAAAGGCATCGAGCGCGGTCTGCCGCACCAGCAGCGCGAGGCTCGCGGCCATTCCCTCCGGGACGCCGCCTTGTGTCTGCAGCAGCCGGTCAAGCTCCGCGAGCGCCGCGCGCCGATAGCGGTTGGCGCGGAAATGTCGCAGCAGGCGCCACGCCGCGACGGCGACCCCTGCGGCAACCAGCACGATCACGATCCGCGACGCCCATGTCGCCGGAAGCAGGCTCACCGACGGGGGCAGCGGGATATCGATCAGGCCCGCGACGGGATCCACAATGACGGGTTGGGGATCAGCCAAGAGCCGCCTCCGCTCGGGCGTGACCGCCACCGCGTCCGTGCCGGGCCGGCAGCCCGCCCAGGAGACGCCGGAGTTGCGGCGCCGTTTCCTCCGCTGTGCTCAGCGGCAGCACCGGAATGCCAAGCTCGCGCGTCCATGCGAATACGCCGCGCAGCCGCTCCTGCGACGCCTGCGCGATACTTTTGCGGACGCTCTCGCGGCCGACTTCGAGCTGAATCTGCAGCTCGCCATCGGTGACGGTCATCCGGCTCGAGGCCGGCAAATCGCTTTGCAAGGGATCGTGGACCAGCACCGCGACCACGTTGTTATGCCGGGCGATCGCCCCGATCATCCGGCGCGTCGCGCTATCGGCGCCATCGAAATCGCTGATCAGGATCACGGTTGCGTCATGCATCGTCCGCCGCTCGGCATGTTCGAGCGCCCGGTTGAGCATGCCTGACGCCGGAACGATGCCTCGGCCGACGCCGAGCGCCTGGTTCTGCGCGACGATGGTGGACAATATCTGCAACACCGTCGCGCGACTGCGCCGCGCCGCCAGCTCGACGACATCGCTGTCATTGAACACGATCGCGCCGATCCGGTCGCCGACGCCGAGCACACGCCAGGCGCCGATCGCGGCGGTCTCGGCCGCGGTGACCGACTTCATGGCGCGCCGGCTGCCGAAGAACATCGACAGCCGCTGATCGACCACGAGCAGAGCCTGACGGTCGCGCTCCTCGTTGAAGACGCGCACATGCGGCTTCTGCAGCCGCGCCGTGACCTTCCAGTCGATCTCGCGGACATCGTCACCCGGGCGATAGTCCCTGATCTCCTCGAAGTTCAGCCCGCGGCCGCGCATGCGCGAGGCGAACCGGCCCGACAGCAGACTATGCACCGGCTGGCGCGGCAGGAACGAAACCCTGCGATCCCGGAATTCGAGCGCGATCAGATCGTCGAGACCGACGTAGACACCGGGCGTTCTGGCTGATGTCTCCGGCATCACGGCCTCACGCTGCAGCGACAAGCTCGGTGATTTTGTCGATCACCTGGTCGGGGCTGATGCCCTGCGATACGGCCTCGTAGCTCAGGATCAGCCGGTGCCGCAGGCAGTCGTGGATGACGGCGCGGATGTGGTCGGGCGTGACGAAATCCTGCCCGTCGAGCCATGCCCGCGCCCGCGCGCAGCGGTCAATGGCAAGGCTGCCGCGCGGGCTGGCGCCGATCTGGATCCATTTACTCAGGGGTTCGCCGTAGCGGCCGGGAAACCGCGTCGCATAGATCAGGTCGACGATATATTTCTGTGCGAGGTCGGAGACGAAAATGCCATCGAGCTCGCCGCGCGCATCGAGGATCGCCTGCTGCGGCACCGGCGGCGGCTCGGCAGCTCCGGCTTCCGGTTTCCGCGCATTCTCGGCGCGATTGAGCTTGATGATCTCGCCTTCGGTCGCCTCGTCGGGATAGGTGATCACGACATGCATCAGGAAGCGGTCGAGCTGCGCCTCGGGAAGCGGATAGGTGCCCTCCTGCTCGATCGGATTCTCGGTGGCGAGCACCATGAACAGGTCAGGCATCTTGTAGGTCTTGCCGGCAACGGTGACCTGACGTTCTTCCATCGCTTCCAGCAGCGCCGACTGCACCTTGGCCGGCGCGCGGTTGATCTCGTCCGCGAGCACGAGGTTGGCGAAGATCGGCCCCTTCTGGAACTGGAACTGGCCGCCCTTCTCGGTCTGCAGGTAGATCTCCGCGCCGGTCACGTCCGACGGCAGCAGATCCGGCGTGAACTGCACGCGCGACAGGTCCGCGGCAAGATTCTTCGCCAGCGTCTTCACCGCCCGCGTCTTGGCAAGCCCCGGCAGGCTTTCGATCAGGAGATTGCCGTTGGCCAGCAAGCCGATCAGCATGCTCTCGACCAGATGATCCTGCCCGAGCACCGACTTGCCGATGCGCGCCTTGAGATCGAGCACGGCCTCGCGCGCCGCGGAGTCCTTGGCAGTTCGCCGCGCCGGGGCGGCCGCTAACTGTGTTGCGGCGTGGTCTGACATTGCACTACGGCTCCTTGGACCCCGTAAACCACGTGTAATAGGGGTTTCGCCTCGCCGCTTGGCTGAGGCTCGCCATCTCGCGCGCGTAGGCCTGCCGGTTGCCCGCATAGGCGCTGAGGCCGGCACGATAGAACGCATCAAGATCTCGCCTTTCGCTCAGCAGCGAAGCGGTGAATTGCTCGTCCGCTCCCTTGAGCGGCGGCTCGCTACGGTACTGCCAGATGTGCGAAATCGTCCGGCTGAACTCGTCCGGACGAACCCATGTCGCGTATTCGATCCGCGGCCTGTCGTCCGTCACCGCCGGCGCGTCCGCCGCGTAGCGCACGAGCCCGTCGCGGTCGGTGATCCAGGTTGCGATCAGCGCCGCGACCGAGTTGACGCCGACCGCGGAAAGCGCCGCAGACGTCTCGGGCTGATTGAATCTCGCGCTGATGCGCTCCGCATCCAACTGAATCGGACGACGCGACCCGACAAGCAACATTTCATGCAGTTCCGATGTCCACAGCGACGCGTACGGAAACACATCGATGAAGCTGCGAACCAGTGCGCGCGTGTCCTCGTCGTTCTGTGTTGGCAGCGGCAACCACTGCGCGACAATCCCGTCGTCGTTCAGCCGCGACGATGCCAGGCGATAAAAATCGCGAGAATAGAGATTGACGACGCCCACCGCCGATGGCGGCGGCGGCTCCAGCGTGATCAGGTCGTAGGTCTGGCTCTCGCGCTGCAGGAGGCGACGGCCGTCGCCCAAGCGCTTCTCCAATCCCGGGTCGGACGCGGCGTTGAAGGTGCCGTCGAATATCGGAGCCGCACGAAGGACCGCCGGGAGCAGCTCACCCACCACCCTCCTGTCGAGAGCAGGGAATTGCGAGAGAGCGCCGGCCGTGATGCCCGTACCGTAGCCGATCACCAGGGCTGATTTCGGCTCGCCATTGTGAATGATGAGAGGCAGGAGCGCTTGCAGCCGCATGTAGCGCAGCGACGGCATGGCGTCGCCGGAATTGGATACGCCCTGGATATAGAGCCGGCGGAAGCGGCCGGTGTTGACCACCGCAACGGTCCCACCCGGGCTCTCTTCATAGAACATGATTTTTCCCGACCGCGCTGCCGGCAACAATTGGGCAAATCGGTCGGACGGCGTGGCGACCGCAGCGACGATGCAGGCTGCGCCGACCGCGAATGCCAGTCCAACACCGGTGCGGCTCGAGCGACCGCCCCAGCAGGCCAAGACACCCAGCAGGCCGGCACCGATTGCGAGCAATGCAAGTGTGTGGACAAGCCCGAGCCAGGGGAGAAGCACGAAGCCGGTGAGAAGCGCGCCGCCCACACCGCCCAGCGTATTGACCGCCACGACCGCGCCAACGTCCTGCCCGATATGCGCATCCCGCACCACCAGACGCAGCGCCACTGGAAAGGCCGCCCCGAGCAGCAAGGTCGGCACGAATACGATGCAGAACGCGGCCACCGCGAAGCGGGCGCACATGCCGGCGAACTGGCTTTCGGTAAGGCGGAGCACGAACGCCTCGGTCGCCGTCTGCGCGACCACGAGCCAATGGCCAAGTGCCGCGATCTCGATCAAGGCCAGCAAACCGGCAGCGGCGATCAGAAGGCCAAAGACACTCCAGGGATCGCGGATCCGGTCGATTGCCCGCGCAACGATCGCGGCACCCGCCGCGAGTCCCGCGAGGTACGTCGCAAGCACCACGGAAAACGCGAAACTGCGCGTACTCATGAACTGAACGATGGACTGGGACCAGATGACCTCATAGCCGAGGGCAATTGCGCCGGCGGCGGCGTAGAGGGCGACGGCCAATCCGACCCGACGCGGTTGATGCGCCGCCGCGCGGCCGGCAGGCTTGATCCTCGCCGACGCCAGGGGAATCCGGCCGAGCACCGTTGCCCCCGCCGCCGCGAGGACATTGAGGGTCGCCGCCGCGATCGAGGTCCCTTGCACCCCGAACAGCGGAATGAGGACAAACATCGGCAGCAGAGCGCCAAGAATCGCGCCGGCCGTGTTGGCGGCGTATAGCCGGCCGCCGACGCGGCCGGCATCGCCGGAATTCTGCAGCACCGCACGCACAAGGACCGGTAGCGTCCCACCCATCAGAAGCGGGGCGATGCCGACCAGAACGAACACCATGACCCATGCGAGCAAGCCGCTCGCGCTCTCGATCGCCACGAAGACCGGCGCAATATTCGCCAGGATCAATGTGGTGGCGACGCCGGTTATGCCGATGCCGATCTCGATCGCGATGTAGAGTCTCGCTGGCTGGCTGGCGCGGTCGGCCCTTCCACCAAAGATCAGGCCACCCAACGCCAGGCCGGTAAAGAAGGCACTCACGGCGGTCGTGATGGCGTAGACATCAGCGCCGACGACGAGCGAAAGCTGCTTGATCCAGATCACCTGATAGACCAAGCCGGCGGCACCCGAGACGAACGCCAGCGCCGCTGCGACAAGCCTCCGGCTCGCGCCGGCGTCCAGATTCTTTCGGTGTGCTCGGGTCGCGGTCGATGCAGACCCTATGCTCGATCGAGCATCCATCCGCTAGTCCCCTTGGATACAGTGCGAGACAGGCCGATACCACTGGCCTGTCTCGCAGGGCCTCGCGACTATTCGAGACCACGCTTCTTGAACGATTCATCGACCTTCTTGTCGACCGCACGACGAATCTGGTCGATGCTGAAGCTCGCAATCCGCTGGCTTGGCGGATATTCAACAAGGGTCTGCAGGAACGCTGCCGCCTTGATTTGTGCCTGAGCGATCATGTACGCGTTCTCTACCCGCCATTGATCGTACATGCTGCCCGATATCTCCGCGTGTTCGTACGGATCCATGCGCAGATTGAATATCTTTGGCACGCGCAAAGGCGTGAACGGGTGGGCCCAGACGTCGAACTGGCCGGGCTGATCCTGCCGTTCAAAGGTATGTTTCCAATCGCCGTTTCGCATCGCAACGAGATCACCGTCGTCGTTGAAGTAGTAGAACTCGTTGCGTGCGCTCTTGTCGGCCTTGCCCGTGATGTAGTCGAGCTGGTTGAACCCGTCGAGGTGATTGCGGAAGGTGGTCGAGCCGCCTTGCGGCTGCCAGCCGGTGAGCAGGCGATCCTTCACCCCGGGATCGCCGGCGGCGGCAAGGAGCGTCGGGAACCAGTCGAGACCTGACACGATTCCGTTGGCAACCTCGCCTGCCTTGACGTGGCCGGGCCAACGGATCATCGCCGGCACACGGAACGCGCCTTCCCAATTGGTGTCCTTCTCCGACCGGAAGGGCGTCGTCGCTGCATCCGGCCAGGTGAACGCGTTCGGGCCGTTGTCCGTGCTGAAGACGACGATCGTGTTGTCTGCGATCTTCAGGTCATCGAGCGTCTTGAGCAGCTTTCCGACGTTCATGTCCATCTCGACCATGCCGTCAGCGTATTCATTGCCCGGCATGCCGCTTTGCCCGCGCATCGAGGCACGAACGTGGGTAAAGATGTGCATGCGAGTGAAGTTCATCCAGGTAAAGAACGGCCTGTTGGCCTTTGCCTGTCGCGTGACGAAATCGATCGCAGCACCTGTAGTCTCGTCATCGACTGTCTCCATCCGCTTCCTGGTAAGCGGGCCGGTATCCTCGATCTTGCCGTCGGCGGAAGCTTTGAGGACGCCACGCGGCGAATAGGCTTTGACGAAAGCTGCGTCGTCCTTCGGCCAGTATGGCCGCTCGGGCTCTTCTTCGGCGTTAAGATGATAAAGATTGCCGAAAAACTCATCGAAGCCGTGATTGGTCGGCAGGTATTCATCACGATCGCCGAGATGGTTCTTGCCGAACTGACCTGTGGCGTAGCCGAGAGGCTTCAGGGCCTGCGCGATAGTTATGTCGCCCTTCTGCAAGCCGACCGGTGCTCCCGGAATACCGACTTTGCAGAGGCCGGTCCGCAGGCAGACCTGTCCGGTGATGAAGGTGGAGCGGCCGGCGGTGCAGCTATTCTCGGCATAATAGTCGGTGAAGATCATGCCTTCATTGGCAATGCGGTCAATGTTCGGTGTTTTGTAACCGACCAGCCCGCGGGTATAGGCGCTGATGTTGGACTGGCCGACATCGTCGCCGAAGATCACGAGAATATTCGGCTTGGCCGCGTTCGGCTGCTGCGCTGACGCGGGAGACCCGGCAAATGGCGCCAGGCTTGTCGCGACCAACGCCGCCGCGAACAAGCCACGAAGCAGCCCTCCGCGACTACCGGACTGCCTGGCAACGATATTGCTCTCATCGCTCATTCTGACGCTCCTTGCTTGTCGAACGGTTTTTGTGACGATTGAGAATCGGGTCGGCGCACCACGCAGCGAAAGCCGACATGGCTGGTCGACGTATCGACCGGTTCGGCATGCCGTGCGGCGGGGCGATAGCGGCGGCAATAGTTCGGGGCACAGAGATGCGAGCCGCCCTTCAGCACCTTCCGCGGGATCTTGATCGCGGGCTGGGCGGGGTCGTAGCTCGCCTCCTCGCGGCCGCCGCGCGGATTCTGCGGGATGCAGCAGGGCTTCGCGGCGTCGGCCTCATGACGGGCGGACCACCAGTCGGCGGTCCACTCCCAGACATTGCCGATCATGTCGTGGACGCCGTAGCCATTGGGCGGAAACGCGGTCACCGGCGAGGTCCGGTCGAAGCCGTCCTCGCAGAGGTTCTGAATCGGGAAATTGCCCTGCCAGGTATTGGCCATGTGCTTGCCGCCGGGCGTCAAGGCGTTGCCCCAGGCGAACTCCTCGGCCTCGAGCCCGCCGCGCGCCGCGAACTCCCACTCGGCTTCGGTCGGAAGCTCCTTGCCGGCCCATTTGGCGTAGGCGAGCGCATCGGCATAGGCGACGTGGACCACCGGATGGCTGCCGAGCACGTTGATGTTGCTGCGCGGGCCGTAGGGGCGGCGCCAGTTCGCGCCCTTCATCAAGGTCCACCATTGGCTCCAGTCGCGCAGGGTGGTGACGCGGCGCGGCGGCTGAAACACCAGCGAGCCGGCGTAGAGCATATGCGGCAGCGCACCCGGATATTGCGCAGGATCCGGCGGTCGCTCGGCGACCGTGATGTGCCCGGTCTCCCGCACGAATTCGCGGAATTGAGCGTTGGTCACCGGGGTGCGGTCGATCCAGAAGCCGTCGACCGAGGCGCGATGCGCCGGCGCCTCCTCGGGATAGTGATGGTCGGAGCCCATGCGGAACGTGCCGCCGGGAATCCAGACCATGTCGTCGGTCTGGACGCGGTCGTCACGCTCTTGTTCAGCGGAGGCGATCTCTACCCGGGACATGGCGATGCACCTCTTTGGGCATTACCGCGAGCAGTAGTCCCAGAAGCCCTGTGTTCGAGACGGGTCGGTGTAGTACCAGCACATGCCCGCTGCCGGTGCCGGTCCCGCCCAGGCGGCTGCGCTCGCCGCGCTGACGAACCCGATCGCTGCGCCGGCCGCGACCGCGCCCCCGACCGGCCAGCCGTACCAGCCGGGCCGCGCCCAACCTCCCGGCCGCGGTCCGACCCAGCGCGTGCCGCCGCCGTGCCAGCCGGGGCGAACGCCCGGCCCCACCACCGTCCGGCTCCGGTAAGCTACCGCACCGCCGCGTGGTCCGACGGCAACGCCGCCCCGGCGCGCGACAGCGCGCACCTGCACAACGTTACCGCTGCCTTCCTGCTGTGTGATGATCGGCAGTGAAGCGGAAGAGCCGATGCTGACCGCCGACGCCGGGCCTGCTTGCGCGACAATCGCGGCTGCTCCAACGAGCGCCAGACGGAAAATCCTGTTGAAGATCGGAGCCTTATGATCTCGGTGACCGAACGTCGTCCATGATTGCATCGTGCCTGAGTGCATTGTCGCGCCCTTCCATTTTTCTGTGCTGCACTTTTCGGCAGCGTTGATCCGTCAGGTCTTCTTCCCTTTCTCCTCCGTTGCCAATCCATGTGCACACTTGCATGCACAGTGCTCTCCATCGTGCCTCGTTCCACTGGACGTTGTCACGAGCGAATTCTGCTGTCAGTTCAAACGATAGCGAAACGCACTATACAAGTGATGTGCACTTTGTGCCAATCTCAACCCCGAGGCGTGCAGGCTTAACGAAAGATGCTCCAATTCGATCAATCCGATCCGGTCGGCCTTATTGCTTTCTCGGAAAAACAAGCGAAAATCCGCACGTTTGCAAATCCGCATCACGATCTCGCCATGCGAATCAAACCAATTTAGGCACATTGTCGCGGGGCACACTTTTTGTACCGACTTGCACCGACTTCAAGCATTTGGTTTTAGTAGATTAATCGCGCTGCAGTTGTGAACGTGGATATGGGCCAACACCTGACGGTTAGCACCGGCGAGCTTGACGGCTTCGAGGGTCTTTACGATGCCGTCAAAGGCTCGCATGTCGATGTCATGCAGCTTGAGCGCGGCAAGTTGCGCGGCACATTGTCTCACGTCGGGATCGGTGATTTTTCGCTCAGCATCGGCGCATTCAATGTCGGGGTCCGCACCCAGCGCATCTCGACCGATCCCAAGCTGATCATCGGGATGCTGCTGAACGCGACCGACCGTGTCACGCATTGGGCGTTCGACATGCAGCCGGCCGATGTGCTGGTGATTCCGCCGTCGGTCGAGCATGACGGGGTCTTTCACAGCGCTTCGTCCTACGCGGCCATCCGCTTCGACCTCGCCGATCTGCCCGACATATTCGGCGGCGAGCCGCGGCTCGCCGACGCCGAAACCTGGCAGGCGAAGAACCACTTTCGCGCCGACCCCACGATCGGCATGGGCGCGGCGGACAAACTGCCGCGGATCGTCGCGCACCTCGCGCGCTATCCGGACGCCTTGACGGACGCGTCGGCCGACTTCTGGAGGCGCGCGATCGTCGACTGCGTGACCGCGACGGTCGTGACATCGCTGCCGCCCGACGGAACGAGCTATCTGCCGTCGGCGATGCGCTTGGTGCGCCATGTCGAGGACTATCTGCACGCCGCGGGCACGCGCCCGGTCCACGTCTCGGAAATCTGCACCGAGCTTCGGCTGTCGCGACGCAGCCTGCACCGCGCCTTCCACGAGGTGTTCGGGGTCGGCCCGGTGACTTTCCTGCGCTACAAGCGGCTCTGCATGATCCGTTCGATCCTGCGCGAAAGCACCCCGGACCAGACCACCGTCTCCAAGGTTGCGATCGAACAGGGCTTCATCGAACTCGGGCGCTTCTCGCAATATTACCGCGCGATGTTCGGGGAGTATCCGTCGCAGACGCTTGGCTACGCCGGGTAGAGCGTTTTCGAGCGAAGTGGATACCGGTTCGCGTGAAGAAAACGCGTCAAAATGAGAATCTAGAGCCCCGTTCCGATTCAATCGGAACGGGGCTCTAGCGCGATCCAGCCGCTGCGCGCGCAAGCTCATTTCGATCGCCCCGGATCGCCATTGCCCGACAGCACCTGCGCGGCGCCGCCGATGCCGCGGCGGAAGGCTTCATCGAAGGTGACGCCGCGAAACTGCCATTTGTAATCCTTGCCGTGCCAGGCCATCCGCCATTGCGTGGCCCAGCCGAGATCCTTGTCGTCCCAGACCAGCCGACCGAGCAGGGTGGCCTCGCCGCCTTGCGGCGCGACGATCGAACTCAGCTTCGCCGGCGCCGTCTTCAACAGTTCGGCAGCGGTGAGGTTGGCGCTCGTCAAGTCGGTTGTCTCAGGCAGCACGAAGCGCATGCCGCGCTTGCCGGCCGCAGCCGCAAGCGCGTCGCGTTGCAGGTCGGACTGCGTCCCGTCGGATGTGACAATGTAATCCTTCGGGCCGTGCTGCATCTCGGCGAAGACGCCGAGCACCGGTCGCTGCGACCGCCACGGCTTGAGACCGAGCCTGGCGAGAATGCCGTCGATCTTCTTCTCGTCGAAATTCACCGTCAGGTCGTAGGGCCGGTCGCGGGTGCCCTGCTCGTCATGATGCGGCTTGCCGGCATATTGATCGTGATAGTCGAAACTGCTGACGAACGCCTTGGCCTTCGATTTGTACGCGGCAAGCCGGTGGTCGCCTGCCAGCATTGGCTGACCGGAAACCTTGATCAGGACGTCCTCCAGACACGCCCCGAAGCCTACGATGCGGTTCGGCTCGCCCTGGCCGGTGACGACGGTTTGCGCGCGGTAGAGGCTGTCGTCTGCTGCGGCCATCGCACCACCGCAAGCGATCCATGCAGCGGCAAGCAGCACGCGAACCGCGCCGCGTGCGAGCGTGGCGAGCAGATCGCGCTTCGTCTCAAGCAAGGCAGCCATGGTCACCTCCGCTCGGTCACTTCATTGACGGCTCAGATTGGCGGTATTTCCCGGTCGCGCGCCAGCGCGTTCGGGCATGGGCGCCATTCCATCAATCCCACTGCGCGCTATGGCCACGCGCGGCAGGCCTGACATATGCTCAGCGCATGCGTGGCAGCGCCGCGAGCGCAGCCCAAGACAAGAGCACCGAGCAGGAGACGTTCCGTGAAATGCTATGAGTTGCAAGGCCCCGGCGGCGTCGACGCGCTGGCGCTGGTCGACAAGCCGGTTCCGCAAGCCGGCCCGGGCGAGGTCCTGGTGCGGCTGAAGGCGGCGACGCTGAACTATCGCGACCTGCTCACGGTCAAGGGCGGTTACGGCTCGCGCCAGAAATTTCCGCTGGTGCCAGTCTCCGACGGCGCCGGCGTGGTCGAGGCGGTCGGCGCCAGCGTCAGGACCTTCGCACCCGGCGATCGCGTGATCGGCAGCTTCTTCGAAAGCTGGCTCGCCGGCGAGCCGAGCGAGGCGCGGATGCGCGCGGCGCTCGGCGGCAGCGTCGACGGTGTGCTGACCGAGTACCGGGTCTTCCCCGCGCATGCGCTGGTGCGCACGCCGGATCATCTGAATGATATCGAGGCCGCGGCACTGCCATGCGCCGGCCTCACGGCGTGGAGCGCGGTGGTCAAGCTCGGCGACCTCAAGCCGGGGCAGACGGTGCTGACCCAGGGCACCGGCGGCGTCTCGCTGTTCGCGCTGCAATTCGCCAAGATGTGCGGCGCCCGCGTCATCGCGACATCCTCCAGCGACGCCAAAATCGCGCGGCTGAAGCAGCTCGGCGCCGATGTCACGCTTAACTACAAGTCCACGCCCGATTGGGGCAAGAAGGCGCGCGAACTCACCGGACGCGGTGTCGATCTCGTCGTCGAGGTCGGCGGCGTCGGCACGCTGAACGAGTCGATCCGCGCCACCAGGATCGGCGGCACCATCGCCTTCATCGGCGTGCTCGCAGGTCCCGCCGCGTCCGACACGCGGCTGCCGCTGATGGTGATGCAGCAGCAGCGGCTGCAAGGCGTCACCGTCGGCTCAATCGAGGATCTGCAGGCGCTGTGCGACGGCATCAGCCTGCACGGCGTCAAGCCTGTCATCGACAAAGTGTTCGCGTTCGACCAGGCCAAGGCAGCGTTCGCCCACATGGCGAGTGGCGCGCATTTCGGCAAGATCGCGATTGCGATCGGCTAGCACGCCCACGATCAAGGCCTGGAGCATCCTGAGATTGCGCCGAACAGCGACGGCGCTGCGCTCCCTCGCCCCGTTCTTACGGGGAGAGGGTTGGGTGAGGGGCTGCCTCCGCATATGTCTGGTGATAGCTGTATTCGCGGAGACTCCCCCTCACCCGGAACGCATCGAACGATGCGTTCCGACCTCTCCCCGCACGCGGGGCGAGGTGAAGCGGAGCTCGCCGCTCGATTTAGGTAAGCTCATCCCGCTCTAGCGTCCCGTGAACTGAGCCTTGCGTTTCTCGACGAAGGCCTGGCGGCCTTCCTTCGCGTCGGCGCTCTCGCGGATCACCTGCTGGAGCTCGATCTCACGCCGAAACTGATCGGCGTAGCTGGCGTGCTCGCTCTCCTCGAGGAGCTGCCGCGTCGCGACCAGCGCGCGCGTCGGTCCGTCCGCGAGACGACCGGCGAGCGCCTTCGCCTCGTCGAGCAGTTTGGCATCGTCGACCACGTCGCGCACCAACCCCCACTCCTTGGCCCGCTCGGCCGGCAGCGGCTCGTTCAGCAGCATCAGGTCGAGCGCGCGCTGGCGGCCGATCAGGCGCGGCAACAGCCAGGTCGAGCCGAGATCCGGCACCAGGCCGATCCGGCTGAACACCTGGATGAAGCTCGCCGAGCGCGCCGCCAGGATGATGTCGCCGGACATCGCGAGGCTGAAGCCACCGCCGGCCGCGACGCCGTTGACCGCGACCACCACCGGCACGCGGCATTCGCGCAAGGCCTGCATCGCCGGCCAATAATGCCTCATCACGCCGGTGTAGATGTTGTCGCCGAGCGACTGGAACGCCTTGAGGTTCTGCCCGGAGCAGAAGCCGCGTCCCTCCCCGGTCAGGACCAGCGCGCGGATGTCCGGATCGAGGCTCATCTCGCCGACGGCGCGCGCGAGATCGCCGAGCAGTTCCGGCGTCATGGCGTTCAGGCTCGCGGGATCGTTGAGCGTCAGGATGCCGACCTTGCCGTCCCGTTCACGCTTCACACCAGTCATTTTCCGCTCCCTGAAATTGGTTCTTGTTGTTGCACTGACAGTGCCATGCTTGGCATGCTACGCCAACGTGTCCCACCCGCAACAAGAACAGCGAAAGCAACGCCATGTCCGACCAGTTCTCCAACTCGCAAGTGATCCGCAAGCCGGCCGTCAGCGCCAAGGGCGGCATCGTCGCCGCACAGTCGCGCCGGGCGGCCGAGGTCGGCGCGGAGGTATTGGCTGCGGGCGGCGATTGCGTCGACGCCGTGATCGCAACCACCTTCGCGCTTGGCGTCGTTGAGCCCTGGATGAGCGGCGCCGGCGGCGGCGGCGCGATGGTGCTCTATCGCGCCAAGGAGAACCGCGTCGAGGTGATCGACTACGGCATGCGCGCGCCCGACGGCCTGCGCATCGAGGATTATCCGCTGACCGGCGGCGCGGCCTCCGACCTGTTCCCCTGGGCGCGGGTCAAGGACGACCGCAACCTGCACGGCCCCGGCTCGATCGCTGTGCCCGGAGTCGTTGCCGGCATGGAGGAAGCGCATCGTCGCCACGCCAAAATGCCGTGGAAGGACCTGCTGGCGCCGAGCGTCAAGCTCGCCGGCGAGGGCCTTCTGGTCGATTGGTGGACCACCGCGATGATCGCAAGCTCCGCCGCCGATCTGCGGCGCTATCCCGCCAGCGCGGTGGCGTATCTGCAGGATGGCCTGCCGCCGAATGCGCAATGGGGCATCAGGTCGGTGGTCCGCATGCCGCAGGACAGGCTGAAGGCCACGATGGCGCAGCTCGCCGCGGCCGGCCCGCGCGATTTCTACGAGGGCGATCTGGCGCGCAGCATCGCCGACGACATCCAGGCCGCCGGCGGCGCGCTGTCGGTGCGCGACCTCGCCGCCTTCCGTGCCCATCTGCGCGAGCCGTTGAAAATTCCCTATCGCGGCGGCACGGTCTATGCGACGCCGGAGCTGACCGCGGGTCCGACCATGGCGCGCACGCTCGGCCTTTTGCAAAAGGCGCTGGCGCCCGCGCAGGGCGGTCCGGATGCGGCGGCCTACGCAGCCTATGCCGAGGCGCTGCAAGCCGCCTATCGCGAGCGGCTGAAGGACATGGGCGACGTCGACGGCCGCCGCGCGCTCGGCGCCGAAGCAATCGCGCCAAGCTGCACCACGCATTTCTCCGCGGTCGACCGCGACGGCAACATGGCCGCGGTGACGCAGACGCTGCTGTCGACCTTCGGCTCCAAATTCGTGACGCCGAACACCGGGCTGACCATGAACAACGGCATCATGTGGTTCGATCCGACGCAAGGCAATCCGAACTCGCTCGCGCCCGGCAAGCGCTGCCTGACCAACTACACGCCGGTCGTGGCGCAGGCCGCCGACGGCCGCACGCTTGCCGCCGGCGCATCGGGCGGCCGCCGCATCCTGCCGGCCGTGTCGCAACTGCTCTCCTTCGTGATGGATTTCGGCATGGATCTCGACGCCGCGATCCACCAGCCCCGGATCGACGCCAGCGAAGGCGCCGTGGTGATCGGCGACAAGCGCCTGCCCGCGAGCGTGCGCGAGGCGCTGCGCGGCCGCTTCGACTTCGAGGAAGCCCGCATCCAGACCCTGCCGATGAAGTTCGCCTGCCCGAGCGTCGTGCTGCGCGACGGCGCCACCAACAGCGGCGTCACCGAGCCGTTCCAGCCCTGGGGCGATGCGGTCGCGGAGGGGTGAGTTATACGCACGACTCCTTCTCCACCGTCGTCCCGGCGCAGGCCGGGACCCATACGCCGCAGCGAGAATTGTGGATCGCGCTCGTCGTTCCAGCATCGCGAAACAACGACCATCGGTGGTTATGGGTCCCGGCCTTCGCCGGGACGACAGTGAATGTGTTGCACGACCTGTGAGTCACACGCTCGCATTCTCGCGACACGATCTGCAAAAGGTCGGGCCACTCAGTGATTTGCCACTTTTCGCCACCCGCGCCCGCGGACATTGCATGACCCGAACGGGCTGATACATTTGGACCGACAACAATTGCGGTGACCGGCTTGAGTGAAGCAAGCACAAACGTGCCGCCCGGCGCGCGACTTCTTGGACGCGAGTGGCTGGGCTTCGACGGTGAAATCGCCACAGTCCGCTTCGAGGCGCAACCCTTGTTCACCAACCGCCATGGAATGATCCAGGGCGGTTTCCTTGCCGCGATGCTGGATTCAGCCACCGGTCTCGGCGCCCTCGCAGCGCTGCCCGCAACGCGGACCGTCGTGACGAGGACCCTCACCACGCGGTTTCTCAAACCGGCGCGCGTCGGCCCGATCACGGCCAAGGCGAAGGTCATCTTGCAGACCGACCGCGACATCATCGTCGAAGCCGATCTGATCGACGCCAGCGATGTGACGGTCGCCAGCGCCACGGCCGAGTTGCGGATTCTGGACAAGCGATAGTCCGCAGCCCGATCAGCAATCCCTACATCGCGCCAGCAGGGTGACTTCGTTCAGTCCGTAGCCGTCGACGGTCTCGACGGTGCAGCCAAGCTCGCGTTCGCAATAATCGATCCACGCCTCGGGGCTGGTGCAATAGAGCTGCACCGGCGACGCATCGGCGGCCGCCGTGCCTTCCGTCCCGCCGGTAACGAAGTTGACGCTGAAGCCGCGCAGGCTGGCGCGGCGCAGGTCGGCCAGCATCCCGGCGACAAATGCCTCCCAGGATCGGCGGCAGCCGCCGACATCGACATTCATGATGCCGCTCGCGACCGAATAGGTCGCGCGACGCAGGCCGCCCTTGCCGACCTTGAAGCGGCGCCCCGGCGCCGAGAAACGGCGGCGCGCGCGGCTGATCATGGCGAGCGACAGGTCGATCCCGAGATAGTCGATCTCCGCTTGCGGATGGCGCCTTGCGAGATAGGCGCACAGCGCGCCGTATCCGCAGCCGATGTCGTTCAGGCTGAACGGTGCGGAGAAGTCGCAGAGCTTCAGCAACTGGACGAAGCGCAGGTCCTGGGTGGCCTGGCAGGACCAGTCCACTCCGCGCGGGGTGGCGCCGTATTTGGCGACCCGCGCACTGTAGTAGGATTCGACATCGGCATAGAGGTCGGAGAACCGCGCCCGGTCGCCTTCGGCGCCGAAACCCGCGGTCTCCGCTGCGATGCTCACGTCTTGCTCATTTCTTGGCTTTGGCCCGCCGCTGCTTCGCCATCGCGGCAAGCTCCTTGCGGGCGACCTGGCTTGGCTTGGTCGGGATCGACAGAACCCGATACGACTGGGTCGAGTAGATCAGCGGCGTATGGCCATCGGCTGCAAACGTCACCTTCGGATTTTCCTTCATGGCGTGAACGCTAACGAGCACCGGCAGATACGGACCCTGCGTGAGCGCCTGCCGGAACGCCTGGACCACCCGCTTGTATCCGCTCACATTGGGCTGATCGGAAGGATAGTCCTTCAGCGTGCCGAGGAAAGTATACCAGCGCTTCCGCTCGACCCGGTCGGCCGGCTCGATCCCGATCAGCCGGAACGACTGTTCGAGGGGATGATTGGGAGAGAAGATGTCGAACTCCTTTTGCAGCTCCACCATCTCCATGATCCCGCCGGGACCAAACCGCTTGTTCAGCAGATCAAGGACATCGCGCGTCGTATCGTCTTGAATCATCCGTCCCATTAAAACCCCCTCAGTACCTTGTTTCCCGAAATGAAAAATCGTCGCGTCTAGCGTCGCTCAAGATGCAATCGAAGCTGATCGAGTTGTGGTGTGAAATAGACTGCCCCCGAGACATCGAGCAGATTCTGAGCGCCGCCGACAATCTCGTCAAGCTCCTCATGTGACGTGCTGCCCAAGGCGCAAATGATCAGGCCGCGCAGCACGGTCGCGTGCAGTTCGGCGACGCGATCGGTCCTTCGCCGCGCGACCATCAGCGCCTCGTCCACAGCTTGCAGGGCCGCATGGTGGTCGGCGGCGCGATAGAGCGCCTCGGCCAGATCCGCCAGCATGCGCGCCTCGAATTCGAGGCCGGCTCGCGCAGAGCGCGCAAAGTCGATCGCTTCCTGAAGCTGGGCGGCGGCAACCTTGAAATCGCCCGCGGCGCCGCTGGCGAGGCCGGCGCTGGCGAGCGCCGCGACCCGCAGATAGGGCGTGCCGGACTGCTCGGCCAATTCGGCGATCCTCGCCGCATGCGGCTTGGCGAGTTCCGGCCGGCCGCGGCTCCAGCCCATCTCCACCATCGCAAAATGCGGAATGAACTGCACGACGGCGGCGAAGCGCTCCGGCTCGGCCCGCAGCACCTCGGCGATCCGCCGTTCGGCTTCGTCGAACCGGCCGAGCCGCACCAGAATTCTGGTGCCGAGACACCTGATCCAGTGCTCGACGTCGAAGCCGAGAATCTGGTTCGGGTTGAGGCCGAGTGTGACGTTGTTGTGAAAACCGCCCTGCTCGGCAATCGCGGCAACCGCCACCTGCCCGGCGTCGAGCGCCTCGGCAAGACGACCCGACAGGAAGAACGCCTGGCTCAGCATCGCATTGACCGTCGCAAACCGTCCGACGTCCCCGGTGCCGGAAGTGAGCTTCAAGGCGTCCTGCACGAGATTGACATAGTCGTCGGCGGCCGCGGTCGCGGCCAGGATCCTGCCGTAGGCGCCGAGAAGGATCGGCTCGTGCACCGGGTCCGCCGCGCGTGCGTATTTGATCGCCTCTTCGGCGTAGGGCTTGACCTCTTCGGCGGACATCCCCTCACGCCAGCCGAAGTTGAGGATCTGGCCGCTCGACATCGCCCGCAGCCGGTCGACATATTCGGACGGGGGCTGGTCCTGCAGCAGGGCGCGAACCTTTTTCCAGCTTTTCATTGCCTCGGCGGAGTTGGTCTTGCCGATCCAGCGCGCCGCACGCTGCAAATGGGTGACCGCCTCCAGCGGCTGGCCCGCGGCCTCGTAGTGATAGGCGAGCAGCCCGGCAAACTCGTCGAGCTTGCCCCAGTCGAAGCCCTCGATGGCCTTGGCGACAGTCGCATGCAGCGTGGTCAGCCGCGACCGCAACTGGGTTGCGTAGGCGACCTCCTGGATCAATGGATGGCGAAACGCCAGCAGTCCCTTGTCGTAGGGCGGCAGGTCGTACAGCAGTTCAGCCTGGCGCAGCTGCGCGATGGCGTTCTGCAAATCGTCGTTCGGCAACGCCGCGACCGGACGCAGCACCGACATCGCGACCAGCCGGCCGATCACGGCCGCCGTCTCCAGCACCTGCTTGGCGATATCCTCGAGGTGATCGATGCGGGCGGCCACGACGGCCTGCACCGTCGCGGGCAGCGGCACCGCATCGACGCCATGCTTGAGCCGGTAGTTGCCGCGTTCGCCCTCGACATTGCCGCGCTCCACGACGGTGTTGGCAAGCTCCTCGATGAAGAACGGATTGCCCTGCGCGCGTTCGATGACGTTGCTGCTCAGCGAGGCGAGCGAGGGATGCCTGCCGAAATGCTCGCGGAGCAGCTCGTTCGAATCGGACCACGGCAGCGGCGGGATTGCGATCTGACGGTAGTGCGACCGCTGCATGAAAGGTGCCGTGAAGCCCGGCCTGAAATTGACCACCAGCAACGTCGCGGTGCCGACGATGGCATCGACCAGCGTCTCGACGAACTCTTCGCTCGCGGCGTCGATCCAGTGCAGGTCCTCGATCATGACGACCGCCGGCGTGTCGCCGGGGCGCGCATGCACCAAGGTTCGAACGAGATCGAGCAGTTGCAGCCGCAGCGCGCGCGGATCGAGCTTCGGGGCCGGATACGCCGGATCAGCCAATCCGAGGAATTCGAGCAGCACCAGCAGTTCCTGCTCCGATGCGGCCATCTCGGCGAAGCGGTCGATGACGCGACGCCGGGATGTCTCGATCGGCTCCTTGGCGCGGATGCCGAAGATGTCGCGCAACAGCTCGAGCACGGGCTGGAACGGTGTTGCGCGGCCATGCGCCAGCACGCGGGCCTCGTAGACGCGAATGCCCTTGCGGCGGCAGTTTTCGGCGAACTCGAAGCAGAGCCGGCTCTTGCCGATGCCGGCGTCGCCGACCATGCCGACGACCCGGCCGTCGCCGCCAACTGCACGCGACAGCTCATGCTCCAACGCCGCCATCTGCTCGGTCCGGTTGACCATCGAGGTCAGGCGGCGGCCGCTGCGGAAAACGTCGCTGGCGGGCGCGCTGAGCAGCCCGGTCAGCCGAAAGACCTCCACCGGCATGGAGATGCCGCGAATGGTCTGCATGCCGAGCGGCATGACCTCGACGAATTGCCTGGCGCCGAGATAGGTGTCCCGCGTGATGAGGATCGCCCCCTCATCGGCCATCTGCTCCATCCGGTTGGCGATATGGACGTTGGCGCCGGCGGCGTCGTAGGTCTGATAGATTGTGTTTTCCACCGTTTGAACGACGACTTCGCCGGTGTGCAGCCCGACCCGGATCTGCATGCCGGGATCGGCGAGCCTGGCCACCGAATCCTGCATGGCGAGCGCGGCGAGACAGCCGCGGACCGCATGATCTTCATGCGGGCGCGGCGGCGCGCCGAACAGCGCCATGACGCCGTCACCCTGGATCTTGTTGACGATGCCGTCGTAGCGGTGGACCGCTTCCTTCATCAGGTCGAGCACCGGCTCGAGGCGCCGCATGCCGAGTTCGGGATCGCCGAGGCTGTCGATCAGATTGGTCGAGTTGCGGATATCGGCAAACAGCAGAGTGAGGTTCTTGCGTTCGCCGCCCTTGGTGCTGAGCGAACGCAGCAGCCGCTGCGAGGGCGCGTCGGGACGGACGCTGCCCGCGGCGAGCGCGGTGCCGCAGCGGCCGCAGAAGCGGCTGGAGGGCCCGTTCACATGCTGACAGGAGTCACATTTGAGGCCTAATGGCGCACCGCAATCTTCACAATAATCGTTGCCAGCCCGGTTCGCGCGGCCGCATCGCTCGCACTGCATGAACAGCCTTTCAGTAAAGACT
The DNA here is from genome assembly GCF_054055815.1 of Bradyrhizobium sp. USDA 4503. Classification (NCBI taxonomy): domain Bacteria; kingdom Pseudomonadati; phylum Pseudomonadota; class Alphaproteobacteria; order Hyphomicrobiales; family Nitrobacteraceae; genus Bradyrhizobium; species Bradyrhizobium sp. USDA 4503. The sequence continues at coordinate 3,765,761 of NZ_JBSRXS010000001.1, forward strand.
GCGAATATATCCGACGCGCGAGATTAGCCCAGCACATTCTGTAATTGTGTTAAATGCCTCACACACCGAGGTAGTCCCGCACCCGGCCGGTCAGCACGGCCGTGGTGACGCCGACCCGCCAGAAGGCGTGCATCGGGATCGGCTTGATACCGGTCACGGGCATGTCGATCTCGGCCTTGGGGCCGCCGATCAGCCGGCGCGCCAGCTGTGCGCCCATCGCGGTCGAGAGCGCGACGCCGCGGCCGTTGCAGCCGAGCGAGATCAGCAAATTCTCCGCGGGCTCATGGACATGCGGGTAGTGATCGGCGGTGATGGCAAGACGGCTGTTCCAGCCGTGGGTCCAGCTGACGCCCTTGAGCTGCGGCCATAGCCGCTCGGCGTAGCGGATCAGATAGGCGACGTCGGTCGGCTTGCTGATCCAGCGCATCGGGCCGCGGCCGCCCATCAAGAGCCGATTGTGCTGGTCGACGCGGTAATAGACCGTGATGTGGCCGCTTTCGTAGAGCACCGGCCGGGTCGGCATGATCGCGCGCGCGATCGCCTCGGACAGCGGTGCGGTCGCCGCGATCGACGAGAACACCGGCACGATGCTGCGGCGAAGCGCCGGCCAGAGATCATCGGTAAAGCCGTTGGTCGCGAGCAGCACCTTGTCGGCGAGCACGACGGCGCGCGGCGTCTCGATCCGCCAGCGGCCGCCGTCGCGGCGCAGCCGCAGCGCCGGGGTCTCGCCATGGACGGCGACGCCGGCCCCGATCGCGGCGCGCGCAAGCCCGCGGGCATAGCTCAGCGGATGCAGGTCGCCGCCGCGCGCATCCAGCATGGCGCAGAGGTAACGGTCGCTGCCGGTCATCTGGCGCATCTCGGCGGCGTCGAGCAGCTTCACCGGCATGCCACGCCGGATGCACTGCTTTGCGGTGGTCGCGATCGCCGCTGCGCTGGCCTCGTTGTAGGCGGCGCGCAGCGTGCCGTTCTGCCTGGCCTCGCAGGGGATCTGGTAGCGGCGGATCAAATCGTGCGTGAAGTTGGTGGTGCCGTAGGAGAATTCGATCATGCGGCGGCCGAGATCGGCGCCGAAATCCTGCTCGATCTGGTCCGGATCGTGCTTCAGTCCGGGATTGGTCTGCCCGCCATTGTTGCCGGAGGCACCCCAGCCCGGCTCCTGCGCTTCGAGCACGGTCGCCAGCACGCCCTGCTCGGCGAGGTGCAGCGCGGTCGACAGGCCGGTGAAGCCGCCGCCGATGATCGCGACCGGTACGCTCTTGTCCGCTGTGAGCTGAGGCGTCGGCGTCGCCTGCACCGCGGTGTCGGCATAGAGGCTCGGTGGCAGCGGCAGGCGAATAGGCGCGTTCATTGCAGGTGACCTGATCACAGCGGATGCAGCACGCGGCGCAGGAAATCCTGGGTGCGCGGGTGCTGGGGTTGGTTGAGGACGGATTTGGCGGCGCCCTGCTCGACGATGACGCCGCCGTCGATGAACAGCACGCGGTCGGCGACGTCGCGGGCAAAGCCCATCTCGTGGGTGACGACGACCATGGTCATGCCGTCGTCGGCGAGCTTGCGCATCACCGACAGCACCTCGCCGACCAGCTCCGGATCGAGCGCGGAGGTCGGCTCGTCGAACAGGATCGCCTTCGGCTGCATCGCCAGCGCCCGCGCGATCGCGACGCGCTGCTGCTGACCGCCGGAGAGTTTTGGCGGATGCACCTCCGCCTTGTCGGCGAGCCCGACCTGCGCGAGCAGCGCGCGGCCGCGGGCGATCGCCTGCTCACGCGGCTCCTTCTTCACATAAAGCGGCCCCTCGATGACGTTCTCGAGCGCGGTGCGATGCGGGAACAAATTGAAGCGCTGGAACACCATCGAAACCTGGGTGCGGATCGCCACGATCGAGCGGTCATTGCTGTCGACGCGCGCACCCTCGACGCTGATCTCGCCGCGATCGTAGCTCTCGAGCCCGTTGATGCAGCGCAGGATGGTCGACTTGCCGGAGCCGGACGGGCCGATGATGCAGACCACCTCGCTCCTGGCGACGGAGGCGGTGATGCCCTTCAGCACCTCGACCTTGCCAAAACTCTTGTGGACGTCGCGGAGCTCGATCATTTGCGGTTCGCCTTGTTCTCGAAGTGCCGAACCAGCAGGATGAGCGGAATGCTCATGGTGAGGTACATCAGCGCCACCAGTGTGAACACGCTGGTGTTCTTGAAGGTCGAGGAGGCGATCAGCTTGCCCTGCAGCGCCAGCTCGGCCACCGTGATGGTGGACGCCTGCGAGGAATCCTTCAGCATCATGATCATGATGTTGCCGTAGGGCGGCAAAATGATCCTGACCGCCTGCGGCAGCACCACGCGGCGCATGGTGAGCCACCAGCCCATCCCGATGGTCTGCGCCGCCTCGATCTGTCCCTTGTCGATCGCCTCGATGCCGGCGCGGAAATTTTCCGCCTGATAGGCCGAATAGGCGATGCCGAGCCCGATGATCGCGGCCTGCAGCGCCGACAGCGCGATGCCGAAATCGGGCATCACGAAATAGATGTAGAACAGCAGCACGATGATCGGGATGCCGCGGATCACGTTGATCAACGAGGCGCTGAGCCCGACCAGGACGCCGATGCCGGACACCCGCATCAAGGCCCACACCAGCCCGAGCACGGTCGAAAGGACGAGCGAGCCGACGGTGACGACGATGGTCAGCCAGACACCCTGCAGCAGGATCGGCACGAACTCGACGGCGTCATGAAAGAATTTTTGCATCGGCTCAAACGTATCCAGTCCCGACACTATTCGAACGTTACCTCCGTCATCCTGAGGAGCGGCGTCTTCGCCGCGTCTCGAAGGATGTACGGCCCGGCTGGTGGCCGTCGACCCTTCGAGGCTCGCTTCGCTCGTACCTCAGGGTGACGGATCACTTCGGGACATGAATACTCACGATGCGTTGGCCTTCTGGCCCCACTTTTCTAAGATCTTGGCGATCGTGCCGTTCGCCTTCAGCTTGGCCAGCGAGGCGTTGATCTTCGCGAGCAGCTCGGTGTCGCTCTTGCGGACGCCGATCGCGACCGTGCCGACGGTGACTGGCTTGTAACCGTCGACCAGCCGAACGTCGGCGAAATTGCCCTGCTGCAGATTGTAGGCGAGGATCGGATAATCGGCGAAGCCGGCCTTGAGACGGCCCGCATTCACGTCGCGCAGGATGTCGGGAATGGTGTCGTAGACCTTGACCTCGCTGAACAGCCCGGTCTTCTTCAGCGCGTCGACAAAGGCAGTACCGACCTGGGCGCCGACCACGGTGCCCTTCAGATCCTCCTGCGAGGCATAGGCCTTGGTGTCGGCCTTCGGCACCACCAAACCTTCACCGTAGGTGTAGACCGGCTCGGAGAAGTCGATCACCTCCTTGCGCGCGGCGGTGGCGAACATCGCGGCCGCAATGATGTCGATCTTGTTCGCGGTCAGCGAGGGAATCAGCGCCGAGAACTGCATCGGCTCGATCTGCACGGTAAAGCCGGCGTCCTTGCCGATCTCGGTGGCGAGATCGACCATGATGCCCTGGATCGAGTTGGACTTGGTGTCGAGGAAGGTGAAGGGAATGCCGGTCGGGGTCGAGCCGACCTTCAGCACCTGCTGCGCCCCTGACGGCGCGATCAAGGCAAGGGCAAGCGCCGCCACCGCGGCCTGGACGAGACGCTGAAACGACATCGCAACACCTCCCGAAGCTGGCCTTGGCGCCGCATCGCCCGCGCGTTTCGGGCTTTTGGTTGCGGTCGACGCCGTTCCGGCCTATTTTCACCAATATGAAATTGTGGTCACGAAACCGCGGCCAATGCAAGCGGTTTTCATGCACATGAAGGAAGCGGACTGACGTGAGCGGCGGCAAGAGAATGCGTAAAGGCGCGGCAGCGAAGCCCGCAACGGCACGCCGCGCGGCCAAGAAACCGGCCAGGAAACCGGCCGGCAAGCCGGCGGAGCCGGCGATGGATCTCGCGGTCGGACGCCGCATCCGCGACCTGCGCCGCAGCAAGGAAATGTCGCTGGAGGTGGTCGCCGCGCGCACCGATTTGTCGATCGGCTTCATCAGCCAGATCGAGCGCGGCCTGTCGTCGCCCTCGCTGCGCGTGCTGGCGACATTGGCCGACGTACTCGGCGTCGGCATCGCCGCGCTGTTCGGCGCGACGCCCAGGGATGACGGCGCCGGCGGCATCGTGACCCGCGAGGTGCAGCGCGCCGAGCTGAAGCTGTGGCGCACGGGAATTTCAAAGCAGCTGCTGAGCCCGGCCGGCAGCGAGAGCCGGCTCAACCTGTTCCTGGTGCATCTCGAGCCCGGCGGCAACACCGGCGACGAGTTCTATACCCATGACGGCGAAGAGGCCGGCCTCGTGCTCCAGGGCGAGATGACGCTGACGGTGGACACGGAGACCTGGACTCTGAAGCAAGGCGACAGCTTCAGATTCGCGAGCCGGAGGCCGCACCGGTTCTCCAATCCCGCGCGCGATGCGAAGGCCGTGGTGCTGTGGGTGAACTGCGTGACGGCGGCGGGGTGACGGCCCCACTCTCTCCGCCGTCGTCCCGGCGAAAACCATCCAGCGTCGTCCCGACCTAGTGCGCAATTGCGCACGGGGGCCGGGACCCATTACCACCAATCTTGATTGTCGAAGGGGAAGCGGCCCCAGCGTCCTGCCATAACTCACATTCGTGGTTATGGGTCCCGGCTTTCGCCGGGACGACACCTGTTATTACAGCCCTCACGTCAAGCCGCATCACTTCAACCCCATCACCACTTCCTCGATCTTGATCGGGAAATTCCGCACGCGGATGCCGGTGGCGTGGAAGACGGCGTTAGCGACGGCGCCGGCGCTGCCGGTGATGCCGATCTCGCCGACGCCCTTGATGCCGAGCGGGTTCACATGGGGATCGTGCTCGTCGACCGTGATCACCTCCATCGGCGGCACGTCGGCATTCACGGGCACATGATACTCGGCAAGGTTCGCATTCAGGATGCGGCCGGACCGCTTGTCCATCACCGCCTCCTCGTGCAGCGCGAACGAGAGGCCCCAGATCATGCCGCCGCGCAGCTGGCTCTGCACCATCAACGGATTGATGATGCGCCCTGCGGCGAACGCGCCGACCAGCCGCGTGGCGCGGATCTGGCCGAGCTCCGGATCGACCTTCACCTCAGCAAAGACAGCGCCATGCGCGTGCATCGCATATTGCGATTGCGCCGCCGGATCGGCCGCACCCGTGCCGGAGGCCTCGACCTCGGCAACGCCAGCGCGCGCCAAGATCTCGGCGTAGCTTTCGCTGCGCGCGTCATCGTCGCGGCGATGGAGCCGCCCAGCCCGCGCCACCACGCCGGCATTGCCGGCGCCGAACAGCGGCGAGCGCTCATCGGAGGTCGCAAGCTCGGCGAGTTTTGCGATCACCGCCGCACCGGCATTGTGGATCGCGGCACCGACCGTTGCGGTGTGCGCGGAGCCGCCGGCGATGCCGGCATCCGGCAGGTCCGACGTGCCCGACAGGAACGAGATCTGCTCGAGATCGAGCGCGAGCGCATCGGCCGAGATTTGCGTGAGCGCGGTCCAGGCGCCCTGCCCCATGTCATGCGCGCCGCTCTCCATCACGCCGCGTCCGTCGGCGCGGATTACGGCGCGGGCATTGCCCTGGAACATCAGCGCCGGGAAGGTCGCGGTGCCCATGCCCCAGCCGACCAGAAAGCCGTTCTCGTCGCGCATCTGCCGCGGCTGCAGCGGACGCCGCGCCCAGCCGAAACGTTCGGCGGCCTTGGCGTAGCACTGCCGCAGCGCCTTGGAGGAAAACGGCTTGCCGGTGGTCGGCTCGACCTCGGCATAATTCTTCAGCCGGAATTCCAGGGGATCGATGCCGCAGGCGAACGCCGCCTCGTCGATCGCGCTTTCCAGCGCGATCGATCCGGTAGCCTCGCCCGGCGCGCGCATGAACAGCGGCGTGCCGGTGTCGACGCGCACCGCCTCATGCGCGGTGCGGATCGCCGGGCTGGCATAGAGCGTGTGCGAGGCGTCCGCCGCCGGCTCATAGAAATCGTCGAAGCTCGACGTCGTGACGCGCGCCTCGTGATCGAGCGCGGTCAGCAGGCCGTCGTCACCGGTGCCGATCCGGATGCGCTGGCGGGTCTGCGGACGATGGCCGACCGGGCCGTACATCTGGCTCCGCCGCAGCACCAGCTTAACCGGACGCCCGACAAGCTTCGCCGCCATGATGCCAAGCACCTGCGGCCCGGAGACCAGGCCCTTGGAGCCGAAGCCGCCGCCCAGGAACGGGCTGTTGATGTGGATGTTGCCGGGCGGAACGCCGAACAGGCCGCCGATCCGCATCTGCGCCATCGCCATGCCCTGGCTCGGCGTGTCGAGGAACAGGCGGTCGCCGTCCCACACCGCGACGATCGCGTGCGGCTCCATCGCGTTGTGGTACTGCGCGGGCGTGTCGTAAGTTGCGTCGATCCGCTTCGACGCAGCGGCAAGGCCAGCATCGATATCGCCGTGCCGGACTTCGGCGGGATTACCGATGCCGACCACCGGCGGCGCGTAGGCTTCGCCGGCGTCGAGACCGACACGCGCGATCTCGACCTGATAGCGCGGCGACAGCAGCGCGGCGCCTTCGGTGGCGGCCTCCAGCGTCTCGGCGATCACGACCGCGATCGCCTGGTTGGCGTAGCGCACCTCGTCGCTCTGCAAGAGCTCCATGCGGAAGGCGAACGGATTGCCCTTGGCGTCGGGGTCTTCGGCGAGCTCCGGCTTGTGCGCCGGCGTCATCACGTCGATGACGCCGGGGTGGCGCTTGGCGGCGGCGACGTCGAGCGCGGTGACGCGGCCGCGCGCGATGCAGCTGGTCGCGATCACGGCATAGACCATGCCGGGCGGATGATTGTCGGCGGCATAGCGGGCCTTGCCGGTCACCTTCAGCGTGCCGTCGGTGCGGGTCAGCGGCTGGCCGATATTCGAGCCGTGCCTGAGATGGGCAGGGTCGCGGGTCAGATTGAGTTCAGCCGTCATGCGTTACGCTCCTGCAACGGATGAGAAGGGAGAGCCCGGCAGCGCGGGAATGCGATCCGGCGTGCCTGCAGCAGCAAGGGTGAGCGCGCGCACGACGATGCGCTGCGCGAGCTCGATCTTGAAGGCGTTGTCGCCGGACGGTTTTGCGCCCGCGAGCGCGGCGCGCGCCGCCTCGCGATAGGTCGCCGCATCCGGCGCGGCGCCCGCGAGCACCTGCTCGGCCTCGCGCGCTCGCCACGGCTTTGCCGCGACGCCGCCGAGCGCCAGCCGCGCCTCGCGGATCTTTCCATCCTCGATGCGCAAGCCGGCCGCGGTCGAGACCACCGCGAACGCGTAGGACGTGCGCTCGCGCACCTTGATGTAGCGGGCATGCCCGGAGAAGCCTTGCGCTTCGGCCGGTAGCCGCAGCGCGACGATCAGGTCGCCGCGCTCCAGCGCGGTCTCGCGCTCCGGCGTCTCGGCCGGCAGACGGTGCAGCGCCTCGAGCGGCAGCTCGCGCCGGCCGGTCTTGCCCTCGATCTCGACGACGGCGTCGAACGCGACCAGCGGCACGCAGAAATCCGACGGATGGGTTGCGATGCAGCCCTCGCTCCAGCCGAGCACCGCGTGCAGGCGGTTCTCGCCCTTCAGCGCGTCGCAGCCGGCGCCCGGCCAGCGCCGGTTGCAGGCGCTGCCGGCGTCGTAGAAATAGGCGCAGCGTGTCCGCTGCATCAGGTTGCCGCCGACGGTCGCGGCATTGCGCAGCTGGGCCGACGCGCCCGACAGCAACGCCTCGGCGACCGCCGGATAGTCGCGCGCAAACTCCGCGTCATGCGCGAGATCGGCATTGCGCACCAGCGCGCCGATCCGCAAGCCGCCGTCGGCCAGATGCTCGATGCGGTCGAGCCCCGGCAGACGCGTGACGTCGACGAGAAGGCTCGGCCGGCTGACGCCGCCCTTCATCAGGTCGAGCAGATTGGTGCCGGAGGCGAGATAGCTCGCGCCCTTCTCGGATGCCGCCGCGATCGCGTCCGCGACGCTGGCCGGCCTGACATAATCGAAGTTCATCATGCGGAGCGCCTCTGCTTGGTCGCGTTGATGTCGGCCTGCGCCTCGAGCACGGCCTCGGTGATTCCTTGATAGGCCCCGCAGCGGCACAGATTGCCGCTCATACATTCGCGCACGCGCTCCGGATCGTCGCCGGCCTGGCCTTCCTGGATCAGGCCGATGCCGCTCATGATCTGGCCCGGCGTGCAGAAGCCGCACTGGAAGCCGTCATGGGCGATGAAGGCGGCCTGCACCGGATGCAGCTGGTCGCCGCGCGCGACGCCTTCGATGGTTGTGATCTCGGCGCCGTCATGGCTGACGGCAAGCGCGAGGCAGGAATTGATGCGGCGGCCGTCGACCAGGACGGTGCACGCGCCGCACTGGCCGCGGTCGCATCCCTTCTTGGTACCGGTGAGGTCGAGCCGCTCGCGCAACAGGTCGAGCAGGGTTACGCGGGGGTCGTCGAGGGCAATTTCCCGGCGGACACCGTTGATAGTGAGGCTGAGTGGGAGATTCATGCAGGGCTCCGATCCGTGTATGGTCGGTTTGAATCGAGGCAACGGAAGCCCGTGGCCGCCGATGCAGGATCGGCGCGCCTTGTCAGGCCCGGTGCTGGTCGCCATATACGGAGGCATCCTCCGTTTACAAGGGAGGGTGAAAAGAAAAAGCGATGGCCGCTCGATCACCAGAAATTGCACGCAAGCCCCGCGCCGACGCCGTGCGCAATCGCGAGCGCGTGCTGGAAGCGGCCAAGGCCGTGTTCTCGGCCGGCGGCAGCGAGGCGAGTCTCGAGGCGGTGGCGCGCCATGCCGGCGTCGGCATCGGCACGCTCTATCGCCACTTCCCGACGCGCGAAGCGCTCTATGAGGCGGTCTACCGCCGCGAGGTCGAGCAGCTCGGCGATCTGGCCGAACAACTGCAATGCGCGCCCGAGCCGGTCGAGGCGCTGCGGCGCTGGCTGCGCGCTAACGTGGAATTCGTCGCCACCAAGAAGGGCATGGTCGCAGCACTGGCGCTGGTCGCTCACGGCTCGACCGAGCTGCACGCCTATTCGTTCGACCGCCTGACCAAGGCGATCGGCACCCTGCTCGCGCGCGCGGTCGCGGCCGGTGCGATCCGTGGCGACATCAGCGCCGAGGACGTGCTGCGGGCGCTGATCGGCATGTGCTACATGCACGACCAGCCCGGCTGGCAGACTACTGCGCTCCGGCTGTTGGACGTATTCGTGGACGGCTTGCGGGTGCAGCCGGTCGGCACAACGGCAAAGCCTGCGAAGAAAGCCAACCCAAAGCCGTCGCGCTGACCTTACCCATCGTAGCCCGCATGCGCGCAGCGACATGCGGGACCGACTGCCCCGGATGTCGCGGAGCCTGTCATCGGCGGGCCATCACGCGACCCGTTGGCTCAACGGGCTATGCTTGTTCAGGCCTCCATGTTGAAGAGGATGCCGAGCGGCAGCCGGGGTCCTGCCGGATTGACATGAAGCACCGCATCGATGGTGCGCGCGGCGGGGGATGACGGCTTCATCCAGTCAAGATGACCGGCGAGCCAGGATCGCGGTTCCGCAGCCAGCACTATCGCCGCCCCCCAGTCATCCAGCGGATTGTCGCGGGCCAGCGCCTGCTCGCGGCCGGGAATGGTTGTGCCGGCGGCGCCCATCAGATGATGCAGCACCGCCTTGGCAAGCAGGTCGTCGAAACGTCCGTCATCGACCCGTTCGCTCCCGACCGCATCGATCGCGAACAGCGCGTCGGCTTCGGCGCGACTGACCGAATGTCCGGCGCGACCGGCGGCACAGAGGATGCGCGCACATAGCGCGGCGTCGGCGGCGTCGATCGTTCGCGAGAAATGCGCCCGGCCGGCCACCGTGGGTCCCTCGCCCGCGATGATGTCGCAATACACCAGCGCGAGCGCCGCGGCGCTGCGGGCCGCAGCGTCGGACGTTGACCTCGCGATTTCGGCAACAAGATCCTCCGCGCCGCGAGGCGCATGCGGGGGCAGCTCAAACTCATGGGCACGCATCGATCGCTCTGCTGTTGATTGCCGCCCGCCCCACGATGGCGGCGGCCGCCGCTCAAGGACGTCCGGTGCGTGGCCGCAGCCACCGCATGATGATTTCATGCGGTGTTCGACGGCTGCTGCGCGGCAGGTCGTGCCGCTGCAGCGACGCCGTTGCAAAGGCGGCCGCCTGCTCGCTGGATTGCCGTTTCTCGCGCGCCAGCAACATCCATTCGCGGATCACGGCGCGTCGCACCTTGGACATGGTGATTTCCCCTCGCGATAAGCCGCGTTCAGCGCGTCAGGCCGCAAGCTGCAGCGGATGGGCTTGCGACCTCCGTGCCGACAGCGCGCAGCCGTACTGATGCACGATGCCCTGCTCGAAGACGAAGCCGCGCCGCTCCAGCGACGCCCGCAGGCTTTGGTTGGCCGAGGGCTTCTGGGCATCGACCCACACCACCAGCACCGCACGGGCGCTAAGGACATTCGTCAACCAGTCCAGCGCCGGCTCGAGCGAGCGAAGCGTGCGCCGCCGCCAATCGACCAGCGCAACGTCGTACTGACCGGCGGGGCGGCCGCAATTGCCCGACGGCGCCGCGCGCGCGTAGCCGCGCCGCTGCAGCTCGAACATCAATTCCATGCTCCTCGTGCCGGCCACGACGATGCGCTGTTGCGTCGTGCAGCCGGCAAGCGCGATCATCGGCTCGATGATCCGGTCGCCGATAGAAATCTGAAGCGAAGACATGACATCACCTTTCGGTTCGCTGCCGTGCTCGCGGCCGAACCTCAACGGTCTGGCCTGCACGCGAGAGCGTCTGCGTCGGGCTCAATATCTTCAGGGCGGGATATGAATTCGAGAGCGCCGCGGGCTCTACGGCATATGAGCCGCATAAGCCCGCGCCGGATGCGATGGCTGCGGTCGCTGAGCACGGTGGCCGCGCAAGTGTGCTAAAGTGCACAGACGATCAGGTTGGCATTCGGTTAGATCGTCGCATTGCCAAGCCTGGTACATATATATCTGTTCATATTCGCGATCCAGCCCGGCCATCGCGCCGGGCTCTTTCGTCGCCGAACGCGACCGTAATGAAAAACCCCGCGCTGAGGCGAGGCTTTCGCGATCATCGCGGATTGGTCCGCGTTCCGCTGTTGTTGCCGGGAAGGTTTGAGGTCCCGGTCCCGGTCGCGGAATTGTTGTTTGGGTCGGTCCAGTAGTTCGGCGTCGAGGCGCCGGGGTTGTTCATGTTCCCGGTCGTGCTGCCGGGCGGATTGCTCATTCCCGAGCCGGTTCCCATCCCGGTGGTGCCGCCGGTGCCGGTTCCTGTGCCGGAGCTTCCGGTCCCCGCGCCTGCACTCGCACCGCCGGCCGATCCGCCACCGGCGCCGCCCCCACCGCCGCCGCCACCCTGCGCGAAGGCGAGCGATGTCGACAGCATCACGGCCGCAGCCAATCCGATCGTTGCCAGTTTCTTCATGTGAGGTCCTTTCCTGGTTCGACCGGAAGCAACGTGGACCGCAAGGCGCACGTTCCTGCACGGCGGGACACACATCCGGCGCGGGCTCGCGAGGAACATGATGCTGGCTGTCCTGTTGAGCGGAATAGCGTTCCCGGAGGTGCGCGATGAAGACGCTTCAAATGCAGCACGAGATCACGGCCGAGCTGGAAAGACGATCCGGTGTCACTGGCCTGAAGCTGATCCGGCTCAAGGGCTATACGCCGAGCTGGGATCTCGGCGGCACCCGCGAGACCGCGCTGGACGAGGCGAAGGAAAAAGAACTTCGCGACATCGTGACCAGGATGCAGGACGAGTTCGACATCGCCTAGGACCGCTGCACGAGCAAGTTGCATTGGACAAGCCGCGGCTGAACAATCATAACGCCCCCTCGTGGCGTCGAGCCAACCGCGCGCCGCAATAATATGTCGTCCCACGACATATTCTGCGCCAGCGACATTTTTTGACGCTTCCCAAGCGGCGATAACGACGCGCGAATTCCCGCCATTGAACGAACGTCGAATGTGCGATCCGACGTTTCCATTCGCGCGGCATGCCCCGGAATGATTATGCTGGCAAAAAACAGGTAGACGCGGAGGCAAACTCCGCGATCTGCCGATTGGCCATGGCGAGGAAAACGCGCGTTCGCGCTCGAGCTTTCGAGGACGACTCCCGATACTCGGGAAAAGATGCGCCTGCCGTTCATTTGGATCGCAGAAATGAACGAGAGCATCTCATCTCGGTTTATCCGCTACCCGATCGGCACCTCGCTGCTGATGGCCGGCATTCTGTTCGCCGGAATGGTCGCCTATCCCCTGTTGCCGGTCGCGCCGCTGCCGCAAGTCGACTTTCCGACCATCCAGATCTCCGCAAGTCTGCCCGGCGCCAGCCCGGAGACCATGGCCTCCTCGGTTGCGCAGCCGCTGGAGCGGCAATTCGCGCAGATTCCGGGCATTGCCCAGATGACCTCGACGAGTTCGCTCGGGTCGACCGCAGTCACCATTCAGTTCGATCTGAACCGCAGCATCGACGGCGCCGCCAACGATGTTCAGGCGGCGATCAATGCCGCAGGCGGTCAGTTGCCCAAGAATCTGCCGACGCCCCCGATCTACCGCAAGGTCAACCCGGCGGACTCGCCCATCCTCATATTGTCGGCGACCTCGGACACCCTGCCGCTCATCAGGGTGAGCGATGCGGTCGACGCCCAGCTCGGGCAGCAAATCAGCCAGATTTCGGGCGTCGCCCAGGTGTTCATCGGAGGGCAGCAGAAGCCCGCTATACGCGTGCAGATCGATCCCGCCAAGCTGGTCGCCAAGGGGCTCTCGCTGGAAGATATCCGCAGCCAGATCGCCATCACGACGACGGACAGTCCGAAGGGCAACATCGACGGCGCCAGCCGCGCCTACACGATCTACGCCAACGATCAGCTCCCGGATGCCAAGGATTGGAATGACGTCATCGTCGCCTACCGCAACGGCGGCCCGTTGCGGATTCGCGACATCGGCCAAGCGGTCGCCGCGCCGGAAGCCGCCTGGGCGGATGGCCAACGCGGCGTGTTCCTCGTCATCTTCAAGCAGCCCGGCGCCAATGTGATCGGAACGGTTGACAGGATTAAGGAGCAACTTCCGAGACTCATTGCCGCGATTCCGCCCGCCATCAAGATCAAGATCATCAGCGACCGGACATTGACCATCCGCGCCGCCGTCGAGGACGTTCAGATCACGCTGCTCATCACCATCGTTCTGGTCGTGATGGTAATCTTCCTGTTCCTGCGCAGCTTCTGGGCCACGGTGATTCCGGCCGTCACGGTACCGCTCGCGCTGCTCGGCGCCTGCGCGCTGATGTGGGTGTTCGGCTATACGCTCGACAACCTTTCGCTGATGTCCCTGACGATTGCGGTCGGCTTCGTGGTCGACGACGCCATCGTCATGCTGGAAAATATCACGCGATATGTCGAGCAGGGCGAACGGCCGCTCGCCGCGGCACTGCAAGGTGCCGGCGAGATCGGATTTACCATCCTGTCGATCAGCATCTCACTGGTCGCGGTGCTGATCCCTCTGCTCCTGATGGGCGGCGTGATCGGCCGGCTGTTCCGCGAGTTCGCGGTGACCCTGGCAATGGCGATCTTCGTCTCACTGGTGGTGTCGCTGACGCTGACGCCGATGATGGCATCGCGCTTCCTGCGCGCGCGTGCCGAAACGAGGCACGGCCGGCTCTACCAATGGAGCGAAGCGGCATTCGACAGGATGCTGAATGGCTATCAACGCGGCCTTGATCTGGCGCTGCGCTGGAGCCGCACCACGCTATGCATCTTCTTCGCGACGGTCGCACTGTCGGTCTATCTGTTCCTGATCATTCCGAAGGGATCTTCCCGCAACAGGACAATGGCTTCCTGAACGCGGTGTCGGAGATGGCCCAGGATATCTCTTTCGCCGACATGGAGCGGCACCAGGAAGAACTCAGCAGGATCGTTCGGGCCGATCCCGCGGTGGAGAGCATGGCCGAGTTCATCGGCGGCGGCACCGCGCTGAATTCGGGTCGCATGTACATCACGCTGAAGCCGCGCGAGGAGCGCGACGCGAATGCGCAGCAGATCATCGCGCGGCTGCGGCCGAAGCTCGAGGCGGTCGAGGGAGCACGTCTCTACATGCAGGCGTCCCAGGACGTCCGGCTGGGCGGCCGCGCCACGCGGACGCAGTTCGAATACACGCTGCAGGATGCAAAGCTCGACGAGCTGAACGAATGGGTGCCGAAGATTCTGGCCAGGATGAAGACGCTGCCGGGAACTGCGCGACGTCGCCACCGACCAGCAGACCGAGGGAACGACGCTAACGCTGACCATCGATCGCGACACCGCGTCGCGCTTCGGCATCCAGCCGCAATTGATCGACGACACGCTGTACGACGCGTTCGGCCAGCGCCAGGTGACCCAATACTTCACCCAGCTCAACAGCTATCACGTCATCCTGGAGATCCTCCCCGAATTGCAGGGCAAGCTCGACACGCTCAACAAGATCTACATCAAGTCGCCGACCACGGGGGACGAGGTGCCGCTCTCCGTGTTCTGCAAGTGGACCACTATTCCGGTGCGCCCGCTCGCGATCGCGCACCAGGGACAGTTTCCTGCGACCACGATCAGCTTCAACCTCGCGCAAGGGGTGGCGCTCGGCCAGGCCACCGATGCGATCCAGAACGCCGTCGCCGATCTCGGTGCTCCAGCCACGCTCAGCTCGAGTTTCCAGGGCACCGCGCAGGCCTTCCAGCAATCACTGAGCTCGGTGCCGCTGCTGATCCTGGCCGCGCTGGTCGTGGTCTACCTGATCCTCGGCGTGCTCTATGAAAGCTACATCCATCCGCTCACGATCCTGTCCACGCTGCCATCGGCCGGGGTCGGCGCGCTGGCGATCCTGATGGCGTTCGGATTCGATTTCAGCCTGATCGCGCTGATCGGCATCATCCTCTTGATCGGGATCGTGAAGAAGAACGGCATCATGATGGTCGACTTCGCGATCACCGCCGAACGGGACGAGCACCTATCGCCGCGTGAATCGATCCGGAAAGCGGCCCTGCTGCGCTTCCGCCCGATCATGATGACGACGATGGCGGCGCTGCTCGGCGGCGTCCCGCTGATGCTGGGCACCGGAACGGGATCGGAAATCCGCCAACCGCTCGGCTATGCGATGGTCGGCGGCCTGATCGTGAGCCAGGCGCTCACGCTGTTCACTCGTGTATCTCTAGCTCGACCGGTTCTCGAATGCGCTGTCGAGCTGGACGGCAACGAAGCGCGACGACGATGTCGAACCGCCCGTGAAGAACGCCGCCGAATAGTGCGTGACGAGATTGGGGCAAAATCGCAGCCGCGACGGTGCTGCGCTCCCTCTCCCCGTTCTTACGGGGAGAGGGTAGGGGTGAGGGGCCTTCTCAGCGTATTCGGCGACAGCCGCGTTTGCGGAGATTCCCCCTCACCCGGAACGCATCTAACGATGCGTTCCGACCTCTCCCCGCGCGCGGGGCGAGGTGAAGCGGAGCCCGTTGCTCGACTCAAAATAAACTCATCTTGCGCCAGCAGCTCGCGTACAGCGATGCGGCCTACCCGAACCTGACATCGTAGCGCTTGATCGACAGCTCCTTGGTGCCGATCTCGGGCTTCTTCCCCGAGAGCATGTCCGCCAGCACCCGGCCCGAGCCGCAGGCCATGGTCCAGCCGAGCGTGCCATGACCGGTGTTGAGGTGCAGATTGGCAAAGCGCGTGGCGCCGATCACCGGCGGGCCGTCCGGCGTCATCGGGCGCAGCCCGCACCAGAAGGTGGCCCTGGGAAGGTCGCCGCCGCGCGGAAACAGGTCGGTCAGCGAATGATCCAGCGTCGCGCGCCGCGCGGCGTAGAGCTTGGTCGAATAGCCCGAGATCTCGGCGGTGCCGCCGACCCGGATGCGATCGCCGAGCCTGGTGATCGCGACCTTGTAGCTCTCGTCCATCACGGTCGATTCAGGCGCGCCGGACGCGTCCCTGATCGGCACGGTGATCGAGTAGCCCTTGACCGGATAGACCGGCAGCGAGATGCCGAGCGGCCGCAGCAGGATCGGCGAATAGCTGCCGAGCGCCAGCACATAGGCGTCCGCCGTCATCATCCCGGCGCTGGTCGCGACGCCGGTGATCCGGGTCGCGTCCGCATTCAGTCCGTCGATGCCGACATTGAAGTTGAAGCGAACGCCGAGCTTCTCGGCTTCCAGCGCCAGGGCCTGCGTGAACATGTGGCAGTCGCCGGTCTCATCATGCGGCAGCCGCAGCCCGCCGGCGAACTTTTCCTTCACGCCGGCCAGCGCGGGCTCGGCGGCGATGCAGCCCTCGCGGCCGAGCACCTCGAACGGCACGCCGTACTGCTTCAGCACCGCGATGTCGTCGCCGGTGTGATCGAGCTGGGCCTGCTCGCGAAACAGCTGCAGCGTGCCGCGCGCACGCTCGTCATAGCGGATGCCGATCTCGCTGCGCAGCGCCTGCAGGCAGTCGCGGCTGTATTCCGCGATCGGGATCATCCGGCTCTTGTTCACCGCGTAGCGCGCAGTCGTGCAGTTGCGCAGCATCTTCAAGAGCCAGAGCCACATCACGGGATCGAGCTTGGGGCGGATCACCAGCGGGCCGTGCTTCATCAACAGCCACTTCACCGCCTTGACCGGCACGCCGGGGCCGGCCCACGGCGATGAGTATCCGGGCGACACTTCGCCGGCATTGGCAAAGGAGGTTTCCAGCGCGGGCTTCGGCTGACGGTCGATCACCGTCACCTCGTGGCCTGCGCGTGCAAGGTAATAGGCAGAGGTGACGCCGATCACGCCACTGCCGAGAACAAGGACCTTCACTTTTCCTCACATCCTGCAGCGAAAACGCAATCGCCGCTGCGAAACCACTCTGCTTCGCAACGGCGACAGCAATTTGTAGAGCTAGCTAATATCTAGCTAGCAATTATCAGGCCACGCGCTTGATGGAGTCGCCGAGGATCGAGACGATGTCGTCGATGTGCGACTTCTCAACGATCAAAGGCGGCGACAACGCCAGCGAGTCGCCGCTCATGCGGAAGTAGAGGCCGCGGTTGAAGCAATCGACCATGATGTCGTAGCCGCGCGCGCCGACGACACCATCGCGCGGCGCGACTTCGACCGCACCCATCAGGCCCTGGTTGCGGATGTCGACCACGTTCGGCAGGCCCTTCAGCGAATGCAGGGCATCGCGCCAGTAGTCGGCGAGCGAGGCGCCGCGGGTCAGCAGAGCTTCGTCCTTGTAGATGTCGAGCGTGGCAAGACCCGCCGCGCAGGCCACCGGATGCGCCGAATAGGTGTAGCCGTGGAACAGCTCCATGGCGTTGTCCGGGCCGACCATCAGCCCGTCGTGGATCTGACGGCTGGTGAACACCGCGCCGCACGGCACGGTGCCGTTGGTGATACCCTTCGCGGTCGTCATCATGTCGGGCGTCACGCCGTAGAAGTTGGCGGCGAACGGGGTGCCGAGGCGGCCGAAGCCGGTGATGACCTCGTCGAAGATCAGCAGGATGCCGTGCTTGGTGCAGAGCTCGCGCAGGCGCTGCAGATAGCCCTTCGGCGCCGGCAGCACCGCGGTCGAACCCGGCACCGGCTCGACGATCACCGCCGCGATGGTGTCGGCGCCATGCAGCGCCACCATCCGCTCGACATCGTCGGCGAGCTCGGCGCCGTGCTCCGGCTGATCCTTGGCGAAGGCGTTGCGGGCGAGATCGTGGGTATGACGGATGTGGTCGACGCCGGGCAGATGGGTCGCGAACTGGCGGCGGTTGGCGACCATGCCGCCGACCGACATGCCGCCAAAGCCGACGCCGTGATAGCCGCGCTCGCGGCCGATCAAGCGGGTGCGGCTCGGCTGGCCGGCGGCACGATGATAGGCCAGCGCGATCTTCAGCGCGGTATCGACCGATTCAGAGCCCGAATTGGTGAAGAAGACGCGATCCAGCCCCTTCGGGGCGATCTCGGCGAGCCGCTCGGCGAAATCGAACGCCAGCGGGTGGCCCATGTTGAACGAGGGCGCGAAATCCAGCGTCGACAACTGCCGCTCGACCGCGGCCGCGATCTGCGGGCGGCCGTGGCCGGCGTTGACGCACCACAGGCCGGCTGAGCCGTCGATCACCTGCCGGCCGTCGACCGAGGTGTAGTACATGCCCTTGGCGGAGGAGAACAGCCGCGGCGCCTTCTTGAACTGCCGGTTGGCCGTGAACGGCATCCAAAACGAGTCGGTCTTGATGGTGTTCGGAATCTGATGAACGGTCACGGCGGCGCTCCATTGCTGACTGATGCTAGTCGGACCACTCTTCCAGGCACTCAACAAGTCCTTTTCTGCCGCAGCGCAAGCCATTGATCTTGTTGAGGCGGTCTGCCAAGATTTGTTCGATCCGCAACACCTGCAACAAAGATTTGCCAAGGGGACTGCCATGAGCGTCGACATCGGCGGTCGGCTTCGATTCATCCGCGCGCGGCACAAGCTGTCGCAGCGCGAGCTCGCCAAGCGCTCCGGCGTGACCAATTCGACGATTTCGCTGATCGAATCCAACCAGATGAACCCGTCGGTCGGCGCCCTCAAGCGCATCCTCGACGGGATCCCGATGGGGCTCGCCGAATTCTTCGCGATCGAGCCGGAGCGGCCGCGCAAGGCGTTCTATCGCGCCGACGAGCTGACCGAGATCGGCAAGAAGCCGATCTCCTATCTGCAAATCGGCGACAGTCTGTTCGGCCGGGCGTTGCAGATCCTGAAGGAGCGCTACGAGCCCGGCAGCGACACCGGCCGGGTGCCGCTGGTGCATGAGGGCGAGGAAGGCGGCATCGTGGTCTCGGGCCGGCTCGAGGTCACGGTCGACGACGAGCGGCGGGTGCTCAACGCCGGCGACGCCTATTACTTCGAAAGCCGCCGCCCGCACCGCTTCCGCTGCATCGGCGCCAAGCCGTGCGAAGTGATCTCGGCCTGCACGCCGCCGACATTTTGAACCCGGCGCGCGCGGCGGGCGACCCAAGCCGCAGGGGCCGCATGGCGCGGCCGTGCGGGTGACGTCGATGCCTTGCTCTCCACGGTTTGCGGCCGCCGTCGCGGCCATCGCGGTCCTTGCATCCGGCCCGTCCGTTGCGTTGGACGATGATCTGCGGGCATCAAGCAGCGGGCCGACCGCGATCAGGCTGTGCGGCGATAGCGGCGACAGCACGATCAAGACCGCGGACTGCAGGAAGGCCGGCACCGACAGGCTGGTGACGCAGATCGACAGGGCGTTCGACGTGGCGCTCGGCAGGATGCCGGCGAACGTCAAGCCGCTCTTGAAACGCGACCAGGCCTGGTTCAACGAGATGATCATCGACGCCGCCGAGGTGCTGGCCGATAGCGACGCGGACGAATTGAAGGAGAGTTTTGCGCAAGCCTTGCGGCGCCGCGCCGCCGCGCTTGAGGGAATGGCATCCAGCCGTCCCGGCTTTGCCGGCAACTGGGTCAATGCCTTCGGCAACATCACGCTGACGCCTGCCGACGGCGGCGCCTATCGCCTCGCCGCCGATCTGCGCGGCGACTATGGCGGCGACCGCAGGCGAAGCTGCAAGCTCACCGCCGACCTGAAGCCTTCGGGGAGTGGCTGGCTCGCCGGCACCGTGGTGATCAATACGGATACGGCGGCCGACAAGCCGAAAGCCGACGCAGCGGCCGCTGCCGCCAGGCCGCCGTCAGTCAAACTCCGCCGCCAGGGCGAGACCTTGCGGATCGTCGGCAGCATCGACGACGAGGAGTGGCACGGCTTCGCCGACTGCTCGTCGATGTGGCAGGTCACCGGCAGCTATTTTGCCGCCGGCAAGGAGGCGGCATCCGACCGGGCGGACACCGCCTTCGTCGTCCCGACCTTCGACTGCACCAGGCCGGAGACGGCGACCGACGAGGAAATCTGCGCCGACCCTGATCTGGCCGACAACGACCGGCGGCTGAACCGCGCCTGGAAGGCGTTGCAGCCGCACCTCGACGAAGCGACGCGGCGCGCGCTGATCGACGACCAGCGCAACTGGGTGAAGAGCCAGGCGCAGCAATATCCCGAATTCCTGCACCCGGCCTGGAACAAGCAGAGCTCCCAGGTTCACTTCACCGTCGATGCCCGCGACCACGTCGACGAATTGCAGCGCGAACGCCTGGCGCTGCTCGAAGGCTTTGACGACAAGCGCAGCGGACTTGCGGGCATCTGGCTCGCCCATAACGCCATCATCAAGATCACCACCGAGAGCAACGGTACCTTGAAGGCGACGGGATGGAAGTGGGACCAGGGCGACTGGAAGGCCGGCTGCGACTACGAGATGACGGGCAAGATCGTCGGCGGCACGTTCCGCTCCGACGAGCAGCGCAAGAACCCGGACACGCTCGAGCGCGACCACGCCATGCTGATCGTCAACCGGCAGGACGATCTGTTCGCGAAGAAGCGCTACTCGAATAAAGATGGCACCGAGAACAAGGACGCCGACGAAGCGAAGTGCAAGCGCCGGCTTGACAATTCCTCGACCGCGCGGCTGTTTCCCGCCCGCCCCTCGCCGGACATCGATAATTTCAAGGGCTCGATCAGATAGAGCGTCTTCAGGCGAAGTGGATACCGGTTCGCGTGACGAAAACGCGTCAAGACAACGATCCAGAGACCCGTTCCGATTCAATCGGACCGGAATGGCTCTGATCACACGACAGTATCACAGATCGCGCGTCTGCCGGTCGCCCCACGCAATAACGGCGGCAATGGTGGCGAACATCGCGGTGACCGCGATCATGACGAGGATGGTGTCGAGAGGCATGGGTCGTCTCCTGCATGTGATGGAGAGACCTAGCGCGCCTGCGCGCGCATCGCCTTGTGCTGGATCAAAAGCCGACGCCGCAGCGTCAGCTCGCGCCGCTCAGCTTGAGCCGTTCGAGGTCGAGCAGCCGCACGCCATCGGCCACGATCAACACCACCTTCTCGCGCGCAAGGCGGGTCAGCGTGCGGCTCACCGTCTCGATGGTGAGACCGAGATAGTCGGCGATGTCCTGCCGGCTCATCGGCAGCGGCACGGTAACGGACACGCTTCCGATCCGGGCGTATCGCGTCTGCATGTGGAGCAAGAATGCAGCGATCTTTTCCTCGGCACTGCGCCGTCCGAGCAGCAACATCTGGTCCTGCGCCAGGCTCAACTCGTGCCCCGCGAACTCATGCAGGCGGCGCAACAGATGCGGCTTGCCGTCGACATAGGCGAGGAACGCCGATCGCACGAAACGGCAAACCGCGACGTCGTTGACCGCCTCCGCGGTGACGCCGTAGCGGTCCTGCAGCGCAAGTCCGAGGAAGTCGCCCGGCAGCGCGAAACCCACGATCTGGCGGCGGCCGTCGGGCAATGATTTGTAGAGCCGCACGACCCCGTCGGTGACATTGAACACGCTGCCCGCCAGCGCACTCTGCTCGAACAGCGTCGTTCGTGCCGGAACCTGCTTTGCCTGGCTGATCCGGTCGAGCTCCTCGAGCTCGGACGGCTCCAGCGCAGCGCAGACGCTGAACAGCCTGACCTTGCAGTCCTCGCAGCCATTCGTGGCGCGGCCGTGCCTGCAGTCGGAACGCGTCGCGCCTGCACACGAATGCTGCAGTGGCTCGGCAATGCTCATGGCTTCGGGTGTCCGCTTGGTTGGGTGCTTGACACTATCAACCCCGATTTGATCTGGATCAACCGCCGGCGGCATTGATGCAGATCAATGCTGCGCCGCGCTTTCCCCAGCAGTTTCGCCATCATCGGGGAATCCGGCGATGAACGAGCAATTCCAGGCACTTCCGATCGACCATCAGCATGCGATCGTGGCCTATCCGCTGGTGTTCATGCATGATGCCAGTATTACCACGGATCAGTGGCTGCGGTTCGTGCGCCGGCGCTGCCGCGGCAGCTCGCCCGAGACCGGGCTGATCGCGATCCGCGATCGCCGCGGCGTAATCCATGCCCTGTTCAGTTACCGCATCGACAACGACCTGCGCGTCCGCAAGCGGCTCAGCATCGGCGACCTGATCGTCGCGCATCTGCCCGGCTCGCGGATCGACGACGCGGTATCGAACGTCATCGCCGAGGTTTCCGCGCAATACAGTTGCCAGATCGTCACCATCGAGCAGCCATTCGCAACGCGTCATGCGCGGCACGCCGGATGCCCGACTGCCGAGGCGCTGCGGCACCATCGGCGCGTCAACTGACATCGCGCTGCGTGGCCGTTCGGAGCCAGCCGCCGAACGCGCCTGCTCCGTTGCCGCCGTGGTCGCGCGGGAGTAGCCTTGCGGCGGCTGGAAGGTCGACTGTCGACGGTGCCACCGCATGCGCATCATCCTGATGTTCGTCGCTATTCTGCTCGGCTCGCTCGCTCCCGCAGCGGCCGACGACGTCGGCGCCGCGCAGGCCGTGATCCGCGCGCAGGAGCAGGCGTTCGGCCGCGACGACGCCGCGGCGGCCTATTCGCATGCGGCGCCCGCGATCCGGCAGATCTTTCCGCAAGCCGACATCTTCATGTCGATGGTGCAGAACCAATACGCGCCGGTCTATCGGCACAGGAGCTTCGAGTTCGGCGAGGCGCGCAGCGACGGCGACCGGATCGCGCAGCGCGTCCACATCGTCGATGCCAATGGCGAGGCGTGGGAGGCGCTCTACACGCTGGAGCGGCAGGCCGACGGCAGCCTGAAGATCACCGGCTGCTCATTACTCAAGGCCGGCCAAGCGGTGTGATCGAGAATTACGCCAGCGCCACCCGCTGCCGCGCCCGCATCATGAGCAGCAGAATGATGCTGACATTGAGCAGGTTCCAGGCGAGGCCGTTGGCGAAGGCGGCGGCATAGGAGCCGGTGGCGTCGAAGATCACGCCCGAGATCCAGCCGCCAAAGGACATACCGAACACCGAGGCGAAGATCACGATGCCGATCCGCGTCGCGGCCTCCGACGCCGGCATCGCCTCGCGCACGATGATCGCGTAGCTCGGCACGATGCCGCCCTGGAACAGGCCGAACATCGCCGAGATGATGTAGAGCGAGGTCAGGCTGTCGAAGAACAGATAGAACAACAGCGCCGCGCCTTGCGCGATCGAGCCGATCAGCAGGGTGCGGATGCCGCCGATCCGGTCGGCGAGGAAGCCGGAGCCGATCCGGCTGATGATGCCGAAGCCGAGCATCAGCGACAGCATCTCGGCGCCGCGCGCCACGCCGTAGCCGAGATCGCCGCAATAGGCGACGATATGGACCTGCGGCATCGACATCGCCACGCAGCAGGAAATCGACGCGAGCGACAGTATCGCGGTCAGCGCGTTGGTGGAAAGCTTGAGGTCGACCCGGGGTGGCGCCGCGTTGCCATGGCTGCGCCTGGTCGCCGCGCCCATCAACACGCGCAGCACCATGAGTGCCAGCAACATCGCGATCGCGGTGAAGATGCCGATTGCAATATGGGTGGTGCGCCAGCCGACACTCTGCATGCCGAAATTGACCAGCGGCGGCCACACCGTACCGCCGACGTAATTGCCGCTCGCGGCGATCGCGACCGCGAGGCCGCGGTAGCGCTCGAACCAGTGCGACGCCTCCGCCATCAACGGGCCGAAGGTCGCCGCCGACGACAGGCCGATGGCAAAATGCAGCAGGATGAAGGCCCAGATCGACGGCGCGTAGCCGGCGCCGACATAGCCGAGGCCGAGGACGCCGATCCCGGCGCCGATCGCCGCGACGATGCCGTAGCGGTCGCTGATCTTGCCGGTCACGACCTGGCCGAGGCCGAAGCCGAGCATCACCATGGTGAAGGCGAGCGAGGCCGTTCCGCGGGTCGCGCCGAAGTCGGTCTGCACCACCGGCAACGCCACCACGACCGACCACATGCCGACGCTGCCGAGCGAGCCGATCACCACGGCCACGACAAGGCGCAGCCATGCCCGGCGCGAGTCGGGAATGAACGTAGCGACTTCAGGGGAAAATTCAGAAGAAATTACCACGGCAGGCGGAACTTCGTCGGCATTTGCCTCCGGGTCAAGCCACATTGCCGAGAGATTAGGCATGCGCCAGCAAGGGGACGCCGCCCCTTGAAACGGCACGCTCCGCGGCGGATTCGCGCGCGGCTAGCGTCGCATCAATTCCCGAAGTTCGGGTCCTGCGACTGGAACGGGCCGCATTTGGCGCGTTTCGCAAACCGCTGATCGAAATCGACCGTGCCCCCGCCCACCGGAATCTGTGTCGGCGGCAGTCCCCTTGTGTACTGGTCGACGGTCACCGTCTTCTTGTCCGCGCTCATCGTGACGCGAACCGGCTCAAGCGGCTTGCCCTTGTTGGCCTCGGTCAGGTCGAGCGCGTAGTAGCCGATCACCGTCTGGCCGGCGCGCAGGCCTTGGCCTGCCAATGCAACCGATAGCGGTAGATAGACCTCCATCCTGACGCCTTCGCCGTCGCACGCCAGCATGCGCATCATGGCGGCGTCCTGGCCCGGAGGCTTTGCGGCAGCGCCCGTCGCGACGGAAAGGGTGACAGCCGCGACAGCCCCGAAACCACCAATCCAGGGTTTGCCGGTCGTTGCCGCCGCACGGTCTCCTTGGCTTGTCATGGATCCCCCGACACGAAGCGACTTGCTCGGTTTATTTCGTCTGACGTCGAGGCTTGGACGTTCAAATCCCGGTCCGTCCTCCCTCCCCGATCGGCGCCTCCGTGCGCCGCCGCGGCGATGTTTGGGCGATCGGGCGTCTTCCTGTACCGCCGGACCGGTTGCTGCTATGATCCCGGCCTACTTGAACTGATCCGGTTTTTTTGAAGCGGAAAGCATTCTGAAGCGCCTGCATTGATCACCGACAGTCATATGGAGGTTAGCCATGGCTTCTGACTGGCGTCTCGAAGGCGAATGGATCAAGAACTGCAATTGTGCATTTGGCTGCCCCTGCGATTTCAATGCGCTGCCGACGCATGGTTCCTGCAAAGGCATGGTCGGCATGCGGATCACCAAGGGGCATTTCGGCAGCACCAAGCTCGACGGCCTGGTGTTCGCGGCAACCGTCGACTTTCCCGGCGCGCTTCACGAGGGCAACGGGCAGATGCAGCCGATCATCGACGAGCGCGCCACGGCGGAACAGCGCGAAGCGCTGTTCAACATCCTGTCCGGCAAGAATTCGGCCGAAGGCACGCTGTTCCAGATCTTCAGCCTGATCGTGACCAAGATCCATGATCCGGTGTTCGTGCCGATCGAGTTCTCCTTCGACAAGAACGGGCGCGTCGCCAAGCTCGTCGCTAAGGGCGTGCTGGAGACCGAGGTCGAGCCGATCAAGAATCCTGTCACCGGCACGCCGCATCGCATCCAGGTCGTGATGCCGGAGGGGTTCGAGCACAGGGGGGCCGAGGTGGCCTCCTCCAACATCCGCTCGACGGGGGCGATCAAGTACGAGACCAAGGGCTCGCACAGTTCGCTCGCCAACGTCGTGCAGACGCCGGACGGCGTCGCGGCCTGACACAGCCGGGCGCGGTTCGGCCGTTCGGCTGCTGGGATCCCAACATGAGCGAGACATCGGCGCTCGAAAACGTCCTGCGGCATGACCGCCTGATCTTTGCAGGCGGCATCGCCGCGGTGATGGCGCTGGCCTGGGCCTATCTCCTGGCCGGCGCCGGCATCGACATGAGCATGGCTGATATGCCGATGGATCCGACGCCATGGACGCCTTCCTATGCCGTGCTGGTGTTCGTCATGTGGTTGACGATGATGGTCGCCATGATGATCTCGAGCGTCGCGCCGATGGTGCTGCTGTTCGCCGCCCTGAAGCGCAAGCAATCGGCAACGCCCTCTCCCTTCGCTGAGGCCTGGATCTTCCTGTGCGGCTATCTCGCGATCTGGGCCGGCTTTAGCCTCGCCGCGACGCTGGCGCAATGGCAACTCGACCTCGCCGGCCTCTTGTCGATGGCGATGGCTGCTACCAGCGCGACGCTCGCCAGCGGCGTCCTGCTGCTGGCCGGGCTCTACCAGTTCACGCCGCTCAAGCGCGCCTGCCTGCGCTACTGCCAGAGCCCGGTGCTGTTCCTGAGCCGGCACTGGCGACCGGGCACGGCCGGTGCGCTGCGCATGGGGCTGCGGCACGGCCTTTATTGCCTCGGCTGCTGCTGGTTCCTGATGGCATTGCTGTTCGTCGGCGGCGTGATGAACCTGCTCTGGATCGTCGGCATCACCGTCTACGTCGCCTGCGAGAAGCTGCTCCCGGTCGGCCACCGCCTCAGCTATGCCGCCGGCGCCGCGTTGATTGTGGCGGGACTGATCGTGCTCGTGCATACGACTTGAGAAGGTGTCCGGACGTGTAGGAATATCGATCGCGCGACGGCGATCATCCTGTCGAAGAAGATTGAAAGCAGTGCGAGCTGGTTCACACTTGCCAATCGTCATCCGTGCCAAGATCGTTCGGACGGTGGATTGTGCGTCGCAGGCCGGCAGCGCCGCTTGTGACGGAACTGACGAGCGACAGACGCTCGCGTGCTGGCGTCAAGCCAGATGCCCCACGCCCCCGGCCGTCGCACCGAGAGAACCGCATGCATTTCATCGGAGGTACATCATGCATACCTTGCCCGCAGAATGGCTACCCGTTTCAACTGCGCCAGCAGACCGGGATCTCGAAGTCTGTGTCCTGGACTATGATGGAATGGTCCATGCGCTCGTGTTCCCCTGCCACAAGGACGGCGCCGACTGGGTCGTTGGTTCAAATGACCACGTCCATGTTCAACCGACGCATTGGCGCAGTTGGACTGAGCCCGCCTAAAGCGGGCCTCTGCACCGCCGGGTGGACCCGGCGCAGGGCCGCCGGGGACAGCTCCATGGCGCCCGGACGAGTTACCGCCATCGCGCCGCACGGGCACGAGCCCCGGTGCGGCGTCAATCTCGCGCCAGCCCATGAAATCGGCTAGACTTGTCGCGTGAGGTTCAAGGGTGGGCCAGGAGGCTCGTCATGGAATCACACGTGATCCCCTTTGAAAATCGCTGGACCAACGGCAAGCATGCCTGGGAGTGGCACTGCGAGCTCGAGCGGCTGGGCGTGCCGACGGTCCGGACGATGTACTGCGAGCATGAAACGCACCGTCGCAACAAGTCGGCGGTGGTGTTCGACATCCCCGCGGGCTTTGTCCACGACTGGCTGGCCTTTCATGACCGGCGCGCCGCCCGGCAGCAGTTCTTGTGGCGCGCCAGTGTCATCACGCTCGGCATCATCGCCGCATCGGGCGTCGTGCTCGGTGCGCTCAGATAGAGGCCGCAAGGCCTGCGGCCTCATCCGTGGCCATCCTTCGAGACGCCCGCCTTTGGCGGGCTCCTCATCAGGATGACGCGTTGTTGCGGGGCAAAATCCTGGTCTGGACCCTCATGGTGAGGGCGGCGCATCTTGACCACGAGGCCCTCTCACCCCTGCTTCCGGCCGCGAATCCCCCTGCCGGCGCCTGCGACGACCCGTGCGGTCGCGCGAAAGCCCTTATTAACCCTTTGCTAACCATACACCCGGCAAGAATTGCCGAGTGAAGTCGAGTGTCGTCGAACGCGTCTAACGGGCGGAGATCCCCGTGAACGCCAGCGCGGTGCCTCACTTTCGGAACGGCGGCCCTGCGGCCGTCGCGCAGACGCTTGGCGGCCGCAGCCGCCAGTCGCGGGGGAGAGCGGCTACCATGGTCGACGTCACGGCGGGTCAGGGCACGGCAGGCAAGAGCGGATTGCCGAGCCTCGGCGAGATCGGCGACATCCTGAAGCGCGGCGATATCGCGCTGGCGATCGGCGTCCTCACCATCCTGGTGGTGCTGATCCTGCCGCTGCCCTCGATCGTGCTCGACCTTTTCCTGGCGGTCTCGATCACGGTCTCGATCCTGATCCTGATGACCTCGCTGTTCATCCAGGCGCCGCTGGAATTCTCGTCGTTTCCGACCATCCTGCTGATCTCGACCATGCTGCGGCTGTCGCTGAACATGGCCTCGACCCGGCTGATCCTGAGCCACGGCCATGAGGGCACGGCGGCCGCCGGCCACGTCATCGAGGCGTTCGGCAACTTCGTGATGGGCGGCAACTTCGTGATCGGCATAATCGTGTTCGCGATCCTGGTGATCGTGAACTTCGTGGTCATCACCAAAGGTTCGGGCCGCATCGCCGAAGTCGCCGCACGCTTCCAGCTGGACTCGATGCCCGGCAAGCAGATGGCGATCGACGCCGACCTCTCCGCCGGCCTGATCGACGAGAAGGCCGCCAAGGAGCGCCGCAAGGCGCTGGAAGACGAGAGCGGTTTCTTCGGCGCCATGGACGGTGCCTCGAAATTCGTCCGCGGCGATGCCATCGCCGGTCTTTTGATCGTCGGCATCAACATCGTCGGCGGCATCGTCATCGGCGTCGCCCAGCAGGGCCTCTCCTTCAGCGAAGCCGCCCGCACCTACACCGTGCTGACGGTCGGCGACGGCCTCGTCACCCAGGTGCCCGCGCTGATCGTGTCGACCGCCGCCGGCCTCCTGGTCTCCAAGGCCGGCATCACCGGCGCCGCCGACAAGGCGCTGATGCGCCAGCTCTCCGGCTATCCGCAGGCGCTCGGCATGTCGGCCGGCGTGATGCTGGTGCTGGCGCTGCTGCCGGGCATTCCGACGCTGCCGTTCCTGGCGCTGGGCTCCGGCGCCGCGGTGCTAGCCTGGAACGCACGCAAGCAGAAGCGGGCTGCGAAGGCGGCCGAAACGGCAGCCGCCGCCGCCCCTGCTGCAGCCGCGGCCGCCGCCGCTGCGGCCGCGGAGGAGCCGATCGCCGCCGCGCTCAAGATCGACGACCTCAAGATCGAGCTCGGCTACGCGCTGCTGCCGCTGGTCAACGGCCCCGACGGCACCGACCGCCTGACCGAGCAGATCAAGGCGCTGCGCCGCTCACTGGCCATCGAGATGGGTTTCGTGATGCCGGCGGTGCGCATCCTCGACAACGTCCAGCTCGAAGCCAACAGCTACGTCATCAAGATCAAGGAAGTCGACGCCGGCACCGGCAAGATCTGGCCGAGCCAGTTCATGGTCATGGACCCGGCCGGCAACCAGGTGCAACTGCCCGGCATCCACACCATCGAGCCGACCTTCGGCCTGCCGGCGACCTGGGTCGACGCCGGCCTGAAGGAAGAGGCCGCGCTGAAGGGCTACACCGTGGTCGACGCCGCCACGGTGCTGTCGACGCATCTGACCGAGCTGCTCAAGACCAACATGGCGGACCTGTTGTCCTACGGCGAGGTGCAGAAGCTCTTGAAGGACCTGCCGAAGGAGCAAGGCGAGCTGATCAAGGACATCGTGCCGGGCCAGGTCACGGTGTCGGGCATCCAGCGCGTGCTGCAATTGCTGCTCGCCGAGCGCATCTCGATCCGCGATCTCTCGACCATCCTCGAAGGCATCGCCGATGCGCTGGCGTTCTCGCGCAATCCGGCCACCATGGTCGAGCACGTCCGTGCCCGGCTGGCCCGCCAGATCTGCGCGCAAAACACCTCGCCGAACGGCTATTTGCCGCTGATCGCGCTGTCGGCGCGCTGGGAGCAGGCGTTTGCGGAGTCGATCGTAGGCACCGGCGACGACCGCAGCCTGGCGATGCAGCCCTCGAAACTGTCGGAGTTCATGACCGCCGTGCGCAACGCCTTCGAGCAGGCGGCGCGCGAGGGCGAGGCGCCGGTCCTGGTGACGTCGGCCGCGATCCGGCCGTTCGTTCGCTCACTGGTGGAACGGTTCCGCTCGCAGACCACCGTCCTGTCGCAAGCCGAGATCCATCCCAGGGCCCGGCTGAAGACGGTCGGCAGCGTCTAGAGCCTTTTGTTCCGGAGCGTTTTCTGCACGCGGGACGGGCGTCCAGCTCGCGCGAAAACGCGCTAGCGGCCGCAAATCACTTGGGTTTTCGTCTGTGCTTTCTCGCCACAGGCAACTGATTTATGCAGACAGGTCCGGAACGGCCCTATCTGGGATGCAGCATCCCAGCACAATCCCAAGACACTGATATTAAATAGCTTTAATGCGCTTTGGATTACCAAAGGGTCATTTTTGATCGCGCCCGATCACGTCTCATCACGGCCTTGTGATGGCCTCTAGGGAACGGAATCGGCAAATCCTACGTTAGCGGGGCACGAGACGTTGAACCGGACAACAGACCGAACCGACAGATTTACTGAGAGCAGGAAGGCGGCAGGAGACTTCCATGAACCACTCGATCTACAGCGCCGATCGTATGACGCACCTGAAGATTGTGGTCGTGGCGTTGTTCGCCGGTATCCTGGTCGCGGGTTTCGGCATCGCGGCACATAATTCGTCGGATGAGGGATACACGCAGACGGCGCGGGTCATGAAGGCCGGCAAGCCCGTCGCGATCACCAGCTCCAGCAACTCGCTGGTCCGCTAACAGGAGAGTTTCACGAATTCACGTAGTGTTCTTTACAGCCCCCCAAAGTCGCTGCGTGGATATTTAAGACCCCCAACTACCCCCAAGTTGACTATCGAAAACGCCCGCTCCCCACGGGCGTTTTCTTTTTTGTGCGGGTGGCCGACGCGACGTCTTATCCACGTCATTGCGAGCGAAGCGAAGCAATCCACTGTCACCGCTCGCTCGGAAGCATGGATTGCTTCGCTGCGCTCGCAATGACGGACGGCCACCATCGGCAACCTCTGACGATGGGCGGCTGGCCTATCGCGGCGGCGAAGCCGACGCGCCCGGCACGGTCTCGATCAGCTTGCCGGTGAAGATCGGCGCCGAGGTCGGCTGGCCGTTCGGTGAACCGCCGGCCTGCTCGACGGTCACCGCATAGGTGGCGCCGTTGATCACGTCGGAATCGTAGCCCGACAGCACCGGCCGCGCGGTGAAATCATCGGCGCCGATCACGCCGAGCGAGCGCGGCTGCGGCAGCTTGTCGGAGATCAGCCAGAGCTCGAAACTCTTGCCGGGCTCCGACGGGGCGCCGACCTTGCGGACGGTAAAATTCTTGGTGGCGCCGTCGATGGTCATGATGAAGGCCGGCCCGCCATTCTGCCCCTGCAGCAGCGCGACATACTGCGCGGACGGCGTCAATGCCGGCGCCGGGGTCTTCACTTCGACGGTCTGGATGCGCGGCTTCGGCCGGATCGCATTCGGCAGAGCGTCGGGCTTGTAGATCTGCAGGCCGAGCGTCACCAGCAGCGCGGCCGCGATCGCGGTCGCGGCCGACGCGATGCCGCGCCAGCGTTTCACGCGACCCGTCAGCGCGGTCACGTTGCGTTCGTCGAAGATGACCCGCGGCGGTCGGGCCTCGGGCAGCCTCCGGGGCTCGGGCGACTGCGCAGGCTCCGGATCGAACGCCGAGCCGAATTCGGGATCGTCCGTGATTGGCGAAGGCGGCGGCGTCTCCGTCGTGGCCGGCGTCTCGGGCAGCACCAGCGGCGCCTGCGGCGCGCTCGTGGGGCCGATCGCCGCCTTGATGTTGTCCCAGACCACCGGACGCGGCTCGACCAGGCCGACCATCTGGTTCAGCGGCCCGAGCCTGAACTGCCAGGCCTGCACCAGCGCTGCGAACTCGCTGTCGACGGCCATCATGGTCTCGACCTGCGCGCGCTCCTCGGCATCGAGCGTACCGAGCGCATATTCCGCGGCGAGCGCGATATGGTCTTCGCTATAGGCCATCAATCAGAGTCCAAGACACTCCCGGATATCCATCAGGCTGCGGCGCAGCCAGGTCTTCACCGTGTTCACCGGCGTCTCGAACTTTGCGGCGAGTTGCTCGCGGCTCCAGCCGTTGTAATAGGCGAGCAGCACGAGCTTCTGACGATCCGGCTCCAGACGACCGACGCACTCCAGCAATCGCTTCAACTCTTCCGTCATCTCCCGTCGCGCCAGCGGATCGGGCTGGTCGGCTGCGACCTCCATCGCCGCCGGCTCTTCCTCCAGCGAGGCCTCGCCGCGCTTGCGCACCACGTCGATGGCGCGGTTGCGCGCGATCGACGTCATCCACGTGATCGGGGACGACAGGGCTGGGTTGAACTGCCCGGCGCTGTTCCAGATCTTGACGTAAGCCTCCTGAATGACCTCCTCGGCGAGGTCCTGTCGCCGCAAGATACGGAGCACGACGCCGAAGAGTTTCGCGCGGGTCGCGGCGTACAGCCGCTCGAAGGCGGCCTCATCCCCCTTGGCGACGGCGGCGATCAGCCAGACCAGCTCAGCCGGCGTCAGCATCTTGCGCCCTCCAAGCCCCGATCCCCCATCGCGTCATTGCCACCGTGCTGCCGATCATCCGTCCTGACCGGTGGTAGCATATTTTGGGACACCACGATCCGCCAAGGGGCTAACAAGTGGCCGGCAAGTCGGCGGCTTGTGGACAGCGCCCAGCAAAAAGCCCGGGCGATCGGCCCGGGCTCTCAATCTGGTCAGCGGAGGGAGCGAGGGTTCAGGCGATGACGCCGAGACGGGCCCGCATCAGGCCGATCGAATCCATGTCGGCTTGTTCGCGAGCGCTCTCCTCCGCGCGTTCGCGCGCCTGGTCGCGCTCGTCGAGCAGTTCGACCTTCTTCAATTCCTCGAATGCCTCCGACAGCAGCGCCTTGGCGTCGTCGAGCTGGGCGCGCAGTTCGTCGGCCGAACGGGTCAGGTTCTCGCGGCGCTGGATCGCGGCCTTGGCATAGGTCGGATAGGCGAAGTGCGTGGGGTCGTTGATCCCGGCGCGCTCCTGCTCGGTCTGGATCTCGCGCTCGAGCTCGACCGACATGCGCTGGAAGTCGGCGATCATGCCTTCGATCTGGGTAACCCGACGGCGCTTTTCGTCGACCTGAAATTTCTTCAGGCGGATCAGCGTTTCACGTGACTTCATCGACTCATACTCCCCAGAAGTCCCAAATCTGAACGCGGGACAGAGCCGGCTCCCCGCTGGGCCCCGCCGGCATAGCTATGGTGTGCCGGCGATGATGGCCTGACAAAGTTAGCGTTCCGTTTCCAAACCCGACAGGATTTGAGCCAGTTGCCGGTAGCCGTCGGGAAGGCTGGTGGACTCGTCCTTGGCCTGGCGCAGGTAGGCCTCGAGCGGCTCGTGCAGCCGGATCGCCTCGTCGACCTCCGCGCTGGAACCCGGCCGGTAGGCCCCGAGCCGGATCAATTCCTCCATGTCGGCATAGGTCGCCATCACCTGCCGCGCC
This sequence comes from Bradyrhizobium sp. USDA 4503, assembly GCF_054055815.1. NCBI lineage: Bacteria > Pseudomonadati > Pseudomonadota > Alphaproteobacteria > Hyphomicrobiales > Nitrobacteraceae > Bradyrhizobium > Bradyrhizobium sp. USDA 4503. The sequence goes on from NZ_JBSRXS010000001.1 coordinate 3,798,925, forward strand.
TTGTTGATGTAGGGCAGGAAGTTGGGGTCGGCCGACCGCGGCATGGTGCGCGACACCGACTTGAGGATGTTGACCGCGGGATAGCGGCCGCGCTCGGCGATCGCCCGCTGCATCACGATATGGCCGTCGAGGATGCCGCGCACCGCATCCGCGATCGGCTCATTGTGATCGTCGCCGTCGACCAGCACCGTGAAAATCGCGGTGATGGTGCCGTCGCCGGTGCCCGGCCCTGCCCGCTCGAGCAGCTTCGGCAATTCGGTGAACACGGTCGGCGTGTAGCCCTTGGCGGTCGGCGGCTCGCCCGCCGAGAGGCCGATCTCGCGCTGCGCCATCGCAAAGCGCGTCACCGAATCCATCAGGCACAGCACATCCTGGTCCTCGTCGCGGAAATATTCCGCGATGGCGAGCGTCAGATACGCCGCCTGGCGCCGCATCAGCGCCGGCTCGTCCGAGGTCGCGACCACCACGACCGAGCGCGCCAGCCCCTCCTCGCCGAGATCCTCCTGGAGGAATTCCTGCACCTCGCGGCCGCGTTCGCCGATCAGCCCGATCACCGAGATCGCGGCATCGACGTTGCGCGCCAGCATCGACAGCAGCACCGACTTGCCGACGCCGGAGCCGGCGAAGATGCCGAGCCGCTGGCCGCGACAGCAGGTCAGGAACGTATTGAGACCGCGCACGCCGAGATCGAGCGGCGGGCCGACCCGCTTGCGCGAATGCGCCGGCGGCGGCGAGTTGCGGTAGGACATCGGCGAGGCGCCCTGCACCAGCGGGCCCTTGCCGTCGATCGGCTCGCCCATCGCGTTGACGACGCGGCCGAGCCAGGCCGGCGACGGCCGCACCTGGCTCGCCGCATTGGCGATCACCGCGCGGCAACCGCGCCTCACGCCATCGAGCCCGCCGAACGGCATCACCACCGCGTTCTCGCCGGAGAAGCCGATCACCTCGGCGGGGATGAAGCGGCCCGCGCCGACGTCGATCACGATGCGGGCGCCGACCGACATCGCGTGAATGGGGCCCGCGATCTCGACCATCAGCCCGCGGACGCCGACCACACGGCCATAAATATTGACGCCGTCGATGTCGCCGATCTGCTCCGCGAGCGCCTTCATTGCGAAAACCTTAAGTTTCCGCTTTTTTGCTCCGGCCGCTTAACTTCGTGTTTACCCGCATCATTAATCATTGCGTCACTGTCTTTGGTGACTGAGGTCGCTTGCCCATCAGAAGAAGGGCGAGTCGCGAGAGTCGGTTAGGCCCGTCTCTTAATGTGGAAACTGAACGGACGCGGTTAGGAAAAGCTTCTTCTACGCAATATCTTAGGGCGATTCGACAAAAATTGCACGGTTAGAGCTTGCGCGGAGGAATCAGTTTTTGTTAACCATATCTCGTCAGGATCCGAATCAGTTGTTCAAAGGCGTTTTGTGAGTGCCGCAAGTGCGGCCGACCTGACGCCCGGAGCGGCGACTATAGGGGACTGGCATGCGCGTTTTGCTGATTGAAGATGACAGCGCCGTCGCGCAGTCGATCGAATTGATGCTCAAGTCCGAGAGTTTCAACGTCTACACGACGGACCTCGGCGAAGAGGGCGTCGATCTCGGCAAGCTTTACGACTACGACATCATCCTTCTCGACCTCAACCTGCCCGACATGTCCGGCTACGACGTGCTCAAGCAGCTGCGGGTGTCGAAGATCAAAACTCCCATTCTGATCCTCTCCGGCCTCGCCGGCATCGAGGACAAGGTCAAGGGTCTCGGCGTCGGCGCCGACGACTACATGACCAAGCCCTTCCACAAGGACGAGCTGGTCGCCCGCATCCACGCGATCGTGCGCCGTTCCAAGGGTCACGCCCAGTCGGTCATCCAGACCGGCGATCTCGTGGTCAATCTCGACACCAAGACGGTCGAGGTCGGCGGCCAGCGCGTGCACCTGACCGGCAAGGAATACCAGATGCTGGAGCTGCTCTCGCTCCGCAAGGGCACCACGCTCACCAAGGAAATGTTCCTCAACCATCTCTACGGCGGCATGGACGAGCCGGAGCTGAAGATCATCGACGTCTTCATCTGCAAGCTCCGCAAGAAGCTCGCCAACGCCTCCGAAGGCCGCAACTTCATCGAGACCGTGTGGGGCCGCGGCTACGTGCTGCGCGAGCCGCACGAGGCCGACGAGCGCATTCCCGCCTGACCTTCCGGGCCCGCAGAGAACCGCAAGGTTCGCTCCTTTCGACCTGAACCCCGCCGCAAATGGCGGGGTTTTTGTTTGGGATTGAACCGGCTGTCGGCATGCGCCGACCAAGGGAACGTGCAATCCTGCCTCGCGCGAATCCCGACGAACTCCCGGACCGCCCCGACATGATCCTGCAATCCCTCGCCGGCCTGCCGGCGTTCCTGGTCTATTTCTGCACGGCGCTGATCGCCGTGGTCGCCTACCTCTTCGTCTACACACGCGTCACGCCGCATGACGAATTCCAGCTGATCCGCGACAACGATCCGGCGGCAGCGATTGCGCTGGGCTTAAGCCTGCTCGGCTTCGTGCTGCCGGTGGTCAGCGCGATCGCCCACTCCGCCAATGTGGTGGACTGCCTGATCTGGAGCATCATCGCGCTGATCGTGCAGATCATCGTCTATTACATCGTGAAGATCCCGGTGCCGAACCTGTCGGGGCGGATCGCCTCCGGCGAAATGGCGCCGGCGATCTGGCTCGGGCTGTCCTCGCTGGCCGCAGGCGCGCTGAACGCGGCCTGCATGATCTACTGAGCCGTTGAGCCACCATGGCGCGCAAACCGAACCCGGACTTCGGCAAACGGCGACCGGTCGTGCCGGCGGTGCCGACGCCGCCGCGGCCGGATGCGCCATCCAAGCGCTCCAACCACGTCGCGCTGCTCTTGATGGGAACGCTCGCGGTCGGCGGCAGCGCCTACGCGCTGATGCCGCGGCCGAATTGCCAGCCGGTGCCGCCGACCCCGCCGGGCGTCACCGCACCGGGCGTCGTCACACCGGTCCCGCCACAACCCGGCGTCGACTGCACAACGCGCAGCTCATCGTCCGGATCGGGCGGCAGCAGCGGCTCGTCGCGCAGCAGCTTCTACAGCGGCAGCTCGTCGTCGAGCGGCACCTCCTCTTCCTCGAGCTCGTCGTCTAGCTCGTCGGTGAGCCGCGGCGGCTTCGGTTCATTCGCGCATGCGTTCGGCTTCAGCGGCAGCTGATGCATGTTGCCGTGTCATCGCCGTGTCATCGCGCTTTCGCTTGCCCGGCGAACGCAGCTGATGGAAACTCGCCATGGCTCCGCAGACGGCAAGGCAGGGATTGCGTTCATGAAACGCTCGCGCCGGGTATGGCTGAAATTGATGGGAAGTATCGCGATCGGCGCGGCGTCGATCGGCCTGACGCCAAGCCATGCCCGCAGCCACCACCATGCAGGACACGGAAGGAAGGGAAAATCGGCGGAACGGTCGCCCTCCGGCGGCTTCGGCGGCGCGCCGCGCACCATCGCCCGCTACGGCGACGACGATCCGTCGCATGGCGGAAGCTGACACCAGGCTGACGAGCGAACGCGGTTTCCCCTCATGCAACGCATCGCATGTCCCGAACGCGACGATTGGCGGACGACTGCCGAGAACGCCGGCTTCACCTTCCACACCATCGACGGCGAACGGTACTGGGACGAGCGCGCCTATTACGCCTTCACGCTGGACGAGATCGAGCGCGCGATCGAGGCGCCGACCGGCGAGATCGACGCGATGTGTCTCGAGCTCGCCGGACGCGCGGTCAGGGATGAACGCTATCTGCGCCGGCTGAAGATACCGGAGGCGTACTGGGATCTGATCGCGGCAAGCTGGCGCCGCAGGAATCCGAGCCTGTACGGCCGGCTCGATCTCACCTTCGACGGCCGCGGCCCGGCCAGGCTGCTCGAATACAATGCCGATACGCCGACCTCGATCTTCGAGGCCGCGGTGTTTCAATGGACCTGGCTCGAACAGGCGATCCAACGCAACATCATCCCGAAGCGCGCCGACCAGTTCAACTCGATCCACGACCGGCTGATCGAGGCCTGGAAGAGGATCGGCGCGACCCACCCGCTGCATCTCACCGGACTGACCGGAAATCCCGAGGACGCCGGCACGCTCGCCTATCTCGAGGACACCGCGGCGCAGGCCGGGCTGAAGACCACGCTGCTCGACATCGAGGAGATCGGACTGCGCGACGACGGTCAGTTCGTCGACCTCGACGAACGCCCGATCGCGCTCGCGTTCAAGCTCTATCCGTGGGAGTGGATGTTCCACGACGCGTTCGGCAAGAACCTCGCGACCGCGCCGACGCAGTGGATCGAGCCGCCATGGAAGGCGATCCTCTCCAACAAGGGCATCCTGCCGCTGCTCTGGGAGATGTTCCCGAACCACCCCAATCTGCTGCCGGCCTATTTCGAGGACGACCCGCAGGCCGCCCAGCTCGGCACGTCGTTCGTGCGCAAACCGATCTATTCGCGCGAGGGCGCCAATGTCGAGCTGGTCAGCGCCGGCGTTACGCTGGTCGCCGAGCAAGGCCCCTACGGCGCCGAGGGCTTCATCCGCCAGGCGCTGGCGCCGCTGCCGAATTTTTCCGGGCAGTATCCGGTGCTCGGCAGCTGGCTGGTGGACGGCACGCCCTGCGGACTCTCGATTCGGGAAGACGAGAATCCGATCACCGGCAACACCTCGCGCTTCCTGCCGCACGCGATTTTGTAGTTCATGAACGTTGAAAGAACGCGGCTCTGTCGCCGTCATCCTGAGGTGCGAGCGCTTGCGAGCCTCGAAGGATGCACGGCCCCGCTGGTGGCCGTCGACCCTTCGAGACGCCGCTTCGCGGCTCCTCAGGGTGACGGGGTTAAAGCGAGATGTCTCGTCTCACCGCGCAGCGGACGCAACCGCCTTCAGCACATGCAGCGCGGCGCCGGCGCGCGCGACTGGCGCAGTGTTTGGCTGATAGAGCCCGCGCCGGTCGGGATATGGCCTGAACAGGTTGGTGATGCCGACCACGGATTCCGCCGCGCCAAGCGCCAGCACGCCGTCGGGCTCGAGCATCCGGGACACCTTGCCGAAGATACCGGCCTTGGTCTGCTGATCGAAATAGATCAGCACATTGCGGCAGAAGATCACGTCGAAGGTGCCGAGATGCGAGACGTCCTGCAGCAGATTGAGCTGGCGGTGCTGCACCATGCCGCGGATATCGGCGTTGAGCTGCCAGAGCTCGCCCTTCTGCACGAAATACTTGACCAGCAGCTGGATCGGCAGGCCGCGCTGCACCTCGAACTGGCTGAACAAGCCGGCCTTCGCCTTTTCGAGCACCGCCTGCGACAGGTCGGTGGCGATGATCTCGATCCGCCAGCCGGCAAACAGCGCAGTCATCTCCTTCAGCAGCATCGCGATCGAATACGGCTCCTGCCCGGTCGACGACGCCGCGCACCAGATGCGCAAGCTGCGGCGCGCCGCGCGCGCCTGCGCGAGCGCGGGCAGCACCGCTTCCTTCAGATGGTCGAACGGGATCTTGTCGCGAAAGAAGAAGGTCTCGTTGGTGGTCATCGCTTCGACCACCTCGGATGTCAGCAGCTCCGCGCCACCCTTCATCCGCTGCACCAGCTCGGGAATCCCGGCGAGGTTCGACCGGCGCGCCAAGGGCAACAGGCGGCTCTCGACGAGATATTGCTTGTCGGCGGAGAGATCGAGGCCGGAACGCTCTTTCAGCAGCTTACGCAGATACTCGTAGTCCAGCGGCGTCACGAACGGTCTCCCGCAAATACCCGAACAAGCTTCGGTGCGATCTGATTGAGCGGCAGCACCGCGGCGCAGATGCCGGCATTGACCGCAGCACCGGGCATGCCCCACACCACGCTGGTCGCTTCGTCCTGGGCGATCACGCTGCCGCCGGCGGCGACGATGTCCTTGCCGCCGCGCATGCCGTCGGAGCCCATGCCGGTCAGAATCACCGACATGATGCTGCCCTGCCAGACATCGATTGCGGAGGTGAACATCGGATCCACCGCGGGCTTGCAGAAATTGACCGGCGGCCCGTCGTCGAGCGCGATCGTGGCATCGACGCCGTGGCGGGCGACGCGCATGTGGCGCCCGCCGGGCGCCAGATAGATCTGGCCCGGCTTGATGCTCTCGCCGTCGATCCCCTCATGCGCCGGCCGCTTGCTGGTGCGCGCCAGATGCTCGGCGAGAATGGTCGTGAAGGTCGGCGGCATGTGCTGGGTGATCAGCACCGGGAAGCGATCGATCACCGGGCCGATCTCGGCGACCAGCGTCATCAGCGCCTGCGGGCCGCCGGTCGACGAGCCGATCAGCAGCACCTTGGGCGGCAGCAGGCCGAACGAACGGCGCGTGGCCTGGGCCGGCGCTGTGTGCGCAGCAGCGGGCGCCAGCGGACGCGGCCTGTCATGACCGGGCGCAAGCGGCGGGCTTGCCATCGAGTGCAGCGGGTTGCGCCGCGCCTTGGCGCCGAGATGACGGATCTTCTGGATCAGGTCGTGGCGGAAGGTTTCCGCGGCGGTGGCCTCGCGCGTGCTTTCCGGTTTCGGAATGTAGTCGGACGCACCGAGCGAGAGAGCCTTCAGGCTGATCTCCGCGTTGCGGCGGGTCAGCGTGGAGGCCATGATGACGACGAGATCGCGCTTCTTCGCCAGCAGCTGCGGCAGTGCCGAGATGCCGTCGAGGTCGGGCATCTCGATATCGAGCACCGCGACATCGGGGTTGATGCGTTCGAGCTGGTTGACGGCGTCGAGGCCGGTGCGCAGCGAGGCGACGACTTCCATGTCGGGCTCGGCGCCGATCCAGCGCGAGATCATCCCGCGGATTACCACGGAATCGTCGACCACCATCACCCGCACCTTGTCGGAACGGGTCGATGTCGGGACCGCAGTACTTGTCAACGCAACAATCATTACTTCACCAGCGACGCAACACGACGCACAACAACCGTTGAGCCGAAGGCTTCTGCCGCCGGATCGAACGAAGAATCTAAGTCAGCATGATCTTCTCGGAAAACCGGTTCCCACTTTTCCGGATCATGCTCTAAATGAGTCCGACTTCCTGGAACTTCGCGGTGACGATGTCCCGGTCGAACGGCTTCATGATGTATTCGTTGGCACCGGCATGCAGCGCGCGTGCGATATGCGCGACGTCATTCTCGGTGGTGCAGAACACGACCTTGGGCTGATCGCCGCCGGGCATGCGGCGGAGATTGCCGAGAAACTCGTAGCCGTCCATGACCGGCATGTTCCAGTCGAGCAGCACGGCTTCCGGCATCGCGCGCTTGCAGGCCTCGAGCGCCTTGGCGCCGTCCTCGGCCTCGACGATCTGGAAATCGAGCCCTTCCAGAATGCGACGGGCGACCTTGCGAATGACGCTTGAGTCATCGACAACAAGACAGGTTCTCATCTGCGACCTCTACTTCCTCATCCCCGGTGGGATGTTTCAGTTCTTCAGTTCGGGCGGCCCTGTTCACGCCGCTTTGGCGTCGGGCACCAGTTCGAGCACGCGATCGATATCGAGGACGACCATGAGCTGGCCGTCGAGGCGGTGGACGCCGCCGGCGAGCTTGGCCATGCGGGGATCGAGGTTGACCGGATTGTCCTCGCGGCTGTTTTCGGAGAGCCGCAGCACCTCGCCGATCTGGTCGATCAACAGGCCGTAGGATTCGCCGCGCTGGTCGACGCCGACCGCCATCGGAGGCTTACCGTCGTCGGCCTTCGGCAGCCCGAGCCGGGCGCGCATGTCGACCACGGTGACGATGCGGCCGCGCAGATTGAGCACGCCGGCGATCTCGCTGGAGGCCAGCGGCACCCGCGTCAGCCGCTCCGGCATGAACACGTCCTGCACCCGCGAGATCGGCAGGCCGAACAGCTGCCCGCCGATCACGGCGGTGACGTATTCGGCCATCGCGCCTTCGCTTGTCTCGGTCTTGCTGGTCATCGATCCCTGTCCTTATCCCGTGTCAGGCCGCCCGGCGCAGTTCGGCGGTCTGCTCTTTCAGCGCCGCGATCAGCCCGGGACGATCAAACTTGGCGACATAGTCGTGGAAGCCGGCCTGCCGGCCGCGCTCGATCGCCGCCGGCGACACCATCGCCGACAGCGCGATGATCGGCAGCTGGTTCAGATTGTGGTCGCTTCGGATGTTCTCGGCGAACTCAAAGCCGTTCATCTCGGGCATCTCGATGTCGGTCAGCACGACGTCGAAGCTCTGTCCCGAACGCAGCGCGGCGAGGCCCTCCTGCGCGCCGCCCGCGGTCCTGACCTTGTAGCCGGCGGCCTTCAAGACCGGCGCCAGCATGTTGCGGAAGAAGGCTGAGTCATCGACCAGCAGCACCGACTGCGCCGAGGCCGACGGCCGCATCTCCTTGCGCGAGAACCAGTCGGCGAACGCCATCGGCAGGAAGTGGCCGACGTCGATCACCTCGGTGGCCTGGCCCTTGATCACGGCCGAACCGAGGATGCCGTCCTGCGAACCCGCGACCTCGATGTTGAGCCGCTCCTCGACGATGTCGATGATCTCGTCGACCACGAGCCCCATCGAGCGGCCGTCGTCGGCGAACACCAGGATCGGCTGCGAGCCCTGCGACTGCACCTCGACGCCGGCCATCTGCACCAGCGGCATCAGCTGCTCGCGGTACTGCACCATGTAGCGGCCGTTCGAGAGCTCGATCTTGTCGGTTGCGATCTCCTCCAGCCGGGTGACGAGGCCGAGCGGCACCGCCTTGGGTTGCGAGGAGCCGGCGCGGAACACCAGCAGCGAGGTCAGCTGCTCGCCGCTTGCGGCGTGGGCGTTCGCATTGTCGTCGGCGAGGTCATGGGCCGAGGAGCCGGACGCGCCGAGGGCTTTTGCAATCCCGTTGGGGTCGATGATCATGATGACGGCGCCATCGCCAAGGATGGTGTTGCCGGAGAACATGTCGATGTGCCGCAGCTTGGTCGACATCGGCTTGACCACGATCTCCTCGGTGTGGAACACGCCGTCGACCACGATGCCGAAGGTCTGGCTGCCCACCTGAGTGACCACGATGAAGCCATTCTCGGCATCCGTAGTCGTCGCGCCGTCGTCGATCTTCAAGAGCTTCTTGAGGTGGATCAGCGGCAGCAGCTTGTTGCGCAGGCGCAAGACTGCGGTGTCCTTGATCCGCTCGATGCGGTGCTCGGAGTTGGCGCGGGCCCGCACCAGCTCGACGACAGACAATTGAGGAATCGCAAAGCGGTCGCCGCCGGCTTCCACGATCAGGGCGGAGACGATCGCCAAGGTCAGCGGGATCTTGATGGTGACCGAGGCGCCCTCGCCGGCCACGCTCTTGATGTCGATGGTGCCGCCGATCTGGTCGATATTGGTGCGCACCACGTCCATGCCGACGCCGCGGCCGGACACCGAAGTCACTTGCGCGGCGGTCGAGAAGCCCGGCGCGAAGATGAACTTGTGGACCTGGGCCTCGGTCATCTTCTCGAGCTCGGCCTCGGTGACGAGACCGTTCTGGAGCGCCTTGGCCTTGATCCGCTCGGTGTTGAGCCCGCGGCCATTGTCGGCGATGCAGATGATGATGTGGCCGCCCTCGTGATAGGCGGAGAGGCGAATGGTGCCCTGCTCCGGCTTGCCGGCGGCGACCCGCTCGGCGGTGGTCTCGAGCCCGTGATCGGCGGAGTTGCGCACCATATGCGTCAGCGGATCCTTGATCAGGTCGAGCACCTGGCGGTCGAGCTCGGTGTCGGCACCGTGCATCTCGAGCTCGATCTGCTTGCCGAGCTCGCCGGAGAGATCGCGGACGATGCGCGGCAGCTTCTGCCAAGCATTGCCGATCGGCTGCATGCGCGTCTTCATGACGCCTTCCTGCAGCTCGGCGGTGACGTTGGAGAGCCGCTGCAGCGGCACCTTGAACTCGGTGTCCTCGTTGCGGCGGGAGATCTCCAGCAGCTGGTTGCGGGTCAGCACCAGCTCGGAGACCATGGTCATGAGGTGTTCGAGGGTGTCGACATTGACCCGGATCGACTGGTTGGCGATCTTGTCGCCTTCCTGGACGTCCTCACCGGCGGCCTTGCGGGCCGGCTTCTTCGCAGCCTCAGCCGGCTCGGCGGCGGCAGCAGGTGCAGGCTTCACGACCGGCGCCGGTGCGGCGACTTCGGTCTCGGTCTCGCGGAAGGCGCGCTCGAGATCGTCGAGCGAGACCTCGCCCGGACGCAGCGGACGCTCCAGCGTCTGCACCACCAGCGTGCCTTCGGTCATGTTAGCCTGCACGGACGGAGCTTCGACGACAGGCACGTCCTCTTCAGCGGCAACCGGCATCGACTGCGTCGAATCGGACATCGCCGCCATGCCGTGCTCGACCATGGCCTCCAGCTGATCGATCAGATCGCGGTCATTGCCTTCAGGCTCGGCCTCGGTCGCCTCGAGGCCGCCGAGGATCTCCTTGATGCGGTCGATCGAGGACAGGATCAGCGTCACGGCTTCCGCCGTCACCGGCATGCCGTCGCGGAATTTGCCCATCAAGGTCTCGCCGGCATGCGCCAGCGCCTCGAGCCGCGGCAGCCCGAGGAAGCCGCAGGTGCCCTTGATGGTGTGCACAAGCCGGAAGATGTTATCCAGGATCTTCGCGTTGTTCGGATCCTGCTCGAACTGCACCAGCTGGTTGTCGACCGTATCCAGGCTCTCGCTGCTCTCCGTCAGGAACTCGCGCAACAGATCGTCCATGAAACCAACCTTCGAAAAACGCCGAAAACGCAGCGGCGCGCAACATCGACGCGCCTGACGGAACTCAGGTCAGCTTCTCCGCAAAGCGTTTAAGTTTGGTTGAGCAAATGGAAAGGAACGGGATCAACAAAGAGATAAGGCCGCGCGATCGAATCGCGCGGCCGGTCGTAACCTTTGATTAATGATATCGGCGCGGCCGCGGTCAGGACGCGGCAATGATAACCTTGTCGCCGTCGAGCGCGAGCGTCACCTTCAGCCCGCAGGCTTCCGCCAGCAGGCGGGTGTAGTGCGGTTGCACCGCATGCGCATCGACCGTGTTCGGCGAGGTCGCATTCAGAAGATCGACGATGTTCTGCGGCACGCGCGCATTGAGGCCCGCAGCCGTGATGCGGAAGCTCATCGCCTCGCCTTCGCCGACCGGATCGATCGTGAGCGTGCCGCCACGCGGGATCGTCTGCTGCGCGATGACCAGCATGTTCAAGAGCAGCTTGACCCGGTTCTTGGGCAGGAGCAGCCGCGGCAAATTCCAGGTCAGCGTCACCTTGCCGTCCTCGATATGCCCCTTCGCCATGTTCTGGGCATCGCCGAGATCGATCTGCGCGCCGGAGGAACCGGCCGCGCCGAACGCCAGCCGGCAGAACTGCAACCGCGCCGAAGCGGTCTTGGCGCTCTTGCGAATCAGATCGAGCGCGAAGTCGCGGTCTTCGGGCTTGGGATTGTCGTCAAGGACCTCAAGCCCATTGACGATCGCGCCGACCGGACTGATGAGATCGTGACAGACCCGCGAGCACAAGAGCGCCGCGAGTTCGAGCGCATCGGGAGCGGGACCGGGAGACGAAGTGCCAGACATCAATTGTTTCCTGGAAAGCCGCACGCCGACCGAGGAGTGCGAATCACGCATGCCTGTCGGCTTGATACACCGCGCAGACGGATGCTGCCAGCTTGCGGCGGGACTGATAAAGCATGATCCGGAAAAGTGGAAACCGGTTTTCCGAAAAGATCATGCTCAAACAAGGAGATGAGATCATGATGCGATGCTCCGTCATCGCATCATGATCTCAGGGAACACAAACAGGATATGCGACCCGCTGACATGAGACCCGCACATGAATAAGGCAAAGCCGTCCCTGATCGGCTGCGAGGCCGCCGCGACGCTGCTCGAATCACTGACCGAACTGGTGATCCGCGCCGGCGACGCGATCCTTGCGGTCAATCGTTCGACGATGAATGTTGCCGGCAAGGACGATGGGTCGCCGGTCACCGAGGCCGATCTCGCCGCCGACCACATCATCGTCGAAGGGCTGACGCGGCTCGCGCCGCAGGTGTCGCTGCTGTCCGAGGAGCGCGTCCATCTGGCGACGCCGCCCTATAAAGACAGTTTCTTCCTGATCGATCCGCTCGACGGCACCAAGGAGTTCGTTGCCGGCCGCAATGAATTCACCGTCAATGTGGCGCTGGTCACGCAAGGCGTGCCGCTGCTCGGCATCGTCGGCGCACCGGCGCTCGGGCTGATCTGGCGCGGCATCGTCGGCAAGGGCGCGGAGCGACTGACGCTGCAGGGCGGCGCGGTTTCGCAGGCGGTGCCGATCAAGACCCGTCCCTGCCCGCCGCGCGGCGCGCCATGGACGGTGGCAGTGAGCCGCTCGCATGGCGATGCGCGCACCGAAGCCTTCATCGACGCGCGCGGCAACGCGGTCCGCGCCGTGCTGGGCTCGGCGGTCAAATTCGGCCGTGTCGCCGAGGGCGAAGTCGATATCTATCCCCGCCTGTCGCCGACATCGGAGTGGGATGTTGCGGCAGGTCACGCGGTCGTCGTAGCGGCCGGCGGCAAGGTCACCGATTCGAATGGCAGCCCGTTGCATTTCGGGCTCGGCCGCGAAGACTTCCTGGTGCCGGAATTCATTGCCTCGGGCGATCCGGCCGCGGCGCCGTGATCACTGCGCGAGATTGTCTTCCAGCTCCGGCCAACGCGCCGCGGCTTCCTTCAAAAAGCGCGCGGGATCGGCGGCGAACACGTCACGGCTGCGTTCCCGGTTGAACAGGTAAAGCCTGTTCCCGACGACGGCCCAGAATCGCGGATTGCCCGCGCAGGTGACGCCCCGCACCAGATCGGTCGGATCGTAACCGCCGAATTGCGGGCCATAGATTTCGGGATGCGCCACGAACGAAGCGCGGTTGCCCTCGTTGCGGAAACGCCAGACCACGCCGTTCTCCGCGGCCTCGAATTCCGGCCGCCCCTGGGTGGCGGCGGCGTCGGTGAAATAGGCGACGGGATCGAATCCCTCGATCGCCAATCCGGAGTAGCGGTTCGTCACCACGCGCTCGGTTGTGGTGGCCTGAACAGGCAAGGACGGCCAGATGGCCGCCAAAATGCCCGCCAACAGGCCGAAAAACGCCACCCCCCGGCACGATCCATATCTTTCCTGCCGTTGTGCCGTCATAGTTGATACCGATAACATCCGAGTCGAGGGGACACCGGGCGCAACCTAGAGCCGTGCCTGTTGGCATCAGGTTAAAGGGCAGCGCCCGGATTTCGATAGCAGGGGTTCTTAATGACTTTCGCATCACGCCTTGCCGCGGTCGCGTTTGCCGCGCTGATGTGCTGGAGCGCAGGGGCGTCCGCGCAGCAGGGCCCGCCACCGCAATATCCGCCGCCACAGCGTGAGCCGACCCCGTATACTTACGGGCCCGACGAATTGGTCAATGCCGGACACAAGTTCTTCGGCAATGTCTCGCGCGGACTCGCCTCGGTCATCGAGCGCGCCGTCAGCCAGTGGGGCCTGCCCAATGGTTATGTGCTCGGCGAGGAAGGCTCCGGCGCCTTCGTGGCCGGGCTGCGCTATGGCGAAGGCACGCTCTACACCAAGAACGCCGGCGACCTCAGGGTCTACTGGCAGGGTCCCTCGGTCGGCTTCGACTGGGGCGGCGACGGCGCGAGGACCATGACGCTGGTCTACAACCTGCCTTCGACCCAGGCGATCTATCAGCGCTTCGTCGGCATCGACGGCTCGGCCTATATCGTCGGCGGCTTCGGCATGACGGCGCTGACCGCCAACAACATCGTGCTGGTCCCGATTCGCTCGGGCATCGGCTTGCGGCTCGGCGCCAGCGTCGGCTATCTCAAATTCACCCCGCGCGCGACCTGGAACCCGTTCTAGGGCGTTTCCAGCCGAGCGGACGCCGGTTCGCATCAAGAAGACGCGTCAGGACAGAATCTGGAGCCTCGATCCGATTCAATCGGAACGAAGCGCGAGGTCGCAGCCCTGATCGGGCGATGAGGCCGGCGCTCCGGCACGGTTAGCAATTCAGGTTAACGCGGCAATCGGGCTGGCCTTTGGCCGGTCCGCCGTGGCATTGTGATTAACAAATTCCTTCTTTTCTTGGAGTGACCCTTCATGATCGAGCCGATCATGTACGCGGCGATCGGTTTCCTGATCTCGATGCTGTGCGGCCTGATGATCGTTCCGCTGGTGCACAACCGGGCGGTGCGGCTGACCACGCGCCGCATGGAGGCGGCCACCCCGCTGTCGATGGCCGAGATCCAGGCCGACAAGGACCAGCTCCGCGCCGAATTCGCGATGTCGGCCCGCCGGCTCGAGATGAGCGTCGACCAGCTCAAGAGCAAGACCACGAGCCAGCTCGCCGAGCTCGGCAAGAAGACCGATGCGATCAACCGCATGAAGATCGAGCTCGGCGAGAAGAACGCCGCGATCTTCGCGCTGGAAGCGCGCGAAAAGGCGATGAAGGATCAGCTTCGCGCCACCGAGGAAGAGTTCTCGGCCAAGACCGAGCTGTTGCGCAACGCCGAGCAGGCGCTGACCGACAAGCAGGGCGAGCTCGGCAAGATCAACGCCGAGCTCAACGACCGCGCGATGACCGCCGACAGCCGCCAGATCGAACTGGTCGCGGTGCGGACCCAGGTCGAGGAGCTGAAGAACCGGGTCGGCGATGCCGCCAGGGAATTCGCGGCAACCGAAGCCCGTCTCGCCCAGGAGCGCAATCAATCGGAAACTGCAACGCGCGATCTCACCGACGCGCGCGGCCGGGTCGAGAATCTGAGCCAGCGCGTCACCGATCTCGACCGCCAGCTCGTCGCCCAGGTCAAGGAAGCCGAGATGCTCGGCAACCGGGTCAACGACCTCGAGACGCGGCTTGCGACCCAGGGCAAGCTGCTTGCCGAGCGTGAATTCGAGAACGGCCAGTTGAAGCAGGCCAACGCCGCCGCCGAGCGGACCGTGCAGGAGCTGCGCGAGGAGATCGCAGCAGTGGGCGGCGGCAAATCCTCTGCGCTCGACAAGCTGCGGCAGGAGAAGGCTCAAGTCGAGGAGCAGCTGCGCACCGTCAGCGACGAGCGCGGCAAGCTGCAGCGCGACATCAACGCGATCCAGCAGCAGGCCGAGAGCTCCTGGGCGACCGAGCGGATGGAGAATGCGCTGCTGCGCGAGCGCATCAACGACATTGCCGCCGAGGTGGCCAAGCTCGCGATCCAGCTCGAGGGCCCGAATTCGGCGATCGAGGCCATGCTGGCGGCGGAGCCGACGGTGCCGGCCAAGGCGGCGGCCAAGCCCGCCAACGGCGCCTCGCCGGGCAGCGGGTTACCCGAAGGCGGCGGCACGCTCGCCGAGCGCATCCGGGCGCTGCAGTCACACGCCTCCCGCGCCCGCCAGCAAGGGGCGTGATTCCCGCAGGGTTTGGCTTGACACCCCTACCCGGCACTTCGTAAATCGCACGCTCTGACGAAGCGCCTCTATCGACCGGCCGCCGACCAGCGGCCTTTGGCACGTCACATCCCGGACGCATAGCTCAGCGGGAGAGCGTTCCCTTCACACGGGAGAGGTCCAAGGTTCGATCCCTTGTGCGTCCACCATTACTCCCAACAAGTCAATAGGTTACGAACCTTTTTCCCTTAACGCGTGCCCAGAAGCAGCTGGGGCACAATGGGGACACACATCATCTGGTCGCGATGATTGCCGAATATGCGCAGCCAAATAACCTTCAACAGCGCATGCGAGTCTCGGCGCCCTCGGAGGGCGGATATACTATGCAGTTTCAATGCCTTACCGATCT
Organism: Bradyrhizobium sp. USDA 4503; assembly: GCF_054055815.1. Lineage (NCBI taxonomy): Bacteria > Pseudomonadati > Pseudomonadota > Alphaproteobacteria > Hyphomicrobiales > Nitrobacteraceae > Bradyrhizobium > Bradyrhizobium sp. USDA 4503. The sequence continues at coordinate 3,814,692 of NZ_JBSRXS010000001.1, forward strand.
GGATGAGGAATTAGGTGTGGATCCCGCCGAAAACCACCTTTCAGGGCTTTCGCTGCAAGTTTAGGGCTGCTTCGGAACGGCACCTGCATGAAGTGCGACGCGTGCTGTTCAACGCCAACTGCCCTCACCTGGGCGAATCGGTGTAATAGTGAAATTCAGCCCAAGTCGTCCATCCAGAGCAGTTTCGTGTCCATTTTGCTCAAGCAAATCTGCCGACAGAAGAATTTTCTAGGCGGACGTCAGTCCGCCTAGATCGGAAAGTTCAAGAAGGAATTTTACGCATGGCCAAACCTCCCCACCCGGAGCACCCGGACGCCCCGCCCGGTCCGCCTAGCGAGACGCCCGGCAAAGGTCCGCCGCGGCCCAGCACGCCGCCTGGACATCGTCCCGTGGGCTAAGTTTGGCCAAACACAACAAACCCGGCGCCGACCAGGATTGGTGGACGATCTGGCCGGAGGTGTTCGATGCCGAGCTGGCGGCGTTCGCACGGCTCGGGATTGAGCCGCGAACTGTTTACAAGGGCAACGGGATCCTGATCCTCGAAGCGGACTGGCCGGTGGACGGGCAGTCCGCCCCGATGCTGTTGCGCATCGGGTATTCCCCGCTGCACCCCTTCTTTCGCCCGGCGGTGGCTGCACCGAACGAGAGTTTCGAGCGCCATCAAAACCCCATCAGCCGCGAGCTGTGCCTGCTCACGCAGGAATCGGGGCAATGGGACTCCAACCAACTCGTCGCCGACTTCGTCCAGGAGCGGCTAAACCATCTCCTGCGCGCCCTCGCGGCGAGAAGCGGCGGGCCGCTGGGACGATGCAGCCAGGCTCGAGGAGCAGGCCGCCGACCCGTTGATGCCGTATTTCGCAGGAGCTTCCGAAGCGGACTCGGTCATTCTTTTCGACGGCCATGCGCCGCTGCCGCCCGGGCCGCATGGCCTGCTTGAGGTGGTCTGCTCGGCTCGCTCCAGCCGCACGAACGACGCCGCGCTCGAAGGCGTGCTGCGGCAACTAAAGACCAGCAGCGGCGCGGCCATCGGCAAGAGGTTCGGCTTTCCGACGGAACCACTAGACGCTCCGGTGCTCACCGGCCGATGGGTCAAGTTCACTCCGCCCGCGACCATCGATGCGCACGAGTTGCTCAGGCTTGCCGAAGCAGAACTTACCCGCCAGGCGGTGATGCAGCCGACCAGCGTGCGCAAAGTCAACGAGGCGACGCGTGGCCCCCTCTCAATCACCGGCATCGTGTTTCCGGAGGAAGTCAAGTACGGCCCTCAGAAGAACGGCGCGGGATGGCTGTTCCTGGTTACGCGGCCTTCACTCGCGGACGGAACGACTGCGGGTGCGCCGGGATTGGTCCTGGGCGAGCGAGCCGGTAAGGACGACGTGTTTTCACGGCTGCCGATCGCGAAGTCGCTCCTGACGAAGAAGGCTGTGGTCATCGGAGCCGGCGCGATCGGAAGCTTCGCCGGTCTAGAACTGGCGCGCGCCGGCGTCGGAGAGATCACCTTTTTTGATTTCGACATGGTCCAACCGGGCAATAGCCTGCGCTGGCCGTTGGGTCGCTCGGCCTGGGGAAGAGGCAAGGCCTCGTCTCTCGCGAACTTCATCGCCGAGAACTATCCATGGACGAAAGCGAGCTTTTTTCCGGGGCGTCTCGGCGAGGCAACCACCGATGCCGCCGCGATCCCGCCGGACTCCGGCAACGTGCTTGCGCCGGTGTTCGATCTGCTGCGTAGCGCCGATGTGGTGGTCGACGCTTCGGCGTCGGAAGAGGTGCAGCTTGCACTGGCGCATCACTGTAAGCGCTTTCGTGTGCCTTACGTGGTCGGCTACACGACGTACGGAGTCGCAGGCGGTCTGGTCGCGCGTTTCCTGCCAGATGCCGAAGGCTGCTTTGTCTGCCTCAACGAGCACTGGAAGGATGAGCGCATACCCCAGCCACGGGTTGACGATCAGGGCGTCGTAATCCCGGTCGGCTGCAACGCTGCGACCTTCATGGGGGGCGGTTTCGACCTGCAGGAGATCTCGCTTGAAATCGTGCGGACTGCGGTCGGATTGCTGTCGGAAGGAACCTACGATTCCGGCGGTTGGACCGTGGCCGTGCTGACGCTCAAGAACGACGATGGCTCAAGGACGCTGCCTCGCTGGGAGGCGTACCCCTGCCCACCGCATCCAAGATGCTGCGGAGCCAAACGATGACAGTGTGGCTGTCCTCGCGCGTGATGCAATCGATGGTCGAATCCGCGCGGGATCTGTCCCCGCTCGAGAACGGAGGCATCCTTCTGGGCTGGCGTTCGGGCGAGGATCGTATCGTCGTCGATCTCCGCGGCCCCGGTCCACTCGCACTTCACGGGCGACATTGTTTCGTGCCGGATCACAAGTGGCAGGAGGCCGAGATCAAGAGCGCATTCGAAGCGAGCGACGGCGATCTCGACTATCTCGGCGACTGGCACTCGCATCCCGATGGCGTCGCTGAGATGAGCGATCTCGATTCGGCGACGCTCTTGCGGATAGCTCGAAGCGTGACTGCGCCGCTGATGCTAATCGTCGCTGGCAGCCAAACGGACTGGACTCCTCTATGCTGGAAAGGGGAGATCGTCGGTCCGTTGTTTTGGCGCAGATTGATGGCCACGCCGCAGGAGCTCAAGATTTTCGACCCCTCGACGGTCTGGCCGCGGCGGACTGCGGTCTCGCCGGAGACGCCGGTCCCCCAGTTCGGATCCCCCATCTAGGAAGTGCAGGTGCTCCCTCTGATCGCCTAAAGGCAAGTTATGAATTTCTCGACAGGTAAGCACTAGCTGCCGATGATAATATGAGACGGCCCGCTGGGACTTTTGCCCATTCTGCAGTCGGGCCAATTCCGTTATCGTGCCACCGCCGCCGACACAAAGCTCCCCGCGAGACGAGGGGAACGCCCCGTCTGCTTCGTAAGGTGCGCCTTTGGTCACCGAAAGCGACCTCGAGCTCGCTCTTGATTTCGTCCGGGCTCGGGCCGCCGGACCGGTCGAGGGCATTTTTGGTGCAGGCTCGATGATCTGGCGGATCGACCGGGAAGCCATCACCTTTTTGGGCGCCGGTCGAGCCTTGCTGCTTCAGCTGGCGCATCCCTGGATCGCCGCCGCCGTGGCCGACCACTCGCGGACCTTCTCGGATCCAATCGGCCGCTGCCATCGAACCTTTGACGTCGTGTTTACGATGGTGTTCGGCTCGCTCGATGCGGCCCTTACCACTGCCCGGCGCCTGCACCACCGACATACCATGATCGTCGGCCGCCTACCTGAAGCAATCGGTCCGTTCGAGAGCGGCTCGTCCTACCGCGCCAATGAGGTCGCTGCGTTGCGCTGGGTTCACGCGACCCTCGTCGACACCGCTCTGACAGTCCACGACCTGATCCTGCCTCCGTTCCCGGTCGAAGAGCGCGAGCGCTATTGGGCCGAAAGCCGGCTGTTTGGGGCATTGTTCGGGCTGACGTCGAGCGACTTGCCGGCGGATTGGGATTCATTCGCGGCCTACACCGCGGCGATGATGCAATCGGATACATTGTCCGTCAGCACCGCCGCCCGCGAGGTGGCCCGACAGATCTTTGCCGGGGGACGACCATGGTTGCGGCCGCCGCGTTGGTATCAAACCCTGACCGCCGAGCTGCTGGCGGACCGATTGCGCACCGGCTTCGGATTTGCCTTTGACGAACGCGACAGGAAGGCCGCAGCGCGTGCCGTTGCGCGGATACGACGCATCTATCCCAAGATGCCGACCCGGCTGCGCTACGTCGGCCCCTACCAGGAAGCTCAAGCGCGACTGCAGGGAACGCTCCAGCTGGGCTGGACAACCCGGTGCCTGAACAGGGCCTGGATAGCACGCCCCCAGTTGGATGACTGCCGGAACAGGTGACTGTCCCGGACAGCCACGGACGTCCCGATGCGGCTGTCCGCGGCCTGCCGCTAACCTCACGAGATCGAGAACGCACTTCTCATCAAGGCATGCCACTAACGTTGAACGATTTCGAGTTATCGACCATCGCCGCCGACAACTCCGTCCCTCTCGCCGGTGCTTTCTCCCCTTTGCAAGGAATCCACTTCTAATGACCGCCGATAGCAATATTTCATTCAGAGCCGCTCGCTGATGAAACCATGCTTTCGGTAGAAGCCGGCCTCAGGCAATATAAATAACCTGGTCATTCCGCCAGGCTCCGCGTCGACAAATCGACCATAACACCGTCGCGCTCGCACACGATCATTCGTCCCCTCGGGATGAGTTCTTCGTAGAATGCCGCCGTACGCCAATGAGGGTTGAGGCGACAATAAATGCTGAAGGAGAAGTCTAGGCAGAGGCCACTTCTCTCACGGTCTAGGCGGGCGGATCGAGATCCGTGCATATGGAATTGTGAATTCCAATAGTACTGCTGCGCTGCAAGGAGGTTGACCGTGGGCGTCCAGCAGCGCTGGACTCAAGCGGCCTCGCGCCCACGCCGTAAACCCAACGCGATCGGCATCGTTGGGCGTCGAGCAATGACTCTACCGGACTCTTTCGGTGACAGCCCCAGCTGCAGGTCGGGCACGACCTTCTGAGGGTGGACGCAGTCCTGCGGCCAAGAAAGACTGTCGTCGTGCCTGCTGATGGCCTCGGTAGCGGTCCAACTACTCTGCCGAAGCGTGCGCCGAAGCTCAACGAACACATCGCCAGGTGGTTCAAGGAGCGCGCACGACGTTGGCTCGCGCCAGCAGATCGTCTCGTATCTTCTTTCAACAAACCGCCACCCGGCTCACCTCCTATGGCAGCTACTTCCCGCGCTGCAGGACATTTTTTTCACCGAGCGTCGGAAACCGTACATACTTTTGTACGCGATCAGACACATAGTCGAAGCCGGGTTGGGACAACAGTTCATTAGCAAACAGACCGAATTCGAAAAGCAGACGACCCTCCGCTGCCTCCGGTGTCCTTGTAGCGAGAGGCGACTACTCGGTGTCATGTCAATGTCATTCGTGGAGATTGCAGTGAGTAAAAGCGAAACTAAAGTGAATGGCACGAATGGTTTCAGCGTGCCGCCGTTCGGTTTCCCATGGGGATTCCCTCGCGCACAGGAAGGCTGCGAGAAGATAAAGGCTACGTCCGTTGAGATCGCGGCAGCATTGCGCGAGACTTATGCCAGCAACGCCCAGAGCGCGACCGAGTACGGGCTGAAATTGATCGAACTCTCGCAGGCTAACACGGCCACGGCAATTGATTTCGCCGCCGACATTTTGGCCAGCAGATCGCCGGTCGACGCTCTCTCCCTCTCGGCGACACAGGCGCGGAAAGTTTTCGAGACCGCTTCCGCGCAAAACAAGGAATTGTGGCAGCTGACGCAGAGGCTCGCAACAGAGACCCGCGAGTCGATCAAAAGGCAGGTCGACAAGGCTCTCGGGCAGCCCAGCTAGGCAATCGAAGTTTAAGTGTAGCATTCAGGCACGATGGAATCCGGCCGGTTCGAAAACGCGCCCGTCCACCCCCTGCCCACACAGGGACAGATTCGGTGCATGACCCCAAACCACGGCACCGACATGAGGCGCGATCGAGCCGGCCGGGACCTGGCTTTTGCAACAGGGGAAGACGACATCTGAGGGAGGGTCACATTGGAATGGTCATGATCAAATGTCCGCAGACCGGCCGTACGATCCCTACTGGCATCGAGGCCGATCACGAGAGTTTTCAGCACTGCGTCGTGTCTTTCGGGCGCACGCGCTGCATCATCTGCCGATCCGATCATGCATGGTTCGCGCGCGAAGCCTTGGTCAATGAGGGTGCGTGCCTTCCCGCCGGCCGTACGCCTAGCACTGCTCGCCTCACCTGAGGCTGATGCGGCTCTTTCCGTCACCTTAGCTTCGGCAACTTTTCCAACGACACCACCTTCTGGGCGAAAATCTGTTCGACCTCGAAGCGCATGGTGCGGTGGCATTCGCACGCAGCCTTCCCTAGCCGCAGCCGATCGATCACGATGTGGCCGCGCCCATCCGGTATGATCGCGCCGGAAGCTCGCAAATCGCCCATCAGGGTAGTGACTGTAGACCGCCGTACACCGAGCATATGCGACAAAGTTTCCTGCGTGATCGGCAGGATATCGTCGTCCATGAGATCGCGCAGATGTAATAGCCAGCGCGCCACGCGCGCTCTAACGGGGTGCAGGGCGTTGCAGGCCGCCCCATGCTGAAGCTGCACCAGGATCGCCCTAATGTGCATCTGCACCACATAGCGGACGGCAGGGCTCTGGTTAAACGCAGCCTCAAACCGTGCCGCAGGTACACGCAAAGCCGTGCCCGGCACCCGGACGATGGCAGTGATGCCCGAGACCGCCGGCCCCAAGACGCGAAGGCTGCCAATCACAGCTTCGCGTCCGAGCATTGCTGTGGCGACGGTCTGCCCGTTCGCCATGTTGACCATCAGCGAGATGGCACCGCTGTTGGGGAAGAAGATGTGCTCGACCGGCTTGCCTGAGCGCGCGAGCACAGCTTCCTGTTGTAGTTCGACCGTCTCGACCTCCTTCGCCAGCAGATCGAAATCGGCATGCGGCAAGGCCGCGAGAAGGCGGTTGGAAACGCCGCTATTGCGGATCACTTCCGGTCGTCCGCGGCGAAGCAGCGTCCGTGCTTGCGACTGGCAAACAACGGGGGCGCTAACAATGGGACCAGATTAAGGAAGGAAAGGAAAGGCACGGGCGCGCAACGAGGCATCGAAGAAATCGCAAGCATTCAAGCGTCGACGGCAGTTGTTTGCATCACCGATATTTGAAATGCAACCTTTGTTTCATCGGCACCGTCGATGAAGAGCCGGTCTTGTCGCTCTTCATCTCAACCGTCCGTGGAGCCGGCAGGGGTCTTCTCGAAGCTTTGTCGCCTATCATTGCTGAATTCGCGCCTGCGATGATCAGGGCCGCGTTGCCGTCTGCCTTGACCTATCAATCACGAGCCCGGCGCGCAGGTTGCGCTCGGCAAACACCGTACGTAGCGGACGAACAATCTCATATCTCACCTCAACGTGCCATCTCGGCCTCGTACCAAAGATCATGCATGAGCTAAAATATGAGACGTACGCTATGACACGATTAATCACGCCGCTCGTTTCAGCTATTGTGGCGGGCAAAACCGGTTCTTTTCTCGATGCACTCGCCCCAAAACGAAGCAATAGCTGCTCCATGGGCCGACTCGGCAAGACTCCCTACACCTCGGGGCAGCCCTCGGCGCAGTTCGCAAGATCTTTAACAAAGAGCCTTCAATCTTGATCTTGTCAAACGGGAAGCTGCGTAAATAGCTCAGGCTGGAATAGCCGGTCTGAAATCGTCCATGGAGATGGCAACCTCGAGCTCGCGCAGCTGATGCAGGATCGCGAGATTGGCTTCGGGTCTCCGCCAGAAACACCGATTCATCGCCGGCGCTGGCTCGGCATGACGCATGCCCAGCATCCCCAACCCGCCGCCTGGGGCGTTAAGGTCGGGCACGATTGCGACGTTGGCCGCCCATCATGCCGGCGTCCTCGTGGCCCAGTATGTGGTAGTGCAGGACGTACTCACCGATGTACCGCTCATATCGTGTCCGGCCCTAGATTTGGCAATTGTGCTCAACGACGTTTGTGTCGGCGTTGTACGCAATTTCAACCCATGGTAGCCTCCATTTGTCCACGCGTTAGGAGGACGGTCATGCTGAGCGGTGTTCGCATTGTTGGCTTTGTCTTCGCGATTTTCTTTGCGTCCGATGCAAGTGCTCAATCTCAGTCCATAGACGCTCAGGCCAAAGCACTCGATCTCATCACCAAGACCGCAGATAGCGTCTGTAGCATTGTCGAACATCATGGAAACTCAGAGAGCCTGAATGTCAAAGGCGAAGTCAAGGCACAGCTGAGCGGCTTGATCAGGCAGCTCGCCGACCTGGGTATCAGTGGGGCTGCAGATTTCAATTCAGATCAGTACGTGAACGTTATTCGGACCGATCTTGCCGTGGCCATCAAGGACAACGCCCAATGCAAGTTCAACGTCTTTGACAAGCTTCAGGCGAAGATGATCAAGAGTGATTGAAATCGTTCTTGTTGTCGCGTCCCTCGAAAAGACTACCGAATGGACTATTTGCGCTTTCGAGTCTTTGCGAGTGATGGCTTGTCTGGCGCTGGTTTGGCGTTCGAGGCAACCTCAACGAGAGGGCGACGATAAGTGTCGACTCGACGCAGCCAGCCTGATTCCCACGGGTGGTTGGCTGGGATATTGCGAACCCGTTGTCGCAAAACAGACTGCGCGGCATCGGCATATTCCGCCAGCACCGCCTTCGGCTCGGTTGCCGTGCCGTTCATCTTGAGAAGCACTTGCTTCAGGCCCCAGCCTTGCCGGCTGCCAGTTTTCTTGTCGACCGCCGTCTCTTCCGGGTTGACGCCCTCGCCCTTAAATTGGACGTAATCGATAAGAGGGTAGAGATCCTTGGAAGCCTGCGCGATGCGTGAAAACTGGGTGATGATGTGCGCACGCTCCGCGCTGTCCGGGGCGGTTTGCAGGATCTTGTCCATCGCGCCATTGGCACGCACCACCAAGTATTGGGCCTGACCAGCGACGGTGTCGAGCAGGAACTGCCGCAGCTCTCTCATCTGAGGCGAGTTGAAGTTTTTCTGGAAATCGGCACGGCTTGTCCAGGGACAGGGCGGAATGGGCGTCTTGTCGAGCCAGGTGGGCAGATGCGCATTTTGTTGGCGCAGGAAAGCGAGCAAGGGTGGAAAACTCTCTTCGAAAGGCGCCGGCTTACCCGCTGGAAACCAGAGAAAATGGCCGATGCCAAGTGAGGCAAATTCCTCGCCTGCATTCCATGACGTTATCGCATCACGGTTACCATCCGTTTCGTTCAACCAAATCTTGTGGCCGACCTTTTGAGCCACATCGTCGGACAGAGCGAGTTGCGGTACGGCGACGACCTTGTCTGGATTGGTGTCTTTATCCTTATCCTTGTCCCTGCCTTTGCGGCTTGGCCTCTGCGCATCGGAAAACGGCGCAGCCGCGTTTGACCCTGGCTTTTCGGCGTCGGGCCGCTGTCGCGTGGCTACATCGATTTTCAGCTTTGATGTCTGCGCGTCGGGCGATGACACAGCCGCCTCCGGCTTTGATCTCTGTGTGTCAGGAAGCGTTTCAACCGTATCCGCCCGCGATGCTTGGTCCACGGTTGGCGGCGTAACGGCGTTCGATGCTGGGGCCGGAGCATCGGCTTGGGTCTCGGACTGTCGCAGAGTAGTTTCTTGTTCCGGTTTTGACGTGTGGACCCCAGACGGCGACGCGGCCGGGGCCGGCGTCGATGTCTGCGCCTCAAGCGGTGATGCGACCGTGTCCGGTCCTAACTCTCGCTGCGCGGTCGGTACCGCAGCTGTATGCGGTCCCGGGTCCGGCGCTCCGGTCTGCCGCCCGGCCGTCATTTCCGGTTCTGGCTTTTGAGCCGCGGGGAGCGGCGCCGCGGCCTCTAACTTTGCTCTTTGCGCGGCGGCTAGCATCGCTGCGCCGCGCTCTCTCAGCTTTGTTTGATCGTCGGCAACATCCGCCGTCACTGGCGCTTCGCTTTCAGACGGCGCCGTGTGGCGCATCCATACGGCCGCGGCTGCACACATCAGCAATGCGCAGTAAACCATCCACCAAGGGAATCGCTGCGGCATTTTCTGCGGCGCCCTCCTGTTGCTGCCGACCGGGCGCCGGTTGCCGTCAAAGTCGCCGCTCATGTCAATGTCTCCTTAAGGAGGCATTTCCTAGCGGCGACCCGTTAATACGTCGGTCTGTCGCTCGACGATACGTGGCCCGTTAGCGTCGCTCTTTATACCAAACTCGAATCTGTAACTGCTGAGCTGCGCGTTTCCATTGGCCTTTTGCTTATAGCCGTCGACCTGCTGCGTGAGCACGCATTGGTCTCCGACCCGGCCTGCCGACGATGATGTCGGGGTATACCTCTGCATCGGGTATACTTTTCTGAAGTCGTCTTCTTCCTTGATGACATCGGCTTTGGTCTTCATGGCCCGCCTTCCGTTGACGGTCCAGTTGACTTGATCATCGTAAACCGAACTGTCGAACGGCCGGTTGCCATAAATTCCGTGCTGGTCGAGCCAATCGATGATCTGGTCCACCTGGCACGATAGCCTTGTCCGGGATACCGGTTGGGGCGGAGGCGGAGTATACGTCGGAGGCGGTGCCGGACTTGTTCCGCTGGGTGCAAGTTTTAAGACCAATATTTGGAAAACCTTGAATCTGCATTCGCTGAGGTTCACGATGAGAGGAGCAACCTGTTCGCGCACAACGCCCACATATTCGTCCGTGGTGATGTTTCCGCTGATCTGCCCGCCGGTTGTCAGAATTTGCGAAGCCAGTCCTCTTAGCTCGACGCTGAGGGCACCTTTTGCCGTTGTGGTCGAAGCGCTGCCCTGGTCTTTGACGACTCCGCAAATGCGTTCTGCTGTGTTTGCGATCACGATAAGCTGAGCTTCACTAAGCACCTCAGCCCAAGCCCTCGGCGGCGTAATCAGCGCCTGCAGAAAAGCCGCAACAGCTATAAACAGAAGCTTTTTGCTCATGAAATGCCTCAAGCCCAATGTCTGAATTATAGAAGCTAGGTCGTCCCATTGCAACTTTCTATTGCAGGCGCGATTCCATACATCTTCGGCATGAACAGACGCGGCAGCGCAAACAAATCGCTGCGGTCGCTCTGTCTTTGATCAAGCGGCGAGCTTCCTCGTCGGGCACGTCAATATAGATTCGTGTTGCACCACTAGCGTCTGCCGGCGATCGCGGCGCGCGGCAAGCATAGGCAGGCCCAGCACCGGGTCGGCCAATCATGCGATGCCGAGAGAGCATCATTCTTTCGCCACCGCTCGGAGCAGCCGCTCGAGAGCGTTCTAGGTCATAACCAGACGCCGCCGACCTAGGCGGCCTTGTTTGGCGGTAGTAGCGACACGGCTGCCAGCGCGGCTTCGGAGAGACGGTCAAGGGTTCGATCGCCCTTCGCGCATTCGATGATCCCGCGCGATGTAACGGCGCGCTCTGTGGTCAGCAGCACCTTTTGGTTGCACCCGAACGAACACCGTACGAAATGGACAAAACTCTCGCTTTTTTTTGACCGAGGTGTTCGACGATCTCAACGACCTTGCGTAGCACCTTCACTACATAACGGTTCGGACATCCCCCCGAGAACCGACAGGATGAGCTGCAGCCCGATTTTAGAGAAATCAACGTATCCAACTCTGACCAATCTTCTCCTAAGTCAGCCGTGCCGTGGTACAAAGACGGACATGTTGAAGTAGCCAACCGAGGTATGGAAGGGATCCCGTTGCAGAGCGACAACGTTGATCGGCGTTTGGCAGCTGTATTGGCAGCTGACGTTGCCGGCTACTCTAGCTTATCTGGCTTGCCTATACTGGTTTAGCATACACCTACTTCTTTTGCGGCGATTATAGAGAGGCCTCTCAGTGGGTCGAGGCAGCAATGCGAGAAAACGCTAGAGCGCTGCCGATCCACCGAATCGCAATGGCCAATCACGCTCTGTCTGGCAAGCTTCGAGGAGCTCGTGAGGCTTGTGCAAGGGCCACGCAAATAGTTCCGGATCAACGAATATCCGACATTCGGGATCGACAGCCATTTAGGAGAGACGAAGACGTAGCGAAGCTAGCCGAAGGATTTAGAATTGCAGGGATGCCAGGATAGCCGTCCTGAGCTACCGCACCGCTGCCCATCTTCATTCCGCTTACAATGGATCACCTCGGATTCTGAACTGCCCCCCATTTTGACCGGACACCGGCGTTGGCCGGAGGAGCTAGGCCTAGTCCTAGGCATACGCCTATGTCCGATACGTTTTCGAAGGTGGAAGTCATCACCGACGTTGCCCGGCGGCGGTTTACGACGGAGCAGAAGCTCTTGGTCGTCAACGAGACGCTGCAACGTAAGCTGCCGCGGCGCTCTCTCAAGACGCTCGGCAACCGCTTCGATCATATGGAAGGTTCTAGTTCCAGAACTAGGCGCAGACATAGAAGCTCACATCGGCTCACAAACTCAGCAGCCGATAGCCGATCGCTTACCACTCCGCCAGACGGGGCCTCTTTCCCGCCTACGCTGCAACCGGGCATGTCGATCAGCTATGTTGCTCGTCGCCATGGGCTCTCCCCGAGCCTGGTCTTCCGATGGAGACGGTTGATGAGTGAAGGGGGGCAAGGAAGCGGTGCGGGCCGACGAGGATGTGGTCGCCGCGTCCGAAGTCCGGCGGCTGGAGGAACGGGTTCGAGACCTCGAACGCCTGCTGGGCCGCAAGACCATGGAGGTCGAGATCCTCAAGGAGGCTCTTGACCTTGCACGGGTAAAAAAACCGACCTTGCTGTCGCGATCGCAGGCACCGGAGGATACCCCGTGAAACGGATCGCAGAGACCCTCGGGGGTGGCCCGTTCCAACCTGGTTGAGCGAGCGGGTGGCAACCGTCCGAAGCACGCAGTCCCCAGACCCGCCGGGGATGCAGAGCTCACGTCTGATATCCGTCGCCTGGTGGATAGCCGCCCGAGCCATGGATGCCGGCGGATCGCCGCGCTCCTCAAGCGCGAGCGGCGATCCGCCGGCCACGCCCCTGTCAACGCCAAGCGCGTCTACCGGCTGATGAAGAAGAGCGGCTTGTTGCTGGCCCGGCATACAGGGCGCCGCATCCCGCAGGCCCATGTCGGAACGATCATGACAAGCCGCTCCAACGAGCGCTGTTGTTCGGACGCGCGGGAGTTCCACCTGCTGAAATGGCGAGATCGTGCGGGTTGCCTTTGCCCTCGACAGCCACGACCGCGAGGTCATCAGTTGGGTGGCGACAACGGCTGGGATCTCCGGCGAGGTGATCCGGAACATGATAGTCCACTTTGTCGAGCAACGGTTCGCCGACATCCGGGCTCAGCGCAAGGTGCAATGGCTGACCGACAATGGATCCATCTTCGCCGCCTATCGCACCCTTGAGATTGCCGCCGCCCTGAACCTCGAGCCCTGCTTCACACCGGTCGAAAGCCCCGAGAGCAACGGCATGGCCGCGGCGTTCGTGAAGACCTTCAAGCGTGACTATGTTCGTGTGAACCCGATCCCTGACGCGTGCACCGCCCTGCAGCGGATCGACCAATGGATGGAGGATTACAACTCAGAACACCCGTACTCCCGGCTGGGCTACCGCTCACCGCGCGAGTACATTGCATCACTCAAACCAGCCGAGTGTCCGGTCTGACGGGGGCAACTCCAGGGTCCGGACGTCCGCACCACCACTTATTCACCAAATGAAGGCACAGCAGATCCTAGTGGTTGCCAGGAATCTGCAACCTAACGGTAGAGTCGCAGCGTGAACAGCAAAGTACGTCCCATGGCCAGCGCAGATCAACTTAAGGCGCTTATGAAGGCATATGCCGAAGGCGATGCCGCTCAGTTCCATTCGATTGCCATGCAGATCGCTGCTGGCGAGGCCCGCAGTGGCCATGGCAAGCTTGCGGAAGAGCTTCGTGACCTCATTGATAAGTCCAGGGTAAGGGTGCCTTCGCCAGGGCCAGCCCCCATTCCGCTTGCCCGCCCCCGGGGGGAAATTGCCGATCTCCTTACCGTCACCTATCCGCAGACGCGCCTCCATGACCTGGTGTTGAGCGCGAAAACCAAAACCATTCTCGAACGCGTGGTCCGCGAGCATAAGACGATAGGGGATATTCGGGCCCACGGATTGGCGCCTCGCAAAAAGCTCTTATTGGTTGGCCCTCCGGGCACCGGCAAGACTCTCACTGCCTCGGCAATCGCCGGTGAACTTTCATTGCCGCTTTTTGTCGTTCGCCTCGATAGACTCATCACCCGCTTCATGGGTGAGACAGGCGCCAAGCTGCGTTTGATCTTTGACGCTATCGCTCAAACCAGAGCCGTGTATCTGTTTGACGAGTTCGATAGCATCGGTTCCGAGCGTGGCCTGAGCAATGACGTCGGTGAAATCCGACGCGTCGTTAACAGCTTCCTGCAAATGGTTGAGCAGGATGAATCAGACAGCGTGATCATTGCAGCCACAAACCATCCAACCATTCTGGATCGTGCCCTCTTCCGGCGGTTCGACGATATCGTTGAATATTCGCTGCCCGGCGAGAAGGAAATCATAACAGCCCTGAAGTTCAAGTTTGCCTCTCGAAAAATCGCAGGCGAAACGAATTGGCAAGCGTTGGCGAGAAAAGCCAAGGGGCTCAGCTATGCCGATGTTACGCGTGCCGCCAGCGACGCCATCAAGCATGCGCTGATTGAACGTCGCGAAATCACCAGCAAAGATCTGACCTCAGCCATTTCCGAACGCAAAAGCGTGCTGGCACACAGAAAGCCAGCGAAATAACCCAAATCCTGAATGCCACGCTATCCGCACCTGTTATTGGACACTCCTGCGGAGTCGGCCCGTTACACGGCAACTCGAGGACATTCTCCTCGCTTCAACCTGCCGGACCGTAACCGGGCTGGGCACGCAGCTCATTTGCGTGGAGCGCTCGACGCTGCCCGCACGCAGAGAGAGCAATTTCCCGTTCAAGTAGGAAACGGCTTTTACGAATCCCCGGGCATCATTCTGGCTTTCGAGAGCGACCCCAATTTCCCGTTGGCGTTTGAGAGTCTTGAGCTGAGGAAAAGCGGCATCGAACTCCTTTCCGTCACGACCGATGACCAGAACCGCACGATTGCAACCATCATCGTTCCCGACAACAAGATCACACGCTTCATCAACGTCCTGGAAGCTTACCGGAATGCGGTGCCAGGCAAGCGAGACAACAAGAAGCTCGTCGAAAGCATCGCCAACATCAAGCTCGCGACTTTGCGTGAGTTGTGGACCGATGATGCGGCCCTTTATCCGGCCCCCAACACAAATTTCTTTTGGGAAGTCTGGCTGCGGGCGGGCCAGGAAGGCACCGAAGACCCCCTCGCACACATGCGGGAGGCCTCTGGCGACTTTGGCTATGAAATCATTTCCAACGAACTCAGGTTTGTTGACCGGACAGTTGTGCTCGTCCGCGGTACGCCGGAGCAACTGTCGAGAAGCGCTGAGGTCCTGGGTGTCATTGCTGAAGTTCGCAAAGCCAAGGCGACGGCCGATCTCTACTCGACCCGCGGCGCAGAAGAACAGACCCTCGAAATCGAGCAGACCCTGGCGCGGCTGAGGCCACCACCGGCGAATTCGCCGATCGTCGGCTTGCTCGATACGGGCGTCAACCGGGGCCATCCCCTCCTCGCGCCACTTATCAGCGATAACGACGCGCAGACATTGAAGCCGGCGTGGGGTGCCCACGACGGCAATCAGGGCGGTCATGGTACGCAGATGGCGGGGCTTGCCCTCTATGGTGACCTGGCTGAAGTGTTAGGCGGCGCCGGGCCCATCGAACTCACCCATGGGCTTCAGTCGTTGAAGCTTCTGCATCCGGCCGATCCACACGATCCGGACCTCTACGGCGCGGTGACCATTGAAGGCGTCTCTCGCCTCGAAGTCGATGCCACGCGCCGGAAAATCTTCTGCATGGCGATAACGACGACGGATGGTCTCGACCGAGGGCGCCCCTCGTCCTGGTCAGCCGCGATCGACAATCTTGCCTTTGGAGCGATCAACGACACACCGCGGATGATCTTGATCTCCGCCGGCAATACCGGCCTCGCTGAAAGAGCGGACTACCCCGAGTCCAACGAAACATCGTCGGTGCACGATCCCGCGCAGTCCTGGAATGCGCTGACTGTCGGCGGATATACCAATCATGCCTTTATCGACGCTGAGACCAATCCGGGCTGGACAGCTCTGGCAAGCCAGGGGGACCTGGCGCCGAGCAGCACGACATCGGTCACCTGGCCACGCTCCAACAAGACGCCGTTGAAGCCGGACATCGTGATGGAGGCCGGAAATATGGGATCGCCGCCCGACGGCAGTGACCCGGACTTTCTTCCTGAGCTGCAATTGCTCACGACCAATTACGTGTTTGAGGTCGGGCGACCGCCCCTTGCCGGGTTCAGGGACACCAGTGCCGCGACTGCGCTCGCCGCCAACCTGGCCTGCGAATTTACAGCGCGTTACCCGGACTATCGTCCGGAAACCATCAGAGCGTTCATGGTCCATAGTGCGCGCTGGACCGACGCCATGCGCGACCGGGTGAAGTACCCGGACGGTTCGCTTGACACCACTCGACTACTCAGGACTTTTGGCTACGGCGTGCCGGATCGGGAGACGCTGTTTTACAGCGCGCAGAACAATCTGACCTTGGTAGCCGAGGATACGATCCAGCCGTTCTTCCTTGACGAGGAAGACAGCGCCATCAAGAGCCGCGACATTAACTACCATCACTTGCCCTGGCCGCAAGAGGCCCTAGAGGCGCTGCCATTCGACACGCCCATCGAGATGCGCGTCACTCTCTCCTATTTCATTGAACCCAGTCCGGGTGAGCGTGGGTGGGACCGGAAATACGGCTATCCCTCGCACGGTCTCCGCTTCAAAGTCATCCGGGCAACTGAAACCCTTGAACAGTTCAAGCTGCGCATCAACACCTATGACCGGGACGAGGACTACGACGAGGACCACGCGGGCGAAACTGGCTATTGGGAGCTTGGCACCGGCAAACCGACCAACGGCTCAATCCATTCCAACACCTGGCACGGGAGTGCGGCCGAGCTGGCCCGTCGTGGCCATATTGCTGTTCACCCGACCTTGGGCTGGTGGCGTACACGAAAAAAGGAAGGTCGGTACGATCGGTCTGTACGCTATTCCCTGATTGTCTCTATCTACACACCTCGCCAGGAACTCGACATCTATACGCCCGTTGCTGTTCAGGTCGGCATTGAGATCCCGATTGAAATATGAAGTCCGTGCGACTGCACCAAATCTTCAAATATGAGTTTTCGCATGTCATGAGCAAATCGCCGACAAACCAGCGTACGCAGAGCGCGGAAAAGTGGGTCGAAGAATTCGTCTCGCTCCCCTTCATCTCCGAGTTCGTTTTTCGGAGCCCGCAAACAATCGACACCAGCCAAAAAGAGGTCGTCGATTTGCTGGTCTCTCACAGCGGGATGAGCATTCTGATCTCGCAAAAATGCCAGGAGGATCCTTTCAGCCGCAGCCCTGAACGGACTGCGGCCTGGGCAAGGAAACAATCCAAGAATGCCCTCTCTCAGCTCCGTGGCGCTTTAGGCACTGCAAGGGCGAAAAAAGTCGTGTGGTGTGATCACCGTCGACGTGGACGTGTCGAGTTCCCGGACGGCCTTCCGCCAATCGATCATGGCGTTGTGATTGCCGAGGTCTTTGAACACGTTGAACTCGAGCCAGAGAGTGATTTCCCACTCGCCATAAACGAAACTCCGGTCACATATCTTTCGGTCAACGACTTTCTCAACCTGGCTCAGGAGCTGCGCACCCTCCCCGAGATCTTGCAGTACCTGAAAACCCGACGATCGTTACCGGCAACGTCGCTTCGCACAATAGGCGATGAGAAGGCCTTGTACGAATACTACCTCGGCAATGATGGGTCATTCGGCGGATGCACGGGTCACATGTCTGCGAAAGAGTTTGTTGCAAACAATACGGATCGATTAGCGACGGCTCGAGCGACAAAGGCGGACTCGGATCGTTACAGCAAAGTGATTGAGTACGTAGCGGATCAACTCGCCACACGTCTGACGGAATACGCATCGGAACTTCCGTCCCACATCCTTGCTGCTTTTGATGATCCCGCCGATCGAAGCCACTATCTGGAGATGCAAGGTATTCTGGCCAACTTGCGTTTGCGGGAACGCGCTGAATTAGGACGTGCCTTCAGTGGGTCCATTGAGACTTTAAAGGACCACCAGGAAGGGTTCGTCTTCAGATCCCTCTACTTTGACTCTCGGCCTGATCTCGTCTTCGTGCTGGCGTCCAGCAAAGGAATTTCCCGGCCTACGGTTTTGGCGCGAGGCCTTATGCTTACGCGAGCTGCGATGGCGCACTACAGGAAGTCACGCTCCATGCTGATCATTGATCGCGATGGAAGCGGATTCGAAGTGTCGATTATTGAGTCTTCCGGCACGCCAACTGAAGAGGATGTCTCAAATGGCAAGCGGTTTTTCGGCAATCTGAAAATCATCGACTGTGCATATTCATTCGCACGCACGCACTAAACTCTCGCGGGCCAAAGTAGCCCGTGGCCTCGCCGACGCGAGCACCAAAGAGGTCTTTGAGGACTGATCGCCGACAATGAGCACCCAAACCATCAACGATCTTCGCGACACAATTCGGAAACTCAAGCCCGCCGGCCAAGACGGGTTTGAGGGCCTGATGGCGAAGGTCCTAACCGAGCTCACGAAACGTACCTTTGCCCTGGCCAGTTCCGGATCGCAGCGTGGTAAAGATGGGCAATCAGCGCTCGACAACGGCGCGATCACGTTTGAAGGCAAACTCTACGACGACGCTGTCGCCAAGGATCAGGTCCTCTCTAAGATTGCAGAAATTGCGGTTGACGAGGAAGGCCAGACCGAGCTTTGGATCATCGCATCCACGGGCCCCATCTCGACCCAGCATAGCAATACTGCAAAAAGAGCGGGAAGGCAGCTTGGCGTGGCGGTTAAGGTACTTGCTTGGCCACCGACCGGCCTGTCTGAGCTTGCGACCCTGATTGCCATGGCGCCCGCGGCGTCAGCGGAATTCCTTTCTCAGCATACCAGAACACCTAAGGCAGATGTGGTCGCCCAGCTTGAGGCCGTGCGCTCCGACCCTCAGTTTTCCGCAAGATCGGCCGAGCTCCAGACGGACCTCCAACAACCCAGTCTCGCACCGGCATACGCGCTGAAGGATAACATAGCTTGGCTGTCGAATGCGTTCGGCAACAAGAAACGGGCCCGCGCGGTTTTCGGCCAAGCGCTCTCGCCCGAAGATGGATCCATTCCCGGTGTCCTGGACCGCCCGGCGCTTCGCGACACTCTCGCAACGGGTGTGTTTTCCACGCCCGACGGCTCGATCACGGCCATCTTGGGCGGCGATGGGAACGGAAAGTCCTGGATATTCGCCCAGGCTTGGACACACCAGACGATAAAGCCGCTGACGATTCTCATCTTGCCGGACGATTTCAAAGTGCCCTTTTCGATTGAATCGCTGCAGGAGCTGCTGATTGCGAAGTTGTTGACCCAGGCCGGGGAGACCGCGACTGCGGAGTCAACGAGGCGGTGGCAAGATCACTTCAAACGGTGGCGGCATCGGAAGGACACTGAAAGCCCGCGACTTGTCGTTTTCGTGGACGGCCTTAACCAGCGAGAGAGCTTAGACTGGGCTCGGCTTATCGATGCTTTGAGCGAGCTTGTTGCAGAGCTAGGCGGTAAGCTCGTTATCAGCTCCAGGCGGGTATTCTATCGAGACAATCTTCAAGGTCGTCTCATCGCCAAGGTTGTCGAGTGCGATGTGCCGGAGTGGAGCGATTCAGAACTTGAAACGCTATTGACGCCGCTCGGTACCTCGATCCAAAAACTGCACCCTAATGTGGTCCGGAGCTTACGCAACCCGCGACTTTTTGGCGTTGCTGCCGAACTTCTGAAAGGCCACGCGATTGACCAATTCGAGGAGTTGAGCGTCAACCGGCTGCTCTTCGAGCACATTCGTACCGGAGCCATAACAAACGGAAGCTCCGTTTCACCCAAACAGTTCGTTAGCGACATACGAACGCATGCCGACCAGATCGTAGAGAGACTCAAGGTCAACCAGGAGGCGGACCTTACGGTTTTCAACCGACCTAGCCCGTTTGCATCCAGTTCTTCAGGTCGCACTGTGACTGACCAATTCGTTCTTACGTCCGCCGGTCGCTTCTTCGAAATCCTGGACGATGATCCAAGCAAATACGTCTTGAAGGATGAAGGTCTCTCCCTCGCCCTGGGACTTTCGCTGGTGAACACCGCTCGAACGGCGCTTCGGCAGAACACAAACGTAGATGACGCACTGTCCAAGATCTTGGACCCGATCGTCGCGCTCGACCGGACCAGTGACGTCCTTATTGGCGCGATCCTTGCCGCCGTCCTCGACCAGTCCCCCGCCCCTGTCATTGCGGCTTTGGTTCGATCTTTCATCGCTTTGCAGAACCTCGACCAGTCGCTTTATCCCGAATTCCAGGCACTCCTGAGGCAAAACCCAATTGCGTTTATTGCTGGTCTCGAGGAAGCGGCGCTGACGGAAAATGTGACCTCGAACTTGTCGTGGCTGATCCAGGCCGTCCACGACACGCGCGGATCACCCGAGTGCTCGACTGCGCTGAAGAGCGCTATCCATCGTTGGCTCAGCATGTACTCAACCGCACCAGAGCGTATGACGACACTTCCCCCCGATGGCCAGGAGGAAGAGCGTAAGAAGCGGCGCGCGAAACGCGAGGGCGAGATTGCAGACGCGCTGGCACAGTTCACTGATGTCGAGCACGCGCTCCTCGCCACCCTTGTTAAAGAAGAACGCGGTAACTACAGCAGCCTCAGTGACCTTGCCTTCCAATTCCTTGCCGGGCATCCTCTGGCAGAATATGCGGAAAGTCTGCGAAACTGGGCCTTTGCTGCTTCCTTTAACGGCGGATTCCGCAATCACCACGCCGACTTTGACCACCTGATCGGGCTCAATCTCGCCGATTGGAAGGCCAGCCGTCTCGCGATCTTGGAGGCTGCGAAAGTCTTTCGAGCACCCGGCATGTCTAAGACTGGCAGCTGGGCTCTCGCTTATTTGCTCCGTGCCACAGCGGACAGTACCGATGCCGCGGAGGCTCAGCAAATTGTCAATGAGCTCACCAAGGACAGGGAGCGGCGCGAAGGCTGGCGGCTTGTTGAAACCTTCTGCGACACCGATCCCTGCGACCCTTCCTCACAACGCCCGGCCAACATCGACGCTACGGCAGAAAAATATCGTGCTCTTGATGTTTCGACCCTGAAAGAGCACACGGGTAGAGGCGGAAACGACCATCTCTTTGATATGGCGCGCCCCGGTCTGGCTCGTTTCAGACCCGATGCGGCGCTCGAAACAATGCGGCGCTTTGCCGAGCACAGCCTGTCCAGAGAGACCGCCGGTTTCCGCACGGCCGCCTTCTTTATTGAGCCGCATACCATTGCCTTAGAAGATTCTGCTGCACCAGGCTTTGTAACGAAGGCTGCCGAAATCGCGACCGAGGCATTGGCAGGCGATGAGAACAATGAAAAGTACGGCGCAGCGCAGTACTCACTTCTCATCGCATTCCCGCATATGAGCGGCGATGCACAATTCGACGCCCTTATCGCGCACCCGAAGGATTCGACGTTTCTTCTGGCATTGGGCCATCTCTTCCAACCTTGTGACCCCGCCAGATTGGAAACCGCGCTGGAACAGGCCGGCGCCGATACCAACGAAGTCGCACAGTTCCGCATACTTGCCTTTGCCGAACTTTCTCGAACACCGTTGACCCAACGGATAAAGGACCTCGCTATTGGCTTGCTAGCCTCCAGCCACAAACATGTGCGGCTGTCAGCTCTAGGCCTCTTCAGAACAACCGCTGACCCGGATCTTCTCGCCGCATTGGTCAACAGCAACTGGCGCGCCAGCAATCTTGATAGCGTATCGGACAACGTCGAGATCATGCATGGTTCTGAGGCGCTCGTGCTTGCGTCGGAGAAAGGTCTACTCTCCATTGAGTCTTGCCTGGAGCGTATCGATCTTTTGGCTTATCAGGACTTCGTGATCCGCCTAGGACCGAGCGCCGCGTCGGCTGTCGCTGCGCGTCTCGACATCGCCATTCGGAAAGCCGCCGAATTCAAGGTGCAAACCAATCTCCCCAATATTGAGCAGCGTTTCGAGGGGCAACATTGGCCGTCTGTCTTGGACATTTCGGAAAAGCCCGTCGACCAGGGGATGGCAGCGCAGCTGGACCAGCCCTCCGATGCAGACGCTTGGTATCAACGCCAACAGCGCAATCAGGACGCGGCGGAGCGCTTCGAACGTGAGCTGTCGAAGGCTGGCGCGCAGATTATCATCAAGTCTGTCACGGCTAAGCTCATTGCTGAAATCGACAGAGTAGATCCGGCGATGACCGATAGCTGGTTGAACTTTTTCTCGGCCTTAGACCAAGCCGCATTGAACAACGTCCACAATGTCGCTTCCGCTTTGGCAGAGGCGATCTCACACAGAAATTCAGCCGGCAGCCTTGCCCTGATAAGGCGTCTTGCAAGCGGGTCACCGCACGTCCGAGCCACTTTCGGCAGAGACCATCTGAGCCTTGATGCAGTAACGGCTTGGGCAGCGGCGCCCAACGCCGAAATGACGGCATTACGTGCTCAAAGACTTGATAGAACCGCCAGCGACCACGAGTTGGCTGTGGAGGTTCTGGCAGCTATCTGGGCCAATCGCGAAGACGAACTTCGCGATTACGTGCTCGATCGACGGAGCCGAGAAGAGCCGGCGTATCGCGCGCGTGCGGCCATGGTCGCAGGCTTCAGCCCCAAGGAGGACTGGGCACTCGAAACGATTGCGCTCCTCAAAGACTCGCACGGCTTCCTGAAGCGCGCTTACGAGGGCGCCACGTACGCTATGGATCGCCATTTGTGGTCGAAGCATTGGTCTCGCCTGATGGCAACGGCCACGGACCCTATCGACGTGTGGCGTTACAGCATCCTTCTGTACAAGATTGTAGACGGCCGCTTTAGGACGTCGGATCTGGTAGATGCCCAGCCAAGTACAATCATCGAGAGATTCGGCCCCACATTCAGCAGTACTATTCGCAACCGTATCAATCACTGGAAGAACGAGCGCAGCTCCAAGCTATTCGGCATGCAAGCGCCGGATAAGATTTTCCTACCCTCCTGATGAACCGCCGACCACCCAACGTACCGCAGAAACGCGGCGCCGGCGCATCGGTTAATCAACCAACAGCTTGCGGGCTGTAAAGAACCCGACACGCGAACTTCAAAGTACGATTTCCACTGGCCTTTCTAATCAACGCCTCAAGAAATACGGGCCTTTCACTGCCTCGCATCATGGAAGGCCTTGAGTCGCAGCAGGTATGTCAGCCCGCTTCGCTTCAGAACCTCCTCCTTGTCGCCTTTTGCGGCCACTTCAACAAAGAACTGAGCAGCCGTCGCGGTAATCGCCTTGGCGAGTGCCGCCTGTGGACCACCGGCAAGGAAGGCCCCTCCGACTTCGGGAATAATCTTGATGGTGTCGATCGCGCGTTTGTGCCACGAATGATTGTCCTAAATCGTAGCCTCGACGATTACCGGCGCGTCGATATCGGGCGGCACTTGCTCCCATATGATGCCCTTAAAATGTGGCCCCATGCACGCGTGCGCATCGAAAGAGATACAGACAAGAAACGCCGCTGCCCGCAAAAGCCTCACGGATTTACTGAGCGCTTTAATCCGCGTCATAGGCCAGAAATCCCTCTCCAAATTTAGAGGCGCAACTCATACATCAGCCAACTATTGGCATCGCGGCAGCCCAGCGAGCAAGAGATCAATAGACCCGACGCCCAGAGGCCTTTGAATCCTGCGCGCTCGGCTACTGCGGCTGAGAGACCGTCATGCGCCTCCATGAGCAGCGAAAGTTCGCTGCTGGAGCAGATGATAACGGGATATTGCAAATTACCGACGCTGGTCGTGGAAAGATCGGAAAATAGACGTTTCTTGCTGTATAGTACGAGTCTGGGCATTGCGTCCCGGCGTCCGCGGAGCGGTCGGGCAGTTGGCCCACCCTTTCGGGTGGGCCGCTTGCTTGTTGACTCGACCGAACTGACCGTCCTAGTCGACGGCGATAGCGGCTTCGGAAATTTCGACAACGCCCGTCTGCTGGCGCGCAAACTCCATCAGCGCGGCGCTGGCGGGATTGCGCTGGAGGATAGCTGTTTTCCGAAAACAAACTCCCTTATCGGCTAGCGGCATCCCCTTGCAGATACCTCCGAGTTCGCAGGGCGTCTACGGGCAGTGAAAGACACAGTTGCAGAAGACTTGGTCCTGGTGGCCAGGATCGAGGCGTTGATCGCCGGCCGCGGAATAGACGACGCAATTTCGCGAGCTCATGCTTACGCGGATGCGCGTGCTGATGCTATTCTTATTCACTCCCATAAGAGCAGCGCGGATGAGATCCTTTCGTTCGCGCGCGCGTGGCGGAACCGGCTGCCTGTTGTGCTCGTTCCAACGAAGTACTATCGAACACCGGCCTCTGAATATTGAAAAGCACGCATCTCCACGGTCCTCTGGGGCCAATCATGCCATGCGAGCTGCATTGGCGGCGATGCGGCGGGTCTGCCGTCGTATCTTAACCGAGGAGAATACGACCAGCATAGAGCCCGACATCGCAACGCTCGACGAGGTGTTCGAACTATTGAATTACGACGAGCTTGACCGTGCGGACTCTCGCTACCGTCTCCCTCCCAGCCTGGAGCAATAACTTCTCTGCGATGCACCGTACTCGCTCTCGAAGGACCTTCGCCGTGCAATTGGCAGCCTTAAGCGTTACACTCAACTGCACTTATCAGCGCCACGCGGGATGAACGCGCTTCTATCTTGGAGACCCGGCAATGCGGACGATGATCGACATTCCTGAGAAGTCGATCCGTTTGCGAGAAGCCCATGGACCCACATCCAACAAAAACTACCCGACTTTCTGGACCGACGGAGAGCGCTCATGGTGGCGCGACGGACAGTTCTCATCAACTCTCGCAACCTCCTCTCCCTCACAGCGTACCCCTACCCCGTTCCCAGCCAGAACGATTCAAACTTAACCCGCTCTAGCAAATGCCGGGACTAAACATCTAGAGCGAAGAAAAGCACGGCTTCATCGATGTGGACGGTTCGCCACATCATTATTTAGCATTATTTAGCCGCTCCGTACCATCCTCCAAGGTTTGGCTATCCGGCGGCCCAGTACAAAACTGGCTGTAGCTCCCTTACTAGCGGGGACACACCCAACTTATCCCTTTCGCACGATCTACTACCTTCTTGCCCGATCTGGCCGCCGTCGCACTTCCAAGCGCCGTTGGCGACCTGCATGATGCATCGGCTCCATACGCTAGAAGCCGATTTCGGCAGCTCAAGATTGGACGGTTGCGATGCCACGTTCCGTAATTCCTGCTGGTTCTTGGCCACGCCGTATGTCAGCTGCAGTCGCGGCAGGGTATTGCGGTGAGCCAACTGTCGAAGCCTTTCTCAAACGAGTCGGTATGGAGTATCCTCGACCACGCGTGAAAGAAGGGAGGCGTCAGCTGTGGTTGAGAGACGATCTGGACCGAGCTATTGCGCCGGGCATCGTGCCGGGCGACCTCGCCGAGGATTTGTGACGTTGGAGCGCCCGCTTCCACGCTTCGTGGAGGTGCGTCGGCTTGCCCGCGGTTCGGCCGCATTCTACTTCCGGATCCCGACCCATTACCGGAATCTCGGCTGCGAGATGGCGAATGAGCCACTTGGGACGAGCTATGCAGCGGCGTGCGGCGATGACGGAAACGGCGGACGCGCCGCCACGCTCAACGCCTGGTTCGATGAATGGAACAATCAGCGCAGAGGGCAGCCGGGGGAGCAGGGAAAGATCTCACGCTACGGCACCGTCGATTGGCTATTCCGGCAATACAAGACGGAGAAGGCGTACAGTGAGAAGGTTTCACCTCGGTCGCGCCCCGACTACGAACGGATCATGCAATTGATCTGCGACACCGTCGGCAAGAGCGGACGCCGGATCGGCGAACGGCAGATACTGGAAGTCACGCCAAGAGCGGCGGATAAGATCTACGACAAAATCATCAACGGCCCGAACGGCCTTAGACTGCGGCAGGGAGAAAAGGTGGTTGGGCTCTGCCGAAAGGTATGGCGGATCATGCGTCGGCTGCACCCGGAGTTGTTCGATAAGAAGCACCCGAACCCCTGGGACGATTTCACTCTAAAGAGCCGCACTAGGACCAAGAAACACGCGGTTACCCGTGAGGAGGTATACAAGTTCGCGTGGGGTTGCATCAAGGAAGGCCGGCCTGAACCCGCGGCCGTCGCAGTGATCTGCTTTGAATGGCTGCAACGGCCGGAGAACGTGGTGGCCGGGTTTTTGACTTGGGCTGACTACCGCAGCAAGAACTGGCCGCATGCCGTGCGTATCGAGCACCACAAAAACAAGGCGCTGGTCTGGCACCCGCTCGAAGAGACAGTCGAAGGAGAGACCGTCAAGTTTTATGCGGAAGCGGAGGACGTTTTGAGCCATCTGCCCAAGCTCGGCGTCCCGATGATCATGCGTCGGGTTGAAAGGGGTGAGCGCAAAGGCGACGCCAAAGTATGGTCCTATCCCGGCATGGAAAAGGTCGTACAGCAAATGCGCAAGAAGATCGACGACGTTTCCAAGCTATTCACGCTCGATGCCTGTCGACACGGCGGCATGACCGAGCTTGAGGAAGCCGAACTGACGGACGGCCAGGGACGCGCGCTTTCCGGACACAAGACCGCGCAGGCCTATCGTGGTTACGCCAAGGAGACGATGGCGCGAGCGTTAGCCGCAACCCGAAAGCGACACGCGCATCTCCTGGCGCAGAAGGAACTTGATCAGCAGCCGATTGCTGGCGAAGCGGAATCGCCTCGCGATGAAACGCGCCAAATGTCTCCAGATATCGGCTCGCAAAGATAAACTTCGAGCTCCGTTCAACACTGCAAAAGGTCGGAGGCATTCTCGCCCGGCATCCGCGGCATCACAAACCTGAACAGTCGAAAGCTCGAATTCGTCAGCAGCATTCTAGCGCCCAACTGACAGATTGAGCGCCGCTCAATTTCGTTATGATTCGCGTTCGCAATCCATCCAGAACGAACTGAGCACAGAATTTCCAAATGCGGGCTGAACCGAATTTCCAAACGCGTTGAAAATTCTTGATGCGCCAAAGCAATTTATTTAATTAATTCAATACCTTGAATATGGCTGGGGCGGGAGGGATCGAACCTCCGAATGGCGGAATCAAAATCCGCTGCCTTACCGCTTGGCTACGCCCCAACGCGCCGATCGAAGGCCACGTCGGTCTATAGGGTGAGTCCCGCCATTTCAACAGGGCGGCGATCGAAAAGGCACGAAAGCCGCAGGATGATGACGGTACTCTTATTATAAGGCGACGCCGCGGTGGCCGAAACAGACCGTGCGATGTCCGTTCGGACTGTTGAGAGGCCGCCGGTTTCATGGGATGACAATTTGCAAACGCTTCGTCGGGAGTAACGCCATGACCTACCGTGCGCCGATCAACGATATCCTGCTGTCCCTCAATCACGGTGCGGGGCTCGCTGCCGCCGTGGAGGCCGGCCACTACGGCGATTTCGACGGCGACATCACCGCTGCGGTGTTGGAAGAAGCCGGCAAGTTCGCCTCCGATGTGCTGGCGCCGCTGAATCGTGTCGGCGACGAGCACGGCATCAAGCTCGACAACGGCAAGGTGACGACCGCGCCGGGCTGGCCCGACGCCTACCACCGCTGGACCGCCGCGGGCTGGAACGCGGTCTCAGGGCCGGAAGCATTCGGCGGCCAGGGCCTGCCGCTCGCGGTCAACGCCGCCTGCACCGAGATCTGGAGCGCGTCGAACGTCGCCTTCGGCCTCTGCCCGCTGCTGACGCTGTCGGCAATCGAGGCGCTCGATGCCCATGGCAGCGCCGAGCTGAAGAAGACCTATCTCGAGAAGCTGGTCACCGGCGAGTGGACCGGCACGATGCAGCTCACCGAGCCCAATGCCGGCTCCGACGTCGGCGCGCTGCGCACCCGCGCCGAACGCGCCCCCGACGGCACCTACCGCATCAAGGGCACCAAGATCTTCATCACCTATGGCGAGCACGACATGACCGACAACATCGTGCATTTCGTGCTTGCACGATTGCCCGATGCCCCCTCGGGCACCAAGGGAATCTCGCTATTCCTGGTTCCGAAATTCCTGGTCAATGCCGACGGCTCGCTCGGCGAGCGCAACGACATCCATGCCAGCGGCGTCGAGCACAAGCTCGGCATGCACGCCTCGCCGACCTGCACCATGACGATGGGCGATAAGGGCGGCGCGATCGGTTATCTGATCGGCGAGGAAAACCAGGGCATGCGCTGCATGTTCACGATGATGAACCAGGCCCGCCTCGGCGTCGGCCTCGAAGGCGTCGGCATTGCCGACCGCGCCTATCAGCAGGCGCTGGCCTATGCGCAGGAGCGAAGGCAAGGCAAGGCGATCGGCCACAAGGGCGACGGGATGGATCCGATCATCGTGCATCCCGACGTCAAGCGCATGCTGATGCAGATGCGCAGCATGACGGCGGCGGCGCGCACGATCTGCTACGCCACCGCGGTCGCGCTCGACGTTTCGGTGCGCGCCAGGGACGCCAAGGTGCGCGCCGAGGCCGCGGCCCGCGGCGCGCTGCTGACCCCGATCGCCAAGGCCTTCTCCACCGACATCGGCAACGAGGTCGCCTATCTCGGCGTGCAGATCCACGGCGGCATGGGCTTCATCGAGGAGACCGGCGCCGCGCAGCATTATCGCGACGCCCGCATCACCTCGATCTACGAGGGCACCAACGGCATCCAGTCGATCGACCTCGTCACCCGCAAGCTCGGCGCCAATGGCGGCGCCTCGGTCTGGGCGCTGCTGGACGAGCTCGCTGCCGTCATCAAGCAGGTCGAGACCTCCAACGATCCGGCGTTCGGCACCACGGGCGCCAAGCTGCGCGACGCGCACGCCGCGCTGGAGCGCACCAGCAAATGGCTGCTCGAGCGCCTCGCCTCGGCGCCGAACGAGGCACTGGCCGGCGCAACGCCCTATCTGCGGCTGTTCGCCGCAACGCTCGGCGGCTGCATGCTCGCCGGCGAAGCGCTGGCCGCCAAGGCGAACGGCGAAGCCGAGCCGCAGCGCTATGTCGCGCTGGCGCGCTTCTTCGCCGAGAACATCGCCGTGCAGGCGCCGTCGCTGGAAAAGACCGTGACCGAAAGCGCCGAGGCGGTGACCGGCGCGGATGCGGTGCTGGCGGGATAAGATACCTTCCACCGTCATTGCGAGGTCAGAGGGCCCAAAGCGCTGTGCTCGCCAAAGGCCCTCCTCGCTCGTTTGATGCACATGACGTGCCGCATCACAACTGTCGTCCCTGCGAAAGCAGGGACCCATAACCACAGCCTTCCGTTTTGAAACGAGCTGTGGCTCCAGCGTTGCAAACCAATCGGCACTTGTGGTTATGGGTCCCGGGTAGCGCTTCGCTTGCCCGGGACGACATCGAGTTTTGCGTCTACCGCCGAATCATACGTTTCGTCAGCGATCCGCGCGAAACGCGCGAAATTCCTCCGGGCCGTCGAGCAAGTCACGCTTGCGCGCGGCCTGATCGAACTGGCTGGCGGAATGATCTGCCATTGCGTTGATGGCCGTGCCGGCCAAGTTCTGCGCACGTCGCCGTTGATCGTCGTGCCTCGACCGAATATCCCGATCCACGGCTCGCCGACGACAGATCTCATCGGAGAGACGTTCCTGGAGGCATCCGTTGCCTCGATAAGATCGCTGCGTCATCTTGCACGATCCTTCCAGCAGGATCGGTACGGGCTAGGTCTCCCGTGTGCTGCCTGCTTGCTGTGGCGATTGTGGTGATTGCCTTGGCGCCGAAGGTTTGGACGCCGGGAATTTGGGTTTCCGCGGAGGCGCCGCGATCAATCCATCCCGTATCGCTTGCTTGCGGGCAAGCTTGCGGGCTCGCCGCACGGCCTCGGATTTCTCTCGAGCCCTTTTTTCCGATGGCTTTTCGAACGATCTGCGGCGCTTCATCTCTCTAAAGACGCCCTCGCGCTGCAACCTCTTCTTTAGAACTCGAAGCGCCTGGTCGATGTTGTTGTCCCTGACAAGAACTTGCAACGGATCACCTCTCTCGCGGTACAACGCACTTTGAATGAACAAGACCAGAGCCCGCTCTATCAATGACAGAGCGGGCCGCACTGCCATTCCAGTACATCCGTGGAACGGCAGCCGACCGACAACGTCGCGGAAGCTTCAGCCGCGGTGCTACAAGCACGCGTCCTCGCTTTCATCCGACGATGTCTTTGGAAAAAGGTCCTGGGACCGATCTACAAGGCTCAAGGCCAGTCGATCTAGTACAGTTATGCACTCATCTCAGCTATGCAAGACACAATCGCAGACCGTGAGAATTATATCCGACGGTTCAGCCACGGCGAGATCATGGCTGAACGGCGATGGCGGCTTGACCGCGAACGCGAAAAGCGGTTCCCCAAAAATCTCCATCGTTGCCGAGTAGCAAATTCGCTCCAACAGGCGCAGAGTACGGCGCTGCCGGACGACTGTTGAGCGCCGGCACCTGAGAGCCTGGGCAGCTCCCGCCACCAAAGGGAGCCGAAGATGGCAACCCGCTTCTATTTCGATATCCGCAACGGCGAGCAACTCTATGCCGACAAACAGGGCATCGAGCTACGCGACGAGGAAACTGCCGCGCACGAAGCGATGCAGTCATTGCTCAGCATAGCCAAGGAGAACCTGCCTTTGGATAAACACAGGCTGCTGGCGTTTGAGGTCCGGACGGACGAAGGGCCGCTGTTTCAGGTCAGTCTCAGTCTGGGTATCACAAGGTGCTAACTGCCGCGCTGCGCACCCAAACTCAAGAATCCAGCCGGCAACTGCGCCAAGCGATAGCCACCTCAAGCACGGGCCCGTCGCCGTCCCGGACCTCGATGGCAATCTGATGGAAATTGTGACCGCGAAAGGAATCCCGAATGACGTCGGCCAAGGCGCGCGCAGCCTCCTCCTGAACCGCACCGAAGTTGGACATCTCCATGCCCTCTTCGTCGATCGCCAGGCCGCCGCCGTCACGAAGATCGAAATAATAGCGCGTCATCGGCATGGTAATTTACCCCGGCTCTCGATTGTTCCTGCGAAGACCGGGGAATGTGGCCGGTGAGGACAGTGGCGCGCGAGCCGTCCGGGTGAGTCATGACCGCAAAAGCGAGAGAGTTCCTTGATTTCTGGATTGAAAACAGCGTCCACGCTGCCGAGCAATATGGAACGCCGGGTGCCTCGCAGGACGTTGCCGAGTTGGCGCGCCGGTGCATCGAGATGGCGGGACAGCAAGGCCTGACGGAACAGGATCTGCGTGATGCGGCCGGCGATATCACTGACTACATCAGGATCAGACTGAAGGCGGCGAACAGGAAGGAAGCCGATCGTCCCAAATAGTTCGGGCCACGGCCTGGCTTCGCGGCCTGAACTGGCGGCCGAGGCCGCGAAACAACAGGTCCGCTTCAGCAACGTATCAGCGACGGACTCGACGTGCGTGATTGCGCGGCTTAACGCACGATGCGCTTGACCCGTTTGGTTCTCTTGGCAGCCACAGATGCCGTGCCAGCGGGTGCAGAGCCAGCCTGCGCGGCGGCCGCCTCGGCGTCACGCGCTTCACGGAGAGCCCGCAGACGCACCATGTTCTTGCGCACGGCGATCGCATCGCGCTCGACTTCAGCGATTGCCTGCGCACCGGCCTCGGCGGCAAGCCGCTGGCGTTGGGCCTTGGCCAGGCGCTCGGCAGAGAGTTCTTCCGGCTTCTTGGCCATGAGCGAATGAGCCCTTTGAAAAGCAGCGAGACCCGCTCAACCCATCAGAGGATCGAGCGGGCCGCGGCTGTCATCCCAGTACATCCGTGGAATAACAGATCGATTCAAGCCAGCCGAAGATCTTCGGCGCTGGTCTTGCCACGCATCTTGTCGACCTTGAGTTCGAACGACAGCTTCTGGCCCTCGGCGAGACCGCCAAGTCCGGCCCGCTCGACAGCGCTGATGTGAACGAACACGTCATTCGTGCCATCATCGGGCTGAATGAAACCGAAGCCCTTCTGGCCATTGAACCACTTCACAGTACCTGTAGGCATTTGTCTTCTCCAAAGCGGACGCACGTGAATTCGCGCCTGGTTCCGCATCATCCTTCAACCGACGATGTTCTTTGGAAAAGGGCCGCTTTGACCATTCAACAAGGCACAACGGCAAATCGAACGCTGCAAGCATACACACTTAATCCGCTAGGGCAAGCTCGGAAGCGCCGTCGATGGGGGCGAGCGGAGCTTCACCGAGCTGCCGTTCCGATAAACCGAACCATGTTTCGCGTAAGGGCTTGCGCCGCCGCGCAACTCGGTGATCGGTGACGCGGACGCAAATCGCGATATTCAACCGCCCGAACTTTTCGCCTTGCGTGGAACTCGCTTGGCGCGCGTCTGAACACTTGCTTTTGCCGCTGCCGGTTCCGTCGGGCGCGTGATCGGAAACGTCTCCCGCATATGCGCTGCCAGCATTGCACAGTAATCGGTCGCGAAACGAGGCAACGGACGCCGCTTGTCCCATGAGATGGTCAGAGGCTCCTGCAACACGCGGCGCCTGTGCGTGAGACCAACAATCCTTAATTCGTAGCGCCAGCACTGAAGCTGGGAGGGAACGATCGCGACGCCGTGCCCCGCCTCGGCCAGTGCCAGCAAGGTGTGCGGACTGCGACTCTCGAACGTGATCTTCGGTTTCAGCCCCGCCATACGGCTTGCCGCATCGAAAGCACGCCGAAATCCGAACCCGCTGTCCAGCAGCAGCAACGGAAGTTCGGCGAGGTCAGCGATCTCGATTGTGCAACGGGGACCAAGCGGCATCGACGGATGACAAGCAGCCAGTAACTGTACGGATCCAAGCGGAAGGCTGCCGAAGTGCTGCTCGTTCAGTCTGACGGCGTGCAGCAAATTTTGGCCGAGGTGAACTTCCCCGCGTTCCAGCATCGCCAATATCTCGCTGCCCGTCCCCTCCCTGATCCTGATCTCGACCCTGGGATATCGCTCCGCGTACCGGTGGAGAAAATCTGACAGCACGCTCTCGATGTGTTGCGGCGAGCCGGCGATCCTCAAGACCCCGGTATCTCCTTGGCGAAGCAGCTGAGCCTGCTCTTTCAGCGAATTGACGCTGTTGAGCAGCAGACGGCAGCCCGCAATCAACTGCTCGCCTTCGCCAGTCAATAGAAGCCGGCGCCCGACGCGGTCGAAGAGCTGCAAGCCGAGCTCCCGTTCGAGACCGATGATTTGCCTGGACAGGGCGGGTTGCGCGACACGCAACCGCAATGCGGCCTTTGAGACGGTGCCGAGCTCGGCCACCGTCAAGAACGTGAGGGCCTGTTGAAGGTTCATGCCCGCTTATACCATTCGAGCATAAGATTCGAGAAAATATATGTATTGGACGTATTTCGAAGCCTCGTGAAGAGTCCTGTCAGGCTACGGCTTGCCGCACAGGCACGGCACCGGAGGAGGCTCCCATGAATTCTGGAGGCAAGATGGCTCTGGTCATGTTGAGTTGTACCGCTATCGGCGCTCTTGGCAGCGAAGCGCTGCATGGCGAAGCCAGGCCGCCCGCCTATTTGATCGGCCAAATCGAGGTCACCGATCCCGATGGCTATGCCAGGGAATATCTCCCGAAGGCGAAGGAGATCATCAGGGCACATGGCGGCAAGTTGATTGCGGCTGCCGGCGCGGCGGCAACCGGGTCGCAGGTCGTTGCCGTCGATGGAGATCCACCCAAGCGCGTCGTCGTCTACATGTATCCGAGCATGGAGGCGCTTTGGGCCTGGCGACACGATCCGGCCTACGTGCAGGTTCGGGCCGTCGGCGAGAAATACGCGAGGTACCACACATTTGCAGTTGAGGGCTCTGTCGCCAATTAGCGCTGACCACGCCGTCGATCGCTGCGACCTGCAACGTGTGCCACCTAGTTGCGAAACACCAGGCAGCGACCGCCGACTGCCTCCAACCGGGCGCACAGCTGGTTAGCTCGCTCACGGGTCGTCTCGGCGACCCGGAGCAGATACCAGGTGGCCGAGCCTGGCCCGGCCATGCGCGATCTCAGAACGAGCGGTGCGCGATCGCCGAGCACGGATGCAAATCGTTTCTGAAGTTGCTGGTAGTCGGCGAGTACGCGCGATTGCGACGGGCCGCCGGCCAATTGAAGTCCCCAGGGCCCCCACGCAGCTTGCTGCGCGATTGTCACAGACTCTCTTGGGCCCGCAGGAAGCGCCCGAACGAGCATGCCGCGCACGATGTCACCGCAGGCCATGGCCGCGTCGGTGTGGACCCGATCCTCAAGCGAACCCTGCGCCCATTCCTCGGCGGACCTGCCGGTGATGATCCTGACATAAGCGCGCGTTTCGCCCGGCAGGCTTCCACGTCCCGCCAACCAATCCTGAACCCGCCGTGGACCACCATTATAGGGGGCCGCCGCAAGGCCGAGATTGCCGAACTGCGCGCGCAGCTCGCGGAGCCAGCGCGCGGATTCCTGCAAGGCAGGCAATGGCTCGAACGGGTCGGCCAGACCGCGCCACCGCGCAGTACCGGGCATGAACTGGGCGATCCCCTGGGCACCGGCCGAACTGACCGAGTTGGGATCGAAATTGCTTTCCTGCCAGATCAGCCGGACGAAGAAATCCGGCGGCAAGCCGTTCTCCAATGCAGCCTCCTCCAACGCCTTGCAGTACTGCTGCGGCCCATCGAGCTTTGGACGCAAAGCTGTCGGCGCCGGCGACGGAACGGATGACGATTGCTGATCGGACGCCGACCGATCGGCCTCAGCGTTGCGCACTCCGGCGTTGCTATCCGGACGAGACGTTTCTGTTTGCGATGTTTGTGCCTGCGCCAGCTCTGCGCGCTGCGCGGAGGGCGTTACCGCTGGATTGCCGGGAGGTTGGGCGTTTGCGACGGGGACGAACAGCAGCAGGCAAGCCGAGCCGATAGCCGCTGGCAAAATCGATCGATGAACCCGCCGCGGCCCGAAAATCGACTGCATAAAGCGATCATCAAATTGGATGCATTCGCAGAATCATATCATCGGTGCCGACCGGGCGGCCAGAAAATTTGCTGCCTAGCGGTTGGACAGGCTTCCAACGATCGATGCGCGGCGGGACAGTTCGATCCAGTTGCCATCGGGATCGAGGATCATGGAGATCCGTGCGACCTCGCCGAGCGTCACCGGCGCAAGGCCTTCCCGCACGCCCTTGGCGCGCAACTCGTCATGCACGGCGTCGATGTCGGCGACCTGCAGCGTGATGTAGCGCCAGCCGCGCGCACCCCGAACCGGATCGATGGTTGCGGCGCGATCTTCCCTGAGCAGGATCAGACTGTCGCCGAGGCGAAACGCCGGACCATCAGACCATGACTGCTCGGTGAAGCCGAGGATGTCGCCGTAGAACCTGCGATGCGCGGCAAGGTCGCGCACCGCCATCGTGACGGCGATCTGGGTGATGCCGTCATGTCCGGGCGCAACCAGGCAAACGCTGTTGCCGTCGGGGTCGGCCATGCGTTGCGGTGCGTCGACGCCCGCGCGCGCAATGATCAGTTCGCGATAGCCGCTCGGCGCCGCATCCGGCAGCGGCTCGACATGATGGTTGAGCTTGATGACCGAACCTTGCGCGTCGTGCCGGTACTGCTTCTGCCCGCGGCGGATCGGCTGCACATGATCGAAGCGAAGTCCGGCCTCCTGCTGCCAGAACCGCAGCATCGGTTCGAGATCGTTGAAGGAAAGGCCGACGTCGATCACGTTCTTTGCCAGTTGCATCTGCTCCCGCCTTCGGATGAAGTGCACCACGATGGATTAGCTATGCGAGGATCAAGTCACCAACGCAAGCACCACGATCACTGTCGCGGGTCGGCCGGTGCACCTGCCTGAAACAGTCAATCCAGTGAGGACCGATATGCAAGCAGGCCTCGTTCAGACCTTTCGCGCTTTTGCGTACAATAATGCCTGGGCCAATCACCGCCTGCTCACGGCCTGCGCCGGTCTCAGCCAGGCGGAGTTCGCCGCCGCGCGGACCGGGTTCTTCCCGAGCCTGCAGGCGACGCTCAACCACATTCATGTCATCGATCTCTTCTACATTGATGCGCTCGAGGGCGGCTGGCTCGGGCCGAAGGCGTGGGCCAACGAGGTGCCCTACCCGTCAGTCGCCGCGCTGAAAGACGCCCAGCGCGCGATCGATCAGCGGTTGATCGTGCACTGCGATGCGCTAACGGCTGAGCGGCTCGATGATGTGGTGAAGATCAATCGCGACACGAGCGTGCAGACCGAGCGGCGCGACCGCCTCTTGATGCATCTGTTTCAGCACCAGATTCATCATCGCGGCCAGGCCCATGCGATGCTCTCGGAGACCACGGTGAAGCCGCCGCAGCTCGACGAATTCTTCGCCGCCGGCGAAGCCCCGCTCCGGGCAGCCGAGTTCAGGGATCTCGGCTGGAGCGAAGCCACCGTGTGGGGCGGCTGATGGTTCGCCCGCCATCGGCGATGCGGTTCCTGATCCGGAACGAGGTCTTGAAACCCGGCGCCTCCACGCTCACCTCTGATAAAACGTGGGGAACTCTATCCGATGCCATTCGCCAATCACCGGGGCCAGCGTATCCATTACACCGTCGAGGGATCCGGGCCGCTGATCGTGCTGCAGCACGGTCTCTTGCTCGACGCCGCGAGCTGGAAACAATGCGGCGTGGTCGACGCGCTTGCCGATCGCTTTCGCGTCGTCTGCGTCGATTCGCTCGGACATGGCCTGAGCGACAAGCCCGCCGATCCGGCGCTCTATAATCAGGCGCAGCGTGCCGGCGACATCGTCGCCGTGATCGACGATCTCGGCGACGAGCGCGCCCACGTGGTGGGACATTCGATGGGCGGCTGGGTCGCGGTCGGTGTCGCCCGGTTTTTCCCGGCACGGCTGGCGTCGCTGGCGATCGGCGGCTGGGACTTTCTCACCGGACTGCCGCGCGGCAACGCCGGCCCGCTGACCTATGGTGCCTTCATCACCTTTGCCCGCCGCACGGTGCCGGAGCTCGCCGAATGGGTGACGCCGGATCTCGAAGGCGGCGTGCGCGCCTGCTTCAATGCGCTCGGCCAGGTCGATGGCGCCAAGGACGCGGTCCTGTCCTCGCGCGTGCCGGTGCTGCTTTGGAACGGACAGGACGACGGGCCGCATGCGCCGATGCAGCGCTTCGCCGCGGAGAACGGCCTGCATGCGATGTCGGTGCCCGGCGATCACCTCGGCGCGCTGTTTCAGCACGGCGCCGCGATCGGCCGGGGCATCGGCTCGTTCGTCGGTCGCGGTTAGAGCGTTTAGGTAGAACAGCGCCCCCGACTCCGCTGTGCTCCCTCTCCCCGTTCTTCACCCGCTTGCGGGGCGAGGTGAAGCGTCCCGCGCTACGCCGGCTCCGGCATCCCTGCCAGCAACTTGTCGAGCGTGATCGGATAGTCGCGCACCCGCACGCCGGTCGCATTGTGGACCGCATTGGCGACCGCGGCGGCGACGCCGCAGATGCCGAGTTCGGCGACGCCCTTGGCCTTCATCGGCGATGAGATCGGATCGATCTCGTCGAGGAAGATCATCTCCTGATGCGGGATGTCGGCATGGACCGGCACCTCATAGGCAGCAAGGTCGTGATTGATGAACAGGCCATGACGCCTGTCGACGACGAGATCTTCCATCAGCGCCGCGCCGACACCCATGGTCATCGCGCCGATCACTTGGCTGCGCGCCGCCTTCGGATTGAGGATGCGGCCCGCCGCGCAGACCGCAAGCATCCGCCGCACCCGGATTTCAGCCGTGTCGGCGTCGACACCGACCTCGACGAAATGCGCGCCGAAGGTCGACTGCTGGTAGGTTTTCGCGAGATCGCCGTATTCGATGGCATCCTCCGCCACGAGGTCGCCGCCGCCGGCGGCCTGCGCCAGCGGCACGCTGCGATTGCCGGAGCGGACCACGCCGTCGGCAAACACCGCCTCCTCGGAATTGAAGCCGAGCTTCTGCGTAATGGCCTCGCGCAGCTTGGTGCAGGCGGCGTAGACACCGGCGGTGGAATTGTTGCCGCCCCACTGCCCGCCCGAGCCGCAGGACACCGGGAAGTCGGAATCGCCGAGCCGCACCGCGACCTTCTCGAGCGGCACGCCCATCATCTCGGCCGCGGTCTGCGCGATGATGGTGTAGGAGCCGGTGCCGATGTCGGTCATGTCGGTCTCGACGGTCACGATGCCGTTCTGGTCGAGACGAACGCGTGCCGCCGACTTGGTCACGAGATTGTTGCGGAACGCCGCGGCGACGCCCATTCCCACCAGCCAGCGCCCGTCACGGACGGCGCCGGGTTTCGGATTGCGCTTGTCCCAACCGAACCGCGCCGCGCCATCGCTCAGGCACTGCACCAGTTGCCGCTGCGAAAAGTGCCGCTCCGGATGCTCGGGGTCGACCTGGGTGTCGTTGCTAATGCGCAGCACGACCGGGTCGATGCCGAGCTTCTCGGCGAGTTCGTCGATCGCGATCTCGAGCGCCATCATGCCGGAGGCTTCTCCGGGCGCGCGCATCGCATTGCCCTCCGGCAGATCGAGCGCCGCAAGCCGCGTCGCCGTCATCCGGCTGGCGCCGGCATAAAGCAGCCGCGTCTGGCTCACCGCCATCTCGGGCTCGCCGTCCTTGACGTTGCCAGACCAGCTTTCGTGGCCGATCGCCGTGATCTTGCCGTCGCGCTCGGCGCCGATGCGGATGCGCTGGATCGTCGCCGGACGGTGTGTCGTGTTGTTGAACATCAGCGGACGTTGCAGCGCGACTTTGACCGGTCGGCCGGCCGCGCGGGCGCCGAGCGCGGCGAGCAATACCTCGGCGCGCAGGAACAGCTTGCCGCCGAAGCCGCCGCCGATATAGGGCGACACCAGACGGACATTCTCCTTGGCGATGCCGAGCGTCTTCGCCATATCCTCAGCGCCCCAGGCGATCATCTGGTTCGAGGTCCAGACCGTGAGCTTGTCGCCGTCCCAGGCCGCGATCGAAGCATGCGGCTCCATCATCGCGTGGCCCTGATCGGGCGTGGTGTAGGTGGCATCGAGTTGTACGGGCGCACCAGCGAAGGCGGCGGCGAAATCGCCGACGGCGGTATCGGCCGGGCCGCCGAATGAGGGGTGCGGCGTGACGCCCTTGTCCCGCTCCGCGGCGAGATCGAACTTGCCGTCGCCCTTGACGTAGTCGATCCGGACCAGCTGCGCCGCGGCCCGCGCCTGCTCGAAGGTCCCGGCGACGACGACGGCGACGGCCTGGTGATAATGCGCGATCTCCGGCCCGCCGAGCAGCGGCGCCGCATTGCGCTCTCCTTTGCCAAGCTTGCCGGCATTGTCCGCTGTGACGATGGCGAGCACGCCCGGCGCAGCCTTGGCCGCCTCGAGATCGATCGAACCGATCCGCCCCTTGCCGATCGCCGAACCGACCACGTAGCCATAGGCCTGGTTGGCCGCGACGTCGTGCCGCTCATAGGCGTAAGGCGCGGTGCCGGTGGTCTTCAGCGGCCCGTCGATCCGGCTGGTCGGGTGGCCGATCACCTTGAGCTGGTCGATCGGATTGAAGGTGGCGGGATGTTCAAAACGCATGATGTCAGGCCCTCTTCTTAAGCCCTGGATCTCAAGCCCTGGCCTCGCGCAGCACCGCCGCCAGCGTTCGCTCGGCGAGCGGCAGCTTGTACGCATTGTCCTTGGTCGGCTTGGCATCGGCGAACAGGCGCGCGGCGACGGCCTTGGCGCCGTCGGGCAATTCCGCCTCCGCCGCCTCGACGCGCCACGGCTTGTGCGCCACGCCGCCAAGCGCGACGCGGCCGGTGCCGTCGCGCTGCACGATCGCAGCAACCGAGACCAGCGCAAAGGCATAAGAGGCGCGGTCGCGCACCTTGCGATAGGCCTGCGCGCCGCCGACCGGTTTCGGCAGCACCACCGCGGTGATCAGCTCGCCCGACACCAGGCTGGTTTCGATCTCGGGGCTGTCGCCGGGCAGACGATGCAGCTCGGCGATCGGGATGCTGCGCGTGGTGCCGTCGGGCCGCACCGTCTCGACGACGGGCGTCGAGCGCGCGCATCGCCACCGCCATGTCGCTCGGATGGGTCGCGATGCAGGCGTCGCTCACACCGACCACCGCATGCTGGCGGCTGAAGCCGCCGATCGCGGCGCAGCCGCTGCCGGGCTTGCGCTTGTTGCAGGGCAGATTGGTGTCGTAGAAATAAGGACAGCGCGTCCGCTGCAGCAGATTGCCCGCGGTCGTCGCCTTGTTGCGTAATTGGCCGGAGGCACCGGCGAGCAGCGCGCGCGACAGCACGCCGTAGTCGCGCCGCACGCGTATATCGGCGGCGAGATCGGTGTTGCGCACCAGCGCGCCGATCCGCAAGCCGCCGTCCGCGGTCTCCTCGATGCGGTCGAGCGCCAGGTCGTTGACGTCGATCAGATGCGCCGGCGTCTCGATCTCGAGCTTCATCAGGTCGAGCAGATTCGTACCGCCGGCGATGAACTTGGCGTTCGCGGTGCCGGCGGCGGCTGCGGCCGCCGCGCCCGGCGAGGCGGCGCGCTCATAGCTGAATGATCTCATGCGCTCCTCCCGGCGACCTCGCTGATCGCCTCGGCGATGTTGGAATAGGCGCCGCAGCGGCAGATATTGCCGCTCATGCGCTCGCGGAGCTCGGCATTGGTCAGTCGCAGCGGCGCATTCAGATCCGCCGTGACATGGCTCGGGATGCCGGCCTTGACCTCGGCAAGCACGGCGACCGCCGAGCAGATCTGGCCGGGCGTGCAATAGCCGCACTGATAGCCATCATGCTCGACGAATGCCGCCTGCAGCGGATGCAGCTCGTCCGGCGTGCCGAGCCCCTCGATCGTCGTGATCTCGTCGCCCTGATGCATCACGGCGAGCGTCAGGCAGGAATTGATCCGCCGGCCGTCGACAATCACCGTGCAGGCGCCGCATTGGCCGTGGTCGCAGCCCTTCTTGGTGCCGGTCAGATGCAGGTGCTCGCGCAGGGCATCGAGCAGCGTGGTCCTGGTGTCGAGCTCGAGCTGGTGGGTTTCGCCGTTCACGTCAAAGGATACTCTCGTCATCACGGGCGCTCCGGTCGGGGCAGATTGGGCGGCCGCAGGCGGAGGCGTCGCGATCGACGACGCCGCAAGCGAGGCGGCTCCAACAATCAACAGATGGCGCCGCGATAGTTCCAAACGTCCGGAGATCTGCATGCCGCCGCTCTCCTCAAGTCAGCCGCACGCGGAACCACGACAACGACGTGTCGAGGTCTGTTCGGCCTGTCAGTAAAGGGGGGAATGCCGCGAACAGCGGAATGTTTCTCGCGGGGAAGTTAAACTCGTCGCGAGCGCCACGGGCGCGGCGGGCGGGCAGCATCGGCGCCATCGTGGCGCGGGCGGAAGGCAGCATCGCCGTGCGCCTCCGCGCCTACGACCAACGTCCCCTGCCCGGAATCGCAAGATTCCGATTATCTGCATTGCGCCGTTCTCATGCTCGCCCACGGGGAAAAGCGGCCCGGAACACGCCGGAGCTCTTGGGGCTTGCACGGGATCATGTAGGATGGCGGCACGACCTCCACCGGCGACGATGCCGGCCGACCCTGGGACCGCTCGATGACCGCGCATGTCATAGTGACCGACGAAGCCGCCACGCGCGTGATCCGGCTGCGCAGGCCCGAGAAGAAGAACGCGATCACCCAGGAGATGTTTCGCGCGATCAGCGACGCGATCGACAAGGCGCAGAACAATCCGAAGATCCGCTGCCTGATCATCACCGGCGGCTCCGGCGTGTTCACCGCGGGCAACGACATCGAGGACCTGCTCGCGCAGGGCACCTCGACCGGTGAGACGCCGCCGGCCTCTGACCTCGTCAAATTCCTGTATTCGCTGGCCCACAATGTGAAGCCGATCATCGCCGCCGTCGACGGCGTCGC
Source organism: Bradyrhizobium sp. USDA 4503 (assembly GCF_054055815.1). Taxonomy (NCBI): domain Bacteria; kingdom Pseudomonadati; phylum Pseudomonadota; class Alphaproteobacteria; order Hyphomicrobiales; family Nitrobacteraceae; genus Bradyrhizobium; species Bradyrhizobium sp. USDA 4503. The sequence continues at coordinate 3,856,364 of NZ_JBSRXS010000001.1, forward strand.
GATGGGCATCGGCACCACCATGCTGTTTCACTGCGACTATGTGCTCGCCAGCAAGACCGCGCTGTTCTCGACGCCGTTCTCGAATTTCGGCCTGGTGCCGGAAGGCGCCTCGAGCCTGTTGATGCCGCGCATGATGGGCCACCAGCGTGCCTTCGCGATGCTGGTGATGGGCCGCACCATGTCGGCCGACGACGCCCGCGTCGCCGGCTTCGTCAATACCGTGGTGGCGCCGGGACATGCCGAGGTGGAGGCGCACAAGGTGGCGCGCGAGATCTGCGCGCTGCCGGCCGAGGCGGTGGCGATCTCGCGGCGCCTGATCCGGCTGCCGCCGGAGGACGTCACCCGCCGCATCGAGCAGGAGAACCATCTGTTCAGCGAACGGATGCGCTCCGAGGAAGCAGTCGAGGCGTTCAAGGCATTCATGGCTCGCCCGAAGGATTGAAACGAAGCGTCGCAAAATTGTAGTGGCGCGGCGCCATGATCCCGTGCTCCATGGACAGGTCATGAGACAGTCCCGCCTTTCCCCTCTCGCCGCGCTTTGCGCGTTCGGACTGGCCGCAGCAAGCCCCTGTCCGGCGCAGGCCGCGGAGCCGGTGAGCCTGCGCATTCTCGCGATCAACGATTTCCACGGCTATCTGCGGCCGCCGCCGGGCGGCATCCGCATCACCGACGCCGCTGACGCGACCAAAAAGATCATGGAGCCCGCCGGCGGCGCCGAGCGGATGGCCACCGTCGTCAAGCAGCTGCGCGAGGGCCACAAGAACAACATCTTCGTCGCGGCCGGCGACCTGATCGGCGCGAGCCCGTTCCTGTCGGCGATGTTTCATGACGAGCCGACCATCGAGTCGCTCTCGCTGATGGGGCTTGCGATCTCCTCGGTCGGCAATCACGAATTCGACGAGGGCAAGGACGAGCTGCTGCGGATGCAGAATGGCGGTTGCCATCCGATCGACAAATGCCAGGGGCCGCACCCGTTCACAGGAGCCAAATTCCGCTATCTCGCCGCCTCTACGATCGAGAAGGCGACCGGCAAGCCGGTGTTTCCGCCCTACGAGATCAAGCAATTCGACGGCATTGCAGTGGCCTTCATCGGGCTGACGCTGAAGAACACCCCGAACCTGGTGTCGCCGGCCGGCGTCGCGAGCCTCGACTTTCGCGACGAGGCCGAGACCGTCAATGCGCTGGTCCCCGAGCTGAAGGCAAAGGGCGTCGAGGCGATCGTGGTGCTGATCCACGAAGGCGGCTTTCCGACCGGCGACTATAATGAATGTCCAGGGATCTCCGGGCCGATCGTCGACATCGTCAAGAAGTTCGATCGCGCGGTCGACGTCGTGGTCTCCGGCCACACCCACCAGGCCTATGTCTGCGAGATCGATGGACGGCTCGTCACCTCCGGCGACAAATACGGCACCCTGGTCACCGCGATCGACCTTCAGCTTGATCCGAACAGCCATGACGTGATCAGCGCCAGGGCCGCCAACACCATCGTGCGGATCGCCGGCACGGCCAAGGATCCCGAGCAGAGCGCGCTGCTGGAATCCTACGACCGGCTGGCCGCGCCGATCGCGAGCCGCGCGGCAGGCTCGGTCACCGAAACGCTGTCGCGTACACCTGCCGAAACTGGCGAGAGCCCGCTCGGCGACATCGTCGCCGATGCACAGCTGCTTGCAACCAGCGCCGAGCCGAATGGCGGCGCGGTAATCGCCTTCACCAATCCCGGCGGCGTGCGCACCGACATCGTCAAGCGCGAGGACGGCGCGGTGACCTATGCCGATATCTTTGCAAGCCAGCCGTTCCGCAACCAGCTGGTGACGATGACGCTGACCGGCAAGCAGCTCAAGGACGCGCTGGAGCAGCAATGGGCCGATCCGAAGCGGCCGCGCGCCCTCCAGGTCTCGAAGGGGTTCTCCTATGCGTGGGATGCGAGCAAGCCCGATGGCGCGCGCATCATTGCCGCACGGATGTCGCTGGACGGCAAGCCGATCGACCCGGCCGCGAGCTACCGCGTCACCGTGAACAATTATCTCGCCGAGGGCGGCGACGGCTTCACGGTGTTCAAGCAAGGAACCGCGCAGCAGTTCGGCATCTACGACGTCGATGCGCTCTATGCCTACTTCAAGGCCAACAGCCCGGTGGGCCCGACGGCAGACAAGCGGATCGAGCGGATCAATTGAGCGAGGTCTAGGGGTGGCGTACGCAGCTCCTCACGTCATTACGAACGGAGCGAACCAATCCATTGTCTCCGAGCATGCGGCATGGATTGCTTCGCTCCGCTGGCAATGACGCGGAAAACACCCCGGCTTTGGAAGGACGGGAACAGGGATGATGTCGGCCCTTTCCGGAACGCCGCTAACGGCCTAGATTAGGGCCTGCTCTTGCATGATCTTGGTCGGAAAACCGCTGCGCACTTTTCCGGATCATGCGTCCTCGCACGCGCATCGATTGCGCCGGGAATCTGCATGACACTGCTTCTGACGCATTCCGCCTGTCTCGACCACCTGACCCCTCCCGGACATCCCGAACGCCCCGACCGGCTGCGGGCGGTCGCCGAGGTGCTCGGCGAGGATCGCTTCAAGGCGCTGGTGCGCGATTCCGCGCCGGAAGGCGACCTCGACACCGTGCTGCTCTGTCACGGTGAGCACTATGTCGGCGAACTCCGCCACATCGCGCCGACCTCCGGCATGATCTATATCGACGGCGACACCTCGATGTCGCCGGGCACCTGGGAAGCGGTGATGCGCGGCGTCGGCGGCGCGGTGGCCGCCGCCGATGCGGTGATGGAGGGCAAGCATCAAAACGCGTTCGTCGCGGTGCGCCCGCCCGGGCACCACGCCGAGAAATCGACGCCGATGGGCTTCTGCTTCTTCGACAATGCCGCGATCGCTGCCCGCCACGCGCAGCGCAAATACGGCATCAAGCGCGCCGCAATCATCGATTTCGACGTCCATCACGGCAACGGCACGCAGGATATCTTCTGGGCCGACCCGACCGTGATGTATTGCTCGACGCACCAGATGCCGCTGTTCCCCGGCACTGGGGCCGCCGGCGAGCGTGGCGAGCACGACACTGTCGTCAACGCGCCGCTGGCGCCCGGCGACGGCGGCGCCAAGTTCCGCTCCGCTTTCGAGAACCTGATCCTGCCGCAGCTGGAGAAGTTCTCCCCCGAACTTATCGTCATTTCGGCGGGCTTCGACGCGCATCACCGCGATCCCTTGGCCTCGATCAACCTGACGGGCGAGGATTTCGGCTGGGTCACGCGCAAGCTGATGGATCTCGCCGACAAGAGCGCCGGCGGCCGCGTCGTCTCCGTCCTGGAAGGCGGCTACGACCTGCAGGGCCTGAAAGAGTCGGTGGCATCTCACGTCACCGCATTGATGGACGGGTAAATCCCCGCCACAATACGCCCGCAAAAATTCGATTGATTCTGCGCCGGGGCGAGCATGGCCTGCGACAGGTCATGTTTGGACGACAAGATCAGGTTGCGATCTGATCCACGCAATCGGGAACGCAAGAATGGCCGAGAATACCCAAGCCGACGTGAAGAAGCTCTCCTTTGAACGCGCGATCGAGGAACTCGAATCGATCGTCAAGCGGCTCGAGGACGGCAAGGTCCCGCTTGAGGAATCGGTCGCGATCTACGAGCGCGGCGAGGCGCTGAAGCGGCGCTGCGAGGAATTGCTGCGTCAGGCCGAAGCCCGCGTCGACAAGATCACCACCGACGCCTCGGGCCAGCCGACCGGCACCGAGCCGCTCGACCTGCAGTAGCGCTACCGACCACGTCGATCGTGCGGCGCGATGTCCGCCACGGCGGGCAATTGTTGCTGTGCATTTCCAGCCACCCGTAAACCTCCGGGGCTACCCGCGGGGTCGGGTACGGCTGCGAATCAGGCCGAGCCGGCCCGGCCGGCTGCCGCCAAATTAGGCGAATTGGAACCCAGCTCCCACCCGACTATTGAAAAGACTAGGTTTTTCGGCGCGCCGCATAGGAACCTTGCGGCCCCTATCGGGTTGGCTTTGGCGGCGGCTTTGGTGTAATGCTTCCAGTTCTATGGGCATTTGAGAGTGGCGGGCAGCCCGACTTTTCGGGCGGCATGCATCTCAAATGGTTCGACAAAACTGAACCGGGACGGGTGAAGAGCGACCAAGGTGATGCATATCACGTGGTCCAATCCGGAGTGAATCTAGGCTTACAACCAGGCACCGGCCTGCCGGGGCGGCACCCAGTGTCTGGCATTCGCTGCGCGGTGTGCGCGCCATCCCATCTCGCGTCGGGCGGTTCGTTCCGACAGGCAAAAATTGGAAATTCGCTGTGACCACATTTAGTAAGACGCCGCTTCTTGACACTATTCACACGCCGGATGACCTGCGCAAGCTGAAGGTCGAGCAGGTGCAGCAGGTTGCCGACGAGCTGCGCCAGGAAACCATCGACGCGGTGTCGGTGACCGGCGGCCATTTCGGCGCCGGCCTCGGCGTGGTCGAACTGACCACCGCCATCCACTACATCTTCGACACCCCGCGCGACCGCCTGATCTGGGACGTCGGCCACCAGGCCTACCCGCACAAGATCCTGACCGGACGCCGCGACCGCATCCGCACGCTACGCACCGGCGGCGGTCTCTCCGGCTTCACCAAGCGCACCGAAAGCGACTACGATCCGTTCGGCGCCGCGCACTCCTCGACCTCGATCTCGGCCGGCCTCGGCATGGCCGTGGCGCGCGATCTCTCCGGCGGCAAGAACAACGTTATCGCCGTGATCGGTGACGGCGCGATGTCGGCGGGCATGGCCTATGAGGCGATGAACAACGCCGGCGCGATGAACTCGCGCCTGATCGTGATCCTCAACGACAACGACATGTCGATCGCGCCGCCCGTCGGCGCGATGAGCGCCTATCTGTCGCGCCTCTACTCCGGCAAGACCTACCGCTCGCTGCGCGAGGCCGCCAAGCAGATCAACAAGCGCCTGCCGAAGATCCTCGCCAACCGCGCCAACCGCGTCGAGGAATATTCCCGCGGCTTCATGATGGACGGCGGCACGCTGTTCGAGGAACTCGGCTTCTACTATGTCGGCCCGATCGACGGTCACAATCTCGACCATCTGCTGCCGGTGCTGAAGAACGTCCGCGACATGGAGACCGGCCCGATCCTAGTTCACGTCGTGACCCAGAAGGGCAAGGGCTACGGCCCGGCCGAAGCCTCCGCCGACAAGTACCACGCCGTGGTCAAGTTCGACGTCGCGACCGGCACCCAGGCCAAGGCCAAGCCGAATGCGCCGGCCTACCAGAACGTGTTCGGCCAGAGCCTCGTCAAGGAAGCCGAGAAGGACGACAAGATCGTCGCCATCACCGCGGCGATGCCGTCAGGCACCGGCGTCGACATCTTCAACAAGGCGTTCCCGGACCGCACCTTCGACGTCGGCATTGCCGAGCAGCACGCGGTGACCTTCGCCGCCGGCCTCGCCACCGAAGGCTACAAGCCGTTCTGCGCGATCTACTCGACCTTCCTGCAGCGCGGCTATGACCAGGTGGTCCATGACGTCGCGATCCAGAGCCTTCCGGTCCGCTTCGCGATCGACCGCGCCGGCCTGGTCGGCGCCGACGGCGCGACGCACGCGGGTTCGTTCGACAATGCTTATCTCGGCTGTCTGCCGAACATGGTGATCATGGCCGCCGCCGACGAGGCGGAACTGGTCCACATGGTGGCGACGCAGGTTGCGATCAACGATCGTCCGAGCGCGCTGCGCTATCCGCGCGGCGAAGGCCGCGGCATCGAGATGCCGGAAGTCGGCGTTGCCCTCGAGGTCGGCAAGGGCCGCATCATCCGTGAGGGCAAGAAGGTCGCGCTGCTGTCGTTCGGCACCCGTCTCGCAGAGTGCGAGAAGGCGGCCGACGAGCTCGCCGCGCACGGCCTTTCCGCCACGATCGCCGACGCGCGCTTCATGAAGCCGCTCGACGAAGAGATGATCATGAAGCTCGCCCGCGACCACGAGATCCTGATCACGATCGAGGAAGGCTCGATCGGCGGCTTCGGCTCGCATGTCATGCAGTTCCTGTCGGACAACGCCATGCTCGACAGCGGCATGCTCAAGTTCCGCTCGATGATCCTGCCCGACGTGTTCCTCGACCACGACACGCCGGCGGCGATGTATGCCCGCGCCGGTCTCGACGCCAAGAGCATCGTTGCCAAGGTGTTCGAAACCCTCGGCAAGGACTACAAGGCCGAGACCGTCAAGCTCGCCTGATCGTGACGGGCGGCGCTCACTGGAGCATTTTCGGTTCTGATTGAATCAGAACCGAAGCTCCAGGTTGTCGCTCGAAAACGCACCAGCCCCGGCAAGTCCATGAAGATCTATCTGGCAGGTCCTGACGTGTTCCTGCCGGATGCCGTGGAGATCGGCCGCCGCAAGGCGGAGGTTTGCGCCTATCACGGGCTGACCGGGCTGTATCCGCTCGACAACAGCATCGATCCCACCGCCGCCGGCGTCTCGCTCACCATCTTCAAGAGCAACGAGGCGATGATGGAGTCTGCCGACGCCATCATCGCCAACTTGACGCCGTTTCGCGGCCCCAGTGCCGACGCAGGCACGGTTTACGAACTCGGCTACATGGCGGGACGCGGCAAACTGTGCCTCGCCTATTCCAACGATCCCACGTCCTACGCCAATCGCGTGGCGCGGCTCAGCCAGGTCGTGCCGGCATCCGACGGACGCCTGATCGATGCGGAGGGGCTGACGGTGGAAGAGTTTGGATTGCCGGACAATCTGATGATGATGCACGCGCTCGACCTGCACGGCAGCCCGCTGGTGACCCCGCGCGAGCCGTCGGCCGACCTATGGCACGACCTCACCTCCTTCGAGGCCTGCGTGCGGCTCGCTGCCGCGCAGCGCCGGCAGGCGGCGAAGTGACCAGAGCGGGCGACAACGACAACGACGCATCCGCCGGCAAACGCATCGACGTGCTGCTGGTGGAACGCGGCCTGTTCGAAAGCCGGGCGCGAGCGCGCGCCGCCATCGACGCCGGCCTCGTCACCGCCGACGGCAGGCAGATCGCGAAGGCGTCCGAGATCGTCGCACCGGGCGCGGCCCTCTCGGCCGAGCCGGCGCATCCCTATGTCTCGCGCGGCGGCGTCAAGCTCGCCGGCGCGCTCGAGCACTATCCGATCGACGTCGAGGGCCATGTCTGCCTCGATGTCGGCGCCTCGACCGGCGGCTTCACCGAAGTGCTGCTCGCCAATGGCGCGAGCCTCGTGTTCGCCATCGATGTCGGCCACGGCCAGCTGCATCCCTCGCTGCAGGGGCATCCGAAAATCGTCTCCATGGAGGCGACCGACATCAGGAGTTTCGAGGGCAAGCGCCTGCCGGCGCGGCCCGACATCGTGGTGATCGACGTCAGCTTCATCTCGCTGAAGCTGGTGCTGCCGGTTGCGCTGTCGCTGGCGGCCGCCCCGATGCATCTCTTGGCGCTGATCAAGCCGCAATTCGAGGCGGCGCGCAAACACTCCAAGCGCGGCGTGATCCGCAACGCGATGGTGCACCAGGAGATCTGCGACGACATCGCAGCCTTTGCCGCCTCGCAGGGCTGCACCGACATTCAGGTGTTCCCGTCATCGATCTCGGGCGGCGACGGCAATATCGAATTCTTCCTCGGCGCGCGCCGTGGCTGAGCTTCTTACCATCGACCATGTCGGCCACCGCGGCGACGGCGTCGCGATCGAGGGATCGCAATCGATCTTTGTGCCTTATGCGCTGGCCGGCGAAACGGTCGAGGTCGACGACGTCCCGGGCAACCATCCCGACCGGCGGCGGTTGCTGCGGGTCGCGCAGGAAAGCCCCGAGCGCATCGCGCCGTTCTGTCCGCATTTCGGCGTGTGCGGCGGCTGCGCGATCCAGCACTGGAACGATGTGCCCTACCACGCCTGGAAGCGCAACATCGTGGTCGAGACGCTGGCGCAGCCGAAGATTGCGGCGGAAGTCGCAGCGCTGATCGATGCCCATGGCGCGGGCCGTCGCCGCATCACGCTGCACGGGCGCATTGGCAGCCACGAGGTCCTCAAGGTCGGCTACGCCGCGGCAGGTTCACACGATATCGTCCCGGTCGATCGCTGCCCGATCCTCGATCCTGCGCTCGACGGCGCGATCGAGGCGGCCTGGGCCACCGCCGAGCCGCTGATCGCGATCGGCAAGCCGCTCGACATCCAGGTCACCGCAACCGTCAACGGACTCGACATCGACGTGCGCGGTTCCGGCGCGCTGCCGACCAGCCTGATCACCACTTTGTCGCGCGTTGCGGAGAAGCACCGGCTGGCGCGGCTGACACGCCACGGCGAGCTGGTGCTGCAGCGTGCCTCTCCCGAGATTGCGATCGGAAAGGCGAAGGTCGTGCTGCCGCCCGGCTCGTTCCTGCAGGCGACCGTCAAGGGCGAGGAGACGCTGGCCGCGCTGGTTCGCGAGCATTGCGGACGCGCCAAGCATATCGCCGACCTGTTTTGCGGCGTCGGTCCGTTTGCGCTGCGCCTCGCGGAGAAGGCGCGGATCGCCGCCTTCGACAGCGACACGGGTGCGATCACCGCGCTGCAGAAGGCCGCGCAATCGACGCCGGGGCTGAAGCCACTCAAGGCCGAGGCGCGCGACCTGTTCCGCCGTCCCCTGATGCCGCAGGAGTTGCGCGACTATGACGCCGTCGTGTTCGACCCGCCCCGCCAGGGCGCGCAGGCGCAGGTCACCCAGCTGGCGGCGAGCAAGGTGCCGGTGATCGTCGCGGTGTCCTGCAACGCCGCGACGTTTGCGCGCGACGCGAAAATCCTGATCGACGGCGGCTACAAGATCGCAGCCGTCACACCGGTCGATCAGTTCCGCCACACGGCGCATGTCGAGCTGGTGGCGCGGTTCGCGCGCTGACAGGACGGAGCGGCTATCGCTGAGCGCGGGCAGTCTCGCTATAGTCTGCGCTCCATGTCCGACGATCCGCTGCTCGCACGCATCATCCCCGTTATCGCCGCCGTATCGGGCGTCGCCGCCATCGTACTCGGCGGCTCGCGGGCGCGCGGCACGGCGCATGACACCTCCGACACCGATATCGGCCTCTACTATCGGGATGGCGCCGCGCCGGATATCGATCGGCTGCGCGAAGCTGTAACGGGTCTGGTCGACGACCCCGCCGCTGCGCATGTCACGCCGGTCGGCGAATGGGGACCGTGGATCGTCGGCGGTGCCTGGCTCACGATCGGCGGCCGCAAGGTCGACCTGCTCTACCGCAGCACCGATCAGGTCTCTGCTGTCATCGATGCTTGCCGGAACGGCGAGATCAGCATGCACTACCAGCCGGGCCATCCGCACGGCTTCTGCTCGGCGATCTGGATGGGCGAGGTCGCGCTGTGCCATCAGCTGCACGATCCCGACGGCCTCGTCGCGGCGCTGAAGGCGAGGACTGTGCCCTACCCGCCGGCCCTGCGCGATGCGCTGATCCGGCGCTTTCAATGGGAAGTCCTGTTCAGCATCGAGAATGCAGAGCTTGCTCTGCCGCGCGGCGACGGCACGCATGTCGCCGGCTGCGCCTATCGCGCGCTGGCCTGCCTCGCACAGGTGCTGTTTGCGCTGAACGGGCAATATCTGATCAACGAAAAGAGCGCACTGGCGCAGGCCGCGAATTTTCCGGTGACGGTTCGCGCCTTGCTGGCCGCGCCGCAGAGGTCTGGCGGCAGATCGGTGCGACCGAGCATGCCGCCGCGTTGCAGATGCTGCGCGCGATAGAGAGTGAGCTCCAGAAGATCTGTAGGGCGAGTTAGAACCGTAGGATGGGTAGAGCGCAGTGAAACCCATCATTCGCGCCATAGACATGAATTGATGGGTTTCGCTGCGCTCTACCCATCCTACGAGGTCCACATGATCGCTACCGCCCCCAGCGGTCCTGCCAGATCTTCTCGCCGATCAGGCAATTGACCCGCGGCTCCTTCTCGGCGGTCCGCATGATGGGGCGCTCGGGGGTGCGGCCGGCAACTTCGAGCAGCAGCTTGGTGCGGATCGCCTCCTTGAACTTCTCACGATCCTTGATCGTCACCACGAAGGAGCCCGGTCCGCCGATCACGCAGTCCTCGTAGTAATAGTCGAGATTCTCGATATCCATCGTCGAGTAGGACGGTTCCTTCACCATGATCGGCAGACCGTTAATGACGATGCCCTTGTCGAGCGCCGCATCGCGCGCGGGCGTGATCGGCGTGCCGTTGTTGTTGGGCCCGTCGCCGGAAATATCGATCACGCGGCGCAGCCCGCGATGCGGATTCTCGTCGAACATCGGGATCGCGAAATAGATCGCGCCGGAGATCGAGGTGCGCGAGGCGCGGCGCACCGGCGTCTTCATGATCTCGGCGGCGACCGCATCGGCGGATTCAGGACCGTCGATCACCCGCCAGGGGATGATGATCTTCTGATCGTTGGAGGCGGCCCATTCGAAATAGGTGATCGAGATCTTGCCGTTCGGACCGGCCTTCAGCGCCTGCAGGAAATCCTTGGAGACGATCGCCTGCGCATAGCCCTCGCGCTGGATCGCGAGCTCGTCCATGTCCATCGAATAGGAAACGTCGACCGCGATGATCAACTCGATGTCGACGCTCGGTGTGGATTCCTTTTCAGCCAGGCGATGGCCGGGTTGGGTTCCCGGGCCGGGCGCGGCAACACCGGCCACATCGCCGCAGGCCACCATGCCCGCGACAAGCACCGCTCCGATCGAGACATACCAGCGCATTGCGGCCCTCCCGTCGTATGAGTGTCATGGTGACACGCAATTCAGGCGGCGAAAAGCGCAGATATCAGCTGTCCTTCACATTCAGGTTAGACGTCCACACTCAAGTCAAACTTCGTTTGTCTCGAATGCGGCAACGCGCGCCGTGCCGTTGCCGCAATGACGCCGTGCAAATCGAACGGTTCCAAGGCGCGCCTGAAGACGGTATTCTTACGGGGCAATCGCGAGGGAGTGCGATGCCAGATACCGTCGTCAAGCCGAAAACCAGGACGAAGACCAAGGTCAAGCGGCCGCGCCTGCACAAGGTGATCCTGGTCAACGACGACTACACGCCGCGCGAATTCGTCGTCACCGTGCTGAAGGGTGAATTCCGCATGACCGACGACCAAGCCTACAAGGTGATGCTGACGGCGCACCAGCGCGGCGTCTGCGTCGTCGCTGTCTTCACCAGGGACGTCGCCGAGACCAAGGCGACGCGCGCCACCGACGCCGGCCGCGCCAAGGGCTATCCGCTGCTGTTCACCACCGAGCCCGAGGAATAGCGCGCCAGCGCCAGATTGCCACAGGCCTTGCCGCGAATTTTAGCGATCGCGGCGACCGGTGCTTTTGGGATCGCATGGCATGAACGCGGCATGTCCGTCGCACTGCGCCAACAGCTCTCACTGCGGAAGACCCGCCCAGAAACCTCGTTCGGGCCGTTTCGCCCCCTGCCCGCTCTGCCCTGGCTCGTCATGGCGGCGGCGCTGCGGATCGTCGGTTTCGGCAGGCCCGGCCTGACGCTGCCCGCGCTGGTGCTGGCCGACATCTGCGTGCTGCTCGCCTTCTTCGCGACAGCGCGGGACTCGATCCAGGCTGCCGGAGGCCAATCGTCGCTCGGCGAATGGACCCTGGCCGAGCAGACCAGACTGTCGGCGTCGATCCTGTGGCGGATCATGCTCGTGATGATCGTGGCATCAGTCGGCACCGCCGCGGTCGGCTTCACGTCGTGTGCTCCGCATTTGATGTGGGGCCTCGACGGCATGGCCTTCGATCAGGACTCCGATCTCGGCCGGTTCTGGAGTGCGGCGATCGCAGCGCTGGTGCTCTTGATCATCGTCAATGCGGAAGGCAATGGCGGCCGTGTCGCACTGTTTGCCGCCGTCAAGGATCTGGGCCGGCATGCGCTGTGGCTCGGCGCCGCGGTGCTGGTGCTCGGTGCGATCAACGTCGCGCTGGGCTACGGTCAGGAGCTTGTCCGCACCGCGATCTGGCACTTCTGGCAGACCGCGACGGTGGGCCAGCCGCTCAAGAACCTGGTCTACGTCGTCTTCATCTTCGGCTTCGCCATGCTGCGGCTGTGGATCACGCTGTCGATCCTGACCTTCGGCCTGAAGCAGTCTTACGCCCGCGGCGGCTAAGGCGCGATGAGATTAGGTTGAATCGTCATCGCGCCTTAGCTCTTTGTTTGAGCATGAGCTTTTCGGAAAACCGCTTCGCACTTTTCCGGATCATGCTTTAGCTCGCAGCAGCGACCGGCGCCTCGTCGTACAGGCCGTAGACCCGTTCGGACTTGGCAATTCCAGCGATAGGAAACTCGCCGAGATCGCTCCAGCCGCCGTCGCTGATGCCGGCGAAGCGCTCCGAGGCCACCACGGTGCGGCCAAGACGGCCGGCGATCTTCTCCAGCCGCGCGGCGAGATTGACCGCCGGACCGATGCAGGTGAAGTCGAGCCGGTTGCCGCCGCCAATATTGCCGTAGAGCACGCGCCCGAGATGCAGCGCGAGGCCGAAACGGAAGCGTTCGACGGCATCGCCATTGGCGAATTGCAGCGCCTCGACGCCGGCGCGGGACGCGCGCGCGGCTTCCAGCACCCGTGAGCAGACCTGCACCTCGTCGCCGAGATATTCGTCGACCGGGAACACCGCGAGCAGGCCGTCGCCCATGAATTTGAGCACTTCGCCGCCATGGTCGCGGATCGCGGTGACCTGGCAATCGAAGTAGAGGTTGAGGATTTCCACCACCGTCTCGGCCGGCAAGCGGTCCGACAGCGCGGTGAAGCCGCGCAGGTCCGACAGCCAGATCGCGGCATCCATCGTATCGGCATGGCCGCGCCGGATCTGGCCGCCCATGATGCGCTCGCCGGCACGGTTGCCGACATAGGTGTCGAGCAAGAGCGAGGCGGTGCGGCGCAGGGTGATGATCTCGATATAGCGCGCCAATGGCACGGTGATCGACCGGATCGCATCGAGCTGCTCCTCGGTGAAGCCACCCGGCTGCCTGGTGGTCCAGCTCGAGGCATTGACGAAGCCGTCGGTATAGACCAGCGGCACGGCGATGTAGTCGGTGACGCCTTCGGCCTGCAGGTCCACGACGATCGGAAACCGGGCGCTTGCGGGATCGTCGAGCCGCGCGCGTACTTCAACACCCTGCCTGAACACGGTCGACAGCGGGCTGACGGCAAATTCCGGGGAGTCCAGGATGTTGTGATCGACGGTGCCGGTTTCGACCTCGGCGCCGGGCTTCCAGAAGAAATGGCGGCCATAGATCTCCGGATGCAGCGTGCGCACGAAGACGCCGATGCGCCACAGCGGCAGGCCGGCCCGCACCAGGCGCTCGCAGCATTCCGCCATCATCTGCGGCGGGGTCGGCGCCGACCGCGCGCCGCCGATCATCCATTCGATGATGTCCCGAAGCTCCGACGCGTTCATGGCATTCCCCCAGGGCGGTCTGGCGACCGCCACTATATAAGGGATCAGCGCCCGGTCTGCCCGCGGTCGCGCAGAAAATGATCGGCCAGCACGCAGGCCATCATGGCCTCGCCGACCGGTACCGCCCGGATGCCGACGCAGGGGTCGTGGCGGCCCTTGGTCAGGATGTCGGTATCCGCGCCCTTGCGGTCCACGGTCCGGCGCGTGGTCAGGATCGAGGACGTCGGCTTGACCGCAAAGCGCACCACCACAGGCTGCCCGGTCGAGATGCCGCCGAGGACGCCGCCGGCATGGTTGGACAGGAAACGCGTTCCGTTGTTGCCGGTCCGCATCTCGTCGGCGTTCTCCTCGCCCGACAATTCGGCGGCGCCGAAGCCGGCGCCGATCTCGACGCCCTTGACCGCGTTGATGCTCATCATCGCCGCCGCCAGGTCGCTGTCGAGTTTGGCGTAGATCGGCGCGCCGAGGCCGGCTGGCACGCCCTCGGCGACGACCTCGATGACGGCGCCGATCGAGGAGCCGCTCTTCCTGATGCCGTCGAGATAGCTTTCGAAGAACGCCGCCTTGTCCTTGTCGGGACAGAAGAACGGGTTGTTCGCAATCTCGTCCCAGTCCCACTTCTCGCGGTCGATCTTGTGCGGCCCCATCTGCACCAGCGCGCCGCGCACCTTCACCTCGGGCAGCACCTTGCGCGCGATCGCACCGGCCGCGACGCGGGTCGCGGTCTCGCGCGCGGAGGAGCGTCCGCCGCCGCGATAGTCGCGCAGGCCGTATTTCACTTCATAGGTAAAGTCGGCATGGCCGGGCCGGAACTTGTCCTTGATCTCGGAATAATCCTTCGAGCGCTGGTCGGTGTTCTCGATCAGCAGCGCGATCGGCGTGCCGGTCGTCACCTGCGCGCCGGTTTCCGGATGCGCCATCACGCCGGACAGGATCTTGACCGCATCCGGCTCCTGGCGCTGGGTGGTGAAGCGCGACTGGCCGGGGCGGCGGCGGTCGAGGTCGTGCTGGATCTCCTCCGCGGTCAGGGGGATCAGCGGCGGGCAGCCGTCCACGACGCAGCCGATCGCGACCCCATGGCTCTCGCCGAAGGTCGTGACGCGGAACATATGACCGAAAGTATTGAAGGACATGGCGTGTCGTAACGCGCAGAGGCAGCGGGGTCAAACAGCCAAGCTGTCATTCCGGGGCGATGCGGAGCATCGAACCCGGAATCTCGAGATTCCCCGGGGCGCAATTGCGCCCCTGAGGTTCGCTTCGTGCCCCGGAATGACAGTGCGAGTTAACTATGCTTCCGCAGCCCCTGCTCACCGAATACGTAGACCGCCCCCTGCTCGATATAGAGTTCGGCGGCCGAGGCCGGCGTCTCGAAGCCGAGCGCCACCATCAGCGCCCGCGCCGTACCGCCATGGGCGACCGCGACCGTGTCCGACGTCACCGAGCGGTACCAGTCGGTCATCCGCACCTGCACGTCGACATAGCTCTCGCCGCCGGACGGCGACACCGTCCACTTCTCGGCCAGGCGGCGGGCATACAGCGCGGGGTCCGCAGCCTGCGCCTGCGCCAAGGTCGAGCCCTCCCACGTCCCGTAGCCGATCTCGCGCAGCCGCGCGTCGAGCGCGTAGTCGCCCGGCGGCAGGCCGAGCTCGGCGCGCACCAGCTCCATGGTGGCACGCGCCCGGATCAGCGGGCTTGCGACGAACGGCAGCGTCGCCTTGTCACGGCGGTCGCGCGCGAGGAGATCGCCGAGGATGCGCCCGGCATGCGCGGCCTGGGCGCGACCGCGCTCATTGAGGGCGATGTCCTGCACGCCCTGGAGCCGCCCTTCGGCGTTCCACGCGGTCTCGCCGTGGCGGATGTAATAGATCGTCGGTACCGGCATTCCCGTAACGGCTGGTCCCTGCTGCGCGAGAGGTCGGCCGCCTCAAGGCTTCCACGCTCCGAATTTTTTCGGCTCGGAGGTACACCAGCACTTCGGCTGGCGACAAGCCCAAATCGGCCGCAGCTTGGGCGGTATGCGCGCAGATCGGCGCAGACGGAATAGCCACGCCGCCAGGGTGTTATGTTGGACAAGGCGGCTATCGCCGAGACCATCGAAGACTGGGATGCATGACCGCGTTTCGTCAAAGTGTCGAAGCCATGATACCGGCGCTGCGTCGCTATGCGCGCGCGCTGGCGCGTGACACGGATATCGCCGACGATCTGGTGCAGGACACGCTGGTGCGGGCGCTGCGCTCGGAGCGGCTGTTTCTCGGCGGCGACGTCAGGAGCTGGCTCTACACGATCCTGACCAATCTGAACAAGAACCGCCGGCGCTCGCTGGCGCGGCGGCCGGCGTTCGTGCCGCTGCTCGATAACAATGCCGACGCCAGCGGCACCGAGGCCGAGGGACGCGACATCGAACGCGCGCTGTCGACGCTGGTCGAGGAACAACGCTCGGTGCTGCTGCTCGTCATGCTGGAGGGCATGAGCTACCGCGAGGTCGCCGATATCCAGGGCGTGCCGATCGGCACGGTGATGTCCCGCCTCGCCCGCGCCCGCGCCCATGTCCGGGCCTCGATCGAGGGCCAGCGCCCGGCGCTCCGGCGGGTGAAATGATAATGTGCGCGATGGCCGGCGTTATGCATGAACGATTTTCGAACAAGATTTGGCAGAGACGACTGATATGACCGACCCGAACATTCCCGTCACCGAAGACGAGTTGCACGCTTACGTCGACAACGAGCTGCCAGCCGAACGCCGCGGCGATGTCGAGGCGTGGCTTGCCGCGCATCCCGACGACGCGGCGCGGGTGCAGTCATGGCGTGCGATGGCCGAGACACTGCATGCACGCTACGACACCGTGCTGGACGAGGCGGTGCCGAAACGGCTCGAACTCGAGCGGCTGGTGCGCCAGCCGCGCCGCTGGGTCTATGGCGCGGTGGCGGCGACGGTCATGGCCTTCGTCGCCGGTGGCGGCGCCGGCTGGATCGCGCGCGGAGCGGCGGCGACGCCGTCGGCATTCCAGAGCTTCACGGTCGATGCCCTCGATGCGCATCGGCTCTACGTGGTCGAGGTCCGGCATCCCGTCGAGGTGCCCGGCAGCGAGCGCGACCACCTGCAGCAATGGCTGACCAAGCGCTGCGGCTGGGACGTCCGCGCGCCGGAGCTGACCGGGCTGAAGCTGGTCGGCGGCCGCCTGCTGCCCGGACCGAGCGGCCCGGCGTCGTTCCTGATGTATGAGAGCACGTCGGGTGAGCGGTTCACGGTCTACACCGCCAAGGTGAAGACCGAGGCGACCCAGATGCGCTACGCCGTGCAGGGCAGCGACGGCGCGCTGTTCTGGGCCGATCGGGGCGTCGCCTATGTCGTCAGCGGCGGCACCGATCGCACGCGCCTGACCCAGGTCGCGCAGGCCGTCTACGATCAGATGGAGAAGAGCGGCGGGTGATCTTCCGTAATTTTACGGAAGATCAGGCCGTCGAAATTGCGTCATTTCGAGCAAGTGAATCCAGCCTCACTCAGCGTCCCAATTCCGACATCGAAAACTTCGATTCGCGTCATCGACGCGTCTCATTATCGCACCGGATGCTCACGCGAAGATGATCCGCGCCCGATCCGCCGATCGGCGCACGCGGCCTCGATTGGGGTTTTGTGTACCGCGCTGGTCCCCCTCTCGAGGCCGCACTCCTTTTCCGTCATCCGGTCTGCACGCCGCAGACCTCGGACGGCCCGTCATCCTTTGTGACGCGCTCACGATGCCCGCGTCTACCCCGATAGAGTCCGGGGTAGTGCAGTTTCGCGTCTTCGCGTCTTTTGGGGCGCGTTATCGGCGGTCAGCCGAGATCGCTACGCGGATTGTAGGGTTTTTGATCCCGCCACGTCTGCATCAATGCCTCAAGCTCGGCATCGTTCCCGTCGGGAAGGATGATGCGGGTCGTGACATAGAGGTCGCCGGTCGCGCCCGCCTTCGACAGCCCCTTGGCCTTGAGGCGGAAGGTACGGCCGCTCGAGGTGTTCTTCGGGATCGACAGTTCGACCGCGCTGCCGAGCGTCGGCACGCGGACCTTGCCGCCCAGCACCGCCTCGTAGAGGGTGATGGGCAGGTCGATCCTGAGGTCGTTGCCGTCGACCTTGAAGAACGGGTGCGGCGCGACCGAGATCGTGATCAGGAGATCGCCGGGCGGATGGCCTTGCGCGGTCTCGCCCTGCCCCTTCAGCCGGATCTGCTGACCCGCAGCAACCCCGGGCGGAATCTTGACGTTGAGCTCGCGGCCGGTCGGCAGGCGGACGCGCTTGTCGCCGCCCCTGACCGATTCCTCCAGCGACACCGTCATAGCGACCGAAAGATCGAGGTCGACGCCGACCCCGCCGCCGTCAAACTCGAACGGACTGGCCCGGCCCGCGCGGCTGCCGCCTCCGCGAGCCGCATTGCCAAACATGCTGTTGAGGATGTCCTCGAAGCTGCCGCCGCCCATGCCGCCGCCGGGCCCGGAGCGGAAACTGTACTCGAAGCCGCCCGGACCGGCACGGCCGCCGGCACCGCTGCCGCCAGGGAAACCCTGGAAGCGCGGCTTGCCTTCGGCATCGATCTCGCCGCGGTCGAACTGCTTGCGCTTGTCCTCGTCGCCGACGATCTCGTTGGCCGTGTTGATCTCCGCAAAGCGGGCCGCCGCCTTCGGGTCGTTCTTGTTGTTATCAGGGTGATGCTTCTTGGCGAGCTTGCGATAGGCGCTCTTGATCGTCGCAGCGCTGGCGCTCCGCTGCACCCCCAAGACCTCATAGGGGTCGCGCATCCGTCACGTCTCCTTCACGGGAAAAATCAGTCCTGGCCGGGAACCCGTCCGGGCCCACTTTACCTTGATGTGGGGGCTCAGTGGCATTTTTGCAACTAGTCCGGCTTCGCCGGAATTCTCAGGATTTTCTCCAGGGCTTCAGGCTATGGATTTCCCACCGCCCTTGTCCAGCCTTGCATGCGGCGCCCTGCAGCCAGCTCTCGGTGGCTCCGTTGACGTAGCTGGCAAGGAAATCCCGGCACGTCTTGCCGTCCTCGCCCGAATAGGCCTGGGCCAGCGGCGTCACCGAGCCGCGCGCGCCGGTTTCAGGATTTTCCCAGGGCTGGCTGGAATCCTTGTCGCCCTTGGTCAGCACGTCGGAGGCGGCATTGCGGGCGAAGGCGAGATCGCTGTCGGTCGGCATCACCGCATTGATCTGGGTCGGCCTGATCGAGCCCGTCACATCCTTGTCGTCCAGCTTGGCGAAGGCGTCGCTGCGCGACAGGCTGCAGCCGCTTGCGCCGACGCCGATCAGGATCAATGTCACCACCGCGCCTGCGGGGTGGATCGCCGATAGGCCAACGCGCCCCCATGCCCTATATAGGGCTAGTAACGCGCTTTCAGACGCGGGCGGATGCAAATCGGGACTCCTGACATGACCGACACGACCTCCATCAAACACCCGACACCGTTAACATCGGGTGATTTCACCGCGGCGGAGGAGCCGTTCGCCCTGTTCGCCGAATGGTTTGCGGAGGCGATCAAGTCCGAGCCGAACGATCCGAACGCGATGGCGCTTGCGACCGTCGATCCCGACGGCCTGCCCGACGTGCGGATGGTGCTGATGAAGGGCTTCGATGCCGACGGCTTCGTGTTCTACAGCCACATTGCGAGCGCTAAGGGCCGCGAATTGGCCGCAAATCCCAAGGCTGCTTTACTCTTCCACTGGAAATCGCTGCGCCGCCAGGTGCGCATCCGCGGGCCGGTCACGCCGGTGACCGATGCCGAGGCCGACGCCTATTTCGCCACCAGGCCGAAGCAGGCGCAGATCGGCGCCTGGGCCAGCAAGCAGTCGCAGCCCCTGGAGAGCCGCTTCGCATTCGAGCAGGCGATCGCCAAGACCGGTGCGAAATACGTCATCGGCGAGGTGCCGCGGCCGCCGGGCTGGAGCGGCTGGCGGATCACGCCGCAGCGCTTCGAGTTCTGGCACGACCGCCCGTACCGCCTGCACGACCGCATCGAATTCCGCCGCGACGGCGCCGGCAGCGCCTGGTCGAAGGTGCGGCTCTATCCTTGAAAGCTGCGACCGTCATGGCCGGGCGAAAGCGCGAAGCGCATCTTCGTGTAAGATGACCCGGCCAGCGACGTCTTGATCCCAAGTCATCCCAAGTCGTTCGAAGGCGTGGATGCCCGGCACGCCGCCGCGCATGACGAAAACGAAAGAAACCGTCGATGCCCCACCCATCCAATGCGCCGCGGCGCACGCTGCTTCTGACCGGCGCAAGCCGCGGCATCGGCCATGCCACCGCGATCCGGTTCTCGTCCGCCGGCTGGCGCGTCATCACCCTGTCGCGGCATGCGTTTCCCGAGGTCTGCCCCTGGGGCGCCGGGCCGGAAGACCACATCGAGGTCGACCTCGGCAGCCATGACGACACCGTGCGCGCGATCTCCGAGATCCGCAGGCGGCTCGAGAACGATGAACTGCACGCGCTGGTCAACAACGCCGCGATCTCGCCGAAGGCTGCGGGCGGCGGCCGGCTCGGCACCATGGACACCGACATCGAGACCTGGACCCACGTCTTCCACGTCAACTTCTTCGCACCGATCATGATCGCGCGCGGGCTGATCGAGGAGTTGAAACACGCCAAGGGCGCGGTGGTGAACGTCACCTCGATCGCCGGCTCGCGCGTGCATCCGTTTGCCGGCGCGGCCTATGCGACGTCGAAGGCCGCGCTCGCGGCGCTGACGCGCGAGATGGCATCGGACTTCGGCCGCGTCGGCGTCCGCGTCAACGCGATCGCGCCGGGCGAGATCGATACCTCGATCCTGTCGCCGGGCACCGAGAAGATCGTCGACCAGCAGATCCCGATGCATCGCCTCGGCACGCCGGACGAGGTCGCCAAGATCATCTACGTTCTCTGCACGGAGACCAGCTCTTACGTGAACGGTGCGGAGATCCACATCAACGGTGGTCAGCACGTCTGAGCTTGGGAAGAGCCGTATTTCGGGGAAGGAAGTTTTGAGGCGATCCCGGCCGCCGCCGCGGCCGTCATTGGGATTGCTTCACTTGCAGGCGTAACAACGCAAACGAGGCTTCTGCCTCCGAGGCTTCGGCCTCTAGTCTGCGTAGAACCGACGCGACTTCTTCTCGGGCTGCCGCAGCGCGACGTCGTTCAGCGCGCTGGAGCATTCGTCTTCGTCCTCGCCATCCAGCAACGCAGCGCCACAGTAACGGCAAAGTCTCGGCGAGATCGCCTGCACCTTGCCTGCTGCGCGGTCCTGTTGATAGCGCGCAAAGTCGATGACGTTACGCCGTGGCGTTATGATCTTCTCAACCATTGCTGTCCTCCGGCTTCGAGGCGGGCGTTATCGCAGACAAGTTTCGCCCAAACGTTCAGCGCAACGCTCAAATTTTAGCAGAGGAAATAAGGCAGGAAGCGCGTCCCAAAACGCGACGCGTGGAACCGGTCTACAGCCACTTCTTCCACTTGAAGATCCAGTACGGCACGATCGCCGCGATCAGCATCAGCACCAGTGCATACGGATAGCCGTGCGCCCATTCGAGTTCCGGCATCACCTTGAAATTCATGCCGTAGATCGAGGCGATCAGCGTCGGCGGCATCAAGACCACCGCCATCACCGAGAACAGCTTGATGATGTTGTTCTGTTCCAGATTGACCACGCCGAGCATGGCGTCGAGCACGAAGGTGATCTTGTTGGAGAGATAGGAGGCGTGGTCGGTCAGTGAGGCCACGTCACGCTGCATGGTCTTGAGCTGCTCGCGCATGTCCTTGGACCATTTCACGCCCTCGACCACCGCGGAGAGGAAGGTGACGAGGCGGCCGATCGAGACCAGGCTTTCGCGAACCTTCGAGGTCAGGTCGCCCTTGCGGCCGATCGCGATCAGAATCTGCGAATATTGCTTGGCGTGGCCGTGGCGCTCGCTCTCCGGCTCGAAGATGTCGTGGGACACCTGGTCGATATCGGCCCCGCAGCGCTCCAGAATGTCGGCGCAACGGTCGATCACCGCGTCCAGCAGTTCCATCAGCACCTGCTCCCCGGTGATGCTGGGGGAACAGGCGCGCGCCAGCTTGTTCTCGACCAGCGCGAACGGCTTCGGCAGGTCGTAGCGCACCGTCACCAGCCGATGACCGGTGAGGATGAAGGTCACCGCCGTGGTGCGCGGCATGTCGGTGTCGGACTGGCACATCAGCGTCGCGGTCATGTAGCGCGCGCTGTTCTCGATATAGAGGCGGCTGGAGATCTCGATCTCCTGCATGTCTTCCCGGGTCGGCACCGCGATCCCCGCGAGCTTCTCGACCGCCCGGTCCTCCTCCACGGTCGGATTCACCAGATCGACCCAGACCGCTCCCTCGGGCAGCGCGCCGAGGTCCGTCGCGGTGGCCTTCTTGAGCGAAAACTCGGACGGAACGAACACCGACAGCATCACGAACTCCACGAAACAGGGCTGGCAGGACCCGCCGACTTAGCGCGATTCTGGGGGGCGCTTCATGACCGGGGTATTAACCGGGCATCCATACTTGTGGCGGCCAGGCGGCAGCGACGTGACGCCGACTCGTCGACCGTTGCCTGTTTGCACAAAAACCAACCCGGCACCAGAACAGTTGCGGCAAAAAAGCCACAGACAGCGTCCCGCGATGCGGGAAAGGCATCTAAAGTCTGGGAATAATGGCACCTTTCGGCAATAATGCCGCTAATGGAATCGTGGCGTTTGGGGCGTAATAGTGGCGCTTTCGGGCGCGGATTTTCGATTGGAATGTAATCATGTCATCGCTCAAAGTTACCCTCGGGATTCTGGCCGCGGGCCTGATGTTGTCAGGCTGCATGCAGGCCACAACCTATGAGGCAACCAACACCGCGAACTTCAAGCCGCGTGACAAGGAACTCCTGGCCAAGACCACTTACGTCAAGACGCCGGTCGCTGAACCGTTCCGCCGCGCCATCGTCGAGTATCACCGCAAGGAAGCCCCCGGCTCGATCGTGGTCGATTCCGACAACCATTACCTCTATTACGTGCTGAACGACGGCAAGGCGATCCGCTACGGCATCACTGTCGGCGAGGAAGCCATGGCCTGGTCCGGCATCGCCAAGGTCGGCAGCATGACCGAATGGCCGGCCTGGCACCCGACCCCCGGCGAAATCTCGCGCCTCGGCGTCCCGACCTTCGTGGCCCCGGGCCCGGACAATCCGATGGGCTCGCGCGCGATGTATCTCTATTCGGGCGGCAAGGACACGCTGTTCCGCATCCACGGCACCAACCAGCCGGAATATATCGGCGCGTCGATCTCCTCGGGCTGCATCCGCATGACCAACGAGGACGTCATCGACCTCTACAACCGCGTCAAGCTCGGCACCATCGTCGTGGTGCTGGAGCCGAAGCACGGCGACTCGCCCTACAAGCCGCAGATGGCGCTGCAGGGCGGCGGCGGCACGACCTACTGATCCAATCGCGATCAAAAGCGCCGGCTTTGCCGGCGCTTTTTTGTCGGCTGCGGTTTGGTCTCGGCACTGCGGTCGGGCGCGCCCGCATCATCTGATTTTGTGGCGTTCGGCTTGCCGGTGCCAGACTTGCCGGTGTCAGACTTGCCGTGGTCAGCTTTGGATGTGTCCGCTTTCGGCGCGTTGGATTTGGCAGCGACCTCGCGCGGCGGCGCCTCTTCGGGGCGCTCGGCCGGCAACAGCGGCGCGACCTGCGGCAGCGGGTCGTCCGTCCACGTTCCACTGGCAGATCCGGTAATTGTTGCGACGCTCGATCAGGTCGAGATGGATGTGGTCCTCGTGGTACCAGTCCGAGCCCGGACCGAGCACCGTGGAGAAGCGGGCACAGACCGAATGCAGCACGGTCTCGCGCAAGGTCCGCGGCACGCTGCGGTCGGTCAGCGAGATCGACTTGCCGTTGGCGAGACCGAGCGCGCGGACGTCGAGCGCATTGGCGCGGCCGTGCTCGGAGAGCTGCGCTCCGGCGACCCGATTGCGGCCGCGGCACTCGAACGAGTCGAAATTGTCGAGATTGCTGATCCCGCCCCCGAGGCTCTGCGCGAGCGGCGCGATATCGGTGCGGACCCAGTCGGCGACCGCAGCGGCCATCTTGCAGCGGAGGATCGCGGCGGGCTTGACCGCGACCATGCGCTTGTCCGCTAGCACGATCGCCTCGAGCCGCACCAGATCCTCGCCGCCGCAGCCCCCGGCGCCGTGGATATCCGGAATGCTCGGGGCGATCGCGATCTCCTCGGTCAGCGCCTGCCGGCAGGCCGAAAGCTGCGGCGCGGCGGGCTCGGCCGGCTTGGCGGCATCAGCGGGCTTGGCCGTCTCGCTGGGCTTGGCCGCCTCGGCAGGCGCGGCCGGAGACTGCGTCCCGGCTGCGGGAGGTTCGGGCTCGGTTGCCGCCGGCGCGTGAGCTGCCGCCGGCGCCTCAGCCGGGCGTGGCTTCGGCAGCGGCACCGCTGAGCGGCGGGCTGCCTTATGCGGCCTTTGCGGCCGGGTGCCGAACAGATCGTCCCACGGAAAGCTGGGCGCGCGGCGGGCGGCCTCGGCGGGGCCTGCTTGCATGCCAAGGCAAAGCAGCACGGCGGCGGCGGTAACCATTGCCGCGCCCCCGCGACGAAACGCGCCAACAGGCCATTTTCGGCTTGCTTTCTCCGCGCTAAAGTTCATGTCAGTTCCATGATTTTACTGCCGGCCGTCCAAGATGCCGGCGGATCATGTGTGAGGATCGAGGAGGGATTCGCGTATGCTTGGTTTGATGCAAGATTGGCCCTTGCTGTGTCACAAGATTATTGAGCACGCCGCCAAATATCACGGCACACAGGAAGTCGTGACGCGGTCGGTCGAAGGCCCCATTCATCGCACCACCTACGCCCAGATCCACACCCGCGCACTGAAGGTCTCGCAGAGCCTGGAACGTGACGGCATCAAGCTCGGCGACCGCGTCGCCACCATAGCCTGGAACACCTGGCGCCACCTCGAGGTCTGGTACGGCATCATGGGGATCGGCGCGATCTGCCATACGGTCAATCCGCGCCTGTTTCCGGAGCAGATCGCCTGGATCGTCAACCACGCCCAGGACCGCATCGTCATCACCGACCTCACCTTCGTTCCGGTGCTGGAGAAGATCGCAGGCCAGCTGCCGAGCGTCGAGCGCTACGTGGTGCTGACCGACAAGGCGCACATGCCGCAGACCACGCTGAAGAACGCGGTCGCCTATGAGGACTGGATCGCGGCATCCGACGGCAAGTTCGAGTGGAAGACCTTCGACGAGAACACCGCGGCGGCGATGTGCTACACCTCCGGCACGACGGGCGATCCCAAGGGTGTACTTTATTCGCACCGCTCCAACGTGTTGCACGCGCTGATGGCCAATTCGAAGGACGCGCTCGGCACCTCCGCGTCGGACACAATGCTTCCGGTGGTCCCCTTGTTCCATGCCAACAGCTGGGGCATCGCCTTCTCCGCGCCGTCGATGGGCACCAAGCTCGTGATGCCGGGCCCGAAGCTCGACGGCGCCTCGGTGTACGAGTTGCTGTCGACCGAGAAGGTCACGCACACCGCCGGCGTGCCGACGGTGTGGCTGATGCTGCTGCAATACATGGCCGCCAACAACGTCAAGCTGCCGGATCTGCAGATGGTGATCTGCGGCGGGTCGGCGATGCCACGCTCGATGATCCAGGCGTTCCTCGACATGGGCAGCCAGGTGCGCCACGCCTGGGGCATGACCGAGATGAGCCCGCTCGGCACGCTGGCGACGTTGAAGCCACCGTTTACCGAGCGCACCGGCGAGGAGCGGCTCGACATCCTGCAGACCCAGGGCTATCCGCCGTTCGGCGTCGAGATGAAGATCACCGACGATGCCGGCAAGGAGCTGCCGTGGGACGGCAAGACCTTCGGCCGTCTCAAGGTTTCGGGCCCGGCGATCGCCAAGGCCTATTTCCGGGTCGACAGCAACATCCTCGACGATGCCGGCTATTTCGACACCGGCGACGTCTCGACGATGGACGAGCACGGCTACATGCGGATCACCGACCGCTCCAAGGACGTGATCAAGTCCGGCGGCGAATGGATCTCCTCGATCGATCTCGAGAACCTCGCGGTCGGCCATCCGGCGGTCGCGGAAGCCGCCGTGATCGGTGTCCATCACCCCAAATGGGATGAGCGGCCGCTGCTGATCGTGCAACTCAAGCAGGGCCAGAGTGCCACGCGCGAGGACATCCTGAAGTTCATGGACGGCAAGATCGCCAAATGGTGGATGCCCGACGACGTCGCCTTCGTCGACGGCATTCCCCACACCGCGACCGGCAAGATCCTGAAGACGGCGCTGCGCGACCAATTCAAGGATTACACGTTCCCGACCGCCGCGGCGTGAAAACAAACGCTCGTCATGCCCGGGCTTGACCCGGGCATCCACGACTTCATCGTGCGGCAAGACATGGATGGCCGGGTCATAGGCGAGCGCAAGCGACGCCGTCCTTCGGACGGCTATGCGCGGCCATGACGATTCGGGGTAAAGCCCAAATCCCTTGAATTCGCCGCAGGTCCGTGGTCTCACACGACTGATCGCGGCGGCCGAGGTCGCCTGAGGACATCTCAACCGGCAGATTTTTCGACGATGGCGCGCAGGTTTTCCGCTCCCTACCAGCAGGAGCCCGTGTCCGGTCTCGCCACCTGGTCGCGCAACCTCGCCATCTTCTCCGTCGTCGCGGTGGTGGTCTCGATCCTGATCGTCCGCTTCGGGTTCCTGGAGGTCAAGCCGGCGCTGGCGACCTTCTTCGGCGCGCTGGGCCTGGCCGGCCTGTCGATCCTGCTCGGGCTGGCCGCCTTTGCCGCGATCTGGCAGAACGGCACCCGCGGCATGGGCCGGATCCTGCTCGCGCTGCTGATCGACGCGGCGATCCTCGCCTACCCGGCCTACCTCATCTATCAGTACCGCAAGCTGCCGCGGATTTACGACGTCACCACCGACGCGATCGACCCGCCGAAATTCGAGGCGCTGGCGCGGCTGCGCACCGGGGAAGGCACCAATCCTGCCGCCTATGCCGGCCTCTATTCGGCCGAGCGGCAGCGCGCGGCCTATCCCGATATCGAAACCGTCGAGCTCGAAACCCCGGTCGACCGCGCCTATGAGCTGACGCTGCGGCTGGTGAACCGCCGCAAATGGCTCGTCATCGACGCGCGCGCGCCGCAGCCGCCGCGCCGCATCGGCCGCATCGAGGCGGTAGCGCGGACGCCGATCATGGGTTTCCGCGAGGACGTCTCGATCCGGGTCACGCCTGACGACGAGGACTCCCGCGTCGATATCCGCTCGGCGTCGCGCTATTTCGACACCGATCTCGGCAGCAACGCCGCCCGCGTCAAGAAGCTGATCGAAGACCTCAACAGCGCGGCCGAGAACGACAATGCCAAGCCGGCGAAGAAGGCGGCGCCTGTCGCGCCAAAGGCGCCGCCGGCGAAGACGGTGAAGAAGTGACGCGGTAGCGTCATTCCGGGGCATCGCGCAGCGATGAACCCGGAATCTCGAGATTCCGGGTCTGGTGCTTGGCACCATCCCGGAATGACGAACTAGGCCAATCGGTACGTCCCGCCGATCACGGGATCGCCGTCCGTCGCCACGACGCCGCGTGCGACCAGGTCCTCCAGATGCGCCAGCACCGAATAGCCGGCGGCATTGGCGAGCCGCGGATCGAGCCCGATATAGATCGCCCGCACCATGGTTGGAATGTCGGCCTCGCCCTTGCCGAGACGATGCAGGATCGACGCCTCGCGCGCCCGGCGATGCCGCGCCAGGAAGCGGACGTAGCGCGGGCCCTCCGGAATCTCCGGGCCGTGGCCGGAGAAATACAGCTGCTCGGGCCGCTGTTCCAGCCGCTCCAGCGAGGCCATGTAATCGATCATCGAGCCGTCCGGCGGCGCCACGATCGAGGTCGACCAGCCCATCACATGATCGCCGACGAAATTGATGCTGCGCTCGGCCCAGGCGAACGCCAGATGGTTGGCGGTGTGGCCGGGGGTCGCGACCGCCTCCAGCGCAAAGCCAGCGCCCTCGATGACGTCGCCGTGCTTGACCTGCACGTCGGGTCGGAAATCGCGGTCGGCGCCGGATTCCGGATTGTGCTTTTCGCTCTCGAAGCGCGGCCGCGAGGCGCGGTGCGGCCCCTCGGCATAGACCGGCGCGCCGGTCGCGGCCTTGATCCGCGGCGTGTTCGGCGAATGGTCGCGATGGGTATGGGTGACCAGGATATGCGTCACGGTCTCGCCCTTGACCGCATCGAGCAGCGCCTTGGCATGCGCCTCGTCGTCGGGACCGGGATCGATGATCGCGACCTTCCCCTCGCCCACGATGTAGCTGACCGTGCCGGTGAAGGTGAACGGGCTCGGATTGTTGCAGAGGACACGGCGAACGCCGGGGCGAACCTGTTCGACCACGCCGGGCTTCAGCGGAAAGTCGCGGTTGAACGGGATGTCGTCGTTGTCGGCCATGGGGATTTTCTCTGCATCGTCATTCCGGGATGGCCCGCAGGGCCAGACCCGGAATCTCGAAAGAAGGGAAAGGAACGCGGCGCGAGATTCCGGGTTCGCGCCGTCCAAATCGGCTGTTGCCGACTTGGACATTTAAGATCTGCCGAACTCGGGTAAACCTGAGTTCGGTTGGCGCGCCCCGGAATGACGAGCAAGCGCCCTTACGAGAACGCCTGGATGCCGGTGATCGCGCGGCCGAGGATCAGCGCATGGACGTCGTGCGTGCCCTCATAGGTGTTGACCGTCTCGAGGTTCGCGGCGTGACGCATCACGTGATACTCGATCTGGATGCCGTTGCCGCCGTGCATGTCGCGCGCCATGCGGGCGATGTCGAGCGACTTGCCGCAATTGTTGCGCTTGACGATCGAGATCATCTCAGGGGCCATCTTGCCCTCGTCCATCAGGCGGCCGACGCGCAACGAGGCCTGCAGGCCGAGCGCGATCTCGGTCTCCATGTCGGCGAGCTTCTTCTGCACCAGCTGGGTGGCGGCGAGCGGCCGGCCAAACTGCTTGCGGTCGAGCGTGTATTGCCGCGCGCGGTGCATGCAGTCCTCGGCAGCGCCCAATGCGCCCCAGGAGATGCCGTAGCGGGCGCGGTTGAGGCAGCCGAACGGGCCCTTGAGGCCGGAGACGTTGGGCAGCAGCGCGCTTTCCGGCACCACCACATTGTCGAGCACGATCTCGCCGGTGATCGAGGCGCGCAGCGACAGCTTGCCGCCGACCTTCGGCGCCGACAGGCCCTTCATGCCCTTCTCGAGAATGAAGCCGCGGATCTGGTTGTCGTGCGCAGCCGACTTGGCCCACACCACGAACACGTCGGCGATCGGCGCGTTCGAGATCCACATCTTGGCGCCGTTGAGCTTGTAGCCGTCGGCGACCTTCTCGGCGCGGGTCTTCATGCCGCCGGGATCGGAACCGGCATCCGGCTCGGTCAGGCCGAAGCAGCCGACCCATTCGCCGGTCGCGAGCTTGGGTAGATATTTCTTGCGCTGGTTTTCGTCGCCATAGGCGTAGATCGGATACATCACCAGCGACGACTGCACCGAGTTCATCGAGCGATAGCCGCTATCGACGCGCTCGATCTCGCGCGCCACGAGGCCATAGGCCACGTAGCTCGCATTGGCGCAGCCATATTCCTCGGGCAGCGTCACGCCGATCAGGCCGAGCTCGCCCATTTCGTTGAAGATCTCGCGGTCGGTTTTCTCTTCCAGATAGGCCTTGGTGACCCGCGGCAGCAGCTTGTCCTGCGCATAGGCCCGCGCAGTGTCGCGGATCAGGCGCTCGTCTTCGGTGAGCTGGTCGTCGAGCAGGAACGGATCATCCCACTGGAAGCTGGCGGCAGCCGGCTTGTCCTTGGCCTGGGGGCGCACGCTCATGAAACATCCTTTCGCATCGTCTATCGGAAATTGGCGGATAAATTAAAGCGCTATGCTGCGAAGCGCAATTGAATTGGGACCTTCGTCATTCCGGGGCGATGCGTCAGCATCGAACCCGGAATCTCGAGATTCCGGGTTCGCGCTATCGCGCGCCCCGGAATGACTGACGTCAGGTCTCCAGCTTCTCATTCGACACGATCTCGATGCCGAAACCTGACAATCCCTTGTAGTCATGCACCGACGAAGTCAGGTGCCGGATCGAGGTGACGCCGAGATCACGCAGGATCTGTGCGCCGACGCCGACCTCGCGCCACTGCCTGTGGCGATCGGCCTCCGCCGTCTTCTGCTCGCCAACCGGCTCGACCGGAACACCGGCGGCACCATCGCGCAGATATACCAGCACGCCGCGGCCGGCATCCTTGAAATGCCGCAGCACGGCTTCCATTCGCGCCGGCCCGGTGAACAGGTCTTTCACGATGTTCGGCTTGTGCAGCCGCGTCAGCACGTCCCGGCCGTCGCCGATGCCGTTATAGACGAAGGCGGCATGCATGATCTCGTCGAACGGCGAGCGATAGGCGTAGCCCTGCAGCGGGCCGATCGGGCTTTCGGTGGTGAAGGTCGCGACCCGTTCGATCAGCTTCTCGCGCGCCTGGCGATAGGCGATCATGTCCGCGATCGTGACATGCTTGAGCTTGTGGGCGGCGGCGAATTTGGCGACCTGCTCGCCCTTCATCACGGTTCCATCGTCGTTCATCAGCTCGCTGATGACGCCTACCGGCGGCAGGCCGGAGAGCCGGCACAGATCGACCGCCGCCTCGGTGTGGCCGGAGCGCAGCAGCACGCCGCCGTCGCGCGCGATCAGCGGGAAGATGTGGCCGGGACGCGCGAAATCATTGGCGCCGGCATTGGGATTGGCGAGCGCGCGGCAGCAGGAGGCGCGTTCCTCGGCCGAGATGCCGGTGCCACCATCGGGCTTGTAGTCGATCGAGACCGTGAAGGCGGTGGTGTGGTTGGACTCGTTGTGCGCCACCATCGGGTCGAGCCGCAGCCGGCGGGCATCCTCGGTGGTGATCGGCGCGCAGACGATGCCGGAGGTGTGGCGGATGATGAAAGCCATCTTCTCCGCCGTACAGAACGACGCCGCGACGATCAAATCGCCCTCGCCTTCCCGGTCGTCATCGTCGGTGACGACGACGAGTTCACCCTTCGCAAAGGCTTGCAGCACTTCCTGGATCGTATCGGCCATTGTCCTGACATCTCGCTATATGCAGGCAGTGGATTAGCCGGGTTCCGATGTCAGCGCCAGTATCATTATGCAACCCGCCATGCATCCGGCAGGGATACCAGGAGGGGAGATTTCACCTCTCCCAAAGGGAGAGGTCGGATCGCATCGCTCGATGCGATCCGGGTGAGGGTTCAGCCCTCTCGTGGGACTCGAGCCCCTCACCCGCTGCGCAAATCGACCTCTCCCCGATGGGGAGAGGTGATGGACAGCCTTGAGACCGGCGTTACGGCAGCACCTCGCGCCGGTCGCTGAGCTGTGCGTCCAGTTCGGCGCGCTT
Organism: Bradyrhizobium sp. USDA 4503; assembly: GCF_054055815.1. Lineage (NCBI taxonomy): Bacteria > Pseudomonadati > Pseudomonadota > Alphaproteobacteria > Hyphomicrobiales > Nitrobacteraceae > Bradyrhizobium > Bradyrhizobium sp. USDA 4503. The sequence continues at coordinate 3,887,227 of NZ_JBSRXS010000001.1, forward strand.
GTCGTCGAGCAGACCGGCGTCGGCCGCCTCGATCACGGAATAGAGCTCGCCGGCGTCGCTGAGCCGGGTCACCGTCACGTAGTCGGCGCCGGCGCTGTAGAGGTCGTCGACGCCGGTCAACAGGTCCGCGGTGGCAACGATCCGCGCGGTCGGATTGAGGGCGCGGACGTGGCGCACCAACTTCTCATTGTCGGCGCCGACCAAGAGGAAATCCGGCACGCTCAGGATGATGATCTCGGCCTTGCCGATGCCGGCATGAACCAGGGTGTCGACATTGCTGATGTCGCCATAGATCACATGCATGCCGCGGTCGGACAGCGTGCGGAACACCAGCGGGTTGAAATCGATCACGCTGATCTGCTCGAGCAGCGACTGGTTCTGCCGCTCGATCTGGCTGATCAGCGCGCTCGCCGCGCGGAAAAAGCCGAGGATGACGATGCGCCGGATCTCGCCATGTCCGTCCTCGTGCCCGGCCTCGCCGCGGCCTTCCTGGTCGAGGTCGCGCAGCCCGATCCGCTTCAACGGACCAATCAGGCCGCGCACGATCTGGTCGCTGCGCCCCATCGCGAAGGTCGAGAGCACCGCCAGCACGACGAAGGCGAACGAGGCCGCACTCGCGGTTTCGGTTCCGATGTGGTTGGCGGCGACGCCGGTCTGGATCACGACCAGCGAGAACTCGGAGATCTGCGCCAGGTTGATCGCCGGCAGCAGGCTGGCGCGCAGGCCCTGCTTCATCAGATAGAGCGGCGTGAACGTCGTGATCAGGCGGCTCGCCACCGTGAAGGCCGCGATGACGAGCGCAAGCCAGATCACCGAGAGGCCCGGAATCGGGATCGTCATGCCGAGCGCGACAAAGAACAGCGTGATGAAGAAATCCCGCAGCGTCGTGACCTTGGCGGTGACGTCGAGCGCATAGGGAAAGGTCGAGATCGAGACGCCGGCGACCAGCGAGCCCATCTCGCGCGACAGATGCAGCCGCTCGGCGATCTCGCCGATCAGGAAGCACCAGGCGAGCGCGCCGAGCAGCACGAGCTCGGGCCGCCGCGCGATCTGGTGGAACAGCCGCGGCAGCACGTAGCGGCTCAGCACCAGCGCGGTCGCGACCAGCACCGCGACGCGGGCAATCGACAACAGCACGACGCTGATCTGCAGATTGTCGAGGCTCGGCTGCACCGCCAGGAACAGGATCGCGAAGATGTCCTGCAGCACCAACACGCCGAGCGTGATGCGGCCCGGCAGCGTATCCAGCTCGCGCTTCTCGTAGAGCACCTTGACGATGATCACGGTCGACGACAACGAGCAGGCGACGCAGAGATAGATCGCGTCGAACTTGCCGCCGCCGACCGCAAGCCCGATAGCGGCAAAGAACGCCACGCCGATCAGGCAGCCGCCGATCAGCTCGCCGGCTCCCGCGAACAGGATGACCTTGCCGGCACGGATGATCTTCTTGAGGTCGATTTCCAGCCCGATCATGAACAGCATGAAGATCAGGCCGAGCTCGGAGATGACGCTGATCGATTCCTGGGACTTGACCCAGCCCATGCCGAATGGACCAATGAAAAAGCCGGCGATAAGGTAGGCCAGTATCAGCGGTTGCCGGGAGAAGTGGGCGAGCAGCCCAATCCCCCAGGCAAACAGGATACAGAGCGTGATATCGGGAATCAGTTCATGCATGCGTCAAAGACTTCCTGTTGCCGCAACCTAGAGGGCCGGGCGTGAGGATCAACCGAGCAATGTGTCACATCCGCGCAGGCGGCATTTTTCTCGCAGTTTTGCTCTGCCTGCTCACCGTGCGCATGTCAGAGGCGCTAGCACAATCCTCGGCAAGTATTGAACAAAATTTCGCGAACTCGTTGACGACGGTGCCATCGGAGGGCCTCACCGCCTCCGGTGCATTCTACGTGCCGGTGTATTCCAGCGTGTCGATGAGCCAGGGCAAGCTCAGGGCCGATTTTTCGGTGACGCTCAGCGTGCACAACGCCTCCGAGACGAAGCCGCTGGTGCTGAAGCGGATCGCCTATTTCGACACATCAGGCAAGATGGTGGAGAGCTACCTTAAATCGCCGGTCGCGCTAAAACCGTTTGCGACCGTCGAGGTCGCGATCGCCACGACCGATACCCGCGGCGGCACCGGCGCGAATTTCGTGGTCGATTGGGCGGCCGCCGGCGAGATCGCGGAACCGGCGGTCGAGGCCTTGATGGTCGGCAGTGTCGGCGCAGGGCACTACGCCTTCATCAGCCAGGGCCGGCCGATCCGGCCGGTCGGCAAGAACTAACCTCATGGAAGGCCGCTTGCCGCGGCCTTCTCAACGATAACAACACGGAGCGAAACGTCCATGTCCACCTCAGCCCAGTTCGACTTTACACCGCTACTCGCGGCCGGCCTGCCTGCCCCGGCCGCACGCTGGACCGGGCTCGCCAAATACAGCTTCGTCGGCGGCAACAACGATCCCGACCAGGTCCCGGTCGACGGGCTGCTGGAGGCGGTCAACGCCGTGTTGAAGCGCGAGGGCAGGAATCTGGCGACCTACAATCTCGCGCACGGGCCGCAGGGCTATCTGCCGCTGCGCCAGTTCCTGACCGAGAAGCTGAAGCGCGACGCCGGGATTGCCTGCACGCCGGACGAGATCATGATCGTCTCCGGCTCGCTGCAGGCGCTCGATCTTGTCAATCACACCTTGCTCGCCAAGGGCGATACCGTGCTGATCGAGCAGGAAACCTATCAGGGCTCACTGAACCGGCTGACACGGCTCGGCGTCAATGCGGTCGGCATTCCCCTCGATGGCGAGGGCATCAGGATCGATGCGCTGGCTGCGGCACTCGCCGATCACAAGCGGCGCGGCATCACGCCGAAATACATCTACACCATCCCGACAGTGCAGAACCCGACCGGCTCGATCCTTCCGGAGAGCCGCCGCGCCGGGATGCTGAAGCTGTCAAGGGAATACGGCGTGCCGATCTTCGAGGACGATTGCTATGCCGATTTGATCTGGAACGGCGAACGGCCGCCCGCGATCTATGCGATGAGCAAGCATGGCGGCGTGATCCATATCGGCTCGTTCTCCAAATCGATCGCGCCTGCGCTACGGGTCGGCTTCATCGTCGCGCCCTGGGGGATCATGTCGCGAATGCTGCCGCTGAAGACCGACGCCGGCTCCGGCGCACTGGAGCAGATGGTGCTCGCGGAATATTGCGCACCGCATTTTTCGACCCATGTGCCGCGCCTGACCAAGGGCCTGCGCGCCAAGCTCGATACGCTGATGGAGGCGTTGAACGAGCAGTTCGGCACCGCGGCCGAATTCGAGGCGCCCAAGGGCGGCATCTTCCTCTGGGTCAAGCTGCCCGACAATGTCGACACGCTGAAGCTCTATCAGGCGGCGCTTGCCGCCGGCGTCTCGATCAATCCGGGACCGGAATGGTCGACCAGCAAGGCCCATACCGGCAGCCGGCTCCGCCTCTGCTTCGCCAGCCCCTCGCACGAGCAGATCCGCGAGGGCGTTGCCGCGCTGGCCGAGGTGTGCCGCAAGGAGTTCGGCGTGCCGGCGCGCAGCAGCAATGTGGAGAAGCGCGGCTAGATCATGATGACTTTGCGCTGAAGCGAGTTGCGGACTCCGATTCACCTCGCCCCTGCGGGGAGAGGTCGGAACGCATCGTCAGATGCGTTCCGGGTGAGGGGGAGCCTCCGCAACCTCAGCTATCACCGGATATGCGGAGGCAGCCCCTCACCCCAACCCTCTCCCCGTAAGAACGGGGCGAGGGAGCGCAGCGCGCTTGCGGTCGCCATTCGATCTGATCTCATCATGCTCTACGGATCTGCGCGCCTACCTCACCGAGAACGGCGCCTGATAGGGCCGGCCGAACGGCACGCCGTTGACCACGGTCTGCACCGGCTTTAGCAGCAGATTGCCGTCGCGCTTGTTGTTGCGGGTATCGACGAAGGAGACCGGGCCTTCGACGAGATCCATGATCGCGACGTCGCCGGGCGCGCCACGCTGCAGCGTGCCGACCTTCGGGGTCCGGTTGATGATCCGCGCCGGCGCCGAGGTCGCCATCGCCACCACCTGATCCAGCGACGAGCCCATCGCCAGGAACTTGCTCATCACGTTCGGCAGGAACGGAATGCCGGGCGAGTTGCCCGAGAAGACGTGGATGTCGGAGGAGATCGTATCGGCCGCGCAGCCGGCGGGGATCGCGACTTCGGCCACCGTGAAATCGAAGCTGCCGCCGCCATGGCCGACGTCGAACAGCACGCCGCGCTGCTTGGCCGCGAGCGCCGCCGGCAACAGCTTGCCCTCCTGGACGATATTGGTGAAAGCGCCGGACATGTTCGGCGCGCCGGAATAGGCGTGGGTCAGGATATCGCCCGGCCGTAGCAGATCGAGGATGTCGGACATCAGCTCCCTGGTCTCGACGCCGCCGATATGTACCATCATCCGCGCCGGCCAGCCGCACATCTCGCAGGCCTGGATGCCGCGCTTCAGCGGCTCGAGGCCGTGCTTGAAGATGACGTTTTCCGACATCCGCACCTTGACCCCGATCAGGAAGTCGGGGTTCTCGGCCAGCGCCATCGCGCAGGCTTCGACCTGGGCGTTGTCGATGTTGTAGAGCTCGGCCACCGGGAATGCCGACAGGCCGTTGTTGGCGATGTGGACGAAGGCGTAGATCCGCGCCCGCGATTGCGCGACGATGAAGCGCCGCAGCGCCGCGAGGTTGTTGACGCCGGCGTCGCCCGCCGAGACCACCGTCGTGGTGCCCTGGAATTGCACCAGCTCGTCGGCGGGAATGCCGATCGCCGATCCGTACGGGTAGACGTGGCAGTGCAGATCGACCAGACCCGGCATCACGAGCTTGCCCGACGCGTCAATGGTCCTGGCGGCGCGAGCAGCCGGGATATCGTCTTCGATCGCCTCGATGATGCCCCAGCGGATGCCGATGTCGCGCTTGCCGCGCAGCGACTGGCTGGGATCGATGACATCGCCGTTCTTGATCACGAGGTCGAACTTGTCGTCCGGCCCCATCGCCGCAGCGGCCGGCCTCGCGATGGCTGCGGCAGCGGCCGATCCCGTCACTTTCAAAAAATCCCGGCGTGAAAATTCGCTCATGGCAACGTCCCCCCGAACATTGATTTTTATGGCGCGATGATGCGTCGGACGCAGCGGTTAGGCAAGGCCGGGAAAGCCGCCCGTGCGCTCGCTCATCGGTTGTGCGCACCAACACGCGACGGCAGCAGCGTTCGAGGCAGTTGCTGAACAAGTGTTCAGAAAACTCCTCTGGTTCCTGAGGAACGTTTCAATCTCCGCACGGTTTTCTCTTCACTTATTTGAGGAGGATGAGATGAAAAAGATTGGCTTTGTTCTCGCGGCGGTTGGTGCGCTTGCGGTGGCCGTTCCGTCGATCGCGAGCGCCGAGACGGTCGTGATCAGACACGGCGGTCATCATCACTGGGACCGCGGCTGGGGCGCACGCGCCGAAATGCGCCATGACCGTGGCTGGCATCGCGGTTGGCATCATGGCTGGCATCACGGCCATGACCGGACGGTGATCATCAAGCGTCATCACTACTAAGGACCGACACAACGGAAAATGGCTCCTCACGGAGCCATTTTCTTTTCTGCTTCCTCAGGGCCAGCGGCCTCAATCCCACGCCGGCGCAAACCCCGGATTGACGCAGCGCATGTCCTTGGGCAGCGCCGCAATCGCCTTGCGGTCCGCGTCGTCGAGCTTGACCTTCAGTGCGTCGAGATTGGCCTTTTGGCTTTCGGCGCGCGAGGCTTTCGGAATAGCCGCCACTCCATCCTGATCGAGCAGCCATTTCAGCGCCACCTGCGCCGCGGTCGCATCATGCTTGCTGCCGATTTTCGCCAGCGTCTCGTCGGTGGCGAAGCGGCCCTGGGCGAGCGGACAATAGGCCACCAGCGGGATCGATTTCGCGGCGAGATATTTGCGCACCGGCGTCTGGTCCAGCATCGCGTGATATTCGATCTGGTTGCAGGCGATCGGCGCCTTGATGTCCTCGACCACGGTCTTGAGCAGCGCGGTGGTGAAATTGGCGACGCCGATCGCGCGGGTGCGGCCTTCCTCCCTCAGCTTCATCAGCGTCTCGAAGACGGCAGGCAGCTTCATACTCCGCGACGGCCAGTGCACCAGATAGAGATCGACGTGATCGAGCCGCAGCTTCTTCAGGCTGGCGTCGAACGCTGTCCGGATCGCATCCGGCGCCAGGTTCTCGTGCCAGACCTTGGTGGTCACGTGCAGGTCCCTGCGCGCGACATTCGAGGCAGCGATCGCCGCCCCGATCGCCTCTTCATTGCCGTACATCTCGGCGGTGTCGATATGCCGATAGCCGAGCCCAAGCGCGCTCTCGACCGCCGCGCGGCAGGTATCGCCCTGCATGCGGAAGGTGCCGAGCCCGAGCTGCGGCAGGCTGATGCCCTGTGTCTGCAGATTTTCCATGGATAGCTCCTGACGCGTGGGACGCCGATGCCATCGACGACGTCACGCCAGCAAATCGTTTCGTGGGAATGAAATTGGCAGGACTGCCGACACGCAGTCTGCCCGCAAACCGGGCCCTCGGGCAAGACGCCGGCAATCAAGATGTCGCGACGGATCAGAGACGGCGCTAGATGTGCTGCGCCATGATCTGGCCGGGCCGCGCGTCCGGCCGCGGCTCGATATCGACCGACCAGAGGTCGTGGTTGTCGACGTCCTTCAGCGTCACCGTCATCACGCCGGTCTTGCCGTCGATGTCGACGCGGCCGAAGAATTGCAGCTCGAAGCACGGCGCGAGATTGTCGCCCTGCTCGGCCGAGCAGCCCTTCTGGTACATCGCCTTCGGGCCAAAGGTGTTGTCGAGCTCGCCCGGCGACCAGGTGCCGGCATGCAGCGGACCGGAGACGAACTCCCAGAACGGCTCGAACTCCTGGAAAACCGCGCGGTTCGGATCATAGTGATGCGCGGCGGTGTAGTGCATGTCGGCGGTGAGCCACACCGTGTTGCGGACCCCGGCGCGCTTCATGAAGGACAACAGATCGGCGATCTCGTGCTCGCGCCGCGCGGGCGGCCCGTCGCCGAGCGCGACCGCATCGAGGCTGACGAGGCCGATCGGCAGATCCGCCGCGATCACCTTCCAGACAGCATCCGACGCCACCAGCTCCCGCTTCAGCCAGGCGAGCTGGCTCTGGCCGAGGATGCAGGCGTGGTCCGGATCGCCCTGCTTGTTCCAGCTGGAATCGCGATAGGAGCGCATGTCGATGATGAAGACGTCGAGCAGCGGCCCGTAGGGAATCTTGCGGTAGACGCGGCCATCGCGCTCCGGCATCAGCCGCATGGGCATGAATTCGTGGAAGGCGCGGCGTGCCCGTGCCACCAGGCGCGAGCTGCCGTCCGCCTCATAGCCGGTCGCATCGGTGGTGCCGAGTGGCGACCAGTCGTCGGCCACCTCGTGGTCGTCCCACTGCGCGAACATCGGCACCTCGGCGTGGAAGGCGCGGAAACTCTCGTCGAGCCAGTTGTATTTGTAGTTGCCGCGAAACTGATCGAGGCTCTGCGCGACGACGGATTTCTCCTCGGTGACGATGTTGCGCCAGATCTCACCGTTTGGGAGTTTCTGCTCCGACGGCACCGTGCAATCGGCGTAGATGTGATCGCCGGAATGGATGAAGAAGTCCGGACGCTCGTCCAGCATGGTGCGGTAGCTGCGCAAGCCGCCGCGCGCGGGGTCGATGCCCCAGCCCTGCCCGACGACGTCGCCGGACCAGACGAACGAGACGGGACGCCGGTCGGCCGGCGCGGTTCGGAAATGGCCGACCCGGCTTTCGCCTGATGTGCCCTCGCGGTCCTCGAAGCGCACGCGATAGAACAGGTCCTGGCCCGGCGGCAGGCCGTCGAGCAGCAGCTTGGCGGTGAAGTCGCGCTCGGGCAGCGCATCGGCGGACACGGTGCGCAGGATGCTGGCGAAGCTTTCGACCGCGGCGCATTCGATGTGCATCCGCGCGGCGCGATCGGCGCGCGCCCAGATGACACCGGAATCGCTTGCCACGTCGCCGGACTGGATGCCCGCAATCGCGGGCCGATCCGCGGCGCGGCTCAGATACGGTCTTGCCAGCGCGCCGAATCCCGCCAGCGCCGCGGTCGACGCCGAGCGCACCAGAAGCTGGCGCCGGGTGAGGCCTCGCCGCCTCGCGGAGTTCGCTGTCGGCATCGAATAACCTTCGTCGAATCGCAACGAAGGTTTTGCCTGCGCTCCTTGACTCCGGCCTTACGGTTTCTTGACTCTCCGCCGACGGTTTTGCGACGGCGGGATGACTCGGGGGCGGCTGCTGGGACGGCGGCCCCGGATATCGAGCGCTCAAGCACCAAACCCGTCATCCTGAGGAGGTCGCGAAGCGGCCGTCTCGAAGGATGAACGGCCCGTCCGTGGCCGATCCATCCTTCGAGGCTCGCTTCGCTCGCACCTCAGGATGACGGGTCAAGGATTGACGCACTTCGAGAAAGCAGAGGCGCGAGAGCGCCGCCTCACCGATGCCAGTTGCAGATGCCGCCGGTGCGGCACGGCCAGGTCTGGATCCGTGTGTCACGGGCCTCCGCATCGAGCGGGTTCGAGTGGCGGCGCGCGAGCTTGGCACGGGCGGGCACGCGCGCTTCCGCGCGCTTCTTCTCGTGCGGCGCGGTCACCCTGGTGGTCCGCACGGCTTTCTTCGGCGCGACTTTCGGCTCCTCGACCTGCGGCTCGACATTCGCATGCTGATCGGGGCCATGGTCGGTCTTCGCCTCGACCGGAACGGGCTCGAACTGCGCCGGCGGGCCAAGCGGCTTCGGCGACAACACTGCGCGTGAAAGATCGAGGCTGAAGAACTCGCTGGGGCGATACTCGTCAGCCAACGCCACGCCGCCCAAAGCCAGGCACGCGGTACAAACGGTTGCAACAAAAGCGTTTTTCAGGACCATCAAACGGCCTCCTGAAATCACTCGAACAGACAGCCATCATGTAGGGGCTCGGGCGTACGAATCCAGCCACCGCTTGCAGGCAGGGTTGCCGGTCAACCAGGGCGGCTGTGGAAAGTTCCCCGGCCTTACTCCGCCGCCTGCGCCAGCGGCTGGCTGATCGCGCGCTCCAGCCGAGCGCATTCGGTGCGGTAGCGGGCGACGTTGCCCTCCTTGATGTGGCCATAACCACGCACGAGCTCCGCAGCCTTCGCCAGCGCCACGAGGCGCGGCAAGTCGAGCGGCTTCTTGCCGTCGAGGTGACGCAGGATCATCGCCGAATACTCGACCGGCAATGCGCGCTCCATCTTGCGCTCGGCGGTATAGCCGAAGATGTCGAAGGCGGTGCCGCGCAGGCCCTTCAGCCTTGCAAGCATGCCGAACGCCGTGAAGATCCACGGACCGAATTCACGCTTCTGCAGCCGCCCGGTGACGGGATCGCGCTGGGCCAGCAGCGGCGGCGCCAGCAAGACCTTCAAGCCGGACTTGCCTTGGAATTGTTCCCTCAAGGCCTTGCTGAACTCGCCGTCGGAATAGAGCCGCGCGACTTCGTATTCATCCTTGTAGGCCATCAGCTTGAACAGGCCCTTTGCGAAGGCCTCCGTCAGGTCCTGCGAGCCCGGCGCGGCCGCCGCCTCGGCGGTGCGGACGCGCGCTACATCGTCGAGATAGCGCCTGGCGTAGGCCGCGTCCTGATAGTCGGTGAGGAATTTGGCGCGGAACGCGATCGCCTCATCAAGCGTCTTCTTGGCCGGCGCGGCGCCGGCGCTCTTGAAGCGTGCGGCGCTGACCACGCGTTGCAGATCATGCGCGGCGAGCCGGCCCCACGAGAACGCGGTCTTGTTCATCTCGATGGCGGCGCCGTTGAGCTCGATCGCCTTCAGGATCGCTTCCAGCGACAGCGGGATCGCGCCGCGCTGAAAGGCAAAACCGAGCATGAAGGCGTTGGTGGCGATGCTGTCGCCCATCAGCGCGGTGGCAAGCCCGGTGGCATCGAGGATATCGAGGTCGCCAGGCGTCACCGCGCCGTTTAGCGCATCGCGCATCGAGCTGGCTTCGAAGTCGATATCGGGATCGATCACGAAGCTCGCGGTCGGCAAGAGATCGGCGTTGACCACGGCGCGGGTGACGCCGCGCTCGGCGCGGCTCAGCGCCGGCACGCTGGTGGCGACGACGAGGTCGCAGCCGAGGATCAGGTTGGCATTGCCCGGTGCGATGCGCACCGTGGTCAGCATGTCGGAGGCGGGCGCGAGCCGGACATGGCTCATCACGGCGCCGTTCTTCTGCGACAGGCCGGTGAAGTCGAGCGTCGAACAGGCGAGCCCCTCGACATGCGCGGCCATGCCGAGCAGCGCGCCGATGGTGATCACACCGGTGCCGCCGATGCCGGTGATCAGGATGTTGTAGGGATTGCTCAACGCGGCCACAGGCGGCGTCGGCAAGTCGGCGAACAACGCCTTGGGTTCGGCGGCAGCGCGGTCCGCCTTGCGCAGCTTGGGGTCCTGCACCATCACAAAGCTCGGGCAAAAGCCCTCGATGCAGGAGAAATCCTTGTTGCAGTTCGACTGGTCGATACGGCGCTTGCGGCCGAGTTCGGTCTCCAGCGGCTGCACCGAGACGCAGTTCGACGCCACCGAGCAGTCGCCGCAACCCTCGCAGACGCGCTCATTGATGAAGACGCGCTTGGCCGGATCGGGGAACAGCCCGCGCTTGCGGCGACGGCGCTTCTCGGCGGCGCAGGTCTGGTCGTAGATCAGGACGGTGAGGCCCTCGATCTCGCGCAGGATGCGCTGCACGGCATCGAGCTCGCGGCGATGATGAATGGTAGCGCCGGCCGGGAAATAATTGGCGGGATATTTGTCTGGATCGTCGGAGACGATCGCGAGCCGCTTGGTGCCCTCCGCCCAGACCTGGTGTGCGATCTGCGACACCGTAAAGCCGCCCTCGGCCGGCTGGCCGCCGGTCATCGCAACCGCATCGTTGTAGAGGATCTTGTAGGTGATGTTGACGCCGGCCGCGGCCGCTGCGCGCAGCGCCAGCAAGCCGGAATGGGTGTAGGTGCCGTCGCCGAGGTTCTGGAACACATGCTGTTCGCTGGTGAACGGCGCCTGCCCGATCCAGCTCACGCCCTCCGCGCCCATATGCGAGATGGTCTGGGTGTTGCGGTTCGGCACCGACAGCGCCATGCCGTGGCAGCCGATGCCAGCCATGGCGCGGCTGCCCTCGGGGATCTTGGTCGACGAGTTGTGTGGGCAGCCCGAGCAGAAATACGGCGTGCGCTGCAGCTTCGCGGTGCCCGTGCCCTCGGCGGGGCGATCGAACGCCTCGAGTTTTGCCAAACGCTGCTCCAGCAGCGGGCTGCGGTGACCGAGCCGGCGCAGCCGCGCCACCACGGCGGCGGCGACCATGGTCGGCGTCAGCTCGCCCTCGCTCGGCAGCAAGGGAGCGCCGCTCTCGTCGCGCTTGCCGGCCACCGAGGGACGCTTGGAGGCGTCCATGTTGTAGAGGATGCGGACCAGCTGGTCCTCGATGAAGCCGCGCTTCTCCTCGACGACCAGCACATCCTGCAGGCCCTCGGCGAAGGCGCGCGCGCCGCGCGCTTCGAGCGGCCAGGTCAGTGCCACCTTGTAGATGCGCAGCCCGAGCGCCTGCGCATCGGCATCGGTGATGCCGAGATCGGCGAGCGCCTGGCGCAGATCGAGATAGGCCTTGCCGGTCGCCATGATGCCGAGCCGCGCCGGCTTCGAATCCAGCACGATGCGATCGAAGCGGTTGACGCGGGCGAAGGCCGCGACCGCCTCCATCTTGGGCCCGTGCAACCTGCGCTCGGCTTCGAGCGGCGGATCCGGCCAGCGGATCGAGAGCCCGTCCGGCGGCATCTCGAAATCGTCGGGCATGATGATCTTGATGCGATCGGGATCGCTGACGATCGAGGCCGAGCTTTCCACCGTCTCGGAGATCGCCTTGAAGCCGACCCAGCAGCCGGAATAGCGCGACAGCGCGAAGCCGAGGATGCCGAGGTCGAGATAATCCTGCAGCGTCGCCGGATTGACCACCGGCATCAGCGCCGAGGCGAACACCTGCTCGCTCTGATGCGCCAGGGTGGAGGATTGGCAGCCATGGTCGTCGCCGGCCAGCGCGATCACGCCGCCGTTCGGCGAGGTGCCGGCGGAATTGGCGTGCTTGAGCGCATCGAGCGAGCGGTCGACGCCTGGGCCCTTGCCGTACCAGATGCCGAACACGCCATCGACCTTGGCGCCGGGGAACATGCCGACCTGCTGGCTGCCCCACACCGCGGTCGCCGCCAGATCCTCGTTGAGGCCGGGGACGAAGGCGATGTCATGTTCCCTGAGGAAGGATTTCGCCCGCCACAGCGCGTGGTCGTACATGCCGAGCGGCGAGCCGCGGTAACCGGAGATGAAACCGGCGGTGTTCAGCCCCTGCGCGCGGTCGCGTTCGCGCTGCAACATGGGCAATCGGACCAGCGCCTGGGTACCGGAGAGGAAGATTCGTTTCGTATCCAACCGGTACTTGTCGTCCAGTCCAACTTCCATCAACGCCATCAGTTTCCCCGTCAGTCAGCCACGCCGGTCCGGACCGGTCTGATTATCTTCCGAAATGATCATGCATCAGCATGCACTGATTTTGTTATGCATGAACAGCCCCGTTCCATGGCCGCAGCACATATCTCATGTTGCCCAAGCGAGGCCTTGCCGTTCTGCAAGGCCTTGCCGAACCCCGGCATCTTTGAAACGGTGGCGCGCAAAGGGAGACCAAGGATGATTACAGTCGAATCCGCATTCACGACGGAAATCGTGGAGAACGGCAATCTGCTGGTGGGTCCCTGGCGCAGCCCGAAGCAGATGCTGCAGGCCCAGACCTACGACTCCCACGCCTCGATTCACGACGATGCAACCGCGCAGAAGCTCGGCTTTCGCGGCGGCACGATCGAGGGACCGACCCATTTCAGCCAGTTCGCGCCGCTGTGCGAGCGGATCTGGGGCCGCGCCTGGTTCATCACTGGCTGCCTATCCGCGCATTACCGCAACCCGGTGTTCGAAGGCGAAGAGGTGCAGGCCCAGGTCGAGAAGCCGAAGCCGGGCCAGACCGTTTGCACGATCGGGATGGTCAAGCGTGACGGCACCGAGATCCTGCGCGGCACCGCCTCGATCGATGGCGACGGCAACGAGACGGCGCTCAGCCGCCGGCTCGGCGAATTGAAGCCGCTGACCGATCCCGTCATCCTCGCCGACATCAAGGTCGGCATGAAGACGCCGCGGCAGGCGATCAAGATGGATTTCGACCAGAACATGGGCGATCTCTATCCGTTTTCGCTGGCCGAAAAGCTCAAGGTGATCACCGAGCCTTCGGATTATTATTCGCTGGAGCACAATCCCTGGGGCCGCGCCATCATCCCGATGGAGATGCTGAGCGTGCTGTTCCAGTACCGCGCGCGCGAGGACCGGCTGCCGGTCCGCGGCCCCGCCGTCGGGCTGTTCGCCGACCAGGAGATTCGTCTTCTGCGCGGGCCGCTCTTCCCCGGCGAGACCTATTGGGTCGAGCGCGAGGTCGTGGCGCTTTCCGGCAGCAAGCGCACCGAGAGCATGTGGGTGCGCTCGACCGTGTTCGATGCCGACAACGCCGTGGTCGCAACGATGCTGCTCAACGGCGCCAGCATGAAGGACTCCTACGCCAACTACGCCAGCGAGCACAAAGCCCTCTACGGCTGAAACAACAGCCGCCTCTTCCGCAAGCCGCCGAAACAAGGACAACAACAATGGCCCGCCTGCCCTATCTCGAAGCCGATCAGGTCGCCCCCGAATATCGTGACATGCTCAAGCGCAACACCAATCTGCACAAGCTGCTGGTGAACTCGCCGGACATGGCGCGCGCCTTCAACGGCGTCGGCGGCTATATCCGCTTCAAGAGCAAGCTCGATCCGCGCTTACGCGAACTCGCGATCCTGCAGGTCGGCTGGCTCGAGCAGTCGGAATACGAATTCACCCACCATGTGAAGATCGGCAAGGAGTTTGGCGTCACCAACGAGGATATAAAGGGCCTGATCGCGGAGACCAGTGGCAAGCCGTCGAAGCTCGAGCCGCTGGCGAAAGCGATCCTCAAGGGCGCTCGCGAGATGGTCCACGAGCTCGCGATGTCGGATGCGACCTTCGCCGAGATCAAGCAACATCTCTCCGACGAGCACATGACTGACCTCGTGCTGACGATCGCGTTCTACTGCGCCGTGGTGCGGGTGCTCGCCACCATGCAGATCGACAACGAACCTTACTACAAGGAGGTACTGCAGCAGTACCCGCTACAGGGAGTGAAGTGAGATGCGCCTGCAAGATCGCGTCGCCATCGTCGTCGGTGCAGGCCAAAGCCCCGGCGAGGGTATCGGCAACGGCCGCGCCACCGCGCTGACCTTCGCGCGCGAAGGCGCCAGGGTGCTGTGCGTCGATTACAATCTGGCTTCGGCGCAGGAGACGGTCGACCTGATCGCGGCCAAGGGCGGGACTTCAGTCGCCTTCAAGGCCGACGTCACCAAAAATGCTGACATCAAGGCGATGGTGGCGGACGCACATGGCCGCTGGGGCAGTGTCGACATCCTGCACAACAATGTCGGCGTCAGCCTCTCTGGCGGCGATGCCGAACTGCTTGATATCACCGAGGAGGCGTTCGACCGCTGCGTGGCGATCAATCTGAAGAGCTGCATCCTCGCCGCCAAGCATGTGATCCCGATCATGCGCGCGCAGCAGCGCGGCTCGATCATCAACATCTCGTCGATGGCCGCGATCACGACCTATCCCTACGTCGCCTACAAGGCGACCAAGTCGGCGATGATCGCCTTCACCGAACAGCTCGCCTACCAGAATGCGCAATATGGCATTCGCGCAAACGTGATCCTGCCGGGATTGATGAACACGCCGATGGCGGTGGACACCCGCGCCCGCGAATTCAAGAAGAGCCGCGCCGAGGTCGAGGCCGAGCGCGACAGCAAGGTGCCGCTGCGTCACAAGATGGGCACCGGCTGGGACGTCGCCAATGCCGCGCTGTTTCTCGCCTCCGATGAAGCAAACTTCGTGACCGGCGTCACGTTGCCGGTCGATGGCGGCGCAAGTGTGCGGCGCGGTTAATCGAGACGATTAACCTGTGTGACAATTTGGGATTAATCACTGTGACGAAATCACGCGTTATTGCGCCGCATTGATTCGAAAAAATTGAAGTATTCCAATGACACGGCGATGTGACGACGCGTCCACATAAATCGAAATCCTGACTCGTTGTGGTCGCACGAAATTCATCTGCGCTCTGTATCTCGCACGCCAAGAACTTCTGGAGTGCCTGGACCGATGAGCGAAGAATTCGAACTCAGACCCGATCAATGGGATGCGCTGAAAGCGCTGCGGGCTCCCGCAGCAAACCCTACCCGGCTGAACCGGTTTGCCGTCGAGAGCCTGATCACGCTCGGCTATGTTGCGGTGCGCGGCGATTCGTTTGAACTGACGCCCGCGGGCCGCAAGGTGCTGGTCCGCGGTTCGTCACAATTGCTGCTCGATATCGCAGCCTGATTCCGTTCGAAGCTGACACGAACGAGAGCTTCAGTTTTGATTGAATCAAAGCTGAAGCTCTCGTTTTTTTGTCTTGCCGCGTTTTCTTCACGCGAACCGGTATCCACTTCGCTCGAAAACGCTCTGCACACGCGGCATCATGCCGCGTGTGCTTTTCCAGGGATGGTCGTCTCGCCGTGCTGCGTCAGCGGCTTCATCCCGGTGAGGCTGCGCAGCAGCACGTAGAACACCGGCGTCAGGAACAGGCCGAACACCGTGACGCCGATCATGCCGGAGAACACCGCAACGCCCATCGCGCGCCGCATCTCCGAGCCCGCGCCGGTCGACAGCACCAGCGGCAGCACGCCCATGATGAAGGCCATCGACGTCATCAGGATCGGTCGCAGCCTTAAGCGACTCGCCTCAATCGCGGCACGGATCGGTGACCGCCCGGCGAATTCGAGCTCGCGCGCGAATTCGACGATCAGGATGGCGTTCTTGGCCGACAATCCGACCAGCACGATCAGGCCGATCTGGGTGAAGACGTTGTTGTCGCCCTTCGACAGCCAGACCCCGAACATCGCGGCCAAGAGCCCCATCGGCACGATCATGATGATCGAGAGCGGCAGCGCCAGGCTCTCATAGAGCGCGGCGAGCACCAGGAACACCAGGAGGATCGCCAGCGGAAACACCCAGATTCCGGAGTTGCCGGCGATGAACTCCTGATAGGTCAGGTCGGTCCATTCGAAAGCGAATCCGGGCGGCAGCACTTCGGCCGCGATCCGCGTCGCCGCCTCCTGGGCCTGGCCGGAGGAATAGCCCGGCGCGGCAGCCGCGTTGATGTCCGACGACAGGAAGCCGTTGTAGCGGATCGCGCGTTCCGGACCCGCGCTCTGGCGGACCTTCAGCAACGCCGACAGCGGCACCATGTCGCCCGACGACGAGCGCACCTTCAACTGCCTGATGTCGTCGGCACGCGCGCGGAACGGCGCGTCGGCCTGCACATAGACCGAGTAGGTGCGGCCGAATTTGTTGAAGTCGTTCACATAGTAGGAGCCGAGATAGATCTGCAGCGTGTTGAAGACCTCCGTGACGGGCACGCCGAGTTGCAACGCCTTGGTACGGTCGATATCGGCGAACAGCTGCGGCACGTTGACCTGGAAGCTCGAGAACACGCCGGCAATCTCCGGCGCCTTCTGCATCGCCGCCATGAACGCCTTGGTCGCGTCGTTCAGCGCTTCATAGCCGAGGCCGGCGCGGTCCTCGATCTGCAGCTTGAAGCCGCCGATGGTGCCGAGGCCGTTGACCGGCGGCGGCGGGAACATGGCGATGAAGGCGTCCTGGATGCCGGCATATTTCTTGTTGAGCGCCGCCGCGATCGCCGGACCGCTGAGCGAGGGATCCTTGCGCTCGTCGAACGGCTTCAAGGTCGAGAACACGATGCCGGCGTTGGAGGAGTTGGTGAAGCCGGAGATCGACAGGCCGGGGAACGCCACCGAGCTTTCGACGCCGGGCTGGGTCAGCGCGATGTCGCTCATCTTGCGGATCACTTCCTCGGTGCGGTCGAGCGTCGCGCCATCGGGCAGGCGGGCAAAGCCGACCAGATACTGCTTGTCCTGGCCCGGCACGAATCCGCTCGGCACCTGCTTGAACAGAACGCCGGTCAGGCCGATCAGCAGCACATAGAGGCCGATCACCACGGCCTTGCCGTAGATCACCTTGGTGACGGTGCGGCCGTAGTTCTCGGAGGACTTGGTGAAGACCTTGTTGAAGCCGCGGAAGAACCAGCCAAGCGACCTTTCCATGATCCGGGTCAGCCAGTCCTTCGGCTCGTGATGTCCCTTCAGCAGCAGAGCCGACAGCGCCGGCGACAGCGTCAACGAATTGATCGCTGATATCACGGTCGAGATCGCAATCGTCAGCGCGAACTGCTTGTAGAACTGTCCGGTGAGGCCGGAGATGAAGGCGAGCGGCACGAACACCGCGATCAGGACCAGCGCGATCGCGATGATCGGGCCGGACACTTCGCGCATCGCCTGGTTGGTGGCATCGCGCGGCGACAGGCCGGATTCGATGTTGCGCTCGACGTTCTCCACCACGACGATGGCATCGTCGACCACGATGCCGATCGCCAGCACCAGGCCGAACAGGCTGAGCGCGTTGATTGAGAAGCCGAACACATGCATCACCGCGAAGGTGCCGACGATCGACACCGGGACCGCGATCAGCGGAATGATCGAGGCACGCCAGGTCTGCAGGAACAGGATCACCACCAGCACGACAAGCGCGATCGCCTCGAGCAGCGTATGGATGACAGCCTCGATCGACGAACGCACGAATTGCGTCGGATCGTAGACGATCTGGTAGGATACGCCTTCCGGCATGTTCTTCTTGATCTCGGCCATCGTGGCGCGGACATGGTCGGAGATCTCCAGCGCATTCGACCCCGGCGCCTGGAAGATCGGGATCGCGACCGCCTGCTTGTTGTCAAGCAGCGAGCGCAGGCCGTATTCGGAGGCGCCGAGCTCGACCCGCGCGACGTCGCGCAGCCGCACCACCTCGCCAGCCGAACCTGTCTTCACCACGATGTCGCCGAACTGCTCCTCGGTCGAGAGCCGTCCCTCGGCGTTGACGGAGAGCTGGAGGTCGATGCCCTTGACGCTGGGCGAGGAGCCGACCACGCCGGCGGCAGCCTCGACGTTCTGGGCCTGGATCGCGCGTACGACGTCGCTCGCGGTCAGCGAATGCTCGGCGGCTTTCTGCGGATCGACCCAGACCCGCATCGAATAGTCGCCGGCGCCATAGAGCTGGACGTCGCCGACGCCGTCGATCCGCGCCAGCCGGTCCTTGACGTTGAGTACCGCGTAGTTGCGCAGATACGTCATGTCATAGCGGTTGTTCGGCGACAGCAGATGCACGACCATGGTGAGGTCGGGCGAGCTCTTCTTGGTGATGATGCCGAGCTGGCGCACCACAGCCGGCAGGCGCGGCTCGGCCTGCTGCACGCGATTCTGCACCAGTTGGGTCGCCTTGTCGGGGTCGGTGCCGAGCCGGAACGTCACCGTCAGCGTCATCGCGCCGTCGGTGGTCGCCTGGCTCGACATGTAGAGCATGCCTTCGACGCCGTTGATCTGCTCCTCGATCGGGGTCGCGACCGTCTCGGCGATCACCTTCGGATTGGCGCCGGGATAGGTCGCGCGCACCACGACCGACGGCGGCACCACGTCGGGATATTCCGAGATCGGCATCGCCAGCAGCGAGATCAGCCCGGCCAGGAAGATCAGGATCGAAAGCACGCCGGCGAAGATCGGCCGGTCGATGAAGAATTTTGAGAGATTCATGGCTCCGCCCCCGCGTGCAGCGCCTAGCGCTGCACGACGTGCTGGTTGGTTTCAGTGGATGCCTGCTGCATGCCGCGCGCGCCCATCTCGGCGACTTCCATCTTCAGGAGTGCGCCGGGACGCACGCGCTGCAGGCCGTTGACGACGATGCGGTCGCCGGATTTCAGGCCGGCGGAGACGATCCGCAGGCCATCGACCGAGCCGCCAAGCGTGATGGAGCGATAGACCGCGCGGCTGTCGTCGCCGACCAGCATGACGAACTTCTTGTCCTGGTCGGTGCCGACGGCGCGCTCGTCGATCAGCACCAGCGTCTGCTGCTTGGGCTGGCCCATGCGCACACGGGCGAATTGCCCCGGGATCAATCGCCCATCATCGTTCTTGAACACGGCGCGGACGCGGATAGTGCCGCTCTGCCCGTTGACCTGGTTGTCGATCAGCTGGATGTGCCCCTTGGCGCTGAGGCCGCCCGACGTCACCATGTCGACCGGAATCTGGTCGAGATTGCCGCGCTTGCCGGAGGCGTCCGCGATCGAGTTCAACGCGCGCAGCACCACTTCCTCGTCGGCATCGAAGCTCGCATAGATCGGATTGACCGAGACCAGCGAGGTCAGGACCGGTGACGAGGTGCCGGCGGCGACGAGATTGCCGACGGTGACCTCG
This sequence comes from Bradyrhizobium sp. USDA 4503, assembly GCF_054055815.1. Classification (NCBI taxonomy): domain Bacteria; kingdom Pseudomonadati; phylum Pseudomonadota; class Alphaproteobacteria; order Hyphomicrobiales; family Nitrobacteraceae; genus Bradyrhizobium; species Bradyrhizobium sp. USDA 4503. Next base: position 3,906,758 of record NZ_JBSRXS010000001.1, read on the forward strand.
ATCCTGCCGACCCGGCCGTCGACCGGCGCCCGCACCTCGGTGTAGTCGAGATTGAGTTTGGCCGTCTGCAGCGCGGCCTCGGCGGCCTTGACGTTGGCGACTGCCTCGCGATTGGCATTGTCGCGCTGGTCGAAATCGCGCCTGGTCACGATGTTGTTGCCAACCAGCTGCGCGCCGCGCTCGACTTCGCTCGTGGTGAACACGACGCGGGCCTTGGCGGCCTCGAGCTGCGCCTGGGCGCGATCGACCTCGGCGGCGTAGGGCGCGGGGTCGATCTTGAACAGGATGTCGCCGGACTTCACCAGCGCGCCCTCGGTGAAGTTGGTCGAAAGGATCGCGCCCGCCACCCGCGGCCGGAGCTGAACCCGGTCGACGGCTTCGAGCCGGCCCGAGAAGTCATCGAACAGCGTGGTCGGCCGCGGCTGGATCACGGCAACGGTGACCGGGACCGCCGGCTCGGGAGCCGCGGCAGTCGCGGTCGCCTGTGCGGCATGAAAATAGTGGCCGGTCGCGATCGAACCGGCCACCGCGACGGCGCCAAGGATCACGATACCGCCGACGACACGTCGGAAGCGGCCGGAACGGGGATTTTGGATTGACGAGGGCATTCACGCGCTCCCAGATATCTGTAGTGTTCGATACAGATGTGGAGCTGGACGCCGGTTCGCAAGATACTTATGTATCAAGCACTATGAATTTCTTATCTCATTCATGGGGAAATGGGAAGTCGCGGAAAAACATCACGTGCAACAAGAGGATAAGCCAGGGACAATCCGTCATAGAAACGGCACCCGGCTTACGGAGCAACAAAAAATGGGAATGGGACGCCCCCGCGCTTTCGACGCGGACGCCGCTTTGGACCAGGCCATGGATGTGTTCTGGCGCCATGGTTACGAGGGCGCGACGATCGCGCAGCTCACCGAGGCGATGAATATCAATCCGCCGAGCCTCTACGCCGCCTTTGGCAGCAAGGAGGGTCTGCTGAAGGCCGCGCTCGACCGCTACACCGAGAAGCGCGACGCCTGGATGGAAAAGGTTTTGGGCGCCGCCACCGCCCGAGAGGTGGCCGAACGATTTCTGATGGAGCACGCGGACGCCCAGACCGATCCCGCCAACCCGCCCGGCTGCCTGCTGGTCCAGGGCGGCCTTGCCTGCGGCACCGGCTCGGAGAATGTTCCATTTGAACTGGCAGCGCGCCGCACCCGAACGGAGGACCAATTGCACGAGCGTTTTGTCCGCGCGAAGGCCGAACGCGACCTGGGCGAAAGCGCCGATCCGGCCACCCTTGCCCGCTATCTCTCCGCGGTGACATCAGGCATGTGCGTGATGGCTTCCTCGGGCGCCGACCGCAACGCGCTGCGCGAGATTGCAGCGGTGTCGCTGAAGGCGTTTGATGAGCAGGCGAAGGGTTAAAGCGGTTGAAGGGGTAGAGCGGTTCACGTCAAGCGCCTGCGGCCCCAACGACGTTGGGAGTGACCGGCGATGAAGCATTGGACCGGCTGGCTGCCGGGTCTCACCACGCTGCGTCGATATCAAGCGGCGTGGCTCCCACACGACATCGTCGCCGGGCTGGTGCTCGCGACCATGCTGGTCCCGGTCGGCATCGCCTATGCGGAGGCGTCCGGCCTGCCCGGCATCTACGGGCTCTATGCGACGATCATCCCGCTGCTCGTGTACGCGCTGTTCGGGCCGAGCCGCATCCTTGTCCTTGGGCCGGACTCGGCGCTTGCGGCCATCATCCTCGGCGTCGTCGCTCCGCTGTCTGGCGGCGATCCGATGCGTGCGGCAACCCTGGCCGCCATGATGGCGGTCGTCTCCGGGACGATATGCATCGTCGCGGGTATCGCGCGGCTGGGATTCCTGACCGAGCTTCTCTCCAAGCCGATCCGCTACGGCTACATGAACGGCATTGCCCTGACCGTGCTGATCAGCCAGCTGCCAAAGCTGTTCGGCTTTTCCATTGAAGGCGATGGACCTCTGCGCAGCCTCTGGGCGGTCATCGGAGCAATCGTCGACGGAAAGACGAATTGGGCGACCCTCGGGATCGGCCTTGCGACGCTGGCGGTGATCCTGCTGCTAGCCCGGAACAAGCGGTTGCCCGGCATTCTCATTGCCGTCGTCGCCGCGACGGTCGTCACCGGGGTTCTCGATCTCGGGGCCCGCTTCGGCGTGACGGTCCTGGGTTCGCTTCCCCAGGGCTTGCCGGGATTTGCCATTCCCCGGATCGGCTATGGCGACATCGTGCAGGTGCTGATCGGCGGCTGCGCCGTCGCGCTGGTGTCGTTCGCCGATACCAGCGTCCTGTCGCGCGCCTATGCAGGACGATTGGGCGATCGCGTTGATCCCAACCAGGAGATGGTGGGGCTCGGCGCGGCCAATCTGGCGGCCGGCTTCTTTCAGGGTTTTCCGATCAGCAGCAGCGGATCGCGAACGCCCGTTGCGGAAGCTGCCGGAGCGCGCACGCAATTGACCAGCGTCATCGGCGCGCTGGCCATCGCCTTCCTGCTGCTGATAGCGCCGAATTTGCTGCAGCACTTGCCCAACGCAGCATTGGCGGCCGTCGTCATCGCCGCTGCGCTCGGCCTGTTTGAGATCGGCGACCTCAGGCGAATCTACCGCATTCAGCAGTGGGAGTTTTGGCTATCGATGGTCTGCTTTGTCGGCGTGGCCGTGCTGGGCGTGATCCCCGGAATAGGCCTCGCCATCGTGCTCGCGATCGTCGAATTCCTGTGGGACGGCTGGCGGCCGCATTCCGCCGTGCTGGGCCGCGCCTCCGGCGTGAAGGGCTATCACGACATCACGCGATACCCGGACGCGCGCCAGATCCCCGGCTTGGTGCTGTTCCGGTGGGATGCGCCGCTGTTCTTTGCCAATGCCGAGTTCTTCAAGGAACGCGCGCTGGATGCCGTGGCGAAATCCCCGACGCCGGTGCGCTGGCTGGTGGTCACGGCCGAGCCGGTCACCAGCGTGGACGTGACCGCCGGCGACATTCTCGCCGAGCTCGACGAGGCATTGCATGCACAGAAGATCGAGCTGTGCTTTGCCGAGCTCAAGGATCCCGTCAAGGACAAGCTGAAGAAATTCGGCCTGCTGGCGCAACTTGGCGAAAACAACTTCTTCCCGACCATCGGCGTCGCCGTTGCGCGCTACCTCGAGATCAATGCTGACGTGACCTGGGAGGACTGGGAAGACCGCGCCGCCGAGGCCTAAAGCGCGATGGGTTCAATCGTCAGCGCGCTATAGCGCTTTTGTTTGAGCATGATCTCCGCGCAAACGCTTCGCGTTTGTCGCAGGGAAAACCGCTTCGCACTTTTCCGGATCATGCTTCCCAGCCGTCCGGGCGCATCACCACATCGTCTGTCGCGCGCGCTCCGGCCATTCCCGATCGTATTTTTCGCCGCCGACCGTGTGCTCGCTCATCTCGGCGAGGATCTGGCCCGGCGTCGGCAAGACCTTCGGATCGACCCGCTTGTCCGGATTCCAGAGATCGGAGCGCACGATCGCGCGCGCACACTGGAAATAGATCTCCTCCACATGCATCACGATCACCGTGCGCGGTGCCTTGCCTTCCATCATGAAGGAGGCGAGAAGCTCCGGCTCGGCCGTGACATAGGCGCGGCCGTTGACGCGCAGCGTGCTGCCCGAACCGGGAATCAGGAACAGCAAGCCGACGCGGGGATCGCGAACGATGTTGCGCAGCGAATCGCAGCGATTGTTGCCGCGGCGATCCGGCATCATCAGCGTCTTCGCATCATGGATGCGCACGAAGCCCGGCAGGTCGCCGCGCGGCGAGCAATCGAGCCCTTCGGGACCTGCGGTCGCAAGCGACACGAACGGCGACTTCTCGATGAGCACACGATAGAGCGGCGTCACGTGATCGGCGACCTTCACGGTCGACGCGTCGTTCGGGAAGCCGTAGATCGCCTCAAGCTGCTCGACCGTTTCGATCACCGACATTCGTGCCGTTCTCCTATGGTTGCTAGTCGTCCCAGCGTTCGCCCTTGATGATGCGGACAAGCTGTCGCGCATGATAGTCGGCGGTGCCGGAATTGACGATGGTGAAATCGGGCGTCGACGTGCTCTCGTCGACGGTGCGGGCCAGCCGCCGCTCGAGAAGGCCGTCGCTGCTGCGCGCCCGCATCGCGAGCCGCGCGGCCAGCACATCCGGCGGCGCCGTGACCAGCACCACGACAGCATTGGCATAGTTGCGGCGCGCCGCGGCGATCACGGTGCGCGAGACGTTCGCGATCACGGTGCGCCCGGCGCCGATATCGTCGTTGATCGACCGCGACAGCGCGTAGCGATGGCCGTGCGCTTCCCAGTGCATGGCGTAGTCGCCGGCGGCTACCGCGCGCTGGAAGCTCTCCGCGCTGACCTCCTCATTGTCCTCCGACGCCGAGGCCTGGCGGGTGATCAGCCGGCGCGGAAACACGACATCGCGATCATCGCCACAGGCCGCCTTGGCGAACCCCAGCAGCGTATCCTTGCCGGCGCCGCTCGGGCCGACCACCAGGATCAGCCGGCCGGGACCGATTCCGGCGCGCCGATCGGCGACGACGGATGCATCGGTCATGCGACCCTCCCTCCCTCGCGCCAGACGCTGCGCACGACAGGCAGATCGCGCGCAACGTGCACGCGGATCAGGTCGGCGCGCCGGCCGACCGCAATCTCGCCGCGGTCGGTGAGCCCGACCGCTTCGGCCGGCGTCTTGGTCACGGTGCGCACGGCGGAAGCGAGATCGATCGCCGGCACATGCCGCGGCAGCTGCAGCGCCGCCATCAAAAGGCTGGACGGGATGTAGTCCGACGACAGGATATCGAGCATGCCCTCATTGGCGAGATCGACGGCCGCGATGTTGCCGGAGTGCGAGCCGCCGCGCACCACATTCGGCGCGCCCATCAGGATGTCGATGCCGGCGGCGTGCAAGCCTCGCGCGGCTTCCATCGTGGTCGGGAACTCTGCCACCGCGACCTTGTCGTTGACGGCGTCGACCACGTTCTCATCCGTGGTGTCGTCATGGCTCGCCAGCGGGATCCGGTATTCATGCGCCAGCGCGACGATCGCGCGGGTGTTCGCCACCGCATATTCCTTCTGATAGGCGAAGCGCCGTGCGAACAGCACGTCGAGCTGGGCGTCGGTCATGCCGCCGCCCTTGCCGCGATAGTAGTCGCGCAGCTTGACCTCGTCGCGGAACTGGCGCTGGCCCGGCGTGTGGTCCATCAGCGACATCAGCCGCACGTCCGGCCGGTCGATCAGCTCCTTGGCCTCGGCGACCACGTCCGGCATCGGGACCTCGCAGCGCAGATGTAGGAAGTGATCGGCGCGCAGCAGATTCTCCTCGCGCGCCGCCGCGATCGCCGCCGCCAGCACGCCGGCGCGGCCGTCGACATCCTCGGCGCCGTCCTCGCGCCAGACCCGCAGCGAATCCAGCACCGTGGTGATGCCTGAGGTCGCGAGCTGCCCGTCATAGGAGATCACGGCCGCGACCGGATTCCAGAACACCTTCGGCCGCGGCACATAGTGCATCTCGAGATGGTCGGTGTGCAGCTCGATCAGCCCGGGCATCAGGAGATCGCCGCCGGCATCCTCGGCGGCCTCGGGCGCCCTGCCCTCGTCGAACTCGGCGATCTTGCCATCAGCAATCGCGACCCAGCCCTGCTCGATCACGCGATCGGCGAGGACCAGCCGGGCGTTGCCGATGATGGTGTCTTGCTTGGCGGTCATTTCAAACGGTCCTTCAGGCAGCAGCCGCGAACGAGGTCACATCGACGATGCGGTCGGCAATCAGATGACGGATTTCGTCGTCATGGACAATGGCGACCATCGCGACGCCCTTGGTTTTCTTCTCCGCGATCAGCTCGACCACCACGGCGCGATTCGCCGCATCGAGCGAAGCGGTCGGCTCGTCCAGCAGCAGGATCGGCAGGTCCGAGATGAAGCCGCGCGCGATGTTGACGCGCTGCTGCTCGCCGCCGGAGAAGGTCGAGGGCGGCAAGGTCCACAGCCGCTCCGGAATGTTGAGCCGGCGCAGCAGCTGGCCGGCGCGCGCGCGGGCCTCCTCGCGCGCCACGCCGTTGACGATCAAAGGCTCGGCGACGACGTCGATCGTCGCCACCCGCGGCACGGCGCGCAGGAACTGGCTGACATAGCCGATGGTCGAGCGGCGGATGCTCAGCACCTGGCGCGGCTCGGCGGTGGCAAGGTCGACAACCATGCCGTGATGGCGGATGCCGATCCGGCCGCTGTCGCAGCGATAGTTGCCGAAGATCATCTTCAGGATGGAGGATTTGCCGGCGCCCGACGGGCCCGACAGCACCACGCACTCACCCGGATCGGCGTGGAACGAGACGCCGCGCACCACCGGCAGTTCGACGCCGCCCTGCAGATGCATGGTGAAGGTCTTCTCGGCGTTGGCAAGTTCGATCATCGCGGTCATTGGCACGCTCATGGCGGAAGAATCGAGGAAACGAGCAGCTGCGTATAGGGCTCACGCGGATCGTCGAGCACCTGGTCGGTGAGGCCGGTCTCGATGACGCGACCGCCCTTCATCACCATCACGCGATGCGAAAGCAACCGCGCCACGGCGAGATCGTGGGTCACGACGATCGCGGCGAGCCCGAGCTCGCTGACGAGGTTGCGCATCAGGTCGAGCAGGCGGGCCTGCACCGAGACGTCGAGGCCGCCGGTCGGCTCGTCCATGAACACCAGCCGCGGCTCGGTGACGAGGTTGCGGGCGATCTGCAGCCGCTGCCGCATGCCGCCGGAATAGGTCTTCGGCGCATCGTCGATGCGGCCGGTATCGATCTCGACCCGCTCCAGCCAGGTCGACGCGGTGTCACGGATGCGGCCGTAATGATTCCAGCCGACCGCCATCAGCCGCTCGCCGACATTGGCGCCGGCCGAGACGCCCATGCGCAGCCCCTGCGCCGGGTCCTGGTGCACGAAGCCCCAGTCGGTGCGGAACAGGAAGCGCCGCTCGGCCTCGCCGAGTTCAGCGAGATCGCGCAGCACGCCGTCGCGCATCCGGTAGCACACCCGGCCCGCGCTCGGCGCGAGCTGCGCCGAGAGCAGCTGCAGCAGCGTCGACTTGCCCGAGCCGGACTCGCCGACGATCGCCAGCACCTCGCCGGGATAGAGCGCGAACGAGACGTCGCGGCAGGCGGCAAGCCGGCCGTAATTCTTGGCAAGCCCCTCGGCCACCAGCAACGGCTCGTCGTTGTCGAGGCTCGAGAGCTCAGACATGCGCCTTCTCCTTGTGCGGCGCTGCGCTCTCGGTGCCGTGATGGCCGGCGGCCTGGCGTTGCTCGCAGAAGTCCGTGTCGGAGCAGACGAACATCCGCCCGCCCTTGTCGTCGGTGACGATCTCGTCGAGATAGGAATTGTCGGCGCCGCACAGCGCGCAGGGCGCGTTGAAGCGGTAGCGCGTGAACGGGTGATCCTCGAAGTCCAGCGACACCACGGTGGTGTAGGGCGGGATCGCGTAGATGCGCTTCTCGCGGCCGGCGCCGAACAGTTGCAGCGCCGCGCAATTGTCCATCTTCGGATTGTCGAATTTCGGCGTCGGCGACGGGTCCATCACGTAGCGTGCGTTCACCTTCACCGGATAGGCGTAGGCGGTCGCGATATGGCCGAAGCGCGCGATGTCCTCGTAGAGCTTGACGTGCATCAGCCCGTATTCGGCGAGCGCGTGCATGCGCCGCGTCTCGGTCTCGCGCGGCTCGAGGAAGCGCAGCGGCTCGGGGATCGGCACCTGATAGACCAGCACCTGTCCGGCATGCAGCGACGCCTCGGGAATGCGGTGCCGGGTCTGGATCACGGTCGCGTCCGTGGTCGAGGTCGTGGTCGCGACACCCGCGGTCTTGCCGAAGAATTTGCGGATCGAGATCGCGTTGGTGGTGTCGTCCGAGCCCTGGTCGATCACCTTCAGCACGTCGTCGGGACCGAGGATCGCGGCGGTCACCTGCACGCCGCCGGTGCCCCAGCCATAGGGCATCGGCATCTCGCGGCTCGCAAACGGCACCTGATAGCCGGGGATCGCGATCGCCTTGAGGATCGCGCGGCGGATCATCCGCTTGGTCTGCTCGTCGAGATAGGCGAAATTGTACGTCGGCGCGTTCATTCCGCGGCCTCCTGCATTTCCACGGCCTCGTTGGCTTCCGCGAACCCCTGCCGCAGCTTGCGCAACAGGCCGAGCTCGGACTGGAAGTCGACATAGTGCGGCAGCTTGAGATGCTCGACAAAGCCGGTCGACTGGACATTGTCGGAGTGCGACATCACGAACTCCTCGTCCTGCGCCGGCGCCGCCGCCTCCTCGCCGAGCTCGCGCGCACGCAGCGCGCGATCGACCAGCGCCATCGACATGGTCTTGCGTTCGCTCTGCCCGAAGGCGAGGCCATAGCCGCGGGTGAAGCACGGCGCCTCAGTCGTCGAGCCCTTGAACTGGTTGACCATCTGACACTCGGTCAATTCGATCGAGCCCAGCGGCACGGCAAAGCCCGCGTCCTCGGCGAAGAACTCGACCTCGACCTCGCCGAAGCGGATCTCGCCGGCGAACGGGTGATTGCGACCGTAGCCGCGCTGCGTCGAGTAGCCGAGCGCGAGCAGGAAGCCCTCATCGCCGCGCGCCAGGTTCTGCAGCCGCAAATCGCGATCGGCCGGAAAGCTCAACGGCTCGCGCGTGAGGTCGCCGACCGGCGTGTCGCAATCTGCCTGCGGCGAGGATTCGATCAGACCGTCACGGCCGAGAATGTCGGTCACCCGCGGCGTGGCGGCCTGCGAGGCCTCCGCGGTCGCCGGCTGCTCCGGCACAAAGCCTTCCGCGAGCTGCGGATCGAGCAGGCGATGGGTGTAGTCGAAGGTCGGCCCCAGGATCTGGCCGCCCGGAACGTCCTTGAAGGTCGAGGAGATCCGCCGCCGCACCTGCATCTCGCCGGTGTTGACCGGCTCGGTGGCGCCAAAGCGCGGCAGCGTGGCGCGGAAGGCGCGGACCAGGAAGATCGCCTCGATCATGTCGCCGCGCGCCTGCTTGATCGCGAGCGCCGCGAGCTCGCGGTCGTAGAGCGAACCTTCGGTCATCACGCGATCAACGCCGAGCGCGAGTTGCTCGGAAATCTGTGCCAGCGTCACCTCGGGCACCTCGCGGTCGCCGCGCCGCTCATGCGCGAGCAGACGATGGGCGTTCTCGATGGCGCGCTCGCCTCCCTTGACGGCTACATACATCGCTCACACTCCGCTTGCGATCAGCCGCGTGGTGCGCGGGATCGCCACAATGGCATCGTCATGGACCAGCACGACATCGATGCCGCGCGGGAACAGGGCTTCGTTGATCGCAAGCCGCTGGAACAGGTCGCGCGGCTTGAGCATCGCCTGCAGCACGGCGCTCCCGTCGATACCGGGCCCTTTCAGCTCGAAGGCCGGCCCCTGCGACAGGCTGTCGACCTGCAGGATCAGCGTGGTCGACCGGTCAGGATATTCGCTGCTGCCGAATGCGAAGCGATCGAGCGCCGGCAGGCTCGCGGCATCGCCGATCAAAGCGAAGCTCGCGATCGAGGAATCGGCCACCACCGGCGCGCTGGCGTGAAACTTCAGCCAGCGGGCGACGTCCGGCGTCGCCGACATCGCAGCGTCAAGCCAGATCGGCGTGTCGTGATCGAACAGCGTCAGCGCGATCGCGGCCGAGCCGCGCATCATGCCGGCGGGCGTTCCGACGCTCGCGGCGACGCGCTGCACGCTGCCCGGGCGCGCCATCGCATCCATCACGGAACGGAAAGTCGACTGCGCCGACAGCACCTTGTCGGCAAAGCCCGCGGGCATTTCGGCAATCGTCGTCATTGCATCATCCCTCACCGCGCACCATCGTGTAGAAATCGACCCGCGTCGCCGCGGTTTCCGCCGCCTTGCGGCCGCGTTCGGCGTTCATGGCGACGCGCAGCGGCGCGATCACCTTGGCCTCCACCTCGCCGGACAGTTCCGCCGACTGCACCATTGCATCGCACAGCGCGATCATCTGCGCCTTCCGCGCGTCGCGGCCGAGCGTGTAGCCGAAGCCGACCTCGCCGGTCGCAAGCCGCACCGCCGCGCGCGACACCGTCGCCTCGCCGAGATTGAATGGCGCACCGTCGCCGCCGATCCGCCCGCGCAGCATCACAAGGCCGTTTTCCGGCTCGCGCAGGTTCTCATGCGCGGGCACCGCGATCGCGGCCAGCCTGCCTGCGATGTCCGTAGCGGCGGCGTGCGCCAGCACCGTCATCGCGGCCTTGCGCTGGGCCTGTTTGCTGTTTGGTCCGGTCGAACTCATGGTCGAACTCATGGGCAAACCTTTGGGCAACCTTGCTTGCATCAAGTTGTCTATGATACTAGACAACTTGATAGCGGAGCGCCATGACTGTTTCGTGACAAACCAAAGATTTCTGGTATCACCGCGCCATGAGCATGCAGGAAAGTTCCGGCGTCGCCTTGTGGCGGCAGGTCGCCGACGGCATCGAGCGCGGCATCGCTGACGGCCGCTTCGCCGCCGGCGAAAAGCTGCCCGGCGAGATGGAGATCGCCGAGACGTACCGGGTCAACCGGCACACCGTGCGGCGGGCACTCGCCGCATTGGCCGAGCGCGGCCTGGTGCGCGCGGAGCGCGGCAGCGGCACCTATGTCGAAGCCCAGCGCCTCGCCTATCCCTTGCGCTCACGCACGCGGTTCTCCGAGATCGTCGGCGCCGGCGGTCACGAGCCGCGCGGCCAGCTGATCGATGCGAGCAGCGATACCGCCAATCGCGAGATCGCGCGCGAGCTCGGCCTGAAGATCGGTGCGCCGCTGATCCGGATCGAAGCGGTGCGGCTCGCCGACCGGACGCCGATCTGCGTTTCCACCACCTGGCTGTCGGCCGAGCGGTTTCCCGATGCCGGCAGCGTGTTCGCCAACGTCCGCTCGATGACGAAGCTGCTCGGGCATTACGGCGTCAAGGACTACCACCGCGCCTCGACCCGGATCACCGCGGCGATCGTCGATGCGACCGACGCCGCGCGACTCGACCTGCCGCTGGGACGGCCGGTGCTGGTGGTCGACGCCACCGACGTCGACATGCTGGACCAGCCGCTGGTGACCAAGCGCTCGCGCTTCGCCGCCGAGCGCGTGGAGTTTCTGGTCGAGAACGGCTGACAATCCCCTTTGTAATCCGAACTAAACGGTCGAGCCCTGCAAGGCCCGATGTCTTGTTACACACGCCCACCACGGCCAGTATGAACGTTGGTCGTCGTCAGGTGCCCGATATTGCCTCGCTGCGCAACCACGGCTCATCCATGAGCCGATCGAGCACCCCCCAGGTAAAAGCGCGGTACGATCCACTGCCCTCCAGCGCGAGATCGACCAGCACGGTATCGCGCACTTGGCCCGCGCGTGTTTGCGGCTCCTTCAAGGACATGGCGGGGCTCCGACTGGCGTGCGGCCACGTCGCGGCCGGCGAACGATAGACAAAGCAGCCATCAGCTCCTGCCGGGAAGCGGTTGCGGGAGTGGTTGCGGACGCTCGATTCCTGGCCGCCCAGGTCTCGGAGGCCGAGTGACCGGGCGGTGGCCTGGCCGTCGCCATCCGTGCCATCCCGCCGGACCACCCCAACCCATGCCGCGCCTTGAACCAAAACCACACCGATACCAACCGCCGCCGCGCCATCCCCTGCTGTACCAACAGTAGCGGTGGCCCCTCCAGGTGAATTGGACAGTTTCCGCGAGACGAAGCTCGTCGGCGGCCTGGCGCAGACCCAGCGGCGCAATGAGGCCGGCCTGCGAACGACCGCTGGTCGCCGTGATCGCCACCGAAGCAATCCCAAGTGCTAGGCCCCATAGAAACAATTTGCGCATGATTTTCTCCCGGCTCCTGGCTGCGCGGAAGGGAAGCGACCGCGGAGCCGAACGCCGCAGCCAACCTCATCGCTGGCGATCCGCCCAAGGACCGATGCTGTTGCGCACTGATCCCCACGCAAGTCCGCAGCGTATTAGGCCGCCACAAGATCGGCGACTAGGCAGCCTTGGCCTGGGTTGCGGCTGCGAGCGCGTCGCGAAGGTGCTGCTCCTTCTTTTCATCGAGCGAGGTCGTCAGGACGATCCCTCCGGCATCCTTGATCGCATTGAGAACCTTGTCTGAGGTCATGGACTTGATCAGCAGGAACAGAACGGCATCTCCCGATTTCACCTTCGACGCGAGATCCTTCATGAACTGGTCTCTGATCCCGAAATCGGTCAGCGCACCGCTCAAAGCGCCTGCGCCGGCTCCGAGCGCCACGCCGAGAAGGGGATTCAGGAATACCATCCCCAAGAGCAGTCCCCAGAAGCTGCCACTGGCGGCGCCGGTCATGGTGGTGTTCACGAGCTGATTGAGCTTTACAGCGTCCCCGGTTTTGACTGCGATCACGGCATCGCTGATCGTGATCAGGTACTCGCTCTGAAGCTTGAGTATTTTTTGCCGAACTTCCTCTGCTTTGACTTCGGATGGGTACACGATCGCAACGAGATCTGACATTGAACACTCCCTGATGGCTCGAAGTGCTGCCCCTATTCCGCGCGTGATGCACGGCCGAAACTTAGCACAGACCCGAAAGTCTCTTGCCGCGCAATCATGCACGCAGCTTCACAATCCCGAGATGTTTTTAGCGCTCGGTGCAATTGAGTAAGCGACATTGTCGCATGTGTCTCGAACAAGGACTCGCCGCAAGCCTGTGTGCCGCGCCCTTCTGAGTTCGACCCGTGCGACCAAAAAGCCGTCGCGGGATCGGCCGGATGACAAATCCTCATCCCGTGCTGACTTCAGGGCGCCGCTGCTTTAGGTTGATTGGTTCAATTGTCGGTGCACTGCGAAGAGAGCACGCATCTCGACGGCGATCTCGGTCCTCGGTGGAGTTGGTTTGTTCCTGCTTGGCATGAGCGTCATGACCGCCGGCCTCAAGGGACTCGCCGGATCCAAATTGCGGACAGTCCTGAGCAAGGCAGCAGCGAGCCCGCTATCCGGGGCGCTGTGGGGCGCCATCGTGACCTTGATCGTGCAATCGTCCAGCGCCACGACGATGACCACCATCGGTCTGGTAAGCGCGGGCGTGCTGACCTTTCCACAAGGGCTGGCCCTGGTGTTCGGTGCGAACGTCGGAACCACGGGAACCGGCTGGCTCGTTGCGCTGATCGGCGTTCGCGTCTCCCTCACGGCCGCGGCGCTCCCGATGATTTTCGTCGGCGCATTGATCAAGCTGTTGGGCGGTGGCCGTGTATCCGCAGCGGGAGCAGCCCTTGCGGGGTTCGCGCTGGTGCTGTTCGCGCTGACGACCCTGCAGCAGGGCATGGGAGGACTAGCCGAACGGTTGCACCCGGCGGACTTGCCGGCCGTTCTCGGCGCCACCTGGTGGGCCGGCTTGTGCGGGGTGCTGGCGCTGGCCGTCGTCGGACTGGTGATGACCGCCGTGATGCAATCGTCGACCGCGGCTATCGCGGTGACGCTCTCGGCACACTATGCTGGAGCCATCGGCCTAGACCAGGCATGCGCACTGATCATTGGGCAGAACATCGGAACGGCGACCAGTTCCGCCATGGCGGCAATCGGCGCGAGCAGCACCGCCAAGCGATTGGCCTTGGCGTACATCCTGTTCAAGCTGATTGCGGCGGCTATTGCGCTGGTGCTCTTCCCCGTGACCATTCCCCTTCTGGTCCGCGCCTCAGACAGCATTGGTGGTGTAACGCTGCTTGCAGCTTATCACACCGCCTACAACGTCATCGGCGTCCTGGTGCTGCTGCCTGTGATCAATGGCTTTACCCGGTTCGTCGAGCGCATCCTGCCCGAACGAGGCTCACCGCTGACCAGGTGCCTCGATCCGGCAGCGCTCGCGACCCCGATCGCAACCGTCGAGGCAGTGCGACGCACGGTCGCGCGCGCGCTTGAAGCGATGTGCGGATCATTGGCGACAGCACTGTCAGCAGCGAGTCAGGACGCCTCCGTCCCGGCGAGACAGAACACAGTGCCAGCGGGGGAAGCTGCCTCTGCCCTGCGCCAGGCGCAGGAGTTCATGTCAGAAGTAAGTGGACCTCCTGAATCGCAGAATGAGCAGCGGCGGCTCACCAGCACGGTACATGCACTTGACCACGCGTCTCGCCTGGCCGAAACCTTCGGCGAGGAAATCGAACTCGGTCGGCTCCCCAGCGGCTCCCAGGACATGCGCGCGGTGGAACTCTGCGTGGAGGCCATGCGTAGCGCGGCATCGCTCGCCGCTGAAGTCGCCGTCGTGCCCGACGCTTCCGATTCCGCCAGAAAGATCAAGCCGAGAACTGCGCCGACGCGGTCGCTCCACCCAGAAAAGGCACTCGCCACAGCCAGGACATCGACCGAGCAGGCCCTTGCGCATCTGGAACACTGCGCGAAAGCACTCGGCGAAGTGCGGAGAGACCACCGCAAGGCCACGCTCGACTCAGTGGCGAATGGAACGACGATCGCGGACGACGCAATCGCTCGCGTCGATACCGTACGGCGCCTTGAAACGCTCACGCATCACGCCTGGCGCTCCGTCGCGCATCTTCACGATCGCAGCGCATAGTGCGGTACAAAACTCGAGGCCCCCCGCAAGAGCAGGGCGAGGCAGGGTCCTACACCACGGCGCGCTGGCCGATGATCGCAAAGCGCAGCTTGCTCGAGATGAAGTCGATCGCGGCAACCGCGATCAGGATCATCAGGATCAGGAACGATACCTTCTGCCATTCCAGCACACGGATCTGCTCGGCGAGCTGCAACCCAATGCCGCCGGCGCCGACGATGCCGATGATGGTGGCCGAACGGGTATTCGACTCGATGAAGTAGAGCAGCTGCCCGGCGATCACGGGCAGCACCTGCGGCAGCAGGCCGAAGCGGATCTCGTGCAGCGCGTTGCCGCCGGAGGCGCGGATGCCCTCGACCTGCTTGCGATCCGCGGCCTCGATCGCCTCCGAGAACAGCTTTCCGAACGCACCGAAGTCCGACACCATGATCGCGAGCACGCCCGCGAACGGGCCGAGGCCGACGACGTTGATCCAGACCAGCGCCCAGATCAGCGTATCGACGCCGCGGATCGAATCGAGGAAGCGGCGCACCGGAAAGCGGATCAGGTTCGAGGGGATGATGTTGCGCGCCGCCAGCAGGCTGACCGGCAGCGCCAGCAGCGCGGCAAGCGTGGTGCCGAGCACCGCGATCGACAGCGTCTCGCCGAGCGCCTGCATGTAGAGCGGGAACGACGAGCCCGGATTCGGCGGGAGCATCAGCATCGTGATCCAGCCGAGCTGGCCGAGGCCCGCGATCAGCCTGGACGGCGAGAAATCGAGATCGACCAGTCCGAACACGAAGATCGCGAGCGCCGCCACGATCATGGCCGGCATCGCCAGCCGTGCCGATGTGGGACGTTCGAAGACGTCGGGGTACTTCGCGCGCAGTTCCGCGGTGTCCGGCCTCGGCATCTGGCTCATCGACGGGTCTCCTTGCCGAACAGCCGGCCGCGCAGCCAGCCGGTCGAGATATCGATGATGAAGACGGTGACGATGATGGTGATGAGGATGGCGCTGACGTCGGAATAGTAGAACTTGCGGATCGCGACCACCAGCTCCTGGCCGATGCCGCCGGCGCCGACGAAGCCCATCACCGACGCCTCGCGGACGTTGATCTCGAAGCGCAGCAGCGCATAGCTGGCATAGCCGGCCGAGACCTGCGGCAGCACGGCAAAGCGCATGCAGGACAGCCAGCTCGCGCCGGTGGAGCGGATGCCCTCGACCGGCTTCATGTCGGCATTCTCGACGATCTCGGCGAACAGCTTGCCGAGCGCCCCGGTGGTGTGGATCGCGATCGCCAGCACGCCGGCCATCGGCCCGAGGCCGAACGCGATCACGAAGATCAGCGCGAACACGATGCCGGGGACGGTGCGGGCGAATTCCAGCAGGCGGCGGATCGTGAAACGTACCCACGGGCCCGGCGACGTATTCTGGGCCGCGAAGAAATTGAGCGCGAAGGCGAGCACGGCACCCGTCAGCGTGCCGACATAGCTGATCAGGATCGTCTCGCCGAGCATCTTCAGCCACTTATGCCAACCCCAGAACCATTCGGCGGGATCGGTCCAGACCCGCGCGCCGGAATCCAGCGTCAGGATGCGATCGAAATAGCTGACGAAATTGCCGAAATAGGTGAACAGCGTGCGCAGGTTCACTTCCGCGCCGAACGCCGCGATCACCAGCACCGCACAGAATGCCGCCGTTGCCAGCGCGGCCTTCAACCGCTTGCGTGCGACGGACTTGCGGTAGGCGTCCCCCAGCGTCGCCAGTTGCTGCGCTGGAAGAATGGATACGGCGGTCGCCATCGACGCGTGCCAATCCGGTTCGGAGTTGAGTGGAGAGAAAGGGCCGGGCTATACGCCCGACCCTCGTGACGTCAGGCGTGCGATCAGCTCGCCTTCTTTCGCAAACCGTCGACGAACTTGATCAGCTCGATGGTGCCGTCCCAATCCTTGGTGGTGGCGGGATGGAAGCCCTTCTTCTGACCGTCGGACAGACGGTCGAAGGCGGCCTTGTCCTTGGTCGGGGCGTCGAAGAAGGCCTTTGCGATCGCGGCCTTCAGGTCCTCCGGAAGATCGGTGTTGTACGCATAGGGGCCGTTGATGATCAGCGCCGACTTGTGGATGATGCGGAAATCATCCTTCTTCATCGCCGAGCCGTCGGCATTCTTCAGCATGCCCTTGGTCAGCATCTGGGCGAGCGTGGAATCGTCCTCGTTGGTCCACTGGTTGGCGGCCACATCAACGGTTCCCTGCGACAGCGCCAGGACGGCGTTCTCGTGGCTGCCGGTGAACACGACCTTGCCGAAAAAGCCTTCGGCGTTCGCGATGCCCATCTTGTTCAGTTCGAAGCGCGGCACGTTGTTGCCGGACGTCGAGTTCGGATCGACCAGGCCGAGATTCTTGCCCTTCAGGTCCTCGACGGTCTTGTACGGGCTCGACGCCTTGACGAAGAACACCGAGTAATAGCCGGTCGAACCGTCGGCGTTCATATCGTTGGCGAACGCGTCGGTCTTGACGCCGGTCAAGCGCGCGCGAGAGAACGAGGCCGAGCCGTAGCTGGCGATCTGGATGTTGCCGGCGCGCTGGCCTTCGATGACGGCCGCGTAGTCGTTGGCGATGCGCAGTGTGACCTTCACGCCGAGTTCCTTCGACAGATACGCCACGAACGGCGTCCAGCGCTCGGTGACGCCGGAGGCGTTCTCGGCCGGCACCACCGCGAAGGTGAGCTCCGGATACTTTGCCTTCCAGTCCTGCGCGGAGGCCGAACCGGCAAATGCCAGCGCAGCGGCGCCAGCCAGAATGATGCGACGAGTGAACATGACTACCCCTCTTTTGTTGTAGTTGCACCTGTTGGCCGGGCAAAATGCCCGGCCTCCCAGATTGAAAAATGCGCGACGCTCAGGCCGCGGCTGCGGTGCCGAGTGCCGGCGCAGTTGCATCGTCGGGCGCGGGCAGCGGTGCTGCGCCGATGACGTCATTGGCCTCGAGGTCATAGAGCTCGCGGGCGATATGGTCGGTGAGCGCCGCGGGGGCGCCATCGAACACCACGCGACCTGCGGCCATGCCGACCAGGCGGTCGCAATAGGTCCGCGCCAGGTCGAGCGAGTGCAGATTGCAAAGCACTGTGATGCCGAAATGCTTGTTGATGCGCAGCAGCGCGTCCATCACGATCTTGGTGTTGCGCGGATCGAGCGAGGCGATCGGCTCGTCGGCGAGAATGATGTCGGGCTCCTGCACCAGCGCGCGGGCGATCGCGACGCGTTGCTGCTGGCCGCCGGAGAGCTGGTCGGCGCGCTGTGCCGCCAGCTGGGCGATGTCGAATTGCTCGAGCGCCGACAGTGCGAGCGCCCTGTCCTGCTCCGGCCAGACCTGCGCCAGCGAGCGCCATGACGGAATTTGGGCCAGTCGGCCCATCAGCACGTTGGTCAGCACATCAAGGCGGCCGACCAGATTGAACTGCTGGAAGATCATCGCCGAGCGCGCGCGCCACCGCCGCAGTTCCTTGCCGCGCAACGCGGTGACGTCGGTGCCCTCGAACAGGATACGGCCGGAGGTCGGATCGGCGAGACAGTTGATCATCCGCAGCAGCGTCGACTTGCCGGCGCCGGAGCGGCCGATCACGCCGACAAAGCTGCCCGGCGCGATCGAAAAGGACGCGTTGTCGACTGCGGCTTTCGTGCCGAAACGGCACGTCAAACCTTCCACCACCAGCATGTAATGCTCCAACCGCGCCTCGTTGGGCCATCGCTATCCCCGGCGTTTTACAGTTATGTGACGACAGCGCTGCGGTGCGGCGATCGTCCACACCCCTCCCTTGTCGCTCCCTTGCCGTCATCGCAACGTCATGATGTTGTCATCAAGCATCCCGATGACGAGCGCGCATCCCCCGGAAGCCCAAGATTCTTGAAGATTTGCGGAGGCCCTGATGGCCGGAAAAACACTCTCGGTTGTGCCGACCGTCGACCCGACCGCGTCGGTCCGTGAGAGCAAGCTCGGCAAATATACCGAGGTCGGCGCGCGCACGATCCTGCTTGAAGTGAGCATGGATGACTATTCCTACGTCGTGAACGACAGCCAGATCACCTACACCTCGATCGGCAAGTTCTGCTCGAAGCGATGACCCGCATCAACCCCGGCAACCACCCGATGCATCGCGCGACTCAGGCGCATTTCACCTACCGCGCCAGCGCGTATTTCCCCGGAGAGAGCGACGACACCGACTTCTTCAACTGGCGACGTGCGCATCACGTGCATATCGGCCATGACGTCTGGATCGGTCATGGTGCGATCCTGTTACCAGGACGGAACGTCGGAACCGGCGCCGTCGTCGCCGCCGGCGCGATCGTGACCAAGGACGTTCCCGGCTACACCATCGTGGCCGGTAATCCGGCGCGGCCGGTGAAGCGGCGCTTCTCCGAGACGATCGCCGACCGCCTCGCCGCGCTCGCATGGTGGGACTGGGATCACGAGACGCTCCGCCGCGTCCTGCCCGACTTTCGCAAGCTCGCGGTCGAGGAATTCCTCGACAAGCATGAGGCCAAGGCCGTATCCCAATCACAAGCCAAACAACGGAGCGCCGCATCGTGACGGACATTTTCATCGAGGGCGGGCGCACGCTGGTTGACGGCGCCTTGGTCGAGACCTCGCTGCGGACCGCTGGTCGCGACATCGGCGCGCTCGACGCCGAGCAGGGTCGCGCCGCGCTTCACATCGATGCTAGTGGCCTCCTGGTGCTGCCCGGCATCATCGACCTGCATGGCGATGCGTTCGAGCGGCAGATGATGCCGCGCCCCGGCGTCGACTTCCCGACCGACGTGGCGCTGATCGACAGCGACCGGCAGGCGATCGCCAACGGCATCACCACCGTGTTCCACGGCACGACCTGGTCGTGGGAGCCCGGCCTGCGCAGCGCGGAGAATGCGCGCAAGCTGCTCGATGCGATCGAGGCGCTGCGGCCGCACCTCGCCGCCGACACCCGCTTCCACCTGCGCCACGAGACCCACAATCTCGAGGCCGAGGCCGAGATCATTCAATGGCTCAGTGAAGGCCGCATCGACCTGTTCGCCTTCAACGACCACAGCAACGTCAAGCCGAAGAAGCGCAACCAGCTGGCCGAGCGCACCGGGCTCTCCGTCGAGGCCGTCAACGACATGCTCGACCGGATCGTGGCGCGTCGCCCCGAGGTGCCGGCCTCGATAGCGCGACTGGCCGCTGCCGCGCGCGCGGCCGATATCCGCATGCTCTCGCACGACGACAACAGCCCGGCGATGCGCCAGGAGTTTCGCGCGCTCGGCGCCACGATCGCCGAATTCCCTGTCAACGAGGAGACCGCGCGCGACGCCGCCGCGGCGGGCGATTTCATCGTGTTCGGCGCGCCCAATGTGGTGCGCGGCGGCAGCCATACCGGCTGGACCAAGGCATCCGACATGATCGCACAGGGCCTCTGCTCGGTGCTGGCGTCGGACTATTACTATCCGGCGCAGCTGCTCGCGGCGTTCCGCCTCGCCGACGACGGCATCCTGCCGCTCGCCAGGGCCTGGGACCTGATCTCGTCGGCGGCGGCCCGCGCGGCCGGGCTCGCCGATCGCGGCGTGCTCGCCGCGGGCCGCCGTGCCGACATCATCGTCGTCGACGACAAGGTGCCGCTGCGGCCGCGCATCGTCGCCGTGATAGCGGCCGGACGGCTGGTGCACCTGGCGGACGCGAGCTGCCTCGTTCATTCGCTCGCGCCGCGCAAGACGGTTGCGGCGGCGTAGCCCAGTCCCATGGCCAGCACTCCGCGCTACGCGATCTATTATGCGCCGTCACCCGACAGCGTCCTGCACCGCTTCGGTTCGACACTGCTCGGTTACGATGCGGTGTCGGGCGACGACCTGCCGTTTCCCGAAGGCGTCACGCCGGACTGGCGCGAGATCACCGAAGATCCGCGCAAGTATGGATTCCACGCCACGCTGAAAGCGCCCACCGCGCTCGCCGACGGTCGAAGCGAGGCCGAGCTTCTCGATGCCTGTGCCGCCTTCGCCGGCCGCGCGCGGCGCATTCCGGTGATCGAACCGGTGGTCGATGCGATCAGCGGCTTCATCGCGGTGATCCCGGCCAGCCGCTCGGATGATCTGCAGCAGCTTGCCGCCGATTGCGTCACCGAATTCGACGCGTTCCGCGCGCCGCTGACGCCGGAAGATCGCGCGCGCCGCAGGCCAGAGAAACTCACCGCGCGGCAGTGCGACTATCTCGACCGCTGGGGCTATCCCTACGTCATGGAGGAGTTCCGCTTCCACATGACGCTGACAGGGCGGCTGAGCGACGAGCGGCGCGGCCCGATCGTGGCGCAGCTGCGCTCACGGTTCGCGGCGATCGACCTCGCGCGGCTCGCAATCGACCGCATCGCGCTGTTCAAGCAGACCGACAGCGCATCGCGCTTCCGCATCATCGGCAGCTGGCCGTTGCGGGCGTAGCGCGCGCTATTCCTCCGCCCGGGTGCGGGCGATGATCTCGGCGGCGCCCTTCTCCAGCAGCTCCATGCCCACGGCGCGGCCGAGTTCGCGCGGCCGGTCCGCGGGTCCGCGCCGCGTCACCTCGATGAAGCCGGCGCCGGCCTCGTCGAGCACGGAGGCGCGCAGCGTCATCTCGGCTCCCGCGAGCGTGGCGTGGCCCGCGATCGGCGAATTGCAATGACCGTTGAGCACCCACAGCACCTCGCGCTCGGCCTCGGCCGCAAGCCGCGACTGCACGTTGTCGATCCCGGCAAGCCGCGCACGCGTCGCCCAGTCGGTCTCGACGCATTCCACCGCGACGATGCCCTGGCCGACCGCCGGCAGCATCTCGCCGACCGAGAAATCATGCGCGATGCGCGCGGTCATGCCGATGCGCTCCAGGCCCGAGCGCGCCATCACCAGCGCATCCGCCGGCCCCACGTCGCCGCCGCCGGGCAGCCGCTGCTTGTCGCCGCGATCGAGCTTGGCCACGCGCGTGTCGGCGGCGCCGCGATAATGGATCACGGTCGCTTCCGGAAACAGCCGGCGCAGATAGGCGGCGCGGCGCACGGCGTTGGTGCCAATCATGAAGCCCTTGCCGCGCGCGGCGCGCAGCGTTTCCAGCGACAGGCCGGGACGCAGCACGAGGCTGTCATTGGCGGCATCGCGCGCCAGCATCGCGGCGATGACAAGACCCGGCGTCTCCTCGTTGCCCGGCACGTCCTTCAGCGAATGCATCGCCGCCTGCAAGGTGCCGGCACGCATGGCTTCGCGGATCTCGGCGACGAAGGCGCCGCCCTTGCCGCCATGACGCAACAGCTTGCTGGTCTGGTCCTGGTCGCCGCGGGTCTCGAACTTGACGATGTCGACGGCAAGGTCCGGCGCCGAAGCGCGCAGCAGGCGTGCGACCTCATCCGTCTGCGCGAGCGCCATCGCGCTCTTGCGCGTCCCAATCCGCAAAACCTGTCCCGACACGAAAGCTCCGCTACGCGTGATCATCAACGGTGGGGGATTAGAACAAAAAGCCAGTCAAAACAACGGTTTTTGCCCCTCTTTGGCGACGCTCAGACGAGCTCCTCGACAAGCTCCACCCCGGCCGCGCGCATCGCCGCGGTGGCGACGGCAAGCGAACCGCCGAGATCGATGGCGCGGCAGCCCGCCAGCACGACAATAGTCTCGAAACCGAGCCGGCGCGCATCGAGCGCCGAATACTGCACGCAATAGTCCGTGGCGAGCCCCGCCATCACAATGCGCTTGAGGCCGCGCTCGCGCAGATAGCCGGCGAGCCCAGTCGGCGTCTTGCGGTCGTTCTCGAAGAACGCCGAATAGGAATCGATCGCGGCCCGGAACCCCTTGCGGATCACGAGCTCGGCCCGCTCGGTGGCGAGGTCAGGATGAAACGCGGCGCCCGCGCTGCCCTGGATGCAATGATCCGGCCACAGCGTCTGCGGCCCATACGGCATGGCGATCTCGGAGAACGGCGCCGCGCCCGGATGCGAGGTCGCAAACGAGCTGTGGCCCGCCGGGTGCCAGTCCTGGGTCAGCACGACATGGTCGAACCGGCCGGCCAACCGGTTGACGACCGGCACGACGGCATCGCCGTCCGCGACCGCCAGCGCGCCGCCGGGGCAGAAATCGTTCTGCACGTCGATGACCAGCAACAGATCGTCGGGCGCAATCTTCATCAGGTGCCTATCCGCAACGATGCGCGCAGCTTGCGCAGGCAGGCGATCACCGACAGCGCGGTGATGCGGCCGGTCTTCGGGTTCTCTGAGGGAATGTTCTCGATCATCATCGAGAACCGCGCGGAATCGGAATCGACCTCGATCCGGTGGGTGTTGCGGGTCACGGTCGGATCCGCCCATATCTCGACCCTCGTGCGGTCGGGGCCGATGCCGGCCAGCGACAGCGCCACCGCGACGTTAAGGTTGGCCGGAAAACCCTTTGCGGCGTCGCGCGCACTGCCCTCGAAGATGCGCAGCGGCTCGGTGATGCCTTCGATCCGGATGTTGTTCTCGACCAGATGCGGCGCGCCGACGAGGCCCGCGACCGGCTTGCGCGTCACCAGCCTCGCCGAATGAATGGTCCCGATCGCCGCGGCGGTCACCGCATCGAGCCCGATCAGCGCGCCGGTCGGCACGATGATCTGGCCGCCATGGGCCTTCGCGAGATCGACGAGGTCCTCGTTCTGCAGCAGCGCGCCGACGCTGAGCACGACCGCGGTCTTGCCGCGCTCGACCACCGGCGCCACGATTGCGCGGACCAGCTTGCTCGGCGCGCACTCGACCACGATGTCGGCAATCTCGGCCAGCTGCTCGATCGGCACCAGCTTCGGCGCAGACTTGAGCTCCGCCACCCAGCCGCGATGCTTGTCCGGGCTGTTCGCCGACACCGCGACCAGCGTCAGGCCCTCGATGCCCTGATCGAGCGCCTTGACGACGTCGGTGCCGATCGCACCGAGGCCGGCGACCGCAACCCGTGTCCTTGTCTTGCTGTCAGCCATCATTTCCCGCCGGCGAGCATCTTGACCAGGCGATAGAGATACTCCTCGCCCTCGTAGAACGACTTGACGAGCACGCGCTCGTCCTTGCCATGGATACGGTTGTCGTCGACATCGGCGGCCAGCCCGGAGTGGCCATAGGTCGGAATCCCCGCGTTACGCAGATAGCTGCCGTCGGTCGCGCCGGTGCTCATGACCGGAACGATCGACGCATCCGGCCAGAACTCCTTCGACAGCTTCTCGATCGAACCCATGATCTCCTCGTTGAGGGGCGACGGCGGGCTCAGCACGGCCTTGCCGGTCGGAGCCACCGCGATCTCCTTGTCGGCGAGCACGCGCTCGATCGTCGCCTGCACGCCCTCGACCGGCTCGCCGGGCAGGATCCGGCAGTTCACCTTGGCGGTCGCCAGCTGCGGCAGCGCGTTGATGGCGTGGCCGCCCTCCAGCATGGTCGCAACGCAGGTAGTGCGGAGCTGCGCATTATAACCCGGATTCTCCGACAATCGCGCCAGCGCCGCCGGGTCGGGCTGCGGCGCCAAAATGGCCTTGATATCGTCGGCATGCGACGTGTCGACCTCGGCGGTCTTGGTGAAATAGATCCGGGTGGTCTCGTTGAGGTTCATCGGGAAGCTGTAATTGGAGAGCCGCACGAGGCCTTCGGCGAGATGATAGATCGCGTTGTCCTTGCGCGGCAGCGACGAGTGGCCGCCGCGATCCTTCACCGTGAGCTGGTAGCCGATCGAGACCTTCTCGCTGGTCTGCACGCTGTTGCGGATCGCCTTGCCGTTCTTGAGGCCGACGCCGCCGCCTTCATTGAGCGCGAACTCGGCATCGATCAGGTCGCGGTGGTTCTTGATCAGCCACTGCATGCCGAGGCCGTTGGCATCGAGGATCTCCTCGTCGGTCTCGAGCGCCACGATGATGTCGCGATCGGGCTTGTAGCCCTCCTTCTTGTAGCGGATCAGATTGGTGATGAAGGCGGACGCCATGTATTTGTCGTCGCTGGAGCCGCGGCCGTAAAAATAGCCGTCCTGCTCGGTGAGCTTGAACGGATCGACCGACCAGTCCTCGCGGTTGGCGGGGACGACGTCGATATGGGCGACCAGGAGGATCGGCTTGCGCGCGCCGGAACCGCGCAGCCGCGCCACCAGATTGCCCTTGTGCGGCGCCGGCGAGAACACGTGCACGTCGGCCTCGGGGAAGCCAGCCGCGCGGAGCCGCGCGCCCATCGCCTCCGCTGCCTTCTGGGTATCGCCGGTCGCGGTGGTGGTGTTGATCTCGACCAGCTCCTGGTAGATGCCGCGGGCGAATTGCTGCTGCTCGGTCAGCCCCTGCGCCGCGGCGCCGGTTGCCAGCAGCGCCGGACCAAGCGCTGCCGCGAGCCGCAGCGATCGAACCGTGTCTCTAGCCTTGTGCGACATCGTACTCTCCCAGAATTCCGCCGCCTGATCGGAGACGAATTCAGACAGGCGACACGCGCTTTGGCAAGACGGCGAGCCCTTCAATTTCCGCGCGCATGCTCCGCGGTTTCGCGCACGCTATTTGCAGTCCTTATTTCGAATCCTTGGCCGCGATCACCTCGATCTCGACCAGGAATCCGGGATTGGCGAGCGCGGCGACGCCGACCACCGAGCGCGCCGGCAGGTTCGGCTGGCTGCCGCCGAAGAACTGGGTGTAGCCCTCCATGAAGGCCTTGAAGTCCATCGGCGCGGATGCGTTGTGTACCAGGAATACCTGCATCTTGACGACGTCGCCCATGCCAAGGCCCTGGCCTTCCAGAATGGTCTTGATGCGGTTGAGCACGCCGACGGTCTGCGTCTTGGTATCGCCATAGGCCTGCGGGCTTGACGGATCGGCGTCCTTGTTGATCGCCGGCGGCACCTGGCCGCTGACATAGACGGTCGTGGTGTTGCCGGTGACGGTCACGGCCTGCGCGATCGGGAATGTCGAGTTGGGAATCGGATGCCTGACCACATCCGCGCAGGCGACCGTCGCCACCGCGGATAGCGCCGCGCCCAGTGTGATAGTTGCTAATCTCATGATTTCTCCATTACTCGATAGAAGTTCGTGCGGCACACATCGTTCATTTCGTCATTCCGGGGCGCGCGCAGCGCGAACCCGGAATCTCGAAGTTGCGGAACTCCGAGTACATCACCTCTGGATTCCGGGTTCGCGGGCCTTGCCCACGCCCCGGAATGACGGAACGGCGCCTCTAGCGGCGGGCGTCCTGGACATCCTTGGTCGTCACCGCGTCCTCATAGTTGTTGCTGAAGTGCGTCCGCAGATAATTCACAACGGCGGCGATCTGACCATCGGTCATCATGTCGCCGAACGCCGGCATGCCGCGGCGGCCGTTGATGACCAGGAAGACCGGATAGCTGCCGGCCTCGAGATTCTTGTTGCCGGCCAGCGACGGGTAGCTGCCCGCCCCGCTGGCGCCCGTCGCATCCGGCATGTGGCAGCCCTGGCACACATTGGCGAACAGCTCCTCGCCGGTCATCTCGACGAAGCGGTAGCCCGAAGAGAAGGTGCGCTTACCCGCGCCGCTGTCCTGCCCAAGGGCTGCCGTCGCCCACAGCAGCGCCAGTCCAGCGACGACGGATGTTGCGGTCCGCATCATCATGTCTTCACCACGCGTTCGTGCAGCCGGGAGATGACGTCGAGCGCGGACAGGATGGCGCCCTCCTGCCAGGCCGGCAGCTGCGAGGCGTGCTCGCCCGCCAGCACGATACGGCCGTCGATCTGGCAGAGATTGCGGTAGTGCTGCGCGCGGGTGGCCTCGGTCCATTCGCCGGCGCAGCCGAGCGTGAACGGCACGCGATGCCAGGCCACCGCGACGCCGTTCTCGAATTCGTTTCTGTACTGCGGATGGATCGCGGCGCCGAACTCGACCGCGCTGGCGACCCGCTCGGCCGGCGTCATCGCGGTGAATTCGAACGAATTGGCACCGCCATACATGTAGGCGCCGAGCAGGATGCCGCGGCCGCCGCGGTTGAAGCCATAGTTCGGATAGGCGATCTGCCGGATCGGCAGGTCGGTGTAGCTGATGCCGCCGTAGATCGCGTCATCCTCCTCCCAGAACCGCCGCTTGAACTGCAGGCCGATCTTCACCGAGGCGGCATAGGGCACGGAGTCGATCGCACTCTTCATCGGCGCGCTGACATCGACCGGCAACTGGCTCAGGATCGGCAACGGGATGGTGCAGATGCACCAGTCGGCGGTCGCCTGCTGCACCGTCGATGGATTGGCGGTATCGACATAGCTCACGGTGACGCCGGAGCCGTTCTGCTGGATCTGCGTCACCTTGGCGCCATAGCGGATGAGATCGCCGACCTCGCGCGCGAACGCCTTGCCGATCATGTCCATGCCGCCGACCGGCTGGAACATGGTGGTCTGGAAATCGTAGCGCGCAAAGGTCTGCAGATAGCGCCACATCCGCGACCGCAGCAGCTCCTGCAGCGGGATCGGCTCGCTGGGCAGCGGATCGCCCATCAGGCCGCCGCCGGGATCGCGCGCATAACCGCGGAACTCGGCCGACACGAGGTTGGCATTGTACTTGTAGTCGCGATCCAGCGCGCCCCAGTCGCGCAGCGACTGCAGCAGGATCTCCTGATCTTCCTTGCCGATGGTCTCGTCGAGCCGGCCCTGCTGGGTGATCTTTGCGAGCAGCTCCGAGACCCCGCCCTGGAAATCCGCCTTGATACCGCGAAAGCGCTGCGGCTTGCCGCCGAATGCACGCGTCGCGTGCAGATAGGCGTTGTGATTGAGCTGGATGAAGGGTTCCAGCGTCACATTGAGCCGGCGGCAATAGTCGAGCAGCGCACGGTGATGATAGGGAATCCGCCACGGGCCGGGATTGAGATAGAGCCCCTGCTCGAACTGGCTGGTCTGCCTGAAGCCGCCGAGCTCGACAAAACTGTCGCCGCCGCGGATCGACCAGTTGCGGCCGCCGGCGCGGCTGTTGAATTCGAGGATCTGGACCTTGTAGCCGGCCTTGCGCAGCTCCAGCGCCGCCGTCATCCCGGCAAGCCCCGCGCCGAGAATCAGCACCGAGGCGCCCTTCACATCGCCTGCGAGCTTCAGCGGCCCCTTGTAGGCGGATTCGGACGCGAAGCCGAGGCTCGTCATCGCGTGATACATCGCCGAACTGCCGGCAACGGTGCCAATCAGCGCCAGCAGATCACGCCGCCTGATCACAGATTCGTTCTGCACCCGCGCTCACCCAGCCGCTGACGTCGATGGCGAAGGGAAACGGTTGACGCGATCCGTGTCAAGAAAGGGCGCACGCTTCCACATCCACCCACACGCGCTTTTGATGCATCACGCGACCGCCACGTCACACCACGCGCTCGCGATGCACGCGCCGGCAATCCATTTCGAAGTCGAGGCCAACCACCGGCGGCCGGTCGAAATGCCAGGTCAAGCCGTTGCGCAGCACGCCGCGGCGGCCGAGCTCGCTTTCGAGCACCGGATAGGCGTCGTGCACAGTGTAGAGCTGCACCGCGGTGGTGTCCTGCCAACGGCCGCCGAACGCGCTCATCCGGCGTTCCATCTCGTCGGCCACGAATTTCGCCTTCGCCAGGAGGCCGGCCGGGCTGGTGTCGCCGAGGGCTACGGTATGATCGCGATAATTGGCCTTGCCCTCGACCGACTCGCCGCTGCCGGCGACGACAAAGCTGGCTGGTTCGTCCATGGCGGCCGGCACCGTGTAGCAGAAGGCGTGGAAGCTCGGCTCACCGGGCGGATCGAGCTTCGGACAGACATTGCTGCGCGCCACCGGATTGACGCCGTCCCGCATCGCACCCCAGGCCACGAGCGTCTTGATGTAGATCTCGTTGAAGGCCCTGAACCCGTCCTCGGTGAACGGCGCCGGGGAACGCAGTTCGCAGGCGCCAAATGACGTCAGCGGACGACCCGCCGCTTTGATGATGTCGGCAATCCTTGCAAAACCCGCGCCCAACGGCACCGGTTCAGAGAACCTGACGCGCTCGATGGCAAAGCTGGGCAGCGCAGCGATGCCGCAGGAATACTGGCTGACGCCGGGCATGAAGCGGTAGCCGCCGTCGGAAGCCTCGATGGTGTTGGTCATGGTGCCTCGTGAACACGGTGATGGGGCCGTCGCGATGACGCCTCGCTTGATTTCACCACAGCTGTCGTCCCTGCGAAAGCAGAGACCCATACTCCGCGGCCGAGGTTGTTAAAGGGACTCGTCATTTCGGCGTCGTGAAACAATGACGATCGGTGGTTATGGGTCCGTGCTCCGTGCGCAATTGCGCACTAGGCAGGGACGACACTGAACTTGTTGCACGACCACCGGTGGAAGGGCTCCCTTCCCTCTCACCGTCGTCCCGCGACGAGCCGGGCGGTCGTCGGCCGACAGCGATCGTCAGTCGGCAGGGATGAAGTGGAGTGTGCCTGCCCGGCGGGTCGGCTTGCCGGTGTCGTTCGTATGATTGACGCCGTCCATCACAGGCACCTCGGGGAAGTCGAACGGGCTTACACCATCCAGGCAGGCCACGTTGACGGCATACAGGTTCTGGTTCGATCGCCGTTGATGATGGGTGTAGATCCCGCAGCGCGAACAGAAGAAGTGCTGCACCGATCCGGTATGGAAGCGGTAGCTTGTTAGCGCATCCTCGCCGTGCAGGATCTTGATCCCGCCCATTTCGGCCATGGCAACGACGGCGCCCCGCATCCGGCAGTAAGAGCAGGTGCAGCGGCGGATCGAATTGAAGCCGTCGCTGAGCGTCACCTCGAAACGCACCGCGCCGCAATGGCACTGGCCAGCCCGAACACCCATGTCGCCCGTCATGTTGCTGCGTCTCCTGTCCAGATCGCCTCTGCGCCCGGTCTAGCCGGGCGGACGAGAAGGTCTCAGCGACGTCAACGCGCAGCAAGCCCGCAGTTCGCGCGGAACCGCGCAGGAGCATGATCTGCCAACTAAGACTGATCTCAATCCGAACGTATCGTCAGGATCGGCGCCGGACAACCGATCAAAACTCGCGCATGATAGGAGAAAAACTCACGCGGAGGGCTCGATGCAAATTTCTGACAGGGCTAGTGCGACTTGGCAACGTAGGGGCAGCCGCCCTCATCGAGCGGACGGAAGGCCTGGTCGCCCGGCACCGTCGCGAGATACTCGTAGAGGTCCCATTTGCTCTTGGACTCTTCCGGCTTCTTGATGCGCATCAGATACATGTCGTGCACCATCCGGCCGTCCTCGCGCACGAGGCCGTTCTGGGCAAAGAAATCATTGACCGGGATCTTGCGCATCTGCGCGATCACGGTCTCCGAATCGACCGAGTTGGTCGCGGCGACCGCCTTGAAATAGTGCCGGAGCGCCGAGTTGACGCCGGCCTGGTAAGCGGTCGGCATCGCCCCGTGCCGCTTGAAGAACTCCTGGGCGAACACGCGCGTCTCCGGCGTGCGATCCCAATAGAAGGAATCGGTGAACAGCAGATCGTGCGCATGCGCGAGGCCAAGCGCGGGCACGTCGGTGAGCGTCACCTGCAGCGCGACGACCTGCATGCTGGCGCGGATATTGAACTCGTCGGCCTGCGACACCGCGTTGCGGAAGTCGGAACCGGCATTGGCAAGCGCCAGGATCTTGGCGCCGGAGGACTGGGCCTGCAGCAGGAACGACGAGAAATCGGCGGTATCGAAGGGATGGCGGACCGCGCCCAGCACCTTGCCGCCGGCCGATGTCACGGCCTTGCTGGCATCGCGCTCCAGCGCCTGGCCGAACGCATAATCCGCCGTCAGGAAGAACCAGGGCGTGCCGCCGCGCGCAACCACGGCCTTCGCCGTCGCGTTCGAGGAGGCATAGGTGTCGTAAGTCCACTGCACGCTCGTCGGCGAGCATTGCTTGCCGGTGAGATCGGACGAGCCCGAGCCCGAGATCAGAAACAGCTTCTTGCGTTCGCGCGTCACGGTCTGGATCGCGAGCGCCACCGCGGAATTGACGCCTTCGGCGATCACGTCGACACCCTTGTTGTCGATCCAGTTGCGCACGATGCCGGTCGCCACATCAGGCTTGTTCTGGTGATCCGCCGAAATGATCTCGATCTTGCGTCCGGCGACCGTGCCACCGATTTCCTCCGCGGCCATCTGCGCCGCGATCACCGATCCCGGGCCATTGCCGTCGGAATATTGCCCGCTCATGTCGGTGATGATGCCGACCCGCAGCACGCCATCCTCCGCTCGGGCAGCGCCGGCCGCAAATGAGAGACACACGGCAATTGCGACCAGGACATGCGAGCGTTTCGTGATGGACATTTCGTTCCCAGGCGTTTCGACGTTTCGGACGATCTCCTGAAGCAATCAGGGATCGCCGACAACCCCGTCGCCGGCATGGCGCTCTGCGATTCCGCTCAGAAATTCCGGGAGAAGGAACACAGCTCGACTGCCAGCACGCTCGCGTTTCCGATCGTACGAACGCCGCGACGAAATTTCGCCGCGGCGTGCGCTGAATCATGCGAATGGATAATGCGTGGTGGCGTCGGGATCGCCTCAGCGCTGCTGCCACAATTGCCGTGCCAGAACGCCGGCCTTGCGTTCGATCGCCTCGGCGGCGTCGAGACACATGTCCTCGCGATAGCGCGAGCCGACGATCTGGACGCCGACCGGCAATCCCTCATCGAGACCCACCGGCACCACGGCCGCCGGCAGCCCCAGAACGTTCATCGACGAAATGAAGCGCAGGTCGTTCCAGAACAAATCCTTGACGCGCTGATCGCCGCCGAGATCGGCGTTGACCTCCGGCGTCTTGCGCACGGTGGTCGGCATCAGCACCAGCGGATACTGCTCGAGGAACGTCATCCAGTTCCGGATATGGCGCGAGCGCTCGGCGATCGCCTTCATGTAGCCGGCCTGGTCGAGCGGGTTGGCCAGCGCCATGAAGCCGCGGAACGTCTTCTGGAAGTCGGCGCTGGTGGTCGCCAGCATCTGGTCCTGCTGCAACACGCGAACCTCAGTCATGATCAGGTCGCACCAGAGCTGCCAGACCTTGTTGAGGTCGGGGACCTCGACCTCGCTGACCGCATAGCCGGCATCGGCGAGATGATCCGCCGCCTTGCGCTGAAGCGCAATCACGCTGCGATCGGTCGCCATGTCCTCGGGGATCTTTGCGAGCGCGACCTTGATCGGCCCGGCCGGCTTCGGCCCCGTCAGCGGCGCCGGCACGTACCAGGGATCGCGTGGGTCGCGCTTCGCCATCACCTCGAGGCCGAGGCGCACGTCGGCGACGTGGCGCGCCAGCGGCCCTTGCGACGACATGAACTGCGCCATCAGCGGCCGCTCCGCGGTCGCGCTCGGATTGAACGCCGGGATGCGGCCCTGGGTCGGCTTGATGGTGGCGATTCCGTTGCAATGCGCCGGCCAGCGCAGCGAGCCGCCGATGTCGTTGCCATGCGCGATGGTGCCGATGCCGGCCGCGATCGACGCGCCGGCGCCGCCCGACGATCCGCCGCAGGTCACGTCGGCATTCCAGGGATTGCGCGTCAGGCCATGCAGCGGGTTGTCGGTGAAGCCGCGCAGCGAGAATTCCGGCGTGTTGGTGAGGCCGATGATGACGGCGCCGGCCTTCTTGAGATTGGCCGTCACCGGCGAGTCGCCCGGCGCGATGTTGTCCTTGAATGCCACCACGCCGTTCGAATTGGCCTGGCCCTCGACGTCGATGTTGATCTTGATCGTGACCGGCACGCCGTGCAGCGGCCCGACGGCGCCGCCTCCGCGCTTGCTCGCGGCCAGCGCCTCGTCCGCAGCCTTCGCCGCCTGCATCGCAGACGCGCCGAGATCGACCACGACGGCGTTGAGCGCCGGATTGGCGTCCTGCATGCGGTCGAGATGGGCGCGAACCACCTCCTCCGACGTCACTTGGTTGTTTCGGATCGCCGCGGCCGTGTCGACGGCGGACCAGTGCCAGATCGGTGCATTCGTCACGTGATGTTCTCCCATGATGGTCAGTGCTTGTTGTTGGTTCAGTCTCGCGGGTCGATCGGCGTCAGCTTTGATGCACGCGCCTCGATCAGCTCGGCCACTGCGAGACAGACGTCTTCCCGGAAGCGGCCGGCGATCACCTGCACGCCGACCGGCACGCCCTCGGCGGTCCCGGTCGGTACGACGACCGACGGAAAGCCGAGCGCGGGCACCGCAAGCAGCGGCCGCTGCGCGTCGAGCAGCGCGCGGACCACCGCCGCGTCTTCCTGATCCTGATCGAAACGGAACGGCAGTTGCGCCGAGACCGGCAGGATGATGACGGGATAGCGCTCCTGGAACAGCTGCCAGGCCCGCACGATCGCCAGCCGCTGCTCGAAGCAGGCGAGCACCTGATCGCCGTCGAGCTCGGGCGCGTAGGCGATATGGCACTCGAGATTGTAGCGGCTCCGATCGTCGCCGAACTTGCGGATCATCGGCGCCAGCACGCGCCGCTCCTCATTGATGACGAGGCGATGCCAGAGATCGGCCGCCTCCGCGAGCCGCGGCGGCACGGTCTCCTCCACGGCAAAGCCGGCCTCCGCGAGCCAGCGCCCGGCAGCGCGCACCGCCGCGCTCACCTCCGGCGCCTCGTCGCCGAACGGCGCGGGCGCGACCGCGACACCGATCGGACGCTTGAGCGGCGCACCTTGCAGGGGCACCGGCAGCCATGTGCCGTCGCGCGCGTCCGCCTGGGCCATCGCGGCAAGGCCGAGCCCGAGATCGGCGACCGAGCGGGCCAGCGGCCCCTGCACCGACATCATCTGCGCGGTGATCGGACGATCGCTGGTTGCCGACGGATTGAACGCCGGAATCCGCCCCGGCGTCGGACGCAGGCCGGCGACGCCGCAGGCGTAAGCCGGATAGCGGATCGAGCCGCCGAAATCATTGCCATGCGCGATCGCGCCCATCCCGGAGGCGACGGCCGATGCGGCGCCGCCGCTGGAGCCGCCCGGCGTCAGCCGATGGCTCCACGGATTGTAGGTCGCGCCGTGCAGATCGTTGTTGGTGAACCAGCGGTGCGAAAAGGCCGGCGTGTTGGTGCGCCCGACAATGACCGCGCCCGCCTTGCGAAGATTCGCGACCACCGGGCTGTCCTCGGTGGCGATCACGTCGCGGAAGGCCACGACGCCATTGGTGGTGGCGCAGCCGCGCTGGTCGACATTGACCTTGATCGTGACCGGCACGCCGTGCAGCACGCCGAGCTCCGCGCCTGACTTCACCGCTTCGTCCGCCGCGTCCGCGGCGGCCAGCGCTTCATCGGCGAGCACAGCGACAATGGCGTTCAATGCCGGATTGACCTCGGCGATGCGATCGAGGCTGGATCGCACGGCTTCCCGGCTGGAAATCGCGCGCGTCGCGATCGCACGCGCCAGATCGACGGCCGACCAGCTCCACAACTCATTCTCGCGCCGCGTGTCCATTGTCGTTTTCTCCAGGGCGTGATGCAGCAGTCCGCCGATGCGGTTCAATCGAGCCGCAACGGCTGATGAAACACGGGCAGATCGATGCGCCGGTCTTCCGCGGGAACGACCACCGCTTCGGCGCTCAGCACATGATCGAGCATCACGCGCCGGGCGCGCGCGGCATTGCCGGAGCGGAACGCGGCCATCAGACGCTTGTGAAACTCGATATTCTCGCAGGTGAAGCTGGATGCGAATTCCTGCACGCCGAGCTTGCCGATCAGATGCCTGATGGCCTCGTTGACGAACCGGCACACCAGGCCGAGCAGCGGGTTGGGACAGGCCTCGATCAGGATGTCGTGGAAATCGATCTCGGCGTGACGATGATGTTCCCAATCGGCATCGCCACGGGGATGATGCTCCTGGACCGCGATCGCCTTTTCCAGTGCGGCGAAATGCTCCGCCGTGAGGTGGCCGACCACGCTGAAGGCGAGCTCCGGCTCGATCAGCCGGCGGATCTGGTAGATTTGCGCGGTAGAGACCGACTGGAAGTAGAAGTAGTTGCTGAGCAGGCCGACGATCCGGTTGATCGACACCGGCGCCACCCGCGCGCCGCCGCCGGGACCGGTGGTGTTCTGCACCAGCCCCTGCACCTCCAGGGACTTGAGCGCCTCGCGGATGGTCGAGCGGCTGCAGCCGAACATCTCGATCAGCTCGCCCTCCTGCGGCAGCCGGTCGCTCGGCTGCAAGCCGGCCTGGAAGATGTGGCAGCGGATCAGGTCGGCGACCGCGTCCGAGCGCTTGCGCTTGATCGAGGCGCGGCGCGAAGGGTCGAGGGACGGGAGAGCCGATTTATCCATTTTATAATCATAAATAGGTCGGGCACGGTATGGCAAGACGTTTCCGCCGGCCGCCCGGGCTACATCGGTCAATAGTCCCGTTCCAGAAACGCAGAAATCGACGCTGCGGACTCGGGATCGATCAACATCTGATGCCTAGAATGCCACGGCAAATTCCAATGAGGCCGGTATGACAGGCGACGAAGTTCGAGATCAGGCTCAATTGGGTGGCGGCGTGGGACTGTCCGACGAAAACCTTGCGCTCCACCGAAGCGCCATCCAGAGCCGCATTACGTTTCAAGGCCTTGCGACCCGGCCATTCGAGGGGCTGTCGTGGGACTACTTCCTCGCGGATGTCGAGCTGGAAGCGCGCGCTGCGCGCATCGGGATGCGCGACACGACCATCGGGTCGTACTGCGACACCATACAGTTGCTGCCTGCGGCCGCGATCGTCCGCCTGGATGCAGCGCTTTCCGTCTACTTCCTGCCTCCCGAGCCCGAGAGCGAGGCTCACGTCGATTACCTCTTGCGACCGCTGGACGCCGCGACGGCAAAGCGGATGCGGCAGCGTCGGCATGCCGTTCACGCCATGCAGGCCGTGGCGCAACAGCAGGAAGAGGCCAGAAAAAAGCGGCTGCGCCGGACGAAGAACTCAAGTCGCAATATTGGCCGTGTCCGCATGCGGCGCTGAGTACCGAGCCCGACGACGTCCTGCTCTGGATCAAGGATCAGACGCCCGACACCTGGCACGTCATCGTCGACAGCTGGGATCACAACAGCGACGATCGGGATAGCGTGATCGAATGGATCTTCGAGCAGCCGAACTGCGACCTCGGCACGGCCGCGCAATACTTTTCATCGCGGCATTGGGGCTCGCCAACGAGGAGCCGGCGCAACTCAGTTCCGGCTATCGGCGCAAATGGCATCTCATGAAGCGCGTGGCCGACAACTGGCAACGCGGGCATTATCTGCGCAATGAATTGCAGCCCTCAGTTCAGCCGTCCGACGTCCAATACTACGACGAGTTGGTGGCGCGCCGGGAGGCCAGTGGTCGTCCGCTGCCGTGGACAGTGCCGGGACCGAAACTGCGCCGGTTTGGCGGACGGCAGGCGAATTCAGCGTATTTCTACGAGGACTGCCATTTGAGGCTGGGCTTTACGGCTTGGAAACAGCAGCGCGAGCAACTCGGGTGCGGCAGGGACTTTCCGCGCTGTTGCCAAGAATGATCACGCCTCCTCAATTCGACAGGCGCTGCGCCTCGAGGCCGCGGCTGTAACGCGACATCGCAAAGCAGAACACGAAGTAGATCACGCCGACGAACAGCGTACCCCCCGGTCGCTTGGCATCGCCCCGAGGCAAAGCGCCTACGCGGTCAAAGGGCGACCGGACGCTGGACGATGGTGATGACGAGGAGCCCGCGGAACCGAGGCGGCGTCTCGCTTAAAGCGGACTATGGCTCACGGTGTGGCGCATCTGGCGACAAAAGCCCTCCACGAACTGCGCGAGCGCCTCGAAATTGACCAGCAGCCTTTCGGCCTGCTCCCGGTCAACCGATCCAGGGGCAAACGATTCCGCCAGACGCCGCTGGCGATCTGCGCGATCCCGGCACGCTGCGGCCCTGCTTTCGGCAAACTCCAGTTGCTCGTGTCGGCGGCCGAGCTTGTCTTCTTCCTCAAGCAGCCGCTTGTTGAGCATCGATCTCGTGTTGGTTGGAACGTCCGGGCGCTTCAGCAGATCCAGATAGTGGTCGATGTTTGCGCGCGCGGTATACTCGTTCACGTATGTGCCTCCCGCCAGTCGCAGTCTCGGTCGGCGAGGCTTGGCTTCAACATTCAGGAGTTGTTCGATCTCCGCCAGGAGTTGGCGAAGCTCATCGGTCGAAAACCCTTGCAGGGCATCGTGGACCTGGTTTCGGGTACTCTCGGGATAGGAGGCGTTGTCTTCGGCCATTGGCGTACGGCAAAAATCAAAGTAATGCCCTGTCAGGGCCGAACCAAATCAACAAATCAACGGCAGCATTTGCGTTCAGTCCAGATCGAACGATGCCCGCGCGAACAATGATTTCTGTCATCGCACGCGCTCGCGAATCCAATGGCGCTCAAGATAAGTTACGGGCGGAACATCGCCTAGTGCACTCTGTGCCAGCCGCGCCTTTGCGCCAACCATCGGCCAAGTCTTGGTTGCCGCATCGTTAAAGCCAGAACAGGCCGCTCCAGAAATCAAAGCACACGGCTGCGGATGCGAACAGGCCGGCACCGAAGGATGCAGCATGTGAGGGAGGCAAGCGAGCGATGGGCCGCTATTGTGAAAACGCCCAGTAAAGGTGCTTCTCGTCTTCCGACAACAGCCTCACATGATTGATAAAGTCCCAGACCATTTCTCCGAAGGCACTGCCGCCGCCCTGGCTCGACTTGGCGGATACCATATCGAGCTCGTACCAGCCCCTGTACATTTCCTCGTCGATGCCTTCCAAGCGGTCCTTCATGGCCTGAGCATTGAAAGCGCCGCAAGATTCGGTGAACAGGCTTCTGACCGGATGGATTTGCCACATGCCGCGATGGCGCTCTTCGCTGCCCTGCTGCCCGTAGACACCCGACTCTCCACTGAACGGAAACGCGCCGCGCGTCGCCTTGATCATCTCGCGGCGCTTGGCGTTGCCTTCCTTGATGTCGACATACACCGATATGACCATATCGTTGTAGTACCAGAGGTCCAGGCACGCCGGATATCCAGCGTTCAGGATCACTTGCACGAGCTTTTTGATACGCTGCCCCTTGTAGCCCTTCATGCCCTGCGCAAGCGCAAGCAGGCGCATCAGAAACGTCTTGGCATCATTTGGAGTCCAGACGCAGATATCCTCGGCCTCGAAATCGATCGGATCATGATCGACGGGCGGGATGTAGATGATGCCGGGATTGGCCGAATTGCTGAACATCCAATTGTTGCCGCTAGGGCTGACCTTGACGCATCCCACATAGTGGCTGAGGTACCAGTTCACGACATCGGGGTCGTCGGTCATGAAGTTGAAATAGATCAGCTCCTTGACTCCGACACTGAACTTCTCGGCGACGGTGTGCCAGTCTTCCTGAGGCCGGGTATCTCCCGGTCGGACGGGCCCGTGGGGCCGGTAGGGAATGCCGCCTTGCATCAATCCCCAATTGCGTGGGACGGGCATGCCCTTTGGCGGTCGCTCGATCGGGTGAGGCGAGCGTTTCGGGGGCGCCATCATCGATCTCCTCATATGCGGCGTGATCGCATCACATGAGTGCAAGTTGCCGCTGCCGGGGTTCACACACTCACGGAGATGTTTTCCACTTTCTCAAGCTTGTCCGGATGGGGCATATCAGGTTCCGCGCAAAGCGGATCGATCCATCACGGCAGGCTCCAAAAACGTCCCATGCGACGAAGGAAAATGCGATGCGACCCAGACAAACGCATAGAGGTCGAGGCTTCGCGCTCGAACGTGATCACCACCTCAGCCGTGCGCGCGCTGCGCCTCGAGGCCGCGGCTGTAGCGCGACATCGCAAAGCAGAACACGAAGTAGATCACGCCGACGAACACATAGACCTCGACGCTGAAGGCCTGCCAGGCCGGATCGACGATCGCGGTCTTGGCGGTGGTCAAGAGATCGAAGATGCCGATGATCAGGACCAGGCTGGTGTCCTTGAAGAAGGCGATGAAGGTGTTGACCAGCGGCGGGATGACGTGGCGGATCGCCTGCGGCAGCACGATCAGCGCGTTCTTCTCCCAGTAGGACAGCCCGAGCGCGTCGGCGGCCTCATATTGTCCGCGCGGCACCGCCTGCAGACCGCCGCGCACCACTTCCGCAAGATAGGCGCCGGCATAGAGGATGAAAGCGATCTGGGCGCGCAGCAGTTTGTCGATGTTGACGCCGTCGGGCATGAACAGCGGAAACATGACGCTCGCCATGAACAACAGGCTGATCAGCGGCACGCCGCGGATCAGCTCGACATAGAGCACGCAGAGCGAGCGGATCGCCGGCAGCTTGGAGCGGCGGCCGAGCGCGACCAGGATTCCGAGCGGGAAGCCGAACGCCAATCCAAAAGTCGCCAGGATCAGCGTCACCGGCAGCCCGCCCCAGCGGTCCTGCGTGACAAAGGACATGCCGAGAAAGCCGCCCCACATCAGGCACCCGATCGCGATCAAGGCCGCAGCCCACAGCAGGAACAGCTCCTTGCGCCAGAAGCTGCGGCGGCTCGAGACCACGAACAGCGCAATGAAGATCACGACGGCGAGCGCCGGCCGCCACTGCTCGCTGAACGGATAGGTGCCGAACAGGATGAAGCGGTACTTCTCGGGGATCACCGCCCAGCAGGCACCGACGCCGCGCAGCGCGCGGCAGGCGCTGGTGTCGTTGCCCGAGACGATCCAGACCGCGTTGGCGATGCCCCATTGCCAGAGGCCGATGCACGCCTTGCCGAGCACGAACAGCAGCAGCAGCGTCATGATGCTCGACGTCACGGACGCGAACAGGTTGGCGCGCAGCCAGGCCACGATCTGGCCACCGAGCGTGCGCTGCGCGCGACGCCGGCCGATCGGCAGCGGATCCTGCGGGAGATGTGCGACCGAGCTCATGTCAGCGCTCCACCAGCGCGATCCGCGCGTTGTACCAGTTCATGAACAGGCTGATGCCGAGGCTGATGGTGAGGAACACCATCATGATCAGCGCGATCGACTCGATCGCCTGCCCGGTCTGGTTCAGCGTGGTGTTGGCGATCGAGACGATGTCCTGGTAGCCGACCGCGACCGCGAGCGACGAATTCTTGGTCAGGTTCAGATACTGGCTGGTCATCGGCGGGATGATGACGCGCAGCGCCTGCGGCAGCACGATGTGCTGCAGCACGAAGCTGCGCTTCAGCCCGAGCGCCTTGGCGGCGTCCGACTGGCCGCGCGGCACCGCCTGGATGCCGCTGCGCACGATCTCGGCGATGAACGCCGAAGTATACGTGACCAGCGCGATCAGCAGCGCGAAATATTCCGGCGCCAGGGTCAGCCCGCCGACGAAGTTGAAGCCGCGCAACTCGGGCAGCATGACGCTCCAGCTCGCACCCAGAAGCCACGACACCAGCGCCGGCAGCGCGATGATGAGGCCGAGCGCGTAGGGCCAGGCCGGCCGCGCCTTGCCATCGAGCATCTGCTGCGCGATCAGGCGGCGCCTGACGATGAGGAAGACGATCACGCCGGCGACCAGCGCAACGAGCGTCCAGCCATTGGCCTCATGCAGCGGCACCGACGGCAGCACCAGGCCGCGGTTGGACAGATAGACCCCGTCGACCGGCTTCCACGCCTGGCGCGCCGCCGGCAGGCCCTGCATCAGCACGTACCAGAACAACAGCTGCAACAGCAGCGGCAGGTCGCGCAGCACCTCGACATAGACGGCGGCGAGCCGCGCCAGCAGCCAGTTCGACGACAGCCGCGCGATACCGACCAGCGTGCCGATCACGGTCGCCAGCACGATGCCGATGACCGCGACGCGCAGCGTGTTGACGACGCCGACGATGAAGGCGCGCAGGTAAGTGTTCTTTGGCGTGTAGTCGATCCAGCTGTCGGCGATCGGCATGCCGGCTTCACGGCCGAGGAAGGCAAAGCCGGTCGAGATGCGCCGCACCGAGAGGTTATGGACCGCGTTGGACCACAGCCAGGCGACGACGGCGACCGCGATGGCGACCACTAGGACCTGCCAGAACAGGCCTGCGACGCGGGGATCGCTGAGCGAAAGCCGCCAGGGCCGGGCGGGAGGGCGTTTCGGCGTCGATGTCGTCACAGCACAAGGACCCCAGTGAGAAGCGATCTTCTGCCATGCGCAAGAGCGTTTTCGAGCGAAGTGGATACCCGGTTCGCGTGAAGAAGACGCGTCAACCTCAAATCCTGCGCGCGTCATATGTTGCACCAATTTAATATTTGTGCAACATATGTTTCATGGCCCAGGCCCAGCCGAAACCATCGCCCCTGAACGAATTGTGCAGCGCACTGCCGTCGCTGCCGATGCGCTTGCAGGAGGTCGGCCGGTTCGTCGCCGCCAATGATTACGACGCCACCACCCGCTCGATGCGCGAGCTCGCCTCCGTCGCCGGCGCCGATCCTGCCTCATTCACCCGTCTTGCCAAGGCGCTCGGCTATTCTGGCTGGGACGAATTGCGCGCCGCACTCACCGAGGCGCGCCGGCCGGCGCAGGGCTCGCCGTTCTCCGGCCGCGCCAGGAGCCGCCGCGCCGGGCCGAATGCCGATGTCAAACTGGTGCACGACAAATTGGAGGCCGAGGCCGCGGGCCTTGCGCGGATTTCAGCGAGCGCGATCGCGGAAGCCGCGCGTGCGCTGCACTCCGCTGACAGGATCTGGATATCGGGGTTTCGCAGCTGCCGCAGCGTCGCGGAACTGCTGACCTATCAGCTTCGCCTGTTCCGCCCCGATGCCGTGCAATTGGTCGGCGGCTCCGGCCCGTTCGATCTCGACCACGGCGCCTTCCGCTCAGGCGACGCCGTGGTCGTGATCGGCTTTGCGCCCTACACCCTGGTCAGCGTCGAGACGGCGCGCGCGGCGCATCAGGCGCGTGCTGCGCTGATCGCGATCGCCGACACCATCACAGCTCCGATGGCCGAAGGCGCCGATCATCTGCTGCTGTTCGAGGCCGCCTCCTCCCCCGGCTTCTTCCCGAGCCTGACCGGCGCGATCGCAGTCGCCCAGTCGCTGGCGGCCGTCGCTTTCACGCTGGGCGGCGCGAGCGCAAAACGCAAGCTGGAGGAGACCGAGGGCCGGCTTGCCGAGATGTCGCAATATTTCGTCGAGAAAGGATGACTGTCATGGCAGCCAACAAGAGCCGCGTGATGCATCGCAGCCTGCGCGAGACCCCGCCGAAAGCGGTCGGCGGCGACGGCGTCTGGCTGATCGCGGAGGATGGCCACCGGATTCTGGATTCCTCCGGCGGCGCCGCGGTGTCCTGCCTCGGCCATCAGCATCCGCGCATCCTGGCCGCGATCGCCAAGCAGGCTTCGAAGATCGCCTATGCCCATACCGGCTTCTTCTCCTCCGAGCCCGCGGAAGAGCTCGCCGAGCGGCTGGTCGGCCACGAGCCCGGCGGCCTCGGCTATGTCTATTTCGTCAGCGGCGGGTCGGAGGCGATCGAGGCCTCGATCAAGCTGGCGCGGCAATATTTCATCGAGCGCGGCGAGCGGAAGCGTGCGCGCTTCATCGCGCGCCGCCAGAGCTATCACGGCAATACGCTCGGCGCGCTGTCGGCCGGCGGCAATGCCTGGCGCCGCGAGCCCTACGCGCCGCTGCTGTCGCCCTCGTTCAGCCATGTCACGCCGGCCTTCGCCTATCACGAGAAGCGCGACGACGAATCGGAGGCGGCGTTCGTGGCGCGCCTTGCCGCCGAGCTCGAAGCCGAATTCCAGCGGCTCGGCCCCGATACGGTCGCGGCGTTCATCGCCGAGCCCGTGGTCGGCGCCACCGCCGGCTGCGTGCCTGCGCCGGAGGGTTACTTCAAGGCGGTGCGCGAGATCTGCAACCGCCACGGCGCCCTGTTGATCCTCGACGAGGTGATGTGCGGCATGGGCCGCACCGGCACGCTGCATGCCTGGGAGCAGGAAGGCATCTCGCCCGACATCCAGGCGATCGCCAAGGGCCTCGGCGGCGGCTATCAGCCGATCGGCGCGATGCTTGCCAGCGGCACCATCGTCGACACCGTGCGCAACGGCTCCGGCGCGTTCCAGCACGGCCACACCTATCTGGCGCATCCGCTGGCCTGCGCCGCCGCGCTCGAGGTGCAGAAGGTGATCGCTGAGGAGAAGCTGCTCGACCAGGTCAAGGAGCGCGGCCGCCAGCTTGAGCAGCGGCTCACCGAACGGTTCGGCAATCATCGCCATG
Organism: Bradyrhizobium sp. USDA 4503; assembly: GCF_054055815.1. Classification (NCBI taxonomy): domain Bacteria; kingdom Pseudomonadati; phylum Pseudomonadota; class Alphaproteobacteria; order Hyphomicrobiales; family Nitrobacteraceae; genus Bradyrhizobium; species Bradyrhizobium sp. USDA 4503. Next base: position 3,949,370 of record NZ_JBSRXS010000001.1, read on the forward strand.
TCGGCGACATCAGGGGCCGCGGCCTGTTCTGGGGGCTCGAGCTGGTCGCCGACCGTGCCACGCGGCAGCCGTTCGATCCCAAGCTGAAACTGCATCAGCGGATCAAGTCCGCGGCCTTCGCCGGCGGGCTCGGCTGCTATCCGTCGGGCGGCACCGCCGACGGCCAGCGCGGCGATCACGTGCTGCTCGCCCCGCCCTATATCGCAACGTCCGGCAACATCGACATGATCGTCGAACGACTAGGCGCTGCGGTGGACAGCGCGCTGAAGGATATCGATCACGGAGCATGATCCGGAAAAACGGGCACCGATTTTCCCGCGACAAACGCGAAGCGTTTGCGCAGGGATCATGCTCAAACGTTAGGAGGAGGAGGAAGCATGCTGAGGGGTATCATCACTCTAACCGTTCTCGCCGCGGGCATCGCGGGCGCAAGCGCCGCGACGCTCGACACCGTCAAGCAGCGCGGCACGTTGGTGTGCGGCGTCTCGACCGGCTTTGCCGGATTCTCGGCGCCGGATTCGCAAGGCAACTTCAAGGGGCTCGACGTCGACTATTGCCGCGCGCTTGCCGCCGGCGTGCTCGGCGATCCCGCCAAGGTGCGCTACGTCGCGCTGACCGCGCAGAACCGCTTCACCGCGCTGCAGTCAGGCGAGATCGACGTGCTCTACCGCAACTCGACGCAGACCTTTCTGCGCGGCACCACGCTTGGGCTGCGGCAGGGACCGGTCAATTTCTACGACGGCCAGGGCTTTGTCGTGAAGAAGGACCTCGGCGTGAAGGAGCTGAAGGAGCTCAAGGGCGCCACCGTGTGCGTCGCCCAGGGCACCACGCATGAAGTGACGCTCGGCGACTACGGCCGCGCCAACGGCATCGACTGGAAGCCGCTGGTGTTCGACCGCGTCGACACCATGTACCAGACCTTCTTCGGCGGCCGCTGCGATGCCATGACCCAGGATGCTTCCGCGCTCGCCGGCGCGGTCGCGACCGCAGCCCCGAAGGCCGATGACTACGTCGTGCTGCCGCAGACCATCAGCAAGGAGCCGCTCGGTCCGTTCACCCGCAACGGCGACGAGGTCTGGAGCGACATCATCACCTGGCTGCATTACGGCCTGATCGAGGCCGAAGAGCTCGGCGTCACCCAGGCCAATGCCGACGAGATGGCGAAGTCGCAGGTCCCGGCGATCCAGCGCCTGCTCGGCGCGTCGGGCGATCTCGGCTCGCGCCTCGGCCTCGACAACAAATGGCTGCTCGCCGCGATCAAGGCCGGCGGCAATTACGGCGAGATCTTCGAGCGCAATGTCGGCAAGGCCAGCCCCTTGAAGCTCGAGCGCGGCCTCAACGCCACCTGGAGCAAGGGCGGGTTGATGTACGCGATTCCGTTCAAGTAGGAAGTCACCTCGCCCCGCCTGCGGGGAGAGGTCGGATTGCGAAGCAATCCGGGTGAGGGGGAGCCTCCGCATACCCTCCTCTCATCTGTTACGACGATAGAGCCCCTCACCCCAACCCTCTCCCCGCGAAAGAGCGGGGAGAGGGAGAGCAAGAAATATCGATGCGCATCACCCTGATTCACGCCCTGAAACACTCGATCGTGCCGATCGAGGCATCGTTCGCACGGCATTGGCCGGAGGCGCGGCTGATGAACCTGCTGGACGATAGCCTGTCGGCGGACCTCGCGCGCGACGGCAAGCTTGACGAGCGCATGACCGGGCGATTTCTGACCATGGGCCGCTATGCGGCAAGCACCGGCGCCAATGGCATCCTGTTCACCTGCTCGGCGTTCGGGCCGTGCATCGAGGCGGTGGCGCGCGCGCACGCGCCGATGCCGGTGCTGAAGCCGAACGAGGCGATGATCGAGCAGGCGGTGGCGAAGGGCAAGCGGATCGGCCTGCTCTCGACCTTCCCGCCGACGTTGGTGTCGATGCCGCCGGAATTTCCGCCACAGGTCACGCTGGTGCCGAAACTTGCCGATGGCGCGCTGGCAGCGCTCGACCGCGGCGACCGCGCCGAGCATGACCGCATCGTCGTCGAGGCGTCCAAGGAGCTGCGCAACTGCGACCTGATCGCGCTCGCGCAGTACAGCATGGCGCCGGCGGCCGAGCGCGTCGCCGAAGTCACCGGCCGCGAGGTGCTGACGACACCTGATAGCGCGGTGCTGAAGCTAAAGGCGATGCTGGGGGTTTGATCTCCGTCATTGCGAGCCACCCGGTCGGCGCGAAGCGCCGCCGGATGACAGGCTCCGCGAAGCAATCCATTTCACCGCATACGCGGATCGATGGATTGCTTCGTCGCTTCAGCGCAAAATTGCTTCGCAATTTTGTCGCGAGCTCCTCGCAATGACACAAGGTCGCGGCTCACGCCCCCGCGTCGTGCACGTTCAGATCGACGCCTTGCGGATCCTTGATTGTCGACACCGTGATCAGCGAGATCAGCGACAGCACCGCGATGTAGACGCCGACGCGCCAGGACTGGCCGTAGGTGCCGATGATCCATTGCGCGATCATCGGCGCGAAGGCGCCGCCGAAGATGGCGCCGAGCGCATAGCCGATCGAGACGCCGGAATAGCGCACCTTGGCCGGAAACAGCTCGGCATAGAGCGCCGCCTGCGGGCCATAGGACAGGCCGAGCGCGATGGTGAGCCCGACCGCGCTGACGAAGAACAGCAAGAGGTTCTTGCTGTCGATCAGGAACCACATCGGCACCGCCCACAGCACCATCAGGGTGTAGCCGATCTGGAAGCAGCGCACGCGGCCTATTTTGTCGCCGAGGATACCGCCGAGCAGCGTGAAGATGAACCAGCTCACCGCCGCGAGCGTGCCGATCAGCAGCAGCTGCTCCGACGGCATCTTCAGCGTGTTGGCGCCGTAGCTGATGATGAACGCGATCAGGATGTAGCCGGCTGCATTGTTGGCCATGAAGATCAACGCGGTGCGCAGGATCTCCTTGCTGTGATTGCGCATCAGGTCGCGCAGCGGTGCAGAGGATTCCTTGTGCCGCCGCTGCATCGCCTGGAACACCGGAGACTCTTCGACCGTGCGGCGGATCACGATGCCGACGACGATCAGCACGATCGACAGCAGGAACGGAATCCGCCAACCCCATTCGATCATCGCCTGCTTGCCAAGCGTCGCGGTGAGCACCCACAGCACGCCTGTCGCCAGGATCATGCCGAGCGGCGTGCCGATCTGCGGGAACGAGCCGAAGAAGCTGCGCTTGTCGACGGGCGCCGATTCCACCGCCATCAGCGCCGCGCCGCCCCACTCGCCGCCGGCCGAGAAGCCTTGCAGGATGCGCAGGAGAATAAGGAGTGCCGGCGCCCAGGCACCGATCTGCGCGTAGGTCGGCAGCAGGCCGACCAGCGCGGTCGCCGCCCCCATCAACAGCAGCGTGACGACCAGCATGTTCTTGCGCCCGAAGCGGTCGCCGAGATGGCCGCAGACGATGGCGCCTAACGGGCGGAACAGGAATGAGAGGCCGAGCGTCGCGAACGAGACGATCTGCGCCAGCAGCGGATTGTTCGCGTTCATCGGCGCGAAGAACAGCGCGCCGAACACCAGGCCCGCCGCCTGGGCGTAGACGAAGAAGTCGTACCACTCGATGGTGGTGCCGACGAGCGTTGCAGTGAGGACCTTGCGCTCCTCATCCGACAGTTCAGCGCCGCGCGAGCGCGCGGACAGTTCGATGGACATGTCGCCTCCCCAAAACCCGTTCTTGAACCTGTTCTTGGCCGCGCGGGCGTGGTTGGCGGCGATGCGCCTGCCCCGCACGGATGCTGGGCCCGGGATTAGCAGAGGTTTCCGCACCACACGAGCAAAATAGTTGCAGCCGCAACGATATTCGGCGAATTGTGCTTTTGGCCCCGGTTCCCGACCCCGCTACCTCGACCGCGATCGGCGGGCAGCTATCCCGAAACGCCGATTGTGCATCGCAGCAAGATCGCTACGATGCGAGGATTCCCAAGAGGTTGCTAAGTGTCTGACATCAATGCCGATGCCTGGGTTTCCTCAGGCCACCGCCCGATGGGCTTTCCGGAATTCGTCGTCGTCATCGCCTCGATCATGGCGCTGAACCCGCTGGCGATGGACATGATGCTGCCGGCGCTGCCGAACATCCGCTCCGCGTTCCAGATCGCCGACGCCAACCGCCCGCAGATGGTGCTGTCGATCTTCCTGGTCGGCTTCGGCGTCGGCCAGTTCGTGATGGGCCCGCTGTCGGACCGCTTCGGCCGCCGCCCGGTGCTGCTCGGCGGCATGACCGTCTACACCATCGCCGGCCTGCTCGCGATCATGGCGCCCTCGTTTGAGACGCTGCTGCTGGCGCGCGCGCTGCAAGGGCTCGGCACCGCGGCGACCCGCGTGATCGCGACCTCGATCGTGCGCGACTGCTACGCCGGACGGCGGATGGCGAGCGTGATGTCGCTCGCGATGATGGTGTTCATCGCGGTGCCGGTGATCGCTCCGTCATTCGGCCAGGCGGTGATGCTGCTGACGCACTGGCGCGGCATCTTCGTGCTGCTGATGATCTACGGCGTGATCGCGCTGGCCTGGAGCGCGATGCGGATGCCGGAGACGCTGCCGCTGGAATTGCGCAAGTCGCTGGCGATCCCGGAAGTGCTGTCCGCGTTTCGCCAGACCGTCACCAATCGCCAGACGCTCGGCTACGCGCTCGCCGCCGGCGGCGTGCAGGGCTCGCTGTTTGCCTTCGTGTTCTCCTCGCAGCAGATCTTCACCGAGATCTTCAAGCTCGGGCATTACTTCCCCGTGGCGTTCGCGGCCTGCGCGGTCGGCGTCGCGATCGCCGGCTTCCTCAATTCGCGTATCGTCGGCCGCATCGGCATGCGGGTGATCTCGCACGCCGCGCTGACCGGCTTTGCCGTCGTCGCAGGCGCCCTGCTGCTGGCGGTGAAGACCGACACGCTGTCGCTGCCGCTGTTCATGGTGCTGTCGGGCCTGATGATGTTCGCGTTCGGGCTGGTGATGGCGAATTTCACCGCGCTCGCGATGGAGCCGCAGGGCAAGATCGCCGGCACCGCCTCCTCGCTGTACGGCACGATCACGACGCTGCTCGGGATCGGCGTCGGCACCACGATCGGCCAGGATTACGACGGCACGCTGGCGCCGTTCGCGACCGGCTTCTTCCTCTGCACGCTGGCCGCGCTCGCCGTCGTCTTGGTGACGGAAAAGGGCCGGATGTTCCGGCCGCATCATCATCCGATTTGATTGATCCGTAGCCCGGATCGAGCGCAGCGCAATCCGGGATTCATCGTGCGGGCGACAGGATCCCGGATTACGCGGAGCTTGTCATCGGGCGCGCGTTCGCGCGACCCGTTGGCTCCATCCGGGCTACAATTCTGACTGGTTGCATCACTGTAGCCCGCATGAGCGGAGCGATATGTGGGGCTACAGTTCCCGGATGTCGCTTCGCTCATCCGGGCTACGATTCTGAGATCGCGTCAGGCTTCGCGAGTCCGTCCGACGCTGCTTTGCGCCCGGGCGGGCGCCACCGCACGCCGCGTCGCCGCGAATCCCTCCATCCCCAGCTGCCACTGCAGGCCCACGATCGCGCCCTTGGTCGGCTGCAGCAGCGCGAGCGCGCTGAACAGCGTGAAGGGCAGCCAGATCGCCAGTTGCAGCCAGGCCGGCGGCGCGTAGTTCATCTCCAGCCACAGCAGCGCCGGCACCACGACGTGGCCGACCACGACGATCACGAGATAGGCCGGGAAATCGTCCGCGCGCTGCGGGGTGAAGTCCTCGCTGCAGACTTCACAGTGATCGGCGACCTTGAGGAAGCGGCCGAACAGATGGCCACGCCCGCAGTTCGGGCACTTCATGGTGAAGCCGCGCCACATCGCCTTTGGCAGGGAAACCGTCTCGGTCATCGTCGTTTTCCTTTCGCCGTCGTCCTTGACCTGATCTGGATGATCCATACAATATGCATTCTAGCACCTACAATCAAAGACAAAGCGTCGAATTGCATGGATTGGATCCCTACAGTTTCGGAATGGCACGGCCCGATGTTTCTGCGCATCGTCGATGCGCTGGCCGCCGACATCGCGAGCGGCCGGCTGGTGCGCGGCCAGCGGCTGCCGACCCATCGCGCGCTGGCGTCAGCGCTCGATATCGATCTGACCACGGTGACTCGCGCCTATGGCGAGGCGCGGCGGCGCGGACTGCTCGACGCCCGTGTCGGCCAGGGTACGTTCGTCTCGGAGACAACCGCGCGCGCCGCGTCCGACCTGCCCGCGCCCGTCAACATCGACCTGTCGATGAACCTGCCGCCGCAGCCGGTCGAGGCCAATCTCGACCTGCGCATCGCGCAGGGACTTGCGACCATCCGCTCCGAAGCCGGGTTCTCCGCCTATCTCGGCTACACGCGTCCGGGCGGCACCACTGCGGAGCGCGAGGCCGGCGCCGCATGGCTCGCGCCGCGCGTGCCGCAGGCGGCGGCCGACCGCATCGTGATCTATCCGGGTTCGCAGGCGATCATCTTCAACACGCTGTTGGCGCTGACATCGCCGGGCGATGTCGTGGTGACGGAGGCGTTGACCTTTCCCGGCATCAAGGCCGCGGCGGCGCGGCTCGACGTCCGCCTGGTCGGGGTTGCGATGGACGCCGAGGGCGCGCGGCCCGCGGCGCTCGACGAGGCCTGCCGCAAGCACAAGCCGAAGGCGGTCTACCTGGTGCCGACGCAGCAAAACCCGACCACGGCGACGATGAGCGCGATCAGACGCAAGGCGGTCGCCGATGTCATCAGCAAGCGCGGCTGCGTCCTGATCGAAGACGACGTCTACGGGCCGCTCGAACCGCAAATGGCGCCGATCGCTACGCTCATTCCGGAGCGCACCTACTACGCCGCGAGCATCGCAAAATGCATCGCGCCGGCCCTGCGCGTCGCCTATCTCCTGGCGCCCGATGCTGCCGCCGAGCAGCGCATGCGCGCCGGCATGCAGGCCACCATGCAGATGCCGCCGTCGCTGATGGTCGCGCTGGTCACGCAATGGCTGCGTTCCGGCGTCGCCGCGGACATCATCCGCGCCATTCGCAACGAGGCGGCCGCGCGCCAGCAGCTCGCGGCCCGTTTCCTCAAGGGCGTCACTTACGCGGCGCGGCCGGCGAGCCACCATCTCTGGATGCCGCTGCCGAAGCATTTCGACGGCACCGACCTGCTGTCGCATCTGATGCGCAACGGTCTCGCCGTGGTCGGCGAAGACGCCTTTGCGGCAGGCGATGCCGCGCCGCGCGGCCTGCGCGTGTCGCTGGGTGCGGCACGCAACCGCGCCGAACTGAGCCAGGCGCTGCAGGTGTTGTCGAATGCGGTGCGCACGCCCGTCGGCGCTACCCAAATCGTATAATTCCGGCGATCGCCGGGAATAAACTCGCGCCAAAATGATTATGGTGCGCGGGAGCGCGCGCCGCTAAAACTCTGCGCTCAGGGCATCAGGCAGGGGCAGGCTTTTCAATGTCGTGCGGGTATGATCGGGCAGTCCACCGTGCTGTGCTGTCGCTTCGCGGAGCAGTGACCGCGATCGGTTGTCTTGCAGTTGTCATATCAGGCGCGGCGCGCGCCTCCGATGCCCCTGCCCCGGTGCCGGAAAAACTCGAACGCATCACCGCATTCTTTGATAACGAGGTTGCGACAGGAAAAATTCCGGGCGCGGTCATCCTGATCCAGCAGCACGGCAAGCCGGTCTACCTGAAGACCTTCGGCTATCGCGACGTCACGACCAAATCGCCGATGCGGCCCGACACGATGTTCGCGCTGCATTCGATGACCAAGCCGATCACCAACTCCGCCGCGATGATGCTGGTCGACGAGGGCAAGCTGTCGCCGCAGGACCCGCTGTCGAAATACATTCCGGCTTTCGCCGACGTGAAGGTCGCCATTGAACCGGACGGTGGAAACGATCCGGCCAAGGTTGAGCTGGTGCCGCCGATCCGGCCGGTGACCATTGAAGATGTCATGCGGCACACTTCGGGCATCACCTACGAATATATCGGTGCCGACTGGATCCAGAAGATCTACCGCGCAGGACATCTGTTCGACGGCAAGTTCGACAACGAGGAATTCGTGGCGCGGCTGGCCAAGCTGCCGCTGTCGCGACAGCCCGGCACGCTGTGGCGCTACGGCCATTCCACCGACGTGCTCGGCCGGGTGATCGAGATCGTCTCGGGCAAGACGCTCTATCAGTTCGAGAAGGAGCGCCTGTTCGATCCCCTGAAGATGAACGACACCAGATACGTGCTCGATGTGGAGACCGAACGGACAAGGCTCGCCGAGCCGCTGCCCTCGGACACCATCCTGATCGAGGGCGAGAACGACCGGCGCGCGCATCCGGAATGGGAATCCGGCGGCGGCGGCCTGGTATCGACCATCCTCGATTATGCGCGCTTCGCGCAGATGCTGCTCAACGGCGGCGAGCTGGACGGCAAGCGCTATCTCAACCCCGCAGCCTTCAAGACCATGACGACGGACCATATCGGGCCGGGCTCCGGTGTCGGCCGCGACTACTGGTACTTTCCCGGCGACGGCTTCGGCTATGGCTACGGCATCGCCGTGCGCACCGATCCCGGCATTGCCAAGCCACCACCGCCCGGCTCGATCGGCGAGTTGAAATGGGACAGCGGCAGCGGCACCTATTTCGGCGTCGATCCGAAGCTCGACATGATCTACATCATGCTCGAGCAGACCCAGAACGAGCGCCAGCGCATTACGCCCGCGTTCCGCAAGCTGGTCTACGACGCGTTCAGCCCGGATTGAGTTCCCACCGTCATTGCGAGCGCAGCGAAGCAATCCATGTCTCCGCATGGGGATAGATGGATTGCTTCGTCGCTTACGCTCCTCGCAATGACGCGGAAACCTTCCCGCCTTACGACTTGCGCCGAACCGGTTCCTGCCTGCGCCGTGCTGCGGCCGCGATCAGGCTCGCGGTGCATTCGTCGCAGATGAACGCACACCCGTCCGTAAACAGGCCGACCCGTGCATCGAGGCCGATCGCATCGTCGTCGACGATCCCATCGATGATGCCACCGCGACACACGCATTGGTGGTGCGACGCCAATTCCCGTTCCATGACGCGCTCTCCAGCGGACGCTGCTTCCCTCACGCTATATACTATCGTATATATCGCGACGACAAGGCAGGCGGGTGAACAATCCGGTCGGGAACCCTGCAGACAACAACCATCGACCGGAGACGATTGCCAAGAAAATCCTGCCTGGTCCAACCAGGTTCATCGAGGAAACGCGATCATGATAAAAAACAATGGCGCCGCGGGACGTCCGCGCGCAACGGGAGAACTGCTCAAGATCCGCCGCGCATCGCTAGCGGCCATCATCCTTGCGCTCGGTGCGGCCGGCGCAGTGCGCGCCGAAACAGCTGCGGTCGGCGTTCCCGACAAGAGTTTTCCGGAGAGCGTGACCTCGACTTCCGACGGGACGCTCTACGTCGGCAGCTTCAACCATGGCGGCGTGACGAAGATCTCGGGCGGCAAGGCCGAGCAGCTGGTCAAGCCGGGCGCCGCCGACAGCCGCTCGACGCTGGGCGTGCTCGCCGACGAGAAGAGCGGCACGCTCTATGTTTGCTCCAACGACATCAGCGCTATGGGCGTGGCGGGGCCGAGCGACACCAAGGGCGCCTGGCTGAAGACCTTCGATCTCAAGAGCGGCGCGCCGAAGGGCAGCTTTGCCCTGAGCGATCCGAAATCGTTCTGCAACGACATCGTGGTCGGGGCCGACGGCACCGCCTATGTGAGCGATTCCTTTGCGCCGTTCGTTTATAGCCTGAAACCCGGCAGCACGGCGCTGGCGACGTTCGCGACCGATCCGCAGCTCGCGCCCGCCAAGGACGGCGTCGGGCTCGACGGCATCGCGATCGGCGCCGACGGCAATCTTTATGTCACGACCTTCATTCCGGCAAAACTGTTCAAGATCGAGATGAAGGACGGCAAGGCGGGCGCGGTGACCGAGTTGAAGCCGTCGCGGCGGCTCGACCACGCCGACGCGTTGCGTGCCCATGGCGGCAGCTTCCTGCTGATCGAGGGCAACGGCAAGCTCGACAAGGTCACGGTGAAGGGCAGCGAGGCTACCATCGACACCATCAAGGATGGCCTCGCCGAGCCGGTCTCGGTGACGCAGGTCGGCGATGTCGGCTGGGTCGCCGAGGGCAAGCTGTCCTACGTGATCGGCGACAACAAGGGCAAGGACCCCGGCCCGTTCAAGCTGACGCCGGTGGCGTTGCCGAAGTAGCGGCGGGCTGGGTTATGCTTCGCAGCAAACTCGGTGTATCTCCCCGGCTTGCGGGGTCGAGACGAGCGAAGCTCCTGTTAGGTCGGGTCGCATCGATAGATGCGATCCGACTCCTCACGGCGTTCGTGCTTAAAGGCCGCGCCGTACTGGATGCCTGTGCGGGGTATGGCACCGCAGAGATGAGAGCCCGCGGCCCCTCCAACACGTCGTCCCTGCCTAGTGCGCATTTGCTGTAGCGCGCAAAAACGAATGGCACCGCGCGCAATTTCGTTTGTCACCCCCGGAACCGGGCAGCCGGCGGCCCCTAGACCAAGGCATTGGCGCGGACCAGAAGGGCGTCGACTTGGTTATCCGACAGGCCCACGACGGTGATCATGCGCTGAACCAAGGGGTCAGACCGCCTGATCTCGGTCGCCAAGTCCCACTCCTCCTGGACGTTAGCATCCGCCGCAATCGCGGCTTTGACCGTGGCCCACGTCCCAAGCTCGTCAAAAGCCCGTTTAAGGCCGAGCCTGGTGCAGGAGGTGGGCACAGGGGCCGGCGGGTTCAGAAACGCAATCACCGCCGGGTCGTCGTCGGCGACCTGCTCGGTCACCATCGGCGCCGGCTGCTCACAGGCAAACCATCCAACGATGGCGCCATCGCTGTTTCGCTCTACAAATCCCATCCCCTCATCCTTCCAATGGATCGAACCATCCGCGCGTAAAACACCGATAAGACGTGTTCGCATTGGATGATCGCGCGGCAATCTGCGCTGAGGTATCGGTCCAAACGCGCAAGTCATTTGCGTTGCCGGAAGTGGCGGTTGATGATTCCAAACCGTTTCCGCCGACCGAATAGCTAGGTGCGTTGTCGGTAAGACCGGTTTCGTGCGTCCACCATACGGTGTTTTGCGTGGGGTTCCACGCAATGATGTTCACCAAAACTTGCACCCTAACGCCGGTCGGACAACTGGCGAGCGCAAACGTCTGCAACGTCGTTCCGATCGTCGCGCTTATATCCAGCGCTGAACCGGGCCAGAAGAATTCCCGGCCTCGCTGCAAAATCGCCGAGAAATTGACACCGCTATTGAACCACACGACGCCAATGCGACGGAACAACGTATATCCGGCAGGCATCGTCGGCGCGGTTGCGTTCTTTGACATGAGCACGTCGACGGTCGAGGTCGTCGGATTCTTTATCACGAAGACATGGTAGAAGCCGTTCGCAAGCGTCCCGGTATCGAGGCAACCATTGTTGTTGCCGGCCGCCCATGCCGAACTTGACTTGGTCAGTGCTGCACCGAGGACGATCATATCACCCGCGTTTCGATCGCAAGCGACACCGGCGCTGACGCTGAACGTCGAAACAGCGCCAGGCGACGTGATCTTTAGTCCGGCGAGATAACCGCTGAGTACACCTGGAATGCCGAGATTGATAATCGCCTTCGGGGCGCTGTTCAGATCGGCGAGGTTCGCAGTGGACGACAGATCGCCTGCGCCGTGCTGACCAACCCGGTTGAAATTCCAATCGTTGAACGTGCCAGCGCCGGAAAACTTATCCCTGAACATGCCGTGGTGGCAGACGCATTTCCCGCCGAACGGCTGGTTCTGCCATTGCTGGGTTGAAAGCCTCTCCGACGCCGACCTCGATCGCTTCGGCTATCAGGTCTCGGACCAGGCGCCGGCCTCGCGTCTGATGCCGCATATCGTCGGCGGGCGGACCGTCATGGTGCCCGAAGGAATCGACCCGGGTTTCGCTTATCGACCCGGCGAGCAACCGGCCGCGACCGACTAGGATTAGGGCGTGTACCCATAAATCTGGTCGTCGAACGAAGTCCGTATTACCGTCAGAAGCGGACAAAAGCGGCGCGCTTGGTCATGCCGGCACACAGCCTGGGCCAAGAGCTGACTTCAGCGACTTCTCAGTCGCCCAGATCGTCGGACCTCCCCGCACTTGATCCAGCACGCTCCCAAGCCAGATAGACACGGCGCTCGACGGAATAACCTGTTTGGGCGCGTGTGGATTGAGTGTGCCCGCTGTCACGACGAGTCCTTGATCAAGTTTCTCTTTCGCAAACAGCTTGGCTTCCGACTCTGTCTCAAATGTCTTGGTCAGCCGAGGATGTCTTGGCTTTGGCAACATCCCTCGACGCTGCTGCACTTCGAAGGTGACGTACCAAGTGCGCCTCATCGATTGCTCTGAATGCAATGGGTCACAAAGCTGCCTTGCCGGAAGGTGCTCCGCTCGTGAACCGCAAGACGGCACTACCGTCGCGCTCCAACCCGGTTAACGCCGCCATTCATGTTGCCGCCCGCGTTATGACGGACAGCAGCGCGCGCCACCGGGCGAGGCCTGAGCACGACGCCAGCCCTCGCCACGCAGCCTGCCGGATAATCGACATAAGTGCAGTAAACCACGGCGTTGGCTGGTGCTAGACTGAGAGCGGCACCCGCAAACCCCAACATTAGGCTGGCCGCCCCCCCCCCCCCCGCAACCGTCACCGACTTGGTTGGAAAAATGTTCGTCCGACGCATTTCTTCCTCATCGTACGCGAAATCGACGTGCTTCACTTGCAGATCAAGAGAGCGGCTCAGGGAGCCACCCTCTTGCGGTGCCGTTGCGGAACGTCACTGACAGACGTACATGCGGCCGTCAGCCCATTTCGTCATCGTGCCGGGCTCGCAGCCGATGCCGTTGGCTGCCTTGTATTCTGCCCATCCGGCGTAGCCGTAATACGGGCTGATCCCACGATAGGCGCGTGCCGGATAGTAGGGTTGGCCGAAGTGAGGATCGGTCTGGGCGGCATACGAATTGGTCCAGCTGTTGGTACCCCAGCCGGCATAGGCCGGCGCGGTAGCGGCTGCCGTGGCGACCGCTGCCGTAGCGGCGACACCGGCGCCAACCCGTACCCATACCCGTATCCGTACGCGGCCCGCCGGGTTTGACGACGCGCAACGCCCGCGACGCTCACTGGCGTCAGCGGTCGGCCCACACGCGCTTGGGCGGATGTGCGAGTGCAACCGTCCAATGACATAGATCAAGCAGAGGACGGGTAAAGCGAGTAAACTTCAATCTTGGGGCAACCAAGCAAGGAGGCGGTCATGATCTCTCGACGGAAGCTTCTTTCTTCTTTGGGCTTGGCGACCGCAATAGCAGCGCTCCCGACCGTGCTGATGGTCCCTGATGCGGAGGCGCAGACGGCTGGCATGGAAAGGCGCCAAGATCGACGCGAGGGGCGGCGCGAGCGCCGCGAGGGGCGGCGTGAGGCGCGCGAAGTGCGGCGTGAGGGTCGCCGTGAAGCGCGCCAAATACGGCGCGGAGTTACGCCGGGGACAGGCGTTACGACTGGGACAGCCAAGTAGCCTGGCTACAGCGTCTAGGGGCTCGACAGGGTCATCATCGCCGCTCATCGTCCCGATGCAGCGCGTGCATTAGCTCGCGTGCATGAAGGGAAGAAATGATCGAGATGTGGCGCTTCGTCGTGACCCTTCCGACGCCCTGCCGCACGGTCGTCCGTGTCCTCTGGGGCTCCTTGGAACGGCGGGGACCGCGTGACCGCACTTGCCAGTTACAGTGGCGGTGCGTCCTACTCAGTGTCCGCTATGCCCCGATAGCGACCAAAATTCCGCATCGCCGCGAAATGACGCGATTGGCCAGAAAGCTGACCTAGCAGATAAACGACTACGGGACGTGCTCCTTCAGTTCGAGCGAGACGAGCCTCGCCAATAGCGTAGCTGGGTAAAGCTGACCCACCACGCTTTCAAGGTTACACAAGCTCCGCGCTATGGGATGCACCGGGACAAGATCGCCGTATCCCGTTGATGTAAGAGTGACCAAACTCAAATAGAAGACCGAGCTGGCGAGGCCTGAGTTTTGTTCGAATGTTATTCCCTTGAATGCATCCGGAAGCGACAATCCGACAAATATGAACAGCGTCCCAAAGGCGAGCGCGATCAGTAAATAGAGCAGGATTGCTCCGACAATTCGATGGTAGTTGATAGGGCCGCTTCTAAATACAGCTTGAGCAACGACCGCTCCGAGCGTGACCGCGATGGCAAGCCAGGCGGCAGCCAAAAGATAAGCGCTATATGGCCAAGGGGGGTAAAACAAGCGCACCAGGAAGACGACCACATTTGCGACAACGCAAACCGTCATGATGGCGAGCGCCGCCGGATGGTCGGAAATGATGAGCATGCCGCTTATGATGCCCAGCAAGGCAACTATCGCGAAGCCTTGAAATACAAAAATGCCCATCGCATGAAGTGGGGCAATTACGAACATCTCAAGCGCGAGCAAGATGGCGAGCAGCGTGAGCAAGCGGTCGTTGTATTCGCGCCGCAATAAGCGCATGCTATGGATGGGATTGGGCATTGTCGCACTCCGAGACGCGCGTTCCGTCGTGGGACCCCCCGGAGTAGCTGCAAGAATGACAGCCACTTCCTTTGATCTAGGTCAAGTGACCGCTCAATCGGCGATCTGTCTTGAACGGCGCGCACAATCCCGAAGTCCGCAGCGGGTCGATTTTGTTGCAAAAGTCGGCTGCTCGCGATGGATTGTTCGGCCATCTCGCCAAGGACGACCGGCTTTGGTTTGCCGGCCCTGACGCTCTCTACGCAACTCTACGCGGTGTACACCGTGTGTGCCGGTGGCGGCCGCGCGACCAGGCTCGCGAGCCGCCGTAGGTTCTGAGCGATGGCGGCCAGAACAAACTCATCCTGGGCGCCTCGTGGGCCACGCAGTCGCAGTCGGCCGAGCCTCAGGATGCGCTTCAGGTGTGCGAACCGCATCTCAATCTTCTTTCGCTCACGTCGCGACTGTTCAAAGGCCTCGGTGCCAGCGAAGGAGCGTGCAACGTCTCGGGCGCGCTCATGGACGTCGCGCGGGATCTTGCGTGAGGGCTCCTTTGGGCAGCACTGCGGTTTGAGCGGGCAAACATCGCAGTCGAGCTTGCTTGCGCGGTACAAGAGCGTCTTGCCCTCGTGTGCTGTGCCGCTTGTCCCGAGCCGCTTTCCGCCTGGGCAGTGGTAGACGTCGCCGGCCGGATCATATCGAAAGTCGTTGCGCGAGAAGGTGCCATCCTCGCGCTTTGACTTGTCGATGACCGGAATGTGTGGCGCGATGTCCTTCTCTACCAGCCAGTTCAGCATCGGCGCCGATCCATAAGCGGTATCGGCCGCGAGCCGCTCCGGCTTGAGGCCAAAACGTTCCTCTGTTCGTTCGATCATTGTCTTTGCGGTACCGACTTCGGCTTGCCGAATGGCACGAGACGCCTCGACGTCCAAGATGACGCCGAACTTCATGTCGATGAGATAGTTGTCAGAGTAGGCGAAGAATGCCGCCCCTTTGTGTGCGCCGGTCCACTGCGCCGCGGGATCGGATGGCGAGACGAACTTCGGCACAACCTCCGTAGCGGCACCCCATGCCGTGTCTTCGAGAGTCGCCAGATACTCCTTCACGGCGCGGCTGGACCTCGCCGGATCGCGATCCCTGCGCCAATCCTGACCCGCGATCGAGCGCCGCTTGTTGGCGTCGGCCGCAATCAGGCTCGCATCAACTGCAAAGCCTTCACCACCAACCAGACCGGCCGCAATACACGCCTCGACGACCCGCTCAAACACATGGCGAAAAACATCTCCCTCGCGGAAACGCTCGTTGCGGGCACGCGAGAACGCTGAATGGTCGGGAAAAGCATCTTCGATGCCAAGCCTGCAGAACCAGCGATAGGCGAGGCTCACCTGTACTTCGCGGCAGATCAATCGCTCCGAGCGGATCGCAAAGACATACCCCACCACCAGCATCCGGATCATCAGTTCAGGGTCGATCGACGGACGACCCATGGACGCATAATGGGACGCAAGCTCGCCGCGAAGCCACGACAGATCGAGAGCAGCATCGATCGTCCGCACCAAATGATCTTCGGGGACCACATCGCCAAGACGAAACTCGTAGAACAGTTGACCTTGGTCACTCTTCAGACGGCCCATCATGGATCGACCTCGCCGAGAATCGCGTCAACACAACGGAATCATCGTTCGAGGCCTCACTCAACCGACTTTTGCAACAAAATCGGTCATAAGGCGACATCCCTGACGTTCAGGCCGAGTGTCTGCTTCGCTCCTGCAAGCGGGTGTCCCAGTCTATGAGTACGCGCCCTAGGAGTCCCACCTGCGAGTCCCACCTGTTGGTGCTTTCGGGGCAGCTGAAGTGCGGATTATCCCGTGTTTTAAAGGCTTCTTAGCATGTCACGGCGAGGTGGGACTCGGTGCGCGGCGCTCGGCCCGTCGAGTCCCACTTCGGCGAGCCGCCGACTGAATTTATTGACGTTTCTCGATTGCGCCGCGCCGATGGGTGTCACTCGAACTTGCGCGATGAGGTCTCGCCAATCGCGCGCCGCCGCCCGGCCAACCCTTTGAGAACTCGCCACTTCCCGCCCAATCCCGGTCAATCCCGGAATTGCCGAGGGGGTGTCACCCGAAACGGCGCGTCACAATTGCGCACGGGAGCAGGGACCCATACTCCGCGGCGGACCTTGTTGAAGGAATTCGTCGTTCCAGCATCGCCCAGCAATTGGCATTTGTGGTTATGGGTCCCTGCTTCGCAGGGACGACCATGCCGGCACGATTTCTGAATAATGGAAAAGTACCACTGATTTGCCCGACGAGTCAAGTTGCCGTGTCCGCCGGCAGCCACCGGCTCCTTTGCATGGGGTTGTTTTCGATATTTTGGCAGTGCGCCCCTGCGTCTCGGCACCGATGCGGTCGCCCGCCGTCACCACGTCATCCGCTAGATCACATAGAACCCGTGCGTGCCGTCGCGGCGCAGCTGCTCGACGAGGCCGTACTCCCAATCGAGATAGGCCTGCATCGCCTGCTCCGCGACGCCGGTGCCCTCATAGGGTCGCCGGTAGCAGTGCGCGGGATCGGGCCGCGGCACGATGCGCGGCGGGCCGACTTCGAGCCGGCCGTCATAGCCGCCGTCGAGCACATAGACCTCCCAGCCCATCTGCGCGAGCCAGGACGCCGTCATGTCGGCGCGGATGTTTTTGTCGTCGCTCAGCACGATGCGCGCGCCGCGCACGGGCGCGGCCATGTCGATTTCCTGCACCAGCTGGCCGCCGGCATAGTGGCGGAAGCCGGCAAGGTGACCGGTCGTGTATTCCTCGGCATCGCGCACATCGAAGCGATACAGCGTACGGTGTGCGTCCTCGTCCAGCGCAGCGAGTTCATCGATCCCGATGTGACGGACGCCGGCGCGATAGGCGACGTGGCGCGCATTGTCGCCCGCGCCCTCGAACGGACCGATGCCGCCGCGCTTGCCGGCGCCGTGCTCGAGATCGTGCTTCGCCAGCGTCCAGCCGATCGTGCCGTTGCGCAGCGCCCGCACCTTGTTGGGCAGTCCGGCATTGATCAGCGACTGCGTGCCGATGATCGAGCGGGTGCGGCCGGCGCAGTTGACGATGATGGTGGTGTCGGGATCCGGCGCCGCGCCGCTTGCGCGCAGCACCAGCTCGGCGCCGGGCACGCTGACCGAGCCCGGGATGTTCATGGTGGCATATTCGTCGAAGCGACGGACATCGAGGATCGCGATGTTGGCCTTGTCCGAAATCAACGCGGCGACCTCGTCGGCACTCAGCGACGGCGTGTGCCTGCGCGACTCGACCAACTCGCCGAACGCCTTGGCGTAGGAATTGACATCCTCAAACACCTCGTAACCGGCCGCCTTCCAGCCTCCTAAGCCGCCGGCAAGCGCGGCGACATTGCCGTAGCCCAGCGCCATCAACTGCTCCACGGCGGCAGCGACCAGCCCCTCGCCATTGTCATAAAGAACGATCGGCACGTCCTTGCGCGGCAATCGCAGCTCGGCTTCGAGCGCGATCCGGCCGGCCGCCATGTTGGCGGCAAACAGCGGATGACCGGTGGCGAATTCCGCCTCATGCCTGACGTCGAGCAACGCGATCTCCCGACGCAGCAGCAGCGTTGCGCGGATGTCCTGGGGCGTGACGGAAGCAAGTGTCATGGAATGCTGGCCTGACAGAAGAAAACGGCAGGCTTGCTCTAGGCCGAAATCACGCCTCGTCAATAGCTTTAACCGGCCCGCAACCCCGATCTTCACGAGCGGGGGTCCGGGGAACGAAAGCCCGCCATCCCGCTTTGCTCAACCGGGATGCACTTGCTACGTTCCCAATCGGCCCCGTTGGCGCCCGATCAGGCCTTCCGGACAAGAGAAGGTAGCGGGGCCAGCCTGAAGTTCTGGGAGGATGACCATGAGATCCGTCGGAAATGAACCCTTGTCGCGTCACGCCCTCGCCTTCGTGCTGGCCGGCGGACGCGGCAGCAGACTTCAGGAGCTCACCGACAAACGCGCCAAGCCCGCGGTCTATTTCGGCGGCAAGTCGCGCATCATCGATTTCGCGCTATCCAATGCGGTGAATTCGGGCATCCGCCGCATCGCGGTGGCGACCCAGTACAAGGCGCACAGCCTGATCCGGCATCTGCAAGGCGGCTGGAACTTCTTCCGGCCGGAGCGAAACGAGAGTTTCGACATCCTGCCCGCAAGCCAGCGCGTCTCCGAAACGATGTGGTATGTCGGCACGGCCGACGCGGTCTACCAGAATATCGACATCCTCGAAGCGCACGGCACCAAGTACATCCTGGTGCTCGCCGGCGACCACGTCTACAAGATGGATTATGAGATCATGCTGAAGCAGCATGTCGAAAGCGGCGCCGATGTCACGGTCGGCTGCCTTGAAATGCCGCGGGCTGAATCCAGCGCCTTCGGCATCATGCATATCGACGAGACCGGCCTGATCCAGTCCTTCCTCGAGAAACCCGCCGATCCGCCACCGATGCCCGGCAAGCCCGACAAGTCGCTGGCCAGCATGGGCATCTATGTCTTCAATTCGGAATTCCTGTTCGACGAGTTGCGCCGCGATGCCGTTGACCCGAACTCGGCCCACGATTTCGGCAAGGACATCATCCCCTATATCGTGAAGCACGGCCGGGCGATCGCGCATCAGTTCAACGATTCCTGCGTCCGCTCCGGCGACGATCCCCGCTCCTACTGGCGCGATGCCGGCACCGTCGATGCCTATTGGGGCGCCAATATCGATCTCACCGACGTGGTGCCCGAGCTCGACCTCTACGATCGATCATGGCCGATCTGGACCTATGCCGAGATCACCCCGCCTGCCAAGTTCGTGCATGACGAGGACGGACGACGCGGCCAGGCGGTGACCTCACTGGTCTCGGGTGCCTGCATCATCTCGGGCGCGTCGCTGCGCCGCTCCCTGCTGTTCACCGGCGTGCACGTCAATTCCTACGCTAATATCGAGAATGCGGTGATCATGCCCTATGTCAATGTCGGCCGCGGAGCACGGCTCCGAAACGTCGTGATCGATCGCGGGGTGAGGATTCCGGAAGGGCTCGTGGTCGGCGAGGATCCCGAATTCGACGGCAAGCGCTTCCGCACCACCGAGAGCGGCATCACGCTGATCACGCAGTCGATGATCGACAGGCTGGGGACATGACGCCCATCCGCGTCCTCGCAGTCGCCTCTGAAGTCTACCCGATCGTCAAGACCGGCGGCCTTGCCGACGTGGTCGGCGCGCTGCCGGCGGCGCTGAAGCAACACGGCGTCACGACGCGGACGCTGGTGCCCGGCTATCCCGACGTGCTCAAGGCGCTGGCCGCGGCGGAGACGCTGCTGCACTGGCCGGAATTCTACGGCGGGCCGATCCGCGTGCTGGGCGGCACGCATGATGGCCTCGATCTGTTCGCGCTCGACGCGCCGCATCTCTATGCGCGCCCCGGCAATCCCTATGTCGGCCCGGACGGACGCGACTGGCCGGACAACGGCATCCGCTTTGCCGCGCTGTCGCGGATGGCGGCGGAGATCGGCCAGGGCGCGATCACCTCCTTCGTCCCCGACATCGTGCATGCGCATGACTGGCAGGCGGGCCTCGCACCCGCCCTCCTGCATTATGCCGGGCAACCACGGCCCGGCACGGTGATGACCGTGCACAACCTCGCCTATCAGGGCCAGTTCTCGCCGGACATGCTTGCCGCGTTCGGCCTGCCGAGCGAATCCTACGCGCTCCACGGCGTCGAATATTACGGCACCATCAGCCTGTTGAAGGCCGGCCTGCAATTCGCCGACCGCATCACCACGGTGTCGCCGACCTATGCGCGGGAGATTCAAAGCGACGAGGGCGGCATGGGGCTCGGCGGCCTCCTGCGCGAACGCGCCGACGTGCTGAGCGGCATCCTCAACGGCATCGACATATCGGTGTGGAATCCGGCCACCGATCCCGACATCGCGGCGCGCTTCAGCTCCGAGCAGCCGGCGGATCGCGCGGTGAACAAGGCGGCGCTGCAGCGGCGCTTCGGGCTTGATCCAATGCCGGATGCGATGCTGCTCGGCGTCATCAGCCGGCTGTCATGGCAGAAGGGCCTCGACCTGCTGCTCGAGAACATTCCGACGCTGCTCGGCGAAGGCATTCAGCTTGCGCTGCTCGGCAGCGGCGATCGCGACCTGCAGGATCGCTACGCCGCGCTGGCGCGCGACAATCCCGGACGGATCGCGGTCGTGATCGGCTACGACGAGGCGCTGGCGCATCTGATCCAGGCCGGCGCGGACGCGCTCGCGGTGCCGTCGCGCTTCGAGCCGTGCGGCCTCACCCAGCTGTGCGCGCTGCGCTACGGCGCGGTCCCTGTTGTCGCCAATGTCGGCGGCCTTGCCGACACCGTGCTCGACTTCGACGAAGTCGCGATCACCGGCGATGCGCCGACCGGCGTCAAGTTCGCACCCGTCACCTCGGATGCGCTCGCCCACGGCTTGCGCAAGGCAAACCTGCTGTTCAACGACAAGGTGACATGGCGCCGGCTGCAGCAGGCCGGCATGGCCACCGATGTCTCCTGGCACAATCGCGCCGGCCGCTACGCCGCGCTCTATCGCGAGCTCGCGACGACGCGGCGCTAGAGCACAATCCGGAAAAGTGCCAACCGGTTTTTCCGCGACAAAACGCGAAGCGTCTTGCGCTGAGATCAGTTCAGCAGATCGCAGGACGCGATGCGGTTGATGTCGGCGAGGCGCCGGTCGGGATTTCCCTTGAGATCAAGGCTTGCGACGAGATCGAGCAGCCGGCCATAGGCGCGGTCGGCGACCGCGACCGGCAGCGGCTCCTCGTCGAAGGTTTCGACGTAGTTGCCGACGAGTCCGCTCAGCAGCCGGCAAACGCCGCGTTGCTCCGGGTCGTCCTTGCTCAGAATCTCGAGTTTTTGCTGGAAGGTCCTGAAGGTTCGCAACCCATGGGGCTGTTGCGAAAGCCAATTGTGCAAATCAGGATACAGATCGGTCATATCAGCCTCTTCAAAATGGAGAAGAAGCTACCGGCTTATACAGCTCATCACGGTTCCGCGCCATCGCGATTTTTGCATGCATCCTCTGCCCTGCCGCGCAGGCCGTGTCATTGGACTGGCACGTCCTGCGATTAAAGTCGCGCGAGGGCCGGCAAGATCCTGTAGCGCGCGATCTCGTGCGGATAGTCGCCGCGATTGGCGAGCAGCACGATGCCGAGCCTGCGCGCCGGCACCAGGCCGACATAGGCTGAGGCGTTATTGAGACCGCCCGGCTTGTCGATCACGGTGATGCCGTCCAGCCGCACATGCTCCCATGCCATCGCCTGGCCGAACTTTTCGTCGACGCGAAAACTCTCCCGCTCGGTCATCTGCAACGCTGCGCGCAATTCGGGATCGATCACCGCGCCGTCGAGGCAGGCGCCCAGCAATATGCCGAGATCGCGCGCCGATGAGAACATCTGGCCGGTGCCTGGAAAATCGTAATAGCGCTGCTGATTGCCCGGCGGACCGATCGCCGTGCCGTCGTGGGAGTAGCCCTGAACCACGCGCTGCATCAGCTCGGGCGCCATCCTCGCGCGGTTGTCCTCGCTGCGGTCCGGAACGAAGGTCGACGTCATTCCGAGGGGATTGAGGATGCGGCTCCCGATCAACGTCGCGATCGGCATCTCATAGCGCCGCTCCAGCACCAGCTGCAGCAGGACATAGCCGGCATGGCTGTAGATGCGCTGCTTGCCCGGCTGCTCTCCTGCCGGCGGCGTCCACGCGTTGAGCATCGCGATGAACTGATCACGGCTGAAGGTCCCGACCGGCCATGGCGGATGATCGGTCGGCAGCAGCAGCCCCGACGTATGATTGACGAGTTCGCCGATGGTGACGCGGCTGACGTAGTCGCCGTTGAGCTCGGGCAGATACTTGCCGACCGGATCGTCCAGCCGCAATTCGCCGCGCTCGGTGCCGAGCGCGACCAGCGTCGCCTCGAACAGCTTGCGCAACGAGGCAAGGTTGAACAGCGTGTCCGGGGTGACCGGCCGCTTCGCTGAGTCATCAGCGAAACCGTAGTTGAAGAACGCGACCCGGCCCCCGGCATAGACCGCCGCGGCGAGGCCGCCCGGGTCGGTCGCGGTCGCGGTCGGCGCGAGTTCCGTCGTGACGATGTCCCTGATCTGCGCGTCCATGTCGGAATCCGCGCGCGCTCCCCCAAGCACGCTACCAGCGACCACGAACAGGACGGCCGCGATCCGGACGGTGAGCCATTGTCTCATGAAGAACGAAATCGGCACGATGTTGCGATGCGACCTGCAGACAATCTGTTCACCATCGATAGATGGCGACATCACGATCCTAGCGGTGGAACCCAAGCGTCCGAATTCACGATTGCGCGTCTTGCGCCGTTACCCGCCCGGCTGGGGACGGGGCGGCCCGATCGCTGTTCCGGTGGTCACTTCCGGAAGCCGCGATCGCGACCGCCCTCCCACTCCAGCCACGGTGCGGGAACTGCAATCGAACTAAAAAATGCGGGACGTTTGAAAATGACGGGAGTGGGCTTCGACGAAACGGCAAGATCGGCGCTTGCCGATCGGGCCAAGGATATTTCTGACTTCGTCACATTCCGCTCCCAACCGGGGACGTTTCTTCCTAGCAACAATTCGTCAATCGAAGGTTGCATAAGCCGATCGGATTCGATTTTCAAGACACGGTCGTCCGCGACGTTTTGTCCTGTTCCAGATGCCGGATGCGCGCGATGACTGTTTAACCATTGGTCAACCATCGATGCGCGGCGCGACACCTATTTGGCGCGCGAGCGGACGATCGACCGCGGCAACGACGCCAATAGCAGCACGAGGCAGACGCACAGAAGCACGATGTCCTTGAACAGGAACTCGCCGGCCAGGTTCCAGGCCATCGGATCGGTCGACAGGCTCCATTTGACCACCCCCGGCGTCGTGAAGAAGAACGACCACGTCACCGCGAAGGTGAAGACGCCCATCAACGAGCCGATCGCCGAGAGAAGCGGGCTGAACGCGCCCGCGACGAGCAGCGCCGCAATGCCGAACTCGGCCACCCCGAGCACATAGGCCTCGCCGCGGAGACCGAACACCGACAGCCACGAGATGAACGGGCTGTTGCTGATGAACTGCGCGATGCCTTGCGCCGACTGCAGCGTGAATTTCTGCATGCCGAACGACACGAAGATCACGACCATGACCCAGCGCAGGATCGCGAGCGCTCGATAAGACCCCTCGCCTTGTTCGGCGATGTTGAACGACAGATTCATGTGGTTGTTTCTTCCCTCGCTGCGGAGCCACCATCGGCCGCTGTCGCGGCGTTCGTGGCAAAACTACGCGGCGCGCCGCGCGTGCGTTACGCGCGGGACAACGTCTCGGCCTTCACGATGATGTGCAGACGAGATGAGGAATAATCGCTGCGAGAGATGTCTTCGGCGCGAAGCCGCAGTGCGCGCCGCGTCGGCCTCACGCGCGCTGGCGCAGCGGCCGCGCGGCGTTCTTTGCCGGCACCGGCATGGTGAAGCCGTACAGGAACAGGTCCACCACCATGTCGGCGAACTCCCCTGGATCGATCCCGCCCTTCGGATCGTACCAGGTGTGGCTGAAGTTCAGGATGCCGAACAGCATCATGCTGTAGATCTTCTTGGTCCGCTTGACGATCTTGCCTTCCTTGTCGAGCTTGACCAGCAGATCCGAGACGGTGTCGACGAGTTGGCGCTCCAGCGCCTTGATCGCATCCTGCTCGGTCTCGCCGAGGAACGAGAGGTCGTTGAGGATGACGCGCTGCTCGTCGCTCGAACGCGCATTCAGCGCGACGATGGCCTGGATCGCGGCGCGGAACTGCTCCAGCGTCGTCGCTTTTTCGGCCATCGCGGCTTCGACGTCCGCGATCATCTCGCGGATATGGGCGTCGAGGATCGCGAACAGGATCGCTTCCTTGGAATCGAAATAATGGTACAGCGCGCCGCGCGACAGCTTGCAGGCATCCGCAAGGTCGGCGATCGAGGCACGCATGTAGCCCTGCCGCGCGAACAGGCCGCAGGCAGTGGTGAGAATGTTCCGCTGAATCTCGTCGTAATTCTCTGAGCGCGTCCGCGCCATTGCCGTCTCTCTCATGCACCATCGGCGCCGCCGGAATCGGGCGACTGCCTCTCTCTATACTACCGCCGCCCCACGCTCTCCTCCCCTTTGCGGGCACCATCCACCAGACTCTTCCATCGCCCGTGCGACGAGCGACCTGCGTCAAAAAATAATTTGAACGACCGGTCGGATTATATTAGACTGCCTTCTATCAAGCAAGCGGATTGCGCACGCCGGGAGCAACCCGGCGGCATCGCGGGAGGTTGCGCGTGGATTCTCAGAGGATCGATGCTGTCGTGATCGGAGCCGGCGCCGGCGGGCTGTGCGCCGCGGCGCTCCTCGCCCATGGCGGGCTGCATACGCTCGTCGTCGACGACAAGGACCGGCTCGGCGGACGCGCCTCGACCGAGGAGATCGACGGCTTCAAGGTCAATATCGGGGCGATCGCGATCGAGTTCGGTGGCGTGTTCGAGGAAACCTTCCACACCGTCGGCGCCCCGCTCGACATCCGCGCGCCGGAGCCCGCGAGCTCGTTCTTCATCGACGGCAAGGTGATCGATGTCGGCCGCGGCGGCTGGTCGCT
Source organism: Bradyrhizobium sp. USDA 4503 (assembly GCF_054055815.1). Classification (NCBI taxonomy): domain Bacteria; kingdom Pseudomonadati; phylum Pseudomonadota; class Alphaproteobacteria; order Hyphomicrobiales; family Nitrobacteraceae; genus Bradyrhizobium; species Bradyrhizobium sp. USDA 4503. Next base: position 3,974,619 of record NZ_JBSRXS010000001.1, read on the forward strand.
GCTGCTCGGGCAACTGACCAAGCAGGCCTCGCGCATCCTGGAGAAATTCGCCGACGCCCGCTCCGGCAACCTGCCCGACGGGCGGCAATCGACCGAGGACTGGCTGAAGGGCTACACCAGCAACGCCACCGTACACGCGCTGTTCCGCAATCTTTGCGCGGCGATCTTCGCCTGCAACGCCGCCGAGCTGCCGGCCCGCGCCTTCCTCACTTATTTCACCAGCAAGGGCGCCTTCAAGAAATTCGGCTTCTGCCCGCAGGGCACGATCGGGGTCTGGAACAGCCTGGGCAGCGCGATCAGGCGCAACGGCGACATCTGGCTGGAAACGCCGGCGACCACGATCCACACATCAGACGGCCGCGTCGAAGGCGTCACCGTTCTGCGCAATGGTGAACTGGTGCGGATCGACACCGATCTCGTCATCAGCAATGCCGGGCCAAAGGCCACCGTCGCGCTCGCCGGCAGCGAGGCGTTCCCGGCGGATTATATCGCCAGGGTGAAGAACGACCTTCGCCCGGCCGCCAACATCGTCATCAATGTCGCGAGCCGCGAGCCGCTGATCAGTCATCCCGGCATCGTCACCTTCGGCAAGACGCGCCGGCTCTGCAACATGGCCAACCTCTCTGCCACTTGTCCGGAATTGGCGCCGCCCGGCTGGCACCTCTATGTCGCCTATGCCGTGCCGGTGCCCGCGCTCGGCGATTTCGATGCCGACGCGGAGGTCGCGCTCGCGCTCGAGGATCTTCGCGAGCAGTTCACTAATTTCGACCAGGCCAAAATCCTGTCGATCCGGGTGATGCGCGACGACTGGCCGGCGCAACGCAGCTGCGCCGGCTACGATCTGCCGCGCGAGACCGGCATCGAGGGCCTGTGGTGCGTCGGCGATGCGGTGAAGCAATATGGCAATGGCGGCACGCAAGCCTGCGCCGAGACCGCCAAGATCGTCACCGACGCGATCCTCGCCGCACGCCCGCGCTTATCGGCAGGCCGGGTCTGAGCACGATGCCGACGACCATCCCGCATCCGATGCCGCAAGCAGCGCCGCAGGCCGCGCCGGCGCAGGATGGCTTGCTTGAATTCCGCAACATCCGGATCGTCTACGACAATGCGATCGAGGCGATCCGCGACGTCTCGATCGCGGTGCCCGAGGGCAACATCGTCGCCCTGCTCGGCTCCAACGGCGCCGGCAAATCGACGCTGCTGAAGGCGATGTCCGGCATCCTCTATACCGAGGAAGGCGTGATCGAGAACGGCAGCATCCGCTTCCGCAATGACGAGGTGCATCGCCTTGCGCCGGACGAACTGGTCCGCCGCGGCATCGTGCAGGTGCCGGAGGGCCGCCGCGTGTTCGCGGCACTCACCATCGACGAGAACCTGCAAATGGGCGGCTACACCAGGACCAGCGCCGAGGCGCGCGAGCGCCGCGACAAGGTGTTTACGCTGTTTCCACGACTATATGAGCGGCGCGACCAGATCGCCGGCTACATGTCCGGCGGCGAGCAACAGATGCTCGCGATCGGCCGCGCGTTGATGACCGATCCCGTGCTGCTGGCGCTCGACGAGCCGTCGCTCGGCCTCGCGCCGCTGATCATCGACCGCATCTATGAGGTGATCGTCCGGCTGCGCGACGAACTGAAGATGACGGTGCTGCTGGTCGAGCAGAACGCGCAGCGCGCACTCGACATCGCCGATTACGGCTACATCCTGGAGACCGGCCGCGTCGTGCTCGACGGCACGGCGGCGAAGCTCACCGCCAATGAGGACGTCCAGGAATTCTATCTCGGCGTCTCCACCGCCGGCCGCAAGAGCCTGCGCGACGTCAAGCATTACAAGCGCCGCAAGCGGTGGCTGTCGTGACCGCGCTGCTCACGGTCGAGAAGCTGTCAAAACGCTTCGGCGGCCTGCAGGCGGTCGCCGATGTCAGCCTGCGCGTCGCGCCCGGCGAGATCTGCAGCGTGATCGGTCCGAACGGCGCCGGCAAGACCACGCTGTTCAACATGATCTCGGGCGTGCTGCGGCCGAGCGGTGGCCGCATCACGTTCGACGGCATCGACCTCTCGACGATCTCGCCGTGGAAATTCGCCGCCGTCGGTATCGGCCGCACCTTCCAGAATCTGGCGCTGTTCAAGCACGGCACCGTGGTCGAGAACATCCTGACCGGCCGCCACACCCATCTGCGCTCGACCGTGCTCGATGCGGTGTGGTTCTACGGGCGTACCCGCAAGGAGGAAATCGCGGCACGGCAGCGCGTCGAGCACATCATCGAATTCCTCGAGATCGAGCATATCAGGGACGCCGTGGTCGGCACGCTGTCCTACGGCCAGCAGAAGCGCGTCGAGCTCGCCCGCGCGCTCGCCTGCGAGCCGAAGCTGTTGCTGCTCGACGAGATGGTCTCCGGCATGAACCAGGAGGAGACCGAGGACATCGCGCGCTTCGTGCTCGACATCCGCGACGAGCTCGGCATCACCGTCGTGATGATCGAGCACGAGATGCGCATCGTGATGGACATCTCCGACCGCGTCCATGTGCTGAATTTCGGCCGCAAGATCGCCGAAGGCGCACCTGGTGCGATCAGGCGCGATCCGGCAGTCGCGGAGGCCTATCTCGGCGGTCAGCGCACTGACGCGATGACAAAGGCAGGCGCGTGATGTCGACGCTGGACAGCCTGCGCACCGCTCATCCGCCGCTGCCAGCCAGCGCCGCACGCAGTGTGCCCGCAGCCGGCATCGACGCGTTGCAGGCTACGCTTCCGGATGCCGCCATCACCATCCCGCAATTGCTACGGCAGCGCGCCGCGATGCACGGCGAGGCGCTGGCGCTGCGCGAGAAGGACTACGGCATCTGGAATCCCTATTCCTGGCGGCACTATTACGACACCGCGCGCGCGGTGGCGCTCGGCCTGCTCTCGCTCGGCATCAAGCCTGGCGACCGCATCGCCATCGCCGGCGAGAACACGCCGGAATGGTTCTATGCCGATCTCGGCGCGCAGATGATCGGCGCGGTCGCGGTCGGCATCTATCCGACCAATCCCTGGGTCGAGCTGCAATATATCGTCAAGCATTCGGGTGCCCGCATCGTCGTCACCGGCGACCAGGAGCAGACCGACAAGGTGCGGGATGCGATGGCGGGCAATGGCGGCCTGCCGGATCTGGAGGCCATCGTCTGCATCGACATGAAGGGCCTGCGGCATTACCGGCAATCGGAGCTGATGTCGTTCGCCGCATTGTGCGAGCGCGGCAGGGCCTACGCGCAGCAGAACCCGGAGGCCGACGCCACGCTCGACCGCCTGATCAGCCAGGGCGCGCCCGACGACGTCTGCATCCTCGTTTACACCTCGGGCACGACAGGTCCGCCCAAGGGCGCGATGCTGACCCATCGCAATCTCGTCTACGCCGCCTATGCCTACGCCAGGACCGTCGGCATTGCCGACAAGCCGTTCGAGGCGGTGAGCTACCTGCCGCTGTGCCACGTCGCCGAGCGCTGCTACGGCACCGTGACCCATCTCGTGCTCGGCGGCACCGTTTCGTTCGCCGAATCGATCGACACCGTCGCGATCAACATCCGCGAGATCGCGCCGACCTTCTTCGTCGGCGTTCCCCGCATCTACGAAAAGCTGCAGCAGGGCTTTCTGTTCCGCCTTGGCGAGAGCGGCCGCCTGCGCCAGAGCTTCACCAGGGCCTGCCTCGCCTGGGGCCGCACGCTGTCCGACCGTCGGCAGGCCGGCAAAGACAATTGGCTCGATCGCGCCGCCTACGGGCTGCTCTATCTCCTGATGTTCCGCAATTTGCAGCGCCATCTCGGCTTCGCCTACAGCCGGCACCGGCTGTGCGCCGGCGCCTCGATCTCGCCGGAGACGCTGCGCTTCTTCGACATCATCGGCCGTCCGGTGTCGCAGGGCTATGGCCTCACCGAAAGCGGCGGCGTCGCCTTCATCCAGACCGAAAACCATCACCGGATCGGCGGCTGCGGCGTGCCGCTGCCGCAGACCGAATGGAAGTGCGACACCGACGGCGAGATCCTGCTGCGCAACCCCGGCGTCTTCAAGGGCTACTTCCTCGACGAAACGGCCTCGACCGCCTCGCTGGAGCCCGGCGGCTGGCTGCGCACCGGCGACATCATCGATGTCCTCGACAATGGCGAGATCGCCGTGGTCGACCGCAAGAAGGCGATCATCATCACCGCTGGCGGCAAGAACATCGCCCCGTCCGAGATCGAGAACGCGCTGAAGGATTCCGAATTCATCAAGGAAGCGATCGTGGTCGGCGAGGCCAGGAAGTATCTCGGCGCCATCATCCAGGTCGATTACGACAATGTCGGCCGCTGGGCGCGCGAACGGGCGCTCGCCTACACCAACTACAAATCGCTGTCGCAGCTTCCCGAAGTGAATGAGCTGGTCGGGCGCGTCGTCAACGAGACCAACAAGCGGTTCGCCCGGGTCGAGAACATCAGGCGCTTCGCCATCCTGGAAAAGGAGCTCGACCATGACGACGGCGAGCTGACCGCCACCCAGAAGGTACGCCGCGCCATGATCGAGAAGAAGTTCGCCCGCGAGCTCGCCATCATCTACCGGGCGGAGGGCTGAATGCAGTATCTCATCCAGCTGCTGATCTCGGGGCTCGCGATCGGCGCGATCTACGGGCTGATCGCGATGGGCTTTGCGGTGATCTACAAGTCCACCGGGCTGGTCAATTTCGCACAGGGCGAGATGACCATGATCACCGCCTATATCGCCTGGACGATCTCGACCACGGTCAGCGGCAATGTGTTCGTCGTCGCGGTGGGTGCGATTCTCGCCGCTGTCCTGCTCGGCCTGATCATCGAGCGGCTCGTGATGCGGCCGATGCTGGGCGAGCCGGTATTCGCGACCGTGATGGTCACGATCGGGCTCGCCGTGATCCTGCGCTCCGCCATCAACTTCATCTGGGACGCCTATCCGCACGGCCTCGACATCGGCATGGGCCGCGGCATCGTGCATCTCGGCGGCATCGGCGTGCGTACCGGGCAGATTGCGGTCATCGCGACGCTGCTTCTGCTGATCGCCGCGATCTGGGCGTTCTTCCGTTACAGCAAGGTCGGGGTTGCGATGCGCGCGGTCGCAGCCGACGATCGCACGGCGCTGTTGATGGGCATCAGCGCAACAAGAGTTCATGCGCTGGCCTGGGCCGCGTCTTCGGTGATCGCCGGCATCGGCGGCGTGTTCTTCGCGCTGTCTTATGATCTATCGCCGGCGATGTTCCAGCTCGGGCTGAAGGCGTTTCCGGCCACCATCCTCGGCGGCCTCGACGCCGTGCTCGGTTCCGGCCTCGGCGGCCTCCTGATCGGCATCACCGAAAACCTGGCCGGCGGCTATATCGGCTCCGGCATGAAGGAGGTCGCGGGCTTTGCCATGATCATCATCGTGCTGATGATCCGCCCGTTCGGCATCTTCGGCGAACGCGACATCGAGAGGGTGTGATGCGCACCGGCGATTACAAGCAGAGCTACGGCGAACTGGTTGCGCTGATCGATTCCCCGCCGGTGTGGCTATGGTCGGCCGTGTTGCTGCTGGCGCTGATCACCGCTCCTTTTGTGCTGAACTCCTACGCGCTGTCGTTCCTGATGATCATCCTGATCACGGTCACCGGTGCGCTCGGACTCAACATCCTGACCGGCTACACCGGCCTGATCTCGCTCGGCCATGTCGGTTTCCTCGTCACCGGTGCCTATGCCTATGCGGTGCTGGTCTCGAAGTACCACATGCCGCCGCTGGTCGGCTTCTTCGGCGCCGGCGTGGTGCCGGCGCTGGCGAGCCTGATCGTCGGTGCGCCGTCGCTTCGGCTCAAGGGACTTTACCTCGCCATCACCACGCTCGCCTTCTCCTTCATCATCAACACCGTGATCCTGGAGATGCGCTGGCTCACCAACGGCGCACGCGGCATTCAGGTGCAGCGGCCCGAGATCCTCGGCATCAGCTTCGACGGCGACGCGGCCTTCACCTATCTCTGCCTCGGCATCGCGGCACTGACGCTGTTCGCCACCCTCAACATCCGCCGCAGCCGGGTCGGCCGCGCCTTTGTCGCGATCAGGGACAACGACACGGCGGCGCGCGTCATGGGCATCAACCTGCATGCCTACAAGCTGTTCGCCTTCGTCACCTCGGCGTTCATCACCGGCATCGCCGGCGCGCTGTACGGCATCTATCTCTCCTTCGTCAGCGTCGAGGGCTTTCCGTTCCTGCTCTCGATCGAGGCGCTGGCGATCCTGATCGTCGGTGGACTCGGCTCGGCGCTCGGCGCGGTGCTCGGCACCATCCTGATCGTGCTGCTGCCGGAGGCGACGCGGCTCGTCTTCAGCCTGTTCAGCGCGCAGATGGATGCGACCTTCACGACCGGCGCGCAGGAGCTGAAGAGCATGCTCTACGGCCTCGTCATCATCCTGTTCCTGCGCTTCCAGCCGCGGGGGCTGGTCGGCGCCTGGCACGACATCAGGCGGGCCTGGGTGCACTGGCCGCTGCGCTACTAATCAAAAAAAGACGCAACACCATGAGGAGGAGACAATGATCAAACACCTGGCGGCGGCCGCGCTGCTGCTTTCCACGGCCTGTCTCGCGACCGGCCCGGCTACTGCCGCCGATCCCGGCATCACCGACAGCGAGATCCTGATCGGCGACGTGGAGCCGCTGACCGGCCCGCCGGCGCTGCTGGGCGTCGCCGCCTCGATCGGCCACAAGATCGCGATCGCCGAAGCCAACGCCGCCGGCGGCATCAACGGCCGCAAGATCAAATATGTGCTGGAGGACGACGGCTACGTCACAGCGCGAACCATCCAGGGCATCAAGAAGGTGATCGACGTCGACAAGGTCTTCGCGATGCTCGGCATCTCCGGCTCGGGCCAGTCGATCGCTGTGATGCCGGTGCTGGAGAAGTCCGGTATCCCGACCGTGATCGACGTCGCGCCGGTCAAATTCCTGTGGGAGCCGGCGCGCAAGAACGTGTTCGTGGTCGGCCAATCCTACGAGGAGGGAATCATCCATCTCGTCAACTTCCTCGCCGACAGGAACCCCGGCAAGAAATGGGGCCTGATCACCCAGGACGACGATTACGGCATCACCGTGCGCGACGGCTTCGATTCCGTGGTCAAGGCCAAGAAGCTGAACGTCGTCTACAGCGGCAACTACAAGAAGGGCCAGCAGGACTTCTCATCCGACATGCTGCAGCTGAAGGATGCCGGCGCCGAGGTGTTTTTGGCCGGCGGCATCATCGCCGAGAATATCGCGATGACAAAGGAGCTCGAGAAATTGAACATCAAGCCGGTGACCGGCATCTTCTGGCCCGGCCGCATCGAGCCGGTGCTGAAGCTGATGGGCCCGGCGGGCGATGGCATCTACGCGGTCGACTATGTCGAGCCATTCGCCGGCGCGGCGGGCAAGGCGTTCCTGGAGAAGGCCAAGCCGCTGGTGTCGGAGGCCGAGTTCAAGGGCATCAACCGCTACACCATGACCGGCTATGCCGCCGCGAAGGTCTTGATCGCGGCAATCGAGCGCTGTGGCAAGCAGCCGACCTGGGCCTGCACCATCTCGGAACTGGAGAAGACCAAGAATGTCGAGACCGGCGTGATGGCGCCGATCAGCTTCGGTCCCGGCGTCCGCTTCTCGAACCAGAAGCTGCAGATCATGCAGGCCGATGCCGCGACGCTCAGCTTCAAGCCGGTGAACTAGAGAGATGAAGGTCCTGATCGTCTTTGCCCATCAGGAGGCGCGGTCGTTCAACGCTGCACTGCTGGCGCGGTCGGTGGCGGAACTGACCGCGCTCGGGCATACGGTCAGGATCTCCGATCTCTACGCCATGCGGTTCAACCCGGTAGCGACCGCCGAAGACTTTGGCGCGCGGCGGTTTCCCGACCGGCTGCAATATGACCGCGAGCAGAAATACAATCTGCAGCACGGGGCGCTCAGCGGCGACATCGCCGCCGAGATCGAGAAGCTGCTGTGGTGCGACCTCCTGATCTTGCAGTTTCCGCTGTGGTGGTTCTCGGTCCCCGCCATCATGAAAGGCTGGATCGACCGCGTGTTCGTCAACGGCGCAATTTACGGCAGCGGCCGCCGCTACGACACCGGCGGCCTTGCCGGCCGCCGCGCCATGGTCGTGACCTCGACCGCCGCCTATCCCGGCATGTGCGCGCCCGACGGGCTGGTCGGTGCGCTCGATGTGGTGCTGTGGCCGATCCAGAACGGCATGCTGGCCTATGCGGGCTGCAAGGTGCTGCCGCCGTTCGTGTCGTATTCAGTGAACTTCGTCGACGAGGCCACGCGGCACCGCTATCTCAACGACTATGCCGAACGGCTGCGGCGGCTCGAGACCACCGAGCCGCTGTTCTTCCACCCGCTCGCGGATTTTGGCGAGGACTGGCGGCTGAAGCCGGGCATTGCGGCGCAGACTGTCGGCCAGGGCGCTCGTGCCCAGAAATGACATGACCCGGACGTAGGTCTGCTCCCTCGCCCCGTTCTTACGGGGAGAGGGTTGGGGTGAGGGGCCGCATCCGCACACGCGCTGCCAGAAACGCTCGTGGAGACTCCCCCTCACCCGGATCGCATCTCACGATGCGATCCGACCTCTCCCCGCAAGCGGTCGCTTGCGGGGAGAGGTAAGAAAGAGCGCCGGCGTCACATCCTTTTCGCCACTTCCTCCAGCATCACCTCGGTGGCGCCGCCGCCGATCGTCAGCACCCGCGCGTCGCGTACCATGCGCTCGATCGGGGTGCCGCGCATGAAGCCTGAGCCGCCGTGCAGTTGCAGGCAGCCATGCACGACCTCGTGCAGCACCTCGGGCGACAGCGCCTTCACCATCGAGACCTCACGCAGGCAATCCTGCCCGGCCGCCGCGAGCTCGGCGGCCTGATAGGCCAGCGCCCGCGCCGCCGCCGCCTTCGCGGCAAGCTGGGCGAGCTTCAGCCGCACGCCCTGCTGATTCCAGAGCGGGCCGCCGAATGCCTGCCGCGTCTTCACGTAATTCGTCGTCAGCTCGATCGCCTTGGCGGATTCGCCCGCGCAGATGCCGCCGATGCAGATGCGCTCGTTCTGGAAGGTCTCCATGATGCCATAGAAGCCCTTGTTCTCCTCGCCGAGCAGGTTTTCCGCCGGCACGCGCACGTCCTGGAACGCGATCTCGGCGGTGTCCGAGCAGAGCCAGCCATGCTTGTCGAGCTTGGTCGCCGTGATGCCCGGCGTGTTGCGCTCGACGATGAACAGCGAGATGCCGCGGCTGCCCTTGGCATGCGGGTCGGTCCGCGCGGCGACGATCAGGATGTCGCCATAGACCGCGTTGGTGATGAACATCTTTGCGCCGTTGATCACCCAGCTGTCGCCGTCGCGCCGCGCCCGCGTCTTGAGGCCTGCGACGTCGGAGCCCGCATCGGGCTCGGTCACCGCGATCGAGCAGACCGTCTCGCCGCGGATAATCGCCGGCAAATACTTCTGCTTCTGTTCCGGCGTACCGCGCAAGGAGATGTGCACCGCCGACATGTCGGTATGCACGAGGATCGACGAGGTGAAACCGCCGAAGCTGGAGCGCCCCAACTCCTCGGCGAATACCATCGAGGCCAGCGGCCCCATGTCGGTGCCGCCATGGTCGACCGCGTGGCGCATGCCGAGAAAGCCGAGCGCGCCCATGCGGCGATAGATCTCGCGCGGGATCTTGCCGTCGCGCTCCCACGCCTCGGCATGCGGCACTACTTCCTTCTCGACGAAGCGGCGCACCTGCTCGCGCAGCATGCGCAGCTCCTCGGGCAGATTGGGCTGCTCCGAAAAGTGGAACTCGGCCTCAGTGAGCTGGCGCGGATCCGACGTCATGACGTTCATTGTGGCGCCCTCTCATGGCCGATGTGAAGATGGTTGCGCAAAAAAGCTGCCAGCGATGCGATCGCCTCGCGCGCCTGCGAAATCTCCGGGAACATCTGGAAGACGTGGATCATGCCGTCCCACACCTGGAGCTTGACGTCGACACCGGCAGCCTGCGCCCGGGCGGCCAGTTCCGTCGCATCGTCGCGCACGGTCTCGCGGTCGCCGACCTGCACCAGCAGCGGCGGCAGACGGGTGAGATCGGCATAAAGCGGCGAGGCCAGCGGATCGCGGACATTGCCGTCCTTGCCAAGGTAGTTCTTCGCCAGCGCCAGGATCATCGCGCGCTGGTGGATCGGATCGGCCTCGGCCCTGCTCTGATAGCTCGCGCCGCTCGCGGTAAGATCGGTCCAGGGCGACATCAGCGCGGCGGCGGCGGGCAGCGGCAAGCCACGGTCGCGCGCCGCCAGCATCGCGCACAGCACGAGATTGCCGCCGGCCGAATCCCCGGCGAAGGCGATATCCGCCGGATGCAGCCCCTGATCGCGCAGATATCGATAGGCAATCAGCGCATCCTCGAGTGCCGCGGGGAAACGATGCTCCGGGGCAAGCCGGTAATTGATCGAGAGCACGCGGCAGCCGGATGCATCGGCGATCCGTGCGGCCAGGTCGTGATGCGACGCGACCGAGCCGATACGGAAACCGCCGCCGTGAAAATAGAGGATCACCTTGTCGCGCGATGCGCCCGTCGGCACGAGCCATTCGCCGTCGACCCCGCCGGCGGCGACCGGTTGGCGCGTCACCGGCACCGAGCAGCCGGCAAAGGCGGCGTCCCAGTCGTCGCGCATCTGCGCCACCGATGTATCGCGGGTCCAGCCGCTATAGATCGCGCGCAAACGCTCGATCGCGCGATCGACCGGCGTGATTGCGATATCGTCGTCCGCGCTGCCCATTTCAGCCGCCGATGCCCATGCCGCCGGAAACGCCGAGCGTCTCTCCGGTGATATAGGCGGCCTGGTCGGAAGCCAGGAACAGCGCGGCAGCCGCGACCTCCTCCGGCTCGCCGAGGCGGCCGAGCAGCGTTGCGCCGGTCATTGCCTGCAGGATCCTGTCGCCGCCCTTTGCCACCGCCTGCTCCAGCATCGGCGTGCGGATCGGTCCCGGCGCCATCGCGTTCGCAGTGATGCCATAGCGTGCATTCTCCCGCGCGATGCTCCGGGTGAACGAGATCACGCCGCCCTTGGCCGCGGAGTAGACCGCGCCGCCCTTTGAGCCGAGCCGCGCCGCTTCCGAGGTAACGTTGATGATGCGGCCAAAGCCCGCCGCCTGCATCGCCGGCAACGCGGCGTGGGTGCAGGCCAAGACCGAGGTGAGATTGACCGCGATCAGCCGCGCCCAATCCTCCGCCGTGGTATCGGTGAAGAAGGCATGCTGATCGATGCCGGCATTGTTGACGACAATGTCGAATGGGCCGTCCTGCGCCATCACAGCCTGCACTGCCGTGGCATCGCTGACGTCTAATCCTGCAACGCCGGCGCCGGTCTCGCGCGCCAGCTCCGAGGCCGCGGCGACATCGAGATCGGCGATCACAACCCTGGCGCCCGCGCCGGCAAAGCTGCGCGCGATCGCAGCACCGATGCCCCGCGCGCCGCCGGAGACGAAGGCGCGGCGGCCATCGAGACGTCCGAATGGCAAGCTCGCCACCTCAGCGCCCAGTGAATACAGGCTGGCGCCGCTCGATCACCGCGGCGAGCCCTTCGCGTGCATCGGTCATCCCCGAGAGTTCCGCGACGGTGCGCGCCTCTTCCGACAGGCATTGCTCGATGCTGGTGCCGGTGCCGGCCCAGACCAGCCGCTTGGTCGCCGCCAGCGCCTTCGGCGCGCCGGCCGCAAGCTCGCGGGCCAGCGCGAGCGATGCATCGGCGAGCTCGGCATCGGGCACGACCCTGGTGACGATGCCGATCTGCAACGCTTCGGCAGCCGGGATCACCGGGTTGGTCAACAGGATCGACATCGCCCGCCGCAGGCCGACCAGCCGCGACAGTGTAACGGAGACGCCGGCATCCGGCGCCATCGCCACCCGCGTCGCGCCAGCGAGGAACTTTGCCGATTCCGCCGCGATCACGATATCGGAAGCACAGACCAGGCCGAAGCCGCCGCCGCCCGCCGCAAAGCCCTGCACCGATGATATGACCGGCGCCTCCAGCCGCAGCAATCCAGTCACCGCATTCTGCAGATACGCCGTCGCCTGACGGATATAGTCCGGCAGCTTCTCGCCCTTGGAGGCAAAGGCGCGGACGTCGCCACCGGCGCAGAAATTGGTGCCCTCGCCGCTCAGCAGCACGACGCGCAGATCGGAATGACCATGACAGACCATGATGGCATCGCACAGCGCGCGGAGCAGCTCGACACTCATGCCGTTGGCCGCATCGGGGCGGTTGAGCCGCAGCCGCGCGATGCCGTCGGTGATGTCGAGCAGAACGGGGCCCTTGTCGATCATGGCGCGTTTTCCTCTAGACCAGGAACGAGAGCGTGTAGATCGCCTTGTCGTTGTTGACGAGGATGACCTTCTTGGCGGCCATCCGCAATTCGCCATCGACATGGCGCAGCCGGTATTCATTGCGCGCCGCCCACAGCGTGTCGTCACGCAGGCTCGATTCGAAGATGAGGCTGTTGCTGGCGACCGCGATGTCGCCATCATCAGGCTGGTCATCCATCAATTCGATATTGGAGATCAGCCGGCGCAAATTCGACTGCGGCGTCTGGGTGAAGTGCTTGCCGGTCATCAGCTGCCGGACGCGCAGCGCGATCCGCGAGCGGTTGTCGTAGATGATCGACATCTGCCGTTCCGGGTCGATGTCGGCGCCGTTGGCCGGCACCCAATAGACGCCGTCGTCGGTCCAGAGCTTTTCCCAGGCCTCGTATTGATGCTCGTCCTGCAGCCGCGCCTCGCGATAAAGGAAGGCGGTGATGGCGCTCATCAACGTGGCGCTGCTCTCGCGCGACAGCATCAGCTAGGCTCCATCAACTTGCGATAATGGGTCCAGATGCCGCGCGACGGCACCTCGTCGGTGACGTGGCCGACCGTGAAGCCGAGTTCGTCCTGCCGCTCGCGCTTCTCGCCGCGGCCGAGGAAGATCCACTCGGGATTGCGCGCCAGCACGCCGCGATGGCAGCGCTCGTACATTTCGGAATCGTCCGCCAGCAGGAAGCCGGCTGGGCCGACCGAGCCCATGGTCTGCTGGCGCAGCCTTCGGTTCAGATCGGGCGCGCCCTTGAACTGCAACGCGGTGACGTGCTGCACGCTGTCGTCGACGCCGAGCGGCTGGATCACAAACATCTGGATCTCGGCGATGAACAGGTTCGGGAAGATCATCACATGCGGCGTGCCGTCGATCATGATCTCCCGCGCGGCGGCGTCGCCATGGGCGGCCTTCATGCGCGCCGTGTAGTCCGGCAGCCGGTCCTCGCTGGTGCCGAACCAGCTCATCGGCGCGTCGCGCTTGCGGAACTCGGGTCGCAGGTCGATCTCAGTATGGCCGTTGCCGTAGTCGCGCGTCAGCGCGGTCGAGGCGCCGCCATAGAGTTTGCCGATCATGCTGTCGGCGACGCCGAAGATCGAGGTGTGCACGAAGGCCGGGTGATAGCCGTCACACTCGTTCTCCAGGATGAACTTCCAGTTCGCCTTGACGCGATGCTTGAGGAAGCCCGCCGTGATCTCGACCTCGCCCTCCGGCGAGGTGCGCACCAGGCGATCGATGGTCTCGGCGGCGCCGCCGAGATGCTCCTTCAGCGTCGGGCCATCGGCCGCGAACGAGCCGAACACGAAGCCGCGGTAAGACTCGACGCGCGTCACCCGCCCGAGCGCGAGCTGCGACTTGTCCTGCCCCTCATAGCCGTCGGGGAAGGCATAACCGACCAGGCGGCCGTCATTGGCAAAAGTCCAGGAGTGGAACGGACAGGTGAACGAGCGGGCATTGCCGCGGTCATAGGAGCAGACCTGGTTGCCGCGATGCGAGCAGCGGTTGAGTAGCAGATTGACCTTGCCCTGCTCGTCGCGCGTCATGATCACGGATTGCGGGCCGATCGACTTGACGACGTAGTCGTTGGCGTTCGGGACCTCGCTCTCATGCCCGACATAGACCCAGGTGCGGTACCAGATGTTCTTGAGCTCGGCCTCGAAGATGTCAGGGTCGGTGTAGAGCGATCCGTGCACCCGGTCGGGCCGGATCAGCCGGTCCCATGGCGGGACGCCGGTCATCATGTTCATCGCTCCGTCTCCCTCGCCGGCCGCTTGCCGCGGATGTCTATCGGCCATCCAATAATAATCCGAACGACCGTTCGGTGAATTAGTAGCATGAGCGCCATGGACCGGCAAGCTTCTTCGTGAGCGTCGCCGCTGGTCGCGGAAGGCGTGCAACGATGCATCCCGGCGGCGGTCGGCGACGAAACCACGCTAGCCCTGCGCCGCACCACCGTCGCGCTCGCCACCCGCGATCTGCTGCAGCATCGACTTCGGCGTCGTCGCAAGCTCGATCTTGAGCTGGTCGCAGGTCGCCCGCCGCAGCAGGCGCTCGATCTCGGTCGCGGCATTGGGATTAGCCGCCCGTGCGTGCTCCCCGCTCGCCCAGAGCAGAAGTTGCCCCAGCCGCCGGTCGCCATCGTCGCGCAATGCCTCGATCGCGGCAACGTCGGACGCGCCGCCCTGGATGCGCGGCGTCGAAGGAACCTCCGGATGCGCCATGCTGCCGGCCAGTCGTTCGACCGTCGCGAAAGTATCGTCCTGCAGACGCACTTGCTCGAGCAGCGGCCCGGCCTTCCAGTCGGCTGCGAGCTTCAGCCCGTTCAGCGCGTAGACTGCAGAGAACACCTGCCCGCGAACGAAATCGTCATTGCTGTTCGGCACGACGTGGCTTTGCAGCGCATCGATTATGCCGTCGATCAACCGCTCGAAGGATGCACTCATGCCGCGGCCTCCAATGCGCGCTCGAAGGCCCGCACGATCGAGGGCATCTGGCTTGCCATCACGGCGAGCCGCATGTCGTTGAAGCGATCGACCTCGAAGGCGCGCACCGCGCACATCTGGATCGCTGCCGCCTGATACAGCGCATAGGCCTCGTAGAAGGCGAGGCTCTTGTCCGAGACGGGAATGCCGGAGGCGCGCTGATAGAGATCAATCACCTCCGTGCGCTCGAGCACGCCATAGAGCTTGCGGCTCCTGGCGTTGAAGGTCGGCAGCATCGCCCAGGCCAGATCTTCATGCGGATCGCCCAGGTGCGTGAGCTCCCAATCGAGGATGGCTGTGATCCGCCCGTTGCGCTCGATGAAGTTCCCGATCCGGTAGTCGCCGTGCACGATGGTCCGGCGCGGCGGCCGCGGACAGTTGTCCTGCAGCCAGCGTCCACCCCAGTCGAGCAGCGGATAGTAACGCGCCGTCGGCCGCGCCAGCGAGGCGCGCCAGCCGGCGATGGCGCGGACTTCGGCACGTTCTCCGCTGTGATGCCGCGATGCGAATGGCGTCGCATCCGCGTCGACCCGGTGCAGCGACGCGAGGATCTCGACGAACTGCCGGGCAACCGCGCGCTTGTGGTCCGGATCGAGTTCGCTCGCCGCCCAGGGCGCCGGCACGTCGCCCTCGACATGCGCGCAGATGAAGAACGGAAAGCCGATCTCGGCGCCATCCTGTTCTGATGACACCAACGCCGGCACCGGTACGCCGCTGCCGGCCAGCGACTGCAGCGCATAAACCTGGGGCAGCACCGAGTAAGGCGCAAACAGCCCGCTCGGTGGACCGACGCGCAGGATCAGTTTGCGGTCGTCTTCGGCAGCGGAGCGGGCCACGAAGGCATAGGTGATCCAGGAGAAACCCGACGATTTGCGCCCGAAGCCGACAATCTCCGTCCGGCTTCCGGATATCCGCGACAGATGCTGAGCCAGTGCCGCCCGCACTGTATCGTCATCCACCGCGACCGGGCGAACCGGCTCCGGCACATCTTGATGGGATCGTTTCGCAGCCTCCGGCATCAATTGACCGACCTCGTATAGCCCTGCCACTTCTCCTCGCGCAGCGCCGACTTCATGATCTTGCCGGAGCCGGTCAGCGGCAATGGCTCGAGGCGGATATCGACAGAACGCGGGCACTTGTAACCGGCGATCAAGGTGCGGCAGTGCGCGATCACCATTTCGGAATCGAGACTCCTGCCGTCCTTCGGCACCACAATGGCGTGCACCGCTTCGCCCCATTGCGGATCGGGCACCGCGATTACGGCGCATTCCTTGACGTGCTCGTGCTGGAAGATGGCGTTCTCCACCTCGCCGGAATAGACGTTCTCGCCGCCCGAGACGATCATGTCCTTCAGTCGGTCGACGATATAGACAAACCCGTCCTCGTCCATCCAGGCGCCGTCGCCGGTGTGCAGCCATCCGTTGCGCAGCACGCGCGCGCTTTCCTCAGGCTTGCGCCAATAGCCGAGCATCACGCCGGCGCCGCGGATCGCGATCTCGCCCACCGTCCCGCGCGGCACCTCATTGCCCGCGGGATCGATGATGCGGATTTCAACGCCTGGCGCCGCCCGCCCCGCCGATTTGCGCTTGCCCGCCAGCGGCCCTTCCAGCGCGTGATACTCCCACGGCAGGATGGTCGCCAGCGCTGCGCTTTCGGTCATGCCGTAGCCCTGGTGAAAGCGCCAGCTCGGCAGCACGCGCATCAGCTTGA
Source organism: Bradyrhizobium sp. USDA 4503 (assembly GCF_054055815.1). Lineage (NCBI taxonomy): Bacteria > Pseudomonadati > Pseudomonadota > Alphaproteobacteria > Hyphomicrobiales > Nitrobacteraceae > Bradyrhizobium > Bradyrhizobium sp. USDA 4503. The sequence continues at coordinate 3,991,148 of NZ_JBSRXS010000001.1, forward strand.
CCAGCAGCGCGTCGGGCATCGGCGAGGCGCCATATTCGCAATCCTTGACGCTGCTCAGATCATATGTGCCGAAGGATGGATGGTTGAGCATCATGTTGAGCATGGTCGGCACAAACAGGCAGTAATCCACCTTGTGCTCGGCGATGGTCTTCATCGCGAGCTCGGGCTCGAATTTCGCGATGGTCACGTGCGTGCCACCGACCAGGGTCAGCGCGATCATCGGCGAAGTGCCGGCCAGATGGAACATGCCGGCCGAGTGCAGATACCGGGTATCTTCACGGAACCGGAGCGCATAGATCCAGACCAGCGATTCATAGATGATGTTGGCATGTGACAGCATCACGCCCTTGGGAAACCCGGTGGTACCGCCGGTGTAGAAGATGCCCGCGAGATCGTTGTAGGCGCCGGAGGCGTCCTCGATCGGCGCATGCGCAATGAGCTCGTCATAGCTTTGCATACCGTCGGGCACTTGCCCCTCGTCGAGATAGACCATAGCGGCGAGTGATTTTGTGCCGCGCAGCGCGGACGCAATCTCGGCAAAGGCCTTGTCGACCAGCAATAGTTTTGGCGTGGAATCGTTAATCGCATAGGCGTTCTCGGCGACCGCCCAGCGCGTGTTGAGCGGCACCGCGACCGCACCGGCCCAGGCGATGGCATAGAGCGCCTCGATATAGAGGTCGCTGTTGTGCGCGAGGATGGCGACGCGATCGCCGGCATCGACGTCGAGCCGTCGCAGCCCGCCCGCGGCACAGGCAACGCGATGGCCGATCTCCTTCCAGCTCCGCGACCGTCCTGCGTGGATGGTGCCGGGTGCGTCCTTGCGCAACTGCACCGCCGCTATCAGCGCCTGCGTCAGCTTCATGTTTCCTCCTCAACCGCCATGCGGCCGCGCACGCCTGCGGATGTTTCCGTCACGCATGAGGCCGATACGCCGTCCGGAAATTCCTGTTGATAATCCGGACAGACGGTCTATTATTGCATAGCCGATGCGAGGGGTAAAGCCTTTCAAGGCTTCCATCGCCGGATCAACCAGCCCCGCAAAAGAGGGCGTCATGGGAGGGGAAGATGCGGAAGCCAATCGTCACGCTTGCCGTGTGGGCGTTCGCGCTCGCCGGCGCGCTCGGAACGGCGAACGCCCAGAAGGCCTATGGTCCCGGGGTCAGTGACAGCGAGATCCTGCTCGGCGCCAACGCGCCCTACAGCGGACCGGCATCGATCTATGCGAGCTTCCCGAAAACCATGCTCGCCTATTTCACGATGCTGAACGAGAAAGGCGGCATCAATGGCCGCCACATCAACTTCCTGACCCGCGACGACGCCTATAGCCCGCCCAAGACCGTCGAAGTGACGCGCGCGCTGGTCGAGAACGACAAGGTGCTCGCGATCATGGCGCCGTTCGGCACGCCGACCAACGCCGCGATCCAGAAATATCTCAACAGCAATGGCGTTCCGCATCTGCTGGTGCAGAGTGGCGGCACCCGCTGGAACGATCCCAAGCAGTTCCCCTGGACGACGCCCTACTCGCCGACCTACGTCAACGAGTCCCGGATCATCGCGCGCTACGTGCTGCGCGAGAAGCCGGATGCCAGGATCGGCGTGCTGCTGCAGGCCGACGACATCGGCAAGGACTTTGTGCTTGGCCTGAAGGAAGGGCTCGGCGCCAAGGCCGACACCATGATCGTCAAGGAGGCGATGTATCAGTCGACCGAGCCCACGATCGATTCCCAGATCGTGAACCTGAAAGCATCAGGCGCCGATACGATCCTGATCGCCGCACAGAACAAATTCGCCTCGATGGCGATCCGCAAGATCCACGAGCTTGGCTGGAAACCGCTGATCTTCCTCGGCTCGACCGCGAATTCGATCGCCGGCGTGCTGGTGCCGGCAGGCATCGAGGCCTCCACCGGCATCCTGACCACGACTTCCTACAAGACGCCGAACGATCCGGCGTGGGCCAATGACAAGGGCATGACCGACTATCTCGCCTTCGCCGCGAAATATATGCCGGGGATGGATCCGAACGACGTGATCGCGGTGACCGGCTACACCACGGCCCAGCTCGGCGCGATCATCCTGCAGCGCTGCGGCGACAACCTCACGCGGGAGAACGTGCTGAAGCAGGCCACCAATCTCAGCGGCATCGAGCTGCCGATGCTGCTCCCGGGCATCACGATCCAGACCGCGCCGCAGGACTACGCGGCGATCACCGAGCGCCGTTTCGCCCGCTTCGACGGCAAGACCTGGGTGCTGTTCGGCGACATCGTGGGCGCCGGCCCGGCCAAGGACTGATCCCGCGCTACCCATCCGACCGAACCGGCTCAAACACAAGGACAAGAACAATGCTGACAGCCCAGGACGATCTCATCGGCCACCAGACGCCGCAGCCGTTTGCCAAGGCAGGCGGCGGCGATGCAAGGTTCACCGAACGCTACTGGTACACCGCGCATCCGATCGACGGCAGCGAACTGCTGATCGACATCGGGCTCGGCTATTACCCGAACCGCAACGTGATCGACGGCTTTGCCGGCATCACCATCGGCCGGCGTCAGCACAATTTCCGTGCCTCGCGCCGGCTCGGGACCCGTCCGCTGGAGACGGAAGTCGGCGGGCTCAGGATCGAGATCGTCGAGGGTAACAGCCTGCATAGGATCTCGCTCGCCGACAATCCGTCCGGCATCAGCTTCGCGCTCGAATTCAAGGCGAGCTTTCCGGCGGCGCAGGAGAAGCAGAATTTTCGCGAGCGCAACGGTGTCGTCGAGGAAGACCTCGCGCGCGTCTCGCAATTCGGCCGCTGGCGCGGCTGGATCGTCGCCGACGGCAAGCGTTACGAGATCGAGCCCGAGCTGTGGTGGGGGCAGCGCGACCGCTCCTGGGGCCTGCGATCCGAGATGCGCACCGACGAGACCAGGCCGCCGGTCGCGACCCATCGCAATTTCTTCTGGACCTGGTCGATGTTCCAGTTCCCGGAGTCGGCGCTGTCGATCTTCATCAAGGAGCGCACGCCGGGCCAACCGCATTACCTCTCGGGCACCGAGTTCCGCCGCGAGGCCGACGGATCCGTGTCGCATCGCGAAGTCACCTCGGTCGAGCACAAGATCGAGTGGGCCGACGATTCGCTCGGTCAAACCATCGCGATGGCCGATTTCACCTTCGCTTTCGATCGCGGTGAGCCGCGCCATATCAGGATGCACGGACTGCGGACCCGCTTCTATCTCAAGGCCGGCATGTATGGCGGCCTGCAGGGCTGGACCCATGGCGGCGACCGCGGCGAGAACCATGCCGCGTACGATATCTGGAACCTCGACGACGCGACGACGCGTGCTGTCGCACGCACGCTCTCGGACCACGTCGTCCGGCTCGAAAGCGGCAACGAGACCGGATTTGGCATCAGCGAATACGGTGTCGCCGCCGGCTATCCGCTCTATCCCGGACCACAGAAATTCCCAGCGATGTGATCGGAATGGACGGGCAACGCAAGCGCGTCGCGGAAGGCAGCGAATTCACTTGCGATCAATGGGACAATCAGGCAGCCGAGGCGCTGGTCTCGCTCGAGACGATCGCCCCGCTCCGCTATCGCAGCCGCTTCGGCGACGGCAATCTCAATGGCCGGTCCTATGGCGGCCAGATCCTTGGCCAGGCGATGATGGCCGCGACCCTCAGCGCGCCCGAAGATCGTCCCGCCGCGATGCTGCAGCTCCTGTTCCTGCGCGGTGCCGATCCCGGCCGCCGCATCACGTTCGACGCGCAGGTCCTGCAGGACGGTAAGCGGTTCTCCTCACGCCACGTCGTGGGAAGCCAGGGCAACGGGCGCACGGTCCTGAGCGCGCAGGCCACGTTCTGCGCAGCGCAACCGGGTCCGCGGCACGCAGCGCCATTCACCCCCTCAGAGGATCCCGAAAGCCTGCCCGATCTGAGCATGATCCCCGACGCGCTGATGGCGCAGTTGCGGCCGCTCGGCCCATATTCCCAGCACATCAAGCCCAGCATGGATTTCCGCATTCCGGAGATCGAACGCCAGCTCTCGGCCACGACGGCAGGGCCATGTCTGCGCTTCTGGATCAGATGCCGGCAGCCGCTCGCCGCCGGTTCCCGCGCCCAGGCCGCGGTGTTCGCCTATCTCTCGGACTGGTGGCTCAACTTCTCCAGCGTCGGCGGCCATCTCGGCGATCTGCAGTCGCGCGCGCCACTCTATCTGTCGAGCCTCAACCATTGCATCTGGTTTCATCGCACATTTTCGCCGGACGCCTGGATGCATGTCGAAACCGAGAGCCCCTGCGCCGATGGCGGCCGCGGGCTGTCGATCGCGCGCGTCCACGACCGTGACGGCGCGATGCTCGCCACCGCGATCCAAGAGACGCTGATGGTCCATCCAGAGGGCGACGCTAGACGCCACGACGGTTGAGCAGATGCCGCGATCGCGGCTTAGTTGCAGTGACGAGCTACAGCAAGTTCCACCCGGTGTTGAATCCTGGCAACACCGGCCAACAAAATGAACAAACGTTCAGCTTAGCTCGATCGCGACCACGACTGTGCCGCATCCCTGTCAAATCCTGCATGCGGGTGGCGCAACAAAAACACTTTGGGGAAAACCTACATGCAGCAGGCACCGCTGGCCGCACGGAGTGCGGAATCGTCTGGATATGTTCTCTACTTCCAGCTCGCCAGCAACGGCACGAGGCGCGCGTGCAGTCTGACGATCCAGGCGGAAAGCGCCAACGAGGCGGCGCGGATCTTTCGCGAGAACTGGGGCACGATCGAATCCATGGCCCGCGACGGCGTCAGCACGGGAATGGTCGGCTCTGCACCGGTCAGCCTGGCGATGTCGTGAAGCGCATCGCGCGGCCTACGGCGAACCATACACCTGAGATGTGACAGGACGACGGCTGCAGCCTTAGGCGACGATCGCACAGCCATTTGACGCGCAGACGCGACAAGCAGGTCACGACGTTCAGGGCTCGCGCACACGCGCGAGCCCTGTCGTGTCTTAGAATGATTCAAATCTATTCCGGTTAGAGAGATTCAAGTCTGCTCCGGTTCTTTTCGCGCACGCCGACTGCTAGAGGCGCGCCGTGAACGAGTTCGCGTGAATCGGAAGTCCAAGAGTGCCTGTGAATGCTGATGGCCGGGTTGTCGGCGACCGTCGAAATGCCGCCGACAAGGGCCGTACCCATCTGCTGATCGGCGCAGCATTCCTGCTCGCCGATGTCGCCTCCCCGGCAACGCCGGCAAACGCCCAATCGAGCGTCCCGTTGCCGCCTGTTTCGGTCGACCAACCGACGCCGAAGCGCAAGCCGGCTGCCGCCGCGGCAAAGCCGGCGCAGCGAACGCTGGCGGCCGCCGCGGCACGGCAGCGCAGCCGGAATGCCCAACCGGCGCCGCCGACACCGTCGGAGCGCGCGGCAGCTGCCGCCGCGGCGCTCAACGAAGCCAAGCTGCACTACCGCGCGATGCCAAGCCCAACCACGCTGCGCAGCGGCGGCTCGCCGCTGGACACCTCGCAGACGGTCAACGTTGTGCCCGAGCAGGTGCTGAAGGATCAGCTGCCGCGCAACCTCGACGATGCGCTCGCCAATGTCAGCGGCGTCACCCAGGCCAATACGCTGGCCGGCACCCAGGATGCGGTGATGCGCCGCGGCTTCGGCGACAACCGCGACGGCTCGATCATGCGCAACGGCATGCCGCTGGTGCAGGGCCGCAGCCTCAACGCAGCGGTCGAAAGCGTCGAGGTGCTGAAGGGCCCGGCGTCGCTGCTGTACGGCATCATGGATCCCGGCGGCATCGTCAACACGATCAGCAAGCGCCCCGAGCTCTACCAGCATGGTTCGGTGACCCTGCTCGGCTCGACCTATGCCAACTCCAGGACCGGAGCCGACGGCACCATCGACATCACCGGCCCGATCGGCGATGGCGGACTCGCCTATCGCTTTATCGGCTATGGCGTGAGCGAGGATTACTGGCGCAATTTCGGGCGCCATCGCGAAATGCTGGTCGCACCGTCGCTGGCCTGGTACGGCGAGAACACCACCGTCCAGCTCAACTACGAGCACCGCGAATTCATCACGCCGTTCGACCGCGGCACCGCATTCGATTCCGTGGCCAAGGCGCCGCTGGCGATCCCGGCGACGCGCCGGCTCGACGAGCCCTTCAACAACATGTGGGGCACCTCCGACCTGATGCAGGCGTCGGTCGAGCACCGGCTGAACCAGGACTGGAAGCTGTTCGCGGCCTACAGCTACAACACCGAGACCTTCAGCGCCAACCAGCTTCGCATCACCGGCGTCAACGCCAAGACCGGCGTCGAGACCCGCAGCAATGACGGCACATGGGGCTCGCTCAGCAATGCCAGCTACGGCACCTCCTATCTGCAGGGCAATGTCTGGCTCGGCAACATTCGCAACGAGGTGCTGTTCGGCGGTGACGGCCAGTACCGCACGATCTACCGCGACGACCTGATCCGGCAGGCGACGCCGAGCTTCAACTTCTACAATCCGATCTATGGGCTGATCACGCCGGGGACGACGGTGTCCGCCGCCGATAGCGCGCAGACCGACAAGCTCGGCCAGTGGTCGCTGTTCTTCCAGGACACGCTGCATCTGACCGAGCGCTTCGCGCTGGTCGGCGGCGTACGCTACATGGATTACGACCAGCTCGCCGGCAAGGGCCGCCCGTTCATCACCAATACCAATGTCTCGGCCGACAAGGTGCTGCCGCTCGGCGGCGCCATCTTCAAGCTCACCGACCAGGTCTCGCTTTATGCGAGCTACACGCAATCGCTGAAACCCACCTCGACCATCGCGCCGCTTACCGGCGGCGTCGTGATCGGGTCCAACATCGCGCCCGAAGAGGGCACCCAGTGGGAGACCGGCGTCAAGTTCGACTTCAACAAGCAGATCTCCGGCACACTTGCGCTCTACGACATCGACAAGAAGAACGTGCTGGTTTCGCAGCTCAACGCCACGACTGGTATCGTCGAGTACCGTACGGCAGGCAAGGTTCGCTCGCGCGGCGTCGAACTCGACGTCACCGGCAGGCTGACTGACAATTGGAGCATGATCGGCAGCTATGGCTATACCGACGCACGCGTAACCGAGGACCCGACGCTCGCCGGCAAGGCCCTGCAGAACGTCGCGCTGAACACCGCATCGCTCTACCTCGTCTATGATTTCGGCACCACCCTGCCCGGCCGGCTTCGCCTCGGCGGCGGCGCGCGCTATGTCGGCGACCGGCCGGGCGATGCCGCGAACAGCTTCGTGCTGCCGGCCTACACGGTCGCTGACGTGTTTGCGACCTACGAGACCAAGGTCCAGTCGTTCCCGGTCATCTACCAGTTCAACGTCAAGAACCTGTTCGACACGGTCTACTACCCTTCGGCCAACAGCATCCTGACGGTCGCGATGGGCGACGCGCGGCGCTTCTCGCTCTCGGCGACGGTGAAATTCTGATGAGTGACGTTTGGCGCCCAATCAAGGCTGCACTGCTGCAGGTCCATTCCCTGGTTGGCCTCGTGCTGGCGCTGCTGTGGGCCGTGGTCGGCCTCACCGGCGCGACGATGGCCTTTGAGGATGAGATCGAGGCCAGCCTGAACAGTCGGATGATGCACGTCGAGGCCAGTGCAGCCCGGCGGCTCACGCCGGACGAGTTGATCGCGCGGCTGGCGGCGGCGGGCGATTTCGGCAAGGTCTCGGCCGTGACGATGTCGAGCGATCCATCGGCCGCGGCCCGCATCCGTTTTGCTCGCAGCGAAGGCGGCACGCGGCCGTCCTCGGTCTATGTCGACCCCTATGATGGGCACGTGCTCGGCTCGCCGCGCGGCGAGGACTTTTTCGCAACCGTCCGCAAGCTGCACCGCTGGCTGCTGTTGCCGGGCGACGGCAATGGCATCGGCCGCAAGATCACCGGCTCAGCCGCGATCTGCCTGATCGTGATGCTGATCACCGGCCTCGTGCTGCGCTGGCCGCGTCGTGCGCGCAGCGTCAAGATGTGGCTGAAGCCGAATTTGGGACTGCGCGGCCGCGGCCTGCATCGCTCGCTGCACGCCGTGATCGGGACCTGGGTGCTGCCGGTCTATCTGGTGATGACGCTGACCGGCCTGTGGTATTCGTTCGAGTGGTACAAGGCCGGCGCCAACTGGCTGTTCGCGCGGCCTCAGGCCACGGCAAACGCGATACAGTCCAAGCCGCCGCGCGGCGGCGCCGAGAGCAAGGGTGAAGCTAAGACCGAAGCGAAGGCCGAGGCAAAGCCGCTTGCCTTCGATCACGCCTGGTCGGCGTTCCTGCAGCAGGAGGACAACAGTTACGGTAGGGCCCTCCTGACCATGCCGGCCGGCGCGGGCACGGCCGTGCGCGTGCGGTCATGGCCGCGGGACTCGTCGCGCGAGGCCGTGCGTGACGAATTCCGTATCGATGCCCTCACCGGCCGCGTCATCTCATCGGATCGCTACGCCGACAAGACGTTTGGCGAACGCGTCCTCGCCAGCGTGCTCGACATCCACCGCGGCGCCATCCTGGGATGGCCCGGCAAGCTCGCCTTCATGCTGGCCGCCGCCATGATGCCGCTATTCGCCGTGACCGGCCTGCTGCTTTATCTGTCCCGTCGCAGGCACCGGCGGCTCGCGCGGCAGCCGGTCGGCCACCTCGTTCCGGGCGAATGAAGCCGTTCTATCAATTTGTCTCTCAGCCGAAATCGCACGCCGCGAGCCGGACACGTAACTCGGCGTCCGTTTCGGCCGCGAGCTCAAGCAATCCACGATAGGGATCGCCCGATATCCCGAGCACGGTAGCGAACGCAGGCTCGGTCTTGAGACCGCCCGCCCTCAATTCCCTGACGGCTCGCCGCAGCCCCTCCATCATCAAGCGCAAGCAGCCGCCGTTCGACCTTGAAATGGATCCAGCCTCGTTGTTGCTCCACCAGACGCAGATCACCGTACAGTTCGAACGGCCAGCCATCGCACACAAAGCGCGCAATCACCGGCCGCGTTCCCGAGGTCCACCGGAAGAGGACGAAATCATCGCACGCTTGATAGTGAGCCCAAACGATGTCCGCGAATGCGTTCGGGTCGGACGCATGGCAGACGATATCGATGTCGCTGCCGGGCACGGCGAGGCCGAGCGGCAGCGTTCCGACGATACGGGGATCGAACGGCTTCAGCAGTTCCATCACGGCGGAGCTGGTGACGGCGGATGCGTAGTGCCCGACAGTCATCGCGTGGCATGCCCTCAAGATCGCAGCGACGCATTACCACACGGGCGTGGAACGCGCGAACCTCTGCAAATGGCGGGCTCGAGGGGAAGCGGGCCTAAAAAAGTCGCGGGGCGATCTCGACCGCGTTACCGTGGTCGAAAATCGCCCCGCCAAGGCGGACAGGCAAGGCTGCTCGCGCGCCAGCCTGTCCAGCCGATGTCGGAATGATCCGTTCGATCGATTAGCCGAACTGGTTCATCGTGTTGTGGGCGCCGCCCGCCTTGAGGGCAGCCTCACCGGCGAAGTACTCCTTGTGATCGTCGCCGATGTCGGAGCCCGCCATGTTCTGATGCTTGACGCAGGCGATGCCCTGACGGATCTCCGCGCGCTGCACGTTCTTGACGTATCCAAGCATGCCCTGCTCGCCGAAATACTCCCTCGCGAGATTGTCGGTCGACAGCGCAGCCGTGTGATAGGTCGGCAGCGTGATCAGATGATGGAAGATGCCGGCGCGCTTGGCCGAATCCGCCTGGAAGGTACGGATGCGCTCGTCGGCTTCCTTCGCCAGCGGCGTGTCGTCGTACTCCGCCTTCATCAGCTCGGCGCGGTTATACTTGCTGACGTCCTGGCCGGCTTCCTTCATCGCGTCATAGACCTGCCAACGGAAGTTGAGGGTCCAGTTGAACGACGGCGAGTTGTTGTAGGCCAGCTTCGCATTCGGAATGACCTTGCGGATGCGATCGACCATGCTGGCGATCTGCTCGATATGCGGCTTCTCGGTCTCGATCCACAAGAGGTCGGCGCCGTTCTGCAGCGAGGTGATGCAGTCGAGCACGCAGCGATCTGCACCGGTGCCGGGACGGAACTGGTAGAGGTTGCTGGGCAGACGCTTCGGACGCATCATCTTGCCGTTCTGGTTGATGATGACGTCGCCGTTGCGTGCGTTGGCGGCCGTCACTTCCTCGCAATCAAGGAAGCTATTGTACTGGTCGCCGATGTCGCCGGGCTTGTGGCTCACGGCGATCTGCTGGGTCAGGCCGGCGCCGAGCGAGTCGGTGCGGGTCACGATGATGCCGTCTTCGACGCCGAGCTCGAGGAACGCATGGCGGCAGGCGCGGATCTTCGCGATGAACACCTCGTGCGGCACGGTCACCTTGCCGTCCTGGTGGCCGCACTGCTTCTCGTCGGAGACCTGGTTCTCGATCTGCAGGGCGCAGGCGCCCGCCTCGATCATCTTCTTGGCGAGCAGATAGGTCGCCTCGGCATTGCCGAAGCCGGCGTCGATGTCGGCGATGACCGGCACGACGTGGGTCTGGAAGTTGTCGATCTTCTCGATCAGCGCCTTTTCCTTGGCCTTGTCGCCTTCCTTGCGGGCCGCATCGAGCGCGCGGAAGATATCGTTCAACTCACGCGAATCCGCCTGACGCAGGAAGGTGTAGAGCTCCTCGATCAGGGCCGGCACCGAGGTCTTCTCGTGCATCGACTGATCCGGCAGCGGGCCGAACTCGGAGCGCAGCGCCGCGATCATCCAGCCGGAAAGATACAGATAGCGGCGGTCGGTATTGCCGAAGTGCTTCTTGACCGAGATCAGCTTCTGCTGGGCGATGAAGCCGTGCCAGCAGCCGAGCGACTGGGTGTACTTGGTGCTGTCGGCGTCATAGGCCGCCATGTCGGCGCGCATCAGCGCAGCCGTGTAACGGGCGACATCCAGACCGGTCTTGAAGCGGTTCTGCAGGCGCATCCGCGCCACGGCTTCGGCGGTGACGCCGTTCCAGGTGTCCTTGCCCTTGAGCAGCGCTTCGGCCGCCTCGATCTCGCTCTGATACGAAGCCGGTCCCTGGATGGCCCGGTCGCTGATCCCGCGCGGTTGGAAGTTCATGTCCGTGATCCCTTCGGTGACGAAATAACTGCACCATTTGTGACGCGCGGCGTCATCGGGAGCTAGACCTGGCGCGGAAAACTTGTCATAACTTACAAGAAACCGATGTATTATTGTAAAAATCTTACAAACCTTGGATAAGGCGATGGTAACCTCAAGCGCCCGTTCCGTTTTCATGGGCCCGCGGCTACGCCGGCTGCGGCGCGACCTCGGGCTGACCCAGGCCGACATGGCCGCCGATCTCGAAATCTCGGCCCCCTATGTGGCGCTGCTGGAACGCAATCAGCGCCCGGTGACGGCCGACATGCTGCTGCGGCTTGCCCGCACCTACAAGATCGATCTGGCTGATCTCGCTGGCGATGGCGGTGCCGATCACACCGCCCGCATGCAGTCCGTCTTGAAGGAGCCGATGTTTGCCGACATCGACATCCCCGCGCTCGAGGTCAGCGACCTCGCGGTCAGCTATCCCGGAATGACCGAGGCGTTCCTGCGCCTCTACACCGCCTATCGCGAAGAGCAGCTGGCGCTTGCGGAGCGCAGGGCTCCGGACATGGCGATCGCTTCACCGGGCCAGGAGAACTTTGACGCCAACGATCCCGTTGCGGAGGTCCGACGTTTTCTCGCCGCGCGCCGCAACAATTTTGCCAGCCTCGACGATGCCGCCGAGCGGCTCGTCCACGAACCTGCCGGGCCCGCCGGATTTATCGAGCGGCTTCGGGAGCGACATAAACTCCAGGTCCGCTATCTGCCGCCGAACGTCATGCTGGGTTCGATCAGGCGACTGGACCTTCATCGCAGACAATTGCTGCTGGAGGACTCGCTCGATACCGCGGGGCTCAATTTTCAGCTGGCCAAGCAACTTGCCTATCTGGAACTGGAAAACGAGATCGGCGCCGCCGTCGAAGCCGGCAAGTTCACGACCAAAAGCGCCGAGCTGCTGGCACGCCGTGCGCTTGCGGCCTACGCCGCCGCCGCACTCATCATGCCGTATTCGGTGTTCGCGAAAGCGGTCGAGGCCCGCCGCTACGATCTGGAGGCGCTGGCACGTCAATTCGGCACCAGCTTCGAGCAGGTCGCGCACCGCGTCACGACCCTGCAACGGCCGGGTCTCGAAAAGGTCCCGTTCTTCCTGATCCGGGTCGATCCGGCCGGCAACATTTCCAAGCTGCTTGACGGCGCCGGCTTCCCGTTTGCAAAGCACGGCGGCGCATGTCCGCTATGGTCAGTGCACGACATCTTCAAGACGCCGCGCCAGATCGTCACCCAATGGCTGGAACTGCCCGACGGACAGCGGTTCTTTTCGATCGCCCGCACCGTGACCGCCGGCGGCGGCGCGTTCGGCGCCGTCCGCGTCGAGCGGGCGATCGCGATCGGCTGCGCCGCCGAACATGCGGGCCAGTTGATCTACACGCGCGACGGACAGGGACCGAATGCCGACGAGCCGACGCCGATCGGCGTCGCATGCCGGGTCTGCCATCGGCCGAAATGCGCGGCGCGGTCGGCGCCGCCGATCGGACGCGAGATTCTTCCGGACGATTTCAGGACCTCGAGCGTGCCGTTCGGCTTCTCGGCGGATTGACGAAGTCGATCACCCCTGCGGCCGGTTCGCGTCGTACAGCACCCGCACGCGGATCGTGCCGTCAATGGCTCTCAAATCGGCCAGCAGCCCCTCGCCCTCGCCGCCGACCACGTCGGTCTCGAGCACGACATAGCCGACTTCCGGATCGGTCTGCAGATATTGCGCCAGGATATTGATCCCGTGCCGGGAGACCGCGTCGTTGACCTGGCGCATGACGCCGGGAACGTTGCGATGAACATGGATGAAACGGGTGCCGGTCGGTCGCGCCGGCAATTGCACCTGCGGAAAATTGACCGCACCGAAGGTCGATCCGACATCGGAATAGTCGATCAACTTGCGTGCAACTTCGCCGCCGATGCGATCCTGCGCTTCTTCCGTCGAACCGCCGACATGCGGCGTGAGGATGACGTTGGGGAGACCTTGCAGCGGCGAGACAAAGCGCGCCTCGTTTGACACCGGCTCGACCGGAAACACGTCGACCGCGGCACCCGCCAGCCGGCCCCCACGCAGTGCGCTCGCCAGCGCATCGAGATCGACCACGGTGCCGCGCGAGTTGTTGATCAGATAGGCCTCAGGCTTCATCAGCTGGAGCTGGGCGGCGCCGATCATGTTGGCGGTGGCCGGCGTCTCCGGCACATGCAGCGATACGACGTCGCTGGCTGCGAGCAACGCGTCGAGCGATTCGGCGGGCTCGGTATTGCCATGGCGGAGCTTGTCGGTCTGATCAAAATAGATCACGCGCATGCCCATGGCTTCGGCGAGGTTCGACAGCTGCGAGCCGATGTTGCCGTAGCCGACGATGCCGAGCGTCTTGCCGCGCACCTCGCGGCTGCCTTCGGCGGACTTGTCCCAGCCGCCGGCATGTGCGGAGACCGAACGCGGAAAGATCCGGCGGAACAGCATCACGATCTCGGCGATGGTCAGCTCCGCCACACTTCGGGTGTTGGAGTATGGCGCGTTGAAGACGGGGATTCCCAGCTTCCGCGCGGCGTCGAGATCGACCTGATTGGTGCCGACCGAAAAGCAGCCGACAACGAGCAATCGGTCGGCGGCCTCCAGGATGTCCGCGGTCAACTGGGTCCGCGAGCGAATTCCCAGCATGTGGATGCCCGACAGCGCCTGCCTGAGTTCTTTTGGTCCCAGCGCCTTGGGCAGACGCTGCAGCTCGGTATAGCCGTTCGCCTCGAACATCCGGGCCGCGGATTCGTTCACGCCCTCCAGCAGCAGCACGCGTATTTTGGTCTTGGGAAGCGACAGCATCATCGAGATCCGGATTCGTAAGGTTCGGGCAGATCCTGCCACGAGCGCAGTTTCGACGGATCGCGTGATAGCATGGAAAACGGTCGCGTCAGAAGCGGCCGTGGGCCGCCCGCTCCGCGATTCCCGATGAAGCCTCTCGATCCGCGCATCCAGGCGCGGAACGGGAACCCGTTCAGTCAAAGGTCCTGGCCAATTCGCCGGCAGAAGCCGCGTTTGTGGCTCCTGGGGCGCTCGAAAACCTGCTCCGGCTCACGGGCCGGAGCTCCATTCGTGCTCAGCGCGGCGCCGAGGGTTATTGTCTGGCGCGGCAGTTTCACTCCGCCGTTCCGGCGCCGCAAGCCTGCGGCAGTCTCACTGGCAGGGATACCGCCGGCCGTCCTTTGCCTGGAACGTATTCGACGCCGCATCGTAGGAGCGATAGCGCTGGGCGCAGGACGCCGCGTGCTGCTGGGCGGCGGCAGCTTCCTGCTGCGCGGCGGCGTTGGCTGCGCCGGCCGCGATGACGCCGCCGATGAGGCCACCGACCAGTCCGCCGACGGCAGCGCCGCCGCCATTGTCATAGCACTGCCCGTAACGGCACCAGACCTTCTCGGTCAACGACGGCACTGCCGCCGCAACGCCGGCGCCGTGCTGCAACGGAGCCGAAATGGCGGAGGCCGAAAACACCATGGCACCGGTGGCGGCCATCAAAACAACTTTCACAAAGCGAGCCCTGCGCATCATATCTCCTGCTTCATTGCTGTGGGCGCAGGCCGGCACCTGCGTCCCGATTCCCTCAACATGGATGGGCTCGCCTGGTCCCGGACTGGACGACACCCCTACACGCGCGGCCGGTTACAATTCGCGCGTCAGCCTGCTTCGCGGATGGGCGGCGTTCATTGGCCGGCTGCGTTCACGACGCGGCAGAGGTTATCGCCGACACCTGGGGCCAACTGTCCCGGCGGCAGGCTGAAGGTCGCATCGACGCGGCTACCCTTGCCGTCCTTGCGGACGACGACCTGCAACGTTTGTGGCCGGCCGGATCCGGTGGTCTCCTGCTGGGTGGTCAGCGTGCCGAGTTTCTTGTCGACGTTTACGCCGACAAAGCCCTCCGCCAGAACGGCACGGGACACCTTGTCGAGGGCGGCACCGGGATTGACCGACGGGAAGATCATCCAGGTCTTGTGCGTCATGCCCGTTACCATGGGAACGCCGGTGCTCTGGACGTGATCTGCGCAACCATCGGCCAGCGCAGGCATGGACGAAAGAACTGTAAGCGCGAGTACGCAAGTAATCCTTGTAAGCATGCTTTCATAACCCGTTTGAGTTGGTCGTGACGATTTAGGCCAAATGGGCTACGAGTCCATGGACGACGTCGCATTCCGGATGCAGGCGTTCGGATTGTGGCTAGAGCAGTCGATCGCGAATGCTGTGCATTCGCTGGTGCTCTCGAACGTTGGCGCGGCGGATTGAATCGGAACGTTCGCGCGATGCCGGCGAGCGGATGAGATCAAATGTCAGCTTTCGCGGCTCGATTGCGCGACCTGGATATTCTGTTCGCTATTCGGATATTGAAGAAATTGTGAGAAAGGGCACGCGACCCGAAATCACCAAAGCTGTGCTAGTGTGGTGATGCGGTCTATGCGTGTGGCGGACGCCCTGAACAGCGGAAAACCGGTCTGATGGATCGGGCAATCCGCGAAACAGCAATCATCCGATGGTTGGGATTTGATGGTCGAAGACGTACTCGCTGCACCTCCCACGCGATCGGGATCTTCGTTCGAAGAACTCCTTGAAATGCTCCACCCCCACGGGATCAATGCGCATTCCTCGCCGCGGCCTGACGAATCGTTTCGCTGGCATGCGGACATAGCCATCGGCGCGGAACTTGACGTCGTGCGGGCCGATCTGTCGGCCGGTTGGGATTGGCGCTATTCTTACGAGAAATCTGCCGGAGAGCTTGCAATAAGCCTGCTGAATGCCGGCCAGGCCGAAATGCTCATCGCAGGAAAGAGCATCCAGCGGACCCCCTCCGAGATCGCCATCGTGCCCCTTCCGACGATGCAAGCGCAGCGGGTCGAAGCGGTCGATGGACGATACTCAAGCGTCACGCTCACCTTGCATACGGGCGCAGTTACCAAGGTGCTGTCGGCGACGTTCGGGAGCACAGCGCTGGAAGATCTCAATCTGACGCCGATCGTCGACTTGTCGACCGGCGTTGGACAGACCCTTCTTCAGCTTGTCCGCACGAGCACCACCGGTCTGTATGACGGGATCCTGGTACGCTCTCCGAAAGCCAGCGCGCTGCTATCGGAAGCAGCCATACAGCTCATCCTTGAGAACGTTCCTCATCGGTTGACGGACCGGTTGAGCCGCCACCCGCGGGATGCGCCGCCGCGCTACATCAGGCGTGCGGTCGAGTATATGCGGGCCAATCCGCATCTGCCGCTGACGATCTCGGATATTGCCGCAACGGTTGGGGTCAGCAGCCGGTTGCTGCAATTGGGCTTCCGCAAAATTCACGGCACGACGCCGGTCGCCTATTTGCGGCAAATTCGGCTGGAGGCCATCCACGACGAACTGTCGCGACCGGAGAACATGCTCCCGGTCAGCGAAGTTGCCCTGAAGTGGGGCATTACGCATATGGGCCGTTTCGCTGCGGTGTACCGCTCGGCCTTCGGCCTGTATCCGTCCGATACGGTCCGGCGCGCGCGAGGTTTCTTAAGCTAGGCAGGCGGTTGTCGAGCCAGGCTGCGGCGGATCAGCAAATAGCCGTCCCAGACACCTTGTCGAACAAGTGCGTTCGCTCAAGATCGAGCGCGACGTCGATGACATGATCCGGCTCCGCGGCGACGCCGACCGGCATTTGCGCCGTGAATGCGAATGGGCCGACCGTCCCGATCACCAGCGTGTGCGGCCCGAGCGGCTCCACGTCTTTCACAAGGATCCGGATCGAAGAGCCCGCCGGCGCGTCTTGCCGCAACACATGATCGGGCCGGACGCCGAGCACCACGGGCTTGCCGACGCTGCCGGCATAGGCCGCCTCGCGTGACTTCGGCACTCTCAACGCCGTGCCCGACGGCTCGGTGAAAATGAGCGCGCCGTCGCGGGCGGCGAGCTCGCCATGGATGAAATTCATGCTGGGCGCGCCCATGAAACCGGCGACGAAGAGATTGCTGGGCTTCTCGTAGATCGTGATCGGATCGGCCGCCTGCTCGATGCGGCCGCGGTTCATCACCACGACGCGGTCGGCCATGGTCATGGCTTCGACCTGGTCGTGCGTGACATAGACGATCGTCTTGGCGAGACGGCGGTGCAGCGCCTTGATCTCGGTCCGCATCTCGATGCGGAGCTTGGCGTCGAGATTGGACAATGGCTCGTCGAACAGAAACACATCCGGGCTGCGCACGATGGCGCGGCCGATCGCCACGCGCTGGCGCTGCCCGCCCGAGAGCTGTTTGGGCCGGCGCTGCAGATATTGTTCGAGGTCAAGCACGCGTGCCACGTCATTGACGGCCTTCTCGATGCTGGCGCGCGATTCGCCCCGCACCTTCATGCCGTAGCCGATGTTCTCTCCGACCGTCATATGCGGGTAGAGCGCGTAGTTCTGGAACACCATCGCGCAATTGCGCAGGCCGGGACGCAATTGCGTCACGTCGCGATTGCCGATGCGGATGGTTCCGCTCGTCACCGCCTCCAGTCCTGCGATCATGCGCAACGTCGTCGTCTTGCCGCAGCCGGACGGGCCGACAAGCACGACAAACTCCTCGTCGGCCACGTTGAGGTCGAGCCCTTCAATGATCTTGTAGGGTCCGTATGCCTTGCTGACGTTCTCGATCTCGACGTGCGCCATGGAATCCCTTTCCGTCCCTTCGTCGACGGCAAGTAAAGTCCCGGACGACGCTCGCGCATCATCCGGGACGTCTCGCTGGAAAGCTAGTTCTTCGGCGGAAGACCCATCGCCGCGCGATAGGCCGCGAGCTGCTTGGCCCGGCCGAACTCGTCGGTCAGCCGATTCCACTCCTTGGCCATCGCGTCGAGCGCCGCCTGCGGCGTGGTCTGGCCGGCCAGCGCCTTGCCGAGCTCGATCTCGACCACCTCGGTGTAAGAGAAGTAGCCGGGCAGACGCATGTCGAGCGCGACGTTCTTGGCATTGATGGAGTCGGATTGCGCGCCGAGATATTCCTTGGCCTCTTCCGGCGAGAAGATCTTGCTCCACAGTTGCAGATTGGCCGTGTGCGATTTGCGATAGGGATTGACGCCGCTGCCGCCGGTGATCGCCGCCTGGCCCGACACTTCAGGACTTGTCAGTGTCTTGACGAAATCCCACGCCGCCTTCTGGTTCTTGCCGGCCTTCGGCACCGCGATCTGCCAGCCGCCGAATGCCATGAACGGGCCCGGAAGCACGCTCGGGAACTTGTCCCACTTCTTGGTCTTGGCGTTCCAGATCTCGTCCGAACCGGGTAGCATCGCCGAACCGACCTTGCCCGAGATCTTCGACTGCTTCGGGTCGGCGGCGATGACGCCGGTGTCGCCCCAGCCGATCGATTCCGCTACCTGGCCGCCGGCCACGGCAGCGTTCACCTCGCCGAACGAGAAATTCAGCGCGTTGGGCGGCCCGAGCTTCGATGCCCTGATGTATTCCTCGAGCCCCTTCACCCAGCCCGGATTGTTGATCTGCGCGTCCATCGTCTCGGGATCGAAGAACATCGCGCCCGGATAGTTCGGATTGTTGGTGTAGGCCGCCGCATGGCTGAAGAAGAACCAGAACTGCTGACCGCCGCGGCGGAAGGCTTCCGCCGTTCCCCACAGCCCCTTGTCTGGCCGCTGGAAGAACTCGGCAATGTCGAGATACTGCTTCCAGGTCTTCGGCGGCGCGAGGTCGTAGCCGTATTTGGCCTTGAAGGCGTCCTTCTCCTTGGGATCGCTGAACAGGTCGGTGCGGTAGGTATAGGTGTGGACGTCGCCATCCATCGACTGCGAGTAGATCTTGCCTTCCCACACCATCAGCCGTTCGCGATAGGCCGGCTCGATATCGTCCCAGTCCTTGCCGGACTGCATCTCCTTCGGCATCTCGCTGAGATAGGGCACGAAATCCGGCAGCCAGGCCGGCGCGAAGCTGACGAGGTCGAACGTCGCGTCCGATGCGGTGAGCGACGTCGCGATCTTCGGATAGAGCTCGGACCATGGAAACTCCACGACATTGACCTTGCCGCAGGTCTTCTTCGCCCATTCGTCCGCGCCGAGCTTGAGCGCGGAGGCGATATACGGCCCGGTCTGCGACGCCACCGTCAGGGTGACGCCGGTATAGTCCGGGCTGCAGGCAGCATTCGCCTGGCTCGCGGCACAGGCCATCGCGAGCGAGGTGGTCAGCATCAGGAACGTCCGTCGCAACATCGTCTAGTCCTCCCTACAAGGTTTTTTGCTATTTGATGGCCCCGAGCAGCAGGCCCGACCGCATCATCCGGCTGAGCAGGCCCGCCATGATCATCATGGGAACGATGGCGACGAGCGCCGCAGCCGATATCGCCCACCATTCGTCGCCGCGCTGGCTGTTCTGTCCCGCCACCAGGATCGGCAGCGTCTGCCATCTGGAATTGGTCAGGAACAGCGCGAACAGAAACTCGTTCCAGACGAAGGCCAGCGTGATCATGAACGTCGCCAGCAGCCCGTTCATCGACATCGGCACCACGATGCCGAAGAAGATGCGCCAGCTCGGCACATTGTCGACCACCGCCGCCTCCTCGACCTCGATCGGCACAGCCTCGAAGAAGTCGCGCATCAGCCAGACGACGATCGGCAGCGAGAAGGCGACGTAGCACAGCGTCAAGCCGACAAAGCTGTCGATCAGCTGGAAGCCCAGCCGCCCGATCTCGCTGTAGAGCAGATACAGCGCGAAGGCGGTGACGATGGGCGGGAACATGCGCTGGCTGACGAACCAGAACAGGATGTCCTCATTGCCGAGGATCGGTCCGGGCAGCGGCAGGCGGTTGGCGGCGACGGCCACGATCAGCGCGATCGGAAAGGCCAGCAACAGGGCCTGCGGGCGGGTGAACCCGAACGTCGTGTTGAACAGCAGGTAGCCGCCGAGCGCGAGCAGGAAGAACGCGAGGCCCGCGCCGAAGCGGACCTTGAATTCGAAGCGCACCAGCGCATAGGCCGCCATCGCGCCAATCGCCGTGGCGATCGCTGCCGCGGATAGGCCAACGATGGTCGAGTTCAGGAAGGTCCGGAAGAACTCGCCGCGGATGCCCTGATAGAGATCGATGAAGGGCTGCAAGGTCGGCGTGAAGTCGATGAACGGCAGATAGGTCGGCCCGCCGACGACGCCGGGCGGCGTCTTGAATGCGGTCACCACCACCCAATAGAGCGGAAACACCGTGATCAGGCACCAGATGAGAACGCCGGCCGCGACCAGGCGGCGGCGCCATGGCGACAGTCCCGTCAAGCCCTGGCCGCTCATCGGCGCTTCCCCAGATGCGGCCGCAGCAGCGCCAGATAAGTCACGCCGATGATCGTGATCGCGATCAGGAACAGGAAGCTGAGCGCCGATGTGTAGCCGAGATTGAACTTCTTGAAACCTTCCTGATAGGCGAACAGCGTCAGCGTCTCGGTGTCGACGCCCGGCCCGCCGCCGGTCATCACGAACACCGTGTCCATGATCTTATAGCTCTCGATCAGGCGGATGAAGACGACGGCGGCCGAGATCGGCAGCATCATCGGAAAGGTGATGCCCCAGAACTGCTGCCAGGCGCTGGCATTCTCGAGCTCGGCGGCCTCGTAGACATCTTCGGGAAGCGTTTGCAGCCCGGCCAGCATCATCAGGATGACGAACGGGGTCCACTGCCAGACCTCGACCGCGATGATGCAGGCGAGTGCCCAATGTCCATTGGTAAGGAACGGCAGGTTGACCAGGCCGAACTTCGACAGGAACTGATTGAGCGGTCCCATCGTCGGATTGAAGATCATGCGCGCCACCAGCGCGACCGCGACGGGCGCCAGCAGCATCGGCAGCAGCAGGGCGACGCGGAACAGCCGCTCGCCCGGCACCCGCGCATTCAGCGCCAGCGCGACGCCGAACCCGATCGCGTATTGCAACCCGACCGCGATCAGCGCAATCAGCGTCGTGGTGAAGAGCGCATCCCAGAACCGCGGCTCCTGCAACAACGCCGCATAATTGCCAAGCCAGACGACGCGCGGCGGGATCGGCGGAATCAGGCGGTAGCTGAGGAAGCTCGTGGTCAGCGAATAGATCAGCGGAAAGATCGAGATCGCCAGCACGACGAGCACCGCCGGCCAGATGAAGACATGCTTGATCGGATCATTCCGCATCATCGCAGCATCATCCCCTCAGCAGCGCTTCGATCTCCACGCGCCGCGGCATCGCGGGCGCGGTGCCCGGCCGGGTCACCGAGATTCCCGCCGTGGCCGAACCGAACCGCGCGGCCTCGAGCGGATCGACGCCGTCCGCGAGCGCCGCCGCGAAGCCGCCGACGAATGCATCGCCCGCCCCGGTGGTTTCGACGACCTTGCCGGCCGCGAAGGGCGGCACGTGCAGCGAGCGATCCCGCGCATGGAATAGCGCGCCGCGCTCGCCGAGGGTGATCAGCGCCGTCCCGGCGCCTTTGGCCAACAGGGCGTCGCCAGCGCGGCGGGCGCCGGCGAGGTCGCCCACCGCGATCCCGGTGAGCGCTTCGGCCTCGGTCTCGTTGGGAACGACATAATCGCACAGCGCAAACAGACCATCGTCAAATTGGATGGCCGGCGCCGGATTGAACACGGTGATGCTGCCGGCGGTGCGCGCGATCTCGAGCCCGCGCCGCGCTGCATCGACCGGCTGCTCGAGCTGCGTCACGAACACACGGCTGTCGCGGATCGCGTCCGCCACCGCGTCGACATCGGCCGAGCCGATACCGCCCGCTGCACCCGGCACCACGATGATGGCGTTGTCGCCGCGCGTCTCATGGACATAGATAAACGCCGCGCCGGTCGGCGCATCCGCGGTCCTCGCCACGCGCGGCCGGATTCCCTCGGCCTCCCAGGTCCTGATCGCAAGCTCGCCGAAGGCGTCGCTGCCGATCCGCGAGATGAAGCTCACGCCGGCGCCGGCCCGCGCGGCCGCGACAGCCTGGTTGGATCCCTTGCCGCCAGGCCCCATCGCGAATCCCGATCCGGCGATCGTCTCGCCGATCGCCGGCATGTTGTCGGCGCGGAACGCCAAGTCGACGACGAAGACGCCGAGGACGGCGACGCCACTCTTGCTCATCTCGTCACTCCCCGTCCGGCCCGATCACGCCCTTGCTGAACAGGAAGCAGCCATAGAAGCGCCGCTCGCCCGTCGCGATCACGCAATAGGCCGTCTTGGCCTTCTCATAGAAAGCGTGGCGCTCGACGCCGACCAGCGGCCAGGACCGTCCCTCCGCGCGATCGATCGCGGTCTGCACCTCGCGCTGCACGGGTGGCACTTCCTGAGCCTGGCCGACAATCTCCATGCGGCTGGCCGCATCGTCGACGAAGGTGTCGAGCGGCATCACCGAGAGGATCGCCTCAACCGCCCTGGCCGCGTTGACATTGTCGATGCGCAGCAACCGGCCGAGAACCGTCTGGCGCGCGATCGAGTCGGCCGGAAAATTGGTGTCGCACACCACCAGACGATCACCATGCCCCATCGCCCGCAGGGCATAGAGCACGTCGGCATTGAGCAGTGGATCGATGCCCTTGAGCATGTTGCGTCCCTCCCTCGTGTTCAAACTCGCCGAACTCTGACGGTTCGGATCCCCATCCGTATCACCGTAGCGTGACGCCTTTAGTCACCGTACGGAATCCAGATGTTCTTCACCTGCACGGCATGGCGGAGCAGGATCGGGCCCTCGCTCGCGGCCTTGTCGTACCAATCGAGCGCGAGGCCATGATCGACCAGAGTCCGCTTGAGATTGCCGGTCGACAGCCGCTCGGCGGCCGCTGAGGCGTCCTGCGATCCGAATGCCCAGAGCGCGTCGACATCGTCGTGCTCGGCAAGCACCTTGACCAGTTCGCTGTGATCGCCGGTGACGATGTTGACCACGCCGCCCGGCACGTCCGAGGTCTCGAGCACCTGGTAGAAGTCGGTCGCGGCGAGCGGATGCCGCTCGCTCGGCACGGCGACGACCCGGTTGCCCATCGCAACCAGCGGCGCCACCAGGCTGATGAAGGCGAGCAGCGGCGCCTCGTCGGGACAGGCGACGCCGACCACCCCGATCGGCTCATGCATCGCGAGCGCCACGCCGCGCAGCGGCGGCGCGTGGACGGATCCTTCGAATTTGTCGGCCCAGGCGCCATAGCTGAACAACCGCTCGATGCTCGCATCGACTTCCGTGCGCGCCTTCGCAGCCGACACGCCGGTCATCTCGGCGATGCGCCGGGCGAATTCGTCGCCGCGCGCGGAAAGATTCTCGGCAAGGTAATAGAGGATCTGGGCGCGATTATGCGCCGTCGCCCGCGCCCAGGACTCGGCGGAGCGCGCCGCGGCCACCGCATTGCGGATATCCTTGCGATTGCCCTCGCCTGCTTCGCCCAGGCGCCGGCCCTTCGGCGACAGCACCGGACGCGAATAATTGCCGTCCGGGCGCACCTGCTTGCCGCCGACGAACAGTTTTGCCGTCCGATCGATCGGCGGCACATCGAATCCTGCGCTGGCGCCAAAAGCCGTCGGCAGCGGCGATGCCTTGGCCCGCGCCTTGCGCCCGCTCCAGGCCTTCGGCTTGAGATACTCATACATGCCTTCACGGCCGCCCTCGCGGCCGAAGCCGGACTCGCGATAGCCGCCGAAACCGACGCTGGCGTCGAACAGATTGGTGGCGTTGACCCAGACCACGCCGGCCAAGAGCTTCGGCGCGATATCGAGCGCCAGACCGATCGTCTCGCTCCACACGCTGGCGGCAAGGCCGTAGCGCGTGTTGTTGGCGAGCATCACGGCCTCGTCAGGGGTGCGGAACGTCATCGCCACCAGAACAGGGCCGAAGATTTCTTCGGTCGCAACCGTCGAGGATGGATGCACGTTCCAGAGCAAGGTCGGCGGATAGAAACATCCTTCCGCCGGGATCGCACCGGAAGCCTGATATTTCTCGGCACCCTCCTTCACTCCGGTCTCGACCAGCGACTTGATCCGTTCGAGTTGTACCGGTGCGACCACCGCGCCCATGTCGATCGCCTTGTCAAGCGGCATGCCGACGCGAAGCGTCTCCATGCGGCGGATCAGGCGCCGGCGGAGAGTCTCCGCGATCCCCTCCTGCAGCAGCAGCCGCGAACCGGCGCAGCAGACCTGGCCCTGGTTGAACCAGATGGCATCCACCACGCCTTCCACCGCGCCGTCGATATCGGCATCGTCGAACACGATGAACGGCGACTTGCCGCCGAGCTCGAGCGTCAGCGATTTGCCGGTGCCCGCGGTCGACTGGCGGATCAGCCGTCCGACCTCGGTCGAGCCGGTGAACGCGATCTTGTCGACGCCGGGACTTTCGACCAGCAGCGCGCCGGTGGCACCGTCGCCGGTCACGACGTTCAGCACGCCCGGCGGCAGGCCGGCTTCGGCCGAAAGTTCGGCGAACAGCAGCGCGGTGAGCGAGGTGAACTCCGCCGGCTTCAGCACCACCGTATTGCCCGCGGCCAGCGCCGGCGCGATCTTCCACGCCAGCATCAGCAGCGGAAAATTCCACGGAACGATCTGCCCGATCACGCCAACCGGCACCTGATCGGTGAATTCGCGCTCCTGCAGCTGCGCCCAGCCGGCGTGATAGAGGAAATGGCGCGCAGCGAGCGGCACGTCGAGATCGCGGGTTTCCCGGATCGGCTTGCCGTTGTCGATCGCCTCCAGCACGGCGAACAGCCGGGCGTGACGCTGCAGCATGCGCGCCAACGCATAGAGATGACGGGCGCGGCCGTGGCCGCCAAGCTTCGCCCACGCTGTCTGCGCGGTGCGCGCGGCGCTGACCGCCGCCTCGATATCGGCGGCGGCGCCCTGCGCGATGCGCGCCAGCGTCTTGCCGGTGGCGGGCTCGGTCGTCGTGAGGCGTTTGCCGGCATGCGGCGCCGTGAACTTGCCGGCGATGAAATGCCCGAAGGTGGCGCCATGCCGCGCCAGCCAGGCGCGTGCCTCGCCGTCCGCCTCCGGCGCGGGGCCATACTCCATGGTCTCGAAATAGCTTGCGACGCTCATCGCTGGAGTCTCATCCCACGGGGTGGCGGTTGAAAGCCGAGTAGTGGCCGGTCACGTGATGCTCGAGCTGCCGCTCGATATCGGCGAGCAGGCTGGAGGCGCCGATACGGAACAGGTCCGGCTCGAGCCAGTCGCGGCCCAGTTCCTCCTTCATCAGGAACTGATAGTTGAGCACGTCCTTTGCCGTCGAGATTCCGCCGGCCGGCTTGAAGCCGATCTGGTAGCCGGTACGCTCCTGATAGACGCGGATCATCCGCAGCATCGCGAGCGTCACCGGCAGCGTCGCGTTGACGCCTTCCTTGCCGGTGGAGGTCTTGATGAAATCGGCGCCGGCCATCATGCAGACCATCGACGCCTTGGCGACATTGCGCAGCGTCTTGAGATCGCCGGTGGCCAGGATCGTCTTCAGATGCGCGTCGCCGCAGGCGGCGCGGAAATCCTGCACCTCGGCGTAAAGCGCCCGCCAATCGCCGGTCAGCACATGCTCGCGCGTGATGACGATGTCGATCTCCTGTGCGCCGTCGCGGACCGACGCTTCGATCTCCTTCAGCTTCAGATCGTGCGGCACGAGGCCTGCGGGAAATCCGGTCGAGACCGCGGCGACCGGGATGTCCGATCCGCTGAGCGCTTCGACGGCCGTCGCCACGAACCGATGGTAGACACAGACCGCGCCGGTATGCAGCTCACGGCCGGCAAAGCCGAGCCGCTCGAGAAGGTCGCCGCGCACCGGCGCTTTGGCCTTGGCGCAGAGGCGCTTCACCCGTTCGGTCGTATCGTCGCCATTGAGCGTCGTCAGGTCGATGCAGGTGATCGCCTTGAGAAGCCACGCCGCCTGCGCGTCCTTCTTGACCGTGCGCCGGCCCGGCAGGCTCGCAACGCGGCGTTCGGCGGCCGACAGATTGATCCTGATCTCGTCGACCCAATCCATCTCGAGCGTGCGGCCGCCGTTGCGCGGCAGCGGATGCTCGCCGCCCGGGGAAGGCGGCTGCGCGGCCAGTGGGGACGGATTCTGCATGAAGACGCTCTGCGTCATGGAGGCGCCGTGCGTCCTAGCGAATCGACGAGATCGCCAGATAGACTGAATGTGTCGATCGCAACATGTGATCCTCCCCTGACCTTGCCGCGGGGTTTGCCGACTGCCTGAGGAACATCGTCCCCGACCCTCGATCAGCCCGCCGGACTGGATGTTATTATTGTAACAAATCGACGTTGATAAACTCACAACATTGTAAGATCATTGTCAATCGGATAAGCAAGCCCGGCGATCAAAATGGCTGAAACATCGAACGCACGACCAAGCGAGACGCGCGTGCAGCGCCTGCAGAGGCTGCGCCGCGCCGTCGAATCGAGCGGCACGCTGCATCTGAAGGACGCCGCCGAGCTCCTCAAGGTTTCCGAAATGACGGTCCGGCGCGATCTCGCCGGACCGGACGCCGCGCTGGCGCTGCTCGGCGGGTACGTCGTCAATGCGGCGTCGCCGACCGGGGTCAAGTACACGTTCGAGCAGGAGATCGATCAGCACACCCAGGACAAGCGCCTGGCCTGCCGGTCTGCCGCGGCCTCGATCAAGGAAGGCGATACGATCTTCATCGATTGCGGCACGACGATGCAGTCGCTGGCGGACTGCCTACCGGAGGACCTGCCGCTTTCGGTGATCTGCTATTCGATGAACGTGGCGTCGATCGTCACGCGACGGCCGGCCACGCAGGTGATGCTGATGGGCGGCCTCTACCATCCGTCGTCGCAGTCCTTTGCGTCGGACGACGGCCTATCCTATCTGCGGCGGCTCGGCATCAACAAGGCCTTCATCTCCGCGGGCGGCGTGCACTGGACCCGCGGCGCGAGCTGCTCGAATTTTCACGAGGTCGCCGTCAAGCAGGCCGTCATCGAGACCGCGATGGAAAGCATCCTGGTGATCGACGCCAGCAAGCTCGGCAGCCTCAAGTCGGCGTTCTTCTCCGATATCGGCGCGTTCTCGCGCATCATCGTCGGCGGCGCGGCGTCAGCGGACATGCGCAAGCACTTCCGTAGCCTTCCCGTCGAGTACGTGACCAGCGCAACCTGATCCGAGCGGGGGCTGGCACGCCGGATCAGGCTGCTCACGATGCGCGGGCTCGCAGGACCACGCATCGCACTCCTGCGGCTCAGTTGCAGGCAGGCTTCGCCTTGTTGCAGGCGTCGGTCAGTTCCGGCGGCGGCTCCTTCTTGAACACCGTCTTGTAGGATTCCAGCACGTTGGACTGCGTCACCGGTAGCGACTGCACACCGATCCAGCCGGGCGTTTCCTTGCCGAGCAGCGCGTTCATCATGGCCATCGCTTCGGCGACACCCTGATCATAGGGGCGCTGCGATCCGGTCGCCTTCAGCGGTCCGCCCTTGGCAATCTCGATCGCCGATTGCAGGCCGAGGTCGACGGTGGTGACCGGAATGTCGATGCCCTGCGCGCGCATCGAGCTCAGCGTATCGAGCGCCGGCTGGTCCCAGACCGCGAACAGGCCCTTGATATCCGGATTGCCGGTGAGGAAGTCGCCTGCGATCTGCGACACCTTCGGCGGGTCGGTGAAGTCGACCTTCTTCATCTTGATGTCCGGGCGGTTCTTCTGCATCCACTCGCGGACACCCTTGGTGCGCTCGTTGGTGCTGAAATAATCGACGCCGAAATTGACGAGGCCGATGGTGGCGCCCTGCGCGACGCAGGACGCCAGGATCTGGGCCGCGATCAGGCCGTTGCCCTGGCTGTCCGCGGAGATCATGGACGCATATTCCTCGGGATGCTTCAGTCCGGTCGGAATGCTGTCCATCAGCACGAGCTTGATGCCGGCCTTGGCGATCTTCTTGTAGGTCGGCGCGGTCGCCGTGAAATCGACCGGGATCGAGATGATCCCGTCCGGATGCTGCTGGATGGTGTTCTCGATATCGGCGATCTGCTTGTCGACCTGATATTCGGCGGACGCGACGCCGGTGACGGTCACACCGTACTTCTTCAGCGTATCGGTGATGCCCTGGATCTGCAGTTGCGCCCAGTCGAGATTGACGGTCTGCATGGAGATGCCGACCTTGAAATGCTTCTCCCTGATCTTGGCGGCAGCGGCGTCCGACAGCGCCAGCACTTCGGGCGAGGCGGCCTTCTCGCCGTGCGGCCCCTGACCGACGATCGATTTCGGTCCAAGCGTCGCGAGATCGATGCCCTTGACGCAGGTTGCAGGCACTTCGGCGCGGGCCGAGGCGGCGATCGAAATGGTCGTCGCCGCGATCAACGCGGTCAGCGGCAGGGTTTGTCGCAAGATCGGCTTCATTGTTTCCTCCCGTTTTGGTCGCCGATTGACCGGAGGCCGGCGACCTTGCCCCTACCCTTGCAACGCCTGACCTTGCGGCCTATGCGCTGCGCCGTCGTGCTCTAGCGTTTCGTGAAGGCGACCGCGGCCACGATGATCGCTCCCTTGATGACGAGCTGCAGCGGCGAGCTGACGCCGAGCAGCACAAGGCCGTTGTTGAGCGTGCCGATGATGAGGCTACCGAACAGCGTCCCCAGGATGTAGCCGCGCCCGCCGAACAGGCTGCAACCACCGAGGATCACGGCGGCGATGACGTCGAGCTCCATGCCCTGCACGACGTCGGGCCGCGCGGCGTGCGAGCGCGCGGACAGCACCAGCGCCGCAAGCCCGGCGAGCGCGCCGGTCAGCACAAAGGCCGCGGTCGTCACCCATTTGGTGTTGATGCCGGAATACAGCGCCGCGGTCGGATTGCCGCCGACCGCATAGATGCGGCGGCCGAACACGTTATAGTGCAGCAGCAGGATGCCGACGATCATCGCCACCAGCGTCCAGGCGATCGGAACCGGTATGCCCAGGAACGAGCCTTCGCCGAAGATCGCAAAGTACGTCTCGTTGGTGATGATGACAGGCTTGGTATTGGTTACCATCATCGCCAAACCGCGCGCCATGCTCAGTGAACCCAGCGTCACCAGGAACGACGGGATCGAGAGCTGCGCGGTCAGGATGCCGTTGAGCAGCCCGACCAGCGCGCCGGTGCCGAGCCCGGCAACAGCGCCTACGATCCAGCTATTGTTGATCTGACTCATCGCGAGCGCCGCGGCCATGCCCGACAGCGCCAATGTCGATGCGACCGACAGATCGATCTGGCGCGCGATGATTACAAAGGTCATGCCGACCGCGATGATCGAGACCAGCGTGGTCTGGCGTCCGATGTTCAGGAAATTGTCGACCGACAGGAACCAGGGCGAGGACAGGCTGAACACGACCAGCAGCACCACGAAGGCGATGTACAGCATGTAGGGCCGCTCACCCCGCAGCAGATTCTGCAGCAGCTTGCGGCGTCGATCGGATCGGGTCGACGAGGCGACGAGGTTGGGCGCGGTCAGTTCGGTCATGCGGGCAGCTCTTGCAATACGCCTTGTTCGGAAGCCTGGTAGATCTGCAGCAGATGATGGAGCTCTTCGGCATCACCGATCTCCCCGCGCAGCAGCGTTCGCGCCACGCGTCCATCGACGATCACGGAGATGCGGTCGCAGAGCTCGATCAGTTCGACGAGGTCCGACGAGACCACCAGGACGCCGGTGCCGTCGCGAGCGGCATTGCGGATCACGCCGTAGATCTCCTCGCGCGCGCCGACGTCGACGCCGACCGTCGGCTCGTCGAGCAGCAGAACGCGCGGCCGCGGATCATTCCATTTTCCGAACACGACCTTCTGCTGGTTGCCGCCGGACAATGTCCTGACCAGGCTCGAAGCGCCTTGCGCCTTCACCGACAGCCTCGCCACCGCAGCGTCGGCACGCCGGGCGGCGGCGCGCTGCTGCATGAAGCCCCAGCGCGAGAAATGCGGAATCCGCGGCAAGGTGATGTTGCGCTCGATCGAATGATCCAGCACCAGGCCCTGCAGATGCCGGTCTTCCGGCACCAGCGCGACGCCATGGTCGATCGCATCGGCCGGGCTCCTCGGCAGCCATGGCCGACCGTCGATCTGGCATGTGCCGCTGTCGACCGGCCGAAGGCCGAAGATGGTCTCCAGAATCTCGGTGCGTCCGCTGCCGATCAATCCGGCAAGGCCGTGGATCTCACCCTTCATCACGGACAGTTCGACGGCCGACAGGCGATCGTTCGACACGCGCGACAGCGACAGAACCGGCGACGGATCGAATGAACGCGCAACTGCAGGTTCAGCGCGCGACGCCGCGGGCGCCAATCGATCGGTGCCGATGATGGAGTTCACCAGCCGCTTCATGTCGGTCTCGGCGGTGACGAACGTGCCGGCATTGGCGCCGTCGCGGAGCACCGTGACACGCTGCGAGATCTCGAACACCTCGTTGAGCCGATGCGTCACATAGATCACGCCGACGCCGCGGCGCGTCGCCTTGCCGATCGCGTCGAACAGGATACGAACTTCATCCGAAGTCAGGGACGATGTCGGTTCATCGAGGATCAACAGGCGCACCTCGCCCATCAGTGCCTTGGCGATCTCGGTCATCTGGCGGTAGGCGAACGGCAGCGAGCCGACTGCTGCCTTGGTATCGAGGGGAATGCCGAGCTCGCTCAGGAACGCCCCGGCCCTGGCCATCAGTTCGCGCTTGCGGACAAAGCCGAACCGCGTACGCGGCTCGCGGCCGAGCAACAGATTGTCGGCGACGCTCAGCGACTCGACGAGACTGAGGTCCTGATAGACGACGGCGATGCCTGCCTCGCGCGATCTAGCCGGACTGTCGAACGTAGCTGGTTTGCCGGCGATCTCGATCGTGCCGCTGTCGGCCGCGTGGACACCACTAAGGATCTTGATCAGCGTGGACTTGCCGGCCCCGTTCTCGCCCAGCAGCGCGTGCACCTCGCCGGCCCGGACCTCGAGGTTGACGTCCCGCAACGCCCGCACGCCGCCGAAGCGTTTGTTGATGCCACCGACCATCAACAGCGCCGTCGACGGCCGAGGCTCGGCTGCGATCGAACCGGACAATTCCAAATTTTCCTCCCGTCGACCGCGCGAGGCGCTGGTACGATGGTGACATATTGTTATTTTTGCAACTTATCTTGTTATAATTCTATCACATCGACCGACCTGTCAATGGGAGATCGCGCCGGCGGGCGCTCGAATTGAAGGCGGCGATCGGATGTTGCACCGCCATACGTGCGGCCGGCCTCCGCCAGGCACGATGGCAGCCGGAAGGTTGTGCTAAGCTGCAATTGCTCTCTTCATCAAAGCCAACGCCGGTGAATCACGATGAAACTGAGTGCTGCGATTGCCATCGCCCTGATCTCGTCTTGCCTGCCCGCCGCGGCGCAGCAAGCCGGTGCCGACCTCTACGCGCAACGCTGTGCGCAATGTCACGACAGCAGCAACACGGGTGTTCGCGCGCCGAGCCGCACCACCCTGCAATCCAGATCGTTCGACGAGGTGCTTGGTGCGATCACCACCGGCCCGATGGCATCCTTCGCGCAGGGACTGACCAGCGACGAGCGGGCGGCGATCGCCTCACTCGTCACCGGAAAGGCCGCGTCGCTCGTGCCAACCGAGAGCGCAGGCCAATGCGCGCAGAACGAGACCGGCTTTCCGCAGCCGATCGATGGGCCGCGGTGGAACGGTTGGGGCACGGATATCAACAACAGCCGGTTTCAGCCGGCGGCAATGGCCGGCCTCGCGCAAGACCAGGTCCCGCGGCTGCGTCTGAAATGGGCGTTCGGATTTCCTGACACGTCGAACGCCAACGCGCAGCCGGCTGTCGTCGGCGGCTTGCTGTTCGTCGGTGGCGGCGACCGCAAGGTCCACGCCCTCGACGCCAAAAGCGGCTGCACGCGCTGGGCGTTTCCGACCGAGGCGCCGGTGCGGACGGCCATCAGCTTTGCCCCGCTGGACAACGGCCAGCCTGCCATCTTCTTTGGCGATGTGCGTGCCAACGTCTACGCCCTGAATGCCGCGACCGGCAAACTGATCTGGAAGAGCAAGGTCGACGATCATGTGGCCGGCCGGATTACCGGTGCGCCAGTGTTCTATTCCGGCGTCGTCTATGTCGGCGTTTCATCGATCGAGGAGGCTATCGGGTCTCGTCCCACCTACCAGTGCTGTACGTTTCGCGGCAGCGTCGTTGCGCTGAAGGCCGAGACCGGCGCGCAGATCTGGAAGGCCTATACGATTCCCGAGGCACCGCATCCGACACGGGCGAACGCCCTCGGGACCCAGCTGTTCGGTCCGGCCGGCGCGTCGGTCTGGTCCGCGCCGACGATCGACGTGCAGCGCCAGGCGCTCTATGTCGCGACCTCGAACAGCTATGCCGATCCGGCAACCGACACCAGCGATGCCATCCTCGCGTTCGATCTCGCGACCGGCCGAATGCTTTGGCACCAACAGGCCACACCGAAGGACAGCTTCGTCGTTGCGTGTTTCGGCACCGATCAGAGCAATTGTCCGGAAGACCGCGGCCCCGACCATGATTTCGGCCAATCACCGATCCTGGTGAGCCTGCGTAACGGACAGCGCGTGCTGGTGATCGGCCAGAAATCCGGCGTGGTCCACGCGCTCGATCCCGACCACGAGGGCAAGATCCTGTGGCAGACGCGGATCGGCAAGGGCGGCGCGTTGGGCGGGACCGAATGGGGTTCCGCCGCCGACCAGGACCGAATCTATGTCGCCAATTCGGACGTACGATTTCTCAGGGACGGCGCGCGACGTCTGAATTCAAGCGAAGGTGGCGGCCTGTTCGGGCTCGATCTTGCGACCGGAAGGATCGCGATGCAGGTGGCGCCGGTGGCCTGTGGCGACCGCCCGCAGTGTAGCCCCGCTCTCTCCGCGGCGGTCACCGCCATTCCCGGCGTCGTGTTCTCGGGCGGCGTGAGCGGCTTCCTGCGCGCCTACGCGACCGATGACGCACGGCTGCTCTGGGAAATCGACACCGCCCGCGACTACGCCACGGTCAACGGCGTTGCGGCCCATGGCGGCGCCATGGACGGACCCGGCCCGGTCGTCGTCGACGGCATGCTGTACGTCAATTCCGGCTACGCGCAATGGAGCGGCCTGCCCGGCAACGTTCTGCTGGCCTTTGAGGTCGGCAACCCCTGACGGGTATTTGCGCCGGCAAGCTGAGCACTACTCGCGGCGGGCTATTCGTGCTTTGATGTCGGACAGGATCAGCCGAGAGGTCCGAAGGGAGACCGTGTGGTGCTTGGTGACGTGCTACGCATTTTCACGTCAGGGGCCGCTTCCCTCGCGCGCTCCAATGGTCCCGAATCGCCGATATCAGAGACAGGCGTCCCGAAATCGACCGACATGGCAGCCGCGCTTCAAATCGATGCGCATGTCGTTGCGCACGAAAAACACAGAAACTATAAGTGCTTGAAAGAATGGTCGGAGTGGCAGGATTCGAACCTGCGACCCCTGCGTCCCGAACGCAGTGCTCTACCGGGCTGAGCCACACTCCGACTGAGGGCCGGCTTATAGCGTCGGGTTTCGGGGACCGCAAGGGACCACGAGCCACCCAATTGAGGAATCTAGTCACAGTGGATACAGGTCTGAAAACGCACGTTTTGTCCGCCGGCGCCGCCGCGACGGCGACCGCCGCCGGGGTCCTGGCCGAGGGTGGCCTGGTGGCGTTTCCGACCGAGACGGTTTACGGCCTCGGCGCCGATGCCGGCAACGCCTCAGCGATCGCCCGGCTTTACGAGGCCAAGGGCCGGCCGGCCTTCAATCCCCTGATTGCCCATGTCGCCGATCTGGGCGCCGCCCGCCGGATTGCCCTGTTCAATGGGCAGGCCCTGCGATTGGCGGACGCGTTCTGGCCGGGTCCCCTGACCCTGGTGCTGCCGAAGGCGCTGTCCTGCCCGGTTGCGGAACTCGCGACCGCCGGGCTCGACACGGTCGCCATACGCATCCCGGCCCACAAGGTGGCGCGCGACATCATCAAGGCTTTCGGCGGTGCCGTGGTAGCGCCGTCGGCCAATCTCTCTGGCCACGTCTCGCCGACCACCGCCGAGCATGTGAACGGCGATCTGGCGGGCCGCATCGACCTGATCGTCGACGGCGGGCCGGTCGAGGTCGGCGTCGAATCCACCATCGTCGGCTGCTTCTCCGATCCGGTGCTGCTGCGACCGGGCGGGCTGACGCGCGCAGAGATCGAGCGCGTGCTCGGCCAGCCCTTGCAGTCGCCGCCGCAAGACGCGGAAAGCGACGCCCAGCCGGTTGCCCCCGGCATGCTCGCCTCGCACTACGCACCGCGGACACCGGTCCGGCTCAATGCCAGCGACGTCCATGTCGGCGAAGCCTTGCTGTCGTTCGGGCCGGCGAAGGTCGCGCGGCGCGAATGCGCCTCCGTGGAGATGAACCTGTCCGAGCGCGGCGATCTTGCCGAGGCCGCCGCCAATCTGTTCGGCTACCTTCGCACCCTCGACAAGAGAAACGCGGATGCGATCGCGGTGACGCCGATTCCCGAGGACGGATTGGGCGAAGCCATCAATGACCGGCTGCGCCGCGCAGCCGTTGGGCGGTAACAAGCATGACCCGGACCGGAACGGCCGCGTTGGCGCCAACCGGGAACCGGTTTTCCCTCGCGACAAACGCGAAGCGTTTGCGCGAAGGGCATGCTTAGGCAAAGATCCCCGACTGAGTGAAAGACCAAGAAAAAATGAACATCGTCCAATCAGCGGTGCCGCCGCTTCCGCCCGAATTGCTTGAAAAATTCCGCGCCATCGTCGGCGCGAAATATGCGATGACCGACGCTGCCGACATCGAGCCTTATGTCACCGAGGAGCGTGACCTGTTCCACGGCCGCTCGCCGCTGGTGCTGCGCCCCGGTTCGACCGCCGAAGTCGCTGCGATCTGCAAGCTCGCGACCGAGCACAGGATCGCGCTGGTGCCGCAGGGCGGCAATACCGGCCTGGTCGGCGGCCAGACGCCGCACAATGGCGAGGTCGTGGTCTCGCTGCGGCGTCTCGACAAGATCCGCGATATCGATGTCGAATCCAACACCATGACCTGCGAGGCCGGCGTGGTGCTGCAGATCGCGCAGCAAAAGGCAGCCGAGGTCGACCGGCTGTTTCCGCTGTCGCTCGGCGCAGAAGGCAGCTGCACGATCGGCGGCAACCTCTCGACCAATGCCGGCGGCACCGGAGCCCTTGCCTATGGCGTGGCGCGCGAAATGGCGCTCGGGGTCGAAGTCGTGCTGGCTGACGGCCGGGTGCTGAACGCGCTGTCGAAGCTGAAAAAGGACAACACCGGCTACGATTTGCGCAATCTCTTCATCGGCGCCGAAGGCACGCTCGGCATCATCACCGCGGCGACGCTCAAGCTGTTTCCGCGGCCGCGTGCGGTCGAGACCGCCTATGTCGGCTTGGCTTCGCCGGCGGCCGCACTCAAGCTGCTGTCGATCTCGCGCGATCAAGCGGCCGGAGCGCTGACGAGCTTCGAGCTGCTCGCCGACGTCGCGGTCGACTTCTCGATCCGCCACGGCATCGATATCCGCGATCCGCTTGAGAGCAAGCACCCCTGGTACGTGCTGATGGAGTTGTCGTCGTCGCGCGGCGATGCACGCGACACGCTGGAGGCGATCCTGGCCCAGGGCATGGAGGACGGCATCGTCGATGACGCTGTCATCGCCGCCAATCTGAGCCAGCGCCAGGCGTTCTGGAAGCTGCGCGACGAGATGTCGGCGGCGCAGAAGCCGGAAGGCGGCTCGATCAAGCACGACATCTCGGTGCCGGTCGCAGCCGTGCCGGCTTTCATCGAGGAAGCCAATGCTGCCGTGGTGAAGCTGATCCCGGGTTCGCGGCCGGTGCCGTTCGGCCATCTCGGCGACGGCAACATCCACTACAATGTCAGCCAGCCGGTCGGCGCCAATGCGGCCGACTTCCTGGCGCGCTGGCACGACGTGAATGCCGTCGTGTTCGAGATCGTGCTGCGGATGGGCGGCTCGATCTCGGCCGAGCACGGCATCGGCGTGCTCAAGCGCGACGAATTGCCCGACGTCAAGGACAAGGTCGCGATCGAGTTGATGCGGCAGGTCAAGGCGATGCTCGATCCGCTCGGTATCATGAACCCGGGCAAGGTGCTGTGACCGCGCAGGCGACGATGCCCTCCTCCTCTGCCTCCCTCGCCATTGCAGAGATCACCGATAACGACATCGCCGATGTCGTCGCGCTGTGGCAGGCCTGCGGCCTGACGCGGCCGTGGAACGATCCTGCCGCCGACATCGCGCTGGCGCGGCGCGGACCGAACTCGGCCGTGCTGGTCGGCCGCGACGCCAATGCGATCGTGACGACCGCGATGGTCGGCCACGACGGCCATCGCGGCTGGGTCTATTACGTCGCGGTCGATCCCAACCGCCAGGGCAAGGGACTTGGCCGCACCATCATGGCGGCGGCCGAGGACTGGCTGCGCGCCGCCGGCGTGCCGAAGCTGCAACTGCTGGTGCGGCGGGAGAACGCCAAGGCCGGCGCGTTCTACCAATCGCTCGGCTATGACGAGTCGACCTCGGTGATGCTGGCCAAATGGCTTGACGGTCGCGAAGCGACGCCGTGAGAGGGCTGAGGATCAACGCATGAGCATCGCCGACCGCGTCTGCGTCAAGGACGTCGAGCTGCTTTCGAAGCGCCGCTACGAGCTGAAGAGCGCGACGTTCGACTACCGGCGCGCCAACGGCGAATGGCAGACCCAGGTGCGCGAGGTCTACGATCGCGGCAACGGCGCGGCGCTGTTGCCCTACAATCTGACGACCCGCTGCGTCGTGCTGGTGCGCCAGTTCCGCTTCCCCGCTTTCGCCAACGGTTATGACGATCTGCTGATCGAGGTTGCCGCCGGCATGCTCGACGATGCCGAGCCGGAAGCACGCATCCGCGCCGAAGCGGAGGAAGAGATCGGCTACCGGCTCGCGCATGTGCGCAAGGTGTTCGAGGCTTTCACGTCTCCGGGCGCCGTGACCGAGAAGCTGCATTGCTTCGTCGCCGAATACGACGCCGCGATGCGCATCGGTGACGGCGGCGGGCTCGCCGACGAGGGCGAGGACATCGAGGTGCTCGAGCTTGCGATCGACGACGCGCTCGCCATGATCAGCGACGGCCGCATCGTCGACGCCAAGACCATCATGCTGCTGCAATACGCCGCGCTGCATCTGTTCAGGTGAACGCGGCTTCGCGCACTCAACGCTTTAGACTAGCTGTCCCCGTCATCCCCGCGCAATGGCTATGCCATTGTCGCTGGAGGTGCGAGCCACTTCGGCGAGCCTCGAAGGATGAATCGGCCACCAGCCGGGCCGTGCATCCTTCGAGACGCGCGAAGACGCGCTCCTCAGGATGACGGGGATAAACCGAACGAAATGCTCTACCGCATCGTGATCGCAAGCCCGCTCAGATCGGCGTTGGCCATCAGGCCGACCTGGTGGCCGGTCAACTCCAACACCGCGCCCTTCTGATTGGTCAGCACGATCGCACGCGCGCCGCGTCCGACGGCAAGCCCCGCGCCGGCCGCACCGTAGACGCCGGCAACGTCGGACGGACGGTTGATGTTGCTGACCCGGCCGCGTAGCACGGTCTTGGAGCCGCCGAACACCAGTCCGTAGTCGAGGCCGCCGGTGGAGAGCCGGTAGGAGCGGCCGCGGAAGGTCAACACGCCGCTGCCGCCGGAGCCACCGATGATCCATCCGGCCTTGTAGATCGTGAGCGTCACGAAGCCGCTGTCGGCGCGGGCCGCGGAAGAGAACGCAAGGCCGGTGAACGCCAGCAGCGCGACAAGCGCAGCACGCAGGGTGGATGAAGGTTTCATGTGTGGTCTCCCCAGGATTTACTCACGTCGATTTGCTCTCGTCGATTTGCTCGCGTCGTGACACGGCTGCGAATCGCGATGCTCCGACTGTAGCAAGCGCGTAAACAGGCGCAATTTGGCACAGCGATGGCCGATTTGTTGACGGGTGCTTTCGCACGACCGGTGTTGAACCTGTTCCCGGGGTTGCAATACTCACTGCATGTCCGGGGCGATCGGCCCCTGAGCTCCAGGATTGCCCCGCGGAGCATTCATTTTTCAAACCGGAGATTTCCCATGCGTCGTCTTGCGATTGCCTGTGCCGCCATTGCCGCCACCGTGTCCTTGCTTGCCGCGGCAAGCCCAGCCAGCGCCACGCCCTATCATCTGATCCGCTGGCAGGACACCGGCTTCTGCCAGATCTGGGACCAGAGCATCCCGACCACGCCGTGGCCGGCGAACTTCTCCATCGTCAGCGAGGAGCTGCCGACCTTCGACGCTGCGTTCAGCTACAAGACCGGCCTCCTGAACAACGGCACCTGCGCGTTCTGAGCGAACGCCATTCGATCACGCAAAGGGCGGACACGCGGCAACAGCGCGGCGTCCGTCCTTGTGCTGTCAGATATGACGCGATCCAGCGTCAGTGATGCTTGATCAGGGCGTCGCGCGCGGCGGCGAGTTCGAGGAATGCCGCGCCGTTGCCGCCGCCGTCGGGATGCACCGTCTTGGCCGCGCGTTTGAAAGCCTGCTGGACTTCGGTCGCAGCGAGGCGGCGACCCAACGGCAGGCCGAGCAATTGCCGGTACTGCTCCTCCTGCGTCAGCGCCTTCGGCGCCAGGCCGCGCTGGCCAAACCGCGGTGCCGACAGCATGTGCAGTGCGTCGTTGACGATGCCGAGACGGCGCAGCGCCATCGCTTTAGTGCGGCGGTCGGCCGATTTCATCGCCGCCTGGCGCAGGATCGGCAGCACCTGTGCGGCCGCATGCCGCAGCGTCTCGTCGATGTCGGTCGCGGCGATCTCCGCGACCATTTTGGCCATCTCGCGGTAGTCGGGATCCGGCGCCGCGCAAAAGCGCTCGATCGCAACTTTCCAGTGTCTGATATGCGGGTCCATGTCCGCGGTCCGTAACTGTCATCCGAATCCGGATAACAGCAACGCGCAAACGCGGCTTGGCGTTTCGGTTGGCGCAGTTTTGAATAGTG
Source organism: Bradyrhizobium sp. USDA 4503 (assembly GCF_054055815.1). Lineage (NCBI taxonomy): Bacteria > Pseudomonadati > Pseudomonadota > Alphaproteobacteria > Hyphomicrobiales > Nitrobacteraceae > Bradyrhizobium > Bradyrhizobium sp. USDA 4503. The sequence goes on from NZ_JBSRXS010000001.1 coordinate 4,030,145, forward strand.
TTGTCGACAACGCTCACAAATCAGAACGAGGAAACGCCATGGCCCTTCTCGACAATCACATCGCCGTCATCACCGGTGCGGGCTCGGGCATCGGGCGCGCCATCGCACTGGGCTACGGCCGCGAGGGCGCGCGCGTGGTGCTGCTCGACATGAACGGCGATGCGGCGGCGGAAGCGGCCAGGGAGATCCGCAATGCCGGCGGCAAGGCGGAGAGCTTTGCGCTCGACGTGACCAATCGCGACGCCTGCGTCGCGATGGCAAAGCAGGTGGCCGACAAGGCCGGGCCGGTCTCGATCCTGGTCAACAATGCCGGCATCGCGCGCCGCAACGGCATGCTCGGCACCGACGAGGCCGTGATCAAGGATTGGGAAGACATCATCTCGATCAATCTCACCGGCGTGTTCAACGTGACGCATTCGTTCCTCGCGCCACTGCGCAAGAACAAGGGACGCATCGTCAACATCGGCTCGATCCAGTCCTTCGTGCATCTGCGCACGCCGAGTTCGCCGGCCTATACCGCCTCCAAGCACGGCGTGCTCGGCTTCACCAAGGCGCTGGCCGCCGAACTCGGCAAGGATGGTGTGCGCGTCAATGCAATCGGGCCGGGCTTCATCGAGACGCCGTTGAACGAGAAGGTGCGCGCCACCAATCCCGACCTCGTCAAGGTCTTCATGGACCACACCCCGCTCGGCCGCGCCGGCAAGCCGGAGGACATCGTCGGCCCCGCCATCTTCCTCGCCTCGGACCTGTCGGCCTATGTCTCGGGATCGATCGTGATGGTCGATGGCGGCTACCGCACATTGTGACGGATGGAACCGCAATCGTGGCGATTTCTGGGTATTTTGCTTACAGAGCAGGGAGTTAGGGGCGCGTTAAGGGCTTGTTAACCAAACCGGCACACCGTTGATCTACGGGGTAGTTGGTTCTCGATGTCTTCGCTTCACCGACGAAGCGGGCGTTGATCGGGAGGAGTTCATGTCTTACGCGTCCACCGTACCGTCGCCGGAAGCTCTGCTGCCGTCGCTGGCTCCAAATGAAATCGTCCCACTGCTGATCGGCGCGACCGTCGATGAAGTCGAGCGCGAGCTCGTGCTGCAAACGCTTGCGCGCTGCGACGGCAACCGCACCCGCGCCGCGCGCGTGCTCGGGCTGTCGGTTCGGACATTGCGGAACAAGATCCGCGAATATTCGGCCGACGGCATCGACGTGCCGCTGAGCGAGCACGCCGCAGCCTAGAGCAAGATCCGGAAACGCGCGAAGCGGCTTTCCGGGAAGATCGTGCTTGGACAACGAGCTAAGCGTGATGACGATTCAACCGGATCGCATCACGCATGAGCGGCACGTCGACGCTAGATCGGCAGGTCGATCGAAAGCCGCCGCCAGCGCGACAACAGCTCGCTGCCGCCGGCATCAAGGCAGCGAGCGAGACGCACCTCGGTCGTCGCGGCCTGTTGCAGCGTCTGCGCGACCAGCGCCGTCGCATAGTCCCAATAGTCGCGCCGCCCCTTCGGATCGTCGTCGACCAGCGATTTTGCGAGGATCTCGACATAGATCGCAGCGACGGCTCTTTGCCAGAGCTCACCCGCGCGCTCGCCCTCCGCCAAGGACGCGCCGGTCCGCGACTGCCAGGCCAACCAATAATTTTCCTCCGCGCCGCCCCAAGCGGATGGCAATAGCGATGGATCGAGGCATGGCGAGCGACACTCAAGCGGCTGCATGCCGCGCGCGTCGCAGAAGAAGCAATAGCCAAGCTTGTCGTACCAGTTGACGCGCAGCAATCTGCGAATCTCGGTCTGTTGATCCGCTGCGAGCCGCCTCATGCCCGTCAGTTCGAGATCGCCGATGATCGCCGCCAGGCGATCGCGATCATACGGCTCGACCTCGAGCACCACGCCGATATTGCGCGGAAACAAGGCGTCGAGCATCTCGATCATCTCGCGATAGAGCCGGCCCGCCAGGCCGCCGCCGCGCCACGCCTTCGCGACGCCGACATAGTTGCAGTAGATCAGCTCGCTTGCGTGATCGTAGGTGAAGAAGCCGAGGCCGATCGCGCGCCCTTCCGCGCGCAGGATGAAGCAGCGCGAGTCGAGGCAATATGACAGCTGCTGATCACCGACGCTGAACTCTCGTCGCTCGCCGACATCATCTGACAACACCCAACGCACAATGTCGTCGGGGGCGTCGCGCTCGTTCGGAGGAAACAGCTCGGCATACAGATCGAGGACGCCAGTGTTGCGAAACGCCGCTTCGTCGCGCAGATCGTGCCGCGTCACCACGATGTCGAACGTCAGCGTCCCTGTTGCGTCGCCTGCAACTGCCCCGCGCCTGTCGTTCAGAATCCGCAACGCGTCCTCCCGTCACGATCTTCGCATCGAATTATGATTGTTGATCGCTTGCATCAGCCGCGCCCGGCAGAATTGAAGCCGTCATCCAACCTCTGTTACAAGCGGCTTGAAATCGCGACGGAGCATATCAGTGGCTGACGAGACAATCTCCCGCCAGGGGTCACGAGGGGCGCAGGGGCCGCAGGGCCGTCAGGGCGAGCCGGGTCGGCCCGGTCCGCAAGGACATCCGGGGCGGCCGGGGCCGGAAGGTGCGCGCGGCAAGCCGGGTCCGCAGGGCAAGCCCGGACCGGTCGGGAAGGCGGGGCCCCAGGGCAAGCCGGGAGCGCAAGGCAAGGCGGGCGTGCAGGGTCCGCGCGGCGAGGCTGGCCCACAGGGACCGCAGGGACCGGCCGGCCCGCGCGGTGAAGCCGGCCCGCCCGGACAATTGCCGTCGATCGAGCAGGTGATGCCGTGGCTGCACATGATCTTCGACGCCTGGGAAGACTACAAGCGCACCAAGGAGCGTGAAGCCGCCGAGTTCGCCGAGCGCGATGCCGCCGAGCGCGCGGCAGCGGAGGCGATCGCGCTTGACGTCGACGCCATCGACTTCGCGGAAGATGACGACGAGGACGACGATCACAAGAAAAAGAAGAAGCACCGCAAGAAGGACAAGAAGTAGTCCTTCCTGTCCTGGCGCGGCGACGCGGCCAGCTTTGTCCGTGCCGCGCCCTATGCCTACCGCTCCGCGCCCGGATTGGCCGGAGGATCGGAGGGTCGAGCGAGGTGCATGAGTTGGAAGACCCAGCGCATGGCGTAATACCAGGCAACGCCCGCGAGCGCCCCGCAAGCCGACAGGATGATGACGTTGGCAAGGTCGATCGTCCCGCTCGACCACAGCATGCCGCAGGTCCAGAGCACGGCGAACGCAATCGAACAGGACGTGAGCAGGGCAGGCTTCATGGCGTTGCTCCGGGATCGGGTGAACTGCACCGATGCCCGGACGCGTGGCGCCGTACCGTGATCTGCATCACGGTGCGCCCCGCCCTCAGCCAAACCGCAGGCGCGAACGCTCCCTCGCCTTCTCCGCCTCCACCTCGCGATCGCGCGCCGGTGCCGTGGTCTGCAACGAGATCAGGAGCTTGCGCGCGGCATTCGAGACCTCGGTCACGGCCAGGTTGAAGGCGGCCTCATTGGACTGCGACGGCTTGTTGAAGCCGGACAGTTTGCGCACGAACTGCAGCGCCGAGGCGTGGATCTCGTCCTCGGTAGCGGGCGGCTCGAAGTTGAACAGCGTCTTGATATTGCGGCACATGTCGGTCTCCCTCGCCCGCGGCAACGGGGCGGCTCTCTCAGGACGATCGGCTGCTGCAAAATACGACATCGTGGTCTATTCTGGCAGTGTCATCGTCCACGGTGGAGCGAGGTTCCGGATGAGCCACGTGATCTACAAGGTCGTCCAGCACGACGGCGGCTGGGCCTATACCGTCAACGGGGTGTTCTCGGAACCATTTCCTACCCACGCCGCGGCACTCGCCGCTGCCCGACGCGCCGCCAACGAGCAGCGCGTCCCCGGCCGCACCGAGGCGATCCAGTACGAGACGTCGGACGGCAAATGGCTGACCGAAACCGCCTCCGGCAACGACCGCCCGGAGACCGAGGTCGAGGACGGCCGCTAGTTCACCTCGTCGCTTTCAGAACGGAACCTGGACGCCAAGCCGGTCGAAGAACGCCCGCCCCCGATCGGTGATCCGCAATGCGCGCGGAATCCGATGCGGCGCAACGCCGCGCATCTCGACCAGCCGCGCCAGAACGGCATTGGCAAACGGACCGGCGAGATGCGGCACGCGCTCGGTCCAGTCGTTGCAGAGCCGCAGATGCGGCTGCCGCGCCGAATCGAAATCGATTGCCTCGGCCCGGCACCAGGCTAACCCCTGCTCGGTCACGCGACCATCGCGGCCGTCGATCACGACGAGGCGGCGGCGGATCAGCGCATTCGACAACAGCACGCCGAGCTGACCCCGCAAGGTGGTGGTAGCAGGTCCGCGATCGCCTGAGCTGCTCGGCCGGCATCGCACGCCGCCGCCCGACGGTGGCCTTGGCCGCAAGATCGACGAGGTTCTCGATCAGCGCCGCGACGTCGTCGTCCCTGATCCGGTAATATCTGAACCTGCCCTGTGCCCACACCGACAGCACGCGGGCGTCGACCAGCTTCTGCAAATGCGCGCTGGCGCCTTGCGGCGAAATGCCGGCGACCGCAGCAAGCTCGCCCGCCGGCAGCGCCTTGCCGTCGGCCAGCGCACTGACCATGGCCTCGCGGACCGGATCGCCCAAGGCCTCGGCGATCCGCGAAAATCCTGTCTGCAAGCCCTGGGATGATCCCACCGCATCGTCCTCCAGATCGCGCCGAAACGTCCTACCCGCATGCGCCGTGCCACGCAGCTCATTTCAGATTTTCCTGAAACGTTGCGGCGGCCTGTTCCGTTCAAATGGGCGGCAGTCGACCAAACACAAGGGAACGATCATGACAGCTGGCAGCAACGACGCGGAACGTATCTACAGGCTCTGGGATGATGCGCTCGGTAACAAGGACCTCGAGGCGGCGCTCGCGCTCTACGCAGCCGACGCCTCGATCGAGAGCCCGCTGGTCCAGCATTTGATGCAGACCAAAGACGGGATCGTCCGCGGCCGCGACGCGCTGTGCGAGTTCATCACGCGCGTGTTCCGCACCAACCCGCCGCAACGGCGGCGCTTCAAGCAGGGCTTCTTCAGCGACGGCCGCCTTCTCACCTGGGAGTATCCACGGCAGTCTCCGGACGGCGATCAGATGGATCTGGTCGAGGTCATGGAGATCGATGACGGCCTGATCCAGCGTCACCGCGTCTATTGGGGATGGTATGCGCTGAACGTGCTGAAGGCGAGTTAACCGGACACTTCTGCGTCAGGGGCGCGGCGCCGCTATCGGACGACGCCTTCCGTCATGCTAGGCTTGCACGCAAGCGGCTGGACAAATGCGCCGCGCGTGGGAAGAAGCATAATGATCCGTTGGTGCGCGGCCTTTGTGGCCGCTGTTGTTGTCTCGATGTCGGTACCGGCCATGGCTGCAGACTATCCCACGCCGCAGGATGGCGAATGGATCGCAAAGGACTTCAAGTTTCACAGCGGCGAGGTGATGCCGGAACTGCGGCTGCACTACACCACGGTCGGCGCGCCCACCGGACAGCCGGTGCTGGTGCTGCACGGCTCCGGCGGCTCGGCGGCCAGCATGCTGACGCCGAGCTTTGCCGGCCAGCTGTTCGGCCCCGGCCAGCCGCTCGATGCGGCGAAATACTACATCATCATCCCCGACGGCATCGGGCACGGCAAATCGTCGAAGCCGTCGGACGCGATGCGGACGAGCTTTCCGAAATACGACTACAACGACATGGTCGACGCGCAGTATAGGCTGGTCACCGAAGGGCTCGGTATCAGGCATCTGCGGCTCGTGATCGGTAACTCGATGGGCGGCATGCACACCTGGATCTGGGGCGTGCGCTATCCGCGGATGATGGACGTGCTGGTGCCGATGGCCTCGCAGCCGACCGCTATGGCGGCACGCAACTGGATGCTGCGGCGGACGATACTGGAAACGATCCGCAACGATCCCGACTACAATGGCGGCAACTACACCAGCCAGCCGCGGATGATGAAATACGCCATCGCCGCCTATCGCTTCGCCAGCGCCGGCGGCACGCTCGCCTACCAGATGCTGGCGCCGACCGCGACGCAGGCCGACAAGCTCGTCGACGACCAGCTGGCCCTGCCGGTCACATCAGATGCCAACGACTACATCTATCAATGGGAGGCCTCGCACGATTACGATCCGTCGGCGGGACTGGAGAAGATCGAGGCCACCCTGCTTGCGATCAATGCGGCCGACGATGAGCGCAATCCGCCGGAGACCGGCGTCACCGAAGCTGCAGTGAAGCGGATCAAGAACGGCAGGATTGATCTGATCCCGGCAAGCAGCGAGACACGCGGCCATCTCACCACCGGCGACGCGCGGTTCTATGCCAGGCAATTGCAGGAACTGTTGCAGACGGCGCCGCAACGCACGATGTAGCGATCGAGGCCAGGGCGATGTCCGCTGATCGCTTCCGCCGCATTGCGCTGAGCCTGCCCGAGGTCGTTGAAGGCGCGCATCACGGCACCGCCGACTTCCGCGTCGGCAAGCGCATCTTCGCGACGCTCGGCTATCCCGACCAGGATTGGGGCATGGTGAAGCTGACACCTGAGCAGCAGGCGATGGTGATCGAGGCCGAGCCCGAGATCTTCCGGCCGGTGCCGGGCGGCTGGGGCAAGAGCGGCAGCACCAATGTCCGCCTCGCGAAAGCGGATCAGATCACGCTGCGCAGCGTGCTCGAAATGGCGCGGGACAATATCGCGGTGAAAGCCGCGAAGAAGGCGCGCACGAAGCAACCAACCTGAGCGCAACCATCCCGCACTGCATCAAGCAAGACACGCGGATTCGCTGATTCTTTGAGCATGCATCCCGCGCGCGGTTCGTGCCTAATCGCGCAAACCCCGGATTCGCGTGACGCTATGCGCGGGTCACGTAGAAGTTTTCGCCGGAGGAAGGTAATGCGAAGGCTCACGCATGTCGCGGTGCTTGCGTGGCTCGCCATGATGGCGGGCGTTGCACTGGCGTTCGACAACGGCCAATATGACAACGTGCCGCCCGATATCCGCGCCTGGTTCAAGAGCGTGATCGCGCCGAATGGCGTGCCGTGCTGCGACATCTCCGACGGCCATCGCACCAGCTACGACGTTCGGGGCGGCGCCTATTGGGTGCCGATCGAGGGCGAGTGGATGATGGTGCCGGAGCGCGCCGTGATCCGCGATCGCGGCAACCCGGTCGGCGAGGCCGTGGTGTGGTACGTGCACCACCGCGGCAGCATCATCATCAGCTGCTTCGTTCCGGCGGATGCGGTCTGAACGGCGCCCGCCGCCTGCGCGGGAAGCCTGCGCGCGAGGTCGCGTCAATTTGAAACAGTTACTCCCTGTTAACCTTACTTTTTAACCAATAATTAAGGATGAGTTTGCGGGCGCCGTGAGGCGCGGCCTAGCGTCTGCAGAAATGCTCCGTAACCGCGAGTTGGTGCGTGCCATGGCTCTTCGAAGAATGGCGTATCGAACAACTGGGGCGCTGATGGCGTCCCTTGGTGTTTACCTTGGCGTTGCAGCGCTGCTGCTTGCTTCCCCGACCGAGACCTATGCGAGATCCGGATCCGCAGCGCGCGGCACGTTCTCCTCGCATCATCCAGCTTTCCGCCATCATGTGCGGGTGCCCGGCATCGTGTTGCCGGACGCGGGCGGATATTATGATGGCGCGGCGAGCGTTCCTTTCGCCGCCGAGGTCCCGGCGCCGGTCTCGAGCGACGTCCGCTACACCTACACCCAGGACGTGCCGTGGGATTGGGCGCACCGCTATCCGCCGGCCGTGGTGCCGTCGGATCGGCCCTATGTGTCGAGCTGCCCCACCGAGAGCGTCACGGTGCCCGGCCGCGGCGGCGACCGCACCATCAACATCACGCGGTGCTACTGACGAATAGCTCGTTCACAAAAACAAAAGAGGCCGCCCGCAAGGCCGGCCTCTCGTATTTTGGCAGACGCTCGGCGCGCGGCTGACAGCCGGTCAGGAATCCTCGACCTTCAGATGACCGACGTGCTTCTGGGTGTAGAGCTCAAGGCCGATGCGCTTGATCAGGTCGAGCTGGGTCTCGAGAAAGTCGATGTGCTCTTCCTCGTCCTTCATCAGCTGCTCGAACAGGTCGCGGCTGACATAGTCCTTGACGCCATGGCAGTAGGTCGCCGCCTCCTGGTAGAGCGTGCGCGCGCCGATCTCGGCGGCGAGGTCACACTCGATGATCTCCTTGACGTCCTGGCCGATCTTCAGGGGATCGAGCACCTGCAGGTTCGGGAAGCCGTCGAGGAACAGGATGCGATCGACGAATTTGTCGGCGTGCTCCATCTCCTCGATGGACTCCTTGCGCCAGACCTTGGCCATCTCCAGGAGGCCCCAATTGTTGAGCATCCGGTAGTGCAGCCAGTACTGATTGATGGCGGTCAGTTCGCTGCGCAGCCCCTTGTTCAGATAATCGATGACCTTCGGGTCGCCTTGCATGATCCACTCCACCTGTCGCGGCCAACCTTGGCCGGCGCTAAACTTAGAACGCTTCTAAATCAGATTATCGGCAAGAGCAACTCTTCGCAGAAGCAGCGCGTGGATAACCGGATTCGAAGGATTAGCGCAGCGTCTTCCAGCGAAACGGAAGCCGGTTCGCCGTCAGGAAGCGCGTCGAAACGAGAAGCGTTAGCAGGCCGCGAGCGCGAATTCGGCCGGCTCGGCGTCCTCGTTGGCGGCGTGCGGATGGCCGCTGTGGGGGCAGCCGGAGCAGCAGGCCTTGGCGCAGGGACCGAGCGCCTCGTCGATGATCGCCTTGATGGTGCGCGCGCAGCGGCCGCATTCGGCACTGCAGCCGAGGCAGCCGTACACCTGCTTGGCATTTCGAGTCACGGACCCACCGCCATTGACGGCATTGCGGACATCGTGGTCGCTAAGGACGTTACAGGAACAGACAATCATCGGAGAAAGGCGGGGTCCAACGGTGATGCTTTCCAATATGGATATTGTCGGCTCCCGCGGGATGCAAAAGGAAAAAGCGGTTTTTGTAGCAATTCCAAACTGATGCGGGATTCATATTGGAATGAGTCTAAATCGGTCGGAGGTCAGGAATCCGACACCCGCCGGGTGGCTGACGGGCCAATAACCGCTGCCTTCGCCACCGGCCCCATGAGTAGGCGCCTCGCCGCGGCGCTATCGGGCTTGTGCGTTGCAAGATATTGCAAAAACTGCAAGCATTTGGTCGCGAATGCGGCAGCGTCGTTCATTGATCATTCAAGCTGAATATGGAACCCTCCGGCGAGACAGATCGCCAATGCACGCTGTCCCTGCTGCCGCGAGAAAGGTGAGGCCATGAAGAAGACATTGCTGGCGCTTTGCGCCGTTGCCGCTGTGGCGGCTTCGACTGTGGCGGTGCCCGCCCCCGCCCAGGCACAACGCGGTGTCGCCGCCGGCGTCGCTGCGGGATTGATCGGTGGCGCCATTGTCGGTGGCGCGATCGCATCGCAGAACCGCTATTACGGTCCCGGATACGGCTACTATGCGCCCGGTCCGGCCTATGTCGCCGAGCCCGGCTATGGTCCCGATTGCTTCTGGCAGCGCCAGCGATTCTGGGACGGCTACACCTGGCGCGTTCGCAGCGTCCGCGTTTGCGATTGATCGCCGTTCATCTCGATTAAATCGAACCAAATGTCCCGGAAAAACCGACTGTTTCTCCGGGACATCTGCTGCAGATGGCCAGAAAAAACCGCTTTTCTGCGCGATCAGCCTGCGGACGTTTACTTTCGGTTGACTGTTCTGCGCTGTTTAGCAAGACAGCAGTTCGAGATCAGCGTGTGAGTCACCTCAACCCGGCGCCGAACCACGACGCCACCACCTTCCAGGAGAGCCAAAGACATGAAGAAGACTTTAGCTGCCCTTGTCGCCGTCACCACGATTGCCGGTTCGCTGGCCGTTGCTCCGGCTGCCAAGGCTGGTGACGGCGGCGCCGTCGCGGCCGGCGTTGCCGGCGGCCTGATCGGCGGCGCCCTGCTGGGCGGCGCTATCGCAGGCGCTCGCCCCGCCCCGGTCTATGTCGCACCGGCGCCGGTTTACGTCGAAGAGGCCCCGTGCCGCATGGTTCGTGAGCGCTTCTGGGACGGCTACGGCTGGCGCTTCCGTCGCATCCAGGTTTGCGACTGATCGACCGACACGTTTTCAGCATCACATTCGAAAACCCGGCCTCTCGGCCGGGTTTTTGCTTTTCGCCACAGGCGGCCCTGCGAGCCGGCCCGATCAGCGCTGCCCGTTGATCGCGCGCAGCACCGCCTCGCTCGGCCAGCAATCGACCTTCAGCCCGGCCTGCTTCTGATAGGCGCCGAGCGCCGCGCGGGTCTGCATCCCGGCCTTGCCGTCGAGCTTGTCCTTGTAGAGACCGATCTTCGTCAGCTGCTGCTGCATCGCCTCGACATCGGCGGAGCGCAGCTGCTTCGACGCCGACCATGGCGTCGCGAATGGCTGCGGGCTCGTCATGCGGTCGGCGAGGTGGCCGACGAACAGCACGTAGAGATCGGAGAAATTGTATTCCTTGATCACGAAGTAGTTCGGCGTGGTCAGGAAGGCCGGACCGTAGCTGCCTTCCGGCTGCAGCAGCGACGCCGATTGCGCCTGCTCGGCGGCGCTGAGCTTCTGCCCGCGCACCGGCACGAAGCCGGCGCGCAGCCACTGGCTGATCGGCTTCGTCACTTCAGGCACGCCCATCGTGCAGTCGGCATTGGCCGGCGCCTGCACCTCATAGGCCCAGCGCACGCCGGGCTGCCAACCCTTGTTGACCAGCTGCTGCGCGGCGGAGGCGAGCGCGTCCGGCACCGAATGCCAGATGTCGACGCGGCCGTCGCCGTCGAGATCGACGCCGTGCTTGTAATATTCCGACGGCAGAAACTGGGTGTAGCCGGTCGCTCCCGCCCACGATGAGCGCATCTCCTTGCGCGTCACCGCGCCCTCGCCGAGGATCTTCAGCGCCAGGATGAACTCGGTGCGGTACTGATCCTTGCGACGGCCGACATAGGCCTGCGTCGCCACCACGCGCAGCGTGTCATAGGGCAGCGAATAGCGCCCGTAATCGGTCTCGCGGCCCCAGATCGCCAGCACGACGGTGGCCGGGACGCCGAACCGCTTCTCGATCGCATCAAGCGAGGAGCGATACTTCTGCAACAGCCGCTGCCCCTCAGCGGCGAGCCGCGCGATCGAGGCTTCCCTGATGTAATCGGCCGGCACCTGCACGAACTCGGCCTGCGCCGGTGCGCCGGTCTTCGGACGTCCGGGCAGGATCAGGTCGGGCAGCTTGTAGTCGGGCTCGAGCGAGCGCGTCTCGCGATCGAAGGTCTCGCGCGACACGCCGGCGGCCTTGGCCTCCGGCCACAGCGAGGCGATGAACTGGGTGAACGCAGCATCGGCGGCGCGCGCGGGTGAGACGACGGATGCGAGCAGGAGCCCGAGGGCAAGCGCGCGGAGGAATGTCAAATCCAACAACCTGTTCACGCAGCGGTCCAATGGGCGCGGCATCAGGCCAACGCCCGCGATATCAGTGTCGTGAGCCTTACCACGACACCGGATTGCTGTGAACCTTGGCGGCCGCGCTCAATGCGCGGCCTGCTTGGCGCCTTCGATCGAGTCGTTCGACAGCTTGTCGACGATGGCGATGCCGATCGCCGACAGGATGAAGACGCAGTGGATGATGGTCTGCCACATCACGCCGGTCTCGGTGTAGTTGCCCTTGCCTGACGACAGCGCGCCGGCCTCGATGAAGGTGCGCAGCAAATGGATCGAGGAGATGCCGATGATGGCCATCGCCAGCTTGATCTTCAGCACGCTGGCATTGACGTGGCTCAGCCATTCCGGCTCGTCCGGATGGCCCTGCAGATTGAGGCGCGAGACGAAGGTCTCGTAGCCGCCAACGATCACCATCACCAACAGGTTCGAGATCATGACGACGTCGATCAGGCCGAGAACGGCCAGCATGATCTGCTGCTCGCTGAAATCGAAGGCATGGGCGAACAGGTGCCATAGTTCCTTGAGGAACAGCACGACATAGACGCCCTGGGCGATGATCAGGCCGACATAGAGTGGCAATTGCAGCCAGCGCGATCCGAAGATCAGCATGGGAACGGGACGCAGCGACCGGCCCTTCGCGGGGGCGCGCGCCTCAGAAAGTGCGGACATGGTGGAGTGCTCGCAGGATTGAAAATTGCGGAGCGCTCTATCTACGCAATCCCGCGCGCTTGAAAAGCGACAACTGGCCGCACATTGCGCCGCGATGCCGTCACGATCCTGCCAACGAAGAACGGTCGAGCGCGGCGAGATGCCGCGTTCGACCGTTCATACTGGTCAGCGCGTCAGCTTCTTGTACTTCACGCGATGCGGAATGATGCTGTCCTGGCCGAGCCGGCGCATTTTGTCCTTTTCGTAATCCTGGAAGTTGCCCTCGAACCATTCGACATGGCTGTCGCCCTCGAAGGCCAGGATGTGGGTCGCGATGCGGTCGAGGAACCAGCGGTCATGGCTGATGATGACGGCGCAACCGGCGAAATCCTCGAGCGCCTCTTCCAGCGCGCGCAGCGTGTCGACGTCGAGGTCGTTGGTCGGTTCGTCGAGCAGCAGCACGTTGGCGCCCGACTTCAGCATCTTGGCGAGATGCACGCGATTGCGCTCACCGCCTGACAACGCGCCGACCTTCTTCTGCTGGTCAGCGCCCTTGAAGTTGAACGCCGAGCAGTAGCCGCGCGAATTGACTTCCTTCTTTCCGAGCAGGATCAGCTCGTTGCCCCCGGAGATCTCCTCCCACACCGTCTTGTTGCCCTCGAGCGCGTCGCGCGACTGGTCGACATAGCCGAGATGCACGGTCTCGCCGACCGTGATGGTGCCCTTGTCCGGCGTCTCCTGCTCGGTGATCATCTTGAACAGCGTGGTCTTGCCGGCGCCGTTGGCACCGATCACGCCGACGATGCCGCCGGGCGGCAGCTTGAAGGTGAGATCGTCGATCAGCAGGCGATCGCCAAATCCCTTGCTGAGACCTTCGAAGTCGACGACGTTGGCGCCGAGCCGCTCGGCGACCGGAATGATGATCTGCGCGGTCTGGGTCTGCTTCTCGCTCGCCTTCTTGAGCAGATCCTCATAGCGCTGGTAGCGCGCCTTCGACTTGGCCTGGCGCGCCTTCGGCGAGGACGCCACCCATTCCTGCTCGCGGGCCAGCGTCTTCTGGTGCGCGGCGTCCTCGCGGCCTTCCTGCTCGAGTCGCTTCTGCTTCTGCACCAGCCAGGACGAGTAATTGCCCTCGTACGGGATGCCGCGGCCGCGGTCGAGTTCGAGGATCCAGCCCGTGACGTTGTCGAGGAAGTAGCGGTCGTGGGTCACGATCAGGATCGCGCCGGGATAGTTGCGCAGATGGCCTTCCAGCCACGACACCGATTCGGCGTCGAGATGGTTGGTCGGCTCGTCCAGCAGCAGCAATTCCGGCTGGTCGAGCAGCAGGCGGCACAGCGCCACGCGGCGGCGTTCACCGCCGGACAGTTTTGTGACATCGGCATCGTCGGGCGGGCAGCGCAGCGCGTCCATCGCCTGGTCGACCTTGCTGTCGAGATCCCACAGGCCCTGGGCCTCGATCTCGTCCTGCAGCTTGGTCATCTCGTCGGCGGTCTCGTCCGAATAGTTGACCGCAAGCTCGTTGTAGCGGTCGAGGATCGCCTTCTGCTTGGCGACGCCCTGCATGACGTTCTCACGAACGTTGAGTGCCGGATCGAGGTGCGGCTCCTGCTCGAGATAGCCGACGCGGGCGCCCTCGGCGACCCAGGCCTCGCCGTTATACTCCTTGTCGAGGCCGGCCATGATCTTGAGCAGCGTCGACTTGCCCGAGCCGTTGACGCCGAGCACGCCGATCTTGGCGTCCGGGTAGAAGCTCAGATGGATGTTATCGAGCACCTTGCGGGTCGGGTACGCCTTGGTCAGACCCTGCATGAAATAGATGAACTGGCGAGCCATCCGCTGTCCCTGGAATTGATCCGATTTGTGGAAATTTTGCTGCCGCCGATGTAACGGCCGGCCCCCGAAAGCGCAACCGCGGGACCTCTGTTTTCCGTCCGTTCACCACGTTTCGCGGCTTCACCACGGGTGATTACGGGTTCGACGTCATGTGTGCGCCGAATCACGACAATTGAAACCATCTTTTAATAAATCAGGCCAAAACTCGTTCTCAACGTCGAAAAACGGCGATTTTCGCGGCAGAACCGCGGCCAAAACAGTTGAGGCCACGTCATGGCTACCATCATTTCAGCACCCCTTCCGCGCCCGACGACCAAAGGCGAGGCGACGCTGTTCGCCGAATTCCGCGCCTTTTGGCGCGCCTTCGTCGCCAAGGCTTTCAATCCCTACCGGCCGGAACTGCACTATATGCGCGGCCCGGGTCCGGCCTGCCGTGCCAAGCAGATGGCGCTGTCGCCGGCGGTCCGCTCGATGCTCGCCGATATCCGCGCCACGAAGAAGCCGTCGCCGCGCGTGTGACAATCGCCGCTTTTTGAAACCGCGGCCGCTTGCGCGCCTGCCGATTGCGCGCGACCATGACGGGTATCCCGACGGTTGATCTCCCGCCGTCGTCCTCACCCTGAATGGACCTCCCCGATGACGCGGCTCCGATGTGCAATCCTCGACGACTATTTTGACATCGCGCTTTCGGTGGCCGACTGGCCGAAGGTCAAGGACCGGGTCGACGTCACCGTGTTCGACAAGCCGTTCGCGAGCGAGGCGGAAGCGGCGACGAAGCTGAAGGATTTCGAGATCATCTGCGCGATGCGCGAGCGCACCCCGTTCCCGAAGAGCCTGCTCGACGCGCTGCCCAGGCTGCAGCTCCTGATCACGTCAGGCATGCGCAACGCGGCGATCGACATGGAGGCCGCCAAGAACCGCAAGGTGGTGTTGTGCGGCACCCAATATAGCCGCGATCCCACCGCGCCGCTGACCATGGGCCTGATCCTGGAACTGACGCGCGGCATCGGCCGCGAGAATGCGCGCATGCACGCCGGCGAGGCCTGGCAGACCTTTGCCGGTACCGAGATCGAGGGCAAGACGCTCGGCATCATCGGCCTCGGCAAGCTCGGCAGCAAGGTCGCCGGCATGGCCAAGGTGTTCGGCATGAACGTCATCGCCTGGAGTCCCAATCTGACGCCCGAGAAGTGCAAGGAGGCCGGCGTCGGCTATGCCAGCAAGGACGAGCTGTTCGCGACATCAGACATCATCACCATCCATGTCGTGCTGAGCCCGCGCTCGCGCGGACTGGTCGGCGCCGCCGATCTCGCCCGCATGAAGCCATCGGCCTATCTCGTCAACACCGCGCGCGGGCCGATCGTCGATGAGGACGCCCTGTTCGCGGCGCTGCGCGACAAGACGATCGCCGGCGCCGGCATCGACGTGTTCTCGGTCGAGCCGCTGCCGTCGGATCATCCGCTGCGCAAGCTCGACAACGTCGTGATCACGCCGCATCTCGGCTATGCGACGCGCGAGAGCTTGCAGGCGCACTATCAGCAGATGGTCGAGTGCATCGATGCCTTCACCAAGGGCAACGAGCCGCCGCGGCGCCTGGCCTGACAGCAGCATACACTGCGGCTAGCCGAGCCAGCGGAACGCGCGTTCGAGCTCGGCGCGGCCGTCCCGGTCGTACCAGCGCCCGTGGGCGAGAATGATCCGCTCCGGATCCCATTCGATCATGCGGGCGACGGCGGCCTTCATCGCGTCCCTGTCCTGCAGGAAGGTCGAGCGCAGATCGGTTGGCGTGCTGCTGCCGTCGGGATCGCGCACGCCGCCGAGCCAGACCAGGAACCGCATCAACGGCGAGCGAACTCGTCCGGCCTCAAAATTCTCGATCAGGTCCGTCAGCAGCAATGTCCGCGACGGCAGATGGAAGAACACGACCTCCGTCATGTAGCTGCCTGCCACCGGCAGCGTCGCGATCCACTCATCCCAGGGATAGCCGGATGATCGTTCCAGTGGCTCGCCTTCGAAGGTCAGCCGATTGTCCGCCTGTTGCTTGATCCCGGGCGCAAGGAAGATGCGCGCGTCGGGATAGGCAGCATTCCATTGCAGAATCCACCAGTAATGCAGACGGTTCGGACCGATGATCCAGCGCGGTACGCCCAGCTCAACGATTGCGGCCTTGAGCTCGGCCAGCAATGGTGTCGGCGAGTGAATGAACAGCCGCCCACCCGGCAGACGAACGATCGTCGCGCGCGTGGAAACGGCATCTTGAACCAGCGCGGACCGAACCGGATGATCGGACCATCGATCATCCATACGTCATCGGCGACAGGCTTTGGCGCATTCAGCGGCGGATAGGTCTCGCAGACGTCCTGCATCGCATTGCCTCCCGGGCGGCAACGTCGGATTGCGCGGCTTGTTGCAACAAAAAAGACGCGCTGTTCGCGCGCCTTTTTCAATGATGAACTTGCCCGTTGGCCTAGCGCACCGTCACCGGTGCGGGCAGCGGTTGCACCGTGGTCGGCTGCGTGCCGGGCAGCGGCGCGGCCGCCTGAGCCTGGGCCGCAGAAGGAGCCATCGGGTTCGCGGGCGCGGCAGAAGCCGTCGCCGTTCCCGGCGGCGGACCACCGGGCAGCACAACCACGCGGGTGCCGACCTTGGCACGCTCGAACAGGTCGGAGACGTCCTCGTTCAGCATGCCGATGCAGCCCGACGAGACGAACTTGCCGATGGTCGACGGCTGGTTGGTGCCGTGAATACGGTACACGGTCGAGCCGAGATACATCGCGCGGGCGCCGAGCGGGTTGCCGGGTCCGCCGGCCATGAAGCGCGGCAGATAGGGCTGACGCTCGATCATCTCGGTCGGCGGATGCCAATCCGGCCACTCGGCCTTACGGGTGATCTTCTGCACGCCGGTCCAGGTGAAGCCGTCGCGGCCGACACGGACGCCGTAACGGATCGCCCGGCCGTTGCCCAGGATGTAATAGAGGTAGGTGTTCGACGTATCGACAACGATCGTGCCTGCCGGCTCCTTGGTCGCGAACGACACTTCCTGGCGACGCAGTTTCGGCGGCAGTTGCGCCGGGGCGTCTTCTGGCTGGTCGTCCGGCGGCAGCGCCGCGATCTGCACCGGCTTGCCGTTGGCATCGACCGGCGCCTGCTGCTGCGGCACGGCTCCGGTAACGCCCTCGGGCGGACGCATGCCGCCGCGGTCGTCGCCGTAGGAAACACCGGCGGCCGGAACGCCATTGTCGCGATTGGCTTGTTGCGCACCCGGACGATCGCCGTAGATCACCGGCGGCGGCCCCATCGGACGGCCATAGCGGGGATCATCGGGCGACATCACCGGCCCAGTCGGCGCGCCACGGTCGGAATAGACCGGAGGAGCATTCATCGGGCGGCCATAGCGCGGATCGTCCGGCGACATCACTGGGCCGGTCGGCGCGCCACGATCGGAATAGGCGGGCGCATTCGCCGGACGGCCATAGCGCGGGTCGTTCGGCGACAGCACCGGGCCGGGCGGCGGCAATGCGGCCGAATCCTGCCCGTCATCGTCATTGAGTGCGTCGAAATCCGGCATGCTGCCCTGGGGGTAGGGCTGGGGCGCCGTCGAATAGGCGGTGCCTTGGGGCGCCGGATAACCCTGCTGCGCATGCGCAAGCGAGGTTCCTGCCACGCCGAGAGCCGCGGCAGCGCAAATCGTCAGAATGCGGTTGATCATCATTGCTCTGTTATAGTCCCCAAGCCACACCGGACTGTTAACGGCCCAATGCAGGAAGATAGCGGCGCATTCAAGACAAATCCGCGAAACCCGGGCTATTCCGGGCCTTTTGTGATTTCGCGTCAACGCTGCGGCAAAGATGTCTCACGGGTCGGGAATGTTTGTCCACGTGGCCAAAGTCATCAATCACCCGCATTTTGTAACAAACAGTCCCGGGACGTTGCGATATCTTCGAATCGGCCTGATTCGCGCTCGCGACGCCGGCTTTCTTGTGTGGTCACCGCGTTCCCTCGACATCGAAGACCCTCCCGCAGAAGGGGGAACCCGCGCCCATGCTCCCCGGCCTTCGTTTTCTGTTCGCCGCGATCGTGCTGGCGACTTCGCTTCTGGTGTTCGGGTTAGGGGCAGCCGCGCTGTTCCGCGCGGCGCATGAAGAGTTCGCCAGCATTCCGGCCCGCCGGGCGCCGCCGCCCGAGCCGCAATTCGCGCAGCAGCCCGAGACCCCGCCGGTGCTTGCCATGGTGCGGGTCGATCCGCCCGCCGCCGACAAGGTGACGACCGATACGCCGGCAGCCCCGTCCGAGCCGGCCGCTCCCGCTGAGATCGCCGCCCCTGCAGCCGAGCCGGAGAAGGTCGCCGCCGTGACGGCGGATGATCGGGTCCCACCCGCTCCGCCGAAGCCGGAGGCCCAAGCCACGGAGACCCCCGCGCCAGCTCAGCCCGCCGACGGCGCGGCGCAGATTCCGACCGCAGATCCTTCGCCGGCATCGGAGCCAACGCCCGCTGCCGCCGAAGCCGCACCGGCGGCCACCGAGGCCAAGGTCGCCGCCGTCGCCGATCCGCCTGCCCCCAGCGAGCCCGCGCTTCCGCCGCCGGCACCCGCAATGGCAGCGCCGGAGCCCGCCCCGCCGCCATCACCCGAGGCGATCGCGGCCGCGACCAAGATCGCAACGCTGGGTGGGCCCGAAGTTGTTGTCGAAGTGCCGGTAGCGCCGAAGGCCGCTGAGGCGAAGAAGCCGGAGCGCAGCGCGGTCAGCAAGCCGGCACATCGCAAGGAGCGGCGGCGGATTGTCCGCGCGCCGCCGGTTCGGCAGGTCGTTCAGCAGCAGCAGCTCGATCCGTTCGGCCAGCCGACCCTGGTGCCGCTCACCCGGCGCTAGCAAGCAGGAACGACCTGTCAGGCCGGCCCCGTTGCGATCGGCGGGCCGCTCGCCTGCCCCCATTCCGACCACGAGCCGTCATAGAGCGCGCTCTCGGTGACGCCGAGCCGGTAGAGCGCAAGCGTCAGCACGCCGGCCGAGACGCCGGACCCGCAGCTCGTGACGATGGGCGCATCGAGCTTCACGCCGGCGCCCGCGAACGACTTGCGCAGGTCATCGAGCGGCTTCATCTCGCCGGTCGCGGCATCGAACAATTGGTTGTAGGGCACGTTGCGGGCGCCTGGGATGTGGCCGGCGCGGATGCCCGGACGCGGCTCCGGCGCGCGGCCTTCGAAGCGGTCGGCGGCGCGCGCATCGATCACCTGCTCGGCACGGCTTTCGACATTGGCGATCATCTGCTCGATGCTGCGCACGCGCTGCGGATCGTAGCTCGCCTTGAAGGTCGCAGGCTTCGGCTTCACCTCGCCGCTCTCGACCGCCCTGCCCTCGGCGCGCCACTTCTTCAAACCGCCGTTGAGAATGCGCACGTTGCGATGGCCATAGGACAGGAACATCCACCAGGCGCGCGGTGCCGCGACCCAGCCGCCGGAATCGTAGATCACCACGGTGTCGGCATTGCCGATGCCAAGCGCACCGATGTCGCGGCCGAACTGCTCGGCGCTCGGAAACATGTGCGGCAGCGGATTGGCATGGTCGGACACCGCGTCGACATCGAAGAACACAGCACCCGGCAGATGCGCGGCGAGATAATCGTCCTTCGGCAATGGCAGCACGCCGGGCAGCTTGAAGGTCGCGTCGAGCACCTTGACGTTGGCATCGCCGAGATGCGCAGCCAGCCATTCGGTCGAAACGAGCGGATCGTCGGTCATCGTCATCTTGCGTGTTTCTCCATCGTCATTGCCGGACTTGATCCGGCAATCCATCTTGCCTTGAAGCGATGGACACGCGGGTCAAGCCCGCGTGTGACATCCTGCCTAGCCCTTCTTCTTCGGCTCCCACGCCTCGATCGGCCCGCCGGCCTCGCGCCAGGCGGCAAAGCCGCCGCCCATATGCGCGACCGGCTTCAGGCCCATGTCCTTTGCGGTCTTGGCGGCGAGCGCCGAGCGCAGGCCGCCGGCGCAGTGGAAGATGAACTTCTTGTCTTCCTGGAAGATCGGCTTGGCATAGGGGCTGTTCGGATCGATCCAGAACTCCAGCATGCCGCGGGTGCAGGAGAACGCGCCGGGGATCTTGCCGTCGCGCTCGATCTCGCGGGGATCGCGGATGTCGACGATGACGACGTCGTTCTTGCCGATCAGCGTGATCGCGTCGGCCGCGCTGATGGTCTCGATCTCGGCATTGGCCTCGTCGATCATCACCTTGATGCCGCGGTGGATGTTCTGGGGCATGGGGCTCTCCCTGGCTTTTCTTGATCGTCATTCTGGGGCGATGCGGCAGCATCGAACCCGGAATGACGATCGAATTTCATCAACTCGAGATTCCGGATCGATCCCATGGACCGTCCGGAATGACGGGATTGGTTACCGCACCAACTCCCGCATCGCGTTCTCCAGACCTTCGATCGTGATCGGATACATGCGTTCAGAGAACAGGCGGCGGATGATGGTGGTCGATTCCGAATAGTCCCAGTGCTTCTGCGCCACCGGATTGAGCCACACCGCGTGCGGATAGGTGCGGATGATTCGATCGAGCCAGACCGAGCCGGCCTCTTCATTGACATGCTCGACCGAGCCGCCGGGAACCATGATCTCGTAAGGCGACATCGAGGCGTCGCCCACGAACACCACCTTGTAGTCGTGC
Organism: Bradyrhizobium sp. USDA 4503; assembly: GCF_054055815.1. Lineage (NCBI taxonomy): Bacteria > Pseudomonadati > Pseudomonadota > Alphaproteobacteria > Hyphomicrobiales > Nitrobacteraceae > Bradyrhizobium > Bradyrhizobium sp. USDA 4503. The sequence goes on from NZ_JBSRXS010000001.1 coordinate 4,050,809, forward strand.
GGATATTTGTGCAGCACGTCCCAGGTCGGCGTGCGATCGGTGAAGCGCCGCTTGTTCTGCTTCCAGACGCCTTCATAGAGGCAGTTGTGGAAGTAGAAATACTCCATGTGCTTGAATTCGCTCTTGGCGGCCGAGAACAATTCCTCGACCTGCTCGATATGCGAATCCATCGAGCCGCCGATATCGAAGAACACCAGCACCTTGACCGCGTTGCGCCGCTCGGGGCGCATGTGCACGTCGAGATAGCCGTGGTTGGCGGTCTCCTTGATCGTGGTGTCGAGGTCGAGCTCGTCTGGCGCGCCGGTGCGCGCGAACTTGCGCAGCCGCCGCAGCGCCACCTTGATGTTGCGGATGCCGAGCTCGACATTGCCGTCGAGATCCTTGAACTCGCGCTTGTCCCACACCTTCACGGCGCGGTTGTTGCGGTTCTTCTCCTGCCCGATCCGCACGCCCTCGGGATTATAGCCATGGGCGCCGAACGGCGAGGTGCCGGCGGTGCCGATCCACTTGCTGCCGCCCTGGTGGCGGCCCTTCTGTTCCTCGAGCCGCTTCTTCAGGGTCTCCATGAGCTTGTCCCAGCCCATGGCCTCGATCTGCTTCTTCTCTTCCTCGGTGAGATATTTCTCGGCGAGCTTCTTCAGCCACTCCTCGGGGATCTCCGCCTTGCCCATGGCGTCGAGCAGGCTCTCGAGCCCCTTGAACACGGTGCCGAACACGCGGTCGAACTTGTCGAGATTGCGTTCGTCCTTCACCAGCGCGGCGCGCGACAAATAGTAGAAGTTCTCGACCGTCTGCTCGGCGAGATCGGCGTCAAGCGCTTCCATCAAGGTCAGATATTCCCGTAGCGTCACGGGGACCTGGGCGTCGCGCAGCGATGTGAAAAACTGCAGGAACATACCCACCTAGATCGCCCGCTGGGCCGGTGGCGTCAAGGGCCCCCGGCCGTGCTTCATCCCGAGATCAGCCATCCACTTTCACCGGGTTACCTCCGCCGCCGTCGGTCCGTGGCGGCGCCCGCGCCATCGCGGCAAGGTCGCGCCACGCCGGCGATCATTCCGCAGAGCGGAAAGATGATGCATGACATTCCATGCGGAAGCCCACATCGGTACCGCTGCGCTGCGGAATCCGCGCTAGACCGCCCGGCTTTTTCAATTAGAATTGTACCGGACAAGATATCGGAGAGGACATGCGACCGCTGCGGGAGCGGTCGTTTCGTGTGGGGGCCCGGGCCGCCGACGAACGAAGCAAGGCAAACAGATAGATGAAATTCACGGGTACCAAGGACTACGTCGCCACCGATGACCTCAAGGTCGCCGTCAATGCCGCCATCGTGCTCGAGCGCCCGCTGCTGGTGAAGGGCGAGCCCGGCACCGGCAAGACCGTACTGGCCGAGGAAGTCGCCAAGGCGATCGACGCGCCGCTTTTGACCTGGCACATCAAGTCGACCACCAAGGCGCAGCAGGGCCTCTACGAATACGATGCCGTCTCGCGACTGCGCGACAGCCAGCTCGGCGACGCCCGCGTGTCCGACATCAAGAACTACATCAAGCGCGGCAAGCTGTGGGAGGCCTTCACCAACGAGAAGCGCCCGGTGCTGCTGATCGACGAGATCGACAAGGCCGACATCGAATTCCCCAACGATCTGCTGCTCGAACTCGACCGCATGGAATTCCACGTCTACGAGACCGGCGAGACCATCAAGGCGAAGCTGCGCCCGATCGTGATGATCACGTCGAACAACGAGAAGGAACTGCCGGACGCCTTCCTGCGCCGCTGCTTCTTCCACTACATCAAGTTCCCCGACAACGAGACGATGGGCAAGATCGTCGACGTGCATTTCCCCGGTATCAAGAAGCGCCTGGTGGAAGAGGCGCTGCGGATCTTCTTCGAAGTCCGCGAGGTGCCGGGCCTGAAGAAGAAGCCCTCGACCTCGGAACTGCTCGACTGGCTCAAGCTGCTGTTGAACGAGGACATCACCCCCGAGATGCTGCGCGAGCGCGATCCGCGCAAGCTGATCCCGCCGCTGCATGGCGCGCTGCTCAAGAACGAGCAGGATGTGCATCTGTTCGAGCGGCTGGCTTTCCTCAGCCGCCGCGAAGTCTAGTTCCGATATCGGCAAACGCCGGGGCGATGGCTCCGGCGTTTTGCTTCTGCAGCTCAACAAACAAGCCAACAAGCAAGAAGACCAGGGAAGATGAACGTCCAAACCCAGATCCGGGCCGCCGAGCCCGTCACGACAGAGCACTTCGACGTCCTGATCGCAGGCGCCGGCATCTCCGGCGTCGGCGCCGCCTACCACCTGACCACGCAATGCCCCGGCACCAGCTTCGTGGTGCTGGAGACGCAGAAGACTTTTGGCGGTACCTGGTCCACCCACCGCTATCCCGGCATCCGCTCCGACAGCGACCTGCACACCTTCGGCTATCGCTTCAAGCCGTGGACCAGCGCGCCGATCGCGACCGCGGCCGAGATCCTGAAGTACATGGGCGAGGTGATCGAGGAGAACGACATCGCCCGTCACATCCGCTATCGCCACACCATCACCGCGGCGAAGTGGTCGAACGAAACCAATCTCTGGACCATCGATGCGACGCGCATCGACACCGGCGAGCGGCTGCGCTTCACCACCAACTTCTTCTGGATGTGCCAGGGCTATTATCGCCACGACGCGGGCTATACGCCCGAATGGACCGACATGGCGAAGTTCAAGGGCACCGTCGTGCATCCGCAGACCTGGCCCGACGACCTCGACTACAAGGGCAAGCGCGTGGTCGTGATCGGCTCCGGCGCCACCGCCGCGACCCTGATCCCGGCGATGGCCAAGGACGCCGGCCATGTCACCATGCTGCAGCGTTCGCCGACCTATTTCCGCACCGGCCGCAACGCCATCGAGATCGCCGAGGAGCTGCGCAGGCTGCAGGTCGACGAGCACTGGATCCACGAGATCACCCGCCGCAAGATCCTGTTCGAACAGGACGCCTTCACCAGGCGGACCTTCGCCGAGCCCGAGGGCGCCAAGAAGGACCTGCTGGCGGCGGTCGAAGCCGTCCTCGGCAAGGACTACGACATTGCCACCCACTTCACGCCGAGCTACCGGCCGTGGCGGCAGCGCATCGCCTTCGTGCCGGATGCCGACCTGTTCCACGCCATCAAGGGCGGCAAGGCGTCGGTCGTCACCGACGAGATCGACCGCTTCACCGAGACGGGCATCCTGCTCAAGTCCGGCAAGCAGCTCGAGGCCGACATCATCATCACCGCGACCGGCTTCCACCTCTCCGCCAACGGCGGCATCGACTTCGAGATCGACGGCAAGCCGCTCGACTTCGCCGATACCGTGACCTATCGCGGCATGATGTTCACCGGCGTGCCGAACCTCGTCTGGGTGTTCGGCTATTTCCGCGCCAGCTGGACCTTGCGCGTCGATCTGGTCGGCGACTTCGTCTGCCGCCTGCTGCAGCACATGAAGGCGACCGGCGCGAACAAGGTGACGCCGGAACTGCGCCCCGAAGACCACAACATGCCGCTGCTGCCGTGGATCGATCCGGAGAACTTCAACCCCGGCTACATGATGCGCGGCATGCACCTCTTGCCGAAGCGCGGCGACAAGCCGGAGTGGCAGCACAACCAGGATTACTGGGCCGAGAAGGACGAATTCCCGGCGATCGACCTCAAGGACAAGGCGTTCGTCTACGGCTGAGCTCCTGATATTAGTCCCGTCATCCTGAGAGCCTGACTGAAAAATGGGTGAGTGATCTCAGTGGGGTGTGATTCCATCGGATTTGCAAAGATTCGAGGGAGAGCACGATGCCCTGGACCAAGATCACTCGGGAGCAATATCGGCGGGACGATCTGCGTTATGCAAGCGATATGACCGATGCGGAGTGGGCGGTGATCAGACGCCTGTTGCCGCGAGCGAACCGGCGCGGCCGGCCGCGTAAGACGGAGCTGCGTCGTGTGATCGAAGCGATCCTCTATATCGTTTCGACCGGCTGCCAGTGGCGGGCGTTGCCGCAGGAGTTCCCGCCCTATTCGACGGTGCAGGGCTATTTTTATAGATGGCGGGATACAGGCCGGTGGCAGAGGATTGTCAGCGTGCTTGTCCGCCGGGCGCGAAAAAAGCTTGGACGGACACCGAAGCCGACGGCAGCCGTGATCGACAGTCAAAGTGCGCCAACCACCCAAGCTGGTGGACCGCGCGGCTACGATGCAGGCAAGCGCATCTACGGCCGCAAGCGGCACATTGTGACGGATACCAATGGCCTCCTCCTTGGGGTTCATGTTCATCCCGCCAACGTTCAGGACTGCCATGGCGCCGTACCGCTGCTGAAGAACGTGCGGATGAACTTCCCCCGGCTGCGCCACGTCTTTGCCGACCGGATCTACCGCGGAAATCAACTCCTCGACGCGCTCTCAGACTGCGGTCCATGGACTGTCGAGATCGTCGAGCGGCCTCAAGGCGTCAAAGGCTTCCAGCTTCTGCCGAGGCGGTGGGTGGTTGAACGCACATTCGCTTGGTTCGGCAGATGCCGCCGCCTCGCCAAGGACTTCGAGGCGACGGTGGCAACCGAAGCTGCCTGGCTGCTGATTGCACACATCAGGCTCCTGACCCGCAGACTCGCGGCTGCAGCTAAGGTTGGGTGATTTATGAGTCAGACTCTGAGGAGCGCGTAGCGCGTCTCGAAGGATGCACGGCCCCACTCGGGCCGTCGTGCTTCGAGACGGCCGCTTCGCGGCCTCCTCAGCATGACGGTGTTAGACACAGCGCGCTGATCAAGAAGCAACATCGCGTACGCCTCTATTCCGTCACGCATACTCCGGCAGCTTCGCAGCCGCCTCGGGTGCCTTGCCGCGGATCATGTCGGAGGCCTTGTCGGCGATCATCAAGGTCGAGGCGTTGAGATTGGCTGAGATCATCCGCGGCATGATCGAGGCGTCGATCACGCGCAGGCCCTCCATGCCATGGACCCGAAGCTGGTCGTCGACCACCGCCCACGGCGCGTCCGCCGGTCCCATCCGGCAGGTGCAGCCGGGATGGAAGGTGGTGGTGCCGCGCTCGGTCGCGGCCGCGAGCAGTTCGTCGTCGCTCGTGACCTTCGGGCCCGGAAAGTCCTCATAGGCGTAATACGGACTGAGCGGCTCGGAGGCGAGCAGCCGGCGCGCCAGCTTCATGCCGGCGACGACGACGCGGCGGTCGATCTCCTCGGCGAGGTAGTTGGTCTGGATGATCGGCGGCGCGAAAGGATCGGCGGAGCGGATCCGGACATAGCCGCGGCTCTCCGGCCGCTGCTGCCATGACGCCACCGTCATGCCGGGCTCGTCCTCGAGCTGGCCCTGCACGCCTTCCTTGTAGCTCGCCGGAGTGAAGGTGAGCTGCAGATCGGAGCTCTCGGTGGTCTCGCCGGAATGCCAGAAGCAGTAGACCATGGTAGGCGACAGCGACAGCAGGCCGCGCCGCGTCGTCGCCCATTTGATCGCCTCGCCCCACAGGCTGAAGCCGCGGCGAAGCTCGTTGATGGTCCTGATGTTCTTGACCCGCGCCACCGAGCGCGGCGCGTAATGATCCTGCAAACCTTCGCCGACGCCCGGCAGCGCGTGGCGCACCTCGATGCCGTGCGCCTGCAACAGCTCGGGCGCGCCGACGCCGGAGAGCTGCAACAGCTGCGGCGAGTTGTAGGCGCCGCCGGAGAGGATGACCTCCTTGGTGGCGCGGATCTCCAGGGGATCGCCGTGCTTGCCGCCGCGGTTGTAGCGCACGCCGACCGCGCGCTTGCCCTCGAAGATGATGCCGGTGACATGCGCATGCGTGTGCACATCGACATTGGGCCGCCGCCGCGCCGGATGCAGGAACGCGGTCGCGGCGCTGACCCGGCGGCCGTTCAGGATGGTGCGCTGGCAGTACGACACGCCTTCCTGTATCTGGCCGTTGTAATCAGGATTGCGCGGAATGCCGAGGCTGACCGCGCCTGCCATGAAGGCTTCGCAGAGTGGATCCTGCCAGTCCATGGTGGTGACGGTGAGGTTGCCGTCGCGGCCGCGATAGGTGTCGTCGCCCTCGCCGATCCGCCTCTCCATGCGCCGGAAATAGGGCAGCACGTCGGGATAGCCCCAGCCGCGATTGCCGAGCTGCGCCCAGGTGTCGAAGTCCTGGCGCTGGCCGCGGTTGTAGATGTGGCCATTGATCGAGGACGAGCCGCCGAGCGTCTTGCCGCGCGGCGCATAGATGCTGCGCCCGCCGGTGTAGGGACCCACCTCCTGCTGATAGGCCCAGTTCACGCTCTTCATATGGAAGGTCTTGATGAAGCCGGCCGGCAGATGGATGTAGGGATGCCAGTCGCTCGGCCCGGCCTCGAGCACGCACACCCTAGTGCCCGCGTCTTCACTCAAGCGGTTGGTCAGCACGCTCCCGGCGGAGCCTGCGCCGATGATCACATAATCGAACGTTTCCATCGTCTCGTTTCTGGCGCCGACCAAAGTGTCAGCGCGGCTTTTCGTTGAGTTGATAGGTCAGATGCGCCTTCACCGTCGGCCATTCGCTGGCGATGATGCTGTAAACCACAGTGTCGCGCAACGTGCCGTTGGGCGCGATCTGATGGCTGCGCAGGATGCCGTCCTGCTTCGCACCCAGACGCTCGATGCCGCGCCGACTCTGGTGATTGAAGAAATGCGTGCGGAACTCGACCGCGATGCAATCAAGCTTCTCGAAGGCATGGGTCAGCAGCAGCAGTTTGCACTGCGTATTGACCGCGCTGCGCTGCACACGTTTGGCGTACCAGGTCGAGCCGATCTCAACGCGACGGTTCGACGTGTCGACGTTCATGTAGGTCGTCATGCCGGAAATCTTGCCGTCGGCGTCGAACACCGTGAACGGCAGCATCGATCCGGCCTTTTGCAGGCCGAGCCGGCGGTCGATCTCCTTGGCCATGTTCTCCGGCTGCGGGATCGCGGTGTACCAGAGCTTTGACAGCTCGCCGTCTTTCACCGCCTCGACCAGCCCGTCGCGATGATCGTGGGACAACGGCTCCAGCCGCGCATGCGCGCCGCGAAGGGTGACCGGTTCAAGCCAGGGCATTCGAGATCTCTCCATCTTTGTCATTCCGGGGCGATGCGCAGCATCGAACCTCAGATGCGCAATTGCGCATCGGGGAACCTCGAGATTCCGGGTCTGGTGCTTCGCACCATCCCGGAATGACGATTGCGCTTCGCGAACCGCAATCGTCATCTATTCAGAAAATTCAGCGGCAATCCCGGCCGCGGCCAGTCCATCGCGATCAGCTCGCCCTTGCCGGACAGCGTGATGTAAGCGGTCTTCAGCTCGGGGCCGCCGAAGGCGATGTTGGTGGTGACGCGGTCGCCAGTCGGCACCTGCTCGACCACGGTGCCGTCGGGCGCGATCACCGAGATGCAGCCCGAGACCAGCGTCGCGACGCAGACATTGCCGTTCGCTTCCACGGCGAGCGAGTCGAACATCTGGTAGCCGCCGAGGCCGGCGATCGGCTTGCCGCGCTCGCCGCGATAGATCACGTCGCGCGGCTTGACGGTGCCGGGCTCTGAAACTTCATACGCCCACAGCCGCGCGGTCGGCGTCTCCGCGATGTAGACGGTCTTCTCGTCCGGCGACAGGCCGATGCCGTTGGCTGGCAGGATGCCGTGCACGGCCTCGACGATCTCGTTCATGCCGGGCTTCAGATAATAGAACGCGCCGACATCCATGTCGCGGGCGCGGCGCTTGCCGAGGTCGGAGAACCACAGGCCACCCTGCCTGTCGAACACCAGGTCATTCGGCCCGCGCAGCGCGTGCTCGCCGCATTTAGTCACCACGGTCTCGACCTTGCCGGATTGCAGATCGACGCGCTGGATCGAGCCGCCGAGATAATCCTCGGGCTGCGGCCCCGGCATGATCATGTTGCGGGTCGGAATCCAGGAGAAGCCGCCATTGTTGCAGATGTACATCTTGCCGTCGGGACCGAGCGCCGCGCCGTTCGGGCCGCCCGGCACCTTGGCGACGATCTCCTTGCGCCCGTCGGGATAGACCCGCGTCAGCCGCTGGCCGCGGATTTCGACCAGCACGACCGAACCGTCGGGCATGACGACGGGACCTTCGGGAAACTCCAGATCGGTGGCGAGAACTCGGATATTGGCCATGGCATCCTCCCGGCTCTTTGGCTGCAGGCGGATTCCGAACGGCCCCGCACGCGCAACGTTGTTGTTTCATCCTGTTATGGCAAACGGGGTTTGGCTTGCCAAGCAATGGCCCCGCAAGGCTGCCCGGCGTTGGGGCGGGATGGGCGCGCCGCAAATGCCCCTGTCGTCCCTGCCTAGTGCGCAATTGCGCACTAGGCAGGGACGACACCGAATAGGTGGCACGGTCAGTGAGTCAAATTTCCGCGTTCTCGCGACACTGTCCGAGCTTCGCGATTCGGATGAAGCGAAATATTTTCGCGCGCGAGGATTGACAGGTTTTGCTGAGTTGCCCGTCGGGTTGTTTTGTCGCACCCCTCTCCGTCGTCATTCCCCAGTGCGCAATTGCGCGCCTGAGGGCGCGCCTCCTGGCGCGAGCCTCGGAATGACGGAGAGAGAATGGGCGCGCACTAGCTCAGCGTGCCCGCATGCACCCACCAGCCGGGGTGACCGGCGCGGAGTTGTTCGCCGGCCGCCTCGGCGTCGGCGTCGGTTCCGACACACGGCAAAGCAGGTCGCGCCCGAGCCCGACATGCGCACCAGACGAACGCCCCGGGTCTCACGCAGCGCGGACAGCACGTCACTGATGACGGGCTGGATGCGCGCCGCGGGGGCTTCGAGATCGTTGGTGCCGCGCTCCAGCGCCGCGATCCAATCGTCGATCGCGCGCCCGGCTTCCGGCCATGACGGCGCCTGCATCACGACGTCGGTGGCGCCGATCAGGAGCTCGCCATTGCGCAGGCCGAGCGCATTGAAGACGTCCCTGGTCGCAACCGGCACGCGCGGATTGACCAGCACGCACGGCATTTTCGGCAGGTCGAGCGGCAGCAGGCCTTCGCCGACGCCGGTCATGTCGCAGGCCCGCGAGGCGACGCACACCGGCACGTCGGCGCCGGTCTGCAGCGCGACCTCCATGATCCGGCTATCGTCGAGCGAGAGCTCATTGAGCCGCGCCAACAGCCGCAGCGCCGCCGCGGCGTCCGCCGAGCCGCCGCCGATGCCGGCCGCAACCGGCAGCACCTTCTCCAGCGTGAAGTGGCCGACCTCGAGGTCCGCGACGCGCTCGCCGAGCAGCCGCGCGGCCTTCAGCACCAGATTGTCAGAGGTGTCGCCGCAGGCATCGGCCAGCGGCCCCGCCATCGAAAGCGACAGCTCGGGTCCCGGCTCGAGCATCAGGCGATCGGCGCAATCGGCAAACGCGACGACGCTCTCCAAGTCGTGAAACCCGTCGACGCGCCGCCCGACAACCTTCAGCGTCAGGTTGACCTTGGCACGCCCTTCTTCAATCAGCGCCGGCACGGCGATAAACCCCTAAAAAACAAACATCGTGATGCGATTAGCGTAAATCGCCGTACGATCCTATCCCTTTGTTTGGATGGAAATTCCGCCATGACTCGTCATGCCCGGGCATAGCCGTCTGAAGGACGGCGTCGCTTCCGCTCGCCTATGACCCGGGCATCTATCAACCAAGAACGAATTTCTCGAAGGGATGGATGGCCGGGTCAAGCCCGGCCATGACGGGCAAACGTCAATGCCCGGGACATCTTGCGCGAAGACGCGCTTCGCGCTTTTGCCCGGGCATCACGGTATTTTATGAAGATGCAGCGCGACGACCGCCGCTCAGCCGCCCTTGCCGTCGTCGTCCTTCTTCTTCTCGGCGGCGGCGGCGTTGGAGGTGTCATCCGGCAGGCCGTTGTCGATCTTGGCCTGGATCTTCGGCAGCTCTTCCGGCTCGGGCTTGAGGTCGCGGGCATGCGCCCACTGGAACTTGGCTTCCAGGGTGCGGCCGACGCGCCAGTAAGCGTCGCCGAGATGGTCGTTGATGGTCGGATCTTCCGGCTTCAGATCGATCGCGCGCTCGAGGTTCTTCACCGCCTCCTCGTAATTGCCGATCCGGTAATAGGCCCAGCCGAGCGAGTCCACGATGTAGCCGTCGTCGGGGCGCTGATCGACGGCACGCTTAATCATCTTCATGCCTTCGTCGAGGTTGATGCCCTGGTCGATCCAGGAATAACCGAGATAGTTCAGCACATGCGGCTGCTCGGGCTGCAGCTCGAGCGCCTTGCGCATGTCGGCCTCGGCCTTGTTCCACTGCTTGGAGCGCTCCTCGCAGATGCCGCGATAGTAATAGGTGACCCAGGCGTTCTTGTCGCCGCCGGCCGGCAGTGCGTCGATCGCCTGCGAATAGGTGGTGGCGCAGTCGGCGAACTTCTTGCGGCCGCGCTCGATATTGCCGAGCGCCAGGATCGCCTCGATGTCCTTCGGCTGATCCGATGTGACTTCCTTGAGGATCTTGATCGCCTCGTCGCTGCGGTCGGCGGCATCGAGATTGGTCGCGAGCTGGATCTGCGCGTTGCGCTTGAGCGGCGAGGACGCCGGCATCCGCTCATAGACCTTGATCGCCATCTGCGGCTTCTTCACCGATTCATAGAGATCGGCGAGCGACAGCAGCGCCAGCGGATGGTTGGGCTGCAGATAGAGCGCGAGCTGCAGATAGACCAGCGCGAGGTCCTCGCCGCCGCGGCGGGTCAGCGTCGCGCCGATGCCGTAGAGCGCCTCGGCCGCGCCGGCCTGCGGCGACTCGACCAGCGGCGGCAGCTTCTTGCCGGCCTTGGTCTCCTTGATGCCTTCCAGCACCAGCGGGTGACGCGGCAGCTTCTTGTCGAAGGCCTCGTACATCGCGGTCGCGGCGGCCGCGTCCTTGTTGCGCGAAGTCCAGCGCGCATATTCGTCGACCGTGCGCAGCATCGAATCGTCGAGCTTGTAGACGCGCTCGAAGCGGGCGCCGGCATCCTTCTCCTTGCCGGACAGCTCATAGATCATGCCGGCATGCAGGTCCTTGAAGATCGGGTACCACTCGGGGCCGGTCAGCTTGTCGATCGAGGCAACCGCGGCCTTGCTGTCGCCGGCGCCATAGGCGGCCCAGGCCGACAGCAGCGTCGCGACGAGATCGGTGATCGGGCCGCGCACCGACTGGTTGATGTTGGACTGCGCGGCGGCATATTTCTTCAGCTTGAGATCGCGCACGCCGACGACCAGGCGCGCGACGCGGTTGGCCTTGTCCTGGGTCAGGATGCGGTCGGCAAGCTTGACCGCCTCCTCGATGTCGCCGTCGGCGAGCGAGGAGATGAAGGCGCGGTCGAGCAGCTCGGAATTCTTCGGGTCGGTGCGCAGCGCCGAGCGGTAGAACGTCGCGGCCGAGGTCGCATCGCGCTCGACGCTGGCGTGGCGGGCGGCGAGATAGCTGCCGGCGGTGGTCAGCGACTTCAGGTCGTTCTTGGACGGGAATTGCGCGGTATTGTCGGTCGGATGGTCCGGCGTTTGCGCTGCAAGCTGCGCAGGCACGGCAAGGGCTGCGGCAGCGAAAACGGCAATCGTCAGGCGGTGGAATCGGGTGGACAGCATCACGGTCGCCTTGCTCCAGGGATTTACGCCAAGATGGATTTTATGGCCAAGATCTTGCGATCAGTCTCAAAATGCGAACCCAAGCGGCGGCATCACGGCGGGGGACAATGCCGCTTTTGGCGCTTATCCGCAAGGATCGCCCAAAGGCAACCCATGACGAATCAATTGGCAGATTAGGCCTTTAGGCCCGCCGATCCAGCCAGCCTCCGCAAGACGCTTCCACTATGGCGGTATCGTGACCGGGCCGGGCATATTCGCGCGCGGACGCAAAAAGGCGCGAGATAAGGGTGCCACGGCACCCCTTTTTGCGTCTTCCGTTGTAACCTGAAGTGCAATCCGGCCGCTCCACGCGCGGAGAGGCCAAGCGGAGGTTGCGGCAACTCGCGCGGCCGCCTCACGCAAATGTGGTCGGCCGCCTCGAGCTCACCCTGGCCTCACATTGCCTCGTAGTTCGGACCGCCGCCGCCCTCCGGCGGAACCCAGGTGATGTTGCCGTTGGGGTCCTTCACGTCGCAGGTTTTGCAGTGGACGCAGTTCTGGGCGTTGATCTGGAAGCGCGGACCCGTCGATTCCTCGACCCATTCATAAACGCCGGCCGGGCAATAGCGGTTGGACGGACCGGCGAACACGTCGTGTTCCGAGGTCTTCTGCAGATTGAGGTCGGCGACCTTGAGATGGACCGGCTGGTCCTCCTCATGGTTGGTGTTGGACAGGAACACCGACGACAGCTTGTCGAACGAGATCTTGCCGTCCGGCTTCGGATAGGCGATCGGCTGGTGCTGCTTGGACGGATCGAGCGTCTTGCGGTCCGGCTTGGCGTGCGACTGGGTGCCGAACAGCGAGAAGCCGAGCGTGTTGCACCACATGTCGAAGCCGGAGAGCACCGTTCCGAGCATGTTGCCGAACTTCGACAGCAACGGCTTGGCATTGCGGACCTTGAACAGGTCCTTGCCGATCGCCGACGAGCGCCAGGCGTTCTCGTACTCGACGAGCTCGTCATTGGCGCGTCCGGCGCCGAGCGCGGCCGCGACATGCTCGGCGGCGAGCATGCCGGAGCCCATCGCGTTGTGGACGCCCTTGATGCGCGGCACGTTGACGAAGCCCGCCGCGCAGCCAATCAACGCGCCGCCCGGGAACGAGAGCCGGGGCACCGACTGGTAGCCGCCCTCGGTGATGGCGCGCGCGCCATAGGCGAGCCGCTTGCCGCCCTCGAACAGCTCGCGGACATCGGGATGGGTCTTGAAGCGCTGGAATTCGTCGAACGGCGACAGATAGGGATCGTTGTAGTTCAGATGCACGACGAAGCCGACCGCGACGCGGTTGTCGTCGTAATGATAGAGGAACGAGCCGCCGCCGGTCCTGTCGTTCAGCGGCCAGCCGAGCGTGTGCTGCACCCGACCCTTCTTGTGCTTCGCCGGGTCGATCTGCCAGACCTCCTTGAGGCCGATGCCGAACTTCGGCGGCTCGGAGTTGGCATCGAGATTGAACTTCGCGATCAGCTGCTTGGACAGCGAGCCGCGTGCGCCTTCGGCGAACAGCGTATATTTGCCGAGCAGCTCCATGCCGCGGGTGTAGGAATCCTTGTGGCTGCCGTCCCTGGCAATGCCCATGTCGCCGGTGGCGATGCCGCGCACCGCGCCCTTGTCGTCATAAAGCACTTCGGCCGCGGCAAAGCCCGGATAGATCTCGACGCCGAGCGCTTCCGCCTTCGGTGCCAGCCAGCGGCAGACATTGCCGAGCGAGCCGATGTAGCAGTGATGATTGTTCATCAGCGGCGGCATGATGAAGTTCGGCAGGCGGAACCAGCCTTGCGACGTCGTCCAGTAGAAGCGGTCGTCCTTGACCTGCGTCTTCAGCGGACAATCGGCGTCGTCGCGCCAATCGGGCACGAGCTTGTCGAGCCCGGCCGGATCGATCACCGCACCCGAGAGGATGTGCGCGCCGACCTCGGAGCCCTTCTCCACCACGACGATCGAGAGCTCCGGATTGAGCTGCTTCAGCCGGATCGCGGCCGACAGGCCCGACGGGCCGGCGCCGACGATGACGACGTCGAATTCCATAGACTCGCGCGGAGGAAGGTCTTCAGCATTCATGATCTTTGATCTCAGCCCATTGAGAACGCTTCTAAGCTTTTCACGGGTCGTTGTTTCCGATTTTTGGCGGAAGGACAACCATGGAATTGCGCTTCCATGGGTTTGCACGGCCCGGGTACCGCAAGAAAATAATCTTTTCCGAAAACCGCCCTCCACTTTTCTGGTCGATGCTCTAGATTGCGCCCATGATGGCCCTGCCGCCCGAGCCCACCCCTACACTGCAGCAATTGCTGGCCTTTTACCTCGAGGCCGGGGTCGATTGCGCGCTTGGCGATGCGCCGATCAACCGGCTCGATGAGCCGGAGCCAGTTCCCGCCCCAGCCGCGCCGCGCCCATCAGTTGCACTCAATCCGCTGCGTCCGCCGCCGATGCCGTCAGTTCCGCGCAGCGAAATCACCGTGGCGCCGGATGCCGCGATCGCTTCCGCGCGCGAGGCTGCGCGGACTGCGCCGACGCTTGAAGCCCTGCGCAGGCTGATGGAGAATTTCGACGGCTGCGCGCTCAAGCACACCGCAACCAGGCTGGTGTTCGCCGACGGCAATCCGCAGGCGCGCGTGATGTTCGTCGGCGAGGCGCCGGGCCGCGACGAGGACATCGAGGGCCTGCCGTTCGTCGGCCGCTCCGGCAAGCTGCTCGACCGCATGATCGCGGCGATCGGGCTCGACCGCAGCAAAGCCTATATCGCCAACGTGATCCCGTGGCGGCCGCCCGGCAACCGCACGCCGACGCCGCAGGAGACGCAGGTGTGCCTGCCCTTCATCCAGCGCCATATCGAACTCGTGAATCCCGACGTGCTGGTGACGCTCGGCAATCCCTCGACACAGGCGCTGCTCGGCACGCGCGAGGGCATCATGCGCACGCGCGGCAAATGGATCGACTACGACACCGGCACCCGCACGATCCGCGCCGTCGCCACCTTCCATCCCGCCTATCTGCTGCGCTCGCCGTCGTACAAGCGGCTGTCGTGGCAGGATCTGCGCGCGATCGCGAAGGTGTTGCAGGTGGCGAGCGCGTAGCTTCGTAGCCCGGATGGAGCCAACGGGTCGCGCGGACGCGCGCCCCGTTGGCTTCATCCGGGCTACGGCTCCACGTCAAATCACGTCCCCTTCGGCCGCACGATCGCCCAGCCGATCCGCAGCACCGGCTGCCGTCCGTTGACCAGCCGGTCGAACGAACGCGGCACTTCCGGCACGAGGCCGGGGAAGCGCTGCGCGATGTCGGGCGGCGGCGTGCCGGCGGTGTCCTGTGCGCGCCACACCACGACGCCGCCGGTCTCGTTGAATTTTGCGACCGACAGCCACGGCGTCCGCCGCGGCGTGGCGTCGAGCAAGAGATGCGGGCGCCGGCGGTTCATCGCAATCAGGCTGGCAAGTTCGGGATCGCCGGCCACCGCGCGCAGGCGCTGGTTGGTGCGGCGCTCATAGCTGTCATCGAAGAAGCGGCCCATCGCGGCTGCCGGCAGCGAGGTGGACGCCTCCGTGGTGCTGGTCCAGGGAAGGAACAGCGCCGCCGCCAGCGCGAGCGCTGCAGGCGCCGCGACCGCCAAGGCCCAGACCGAACGCAGCAGCCGCTGCCGCCTGAGCGGGATCAGTTCGCCGGTCGCGACCACGACGGCAAGCCCGGACATCAACAGCGCCACTCCGGCGCCGCCGAAGGCGCGATCGAGATTGAACAGCGCGGAGACGAAGCTGCTCGCGATCGCCGGCGCGAACGCGAAGAAATACACGAATTGCCGCGCCAGCGGACTGACCGGCGGGCGGTTGATGATCGGGGCATCCTCGGTCTTGCCGGCGAACCAACGCGAATTGAGGATCGCCAGCAGCGCGATCGCGGCGGTCGCCACGATCAGACCGCCGAGCACCACGCCCCAGCGCAGCGCGCGCGCCTTGAGATCGGCGAGTGCCGGCAAGGCCGGCAGCGCCAGGACGTCGGCGCGGAGCATCCAGATCAGGTAGGGCAGCGCCAGCACGATGATGACGAGCAGCGCGTAGATCGGATCGACCGATTTGAGCATGCGCCGCCCGCGCTCGGTTGCGAGCGCAAAGCCGGTCACGAGCAGGATCATGCCGATCGCCGCCGGCGTCGTCAGCAGCAGGAGGCCGCAATCGATCGACCAGGCGAACCAGGCGCTGCGCCGGTTCTGCCCGATCAGTTGCCAGGAATGCAGCAACAGCAGCGCCCAGAGCGGGCGCGCCAGGATCAGCGGACCGAACTCGACGCTTGGCGAGGAGAACACCACGACCGTCATCGACAGCAGCACTGCCAGCACGCCCTGCGGGCCACCGACGATGGAGCGCGCCAAGGCGTAGAAGGCGATGAAGGTGACGATCTCGCAGACCTGCGCCAGGAGATAGACGCCGAACACGTGATTCCCGACGGCGCGGAAGGCGATGTCGGCGAGCCAGAACGCGAGCGGCGGCCCCATGTCGGTGCCGACCTGATATTCGCGGCCGAAGGCGAGGATGGTGGCGAGGTTGCCGGGCGGACTGCCGTAGAAGATGGCCGGCAGGAACAGCCAGATCGCGGCCTGCGCCAGCACCACGATCCAGACCACGAGGCGCGGCCGGGCGCGGATCAGTTCGACAACCAGGGAGGTAAACCGCATGAAACGCCTGAAATGCCCCAGCCACCCGTATCAAGCGGCGCCATCTGATCCCGAGGTTTTTTGATAAACGGCGGCGGCGATGGAGGCAACCGGGCTGGATGTGTCCACGGTGCAAAGTCAAACATCGCTGTCATGCCCCGCGAAGGCGGTCATCCAGTACGCCGCGGCGGCCAGGCTTGAGCACGACGGTCTCTGGAATACTGGATCGCCCGGTCCCGTCTTCGCCAAGGCTTCGACGAGGCCAGGGCCCCCTGGCGCGCCGAAGCTTTAGCGGAGGCGGCGAGCCGGGCGATGACACCGAGAGTGCGGCGCCGCCGCGCTTTACGCCGCTTCGGATGCCGCGGCTTCGCTTTCGGCGTCCACCGTGAACAGGTCGGGCTCCGCCGGGACCGGGAAATGCTTCAGCCGCGCCGCGACGACGGGAGCGAAGAAGCTACGGTGATGGCTGCTGGGGCCGAGCCGGTCGAGCGCCTCGAGGTGCTCGGGGACGGCATAGCCCTTGTGCTGCTCGAAGCCGTAGCCGGGGCAATCCAGCGCCAGCGCGCACATCAGGCGGTCGCGCGTCACCTTGGCGATGATCGAGGCCGCCGCGATCGAGGCCACCATGCCGTCGCCGCCGATCACGGCGTCGCAGTCGCAGGGCGTGGCGAGCTTGTCGCGGCCGTCGACGAAGACATGCTTCGGCATTTCCGGCAGCGCATGCACCGCGCGCGCCAGCGCCCACAGCGAGGCGCGCAGGATGTTGTCGCGGTCGATCCGCGCCCGTGACGCCACCGCGACCGAGAACGCTGCTGTCGCGCAGATTTCCTCGAACAGTTCCTCGCGGCGCTCGACGGTCAGCCGCTTCGAATCATCGAGGCCCTTGGGTATCCGATTTGGGTCCAGCACCACGGCGGCGGCGACCACCGGGCCCGCCAGCGGCCCGCGCCCGGCCTCGTCGCAGCCGGCGACCGGCCAGACGCCTCGCTTGATCAGCGCGCGCTCGCGCCGAAAGCTCGGCCGCGTCACCACGATGACGCGCTTGTCCGGCTTGGCCGGCTCGGCCGGCTTCTTCTTCGACGCGGTCTTTGACCTGCGATTGGACTTGTCCCGAATCATGCGGGGATCGTGATCAAGCCCGGCCCGCGGCGCAACCGGGAACCTGGCGCCCTTCCCCGTTATTCAATCCGCCACCCTAATCGGGATCGGCGCTCTAATCGGGGATTGACACCCGGCGGTCGTCGCGAACCTCAAAGCCCGGCGCGCGCACCACTTCCCAGGCGTGGCCGTCGGGATCGCCGAAATAACCGCAATAGCCGCCATAGCTGGTCGGCTGCGCGGGTTTCAGCAGCCTGGCGCCTTTCGACAGCGCGAACGCCATCACACGATCGACCTCGGCGGCGTCGTTGCAGTTCCAAGCGATCGCGACGCCGCGGAACGCTGAAGGCCGTGGCTGATCCGGCAGCCCGGCATCGGCAGCGAGCAGATGCCACGGGAACAGGCCGAGCACGGTGCCGCCGGTCTCGAAGAAGGCGACCTCCTCGCCGGTCGCGCGCATCTTCCTGGAGAAGCCGAGCGATTCATAAAAGCCGATGCTGGCGCGCATGTCACTGACGCCCAGCGTGAGGACGGTGAAGCGTGCGGTCGGGGCGTTACTCATGTTTACCTTTCCCGTCGTTGCGAGCGAAGCGACGCAATCCATTGTTCCACATATTCGGATGCATGGATTGCTTCGTCGCTTCGCTCCTCGCAATGACGATCATCACTTTGCTGGCACCTAAAACAAGCTCAGCTGCTGCCCGCTGCGCTTCGGCTTGGCGAAGTGATCGGTGGTCAGCTTGGTCCGCCGCTTGTTGAGGCCGAGCTTTTCGCAGGCGATCTCGAAGCGGCGGCCGATCATCCAGGCCATCGGGCCGGTGCCCTTCATCCGCGTGCCCCATTGCGAGTCGTAGTCGCGGCCACCGCGCATGTCGCGGATCAGCGTGAAGACGTGACGGTAGCGATCGGGATAGTTGGCCATCAGCCATTCGCGGAACAGATCGCGCACCTCGAGCGGCAGCCGCAGCAGCACATAGCTCGCCTCCCTGGCGCCGGCATGTGCGGCGGCATCGAGGATGCGCTCGATCTCGGAATCGTTCAGCGCCGGGATCACGGGTGCGACCATCACCGTG
Source organism: Bradyrhizobium sp. USDA 4503 (assembly GCF_054055815.1). Classification (NCBI taxonomy): domain Bacteria; kingdom Pseudomonadati; phylum Pseudomonadota; class Alphaproteobacteria; order Hyphomicrobiales; family Nitrobacteraceae; genus Bradyrhizobium; species Bradyrhizobium sp. USDA 4503. The sequence continues at coordinate 4,069,240 of NZ_JBSRXS010000001.1, forward strand.
GTCGGGATGCCGGCATCCGTGAGCCGCTTGATCGCCTCGAGCCGCTTCGGCGGGGTCGAGGCGCGCGGCTCCATGGTGCGGGCGAGTTTCGGGTCGAGCGTCGTCACCGAGAGCGCGACCTTGGCGAGATTGCGCTTGGCCATACGTACCAGGATGTCGATGTCGCGGGTGACCAGCGCCGACTTGGTGACGATGCCGACCGGATGGCCGGCGCGCTCCAGCACCTCGAGGATGCCGCGCATGATCTTCCGGTCGCGCTCGATCGGCTGATAGGGATCGGTGTTGGTGCCGATCGCGATCATCCGCGCCTCGTAGTCCGGTGCCGCCAGCTCCTTCTCGAGCAGCGCGGGTGCGTCCGGCTTGGCGAACAGCTTCGATTCGAAGTCCAGCCCCGGCGACAGGCCGAGATAGGCGTGGGTCGGCCGCGCGAAGCAATAGACGCAGCCGTGCTCACAGCCGCGATACGGATTGATCGAGCGGTCGAAGCCGATGTCGGGCGAGTCGTTGCGGGTGATCACCTTGCGCGAGGTGTCGAGCGCCACGCTGGTCGCAAATGGCGGCAGGTCCTCGAGGCTCTGCCAGCCGTCGTCGAAGGCAACGCGCGCCTCGGCCTCGTAGCGGCCGCTGGCGTTGGACTGCGCGCCGCGGCCGCGCCGCCGCTCGCGCTCGATCGCGACCGCAAGCTCGGGAAAAGGGGAAGGTGCACCCGCCGGGTTATCGGAGGGCGCCGTTACCGGCGGGTGCTTGAGGGCATGAGAGGATGCTCGGCTCATGCTTTGAAGCTAACACAGCACGAGAACAAATCAAGAACATGAACGGAGAAATTCCACAAAACCTTGCTACAAAATTCTGCAGGCGAACAGGCTGCTTTGAATATGACAAGGTGATAACACGGCCGGAGTTTCTCCACCGTTTGAGCCATCGAAGCCTCAAAATCATGCTGAGCGTGATCATTCCAACCGACGGCGTCGAGCGCACCGCGGTCGTAACATTGGCGGCGCTGGTGCCGGGCGCGGCCGCGGGCGTCATCCGCGAAGTGCTGCTGGTCGACCGCAGCCACAGCGATGTGATGGAGCGCGTCGCCGACGTCGCCGGCTGCCGCTTCCTGCGCTTCGAGGGCACGCGCGCCGCCGCGCTTGCGGCAGGCGCGCGGCAGGCGCGGTCGCCCTGGCTGATGTTCCTGCATCCGGGCGCCGTGCTCGATGCCGGCTGGATCGAGGAAACCCCCCAGTTCATCCAGATGGTGGCGGCCAGCGGCAAGGACCGCGCCGGCATCTTCCGCTACGCCCGCGCACCCTACACCGACCCGGGCCTGCGCGACGGCCTCAAATTCGTTGCCCGGATGATCACCGGGCCCTCGGCCGAACAGGGCCTTTTGATCGCGCGCGAGCATTACGAGCGGATCGGCGGCTACCGGCCCGATGCCCGCCGCTCCGAGGCGCGCCTGCTGCGCCGGCTCGGCCGTTCCTCCCGCACCATGCTGCGGAGCCGGATCATGGTGGCCTGAACAAAGCGCTTGCGGATTATTTGATTCCGTCAAATAATATGCTTGATGAAATCAAACTTCCATGACACCACGCTCGAGAGCCAGGTCGCCGCGGTCCGCGGCTTCAGCCGGTTCTATACCCGCAAGCTCGGCATCATCGAGCCGAAGCTGTTGCACTCACCATTCACGCTGCAGGAAGCGCGGATCATCTACGAGCTCGCGCACCGCGAAAATTGCACCGCAACCGATCTGGTGCGCGATCTCGAACTCGATGCCGGCTTCGTCAGCCGCACGCTGGCGGCGCTGCAAAGGCGCCAGATCGTGACGCGGAAGCCATCGAAGGCCGACAAGCGCGTCAACGAGGTGGCCCTCACCGCCAAGGGCCGCACTGCTGCCGCCGATCTCGACTGCCGCTCGCGCAGCGAGGTCGGGACGCTATTGAAGCAGATGGACGGCGACCGTCGCGCCGCGGTGGTGCGCGCCATGGGCACGATCGAGCAATCGCTGGAGCCGCCGGCCGAGAAACCGGTCGGCTTCCTGCTGCGCAGCCATCGCGTCGGCGACATGGGTTGGGTCGTCTCGCGGCAGGGACAAGCCTACGCGGAGGAGTATGGCTGGGACATTAGCTACGAGGCGTTGGTGGCCGAGATCTGCGCGCAGTTTCTGCGATCGTTCGATCCGGCGCGCGAGCATTGCTGGATCGCGGAGGTCGACGGCGAGCCGGTCGGCTCGGTCTTCCTGGTCGACGGCGGCGACGGGGTCGCCAAGCTGCGCCTGCTGCTGGTGGAAGAAAAGGCGCGCGGGCTCGGCGTCGGCCGCGCACTGGTCGAGCAATGCATCCGCGCCGCGCGCGAGAAGGGTTACAAGAAGATGACGCTGTGGACCCAGAGCATCCTGGTCGCCGCGCGCGGCATCTACGCCCGTGCCGGCTTCGAGCGGGTCAAGGAAGAAAAGCACCACAGCTTTGGCGTCGACCTAGTCGGCGAGACCTGGGAGCTGGAGTTGTAGGGCTCTTTACCCTCCGGCGTCATTCCGGGGCGATGCGCAGCATCGAACCCGGCATCTCGCGCCACAATCTCTGGATTCCGGGTTCGCGCTTCGCACGCCCCGGAATGAGGGAGGCTAAGCGCTCGCGCCTTTCGCCTTCGGGCGGCGCAGATGTTCATCCAGCCGCGGCATGATCTCGACGAAATTGCAGGGGCGCGTGCGGTAGTCGAGTTGCGCCGCCAAAATGCCGTCCCAGCCGTCGCGGCAGGCGCCGGGCGAGCCGGGCAGGCAGAAGATGAAGGTCGCGCCCGCAACGCCAGCGGTGGCGCGGCTCTGGACAGTCGACGCCCCGATCTTGGCGTGGCTCAGCATGTGGAAGGCGATCGAAAAGCCGTCCATCCGCTTCTCGAACAATGGCTCGACCGCCTCCGGCGTCACGTCGCGGCCGGTGAAGCCGGTGCCGCCGGTGGTGATGACGGCATCGACAGCGGGATCGGCGATCCAGCGCCGGATCACGGCTCTGATCGCCTCGACATCGTCGGTGACGATCTCGCGCGCCGCGAGCTTGTGGCCGGCCGCGGTGAGACGGTCGGCCAGCGTGGTGCCCGACTTGTCATCCGCCAGCGAGCGGGTGTCGGAAATCGTCAGTACTGCGATATTGAGCGGGATGAATGATTTGGATTCGTCGAGTGAGGACATTTGCACCTCTTTCCATCCCGCTGACGACATCCTGAGGTGCTCGCCTCGCGGTGCACTTGCATCACTGGGCGAGCACCTCAGGATGGGCCACGGGCTCCGTCATCCTTCGGGGCTCGCTAACAGGCGAACATATCCCGAGTGAGCGCGTTCGCGCTCATCCGGGGATGACGCTACCGGCACACGGCTACAAGCTACCGCCGAACGTGTTGCAGGCCTGCACGGTGCCCTGCTGGTAGCCCCTCATGAACCACTCCTTGCGCTGCGCGGCGGAGCCGTGGGTGAAGGAATCAGGCACCACCCTGCCCGTCGCCTGCCGCTGCAGCGTGTCGTCGCCGATCGCGTTCGCGGTGGTCAGCGCGGCGTCGATGTCGCCGGCCTCGAGGAAGCCCGGCCGCTTCTTCTCCTCGCGGTTGACCCAGACGCCGGAAAGGCAATCGGCCTGCAGCTCGACCTTGACCTGCAGCGCGTTGGCCTCGGCCTTGCTGCCGGCCTGCTGCTGCAGCCGATTCACGCGCGGAATGATGCCGAGCAGGTTCTGGATGTGATGGCCGGCCTCATGCGCGATGATATAGGCCGCGGTGAACTTGCAGGCGTTGCCCGAGCAGCCGCGGAAGCGCGTCTCGACCTCGCGGAAGAAGCCGGTGTCGAGGAAGATGGTCTTGTCCGGCGGGCAGTAGAACGGTCCCATCGCCGACTGCGCCATGCCGCAGCGGCCGCCATTCGTGGCATTGCGGAACAGCACGATCTTCGGACCGGTGTAGGTCTGCCCGCTGGCCTTGAAGATCTCGCTCCAGCGATCGTCGATCTCACCAAGGATGCCGGCGATCATGCTGCCCATCTCGTCGGTCGGGGCGCCGCGCTTGGCCTGGCCGCCTGACGACTGCCGGTCGGTCTGGTAGGTCGGCGCCTGGCCGCCGCCGGTGAGAATCTCGGCGCCGCCGATCAGGATGCGCGGGTCGATGCCGAAGGCATAGCCGAGCAAGCCGAGCACGATGATGGTGCCGATGCCGAGCCCGCCACCACCCATCGGAACGCCGAAGCCGCCACCGCCCCCTCCGCCCATCCCGCCTTCATCGCGACGATCTTCGATGTCGTCGCTGCGGCGGAAATCATCATAGCGCATGGTGGTTTCCCTTCATTCCAGTCGGCGACCCGACGCGGGACACTCCAACTTAAAATTTCCATTCTGTTAATCAATATCCTGCCCGGCAATAATTGCCTAGTCCGGAAGAGGCGCATCCCTTGCGGTGCAAACGGTTGCCAATGAGCGCAAATTTACCGCGCGAATCGTGCCGGTTTGATGATCCGCAAATTTTTTCGCCGAACGCGCTGATGTTGCAGCACAACGCCGGTGGCATCGCGACGTGCCGCGCAAAAGATGCTGCAATCTTTTGCATGAAGATTTCCAATTAAGTCGATTTTTACTTTGCCGGGTCAATGTGACGTCAGTCGGTTGTTTAGTCCCGCGTCGCCGACAGCGTCGCCTGAGTCAGAGTTCTTGAGTCATGGTAGTGTCGCGTCGCGGGGCGTCTGCAAGGGCGCCCCGCACTAAATTTGAGAGTGCCCCATCGAGCCACATCGTCATTGGCGATTGCGTGGCCGAATTGTCGAAGCTTCAGGCCGGCTCGGTCGACCTGGTCTTCGCGGATCCTCCCTACAATCTGCAGCTCAAGGGCGACCTCAAGCGCCCCGATGAGTCGCATGTCGATGCCGTCAACGACGACTGGGACAAGTTCTCGTCGTTCGCTGCCTACGACGATTTCACCCGCGCCTGGCTGCTGGCCTGCCGCCGCGTGATGAAGCCGTCGGCAACGCTGTGGGTGATCGGCTCCTATCACAACATCTTCCGCGTCGGCGCGATCATGCAGGACCTCGGCTTCTGGCTCCTGAACGATATCGTGTGGCGCAAGTCCAATCCGATGCCGAATTTCCGCGGCCGCCGCTTCACCAATGCGCACGAGACCATGATCTGGGCCGCGCGCGACGAGAAGGCCAAGGGCTACACCTTCAATTACGAAGCGCTGAAGGCGTCCAATGAGGACGTGCAGGCACGCTCCGACTGGCTGATCCCGCTGTGCACCGGCGAGGAGCGCCTCAAGGACGGCGACGGCAAGAAGGTGCATCCGACGCAGAAGCCCGAGCAGCTGCTCGCCCGCGTGTTGCTGTCGTCCTCGAAGCCCGGCGATCTCGTGATCGATCCGTTCAACGGCACCGGCACCACCGGCGCCGTCGCCAAGCGCCTCGGCCGCAGCTATATCGGCTTCGAGCGCGACAAGGCCTATGCCGCCGCCGCCGAGGCGCGCATCGCCGCGATCGAGCCGCTGCCGGAAGCAACGCTGGCGCCGTTCATGACCGCGCGCGAGGCACCGCGGGTGGCGTTCTCCGAACTGATCGAACGCGGCATGATCGTGCCGGGCGCCAGGCTGGTCGACGCCAAGAAGCGCCACGGCGCCCTGGTGCGCGCCGACGGCGCCATCATGCTCGGCGACAAGGTCGGCTCGATCCACCGCATCGGCGCGGTCGCGCAGGGCTCCGGCGCCTGCAACGGCTGGACCTTCTGGCACGTCGAGACCAAGAGCGGCCTGCGGCTGATCGACGAGCTGCGCGCCGAGATCCGCTCCGAGATGGCGGCGGGCTGAGGCAAGCCGACTAATCTTCCTCGTCATTCCGGGCTCGCCGCTTCCCGGCGCCCTCAGATGCGCAATTGCGCACCGGGGAATGACACGTTGGGAAAGATGACGCCGTCTTGAATGCGGCCCGCCTTGTTGCGCCGCGACGGCGGGACTAGATTCGGTCCCACCACTTGCCGCTTCGACTGGTCGCCCGATGCGCAGACAATCCGAGACACTGCTGCTGGTGCCGCTGCTGCCGGTCTTCCTGCTCGGCATGTTTCCGATGCTGCTGATCGGCCTGCTCGGATTCTTCGGCCTGATCATTTTCGGCATCCTGCTCGTCTGCGTCGGCCTGACGCTCGCCCTCGAGGCGCATGGCGAGTTCAATGAAGAGATCATCGTCCATGGTTACGCGCGGGGATCAGAACGCGCGGCGCAGGTCTCCCATTTGCGTGCTGCGACCCGCTCCGCCGCCGCGCTGGACGTCGCGGGCATCGCGCTGGTCGTCGCGGGTATCCTGGGCTTCTTCTGGGCCGGCTGACCAGCGCGCCACGCGACCCTGATTCACAAACTCGTCGCTTGCGCCGCGGCGTGAAATTTGCGCAAGAGGAGCCGGTCTGCGGCCTTCCCCGCCGCGTCGCGATCTCGCCGGCTACAAGAACCAAGGGAGTCCCTTCATGATCAAATTCTATTTCAATGGTGCGCCGAACCCGAACAAGGTCGCGCTGTTCCTCGAAGAGTCCGGCCTGCCGTTCGAGGCGATCCCGGTCGATACCCGCAAGGGTGAGCAGTTCGCGCCGGAATTCCTCAAGGTCAACCCGAACGGCAAGGTGCCGGCGATCGACGATGACGGCGTGCTGGTGTTCGATTCGAACGCGATCCTGCTCTACCTCGCCGAGGAGCACGGCAAGTTCCTGCCCGCCAATACGCCGGCCAATCGCGCCGCGACGCTGTCCTGGCTGATGTTCATCGCGACCGGCCTCGGCCCCTATTCCGGCCAGGCCGTGCACTTCAAGCACTTCGCGCCGAAGGATCTCGACTACGCCAACAACCGCTACCAGTACGAGGCGCACCGCCATTACAAGATCCTCGACGATCACCTGGCGAAACAGCGCTACATGGTCGGCGACAGCTACACGATCGTCGACATGGCGTTCTGGGGCTGGGCGCGGATGGCGGCGTTCATCCTCGGCGAGGAAGGCTACGCCAAATATCCGAACGTCAAGCGGCTGGTCGACGAGATCTCGGCGCGGCCGGCGGCGGCGCGCGCGATCGCGCTGAAGGACAAGCACACCTTCAAGGCCGAGATGGACGACGCTGCGCGCGACATCATGTTCGGCCACCTCAAGTCCAAGGTGGCGTAAGCCAATCCACACGACGGCAAGACCACGGCGCCCGGATGGGCGCCGTCTTCGTTTGTGCCGCCCGTTAGCGGCGGACCGCTACGCCGGAAACGCGCCGAGCGCCTTCTCGGTCAGGACCGAGTCGCAATATTCCCGCACCTCCTTGATCCGACCACCGTCGAAACGGAACACCAGGCAATAGTCGTTGTCGTAGCGCTGACCTTGCTTGGTGAGGTTGTCGCCCTTGGCCTCGATCACGACGATGTCGCCGTCGGCGATGATGCGATGGGCGACGGTGCGGCCGCGCTCGACCAGTTTCGAGCGGACATGGCCGTGCAGATCGTTGATGATCGACTGCTTGCCGGTGAACGTACGCGACCAGGAATATTGCCCGGTCACGGTCCAGATCGCGTCGTCGGCAAGCGTTGCCATGAACAGCGAGTTCTCGCGCACCGCAGGATCGGGACTGCCTGCGATCACGAACATCTCCTGCACCAGTTTCTTGTTGTCGGCTGCGCTCATGGCGCGTCTCCTTGCGATTGATAGACCCTGATTTCAGGCGTTTCCTCACGCGATGCGGTCTTCGGCTCTCGTGAAAAACGCCTTGCCCGCAATCCTGCGGCGCCTGCGCGCATTCTTCCAATCGATAGGTAGTATGATATATATTCACTCGATGAATTTGAATTCGCTTGACCTCAATCTGCTGGTCGCGCTCGACGCCCTGCTGCGCGAAGCCAATGTCAGCCGCGCGGCGATGCGGCTCAATCTGTCGCAACCGGCGACCAGCCACGCGCTGCAGCGGCTGCGCGACCTGATCGGCGATCCGCTTTTGGTGCGCACCGGCGCGCGGATGGAGCTGACGCCGCGGGCGCAGGCGTTGCGCTCGCCGCTGGCCCATGCGCTCGACCAGGTGCGCGCGCTGTTCGTCTCCGACGATTTCGACGCCGCGCGCAGCGACCGGCACTTTCGCCTGATGATGCCCGACCTCGCGGTCGAGCTCCTGATGCCGCCGCTGATGGAGAAGGTGACGCAGATCGCGCCGAACGTCACCATCGACGTGGTGCCGTGGCGGGGACCTGCGATCTTCACGCCCGAATTCGCCCGCACCATCGATCTCGTGATCTCGATCGGCGACTCCTTCAAGGGCTTTCACCGCCAGCGGCTCTACACCGACAGCGACGCGCTCGCGGTGCGGCGCGGGCACGGCGTCGGCACGAAGCTGAAGAAGCGCGAGGCGTTCCTCGCAGCGCGCCATGTCGCCGTGGTCATCCGCGGCCAGAACGAGGACCTGATCGACAGCTGGCTGCGCGCCAAGGGCATCGAGCGGCGGATCGCGCTGGTGGTGCCGGGTTATATCGAGGCGCTGCACGTCACCGCGCGCACCGACCTCGTCGCCTTTGTGCCGCGCCGGCTGATCTCGGCGCTGTCGAAGCAATTGTCGCTGATGACGGTGACGCCGCCGCTCGATCCAGGGATCGACGAGCAGCACATGTTCTATCCGACCCGTGCCCAGTTGGACCCGGGCTCGCTGTGGCTGCGCAAGCTGATGCTGGAGACCGGACGCGAGCTGGAGACGGGGAAGGTGTAGCCCAGCTCTCTCCACACGTCGTCCCGGCGAAGGCCGGGACCCATAACCACAGGGTTGCGTTGTGAGAGCGGGCTGCGGCCCCAACGTCGCGTAACAACGATCCTTGGTGGTTATGGGTCCCGGGTCGCGCTGCGCTTGCCCGGGACGACACCGAATTTTTGGGCCTTACGCCCTCTGCTCCGCCAGCACCTTCTGCACCGCCGGGCGGCCCTCCATCGCCGCGCGATGCGACTTCACCTTGGGCAGCGTTGCGATGTCGACGCCATCGCCGTCGAGCCACAGGGTCAGCGTGTAGAGATAGGCATCGCCGACGGTGTAGTTCTCGCCCATCACCCACGGGCCCTTCAGCATGTCGCGCTCGATCAGGTTGAAGCAGGCGCCCATGGTCTTCGGCACCATCGCCTTCATGTCGGCGAACGACGTCTCCTGCGTCGCCCAGCGCGGACCGCGCATCTTGTGGGCGTGACAGATATGCACCGTCGAGCACAGATAGGAGTTGAAGGCCTGCAGCCTGGCGAATTCGAAGGCGTCGTCGGGCGCGAGCTTCGCCTGCGGAAAGCTCTGCGCGATATAGGCCAGCATCGCCGGCGTCTCGGTCAGCACGCCGCGATCGGTCACCAAAGTGGGCACGCGGCCCTTCGGATTGATCTTCAGGTATTCCGGGCTGTTCTGCTGGTTGGTCTTGAAGTCGATCTTCTCGGTCGTGTAGGGCGCGCCGGCCTCGGCCAGCGCGATGTGGGACGCGAGCGCGCAGGTGCCGGGGGCAAAATAGAGCTTGAGCATGTTGCTGTCCTCTCCGAGCCTTGTCGGTTCGTTGCGAACGCGGCTCTGGTTCTTGTTCTGACGGCGCGGAGGTTAGCGGCAGCCCCCTTGGCCGTCCACCCCGCGCGCCGCGGACCTTGCCCGCGGCGGTGCCGTCGTGCGATGACCATGGCCAATCGAGGGGATTTTTCATGACTGTGCTCATTGCAGGTGGCGGAATTGGCGGGCTGACGCTGGCGCTCAGCCTGCACCAGATCGGCGTGCCGGCCCGCGTCTTCGAGAGCGTGCCCGAGCTGCGGCCGCTCGGCGTCGGCATCAACGTGCTGCCGCATGCGGTGCGCGAACTGATCGAGCTCGGCCTGCACGATGTGCTCGACGCTTCAGCGGTGCGCACCCGCGAGCTCGCCTATTTCTCAAAGCACGGCAAGCCGATCTGGAGCGAGCCGCGCGGGCTCGAGGCCGGCTACAAATGGCCGCAATTCTCGATCCATCGCGGCCGGCTGCAACAGCTGCTGCTCGATGCCGCGACCGAACGGCTGGGGGCTGCGAACATTCTCACCAGCCATCACCTCACCGGCTGGACCGAGACCGCCGACGGCGTCCGCGCCGATTTCATCGATCGCGCCACCGGCAAGCCCGCCGGCAGCTATGACGGCGTGGTGCTGATCGCCGCCGACGGCATCCATTCGGCGGTGCGCGAGAAGCTCTATCCGCAGGAGGGGCCGCCGATCTGGAACGGCCGCATCCTGTGGCGCGGCATCACCCGCGGCGATGCCTTCCTGACCGGCCGCACCATGATCATGGCCGGCCACGAGATCCTGAAATTCGTCTGCTACCCGATCTCGAAGGAGGCAGGCCCCGACGGCAAGTTCGACATCAACTGGGTCGCCGAGCGACACATGCCGCCGACCTATCAATGGCGCCGCGAGGACTACAACCGGACCGCAAAGCTCGACGAGTTCCTGCCGTGGTTCGAGAGCTGGAATTTCGACTGGCTCGATGTCCCCGGCCTGATCCGGAACTGTCCGCATGCCTACGAATATCCGCTGGTCGATCGCGATCCGATCCCGCAATGGACCTTTGGCCGCGTCACGCTGATGGGCGATGCCGCGCATCCGATGTATCCGATCGGCTCCAACGGCGCCTCGCAGGCGATCCTGGATGCGCGCGTGCTGACGCGCGAGATTCTGGCGCATGGCCCGACGCAGGCGGCACTCGCGGCCTATGAGGCCGAGCGGCGGCCTGCGACCACGGACCTCGTGATGCTGAATCGCCGCAACGGCCCGGAGCAGGTGATGCAGCTGGTCGAGGAGCGCGCGCCTGACGGCTTCAAGGTTGTCACCGACGTGCTGTCGCAGCAGGAGCTGGAAGACATCGCCGCCAACTACAAGCGCGTCGCCGGTTTCCAGGTCGAGGGACTGAACGCCAAGCCGCCGATCGTGCAGCGGGCAGGCTGAGTTGTAGCGCGGCGCACTATGTATCACCGTCACCCTGAGGAGCCGCGAAGCGGCGTCTCGAAGGGTGCACGGCCCGGCCGGTGGCCGTGCATGCTTCGAGACTCGCTCCGCTCGCACCTCAGCATGACGGACTTACCAATGCAGGCGCGGCTTCATCGCAGCGCGCGCGCCGCCTCCACCAGGCGGATGCTGCTGCTCGCGGTCGCGAGCAGTGTGCCGTCGGCGGCGCTCAGCTTTCCCTCGACGAAGGCAATGGTCTTGCCGAGTTGCGTCACCGTCGCCTCGCCGGTGATCGGCCCGGGTTTTGCCGGCGCCAGGAAATTCACGGTCATCGTGATGGTCGTGGTGAAGAGCCGGCCCTCGGTCATCACGAACACCGCCGGCCCCATCGTATCGTCGAGCATCGCCGAGAGCATGCCGCCCTGGATAAAGCCGGCCGGATTGCAAAACTCCGGCTTGCCGTCGAACACGATCCTGATCCAGCCCTCCTGCGGACGGGCGTCGACCACGTGCCAACCCAGTAGCTTTGCGACGGGCGGCATCGGAATGCGGTCGAGTGCGGTTACGATCATGGCGGCCTCCGGCTTCCGGAGGTGATAGCGAAGCCCTGCTGCCAGCATGGTGTCAGCAGGTCAGAGCATGATCCGGAAAAGTGGGAACCGGTTTTCCGAAAAAATCATGCTCAAAAAAATGAGCCGATGATGTGATTCATCGCATCGTCAGAGATCGAGCCCATGCGCGATGACCTTGCGCATCACGTTCGGAAACGCCTCGCCGTCCAGCGTCGCCACCGGCACCCAGCGCATGCCATCCGGCGCGCGGCTCCGCGGCGGCACGCTGGCAGTGTAGACGACGAGCTCCAGCGGGAAGTGCGTGAACACGTGGGTGACAACGCCCGCCTTGCGGTGCCAGCGCGTGACGCCCTTCAGGTCCGGCGCCTGCGCCAGCCCCGCCGCGTCCTCCTGCTCGGCCAGCCATTGCGATCCCGGCACCTCGGTCATGCCGCCGAGCAGGCCTTTCTCCGCGCGCGAGCGCACCAGAAGCTCGCCGCCGCGCGTCACCACGAAGGCCGCGCCGCGGCGCAAGATGCCGCTCTTCTTCGGTGCCTTGCGCGGGAACGTTTCCTGATCGCCGCGCGTGCGCGCCGCGCAGTCGTCATTCAGCGGACACAATGCGCAGGCCGGCTTCTTCGGCGTGCAGATCGTCGCGCCCAAATCCATCAGCGCCTGAGCACTGTCGCCGGCGCGGGACGGGCCGAGCAATGTCGCCGCCATCTCTTTGATCAGCGGCTTGGCCTGCGGCAGCGCCTCCTCGATGGCGTAGAGCCGACTGACCACGCGCTCGATGTTGCCGTCCACCGGCATGGTGCGGCGGTCGAAGGCGATGGCGGCGATCGCGGCCGCGGTGTACGGCCCGATGCCGGGCAGCGCGCGCAGGCCCTCCTCGGTGTCCGGAAACACCCCGCCGTGGTCGCCCATCACCGCGACCGCGCAGGCGTGCAAATTGCGCGCCCGCGAATAATAGCCGAGCCCGGCCCACATCCTCAGGACGTCGTCGAGCGAGGCACGCCCAAGCGCGGTCACGTCGGGCCAGCGCGACACGAATTTCTCGAAATAGGGCCCGACCGCCCGTACCGTGGTCTGCTGCAGCATGATCTCCGACAGCCAGACGCGATACGGATCGGCCCGCTCCCCCGCCACCGCGCGCCACGGCAGCGTCCGGCGATGCCGGTCATACCAGGCGAGCAGACGCGCCGGGCGGTCGGCCTGCTGATCGGTCGATTTGATTTTGGCGGCAGCGCGAGAACTCATGAACGCATCTTAAGCCACATCTCGCCATGTCATGCCCGCGCTTGACCCGGGCATCCACGTCTTTCTTCGCCCGGCACGGAAAACGCCGCCACAATGATGAACACGGTTTCAGCCACATCACCACCACTGCTATAACCCTCCCATGTCCAGACCCGGCCCGATCAGCGCCAAGCCCCTGTCGATCCTGCTCAGCGATGTCTTCACCGACGCCTATGCCAAGCAGGGCTTTGCCGCGCGCGAATTGGTGACGCGCTGGACCGAGATCGCGGGCGAGCGGATCGCGGCCTATTGCGAGCCGCTGAAGATGCAGTGGCCGCGGCCGGTGGAGGGACAGCCGCAGGAGCCGGCGACGCTGGTGCTGCGGGTCGAAGGGCCGATGGCGCTGGAGATCCAGCACTCCTCCGACGTCATCCTGGAACGGGTGAACCGCTTCTTCGGCTGGCATGCGGTCGGCCGCCTGACCATCCGACAGGCGCCGCTCTCGCGCCGCAGCCGCCCGGTACGGCCGCGCCCGCCGGACGCCAAAACCGTGGCCCGGGAGGCGGCCAACCTTGCGGCCGTCGAGGACGACGATCTGCGCGCGGCGCTGGCCCGTTTGGGTGCCTCGATCAAGCGAAATTGACGCTTTTCGGCGGGCCAGCCGCGAGACCGCGGCATTGCCACAATGGCCGTTTCAAGCTAGCGAAGGCTTCTTTTCGGGACCCCTTCATTGTGGCGTGAATGCGCCAATCCGGGAGCTGACCTTGATCATCACGCGCCGCGCTTTCACCACCGCTCTCTCGCTGACCGGGCTCGCCGCCCTCGCCGGCCTGTCGCCGCTGCGCCTGATCACCGACGCGTTCGCGCAGACCGCCGCCGAGGTCGCCAAGCCGCAGTCGCTGCCGGACATGGGGCTCGGCCCGCAGGACGCCAAGGTAACCATCATCGAATACGCCTCGATGACCTGCCCGCACTGCGCCAATTTCAACGAGACCGTGTTCCCGAAGATCAAGTCGACCTACATCGACCCCGGCAAGGTCCGCTACGTGTTCCGCGAATTCCCGCTCGACATCAAGGCCGCCGCCGGCTCGATGCTGGCGCGCTGTATCGCCAAGGACGACGCGCCGAAGTATTTTGCCGTGATCGACCTGTTGTTCCGCCAGCAGAACGACTGGGTGGTGAAGAACACCACCGAGACACTGACCCGGATCGGCAAGCAGGCCGGCCTCACCCAGCAGCAGGTCGAGGACTGCCTGAAGGATCAGAAGCTGCTCGACAAGATCGCGGCCGACCAGAAATACGCCAACGAGGTGCTGAAGGTGAACTCGACGCCGACCTTCTTCGTCAACGGCGAGATGCTAAAGGGCGAGACCTCGTTCGAGGAATTCAGCAAGCACATCGATCCGCTGCTGAAGAGCTGATCGGGAGCCCGCGAACCTGACGTCTTCGTGGCTCGCTTTCGAGTCGAGGCACGATAATTGTGGATGATTTGCGATCACGGCACGCAGCCGTCGCATCATTTGGTTGTTGAAAACCTGATTCGCGCGATGCGAATCATCGAGGACATGCAAGGGCCATAAAACCCTGCAAATCCCTTGGGAAAAGCTTGCTCAAGCGGTTGCCCTGACGCGCTCGCATCGCCATTGTCGCCGCTCATGAGAGCTGCACGCAGCAACTCACCCACACACCGACATTGCCTTCCATGGTATTGTCACGGCAGGGAGATTCGCGCCCGGCCAAACGAGATTTGTGTACATGAAGCTCACGCGCCTCCGCCTGCACGGTTTCAAGTCGTTCGTTGAACCCACCGATTTCATGATCGAGCCGGGCCTGACCGGCGTCGTCGGACCGAATGGCTGCGGCAAATCCAATCTCGTCGAAGCGCTGCGCTGGGCGATGGGCGAGACCTCGCACAAGTCGCTGCGCGCCGCCGACATGGACGCGGTGATCTTCGCCGGTTCCGGCAACCGTCCGGCACGCAATCACGCCGAAGTCGTGATGACGATCGACAATTCCGATCGCTCGGCGCCGGCCGCGGTGAACGACAGCCAGCTCTTGGAAATCTCCCGCCGCATCGAGCGCGAAGCCGGCTCAGTCTACCGCATCAACGGCCGCGATGTCCGTGCAAGAGATGTGCAGATCCTGTTCGCCGACGCCGCCACCGGCGCGCGCTCGCCGGCGCTGGTCCACCAGGGCAAGATCGGCGAGATCATCCAGGCCAAGCCCGAGCAGCGCCGTCGCGTGCTGGAAGACGCCGCTGGCGTTGCGGGTCTGCATGCCCGCCGCCACGAGGCGGAACTGCGGCTGAAGGCGGCCGAAACCAACCTCACCCGCGTCGAGGACGTGATCGGCCAGCTCACCGGTCAGATGGAAGGCCTGAAGAAGCAGGCGCGCCAGGCGATCCGCTACCGCGAGGTCGCGGCCAAGGTGCGCAAGTCCGAGGCGATGCTGTTCCATCTGCGCTGGATCGAGGCCAATGCCGACGTCAACGACGCCGCGCAGACCCATGATATCTCCGTGCGCGAGATGGCCGAGCGCACCCGCGAGCAGGCCGAATCCGCCCGCATCCAGGCGATCCGCGCCGCCGAATTGCCGGCGCTGCGCGATGCCGAAGCGCGCGCCGCCGCCGGCCTGCAGCGCCTGACCAACACGCGCGAGATGCTCGACCGCGAGGAGCAGCGCGCCAAGGAGCGCGTCGGCGAGCTCGATCGCCGTCTCACCCAATTCGCCCAGGACATCGCGCGCGAGCAGCAGCAGACCTCCGATGCCGACATCGCGCTGCAGCGGCTCGACACCGAAGACGCAGAGCTGAAGGAAGAGATCAAGTCGCGCGTCGAGAAGCGCTCCGGCGTCGACGAGCGCGTCGCTGAGGCCGAGGAGATCCTGGCCGCGACCGAGCGCCAGTTCTCCGAGCTGACCACGCAGCTCGCCGATCTCACCGCCAAGCGCAATCAGCTCGAAGCCGGCGTGCGCACGCATCGCGACCGCTTGGCGCGGCTCGATCAGGAGATCGCCAACGTCCAGGCCGAGGAATCCAGGCTCGCGCAGGAGACCGGCAATCTCGGCGACATCGACGCGCTGGCCGCCGCCATGGAGATGGCGCAGCAGACCCTTGCCGAGTCCGAGGCCGCCGTGCAGACCAGCGAGGCGCATCACGCCGCCGCGCGGCAGACGCTGGAAGCCTCGCGCAATCCGCTCACCGAAGCCGAGAAGCGCGTGCAGCGGCTCGAGACGGAAGCCCGCACCATCTCCAAGCTCGTCACCAGCGAGACCAAGAATCTGTGGCCGCCGATCATCGACGGCATCACCGTCGCCAAGGGCTATGAAAAGGCGATCGGCGCCGTGCTTGGCGACGACCTCGATGCGCCGGTGGATTCCTCGGCGCCGATGCGCTGGACCAATATAGGCGTGGCCGGCGAAGATCCGGCGCTGCCGGATGGCGTCGAGCGGCTGGCCGACCATGTCCAGGCGCCGCCGGAACTGGCGCGCCGCCTGGCCCAGATCGGCGTCGTCGCCAAGGAACGCGGCGCGGCGCTGGTGTCGCAGCTGAAGACCGGCCAGCGGCTGGTGTCGCTCGAAGGCGACGTCTGGCGCTGGGACGGCTTCGTCGCCGACGCGCATGCCCCGACCGGCGCCGCCCGCCGTCTTGCCGAGCGCGCCCGTCTTGTCGACATCGAGCACGAGCTGGAACAGGCCCGCATCGATGCCTCCACCAAGCGCCAGGCGCTGGAGACGGCTGAAGAGGAATTGCGCTCGGCGTCCGCCGCCGAGGGTGCCTCGCGCGAAGCCGTCCGCGCCGCCCGCCGCGAGGCCGACGCCGCGCGCGAACGTCATGCCGCCACCGAGCGCGAGATCAACCGCCACGCCGCACGCAAATCGGCGCTGACCGAGGCGCACAGCCGCGTCGCCGCCGACCGCGCCGAGGCCGAAGCCGCATATGAGAGCGCGGCTGCCGCGCTCGCCGAACTGCCGCCGGGTGTCGAGACCGAGGCCCAGCTCGCCGCGGTTCGCGCCGAGATCGACAACCAGCGCCGGGCCGCGGCACAAGTCCGCGCCGAGGCGCAGGCGCTGGCCCGCGAGGCCGAGCTCGCCGACCGCCGCGTGCAGGCGATCGTTGCCGAGCGCAACGAGTGGCAGAACCGCAAGACCAGCGCCGCTTCGCAGGTCGAGACCGTCGAGGCGCGCATCGCCGAAGTGTCGGCCGAGCGCGAGGAGCTCGCCAATGCGCCCGAAGTCTTCGCCGAGAAGCGCAGCGCGCTGATCACGGAGATCGAGCACGCCGAGGGCGATCGCCGCATCGCCGCCGACGCGCTGGCGACCGCGGAAGCCGCGATGGCGGAAACCGATCGCCTCGCCAAGGCCTCGCTCGAAGCGCTGTCCTCATCCCGCGAAGCTACCGCGCGCGCCGAGGAGCGTATGGAAGGCACCCGCCGCCGCCTCGCCGACATCGAGCGCGAGATCCACGACATGCTCGAGGTCGAGCCCAGCGCGGTCGTCGGCATGGCCGAGATCGAACCCGGCCAGGAGCTGCCGCCGGTCACGCAGGTCGAGGAAGAGCTCGAAAAGCTGCGCCGCGACCGCGAGCGGCTCGGCGCCGTCAATTTGCGTGCCGAGGAAGAGCTCAAGGAAGTCGAGACCCAGCACACCGCGCTGACCACCGAACGCGACGATCTGGTCGAAGCGATCAAGCGGCTGCGCCAGGGCATCCAGAGCCTCAACCGCGAGGCGCGCGAGCGCCTGCTGACCTCGTTCGAGACCGTTAACAACCACTTCAAGCGGCTGTTCACCGAGCTGTTCGGCGGCGGCGAAGCCGCGCTGCATCTGATCGAGAGCGACGATCCGCTCGAGGCCGGCCTCGAGATCATCGCCAAGCCGCCCGGCAAGAAGCCGCAGACGCTCTCGCTGCTCTCGGGCGGTGAGCAGGCGCTGACGGCGCTCGCGCTGATCTTCGCGGTGTTTCTGACCAACCCGTCGCCGATCTGCGTGCTGGACGAGGTCGACGCGCCGCTCGACGACCACAACGTCGAACGGTTCTGCACCCTGCTGAACGAGATGACCGGCTCGACCGAGACACGCTTCATCATCATCACGCACAATCCGATCACGATGGCGCGGATGAACCGGCTGTTCGGTGTCACCATGGCCGAGCGCGGCGTGTCGCAGCTGGTGTCGGTCGACCTGCAGGGCGCGGTGGACATCCTCGACCAGAACGTGGCTTAGGCGTAGCACCTACGCGTCGACGTCATTTTCTGGATACCCGCGCCTCCGCATCGTCATTGCGAGGAGCGATAGCGACGAAGCAATCCATGCCTCAGCACGCGGCGCTATGGATTGCTTCGCTCCGCTCGCAATGACGTGGGATAGTCCGTCACATGACCTCACCCGATCTCCCCGCCGAACTGCGCGCAGCCCTCAACGCCAGGCTCGAAGGCCTGTCGCGCAGCGACGCCGCCGGCCGCGCGGCGGTGATCTCGCAGACCTATCGCGAGGGCGGCGGCTCCTCGACGATCAGGACGGAGACCGATGCGCTGGCCTATGCGCTGGCGCGGATGCCGGCGACCTATGCCGCCGTCGCAGCGAGCCTCAACGCCCTGACGGAGATCAGGCCGGACCTCGCGCCGGCGCGCCTGCTCGATGTCGGTGCCGGTCCGGGGACCGTGACCTGGGCCGCCGCGGAAGCGTTCACGTCGCTGCGGGACTTCACCCTACTTGATGCCAACGGCGCGTTGCGGACGCTCGCCGAGGAGCTGTTTCACGGCAGCATTCGCCTGCACGACGCCAGCTATCAACTCGGCGAGGCGCGCGCCCTGCTCGACAAGGCCGAGCCCGCCGACCTCGTCGTCGCCAGCTACATGATCGGCGAACTCGGCGATGCCGAGCGCGGGGCGCTGGCCGATGCGCTGTGGTCGAAGACCAGCGATACGCTACTGGTCGTCGAGCCCGGTACGCCCGCCGGCTACGCGCGGATCATCGCACTCCGCGCGCGATTGATCGCTGCCGGCGCGCATGTCGTGGCCCCCTGCCCGCATGACAGCGGCTGTCCGCTGGTCGCGCCCGATTGGTGCCACTTCTCGCAGCGCCTGCAGCGCTCGCGCGCGCACAAGCAGCTCAAGGGCGCCGACGTCCCGTTCGAGGACGAGCGCTTCGCCTATGTCGCGCTGAGCCGCGCGCGCGTTGAGAACAGGCCATCGCGCGTGCTGCTGCAGCCGGACGTCGGCAAGGTCGAGATCGCGGCGAAACTGTGCACGCCCGAGGGCGTATCGGTTGCGCGGATCCCGCGCCGCGCCAGAGCCGAATACGCAAGCGCCCGGCGCTGGCGCTGGGGCGATGCGGTATCTCGTCGTCCCGGCCTTCGCCGGGACCCATAACCACCGAAGTTTGTTGTGAGTGAAGCCGTCGCCGCTTGTGCCCCTACCGCGGGCCGCGGCGCATGGGTCCCGGCCTTCGCCGCGACGACGGAATATGTTGAACCGATGTCGGCCAACCTTCGACTAACGCTTGCCCACCTTTCCGCGGCGGGCTGCCCTGCGCCCCGATCTTGGGCTACGGTGCCGCCGTCTCGTCCATCAGGAGCTGCCCCGTCATGTCGACCAGCTGGATCGTTATCGGCGTCATCGTGCTTCTCGTGCTGTTTGCATTCGGCGCCTACAACCGCCTCGTGGCGCTCAGCCAGCGGGTCGGACAGGCCTTTGCCGACATCGACGTGCAGCTCAAGCAGCGTCACGACCTGATCCCGAACCTAGTCGAGACGGTGAAGGGTTATGCCGCACATGAGCGCGGCACGCTCGACGACGTCATCAAGGCGCGCAATTCGGCGATGTCGGCGCAGGGCCCGGCCCAGGTCTCGGCGGCGGAAAACCAGCTCTCCGGCGCGCTCGGCCGGCTGATCGCGCTGTCGGAGGCCTATCCGGACCTCAAGGCCAACGCCAATTTCCAGCAGCTCGCCTCCGAGCTCTCCGATCTCGAGAACAAGATCGCCGCCAGCCGCCGCTTCTTCAACAACGCGGTCCAGGAATACAACACCGGCATCCAGCAGATGCCGGCCGCGCTGTTCGCCGGCATGTTCGGCTTCACCCGCAAGGATTTCTTCGACCTCGGCGCCAGCCGCACGGAGGTCGAGGCGGCGCCGAGCGTGAAGTTCTGATTACTTCCTTCGAGATGACGCCCCTTCGGTCATTCCGGGGCGATGCAACGCATCGAACCCGGAATCTCATCTCACTCACTAATCTCGAGATTCCACAAAGCGCAATTGCGCATTGGGGTTCGCGCGTGCCGCGCGCCCCGGAATGACGGTGAGAGCGGACGCGCACCATGGCCGCCTATGGTCTCTACACGCATATCGCATCGAACAAGTTTCGTTCGATGCTGCTGCTTGCCGGCCTGTTCCTGCTGATCTACGTGCTGGTCTATGCCGGCGCGCTGGTCGCGGAGGTGATGATCGATAGCGGCCGCACCGTCGACTACTACCTAACGCGGGCCTCGCGCGACCTGGTCTCGGCCTTCCCCTGGGCGACGATCGCGGCAGCGACCTGGATCGTGATCGCCTATTTCTTCCACCAGAAGATGATCGATGCCGTCACCGGCGGCGAGAGCGTGACGCGGCAGCAAGAGCCGCGGCTCTACAATCTCCTGGAAAATCTCTGCATCTCGCGCGGCATCCCGATGCCGAAGCTGAAGGTGATGGACAGTCCGGCGCTGAATGCGTTCGCGACCGGACTGAACCGGAGTCAATACGCTATCACCGTCACCACCGGCCTGTTGAAGGCGCTGAACGATAAGGAGATCGAGGCCGTGCTCGGCCACGAGCTCACCCATATCAAAAACGGCGACGTGCAGCTGATGGTGATCGCGGTGATCATCGCCGGCGTGGTCGGCTTCTTCGGCGAGCTGTTCTTCCGCCTGTTCACGAACCTGTCGTGGAACTCGAGCGGCGGCGGAGGCGGCTGGTCGTCTTCATCCTCTCGCTCCTCGTCATCCTCCTCGGACCGCGACAGCAAGGGCTCGGGCGGCGGCGCGATCATCGTGATCATCATCGCGGTCGCGCTGATCTTGCTGGCCTGGCTGCTGTCGCAGGTGGTCAAGCTCGCACTGTCGCGCTCGCGCGAATTCCTCGCCGATGCCGGATCGGTTGAGCTGACCAAGAACCCCGACGCGATGATCTCGGCGCTGCGCAAGATCGAGAACCGCGGCGAGCTGCCGGACGCCACCTCGGCGGTGATGGAACTCTGCGTCGACAATCCGCGCGAGGGGTTTGCCGACCTGTTCGCCACCCATCCTTCGGTGAAGTCCCGGGTCGATGCCCTGGTGAAATACGCCGGCGGCCACGATCCCGGACCGCTGGCGCTGTCGGACGAGACGGAGCCGCAGGATGAGCCGCCCGCGGCGGGCGACCAGCCTCCGCCGGCGACCCATGGCCCATGGGGCGATGTGCCGCCGACACAGAAGAGCAATCCGCCAGCGCTGCCGGGCAACAACCCCACGCAGGGACCATTGGGTCCTCTCCAGGGCCCTTGGGGACGACACCGCTAATCGCGCCCTAGCCTACTCAGTCCATTAAGGAAATTCCCACCAAACCCATCGTGGGCGCCTTAAGGAATTGAATTCTCCCTCGTTTCTGCCATGTTCGCGCCCAAAGCAGTGTGGGGACTTGCCGATCGCCATCGCGATCGGGAGCACGCTTTAAGGGACTTCCATGGCAAAGCCGGTTGTGATCGTGGTGGGCGCCGACAAGGGCGGGGTCGGCAAGACCACCGTCTCGCGGACGCTCCTAGACTATTTCAGTGCCAATAACGTGCAGACCCGGGCGTTCGACACTGAATCGCCGCGCGGCACGCTGAAGCGCTTCCATCCTGACATCACCGAGATCGTCGACATGACGACGACCGCGGACCAGATGAAGATCTTCGACACGCTGAACTCGGGGCCCTCGGTTACCGTGATCGACGTCCGCGCCGGCCTGTTGTCGCCCGCGCTGGCCTCGCTGCGCGATATCGGCTTCCTCGACGCGGCGCGTTCCGGCCAGATCACCTTCGCCGTGTTCCATATCCTCGGCCCGTCGATCGCTTCGCTGGACGAGATCGCCGAAACCGCCAACTTCATGAGCGGCGCGAAATATTTCCTGGTGAAGAACTTCATCAACGACACCCAGTTCTTCCAGTGGGACCAGGCGACCTACAATTCCTACTTCCACCGCATCAAGGATGCCGTGGACCTGACCATCCCGAAGCTCAACGAAATGGCCTATGAGCAGGTCGAGGTCTCCTCGGTTCCGTTCCTGAAATTCGTCGCCAACAAGGGCATCAACGACGACGCCGCCAACTACTCCTTCGTGCTGCGCGGCTACGTCCGGCACTGGCTCGCCAATGTCTGGAGCGAGTACGACCGGATCAAGCTGACCGATCTCGTCGGCGCCAAGTCGGCCAAAGGCGAAAAATAGTCGGACCTTCGACCTTGATGGGGCTGGATTAGGCGAAAATTTGGCCTGATATAGCGGGCGATGTCGTCCACGCCCGTTTACATCATCTGCTCGCCCCGCCCGCAGGTCGGCAAGACGCTGATCGCGCGGCTGCTCGGCGAATTCCTGCTGCTCAAGAACGGCGACGTGGTCTGCTACGACATCAATCTGAAGGAGCCGTCGCTGCTCGACTACCTGCCGCGAATCACCGAAACCGCGGACGTGATCGACACCTACGGCAAGATGCAGCTGATGGACCGCGTCATCGTCAATGACGGCATCGGCAAGGTGATCGACCTCGGCTACCACGCCTTCGACGAATTCTTCAAAATGTGCGACGAGATCGGGCTGATGAAGGAGGCGCTGCGCCGTCGCGTCGCGCCGGTCATCCTGTATGTCGCCGATACCGACCGCGCCTCGGTGCGTGGCTACCAGACGCTGCTCGGCACGATCCCGCCGAACGCGCTGATCGTCATCGACAACGAATTCGTGGTGCGCGGCGAGCTGCCGCCGGTCATGACCGCCAGCCGGGTGTTGCGCTTCCGCGCGCTGCCTGTGTTCCTGAAGACCTATATCGACCGGCTGAACTTCTCCTTCACCGGCTATCTGCGCCAGGAAAAGGATTCATCGACCGAGCTGCATCAATGGATCCGGCGGAATTACACGACGTTCCGCGATCTCGAATTGAGCATGCTGCTGCAGCGGGGATGACTCTGCTCCCTCGCCCCGCTCTTGCGGGGAGAGGGTCGGGGTGAGGGGCTGGTTCCGCAAATTCGACCGAGATTGGAGTGCGCGGAGAGTCCCCTCACCCGGATCGCATCTTCGATGCGATCCGGCCTCTCCCCGCACGCGGGGCGAGGCTAAGAGATCAATGCCCCTCGAACGCCATCAGCGTGCGCACCGGAACGTCCATCGCGCGCAGCTTGGCCGCGCCGCCGAGGTCGGGCAGGTCGACGATGAAGCAGGCGGCGACCACATTGGCGCCGATCTGGCGCAGCAGCTTCACCGCGCCCTCCGCGGTGCCGCCGGTCGCGATCAGATCGTCGACCAGGATCACGCGCTCGCCGGGCTGCACGGCGTCGGCATGCATCTCCATCTCGTCGATGCCGTATTCAAGCGAATAGGCAATCCGCACCGTGGTGTGCGGCAGCTTGCCCTTCTTGCGGATCGGCACGAAGCCGGCGGAGAGCTGATGCGCCACCGCGCCGCCGAGGATGAAGCCGCGGGCCTCGATGCCCGCGACCTTGTCGACCTTCGCCCCCGCCCAGGGATGCACCAGCTCGTCGACGGCGCGGCGGAAGGCCCTCGCATCCGCCAGCAGCGTCGTGATGTCGCGAAACAGGATGCCCTTCTTCGGGTAGTCCGGGATGGTGCGAACAGTCGCCTTGATGTCGTGGTCGAAGGTCATTGGTCTCGCTCTGAGGGTCATTCCGGGGCGATGCGAAGCATCGAACCTGGAATCTCGAGATTCCGGGTCTGGTGCTAACGCACCATCCCGGAATGACGATGGTTAAACTTAGCCTTCACTTGCTACTCACATTAAGCCGGAATGCATTCTCGACAATGCGCAGGCCGACCTCGTTGCCGAGCGACATCAGCGATTCCGGGTGGAATTGCACGCCGCCGACCGGCAGGGTCTTGTGCTCGATCACCATCGCGACGCCGTCTTCGGTGGTCGCGGTCACCGCCAGCACCTCGGGCACGCTGTCGCGCTCGACATAGAGCGAGTGGTAGCGGCCGATCACGATCTCATTGGGCAGGTTCCGCATCAGCCGGCCGCCGCGCACCTGGACGCGCGAGGGACGGCCGTGTGCGGGCTGGCCGAGCTGGCCGAGCTGGCCGCCGAAATACTCGCCGATCGCCTGCACGCCGAGGCAGACGCCGAAGATCGGCAGCTGCTTCTCGAGCGCGGTGTCGATGGTTTTCGCGATGCCGAAATCCTCCGGCCGACCCGGCCCGGGCGACAGCACCAGGAGGTCCCAGCCCTTCTTCTTGAGCATGTCCTGGGCATGGACGTGCCTGACCACGGTGACGGTGGCGCCGACCTGGCGGAAGTAATCGGCCAGCATGTGCACGAAGCTGTCGTCGTGATCGATCAAGAGCACGTTCTTGCCGGAGCCGGTGGCGTCGGGCGCGAAATCCGACAGCGGCTTCGGCGGATCGCCGCGCAGCGCCTGGAACAGCGCCGACGCCTTGACCTGGCACTCACGATCCTCGGCGGCGGGATCTGAATCGAACAGGCAGGTCGCGCCGACGCGCACCTCGGCAAGTCCATCCTTCATGCGGATGGTGCGGATGGTGAGCCCGGTGTTGATGCTGCCGTCGAAATTCACGCAGCCGATCGCGCCGGCGTACCAGCGCCGCGGCGACCGCTCGTGATCCTCGACGAATTGCATCGCCCACAGTTTCGGCGCGCCGGTCACGGTGACCGCCCAGGCGTGGGTCAGGAAGGCGTCGAGCGAATCGAAGCCCGGCCGCAGCATACCCTCGACGTGATCGACGGTGTGGAACAGCTTCGAGTAGGTTTCGATCTGACGCCGCGCCAGCACCTTGATGGTGCCGGGCACGCAGACGCGCGCCTTGTCGTTGCGGTCGACGTCGGTGCACATGTTGAGCTCGAACTCGTCCTTCTCCGAGTTCAGGAGCTTGCGGATCTGCTCGGCATCGCCGATCGAGTCCGAGCCGCGCGCGATGGTGCCCGAGATCGGGCAGGTCTCGACCCGGCGGCCGTCGGAGCGCACGAACATCTCCGGCGACGCGGAGACCAAGAATTCACCGTCGCCGAGATTCATCAGCGCGCCATAGGGTGACGGATTGATGCGGCAGAGCCGCTGGAACACTTCCGCCGGCGAGCGCTCGCAGGGCTCGGCGAACAGCTGCCCGGGCACCGCCTCGAACAGGTCGCCGCGGGCAAACGCCGCGCGCGCGACCTCGACAGTCGCCTGGTACTCGCCCGGGGCGTGATCGGCAAAGCCCTGCCGGCCGTTCCTGGCATAGAGGCTCGGCGCGGTCTCCTGCGGCAGGCCGGCGGTGGATTTGCCCTTCCACGCGAACTCGTAAGTGAGCGCCACGCCGCGGCCAGTGGCGCGGTCATAGGCCAAGAGACGGTCCGGCACGTAGAGCACGATGTCGCGCTGGTCGGCCTCGCGGGCGCGCTTCCGCACGAGGTCCTCGATCTGGAACACGAGGTCGTAGGCGAAGGCGCCGAACAGGCCGAGCAGCGGATCGGCATTGGAGGTGAACGCCGCCACCATGTCGCGCACCAGCGACATCACGCTGGCGCGACGCGTGCGCTGGTCTTCCTCGACCGGCGCGGCGCCGCGGATGATATGGCCGGCGAGCCGCGTTGGGGTCCGCTCCGAGATCACGACGCAGGGCTCGCGCAGCACGTCGCCGAGGAAGGCGATCAGGACCTCGCCGCGCGGGTTCAGCGCCTGCAACGAGAAGTTGGTGCCCGACGTCTCCAGCGCCAGCGGCGGATCGGCAAAGCCGAGGTCAAAGCTCTCGTAGCGGCCCGGTACCGTCGTGCCCGAGGACAGCACCACGCCGCGGCGGCGGTCCAGCAGCGCGATCAAATCGTCGAGACGGTTGGCGCCGCCGGTGAACTGCTCGACCACGCGCGCGACCGCAAGGCCGCCATTGGTCAGATATTCGCTTCGAGCCGGCAGGGAGAAGACTGTCCTGTTCATGTGATCCTCTTACGAGACTTGCCGAGAGAGCGCCACACAGGACAAACGAAGGGCAAATAAACTAACCATCGGTCGCACTGCGATGGCGACCTTCGACGTTTGTGAAAAAAGAAAACGCACCGGCCACCTATGAGAAGGTGGGCCACCAACGACGGGATGGGCAGGCAACGGTGCTCATGCCCGTTACTCACCACCCGGCGCGGGCCGTGTCAAGAGATGGCCCGGCACCCCTGCCCCAATCCTGGACGCCCTTTCGGGCGGCATTTTCGGGTTTGAAGGGGCAGGAATCCGCGTAGGATTTGCTGAAATGGCGGCTGGTCGGCCGCCCAAAAAACAGACAGATGGCGGAGGCGCAGATGGCGATTTTGGGTCTCGGATATGCCGGCTTCGGCTCCGACGCGCTCGACGACTGGCGGCGGTTCGGCACTGGCCTCGTCGGGCTGCAGGCGGTCGAACGCGGCAATTCGCTGCTCGCGTTCCGGATGGACGACCGCAAGCAGCGCATCGTGATCGACCGCGCGCAGGGCGAAGGCACCCGGTTCTTCGGCTGGGAGGTAGCTGACAGTGCGGCCCTCGATGCGCTGGCGGCACGGCTGGAGCGCGCCGGCGTCACCGTGACATCAGAGCCGCTGGCGCTCGCAGATAGCAGGCGGGTGCGCGGCCTGATCTCGTTTCGGGATCCCGCCGGCAACCGCCTCGAGGCGTTTCATGGCGCCGAGATCGACGACACGCCGTTCAGGCCGGGCCGCTCGATCTCCGGCTTCCGCACCGGGCCGCTCGGCCTCGGCCACGCCGTGCTGACGGTCGAGCACATCGCGCCGGTGATGAGCTTCTATGTCGACGTGCTTGGCTTCGGCCTCAGCGACTACATCGAAAAACCGTTCCGCGCCTATTTCTTCCACGTCAATGCCCGCCACCACTCGCTGGCGCTGATCGAGACCGGCACGAACGGCATGCATCATCTGATGGTCGAGCTGTTCTCGCTCGACGATGTCGGCCAAGCCTATGACGTCGCGCAGCAGGAAGACCGCGTCAACGTCACGCTCGGCCGCCACACCAACGACCTGATGACGTCGTTCTACGCCAAATCGCCGTCCGCCTTCATGGTCGAGTGCGGCTGGGGCGGCCGCGAGATCGATCCGGTGAACTGGACACCGTTCGAGATGCATGACGGCCCGAGCCTGTGGGGCCACGAGCGGGTCTGGCTGTCGCCGGAGGACCGCGCCGTCGCGCGCGAGATGCGGATGCGCGCCGCCGCCGAGGGCAAGCGCGCACCGGTGCAGGTGATGGAAGGTAATTTCAAGCTGATGTCGGGCACCTGCCCGTGGTGGGACGGGGTGAAGGCGGAGAGTTAGATCTCGCCGTCGTCCCTGCCTAGTGCGCAATTGCGCATGGGAGCAGGGACCCATAACCACAGGGCCTAGTTATTTGGCGAGATGACTGCCAGCGTGCCCATTGCAAAAGCCACGGCGTATGGGTCCCGGCCTTCGCCGGGACGACGCCGGTGGTTTTGGCAATCGCCTTACCCCAGGTGCTTCTTGAAGAAGTCCGTGGCGCGGCCCCAGGCGAGTTCGGCGGCCTCGCGGTCGTGCACCGACTGGCGCTGCTCGTTGACGAAGGCGTGCTCGGCGTCATAGCGGAACAGCTCGAGCGATTTGCCGGCGGCCTTCATCGCCTTCTCGAAATTGCTGACGAGCTCCGGCGTGCACCAATCGTCCTTGTTGGCGAAATGCGCCTGCAGCGGAATCCTGACGTCGGCGGGCTTGGCGGCCTGCTCCGGCGGAATGCCGTAGAACACGACGCCCGCAGTTAGTTCCGGCACATGCACCGAGCCGATGATGGTCACCGCGCCGCCGAGACAGAAGCCGGTCAGGCCGACCTTGGCGCCGTTCTTGGCGAGATACTGCGCGGCGCCGCGCACCGTCTGCGTGGTGGCGTCCATGAAGTCGAGCGAGTTCATCTCTTTGCCCGCGGCATCGGTGTCGTGATACGGCACCACCTTGCCCTTGTAGAGATCGGGCGCCAGCGCATCGAAGCCGGCCACCGCGAAGCGGTCGCACAGGCCCTTGATCTGGTCCGACAGGCCCCACCATTCCTGGATCACGACGACGCCGGGTGCGTTGCCGCGCGCCGCATTGGCGAGATAGCCCGACGCATCCTTGCCGTCCGGACGCTTGAAGCTGATGCTGGTACCCATGAGTTCCTCCGCAATGTTTGCCGGCTGATTGGCCGGCATCTTGTCCGCACTCGGCGGCCGACGCAATTGACGACACTGTCATTCCGGGTTCGATGCTACCCCGTCACCCCGGAATGACGGAGAGATTGCAAACAAAAAAGCCCCCGAAGGGGGGCTTTCTCAAACTCGCTATACCGTACCCGAGATCAGTGGGCGTTGGCCCAGACCTTGCGCTTGGTGAAGTACATCAGGAAGGCGAAGACGACCAGGAAGAAGAACACCTGCATGCCGATCCGCTTGCGCTCCTCCATGTGCGGCTCGGCCGCCCACATCAGGAACGTGGTGACGTCATGCGCGTACTGCTTGACCGTCGCCGGCGAACCGTCGTCGAAGGTCACCTGACCGTCGGACAGCGGCTTCGGCATTTTGATGGCGTGGCCGGGGAAGTACTTGTTGTAGTACGAGCCCTCCGGGATCGTGACGCCCGCCGGAGCCTTGTCCTCGAAGCCCTGCAGGATGGCGTCGACGTAGTCGGGTCCCTGCTCCTGGTACTGGGTGAAGAAGTCGATCGCGAACTGCGGGAAGCCGCGCTTGTAGGACCGCGCCTTGGTGATCAGCGAGAGGTCGGGCGGCGCCGCGCCGCCATTAGCCGCGCGCGCGGCCTGCTCGTTCGGGAACGGCGACGGGAAGTAATCCGCCGGGCGGCCCGGACGCTCGAACATCTCGCCCTGGTCGTTCGGACCGTCCTTGATCTTGTACTCGGACGCGAAGGCCGCCGCCTGCGCCGGCGAATAGCCGGGACCGCCGGGATCGGCGAGGTTGCGGAACGCGACATAGGACAGGCCGTGACAGGCCGCACAGACTTCCTTGTAGACCTTCAAGCCGCGCTGCAGCGAGCCACGGTCATAGGTGCCGAAAGGACCGGAGAACGACCACTTCTGGGCCGGCGGCGCGTTGCCACCCTCCTCGGCCTTGGCGTTCTGGGTGCCGCCGACGAGCAGGCTGCCGGCCACGACCATCGCGAGCATCACAGAGGCCGCGGTCGCGGCCCTTCCCTTGCTCTTCGCCAGCACGTCGTCGGCGATCGAGTTCGGCACCGGACGCGGCGTCTCGATGCGGGCGAGCAGCGGCAGCACAATCAGGAAGTAGGCGAAGTAGCAGACCGTCAGGATGCGGCCGGCGATCACATAGATGCCTTCCGGCGGCTGCGAGCCGAGGTAACCGAGCAGGATGCAGACCACCACGAAGATCCAGAAGAACTGCTTGGCCAGCGG
The DNA here is from genome assembly GCF_054055815.1 of Bradyrhizobium sp. USDA 4503. Taxonomy (NCBI): domain Bacteria; kingdom Pseudomonadati; phylum Pseudomonadota; class Alphaproteobacteria; order Hyphomicrobiales; family Nitrobacteraceae; genus Bradyrhizobium; species Bradyrhizobium sp. USDA 4503. The sequence continues at coordinate 4,098,557 of NZ_JBSRXS010000001.1, forward strand.
GCGATACTTCGACGAACGGGTCCGTGCGCTGTCGAGCCAGGGCAGGAAGCACAGGATGATGATCGCCGAGAACATCGCCACGACGCCGGCGAGCTTGTTCGGGATCGAACGCAGGATCGCGTAGAATGGCAGGTAGTACCATTCAGGCACGATGTGCGCCGGCGTCACGCCCGGGTTCGCCGGGATGTAGTTGTCGGCGTCGCCGAGATAGTTCGGCATGTAGAAGATGAACCAGGCGAAGAAGATCAGGAAGCAGGACACGCCGAACATGTCCTTGATCGTCGCATACGGCGTGAACGCAACGGTGTCCTTCTCGGTCTTAGCCTCGACGCCGGCCGGGTTGTTCTGACCCGCGACGTGCAGCGCCCAGACGTGCAGCACGACCACGCCGGCGATCACGAACGGAAGCAGATAGTGCAGCGAGAAGAAGCGGTTCAGCGTCGGGTTGCCGACCGAATAGCCGCCCCACAGCAGGGTCACGATGCTCTCGCCGAAATAGGGCACGGCCGAGAACAGATTGGTGATGACGGTGGCGCCCCAGAAGCTCATCTGGCCCCATGGCAGCACGTATCCCATGAAGCCCGTCGCCATCATCAGGAGGTAGATGATGACGCCGAGGATCCACAGCACCTCGCGCGGCTCCTTGTACGACCCGTAATAGAGGCCGCGGAACATATGGATGTAGACGGCGAAGAAGAACATCGACGCGCCGCAGGCATGCATGTTGCGCAGCAGCCAGCCGTAATTGACGTCGCGGACGATCAGTTCGACCGACTTGAAGGCGAGGTCGGCGTGCGGCGTGTAGTGCATCGCCAGGATCACGCCGGTCAGGATCTGCAGCGCCAGCATCATCGAAAGGATGGCGCCGAAGGTCCACCAGTAGTTCAGGTTGCGCGGCGTCGGATAGGCCACGAACGAGGAGTGGATCAGGCCGAAGATCGGAAGGCGCCGTTCGATCCACTTCAAGGCGGGGTTGCTCGGTTGGAAATCAGATGGTCCGCTCATTGATGCGATCCTGAAGAAGAAAAACGACGCGATGGGTCCAAGTGGAAGCTGAAATCCCGGAGGGGCCGGGACTTAGCCGATCTGGATTTTGGTGTCGGAAAGGAAGGCGTAAGGCGGCACCGCCAGGTTGGCGGGCGCCGGCCCCTGGCGGATACGACCGGAGGAGTCGTACTGCGAGCCGTGGCAGGGGCAGAAGAAGCCGTCGTAATTGCCTTCATGGGCGATCGGGATGCAGCCGAGATGGGTGCAGATGCCGATCACAACCAGCCACTGGTCGTGGCCGGCCTTGACGCGGGCCGAGTCGGGCTGCGGATCGGGCAGGCTCGAGAGCGCCACGCTCTGGGCCTCCTGGATCTGCTTCTTGGTGCGATGGCTGATGTAGATCGGCTTGCCGCGCCAGAAGACCTTGATGTCCTGGCCCTCGGCGATCGGCGTCAGATCGACCTCGATCGGCGCGCCGGCCGCGATCGTCGCGGCATCCGGGTTCATCTGCGCAACCAGCGGCCAGACGGTGGCGGCTGCGCCGACCGCGGCGGCTGCTCCGGTTGCAACAAAGAGAAAATCACGGCGTGTCGGATGGTCCGCCGAAGACGCTGTCGTCACGATTCCTAGCCCTTTCTTTTCTGCAGCCGGTGGAACCGCCCTGGAGACGCAGGACGCGCCCCAAGAAAGGCTGCCGGCGCCCGCGGCCCCCGCGGCGGCAGAAAACCGCTATTCCCCACCCCAAATGGCGGAACAGCAGTCCAGAATCGTTCTATTGGCACCCTTGCCGGACGAGCGCAAGCCCGCTATCGGCTCGCACACGTGCAATGCACGAAATCCGCGCCGAGCGATGTTTTATTGAGACAATTTCATCCGGATTTCACGGGCCGCCCGCACCATGCAGATCGCGCTGTTCCAGCCCGACATCCCCCAGAATACAGGGACGATTCTGCGCCTCTGCGCTTGCCTGGACGTGGCAGCCCATATCATCGAACCGGCGGGATTCGACACCTCGGACCGGAATTTCCGCCGGGCGGGTATGGACTATCTCGACCATGTGCGGTTGAAGCGTCACGACTCATGGTCGAAATTCGAGGAATGGCGGGCCGAGGCCGGATGCCGGCTGGTGCTGTTCACGACCAAGGCGGCGAAATCCTATCTTGATTTCGCGTATACGGCCTCCGATGTCCTGCTGTTCGGGCGCGAGACGGCAGGGGTGACCGACGCGGTGGTGGCCGCTGCGGATGCGCGGCTGGTGATTCCGATCCGGCCGACCATGCGTTCGCTCAATGTTGCCGTCACGGCGGCCATGGCCGTCGGCGAGGCGCTGCGGCAGACCGGTTCAGGAATCGCCGGTTCGGGAATTGCCGGTTCGGCAACTTAAGGGATTTTTGGTGAGCTACGCGGTCAAGGAGATCTTTCTCACCCTGCAGGGCGAAGGCGCCCATGCGGGCCGGGCCTCCGTGTTCTGCCGCTTCGCCGGCTGCAACCTCTGGAGCGGCCGCGAGCAGGACCGCGCCGGCGCGGTCTGCAAGTTCTGCGACACCGATTTCGTCGGCACCGACGGCACGCTGGGCGGCCGCTATGCGACCGCAGAAGAGCTTGCCGGCACCATTGCCGCGCAATGGACAGGAGGCGAGGCCGACCGCTACGTCGTCCTGACCGGGGGCGAACCGCTGCTGCAGGTCGACGCGGCCTTGATCGATGCCCTGCACGGCCACGGCTTTGCGATCGCGATCGAGACCAACGGCACCATCGTCCCGCCCGACGGGCTCGACTGGATCTGCGTCAGTCCCAAGGCCGCGGCCGAGCTCGTGATCCGCAAGGGGCACGAGCTCAAACTGGTTTATCCGCAAATGGAGAACGCACCGGAGGATTTCGCCGGCCTCGCCTTCGAGCGCTTCTCGCTGCAGCCGATGGACGGCCCCGACGTGATCGAGAATACCGAGCGGGCGATCGCCTATTGCCTGAAGCACCCGCAATGGCGCCTTAGCGTGCAGACGCACAAGTCGCTCGGCATTAGATGAACTAACAGAATCGGATTGTTGAACGAGATGTGGGAATTGACGAAAGCGTTTCGGTTCGAGGCTGCGCATGCGCTGTCCGGAACGACCTTTGGCGCCGCCAGCGAGGAGATTCACGGCCACTCCTTTCGAGCCGAAGTTACCGTCCGCGGCACGCCCGACCCCGCGACCGGTATGGTGGTCGATCTCGGCCTCCTCGAACGCGCCATGGCCGAGGTGCAGAAGACGCTCGACCATAAGTTCCTGAACAAGATTGAGGCGATCGGCGTGCCGACGCTGGAGAATCTGTCGCGCTTCATCTGGGAGCGCTTGCAACACGCAGGCAAGCTGACCCGCGTCAGCGTCCATCGCGACAGCTGCAACGAAAGCTGCACCTATTTCGGCCCGCAAGGTTAGTCATGCTGCCAACAGATCCCGCCATCATCGAGGACCGCAAGGCGCGTGCGCGCGGCTGGTTCGAGGCGCTACGCAACGACATCTGCGCCGCCTTCGAGAAGCTCGAGGACGACGCCCCGTCCACGCTTTATCCCGGCGCCGCCGGCCGGTTCGCGCGGACCCCCTGGGACCGCACCGACCACACCGGCAAGCCGGGCGGCGGCGGCGTGATGTCGATCATGAAGGGCCGGCTGTTCGAAAAGGTCGGCGTGCACTGCTCGACCGTGCACGGCGAATTCGCCCCCGAATTCCGCGCGCAAATTCCAGGTGCCGCCGACGATCCGCGATTTTGGGCATCGGGCATTTCACTGATCGCGCATCTGCGCAATCCGAATGTACCCGCCGTGCACATGAACACCCGCTTCGTCGTCACCACCAAGGCGTGGTTCGGCGGCGGCGCCGACCTGACGCCGGTGCTGAACCGCCGGCGCACCCAGGAGGACCCCGACACGGTCGCCTTCCACGCCGCGATGAAGGAGGCGTGCAGCGGGCCGAACGGCGTCGCCGACTACGACAAGTACAAGAAATGGTGCGACGACTATTTCTACCTGCCGCACCGCAAGGAAGCCCGCGGCATCGGCGGCATCTTCTACGACTGGCACGACAGCGGCGACTGGGAGGCCGATCTCGCCTTCACCCAGGACGTCGGGCGCAGCTTCCTGAAGATCTATCCCGACCTGGTGCGGCGCAATTTCGCGGCCGCCTGGAGCGCGGAGGATCGCGACGAGCAGCTGGTCCGCCGCGGCCGCTATGTCGAGTTCAACCTGCTCTATGACCGCGGCACCATCTTCGGCCTGAAGACCGGCGGCAATGTGGATTCGATCCTGTCGTCGCTGCCGCCGGAGGTGAAATGGCCGTGATGAACCTGCCGCGCGCGATGTTGATCGACATGGATGACACCATCCTGTCGGCCTATGGACGCCCCGAGATCGCCTGGAACACGATCACCACGGAGTTCGCCGCGGAACTGGCGCCCCTCCCCCCGGATCAGGTCGCGACCGCGCTCTTGGCCTATGCACGGCAATTCTGGTCGACCGCCGAGCCGATCTGGCGGATCAAGCTCGGCGAGGCTCGGCGGCTCACCGTGAAGGGCGGCTTCGCGGCGCTCGCGGCAGCCGGTCACCGCGCGCTGCCGGACGATCTTGCGGACCGCATCGCCGATCGCTTCACCGCCTATCGCGAGGAAGAGATGTTCGTCTTCCCCGGCGCGCATGAAGCGATCGATGCGTTGAAGGCGCTCGGCATCAAGCTCGCGCTGGTCACCAACGGCGCCGCCGACATGCAGCGCGCCAAGGTCGAACGCTTCGCGCTCGGCCATCGCTTCGATCACATCCAGATCGAGGGCGAGCACGGCTTCGGCAAGCCGGAGGAGCGCGCCTACCTGCACGCGATGGAAGCGCTCGGCGTCACCGCATCCGACACCTGGATGATCGGCGACAATCTCGAGTGGGAAGTCGTGGCGCCACAGCGGCTTGGCATCTATGCGATCTGGATGGACGTGCACGGTGTCGGGCTGCCGCCGGGATCGACCATCAAGCCCGACCGCATCATCCGCTCGCTGAGCGAACTGGTTCCTGCCGCGCGCAAATAGCGCATCGCGGCCGTTTTCCACGTCAATTCCATTGAAGCTGGCGCCGGCCGTGATTTGGCTCTCATCACCGGTCGCTAGCCTGCCGCCCGCGTCATCCAGCGCGGAGGGAAAATCATGGAACTGAAACCAGGCGATGTTGTCATGCTGAAGTCCGGCGGCCATCCGATCACGGTCGTCGAAATCGACGAGGACAAGGTCGAGTGCCTGTGGATGGGTACGGACGGCGACTTGTTTCGCGAAACCTTGCCGCTTGTCGCACTCGAATCGACCGAGCTCGATCCGGAGGACGATGAAGAGGAAGACGACGAAGACGAGGACGACGCGGAAGAAGAGGACGACGAGGACGAAGACGACCGCAAGAAGAAGCGCAAGGCGGCGTGAGATCAGTTGGCGCGATGCTGACTGGCAGATGCCGGCAGCATCGCCTCCATGCGACGTTCGACCGATCGTCGTTCAGCCAATCGTCACCGTGCCGCCGCTGACCACGGCGGCATCGAGACGTCGGCAAGAAAACTCAGAGAAAACTCAGAGGAAATTCAAAGCCGATGGTCGCGGGTGAAACGGGCCGCGGTCTGGTCGGCGATATCAGACAGTATCTTCGGCTCCAGCGGAAAGTCCGCGGCCAACCAGGCATCCTCCGCCAGGGTCAGGACATGTCCGAGTGCCGGTCCCTCGGCAATGCCGCGCGCGATGAAATCCGACGCCCGCAACGGAAAGTGCGGCGCGCGCCAGCGCTCCGGCAGCGTGGCGAGCGCGCGCCATTGATCGACATCCTGGCCCGCGCCGGTGCGCGCCCAGGCCAATAGCACCCGGTCGCGATACGGCTCCTCGTCGAGCCGGTACAGCCTGCGCTTGGCATGCGCCTCGTCCATGCCGGGCAAGCGCCACCAGCGATGGCCCATCGAATCGAGCGCCTTGGCCTCGGCGTTGGAGAGCCGCAGCCGGCTGGCGATACGCCGCGCGTCCTCGGTCACGGCGACCGTCAGCGCGGCGAGCCTTCGCATCGCGCTCGGCGCGAGCTTCATCAGCCGCTCGATCTCGATCATAGCCGCGAACGGTCCAGTATAGGCGATGCCGCCGAACAGCGGCTGCAGCAAACCACCGTCACCCATCGCGACCATTGCACTTGCGGCGCCGTTCGCGACCACGAGCTTGAGCATCTCCATGCGGATCCGCTCGGCCGACAGGCCGCTCAAACCGGCGCGCCCGCCGATGCAGGCGAGATAGCCGGCGCGATCGACCTCGCCCGCGCCGTAGGCGGCGTGGAAACGGAAGAAGCGCAGGATGCGCAGATAGTCCTCGGCAATCCGCTGCGCGGGATCGCCGATGAAGCGCACGCGCCTCGCCTCGATGTCGGCGAGGCCGCCGACGTGATCGTGCACGACGCCCGAAGCGTCGACCGACAGGCCGTTGATGGTGAAGTCGCGCCGCTCGGCGTCACGCACCCAGTCGCGACCGAACGCCACCCTGGCCTTGCGGCCATAGGTCTCGGTATCCTCGCGCAGCGTCGTCACCTCGAAGGGCTGGCTGTCGACGACCAAGGTCACCGTGCCGTGCTCGATGCCGGTCGGCACGCTCTTGATGCCCGCCCGCTTGGCGCGGCGGATCACCTCCTCCGATAGCGCCGTGGTGGCGATGTCGATGTCGGCGAGCGGAATCTGCATCAAGGCGTTGCGCACGGCCCCGCCGATCACCCGCGCTTCCTCGCCGTCGGCATTGAGCAGGTCGAGCACGCGCGCCGCGGGCCCGGAAGCGAGCCATGGCGCGTCGGACAACAGGCGCACCTCGCTCATTTCTCAACTCCCGGCACCAGCTTGCCGTTCTCGATATGGGCTGGAACGTAGGTCGAATTCGGCGGCGCGCCAGTCAATTCGGCCAGCAGCACGAAGCTCACGATGACCATCACCAGCGCCACCAGCGTCAACTTTGCGATCATGTCGAGCGGCCATGACGCCGGCAGCGTCACGCCGGACCGCGTCGCGATGAGGAAGATGGCATAGACCGCGAAGGGGACCAGAAAGATTCCGATCTCGGTCAATACCGTGCGGATCATGACAGATAGATCCGCTCATACAGCACGCGCAGGATGCCCGCGGTCGCGCCCCAGATGTAGCGCTCGGCGAACGGCATCGCGTAATAGGACCGGTCCATGCCGCGGAATTCCTTGGTGTGGATCTGATGATTCTCGGGATTCATCAGGAAGGCGAGCGGCACCTCGAACGCATCGACCACCTCCGCCTCGTTGATCGCAAGCGTGAATCCCGGCTTCACCTTGGCGACCGTCGGCAGGATGCGGAAGCCGAACGCGGTGCCATAAAGGTCGAGATAGCCGACCGGGTCGATGAATTCCCGCTTCAGTCCGACTTCCTCGCAGGCCTCGCGCAGCGCGGCATCGAGCGGCGAGGCGTCGGTGGCGTCGATCTTGCCGCCGGGAAACGAGATCTGGCCGGCATGGCTCGACAGATTGGGCGAGCGCTGCGTCAACAGCACGGTCGGCTCGGGGTGATCGACCACCGGGATCAGCACCGCGGCCGGCCGCACCGGCTGCTCCTGCGCCACGATCTCGAGCATGCGGTCGTTGCCGGAATCTCCGGTGCGCGGAATGATATGCGGATCGACTAGGCCCGGCGGCACATCGAAAGTGAGCCGCGTGCGGGCCCGCGCGAAGAATTCCGTCGAGCTGATCGTCGCCGGCTCCACCTTCAGCAACGGCTCGTTCAAAGTGCGTCCCTCACCTGACTGGCATCGGCCATCGCGAAGAACTCGCCGCCGGACTCGATGCCGAACATCTCCTGACCATCGACCATCCGCTGCTCGCCCATGTCAACCAGATCGTAATAGAGCGCGCGGGTGACCTTGGCCCACAAATCGGCGCGGACGTGCAGATAGGGCGTCAATCCGCCGTCCTCGGCCGCCTCGAATCTGAGGCCGTGGCCTTTCTCGCAATCGACCCAATCGTCGACATTGGTGCGGAACCTGAGCAGGCGGCCGCGCGCGTCTTCCCCGGCCTGCATTTCCACGGCAAGGAACGGCGCGTCATCGACGCGGATGCCGACCTTCTCCACCGGTGTCACGAGAAAGTGCTTGCCGTCCTCGCGCTTCAGGATCGTGGAGAACAACCGCACCAGCGCGGGGCGGCCGATCGGCGTTCCCATGTAGAACCAGGTGCCGTCAGGCGCGATTCGCATGTCGAGATCGCCGCAGAATGGCGGATTCCACAGGTGAACCGGCGGCAGACCCTTGCGTCCGGCCGAACCCGATGTCGCAGCTTGATTGGCGGCCGTGGTGAGCCCTTCGAGACCCTTGCTCCCGAGGCCCGTAGTTTCCCTGCCGGAATCGCTCTGCCCTTGCTTCGCCATTGTTTGCCTTAAAGTTTCCTACCTTCAATCTGGCACGTTTGGTGCACATATCCTGAGATGTGGTCGGGATGTCATTCTCGCCACATCGTGATGCCGTTCATACCCTGAAACACCGATAAGGTGGGGATAGTTTAATTCAACGAATACATGGCCTTCGCTCAGGTTTAGCATGAGGGCCGAGATGACGACAGATGATGACGACGCGCCGATGTGCGCGCATCGTCAAGAAGGAGCGGATCGAATGGCTGGTGCAGACAGCGTCGAGAAACTGGAGGATGTGATCGTCCGTTCGGCCGAGCAGGTCGCGGGCCAGATCAAGGCCGCCAAGGAAGCGGTCTCCACCGTGATCTTCGGCCAGGAGCAGGTGATCGAAAACACCCTGGTGACGATTCTGTCGGGCGGCCACGCGCTGTTGATCGGCGTGCCCGGCCTCGCCAAGACCAAGCTGGTCGAGACCCTCGGCGTCACGCTCGGCCTCGATGCCAAGCGCATTCAGTTCACCCCCGACCTGATGCCGTCGGACATTCTCGGCGCCGAAGTGCTCGACGAGAGCTCGGCCGGCAAGCGTTCGTTCCGCTTCATCGCAGGTCCCGTGTTCGCGCAACTGCTGATGGCCGACGAGATCAACCGCGCCAGCCCGCGCACCCAGTCGGCGCTGCTGCAAGCCATGCAGGAGCAGCACATCACCATTGCCGGCGCGCGGCATGATTTGCCAAAGCCGTTCCACGTGCTCGCGACACAGAACCCGCTGGAGCAGGAAGGCACCTATCCGCTGCCCGAGGCGCAGCTCGACCGCTTCCTGATGGAAATCGACGTCGACTATCCCGATCGCGACGCCGAGCGGCGCATCCTGTTCGAAACCACCGGCGCCGAAGAGGCCGCGGCCAAGCCGTCGATGGACGCCGAGACGTTGCTCACCGCGCAACGCCTGGTGCGGCGGCTGCCGGTCGGTGATTCCGTGGTCGAGGCGATCCTGACGCTGGTCCGCGCCGCGCGTCCCGGCACCGAGGGCGGCGAGGCCGGCAAGCTGATCGCATGGGGCCCGGGTCCGCGCGCCAGCCAGGCCTTGATGCTCGCGGTGCGCGCCCGTGCATTGCTCGACGGGAGACTCGCGCCGTCGATCGACGACGTGCTCGATCTCGCCGAGCCCGTGCTCAAGCACCGCATGGCGCTGACGTTCTCGGCGCGCGCCGAGGGTCGCACCATTCCCGACGTGATCAAGCAACTGAAGACCCGGATCGGTTGATGGCCGCAGACAACAGGCACCACAACGAGGAGATCCTTGCGGTTCGACGTGCCGATGGCGAAAGCCGAACGCTCGCCGCATCGCTGCCGCGTCTGGTGCTTGAGGCCCGCCGTGTCGCTGCCAACGTCATCCATGGCCTGCACGGCCGCCGCCGCGCCGGCTCGGGCGAGAATTTCTGGCAATACCGCCGCTTCGTCTCCGGCGAGCCGTCGCAGCGCGTCGACTGGCGCCGCTCGGCACGCGACGACCATCTCTATGTCCGCGAGCAGGAGTGGGAAGCCGCGCACACGGTGTGGATCTGGCCCGACCGCTCGCCGTCGATGGCCTTTGCCTCGCGCGAGGCGCGCGACAGCAAGCTGGAGCGCGGACTGATCGTAGCCTTCGCGCTCGCCGAGTTGCTCGTTGCGGGCGGAGAACGCGTCGGCATTCCCGGCCTGCTGAATCCGACGGCAAGCCTCAACGTGATCGACAAGATGGCGGAAGCGATGTTGCACGACGAGAAGACGCGCGCGAGCCTGCCGCCGTCCTTCGTGCCGTCGTCGCTGGCCGAAGTCGTCGTGTTGTCGGATTTCTGGTCGCCAATCACAGAGATCACGACGATGCTGGCCGGGCTTTCCTCCTCCGGCGCGCACGGCACCATGATCCAGGTCGTCGATCCCGCCGAAGAGACCTTCCCCTATTCCGGGCGCGTCGAATTCGTCGAACCGGAGATCGGCAGCGTCATCACCGCGGGCCGCGCCGAGAGCTGGGCGAGCGATTATGTCGCCCGGGTCGCGCTGCATCGCGACCAGATCCGCGGCGAGACCAATCGGCTCGACTGGCTGTTCTCGACCCATACCACCAGCCGCTCCGCTGCCGAGCTGCTGTTGTTCCTGCATGCCGGCATGATGGTGAGCAAGGGCGGCGGCCGCTCAATAGTCAAGGCGGGACGCAGCGCATGATCGCAGGCCTCCCCCTCTCCTTTGCCGAACCGCTGCTGCTGCTGGGGCTGGTCAGCCTGCCGGTGCTGTGGTGGCTGTTGCGCGTGATGCCGCCGCGGCCGCGCCGGATCGAATTCCCGCCGACGCGGCTATTGTTCGACATCGCGCCGAGGGAGGAGACACCGTCGCGCACGCCATGGTGGCTGACGCTGCTGCGGCTCGCCGCCGCCGCGCTCGTCATCTTCGCAGCCGCCGGCCCGATCTGGAATCCACAGACCGGCGTTGCCGCCGGCAAATTGCCGCTGGTGATCCTGCTCGACGACGGCTGGAGCGCGGCCTCGAGCTGGGATGCGCGGATAAGGGCCGCGGACGAACTGATCGCCAACGCCGACAGCGACCGCCGCGGCGTCGCGCTGGTGCCGCTGTCCGAGCCCGCGCGCGACATCACACTGATGCCGGCCGGCGCCGCGCGCGTCGCGCTGCGCCAGCTCGCGCCGAAGCCCTACTCGGTCGATCGGGTTGAAACTCTCGGCGCGCTTGGACGTTTCCTCAAGTCGACCGGCGACTGCGACATCGCCTGGCTGTCCGACGGCGTCGACACCGGACGCGGCAGCGAATTCACCGAGGGGCTCGGCAAGGTGATCGAGAGCCGCAATCTGACGATCTATGCGGGCGGTGCGCAGTCGGCGCAGGCGCTGGTCGCGGCCGAGAACGCCGCCGCCAAGATGACGGTGAAGGTGCTGCGCACCGAGAGCGGCATCGCGGCGGGAACGGTGCGCGCGGTCGACGCCAAGGGATCGCCGATCGGCGAGGCGCGCTACACATTCGGACCGCAGGATCGCGAGACCGAAGCCGCCTTCGATCTTCCGGTCGAATTGCGCAACGACATCGCACGGCTCGAAATCTCCGGCGAGCATTCGGCCGGCGCCGTGCAGCTGCTCGACCGGCGCTGGCGCCGCCGCGCCATCGGCGTGGTCTCGGGTGCGAGCAACGACACCGCGCAGCCGCTGTTGGCGTCGACCTTCTATCTCTCCCGGGCGCTGTCGCCATTCGCCGATGTCAGGCTCGGCGATCGCGGCGCGCCGCAGCAGGTGATCGGGCAATTCCTCGACCAGCGGCTGCCGATGATCGTGATGGCCGACGTCGGCACGCTATCGCCAGAGATTCGCGACCGGCTGAATGCCTGGATCGAGCAAGGCGGCGTGCTGGTGCGCTTCGCAGGTCCGCGCCTCGCCCAGGCCGATGACGACCTCGTTCCCGTCAAGCTCCGCCGCGGCGGACGCACGCTCGGCGGCAGCCTGACCTGGGAGAAGCCGCAGCACATGGCCTCGTTCGCCGCCGATGGCCCGTTCTCGGGCCTCACCGTGCCGAAGGACATCACCGTCAACCGCCAGGTGCTGGCCGAGCCCGACGCCGTGCTCTCGACCAAGAGCTGGGCCTCGCTGGAGGACGGCACGCCGCTGGTCACCGGCGAGCGTCGCGGCAAGGGCGTTGTCAGCCTGTTCCATGTCGGCGCTGACATGCGCTGGTCGGATCTGCCGATGTCCGGCACCTTCGTCGAGATGCTGCGCCGGCTGATCGACATGTCCGGCTATACCTCGAAGCCCGGCCCGGGCGTCGCCAGCGATCCCAATGCCGAGACGGTTGCGCCGCTGCGCACGCTCGACGGCTTCGGCGTCTTCGGCCCGCCGCCCTCGAGCGCCAAGCCGATGTCGGCGGACTATCGCGATCGCGGCACGGCCGACCATCCGCCCGGCTTCTACGGCACGGCCGAGAGCCCGATCGCGGTCAACACGCTCGCCTCCGCCGATCGCATCGCGCCGCTCGACACCTCGGCCCTGCGCGCGACGCGTGCGAGCTACACCAACGCCGAGCCGCGCGATTTGCGCGGCATCATGCTGTCGACGGCGCTGGCGCTGTTCCTGCTCGATGCGATCGTGGTGGCCATGCTCGGCGGCGGCCTTGCCGCGCTGATCCGGCGGCGCGCGGCACCGGCCGTGCTCGCGTTGGCCTTCATCCTTGCGACCACGATGGTGCCCTCGCCGAGCCGCGCGCAGAACGCCAGCAGCGACGACTTCGCCATCAAGGCGGTGTCGCAGACGCGGCTGGCCTACGTCGTGACCGGCAATGCCGACGTCGATTCCATCGTCAAGGCGGGGATGTCCGGACTGACGCTGTTCCTCGGACAGCGCACCGCGCTGGAAGCCGGCGATCCCGTCGGCATCGATCCCGCGCGCGACGAGCTGACGTTCTTCCCCCTGATCTACTGGCCGATCGTGCCGGGCGCGCCGAAGCCGCCGCAGGACGCCATCAACAAGATCGACGCCTACATGAAGCAGGGCGGCACGGTCATCTTCGATACCCGTGACGCCGTCGAAGCGCCGCCGGGGGACAGCGGCTCATCGCAAACGCCCGGCATGCAGACGCTGCGCGAATTGCTGTCGACCCTCGACGTGCCCGAGCTCGAGCCGGTGCCGCGCGAGCACGTGCTGACCAAGACGTTCTATCTGCTGCGCGACTTCCCCGGCCGCTTCAACTCCGGTCAGACCTGGGTCGAGGCGCTGCCGCGCGAGGACGACGACGAGGCTGCGCAGCGCCCGGCGCGCGGCGGCGACGGCGTCTCGCCGATCATCATCACGTCGAACGACCTCGCCGGCGCCTGGGCGATCCGCCCCGACGGCCAGCCGATGCTGCCGCTGACGCCGGGCGAGCCGCGCCAGCGCGAATTTGCCTTCCGCGCCGGCGTCAACATCGTGATGTACACGCTGACCGGCAACTACAAGGCCGACCAGGTGCACGCGCCTGCCTTGATCGAGCGGCTGGGACAATAGAGATGCAAGTGCTTCAGCTGCCAACACCGTCATTCCGGGATGGTCCGAAGGACCAGACCCGGAATCTCGAGATTCCGGGCTCGATGCTTTCGCATCGCCCCGGAATGACGGAGTGACGTCATGAACTACGGCATCGCGTTCACACCGCTGGTTCCTTCGCTCGTGCTGTGGCTCGCGCTCGGCGCGATCGTCGTCATTGCCGTGCTGCTGCTTGTGTCGCGCGCGCGGGGCGCCGCGGTGCGGGTCGCGGCGCTGGCGCTGATCCTGCTGGCACTGGCCAATCCCTCCTTCACCCGCGAGGACCGCGAGCCGCTGTCCTCGGTCGCTGCCGTCGTAGTCGACAAGAGCCCGAGCCAGAATTTCGGCACGCGCAACCAGGAGACCGACAAGGCGCGGCAGGCGCTGGTCGACAGCCTGAAGCAGATCAAGGGCCTCGAGGTCCGCGTCGTCGAGGCCGGTCAGGCCGATGGCGAGACCGACGGAACGAAGCTGTTCGGCGCGCTGACGTCGGCGCTGTCGGACGTTCCGGTCGAGCGCGTCGCCGGCGCCTTCATGATCACCGATGGCCGCGTGCACGACATTCCCGCCAACGCCCAGGCGCTCGGCTTCCAGGCGCCGGTCCACGCGCTGATCACCGGCCGCAAGGACGAGCGCGACCGCCGCATCGCGATCACCGCCGCGCCGCGCTTCGGCATCGTCGGCCAGACCCAGACCATCACCTTCCGGCTCGACGACCAGGGCGTCACCGGCGAGCGCGCCAAGGTCACGATCCGCCGCGACGGCGAAGTGATCAACGAGCGCACGCTGACCAGCGGCCAGACCTCGAGCGTCGACATCGACATCAAGCACGCCGGGCCCAACATCGTCGAGATCGAGGCCTCGCCGCTCGAGAACGAGCTGACGCCGGTCAACAACCGCGCCGTGGTCGCGATCGACGGCGTGCGCGACAAGCTGCGCGTGCTGCTGGTGTCCGGCGAGCCGCATTCCGGCGAACGCACCTGGCGCAACCTCCTGAAGTCCGACCCCAGCGTCGATCTCGTGCACTTCACCATTCTGCGTCCGCCGGAGAAGCAGGACGGCACGCCGATCAACGAGCTGTCGCTGATCGCATTTCCGACCCGCGAGCTGTTCCAGCAGAAGATCAACGAATTCCAGCTGATCATCTTCGACCGCTACGCCCGCCAGGGCGTGCTGCCGATCGCCTATTTCGACAACATCGCGCGCTATGTCCGCGCCGGCGGCGCGGTGCTGGTGTCCGCCGGCCCCGACTACGCCTCGACCACCAGCATCTGGCGCACGCCGCTGGACTCCGTGTTGCCGGCCGAACCGGTCGGCGTGACCGAGAAGCCGTTCTACGCGCATCTGAGCGATGCCGGTAAACGCCATCCGGTGACGCGCGGGCTGGAAGGCTCGAATGCCGAGCCGCCGCATTGGAGCCGCTTCTTCCGCACCGTCGATACCCGCAACGCGATCAATCCGCCGGTCATGACCGGCGCCGACGGCAAGCCGCTGCTGCTGCTGTCGCGCTTCGGCGAAGGCCGCGTCGCGCTGCTGCTCTCGGACCACATCTGGCTGTGGGCGCGCGGCTACGAGGGCGGCGGCCCGCATCTCGATTTGTTGCGGCGGGTGTCGCACTGGCTGATGAAGCAGCCCGACCTCGACGAAGAGGCGCTGCGCATGCAGGTGCAGGGTAAGGATCTCATGGTGGTGCGCCAGACCATGGCCGACACCGTATCGCCGGTCACCGTGACGTCGCCGAGCGGCACCACGCATGAACTGACGCTCACCGCCGGCGATCCCGGCGAGTGGCGCGCGACGCTGCCCGCCAACGAGCTCGGCCTGTGGCAGGCCACCGACGGCACGCTGAAGGCGCTGATCAATGTCGGGCCGACCAACCCGAAGGAATTCTCGGAGGTCACCTCGACCACCGACATGCTGAAGCCGCTGGCGCAGGCAACCGGCGGCGACGCCCGGCGCATCGTCGACGGTTCGAGCGTCGACATGCCGCGCGTCGTGCCGGTACGCTCCTCCTCGATCTTCCGCGGCGACGGCTGGCTCGGCGTCAAGATGCGCGACGCCAGCGTCGTGAAGGGTGTCGGCGTGCTGCCGATGTTCGCCGGCCTGGTTGGCCTGCTGCTGTTGCTCGGCGCATTCGCGGCAACATGGCTGCGCGAGGGACGCTGAGTCCGGCCGGGCTCACGTCTGCGTTGCATCAAGCACACACAGGCAATGCATCGACACGGATTGTCTGAACGCCGGTTGACATCGCGGATGCCATCCGATGTTATAATGTAACATCGGGGCGCTTGGGTGTTGACGCGCTCCCGATTGGGCGGGCGTTATCGGCATGCAGTGGTTCCGGCGACACATCAAGACTGGCTCGCGGCTGGCGCTGTTCGCGCTCGCCGTCCAGTTCATGCTGTCGTTCGGGCATTTCCATCCGATCGCGGCCGCGCAAGCGGCGCCCGCAGTTCAGACCGGGCTGTCGCTGATCGATCTCGCCTATATCGGGACCTCGGCGACGCCGGACCTCGCGGTCCAGGTGACCGGGACCAAGCCGCCCGCCAAGCACGACAACGACCGGCATCCGGCCGACAATTGCGCAATCTGCGCCGTCATCTCGCTCGCGAGCAGCATGCTGTTCACGGCGCCGCCGGTGCTGTTGCTGCCGGAAGCCGTCGAGCTTCTGTTCCGAACCACCAATGCCGAATTCCTCCATCTGAAGTCGGCGCCTGCGGCCTTTCATTCCCGCGCCCCTCCCCTGTCCTGACATCGACTGGTTGCTGCACGCCCTGAGCGGACGGCCGCGTCACATGCGGCCTGCTCCAGCGGGGCAAATCGGGATCGATCCGTCATTTCGACGGGCCCTGGATCGGGACTTGGATCGGGACAATGACACTTCAGAAGAAACGAGCATTCCACATCGGGAGCGCGAGCTGGCTATTGCTGGGCGCAATGAGTAGCGGCGCGCTGGCCCAGGAGACGCCGACGCAACTGCCTGACATCACCGTGACGGCGCCGAGCCCGATCCAGCGGCACCGGACTGCGCCGACGCGCACGCCGACCCGTGTTGCTCGGGCTGCGCCGAGCCGCAGCCGCGAACGCGCCGCCGCGGTACAACCGGCGCCCGCAGCGGCGGCGCCAGCACCGCAGCAGGGCGTGCTGCCCGTCGTCACCGATCAGTTCGCCACCGTCACCGTGATCCCGAACGAGGAACTGCGGCGCTCCGGCGCCGCCACGCTCGGCGATCTGCTGTTCTCGAAGCCCGGCATCACCGGTTCGAGCTTCGCCCCCGGCGCATCCAGCCGGCCGATCATCCGCGGCCTCGACGTCAACCGCGTCGGCATTGTCGAGAATGGTCTCGGCGGTGGCGGCGCCTCGGATCTTGGCGAAGATCATTTCGTGCCGATCGATCCGCTCTCGACCAATCAGATCGAGGTGGTGCGCGGCCCGGCCGCGCTGCGTTACGGCTCGACCTCGATCGGCGGCGTAGTGAGCGCCACCAACAACCGCATCCCCGATGCGATGCCGACCTGCACGGCGGCGCCGTTCCAATCCTACGGGCTGCCGGTGAAGGCGCCGCTGGCCGATGCCGGCGGCCCGGGTTGCCTCAATGTCGAGACCCGCACGTCGGTGAGCTCGGTCAATCGCGGCGTCGACGGCGGCATGCTGCTGGACGCCGGCGGCAACAATGTCGCCGTGCATGCCGACGTCTATGGCCGCACCACCAGCGACTACAGCATTCCGAGCTACCCTTATCTGTTCGTCCCGGGCCAGCCGTTTAATGGACGCCAGCCGAACTCCGCGACGCAGTCGGACGGCGCGTCAGTCGGCGCCTCCTATTTCTTCCAGGGCGGCTTTATCGGCGCGGCGATCACCCAGAACGACTCGCTCTACCACATCCCCGGTATCGACGGCGCCGATCACCAGACCCGGATCGACGCGCACCAGACCAAGATCGCGGTCAAGGGCGAGTACCGGCCCGATGCCGCGGCGATCGACGCCGTGCGGTTCTGGGTCGGCGCGACCGACTATCGCCACAACGAGATTGGCCTTGCCGATCCGGCCGATCCATTGAGCGACGGCGTGAGACAGACCTTCACCAGCAAGGAGCAGGAGGCGCGCGTCGAGGTGCAGATGATGCCGTTCAACGCGCGCTTCGCCACCGTGACCACGGCATTCGGCCTGCAGGGTGGGCACCAGGAGCTGACCGCCCCGAGTCCGGACGATCCGACCAGCCCGCTCAACGGATTATGGGACCCCAACAAGAACAACAGGGTCGCCGGTTACGTGTTCAACGAGCTGAAGTTCACCGACACCACCAAAGCACAGATTGCCGGGCGGATCGAACACGTCGATCTTTCCGGCACAACGCCGGCCTTCATTCCCCCCGTGTTCGACGTGGCCACCGACCCCGCAAGCATCGGTCCAGCGACACCGCAAAATCCCAGTTTCACACCCAAGAGCGGCAGCATCGGCTTGATCCAGAATCTGCCGTGGGATCTGGTAGCAAGCGCGACCGCCCAATACGTCGAACGCGCGCCGAAACCGGCCGAGCTCTTCTCGCGCGGCCCACACGATGCGACTGCCACGTTCGACATCGGCAATCCCAATCTCGGCATCGAAACCGCAAAATCGATCGAGATCGGACTACGGCGGGCGACCGGACCGCTGCGGTTCGAACTCACCGGCTACTACACCAGGTTCGACGGCTTCATATTCCGCCGGCTGACGGGCAACACGTGTGACGAGAGCGCGTGCCAGCTCGGCCCCGGCCTCGAACTGAACCAGGCGCGCTACTCGCAGCGCGACGCGATCTTCCGCGGCGCCGAGTTCCAGAGCCAGCTCGACATCGGCCCGCTCAACGGCGGCATCTGGGGCATCGAGAACCAGTTCGACGTGGTGCGCGCGACCTTCACCGACGGCACCAACGTGCCGCGGATTCCACCGGTGCGGCTTGGCGGCGGCTTCTATTGGCGCGACAGCAACTGGCTGACCCGCATCAATCTGGTGCACGCCTTCGCGCAGAACGACATCGCTGTCATCGGCGAGACCCCGACCGCGGGCTACAATCTCCTCAACGCGGAGATCACCTACAACACCAAGCTGAATTCGTCATGGATCGGCGCACGCGAGATGACGCTTGGTCTGGTCGGCAACAACCTGCTCAACCAGAACATCCGCAACTCCGTTTCTTATACCAAGGACGAGGTGCTGATGCCGGGCCTCGGCATACGGGCGTTCGCCAATCTGAAGTTCTGAGCCAAGGTCATCCCTCTGCCGCCAGCGGCAGAGGGATTTATCGCGTAGCCCGGATGGAGCGCAGCGCAATCCGGGAGACTGCTCCCGCGGTGAGACTGATCCCGGATTTCGCTTCGCTTCATCCGGGCTACGAGCGTCTCTGAGGGGAGCCGCGTAACCTGCTCGGTCTGGACGATCAGTGGCCGACGACGACTTCGCTGATCTGGATCACCGGCTGCAGATCGGTGTAGTTCGGGATATCGCCCATGATCTCCTGGGCGTGCTTGCCCATGCCGGCCGCGAAGGCCTCAACCGAGTCGCAGAAGATGTGGCACATTCCGACATAGGTTGCGGGTTGCCCCGGTGCGCCGCCGGCGAGACCCTTGTCGACGGTGTAGTATTTGCACGCGTCGCCAAGGCGCGCCTTCACCAGCGGCATGTGCTTGTCGCGATAATAGTCGTGATCAAAGCGTGCGCCTGGATTGTTCGGATACATCACACTGACTTTGATCATGGCGCGCACTCTCCCTGTTGATATGACATGCGCCGGTCTTGTCCCGGCGCTTGCCTCAACTGTGCTTCAGTTTCCGATGGTGCGCAACCGTTCCGGCACCGCTCGCGCGGATGTCAGATTGCCTTGCTCCAGTCCGGCAGGATTGGCCCGGACACGCCCTCGGCCGCGCCGTCGACCAGTTCCATGACAAGCAGGCGACTGTAATCGACCGGGCCGGGCATGGTCATCCGCCCCTTCGGGACCGGCTTGAAGCCGACCCGCGCGTAGTACGGCTCGTCGCCGACCAGCACGATCAGCCGATGGCCCTTGGCGCGGGCGTCGTTGATCGCACGCTCGAGCAGCGCACGGCCGACGCCGCGGCTGCGGAACGGCGGCTCGACCGTCAACGGCCCAAGCATCAGGGCCGGCGTATCGCCGATCGTGACCGGCAGCTGGCGCACCGAGCCGACCAGCAGCGTGCCGATCCGCGCCGTGAAGGAGACATCGAGCAAATGATCGACATGCTCGCGCAGCCGGTAGGCACTGAGCACGAAGCGGCCAGGCCCGAAGGTGCGCTCGTGCAGACGCTCGATCGCCTGGGCGTCTTTCGGGGTCTCGGGCAGGATGGTCAGGGACAATTCGGTCATTGTGGGGCGCGGGATAGCATCTGGCGCGGGCGCGGTCCATCACCGCCACGTCGCCGTCGGCGGCTTGCCCTCGAGCACCTCCGCGATCCGCAGCCGCGTGCCCGGGGTGGTCTCGTCAGGCAGATCAGCCGGATCGAAGAAGCCGCAGGCCACGATCTCGCGATTCGGCTCCGGCAGGCGGTCCTGCCGGTAGTTCCTGACGACGTAGACCGCGACATGATCGCGCGGCGAGACGTGGCTGTTGTGGAAGATGCCGTGCAGCACCGGCTCGCCCTTGAGCTCGATCCGCCCCTCCTCCTCCAATTCGCGCCGCAGCGACTCGATAAAACTTTCGCCGACCTCGACCCCGCCGCCAGGCAGATACCAGCCATGGACGTAGCTGTGCTTGACCAGGAACACCCTGTTGTCGGCATCGAGCACGACGGCACGGACCCCGAGCGTCATGCTGCGGACGAGCCGCCAGTAGAAATGAAACACCCATCTGATCTGCGGCTCGTAGCGCTTGCGTAAATCGAGCAGGACCGTCACTGAACCCTCGACATCATGGTGTTTGATCCGTGCTTTGATCCTTGCGCGCCTGCGCAGCTCTTGCCAATACAGGGCAGGACGTTCGGGATAGCACGACATGACCCGCTGCCGGCCACTTTTCGCGGACAATCCGAAGGGAATCGCATGATGGCGGCGTTCCGCCTCGCGCATCTGTCGGACCCGCATCTGCCGCCGCTGCCGGTGGCGCGGCTGCGCGATCTCGCCGGCAAGCGCGCCTTCGGCTATCTGAACTGGACGCGCAACCGTCACAAATATCACCGCCGCGACGTGCTCGACGCGCTGGTGTCGGACATGCAGGCGCAGCAGCCGGACCACATTGCCGTGACCGGCGACCTGGTCAATCTGGCACTGGATGCCGAGTTCAATCCGGCCCGGCAATGGCTGGAGGGGGTAGGTTCGCCTGCCGACGTCACCGTGGTCCCCGGCAACCACGACGCCTATGTGCGCGCGACCCGGCATCGCTTCGTCAGTCACTTCGGCGACTATCTGCGCGGCGACGCCGACGGCGCGGCAACGCATTTTCCGTTCGTGCGCCGCCGCGGGCCGCTGGCGCTGATCGGCGTCTCCTCGGCGGTGCCGACCCCGCCGCTGATGGCGACCGGCTGGCTCGGCCATCCTCAACTCGATGCGCTCGATGCGATTCTCGCGCAGCTGTCGCGGGAGGACGCCTTCCGCGTCCTCCTGGTGCATCACCCGCTGCACTCCGACGGCCGCGCCAAGCGGCTGACCGATTCGCATCAACTGCTGGCGCTGCTCAGGCGCCACGGCGTCGAGCTGGTGCTGCATGGCCACGACCACATCCATTCGACGATGTGGTTCGACGGCCCGGAGCGGAAGATCCCGGCGATCGGCGTGCCGTCGGCATCGGCGCTGGCGCGCAAGCACTATCCGGCGGCGGCCTACAATTTGTTCACGATCGAGCGTGACGGCAATGCGTGGCGCTGCGAGCAGACCGTGCGCGGGCTCGGCGAGCACGTCGGCATTCGCGAATTGAAGCAAGCACGACTTTCCTAATCGCCGCCCGCGCCGCCGCCACACCCACCGCCGCAGCCGCCTCCGCTGTCGCCGCCACCACCACCGCCGTCACCGCCATCGCCGCCGCCACTCCCGTCGCTGCCGGCATCGCCAAAGCCGGCTGACGATCCGTCGATCGAGGAGTCGGAGAAATCGCCGCAGCAATAGGGACTGCTGCCACCGATGCCGCTGCGGCGCAGCGCCTCGCAGTCGGTGTGATAGATGAAGCCGTTCGCGATGTTCAGCTTGGCGTCGAGCGCGAACAGCAGCGGCAGCCGGGTCGGCCTGACCGGATCGATGTTCTCGTATTTGCAGCAGTACCACCAGACCCGGCGCAGCCCCTCATTGTTCCTGCGCCGCTCCTTCACCAGGACGACCGCGGGGGTGTGATGCAGGAAGCCGCCGAAGGCGCGGCGGCAGAACGCGCCGTATTCGCGGGTGTAGAGGATGAATTCGTGCCAGAGGTCGTCGGCCGCTTGCGAGGGCATCGAGACGTAACGCTTGCCGCTCATCAGATAGGCGAGGAAGAACTGCCGCAGGCCGCGCGAGACCAGCGCGCTGTCCTTGCGGGCGAAGCCGGGGTGACGCTTCTCGAGCCGCGCCAACAGGCCCGCCGGCCAGTGAAAGGTGCGGATGTATTCGGCACGTCGCAACGTTTGCCACTTGCCGAACAGCACGGCGCTGCCGACCACCGCGGCCGCCGCCAGGACGCCGAAAAATACCGAGGCGGGTGTTATGACCACGATGCCCCGCCCCTTGAGCGGCTAGAAGTTTTGCAAGCTCGCATACAGCGCGAGACCGAACAGCGCGAGCGCGCCCATGACGAAGCCGAACACGAACATGCCGATCCCGCCGCGGCGCCTCGGCGTCACCACCGGGACGGGCGGCGGCGCCGGCGGCTCGGCAACCGGAAGCGGCGTTGCCACCATCGCATGCTCGCGCTCGATCAGGCGGCGCGCGACATAGTCGGTGACGGCATCGACGATCGCGGCCACGTCATGCGATTCGGCGAGCACGATGCGGCCGAACCTCGTGTCCTGCACGAAGCGGTAGATCCGCTTGTCGCGCCCCATCAGCACATGCGCGACGACGTCGATCCACAGCCGCGGCGTCTCGCCCTGGCTGATGCCGCGGTCGAACAGATCGACCTTGTCCGGCACCTGCGCGAACAGCGGATCGAGCGCATCGTTGAGGATCTCGAGCCGCGCCACCTCGGCGTCGCGCAACTCGACGACGACACCGGTGCGATCGGCCGCCTCGATCCGCGCCCGTCGCAACGCCTCTCGCAGCGTCGGCCGCATCTCGCGCGCCTCGCTGCCGGTGTTCTGCGGATCGGACATGCCTTGCGGTCTCGTGGTGACGGGTTTCCTGCGCATTAACCTATCAGCAACCAAGATGTCCGCAAAGGGCGTTGGTTCCCAAGCACTTAGGCCGCCACTTATCCCCAGATCAAAGATACCTGACGCTGTCCCAAAAGCGGTCGACCCCACCCGGATGAACCGGATGGGGCCGCCGTCCTTGGACGTTTTCTTAGCTCTGAAATTCTGGCGCTCAGGCCGAAACCCGCGACGGCTCCTCGACGATGGAGAAGCGCACGCCGGCCTTGTGGCGACTCTCTTCCGAGACTTCCTTCCAGCACTCTTCGGCTTCCTTGCGGGTCTTGAACGGACCGCGGACCTGGGCCGAGCCTTCGACGAGCTTGTGGAAGTTCATCGACCCGAACTCTCCGCCGATCACCCAGAAATTGCTGCCCTTGCTCATCGTCAGTCTCCTTCAAAAAAACGGGCTGCCTTTGCCCAGCCGCGTGCACCTTGATCTCACAATCTGCTCATATCGACATTCTTGACAGAGCATTGCGAATTGCGTGTCAGGAGATAAACGCGAAAACGCGAAGTTCGTACAGATGCCTTGTTTTTTATTGGTGATGTCATGTAACATCTGAACTTGTAATAAATGTCGACTTGTAAATTTTGTCACATAATAGGTCAGGAAGCCTGCCATGCCCGCCGGTTTTTCTTCTCCCTCTCCCCGTTCTTACGGGGAGAGGGTTGGGGTGAGGGGCTGTCTCCGCAGCGAGACTCGCGGAAGGTCCCCCTCACCCGGATCGCATCTAGCGATGCGATCCGGCCTCTCCCCGCGCGCGGGGCGAGGCGGTCAGAATTTGCTGCGGCAAGCGAGACCAACCCGTGCCCGGTGAATCCGGAAAGAAGCTGTTCGTCGGTCCGCGCTTCCGGCGGATCCGCCAGCAATTGGGGCTGTCGCAGACCCAGATCGCCGAGGGGCTCGGCATCTCGCCCTCCTACATCAACCTGATCGAGCGCAACCAGCGCCCGGTGACGGCGCAGATCCTGCTGCGGCTGGCCGAGACCTACGACCTCGACTTGCGCGACCTCGCCACCGCCGACGAGGACCGCTTCTTCGCGGAACTCAACGAGATCTTCTCCGATCCCCTGTTCCGCCAGATCGACCTGCCGAAGCAGGAGCTGCGGGACCTCGCCGAACTCTGCCCCGGCGTGACGCACGCGCTGCAGCGGCTCTACGCCGCCTACACCGAGGCGCGCCGCGGCGAGACGCTGGTGGCGGCGCAGATGGCCGACCGCGAAGGCTCGCAATTCGACGCCAATCCGATCGAGCGGGTGCGCGACCTGATCGAAGCCAACCGCAACTATTTTCCGGAGCTCGAGACCGCCGCGGAGAATTTGCGCGACGAGCTCAACGTGCCGACCGAAGGCCTGTTTACGGCGCTGACCACGCGCCTCCGCGAAAAACATTCGATTTTGACTCGCGTGATGCCGGTCGACGTGATGCGCGAGACGCTGCGCCGTTTCGATCGGCATCGCCGGCAGCTCTTGATCTCCGAACTGGTCGACAGCTCCGGCCGCAGCTTCCAGCTTGCGCTGCAGATCGGCTTTGTCGAGTGCGGCGCTTCGATCGACGCCATCGTCAGCCGCGCCGGTCCGCTCGACGATACCGCGCGCCGGCTCTACCGCATCACGCTCGCCAATTACTTCGCAGCCGCCGCGATGATGCCTTATCAGGCGTTTCATTCCGCAGCCGAAGCCTTGAGCTACGACGTCCATGTGCTGGCGCAGCGCTTCAACGCCGGCTTCGAGCAGGTCTGCCACCGCCTCACCACGCTGCAACGGCCGAACGCGCGCGGCGTGCCGTTCTTCCTGCTCCGCGTCGACAATGCCGGCAACGTGTCGAAGCGGTTCTCCTCGGGCACCTTTCCGTTCTCCAAGTTCGGCGGCACCTGCCCGCTCTGGAACGTGCACTCGACCTTCGACATGCCGGACCGCCTGCTCAGCCAGGTGATCGAATTGCCGGACGGCACGCGCTACTTCTCGATCGCGCAGATGGTGCGCCGGCCGGTGGCGCCCTACCCGCAGCCGCAGCCGCGCTTTGCGATCGGGCTCGGCTGCGAGATCCGGCATGCGGCCAAGCTCGTCTATGCCACCGGCATGGATCTGGAAAAGGTCGAGGGTACCCCGATCGGCGTCAACTGCCGGCTTTGCGAGCGCGAGAATTGCAGCCAGCGCGCCGAGCCGCCGATCACACGCACCCTGATCCTGGACGAGACCACGCGGCGCGTGTCCTCGTTCGCGTTCTCGAATGCGCGGGAGTTGTGAGCCAAGGATCAATCCACCGATCAATCCATCGCGGCAAAGGCCTTGCACCAGCCGTCCTTGCTGATCGCACCTTCGACCACCTAGCAGCCATCGGGTGCGACGAACAGCGTGCACATCTCCTGCACGAGGCGCTGGTCCGGCGCGGCGCCTGGCCGCCGAAAACGGAGGAGGATTCGACCGAGGACGACGTGCGCTAAAGCATGATCCGGAAAAGTGCGAAGCGGCTTTCCCTCGCGACAACGCGTTTGCGCGAATCACACACCAAACTAACGCGCGATGACGATTCGACCCAGCGCGTGTACTCGACGCGACTAATCCGTTGACGTCGTGACCTGACCGCGGGTTCACCCAATGAAAACGGCGGGAGGAACTTTCGGTTCCGCTGCGAGTCATATTTGTGACGCGATGTGGCCTGGACCGCCAAGGGAGAGACCGAGGGAGAGATCATGTCAAAGTCCCGCCTTGGAATGGCTGCGGCCGGCGTTGCAATTGGCGTTCTGGGAGCGCTGCTGAGCACGGCCGAGGCGGGTTTCCGCCTGCGCGTTGGCGGCCCCGTGAGTGTCGCGCGCTTCGCGATGGCCGGCGTGCTGTCGGTCGCAGGTCTCCGCCACGCACGCATGGCGGCGCGCCACAGCCGCGTCCGCATGGCTGCTCTAAGACCGCAAGATCTTCGCCCCGCCGCCGAGTCGATCGGCCCGAGTGAGCGCGCGCAGCTCACTGCCGTCGCCGCGCTGGCCGGCTGGCAGGGCGGCCGAGCTGCGCAAGGCTGGTGGCAGCACTCCGACGGTTCATACGGCTGGGTCGGTCCGCTCTTCTGGCCGTTTGCCTATAGCGATCTCTATGACTACGCGCTTCTCAATGATGGCAGCGGCTTCTGGGCCTATGGCTACGGCGATCTCTACGCCGCGATCTTCTCGCCTTACGCTGCGAGCGATCTCTCAGCGTTTGCGGCCGAGCGCCCCGCCGGGAGGCGGCATCGCAAAGCGCCCTCGGTGCAGGAATTCTGTAGCGGCGACACCGCCGAGACGACCGGCCTTCCCCTCGAGCGGATCGGCCTGGCGGTCGCGGCGAACGAGGCGCAGCGCGCAGCCTTCGACGAGCTCGCGAGCGCCTGGATTTCCGCCGGCAACACCATCCGCGCTTCCTGTACAGCACAGACCGCAACCACCGCGCTGGAGCGATTCGCGGCCATGCAGAGCCGCGTCAACGCGATGCTGAGCGCAGTTGCGACCGTTATGCCGCCATTTCAAAAATTCTACGATCTCCTAAGCGATGAACAGAAGGCCCAGCTCAACACGCCCGAACGCGACCGCCGCGCCAACGCTGCGGCCGCGAAGCTGAAGGAGATGCAGGACGCCGCCTGCCAGGCGAGCCGTGAACCGCAAGACGAGCAACAGGCCGAAAAGCAATACCGCCAGCTCGTCGCCCAGCAATGGCCCCTCGACGACATCGTCGCCAGCCTGAAACTGAACGATACGCAACGCGCCGCGCTCGAAGTGGTGCAGGATACCACGATGGGCACCATGGAAGCCTTAAACCCATGCCCGCCAAAGGACGCGCTCACCCCACCGGCCCGCCTTAAGGCCGCGAAGGCGCGGTTGGAAGCGATGAGAGAGGCGATCATCAGCGTGAACGACGCGGTCGACGATTTCCGTTGGAACCTGAGTGACGAGCAGAAGACGCAGTTCGAGGGGCTCGGTCTGAAGAAGCGGGGGGTGTGATTTTTCCATCCCCAAGCGGCGCTGGTCGGCCAAGGCGATACTTCGCATCCCCTGTCGCATTTGCTAGTCGTCCGCTAAGAAGAGCTGGACATGCGAGCATGCGTTATAGGGGCGGGCTCTAAGTAGTTCGGTCGCGCGACCGAGACGCCGTTCAACATGAACTTTGAGGCCCGCCCCTAGTCAACTGAACTTCTTTGGATGTTGCTTATTGGCCCAAGGCCGACATACGGCGATGTCGGCCTCAACGTCAGCTTCCGAGATCAAAGCGGACGCGAAGAATTCATGAGTACACGCCCTGATCTCATCGCGCCTTAGCGCGTACTGCGCTCGTCTTGCTGAAGCGGAGGCCGAGCGAGGCGGCGGACGTCATGCGACGGCACAACCGGCCGGGGCTGTGGCCGGCATGCACGTAGCCAGGACATCCGCCTGAGCTAGTGCCCATTCCGTTGACGCCCCGGATCAGCGGCGCGCAACGGCCCTCGCCTCCGCGCGGGACGCCAGCAAGCGCCGCCGCGCGAGAGTGACACCGGCCATCAGATCAATCTGCGCCGTTTTGGATCGCTCGGCCTGCTAGCCACCGGGCGGCGTGTAGGCGGCCTTGAGCTTGGTCGCGTGCTGACGCACCACCTTGATCTCGTCCTGGGTAAAGAGCCGGACCAGCCGCACGTTCTGCATGGCGCCGGCCGCAACCACCACGCCGCTGACCGCAGGCGCGAAGCTCGGATCCGGCACGTCGAAGATCACCATCACGCCGGGGCCATCGGTCGCCGTGCTGTACATCGAAATCAGTTTCCCGCCGGCGGCCTCAATCAACTTCTTCGCGGCCTCGTATCGATTCGTCGTCGGGTTTTCCATGATGTTGTTCAGGGAACGCGGGGTGTATTCACCAGAGAAGCAGAAATGCATGGCAATCGCTCCGTTTGGTTGGAATGAAAAAAACATTCACCCAGGCGCGCGGCCCGGGCAGAGCATTTCGTACTGAAAAATGAGAAGAAATGGCCTGCCGATGGCCAGTCGCGCTGCCGCTCATTCTCCGGATTTCGGCGCAACCGGTGGCAGCTCGCCGCGCAATCTACATCAGACCCGCGGCAAATAAAATCGCGTTTCTGCTCTGCGACGAAATCTCTCCTTGGTCGATGCGGCACTGAAGGGCAGCGCGCCTGACCCGACCGACGAACGCGATCCATCCGAGCCCGCCGAGTGACGCGTCGGCGCCCGCTAGGCGGTGGCGGGACAACGCCTTGCAAACAAGGGCGATCTGCCTCAGTGTTCGGCACCCGCCATCAAGAACAAGCGAAAGAAAACTCATGAAGCATCGCGCGCTCGGCCGCTCCGGCCTCACTGTCCCTCCCCTGTGCTTCGGCTGCAATGTATTCGGCTGGACCGTGGACGAGACGTCGTCGTTTCGCCTGCTCGACACCGTGCTCGATCAGGGGCTGACATTCCTGGATACGGCGGATGTCTATTCACGCTGGGTGCCGGGCCACAGCGGCGGCGAATCCGAGACCATCATCGGCAAATGGATGAAGGCGCGCGGCAACCGCAACCGCGTCATCCTCGCCACCAAGGTCGGCATGGACATGGGAGGCGGCAATGTCGGGCTGAAGCCGGACTACATCGCGCGCGCCGTCGAGGATTCGCTGCGGCGGCTACAGACCGATTTCATCGATCTCTACCAGTCCCACAAGGACGATGAGACGACACCGCAGGAAGAGACGCTCGCGGCCTACAACAAGCTGATCAAGGCCGGCAAGGTCAGGGCCATCGGCGCCTCGAACTTCTCGGCGGAGCGGCTCCAGAGTGCGCTCGACATTGCCAAGGCGAACGGGTTGCCGCGCTATGAGAGCATGCAGCCCGAATACAGCCTCGCCGAGCGCTCCAGCTACGAAGGCGCGCTGCAACGCGTCTGCGAGGCGAACGACGTCGGCGTGATCACGTTCTTCTCGCTCGCCGCAGGATTTTTGACCGGCAAATATCGCTCGGAGAGCGACTTCGCCAAGAGCCCCCGCGGTGCACGCAGCATCCCAAAATACATGAACCCGCGCGGCATGCGCATCCTGGCCGGTCTTGACGAGGTCGCCGCGGAAACCCGCGCCGAGCCGGCCGCGGTCGCGCTCGCCTGGCTGATGGCAAAACCCTCCGTCACCGCGCCGATTGCCAGCGCTACCAGGCCCGAGCAGGTCGCAACGCTGGTCGCGGCGACCGAACTTGAGCTGAGCAAGGATCAGGTCGAACGGCTGGACGCCGCGAGCGCGTAGCAGCTGCCTTCACTTCACCTCGCCCCGCGTGCGGGGAGAGGTCGGAACGCATCGCTAGATGCGTTCCGGGTGAGGGGGAGCTTCCGCGAGTGCAGCTATCGCCGTATTTGCGGAGACAGCCCCTCACCCCAACCCTCTCCCCTAAGAACGGGGCGAGGGAGCACACCGCCTTCGCGGCTACGGCTTGGTCTCACCCTACCCCCACGGGCCGCGCTGGCCGGATCCGCCCCACGGGCTGCGCGGCGGATAGCTTCCACCGGCCGGGCGCGGCGCGGTCTGGGTGCCGAGCTCGGCGGCGAGCTGCTGCAGCGCGGCGATGCGGTTCGCGGTCGAGGGGTGGGTCGCGAACAGGTTGTCGACGCCGTGGCCCGACAGCGGGTTGATGATGAACATGTGCGCGGTGGCCGGATTGCGCTCGGCCTCCATGTTCGGCACCTGATGCGCGGCGTTCTCGATCTTCGCGAGCGCGGAGGCAAGCCACATCGGCTGACCGACGATGCGCGCGCCATAATTATCGGCGGCGTATTCGCGGGTGCGGCTGATCGCCATCTGCACCAGCATGGCGCCGAGCGGCGCCAGGACCATCATCGCGATCGAGCCGACAATGCCGGGGCCGTTGTTGTTGCGGTTGCCGCCGAAGAACATACCGAACTGCGCCAGCATCGAGATCGCGCCGGCGATCGTCGCCGTGATCGTCATGGTGAGCGTGTCGTGATGCTTGATATGCGCAAGCTCATGCGCGATCACGCCGGCAAGCTCCTCGCGGCTGAGTTGCTGCATCAGGCCCGTGGTGACGGCGACCGCCGCGTTCTCCGGGTTGCGGCCGGTCGCGAACGCATTGGGCTGCGCCTCGTCCATCAGGAATACGCGCGGCATCGGGAGAGCGGCGCGCTGTGCGAGCTCGGCGACGAGATTGTAGAGTTCGGGCGCCGAGCCCGCATCGACCTGATGGGCGCCGTACATCGACAGCACCATGCGATCGGAATTCCAGTAGGTGAACAGATTTGTCGCAGTCGCGACCATCAGCGCGATCACGGCGCCGGTGCCGCCGCCGATCAGATAGCCGACCCCCATGAACAGGGCGGTGAGGCCGGCAAGCAGGAGCGCGGTGCGGAAATAGTTCATCGTTGTTCCCTCACGGCGAGCGGAATGCTGCCACAACTGACGCCGCTGAGGTAGGGATTTTGCCGCAGAAGCCGCAAGGGGAACCAGTGCGTCGCAGCGACGCGGCGCGGGTTAATGATTGGTCATGTGCGGCGCCGTCCGTAGCCCGCATGAGCGAAGCGACATGCGGGGTAAGACCGGTCCCGCATGTCGCTTCGCTCATGCGGGCTACGATCTCTCGCTACGCCGCCGGCTCCTGTGCAATCACCGCCCCCTCCTCGCGCAGCGCGACGCGCAACATGCGGGCGAGCTCGGCGCGGCTGTAGGGTTTTGCCAGGAACAGGATGCCCTGCTCGAGCTTGCCGTCCTGATCGATGGCGTCATCGGTATAGCCCGAGTGAAGAGGACGCGCAGGCCCGGGCGGCGCTTCCGCGCCTCGGTGGCGAGGTCGCGTCCGTTCATCGCGCCCGGCATGATGACGTCGGTGAACAACAGATCGATCGGCGCGCCGCTGTCGAGCACGGCAAGGGCTTCGCTCCCATTATTGGCCGACAGCGTGGTCGGCTGCAGCGGCTGCTTGCGCGCGAAGGCGAGCAGATGCCGCGTCAGCGATGCGCCGCGCTCGGCGGCGTCGCGGATCAGCGCGGTGATCTCCGTGAGCTGGCGGTTGTGAGTGACCGCCTCGGCCAGGATGTCGATCGTGCCGGTGATGACGATGAGGATGTTGTTGAAGTCGTGCGCAATGCCGCCGGTGAGCTGGCCGACCGCTTCCATCTTCTGCGCCTGGCGGATCTTGCTCTCATTGGCCTCGGCCTCGCGAAAGCGCTCGAGCAGGAATTCCGATCGCTGGCGCTGGCGTCCCTCCTCGGCGAGCGCGACATGGCCTCCCGCAACTGCTCTTCGGTCGGGATCGCGAGGATCCGCGGGATCAGCGGCCAGAGCAGCACTGCGGTGAAGATCGAGGCGACAGCGGTCAGCGCCTTGAGCAGGCCCTCGAGACCGTAGATCGGCACCCACAGCGTGTAGATCGAGAACACATGGGTGAGGCCGCAGGCGAGGATAAACGTGGCGAACGGCCAGGCCATCCAGCCGAACTGGAAATCGCGCCGCTTGGAGACGAGGATCGCCAGCGCGAACGGGATCGAGAAATACGAAGCGGCAATGATCGCGTCTGAAATCACGTGGAGCCAGATCAGCTCCGGGCTCCCACAGCAGGCAGATGCCGTGCGGCGAAAACGTCGACGAATCCAAAAGACGCTCGAGAAAACTCCACATGGGTCCCTCCGGGCGTGATCGATCCGCCGACACCCCTGCGCGCGAATCACCGGCCGATCATAGCGGCCGCGGCTCAACCTACCTCAGCCCAATTGGTCTAACGGCGCTACCCCCGTTGTTGCCCGGTGTCGCCCTGGTGTATGCAGATTGGGCTTCAATTCC
Organism: Bradyrhizobium sp. USDA 4503; assembly: GCF_054055815.1. NCBI lineage: Bacteria > Pseudomonadati > Pseudomonadota > Alphaproteobacteria > Hyphomicrobiales > Nitrobacteraceae > Bradyrhizobium > Bradyrhizobium sp. USDA 4503. Next base: position 4,130,043 of record NZ_JBSRXS010000001.1, read on the forward strand.
CCTTTTCAAGCCGGTGACATCGATGCCAGCCTCTCCCCTCCGCGCCCGGATCATGATCGCAGCGATCGCGGGGGCGCTGGCGCTCTCCACCCTCGCCTCGGCGCAGCAGCCGTTGCCCAGCCCCTTGAATCCCGCGCCAGTCAGGCCGCGCCCGGCCGCCGTCGCCTCGCCGCGGGCTGCGTCCTGCCACAACGGGCAAAACTTCGATCGCTTCCTCGCCGAGCTGAAGCAGAAGGCGGTCGCCGCCGGCGTCTCGCAGCGCACGATCGCGGAGACCGCCCCCTACCTGATCTACGACCAGGGCATCGTCAACCGCGACCGCGGCCAGCGCGTATTCGGGCAGATCTTCACCCAGTTCGCCGGCCGCATGGCCGCGAACTATCGCATGCAGCAGGGCCAGCAATACATCCGGACCTATGCCGCCGCGTTCGCGCGCGCCGAGAAGGAATATGGCGTGCCGCCGGCGGTGATCGCCGCGTTCTGGGGACTGGAGAGCGATTTCGGCGTCCAGATGGGCAATTTGCCGACGCTGAAATCGCTGGTGTCGCTGGCCTATGATTGCCGCCGCTCCGAGATGTTCCAGGGCGAGACCATCGCCGCACTGAAGATCATCGAGCGCGGCGACCTGACGCCCGACGAGATGATCGGCTCATGGGCCGGCGAGCTCGGCCAGACGCAATTCTTGCCGACGCATTATTTCAACTACGCGGTCGACTATGACGGCGACGGCCACCGCAATCTCCTGCAAAGCGGCCCCGACGTGATCGGCTCGACCGCGAACTACATCGCCACCGGATTGAAATGGCGGCGCGGCGAGCCGTGGCTGCAGGAGGTGCGCGTGCCGCAGGCGGCAAATTTCCCGTGGGACCAGGCCGACCTCACCATCAAGCTGCCGCGATCGAAATGGGTATCGCTTGGCGTCAGCTTGACCGACGGCAAGCCATTGCCGAATGACGAGATGCCGGCCTCGCTCCTGCTGCCGATGGGCCGGATGGGTCCGGCGTTCCTCGCCTATGCGAATTTCGCCGCCTACACCGAGTGGAACAACTCGCTGATCTATTCGACCACCGCCGGCTATCTCGCCGGCCGCATCGCGGGCGCACCGCCGCTGCAGCGGCCGCACGGTCCGGTCGCGCAATTGCCGTTCAATGAGATCAAGGAGCTGCAGGGACTGCTCGCGCGCGCCGGCTACGACGTCGGCAAGATCGACGGCGTGCTCGGACAGGCAAGCCGCAGTGCGGTGAAGGCGATGCAGATGAAGTACGGCCTGCCGGCGGATTCCTGGCCGACCGCGGAGCTCCTGGCGCGCATGCGCGGCGGGCCCCGCACCCAGCCGGCCGCCGATGCCGCGGCACCGGGGATGCGGTAGAGCGAACGCCCATTTTCCGTAGCCCGGATGCAGCGCAGCGAAATCCGGGACAAGCCCCGATGCGCCTCCCCGGATTGCGCTGCGCTCCATCCGGGCTACGCAGACTCTGGCGATCCGTCATCCTGAGGTGCGAGCGGAGCGAGCCTCGAAGGATGAATCGGCCACACTGGGGCCGTGCATCCTTCGAGACGCGCTTCGCGCTCCTCGGGATGACGGGATCAAGAATGCCGCCCGCGGGAAATATTTGACCAACTGTTACGGCCGCCCGCAGTTGTATTCTTTCCCTTGCCGCCCCACTTGCAGCATCGCCGTTCGGTAACATCCGGATTTCATCAGAACAGGGAGCATCACATGTCCTTTCATGACGCCGTCGTCCCCGCCTACCTGCAGATCCTCAACAGCCTCACCGGCGAGCTGACCAAGGCCGAGGCGCATTGCGAGGCCAAGAAGATCGCGCCCGAGGTGCTGCTGGGATCGCGGCTCTATCCCGATATGCTGCCGCTGACCAAGCAGGTGCAACTGGTCTGCGATCACGCTGCACGGGGCTGCGCGCGGCTGACCCATAGCGACGTGCCGTCGACGCCCGACACCGAGAAGAGCATCGGTGAGCTGAAGCAGCGGCTCGCCAAGACGATCGACTATGTGAAGTCGTTCAAGCCGGAGCAGTTCAACGGCGCCGACGCCAGGGACGTCACCTTCCCGATCGGCCCCGATCGCACGATGACCTTGAAGGGCCAGCAATTCCTCAGCGCGTTCTCATTCCCGAACTTCTATTTCCACGCCGTGACCGCGCACGACATCCTGCGCCACAACGGCGTCGAGATCGGCAAGCGCGATTTCCTCGGCGTCAGCTGACGCGCTTCGGCGATCCATATTCCCCGCGACGGGATTTTCGCTTCACGCCCTCGCCCGTGCTACTGCTCCCTGACAACAACAAGACGTCAGGGAGCACGCCATGTCGACCACAACCCACGCACCGAAAGCCATCGATCCGTCCGCTTCGCTGCATGCCGAAGCGCTTGGACTGGCGAAGAACCACGGCCGCCTCGCCGGGCGGCGCATCATCGTGGTCGGCGCGGGACAGCGCACAACCGTGGATGAAGCGCCGCCGATCGGCAACGGCCGCGCCATGAGCGTGCTGTTCGCGCGCGAGGGCGCGTCGGTCGCCTGCCTCGACGTCAACAAGGACGCGGCCGACGACACCGTCGCGCAGATCACCAAGGAAGGCGGCAAGGCCCTCACCGATGTGGTCGACGTCTCCGATGTCGCGGCGATCGCGCCCGCGGTCGAACGCTGCGCGCAGAAGCTCGGCGGGCTCGACGGGTTGGCGCTCAATGTCGGCATCTCCTCCGGCCTGTCGCTGCCCAAGATGACGGCCGAAGCCTGGGACCGCGACTATGCCGTCAATGTGCGCAGCCACATGCTGTTCGCGCAGAAGGCGCTGGAGGTGATGGCGCCGGGCGGCGCGATCATCCTGATCTCCTCAATGGCGAGCCAGCGCGCCGGCGGCCGCAACCCGGCCTATGAATCCTCCAAGGCGGCGCAGATCGCGCTGGGCCGGGCGATCGCGCGGGCCGGCGAGGACAAGGGCATTCGCTGCAATGTGATCGCGCCCGGCTTCATGGACACGCCGATGGGCCGCGACGCCAGCCGCAGGCGATCGGACCGCGCCGTGACAGTGCCTTTCGGCCGCCAGGGCACCGGCTGGGAGGTCGCCTATACTGCGCTGTTCCTGATTTCGAATGAATCCTCCTACGTCAACGCGCACACCCTGTTCCTCGATGCCGGCCACATGGGCGGAATTGTGCGCAGCTAGCCTGCGGAGCGCGAATGCCTCGGGCATTGCGCTCGTCGCGGCAATGCACAATTCTCCTTCATCAGTCATTCTCTGGAACATTTACATGAGCCAATCGACCAAACTTCTCGAGCCCTACGAGCTCGGCGCGCTGACGCTGCCGAACCGCCTGGTGATGGCGCCACTGACGCGCAACCGCGCGGTGCCGCCAGGCATGGTGCCGAGCCCGCTCGCGGTGGACTATTACGGCCAGCGCGCCTCCGCCGGCCTTCTGATCACCGAGGCGAGCCAGGTCTCGCAGCAGGGCCAGGGCTATCAGGACACGCCCGGCATCTATTCGAAGGAACAGGTCGAGGGCTGGCGCAAGGTCACCGATCGGGTGCATGAGCGCGGCGGCCGCATCTTCATCCAGCTCTGGCATGTCGGCCGCATCTCGCATGTCGCACTGCAGCCGAACGGCGGCGCGCCGGTGGCGCCGAGCGCCATCAAGGCCAAGACCAAGACCTTCGTGAACGGCACGTTTGCCGACGTGTCCGAGCCGCGCGCGCTCGAATTGTCGGAAATTCCCGGGATCATCGAGGACTTCAAGCGCGGCACGGCGAATGCGCTGGCGGCCGGCTTCGACGGCGTCGAGATCCACGGCGCCAACGGCTATTTGCTCGACCAGTTCGCCCGCGACGGAACCAACAAGCGCACCGACGCTTATGGCGGCGGAATCGAGAACCGCGCCAAGCTGATGCTGGACGTGTCCAAGGCGGTCGCCATCGAGGCCGGCGCAGATCGCACTGGCATCCGGATCTCGCCGGTGACGCCGGCCAACGACATCACCGACTCCAATCCGCAAGCGCTGTTCGACTACATCGTCGAACAGCTCAGTGCGCTGAAGCTGACCTATCTCCACGTCGTCGAGGGCGCAACCGGCGGCCCACGCGATATCGCGCCGTTCGACTACGCCTCGCTGCGCAAGCGCTTCAAGCAGGCCTATGTCGCCAACAACGGCTACGATTTCGCGCTAGCGGAGAAAGTGCTGGAGGCCGGCGCGGCTGACCTGATCGCGTTCGGCAAGCCGTTCATCTCCAACCCCGATCTGGTGGAGCGGCTCAAGACCGGCGCGCCGCTCAACGAATGGGACAAGGCGACCTTCTACGGCGGCGGCGCCAAGGGCTACACGGATTATCCGACGCTGAAGGCGACCGAGGCGGCGGAGTAGGGAGCGCTCCTCTCTCCACATCGTCATTCCGGGGCGATGCGACGCATCGAACCCGGATTCTCGAGATTCCCCGGTGCGCAGTTGCGCACCTGAGGTCTGGTGCTTGCGCACCATCCCGGAATGACCTGGCAATCAGCAAAAAGGCCGGGATCGCTCCCGGCCTTTCGTCGTCTTCGGATGGCGTGGGCTGGTACGCCTTTGCTTGCGCCTTACTTCGCTTCGGCGCGCTTCGGCGGGTTGGCCGGCCACGACTTGATCAGCGTGTCGTAGTCGATCGTCTCGCCCTTCGGCTTCTCGTTCGCGAGCTTGCGCTGCGGAGCGATGGTGCCGTCCTTCTCGGCCTTCTTGTACCAGAACTCGGCGGATTCCTTCTTGTTCAGCTTCGGTCCGCAGGCGCCCTGCACACCGGACTTCTCAAGACGCTCCATCACCGAATCCTGGGCCGCGGCCAGCGCGTCCATCGCCTGCTGCGGCGTCTTGGTACCGGACGACGCATCGCCGATGTTCTGCCACCACAGCTGCGCGAGCTTCGGATAATCGGGCACGTTGTTGCCGGTCGGGGTCCACTGCACGCGCGCGGGCGAGCGGTAGAACTCGATCAGGCCGCCGAGCTTCGGCGCACGCTCGGTGAACGACTTGTCCCAGATATCGGACTCACGGATGAAGGTGAGACCGACATGGCTCTTCTTCAGCGACACCGACTTGGAGATGATGAACTGCAGATAGAGCCAGGCTGCCTTGCGGCGATCCGGCGGGGTCGACTTCAGAAGCGTCACGGAGCCGGCGTCCTGATAGCCGAGCTTCATGCCTTCCTTCCAGTAAGCGCCGTGCGGCGACGGAGCCATACGCCACTTCGGCGTACCGTCCGCGTTCATCACGGCGATGCCCGGCTTCACCATGTCGGCGGTGAAGGCGGTGTACCAGAACATCTGCTGGGCGATGTTGCCCTGCGCCGGCACCGGACCTGCTTCCGAGAAGGTCATGCCCTGGGCCTGCGGCGGGGCATACTTCTTCAGCCAGTCGAGATATTTGGTGATCGAGTAGACCGCGGCCGGGCCGTTGGTGTCGCCACCACGCTCGACCGAGGAGCCGACCGGACGGCAGCCTTCCATGCGGATACCCCACTCGTCGACCGGCAGGCCGTTCGGGATACCCTTGTCGCCGTTGCCGGCCATCGACAGCCAGGCGTCGGTGAACCGCCAGCCGAGCGAGGGATCCTTCTTGCCATAGTCCATATGGCCGTAGACCTTGACGCCGTTGATCTCCTTGATGTCGTTGGTGAAGAACTCGGCGATGTCTTCATAGGCCGACCAGTTCACGGGCACGCCGAGCTCGTAGCCATACTTGGCCTTGAACTTGGCCTTGTACTCGGGGTTGGTGAACCAGTCGTAGCGGAACCAGTAGAGGTTCGCGAACTGCTGGTCGGGCAGCTGATACAGCTTGCCGTCCGGCGCCGTGGTGAACGACTTGCCGATGAAGTCGTCGACGTCGAGCATCGGGTCGGTGACCTCCTTGCCCTCACCCTTCATGTAGTCCGACAGGATGATGGTCTGGCCGTAGCGGAAGTGGGTGCCGATCAGGTCGGAATCGTTGATCCAGCCGTCATAGACGTTCTTGCCCGACTGCATCTGGGTTTGCAGCTTCTCGACGACGTCACCTTCCTGGATGATGTCGTGCTTGAGCTTGATGCCGGTCAGTTCGGAGAACGCCTTGGCCAGCGTCTGCGATTCATATTCGTGCGTCGTGATCGTTTCCGAGACGACGTTGATCTCCATGCCCTTGAAGGGTTCGGCGGCCTTGGCGAACCACTCGAGCTCCTTCTTCTGGTCTTCCTTCGACAGCGTCGAGGGCTGGAATTCCGCGATCCACTTCTGGATCACGGCATCGTCGGCGGCGCGGGCCGGCGTGGCGACCGCGAGCGAAGCCGCGATCAGCGCGGCGGCGCTGGTCATAGTCAAAAGACTATCCTTTGTCGTTCTCAAATGTCGCATTATGATTCCTCCGGTTGCAGCGACAAACAAAACCCCAGGCCCGGGTTGACCCCGGATCTGCTCTTCTTCGCTTTCGTCAGACGGTGCGAAAGATCGCCACGGCTGAAAGAAGCGAAATCAGCGTTGCGAGCCACAGGCTCGAAATTTCCACGCCCTCGCCGATCGGCAGGGTGAGGATCGGATCGGTGCCGACGAGGCCGATCCACAACAGGTGGATCACCGCCGCCAGCACCAGCGAAATGAACAAACGATCGCCGCGCGTGGTCGGGATGCGCAGCACGCCGACCCGCTCGGCCTCGGGATAAACCGCCGCGAGCCAGGTCATCACGCCGAGCGTCGAGGCCAGCAGCACGAAGAAGATCGCGGTCGGCAGCGTCCAGGCCATCCATGCGATGGATTCCATGATCGCCTCCTAGACCCGGCCGAGCGCGAAGCCGCGCGCGATGTAGTTGCGGACGAACCAGATCACCAGCGCGCCCGGAATGATGGTGAGCACGCCGGCGGCGGCGAGCAGGCCCCAGTCCATGCCGGCCGCCGAGACCGTGCGCGTCATGATCGCCGCGATCGGCTTGGCCTGCACCGAGGTCAGCGTCCGCGCGAGCAGCAGCTCGACCCAGGAGAACATGAAGCAGAAGAAGGCGGCGACGCCGATGCCGCTTGCGATGAGCGGCACCAGGATCTTGATGAAGAAGCGCGGGAACGAATAGCCGTCGAGGAACGCGGTCTCGTCGATCTCGCGCGGCACGCCGGAGACGAAGCCTTCGAGGATCCACACCGCCAGCGGCACGTTGAAGATGCAGTGCGCGAGCGCGACCGCCCACGGCGTATCGAACAGGCCGATCGCCGAATACAGGTTAAAGAACGGCAGCGCGTAGACCGCCGCCGGCGCCATGCGGTTTGACAGCAGCCAGAAGAACAGATGCTTGTCGCCGAGGAAGCGGTAGCGCGAGAACGCATAGGCCGCCGGCAACGCCACCGCGATCGAGATGATTGTGTTGAGCACCACGTATTCGAGCGAATTGATGTAGCCCGAATACCAGCTCTCGTCGGTGAAGATGCGCTTGTAGTGCTGCAGCGTCGGCGTGTGCGGCCACAGCGTCATCGTCGAGACGATCTCGGCGTTGGTCTTGAAGCTCATGTTGACGAGCCAGTAGATCGGCAACAGCAGGAAGATCAAAAACAGCGCCATGATCAGGCGGCGGCCGGGGATCGAATGCATCACGCCGCTCCTTCCTTGGCCGGACGCTCGGAGCCGGCATTGACCATCACGGTGTAGAATACCCAGCACACGATCAGGATGATCAGATTGTAGACCAGCGACAGCGCCGCGGCCTTGCCGAGGTCGAACTGGCCGAGCGCAATCTTGACGAGCTCGATCGAGACGAAGGTCGTCGAATTGCCGGGGCCGCCGCCGGTGACCACGAACGGCTCGGTGTAGATCATGAAACTGTCCATGAAGCGCAGCAGCACCGCGATCAGCAGCACGCGGTTCATCTTCGGCAGCTGGATCGCCTTGAACACCGCCCAGCGCGAGGCGCCGTCGATCTGCGCCGCCTGGTAATAGGCGTCGGGGATCGACTTCAGCCCGGCGTAGCAGAGCAGCGCGACGAGGCTGGTCCAGTGCCAGACGTCCATCACGATGACCGTGACCCAGGCGTCGACCTCATTGGACACGTAATTGTAGTTGAGGCCGAGGTGGTTCAGCACATAGCCGAGCAGGCCGATATCGGGCCGGCCGAAGATCTGCCAGATGGTGCCGACCACGTTCCACGGAATCAGCAGCGGCAAGGCGAGGATGACGAGGCAGGCCGCGACGCTCCAGCCTTCGCGCGGCATCGACAGCGCGACGATGATGCCGAGCGGCACCTCGATCGCGAGGATCACCGCAGAGAAGAACAGGTTGCGGCCGAGCGAGGCCAGGAAGCGCCCGCCGAGATCGGTCGATGGATCGAGCAGCTCCTTGAACCAGCCGACCCCGTTCCAGAAGAACTGGTTGTTGCCGAAGGTGTCCTGCATCGAATAGTTCACGACGGTCATCAGCGGCAGCACCGCCGAGAACGCCACCACCAGGAACACCGGCAGCACCAGGAACCAGGCTTTTTGGTTGATCGTCTTGTCCATCAGGCGACCCCCTCCACCAAATGGCTGTCGGCATAGACGTGGACGTGCGCGGGATTGAAGATCAGCCCGGCGGTGTCGCCGGAGACCGAGAAGCCCGGCGGCACACGCGCGGCGAATTTGGTATCGCCGACCCGCACGCGGGCGAACTGGATGCGGCCGAGATCGTCGATCCGCTCGATGGTGGCCGACAGCAGCCCTGACGCCGGCGCCGCGACATCGACGAATTCCGGCCGCACGCCGATCTCGATCTTCTTGCCCGCAGGTAGCACACCATAGTTTCGATGCAGGCCGATGACATGGCCGTCGACCCGCGCCTCGTGACCACTGACTTCGGCGGGCACGATGTTCATGCCGGGCGAGCCGATGAAGTAGCCGACGAACGTATGCGCCGGCTTGTCGAACAATTCGGCCGGCGTGCCGCTCTGCACCACGCGGCCGTCATGCATCACGACGACGGTGTCGGCGAAGGTCAGCGCCTCGGTCTGGTCGTGGGTGACGTAGATCATCGTGAGGTCGAGCTCGCGATGCAGCGCCTTCAGCTTGGAGCGCAGCTGCCACTTCAGCTCGGGATCGATCACCGTTAGCGGTTCGTCGAACAGGACGGCCGCGACGTCGGAGCGCACCAGACCGCGGCCGAGCGAGATCTTCTGCTTGGCGTCGGCGGTGAGCCGTGTCGCCTTGCGTTTGAGATAGGGCGTGAGGTCGAGCAGATCGGCGATCTGCCTGACGCGCGCGTCGACCTCGGCCTTCGCGACGCCGCGATTCTTCAGCGGGAAGGCCAGGTTCTGGCCGACCGTCATGGTGTCGTAGATCACCGGGAACTGGAACACCTGCGCGATGTTGCGCTTCTGCGTCGACAGCGGCGTGATGTCACGGCCGTCGAACAGGATCTTTCCGCGCGACGGCGTCACGATGCCGGAGATCAGGTTCAGCAGCGTGGTCTTGCCGCAGCCGGACGGCCCGAGCAGCGCATAGGCGCCGCCCTGCCGCCAGGTCATTGTGACCGGCTTCAGCGCAAAGGACTCCTGCGGCGCGTCGTTGCCGCCGTAGGAGTGCGCGAGATCGACGAGGTCAATGCGGGCCATGAAGCATCTCCCTCACTTGCCGTTGCCGGCTGACGCGTTTGCAGCGCGCGCACTGCGATGCACGTTGCCCGAAAACGAGGTCGCGGGCGATGCGACGAGGCGGTCGGCCGCGTCGAACACGAAGATGTTGTCGGGATCGAGCGCGGCATCGAGCACCTGCCCGGGTTCATATTCGTGCACGCCGTGCAGCACCGCGACCCAATTCGAGCCGTGGACATGGACGTGCACAAAGCTCTCCGACCCGGTGATTTCGGTCACCGTCACCGCGGCGGAAAATTTGTGGCGGCCGGCCGCGACGTTCCCGACCTCGAGCTGGTGCGCGCGGAAGCCGGTCCGGTAGCGGCCATCGGGCAGATTGGCATAGAGGCCGGCCGCGGGCGCCTGCTCGCCGCCGGCATAGATCACTTGCGCGCCCTTCTTCTCGATGCCGATGATGTTGAGCGGCGGATCGGAAAACACCTGGGCAACGCGCAGCGTGTCGGGATGGCGGTAGACCTTCGGCGTCGCGCCGGTTTGCAGCGCCTGGCCTTGCCACATGCACACCGTGTCGCCGCCGAGCAGCAGCGCTTCCGACGGTTCGGTGGTGGCATAGACGAAGATCGCGCCGGAGGCCTCGAAGATGCGCGGCAGCTCGGCGCGCAGCTCCTCGCGCAGCTTGTAGTCGAGATTGGCGAGCGGCTCGTCGAGCAGCACGAGGTCGGCGCCCTTGACCAGCGCCCGCGCGATCGCGGTGCGCTGCTGCTGGCCGCCGGAGAGTTGCAGCGGCGTGCGCTTCAGGAACGGCTCGAGCCGCAACAGGCCGGCCGCTTCCGCCACCCGCCGCTCGATCTCGGCGCGCGGCTTGCCCTGCACGCGCAGCGGCGAGGCGATGTTCTCGTAGACCGTCAGCGAGGGATAGTTGATGAACTGCTGATAGACCATCGCGACCGAACGCTGCCGCACGTCGGCGCCGGTGACGTCCTTGCCGTCGACCAACACGCGGCCGGTGGTCGGCTTGTCGAGGCCGGCGAGCAGCCGCATGATCGAGGTCTTGCCCGACAGCGTCGGCCCGAGCAGCACGCTGAGCGTGCCACGCTCCAGCGTCAGCGACACGTCGCGGATGGTCGGAATGCCATCCACGGTTCGCGTGACATTCTGCAATGTGACGCTCATGCCCGTCCTCCCGCTTCGCGGAGGGGACGTTCACCGGACACGCGGTTGGCGAGCATCCACTCGTCGAGCGCGGCGATTTCACCCGCCGTCATCCGCAAGCCCAGCTTGGATCGTCGCCAGACGACATCGTCCGCAGTCCGAGCCCATTCGTTCGCCATCAGGTACCTGACTTCGCTTTCCGTCAAGGTGGCGCCGAAGGAGCGGCCGAGATCGGCCGTCGATGTTGCATTGCCCAAGACTTTGCTGGCGCGCGTGCCATAGGCATGCGCGAGACGATTGGCGTGCGATTGCGCGAGAAACGGATAGGTGCGGATCAATTCGGCGCTCAGCGCCGCGACCGCGGATACATCCATGTCGCCGCCGGGCAGCGGCGCCTTGCCGGTCCAGCCCTCCTGCGCCTTTGTGCCGCGGAGATAAGGCGACAGCCGCTCCAGCGCCTCTTCGGAGAGGCGGCGATAGGTCGTGATCTTGCCGCCATAGATCGACAGTAGCGGCGCACCGCCGGGCGTATCGAGCTCGAACACATAGTCGCGAGTCGCGGCCTTGGCTTCGCTGGCGCCGTCGTCATAGAGCGGACGCACGCCGGAGTAATTCCAGACCACATCCTCGGGCTTCACCGGCTTGGCGAGATACGCGCTGGCGGACGCGCAGAGATATTCGATCTCCTCCTGCGTCGCCTTCACCTTGGCTGGATCGCCGTCATAGTCGCGATCGGTGGTACCGATCAGCGAGAAGTCGTTCTGATAGGGAATGACGAAGATGATGCGGCCGTCGGCGTTCTGGAAGATGTAGGCACGGTCGTGGTCGTAGAGCTTGGGCACCACGATGTGCGAGCCCTGCACCAGGCGCACCTTGGCGCGCGCGTTGACGCCGGCGCCCGAGGCCAGGACCTGTTCGACCCAAGGACCGCCGGCATTGACCAGCACGCGTGACTGGATCGTGTCGCGGGCACCCGTGACGCTGTCCTCGACCGTGACGTGCCAGACGCCGTCGACTTGCCTGATCTCGACCGCGCGGGTGCGGGTGCGGATCTCGGCGCCGCGATCGGCGGCATCGCGCGCGGTCAGCGCAACCAGCCGGGCATCGTCGACGAAGCAGTCGGAATATTCAAAGCCCTTGGTGTAGCGGCCCGGGATCAGCGGCTTGCCGACCGCGTCGCGCGTCAGATCGACCGAGCGCGTCGCCGGCAGCAAATGCCGGCCGCCGATATGGTCGTAGAGGAAGAGGCCGAGCCGCAGCAGCCAGGCCGGACGCAGGCCGGCGTGGTGCGGCAAAACGAAACGTAGCGGCCGAATGATGTGGGGCGCGATCTGCCAGAGGATTTCGCGTTCGATCAGCGCCTCGCGCACCAAACGAAACTCGTAATATTCGAGATAGCGCAGACCGCCATGCACGAGCTTGGTCGACCAGGACGACGTCCCGCTAGCCAAGTCATTCATTTCACAGAGGAAAACAGAGTTACCCCGGCCCGCCGCATCGCGTGCGATGCCGCAGCCATTAACGCCGCCTCCAATGATGGCGAGGTCGTAAATCTGGTCCAAAGAACGCTTCCCCCGGCAACCGCCTTCGCTTTGACGGTTTTACTTTCGTATTGGAGTAAATCACAACCAAAAACGAAAGCAAAGTGAAAATGGGGAACTCGGGCTGGGGATTCTTTGGGCGGAGTGCCCGTGGTCAGGGCTTTTGGAGGGACGGGACGAGCGACGCTTGGCGTGACGCCCAGGCAAGGCGGTGGCGGACGGTCAGGGACGCTGTGGCGATCGTCCGACGCGCAATTCCGGCAGAGCCTTTTCGGGATCGTAGGTACGGTGAACTTCACCGCCTACCCGCTTGGCGCAAGCTCGGCTGTCGCGCACAAAGTAGACGGCGAGCAGGAGCACACCGGTCGACGCGACGAATGTGTGACCGCTGGCGAACAGGACGTAGAAGACCAACGATGCGACGAAAAGGATCGCATACCTTTGAGCGCGAAGCGGAGATAGATTCGCCCGATCGAGCGAGCCCTGTTCATCGGATCGCCCGATTGCCTGGCAGCGACGCCGACAGCACGAGAAAGAAAAGCGGAAAGAACACGAAGATCGCGACATAGGCCCAGAGGTGTCCGCCGCCGAGCGCGACTTGCAGGGCGCTATATCCCGATGATCTTCGGTGCGCCAGGAGTGCCCAGAATGCAAAGCAGAACAGCGGCATCGTGAGATACTTCCACTGTTCTCGCCAGTCGCGCAGGATGGTCGCGAGATCGCCAAGCAATGCGATCAGGAACAGGGAAAACGTGACGGCGTAGAGCGCGACCAGCGGCAGGAAGAGGTGCTCGAACCTCACCCCCGCGATTGCTTCAGCCGACATCGGGATGCCATCCGCAAACAGGCTCCCGAACGGCGGGATTGCGAACAGCCGCATGTCAAAGCCCATCGCCTGGCCAAGCCAGAACAGGACGATCGCCACCAGGCCGATTACCGACTGCGCGAGGAAGCCCCCGCTCGCGATGCGCTGACACGGCGATCCCGAAAGGAAGATCCGCGACAGTCCGTAAAGCAGTTTCCTGCCACGGCCGTTCTGCTGTTCCAGTTCCGAAAGCCAGGCCTGGCGGCTCTCGCTGCCGAGGCGAAAGATGTCGGCACGGACGCTCTTCGATGGCGGCTGGGTCTCACCATCGAACGCACGCATGACCACAAGCGCAGAAACAGCGCCGGCCAGCGCCGTCGCGCACGCGGATGCGACGTTAAAGCCAAGGACAAACGAGACGACGCCGAACATCGCCGCCATGCCCAATGCCGTGACGATCTTGAATTGCGTGCTGACCAATGAACCGCTCCACCTCAGGCAGGCTACAACAGCGGCCGAAAGGCATCCGAAACAGGTTCGCTAAAACTTGAGAGATCAAGCGCCTTGCGCGCTGCGCAGCGCCGCGGGTGCCGCGTCGGCGGCGTTGTCGTCGAGATCGACTTGCGGCTTGTCCATCGCGACGACCACCTCGATACCGCGGCTGTGGCAGATATTGGCGAGGCCCGCAGGAAGCGGTGAATCGGTCACGAAGGTCTGGATCTGGCTCATATGGGCGATCCGCACCGGCGCGCTGCGGCGCAGCTTGGTCGAGTCCGAGACCAGCATCACGTTGCGCGCATTGGCGATGATCGCCTGCGCGACCTGCACCTCGCGATAGTCGAAGTCGAGCAGCGCGCCCTCCTCGTCGATCGCGGAGGCACCGATGATGGCGTAGTCGACCTTGAACTGGCCGATCAGCTGCGTCGCGGTGGAGCCGACCACGGCGCCGTCGGCGCGGCGCACCGTGCCGCCGGCCACCACCACCTCGATGCGCGGATGGCGGTACAGCAGCATCGCGACATTGAGGTTGTTGGTGATGACCAGCAGGTCCTCATGCGAGGTCAGCGCGCTCGCGACCTCTTCCGTGGTGGTGCCGATATTGATGAACAGCGAGCAGCCGTTCGGAATCCGTGCCGCCGCGGCCGCGCCGATCGCCTTCTTTTCCTCGGCGGCGACGAAGCGGCGCGCCTCGTAAGCGAGGTTCTCGACGCCCGAGGCGATGATCGCGCCGCCATGGATGCGGGTCAGCGAGCGCTGGTCGCAGAGATCGTTGAGGTCCTTGCGGATGGTCTGCGCCGACACCTCGAACCGCTTGGCGAGGTCTTCGACCATGACCCGGCCGAACGCGCGCGCGATGTTGAGGATTTCAGTCTGGCGATGGGAGAGTCCGGCCACGGCGGCCCCCTTGAAACGGCGAGTCGCCCATGGTGCGACCGTTCGGCACGGAGGTCAACGTGCAGTGCCGGGTCAGGGAAGGCCTGGGCGAAGGTGGACGCTTCGCCCGGGCCATGCGCAATGACGCGAAGGCGTTCTACGATGCCATCTGCATGGATTGACCGGCGAGCAGCCGGCGCGCCGCGCGCTCGGCCTCGCGCGCATTGCGGAAGATCTGGCCTTCAAGGCGGTCAAAAAGGTGCGATGCAGCAAAGAACTGATAACCACGCGTATCGCGCACCACGATACCCGCCGTCTGCGAACTCACTTCGATCACGTAACTGTCGGACATTGTCAGCCTCGGTTTGACTTTGGCCCGACAACGGAGTCGCTGGCTGTTTGTTCCTCGATTATTTTGCGCGGCGAAGCGCCAAAAACTCCGGGTTTTTGCAATCAAACCACGCTCTGGACTCAGTTTCGACGCGTTTCCTTTCCCACCGAATCAGCGGCACTGGCGCGCGGAGGATGTCAGGTTTCGATCGTCGCGCCGTCGCGCTGAATCGGTTGCGGATGGCCCTGCTCGTCGATCGAGACATAGTGAAATTGCCGTCGGTGACGAGGATCGACTGCTGCTCGCGGCGGCGCAGCACCCAGGCCTCGAGATGCACCGTGATCGAGGTGCGGCCGATGCGCACCAGATTGGCGTGGACGGAGACGAGATCGCCGACATTGACCGCCTTGCGGAAGTTCATCGCGTCGATCGCGACCGTCACAGTGCGCGACTTCGCCACCTTGGAGGCGAACACGCCGCCACCGAGATCCATCTGGCTGAGCAGCCAGCCGCCGAAGATGTCGCCATTGGCATTGGTGTCGGCCGGCATCGCCAGCGTGCGGATGCAGAGATCGCCCTTCGGCTCGGCGTCGTTGCTCAGCGGCGCGTGAGCGTGGGCGTCGGTCACTTGCGAGCCGGTCACTTGCGAATCGCTCACTTGAATGCCTCCCAGCCGGGATCCGGCGCAAATCGTCCGCCGAACTTGCGCATCAAGGCCTGCATGGCCGACACCACATTGTCGACGCCGCGGCTGCGCGCATAGTTGAGCGGGCCGCCGCGGAACGGGGCATAGCCGGTGCCGAAGATCATCGCGCCGTCGACCATATCGGGATTGTCGACGATGCCTTCGCGCAAGGCGGCGACGCAGACATTCGAGATCGGCAGCACCAGGCGGTCGATCATCTCATCGGTGACCCGGGGACCGGTCTCCGGCAGCGGCGCCTTTTCCGCCTTGCCGTCCTTCCAGGTGTAGAAGCCCTTGCCGGTCTTGCGGCCGAGCTCGCCTTTGGCGACTTTTTCGCGCAACCACGCAGGCGTCGGCGGCAGCGTGTCGCCGAACTTCGAGCGCAGCATGTCGCCGACATCGAGGCAGATATCGAGGCCGACCTGGTCGGCGAGTTCGATCGGCCCCATCGGCATGCCGAACTCGACGGCGGCCGCGTCGATCAGGCGCTGGTCGGTCTTCTCGTCCAGCATCATCATCGCTTCCAGCATGTAGGGCGTCAGCGCGCGGTTGACGAGGAAGCCCGGCGAGCTCTTCACCGGCAGCGGCAGGCGGTCGATGGCGCCGACGAACGCGAGCGCCTCCTTGAGCATCGCCGCATCGGTGCCGTCATGGCTGACGACCTCGACGAGTTGCAGCCGCGACACCGGATTGAAGAAGTGCAGGCCGAGCAGCCGCTCCGGCCGTGCCAGCGTGGTGCGCAGATCCTGCAGCGGGATGCTCGACGTATTGGTGGCGAGGATCGCGCCGGGCTTCATCTTCGGCTCGAGAGAGGCATAGACCTTCTGCTTCAGCTCGAGCTTTTCCGGCACCGCCTCGATGATCAGATCGGCATTGCGGACGCCCTCGCCGTCCATGTCGGGGATCAGCCGGTCGAGCGCGTCGCGCTGGTCGATCCGCTTGCGCACGATCTTGCCGAACAACTCTGACGCTCGTTTCATGGCGCCCGCGATCGGCTCGGCCTTCATGTCGGCCAAGGTCACGAGCATGTCCTGGTTGGCGCACCAGGCCGCGATATCGCCGCCCATCGCGCCGGCGCCGATGACATGGACGTGCGCAACCTTGTTGCCGCTGCCGGCGAGCTTCTTCATCTGCTCTCGCAGGAAGAACATACGGATCAGGTTCTGCGCGGTCGGCGTCACCATCAGATTGGCGAACGAGGCCTTCTCCGCATTCAGCATCGCCGAGCGGTTGCCGGCGTGCTTCTCCCACAGATCGATCAGCGCATAGGGCGCCGGGTAATGCTTGCGCGGCGCGGCCTTCTCGGCCTCGCTGCGCATCCGCGAGGCGAGGAAGCCCCTGACCGGACCAAGATTGAGAATCGAGTTGAGCGCGCCCGGCCTGGCGCGCTTCAGCCGGCCGAACACCGCATCCTTCGCCGCGTTGCGGACATGGCGCTCCTGGGTGACGGCGTCGACCAGGCCGAGCGCCTTGGCGCGGCGCGCGTCGATGGTCTTGCCGGTCAGCATCAAGGTCATCGCCTGCATCGGGTTGACCAGCTCGGTGAAGCGCACGGTGCCGCCAAGACCTGGATGCAGGCCGAGCATCACCTCTGGGAAACCGAACCTGGCATCGTCGATCGCGATCCGCATCTGGCAGGCCAGCGCGACCTCGAGGCCGCCGCCGAGGCAGAAGCCGTGGATGACGGCGACCGAGGGCACGCGCAGCGCCTCGAGCCGGTCGATCACCGCATGGGCACGGCCGATCGCGGTCTCGACCGCGCTGGAATCGCTGGCGCCGCGAAACTCATTGACGTCAGCGCCGGCGATGAAGCCGCTTGGCTTGGCCGAGCGCACCACGAGACCCGTCGGCCGCTGGTTCTCCAGCGCCGCGACGATGGCATCGAGCTCCTCGAGTAGATCGGCGGACAGCGTGTTGGCGCTGGCGCCGGCGCGGTCGAACAGCAGCCAGGCGATACCGTCGTCATCGCGCGTCAGCTTGAAATTCTTGTAGGGACTGTCGGCGGCAGGCTTCGGCCCGAGTTCGAGCACGCGGCCGGAGAGAACGTCCATGATCCGTGAATCCATGATCACACCGTCTCTATCAACATCGCGCCGCCCTGCCCGCCACCGATGCATTCGGTGGCGACGCCGCGCCTGGTGCCGAGCCGCTTCATCGCATTGACCAGATGTAGCACGATGCGGTTGCCGCTGGTGCCGACCGGATGGCCGAGGCTGATCGCGCCGCCGTCGACGTTCAACTTCGCGCGGTCGATCTCGCCGGCCGCGCCATCGAGGCCAAGGATCTCGCGGCAGAATTTTTCGTCGTTCCATGCCGCGAGGCAGCCCAGCACCTGGGTGGCGAAGGCCTCGTTCAGCTCCCAGGTCTCGACATCCTGCAAGGTCAGGCTATTGCGCTTGAGCAGCGCGCTCGCCGAGAGCACCGGGCCGAGGCCCATGATCGAGGGATCGAGCGCCGACCATTGGCTGTCGAGGATGACGGCCTTCGGCGTCAGCCCGTGCTTGGCCACCGCCTTCTCGGACGCCAGGATCACCCAGGAGGCGCCGTCGGTGATCTGCGAGGAATTGCCGGCGGTGACCTGGCCCCACGGACGCTCGAACACCGGCTTCAGCTTTGCGAGCGTCTCGGGCGTCGAGTCCGGTCGGACGCCGTCGTCATGGTCGAAGAACTTGCCGTCGCGGGAGAACGCGGTCTCGACCTCGCCCTTGAGAAAGCCCTGCTGCTGCGCGTTGGCCAGCCGCTGATGGCTCTCGGCGGCATACGCATCAGACTGCGCGCGCGTAATGCCGAAGAGATGACCGACCTTCTCGGCGGTCTGCCCCATGTTGAGCTCGGTGATCGGGTCGGTCAGCCCGCGCTCGAGGCCGATGATCGGCTTGAAGTAACTCGGCTTCACCTTCAGCGCCGCGGCGATCTTGGCACCTAGCCCCTTGGCGCCGGCGAAGTCGGCAAACCAGCGCACGCCCGAATTGGGCCAGACCAGCGGCGCGTGGCTCAAGGCTTCGGCACCGCCGGCGAGGATCAGGTCGGAGATGCCCTCGCGGATGTAACGATAGCCGGTGTCGATCGACTGCATGCCGGAGCCGCAATTGATCTGCACCGTGAAGGCGACCATCTGCTCGCCCATGCCGAGCCTGAGAGCCGCAACGCGCGCCGGGTTCATCTCGTCGGCGATCACGTTGACGCAGCCGAGGATGACCTGGTCGAAGGCGGTGGGCGCGAAAGGCTGCCGCGCCAGCAGCGGCCGGCCGCATTGCACGGCAAGATCGACCGGGGTGAACGGGCCGGGACCGGAGCGCGCCTTCAGGAACGGCGTCCGGCTGCCGTCGACAATAAAGACTGGTCGCGCCATCAGCTCGCCGCCCTCTGCTCACCAAGCTCCTGGAAGAACTGATGCACGTCGGCGGATTTCTTGTAAATCGGGGACAGCGCCTCCGGCGCAAAATCATCGACCTCGATCACTTTGGCGACGGCCTCGTGGGCAGCGGCAAGCTTCTCGCCGTCGGCCTCGGTGATAACGCCCTTCTTGACCGCCTCCTTCCAGTCATGCAGACGCGCCGCGCGCAGCTGCTTAGCGGCATCCTCGGCCTCGGTGACGAGGCGGAAGGCTTTCTCCAGCCTTGCGATGCCGCCGTCATCCTCGACAAAGGCGAGGTCCGGCGTCAGGCGGTCGCGCGCCGCCGACGGCGACAGCACGAGCTGCGCGCATTGCTGCACGACGCGGTCCGTCGGGCCCGTGACGCGGGCGCCGAACGGCTGGATCAGGAATTTCAGCAGCCAAGCCATCGGGCGGTTCGGCAGATTGGCGAAGATTTCCGCAAAGCGGTTCTCGATGGTCTTGAAGCCGGATGCCATGCACCATTCGAGCGCGGGAAGATCCGCCTTCTGCCGGCCCTCGTCCTGCCAGCGTTTCAAAGCAGCGGAGAGCAAATACAGCTCGGACAGGATGTCGCCGAAGCGTGCCGAGAGCATCTCCTTGCGCTTTAGCGCGCCGCCGAGGGTGAGCAGCGCCATGTCGGCGCACAGCGCGAACGCCGACGAATAGCGCGACAGCTGGCGATAGAACTCGGTCGCATCGCCGGCATCCGGCGCCGGTGCGAACATCCCAAAACTCCAGCTGCGGCCCCAGGCGCGGAACATGGTTGCAAAGCTGTGGCCGACATGCTTCCAGAACGCGATGTCGAACGCGGTCAGACCCTTGTCGCGGTCGGTCTCGCCGAGCGCGTTCATCTCCAGCAACAGATAGGGATGCGCGCGGATCGCGCCCTGCCCGAACACGATCAGATTGCGGGTCAGGATGTTGGCGCCCTCGACCGTGATGCCGACCGGCACCGAGCGGTAGAGCCCGCCGAGATAATTCTGCGGCCCGTCGATCACGGCTTTGCCGCCATGGATGTCCATGGCGTCGTCGATCGCGATCCGCATCCGCTCGGTGGCGTGCAACTTCATGATCCCGGAGATGACGGCGGGATGATGCCCCTCGTTCAGCGCGGCGCAGGTCAGCCGCCCGCGCGGCGTCGAGCAGATAGGCCGTGCCGGCGATACGCGCGAGCGGCTCCTCGATGCCTTCGAATTTCGAGATCGAGATGCCGAACTGCTCGCGGACGCGGGCATAGGCGCCGGTGGTCCGCGCGGCATAGGCAGCGCCGGCCGCCGACAGCGACGGCAGCGAGATGCCGCGGCCGGCGGCAAGCGCCGTCATCAGCATCTTCCAGCCCTGACCGAGCCGTGCCTCGCCGCCGATGATGTAGTCGAGCGGGATGAAGACGCCCTTGCCCCAGTTCGGGCCGTTCTGGAACACCTGCATCGCCGGCAGGTGGCGGTGGCCGATCGACACGCCCGGCAGATGGGTCGGGATCAGCGCGACGGTGATGCCGAGCTCTTCCTCGCTGCCGACGAGGTGATCGGGATCATAGGCCTTGAAGGCAAGGCCGAGCAGCGTCGCGACCGGGCCGAGCGTGATGTAGCGCTTGTGCCAGTTGAGCCTCAAGCCGAGCACCTCACGGCCTTCGAAATTGCCCTTGCAGATGATGCCGGTGTCGATCATCGAGGCGGCGTCGGAGCCTGCCTCCGGGCTGGTCAGGCCGAAGCAGGGAATGTCCTGTCCGGAGGCGAGGCGCGGCAGCCATTTGTCCTGCTGCTCCTTGGTGCCGAAGCGCATCAAGAGCTCTCCGGGCCCGAGCGAGTTCGGCACCATCACGGTGACGGCCGCGGTCAGCGAGCGCGACGAGATCTTGCGCACCACCTCGGAATGCGCGTAGGGCGAGAAGCCGAGGCCGCCGAATTCCTTCGGGATGATCATGCCGAAGAATTTTTTGGCCTTGATGAAAGCCCAGACCTCGGGCGGCAGATCGCGCCATTCCCAGTTGATCTTCCACTCGTCGAGCATCCTGCAGAGCTCGTCGACCGGACCGTGCAGGAAGGCTTGCTCTTCCTCGGTCAATCTGGCCGGCGCGAACGCCAGCAATTTCGACCAGTCGGGGTTGCCGGTGAATAGATCGGCGTCCCACCAGACGTCGCCGGCTTCCAGCGCCTCGCGCTCGGTGTCCGACATCGTCGGCAGCACGCCACGCGCCCAGGA
Organism: Bradyrhizobium sp. USDA 4503; assembly: GCF_054055815.1. Lineage (NCBI taxonomy): Bacteria > Pseudomonadati > Pseudomonadota > Alphaproteobacteria > Hyphomicrobiales > Nitrobacteraceae > Bradyrhizobium > Bradyrhizobium sp. USDA 4503. The sequence continues at coordinate 4,151,062 of NZ_JBSRXS010000001.1, forward strand.
GAAGATCGGTTTTGTCATATAGTCGCGGCGGAAGCTCATGGCGGATCCCTCATGAAACGGCGGCGCGGATGGGTGATCTTATCGGAAAGTGCCGTTCACCGGTGAACACTTCGCTTCGCAGATAAAGCGAAATTGACGCGGCCCAGGCGCCATTTTGTTAACGGCACGCCGCGGGTTCAGTTCCGAAAGCTGAGGTGCGACAATCAGGTAGCGGGGGATGGCGCAGACGCCATCCCCATGCAAGACGAGCTAGGCGGCCCCCGCTCCCTGGGTTGCGGTATAGACCGCGTAGAGCGACTGGCTTGCGGCCATGAACAGACGGTTGCGCTTGGGACCACCGAAGGTGATGTTGCCGCAGACCTCGGGCAGCCGGATACGGCCGAGCAGCTTGCCTTCCGGCGACCACACCGTCACGCCGCTGTACCCGACCGCGCGGCCGGCATTGCTCGAGCACCAGACATTGCCGTTGACGTCGCAGCGGATACCGTCCGGTCCGCACTTCACGCCGTCGATCGTGAAATCGCTGAACCGCTTGCCGTTGGAAAGCTTGTTGTCGGCGCCGACATCGAACACGAAAACGTCACCCTTGCCGCCGGGTCCGCTATCGCCCGGTCCCTTGCCGGTCGAGACCACGTAGAGCTTCTTGTAGTCCGGCGAGAAGCAGAGGCCGTTCGGGTCCGGCACCTGGTCCTCGCTCACTACGAGATCGACGCGGCCGGACGGGTCGATGCGGTAGCAATTGGTCGGCAGCTCGCGCTTGGCCGGCACGAAGCCCGCCGGCTGGCCGATCCGGGGATTGAGCTTGCCGGCCGGATTGCTCGGGCCGCCCGCGGCATCAGGCTCGCCCTCATAGAGCTGGCCGCCATAGGGCGGATCGGTGAACCAGTAGCTGCCGTCCGGATGCGCGACGACGTCGTTCGGCGAGTTCAGCCGCTTGCCCTGATAGTTGTCGGCGAGCACGGTCGCGGTGCCGTCATTCTCGTAGCGCGTCACGCGGCGGGTGAGATGCTCGCAGGACAGCTGGCGGCCCTGGAAGTCGAACGAATTGCCGTTCGAGTAGTTCGACGGCATGCGGAAGACGCTGACATGGCCGTCATCTTCCGACCAGCGCATCTGCCGGTTGTTCGGGATGTCGCTCCACAGCAGATAGCGGCCCTGCGAGCTCCAGGCCGGGCCTTCCGCCCACAACAGGCCGGTATAGAGGCGCTTGATCGAGGTGTTGGGCTGGGCAAGGTCGTTGAAGGACGGATCGACCGCGATGATGTCGGGGTCCCAGAAATAGGTGGTCGGCGCACCGCGCGGACTGAAGTCGCGCGGCGGGCTGGTGATCGTCGTCGGCGGCCCGACCGGCGCGGGCGCGTTCTGGGCCAGCGCGCTGCCGATGCTGGCTACGGCAGCGGCGGAAACCGCCAGTCCCTGAACCAGCGTGCGCCGTGAAACATTCGGATCGCGTTGTTCTTCGTTCGGATCGCTCCGCTCGTGGCGTGTCATCGCATCCTCCCACTCTGTTGGCCGGCCGTTGATCCGGCCTGGCGAGTGGAGGTTAGACTGCTCTCGGAGAGGTTGCGAGTGACGGTTTTTCATCCCCGCGCGCGAAAATTTCACATTGTTGTGGTGCGGGCCGTCGTTGCGGAGCGCACGAATCCGCAGCGGAGCAACGTCCCTTACCTCGCCCCGCTTGCGGGGAGAGGTCGAAATTCAAGCGCAGCTTGAATTTCGGGTGAGGGGGTACAGGTCTCACGACCATCACAGCTGGTGGAAGCAGCCCCTCACCCTACCCTCTAAGAGCGAGCTTCGCTCGTCTCGCCCCCGTGAAGAACGGCGAGAGGGAGGATAGAGCAGCACTCAATCCGGCCGGATCATCTCGAACATGTTTTCCGGCTTGATCTCGAAGTAGTCGCCGCGGCGGCCGGCGCGGACGATCGGGTGCGCGAGGCCGGTCTGGTAGACGCCGTCCTTGATGAAGGCCTTGTCGATGTGGACGGCGACGACCTCGCCGAGCGTCAGCCAGGCCTCGGCCTTCTTGCCGTCGGCGCCCTGGAGCTGGACGATCTGGCTCACCTTGCATTCGAACGACACCGGGCTTTCGGCGACCCGCGGCACGTTGACGAGCTTGCCGGCGACCTGCGTGAGGCCCGCGAGCCTGAACTCGTCGACATCGCGCGCGACATGCGCCGCCGTCGCGTTCATGTGTCTGGCGAGATCCATCGTCGCCAGATTCCAGACGAACTCGCCGGTGTCCTGGATGTTGGCGACGCTATCCTTCCAGTTGGTGGAGGAGAAGCCGATGATCGGCGGCACATAGCAGAACGCGTTGAAGAAGCTGTAGGGCGCGAGGTTGACGTTGCCGCCCTTGTCGCGCGAGGAGATCCAGCCGATCGGCCGCGGCGCGACGATGGCGTTGAACGGGTCGTGCTTCAGGCCGTGGCCGTTCTTCGGCTCGTAGAAATGCAGGTCTTTGGCGGTCACGATTGCGTCCTCGTCATTCCGGGATGGTCCGTAAGGACCAGACCCGGAATCTCGAGATTCCACAATGCGCGATTGCGCATTGGGGTTCGATGCTTACGCATCGCCCCGGAATGACAAGGAAGTCAACTGACGAAAATGTCAGCCCTGGCGCTCAATTGGCGCGGCCGCGCGGCGATAGGCCGGCGATCACGAAATCGATCATCTGGTCGATGGTCGGGCCCGGCTTGGTGGCACATTGGGCGATCATCTGTGGGTGGAAGAACCGCATCATCGCCGTGCAGGCGCACAGCGAGGCGAGCTGCAGGTCCGTGATCTCGAACTCCCCCGACGCGGCTCCTTGCGCGATCACCTCGCCGATAATGGAGGCGATACACTCCATATGGGCGACGCAGACGTCCCAGTCCTCCTGCATCGCGATCTCGACCATCTCGTGCATCTTGGAATCGCCGACATAGCGCTCGGTGTTCATGCGATTGATGGTCGTCATCATCTGGCGCAAGCGTAGCGCCGCCGGCCCTTCCGAGCGCGCGATGCGCCGGGCCTCGATCTCGACCTCGCCCATCAGGCCGCGGGCTACGCCCTCGTGGATCGACTTCTTCGAATCGAAGAAGCGGTACACGTTGGCGGGGCTCATCCGCAGCTCTTTGGCGATGTCGGCGACCGTCGTCTTCTGATACCCGATCTGCCGGAACAAGCGCTCCGCCACCACGAGAATCCGCTCGCGGGTGTCGGTTTCGCTATGTTCCGAGATCAGTGTCATGTTGGCCTGCTCAATCTTCAATTATTCGGCCGCCTCAGCAAGTGGAAATGCGCGTTGCGCATCGCCGGCATGCTGCGGCGCAGTATCGGTTTGCTCGGAGCCGCTCTCCTCGAGGGTCTTGCGGAACCAGAGGGCGTAAAGGCCCGGCAGATACAGCAAGGTCAGGAAAGTCGCAACAAACAAACCGCCCATGATGGTGATCGCCATCGGGCCCCAGAACGCCGAGCGCGACAGCGGGATCATGGCGAGGATGGCGGCCAGGGCCGTCAGCACCACCGGCCGGGCGCGCCGGACGGTGGCTTCGACAATCGCCTCGCGCCGGGTCAGGCCGGACGCCACGTCGCTCTCGATCTGGTCGACCAGGATCACGGCGTTGCGCATGATCATGCCGGCGAGCGCGATCAGGCCGAGCAGCGCCACGAAGCCGAACGGCTGGTTGGCGACGTTGAGCCCCAGCGAGGCGCCGACGATGCCGAGCGGCGCGGTCAGGAACACAAGGAACAGGCGCGAGAAGCTCTGCAGCTGGATCATCAGCAGCGTCAGCATCACCATCACCATCACGGGGAAGAGGATGAAGATCGACGCATTGCCCTTGGCGGATTCCTCGAACGCCCCGCCCGGCTCGATCCGGTAGGCTGGCTCGAGATGGGCCTGGATGTCCTTCAGCTTCGGCGAGATCTGGTTGGTGACGTCGGGCGCCTGCACGCCGTCGACGACGTCGGAGCGCACGGTGATCGCCATGTCGCGGTTGCGCCGCCACAGGATCGGCTCCTCATGCGCATATTCGATCTTGGCAATCTGCTGCAGCGGGACGGCGACGCCGTTGCGCGTGGTGATGGTGAGATCGCCGACGCGGCCGAGATCGAGCCGCTCGGACGGCACCGCGCGGGCGACCACGCCGACCTTCTCGATGCCGTCGCGGATCGTGGTGACCGGCGCGCCCGAGATCAGCATCGCCAGCGCCTGCGAGACGTCCTGCGGGGTCAGGCCGAGCGCACGCGCCCGATCCTGGTCGACGGCGAGCTTCAGGTAGGGCGACTGCTCGTTCCAGTCGAGCTGGACGTCCTTGACGTTCTTGTTCTGGTGCATGACGTCGCGCACCTGGTAGGCGATGTCGCGCACCTTGTTGGCATCGGGGCCGATCACGCGGAACTGGACCGGGAAGCCGACCGGCGGACCGAAATTGAAGCGGTCGACCCGGACCCGCGCCTCGTTCAAAGCGCCGTCGGCGGCAGCCTGCTCGATCTTGGCCTTGACGCGCTCGCGCGCCTCGACGTTCTTGGCGAGGATCACGATCTCGGCAAAGGCCTCGTTCGGCAGCTGCGGGTTGAGGCCGAGCCAGAAGCGCGGCGAGCCCTGGCCGACATAGGCGGTGTAGGTCTGGATGTCGTCATCGCCCTTCAGCAGCCCTTCGGCCTGCTTCACCGCCTTCTCGGTGACGTTGAAGGCGGTGCCCTCGGGCAGACGCAGCTGCAGGAACAGCTCGGGCCGCTCCGACAGCGGGAAGAACTGCTGCTGGACGTGGCCGAACGCAACGATGGAGGCAACGAAGACGCCGACGGTCGCCGCCACCACCTTGATGCGGTGATCGACGCACCACTGCACGACGCTGCGCAGGCCGCGATACATCCGCGTCTCGTAGATCGCGTGCGGATCGTGGTTCTGGTGCACCTTGATGTTGGGCAACAGCTTGACGCCGATATAGGGCGTGAAGATCACCGCGACGAACCAGGAGGCGACCAGCGAGATCGCCACGATCCAGAAGATGCCGCCGGCATATTCGCCGACCGCAGAATTGGCAAAGCCGATGGGGAGGAAGCCAGCGGCCGTGACCAGCGTCCCCGTGAGCATCGGAAACGCGGTGGATTCCCAGGCAAAGGACGCCGCCTTCATGCGGTCCCAGCCCTGCTCCATCTTCACCACCATCATCTCGACCGCGATAATGGCGTCGTCGACCAGAAGGCCGAGCGCAATGATCAGCGCGCCGAGCGTGATGCGGTGCAGGTCGAGCGACATTGCGTTCATCACGATGAAGACGATGCCGAGCACCAGCGGCACCGACAGCGCGACTACGATGCCGGTGCGCCAGCCGAGCGCGACAAAGGAGACGAACAGCACGATCGCGAGCGCCTCGACGAAGGAGTGCACGAACTCGCCGACGGCGTGCTCGACCACCCTGGGCTGGTCGGCGATCTGCTGGATATCGACGCCCTGCGGCACCGCCTTCAGGAACTCGGCGGTCGCCTTCTGGACCTCCTTGCCGAGTTCGAGGATGTTGGCGCCCTTGGCGGTGACGACGCCGATACCGAGCGCCGGCTTGCCTTCCTGACGCACCTTGAAGCTCGGCGGATCGACATAGCCGTGGCTGACGGTCGCGATATCGCCGAGGCGGAACACGCGGCCGTTGCTCTCGACCGGCGTCTCGGCAACCGCCTTGACGCCGTCAAGCGCGCCGGTGACGCGCAGCGGCACGCGCTGCGACGAGCTCTCGACGGTACCGGCCGGGGTGACGTTATTCTGCTTGGCGAGCGAGTCGAACAGCGCCTGCGGCGTGATGCCGAGCGTCGCCAGCTTGGCATGCGAGAACTCGACGAAAATACGCTCGTCCTGGGTGCCGTAGAGATCGATCTTGGTGACGCCCGGCACCTTCAGCAGGCGCTGGCGAAAACCCTCCGCGACCTTCTTGAGCTGCGCATAATTGGCGCCGTCGCCGGTCATCATATAGAGGATCGAATCGACGTCGGAGAATTCGTCGTTGACGACGGGACCGAGGATGCCGGAGGGCAGCTCGCCCTGCACGTCGACCAGCTTCTTGCGCAACAGATAAAAGAGATAGGGCACGTCCTTCGGCGAAGTCGAATCCTTGAAGGAGACCTGCATCGCCGTGAAGCCCGGCTTGGAATAGGTCTGCACCTTGTCGAAGAACGGCAGCTCCTGCAGTTTCTTCTCGATCGGATCGGCGACCTGCATCTGCATTTCCTGCGAGGTCGCGCCCGGCCACATCACCGAGACGTTCACCACCTTGACGGTGAAGAACGGATCCTCGGCGCGGCCGAGCTTCTCATAGGAGAAGAAGCCGGCGGCGGCGAGGATGATCATCAGGAACAGCACCAGCGTCGGATGGCTGACCGCCCAGGCCGAAAGGTTGAAGCGCTTCATCGAACTCTCCAAGTTCTAGACCAGTCCCAGAACCGTTTCCGCTGCTATGCGAGGGTTAGAACGACAGCGACGACACGACCCGCACCTTCTGGCTCGGATCGAGTTTCTGCACACCGAGGGCGACCACCTTGGCGCCATCGTCGACGCCGCCGGAGATGACGACGTTGTTGCTCTCATAGGCCTTCACCTTGACCGGCTTCAGCGCGATGTCGCCCTTGTCGTCGACGATGTAGAGCGAGGGATCGCCGCCCTGGCTGTACAGCGCCGACAGCGGCAACTTGGCGACGCGCTCACTCGCCTTGTCGGCCAGCGTCAGCGTCGCGGTCATGCCGAGCGAGACCGCCTCGTCCGCGTCCGGCAGCGAGAATTTTGCGAGATAGGTGCGGGTGGCGGGATCGGCCTGCGGCGCGACCTCGCGCAGCCTGGCGGCATAGCTCTTCTTGGCGTCCGACCACAGCGTCACCGTGGCTACGCCCGACCTGGCACGAGCAAGAAGCGTCTCGGGGATCGCGACGACAGCTTCCTTCTCGCCAAGTCGGGGCGACACGGATCGAAGCCTGGCCCGCGGCAACCACCTGGCCGGGCTCGATCATGGTCGCTGTGACGACACCCCGGGTGTCGGCCACCAGCGTTGCATAAGAGAGGGAATTCCTGGTCAGCTCGACCGAGCGCTCGGCACGGTTCAGCCGCGCGCGGGCCTCGTCGCCGGCGGCCTTGGCGGAATCGAGTGCCGCGTCGGTGGTCCAGCCCTTCGCCTTCAGATCCTTGGCGCGCTGCTCGGCGGCGGCGGCCTGCGCCAGCACGCCGGTGGCGGCGCGGAATTCCGCCTCCGCCTGCTCGGCCTGCAGCTTCAGGTCGACCTCGTCGAGGGTGGCCAAGGGCTGGTCGACGTCGACTGTCTGTCCGACCTCGACCAGCCGCTTGGCCACCTTGCCGGCGACCCGAAAGCCCATATCGGCTTCGATACGGGGCTTGATGGTGCCGACAAAGCTGCGCTCAGGGGTTTCAGCTTCATAATGGACGGTCGCCACCAGAACGGGGCGCCCCGGATCGGCGTTTTCAGCCGCCTTTTCATTGCAGCCGGTCAGCGCGAACACCGCGAAAGCCAGCGACGCTCCGGTTAAGAGCCTGTAATAGCTCAAGAAAACGGAACGAACGAACATCTGAAATCTCCATCGGGCTGACGACTGATGAAGAGTATCGATTTATCACTGATAAATGTCAATATTCGTCAGTGATAACCAATTCGTGAGCGGGGTCGGATTTGGCGGGTGCAGAGATCGGAAAATGCGTAGCCCGGATGAAGCGGAGCGAAATCCGGGACATCACCGGTGGCGGCTCCCCGGATTGCGCTGCGCTCCATCCGGGCTTCTGTAACGGGCCTTGGTTAGTCAATCCCTTTTCGCGTCATCCACTCGCCGGGCACTTGCTTCTGTACGGGATCGGCGCGAAGGCCGTCGCCTGATGGGGTGCATTGAGGAGCCGGCCGGCCAATCTACGGATTGCGTGGTCGTGAGCCACTTCCCGGATGGCGGCCTGACCGGATCCATCGTCCCAGCGGAGGGACTTCGCTCGGGGAGAGCCTGGTGTCGTGGCCCGCCCGGAACCGATTGCTGCTCCTGGCTAGATGGCCTTGGTCATCGGGTTGAACGGTTTGGTGTCGGCGAGCATGCGATGCAGGATCACGGCGAGCTTGCGAGCCAGCGCTACCTTGGCCTTGCGCATGCCTGCGCGCCGGGCGATCCGCATCGCCCAGCTCTTCAATGCCGAGCAATTCTTGACCGGCTTGGTCAGCATGACGTGAGCTGCCTGGTAGAGTGCCTCGCGCACGGAGGCATCCCCGATCTTGCTGATGCGGCCGGTGTAGTCGGTCTCACCGGACTGGTACTTCTTCGGGGTGAGCCCAAAGTGGGCTCCCGTGGCCTTCGAGGAGCGGAAGCGCTTCGGGTCGTCGATCGCCGCGGCATAGGTGAGCGCCACGATCGGACCAACGGACGGCGTTGTCATCAGGAGCTTGGCGGATGGATGCGTCCTGGCGAGCTTCTGGGTGTGCTTGTCCAGGCTCTTGAACTCCCGCAGCAGCACCGCATGGGCTTGGAGCAGCGCCGCCGCGACCAACTCCAGTCCGGGATGGCCGGTCACGAGCTCGCGGATGCGTCCGGCGAACGTGCGCTCGGTGGTCGCACCGACCTTCAGGCCAAAACCGCGAAGTATGCCGCGCAGGCTGTTCTCGACATCGCGAAGCTTGGATTGCAGCAGCTTGCGCGCCGTCAGGATGGCGCGGGTCTCCTGCGCCGCGACCGACTTGCAGTGCACCGGCCGGAACCAGCCGAGCCGCATCAACTGCGCGATCCGGCGGGCATCGTTGCGGTCCGTCTTCACCGGCATCGACTTGAAGGCTTCGCGAACGTGCCGCGTTTCCAGCAGCTCGACCGCAAGCCCTGCGTCTCGCAGACCCGCATACAGCCATTGCGACAAGGGGCCTGCCTCCAGCCCGATCCGTTCCAGTACCAGACCCAGCGACCGGAACCAGGCGATCAGCGCCGCCGGCTCGCTCGCAACCTTCGTCTCGCGCAAAATCTTGCCTGTCCCATCGACAAGGCAAACGCTCGAGCATTCCAAAGACACGTCAATTCCTGCATAGTGGTACATGGTCGTCCCTTAATGATGCTTGGAGCGGGCTTGCCCGACTCCGTTGAACACCATCAGTTTGAGGGACGACCGCCTTCCAACCAACAGGCCGCTCGCGAGCGCGCTTCCAAATTGCGCCGTAGCGAGCGGGCGGCCGGCCCGTTACCCCATCTACGGGAACACGTGATTTGAGGGCGAGCTACCTCGCGCCGGCGAACTCGGTCTTGGTCTCATGGCTGCCGAGGAAAACCAGCAGGCCCGCGGCGAGCGGCAACAGCGACAGCACCAGCAGGCCGGTCGACGTGCTGCCGGTAGCCTCCTTGACCCAGCCGATCAGATAGGGCCCGCCGAAACCGGCGAGGTTGCCGATCGAGTTGATCAGCGCGATCGCGCCGGCCGCGGCAGTACCGGAGAGCCAGGCGGTCGGCAGCGTCCAGAACACCGCGAAGGTGCAGAACACGCCGATCGCGGCGACCGTCAGCACCACCATCGTCATGACCGGATCGGTGATGTAGCTGGAGACGGCGAGGGCCAGCGCGGTCAGCAGCAGCGGCGCGCCGACATGGAACACGCGCTCGCGGGTGGCATCGGAACGGCGCGCCCACAGGATCATCGCGACGGTGCCGAATGCGTACGGGATCGCGGTGACGAAGCCGGTCTGCGCGTTGGTCAGACCGAACGCCTTGACGATCTGCGGCAGCCAGAACTGCATGCCGTAGAGCGAGGCGACGAAACCGAAATAGATCGCGCTGAGCGCCAGCACCTTGGGCGAGGACAGCGCCTCGCCCAGCGTGAAATGCTTCGCCGCCTGCTTGGCCGCGACCTCGGCGTCGAGCTTCGCCTTGAGCCACGCCTTCTGCTCGGCCGAGAGCCACTCGGCCTTCTCCGGCCGGTCGGTCAGATAGAACCAGGTGACGATGCCGAGCAGCACCGAGGGAATGCCCTCGATGACGAACAGCCACTGCCAGCCCTTCAAGCCCATCACGCCGTCGAGGCCGAGCAACAGGCCGGAGATCGGCGCGCCGATCACGGTCGAAATCGGCACCGCGAGCGCGAAGGCGGCGAGGAAGCGCGCACGATACTCGGCCGGATACCAGTAGGTCAGATAGAGGATGATGCCGGGGAAGAAGCCGGCCTCGGCGACGCCGAGGAAGAAGCGCAGCGCGTAGAAGCTGTGCTCGTCATAGACCGCCGCCATCAACGCCGAGAGGATGCCCCAACTCACCATGATGCGGGCGATCCACTTGCTGGCGCCGAACCGCTCCAGCGCCAGATTGCTCGGCACCTCGAAGATGAAATAGCCGATGAAGAAGATGCCGGCGCCGAACGAGAACACCACCGGCGAGAACTTCAACTCGCTGTTCATGGTGAGCGCAGCGAAACCGAGATTGACGCGGTCGAGATAGGAGAAGAAGTAGGCCAGGATCAGGAACGGGATCAGCCGCCAGGAGATCGCGCGGATCGTCGACGTCTCGATCTCGCTGCGGGCGCCGCGATCGGGCGCGATGGTAGCTGTCTGGCTCATGAGCTTTCCCCGGGTGTTGCTTGCCGTGAGGATTATTGGCTGGCCCCACATTGAGCAATGGCAAAAACTCATAGCTCACAGCGCAAACGGGAAACCTGTGCGTTTTGTGCACGGCGTCATTGCGAGCCATCGGGCGCGCGTTCGCGCGACCCGTTGGCTCGCAATGACGGAGCCACCCCTATTCAGCCAGCTGGAAGCGCTCGAAGCGGTCGAGCTCTTCCTCGATGCGCCGCTTCAGCTCCTTGCGTGCCGCCTGCTTCTTGCCGTTGCCGACCCAGCTCCATTTCTGCATCAGGAGCTTCTTGTTCTGCCGGTCGGTCTTGAGGTCGAGGGCGGCGACGATGTCGTCGCCGACCAGCACCGGCAGCGCGAAATAGCCGAACAGGCGCTTCTCCTTCGGCACATAGGCCTCGAAACGGTGGCCATAGCCGAAGAACAGCTCGGTGCGCTTGCGCTGGATGATCAGCGGATCGAACGGCGAGAGGATGTGGACCAGGGTGGGATCACCCTCGCCGGTCGCGTCCAGCACCTCGGGCCGCGCCCAATGCTCCTGCTTGCCGGCGCCATCGAGCGCGATCCGCACCAGCTCCTTGCGGCGCACCCTCGCCTCGATCAGGCTGCGCACCGCCTTCTTGCTCGGCGCGTCGAGATGGCAGATCGAATCCAGGCTGACGATGCCCTGTGAGCGCAGCGCGCGGTCGAGCAGATAGGCCGTCCGGGCCGAGGCCGGGGCCGGCTTCGGCGGCTTGTCCCAGCCGAAGTGCCGGGTCATCAACTCATAGGTCTTCAGCATGCCGGCGCGCTCGCTGATCGTGACCACGCCGCCGTAGAAGGCGAGCTGCAGCGCGCGCTTGGAGGGCTTGCGGCTCTGCCAGAGATGCTCCTTCTCGGTCAGCACGTCGTCATCGATGTCGCGGATCGTCAGCGGACCGGCACGAAGCAGCCGCAGCACCTTGCGCGTATCCGCCGGGGTCACCGACGAGAACCATTTGTGGCCCTCGCGCTTGTGCGCCTTCATCGCCGGCAGGAAGAAGCCGATGTCCTTGGACGGAATGTAGGACAGCGCGTGCGTCCAGTACTCGAACACGCTCTTGTCCCGGCTCTGCGCCTGCTTGAGGTCGGCGCGGCGGTAGTCCGGAATGCGGCTGAACAGGATGTGGTGATGGCAGCGCTCGATCACGTTGATGGTGTCGATCTGCACATAGCCGAGATGATCGACGGCGGCCGCCACCGCTGATGCCCCTTCGCCGAACGGCACCTGGGTATCGAGCCGCTGCGCGCGCAGCCAGATATGGCGGGCGGCAGCATTGTTCAACGAAAGGGGTTCGGCGGCGCGGGACATTGCCCCAGCAATGTAGTGAGATTCGCGCAGCTGTGGAGAGCCGCGCGGCGGAAATCAGCTCCGCATCATTCGGAACGGCTACGTCGATCCGACGACCCGCCGCAACCACGGAACGTCCCCGATCGCCGCCGCGAGCGCGGCGCTTTCTCCATGGAAGATGCGGGACGAATGACCGCCGACCGGAAACCAGCCACGGCCATCTTCGACGTCCCGCCGATATTCCTCGAAGCCGATGCTGCCGTCCGGGCGAAGGAAGATATCGACGCAGCGCGAGGCAGCTTCGTCATTGATCGAGCGGAGGACACGATTGACGTTGGCCATGATGTCCTCGCTTCCCGTCTGCCTGCCTGGCGCAAGGCGGGGCGGCACACCCAACCGTGACCCAGATCACATTCCGGGCTTTGAACCGGTCCTATTCTTCCAGCATCAAAACGACAGCAAGCCGGATTGGCTAGCCCGACATTTGAGGACGAAAACCATGACCCGCTCTTTTTCCTTGTCTTTTCTGACAATCGGCGCCGCGCTGTCGATGACGGCGGGCGTCGCACTGGCCGGCAGCGAGGCCGTTCCGGCCGCACAGATTCTCAATGCGCTGAAGCCGAAGTCGGCCACCCGCGGCCTTTCCGCCGGCACGCAGGTCGACCTCGCGGCTTCCGCCAAGGAGGCAAGCTTCCTCAACACCGTCCGCAACCGGCAGACCCGTTCGTTGTCGCGCGTTGAACGCCAGGAGATCGCCGACATCGCGGCGAACAAGCCGAAGATCGATCTGGAGATCCACTTCGACTACAACTCGGCCGACATCAGCAAGGGCTCGACCCAGGCGGTGCAGGAGCTCGGCAAGGCACTGTCCGATGCCAGCATGAAGGGCTCGACCTTCGTCGTCGCCGGCCACACCGACGCGATCGGCGGCGAGGCCTATAACCAGGACCTATCGGAGCGCCGCGCCGACACCATCAAGAAATTTCTGGTCGAGCATTACGGCCTGAACGGCTCGGATCTCGTGACGGTCGGCTACGGCAAGACCCGGCCGAAGGACCCGAGCGCACCGATGGACCCGACCAATCGCCGCGTGCAGGTCGTCAACATGGATACCAAGACCGCCTCGCAGTAATCTCCCGCAGCCTCGATCCGCCTGCCATGCCCGGCAGGCGGATCACTTTGCTTTAAAGACCGTCATATCCAGCCCTGAAACAGCATCAGGCGGTTGAACGTCGCCATCGACGTCTCGATGACAGCGGCCGTGACCGGCAGCATCGCAACAAACCCTGCGCATCCAACCGCAACGAACGCCCACAGCAGCCAGCGCGGCGCACCCTTGCGCGTCAAGGCGTAGACCAGCACGAAGCTCGCGGTGGTCGCCGCGGGGAGATAGTAATAAATGAAACCGAGCGTGCGCGGCAGCAGAGCCCAGGCGAGATACGGGCCGAGGTAGAACGCCAGCACGAGAAATGCATCACGGCCGCGCCCGACGATCCAGTCGCGCAGCGCAATGATCAGCGCGATCAATGCCGGCCACAGCACCAACGGGTTGCCGAGGAGCACGATCGCGGCGAACCTGTCATCGTCGACCTTCTCGAACAGGTACCAGACCGGGCGCACCAGGAACGGCCAGGACGGCCATGAGCTCATATAGGTGTGGCCCGCGATGGCGGCCGTGGTGTTGTCGGCAAAGATGCGACGCTGCGCCTCCATGATATCCGTGAACGAGAGGCCGTAGAGCGGCACGAAGGTCGCGAGATAGACGGCCGCCGGGATCAGCACGAAGCAGACCATGAAGTGCGGAACACGAAAATCCGGCCAAAGCTCCGGCCGGTACCAATCCTCCGCATTGGCGTCGGCAAAGCGCGTGCGCCAGCCCTGCATCAAGCGGATCGCAGCGACGATCGCGATGCAGGTCGCGAGCACGAACAGCCCGCTCCATTTGCAGGCACTGGCAAGCCCCGCGAACAGCCCCGCCAGCGCAAGGGCGAATTGCGGCTGCTGTTGCCTGAAGCCGTGGACGAACGCCGCGATCGCGAACAGGCCGAAAGCGAGCGCGAAAATATCCAGCATCGCGATCCGCGACTGCACGAACAGCATCTGGTTGAAGAAGGCGAGCAGCGCGGCAGCGATCGCGCGTTGCTGCGACGCGAACAGCGCAAGCCCGCCGAGATAGACGCCGACCAGCGCCAGCGCACCGAACAGCGCCGCGGGATAGCGCCATCCGAGCGGCCCATCGCCGAATGCCTTGATCGAGAGGGCGATGATCTCCTTGGCAAGCGGCGGATGCATCGGATTGAGGATCGGGCCCTCGCGCACCGGCAGCAGCATCTGCCGCGCCGCCGGCACGTAATGCACCTCGTCGAAATAGAGCTTGTCCGGCGCCGTGATCCCGAGCAGCAGCACGACATGGGCGACGATGAAGACGATTGCCGCGACGATCGCCGTGCGCGCGGCGGGACGTCGCGGAACAGAAGGAGATTTGGATACGATGTTCAAAGGGCAAGCATGGTGCGAGGGGAACACAGCTTGTGACAAATATACGATATCAGCTGCATCCGCGATCCGTCGCCACGGTCATGTGACGGAACCATCGTGCCCATACTGTCATGCCCGCTTCATGCGGGGCATCGAGTACGCCGCGGCCTGTCGGCCGAGCACCGAAATCTCTGGAATGCTGGATCGCCCGGTCCGTCTACGCCAAGGCGTCGACGAGGCCACGAATCCCTGGCTCGCCGAAGCGTTAGCGAAGGCGGCGAGCCGGGCGATGCCAGCGAAGCCCTACCTCACGCCGCCGCCTCACCCTGATAGGCCCGGCGCAGGCCTTCGATATCGAGCTTGATCATCCCGAGCACGGCCTGCATCACACGCGCGGCGCCGGCGGCGTCGGGCCCGCCGAGATATTGGCGGACCGCCGCCGGCACGATCTGCCAAGCGACGCCGTAGCGATCGCGCAGCCAGCCACACTGCTCGGCGGTGCCGCCGGCCGCGAGCAACGCGTCCCACAGGCGATCGACCTCGGCCTGGTCTACACAGTCGATCGCGAACGAGACCGCGTGAGTATGCTCCATCCTCATCCCGCCGTTCAGCGCCATGAAGCGCTGACCGGCGAGCGTGAATTCGACCAGCAGCACCGTGCCGGCCTTTCCGCCGGGGCTGTCGATGACATTCTTCTGGACGGTCTCGATCCGCGAACCGGGCAGCAGCGAGACGTACAAGTTCGCGGCCTCCTCGGCCTCGCCGTTGAACCACAGGCAGGGAGATACCTTCGACATGCTGAGCTCCTCGTGATGGCGGGATGCGATCAGGCGGTCGCCGCGGCGGACTGCGCCTTCATCGCCGCCTCGACGTCCATCCACATCACTTCCCAGATGTGACCATCGGGATCCTCGAAGCTGCGGCCGTACATGAAGCCGTAATCCTGCTGCGGCGACGGATCGGCGCTGCCGCCCGCGCCCGTTGCCTTGGCGACGTAGCCGTCGACCGCGTCGCGGCTGTCGGCGGACAGGCAGATCAGCACTTCGCTCGTGGTTTTGGTGTCGGCAATTTTCTTCGGGGTGAATTCGCGGAACTTGTCGTGCGTCAGCAGCATGACGTGAATCGTGTCGGAGATCACCATGCAGGAGGCGGTGTGGTCGGAAAATTGCGCGTTCTTGGTCGCGCCGATCGCCTCATAGAAGGCGGTCGCGTGGGCGAGATTGCTGACCGGCAGGTTGACGAAGATCATTGTCGGCTTGGCCATGAAAGGCGCTCCTTTTCGCGGGGTTGTGCCCCGAGGACGAACCGCCTCGCCGCGTCCCGACATCACCGCGCCGATTTTTCTTGCGGCGTCCTGCCGCAGGGTGACGTCAGGTCACAATCGGTGTCGGCATGGTCAGGAATGCCCGCGTCACATGCCAGAACAGCTCCCGATTGGTGGCAAGCGCCACCGAATGGGCGGTGCCGGGCAGGATGATGAACTGCCGATCGCCGTTCGGCAGCTTGTTGAAGAACTCCTCGAGGTCCGGAACCGCGGCGATGCCGTCATATTCGCCGCGGACCAGCAGCACCGGCGCCAGCACCTTCTCCGGATGCACCACCGGCAAATTGGCGGTCATGTCGAGATAGGTGCCGGTCGGGATCTGGTCGCCGAACTGCATCTCGACATCGGCCAGCAGCTCGACCACGGCGGGGTCCGACGTGCCGGGCCTGTCGCGGGTTGCGATCGATCGGATCATGTCGCGGTCGCGTTTGCGCATGTTGTGGCTGCGATAATAGGCGAGTTGCTCGGCGCGCTTTGCCAGCGTCGGCGAGCCCTCGCCCTTGTAGGTGAAGGCCGCGAACACCAGCCGGTCGATGCGCTCGGGTGCGGCCATCGCGAATGCGCCGGCCCGCAGCGCGCCCGAGGATTCGCCGACGAAGTGATATCGCTCCTGCCCGGTCTCGCGCGCGATCACCTCGACCGCGGCCTTCAGATCCTCGACGCCGCTTGCAATATCCGCATTGCCCGACGTGCGGCCGGACTTGCCGTAGTTCTCGTGGTCCATGGTCCAGCAATCGAAGCCGTAGCGGGCAAATGTGTTCAGCAGCGAATACTCGCCCTTGCCCGGCACCGTGAGGTCGAACACCCGTGATGTCACCGACGAGCCGTGGACGAAGAACACCACCGGCCGCGCGGGCTCGCCCGGCTTCGGCGCACCGATCCGCTTGCGGAACATCCACAAGGGGATGTCATCCTTCTTCGCCCAGTATTCGTTGCTCCATATTTCTCCTTCGACAGGAACCGCGGGCACTGCCTGTGCCGACGCTGCGCCGAACACGCCGGCGGCCGTTGCAATGCCGATGCCTTTGATCATGCTGCGCCGCGAATGGTCAGATGACATCATGGTTCGCTCCCTTCCGGATTTCTTCGTCCGATCCGGCGCGATCGAGCATAGCAGCGGGCATGTCCGGTTGCGCGACGGGCGCATCTCGCCTCCGCCAATCCGATGCACGATTTTGTGAATGCGTTTTCCGGCAAACGGCGCGGACGACGGGCGGACTTGGTCCTAGTCTCCGCGGCGATCCGACCGGAAAAATCCGGCGAGAAGTGGGAGCGAAGAATGAGCAGCAATCTCACCGACGATGAACTTGCCGCCTTGATGCCCTCCGAACTGTGCCAGCACCAGACGCCGATCCCGACCCAGATCGTCTCCAGCGACGAATTCTATCCCGACCCGCAGAATGAACGGCAGCGCGAGGTCGAGGCGCGGCTGCTCGCGATGGCCGACGATCTCGGCGGCAAGCAGGGCCTCGACCGCCGCAGATTCTTCCAGACCGCGGCCGGCATGGCCGCCTCCTTCGTCGCGATGAACCAGGTCTACGGGGAGCTGTTCGCCGTGACGCCGGCGGAGGCCGCGACACCCGCAATGGCGCAGGAGCGCGCCAACTCCCTCAAAGACCAGTTCATCATGGACATGCACACGCATTTCCTGCGCGACGACACCCGCATCATGGGTTTTGTGGAAATGCGCAAGGCGGTCGGCAAGGCCGGCTGGAACAAGGAGCTCAACGATCACGAGCAGACCATCGAGGATCTCAAGTTCAACAACTACAAGAAGGAGATGTTTCTCGATTCCGACACCAAGATCGCGCTGATCTCCTCGGCGCCGTCGGATATCGAGCAGGACTGGTTCCTGACCAACGAGCAGATGGCCGACGCGCGCAAGAAAATGAACGACGAGGCCGGCTCGCGGCGCGTGTTCTGCCACGCCATCTTCACGCCCGGGCAGCCCGGCTGGCTCGACAAGCTCGACGCCGCATTGGCGCTGAAGCCGGAATCCTGCAAGGGCTACACGATCGGCGACAACACCCACAAGGAGATCAGCCGCTACCCCTGGCGGCTGGACGACGAGAAGGTCGCCTACAAGGGTTATGAGAAGATGGTGAAGGCGGGCATCAAGAACGTCTGCGTCCACAAGGGACTGTTTCCGCCCGGGATCGAGAAACAGTATCCGAATCTGCGCGGCTTCGCCGACGTTGCCGATGTCGGAAAGGCCGCCAAGGACTGGCCGCAGCTCAACTTCATCATCTACCACTCGGCCTATCGCCATGTCGGCGGCGATCCGAAGGTCGCGCTCGCCGAGTTCGAGCGCACCGGCCGCGTCGCCTGGACCTCGGATCTCGCCGACATCCCGGCGCAGTACGGCGTCAACAATGTCTATGGCGACGTCGGACAATTGTTCGCGACCACGCTGGTCGCCGAGCCCAATGTCTGCGCCGCGCTGATGGGTACCTTGATCAAGGGGCTCGGCGCCGACCACGTCTGCTGGGGTACCGATGCGCTGTGGACCGGCGCGCCGCAATGGCAGATCGAGGGCCTGCGGCGGCTGGAGATCCCGGAGATGATGCAGAAGAAGTTCGGCTATGCACCGCTCGGCCCCGCCGACGGGCCGGTGAAGACGGCGATCTTCGGCGACAACAACGCCCGACTCTACAACATCCAGCCGAAGCGCGCGATGCTCGACCTCAAGGGCGACCGCTTTGCGATGATGAAGGCGCAGTATGAGAAGGCCGGCCCCGAACCGTCGAACACGCGTTACGGCTATGTCGTACCGAACGGTGTGATCGATCACCGGGTGTTTGCGTAGGGGTTAGGCCCCGTCATTGCGAGCGCAGCGAAGCAATCCATTTCTCCGCTCAGGGACAGATGGATTGCTTCGTCGCTTCAGCGCAAGATTGCCTGCAATTTTGTCGCGAGCCCCTCGCAATGACGGAAAAGGTCACTTCCCCGTAAACCTGGGCTTGCGCTTCTCGCTGAACGCCCTGGCGCCTTCCTTGAGGTCGTCGCTGTCCTTGATGGCGTCGAGCTGCCGGCGCACCTCGGCGACCGTCTCCAGCGGCCCCTTCGGCATCGCGTCACGGGCGAGCTTCTTGAGCGCCTGCACCACCAGCGGCGCGTTGCCCGCGATCTTGGCCGCCAGCTCCTGCGCCGCCGCAAGGTGCTGCCCCGGTGGCGTGATGCGGTTGACGAAGCCGATCTGGTAGGCCCGCTCGGCCGACAGCTCCTCGCCGACGAGCAGGAACTCCATCGCGATCTTGTGCGGCATGCGGGCCAGCACCGAGGAGACACCGCCGCCGGTGGTGCCGATCTTGGCTTCCGGATAGACGAACCGCGTCGTCTCCGAGGCGACGCAGATGTCGGCCATCTGCACCAAAACGAAGCCGCCGCCCACCACCCAGCCCGAGGTCGCCGCGATCACCGGCTTGTCCAGCTCGACACCGAGCCCGGGCACCGCCTGCCACATATTGGCGGGGAAATCCCGGACGTCGGCGCCGACACAGAAGTACTTCTCCTCGGCCGAAGCCAGCACCGCGACGCGGTCATCGCTGTCGCGAAAGCGCCGCCAGGCTTGCTGCAACTCGTCGCACAGCGCGTTGTTGAGCGCGTTGTGCGAGGAGACGCGGTCCATCGTGATGGTCGCGACGTGGTCGGCGCTCTCGTAACGCACGAGCGTCATGCTGGCCTCCCTGGTATCTCAGCCCTTCCTGGGATGTCGTTCCGGGGCGCGCATAGCGCGAACCCGGAACCTCGAGATTCCGGCGTTCTCGCTTCGCGAGCTCCGGAATGACAGCATAGCGGCGCCGCGGCTATTTCTTCTCGTCGGGATGGCGGTGCACCGGGTCGACCCACAGCACGGTCTCCGGCTTCTCGATCGGCTCGATATCGAGGTTGATCGCAACCGCCTCGCCGTCGGAGCGCACCAGCACGCATTCCAGCACCTCGTCGCGGCTGGCATTGATCTCCTGATGCGGCACGTAGGGCGGCACGAAGATGAAATCGCCGGGGCCGGCCTCGGCGGTGAACTGCAGCTTCTCGCCCCAGCGCATCCGCGCCTTGCCCTTCACGACATAGATGATGCTTTCGAGATGGCCGTGATGATGCGCGCCGGTCTTGGCATCCGGCTTGATGCTGACGGTGCCTGCCCACAATTTCTGCGCCCCGACCCGGGCAAAATTGATCGCGGCCTTGCGGTCCATGCCGGCGGTCGACGGCACGTTCGGATCGAGCTGGTTGCCGGGAATCACGCGGACGCCGTCGTGCTTCCAGCGCTCGTCGTGATGGTGATGGTCGTGGGAATGGGTGTGATCGTGGGAACCGCTCATCATTCTTGCTTTCGTTGGCCTGATTTCGTGCGTGGAACGCTAGCGAAAAGCAGCCGCGCAGGCGAGCGGAAAATCGGAACCTCGCCGAATCGGAACATCGCCATGTTCCGGCGCGTTACCTCAGCGTATTCCGAAGGAGTAATTTCATGGGTAGCGCGACCGATAGGATCAAGGGCACGGCCAACGAGGCGATCGGCAGGTTCAAGCGGCGTCTTGGCAAGGTCACCGGCTCTCCGGCGATGCAGGGCCGAGGCGCGATCCTGGAAGCCAAGGGCAAGGGACAGAAGGCACTCGGCGGCATCAAGAGGATTGTCGGCAGGGTGACCTCAGCGGCTCACTGGCCTCGCTGAACGAGAGATGACACGGCCGCCCCATCGAGCCGGCCGATCGAGCATGAACGACGCTGCTCAGCCGCGCGGGCGCGGATGTGCCAGCACATCCGGATGTGCCAGAACATCCGGGTTCACGACATTGGTCGGCGTGCCGGCCGCGTAGGCCAATATCTGGTCGAAGATGTCGGTGAACTGGATTTCGTACTCGTCGCGCGAGACGTAGCCGAGATGCGGCGTGCAGACCACATTGTCCATGTTGAGCAGCGGGTCCGCCGTGTCGCGCAGCGGCTCCTTCTCGTAGACGTCGATCGCGGCCATGCCTGGCCGGCCGGCACGCAACGCGTTGACCAGCGCGCCGGGCTCGATCAGCGGCGCGCGGCTGGTGTTGACGATCAGCGCGGTCTGCTTCATCCGCGCGAGGTCTTCCGCCTTGACGATGCCGCGCGTCGCGTCGACCAGCCGCATATGCAGCGACAGCACGTCGCAGCGGGCGAAGAAATCCGCCTTGCTGGCTGATGTCTCATAGCCGTCGGCACGCGCCTTCGCCATCGCCGGCTCGCGCGCCCAGACCAGCACGTTCATGCCGAACGCCTTGCCATAGCCCGCGACCACGGCGCCGATGCGACCATAGCCATAGATGCCGAGCGTCTTGCCGCGCAGCGTATGGCCAACGCCGATCTGCCACTTGCCGGCCTTGAGCGCCGCCATCTGTTGCGGGATCGCGCGCATCGCCGCAAGGATCATGCCCCAGGTGAACTCGGCGGTGGCGTAGGACGGCGTATCGGCATGCTGGCTCGACGACACGATGATGCCAAGCCGCGTGCAGGTGTCGATGTCGATATGCGGATAGACGCTGCGCTGGCTGATCAGCTTCAGCTTCGGCAGACGTTCGAGCAGCGGCGTGCGGATCTGGGTTCGCTCGCGGATCAGGACCAGCGCTTCGGTATCGCGCAGCCGTTCGGCGAGCGCATCGACGTCCTGGACATGATCGTTCCAGATCTTGACGTCATACCCGTCGAGCTTGCGGTAGCAATCGAGGGTGCGCAGCGTGTCGAAATAATCGTCGAGGATCGAAATCTTCATCGCTGCGCCCCTGTTGCTGTGGGCCGGTTACTTGACGCCCATCGGCTTATTTGACGCCAAGCAGTTCGACGTCGAACAACAGCGTGGCGTTCGGCGGGATCACGCCGCCGGCGCCGCGCGCGCCGTAGCCGAGGTTCGGCGGGATGATCAGGGTGCGCTTGCCGCCGACCTTCATGGTGGCGACGCCCTCGTCCCAGCCCTTGATCACGTGACCCTGGCCGATCGGAAACTCGAACGGCTCGTTGCGATCGACGGAGGAGTCGAATTTCTTGCCCTTCTGGCCGTTCTCGTAGAGCCAGCCGGTATAGTGCATGACGCAGGTCTGGCCGGTCTTCGGCGAGGCGCCGGTGCCGACCTTGCTGTCGATGATCTGGAGGCCTGAAGCTGTGGTCATGGGCTTTCCTGCAGTTTGGGCCGTTGCCGTCCCGCTGACAACGGACGTGGAGACTGCCGCCGCAAGGCCGGCGAATGCAGTCTTGATGATCGTGCGTCGGGAAGATCGCATCTTGCACCTCTCGTGAAGGACGGCCGTCTCTAGCCCAGTGCGGGTCGAATCCCTAGCCATTTTTCAGTGACCGGCCGTGCCGACGTCGCGGTCCAGCGCAAAATCGCCGAGCAATGGCGACGACGCGCTCGCGATGAGATCACCGATCAGTTGCGCCGCCAGATACGAGTAGGTGATGCCGGTGACGGGCTTCCGTCGGGCAGGACTAGCCCCCCCCCCGCGACAACACCTTGTTTCCGCCGGCCCCTGATCGGCCGCGACAATCAGTAGCCGAGCGCGCAGCCGTCCTTGCGCGGATCGGAGCCGCCGGTCAGCGTCCCCTTGTCCCAATCGATCCAGATGCCCTGCCCGCCGCCGAGCGGCGCGACCACGCTGGTGGTCTTGTGACCGATCTTCTTCAGGCCTTCGACGATCTCCGCCGGCACAGAGTCCTCGAGCTGGTAGACGCCTTCGTAGTGCAGGCCGCGCGGCATATCGATGGCTTCCTGGATGTCGCAGCCATAGTCGAGCATGTTGGTCAGCACACGGGTCTGGCCGACCGGCTGGTACTGCCCGCCCATCACGCCGTACGGCATCAGCGCGCGGCCGTTCCTGGTGACCAGCGCCGGGATGATGGTGTGCAGCGGACGCTTGCCCGGTGCGATGCAATTCGGATGTCCGGGCTGGACGCGGAAGCCGCCGGCGCGGTTCTGCAGCAGGACGCCGGTCTTGTTGGAGACGATCGCCGAGCCGAACGAATGCGCGATCGAATTGATGAACGAGCAGACGTTGCGATCCTTGTCGACCACCGTGATGTAGACCGTCGACGGATTCATCGGCGGCGCGACGTTCGGCAGTTCGAGCAGCCGGTCCATCCGGATGTTCTTGATGTGCTCTTCGGCGAATTCCCTGGCGAGGATGCCGGCAACGTCGACATGCACGTGCTGGGGATCGCCGATATGCTGCTCGCGCATCATGTAGGCGATGCGTGCCGCCTCGGCCTCGAGATGGAAGCGCTCGATGCTGAGCGGCTTGAACTTGGTCAGGTCGAAGCGCGACAGGATGTTGAGCATGACCAGCATGGTGATGCCGGGGCCGTTCGGCGGGCACTGCCAGACGTCGTAGCCCTTGTACATCGTGCCGATCGGCGAGGTCGCCTCGGTCGAGTGCGCGGCGAAGTCCTCGAGCGTGTGCAGGCCGCCGATGCCGCGCAGCGTGTCGACCATGTCGGCGGCGATCTCGCCGCTATAGAAGGCGTCGCGGCCCTTTTGCGCGATCGCGCGCAGCGTCTTGCCGAGCTCGGGCTGGCGGATCACGTCGCCGGCAACCGCGGGCCTGCCGTGCGGCAACAGATAGCGCTCGGTGTTGGTGCCGTTCTTCAGCTTCTCGAAGCCGTTCTTCCAGTCGAAGGCGATGCGCGGCGCGACCACGTAGCCCTCTTCGGCGGCCTTGATCGCGGGCTGCAGCAGCCGGTCGAAGCCGAACTTGCCGTGGTCCTTCAGGATCACGTCCCAGGCATCGACCGCGCCGGGAATGCTGACCGCATGTGCCGAGGTCAGCGGCACCGAATGGATCTTGCGCTCGAGATACCAGTCGGCGGTCGCCGCCATCGGCGCCCGGCCGCTGCCGTTATAGGCGGTGATCTTGCCTTCCCCCCTCGGCTGGATCAGCGCGAAGCAGTCGCCGCCGATGCCGGTCGATTGCGGCTCGATGACGCCGAGCAGCGCACAGGCTGCAACCGCCGCGTCGGCGGCCGTGCCGCCCTCGCGCATCACCTCGATGGCCGCGAGCGCCGCTTCCGGATGCGACGTCGCCACCATCGCGTTCTGGGCGTGGACCGTGGAACGGCCGGCGAAATGGAAATTCCTCATAACGGAGTGCTCGCTTGATCGTGATGGTCTGATGCGGCTGCGGCGGATGATGCCAAGGGAGTACAAAGTACATGGCACACTCATCCCCGGCTGAGCAATGCCTGGCATGCCAGGGGAATTATCCCGACAATGCATGGCTTTGCGGGTTTCGCCGGCCTGGCCGGCCTGATAAACCCCGGCGATGCCCTTCAAGGTCGCCGCCTTCTACCAGTTCGCCGCGCTGCCGGACTTCCGCGCGCTGCGCGAGCCGCTGCGCGCGTTCTGCGCCGGGCTCGATCTCAAGGGCAGCGTGCTGCTCGCCCATGAGGGCATCAACGGCACCATTGCCGGCACCGGCCAAGGCATCGATGACTTCATTGCGGAGCTCAGGCACGGAGCACTGTTCGGCGGCCGCCTCGACAATCTCGAGCTGAAGTTCTCCGAAGCGGCGCAGATGCCATTCCAGCGGCTCAAGGTGCGGCTGAAAAGGGAGATCGTCACGCTCGGCGACACCACGGTCGATCCGACGCGGCAGGTCGGCACCTATGTCGATGCCGCCGACTGGAACGAGCTGATCGCCGCGCCTGACATCGTGGTGCTCGATACCCGCAACGCGTTCGAGGTCGCGATGGGCACGTTCGAAGGCGCGGTGGATCCCAGGATCGCGAGCTTTGGACAATTCAAGGAATTTGCGGCGCGGCACCTCGATCCGGCCAAGCACCGCAGGATTGCGATGTTCTGCACCGGCGGCATCCGCTGCGAGAAGGCCAGCGCCTATCTGCTCGCGCAAGGTTTTGCCGAGGTCTATCACCTCAAGGGCGGCATTCTGAAATATCTCGAGGAAACCCCGCAGCTGGACAGCCGCTGGCGCGGCGACTGTTTTGTGTTCGACGAGCGTGTCGCGCTCGGCCACGGCCTGCGCGAGCGCGCGGGTGCGCGTTCGAGCGACGCGGAGCGCGAGAGTACCCCCTGCGAGGCTGCCGTCCATGAATGACACGGCCAAGCTGAGCGAGCGGATCGATGCGCTGGAGGTTCGCCTGACCTATCAGGACGAAACCATCGAGACGCTGAACCAGACCATCACGGCACAATGGAAGCAGATCGACGCGCTGACGCGCCAGATCGCCGAGTTGCGCGACCGGCTTCAGGAGGCCGAACGCCAGGCGCCCGGCCCCGCCAACGAACGCCCACCGCACTATTGATCGGTGCCGCCGGACCGCGGCAGCACCAGCTACATGTTGCTCACCTGACGCATCGGCTTCGCGCCGCTGAAGAACAGGCTGGACAACCGCTGCACCATCGCCGTGGCGCGGCTGCCTTCGAGACCAGGGCGAACGCACAGCAGGCGCTTCTGCAACGGAAGCTCCGGAAGATAATAGTCCTTCGCCGAGATCAGCGAGGACGGGATCATCCGCTCGGGGCACGCCGTCAGGCCGTACCCGGCCCGGGCGGCTTCCAGTCGCAGCTGGTGGTTCGGGCTCCTGAACACGATCTTGTACGTGATGTTGTGCTTGGTGAGCGTCCGGATCATCCAGTCGTCACCTGGCCAGGCCAGGATCGGGATCGGGGCGCCCGGCCGCAGCACAAAATCGCGCGATCGCACCCACACCGACCGCTCCTCGGCTTCGGCGGCGATCGTCACCTCGTCTTCGTTCTCCTGCGAAGGGTTGCTGTAGACGAACGCGATGTCGATGTAGCCGTCGATCACCCCCCTGATGACGGCCGGTGACATGTCGGCGTGCAGCAGAACGTCGGCGAGTGCATCGGAGGGATGCAGCTTCAGGAATTCCTCCGCGAGCATCGTGCTGATTCCCAGCCGCAACGGCTGGGGTCCTTCATGATTGCCGCCGAGCCGAAGCAGTTGATCGTTGGCTTCGAGGATGCGCCTCGCCTGCTGCACGGCGACCTTGCCGAGCTCGGTGGTCGTGGTGCCGTTTGCGGTTCTGACGAAGAGTGCGCCACCAATCAGGCTTTGCAGGCGCTTGACCTGCGAACTGATCGCCGGCTGGCTGAGGCCGAGACGCTCCCCGGCTTTCGACAGGCTGCCTGTCTCCGCGATCGCAACGACGGTACGAACGATTTCAGTAGGAATATTCAAATGCTGACGCGGTCTATGCATCGCGAGCCCTCCAGTCTCAGCACGGGACGCAATTCCAATCTCCACAGTATGCCATCAGGCTATACTAACATTTGGTTGCACTTTCGTTTAGCCACAATTACCCGCCAAGGCACTGATATTGCAGGTCATATGTATTGTTACGTGCATTGCTCCGCATATCACGGTATCCAACAACTACATCTCCACACGCTGCAGCACCTCAACCGCACCACACCCCGGGTTTTTGCGGGTATCGCATCAAATATTCTGATCGCCCCATAATGCTTCACTGACCCGATAAGTCTGAATTGCGGCCGCTGATTCGTGAAAGCGTTTTCATAGTTTTCCTTAATCAAAGCCTCGCAACGTGACGTCGTCGTTGGCGTTTCGAGGTGTGTTGCAATGACCAGTTTTTTTCGCTGCCGAAGCGGTGCGTCCGCCGTCGAATTCGCGCTGATGCTGCCGCTGTTTCTTGCCTTCATTTTCGGCATCATCGTCTTCGGCTCGTATCTCGCCATGGTGCATGGCGTTCAGCAACTCGCCGCCGAAGCGGCGCGGTCATCCATCGCGGGAATGACCGACACCGAACGCAAACAGCCTCGCGACGAGCTATGTCACCGCCAACGCGTCGACCTATCCATTGCTCGTTCCCGGCAATCTCACGGTCAATGCCGCGCCGTCTCCATCGAATGCCAACGTCTACGTCGTGACGGTCAACTACAACGCGGCCGGCAACTTCATCTACAAGCTGCCCTTCGTCCCCGCCCCGGCGAGCACCATCGTCCGCTCCGCGGCGATTCAGTACGGGGGATTCTAGGATGAGAGGCGTCCTCATGCTGATGCGGCGCTTCGGCGCCGACGAACGAGGAAACTTCGCGATGATCAGCGCCGGCCTGATGACGCTCCTGATCGGGTGCGCCGGGCTCGCCATCGATCTCGGCACGATCTTCGCCGACCGGCGCAAGACGCAGAGCACCGCCGATCTCGCCGCGATCGTCGCCGCCGCCAACCTGAACAATCCGGTCAACGCCGCCACCGCGACGGTTACGCAGAACAAGTACCCGGCCAGTGCGCTGGTCAAGGTCGAGACAGGAACCTACACCGCAAACAGCGCCATCGCGCCGCAGGCCCGTTTCGTGACCCCGGCGGTCGGCACTCCCAACGCCGCGCGGGTCACGCTGAACACCCAGACCCCGCTCTACTTCGCGCGGTACCTCACCGGCGCGAACAGCTTCACCATCAAGACGACCGCCACCGCGACATCGACCGAAATGGCCTCGTTCGCGATCGGGTCGAGGCTGCTCTCGGTCAACGGCGGCGCGCTCAATGCGCTGCTCGGCTCGATGCTCGGCACCACGCTGTCGCTCTCGGTGATGGACTACAACGCGCTGATCAGCGCCAAGATCGACGCACTGGATTTCCTGTCGGCACTGGCGACCCGGGTCAACCTGACCGGCGTCACCTATAGCGACCTGCTGAGCAGCAACATCAAGGTCGGCGACATCGTCGCGTCGGCGCTGACCACCCAGCAGATCACCAACGGCGCCAACGCGGCGACCACCGCGCTGTCGACGATCTCCCAGGCCGTCACCGGCTCCACCACCAAGATTTCGCCGGGCACGCTGGTCGACCTCGGTCCCTTCGCCAATCTCACGGTGGGGCAGAAACCCAAGGTCGGCGCCAGCGTTTCGGTGTTCGACCTGATTTCCACGGTGGCCCAGATCGCCAACGGCAACCATCAGATCGCGACCTCGATCAATCTCGGCCTGCCCGGCATCGCCAACGTCTCCGTGATCGCAACGATCGGCGAGCGACCGGTCGGCTCGAGTTGGATCGCGATCGGCACCCAGGGTGTGAGCGTCCACACCGCGCAGACCAGGATCCTGGCGACGATCAATGTGCTCGGCTCCGGCACCGTGTCTGCGATCAATCTCCCGGTCTATGTCGAGGTCGCCTCGGGTACCGCGACACTCAACGCGGTGTCCTGCGGCCACCCCAACATCAACACCTCGCAGGTCACGATCGGCGTGACGCCTGGGATCGTGGATGCATGGATCGGCAACGTCACGATCGCCGACATGACCAACTTCACGACCAAGCCCAATCCGCCGCCGGCGACACTGGTCAACCTTGGTCTCGCCACCGTCACCGGCCTCGCCCATGCCGGCATGGGCAACACCACGCCGACCAATGTCAATTTCAGCTACAGCGACATCCAGTCGGGCACCAAGAAGACGGTGACGACGACCAACTTCCTTTCATCGCTGACAGGAAGTCTGCTCGGCGACCTCTCGCTGACCATCAATCTCGGCCCGCTCGGGCTGCCGATCCCGGGATTGGGGGCGCTCGTCATGAGCATCCTGAACGGCGTGACGAGTTCAGTCGATCAGGTGCTCGCGTCGCTGCTCGCGACGCTCGGCATAGGGCTCGGCCAGGTCGACGTTTGGGTGCTGGGCATCCGCTGCGATGGCGCCGTGCTGGTGAACTAGAGCATGATCCGGAAGAGTACGAAGCGGTTTTCCCTCGCGACAAACGCAAAGCGTTTGCGCGGAGATCATGCTCGAACAAAGAAGCGAAAGCGCGACCATCGCGCTTGAGGGGACCGATCGCGACGGGCATCACATCGGGGGTAGGAGACTGCCGTGAGCACAACGATAAGATACAAGACCGACAGCCAACGAACGATCCTGCTGAAGCGCGGGACGATCTTCTTCCGCAACAGCAGTGTCGGATGTCTTGTGCTCAACCTCTCGACCGGCGGTGCGGGGCTCGCCGTGGAAAGCGACGTCGCAATCCCGCTCGCGTTCGACCTCGAGATCGAGAGCGAACCGATCCGGCGGCACTGCATTGTGGCCTGGCGCCTGGAGCGCCGGCTCGGCGTGACCTTCGAATCTGACCGGATGCAGCGCCCCGCAAGCGGCCCCGTCTAGACTATCCCGGCGATCACGGTATGCGGACGGGCCCGGTGCTCCGGGCCATCGCTCCGCGGCGAATAGTTCGCCGCATGTGGAACTCTCTTGGCATCGTGGTTAGCAGGCGCTGGCATACACCAGCTAATTGTCCCGATTGCCGTCGTGCTTTGACGGCGCGGGCTGCGTGGCGCTGACCGGATCGGAGGCCGGGAAGGTATCCTCGAGCCCCTCCTTCAGCCGGGTGCGGGCCTTGCGGTCGGCAGCCTGCGCCTCGTGCGGCTTCTCGGCATGCTTGTCGTGCGGGGCAGGATCGAATTTGTCGGCCATGTCGTCCCTCCATTCGGGGGACAACGCGGCCGCGCAAAGGGGGGTTCCAGAACCGCCTTGGCCCATTGCGCTGCAGCGTGTATCAGGGGCGCAAATTTGACCGTGATCAGGAACTATCCGCGTGCCCCAGGATCCCACCAAGAAGCCGCTCATCGACGTGCTATCGGGCCACCGCCAGGCCGTGCCGCCGCTCTGGATGATGCGGCAGGCCGGCCGCTATCTGCCGGAATATCGCGAGCTGCGCGCCAAGGCCGGCGGCTTCCTCGATCTCTGCTTCACGCCCGAATTCGCCGCCGAGGTCACGCTGCAGCCGATCCGCCGGTTCAACTTCGACGCCGCGATCATCTTCTCCGACATCCTGGTAATCCCCTACGCGCTCGGCCGCTCGGTGCGCTTCGAGGCCGGCGAAGGACCGCGGCTCGATCCGCTGGCAACGCCCGGCGAAATCGCGACGTTGGCAACCGATGCCAACTTCGACACGCTCGAGCCGGTTTTTGAAGCACTGCGCCGCGTCCGTCGCGAACTCGCCCCCGAGATCGCACTGATCGGCTTCTGCGGCGCACCGTGGACGGTTGCGACCTACATGGTGGCCGGACAGGGCACGCCGGACCAGGCACCCGCGCGGATGCTTGCCTACCGCCATCCGGATGCGTTCGCCAAGATCATCGACGTGCTGGTCGAGAACTCGATCCACTATCTCGTCGGCCAGTTGAAGGCCGGTGCCGACTGCCTGCAGATCTTCGACACTTGGGCCGGCGTGCTGCCGCCGCGCGAGTTCGCCCGCTGGGCGATCGAGCCGACCCGGCGCATCGTGGCCGGGGTGCGCAAGCAGGTCCCCGATGCCAGGATCATCGGCTTCCCGCGCGGCGCGGCAGGCATGCTGCCGGCCTATATCGAGCAAACCGGCGTCGATGCGGTCTCGATCGATTGGGCCACCGAGCCGTCGATGATCCGCGAGCGCGTGCAAAGCCGCGTCGCGGTGCAGGGCAATCTCGATCCGCTGGCCCTGATCGCCGGCGGCGCCGCGCTCGACCGCGCGGTGGACGATGTGCTGGAGAACTTCGGCAAGGGGCGGATGATCTTCAATCTCGGGCACGGCATCCTCCCCGAGACGCCGATCGCCCATGTCGAGCAGATGGTCGCACGGGTGCGCGCGTATAAGGGCTGACGTCCAGTCGCCCACTCTATCACCGTCACCGCGCAAAGGCTTCGCCTTTGTCGCTGGAGGAGCGCGCTCTTGCGCGCGTCTCGAAGGGTCGACGGCCCGGAGCTTTCCGAGCCGTCAGACCGGGGCCGTGCATCCTTCGAGACGCGCTACGCGCTCCTCAGGATGACGGATGGCGTCCTACCTCGCATCCTCCAGGATCATGTCCGACGCTTTCTCCGCGATCATGATCGTCGGCGCATTGGTGTTGCCCGACATCAGGTCCGGCATGACGGACGCATCGACCACGCGCAGACCTTCGATGCCGCGCACCTTGAGCCGCTGGTCGACCACCGCGAGCGGATCGTTGCCCATCCGGCAGGTCGAGGTCGGATGATAGACCGTGCTTCCGGTGCGCCGGCAGAAATCGAGCAGGTCGTCGTCGCTGACCACCTTGGCGCCGGGATCGACCTCGCCCACTGAATAGGATTTCAGCGCCGGTGCCGCCAGGATCTTGCGCAGGATACGGATGCCGTCGATGAAGGCGCGGCGATCGGTCTCGGTCGCCAGATAGTTGATGCGGATTTCCGGCGGCACGCCCGGGTCCGCGCTCCTGATCTTCAGCGAACCGCGGCTCTCCGGACGCAGCTGGCAGACCGAGGCCGTGAAGCCCGAGAACGGATGCAGCTGCTCGCCCATCTTGTCGGTCGAGAACGG
Organism: Bradyrhizobium sp. USDA 4503; assembly: GCF_054055815.1. Lineage (NCBI taxonomy): Bacteria > Pseudomonadati > Pseudomonadota > Alphaproteobacteria > Hyphomicrobiales > Nitrobacteraceae > Bradyrhizobium > Bradyrhizobium sp. USDA 4503. The sequence continues at coordinate 4,181,998 of NZ_JBSRXS010000001.1, forward strand.
CAGGAAGTGGATCTGGATGTCGGGCGAGGCAAGCCGCGGGCTGGTCTTGAAGAACGCGCCCGAGGTGCCGGCGGCGATCGTCAGCGGCCCCTTGCGCAGCGCGGCGTAGCGGAGGCCCGCCATGACGCGGCGCACGGGATGATTGATGACGTCGTTCAGCGTGACGGTCTGCGCGCAGCGCGTGACGATGCGGACCTGCATGTGGTCCTGCAGGTCGTTGCCGACGCCGGGCGCATCGAGCACGATGTCGATGCCGTGCTGCTTCAACAGATCGGCAGGGCCGACGCCGGAGAGCTGCAACAATTGCGGCGAGTTGTACGCACCGCTCGATACCAGCACCTCCCTGCGCGCCTTGGCCTTGCGCAATTGCCCGTTCTGCTTGTAGGCGACGCCGCTCGCGCGCTTGCCGTCGAACAGGATGCGCTGCGCCAGCGCCGAGGTCTCGACATGAAGATTGCCGCGCGTCAACGCCGGCCGCAGATAGGACCGCGCCGTCGAGGCGCGCCGGCCGCGCCGCGTCGTGGTCTGGAAGAAGCCCGCGCCCTCCTGGGTCGCGCCGTTGAAATCCGGATTGGTGGGAATCCCGACCTCGGCTGCGGCATGCACGAAGGCCTCCGACAGCGGATCATGATGCCGCCAATCCGACACCGGCAGCGGGCCGCCGGCGCCGTGATAGGTGTTGGAGCCACGCTGCTGATCTTCCGCCTTCCGGAAATAGGGCAGGACGTCGTCATAGCCCCAGCCGGCATTGCCGCGCTGGCGCCAGCGGTCATAGTCCTCGTGCTGGCCGCGCACATAGAGCAGGCCGTTGATCGAGCTGGAGCCGCCGAGCACCTTGCCGCGCGGCTGGAACACCTGCCGCCCGTTCAGGCCCGGCTCGGGCTCGGTCTGGTACATCCAGTTGACGGATTTTTCCTTGAACAGCTTGCCGTAGCCGAGCGGCACATGGATCCAGATGTTGCTGTCCTTCGGGCCGGCCTCGAGCAGCAGCACCGAGTGCTTGCCGTCAGCGCTCAGGCGGTTGGCGAGCACGCAACCGGCCGAGCCGGCACCGACGATGACGTAATCATACTCCGCCGCATCGTTATTGTTGTTCACTGGTTTCCCCCGGAATTTCTTTCTTCCGGTGGTACAGACAAAGCGCAGCCTTGAAAAGACTAGTGCCCTGCGCTGAGGTTCTGGAGCAGTTGCCCGACAAGCATACTGAGCTCGCCGGCATTGCGCGCGGCGCCGAAGACGTAGCGGTCCGGCCGCACGATGACCGCCGCGGAGTCATGCTGCCGCATCCAGTCCGCGAACAAACTGTCGCGTTCGATCACGGTCAGGATACCGCCTCGATCGGCGCTTTCGCCTGATGTGGCGATGACGACGCGCTCGCCCGACAGACGCTGCCAGGCGGCAGCGGACGCATCCGACAGCCACACCATCCGCTCCGCCGCCGTCGTCACGATCGCGAATTCCGGCTGCAGCAGATCGTCGAGCCGGCACGTCCGCCCATCCGGCGCGCGCACATGCGGCTGCACGAACAGCCGCCCGGCAAGCGCGGCATCGCGCGCGATCAGGCCGGAGACGAGATCGGGGATGAATTTCTGCCTGATGGTTTCGGCCTTGCCGGCCTTCAGGTCGGCGCGCAGCCGCATGTCGCGTTCGACGGCGGCCACCGGATCGAGCTCGCCGATGATCTTGCCGAATTCCTTGGCGCTGGCGACGACGGCGCGAACATGCGGCTTGCGCTCGATCTCGTAACTGTCGAGCAGCGCATTGCCGGCGTCGCCACGAAGAACCAGCCGCAACTTCCAGGCCAGGTTCACCGCATCGCGGATACCGGCGCACAGCCCTTGCCCGAGGAACGGCGGCGTCTGGTGCACGGCATCGCCCATCAGCAGCACGCGGCGGTCGCGCCAGCGCCGGCCGAGCAGCGCGTGAAAGCGATAGACCGCCGAGCGCCAGATCGTCAGGTCCGAGATATCGGTGAAACCCTTGAGCAGCGTCACGACGTTGTCGGGCGCGCCGGCCGCCTCGGGATCCTCGCCGGGCAGCAACTTGATCTCCCAGCGCCGCAAATTGCGCGGGCCCGGCACGAAGGTGCCGGGCCGCGACGGCCAGCAATACTGAAAGCTCCTGGCCGGCCGCTTGGCGGGATCGTTGGTCAGCGTGTCGACCACCATCCACCATTCATCGAAGGCAAGGTCGTCGAGGCCGATGCTGAGCTGCTTGCGGACGAAGCTGTTGGCGCCGTCGCAGCCGACCAGATAGCGCGCGCGGATCAAGAACTCCTCGCCGGTCTCGCGGCGTGCCGTCAGCATCACCGCGCCATCGTCCTGCTGCAGCGCCACGCCCGTGGCCGCAAGGAAAATGTCGGCATGCGGATAGTCGGCGAGCTTGTCGCGCAGCGCCTGCTCGACGTCCGGCTGCACGAAGGTCACGTTCGGAATCCAGCCGAGCGGGAACGGCGGCGGCATCGGGTCGAAGATCTTGATGATCTCGCCGTCGACGCCGAGATAGTGCGAGCCGTTATGCGGGGCGATCGCCTGCTCCATGAAATCGCCGAGCCCGATCGCCTGCAGCACGCGCAGCGCCTCGTGGTCGAGCGTGATCGCGCGCGGCTTGTCGTAGATGTCGGCAACGCGCTCGACGATGGCGACCCTCAAGCCGGATTTCGCGAGCAGGTTGGCGAAGATGGCACCGACCGGCCCGAGGCCGACGATGGCCACGTCATGGATGGGATTATCGGCTGACAATGACATGCTACTTCGCGAGGTAGCTCTCGAGCGTCAGCGGCTTCGGCTTCACCTCGGGTTCGCGGATCGCGACACCTTCGAACGGCGTCGCCTCCTCGAACCAGGCCTGCCGCGCCGGCAGCCCCCACGGGAACGAGATCGTGTGGTCGGACGGATCCCAGCCGACCGGCTCGTTCTCGATGTCTATGATCTGGTAGTGGGTGTTGAACAGCTCGACGCGATGCCCGTCGGGATCGCGCATGTAGACATACAACGCGTGTCCCGGCCCATGACGCCCGGGGCCGCGTTCAACGGCCGCGCCATAGCCGAGCTCGCCGGCGACATCGCAGGCGTTGAGCAGATGATGAACTTCGGGCGCGAGAAATGCGAAATGATGCAGCCGCGGTCCGGCGCCGTTGAAGAACACGATGTCGTGCGGATTGCCCTTGCGCTGCAGGAACACGCCGCGCAGGTCGAAGGTATCAGCGGGCGCGATGTATTCGCTGAGCCGGAAGCCTGCCGCGGTGTAGAACTCGCACGCCTTGCGCAGCTCCGGCGTCAGCACCTGGTAGTGATCGAGCCGCAGCGCCGAGCCGCCGGCATGGCGGGTGAATTTGGTGATCATGCGCGACTCGACCGGCATGGTCGCGCAGAACTCCAGCGGCGTGCCGGCCGGATCGGTCGCATGCAGGGTGCGGCCCTGATGCGGCACTTCGGCCCAGGCGGCCCGGCATCCCTGCGCTTCGAAGAAGGCCTTGAGCCGGTCGAGGTCACCGTCCTGAAAGACCCGCAGGCCGAGCCGCACGCAGGCGGCGCTCTCGCCTTTGCGCAACACAAGGCTGTGATGACAGGCCTCCTCGACGCCGCGGAAATAGAGTGCGCCGCCCTCCTCCGCGGTCAGGATCAGCCCGATCACCTTTTCGTAGAACTGCCGGCTCGCCGCAAGATCACGAACGCTCAGGACGACATGGCTGGCTCGCGTAATACGGAACCCGGGATCGTGGTTCGTGATCGGGAGGCTCATGCGCACCTTCTGGTTTTTGCCGTTCGCGGGAACCCGACTCATTGCGAAAAACCCGCGGGGGATCAAGCAGCGCGGCGCGCGGCAAGCTTTGCCGCTCCGTGACCCCGCGTCACGCATTTGTATCGATTTGTTAGCAATGCCCGCCGGTGGAACCGAAGGAGCGGCCCGCCGCGGCACGGTCCGTTCCAATAGTTCATAGTTTGTCAAAGGTTTGCAGAGAATTCTTCGCCACGGCGCCATGGCCAAACCGGGCAGGCAACGTAGTGATGCGTACCCATCTGAGATCATATTTCGCGACCCTGTTCGCCGGCGACCTCGCGGCCTTCGGTGCACCGCCGACGGATGAAGCGCTTGCCGGCCACATCCGCGCCGAACAGGTCTCGCTGGTGCTCGGCTATTCCTTCGGCATCATGCTGGCCAACGCCTGCAACGCGCTGGTGCTCGCGATTGCGCTGTGGCAATCGCCTGACTGGGCCTTTGCGCTGGTGTGGGCGGTCGCGGTGGGCAGCGCGGCGCTGTTCTTCGGCCTGCAGGCGCGGGCATCGCGCCGCATCGCCAAGCCGCAATTCGTGTCGCGCCGAACCATGTACCGGCTGGTGCGCAATGCGCTGGCGCTCGGGACGACCTGGGGCGTCGTCCCCGTCGCCTTCTTCGCGAACGCATCGAGCGGCGCCCAGCTCGTCATCACCTGCCTGTGCGCCGGCATGCTGGCCGGCGGCGCCTTCGCGTTCTCCACCATCCCGATCGCCGCGATTGCGTTCACCGCGCCGATCTTCGTCGGCACCGCGATCTGCCTCGGCCGGGACGGCGATTTCGTCTACCTCCTGATGGCCGTGCTGGTGCTGGTCTACGGTTCGGTGCTGCTGCGCGGCGTGTTCGTCAACGCGTTCGAGTTCAGGCGGCGGATCATCGCCCAGCACGAGGCCGAACGGACGGTGAGGCAGGATCCGCTGACGCATCTGCCGAACCGCGTCGCCTTCAATGAAGCGCTCAACAGCGCACTGAACCGGCTGGCGCGGTCGGGCGAAGAATTCGCGGTGCTGCTGCTCGATCTCGATCGCTTCAAGGAGGTCAACGACAGGTTCGGCCATCCGGCGGGCGACGAGTTCCTGGTGCAGGTGGCCGCCCGGTTGCAGCGTTGCACGCGCGCGGCCGAACATGTCGCACGGATCGGCGGCGACGAGTTCGCGCTGATCATGTCCAATCTGACGCGGCCCGAGGACGCGTTTGCAATCGCCGAACGGTTCGTCGCGGCCTTTGCCGACCCGTTCCCGATCGATGGGCTGGAGGTCAACCGGACGATCAGCATCGGCATCGTGCTGGCGCCGCGGGACGGCAGCACGTCCCACGACCTGCTCAAGCACGTCGACATCGCGCTTTACCGGGCGAAGAAATCCGCGCCCGGCACCATCTGCTTCTTCGAGGCCAGCGACGACCGGTCGGCGCGCGACCGCCGCGCCCTGCAGCGGGATCTCGAGCACGCCATCGAGGCGGACGAGCTGTTTCTGGTCTACCAGCCGTTCCTCGACATCCGCAAAGGCCGCGTCACCGGCTTCGAGGCCCTGCTGCGCTGGCAGCATCCGACCCGCGGCCTGATCCCGCCGACCGTCTTCATCCCGATCGCCGAGGAGAGCGGGCTGATCCACCAGCTGGGCGAGTGGGTGATCCGTCGCGCCTGCACGATGCTGTCGCGCTGGCCGGACGACATCCGGATCGCGGTCAATTTCTCCGCGGTCCAGTTCCAGAACGTCGGCATCCTGCAGACGATCGTCGACGCGCTGGCCGAGGCGAACGTCGCGCCGAACCGTCTCGAGATCGAGATCACCGAGTCGATGCTGATCTCGAAATACGGATCAGCGCCCGCGATCCTGCACGCGCTGCTCGAGCTCGGCCTGACGGTCGCGCTCGACGATTTCGGCACCGGCTTCTCGTCGCTGACCTATCTGCGCAAGCTGCCGTTCAGCCGTATCAAGATCGATCAATCCTTCATCCGGGACATGCTGACCCAGCCGGACTGCGCCGCGATCGTCAAATCGGTGATCGGCCTCGCGCAGGAGCTGCGGATCGGCGTCGTGGCCGAAGGCGTCGAGACCGCGGATCAGCTCGAATATCTCCGCCAGACCAGTTGCGACGAGGTCCAGGGCTATCTGATCGGGCGGCCGATGTCAGGCAGCGAGATCTCCGCACTGCTCGATCACGATCCGCAGCACTCGGTGCACGCGGCGTAGCGCCGCTCGGCTCGTCAGGGCGCGTCCGACCGATGCAGGGTGTCGACCGTGATGGTGCCGCGGGCACGCGAGACGCAGGCGCAGATCTTGCGGCTCTCCCGCTTCTGATGGTCACTGAAGAAGACGTCGCGATGGTCGATCTCGCCGTCGACATCGACCACGTCGAGCGCGCAGACCCCGCATTCACCGCGCCGGCAGTCGCTCATCACCTCATGACCGGCTTCGTTGAGCACGTCCAGCATCGACCGGTCGCGCGGGATGACGAACTCGGTCCCCAGCTCAGTCCCCTCGCCCCTGAGCCGCACGCGGAACGGCTCGGTCGGCAGCAGCCCGCTCGATCCAAAGGTCTCGTAGCGCAAGTCGGAGAGCGGGCGGCCGGATGCCTCCCAGGCGCGCCGCGCCGCGTCCAGCATCCGCATCGGGCCGCAGAACAGTGTCATCGTGTCCTGCGGTAGCGCCGCAAAGACGCGCTCGAGGTCGAGCCGCCTGCCTTCGTCGCCGGCATGAACGGTGAGGCGGTCGCCGAGCGCACGCTCAAGCATATCGAGATAGACCGCATCGCCGCGCGTGCGCACGGCATAGTGCAGCGTCACGCCGGCGTCGCGGCGGGCGAGCGCCTGTGCCGCACCGACGAGCGGCGTGATGCCGATGCCGCCCGCGATCAGGCAGAACTGCCGCCGCGTCCAGTCGAGCTGCACCAGCGAGGTCGGCAGCGTGATGTTGAGCCGCACGCCCGGCGCGAGCGACCACATGTAGCGCGAGCCGCCGCGGGAATCCGCTGCGCGCCGAACTGCGATCCGGTAGCCCTGCGGATCGACTTCGCCGACCAGCGAATAGGAGCGGGTCTGCGGCTGGCCTTCGATGGTGACACCGACATCGATATGGCTGCCGACCGGATAGGGCGCACCCGTAAAGTTATCCGGCCGCAGCAGGAATTCACGGATGCCGGGCGTGAGGTCGCGCGCGGCGAGCAGCGTGGCGGATGTCCAGGTCTCGATGAATCGCATGGCGTTCTCCGCTCAGCCGGCTGCCGAATTGATCAGCGCCAGCGCCGGCAGCAGATCGAGATGGCTGCGGTTGCGTAACGCCAGCCGCAGATTGCGTGCCGCAAGCCTTGCATGCTCGCGCATGATCGCCTCGGCGCGCGCGCCCTCGCGGTTCTCGATGGCGTCGACCACAATGCGATGGTGATCTTGCGCGATCAGCAGGATCTGACGCGCCTCGGGCAACGCCGATTGCGCCATCACGAAGCCGCTCGGCGAGGCGAATGGCAGCGCCGAGGCGCGGTCGATCTGCCGGATCAGCGGCGGGCTGCGCGACAGCTCGGTGAGCAGCGCGTGGAAGCGCGCATTGAGCGCGACATAGGACGAAAAGGCTTCGACCGAAATCGGATCCTGCCGCACCAGGCCGTCGATCTCGTTGAGGCATTCCTTCAGCGGCTCGAGATCGCGCGACGAGACGCCGCGCTCGGCGGCGAAGCGCGCGGCCAGTCCCTCCAGCGTGCCGCGCAGCTCGATCGAATCGAGAATGTCGCGCTCGGAAAATGCCTTGACCATGAAGCCGCCGGAAGGGATCGGCTCCAGCAGGCCTTCCTCCTCCAGCCGGACCAGCGCCATCCGCACCGGCGTGCGCGACACCCCGGTGAACTCGACCGCCTGCAGCTCCGAGATCCGCTCGCCGGGCCGCAGGCCGCCGGAGAGAACGAGGTCGCGCAGCGCAAGCTGCGCCCGCACGGTCTGCGACACTGAACGATCGGTCTCGCGTTCCGCCATGGGCTCGCCCCTCGTCTACTCGGCAGCCTGCAGCTGCTGCGGCGGATTTTCCTTCGCCACCATGCGGTCGATGACGCGCCGTGCCCACATTGCGCCGGCGTCGATGTTGAGATTGTAGAACACCCGGTCCGGATTCTCGTCCATCGCCCGCTGCTGCGCTTCCAGGATGATCTCATCCTCATGGAAGATGCCGGCGACGCCGTCGCGGATTTCGCTAGTCAGCCGCTGCTCGGTAATGCGGTGATTGCGGACGAACGCCCAGAAGTAATGGCAGGTCTTCTCGGTCTCGGGCGTGATCGTGTTCAGCACATAGCCGTTGACGCCCTGCGAGCGATCGCCCTCCGGCGCGCCCGAACCGGCCGGCGCGACGCCGACGTCGATGTTGACGGTGCACGGCGCTTCGAAGCGGATGATCTGCCAGCGATCGACCAGGCCCGGCTTCTGCAGCTGCTTGGCCCAGAACGGCGGCGCCTCGATGCCCTTCATCCAGCGCGTTACGGTGACCGTCTTCTCGCCATGGGTGACGTCGAACGGCGCCTCGGCGACCGCATCATTGCCGATGCTCGAGCCGTGCACGAAGGTCTCGTGCGTCAGGTCCATCAGATTGTCGACGACGAGGCGATAGTCGCAATTGACGTGAATGGTCTTGCCGTCGCCGGCCCAGGCCGGGTCGTGGTTCCAGTGCATGTCTGGCACCAGCGCCGGGTCGGCAAGCGCGGGATCCCCCATCCAGAGCCAGATGAAGCGGTGGCGCTCGACGACGGGATAGGCGCGGACGCAGGCCGACGGATTGATCGTCTCCTGCGAGGGCATGAAGGTGCAGCGGCCCTGCGCATTGTATTTCAAGCCGTGATAGCCGCAGACCACGGCATCGCCATCGAGCCGGCCCTTGGAGAGCGGCACGAGGCGGTGCCAGCAGGCATCCTCCAGCGCCACCATCTCGCCGTCGCCCTTCCGGTACATCACGACATGCTTTCCGCAGATCGTCCTCGGCAACAGCGCGTGCTTGATCTCGGCATCCCAGCCGGCCGCGTACCATGCGTTCATTGGAAAGGGTTTTGGCACTGGTCCGCCTCTCAGCGTTTATGAATACGCTATGTATACATCGTGTTCGCAAAATAGGCAAATACGAGGTATCAGGGTATTTATGTCCGATTTTCAGTATACATAATTGCACCGTGTCGGGAAGACAATCAAGCCGGCGCCGCCTCCAGGGAGAGCTGGCGACAACGTGGTGCAATTTTCCGAGACGATGGAAGAAGCAACCAGGCCGCGCTGGAGGCGGTCAGCGGATCGAAGGTTGGACTCTGCAAGAGCCTGCGCAATTTGCCGGAGGCGCCGGCGCGCGGCCTACGAGTTCGACGCCGCGCGGGTCGAGGCCGACTGAACATCCTTGATGTTGATGACGACGGCGATGCGCTTGATCGTGCCGCTGCGGTAGGCCTGCAGGAACTTGTCGTAGTGCTTGACCGAGATGCAGCCGTTGGAGTCGCCATTCGGTCCGAGCATGTAGCTGTGGACCAAGAGGCCAACGCGCCCGAACGTGTCGCTGCCATCGACCGGGGTCATGCGCAGCGCGGGCACGCCGTGGAACAGCTTCTCGCGCGGCTTCATCTCATAGATGCCGGGCGGCGTCGCGCCGGCGTTGCGGGCATTCACATGCGCCGGGTCGTCGAGCAGATTGCCGAGGCCTGAATGCGCCTCGAACTTGGTGCCGTCGGGCATGTACACGACGCGGCCGGTGATGTCGTAGACCGCCGTGGTGCTGTCATAGCCGAGCTTGCCGAGATCGGGGCTCGGACCGGACAACAATCCGTCATTCGGATCGAGCGAGGCCAGCTGCATCTTGCCCGGCATCATGTCGGCAATCTTCTGCAGGAACGTCCGGTTGTCGCCCTGCTGCACCGGCGCCTGTGGCGGTGGCGGCTGATCGTTACGCGCAAGCAGATTGGCCTCGGCCGGCCGCGACCGCGGCATCGGCACGGTGGACGTCGTCGCTGTGGTCGTGGCGGCGACGGACGCCGTCGCCGACTGGCTGGTCGGCAGTTCGGTCTGCGTGTCGCGCAGCTGGCCGGACAGCGCGTCCTCGATCTGGCCGAACTCGGAATTGAAATCGCCGCGGCTCGAACGGAACCCGCGGCGCAGTGGATAATAGAGTGAGGCCGAATTGATCGTGGAGCGAGAGCCGAAGCGATCGTCGAAGTTCAGCGAGGCGGTGGTGTTGGCGAGCGCCGGACCGTGAAGCCATGCGGTGGGGTCGATGCCGACCATCCAGGCGGCAAGGCCAGACGACAGGGCAAGCGCGCTCACGGCAAACGCCGTGCTGCCCACCAGAGACATGCCGCGGCTCGACTTGCGCCGGGCAGGTTTCGTCGTTCGTTGACCCATCAATCCCCAAGTTCGGTGCTCTGGGGCCTGTTACCCGGCCCACCGGGATTCACCGATCACTCATCATATCAGGGAATTAGAGTAAGGCATAATCGAGACAAAGCGCACAACGAGAGGTTTTTTAAACGTTTTTCGGATGGAAAGTGCCAGAGAATCAGCCTTGGGCGGGCTGAATTGACCGAAAATGTCCCGATTCGGGACGATTTCGGCGGCTCAGGCGATCTTTTCTTCCCAGAGAGTGAGCACCGGGACCGGCTTCCCGATGGCGTAACCCTGGGCGTAATCGACCCCGATCTGGCGCAGCTCGTCCAGGATCGCGAGGTTCTCGACAAATTCCGCGACCACCTGCTTCTGCATGATCTTCGCGGTCTTGGTGATCATCTCGACCATCGCCCGATCGACCTTGCTGTTCAGGATCTCCTTCACGAACGAACCGTCGATCTTGATGATGTCGACCGGCAGGTGCTTCAGATAGGCGATCGAGGACATGCCGGTGCCGAAATCGTCGAGCGAGAAGCTGCAGCCGATCTCGCGCAGCCGCGCGATGAACTTCTGCGCCTCGTCGAGGTTCGAGATTGCGCTGGTTTCGGTGATCTCGAAACACACCGATGCCGGCGAAACGTCAAGCTGCGCGAACAGCCCGGCGACGAAGTCGACGAAGTCGCTGTCGCCGATGGTGGCGCCGGACAGGTTGATGGCGTAGCTCGCAATCTTGCGCGGCTGGTGCTTGCGCTCGGCGATGATCTCGAAGGCGCGGCGAACCACCCAGCGGTCGATCAGCGGCATCAGCCCGTAGCGTTCGGCGGCGGGCAGGAAACTGCCGGGCGGCACCAGCGCGCCGCTCTCGTCGCGCAGGCGCAGCAAGAGCTCGCGCCGGTCGTTGCCCTTCAGCACGCCGTTCACCGGGCGGATCTCCTGCTCGTAGAGGCAGAAGCGCCCCTCATCCAGTCCCTTGCGAATGCGATTGACCCAGCTCATCTCGGCAACGCGCACGGCCATGCCGGTGTCGGACGGGCGGTGCTCCTGGACGCGATTGCGTCCCTTGTCCTTGGCAAGGAAACAGGCAACGTCGGCAAGCCGCAACGCGTCCTGCACGCCGGCGCTGTCGGCCAGCCCGACCAGGCCGATGCTCGCGCTGATCCGGAAGCTCGATCCCTCATAAATGAAGTTCGACTGCTCGATCACCGCCCTGACCCGCTCCGCAACGTCGGCAGCGACGTCGTGCGTCGCGGAGCCGTCGTCACGCAGGAGAATGCCGAACTCGTCGCCGCCAAGACGCGCGACGAGGCCGCTGCTGCCGACTTCGGTCGCCAGCAGCCTCGCCACCTGCTTCAGCAACCGGTCGCCCGCCATGTGGCCGCAGGTGTCGTTGACGATCTTGAACTGATCAAGATCGATCAGCATCAGGTCGGCGCCGACGGCCGGCGAGCCCGACATCGCTTTGTGCAGTTCGAACTCGAACTGCCGGCGGTTGGCAAGGCCGGTGAGCGCGTCATGCGAGGCAGCCCGCGCCAATTCCTCGACCAGCCGCCGCTCGGCGGTCATGTCGTGAATGATCATGACGCGGCCGGCCGGTTCTCCGGCATACACGATCGGGGTCTCGACCACCGAGACCGGCACGCTGGAGTGGTCCGGCCGCACCAGGAGCTGCGGCCGGCTTTCGTCGTCGGCGTCGAACGATCCGCGCACCGGCTGTTCGGCAATGTTGAACAGCGACGACAGCGGCCGTCCCGTCACCTCCTGCCCTGCCGCGATGAGCCGCTGCGCGGCGGCGTTCATGTAGTCGACCCGATCGTCCTGCGTCGTCACGATGACGGCATCGCCGATCGACGCCAGCGTGAGCTGGGCGCGCTCCTTCTCGACCGCGAGCGCGGTCTCGGCAAGCCAGCGCCGCCACAGCATCCGCCGCGTATGGACCAGCACGATGCCGGCAAGGCAGGCCGCGATCACGAGGTTGACCAGCAGCAGCAGCGCGGAGACCTGACGCGACGCCTTGCCCAGATGATCGGAGAAATCGACGGCGAGCGTGCTCAGCGCCGCATCAACCGTACCGATCCGTTCGGCCCAATGCCTGATGGTCGCAGCCGACGGATCGTGCAGCGCGACGTCGCTCGCCGCCTCGTTCCGGATTTCAATCAGCTGATCGAGCAGCGCATCCGAATTGCGCCATGCCGTCACCGCGCCGGCCACGTGGTGCATCGTGCGGAAATATTTGAACAGCCAGATCAGGCCGCCGATGTCGTCATCATGATTACCTGCCCTGGCGAAGCCGGCCCTCGCCACCGCGTCATTGTCGCCCGGCGCTTCCAGCGCGCGCCGCGCCGTGCGATCGGCCAGCGGCACCGCGATCGCGGCATCGAACTTCTGCAGATAGATCGGCGCACCGGTGCTGACATAGGTCTGCAGGTAGTGGATGGCGTCCTTCTGCCCCTTCGACCACATGCTTTCGCCGGCCACATAGGCCCTGACCGCGGACATCACCTGCAGGCTGCCCGTCGACAGGCCGCCCAGCAGCAACACGATGGCCAGCAGCGGTCCCACCACCCGCCACAACGACCAGCTTCGAAACGAAAAGAACATGCCCAATGCGCCCCGACCCTGAAATTTATCGGGTAGCCTAGGAATGGTGACTTAACCTCACGTTGCAAAACGCGATGAGTTTGAAACGACTTGGCTGCAGCACAATTGCGTCAAACTTTACGCAACAGCCGCGACGCTCAGGGACGCAGTGTCGGCGACGTGTTCGGCGTCGGCGCCTGCTCCATCTCCGCCTCTTCGGGCAGCTTGTCGGCGTGGACGGCGAGCGGCGTGCCGATCCAGAGCGGATCGTCGTGGTGGTCGCGGCGCGGATTGGTGGTGTTGGGATGGACCAGGATGCTTAGGCTGCCGTGGTTCAGCATCAGCCACGGCACCAGGGTCGGGAACAACTCGGCCGCAAACGCCACCTGATACATCGCCTGATCGTGCGGGCCGACCTTGACGTCGTGCCAGCGTCCGAGCGTGACCAGAAAGCGCTCGCCGATCCAGTTGCGCAGCCGCTCCGCCTCGTCCCGGCTGGCCGCGGGGTCGTAATAGACATGGGCGTGGTAGCTCGCGATCTCGCCGATCATCCGTGGCGCGTCCGTCATCTCACCTCTCCCTCCGCGGCCGGTCACTTGCGCCGCAGCACACTGAACTGGAACGACTGCGTCGCGCCCCAGGGCGTGACGTGCCGGTGCGCCTCATGCGCGATCAACTCGAATGCCGGACCAATGGTCCTGCTGAGCGTCGCGGGGTCATAGCGCTGCACCGGCAGGCCGCTGCACTTCTCCGGGCCATCCAGCGCGAAGGTGCCGATCACGGCGTGCCCGCCTGCTTTGACGCCGCGATGCAGCCGGTCGAGATAAGCTGCACGGTCTGGTTCCTCGACCAGGAAGTGAAACGCCGCGCGATCGTGCCAGATGTCGAAGGTCTGCTGCGGCTGCCAGACCGTTGCGTCACCTACGATCCAGTGCACCGCGTCACCTGCTGCGCCGATCCGCTCCCGCGCGTTCGCCAGTGCCGCTTCAGAGAGATCGAGCAAGGTCACATCATGAAAGCCGCTCGCCAGCAGCGCATCGACAAGTCGCGAAGCTCCGCTGCCGACGTCGACGATCGAGGCGTCGCGGCCGGGCGCAACCGTTTCGATCAGGCGCAGCGATGGCTGCGGATCGGCCTGCGACCAGCTCACCTGTTGCTCTCCCTTGGTCAGATAGACAGTCTGCCAATGCGATTGCCAATCAGAAGCGGTCATGGCGATAGGTCCCGAAAGCGGCAACAACCTGCGTTGCGCCATTAACCATCAGCTAGGCGCGGCGGTCTCTCGCGTCAACCGGCAGCGGCGGGCACGCACGGCGGCGTAGCAGCAAATGCCGCATTTGCTTCGCCGCATTTTCCAACTAACCTGATAGCCGGGTTGAGATCAGGGCGTCCGGGGATGGCCAATTTCGGCTGGACACGCGGCAACAAGCCTGCACAAGCGGAGGACGCCGCCAGCGACTTGCGCGGCCTTACCGATCCATTGGCGTTTGTCGCCGCGCTCGACAAGGTGGTCCCGCGCTATCTCGATCTCGCCGACAATGGCGTGCTGGTCTATCCGGCCTGCAAACGCAAGTCCGGCGATCTGCTCGGCGACATCAGTGCGATCTGGGAGCACACGCGGCTTGAAGCGATGCGCTATGTCCCGATGGTGCCGCGGCAGGACATCTCGCTGCTGGTCGATCCGGCCCGCCAGGCGGAGATGATCGATGCTTTCCTGCGCCAGCGCGCGCACGACAAGACCGTCGTCGATTTCACCGGCACCGCGATCGAAGACTACGGGATTGCGATCTACGCTGGCCTGAACTGGCTGAACCATTGCGGCGCGCTCGTGGGCGCCGATCCGCAAAAATTTTCCGGCACGTTGCGGAGCTTCCGCAGGGTCATGGTGGTCGCCCAACAGTGGTGGGCGATCGACGGCGCGGCCGAGCGTTGCCGGCAACTGCTGGAAGCGCGCGAACGGCCACCGCTGGTGTTCTTCCTGATGTGGGCCGAATGCACCAATTTGGCGCGGGAGATCGCGATCGCGGCGGCCGGTCCAAATGCAACCGAGCACACTATCTCGCGGATGCGCGCGGCCGAAGACCCGGAACAGCTGACCTAGGGAGCCGGCGGATCCCGGCCGTCAGGCGACAGGGTTCCCGTCGGCCGACGCTTGCTGCAATTCCTTGGATTTGCGCGAGATCAGGCGGGCCAGTTCGCTCTGCTTGTAGGTCTCGACGAACTTGATGGCGAAGCCGTTCGGCAGATGCCGGACCACCCGCCCGACGCAGGCGCCGATCGCAAGCGGCATGCCGACCGGCGGCTGCGCCTCGGAGGAGACCGCCGCGCCGGACAGCGACATGTCGATGATGAAGCAGCTCTGCATGGTGCCGTCCGCCAGCGTCAACATGGCATGCGGCGCGACGGGAACGAAACGCGGGTTGTTGCGCGCCTCGCGGATGCTCGGATCCTTTTGCTTCTTCTCGATCCAGGTCAGCTTGTCGGCGAACTTCTCACGCATGGCATGCGTCATCTCGAGCTCGAGCAGGAAGCTGCCGCTCATCGTGTCGGTGATGCAGCCCTCGAATTTGCCGAACTCCTCGAAATACGAAGTCAGCCGGTCGCCGACCTTGCCGACGACGGGCACGTCCACGATCATCCGGAACGGCGAGACGCGCGTCGTGCGGCAGGCGAAGGTGCGCAATTTGCCCTGGGCATCGTACCAGTTCGGCAACGTGTAGCTGCCATTGACGGTGATCTTGACCGCGCGTTGCTTGAGAAACTTTTCGACGGACACGACTGAACCTCGCCCGAGGCGATGTGAGTGCACGGAGGTCGGGATTGACCGGCTTCACTGCCGGTCCGGTGGTGGGGAAGTCCGCTACCGACGCGATGGTAGCGGGCAGCTGCGGCACGCATCCCAGCGCGTGGCGGAATGGTCCTGGCGCGCAGGTGCGTACAGCCATACCGTCGAAAAACTAGGAAAAAGTTAAACCGGGACGGAGCGTCGGCGGCGCACTCTATGGCGCAACCGTTTCGCGGCGGTTTATTTTGCGAACCGTACAACTGCCGGGAGAGTTGCCGCCCGGCAATGCAATCGCGCCGTGCTCCAAACCGCCTGCCCCGGCTGTCGGCCGGGTGCTAGCCTTCGCTCGATCGGTCCGGACCCTCATAGGCTCAACATGTCAAACAAATCGCTTGCCGACGGCAAGATCCTGCAGGACGTCGTCGACGGTGTCGGCGTCATCACCTTCAACAATCCCGACAAGCGCAATGCGATGTCGCTGGAGATGTGGGAGGGGCTTGGCGAGGCGCTGACGGCGTTGCGCGACGATCCGGCTGTCCGCGTCGTGATCCTGGTCGGCGCCGGCGACAAGGCGTTCGTATCGGGCGCCGATATCAGCCAGTTCGAGAAGACAAGGCACAACGCCGAGGCCTCCGAGGAATATTCACGGCGCAGCGCCGCCCAGCGCACCCTGCTCGCCGACTATCCGAAGCCGACCATCGCCTGCATCCGCGGCTTCTGCCTCGGCGGCGGCATGCAGGTCGCGATGCTGACCGATATCCGCATCTCCGGCGCCAGCGGCCAGTTCGGCATTCCCGCGGCCAAGCTCGGCATCGCCTATGGCTATGACGGGCTGCGCCATCTGGTGTCGCTGGTCGGGCCGTCCTGGGCGCGGCTGATCATGTATACGGGCATGCGGATCGATTCCGCCGAGGCGCTGCGGATCGGCCTCGTCGATCGCGTGCTGCCGGACAACGAGCTCTGGGACGCGACCATGGAGATCGCGCGCACCATTTCGGGCAACGCGCCGCTGGCGATCAAAGCCGCCAAGATCACCATCGCGCAGGTGCTGAAGGATCCCGCCGATCGCGACATGGCGGCGATCAAGCAGGTCGGCATCGAATGCATGGACAGCGCGGATTTCCGCGAAGGCCGCAATGCTTTCATGGAGAAGCGCAAGCCGCAGTTCAAGGGCCGGTAGCGGCGTCCTCATCCTCACCGGTCATCGCCCGGTTCAACCGGGCGAACCAGTACGCCGCGGCCCATCGGCTCAAGCACGACCGCCTCTGGAATACTGAATCACCCGCATGCGCATGCGCGGGTGATGACGCCGGATGACGATCGCACGATTTCTGAATAATGGAATAATAGCCCCGATTTGCCCGACGCGTCAAGTCGCCTGGTCGAAGGCCGGCCGCCGGCCGGCTCCTTTGCATGGGGTTGTTTTCGATATTTTGGCAGTGTGCTCGCGATTGAACCTGCCCGCTACTTCTTCTCGCTGACCGGGACCGTGTAGTTCAGGATCAACCGCCCGCCGTCGGGATAGATGGTCTGGCCGGTGATGTAGGAGGCATCGTCGCTGGCAAGGAATGCCACGACGGAGGCGACCTCGCTCGGCTCGCCGCAGCGGCCGGCCGGCGTCCGCGACAGCACGCTGCGCCGCGCATCCTCCGACGAGAAGATCGCCGTTGCCACCATCTCGGTCAGGATCGTGCCGGGTCCGACCGCCACGACGCGAATACCGTGCGGCGCCAGCGCCACGGCGGCGACCGAGGTGAGCTGCTTCATCGCGCCCTTGGACATCGCATAGGTCGCGAGCGAGGGGATCGCGAGCAGCGCGTTGACCGAGGACATGTTGACGACGACGCCGCCACCGCCCTGCGCGATCATCTGGCGCGCCGCAGCCTGGACGCCGAAGAACGCGCCCTTGAGGTTGATGCCCATCACGTCGTCGAATTCGGCCTCGCTGATGTCGAGGAAGTCGCGGTTGCGCGCGACGCCGGCATTGTTGACCATGACGTCGAGCCGGCCGAACTCCTTCACCGCGGTCGCGACAATGCGATCGACATCGGCGCGCTTGCTGACGTCGGCCTCGACGGCCCGCAACTGATCGATATGTCCGAGCTCCTGGGCGGTGTGGACCAGCCCTGCAGCGTCGACATCCGAGATGACGACCCTGGCGCCGTCGGACAGGAAGCGCGCCGCGCAGGCCTTGCCGATGCCGCGTGCCGCCCCCGTGATGGCGACGACCTTGCCGGAATTCTTCATGGGAGTGCCTCCAGAACAAACTGTTCATGGAGCAATAGCGCATTGCGCGTCGGCAGGGAACGCGGCGGATTCTCCGGGCGAGACCTTACGACTTGATGCGCGCGAGAATCCGGTCGGCCTCGGTACGCCAGTCGGCGCTGCGGGCGAAGTCCGGCGTTCCCCTGGGTCCGAACACGCCCTCATCGGCAAGATCGGCGATCCAGCCCTGCCGCTCGGCGGTGCCGGAGGCAGACCACGGCGTCAGCCCGGCCTCGCGCACGGTCTCCGCCACCTCGCGCACCTCCTCGGCGCGCCGCCGGCCGTGCTCGATCACCCGCTGAAAGAAATAGGCGCCCTGCTTCTCCCAGTCGATCGACGGAAAGGTCTCCTTGAGCGAGGCGAGCACCGCATCCTCGACGCCATAGGCGCGCGCGGTGGTGAAGCTCTCGATCACCATGGCCTCCAGCCCCTTGATCATGATGCTGCGACACATCTTGACTGCCGAGGAGACGCCAAGCTCGTCGCTTGCGACCTTCGCCGCAAAACCGAGCGCGACCAGCAGCGGCGCCAGCTCCCGCGCGCCTTGGCCGCCGAGCAGCAGCGGCACCCTGATCCGGTACGGCGGCAGCGAAGTCATCACCGCGCCTTCGACATAGCGGCCACCGGCGCCGTCGATGTGCGCCGCCGCGCGCTGCTTGGCGCCGGGCGAGGCCGAGTTGAAATCGAGAAACCAGACCCCGCTCCGGATCCCGGGCGCGCAGGCCGCGGCCACCGGCACCGCCTGGCTCGCCGTCACCGCCGAGATGATGAAATCGGCCCGCGCCGCAAGAACGGCATGGGATTGCGCGAGTTCGACGCCGATCTCCACCGCGTGTGCGCGCAGCGCCGCGCCCTGTTCGCGGTCAAGCTTGATGTCGTAGGCCGAAACCCTCACGCCCTGCTGGCGCAGATCCTCGGCAAGGATGCGACCGACCTCGCCATAGCCGAGCATGCCGACCTGCCATTGCCGCGGATCGCCGGAGATTGTCATCAGTTCAGGTCCCGTGTTGTGTCGTCGAACAGCTCGTCGACCGTGACGCGCCGGCGGATCAACGCCTGCTGCACGCAATAGTCGATCATCAATTCGAGTGGCTTGCGGTTCGCCGCAACGCCGAACGGCAGCAGGTCCGGCATGCCGGGCGGGCCGGCCTCAGCCTTGCCGCGCTTGAGCAGATCGTACAGGCTCCGCACCACATCCGGCCGCGACGCCGCAAGCTGCGATGTCACCACCACCAGATGATTGACCGGCACCACGCCGTGCCGCGCATACTACAGGGACGCCTCTGCGGCTGGATCGGCGAACAGCGGCTTGAGCTCCGGATCGCTGGAGGTCTCGCCCAGCACGGCGTCGACCTCGCCGTCCCCCAGCATCTGGACGATTGTCTTGCCTTTCGGCGCGCGCTCGGTGCTGTCGACATATTCCGCAACATGTGGATCCTCGAACGTGACCCAGTTGATCCTGTCGAGGTTCACGCCATGGTCATTGGCAAGGATGCCGCGCATCCATGCCCCGGTCGTGGTCGTGAACGAGCGGATGCCGACCCGCTTGCCTTCGAGATCGGCCGGCTCAAGCGTACCGAGGTCGGCGCGATAGAGCGCATGGCCGTGCTGGAAGCGGCCGACCATCGCCGCCGGCAGCAGCACCAGCGGCTTGCCGTGCGCCCTTGCCATCAGATAGGTCACGATCGCCATCTCGCAGACGTCGAAGGCCTGCTCGCGCACCATCGGCTTGAACGCGGCGTTGGTCGGCGTGAATTCTTTGAAGTCGAGATCGAACAGCTCGGAGCGAAGCTCACCGTTCTTCACCGCCCGGATGTGCGGATGATTGCCGAGCACGGCGCGCAGCCGAAGTTTCTCCATCGCGACAAGCTCCGGACGTTCAGGTCACCACTCGGCCCGGATTCGCGCCCGGGATCTTGCGGGGCGCCCCTTCGTCGAGCGGCGCGGCCTGCAACGCGGCAACGGTGGCGCGCACCAGTTCCTCGATGGCGTGGCCGGCATCGGAGCCGTCGGCGCTGCCGCGCGACAGGCGCGAGACGCGCTCCGGCGTCACCAGCGTGTAGTAGAGCGCGCCGAGCAGGAAGTGGCTGCGCCAGACCAGATCGGTACGCGGAATATGCGGCAGGCTTTCATGAATCGCGTCGATGAAGGCATGACTGGTGTCGTCGAAGGTCTGCGCGATGATCTTGCGCACGACCTCATTGCCCTCGGCCGACATGATCGCGCGCAATCGCGTGAACCGCGTTCCGCCGCCGGCAAGATCGCTGCCGGACGTAAAGGCCGGCAACACATAGGCGCGCACGATCGCCTCCAGCCGGTCCTGCAGATCGCGCACCCGCCGCGCCGCCGCCAAAAGCTCGGAGCGCCGGCGGTTCATCGGGCCGCAATGGCGCCGATAGATTTCCAGCAGCAGGCCGTCCTTGGTCCTGAAATGATAGGTCACGCTGCCCGGATTGGCGCCGGCGGCCTGCGCGATGTCGCGTACCGAGACGGCGTTGAAGCCGTAGGTCGAGAACAATTCCTCCGCCGCGGCGAGGATCGCCTCGCGCATGTTCGGCTTGCGGGCGCTGGCGGCCTTCACGTCAGACCTGGCAGGTTTGCGGACCATATTTGTACTATCGTCCAAATAATCCGGTCGCGTCAACAACGCCGCGCGGCACCCATCCGTCAGGATAGTTTGACGTCAGGCTCTGCCCGACCGCGCGCGGCGGCCTCGAGCAGGAACGTCCTGCCATGCTCGGGATCGGCCGCACGCTGCGCCTCATCCATGTCCTGCCAGGCCGAAGTGACCAGCACGCGCGAGAAGTCGCGGCCGACGAATGCCGGGCAGCTCGATTGCCTCGCGGGTACGCGCAGCGAACGCAGATGCCGGCCGGCGGGATCGTAAACGTCGACGCGACCGCCACCCCAGCGCGCGTTCCAGATCAGGCCGTCGGCATCGACGATCGCGCCGTCGAGGCCGCCGCTGCCTTGATGCCTGATCAATTCGATGGGTTCACCGGTCGGCAGTCCTGTTGATGGATCGAGCGGCACGCGATGCAGCACATTGGTTGCGGTATCGGCGAAATAGCCGATGTCGCCCGCGGGCGAAAAGCAGATCGCATTCGGGATGGTGATCCCGGGATAGAGTCGCACGATGCGGCCCCGGTGCAGCGCATAGATCGCGCCGGCACCCTGCTCGGCATGGCGCCCCATGGTGCCGAGCCAGAACGTGCCCGACGGATGCACACGCGCGTCGTTGGAGCGCGTCAGCGGATTGTCGGCCTCCAGCGCAGCGAACAGCTCCAGGC
The DNA here is from genome assembly GCF_054055815.1 of Bradyrhizobium sp. USDA 4503. Lineage (NCBI taxonomy): Bacteria > Pseudomonadati > Pseudomonadota > Alphaproteobacteria > Hyphomicrobiales > Nitrobacteraceae > Bradyrhizobium > Bradyrhizobium sp. USDA 4503. The sequence continues at coordinate 4,203,029 of NZ_JBSRXS010000001.1, forward strand.
GGCCGTCTGCAACGTGCCGTACATAAAGTCCATCTTCGGCAAGGATCAGCTGCCGCTCGCCGTCGATCCGCGCCAATGCACTCGCCATTTTCGGCAATCCGTGGATGACGGTGCGGCCACCTGCAAATCGATGCTCGAACAGGCGGCGCTCGCGGATATCGAACCACCAGGCGGTGTCGGTCGCCGCATCATAGGTCGGGCCTTCGCCGAGATGGCAACGCTCCGCCGACAGCACCGATGTCGGCACCTCTTCCATCAGCGGCTCGGCGGCACGGTCGGTCATGGCGTCACTCACGCGGTTGAGAAGCGGTAGACGATGCTGCGCCGATAGAGCTGTCCTGGATCGAGCCGCGCCGAGGGGAAGTCGGGCCGGTTCGGCGTATCCGGCCAGGCATGCGGCTCGAGACAGAGCGCGTCGGATTGCCGGTACAGACGATCGCCCTTGCCGGCGGTCGAGCCGTCGAGGAAATTGCCGGAATAGAACTGCAGTCCCGGCTGATCGGTGAACAGCTCCATCACGCGGCCGCTGTGCGGCGCCTCGAGGCGCGCAGCAAGGCAAAGGCCCGCCCCCTTGGCCAGACAGAAATTGTGGTCATAGCCGCGCCCGAGCCGCAGCTGCTCGTCATTCATCCTGATCCGCGCGCCGATGGCTGTAGGCTTGCGGAAGTCGAACGGCGTGCCGTCGACCGGCCGCGGCGGTTCGTGGAGCGGGATCGCCGTGGCATCCACCGCGAGGAGATGGTCGGAGACGATCGTCAGCCGGTGATCGAGGATCTGCATGCTCGAGCGCGCGCCCTCGAGATTGAAGAAACTATGGTTGGTGAGATTGAGGCAGGTCGGCCGGTCGGTCGTCGCCTCGTAGGTGACCGAGAGCTCCATCGGACTGCGCACGCGATAGGTCACGCGCGCCGCGAGATTGCCCGGATAGCCCTCCTCGCCATGCGGGCTCTCGCGCTCCAACACCAGCGTCGGCGCCGGATCATCCGATAGTTCGACGATCCGCCACAGCTTGCGATCAAAGCCCTGCACCCCGCCGTGCAGCGCGTTGGGACCGTTGTTGGCGTCGAGCTGCACGGTCTCGCCATCGAGCACGAAACGCGCGCCGGCGATCCGGTTGGCATAGCGCCCGATCGTCGCGCCGAAGAATTTGCGCTGTGCGAGATAGCCGTCGAGTTCCTCGTGGCCAAGCACGATGTCGTCGCAATGCCCGTCACGATCCGGCGCAAACAGCGCCTGCAGCGTGGCGCCGAACGGAAGGATGGCGGCCTCAAAACCGTGTTCGCCGCGCAAGATCACGCGCTCGACCACGGTGCCGTCGTGCAATTTGCCGAAGGGAGCGCGACCGATGCTGGCTGATGTCATTGTCAGTCCTCGAACGCCTCGACGAGGCGCCGTCGTCCGAACATGAAGCTATCGGCGACAAGCTGCAAGGGCGCGAGGTCGACATCGGATTTTCCTTCCGAGGTCAGCGCGACGAAACGGCGGTACAGCGCGGGATATTCCTCATCTGGCGCATCGACCACCAGCCTGCCGCCATCGCGCAGCTGCCTTCCACCTTTCGACAGCGTCACAGGCCCGGCCTCGGTTTCGCACAGGATGTCCCAGCTCGGCGATCCGGTCTGGCGGAAATCGAATTCGGCGTGGATTGGCAAGCCGCTCGCGTCGGAGAGTTCGATCTCTGCCGCAATCGGCGCCTCCCGATTGGACGGAAAGTCCAACGCCGCACTCCTGACAAAGACCGCACGCGGCAGGATCTCGGTCAGGATCGACAGCGCGTTGATGCCGGGATCGAACACGCCGAAGCCACCCGCCTCGAAGATCCAGGCCTGACCCGGATGCCAGACGCGCACGTCTTCCTTCCAGATGATGGTGACCTTGTTGATGGTGCGTCTCGCGAGCAATTGCCGCGCAGGACCGACCGCGGCCGCATAGCGTGAATGCCATGTGGCAAACAATGTCCGACCCGCCTCCTGCGCGGCCGCGATCAGCGGCTTGAGTTCGCTTAACGTCGTGCCCGGCGGCTTCTCCAGCAGCACGTGCTTGCCCGAGGCGAGCGCGGCGGCGGCCTGCGCGTGGCGCATCTGCGGTGGCGTACACAGCGCGACCGCGTCGATCTCCGGCCCGTCGCGCAACAACTCCTGCAAATCACGGAAATGCGGCAGGCCGGGCGGGGTCTTGACGGGATCGGCCACCGCAACGAGAGCCACGCCTGACGTCTTCGCGATCGCAGGCACGTGCTGCCGGCACGCGATCTCGCCATAGCCGACGATGGCGATGCGAAGCAGGTCACTCATGGCCGTCCTCGCGTTGCTGTCCACCTGGCCGGCTGAAGTCGCCAGGCAGAATCATAAGCCAGCGCCGAATACTAACGGCATGATGTGATTTTGGTTGCGGACACGCAAGTCCACGACGTTCTGTTGCGCGCCTCGCGGCCGGGGCATCGGCTTTGACCAATCAAGGCCGATGCTCCGGATTCCGGCCTTGACGGGCTTTGTTCGCGCGGACCGGTCGCCACCTCGCCCGAAGCCGCGCTAGCGCGCGGCCTCAAACCCGCCGAGCACTGCCGTCAGATTGGCGCCGAGGATGTCGGAGAGATAGCCGCCCTCCTGCACCAGCACCGTCGGCAGTCCGAATCGGGCCAGTCCCTCGCCGATACGACGGAAGCCGTCGGTGGTGACGGCGAGACCGGCGAGCGGGTCCTTCTCGGAGGCGTCGAGACCGAGCGCGACCACGAGCGCGGTCGGGGCGAAGGAGCGGATCGCCTTCTCCGCCACCGCGAGCGCCTTCATGTAGTCGTCGTCACCGGTGCCCTTGGCGAGGGGAATGTTGAGATTGGTGCCGAGGCCACCTGCGGCGCCGCGCTCATGCGCATAGCCCCAGACGAAGGGGTAGAAGAACGACGGATCGGCGTGGATCGAGACGGTGAAGACATCCGGCCGCTCGTAGAAGATGCCCTGCGTGCCGTTGCCGTGATGCACGTCGACGTCGAGGATCGCGACGCGCTCATGCTTCTGGCGCAGATGCTCGGCCGCGATCGCGCTGTTGTTGAGGAAGCAGAAGCCGCCGGCGAGGTCGCGATAGGCGTGGTGACCGGGCGGGCGGCAAAGCGCGTAGACAGCGTCCTCGCCGTCGAGCACCATCTGCGCGGCGGTGACCGCCACGTCGCTCGCGGCGCAGGCGCCGGCCCAGGTGCCGGGACCGATCGGGGCTGCGGTGTCCATCGTGTGCCAGCCGAGCTTGCCGACGATATGAGCAGGGTACGTGCCGGCATTGCGCACCGGGTGGATGTTCGCGATCATCTCCGGTCCGGCATTGCCGAGCGCCGACCATTCGTCCCAGGCGTCCGCGAGAAAGCTCAGATATTCCGGACTGTGCACGCGCGCCCGTGGCCCCTGCCCGAACCTGGTCGGCTCGATCAGCGTGTGCTTGCCGGCCTTCAGGCCCGCCAGCAGGCGGTCGGCGCGTTCGGGCTGTTCGGTGGTACGCTGGACCACACCGCGGACCAGGAAGAATTGCGGATCATGGCTGCGGTGCAGATCACTGTAGACGGCCTTCACGGGGACACTCCTGTTGGATCGGCGGCTGAGCTGGACAGAGCGAGGGCAATGTGCCGCACGCAAGCTCTGGCCTGCGCGTTGTACACTATCAGCGACGGCGACGATCTGAAACCGAGCGCGATTTCATGCTATGCCCGCATGCAGCGCAATGATTGAAAGACGCAGGACGCGAAGTCCGGCCATGGCTAGCGGCAAGACGCAGACAGAGGAAGCGGCAACGGGGCGGCGCGGGCGGCCGCGCTCCGCCGCGACCACGGCCGCGATCCTGGAAGGCGCCTATCAGCTGATGGCGACGACCGGCCTCGCCGCGACCACCATCGACGCGATCGCCAGGCATTCCAACGTCTCGAAGATGACGATCTACAAATGGTGGCCGTCGCGCGAAGCCTTGCTGATCGATGCCTTCCTCGACCAGGCCTCGCGGGCCGTGCCGCTGCCCGAAACCGGCAGTCCGGTGGCCCGCATCCGCCGCCACGTTGCAACCTATGTCGAGGCGTTGCAGGGCGAGTTCGGCCGCGTGCAGCTTGCCGTGATCTCGGAATGCATCTCGAAGACCAGCACGGCAGAACTGTTCTACGAGCGTTACCTCGGCCTGCGCCGCAGCAAGATGCTGGAGATCATCGCCGCCGGCCAGAAGGACGGCAGCATCGGCGCACCGGGCGTACCCGGCGATATTTATGACGCAATCTACGGCAGCCTGTTCTACCGCTACGTCTTCGGCATCAAGCCGCTGACGCCGGCCTACGCCCGCAATCTCGTCAATCTGGTGCTGCGGCCGCGCACGGACGCTTGACTATCAAGCAGAGCGTTGGCGCTGACGGCGGAACCAGACCCAGGTCTCGCGCGTGACGGCCCGGTAACTGCTGCCGCGATACACGATGTGGCCATCGACGATAGCGTTCAGCTTCGGCAGCGCATGGAACGGCACCGTGGGATAGGCGTGGTGCTCGACATGGTAAGGCATGTTCCAGGCGAACCATTTCATGATCCTGCTGGTCATCGTTGTGCGCGTGTTCTCGAACGCGCTCCGCGTCCGCTCGCAGCCGGTGTGCTCGGCATAGAGATAGGGGCGCAGGATGAGCTGACCGGCCAGGAGCGGCACGATCCACACCCACAGCAGGATCGCACTGTGCAGCGCGAACGAGGCCGCGAGCAACAGCAGATAGCCCGCGAGATAGAGCCGCGCCTCCAGCACGATCGAGGCGCGCTTGTGCTCCGGAATCCACGGCACGACCACCTTTCCGGTGAGTGCATGCCAAAACATCAGGCGGATGCGAACCAACACCTGCAGCAGTCCCGAATAGGCGATCGCGAGCTGGGTGTCCGACGCGGGCTTGGGGCCGACGATCAGCTCCGGGTCTTTCTCCGGATCCTGCGTGTAGCGATGATGGTCCCAGTGGAACAGGCAGTAATACCGGTAGGGCAGTCCGATCATGAAGGCGGACAGATTGCCTACGACAAGATTGAGCGCTGGACTGCGGAACGCCGTCTTGTGCGCGGTCTCATGCACCACCATGAACAGGAATGCGATGAAGTAGCCCTGCACGGCAATCAGCGGCAGCGCCCATGGCAGACCGTAGCGCGATGAGACCAGGGAGATCAGCGCGCCGACGATGACGATCATCCCGTAGTGGCTTGCCGCGCGCACCGCGCCGGCAAGGTTCGACTTGGTCGACAAATCGCGCAAGGTCAGCGGGCTGAGCGGCTTCAGGCGGGGTCCGGCGTCACTGGTCTCTGCGGTGCTCATGGTCGTCTCACCTGTCAGCGTTGCAGCAGCGCCGAGATTTCGGCGTTGATGAAGGCGCGGTCTTCGGCGTTGTTGGCGGGATTGCCGGCCCGGTGCCCGTGGATCGACGGAATCGCATGCAGCGCGGCCGAGCGCGCGTTGACCAGGCGGCCGAGTTCAGCCTCGTTGTCGCGCGGGTCGAAATAGCGATCGGTACGCCCCGGCATCAGCAGGACATGCGCCTTGATCGCGATCTGCGCCATCAGATCATTCGCATCGCGCCGCGCGAAGGCACCGTCCCAGGATCCCGCGAGGTAGTCTTCCAGCGAGTTGAAGCCGGCCGCGCGCCAGACTTCCTCGCGATAGAACTCATGTGACATCGCCCAGCCGGCGTAGACGCGCCCCATCGCACGAAGGCCCGCCGCGGGCTTGCTGACGAAGCGGCCGTCCCGGTAGGCCGGGTCGGCGGTCAGCGCGGCCTTCACACCTTCGAGGAACACATGATTATACGGCGAGCACCGCGCGCTGCCGCAGACCACGGCCGCGCGCTCGACCATGTCGGGATACCGCGCGGCCCAGTGATAGGCCTGCATGCCGCCCATCGACCAGCCATAGACCAGCGCGAGCCTGGTCACGCCGAACCGCTCGACCAGCAGCCGCCGCTGGATCGCGACCGCGTCATGATAGGTGAAGGCAGGAAATGGCGCGCCGCCGAGCACCTCGACCGAATTCGACGGCGAGGAAGACAGGCCATTGCCGAACAGATTCGCGATGACGATGAAGTAGCGCTCGGGATCGAGCGCGCCGCCCGGCTGCACCAGCCATTCGATGTCGGAGTGCTGTGCGGCAAACGACGTCGGATAGAGGATGACGTTGTCCCGCGCCGCATTCAGCGTGCCATCGGTCTTGTAGGCGAGCCTCAGTTGCGGAAACACGGCACCGCCCTGCAGCGTCACATCACCTGCCTCGAACACCTCATAGTCGCGCGGCGTGGTCATCAGCATTCGATCTCGAGCAGCCGGGCGCAACGCTGCGCCCTTAATAACTGTACTATTGGTACACTAAATACAAAACCCTGGCAATAGCGGCAAAGGTGGAATGACACCGGCCGATCCATTCAAAATCGGTATGGATCAATACCCGTTTCGGCTTGGACCCATTGTCGTCATCTCTCTAGGACAGACCCCGAGGAAATTTTCGAGGAGGCGCTAATGAGCGCAATTGTGTCCGCCGCAGACACGCGGCGATCCCGCGTCCGGCTCTTGATCGTGACGATGCTGTTTCTCGTCACCACCGTGAACTATGCCGATCGCGCCACGCTCTCGATCGCCGGCCCCGCCCTTTCCAAGGAACTGCATCTCGATCCGGTCGCGATGGGCTACGTGTTCTCGGCGTTCGGCTGGTCCTATGTGGTCGCGCAGGTGCCGTGCGGCTGGCTGCTCGACCGCTTCGGCTCCAAATGGGTCTATGCGCTCAGCATCATCGTCTGGTCGATCTTCACCGCAATGCAGGGCCTGGTCGGATTCCTGTCCGCGGGCGCGGCCGTGGTCCTGCTGTTCGCCCTGCGCTTCCTGGTCGGCATCGCCGAGGCGCCGTCATTCCCGGCCAATGCCCGCATCGTCGCCTCCTGGTTCCCCGGCAATGAACGCGGTACCGCCTCGGCCTTCTTCAATTCGGGGCAGTATTTCGCCACCGTGATCTTCGCGCCGCTGATGGGCTGGATCGCCCATGAGTATGGCTGGCGCCATGTGTTCTACGTGATGGGTGCGCTCGGCATCGTCACGGGCATTGCCTGGATCAAGACCATCTACGAGCCGAAGGAGCACCCCGCGATCAACGAGGCCGAGTTCGACTACATCAAGCAGGGCGGCGCGCTGGTCGACATGGACGCGGCGAAGGCCGGCAAGACCCAGGACAGCGGCCCCAGCTGGGACCACATCCGCCAATTGCTCGCCAACCGCATGATGCTCGGCGTCTATATCGGCCAATACTGCATCAACACCCTGACCTATTTCTTCCTGACCTGGTTCCCGGTCTATCTGGTGAAGGAGCGCGGGCTCTCGATCCTGCAGGCCGGCTTCGTCGCGACCTTGCCGGCGCTGTGCGGCTTCATCGGCGGCGTGCTCGGCGGCGTGATCTCGGACTATATCCTGCGCCGCACCGGCTCGCTGACCATAGCGCGCAAGATCCCGATCGTCGGCGGCATGCTGCTGTCGATGTCGATCATCGCCTGCAACTATGTCGACGGCCAGGCACTGGTGGTCGGCTTCATGGCGCTCGCCTTCTTCGGCAAGGGCATCGGCGCGCTCGGCTGGGCGGTCGTCTCCGACACCTCGCCGAAGGAAGCCGGCGGCGTCTCCGGCGGCTTGTTCAACACCTTCGGTAACCTGTCCTCGATCACGACGCCGATCGTCATCGGCTACATTCTGGCCGCCACCGGCTCGTTCAACGGCGCGCTGGTGTTCGTCGGTGCCAACGCGCTGGTCGCGGCGATCGCCTATCTGTTCATCGTCGGCGAGATCAAGCGGGTGCAGCTCAAGGCGGCGTGAGCGCGCTTCACCTCTCCCCGCCTTCCGCGGGGAGAGGTCGAAATTCGCACAGCGAATTTCGGGTGAGGGGCGAAGCAACACGTCTCCGCAGAGACAGTCCTTCCGACTCGTTCGGATCGCGCGTGCACATCGAGGCGGCCGTTGCGCAGAGAGAGCCCCTCACCCCAACCTTCTCCCCGTAAGAACGGGGAGAGGGAGCAGAAAACCAAACGGCGGCTTCGGCCGCCGTCTTTGTCTGCTTTTTTGTCTTCTTGTTTGTCTTCTTGGCCAGTGGGAGGCATCGATGCTAGAACGTACAAATCCCCGCGCGATCAATTCCGGGCTTGCATCGATGTTCGACCTGAGCCAGCTCCGCTGCTTTGTCACGGTGGCCGAAGAATTGCACTTCGGCCGCGCCGCGGCGCGGCTCAACATGACGCAGCCGCCGCTGAGCCGGCAGATCCAGGTGCTCGAACACATCATCGACGCGCCGCTGTTGGAACGCACCAGCCGCTCGGTGCGGCTGACGCCGGCCGGACGCAGTTTCCTGCCCGAGGCGCGGCGCATCCTCAAGCTCGCGGAATCGGCCTCGCAGGTTGCCCGGCGCATCGCGCTCGGCAAGACCGGCTCGCTCAAGATCGGCTTCACCGCGGCGGCCGCCTACGGCTTCCTGCCCGACCTGATCGCGGCCTGCCGCTCGCGCCTGCCCGAGGTCGATTTTTCGCTGAAGGAGATGGTCTCCGGCGACCAGTTCGAGGCGCTCACCACCGGGCAGATCGACGCCGGCCTGCTGCGCCCGCCGATCGCGCGGCCGGAATTCGCCAGCCGCCGCGTCGTGGCCGAGCCGCTGCTCGCCGCGATCCCGAAGAAGCATCCGCTGGCCGCGGCCGAGACCGTCAGCATCAAGGATTTCGACGACCAGCCCTTCGTGATGTATTCGCCCTATGAGGCGCGCTACTTCCACGATCTCCTGGTGTCGATGTTCACGCGCGCCGACGTGCTGCCGCGCTATGTGCAGCATCTCAGCCAGATCCATTCGATCCTCGCCATGGTGCGCGCCGGGCTCGGCGTCGCGATCGTGCCGGAAGCGGCCGCCAGCCTGAAGATCGCGAACGTCAAGCTGAAGCCGCTGAAGCTGCGATCGCCCGTGCCGGTCGAGCTGTTCATGGTGTGGCGGCGCGATCACGAGAACCAGTTGCTGCCGTCGCTGATTGAGATCGCAACCGAAATCGCGGCGCCGCATCTGCGCGGCGATTGATGCAGAGTTAGCATCGCTCGATACCGCGTTTGGCTTGGACGCGCATCGAACCATTCCCTAGAAATTCCGCCATGGACGCGCGCTGCTCGCGCATCCCTTATCCCAACATCATCAGGAGTGGCGCCATGAGCAAGATGACCCCTCAGGAGATGGCCGCTAGAATCGGTGGCGGCCTCCTGTCCTTTCCCGTGACCCCGTTCAACGCGGACTATTCGTTTGACGAGGCGACCTATCGCGCCAACATGGACTGGCTGTGCGGCTATGACGTTGCCGGCCTGTTCGCCGCCGGCGGCACCGGCGAGTTCTTCTCGCTGACGCCGAGTGAAGTTCCCCACGTCGTGAAGGTCGCGGTCGACGAGACCAAGGGCCGTGTTCCCGTGCTGGCCGGCACCGGCTACGGCACCGCGATCGCGCGCGAGATCGCGGTTGGCGCCGAGAAGGCCGGCGCCGACGGCCTGCTGCTGCTGCCGCCCTATCTCACGCATGCCGAGCAGGACGGCCTCGCTGCCCATGTCGAGGCGGTGTGCGCATCGGTTACGATCGGCGTCATCGTCTACAACCGCGACAATGCGATCCTGCAGCCTGATACGCTGGCGCGCCTCTGCGAGCGCTGCCCGAACCTCGTCGGCTACAAGGACGGCATCGGCGATATCGAGCTGATAACCCGTGTCTACACCCGGCTCGGCGACCGCCTGACTTATATCGGCGGCCTGCCGACCGCGGAGACCTTTGCCCTGCCCTATCTCGACATGGGCGTGACCACCTATTCGTCGGCGGTGTTCAATTTCGTGCCCGAATTCGCCACCAGTTTCTACGCCGCGGTGCGCCGGCGCGATCATCAGACCATCCATGCAGGCCTGAAGGATTTCATCCTGCCGCTGATCGCGATACGCAACCGCAGGAAGGGTTATGCGGTGTCGATTATCAAGGCCGGCATGAAGGTGATCGGCCGCTACTCCGGCCCGGTGCGGCCGCCGCTGACCGATCTTAACGAGCAGGAGATCGGCGAGCTCGCGGCGCTGGTCGCCAAGCTGCCGCAGGCCGCCGCGCAGCAGGCGGCAGAATAAGCCGAACGGCCAGGAAAACTGCAAAGGAGGAAGGGAGGGGCAGATGATCCAGGACACGATCCGCACCGGCTTTGCCGGCGCACCTGTTGTCACGGCGATGGAGGTGATCCCGGTCGCCGGCCGCGACGGCATGCTCCTCAATCTGAGCGGCGCGCATGCGCCGTTCTTCACCCGCAACCTCGTTATCCTCACCGACAACTCCGGCCACACCGGCGTCGGCGAGGTGCCGGGCGGTGAGAAGATCAAGAAGACGCTCGAGGACGCAAGCGACCTCGTCGTCGGCCAGACCATCGGCGCCTGCAACAACATCCTAGCCTCGATGCGCCAGGCCTTCGCCGATCGCGACGCCGGCGGCCGTGGCAAGCAGACCTTCGACCTCCGCGTCACCATCCATGCGGTCACCGCAGTGGAATCCGCGCTGCTCGACCTGCTCGGCCAGCATCTCAATCTCCCGGTCGCGGCGCTGCTTGGCGAAGGCCAGCAGCGCGCCAGCGTCGAGACGCTCGGCTATCTCTTCTTCGTCGGCGACCGCAGGAAGACCAACCTGCCTTACGTCAAGGGCGAGACCGGCAAGCCCGACTGGTTCGATCTGCGCCATCAGGTTGCAATGACGCCGGATGCCATCGTGCGCCTCGCCGAAGCGACGCAGGCGCATTACGGCTTTGCCGATTTCAAGCTCAAGGGTGGCGTGCTCAGGGGCGAAGAGGAGATCGAGGCCGTCACCGCAATTGCAAAACGCTTCCCGAAGGCGCGCGTCACGCTCGACCCGAACGGCGCCTGGTCGCTCGACGAGGCGATCCGGCTGTGCAGCAACATGCATGGCGTGCTCGCCTATGCCGAGGATCCCTGCGGCGCCGAGGCCGGCTTCTCCGGTCGTGAGATCATGGCCGAGTTCCGCCGCGCCACCGGGCTGCCGACCGCGACCAACATGATCGCGACCGACTGGCGCCAGCTCGCGCACGCACTGCGGCTCGGCGCAGTCGACATTCCGCTCGCCGATCCGCATTTCTGGACCATGCAAGGCTCGGTGCGGGTGGCACAGACCTGCCGCGACAACGGCCTGACCTGGGGCTCGCACTCCAACAACCATTTCGATATTTCGCTGGCGATGTTCACCCATGTCGGAGCCGCCGCGCCCGGCAAGGTGACCGCGATCGACACCCACTGGATCTGGCAGGACGGCCAGGCGTTGACGCGCCAGCCGCTGCAGATCAAGGGCGGCAAGATCGCTATTCCGGATCGGCCGGGCCTCGGCATCGAGCTCGATCGCGGTGCCATCGAGGCCGCGAACGCGCTATACAAGCAGCATGGTCTCGGCGCCCGCGACGACGCGCTGGCCATGCAGTTCCTGATCCAGGGGTGGACCTTCGACGACAAGCGTCCCTGCCTCGTGCGCTAACAAGAAAGGTTGGAAACATGACCGCTCACCAGAAGAACTTCATCGCCGGCGAATGGGTCGACGGAACAGGCATCACGCGGGACATCAACCCCTCCAACACCAAAGACGTGGTCGGCGAATACGCCAGGGCCGACAAGGCGCAGACCGAAAAGGCGATCGCCGCCGCGAAGGCCGCCTTCCCGGCCTGGGCACGGTCGACGCCGCAGGAACGCTTCGACGCGCTGACCAGGATTTCCGTCGAAATCCTCGCCCGCAAGGAAGAGCTCGGCCGCCTGCTCGCCCGCGAGGAGGGCAAGACGCTGCCGGAAGGCATCGGCGAGGTGGCGCGCGCCGGGCAGATCTTTGCGTTCTTTGCCGGCGAAGCGCTGCGGCTAATGGGCGAGAAGGGCGCATCGGTGCGCCCCGGCCTCGACGTCGAGATCACCCGCGAGCCGGTCGGCGTTGTCGGCATGATCACGCCGTGGAATTTCCCGATCGCGATCCCGGCGTGGAAGATCGCGCCGGCGCTGTGTTACGGCAACGCCGTGGTGTTCAAGCCGGCCGAGCTGGTGCCGGGCTCCGCCCATGCGCTGTCCGAGATCATTGCGCGTTCCGGCATTCCGGCGGGGGTCTTCAATCTCGTGGTCGGCTCGGGCTCGGTGGTCGGCCAGACTCTGCTCGATCATCCCGATGTCGCCGCGATCTCCTTCACCGGCTCGGTGCAGACAGGCCGCAAGATCGCGCAGGCCTGCGTGCTCTCCAACCCCATGAAGAAGTTCCAGCTCGAGATGGGCGGCAAGAACCCGCTGGTCGTGCTCGACGACGCCGACGTGAAGGTCGCGGTCGAGGTCGCGGTCAACGGGGCCTATTTCTCGACCGGCCAGCGCTGCACCGCATCCTCGCGCCTGATCGTCACCGCGGGGATTCACGACCGCTTCGTCGCCGCGATGACCGAGCGCATGAAGGGACTTTCGGTGGACGACGCGCTGAAGAGCGGCGTGCATGTCGGCCCGGTCGTCGACCAGAGCCAGCTCGACCAGGATCTGCGCTACATCAAGATCGGTCAGGACGAAGGCGCCCGCCTGCACTGGGGCGGCGAATTGTTGAACCGCGAGACGCCCGGCTTCTATCTGCAGCCGGCGCTGTTCACCGAGGCGAACAACCAGATGCGGATCGCCCGCGAGGAGATCTTCGGCCCGGTCGCCTGCGTGATCCGCGCCAAGGATTATGAAGAGGCGCTGGCGATCTCCAACGACACCGAATTCGGCCTTGCCTCGGGCATCTGCACGTCAAGCCTGAAATACGCCTCGCACTACAAGCGCAACAGCGAGGCCGGCATGGTCATGGTCAACCTGCCGACCGCCGGCGTCGACTATCACGTCCCGTTCGGCGGCCGCAAAGGCTCAAGCTATGGCGCACGCGAACAGGGCGCCTATGCCCGCGAGTTCTACACCACCGTGAAGACGGCTTACACCTTCCCGGGCTGAAGCGGTTGAAACGAGTTGCAGCCGCGCAAGCGCTGCCCCCTCTCCCGCAAGCGGGAGAGGTGAAGAGTCAGGAGAAGCCACATGGACCAGTCGATCGGCGCGCAGGAGCAGCCCCGCTACATCAAGCTCAACGAGCGCGACAATGTCGCGATCGTCGTGAATGATTTCGGCTTGCCGGCCGGCTCCCGCTTCGCCTCGGGCCTGACGCTGCGTGCTTTCGTGCCGCAGGGCCACAAGACCGCGCTCGGAGACATCGCCGAGGGCGCGCCGATCGTGCGCTATGGCGAGGTGATCGGCACGGCGCTGTCGCCGATCCTGGCCGGTGAGTGGGTCGACGAGGCACGCATCCGCATGCCCGAGGCGCCACCGCTCGATCAGCTCGAGATCGCGACCGCGGTGCCGCCGGTGCTGCCGCCGCTCGAAGGCTTCACCTTCGAGGGCTATCGCAATCCCGACGGCTCGGTCGGCACCAAGAACATCCTCGGCATCTCCTCCTCCGTGCAATGCGTCAAGGGCACGATGGAATATGCCGTGAAGCGCATCCGCGCCGAGCTCTTGCCGAAATATCCCAATGTCGACGACGTCGTGCCGCTGACCCACGCCTATGGCTGCGGCGTCGCGATCACGGCGCCCGACGCCGTGGTGCCGATCCGCACGCTGCAGAATCTCGCGCTCAATCCGAATTTCGGCGGCGAGATCCTCGTCGTCGGGCTCGGCTGCGAGAAGCTCGCGCCGGAACGGCTGGTGCCGGAGGGCGTCGGCGATGCCATCGTGCGGATGCAGGATGAGGCCTTTGACGGCTTCGGCGCCATCGTCGACGCCATCATGACCCAGGCCGAGGCCCGGCTGAAGGTGCTCAACACGCGCAAGCGCGAGACCTGCCCGGCCGCTGATCTTGTGATCGGACTGCAATGCGGCGGCAGCGACGCGTTCTCCGGCGTCACCGCGAACCCCGCGGTGGGCTTCGCCGCCGACCTCTTGGTTCGCGCCGGCGCGACCGTGATGTTCTCGGAAGTGACCGAGGTGCGCGACGCGATCCAGCTGCTGACCCGCCGCGCTGTCAACGAGGATGTCGGCCGCGCGCTGATCCGCGAGATGGAATGGTATGACGCCTATCTCGCCCGCGGCGGCGCCGACCGTAGCGCCAACACCACGCCGGGCAACAAGAAGGGCGGTCTTGCCAACATCGTCGAAAAGTCGCTCGGCTCGATCGTCAAGTCCGGCTCCGGCCCGATCGCGGGCGTGCTGTCGCCGGGCGAGAAGGCGCGGCAGAAGGGCATGCTGTTTGCGGCGACTCCCGCCAGCGACTTCATCTGTGGCACGCTGCAGCTCGCCTCCGGCATGACCTTGCAGGTGTTCACCACTGGCCGCGGCACGCCCTATGGCCTGGCCGCAGCTCCCGTCATCAAGGTCGCGACCCGCAGCGAGCTGGCACGGCGCTGGAAGGACCTGATCGATTTCGACGCCGGCTGCATCGCGACCGGCGAGAAGACCATCGAGGAAACCGGCTGGGACCTGTTCCGCCTGATCCTCGACGTCGCGAGCGGGCGCACCAAGCCATGGTCGGACCGTTGGGGCATCCACAACGATCTGACGCTGTTCAACCCGGCGCCGGTGACCTGAGCAACCGTGCCTCCTTAACCACCCGTTAGCCACGTCCTGATCGGCCGGGGAACGTCGCAATTCGATTCAAATTGTCTGGGCATGGAGGCACACATGACCCGGACCATCAATGATCTCAGAGATCAGGCCGACCGCGCCGAGCGGCTGGCACGCACCGGCATGGACTCGTTGACGGCCGAGCGCCTGCGTGCCTACGCGGAGGAATGTCGCATCGAAGCGGCCGAACGGGAGAGGCAGTCGGGGGCATCACCAGCAGCATAGATGTCCGGGGTTCGCCACCGCACGCTCGTCAAAATTTCTCGAGTCCTCGCACTTCCCTGGCGGCGACCTTGATCAGCGGCTTGACCGCCTGTTCCTCTCGGCCAAGCACAACGCCCGAGGCGAAGGCGCTGGCGCGCTCCTTCCGATGCGGGGCCTTCAGCGCCGCATCGACCGCCAGCTTGCGGTGCGCGACAAAATCGTTGAGCGAGCCGAGCGCATCCTGGACCCGCTTCAGGTGCTTGGACAGCCGCGCGAGTTGCTTGCGTTCACCCTTGCGCGGAAACAGGCTTTCGAAGAAATCGATCGCGTATCTGAGCTTCTTGGCCCTGATGCGCACCTTGTGCCGCTCCCGGGCCGACAGCTCGTCGAGACGCCGGCCATCCTTGCGCAGCTTCCTGATGCGGCAATGCAGCAGCGCGGCGGCGAATTCCTCGATCGGACCGCCTTCGTCCTCCGCGGCAACGGTCTGCTTTGCCTCGATCCATTGCAACGTGTCGATCAGCATGGACCGATAGCGCCGCGAATTGACCGCCTGCCTCGCGCCGGCAAATGCACGATCGCGGCGGCCGGAAAACTCCTGCCGGATCGCTTTGCCGCCGCGCCGCAGCAGCGCGTCATGCGATGCTGGCTCGATATCTTCCTTGACGAACACATCAAGCTCGCGCGCCGGCGCGAGCGCGTTGGTGAGCCACTTCAGCTGCATCTTGATCTCTTCCGTCGGAGCCACGGTCAGGATCTTCGAGAACAGCGAGATCGCGGCGCGCAGCCGCCGCAACCCGACCCGCATTTGGTGAATGCCTTCCGCCTCGCCCTCGCGGACGGCGTCTGCATTCGACGAGAAGTGACGAAGCGCGGCGCGCGCGATCACCCGGAACGCCGCGCCGGCGGTAAGTCCGGCGTCGAGCACGATGCTCCCGGCGGAAACGACGACATGCTCCTCGCCGTCGGCAAGTTCATAGCCGTGTTCGGCTTTCGAGCGCAGATCGAGCTCCGCCGCCGCCTTCCGCTCCAGCGCCCTTGCGACCCGGAACAGGTCGAGCGGGCGGCCGCTCTTGAGTTCGAGTTCGACCTCGTCGATTCGGCGCGAACGGTGCCCGGCCGTGGTGCAGCCGCGATCGATCGCGAGTTCGATCTCGCTGCGTTTGGTCCGCAGCGGCACGGTGATACGCCGCACCGACGTCTCGAATACCGGTTTCAGCTTGCGACCCAGCCTGCCAGACGCGAGGTCTTCGAGCGGCGTACCCTCGGCCTTGTCGAGGTCGAAGTGTCCGTCCGCAAGGTCGGTCTCCCATTCGCCCCGTTCAAACTGCGGACCCGCCGCCGACTTGATCGTCTGAACATAGTTGCCGCCATCCCGCCGCACGCGCAGCGTCAGTCGGTGCCGCTTGAGCTTGTGCTTCGCGGTGTCGAAATAAGTCGAGACGAGATCGCTCTCGGATGGTGCACCGCTCTTGCTGCCGGCGACCAGCGGTTTCTTCAGTCCCTTGAGCTTGCGCGCGGGAACGTGGAATTTGAGCTCCGTCTCGGCCGCCATCGTCGCTCCATGCCTGGGGCACCAAGCAAACGTCCGCCGTGACGAGGTCAGCGACGGACGTTCATGCTCACACAAGATCGCCTGAGTTGGCGTCAATCGTCGTCGTTATGGATGACGGTCTTGCTGCGATTGCCGAATTCGTCCCGCTTCTTGATGACCGTGGTCCGGTCATGGCGCGGCTCACGCTCCCTGATCACCGTGGTGCGATCACGATCGCGATCGCGATGTTCGGGTGCCCGACCAACCGTTACGCCTGCGCCGACGGGACCTGCGCGGACACCGATATCATCGGCGAACACAGGAGATGCGATCGCGGTCACCATGGCCGCGGTTAGCAGATACGTCCTCATGCCGTCTCTCCTCCTCCAGTTGCGACGTGAAAGAGGAACGTCGAGTGCGACGCACCGTTCCTGTATCGACCGTGCTGCAATTGCTCACGCTCAGTTGCGAAATATCGCGCCGGGAACTCGCTGAACAGGCATTCATCTGTGTGGCGAAATACCCATGTTCCACGCGTTGAATAGCCTGAATTGATGTCCCACGTCCTTAACTAATAGGAGGACGTTCCATGAAACAGTCACAGCACTTCCGCGACAATGCGGAGAACTGCGCGCAACTTGCCGAGCGTGCCGACGACGGGCCGACCTACAATCGCTTCAAGCGAATGGAAGCGGCTTGGCGCGCGCTGGCAAAGGAACAGGACTGGCTCGACGGCGAGACCTCGCCATCGGAAAATGCAGCCTAGATCCAGCCCGGCCGTGGCGGCAAATGCGACGTCGCCACGGCCCGCGGCCTACTCGGCGCTGCGTTGCCGCTGCCAGCGCAACAGATAGGCCTGCAGCCGCCAGATGATCGTCGACAGCACCACACCGACCAGCATCAGCACCACGACAGCAACCATCATGCCCGAGGCCTCGCCGCGCGCCTCCGATTCGATGATGAGGCGACCGATGCCGCGCTCGGCGCCGATGAACTCGCCGACGATCACGCCGATCAGCGCGAAGGAGATCGCAGGCGTCAGCGAAGCGAACACCCAGGCCATGGTCGAGGGGATCACCACCGTCCGGGTGATCTGCCATTCGCTGGCGCCAAGCAGCCGCGCGGCATTGGTGAAGCCCTCGTCGATCGAGCGCGCGCCCTCGAAGGTGTTGAAGAACACGAGGAACACGACGACGATCCAGGACGTCACGATCTTCGACATGTCGCCGATCCCGAATGCCAGCACGATGATCGGCGCCAGCGCGATCCGCGGGATCGAGTTCACCGCGGTGATGAAGGGCTGAAAGATCGCGCTCAGGCGGTCGGATCGTCCCAGGATGAGCCCCGCGATGAAGCCGCTGACAACGCCGGTGACGAAGCCGAAGAAAGTGTTCTTCAGGGTGATGGCGGTCGCGGCCCAGAGGTTGTTCTCGTTGCGCGCCAGGCACTTTCCGAAGTCGCCATTGAACCAGCCGTTGAAGGCGCCGAGCTTCGAGGTCAGGCAGCTCTGGATCAGGAAGTTGTCGAAGATCATCGACGGCTTCGAGATGAAGTAGGGATCGAGCAGGTCGGGCACCAGCCAGGGCAGTTTGGTGCGGAGGTCGTAGCCCCATTGCCAGACCGACAGCACGACTGCGCAGATCAGGACCTGCCAGCCGACCGTGCCGAGCGTGCCGTACCTCTTCATGTGCTGCGGCCCCTGACGAATTCCTCGCCCAGCGAATGCCAGATGTGCTGGAACAGCTCGGCATAATGCGGGGTTTCGCGCACCTTCACCGCATCGCGCGGGCGGTCGAAATCGACCTCGAACATGTCCTTGATCCGGCCCGGCCGCGCCGAGAACAGGATGATGCGGTCGGCCAATGTCAACGCCTCGCCGAGATCGTGGGTCACGAACAGCACGGTCTGCTGCTCGCGCTCCCAGATCCGGAGCAGCACCTCGTGCATGTCGATCTTGGTGTGGGTGTCGAGCGCGCCGAACGGCTCGTCCATCAGGAGAATCTGCGGCTCGACGATCAGCGTCCGCATCAGCGCCGCGCGCTGGCGCATGCCGCCCGACAGCGCCGACGGATAGGCGTTCTCGAATCCCTTCAGGCCGGCTTGCGCGACGCATTCGGCGATGCGTTCCTTCCGTTCGTGAGCCGGCACGCCTGATAGCTCCAGCCCGTAGCCGATATTGTCGCCGACGGTCCGCCACGGAAACAGCGTGTCGCGCTGGAACACGTAGCCGACGTTGGGCGTCGCCTTGCCGGCGACGACGCGCTTGCCGTCGATCAGGATCTCGCCGCCGGTCGGGCGGATCAGCGAGGCGATCATGTTGAGCACGGTGCTCTTGCCGGAGCCCGACGGCCCGAGCAGCGCGACGAACTCGCCGCGGCGGACGTCGAAGGTGACGTCGCGGACCGCCTCGATCGTGGTTTTGGCGAGCTGGAACGATTTGCTCAGGCACTTGACCTCGACGCGGCGATCGGCCGAGGCGCGCGGCGATACGGTTGCGCTTGTCTCGAGCGCGCTCAACCCGGATAGGCCTTTCGCGCCGCTTCGATCAGGTTGGAATTGACCACGTCGGCGATCTTGAGCGGCTTGATGCCGGTCATCTCGCGGAACCAGACCTTCTCGCCGCGCGCGAAGCTCGCGGCGTCGATCGAGCCCTCATAATCCGCGACCTTCTGGATCGACGTGATCTCGAGCAGATTGGCGTCGCGCGAGGTGCTGCCGACATAGGGCTCGATGGCGTCATAGACCTCGGTCGGCTTGTGGGTCTTGATCCACTGCGAGGCCCGCCACAGCGCGGTGACATAGGCCTGCATCTTGGCCGGGTCCTTGTCGATGGTGGCCTGCAGCGTGAAATGTGCCGTCACCGGCACCTTGCCGCCGATATGCTTGTTCCAGATCGCCTCATCGGTGCCGTCGAACAGCAATTCGCCCCAGCCCTGCTGCTGCGCCTCGTTCAACAGCGACAGCGAGCTGACGAGGATATCGACCTGCTTCGACTTCAGCGATCCCAGCATGGTGTCGACATTGCCGGTGCCGATCCAGGTCACCTTGTCGTCGAGCCCCATGGTTTCCATGTAGTAGGACGACCAGACATGGTTGGTGCCGCCGAGCGAGGAGACCGAGACGATCGGCTTGCGGCCGTCGGGCCGCTTCCATTGCGTGAACGCCTCCAGCGAGTTGATGCCCTGGTCCTTCAGGTCCTTACGGATAATGAACATCACCGAGTTCGATCGCGTGTCGACCGGCAACAGCACGCGCGCGGCGCGGCCGTGATTGGTCAGCTGCATCGGATGGGTGACGTCGCCGATGCCGATATCGCCCTGCGACGAGGCGATGATCTCGCGGGTCTTCACGCCGCTGCCGCCCTGCACCAGCTTGCAATCGAGCCCGGCCTCCTTGAAGTAGCCTATACGGTCGGCGACGAACTGCGTCTGATAGACCGGCACCGCGACCGGATAGATCGCGCGACCCGTGGCCGCCTGCCCCCACGCACGCCCGGTCGCCAGCGCGGCGCCGCCGGCGGCGATGACCGTCAGCGCCGATCGCCTTGAAATGTGGGGCATGGTGAGGCGCGCCATCACGCGTGCTCCTTCGCCGAGATCCTGTCGAGTGCGCCGAGCACCGCATCGCCCATCTGGACAGTCGACAGCTTTTTCGCCCCGGCCTCGGCGATATCGGCCGTGCGGGCGCCGGAGGCCAGCGCGGCCTGCACCGCCTTCTCGAGCAGGTCGGCGTCCTCCGGCCGGTTCAGCGTCAGGCGCAGCAGCATCGCGACACTCAGGATCGAACCGAGCGGATTGGCGATGCCCTTGCCCGCGATGTCGGGCGCGCTGCCATGCACCGGCTCATAGAGCGCCTTGCGCCGGCCGAAGCGATCGACCGGGCCGAGCGAGGCCGACGGCAGCATGCCGAGCGAGCCCGAAGCCATCGCCGCGCAGTCCGACAGGATGTCGCCGAAGATGTTGCCGGTCACCATCACGTCGAACTGCCGCGGCTCGCGCACGATCTGCATCGCGGCGTTGTCGACATAGAGATGGGTCAGCTCGACATCGGAGAACTCCTCCTTGTGCAGCTTGATCACCTCCTCGCGCCAGACCACACTGGTCTCCAGCACATTGGCCTTGTCGACCGAGCAGACCTTGTTGCGCCGGGTCCGCGCCAGTTCGAAGGCCGAGCGCGCCACGCGGCGGATCTGGTTCGTGGTGTATTGCTCGGTGTTGAAGCCGCGGCGCTGGCCATCGGGCAGCGTCTCGATGCCGCGCGGCTCGCCGAAATAGATGCCGCTGGTCAATTCGCGGATGATGACGAAATCGACGCCGTCGAGCACCTCGGCCTTGAGCGGCGCGGAGGCCGACAGGGCCGGGCTCGCCACGATCGGCCGCAGATTGGCATAGAGATCGTATTTGCTGCGCAGGCCGAGCAGACTGCCGGCCTTGCGTGCCGCGGCCGGCACTTCGGTGGTCTCCGGCCCGCCGGTCGCACCCCACAGGATCGCATCGGCCTCGTCCATCGCCTCGGCGGTGTCCTCGGGCAGCACCTTGCCGGTCGCCAGATACGGGATCAGGCCGTATTGCGCCTCGCGCAGCGTCATCGGCACGTTACGCTTCGCCGCGAACCAGTCGAGCACGCGACGCGACTGCGCGGTGACCTCGGGGCCGATGCCCTCGCCGCCGACGACGGCGACCTTGACCATGTTGGATTGCGTGCTCATGCCGGTGTCCTTGAAGCGGGTGTCGTTGTCGAATGAATCCATGGCCGCGCCGCGCGGTCGGAGGCCTGGAAGGCGTGGATCTCGTCGTCGCGCTGCAGCGTCAGCGCCACCTCGTCGAGCCCCTTCAGCAGCCCCTCGCGCCGCCGCGGATCGATCTCGAACGAATGCCGCGCGCCCGACGGCGAGACGATGGTCTGGGCCTCGAGGTCGATCGAGACCTTGCCCGCGCCCTGCGTCGCCTCGATGTCGGCAGCAAGCTGATCGACCACCGCCTTGTCGACGATGACGGGCAGGATTCCGTTCTGGAAGCAGTTGGCGAAGAAGATGTCGCCGAAACCGGAGCCGATGATGGCGCGGATACCGCGCTCCTGCAGCGACCACACCGCGCCCTCGCGCGAGGAGCCGCAGCCGAAGTTCGGCCCGGTCACCAGGATCTCCGCCTCGCGGTACGGTTCGCGGTTCAGGATGAATTCCGGATTCTCCGAGCCGTCGGGCAGATAGCGCAGCGAGCCGAACGCCCATTTACCGAGCGTGCCGCGAATCGAATTGCCCACCAGCCGCTCGATGCGGATGATGACGTCGGTATCGATATTGCCGCGCATGATCGGCGCGGCGGTTGCGGTGAGCTTGTCGAAGGGTTTTGGCATGCTCTAGCGTCCCATCATCCTGACATCGGCGATCGCGCCGGCAATGGCGGATGCTGCGGCGCTCGCGGGGCTAGCCAGATGCGTCCGCGCGCGCGGCCCCTGCCGGCCGACGAAATTGCGGTTCGAGGTCGAGACCGAGCGCTGCCCGGGCGCCACCACCTCGCCATTGGCGGCAAGGCACATCGAGCAGCCCGGCTCGCGCCACTCGAAGCCGGCGTCGATGAAGATCTTGTCGAGCCCTTCGGCGACCGCCTCGCGCTTGACGTTCTCCGAACCCGGCACAACCCAGGCGCGGACCCCGGCCGCGACCTTGCGACCGCGCGCAACCTCGGCCGCGGCGCGCAGATCGCTGAGCCGGCTGTTGGTGCAGGAGCCGATGAACACCCAATCGACCGGCGTGCCCGCGATCGGCGCCCCGCCTTGCAGGCCCATATACTCCAGCGCCGTCTCGATCGCGGCGCGCCGCAAGGGATCGTCGACCGCCTTCGGATCGGGAATCACGCCATCGACGCCGACGACGTGCTCGGGGCTGATGCCCCAGGTCACCTGCGGGATGATCTTCTCGACATCGATCACGACCTCGCGGTCGAACACCGCGTCGGGATCGCTCGGCAGTTCGCGCCACGCTTTCACCGCGAGATCCCACATCTCGCCTTGCGGCGCATAGGGACGGCCGCGGAGGAATTCGAACGTCTTTTCGTCCGGCGCGACCATGCCCATCTTGGCGCCGAGCTCGATCGAGAGGTTGCAGATCGTGAGCCGGCCCTCGATCGGCAGCGCGCGGATCGCACTGCCGGCATATTCGACCGCATAGCCGGTGCCGCCGGCGGCGCCGATATGGCCGATCAGCGCCAGGATCATGTCCTTGGCGGTGACGCCGAGCGGCAGCTTGCCCTCGAAGCGCGCGCGCATCGTCTTCGGGCGGCGCTGGATCAGCGACTGCGTCGCCAGCACATGGGTGAGCTCGCTCGATCCGATGCCGAAGGCGAGCGCCCCCAAGCCGCCATGGGTGCAGGTGTGGCTGTCGCCGCAGACGATGGTCGCCCCCGGCAGGCTCAAGCCGAGCTCCGGACCGATGACGTGGACGATGCCCTGGCCGGGCTGGTCGACGTCGAACAGCGTGATGCCGCTCGCCGAGGTCTCGACCCGCAGCGCAGCCAGCAATTCCAGTCCGATCTTGCTGGTTCCGGCGCGGCCCGGCGCCGTGGACAGCGCATGATCCGGCGTTGCGAAGGTCAGTTCGGGATTGTGGACCTTGAGGCCCCGGCTCTTGAGATCGAGCAGGCCGCGCGAGCCGCCGAGATCGTGCAGCAGATGGCGGTCGATATGAAGGAGGTCTGTGTCTTCGCTGAGGCGAGCAATGACATGCTGGTCCCAGATCTTCTCGAGCAAACTTCGGCCGGGCATCCGCCTTCCCCTGCTCTGTGCGTTTCCATGCGGCTTGATCTTATTGGCGCCAATCTGGGCCAAAGTTGTCGTCAAGTGAAGCAGTTTTGCCCTAACATCACATATGTGATGGAGGTGCGGTACTTGACCCACCGAGGAGCCAGCCATGCCGAATCCGAATAAGACGGCCATCGTCAAATCGGCCATGCGGACGTTTGCAGTTCTGGAGTTCTTTCGGAAAACAAAGCGGGCTGCTTCCGTGACCGAAATATCGTCCGCGTTGGAGATGCCGCAATCGAGCACGTCAATGTTGCTTCGATGTCTCGTCGAATTGAACTACCTGGAATACGAGCGAAAGACCCGGCTCTTCATCCCCAGTTACCGGGTCAATCTGCTCGGTGACTGGATCCGTCGTTCCCCGTTCCGTGATACCAAGCTCACCGATCTGATGGAGGAACTCTGGACCGCGACGGGCGGCGAAACCGTCATGCTCGGACAACAGGCCGGCGCCGCCGGGATGCAATATCTGCACGTTGTCCCCGGCGGCTCTCAGCTTCAGTACACGGCACAAGCCGGTCAAGTACGACCGATGGTGCGGACCGCGCTCGGACATGTGCTGCTGAGCCAAATGCCGAACACCAAAATTCGCGGTATTATCCGGCGCAACAACGCCGAGGAGCCGAGTCAATCGGCGCGCGTTCGCGAATCCGCCTTTCTCGAAGAGGTCGAGCGCATTCGCCGCCGCGGCTTTTCCGAGACAGGCGGCCGCACGACGCCAGGCGCAAACACAATAGGCATGCTCGTTCCCCTGCCAAAGCGACGCGCTCCGCTGGCTATCGGCATCGGCGGCCCCATCGAACGTATCGCGGCAAAGCGCGCGCACATCATTGAAGTCATGCAGAGCCGGCTGAAGGAATTGACAGATGAAGCCGGGCCAAGATTCGTTGAGAAATGACCTCTTGGGACGCATAACGCGTCGTGCGGATGACGGAGCCGCAGCCCGGATGAAGCGAAGCATTCGGACTAAATATCTGTCTTCTCCTTCCCCCTGAAAGGGGGAAGGTCGGGATGGGGGGCAGCCGCAGGCGACGCTCTATGTGGAGAGAGTTGATTCCCACCCGCTTTGCTCTGGCGAGCAAAGCGACCTCCCCTTTTGAAGGGGAGGTTGGGACCCGCGCTGCAGTTAGATCTTTCGAATTTCCTACGACGCCAGCGCTTCTTCCGGCATCACGGCCGACAGATGCTGGCTTTCGGCGACGGCGCGGTTGGTGATGCGGCCGCGATGCACGTTGAGGCCGGCGCGCAGATGCGGATCCTCGACCAGCGCACGCAGTCCCTTCGCGGCCAGCGCCAAGCCGAACGGCAGCGTGGCGTGGTTGAGCGCGTGGCTCGAGGTGACCGGCACCGCGCCCGGCATGTTGGCGACGCAATAATGCACGATGTCGTCAACGAGGTAAGTCGGCGCCTGATGCGTGGTCGGCTTCGAGGTCTCGAAGCAGCCGCCCTGGTCGATCGCGACGTCGACCAGCACCGCGCGGTGTTTCATGCCTGCAAGCTGCGCGCGCGACACCAGCTTTGGCGCGCTGGCGCCCGGCACCAGCACCGCGCCGATCACAACATCAGCCGCGAAGACTTCTTGCTCGATCGCTTCCAGCGTGGCGTAACGGGTGCGGACGCGGCCGAGGAAGAGGTCGTCGAGCGCGCGCAGCCGCGGTAATGAGCGGTCGAGAATGGTGACTTCGCTGCCAAGGCCTGCCGCCATCCGCGCCGCATGGGTGCCGACCACGCCGCCGCCGATGATCGCAACCCGCGCCGGCGGAACGCCGGGCACGCCACCGAGCAGCTTGCCCATGCCGTCGGCGGATTTGCGCAGCGCGGCGCCCGCGGCCTCGATCGCGAGCCGCCCGGCGACTTCGCTCATCGGCGCGAGCAGCGGCAGTCCGCCATGTGCGTCGGTCACCGTCTCATAGGCCACCGCCGTGCAGCCGGAGGCGATCAGACCCGCGGTCTGCGGCACATCGGGCGCGAGATGCAGATAGGTGAAGAGGATCTGTCCCTCGCGCAGCCTGATCCATTCGGACGGCTGCGGCTCCTTCACTTTCACGATCATCTCGGCGACGGAAAACACCTCTTCGGCGGTATCGGCGATCCGCGCGCCGGCCTGCGTGTAGACGTCGTCGCCGGCACCGATGCCGTCACCGGCGCCGCGCTGGACCACGACCTCGTGGCCGTGCGCCACATATTCCCGCACCGAGTCAGGCGTCAGCCCGACCCGATATTCCTCGACCTTGATTTCCTTGGGCACGCCGATGCGCATGGTCCGCTCCTTGAAGGATTCGTTTCCGCCGTCGTCAAGGCTATGCCCCGTCACATGGCGTTTCTCGGCGATTTCCGGCTTGCTCACAGCAAAATACGCCCATATCCTTCGCATTCAGCTCAGCTCTTGAAGGAAATCTGCGTGGACGGTCTCGATCGTATCGACCTCAGAATCCTCGCCGAGCTGGTCAGCGATGCCCGCGCCAGCCAAATCGAGCTTGCCGAGAAGGTCGGGCTGTCGCCGACCGCCTGCGCGCGACGCATCCGCCATCTCGAGGAGATCGGCGTGATCCGCGGCTATCGCGTCGACCTCGAACCATCGGCGCTGGGCTTGGTGACGACCGTCGTCGTCACCATCACGCTGGAGAAGCAGAGCGAGGATTATCTCGCAGCCTTCGAAGCTGCGATCGCGCGCTGTCCCGACGTCGTGTCCTGCCATCTGATGTCGGGCAGCGACGATTATCATCTGCAGGTGATCGCCCGCGACATCGCCGACTTCGAGCGCATCCACAAGCAGCATCTGTCGCGGATGCCGGGAGTCGCCCGCATCCATTCCAGCTTCGCGATGCGCGAGGTGGTTCGCCGCACCATTCCCGAGACGGCGCTGCGCGGCTGACGGTCACGCGCCATCGCGCACTGTCACAATCGCGCACTGTCACAATCGGGCACTGTCATAATCGGGCACTGTCATAATCGGATCTGCCCGGCTCGCTCCCACACGCAATTTTTAGTTCGTGATTCGCCGGCTTCTATGACAGAATTGCTACAGTTCAATATCAATTCGGTTACACGTGGAGCGGTGAATGAGCATGGAGTGGCGGGCACGGCCGGTTTCGCTGGCTTGGTCAAATCCACTGGTCCGGTGGTGGGGCTTCTTGAGCCTCGTCAGCGCCGCCAATATCGCGATCTGGTTCGCGCTCTACCGCCAGTTCAATGAACAAGCCAATGGCAGCTTCAGCAACACCTCGGGCATCGGCCTGATGATGCTGCTGTGCGCGGCCTATGTGTTCGGCTGTGCCTTCCGCTCGGTCCTGCCGCGCGCCGACGTGCAGCGCATCTGCCTGTTCGACACCTGGCTGTCGAGCGTCGTGGTCGGCCGCACCGTCGCCACCGTCGCCGAGGTTTGCTTCGCCGCGCAATGGGCGATCATCCTGCATCAGCTCGGCACCATGACCGGCGCCGAGACCACCGTGAACATCGCCTGGATCATCGTGCCGCTGATCGTGATCGCGGAATGCTTCTCCTGGTATGCGGTGCTGACCACCCATTATCTCTGCAACGCGATCGAGAACTCGATCTGGGCGGTGGTGTTCTTCCTGGTCGGGATCGCGCTGTGCCGGCTGCTGCCGGAGTTTCATGGCCCGGTGCGCTGGGCCTTCATCGTCGCGATCCTCGGCATCGCCGCCTTCCTCGCCTTCCTGATGACCGTCGACGTCCCGATGTATCTGAATCGCTGGCGCGCCAACCTCGCCGCCGGCGGCACGCTGCTGCATCCGCTGGAAGGCTTGCGCGACGTCAGCCGGCGCTGGGTCGTGACCCACGACATCGCCGAGTGGCGCGAGGAGATCGCTTGGATGTCGCTGTATTTCAGCATGGCGGTCTGGTCGAGCCTCGCGCTCTGCGTCGGCTACTCGCTCGAGGATCAGCTGCCGCGCTACCGCACCGAGCCCGTGATCGTCGCAACGACGCCGGCGCCGACAGGGCAGCACACCGCCACGATCGACGCGGCGGCACCGTCGCGGAATTGATCGGCGACCGCCGCGCGCGGCTTGTCGCCGCCAGTGCTTTCGGAGTAAAGGCTGAGGCATCCCCGCTCATCTGTCAGCGCGTTCCATGCCCCGCATCACCATCATCGAAACCGGGCTCGTCAGTCCGCAATTGCGCGAGCGCCACGGCAGCTATCCGCAGATGTTTCAGCGGATGGTAGCCACCGCCGATTCCTCTGTTACCTGCGACGTCGTCAGCCTCGCCAATGGCGAGACGCTGCCGGATCCGGTCGCATTGGATGCGATCCTGATCACGGGATCGGCCACCGGCGTCTACGACGACGTCGCGTGGATCGCGCCGCTCGAAGCCTTCGTGCGCACGGCCCATGACAAGCGCATTCCAACCGTCGGCGTCTGCTTCGGCCATCAGCTGATCGCGCAGGCGCTCGGCGGCACGGTGCGCAAATCCGAGAAAGGCTGGGGCATCGGACGCCATGTCTATCGGATCGCGCCGGACAACGGACTGATCGACGGCGAGACGATCGCCGTCGCCTGCTCGCATCAGGACCAGGTGATCACCCCGCCCGCCTCAGCGCGCACCATCCTCTCGTCCGGGTTCACGCCGCACGCCGCCCTGCTCTACGCCAACGGCACGACGCTGTCGGTGCAGCCGCATCCGGAATTCACCGCCGACTATGCCGACGCGCTGTGCGACCTGCGCCGCGGCCTCGCGCCGGATGCCCTGATCGAAGCCGCCAAGACTTCGCTCACCGAACCGCTCGACCACGCCACGCTTGGCGGCGTGATCACGCGCTTCCTCGTGCGCCGTAGCAACTAGACATCGTGTTCGCTTGGCGGCCGCAACGGAACTGCGCTCCCTCGCCCCGTTCTTACGGGGAGAGGGTTGGGGTGAGGGGCTGTCACCACGTCAACGGAGCCAGAAAAATTCGCGGAGGCTCCCCCCTCACCCGCATCGCATCTTCGATGCGATGCGACCTCTCCCCGCACGCGGGGGAGAGCTGAAGGAAGCGCTTGCTTCGCTGTAAAGCCTTCATTCGCAGCTAGCCCTTGTGCCACTGCGCGGCGGCGTCGCGGGCGAAATCGCGATAGGCCCGCGGCGCGCGGCCGAGCAGCTTCGTCAGGCGTGCCAGCTCGTCGGCCGTCGCGACCGCGCCGTCGCTCTGGTACCGGCCAAACATGAGGCGCATGTCGAGCGCGAGCCATGCCGGCATCGCTGCCTTGAAACGCTGCTCCATCGCTGCGAGATCGTCGCCGCCATAGCTTATCGCGCGGCCAAGCTCATCGCGCCAGATCGCAGCCGCGCCCTCGCCGGTCACGACGTCGGGGCCAACCAGCGCGTAAGTCTCGCGGCCGAGCGGGGCGGACGCGCGCTCGCGGCGCAGCAGCTCGATCGCGGCCGCCTCGCCGATGTCGCGGATATCGACCATCGAGATGCCCTTCGCGCCGATCGGCATGCCGTAGGCGCCGAAGTTCAGCAGCGGCTCCTTCAGCCGAAGATCGTTCTGGATGAAATAGGCCGGACGCAGGACAGTCGCGGGAAGATCGAGCGCCTCGATCATCCGCTCGACCGTGTGCTTGCCGGCGAAATGCGGCACGTCCGCATAGGCCTCGCCCTTGAACACCGAGAGATAGACGATGCCCTTGACGCCGGCCTCGCGCGCGGCAGTCAACGTCAGCATCGCCTGCGTCAGTTCGTCGGCGGCGTTCGGAACCAGCAGGAAAAGCGTGCTGACGCCAATGAGCGCCGCGCGGACCGAATCCACGTCGGCAAGATCGCCGCGAACCGCCGTCACGTGCTGCGGAAATTGCGCCTTGCCGGGCGAACGTGTCAGGGCCCGAACCTCGACGCCTTGACCGGCGAGATGATTGAGAACCTGGGTGCCGATGGTGCCCGTGCTGCCTGTCACCAGAATGGTCATGTCGAATACTCCTCTTTTGGGGCAGACCGTCTGCCGTTGCGGAGAAGCTATCTGTTCCAATTTTCCTTTGGAAATGGCAGTATCTGAACACATCGTTTCGAATATGGAACAGTTCGATGGACCTTCAGGCACTCGCCGATTTCAATCTGGTGGCCGCTCATGGCGGGCTGGGCCGCGCCAGCCGCGCTTCCGGACGGGCCAAGGCCACGCTGTCCCGCCGCGTCGCCGAACTGGAACAGAGTCTCGGCGTCCGCTTGATCGAGCGGGGTTCGCAGAGTCTGCGATTGACCGATGAGGGCCGCGCGCTGCACGAGCGCACCAGCGGTCCATTGTCCGACATCGCCGAGGCCGGCGAAGCCGTGGTGCTCGGCGCATCGACACCGCGCGGCCGCTTGCGGGTCAGCGCGCCGGTCTTGCTCGCCCATGTCGCGTTCGGCCGGATCGGTGCGCGCTTTGCGCACGCCTATCCCGACGTCCAGCTCGAGATCGTCGCCGAGGATCGCCTGGTCGATCCGGTGGAAGACGGCTATGACCTCGTCATCCGCATCAACCCGTCACCGGATGAACGTCTCGTCGGCCGCCGCTTCCTCAGCGACGAGCTGCTGGTCGTGGCGCATCCCGACCTGCGACGACCGACGATCTCCGTGCGCGATCCGGATGGCGTCTCCGTCGATGCCGTTCTGATGTCGCCGACGCCGCCCGATATGGCCTGGCGCATCCGGAATGAACACGATGAGATGATGCTCAGGCCGCGGCCGATGCTGCGTCTCTCGTCGATGTTGATGATGCGCGATGCGGTGCTCGCAGGCGCCGGCGCGGCCCTGTTGCCCAAGCTGCTGGTCGATGACGACATTGCCGCGGGCCGGCTTGCCTATTGGGGAACGGATGCCAGACCTCCGGTCGAGATCTGGGCGCTGCAGAGCTCGCGACGGCTGGTCGGCGCAAAGGTTCGCGCGTTTCTCGACGTCGTCGAGCAGGCATTCCCGAACCGAGTGTTCGTCCCGCCGGCCTGAGTTGCAACCCGGACGATGCGCCTCAGGTCATGCTGCCCGGCATGAAGCAGCGCACGCGCGGGTGGCCGTCGATATAGTGCTTCCACACCATGGTGCGCCCGACCTTGTTCGGCTCGGTGATCACGGCCTCGTTCGGGACGACAACCCATTCATTGTCGATGAGCACGCGATAGTGGCCGTGATCAGACTCCCAGTCGGGATCGGCGACCACATAGCCGTCGGCATCCGAGCAGCATTGTCCATAGCCGCTGTGCAGGCTTTCGAACCAGGGCTTCAGCGGTGAATTGGCGTAGCGGCCGTCGTCCCGCGCCAGGGTCGGCGATGTCAGCCACATCGTCCCGAGCAGCAGTGCCGCACGCGTGATAGCGTGCATGTCGTCGTCTCCGTAAGCGTCGATCCAGCTGCGGGCGCGCGTCACAGACCGCTCGCCTGCGACGCTGCCGCCGCAGGCGAGAACGCGACACATCCGCGCCCCAGCACCTGACATTGAACGATGCAAGAGCAAGGCCAGACGGGACGCCGGAAGACTACGGTCAACGAAAGTATAGGGCGCGCGGCACGATCAACGACTCACTGCCGCAACCTCCGGAACGAGCGGCGGTGCGCTGCGCGACGCCGCCTGCAGCGCGCATTCGACGAACCGGCGCGGCAGCAGCGAAGCGTTGGAGCGCATCGCCACCAGCATGCGGCTCTCCGCATCCGGCGTGTCCAGCGGCTTCGCCACCACGTTCATCACGCCGGCCTGCTGGTAGCAGGAAGGCAGGATCGAAAGTCCGATCCCGGCTGCAACCAGGCTGAGCACGGTGCGCAGCTCATGCGCCTCCTGCACCACGCGCGGGGCAAAGCCCGCCCGCCGGCACAGCATCGCGGCCTGATCGCCGACGCCGCAGCCGCTCTCGGCCATACCGACGAATTCATGCTCGGCAAGGTCGGCCATCTCGAGCGCACCCTTCGCGCCGGCCAGCGGATGATCCAGCGGCAAAAACACCATCAGCCGGTCGCGCCACACCACATGGACCTGCAGATCGGCCGCCGGCCTGAAATCGAGCGGCGGGCGCATGATCGCGACATCGAGCTCGGCGTCGGCAAGCGCGCGCAGCTGCGTTGCCGTCGACATGTGCCTGAGCTCGATCTTCACCCGCGGATAGCTGGCGCGAAAGCTGCGGAACAGCTCGGCGAACATGTCGAGCATCGGGACTGAGCCGGTGAAGCCGACCCGGATCATCCCGGCCTCGCCGCGCGCCGCACGGCGCACCGTCTCCGACGCCAGATCGAGCTCGCTGACCGCACGCCGCGCATGTTCCAGCAGCAACTGCCCGGCCTGCGTCAGTTCCACCGCGCGCCGCGTGCGCGCCAACAGGCGCGTGCCGAGTTCTTCCTCCATCGCCTTGATCTGCGTGCTCAGCGGCGGCTGGCTGACATGCAAGCGTTTGGCGGCGCGGCTGAAGCTGAGCTCTTCGGCTACCGCGATGAAGTAACGAAGCTGCCTGTAATCCATCGCTTATTCCGATTCCCTATAAGTCGGGGGTCAACAAGGTATTTGACCTCGCGGGGCCGTTTCCCGATCTTCGCGCGAAATCACCAGTCCTCCCAAGGGAGAAACGCGGGAAATGCGTCAGGTTCAGGCACGACGGCGCGGCGCTCGCAGCGGGTCAGCCATGCAATATCGCAGCGAACGATAGAAGATGACCGTTCCGTTTCGCGTTCTCGTCACCGGCGACAGCCTCGCGCCGGCCGCCGTCAATGTCCTCAGCGAGATCGGTGCAGATGTCGTGCTGATGCGCGATGCCGTCACCCCTGAGCGTCTCACGCACGAGATGGCGCGGGCACCGACGCAGGCGATCCTGATGCGCGGCAATCCGGTATTCTCCGCCGCCACCATCGCCGGCAATCCGCACCTGCGCGTGATCGCAAAGCACGGCGCCGGCATCGACAGCGTCGATATCGATGCCGCAACCGCCAGGCGCGTGCTGGTGATGGTCGCGGGCGACGCGAATGCGCCTGCGGTTGCCGAGCACACCATCGCATTAATCCTCGCGCTCGGGCGCGACGTCGTCAGCCTGAACGCGCGAACCCATTCCGGCGCCTGGGACCGCGCCACCTATCGCGGCCGCGAAATCCGCGGCCGCACGATCGGCCTGGTCGGCTTCGGTCGCATCGCCCGGCACGTCGCCCGCGCGGCGGCCGCGCTCGGCATGAGCGTCGTCGCGCTCGGCCGGAGCAGCGGCCGTGTCGATCCGGCGCTGGCGCGCGAAGCCGCCGATCTCGCCGAGCTGCTTGCGGTCTCCGACATCGTCAGCCTGCACGCGCCGCTGACCGATGCGACGCGCGGCATGATCGATGCCGGGCGGCTCAACGCCATGAAGCCCGGCTCCCTCCTGATCAACACCGCGCGCGGCGCGCTGGTCGACGAGGACGCGCTGTGCGCGGCGCTGCGCAGCGGCCATCTCGCCGGTGCCGGCCTCGACACGCTGGCGGAGGAGCCGCCGGCGAAAGACAGGCCGATCCTGCAGGCGCCGAACCTGATCGTGACGCCGCATATCGCAGCCCAAACCGGCGCATCGATCACGCGGACCGGCGTCGAGGCCGCGCGCAACATCGCAGCTGTCCTCACGCAACGCGACATCGATCGCGCCAATGTGGTCAACCCGGCGGCACTCGACGCGCCTTAAATCTCGCAGAAACGGCCCACCAAGAGGCCGCGACATCAAGAGGAAACGAACATGAATCTGGGGTGGCTGTCCAAGCTGTCCACCGTCGAACGCAAGACCTTCTTCGCTGCCTTCGGCGGCCTTGCACTCGATTCGATGGACACGACAATCTACGCGCTGGTCACGCCGGCGCTGATCGCAACGCTGAGCCTGTCGCGGCCTGACGCCGGCATTCTGGCTTCCAGCTCGTTGATCGGCACCGCCCTGGGCGGCTGGGTCGCCGGAATTGCCGCGGACCGGTTCGGCCGGGTGCGCGTGCTGCAATTCACCATCCTCCTGGTCGCGGTCTCGACCTTTGCCGCCGCCTTTGCCGACGGCTTCTGGTATCTCTTGGTCGCGCGCGCCATCCAGGGCATGGGCTATGGCGGCGAGGCCGCGGTCGGTGCCGTGCTGGTCGCCGAAGTGGTTTCGGCCGGCATGCGCGGCCGCGTCGCCGCCGCGATCCAGAGCGGATACGCCGTCGGCAATGCGCTGTCGGTGGCGCTGTTTCCCGTCATCTTCGGCTGGCTGTCGCAGGACATGGCCTGGCGCGTGTTCTTCGCGATCGGAATCCTCCCCGCGCTGCTGGTCTTCTTCGTCCGCCGCTTCGTGCCGGAATCCGCGATCTTCGTCGAGGAGAAGGCACAGCGCGCCGCCTCGCCGGCGCATAGCTTCTGGACCATCTTCACCGGCGAGCATCTGTTCAAGACGCTGGTCGCGACCTTCTTCACCACCGGCACGCTTGGCGCGGCCTATGTGATGATCACCTGGCTGCCGACCTATCTGCAAACCGGGCTGCATCTGCCGGTCACGCACACCGCCGGCTATCTCGCAGTCAACATCTTCGGATCGTTCGTCGGACCGATCGCCTTCGGCCTGATCGCCGACCGCATCGGCCGCCGCAAGGGTTTCATGCTGTTCCTGGTCTGCCAGGCACTGAACGTCGTCGTCTACACCCAGGCGCCGATCGGCCAAGGCATCACCATCATCCTCGGATTCTTCCTCGGCGCGCTGCAGGCCGGCCTCGCCTCCGGCCTGATGCCGACCTTTGCCGAGCTGTTTCCGACCAGCATCCGCGCCAACGGCGCCGGCTTTGCGCTGAGCGCAGGGCGCGGCCTCGGCTCGATCGTGCCGGCGACCGTCGGCATTCTCTCGACGCGAATGCATCTCGGCGACGCAATGGCGATCTGCGCCATCTGCGGCTACACCGCCGCATTCTGCGCGGCATTGCTGCTGCCCGAGCAGCAGGGCATCGACCTCAGAACAATGGCAGCGGGCGGCGCGCCGGACGGCGCCGAACGCCCGCCGCACGAACGAGAGACAGGACACCCTAACAACATCCGAAATGGCGTCGCGACCCAATGAACGCCATCACAATGAACGGGAGGATTGCAATGGCCGGAGCGTCCGTCACTGAGCTCGAACAACAGACCATCCGCCGCGTCTATTGGCGGCTGATCCCGATCCTGTTCGTGATGATGTTCTTCAACTATCTCGACCGTATCAATCTCGGCTATGCAGGGCTGACGATGAACAAGGACCTCGGCCTCAGCCCCGCGATCTTCGGCTTCGCGGCCAGCATCTTCTTCCTCGGCTACATGGTGCTCGAGGTGCCGAGCAACCTGATGCTGCACTGGCTCGGCGCCCGGATCTGGCTGGCGCGCATCCTGATCACCTGGGGCCTGGTCGCCGCGTTGACCGCCTTTGTCTGGAATCCGCTCAGCCTCTATGTGATGCGGTTCGGGCTCGGCGTCGCGGAAGCCGGCTTCATGCCCGGCGTGGTGCTTTACCTCACCTACTGGTTCCCGGCGCGCTATCGCGCCCGCGCGGTGGCGGGATACATCATCGCCGGCTCGTTCTCGGCGGTTTTGGGCGGGCCGATCTCGACCAGCATCATGACCTGGTTCGATGGCACTGCCGGTCTCCACGGCTGGCAATGGATGTTCCTCGCCGAGGGCGTGCCGACCATTCTGCTCGGCCTGTTCACGCTCTATTATCTCACCGACCGCCCGGCCAAGGCGAGCTGGCTCACCAAGGAACAGGCGGCCTGGCTGGAGGGCGAACTCGCCGCCGAGCGGGCCGAGATCGAACAACAGGGGCAGCACAGGTTGATCGAATGCGTCCTCGATATCCGGGTCTGGCTGCTGGCGGCGCTGTTCGGCTGCGCATTGGTCGGGATCTACGG
Organism: Bradyrhizobium sp. USDA 4503; assembly: GCF_054055815.1. NCBI lineage: Bacteria > Pseudomonadati > Pseudomonadota > Alphaproteobacteria > Hyphomicrobiales > Nitrobacteraceae > Bradyrhizobium > Bradyrhizobium sp. USDA 4503. The sequence continues at coordinate 4,238,018 of NZ_JBSRXS010000001.1, forward strand.
CCTCTTGCTGTGGCTGCCGCAGATCATCAAGGGCATGGGCAATCTCAGCAACATCCAGGTCGGCTTCCTCTCGGCGATCCCGCCGCTGCTCGGCGTCATCGGCACCATCGTGGTCAGCCGCAGCTCGGACAAGACCGGCGATCGCAAGTTTCATCTCGCGGCGGTCTATCTGCTCGCCGCCGTCGCGATGCTCGGCAGCGCCTATGTCGCGAGCCCGGTGCTGGCCTTCGTGTTCCTCTGCATCGTCGGCTTCAGCCTCAATGCCGGCAACCCGCTGTTCTGGAGCATCAACGCCTCGCTGCTGACCGGCGCGGCCGGTGCCGCCTCGATCGCGCTGGTCAACACGCTGGCGCAGTTCGGCGGCCTGATCGGGCCGTGGTGCATCGGCCTGATCAAGGACTCCACCGGAAGCTTCTCCTGGGCGCTGGTCGGGATCGCCGGCTTCCTGCTCGTCGCCTCCGCCATCGCCGCCACCATGCGCGTCAAGCCGCGCGAGACGGAATTGACGGGCGCGGTCCCGTCATCCGTCGCACACTGACACCCCTGCCAAGGAAGCAACCATGATCATCGATTGTCACGGCCATTACACCACCGAGCCGGCCAAGCTGCAGATCTTCCGCGACAAGCAGCTCGCCGGCCTCGCCGACAAGTCGCGCCGGCCGCTCACCACCAATCTCGGCATCACCGATGACGAGATCCGCTCCAGCGTCGAGGGCGCGCAGCTTCGCCTGCAAAGGGAGCGCGGCACCGACGTCACCATCTTCTCGCCGCGCGCCGCCGGCATGGCACATCACGTCGGCAAGGAAGCGACCAGCCGCGAATGGACCACGATCTGCAACGACCTCGTGCACCGGGTCTGCACGCTGTTCCCGCAGAACTTCGTCCCCGTGTGCCAGCTGCCGCAGAGCCCGGGCATCAAGCCTGCCAACTGCATCGAGGAGTTGGAGCGCTGCGTGACCCAGCTCGGCTTCGTCGGCTGCAACCTCAACCCCGATCCCGCCGGCGGCTATTGGTGCGATCCGCCGCTGACCGACGAATGGTGGTATCCGCTGTATGAGAAGATGGTCGAGCTCGACGTGCCGGCGATGGTCCATGTCTCCTCGTCCTGCAATCCCTGCTTCCACGGCACCGGCGCGCATTACCTCAACGGCGACACCACCGCCTTCATGCAGTTCCTGACTTCGGATCTGTTCAAGCGCTTCCCGACCCTGCGGTTCATCATCCCGCATGGCGGCGGCGCGGTGCCCTACCACTGGGGCCGCTACCGTGGCCTCGCGCAGGACATGAAGCTGCCGCCGCTGTCGGAGCATCTCTTGAAGAACGTGTTCTTCGACACCTGCGTCTATCACTTGCCCGGCATCGAGCTGTTGACCAGGGTAATCCCTGTCGAGAACATCCTGTTTGCGTCCGAAATGGTCGGCGCGGTCCGCGGCATCGATTCTGAAACGGGTCATCACTTCGACGACACCCGCCGCTATATCGACGCGCTGCCGCTGAGCGCGGCGGACAAGGCCAAGATCTTTGAAGGCAACGCCCGCCGCGTCTATCCTCGCCTCAACGCCCATCTCGAACGCCGCGCGCATTGAACGTTGCCGAGACAAGCACTCCAACTCCTCATCCTGAGGTGCCCGCGAAGCGGGCGCCTCGAGGGATGCAGGCCACTAACCGGGCCACATGGTTCGAGACGCGCGTTCCGCGCTCCTCACCATGAGGGTCCAACCAAGCAGCAAGACCGACAATCGACTTCAACCAATCAATCTCGGAGAAAACCGATGGCCATAGGATTTGCAATTCACAAAGCGAAGCGGAAAGTGTCGCCTGACCTCGTCGCGCGCTACCGCACCCTGCCGGTCGCCAATATCAGCGATTCGATGTCGCGGATCGCGGGCACCAACCGGCTGCGGCCGATGCATGCGGGCGGCTGGCTCGGCGGCCCGGCGCTGACGGTCAAGACCCGTCCCGGCGACAATCTGATGGTCCACAAGGCGATCGACCTGGCCCAGCCCGGCGACGTCATCGTGGTCGATGCCGGCGGCGTCCTCGTCAACGCCATCATCGGCGAGATCATGTCGATGCTGGCCGAGAAGAAGGGCGTCGCGGGCTTCGTGATCGACGGCTCGATCCGCGATGCCGGCGCGATCCGCGCCGGATCGTTCCCGGTGTTCGCCGCCGGCGTCGCCCATCGCGGCCCCTACAAGGACGGCCCGGGCGAGATCAACTGCGCCATCTCGATCGACGGCATGATCGTCGAGCCCGGCGATCTCATCGTGGCCGACGACGACGGCGTGCTGTGCGTGCCCCATGACGACGCCGAGGCGATCTGCAAGCTGACCGAAGCCAAGAAGGCCACCGAGGAAAAGGCCATCCAGCAAATCCTCGCCGGCACCAGCGACCGCCGCTGGGTCGACGAGGCCCTGCAACGCCTCGGCTGCGAGTTCAAGGACTGAGACGATCGGCGGTCCCAAAGGCGGCGATGCCCGCCTTTTGGGCACGAATTTGCGCCAAGTCGGCCGGAATCATCCCGCCCATATCGTGTGCGTGTGCCCGTCCATCAAAATCGGGAATTTTTCCCGATTCCAGATGGAAAAGAATCCCGGTCCCCCGGGACTGATCTTGTTTGCCAAAGCAAGGGCGTTCCCGCAGTCTCCGAGCCAAGGTTCGTCGGGGATCAAGCCGAACCGCGGCTTGGGGGTGGGCGTCATGGCTGCTGCGTTGTTGCGTGCGGCAACACGGTCTTTGTCTTCTTCGGTCTATACGCGAGGCGCTGCGGCCGTGCTGGCTGTTATTGGCTCTGCACTGCCATCGACTGTCCTGCATGCTCAGACGGCCGATCCGGTCCCCACTGAACTGCCGCCCGTCAACGTGATTGCGCCCACACCTCTGGCCGGCACCCGCAGCGCAAGGCCGACGGCACGGCCGGTGGTTCGGACCACGCGAACCGCGCGAACCCGAACCGGACCTGTTGCTCCGGCAGCGGGACCCGATGTCGGCACCGCTGCACCTGGCCCCTCCGACCGCGACTCCACCCTGATTGATCGCGACAAGGTCCCGTCCAACACCGCGGTGATGACGACGCAGGATTTCAGCCACAACTACTCGACCAACTTCCTCGATGCTGTGAACCGCAAGCTGCCCGGCGTCACGCTCGGCGACCAGACCGGCAATCCGTTCCAGCGCAACCTCGACTACCGCGGCTTTACCGCCTCGCCGGTCCAGGGCACGCCGCAGGGCATCGCGGTCTATCAGAACGGCGTGCGCATCAACGAATCCTGGGGTGACGTGGTCAACTGGGACTTCATCCCGGAAAAGGCCATCGACAGCGTCGCATTGTTTCCCAACAATCCGGTGTTCGGCCTCAACGCGATCGGCGGTGCGCTGAGCATCCAGATGAAGAACGGCTTCACCTATCAGGGCTCCGAGGCTGAACTGTTCGGCGGCTCTTACGGGCGCGTGCAGGGCAGCGTGCAGGCCGGCGGCCAGAGGGACAACATCTCCGCCTACGCTGCGTTCGAATCCGCGTATGATCGCGGCTGGCGCGACTACGCCAATTCGTCGCACATCAACCGCATGTATGTGGATGTTGGCGCACGCAACGACGACACCGAATTTCATGTCAATTTCACCGGCGCCAGCAACCTGCTCGGCAACGTCGCGGCAACGCCGGTGCAGATGCTCAATCAGCGCTGGTCGAGCGTCTACACCTGGCCGCAGACGACGCTGCTTCAGCTCGCCTTCGTCAACGCCACGCTGAACCATAATTTCTCGGATACCTGGTCCTTCCAGGGCAATGCCTATTTCCGCGGCTTCCGGCAGACCCATGTCGACGGCAACGGCACCGACGTGCATGCCTGCGACGGGGGAGACAGTTTGTGCATCGGCGACGACCTGCCGATTTTCGGTCCGGCGGGAGGTCCCTCGGTTCCGAACACGCTGGGCAACGCCTTCCTTGGCGAAGTCGACCGCAACCGGGCCGCGACCAACAGCTTCGGCGGCACAGCCCAGCTGACCAACTCGGACAAGCTGTTCGGACACGACAACCACGTCGTGATGGGCGTCAGCGTCGACCACGGCAACACGAAATTCACGGCGACCAGCGAGCTCGGAACGATCGATCCGAACAACCTGTTCGTGACCGGCACCGGCATCTTCATCAACCAGCCCGATGCCGGTCTCGCCCCGGTCGACTTGCGCGCCACCAACACCTACACCGGCGTCTATCTCACCGATACCTTCGACGTGACGAACAGGTTCTCGGTCACTGCTGGTGGACGATTCAACTATGCCCAGATCGATCTGCAGGACCAGACCGGGACAAATGACCAGCTCAACAGCAGCAACCGATTCCAGCGCCTCAACCCGGTGATCGGCGGCACCTACAAGATCACCCCGAACCTCACCTTCTATGCCGGCTATTCAGAGGCCAACCGCGCGCCGACGCCGCTCGAGCTCGGCTGCTCCGATCCGGCCCGCCCCTGCGTCATCGATTCCTTCCTGGTGTCCGATCCGCCGCTCAAGCAGGTAGTGTCGCACACCGTCGAGGCCGGCTTCCGCGGCACCTGGGGCAACGACGCCAGGACCGGCGTGCTGAGCTGGGGCCTCGGCGCATTCCACACTCTGTCCGACGACGACATCATCCGGGTGCAGAGCCCCATCGGCACAGGCAATTTCGGCTATTTCCAGAATGCGGGGCAGACCCTGCGGCAGGGCATCGAAGCCAAGCTCGACTACCGCGTCAATCGCTGGAACGCCTATGCCAACTACACCTTCATCGACGCGACCTATCGAAGCGCAAACACGTTGCCGGCTCCCGACAACCCGAACGCCCTGACCGACCTGAACAACGATGACGTCCGGTTCATCAACGTCAAGCCGGGCGACCATATCCCGGGCATTCCGGCGCACCGCTTCAAGGCAGGTGTCGAGTACCTCGCCACCGACGCATGGAAGGTCGGCGCCGACATCAACGTGGTCGGCAGCCAGTGGCTGATCGGCGACGACACCAACCAGAGCCAGAAGGTCCCGGCCTACGCGGTCGTGAACCTGCACACCTCCTACAGGATCACGCCGAATATCGAGGTGTTCGGCCTGATCAACAACGTCTTCAACCAGCATTATTATCTCGGCGGCGCGTTCTACGAGACTGGCGGCTTTGCCAGCGCCGGAGCCGCGCCCAATTTGATGGCGCAGCTGACCGATCCGCGCACCTTCGTGCCCGGCATGCCGCTCGCCGCCTATGCCGGCATCAGGGCGAAGTTCTAAAGCGCGATGAGATTAGGTTGAATCGTCATCGCGCTTTAGCTCTTTGTCTGAGCATGATCTTTTCGGAAAACCGCTTCGCACTTTTCCGGATCATGCTTTAGGGCAATTCCTGGAAGACGCTACGCCACCGTCCCGCCGTCGACCGGCATCGCGATGCCGGTGACGAACGACGCCTTGTCCGACAGCAGGAACACCGCGACCTCCGCGATCTCCTCGGGACGCGCGGCGCGGCCCATCGGATTGCGGGTGACCGCGGCCTTGATCAGCTCCTCTGGATCGGCCTCGTTGTGGCCCGGCTGGTCCGGCCGGTTGACGAACACCCGCAGCATCGGCGTGTCGATCGCACCGGGGCAGATCGCGTTGACGCGGACGCCGTCCTTGGCGTGGCGCTTGGCGAGCGCGCGCGCCAGCCCGATCACGCCGGCCTTGGCCGCCGAATAGGTCGGACTCCACGGCGAGCCGACCAGGCCCGAGGTCGATGCAGTGAACAGGATGCTGCCCTGGCGCCGCGCGGTCATCTGGCCGAGCGCCGCGTTGGTGGTGATCAGCTGCGAGCGCAGGTTGAGATCGACGCTGAGATCCCAGCCTTCCAGATCGTCGATCACGGACGGACCGGGAATGCCGAGGTGATTCCACACGCAGTCGAGCGCTCCAAATTCCTTCACGGTTGCCGTGACGATGTCGCGCGCAAAGCCGTCGTCGCGCAGATCGCCGGTCAGCGCCAGCGCGCGTCCGCCGCCCTTTTTGATCTCGTCGACCACCGCCTTCGCGCCGGCCTCGTTCTGGTCGACCACCGCGACCGCCGCGCCCTCGCGCGCGAGGATGCGTGCCCCGGCGCGGCCGGCGCCGGATCCCGCGGCGGTGACGAGTGCGATCTTGCCCTGCATGTCCATGTTTCGATCCTGACTGTGCCCGTGAGCTCGAGCCTTCTTGGTTGTGACGTTCTGGTTGAATCAGGACCGCAGCGCTGCCGTCTTGCGCTGACGCGCTAAAGCATGATCCGGAAAAGTGCGAAGCGGTTCCGAAAAGATCATGCTCAAACAAGGAGATAAGGCGCGATGACGATTCTCATCGCGCTTCAGCGCCCGCCGAACAGGACCGGAGACTGGCCGGGCAGCAGCTGCGAATGAATGTCGCTGTCCATCCGCTCCGCCCCTTGCTGGGTGAAGCTCGCGCCGAAGGACAGGCTGAGATTCGAAGTCGGCCGGAACTCGAGTCCCGCGCGCGCAGAATAGCCGGCGTTGACGCCGGGATTGCCGCTGAACGGCGCCAGCGGTCCGCCGGCCCCGGGCGGATTGTATTTCAGCGTGTCGAAGCCGGCGAAGAAGGTCACGGGCGTATTGCCGACGCCCCTGAAATTGTAGCCGAACTGCGCGCCCTGATATTCCAGCGAGCCGAACGCCGCCGATTGGCCGAGCGCGTTCCAGCCGACGCGACCGCCTTCGCTGCCGGCGAACCAGCCGTCGGGCCGGCCGTTCAGATACGAAAAATCGCCGCCTTGCGCGCCGGCGGCGTCAAAGCTCGGAAAGTTTCCGTAGGTATCCGCCTTCTGGCCGTCGGCGAGGCTGCCGCCGAAGCCGAACAGCGAGCCCGGCGTCCAGTAGCGCACCGGGCCGGCCTGGGCACTGGCCTGCTGCTGGCCGCTCAGGCACAGCGCCAACACTGCGATTGCGGGGCCGAGTTTGCTTACCAAAGTGGTCATCAGATTACCGTCACGAGCACAGGGATTATACGTCCCACCGACCGGGAACACCAGCCTGCGCCCTACCCCGCCGCGAGCAGCTTCTGTTTCAGCAAATCCGTCAGCCAGTCGGCAAACACCTGCAGCCGCCGCGATAGATGCTGACGGTGCGGATAGAGCAAGGTCATCGGCATCGGCGCGGCGCGGTGCCGCGGCATCAGCTCGACGAGCTCTCCGGCATCGAGGTGCCGCTTCACGTCGTAGGCGGGAATCTGGATCAGGCCAAGGCCGGCGAGGCAGCAGGCGATATAGGCCTCGGCGCTGTTGACGGTGACGCGGCCGCGCAGCGCGATGCCGCGCGACGCGCCCTGCTCGCTCCACTCCCACTCCTCGATGCGGCCGGTGGAGGGCGAGGCGTAGTTGACCGCCCAATGCGCGCCGAGATCGTCGGGCGTTCGCGGCGTGCCGTGGCGCGCGAGATATCCGGGGCTTGCGACATTGATCAGCGTCAGATCGCCGAGCGGCCGCGCGATCAGACCGGAATCGCTGAGCGGGCCGACGCGCACGACGCAATCGGCGGAATCCTCGATCAGGTTGATAGCGCGATCGGTGACGCCGAGATCGATGTCGATCTGCGGATAACGATCAAGGAAAGCCGGCAACGCCGGCGCGATGATCAGGCGGCCGATCCGCCCGGGCACATCGACCCTGAGCCTGCCGGACGGTTCGGCGGCGGCGTGGCGAAACAGGGTCTCGGCCTCCTCGACATCGGCAACGACGAGCAAGGCTCGTTCGTAGAAGGCCGCGCCGTCATGCGTGGGCGACACCTTTCGCGTCGTGCGATGCAGCAGCCGCGCGCCGACGCGTTGCTCCAGTTCTGCGACCGCTGACGAGACCGACGAGCGCGGCAGGCCCAGCGTATCGGCCGCCCGCGTAAAGCTCGCGCACTCGACGACGCGAGCGAAGATGCGGAACAGGTCGATGCGGTCCAAAATCGTCCCCGATTGTTCGCCATTCCCGACAAGTGATATCAGGATGCATGGCTTTATCGGCAAATTCTAGACGATATCGTCCTCTCCAGAAAGCGGCCGCAGGGCGCGGCCGCGAGACCTGGAGAGGCGAACGCCATGACCGACCACAGCATCAAGGGCAAGACCGTCATCATCGCCGGCGGCGCCAAGAATCTCGGCGGCCTGATCGCGCGCGATCTCGCCGCCCACGGCGCCAGGGCGATCGCGATCCACTACAACAGCGCGGCCACCAAGGCCGATGCCGACGCGACGGTGGCGGCGCTGCAGGCCGCAGGCAGCAAGGCGGTCGCCTTCCAGGCCAATCTCACAACACTAGGCGCGATGGAGAAGCTGTTCGCCGACGCGGTCGCCGCGATCGGCCGCCCCGACATCGCGATCAACACCGTCGGCAAGGTGTTGAAGAAACCGATGATCGAGATCTCGGAAGCCGAATATGACGCGATGAGCGCGGTCAACGCCAAGTCCGCGTTCTTCTTCCTCAAGGAGGCCGGCCGCCACGTCAACGACAACGGCAAGATCTGCACGCTGGTGACCTCGCTGCTCGGCGCCTACACGCCGTTCTATGCGGCCTATGCCGGGACCAAGGCGCCGGTCGAGCATTTCACCCGCGCGGCATCGAAAGAGTTCGGCGCGCGCGGCATCTCGGTCACCGCGATCGGACCCGGGCCGATGGACACGCCGTTCTTCTATCCGGCCGAAGGCGCGGACGCGGTCGCCTATCACAAATCGGCGGCGTCGCTGTCGGGCTTCTCCAGGACCGGGCTCACCGACATCAAGGACATCGTGCCGTGGATCCGCCTGCTGGTGTCGGACGGCTGGTGGATGACCGGCCAGACCATCCTCGTCAACGGCGGCTACACCACGAAGTGAGGCGCGATCTCGGTCGCCCTTACCATTCGAATCGCGTGCCGACTCCGACGGATGTCGAGCCCTTCGCATCGACATCCGACTCGACGCGGATATGGCGCGTCACGTCGACATTGGCCGACACTCCTGACTGGCTGGCGCTCGCGCCCGTCCGCACGCCCACGCTCAGCCTGTCGCCGATCGCGCGCGAGGCGCCGACCATCGGACCGCCCGCTCCGGCGCCGACGTCCAGATTGTCGACCCCGAGCGAGCGGCGCATGCGGTCCACCGTTCCCTCGCCACCGCTTGCGAACTGAGCGGCGGCCCCGGCGAGCTGCACGGCCTGCGAGGTCGTCAGGCTGCCCGAACCCTTCTGAAAGAGAATGCGCGACAGGATCTCGTCCTGCGGCAACTCGGGCTGCGAATGGAAGGCGAAGACCGGCGCGGCCGCCGGGCCCGAGATTCCGACCTGCGCGGTGATGTCAGAGGCCTGTATCTCTGCCGCGAAATCGAGCTCGGGCGCGAGATCGCCATTGAAGGAGAGATTGCCCTTGGTGAAGGTCAGCGTCTTTCCGAGCACCACCAGCTTGCCCTGATAGAGCGAGAAAGCCCCCTTCGGAACCGGCGCGTTGCTCGTGCCGCCGACATGAACGGAGCCGCCGAGTTCTGCGGTTACCCCGCGGCCATGGATGAAGACGTGGTTCGGCGCCGAAACTGTCACGTCGAGCGCGGCGTTGAAGAGCGCCGGACGCTTCTTGTTGCCTTTCGGCGTCTCGGCCTTGCGCGCAGCTGCGAGCCGTGCAGCGGCCTGCCCCGAGGCGTTCACATGGTTGATGCCGTCGATCGGCTTCAGCGTCGACGGCAGGCGATCCGGAATATCGACGTTGACGCGAGTCAAGTCGACGCGACCGACGATCCGCGGATCGCGCGCCAAGGCGCCTGTGACGTCGATAGCGAGATTGGCCTGCGCGGTCGCCAGCGCGCTGGAAGCAAGCGTCGCCTGCTGACCGCGAATCGAGATCGTGCCTGGAAAACCTGCATCCGGGGCGACCCTTACCTCACCGGAGCCGGACAACGTACCGCCGTTGGGCGTCACCGCGGTCAGGCGCTCCACGACGATGCGCTCTCCTTCGGCGGTGATTTTCGCCTCGACGGCATCAAGGCGCGTACCGAGCATGCTGTCACGGAAGGTACCTCCGCTCATGGTGGCGACACCGCCGATCTGGGGCTTGGTACGTGTGCCGCCGACACGGGCATCGAGCGTAACGCTGCCGGACACGGTACGGCCGGAGGCGGAAAGCGCGGCATTGGCGACGGCGGCATCGAGGCGGCCCTTCGCGGTCAGCGCGATCGGACCCGTGGCGTCGAGCGGCACCGTGCCCGACGCCGCGATCGCTCCGGCTCCTCCCGCAGCAATTGTGGTGTTCAGGCTCGCACGGCTGCCATCTAATCGTCCGTCCGCGGCAACGTCGATCGGCGGCAGGCCGGCGCTTCTGGTCTGCGGCGCGGTGAGCTGCTTGACCGCGACTTTGTACTGGCCGGTCGGCGCGCTCATGGAGCCCGCAATGGCCGCTGACGCGTCGAGGGTCCCGCTCAGGCCCAGACCGGGTATCGCGACATCGGCCTCGCCGAGCGGGATCGCGCTGGCCATGGCCTTAAGGTCGAGCACCTGGCCGGCCTTGCCGTCCACCGTGAAGCGGCCGCGTCCAATCCCAAGCGCCAGATGCTCGATCAGCACCGTGCCATCGTCGAGCGTGAAGCCCGCGGGGCCCTGCAGCGCAATCGCTTTGGCGCCACGGCGCGCGGTGAAGCGGTTGAGATCGAACCGCACCCGCTCCCTGGTGGTCAGTGCACCCACGGCATCGAGATCGAATCCGGCAGCCTTGGCGGACAGGCCGATCGTGCTCGCATCGGCATTGCCCGCGGCCGCCAGCGTGACGTTTGAGACTGTCTGACCGCCGAACTCGGCACCATTGACCTGCGCATCAGCATTGAGCACCGGATGGCTGTAGAGATCGGCGCCATCGGCGCGCAGATCGAAACTGCGGACGGCCGCACCCGCGGCACGGATTCCCGCGCCCTTGCCGGCAAGCCGGATCGACTGTTGGCCGCCATCGGCCGAAGCGGCAAGGTCGAGTGAGGCCGAACCGGCGAGCTCTGTAAGGGCAAGCGGCGAGAGATCGGCGAGCGCCCCGGCTGCGAAGCGAATCTGCCCGCTGGCGAATCTCTGGGCGTCGATCGTTGCTACCCCCTTCAGGGATACCGATCCGATCGCGATGTCGACGGTCTTTGCGTGCCATCCGGCAAAGGCAGGAGCTGCGCGATCGTCGGGCTCCGACGATCGACGACTCAGCTGAACAATCCCGCGCGCCGGCTTGCCGTCGACGGAGCCGTCGAGCTTGGCCTCGACAGCACAGACTCCGTTGATGTCGTTGACCGTGGCGGCGAGCCCGAGATGCGGAATCGGACGCCGCATCGCGGTGGCACGATCCACCGAGGCCACGAACGAAACCCCGGGATGCGCGAGCCCGCCGGTCAGGCCGACGTCGAGAGCTCCCGCACCGGTGAGGCGAGCATCGGCCGCCGAGAGATCCGGCAGGTCCACACGCGCCGACAGGTCGCTCGAGTCGCGCGTCACTGTTCCTTTGGCGCGAACCGCAACATGGGCACCATCGATCGACGCGTCGCGGACCGTGTAAGTGTCGCGTCCGTCAGCAGAGATGTCGGCTGCCAGTGCGAGCCGCGCCCCCGCGAGCCCATCGAGCGCCGCAAGTCCCGTCGCAAGCTTCTCGCCGGCACCTGACATTCTGATATCGAAGCTGCCACGCTGTAAATCCGTGTCGAGATCGAGGCCGAACGCCACCGAACCCTTGAGCTTCAACCCGGCAAGGTCGGCAAAGGCGCCGAGGTCGGGCACGGTTCCGGTTGCCCGGCCATTCAGGCGATCGGCGCTGACATCGCCTGTATAGGTGGCCTGAACCGTTGATGTGCCGACCTCGAGACGCTCGATCCTGGCGCGGCCGCCCAGGTCCGTATCGCCATGGAGCACGAGCGACGCGGTGTTGCCGATCGCGGCCGCCAAACTCGCGTCGCGTGGCGCGATGCCGGAAGCGCGCAGGTTCGCGTCAAGGATGATACGCGTTGCGGGATCGCTGGCCTCGGCACGAGGAACGGCCGTGATCGAAGCATCAAGCGTCTCGACGTCTCCGTCCGGCAGATGAGCACCCGACAGCGCGAGCTTGACCGATGCTGTAGGAGCCTTGATTGGGCCGATGACGCGGCTGTCGAAGACGAGGCTGCGGATCGAGCCTTGGTCAGACTCGGTCACGTCGCCGTTGCTTGGCAAGGCGCGGATCGAAGCCGCAAAATCCACGACCTTGTCGGCTCGGAGCAGACCTTTCGCGTCGAGCCGCGCGAGACGGCTCGTCAGCGTCAGCCCGTCCAGGGCGACGCTGCCGTCGTCACCAAAATGCGTCGTACTGTCGAGATGGGTTTCGCCCACGAAGACCGGCGCGGCGATCGCCGGCAACAACGGTTCGAGGTGACTGGCAAGGCGCGTTGCGAGCACTCGGGCCGCGCCGTTTCGGTCAAGCGCAATCGTGCCGGTCGCATCGATCGTGGGGCCGGCCTGCAACTTCAGGGCACCGCGAAAGCTGTCGAGCGTGCCCTTGCCGCCCAGTGCGAATGTGACGGGCGGCTCGCCCGGCAGATGGCCGAGCTTCGACATGAGTCCGTGGGCTGGCTCGTCGAGCGTGACGTCGAGGGTAAGCGCATTTCCCTGCGGAACGTAGGCGAGAGCGGCCTTGAAGTGGCCCGGAAAATCCTTACGGGTGGCATCGAGGTTGAAGACGAGCCCTTCCGAGGGCGAGCCGAGCTCGGTATTGCCGGTCGCCGCGACACTCAAAGCTTCACCCAGAATCGACTGTCCCAGCGTCAGGGCCCGCAGGTCGAAAGCCTTCACCTGCACCTTCACCGGAAGGTCAGGCAGGGTCGGCTGATCGGACTCGGCGGCAGGCTGGTCGGACGGAAGCGGCTTTCGCCTGATCTCAAGCGTGCCGATCTCGAGACGGTCGATTTCCAGCCGCCCCAGCAACAATGCGCTGCGTCGCCAGACGAGGCGCGCCTTGTCGAGCGTCAGCCAGACACCGTCCTTGTCGGTGATGCTAACGTCGCGGACCGTTGCATCCGAGGACAGCACACCATCGACGGCGCCGACATGGACCTGGGTCGCCGGCGTCGAGAGCGTCCGCGAGACGAGACTGGCTAGCACATCCTGCTGGTTCTCGCCGGTACCGCCCACCATTCGGTAGAGAACGACACCAAGCACCGCGGCAGCGATGAGACCCAGGGCCGCGACGGCAGAACCGATAATGAACAGCCGTCGGATGCGCATCAGAAGGCTTGCCCAATGCTGACATAGATCGCGTAACGGCTGTCGCCGGGGCGAGGGTTCAGCGGTGTCGCAACGTCAAGGCGGATCGGGCCGACCGGCGTGAGATAGCGCAACCCAAGTCCCGCGCCGTAGCCCACATAGTCGTCGAAGCCTGGCAGGGACGATCGGGAGGCGGTGCCAAAGTCGAAGAATGGCACGAGGCCGATGGTGGGAGTGATCCTGACCCGCACCTCGGCGGAGCCCTCGATCAGGCTGCGACCACCCGGTGATTTGACCGAACATCATCGGCGAAATGGTGTTGAAGCCGTAACCGCGTACGGATCCGCCGCCGCCGGCGAAGAAGCGATGTGCGTCCGGAATCTGGTCGAGCGGCGCGCCCGCAAGCGAGCCTGCGGCCAACCGACCCGCCAGCACGTAGTCGGCCTGCTCGTCGAGCGCATAATAGGCCGAGCCCGCAACCCGCGCTTCGAACAGATCGATCGTGGAACCCATCAGCTTCGGATAGGCATTGACGGTCGCCGAGAGGCGCACACCGCGCGTGGGGTCGAGCGGATTGTCTGTCGTGTCGTAGCGGCCGGTCGCCGTGAAGCCGATCAATGTCGCATCGACCCGCCCCAGCACGTCCTGCGATTTCGATTGCTCGACCTGGAGACCGGCCTGCAGCGAAGCCGCCTCCGAAAAGCGATGGATCACGCCGAATGTGCCGCGCACCGTGTCGTCAGTGTAACCGCCGAGGTCGTTGTTGCCGACACGCTCGCGGAACGCAGTGGCCTCGATCAGTAGATCGTTGGCCGTACCGAACAAGCCCGGCTTGATGAAGGTGCCGGTAAAGCGTGCGCCGAAATCCGAGCCGCTCAGATTATTGAAGCCGGTGAAGGACGTGCCGTCGATCCGTTGCAAAAGCGAGGCGGACGCTTCGAGCCTCAGGCGCTCGCCGCCGCCGAATATGTTCCGATCCTCGTAGTAGCCAGCAATGCCGGGACCATCGACGGTGGAATATTTCGCCGAGAGGCCCACCGCGTGCCTGGGCCTTTCCGTCAAATCGATGAAGACCGGCAGATTGCCATTCTCATCGAGCTGGTCCGCCTCGCGGACGCGAATTCCCCCGATGGCCGGGATCTTTGCGATCGAGGTTTTCGCCAAGGCGAGCCGCTCTGGCGAATAAGGCTCGCCTTCCCTCAGGTAGACGTGCGTGGCCACTACTCTCGGATCGACGTCTCCGCCCGAGATCGTCACGGCGCCGATGCCGGCCTTGGGGCCCGCTTCGACCCGCAGCCGAAGGTCCATCGCGGCGGCGCCATGATCGACGGTGGCCTTGACGTCGGCGACCTTCGCGAGCGGATGTCCGTTGCTGCGGAACCAGTCGACGAGCTTCACCTGCGCGGCGCGCAGGTCGGCAGAGATCGCGGGATCGCCGGACTTCAGCGCAAACGCGCGGCGCGGCAATCCCTGCGGCGCTTGGTCGCGCGGATAGTCTACATCAACGGCACGCAGCTTGAACAACGGACCAAGTCGCGCGATGACCTTGACGGCCACAACGGTCCGATTGCGAAAGCTGTCGGCCCGGCGCGCGGCCGCGGCAAGCCCGATCTCGTCGAGGGAGATTGGAACTCCATCTATCGTCACATCGATCTGGGCGTTGTAGCGGCCAAGCCCCCAAAGGGCATCGAGCAGCGGATTGATATCCGCCTGCAGCCGGCGCGCGAGACCTTCCCCGTCCGGCGGCGGTTCCTGTCGAAGGCGATAGGTGCCGGCGGCATCGCGCAATGCCTGTTCGGCGTCGCTATCGTTCTTGCCCTCCGGCGTCTTGGCTTCGATCTCCAGCCGATAGGACAGCGTCGTGGCGCTGACCGGCGGCGGATCGTCGGAACCGAACAGGCCAAAGAAGTCGAGCGCGTGAGCCTGTTCGCACAGCGAGCAACCGACGACAGCGACGCACGCCGAACGCAGAACGCGCCGCGCTGCAGCGATGAAATACCTCCGCCTTGCCCGCCCCGGCAAAGGCGGCAGGCATCGTCGCACCACGATTTGCTTGATTGTTCCGCTCCGCCTGCCTGTTGACGCGACCCGAGTCTCTGCACCTCAGGTTCCGGCGATCCCCTGTCTCCGCATTCAACAGGCACCACACGCGAAGTTGATAGACTCATGATGGACAATGTTGGGCAAACGCAAGGGAACTTCGACGTTCGTCGCAGTTATCGACTCTCCGATGCGCGCCACCATCGGTTCCGGCAACCGCATCTTGCGGACAATCCGCCACACGCGTCATCACGATTCCATGGCGCTGATGCCGGAACCGTCGCCAGTTAAAAGCAGAGTGCAAGCTCGGCCGATCCAATCCGCAAATGCAGAGGGACAGGTTCAGGTCGGGCCGGCAGTCTGCTGCCGTGGCCGATCAACGCAGAGCCCGTCATCGGGCAACGCGTTGCGTGGGCGCATTAACCAATCCGGACCCTGCCACTGCTTTGCCCGACGGCGCACGCCCCCGCGGCCGTCGTCTTACCTCCCGCGTTTTTTATTACGCGGGACCCATGGGTGCGATCGGCACCCGGCTTTCCCTGCGCCCTCTGTTTCCGGAGTGGTGAAACGAAATGCAAAGCTCGGACAGATCATGTCGCGAGAGCGCGGAAGTATGACTCACCGGCAGCGCAATACATTCGGTGCCGTCCCGGCGAAGGCCGGGACCCATAACCACCGAGCGTGATTGTTGAACGATGTGGAACGACGAGTCCCGTTCACGACACCCGCCGCGGCCTATGGGTCCCGGCTTTCGCCGGGACGACGTGCGGAGAGAGCATGGACGGCATTCTCTCCGGTGTCATGCCCGCGCGTGCGAGCATCCAGTGCACCGTGACCTCTCGGCTCAAGCAGGACCGTCTCTCGAATACCGGATCACCCGCATGCGCGGTGATGACACCGAACACGCTCCGCGGCATTGCGCCGCGAGCCGCGCTGCGGCGCAACAATCAAAATGAGACTGCCCGTTAAGCCACCCAGCGCCGACGACATCCGCGCCGCGCCTGCCTTCGGCTAGCTTTGCCGGCAACAACCGGACGCCCATCAGCCTTCGCACGCCAAGTGGACGCCGGCGACAACACAGAGGGAGGAGCGCGATGTTGAAAGGCAGTTTGGGACTGATTGCGTTGAGCAGCCTGTTGCTTTCGGGCACGGCGTTCGCCCAGGAGAAGATCAAGGTCGGCGTCACCGCGACGCTCGAGGGCACCTACACGGTGCTCGGCGAGGACGGCATGCGCGGCTTCCAGACGGCGCTCAACGTGCTCGGCAAGAAGATCGGCGACAAGGAGCTCGAATACGTCGTCGCCTCGACCGACGCGACGCCCGACTCCGCAGTGCGCGCGGTGCGCAAGCTGATCGAGCAGGACAAGGTGCAGATCCTGCTGTCGCCGCTGTCCGGCGACGAAGGCATCGCAGTCAAGAATTTCGCCAAGACCCATCCGGAGCTGACCTTCGTCAACGCCGCCTCCGGCGCGCAGGAAACGACCTATGTCGATCCGGCGCCGAACTTCTTCCGCTACAACATGGACGGCGCGCAGTGGCAGGTCGGCCTCGGCAAATACGCCTACGAGACCAAGGGCTATCGCAAGATCGCGACCGTCGGCGAGGACTACTCCTTCATCTACACCCAGGTATTTGGCCTGGTGCTCGAGTTCTGCGGCGCCGGCGGCCAGGTCACCAACCGGCAATGGGTGCCGCTCGGCACCAAGGACTTTGCCTCCGTGATCGCCGCGCTGCCTGACGACGTCGACGCGATCTATCTCGGCCTCGGCGGCGCCGATGCCGTCAACTTCCTCAACCAGTATCAGCAGGCCGGCGGCAAGGCGCATCTGATGGGCGGCTCGATCATGATCGACCAGACCATCCTGTCGTCGAAGGGCAACGCCAAGAACGCGCTGATCGGCACCATCGCCGCCAGCGGCCAGGCCGATACCTGGGAGGATCCGGGCTGGCAGAAATTCGTCAAGGCCTATCAGGATGCCTTCCCGCCGGCCAAACGCTTCCCAAGCCCGTCGCTGCTCGCGACCAACTATTACGGCTCGACGATGGCGCTGATCCTGGCGCTGCGCCAGGTCAATGGCGATCTCTCCAACAACCAGGCCAAGCTCAAGGACGCGCTGGCGAAGATCGAGATCGACGCGCCGAACGGCAAGATCAAGCTCGACTCCAACCGCCAGGCGATCGGCACCAATTTCGTCACCGAGGTGGTCGATGACGGCAAGGGCGCACTGTTCAGCAAGGTCGTCAAGGTGATCCCGAACGTCAACCAGACGCTGGGCTACGATCCGGCGGTGTTCGCCAAGATCGGCCTGCCGAGCCGCACGGTCCCGGAGTGCAAGAAGTACTGACGTATTTGTTGCAGTGCAGGCTGAACGGCCGGGGCATGGTGCGCGGTTGCATCAAGAGCCCTGCTCGCCCTTGCTTTCCGCGGGCGGATGATGAACGCTTGTCGAAAAGACAAGAACATCCCGCGGGAGGGGAGGCATGAGCAGGGCGCTTGCCGTCTTCCACGGCCGGTTCGGTCGCGCGACGGTCTATCAGTTGAACCGTCCCTTCAACGTGCATGCGCACCGCGAAGGGCATCTGATTTTTCATGTCGGCGGAACGCCGGCGCAGATCGACGTTTCGGAGCAGCGGCTGCTGCTCAAGGACGACACCGTCGTCGCGGTCAACCCGTGGGAACCGCACAACTTTCTGCCGACCGACATGGACCACGGCGCGATCTTCTTCGTGCTTTATGTCAACGCCGAATGGTTCGCGCCGCAGCCCGCGACGGCACAGGGCCTGCGGTTCGGCCGCACCTTCTTTCCGCGCACCGAAGCGCTCGACCGGCTGATCCGCCGCACCGCAGCACTAGTGTGCGGCGCGCCGTCGCTGCGCAGCCTCGATTGCGAACTCCGGCAGCTGATCGACTCCTGCTACGAGGAGAGCTGGCAGGCCGCGCAGGATGCGCGCGCGGCGGCCGCGGTGACCGATTTCAGGGTGCGCAAATCGATCAAGCTGATGTCGGAAAGCCCCGGCGCCGAGATCGAGCTCGATGCGATCGCGCGCGAGGCCGGGCTGTCGCGGCCGCATTTCTACCGGCTGTTCCGCACCCAGACCGGCGTCACCCCTCACCTCTACATGAACACGCTGATCATGGAGCAGGCGCTCGATGCGCTGGTGGCGACCGAGACGCCGATCGCCGATATCGGCTTCGACCTCGGCTTCTCCTCGCAGAGCGGCTTCACCCGCTTCTTCGCCGCCAATGTCGGCATGGCCCCGACCGACTATCGCCGCGCCGCCAAGGTGTTGCGGCCGTGAAGGAGTTCCGGAGCGCACGATAAAAGATACTGTCGATCAAATCCTGAGCTTACGCCCTCGGTAGGATACTGGACACGCGGCCCGGCAGACGGTCGCGACCAGTGAGGGAACGCGACGGAGATGGCCAGGTTCATCGAACGCCATCCGGCCTGGGCACTGATCGTGATCATCGCGGTCGCGGTGCTCGCGTGGCTGGTGTTCGCGATCTGGCCGCCGGGGCTGGAGGCCGCGATCGGCCGCAAGCGCGTGTTCCTCAACGCGGTGCTGAACGGCATCACGCTCGGCGGGCTCTACTTCCTGGTGGCTAGCGGCTTCACGCTGATCTTCGGCCTGATGCGCAATGTCAACCTCGCGCACGGCTCGCTCTATCTGTTCGGCGGCTATGTCGGCTACGCGATCAGCAGCTGGACCGGGTCGTGGCTCCTCAGCTTCATCATCGCCTTCATCGCGGTGGCGCTGGTCGGCGTGATCCTGCAGCTCGTCGTGTTCCGACGCATGGAGGGTCAGGACCTCAGGCAGACCATGGTGACGATCGGGCTGTCGATCGTGTTCGCCGATCTGATGCTCTGGGTGTTCGGCGGCGACTTCTACCAGATCCAGACCCCGAGCTGGCTGATCGGCCCGATCCAGCTGCCGCTGCTGACCGCGATCAAATCAACGGGCGAACCGGTCTATCTGCAATACCCGTTGGTGCGGCTGGTGATCTTCGCTGCGTCCGTCGTGATCGGAATCGCGATGTGGGTGGCGCTCAACCGTACGCGGATCGGCATGATCGTGCGTGCCGGCGTCGACGACCGCGACATCCTGGCCGCCACCGGCGTGCGGATCCAGCTGGTGTTCGTGCTGGTGTTCGCGCTTGGCGCGGGCCTTGCCGGCATCGCCGGCGTGGTCGGCGGCACCTTCCAGTCGCTATCGCCGGGCGAAGATACGCGGTTCCTGCTCGCCTCGCTCGTCGTCGTGATCGTCGGCGGCATGGGCTCGATCCCGGGAGCGGCGCTCGGCGCCGTCATCATCGGCCTCGCCGAGCAGCTCGGCTCGGTCTACATCCCGACCTACGCCATCGTCGTCACCTTCCTGATCATGGTGCTGGTGCTGGCGCTGCGGCCGCAGGGCCTGCTCGCGAGGCGATGACAGATGTCGCTGCTCCAGAGCACCCAGTTCCGCCCCGATCCATCCGCCAACGCGGCCCGCCGCGCCTTCATCCGTGCCTGGCCGGAATTCCAGAACCCGGCGGCCTGGCTGGTCGCGCTGATCCTCGTGATCATGCCGCTGATCGCCAACGGTTTCTTCCTGATCGAGATCTTCGCCACCACGCTGATCCTCGGCATCATCGCGCTCAGCCTGATGTTCCTCGCCGGCTATGGCGGCATGGTCAGCCTGATGCAGCTCACCATCGCGGGCTTCGCCGGCTACATGGTCGCGGTGTTCGGCATCAGCGGCAACGCCAATATCAGCCTCGGCTGGCCGTGGTGGCTGGCAACCCCGATGGCGCTGGCGCTCGCGACGCTGTTCGGCACGCTCGGCGGCGCGCTCGCGGTGCGCACCGAGGGCATCTACACCATCATGATTACGCTCGCGATCGGCGCCGCGTTCTACTACTTTACCAACCAGAATTGGGCGATCTTCAACGGCCACACCGGCATCAACACCGTCGCGACGCCGCAGTTCTGGGGCGTCGACTGGCGCGCCGATATCGCCTTCTATTATGTCACGCTCGGCGTCGCCGCGATCTGCTACTTCGCCGTCCAGTATGTCTCGCGGGCGCCGTTCGGCCTCGCGCTGCAGGGTGTCCGCGACAATTCCCGCCGCATGGCGGCGCTCGGCTTCAACCCCAATGCGCACCGCATCGCGGCCTACGCCTTCGCCGCCTTCATCGCCGCGCTCGGCGGCGTGCTGCAGGTCTGGAACTACCGGCAGATCTCGCCCGGCTCGGTCAGCGTCGGAGCCTGCATCGACGTCCTGATCATCGCCGTGGTCGGCGGCATCACGCGGCCGATCGGACCCTTCATCGGCGCGCTGATCTTCGTGCTGCTGCGGACCTTCGCGCTCGACGTGCTGATCAAGTTCGGGCTCGACGGCAACCGCTTCCGGCTGCTGATCGGGCTCGGCTTCCTCGCCATCGTGTTCTGGTCGTCGGATGGCGTGATCGGCCTGTGGGAACGCTGGCGGCAGCGCAATGCATCCTCGACGCAACGTTCAGGCGGAGGCCGCCATGGATAGCGTCGCGCAGCGGCTGTCCGTGGTCGGCGCCGGCGCGGCGCTGGAACTGCGCGGCGTGACAAGGCTGTTCGGCGCGCTGGCGGCGCTGACCGACGTCACCATCACTGTGCGGCCGGGCGAAAGGCGCGCGGTGCTCGGCTCGAACGGCGCCGGCAAGACCACGCTGTTCAACTGCATCACCGGTGACTTCCCGCCCTCCTCCGGCACGATCCGCTTCTTCGGCGAGGACATCACCCAGTTCCCGCCCTATGAGCGGATCCGCCGGGGCTTACGCCGTACCTACCAGATCTCGGCGCTGTTCCCCGGCCTCACGGTGCAGGACAACGTCTACCTCGCCTGCCGTGGCGTCTCGCGTGGCCGGTTCTCGTTCCTGCGCCCGGGGCAGAACGATGCGCTGATGCACGCGACCGAAACGCTGGTCCAGGCGGTTCACCTCAGCGGCGTGAAGGACCAGCGCGTCGCCGAGCTCGCACATGGCCAGCAGCGGCAGCTCGAGATCGCGCTGGCGCTGGCCGGCGCGCCGCGCTTCATCCTGTTCGACGAGCCGGCGGCGGGGCTGTCGCCGACCGAGCGGCGCGAGCTGATCGAGATCCTGACTTCGTTGCCGGCGCATATCGGCTACATCATCATCGAGCACGACATGGACGTCGCACTGCGCGTCGTCGAGAGCGTGACGATGATGCACAACGGCCGCATCTTCAAGGAAGGCCTGCCGCGCGAGATCGAATCCGATCCCGAGGTGCAGGAGCTTTATCTCGGAGGCGGCCATGAATGACCGCCGCGCAATGCCCGCGCTCGAGGTGAAGGGCCTCGACGTCTATTACGGCCATTCGCATGCGCTGCAGGGCGTCGATCTCACGCTCGAGTCCGGCGTGTTCTCGGTAGTCGGCCGCAACGGCATGGGCAAGACCACGCTGTGCAAGGCGATCATGGGCCTCGTGCGTGCCAGCGGCGGTTCGATCCGGATTCGCGGCGAAGAGGTCACGCGGCTCAATCCGGCACGGATCGCCCGGCTCGGCGTCGGTTATGTGCCGCAGGGCCGCCGCCTGTGGCGGTCGCTGACCGTCGACGAGCACCTTGCGCTTGCCGGCGGCCTGCGGCGCGGCGCCTGGACCATCGAGCGAATCTACGACACCTTCCCGCGCCTCGCCGAGCGCAAGACCAACGGCGGCAACCAGCTGTCCGGCGGCGAGCAGCAGATGCTCGCGATCGCGCGTGCGCTGCTGACCAATCCGCATCTCTTGATCATGGACGAGCCGACCGAAGGCCTTGCGCCCGTGATCGTCGCCCAGGTCGAGGACATGCTGCTGCGGCTCGGCGATGAGGGCGACATCTCCGTGCTGGTCATCGAGCAGAACATCGGTGTGGCGACGGCGGTGTCGCGCAACGTCGCCATCATGGTCAATGGCCGGATCAACCGGATCATCGATTCCGCCCGCCTTGCAACCGACCGCGAGCTGCAGCAGCGGTTGCTCGGCGTCGGCACCCATGGCGCCGACGAGACCGACGCCGAGCCAGCACCGGCGAAGGCCGAAGCGGCCGGTGCCCCGCAGCCGGAACGCAAGGGGCCGACCCGCATCTACGTCTCCAATCCCGTGCTGCCGACCCGCTGGTCGCAGCCGGTGCCGATCGCCCGCATCGAGGCCGCCGCACGGACGCAGTCCACCGGGGTCACTCGGCTCGAGGAGGCAACCCGGCAGCGACGCGAACCGACGACCTCCCGAACGTCCGGGCCACCGGTCGTCCTCATCGTCGGCACGCTCGACACCAAGGGTGCCGAGCTGCGCTTCATCCGCGATATCATCGCCGGCAGCGGCCTGCGCACGCGACTGGTCGACGTCTCGACCAGCGGCAAAGCGGCGAGCTGCGATGTCACCGCGCAGGAGATCGCACTGAACCACGGCCGCGGCGGCTCCGGCGTGTTCGGCGCCGATCGCGGCGCCTCGGTGACGGCGATGGCGGAGGCGTTCGAGCGATGGCTGCGTCGCCAGGGCAATATCGCCGGGATCATCTCCGCCGGCGGCTCCGGCGGCGCGTCGCTGGTCGCGCCCGGCATGCGCGCGCTGCCGGTCGGCGTGCCGAAGCTGATCATCTCCTCGGTCGCGTCCGGCGACGTCGGTCCCTATGTCGGTCCCGCCGACATCACCATGATGTATTCGGTGACCGACGTGCAGGGTCTCAACTCGATTTCGCGCACGGTGCTCGGCAACGGCGCTCATGCGCTGGTCGGCATGGTTAAGGCGCGGCTCGATGAGCAGGCCGGCAAGCAGCGCAGCGCAGGCGCGAACCTTCCGGCGATCGGCATCACCATGTTCGGCGTCACCACCCCGGCCGTGCAGAAGATCG
This sequence comes from Bradyrhizobium sp. USDA 4503, assembly GCF_054055815.1. Classification (NCBI taxonomy): domain Bacteria; kingdom Pseudomonadati; phylum Pseudomonadota; class Alphaproteobacteria; order Hyphomicrobiales; family Nitrobacteraceae; genus Bradyrhizobium; species Bradyrhizobium sp. USDA 4503. Next base: position 4,261,113 of record NZ_JBSRXS010000001.1, read on the forward strand.
CGGCGGACCTGCGCGAGGATTTCGAGTGCCTCGTCTTCCACGCCACCGGCGTCGGCGGCCGCTCGATGGAGAAGCTGGTCGAGTCCGGCCAACTCGCCGGCGTGATCGACCTCACCACGACCGAGGTCTGCGACCTCCTGATGGGCGGCGTGTTCCCGGCGACCGAGGATCGCTTCGGCGCCATCGTCCGCAGCCGCGTGCCCTATGTCGGCTCGGTCGGCGCGCTCGACATGGTGAACTTCGGCGCACCCGACACGATCCCGGAGCGCTATCGGCAGCGCAAATTCCACATCCACAATCCGCAGGTCACCTTGATGCGGACCACGCCGGAAGAGAACGAGCGCATGGGCCGCTGGATCGGCGAACGGCTCAACCAGATGGACGGGCCGGTGCGCTTCTTCCTGGCCGAGGGCGGCGTCTCCGCGCTCGATGCACCCGGCCAGCCGTTCTGGGACCCGGAGGCCGACGCGGCGTTGTTCCGCGCGCTGGAGCGCACCGTGCGCCAGACCGGCAACCGGCAGATCATCCGCATCAAACGCAACATCAACGATCCCGAGTTCACCGCCGCCATCGTCAGCGCGTTCCGCCCCTTGCTCGGACGCGCCGGTGTGCGGCGGAGAGTGGCGAGGTGACCCATGCCCAGGTTTGAACGCGCAGCGCTGCTGAAGAAGTTTCACGCCATGATCGCACGCGGCGAGCCGATCGTCGGCGGCGGTGCCGGCACGGGACTGTCGGCGAAATGCGAGGAGGCCGGCGGCGTCGACCTGATCGTGATCTACAATTCCGGCCGCTACCGCATGGCCGGCCGCGGCTCGCTCGCCGGACTGATGCCCTATGGCGATGCCAACGCCATCGTCGTCGAGATGGCCGGCGAGGTGCTGCCGGTCGTGACCAGGACGCCGGTGCTCGCCGGCGTCAATGGCACCGATCCGTTCCGCGATATGGATTTCTTCCTCGACCAGCTCAAGGCGATCGGCTTTGCCGGCGTGCAGAACTTCCCGACCGTCGGCCTGATCGACGGCACCTTCCGCGCCAATCTCGAAGAGACCGGAATGTCCTACGCGCTCGAGATCGACATGATCGCGAAGGCGCATGAGAAGAACATGCTGACCACGCCCTATGTCTTCAGCGAGCAGGAGGCCGCCGCGATGGCGATCGCCGGCGCCGACATCATCGTCTGCCACATGGGCCTGACCACCGGCGGCACGATCGGCGCGCAGACCGCGCCGAAGCTCGCCGACTGCCCTGCCCGCATCGAGGCCTGGGCCGAGGCCGCGCTCAGCGTCAATTCGAACATCATCGTGCTCGCGCATGGCGGTCCGATCGCGGACCCCGCCGATGCCGATTTCATCATGAAGCAGACCCGCAACTGCCACGGCTTCTACGGCGCCTCCTCGATGGAACGCCTGCCGGTCGAGCGAGCGCTGACGGATCAGGTTCGCAAATTCAAGGCGATCGGCGCGCGCTAGCCGCCGTGACCAAGGGAGGAAGAGATGTCGGGGATGCTGGTCGGTGAATTGATCCTCTGGCTCATCGTCGCAATCGTCGCGATCGTCATCATCGTCTATGTCGTGAACTGGCTGTATCACCGCTCGTCGAAGGAGGTCTCCTTCGTCCGCACCGGCTTCCTCGGCGAGCGCGTGGTGATCAATGGCGGCGCCTTCGTGCTGCCCTTCATCCACGACTACACGCCGGTCAACATGAACGTGCTGCCGATGGGGATCGTGCGCTCCAGGCAGGACGCGGTGATCACCCGCGACCGCATGCGCGTCGACATCGAGGCCGATTTCTACGTCCGGGTTCAGCCGACCCGCGAAGCGGTCTCGATCGCTGCCGCCACGCTCGGCCGCCGCACCATGGAGCCCGAACAGCTCCACACCCTGCTCTCCGGCAAGTTCATCTCCGCGATCCGCTCAGTCGCCTCCGAGATGACGATGGAGCAGATGCACGAGCAGCGCGGCGACTATGTGGCGCGCGTCAAGGCCAATGCCGCCGAAGCACTGGCGCAGAATGGCCTCGAACTGGAGTCGGTCGCGATCACCGATCTCGATCAGACCGACCTCGAATATTTCAATCCCTCGAACCGCTTCGACGCCGAAGGCTTGACCCGCCTGATGGAGGACATCGAGGCCAAGCGCAAGCTGCGCAACGACATCGAGCAGGACTCGATGATCAAGATCCGCTCCCGCAATCTCGAGGCCGAGCGGCAGGCGCTGGAGATCGAGCGCGAAAGCGAGACCGCCCGCCTCGAGCAGGAACGCGACATCGAGATGCGCCGCGCCTTGCAGCGCACCGAAGTCGCCCGCGAGCGCGCGCTGCGCGAGACCGAGTCGGAGCAGGCCCAGATTGCGGCGCGCGAAGCCATCGAGAAAGCGCGCATCGCCAACGAGCAGGCAATCACCGAAGCACGCATCGCCTCGGAGCGCGAGACCCGGCACAAGGAGATCGAGCGGACGCGGGCGGTCGAAGAGAAGGAGCTGCTGGCGCGCGAGGAGATCGAGAAGGTCCGGATCGCCAACCAGCGCTCGGTCGACACCACCCGCATCGCCTCCGAGCGCGAGGTGCGCCAGCGCGAGATCGAGCGGATGCGCACGGTCGAGGAAGCCGAGATCGCCGCTCGCGAGGCGATCGAGAAGGCCCGGATCCAGCAGGACCGCGTCGTCACCGATGCCCGCATCGCCAATGAGGAGGAGACCCGGCGCCGCGAGATCGAGCGCACCCGCGCGGTCGACGAGGCCGAGATCGCCGCGCGCGAGGCCACCGAGAAGGCGCGCATCGCCCAGACCATGACGGTCAATGTCGAGCGCATCTCCTCGGACGAGCGCACCCGCGCGCTGGAAATCCAGCAGGTCCGCACCATCCAGGAAGCCGAGATCGAGGCGCAGAAGGCGGTCGAGGCCGCCCGCATCGCGCGCGAGAAGATGCTGGCCGCCGAGCGCATCGCCGCCGACCACACCACACGCAAGCTCGAGATCGAGCGCAACCAGGCGGTCGAGATCGCCGGGATCAGTGCCCGCGAAGCCACCGAAGCGTCGCGGATCGCCCAGGAAGAGCACGTCCGGGCGCTTGAGATCGCCCGCACCCGCGCGATCGAGGAAGCCGATATCGCCTCCCGCGAGGCGATCGAGGCGGCGCGGATCTCGCAGGAGAAGTCGGTCGCCGCGCAGCGCATCCGCGCCGAGCGCGAAACCCGCGGGCTCGAGATCGCGCGCACCGAGGCGATCGAGGCCGCCGAGCTGAAGCGCCGCGACGCCATCGAGCGGCAGCGCATCGATGTCGAGCTGACGTTGGAGAGTGAGCGGATCGCCTCCTCCAGGACCCGCGAAGTGCTCAACATCGACCAGAAGAAGGCGATCGAGCTCGCCGACGAGGAGCGCGTGATCGCGCTCGCCGCCAAGCGCTCCGAGCGGATCGATGCCGACCGGCAGGTCCGGCAGGCCGAAATTGTGGCGCGCAAGGACATCGACACCACCGACGTCTCCCGCGAGCAGGCGCTGGAGGCGGCCCGGATCGAGCGGCGCCGTGCGATCGAACAGCTCGAGGTCGCTCGCAACCAGTCGCTGCAGGAGGCCGAGATCGTCGCCCGCGAGGAGGTCGAACGCGCCCGCATCGCCTCCGACCGTGGCCTCGACGAGGCCCGCATCGGCCGCGAGCGCGAGCTACGCAAGCTCGAGGTCAACCGCGAGAAGGATGTCGAGACCGCGCTGATGGAAAAGGCCATCGCGCTGCATCAGAAATCACTGGAAGAATCCGCGGCACGAGCCGCGGCCGAGGACGCCCGGATCCACGCCACCGAAGCGGCCGAACGCGTCGTCACCGCGCGCGAAAGCGAGATCGCAAAGCGGCGCAAGACCGTCGAGGTGCTGCTCGCCGAAAAGCAGGCCGAGGAAACCAGGATCGCAGCCGGGGCCGAACGGGTCCGTGCCACGGTCGAGGCCGAGGCGCAGCGTCTGCTTAACGAGGCCGAGAACGTGCTGACCGATCAGGCGCGCTACTCGCTGTTCCGCCGCAAGCTGCTCGACCGCATCGAGGGCATCGTCCGCGAGAGCGTCAAGCCGATGGAGAAGATCGAGGGCATCCGCATCCTCCAGGTCGACGGCCTCAACGGCAATGGCCATGGCAACGGCACCGGCCGCAGCGCCACCGACGAGGTGATCGACTCGGCGCTGCGCTACCGCGTGCAGGCGCCGCTGATCGACTCGATCCTCTCGGATATCGGCGTCGAGGGCGGCAGCCTCGCCAAGATGCCCGGCCTGATCCGCGAAGCCCGCGACATGCAAGGCATCAAGGACTCCGCGCGCAAGAGCGGCGGCGAGGCCAAGCCGGCGGCGCCCGAGGGCGGCGGCGAGCCGGCGCGACCTGAGCGCACGCCGCGCAAGAAGGACTGAGCTCACGCCATGGCACGGGTTTACGTTTCCACCGTCGTCAACGCCCGCAACGACCGGGTCTGGGCCCGCGTCCGCGATTTCAACGGGCTGCCGAACTGGCATCCCGCGATCGCCGAAAGCCGGATCGAGGGCGGCGAGCCCTCCGACAAGATCGGCTGCGTCAGGGATTTCCGGCTGCGCAACGGCGATCGCATCCGCGAGAAGCTGCTCGGGCTGTCCGACTACGACATGTTCTGCACCTATTCGATCCTGGAATCGCCGATGGGCGTCGAGAACTACGTCGCGACGCTGCGGCTCACGCCAGTCACCGACGGCGACCAGACCTTCCTGGAATGGACCGCCGAATTCGACTGCGCGCCGGAGCGCGAGACGGAGCTCGTCAACAATATCGCCGGCGGCGTGTTCCAGGGCGGCTTCGACGCGTTGAAGCGGGCGTTCGGAGGATAGACCGTGCCGCATATCGTCAAAAGCACGATCCTGGATGCGCCGACCGATGCGGTGTGGGCCGTGCTGCGCGATTTCAACGGTCATGACCGCTGGCATCCGGCGGTCGCGAGCAGCGGCATCGAGCGCGCCCAGCCGTCCGACAAGATCGGCTGCGTCAGGCGCTTCAAGCTGAAGGACGGCGCCGAGCTGCGCGAGCAACTGCTGGCGCTGTCCGATCTTGAGCAATCGTTCAGCTACTGCCTGCTCGATACGCCGATCCCGATGTTCAACTACGTGGCGCATGTCCGTCTGCTGCCGGTCACCGATGGTGACCGCACCTTCTGGCACTGGGAGTCGCGCTTCACGACGCGAACCGAGGACAGCGAGCGCATCACGCGGATGGTTTCGGAAGACATCTACCAGGCCGGCTTCGACGCCATCCGCCGGCATCTGAAGGAGGCCGCGTAAGCGGAGAGCACCATCATGCCAGTCACGGTGAAGACCTTCACCAGCACCCATGACGCCGCGGCGGCGCTGTCCTCGGATGGCAGCGCCCGCTATCTCGGCGGCGGCACGCTGGTGATGCGGGCGCTAAACGAGGGCGACATCTCGATCTCGACCATCGTGCGCGCCAGCGACTATGCTATGACACGGATCGATGCCACCGGCTCGCGCATCGCGCTCGGCGCCGGCGTCACCTTCGCGCGCATCCTGGCCGAACGCGACCTCACCTTCCTGCACGCCCCGGCGCGCTCGATCGGCGGGCCGGCGGTGCGCAACATGGGTACCGTCGGGGGCAATCTGTTCGCGCCAGTGCCGTATGGCGACTTCACGGTCGCGATGCTCGCGCTTGATGCCACCGTGTCCGTCCAGGGCGGCCTCGGAGGGCGCGAGATCCCGATCGAGGAGTTCCTGCAATCGCGCGACCGGCAGGCCGGATCGCTGGTGCTGGCGATCTCCTTTGCCAGGCCCAGCAGCGTCGACGCCTTCCGCTACCGCAAGATCGCGCGGATCAAGCCCAAGGGCGGCGCGGTGATCACGCTCGCGGCGCACCTGCCGGTCAACGGCAGCCGCATCGTCGGCGCCCGCGTCGCGCTCGGCTCGATGGCGCCGACGCCGATCCGCGCCCGCTCCGCCGAGCGCGCGCTGGAAGGCCGCGCGCTCGACGCCTCCACCATCAGCGCGGCTGCTGCGGCAGCTGTTGAGGGAACGTCACCCGGCGACAATGCGCTCGCCAGCGCCTGGTATCGCCGCGAGATCGTCGGCGTGCATCTACGTCGTCTGTTGTCCGGTCAGGAATAAATCGTGATGGCCAAGACTGCCCTTCAATTCCAGCATAACGGCCGTGACGTCGCGATCTTCGTCGACGGCGGCACCAACCTTCTGGTCGCGCTCCGCGAACTGATCGGCGACATGACGCCGAAGTTCGGCTGCGGCCAGGGCGGCTGCGGCACCTGCAGCGTGCTGATCGACGGCGAGCTGCATCTCTCCTGCCTGACGCTCGCCGAAACGGTCGCCGGCCGCTCGGTCGAGACGCTCGACGGCATCAAGGACGGCCCCAATCTGCACCCGCTGCAGCGCGCCTTCGCCGACAATTTCGCCGCGCAGTGCGGCTACTGCACGCCGGGCATGCTGATGGCCGCGAAGGCGCTGCTCGACCGCAATCCGCAGCCGAGCCGCGCCGAGGTGGTCGAGGCGATCTCCGGCAATATCTGCCGCTGCACCGGCTACGAGCCGATCATTAACGCCGTGCTATCAGCCGCGTCCGGCGGCCGGGCGCGTGCGTAAGGGAACAGTGCCATGCTGGAACTGCGCAAGGATATCTTCGCCGACGAGCGCGACGAAAATCTGAAGGAGATCGGCAAAGGCACGCAGCGCCAGGACATGCTCGGCCATGTCACCGGCACCTCGCCCTATTTCGATGACCACAAGCTGCAGGGCATGCTGCATCTGAAGGTGGTGCGCAGCGCGCATCCCCACGCAAGACTCCGCCGCATCGACACCTCGGAGGCCGAGCGGTCGCAGGGGGTCCGGCGCGTGATCCGCGCCTCCGACGTGCCGCGGAACCTGAACACGCTGCTCAGCCTGATCAATTTCGGCAAGGACGACGAGCCCTCGCTCGCGGTCGACAAGGTGCGCTACAAGGGCGAACCCATCGTCGCGATCGTCGCCGACAGCCCGCGCGAGGCCTATGAGGCCATCGCAAAGGTCAAGATCGACTATGAGCCGCTGCCGGCGGTGTTCGATGTCGAGGAGGCGCTGAAGCCGGGTGCGCCCGTGGTCAACGAGGTCTATCCGAAGAACACCTTCACCTATCACGAGACCTACGACCGCCAGCAGCTGCGCTTCGGCGATGCCGACCGCGCACTCGCGACGGCCGACCATGTGCTGGAACAGCGCTACCAGATGTCGCCGATCGAGCACGCGCCGACCGAAACCAACGGCTCGATCGCAGCTCCCGACACCAACGGCCGCTACATCGTCTACACCTCGACGCAGGCGCTGTTCTTCTCGGTGGACACCTGCGCGAAGATCCTCGACGTGCCTTCCAACACCTTCCACTTCATCGGCGGCACCGTGGGCGGCGGGTTCGGCGGCAAGGTCGATACGCTGACCGAGCCGCTCTGCATCCTCGGCGCGATGCTGACCGGTCGCCCGGTGCGCTATGTGTTCGGGCGCGAGGAGGAGATGCAGTACGGGCCGCCGCGCGGCGCCGAGCGCATCTACATCAAGGACGGCGTGATGCGCGACGGCCGCATCGTCGCCCGCAAGGTGCGCGCCTACTTCGACAGCGGCGCCTATACGCGGCTGTCGAGCTATGCAGCGGTGAAATGCGCCGCCCATCTGCCCGGCCCCTACACGATCCCGAACGTTCATGGCGACGTCTACTGCGTCTTCACCAATCGCACGCCGGCGACCGCGATGCGCGGCTTCGGCGTCACCGCGATGGATTTCGCCATCGAATGCCAGATGGACAAGCTCGCCCATCTCGTCGGCATGGACCCGATGGAGTTCCGGATCCTCAATGCATATCGCGACGGCGACATGAAGGCGCACCGCCGCGAGGCCAAGAACACCGCGCTGATCGAATGCGTGCAGGTCGCAGCGGAGAAGGCCAAGTGGCCGCTCCGCGAAGACTTCAAGCGGATGTCGTCGCGCAAGGATGGTGGCGGCGCGCGAGCCGCCGTGACGCCGACCCCGCGCGAGCCGCATGCACCGCCGGCCTCACCATCCCAGCAGCGCACGACGTATGACCGCGCGCAGGCCGCGACCCGCGAGCCGCCGCCACCGCCGCCCTCTTCGCCGCCACCGTCGTCTCCGCCGCCGCGGCCGGGCGCGCCGTCGCACGGCGCCACCCGCTTCTCTTCCGTCTTCGGCACCAGGAGGCGCTGACCATGACCCGGCATCGCGGACGCGGCATCGCGTCGGTCAACTATCCCATCGGCATGAACCTCGGCGGCGATCCCAGCCAGGCGCTGGTGCATTCCAACCCGAGCGGCAAGTTCACCGTGGCGCTGTCCTCGATCGACCTCGGCCAGGGCATGAAGTCGGTGACGCGGCAGATCTGCGCCGAGACGCTCGGCGTGCCGGTCGAGGACGTCTATGTCGACACCGCGGATTCCGACACCGGCCCGCACTGCATGGGCTCGTTCGCCTCGCGCGGCACGCATCGCGTCGGCAACGCCGTAATGGCGGCTGCGCGCGAGGCACGCGGTGTGATGATGGAGGCCGCCGCCGAGGAACTGGAGGTGAATGCCGCCGACCTCGAGACCGACGGCCGCGGCAATATCCACGTCAAGGGCGCGCCGCATCGCTCGATCTCCACCAAGGACGTCGCCATCGCCGCGCAGTTCAAGCAGGGCAAGACGATCTCCGGCCGCGGTATCTTCCTGGTGCCGCTGTCCGACGTCGACCCCGAGACCGGCGAGATGTCGCCGGCGACATGCTACGCGCATGCCTGCCTGGTCGCCGAGGTCGAGGTCGACGACGAGACCGGCGAGGTCGACATGGTCCGGATGGACTCCGCCTATGAACTCGGCCGCGCGCTCAATCCACGGCTGGTCGAGCAGCAGCTGGTCGGCGGCGCCTGGATGGGCGTCAGCCACGCGCTCTACGAGACGCCGGAGCCTTATTATCCGGAGCCGGTGCACGGTCCGCGCGACTTCGTCGAATATCTGATGCCGGGTCCGGGCGACATCTGCCCGCACAACATCGCGGTGCTGGAACGCCCGGCGCCCGACGGTCCGTTCGGCGCCAAGGGACCGGGCGAGATGTGCGCCAATCCCGTGCTGCCTGCGATCGCCAACGCGATCTTCAACGCAGTCGGGGTGCGGATCGACGATCTCCCGATCACGCCGGAAAAGGTGTTGCGCGCCATCAGGGCGCAAGGCGGCGCGCGCCCGCAGCCACGGCGCTGAGGTTTCTCCATGCCGGTCCGCAGCAACATCGTCGGCATCGACAGCCCAGAGGCGCTGGAGAAGGCGCTGCGCGCGGCCTATTATCTCGCCGACGACGGCATCGCGACCGCCTCCTATCTCTCGCTTGCGCTGGGCAAGCCGCTGTTACTCGAGGGCGCGCCGGGTGTCGGCAAGACCGAAGCTGCAAAAGCGATCGCCGCCGTGCTCGGCCGCAGGCTGATCCGCCTGCAATGCTACGAAGGCATCGACGCCGCCGCTGCCCTCTACGAGTGGAACTATCCGCGCCAGATGCTGGCGATCCGGCAGGCCGGCGAGGAGAGCATCGATATCTATGGCGACGCCTTCCTGATCGAGCGCCCGATGCTGGCCGCGCTGCGCGCGCCCGACGCGACGGTGCTTCTGATCGACGAAATCGACCGCGCCGATCAGGAGTTCGAGGCCTTCCTGCTCGAATTCCTCTCCGACTTCCAGATCTCGATCCCCGAGCGCGGCACGGTGCGCGCTGCAGAGCATCCGGTCGTGGTGCTGACGTCGAACCGGACGCGCGATCTGCACGAGGCGCTGCGGCGGCGCTGCGTCTATCACTGGATCGATTATCCGAATGCCGAGCGCGAGGCGCGCATCGTGATGATGCGGGCGTCCAGCGTCGCCGAGGCCACCGCCCGCGCGGTGGTCGCCGCCGTCGGCCGGCTGCGCCGCGAGCCGCTGAGCAAGGCGCCCGGGATCGCCGAGGCGGTCGACTGGGCCGAGGCCGCGACCCTGCTCAACAAGGGCGGCGCGCGCTGGCCGGACGCGTTCAAACGCTCGATCGGCGTCGCGCTGAAGGACGAGGAGGATCTGCATTTCATTTCGCCCCGGCTCGATGCGATCATCGCGGAGGCGGCCGCGTGAACGACGACCTGCAGCTGCCGCGCGCCGCGCGGATATTTGTCTCGTTCGTCGCGCTGCTGCGCGCCAACGGCTTTTCGGTTGCGCCGGAGCAGACGACGAGCTTCCTCGCCGCGATCGAGCTGCTCGGTCCGCGCAGCCTGGAGCACATCCGCCTGGCCGGGCTCGCGACATTGGCGCCGCCGCCCCAGCGCCGGGCGACGTATGACCGGCTGTTCGACATCCACTTCCGCGGCGCCGAGGCGATCGAGCAGGCCGAGGGTGAGGACGAAGAGACCGTTCGCCTGCAGGAGGAAGGCCGCGGCGAGGACGAGCCGCCGCTTGCCGACGAGGCCAATGAGTCCGGCCTCGCCGCGGCGCGCGCCGAGGCATTGGTCGAGCGCCGCTTTGCCCAGACCGCGACCAGCGATCCGCTGCGAAAGCTGTCGCGCGAGGCGGCAAGGCGCCTGCCGCGACGGCGCGGCCACCGGCGCCGCCGTGCACGCAGTGGTCCGTTCGCCGATCTGCGCCGCACGCTGCGCGACAGCGTCCGCAATGACGGCGAGGTGCTGCGGCTCGGGCGGATGCGACGCCGCCAGCGCCCGCGCAAGATCCTGTTCCTGATCGACGTCTCCGGCTCGATGAAGGCACGCACCGAGGAGAACATGAAGCTCGCGCATGTGCTGGTGCAGGCGGCCGGCAATGTCGAGGTCTTCACCTTCGGCACAAGACTGACCCGAGTCACGCCGGCGCTGCGGCTGAAGCGGCGCGAGCAGGCGCTGAACGCGGTCTCCTTCCTGGTCAGCGACTGGGACGGCGGCACAAGGATCGGCGATGCGCTGCAGGCGTTCCTCGCCGTGCCGCGGTTCGGCGGATATGCCCGCGGCGCCGCGGTCGTGATCGTCTCCGACGGCCTGGAACGCGGCGATCCGGCTGCGCTGCGCGATGCCGTGGCAAAACTGTCGCGGCGGGCCTGGCGCGTCAGCTGGCTGACGCCGCTCGCAACCTCGCCCGGCTTCACGCCGCAAACCGAGGCGCTGATCGCGATCCAGCGCTTTGTCGACGATCTCGTGGACGGCGGATCCAGCGCGGCTGTTGTCGCGCATCTGCTGTCGCTTGGAACAAGGAGAGCCGCGTGACTGGCATTGTCGACGGACATCATCACATCTGGCGGCAGGCCGATCTCGCCTGGCTGTCCGGCCCGATGCAGCCGCGCATCTTCGGCCCCTATGAGCCGATCCGCCGCGACTATCCGATCGAGGAGTATCTCGGCGACCTCAAGGGCACCGGCGTCACCCGCTCGGTCTATGTCCAGACCAACTGGCCGAACGGCCAATTCGAGGACGAAGCCGCCTGGGTGCAGCAGACCGCGGACCAGCACGGCTGGCCGCACGCCCTCGTCGCCTATGCCGATTTCTCCGTCGCCGACGTCCGCCCGCAACTCGATCGATTGAAGCGCTATCCGCTGGTGCACGGCGTGCGCATGCAGCTGCACTGGCACGAGAACCCGCTGTACCGCTTCGCCGCGCGTGCCGATCTCTGCAATGATCCCGTGATCCGGCGCAATGTCGGCCACCTCGCCGACTACGGCTGGAGTTTTGACCTGCAGGTGTTCGCGCCGCAGATGGCCGATGCGGCCGGCCTCGCGGAGGCTTGCCCTGACGTGACCTTCATCCTGCAGCATGCCGGCATGCTGGAGGACCTGTCGCCGCAGGGCCGCGCCACCTGGCGCAGCGGGATGACGCGGCTCGCGCGATGTCCGAATGTAGTGTCGAAGCTGTCCGGGCTCGGCACCTTCATCCATCGCAACGATGCCGCGCATATCGCCGGCGTGGTGACCGATACCGTCGCGATCTTCGGCGCCGACCGCTGCCTGTTCGGCTCGAACTTTCCGATCGAGAAGCTGTGGACCAGCTATCGCGATCTCGTCGCCGCTTTCAAGGCGGCAGCCGAACGGCTGAGCCCCGAACAGCGCGATGCGATCTTCAGCACGACGGCGGCGCGGGTCTATCGGCTACAGCCATAGCCGCACCGCGGGGTCGAACATAACAACGAACACGAATTGGGAGGGAGACAGATGCCGCTAGAGATCAAGATTCTGGACTATGGCGATATCGAGCTGGAATCGAGCTTCCTCGTGCTCGGGCACAATTGCGGCCGCACCCGCCGCGTGCTGACGCTCGGCTTCCTGATCCTCGGCGGCCCCTATCCCGTGCTGGTCGACACCGGCTATCGCTCCAACCAGATCATGGAGACGCTCGGCATGCGCGGGCTCCAGTTCCACGAAAACATGATCGAGAACCAGCTCGCCCGCCACGGCGTGCGGATGGGCGACGTCCGCTTCGTCTGTCACACCCACCTGCACATCGACCATGCCGGCAAGGACGACCTGTTCCCGATGAACACGACCGTCGTGCTGAACCGCAAGGAGCTGGAATACTCCGTCTCGGGCCTGATGCACCCGCAGTATCCGGCGCCGGACATCAAGCACCTGATCGACCGCCTGCACACCAAGAGCGCGCTGCGCTTTCTCGACCTCGAAATCACCGGCCCGGTCGAGCTGATGCCGGGCGTCTATTGCGACGCTGCCAACGCCCATACCGAAGGCTCGATGAACATCCATGTCCACACCGCCGACGGGATTGCGACGATCTGCGGCGACGTGATCTATGATTTCAACGACCAGATCGTGAATCCCTTTAACGAGATCCACGACGCCGAGCCGCGCACCACGGGCAACCACGGCACCAGCAAGCGCGCCGAGAAGGCAGCGATCAAGAAGCTGCTCTCGAGCTCCCGCTATCTGCTTCCTGTGCACGATCGCCCGGCCAAGGTCGAGGGCGGCATGGTGGTCGGCCGCCTGCATGACCAGGTACCCGGGCCTGTCGTGCAGAGCCTGCCGCAGCGCAACTGGTTCCCGGCGTAGAGGATCGAGGCGATGACGCATGTCACGCTGCGCAGCGAGTTCGAAGACCTGATCGATCCCTACGCGCCGGTCGGCCAGGTCGGGACCGGCTTCGATTTCACGGAGGGACCGATCTGGCATCCGGCCGATCATTTCCTGCTGTTCTCCGACATGCCGGGCGATGTGCGCCGGCGCTGGGATGCGCGGCGCGGCGTCGTCGAGGTCAGGCGGCCATCGAACAGATGCAACGGCATGACCTATGACGCGGACCTCAATCTGATCGTCTGCGAGCACGCGACGTCTTCGCTGATCCGCGAGCGGCCCGACGGGCGGCGCGAGGTGCTGGCTTCGCATTACGAGAACCAGGAGCTCAACAGTCCGAACGATGTCTGTGTGCATTCCTCCGGCGCGATCTATTTCTCCGATCCTTGGTACGGCCGCATGCCGGTCTATGGCGTCGAACGGCCGCGCCAGCTCGGCTTCCAGGGCGTCTACCGCGTGCCGCCCGGCGGCGGCGCGCCGAAACTGCTGGTCGACCGCTACCTGTTCGAGCAGCCGAACGGGCTGTGCTTCTCGCCCGACGAGCGCATCCTCTATGTCAACGACACCGTGCAGGCGCTGATCCGCGCCTTCGACGTCAATGCCGACGGCTCGCTTACCAATCCGCGCGTGTTCGCCTCCGGCATCCGCTCCGAGCTCGAGCCCGGCCTGCCCGACGGCATGAAATGCGACCAGCGCGGCAATGTCTGGGTCACCGCGCCCGGCGGCGTCTGGGTCTATTCGCCCGCCGCCGACCTGCTCGGCAAGGTCCGCCTGCCCGAGCTCGTCGCCAACCTCGCTTGGGGCGGCGCCGACTTCCGCACGCTCTATCTGACCGCGACCCATTCGGTCTATGCGATCCCGACCAAGGTCGGCCCGCGCCACGAGCCCTATATGAGCGGCAAGCGCGGCGGCGCCGGCGCCGCCTCGTCGACGCCTGCGCCGAATCTCGCCGCCGGCGAGATGCAGCTCGATCCGCAACGCTGCGCGATGATCATCCAGGACATGCAGAATGACGTCATCATGGACGGCGGCGCGTTCGCCGAGTCCGGTGCGCCCGCACACGCCCGCCAGCAGCATGTCGTCGAGAATGTGCGCCGCGTGGCCGAGGCTGCGCGAGCGCGCGGCGTCTCCATCATCCATGTCTGGTTCGTCGTCGAGCCGGGCGCGCCCGGCGTCACGCTCAATGCGCCGCTGTTCGAGGGGTTGGTCGACAGCAAGGCGATGGTGCGCGGCAGCTGGGGCGCGGCACCGGTCTCGGGGCTCGAACCGCGCCCGGGCGACTTCGTGGTCGAGAAGATGCGGATGAGCGCCTGGGAGGGCACCCGGCTCGAGACCATCCTGAAGGCGACCGGCCGCGACATGATCATCAATACCGGAGCCTGGACCAACATGTCGGTCGAGCACACCGCGCGCACCGGCGCCGACAAAGGCTATTTCATGATCGTGCCGGAGGATTGCTGTTCGACCATGAATGCCGACTGGCACAACGCCGCGATCAATTTCGCGCTCCAGAACGTCTCCGTCGTGACCAACGCCGACACCGTGATCAAGGCACTTGGCTAGGGAGGCGCGGTGCCGAAGCTGCTGCACCTTAACTGCTCACCGCGCCCCGACTCGGAATCGGCGGCCGGCGCACGTGCCTTTCTCGATCGCTTCCGTCGGGCGCGACCGGACTGGGAGATAGACGCGATGAACCTCTGGCGCGAGCCGCTGCCGGAATTCGATGGGTATCTGCTCGAGGCCAAATACGCCCGGATCGGCGGCAAGAGCTTCACCAATTCGCAGCACGACGCCTTCGCAATCGCCGAGCGCCTCGCGCTGCGGCTGTCGCTGGCCGATCGCGTGCTGATCTCGACGCCGATGTGGAATTTCGGCATTCCCTACAAGCTCAAGCAATGGCTCGACGTCATCATCCAGCCCGGGCTGGCCTTCCGCTTCGATCCGGCGCAGGGCTACCTGCCGCTGCTCAAGGACCGCCCGACGATCGTGATCCTCGCAAGCGGCAGCGACTTCGTCACCGGCATGAACCGCGGCCGCATCGACATGGCAACGCCCTATCTGCGCGAGGCGCTGCGCTTCATCGGCATCAGCGACGTGCGCTTCGTACCGATCGGCCCTACCACCGGGCCCACCGAGCCGATCCGCGCCGCCCGCGAGGCGGCGCACCGGCGGCTGGTGGAGATGGCAGGGAGGTTTTGAAAGAGACTCCACTCCGTCGTGGTCCCTGCGAAAGCACTAGCGTGTCTACACGGTTTTGGGGCGCGACAGATTGACTCGGCGCAGCAAGAAGTGGCGTCTCTGCAGCATGTTGTATGATTCTCTCACTGGCGCTTTGATTCGAAGGAGCGCCAGCGATGCAGCCGGATTTGTCTTTGGGTGAGTTCGGGGACGTTCGTCTCGACAAAAGGGGGCGACGCTTCTCCGGGCTATGCTTTGCACGCGCAGCGTCTGCTTGCGCCAGATGGCCCGGGGCGATTGGGCTGCCAATATGGCGTTCTGGCGGTTTGTGAACAACCCCCAAGTCACGATCGATAAATTGATTGAGGGCTGGAGCACGCAGACGCGGACTGCGGTCAGCGGGCGTCATGTGCTGGCGATCCAGGATACGAGCGAGGTCAAGTTCCAGACCCAGGCGGGACGGCGGCGCGGGCTGGGCAAAGTCGGCAAGGGCAATGCTCGCGGCGTGCTGTTGCATGCGATGATGGCGGTGGATGCCGACAGCGGGGTCTGTCTTGGCCTTACTGGCGGCAACGTTTGGACGCGCAAAGGCAAGGTAAAAATCCCGCATGAGCGGCGCGCCTTGGCCGACAAGGAGTCGGCGCGCTGGGTGACGGCCGCCGAGCAAGGCCGCGACGTCCTGGCAGATGCCCGCATGATCACCGTCGTCAACGACCGCGAGGGGGATTTCTTTGCTCACTGGGCGCTGACGCCAGCTGAGAATGTCCATCTTCTGTCGCGTGCCATGCACGACCATGCGCTGGTCGATGGCGACACACTTTATCAGGCGGTCGAGCGGAGCCGCTTCTGCGACAACGCGGTGATCGATCTGCCGCAGCGAATGGATCGGCGCGGCCGGCAGGCCCATCTCTCGATGCGCTTCGGAACCGTCGTGCTCAAGCGGCCGCAGAGGCCCGGCGTCACCGACTTGGCGGAGGGCATCAAACTCAGCTTCGTAGAAGTGGTCGAGTTGCATCCGCCGAGAGGTGCGGAGCCCATTCGCTGGCTGCTCCTGACCACTCATCCGGTCGCCACCGTTAAAGACGCCTGGCAGATCGTCTCCTGGTACCGCCAGCGCTGGATCATTGAGCAACTCTTTCGCTCGCTGAAGAGCCAGGGTTTGCGCATCGAGGATAGTCAGATCGAGAGCGCCGAAGGCCTGATCAAGCTCGTGGCGGTCGCCACCAGAGCGGCATGTATCGTCATTCAACTCGTTCAGGCCCGCAACAGTGGCGAAGAATTGCCGGCTGAATTTGTCTTCACCGCAGAAGAGATCGAGACGCTCAGGGCCATCAACAAAACCATGAAAGGTCGCACCGAGCTTCAGAAAAACCACCATCGCCCCAACACCCTTGCTCGGGCGGCATGGATCATCGCAAAACTCGGCGGATGGACCGGCTACGCCTCCCACCGTCCACCTGGACCAATCACCTTCCACACCGGAATGGCCCGCTTCCAAATCCTCGCAAATGGCCCGACAAACGTGTAGATGCACTAGTGCTTTCGCAGGGACCACATCGAATGTATGGCTTGGCCGGCGGGTCATACGCTTTCATTCTCGCGAAACGATTTTGTGGGTCACTCCGCACTAGCCCTACGTTTCCGCGGCGGGAAAGACCAGCCTGCACAACAATCCTGGCGCATTGTCGCGCAATTCGATCCGTGCGCCGTGCAGGCTCGCGACCGCCGCGACCAGGCTGAGGCCGAGGCCGTTGCCCGGCGTGTAGCGGCTCTGCTCGAGCCGGTAGAACCGCTTGAAGACGCGGTCGTGCTGCTCGGCGGGTATCCCGGGGCCGTCATCGGCGATCGAAATCACCGCGCCTCGCTCATCGTTGTCGCAGGTCACCGTCACCCGCCCACCTGGGCGGCCATGCTTGATGGCGTTGTCGACGAGATTGGCAATCGCATCGAACAGCAGGTCGCGGTCCCCGGTAACCAGCACCGCCCGATCGCCGGCAAGGTCGAGCCGGGTGGTAACCTCCTCAGCCGCGGCATCGTAGAGCTCGACCACCTCGGCGGCGATCTCGACGAGATTGACGGTGCGAAACGCACCCTTGCGGGCTCGCGTCTCGATCTCGGAAATCCGCGTGATCGACGCGAACATCCCGAGCACCGCGTCGAGATCGGCGATGGTGTCGCCGATCAGCGCAGCATCCCCCTCGCCGCTCCGCGGGGCGTGATAGGCCTTCTCGAGCCGGCCGCGCATCCGGGTCAGCGGCGTGCGCAGGTCGTGGGCGATATTTTCGCTGACCTGCTTGACGTCTCCCATCAAGGTCTGGATCCGGTCCAGCATCAGATTGAGATTCTCGGCGACGCGATCCCATTCGTCATGGCTGCCGCGAAGCGGGATGCGCTGGTCGAGGCCGGAGAGCATGATAGCGCGACTGGTCGCATTGATCGACTCGATCCGGCCGACGGTTCGCCGCGTGACGCCGATGCTGGCAGCAGCCGCAAGCCCGATGATCAGCACGACGACGGCAATGCCGGCGGCCCTGATCTGCGCCATGAAGCCGTCGAGATCGCTGATGTCATGGCCGACCAGCAGCCGATCGCCGTTTGACAGGGTTTCCGTCACGCCTCGCAGCAGGGAGGGGCCCGAGGAAAGCTGTGGCAGGGAGGCACGAAATTCAGCCCATCCCTTCTCGGCAGCGCCCGCCGGCCACTGTCTGAGATTTCCCGCCAGCACGGTCGATCCGGGACCGACCAACAAATACACATGATCGGCAAAGCCCTTGTCCGCGACGCGTTGCGCGATCAACGCGGTCAGGCCATCGCGGCCGGACCGCGCATAGGCATCATCGAGGCTCGCCTGCTCGGTCCTGATCGCGCGGTCGGATCTGTCGCGCACATAGGACAACGTCGACCAGTAGACATAGGCGAAGATCGCGGAGACGATCAGGCCGAAGACACCGATGGCGATCAACGCCAGGCGGAACGTCGACGACTTGAGGGTCTTAGCCAGGAGCACGGAGGCAGTACCCGATGCCGCGGATCGTGTGGATCAGCGGATAGGCTTGCTGGTCGTCGACCTTGCGGCGCAAACGTCCGACATAGACGTCGATGATGTTGGTCGACGGATCGAAGTGCAGGTCCCAGACATGCCGCAGCAGCATGGCGCGCGACACCACGCGGCCTTCGTTGCGCGCCAGGTATTCGAGCAGCTGGAATTCCTTCGGCAGCAGCGGAATCTTGCGGCCGCGGCGGCTCGCCGTCCGCGAAATCAGATCGATCGCGAGATCGCCGACCCGCAGGATGGTCTCCTTTGCAACGGTCTCGCTGCGGCGGCCAAGCGCCTCCAGCCGCGCCAGCAGTTCGACAAAGGAGAACGGCTTGACAAGATAGTCGTCGCCGCCGGCGCGCAAGCCACGCACCCGGTCGTCGACTTCGCCGAGCGCGCTGATGATCAGGAACGGCACTGCGATGCCGCCGTCGCGCATCTGACGCATCACCGTGATGCCGTCGATGTCGGGCAGCATGCGATCGATGGTGATCACGGCATAGTCGCGCGCCGCGCCCTGGCTCAGCGCCTCGCGGCCGTTCGCCGCCAGATCCACATCATAACCGCTGGTGGTGAGCTCCTCGACGAGCTGATCCGCGGTTTCCGGGTCGTCCTCGACGACGAGAATGCGGCGGTGAGCACCGGTCATATTCCTGAACTCTCTGAGTTGTGTCGAACTCTCCGAGTTCTCAAACTCTCCGAGCGGCCGCCCCGCGACGATCGCCGCCAGACTATCCCATTCCGGGGCAGGATGGAACGTCTGGCGACGACCGCGACAACGGTGCGGTTGGTTGGGCGATCACCAATAGTCCCCGCACACATTGACCCATTGCAGACCGTAAGCCGTCCATACCCTGCGGTAGCAGCCGTAGTCATAGCCGGCATAGAGATAGGGCGCACCGATGAATGCGAAGCGATGGAAGCGGTGATGGCGTAAGAAGCCGCCATGATGGAAGAAGCGCGAACCGCGGAATCCGGCGCCGGCAAAGCGCGGGCCGATTGCCGGTGCACCGACGAAGCGGGGACCACCAACGCGCCCGCCTGCGAAATGCCCGCCGCCGCCCATGGCGGCGAACGCCGCGCCACCGCCACGCATTCCGCCGCCGAAACCACCGCCATGCATGCCGCCGCCAAAGCCGCCACCGTGCATGCCACCACCCATGGCACCCATGGCGCCGCCGTGGCCGCCACCGAAGCCGCCGCCGCCGCCGCCATGTCCGCCGCCACCACCGCCGCCTCTGGCGAGGGCAGCGGGTGCAAGCGCAACGCTGACAGCGAGCGTCGCTGCCGTGAGACACGTGAGAAGCCTGTTCTTCATGAAACCCTCCCTGATTGGGACCGCGGCGAATTCGTATCGCCGCACGCGAGCATGATCAGAAGACGCAAGCCGATGCCGACTTCAACTGACAAATGCGCCAGATTCTGACACCGGATTTAGAATTCGCGCGCCGGCATGCCGAGCGGCAGTTGCCCGGACCGGCGGCCACGATTGCGTTGGCCGGGATCGACGGACATTTGGCTGGAATCGGCGGATAGCGCTCGTTGAATCGATCGGCCGCGGTTCTTAATCCTGCAGCTGTCGGAGAACAACGACGGCGTCGAGGGATCGCAGACCCGCTTCACAATTTGTCAATCACCGGACTCTGCCCTCCCCGCGGCCGTCATCCAACCCGCGATGCAATCGCCTTTCGCCTGGCCTCCCTGCGGGCGCCGGGACGGCGAAGTGCTGACCTTCAGCAAGGAGCTTTCGATGAGCGACGAGACCAAAAGACCGTTTCTGACCCACGCCTCCGGCGCCCCCGTTGCCGATAATGTGAACATCCTGACGGCGGGGCCGCGCGGACCCGCATTGCTGCAGGATGTCTGGCTGATCGAGAAGCTGGCGCATTTTCACCGCGAGGTGATCCCGGAGCGACGGATGCATGCCAAGGGCGCCGGCGCGCACGG
This sequence comes from Bradyrhizobium sp. USDA 4503, assembly GCF_054055815.1. Classification (NCBI taxonomy): domain Bacteria; kingdom Pseudomonadati; phylum Pseudomonadota; class Alphaproteobacteria; order Hyphomicrobiales; family Nitrobacteraceae; genus Bradyrhizobium; species Bradyrhizobium sp. USDA 4503. The sequence goes on from NZ_JBSRXS010000001.1 coordinate 4,281,321, forward strand.
CACCTTCACCGTCACCCACGACATCACGCGCTACACCAAGGCCAGCATGTTCTCGGAGATCGGCAAGCAGACGCCGATGTTCGCGCGGTTCTCGACGGTCGCCGGCGAGCGCGGCGCGGCGGACGCCGAGCGCGACATTCGCGGTTTCGCGCTGAAATTCTACACCGATGAAGGCAATTGGGACGTGGTCGGCAACAACACGCCGGTGTTCTTCTTCCGCGACCCCTTGCGCTTCATCGACCTCAACCACGCCATCAAGCGGCATCCGCGCACGGGGGTGCGCGACCCCGACATGAACTGGGATTTCTGGACGCTGCTGCCGGAAGCGCTGCACCAGGTCACCATCGTCATGAGCCAGCGCGGCATCCCGAAAACCTTCCGTCACCAGCACGGCTTCGGCAGCCACACCTACAGCATGATCAATGCCGACAATGAGCGCGTCTGGGTGAAATTCCATTTCCGCACCCGGCAGGGCGTTCAGAACCTGACCGATGCCGAGGCCGAGGCGCTGGTCGGCAAGGACCGCGAGAGCCACCAGCGCGACCTGTTCCAGAGCATCGAGCGCGGCGACTTCCCGCGCTGGACGCTGTTTATCCAAGTGATGACGGATGCACAGGCCAAGGCATTCCCGTTCAATCCGTTCGATCTGACCAAGGTGTGGCCCAAGGCGGATTATCCGCTGATCGAGGTCGGGTATTTCGAGCTCAACCGCAATCCGGAGAACTTCTTCGCCGAGGTCGAGCAGGCGGCGTTCACGCCGGCGAATGTCGTGCCCGGCATCGGCTATTCACCTGACAAGATGCTGCAGGCCCGCCTGTTCTCCTATGGCGACGCGCAGCGCTACCGGCTCGGCGTCAACCACCACCAGATTCCGGTCAACGCGCCGAAATGCCCATTCCACAGCTATCACCGCGACGGTGCGATGCGCACCGACGGCAATCTGGGCGCCACGCTGACCTACTGGCCGAACAGCCATGGCGAGTGGACCGATCAGCCGCAGCTGAACGAGCCGCCACTCGAATTGTCAGGCGCGGCCGCGCATTGGGATCATCGCGTGGATGACGACCACTGGCAGCAGCCGGGCGACCTGTTCCGCAAGATGAATGCCGCGCAAAAGCAGGCCCTGTTCGACAACACCGCCCGTCAGGTCGGCAACGCGTCGAAGCACATCCAGGAACGGCACGTCGCGAATTGCAGCAAGGCCGACCCGGCCTACGGCAAGGGCGTCGCGGATGCGCTGGCGAGGTTTGCTGCCGGAGAGCTGTAGCCGGGACGGCCCCCCTTCGGCCCCGTCATCCTGAGGTGCCCGCGGAGCGGGCCTCGAAGGATGAATCGGCCAGAAATGGGGCCGTGCATCCTTCGAGGCTCGCAAGAGCTCGCACCTCAGGATGACGGGGACCGCTTAGGCAACTCAGCCAGAAGCGTCAGGTGGTCGATTTCGAACAAGGCGGCGAACTCGGCTCGCCGCCCTCCTCCGCGGCTCAGGTCGGCTTGCCGCGTCCGTTCTTCTCGGCCGCGCGGCGCAGCGCGTCGGCGAGTGCGCCGCCGCCGGACTGCTCCTGCGGCCGGCGCGGAGCCGACGACGTCATCTTGCCGGAGCCGCGGGAGAAATCGCGCGACGGCGCCGCATTGTCCTTCTTCGGCCCGATCTCGTCGTCAAGCCGCAGCGTCAGCGCGATGCGCTTGCGCGCGACCTCGACGTCCAGCACCTTGACCTTGACGATGTCGCCGGGCTTCACCACCTCGCGCGGGTCCTTGATGAAATTCCGCGACATCGCCGAGATGTGCACCAGCCCATCCTGGTGCACGCCGATATCGACGAAGGCGCCGAATGCGGCGACGTTGGTCACGGTGCCCTCGAGGATCATGCCCTTCTTTAGGTCCTTGACCTCCTCGACGCCTTCCTTGAACACCGCCGCCTTGAACGCCGGACGCGGATCGCGGCCGGGCTTTTCCAGCTCGCGCAGAATGTCGGTGACGGTCGGCAATCCGAACGTATCGTCGACGAAGGATTGCGGCTTGAGACCCCGCACCATGTCGGCATTGCCGATCAGCGCCTTGATGTCGCTCTTGGTCGCCTCGAGGATGCGGCGCACTACCGGATAGGCTTCCGGATGCACGCCGGATGAATCGAGCGGATCCTCGCCATTGCTGATACGCAGGAAGCCGGCGCACTGCTCGAACGCCTTCGGGCCGAGCCGCGGCACCTCCTTCAGCGCCTTGCGCGACTTGAACGGGCCGTTGGCATCGCGGTGCTGCACGATACTTTGCGCCAGTCCCTGGCCGATGCCCGACACCCGCGCGAGCAGCGGCACCGAGGCGGTATTGGCATCGACGCCGACCGCGTTCACGCAGTCTTCCACCACGGCATCGAGCGAGCGGGCGAGCTTGGCCTCGCCGAGATCGTGCTGGTATTGGCCGACGCCAATCGCCTTCGGATCGATCTTGACCAGCTCGGCCAAGGGATCCTGCAGGCGCCGCGCGATCGAGACCGCGCCGCGAATGGTGACGTCGAGGTCGGGCAATTCGTTCGAGGCGAAGGCCGAGGCCGAGTAGACCGATGCGCCGGCTTCGGAGACCACGATCTTGGTCATCTTGCGCTCGGGCAGCCGCTTCACGAGCTCGGCGGCGAGCTTGTCGGTCTCGCGCGAGGCGGTGCCGTTGCCGATCGCAATCAGCTCGACGCCATGCTCGATCGCGAGCTTGCCGAGAATGGCGAGCGCCTCATCCCAGCGCCGCTGCGGCTCGTGCGGGAAAATCGCCGTATGCGCCACCACCTTGCCGGTCGCATCGATCACCGCGACCTTGACGCCGGTGCGATACCCGGGATCGAGCCCCATGGTGGCGCGCGCGCCGGCCGGCGCCGCGAGCAAGAGGTCGCGCAGATTCGAGGCGAACACGCGCACCGCCTCGGTCTCGGCCGCCGTCCACAGCCGCAGCCGCAAATCGATGTTGAGGTGGATCTGGATTTTGGTGCGCCAGGCCCAGCGCACCGTCTCGGTCAGCCATTTGTCGCCCTTGCGGCCCTGGTTGGAGATCGCAAAGCGGTTCATGATCTTGAGCTCGTAGAGGCCGGGCTGGCCTACGACCGGCTCCTGCGCCTCCGGCTTGATGGCGAGGTCGAGGACCTCTTCCTTCTCGCCGCGGAACAGCGCCAGGATGCGATGCGACGGCAACTTCGGCAGCGGCTCGGAGAAATCGAAATAGTCCTTGAACTTCTCGCCTTCGGTCTTCTTCCCGGTGCGGACGGTCGAGGCCATGATGCCGTTCGACCACATCTCCTCACGCAGCGCGCCGATCAGGTCGGCATCCTCGGCGAAGCGCTCGACCAGGATCGCGCGCGCGCCGTCGAGCGCCGCGGCGACGTCGGCGACCTGCTTCTCGGCATTGACGAAGGGCGTCGCGGCCTCGTTCGGATCGCTCTCGGGCTGCGTCAGAAGCTGATCGGCGAGCGGCTCGAGGCCGGCCTCCTTGGCGATCTCGGCCTTGGTGCGACGCTTCGGCTTGTACGGCAGATAGATGTCCTCGAGCCGGCCCTTGCTGTCGGCGGCCATGATCTGAGCCTCGAGCGCGGCGTCGAGCTTGCCCTGCTCGCGGATCGAATTGAGCACCGCGGTACGGCGCTCCTCGAGCTCGCGCAAATACGTCAGCCGCTCTTCCAGCGTGCGCAGCTGGGCATCATCAAGCGCGCCGGTGAGCTCCTTGCGGTATCGCGCGATGAACGGCACCGTGGCGCCGCCGTCGAGCAGCGTCACCGCCGCCTCGACCTGTTCGTCGCGAACCCCCAGCTCCTGCGCAATCTGATGATGAATCTTTGCCACGCCTGTCTCTCTGAAATTCCGTTGCGCCGCCGGATCACCGATGGCGCGGAGGTCGCTTATGAACCATCCCGGATTGATTCATCAAGGCGCGCTGTGGATCAAATTGGGCGCGGGCTGCAATCTATTTCCGGGATGTTGGCCGTCCGCGGCTTGACAAATAAACCCGCGCCGAATTGCCGCCGAAAATCGCAGCTCTTGCTTCACTTGACAAATCAGCAAGTAGGCACTCCGCGGCTGCGAACCAGTACGCATAGCCGCCGGCGAGGTTGACGACGGGCCAGTCGCTGCCCCACAGCATCCGCTGCGGCCCGAAACATGCCAGTGCATGATCGACGGCCTCGCTGAGATCGGCAACCTGCCAGTTCGGCGCCGGCTCGGTCGCAAGACCCGAGAGTTTGCAGACCACGTTGGATCGTGTGGCGAGGCTTGCGATGTCGTCCTTCCAGGCCGCGATGTCGCCGGTCGCAAGGTGCGGCTTGCCGAAATGGTCGAGCACGAATTGCAGGTCCGGATGGCGATCGACCACCTGAATGAGCCGCGGCAAATGGCGCGGCAGCACCAGCGCGTCGAAGACCAGGTCATGCCGCGCCATGGCCTCGAGCGGCGCCGCCAGTTCGGGGCGCAGCAGCCAGTCGTCATCGGCGATGTCCTGCACCATCGGCCGCAGACCGACCAGGAGCTCGCGCCCGGCAAACGCGTCGATCCGCGCCGCGGCATCGGCAGCGTCGAAGTCGAGCCAGCCGACCACGCCGCGCACCTGCTCGGTCCCTTTGGCGATATCGAGTAGGAATACGGTCTCCGCTTCAGTCGGTGCGGCCTGCACCAGGATGGTGCCTTCAATCCCAGCCGCGGCGAGATGCGGCGCGAGATCGGCCAGGCCGAAGTCGCGGTAGATCGGCCCGCGCTCGGGCGTCAGCCAGCCGTAATCCGCGCGCGCCAGGGTCCAGACATGGTGATGGGCGTCGATCCGCATCATGCCGGCACCGGCGCATGCTGGTCGAGCAGCCCCTCATTCTTCAGGTCGCGCCACAGCGCGGCAGGCACGGGCGACGACAACGCGGCGACGTTGCGCTCGACCTCCTGCGGCGTCTGCGCGCCGAGCACGAGGCTTGCCACCGCCGGATGGCCGAGCGTGAAATGCAGCGCCGCGGTCGGCAGCGCTACGTTGTGGGCGCGGCAGACGCGATCAATCGCCGCCACCTTCCGCATCACGTCCGGCGGCGCATCCTTGTAATTGTACTTGGCGCCGGCAACCGCGCCGGTCGCCAGGATGCCGGAGTTGAAGACGCCACCGAGCATCATGCCGATGTCCTTTGCTTGCGCCAGCGGCAGGAATTCGGCGAGTGCGGGTTGCTCGAGCAGCGAGTAGCGGCCGGCAAGCAGCATGGTGTCGAACGTTCCGGCCTTGGCGAAGCGCACGCACATCTCGGCCTCGTTGACGCCGATCCCGATGCCCTTGACCACGCGCTCGGAACGCAACTTGTCGAGCGCGACATAGGCGCCCTCCATCGCCTCGCGAAACCGCGCCTCGATCGCGTCAGCTCCGTGGGTCCAGACGTCGACGTCGTGGATCAGCAGCAGGTCGATGCGATCGGTGCTGAGCCGCAGCAGCGACTGCTCCACCGAGCGCATGGTGCCGTCATAGGAATAGTCGAACACCGCGCGATGCGGCGCGCCGCCGGCGAAATTGGAGCCGTCGCCGCGGCCGTGGAACGGGTCCATCCAGCGCCCGACCTTGGTGCAGACGACGACGTCGTCGCGCGCCACGCGGCGCAGCGCGGTGCCGCTACGGTGTTCGGCGAGGCCATGGCCGTAGAGCGGCGAGGAATCCAGCAGGTTGACGCCCAGCGCAAACGCCCGCTCCGCTGCTGCGATCGCAGCAGTGTCGTCGAGCCGTGCGAACAGGTCGCCGAGCGGTGCTGTGCCGAAGCCGAGAATGGAGACATCGAGCCCGGTGCGGCCGAGCCTGCGGCGTGGCAGTGCCGGGGAGCCTGGATCGGAGGATTGTTGTTGGGTCATTATGGCCTCTCGCCTGCGTTTCTTGTTAGCCCCTCATCAGACTAGCGTCGTTGACCGGGATCGTGAAGAGACCTTGGCGGCCGACGCCGCGGTGTGGTCTCTCATCGCGCTCGCACCACATCGCTAAAATGCAATGCACAGCTTCACGTTGCCTATCGGCGGGGAATAGGCTATGGGAGCGCTCCGCAACTTCAACGCAGGAGGCGACGATGTTCAGGTCTGTGCGCTTCCCGGGTTCGCCGCGCGATATTTGACGCGCGTCCCGGGATCGGATCCCGGGTGAAATCGCAACACCCACACGCAATCGAATCTGCCGCGGGCCTTCGGCTCCGCGCTTGCGGAACTTTTGTTCATGACCTCGACGCTTCTGGTGACCTCTCGTCGCGAGGCCACACGCTCCGTGCTGCTCGAACATCAGCTGCGGAGGTATCATCCACACGTTCAGGGAAAGGTCCGCGCGCTGGCCATGCGGCACACGCGTCTTGCGGACCTTGCCGCGAGCTTCCCTGCGCTGCTATTCGCGCTGGCGGGTCCCGCGAGCCGGGATCGCGTCGGCGCGCGCACGCGCATGCGTCATCGACGGCCGCTCGCTCGCGGACGCCGCGGCCGCGGCGGGCATTCCGCTGTGGCGGCGCAGATTGCCGCCGGAAGCATTCACCGCTCCGATCACGGGACTGCCCGATGACGAGCTGTTTCGCCGGCAGATCGCGAACCACCTGCCGCCGTCACCGAAGCTCGCGCCGATCTGGCTGAAATCCGTCGCGGCGGTTGCCGAGCTCGCCATGGGCCGGCGGCGGTCTGGATCGCGCGCGAGCTGGTCCCAGCGCCGCCGCGCACCCGTGATGCGCATCCGCCTCCGCCGCGTCGTTGCTAATCGTCGGCAACAATCTGATGGGCAAGGTTGTCGACCACCACAGGACTCTCGAAATAGGTCACCGTCGGATCGGCGCCATATTTCTCGCGGGCGCGGGCGCGCCACGCATCGGTGTAAAGCGCCTCCGCCTCCACCCTCGAGTTCCAGAAATAGATACCGCCGGCCGTCATCCCGTCCTCGGACAGCAAATAGGTCTTTCGGAACAGCCCCTGAATGCCGCGATAGATCGGCGCGGTGCTCAGGAAGATGCTGCGGGCTTCCTCGCGCGTGATCGGCTTCGGCAGCTTGAACGTCGTGACAGCGGTAATCATCCGGATCTCCTCGGGTTCATTCTTGACATCATTGTCAATATTGACGATTGTGTCAACAATGAGCCGATGGAGTGGATCGAAATGGTGGGCGTGCGTCAGTTCGACGAGGACGAGATGATCGCAACCGCGCTCGACGTGTTCTGGCGCAAGGGCCTGCACGATGCGACCATGCAGGACCTCGCGGCCGCGACCGGCGTCCAGCGCGGCAGCCTCTACAACGCCTATGGCGACAAGGAAGCGATCTTCCTGCGCGCCTTCGATCAGTATGCCGCGCAATTCCTGGACGCGGCCGGCAGCGCGCTGGCGCAGGGCGATACCTCGGCGAGACTGAGGGACTTCTTTGACATGATCATCGTCAACATGACGAACGGCACGCCGCAGCGGGGCTGCCTGACGACGCGCACTGCGCTGGACGCTGCCATTTCGAGCGCGGATGTGCGTCAGCGCGTGCTGGACGTGCTCACCCGGCTCGAGCAACTGGTCGGCAAAGCCATCAGCGCGGCGCCGAACAGGCGCAGCACGGCCGATGCAAACCGGCTGGCGCGCGTCATCGTGACGTTCACGCGCGGGCTCGCCGTGATGGAGCGCGCCGGATACAGCCGCAAGCAGTTGAGGGAGTCGGCCACCACATTCATCGATGCCGTGATTGGCGACGCCTGAGGCGGCGTCCTTGTCGCGGCGACGGCGTCATCGAATGGGAGAAAACAGCATGCAGGAACGGAACGGCGGCTGCCTGTGCGGCGCGGTGCGTTACACGCTCAAGAGCGAACCGCGGAGCATCGCGATATGTCATTGCACACATTGCCAGCGGCAAAGCGGCAGCCTGTTTTCATTCAACCTCGTGATCCGCGAAACCGACTACCAGCAGTCGGGCGAGACGGTGGCGTTCGTCGACAAGGGCGACAGCGGCCATCCGGTCCATCGTCATTTCTGCGGGCGCTGCGGGTCCCCTCTGCTGGCGAAGACCGCATTGATGCCCGGCAAGGTCGTGGTGAAAGCCGGCACGCTCGACAGCATGGAGGGATTGCAGCCGCAGGCCGAGATCTATACCGATCGCGCCGTCGCATGGCTCGCGCCGATCCCCGGCGCTGCGCGCTTTCCCCGGAACATGTGACCGGATGCGCCGACCACGGGCGCAGCGGGAAACGATTCAGCCTGGCCAGGGTTGCCTCCGTTCCGATTGCATCGGAACGGAGGCTCTCGATTTTGCTTTGACGCGTTTTCCTCACGCGAACCGGTATCCGCTTCGCTCGAAAACGCTCTGGCGATCATTGACCGGCCGGCAATTCGGCGTAGTTGCCGTCCTTGTCACGGCGGTACACGACGTAGTCGATCAGGGTGATGTCACCCTTCGGCGTATAGCTGATCTTGCCGAGCACGGTATCCCAGCTTCCGGCCTTGATGGCCGCCGCGACCTTCTTGGCGTCGGTGGTCTGGGCACGGGCCGCGGCCTGGCTCCAGATCTGGAACGCGGCATAGCTGTAGAGCGTGTAGCCGTCGGGATCGATGCCCTTGTCCTTGAACTTCTTCAAGGTCGCGGCCGCGGTCGCCTTCTTGCGCGGGTCGGGCGAGAAGGTAAACAGCGAGCCTTCGGCAAGCGGACCTGCGATCGCAGCGAACTGCTTGTCGATCAGGGCGTCGCCGCCCATCAGCACAGCATTGACGCCCTGCTCGCGCATCTGGCGCAGGATCAACGCAGCCTCGGCATAATAGCCGCCGACGTAGACGAAATCGATCGACTCTTTCTTGAAGCGGGATACCAGAGCGGCAAAATCCTTGTCGCCCTTGGTATAGGCCTCATAAAGCTTTTCCTTCACGCCCGCGGCGTTGATGGCGTTCTTCGTTTCGTCGGCAAGGCCTTTGCCGTAGGTCGTCTTGTCGTGGATGATCGCGACGTTCTTGGTTTTGTAGTTCTTGATAATGTAGGCGGCCGCAACCGTGCCCTGCTGGTCATCCCGGCCGCAGACACGGAACGTGTTCCACAACCCGCGCTCGGTGAATTGCGGATTGGTCGAGCCCGGCGTGATCTGCAGCACATTGCCCTCTGCATAGGCGTCCGACGCAGGGATCGAGGTCGATGAGCAGAAATGCCCAACGACGAACGGAATCCTCGCGCCTGCCATCTTCTCGGCAACCGACACCGCCTGCTTCGGATCGCAGGCATCGTCGCCGACCTCCAGCTTCAGCTTCTTGCCAAGCACGCCACCCGCCGCATTGATATCGGCAATCGCGAGATCAGCACCGTTCTTGAACTGCTGGCCGAAGCTCGCCTCGGAGCCGGTCATCGGCCCGACCACGGCAACACTGATATCCTGTGCCATGGCGGCGCCGGACAAGGCCAGGCTCGCGCCGAGCGCAAGAAAATATCCTCGAAGTGCAAACTTCATCACATTCTCCTCGATGGTCTCAAGTCGCCTCAATGCATCGCAGTCGACGAATCCGCCGATTGCAACGATCACCGGGGGCTGCCTTTTAAGCGCGAGACGATCGGCAGGCTCGGACTGAGGCGACGGGGGATTGGACATATGCGACATCGGGCAACAATGTGAAACACGTTGTCGTGCATTGACGTCTGAAATCGCCCGCAGCGGACGTGATTGGGCGGCGATGTTGGGTGCACGACAGCACACAGGCTGGCCGAGAGCGCTGTTTGCGACGTCGCCCGAGATCGACCAGATGCCGGACGACGGCGCCGCGCAGCTCGGGCGTCGCGAGCTGGTAGCTGTCGTCAAGCTCCCTGATGTAGAGCGCCAGCAGACGCATCACCTCGGTGTTCGCGGGCAACGACCGGTTCAGCATGTCCTCGGGATCGCGGACCAGCAGTGCCAGCGCCTTGCGCGGGAGCGTGAGACCGACGAGACGGCTCGGCGAGACCGGGACCACCATGTTGCCGACCTCCGCGCTCGACTCCAGCACGGCCTGCCCCGGAGCCCAGCTCGATGTCGCGGCCGCGCTGCGACGCGCGGGCGTTGCCGCTCGTGATGATCGTCAGCACAAGGTCGTCATTGCCGTCGGGCTGCTCGCGCGGCCGTGCGATCTTTAGGTTGCTGCACGCCTAGGATCCCATCCCGAGCCCAGGCAGCTCGCGCACATTGGTCGGCATGGAACGCGCCGCTCAGTGGCTCCGGATCGAGCTTCACGATCATCCGCCCGATCTGCTCGCGAAAGATCGGCAAGCGGTCGCGCTCGCCGAAATCCGCGGTCGAGAACCGAAACCCGGCGATATCCGGCGACTGCATCGTCACCGGCTGATCCTCATGGCGGCAGGAGGTGGCCGGTGATATTCGGCCGATTTGTGGCAGCATGACACCGCGCGTAAGCACGGTCCCGTGCTTACGCGTCGGCACTTTTGCTGCCGACAGGCGATGCTCGGCCGGATCATCCTGACGTTCTTGTCGGGTCTGAAATGCAACCGAGACCGAAATCGTGCTCGCTCGATATTGCCCGGTGTCGTCGTCCCAAGCCGTTACGCGGATTATAATTGACTGACCGGACGGTCAATAGTAATCCAAGCGCACGTCACGCAACCTTCGGCCACCAGAAGCCGCAACGGGAGGTCATCATGGCCAGCGATTTGGTGTTGACCGATAACCGCGCCGGATATCGCGTCGTGACGCTCAACGCCTTCTCGAAAAGCGCGCGACGCGCTTTGTCGGACGAGCCAAAGCTTGAACGTTCCGCCGCCAAGGCGAGACGCATCATTGATCACAAGTCAGAAGGTCCAATTGCGATGACACAGCCTCAATCCAGTGGTGCACGGACTGCGGACAACGTCATGAAGCTCGGCAGCTTCGTGCGCGGAAAATGGTCCGGCCCGGGCGAACCGGCAGCCGAGATTCACAGTGCCGTCACCGGCGATGTGGTGGCGGTCACGACCCGGAGCGATCTCGACATGCGCGAGATCCTTGCCTATGGCCGCGCGATCGGCGGCAAACATCTTAGAAAACTGACGTTCCACCAGCGCGCGGGCCTACTGAAGGCGCTGGCCGACTATCTGACCCAGCACAAGGACCGGCTCTACAAACTGTCATTCCACGCAGGCGCAACCCGCACCGACGCAATGATCGACGTCGACGGCGGCATCGGCACGTTGTTCGCCTATGCCGGCAAGGGCCGCCGCGAGCTCCCGAACAGCAAATTCCTGCTCGATGGCAACGTCGAAGGGCTCTCCAAGGTTGGCGCATTCGCCGGTCAGCATATCGTGACGCCGCTGCACGGCGTCGCAGTGCACATCAATGCATTCAACTTCCCGTGCTGGGGCATGCTGGAGAAGCTGGCGCCGGCGCTGCTGGCCGGCGTGCCCGTCGTGACCAAGCCCGCGACGGTCACCTCCTATGTCGCCCACGAGCTGGTTCGGATCATCACCGAATCCGGCGCGCTGCCCGAAGGCGTGCTGCAATTCATCGTCGGATCGACCGGCGACTTGTTCGACCATCTGACCTGCCAGGACGTCGTGTCCTTCACAGGCTCGGCCGACACGTCGCAAAAACTGCAGCGGCATCCGGTCATCGCGCGCGAGGCGGTCAGGTTCATCGCCGAACGGGATTCGCTGAACGCCGCAATCCTCGCTCCGGACGCCGTGCCGGGAAGTCCGGAGTTCGACCTCTTCGTCAAGGAAGTGGCGAAGGAGATGACGGTCAAGGCCGGCCAGAAATGCACCGCGATCCGTCGCGCGCTGGTGCCGTCGGCACAGCTCGATGCCGTGATCACGGCGCTGCGCGACCGTCTGGCCAAGGTCACGATCGGCAATCCCGAAAACGACAAGGTCAGGATGGGGCCGCTTGTCGGGCTCGGCCAGCGCAGCGATGTGCTTGCCCATGTCGCGAAGCTTCGCGCCGAAGCCGAACTGGTGGCCGGCGATCCCGGCAACTTCGCGCTGCTCGATGCCGATGCGAAGCGCGGCGCCTTCGTTCCGCCGCTGCTGCTGCATTGCGCCAAGCCGCTCGCCGCATCCGCAGTCCACGCGATCGAGGCGTTCGGCCCTGTCAGCACCGTTATGGGTTACGACGGTCTGGAGCAAGCGATCGCGCTGACCAATCGCGGCGGCGGCAGCCTCGTCGCATCCATCTACACGCACGACATCCCGGCTGCGACCGAACTGGCATTTGGCATCGGCAGTTTTCACGGCCGCGTCGCGATCATCGACCGCGACTGCGCGAGCGAGCACACCGGACACGGTTCGCCGATGCCGCAGATGGTTCACGGCGGCCCCGGCCGGGCCGGCGGCGGCGAGGAACTGGGCGGCGTCCGCAGCCTCCAGCACTACATGCAGCGCACCGCATTGCAGGGATCGCCGGCGATGCTGAGCGGCGTCACCGGCCGCTGGTTCAAGGGCAGCCCGATGCTCGAAGGCGACCTGCATCCGTTCCGCTATCACTATGACGATCTCGAGATCGGCCGCACGCTGGTCTCGAAGTCGCGGCAGGTCACGCTCGACGACATCGAGCACTTCGCGCATTTCACGGGCGACACCTTCTACGCCCATATGGACGAGGAAGCGACCAAGGGGCATCCTTTCTTCCCGGGCCGCGTCGCGCATGGCTATCTGCTGCTGTCGTTTGCGGCCGGCCTGTTCGTCGATCCCGACTACGGGCCGGTGCTGGCGAATTACGGCCTCGACTCGCTGCGCTTCGTCAAACCCGTCCAGCCCGGCGAACAGATCCAGGTGCGGCTGACGGCGAAGGAGAAGATGCCGCGCAACAAGCAATATGGCGAGGTACGCTGGGACGTCGAGATCACGACCGGCACCGGCGAAACCGCGGCGACCTACGAGCTGCTGACCATGAACGCGATGCGGGGTTAAGAGGCGCGTCAGAGCAACTCGGCCTGTCGGCCGCGGCCGGCCGATTTCGCCCTGCCGCGCGGCCGGGTGGCGCCGGCCGCGGCATCGTCGGCGCCAGCCAGCACGAGCTGCGCGACGAAACCGGCATATTCGGCGCGGGTCATCGGCCCGCCCTCGCGAAACCACATGTAATGCCAGTTCAGCATGCCGAAGACGCTCATCGTCAGCGGCTTGAGCAGGCGCTTGTGCTTCGCCGCCGGCACGGCGGCGGCGAGTGCGTCCGACATGATCCCGACCAGGATCCGCTCGCTTGCGAGCAGCGGCTGCTGCTTGTCCTTCGGCAACAGCTTGAGACTTGAGATCTGGACCTGATGTTCGGCGTCGGCATGCCGGTAGAGCTCGAGCAGGGTCGCAACGATCGTCCTGAAGCGCGCGACCGGATCGCCGGCCTGTGCGCTCGCCTTGCGGATCGCCGCCACCAGCTTCGCGAGGTGCGACGACAGGATATCGAACAGGATCGCTTCCTTGTCGGGATAATAGTGATAGAGCAGCGCCTTCGAAACCCCGCAGGCATCGGCGATGGTGTTCATCGACGTGCCGACATATCCCGATGCGGCAAACAGCTCGGCCGAGCGATGCAGCATCAAGAGGCGCTTGTCGTCATAGTCCTTGGCGCGCGATCGGGCCATGTCTTGTCCGTTTCACCAGGCGGCCGTTCGGCCATCGTCCAGAGATGTCTGTCAAGAGCCGCAAAGTTCCGCGACCGCAGCCCCGCCTCCGAACCGCTATTTATTGACCATCCGGTCGGACAATTCCATAAGCCCGGCGATCGGGCAACATTGCCCGGAATGAATTTTCCTGGCGCCGCGTCGCGAGAGAATCTCTCTGCTGCAAATCGCCTCGCCATGCGCGTCTAATTGCAAAGTTCGCGGCGCCGCCGAGTTTCGCGCGCGTCCCGAACAGGAGCGTGTTATCGTTCATCGAACGGCTCGGAATGCGAAGGAGGCTCTGGGTGCGGACATCCTCTTGGCTCCACGTCCTTCATCGCGCGGCACGCCGGCTGAAGAGATGGCAGCGGCGGCTGGCGCGTGCCGCCAACCCCGACGGCAAGGACATGCACGAACTCTTTCTGTTTGGTCCTCACGGCTGACCGCTCGTTGGCGCGACGCATGCCCAATCGAGACCGCGGCAGATGTGATCCATCGCCTCGCTGACGTCAGTCTGCCCACGCCGCACATGTCGTGCGACAGGATCACGCACAGAGCGATAGCATGACAGCTCCTCGAGCGCGTCACGTCATCATCGTCGGCGGCGGCGCAAGCGGCGTCCTGCTGGCGCACCAGCTACTGCGTCAACCGACGGACGATGTCCGTGTCAGCCTGATCGAGCAGCGTCCCGACATCGGGCGCGGTATCGCCTATCATACCGGCAATCCGGATCATCTGCTCAATGTACGGGTCGCGAATATGAGTGCGCTGCCCGACCAGCCGGACCATTTCTGGCACTGGCTGATCTCGCGCGGGGCGGACGCGCCGCTCTGCCCTGATCCCTATTGCTTCGTGCCGCGGCGCATCTTTGGTGACTACATTGCCAGTCTGCTCGAGCAACAGGCGTCCGATCAGGCCAACATCCAACGCCTGTCGATCGTGCACGGCAGATGCATCGCGATCCGCGAACGGCGAGGCGACGTCACCGCCAGCCTCGACGACGGCCGGCAGCTGATCGGCGACATCGTCGTTCTCGCAACCGGACACGATCCACGCGCGAACAGTCCGGGACATGCCGATCCCTGGGCAGCACCGTCTGCCGCTGCGATCGCCGACGACGCGACCGTCCTGATCCTCGGCACGGGCCTGACGATGGTCGATTACGTGCTGTCGTTGCTGCGCGACGGACATCGCGGGCCGATCGTTGCGATGTCGCGCCGAGGCCTTCTCGCGAAACCGCACCGCCGGGTCGACGCCGTGCACATCGAGGAGGCGGAGGTCCCCTTCGGCTCCGGAATCGGCAGCCTGCTTCGCTGGCTTCGCGGCCGCATCGACCGGCACATCGCAGCGGGCGGCGATTGGCGCAGCGTGATCGATGGGCTTCGCCCCCATACCCAGCGAATGTGGCGTGAGCTCCCGCTTTCGTCCAAGCGCCGGTTCCTCGAGCACGCACGCGCCTGGTGGGACGTGCATCGGCATCGGATGGCGCCGCAAGTGGAGGTCCGGATCACTGAAGCGATCTATGGAGGCCGGCTCACCCCGATGGCCGCAAAGCTGATCTCGGCCGAGCCCGACCGGACAGGCGCGATCGTCAGTTACCGGCGGCGCGGCGAGAGCAGGCTCCGTCGCATGCATGTCGGCGCCATCGTCGACTGCACCGGCATTGTCAAGGATCCGCGCGCAACCGCCAATCCCGCGGTGCGCAGCCTGCTCGAGCTTGGCCTGGCGCGCGTCGATCCGCTCCGCATCGGCATCGAAACCGATCGCAATTGCGCGATCATCGGTCACGACGGCGTCCCATCGCGCCGCCTGTATGCCGTCGGCCCGCTCACGCGCGCCGCGTTCTGGGAAATCAGCGCAATTCCCGACATCCGCAACCAATGCGCCGAGCTTGCCGCTCTGCTGGTTCACTCCGACGAGGGGCGGCGACTCGCATCCCTCGCGCGCGTCTAGAACCCCGTTCCGATGGAATCGGAACGGAGCTCCAGATTCCAGTTTTGACGCGCTTTCCTGCCGCGAACCGGCGTCCACTTCGCTCGGGAAAGCTCTAGCTGCCGAAGCCGGCCGGAATGAACGCCGGCAGCTTCTCCTCGATGAAGTGCTTGACCTCGGGTGAATTGAAGACCTGGATGAAGGCCTTCAGGCGCGGATCGTCCTTCTTGTCCGGCCGCGCGGTAAAGCGCAGCACGAGACCGTCATCGAGCGTGCGGTCGATCACCAGCGCCGATTTTGGATCACCGCCGGCCGGTATCAGATAGGTGATGTTGACGAGCGCAAGCGTGACGTCATCGAGCGACCGGTAGGTCTGCGCCGGATCAAGCTCGACGATCTTCAGGTTCTTGGGATTTTCGATGATATCAAACCGATTGACCGAAAAACCCTTGCCCGGCGCCAGCTTGATCAGTCCGGCGCGTTCGAGCAGGATCAAGCCACGCGCGCCGTTGAGCGGCTCGTTCGGGATCGCAACGCTGTCGCCGGACTTGATCTCCTCGAGCGACTTGATCTTCTTCGAGAACAGCCCGACGGGCGCGATCACGCCGACCTTGTCGACCTGGACCAGGTCGAAGCCGCGCTGCTTGTTCTGGATCGCGAGATAGGTGGCGTGCTGGAACAGGTTGGCGTCGACGTCGCCGCTGTTCACCACCTCGTTCAACGCGACCCAGTCCGACAGCTCGACGATCTTGACGTCCTGCCCCTTGTCCTTGGCGAGCTTGGCGGCAAAGCCAGCCAGCTGACCGACCGGGCCGGCGCTGGTCGCGATCTTGAGAGGTTCGTCCGCAACGGCGGCCGCAGTCATGGCAAGCAGCACGCCAGCCGCCTGCGCCAGGCGCAACAATGTCTTCATGGTCTCGGTTTCAACTCCGTCTTCAGGGATCGATCAGGCCGCCTTGCGGCCGCTGCTTCCCGCCTCAGCCTCGGCCAATGCCTGGGTGAGGTCGGCGAGGATGTCGTCGGGATGTTCGATGCCGATCGAAAGCCTGATGTAGCCGGGCGTCACGCCTGCCGCGAGTTGTTCCGCGGCGCTCAGCTGCTGATGGGTGGTCGACGCCGGGTGGATCGCCAGCGAGCGCGCATCGCCGATATTGGCGACGTGATAGAACAGTTTCAGCGCATCGATGAAACGACGGCCGGTCTCGACGCCCCCCTTCAGCTCGAAGCCGACCAGCCCGCCAAAGCCGCCCTTCAGATAGAGATCGGCGCGGCGCCGGTCCTCCCCGCTCTGCAGTCCGGGGAAGATCACGTGCGAAACGGCGGGATGTCGTGCCAGGAAATTCGCGACCTTGATCGCGTTCTCGTTGTGCTGACGCAGCCGCAGGGGCAAGGTCTCGAGTCCCTGGATGAACTGAAATGCGTTCTGGGGAGCGACCGCGGCACCGAGATCGCGCAGCAGCTTCACGCGTGCGCGCAGGATGTAGGCGATCGGACCGAGCGGCTTGGCTGCCTCGGTCCAGATCGCGCCGTGATAGGCATCGTCCGGCTGCGTCAGCAGCGGGAAGCGCTCGGCGTGCGCCGCCCAGTCGAAATTGCCGCCATCGATGATCGCTCCGCCAATCGACGTGCCGTGGCCGCCGATATACTTTGTCGCGGAATAGACGACGATCGCTGCGCCGTGCTCGAACGGGCGCGCAATGAGCGGGACGGCGGTGTTGTCGAGAATCAGCGGCACGCCGAGCGAACGGCCGATATCCGCGACTTCCCTGATCGGGAAGACGTTGAGCTTGGGGTTCGGCAGCGTCTCGGCGAAATAGGCCCGGGTCTTCGCATCGGTCGCCCGGCGGAAGTTTTCCGGATCGGCCGGATCGACGAAGCGAACCTCGATGCCGAACTGCTTCAGCGTCTGCGACAGCAGCGTCCAGGTGCCGCCGTACAGATCGGTCGATGAGACGATATTGTCGCCGGCTTGCGCGATGTTGAAGATCGCGTAGGCCGTCGCCGACTGGCCCGACGCCACGGCCAGCGCGCCAACGCCGCCTTCCAGCGCGGCCAGGCGCTCCTCGAACGCGTCAGCCGTCGGATTCTTGATCCTGGTGTAGATCTGTCCGATCGCCTCCAGGGCGAACAGCCGCGATGCGTGATCGGTATTCTCGAATTGAAAGGACGTCGTTTGGTAGATCGGAACGGCGACGGCGCCGGTCGCCGGGTCGGACCGGTACGATCCGCCATGCAAGGCGAGCGTCTCGACATTCTTGGTTTCGATCGGCATCTCGAAATTCTCCTGAAATCCGTGGACCCAGCATCAAAAGGCAAAGAATGATGCGCAGCAGCGTCCGCGACTGTCGAGACATCGGAGAAAATAGCGATGAGCGTGCTGGCGGCGCGTCTGATGGCGTCGCTAATTTTTCAGCCGCGGCGCCTGTCGCGTAACATTTGTTTCACTGCTCCGCCGGTTTGAACGACTCAGTGGAGCTGACGAGTCATCTGCCGATCGCGCCTGCAAATCAGTACGCAATGTCGTGCATACCGTCATTTCGAACAGCACGACGACGTCGAACAAACGAATCTCTGCTGCGCCGGATCGAAGACAAAGCACGATTTTGATCCTGTCTTTCCATATAGAAAATAAAGCCGCGCAACTGACGTGATAAATCACCTCTCAGTCCTCAATTAGCGGAATTGCGCAATGACCAGACCAAAGGAACTTCGCTTCAACGCGTTCAACATGATGGCGCCGAGCCACAACTGGGCCGGTCTCTGGTCGCATCCGCGCGACACTTCACTTAACTACAACTCGCTCGACTATTGGGTCGACTACGCCAGAACCGCCGAACGCGGCCTGCTCGACGGCATCTTCCTCGCCGACGTCTTTGGTATCTATGACGTCTACGGCAGCAGTCCTGACACTGCGCTGCGTCACGCCGTTCAATTGCCGAACGCCGAGCCGACCCTGCTCGTCTCCGCCATGGCTTACGCAACGAAGCATCTCGGCTTCGGCATCACATCCAACCTCACCTACGAGCATCCCTACCAGTTCGCCCGCCGCTTCTCGACGCTCGATCATCTCACTCGCGGGCGGATCGGCTGGAACATCGTCACCGGCTATCTCGACAGCGGCGCCCGCGGAATGGGCCTTGAGGCCAACCGCGCGCATGATGAACGCTACGAGGCGGCCGAGGAGTTTCTCATTGCGAGCTATAAGCTATGGGAAGGCAGCTGGGAGGACGGCGCGGTTCGCCGTGACCGGACAGCGCGCGTGTTCACGGATCCGGCAAGGATCCACAATGTGCGGCACCAGGGACTTCATTACCAGGTCGACGGCATCCACCTCGCCGAACCCTCGCCACAACGCACACCGTTGCTGTATCAGGCGGGAACCTCGAAGCGCGGCCGCGCCTTCGCGGCGAGGCACGCGGAGGCGATCTTCCTCAACGGCCAGACCAGGCCCATTCTGGCCCGTGCCGTACGCGAGATCAGGGAAGCGGCCAAGGCGTTCGGACGAGATCTCTATGATATCCGCCTGTTCGCCGGCGCGACCGTGATCGTTGCCCCGACGCGCGCGGAGGCCAACGATCTGCTCGAGGAGTACGCAGGGTATGTCGATCAAGCCGGCCAGCTGGCTCTGCTCTCGGGCTGGACCGGCATCGACTTCTCGAACTATCGTCCCGATCAGGCGGTACAATATGTCGAGAGCAACGCGATCCAGTCGATGGTCGAGAATTTCACGTTGCGGAGCGAGCGGCCGGTCAAGGTCGGTGATCTCGCGACGCTGAGCCGGATCGGCGCACGCTCGCCATTCGTGGTCGGCTCACCCCAGGACGTGGCCGATGAGCTGATCGCCTGGGCCGACGAAACCGACGTCGACGGCTTCAACCTGTTCCGCCTCGTCGCGCCGGAATCACTGACGTCATTCGTCGACCTCGTCGTGCCGGAATTGCAGTCACGCGGAGTCTACAAGACAGCCTATCGCGAAGGCACGCTCCGCGAGAAGCTGTTCCCCGGACGCGGACCCTATCTTGACGCCACGCATCCCGGCGCCGGCTTCCGCCGCGCCTCGACGGCAGCGCGCACCGAAGCCGCCGAATAGATCGGCCTGGAAACCTCCTGGCGATGGGCGGTCAACGCCCGTCACCAGGTTGCGATGTAGGTGCCCTTGAAGCGTTTCTCGAGGAATGCCTTGACCTCCTCGGAATGGTAGGCATCGATCAACTGCTTGACCCAGGGCTTGTCCTTGTCCGCCTCGCGCACGGCAACGATGTTGACCCACGGGCCATCGGCCGCCTCGCGGGCAATTGCATCGGTGGCGGGATTGAGCCCGGCCTGAACCGCATAATTGTTGTTGATCGAGACCAGATCGACATCTTGCAGGGAACGCGGCAACTGCGCGGCATCAAGCTCGACGAAGCGCAGATGCTTCGGATTGTCAGTGATGTCGGCAATGGTCGACGCGACGTTGTTGGGGTCCTTGAGCTTGATCACGCCGTGCAGCGCAAGGATCATCAGGCCGCGCGCGCCATTGGAAGGATCGTTGGCGATCGCCACCCGCCCGCCATCCGGAAGATCGGCCAGCTTCTCGTATTTCAACGAGTAGACACCCTGCGGCGACGCAATCGTGTTGGCGACCTTGACGATCTTCCAGCCGGTCTTCGATATCTGGTTCTTCAAATAAGGTTCGTGCTGGAACGAATTGGCCGCGAGATCCCCGAGCGCGAGCGCCTGGTTCGGGATCACATAGTCGGTGAATTCGACCACCCTGATGTCGAACCCATGGCCCGCAGCCACCTTCTTGACGACTTCGAGGATCTCGGCGTGTGGTCCGGCCGTGACGCCAACGCGGACCGTCTCGGCCCTCGCGGTGCCGACCAGGAGCGTTACCGCGGCAACCGCCGTCATCAGAATACGCATCATCATCCCTCAGCAATTGGAGCGGCAACTACCAGCCGGGCAGCACCGCGCCCTTGAACTTGGTCTGGACGAATTCCTTGATCTCGGGCGTGTGGTAGCTGTCGACCAGGATCTTGACCCACGGCTTGTCCTTGTCGGCGGAGCGAACCGCAATCAGATTGACGTATGGCCCTTTCGGATCCTCGCGCAGGATCGGATCCTTGACCGGATCGAGACCGGCCTGTGTCGCATAGTTGGTGTTGATGACCGCCGCATCGACATCGTCGAGCGCCCGGGGCGCCTGGGCTGCGTCGACCTCGACGAATTTCAGGTTTTTGGGATTGTCGGCGATGTCGATAACGGTCGGCTTGAAGCCGACGTCGCTCTTCAGCTTGATTGCGCCCTTGTCGCGCAGCAGAAGCAGCGCCCGGCCGCCATTGGTCGGATCATTGGGAATTGAGACCTTGGCTCCGTCAGGAACGTCGGCCCAGTTCTTGTGCTTGCGCGAATAGACGCCGATCGGAAAATTGACCGTCAGTCCCACCTGCTCGATCTTGTAGCCGCGATCGGCTTTCTGGTTGTCCAGATAAGGCTGGTTCTGAAACGAGTTGGCCTGGATGTCGCCGGCGTCGAGCGCCGCGTTCGGAACGACATAGTCGGAGAACTCGATAAGCTGAAGCTCGAGCCCGCTCTTCGCCGCGATCGGTTTCACGGCCTCAAGGATTTGTGCATGCGGCCCGGGTGTCACGCCGATCTTGATCGTTTCTGCCGCGGCGGCGGTCGACCAGATCGCAACAGCGCCTGCAAGAGCGAAATTGGATCGAAGCAACATCTTGGTCTCCATGGAACTGAACTCGCTATCAAGCTCATCGCTCGCGCCGGGGACGAAATCAATGAAATGAGAATCCAAATTTTTCCCGATGACGAGTCGCCGCTGCTGTGGCCGCGATGAAAAGAGAATGGAGCCGGCCGGGCATCTTGGCGCAGCGAGCGACTTATCTGCCGATGCCGGCGGCAACGCGTAGGCCAAAAATACTTTTCTCGCTGACTTCGCTTGCAGAGAAAATTGCACTCGTTCGGACGGCTTCTCCGCGATTGCCTCCGACGCACCGATTGCACACAAATGGCAACAGATCGAACCGGCTAAGGACAACTTGCCATGTCCATCTTTGCCCGCCCCATCCCGCAAGCGCAGGCCGCATCATCGGCGACTGCGATGTCGCGCCGTCTTGCTGTCGCCGCCATCGGGCTGCTTGCGATGACCTCGCTGGTTCGGCCTGCGGCCGCCGAGGAAATCCGGATCGGCTACCAGAAATCGTCGACGCTGACCGCTATCCTGAAGACCAACGGCGCGCTGGAGAAAGCGTTGGCGCCGCTCGGCATCACCGTGTCGTGGCACGAGTTCACCAGCGGCCTGCCGCTGCTCGAGGCCATCAATGTCGGCAGCATCGATTTCGGAGCCGACGTCGCCGACACCGTGCCGATCTTCGCCCAGGCCGCCGGCGCCAAGCTCGCTTACGTCGCCGAGGAAGCCGCTTCTCCATCGGCGCAGGCGATCCTGGTGCCCAAGGATTCCGCAATCAAAGCGCCGGCCGATCTCAAGGGCAAGAAGGTCGCGGTCACCAAGGGCGCGGGCAGCCACTTCCTGCTGCTAGCGGTACTTGCCAAGGCCGGACTGTCCTTCAAGGACATCACGCCGGCCTATCTGACGCCGGCCGATGGCCGCGCGGCATTCGTCAGCGGCAATGTCGATGCCTGGGTCGCCTGGGATCCGTTCCTCAGCAGCGCGCAACGCCAGTCCAGCGCGCGCATCCTGACCGACGGCAGCGGCGGGCTCGCCAACTACAAGCGTTACTATCTTGCCTCGGCCGCGATCGCCGAAAAGCGGGCCGATGCACTGAATGTCATCTTCGCCAGGTTGGTGGAAACCGGCACCTGGATCAAAGCCAATCCGAACGAGGCCGCGGCGCTGCTCGCCGGCCTGTGGGGTATCGACGCCGCCACGGTGGAGGAGGCCAACAGCCATCGCTCCTACAAGGTCGGCGTGGTCACCGCGGCCGGCCTTTCCGAGCAGCAGAAGATCGCCGATACCTTCACGGCGGAAGGTCTGCTGCCACGCAAGGTCGATACCGGCGACGTCAAGATCTGGGCACCGAAGGGATCGTGACGCCACCGCGCCTTTAGCGATGACGCAGGCGGCGGTTGACGCGGCGCGCCAGATAGTCGCCGGCGGTCTGCACGGTCTGAACCAGCGCGATCAAAACGACGACGACCGCCAGCATCATTTCGGGCATGAAGCGCTGATAGCCATAGCGAATGCCGAGGTCGCCGAGGCCGCCGCCTCCGACGGCCCCGACCATTGCGGAGTAGCCGAGCAGGCTGACCACCGCGAGTGTCCAGGCCAGCACCAGGCCCGGCAACGCCTCCGGGATCAAGACCTTGAACACGATCTGCAACGGGCTTGCACCGAACGAGGACGCCGTCTCGATCAGACCGGCATCGACCTCGCGGATCGCCGCCTCGACCAGACGGGCAATGAACGGCGTTGCCGCGATGGTGAGCGGCACGATTGCCGCGCCCGATCCGATCGAGGTGCCGGCAATCAGCCGCGTGAAAGGAATGATCGCAACCACCAGGATGATGAACGGCGTCGAGCGGGCCGCATTGACGATGACGCCGAGCACGCCATTGGCTGGCGGCGCGGCGAACAGCTCCCCTTTCCGGCTGGTCGCCAGGAAGACGCCAAGCGGAAGGCCCAGCGCGGTCGCAACCAGCGCAGCCACCGAGACCATGAAAAGGCTCTCGCCCGTGGCCTGAACGATCAGGTTGATGAGTTCACGCGACATAGCCGAGACGCTCCACCAGAATGTCATGCTGAGAAAGATAGGCCAGGGCCTGCCTGGCCGTGGCTTCACCACCGGGAATGCCAAGGATTAGCGAGCCCACGTGCTGGCCGCCGATCTCATCGATGCGGGCCGATAGCAGCGCCACGTCATGGGACAGTTCGCGCGAAAGCCGCGCCACGACGGTGTCGCCGGCTTCAGTACCGCGCACCTGCACGCGAAGGACCGTCTGCCCGCCGGCAACCGGCTGTGGCGAAAGGCGGCTCGCCAGCGAGACCGGAACACTGTCCCCGATCACCTCGGAAAGGAACGCCTGCGTGACCGGATGCTGGGGATGCGTGAAGATTTCCGCGACATGGCCGCGTTCGACGACCTGGCCGCCGTCGATCACCGCGACTTCCTTGGCGAGTTGGCGGACCACCGACATCTCGTGGGTGATCAACACGATCGTGACCCCGAGTTCACGATTGATGTTGGCCAGCAGGTCCAGAATCGCGCGCGTGGTCTGCGGATCGAGCGCCGACGTCGCCTCGTCGGACAGCAGCACATTCGGCCGAGTCGCCAGCGCGCGGGCGATGCCGATGCGCTGCTTCTGGCCGCCGGACAATTCCGAGGGATAACGATCGTATTTGTCGGCAATGCCGACGAGCTCGAGCAGCTCGGCCACACGGACGGCGATGTCGGCCCTGGACCAGCCGGCGATCTCGAGCGGCAAGGCGATATTGTCCGCCGCCGTCCGCGACGACAGCAGGTTGAAGTGCTGGAAGATCATGCCGATCGAGCGCTGCGCCAGGCGCAGCTCGCGACCGGCAAGCGCCGAGATCTCGCTGTTATCGACGACGACGCGGCCGCTCGACGGCTTCTCAAGCCCGTTGATGAGGCGGACGAGGCTCGATTTGCCAGCGCCGGAGCGGCCGATCACGCCGGTGATCGAGCCGCGCGGGATCGCGAAGTCGATCGCCTGCAAGGCATGCACGCTCGGCTTGCCGCGATAGGCCGGATAGACCTTCGAGACCGCCTCGAAGCGGATCATGGCTTCGCTCGCGTTGGAAGCGAGCGGAATGGACGGCAGCGGCGCAACATGCTGCGCCGTCGTCAGGGATTGATGTACATTCATTCAGTCGGTCCAATTGGGAAATGGCTTCGGTCGCCGGGCACAGCCCGGGCTCAATGACCAAAGAGCAGATAGCTGCGGTCGATGCCGCGGAGATCGCGCGTCTCGTCGGTCCAGCCGACCGCGCGGCGGTAGCTGCCCAACGCGGCAGTCTGCCGCAACGCGACCACGTCGGTCGGGCGAGGCTCCTCCGCATAAGGCGACACGTAAAGCGCGTCCTCGGGACAATACAGTTCGCAGAGGAAACAGGTCTGGCAATCGCCCTGACGGGCGATCACCGGAATCCCCTCCGTCTTGTCGAAGACATTGGTGGGGCAGACATTCACGCAGATGTCGCAGGACGTGCAGCGCTCGGCGTCGATCACCTCGATCATTCCGCGGCCTCTGCATAGCTGGCCTCGGCATGCGGCCGCACCGTGGTCCAGACCTCGTCCAAGCCGCCGCTCGTCACGTAATGGCGTTGGCGGTCGTCTTGATCGGGATAGTCGTCGCGGCGATGCATGCCGCGGCTTTCGTTCCGCGCCAGCGCGCTGCGGTACATCCAGCGCGACGTCGCCAGCATGGCCGCGCTCTCGCGGGCACGTAGCAGATCGTCCTTGCTCGCCGCATCGGCCGATGATGCATCGACCCACGCCGCATCCAGCCGCTCGAGGGCGCCTTCAAGACGCGAGGCGTGCCGGAAGTAGTTCAGCTCATACGGATAGACTTCGTCCTGGACCGCCTTTGCCAGCGCGGCGGGCTCAAACGCGCGACCCGCATTGCTCCGGAACGCGACGGTGCCGGCGGACGCCAGTCGTCGCTGACGCGCCGGGCCCAGCTGCCTTGCATAGCCAGCAGCGCCCCATCCGGCCCAGGTCCCCGATGACATCGCCCAGGCGGCATTGTGGCTGCCGCCGCCGGTGAAGCCGCCGCAGATCAATTCGCGCGTCGCTGCATCACCGGCGGCATAGAGTCCCGGCACGCTGGTGGCGCAGCTACCGTCGACAATGCGAAGGCCGCCGGTGCCGCGCACGGTGCCTTCGAGCCGCAAGGTGACGGGGAAACGCTCCCTGAAGGGATCGATGCCGGTGCGATCGAACGGCAGGAAGAAATTCGGCTGCGATGCGCGCATGTGACGCTGCACGTCGTCGTCGGCCTTGTCGAGGCGGGCATAGACCGGTCCCTGAAGCAGCGCGCGCGCAATCGCCGATCGCCCGCCCTTGGATGCCGCACCGGGAACGACGCTGCCGTCCTCGTAGCTGAAGGTCGCCCAGCCATAAAACAGCGTCTTGGTCACGGAGCCGAACGCCGGCGAGATCGCATAGGGATTCGAGAATTCCATGCTGCTGAATTCGGCCCCGACCTCCGCGGCCATCAGATAGCCGTCTCCGGTCAGCACATTCGATCCCAGCGTCTTGCTCAGGAACGCGCAGCCGCCGGTCGCCATGACGACAGCCTTGGCGCGCACGATCCAGCGATCGTGCTTCTGGCGGCGCACGCCGCTGGCTCCCGCAACCGAGCCGTCGTCATCCACCAGCAGTTCGAGCGCCGGACTGTGATCGAGAATGGTGACGCCGGCCTGCTTGGTGCGCTTGCGCATCAGGCGCATGTATTCCGGCCCCTGCAGCGAGTTGCGCTGCGATGTGCCGCTGTCGTCGACCGGGTAAGGGTAACCCCAGGCGGCCAGACGATTGCTGTCCTCGTAGGTCTGGTCGAGCACGCGCGCCATCCAGCGGCGATCCTGCAGGTGCCCGCCCATCTTTTCGCGATTGGCCATCGCGGCCTTACGCAGCGCCGGATTGGGATCGACATACCAGACGCCGGTGCCGGCAGCCGCGGTGGCACCCGACGTGCCGCAAAATCCCTTGTCGGCGAGCACGACGCGTGCGCCGCACTCGGCTGCGCTCACCGCAGCCCACGTGCCTGCCGGTCCGCCGCCGATCACCAGCACGTCGGCGTCGAATTCGACCGAACCGCCTGGCGCGGTTCGCTGTTCGGCGCGTCGCTCGTGGACTGTCATCGTTCAGTTCTCCGGGCGGCACCGATTGCTTGCAACGCGCCGCAACAGCATCGTTACGCGCGCAGGCTGCCCTGGCAATTTCAGATATTTGCGCAGACTTGGACGAAGCTTCCCCTGCCGCGGCACGTGGCAGAATATTCATGCGGCGGCGGAGGGGATGTTCCGCTCATCGCAGAAGATCGACACCGGATTTGTTCGCAGATCGCGCAGCGGAGACGGAAATTTCTTTTTGCATGCACGCGCCGGCCGTTCGTTTTCATGTGGCCTGACAGGCGATACTTCGTGAGTCGTCTCACCTCAATGCGGGGCAGCCATGTCCGATCGTCAGCTTCATCTCAATGTCAATCTGCTGCACTCCGGCGTCTATGCGTCGGCGTGGCGGCTGCCCGAAAGCGATCCTCGCGCCTGCTTCGACGTCGGCCATTATGTGCGCGTGGCTGAGATCGCCGAGCGCGGCAAGCTCGATGCGATCTTCCTTGCCGACACACCGGCGATCACCGACCGCATCGACTACCGCTCCTTCATGTCGATGGAACCGACGATCGTGCTGGCATCGGTGGCCGCGGCGACCAGCCATATCGGGCTGATCGCGACCGCCTCGACCACCTACAACGAGCCGTACAACATCGCGCGCCGCTTCGCGACCCTGGATCTCGCGAGCGGCGGCCGCGCCGGCTGGAATGCGGTGACCACTGCCGACGCGTCGGCCAGCCGCAATTTTGGCCTCAGCAACGTGCTGGAGCACAAGGCCCGCTACGAGCGCGCCAAGGAGTTCGCCGAGGTCGTCCATGCGCTGTGGGACAGTTGGGAGGACGACGCCTTTGTCGGCGACAAGTCCTCGGCGCGATTTGTCGATACGTCGAAGGTTCATCCGATCGCGCATCGCGGCGCCCATTACGCCGTGGCCGGTCCGCTTAACGTGCCGCGTTCGCCGCAGGGCCGCCCGGTCACCGTGCAGGCCGGCGGCTCGCACGACGGCCGTGATCTCGCTGCCGCGCAGGCCGAAGCCGTGTTCACGCTGGCGCAGACGATCGAGGAAGGCGTCGCCTATGCGCGCGATCTGCGCGCCCGCGCCGCGACCTACGGCCGCGCCGGCGACTCCATCGTCATCCTGCCGGGCCTTGCCACAGTGATCGGCAGCACCGAAGCCGAGGCGAGACGGCGGCAGGATGAGCTGTGGGAGCTGGTTCCGATCGAGTACAGCCTGGCGCGTCTCGCGGGCACATTGCAGGTCGATCCTGCGATCCTTGAGCTCGACAAGCCGCTACCCGATCCGCTGCCGCTGCCGGCCAACGCCAACCACACCATGTTCCAGGGCACGGTGAACCTTGCGCGCCGCGGCAACCTCACCGTCCGGCAGTTGTTGCGCGCGCTCGGCGGCGGGGTCGGACACCGCATCATCGTCGGCACGCCCGAGCAGATCGCCAACGACATCGAGGCCTGGTTCAAGGCCGGCGCGGCCGACGGATTCAATCTGATGCCGGACGTGCTGCCGACCGGGCTCGAGGTCTTCGTCGACAACGTGGTGCCGATCCTGCAGCGCCGCGATCTGTTCCGAACCGATTACGCCGGCACCACCTTGCGTGAGCATTTTGGCCTGCCTCGGCCGATCAGCCACTTTGCGCGTCGGACGGAAGCCGCCGCAACCGCGTGACGCAGTTACCGCGAGCTCGCCAGCAGTGGTGGGGTGTCATTCGCAGCAGATGACGCTGCGCGGACGCGCGGGATGATCTCCTTCGCAAAGCGCTCCATCTCGGCCTCGAAAGGCTGGAACTGCAGCATGAACAACTCGATGCCTGCGGCATGGAACGCCCCGACTCGGGCGGCCACGTCATCATAGCTGCCGACCAGCCCGGCAGCGGTGCCGCCGTTGCTGCCGATCCGCTCCGACTTCTGCATGGTCTGCATCATCACGACCTTCGGGTCGGTGTTCTGTCGCTGGATCACCTTTATCGAGGCGTCCTTCCGCGACAGCTCAAGCAGCCGCTCATAGGCGGCCTGGGCCTCGGCCTGCGTCTGGCGCGCGATGACGAAGGCGGACAGCCCGAAGCGAAGCGGCACCGACGTCCGCGGCCGCGCCGCCACGTCGGCAATGAGGCCCGCGACATCCTCGAGCGGCTGACCATTGATGAACCAGACGTCGCCGTGGTCGGCGACCAAAGCGCGCGCCGGCTCGGATTCGCCGCCGACATAGATCAAGGGTCGCGGTCGGTAGAGGCTCGTCGGCCGCAACAGATAATCGCGGACGTCGAAATGCTCGCCCTTGTAGGTCAACCGCTCGCCCTGCATCAGGCGCGAGACAATCGTGATCCACTCGCGGCCATAGGCGTAACGGGCATCGTGCTCGGCAAAGCCGATGCCGGCCTTGTCGAGTTCGGGCCGGTTCCAGGCATTGACCAGGTTGATCGCGAAGCGTCCGCGGCTGATGTTCTCGATCCCGAGCGCGAGCTTGGCGAGAACCACCGGATGATAGAGATAGGGCTTGATGGCCGCGATGATCTCGATCCGGCTGGTCAATGCCGCAACGGCCGCCGCCGCGCTCCAGGCCTCGAGCTGATCGAAATCCTCCCGATGCGGATTGATGGTGTGCTGCGCGATCAGCGTGGAATCGTAGCCCAGTGTCTCGGCGGCAAGCACGAGGTCGCGATTGCGCTCCCACGATGCGTCATACTGCTCCTCCGGATCCTGATAGGCCGCGCGCGAACCATGGACCAGCGCCCAGATGCCAAAGCGAAGCGGTCGTGTCGACATGCCGTCTCTCCGATTTCCCTGACGTTACGTCGGCGTGTTTTCAAAGAAGCACGGCGACAGATCAAGCAGCGGCGCATCAAAAGATTTTCCTTGCCGCGCCGCGCGCGCCGATAAACCAGAAAACTCCGGACGCAGCGACAATTGGAATACGGCTCTATTTCTGTTCGAGAAAATTCGTGGGACAGTTTGCGCGACATGAACAACGCCTTCTTTCGTGCGGCGACGCGCCGTTCATCGAGAGAACGGCGAACCATGCCGCGCGCGATCAATGATGCTCGCGCGCAATGTTAGACGAGGACAGAACAGACTTGAGCAACCTCGAACAGGCTGCGTCATCGATCGCGTTTGATTCAACGCCGCGCAGCGTTCAAACGGCATCGCCGTCCCGGAAGCCACGAGTAGAGATCGGCCGGCGCGGCATGCTGCTGCTGTCGTGGCTCGCCCCGGTCGCGCTTCTGATCGTCTGGGAATTGCTGGCGCAGGCCGGCTGGCTCTCGCCGCAGGTGCTGCCGGCACCGAGCAAGGTCGTCCGGACGGCATTCAAGCTGGCGACGTCCGGAAGCCTGCTGAACGATCTCGGCGTCAGCCTGCTGCGCGCAACGGCCGGTTTTGCGATCGGCGGCAGCGTCGGATTCGCGCTCGGCATCCTCGTGGGCTTCTCGCGGATCGCGGAGGCTGCCATCGACCGCAGCATCCAGATGATCCGCGCGATCCCGTTTCTCGCCGCGCTACCGCTGGTGATCGTCTGGCTCGGCGTCGGCGAAGCCCAGAAGATCTTCCTGGTCGCGCTCGGCGTCGCCTTCCCGATCTACATCAACACCACGCTGGGCATCCGGCAGGTCGACCCGAAGCTGCTCGAGCTCGGCCGCGTCCAGGGCCTCGGGACACTCGAGCTGATCCGGCGCGTCATCCTGCCCGGCGCCCTGCCATCGATCCTGACCGGTGTGCGCTATGCGCTGGCGACCGCGTGGCTGGCGCTGGTGGTCGCGGAGACCATCGGCGCCCAGTCCGGCATCGGCTTTCTCGCCATGGATGCGCGCGAGTTCCTGCGCACCGACGTGATCGTGCTGACGATCGTGATCTATGCGCTGATCGGCGTCGCCGCCGACGGCATCGCGCGTGCCCTGGAGCGGCGGCTATTGGCCTGGCATCCGAACTATGGAAGCGCGCGATGACGCTGCACGCCGTGCCCTCACCGGCCGCGATTGCGCCGGCCGTCGTGGTGACCGGACTGCATCGCGCCTATGGCAGCCGCGTGGTGATCGAGAACCTCAACCTGCGCATCGAGCGCGGCGAGTTCGTCGTCCTGCTCGGCGAAAGCGGCTGCGGCAAGACCACGCTGCTGCGGGCGCTGGCCGGCCTCGATGCGATCGACGGCGGGCGCATCACGGCACCGCGGCGGCCGGCCGTCGTTTTCCAGGAGCACCGGCTGCTGCCGTGGGACAGTCTGTGGCGCAACGTCTCGCTCGGCCTCAATGCGAGCGACGCCCGTCAGCGCGCCGCCACCGCGCTCACCGAGGTCGGACTCGGCGGCCGTCTCGATGACTGGCCGCGCAACCTCTCGGGCGGACAGGCGCAGCGCGTGGCGCTGGCGCGCGCGCTGGTGCAGGAACCCGAGTTGCTCTTGCTCGACGAGCCGTTCGCAGCGCTCGATGCGCTGACTCGCATTCGCATGCACGATCTGGTGCGCGAGCTGGTCGCCGTCCATCGCCCCGGCGTGCTCCTGGTCACCCACGACGTCGACGAGGCGATCGCGCTCGCCGACCGCATCCTGGTGATGCGCGAGGGCCGGATCGCGTTCGAGCATCCCATGAAACGTAACGGCGCAGCGCCGATCGCCCGCACCGACCTGCTGGCGGAGCTCGGCGTCGACACCTCTCACCCCATTCCTGCCTGAGGACCACTCAATGTCTATCCCCCGGTTCACCAACCCCACCCGTCGCAGCTTCCTTGGCGGCGCCGCCTTCGGCATCGGCGCGCTTGCCGGCTTTGACCTGTCCGAGCCGGCGCATGCGGCGACCGGCCGCGTCACCGACACGGTGCGTCTGACCTGGGGTTTGAGCGGCCTCAATCTGATCGCCAAGGAGCGCGGCGAGTTCGAGAAGCTGCTGGCCAGGGACGGCATCAAGGTCGAGTGGCTCGGGCCGTTCCCCAATCATGCGCCGACGCTGCAGGCTGTGACCGGCGGTAGCGCCGATTTCAGCTTCGGCGGCAGCACGACGCCGGCACTCGCCGCGATCATCGCCGGCTCGCCGCTGGTATTCACCCAATTCGTGGTCTACGAGCCGCGCACCACGGCGATCATCGCGCGGGATGACTCTGGCATAAACAAGGTCGAGGATCTCGTCGGCAAGTCGGTGGCGGTGAACCGTTCGGGTCTCGGCGAATTCCTGCTGGTTGCCGCGCTCGAGAAGCACAAGGTCGACCGCTCCAAGATGACGTTCGTCTATCTCAACCCGCCGGACGCAGCGCCGGCGCTGGCCTCCGGGAAGGTCGACGCCTGGTCGATGTGGAGCCCGGGCGTCGATATCGCGCGGCTCGAATACAAGGCGCACGACATCTTCCTGGAAGGTCGCGATCTCGAGTTCCAGATCGACTACACGTCCTACCTGACCACCCGAAAATTTGCGACCGACAATCCTGCGCTGGTCCGGGCCGTCAACGACGCCTTCCGCGCCGAAGGCAAGTGGATCTCCGCGAACAGCAAGGATGCCGAATACATCGCGCAGAAGGCCGGCAAGTACAGCGACCAGGTCCGCGACCAGTTCATCGCGCTGAACCGGCAGTATCGCTACTTCGCCGCCAACGACGAAAACTTCCTCGCCGAACTGCAAAGGGCCGCCGACTGGCTGGTCGCGCGCAAGGTGCTCCCGGAGCCGATCAAAGTCACCGACCACCTGGCCCAGCTCTGATCAGTAGCAGTCATATCAATCAACGCCATTTGGGTGATACCAATGAACAAGCCTCTGTCCGCCACCTCGCTGGAGCCTTCCGACCGCCTTCACAGCCGCGCACCCGATATCGACGCGCTGCTCGGCCGCATCGCGGAAGGCGCCGCCGACCGCGAACGCGAGCGCGTCCTGCCGTTCGCGCAAGTCGATCTCATTCGCAAGGCCCGCCTCGGCGCGTTGCGGCTTCCGATCGAAGCCGGCGGCGCCGGCCTGTCGATTCGCGCATTGTTCGAGATCGTCATCGGTCTCGGCGAGGCCGACGCCAATGTCGCGCATATCCTGCGCAACCATTTCAGCGTCGTCGAACGCCTGGTGCGCCGGCCGAAGGACGATCAGCACAGGCAGTGGCAGAAGGCAGTTGCCGACGGCGCGATCATCGGGCTCGCGGCGACCGAGCTCGACACGCCGAAGGTCGGCAATGTCACGCCGAACACGACACTCACTGCCGACGGCGACGACTACCTGCTCAACGGCACGAAATACTATAGCACCGGCACACTGTATTCGGACTACGTCCTCGTTCGCACCGCCGACACATCCGCCACCAATGCTGCCGTGCTGATTCCGGTGAACCGCGAGGGCATTGAGCTGATCGACGACTGGGACGGTCTCGGGCAGCGGCTGACGGCGACCGGCACCACCCACTTCCGCAACGTGCGCGTCAAGCGCCAGGAGGTCGTGTTCGATGCACCGGAT
The DNA here is from genome assembly GCF_054055815.1 of Bradyrhizobium sp. USDA 4503. Taxonomy (NCBI): domain Bacteria; kingdom Pseudomonadati; phylum Pseudomonadota; class Alphaproteobacteria; order Hyphomicrobiales; family Nitrobacteraceae; genus Bradyrhizobium; species Bradyrhizobium sp. USDA 4503. The sequence goes on from NZ_JBSRXS010000001.1 coordinate 4,314,008, forward strand.
ACCGGCTACGGCATTCCCTACTCCAACACATTTGCCCAGCTGTTCCTGACTGCGATCAATGCCGGCATCGCGCGCGCCGTGCTGCGCGACGCCAGCGCCCTGGTGCGGACCCGCAAGCGGACGTTCTATTACGCGCCGAGTGAGGTGCCAGTGGACGACCCGCTGCTGCAACAGACCGTCGGCCAGATCGCCAGCGGCGCATTCGCCGCCGAGACCGTGGTGCTTGCGGCCGCGGAGGCGCTCCATGCCGCCACCGACGCTTTCGATGCAGGCGACGAAAACGCCGTCGAGGCCGCGCACAAGGCCGCGCTGCTGTCGGCCAAGGCCAAGATCGTTGCGGACGATTTCGCGATCCGGAGCGGCAGCCTGCTGTTCGACGTCGGCGGTGCATCGGCCACCAAGAAGGCGACCAATTTCGACCGCCACTGGCGCAACGCGCGCACCCTGGCGTCGCACAATCCAAACACCTTCAAGGCGCGCTCGATCGGACAATACGAGATCAGCGGCACGCCGCTACCCGCCAAGGGCTTCTTCTAGAGCCCCACTCCGATCGAATCGGAACGGAGCTCTGGATTGTTGTTTTGATGCGTTTTCTTCACGCGAACCGGTATCCACTTCGCTCGAAAACGCTCTGGCGAGGTCCAATCCGGCGAGGCAAAGCAAGGGAGAATCCCGATGAGCAAGCCGGATATTCATCTTGTGGACGCCGACCACGAGATCGAGCGTCAATTTCGCCTTGTCATGCGCCGCCTCCCGGGCGGCGTTTGCATCATCACCGCAGGACAGGGTGAGGACATCACCGGCATGACGGTGACCTCGCTGACGTCGCTCAGCGCCAGCCCACCCCGGCTGCTGGTCAGCATCAACCGGCAGGCATCGTCCTTCGCACCGATCGCCCGCCATCGGCTGTTCGGCGTCAACATCCTCGGCTCCGACCAGCAGGCCCTGGCCGAGCGCTTCAGCAATGGCCGGCTGAAAGGCAGGGAACGCTTCGAGGGCACCGATTGGACCCATGGAGCCTCGGGCGTGCCGTTGCTGCAGCGGTCGCTTGCGATGATCGAATGCCAGGTCGAGGAGATCATCGAGCGGCATTCCCATGGCATCATCGTGGGCCGCCTCGCCAGCATGGAATTGTCGCATCGGCTGTCCGGCCTCACTTACTGGAATGGACAGTATGTCCAGATCGATCACGAGGCCGATCTCGACCTATTGGCCGAAGTCAGCATTCCTCTGGCGCATGTCCGTTAGAACAGAGAAAGGGTGCAGCATGAAACGCGAATTGCCGCCAGCATCGCCTCCGTCAACGGCCGGCGCGGTCAGCAGACCACCGGGCCGCTGGCAGCTCGACCGGATCGTGGCCGAGCTGCGCACCTCCCGCGAGGAGACCCATAGCATCCGGCGCGACGGCGAGGCACGCCGCGCGCCCTCGCGGGACGCGCTGGAGGCGATCCTCGACGGCCTCACCGAGGCGCTGTTTCCGCGCCACTACGGCCAATCGGACCTCGACGGCGAGAACATCGACTATTTCGTCGGCAATACGCTGAGCACAGCATTGGATTCGCTCAGCGCGCAGATCCATCGCAGCGCGCTGTTCGTTGGCGACGAGCTGGAGCCGGGCTTTGGGCACGAAGAGGCGATCGAGCTGACACGCGCATTCGCGACCCAACTGCCGTCGGTCCGCGGACTTCTGATCAACGATCTGCGGGCGGCATTCGTTGGAGATCCGGCGGCGCAGAATTTTCCCGAGATCCTGATCGGCTATCCGGGGATGACCGCCATCATCCACCATCGCCTTGCGCATCTGCTCTACCAGATCGGCGCGCGGCTGGTGGCTCGCCTGATGTCGGAGATCGCCCACACAAGGACCGGCATCGATATCCATCCCGGCGCCCGGATCGGCTCCGGATTCTTCATCGATCACGGAACCGGCGTCGTGATCGGCGAAACCGCCATCATCGGCAACAACGTCCGGATCTATCAGGCGGTCACGCTCGGCGCGCGGCATTTCCCGACCGACGACGAGGGCCATGTGATCAAGGGCGACGCCCGCCATCCGATCGTCGAGGATGACGTCGTGATCTACGCCGGCGCAACCATACTCGGCCGGATCACGATCGGCCGCGGGTCGACCATCGGCGGCAACGTCTGGCTGACCAAGGACGTGCCGCCGAACAGCATTGTGACGCAGGCCACCGCACGAAACAGCCCGAGCGGCGCCTGAACCACGATCTCATCACGCCGCAACCTGTGCCTTCCATCGCATCAAGCGCCGTTCCAACGCCTCCAGGACCGCATTGAATGCCAACCCGATCACGGTGATCCCGATTATGCCGAAATACATCTGCGGGATCAGGAAGCTGTACTGGCTGTTGATGATGAGATAGCCGAGACCGGCCTTGGCGCCGACCATCTCGGATGCGACCAGCACCAGCATGGCTGACGCACTGGCGAGGCGAATGCCGACAAAGATCGTCGGAAGCGCCGCCGGAAGGATCACCTTGCGGAACAGCTGCTGCGGGGTCGCGCCCATGGTCCGCGCCGACTTGATCAAGAGCGGATCGACCTGCTTCACCGCGGCGATGGTGTTGAGCAGGAGCGGCCATGCGCAGCTATAGACCACCATCGTGACCTTCGAGAGCTCGCCGATGCCAAGCAGCAGGATGAACGCCGGCAACAGCGCGAGCGGCGCGGTATTGCGGCAAATCTCGATGAACTGGTTCAGCAGATCGCCGAGCCTTGTGTACCAGCCGACGGCCAGCCCGAGCGGGACGAACAACACGACCGACACCAGAAACCCGCTCAGGGCGCGGAGCAGGCTCGCGGAGGCGTCGTCATAGAGCTCGCCGGTTTGCGCGAGCTGCCAGCCTGCGGCGATGACATCAAAGAATGGCGGCAGAAACACCGCGTCGATCAAGCCGAGCCTCGGCGCGGCCTCCCAGATCGCCAGAAGGACGATCAGCAGCAGGGAGCGGCGTCCGAAAGCTACCAGACCGCGGGTCGCGGCGCGGACCGCGCTCACTAGCGGTGACCGCGCCGCCACCGCTTGCTCGTCTCGCCGTCCATGCGCGAGCTCCAGCAATGTCATCATCTCCAGGCTAGACATGAGCGACTTCCTTTACTTCACGCTCGACACGGCCTGCGCTGACCCTGCCCGCCGATTGCCCCAGCTGCGCTTTCTGCACTTCCTCGCGGAGCAGGCTCCAGATCTCATGGCGCACGCGGCCGAATTCCGGCAGCGAGCGCACATCCTCGGCTTCGCTGCGCAAGGCCGCGGGGATGTCGACAATCTCCTTGATCCGCCCCGGACGGGACGTCATGACCGCCACGCGCTGACCGAGCACGACCGCCTCGTCGATGCCGTGGGTGATGAAGATGATGGTCTTGCCGGTGGCCCGCCAGATCCGCAGCAACTCGCCCTGCAACGCTTCGCGCGTCTGGGCATCGAGCGCAGCGAACGGCTCGTCCATCAGCAGCACCTCCGGATCATAGGCAAGGCTGCGCGCGATCGCGACGCGCTGCTTCATGCCGCCGGAGAGTTCATGCGGATAACGGTCAGCAAAACCCGATAGCCCGACCAAGTCGAGGAAGTGCCGCGCGATCTCACCGCGTTGTTTCGGCTTGAGGCCGGCGATATCGAGCCCGAACTCCACATTCTGCGCGGCCGTGCGCCACGGAAACAGCGCGTACTGCTGGAACACGACGCCGCGGTCGCGTCCGGGTCCGACGATCGGCCGGCCGTCGAGCAGAATGCGGCCGCTGGTCGGCGTCGCGAGCCCGCCGAGCAGATCGAGCAATGTCGACTTGCCGCAACCGCTTGGACCGACCAGGGCGAGGAATTCGCCGGCGCGGACGTCGAACGTGATGTCCTCGAGCGCGGTGAAATAGCCCGCCGGCCGGCCCCCTTCGCCTCGCGTGACGAACTCCTTGCGGACCTTGTCAAAGCTGATCTTGACCGACGTCATCGCGCCTCCGCCGTCTTTCCGGGACGGAAATAGTTGAACTCGTTGGTGTAGGTGTCCGAGGCCTTGATCTGGCCCGGTTTGAGCAGGCCATCCTTGACCAGCCAGTCGACCCAGACCTGCAGCTCGGCATCCGAGATCACGCCGCCCTTGGACGCGACGCCGGTGCTCTTCCAGTACTTGATCGAGGAGGCATCCTCGTTGCGCTTGCGCTCGGCAATGATCCGGTCGAAGCGGGCCCGCACTTCATCGGGCGGCGTCGTCTGCGCCCACTGGATGGCGCGCGAGATCCCCTCAACCAGCTTGCGGGCGGTGTTCGGATTGTCCTTGATGAACTTCTCCCGCAGCACATAGGCACCGCCGGTGAACTGTCCGAACAGATCGGTATCGTTGAAGAGCGAGCGGATCCCGCCACGCTCCAGCGCCTTGTCGCGCAACACGCCGCTGAGCGCGCTCACCTCGACCTGCCCTTGCCGCAGCGCCTGCTCGCCGGTGACGGGTGGGACCGCCACCAATGTCACCTGCTTGGCCTCGCCGGCGCTAAGGCCGTTGCGCGCCAGATACTCACGCAGCACGAACTCCAGATGAGCGCCAAGCGTATTGACCGCGACCTTCTTGCCGATCAGGTCGCGGGCCGTCTTGATCGGACTGTCGTCCTTCACAAAGTAGCCGTAGTAGGTATTGGAGTCGGAACCGTAGTAGCCGACCACCGCCTTGATCGGCGCCTTGGCCGCGATCAGCTTGATGATCGCACCATAGAAAGCGCCGCCGACGTCGATGTCGCCGGTGACGACGGTCTGAATGTCCTGCGGCCCGCTGATGGTGTTGCCGACCCATTTGAGCTTGAGCGGCGCGAGGTAGCCGAGGTCCTCGGCGAGCTCGGTGAACGTCACCTGCCCGGCCCAGCCTTGATAACGGATCTCGGTCTTATCGAGCGGTGGCTCGGCGAAGGCCGAAGCGATCAGGCCCAACGCAAAGACGCCGGCCAGCAGCAATCGCGCCGCCCGGCGCGCAGCGGCTCGCCGCGCGCGCAGAATTCGAATGATGGCATTCATTGTGTTGCTCCAATAGGCGACATGCTCAGGCTGCCTTCGCCGCTTGCGGCTTCGGCGATTTGATCCGCGTCACGCTGTGGCGGCCGTCGACGCTGACCGGAACCTCGCCGTCGATGGTGGCGCGGCGCACCACACGATGCTGATCGCCGTAGTCATTGACGGCGTAGTGCTGGGTCGCGCGATTGTCCCAGATCGCGACGTCTCCGGCCCGCCAGCTCCAGCGCACGGTATTCTCCGGAGCCGTGATGTGGGACTGGAACAGATCGAACAGCTTCTGGCCGTCATATTTCGGCAGGCCGACAAAGCGCTGGACGAAATTGCCGAGCACCAGCGTGTGCTCGCCCGTTTCGGGATGGACGCGCACGACCGGATGCTCGGTCTCATAGATCGTCCCGGTGAATACCTCGTCAAAATGCTTTCTGTCGGCGTCGGTGGCGCGAGACTTCACCGCGTAATCATAGGCATTGCTATGAACCGTCCAGAGCTCGTCGGCGAGCTTGCGCAACGGCACAGGCAGATCGAGATAGGCGGCCGCCGTGTTCGACCAGACGGTGTCACCGCCATAGGGCGGGATTACCACGCCGCGCAGCACCGAGATCTTCGGATAGGCGTCGACGAAGGTGACGTCGGTATGCCATTGGTCCGCGCGGCCGCCACCACGCCCCGAATCCAGTTCGAGGATCGACGACGTGCCTTTGCTCGGGCCGATGGTCGGATGCGGCACCAGTTTGCCGAGCCTGACCGCGAAGCGCTCCTGCTCGGCGTCGTCGAGGTGCCCCTGGTCACGAAAGAAGATCACCTTGTGCTCGAGCAGCACCTGGTTGACGGCACGGATGACCGCGTCGGGAAGGTCGCCCGACAACTTCACATTCTTGATCTCGGCACCAAGCCGGGCGGCACGCTTGACGATGTCGGCGCGCGGAATGACGTTGTCGATAGTGGTCGTGTTGCTCATGATGTTGGTCTCGTCGCCGCGATCCCCTGGACAAAGTTCCGCCATGCGCCGGTCGCGGAAACGACGGCGGAGATCAATGATGTGGTCGCGATCCTCGCTATTCCGCCGCGACGGGCTGCGGCGGTCGCCAGACAGCCGGTGCATAGAGTTCGGCGGTGAAATCCTCCGCGATCTCTCCGTTGATGCGCGCCTCGTGAGATGCAAGGTCGGCCAGGAACAGATCGCGGCTGACCCTGGCCGTGATCCCCGGAATGTCGCGCTTGAAGCTTGGAACGTCGCCGATCGGCAGGCCGAAGCTGACAAATGCTGCCGGGTTGAAGACGTGAATGTCCTTCAGATACGGCGCGCGGCCCGGAACTTTCTCCAGATACTCGTGCCCGGACCCGAGATAAGGATAGGCCGCCAGGCGATCGTCCTTTTCGTCGTCAGGCGGCACGAAGCGATCTCGCCACAGCAGGATTTCGTCGGCGAAATCGCCGAGCTCTGACTGCGCGCCCAGATCGACGGAATAGCCAGTTCCCGCAATCGCGAAATCGAACGCGAACTCGCCCTGCGGAGTGATGGCGACCGGCCGCAACCCCTTCAATTGCGCCGAGGTCCACGACGCGCCCAGGTGCAGATGAAAATTGGGGAAGGCTACCGCGCGCGAAATCGCATCCGGCGGCGGGGTCGACCCAGCCTGCCTGAACCGGACCGCCTGATGCCAGCGCACCCCGTCGGGCAGGCTGCCATAATTGTCATAGGCTCCCGGATAACCGCGGATCCGAATGACCGGCAACGCGGCCAAGGTTTCCCGGCGCGCAAACAGATGAACATCGCGCGCTCCGGCCTCAAGGGCTGCAGCCGCCGCATCGAAGGCCGACGCAGCACTCCCGACCACCGCAACGGAGAGACCACGCAGCATCCTGAAATCGATCTTCTCCGAAGTATGCGCACGGAATCGTTTCGGCAGGACCCGCAGCGCGTTGGGGACATAAGCGCCCCCGCTACCCGCAAAGCCGGTTGCGAGCACCAGCTTGCGCGTGGTCTCGATGGTCGTGACCCCGCTCCGCTCCAGATGTAACCGCAAATGATCGGCTGCGGGCTCGATGCGGAGCAGCCGCGTACCGTAACGAATGCCGGCGCCGGTCACGCGGCGATACCAGTCGAGATAGGCCGCCCAGTCGAGCCGCGGAATCCGATCGAGCGCGTCGAAGGCCGCCGCGCCATGGCGCGTTTCATACCATGCTTGGAAACCGAGACCGGGCAGACCGAGCTCCGGACCTGGAAGCGTCTTCGGAGTGCGAAGCTTGTGCATTCGCGCGCTCGTCAGCCACACGCCGGCCTTGCTGGCGTCGGCGGCGGCGTCGATCACCGAGACCTTGCCGATCCCGGCGCGCCGAAACGCAAACGCGAAGGCCGCGCCGGACTGGCCACCGCCGACCACGACGACGTTGTGATCGATTCCGTCGCGATCAGGCACCCAGTTCTGTGGGTCGACCCCGATCAGCCGGAGGGCCTCGCGGGCGACGCTGTCGGGATCGGATTGCGGCATGAATGACCACCTCGCTTTGACGTTACAAATCGTAAAAGCGATCGACATTCAGTCAATGAAACGAAACCAGCTTTGTTTTTGATAGCAGGCAATGTTCGCGTCGTGGACAACGCGGGCATTGAAATATTTGCGATGATCGCCGCCTGACCGATCATCTCATGTGCATTGCGACGTGCGGGATCGGCGCGATCGATCGGGAGAACTTCCCAAATCATACGTCGCCGGGATCGGCGCGATCGCAGTCATCTCCGGTGAACGACGAACTCGTCACGTTCATGCTCGCTTGCCGTGCAACAACGCAAATTCATTTCACCGCCGCCGACATAGAGTCTGACGCAGCGCACGCGCCTGACGTCGACGCGCGGCGAGCAACGATGGATCTCTCGAAATGCCGCGAACTGCCGGCAACATCAGCCTTGAACACGATACCCCGGAGCTCGCCCGCTCCTATGATGAAGCGGGACTCGTTCAATTTCGCCACGGCAAGTTCCTGATCGGGCCGCTCGCCATCAAGACCGGCGAGCACGTGCTCGACATCGGGACGGGAACCGGCCGGCTTGCGGAATTCGTCGCCGGACTGGTCGGTCCGGACGGCCGCGTGATCGGTATCGATCCACTTGCCGGCCGCATCGAAATTGCGCGCCTTCGGCAGGGGGATAACCTCCAGTTCGCCACCGGGCGCGCCGAAGAACTGTCGCGCTTCGACGACGCGCAGTTCGACGCGGTCTATCTCAATAGCGTCTTCCATTGGATCTCCGACAAGGATCGCGCGCTGCGGGAGGTCCGGCGCGTGCTCAAGCCCGGCGGCCGCCTCGGATTGAATGTGCAGGATCCGTCCAGGCCGCACCAGTCGCGCCTGCTGCTTCGTCGCGCCATCATCGAGGCGGGTCTTGCCGGCGATCGCCAGGACTCGAACCCGGTGCTCGGATCGACCGACGAGGAGCTCAAATCGCTGTTCGCGGCACACGGCTTCGCCGGCTACCGCAGCGAGCTGCGCGCGCTGATCGATATCCACGACGATGCGGCATCGCTGCTGCAGTGGTCGGAAGCGAGCGCATTCGGAAATTTCCTCGAAGCGTTCACCCCTCACGAGCGCGAACTGGTGCGCCGCACCTTCGCGCGCCTTGTCGAAGAACAGCGCACGCCCGAAGGTTTGAAGCTGGAGCGCTACCTGCGCTTCGCGTTTGCGCACAAGGCGCCGTCCCACCAATAATAATCAGCAAAACTCACGAGATCCGAGATGAGCAAACGACAGCTTTCCCTTAACCTCTTTATTTATCCCGGCGGCCATCACGAGGCGGCGTGGCGCTACCAGGGGTCTGCGGCGGATCGCATCCTTGACGTCAGCTATTACCAGGAGCTGGCGCAGCGTGCCGAGGCGCAGAAATTCGACGCGATCCTCTTCGCCGACGGCCCCGCGCTCGCCGACAATGTTCGCTACGCACAACGCTTCCGGTTCGAGCCGATCACCTGGCTGGCCGCGATCGCCGTCGCCACGAAACGGATCGGCCTGATCGCGACCGCGTCGACGACCTATACCGAGCCTTATAATCTGGCCCGCCTGTTCGCGTCACTCGATCACCTCAGCGGCGGCCGGGCCGGCTGGAACATCGTCACGACCAGCACGGCACAGGCGGCGCAGAACTTTGGCTTGCCCGAGCATCCACCTCACCACGAACGCTACGAGCGGGCGCGGGAATATATCGATGTCATCACGCGGCTGTGGGACAGCTGGGAAGACGACGCCGTGGTGAACGACCCCGCGTCCGGCATTTTCGCCGATACGGGAAAGATCCATCCGATCGATCACGTCGGAAAGCACTTCCGGGTACGCGGCCCGCTCAACATCTCGCGGACGCCGCAGGGACGGCCGGTCTATGTCCAGGCGGGTTCGTCTGATGACGGACGCGCCTTTGCCGCGCGCTATGCCGAAGCGATCTTCACCGCGCATCAGACGCTGGCGAGCGCCCAGGAGTTTTATGCGGACATCAAGCGGCAGGCACGCGCGTTCGACCGCAGCCCCGATCAGGTCAGGATCCTGCCGGGCATCAGTCCGTTCATCGCTAGCACGCAGGCCGAAGCCGACCTGTTGCAGGACGAGTTTAACGAGCTGATCCAGCCGGAATACTCGTTGACCCAACTTCGCCAGATGATCGGGCTCGACCTCTCCGGCTTCGACCTCGACGGTCCCTTTCCGCGCCACCTGATCGACACCGGCAGCGCCCGCGGGGTCGCCAGCCGTTTCAAGCTCGTGGTCGACATCGTCGATCGCGAGCAGCCGACCATCCGCCAGCTCGTGCAGCGTCTCGCCGGGGCGCGCGGCCACTGGGTGATCGCGGGCCCGCCGGAGAAGATCGCCGACAACATCCAGACTTGGTTCGACAATGGCGCGGCCGACGGCTTCAACGTGATGCCGCCCTGGCTACCCGGCGGGTTCGATATCTTCGCCGAGCAGGTCGTGCCGATCCTGCGCAAGCGCGGCCTGTTCCGCGGCGAGTACAGCGGCACGACGCTGCGCGACCATTTCGGACTGAGCCGGCCGCAAAGCGTGTTTTCCGGATCGATCAAGGCGATCGCCTGACGTGATCGAAACCGCCGACCCCGCGTCGGCCGGATCGCTATTTGCCCACAGCCTAAGGATTTGAGAGTTCAATGACCACTGCGCGCGTCCTGCTCGTTTCGACCCTGCTCATTGTCGGTGCCCTTACCGGCGCCGCCCTGCACGCGGAGACATCAGCCAAATCCGATCTGAAAGTCGGCTTCGTGCCGGGCCCCTACATCGACGAATTCAAGGTTGGCGTCGCGCCGGAACTCGAGAAGAAGGGCTACCGTGTCCGCTATGTCGAGTTTTCGACCGGGCTGGAAGCCAATAACGCGGTGTTCAAGGGCGAGATCGACGCCAACGTCATGCAGCACACGATCTTCCTGAACTCGTACAACGAACGGCAGCAAACCGACCTCGTCGGCATCGTCCACGTCCCGACACCCCCGATGGGGCTTTACTCGAAGAAGCACCCGGTCGGCTCGCCGATCAAGCCCGGCTCGACCGTGGCCGTACCCAACGATCCCGTCAATCTGCAGCGTGCGCTCTGGATCCTGCGCGATCTCGGCCTCGTCGAGATTCGCGACTCCAAGCCGGTCGATGTCAGCGAACTCGACGTGATCAAGAACCCCGGCGGCATCAAGATCGTGCCGCTGGAAGCGGCACAGGCGCCGCGCGCGCTCGATGACGTTGATTTCGCCGCCATCCAGGGCAACTTCGCGATCTACAGCGGCTTGAAGCTGACCAATGCATTCGCCCTGGAGAAGATGACGACGCCCTATATCAATGTGGTCGCGGTGAAGCAGGCCAATGCGGGCTCGCCGTGGGCGCAGGACATCGTCGCCGGCTACAAATCACAGACGTTCAAGACCACGATCCTGTCCGACCGCTTCTATGACGGGTTTACCTTGCCGGATTACCTGAAGCGCTAGACCACAGCCACCATCGACGATGTGGCTCTGGTTGGTGCAAGCACCGCTGTCATCGGCGGCGAAGAACAGCACGACGCGGGCGATATCATCAGGCACGAGCTTGCGCTTGAGGCATTGGCGCTGCATCAGCTCGGCCACGCCTTCAGACGTCAACCACAGATCCTGCTGCCGCTGGGTCATGATCCATCCGGGCAGGATGGAATTGACCCGTATGTTGTGCGGCCCGAGATCGCGGGCTAGCGCCCGGGTGAGGCCCTGAACGGCTGATTTGGCCGTTGTGTAGCAGGGCATGTTGCCCTGGCCGATCACCCAGCTCACCGAGCCGATGTTGACGATCGAACCGCCCCCTGCCTGCTTCATGTCCGGCGCGACCGCCTGAGCGCTGAAGAACTGGTGCTTCAGGTTGACGGCGATCCGCTCGTCCCAGAATTCCGGTGTGACGTCCTCGATCGCGTGACGATCATCGCGGGCCGCATTGTTGACCAGGATGGTGACCGGCCCGAGCGCCTCGCGGATGCCGGCGACCGCGCGCCGCAGCGCGCCGATGTCGCGCAGATCGGCATGTTCGAAGTGCACGCGGGCTTGTGCCCCGAGATCGGACAGTAGCTGCTCCGACGACGTCAGATCGATATCGATGAATCCGACCCGCGCGCCCTGGCCGATGAACCGGCGGACGATCGCCTCGCCGATGCCGGAACCGCCGCCGGTGACCAGTACGGTCCGGTCCTTGAGACTTGGATAGATGGCGCCCTGCATTGGCATCCTCTCGATTTTGGCGCCTGAAGGGCGTCGATTGCGTTGCTGCGGCTCAGGCAAAGGGGCCACAGATTCCGAGGTCACTCGGTAGTCTCCATGAGGCTGCGGTCCACGACCCGCAGCGTCCGCCGCACCATGCCGTCGACGATGGTCGCCGACTCGCTTGGACGCACGTATATTGCCGTGGACTTGAGCAGCCACGGCAGCACCGCCTGGTCGAGCCTCTCCTCATAGACACTGCGCATCATGTCGAATGCCTGCAGGCCGGGACCTGCGAGGATGACATGATGCGGGCGCAGCACCGATATCGTCGTGGCGACCGCTTCGGCAAGCGCGTGACCCGCCTGCTGGAACAAGTGCTCGAGACGGGAATCGCCGCTCCGTGCCCGATCGCGCAACAGAGCCATCTGCGCCTCGGACGGTTGCTGCGACGCCGCGGGCGGCAAGTCGAGAAAGGTGCGGGCATCGCGGTAAAGCGCATAGTCGGCAAGATGGGCCTCGATGCAGCCGCGCTGACCGCAGCGGCATTGCGGGCCGTTCAGCGCCAATTTGACATGACCGATCTCACTGCCCGCGCCGGCACCCCAGCGCGCTTCACCGTCGACAATGATGCCCATGCCGACGCCGTGGCCCACCATGATCGTGGCCGTGAGGCCCTGCGCCAGTGCGGGTTCGGCGGCAGCGAGGGACAGCGCGACCGCGACCGCGTCGTTCGCCATCACGACCTCGACACCGAACGCCTGGCGGATCGGGTTGGCAAGATCGACGTCGGTGATCGACAGCGCCGGGCTCCACAGATGCCGGCCGGTATCGCCGTCGACGATGCCCTGCAGCGCCATTCCGATTCCGAGCAAGCGATGTCGCGGCGTGGCGGTCGCCTCAAGCATGGCGTCGATCTGTGCGATCACGAGCTCGCATAATGCGCTTGCATCGAGCGCGCGCGTCGCGAGTTCAAGTCGCGATTGCGCCAGGGCGGAGCCGCTGAAATCGGCGATCAGTGTCTCGACCAGATTCATGCGCAGCGAGACCGCGATGATGCGGCCAAATTCGGGATTCAGGGTCAGCAGGACTGCCGGCCGGCCGCGGCGACGGCCACCATCCGCGTCCTCTTCGTCGGCGTCGTCGGGCCACAGCGTCGCCGCATCTGTCTCGGCTTCGCACAGCAGGTCCTCCGCCATCAGCTTCGACGTGATGGCCGAAATGGCGGGGAAGCTCAGGCCCGTGCTGCGTGCGAGCTCGACCCGCGGCAACGGCCCCTGGCGTCGCAGTACCTCGACGAGACGGCCGGGGTTCGATCCGCGGGCCAGGCTCGAAGCACGTCTCAACGGCTCGGGCTGTTCGTTCATATTGCGCTTTTTAATTCGCTTGATGAAATTATTCAACGCAGGCTACTCGTTTGTGGGTCAAAAAGCGCGGATAGCGACTGAAAAACATCACTTCCATACTATTATTGGCCGAAGGCGTGATCATAATCATCCTTGACTGGACATTTTGTCGCGCTAATTTATTAGTTACGTGAATAAAATAAGGCGTAAAAAGCGCCGGGCGTGAAATCCCCTCACCGGGGGTGTCGACAGGGAGGTGCATATGAATGTCTCAACCAGAAAATTGATCGTGCCGCTCATGGCGGGCGCTGCCGCACTCGCCATGGCGACGGGGGTAGCACAGGCACAGCAGAAAAAGACCATCGCGCTGGTGACCAATGTCGCGGCCGACTTCTGGACCATCGCGGGCCGTGGGCTTGAGAAGGCGCAGAAGGAGCACCCGGACTACAATATCGAATTGATCGTCACCAATGAAGGGACGGCGGCCGGCCAGCGGCGCGAACTGGACGATCTGCTGGTGCGCGGCGTCGCCGGCATCTCGATCTCGGTCGACGATGCACCGCATGCAACCGAAGAACTTAACAAGGTTGCCGCCAAGACCGTGCTGATCACCACGGACAGCGACGCGCCGCAGAGCAATCGCCTCGCCTATATCGGCACCGACAACGTCGCGGCGGGGCGACAGGCCGGTGAGGAGATCAAGAAGGCGCTGCCGAACGGCGGCAAGATCGCACTGTTCGTCGGAACGATGGACGCCGACAACGCCCGCGAGCGGGTGCAGGGCATCAAGGAAGCGATCGCCGGCACCAAGGTCGAACTGGTCGACGTGTTCACCGACCAGGTGGACTTCGCCAAGGCCAAGGCGAACATGGAGAACGTGCTCGTCAAATATCCCGACATCGCGCTGCTGTCCGGCCTATGGAGCTACGAGACGCCGCTGATCTATGACGCGGTGAAGGCCGCAGGCAAGGCCGGCAAGGTCAAGATCGTCGGCTTCGACGAGGACCAGCGGACGCTGCGCGGCATTTCCGACGGCACGATCGAATCCACGGTCGTGCAGCAGCCCTACGAGTTCGGCTATTTCTCCGCCACCAACATCATCAGGACGCTGAACGGTGACAAGTCCTGGATTCCGAAGGACAGCAAGTTGATCGTGCCGACCAAGGTGATCAGCAAGACCAACGTCGCGGAGTTCGCCGCACATCTGAAGGAACTACTCAAGAAGTAACTTCAGTCGGCTTCAACGCCCGGCCGCCACAGGCCGCCGGGCGTTGTGCAGGAGGACATGCCGAATGGCGGAAACGCTGCTGGAACTCAGCGGAATCAGCAAGACCTATCCCGGCGTCAGGGCGCTCGACGACGTCAATTTGCGCGTCAATCGCGGCGAGGTGCTGGGCCTGATCGGCGAGAACGGCGCCGGCAAATCGACGCTGATGCGCGTGCTGGCCGGCGTGATCGCGCCGAGCACCGGCGTGATCCGCATCGGCGGCACCGAGCACGCCCGGATGACGGTGACCGAGGCGACGCGATGTGGCATCGCCTTCGTGCACCAGGAACTGAACCTGTTCGAGAATCTCGACGTCGCGGCCAATGTCTTCATCGGACGCGAGAAGCTGGCCGGCGGCCCGCTGAAGCTGGTGGACAATGTGCAGATGCACGCCCGCGTGATGCCGCTGCTGGAACGGCTGGGCGCCGATTTCACGCCGGGCACGCTGGTCGAGAATTTGTCGATCGCGGAGCGCCAGATGGTGGAGATCGCCAAGGCGCTCTCGATCGACGCCCGCGTCATCATCATGGACGAACCGACCTCCAGCCTGACGATTTCGGAGACGGAACGGCTGCTCGAGGTGATCGCCGACCTGAAGACGCACGGCATCTCGGTGATCTACATCTCTCACCGGCTCGGCGAGATCATGAGCTGCGCCGATCGCGTCGTGGTGCTGCGCGACGGGCGCACGGTGGGGGAATTGGCGCGCGACGAGCTCAGCCACGCCGCCATGATCCGGCTGATGATCGGCCGCGACCTGAAGGCGCTATATACACCGCCGTCCTGCACGCCGCAGCCGGGCGGCTGCGATATCGCCGGCGTCGTGACCACTGCCTTTCCCGACCGGCAGATCAATCTGTCGGTGCGGCGCGGCGAGATCCTCGGCCTCGCCGGGCTCGTCGGCGCCGGCCGCACCTCGCTTGCCCGCGCGGTGTTCGGCGTCGATCCGATGCTGGGCGGCGAGATCCGGATCGACAACGCCCCGGTCGGCGTCGCCTCGCCGCGTGACGCGATCAGGCAAGGGATCTACCTGGTGCCGGAGGATCGCAAGAAATCCGGCCTGGTGCTGGAACTGCCGATCCGAGAGAACATTACGCTCGCGAGCCTGCTGGATCATGCGCGGATGTGGCTGGTCAACGGCGCGGCCGAGCTCAGAATCGCCAAAGACCAGGCCAGGCGGCTGTCCATCAAGGCGCCGAGCATCGACATCGAAGCCGTGACGCTCTCCGGCGGCAACCAGCAGAAGGTGGTGCTGGGCAAGTGGCTCTCCATGCAGCCGCGCGTGATGTTCTTCGACGAGCCGACCCGCGGCATCGATGTCGGCGCCAAGAGCGAGATCTACGCGCTGATGCGCAGCCTCGCCGACCAGGGCGTCGCGATCGTGATGATCTCCTCGGACATGGAGGAAGTGATCGGCGTCTCCGACCGGGTGGCGGTGATGCATGAAGGCAGTGTCAGCGGCGTGATCGAGCGCGACCAGTTCAGCGAATACAACGTGTTGAGGCTGGCGGTCGGCCAGGCGCTCGAAACCATGGAGGCCGCTGCGCCATGATGAAGAAGGAACTCGGCCTATTCTTGCTGCTGGCGGTGATCTCCGCCATCACCGCCGCGATCAATCCGGCCTTCCTGTCGGTCGTGAATCTGCTGAACATGGCCAATCTGATCGGCCTGTTCGGCGTGTTCGCGCTCGGTGAAGGCCTCGTCATCATCACCGGAGGAATCGATCTTTCGCTCGGCTCGATGTTCGCGCTACTCGGCGTCATCTTCGTCGACCTGCTGACGACCTATCAGGTGCCCTGGCCGTTCGCGCTGGTGCTGGTCCTGATGGGCGGGCTTGCGCTGGGCGGCATCCAGGGCTTCCTGATTACACGGCTGAAAATGCAGCCCTTCATCGTAACGCTGTGCGGCCTGCTGATCTATCGCGGCGCCGCGCGCTATTACACCAGCGATTCGACACGCGGCTTCGGCTACGGTGACGAGGCGAGCACGCTGAGCAACATCGCCTCCGGTAATATTGCGGGCATCCCGAACACCTTCATCTTCCTGATCATCCTTGCGCTGATCCTCGGCGTACTGCTGCACCGCTCGGTCTACGGGCGCTGGCTTTATGCCGTGGGCAAGAACGAGGAAGCGGCGCGCTTCTCCGGCATCAACACCAATCTCGTGATTGCGACCGCCTATGTCATCAGCGGCGCGCTCGCCGGCGTCTCGACCGTGATGTTTGTGTTCTACACCAACTCGGTTTCTCCGAGTTCCTTCGGCAACTTCTACGAACTCTATGCGATCGCGGCGGCCGTCCTCGGCGGCTGTAGCCTGCGCGGCGGCGAGGGCTCCATTCTGGGCATCGTGCTGGGGACGGCGTTGCTGCAGGTGCTGCAGAACCTTGTGAACATCCTCGGCATTCCCAATTCGCTGAACTTCGCGGTGATGGGGACCGTGATCCTGATCGGTGTGCTGGCGGATCAGCAATTGCATGCCCGTCGACGGCGCAAAGCCGCGCTGGCAGGCCTCGCCCGCACTGCGCCAAGATCGAAGGAAAGCACAATTCTGCAGGGCGCAGCTCAGCATAGCGCAGCTGCGTTGCCGACGACGACGGGCGATCAGGCATGACAACTCGAAAAGGAAGAACCCGGACCGGGAATATGGTCGCGGCGGCTTGAGTAGAGGAACGAGGGGAAGGAGTTCGAGGCGCAAGATCGATCAAGCTCGCGGCGCTCGTATCCAATTTGGCGCAGCAAGCCTGGCCCAGTGAGCCGCAGGCAGACCCTCGCGACCGTCTCGGAGGGCTTTGCGTGCGCGCATTCTATCTCTGATTGATAGAGCGATGAATTGAAACTATCGCGTTCCCCGCAAGGTCTTTGGGCGGGAACGTGGCACAAAAATAGACAAAGCCGGGGACGCTGGGAGTGCAGAAAATGTCACTTAGGTCTGTAAACACCGCGCGGGCGTGCGGCGTGGGGATGGCGTTGGCGTTGTTATCTCTGTTCAGCGGCGGCGGCGCGCATGCGGCCGATCTCATGTCGAAGGCTCCGCCGGTGCCTTACACCGAGACCGATGACTTCTGGACAAGACCATATCTGTTCGGCGATCTCGGCAGGACGCAACTAAAGGAGCGAGGGATCTCGCTGGCCCTGACACTGGGCGACGAAGCCGTCGGCAATTTGTCGGGCGGCAACAGGAACACCGCGACCCAAGCCGGACAGCTTTTCTTTCAGGCCAAGTTCGACATGGCAAAACTTGCCGGCATCCATGGCGGCACGGTTGGCCTCACGCTGGTCGACCGCTTCGGCCGCAACCTGAATGACGAGGCGGGAATTCCGGCGCTGCAGCTGACCAACGAAGTGTTCGGCCGCGGCAGCATTCTTCGCCTGACCGAACTCTACTACTCGCAGAAGCTGTTCGATGATCGCCTTGTGCTCAAGGGCGGCCGTCTTCCGGTCGGCTCCGACTTCTTCTTTGGTCTCTGCGAGTTCATCAACCTGACCTTCTGCGGCGGCCAGCCCGGCAACATCCAGGGTGGCTACATCTACAATTGGCCGGTGAGCCAATGGGCCGGTGTGGTGCACTACAACTTCGCCAAGGAATGGCAGCTCTCGGTCGGCGTCTACGACGCCAACCCGAACTACCTGACGACGTCGGACTCCGCGACTTACTTCCTGCCGGGTGTCCCCGGCTCTAGCCCCGCCTCGGGCGTTCTGGTGCCGGTCGAGGTGGTCTGGGCGCCGAGCGGTCCGTTGAACGGGACCTGGAGATTTGGCGGCTGGTATGACAGCGCATCGACAATTGATGGCGGCCTGCCAGGGATCATTGCGATCTCTCCGGGCACCGGCGGCGTCTCGGACCAGAGTCTCGGAGATTCGCGCGGTCGTTATGGCGTCTATGAATCGATCCTGCAGCGGCTGACGGTTGAGGGTCCCAAGGCACAGGGCTGGTACACCTTCCTCAATACGACCGTCGCCGACCACCGCACGTCGTACCAGGATTACCAGATTGCATTCGGCTTCAGGCACACCGGAACGTTCGCCTCGCGCCCGGAGGACGAAGTCGGCTTTGCGGTCGGTACGACCCATGTGAATACGGCTGCGCTCACGCCCAACGCCGGAGGAAACGAAGTTCCGATCGAAGCCTGGTACGGGTGGCAGGCGACGGGCTGGATGAACCTGAAGTTCGACGCCCAGTATGTGATGCATCCTGGCGGGCGCGGGTACAATGCCGCCGGCGTGAAGACCGACAACGCCTGGATTCTCGGTCTGCGCACGCTGGTGCACTTCTGAGCGGAGGTGGCCAGCATGCTTGAGCAAAGCCAGCCATGGTAACCCCTCACGACGCCGGGCAAGCAGTCCTGGAGTTGAAGGGCATCGGCAAGGAGTTCGGCGCCATTCGCGCGTTGCATGGCGTCGACCTCCGCGTGTCGCCCGGCGAGGTGGTCGGCCTGATGGGCGACAACGGCGCCGGCAAGTCGACGCTCGTCAAGATCATTGCCGGCAACTTTCCGCCAAGTCGCGGCGAGATCCGCTTTGACGGCAAGGCGGTTCATTTCGCCCGTCCGATCGATGCCCGTGCGGTCGGCATAGAAGTGGTCTACCAGGACCTCGCACTCGCCGACAATCTCACTGCGGCGGCCAATGTCTTCCTCGGCCGCGAGCTCAAGCGCATGCTTGGTCCATTCGCCTTGCTCGACCACAAGGCGATGGCAGCGCGCGCGCTGGAGCTGTTCGGCGAGCTGCGCTCGGGGACCCGCCCGCACGATCTCGTCAAGCAGATGTCGGGCGGCCAGCGCCAGGCGGTCGCGATCGCGCGGACGCGGCTCTCCAACGCCAGGCTGGTGATGATGGACGAGCCGACCGCCGCGATTTCGGTTCGCCAGGTCGAGCAGGTCCTCGGCCTGATCCATCGCCTGAAGGAACAGGGCGTCGCGGTCATGCTGATCTCGCACCGCATGCCCGACGTGTTCGCTGCCTGCGACCGCGTCGTCGTCATGCGGCGCGGCGAGAAGCGCGCCGACAAGGCGATCGGCGACACCAGCCCCGAGGAAGTCACCTCCCTCATCACGGGAGCGAAAGAGGCTGCGTGATGGCCACGCCCCTGGAATCTCCCCTCACCTTCACCAATGTCGGCAAGGCCAGATGGTGGCGCAGCGGCCTGTTCGCCTCGCAGACCGGCAACGTCCTGCTGGCGCTGGCGGCGCTGTTCGTGCTGATGAACTTCGCCAGCCCCTATTTCCTGACCGCAGGCAACATACAGAATGTGGCGAAGAACTTTTCCTTCATCGCCATCGCCACGCTCGGCATGACCTTCGTCATCATCACGGGCGGCATCGATCTCTCGGTCGGCTCCGTGATGTGCTTTTCAGCGATGACCACCTCAATGGTGATGACGCACGTCTCGACACCGGGCATGCCCGGCGCGGAGTGGTTCGTGCATTTAGCCCCTGACGGCAAGACCGTGATTGCCAATATGCCGGGCTTGATTCTGCTCGTCTCGGTTCTGGCGGGGCTCGGCGTCGCGCTGATTGTCGGCCTCGTCAATGGCTTCTGCATCGCGGTGCTTGGACTGTCGCCGTTCGTCACGACGCTCGGCATGCTCTCGATCGTGCGCGGCCTCGGCTACGTCGTCTCCAACGGCCGCGGCAGTTTTCCCGGCGGCCCCGACGCCGAATATTTCTACACGCTGACATCCGGCGTTGTGTTCGGCATGCCGGCGCCGTTCATCTATCTCGTGGTTCTCGCGCTGGCGATGGCGGTCGTGCTGCATCACACTGGTTTCGGCCGCCACGTCTTTGCCGTCGGCGGCAACGAGAAGGCGGCCGCGCTGACCGGCATCTCGGTCGTCCGGGTGAAGATCGAGATCTACGTGATCTGTGCGCTCGCGGCGGGTCTGCAGGGCATCATCGTCTCGGGCTGGCTGGGATCGGCGCCGGCGAACATGGCGACATCCTATGAGCTCAACGTGATTGCGGCAGCTGTCATCGGCGGCGCCAATCTCGCGGGCGGCGCCGGCGGCCCGCTCGGAGCCATTGTCGGCTGCGTGCTGCTCGAGGTGATCCGCAACGGCCTCGTGCTCGCGCAGGTCAACTCGTACTGGCAGCAGACCCTGGTGGGCGTGATCATCATCGCCGCGGTGCTGGTCGATCGTCTCCGCTCGCGCATGGCCTGAAGAGTTCGTCCTGGAGGATCATGGATATCCGCCTATCCGCCTCCCGGAGCCGCAGATTTGAACGGATAGGCACGATAAGAAATGTGGAGGGAAACAATGAGAAAGGCACTTCTGGCCGCTGCGGTCCTCGCCATGGTGGCGACGCCTGGCCTGGCCCAGAGCTACAGATTCGTGATCGTGCCCAAGGCCATGAACAACCCGTTCTTCGATTTCGCGCGCGCCAAGGAGCTCGGCAACATCGAATGCATCTACAAGGGTCCTGTCGAGCACGAGCCGGCGACGCAAGCGCAGATCATCCAGGATTTCGTCACTCAAAAGGTGGATGGCTTGGCCATCTCGGTTGCCGACGTTGCCGCAATGACCAAGTCGATCGAGGCGGCAAGTGCAGCCGGCATTCCCGTCATCACCTTCGACTCGGACGCGCCGGGCTCGAAGCGGATTGCCTATATCGGCACCGACAACAAGGAGTTCGGCCTCGCGCTCGGCAAGCAATTGCTGAAGCTGCGGCCCGACGGCGGCAGATACGCGATGATCTCCGGCGGGCCGGGTGCGGAGAACCTGGCCGAGCGGGTCGACGGCGTGCGTGAGGCACTCAAGGGCTCGAAGTGGACCGAGGTCGGGGGCTCGCCGACCTTCTGCAACGACGATCCCGCGCTCGGCGTTCAGCAGATGAACGATCTGCGCACCGCTGCTCCCGACCTTGCAGCCATCATCCCGGTCGGTGGCTGGCCGATGTTCGCGCCCGAAGGCTTCAAGGCGTTCGCCAGCAAGAGCAAGAAGGACATGGACGCCGGCAAGTTCACGCTCGTCGTGGCCGACACCCTCAAGATGCAGCTTGAGTTTTTGAATGAGGGTTACGCAAATGCGCTGATCGGCCAGCGCCCGTCGAAATGGGCGAGAAAGCGATGGACACGCTGCTTGCCATCAAGAAAGGCCAGAAGGCGCCGCCGATCATCCACACCGGTCTCGACGTTGTGACAAAGGACAACGTCGCGGCGATGCTGAAATAGGCGCGCAGGCAGCCGAGCGGAACGGCATGGTTCCGGGCCCGTGCTCGCGGCCGACCGACATCGGTATCCCGCTGGGCAGATCCCGGCGGCCATCATCAATGGTGCCGCCATCGCATTTGACGAACGCTAGGGAACTATGTGGGTCCCGGTCTCGCCGGTCAGCGCGCCCATTGCGCAATTAAGATGGCTGATGATCGCGCGCTTTCCACCACCTTCGAGAAAGCGGATGGCGGCATCGACCTTGGGCCCCATGCTTCCCGGCGGAAAATGGCCCTCGCGATGATAGGCCTTGATCTGCGCCAGGCTGACCTGATCCAGCTCCCTCTTGTCGGGCTTGCCAAAATTGATCGCGACGCGGGGCACCGCGGTCAGGATCAGCAGTTCCTCGATGCCAAGCACGTTGGCGATATGGGCCGAGGTCAGATCCTTGTCGATCACTGCCGGCACGCCGGTGCGCACGCCCCGTTCGTCGCGGATCACGGGCATACCGCCGCCGCCGCCTGCGATAACGATCGTGCCGCGCTTGACCAGCGCGTCGACCAGCGAAATGTCGCAGACATGTTTGGGTTTCGGAGACGGCACGACATGGCGCCAGCCACGCCCGGAGTCCTCGCGCATTTTCCAGTTCAACTCGGCGCTGATGCGCTGGGCTTCCTGCTCGGTGAAAAACGGTCCGACGAACTTGGTCGGATTGGCGAAGGCGGGATCGTTGGCGTCGACCTCGACCTGGGTCAGCAGGCTGGCGACGTGCCGGCCGTTGCCATGCGCACGCAAGACGTTCTCAATCGCCTGCATCAGAAGATAGCCGATGCCACCTTGGCTGTGTGCGACGCAGATGTCCATCGACATCGGCGGGATCCGGCTCATCGTCAGCATCTGGCGCATCATGATCTTGCCCACCACCGGCCCGTTGCCGTGGGTGATCACCAGTTCGTTGTCGAGTTCGGCGAGCGGCAGCAGCGCCTCGGCCGTATGCTGGGCGACCGCCTTCTGCTCGTCCGAGGTGCCCCTGATGTCTTCGGGGTGGACGGCATTGCCGCCGATCGCGATCACGAGACGGCGCGGGACCTCATTGAGTGTTCGCATAGCGCGGCATCCTGACGTCGTTGACGGAAAAAGCGAGAGCAAGGTCGCAGGCCTGGGCATTCGACGGCGCCACCACGATGCCGGCGTCCTCGAGCAGCCTGATCTGCGCCGAACGCACTTGGCGATCGAGCTCGGTCCCCGTCACTGACGCAACCAGGACCGGCGCGTCATCCGCGCGGCCCGCCGCGACAGCCGCAAGATGCGCTGCCGGATTGTCATGTGCGCCGTATCCGATCACGAGATCGAGCAGGATGACGGCGACCGCGGGATCGGCCAGCGCCGCCCGCAACGCATCGTCGCGCACCGAGGGATCGATCATCGGATGCGGCCGGCCCTGGGTATATTCGTCGGCCCCGAGGTCGACAATGCGGTCCCTCCCCTGCGCCTCCGGCTCACCGAAATGCGGGACGCCGGGAATAGCGGCGTTTGATGCCACCTTGCGACCGCCCGCGGCAAGGATCACCTGCGCCTCGGCGCAGAGCGTGCCGCCGGCGAACAGCCCTTCGATCCGCTGCGCCGCCTTGCGTCGCGGCGGCAAACGCGCAGCCACGGCGGCAGCGTCGAACTTGCCGCCAATGCTCCGGCCGTTGCCCAGGACTTTTTCGGCCGCTTCCCTCAATGTAGTCGCAAAGCGTGCATTTGGCGGCAGGTCCGCCGCGGCGGCGCCGATGAAGCACACTGTGTAGGGCTTCGAGCTCCGGCCGATCCGGCCAAGCACGGCCCTGGCGACGTCCGGATGCGGCGGCTTGGAGATGAGCACGACGCGATCGGTCTCGGGATCGGCATCGAGGGCGTCGATCGCCATCAATGTCGTGATGCCGCCAATCTCCTTCTTCAAATCCCGTCCGCCGACGCCGATGGCGTGGGAAATTCCTTCGCCCGCCTCGGACAGCAGGCACGACACCTCCTGCGTACCGGTCCCCGATGCGCCGATGATCCCGATCCTCCCACGCTTCAGCCGGTTGGCGAAGGCGAGCGGCGCGCCGCCGATGATCGCCGTGCCGCAGTCCGGTCCCATCATCAAGAGGCCCGCTTCGCGCGCCTGCTGCTTCAGCGACAATTCATCCGCAATCGAGACATTGTCGCTGAACATCAGGACATGAAGTCCGCGGTTCAGCGCCTTGCGCGCTTCTGCCGCGGCGAACTCGCCGGGAACGGAGATCAGGGCGAGGTTGGCGGCGGGTGCGGCCTTGACGGCCGCGGCAATGCTGCGCGGCCGCCACGCCGCTTCGCCCGTGCTGCTCGTCTTGGGGCGATCGAGCGCCTTTTGCGCTTCGGCAAGCGCGACGCGTGCCGCCGCTTCGCTCTCGGCCTTGATCGCGAGGATCAGATCATTGCCCTGCGCGATCACCTCGCCATCGAGCAATCCGGCGTTGCGCAAGATCGCCTGGTTGGACGGCGTGCCCATCATCAGCGCGGCTTCGATGACGCCCGCCGCCGACGCGATCTCGCGCGACAACCGCATCAACGCCACCGAGTCGAGATAGAAGCCCTTGCGAATTTCGTTCAGGACAAACGCGCTCATGACACCCCCAGATCTTCCGCAATGGCGAGAACGGCCTGCCGGAAGCAGGCCATCGGCGCCCGCACCACGCCGGCGCCGACCTGGCCGATGCCGGGCTCGCGATGCGCGATGCCGGTGTTGATGACCGGTGCAAGGCCGGTCTCCACCACCAGGCGAACGTCGATGCCGGTCGGCACGCCGGCAAAGTCGAGCGCGGGGATCGTCCATTCCGGATTCTGCCCGACGGTGATTTCACTCATTGCCCGCGTGAAATTGCCCGCCGACGACGGCGCCCCGGCGCCGATGAATCCGGCAACTGCCGGAGCTGCTGCCATCGCGAAGCCACCAAGCCCGACCGTCTCGACGATCGCAGAGTCGCCCATGTCGGGATTGGCATCCTTGCGCGAATAGCCCGGGAAATAGAGCCCTTCCGGCATTTCCACCGGCGCCGTGAACCAGCGATCGCCCAATCCGCTGACGCGGACCCCGAAGTCGGTTCCGTTGCGGCACATCGCGGTCACCACCGTCGAACCGCGAATCCCGCTGGCGGGATCGGTCAGCGCTTTGCCCATCGCCATCGCGATGTTGAGAAAGAACTGATCGTTCTGCGCGATGAAGCCAATACAGCTTGCGAGAACCTCGTTGTCCGTCGAGGTGCGCGCCAGCGCCGACCCGATCTCGCGCAGGAACACGCTGGAGCAGGCCAGGTTGCGCTGGTGCATTTCATCGCCCATCGAGAGTCCGCGCGCGATGATCGCCTTCAGGTCGATCCCGCCATGCGCGCGGATCGCCCTGGCCAGCACCGGCCCGAATACATCACGCAGCCAGCCGAGGCGGGCCAGCACGCTATCGTCATTGCCGCCGAAGCGCATAACCTTGCCAAGGCCCTCGTTGATGGCGCAGTAGGCGCGGTTGCCATATTTGACGTTCTCGACGACGAACACCGGCATGGAGACCGTGGTCATGCCGGTCATCGGACCGACCGCGCCGAAATGATGGTTGGGGTGGAAGGCGACGCCGCCGGCCGCGAGTTCGAAGGCGGCTTCAAGATCCGGAGCCCAGCCTTCGAACACGATGGCGCCTGCCACCGCGCCACGCATCGGACCGCACATTCGGTCCCAGGTGATCGGCGGCCCGGCATGAAGGATCATGCGTTCCTTCAACCCTTCCAGCACGTCGCGTGCCGGAACGATATCGATCAGCCTGGGCTCACCCTCGAGGATGCGGGCCAGCGCCTGCTTGTTGGCGTCTTCGATCAGCTTCATGGCCGCGCTCTCACGTACCGAGCTTGGCGAGCAGTGCCGCCATTTCGGGATCGCCGTCGGCGGGCGGCGTCCAGTCGACCTGCACGACCTCGATATCGCAGTCCCGCAAGTCCTTCACAAAGCCTGCCAGCCCGACGTTCACCACGCTTGGCTTGCTCATCAACAAACGCCCGCTCGGCGTCCCTTCCTGCTTGGTCACCACTTGCGGCCTCCCGAGATCCGATGCATCGATCTTAGTAAGAAAATTTTTACTTTGTCAAACACGCGCGACCAGTCGTCCAATTCCCGTCGCGGCGCATGATCGTCTAGGCCCCTGCGATTGATCGCGTCGGCGGGCCGTTGCCGGTGAGGCCGGCATGATGCAGCGCGCTGTCGCTGAGCAGCCGGCACTCGATCGCGCGCAACACCATCAGCGCACCTGCAAACGCATCCAGTCCAGAGCTTTGCCCGATCCGCGACAGCGCCGCGACCGCGGACTTGATACGATCGACCCGTCCGCCAATCGTCGCGTCGATGGCTTCATGGAGCGCCGCCGCCGCGAAGCCGAGCACGGCACTGTGCAGGTGGGCGGCACTGATCTGATTGGTCCGGCCGAGATGCGCGCGACAGGTCTTCCACAGCGCGTCGCGCGTCGCGAGACGGCCGAGGCTGGCGAGCGCGACCAGCGCGCCGCCGATCAAGTCGTCGCCGGATGGCGTGAGCCCGGGACCAAGTCCGATCAATTCGACGATCTCCGGGTAGTCACGCGGTACGCATCGCTCTCCGCGAAGCCCGGCCTCGATCAATTGCTTGAGCGCGGCGAGCGCCGGCGCCGCGGCAGCGAGCACCCGCGACGGCCTTGTGGGCGGCTCCGCGCCACCCGAGGCGGCCAGCCCCTGCTCGACCGGCAAGCGACGCCAGACCTGATCGACCATCGCAAGCCCTGCCCGCAAACTGTCGAGCGTCCATTCCGGCGAAGGCGGCGGCGCCCATACGGAGGCCGTCTCGAAACCGGCAAACCGCATACCGTCGACGAGCAGCATCGTGTCGACGATCGCAACCTCTTGTCCGGGAACGAGCAGCCGCGGCTCGATCCCGGTGCACCGAAGATGCAGCGGGCCGGAGCCGAGGTCTTTGACACCGATGCAGATCCAGCAATCGTCGAGCACCGCATAAAGGCTGCGCTCGAACACCGCCGCAATACGGCCGCGCCGTCCGCTGCGCAGCGCGCGGCGCGCAAGCACGCCGACCTCGATTACGGCACCGCCGTCGAATCGTTCAGACACGGGCGCGCCGGGCAGGTCGCGAAACGTATTGCCTAGCCGCATCACACCGATCTCCTGCTGCGCAACCATGGCGTCAGGACGTGAGCACGGCGGTTCGCGGCACGCTACTCCCGTGGGCCTCTCCGCCGAGATAGGCGGCTTCAAGCGAGGGGTCCTCCGCAATGATTTCGGCCGCACCGCTCTTCAGGATGGCGCCGGTCTCGAGCAGATAAGCCCTGTCGGCAAGCGCAAGGGCTTGCCCGGCCATCTGGTCGACCACGATCAGGGTCATCCCCTCGACGTGAAGCTGCTCGAACGAGGCGAACAACTCGTCGACGACAAGGGGCGCCAGTCCAAGCGACGGCTCGTCAAGCATGAAGACCTTGGGCGCGGTCAGAAGCCCACGCGCGACCGCGAGCATCTGCTGCTCGCCGCCCGACAAAAGGCCCGCGCGATGGTTGATGCGCTCCTTCAGGCGCGGAAAGCGGGCAAACATCGCGTCGATCTCCGCGTCGAGATCGAGGCCCTTGCGTGCGAAAGCGCCAAGCTGCAAGTTCTGCCGCACCGTCAGTTCGGGAAACACCTGCCGTCCTTCGGGCACCAGCACGATGCCGGCCCTGGCGCGGATATGCGCCGGCATCTTGTCGACGCGGGCGCCGGACAGCCGGATCTCGCCGACCGACCGCGGTGGTTCGAGACCGGCAATCGAGCGCATCAGGGTGGTTTTGCCCGCTCCATTGGCGCCGAGTACGGCGATGGCCTCGCCGGGCGCGACGGCAAGGTCGATCCCACCGAGCGCCCGCGACAGGCCATAGAAGGCATCGAGCGTGCGGACTTCGAGCGCCGTGCCTTGTTTTGCCGGGCGCGTCGCGCGGCGCCGCTCACCCGACGGCGCATCGCCGAGATAGGCCTTGCGGACCAGCGGATCGTTGCGGATCGCCGCCGCATCGCCGATCGCGATGCGCTTGCCGCCATCGAGAACGACGATGAGGTCGCTTAGCGACATGATCATCGGCATGTCGTGCTCGACGATGATGACCGCGATCCCGGTCTCCGCGATGCGACGGAGCAGAACCGTCAGCCGCTGCTTGTCGCCCTTCGAAAGACCCGCGGCCGGCTCGTCGAGCAGCAGGATATTCGGGCGCAGCGCGAGCGCCCTCGCGATCTCGACCAGTCGCTTCTCGCCATGGGGCAGTGAGTCCGCGCGTCTACTCAAATCGCCGTCGACACCCGCAAAGCGCAACAGCGACCGCGCAAGGCGCTCCTGCGCGTCATTGTGCAGCGCCGACACGACGTTGCCGAGCTTGCCCGCCGTCGCCGCCAGCAGGACGTTCTCGATGATCGAGAGCGAGCCGAATAGCTGCGTCGTCTGGAACGTTCGCGCCACTCCGACACGCGCAAGCTGGTGCGACGGCAAACCGGTGACGTCGCGGTCGCCAAGCTTCACGGTGCCGGATTTCGGACGGTAGAAGCCGCAAAGCAGATTCAGCGCGCTGGTTTTGCCCGCACCATTGGGGCCGATGACGCTGGTCACCGTGCCGGGTTCGGCGGTGAACGAGACGTCCTGCACGGCGCGGACACCGCCGAACGAGATCGAGAGGTTTGCGACGTCAAGACGCGACGCGCTGCTGGTCCCGATGCCGAGGTCGGCGACCGGCTCGGCGCCCATTGCGCCCGTATCGGCCTTCGATCCCGTCGGCAGGAACCTTGCCGCGAATTGCTCGAGCAGCCCCATGATGCCTGAGGGCGCGAGCCGCAGCACGGCGAAAAGCAGCACGCCAAAGGCAAGCAGACGATACTCCGCGAGATCGGACAGCATTTCTGGCAGCAGCACGACGAGCGTCGCCCCGATCACCGGCCCCAGCGCCGAGCCGGCGCCGCCGACCATGACGCCGAACAGCAGCAGGATCGACTGCAGAAAGGGGAACGAACTCGGGCTGATATAGCCCTGCAGGGGCGCAAACAGCGCCCCCGCCAAAGCCATCGCTGCGGCCGAGATGATGAACGCCACGGTGCGGACCCGCACGAGATCAATGCCGATCGAGCGCGTCGCAACCTCGGTGTCGCGGGCGGCACGCATGGCGTAGCCCCAGCCGCTCCGCTTCAGGCGCTCGAACAGGATGAGGCCGGCGAACACCAGCACGATGCCCGCGATCGCCAAATGCCGCTCCGACAGCGGAAAGCCGAACACTTCCGGCGGCGCGGTCAGGATCAGGCCGTTGCCGCCGCCCGTGAGGTCGCGCCACTCGATCGTGCCGTGCTCGACGATGAAGCCGAAGGCGATCGTCACCATCGCGAGATATGGACCTCGCACGCGCAAGGCCGGCATGGCGAGCAGACCACCGACGACGCTGACAAGAGCAATCGCGGCAGCCGTCGCCGCCAGATAAGGCCACCCCGCCTTCTCCATCAGGAGCACGGTCGTATAGGCCCCGATCGCCATGAAGCCGATGTGGCCGAGCGAGATCTGCCCCGCCAGACCGAGCAGCACGTTGAGGCCGATACAGGCGATCGCCGTCAGCGAGATGGTCGCGGCCAGGAACACGCCGTAGCTGTCGGCGACGGCAGCATAGAGGATAGCGGCCGCGAGTGCCGCGACGGCGGCGAGAATAGAGACGCGAGAGGTCATACCTTTTTCACTCCGGCTCGGCCGAGCAGCCCATGGGGGAGGACGACAAGGATCGCGATCACCGAGGCGAATGTGATGATCTGGGTGTAGACTGATCCCAGGTAATTGGTCGCGAACACCTCGATCAGGCCGAGACAGAGCCCGGCCAGCATCACGCCCCAGGCGCTGCCGAGGCCGCCGATGATCGCCGCCGCGAAGGCCTTGATGCCGAACAGCGTGCCCATTTCGGAGGACACGTTGAACAGGGGAGCGATCAGCAGCGCCGCAACCCCGGCCAGCATCGCCGAGACCGCGTAGCTTGCCGCGATGGCGCCGCTGACGTTGATGCCCATCAGCCGCGCTGCGTTCGGGTTCTGGACCACCGCGAGCATGGCGACGCCGTGGCGCGTCCGGCGACTGAGCAGATGAAGTGCCAGCGCGAGCAGCAATCCGAGCACGGGGATCAGGAGCTGCAACGGATAGACCCCCGCGCCCTCGACGATCTGGATCGGCTTGGCCGCCAGGACGGACGGAAAGCTGCGCGGCTCCTTGCCGAAGACGAACATCATCAGGTTGTCGACGATGATGCCAACCGCAACGGTTGCCATCAGCCAGTTGTCGGAGCCGCGCTGCACGAACGGCCGGACGGCAAAGCGCTCAATCAGCAGGCCATAGACCGCGCAGACGAGCAGAACGGCGGGAATGCCGGCCGCGGCCGGCCATCCCCACAGCACGAGGAAGAAGTATCCGGCAACGGCTCCCAGGGTCATCGAGCTGCCCTGGGAGAAATTGACCGTGCCGGAGACGGCGTAGGTAACGTGGAAGCCAAGCGCAAGCAGCCCGTACATGCTCCCAAGCGCCAGTCCTGTTATCACCGCGGGAAGAAATGACATCGATGACCACCCTGCTCGTTTGTCGGACGATCTCGCGCGGTCAGTTCCGTGCGAACGGCATGATGTGGTTGTCCTCGAACCGCGCCCAGATGTAGTCGCCCGCCGTCAGCGCATCGTGCTTGTCCTGCGCGAACGGCTTCTCGTAGGTCTTGATCAAGCCATCCACGCGATCGATGGCGTAGAAGCCGTCACGGACGGCGGTCGGTTCGGTGCCACCGGCCTTTTCGATCGCTCGCGCAATGACCAGGATGGAGTCGTAGGCGTTGGCCACGCCAACCGCCGGCGTCACGTCCGCAGGCCCCTTGATGTCCGAATACTTCGCCTGAAGGGCCGACATCACCCGCTTGCCGACGGGCGACAAGTTCCCGAAGAAGCTGTAGGTCTGGACGAAGATCACGTTCTCCGCGCTCGGCCCGGCGAGCTCGGTGAAGCGGCCGCCGGCCGGCCCCCAATGCGAGACGATCGGCGGCGCCCAGCCCATACGGTCGAGCGATTTCACCACCTGGGAGGACGGTCCGACGTTGCCGACCAGGTAGAGCGTATCGGCGCCCGCCTGCTTCAGCCGCGACAGCTGGGAAACGACATCGACGTCGTTGCCTTCAAACTTCTCGACGCCGGCAGGCTCGATTCCTGCGGCCTTCAATGCCGCCTTCAGGCCATGCTCGTTCGACTCGCCCCAGGGATTGTTGACCAGGATGAGCCCGGGCTTCTTCGCATTGTACGTCTTGCGCGAGAACTGGACGATCGCCTTATCGACCTCATCGTCCATGGCCGAGACGCGGAACACGTAGTTGGACGGGGCGCCGTTCCGCGTGATGTTGGTCCCGGCGGCCCATGGCACCACGAACGGCACCTTGACGTTGTTGACGAACGGCACGATGGCGAGCTCGACCGGCGTGTCGAGGCCGCCGACCAGGACCGCGACCTTCTCGCGCTGAATCAACTCGCGCGCCGCGATCAGTCCTTTGGCCGGATTGCTCTCGTCGTCGCGGCGGACGAGCTCGAGCGGACGTCCGAGCACGCCGCCCTTCGCATTGATTTCCTCGATGGCGATCGTCGCTCCGCGGGTGAGCGCCTCGCCGGCGCGCGCCGACTGTCCCGACAGGGCGGTCACCAGGCCGATCTTGATCGGTTCGGCCGCGCGCGCGCCGAACGCGAACGGCAACGCGGCCAGCAGGATCGTCGCAGCGGCGTGCCAAGCCGGCCAACGACGCGCAGGTCCGGACGAAACTATGCTCCTGAAGTTCATGTTCGGTGTTCCTCCGCTGATGGCGGCCTCGGCATCGAAGCCGCCAGTTCCTCCGCTGCCGCTTATGCGCGGACTTGACGGAAGTAAAAACTTTCTTCAAAAATATTCCGATGTCAAGCGAGCGATCAACCGCGCGGGGAAAATTCCGATGGACCCAAGGAATGTCGAGGCCGGCGACGTGTTGATCTCGATCGCGGAAGATGGCGACCGCCTGTCGCGCAGGGAAGCCGTGCTGCGCTCGGATTCTGTCGGACCGGTCCTCGCCACTCACGGACGCTATCGCTACAGCGCGATCGGGCAACGCCCGGATTTCAATTGGCCGCAAGGGCGGCGGCTTGCCGTCTACGTCGGTCTCAACCTCGAGCATTTCGCATTCGGCGACGGGCTCGGTGCCGAGCTCTGCCCCGGCGGTCCGCATCCGGACGTCCTCAACTATGCCTGGCGCGACTATGGCAACCGTGTCGGCGTGTGGCGCCTGATCGAGCTGTTCGACGAGCTGAAGCTGCCGCTGTCGGTGCTCGCAAACAGCAGCATCTATCACTACTGCCCTGAAGTCATGGAGGCATTTCGCGCCCGCGGCGACGAAATTGTCGGTCACGGCCGCACCAATTCCGAGCGCCAGGGTGTGCTTGCGCCCGACGAGGAGCGGCAATTGATCGCGGAAGCGACCGATGTCATCGCGCGAGCCGAAGGGCGGCCGCCGCGCGGCTGGCTGGGGCCCTGGATTTCGCAATCACAGGTCACGCCCGATCTGCTGGCCGAAGCAGGCTACGAGTACCTGCTCGACTGGTGCATGGACGATCAGCCGGTGTGGTTCTCGACGCGGAACGGCGGCCGCATCCTTTCAGTGCCTTATCCGCAGGAGTTGAACGATATCCCTTCGATCGTCGGTCGCAAGGACTCCGGCGAGCAGTTCGCCGCCATGATCACCGAGACGTTCGAGGAGATGCTGGCACAGTCGAAAAGGCAATCGCTCGTCATGGGAATTGCGTTGCACCCCTATCTGGTCGGCCAGCCGCACCGCCTGCGTCCGCTGCGGCGCGCCCTGCAGACAATCCTGGCGCGGCGTGACGAGATCTGGATCACCACCGCCGGAGGTATAGCCGCATTCTCGCGCGCGCTGCCCGATGGCATCGTCCCAACATGATGAAAACGAATCGGGCCCCGATCGCCTCGCCATTGCGACGAACCGGAGACGACCAGTGAGCACTGCCGACACGCTGTTTCGAAACGCCCGATTGGTCGATGGGCGCACCGTCGATATCGCCGTGCGCGATGGCCGCATCACCTCGATCGCGTCGCAATCGCCGGTCGCGGCCGGCGAAACCCTTGATCTGGCCGGACGCCTGGTGTTGCCGGGGCTGGTCGATGGTCATATCCACCTCGACAAGGGCTTCGTCGGCGACGATTGGAAGTCCCACCGCCCCTGCACCGCCGGTTTCAGCGTGCGCGAGCGCGTCAAGTTCGAGAAGGAGGCGCTTGCCGGCGCGAGGCCGATTGCGGTGCGGGCGGCCGCGCTGATCGACCTCTCCGTCGCGCAGGGCACGACCTGGATGCGCAGCCACGTCGATATCGACCTTCAGGTCGGGTTGCGCAATCTCGAGCAGGTCATGGCGGCGCGTGACGCGCACCGCGACAAGGTGTCGGTCCAGATCGTCGCCTTTCCGCAAAGCGGCATCGTGACGTCGCCGGGCGTGGCCGGATTGCTCGACGAGGCGGTTCGCGCCGGCGCGGACCTGGTCGGCGGCCTCGATCCGGCGGGTTACGATGCCGACATCGACGGGCATCTCGACGTCATCTTCGGCATTGCCGATCGGCGCGGGGTCGGCATCGACATTCACCTGCATGACGGCGGCTTGCTCGGTATTTTCGAGATCGAGAACATTGCACGTCGGACCAAGGCCCTCGGGCTCGGCGGCAAGGTCACGATCAGCCATGCCTATGCTCTCGGCGAGGTGCCGCGAGACGTGGTTCAGCGCACCGCGCAGCTGCTCGCCGAGGCCGGGGTCGCGATTTTGACCAACGCGCCCGGAGCGCATGCGTTTCCGCCGGTGTTGCTGCTGCGCGATGCCGGCGTCAATATATTCGCCGGCAATGACAACATCCGCGATTCCTGGTGGCCCTACGGCGACGGCGACCTCCTGGAGCGCGCCATGATCGTCGGCTACCGCTCCGGCTTCAGCACCGATGCCGACCTGGCGGCGGCCTTCGACATGGTGACCACCAACGCCGCGCAGGCACTCGGCCTCCCGGACTATGGGGTGGCCGAGGGCGCGGCGGCGGACTTCGTCGTGATCGACGCGCAGCACGTGCAAGAGGCCGTGGTGGCCCGGCCCAGGCCGCGCGACGTCTACAAGAATGGGCGCCTCGTCGCGCATGGCGGCACGGTCGTGACGTTGGCGCGTTGATGTGGATGTGGAGACCGGAACATCGGGAAGGTTACCCCTTGACGAGCCACCGCAATAGCGATCTCAATCCCGCGAGCCTGCACGGCAGGGCCCCGCATCCCGTTGAACATGATGGGCGGGGGCATATTGTCCGCGCTGGGCTCGTACAACCTGAGAAAAGCTTGTCCCGTGACTGAAACGACAGCATCGACCAGCCCGGCCCGCAGCGCCACACGCGGCAGACGGGCACGCGATTCCGCGTTGACCAAGGAAGCGATCCTGCACGCGGCGACGTTCGAATTCTGCCGCAACGGCATTGGCGGAGCTCGGGTTGAAGCCATCGCGAAACGCGCCAAAGCCAACATGCGGTTGCTGTACGCCTATTTCGGCGACAAGAACGGCCTTTATCTCGCCGTGCTCGAGCACGTCTACACCGAGATCCGCGCGGCCGAACAGCAACTCAAGCTCGACGACCTCGATCCGGTCGCGGCCATGCGCGAGCTGATCAACTTCACGTTCACCTTTTTCGGAGCGCACCAGAACTATATCGCCCTGATCAACAATGAGAACCTGCAGCGTGGGCGTAACCTGCGCAAATCGCGCAAGATCGCCGACCTCACGCTACCCTTGGTCGCGAGCATCGAAAATATCCTTCGCCGGGGCCTTGCGGTCGGGCCGTTCCGCAGCGACGTCGATCCGGTTCAGCTCTACGTCACGATCACGGCCATGAGCTATTTTCATGTCTCCAACCGCTACACGCTGTCGGCGATGTTCGACAAGGATCTGGGAGAGCCGGACTGGCTGGAGAAACGTCGCCACCACGCGCTGGACGTGATCATGACCTGGTTGACGGCGACGGCGGCCGCAAGCGAGGGAAAACGGAAACCGTCCGCAGCCAGAACACCGGCCGGCGCCGCACGCTAGCTCGCGCGCGGCAAATTCCGAACAGTCTGCGGGTGAGCGCTAAGGGTGCTCGCTTCACCGGGCAGCGACGACGCCGTCGCTGCGGGGATCGCTGGCGCCCTCGAGCAGTCCATCCGGGTGCCAGACGATTGCGCCGGCGTGGCCCATGAATTCCTCGAACGCACCGACCACCTGGATGTCGTGGCCGAGCGCCCGCAGCGCGTCGACGACGGCAGGATCGAAACGCGATTCGATCTTGAGATTGTTGTTCTCCTCGCCCCATGTGCGACCGAGCAGCCAGCGCGGCGCGGTCACTGTCGACTGAAGGTCCTGACCGTGCAACGCGTAGCGGGTGAAGATCGCCGCCTGGGTTTGCGGCTGCCCTTCGCCGCCCATCGTGCCGTAGGACAACAGCCGGCCGTCGCTGAGTTCAGCCATTGCGGGCTGAATGGTGTGGAACGGCAGCCGCCCAGGTTCCAGGCGGTTGATATCGGTCTCGGCGAGACCGAAGCTCGTCCCACGGTTCTGCCAGGTGACCCCGCTTTGGGGCAGGATGACGCCCGAGCCGAACTCCCAATAGATGCTCTGAATGAAGCTGACGCTAAGGCCGTTCCGGTCGGTCGCAGCGAGCCAGACCGTATCGCCCTGGGCCGGCGGGTCAGGCCAGCGCGCTGCATGATCGACGGCGACCGTCTTTTCGAGCGTCGCAATGGACTCGTCGGTGAGAAACTCGGCCGCCGACCGCGCCATGTAGTCGGGATCGGTCACGTAGCGATTGCGGATGCGGAACGACGCCTTCGTGCTCTCGACCAGCCGGTGCAGATGATCGACCCCGTCCGCCTCCTTCGCCATGCGCCGGGCATAGAGCGCAAGAATCAACAGCGAGGCCAGGCCCTGCGTCGGCGGCGGCATGTTGAACACCTTGTGCCCGGCCACATCGACCGACAGCGGTGTCACCAGCGTGGCTTGATGCTGCTCCAGATCGAATAGGCGGAGCGGGCTGCCGAGCCGTTCGAGATCAGCGGCCATCGAACGCGCCAGGTCGCCGCGATAGAAATCGGAAAGGCCGGCTTGCGCCAGCTGCCGCAACGTGTCTGCCACGCGCGGCTGCCGCAACCGCGCGCCGACTGCAAGCGGAACGCCCTGCGGCAGATAGACATCGGCAAAGCCCGGCACATCCTGCAGCTCAGCGCGCTTCTTCGAGGTGTTGTCGTGCAGGGTCTGGGTCACGGCGACGCCATCGGCGGCGTAGCCGATCGCAGGTTCGAGCAGCCGCGACAGCGGCATGCGCCCCCCATGGCGATCGCGGCTGAGCTCATAGGCCTTCTGCCAGCCATCGACGGTCCCGGCGGCGGTGAGTGCCGCGAGCGGTCCGCGGCTTGGGATGGTGCTGCAGCCATGCTCGCGATACCAGGCGCGGCTGGCGGCCTTCGCCGACCGTCCGCACGCCTGGATTCCGACCGGTGCGGAGCCCGCCCGGCCGACCAGCCAGAAGCTGTCGCCGCCGAGGCCGTTCATATGGGGATAGACCACCGCGATCGTGGCGGCGGACGCAATCATCGCCTCGACCGCATTGCCGCCTTCGGAGAGGACGGCGAGCCCGGCCTGCGCCGCAAGGTGATGCGGCGCGGTCACCATTCCGCTATAGCTTCGCTTGGTCTGCAGCATCAACGCGTTCTCCGAAAGCAGCAGCTTGTAATAATATTCTTACTTACATTGTCAAGCAGCCGTCGCCTCGCCGCGGCTGCGCGAACGGCTGGCGGAGGTGCCGCGCGAGGTGGATCAAGGCGAAGCGGAAATCGGCCGCGCAAAGCTGCGCGTCAGCGGCAGCGGGGCGGGTCGCCGAATTCCCGGAGGCCCTGAATCTGTTCCGAAAAAGATGCAAAAAATGTAGTCTCCCGAACCATGGCGACGATCCACGAATTCGGCCCCTACCGCCTCGACGCGGAAGCCGTGATGCTGTTTCGAGAGTCCGAACCGGTCGCGCTCGGGCGGCGCGCGGTGACGCTGCTGCGCCTGCTTGTCGAGCAGGCCGGAACGCCGGTTTCCAAGGACGCATTGATGCAGGCGGCGTGGCCGGGGCTTGCGATCGAGGAGAGCAACCTGACTGTGCAGATCGCCGCTCTGCGGCGGGTATTTGCCGACGTAGAGGGCGGCGCGACCTGGATCGAGACCCTGCCGCGCCGCGGCTACCGTTACGTCGGGCCACTGGTCGCTGCCGAATCCGGCGCCGGCCTGCCCACCTCGCCGGCACCGACGGTGCCGGATGGGCCGTCGCTTGCGGTGCTACCGTTCTCGAATCTCAGCGGCGATGCCGCGCAGGAATATTTTTCCGACGGAATCACGGCAGACATCATCGCCGAACTGTCGCGCTTCCGCTCGCTGTTCGTTGTCGCCCGCCACTCCAGCTTCGCCTACAAGGGCAAGACGCCCGAGATCAAGCAGGTCGGCCGCGAACTCGGCGTCAGGTACGTGGCCGAAGGAAGCGTGCGCAAGATCGGCAGCCGGATGCGGGTGACCGTCCAGCTTCTCGATGGCGCCAGCGGTTACAATCTCTGGACCGAGCGCTACGACCGCGAACTCGAGGACATCTTCGCCCTGCAGGACGAGATCGTCCGCGCAATCGTCGCAGCCCTTCCGGGCCGGCTCGAGGACGCCGGCCGCGAGATCGCCAGACGCAAGCCGACCCCGAGCATCACCGCCTATGACCTGGTTCTGCTGGGCAACGAGCGGTGGCGTCAATTGACGGTGAAGGGCATGGCGGAAGCCAGGCAGTTTTTCCGGGACGCCGTCGCGCTCGATCCGCAATATGCCCGCGCTCACATCAACATTGCCTGGACTATCGTCTGCGACGTGTTTCTCGAATCGCCCGGCATGGCGAAGCTCGACGACGCGCTGAGCGAGATCGAGACCGCGCTCGACATCGACGGCGGCGACGCCTGGGCCCATGGCGTCTTCGCGCAATTGCTGTTCCTGCGTCGCGAGGACGCCAAGGCCGAAATCCATTTCAGCCGGGCTCTCGCGCTCAATCCAAACGACGCCGACGTCGCCGCCGTTTTCGCGAACATTCTGGTCTACTGGGGACGGTGGCGAGAGGCCCTCACATGGATCGGTGCGGCCAAACGACTGAATCCCTTCCCGCCCAATCTGTACCACTGGTACCACGCGCTCGCCCTCTATTCGGGGCGCCAGTACGATGAAGCAGTCAAGACGCTGATGGAGGCGCGATCCCCCGACCGCTGGTCGCACAGTCTGCTTGCCGCCTGTTATGCGCAGATGGGTCGGCACAGCGAAGCGCGATCCGAAGCCGAAGCGTTCGTCACGGAACGTTGTCGAGAAATGAGCGCGAACGGCGCAACGCCGCCAGCGAACACCCTCGATCTCGTTCGAGCACGGGCCGAAAGGTACAGAATTTCTGCCGAACGCGAGCACTTCCTCGACGGCTTGCGCAAAGCCGGCTTATCCGGCTGAGCCGTAGCGAGGGTCACAACAGGCTGTTCGAAATTGACCGACAGCGGTGCTCCGCCTCGGCTTGCTTCAACCTCAAACTTCTGAGCCGCCGCTGCTGTCTGGATTGTGCAATGGTGGAGGATCGACGCTTGGCGTGGCGAGATTCATAGCCCGTGGTAGCGGGGGAGCGCTGCCGCCATTCCCAACACTCAGAAAAACGCCTCCAATGCGCGCTGTGCGGAAGCAGCTCTTCATAGAGGTCGAGGACGAAGGGGAGCGTCTCCGCGGAAAACCGCAGCCCCCGATCTTTGAATCTTTTGGATCTGGCCTGGGATCAGCTCAATCTGAGGAGATCGAGCATTGGAAAACTCCATGAAGGCGTCTGAGGTTTCGAATATTTGATTCACGAGCCCGCGATGCTCTGGTTCAATGATGGAGTAAATGTCGGGTTTGTCGCACCTCCACCATCCTGACCATAGTTCCGCTTTCTTCTCATTGGGATCAAAAATAAGGATGAGCGCCCCTCCGTCCTCATAGATGAGCTCGGCGGGCACGCAGCCGTGTTTGATCAGCGTTTGCAGAACGTGGCAGAACTCATACCCAAATACGTACACATCAGGCTTTAGCTTAACGACTATGGGTTGGTCTGCGTTATCGTACCCGAAGGAATCGGTACTGCTTGGCGGTTTAATCACTTTGATGCTTCCCGCGCTTGCGCCATGAAGCGAATCGCTTAGCCGCCTGCTTGGATCAGTGATCCTGGTCGGTCAGCCGATACATCAGGCGCTCACCTCGATACCCTTGAGAGCATTAGCCGTCCGTGCCCGACGCTCTGAGATACGTCGCTCTATGCCGCGCCGGCGATCGGGTATCGGAACCTGCGAATCCCGCACGTTGCTCCTTCGCCGGACAAGAATTCGCCGATCAGCTACCCTGCGTTCCGTACCCACTTTTCGGTCGTCTCTCCGCACCACGCTTGCCGATCCGGCGATCGCTCTTCCCGGACGGACGGCGTAAGCCCTGCGCGCCACCACTTCGCGGAGCGCCAGCCAGATGAACTCGCTGTTGGTGGAAAGATATCGCCGCCATAACTTGCGCGGCTCCATCATCAGGCGCCAGAACCACTCGAGACCGAGCGATTGGAATAGCCGAGGAGCGCGCCTGATAAAGCCGGCCAAGACGTCGAAGCTGCCGCCGACCCCCAGAATGACGGGAACTTGCAGCCGATCCCGATAGCGTTCACTCCATACCTCCTTGAACGGGGACGGCAAGCCGATAAAGAGAATGTGGGCGCCGCTGGCTCGTATCTCATCGACGATAATTTCGTGCTCGTCCGGACCGAAGTAGCCGTTCCGAAAACCAGCGATCTTCAGCTGCGGAAAGCGCGCCTCGCAGACCCGCACGAGCTTTTCGACGACTTGCTGGTGCGCCCCTAGAAAATAGACACAAAGTCCGTTGGACGCGGCCCCCCTTAAAAGTCCTTCCATCAGATCGATGCCGGCCACGCGTTCCGGCATGTGTTGACCTGACGCTCGTATTGCCCAAACCACCGGCATACCGTCCGCCACCGTCATATCGGCCGCGGAACATGCGTGCGCCAACTCCACGTCTCGCCGCATCATGCAGAGATGCGACGCATTGATCGTCATCACGACGTGAGAACTGTTCGAGCGGAGACAGATATCGACACAGCGCTGCGCCGCCTGATCGAGCGTAACCGCATCAAATTCGACGCCCAATAGGCCCGCGTGTTGCTTCATCTGCTCAACTCCCCTGCGGCGATTGCCGGCTGGCTTGCCACCGAGCCACTTGCTCGGCGTCCAGGCGAGCCGTGGCAGCTCGTTTACCCAGTCTCAGGCACGCGTGCTGATACGTACGAAGAAAACGTCTGAACTCGGGGTCATTATAGCGCGGCAACCCCTTTGCCCAGCTGCTGAAGTAACCCCAAAGCATCGCGATGCTTCCGATGAACATTGGGTGCGCGCGAAGACGGGAAGCCGCCACCGCCAGATAGTAAAACGGCGAAGTGCCCATGAAATACTGACCGAAGCCAGCACGAATTCTGCCTGCCCAGATGCTCTTCTGGCTGGCCCCTTGCGGACGAAGGTGGACGAACCGGATTGGCTCTGAATCGACGCTCTCCGCGATCCAGCCCAGCATTCTGGCGCGGTGGCAATCGATGCCATCCCACATGACTTGTCGCACGAATCCTCCGATCTGCTCGAAGCACTCAACCCGATAGAATTTCGTCATCCCAACCGACATTTCGTCGCCGCAGACCTCGGGCACGAGATCACCGGTTTGGGGATGAACGAACCAGGGTTTGCCTGAGGTCGTCCCGATACGTGGATTATCCTCCATTCGCTGCATCAGCAGCTCGAAGTAGCGAGGCGGCAGGTCGAGATCCATATCAAGCTTGCACAAATAGCCGAAGTCGCCGAGCGACACTTGATCGAGACCATCATAAAACGCCTCAATCACGCCGGGCCCTACCCGCCGATGGCCTCGGTCATGGCGGCGCACGACGCGCAGATAAGGCAACCGCGCCGCATACTCTTCCAGAATCCGTGGCGTCTCGTCGGTGGATCCGTCGTCAACGACGATCCACAGCGCAGGCGGCACCGACTGTTCAGCCACGCTGTCCAGCGTACGGCAGAGATAGGCTCCCTCATCGCGGCAGGGCGAAATCAGCACATACCTGCGCGGCGTGGCGTTGTGCGGAACACCTGAAGCGCGCCTGTCAAGCTCGTCCACAGGTCTACTCCCGGTAATATCCTTCGGACCTGACGCCATTTCTTGCCTCGATGGTTCTAAGCTCGACGGGATCGATCTGGTTGAGCACAATGGTCGACACGCGCTCACGGATGAGCTGCGTTACCGACAACGCTTCGAGCACGCTCGTGCGCTTGGTCTGACCGGATTCCACAACGAAGACGAACTCATCGATGAAGCGCTCGATCAGCCTTGCATCGACGACCGACATGATCGGCGCCACCTCCACCACAATGTAGTCATAGGACTTCCGTGCGACGGCGAGCAGGTTTTCCATTTCCCGCGAGCCCAGGAGTTCAGCAGCGTTGGGAATCCGAAGCGCGCAGGCATTCGGCAGGACATCCAGCCCCGAATGCGGTCGCTTGCAAACAAACTCGCCAAGACGGGAGGGATCTTCCAGCGCTTCGAAAAGCCCGACCTTCGCATCCGGGGACAGTGCAGTCGTGAGATTCCGGAGATGAAGGTCGGCATCGATCAACAGCGTGCGCGATCCAGAGGACGACAATATGAGCGCGGCAAGATTGGCGGCAACGACAGTCTTTCCCTCTTTCGAAACCGCCGACACGACGCCGATGACTTTGCCCCCGGTCGAGGCGGACGAACGGTCGAGCATCGCCTTCACATTGCGAAGACCTTCCGCGAAGCGCGAGAAGGGGGCAGCAAGGACATGCTCCTCGATTGGTAATTGACCAGCATAGACGAAGGGCAGTCCGATGCACCGCATTTCGGTCACCTGTTCGACGGCCTTGGGCGTACGGAACACATCCGCCATCCATTCACGTCCGAAGGCAGAGCCTATGCCGAGAAACAGACCGAGAACAATGCTGCCTGCCGCCACGACGAGGGTTTTCTTGGAACTCTTTGTCAGCGGCGGAACCGCTCTCGTGATGATCTGCGCACTTTGGGCCGGAAGCGTCTCCGCCTGCGCCGCCTCGATCTCCTTATGCTTTTGCAGGAATCCGCTATAGAGATTGCGCAGCGCCTCGGCAGCGCTCTCGAGTTCGCGCAGCTGGCTTCCGGTTTCCGCGGAAAGCTTCGCGGCGGTGTCTTCGAGTTCAGTCTGTCGTGCCCTAGCGACTTCGTATTCGCTGGCGTAGGAATCGGTAATGCGCCCCTCGTCGGACCGAATGGCGGCGTCAACGCCGTTGAGCTGCGCACGAAGCTTGACGACAGCCGCGTGCTTGCGACCGACGCGAGCTTCCATCTCCGCAAGCCGAGACGCAAGATCGCGCTTTTGCGTGCGGAGACGTGCAAGTTCGCTGTTGTTGAGTGCGAAGTTGATGACCGCCGCTCGCTTGTCGTTGAATAGCGCGTCCGTCGACACGGCCGACGGAATCCCGTTTGCCTCTGTCCGCTTGATCCGGTCGAGACGCTCCTTTGCTTCAACTGCCGCGAACTTGGCATTCATCAGCTGGGTATTCAGACTTGCCAGGAGCTCGGTATCCTGAGCGCCAGTGCTGCTGAGATTGTTAGCCGTCTTGAAGTCCTGCAGCGCCTTGTCAGCATCGGCCACCTGCTTCTTCAGCTCGATCAGCCGCTCCTGCAGCCACTTACTCACCTTCTGCGTTGATTTCAGCTTTGCGTCCTGCAGGGACGCGAGATAGCTATCCACGATTCCGTTGGCGATCTTCGCGGCCTTCTCCGCGCTCTGCGACTCGACCGTTACGTTGATAACGTTCGCGACATCCTCACGTGCAACAGTCACCCGCTTCAGCAGAGATTCGAGCGCCGCTCGTTCAGCGGCTGCAGTGGCTTCCGCCGTGCTGGAGTTCCCGTCTGTGGCGCTGCCAAGTGCAGATCGCCCGGCAAACTCGCCATCACTGGCCAGACCCAGCGAGCGAATAACCGGAAGCAGGACCCCGTCTGATGACAGTACGTAGAGCTGACTGCCGACCTCCACTTCATCCATCGTCGGCTGATCTACGATCTTGTTCGTCTGCAGATAACGATTGAGACTTCGATCGATGAGGATGCGTGCACTGCTCTTGTAGGGCGCCTTCATGACCACAACGGAAGCCACGGCAACCGCCAGCCCAATCAACAGCCCGATAACGGGCAACCGCCATTCGCGGCGCAGAACGTCGACAATGTCCCATAAGCCGAAAGCGGGACGGCCCGCCGCAGGCGGACCATAGTCTTCCGCAAGCGGCTGGCCGTATTCCTGAATAACCAATTGATTGGTTCTGGTGTCCATGGCTTCGTTTGATCAGTGGGCCGGTTGGGGAACCGGCGACGGCGGTTTCGTATGCATCTCGGCATTCGACAAAAGATTGACGCTCGCTATGCCATCAGCTGGATGTTTCGGCCGACGGACATTCAGAAGATCATGCACGATCAGTTTGCTGGCGCGTCCCTCACCGAACGGATTGGCACCGAGAGACATGGCTTCGTGCTCCGCTGGCACATCGAGCAGGCGCTCGACGCCTGCAACAATGCGAACCGGGTCGGTGGTGACCAGGCGAGCGACGCCGGCGTCAACGGCCTCCATGCGCT
Source organism: Bradyrhizobium sp. USDA 4503 (assembly GCF_054055815.1). Classification (NCBI taxonomy): domain Bacteria; kingdom Pseudomonadati; phylum Pseudomonadota; class Alphaproteobacteria; order Hyphomicrobiales; family Nitrobacteraceae; genus Bradyrhizobium; species Bradyrhizobium sp. USDA 4503. The sequence goes on from NZ_JBSRXS010000001.1 coordinate 4,357,353, forward strand.
CGCTGGTATCTCGCATGACAAGCACGGGCTTCCGAAGCGCCGGCGCCTCCTCCTGAATTCCACCGGAATCCGTGAGGATGAGATACGAACGCGTCATGAGGTAGACGAACTCGGGATAGTTAAGGGGTTCGATCAGGAAGATATTCGACGCATCGCGCAGATGGTCGAACACCGGCCCGCGCACGTTCGGATTCAAATGGACGGGATAGACGATCTGAATATCGTCCCGCCGACTGATCGTCTTCAATGCCTCGCAGATTTGCCGGAACCCGGATCCAAAGCTCTCGCGCCGATGTCCAGTCACGAGGATGAGCCGCTTCGAGGTATCGAGCCATGAGTATTTCGCTTCAAGCGACCGACGAAGCTCGCCCGGTTGAGAGATATTTGAAGCCATACGAAGCAGTCCGTCGATCACGGTATTGCCGGTGACAATGACGGCGTCTGGCGGATACCCCTCCTTCAGCAGGGCAGAACGCGCCCGCGACGTCGGTGCATAATGCCTCGTCGTAACGACGGCAGTGACCCGCCGATTGGCCTCCTCCGGCCATGGACTCATGAGATTGCCGGTTCGCAATCCCGCTTCGACATGCCCGACACTGACCGACCGGAAGAACGCGGCAAGTGCAGCCGCCGTACTGGTTGCGGTGTCGCCCTGTACAAGAACGTAGTCCGGATTGTAGTCGGCGATGATCGGATCGATTCCGGTCATGACCGCACTGAACACTTCGCTCAACGACTGGTTCGGTCGCATGATGTTCAGGTCGTAGTCAGCCTTCAACGAGAAGGCCGACATCACATCATCGAGCATCTGACGATGCTGGCCCGTCACGCAGACGCGCGTATCAATTCCTTCTGCTTCGCCCAGCGCAAGCACAAGCGGTGCCATTTTGATCGCCTCTGGACGAGTACCAAATACGCTAAGAATACGCATGAACCCCGACGCCGCCTGTGTTCAATGATTTGCCGTGTTGAATATTTTTGTCGTTTCGAAATGATGCGGCACGCTACCGGATTTTCCCGACGCGTTCATCGCCAACGTTGGCTCGGCACATGTTAAATGAAATTTATAGCTAATTCTCGGAGTTGCCGCAGAGCGCGTTGCGCATCATCGAAGCCGGCTGTTGTCAGGCGGTTCCAGATTTAACCTTTTCGGGTTAACGCGCACTCACTCATTGTCCGCTGACGTTCTTCGCTACTGCCAGCGAGTTCCAGATTTAACTTCTCCAGGTTAACGCGGATTCGCTGTACCGTTCGCAAATCTTCGCCGATGCATCCTCGTGCTTGCATTCGCAACGGCACGGCGGGAATGCCAATGCGCGTGCAATGAACTCCACAGGCTCGCCATTATCCAATTTCGGGAAAACTTGTACAAAACAAGATTAAATAGCGTATCTGGACTAGCGTTGATTGGCGCCATTGCGCGCATCGTGACGACGATCAACGCGCAACTCGCTCCTGGTCGAGAGATTCCGGAAGTCGTGCGGCCGGCACTTTCCGGCATTTGATAGGTCGGAGGCAGCGCCTCGTGGAAGGCAAGGTTTTACTCCTCTCGCAGCGTCGGATTTCCGATCTTGTTGCATTTTGCCTCAGCTATGAGTTCGAGGACAATTTGGCGGCGATGGCGCGCGCCGATCAGTTCGATGTTCAAAATCGCGCTGCGCTGGAGTTCTCGCGACGGGTCTACAAGTGGACGCGCCTTGCATCAGGATCGACCAAACTGGCAGGTGTGCTGGCACCCTCCCCGCCGCAACTGCGGCTGCAACGTGATTACGAACTGTTCTTCCCGATCTTCAGCAATGCGTATCAACTTCACTCGCTCGCTGCGATTCCCGACTGGCGCAAACGGTGTCGCAAGGCCGCATGCTTCATCACTGAAGTCTGGGCAGACGACATCCCGGAGTATCTGGTCGAGCTCCTGTCCGGATTTGATCATATATTCGTCGGCCTGCATCACTGCGCACCGCAGATTGCGCGAATAGCAGGTCGACCGTGCAGCTATCTGCCGCTGGCGGTCGACGTGGAGCGGTTCGCGCCGAGGCCCGAGCAGCAGCGATCGATCGCCGTGTGCAACATCGGGCGTCGTTCGGCGACGACCCACGCCGCGTTGCTGGCCGGCGCCGAGAGAGAGCGCTTCTTCTACTACTACGACACTGTGGCGGCGAGCGGTTCGAACCGAAAAGAAAGGACGTTCCGGGTCGACAATCCGGAAGAACACCGCATCATGATTGCGAATATCCTGCAGCGCAGCCGCTATTTCATTGCCAATCGCAGTCACGTCAACAACCCGGAATTCACGGCCGGCCGTGATGAGATTTCCGCTCGCTACTATGAAGGCGCTGCAGCCGGGGCGGTGATGGTTGGAGAAGCGCCGCGCACCGAAGAGTTTGCACGGCAGTTCGACTGGCCCGACGCCGTCATTCATGTACCCTTCGATTCGTCCGACATTTGCCAGATCCTCGAAGCGTTGGACGCAGACCCGGCGCGACTGCGAGCGGTTCAGAACGCAAACGTCCGGGAAGCCGCGCTGAGGCACGATTGGCTCTACCGCATACAGACGGTATTCGACATCCTCGGTATTGCTCATACCGATCAGATGCGCGCACGAGCCAACCGTCTGCGCCAGATCGCCGAATCCTTTGAGCTGCCAGCGGCCGCCTGAAATCGTCGCCCTCGCGCAGTGCGGAGCAATGCGGCGTTTCCGCCGGTTTATGGTTAACGGCCTGTTAAGCGGCGGCTGCTACATCCCGGCAGGTAGGCGATCCTTTTCATATGATCGCCAGGGTGTCGCGAACGTCCGCAATGGCGGACAAACGTCAAGCTGCGTATCCAGGCATGAAACGCTCCAGTCAGCTCCCCTCGGCTCAGGCGGCCATCCTCAATGCGCCGCCCTTGCCACGTCAGGCAGACAGGCTTGCTGCACCTCTGCGACGGCGTGGCGCCTGGACGCAATTCGTCGAAGCCCGCCTGCGCGAGCCCGTAAATCCGGAACGAAATCCCGCCGAGCCGCCGCCAGACAGTCCGACCGACAAGCAACCGACGATCCTCGGCGACAATCCGAGCTTGCCAGGCGGTGGGCCGACGAATGAAGCCCACCCGGTCCCCGACTTGGAACACCTGCAGCCGATCGTGCTCCCGCAGGATGAGGTCAGTCTGCGCCTGAATGAGGCCGCGGAGAACATCGGCCGCTGGACAAATGTGGCTCCGCCTGATGCCGGACCAGACGACCGGTCCGTCTCCTCTGCGGCCGATCCAAACGATGCTTCAGCGGAGGAATCCGACAACGACACGCAGCCAGCGCCACCGGACTCGCATGCCGGCTCAGCCGTTGCCTCGTACACGCCTGAAGCAGATGAAGGAGAGGGATTCAGTCCGGCCGCGGACCCAGGTCCGAACTCGGTGCCGCCGGCGTCAATCCGTCTAGCAGTGCAACCGCCCGTGCACACCAGCATTGCCGAGGCGAGCGTCGCGGTGCAGGAACCGCAGATCATACTGATCGACAAGCTGATCGCGGAAGAACTTCAGAGCTCGCCGCGAGACCGACGTTCCATCACCAGCGAATGGAAAGTGCGCAACTTTGTGTGGTTCCTTGCTCCGACAGCGGCTCTGCTGGCGATTGGCACCGGAATGCTCATGCGAGGCAATGTTGCATCCGTGTTCAATACAACACCCCAGGTTGTCAGCCATTCGAACGCGACGCCCGTTCAGTCGCCACCGCAAAGCAGACGCAAGCTGAAACCGGCAATTGCCACGTTCGTACATCGTGCTCCGATCGAAGCAGCCGCGCCCGCACCAACCGCACGTTCACTGCCGACGACATATGGGATTTTTGCGTCAAGCATCGGGCGGATGATCCGGCTCGAGCCGATGAACATCCGCCTTCCCGACAGCCGGATCGCCGTGTCGGTATTGACCACGAAGCCGGGCACGGTTGTGGTGCCGCACGGCCCGCTTTCGTTTGTCGCGTATCAGCGCGAGCTTATGACAAGCGCGCCCGACAACGCACAATTGCGCATTCTCGCCCAGGTGGCACGAACACCGTCGTCACCGGCAGTCGCTATGGCCAACGATGCCTGGGCTATCCGGTCCGTTTCCGTCGACCTGACCGTAGCGCCGGTCCCTGAAAGCCGCGAGATGGTCGAGCTGCAGCCAGTGAACCCAGATCTCGTCCTCTCACCCGGCCGTTACGTGCTGGTCTTCAAAAACCAGGCCTACGACTTTGTCGTAGCCGGCAAGGTTACCGATAAGGCTCATTGCCTCGAGAGGGCGGAAACGCCGGACGGCGACAGGTTCACCGAGTGCCGCAAGCTCCCATAATGTAGGGCGGCCCGGTCCTAGGGCGGCGTCGACGCGACCGCGGCCGGCGGCAACTTCGTCGCTTTCGCAGTGGCGGCACCGACGCCGAGCTGGCCGGTCCTACGCCAAAGCAGCAACCCTGCTCCGCCGCCGATCGTACAGATCGCAAGCAGCACGATTTCCCCGCGCCCCAATCCACCAGAGATCAGTGCGTAGGGCGGCATGCCCAGGCCCATCCAGAACAGCTTTTGCCACTGGTAGGAATCGTACCTCTTGCCAAGATTGCGACGCTTGAACCACAGATCTTTCGCTTCGCGCGAAAACGGAAGAACACGCCGGCACACGGCCGGCACAAGGCGAAGCGCGAGCAGCAGGGCGAGAAACATCGTCAACGCGACGACGATACGATCGTCGCCGCCGGACAGCAGTCGGAACACCGGCAGAATGCAAAGGCCGAGGCCGATCCTCAGGAATGCCCCGGCGGGCCAGGTGTCCAACTTAATCAGGAAGCGCTCAACGGAGGTCATGGGCGTAATCCAGGATCAGGAGTTGACTTGCAGTCGTACAATGCCGAAGTCGCGTAGCAACGACCACGCGAGTTGCAGTGGCCGCGTGATCCTGAAGACCCCGATCACGACGGTCAGGTAGGCCGTCACACAGATCACGCTCGCGACGGGAATTCGCAGCAACCGCGGCAATTCCTGCAGGAATGCGTCCTGTATCGAGGAGGCGACCGCGACGGCGACCAGCGCAGCAATGGTCTGCGGCGCTGTCTCGCGCAGGACGTCCCCGATTGTGATCCCGACAGGCCTGCCGGCGTAGACCAGCGCTGGAACGAACAGCACGAACATGGTGACCGTGTAGGCGATCGTCACTCCGATCACGCCGAACGGCAGTCCAGCTGCAAGCGCAACCAATTGGCAGATTGCACTGAAGATGCCCCATCGCATCCACCGATCTGGACGCCCGACAGCGACATGGACCCAACCGAGAGTTCGCTCGATGCAGTCTGCAATGCCGCGAATGGCGAGGATACAGAGCAGGGGGCCCGCGGGAGACCATTTTTCTCCGAGAAGCACGATCACGATGTCATGAGCGCTCACGGCCAGGGCCGCGAAGGCAGGTCCCGAAAAGTAGCAAAGCAATGAAAGCGCGCCTTCCCAGGAACGCTTCAATTCGGCCGCACTGTGCTGGAGCTTGCTCAGTCCCGAAACCGCGATGTTATGCAGCGGCTCACTGAGAATCGACAGCAGGTTGTTGTAGATCGTGAAGGCGTTCTGAAAATAGCCAAGCGGCCCCGCCCCGAGGAAATACCCCATCGCGATTCTGTCCGCTGAACGAGCGAAGTAATCCGTCATGGTGAAGCCGGTGACTCCCAGCCCGAACCGCAGCAGTTCCTTGACCATTGGCGTAAGTCCGGGCCTGCCTGGGATCCATCGACAGGCGGTCCAGGCTCCCACGACGGTCAAGGCCGATGTTATGATCGGCTTGGCGATCAGCGCCCAGTAGCTCCAGCCCGAAAGCGCCAGTCCGACGCTTGCAGCGCTTCCGATGATGTTCGCCGATATGTCGATCATCGCGATGCGGCGAAACTGCATTGCCCGACGCATCAGCGCATAGTGTTGCGTCGACAAGGCCATCATCAGGAAGGTCACCGACAATGCCAACGCCATGCCCGCGAGCGATGGCTCGCCGAAGGCACGCGCTATCCACCGACCGGACGCAGCCAGCACGACAGCCAGCACGACGCCGATCAGAACGTTCAGCCAGAACAACGTGCTGACCTCGGCTCGTGAGATGCTGCGCCGCTGGGCGGAGGCCTCGCTCATCCCGAGATCGACGAAAAGGGGCGCGAAGCCGATCAGGGCCAGCATCATGGCCACCAACCCGAAATCGTGCGGTCCGAGCAGTCGCGCCAGCACGATCGTCGAGGCCAATTGAACGAAGATATTCAGTCCACGCGCAGCAATGAACGCTACGCCGCTGTGCAGCGACCTGCGGCCAAGGCCAGAATATGGCTTGTTGTCCGCAAAATACTGATCGGTACTTTCGCTCCGATGCACGCGCCGTTCCCGTTCAATTCGCTGGATTCTGGCCTTGAGGTACCCGCTCAAGCCAGATTTCTCGCCAATAGGGATAGATGGCGCGCGGGCAGAAGCGGCGGCAGATCGCATAGCGCGCCTCACACACGACATCCTTCAGGATGATCGCGTCCGTCTTAAAACGGACCATCTTGCATGAGCCTTCGTCGATGATTTGCTTTTGACGCCTCTCGACCTCGTACTCGTGCTCGGTGAACGGCACCATCTCCGGATCGAAATACAGGCCGCGATTGCGGTAATTGCAGTCCAGTGTCTCGAGGATGTCCTTGTACGGCTTGACGCGCACGACGTCGCCCACCTGCAGATCAAGCCGGGACTGCGGGACCTTGCTACCCTCCGGCACACCGAAGGGCCTGATCGGATAAGGCACGCCACCTCTCATGCGCTGGAATGTGTCGTAGATCCAGCGCATCGCGGTGCCAATGCCGAGCCCTGCTTCGGTGACCGTGCGCCAGACCGAGAAAGTCAATCCGGCGACGAGGTCCTGCAACCGAACGTTACCCGAAGTGTAGTCCTCGACATACTGACGCGGATCCCACCACTTCAGGGGTTGCGTGGCGAATTTGACCTGTGTGTTCTGGCAAACGTAGGTCGGCTCGGTTTCGCCGACCTTCGGCGGATGCTTGATCGTGCTCCACAGCGTATCCTCGCTGCAGCCGCCTGACCTGAACGGCTTGTCAGCGCCATCTGGCGACGGCGTTTTCTCGCCCGCCGGCTTCAACCAGGCGTCCTTCCAGAATATCAGACAGGCCGCCTCACAGCCGTCATGAGCCGCGCCGTTGCAGCGAATGTTCTCGAGATGGACCGTGTTCAGCATCTTGCGCCCGCCGATACCGAGCGCGGGATCGCAGGTCTTGTGAGCTCGCTTGCCGACGCGAAGCCTCTTGCCGCAATACTTCAGCATCTCGGGCATGAAGGGCATTTCCTCCAGGCGAGCGTTGGCATCCAGCGTCGCGAGGATCTCCTCCTTGCTTCTGACCTCCACCAGGTCACCAGCGCGAAAGATGCTTGAAAATAGCGTGCTCATATCGTGCGCCTTGAGATACACCCTGCAATCAGAAATTCACCGGCTGCGTGACATCCGCGCAACCATCGTCAGATCAGTGTCAACTTTCGCCCAAAAAATGCCTCGGCGAAGCGTTCCGTAGCCCTGCACTCCATGCCCCGAATCCGTGCGAGGCCGCGAAAGGTGTCCGCATCGAACCACTGCTTGGATCGCTGCGTCCCGAAATGCTTGAGCAGGAGTTCAATCTTACGATCGAGCGCCGCCGCCGACACCGGCATGTAAACGTTGGGTTGACCGAAGTCCCCATCCCACTTCGGGATCTCATATTCCAGAATCTGATGATCACGAAACGTGTTCCAGGTCAGGCGGCAGACCTGACGATGGTCCTGATGAGCATCATCCCTGCGATGCGTCAGAATGACGTCGGGCTCGACCCGCCGCTTCAGCGATTCAAACCATTCCTTGATGGCTTCTCCCCTTTCCGGGAAAACTCCGTCGGGAAATGACAGCACCTCGACATTCGCGGATGCCGCCTCGCACAAGAAGTCAGCTGCCGACGCTCTCGCCTCAGCCTCCCGTATGGCGCCACCGCTTAGAACGCACCAATGCACGTCCAGCTTGATACCCCGCTCGATCAGATCCAGCAGCGTCGCTCCCGCGCCGATTTCGATATCATCCGAATGGGCGCCAAGGCACAGGATCGACAGACGGTCTCCGGGCTTGGCAAGCTGCAATGCTCTCATTCCGGTTATGCCGCGCTGGCTACCGACGAGTGATTCAGCCGCCACGGCGTGTCGCCGCGCTCCACCATGTCCTCCAACACTTGTCTATCGCGCAGGGTATCCATGGCGCGCCAAAAACCCTCATAGCGATAGGCCATGAGATGACCGCCCTCGATCAAGCGGTTGAACGGTTCCTGGACGAGTTCTTCTCCCTCCTTGATGTAGTCGAAGATTTCGTTGCGGAAGATGAAGTAGCCGCCGTTGATCCAGATCTCGGACTCCTGGCTGGAGCGAATCCGCTGCACCGACCCCTCGGCGTCAAACTCGGCAAGGTGGAAGCTGATCGGTGGATGGATCGCCACGAAGCAGCCGATCTTTCCGCTTTCCTTGAACTTCTGGATCATGTCCGGCAGCGGCGCATCGGTCAGCCCGTCGCTGTAGTTCGCAAGGAAAATCTCCTCGTCCTGGACGAGATGGCGGACGGCCAGCAAGCGCTGCCCGATGTTGCGCCATGTCCCCGTATCCACCAGCGAAACCCGCCAGTCCGGCTGATGTTCGCCGATCAACTCGACCTTTTTGCCATACTCCGAAATCACGCAGTCGCTGTTCGCAGTCGCGCGATAATTGAGGAAGTAATCCTTGATGACGTTCGCCTTGTAGCCAAGGCACAATATGAAATCATTGTGATTGTACTGGCTGTAGTACTGCATCACATGCCAGAGGATCGGCTGATGGCCGATCGGGACCATCGGCTTCGGTATGCTCTCCGAATACTCGCGGATCCGCGTACCGAGACCGCCGCAAAAAAGGACAACCTTCATGGCGCAACCTCACGCGGATCAATGATTTCGACGTTAGGAATCGGAACGATGAACTTGCAGCCCCAGTCCGCGACATGCCGCATTTGCGCGACGATTTCCCTCTTCAAATTCCAGGGCAAGATGAACAGGTAGTCGGGACGAGCCTCGTCGATGGCTTCGACTGGGAGGATCGGAATGTGCATTCCCGGTGTATAGCGGCCGTGCTTGTAGGGGTTGCGGTCCACGGTGAAGTCGAGGAAGTCCGTACCGATGCCGCAGTAGTTCAGCAGCGTGTTGCCCTTGCCGGGAGCGCCATAGCCGCAGATCCGCGCGCCCTTGTTCTTGCTCGCGATCAAGAACGACAGCAGTTCGCGCTTGGTGCGATGAACCCGCGATGTAAACTGCTCGTACTGACCTATGTCTTCCAGGCCGATCCGACGCTCATGGGCCAGCAGTGCGGTCACCGCGGCGGAGACAGCGTGAGTCGCATCGGCGCGGCAGAGATAGACGCGAAGCGAGCCGCCATGCGTTGAGATCTGCTCGACGTCGAAAACCTTCAGATCATGCCGCCGCGCCAGACGATCGATCGTGACCAGCGAGAAATAGGAGAAATGCTCGTGATAAATGGTATCGAACTGATTTTCGTCGATGAGCCGCTCAAGATGCGGGAATTCGAGCGTAATCACGCCTTTCGGCGTGAGCAGGCACGCCATTCCGGCGGTGAAATCGTTTAGATCCGGAACCTGTGCCAGCACGTTGTTGCCGATAATCAGATCGGCGCGCTTGCCATCTGACACCAGCTTCCGCGCCAGCTCCAGGCCGAAGAACTCGACCATTGTCGGGACGTTCTTCTGCCTAGCAACTTCGGCCACGTTGGCCGCCGGCTCGATTCCCGTGACCGGCACCCCGAGCGGCAGGAAGTGCTGCAACAGGTAGCCGTCGTTGCTCGCGATCTCGTAGACGCGGCTCTCGGCACCAAGGCTCAGCCTGGCCTTGATCATCTCACAGTAGCGCCGCGCATGTTCCACCCACGACGTCGAGTAAGACGAGAAGTAGGCATACTCGGTGAAGATATGCTCCGGTTTAACGTATTCCTGGAGTTGCACCAGGAAGCAGGACCCGCAAACCACGGTGTGCAGCGGGTAGTACGGCTCCATGGCGTCGGTCTGGTCGGCTGTGAGAAAACTTTCGCAGAGAGGCGACATCCCCAGGTCGACAAACGTCGATTTCAACGTCGCGCCGCACAGACGGCAGTTACCGTGAGAGGATTTCGACCGAATCGATTCGAATCTCGAGTGAGCGTTCATTGGGCCGTACCATGAATATAGGATTGCCGAATATGAGATTGCCGGCGCTTAAATCGGGCTCGTTAGATTGAATTTTATCGTATGAAAGCGAACAATATGAAGCGATATCGAACAACAAGGTAAACCACGCAGTTGCTGAAAATTTTAGTAAAATTGTATAGAACTGGTCGTCGACAATTGGCCTCTCGGTCGGGAGTGGATACGTCCCATGCGCTTTGAAGCAACAGGACTTGACGGAGCGTGGCTCGTCAAAGTCGAGCCTGCACACGATGAGCGCGGCTTTTTCGCGCGCACGTTTTGCGAAGACGAGTTTCGTGCACATGGGCTCGTGACCAGATTTCCCCAGCACAGCGTCTCGAGCTCCTCGCGCAAGGCAACATTGCGCGGAATGCACTTTCAGAATGAGCCGCACGGCGAAGTTAAGCTCGTGCGCTGCTTGAACGGATCGATTTGGGACGTCATCATCGATCTGCGTGCGAGCTCGCCGACCTTTCGTCAATGGCGCGGCTTCGAGCTTTCAGCGGAGAACGGTTCGCAGCTCTACGTCCCCGAGGGGTTCGCACACGGCTTTCAAACCTTGAGCGACAACGTTCAGGTCAATTACCTGATTTCGGAGTTCTACGAGCCTTCGGCTGCTAGCGGCGTCCGATACGACGACCCGATGTTCGGCATCAGCTGGCCTCTGGCCGTCAGCACGATCTCCGATAAGGACCTGAACTGGCCGCTTCGGGGTGCGTGAACGCTTACCGCACAGGCGCGAGGAGCCCGTGGCGCTCGAGCACTTTTGCTGTCGTCAGAATGACCGGGAACGGCAGGTCGGCACGCCTGGCGATATCAAGCAGAGAATGATGTCCGTCGGACAGATTTAGAATCCACAGCATCGCCATGTTGGCTGCAGCAGCGTCCTTGTCGCCGCCGATCGCACCATAGAGTCCGCGTCTACCCAGCTGCGGTTCGCCTTTCGGCGACGTGTTGTAGTAGCTACGGTTGCCTTCGAGCAGGTCGATGACTTCGGAAATGATGCGGAAGGATTCCCCGAGGTGCTCCGGCCGAATGAAGCTCAGGTCGTCGGCCGAGGTATGATACTGAGGGATGGCACCGAAATGGCTGCGCTGAAACAATCCCACTGGCAGGTTGAACCCGGGCGAGCAGTATTGCCGCTCATCATAGCCGTAGGGCGAAAACGCCAAAATCGTCGGCGTCAGTTTGGAATGCTGCAGCGTGTGTAACATTGCACGGTCGATTTCGGCATCGCCCTGCCTGCTCTTCTTGTATGTCGGACCGGCGCCGTCTCCGACCATTGATACCACGAGGCCGTGCTTGATATGAGACACACGATGCTCATTGCGGGCGAGCCAGGTGATCGCGCCAATCGTTCCCGGCGCAAAGAGAAACCGATAGCTGTATCGCGTTCGCATCTGGGAGATGCGGCTTGCGAGTTCCGCAAGCAGGGCCAGACCGGAACAATTGTCATTGGCAAGCGAGGGATGGCAAACATGCGCCGACAGAAGCACCTCGTCGTCTGACTCTCCCCGGTGAAAATACTCACCATAGGTCAAATGCCCGTCGGCGAGGGTCGAGTCGATCACGACCTCGTAGCTATCGTCCCGCAGTTGCTCCAGCTGTCGGTGGGCCATGCAGAAAGCCCAGTTTTCCTGGTAGTAAGACGTTCGGTAGGGGACCAGGTCCGGCTGATCGGGCAATGTGAAGATGTGGGACTTAAGCTCGTCCAACAACATGGTGCGGCGCACCGGCACGCTGTAGCTCATGACGTGCAGGTTCGATTCGTTGAAATCTACGACCTTCCGGCCCCGCGGGTCCTTGATGTACGCGTCCCGGATGTTCCACTCACGTGGCACGACCCAGTCGAGAACGGGTGTACCGGTCGGTACCTCGTGGACATCAAGGGAGATGTACGCACCGATCTCTCGAAGGGTCTGCCGCACACCGTTACCGGTAATGCTGCGGCAGATCGGGTAGATCTTTTGGGCAAGCGCAAAGATCTTTGCGCCTGAACTCGTGCCATCGTCTGCCGCCGACACGCCGTCCTCCTGGTGTGTCAAATCGATCGGCGCGTGTATTAGTTCGCGGCGAGAGCCGATTGCCCGACGCTCCGCCTCGACTTTACATGGCGGAGATCCGCATCGAGCACGGCGTCCGCCAGCAACTTGTTGACGTGGCTGATGCGCTGATACCGGGGACCTTCGAACTCTTCGAGCGTGATGCCCGAGACCCGGTAGGCCTTATAGAGCTGCTCCGCGCCCATCTTCGCATCCCATTGCGGCTTGAACTCCGGCAGCCGGGTTCGAATCTTTTCGAAGCTCACGCGATAGGACCGCGTGTCGGGACCGGCGCCATCGGCAAATTCGATCTGACAACCGGGGACAACATCGGCGACGATCTTCGCGAGATCGCGGATCTGGTAGTTGTGCGCCGTCTGGCCGACGTTGAAAGCTTCATTGAACACCGCCGCCTCGGGAGCCTCCATCGCCGCGATAAAGGCGCGGGAGATGTCCTCGATGTGAACGATGGGCCGCCAGGGCGTGCCGTCCGACTTCAAGAGGATCTTCCGCGTTGTCACCGCCCAGGCAACGAGATTGTTCAGCACGACATCGAATCGGAGCCGGGGAGATACGCCGTAAGCCGTTGCGGGTCGCAGGTAGACCGGGCAAAATCCGTCACCGGCGAGGCTGGCAATATCGCGCTCCGACTGCACCTTGGATTCGCCATAAGCAGTCACCGGGTTGAGCGCTCCGGTTTCGTCGATCATGCCCTCGCCCGCCTTGCCGTAGTTGCTGCAGGAGGACGCGAACACGAACCGTCGCACACCGGCTTGCTTGGCCAGTTGCGCGAGGCGCACGCTGGCTACATGATTGATTTGGTCGGTAAGGCCGGGTCTCAGATTGCCGAGCGGATCGTTCGACAGCGCGGCAAGATGCAGGACCGCATCAAAAGCCTTCAGGTCCGCAAGTTCGATGTCTCGCGTGTCCTTGCAAAGGGCCGGCACATCCACGATCGACCCGCCTTCTGCAAATGTGCAGCGAGAGTACAGATCGCTGTCGAGGCCCACGACTTCGTGCCCGGCACGCCGTAGCATCGGGGTGAGCACTGTTCCGATGTAGCCGAGATGTCCGCTCACGAGAACGCGCATCTAAACGCCTCCAAATTTATTCTGTTTCTATCTCGCCTACTTATTTCAAAATCGCCCGCTGATGCACGTGTTTGTAAAACCTTAGTTAATGGCGCGCCTGAAATTGCGGGAACGATCCGCTCAGGACGACGGAAAATGGTTGAGCCGTACCCCATGATCGTTGACGTCGCCGGTAGCGGCGCCAGGCGAGAGACGCCGCAGCAGCGCTTGGGGAACTCTGCGTAGTTGCCGGTGAAGCCGGTAACGTGTGGTGGAGCGGCTGACGTCGAAGCGATTGGCCAGTTCTCCGCCGAACGCCACAACGAATTTGTATCGCGCCTCGTTTTCGATTCCGCCATCGAAATCGAAATGAAGGCCCCGCTCGTGCGCCAGCTCGATGCCACTCCAGAGGAGCAGACTTACTGCGCCTGGATGCGCAATGCTCCTGTCCCGCGATGACAGGAAATAGTGCACGAACTTGTGGTCCCAGACGAAGAAGACCTGGGCGTGGACGTTGTTGTTCGAGTCCACCGCCGCGAGGATCTTGCATTGCTGTCGCTCGCTCGCGGCGGCATAGACAGCTTCCAATCGAGAGAGGTCGAAATACGATTTCGCGCCCTCCAGGTTGGCCTGGTAATACTTCACGAAGTATTTTGGGGACGTGACTTCGCGAATGGCGAGCCGTTCCCGCGCGCGTCGTATCACGTTCTTTGTCTTGTCGCGCAATCCCGACCAGAGCTCGTCTCGGGGGATCGTGCATTTCAGCATGAAAGTCGGATGCGCGCGCACCTCGTAGCCGCACGCGAGGAACGCGGCCACATCGCTGAACCCGGTATCGAGCGTCATCTCGACGTGATCGAAATCCGCGACCTGTTTGAGCAGGTCAGTGATGACCGCATGCGCCAACCGCATGCGCGCTTCCGTCTTGCCGGACTGCAGCGTGACCGTCGGTCCGAGAAAGCGCGTGATCTGAGGCATCTCACATATGTTCATCCCGCCTTCAGTACGCGTGACGAACCGGAGAGAACCCACGACGCGCCCGCCACGCGAACAAGTGACTTCGCGCCAGCCACCGGGAGCCAGCGCATCCAGCCACCAATCCTCGTGAAAGACCGATTTGCGCATCAAATTCCTCTTCCGGAGACTAACCGGATAGCGAATCGGCAATCTGATTAAACCAAAACGTGCAGAAATGCCCAAGGTCCGCGCGGATCAGAAGGCCTTAGCTTCTATTGTAGTTAACGACGTCTGCAGCATTTAAATCGGGGCGCTCGCCTAGTTAGCCTCCGAGCTCGGCGTCGGTCAGGTGACGCATTGACGCAATACCGCGCCTGTTCAAAACATATTTAATCATTGCCCACGAGGCGTGTGCTCACTGCGAACTTTTGCGTGCCGATCCATCCAAATTTGGCTGCACGAACGGTGTGCCGGCGTCATAGCGCGCTTTGGCCGGAAGCACATGAAGCTTCGTCTCTCCGACCGGGTCCACCCAAGGCCACTCGTATCCGCGCCCGGCGTCGAAGAACGGGGGGCGGCTTGTGAGGTACATGGAAGCAGGCAAGGCGCGATCCTCGCTTCCGGAATCCCAGTGCGTTTTGTTGGTGAGGTAATCAAAATTGCCATATCGAATCGTGGACGTCGCAACCTTTGCGTCCGTCGGATATGGCTCCACGGCGTCCCAGCCGAGCATCCAGACGCCGGGCTTTGCGTCGGTAAAACGAGTATCATACGACCAGCCGTCCATCTGACCGGGAACCCCGAGCACGTTTCCTATGAAAGACATCCAGTAGGAATATGCCATCAGACCAGCGGCGCGACGCGGCCCATTGCGGGGCTGCGACACATCATCGATCGTCCCGCCAGCCTGATTGTCGAACGCTGCCCGGACGCCGCGCAGATAGTTGCGGAAAAACGTGTGATAGATGCTGTTGCCGTGAGTGTCGTCGCTGTCGGCGTTCTGAGCGTAGTTGCCCTCGAACAAGACGTGATGGGCGCCCACCATGTGGCTGGCGTTGAGCCCGGTCTCGATCCAGGCTCCATTGGTATTGATGTAGCCCATGTCCATGTAGTTGTAACCGACCACCGAACCGGCCCCGGCGGAACGCGCCACCACCAGCTTGTTGGCCCTCACGGCAATTCCATTCTCGATCAGAACTTCCGACGATCCGGCGGAAAGGCTAATGGCATATCCGCCTCCGCCGGGTTGAGCCCAGGCCGCGTCGTGCACGTAGAACTCGCGCAGTTCGACCCGGAAGGAGCTGTGAATTGCAAAGCCTTCGCCGTGCCAGACCGAATTGTCGACATTCTTCGCCCACGAAGAAGCAGCCCAATTGAAGCGAAGATTGCCCGCGTCGCCCCCCTTGAGCGCCAGATCTTCGACGCCCGCGTGCTTCACATGCGGCTGCGCGAACCGTGACAGTTGAGCTGCGTTTGCTTTCCGATAGCTGATGTGAATTGGGGTCGTGAAGGTGATCCTGGAACCGGAGACGGCGCTGATCTCCTTGATCTCGGCAACAGGCCGATCAGGTCTCCCGAACCACGATCCAGCGCTGTGTGACGTCGACGGAAACGCATCGGGTGCAAAGTCGTCGACAAACTGAATTGCAGGTTTGTGCTTTTGCCAGACAACCCTGAAATCTTCCGACGCCCAGATCTCCCCTCGCCCCTGCGGGTCGACACGCCAATCAGCGGCCGACGCCTCGTCGAGCAGCACGATCTGTCCAGGCACGAAGCCTGCAGCATCGTCGACCTCGACGGTTTTTTCGCCCTTTATTGCATCATTCCGAAGGCTCGCCGATCGCACGGCATTGACCGTATCGCTCGTGCTGGAGAAAAGCGACGGTCCCACCACGACCAGCGGAGACGGCTTGGCACCGACTGTGTCATTAAAAGGTTTCGCGCCATCCTGCTTTTCGAGCATCGTCCGGCCCGGACCGGAGCCGCGCAGCGTGATTGCCTTGTTGAGCAGCAGGAAGTTGCCGCCATTGATCAGAAACCGTCCCGCGGACAGTTGCACGACCTGCCCTACCGGACATGCGTTGATTGCGCCCTGGATTACCGCAGCGTCATCGAGTGTGCCGCCACGAGGCGACAGCGTCGCGCAGATGGTTTTTCGAGAGGGTATACTACCCTCGGCCATCAGGCCGGGTTGCCAGGTGGTCGCGCGATCTGAGGGCAGTATCTCCATCGAATCGAGAGCAAATGCGGACGAATGGCTTGAGCATGCAACGAAGATCATCGTTGCAGCCAAACATCGCCAAGGTCGCCGCCGCGGGGCGGCTCGCAGCGTCTCGTGATCAGGGTTGCGCCGCGTCGCGATGACCTTCCGGTTGAACATGCATCCTCTGACTTGCAGCGCCGAACCGACCGGCTTCGCGCCTGCTAGCGTGACCTCACGACGTTGACGGCAGTGGACGGCGGCCTGAACCGCGATCCGTGGGTGCGCCGCATTGCTGGACGCCTGGCTATCCGCAAGCTGGCCGCGGGACGCGCCTGTCCCCAATATCTGGCAGCTTCAACCGCGGCTATAACGAACACGACCCACAGCATTTCGAAGCCACGCATCCACGTGCTCTCGAGACCGTTGGTAATGGCAACGTAGAGAACGATCGACAGCAGGATCCATGCCCGCGAAAGATCAAAACGCGCCAGGCGACCAATGCCGTGTATCGTCGCAAGGATGAACGCGACAAGCAGGAAAAATCCCGCATAGCCTAGTTCAAGCAATGTGTCTTCATACCCATTGTGGGCGTTGGGCATCTCCTTGACCCAGCCCGGCGCTTCCACGATGCTCGGCGCGTCGGGCCCAACCAGCCAGAACGACTGATAACCCCAGCCCAGCAGCGGCTTCTTTGCGATTTGCATATTTGCAAAATCCCAAATGATGGTACGGCCCGTGAAGGTCGAATCGCCATACAGCATGTACGACACGCGATTCATGCTGAAGCCGGTGACGAACGAAAAGACCATCCAGCAAATCGGTATCGATACGACAATCACCCACACCGGAACGCGGGTAGCCCTGGAAAGCTTGAGCAAGGTCCAGGCGAACGCCGGGACAAGCACCGCAAGTGCAAGTGCCGTCTTTGAATTGCTCAGCAGCAGCAGCGCAACAGACATCAGCGCGGTAACGATGCCGAGAATCCGTCGCCGTCCGGGATGAAGCAGTTCATGTAGCGCAAGCAGGAATGCAACGGCAGCGCATTCGCCTAGATAGTTCTT
The DNA here is from genome assembly GCF_054055815.1 of Bradyrhizobium sp. USDA 4503. Lineage (NCBI taxonomy): Bacteria > Pseudomonadati > Pseudomonadota > Alphaproteobacteria > Hyphomicrobiales > Nitrobacteraceae > Bradyrhizobium > Bradyrhizobium sp. USDA 4503. The sequence continues at coordinate 4,374,934 of NZ_JBSRXS010000001.1, forward strand.
GCCCGAGAAATAGCCCGGATAGCCCCATGTGGCGAATTTCACATCGATCGGCGGCCGGCCCATGACGAACAGCAGATTCAGCACGGCAGCGATAAAGAAGCACCAGAACAAGCCGCGCAGCAGGTCGGTCGATCGAGTTGCAACGATCGCCGGGAGCGCGATCGAGGCAATGATCATGGCCTGCTGCGCAAATCTGATCCCCGAAGCCTCCGGCTTGAATGCCCAGGCAACGCTCGCCCCCGCCAGCGCAAGATAGGCAAACAGTATGATCAGGATCGGCGGAAAGCGGAGTCGCGACCGATTGCGCAGCGCAACGACGAGCGCGACTGCGGACAGGATCGGCCAAAAGAATTTGCTCTCTGGTCGAGCTTCCAAAAGACAAGCCGAGTCCGTCGGACTACAGGTCACGAGGATCAGGGGAAAAGCAATCGTGGCGTAGACACAAGCCAGCAGCGGGATGATTGCGTATCTATCGATTACCCGATCGGACGGGGCCGCCAAGCCTGGTCGCTGAGAACGCAATACGGCTTCGTGCATGCTCGGTGCCCGTCAACTCCAGTCGCCAAGGCAGCACGCTGATCGTTACTCGCCCGCCTTGCCCGATCGTGGGGCCACGCAGCGATACGATCAGCCTCTCAATGGCACTGGCGCCAACACGTACTCAGACACGGCTCCGAACACCAACGATAAGTCAATCTTTCCTGAATTTTTATAGTGAACGCTTCGTTAACGCTTGTCCCCTAGCGTGGCGCACAGGGCGGGCTGTTTCGCCTGGTCGATTGATATTGCGGGAAATTGTGGATGCCGCGTAAGCACATGTTTACTCGCGCAAATTTCTTCCGAGCCTGTGTCCGGCGGTGCGGCGGTCGATGCCGGACGGCGACGACCGCAAGCGGCGCGCAAGCAAGCGCGAAGAAGAGACCGGCGTTTACCAAGACTCCGTTCGCTAATCTTCGTTAACCAGGGTCCAATGTCGTGCCGAGAAGTGCAGGCAAGAGTAGTCAACGAACGCCGCGCCTGACCACTCGCGAAGTGACGCCGGCGCATTCGGCTGGCAATTCCTCGCGTCTCGGTGGTGGCCGCCTATTGGGCGCCCTGGCCATCACAGCGACAATCGCGCTCGCTGGCTGCTCGACCATGCCGACCTCGGGACCGGCAAGCTCGTATGTCCGCGCGGGGCAGACCGACCCTGAAAGCGTGCACTATGCTCTGGTGCGCCTCACGGCTGACACCGAGAGGGTCCTCGTGCGCAACTCCAGGCGGATCGACCGCGTTTTCACGGATCGCCGCGGTCCGCCCGAGATTCGTTTTGGCATCGGCGACACGGTCAGCGTGACGCTGTTCGAATCGATGGCCGGTGGCCTGTTTACTCCAACCGAAGCCGGCACACGTCAGGGAAATTACGTCACGTTGCCCAATCAGGCCGTGAACTACAAAGGCAACATCACGGTTCCGTATGGTGGCTCGATCCGCGCTGCGGGCCGGACGCCGGAGGAAGTCCAGAATGCGATCGTGAAGTCCCTGCAGGACCGTGCGATCGAACCACAGGCAGTGGTTGCGCTGGTGGATCAGAAGGCAACGTCCATCAGCGTATTGGGCGAGGTCGGAACGCCTGCACGCTTGCCCGCAAGCGCCAGCGGCGAGCGGCTGCTCGACATCATCACGCGTGCGGGCGGCCCCAAGAATCCCGGCTTCGATACCTGGGTGACCCTCGAACGCGACGGCCGGCAGGGTACCGCACCGTTCGGATCGCTGCTCAGCCAACCGGCAAACAACATCTTCGTTCGCCCCCAAGATACGGTCTACGTATTCACGCAGCCGCAAACCTTCCTCGCGATGGGCGCCTCCGGGCAACAGGGGCAGTTCTCGTTTGGAGCCTGGCGCCTGACACTGGCCGAGGCCATGGCGAAGGCAGGCGGCCTCAAGGATGATCACGCCGACCCTGGATCCGTGTTTATCTACCGAGGAGAGCCACGCGAAGTTGCCAAGCAGCTCGGCGTCGACTGCACTCGCTATAGCGGACCCCTTGTCCCCGTTATCTATATTCTCGATTTGAGAGATCCCGGCGGCTACTTCATCGCGACAGAATTCGAGATGCGGAATAAAGATGTCATCTTCGCGTCCAACGCAAATTCTGTCGAAGCGACAAAGTTCATGACTTACCTGCGGATGATCATCGGCACAGTGAGCGATCCAATCGTCGCCGGGATCGATGCCTACACGCTGAAGGGACTCGCCAACGGCAGCATCTCTGGCGCGACAACCATCGTTACGTCGTCCCGATGACGACAATTGGCCTGGCGGAATCGGCTCGCGCGGCAGGTATGCTGCCGGCAACCGAATCCGCCGAGGCAACAGTCCGCGACTGGTGGCCCCGCCTTCACGGACACATTCCTGCGCTCGACGGCGTGCGGGGACTTGCCATCGCAATGGTGATGCTACTGCACTTCGGCGGCAATACGTTGCCGACCAACGCTGTCGAGAAAATCGTCGTCGGAATCACCAACTACGGCTCCTATGGCGTCGAGTTGTTCTTCGTCCTGTCCGGCTTTCTCATCACCGGCATCCTCTATGATTCAAGGGAGGAGCCGAACTTCTTTCGCAATTTCTATATACGGCGCGCGCTGCGCATTTTTCCGCTCTATTATGGCGTGCTTGCGCTTGTCTTCTTCGTCGCTCCGCTTTTGAGCCCGCTGCGTGGTCCGACCCTCGACTATCTGATAGACCGTCAGGCTTGGGCCTGGCTGTACGGAGTCAACGTCTACATCGCATGGAACGGTGACTGGTCATTCTCATATCTGGAGCATCTCTGGTCGCTTTGCATCGAAGAACATTTCTATTTCTTCTGGCCGCTCGTCGTATATCTGGTCGCGAAGCAACCGAGAAAGTTGATTGCGGTCAGCCTCGGCCTATCGGTCGCTGCGATGCTCGCTCGCCTGGGCGGCTCCTTGGCCGGACTTAGCTGGTGGACAACCTACGTGTTGACACCGTTTCGCCTGGACGGTCTGGCCCTTGGCGCCTTCCTCGCCGTGGTGGTCCGACAACCGGGCGGACTTCAGCGACTTGTAGGCGTCCTTCCATACGTTGCGTCCACTGCATTTGGCTTGCTGTCCCTGACTTTCATCTGGACGCGCCTGGTGACCGACCAAGGTAACGCTTTCGTACTTCCGGTTCGGTCTTCCATCATCACCGTGCTGTTGGCTTGTCTCCTCATCTGGGTGCTTGTTGCGCCAAAGCGTTCCTTGGTATCGCGCCTTTTCTGCAGCCGACCGCTGATGTTTCTCGGGACCTATAGCTACGGCCTGTACGTCTACCATCACTTTATATCGTACTATCTCGTGACTCACCGAACCGAACTGGCACTCGGCGAATGGCTCGGCTCTCACAGCGCAGCCGTGGCAATACAGGCGACAGCGGGAGCACTCGTCTCGCTGCTGATCGCTTATCTGAGCTATGAATTCGTCGAAAAGCGTTTCCTGGACCTGAAGCGGTTCTTCAACGCTCGGCGCGCCGTTGCTGCTGGCGAAACGTTGGCGCCTTCCCATCCGTACCGCAACTGATGGCGAGCCTCGTACGGTAAAAGCCCTCGAGAGCGCGAGCTGCTGAACTCCAGGCATACTTGCTTTCGGCCAAATGCCTCGCGGAACGTCCGAGATCCGCAGCGCGATCGGCATAGCCCAGTAAGCCGCTGACACGGGCGGCAAAGCTCTCGACATCGTCCGCGATCATGATGTCACGATCCGGCATGGCCTCGATCCCCTCGGCGCCCAGGGTTGTCGAGACGATTGCCTTGCCCATCGCCATAGCCTCGACAATCTTGAGCCGTGTCCCGCCTCCCAATCGCAGAGGGACGACGACGACCGCCGCCTCGGCAAGATGCGGCCTCAGATCCGGCACGAAGCCGGTGAACTCGATTCGCGGACCCGCCAGCGCCAACAAGGCGGAGGGCGGCGACCCGCCAATGATCTTGCAACGCGCATCCGGATGGCTGGCCGCGATGCGCGGCCATATATCATTGATGAAGTGGATGACACCGTCGACATTCGGTGCATATGACAAAAGGCCAAAGAACACGACAGTGCGCCCGTCGGGCTTCGGATCGTCGGCACGCGGGCGATAGAACTCGATATCCGCGGCATTGGGAATGACAGTAGTCCTGGCTTCCGGCACTTCTTCAAGCAGCCGTCGTTCGTCAGCAGCGCTGCACAGATAGACGCCATCCGCGTCACGATAGGTCCCGAGCTCCTCCTTCCGAAGCTTGCGCCAATTGACTTCGGAATAAAGGCGACGAAACAAGCTGTCGCCGCTTTGGGCGTACTGTCGGGCAAGGTCGTAGTCGATATTGTGAGAATCCACGACCAATACCGGAAGCTTTTCTCCTGCCGGCGCCTTGCGCAGTTCGTAGTGACCAAGGAACGTGAACTCGAGATTAACCACGTCGAAGCGCGTCGACCCAAGCAAGTCATCCAGCGTCTGACGCACGACGTCTGCCGTGATTCGCAAACGCTCGAAGCTGAGGGGCGATACCAGGGAGCGGAGTTGAAGCAGGCGCTTCGGCATCCCATCGCGACCGAACGGGTTACGCACGAGTACCACCTTGCGGCAGTAGGCCTGCATGGCAGTTCGGCATTCCTCGATGTCGTGCTCGTCATCCACGAGCATGACTGCCGTCAGGTCATGGCGCTGAGCCAATTCCGTCATCAAACCGTGCATACGTGCCTGCGCGCCGATCCGCGGCGGGCTCGCAGGCATTTGTGACACGAAGAGAATATTTAGGCGGTCTGAGTGCATCGATCCAAACCTGCCTGCCGACGTCGACAGGTACTGAGATGCTCGCTGAGGCCCACATTCACATAGCTCGGCTTACTCAATGCTTAAGCCGAAGCCTTGCGTTAATAGTTGCCTCGTTCCTCTTAACGAAACAATGATAGAAAGGCGGCGTGTCCATTTATCCGCTTGGATTTTCGACGTAAAAGCATTGCCGAAGCAGTCTTGGTAGGTTCTCCGCAACGTTACCTCGTGCGGGCCAGCTCAAGCTCAAGCCGCGAAGGCGACGATTGAATGTGCGGTATCTCGGGTATCATCGGCCGGCTTGACGAAAACAACCGGGCCGCGCTCGCTCGGATGAGCAAGGCCATGATCCATCGCGGGCCGGACGGCCATGGCTCGTGGGCTTCGACGCCGGATGCCCGCGGCTGGGGTGTCATGCTCGATCACCGCCGCCTCTCGATCCTCGATCTGTCATCCGCCGGCGCCCAACCGATGGTGGACGATACAACCGGGCACGTGATTTCGTTCAACGGCGAAATCTACAACTATGTCGCCCTGCGCAAACGCCTCGAGAGCGAAGGGCAGTCTTTTCGGTCCAGCGGCGACACCGCCGTCATGCTGCGGGCACTCGGGCTGCATGGCCTGGAGGCAGTCGGATGGCTGCGCGGCATGTTCGCATTCGCAAGCTGGGATCCGCAACAGCGACGACTTCTGCTTGCGCGCGACCAGCTCGGCATCAAGCCGCTCTATATCGCGCAGTCCAGCAATCCGAACACGACGTGGTCGCTGATATTTGCATCCGAATTGCGTGCATTGCTGGCCTCAGGCTTGCTCGGAACGCCGCGTCTTGATCCGCAGGCGGTTGCGAGCAACGTATGGAACGGGTTTGTTGTAGGCCCCTGCACCGCCGTTCAGGGTGTTGAACTTCTTGCGCCGGGTCACTACGCCGAGTTTGACGGGACAGGCCGCAAAATAAGCGAGCACGATTTCTGGCGCATTCCCGGAGAGGCGCCAAAACCGACAATGGACGAAGCGGCGCTTGCCTCGATCCTCGACGAAGGGATGAAGCTTCACCTCGCCAGTGATGTGCCGCTCGCGGTTTTCCTGTCGGGCGGCATCGATTCCTCCGCGATGGCAAATCTCGCGCAACTGACCGCTGACGCCCCGGTTCATACTTTCACGCTCGCGTTCGAGGACCAGCAGTTCAACGAAGCGCCGTTCGCAAGGCAGACCGCTGCGGCAATCGGCACTCAGCATCATGAAGTAGTGTTGTCCGAGCAGCGGTTCGTCGACAGTCTGGACGACGCCCTCGATAGTCTCGACCAGCCAACCTTCGATGGACTGAACGCCTATTTCATCTCCCGGGCCATTCGCGAAGCAGGCTTTACCGTCGCGCTGTCAGGAACCGGGGGTGACGAGCTGTTCGGCGGGTATCCGACGTACCGCGATCTTCCGATCTTGCAGCAGTGGTGTCATCGGGGCCGCGCATTTCCCAGAAAATGGCAAGCCAAGGCTGCAGCTTTGTTGACTTGGCCCCTGCGACGATCCTCGCATCCCGTGCCGCCTCAAACGCGCTGGGCGAAGCTTCCGGATATGGTCGATCGTAGCGAGGATCTTTTGGCGTTATACCAGATGGCCTACGCGCTCTTCCTGCCTGGATTTCAGGGTGAATTGCTTGCACCGGATTTCGCGGGCTCGCTCATGGAAGGCCTTCCCGACGCGATGCGCCGGCGGCTGACGGCCGAAACGGCCGGCCGCACCCCTGTTTCCGCTATTAGCGTGATGGAACAACGTCTCTTTTTGGGTGAACGCCTCCTGCGCGACAATGATGCAGCAAGCATGGCCAGCTCGCTCGAGCAGCGCGTTCCGCTGGTCGACCACGTATTGTTTGAAAGCGTCGACGCCCTGTCGGACCAAGCGCGATATCAGCCCTTGGGGCGCAAAGATATGCTTCGGCGGATCGGATTGCGCGGTCTCGATCCTGCGCTCTTCGAGCGCCCAAAGACTGGCTTCGTCATGCCCTTTGACCGGTGGATTCGCCGCGGATTGAAGGACGCCATGGATCGAACCATGCGCGATCCGCAGGCGATCGCGCCTACCGGCCTGAATCCCGACGCGGTTGAGCGACTTTGGCGAGCCTTTCTCGACGGAGCGCCCGGCATGTACTGGTCGCGGGTTTGGTCCATCTACACGTTTGTCCGTTGGTGCCATCGCAACGGCGTTTACGCATGAACAGCGAGTGCCTTCACCGGCTGTATCGCCGCTCACTCTGACCATTCGTCCAATCGATAACGTCGAACTCGAGCCCTCGCTTCAACATCTCCGCCTCAAGATCGCGGGCATGCCGCTTCCATTCGGCCGTCGACCGGACTCGGAATTTGGGATCTTTGCCGCTTGCCTCGAATTCATCGTCGGCCTCGAGCGCGCCGCGGATAGCTTCGTATATCATCCTCAGACTGGGATCGGTGATGGCACTGCAGGCCATTGGTTTCAGTGTCTCGATCTCGTCGAAGTTTTTGCTCATGACTATGGTCGATCCTCATCTACGCGCGCTAGCGCGCCTTCGATGACCTCGATCTCCTCGCGGAGGATATCGCTCACGATCGACGGCTTGAACCCTGGAATGGTGTGCATCTGAACATCATCCAGCAGTTGCTGACGATGGTGCCTCAGCTTTTCCAGGGCTTGGCGATCTTTCAACGAAACGTAGCCGGCAACAATCTGCTCGATGGCTTTCATCGGAAATGCGCTCTACAATAAGAATAACGTACTGCAATCTCTCGATTAAATTGGCCAAATCGCGTCCTGACAAGACCCCCGCCTTAGTGCTCGTGCGATAGCGTTAACGCTCAGTCCGTAAAAATCCGGACCTCCACGACATGATTCCGCCGCTTGTCGGGATCCGGCTGAAAACGAGAAGTCGGTTCGATCGTCTTTGTCGAGTTACTTCCACGCAACACGATGGGGAGGATGCAGAAGAACCTGTCGTGCGACCGCTTCGCCGATATCTACTCGGCGCAGGTTCAGCAGCGAACCTGAAACGCGCTGCTGGACCCGCGCTGCGATACCCGTCGCGCGGCACCGCGGATCCTCAAAGATAGCAGCGATGCCGTGGACGGCGTTCCGTTCACCGGCTGCGAGCGATGTGTGACGCCGGTCAGGAGTGACGCGTAACGACGCCCGTCGGCGTGGCAAAGCCCTGGAGAGTCTTGATCCGCTTCTCGAGCCACCAGCCGAACTCGGGCGACCAATCTTCGAAACGGCTGTTGATGCCGAGATCGTGCGCCCAGTGGTGTGCGATGTTGGGATTGAACTGCGATTGCCGCCCGACGGCAATGAGGTCGGCTTGGCCTTTCTGAAGGATGGCCTCGGCCTGCTGCGCCTCGAGAATGATGCCGACGGCCATGGTGGTGACATCCGCCTCCTTGCGCACGCGCTCGGCGAAAGGAACCTGGAAGCCGAGGCTGCGCGGCACTTGCGCTGCCGTAGCCGCGCCGGAGATTCCGCCGGAGGAACAGTCGACGACGTCGACGCCGCGCGCCTTCAGCTCGCGCGCGAAGGCGACCGTATCATCCATGTTCCAGCCCTCGACAGTGCCGTCGACGGACGAGACGCGCACGAACAGCGGCATGTCCGCCGGCATTTCGCGGCGCACCGCCTCGACGATCTCGAGCGGCAGACGCATGCGCCCGGCGCGGTCGCCGCCATACTCGTCATTACGTGTGTTGGAGACCGGCGACAGGAACGAGGCCAGCAGATAGCCGTGCGCGGTGTGGATCTCGATGGTGTCGAACCCGGCGGCAACCGCCCGCCTTGCAGCGGCTGCCCAGGTGCCGACCATGGCCTTGCACTCGGCGGTGGTCAATTGCCGTGGCGTCAGCCAGCCCTTGGCGACCGGTTCGGCGGTCGGGCCTACCGGTTGCCAGATCCTGGCGCCGGCTTTCAGATTCTCTTCGGTCAGCGGCCCCATGCCTTGCATGGCGGACTGTGCCGACGACTTGCGGCCGCCATGGCCGATCTGAATGCCGATCGCCGTCCCCTGACGCTTCATGAAGGCGACCAGCGGCTTGAAGCTCTCGGCCTGCTCGTCATTCCAGATGCCGAGATCGTTTTCGTTGGTGAGTCCGACTTCCTCCACCGCCGTCACTTCGACGAAGACGAGCCCAAATCCACCGAGCGCATAGCGACCAAGGTGTACGAGATGAAACGCTCCGCAGGTATTTCCCGGTTCGCAGCTGTAATGGACCATCGGCGGCACGACGAGGCGGTTCTTCAGCGTAAGGCCTCGAATCGTGAGTGGCTTGAACAGCATCGGCCGCTCGTCTTCTTTGCCGTTGATCATTTCACCACTCATGGAACTGTCTCCTTGCATGCTATGGCCGTCCGTTCGTGCCATGGACGGCAAGTCTTCAGGTACGTCTTGGGGGCCCCAGCGACGCGCGCGGGATGAACTCGTTGGGCACGAGCACGCGCCGCGGCTCGTGCGGACCGTCGTTTCGGATGCGATCGAGCAGCATGCCAGCCGCAATCCGGCCGACCTCCGCCTGATCCCAGCCGATGATGGCGACGGCCGGCGAGACGAGCTCGGCGAGCTCGGAATGGCCTGACGCGATCAGCGACACGTCCTCCGGTATCCGCAGGCCTCGCCCGCGCACCGCGCGCAGCACGCCAGACAGCATGTCGATGCCGCCGGAAATGATCGCGGTCGGTGGGTTGCGCTGGCCGAGCAATGCCGAGGTGATACGAAATCCAGCGCCGGGCAGGAAGCTCCCGGCGTGAACGAGCGAGGGATCGGGCTCGAGATTTCGCGCGGCAAAAGCCTCCTGATAGCCGCGAACGCGTTCGCGCGCCGGATAGAGCCCGGCGTCGCCGGTGATCAGCGCCACCCGCCGATGACCAAGATCGAGCAAATGACTGACCGCGACACGCATCCCTTCGGCGTGATCGGCCATAACGGCATCAGTCCAATCCGGCTGATCACGATCGATCAGCACGATCGGAATATCGAGATCGCGCAGGAAGGCCTCGAACTCACCGGCGACCGGCGTGTACGGCCCCATCATCACGCCGTCGGCCTGCCGCCGCGACAGCCGGCTGAGCAGCTCCCGCTCACGCTCCTTGCGGCCTTCCGAGTTGGAGATGAGCAGCGAGAAGCCGACCTCGTCCAGCACGTCGTGCGCGGCTTTGACGAAGCCGGCGAGTTGCGGAATGTTGATCTCACGCAAGATGCAGCCGATCGTGTGGGTCGACCGGATGCGCATGCTCTGCGCCACCGCGTTCGGCGTATAGCCCAGATCATCGATTGCGCGCTGGACCTTCCGGCGGATGTCGGGATGGACGGTGGCATTGGCATTGAGCACCCGCGACACCGTGCCGGTCGATACGCCCGCTGCGGTCGCCACGTCGCGGATTGTCAATTTGCTTCCGCGACCTGCCGTTTGCTGTTCTGCCATCACCATCACCGGGGCTGAGATCTCAATCCCCTGCACAATACGCGGAAGCCAATTCGGCCGCAGGTGCTATCAGCCGGCCGAAGGCAAATGATTTGTGCATTTCTCCACCGTGATCCAAACGGCCTGGCCTCCCGTCCTTGTTCCGGAAACGATCAGATGGCGTCGGCTTCGACGATATTGCGGCTCATACTTCGAACGCCCACTGCTCTGCCACCAGGCTGTACCGGCCTGCCTCACGCCGCATATGTCCGAACCCGGGGAAATGCAGATGCATGCCGCCGACCAGCATGTCGTCAGTGACCACCATGTCGAACATCATCTGACGAGCGGCCGCGGCGGCCTCGGGGTCGGTGTCGAATTCCATCGTCACTTCCGGACGTGCAACCTGGATCTCCGGCACATGGACCGTGTCCCCCCAAACCACCATTGATTCGCGGCCGCGCGATACGACATAGGCGGCGTGGCCCGGCGTATGACCGTGGATCGGGATCGCCGTGACGCCCGGGAGCACCTCGCCCTTCCGGAATGTCTTGACGCGATCGGCAGCCATATAGGGCTTCAGCTGGGTGCGGCCGGCCTCGAAATAGCGGCGCCGGGGCCGCTCGGCCGCCTTGGCCATCGCCTCGTCGTTGAACCAGTGATTGATCTCGTTCTCATGGACGATGACTTCCGCATTGGGAAACAGCCGCGTTCCGGTTGCGGCATCTGTCAGCCCGTTGGAATGGTCGGGATGGACATGGGTCAGCAGCACCGCGTCGACCGAGGCCGGATCGATGCCGGCGGCAGCGAGATTTGCCGGCAGGCGACCGCAGGTCGGCCCCATCAGATCCGCTGATCCGCAGTCGATCAGGTAGGTCCGGTTGTCCATGCGCACGGCAAAGGCGTTGACCGAGATGCGCGGCGGCGAGGTGCGATGATCGCGCGCCAGAATGGCCTTGGTTTCCTCCTCGGGGATATTGCGAAAGATCGTGTATCCCATGTCGACGTAACCGTCGCTGAGGCCGGTGACCAGCGCGTCGCCAAGCCTGCGGTGATAGACTCCTGCGACTTGCGTTGAGGGTGAAGTGCTCATTGTGCGTCCCCTTGCCAAAATCTTGCAACGATCGCTGCATCGTCGCGCCTGTGGTGCCAGCTCCGGCCCACGCCAAGTTGCGCCTTCGACCAGAGCCTGATCTGCATCAGCGCGTAGGCCCAGGTGACGGCAAACACGTCCATCACAGGAGCACCGGCGATGCGGTGGACGCCGTGACGAACCAAGAGTTCCGCCAGCACGCCTTCCGCCGGAATGATGACGTCAGCGCCGCGCGCCACCAGGCGCTCGGCCGCGGCGGTGAAATTTGCGATGACCGGAGCCGGGTCGGCGTAAGCACGCGCCAGCTGCGGCTCGTCGAGCGGCGGATCCATCGCCGCGACCTCCAGCACACGCGCGGCGAGCTTGTGCTTGTCGACCGCTACCTTCGTCATCCACTGCACCGCCGGCGCATTGGAGATCAATGCCACATAGCTGCCGAGCGAGCAGCCGACCAGAAGACCACTCTCGGTCAGCGAGGCGACGGGAATATCCACCGCGGAGCGGATCTCGCGCAGAAACGGCTCGCTGAACGAGCCGATCACGAAGGCATCATAACCCTGCCGCTCGGCCGCGATCGCATTGTCGATCACCCGGCTGAGAATGCGGTGATAGGCGAATGCATTGCCGAGCACCGCAGTGGCCGAAGCGCCGGCGTATGATCCGGACGGAAGCCCGTGGACGACGACCTCGGCGTCGTCGCCAAGGATTTCCGCCGCATGGGCCTCGAGCGCGCGCTTGTAGACTTCGAGATGATCGAGCTCGTTGACCGACTGGTGCCAGATCCGCGGCGTCGATCTCTTCCCAGGCATTGCCGCGCTCATGCGTCGCCCCGATCGTTGGTCAGGCGCAGCGAACGGATCGACCCGAGGTCCTCGATATTCCAGAGCTGCTCGAACAGTGCTGCGGCCTGGCCTTGCTTGAACACCCGGGTCGCGCAGTCCATGAACTTATCTTGCAGTTCGTCGCGCAAAAGCGGGCGCTGCCAGCTGCCCTTGGCATGAACCACCGGCGCGTGCTCAAGCACTTCGCCCGACGTCAACACGACGCTGACGCGGTCGGCCGGCGCGAACGGCTGGTCGCCCGGCATGATCTCGTCCGTCGTCGTGCAGCGGACCTTGGCGAAGGTAGCGCCGACGTCGGGCCGCGAGACGAACTCATCGGTGAGCTCGGACAGCCCGACACGGCCGGCGATCAGCGCGGCGGTCATCGCGAATTCCATGCTGAACTTGGCCTCGAGACCGGTCTGCGGATTGGTGTTGCGCAACATCAGCCTTTGGGTGACGCCGGTGTGGACCCGAATTTCCTTCACGTCGTCGGGTTTGAGCTTGTGCGCATTCACCAGGCCAATCATCGCGTCGATCGAACGATGGGTCGCATAGCAGGTCGGATAGCGCTTCACATTGATGCCGAGATCGGCCAGCCGCCAGTTGCGGCCTATATCGATCGTCCCGTTTTCGATATCCGGCGTGCCCGATGGCGAATGGGCGCGCAGGAAGCCGGTTTGGTGCTCGAGCACGTCCAGCGATGCGGTAAATCCCTGATCGGCGAGGCGCGCGGCAAGCACGCCGGATTGAGCGGTGCGGCCGGCATGCAGCGATTTGGTCATGGTGCCGAAATTGGCGACCAGTCCGGAGGCGAGCGAGGCGGCGATCGCGATGGCATGCGCGGTCTTCGTGGAGTCGAGATTGCGCAGCCGCGCACAGGCGGCCGCGGTGGCGAGCGCGCCCATCACGGCCGTCGGATGAAAGCCGCGCTCATGGAGGTGACCGGGCTCCAGCGCAATGACCTGCGCCCAGACTTCGTAGCCTGCGGCATAGGCGGCGAGTGCGTCGGCACCGCTGGAGTCGAGCGACCAGCCTTCAGCCAGGATGGCGGGCACCAGCACGGTACTCGGATGTCCGGCGAGCGCCACGTCGTCATAGTCGAGCACGTGCGCTGCGACACCGTTGACGAGCGCAGCATCCGGCGCCGCGAGATTGCGGCCCGACGGAACCTCGGGCGCGCCATCGTTCTGGGTGGACGCGGCCACCATCGCCGACACGATCCGCACCGGCTGCTCGGCGGCACCAGCGATCATGACGCCGACGCAGTCGATGATGCCGGTCCGCGCCGCCTCGCGGCAGCGGCCGGACAGATCGGACAGCTTGAGGCCGGCTACAAAATTGGCCGTCTGACGCGTGATATCCAGCATGGGTCGTCTCCTCAGTAGGAACGCGGAAGACCGAGCACGTGCTGCGCCACAAAGGCCAGCACCATGTTGGTCGAGATCGGGGCTGTCTGGTAAAGACGGACCTCACGCCACTTGCGCTCGACGTCGTATTCCTGCGCAAAGGCGAAGCCGCCATGGGTCTGGAATGTCGTATCGGCAGCCTTCCAGGTGGCCTCCGACGCCAGCAGCTTGGCGATGTTGGCGTCTGCTCCGCAGGGCTGCCCGGCCTGGAACAGCGCGGCGGCGCGGCGGCACATCATGTCGGCGGCTTCGAGTTCGGCGTAGGCGCGCGCCAGCGGAAACTGGATGCCTTGATTCTGGCCGATCGATCGTCCGAAGACGCGCCGCTCATTGGCATAAGCGACGCCCTTGCCGAGAAGCCAGCGTCCGTCGCCCACACATTCGGAGGCGACCAGGATTCGTTCGGCGTTCATGCCGTCGAGGATGTAGCGAAAGCCCTTGCCTTCCTCCCCGATGAGATTGGCGACCGGCACTTTCAGGTTCTCGATGAACACCTCTGTCGTATTGTGATTGACCATCGCCTTGATCGGGCGGATTTCGACGCCGTTGCCCTTGGCCTCACGCAAGTCGACCAGGAACACCGAAAGTCCGTCGGTGCGCCGCTTCACCTGATCGACCGGACTGGTGCGCGCCAGCAGCAGCATCAGGTCGGAGTGCAGCGCCCGCGACGTCCAGACCTTCTGGCCGTTGACGACATAGACGTCCCCCTGACGCTCGGCGCGGGTCTTGAGCTGGGTGGTATCGGAGCCGGTATTGGGCTCGGTTACGCCAAAGGCCTGCAGCCGCAGCCGTCCCGCCGCGATTTCCGGCAGGTAGGTCCGCTTCTGGGTCTCGTTGCCGTGACGAAGCAACGTACCCATGATGTACATCTGGGCATGCGCGGGACTGGCGCTGCAGCCGTTCGCATTGATCTCTTCGAGGATCACTGCCGCCGCACGCAGCGGCAGGCCCGAACCGCCATATTCCTCCGGGATCAGCGCGCCGAGGAATCCCGCCTCCGTCAACGCCGCGACGAATTCGGTCGGATAGGCGCTTTGATCGTCGAGCTTGCGCCAGTATTCGCCCGGAAAGCCCTTGCAGATCTGCCGCACCGTGTTGCGCAGGTCGGAGAAATCCTCGCCCAACGTGACGGTGACCTCCATGTCGGCGGTTTGGGCGGCGTCGTGATAGTTCATGTCATATCCTTTCAGGCGGCGGCGCTGGCCGACACGCGGAACGTTTTGGGCAGGCCGGCGCGGGCGATCGCGCCGGAGAACCGTTCGCCGGGCAGCCAGCTCTCGACCTCGCGTCGCAAGGCGACCAGCCGCTCGACATCGGCGCCGGTATCGAAACCGAGTTGCTCGAGCAGGAAGACGGTATCCTCGGTGTCGATGTTGCCGGTGGCGCCGGGTGCGAACGGACAGCCGCCGAGTCCGGCGAGGGATGCGTCGAAGGCGCGTACACCCGCATCCAGTGCCGCCGTCACATTGGCGAGACCGAGACCGCGCGTGTCGTGGAAGTGGCAGGCGACCGGCAGTGGACGCACCGCGGCGATCACTGCGCCCATCAGGCGGCGGACCTGACCCGGATCGCCATAGCCGACCGTATCGGCGACGATGATCTCGTCGGCGCCCATCCCGGCGAGTCGCACCGCGATCTCGACCACTCGTGCCTCCGATACCGTCCCCGAGATGGTGCAGCCGAACGCGGTCGCGATGCCCGCACCAAGTCCGATTCGTGCTCCGGGGCGCTGATCGCGCTCCGCGGCGATGCGCGCGAAGTCCTGCAGCGACTCTTCTGTGCTGCGGCGAACATTGGCCTGGTTGTGCTCCTCGCTCGCCGACAGCACGTAGTTGACGATTGGCACACCGAGCGCGAAGGCGCGCTCGGCCCCCTTCAGATTCGGAACCAGAACCGAGGGCCGCAAGCCCGGCATTGTCAGCGCGCCGCGGGCCACCTCCTCCGCGTCGGCAAATTGCGGGATCACCTTGGCCGGCACGAATGAGGTCACCTCGATCTCGCGGATTCCGGCCTCCACCGCGCCACGGCACCAGGCCAGCTTGCGCGCGCTCGGCAAGATCGTTTTGACCATCTGAATGCCGTCGCGGGGTCCGACCTCGCGAACATGAGCTTTCTCACGCATTTCGCGCCTCCTTCTACTTGCCTTGAAAGTTGGGTTTGCGGCGCTCGTTGAACGCCAGCACGCCTTCGCGCCGGTCCGCCGTCGGGACCAGACGGTTGTAGGCCTCGATCTCGAAGGCGAGGCCATCGGCGAGCGACATCTGCAAACCGCGATGGATCGCCTGCTTGGCCTGGCGCACCGAGATCGGGCCATTGGCAGCGATGCGATGGGCGATGGCGAAGGTCGCCTCCAGCAATTCCCCTGGCGGCAGCACCCGATTGACCAGCCCCCACTGCTCGGCCTCGGCAGCCGAGAACGGCTGGCCGGACAGGATCAATTCCTTGGCGCGGCGCTCGCCGACGGCGCGCGGCAGATTCTGCGTGCCGCCGCCACCTGGCATGATGCCGAGCGTCACTTCGGTCAGCGCGAAGCGCGCATTGGTCGAGGCGTAGACGAAGTCGAGCGCCGCCGCGATCTCGCAGCCGCCGCCATAGGCCGCACCGTTGATCGCGCCGATCACGGGAATCGGACAGCCCAGCAGAGCGCGCAGCATGCGCTCGAAGACCAGATGCTGTGCCTGCCAGGCCTCGTCCGTCATGCCGTTGCGCTGCTTCAGATCGCCCCCGGCGCAGAACGCCTTGTCGCCGTGTCCGGTCAGGATCACCGCGCGCAACCCCTCGATGTCGGTCGAGAAGCCCTCGAAGAGTTCCACCAGATCAAGGCCCATCTGGGTGTTCATTGCATTGGACGCTTCCGGCCGGTGCAACGTCACCAGCAGGATATCGCCATCACGCCGTTCGACCTTGATGGTCTGGAAATCAGTTCGCATTGATGGCTCCCTTGCTCGCAGGCTTTCGAAGAATGGCATTGTGCTGGCCGAGCGCCGGCGCAGCGGTGCGCGCGCGTGGTCGCGTACCGTCGAAGGCAAGCGGAACGCCGACAAGATCGATATCGTCGCCAGCACAACGCACCATCATGTCGAGGGCGCGGGTTTGTGGATGCTCCGCAACCTGGTCGGTGGTCAGCAGCGGTGCATTGGGAACCCCGGCGCCGTCGAGAATGCCGCCGAGCGCATCGGCCGTATACTTACGCACCGCGGCCGCGATTTGGGGGATCAGTCGTTCGCGGTTGACGACCCTTGCCGCGTTGGTCGCGAAGTCAGGATCATGCGCAAGCGCCTCGAGACTCAACGCCACGCACAGCTTGCGGAACAGATTGTCGTTGCCGGCGGCAATCATCAGCCATCCGTCGGACGCCTCAAATGCCTGATAGGGCGCGATTTCCGCGGTGCCCGATCCATAGGGCTTGCGCACCTCACCTGACGCCGCATAGCCGGCCAGCGGAACGGTCATCCACGCGAGCCCGGTCTCGTAAAGCGAGGTCGCAACGCTGCGACCCTGACCGCCCTTGTTGCGCGCCACCAACGCAGCGAGCATGCCGATCACTGCCCACATGCCGGAGCCCATGTCGACAAGCGAGACGCCGACACGCACCGGCGGCCGGCCGCCCTCGCCGGTGACGCTCATGATGCCGGTGCTCGCCTGGGCGAGCGGATCGTAGCCGGGCTTGCTGGCGAGCGGCCCCTTGGCGCCGAACGCGCCGATGTCGCACCAGATCAGCGATGGCTTCGCGGCGCTGAGCGCATCCGCGGTGAGACCAAACTTGTCCAGAATGCCGGGCCGCAGATTCTGGATGACGGCATCGGCCTCGTTCAGGATCAGCGACTTCAGCCTCTCGCAATCCTCCGCTGCGCCGAAATCGACGGTGATGCCTTCCTTGCCGCGATTGAGACTATGGAACACACTTGCCGTTCCGTTCCAGAACGGCGGCCCCCAGCCACGCGCATAATCGCCGCTCTTGGGATTTTCGACCTTGATCACACGGGCGCCGAGATCGGCCAGAATCAATCCGGCATAGGGGGCGGCCACGCTGTGTCCGAGTTCAATCACGGTGATACCAGCGAGCGGCTTGTCAACGTCCATCAAATCCTCCCGGCTGCCGCAAGGGCCGCCGACGTTCCTGTTGTCATCAATCGATTCATCATGTCGAGCGGCGTCGCTTTCACGACTTGTCCTGCGCATTGTCGGCAACCAGCACCGCGCCGTTGACGAAGCTCGCGCGGTCGGACAGCGCGAAGACGATCAAATTGGCGAGTTCCTCCGGCGTGCCCCAGCGCGTGTTGCGCATCGAGTTATTTTCCGACCAGCGCTTGCGTTCGGCTTCCGCCTCCTCTTCGCCCAGATTGCGCTTGGCGAGCTCACGCTCCCATTTTGCAAAACGTTCCGGAGTATTGACGAAACCGGGAACGACGCAGTTGACGCGAATGTTGTGCGGCCCGAATTCGTTGGCGAGAATCTTGGAGAAGCGGATTTCGGCCGACTTGGCCGGACCGGTGCATGACGACAGGAACGGCGGCATCGTCACCATGATCCCGGTTTCGCCCGACACGTTGACGATGCCGCCGCCGTTCTGCTCGATCATGATCGGGATGATGCGCTGACAGATACGGAACTGAGCGAAGAAATTGATCGCCATGCCGTATTGCAGTTCCTCGTCGGTGACTTCGAGGAACGGCTTGTAGGTGCCCGTGCCGGCATTGTTGACCAGGATGTCGACGCGGCCGAGACGGTCGCGGGCGACCGCCGGCAGCCGCTCGATCTGCTTCAGATCCGTCACATCAAGCGACAGCGTTTCGACCTTGACGCCGGTGCTCCGCTCGACGTCAGAACGACATTCGGCCAGCGCGTCCTCGCGGCGCGCGCAGACCAGAACCTTGACACCCTCCTCCGCCAGCAAGCGTACGGTCTCGAGACCAATGCCCTTGCTGCCGCCGGTGACGATCGCAGTCTTGCCTTCAAGTCCAAGTTTCATTTGATCGCATCCCTTTGAGATCGGGTCAGGCGGTCGAGCAGCCTGCGCACAGGCATCGATCCGCCACTACGTGCCGAGGCGAAAATCTCGGCCGCAAGGCTGGCGCCTTCGCCGGCCGGAATTCCGGTGCCGGCCAGGCGGCTATCGAAAACCTCGGTGGCGCGGGCTTCGTCCTGGAACACCAGAACCTTGGGCGCCTCGCGCGCGGTCCGGCGAAGACGCGCACCATTTTCCATCTCCAACTCGACGGTCGCGTCGAGATGGGTGCCGACCGCGTCCGGCTCGACGATCGTCTTTCCGACGAGTGCCATGATCTCCGGGTCCTGGCGGTGCTCGACGCCCATCTCGTAGTCGAGGCGGCCGTAGCGCAGCATGGCGGCGACCGCAAAGGCGGTGCTGGCCTGGGTCTGCACGGTCCGCGTGAACGGTCCCTTGAATGACGTTCCCGGATATTGCGTATAGGGCTCCCAGATCGTCACGGTAATCCGCTTCACCTGCGACAGATCGATGCCGTCGCGGTGAAGCATATGCGCCGCCAGCACCGCCGACATGTTGTCGCCCAGGGTTGCGAACGGTTTTGCCATGATGCCGATCATCGTCGCGACATCGGGGCCTCGCTGCCATTGTTCTGGCGTGCGATCGAGGCCGGCAAGCGAGCGCAACAATCCCTTCGGTCCTTCCAGCGCATCGGGCGCCCCCTGGACGCCGCGCGCCGCAAGCTCCGCGGCCACCAGCCCGCCCTGGGCGGCGCGCCCGTTCTGTACGCGCCATTCATCGGAGCCGCAGCGCACCGGCTCCAGCGTGCCGCCGGTCGTGCAGGCCGCGATTGCAACTGCGCTGGTGGACCTCGGTGGATCGAGCCCAAGTGCGGCTGCGGCCGCCGCCGCAGCACCGATCGTGCCGAAGGTCGGGCTGGTCCGCACGCCCCTGCCGATCAGGCCGCGGGCAACGACTTCACCCGCACCAAGCCATTTGAGCGTGGAATAGCCGACCGTGAGAGCGGTCAATACGGTGCGCAGCGGCGCATCCAGCGTTTCACCAAGCGACACCGCGACCGGCGCAATCAGGGATCCCGGGTGCGTCCATGAATCGTGGTCGGTGTCGTCCTGAAAATGGGCGTGAACGGCAATGCCGTTGGCGAGAACCGCCTCGGACGGCGCGGCATGTTTGCCGCTCGCCCAGATGCGCGCGGTGCGCGGTCCAGGCAGCACCTCCGCGGACATCGCGCGCGCGGCCGCGGCCGTCGGCTCGTGTCGCGCCGCGAGCGCGAGCCCCAGCGAGTCCAGCAGGCAAATGGCTGCCTTCGTGGCGACATCCGGGGACAGTTCGCTCGCCGACGTCGTTGCGGCGAAGGTCCCGAGCAGCGCAGTGGCGTTCAAAGTAGCGGACATCACAAATACTCCTCGGCAAGCGCAACGTCGCGAATTTCGGCGACGGTGCCGCTCCGCCTGACCTCGCCACCGCGCATCACGTAGCCGCGTGTGGCAAGCTTGAGCGCCGGACGCGCCATCTGCTCGGTCATGAGAATGGTCGTGCCGCGCTGTTGCATATGGCGGATCGCCTCGCTGATCTGCGCGATCCACACCGGCGCGAGCCCGAGGAAGGGTTCATCCAGCAGCAGCAGCTTGGGAAACGAACTCATGGCGCGCGCCAAGGCGACGATCTGCTGTTGTCCCCCTGACAATTGTCCGGCCGGCTGGCTGGCGCGCTCCTTCAGGATCGGAAAGATGCCACAAAGCCAGGCCCAGGCTTGGCGCTGGCTCGCTCCGCCGTGCCAGCAGGCGCCGCTCAGGACGTTGTCAGCGACCGACATGGTCGGGAACACGCGGCGCCCTTCGGGCGAATACCCAATTCCGGCCCGCGCGCGCCCATCGCAGGATACGGCACTGAGATCACGGCCCGCGAAGCGCACGCTGCCATGCGAGGCCTGGACCAGACCGATGATGGCGTTGATCAGGCTCGACTTGCCTGCGCCATTGGCGCCGATCAGCAGGACCGTCTCGCCCTCGGCGACGTCGATCGAGACGCCGCTGATTGCCGTGATGCCGCCGTAGCGGACTTCGAGGTCTTTCACCGCCAGCATCAGGCCGCCTCCTCGTCCACTGTCCCGAGATAGGCGTCAATGACATCCTTGCGTGCCAGGACGTCGGCCGGAGCGCCCTCGGCCAGGACCCGACCGGAATCGAGCACCAGTATTCTTGGACAGAGGCGGCGCACGAGATCCATGTCATGCTCGACGATCAGGACCCCGCAACCGAGTTCCGTCCTCACGTGGCGCACGAAAGCATCGACCCGCAGGCGCTCCCGCCGCTCGAGACCGGCCGCCGGCTCGTCGAGCAGGAGGACTTTCGGCCGGGCGGCGCAAGCCAGAATAAGGCCCAGCATCTTCTGGAGCCCGTACGGCAGCTTGTCGCTCTGCTCGTCGAGCTGCGGTTCGAGCTCGAACTCGTCGATCAGCGGCGCGACGCTGTCCCATCCGGGCCCGCTGCCGCTGAAGCGAAGGGCCCGCGAAATGTTCTCGCGGACCGATGCCGTACGGAAGGTGTTGGTCTGTTGAAAAGCTGCGGATAATTCCCATGCGACTGACGGCATGTAGCGGCTTGCCGGTCATATCCTTGCCGTCGAGCCGCACCCGGCCGATGGTCGGCGGCAGCATGCCGCAAATGACGTTGATGAGCGTGGTCTTGCCGGCGCCGTTCGGTCCGATCACGCCGAGGACGTCGCCTGGCGGGATGGCGAAGCTGACATTGTCGAAGACATGCAGCCCGCCGAAACGCTTGGAGATCGCTGCGACCTCGAGCAGCGCGCCGCCGTCGGTACGTTCGGTGCATTCAGCCGTCATTGCAGGGGCTCCATCGCATTGGGCACGCTCAGCGTCGGCGACGAGGCGACGGTGGCCGATCGCGACGGCGGCGGCGGCGAAAACACGCGGACGCCGAGGCGATGGATCGTCCCGACGACGCCCTCGCGCGCGACCAGCACCACCACCACGATCAGGAAGCCGAACAGGAACTGGGAATACTCCCCGCGCAATGCGAAGACGTCTCCCGCCCAGATCAGCAGGGCGCCACCGACAACCGGGCCAAGCATGCTGCTCTTCCCACCGATGATCGCATAGGCAATGTAGTTGACCGATGACAGCGCGCTGAACGAGGTCGGATGGGCGGTGAGCAGCATGTTGACGAGGGCGAAGCCGGCGAGCCCGGATACACCCGCGGCGATGGCGAAGCCGAACGCCTTGTAGTGCCAGACGACGAGACCAAGACTCTGGGCGAGCAGTTCGTTCTCCTCGATCGCCGCGAAATGCTGGCGCAGCGTGCGGGTCACCGCAGCGGTGACGATAGCGCCGGCGAGCGCCAGCCCGATCGTGACCTGCAGCACCGCGCGGTTGTCGGCGAGCTCCAGCCCGAACAGCGTCACGGCCGGCATGCCGACCAGTCCATTGGACCCGCCGGTCAACCCCGGCGTTTCAAACAGCAACAGTTGCGTGATCTCGGTGAGGACGAACGTGACCAGCACGAAATAGACGCCGGTCAGACGGAGCACCAGCGCGCCGAGCGGCAGCGCAAACAGCGCCGGCACCACGAAGCTCGCAAGCCCCAGCAGCAGCACATCGGTCACGCCGTGACGAAGCCCCAGGATCGCGACGGTGTAACCGCCGATCGCCATGAAGGTCGGCACCGCGAAGGTCATCAGATTCATGCGCAGCATGATGTAGACGCTGAACGCGGCCGTAATCGCGATCAGCATCTGGTTGGCCAGCGAATAGACCATCGGGTTCTGGCTGAGCCAGGGAACTACGAAAGCGGCCGCGATGACCACGACGCTTGCTGCCTCGGCCAGGTCGCCGCGCTTGGAAAGGGTGCGGGCTGTCATGTGCTCAAGCTCCCCGAACCCGGTAACCGAAAAGACCCGATGGCTTGACGACCAGCATGACAAGGACGAGCACGAACAGCGCGAGTGCGCCCTTCGAGCCACCGAGATAGACCGCAGAGAACGCCTCCGCCATGCCGACGATGAAAGCCGCGACTGTCGCACCACCGACGCTACCGAGACCGCCGAGAATGACGATCAGGAAGGACGTCGCCAGCACAGGATCGCCGATATGCGGCGCGAGCGACAGGATCGGTGTGACCAGCGCGCCGGTGAGGCCGGCGAGCCCCGTCGCCAGGGCGAAGGCAGCCGGGAACAGAATCGCGGGACGCAGTCCCTGCGCTGTCGCCACCGCGCGGTCATCGGCCAGCGCTCGCAGCGCGCGGCCGAAATCGGTGTAATAGATCAGGCCGTAGATCGACAGGATCCCGACGATGCAGACGCCCAGCACCACGAGATTCTCGATCGGCACAAAGAAGCCATGGCCGTGAATGACACCGGTCAATGGAAAGGCGAAGGCCGGAGATTGCGGTCCGAACACCACCAATATGCCGCTCGACATCATCAAATAGAGGCCGAGCGTCAGCATCAGCGTCGCCAGATGATCGTCGATCACGCGATCCAGCACGAAGCGTTCGAACAGGAATCCGAGCAGCGTGGTGCCCAGCGCCGCGCAGATCACCGCCAGCGCGTAGGGCATGCCAAGATAGGTCACCGCGGAATAGGCGAGATATCCTCCGAGAACGTAGAAGCCGCCATGCGCGAAATTGACGACTCCCAGAATGCCGAAGATCAGGGTGAAGCCGAGGGCGAGCAGCGCGTACTGCGCACCCAGGCTGATGCCTATGAGGCAGGTGGCGACAAAACCTTGCACGGAGTACCCGCTACTTGCCGCCGGCCGCTTCGACCCTGATGGTCGGTTGCAGCTTGCCTTTTTCCACGAGTCCGACACCGAACGGGAACGACAGTTCCTGGTTGATGCCGAAGAAATCCTGCCCGATCCAGTGACCGGGACCGATATTGGGATCCTCAACCGGCAACGATCGCAGGGCCTCGGCAACCTTGGCCGTGTCCGAGATGGTACCGGCCTTGGCGATGGCTTTGGTTACCATGCGGGCGGCGGAGACCCACTGAAAGAACAGATTGTTTTCCGGCCGCTCGGCACCGAGCAGCTTCTTGTACTCGTCGGCGATCATTTGCACTTTCTCGTCGATGAGAACCGGCTCGTACCAATAGAAGTCCTTCAGCACCTCGTCGCCACCGGCGACGCGGGAGATTTCGGTGTATCCCGGACCGCCGAGACGTCCGATCGGTCCCTCAAAGCCAGCCTGACGCAATTGCTTCACGATGATGCCGGCGTCGCCAGGGGGCGATGAAGCGAGATCGACGGCGTCGGGCTTCGCGTTCATGATCCGGGTCACGATCGGCGCGAAATTGGTGGTGCCACGCTGATAATATTCTTCGGAAGCGGTGATGCCGGTTCTCTTGTATGCGTCGGCGTCGACGCTCGCGATATCCGTGCCACCCTGGTCGTTCGGCGCGACCAGCACCACGCTCTTCATGCCGAACTTCTGCTTGGCGATCTTGATGATCGGCTCGGCCCAGCCCGAAGGACCCGGCCCCATGTGGAACACCAGTGGCAACTGCGGCGACAGCGCATCCTTGGCGTAGCCGTTGCCCATCACCAGCATCGAATTGCGCTTGGCGATCGGCTTCACGCCGGTGAGCTCGGGCGAGCCGATCGGGCCGATGATGAATTTAACGCCCTGCCCTGCCAACGTGTTGGCTGCAGCGGCGGCGCCTTCGGCCGTGTATTTGCTGTCGATGGCAACGACGTTGACCTTGCATGGCGCCCCGTCGACCTTGATTAGGCCGTCCCGGTTGGCCTCGGCGGCGACGAGTTCGACCGCGCCGCGCAGCGCGAGGCCCCATTGCGCAGCGGGACCCGACAGAACGCCGACGACGCCGAGCGTCAATTCCTGTCCCGCCGCCATCACCGAGACATTCGAACTGGCCAGCGCAGCGCCGACGGCGATGCCAGACAACAGCAGATTTCTCCGCGTAGTGCTCATCACTCCCCCCGTAATTTGTTGCGGCTCATGCGCCGTCCACTTGTTGCGTGGAAACCCGAAGCGTTCGCCCCGGGGCCGCGATATCGCTCGGCGCCGGGACGCTAGGCGCGCGGAGGTCGCCTTGTCAATGAAACGTTTCATGAAAAATAGGGCAGATCAGCTATGCTTGAGATGAGCCACCGTTCTGGACATGCAATAAACATGAATAATAACAGCACTTTACCCTGTCGATCGAATGATCCATCAGAAACTCCAAACGACGCACCGCTACTGACACACCTATGAAATGAAACGTTCCACTTGAATCAACCTAGCCTGCCCGTTAGCTTCCGTGACCCGTCGCGGACAGAAGATGACGGCCAAGGGGAGAAACTCGATGATGCGGGGCGCCGTGACGGCCGTGCTTTCCGTGCTTGCGATTCAGTGCAGCCAGGGAGCGCTAGCAGCCGAACCTCAGTTCAAGCTGCGGGCTTCGGTGGACACGTCGGCGACACACGGACGGACATTGTCTGCCGCCGACTACCTGAAGAAGCTGCAGGAAAAATCCGGCGGCCGGATCACGACCGAGCTGTTCCACAGCGGCCAGTTGTTTCGCGACCGCGACGTGGTGAAGGCGCTTCGTCAGGGCGCCGTCGAGATGGCGATCCCCGGCACCTGGGTGCTGACCGGCTTCGTCCCCGATGCAGACGTCTTCCAGCTGCCGGCATTTTTCGGGCAGCCCTACCCGGTGGTCTATGCTGCTGCCGACGGCAAGATCGGCGAGATCATCAACAAGCAATTCGAGAGCAAGCTCGATGTCAAATTGCTCGGCCCCTGGCTGCAGCTCGGATATCAAAACACCTACAGCACCAACAAGGCGATCCGCGACTTCGCCGATCAGGCCGGCATGAAGATCCGCAACTCCGGCGGTGCCGGACAATCGGCGCGAGCCAAGTTCTTCAATGCAACACCGAACGTCACAGCCTGGCCGGACGTTCCGCTGGCGCTCTCGCAAGGCACGTTCGACGGGCTGAGCTCGACCGATGAAAGCCTTGCCAGCGCAAAGCTCTGGGAATCCGGCGTGAAATATGGATTTGCGGATCGCGAATTCGTCGGGTTCTACGTGCCGATGATCAGCGAGAGCTTCTACAAGAAGCTGCCGCCGGATCTCCAGAAGCTGGTCGTCGACCTCTGGCAGGAGAACATCCAGGCCTACCGCAAGAGTATGGAAGAAGCTCAGACCGAGGCGCGCCACACGCTGGAAAAGAACGGCATCGTGTTCGTTTCGCCGTCCGAGAGCGCGCTCGCTGCGGTCCGCGCCAAGATGCTGCCTTTGCAGGACGGCATCGCGAAGGAGTTGCGGATTTCGCCCGCCTTGCTGCTGCAGGTGCAGGCGGATGTAACGACCGTCGGCCATTGATTGCCACCCATGATGAAGATCTGGAACGGGCTTGAACTCCTGTTGATAGGAGTTCTTGGTGCCGCCGCGCTGACGGTCGGGACCGCTCAGGTCATCGGTCGCTACGTGAACAAGAACTTCGCCTTCATCAATGGCGAGGAGGTAGTGGTCTATCTGACGGTCTGGGCGGTGTTTCTGGCGTCGAGCCAGTTGGTCCGGACCGATGGCCATGTCAGGCCCGACGTCGTGCTGCGACTGTTGCCGCCGCAAGGGCAAAGATGGGTCGAGGCATTCAACTGCTGTGTCGCGATCTTGTTTTGTGGCGGCCTGGCCTATTGCGGCTTCCAGGTTGCGGATGTCGCCCGCAGCCTCGACGAGCGCAGCATCACGGGCCTCGAATTCCCGATGTGGATCTACTACTCGGCCATCCTGACCGGCGCCGTGCTGATGCTGTTGCGCTACGTCATCAAGCTTTATTTGCTCGTATTCCGCTTCGATCCCGCCACCATGGTCATCGCCGTTCACGATCACTGAGCGATCGACGACGTCAGCCGTCTTGATGACCGATCTGCCATCGGCAAACTGACCGTCGTGGTCCCGCATCGGGACGCTTCAGGTCCAGCAACAACGAGACCGACACGATGTGGACGATGCTTTTCCTGCTGATGTTCTTCGGGCTGCTCTGCGCGGGAATGCCGATCTTTCTGGTGTTGGGTCTCTGCGCGGCGGTCCTGTTCGGCTTCAGCGACCAGCCTCTGGTGGCGATCGCGCAGAAGATCGCCGATGAAATGAACTCCAGCACACTGATGGCCTTGCCGCTGTTCGTGATGGCCGCCGCGTTCATGCGGCGCGGCGGCGTCGCCAAGGCGCTGGTCGATGTCGCGATCGCCTGGTTCGGACGATTGCGGGGCGCACTCGGTCTCGTGACGGTGGTGTCATGTACCTTGTTTGCCGCGATCTGCGGCTCCTCAGTTGCGACTGCGCTCGCCATGGGCACCATTCTGGTGCCGGCGATGATCGAGCGCGGCTATCCGCGTCATTTTGCGCTTGGCGTGGTCGGCGCTTCCGGCACGATCGGCATCGTGATTCCACCCAGCCTGTCGCTGATTCTTTACGGGCTGATCGCAGAGCAGTCCGTGCCGCGCCTGTTCCTGGCCGGCATCCTTCCCGGGCTGCTGCAGGCAGCGATGTTCTTCGGCTGGGTGTTCTACTACTCGCACAAATACGAGCTGCCGTGCGAACCGTCCGTGCCTCGCGCCGAACTGGTGCGGATGAGCCTCAATGCCCTGCCCGCGCTGTGCGTGCCTTTCATCGTGATGGTCGGAATCTACGGCGGCCTGATGACGGTCACCGAAGCAGCCGCGGTCTCGGCCACGGTGGCTCTTCTCGTCAGCCTGTTCTTCTATCGCGGCTTTAAGGTCAGCCAGACGCTCGAGGTGATCGCCGAGGCAATCAAGAGCGCCGCGACGATCATGATCATCGTCGCGACCGCTTTGGCGTTCGGCCACTGGATGACGGACTCGGGCATCCCGGCCTCGCTGGTGAAGTTCACGCTCGACAACCAGCTTCATCCCTGGCAATTCCTGCTCGCGATCAACGTGCTGCTGCTCGTGCTCGGATGCTTTCTCGAGGTCGCCGCCACGCTGCTGGTGGTAATGCCGATCCTTGCGCCTGCGCTGAAACCGCTCGGAATCGATCCCGTCCATTTCGCGATCGTCTTCACCCACAACATGGAGATCGCGCTGGTTCATCCCCCGGTCGGACTGAACCTCTACGTGCTGGCCACGATTTCGACTGCGCCGGTCACCGAAGTGGTGCGCGGCGTTCTGCCGTTCCTCGGCCTGCTGCTGCTGTGCCTTGCAATCATCACCTATGTCCCACAGCTTTCGCTCTGGCTGCCCAATCTGGTCTATGGCGCGGGCTAGCAACGCGGATCGTCTCGACGGAGAGCTCGAGCATGTCATCGAAATCAATCCATTGGGCCGGCGAATTCTCCACGCTCGCGCTCCGCTACGGCAACAGGCCGGCTGTCGTCGACGCCGCCGGCACGACGTCCTATGCGGAGTTGTTCGCCAAAGCCGCCGGCGTTGCGGATGCCCTGATGCAGGCCGGGATCGAGCCGACAGATGCCGTGGCTACATTGTTCCGCAACAGCGCCGACGCCGTTGCGGCCACTTTCGGCGTCATGCTGGCGGGCGCCGTCGAAGTCCCGATCAACCCTGCGCTGAGCAGCGACGAACGCGCTTACTGCCTCGCGGTCTCCAACGTTCGTCTGTTGATCACCGGCGCGGCCCTCGCGACCGAAAAGGCCGCCGGCGGTCCGATCATCATCGAGGTCGAAAGCATCGAACGGACCGCGTTGGATCCGGCCGCCTTTCCGCAGGTCGACGGCGACGCGCCGGCGCGTATCGTCTTTACCTCTGGTACCACCGGACGCCCGAAAGGCGCGGTTCACAGCCAGATCGGCCGCTGGACGGCCAACATATTGCTGCGGGCGAACCTGCCGTTCCGCCCGGGTGCCGGCAGCAACGTCCTGCTGATGACGCCATTCTCGCACGGCTCCTCGTTGATGACGCATGCCTATCTGTCGTCGGGTGCGGCCGTGACACTGCTCGACGGCGTCGACCCGCCGCGCGTGCTTGATATCCTCGCACGCGGCGCATGCGATGCCATGTTTGCGCCGCCGACCGTGCTGGCAAAGATCGTGGCTGCCGCGGGCACGCGCCAGTTCTCGTCGCTGCGCACGATCTTCTGCGGCACGGCGGTGCTGAAGCCCACGCTCTACGCGCGCGTCGAGGAGATGTTCGGCCCCGTGGTGCGGGTCACCTATGGCAAGAGCGAGGTGTTCAATCCGATCACGGTGCTCGAAGCCGAGGAGACCGAGTCCTGGTATGCATCCGGAGGCGAGGACGCCTGCGTCGGCTGGCCCGCTCCCGGTGTTGAAATCGTCATCCGCGGCGAGGACGGCCGGCCGGCCGCCATGGGCGATGGCGGCGAAGTCCTGATCCGCGCGCAACATCTGATGGCCGGATATCGCACCGCCGAGGGTTTCGTCCGATTGGCATCGAATGAATTCCACGAAACCGGCGATCTCGGCTATCTCGATGCACGCGGTCGGCTGCACCTCACCGGCCGTAGCGCCGACGTCATCAAGTCGGGCGGCTACAAAGTAGCGCCGGAAGAGGTCGAACGGTTGCTTGCGCCGGCGCTGCAGCCATCGGAAGTCGCGGTGGTCGGCATTCCCTCGGACTATTGGGGCGAGGTCATTCTTGCAGCGGTGGAAAATCCCGCACCAGGCTGGGAGGAGCGCATCAATCGCGTGGTGCCGAACATGACCGACTACAAGCGTCCGCGCCTGCTGATTGCCCTCGACGAATTGCCGCGCAACGGAATCGGCAAGATCCTCCGCGGCGCCATTCGCACCGACGTGCTGTCCCGGTTCCGCATCACCGAAGGGCCGCGGCCGCGGCTCGAAAAGCGCTCCTAGTTCAGCGCGAGCGACGAAGCCGAGTTCGCGTTGCAAGCGCAGAGAATGTGGCCGCATTACGGGCACTTTACTTCGGCCGAACGCACAGCACGCCGTTTTCACGAGAACGGCACCGTCCAGCGAACGAGAAGGCTTACGTAGCGCCCCAATCGACGACCTATCGCCATTACGTGGCGTTTGCCCCAATAGTTGGAGTCGTGATCGCAGCCCTTGGCCTTATTTCGTGGCTCATTGGACGAGTCTGCTGCGACATCCTCTCCGGTGATTGACACAGCCTGGTTCAGGACTCCCATCATCGGGACGCTGCCCTGCATTATCGCTGGATCAATCTGTCAGAGATATCGGGCGGGGTGTTGCGCGCACGCAAACGGACCGCGGCGCGGGGCTGGTATGCGTCGGGGCCTCCCACTTCGTTCCGCTAAGGGACAGAAGCCCGATAGTGACTCTTCCTTTTGGCTCGACAAGCGCTGCAGGCCCGCGCTTCGCTCTCGGTCGTCTTCGAGCTCGCCCCAGTTCCATGCGAAGACAGTCATCTATCCACCGACGCGTTGCGCCGGGACGTGATCTGCAATGCATAATCCGCGTCACGAAAGTTCCAAGCTCGCCTAACGCCAAGCGTCCCTCGCCTTTGTCGTTAGCAGCCCCCGTTTGGCGCCGCCTGTTGCAGCCAAGTTACAGCAATTCCGCACGTGTCTGATAGGCGAAGAACTTGGGGCTGGGCTAGTACAAGAAAGTTGGAATGAAAAAGATGAAGAAAATTCTGCTTGTCACCGCCAGCATGATCGCGCTCGGCGCGGTCGCGCCCGCTTCCGCGGCTGATCTCGCGCCGCAGCCCTACACCAAGGCTCCGCCCTATGTTGCTCCGACCCCGATCTACAACTGGACCGGGTTCTACATCGGTGGTCACGTCGGTGGTGCGTTCGGTGGCAACGACAACGTCCTCGCCCCCGGCTTCGGCGGTGGCAACGACGGTGTGTTCATGGGCGGCGTGCAGGCTGGC
This sequence comes from Bradyrhizobium sp. USDA 4503, assembly GCF_054055815.1. Taxonomy (NCBI): domain Bacteria; kingdom Pseudomonadati; phylum Pseudomonadota; class Alphaproteobacteria; order Hyphomicrobiales; family Nitrobacteraceae; genus Bradyrhizobium; species Bradyrhizobium sp. USDA 4503. The sequence goes on from NZ_JBSRXS010000001.1 coordinate 4,405,241, forward strand.
TATGATTACCAGTTCGCGCCGAGCTGGGTGCTGGGTCTTGAAGCCAACTATAGTTTTCTGGATACCAGTTCGAGCTTCGCTAATCGTGGCCTCGGTTCGGTAACCGGCCGCCTCGGCTACACTTGGGGTCCGGCGCTGCTTTACGTCAAGGGCGGCTATGCCTGGGCTGACACGCGCTTCTCGAACGGCTTCGGCGGCGACGGCGGCCGTGACGGCTACACCGTCGGTGCCGGTCTCGAATACATGTTTACCCAGAACTGGTCGGGCAAGCTCGAATATCAGTACTATGACTTCGGCACCGTCAACGTGTCCGATTCTCTCGGCTTTATCGGCAGCTTCCGCAACGACCAGCACACCATCAAGGCGGGCTTGAACTACAGGTTCAACCTGGGCGGCCCGGCCGTCGCCAGGTACTGATCGCTCGCTTAACTCCAAGCGACATGAGAGCTCCGGGCCAAACAAAGGCCCGGAGCTTTTTCGTTGAAACGGTGGTTTCTCCCGGATTGGAAGCCTCTAGCGCGGTCGATTGACGCACGTTGACGGGCTGATCCGTGACGACATGACGCACGACGCTCAATGCGTCATGGAACTGACCTCCAAGGGACGATGGCAGCTAACGCTCATCGGGCTGATGGATTGCGAACAGGAGGCCCGTTGCGAGCGGTTCGGCCGGGGCTGGTTATTTGGACAGGCCGGTCGGATTTGCCGCGTGGGCGCCGCGCGCTGCGAAGCTTCAGCGCCGATGCCTGATCTGCACGGCCTTCAGATAGTCGGCAACCTGCTCAGCCCAATCGGCGGGTGGCGCCACGCCTGTAACTTGCGGACTGCGACCGCAGCCAACGCAGATCGGCTGAGTGTCCTGATCGCTCTCGAAGCTATAGGCATCCGCGCCGTCGGTAATCACGCACGGCGTCATGTCGGAGCGCTTGCGGTCGCAGCGTTTCATCATGGCCTCCGTTCCCCGGCGAGTGCTAGCCGACACACTTTGCGAGTCCAGTGCTGGATCATGAGTCGCCCACCACCGCCGAGGAGAATGCAAAGTGAAACGCATTCGATGGAACAGCAACACACGTGGGTGTTTTGGTTGTTGATTGATTATGATGCAATCGTGACCATGGAACCGGTGCTGTTGGCACGGACTGCACATCCCATCACGAAGCGGTTGTGATCTCATTGTGCACATCGGATCGACCGAGCACGCGCATCGGCTCGGCCAATCCGAAAATACTGGCAAAGACGGCTCCGGCGCGGCCCTCAGACAGCACGTCGGGGCCGTCGCTTGTGTCAGCGGAGCTTGCGAGATGGGCGACAGCCGTGAAGTGCCATTGTCGGATATGCACGCGCGCGTGTTGACGCGGCGTTGCGGCGCTCAATAGCTTTGCCGGTTGGGTGGCTTGATGCGCGGTGATGGCGATGTCGAGAATAGAAGTGAGCGCGGAAGAGAAGGAATTGATTCTAATGCTGCGCGAATGGAAACGCGACGTGCGCGGATTTGGGTCGTCCGCGGTTTTGATCTCACGCCAGCATGGACGCGGATGGGAAATCAGGCTTGCGCTTAACGCGGATCAAGTGTCGCCATCGGACTGAGCTTCGGCCTGGCTTGGAATGCACTGGCGGCAACACAATTGGGTGCCGCACGATAGGACGACCTGCGTTGTGCATGAACCATGATACAAGCAGGACAGCGGAACCAGTTGCGTTGGCACAAAGTGCACTTCCATCCAAGGCCGAGTGTGATCTGATCGTCATTCGATCAGCCGAGCCCCACAGCGCATCAAACTCGGATAGGCCGAAGCACTGGCGAAGACAGCTTCGACGTTGAAGCCCCTCAGACTCACGTCGGAGCCGTCGAAAAAGGTGGCGCCAATGAAAAATCGAACAGGCACCGAATGGGCCATCATCGCCGCTGAATGCTGGCTCGCAGTGGTCGCGGTGGCGATCTTGCTGATCGCGCTACACCCGGAAGTTGGCTGATGGCGACACGCGCGGCTGTCGGGATCTAAGGGACGATTTTGGTTAGGGCTGGTGCCCAAGCGCATGACGCAAGTCGAGATTCGTCCTCGCCTTCAGGACGACCGCCGCAGACGAGCGAACGGAGCATCGCCGCCCCCGTTTGGCGAACGCCTTGATCGCGTCTACCGCTCAGGAATCCGAGAGACGGACCACGCGGCCGGCGATACTTAAAACAGCGTCTCGAACATGCTTCAACGAGCAACCGTAGACGGAGATTCACGAGTTGCGCTGTTGGGCGCGTCGTTCGACTGTTCGGCAGCAACGATGGAACGAATCTCGTCAATCCGTCGACACGCGCGGATCGCACACTCTCTCAACTCATCGATCGATTGCGTTTCTGCCCGCGTCTTTTCAACCGCTTCGATTTGCGAATTGAAGGCTGCAAGTTCTGCCTGGAGCAGCTCGAGTAGCGATTGGTTGGAACCAACCGCCCTTTCCACTCTTTTTGCCCGCATTGTCATCCCCAAATACGGTTGCACATTCGTGACAACGATTCGTGGCTTCATTATGAATCACGCTGCCGAAGTGATCGTTCATTGCGTGACGCGCAATTTCGTCCGGGACCTTGAGCACGACTCATCGGCGATGGTCGAACCTCGAACGAGAACGCCCCTGGTCGTGTTCTCGTATTTATCGCGACTGCAAATGCACGGCCTTTGCCAGGGCTCGCGCCGCCTCTGCCGGAGAAGCCTTGTCCGTATCACCGTCGACCATGAGGTTAGCGGCGCGCATCGCCTCAACGGGCACCGAGCCGACAAGCGGAACAAGTGCTCGCTTCAGCCGCGCATCGGCGGCACGCTTTGGCGAGATGAGGATCAGCGCATCATAGGAAGGTATCGCATGCTTCGGGTCAGCCAGTACGAGCAGATCAAGCGCCGCGATACGCCCGTCGCTGGAGAACGCGGAGACGACGTCGGCCTCGCCGGCCTCGAGAGCGTGATACATGATCGTTGGATTGAACGAGCGTCGCGTTCTGAACGACAGACCATAGGCATCCTTAAGCGAGCGCCATTCCGGTCGGCCCAAGAACTCAAGGTCATCGCCGATGGTGAGTTGAGGTGCAACACGAGCAAGATCGGCAATCGACCTGACGTTTAGCGCCTGCGCTCTCTCCCGTTTCATCACGAGAACGTAAGCATTTTCGAAACCAAGCGCACCGAGTACCGTGACGCCCTGCTCCGCTTTCATCCAGCGGACGATCTCCGCCTGCATCTCCTCGCGCGGTGGCATGTCAGTGCGACCGATAACGTTGCGCCAGAGCGTGCCGGAGTAATCGACGTAAGCATCAATGTCATTGTGAGCCAGCGCGCGAAAGGCGATAGCCGAACCGAGCCCATCCTTGCGCGTTACGCCGACTCCTTCAGCCTTCAGCCGGTCACCCACCAGGTCCGCCAGAATGAACTGTTCGGAGAAGCTCTTCGCGCCGATGACATAGGTTTCTGCTTCGTTCGAGAGCAGCGGCGCGAAACCGGCGAGCGTGCCGAGAGCAAGCCCGGCGATGCCGAACAACACACGCTTCCTGCTGCGTTCAGACGCCCCTGTCTCCACAAGACCGAGACAGAAGTCAGTGATCAGAGCAAGCCCGGCCGCGGCGATGCAGCCGAACAGCACGGAAACCCAGTTCTCGGTTTGCAACCCCGTAAAAATGTAATTGCCAAGGCTGGTTTGGCCGACGGGCGTGGAAAGCGTGGCTGCTCCAATCGTCCATACGGCTGCAGTCCGCACCCCGGCCATGATGACGGGCGTGGCGAGCGGCGCCTTGACGCGCGTCAGAATCTGCTGAGGCGTCATACCAACGCCTTCTGCCGCTTCGACGATAGCTGGACTGACGCCATTCAAACCAACCACACTGTTGCGCAAGATCGGAAGCATCGCATAGAGCGTCAATGCGATCAGCGTCGGCAGGAATCCCAGTGCGGGGATGCCGAAGCCGAAGAGCCGTGCCGTCAATGTCGAGAGCGCAAGGAGCAATGGATAGAACAGTGCGAGCAACGCAAGTCCCGGTATGGTCTGGATCAAGCTGGCGATGGCAAGCACCAGCCTGCGTAGCCATGGTCGTTCCGCTGCGAGGGCAGCCAGCGGCAGGCTGACGAGCAGTCCAAGCGCCAGCGCCGTGGCGCAAAGTACAATATGTGGTGTGAGATAGGTGGGAAGCAGGCGCCAGGCGTCGAACAACGCGTCTAATCGGGCACTGGAAAGCAGCTCTGCGCCGGCATCAGGCACGAGCAGGTCCGTTCTTGGTCGCAAGCGCGGCGATGCGTTCCGCTTGACGTCGCGGCACTTCCATCAAGGCGGTCACGTCCGGATCGTCAGAACCAGAGCCCATCATCAGAGTATGCGGCGTATCGTCGGCGAGTACGCGGCCGTTCTTCATGACGACGATTCGATCAGCCATCAGCGCAGCTTCCTGGATGTCATGGGTCACCATCAGGGTCGTCATGCCGAACCGGTCGTGCAACTCGCGGTAGGAAGAACCCAGGCTGTCGCGGGTGACAGGATCGAGCGCACCCAGCGGCTCGTCCATCAGAACAATGCGCGGTCGGGCGGCGATTGCACGCGCGACGCCAACCCGTTGGCGCTGACCTCCGGACAGCATGTGCGGAAAGCGGCTGGCGTAATCCTGCGGCAAGTCCACCATATCCAGCATCTCGGCTACCCGCGATTCGATCTCGTTCGCCTGCCAGCCACGCAATTTGAGTGTCACGGCAATGTTGTCGGCAACGCGCATGTGTGGAAACAAACCGATCCCCTGAAAGACATAGCCGATGCTCCGCCGCAGCATCGGCGGTTCGGCTTTGCTTACAGGCACTCCGTCGATCCTGACTTCTCCAACGTCAGGATCGACCAGTCGATTGATGGTCTTCAGCAGCGTGGTCTTGCCGGATCCCGAGCCGCCCACGAGCGCGACCAGTGACCCCTGCTGTACGTCGAGCGATACGTTGGAAACAGCAACGCTCCGTCCCCCATCGTAGGATTTCGATACAGCATCGATCTCGATATACGGCACGGAATTGGACGGATTCGAAATCGGCGAAGCTGTCATGAACAGGGCCTCCCTGTAGACTGCAGAACTGGCAGAAAATGACCAAGCGGGAGTCAGGGCATGATCCGCTTGGATGCGCAGGTCCCTGGGTCACACCCACGCCCATCTTCGGAAGGCGAGCCCGTCACGGCTCCAACGCGACCTGCAGGCCGTCGTCGCCCTCAACATGGACATAACGCGGTCCGATCGGACGCCCCCTGCCGCTGGCAACAGTGACAATGTCTTCCAGGGGAGCGGCGTGCGCATCCGCCTCAGGGCGGGACAACATCAGGTCGGCGTGAAACAGCCCTTCCGACTCAAGACCGGTAGCATCGATGCCAAGAGCCGCCAGGCTTGCCAAGCAACTTTCAAACTCTTCAGCATCGCGAAAACGACGCTGGATAAAAGTCGCGCCGGCAAGACGCTCTGTCACAAGACCACGCTTCGCGAACGTCGCGGCTAGAGATTCGAACGGGAACATTCGTAGCACGAACGAAATGATCCATGGACGCTTCTCCGTCGCATCGAGAATCTTGCTGAACGTCTTCTCGGTGACGTAGCCGATGCACCCCGTCGACATGATGACATCAGCGGATCGGACAAGATGCGCGCTGTCGGTCGAGAGCGCCTCCGTTTCAAGATCTGCGACAATGCCCTGCTCAAGCAGACCAACACCCATTGCATACCTAATCGCCGGCGCCGATACATCGAGACCGATAAATCGCGCGAGACCGACATCCGGCCAAGCCGCATAAAAATTGCGATCGAGACGCACCAATGTCTCAGAACCGATCGCCCTCATCTCGCGCCGGGCGTAGCGATGGCGCAAGCCCCCGAAAGTCAGTGGAAACCGATGCACCGCTGCGTTGATTCCGTATGAACAGCCAACATCAAGCACGGTCGGCTTGACGCCGGTTTCCGAAACCTTCGCTGCCAGAATTTGGCGCACAACCGGCTCGGCCACGTCCGGGATCATGTAATCCAAATCTCCGAGGACAGAGAAATATGCCCTGGGATCATCCAGGGCATAAATATCATCGAAGACGGCCTTGGACTGATTGATGCGCGAAAAATGTGTTTGCAACCCGGTCTCCTATTTCAACTTGCAAGCCACTCGACGGCTGCTGCGTTCAAGTGCTTGATGCCCTATTGCAGAGATTGATCGACGCACAAACCCATTGCGCTTTTTTTCAACCTCGCTTCGTGGAACTGCGCTGCGCACTGATGTGCGCGCGCGTGTAACGCGGCCTCCTTTTCGAGACCATCGCCTGTTGGGGCGGCTTGATGTGCGGTCAGGATGATGTCGAAAATGCCAATCGCTCCGGCAGAGAAAAGGATCAACTCTGGTGCTGCACGAATCAAAGCGTGCGGCAGCCGGCCCCGATGGTCGACAATGCTGGTCAGGCACGGACGCGACGGTTGGGAAATCACGCTCACGTTGCGTGCCCGGTGGCGCCAGTCGCGGCACCGGAGAACATCTCGCAGAAGCATGGAACGCACTCGCGCCAGCACAGTTGCCGACAACAGGTTGAGACCGCGCCAATAGGAAGGCCGCTCAGATGGGAATGATTGGCCCGCGTAGTTGGCCGATGGATCGAACTCGGTCTACGGACAAGGCGCGCTGGAGCAGTTCCTCGGCAACGGCAACTCACGCACGTGGTTTGGGGGCCATGTTAGAAAATGCGCCAAGCCGCCACGCCGAGGATGAACCAAGCTTGAAGCTGATTTGGTGGAACAGCAACTCGCGCATACGCACAGGGCTATTGACGGTTTGCATCGCTCGCGAGGCCGATGTTCGGAACTTTGTCGGTTCCGCTGCAACGATGAGGCCCTGACAGCACTGAACGGACCGGGCTCCTCGCACAGTATCGTCAGCGAGATTGAGCGTTTCCAAGCGTCTCGAACACCGTCTGCTGCCACCAATCACCTTCGATTTGATCGAGTACGGCGAGATCGAGCATCGGCCGCAAGGCGCTGTCTTTGGGCAGTACGATCGCATAGCTCTCGCTGCTGAAGCTGGTATCGACGACGCGAGCCGAGGCCGAGAAGTCGCTGCGAACCATCCAGGTCAGCAACGGCTTGTCATGAACAAAGGCATCGATTGTCCCACGCCCCAGCGCGGAGAGGCCGCCTTGGATGTCCGGAAACGTTCGAAACGAAAGCCGCTGACGAGCGAGGTAGTCGGTCGTCGCGGAGTTCGCGACAGCGCCGACGCGCACGGAACGCAGGTCGTTGAAGCCGTGAACGGCGCCCTCGAGCCCTCTGCGCGTAAGGGTGGAGGTGACACCGGCGGTGAACACCGCAATCGCGATCACGGAAGCGATCATCCATCCCATTGCCACGATCCTGCCGGGGAGTGTTGTCGGCGCATTCTGAGCGGCCCCGGCTTGCGTCATGGCGATGGTCGACCACCAGAAGCTGGAGCCGAGTCCCTTGGCGCCGCCACCGAAGTGCTCCGTTTTGCGCCGTTCCAGCATCCAGATCAGGAATCCGACCGCCATTGCGAAACCAAGCAGCACCGCGACGGCCTGGAAGAATCCGAAAGAGAGAAGCGCCCGCCCGATCGCGACCCAGGGGTTTTCGTTGACCGGCACCGCAACGCCGAGCCCGGTGTTGTAGAACGGCTGCGTAAAATCGACTTCGCGCGCACGCTCGGCAGTCACTGTAACCGCCGCGACGCCAACATCGAATCTGCCGTTTGCGACGCCGTCCAGCAAATCCGGCACGCTCTGGGTTTCGACCAGGCGAAAACGTAGGTGTGCCTGATCGGCGATCCTTTTCCAGAGCGCGATGCTCATACCGCTCCAACTCCCATCCGGCTGCTTGATGGCAAATGGAGGGGCCTGCTTGGTCGCCACGACTAATTCCCTGTCAGGGGCCGCGGCAGCTTGGGCGTGAAGGGCGCCGCAGCCGAACGCGGCCACCGCCAGCGCCAGGATGCATAACCAGACCGGTCGAATCGACGTCCGCTTGCGTTGCGAGATTGGATCTCCCCGCCTGGCGCTGTGGGCAGCCATCTCACACGACACGTCCCCCAAGTGGCGGTCGTGCAGAGCTGACGGGAAAGCCTCGAATGAACTCATTGCTCACCTCGATGCATACCGGGATTGCCGGCCGGAGCTTCGCTACTCTCTTGGCAGCATTCGTCACACGCCTGTCCGTCAAAACAAAGGCGAAGGAGTCTTCGGCCATGTCCGGAGGGCTAACTAACCTCAGGTTGAATTTCACAACGCAGACGCTCGATTGTCGACGTTGCGGGTGACGGCATCGCTTCTCTCGATTCAACAAAATCGCAAGCATCGGCATGAGCTGCGAGGCAGCGACAAATGACACCATAACGCTCAGGATACGAGAGTTTCGGCACCATCGAGGCGTTCGCGAAGACACCCGCTGGCGTGCGCGTGGTCTTTACGAAGAATGGAGCCCGGTTGGATGCTGAAGCCTCGCTTGCGGTTGTGGCGGTGGGTTGGGTCGCAGACACGAAGCGGCTGAACGTCGCGGCTAGCCTACCCCACCTACGGTGGGATCTTGGCCCGGGCTGCGGTGATGGCGGCAGCACAGCTCGGCTTGAGCATAGGCTGGCAAGCGCACCGGTTCGAGAATGTATCGCCTGCGACCCGCCAGTCGGGAGAGGTCGGGGAGCGTCGGTGACCTTCACGGTCGCCCGTCGCAAGGGAGATTTCCGCAAATCTCGGCAAGTATCGAGACGTTCGAACGGCCCACGGACACGGGCTAGCCGTCCCGACCAGTAAGCCGATCCTGGTCAACCCACAGCACTGAAAACCATCCAATCCCTGCAGTCGGGCAGCACCCCGCGACGGGCAGAACGGCTAATCCGTTTTGTTCGCGCTGATATCCCTTTCAGCGACGAACACGGTAGCCACCGCAACGAAAACGCTAGGCAATGGCGGCATTGGCGGGGTTATCAAGTCCATGCCATTGAATTTGCTTGGGATATCCCTCCTGCCGGGATCGCCCCGTTATTTCCCGGCCCAGTGTTTTCAATAGGTTGAGCCTCAATTTGGAAGTCGAGCTTGTTCAGAAGGCGCAGCCTCATGAAGACTGGAACGAAAGCAAGGTGTCGAAAGCCAAGAGAGCCAGTGACGGTCCTTTGGCGCGCGTTCGCGCCGCCTCATGCGCACGGCTCGGCCGGCCCGTCATGTGCACGTCGACATGCGTGTGAGTGACAAGGTCATCGCCTGTGGTCGCGTTCTTTCCGGATCACGAACGGACCCGAAGTTTGACGATCATTGTGAACCACCCCACAGCCCGGATGCGGCCGAAGTGATAAAAGGCATTTTAGACATTGGACAAGACCGCTGACGGTCTCCGGCGGTCCGAGAACCGCAGGTTTGTTGATTTTCTCTCCAAGACAGGGTTCCATTCCGGCTCCATTGAGCCGAGGTCCTGCAATGCCTGCCGGAGCTGTCGCGAGGGAGCAAGCCGCCCACACGCCAAAATGGGTGAATGCACGCCTCCGGTCTCAAGAGTGGTCAAACAACCCCCGCGCGGACGCCCGGACCGCGGCAGTGCTGCTTATCGACATTGCCGGCTTCACAGCGAAGACCGACCGCGCTGCCGGCGACGGCGCTGAAAGCCTTACCTATTTCATCAACGATTGCTTTGCGATACTGGCCGACGTGATTGATTCCGAGGGAGGCGACATCGTCGCTTTCGCCGGTGACGCCATTCTCGCGATTTGGGTCGATCCGGACGCTGCCGTCGCTACCGCGCAGGCCGTGCGCTGCGGCCTTGCGCTGCGACAGGCCATGACCGCCGGGCCGGGCCGAGAAGCAATCAGTGCGCGCACGGCGGTGGAAACCGGCGAAGTGTTCTTCTGCAGGCTCGGCGGCTGGCAGGACAAATGGCACTATGTTGCAGCCGGAGAACCCTTTTACAGCATCGGCCTCGCCTATCAGAAGGCCGCGATCGGCGACATCGCGTTGTGTGCAAACGCCGCGCGGCTGTTGACGGGCTCGTGCGAACTCGAGCCCATGCCCTATGGAGCACGGCTCCTTGGAATGAACTCGCCTGATGCCGTCGCACCGATAGACCGCACCATCTTCGGAAGCCACACGGGCAAGGCCGATGCCAGCGACTGGGTCGGCGAGTTTCGCACGCTCACAGTGGCGCGGGTCGGCCTCCCCGATTTCAATTTCGATGATGATTTCCTGACGAGACTGCAGGCCTTCGTCGTTGACGTCCAGCAAATCGCCGAACGGCTCGAGGGAACCGTTCATCAGGTCCTGATGGACGACAAGGGCTTGACTCTTACGCTCGTCTTCGGATTGGCTCCGCTTGCCCACGAAGACGATCCCTTCAGGGCAGTCGAGGCGTGTCTGCGCCTCCGTCGCCAGCTGGAAGCGAAGGCCATTCCGATTTCTGTCGGCCTGGCGACCGGCCGCCTGTTCTGCAGCAATTATGGCGGCCTCCATCAAAGGACGTTCGGGATTTTTGGGCAGGCCATCAATGTGGCCGCGCATTTCGCCGAGGCCGCACAGGGCGACATCGTCTGCGACGCCACGACGGCCCAGGCCGTCGGGCGCAGGATCGTGTTCAATCTGCTGCCACATCTCCAGGTCAAGGGGACGGGCGCATCGATGTTGGCGTTCAGTCCGGCGGCAGTGACCGACGATTTCCATGCTCCACCCCGGCGCACCATCATCGACCGCGTCAGCGAAACCGCGATGCTCAGGAGCTGTCTCGACGGTCTGAAGACGGGAACCGGTAAGCTCGTCCTCATTGCAGGCGAAGCCGGCATCGGAAAATCGCGCCTACTCGAAGACTTCATCGGATCGGCGCAGGCCGACAATCACGCCGTCCTGGTTGCAAATGCCACGGCGATCGAAAGATCGACGCCCTATTTCGTGTGGCGCGCCGTATTGCGGCAGATCTTGCAGTTTGAAGGACCGGGCGACGGACCGCGGGTTCGACGCGAATTGTCGGAAGCGCTGCTCGAAAACGAGTCGCTGCTGAATTGGCTTCCGCTGCTCGAAGAAGTCATTCCACTGGGATTTTCCGAATTCGCCTTCACTGAACAGATCGTCGGCTCGGCTCGCGCGAGCGCGATCGAAGAACTCGTGATCTTCATCCTTCGCCGATCGAGCGTTCGCATCCTCCTGATGGAGGACGTCCACTGGTTCGACGGCCCCTCGATCGAACTGCTTGGCGCCGTCGCGCGCCGGCTTTCGGACTTCCTGATCGTGGTTACTCAGCGGACCCAGACGACAGCGATCGCAGAGCAGCGTCTTGCCGTCGAACTCGCCTCATCGCTGCAGCTGCGGCTCGACCGGCTGTCGCGCGACGACGTGCGGCTGCTGGTGAAGCGGCGCCTGAGATCGTCCGAGGTTCCGCCGGAACTGGTGCGATATGTCTACGGTCATGCCAGCGGAAATCCGTTCTTCAGCGAGGAGCTCGCGCTCGCGCTCAGGGACACTGGAAAGATTCAGGTTACGCGGGGGATATGTTCGTTCGATGAACAGAGCCTCGCCGATTCCAGTATCTCGCTCTCGACCAGCGTTGAACGCGCAATCGTCAGCCGGATCGACCTGCTATCGCTCGACGACCAGCTGGTGCTCAAGGCCGCCAGCGCGGTCGGCGACGCCTTCTCCTCCGAGTTGCTGGATCAAATCGTCCCGGAGTTGTCCGCTGCCACCAAGGCGGAATGCATCCGCCGATTGATCGACTTCGACTTCCTGCAACTCGATCGCGAGACGCGGCCACTTTCCTTTGTGTTTAGGCACTCCATAACGATGGAGGTTGCCTATCATGTCTTGTCTTTTGCGCAGCGAAAAACCCTCCATCGGCGGATTGCCGGCTTCATCGAGCAGCATCACGCCGAGGAGCTGCAACCGAATTATGCGCGCCTGGCAAGGCATCTCGAGCTTGGCGGCGAGCCGTTGCGGGCGATCACTTACCTCGAGCTTGCGGCGCAACAGTCGCGCAACAACTCGGCAAATCGCGAAGCGATCCGTTACGTGGAGAAGCTATTCGATCTCACGCAGCGCGAAGCAATCCAGATCGGACGCAGCCGCAAAGCGGCTTGGGAGGTCATCCTCGGTGACGCTTGTCACGAATTGTCGGACTACGAGAGCTCCGCCAACCACTACCACCGCGCGATGGAGTTGCTTGGTCATCGTCTTCCGGCGAGCAAGACCGAACGAATCGGCGCGCTTGTTCGCAACGCCGCAACCCAGTTGAGGTTACGGTATACTTCGTCGAAACAAGTGGCCCTGGCTGAGCAGGACAGGTCCGACATGCAGCGCGTCGCTCATATGCACGAATTTCTGTCGGAGCAGTATTTCTACCAGAATGACTCGCTGGCCGTGCTCAACGGAACGCTGGCGTCGTTGAACCTGGCCGAAAAATGCGGCGCGACCCCGGAGACGATTCGAGGATACAGCGCGCTGGCGCTCGGAATGGGGATGTCCGGCATGGTGGGGATCGGCCGCAGCTACGCGGCGCGCGCGATCCAACTTGCGGAAGGTTACGGCTCGCTGCCCGAGATCGCGCGGGTCCGACTCGTGCTCGGCGTTCTCTCTTATGGCCTCGCCGAATGGGATAATGCCGAGGCGCATGGCGAGCATGCAAGACGTTGTTACGAGCGCCTGGGAGACCGAAAGCGTGCGCAGAACAGCGAGACGATGTTGATCTTCATCGCGCTGTTGCGGGGATATATTTCGCTCGCCGACGAGCGGCTTGCCAAGCTGTTCGCGGAACTCTCCGACGATTCCCCGCCGCAGATCCGCGCTTGGAGTCTTTCCTTACGGGCATTGATCGACATCACCCGGGGCGGGGCCGATACCGGATGCCTCGACAAACTGAAAGCGCTGGCGGGCCAGCGGTTGATCCGCACCGAACAATTGCTTTGCACGGGCGTGGCCGCGGCCGGCTATCTCGAGCGCGGCGAGGCCGCGGTCGCCCTTGAGCTTGCGGAACGGGGACTTCCAATCCTGCGCGAATGCGGCGTTGTGTGGGGCGGATATGCCTTCGGGCCGGCAGGAATCGCCGATGTCTTACTGAGCCATTGGGAGCAAGCTTCCGGCGCGGTCTCTTCGAACATTCAAAGCCAGGCGAAGCTGGCGTGCCGGGAGCTTTCGCGGCTGGCTCGAACATCGCCGATCTGCCGTCTCTACAGTCTGTTAATGAACGGCCGATTGTGGTTCCTGACCAGTCAACCGGCGCGGGCGCTCGAGAATTGGAAGCGCGCCGCCGAAGTGGCCGAGCTGCTGCAAACCCCCCGCGAGCAGGCGCAGGCGATCTATCGAATCGGCCTTGCGACCAGCGCGAGCGATCCTGAGCGTGAGTCTCGCCTGCGGCAGGCGGCCGACATCTTTGAACGCCTCGGCGCCGCCAAGGAGCTCGCCGAACTGAAACGTGTCCATCCATCGCCGTCGTCGCAATGGAGACAGGCTTGAGCCAGCGCCGCATCATCATCGTGGGCGGCGGAATGGCGGGACTTTCCGCCGCCTATCAGCTCAGCCTTACATCGGAATTGCGCAAGCAATATCACGTCACGGTCTATCAGCTGGGATGGCGGCTCGGAGGCAAGTGCGCCAGCGGGCGCGATGCGCAGGGCCGCAACATCGAGCATGGCCTGCATATCTGGTTCGGCCACTACCTGAACGCTTTCCAGATGTTGGCCGAAGTTTACCGAGACTTGCCGCGGAAGGGAGCGAAAGTCGATTTGAACACTTTGATTCTCCCACAGGGTTACACGCCGATCGGCGATCCCGATGGGGCCAAGCCGACCGTGTATGACGTCAACTTCCCGACATCGAAGAAAGTCGGTATACCCGGCAGAGAACCGGCTGACCTCAGCATCGCCAATTGTCTGTCGCACGCGATAGGGCTGTTGATCAACTTCCACGACTATGCGATCGGGTCAGACTCGCCGATCGTCAAGCTCGACGAAGTTTCGATCGAAACGATAAAAATGCGCGACGACCCGCGGTTTCCCCCCTCAAGACTACTCGGTGTGGTGACGGCAAGAACCTGTCTGGAGATTGCCTCGGCATGGCTGTTGCATCTCGACGAAGACATGATCTCGTTTGGCCCCGCGGACATGGAATTAGTCCGCCGGGTGCTTCAGGGCGCTGCCGGCGCCAGTTGTCATATGACCTTTGCGAATACCGCAGCCGGTCACTTGTTCGACCAGGCCTTGCGACTAGCGTGGCCGCTGGTGGACGGCATTTTCGACGACATCGTGATTGAGCAACGATCCATCCAGCAGATGGACGGCGAGGACTTTCGCCGCTGGTTGGTTCGTCATGGCGCCGAGCCCTCACTGGTCAAGCAGTCGCCAATGGTGAGAGCGCTCTACGACACGATGTTTCAGTATCCGGACGGAGACATCGCCAACGCGAGCTACGGCGCAGGAACCGCGGTCCAGGTCCTGCTTCGAGCACTCGGAACCTATCAAGGAGCCGTGGCGTGGGAGCTGCAGGCCGGTGCAGGCGAAGTGATCGTCGCTCCCCTGTTCGAGATACTCAAGCAGCGAGACGTCGAGTTTCGGTTCTTTCACAAACTGACCGACATCAGGGTCTCGTCGGATGGGCGATCTGTCGATTCACTGCACTTTGACGTGCAGGCGATACCGAAGTCCGGCTATGAATGGACCGTGCCGATTGGCGATGGACTGTTCGGCTGGAGCAGCCAACCCGACTGGCTTCACCTCGACGTGCCCCCGAACGGCTGCGTTGATTTTGAATCGTTCTGGTGCAACGAGCGGGTCGGCACCGACGTAAAGACACGCGTCGACGATTTCGACGATGTCGTCCTGGCGATACCGCTCGGCGCTTTCAAGAAGTTCACGGGCAACAAAAGTGTCGAGCGACCGCCCGGACCAGGCCTGTCTGCTATTGAAGCAATGCACGAGCCGTTCGACGACCTTTACAACTACAGCACCGGCTTCTGGAATATGGCGGCAAAGCTTCGCCTGGTGCCCAGCATCGCAGTTCAGCTCTGGAGCACGCGCTCGCTTGCCGGCCTCGGCTGGTCCGGACAAAAGCCCGCGCTGGTGTCAGGCCCCAATCCTCTCGACATCTGGGCGGACATGTTCCAGCTCCTGCGGTATGAGCGCCGCGACCCTCCCTACTCGCTTCACTACCTCTGTGACGTCTTCCCTTCGAAATTGTACGCAGCGCCGCAGACAAGCCGGCATGCCCAGGAGATGGCAAATCTGCTCGCCTATCTCAAGACGCTGGATTGGCTCGAGCACAAAGCCAAATTCATCTGGCCGAAGGTGATGACGAATGGTGCGTTTGACTGGACCGTGCTTTACGACGATCAGGATCGCCACGGCTATCGCCGGATCAGGGCGCAGCACGTCAAAGCCAATATCAGTCCCTGGGACTGCTGTGTCGCGACCGCGGCCGGCACCAGCGCCTGGCGCCTGAAGACCGACGAGTCCGGCTTCAAGCACCTGTACCTCGCCGGAACCTGGATCGACACCGGCTTCAACACCGAATGCGTTGAAACAGCCGTGATCTCGGGAATGCAGGCGGCGCGCGCGATCACCGGCGCAGAGCTCGAAATTCCCGGCGAGCGTTTCCTTCACGCTACCCGACAATTTGTGTCTCTCTGTGATGTTATGCGCAGCTGCGCGCCCGCCCCCGCTGAATGAGGATCGGCCGCATGGCGCTCAGAAAGATTGCAATCCTGGGAGGCGGTGTCGCGGCGCTCAGCGCGGCGTTCGAGCTGACGGAGCAAGATCCGCAGCATCAACTGTTCGACATCACCGTCTACACGATCGGCTGGCGGCTTGGCGGCAAGGGAGCGGTCGGCCGCGACAAGGAAAAAGGATATCGCGCCGAAGAACACGGACTTCATGTCTGGACCGGTTTCTACGATAACGCATTCGAACTGGTCGACCGGCTTTATGCCGCGATGAACGATCTCGATCTCAGCCCGCCGTTCGGATCACGCGAGAACGCCTTCGAGGGCCTCGATCGATCCGTGCTCATGGAGCCGTTCAATTCCGGTTGGACTTCATGGACTATCGACATTCCACCCCATGAAGGTATTCCCGGCACACCGCGTCCCGCAGTCTCGCTCGTCGATTTTCTGCGCTCCCTGCTCGAATGCTCGGTGCAGCAGAGCCAGTCGATCGCTGGTTTCACCGACCAATGGCCGGCGGCGACCCAGCACTCCGCCGTGGCGGCCGGAACAACCGACGGTCCATTCAGAACGGCGCGGGCGAAGATCGATATCCTGCCGCAGGATCCCAGGGCGGTCAGCCCGAGTGACGCCGCCGAACTACAGACGATACTAAGGCATGCGCGGTCTCAGCTCTGCGACAAGCCGGCGTCAGCCGCCATGCCTCGCGACCCGCGCGAGATCGTGGCGGAGGTCGCGCTGACGATCGCGATCGGCATGTTGAGCGACGGCGTGCTGTGGCAGGGCTTCGACTGCATCGACCATCAAGAGTGGACCGATTGGATGAGGTCGAACGGTTGCTCGGATTCGACGCTGGATTCCGCCATTATCCGTGGCTGCTATGATTATGTGTTCGGGTTCTTCGGTAGCCGCCACACGCATGAATACGGGAATGTCATTCCCTGCAGGAACGTGGCGGCAGGCACCGGCACCCGCATCCTGTTGAAGCTGCTCTTCACATATCGCGGGTCGTTCTTCTACCTTCTCAAGGCGACCATGGGCGAGCTGCTGTTCGCTCCGCTCTACCAGGTCCTCACGAAACGCCATGTCAAATTCGAATTCTTTACCAAGGTCGAGCACATCGGACTGTCTCAAGACAAAGCTTCGATCGAGTTCATCGACACCACCGTGCAGGCGACCACCCACTCCGGCAATTCTTACGATCCGCTGATCTGGATCGGCGCAGATGGCACAATCCCGAGCTGGCCTTCCCATCCAGACTACTCTCAGCTGGTCCAAGGACAGGATCTGCGGGACCAAAGAATAGACCTGGAATCGGCGTGGACGAAGTGGCCCGGCGTCGACCCTCCCCGGAAGCTGCTGCGAGGGAGGGATTTCGACGATGTCGTGCTCGGCATCGGCATCGGCGCATTTTGCACGATATGCAGCGACCTGATCTGCCACACGCCCGGCTGGCGAGAGATGGTCGATGCCATCAAGACGACGGCGACGGTAGCCTTTCAGGCATGGACAAACGTCGGCATGCGAGAGCTCGGTTGCAAGCAGGATCGAACGGCTCTTTCGGGATTCGTATTGCCGCTCGATACCTGGGCCGACCCTCAGCCTGATGTTGCCACTGGAAAAATGGCCTCAACCGCCGCCCAAGGGGTTGGCATATTTCGTTGGCTCCCTGGTCGACGATCCGCTGCATCCGCCGCCCCCGTTCTGCAAACACAGTTATCCGGCCAGGATGCTCGCGCTGCAAAGGCGAAGGATGCTGCACTGGGTCGAGAGCAACCTTCACTTCCTATGGCCCGGAATTGAAGGCCCCGGCCATGCCATTCGTTGGGAGCGATTCTTCGACTATCGTGCTTATTCCCCCCCGACTCGAAGGCGGTTCTTCGCGCAATATCCGCGGGTGAACATCAATCCCTCGGACCGATATGTGCTATCGGTTCCCGGCAGCGTGTTCAAACGCATGGAGGCCGGCAAGTCGGGGGTCGACAATCTCTTTCTCGCCGGCGACTGGGTTCGTACCGGTATTAATGCGGGTTGTATTGAAGCATCGGTCATGGCGGGCCGCGCCGCGGCAGCCGCAATTGCAGGAGTAGATATTGCCATGCCAAACGCCAACGACTTCAACGACGTTTCGCTGCCAACCGCCTTGTTGCCGGCATTGGACCTGTTGCGCAAGCTTGCCACTAACGCCGTCGCCGGTACCGGCGAAATCGAGGCGTTTTGCGTCGTCCAACAACGGCCGCGCTGCGAACTCGAGAAGATGCTACCCGATGGGCTGACACTCCTCGAACCTCCAGCGCCCCACAGCACGATCAAGACAGCGCATCACGGCACGTCGTCCGATGCAGAGGGCAAGACGGAAAAGACACCGGAGATTATTCCCGAGCCACCGCATCATGTCGTCCTGATCTTTGCCCGGCAACGCAACGTGCGTCCGGGACCACTACCCTTCGGCGGCGCGCACTACCTCGAAATCGCCCAGCTGATTCCCGACGTGGTCCATAAGAACGCACCTTCATTGCAGAACGTCCTGTTCAGCTACATGCCGCATTTGTTCGTGAGCTCGCTGGCAGCCACGTTGATCGGTCAGAATTTTTACGGCTTCAACAAACAGGTCGCACGAATCCAGGATGATAATGACTCCTTCTCCATGCGAAGCTCATCCGGCACCATAAGAACCTGGTTCGAGCGCGACGGCGTGCCCGGTGGCATCGACAGCTATCTCGTCATCAAGCAACTCCGCGACAAACTGGATCAGCCTCTGGTCGGCGTCCAGCCGGATGGCAATTTCATCTACTCGATGCTGAAATACGGTCTTGGCGGTGCGGTCGTTCAACCCATCAAGGGCAAGATCGCGCTATCCTCGCCTTTCGCCCATAAGGCAGAGGAGATCGAACTCGCACCGATCTCAAAGCCACCGCAAAAGGACGACTCTTGGGGATTCCGGTTCATCGCGCCTTGGACGCTCAGCCTGCCCTTCAACTTTCCGGCCGGGCAGCCGAGTTCGAGCGCAAGAAATCTGGCGAGGGCCACCGGCGAGTACAGCACGGCATTGCTGGGCCGTATCTTGGTACGACGCTGACGGCCGAAAAGCGGGCATTTGTCGCAAGATTAACTTGGTTACGTTCTTAAAGCGAACGCGGGCTGTTCAGCCAGCACCATACGCTCGGAAGTCGGCGAGCAAACCTTCGGCGTGAGATGCACAATCCGGACTGCATTGCGAAGCCGTATCTCGTCGACCTGTGTTCCAAGCGCTTATGCTGTTTTCTGCCACGCCGCGTCGCGATCCTTGGTGAAGGCAGAGGTGACACCAGCCTCAACGGCGCGATCCACCGGCAGATGCGGCAACACCAGCTCGGCGAAGCGGTAGGCTTCCTCCAGCAGCGGCATTCCCGAGACGATCAGAACTTCAATGCCCACATCCCGGTAGTCCTGAATACGAGCGAGGACCTGCGCGGGGCTGCCGACGAGCGCCGTGCCCGGCCCGTGCCGGACCAGGCCGATGCCAGCCCATAGATTTGGGGCGATCTCGAGTTCACGAATGTCTTCCGGCTTTCGTCCGCCATGCAGGGCCGACATGCGTTGCTGGCCGACGGAGTCGATCCCGGCAACATAGGCCTGGGCACCAGCGATCGCCCTTTCGTCCATGTGATTGTAGAGATCCTGCGCCGCTGCCCATGCGGCCTGCTCAGTCTCGCGAACGATAGCATAAAGCCGGATCCCAAATTTGATCTTGCCGGCACGGCCGTGCCGGGCGGCAAGAGCCTTCACTTCCCGGATCTTGGCTTCGGCCTGTTCAGGTGTCTCGCCCCATGAAAGATAAGTGTCGATATGCTTGGCTGCCACCTCGTGCGCCGCCGGCGACGAGCCACCGAACCACAAGGGAACATGCGGACGCTGGACCGGTGGCAATGGAACGCCCGCGTCGACGACGTGGATGTGCCGTCCTTTGAAATTGACGGTCTCGCCGCGCAGAAGCGCCGTCAATACGGTCAGGTATTCATCGGTGTAGGCGTAGCGCTCGTCGTGGCTCAGGTGAACGCCGTATTGCGCCATCAGCTTGGCGTCACCATTGACGATATTGACCCGAAGCCGCCCTTTCGAAAACTGGTCGAAGGTCGTGATCATCTTGGCCAGCAGCGTCGGCGACAACAGCGGCGGATGAGCCGCTACCAAGTGCTGAAAATTGTCGGTATAGGGGATCAGTGCCGCGCCCTGAATCCAGGCGTCGTGTGACCCGGTTGCGAGCAGTGCGCCGGTATAGCCGAGGTGATCGACAGCCCGGGCGAGCTGCTGGAAATATGCATAGCTGAGCTTGCGCGCGCCATCGGCACGCCAGGGATAACGGCCATCCGGGCCCGTGAGATACCAGAGAACTTCCATAGCAAACCCCCTTGTCGTTCAAATCGGTGTCAGGCGGCGGCGGAGAAATGGGTCGGATCAATCGTGTCCGTCACATCGATCGCCCGCGGAATCAGACCGAACTTCGCGAAGATATCCGCGTGAGCCTGCTGCTCGGCCAGAAAGTCCTGAGACGGTGCTTCGACGCCCCACGGACGTGACGTGAGTGCGGACAGCCATTCCGCCGCGGAAGTGCCGTTCAGCCCTGCAAGCAGCGCGGCCGCTTCCCCGGGATTCTCGGCGGTCGCGCGATCTGAATCGATGAGAGCGTCAAGCAGGAGCTTGACGAGATCCGGCCGATCGCGCAGCACAGCGCTCAAGCCCCAGTAAACGGAGCGGTTGGAGAATGTCGCCCCAGGCGACGCGAGAATACGCGTCGGGATGCGCTTTACGATCTGGCTGTAAAGTGGGTCCGTCGCGACGATGGCATCGAGCAGCCCTTCAACAAAAGCGTCCTTGGCGGTTGCCGGAATGATTTCGGCGGCCCTGACTTCGTCCCAGCGCAATCCCGCAGCGTCGAGTTCCGCCGCGAGAAACTGCGTGTGCCAGGATATCGGCATCAGGCCGATGCCCTTTCCCCTGAGACCGGCGAGATCGCGGATGCCGGACGCCTCGCGCACCACCAGACCGCCGCGTTCCGGCCGGGGTCCTGACATGCCGAATACCGCAGTCGCGAGCCCTTCCGCCTTGGCGAGAATCGGCGGCGTCGCCCCCGTACCAGCCAACTGCAAGACGCCTGCCTTTAGCAGTGAAATGGTCTGCGATCCTGCGCCGTAAACGAAGAAGGCGAGCCCCTGCTCGCGCAGCGTCGCGACGACATCGGGCCGACGCGCCAGGATCGATAGCGACAGGTTCTGTGGGTGAGCGCCGACGACAAGTGTCATAAAGCAGTTCCTCGCAGGTGAATGGATGAGACCTATGGCGACGGCAGCAGCCGCTCATCCGGTGGCGCAATCTCCGTGACGAGATCGCGAATAACGGCTTTCTTCGGAAGCGGCGCGAGAGACGTGACGCCCTCCGTGAGGCGAACCGTGCAGGCGTAGTCGACCTTGCCGTCGATCAGCATCATGCACTCCTTGCAGGCATTGGCATTGATACAGGCGAAACGAACCGCAAGAGACGGATCGGCGTCACGGCGGAGCGCGCGCAATCCGTCAAGCACAGATTGACCAGCTTCGAATGCGAGCTCGAAAGTTTCGACGCGCGGCGCGTCACCTGCAGAACCGCGCTGGATGACGAGCGTGGCCTTCATGCTGCGACCCTTCCCGCCAACGGCGCACTTCGGACGATGTCAAGCGTCTCTCCGTGAAGAGCGATGACCTGATTGACCCGCCAGCTATCATCGAGGCCCGGATAATCCTCCCGCTGATGCGCGCCGCGGCTCTCAGTGCGGCCGATCGCGGCCGCCGCAACCGTTTGCGCGACCAGCAGCATGTTCCGCAGATCGAGCCAGTCCATAAGAACCGGATCGAAACCGCCTGTGGACGAGAGGGGTACCTCGCCGAGATCCCGCTTCAACTGCATGAGGCCATCGACGGCCGCCTCGAGCCGATCGCGCGTGCGAAACGGCCCGACCTTTTCTGCCATCAGCGTCTGCAGCTCCGCGACGGCGGCTGCCGCATTCTGTCCATCCCGCCGCGTCGCACTACGGAGAAGATCGATCGCCGGGCGGAACGCATCCGTAAGCCCGGCCGCGGGCGAGCCCAGCGCCCGCTGCGCCGCATTGCGCCCGGCCCGCGCACCAAACACGAAGGCCTCAGTGATCGCATTGCCCGAAAGCCGGTTCGCACCGTTGGCTCCGCCAACGGCTTCCCCGCAGGCATAGAGCCCGGGAACCCGGGTCTGCAGCGTGTCGTCGACCCGAATGCCACCCATGTGGTAGTGCGCGATTGGTGCGACCTCCACGGGCTGCCGGCCAAGATCAATACCGTTCGCGGCCAGCCGATCGACCACGGGCCCGAACGCGCGGCGGATCTCCGCCGCGGGGACATGCTGAAAACTGAGATAAGCCCCGCCGGCCGGACTGCCGCGGCCCGCTTCGACTTCTTTCGAAATGGCGTAGGTGGCGAGGTCCCGCGTCAGTACGTAGCGCCCGTCATTTCGTGCGTCGCGCGTTGCATAGTCTTCCTCGAATTCACGCATCTCGACGTTCAGCAACTTGCCGCCGAGCTTGTATCGAAATGGATCCCACATGATCGGATCCATACCGACCAGACGCGGTGCCAGATGACCGATCGGGAAAAACTGCACGAACTCCATGTCGATCAATTCGGCACCTGCCCGTAACGCTAGCGCATAGCCGTCGCCGCCCATGTTGGATGACGCGCTGTTGCGTCGGTAGAGCCGCGTCAACCCTCCCGTGGCGATCACAATCGCCTTGGCGGCGAGCGTGACCGTGCGTCCGGTCGACAGGTGCAAGGCCGTTGCGCCGCAGGCCTCACCGTCCTGGACGGCAATATCGACGACTACGAGATCACCAATGCGGCGGATGTCGCTTGCGCAATTCAACTGCGTTCGAAGCGTCCGGGAAACGGCGGGCCCCGTCGACAGGAAGTCGACATAAACGCAGCGCGGCCGGTCATGCCCGGGCGCCTGCGCTTGCTTGATGTGATCGTTCTCGCGTGCCCAGCCGACTTTCCAGCCATCCATCTCGCGGATGCGCCGCGGCCCGTCCTCGCAGACGAGAGCAGCAAGCCGCTCGTCGCACAGGTCGCGTCCTGCCGCGAGAGTATCGGCAAGGTGATGTTCCCAATGGTCGGGCGTCTGCTCGCCGAGCGCGGCTGCGACCGTCATCTGCGCCATCACGGTCGCCCCGCCGCGACCGATCAGGCTGCGATCGGCGAGAATGACGGATGCCCCCGCACGCGCCGCCTCGAGCGCGGCATACATGCCGGCGCCGCCGGCGCCGATCACCAGAACGTCGGCCTCAAGTTGCATGACGGTCTCCCGATGCGCCGGAGCGACCACCCGTCGGCGTCGGCAAAACGATCGCTTCTCCACCGCAGCCGCCGCGCGCAGATGACAGGAAAATCGATCGCCATCGCGGCCAGTTCGAGGCTGCAGCAGCGGCCGCCACGGAAGCGCCGACGCCCTCAGGTGCCACCGATTCTGCGACCGTCATGCCGCAGGCTCCGCGGCAACCGAAGCGCCCAGATATGCATCGACGATCGCCGGCGATTTCATGAGTTCGCCGGCCGGCCCGTGCAGCACGATCCGGCCGCCTTCGAGTACATAGCCTCGCTCCGCCAGCGCCAGCGCCTTTCGTGCATTTTGCTCGACGAGAAGCACGGCGATGCCCTGCTGGTTCAGCTCGCCCAGCAGCGTGAATATCTCCGACACGACGAGGGGCGCCAATCCCATCGACGGCTCATCCAGCAGCAGCACGCGCGGTCCGGCCATCAGCGCCCGCCCGATGGCCAGCATCTGCTGCTCGCCACCCGACAGCAGACCCGCCGGTTGCCGCCGACGCTCCTTCAGCCGCGGAAAGCGCTGATAGATCGCTGCAAGTGTATCGGCGGCACCGCCGCGGGTGCGACCAAACGCGCCCACCAGAAGGTTTTCCTCGACGCTCAACGGTGCCACCACCTGCCGTCCCTCGGGCACGAGGGACAGCCCCGCGCGCACGATCCTTTCCGCCGAACGCCCGCCGATCGCCGCCCCGTCCAGCAGCACCTTCCCGCCCATCGGGCGCAGCAGTCCCGCCGCCGTATTGAGCAGAGTGGTCTTGCCGGCACCGTTCGCACCAACCACAGTGACGATCTCGCCGGCGCCCACGCGCAGCGATACGTCCTTCAGGACGGCAGGTCCACCATAGCTCGAGGAAAGCCCCTCAATGTCAAGCATCCTCGGTCCCCAGATAGGCTTCAATCACCTTCGGATCATTCCGAATCCGATCGGGCGTACCGGAGACGATGGGACGCCCTTGGTTCAATACGTGAATTTCGTGACAGACCCCCATCATCAGGTCCATGTCGTGCTCAACCAGAAGCACGGTGACGCCCTGGGCCGGGAGCCCTGCGATCAGATCGCGCAATGCAGCGCGCTCGCTGTGGGTCATGCCGGCGGCAGGTTCGTCGAGCAGCAGGAGCCGCGGCCCGGACGCCAGCGCCCGGGCAATTTCGACCCGCCGACGGTCCCCATAGGACAGATCGCCCGCAGCGGTTTCCACGAGGCGGCCTGCTCCGACTTGCCGCAACAATTCCGTCGCACGCGCACGACGACGGCCTTCGGTTCGCTTCAATCCCGGCAGGCGTAACAGGATGTCGACGGCACGGCTTTCAGGAGCATGCAGGGCGAGCATCACGTTCTGGATTGCAGTCAGCTCGGATATCAGGCGAATATGCTGAAACGTGCGGGAGATCCCGCGTCGCGCCAGGACATTCGCGGGCAAGCCGTGAACAGGCGCCCCCTCGAGCAGCACGACTCCGTCGGTTGGCGCATCGACACCGCTGATGATGTTCATGAGCGTTGTCTTACCCGATCCGTTGGGCCCGATCAGCCCGATCACGACACCGGCGCTGAGCGACAGTGAAACATTGGACAGCGCCGCTACGCCGCCGAAGCGACGCGAAACATCTTGCAGCTGCAGCAGCGCCGTCATGTCGTCCTCCGACGCAGCAAGGTCGGCAGGGAACCGATCCCGGTCGGGAGAAACAGTACTGCCGCAAGCATGGCAGCGCCGATCAAGATTTCCCGCATCTGAGCGGAAAAACGCAGCGCCTCCGGCAGGACGGTGAGGATGGTCGCCCCGATCACGGGACCGAACAGGCTCCAGGCTCCGCCCAGCACCGAGGCGACCACGGTATCGACGCTGCGCAGAAAGCCGAAATCGCCCGGCGCCACGAACATGTTGAGGTGCGCGGCCAGCCCGCCGCCGAGCCCGGCGATTGCCCCCGACGCCGTAAAGATTGTGAGCTTGAAGCGCGCCACATCGTGTCCCGCGGTCGACACCGCCAGTTCGTCCGCAGCCACCGCGCGCATCCGCTCGCCGACGCTGGAATTGCGCACGGCCCAGACCAGGTAGATCACCAGAGTCAACAGGAGTGCGAGCTGCCAGGTCTCGGTGAGCTTTGGAATGCCGAACACGCCGAGCGCGCCGCCGGTGACGGAATCCCAGTTCAAGGCAATGATACGGACCACTTCAGTGAACGCTAGCGTGGCCATCGTGAAATAGTCGCCGCGCAGCCGTAGCACGAGGGCACCCAAGCCGAGTGCGGCAACGGCCCCTGCCACCAGGGCCGCAGTCAGCGCGGGCGCAAAGGACCAGCCCTGCTGCATCGTCAGCCAGATCGACAGGTAAGCACCGATCGCCATCAGGCCCCCCGTGGCCAGCGAGAACAGGTTAACTCCCAGCAAAAGAAAGCAGCCGAAAGCGAGCATCGAATTCAACAGGCAAAGATCGATGACGTTATGATAGGCGCTGAAGAACTCGATCATGCCCGTTTGGTCTCGCGCGTTGCGAATAGGCCGGTCGGCCTTGTCAAAAGAATGATCAGCACGAGGCCGAAGCCGACCGCGTCCCGGTAGCCCGAACCGACGGCCACGACGCTCGAAACCTCGACAAGCCCCAACAATATTCCGCCCACCAGCGCGCCCATGACATTCCCGAGGCCCCCGAGGATCAACACTGTGAGCCCCTTCAACAGAATGCCGTCGCCCATGAACGGCGACACCGACTGGAACAGCAACGACCACAGCACGCCCGCGCCGCCGGCGAGCGCGCCGGAAACGAAAAAGGTCGCCATGCGGATGCGATCCACCGGTATGCCTACGATCCTGGCCACGACCTCGCTGAAGGCAACGGTCCGGATCGCCCGCCCGAGATTGGTGAGACGCAGCAGCGCCGCGAGAGCGACCACCATCGCAAATGCGGCGACAATCGCGACAAGTTGCAGAAGCTGCAGCCGAGCCCCGAGAAACTCGATCGCGGATCCCGCCAGCGCATTGTCGGGGTAACGCACGACCTGTGTGCCAAACACCTCCTGGGCCAGACCAATGAGAATACGGGCGAGCGCGAGGCTCCCCACCATCCCCATCCAACGATGCGCTCCACGCCGCTGCAACACCCGGAAGACCAGCAGCTCAGTCAGCACACCAAAGAGGCCAGCCGTTACCGCCGCCGCGAGGATGGCAACCGGCAAAGGCAGTGCAAGAGTACGCACCACCTCGAGCCCGATATAAGCGCCCCACATGAAAACGGCTCCCTGGGACAGGTTGAGCACATTCAAGACGCCGAAGACGAGCGTAAAACCGATGGCAAATACGGCGTAGACGGTCCCCAGCGAAAGGCCGTTTACGAGTTGTTGCAAAAGCATGGCACGATCAGGTCGCCGCCGCGGCGACAAACACCTTGGCGTCGCCGTCGCCGATCAGCACCTTCGGCTGGACCGTCGCGTCGCGTTCGGTGGACCAGCCGAAGCGCCCAAGTACGCCTTCGAAATCGTTGATCGATGCGAGCTTGTCACGGATCGCTCGACCGTTCGTAACGTCGTCGGCGCGACGGATCGCCTCGGCAAGGAGATACGCCGCGTCATAGCCTTGGGCAGCGTAGATATCAGGGGTGGTACCGTAGCGCTTCCGGTAAGCCTCCACGAAGGCCTTGCTGCGCGGGCTGTCGTAACCTGCGTACCACGCGGCGCCGACAATGATGCCGTTCGCCGCCGGCCCCGCCAGCTCGAACAGCTTCGCCGAGATATTGGCGTTGCAGCCGATAAAAGCGACCTTGCTGTCGACGCCGAGCTGACGCGCTTGCCGCAAAATGGCCGCGGCCTCCTCCGCTAGCGTGCCGAGAATGATGGCGTCGGGATTCTGCGCGCGGATCTTGGTCAGCTGCGCCGAAAAATCGACGTCCCCGCGCTGATAGCTCTCGATACCGACCAACTCGAGTCCGAGATCGGCAACCGCCTTCTTCTGGACATCGTGCGCACCACGCGTGAGCGCATCGTCGAGCCCGTAGATCAGCGCGACGCGCTTGATCCCGTGCTTTCTGACCGCGAAGCGCAGCACGGTCGGAAACACCTGATCTTCCGGGACGCTGGTGCGGAAGATGAAATCACCGATCCTGGTCAGATTGGGAGCGGTGTTCGAACTTGCGATAACTGGAACTCCCGCCTGCTGAGCGATTGGATCGGCCGCGAACGCCGAGTTCGACAAGGTCGGCCCCAGGATTGCGACAACCTTGTCCTGGCGAATGAGACGCTGAAAGACATTGACGGTTTGCCCGCGATCCGCACCGTCATCCGCGTAAATCGTCTCGAGCTTGATATCCTTGAGCGTTTTCGCAGCGTTGATCTCGGAGAATGCCAGCTCGATTGCCTGCTTCTGCTCGGTGCCGTAAAGCGCCGCCGATCCGCCCGTCGTTGATTGCACCAATCCAATCCTTGCTGTCCGCGTCCCTTGCGCGAAGGCAACAGAGCGCGCAAGCACAACCGTACCACCAAAAGCCAAGAGAGCGCGGCGGGATAAATTCATGAAATCCATACTTGATCCTCTACACGGGGACGCTCTGATCTTATCGCCTGTGTAGATTTCGCAAGAAGCATGTCAAGCACTGGAAAAACAAAGAGACAAAATTCCAGGAAAGCGCGCCCGTCGAGCAGGATAGGTTCGCGACAAAGCCGTTCTATGCAAACTCATTCGCATCCAAACGTGCGACATGCCAGACAATTACGCCTTGACCAAAGAGTTCATTCCGAAACTGCATTTGATCTAGGCTTGGAAGCAACGATTTGCTGATGCTGTAGTTGGTGCTCATCACGAAATCGAGGCGACGGGCTCGTTCATGGCAGGATCAAAAGGGAACTATCGGCGTTCGCTAGAGCGTGGGGCAGTCGGGGCATAGCGGGCCGCAACTGACCGCCCCGCAAAATCCGCCGAAGGCGCACCTATATCGCGGTGGTGAAATAGACACTGCGTACTTCCCAAGAGTCCGTTCGCGTTCCATCGATTCCGCTCACGCATAACGGCTGGCAGCGAGTGGCCAACTCTCCGGAGTAGCTTGGACGCCAGTGACGGCTCACGAGGACCTCCTGCTCTGGCATGCTCTTCATCGCCTTCCGCCGGGACCGCCGCAGCAGCTTCGTGCCGAGGGCACTCTGCCCACTGCGACGATGGCGCCGTTCGCTCGCGATTGCAGGCGATCGGCGCAATGATGGGCGCTTAACCGAAGAGGCTGAGACCTAAGCTCCAGCAGCTGCAACCGGCCGACGTGACGGTTATCCGAGAGGGCTCAACCGCGCCAGCGGCGGCGAGCCGCCGCGTTGCTTGAGGAGGCTGAGGATGTGACGCTTCAGTCGCACGAACTCGGACTCAGTCACCAGCTCGGCCTGACGAGGCCGGCCGAACGGAAGGCGGATATCGTCGATGACATAGCCCGGCCGGGCGCTCATGACGATGACGCGATCGGCCAGGAACAGCGCCTCCTCGATATCGTGCGTCACGAACAGCGTGGTGGTCGGAATCCTGGTCCAGATATCGAGCAGGACTTGCTGCATCATGCTGCGCGTCTGTGCGTCCAGAGCACCGAACGGTTCGTCCATGAGCAGGACACACGGCCGGTTGATGAGGACACGCGCGATCTCGACCCGCTGCTGCATGCCGCCGGAAAGCTGCGAAGGATAGAATCGCTCGAAGCCGGCGAGGCCGACCAACCGCAGAATGTCGTCTGCGGCGCGATGCCGCTCACTCCTGCCGACGCCGCGCATTTTCGGGCCGAACGCAACATTTTCACGGACGCGCTTCCAGGGAAACAGCGTATGCTGCTGGAACACGATGCCCCGATCCGGGCTCGGCCCCACGACCGGCTGATCGTCGACCGTCAACCGCCCCCGCGTCACTGGCAGATGTCCCGCCAGGGCGCCGAGCAAGGTCGATTTCCCGCATCCGGATGGGCCAAGCACACAAACGAGTTCGCCCGGCGAGATCGCAAAGTCGAGATCGCGGACGGCCTCGAAGGCATCCCCCCCGTCTCCGAGGGAAATCGCGATTCGCGCGATCTCGATCCGTCCGACAGCCTTGGTCGAAACATCCGACACCCGGATGTTCATCGCGTGACCGCAGGACGTTGCCACGGCATCAGGTAACGGCCCAACGTCGTCAACAGCCAGCTGCTGCCCATTCCGAGGAGGCCAATGACCAACATACCGACGATGATGTCCGCATAGTTCTGCAGCGTGTAGGCCTCCCAGGTGTAATAGCCAATGCCGAACTGTCCGGAGATCATCTCCGCCGTGACCAGGCAGAACCACGATGTCCCCATCCCGATGGCAAGCCCGGTGACAATGCTGGGAGCAGCCCCCGGCAGCACGATCTCCCGGAGGATAGCGGCCGGTGTGCCACCGAGACTGCGCGCGGACGCGATCAGCCGCCGGTCGATATTCGCGACACCGTGCACGGTATTGAGGAGGATCGGGAACAACGCGCCGATGAATGTGATGAAGATCATCGACATTTCCGATGACGAAAAGATCAGGATCGATAGGGGTATCCAGGCGACCGCCGGGATCGGTCGCAGCAGTTCGAGCGGCGGCAACAAGAGATCGCTCGCAGCACGTGAGCGGCCGATCGCAAAGCCAAATGCGATCCCGAACACCACCGCAGCGCCATATCCCGCAAACACCCGCCACAGACTGCTGCCGACATGCGCCACCAGCTTTGGAGACTTCAGCAGTACGATGGCGGACTGCAGGACCTCCGTCGGTGGCGGTACGTTACGGAATGTGACAACGCCCAGGTTCAGATGCTGCGACGAGGCCAGTTGCCACAGCGCAATGCATGTGACGATCGACAGCGCGCGAATGAACCAGCGCGATCCCGGCAACCAGTCGACGGTGCGTCCGATTGCCTTGCTCATCGGCTCGCCACAAGGGATTCGCGGGCACCGGCATAGTCGACCACGGTGCCGCCGTGTTCCTTCGACCACTTTTCCGCGCCATCCTTGAGCAAGAACGCACTGAGATCACCCTTCGGCGAACGCACGAACCATGCCTGGTTCGCGAACAGCTTGATGCCCGTTTCACGATCCTGGGCATAGACGACACGAACCGCCCTGCCTTCCTTCTCCAGTGCAGCGAGCGCCTTCAAGGCATTCTCAGGCGAGCCGTAGTGACGAACGAGCGGCTCATCTTTGACCCAAATCTGCGCGGTCCGGCTGAAATCCGTGATCTCTGCCCCAGTCGTCGCATCCTTTGCCTTCAGGGCAAGCTGATTGTAGTTCCTCAACTGCGCATCATAGTCGCGCCCGCTTTGGGCTGTTGCGACTAGGATGTATTTGTCGGTCACGAACTGATTG
Organism: Bradyrhizobium sp. USDA 4503; assembly: GCF_054055815.1. Taxonomy (NCBI): domain Bacteria; kingdom Pseudomonadati; phylum Pseudomonadota; class Alphaproteobacteria; order Hyphomicrobiales; family Nitrobacteraceae; genus Bradyrhizobium; species Bradyrhizobium sp. USDA 4503. Next base: position 4,435,579 of record NZ_JBSRXS010000001.1, read on the forward strand.
ATATCGAGGTCGCTGTCGGTGCGCTTCAGGAACCTCAGCGTCTTGATCGAGGTGGCGACCGCCTGACGATATTCCGGCTTCCATGTCACATCCCGGGTTTGCAGACCGAGTGGCCCATGGAACAGATAGACGACTTCGGCCTCGATGCCCGTCACCTTGGCGATCAGCTCGCTATACTTCTCAGGATCGGCCGCTATCAGGCGATCGGCCTCGAGCGCAGCACGCAGATAGGCAATGACGATCTCCGGGTATCTCTCGGCGTATTCGGCATTCACCAGCGCGCCGTGGAAGGTCGGCGTATTCGCCTGCGAGCCGTCGAAGATCTTGCGGGCAAAGCCGCGCCAGGGGAACAGCTCGGCAAATGGAACGAAATCTGCATGAGCCTCGATCTTGTCCGCCTGCAGCGCAGGACCGGCGACCTCGGGCGCCTGCGTGATGATATTGACGTCCGTTTCCGGATTCCAACCCTTGCCCTCGATCGCCCGCAGGAGCATGCCGTGCGACGTCGACGCAAACGGGACCGAGATCGTCTTGCCCTTGAGGTCGTCGATCGACTGCACCGGGGAATTCGAAGGTACGACGATGCCGTTGCCGCTGCCCTTGGTGCTGCCTGACAAAACGCTGATAAAGAGGCTGCGACGACCGGCCTTTTGGAACGCCACACCGTTGAGCGAGCCGGGGAAATCCGCCATCGCACCAAAATCGAGCTTGCCCGCGACCATCTCGTTGGTCAGTGGCGCGCCGCTGGTGAAATTCTTCCACTGAATGTCGTAGGTGACATCCGTGTACTTGCCATCATGCGGCAGGAATTTCTCCAGCAGCTTCAGCTCACGGATCAGAAGGCCGCCCGTCGCACAATTGATGGTCGTGTCCTGCGTTCCGACCGCGACGCGGATCGTTTCAGCGTGCACCACGCTCGCCAGTCCAATGGCAACAATTGCAGCCGCGGCAGTCGTCTTCAGAAAATGACGCGAGATCATCGGGCCTGTCCTTGGCTATCGATCGACGGCGCGCAGCCGTCCCGCAAATTCTGGGGCACTATCGGGCTGATGCTGCGCAGGCTGAAGCAATTACTTGCATTGCGCCGCACTGATCGCTTGCCGTCGTGATCCCATCATGATGAGTGGCGGCCGCATTGAATGATTTTCTCGCGGCGACCCAATCGACAGACGAATCCTTTCGATGCGATGCCGTTCACGCATCACCTTTCCTAAGTGCATTGAGGAGTTATCAAAGAAGTAGACTTTGCCTTCCCGTCACCCTTAGCTATCGGCTTCACAGCTCGAAGCAATCCGGCGGGAATGACGATACTGAAGGAAGCATCCGAACCCGATTCACGCGGCCTGTTGGCACGAGCGGGTACTGCCGTGGACAGGAGCTATCGGACACGTCAGGCGTTTGCAGTCATCCCCGCCCCGCCGGCGACCCGCAGCGATTCCGCGCTGTTCATGAGCGAAAGCGTCGACGGGCTCGACGTCGGCGCGCACTTTCTCGACCGGCTGTCGGCCGAACAGAAGGCAGAAGTCCAGGCGGCCGGGCGCACCATCCTGGTTCCGCAAGGCGACATGGTATTCAGCCAGGGCGAACACCACTGCGGCATCTTCGTTATCAGGCGGGGACAGGTCCGGGTCTATTACACCGCGCCGTCGGGCCGGGAGATCACCCTCGCCTACTGGACGCCTGGCCATTTCATCGGCGGCCCTGAGATTTCCGGTGGCGGGCCGCACATGTGGTCCGGAGTCGCGATGGAGGATTGCGAGATTACGGCGTTACCAAGCGCCGCCCTGCAACGACTGCTGGTGCAGATGCCGGCCTTTGCGCTGGCGCTGATCGACGGGCTGATCGCCAAGGGCAAGTGCTATTCGTCGATGGCGCAGATGCTCGGAACCCGTTCGGTGATCGAGCGGCTTGCACAGTATCTGTTAAACCTCGCCGAGCTCTACGGAGTAGCCGACGGCGACATCGTGATCGTCAATCGGAAGGTGACGCACGATCAGATCGCCGCCATGGTAGGTTCGACCCGGCAGTGGGTCACGATGATGCTAAAGCGCTTCCAGACCAAGCACATCATCGCGATTGAGGATGGGGTCATCCGGATCAAACGGGTCGATCTGCTCGAGAAGATCCTGTTCCGGGAATGATCAGTCTTCCCCGATCTGGCCCAGCGCCCAAACCACGGTCTTTCGGACATCGGGATCTTCATCGCCGGCATGCGCTGTGAGCGCGCCGCGGGCGCGAGGATCGGCGATATCGCCGAGCGCCGCAGCGGCATCCTTGCGCAACGAAGGCAACTGGTCGTCGAGGAAGGTGACGATGGCACCGACGGCGTCCCGGACACGGAGCCTGCCGAGGTTCTGAATCGCCTTCTGGCGGACCTGCCAATAGCTGTCAGTGAGCGAGCCGGCCAGCGCCGTTGCCGCCGACACTTGGCCGATCCGCCCGATCGCATCCGCCGCAGCGGCCCTGACCTGCCATTCCCGATCGGAAAGCGCGGCGGCCGCGGCCTGGGCCGCCACGTCGCTCCGCGCAAACGACAGCGCATTGACCGCCGCAAGCCTTACCTCGCGAGATTCATCCCGGGTCGCACGGATCAGCGACGGCAGGGTCTCGGTCCTCTTGAGATAGCCGATCACGCCGACCGCCTGCACGCGTACGGCGGAATCATTGTCGCCGAGCGCCGTGATCGCAGGACCGAGCGATGCATCGACTTGGAGCGCCTTGAGCGCACGAAAGATCGCGGCGCGCACAAAGGCCGAGGAATGTGTTGCCAGCGGCTGAAGTACATCGCCGGCCGCCGGGTCACGGAGTTCAGCCAGACTATCAGCCGCCGCTCGGGCAACGTCTGCGTCCGGATCGAGGATGGCCCCGGTCAGCGCCCTGGCCACATCGATACCGTCGAACTCACCGAGCGGCCCGCGCCGCCTGTTGTCTGACCTCCCGCGCAGCATCTTGGACAGCCCGCACCAACAACGGAACCGCCTCCTCACTTGAGGTCTCCACGAGATCGAGCACGGCAAGCCGGCGTACGGACGGATCCTCGCTCGCCAACCGCTCAGCGATCTCGCCAAGGTCTCCGAACGCCTCGAATGGCTCGAACACGGTCATGTCAGCGCAGCAGATAGGGGATGTTGACGGTCACCGCGCCGGTCGGGCAATCGGTCTCGCAGGGCATGCAATACCAGCACTCGTCATACTTCATATAGGCTTTTCCCGTGAGATCGCTGATCCGGAGCACGTCGAGCGGGCAGACGTCGATGCAGACCGTGCATCCCTTGTCGGCGATGCATTTGGCGTCATCCACGATGACTGGAACGGCGGTCGGCGTGTGGGCAATCGGCATGAGACATCCACCTGTTCAGGCATGCTGTCGGATGCGCTGGCGGTCATAGGCCGAGCGCTCGGATTCATCGATCGGAACGACGTAGGGCGCGACCGGCCGCTTCTCCGCCGTCATCCGACCATCCCGCTTGCGCAGGATACTGTGACAGAACCAGTCGTCATCGTTCTTGTCAGGGTATTCCACCCGATGATGGTAGAGGCCCCAGCGGCTTTCGGTACGGAACAGCGAGGCGAACGCCGCCATCTCGGCGCAGTCGACGATCGACGCGACTTCCAGTGAACGCATCAACTCGTGCGCGTCGCGCACGACCATTGCGCTTTCCATATCGTCGCGGATCTCCGCGAAACGCGCCTGACCAAGCTTCATCTTCGCTGTCACTTTCGGCGGCTGAAGATAGTCATTCACGAAGCGCCGGGTCTTGTATTCGAGCTGGTTCGGCGGGATGCCGTCGTCGCGCCGCGTCGGCGCCAGCACCCGCTGCTGCTCGCGCACGACGTCAGCTGCGTCGTATTGTGCGAGATCGATATTGTCAGCCACTTCCGCTGCATGCTCGCCCGCCACCGCTCCGTTGGTGAAGGCGCCGAGCATGTAGTTGTGCGGCACGCTGGCCATGTCGCCTGCCGCATAGAGACCCGGTACCGTGGTACGCGCGAATTCATCGACATAGACGCCGGATGCACTGTGACCCGAGCAAAATCCGATCTCGGAAATATGCATCTCGATCATGCGCTCGCGGTAGTTGGTGCCGCGATTGTCGTGGAAGCGCCCCCGCGACGGCCGCTCGACCTGATGCAGGATCGCTTCGATCTTCCCGATCGTGTCGCTGTGCAGATGATTGAGCTTCAGGAACACCGGCCCCTTGCCCGATTGCAGCTCGTTGTAGAACTCCTGCATCATCTGTCCGGACCAGTAGTCGCATTCGATGAAGCGGTTGCCTTCGCTGTTGGCGGTGTAGGCTCCGAACGGACCGGCCACATAGGCGCAGGCCGGGCCGTTGTAATCCTTGATCAGCGGATTGATCTGGTGGCATTCGAGATTCGCGAGCGCGGCGCCGGCGTGAAAGGCCATCGCATAGCCGTCGCCCGAGTTTGTGGCGTTCTCGTAGGTGCCCCAGAGATAGCCCGACTGCGGCAGGCCAAGCCGGCCCGCCGCGCCGGCACAGAGGATGACGGTCTTCGCGCGCAGCACCAGGAACTCGGCGCTGCGCGTATTGACCGCGATCGCGCCGGCGATCTGCCCGTCACGTCCGGTCAGCAGGCGCGTCACCATATAGCGGTTGGAGATCAACACCTTCTCGCGGCGAAGCTGACGGTAAAGCGCCTTCTTGACGGTATCGCCGTTCGGCATCGGCAGCACGTAAGAGCCGAGGTGGTGCACCTTCTTGACGTCGAAGTCGCCGTTTTCGTTCTTCTGGAACTTGATGCCGAAGCGGTCGAGCTCCTGAATGACGTCGAAGCAGCGCGAGGCATATTTGTACACCGGCGCCTGATCGCAGATGCCGTCATTGGCGATCGTGATTTCCTTGGTGTACTGCTCTGGCGTGGCGTAGCCCGGAACGACGGCGTTGTTCAGCCCGTCCATGCCCATCGCGATCGCGCCGGAGCGTTTGACGTTCGCCTTCTCCAGCAGCACGACACGCGCGCCCGGACTGCAGCGCTTGGCCTTGTAGGCCGCCATCGGGCCAGCCGTGCCGCCGCCGATCACCAGCACGTCGCAGACGACCTCCGTCAGGCCATTTTTGATCTCATCCATGAGTCGACCTCACGTTAACGGCTGCCCGGCAAGTTCGCGCAGGTAGGACCACGGATAGATGCCGCGGTCATGGCCGTCGGAGAAATGGAGACGCAGGGCGTAATTCCCAACGGGCTCGACGGCAACGACGTGAAGCCCCGGCACAATCGGGAGCTCGATGCCGTCAACCAGCCGCCGGATTTCGCTGGCCGCGCGGCTGGCCCGACGTAACGTCTCCGCCGCGACCAAACGGGTTCCGCAGTCCGGCCAGGTCAACGCCAGCGCCGTGGAATTTTCACGTAGCTCCACCTGAATTGGTTGCACCTTCACCTCGCATTGTTAGCGCCAGGCTTTGTAAGCCGATCCCGGCACCTGGCACCCGCAATAAATTGCTTTCGCTATTTCGCGACCAGGCGACCAGAGGCTCGCTCGATTTGCGGGCCCTTCTGCCCGGCCTGCTCGGCACCGTACCAGGGCAACAACTTGCGGACCGTACGTTCGAAGAGGAGATCGGCCGCAAACCCCATCACGCCGAGCACGATCAACCCGACGAACATCTGATCGACCCGAAATACCTGCTGCGACATCTGGATCAGGTAACCCACCCCGAACGCCGCTCCGGCCAGCTCTGCCGCAACCAGGACGACCAGCGCAACCGACAGGCTGACGCGAAGCCCGGCGATAATGAACGGCAGCGCGTCGGGTATGACCACGTAAACGAAGTTGCGCCAACCGCGCGCGCCGAGACTCGCTGCCGCTCGTCCGAGCAGCGGGCTCGCATCGCGGACGCCGATGTAGGTATTGACCCAAACCGGGAAGAAGACGCCCCAGGCGATCAGGAAAATCTTGGAGGTTTCACCAATGCCGAACCAGAAGATCGCTAGCGGAACAAAGGCGAGCGACGGAACGGCGCGAAACATCTGCATAAGGGGATTGATCGTCCCGTGCAAGAGCGGCGATTGCGCCATCGCGACGCCAAGCGCCACGCCGAGCACCGATCCGCCGAGGAAACCGATCGCCGCCCGCAGCAAGCTGGCACCGAGATGCCGCGGCAACTCACCCGCCACGATCAGCGCCCACCCGGACTGCACGATCGTGCTCGGCGCAGGCAGCATCACGTTGTTGACGAGGCCGCTCCAGCTGAGCGCCTCCCATGCGGCAAAAAAGACGAGCGTGCCGATAGTGCCGGCGATGCTGTGGCGGCTGACGCCGAAGGCCATGCTTCTACTCCGCCGTTTCCAGGCCGATCGCCCGTGCGACGTGCTCGTAAAGTTCGTGGAAGCGCGGCGCCGTCCGACGACGCGGACGCGGCAGATCGACTCTGATATCCTCCACGATCCGTCCCGGGTTCGGCGACATGACGATCAGCCGGCTCGCAAGCGCGAGCGCTTCGGCAATGTTGTGGGTCACGAACAGGATGGTTGGCTGCTCCTGCCGGTGAATCTCGATCAGCTTGGCTTGCAGGGAGCTGCGCGTCATCGCATCGAGTGCCGCGAACGGCTCGTCCATCAGGAGCAGCGATGGGCGGGTCGCAAGCGCTCGTGCGATGGCGACGCGCTGCTTCATTCCCCCGGACAATTCGAAAGGGTACTTCGCCCCGACATCGGGCAGGCCGACGAGCCTGAGCAGATCGTGCGCAATCTTCGCTCGTTCACGGGCGACGCGCCCCGCCATCCGGAGCCCGAACTCGACGTTGGCCTGCGCGGTCAGCCATGGGAACAGGGAGTAGTCCTGAAACACAACGCCGCGTTCGGAACTCGGCCCTTCGATCGCGTGGCCGCCCACGCGAACGTCGCCGTGCGCGGGCATGACAAATCCGGCCAGGATGTTGAGGAGCGTGGTCTTGCCGCATCCGCTCGGCCCGAGAACGCAAACGAATTCACCGCGGTCGATCGTGAGCGAAATGCTGCCGAGCGCGGCGGTGCGGCCACGACCGGAATCGTAGACATGACCGAGCTTGATGCACGTGATCAGCGGTTCACTGACGGCGGCCCGCGAGGGAAGCTTCACCCTTGCATTCATTGCGGTCGATCACCCTTTTCCCGGCCCGCCCGATCCAGCACTGATGTCACCACCACCGTGTTGAAGTCCGGAATCCTTGCGTCGGGCCGCACCAGCTTATTGTCGACGGCCCAATTCGCCTGCTCCTCCATCAGGGATACCAACGACGCCTTGTCGAGTTCGAGCTTGAAATTTGCCCGCTTCCAGAACGCTTTTGCGATCACGGGATCGAGCTTGATGCGTTCAGCGGTCAGCGTGGCCGCGGCATCGGGGTCCTTCCTGATATTGTCGTCCGCTTCGAGCAGCGCCTTCATTGCCTTGACGAGGAGGTCCGGCGTGCTGTCGATGGTCGACTGCAACGTGATGATTGTTGAAAAGGTCTTGTAGAGGCCCTCCGAGCGGATGATGTGGAACCTGTCCGCTCCTTGCGCGATCGCCTGCGACAGATGGGGCTCCGTCCAGATGAACCCATCGATCGCACCGCCCGCCAGGCTGCTGACGAAATCGCCGGGGTTTAGGCTGACCGCCGTGACGTCCGACCACGCCAGACCTTCCTGCCTGAGCAGCTTGGACAGGTAGTAATGCGCGTTCGTCCCCTGCGAATAGCCGATACGCCGACCCTTGATATCCTTGGCGGTCTTGATCTCTTTGATGGCGACGAGATCGAAAGGCTCATGACGGTTCAACGTGCCGATGATGCGCACCGGCAGCCCGTTCAGGGTGGCGAACACCACGGGCGTTTCCGCCGCCGTGCCGATCACCACGCCGCCACCGACCAGCGCGTCCAACACCAGGCGGCCACTGGCAAAGGTCGAAACCTTGGGCGTCAACCCCTGCCTCTGCCAGGTCTTGTCGTGGTCGGCGACGAAGAACTGGCCCCAGCCGAGCGCAATCCCTTCACCGATCGCGATCTCCTGAGCGCGTGAGGGCGTGCTCACCAGCGCCACCACGGCCGCGAGCGTGACAGCCGCGGCTCGTGCGATCCTGCTCGATCTGGCAAAAAAAGTGGCAATAGACGTCACGATACGGTCTCCCTATCTCGGTGGGCATGAGCCGAACTCGCGGCCGGACGCAGGTGGCGTGCACCGAGCGGAAGGCCGGCGCCGTGAAAGCGCCGCGCCAGGGCAGCGGCGTGATGATCGGCGAAGGCGGGGGCGATCACGGTGACGCCCTGTGGCAGGCCGCTAGGCAGAAATCCCGAGGGAACGGCTACCGCCGAAAGATCGGCCAGATTGACGAAGTTCGTATACGTCCCGAGCCGCGCGTTGAGCGTGATGGGATCGGCCGCGACCTCGTCGATGCGGTAGATTGTGCCGGTGGTCGGCACGATGAGAATGTCGATCTCGTTCCAGAGCTTCTCAATCTGGCGCTTCAGAATGTTCAGCCGCTGTTGCGCCGCGAAGACGTCGCCGCCGGAAACGCCACGCCCTCCAAGCAGGATGTCGCGGGTGACCGGGAATAGGGCTTCGGGCCGTTCGTCGACGAAGTGTCGCAGGGCACCATAGCGGTCCGCCAGCCACGGCCCTTTGAACAGAAGATCGTTGATCTCCGCGAATGGCGCGTAGTCGATCTCGACCTTGCGGCCGCCGAGGCCTTGCAACCGCTCGACTGCCTTGCTGAACAGCGCAGCCGCATCGACATTGCCGAAAAAGTCCAACCATCGCGAAGCGGGAACACCGAAGCGGAATTCCGCCGGCAGCGGACGAACTGCCGCTGGCGACCCGGTCCGCGAGAACGGATCTTCCTCGTCGTACCCCCGCGCGACCTCAAGCGCCGCCTGCGCGTCCCCAACCGTCAGCGCGAAGATCGAGAGCGTCTCGATTGAGCGGCAGGCCGCGACCGATCCGACACCGCTGATCAATCCGCGGGTCGGCTTCAGTCCGACGACATTGTTGAAGGCCGCCGGCACCCGTCCCGACCCGCCGGTATCGGTCGCGAGTGCAAAGCTGACCAGTCCTGCCGAAACCGAGACCGCCGCGCCCGAGCTGGATCCTCCGGGAATGTAAGCGGGATCGAAGGGATTGCGCGCAACGCCATATGGCGAGCGTACCCCGACCAGCCCGGTCGCGAACTGATCCATATTGGTCTTTCCGATCAAGATCGCGCCTGCCGCCAGCAGGCGTTCGACTGCCGGATTGTTTTTCGCCGGCTGATAGGAAAATGCCGGACAAGCCGACGTGGTCGGCAGGCCGACCGTGTCGATACAGTCCTTGACGCTGAACGGAACGCCCCAGAGCGGCAGAGCCAGCCGCTCCCGCCCCGGCAACGACTCAAGATGCGCAGCTCGCGCAAGCGCATCCTCGCGCGCCACGACACTGATCCAGACGCCGTCCGCGCCGCGGCGCGTGATCTCGTCCAGGATTTGCTCGACCACGGTCGACGGCGTGAGCGCGCCGCTGGCATAGGCATTTGCCAGTTGCGGTAGTTCGAGGTCAGGGCGTTGGGATTGCTCGGTCATGACGGGTCCAGTGGGCGCGGGAATGGTTTCGCCTGCTCGAACGCGCGTGCGGCGCGCAGAACGGTGGTATCTGTGAATTTCGCTCCTATGATCTGCAGACCCACCGGCAATCCTGCGTCGGTAAGGCCTGCCGGCACCGAGGCCGCCGGCTGCTGCGTCAGGTTGAACGGATAAGTGAAGGGGGAGCGGATCGGCCGGATCACGAGATCGGCCTCCGACGCGTCGATCGCCGAAGCAGGATACGCCGTGGTCGGTGTGAGCAGCAGATCCCAATCCTGATGGAAACGATTGAAATGTCGACCGAGCGCTTCGCGGCGATCGACTGCCCGCAGATAGGTGACGGCATCGATCGCCCGGCCCTTCTCGGCCACGGCTTGCAGGCCCTGCTCGACCAAGGCACGATGGGCGGGATCGAACGAGGCCAGGAGCTTGGCTGCGCCAGCGAACCAGAAGGTCTGGAACAAATCGATCGGATCTTCGATACCCGGATCGACCTGCTCGACGATCGCCCCGAGCCCGGCAAGCGTGTTGGCCGCCTCGGTAACGATCCTCTCAATTTGCGCGTCGATCTGTGCGTAGCCGAGATTCGGACTGAATGCGATGCGCAGGCCACGGACACCTTGCTCGAGCTCCGCTTGCCAGGAGATCTCGGCCGGCGGCAGCGCGGTCCAGTCGCGTCCGTCGGGCCGCCCGATCACATCGAGCAGCAAGGCCGCGTCACGCACGGAGCGTGTCATTGGCGTGACGTGGAAAAGCGTCCCGTTCTGCGACGGCGGATAGACGGGAACGCGACCGAAGGTCGGCTTGAACCCGAACACGCCGCTATGCGCCGCCGGAAGCCGGGTCGAACCGCCGCCATCCGTCGCGACATGCAGCGGCCCGAAACTCAGGGCCGCGCCGGCCGCGGCCCCGCCGCTACTGCCGCCCGGCGTGTGTGCGACGTTCCAGGGATTGCGCGTGATGCCGGTCAACGGGCTGTCGCCGAGCCCCTTCCAACCGAATTCCGACGTCGTCGTCTTGCCAAGCAGCACCGCGCCTTGCTCCCGCAGCCGGGCTGTGGCGGGCGAATCCTCGTTCCAGTCTTGCGCCGGATCGATTGCCCGGCTGCCCCGCAGCGTCGGCCATCCCTTGGCGAGAATGAGGTCCTTGAGCGCCACCGGCACGCCATCGACTGGACCGAGCGGCTCGCCACGTCTCCAACGAGTTTCGGACTCGCGCGCCGATACGCGCGCGGCGTCGGCGTCCAGCAGCGCGAAAGCGTTGACATGGCGGTCGAGACGACCGATGCGATTAAGGACAGCCTGGGTCGCTTCAACCGGCGAGAGCGTTCCTGCCCGATAATGTTCGATCAAGTCGGCTGCGGAAAGAAGGGCGATGTCATCCGAACCGCGCAGCCGCGAAGCCGAATCTCGCAACGGAGTATTCTGAGCAGACATGCACGCCACCTCATTCCTCGATCAGGGCAAATCACTTGCCGAGTGAATGATGGTTAGGCGCTCGTGCCCGCGCGCATCAGCAATTAATTGCGGAACTGTCAGCGGCGCTACAAGATTGCAAGATCTGACACGCCGACCAATACGACGCGGAATGAAAAACTACGATTCGCAAGTCGCACAACGAAGTCCGCCTAGCTGGGCGGCGCTGAGCTACTTCCGTGTCTCCCGTCCGGGCTCGGGCTCTTCTCGGAAATTGAAAGTTACGCGCCTCGGAGAGGCTCTTCTCTGCAGAGCTCGGCTTTCGGGCGTCACGAGGCCGGGAGGATACGACGCACTGTCGATCAAACGGCTGTCGGCGATGAGCGAGCGCGCCACCCTTAATGGCGGCGCTAGTGTCCTGCGCCGCCGAGATGTCTGTTCACGCCGCAAGCGGAAAGAACACCAACGCGCGGACCTCGATACTTTCGCGCGGCGGCGCGCCCGGTGCCAACGGATTTTCGAACGAGGTATGAAACGACAGCCGCGCGCGCCCGTCGCTGGCGCTGTCGTATATCCGGATCAATAGCGCCTCGTCGGTCTGCATCTCGGAAAAATAGTACCAGCGATGCGTCGGTTTGTACTCGACCCGGGATGTTTCGCCGCGAACGTGGGCATAGACAAGGTCACTGGCAATCAGATCGTCGTCCGTAAACGAGCGCGCGTCGCACAGTGCCAGCGGCGAGTCCAGTACCGGACCGCGTACCGGTCGCCACACATTGACGATGCCAAACCGATGCTTCAGCAGTTCGTCCGCTTCGGCTCCAAGGTGGTCGCGGACGCGGCGCGGCGCGGAGTTGACCGTGTGATCGTTGTGCACCTGCCGCGAAGGCGGAGCGAGACCTGGAACGCTGGCATTGCGCACGTTGTGGTCGAAGATGAACACACGGCTTGCGCCGACGGCCGCACGCAGCAGTTGTTCGACCTCCGGGTAATAGACCCGCTTGATCTCTTCCGGATCGTAAAAGCTGGCGACGGCCGTCGGCGCCTTGGCCAGGGCGAAGCCGTTGCGGTCCAGCGAGAATTCTGTCTCGCGACCACGCGCATCCTCGATTAGCACTTCGCGCTCATCGTCGATGCCGTTCCATTGCGGCACGCCGGGAGGTGGTTCGATTCGATAGAAGGTCGGCTTTTCCGCTCCACGCTTGAGGTAGTGAAGCTTCGCGGTGAGACTGCGGGGAGCGATGGGTCCGTCGAGCGCCATGATTGCTGCTACTCCACGTTGGCGCGCGGACAGTGCCGCGGCGATTTTGTTGCAGCGATATTATCGCTTTGGTGCGTAAACGTCAGCGCTGCGAATCACCAAAGATTCCGCGGCCGCGCATGTGACGCTCCAGAACTGAACGTGCAGATGGAAATTACTTCTCTTCGGCGCTTGAGCGAGACTAAAGAGGCGACACGCAGGCGCGTCTCAATGCTCTCCGCACCGAGCCGCTTCGAACAAAAGCCGTCGAACGCGCGGGTGAACCGGGCCGACCGTGTCAACCCTTCCGCATCGTCACGGCTTCTCGCTTCGAAGGCAAACCTTTTGCGATCCGGTCGTCTCGACGATGTACACGCAGCGGGCGATCATACGAAACCGTGGACGAGCTGTTAGCCGGACGGGGACTGGAGCGTTCCGGATTGGTCGTTCAGTACGATGCCGAGCCTGGCTGCTGCCGTCGCGGTCGAGGCGATGCTGCGATTGAGACTTCGCGCGATCTTCTCGACCGGCGTGTTCGACTTCGCCATGCCTCTGAGCTTGTACTTCTCCGCGACCGTCCACGGACGGCCACCGGTCGATCTGGATGGCTTGTTGACGGCTGCTTCCTGTCGCGGGCTCACCTTTCTCTCCCCTCGCCGTTCCAGGCCATTCGGCGAACACTGAAATTGCTAGATCATGATGCGTTTCCGCGGAAACCCATCACGATCTCATCTCTTTGAGCATGATCTTTTCGGAAAACCGGTTTCCACTTTTCCGGATCATGCTCTAGTTGAACAGATCCGGCTCGGCTTCGCTGATCCAATCCCAGAGCGGCTGGAAGCTGAAATAGCCACCCTTGTGGGTACCAACCTGACCTGCGGTCAACTTCGCCACTTCGTGCGGGATCGGCTTCGGCGTACCGGCCGCCTCCGCGAGCAGCTGCGTGCGGGCTGCATTGTCCATTGCGATGTACCACCAGGCGGCCGCCTCGATCGTCGGTCCGACCGTCAACAGCCCATGGTTCTGCAGGATTGCCGCTTTCTTCGACCCTAGCGCCTCCGCGACTTTCCTGCCCTCTTCCGCCTCCAGCACAACACCGGAGAACGGATCGAACAGCGCATGGTCCTCATAGAACGCACACGAATCCTGGGTGAGCGGATCGAGCAGGCGGCCGAGCGCGGACCAGGCCTTGCCATAGGTCGAATGGGTGTGGGCGGCAGCGATGACCTCGGGATGGGCGGCGTGGATCGCCGAATGAATCACAAAGCCCGCCTGGTTGATCGGCTTGTCGCCGATCAGGATGTTGCCGGCGTGGTCGACCAATTGCAGGTCGGACACTTTGATCTGGCCAAAGTACTTCGACAGCGGATTGATCCAGAACCGGTCCGGGAATTCCGGGTCGCGAACGGTAACATGCCCGGCAAGCCCCTGGTCGAACCCATAGCGGGAAAACAGCCGGAAGGTTGCCGCGAGGCGCTGCTTGCGATGCAGCCGTTCCTCCTCGAACGAAGCAGCCGGCAGACGCTCGACCAGGGAGTATTTCTTCGGCTTCTCGACGATCTTGTTCATTTTCAAGGGTTCCTTGCTCAGTATCCAAGCTTCTTGTCCAAGACGTCGGCCAAAGGCACGCCATGCGCATAGGCGTCGAGATTGACCAGCGTTTTGTCGGCCAGCCGCTTGACGTCATCCGCCCCCGTCCAGGAGACGTGTGGCGTCAGAACGACCTTGGGATGGCTGTAGATTGGATCGCCATCCGGTGGCGGCTCCGGATCTGTGACATCGAGCGTCGCACCGGCGAGTTGTCCGTTGTCGAGCGCCCGCAACAGCGCCTGCTGGTCGATGATGCGGCCACGCGCGACGTTGATCAGATGCAGGGACTTCTTCGCGTGCGCCAGCACGTCCGCGTTGATCAGATACACTGTCTCGGGAGTCGCCGGCAGCGCGATCACAAGATGATCGGCTGCGGCGACGAGAGCCTCGACACTGTCGACGGGAACAATACCCGGAATGGCATATCGCCATGAGGAGCGCCGGAGCACCCTGATCTCGACACCGAATGGCTTCAGCCGCTCGGCAACCGCGTGGCCGATCGCACAGAACCCTGCGATCCCAACCGTCTTGCCACTGAGCGAACCGAGCGGGGTGATCTTCCATTCCTGCCGGTTGCGCGGACGGATCTCATGGATTCGCTTGGCAAAGCCCAGGATCGCCGCCAGGACATATTCGGCGATCGCGTCCGCCGAGATGCCGCGCCCAACGGTGACCACCGGACCGTCGAGCAGCCATGTCGGAAAGAAATCGACGCCGGTCGACGCGGTCTGGATCCACCGCAAGCCGTACGGCCAGCCTGACGGCCTGTCCGCGGGAGCCTTGCTCCAGCCGGCCAGCGGCCGCGTCAACAGCACATCGGCCTCCGGCGCGATTTCCCAAGCTGGCCGATCCGCAGGGTGATCGATGATCAGGGGTCGCGACCAATGCTCGATCAGCGCAGCGCGCACTTCCGCTCCGAGCTGATTAACGATAATCGGCGATCGTACGCTGGCAACAGGGCGCCCACTGTCGACACGAGGGGTATTCATTGCATGCACTCACGATTGCAAACCCGTGACATGCTAGGCGCTCGTTCCGGGATAGTCTTTTCAAAGATGACCAAAGCCCAGCGACAACGGGATAATGCGCTTCGACGATACAAGTAAAATCGTCTCCTTGAAGCATCGTCGCCCTTCAATCGCGGACCGACATTGTCTTCGGCAAGCCAGAGCGCATTGCGCTTGACATTGACATTAATGAGAAGGTGCTAAGCGACCCATCGACGGAGAGTATGATGAGAATTCGAGAGACAGCCGATCGTCTGAGCGTCAGCGCCCGCGTGCTCCGCCACTACGAACATGAAGGCTTGATTGTTCCGCGACGGACACCAAACGGCTATCGAAGCTACTCGGCGCTCGACGTCGACCGGGCTGCGTGGGTGCGAGACCTGATTGCTTCCGGATTCTCAACCCGCGAGATTCGCAATCTCCTGGCCGCACTTGAAGACGGTCCAGGTCGTCCCGGACTCGATTGTTCGGCAATCATGCAGGACAAGCTTGCGCGGATCGATCGTGCAATCGAGACGTTGCGCAGACGGCGCCGTACGCTCTTACGCCGGCTGTCTGATTGGAAACAGAGACCCGGTCGCCAATAGGGACAAGATTCATGCGAATACTCAACATCCTGGCCAGACGCTATCTGCCGCTGGAACGGCTCGACGAGACTGTCCTCTTCTACGAGACGCTGATCGGTCAGAAGGCGCACCTTCGCTTCGACTATCCCCAATACGACCTCAGGCTCGCGCAAGTCGCATCAATTCTGTTTATCGCGGGAACGGATGAAAGCCTGACGCGGTTTCGGCCGACCCACCTGACGCTTCTGGTAGAGGACATTGACGCCTTCGCCAGCCATCTGCCGACAGTAGGCGCCAGCATACTGGAGGCGCCCAAGGCGGTCCCGACAGGACGCAACATGCTCGTCCGTCATCCCGACGATACGCTCGTTGAGTATGTCGAGCATCACAACAAGCATCCGCAAGATGTCTTGCCGGCTGCCAGCGAGGGCAATCGGCGGCCCGGCTAGAGGGCTGGATGAGAGCCTGCGTGTTGCGAACCGGCCCCGTCACCGCTTTGCATCGCGCTGCACCCGTCGGTCCGCCAGCACGCCGGACGTTTCGGCCGCGCTACGAGAAGCGTAGCCCATGAATGCCTATCCAATTTAGCAGATAAATATCTGTTTTCTTGAACATGCCCGCCCTCTCATCTTGCAGGCCTTCCATTTTCTTGGACGAAAGCGAACGAGACGGAATTTCCCTCTTCGCGAATATCGCAGCGCACTCTATCTAATTTGGCGAAACAAACGATCGCTTCCTACTCTGACCTTGGAGAATGACGATGAACACCGCAATGCAGATGATGCCGATGCCCATGATGATGGGTGGCATGATGAACCCCTCGATGGCCGGCGGCATGATGCCGATGATGAACATGGCCATGATGATGCCCTGCCAGATGAAGCGCACGATGACTGACGCCGGCATGACCTGCGAGATGATGCCGATGGACCCGGCCATGAAGGACATGTTCATGAAGTGTTGCGAGAGCGCGATGAACATGATGCAAATGGGCATGCCGATGAAGGCTGCCTGATCAGCTCGCACCGGCAAGGAACGCAACGGGCCGGCCCTGCGCCGGCCCGTTTGCTTTCAGGCCACGGCCTCGGCGGGGGCGCATCCGAGCGCTTAGAGGAGCCGGCTGTCAATCGGCACCCAAGCCCCCTCATCGGCGTCCACGCAACCTTGGTGCAACGCTGACTATTCGGCACCGATCGAAGGGATCGCGGCTCACGAACGGCGGGGGGACTGACTGCTTTCCGCCGACTTTTTGGTGTCCGTGACCTAAGGGCGCGATCCTCTGGTGGCGCTTTGCCGATTTTCGCAAGCTAGACCGGAGAGCTTTCTCGGGCTGCGCGGCCCCTTGAAATAAAATTTGATGGGATAAGTCTAAAAGATGACTTGATCTTTAAGCTTCCTTGAAAATCGCAGCTCCATCAATTCGAATGGGTAAGAAGCGATGACCGATCAACAGTTGGCTCTTGATGCCGTCAGCGAAGCCCTGTGCATATTGGACGAGTATCTTCTGCCCCGCCCCCACGACAGTGAACGCATACTCGACAAGTTAGTTGAGGTTCTTGAGCGGCCCGACTTGGTCGTTGCTGTAAGTCGACTGCGGCAACGAAGTAGTCTCTAAGTGTTCCGATGAAGAGGCAATTTTCATTTATTCCTTTGGCCGCTCGCATCGCTACTTTCCTATTGATTGGAATGCCGACCGCGCAGGCGAAACAGCAATGCAGTGCGGTGATGCCCCCAAATCTGCGCGAGTATTGGTCTTGGCGCCTCATCGACGGACGAAAATGCTGGTACGAAGGCAAGCCCATGCTTTCAAAATCCTTATTGGAGTGGCCCGCGCGGATTTCGACGCAGGCACGTCCCACCGAGGAGCTTGCAAGCGCACTCATAGAGAAGCCCAGCGATCTGATCGGCTCAGAAGAATGGACACCATCTCGCCAAAATA
Source organism: Bradyrhizobium sp. USDA 4503 (assembly GCF_054055815.1). NCBI lineage: Bacteria > Pseudomonadati > Pseudomonadota > Alphaproteobacteria > Hyphomicrobiales > Nitrobacteraceae > Bradyrhizobium > Bradyrhizobium sp. USDA 4503. The sequence continues at coordinate 4,452,866 of NZ_JBSRXS010000001.1, forward strand.
CCTTCGATGCCTTGTGGCGCACTAGGGTTGAACAGCGGTAGGGCTTTGACCTTCAAATTAAGCGAGGCTAACTTTCTCTTCATCGCTGAGGCTGTAGGACTCGGTGACTGGTGTAATCGACGTCGGCCATGCATCGATCGATCGAACCAATACTGTAGCTTCGTCGATCTCTTTCGCTTTCGATTGCCGTGAGAGCGCCATATTTTCCAATGAATGCGCACAGAACGGCAGCCCCGCAGAAAAGTAGCTAATTCTCCATACCGCCGATGAAACTGACCGCAGATCGTCCTTACGTCGGTCCCGAGAAAGCCGCCCGCAGGATCATGGAGCACGCTCGCGCATTCGAGCCGATCTAGGGCGGCCGGATCTAGATCGAGAAGATTAACTACCCAATGCTCTACCGGAATAAGCTACACCGGCTGAGTATTGGGCTGGCCTGAAGTATGCCGAGGAAACGATGAAGTGGCTCAAGTACCGCGAGAACGGCACCTTCGTCAGAATAACGCAGGCTGGCAATGACCCGTTAGGCTGATCGGCAGAGATAGGCGTGAACTTCATTATGACTGGCCTGCGGAGCGAATTGCCCGGATTGGCCGGCTGAGATTCTGACAGGTCAGTTGCAAGCTAGGCTTCCGCGCCGGCTGCGCAACGGATCTCATATGACGCGTGCCTTCGTGGTGAGCCTTTGCACGGCAGCCGGCTCCAGAGCAAATAGAAATACCTCAATGGCACGCCCGGGGAGAGACAAAGTGCAAACTTTTCCGGTCCCGCGCGAGGTTCAGCATTGAGCGGTCTCCCGACCCGGCCGCAGATGGCCGGCGTGCTCTCGCGAGCCAACTGCCCGAACTCGGTTCCGGTGCGCGGGCCGGAATAACCCGACTAAAACCAAGCCAAAAAATTTTTGCGGACGCTCTTGAAACTGATCGCCGTTTTTCTAATTGGATTTTTGCCGCTTACGCGCGGTACCGGGCGCCAAGTTGGGCTCGGCAAAGCAACCAGGGCGCCGGACAGGTGTCTTGCACCTCGTCTTGCGCTCCTTCGTATCCATCTTGCTCTCTGGAGGACTTGGCTATGAGGACATACGATTTCGCTCCCCTGTGGCGTTCGAGTATTGGATTCGACCGCCTCATCGATCTTCTCGACGAAACCCAGCATCGGTCCGAAGACAACTACCCGCCCTACAATATCGAGCGGCTCGGAGAGGACCGTTACCAGATCTCGGTCGCACTGGCCGGCTTCAACCAGGACGAGATTTCGGTGACGGCTGAGCAGAACGTGCTGACCGTGGAAGGCCGCAAGGGCGACAAGGACCAGCACGAATACCTCTATCAGGGTATCTCGGCGCGTCCGTTCAAGCGACAGTTCAGCCTCGCCGACTACGTGCAGGTCAAGTCGGCAATGGTCGAGAACGGTCTGCTGCGGATCGAGCTCGTGCGCGAAATCCCCGAGGCCATGAAGCCTCGGCGTATTGCCATCGGAAGTGGCGCTCCTGGCGGACAAATCACGCAGAAGGCGGCCTGAGCCCGCTTCCTGTTGGGCCAAAACACGCACGGACGGTAACCGTCCGTGCGCTGACCAGCTGCATGTCAAGTTAAGGAGGATATCATGGGTATTCGGGATCTCGTTCCCTGGGGCAAAGGGCAAGAACTCTCAACCGGACGAGAGGCATTCGATCCGTTTCTCATGCTTCACCGTGAGATGAACCGTCTGTTCGATGACGCCTTTCGCGGCTTCGGCTCATTCGGTCGCAGGAACGCTCCGTTGATGGAGGGCCAGTTTAGTTGGCCACGCCTGGAACTGAATGAAACCGATAAGGAGGTTACGGTTTCCGCCGAGCTTCCAGGCCTCAGCGAAAAGGATGTCCAGGTTGAAATCGCCAACGGCATCCTTTCAATCCGGGGTGAAAGGAAAGCAGAACGCAGCGACGATTCCAAGTTCGTCAGCGAGCGATATTACGGCTCTTTCGAGCGCCAGATTCCGCTTGATGGCGTCGAGGAAGATAAGGCGAAGGCCGACTTCAAGAACGGCGTCCTCACTGTGACGCTGCCGAGGTCCGAGCAGTCACGGTCGAACGTCAAGCGTATCGCGATCAACAGCAACTAACGTCAGAGGTCGGCGGCGTATGACCGTCGCCGACCTCTATATTCAAGCCTTCAGCAACGCGCCTCTGGGCGAACGGAGAAACAGGAGGCACGACATGAGCCATGTCAATCGCAATGCCAACATCAATGAGTCGCTATTTCATTCAGTATCCCACTACAATTCACCTGGCGATGTATTGAATGACGCGCGGCTCTCGACAGACGAGAAGCGCGTCATCCTATCGTCCTGGGCATCGGATATGTACGTCATCGAATCGCAACCGACCCTGCGGGAGATCCCTGGCATTCCACATCGGTTGCGCCTCGCCGATATCCTGGCGGCGCTGAAGCGGCTGGACGACGAGGAGGATCCGCCGCCGCGCGGTGGAATGGCGATGCAGCTGCCTCGGTTGAGCAAGCCGGTGCGCGCCGTTTGCGATTCCGAACGACATGCTGCGACGAAGCGGCATCGGCCGTTGAGAGTATCCCGCGCGGATGCTCGGTGGACTCGCGAAGCAAATGTACGGCGGTACCGGCGGCTGTTGGACACTCAACTGACTGACGCAGAACGCAACTTCATCAGGCGGCGTCTTGTCGAGGAATTGAAGGGCCTGATCACCTCCCGGAGCGAGCGTCGTCACAAAAACTGAGCCCGGGACCGCGCAGTGTACGATTAAACTGTCGATGGAGGCAGGAAAAGATGGCAGCAGATCCTTTAGCTCAAGCGAAGATGGGTGTGGAGGCCCTTGCACTGTGTATCGCAGGTGTCTTGTGCGAACGTGACCCATCGCTTTTGCCCGTATTCCAAGAAAGTGCGAGGACGCTTCATCGCATTCTCGATGATCGTGGAGATCATGAGGCGGCAGCAATGATCGGCGCGTTTGGTCGAGCACTAATCAAACGTCCTCCAATCCCAAATTGACAATGGTGACCATAGCACTCCCATAGCTCGTGGGCTAAAGCCTACCACTCGAGCTACGCCGAAAACTGGCGCATCGCCTCCAATCTTTTCATGGGTGACCTCCGGTGAGCATGTTCGCGCCAGAGTTCTGTAAGCCCATCTGGTCGACGACAAACGCTCCCCAATCGCCTCCCTGTTCGCCGCAACAGCCCGGGCCCCGATGGCGTGTCTTCCGCGCCCGCGGCCAATTCTACACACAAAACGCGAAAACGGCCCCAGCTTGGGGATCGCTGAGGCCGTCGTTTCGTCTGCTGGGGGCGCGGGTGCCGGTGAGCAAGAGCCACCTCGGTTCAGGCAGAATGCCGGTACATCCGCGGCAGCCTGAATTGCACTCGACGTCGCACTTGCCGAGAGCCTCAGGGGGACGCATACAAGCGACCCCGGCGCTGGGGGCACCAGGGTCGCCACTCAACTCCCGGTCGGGGGGGCACCTGATCGCGGGAGCAACGAATTGACTCTTCGCATTCCCACTTGTTCCCGAGGCGTTAGCAAATCAGCAACGTGATCGGCGCAGGCTTCTCTGAGGGACGGGATCGTTGGGGACGCAGCACGGTCACGTTTCGGAGGAGCTGGCGCACCGGCCCTGAGCGTCGGCTCCTCTTTTGGACCTTGTGTGAGTTAGGCAACAGCCGTCACTCCGGGTACCTGTTAAGCAAGTGACGTTGGGAATTTCAGGGCCCTAGCGCTGGGAATGACAGGGCGCCGCCGGGACAAACCATTTCGGGCCCGGCGGCGTAGTTTTTGAGATTTGCCACGCTGACGCATGAGAGGCGTCTCAAGATGTCTGGCGACAAGATTGCTACAAAGACCGTGCTGTTAGCGCTGGCCATAGGCATTGCCATATGGGCAACTATGGGGGCGCCCGAGCCAGGCACAAACTCGCCGATGCACGTCGCCAGCAGGCGATGAGGCCCTGCCTGCCCGTCTGGCGGTTTAGTCTCCTAGGGACATCGGGCGCTGTCGCTTTAGGTCGGCGTCATTCGAGCGGTAGAGAAAGCGCGGGCAGCGGCCTATTGCCCTGCTCGCAACCTGTTCGCCCCTTGAGCGGCAGAACCGGCGTTGAGGCATCCGCGGCAGTCCGGCCCATGAAATGGATCAGATTAACGCCCGATGACCACTCCACATAACCAACGGCCGAAAAGGCAAGCGCTCCCACGACGAGAATACTGAGCACTGAAGCAGCGGCTGCTGACGCCAACCTTTGGCTGCTGAAAAACGGCATCACAATTCTCCGACACCGAGTTGCCACCCATCGGTGCATTAGGCCGACTTGCGATGATCGCGTGTGAACGGCCTCACATATCACGCGCACTTGATGCGTCATTGGCCCGTGGCACAGCCCCTGCAGTTTGCTTGGTGCTGGGGATTTCAGCGTCCCAGTTCAGGAGGGAAACGCCGCCGGGCGTGTATTATTGAGACCGGCGGCGTCTTTTTCTTGAACCAGCGCGAGCTAGCCCGTTTCAGGCCGCCTCGTCGTCTTCATCTTGCTGCTCGACGTTCGGCCACTCGGGCATTGCGTACCCCGTGGCCCGATGACTACCCGCAAGCCCACAGAACTCAGCGACTGCAACGAACAGATTCTGAAAGGCGGCTTCGTCTTGAAAGTAGAACTCGCGATCACCCGTACAAAGCGGACTGGCGTGCCGGAATGCAACGAGTGCTTTTGCCTTCGCGCCCACTCTGCATGCCGCGCGTAGTATTCGCGCACTAACGGCTCAAACTTCGCAGCGAGCCCGATGAGTTCAGCATCGACCCGCGGCCACCCACCCGGCAATGTCGGGCGGTGTCCATTGTCTGCGTGGTCCAACCCGCAATCGTGATCACCATTTCGCCAGTCAACCCCGACAAGATCCAACACGGTCGCAGCGCGCGATGACGGTTACCACGAAGGATCATATGCATATTCTCGTGGAGCTCGAAAAACTCTTTCATTGACCGGCGGCGCGCCTTGACCCACGCTTGCGTATCCTGCGCGGAATGGCGAATTCCTAGCGGCTTGTTTTGCGTCGCGTGCGACCTTCAATCCCACGACGGCTAGCGCTTCAGTGCCAGCTTCGACCCAAGGCGTCGGTCAAGCCCAGAGCCTACTCCTTCTTAGGTAAGAAACATTTACGTACCGCCGCAGTCTTCAACTCGTCAGGATTTTGCACTTTACATCCTGGAGCTAGAGCCAACGGCCCGTGTGTATTTTAAGCGGGCGGCGTCGCGCCCTGGTCAGGCAAACCACCTAAAGCCGGAAGCGGCCGCCATCGAGTTGGTGGCCGGGAGAGCGCTGACACCAACGCAGAGCTTGCTGCGCCCGGAAGACCAACCTCGACATTTGGAACATTCCGGGCCTTACCCGCCTGTTCCGAAATCCAGAACGAGATTACCAACGTGACGGACGAACTTGAATATCTAGCGCACCGATTGGTGATTATCGAGCAACCCGGCGGCGGGTTCTTGGTGGAAGCCACGCCGATCGCTGGCGGACAAACGATCAGAACAATGACCTATCAACGTACCCAGGAAGCGATCGCTGCAGCGAAACGGACAATCGACAAGCATCTCGAAGGTAGGGGACCTGCCAATTTGGCTCGCTATTAGTGGCTTTGGCGGCGGAAGTTCCATGCAGCCCCTTGGGAAAGATGGTAGCGGGGGAGGGACTCGAACCCCCGACCCCAGGATTATGATTCCCGTGCTCTAACCAGCTGAGCTACCCCGCCATGGGCTCGCCATCGGCGGCTGGTGAGCCGCGGGTGCGAACGCGCGGCATATAAAGAGTGGCATGCGCGCCTGTCAAGCAAACCCGGACGGGGCAGCAACTTATTGCAGGCAGAGGCTATTTCGGCCTCACCGATGGGTCGCCGCCGGGGCTGCCGGGCGGTGGAATCACCGGCGTGTTGCCGCCTTGCGGGGTCGGCGCACGCATTTCGGGATCGACCCCGGCCGGCGGGCACAACACCCCGTCGGATTTGGCGAGCTTGTCGCCCAGCGGCTGGCTGCTCTGCCCGGTGGTGGTTCCCTCGGGAGCCGGCGCGCCGGGATGCGACGGCTGCTGCTGCGGCGCGCAATTCGCGGCGGCGCGCTGCGGCGCCGGCGGCGCGGTCTGTGCCGGCGGCGTGGCTGATGTCGGCGGCGCCTGCGCCGCGGCAACAGCAGGTGCCAGCATCAGCACACAGGATAAAGCGAGTGTTCGACTGATCCTCATGACGAGAAAACCGTGACGACGCGTCGATGTTCCCTCGCAAAATCGCCGCAACCTCACGATTTGCGGAAGCGGATCAGCGAGAAATGCCCCATCGGCGGCATCGGCCGGCGCTCCGCAAGGCTGACCCCGCCATGCTTCGCCGCCCAATTGGTCAGCCGCTCCCACGGAAACTCCGGACGCCAGCCGAGCCGCCGTGCCAGCGGCGCGAAGGCAAGCTCGAAGACGCGGCGGGGGCCGCTCTCGGCGCCGATGTGATTGACCAGGATCAGCTCGCCGCCGGGCTTCAGCACGCGGATGAAATCGTCGAGCGTCGCCTCGGGATCCGGCACCGCGGTGATGACATATTGCGCGACCACCGCGTCGAAGAACGCATCCGGAAATGCGAGATTCTTGGCGTCCATCACCGCCAGCGCCTCGACATTGGTCAGGCCCTGCGTGCGCACGCGCTTGAGCGCCCGCCGCAGCATCGGCTCGGAAATATCGACGCCGCATAGTTTTGTGGTGCGCTTGTATTCCGACAGCGAGAGCCCGGTGCCGACGCCGACGTCGAGCACGCGGCCGCCGATCCGGTCGGCTTCCGCGATCGTCGACTGACGGCCCTGATCGAACACCTTGCCGAACACCAGATCGTAGATCGGTGCCCAGCGGCCATACGCCTTTTCGACCCCTTCGCGGTCGATGTCCCCAGCCATTCCCCTGCCCCGACGTTTCTTCTGTCTATCCGCGAACCGCTTCCGCAAGCGGCGCCAACACGTCCTGCGTCGCGGTCCCCATTGCGCGGCTGGCGCTTGCACTTCTGATGAAGCCGCCGCCGAGCACACGCGCCTGCCCGGAGGCGGCGTCGTAGAACACGCAGGCCTGGCCGGGCGACACGCCCTCCTCGCCGGCGACGAGCTCGACCTCATAGCCGCTATCGACGGCGCGCAACCACGCCGGCTGCGGCGCGCGCGTCGAACGCACGCGGACATAGATCTCGATGCCCTCGCCGATCACCCGATCCAGCGCGCCGTCGCCGATCCAGTTCACGTCGCGCAGCGCGATGCGATCCATCCGCAGTGCCTCGCGCGGCCCGACCACGACACGGCGCGTCGCCGCATCGAGCTTGACCACATAGAGCGGGCTGCCGGAGGCAATGCCGAGCCCCTTGCGCTGGCCGACGGTGAAATGAACGATGCCCTGGTGCTGGCCGATCACATGACCGTCGAGATCGACGATGTCGCCCGGCGCGATCGCATTCGGCTTCAGCCGTCCGATGATGTCGGTGTAGCGGCCGGTCGGCACGAAGCAGATGTCCTGGCTGTCCTGCTTGTCGGCGACCTCGAGATCGAAGTGCCGCGCCAGCTCGCGGGTCTGCGGCTTGGTCATATCGCCGAGCGGGAAGCGCAGGAAGTCGAGCTGCTCGCGCGTGGTCGCGAACAGGAAATAGCTCTGGTCGCGATCGGCATCCGCGGCACAGACCAGCGAGCGCGATCCGTCGGCAAGCCGCCGCGAGGCGACATAGTGGCCGGTAGCGAGCGCCTGCGCGCCGAGCTCGCGCGCGGTCGCGAGCAGATCGCGAAACTTGACCGAACGGTTGCACTCGATACACGGCACCGGCGTCTCGCCGAGCGCGTAGCTGTCGGCGAAATTGTCGATCACCGATTGCTTGAAGCGGCTTTCGTAGTCGAGCACGTAATGCGGGATGCCGATCCGCTCGGCGACATTGCGCGCGTCGTGGATGTCGCGGCCGGCGCAGCAGGCGCCCTTGCGATGGGTCGCGGCGCCGTGGTCGTACAGCTGCAGCGTGATCCCGACCACGTCGTAACCCTGCGACTTCAACAGCGCAGCCGTCACTGACGAGTCGACGCCGCCGGACATGGCAACGACGATCCGTGTGTCTTCAGGGCGGCCTTCGAGATCCAGACTGTTGAGCATCTTTAAGCGGTCATTGGTCACTGTCGCGGCGAGCTTAGACGCTCCGCGACGATATTGGAAAAAGCCTTTTGTCCAGAGAGCCTTAGAACACATCCAAGGCCGGTTCGGTCGGTTCAGACGCGTTGGAGGCCACCTTTAATATAGGCCGTATTCCGGTGAGGCAATCCGCGGAAGCCGTGCGGCGCCGCGCCTGGACGGCAAATCTTGCCGCCGGGCAAAAAGGAGACCTGCCGGGAACCCGTTCCAGCCGGCCAAGGCACTCCATAACCTTCTGAAATAACTCAATATTTATTACCATCGCCGGTTGGCCCACTCCTTGCTGACAAAATGCCGGAAGTCTCATTTGCGAGGGTTGGCAGTGGTCAGCGTCACGTCGGAAGCATTGGCAGGCCGGTCTTTTCAGGGCGCGACGCAGCGGTCGTCGCGGCCTGATCCCGCTTCGCAGGCGGGGAACGACGGCTTTGCCGCGCTGGTCGACAGCAACACTGCGTCCGCAAACGACAGCAGCCGCTACGACTCCCAGCCGGCGCCCTCGCGGCGGTCCGACGATCCGCCCTCGACGACCGACGCACGCCCCCGCGACACCAGCACGGGCCCCGACCGGACGTCGCGGGATTCCGCCAGTTCTCGGGACGACAACAAGGTCGACAGCGACAGCGACGCGCCGTCCAAGACCAAGTCGAAATCGAAATCGAAATCGGACGACTCGACATCGAGCTCCGATGCGAAATCGACCAGTGACCAGCCGGACGCGACGCAGGCTACTGCGCAGCAGGATCCCGGTGCGGCAACCGTGAATGCCGTGATTGCTCCTGTTGCCGCGACACCGGCGACCGCCCCGACACCGGCGGCCACCGCGCCGTCCGACCAGCCGGCCGCACCACTCGCGATCGCGGCGGCGGCCATCGCGGCAAGCTCGGCCATCGCCGGCACCGGTGCGGCGGCCGGCAGCGGCGCGCCTGCCGGCGCCGACACCGCAGCGGCGGCGGCCACCACAGCGAACGCCGACAAGGTCGCGAAGGCAGCCGGCGTCAAAACCGACGCGCAGATCATCACCACCGCCGATGCGACGACGGTTCCGGGCGCCGCGACGGCGACCGGCGATGCGGCACTCGCCGCCACGCTTGCCGCCGGAACGCCCGCCGCGAAGACGACGACGCAGGCCAAGGCGCAGGTCGCCACGACGGACGCGGCCGCGACGGCGCCTGCCGATCAGGACGGCGCAGCCCAGGGCAACGCCAACACCGCGCAGGCCGCTCCGACCAACATCGTCCCCGCGGTCGCGCAATCGGCCGCCGCCGCCGGCAAGGCGAAGGCCGCCGCGGACGGTGCAGCCGATGCCATCAAGTCCGATGCGAAGGGCGACGGCAACGCCGCGCCGACGGTCGGCGGCCAGGCGGCTGTGCAATCCCCGCTCGCGACGCCCGATTCCAGCGCTCAGGCGCCCAATACGTTCCAGACCCAATTGGCGACCACCCAGACGACGCCGTCTGCGACCGCACAATTGACCGTGACCAACGCCGCGCAGAGCGCCGCCGTGCCGCTCAGCGGGCTTGCGATGCAGATCGCCGCCTCCGCCAAGAGCGGCAAGAGTCGCTTCGAGATCCGGCTCGACCCCGCCGAGCTCGGCCGCATCGATGTCCGCATCGATGTCGATCGCAACGGCCAGGTCACCTCGCATCTCACCGTCGAACGCCCTGAAACGCTGTCGATGCTGCGCCAGGACGCCAACCAGCTGCAGCGCGCGCTCGACAATGCCGGCCTCTCGACCGGCAATGGCGGATTGCAGTTCAGCCTGCGCGACCAGTCGCAGTCGGGCCAGAACAACAATGGCCAGTCCAATCCGAACGCCCATCGTTTGATCGTCACCGAGGAGGACAGCGTTCCCGCCGCAGCGGCGGGCCGCTCCTACGGCCGTGCAACCGGCGCCCTCGGCGGCGTCGATATCAGAGTGTAAGGAGTTCACCATGGCAGTCGATGCAACCATGCCGACGCCCGTCGTCTCAGCACCGGGCACCAGCAACGGAACGAACTCTGGAAGCAGCAGCGGCAGCGGCCTGACGACCTCCTCGCAGGGCATCGCCGACAATTTCCAGACCTTCCTGACGCTGCTGACCACGCAATTGCAGAACCAGAACCCGCTCGACCCGCTCGACACCAACCAGTTCACCCAGCAGCTGGTGCAGTTCGCGGGCGTCGAGCAGCAACTGAAATCCAACGATCAGCTGAAGTCGCTGATCGAGATCGAGAAGAGCGCGCAGTCGACCCAGGCGCTGGTCTATGTCGGCAACACGGTCGCGGTCGACGGCAGCAAGACCCAGTTCGACAAATCCGCGACCTGGAATCTGGTGTCCCCGCAAGCCACCAGCGCCACCATCACGATCACCAGCTCGACCGGCCAGACCGCCTATTCCGGCAATTTCAGCCTGAAGCAGGGCAACGCCAGCTTCGTCTGGGACGGCAAGGGCAATGACGGCACGCAATGGCCGGCCGGCACCTACACGCTGGCCGCCACCGGCAAGGATTCCAAGGGCAACCCGATCGCCATCTCGACCGAGGTGCAGGGCGTTGTCGACTCCGTCGACCTGACCGCCTCCCCGCCGCTGCTCTCGATCGGCGGGCAGACCTATACCACCGACAAGATCAAGCGCGTGGTGCGCGGGGCGACTGGCTCGAGCTGAGCACATTGCCACGATCCGTAGCTGCGCTGTGAGCGGGCGACCGCGCACACCACACTGTATCGTCGTCCTGGCGAAAGCCAGGACCCATAACCACTGCATTTGGTAATGAACGGGATCGTGGCCCCAGCGTCGCGCAACAATTGAGAGTTGGGGTAATGGGTCCGGCTTTCGCAGGGACGACACTGAGTGTGTGGCGCGGTTTTTGTGGTCACACGATCGCATTCTCGCGACATGATTTGCCCGAGCTTTGCTGTTCGTTCCGCCTTCACTGTTGTAGGGCGCGCAGGGAAAAGCCGGGTGCCGATCGCGACGGTTCCATGCTATAGCCACGTCACTTGGCTGCTTGCTGTGGGGCTCGACAATGCCGATCAATCGCTTGCTGAAGACGGGCGAATACACGCCGGAGCAAATCGAGCTCTTCAACAGGGCGTTCAGCCTGGCGCTGCATTCGATGGGTCTGGTCGATCGCAACGATCCGCTTTGCGAGATCGTGGCCCGCAAGGTCATCGAGATCGGCAAGACCGGCGCCCTCGACGCGAAGGGCGTCGCGGAAGCGGCTGTGGCCAGCATCGGTCTCTGACGACCGACGCGGTCGATGGCCGCTGACGGAACGGCGCTTGAGCGCGGGCCGCCGCCGTTGCAGGCGGCCCGCCATCAGAGCGGCCTCACTCGACTTCCTGCACGACCGTACGGGTGTCGGGATCGACCAGCATCACGCGCTGGCCGGTATAGACATAGCGATATCTGGTGAGCGACGGGCCCCAATCGGCAGGCACCGCTTCAAGCTCGACCTCGCGCGGCACAGGCGAGCCGACGACGATCCTCTCCCGCGTCTCGACGGGACGGATCTTGTGTTCGGTCACATAGCTGTGGATTCGCGTGCGATATTGCGGCTCGATCTGCACTGTGGCGGCATGTCCGGCACCGGTCGTGCCGACAATCGTGCTCTGGGCGAAAGCGCCCGTCGACGCCAATACGGCGGCAACAGAAATCAGAACCAGCTTCTTCATAACGTCCTCCTCACCGCTCCATGCGGCGTTTCGAGAACCGCGACAGAATGGCAATGTTCCTAACGGAAGATCCCGATCAATCGCGTTGCCGGCGCGCTCCTCGCGCCAAGGCGTTCATCCGGGAATGGACGTCTTGTTCGGCTGGTCCAGTGTTGGCGCGTCCGGACTTTCGCTCTCCGCATTCAGCTCGACCTCGGCCGCGTGCCGGAATTCCTCGTCCCTGCCGTCGGGCTTTCCGGCCTTCTCCCAGAGCTGCCGCGCGTAGTCCCGGATCTGCTGTTCGGTGGCCATGTCATTCCTCGAGAATTCCGAGCTCCTTGCGAACCGTCACGGCCGAGTCACCGACCTTCTCGACGGCTTTGCGCAGCTGTTCGCGCGACACGCCGAGGGCATGTGTCCAGCATCTCACCTGAAGCAGATCGTGCATGTTGATCTTCGATCGATCGAACTGCTCTTTCCTGGTCAGGCGCTTCGTCACTGAACTTCTCGCGTCAACCGCTCGGCCTGAGCCTCGGCCGTTGCTGGCGATCCAATCTTCCGGACAGTCATTTGTTCCTTTCTGGATGGCTGGGTCCTCACCCCTCGGAGGAACATTCTCCACGAGCGATACTTCAGTCGTGAGAGGCAGCGGGCGGCAGCACGAACAAAGGTAAGCCATGACAGGCATTGCAGACAGGATCGGCGGACGGGTCAAGCAGCTCATCGCCGAGATCATCAACGATGGCAGGCTTGCCGAGGAAGGCGCGCAGCAGATCAAGAAGGCCGAGAACGCGCCGCCCGCGAAGCCGTTCGGCAATTTGGACAAGCTGACCTAGATGCCCAGATACTTCTTCCATCTCGCGGGCGACATCCCCGCACACGACGTTGTCGGTCACGACTGTGCCGACGACAAGGACGCCCAGGATCACGGCAGCTTCATCGCTCACCGGATCGGGACTGAAAAGCCGGAGATGGTTCGCGACGGCAATTTCATTTCGGTTCGCGATGCGGGCGATAGCGAGCTCTTCCGCATCCCGCTGGCTTCGACGAGCGTCTGACGGGGAGTGATCGTTCTCATCTCGGCTCGGCTCGCTTCCCGCAGACCGACGCTGCCGGCCGATGTCCGGCATTCCTTGGCCGGCCCGCCGCATGGTGCTCTCAAGGACGCGACCAGGACAGGCCACGCCCCGCCGTTCAATAGGAACAAACGACGACGAGCGCGGTTCGGACCTACATCAGGGTTGAAAACACCAATTGCACACATGAAACGCCGTAATCGCTTCAAGCAAACCACGACGCTCGCATACCGCCTCATTCAGCTGGAGGAAGCGGCCCGCGCGAGGGCTTCGCATCTGCCTCCCGGCACCGAGCGGGAACGACTTCTCAAGAAGGCCCGCGAGGCCGAGCGCGCCGTCCAGATCGACCAATGGCTCGCCACTCCGGGAGCAGAGCCGCCACCATAGCGCTTCGATTCACATAAGTTGTGTCGATTCACATAAGCTAATGCGCGCACAGCCGCGAGAGGCGTTCGAGGCTCGGGCCCGCCCCAACGTCGGGTTTTGCCCCAACGAGACTTGCAGCCGGCCTCAACCCACCTCGCCCTTCGCTCCGGAGCGCCCCCAGGCAGCATCTCGCGCACATGCCGATCAGGGGCGGCGGCTCAGTGAGAGCCCTTTCGTGCGAGCCGCACACCGCGTGGCGAATCGCCGAAGCGGGCTCGGAACAGACGGTTGAAATGCGAAACATCCGAGAAACCGACCTCGAGCGCGATATCGGAAATTCGCCGACGGCCGGCATCTGGCTCGGTGAGCAATTTGAGCGCCCGCTGGAGGCGCAATTCATTCAAGCGCTCGGTGAACGACGGGCCTGATGACGCCATCAGGCGCTGCAGATAGCGCGGCGAGATGCCCTGGCCACGCGCAACCGTTTGAACGTTGAGCCCAGGCTCCTCAAAGTGTGCGGCGATGTAGTCGAGCATAGCACGATGCCGCGCAGCGACGACGGCGCTCGCGCTGCTCTCGCCCAACGCAGCACACTCGCCGATCGCGAGCGCGATGAGATCGTGGATATGGGTCACGACTGTATCGCGAAGCTTCGGCGCGCTCAGCGCTTTCGTCTTAAGCACCGATTTCAGATATGAGATGAACAGTCGGAATGCTTCTGTCCGGTGGCAAATCGGCCGCATGACCAGACCTTCGACGTCGGTCACGCGCTGCGCAAGCGCCTCGCGCGGCACGGCCAGGCCGAATTGCAACCCGTCGATATAGGTGACGCTGGCGGGCTCGGAATGCAGAATTGCAATTGCGTCGCCGGCGCGAAAATCGGCGTCCCGGCCGCGCTGCGATAGCTGACATCTGCCCGGAGAGCAGAAGATGACCCCGATGGAGTCATCGCCATCGGCAAGGTTCGCCTGCAAACGCTTGAACCGCATCGACGTGCCCTTCAGCGCCAGCATGCGCAAACCCTGAACCGCTCGCAGCGACGCATCGGCCTGGAATGAAACGTTCGATAGAGGCTCGATATCGGCGTGCACGATGCATCGGCCAAAGTGCTCGCGCCAGAGCGGGATACGAATGCGTTCCGGAAGCTCGCACGTCGAAAATCGATACGATGCGAAATTGGCTGCGTCCATCGGCATGGGGACCTCCAGCCTTCACAAAACGTCGGAATGAAATGTTGCGGCACTCCACAATCGGTATCTGCATTTTGCGATTCACGCACCGGTCTTCGCCCGATCCGTGCGCATGAGTCCAAGAAGCCACGTTACCGGTCTGCTAGTCTTGTTCGCCTGTGATTGATGCTGATGTGAACTAATTCACTTGGTGGTCAAAATATTACGTATATAATGACATCATGAAAATCGCGGCAAATTTCCCTTTTAAGAAGAAGCAGTCGCGATCGCTCTATTTGTAATTGCTGCCATCGGATCCGTTTCAAACATTCCTGGCAGAGTATAGCGCAAATCAGTGTCATGCCCCTGTACGCGGTCTCCTGGCTAAGTCGCCACGCGCAGGTCATTCAGTAGGACGACTGATATCGATTTTGGTTGCGTCGGACTGCCTGCGGCACTGTCGGTTATCGCCGCCGGTTGAAATGGTCGAAATCTGTCACGTGGGAAAGTCAACCTGGTGATCAAGAAGGCGTTCGATCATGTCCATCATATTCGACATGCTTTATCGTGAATACTGTCGTGCCCGCCTCGCCGAAATGCGAAAGCAGCATTTGTTGCCGGCCATCGGCGACGTCGCGCAGGCGGCGCCGTCGGAGGATAGCGATCCACCCGGTCCCCGTGAGTGCGGCTGGCCGGCGGAAGCGCCGCCAACCCTCGGGTAGTAGCTGGAGCGCACAATCATACAGGTTGGCCGGAGGCTAGTCCGGCACGCGCACGCCTCGGAGCACCCGAGCGTCTCATGGACCTAGGTCCGATGAGGCCGCGCGCGCCCGCCAGACAGATCGACAGATGCACGATCGAACCCGCAGCTCGAAGCGATTGCTCGGCGAGACCCCGCCGGAGTTCAGATCGACCGGCCGCGACCCGCGCATCGATGTCTGTCGCGGAATCGCGTTGTGGTGGATCTTTCTCGATCACATTCCAGACAACGTCGGAAGCTGGCTGACCCTGCGCAACTACGGCTTCTGCGATGCCGCCGAAATCTTCATGTTCATCTCGGGCGTCACCTGCGCCCTGGCCTACGGCAGAGCGCGTCAGCGCGACGGCTGGCGCGGCATGATCGGCCGTTCGCTGCGGCGAGGATGGGATATTTATGCCGCCTTTCTGCTGCTGACGCTCGCCTGCGCGATCGTCGTCTACCTCGCGGGCAGCGATCGCCTCGCCGACGACAGCAATACGCGGGTTCTGTTCGAACGTCCGGGTGCAGCGCTTGCGCACGCCGCGGTCCTGCAATTCCACCCTGTCAATACCGACGTGCTGCCGGTCTTTGTGATCTGCCACGTGTTATTCGCACCGCTGCTGTGGCTGCTGCTGCGGGCGCCGAACCTGACGCTTGGCCTTTCGCTGTCGCTTTATGCGCTGGTGCATGTCTTCGGCTGGAGCATTCCCTCCTGGCCCGACGGCGTCTGGTTCTTCAACCCGCTGGCCTGGCAGCTTCCGGTCGTGCTGGGCGCATGGTACGTCATCGAGGGAAGGACGATCCAGGGATGGGTGACGTCGCGCCCTGCGCTGGTTCTGTCCGCGCTCTATCTTGTGTTCGGCCTCGTCGTTGCGCTGGGCCACGGCATCAAGCCGCCGCTGCTGCCGCAGGCGCTGACGGATTTGCTGTTTCCGATGGACAAGTCGAATCTGAGCCCGTTGCGGCTGCTGCATTTTCTGGCGCTCGCCATCGTGGTGTCATGGCTCGTTCCCGCGGGCTGGCAGGGACTGTCGATGCCGATACTGCGCAGCGCGAGGCGTTGTGGCGAGAACTCGCTGCCGATCTATTGTCTCGGCGTCCTGCTGGCGCTCGGCAGCCAATGTGACCTGTTCGACATCTCGAACCGGCTCTCGATGCAGATCGGACTCAGTCTTGCCGGTGTTGCTGCGATGGCCGCGGTCGCGACGCTGCTGAACACGCTCGGCACCAAGCGCGCCCGGCCGCCGGATGTCGATGCCGCCGGACATGACCTTGTGCCGCGCGCCGGCGATCGCGGCATTTTCGACGGTCATGGCGCGCATATCCTCTAAGGCGCGCCATCGTGCGCGGGAGAAGCGGATGCTCTCCCACGCACGGCTGGCGCCGACGCTCAGCTCGACTGTCGCGCGGCGTCGAGGATCAGCCGCGCGATCGCGTCGGGCTGCGAGATCAGCGCGAGATGGCTGGCCTTCACCTCGATCGTGGTGGCGCCCATCCGCTTGGCCATGAAGCGCTCGAGATCCGGATTGATGGTGCGGTCTTCGGTCGAGACGGCGTAGTAGCTCGGCTTGCTGCGCCAGGCCGCATGGCTGGTCTTGCCGGCCAGCAGTTGCTTTTGGAACGGCTGCTGCACGGCATAGAGCACCTTCGCCTTCGCCTCCGGCAGGTCGCCGGCGAAATCGCGCAGGAACGCTTCTTCGCCGAGCCGACCCTCGTCGCCGTCGAACACGATGCCGGCGCTCGCGGGCGGCGTCGGATAGGTCTTGGCCAGCGCGGAGTAATCCTCGTCCGCATCGGGTGCGCGCGCCGCAACATAGACCAGCGCCGAGACATTCGGATGCACGCCGGCCTCGGTGACGATCATGCCGGAGAAGGAATGACCGACCAGCACGGTCGGACCATCCTGGCGATCGAGCACCCGCTGCGCGGAGGCAACCGCTTCAGGCAGCGTGGTCAACGGATTCTGCACCGACGTGACGTTGAGCCCGGCGGCCTGCAGCCGCGGAATGACCTCGGACCAGCAGGAGCCATCGGCGAACAGGCCGTGCACCAGCACGACGTTGCGCGCCTTGACCGGCGGCGTGGTGGCGGCCATGCCGCGCGTGGACACCAGTGAAGCCGCGGCTCCAGCGAGCAAGGCGGTCGAGAAGGCGCGTCTGTTCATCATCATGTTACTGCTCCGTTGTTGTATGCTGAGTTGAAAATCAGAGAAGCGCGTCCACCTGCGGTGAACGGACAATCTCTCCTACGCGCGCAAAGGCCTCATGGTTACGCTCGATGCTGTCGTGATCGTAAAGATAGTTGACCATGATGCCGAAGGATTCCGCCATCGCGCGGTCGGCCGTGTTGCCGAGCCAATTGATCCGCTCCAGCCGGGCACCGTTGCCGAGATGGAAGCGCGCCACCGGATCGATGCGATTTCCTGACGCCGGCGAGCGCGTGAGATATTGCGCGCACAGCTTCATCAGGACCGGACGCCGGGTCTCGCAGGTCGCCGCGTCGTGCCACCAGCCCTCGCGCTCCAGCTCGCGCAGCATCGCGACCTCGTTGCCGCCGGATTGCGGCTGCTGGCTGAGCCAGCGCCGGAAGCCCGGGATCGGCGACAGCGTGGAGAAGTGCTTCAGCTGCGGGAATTCCGTTTGCAGCTCCTCGACCACCTGCTTGATCAGGAAATTGCCGAACGACACGCCGCGCAGTCCGTCCTGGCAGTTGGAGATCGAATAGAAGATCGCGGTGTCGGCATGCGCGGCCCTGAGGCCTGCGCTGTCTTGATCCGCATCCTGCACCAGCAGCGGTGGCACGGCGGTGGCCAATCCCTGCACCAGCGCGACCTCGACGAAGATCAGCGGCTCGCCGGGCAGCGCGGGGTGGAAGAAGGCAAAGCAGCGGCGGTCGGGCGCAAGGCGGCGGCGCAGATCGTCCCAGCCCTTGATCTCGTGCACCGCCTCATAGGCGATCAGCTTCTCGAGCACGGCGGCCGGCGACTGCCAGTCGATGCGGCGAAGCTCGAGGAAGCCGCGATTGAACCATGAGACGAACAGATGCTTGAGATCGGCATCGAGCAGCTTCAGCTCCGGTTCGGAGCCGAAACGGCCGGCGATCTCGCTGCGCATCGCGATCAGGCTCGCCGTGCCGCCGGGCGCCATGTTCATCCGCCGCAACACCTCCTGGCGCGGCGGATCCGCGGCGTCGGCCAAATCGGCCGCGGCCGCCGCGGTGCCGTCGGCAAGATAACGCTTCGCCGCATCCTGCAGCGCCGCCGCGTCGGGCTGAAACGCGCTCGCCAGATAACGTTGAAAGCCGTGCCGGCCGGTGGCATCGAGCGCGCGCATGGTCTGCTGCAATTGGCGCGCGATCAGGGCGCCCGACGCTTCGCCGCGCTCGGACAACAATGCCGCGGCGAGTTGCCTCGCTTTGTCGAGTGAGGCCGGTGGACTGCCTGGGATGTGTTCGGCGTGGGTCATGGGAGCCTCCTTCTAGCGGCGGAATTTGGCAGGCGGCACGTAGAGGCCGCCCGATGCAGTGACGAGGTCGTCGATCGATTTCGCGGCGAGCCAGTCGCGCGTCGCCGTCTCGACGTCGAGGCCGAGATCGGACGGCAGCATCACGATGCCGCGGCGGCGCAGGCCGTCGGTCGTCCCGGCGTCCTGCCGCCTGCCGAACTCGGTGTCGCCGGCGACCGCGCGCAGGGCGGCCTCGCGCTCCTGCGGCGAGCGGCAACGCAACAGGTTGCAAACGCCGCGTTCGGTGATCACGTGGCTGACGTCGTCGCCATGGATCATGACCGGCGGCAGCGCGAAGCCGGCCGAGGCCGCGAGGTCGAACGCGTCGAGGCGCTCGACGAAGCTCGGCGCGCCGTTCGGCTGCCGGGTCTGGACCATCTGCACCACCAGCTTGCGGCCGCGCAGGCGCTCGCCTGCTTCCTCGCCGGCACGCAGCCAGGCAACGCTGTCGTGGCGTCGGCCGCGCGGATCGGCACCCATGTTCGGCGCGCCGCCGAAGCCCGTGATGCGGTCCTTGGTGGCGGTCGAGCTGTTGCCCTCGGGATCGATCTGCAAGGTGCCGCCGACGAACAGGTCGCAGGCATATTGTCCGGCGACCTGCGCCAGCGCGCGGTTGGAGCGCAGATTGCCGTCGGCGCCGACCGGAAACACGTCGGGACGGCTGGCGACAAATCGCTCCATGCCGAGCTCCGAGCCGAAGCAATAGACGTTGTCGACGAAGCCGGCTTCGATGGCGGGGATCAGCGTCGGATGCGGGTTGAGCACGAAATTCCGCGCGACCTTGCCCTTCAGCCCGCGCTTGGCGGCAAAGGTCGGCAGGATCAGCTCGATCGCCGCGGTGGCATAGCCGATGCCGTGATTGAGCCGTGTCACCTGATAAGGCTCATACACCGCCGATATCGCCATCATCGCCATCAGGACGTTCTCGTCCCTGACCTTGGCGGGATCGCGCGTGAACAGCGGATCGATCGCATACGGCTTCGGACCGGGCACCACGACATCGACCCAGTCGCCGGGGATGTCGACGCGCGGCAGACGATCGACGATCTCGTTGACCTGCGCCACGACGACGCCGCCGCGGAACGCCGCGGCCTCGGCGATGGTCGGCGTGTCCTCGGTGTTCGGACCGGTGTACAGATTGCCGTCGCGATCGGCCTTGTCGGCCACGATGAGCGCAACCTGCGGCGTCAGGTCCACCAGCATCCGCGCGTAAAGCTCGAGATAGGTATGGATCGCACCGATCCGCAGCGCCTTGGCGGCAACGAGCTCGGCAAGGCGGCGGCTCTGCGGGCCGGCAAAGGCGAAGTCCAGGCGGTTGGCGATGCCGCGCTCGAACACCGCGAGATGATCGGGAAGCGCCAGCACCGACTGCACCATGTGCAGATCATGCACCCGCGACGGGTCCACCCCGGCGAGGCACGCGGCCAGGAAGTCCGCCTGCTTCTGGTTGTCGCCCTCGAGCGCCACCCGGTCGCCGGATGCGATGACCGCCTCTAGCAGCTCGACCGCGCGGTCGGTCGGGCAGACCTTTCCGTTTGTGCCGCAGACAGTTCGCGCGCGCGCCAGGCGCGCCGTGCGATCGGTTCGTGGTGTCGTCTCCGACATGATGGCCTCTCCTTGCTTGATCATCTGAAGCGAAGGTAGGCGGGCGGAATTGATAATAGAAACGATATTCTATAATATGATTGATTACAGATATGGATTAATCGATGCTCGACCTCGAACTTTTGCGGGCCTTCGTCGCGGTCGCCGATTGCGGCGGCTTCCACCGCGCCGCCGAGCAATTGCATCTGACCCAGTCGACCATCAGCCAGCAGATCAAGCGGCTCGAGCTCGAGACCCGGCGGCCGCTGTTCCGGCGCACGACGCGCAGCGTCGCGCTGACCGACGAAGGCGAGATGCTGCTCGGCGATGCGCGGCGTTTGCTGCAGCTCGAGGAAGCGGCGCGGCAGCGGCTGGTGGCGCCGCGGCTGTCCGGCTCGGTTCGTCTCGGCGTGGTCGAGGAAGTCGCCGGCGGCTCATTGCCGTCGGCGCTGGGCCGCTTCGCCGCGCTGCATCGCGGGGTCAAGCTCGAGGTGCAGATCGGTGTCAGCGCCGAACTGATCGAGCAGCTCGATGCGGGCCGGCTCGATCTGGTGTTCGCCAAGCGGCCGCTCGGAACGTCGAAAGGCCGTCTGGTGTGGCGCGAACCGCTGGTGTGGACCGCGGCGGAAACGTTCGATCTCGTTCCCGGCGCGCCGCTGCCGCTGGCGCTGTACCGCGAACGATCGGTGTCGCGCGACGCCGCACTCTCCGCGCTGCGCGACGGCGAGCTCGGCTGGGAGATCGTCTATACCAGCCCGAGCCTGACCGGCGTCCGTGCCGCCGCCGTCGCGGGACTTGCCGTCACCCCGCTGCCGCTCAGCGCGGTCACCACGGGCCTGCGCGTTCTCGGAATTGGCGACGGCCTGCCGCCGCTTCCCGATCTAGAATTCGCCATCTACGAGAAAAGACGGCCGGACAAGGCCTCGGAGGCGCTCGCCGACGCCTTGCTGACGCTGGCGCGCGGTCCCCTGCGCCCCACGATCTGAGCGCGCCGAACCGCGAATTGCGCCGCGCGCCGGTGTGCCTGCCGGCGGGCAGACCCGCCTGTTCCCGGCCGTTCCAACGAGATTCGTATTGAACGCTTGGGCTTAGGCAAATTTTAAACCGGGAGGCGTAGCTTACCCCTTGCGAGTTCAGTGGTTGAGAGTTTGTGAGTACGCCATGACAGAACCCCATCGCCCGAGGGTGAAATACGTCATCGGGCCTGACGGCAGCCCGTTAACGATTGCGGATTTGCCGGCCCCCGGTACCAAACGGTGGGTCATCCGCCGCAAGGCCGAAGTCGTCGCTGCGGTCCGCGGCGGCCTGCTCTCCCTCGAGGAGGCCTGCAGCCGCTACACATTGACCGTCGATGAATTCCTTTCCTGGCAGTTCTCGATCGACCAGCACGGTCTGGCCGGGCTGCGCACCACCCGAATCCAGCAATATCGGCAGTAATTCGGCGCCGATCCTGTGGCATTTGACGAAAACCGGCCTCGCCTTGCGAAGCCGGTTTTTTTCATGTCCGCGATTTTGCCGCGGTCCTTAACCTTCGTTAACCATATGGAAACCATACCCTAGGCAATATTTGCCCAGTCGGACCCGCGCGGGCCGAATCCCTGGGGGCCGTTGGTGCAAAGTCTGGTTGCTTTCCTGAGAGGTCTTGGTGCGGCCCGCCTCGCGGCCATGGTTGCGGTCACCGCGGCTCTGATCGGCTTCTTCGCCTTCGTCATCATGCGCGTCACGACGCCACAGATGACCACCCTCTTCACCGACCTGTCGACCGAGGATTCTTCTGGAATCATCAAGGAGCTGGAGCGCCAGGCGATCCCGTTCGAGCTGCGCAATGACGGCGCTGCGATCATGGTGCCGAAGGACAAGGTGACGCGGCTCAGGATGAAGCTCGCCGAGGGCGGCATGCCCAAGGGCGGCGGCGTCGGCTACGAGATCTTCGACAAGTCGGATGCCCTGGGCACCACGAGCTTCGTCCAGAACATCAATCATCTGCGGGCGCTGGAGGGCGAGCTCGCCCGCACCATCCGCGCCATCGACCGCGTCCAGGCCGCGCGCGTCCATCTGGTACTGCCGGAGAAGCCGCTGTTCTCGCGCGAGACGCCTGAACCATCAGCTTCGATCGTGCTCAGGGTGCGCGGCGCGCTGGAGCCGCAGCAGATCCGGGCGATCCGCCACGTCGTCGCCTCCGCGGTCAACGGGCTGAAGCCGCAGCGGGTCTCGATCGTCGACGAGGCCGGGCAACTGCTCGCCGACGGCGCCCAGTCCGATGCCGACGCCGCGGTCGGCGACGAGCGCCGCGCCGCCTTCGAGAAGCGGATGCGCAAGCAGGTCGAGGACATCGTCTCCTCGGTGGTCGGCGCCGGCCGCGCCCGCGTCCAGCTCTCCGCCGACTTCGACTACAACAAGATCACCCAGACCTCGGACAAGTTCGATCCCGAAGGACGGGTGCTGCGCTCGACCCAGACCCGCGAGGAAAGTAGCCTCACCGCCGACAATTCCGGCCAGGTCACCGTCGCCAACGAGCTGCCGGGCAGCCAGAACCAGGACAACGCCGCCCGCGCCCGCGACCAGAGCAAGAAGAGCGAAGAGACCAACAATTACGAGATTTCCCGCACCACCAAGACCGAGGTGACCGAGGCCGGCCGCGTCAACCGCATCTCGGTCGCGGTGCTGGTCGACGGCAGCTACTCCAAGAACGAAAAAGGCGAGCTGGTCTATCAGGACCGCACCAAGGAGCAGCTCGACCGCATCGCCGCTTTGGTCCGCTCCGCGATCGGCTTCGACCAGAAGCGCGGCGACCAGGTCGAGGTCGTCAACCTGCGCTTCGCCGAGCCGCCCGCCGCGCAGCCGATCGCCGAGCCGACCGGCCTGCTCGGCATGCTGCAGTTCACCAAGGATGACGTGATGTACGTCATCGAGCTCGGCGTCATGATGATGCTCGGCCTCGTCGTGCTGTTCATGGTGGTCCGCCCGCTGGTCAAGCGCATCGTGGCGGCCGACGTCATTCCGGCGCTGACCGGCGCGGGCATGCCCGCGCTGGCGGAAGCCCATGCCGAGAGCGCCGCAACGCCGGGTCAGGCGCTGATCCCGAGCGGCAGCGGCGCAGCGCAATTGATCGACGTCGCCCAGATCCAGGGCCAGGTCCACGCCCAGGCCGTGCACCGGGTCGGCGAGCTCGCCGAACGCAATCCGAACGAAACCGTCTCCATCGTCCGTCAATGGCTGAGCGAGCCGGTAGAGAACTGACATGGCCGCCGTACCCCAGACCACCAACGCCAACGACATCGCCACCGTCCTCTCGACGCTGGCGAACCGGCAAAGCGCCCGGCCCAAGGGCAAGCCGCTACCCGGCCCCAAGCGCGCGGCAATCCTGATGCTCGCACTCGGCGAGCAGTATGGCGGCAAGATCTGGTCGATGCTCGACGACGAGGAAGTCCGCGAGCTGTCGGTCCACATGTCGACCCTCGGCACCGTCGAAGCCGACGTGGTCGAGGACTTGATGCTGGAATTCGTCTCGCGGATGTCGGCCTCCGGCGCGCTGATGGGCAATTTCGACGCCACCGAACGGCTGCTGCAGCAATACCTGCCGGCCGAGCGCGTCTCCGGCATCATGGACGAGATCCGCGGCCCGGCCGGCCGCAACATGTGGGAGAAGCTCTCCAACGTGCAGGAAGAGGTGCTCGCCAACTACCTCAAGAACGAATACCCGCAGACCATCGCCGTGGTGCTGTCGAAGCTGAAGCCGGAGCACGCCGCGCGCGTGCTCGCGATCCTGCCCGAGGACATCGCCCTCGACGTGGTCGGCCGCATGCTGCGGATGGAAGCCGTGCAGAAGGAAGTCATCGAGCGCGTCGAGCAGACGCTGCGCACCGAGTTCATGTCGAACCTGTCGCAGACCCGCCGCCGCGACGCCCATGAGGTGATGGCCGAGATCTTCAACAATTTCGACCGCCAGACCGAGACCCGCTTCATCACCTCGCTGGAAGAGGAAAACCGCGAATCCGCCGAGCGCATCAAGGCGCTGATGTTCACCTTCGACGATTTGATCAAGCTCGATACCGCCTCGGCCCAGACGCTGATGCGCAACATCGACAAGGACAAGCTCGGCGTCGCGCTGAAGAGCGCCAACGAGGAGGTACGCAGCTTCTTCCTCGGCAACATGTCCTCGCGCGCCGGCAAGATGCTGATGGACGACATGGCCGCGATGGGCCCGGTGCGGCTGCGCGACGTCGACGAGGCCCAGGCCCTTCTGGTCAACCTCGCCAAGGATCTCGCCGCCCGCGGCGAGATCACGCTGACCAAGAACCGCGCCGACGACGAGTTGGTGTATTGATGGCCGCGCCCGCAAAATTCCTGTTCGACACGGATTTCTCGGCGCCGGACCGCGCACGCGAACGCGCGCCGACGCCGGCCGAGGTCGCGCAGAAGGTCGCCGACGCCGAGGCGCGGGCCTATCGCGCCGGCTACGAGGCCGCGCTGCGCGAGGCCAAGGTCGAGAGCGACCGCCGCGCCGCGCAGGCGTTGGAGGAGATCGGCACCGCGATCAAGGGCATCGCGGCGCGCTTCGCCGGCATCGAGACGCGGATGGAGACCGAGGCGGTGGACGTCGCGGTGGCGGTCGCCCGCAAGCTTTGTTCCGAGCTGATCGCGCGCGAGCCGCTCGGCGAGATCACCGCGCTGGTCTCCGACTGCTTCTCGCATCTGGTGGCGACGCCACATCTCGTGGTCCGCATCAACGACGCGCTCTACAAGGCGGCGCATGACAATATCGAGCGGATGGCGGCGCATTCCGGCTTTCAGGGCCGGCTGGTGATCCTGGCCGAACCGACGATTGCGACCGGCGACTGCCGGATCGAATGGGCCGATGGCGGCGTCGTGCTGGAACGCGCCGCGATCGAAGGCAAGATCAACGAACTCGTCGGGCGCTATCTGGCGTCCCGCGGCCAGGCCGGCTGAAGGCGATTGAGGGCTGAACCATGACCGACACCGACACCCAAGTCCCGCTTCCCGATCTCAACTCCGCCGACGCGCCCACCATCGACGACATCGGCTACAACGAAGACGAACATGCCGCGCGCATCGCGGCCGATCTCGAGGCCGTGTTCGACGTGCCGGTGCAGGTCTCGGCGGTGCTTGGCCGCTCCAAGATGGACGTCGGCGACCTCTTGAAGCTCGGACCGGGCACCGTGCTCGAGCTCGACCGCCGCGTCGGCGAGGCGATCGACATCTACGTCAACAACCGCCTGGTGGCGCGTGGCGAAGTGGTGCTGGTGGAAGACAAGCTCGGCGTGACCATGACCGAAATCATCAAGGCAGAACGCTCTTAACAACTCAGGCGGTCACGCGCGGGACCTGCGCGACCAGACAAACAGGAGATCATCATGCGGCTTCTCATCGTTGGCACCCTGAAGGGCCAGCTCACGACCGCGACCAAGATCGCGATGGACAACGGCGCCTCGGTGACCCACGCCGAGGCCGCCGAACAGGCGATGAACGTGCTGCGCGGCGGCAAGGGCGCCGACCTCCTGCTGGTCGATGTCGGCCTCGACATCCGCGACCTCGTGATGCGGCTCGAAGCCGAGCACATCCACGTGCCGATCGTCGCCTGCGGCATCTCCAACGACGCCCGCGCCGCGGTCGCCGCGATCCATGCCGGCGCCAAGGAATACATCCCGCTGCCGCCCGACCCCGAGCTGATCGCAGCGGTGCTGGCCGCGGTCGCCAACGACGCGCGCGATCTGATCTACCGCGACGAGGCGATGGGCCGGGTAATCAAGCTGGCGCAGCAGATCGCGGGCTCGGATGCCTCCGTCATGATCACCGGCGAGTCCGGCACCGGCAAGGAAGTGCTGGCGCGCTACGTCCATTCCCGCTCGGCCCGCGCCAAGCGGCCGTTCATCTCGATCAACTGCGCCGCGATCCCCGAGCACCTCCTTGAATCCGAGCTGTTCGGCCATGAGAAGGGCGCCTTCACCGGCGCGGTGGCGCGCCGCATCGGCAAGTTCGAGGAAGCGACCGGCGGCACGCTGCTGCTTGACGAAATCTCCGAGATGGACGTGCGGCTGCAGTCCAAGCTGCTGCGCGCGATCCAGGAGCGCGTGATCGACCGCGTCGGCGGCACCAAGCCGGTCCCGGTCGACATCCGCATCATCGCGACCTCGAACCGCAACCTCTCGGAGGCGGTGCGCGAAGGCACCTTCCGCGAGGACCTGCTGTTCCGCCTCAACGTCGTCAACCTGAAGATTCCGCCGCTGCGCGACCGCCCGGCCGACATCCTCGAGCTGGCGCAGCACTTCGCCAGGAAATATGCCGAGGCCAACGGCATGCCGGTGCGTCCGATCTCGACTGATGCCCGCCGCGTCCTGACCGCGAACCGCTGGCAGGGCAACGTCCGCGAGCTCGAGAACACTATCCATCGCTCGGTCCTGATGGCGCAGGGCGACGAGATCGGCGCTGACGCGATCCTGACCCCCGACGGCGACCGCCTCGACCTTGCCAAGACCGCGCCCGCGGTCGCGCACGCTACGCTGGCCGCCGAGCAGGTCACCCGCGCGCTGGTCGGCCGCACCGTCGCCGATGTCGAGCGCGACCTGATCCTGGAAACGCTGAAGCACTGCCTCGGCAATCGCACCCATGCCGCCAACATCCTCGGCATCTCGATCCGCACGCTGCGCAACAAGCTGAACGAATACGCCGACGGCGGCATTCCGATCACCCCGGCCGGCAACGGCGCGCCCGACTATCAGCGCATGGCGAACGCCGGCTGAGAAACCCTGGTGGCGGCAAGTCCCGCCGCTTGCCTCGCCTCACGAATAGCTGGGCGCGTCGGGCTTGCGGAAGATCCGGATCGGATCGCCCGGCGTGATGTCGCGGCCCGTGAACGTCACATAGGCATAGAGCGCAAGATAGGCGACGGCGATCGCACCGACGATGTAGAACAGCCAGGTTCCCACGCGCTTCATCGAACCGTCACCTCTCCGAAACATCCGCGCCATTTAATGCGCCGATTGGGAAAGCGCCACGGCCGACAAGCCGCGCCGGCCTCGGTGCCGTTCATCCCTTGAATCTTGCGGCAGGTTGCCTTATTCAATCTCCTATTGCATTTACAACTTAGACAACTGGAGAGTGATATGGCCCTTTATGCGCAGACCAGCGGCACCCTGTCCACGACCTCCGCGACTTTAACGCCGATGCAAGGCCTCAGCCTGACGATTCCGGAGGGCGTCGGCACCACCGCGATCATCACCCTTAACGTTCCGAATCCCTACGCCACGGGCAATGATATTCCGGGCGGCGTGTTCGGAGTCACCGTCAATGGCACGGTCTCGCCGGTCGTCGCAAGCTTCACCTATAACGAGACCCCGTCGAGCTTTGGCCGTATCCCGACCACACTCGTCGTTGGCATTCCGCTGGCCAATGCAGCTCAGACCGTCCAGGCTGTATGGGCTGGCGTCCGCGGCAGCAATGTGATCATCGACAGCCCGGCATCGCTGAGCGCAGTTTTCTAAAGTCCGATCCGGATAAGCACGGCGCGCTAACGCGGCCCTCGCACATGAACATGACGCGACGGCAGGCTGACCTCAGCCAGCCGTGCGGCGTCTTCCTCATGGTCGAGCGCGACATACTCGCCGTGCCAATACGCCAGCGCGGCGGTACGCTCGGACGCGATCACGTCGAGCACGCGGCCGATGACGATCACGTGCGAATGCCGTTCGATGGTCTCCTCGACCTCGCAATCAACCGCGGCAAGCGCGCCGACCAGCAGCGGGACGCCTGACGCCCGCGTCGTCCATTCGGCCCCGGTGAAGCGGTCCGCGCCCTTCAGGCCGCCCTTGCCGGTGAAGCGCTCGGCGATGTCGCGTTGATCCGCGGCCAGGATATTGACGCCGAATACGCCATGGCGTGCGATCAGCGGCCATGACGAGGCCGCGCGGTTGATGCTGACGATCAAGGACGGCGGCTCGACCGAGAGCGACGACACCGAGGTCACCGTCATTCCCGAGATATCCTTGCCCCGACCGGCCGTGATCACGCTGACGCCGCCGGTGAGGTGACGCATCGCGCCGCGGAATTCGGCGGCCGCAACCGCGGGCTCGATCGAAACATTGCGGACGATGGAATTCATGGCGACCTCACAGACTGTCTTCGCTGCCTTCGAGCAAATGCTTCAGGATCTCGCCCTCCAGCGCGGCGAGTTCGGCCGACCCGCGCCGGCGCGGCCGCGGCAGGTCGATCGCGACATCCTCGGCGATGCGGCCGTCCTCGATGACCAGCACGCGGTCGGCGAGCGCGACCGCCTCGGCGACGTCGTGCGTCACCAGGATCGCGGTAAAGCCCTGATCGCGCCAAACCCGTTCCAGCAATTGCTGCATCGAGATCCGGGTCAGCGCGTCGAGTGCGCCGAGCGGTTCGTCGAATGCCAGCACGCGGGGCTGGCTGACCAGCGCCCGCGCCAGGGCGACGCGCTGCTTCTGCCCGCCCGAGAGCACCGACGGCCACTGCGTGCGCTTGTCGCCGAGTCCGACCTCGACCAGCGCGCGCTCGGCGCGCGCCTGTGCATCAGCAGACGAGCGCTCGCGCCCCAGCCCGACCTCGACATTGGACAGCACCCGCGCCCAGGGCAGCAGCCGCGGCTCCTGGAACATGACGCGGACGTCCTGCGCTCGCGGCTGTTCGCCGAAGGCGATGGTTCCCGCCGTCGGCGCGTCGAGGCCGGCGATCAGGCGCAGCAGCGTGCTCTTGCCGCAGCCGCTGCGGCCGACGATCGCGACGAACTGGCCGGCCGGGATGTGCAGGTCGATGCCGCGCAGCACCTCGTTGTCGCCGAACGCCTTGCGCAGGCCGCGGATGGTCAGCGACAGGCCGCGGGCCGCGCCTTCCGGCACGCGCCGCAACTGCCGCGCCTTCGCGACGATCTCGGTGCGGTCGACCGGCTCGGCTTCAGCGGTTTCGAAACGAAGCGCTTCTTGCATTCTCATTCTCACTTCTTCTGGAAGGCGGGATGCCACGACAGGGTCAGCCGCTCCAGCGCCCGCGAGGCGCTGTCGGCGAGCTTGCCGAGCAAGGCGTAGATCAGGATCGAGAGCACGACGACGTCGATCAGCATGAACTCGCGCGCCTGCATCGCCATGTAGCCGAGGCCCGACGAGGCCGCGATGGTCTCGGCGACGATCAACGTCAGCCACATGATGCCGAGCGCGAAGCGCAGCCCGACGAAGATCGAGGGCAGCGCGCCCGGGAAGATCACCCGGCGGAACAGCTCACCGTCGGTCATACCGTAGATGCGGCCCATCTCGATCAGCTGCGGGTCGACGGTGCGAATGCCGTGCAGCGTGTTGAGATAGATCGGGAAGAACACGCCGAGCGCAACCAGGAACAGCTTGGCCGACTCGTCGATGCCGAACCACAGGATGACGAGCGGGATCAGCGCCAGATGCGGGATGTTGCGCACCATCTGCAAGGTGGTGTCGGTGAGCTTTGCCGACAGCTGCGACAGCCCGTTGGCGAGGCCGAAGGCAAAGCCGATGCCGCCGCCGATCAAAAAGCCGATCGAGGCGCGCCAGAAGCTGACCCAGATGTTGCGGACCAGTTCGCCGGACAATAGCAGCTTCCATCCCGCCACCGCGACGTCGGTCGGCGCCGGCAACACCCGCGAGGGCACGTAGCCGGTGACGCAGGCGAGCTGCCACACCAGCACGATCGCCAGCGGCACGATCCAGGGGATCAGGCCGTCGACCTTCGGAAGTTTTGGTGCGCTGGAGCTGTTTCCGTTCCGATGGGATCGGAACGGAGCTCCAGATTTTTGCTTTGACGCGTTTTCTTCACGCGAACCGGCATCCACTTCGCTCGAAAACGCTTTGCGGCGTGGTAGTGAATCGATCAAGCTCATGATTGCGATGCCTGCTTCTGCGGACGGTAGTCGTTGCCGATAGTCTCGCCGAACGGCCCGGTGTTGACGCGGATCGGCGTCACGTTGCCGCCCTGCGCCAGCGACAACAGCGGGAACACCAATTCGGCGAAGCGATAGGCTTCCTCGAGATGCGGGTAGCCCGACATGATGAAGGTATCGACGCCGATCTCCTGATACTCCTTGATCCGCGCGGCGACGGTCTCGGGATCGCCGACCAGCGCGGTGCCGGCCCCGCCGCGCACCAGGCCGACGCCGGCCCACAGGTTCGGGCTGATCTCGAGCTTGTCGCGGCGGCCGCCATGCAGCTGCGCCATGCGCTGCTGGCCGACCGAATCCATCCGCGCAAAGATCTTTTGCGCGGCGGCCACCGTGTCATCGGTGACGTACTGGATCAGCTCGTCGGCGGCCTTCCAGGCTTCCGCATTGGTCTCGCGCACGATCACATGCAGGCGGATGCCGAACGAGAGCTTGCGGCCGCGCTGCGCCGCCACCGCCTTCACCTTGGCGATCTTCTCGGCGACCTGCGCCGGCGGCTCGCCCCAAGTGAGATATTTGTCGACGGTGTCGACCGCGACGTCGATGCCGGCATCCGAGGAGCCGCCGAAATACAGCGGCGGCCGCGGCGACTGCACCGGATTGAACAGCAGGCGGCCGTCCTCGATCCTTATGTGCTTGCCTTCGACATTGACGGTCTTGCCCGCCAGGAGATCGCTGTAGACGTTGAGGAACTCGCGGGTCACCGCGTAGCGCTCGTCATGATCGAGGAAAATGCCGTCGCCCTTGTTCTCGATCGGATCGCCGCCGGTGACGACGTTGATCAGAAGGCGGCCGTTCGACAGCCGGTCCAGCGTCGCGGTCATCCGTGCGGCGACGCTCGGCGACTGCAGGCCGGGCCTCACCGCCACGAGATAGCGCAGGCGTTCGGTCCAGGGCGCGACGGCAGAGGCCACCACCCAGGAATCCTCGCAGCTCCGCCCGGTCGGCAGCAGCACGCCGTAATAGCCGAGCTGATCCGCGGCCTGCGCGATCTGGCGCAGATAATTGAAGTTCACCTCGCGGCCGCCGATCGACGTGCCGAGATAGCGGCTGTCGCCGTGGGTCGGCAGGAACCAGAGGATGTTGGCGTTGGTTGGGGTGCTCACGTGCCCGGCCTCCATGCGACGTCGGAAATCTTGATTTGTTTCGGGATCAGGCCGAGCGCGAAGAACGTGTCGGCAACCTGCTGCTGGTCCGCGACCACCGCATCGGTGACCGGCTTGATGCCGTAGGCCTGCCGCTTCAGCGCGACCTCGACCACCGGCACCGACAGGCCGATGCTCGGCGCCAGCTGCTCGGCAACGGCGTGGATATCGCCCTTGGCCCAGTCGTCGACCTCGCTCAGCTGCGCCAGCACGAGCTCGACGATCTTCGGATCGGCCTGCAGGAATTTCTTCGAGGCGAAGTAGAACTGATAGTTCGCGACGATGCCGGTGCCGTCGGCGACCGTGCGGGCGCCGGTGGCGGCCTCCGCCGCGGCCTGGAACGGATCCCAGATCACCCAGGCATCGACCGCGCCGCGCTCGAACGCCGCGCGCGCATCGGCCGGCGCCAGGAACACCGGCTCGATCTCGGAATATTTGACGCCGGCCTTCTCCAGCGCCTTCACCAGCAGATAGTGGACGTTGGAGCCCTTGTTCAGCGCGACCTTCTTGCCCTTCAGGTCAGAGACCGACTTGATCGCGCTGTCCTTCGGCACCAGGATCGCCTCGCCCTTCGGCGCCGGCGGCTCGTAGGCAACATATTGGATCGGCGCGCCGGCGGCCTGCGCGAAGATCGGCGGCGCCTCGCCGGTGTTGCCGAAATCGATCGCGCCGACATTGAGCGCCTCGAGCAGCGGCGGCCCGGACGGAAACTCGGTCCACACCACCTTGGTGCCGACCGCCTTCAGCTTTTCCTCGAGCGAGCCCTTGCTCTTGAGCAGCACCAGCTTGCCGTATTTCTGGTAACCGATGCGGACCACCTTCTCCTGGCCGTAGGAGGCGCTGACGGTTGCGGCGACGATGCTGAGCGACAGCACCGCGCGGGCGACCCAGCGTCGAAATAAACGCGTCATGGGACTATCCTCTGCATTGAAATGACCAAACGCGAGCCGATCAGGTCTGGGGATTGCGCCAGACGATGTCGCGGATCGCGATCTGCTTCGGGATCAGGCCGAGCTTGAAGAAGCGGTCGGCGACGCCCTGCTGGGTCGCGATGATGTCGTCGGTCACGGGTCCGACCGAGAAGCCCGCCCGCTTCGCCGCGATGGTCTGGATATCGAGCGGCACGCCAGTGACGGCGGCCAGCGATTTGGCGACCTCATCGGGATGCGCCTGCGCCCATGCCGCGCTCGACGTCGTGACATCGACGATCTGCTGCAGGATCGCGCCGCGATTGCGGGCGAAGTCGCGGTTGGCGATGTAGAACGAGTTGGTCTTGGTGATGTCGCGCGTCTTGACCAGAATGCGGCCGTTCTGCTTGGTCTCGGCGATCGCGAAATACGGGTCCCAGATCGCCCAGGCATCGATGCCGCCATTGGCGAAAGCCGGACCGGCGTCGGGCGGCGTCAGATAGACCGGCGTGATGTCGTCATAGGTGAGCCCGGCCTTCTCCAGCGTCTGGATCACGACGTTATGGGCGCTCGATCCCTTGGTGAAGCCGACGCGCTTGCCCTTGAGATCGGCGATTGACGCGATCGCCGAATTCTGCGGCACCAGGATGCCGGACCCGTTGATGATGGGCTGCGCCGCGGCATAGACGATGGCCGCGCCCGCGGCCTGCGCGAAGATCGGCGGGGAATCGCCGACCGCACCGTAATCGACGCTGCCGACATTCATCGCTTCCATCATCGGCGGGCCCGAGGAGAACTCGACCCATTTCACGCTGATGCCCTGCGGCTTGAAATGATTTTCCAACGCCTCGCGCTGGCGCGTGATAACGAGCACGCCGTTCTTCTGGTAGCCGATACGAATTTCCTTCGCGTCCGCCTGCGCCTGCGCACCGCGTGACAGCGCAGCGGCGGCGGCTGTGACGAGCGACAGCTGGAGGAACTCACGACGCTTCATTCCAAAACTCTCCTGACGATCAAGCGCGCTATCGCGCTGCACGATCATGCGATGTCAGCATGATGGGGCGCGCGAATGAAGCTGTCGAGCGCCGCACAAAAATAGCGATACCTGCACTTCGGTGCAGGCATCGCGCGTGCCGTTTCTTTTAAGGCGCGGATCGCATGTAGCGAATTATTTTCCTCACGGAAACGCGAGGTCGCTGCACAGAAGCGTTTTCGAGCGAAGTGGGTACCGGTTCGCGTGAAGAAAACGCGTCCAACAAGAAGCTGGAACATCGGCTCTGATTATGAGCCGGTGCTCCAGCAATCGATCAGCCCGCAGCTGCTGCCTTCGAGCCGACATTGACCGCGAGTTTACCATAGCGGTCGGTGAACGCCTGGGTGTCGATCTCCTCGAGCTGGATCGAGCCGTCGAGCACGCCCTTCTTCCAGGCATCGTGCTCGGGATCTTGCTGGAACTCCGGCATCACTTCCTTCGCAAACAGCTCGAGCGACTCGCAGATGTGCTCATGCGTGTTCTTGCCGGCCTGGTTGAGCAGGATCACCTGGTCGATATGCGACGAGCGGAAGCGCCGCAGCTTCTTGCGCAAGGTCTCCGGCGAGCCGATCAGGCCGCCGCGCAGCGCGGCCTCCTGCGCCTCCGGATTGTCGCGCTTCCACTTGTTGTACTCGTCCCACATGTTGACGGTGCCGGGCGCCGGGCGCTGCCGGTTCTGTGCCTGGCCGTAATAGCGCAGCGCGAACTGGAAGAAGGTTGCGCCGTCGGCGCGCCTGCGCGCTTCCTCGTCCGTCTTCGCGCACATGAAGAACGAGACCAGCGCCATGTTCGGATTGATCTCGTAGTCGGCGAGCTTCTTCAGCCGCTTGGTGATCGCGTTGTAATAGGCGTGCACCCAGGCATGCGCCGCCTCGGCGCTGACGAACTGAAAGCCGAGCGCGCCAAACCCGTTCTGCCCGGCGCGTTCGATGGTCGGCAGTTGCGAGCACGCCATCCAGAGCGGCGGATGCGGCTTCTGCACCGGCTTCGGAACGACATTGCGCAGCGGGATATCGAAATATTGTCCGTGATGCTCGGTGCCGACCTTGCTGAACATCGGGAAGATCGCTTGCACGGCTTCCTCGAACACCTCGCGCTTGGTCTCCATGTCGCGGCCGAACGGCGTCAGCTCGGTGATCGAGGCGCTTTCGCCCATGCCGAACTCGCAGCGGCCGTTGCTCAAGAGATCGAGCACCGCGACCCGCTCGGCGACGCGGGCGGGATGATTGGTGGTGAGCTGGAAGATGCCGTGGCCGAGCCGGATGTTCTTGGTGCGCTGGCTCGCCGCGGCAAGGAAGGATTCCGGCGCCGGCGAGTGCGAATATTCCTCCAGGAAGTGGTGCTCCACGACCCAGGCGTAGTCGTAAGCGAGCCGGTCGGCGGTTTCCAATTGCGTCAGCGCGTTCTGGTAGAGCCTGAGCTCGTCGCCGTCGTTCCAGGGGCGCGGCAGTTGCAGCTCGTAAAAGATGCCGAATTTCATGGAGTCACTCCCAAGGTCGCTTGCTCGACCACTTGTCGTGGTCTCGACCGCTTGTTGTTTTGGGGCAGTCTAGTGGCGCTCCGGATCAAGTCTAGCCTCGGGGGCGAAACCCCAATTCCGCGCAGCGGGAGACGGCTTGATCGGAACGCATGAATGTTTAGCTTGTGCTGGCCCGAGTCGCGGCGCTATCGGTCGCGCGCTCACTCTTCCGAAAGCCCATGACCACCTTCACGCCGCATCAGGACACTGCGCTGAAAGCCGTCGCCGACTGGCTGAAGGCCAAGCCCGGCCAGAATGGCACGCCGCCGGTGTTCCGCCTGTTCGGCTATGCCGGAACCGGCAAGACCACGCTCGCCCGCCACATCGCCGAAGGCGTCGACGGCGAGGTGAAGTTCGCGGCCTTCACCGGCAAGGCGGCGCTCGTCATGCGCAACAAGGGTTGCGACAGCGCCTCCACGATCCATTCGCTGATCTACCGCGCCCGCGAGTCCGGCGTCGAGCAGCCGAGCTTCGAGCTCTGGGACGATGCGCCGGCATCGAAGGCGAAGCTGATCGTGATCGACGAGTGCTCGATGGTCGATGCCGAGCTCGGCCGCGATCTGATGTCGTTCGACTGCCCGCTGCTGGTGCTCGGCGATCCCGCGCAATTGCCGCCGATCCAGGGCGGCGGCTTCTTCACCGATGCCGAGCCCGACGCGATGCTGACCGAGGTGCACCGCCAGGCGCAGGACGATCCGATCGTGCGGATGTCGATGGATATCCGCGAGGGTCGCGAGCTCGAGATCGGCCGCCATGGCGAGAGCGAGGTGGTGTCGCGCAAGGAGCTCGATCCGGACCGCGTGATGAGCGCCGACCAGGTGCTGGTCGGCCGCAACAACACCCGCCGCGCCTACAACATGCGGGTGCGGCAGCGGCAGAACATCGAGGATCCGCTGCCGGTCACCGGCGACAAGCTGGTCTGCCTGCGCAACAACCGCAAGAAGGGCCTGTTCAACGGCGGCCTGTGGCGGGTCAAGGCGCGCGCGCAGTCCAAATCCAGGATCATCACCATGCGCGTGATGCCGGACGAGGATTTCGGCTACAAGGTCACCAAGGTCTCGGTGCGCGGCGAGTGCTTCGACGGCGGCGTCGAGGGCGTGCCGTGGGAGCAGCGCAAGCCCTATGACGAGTTCGACTACGGCTACGTGCTGACCGTGCACAAGTCGCAGGGCTCGCAATGGGACGACGTCGTGCTGTTCGACGAGAGCTTTGCCTTCCAGGACTCGCGCGCGCGGTGGCTCTACACGGGGATCACGCGGGCGGCGAAGCGGCTGAGCGTGGTGGTGTGACGTGCCGCGCACTTGTAGACCCGTCATCCTGAGAGACCGTGAATGTATGACTCTCGATGACGCAACATACCCGATGTCGTCCCGGCCTAGTGCGCAATTGCGCACGGGAGCCGGGACCCATAACCACCGAAGGTCATTGTTGCACGACGCTGGGGCCACAGCCTTCTAACAATTCAATCCTGTGGTTATGGGTCCGGCTTTCGCCGGGACGACGGGAGGAGAGATTGCGCCATATCCCCAGCATTTCCCTCACGAAACCGTGTGGCCGGCGCCGTAACAAAACGCCTCCTCTCCCGTATTTTGAAGCGTCGGAGCCACCCGGCCTGATTGGCCAATGCCGGCTCCCGCTCTAGACTGGCCCCAATTGCGATCCCACGAGGAACCCATGCCCAAAAGCTCCCTCAGCCGCCTCTCGCTGTGCGCCGCCGCGATCGGCGCGCTGGCCGTCACAGCTTTTGCCGTTGCGCCCTCGCTTGCCGCCGAGGACGCCGTGATCATCCCGGCGCCGGCCGCGAGCGCGCCGGAATCCGGCATCAAGACCGCAGTGCTGGCCGGCGGCTGCTTCTGGGGTGTGCAGGGCGTATTCCAGCACACCACCGGCATCGTCAGCGCGGTGTCCGGCTACTCCGGCGGCAGCAAGGCGAACGCCGATTACGAGAAGGTCTCGACCGGCACCACCGGCCACGCCGAGTCCGTCGAAATCAAGTACGACCCGCAGAAGATCTCCTACGGCAAGATCCTGCAGATCTTCTTCTCCGTCGTGCACGACCCGACCCAGCTGAACCGGCAGGGCCCGGATTCCGGCACGCAATATCGCTCGGCGATCTTCACCACCAGCGACGAGCAGAAGAAGGTGGCGGACGCCTATATCGCCCAGCTCAACGCCGCCAAGGTCTACAAGAAGCCGATCGTCACCAAGGTCGGCGCGCTCGAGGCTTTCTATCCGGCGGAGGGCTACCACCAGGACTATCTGACGCTGCACCCGAACCAACCCTATATTGCCTATAACGACATCCCGAAGGTCGAGAACCTGAAGAAGATCTTCGCGGAGAACTACATCGAGAAGCCGACGCTGGTGGGCAGCACCAAGGTCACCAACTGAGGCGACGCTTCCCGTCATTGCGAGCGAAGCGAAGCAATCCATGCCGCGGCAAGCGGAAAGATGGATTGCTTCGTCGCTTCCCTCCTCGCAATGACAACCAACAAGGGAGTTTCCATGTCCGATACCAAGACCGACGGCAAGGTCCGCAAGAGCGAGGCCGAGTGGCGCAAGGAATTGACGCCGATGCAGTACGCCGTGCTGCGCGAGAAAGCGACCGAGCGGCCCTTCACCGGCGAATACGAGCATGATCCCCGCAAGGGCACCTATGTCTGTGCCGGCTGCGGGCAGACGCTGTTCGAATCCGACCAGAAGTTCGATTCCGGCTGCGGCTGGCCGAGCTTCTCCAAGCCCGCGGTCGAGAGCCATGTCGACGAGGAGCGCGACATGAGCCACGGCATGATCCGCACCGAGGTGCTGTGCTCGAAATGCGACGGCCATCTCGGCCACGTCTTCAACGACGGCCCCGGCCCGACCGGCCTGCGCTACTGCATCAACTCGGCGGCGCTGAAGCTCGACGAGAAGAAGTAACGGCGCCCACTACACCGCGCCCCACGCGACCAACAGGCCGGTCGCGTGGGGCTTTGTTTTGGCTTCGGCGACCTACAACATCCTCGTGATCGGCAAACGGCCTTAACGACTCGCAGGCCGGAATGTGCTTTGCTCGGTATTCGCGGGGGCCGTAGGCGTCTCGCCGTGCGGCTGCCGCCTGTTCTGAGGAGGGCGCCATGTCGCTTGGACTGATCCTCATCATCCTTTTGCTGATTATCCTGCTGGGCGGCTATAGCGGCCGAATTCGCGGCTATGGCTATGGCCTCGGCCACTCCGGAATGGGCCTTTTCGGGGTGATTTTGATCGTGGTCGCGATCCTGGCCTGGCTCGACAAGATTTGAGAGCCATAAGTCATTGAAACAAAATGACTTATCTGGCCGGTGCCGGTGCTATGCGCGGATTCAGCATGTGCCCTGTCAGGGGCTCTTCTGGGGTCGCATTTTTGTCAAAGAGGCCTATATTAGGGGTCGAAATGACATGTACGGCGCGCCGCCGATAATAGGCCGCCGTCCCCCAAAATCCCTTTCGCAACGCCAACTGAAAAGAACACAAGAGGTCGTCGACCATGCGTCCCCTGCGTCCGTTCAACTATAACACATCCGCCGAACTGTTCCCCGCCGCGATCCGCAAGAAGAAGCGGGCGGGTTTCGCCTACCGCCGTTTCGGCACCGCTGCCGAGGCCGTGCAGTTCGCGATGGAGCAGCTGCCGGCGGACTCGCTGAACGGCGCCTATCTCCAGGTCGAGGAAGCCCGTTTCGACCAGAACGGCATCCGCTCGCTCTATGAGAGCGAGGCCTTCCCGCTGCCGCGTCGTCCGCGCCCGGCCGCCAGCCAGACCGACGCTGACGCCGCATAAGCTTTCTGCTCTTCGCTCAACGAAAAGCCCTCGGATCGATCCGGGGGCTTTTGTTTTTGAGGGTCACAATCTCGGCTGCTTGTCGAGCCAGCGCCGCAGCATCCGCACATTGCGGATATTGGCGCGGAACATGACGTCGAAGGCATCGCCCGCCACCGGCACCATGCCGATCACGCCGTCGACGGCGACGTTGGCGAGCATCCGCGCAGTGATGTGCCAGGGCGCGCCCAGCAACCGGGCCTCGCGCACCAGCCATAGCGAGATCGCGGTGGTGATGATATCGCCGACCACCGGGATCAGGCCGATCAGCCCGTCGATGCCGTAGCGCACATTGGTGCCCGGCACGATGAAGGCGACGTCGAGCAACTTTGCGATCGTCTCCAGCCGCTGCAGCCGCTGCTCGCGAGTCAGATTGCCGAACGGGTTGGCGGTGGAGTTGCGGAAGTCGAACTGAAAGCCTTCCTGAAAACCTTGGAACTGCGGATGCAGCGGGCCATCGGCGAGCTCGCGCCCGTCCTGGTCGATGACCTTGCCGCGCGCCTGCGCGCCGCCAAAGGGCGGCCGCGATCGCGCGGCGTGGGGCGTGAAGATGTCGTCCTCGGTCATGGCCATCACATGGTAACGCAGGCAGGCGGTTCAAGTTGCGTCACATTACCACTGTGTCACCTTCAAGGCCTGTTACCTCGACGCTCTGCCGTGCTCGCTTCAGTAGACGCCCTTGTTCATCGTTCTGAGCCGCTGCGCCAGCGTCCTCATCACCTTCAGGGCAAAATGCGGCGTCTGGCTCACGAGGAAGAGAAACTGCTTTTCCGAGACCGGGACGAGTTCGACATCCGTGAGCGCCGTGGCGGTCGCACTCCTTGGCCCATTGTCGATCAACGCCATCTCGCCAAAGATCGTGTCAGGCGCGAGGTCCGCCATGGTCTTGTTGCCGACCTGAATGCGCACATAGCCGCTCTTGATCACGAAGAGCTCGTTGGCCTGCTCCCCCTCGCGAAAAATAATGCCGCCGGCTCGGACCAGGCGCGTTTCGATACTGTTGCCCGTCAGAAGGCTGAAGCTTGCATCTGCCACTCGAAATTCCTTTCCCCGAATCCGAAACGCAGATCCCGTACGTCCCGGTCGTCTGCAGCAACGGCTGAAATAAATGCGCGAACACAGAATGGAGCAGGCCCGGGATCGGCATCGCCACTGCCCCGGGCGGCCGCGGGTCGCGAGGACGAACGCGGACATGACATTGGGACTACGTTTGCATGACGATGATGTGACAGTTGTGTGAAGGTAGCCGGACCTCCGGCGTCTCGCGCGCTGATACGATTACTGCAAGGGGCGATCTATTCCGCGCCGGGCGTTGAGCGCGGCCCTTGTCCGATCGCGACGTGCTCATTTCGCGGTTGGGTCAGAAGTCGCCGAACGCGACTTCTGCTTTTCCCTTGGTACTGAGCACCTGCCCTAATGCTGGGAAGCCGGCTGCGCCGGCGCGTGCAGCTCTTCGGCATATTTGTGCGCCAGCCAGGACGTGATCACGCCCGGGATGAAGCCGACCATTCCGTACAGGATGAACTGCACCGCGCCGCTTTCGGAGCCGTGCGAGGCGTAGGTCAACGCCGCGCCGACGAACGCCACCGCACCAACGAGCAGCATCCGCACCACCGGCGCGATCCGCCTCACATGCATCAGGATGTCGTCGATCGCACCGAACATCAGCGACGGCACGATGCCGAACAGATAATTGTATTGCAGCGACTTCACGAACACGACGAGCAGCTTGGTCACCTCGCCGCCGCTGGTCTCGGTCCAGTAGCCGGACTGATAGGTGGTCATGAGCAGCAGCAGGAAGCCGCCGATGAACGGCCCGATGGCTGCGAAGATCAGATAGCGTTTCATGGCGTGCCCTTGCCCGACGTCAACCAAGTGTAACGCGGTCGCGCGACGGTTCTAGGGAAAAATCGAAAGTCGCGGCGATGTTCCGGAGCTCTGCACGTCGATGCGCTGCAACAGCCGCTGATCTTGCTGCGATACGGAATCGCCCGGACGAAGCCGGGCGACGACATTGCTGGCGACCGGGGCGAGAGCTAGGGCCGCTACTCACCCCACGCCGCGAACGCCTCGTTGAAGGCTCGCTCGCCGGGGGCGCCCTTTTCGATCGCGATGATGGCGCGGCGCTGGTTGGTGTAGACCAGCGGCACGTCGAACCACGAGCGCTCCTTCAAGAGTTGCAGATTGCGCGAGCGGTCGGCGTCGACATTGGAAAGGCCGACCAGGAAGAAGCCGTCGGTGACCTTGACCGCGAGCCCGGCCAGCGGCGTGCCGCGCGCCTGCTCGTTGGACTTCATCAGGATGCCCGGCACGTTGCCGACGCCGCCATTGGCGAAGTCCTGCGGCAGGATGAAGGTCAATTCCGCGGTATGGCTCGCCGGCAGCGATGAATCGGTGTTGCGGCGGAACGACATCGTCATCTTGAACTTGCGATCGGGAATGTCGATGTCGGCGCGCACGGCGATGTCGGGCTTCTGGTTGCCCGATCCCTTGACCTGCTCGGTGCGCCAGACCACCGAACCGACATACTGCTTGCCCTTCGGATCCGACGGGTCTTCGTCATACAGCACCACGCGCTGCGCCACCGGGGCGACCGTCTCGCCCGACGACGAGGGCTGGCCGACGCGGTCGGTGATCTTCTTGCTCGCAGGCGTCGACGCGGCATCCTTCGGCGCCTCGACCGGGGCCGAGGATTTGAACAGGCTGCTGACAAGGGTCATGGCCTGCTGCCGGAACAGGATGCCGGTGCCGACCAGGATCAGCAGGATGCCGATCACGATCGCGGTCTTGAACGGGAACATCGACCCGACGCGCGGCGGCTTCTTCGGCTCGCGCTCGCCGTTG
The DNA here is from genome assembly GCF_054055815.1 of Bradyrhizobium sp. USDA 4503. Taxonomy (NCBI): domain Bacteria; kingdom Pseudomonadati; phylum Pseudomonadota; class Alphaproteobacteria; order Hyphomicrobiales; family Nitrobacteraceae; genus Bradyrhizobium; species Bradyrhizobium sp. USDA 4503. The sequence continues at coordinate 4,494,343 of NZ_JBSRXS010000001.1, forward strand.
CCGGCCCGCGACCGCTGCGGCGGCGGACCTTGCGGCGGCTGCGGGGTGTAGCGCTCGGCCTCCTCGATCGACTCGTCGTAGGAATACGGCGCCTCGGGATCGCCGCCGCGATTCTCAAGGCTCGGCTCGAGCCGATCGAATTCCGGCGAGGGCGACGGCACGTTGGCGTAGGTCTTGCGCGCGTTGCGGCTGGCTTGCGCCGCGGCACGGCCGAGATCGTCAGCATCGGCGGTGATGTCGCGGAAGCCGCGCACGCCCGGCGCGGCCGGCGGCACCGGCGGCGGCGCGCCTTCCGGACCGCGGCGGGGCGGGCCCGGCCGGGCCGGCGGCGCCTGGGTCTCGGGCGGGACCGGCGGGTTTTGCGGCCGCGGCGGGGCCGGCGGCGGCGCGTCGGGGCGCAGATTGCGCGGCGGACGGGGTTCGGCCGGGGGCCGCGGGCGCGCGGCAGTGTCGGCGGGACCGGGCTCGGGCGGCCGGGCATTGGCGCGGCTGCCGCGGACAGCGGCAGCGCCACCGGGACGCGAGGCCTCGCGGGCGCGCTGCGCGGCCTCGGACTCGACCTTGCGAACCGCCTCTTCCAGCGACAGCCGTTCGCGGGTGATCTCGGACTCGGAGAGCGGCGGCTGCACGCCGCGGAGCTGCTGGATCAACGCCGTTCGCGCCCGCGCATACAGCGCACGGCGGGCTTCGCCGGGGGCGTTGGGGTCCAATCCGGCGATGGCACGGGCGATCAGCGGGTAGTAGTCAGCCATTTCCACACAATTGGAGGGATATAGGTAATATCCCGTTAAGCCTCGAACGGATTCTGTACCAGAATAGTATCTTCACGCTCCGGGCTGGTGGACAGCAGGGCGATCGGACACCCCACCAGTTCCTCGACCCGGCGAACGTACTTGATGGCCTGGGCCGGCAGGTCCGCCCAGGACCGCGCATTGGCGGTCGGCTGTTTCCAGCCCTCGATGATCTCATAGATCGGCTCGACCCGGGCCTGCGCGCCCTCGCCCGCCGGCAGATGGTCGATTTCCTTGCCGTCGAGCTTGTAGCCGATGCAGACCTTGATGCTGTCGAACCCGTCGAGAATATCGAGCTTGGTCAGCGCCAGCCCGGCAATTCCGCAGGTGCGGACAGTCTGTCGCACCAGCATGGCATCGAACCAGCCGACCCGGCGCTTGCGCCCGGTATTGACGCCGAATTCCTTGCCGCGACGGCCGATTTCCTCGCCGATCTCGTCGTTCAGTTCGGTCGGGAACGGACCCTGGCCGACCCGGGTGGTGTAGGCCTTGCAGATGCCCAGCACATAGCCGACCGCGCCCGGGCCGAGGCCGGTGCCGGTCGCGGCCTGCGCCGCCACCGTGTTGGACGACGTCACATAGGGATAGGTGCCGTGGTCGACGTCGAGCAGCGCGCCCTGCGCGCCCTCGAACAGGATGCGCTTGCCCTCGCGGCGCTTGAGGTCCAGCAGCCGCCACACCGTCTCGGCATAGGGCAATAGCTTCGGCGCCATCGCCGACAGCTCGCTCAGGATGCTCTTGCCGTCGATCTCCGCGAGGTTGAGGCCGCGGCGCAGCGCATTGTGATGCGCCAGCAGGCGTTCGATCTTGTGCGGCAGGGTGTCGAGGTCGGCGAGATCCATCAGGCGGATGGCGCGGCGGCCGACCTTGTCCTCATAGGCCGGGCCGATGCCGCGGCGGGTCGTGCCGATCGAGGTGATGGCGTTGGACGATTCGCGCAAGGCGTCGAGCTCGCGATGCAGCGGCAGGATCAGCGTGACGTTCTCGGCGATCCGCAGATTGTCCGGTCCGACCGCGACGCCCTGCCCCTTCAGCTTGGCGACTTCGTCGAGGAAGGCCTGCGGATCGAACACCACGCCATTGCCGATCACCGCGAGCTTGTTCGCCCGCAGCACGCCGGAGGGCAGCAGCGCCAGCTTGTAGGTCTCGCCATTGATCACGAGCGTATGGCCGGCATTGTGGCCGCCCTGGAAGCGCACGACGATGTCGGCCTGTTCCGACAGCCAGTCGACGATCTTGCCCTTCCCTTCGTCACCCCATTGGGCGCCGACGACGACAACATTGGCCATTGCGAAGATGTTCCCTTCAGGTGTTTCAGACCATGATCGCGGCGAAAACGCGTCCGCCCACAGCGACCTGCATTGATATGCCCAGCCTAAATCGCGGCGCCCGGCCGCGCGCACGCAAGGCGCCTACCGGATAAAGGAAGCGGCTCGGCTGCGCAAGCAAGAAGGGGCTCGTTTACGCCTTTTAGACGACCTACAACCCTTTGATATCCCCATTAAATTCCATGCTGCGCCCGGCTGCGCCGGGCTGGCGGGAATTTAATGTTACGGCAACGTGACGCTGGATCTGCTGTGGATTGATCGCAGCTCCTATTACGGCGATCATTCACCTAGATTAACCGGCAGGGTCCATGCCCAATTCCACCCAAGCGACGATGGCGCTGCGCAAGCTCGGCATTGCCTTCAAGCTTCACACCTATGTCTACGATTCCAGCGCCGAGAGCATCGGGCTGCAGGCGGCCGAGGCGCTCGGCGTCGACCCGAATCGCATGCTCAAGACGCTGATGGCGGAGGTCGACGGCAAACCGGTCTGCGCCGTGGTGCCGTCCGACTGCGAGGTCAGCATGAAGAAACTTGCCGCCGCCCTCGGCGGCAAGTCGGCCAGGATGATGCGCCCGGCCGATGCCGAGCGGCTGACCGGCTATCATGTCGGCGGCATCAGCCCGTTCGGCCAGAAGAAGAAGGTGCCGACCGCGATCGACGAGACCGCCCTCACCCACGTCACGGTCTTCGTCAATGGCGGCCAGCGCGGCCTGCAGATCGAGATCGATCCGAACGACGCCGCGCTTGCCGCCGGCGCCACGATGAAGCCGCTGGTGGCGACGCAGGACTGAACCTACGCGAGACCGATCCTGCGCAAGACTGATCCGAAGACCGGTCGCCGCGATCAATGCGAGGATTTGTCCCTCATGAACTCCGCGCCGACGAAGTCGGACAGACCGGATAATTCCTCCGCCGTAATATCGTTGACGTTGAGCCGCAGCTGCATGATCGCGAGGTCGAGCAGATGCGCGGCGAAGCTTGCGCCGGCCGCCCTCACGATGCTGCGCTGCTCGATCAAGACAGCGATGACGTCGCGCAAACTGCGCATTTGCACTTGATCCATGGCCCTTTGCCCGGCGCTGGCCGTTGTTAGCTGAGTTGTCATTGGGATACCGATTGTAGTGTGCTGATGGACGCCGCACCCACGGTTGGGATGTACGGCAGATGCTCGGCTTCGTCGCCGAGATGCGGGATGCGCGGGCGCATCTCGCGGATTTCGATGTCGATGGTCATCGGCGGGGGAATCAGCGTCACCGAGGCTTTCGGCCACGGCGCCGGATTCGGGCTGACGCCGGTGAAGCGATAGGCCGCGGCGATCTCGAGCGCGAGCAGTTGCAGCTCGAGCATCGCAACCCCCATCCCGGCGCAGGCGCGCGGACCGGCGCCGAACGGGATGTAGGCGTCGGTGTTGTAGCGCCGCGTCAGCAGGAAGCGGTCCGGATCCTCGAAATGCCTGCCATCGCGCTGCAGCTGCCAGGGGCAGATCAACAGCGAGGTGCCGACCTTGAGATCGCGCCCACCGATCGTCACCGGCTGCATCACCTCGCGGGAGAACCACCAGGCGCTGGGGTAGAGCCGGCAGACCTCCTTGACCAACGTCGCGCTCAGATTGGCGCGCTTCACCGCCTCGAGCCGCAGCTCGCCGTCGTCGCCGAGGCACTCCGCCGCCTCGTCGGCAATCTCGTCCATCAGGGCGGGATTGGTGGCCATCTGGTAGAACATCCACGCCGCAGTCGAACCTGTGGTGTGATGGCCGGCCAGCAGCAATGTCAGGATCTCGTCCTCGAGATCGCGATCGGTCAGACCGAGCGCCTCGAGATCGCGCAGCGCGCTGCTCGAGCCGGCCTTGCTGCGCAGACGTTGCACCACCGTCGACATCGCAAGCTTGGCACAGACCCGGTTCTTGCGCCGCCGATACCAGGCCACCGGACCGAACGGCAATGCGCGGAACATCTCTTCCGCAAGATCGTCCTCGATCGCGCCCACCGCCTGAACCAGGGCTTCCTCGTCGCCGGACGACATCACCTGGGAGCCGAAGATCGCGACGCAGATCGTCCGCAGCGCCAGCATCGCGGTGACATGGTGCGGATCGAACGATCCGAGCCGCGCCAGGCTGGCGCCGACCGCGCGGATCTCGGCGCACATATGCGGCAGGAATTTCTCGACGCTGCCCTTGGCCATGTGCTTCTGCAGCACCGCTCGGCGCCGCTTGTGCTCCTCGCCGCTCAGCATCAGCGAGCTGCGGCCGAGCACCGGCGTCAGCTTCTTGATCAGCTTGCCCTTTCCGATGTCGGTCTCCGGCGCCTTGAGAATCGGGCGCAGCAGATCCGGATCGTTCACCAGGAACACCGGCGCGGGACCGAGCTGCAACGGCACCAGCCCCAGCGCGGACTCGTTGCCGCGCGTCAGCAGCAGACGCAGCGGATCACGCTGGAATGCTCGAACGTCCGAGAACATGTGAAGCATCGTGGATCTCCAATTGCCGTCCAAGATCGAGGAATTTGGTCAGGCCGGGATTGGCGGCGAGACCGAGCGGAATTTCTCCGGCGAGCGCCGTCAGCGGGCGGCCCATGCGATCATTGCCGATCACCTGCGGCGGGCCGTAGCGGCGGGTGCGGATGTCCATGCGGGTGAGAAAACGCTCATAGGAGAGGTCGGCCAGCGCCACCAGCGCCTTCGCTCCGCGCAGCTCGGCGAAGCGGAACATCAGCGCGTAGGTCACGCGTGCGGCCTGCGACCTCGCAACGTTCGGCAGCACGCCGAAACGGCTGATCTCCCAGGCGTCGCGGCTGCTCGGAAAGCGACGCAGCGCAAGCTGCGGGAAGACCGACTTGGTGAGATAGGGATAATCGGTGCGGATAGCCCGGAAGCCGCCGACGAGCTCGACGCCGGAGAACAACAGGCAGTGCTCGGTATACCAGCAGTCGAACTGATCGCGTTCGACATCCCCGACCGTGGTCAGAAGCCAGCCGCAATGGTCGACGAACAGGCGCTTGCGCAGCCGCAACATCGCCCCGACATGCGCCGGATCAAGCTTTTCCCTGGTAATGAGGGCGTGGTAGCCGTCCAATGAATGAAGCATTTGTCCCTTCCTCCAAATGCGGGAACATCTGGAACAAAAGGGGTTAACTGTGGTACCCCCTAAAACCGGGGGTTTTCGTCAATGGGCCTGGTAGACGCGATTTCGACCATCGAGGCGTCGGATACCATCGACGAGCTCAGCTCGTCATTGCATCGCGTTGTCCAGAATTACGGCTTCTCGGGCTTTGCCTTTGTCGATGCCGGCCGGCCCGACCTTGATCTGCCCTATCATATCGGCACATTTCCCGATGCCTGGAAGCGGGCGTATGTGCAGAACGAGTTCGTTCATGCCGATCCGGCGCTGGCGCGGTCACGACGCACCAACACGCCGTTCAGCTGGAGCAGCCTGAAGCTGCCGGAGCGCAGCGGACGCAAGCGACCGCCCGAGGTCAAGACGATGGATGCCGCCCGGGAGTTCGGATTCAAGGACGGCTTCGTCGTTCCCTTCCACTATCGCGACCGGCTCGGCGCGGTGCATTCGAGCTCGACGGTGTTCTTCTGGGAAGACGAGCCGCGCGACTTCGACAAGCTGTTCGTCTGCCATCGCCATGAACTGCATCTGTTGATGATCTATTGGGTGCAGCGGGCGATGGACATCGTCAACCGCGACCAGCGCAACGCGCCGACCATCCTCAAGCCCGCGGACGCCGCCGAAACCATCAAGCTCACCGGGCGGGAGAAGGAAGTGATCGCCTGGGCGGCGCGCGGCAAGACCGTGGCCGACACCGCGCAGATCCTCGGCATTTCGCCGGAGACGGTGGAAGGCTTCATCAAGCAGGCGCTGCGCAAGCTCGAGGCATCCAACAAGACCCATGGGGTGGCCAAGAGCATCGCGCTCGGAATCATCGATTTGTGAGCGGCGCCGCGCAGCCATGGCGGCGCTCCCGGGGCTGCCGCCATGCCGACCGCATCGCCCTGCCAGGACCAGACACCGCGATATGTGGCGCGGTCACACATCCGGTTGGGTTCATCTTCCCGATCGCCCCCTGATTGCATTCGCGCACGGTCTTGATAATAAGGGCCGTGGCCGGATGACGCTGATGCGAGCATCCCAGACCAGGGTGCGCACTCCGGTGCTCGTCCGGCGCGACTGCCCGGCCGGCGTCGAGGCGCCGATCATCCTGCACGTTGCCCGGTACGGCAGGACCCGTTGTCCAGCCGCATGATCCGTAGAAGTCCCATCGCGACGAACCGCCGGTTCATTTGCTACCAACTTTTGTAGCGGAAATGCTGTCCACGGACCTAGCTGGAGATGGTCTGAACGCATCATGAGCACATCACAGGACGACCAAATCGACCAATTGGTGCAGGCGCGCTGGCGCGCCATCGGGCTGTCACAGGCGGATCTCGCCGAGATCCTGTGCGCCGGCGCCTCTCTGCAAAAGAACGGCGTCGACGGCACGGTGAAGATCGATGCCGGTCGCCTGGCGACGGTCGCCGAGATGCTCGGAATCGCCGCCGACATCCTCAACCGCCGGCCGGTCACGGCAGCGCTGGCGCAGGCCGGCCAGACGGCGGAATCGCTGCAGTCCCTGCTCGAACTGCGCATGCTGCGGGTGTTTCGCGACGTGCAGGACCCCGACACCAAGCGGATCCTGATCGAGCTCGCCGAGCAGATCGTCAAGCGCCAGACTAGGCCGCCGGAGACCGGCTAGGACCAAATGTTCGATCCCCTGCGCGACCGGCGCGGGGCTGGCCCGGCCAGGCGCCGTCATGCCGCCTTGGTGAAGGGGCCTTCGCGCATGGTCGCGATGCGTCTATCCCCATTGATGGAATGACGAAATCCGTGTCTGTGATCCGAGCCGGGGAGATCCATACCGGCCCGGCGGTGCCAGCCGGGCAGGCCGCGGCGTCGTGAACCCGGGCCCTCTTCATGTCTGCCTCCGATTCCACCACATCAACGCCTGCGGCCGGCTCCTGGATCGCCAACCAGCCCTATCTGCTGCTCTGCATCACCGCGACATGCTGGGCCGGCAATGCGATCGTCGGCCGCCTCGCCGCCGGCCACATTCCGCCGGTGACGCTGTCGTTCCTGCGCTGGTCGGCGGCATTCCTGATCATCCTGCCGTTTGCCTGGAAGCACCTCGTCCGCGACTGGCCGGTGATCCGCAACAATCTCGGCATCATGGTGCTGATGTCGATCACCGGCATCAGCGCCTTCAACACGCTGCAATACTGGGCGCTCGAGCACACCCAGGCGCTCAATACGCTGCTGCTGCAATCCGCGGCACCGCTGGTGGTCGCGCTGTGGTCGCTGATCCTGCTCGGCGCGCGGCTGACACTGGCGCAATTGTTCGGCGTGCTGCTGTCGCTCGCCGGCGTGCTGGTGATCCTGCTGCACGGCGATCTCACGACGCTGTCGAAGATCGAGTTCAACAAGGGCGATCTGATCTTCATCGTCGCATTGGTGATCTTCGCGCTGTATTCGGTACTGACCCTGAAGCGGCCTAAAATCCACGGCCTGTCGGTCGCCGCCTTCACCTTCGGCTGCGGCGCGCTGGTCCTGATCCCGCTCTACATCTGGGAACTCGGCGCGCGCCCGGTGATGCAGCTCACGATCAACAATCTGCTGTCGCTGTTCTATGTCGCGGTGTTCCCCTCGACACTGGCCTATCTGTGCTTCAACCGCGGTGTGCAGCTGATCGGCGCCAACCGCGCCGCGCCGTTCTTCCACATGGTTCCGGTGTTCGGCACCATCATGTCGATCGTGTTCATCGGCGAGCATCCGCAGGCCTTCCACTTCATCGGCTTCGCGCTGGTGCTGGCCGGCGTCTTCGCGGCATCGCGGAAGCAGAGCGCGTAATTCTCCTCTCCCTCTCCCCGTTCTTACGGGGAGAGGGTTGGGGTGAGGGGCTCGCTCCGCGAGGACGGCGAGAGACGAATGCGCGGAGACTCCCCTCACCCGGACCGCATTCCGCTGCGCTGCATGCGATCCGACCTCTAAGAGCGAGCTTCGCTCGTCTCGACCCCGCAAGCGGGGCGAGGTAAGGAAAGCCCGCGGTGACTATCGGCGGCAAATCCGCTATCTCCTAGGGTCTGCTTCGCAGACGGGTTTTACGCATGGCGCGCGCCAGCAATCTCTTGATCGGCACCCTGACGCTGGCCCTGATCGCCGGCTCGCTCGGCGGCTGGCTGGGCTATCAGCGCTATGCCGGCATCAAGCGGATGGTGCCGTTCCGCGTCATCTTCGAGGGCTCGGCCTCCGGCCTGCGCCGCGGCGGCAGCGTCAACTTCGCCGGCGTGCGGATCGGCGAGGTGGTCTCGATCAGGCTCGACCGGCACCGCGTGGTGGCGATGACGCGGATCGAAGGCAACGCCCCGATCAAGAAGGATACCCAGGCCGGCCTCGAATTCCAGGGCCTGACCGGGATCGCCTCGATATCCTTCACCGGCGGCACCGACGATGCGCCGCCGCCGACGCTCGGCGCCGACGGCATTCCCGAACTGACGGCCGACGCCGAAGGCACGATGGGGATCCAGGAGAAGCTGCGGGTCGCGCTGCGCAATGTCGACCGCGTCATCAGCGAGAACGAGGCCGACATCAAGGACTCGCTGCTCGGGCTCGAGAACTTCACCAACTCGCTGTCCGGCAATGGCGAGCTGATCGCCGGCTTCATCGACGCCGCCGACGACGGCATCAGCGCGGTCGACGCCAAGATGAACTCGGCCGACAAGTTCCTGAAAAGCTTCGGCAGCGACAAATATGGCGGCGAGCTGCTGCCGACCGTGATCTCGCTGCGCGAGCTGATCCAGAGCTTCGACAAGAAATCCGGCGCCATGATCGCCGAGACCCGCAAGACGCTCAGCGACGTCAGCCAGTCCGTCAACAAGTTCAACGAGAAATTTGTCGGGCCCGCCGGCAGGCGCTAGATCATGATGCGTTTCCATGGAATCGCATCATGATCTCATCTCTTTGTTTGAGCATGATCTTTTCGGAAAACCGGTATCCACTTTTCCGGATCATGCTCTAGTCTGGCCTTCCGACCAAGAACCAAGAACAACGGAAACGCTCAACGTGCACGACCGGACCGCAGCCCCCTCTCCGCCTCCCGTAACCGTCAACCGCGCTGCACCCGCCGTACCCCGGCATCTGCGGCGCTATCTCACGCTCGACGATTTCGAGCCGCAGGCGCGCCGGCTGCTGCCGAAATTCCTCTACGGCTACATCTCCGGCGGCGCCGAGACCGATATGGCCCGCACCGACAATCGCCGGGCGTTCGAGGAATACGGCTTCGTGCCGCGGGTGCTGCAGGACGTCTCCGGCCGCGACCAGACCACGACGCTGTTCGGCAAGACCTACGCCTCGCCGTTCGGCATTCCGCCGATGGGCTCGTCCGCGCTTTGCGCCTATCGCGGCGACATCGTGCTGACGCGCGCCGCTTCTGCCGCCAACATCCCGATGATCCTGTCGGCCTCCTCGCTGATCACGCTGGAGGACGTTCGCGCCGCCAATCCTTCGGCCTGGTACCAGGCCTATCTCGCCGGCCTTCCCGAGCGGATCGAGCCGCTGGTCGACCGCGTCGCCGCCGCCGGCTACGACACCTTCGTCGTCACCGCCGACGTGCCGGTGCCGCCCAACCGCGAGAACAATATCCGCAACGGCTTCCAGGTGCCGCTCGAGATCACGCCGCGGGTGTTCTGGGACACCATCACCCATCCCGACTGGCTGCTCAACACCTGGGCGCGCACCGTGTTCAACCACGGCATGCCGCATTTCGAGAACATGGACGCCAAGCAGGGCCCGCCGGTGCTGTCCAAGAATTTGATGCGCAACATCGGCAGCCGCGACCAGCTGGCCTGGAAGCATGTCGAGCTGATCCGCAAGCGCTGGCCCGGCAAGCTCGTGGTCAAGGGGCTGATCGCGCCGGAAGACGCCCGGCTGGCGCGCGAGCATGGCTGCGACGGCGTCATGGTCTCCAACCATGGCGGCCGCCAGCTCGACTACACCGTCTCCGGCTTGCGCACGCTGCCGGAGATCGCGGCGCAGAAGGGCAACATGACCGTGATGGTCGATGGCGGCATCCGCCGCGGCACCGACGTGATCAAGGCGCTGGCGCTCGGTGCGGACTTCGTCTGGATCGGCCGGCCGTTCCTCTATGCCGCCGTGGTCGCCGGCGAGGCCGGCGTGGCGCGCGCAATCTCGCTGCTGCATGCCGAGATCGACCGCGACCTCGCGTTGCTCGGCATCCGCAGCCTGAAGGAGATCACTCCGGACCTGGTGCGGAAGTTCTAGAGCGTTTTCGAGCGAAGTGGATACCGGTTCGCGTGAAGAAAACGCGTCACAACAAGAGTCCAAAGCATGATCCGGAAAAGTGCGAAGCGGTTTTCCGAAAAGATCATGCTCATACAAGGAGCTAAAGCGCGATGATGATTCAACCCAATCTCATCGCGCTTTAGAGCCCCGTTGCGATTCTATCGGAACGGGAAAGACTTCAGGCTCACGCATAGCGCGCCGCGCCCATGCACAGCGCGGTGATCGCGAGCAGGGCGGCGGCGATGCGCTGGGCGACCGCCAGGCGCGAGCGCGCGGCTGAGGTATCGCCCGCGCTGCTGCGCAGCTGCCGGACCGCGCCGCCGCCGACGATGACCTGCACGGCGATCGCGGCCAGCGCCGCGATCGCGCCGCCCGCCAGAACCTGCTCCGACAGCCCGAACGAGCCTTCGTGGACCAGGCGCCAGAGCGTGCCGCCGGTCACGATCGCGACCGTCGCGGCGCCGATTTGCGGAAACAGCAGCTTTTCGCCGCCGAGGCCGCCGGTGCGCGCCAGGGTGAAGCTCGAGCCGGCCCAAAACACCGATGACAGGACGTGAAGGGACAGCGCTATGATGAGGGCGGTCTGCATGATGTCGCTCCGGATGGCATTGGAAAATTAAATATACATAATGTATAGTCAATCTGACGAAAGCAAGGCAAACCGATGCCGCCGCGCAGCTATGTGAGCCCGGCGCGCAGCGCTGCCGCCGCCGAGACCCGCGAGCGCGTGATCGAGGCCGCCTCGCGCACATTGCGCGACGAGAGCATCGCGCGCTTCTCGCTGGATACGGTGGCCAAGGCGGCCGGCGTGACCCGGCTGACCGTCTACAACCAGTTCGGCTCGCGGCGCGGGCTGCTCGAGGCGGTGTTCGACGAGATCGCGCGCCATGGCGGGCTGCACCAGCTCGCCGACGCCATGACGATGGCCGATCCGCGCGCCGCGCTCGACCGGATGGTCGAGATCTTCTGCGGATTCTGGAGCCGGGATTCCGCGGTCGGCCGGCTGCACGACGCGATGGCGACCGATCCCGAATTCGCCGAGGCCGTGCGTGAGCGCAACGAGCGCCGCCGCCGCGGCGTCACCGGATTGATCGACCGCATCGCGGGCAAGGGCGCGTCACAGCAAGCTCGCAGCGACGCCGTCGACCTGATCTTCGCGCTGACGAGCTATCCGACCTTCGCATCGCTGAGCGCGGGGCGGTCGAGCGATGATGTCTGCCGTGTCGTGCAGAGCGCCTGCCACGCGGCGCTGCAGCCGCTCGCAAACCCATCATCCTGAGGGTCACTGTCAACCGTCATTGCGAGGAGCGTTAGCGACGAAGCAATCCATCGCTCCACTACGCGGTGAAATGGATTGCTTCGCTACGCTCGCAATGACGGGATGGGAGCCGGGTTCGTCGGCTACCCCACCTTGAACTTGCTGTAGGCCTCGCGCGTCGCGATGATGACGTGCTCCTCGCAGCCGTTGCGGCGATGCGGGTCGCAGCGGTCTTCGTAGTCGGCCGAGGTCATCATGTCGATGAAGGCGGCGACGCTCGGGTAGTAGACCAGCGCGAGATAATCCCAGCTCTGGCCGGCCGGCTCGCCGAGGGCGACAGTCTCGGCGCTGCCGGTCCACAACAGCGTGCCGCCGCGCGCCTTGATCATCGGGACGGTGAGCGCGCTGTAGCGCAAATAGGCATCCCAGCCCGAGCCGTCGCCGTCGAGCGACCGCGCGCGAAACCGCATCAGATTGACCATCACGACCGGCGCCTCGCGGTCCAGCTCGTTCAGGCCTTTGACGTTCAAGAGATCGACACCCATCACCCGCTCCCGCCCAAAGCCCGTCACTCCCGCCACATCGGTCCGGCCGCAACGATTATGTCACATCGCGGGACTAGCCTGAAATACCGCCGAGCCGTAAGCTCAGGTCAGCTCTCGGAGGTCAAGGCCGTGATGACCCTTCCAGAACTAGCGGCCGACGCGCTCGGCAAGTTCCTCGGCGAGTACATGCAGCGCCGGTTCGGCTCTTCGCAGACCCAGCTGGTGGAAATGGTGCCCTCGATCGCCCGGATCGCGCTCGAATGCATCGGCAACAGCGACGCGCTCTATCACAATGTCGAGCACACCATGCTGGTGACGCTGGCCGGCCACGACATCCTGCGCGGCCGCGCGCTGCACTCGCATATGAGCGCCGAAGACTATGCCCATGTCATCATCGCCTGCCTCACCCATGACATCGGCTATGTGCGCGGGCTGTTCGAGGCCGACGGCCAGGACGGCTATCTGGTCGAGGCCGACGGCCGCAAGATCATCCTGCCGCGCGGCTCGTCGGATGCGGCGCTGATGTCCTACCACGTCGACCGCTCCAAGATCTTCGTGATGGAGCGGCTCAAGGGCGTCACCCTGCTCGACAAGGAGCGCATCGTGCGTGCCATCGAAGGCACCCGCTTTCCGCTGAGCGCGCCTGATGACGATGAGGATTTCGGCGAAGAGGCCACCCTGCTGCGCGCGGCCGACCTGATCGGCCAGCTCGGCGATCCCCACTACATCCGCAAGGCCAACGCGCTGTACATCGAATTCGAGGAGGCCGGACTGAACCGCCAGCTCGGCTACGATTCGCCGGCCGATCTCGTCGACCGCTATCCGCGGTTCTACTGGGACAGCGTCGCACCGCATGTGCAGAAGGCGATCCGCTACCTCAACATCACCTCGAGCGGACGGCAATGGATCGCCAATCTCTACAGCAACGTGTTTCGCGCCGAGCGCGACATCTCGCTGTCGGGGCCGCAGAGATAGGCAAGGATGCAGCGCAATCTCTCCGCTCGTCGTCCCGGCTTTCGCCGGGACGACATCGAGTATGTTGCGGCATCGAGAGGCATTCATTCACGGTCTCTCAGGATGACGGGTTCTGTTATTCCGCGGCAGTGTGGCTTCCGCGTCAGATTGAGCCCCCGCGCATGGCTCCAATCCGCTCTTTCGTCTTGTCGCGGCGCCGGATTCGGGCACAACATCCGCCCGATAATGACCACCTTGCCCGCACCTGCCACAACCCCACGCCGCTCGCCGCTCAGCTGGCTCAATAACCAGCCCTATCTGCTGCTCAGCCTGACATCGCTGTTCTGGGCCGCCAACATCGTGCTGGCGCGGCATGTCGGCAGCCATGTGCCGCCGGTCACGCTGACCACGATCCGCTGGTTCGGCGTCTTCCTGATCCTGTTGCCGTTCGCCTGGCCGCATCTGAAGCTGGACTGGCCGAAGCTGCGCGGCGCCCTGCCGCTGATGCTGCTGCTGTCCGCGGTCGGCTTCGCCTTCAACAACGCGATCTCCTACTGGGCGATGCAGTATACCGAGGCGCTCAACGCGCTCTTGATCCAGTCGGCGGGGCCGCTGTTCGTGGCGCTGTGGTCACTGATCCTGTTCGGCGTGCGGCTGACGCCGGCGCAGCTGGCCGGCATCGCGATCTCGCTGGCCGGTGTGCTGACCATCATCCTGCGCGGCGACTTCTCCGCGCTCGCCAGCATCAGCTTCAACCGCGGCGACATCATGTTCGGCGCCTCGCTGGTATCGTTCGGGCTCTATTCGGCGCTGATCCCGCGGCGACCGAAGATCCATCAGCTTTCGCTGATCTCGTTCACCACCTGCTGCGGTGCGCTGATGCTGCTGCCGGTGGCGGCCTGGGAGTTCGCCAACGGCGTGACGCTGAAGTTCGACTTGCTGACCGGCGCAACGCTCGCCTATGTGCTGATCTTCCCGTCCACGCTCGCCTATCTGTTCTTCAACCGCGGCGTCGCGCTGATCGGCCCGAACCGCGCCGCGCCGTTCTTCCATCTGGTGCCGGTGTTCGGCTCGGCGATGGCGATCCTGCTGCTCGGCGAGACGCTCGCGCCGTTCCATCTGATCGGCTACGCGCTGGTGCTCGCCGGCGTCATCATCGCCTCGCGCCAAGGGTCCGCCAAGACATCGGCGAAGCGCGAGGCCGTGAACCCATAAATCTGCCGGGCGGACAGCTTGCCAAAGTCTGCTATAGCACCGATAGCGACCAAATTCTGCAGCGCAGCTAAATGACGCGATGGGCCAATAGGCAACTTCGGCACATTTTGACGTACCGCCCAAAGGAACGACATCTCCGTGGACGCGTTTGAAGATGGGCGTCGTGGAGCTAAAACATGGATCGACAAGCCGAAGTCGAACACCTTGCGCAGTCCGACAGGCATATCGCGACCGCCGAGCAACACATCACGAAGCAACGACTTTTACTTGATAATTTGCGGGCGGAACGTCACGACACCAAAGTTGCGGAGGAGATGCTCACGGGCTTTGAGCACAATCTAAAGACGCTGCGTGAGCATCGAGCGATAATTGTCAAAACGATTGAGCAGATCGACGAGGGGCTGGCTTGATCACCGGACGTTACGGTTCGGCCGAATCGGCTCCCTGTTTTCCCCATGCGGGAGCTGGCCAACTAACAAGGTTGCCTTGAAGCCCTTCCTCGGTCTCCTCGATGGCCCTAACGATAAGCTCGCGGTGTTCTTGCATTACCTGTAGATTGGCCTCGAACACCCGCAACGTTTCCTCCGCGAGCTTCGTGTCTTGGCCGCTGCATCGTAGGTTCTCGATCAAGGCCACTTGCTCCCTGATCACGCATTCAGCCTTCGCTACGTGTTTATTGGCAATAGATAGCTGTTGCCGCTCAAAAGAGCGCCGCTCCTGCGCCTTCCTTTTTCTATCGACAGCCGCTTGCATCCGAAAGCCGTCAGGCTGCTGAGGTGATGGTTTTTTGATCTCGCGCTGCTTGGTTTTTGGAATGTTTGGTCGAGGATTTTCCGAAAGCACTTTGCGGCCCAGCGTAATGGCTGCGCGTCCCGACGCCAGGTGACGAGCGTCGTGCTCTCTGTCGAGAGACGAGAGACGGAAAAAGCGGAAACCTGGCAACACCATCCCGGCGCTCCCTGTCGTAGGCGGAAGCGCGACCGGCCCCAGTCGGGGGGACGCGGAACCGCCGCCGACGACAAGGGCACTTTACTGGAATTAGGGCACTGAATACAGCGAAGCGGGCGGCAGTTCACTTGAGGCGCCTTCGCCGGAACGGCGCCCCCCCCCCGCGTTATCTGGCATGGCACAGGACCTTGAGACACTGTTCGCGCGTGCCGACGCCGCTATACAGCGTTCCAGACAGCTGGCGGAGGCTGTTTCTGCAGCGCATAAACGCCTGCTGGACCAAATATCCGCGCGACGACTATTGGGCTTCAGTCCCGCTGATCGGAAGGTGAGGTACCCGCAGGATTTTCCTGAAACGCGCCCTGCCTCTCAGCCGTTTCCAGCCCAAGCTGACGATAGCGGGACCTAGCGCTTTCGGCACGAACGATAGTAGCTCTCACCTCCCGGGCTACCCTTTGGGCCCGTATAAGGTGCTCTATCGCTTCTTCCTTGACGCGATAGCTATCCTCAATAGCGCGGTCGGCGCGCTTGAGCAGATCGTCCATCGCACGTAAAAGCCATGCGGAATGGATTGTTCCTATCGGCCCGGGGCGTTCCTAAAGTCCGTTGCGGGTCATCCGCGACCGGGTCGAGCCAGTAGCAAGTCCGGCCCAGTCCGCTATGCCGCCGAAAGCGGAAGTCAATTCAGAGCATTAGCGAAACGGCACGGGGCGTTGCCAGTTGATGGCGCTGCCCGAGACGTGATTCAAGCTCCGAAAACCGGAGCCTCGGAGCATGCGCTGCGAACTCAGCGACTACGAGTGGACCGCCATCAAACCGATGCCGAACAAGCCGCGCGGTGTTCGGCGTGCAAATGACAGTCGCGGGCATACGGCAAGTAAGGCCGCCTCAGCTGGCGGCCTATTCTCATCCAGCGCACGATTAATTTCCTAGCAGTGGCACAAACTGCACTTTGGTCGCCAGTCATCCCGAGCTAGATTTCAACCCCACGCAGGGGTTGTATCATGACTAGTGACCTACTTTATAGGGCGAGCATTGTAGCGTTGGGGCTGAGCCCCATCGCTCTGGTTGCCATCGTTCTATTTGTTTGAGATCGAGACCGCCCCAGTTTGATGGCCTCTTTCACTTTGCGCGTAACGCGCAACTTCACCGTAATCGACGGTGGGCGCTCTTGGGAGCGCTCCAAAGAAGCAGCCCCAGCGAGGCGACTGGCTGGGGCCGATTTCCCGTGGATTCGTCCATGCGCTGTGGGCAGGTAGTCAGCAATGGACGTTGCGGTAACCGGGATCCACGTCGGCCGTTCCTATCCAAAGAAATGGCCCCGGCGAGGGGGTACACGCTGAGGCCAAGGCGGTTGGATCAATCCATGAGATGACAGGTTCATCACATAAACAGGACGCCGACAACAGGACGCCGACGCCTACGATGAGCGCTACGAACGATATCGCCGCCAACGCCATAAAGGTGTACTCGACGCCATCGTAGTGGCTGAGCCTGAACATGGCGCCCAGTCTGCGCCCGGTTCCGAGCCACCGCATTCGCATAGGCAAGTCAGCGAACTGCCTAACGGCAAAAGAAACGGCCCCAGCACCCTTGGAGGTGATGCTGAGGCCGCTCCTCATTCCATTGCTTGCCGAGCCGCCGCGTCGGTAATCGGGCTAGCCCCTCTGGGCCTGAAAAAATTGTCCTTAATGAAACCGCCTTGCCCAGTGCGGGAATGATCGAATCAAAGCGTGTGCCAGTCAATTAACTTGAGTGAATCAAAGGTAAACAAATCGTCCGGATGCTTAACGGTCGGGGTGTCCTGGTCCGCGCTGCGTCCTAGGACAGCACCATCTATCGAGAGAGCAAGAGCCCTCACCCGGATTGCACTGGACGATGCTTCGCATCGCCAGGCGCAATCCGACCTCTCCCCAACGGGATAGGTGAACCGAGAGCGCGCCAAGCCAATCCAACCAAACCCATCCCGCTCTAGCAGACGCCGAGGAGATGGCTAGCTGACCTTGCGCAAGCCGGCGGATTTGCGTGGCGAATATGGCTTTGCCGCCAGCGTGTCCGTGATGAAGTCGATAAACCGCCTCACCTTCGCCGGCACGTGGTTACGCGAGGCGTAATAGACGTAGAGCGGAAAACACTCGTCGGGCCAGTCCGGAAACAGCTCGATCAGCGCGCCGCTCCTCAGGTGATCGTCGAGGCCGAGATCGATCACCTGCGCGATGCCGAAGCCGGCCAGGCAAGCGCCGAGCTTGGTTCCTGAATCGGTTACGGTGAGCCGCCCGTTGACCGCGACCGGCACGACCTCGTTGCCGCGCCGAAACTCCCAATCGAAGGGACGCCCGGTCGCCGCATCGATTGCATGGATGCACTGATGGTCGCGGCTTGCCAGCTCCCGCGGATCAAGCGGCCGGCCGTGTCGTTCGAGATAGATCGGCGAGGCCACGGTGAGCACGCGCGCATCGAGCACGCGGCGCGCAATCAGCGCCGACGGCACCGGCTCGCCGAAACGCACCGCCAGATCAAAACCGTCGCTGACCAGATCCGCGATCCGGTCGCGGGTCTCGATACGCAGCTCCATGCCTGGATTCTGCAGCAGGAACTCGCTCAGCTTCGGCGACAGCACCATGCGGGAGAACAGCGGGTCAACATTGACCCGCAACCTGCCGCGGACCGCATCGCGCGATTTCGAGGTCTCCGCCGCCGCTTCGCCGATCCCGGCCAGATGCGCAGCAACCCGCTCGCACAGCGCGCGTCCTTCCTCGGTGAGCTCGACGGCGCGGCTCGTGCGGTGAACCAGCCTGGCATCGAGGCGCGCCTCGAGCTTGGCGATCGCCTTGCTGACCCCGGATTGCGTCATGCCGAGCCGTTCGGCGGCCCGGCCAAAACTGCGCGCATCCGCCAGCGCCGCGAGGACCACCAGGCCGCCAACCAGCCGACCGTCAACTTCGTCCATGCCGATGCCTTTCAGTCATCCAAGAGATGACCGCCCAGTCGTAGCACTCCGCCACCATATCGGCCACTGTCGGCGCAGATCACCGGTTCGATCCGGTGCGGCCACCGCCACATCAACCGCCAAGGAGATTTTGCAATGAGCGACATCCAGGCCATCGCATCCGCGATCGATGGATATTTCAACCTGATGTACGACGTCGACGATAGCCGGTTCCGCGACGTCTTCGCCGATGCCTGCATCGTGCACGGCATCCGGGACGGCAGGCACACGGTGCGCTCGGCCGCCGAATTCCGCGACTTCATCCGCAGCCGTCCCTCGCCGGCGTCGATGAAATCGCCGCGCGAGGAGGCCATCATCAGCATCGACCAGACCGCGTCCGACCTGGCCATCGCCAAGGTGCGCGTCAGGGCCGGCCAAACCGGCTTCATCGATCATCTGGTGTTTCATCGGATCGACGGCCGGTGGCTCATCACCACCAAGGCGTTTCACGTCGCGCAGGTCTTTCCGGCGGGATCGTAACGCACTCACGGCCGACTTTCGGAATATTAGAAATATGACACTGATTTGCCCGACGTGTCAAGCCTGGTCGGGCACCGGCCGCCACCGGCTCCTTTGCATGGGGTTGTTTTCGATATTTTTGGCAGCGTGCCCCTGCGACGGCCCGGGAGTGGCCATGCGGCGAAAGGCTGCTCCCGGCACGGCTTCCGCGGCCATGGCGGCCGGGTTAGCTTCGGCCGCAATGGGCCTGTTCAGGGCCTGCGCGGGGGGACGACGACATGGTCATGGGATTGAGACGATACTGCTGCCTGGCGGCCGCAGCCACCGCCGCGCTTGCGGCGATATCCGGGGCGGCACTTGCCCAGACCTATCCCACCCGCAACATCACGCTGGTGCTGCCGTTTGCCGCCGGCAGCGGCACCGACACCACGACGCGGCTGATCTCCAAGGAGCTCGGCGTTGCGCTCGGCGTCGGCATGGTGATCGACAACCGGGCCGGCGCCAACGGCTCGATCGCGGCGAACTATGTCGCCCGCTCCGCCCCCGACGGCTACACGCTGTTCGTCACCACGAACACGACGCACTCGGCCAATCCGTATCTGCTCAAGACCATGAACTACGATCCGATCAAGGATTTCACGCCGATCGCGCGCACCGGCGACCTGCCCTTCATGCTGGTGATCCATCCGGACATCCCGGCGAACTCGGTCGCCGAGCTGATCGCGCTCGCCAAGAAGGAGCCGGGCAAGTACAGCTACGCCAGTGGCTCGTCATCGGCGAGCGTCTCCGGCGCGACCTTCGCGCGCCTCGCCGGCATCGACCTGCTGCATGTGCCCTACAAGAGCTCACCGCCGGCACTGACCGACGTCATCGCCGGCCGCATCTCGATGATGTTCATCGACGTGCCGACCGGGCTGCCGCACGTCAACGCCAAGGTGCTGAAGCCGCTCGCCGTCACCACCAAGCGGAAGTCGGCACTGCTGCCGGACCTGCCGACGATGGACGACACCGTGAAGGGCTTCGATATCACCTCCTGGCAGGGCTATCTCGGCCCCGCCAACATGCCGAAGGACGTCGTGGTCAGGCTGAATGCGGAGATCCGCAAGATCGTCGAGCGGCCGGACATCAAGAGCCAACTCGCCGAGCGCGGCATGGAGGCATTCTCCGGCACGCCCGAGGAGTTCGAGGCATTCCTCAAGGAGCAGCTCGTGCTGTGGGAGAAGCTGATCGCCGACGCCGGAATCGAGAAGCAGTAGGCCCCGGTCATTGCGAGCGAAGCGACGCAATCCATCGATCCGCATGCACGGAAAGATGGATTGCTTCGTCGCTACGCTCCTCGCAATGACGTTTGGGCAGGCCTACAAACCTTACGCCGCGCGCACCTTCTGCAGGAACTCGTCGACCGCGTTGCGCAGCATGCCGGACTGGGTGTCGAGCTCGCGGGCATTCGACAGCACGTCGCCGGCCGCGGTGCCGGTGGCGGCGGCCGCTGACGTGACGCCGCCGATATGGGCGGAGATCTCGCTCGAGCCGGCCGCGACCTGCTGGATGTTGCGCGCGATCTCGCGCGTCGCATCGCCCTGCTGGTCGATCGCGGTCGAGATCGAGGCGGTGATCTCGCTCATCTGCGCGATCGTCGCTGTGATGCCGCCGATCGAGGTCACCGCCTCGCCGGTGGACGCCTGCATCGCGGCGACCTGCGCCGAGATCTCCTCGGTCGCCTTCGCGGTCTGGTTGGCCAGCGCCTTCACTTCAGAGGCGACCACCGCGAAACCGCGGCCGGATTCGCCGGCGCGCGCCGCCTCGATGGTGGCGTTGAGCGCGAGCAGGTTGGTTTGAGCCGCGATCGAGTGAATCAGCTTGACCACCTCGCCGATCTTCTCGGCGCCGGTGGAGAGCGCCTGCACGGTCGCGTTGGTGCGCTCGGCATCGGCCACCGCCTGGCTCGCGACCTCGCTGGAGCGCGCCACCTGGCGGGAGATCTCCGCAACCGAGCTGGAGAGCTCCTCGGCGGCAGCGGCGACGGTGCCGACATTGTTGGAGGCGCTGTCGGACGCAGCGCCGACGGTCGCGGCCTGCGCGCTGGCGTCGCTTGCGGTCGCGGTCATCGACTGCGCCGTGGTCTGCATGCCGGCGGCGGCGGAGGCCACCGTGCGGACGATGCCGTTCACGCTGCGCTCGAAATCGTTGGCGATATTCTCCATCGCACCACGGCGCTCGGCCTCCGCGCGTGCTTTGGTCTCGGCCTCGGCCTGTTCCAGGCCGCGGACGCGAACCGCGTTGTCCTTGAAGACCTGAACCGTGGCCGCCATTCCGCCGACCTCGTCACCGCGGCCGACGCCGGGGATGTCACCGTCGAGCTTGCCGTCGGCGATGTCGCGCATGCGGGCGCCGAGCAGGTTGAGCGGACGGGAGATGCTGCGGCCGATCAGCCAGGCGACTGAGCCGGAAACGATGCCGATGCCGAGGATCGCGAGGCCGAGCAGCCAGGCAATCGGCCGCATCTTGGCATCGATATCGTCGAGATAGGCGCCGGTGCCGAGATACATATCGAAGCCGGGGACCGCGACGGCGTAGCCGAGCTTGCGGATCGGCGTCTCCTGGCCGGGCTTCACATAATCATAGAACAGCAGGATCTCGCCCTTGGCCTTCACGCCGTCCATCAGTTCCTGCGAGAGCTTGCGACCATTGGTCACGATGTCCATGCGATTGGTTCCGACCTGCTTCGGATCGGGCGCCAGCACCGTGATGCCGCTGTAGTCGGTGCCGAACAGATAGCCGGCGCCGTTGTCGTAGGTCAGGGTGTTGGCGCGCTTGCCGAACTCGGCCAGTGCCGCTTCCTTGGTCAGCTTGCCGGCGTCGACATCCTTCTTCAGGCCCGCCGCCATGTTCTTCGCCATCTCGACGATGGCCTTGGCCTGGTCGATGCGCGCATTCATCATCTCCCGCTGCATCAGGTGACCGGCGAGGATGCCGGCCGTGCACAGGCCAAGGAGGGTCACCCCCACCAGAATGCCGAGCTTGGGGGTGATCTTCAGATTTGACAGCTTCACGGGGGTCTCCAGAAGAGGCGGGGAACGCGACGCGATTGGCGGATTGATTCCGCGCACCGTAATGTGAGACCCTTTACCTGATGGTTACGGAGGTTCCCCGTAGAAGCCCGGAGAATCAGGCCGCGGACCAACCGGCAATTGTGGAGAGAACAGCGCGGCTCGCGTACAAGCATGGGAAGGCGGCGACCCAGCCGCGCTCCAAGAAGCAAGAAGAATCAAGATCAAGAAGCAAACCAGCAAGAAGCAAGAACAGCAGACTCACATCGGGAGCAGACAATGTCGAAATTCAGGGTGGTCACGCCGAAGGGCGCGAGCTTCACGGTCGCCGGCGGCGGCTACGATTATGAGCGCGAGGCGCTCGATCCGATCGGCGCCGAGATCGTCGAGGCGCCGGCCAACGAGGCCGAATTCATCGCGGCGGCACGCACCGCGGACGCGATCTACGCCAAGGGCATGCCGATCACCAAGGCGGTCATCGACGCGCTCGAGAACTGCAAGGTGATCACGCTCGGCAGCGTCGGCGTCGACTCGGTCGACGTCAAGGCCGCGACCGCCCGCGGCATCCCCGTCACCAACATTCCCGACACCTTCATCGAGGAGGTCGCCGACCACGCCATGATGCTGCTGCTCGCCGGCTTCCGCCGCCTGATCGAGCAGGACAAGATGGTGCGCACCGGCCGCTGGGCCGAGGGCCGTCCGGCGCTTTTGAAGATTCCGCGCCTGATGGGCCAGACGCTCGGCTTCATCTCGTTCGGCCGGGTCGCTCGCGCTGTGGCCAAGCGCGCCGCGCCGTTCGGCCTCAGGATGGTGGCCTACGATCCCTTCATCCAGGAAACCCTGATGTACGACCACGGCGTGATCCCCTCGACGCTGTCGGAGGTGCTGTCTCAGTCGGATTTCGTCTCGATGCACGCCCCGGCGCGGCCCGAAGTGCACCACATGCTGACCGAGAAGCATTTTCGCCAGATGAAAAAGTCGGCGATCTTCATCAACACCGGCCGCGGCGCCACGGTCGACGAGGAATCGCTGATCAAGGCGCTGCAAGAGGGCTGGATCGCCCACGCCGCGCTCGACGTGCTGGAAAAGGAGCCGCCGTCGCACAACAATCCGATGCTCGGGATGGACAATGTTACCTTGACCGCCCATGTCGCGTCGGCGTCGGCACGTTTTGACGAGGCGCGCAAGCGCCGGGTGGGCTACGAATTGTCACTAGTGCTGCAAGGCATGTGGCCGGTAAGCTGCGTCAACCCGTCGGTGCTGCAAAACACCGCGTTGCGCCGCTGGCAGCCCGTCAGCATGGATCGCGGTCCGAACAGCTAGGGCGGGAATGCGTTTTTCGTGCGGGGCCCGTCTCTTGCGGGCCCTTTGCGCGGCAGGCGCCGAGACCAAGACACCTTCACCGGCGGCCAAACGCCGGGAAGGAAAAAACAACGAAACAATAAGAACGGGAGTGCGAACGACATGAAGTACGAGATCACGCGTCGCGACGCGCTGGTGCTGGGGGCTTCCGCGGCGGCGCTGGCGGTTACCGGCGCTTCGGCGCAGGAGGCGTCGAAGGTGAAGGCAGCCGACGTGGCGGCGCCGTCGCTGCCGATCGAAAAGGACGCCACCTTGCGCATGCTGCGGCCGGTACGCTTCGTCCAGGCCGACGAGGACGTGTTCCGCGCCAATGCCAAGAAATTCACCGACAAGACCGGCGTGGAGATCAAAGTCGACTTCGTCGGCTGGGAGGACATCAACCAGCAGACCGCCGTGACCTCGAACTCCGGCGCCGGCCCCGACATCATCATCGGCTTCGGCGACGCACCGCACATCTATATCGACAAGCTGATCGAGCTGACCGATGTCGCCGACTATCTCGACAAGCGCTATGGCGGATGGCTCACGCTGGCGCGCCGATACGGCATGCGCTCGAAGTCGAAGAGCTGGGTCGGCCTGCCGTTCGGCGCCTCGGGCGGCCCGCTGGTCTACCGCAAGTCGCTGGTCAACGCCGCCGGCTTCGACAAGGTGCCGGAGGACCACGCCGGCTTCCTCGACCTCTGCAAGAAGCTGAAGGCGGCCGGCAAGCCCGCGGGCTTCGCACTCGGCAACGCGGTCGGCGACGGCAACGGCTTCGCCAACTGGCTGTTGTGGTCGCACAACGCCGCGCTGCTCGATGAGGAAGGCAACATCATCATCAACAGCAAGGAGACGATCGCGGCGCTGAAATATCTGAAGGAACTCTATCCGACCTTCATCGCCGGCACCCCGTCCTGGAACGACGTCTCCAACAACCGCGCTTACTCGTCGCAGGAGATCGGCCTGACCGCAAACGGCGTCTCGCTGTATTTCTCGCTGAAGAACGATCCCGCGACCAAGGCGATCGCCGACGACACCGCGCATCAGTTCCTGATCAAGGGGTTGGCTCCCACCTCTCCGATGTCCGGCCTGACCTTGAACGCAATGGTGTTCAAGCACAGCAAGTATCCCAACGCCGCGAAGGCGTTCCTGCAGTTCATGCTCGAGCACGAACAGTACGAGCCGTGGCTCAACGCCAACTCCGGCTACTGGTCGCAGCCGCTGGCGGCCTATGCCGACGCCGCGGTGTGGTCGAGCGACCCCAAGGTCGCGATCTTCAAGGACACGATGCGGAGCCCCTACTACAACGGCTACAAGGGGCCGATCTCGACCGCGACCGGCGCCGTCAACGCCGACTATGTGCTGGTGCAGATGTGCGCCTCGGTCGCGACCGATGCCGCAACGCCCGAAGCCGCAGCCGCCGAAGCCGAACAGCGCGCCAAGCGGTACTTCCGGCGGCAGGGCCGGTAAGATCGACCTCAAGCCGCTGTCATTCCGGGGCGATGCGTAGCGTCGAATCCGGAATCTCGAGATTCCGGGTCTGGTGCTAACGCACCATCCCGGAATGCCCCTGGAAGTCGGACCGAGACAAGAACCTGATGTCTGTCACCACCCTCCCCTCACGCGGCGCGGCGCTGCACCAGCCGGGCTGGCTCGCGCGCCTGTTCGACTACAAGCCGTTCCTGATCGTGATGTGCCTTGCGCCCGCGATCGGCCTGCTGCTGGTGTTCCTCACCTATCCGCTGGGCCTCGGCATCTGGCTCGCCTTCACCGACACCACGATCGGCCAGCGCGGCATCTACATCGGACTTGAGAACTTCCAGTATCTGCTCAAGGATCCCTTGTGGTGGAACGCGGTGTTCTATTCGATCTTCTACACCGCGATCGCAACTTTCGGAAAGTTCGCGCTCGGCTTCTGGTTGGCGCTGCTGCTCAACAACCATTTTCCGTTCAAGAGCCTGATCCGCGCCATCGTGCTGCTGCCGTGGATCGTGCCGACGGTGCTCTCCGCGCTGGCGTTCTGGTGGATCTACGATCCGCAGTTCTCGATCATCTCCTATCTCCTGGTCGACGTGCTGCACTGGCGCGACAGCAATGTCGACTTCCTCGGCTCGCCCTGGCCGGCGCGGTTCTCGCTGATCGCCGCCAATATCTGGCGCGGCATCCCGTTCGTCGCGATCTCGCTGCTGGCGGGGCTGCAGACCATCTCGCCCTCGCTCTACGAGGCGGCGATGCTCGACGGCGCCACCTCCTGGCAGCGCTTCCGCTACATCACCTTCCCGATGATGATGCCGATCCTGGCGATCGTGATGACGTTCTCGATCATCTTCACCTTCACCGACTTCCAGCTGGTCTACGCCATCACCCGCGGCGGGCCGGTCAACTCGACCCATCTGCTCGCGACACTGGCGTTCCAGCGCGGCATCGCCGGCGGCGAGCTCGGAGAGGGTGCCGCGATCGCCGTCTCGATGATCCCGTTCCTGGTGTTCGCAACATTGTTCAGCTACTTCGGCCTCGCGCGCCGCAAATGGCAGCAGGGAGAAGCCAATGACTGACGTTGCAGCCCAATCCTCCAACGTCGCCAGCGCCACGCCCGATACGATGGCGTGGGACTCCCGCGCCCGGCGCGTGGTGATGATCTATCTGCCGCTCGCCTGCTTCATCCTGATCCTGCTGTTTCCGTTCTACTGGATGGCGGTCACCTCGTTCAAACCGAACGCCGAGCTGCTGAACTACAAGGAGCACAATCCGTTCTGGATCACCTCGCCGACGCTCGCGCATATCAAGCATCTGTTGTTCGACACGGCCTATCCGCGCTGGCTGAAGACCACCATGCTGGTCGCGATCGGCTCGACCTTCCTGTCGCTGTTCGCCTCGACGCTCGCCGCCTACGCGATCGAGCGGCTGCGCTTCCGCGGCAGTCCCTATGTCGGCCTCGGCATCTACCTCGCCTATCTGGTGCCGCCGTCGATCCTGTTCATTCCGCTCGCCACCGTGATCGTGCAGTTCGGCTTGTTCGATTCTCCGCTGGCGCTGATCCTGGTCTATCCGACCTTCCTGGTGCCGTTCTGCACCTGGCTGTTGATCGGCTATTTCAAGTCGATCCCCTACGAGCTCGAGGAATGCGCGCTGGTCGACGGTGCGACGCGGTTGCAGATCCTGTGGCGGATCACGCTGCCGCTCGCGGTGCCCGGCCTGATCTCGGCCGGCATCTTCTCCTTCACACTGTCCTGGAACGAGTTCATCTACGCGCTCGCCTTCATCCAGAGCGGCGCCAACAAGACGGTGCCGGTCGCGATCCTGACCGAGCTCGTCACCGGCGACGTCTACCAGTGGGGCGCGCTGATGGCCGGCTCGCTGCTCGGCTCGCTGCCGGTCGCGCTGTTCTACTCGCTGTTCGTCGACTACTACGTGTCGTCGCTGACGGGGGCGGTGAAGGAGTAACGGAGCTTCCGGCGTATTGAAGCGAACTCAATCTATCCCCGTCATCCTGAGGAGCGCGAAGCGCGTCTCGAAGAATCGACGGCCAGCAGCCGGGCCGTACATCCTTCGAGACTCGCCCAGCGGCGCAAGTGCGCCGCAAGGCTCGCACCTCAGGATGACGGGAATAGATGTGCGGCCTCTCTCAACGAGGTCGCGCACTACCGCGGCACGAACGCGACCGGCACGGAAAAGCCCATCGAGCCCTGCGTGATCTCGGACGGAAACGCCGGAAACGGCTGGGCCTGGCGCACCATCGCCAACGCGCGCGCGTCGAAGGTCGGATTGCCGGAGGAGCCGCCGAGATGGCTCGACAGCACCTGCCCGCCGCGGCCGAGCGTGAACACCAGGCGGACCACCCCGCGCTGGCCGTTGCCGCCTGCGGGATAGGAATGGAAGCGCAACAGATGCGCGCGGACGCGGGCGTTATAAGCGGCGATCGCTGACGCGGCTGCGCCGGCGCTGATCGCGGATGCTGCCGGCCCCTGCCGTTCGGCGCGGCTTGGCGCGATGGTGCGCGGTGCCGGGGTTGCCTCGGACGGCTGCTTTGCTTCCCGACGAACCACTTTCGGCTTGACCGGTTCGACCTTCGTCTCCGGAACGACTTTCGCGGGCTCGGGTTTCGGCGGCGTGATCTGCGGCTTCTGTTCCGGCGGCGCGACGACGTCGGGCTTCTCCTGCATCGGCGTCGGCGCGATCTCCTGCGGCACTGGCTGCGCGGCGGCAGGCTCCGGCGGCGACGCGTCGGCCTCCTGCATTGCCGGCCCCGGCGGCAGCTCGGTCTCCGAAATCTCCGGCGCCGAGGTGATCGGCGTCAGATCGACCAGCACCGCCGGCACCGCAACGCCGGGCGGCGGCGCCGGGACCCAGCTCATGCCAACCGCGAGCACTGCCGCATGCGCCGCCAGGATCACAGCCACCGACAGGCCCCAGCGCCGCAGCCAGATCTCGCCGCCCGCATCATGAAGCGCGTACGCATTCATGGATCAGCTACGCCCGTCGAGGCCAACCAGCGCAATCTTGAGATAGCCGGCGTTGCGCAGCAGGTTCATCACCTCCATCAGATCGCCATAGCTGACCGCCTTGTCGGCGCGCAGGAAGATGCGCTCGTCCTTCCTGCCTTGTGTGGCGCCATCGAGCGTCGACGTCAGCGTCTCGCGCGCGATCACGTCCTCGCCGACCGCGACGGAGAGATCGGACTTCACGGTGACGAACACCGGCTTGTCCGGCCGCGGCTGCGGCTCGGCGGTCGAGGCCGGCAGATCGACGCCGAGATCGACGGTCGCGAGCGGCGCCGCCACCATGAAGATGATCAGCAGCACCAACATCACGTCGATGAACGGGGTGACGTTGATCTCATGCGCCTCGACCAGATCGTCGTCGCCACGACGCCGGCCGCCGAATGCGCCGCCAGTGCCAAGCTTCGCGCCCATCGCCTACTCCGCAGCGCGTGCCAGCCGGAACAGGCTGCGATCGCCCTCGCGGCTGACCAGCAGCATCACCATGGCGGAGGCGTCGCCGAGCAATGCGCGGTAGGACGCGATCGAACGGGTCAGGTGATTGTAGATCACGACCGCCGGGATCGCGGCGACCAGGCCGAGCGCGGTCGCAAGCAGCGCCTCGGCGATGCCGGGCGCGACCACCGCGAGATTGGTGGTGTGGGCCTCGGAGATGCCGATGAAGGCGTTCATGATGCCCCATACCGTGCCGAACAGGCCGACGAACGGCGCGGTGGCGCCGATCGTCGCCAATACGCCGGTGCCGCGCGCGATCTGCCGCGACATCGCCGCCTCGACCCGCTCCAGCCGCAGCGCGATGCGCTCCTTGAAGCCGTCGTCGAACATCCCGCCGGACAGCGCAGCCTCGCGCGAGGCCGATTGCACGATCTGCGCTACCGCATCGCTGCCGTCGCGGCTCGCCTGCTCGACCTCGGCAAGCTGGGTGTCGCGCTCAAGGAGGCCGATCCGCTGCCGGGCGAGCGCGGTCTTGCGGCGGATCTCGACGGTCTTGGCGAGCCAGATCGTCCAGGTGACGAGCGAGGCGAAGGCGAGCCCAACCATCACCGCCTTCACGACGATGTCGGCGCTTTCGAACATGCCCCAGGGCGAGAGGTTGCGCGGCAGCAGTGCGGCGTCGGATGCGGCAAGGCTACTGCTTGGGAGAGATGCAGTCACGACCGCAATCAACTGGACGACGATTGATAGCTGGCTACTTCTGCCAAACGTGCGAATTAGCATACTCACCTCCAACCGCATCTCACCTCGCCCCGCCTGCGGGGAGAGGTCGGATCGCATCGCAAGTTGCGAGCCGGGTGAGGGGGACTCTCCACGAGCACGGTGCCCGGAGGGTCCCCTCACCCCGACCCTCTCCCCGCAAGCGGGGATAGGGAGAAGAAATCTTCAGCCCGCGTTCGGTGCGAGGCGGTCCGCCAGCGCATGAAAGCGCACCAGCTGATCGCTACGCAGCGCGCGCGTCTCGTCGCGGCCGACGAACACCTTGAACATGATGCCGCCGTCGCGATTGATGAAGGCGATGAACGCCGACACCTTGCCCATGAAGGGCCGCTCGACGAACGCGATCGCCGCGCAGCGATCGTGCCTCAGATGGCCGTGCAGGCCCTTCGGCTGCATCAGGTTGAAATAGCCGCGACCGACCGCGCCGTTCGGAATGGCGCCGGTGAACTCGAAGATTGCGTCATCGGTATGCACGATCAGCGTCACCTCGCCCCACTCCGCGATGTCCTGCATCGCGGCGGCAAATTCACCGGCGCCGATCCGCACCATGCTCTCGGGGAGCGCCTCGAGCACCGCGCGCGGCGTCACCTTGCGCTCGCGCGCGACGTCCTCGATGAGCGTGCCGGGATTGTCGGCCATATAGGCCTTCAATCCCGCAAGCTCCGCGTTCTGCGCGGCCGTCTCCGTCATGCCGGGCTCTTCGCGCGCTCGGTGATCAGAACCTCAAAACCCTCGAATTTGGGATGGCCGAGATAGAGGCTGCCGCCGGTCTCGTTGCCGGCGCGCGAATGGGCGCGGCGGAACGCATCGGATTTCGTCCAGTCCTCGAACGCCGCCTTGCTGGCCCAGACGGTATGGGTCGCATAGAGCGTGTGGTCCTCGGCCTCGGGGCCCTTCACCAGATGAAATTCGATGAAGCCCGGCAGATCGCCGAGATAGGATTCGCGCGTCTTCCAGACCGTCTCGAACGCCTGCTCCTTGCCCTTGATCACCTGGAACCGGTTCATTGCGATGAACATGAAAACTCTCTCCTGTTTGACGGCGGATGCCGGGATCCTGCCGGTTGATCTCGTTAATAACATGAACGCGCCAAGGAATACGCCAAGGCCGCGCTGGGGGCACCAGCGCGGCCGGAGCAACCTGGATGGAATGATCGGCGTCTCGCGTTACGCTCCACCTAGGTGAATCCTGAGTCCGGCCTTGTAAACGGTGCCCGGACCGGGGCTCGAGAACAGCACGTCGTTCTGCGTCGTGCCGTCGGTCGAGGAGCCCGGGATCGCATAAGGCCGGTAGTACTGGTTCAAGAGGTTGTCGACCGATGCCGTGAAGGTGATGTCCTTGGTGGCGTTCCAGGTCAGATAGAGGTTGACGAGCTCGTAGCCGGTCGAGGGCAGATAGCCCGCCGGCAGGTCGTTGTTGGCGCCGAACGAGGACCATTGCGCAGCAACGATCAGCGAACGGTCGAGCAGGCGGACGCCGCCCGTCGTCGTCACCTTGCGCGGCGTGATGGTGGCGAGCCCGACATTGGTCTGGGTGTTCCGGCCGCGGATCAGATGGCCGGCGACGCCGACGAACCAGTCGCCTGCATCATACATCGTCTCGAGCTCGAAGCCTTCGATGCGGGAGTGGGCGATGTTCTGGTACTGGTAGAACTGGCTGAACCGCCCGAACGGCGTCAGGGTCGGCGCCGAGGCGACGAGGTCGATATAGCCGTCGACGTCGTTACGGAACACGTTGACCTTGCCGCGGAACGAGTCGCTCGCGTTGAAGATGCCGTCATATTTCAGGTTGATGCCGGCTTCCTTGTTCTTGCCGACCTCCGGCCGCAGCGCTGCATTGGGCAGGAAGCAGAACAGGCCGCTGGTGCCGTCAGGGCAGTTGAACAGCGCCGGCCCGCCGCCGGTGGCGTGACCGCCCGCGATCAGCGTCTCCGTGATGGACGGCGCGCGATAGCCTTCGGCATAGCTGACATAGGGCGTGAAGCCGGCAACCGGCGTGACGCCGAGCGTGATCTTCGGCGACAGCCGGTCGCCACTGGTCGTGGTGTTGATCGAATTGAGTTCGTAATGGTCGTAGCGGACAGCGCTGATCAGCTCGAGCCAGGTCGAATAGTTCTGCTTCAGCTGCACGAAGCCGCCGGACACGGTGCGCTGGCCGCCCGGCGTCGTGATGTTGGAATTGCCGCGCGAATCGAACGTCTCGACATCGTCGCGGAAGGCGTCGAAACCGTAGGTCACGGCGTTGCGCCAGTCGCCGAAATTGAAGCGCGAGGTGTTGTTGACGTCGACACCAACCGTATCCAGCAAATAGCCGCGCTTGTCGCCGACGCAGCCGGAGATGTTGTTGCCGGGATTGGCGAGCGTGCAGACGCCGCCGCCGGTGGTGATGCGGTTGTTGTAGGTCTTGACCTGGTCGTTGTCGGTGCGGTTGCCGTAGACCGAGATGTTCCAGTCGAACAGCATGTCGCCGGGTTTGGAATATCGCCAGCTCAAGGTGCCCGTGTAGTTCTTCGCGTCGGAAGCGTAGACCGAGGAGCCCGCGATTGCCGCCAGCGGCGCCGCCGTCGTGGTCGGGCCGCGGTTCGGCTGACCGATATTGTACTGGTAGTCCTGGAAGATGCCGCCGATCTTGAACTCGTGGCCTTCGGCCGGGCGGAACGTCACCTTCATCAGGCCGGCCGCGATATCGTTGCCGGTGTTGCCGATCTCGGTGCCCGCGCCGTCCTTGTAATTGCCCTGGGTGCGATAAACCGCGCCGCCGAACACATCGACATTCGGATCGACGCGTACACCGCCGAACACGGAGCCCATGCCGCGGTCCTTGTTGGTGCCGTAGGAGCCCGACATGTCGACACCCCAGCGCTCACCGGGACGCACCACGTCGTCGATATCCTTGGTGCGGAACGAGACCACGCCGCCGATCGCGCCGGAGCCGTAGATGTTCGCGGTCGGGCCGCGCACCACGTCGACGCCGCCGATCAATTCGGGATCGAGGAAGAACGAGCCGTTGGCGTTGTGGCCGGTGCGCTGATAGTTCTGCCGCGCGCCGTCAACGACAACAGCGACACGGCCGAAATCCTGCAAGCCGCGGATGTTGATGACGGTCGCCGGATCGTCGCCGCGCTCCTGAACCGAGACACCGGGCACGTTGTAGAATATGTCCGAGAGCCGGTTCGGCTGCAGGCCCTGGATCTTCTCCAGCGTGACGGAGCTGACCGGCGCCAGCGCATCGATCGCGCGCTCCTCGGTCTTGGAGGCCACCGCCGTGATGGTGTCGAGCGATTGCACCGGCACCGCGCCGATCTGCGCCCGCGCGTTCATCGCCGCCGGCGCCGCCTGAGCTTCGGCCGCCGGCTTCGGCTTCCGCTTGGCCTGCTTCGGCCGCTCGGTCGAAGGACGCGCCGCCGACGGATCGGCGGTCTGCGCGAAGCCGCGTTCCGGCAGTGCTGCCACAAATGAAAATACCAACGCGCCCAAAATCAGGGCGCGCGAAACCCTAGCCCCGTCAGCCATTCTAGCCCCAGCCTGATCATCGCTTTTCTGGTTTGGCTGGCGTGCGCTCTCTGACGAGCGGCTTGCTGGCTACATCGCGATCAAGCCACCGCTTGCCTCGCGTGAGGATTGGTTACGAGCCGGCAACAAAACGGTCAAGAATGCGGCAGCGCTGTTTATATCGATTGTAAAGTGCCGCCGTTGGAATGCGCCTTCGTCCGCTTATACAAGCAAACACCATTTGAAAATTTTCGCAGGCGCAGCACCACAATATGTCCGCAGCTTCCGAAGACAATATCGACGCAGCCGGAAAGCAGACCGAGCCTGCATCCGGCGCGGCCAAAACGCTGATCATGCGCGGTAATCGTCTCGACAGCCGCGACCTGTTCGCTGCGGAGCGCGAGATCATCATCATGCACGGCGAAGAACATTACCGGTTGCGGCTGACCTCGCAGAACAAGCTGATCCTGACCAAGTGACGGCCCCGATGACAATTTGTCGCACGCTCGCTTTGCTCGCCTTCTCCTGCCTGCTGCCGATCGAAGCCGTGACGGCCGAGGGCATCACCGTGCATGACGCGCGCGACCGCGACGTCGTGATCGACAATCCGTCGCGCATCGTCTCGATCGGCGGCGCGATCACCGAGATCCTCTACGCCCTCGGCTTCGAGGACCGCATCGCCGGCGTCGATGCGACCAGCCTCTACCCGCCGGCTGCGCTGCGCGAGAAGCCCGACGTCGGCTACATGCGTCAGCTGTCGCCGGAGGGCGTGCTTGGCCTGCACCCGTCGCTGGTGCTCGCGGTGCAGGGCTCAGGGCCGAAGGAGACCATGGACGTGCTCGAGGCGGCCAAGGTGCCGCTGGTGCTGGTGCCGGAGACGTTCTCGGAGGCCGGGCTGGTCGAGAAGATCAGACTGGTGGGCCACGCCATGGGCGCCGATCCGCGCGCCGCCTGCCTGACCACGGCGGTGGAGAGCGATCTCGCGCAACTGCGCGCGCTGCGTGCCAAGGTAACGAAGCCGGTGCGCGTGATGTTCGTGATGTCGCTGTTGAACGGCCGGGCGATGGCGGCGGGCCACAAGACCGCGGCGGACGAGATCATCCGGCTTGCCGGCGGCGTCAACGCCATCGATGGTTACGACGGCTACAAGCCGGTCAATGACGAGGCCATCGTGGCGGCGAAACCGGATGTCGTGCTGTCGATCGATCGCGGCAAGGATTCGCTGACGTCGGATGCCGTGTTCGCGCATCCGGCCTTCGCGCTGACGCCGGTCGCGGCCAACAAGGCCTTCATCTCGATGGAAGGCCTTTATCTGCTCGGCTTCGGACCGCGCACCGCGGCCGCGGCACGCGACCTCTCGGTCAAGCTTTATCCGGCGCTGGCGCCGGAGGCCGACTACTTCAAGCCGGCAGCGCTGACCGCGAATTGCCGGCAATGAGCGTGCTGGCCGAACGCCGCCGGCGTGCGAAACGACGGCGCGCCGGCATGTCGCTGCGGCCGGCCGCGACACTCACCCTGCTCTGCCTGCTTGCGGCGCTCGCAGGCACCGCCCTCGTCGCCCTGACGGTCGGGGCTGCCGGCATTCCAATGGCTCGGCTTCCGGCGGCGCTTGGGCTTTGGGCTGATCGTGTCGCCAACCCGCTGCTCGCACGCGACCAACTCGTGGTGTGGTCGATCCGCATCCCGCGGATCGCGGCGGCGGCGATGGTCGGCGGCCTCCTTGCCGTATCAGGCTCGATCATGCAGGGCCTGTTCCGCAATCCCCTCGCCGACCCCGCGCTGGTCGGCGTCTCCTCCGGCGGCGCGTTTGCCGCGGCGGCCGCGATCGTGTTCACCGACAGCCATCTCGGCGAAAGTCTGCGCTTCCTGCAACACCAGCTGCTGCCGATCGCGGCCTTTGCCGGCTCGCTGATCACGACCGTCGTGCTTTACGGCATCGCCAACCGCGGCGGCCGGACATCGATCGCGATCTTCCTGCTGGCCGGGCTTGCGATCGCCGCGATCGCCAATGCCGGCATCGGCCTTCTGGTGTTCGTCGCCGACGATCGCCAGCTTCGCGACATCACCTTCTGGCTGCTCGGCTCGCTCAGCGGTGCGACCTGGAGCAAGCTCACGGCGCTGGCGCCGGTGCTGGCGGTCGCGCTGGCCGCCTGCCTCTCGATCGCGCGCGGGCTCGACGTGCTGGTGCTCGGCGAGGCGGAGGCGTTCCACAGCGGCGTCGACGTCGAACGGCTGAAGCGGATCTCGATCGTGCTGGTGTCGGCGATGACCGGGGTCGCGGTCTCGGTCTGCGGCGTGGTCGGTTTCGTCGGCATCGTGGTGCCGCATCTGTTGCGGCTGGTGATCGGGCCCGCGCATCGGCTGCTGCTGCCGGCCTCCGCGCTGCTCGGCGCCATCCTCCTGGTCGGCGCCGACACCGTGGCGCGCACCATCGTGGCACCCGCGGAAATGCCGATCGGTATCCTGACGGCAGCGATCGGCGCGCCGTTCTTCCTCGCCATGCTGCTGCGGCAGCGCGGGCTGGTGTCGCTATGACGGCCCTGCTCGAAGCACAGTCGGTATCGATGACGGTCGGCGGCACTGATCTGGTCGATGCGGTGTCGCTGCAGATCGGCGCCGGCGAGATGGTCGCGATCGTCGGTCCCAACGGCGCCGGCAAATCGACCCTACTGCGGATGCTGTCGGGCGACCTGCGTCCGTCCCGCGGGGCGATCAGGCTGAGGCAGCGCGACCTGCAAACTTACCGACCGCGCGCGCTGGCGCAGCACCGCGCGATGCTGTCGCAGCATGTCAACGTCACCTTCCCGTTCACCGTCGAGGAAATCGTCAGCATGGGCGCCGGCGAAAGCCCGCGTGCCGTGGCGCGCGCGCTGGTCGAGGCGGCGCTCGACGAGGTCGGGCTCGCGCGTTTCCGTTTCAGGCAATTGCCGACACTGTCCGGCGGCGAGCAGCAGCGGGCGCATTTCGCCCGCGTGCTGGTGCAGCTCGCCTGCGGCGAAGCGCTGCATGGACCGGGACTGTTGCTGCTGGACGAGCCGACCTCGAGCCTCGATCTGCGCCACCAGATCGACCTGGTCGAAACGGCCCGGCGGCGCGCCGCCCGCGGCACCGCGGTGATCGCGATCCTGCACGACCTCAACCTCGCGATGCGGTTCGCCGACCGCATCCTGCTGCTGCACCGCGGCCGGCTTGCCGTCGACGGCGACCGTACGGCGGCGATGAAGGCCGAGACGCTGCGCGAGATCTTCGAGATCGACGCTGCGATCGCCTATACCGGAAACGGCGTGCCGTTCCTGCTGCCGCAGACGATGCAGCCGGCGGGCAAGGCGACGTAACGCCGCAAGCCTTATCCCGCCGCAACATCCGCGGTTCACAAAACTGTCAGCCGGCTGTAACAGGCGGCTCGGAGAACACCGCATCGTTTATCCTTTGGGAGATCAACCATGCGCCTGTCCCTGCTCTGCTCCGTCGCCTCGATCCTGCTCGCCACATCGGCATTCGCGCAGGGTGAGGGCGAATTCCCGGCGACGCTGGCGGGACACGCCGTGATGCCGGCGGAGAGCTTCATCGACGCGCCCGCCGACGCCCCTGATGATCTGAAGACCTCGGGCAAATACACCACCGGCAAGCGCGTCGACGCCATCGGCACCGTGATGGGCAAATCGTACGAGCGGCCGACCGGCGTGTCGCTGCCGTTCAAGGGCCAGCCGCTGCAGGGCCATTCCGGCATCAAGGTGATGCCCGACGGCTCGTTCTGGGTGATCACCGACAACGGCATGGGCTCGCGCTACAACTCGGCGGACTCGATGCTGTACCTGAACCGGCACAAGATCGACTGGGCGAGCGGCAAGATCGAGCGTCAGGAGACGGTGTTCCTGCACGATCCCGACAGGAAGGTGCCGTTCCGCATCGTCCACGAGGACACCGCCAAGCGCTATTTGACCGGTGCCGATTTCGACACCGAAGGCTTCCAGATCATCAACGACATTTTCTGGATCGGCGATGAATTCGGGCCCTACATCCTCAAGGCCGACAAGACCGGCAAGATCCTCGCCGTGTTCGAGACCGTCGCCGACGGCAAGCCGGTGCGCTCGCCGGATCACTGGGCGGTGCAGTCGCCAGGCGCGCCCGGCGCCAGCTACACCAACGTCAACCTGCGCCGCTCCAAGGGCTATGAAGGTTTTGCTTCCTCCAAGGACGGCAAGTTCCTTTACGGCCTGCTCGAGGGGCCGCTGTGGGATGCCGACAAGAAGGATTGGGAGAAGGTCGACGGCAAGGAGGCCTCACGCATCCTGGAATTCGACGTCGCGGCGGAGAAGTTCACTGGACGCTACTGGCAATATGCGTTCGAGCAGAACGGCAATGCGATCGGCGACTTCAACATGATCGATCCGGCCCAGGGCCTCGTGATCGAGCGCGACAATGGCGAAGGCACCGCCGACAAGGCCTGCCCGCAAGGCCAGCGCGGCGAGAACTGTTTTCCTGACCTCGCCAAGTTCAAGCGCGTCTACAAGATCGAGCTGTCCGATGCCAATGTCGGCAAGCCGGTGCGCAAGATCGCCTATATCGACCTGATGAAGATCCGCGATCCGAACAAGAAGGCGCGCAAGCCGCTCAACGACGGCGTCTACACCTTCCCGTTCTTCACCATCGAGAATGTCGACCGGGTCGACGAGACCCACATCATCGTCGGCAACGACAACAACCTGCCGTTCTCCTCCAGCCGCGACCCGAACAAGGCCGATGACGACGAGTTCGTGCTGCTCGAGGTCGGCGAGTTCCTGAAGGCGAAGTGAAGGGCTGCTTTCGCCGATCACACGCGTGTCGTTGCCCGGCTCGGCCGGGCGACCCGGTATTGCAGAGACGTCCGAACTTAGTGGATGGGCCGCGGCGTACTGGATGCCCCGCTCAAGGCGGGGCATGACAGCGAATATGCGGATAGCGTGATGCTCATCCCGGCACGACGGCCATTCCGTCATCCCCGCGCAAAGGCTACGCCTTTGTCGCTGGAGGTGCGAGCCTTGCGGCGCAATTGCGCCGCTGGGCGAGCCTCGAAGGATGCACGGCCACCGATGCAGCCGCGCGGAGACAGCCGGGCCGCCGCCCTTCGAGACGGCCGCTTTGCGGCCTCCTCAGGGTGACGGTGATACAGCTCAGCGCGCGGCTTCCGTGATCGTCACTCCTTCTTCGTCCGGTAATCTCCGAACGTCGTGTCGCGCTGGTCGAGCTGGGCCTTCACGCTGCCGCCGTCGCGGCGGAAGCCATGTAGGCCTTGCTGGCCTCGGTCGTGAAGGCCAGCGCCTGGATCTCGGTGCCGGCACGCATCGCGGCGCGGGCGCCCATGATTTCCATCGCGCGGTGGACGCTACGCTTGTTGAGCTGCTGCAGCTCGATCGGCACCTTGGCCGCGCGCTCGGCGAAATCCAGCGTCTTCGTCTCCAGCTCGGCGAGGGGAAACGACCGGGTCGCATAGCCCCATTCGGCGGCCTCGCGGCCGGACATCGCGTCGCCCGTCAGCATCAATTCCATGGCACGGCGCATGCCGACCAGCCACGGGTGATACTGCATGTCGGGCGGGCTCATCAGCCGCACCGGCGGATAGCCGATCTGGGCGTCGTCGGCGACGTAGACCACGTCGCAGGCGGTCGCGAGCTCGGTGCCGCCGGCGAGGCAATAGCCGTGCACCTGCGCGATCACGGGCTTTGCGAGATCCCAGATCGAGAACCAGCCCTCGACGACATGGCGCGACCATTGGCCGGGCCCGGATGCCGAGTGATAGGGCTGGTCGACGCGATTGTCGGCGGAGAGATCGTAGCCCGCCGAGAAGCAGGGTCCGGCGCCGCGCAGGATCGAGATCGAAATTTCGGGATCGCGGTCGGCCTGCTCCAGCACCTCGAAGATCTCGCCGCGCAGGCGATTGTTCAGCGCGTTGCGCTTCTCGGGGCGGTTCAGCGTGATGCGGCGGACGCGCGGACGCGGATCATCGACGATGATGTGCTGGTAGCTCATGGATCCTCCCGATCTCAGGCTTTGTTGCCTTTGGCAAAGTGATGCCCGAGATCGGCAGGGTTGTCATCGGCAGATGACGCAGGTCCTCATAGCGTTTTCAAGCGAAGTGGGTTCCGGTTCGCGTGAAGAAAACGCGTCAAGCAACAACGCTAGAGCCCCGGCACGGGCTCTAGCCCGCCGGCACCATCACGACGCCCTTGTCCTTGGGCCAGCGCATTCGCCAGGCGAAATTGATGTCCCTGATATCACCGGCCTTGGCCTCGAACGCCCATTCCAGCACGCCGCGCTTGTCGCGCAGATTGGTGGTCGTGGCAGGCGTCGACGACGGCAGCATCTCCACCACGATATCGTCGTTCTCGCTGACCGGGAGCTGATCCTGGACCGCGACCTTGATCGGGAAGTCGTGGCCGTTGCGCACCGTGGTCTTGAAGGCGCGCTCGTCGGTCTTCGACGTGGTCACGATCAGGCCGGCGGAGCCCTCGTTGCGCTTCACCACCGTGCGTTCGATCTTGACCTTGTCGTCGGCGCCGAAACCGAGCCGCACTGTCTCGTCCTTGGCGGCGGTGGCCATCCGGCTGCGGCCGACAAAGATACCGTCGCGGTAGATCGAGATTTGCCCCGGCAGCAACGGCGCATCGTCGGCCTGCACGAAGCTCGCTTCCAGGAACGCGGTCGGGTCGATCACCGGAACGGCGCGAACCGCGAGATCGGGGGTGATGGTCGCCGTCGAGATGCGCAGGCTCTTCGCGCCCTCATTGGCGGCAACGCTGACGCGGCCGGGAATCTTGAAGGTGGCCTGGAAGGCGCCGACCTCGGCGGTGGCTTCCAGTTCGTCCATGCGTCCCCCACCAAAGCGGAATTG
Source organism: Bradyrhizobium sp. USDA 4503 (assembly GCF_054055815.1). Taxonomy (NCBI): domain Bacteria; kingdom Pseudomonadati; phylum Pseudomonadota; class Alphaproteobacteria; order Hyphomicrobiales; family Nitrobacteraceae; genus Bradyrhizobium; species Bradyrhizobium sp. USDA 4503. The sequence continues at coordinate 4,533,632 of NZ_JBSRXS010000001.1, forward strand.
CTGAACCGCGTCGGCGGCCGGCGCGGGTGCCAGCGCCTCGCGCGACCGCATGCTGGCCTCTCCCGAAAGCTTCGCCAGCGGTCGCGGCGGCTGCGGATATTGCACGATCAGCGAGCGGAGGTCGGGCGCATTGCCGCCGCGCGCGACCCGCACGGTGGAGACGACGAGCGCCACGTTCGACCAGTCCTCGCCGGTCGACTGGGTGATCTCAGCGCGGCGCACCAGTTCGATCGCGGGCTTGCGGTCTTTGGCGCCGGTGTCGAGCCGGGCGTCATAGAGCGGCGTCCAGCGCGCGTTGGGAACCGCATAGGTGACCCGCAAGGTCGCCTTGGTCGCCGCTTGCGAGGCGACATCGATCCGCACCTCGACCTTGCTCGGCGGCTTGCTGGTGCGATCGGCTGCGAGCTGCGCAAGGTCGCGGTCGATCACGCGGATCTTGCGCTCGGCGTCACGGATCGCGCTGTCGGCGGTTGCGACCTCGTCGGCCACCGCCGAGAACGCCGCGCGCCACTCGCTGAGCGGACGCGCCTCGCCCTTTTCGCCGAGGCCCGCGGGTGACGCCTCGGCAAACCGCTCGGCAAATTTGCGCCGCGCCTCGGCCGCGCTGATCAGTCCCTGCAAATCGGCGCGCTGATCGTTCAGCGCCTCGATGCGCTTGTCGATCTCGGAGAGATTTTGCGGCAGCAGCGGCCCCGGCAGCTTGGTGTCGATCGCGCCTATCGTGAGCTTCGCTCCGCCCTCGCCTTCGACCCGCAGCGAGGACGGATCGAGCCCGATCGGGAAATCCCTGGCGATGAGGGTGTTGTCGCCGGCAGGCAGATCCAGCGTGATGACGCGGGTGACGCTCGCGCCATCGGGATAGACGGTCACGGCATCGACCTGCGAGGCCGCATCGAGATTGGCCGCTTGCAGCGGCCCGGCAACCAGCGCACCCGCCAGCACCAGGCTGGTGGTCACAAGATAATTCGCAATCCTACACATGACATCCCTCCGGAAAAAAACGCCGCATCGCGCGCGAGACGAACGGCGCGCCGGGCTCGACTGCGCGCCGTTTCTCGTGGTGAGACGCAGCGAGGAAGGGACTGGTTCGATTGAGGTTTCCCTGCGGCGCGACGATGGCGCCGCCGCGGCTGCCGCATGGCGCGGCGATGTCTTTCGGGCGTTAGCGATCTGCCTTGCGCCGGATGAACAGATAATTCGGCACGAAGCCGGCCAAGGTGATCGCGATCATGATCCACCAGCCGCGCTGAAACGCTGCGATCCGCTCGGTCATCGAGACCGGCGTTGCAAGGATCGCCACAAAGATCGCGACGCCGATCGCCAGTGCCGCCTGCCGGATCATGTTGATGACGCCGGAGCCGGTGGCAAACGACGACGGCGGCAGCGCGCCGGCGCCGACGCCCATCAGGGTCGGAAAGGTCAGCCCGACGCCGATACCGATCAGCATCACGCCCGCGACGACGGCAGGCGCATTGGGGTCGGCCCCGAGCAGCGTCGCCCAGATCGCGAGGCCGGCCGCGAACAGCAGGATTCCGGCGGAGACGACGGCCGCGGCGCCAAACCGCGCAATCAGCCGGCCGGCAAACAGCAGCGAGGTGATCGGCACCATCAGCGGGCCGGGAGCGATCGCAAGGCCGGTCTTCAACGCCGACCAGCCCCATACCGTCTGCTCCCACAAGGCGCAGGACAGCAGCATGGCGCCGAAGGCCGCCGAATAAGGCGCCATCACCAACGACGCGCCGGTGAACGGCCTGACCGCGAACAGCGCAGGATCGACGAAGGGATTCCTCGATCTGAGGCAATGCCACGCGAAGGCGGCGAGCGAGACGGTCGCGACGGCAAAGCCAAGCACGACGCCGCGCGAACTCCATCCCCAATCGTTCGCCTTCACGATCGCAAATGTCAGCGCACCGATACCGGAGGTCACCAGCAGCGCAGCCCATGAACTCGGACGCGGCACGTCGTGACCGGGCACTTCGGGCAATTTCAGCCAGCCGACGATCAGTGCGACGACGCCGATCGGGACATTGACGATGAAGATCCAGCGCCAGTCGAAGGTGACCAGCACGCCTCCCGCGAGCGGGCCCAGTGCGGCGGCAAGGCCGCCGATCGCCGTCCAGGTGCGCACCGCCCCGGCGCGTTGCTCGGGCGGAAACGACGCCAGCAGCAGGCCGATCGAGGTTGGCGTCATCAATGCCGCACCGGCCGCTTGCGCCACGCGGGAGACGACCAGGAACTCGACACTGGAGGCCAGCGCACATGCCGCCGACGCGGCCGTGAACAGCGCGACGCCGAGCAGGAAGCTGAGATTGCGGCTGTGGCGTTCGGCGAGCCGGCCGAAGAACACCAGCAACGCCGCGTAGGCAATGGCGTAGGCATTGAGGATCCAGGACAAATCCTCAAGCGAGGCGGCGCGAAATTCCTGCGCGATGTTCGACAGCCCGACATTGACGATGAACAGATCGAGATTGGCGAGGCAAATTCCGACCGACACGATCGCAAGCACCTGGCGCGGGGTTGCGGTGGCGACGCCGGACTGCGGCCGCGCATCAGGTTCGACGACCAGATCGATGGTCTCCGCCTCTACCTCCGACATCACACCCTCCGAAATACGTGCATATGCATCTATTGCCATTAGGTGCATATGCATGTATCTGTCAAGTCCTCGGAGGCAGCGATGGCGAAAACGGAGCCCAGCCGGTGTAATCTCACGGCATTGCGCAAGGCGACGCGGCGGGTGTCGCAGCTCTACGATCAGGTCCTTGCGACATCCGGCCTGCGCGGCACGCAACGGGCGATTCTGGTCTATGTCAGGCGGTCGGGCGCGCCGACGATGGGCGAGCTTGCCGCAGCCCTGGTGCTCGACCGCACCGCGCTGAACCACAACCTCAAGCCGCTCGAGCGCGACGGTCTGTTGACCATCACCGTCGACAAGAGCGACCGGCGCAGCCGGCTGGTGCGGCTCACCAAGCGCGGCGAAGCCAGGCTCGAGGAATCACAGGCCGCATGGCTCAAGGCGCAGGAGCGCTTCGAGACCGCCTTCGGCGCAAGGCAGGCCGCCGATCTCCGGCAGACGCTCGAACTGATTGCCTCGCTCGAGTTTGACGAGCGCGCGCTTACCTCACCGGCGAGCTAGCCGGCTCCAAATGAAAAGCGGCCCGGCGTTGCCGCCGGGCCGCTCGTTCGCACACGATCAGTGTCGATCGCGCTTAGCTGTAGATCTCGAACAGGCCGGCGCCGCCCTGGCCGCCGCCGATGCACATGGTCACGACGCCCCACTTGGCCTTGCGGCGACGGCCTTCCTGCAGCAGGTGGCCGGTGAGCCGGGCGCCGGTCATGCCGAAGGGATGGCCGATCGCGATCGAACCGCCATTGACGTTATACTTCTCGGGATCGATGCCGAGCTGGTCGCGCGAATAGAGGCACTGGCTGGCGAACGCCTCGTTGAGCTCCCAGAGATCGATGTCGTCCACCTTCAGGCCGTGGCGCTTGAGCAGCTTCGGCACCGCAAACACCGGACCGATGCCCATCTCGTCGGGCTCGCAGCCGGCCGAGGCCCAGGCCACGAAGCGGCCGAGCGGATTGAGGCCGCGCTTCTCGGCGTCCTTGGCCTCCATCAGCACCACGGCGGCGGCGCCGTCGGAGAGCTGGCTGGCATTGCCGGCGGTGATGAACTTGCCCGGGCCCTTGACTGGCTCGAGCTTGGCGAGGCCCTCCAGCGTGGTCTCGGGGCGGTTGCACTCGTCGCGATCGACCACGTAGTCGACGATCGACTCGGCCTTGGTCGCCTTGTCGACCACCTTCATCTTCGTCTTCATTGGGACGATTTCGTCCTTGAACTTGTTGGCCTGCTGCGCGGCGGCCATGCGGCGCTGCGACTCCAGCGAATACTCGTCCTGGTATTCGCGGCTGAGCTTGTAGCGCTCGGCCACGATGTCGGCGGTATCGATCATCGCCATGAAGATGTCGGGCGCGGTCTTGAGCAGCTCGGGATCGATCGATTCCTTCGGCGAGCCGCCGCCGGGAATCGAGATGCTCTCGACGCCGCCGGCGACGATGCAATCGGAGCCGTCGGAACGGATCGAGTTGGCGGCCATCGCGATGGTCTGCAGGCCCGACGAGCAGAAGCGGTTCACGGAGACGCCCGCGGTCGACTTCGGCAGGCCGGCGAGCAGCGCCGCCTGGCGGCCGATGTTCGGCGCGCCATGCGCGCAATTGCCGAGATAGCAATCCTCGACATATTCCTTGTCGACGCCGGCGCGGTCGACCGCGTGCTTGATGGCGTGCGCGGCGAGCGACATCGGCGGGGTGATGTTGAATCCGCCACGGCCGGACTTTGCCAGGCCGGTGCGCGCGTAGGAAACGATTACGGCTTCACGCATTGTTTTCTCCCTCTGAGATGACGGTCATTGTGGCGCGTCGTGGCCCGTTCGTACACATTTTTCGGCGGGCGCAACAGCAATACCGGACGCCCCGGAACGACAAACGCCGCCTCCGGGACCGGAGACGGCGTCATGTTCCGCAGATCGGAATATGGACTGCTTGAGCGGTATCTTCCTTCCGTCATGCCGGGCGTTCCGGGCGATGACGAGGACCGCTCAAACAGCGTTTGAAACGCCAGCGCCTTTAAAACGTCAGCGGCTCAGAACGTCAGTGCCTTGGCCTGCTTCACCTGCGGCAGTGTCTGTACCTTGGCGAGCAGCTCCGCCGGCACCGCGCCGTCGACCTCGACCAGCGCAATGGCATCGCCGCCTTGCTTGACGCGGCCGAGATGGAAGGTCGCGATATTGATTTTCGCATCACCCAAGAGGCTCGCGAACGCGCCGATGAAGCCCGGCTTGTCCTCGTTGGTCACGTAGATCATCGACTTGCCGAACTCGGCGTCGACACGGATGCCCTTGATGTCGACGAGACGCGGCTTGCCGTCGGCGTAGACGGTGCCGGACACCGAACGCTCCTGACGCTCGGTGGTGACTGTGACCGTGATCAGGCTTTCATAGTCGCTCTGCGCGGCGCGGACGACCTCGTCCACCACCATGCCGCGCTCCTTGGCGACGACCGGCGCCGAGACCACGTTGACCTCGCCCAGCATCGGCCGCAGCAGGCCCGACAGCACCGCCGAGGTGATCGCCTTGATCTTCATCTCGGCGACGTGGCCCTCATAGGTGATCTCAGTCTTGAGGATGCCGCTCTCGGTGAGCTGGCCGGCGAACGAGCCGAGCTTCTCGGCAAGCTCGATGAACGGCTTCAGCTTCGGCGCCTCTTCCGCGGTGATCGAGGGGAAGTTGACCGCGTTGGAAATCGCGCCCGACAACAGATAGTCCGACATCTGCTCGGCGACCTGCAGCGCGACGTTTTCCTGCGCCTCGGTGGTGGAGGCGCCCAGATGTGGGGTGCAGATCACGTTGGGATGGCCGAACAGCACGTTCGAGGTCGCCGGCTCCTCGACGAACACGTCGAAGGCGGCGCCCGCGACATGCTTGGAATTCAGCGCGTCGACCAGCGCCTGCTCGTCGACCAGGCCGCCGCGCGCGCAGTTGATGATGCGCACGCCCTTCTTCATCTTGGCGATCGCGACCGCATCGATCACGTTGCGGGTCTTCTCGGTCAGCGGCGTATGCAGCGTGATGAAGTCGGCGCGCTTCAAGAGATCGTCGAGCTCGACCTTCTCGACGCCGATGTCCTTGGCGCGCTCCGGCGACAGGAACGGATCGAACGCGATCACCTTCATGCGCAGGCCGAGCGCGCGGTCGGCGACGATCGTGCCGATATTGCCGCAGCCGATCACGCCGAGGGTCTTGGCGGTGATTTCGACGCCCATGAAGCGGTTCTTCTCCCACTTGCCGGCCTGGGTCGAGGCGTCGGCCTGCGGAATCTCGCGCGCCAGCGCCAGCATCAGCGTGATCGCGTGCTCGGCGGTCGTGATCGAATTGCCGAACGGCGTATTCATCACGATGATGCCCTTGGCGGTCGCGGCCGGGATCTCGACATTGTCGACGCCGATGCCGGCGCGGCCGATCACCTTGAGCCTCGTCGCCTTCTCGATGAGCTTGGCGGTCGCCTTGGTGGCCGAGCGGATCGCGAGGCCGTCGTAATTGCCGATGATCTCGGCGAGCTTTTCCTTGTCCTTGCCGAGGTTGGGCTGGAAGTCGACCTCGACGCCGCGATCCTTGAAGATCTGGACGGCGGCGGGAGACAGCGCGTCGGAAATCAGAACTTTGGGTTTTGTCATCTCGATTGTTCCTTTGCCCTGCCGCGGGCGGGTCTCCTGGACCGATCTGGTGAAGTCTCTGATCACTTCTACCTCTCCCCGCTCTTGCGGGGAGGGTTGGGGTGAGGGCAGCCACGAGCGAGGAACAAGCCGAAAGGGCCCCTCACCCGGATCGCTCAGGCGCGCAATTGCGCTGCCGAGCGATCCGACCTCTCCCCGTAAGAACGGGAAGAGGTGACAAGAGAAAACTTATGCCGCCTTGGGCAACGCTGCCTTGGTCTCGGCAAACGCCCAGTCGATCCACTGCGTCAGCAGCTCGACATCCTTGGCCTCGACGGTGGCGCCGCACCAGATCCGCAGACCCGCCGGCGCATCGCGGTAATACGCGAAGTCGAAGCCGGCGTTCTCCTTCTCCACCAGCGCGACCAGCTTCTTGCAGAAGTCGGCCTGTGCGTCCGATGGAAGCGAGGTGATCGCGGGATCGGTGAACTTGAGGCACACCGAGGTGTTGGAACGGATCGCGGGATCCTTGGCCAGGAAGTCGATCCAGGGCGTCTTCGCCTTCCAGTCGGCGAGCGCCTTGGTGTTGGCATCGGCGCGGGCGATCAGCGCCTTCAGGCCGCCGATCGACTTCGCCCAGTTCAACGCATCGAGATAGTCCTCGACGCAGAGCATCGACGGCGTGTTGATGGTCTCGCCTTCAAAGATGCCCTGGTTGAGCTTGCCGCCCTTGGTGAGGCGGAAGATCTTCGGCAGCGGCCAGGCCGGCTTGTAGGTCTCGAGCCGTTCCACCGCGCGCGGCGACAGGATCAGCATCCCGTGCGCGGCTTCACCGCCGAGCGCCTTCTGCCAGGAGAAGGTGACGACATCGAGCTTGGCGAAATCGAGCGGCTGCGCGAAGGCGGCCGAGGTCGCGTCGCAAATCGTCAGGCCTTCGCGATCCGCGCTGATCCAGTCAGCGTTCGGCACGCGCACACCCGAGGTGGTGCCGTTCCAGGTGAAGACGATATCCGACTTCGGATCGACCTTGGAGAGATCGGGGATTTCACCATAAGCCGCATTGAGCTTGGTGACGTCCTTCAGCTTCAATTCCTTGACGATATCGCTGACCCAGCCCTCGCCGAAGGATTCCCAGGCGAGCGTGGTGACGGGCCGCGCGCCGAGCAGCGACCACAGCGCCATCTCGACCGCGCCGGTGTCCGACGCCGGCACGATGCCGATCTTGTAATCGGCGGGCACCTCAAGCACCTCGCGCGTCAGTTCGATCGCGAGCTTGAGCTTGGCCTTGCCGACTTTCGCGCGATGCGAGCGGCCGAGGGCAGCGTCCTTGAGATTGTTGGGGTTCCAGCCGGGGCGCTTGGCACAGGGGCCGGAGGAAAAATGCGGCACTTCAGGCCGCGAAGCGGGCTTCGCTGCAGTCATAATCTACCCTTCCAGATAGCTGCCTCTCGGTGGGGAGAGGTTTCCCGCGGTCGGGGATAGTGGAAAGGTACCCAAACGTCAAGAAAGTTCAGACTCGTCTGGAACAATCCGGGCATCACGGCTGATTGATGGGGCGTCCTCGACGTGCTGGATCGTCTCCTGATCGAGTAAATCTGCCGCCAGAGTCATGATCTTAACTGCCCTGCGCCGGCTCGATACTTTCAGAATGCGCTTCTCGCCGGCCTGCACGATGTATTCGTTGCCGACCCGCACGATCGAATAATCCGACATTCCAATCCCCAGTTGCCCGCCGCCCCGTGGGAGACGTCCGACATACCGGACTCGTTCCGACCCGTAAAATCACGGAGACCGGCTTAGTTTATTGGCTGTTAACCGGATCGCAGACTATCCGCTGCTGCAGGTATTGCCCGGTAGATGGCACAACTTCTTGCACGCGTTTCAAAAGCGAATCGTCATCCCGACATGGCTGCGCGCGAACCCGAGCCTTTCATAGAAGCGCTGCGCATCGACCCGCGTCTGATGCGTCAGCAGCTCGACGAGCATGCAACCTCTCGCGCGCGCCTCCGTGACCGCCCACTGCACGAGCTTCTCGCCGATGCCGCGGCTGCGGCAATGCTTTGCAACGCGAACGTCCTCGAGCAGGCCGCGCGAGCCGCCTTGCGAGCTGATGCCCGGCAGAACCGCGAGTTGCAGACAGCCGACGACGACGCCGTCCCCGTCGACGGCGACGACGAGCTGCAAATTGGGATCACGCTCGACCCGCGCGAAGGCCTCGTAATAGCTTTGCGGCAGCGGATCCTCGATCCGCTCGCGCGCACTGCCGAGCGGATCGTCCGCAAGCATGCCGACGATGGCGGCGACGTCTTCGCGGCGAGCGCGGCGGATCGTGATGGATGAAGCTTCAGTCATGGCGGCATTCACCTGAGGTCAGCGGACCGGCGGCAGCGCGAGCACGCGCTCGGCATCGGCGATCCAGCGACGGATCACGGGATAGCGCGCGAGTTCGAGGCCGCCATCCTCCGCGACACGGGTATAGGCGAGCAGCGAGACGTCGGCGAGCGAGAACGCGTCTCCGACCAAAAATTGCGTCCCCGCAAGATGCCGCTCCAGATGATCGAGCGCGACATAGCCGCGCTTGATGAGATTCGGATCGATCTCCGAGATGGCCTTGCCGAGATACACGGCCTGAAAGCGGCAGACGGCCACATAAGGCTCGTGGCTGTTCTGCTCCCAGAACATCCAGGCATCCATCTGCGCCGCGCGATAGGGATCGCTCGGGATCAGGTCGCTGCCGCGCGCGAGATAGCGGATGATGGCGTTGGATTGTGCCAGCGTGCGGCCGTCATCCAGCTCCATCGTCGGCACTTGGCCCCAGCCGTTTCGCTTGAGGAATTCCGCGGTCCGGCTGCCGCCCTTCATGGTGTCGATCTCGACCCATGTGTACGGCAGCGCCAGCCTGTCGCACACCCATTTCACCTTCAGGCAGTTGCCTGAATTGGCGTCGCCGTAGATTTTCATGTGATCGCGCTCCGACCGTGAGGCGACAGAGCAGCAGTCGCTCCCCGGTCTGTCAACCGTCGCCGGCTACGGCAGCGGCGATCAGAACTTGTAGCCGGCGCCGACCCGGAAGGTGTTCATGTCGACGGCGATATTCTTGACCGCCGCGAAGCGCACATATTCCCACTCGCCGCGGAGAAACAACCCGCCGACCACGCAATATTCAAGGCCGAGGCCCGCGGTCCAGCCGACCGCATAGTTGTTCACCCGCTGCTCCGTCTGGGCGGCGCTGCCTGAGCCCAGGTAGTCGTTATGCTGAATTGTAACGGTGTTGTTGCCGACCGTCTGGGTCTCGGCCCAGGCATCGTACTTGTCAAACGACACCGTCGCCGAACGCGACACGGACATGCGTCCCACCGCAACACCGCCGAACATGTAAGGCAGGAAGTTGCCTGCCGCCCATCCGGCGCGTCCACGGAAGGTCGTGACGTCCTTGACCTGCAAGGCGGCGCTCCCCGACAACGTGGTGTTGTAGGTGTAGGTGTGCCCGCTCGGAGGAGTCTCGCCCTTGGGATTCACGATCTGCCGCGTCATCGAGTCGCCCGCCGAACTTTCGAGGCCGTTCAGGTAATTGTAGTTGGCCTCGACGCCGAGCACGACGTCGTCCCATTGCCAGTTGCGGCCGACGAACGCGCCGAACCCGTTGCTCTGCGCATGGTTCTTCGGCAGCAGGGCCCAACCCGAAACCGGGTCGGCCAGAACGCTCTCGCGCAGCATAAAGGAGGTCATCGCGCTTGGCGCGTGGCTGAAATCGATGTCGCCGGAGGAATAGCCGATCTGGCCGCCGACGTACCATCCTTCCCAGTTCCCGCTCCTGCTCGGTGCATCGACATAGGAGCCGCGCAGGATCGGAAAGTCCGGCAGGTCGGCAGCCTGCGCGCCGGTCACCGTTCCAATCATCATCGCCGCCAGCACCAACCTACGCATTGCAACGCTCCATCCACCGCACCGATTTCGCGCTGATCATCGCCTGTTAACCTTAACCAATCGTTGTCGCCGCCCGTTTTCGAGCATGCAAGTTGCAGAAGTGCGCGACATGACGCGGCAAGTTCGCGACATGACGCGGCAAAGAAAAACGGCGCGGGATGGTCCCGCGCCGTTGCAATCGTTAACCGTGAAGGCCCGAAATTAACCCTTGCGGATCAGCGGCGGCGGAGGCGGCGGCACGTCGCAGCACGGCAAGTTGAAGCGCACGCCGAGCTTCACGTCCTGCGAGGTGATGTCGCGGTACTGGAAGCTCGAGGGACCGGCCGGCGTGCCGTCGAAGAAGTGACCTTGGCCGTGGGCGGCAGTGCCCATGTCGAGGTAGCGATAGGCCAGTTCAACCGTGAAGTTGTTGGTGACCTTGTAGGCGACACCGGCATGCAGCGCCCAGGCGAAGTTGGTCTTGGTGGCGCCATCGGCGATGAAGGAGCTGGTGAGGCCCGACCCGCTCGGGAACGTCGCGACGTCGGAGAAGGCCGAGGTCTTGATCGTCGCGGCACCGACACCGGCACCGATGAACGGGGTCAAACAGCCCCAGGTGCCGAGATCAGCGTAGACGTTGACGAGGCCAACCCAGCTCTGGATGCCGCCATGATAGGCGTCGCTCAGCGGGCTGGGCCCGGGGAACGTGAAGAAATCGGTGCCGTTGAAGCTCACCTTCGAGCGATACTCACCGGTGATGTCGGCGCGGAACCAGCTGTTGAACTGATAGCCGACGCCGATGCCGTAGAGCACGCCGCCGTCGAAGCCGTGGCCATACTGGTTGAAGGCAGTGCCGGCCGGCAGTGTGTCGTAGGCGTTGACGTGCAGCTTGGCCTGGGTGTTGGTCATGCCGATGTCGCCGCGCAGATACCAGCCGCCGAAATCCTGGACCGGCGGAGGAGCATACGCCATCGGAGGTGGCGGCATGATGGGCATGTCGGCGGCGAACGCCGCCGAGGACAACAGAGATGCCGCACCGGCGGCAATCAGGGTCTTTACGCTACGCATTGGCTTCGTCCTTTTGGGCCAAGTGAGGCGACACGAAAGCCCCACGTCTGAAACTCACGGCCCGGACGATGGCAGGAAATGTTTAAGCGGCACTTAACCCTAATTTTTAAGGTTGATTTTCTCTCACCTTTCTCTGCGGCTGTCGCTTATGGGTCCATAAATGACGCAGGTTGGCGACGAAACATCGCGATCCCGCCAAAAGTGCTAATGAAGCGTTGACGCATCCGCGCCGTTCGCAAGGCACGCGGGCCGGGTGTGTTAGCGAATGCTTAACGCGGGCGTCGCGTCCGCGGCCGGGCGTTCAGCGCACGGCCCGCGGCATCCTCGGCAGGAACACCGCGAGCAGGCCGATCGCCGGCAGGAAGGCGCACAGCTGATAGACGAAGGCGATCGAGGTGTGGTCGGCGAGCTTGCCGAGCACGGCGGCGCCGAGACCGCCGATCCCGAAGGCGACGCCGAAGAACACGCCAGAGATCATGCCGAAGCGATGCGGCATCAATTCCTGCGCGAACACGATGATCGCCGACGTCGCCGACGAGATGATCAAACCGATCACCACCGTCAGCACGGCGCTGGCGAACAGGCCGGCATAGGGCAGCGCCAGCGTGAACGGCAGCGCGCCGAGGATCGAGAACCAGATCACGTATTTGCGGCCGAAGCGGTCGCCGAGCGGACCGCCGATGAACGCACCCGCGGCGTTGGCGGCAAGGAAGACGAACAGATAGAGCTGCGCCGCCTGCGTCGAGGCACCGAACCGGTCGATCAGATAGAAGATGTAATAGCTCGACAGGCTCGAGACATAGAGCTGCTTGGAGAACAGCAGCGCGACCAGCACGATGAGCGCGATCTTCACGCGCCGCTGATCCGGATGGTCGGGATGCCGCGCGCTGGCGGCCGTCTTCTTGCCCGATATCTGCGGTTTGTACCAGACGCCGATGCGCCAGAGGATCACGATGGCAAGGAACGCGATCGAGGAGAACCAGGCGATCGAGGGCTGACCGAACGGCACCACGATCAGTGCTGCGAGCACCGGCCCCATCGAGGTGCCGAAACTGCCGCCGAGCTGGAACACCGATTGCGCGAAACCGTAACGTCCGCCTGACGCCAGCCGCGCGATACGCGACGATTCCGGGTGGAACACCGCGGAGCCAAGGCCGACCAGCGAAGCCGCAATCAGGATGACCCCATAGGTATGCGCAACGCTGAGCAGCAACAGACCGAAAAAGGTGAAGCCCATGCCGATCGCAAGCGAGAACGGCTGCGCCTTCTTGTCGGTGAAATGCCCGACCAGCGGCTGCAGCAGCGACGCCGTGAACTGGAACGCCAGCGTGATCATGCCGATCTGCGCGAAGTCGAGCGCGTAATTGTCCTTCAGGATCGGATAGACCGAAGCGATCAGCGACTGCATCGTGTCGTTGAGGAAGTGCGAGAAGCTGATGCCGGCAAGCACGACATAGGCCGGCCCCGCAGCGGCGGCAACCTTCGCGGCCGTCAGCTCCGGCACCGCCACCGGCTCGCCCAGCGCCTGTTTGCTCACGACGGGTTTGTTCAATGCAGCATTCCCGGACAGATTCGCAAAAATACCTCCGTGTCGTACGACGCGGAGGTGAGGCAAACCAGTTGCGTTAGCCGATGGCAGCGATGCGCTGTGTGGCCAGCCGGCGGCCAAACTCTATCCCCGTCACCCTGAGGAGCGCCAACGGGTCCGCGCAAAGCGCGGCCCGATGACAGGCTCCGCGCGTCTCGAAGGGTCCACGGCCCGGCGCTCGCCACATTGCGACAATGGGCCGTGCATCCTTCGAGACGCGCGCAAGGGCGCGCTCCTCAGGATCACGAGCTGACGAGGCCGGACGGGGCTTAAGCCGCGGCGGCGTGGCCGAGTGCGCTGACGATGTTGTCGACGACCTCTTCCACCAGGATACGATCGTCGCCCTCGCCCATCACGCGGATCACCGGCTCGGTGCCGGAGGGGCGGATCAACAGACGGCCATGGCCGTTGAGGCGCTTCTCGCCGTCGGTGATCGCGGACTTGACCTCGGCGTCGTCGAGCGGCTTGCCGCTGCGATAGCGCACGTTCTTCAGGATTTGCGGCAACGGGTCGAAACGCCGGCAGATCTCCGACACCGGGCGGCGCAGCTTCTGCACCACGGCCAGCACCTGCAGTGCCGCGACGAAACCGTCGCCGGTCGTCGAATAGTCCGACATGATGATATGGCCCGACGGCTCGCCGCCGAGATTGTAGCCGCCGCTCAGCATCTGCTCGAGCACATAGCGGTCGCCGACCGGCGTGCGGACCATCTGCAGCCCGAGGCCCTGCAGGAAGCGCTCCAGCCCGAGATTGGACATCACGGTCGTGACGATGCCGGGCTTGGCGAGGCGCCCCTCCTCCTTCCAGCTCTGCGCTATCACCGCGAGCAGCTGGTCGCCGTCGACGATGTGGCCGCGCTCGTCGACCAGGATGACGCGATCGGCATCGCCGTCGAGCGCGATGCCGATGTCGGCGCGCATCTCGCGCACCTTCCGCGACAGCGCTTCCGGCGAGGTGGAGCCGCATTCCTTGTTGATGTTGAAGCCGTCGGGTTCGACCCCGATCGGCACCACGTCGGCGCCGAGCTCCCACAGCGCTTCCGGCACCACCTTGTAGGCGGCGCCATTGGCGCAATCGACCACGACGCGCAGGCCGTCGAGCGAGAGATCGCGCGGCAGCGTGCGCTTGGCGAATTCGATGTAGCGGTCATGGACGCCGTCGATGCGGCGGGCGCGGCCGAGGCTCGCGCTCTGCGCCAGGCGGCGGTCGAGCGATTCGTCGAGCAGCTGCTCGATCTGCTTCTCGACATCGTCCGACAGCTTGAAGCCCTGCGGGCCGAACAGCTTGATGCCGTTGTCTTCGAAAAGATTATGCGACGCCGAGATCATGACGCCGAGATCGGCGCGCATCGACTTGGTGAGCATCGCGATCGCCGGGGTCGGCATCGGGCCGACCAGCAGCACGTCCATACCGACCGAGGTGAAGCCCGCGACCATGGCGTATTCGATCATGTAGCCGGACAGCCGCGTGTCCTTGCCGATCACGACGCGATGGCGATGATCGCCACGCTGAAACACCAACCCTGCGGCCTGCCCCACCTTGAGCGCGAGCTCCGGCGTGATCAGCCCATTGGCGCGGCCCCGAATTCCATCGGTCCCGAAATATTTGCGGCTCATGTAACCCCCAAGACGGACCTCTCGAACCACCCGGCGAGAGAGTCCTGAACGCCTACCAGTCTAGCGTGCATCGGCCTTATAGACTGCCAGGCGCTAAAAGGACTTCAAAAAATATGATGAATCATTACCGGGGCTAAACCCCGTGCCTCTACATTAAGGCACTGAAAGATATAACATTATTACTCTTTCGGCAACCTGGGGAACGAACGCCGTCCCCTACCCTTTGCCGTTGCGCTTGACGTGCTGGTCGCCCTTGCTGGGGGCCGGCTGGGTGACATTGACGGGGTCGGAACCGGGAAACGTCTCCTCCAGCCCCTCTTCCAGGGCCTCGTCGAGCCGGCGCTTCTCGGCGTTCTCGTCTGCTTTCGGTTTGGAGCCTGATTGGGTCATCGCGCTCTCCCATCCGTCTTCGATTTGGCAGGCCTCCCATCCATGCTAGATGACGGCAAGATCGAACACCCGCAAGACTTGCTGCCTAAAACAAGGCTCGCGATATCGAACTTGCGACACAGAAGAAGGGCCGGGACCGTCCATGAAGCACATTACCTGCATCGAAGATCTGCGCCAGCTGCACAAGCGCCGGGTGCCGAAGGCGTTTTTCGATTATGCGGACCGCGGCTCCTACACCGAGGACACGCTGCGCGCGAATTCGGAAGATCTGCAGCAGATCAAGTTCCGCCAGCGCATCCTGGTCGATGTGTCCAAGCGCACCCTGGCGACCACGATCCTCGGCGAGCCGGCCGCGATGCCGCTGATCCTGGCGCCGGTCGGCCTGCTCGGCATGCAGCATGGCGACGGCGAGATCTATGCCTGCCGCGCCGCGCAGGCGGCCGGCATTCCCTTCACCCAGAGCACGATGTCGATCTGCTCGATCGAGGACATCGCCGCCGCCGTCGACAAGCCGTTCTGGTTCCAGCTCTACGTCATGAAGGACCGCGGCTTCATCAAGTCGCTGATCGAGCGCGCGATCGCGGCGAAATGCTCGGCGCTGGTGTTGACCGTCGACCTGCAGGTGATCGGCCAGCGCCACCAGGACATCAAGAACGGCATGACGGTGCCGCCGGAATGGTCACTGTCGAAGCTGATCGACTTCGCGACCAAGCCCGCCTGGGTATCAGGCGTGCTGCAAGGCAAGCGCCGCACCTTCGGCAACATTGCCGGCCACGTCAAAGGCACCGAGGATCTGACGAAACTGTCGGAATGGACCGCCTCGCAGTTCGACACCTCGCTGAACTGGAAGGACATCGACTGGATCCGCAGCATTTGGCCGGGCAAGCTGATCCTTAAAGGCATCCTCGACGTCGAGGACGCCGAGCTTGCCGCCAAGACCGGCGCCCAGGCGATCGTGGTCTCCAACCATGGCGGCCGCCAGCTCGACGGCGCGCCGTCCTCGATCGAGGTGCTGCCGGAGATCGTCGATGAGGTCGGCTCGAAGCTCGAGATCATGTTCGACGGCGGTATCCGCACCGGCATGGACGTCATGCGGGCGCTCGCGCTCGGCGCGAAGTCCTGCATGATCGGCCGCGCCTATGCCTATGGCCTCGGCGCCGGCGGCCAGGAAGGCGTCGCCAAGGCGATCGATATTCTGGGCAAGGAGCTCACCACCACGATGGGACTGTGCGGCGTCAACACCATCGCCGAGATCGACGATCACGTGCTGGCGGTTTAGCGCGGAGCGGCAGCCTCTCTCAACACGTCGTCCCGGGCAAGCGAAGCGCGACCCGGGACCCATAACCACCGATGGCCGTCGTTTCGCAACGCCGCGGCGACAGCGCGCTTCAACAACTCAACCCTGTGGTTATGGGTCCTGCTTTCGCAGGGACGACAGCGGAGCCTGCTCTGCCTCACATCGGCGGCGCAATCCCGTCGCGGCCGACATTGACGCGGTTGGCTTCCAGCGTGCCGTCATCCTTCTTCAGCGCGCCGAAGATGATGATCTTGGCGCCCGGCTTCAGCTCCGACTTGTCGCCGGCGACGAAGGTGACGACCGGGGTGCCCGGCGGCACCACGACTTTCTTCTCGCCGTCCTTGTACTTCACCGTGATGTTCTGGCCGTCGGTGCCCTTCACGGTCTCGGCGACGGTGGCGTTGGTCATGGTCGAATTGGCGCGCAGGTCCCAGGGGCGGAAGCCTTCGGCGGCGCCGCGCTGGTTCTCCGGGAAGATGTGAACCGCGATCGCCTTCTGCGTTCCGTCGGGCTCGGGCATCGCGGTGACACCGATATAGGAACCGGGCTTGATCTCCGACAGATCGGTCTTGGCGACGCCGAACACCGCGACGTTGTCAGTGGTCCGCACCTTCATGTCGGCACCGTCGCGCGACTTGATCGACAGCATCGCGCCGTCGACGGCCTCGATGGTGCCGCGGATACGCACCGCCGGCGGCTGCTGCGCGGATGCAGCCGAGGCAAAGGCAACAAGAAGCAATGCGGCGAACAGCGTCGATTTCGGCATGGTGTCCCTCATGGGTTGGGCTGGCGAATCAGGGAACACCGGGGAGTTGGTGGTATTCCGTGCAAGCCACAACTCCTCGCGGAAGCGACGGCTCACACGACAACTACGCGCCGGACGAGGGAACTGTTACTGCGATAACGGACAGGTGATGCGCTCGCGTGTTCTGATGTAGCCCGTTCAGATCGTCATTCCGGGATGGTCCGAAGGACCAGACCCGGAATCTCGATATCCCGACGCTTCGCATCGCCCCGGGATGACATTGTGCGTCACATCGGCGGCGTAAGGCCGTCGCGGCCGACGCTGACGCGGTCGGTCTCAAGCGAGCCGTCCGGCAGTTTCTTCATGAAAGCGATGACCTTGGCGCCGGCCTTCAGGTCCGCCTTGTCGCCGGGAACATAGGTCACGACCGGTGTATCGGGTGCGACTTCCACCTTCTTCTCGCCGTCCTTGTATTTGACCAGCAATGTGTGGCCGTCATTGCTGACGACGGATTGCGCGACGGTCGCATTGGTCATGCTGCTGTTCGGCTTCAGATCGTACGGCCGCGAGCCTTCGCCGGTGCCGCGCATGTTCTCCGGGAAGACGTGCACCTCGACCGCCTTCGGCGTGCCGTCGGGGCCGGGCACGGTGGTCGTGCCGATGAAGGAACCAACCTTGATGTCGGACAGCGCGATCTTGGTGAGACCGAGCACCACCATGTTGCCTGCCATGTGCAGCTTGACGTCCTCGCCGCTGCGCGACTTCACCGCGAGCGTATCGCCGTCGACGCTCTCGACGGTTCCACGCACCCGCGTCGGTGTCGGCGGCTGCTGCGCGAGCGCGTAGAGCGTGGACACCGTCACCATCGCAAGCGCGATGAACGGCCGAATGAGATGGGAGCGGCTGGCAGGCATGACTGATCTCCGGGAGGGAACGCGGGGGGACTAACACCAGACCCCGTTCCGGAGATGCTATTCCAGGCCTCAAGTCTTTGTGAGATCGGCCTCAACAAGCGTGCGCAGTTCCGGCGTGACCTGCGGACGCCGCCCGAACCACAATTCGAAACCGCGCACCGCCTGATGCAGCAGCATGCCGAGTCCATCAGCGGTCTTCAGACCACGCGCCTCTGCCGCCGCAAGCAGCGGCGTCACCAGCGGCACATAGACGAGATCGGAAACGACCGCGTGTTGCGGCAGCAGACCGACATCGACCTCGAGCGCGGGCTGACCATGCATGCCGAGCGAGGTGGTATTCACCAGCAGGCCGGCGCGCGGCAGCAGCTTATCAACCGCGTCCCATGTCGCGGGATGAACCCGCGCGCCGAATTGCTCGGCCAGCGCGCGGGCGCGATCGATGCTGCGGTTGACCAGATGCACGCGCGCGATGCCGCGCTCGATCAGGCCGAACACCACCGCACGTGCCGCGCCACCGGCGCCGAGCACCAGCGCGTCCTCCGTCTTGTCCCAGCCGGGCGCGCAGGCGTCGAGATTGTTGATGAAGCCTTCGACATCGGTGTTGGTCGAGCGCAGCTCGCCATCGGCGAACCACAGCGTGTTGGCGGCGCCGACGGCGCGGGCGCGCGCATCCGGTGCCGACAGCGCCAGCGCGCGCTCCTTGTGCGGAATGGTGACGTTGGCGCCGACGAAGCCGCGCAGCGACAGGCGGAACAGGAAATCCTTGAAGTCCTCCGGCGGCACCGCCTCGATCACATAGCCGCCCTCGATGCCGAGCGTGCGCAGCCAGTAATGATGGATCAACGGCGAGCGGGAATGCGCGGCGGGCCAGCCGATCAGGCACGCGGCGCGGGTTTTGCTTGAGGACGTCATGATCGTGACATCGGCCAAGGCGGGCGCGCTGTCAATGCGTCCGCTTCGCGGTTGCGGCAACCAGCGCGCTGAGGGCGAACGCGGCGGCTGCGGCGAACCAGATCGCGGCGAGGTTGATCCAGCCATAGGCCAGCCCGCCGGCGAGCGCGCCCGCGACCAGCGCCGCCCACAGCAGCAGGTTCGGGAGCCAGGCCCAGCCCGCACCGCCTGTGAGCGCGGCGGCGATCAGCTGACCGGCCTTCACCAGCGCCCCGGTGACATAGGTGAGGCCGAGCCCGGCCCCGCCTTCGAGCTGGAATACGGCGTTCTCGAGCCCCATCGCCAGCACGATGGCGGCGACCGCGGCGTTCGACAGGCCATAGGCATAGGCCACCGCCGCCGCCGTGAGCAGCCACGCCTCGATGAGCAGGAGCAGGGGCTGGCGATGCACCAGCGCGCTGAGCACGATCAGGCTGCCGGCTGCGGCGCCGGCGACGAACAGCACGATCAGCTCCAGCGCTTCCAGCGCGTGCTGCCAATGCCCCTCGGCCAGCGTCACGCCAAGCCGCGTCGAGTTACCGCTCATGAAGGAGACGAACAGCCCGCCGAGATGCAGATAGCCGATGCCGTCGACATAGCCGGCCATTGCGCTGAGCGCGCAGGCCAGCGCCAGGTTACGGCGGGATTCAAGCATGCTGGCGGAAACTGCCTCATAGGAAGGGAATCACGGGCGCTATCTTGGCCCGTCATTCCGGGGCGATGCGACAGCATCGAACCCGGAATCTCGAGATTCCGGGTCTGGTCCTTCGGACCATCCCGGAATGACAATTCGATCACGCCGCGTCGCGATGCGCGGCGATGATCTGGTCGGCGGCGCGGCCCGTCACTTCGGCCATGCGGTCGAACTGGCGGGTGAAGGTGCCGGCGCCGGCGGTGGCGGAGCGCAGTTCGACAATCAAGTCGCCGATCTCCGATTCCGGCATCGTGGCGCGGACGCAATCCCAGCCGATCCAGCCGTCGCGGGTGTCGAAGCCGAGGATCTGGCCGCGGCGCGCCGACAGGATCGCGTTGATCTTGGCGGTGGCGTCGGTCGGACAGACGATCTCGACCATATGGATCGGCTCCAGCAGCACCGGCTGGCACTGCGGCAACCCTTCGCTGACCCCGATCCGCGCCGCGGTACGGAACGCGAGATCGGACGAGTCGACGCTGTGATAGGAGCCGTCGGTCAGCGTGACGTCGACGTCGATCACGGGGAAGCCGAGCGGGCCGCGCGCCAGCGCGTCGACAACGCCCTCTTCCACCGCGCCGATATAGTTGCGCGGCACCGCGCCCCCGACCACTTTCTCGTGGAATTCGAAGCCTGACCCGCGCGGCTTCGGCTTGATGTCGAGCACGACGTCGCCGAACTGGCCATGGCCGCCGGACTGCTTCTTGTGCCGGCCGCGCTGGGTGATCGGCTTGCGGATGGTCTCCTGATAGCCGATCGCCGGCGGATGCGATTTGACGTTGACGCCGTAGCGGTCCTTCAGCCGCTCCTGCGCCACGCGCAGATGCATCTCGCCCTGCCCCCACAGCACGGTGTCGTGGGTGCGCGGGTTCTGGATCATTGTCAGCGAGGGATCTTCCTCGTTCAGCCGCAGCAGCGCCTGGCCGAGCTTGACATCGTCCTTGCGGTCGGTCGCGGCAATCGAGATCGACAGCACGGCCGCGGCCGGCTCGACCTTGACCAGCGAGGCCGGCGCCGTCTTGCCGCTCGAGACCGTATCGCCGGTCTTGATCGCATCGAGCTTGCCGAGCGCGACGGTGTCGCCGGCCTCGGCCTGCGGCCGCTTGCTGTCATGCCCGCCCGAGACCGCGAGGATGCCTGAGACGCGTCCGCTCTCGCCGCTTGAGGATTGCAGCGTCGCGCCGTCGTCGAGCCGGCCCGCAAGCACGCGCGCCAGCGACAGCTTGCCGCCGTGCTGCAAGTGCACGGTCTTGAACACGTAGGCCAGCGCATCCTTCTGATCCTTGATGCCGAGCCGATCGGCGGTCTCGGCAACGCCGGGCGCCTCATGGCGCAGCGCCTTCATCAGGCGCAGCACGCCGTTCTCGCGGCTCGCAGCGCCGAGCAGCACCGGACAGATCTGCCCATCGCGCAGTTCGCGGGCGAGATCGTCGAACACGGCATCGCGCGGCGGCTGGATATCCTCCAGCAACTGCTCCATCAGCGCGTCGTCATGGTCGGCAAGCTTCTCCAGCATCGAGAAGCGGGCTTCCTTCTCGCGATCGAGATTGCCGCCCTCGAGCGCCATCACCTCCGACGGCTTGTGCTCGCGATAGACGAAGGCGCGCTCCAGCGCGAGATCGACAAAGCCTTCGATCAGATCGCCGTTCCAGATCGGGATCTGGCGCAGCACCAGCGGCACGCGCGAGGCCGGCTGCAGCGTCGCAAGCGTCTCGCGGACGCGCTTGTTGGCGCGGTCGATCTTGTTCAGGAACAGGAAACGGGGAATTCCGAGCTCCTCGAGCTCGCGCAGGATGATCTGCAGCTGCGGCAGCTTTTTCTCGTCGGCTTCGCAGACCACGACCGCGGCATCGACCGCCGGCAACGCTGCACGCATATCGTGCGCGAATTCGATCGAGCCGGGACAATCGATAAAGGTGTAGCTGTCCCCCATAAAGGTGGTGGTGGCGGCGGTCAGGCCTACGCCCATCTTGTGCTGACGCGCCTCGGGGCTGGCATCGCCGACGGAGGTTCCGGCATCGACGCTGCCGGCAGTTTTAATGGCGCCAGTGCGCGCCAGGATCGCTTCCAGAAGTGTGGTTTTACCGCTTTGGAAAGGGCCCACCAATGCGATGCACCGTGGACCTCGGGGACTTCTGACGTCTTGTCCCATTGCCGCCTCCTCGTTTTGGAGCTCGGCCCATGATTGGGTCGGCGACCGTTTATGCTCTGCCTGCGCTTGACATTTGGCAAGCGGGAAAACGTCGCTGCGGTGCGGCGTCGCGGAGGTTTGCAATTCCGAGCCATCGTCCGGACAATTGCATCCGCTGCGTCAGTTCCTTCGCGCAAGTCCCGGAGAAATCTCGCGCCAGCGTATCGCAAGGTCGAGCAGGCGTTGCACGGCGGGCGAGACATCTTCTTCACGCCACGCAATCGTGAGCGGCGCCGTAACCGCCGGCGCGGCCAAGCGGACATACGCCACGCCGCGACCGGTCTGCGCGCGTGCCGCGGCCTCCGGGACGAGCGATACACCGACGCCGGCGGCGATCAGGCCAATCGCGGTTTGCAGATGCAGCACCTCCTGCGCGAGTCGCGGCGTGAATCCGGCGGCCTGGCACGCGGCGACGATCAGGCCGGTGACCGATGGCTCCGGCCGCGCCGGATAGAGCACGAAGGCATCATCGGACAATTCGGCAAGCGCAATGTCGTCCCTCTCGGCAAGCGGATGCGCGCGCGGCAACGCCGCGACATAGGGCTCCTCCAGGATCAGGCGCTGGGCAAGACCCGCCTCCGGCAATAGCGCCGGGCGTGCGAAGCCGACATCGATCCGGCGTCGCCGCAGCGCTTCGGCAATCTCGGCCGCCAGCATCTCGTCAAGCACGAGCTCGACGTCGGGACAGGCGTCGCGATAGCTGCCTATGATATCGGGCAGACCGGCGAACATCGCGGAGCCGACGAATCCGATCGCGAGCTTGCCGGCCTGGCCGCGCCCGACGCGCCGCGTGTCCGCAACCGCGGCCTCGAAATTTGCGAGCAGGGAGCGGGCGCGCGCAAGCAGCAGCTCGCCCGCCTCGGTGAGCCTGACAGGACGGCTATTCCGCTGCAGCAACGTCACGCCGAGTTCGTCCTCGAGCTGACGGATCTGCTGGCTTAGCGGCGGTTGCGCGATGTGCAGCCGCTCGGCCGCGCGGGTGAAGTTCAATTCCTCGCCGAGCGCCACGAAATATCTGAGATGTCGCAATTCCATGCCGTCGGTATAGCACGGCGGCGGGTGCCGTCAGTCATACGCAATAGCTCTGCAACCGTATCGAACGAGTATTGGACCGGACGCGCGAACGCGGACAGCCTGCGACAAAGCAAAGGGAGTCCCCATGACGGCGCTGGAAAAAGCCTTCGCAGAAGCAGCCGCGGCAGGCATTACGCAACAGAAGATCGATATCGGCGATTTGCGCGTCAATGTCGCGCGCTTCGGCAAAGGGCCGCCGCTGCTCCTGCTTCACGGCTGGCCGGAGTTCTGGCTGGTGTGGCGCCCGCTGATGCTGCGCCTCGGCGACAGTTTTGAACTGATCGCGCCCGACTTGCGCGGCTGCGGCGACACCGGCAAGCCGACAACGGGGCCCGATGCGTCCGCCACCGCGGAGCGCCACGCGCTGGATATGTTTGCCGTCATGGACGCGCTCGACTATCAGCGCTTCGGCGTCATCGGCGGCGATCTCGGCGCCTACGTCATGCAGGCGATGTCGCATCGACATCCGCAGCGGCTGATCGGCACGCTCTATCTCTGCACGCCCTATCCGGGCCTCGGCCATCGCTACGGCCAGCCCGGCCACCTGATCGAGGTCTGGTATCAATACTTCCAGCAGCTGCCATGGGCCGCGCAATTGGTCGGAAGCTCGCGCGAGTCATGCCGGCTCTACTTCCGGCATTTCCTCGACCACTGGTCGGGCGACGATCCCGCGGTGTTCGGCGACCTGCTGGAAGCCTATGTCGACAACTTCATGAAGCCGGGCAACATCCAGGGCGGCTTCGACTGGTATCTCTCGTCCGCGCCCAATCGCCGGCTCTGGCTGGAAGGCAAGCTGCCGGCGCAGCCGCGCATCGACGTGCCGTCGCGCTTTCTCTGGGGCCGCCGCGATCCGTTGATCGCGCCCGAATGGTCGGACAGGTTGGGAGACTATTGGAGCGAACCTTCGATCAGGTTCGTCGAGACCGGGCACTATGTTCACGCCGAGGCGCCCGGGATCGTTGCCGAAGAAGCAAGCGGCTTCTTCGGCAAGCTGATCAACCGCACGGGCGCGCGTTAGCGGCCCGGACGCAGCTCCAGGCTCTCGAGGCCGGCGGCGATGTTGATGCCGACCTGGCCCTGCACGCTGAGCGGCTGCAGGGCGATCGTGTTGTCGGAGCCGCCGACCAGCACGTTGCCGCCGACGCCGACACCGAGCGTCGCGCTGCCCTGCGCGCCGGCATAGTTGCCGGAGAGCGCACCCGGCCCGAGCCGCTCCACCGGCGCATAGACGCCCCAGGCCAGCGCCGATTCCTGGGTGATGCCGAGATCGATGCCGACCTTCTGGATGGTCGCGATGTAGCGATCCTCAGGCAGACCATTGGCGCGGAGCACGCAACCGAGATGGGTCACGGAACCGACGATGAAGCCAACGCTCGCGCCGCCGCGGCATTCAAGGACGCCGACCTGCACGCGCTGGATCGGCTGTTGGGCGCTGGCGCCAACGATTGCGGTCAGCGTGGCAATGGCAGCACCGGCGAGGCGAGTGAAGCGACGCATGTTGGGAAGTCTCCGGCTGAGAGGCATGACGCGAGCAGAGAACCGAACGGCGCCGTGTCTGCGGCGCCGTTCGCATCCTATGCCACAACATCGAACGTCCAGCCAGAATTTGCGGTGCCCGCCACCGATTGTCAGGAGATGTTGCGGCGCTGCTATGTTCCTCAGGGTCTGCCGATTGATCGAGCAACGGACAGCAAACAACAGACAACAAAAAAAGAGGCCCGCTTTCGCGGGCCTCTTTGATCGGACACCGACCAGCTTAGAGCGTTTTCGAGCGAAGTGGATACCGGTTCGCGTGAAGAAAACGCGTCAAAACAAAATCTAGTGGTGGTGATGATGACGGTGGTGACGATGATGACGGCGCGGACCGCCGTAGGCGACCGGCTCGAGATCGATCCCGGCGATGCCGGCCGCAACGTTGAGGCCGGTCTGGCCCTGCACGCTGACCGGCTGCAGCGCATAGGCATTGTTCGGGCCGCCGAACAGGAAGTTACCGCCGGCGCCGAGGCCGACCGAGGCGTTGACGCCGACGCCGCCGTAGCTGCCGGCCAGCGCACCGCGCGGGAGCTGGGTGGTCGGCGCGCTCACGGCCCAGGCGAGCTGGGTCGTCGCGGTGACGCCGAGGTCGACGCCGATCCGCTTCACGGTCGCAACATAGGGCTCGGGCCGACGGCCGCCGCTCTGGAACACGCATTCGAGGCGCGCGACAGAGCCGACAACGAAGCCGACATTCTCGCCGCCCTGGCATTGCAGGACCCCGGCTTGAACCTGAGGCGCCGCGTTGGCGGTGGCGAACGGCGCCAGCAACGCAAGCGCTGCAAGGGTGAGGGTCGAAAGTCGCATTATCTGTCTCCGCAAGGTGAACTGAACTGAATTCGCGCGGCGGACAGGAAGGAAGGCTCGTGTCCAAAACAAGGCAGTGCGCAAAGCGGCCGTAAAAACTTCCCGCGTGTGGCATCGATGTTCGCACACACGCGCGTGAGGTGAGCTGGATGTGATTTGACTCGTCGAATCTACTGGCGCGATTTCGGCGCACAAACAAAAACGCTCCCGCACCAGGTGCGGGAGCGTTTCTTTAAGTTCGGATCGAACTACCGCAGATTACCGCAGAAGCGCTGGATGCGCTTGCAGGCATCCTCGAGATCGGAGGTCTTGGTCGCGTAGGAGATGCGGAACGCGGGTCCGAGCCCGAATGCCGATCCCTGCACCACGGCGACGCCTTCGCTCTCGAGCAATTCGGTGACGAACGCCTCGTCGTTGTCGATCAGCTTGCCCGACGGCGCCTTCTTGCCGATCGTGCCGGCGCAGGACGGATAGACGTAGAACGCACCTTCCGGCCGCGGGCACTCGATGCCGCTCGCCTGGTTGAGCATCGACACCACGAGGTCGCGACGTTCCTTGAACACCTTGTTGTTCGCGGCGATGAAGTCCTGCGGACCGTTGAGCGCCTCGACCGACGCCCACTGCGCGATCGATGACGGGTTCGAGGTCGACTGCGACTGGATCGTCGCCATCGCCTTGATCAGCTGCGCCGGGCCGCCGGCATAGCCGATGCGCCAGCCGGTCATGCAGTAGGCCTTCGACACGCCGTTCACGGTCAGCGTGCGGTCGTACAGGCTCGGCTCGACCTGCGCCGCCGTGGTGAAGACGAAGTCGTCATAGACGAGGTGCTCGTACATGTCGTCGGTCATCACCCAGACATGCGGATGCTTGACCAGCACGTCGGTGATCGCCTTGAGCTCGCTCTTCGTATAGGCCGAGCCGGTCGGGTTCGACGGCGAGCACAGGATCACCCACTTGGTCTTCGGCGTGATCGCCTTCTCGAGATCTTCCGGACGCAGCTTGAAGCCGGTCGAGGCCGGGCAAACCACCGGCACCGACTCGCCGCCGGCGAGCGCCACCATCTCGGGATAGCTGACCCAGTACGGCGCCGGGATGATCACCTCATCGCCCGGATTGATGGTCGCCATCAGCGCGTTGTAGAGCACCTGCTTGCCGCCGGTGCCGACGATGACCTGGTTCGGCTTGTAGGTCAGGCCGTTCTCGCGCGCGAACTTGTTGATGATGGCTTCCTTGAGCTCCGGAATGCCGCCGACATCGGTGTACTTGGTCTTGCCGGCCTCGATCGCGTGGATCGCCGCGAGCTTGATGTTGGCGGGCGTATCGAAGTCAGGCTCGCCGGCGCCGAGGCCGATGACGTTGCGGCCCGCGGCTTTCAGCGCGCGTGCTTTGTCCGTGACCGCGATCGTCGCGGACGGCTTCACACGGTCGAGCGCAGCGGACAGGAAGGCCATTATCATCTCCTGGCAAACGTCGTGAGCCGTAGGGCCACGACTTGATTTGAATGGGATCGCGGCACCCTAGGCCTGTCGCCGCTGCACCGCAAGAAGCTTGGCGGTAAAGCACGAAAACTTTCGCGCATGGCTCGCGGCACGCGCAATTTTCCGCAAGTTCCGGCACCGGATGACTCATATCCGGCAAGCCCGCTCGGGTCTTGCCGGCGGGGCCTATCGGCGGCATGCGCCAGCGCGGATTGCTCCGAGGACAATGCCGCGCGGCAACCTGCCTGACAGCGCTAACGGCGGGTCGTCAACGCAGACCGGCGCGCGTCGTGCCGCCAAGGACGCGCGTTAAGGTTTGTGAATTTCAGCGCGCCGGCCATGGTCGCGACCTTGGCGATCGACCGGCACCGTGCAGAGCGTCGCGCAGGCGTGATCCGAGTTGTTCTGCCGTGTGGATGGAATCGTTCTGCACGTGTGCAGTGCAGTAGACGTTTCGACTTTTTCCACACTGCAGGGCTTGCGACGCACCCCCGTCAGCATCATTGTTTAGCGGCGTTGCGGTGTGACAGGCCGCGCAATTTTTAAGCGTACCGTCTCCCTGACCGAATGAACCACGACGCAATGTACAAGCTCTATTCGATGCAGCGCTCCGGCAACAGCTACAAGGTCCGGCTGGCGCTTGCCGTGCTGAACACGCCGTACGAGGCGATCGAGATCGACATCCTGCGCGGCGAGAGCCGCACCCCGGAATTCCTGGCCAAGAATCCGAGCGGCCAGGTGCCGCTGCTCGAGGTCGCCGAGGGCCGCCATCTCGCCGAGTCCAATGCCATCCTCTGGTATGTCGCGATCGGCACGCCGCTGGCGCCGGAGTCGCGGATCGAGCGCGCCGAGGCGCTGCAGTGGATGTTCTTCGAGCAGCACGCGCTGGAGCCGAACATCGGCGCCGCCTATTTCTGGCTGTCGCTGGTCAAGGGCGGACGCGACCTGCAGACGCACGCGCTGGAGGACTGGATGGAGCGCGGCTATGCGGCGCTGCAGGTGATGGAAAATCACCTCAAGGAACACGCCTATTTCGCCGCCGGACAGCTCACCGTCGCCGACATCGCCCTTTACGGCTACACCCACGTCGCCGACCGCTGCGACTTCGACCTGGCGACCTTTCCGTCGATCCGCGCCTGGCTCAAGCGGGTCGAGCAGACCCCCGGATTTGTCTCGATGGACTGGCAGCCTGGTACCGAGGCCGAGCCTGAGCCTCGCCTCGCGGCCGGCGTCTGAACGGCCGGGTGTGAATCCAGGGAATAACGGGGAAACTGCCCAAATAACGGGCAAAACTCGCGCCACCGCCGTATTTTAGCCATTTTTGGACGGCGCCGCCGCCGCAATGTTGCCGGTGACAACCGGCAGATTCGCGCGGATGTCGCGAGTGATTCGCTCGCGGCCTGAGGGATTTAGACCATGAAACGGTGGTCCGGCACGGCAGGCTTCGATGGCCGCCCTGCCCCGGTGGCATCAACCCGGCTGACGAACGCGATCGCCGCGTCGCTCGCGCTCGGCGCGCTGACGCTGTGCCTGGTCGTCGCCGTGACGGTGCTGTCGAGCAACATCACCATGGCAACGGCGATCCCGGCGTAATCAAGCAATTTCCGGTTGGCACCTGATCCGCGGCAAGGCGCGGGAGAGACAGCGGCGCGACATGATGAAGACCCCCGTCGGACTGGTGACCGTGACGCTGTCGGCGGCGATCCTGCTGGCGGCATCGCTCCTGATCGTGACCGGCACGCAAGGCGAAGACCGCGCACGCCCCGCGCATGTCACGACGCCGACCGCCAAGCCGGCCCCGCACCACTAAAGCGCAATGAGATCAGGTCGAACCGCGGCGGCAGTGTGCTCCCTCGCCCCGTTCTTACGGGGAGAGGGTTGGGGTGAGGGCTCTTTCCGCGTATTCGGAGATCGCTGCATTTGCGGAGAGTCCCCCTCACCCGGAACGCATCTAACGATGCGTTCCGACCTCTCCCCGCACACGGGGCGAGGTGAAGCATTAGCCCCATTTGTGGAAGATCAGAAACGCGCCGGCGGCGATGAAGGCAAATCCGAGCGCGTGATTCCAGCCCAGCGGCTCCTTCAGGTACAACACCGAGAAGGCGGCGAACACGACCAGCGTGATCACCTCCTGCATGGTCTTGAGCTGCGCCGCCGAGTAGACCGCGCTGCCCCAGCGATTGGCCGGCACCGCCAGCCAGTATTCGAAGAAGGCGATGCCCCAGCTCACCAGGATCACGATGGGGAGCGAGTGATCCTTGAACTTGAGATGGCCGTACCAGGCGAAGGTCATGAAGACGTTCGAGGCGAACAGCATCAGGATCGGCAGCAGCGACGGCGAAATGGCGGGCATCGAATGTCCTCTTGCAAGCAAAGCACGCGGTAACCCGCAGGCACGGAACCGGGTTCCGTGCCGATCTGCATATCATTTGATTTGAAAGCAGCGAAAGCTGGTTCGGCCCCCGCAACGCCCGCTTAACGGTCGGGAAGGAAATGCCGGCGCGGTTGCGGCCCTGTCGTCAAACTGCGGCTTTATCGTTCGTTTGATAGATAGCGAGAACGCGCATGCGGTTCGACTGGCGTGCAATTTCAGGTCCGGCCCTGACGGCGATCACGGCATCCGCCGCCTTCCTGCTCGATCGCCTCGTTGTCGCCGTCCCCAATCCCGCGCCGCTGTTCGTCTGCATCGTGGCGCTTGCGAGCTCGATCAGCGGCATCACCTCCGGGCTGATCTCCGCCGCGATCGCGGTGGCCGCCTCGGCGCTGTTCTTCCTCAATCATCGCGCGCTGCCCGGTTACGACACCGCCGACGTCGCGCGGATGCTGATGCTGGCGGCGACCGCGGCCGGCACCGCCGTGATCACCGGAATGCTACGGCAGAAATGGATCGACGCCTTTGCCGCGGACCAGCAGCATCACGCCACCGCGGAGCGGCTCGCAGCCGCGCTCGACCAGGTCGACATCGGCATCGTGCTGCTCGACGCCGACACCCGCGCCGAATTCATCAACCGCGCCTTCCGCGACTATTTCGCGCTGTCGGATGCGCAGGCCGAGAGCAAGCCGCCCTTCGTCGCGCTGATGTATCACGGCCGCGACACCGGCGCCTATGAACTGCCGGAAGACGAGCTGAGCGCATTCATCGCCGAGCGCATCGCGATGATGCGCGCCGGCGACTCCACGCCGATCAATCTCAACCTCGCCGACGGCCAGGTGCTGCGCTTCAGCTGCACCGCACTGCCGGACGGCGGCCGCATGCTGAGCTACACGCCGGTCACCGACCTCGTGCGGCACACCGACGATCCCGCCAAGGCCGATGAATATCGGGCCCAGCGCGCCGGGCGCGAGCGCCGTCTGGCGCGGCTGCTGCGCGCCGCCGAGTGAGGCGCGACCTCGTCCGCAATTGATCCTGCGAGATAGCGACGGTAGAACCTTGCGAGCGGTGCCGAGGCATCGCCCGCAACCGCAGGATCATCCAGGGATGTCCATGGCCGACGACGTCACCATCCGCTTCATCACCCGCGACGACTACGCCCAGTGGCTTCCTCTGTGGGACGGCTACAATGCTTTCTATGAGCGATCCGGGCCGACCGCGCTCGCGCCCGAGATCACCGCGATGACGTGGGAACGCTTCTTCGATGCCTATGAGCCGGTGCACGCGCTGGTCGCCGACGCCGGCGGCAGATTGCTCGGGCTGACGCATTATCTGTTTCACCGCTCGACCACCGCGATCGCGCCAACCTGCTATTTGCAGGATCTGTTCACCAGCGAAGCCGCACGCGGCAAGGGCGTTGGCCGCGCGTTGATCAACGGGGTTTACGCGCAGGCCAGGCTCGCGGGATCGCCACGCGTCTACTGGCAGACGCATGAGACCAACCACACCGCGATGCAGCTTTATGACAAGGTCGCAGACAAGCCGGGCTTCGTCATCTATCGCAAGATTGTCTGAGCGGATCTTCGCGGCCTGTGGATTGAACAGAGGTGTCACCGGCACGTTACAAAGCCCGGCTAGGCTTCCGCTCGCGCAGATCAGGCCCCCCGTCTCAGATCTTCGCCAAGCGGTCCCCGTCAGTCGCCGCGTCTGACCGGGACCGCTTTTTTTTGCGGCATCTCATTTTGCGACATCGTCATGCGTCATCGGCGGTAGGACGGCACCTTGCCGGGCCCTAGTGTGCTTGTCACAATACGCGGCACCGCTCGCCTATCCCACAGGATTGTCTCATGGAAATTCGTAATCTCGGCGGCTCTGGGCTGCGCGTGTCCGCGGTCGGCCTCGGCTGCAACAATTTCGGCCAGCGCACCGACCTCGAGACCTCGCGCAAGGTGATCCACAAGGCGATCGATCTCGGCATCACGCTGTTCGACACCGCCGACATCTATGCCGGCATGGGCGGCTCGGAGACCGTGCTCGGCACCGTGCTGGGCGACCGCCGCAAGGACATCGTGCTCGCCACCAAATTCTCCAAGCCGATGGCGACCGACGGCACCAAGCAGGGCGCCTCGCGGCGCTACATCATGTCGGCGGTCGAAGCGAGCCTCACTCGCCTGAAGACCGACTATATCGATCTCTACCAGCAGCACGACTACGATCCGCTCACCCCGATCGACGAGACGCTGCGCGCGCTCGACGATCTCGTCCGCCAGGGCAAGGTGCGCTACATCGGCAACTCCAACTTCCCGGCCTGGCGGATCGCCGAAGCCGAGTACGTCGCGCGCCAGATGAACATGAACCGCTTCGTGTCCTGCCAGGACGAATACAGCCTCCTGGTGCGCGGCATCGAGAAGGACCTGCTGCCGGCGGCGCAGCAATACAATCTCGGCCTGCTGCCGTTCTTCCCGCTCGCCAGCGGCCTGTTGACCGGCAAGTACCAGCGCGGCGCCGCTGCACCCGCCGATACCCGCTTCGCCAAGGCGCCGGCCCTGAAGGATCGCTACGTCACGCCGCGCAACGAGGACATCGTCGAGAAGCTGCAGGCGTTTGCCAGGGAGCGCGGCCACGCCATGCTCGAGCTCGCCTTCTCCTGGCTCGCCGCCCGCCCGCAAGTCGCAAGCGTCATCGCCGGGGCGACGCGTCCCGAGCAGATCGAGCAGAACGTCAAGGCGATCAGCTGGAAGCTCTCCGCGGAGGAGATGGCGGAGATCGATGGGATAACGAAGGCGTGAAGCGAACGGCACTCTCTCCGCTCCCTGTCCCCGTCCTTCACGGGGAGAGGGTCGGGGTGAGGGGCATCTATCCGCGCAACTCAGTCTGAATTGTAATCAACACACCCTCGACGTTGCCGAGCACATCGTTGTTCCAGAAGCGAAGCACGCGATAGCCCTCCCCGGTGAGATACCAGTCCCGGACCACGTCTGCAGCTGAGTCCGCGTGCTGACCGCCATCCACTTCGATCACGAGCCGTCGCTCGCGGCAGACGAAGTCGCAAATGTAACTCCCGACCGGCACCTGCCGTGCGAACTTATGGCCATCAATCTGGCGATTGCGGATGCGATTCCAAAGCACGGTCTCCGCGTCCGTTTGATTGGCGCGCAGCCCTTTCGCGAGTCGGATAGGTGTTTCCTTGCGGCCACGCATTGCCCTGCCCCTCACCCGGAAGCAACGCGATGCGTCGCTTCCGACCTCTCCCCGCAAAGAGCGGGGAGAGGTCGAGGAAGTCAAGCCACCAGCCCCTTCATCGGCTTTACCGGGGCGCTGTCCGGAAACACGGCATCGGCCAGCACGCGCTCGCCGAGGCCGAACTGGTCGTGCAGCACGCCCTTGATCACGGCGCGCAGGTCGGTGGTCGGGGCGAGGTCGCGGGCCTGGTAGAGATTGGCGGGCTTGAGGCCGGGCCAGTCGGTGATCATGCGGCCGCCATTCACCGCGCCGCCGGCGAGCAGCGCGATGGTGCCGGTGCCGTGGTCGGTGCCCTCGGTGCCGTTGATGCGCGCGGTGCGGCCGAACTCGGTCGCGACCACGATCACGGTGTCGCGCCAGCGCGCGCCGAGGCCGCTCTGGAATTCCGCCAGCGCGCCGTCGAGGCCGCCGAGCAGTTGCGCGAGGCGGCCGACCGGCCCGCCTTCATTGGCATGGGTATCCCAGCCGTCGAAGGCGAGCGCGCCGATCCTCGGGCCGTCATCGGCCGCCATCAATTTCGCGGCGCCCCGCGCCACGAGGCGCATCGCCGCCACGCCGCCCGCCCCGGGCTTCGGCTTCATCTCCTCGCCCTGCGCCTGCTTCTCGAGCTGCAAGCCTTGCGTCAGCGCGCTCGCCAGCGCCGGATCGCGGTGCTGATAGAGATCGAGCAGCCGCATCGCGGTGTCGTCGGCGGCTTGCGGTAGCGCGCTCGGGGCCCAGCCGACGGTCGGCGCCGCGCCGCGCAGCACCAGCGGCGTGGTCGGGCCGACCGCGAGCGCGCTCGTCACCCGCTCGCCTTTCGGCAAGGCTTCCAGCGCGCGATTGAGCCAGCCGGACTGCACGCGGCCCGGACCGGGGAAGCCGCTTTCCAGCACGTCCTGACCGTCGAAATGCGAGCGATCGCGATAGGAGGTCGCCACCGCATGAACCACCGCGGCCTGCTTGGCGCGATACATCCGCGAAAATTCCGGCATCGCCGGATGCAGGGCGAAGAACTGATCCAGCATCACCGCCGCGTTCGGGCCATCGGGGCGCAGCGCGATCGCGCCGTGCAAGCCGGCATAATCAGGATCGCCGACCGGTGCGACCGTGGCGAGGCCGTCGAGTGCACCGCGCAGGATGATGGTGACGAAGCGCGGATCGCGGCCATCGGCGGCGCGCGCGAATTTCGGGAGGTAGGCCCAGGCCGCAAAGGAGGCGCCGCCGAGCAGCAGCGCGCGCCGCGACGTCGCCTGCAGCATCAGGCTCTCGGAGCATTCCATCGTCATCTCCTCTGGAACTCGGGCGACATCAACAGCAGCGCCAGCGCCTGCTGCCGCGATTCCGCGCGCTCGATGGTGCGCCGCGTCTCGGGCGAGGCTGCATCGGCGGCAATGAGCTCGAGCAGGTCGCGCGGGTCGAACCGGTCGGCGAGCTGGGAGGCGACTTGCGCCGAAATGTCGAGCCTGAGCTTGATGCCTTCAGGCGCCGCCCAGGCCGCGGCGGTGTCCGAAAATCCGTTCGGCCCGGCCGGCGACCACAGCGGCTGGCCGAGCACATTGAGGCCATTGAGATAGCGGCTCGGATCCTCGGGATTGCGCGCCAGCAGGCGGCCGGAGGCGACCAGGAATTCGTAAGGCGAACGCATCTTTGTCAGCGGCGCCTGCCAGGCCTCGCTGGACTGGACGAGCGCGGTGGCCAGCGCCCTGAGATCGCCGTCCGTTTTCGTGAACATATCCTGCAGCCTCGCCACCAGCGCCGGCGGCGGATCGTCGGCGACGAAGTGGCGCGCGAACTTGGTCGCGATGAATTTTGCGGTCGAGGGATGCCGCGCGATGTCCGCCAGCACCGCCTCGCCCTGCGCGACGCCCGCCTGCGCGTAGCTCTTGCCGAGCACCTGCTGCGGTCCGGGCTGGTGCGCATTGGCGTTGAACACGAAGCTGCCGGGCACACCTAACTGCCCACGGCGGCCGGCAAAGGTCCAGCCGGTGATGACGCGCGCCAGCGCCGTCACATCGTCCTGGGTGTAGCCGCCGCCGACGCCGAGCGTATGCAGCTCCATGATCTCGCGCGCGAGATTCTCGTTCAGGCCGCGATTGCGGTTGATGCCGGCGCGCGACTCCGGGCCGAGCGATTGCTGGTTGTCGAGAAAGAACAGCATCGCCGGATGCTGCTCGACGGCCTTCAGCATGTCCGGGAAACGGCCGAGCACATGCGGACGGATCGCCTCGCGCTCGAACGAGCCGGCCCACATCCGCGCCAGCGCGCCCTTGTTGGCGGAGACGCAGAAGTGGTTGGACCAGAACACCACGAGCCGTTCGACGAAGCCGCAATCGGCGACCACGCCGCGCTGCAGGCGCGCCAGCGCCTCGGCGCGGAACGTCTTCTGGATGATGTTGAGCGGTTGCGCCGGCGGCTTGGGCGGACCAGCCACCGTCTGCATCGTCGGAGGCTGCATCGGAGCCGACGGCGTCATCGCCGCGTTGGCGCCATCGGCGCCCTGCGCCTGCATCGCCGGATCCTTGCCGGCGATCTCCTTGGCGGCCGTGGACAGCGACAGATTGCGCCGCTGCGCCGGCTTTGCGTCGGACCCTTGCGGCGGTGTCTCGCTCGCGCCTTGCTGCGCGACCTTCGCGGCATTGCGCGCCTGCTGGATCTCGAACTGATAGTCGAACACCTGCTTGCCGAGCTCCGGCGTCGAGAGCAGGCCCGGCACTTCGAGCAGCGCGCCGTTCGGACGCGCCAGTTCCGCCAGCACGAAACCGCGCGGATCGGAGGCGGCGTTGATGAAGTCGCCGGACGCCCCGCCGCGGGCACCGAATCCAAACCGGTTGAGGGCAACCAGCGCGGCTTGCGAATCACGGGCCATCAGAATTCCCTTAACGGCCTATCCCGGCTATATCAGTTGCCTGGCATCATAGCGCGGTCCGGGATGAACCCGAGATTAATTCGCGCATTAAATCGCGGTTAGAATGGACCTCTCGTCAAACGATCGTTCCAAACCAGCATCTCCGCGCCAGCTTGCCTGCACGGCATGCGGCAGCGAATTTTCCTGCTCGCTCACCGGAGCATGCTGGTGCTGCGATGAGAGTTTTCGCCTGCCGATGCCGACCGACGGCGGCGACTGCCTGTGCCCCGCATGCTTGCGGAAGCTCGCGGAACAGCAAGCAGCGGTGAGCGCCACGTGAACGCACGCTGGACCGTCGACGCCGTCCTGCTCGACATGGACGGCACGCTGCTCGACACCGAGAAGGTTTACTTCGACAGCCTGGTCGCGGCGCTGAACGTGTGCGGCTACACCGACGACGTCGTCGCGCTGTGCCACTCCATGGTCGGGCTTCCCGGCCCGGTCTGCGAGGCGATGCTGCGCGACCATTACGGCGCGGCGTTTCCGCTCGCGGACGTCAACCAAGCGTTTCTCGAACATCGCGATCGGATGATGCGGTCGGGCCTGCCGCTCAAATCAGGCACGCTCGCTCTGCTCGATGCGCTCGCGCTTGCGGAGCGCCCGATGGCGATCGTCACCTCGTCATCGCGCCGTTCGGCCGAACGCAACCTCACCCTCGCCGGCATCCGCGCGCGCTTCGACACGCTGCTGACGCTTGACGATGTCGCGCAGGGCAAGCCGGATCCCGAGCTCTATCTCAAGGCCGCCGCGCGGCTCGGCGTGAGGCCGGCGTCCTGCATCGCGGTGGAAGACTCCAACCACGGCGTCGCCGCCGCCCACGCCGCCGGCGCCATCACGCTGATGGTGCCGGACATGGCGCCGCCGACAGATGAGACCCACGCGAAATGCGCGGCCGTGCTGCCGGATCTCAACGCCGTGCTGGCGCTGCTGCAGGAGCGCGGCGCGCTTTAGCCGTCATTGCGAGACGGTCTCGCCGCAGGCTGCTGCACCTCTCCCGCTTGCGGGGCAGGGAGCGCACCGCCTTCGCGACTACCATTCAACCTACTCTCGTCATGTCCTAACCCCGCTTACGCCCTGCTTCCCCAGCGCCGTCTCGATCAGTGTGCGCGCGGCCTCGCCGGCGGTCTCCATGTAGCTCGGGTCGCGATGCAGCAGCACCACGGCGAACGATCCGTCCAGCAGCAAGAGGATCTGCCGCGCCAGTTTGAGCGGATCGGCGATGCCCTGCTCCGCGAAGGTCGCGCGCAGCCAGTCCTCGAACTTCTTCTTGTGCGCGGCGCCGATCCTGATCGCGGGATGCCCGGGCATGTTGGCGAGTTCGGCGGAGGTGCGCAGGAAGCCGCAGCCCTTCCACTTCGGATGCCGCGCCGAGCGCGCGAGGTTCCTGAAGATCGCCTCGACCTTCACCGGCAGGCCACCCTCGGCCTCCGCGAACCACTTTCGGAACAGCGCGAGATTGGGCTGGTCGCGCGCGGCGAGATAGGCAGCGACCAGATCGTCCTTGCTCTTGAAGTGATAGTACAGCGTGCGCTTGGTGAGGCCGGCCTTGGCGGCGACCTCGTCGACGCTGACGCGGCGAATGCCTTCATTGTAGAACAGCGCGCTCGCCGCCTGGACGATGCGCTCGCGGGTGGGCTCGGAGGGTCTGGGCATGGCGCGTATGTATACTAACCAGTGAATATACACAAATTGCGGCTGGCCCTACATTCGGCCCGACACTGGAGACTGCATCATGCCCGCCCCCATCCTGCTCGAGATCACCGACACGATCGCCCTGATCACCCTGAACCGTCCGGAGCAGCTCAACGCGCTGAACTACGCGCTGATCGATCAGCTGATGGCCGCGCTCGACCGCATCGAGGGCGACGCTGAGGTGCGCGCCGTGATTTTGACCGGGGCCGGCGAGCGGGCCTTCTCGGCCGGCGCCGACATCAAGCAGTTTTCCGAGAGCGTCAAGCAGGGCTCCGCCGTCGCGGTGCGCGACTTCGTCCGCCGCGGCCAGGCCATGACCGCGCGGCTCGAGGCATTCAAGAAGCCCGTGATCGCCGCGATCAACGGGCTCGCCTTCGGCGGCGGCTGCGAGATCACCGAGGCGGTGCATCTCGCTGTCGCCAGCGACCGCGCGCTATTTGCAAAACCCGAGATCAAGCTCGGCATGCCCCCGACCTTCGGCGGCACGCAGCGGCTGCCGCGGCTGGCCGGACGCAAGCGCGCCCTGGAGCTGCTCCTCGCAGGCGATCCGTTTCCGCCCGAGCATGCGCGTGAGATCGGGCTGGTCAATCAGATCGTGCCGCACGATCAATTGCTGACGGCCGCGCGCGAGCTCGCCGGCCGCATCACCAGGCATTCGCCCGGCGCCGTCGCCGGCACCATCACCGCTGTGACGCGCGGGCTCAACATGCCGATTGCCGAGGGCCTTTTGGTCGAGAGCGAGCAGTTCGCCGCGCTGGTGCCGGGCCGCGATCTCGCCGAGGGGCTCGCGGCGTGGAAGGAACGGCGGCTGGCGAGGTATGTCGGGGCTTGAAAACCCGCGCGTGCTACATCCGTCATTGCGAGCGAAGCGAAGCAATCCATCGACCCGCATACGCGGAAAGATGGATTGCTTCGTCGCTTCGCTCCTCGCAATGACGGAGGAGTTCGCCCTACCGCACCACCGCCGCGGTCTGCCCGAACAGCAACTTGCGCTCTTCCTCGGTGCGGATCGCGGGCTGGCCGAAATTCGGATTGACCTCCTTCGCCTTGGCATAGGCGCGCACGGTCGCCGGGCGCTTGCCGATCGTCTCCAGCCAGCGCTTCAGATGCGGGAAATCGTCGATCTCCTGGCCCTGGTTCTTGTAGGGCACGACCCAGGGATAGCTCGCCATGTCGGCGATCGAGTAGTCGCCGGCGACGAATTCGCGGTCGGCGAGCCGCTTGTTGAGCACGCCGTAGAGCCGGTTGGTCTCGTTGACATAGCGGTCGATCGCGTAAGGCAGCTTCTCGACGGCGTAGTTGCGGAAATGGTGGTTCTGCCCGGCCATCGGCCCGAGCCCGCCCATCTGCCAGAACGTCCACTGGATCGCGTCATAGCGGCCATGGATATCGGCCGGCAGGAATTGTCCGGTCTTCTCGGCGAGATAGAGCAGGATCGCGCCGGACTCGAACAGCTGTAGCGGCTTGCCGCCGCCCTTCGGCGCGTGATCGAGGATTGCGGGGATGCGGTTGTTCGGCGCGATCTGCAAAAAATCCGGCTTGAACTGATCGCCCTTGCCGATGTTCACCGGGAAAATCCTGTACTCCAATCCGGTTTCCTCAAGGAACATCGTTATCTTGTGACCGTTCGGCGTGGACCAGTAGTGAAGGTCGATCATGGGCGTGATCCTGCATTGCCAGGGACTGCCGATGTCGTGCATCGGCGAGAAAGATGCGAATGCATGGAGTTGGACGCATAACCGCACCCAAGTCAATGGCGCCCGCATTGCACCGCGCGCGAATGTGATCTGCAAGCAGCGCAAGTGCCCGATTGAGCCGCGTCCCGATTGCTCCTAGGCTCAACGTGTTTGGTATTGAAAAGTTTTCAAAACACGGGGGATTGCGATGACGCGGGATTTGGCACGACGTGATTTCCTGAAAGGTTCGGCGGCGCTCGCCGGCGCCGCAGCCGCGGGCGCCTTCTCCTGCGTCGAGATCGCGAGCGCCGCACCGATCGAGGTGCCGACCGTCGACAAGCTCTCGATCCGCGTGCTGGTCGATTCCAGCTTCGATTTGTTCTTCAAGCCGAAGCAGGCCGGCGGCGTCACCATCGCGCCGCCGCCGCGCTCCGCCGACTACCAGAAGTCGCTGCACAATGAATGGGGCCTGTCGCTGTGGCTCGAGTCGGAAGCCAAGGGCGCACGGCGCACGCTGATGCTCGACTACGGCTACACGCCGGAGGTGCTGCTCAACAACATGGCGCTGGTCGGCGTCGATCCGGCGAAGCTCGATGGGCTGATCGTGAGCCACGGGCATTACGACCATTTCGGCGGCCTCAACGGCTTCCTCGACAAGTTCCGCGACAAGCTGCCGGCCGACGTGAAGCTCTATGCCGGCGGCGAGGACAATTTCTGCCACCGCGTCAGCGCAACGCCGACCAAGGGCCAGTTCAACGATTTCGGCACGCTCGATCGCCGCCAGCTCGCGGCGCAGCGCGTCACCACGGTGCTGTGCGAGACCCCGACCGTGATCGCCGGCCACGCCTTCACCACCGGCAAGATCACCCGCCGCAGCATCGAGCGCGTGCTGCCGCAGACCTGGGTCGAGTTCGGCATCAAGGACGGGCTCGGCTGCAACGCCAGCCACTATCTGCCGGCCGAGATGGACGGCAAGATCGTGCCCGACGAGCACATCCATGAGCACGCCACCTGCTTCAACGTTCGGGACTTCGGCCTCGTCGTGATCTCGTCCTGCGGCCATGTCGGCATCGTCAATTCGGTGAAGCAGGCGCAGGAGGTCTCCGGTATCCAGAAGGTGCACGCCATCGTCGGCGGTTTCCATCTCGGGCCGGCGCCGAAGGATTACCTCACCGAGGTGGTCGCCGAGATCAGGAAGCTCGACCCCGACGTGCTGATCCCGATGCACTGCTCCGGGCTCAACTTCGTGCAGGAGGCGACCGCGCAGATGGGCGACAAGGTGCTGGTCACGACGACGGGCAGCCGCCTCTCCTTCGGCATATGATCGCGCCGATCCTGCGCGTCATTGCATTCGCTGGCGCGGGCTTGGCATTCGCTGGCGCGGGCCTGGCATTCGCCGGCGCCGGCCTGTGGCTGACGCTGGCGCCGGTGCTGGCCGCCGATGCGCCGCCGCAATCGGCGCGCTCGGCCGCCGAGATCATGGACATCCTGATGTGGAACAGGGAGCCGGTCGGCGGCCCGTTCGCGCTGACCGATCAGGCCGGCCATGAACGCACCGACAAGGAGTTTCGCGGCAAGCTGATGCTGATCTATTTCGGCTTCACCACCTGCCCCGACATCTGCCCTACCGATCTGCAGGCGATCGCCCTGGCGCTCGACAAGCTCGGCCGCGACGGCGACCAGGTGCAACCGATCTTCATCACGGTCGATCCCGAGCGCGACACCGCGGCCCACCTCG
The DNA here is from genome assembly GCF_054055815.1 of Bradyrhizobium sp. USDA 4503. Taxonomy (NCBI): domain Bacteria; kingdom Pseudomonadati; phylum Pseudomonadota; class Alphaproteobacteria; order Hyphomicrobiales; family Nitrobacteraceae; genus Bradyrhizobium; species Bradyrhizobium sp. USDA 4503. The sequence goes on from NZ_JBSRXS010000001.1 coordinate 4,573,678, forward strand.
CGGAGTATGTGCCGATGTTCCACCCGCGCCTGATCGGACTGACCGGCAGCGGTGATGCGATCCGCAAGCTCGCTGATGCCTACAAGGTCTACTTCGCGCGGGTGCCGCTGAAGGATGCCGGCGACTATACCGTCGATCACACCGCCTACATCTATTTGATGGACCGCGAGGGCAATTATCTCGGCTTCTTTCCGCCGGGGACATCAGCCGACCGGATGGTCGAGATCATCCGGCCACGGCTCGCCGAACCGGTACGCTGACATCAGAGATTGGCAATTCCAGCCGCGTCAATACTGCGCCCCCTCTCCCGCTTGCGGGTGAGGTGAAGAAAGCAGTTCGGCAGGCGGATCGGACAAATCGCCGGACTCAATGTATCCGCCCATGCGCGCGCAAGAATGTCTCACCGGTTTCCGTCACCGTTACCCGCATGCCCTCAACCGAGGGACGGCGCGCGACATAGCCGCGGTCAACGGCGTCCTCCCAGATCGTCAGCCGCGGGCATGAGGTGCGCCAGACTTCGAGCACCTCGGTATAGCGCCGCGGCCCGCGCGCCACCCATTCCACGAGATCGAGCACCAGGGCGTCTGTGGTCTCTGTCATGTGGTCCTCGCCGGGATCAGCAGGGATTCATTGTCTCCGGTATTTCTGCGCCGCTTGGCCTCTTCCGGCAAACTGAGTTATCTTGACCTTGCATCAGTTTTCCTGAGGGTTCATGCGGCGGCTGCTCTTTCTCAACGGCATCAAGGCGTTCGAAGCCGCGGCGCGGACCGGCAGCTTCGCGGCGGCGGGCAGCGAGCTCAATGTCTCGGCCGCCGCGATCAGCCGGATGGTGCATCTGCTCGAGGAGCGGCTCGGCGTCGCGCTGTTCGAGCGCAAGGCCAACCGCCTCGTCACCACGCCGGCGGGCCGCGCCTATCAGGGCGGGCTGACGCCGATCTTCGACGCGCTCGCGAGCCTCACCGCGCAGGTCACGGCATCCGCGAGCGCGCGGGTGCTGACCGTCGGCGTCGGACCGACCTTTGCGCTGAAATGGATGATCCCGCACCTCGCCGAGTTCCGCAAAGCGGAGCCCGACATCGAGGTGCGGATCACGACCGGCGGCATGGCGGTGCCGTTCGCCGACGACTGGAGCTGCGGCATCCAGCTCGGCGACGGCCAGTGGCCGGGCCTCGTCGCCGAGCCGCTGTTCGCCGCCGATCTGATGCCGGTGTGCACGGCGCGGCTCGCCAACACCCTGAAGCGCCCCGCCGACCTCAAGGGCCCGAGCCTGATCCGCGTCGCGCATTCGCCCGACGACTGGCCGTCCTGGCTGAAGGCCGCGGGCGTGCCGCGCCTGACCGCGCGCGGGCCGGAATTCCAGTTTTACGGCCAGGCGCTGCAGGCAGCTAGCGACGGGCTCGGCATCGCGATGGGCATCCGGCCCTATATCGACGACGATCTCGCCGCCGGCCGGCTGGTGGCGCCGTTTGCGCTCAGCGTGCCGAAGGGCATGCGCTGGTATCTGGTCTATCGCGGCTTCCACGCCGAACAGCGCGATTTCGCCGCGTTCCGGCGCTGGATCATCCGCGCCGCGGCGGAGCCCGCGGCCCGCCGCAAGGGATCGCGCAGTGCCTGACGAGACCGTCGATACGCTGGTGATCGGCGGCGGCCAGGCCGGGCTCACCATGAGCCATCGGCTGAAGCAGCGCGGCATAGCCCATCTGGTGCTGGAGCGGGGGCGCATCGCCGAGCGCTGGCGCAGCGAACGCTGGGACGGCCTCATGTTCCAGTTTCCGAACTGGTCGGTGCGGCTGCCGGATTTCGCGTTTCCGCACAGCGATCCCGACGGCTTCTCGGACACCGCCGCCATCATCGCCTTCATCGAGGACTACGCCGCGTTCGTCGCGCCGCCGATCCGCTGCGGTGTCGCGGTCACCAGGCTGCGCCACGACGCCGGCGGTTTCCTCGCCGAATTTGCCGGCGGCAGCATTGCAGCCCGCAACGTCGTCATCGCCACCGGTCCCTATCAACGGCCGCTGCGGCCCGCGCTGCTGCGCAAGCATCCCGGCCTGTTCCAGATCGATGCCGCCGGCTACAAAAATCCGGCGCAATTGCCTGACGGCGCGGTGCTGGTGGTCGGTGCCGGCGCCTCGGGCGCGCAGATCGCCGAAGAGCTGATGCGCGCCGGCCGCGAGGTCTTCCTCTCGGTCGGACATCACAACCGCCTGCCGCGCCGCTATCGCGGCCGCGATCTGATCTGGTGGCTGGCCGAGATGGGCATCGACCGGACGCCGGTCGAGCAGCGCGGCCCGTCGCGGCTGCTGCCGGTGATTTCCGGCGCCCATGGCGGCCACACCGTCGATTTCCGCCGCTTCGCCGCCGGCGGCGTGACCCTGCTCGGCCGCGTGACGGCGGCGCGCGACGGCGTGCTCGAGATCGCGCCCGATCTCGCCGCCAACATCGCCAATGGCGACGCCTATTACGCGACGTTCCTCGGGATCGTCGACGACTTCGTCGCGGCGCGCGGCCTCGATCATCCCGATGATCCCTTGGCGCGCCTCCGCCTGCCCAATCCGCCGTGCCTTACCGCGCCGCTCGACGCGATCGACCTGCGCGCCGCGCGGATCAGGAGCGTGATCTGGGCCACCGGCTACGGTCTCGATCTGAACTGGATCGACATACCGGTGCTGGATGCCGCCGGGGCCCCGCGCCACCGCCATGGCGTCTCCGAAGTGCCGGGCCTCTATTTCCTCGGCCTGCAATGGCTGTCGAAGATGAAATCCTCGTTCCTGTCAGGCGTCGGCGACGATGCCGCGGTGCTCGCCGACCACATCGCCGGCCGCGGCTAGCTCCGGGTTCCTTTGCTGCGCGGAAATAAACCCGGCGAGTTGTGAACTGCTTCACATTTAGCGCAACGCGCTCGTGCTTCCTTTGAGAAGGGCATTTCGAGGTCGCACATGATTTACAGCGGTTTTGAGATCAAGTCGTTCGAAGTGGGGAAGGGGCAATGGCACGCCAGGGTTCAACGGGTCGATCAAAGGCCGGTCGTCATCGATGGCATGCTGTTTCCGACGCTCGACATCGGCTTTGCGTGGTCCGATCCGGATGCGGCGATCGCCGACGCGAAGCGGGCTATCGACCGGTTCCCGCAACGCTATGGCATGACAATGCCGGCGGCCGAAGCGTCGGCGTGACCGGTAACGTCGTGGTCGCCGCCGTCCCGCAATGCGAGCCGGATCCGGTCTGGCCGGCGCAGGTCCGCACCAGCTGCCCGGAATGTGCCGCATCGCTTTCGCTGCTGCGCGTGATCCCCGGCCGCGCCGCCGAATACTGGACCATGCGCTGCGACGGCTGCGGCGGGATCCATCTCGACATCGTCGACCTGCCGCGGGCGTAAAGGCCGCGAAGCCGCCGCCTGCTGACACCCTGCTGTCAGCAGCCTTGCCCGAGCAGCGATCCGGCCGCCGTTTGCCCTTTTCTCGCTGCCGGACTCGTCCCATATTCGGGGCATGGCGAAGACACCGAACACTCCGAAAAAGCCCGGCAAAACCCCCAAATCCAAAGCACACCGGCCCGAGGTCCTCCCGATCGGGCCCGCGCTTGCCGAATTGCTCAATCCGGCGATCAACCGCGGCGATGCCGGCATGGGTTCGGGCACCGGCCTGCAGCCGCCGCCGGACAATTCCTGGGACCGTCGCGCCGGCGGCGAGGCCGCCGCGCATCGCGCGCGGGCGTCGACGCGCGAGACCAGCGAGGGCGTCGCGAAGCGCGATGCTTCCGGGCTCGAGGAGGCCCCGCAGGCCAATTACGGAACCTCGGCCACGATCCCGACCCTCGATCCGGAACTGGCGCGGCAGCTCGGCCTGCCGACCGCCGAGGACGACGACGAAGCCCTGGCGCGGCCGCCGCGCAGCAAGATGGAGGCGCTCGGCGTCAAGGCGACTGCCGACGCGCTGGAGAACCTGATCCGCGACGGCCGCCCGGAATTCCGCAAGGACGACGGCTCGATGCGGGTGTGGACCCCGCACCGCCCGCCGCGCCCGGAAAAATCCGAAGGCGGCGTGCGCTTCGAGATCAAGTCCGACTACCAGCCGAAAGGCGACCAGCCGACCGCGATCGCCGAGCTGGTCGAGGGCATCGACCGCAACGACCGCACCCAGGTGCTGCTCGGCGTCACCGGCTCGGGCAAGACCTACACCATGGCCAAGGTGATCGAGGCGACGCAGCGCCCGGCGCTGATCCTGGCGCCGAACAAGACGCTGGCCGCCCAGCTCTATGGCGAGTTCAAGAACTTCTTCCCCGACAACGCCGTCGAGTATTTCGTCAGCTATTACGACTACTACCAGCCGGAAGCCTACGTCCCGCGCACCGACACCTATATCGAGAAGGATTCCTCGATCAACGAACAGATCGACCGCATGCGTCACTCGGCGACGCGCGCGCTGCTCGAGCGCGACGACGTCATCATCGTCGCTTCCGTGTCCTGCATCTACGGTATCGGCTCGGTCGAGACCTACACCGCGATGACCTTCGCCTTGAAGAAGGGCGAGCGCATCGATCAGCGGCAGCTCATCGCCGACCTCGTTGCTCTCCAGTACAAGCGCACCCAGGCCGACTTCACCCGCGGCACCTTCCGCGTCCGCGGCGACGTCATCGACATCTTCCCGGCGCACTATGAGGACCGCGCCTGGCGGGTGAACCTGTTCGGCGACACCATCGAGACGATCGAGGAGTTCGATCCGCTCACCGGCCACAAGCAGGACGAGCTCGAATTCATCAAGATGTACGCCAACTCGCACTATGTGACGCCGCGCCCGACGCTGGTGCAGGCGATCAAGTCGATCAAATCGGAGTTGAAGCAGCGCCTCGACCAGCTCAACGACCAGGGCCGCCTCTTGGAGGCACAGCGACTCGAGCAGCGCACCACCTTCGATCTCGAGATGATGGAGGCGACCGGAAGCTGCGCCGGCATCGAGAACTATTCGCGCTATCTCACCGGGCGCCGCCCCGGCGAACCGCCGCCGACGCTGTTCGAATATGTACCGGACAACGCGCTGATCTTCGCCGACGAGAGCCACGTCACCGTGCCGCAGATCGGCGCCATGTTCCGCGGCGACTTCCGCCGCAAGGCGACGCTCGCCGAATACGGCTTCCGCCTGCCCTCCTGCATGGACAACCGGCCGCTCCGCTTCGAGGAGTGGGACATGATGCGGCCGCAGACGGTTGCGGTGTCGGCGACGCCGAGCGGCTGGGAGCTGAACGAAAGCGGCGGCGTGTTCGTCGAGCAGGTGATCCGTCCGACCGGCCTCATCGATCCTCCCGTGGACATCCGCCCTGCCCGCACCCAGGTCGACGATCTCGTCGGCGAGGTGCGCGCCACCGCGGCGGCCGGCTATCGCTCGCTGATCACGGTGCTCACCAAGCGCATGGCGGAGGACCTCACCGAATATCTGCACGAGCAGGGCATCCGCGTCCGCTACATGCACTCGGATATCGACACCATCGAGCGCATCGAGATCATCAGGGACCTCAGACTCGGCGCATTCGACGCGCTGGTCGGCATCAACCTGTTGCGCGAGGGCCTCGACATTCCCGAATGCGCGCTGGTCGCGATCCTCGACGCCGACAAGGAAGGTTTCCTGCGCAGCGAAACCTCGCTGATCCAGACCATCGGCCGCGCCGCGCGCAACGTCGACGGCAAGGTCATCCTCTATGCCGACAGCATGACCGGCTCGATGGAGCGCGCGATGGCCGAGACCACGCGGCGCCGCGAGAAGCAGGTCGAGTACAACGAGGCCAACGGCATCACGCCGGAGAGCGTGAAGAAGTCGATCGGCGACATCCTCAACTCCGTCTACGAGCGCGACCACGTGCTGGTCGAGATCGGCGACGGCGGCATCGCCGACGACGTCATCAGTATCGGGCATAATTTCGAGGCCGTGCTGAGCGATCTCGAAACGCGGATGCGCGAGGCCGCGGCCGATTTGAACTTCGAGGAGGCCGCGCGACTGCGCGACGAGGTCAAGCGGCTGCGCGCCACCGAGATGGCCGTGGTCGACGACCCCACCGCCAAGCAGCGCAACGTGCAGAAGCAGGCCGGCGCCTATGCCGGCACAAGAAAATACGGCGATGCCGCCAACCTGCCGGTCAGCGCATTGAAGAACAAGTCGGCGCAGACCTCGCTCAAGGCGAGCCGCGGCGGCAAGTCCGGCTCACGCATCCACAAGCCCGATCTCGACGAGATGCACGGCCCGGAATCGCTGCCCTTCCGCCCCAGCGGCGCGCTGCCCGCCAAGCCGTTCGGCACCACGAGCCGCATCATCCAGCCGACCGACTCGCGGCAGTCGGGGCCGGAGTTCGGCCCGTCGCCGCGGTCGAGCGGCGGCGCGCCAGGCAAGCGGGGCGGGTGGAAGAAGCGGTAGAGCAACCTTTTCTATTCGTCCTCGCCAGGAACTACCTCGTTGGGAGCAGGAAGCTGCTTCGGTTCTGAAGGCCCCTCAATTTGAGGATTCTCACCAAAACTCTTTTCCGCAATACCCAGTATCTCACGAATTCGATCAAAGGCGGGCTTGACCTTTTGTCCCGCCTCTCCGAGGGCCTCGCTAGCTTCCACAAACCCGTCAAGAATCACTCGAAAGCTGCTTTTTGACTTCTCAAGCTCTGCTTGAAATTTGTTTACAATCCTAAGGAGTCGCCGCTTGTGGTCGCCCGACAAATCGGCGTTGTCTCTCACGAGTGTTCTGACTTCAGAAAGCAGATCATTGATACGACGAACGTCTTCCTCCTTAAAGAAGACTAGCAATTGCTTTTCGAGGTGGCTTTCTTCGTCAACATGCAAGACAAGAAGGCGCGCTTTTAACTGACGATGAATTCTTTGAATCCAGGCAAGCGCGATTTCACGCTTGACGACGTCTATGCCTTCGAGCGTCATCTTGGCGACCTGTATCCGGGCAATCAGAACGTCCGGCCGAAGATACGCCAGCAGCTCCAGTATTTGCGTGATCGTGGATTCATCGAGTTCTTGTCGCGAGGCAATTACCGACTAAAATCGTGAGGCGTCGACATGGCCTGGTTTCTGAATCTCTACCGATGTGCGCGCTGTGGGGACATCTGGACTGATGAGTGGTCTTGCACTTGCGATGACGATTGCCCGCATTGCGGCGCACGGCATATGTCGCCATTCAACAGCGAAGACTTGACTGAGCTTGTCGCGCAGGAAGGTGACGAATTCGTTGCTATTCGGTCACCGGACTCGGCCGAGCACAGTCCGGACTATCGCGAACTTGGTCGGTTTCCAACGCGCGCACAGGCGGAAGAATTTCTGTCCTCGACTGCCTCCGACTAGGCCCGACATGGCGCAAAAACAGATCGCTTTGAGGCGCCAACTTCACGACGCCTCAACAGCGCGCACAAGATACCTACCCCACGCTCACCACCGCGACCGCCAGCAGTGACATTGTGATCATCGTGGTCACGAGCTACAGCGAAACACTAGGCTGTCTCCGCCACCGCGCGATCTTCTCGGCGACCGTGAGACTCGCGTCGAAGAACACCGGCGCGTAGGCGTGCGCGAACCGCCGCGGAAATCGCGCCGAGCCATGGTGTGATCGCGGCGTAGACCAGCGAGGCGAACACGACGGAGATCGTGGCGCCATAGCGTTCGATCTCACGGGCGGCGTTTAGCCAAAACCCCCTTGACCTGCATCAATCACGGGTATCCCCTACCCCTTACATTTTGAAGCCATAGTTGTTCCGGCATTGGGGAAGTCGTCATGATTTCGGTCAGAATGCCGTTCTGGCTCCGCGTTGTTTCGCTGGTTGGCGTGATCCTGCTCTCTGCACGGCCGCCGGGCTCTATGGATATCGTTGGTACAATCGTCCGGTAACGCTGACGCTGGCGGTCGGCTCGATCGACGGAGAAGCAGCCAGCGCAATGACGGCGGTCGCCAATCAGCTTGCCTCCGACGGCGCTTCGGTACGGTTGAAGGTCGTCGACACCGGAACAGCCGTTGAATCAGGCAAACTGTTCGCTGCAGGAAATGTCGATCTCGCTGCCGTTCGCGGTGACGTCGGCGACTTGTCCAAAGCCCAGGCCATTGTCGTGCTGTCGCACTTGACTGCACTTCTCATCGCCCCGCCCGGTTCATCGATCGACAGCATCAGCAAGCTCAAGGGCCAGACCGTGGGCGTGCTCGGAGGCGAGGCAAACGCCAAACTCGTCGATGTGTTGAACAGCACCTACGATCTTGCCCGGACCAAGACGGTTTTCAAGAACCTCGGCTTGCGGGATGCGCGGCAGGCCGTTGCATCAAAACAGGTCCACGCCCTGCTTGTGGTCATCCCGCTGACGGAGAAATACATTGCGCTGGTGAAGGGCTTTTTCCCGCAAGGTACAAAAGCGAGCCCGATCCTGATCCCGATCGACTCGGCCGCGGCAATTGCAGACGGCAATCGCGCCTATGAGAGCTTCGACCTGCCAAAGGGCACCCTGCGCGGATCACCTCCCGTCCCCGATGACGACCTGACGACTCTGAGGACGTCGCTCTATCTTGTCGCGCGAAAGAGCCTCAGCGCCGACGTTGCAACAAATCTGACCCAGAGCATTTTGAAAGTACGTAGAGAGCTGCTGCGAGAGAATCCTCTCATTGCCCAGATCACGGCCCCAAGCACTGATGCGGACGCCTACCTTCCCGTCCATCCCGGAGCGTTGGCCGTCTACAACGGCACCACGCAGAGTTTCCTCGATGAATACAGCAACTACATTTATCTGGGCCCGATGATCCTTGGAGGAATTGCCTCGGTGCTTGCCGCTGCGTGGAAGTTTTTGGGCATCGGGCAGCCCGAATTCCGCGAGGGTCCCCTCGACACCCTTTACGGCCTCGCGCGCCGGATCCGCACGGTCAGCTTCGAGAACGAACTTTCAGACATCGAGGACGAGATCGACAATATTCTTAAGAGCGAACGTCTCAAGGCCGAGGCGGGCGATGAAAATGCGGTCGACACCGCGACGCTGAATGTCGTAGCCCACCGCCTGGAAAATCTGGTTCATGACCGCAGAGCGATACTGTTGGCAAAACCCCCGATCGCTTCGGTGGCCTAGGAGAGAATCGGACGCTCATCGTCGTCCTGGCGAAGCCAGGACCCATTACCCCATATCTCTATTGCTGCGCGACATTGGGCCGCGATCCCGCTCATCACTGAATTGGGTGGTTATGGGTCCTGGCTTTCGCCAGGACGACACCGAGAGTGTGGCCGCCCTACCCCGATCGCTTGTTGCTGGTGTTCTGGGTCAGATTACCGTGCGCGGCCTGCTCGCGGATGTTGTGCTTCTCGTCGTCGCGATGCCCCTTGGTGGTGTCGATGGGAACGCTCGGGGTGCTGCCGGGGCCCTTGTGGCTCTTGTTGTCGTCGGGAACGGGCTGGATGGTCTTTGTCTTTGGTTTCGTCATCATCGTCTCCGTTACGCATGGAGACAACGCGGCCGGGACGGACGGCGTTCCCGGAATGTGCTTCACGTTTCTGGAGATGTGGCTTCACAGCTGATCCTACAGCTTCTCCTGCTGCGCGGGCTGTGACTGCGGCTGCTGCTGGCGCTGCTGTTTGGCGTGATGGCGGCCGTAGAGGCAACCGGCGGCGGCGCCGAGCATGCCGTGATGGCCGGCATAATGACCGGCGACGCCGCCGACGATGGCGCCCTTGATGCAACCCTTGGCGTCGGCAGGCGGCGCCAAGGCGAGTGCACTGACGGCAATGACGGACGCGAGAACAATCGATCTCATGATACGGCTCCAATGCAATGCTGCCGCATCAACGGTGCAGCGGCACGGCCGGTTCCGGGAAGAATAAGCGGTTCACCATCGACCCCGCCGCCGGCAAGGCGGCGCCGTCGGATTGGCTGTTGTCGAACGCACCGCGACAGCGAGCCGGCGCGATTTCACCGGCCGGCCCCGGAGGAGCTCAAGGCCTCGTGGCCGGCGTCGACGCCGGCTCACCGTCGCGCGGTGCGCGCTCGCATGATTTATTTGGAGACAACCAGGGCGGCGACGGCAAGCGGCATGGTGTTTCTCATACGGAACTCCTCATTGCGGATGCGTCGCCCACGCCGAACCAACCGGGCGCGCGAGCGGAGGTTTCATTAACTCGCGGACAGCTGCCCGCCGCATGCCTCCACGTCTGCGAGACGCGGCCGGTTCAGCCGATCACTCCAGTTTCTTGCCGCCGTCGGTCACGCCGTCGAGGAACACGCCGGTCTCGCGGTTGAGAAACTCGACATCCGCCGGGAAGAAACCGCCGGCCGAGGCGTGGCCGGTCACGGTGCCCGGGCTGATCGTCTTGATCGTCACGCCGGGAATGTCCTTTGCCATCTGGTTCGGCTCGAATTCGGGATTGAGCAGGTCCTTGGTGCCGGTGAGGATCAGCGTCTTCGCCTTGATCGAAGCCAGCGCCTTCGCCGTGTCGCCGCCGAACCCGGCCGTGGTGCCGACATCGTGCCGGTCATAGGCCCAGCTCTGGTAGATCCAGTCGTTGGCGTCGAACAGCTTCCATAGCGCGGTCTCCTGCTCGGCCATCCAGGGCAGCACGTCGGGGCCGGACTTGAACTGCGCCGCATACATATCGGGCGTGCGCGCCGCGAGCAGCGCGACGATATCGCGGAACAGCTTGAGGCCCTTCTCCGGCGGCGCCTCGTAATTGCCTTCCTTCCACGCCGGATCGTTCATGATCGCCTTGCGCGAGGCCTCCATCACCGCGACCGACCAGGCCGGCGTCTTCGCAAGCGGCACCATCGCAACCAGCGCGTCCATGAAGTCCGGATGGCTGACGCCCCATTGCAGCGCCTGCATGCCGCCCATCGAGGGGCCGACCACGGCGACGACATGGTCGATGCCGAGCTTCTCCTTCATCAGCCGATACTGCGATTCCACCATGTCGCGGATCGCGAATTTCGGAAACTGCATCCGCGGCTGCGCCTTCGAATTGCTCGGCGACGTGGTCAGCCCGTTGCCGATTGCGTCGGTGCAGACGATGAAATACTTGTCGGGGTCGAGCGCCTTGCCGGGGCCGATCATGAAATCGAGCCGGTGATGATTGCCCGAGATCGCGGTCACCATCAGGATGGCGTTCGACTTCTTCGCGTTCAGCGTGCCGTGGGTGACGTAGGAGATCGAGAAATCCTCGATCGCCTCGCCGCTCTCGAGCTTCAGGTCGCCTTCGTTGTAGAGCTGGTGGGCAGGCTGCTGCGGCGTGTGTGCGAAGGCGGGCGGGATCGCCGGGCATGCCAGCAGCGACAGGATCGCGGCGAAGTGGGTGATGCGCTTCATTGGTCTTTCCCCATCGGGGCGGCTCTGTTCGGCCGCCTTCCGCCGCGAAGCATACGGGCCGGCGGCGCCGCGGCAAGGCCGCGGGCGCGAAGATTTAAGCGGCGCAGGCGCGGAATAAACCGCCGCCTGCACCGCGACAGCCGCCCGTCGTCGCATTACGCGAACCGGCGCGCCGCATGCATTTTGCGCCACAATGCACGCGCTGGTTGCCAAACCTAATCGCGTCTCGCGCGTCAAACATATGTTGTTTGATTGTGGAATGCTCCGGTTCACAATGCCGGGCCAGAGCGAGTCGGACCGGCGGAGTCGATCATGGGCGAGGATTTGAACCGGCAGCGCGTCTTGAACTTCCTCGACGTTTATTATGCCGGCGGCATCGAGGGCGCGCTCGATCGCTGCAGCGACGACGTCGCGTTTCTCGCCAACGCCCCGATCGACATTCTTCCGCATATGGGCCAGCACCGCGGCAAGGCCGCGCTGCGCCAGATGTGGACCACGATCCACGAGCGCTATTCGGACATGCGCTATGAGGCGCCGATCGTGGTGACCCAGGGCGACAGGGTCGCCGCGCAGCTGCGCGTGTTCTTCCGCAAGCGCAACAACGCCCGCGTGGTGCAGTTCGATGTGGCGGTGTTCTACACGCTGCGCGACGGCAAGATCACCGAGATCCGCGAGATCATCGACACCTTCGACCTCGTCCAGCAGGTGCTGGAGCGCGACGTCGCGGCGGCGCTGACCGGGCACGACGACATCGTGCAGGCAAATTCGCAACGCCGGCGTTGAACCTCGACAGCCCGGCGCTGACTTATTACCGGGCTTGTTGCGGTCGGGGCTGAAATCACGATGAAAATCGCATTGCTCGCTGTGCTTGGCCTGGCGCTGGGCGCCCTTGGCGGCGCCGCCTTCGGCATCGGAGCCGGGCTTAGCTGGATCGGATTGGCCAGAACCTCTGGTATCGACAGCGGAACGCTGGTGTTTTTCACCTTCATGCCGCTCGGCGCCGGGATCGGCGGCATCGGCGGCGCGCTGCTGTTCGCGGTGGTGGCGATCCGCGACGCCGAGATCGTGATCGAGCGGCAACCGGTGCGGCAGCGCGACCGCTGAATTGCGGCGACCGGAGCCTTTTCGCGCGAAGCCTACTCCCCACGTGATGCGGGGTGGATGCCGGTTCGCATCAAAAAAGCGCGTCGGAACCAGAATCCAGAGGTCGGCGGTCACATTCCGGTAAAATTCCGCGCAATTGTGCATTGCAAAAAAGTCATTTGCGTTTTTGCCGTTCGGCACTATTTCAGGCCGCAATAGCGATGTGCAGCAACCTGGCAAGGCGTCGGCGCTGACCCCCTGCCATCCGTTTGCGTTTGAAAATCCAGTTTCAGGACAAGGCCAAAATGACAGAGCATAGTCTCTGGCGTTTTTCGCGCGCATTGCATCGCGCGATCAACGAACGCCAGCTTGAAGATATCGAGCCGCTGCTCGACGACGAGGTCGAATGGTCCATCTATGGGCCGATCGACCTGTTTTCCTTTTTCGGCGCGCGCCGCGGCAAGGCCGCGGTGCTCGAGGTGATCCGGCAGATCGGCGAGAACCTCAGGGTTCACCGCTTCGACCGGGAACAGATCATGCTCGGCGTGGATTCCGCAGCCTCGATGCTGCGCTATTCGCTGACGGCACTCGACTCCAACAAGCCGATCTCGCTCCGGATCGCGCATTTCGCGCAGTTCAGGGCCGGCAAGCTGACGAGCTTCCGCGTGCTGGTCGACAGTTTCGACCTCGTCGAGCAGACCGTCGGCTACCCGATCCATCTGCCGCGCATCGCGGTCTGACGGCTTTTCACGCCTTCGTCATGTCCGGGGCGCTAAAGCGCGAAGCGCGTCTTCGCGTTCAGGCGCCCCGGCAGCGGCCTGTTTTGCCAGCCCCGAACGGCCGCGCTCGGGACGCGCCGCGCGAACGCGCGGCGCGTTTGTCCCGGACATGACGATCACGCGTTGATCACTTGCTTTCAGAGCGCCGATGCCACAATTTTGCGCCACGGCAATGCATGCTGCGGCTCTGGAATTTGCGGGCTGGGAATGACTTTCACATTACGATTTGGCTGGGCAAGGCTGCAGGTGCTGGCGGCCGGCTTCAGCCTGGCGATGGCGCTGCCGGCCGCCGCGCAAACCCCGCCGTGGCAGATCGCTCCCGCAGCCCAGGATACCGCAGCTGATAACGCCGAGGCTGCGGCCGACGAGGAGCCGCCGGCGGCCAATGCCAATGACGCCGACATCCTGAAGGACATCGACGAGAGCAAGCTCGACTGGAGCCAGCTCGACACCGATTCTACGAGCCTGCCCACGCTGGCGCCGAAGCGTGCGGCCAGGCCCGTCAGCGTCGCCGGCAAGGATCCATCCTGGTCGACCAACAACAACGCCAATGGCTCGTCGGCGGTGTCGGTCAAGCAGTCGATCTCGCCATTCCTCGATACCCGCATCGGCGCCGACATGACGGTCGCGAGGCAAGGCACGATGACGACGTCGGAGCAATTGTCGGAGCGGCTCGCCAATGGCGGCAGCCTGCCGCAGTCCGGCGGCTCGGCCTGGGCCGCGATCTCGACCGGCGGCGTGGCCTCGATCTGGGACAAGACCTCGGTCGAGGCGCGGGTCGATCCCTCCGCCGACCAGAGCAAGGTCGGCACCTCCTTGAGCAAGTCGGTGCCGCTGTCGGAGCAATATTCGCTGACGCTGCAGAACGGCTACAACCTCATCCAGCAGGGCGTGGTCCCGGTGCCCGGCATCATCAACCACTCCTCGCGCAGCTACGACACCGATCAGTCGGCGAGCCTGTCGGTTAACGACACCGGCACCAGCATCACGGCAGGCCAGACGCTGTCGACCTCCGACGACAGATGGCTGCGCCGGATCGGTGCCGAGCAGAAGCTGTTCGACGGCGTTACCGTCTCCGGCTCGGTCGGCGAGACCTCCCAGGGCACCACCAGCAAGAGCATCAGCGCCGGCTACAAGCGCTCATGGTGAACGGTCTGTTAGCTCTATCGCGCTAAATGATCAGGCATTGCCGCAACTTGGCCCAGATGCGGTCAAATTCGGCGGCACTGATAGGTCCGTAACTTCATCAATTCGTCGTGCGGGGGACAAGCCGCGCTTCGCCATTGCGAACAAGGGGAAAGCCGATGAACGCCACCAACCGTACCGAGGAAGCCGAAGTCGAAACGACGTCCGAGGTCGACACCAACCTCGCCGCCGTCTCGGAAGTCGAAGCCGGCATCCGCGACTTCGTGCGCAACGATATCGCCTATCTGCGCCGGCCGGTGGCGAGCCCGGAGACCGCGCCGACCGACTCCAACACCGATGCCACCGTCAGCAACGTCAACTCGCTGATCCAGCGCGTCGCCGGCACCTCGCTCGCCGAGATCGAGAAGCTGATCGGCGAGCTCGAGAGCCTGCGTGACCTGCTGCATGCCGAGGGCCAGCGCGTCCAGCGCGAGATCTCCGGCTATGCCCAGCTCAGCCAGGCCGCGATGAAGTCGACGCGCATGATCGCCGACAACGTCTCGCAGTGGAAGCGCGCCGCCGACGGCCTGCGCAACAGCTGATACTTCAGTTTTCCAAACTGATCGCCGCCGCCTCCTGAACAGGGGGCGGCGGCTTCGCTTTGCGGCCTGATTCAGCGCAGAACGATTCGTTATTCAGCGCGGTGTAAACTCCGCGACGTCAATTTTTTGCAGAAGCCGATTTGAACTGGGGATGTCGAGCCCGCGTCCAATCCGGAATTCGCGTCCGGACCGCGCCTAGTGTGCTGAATGCGAAGTTTGTGCGATTTCGCGGCAGCCACTTTCACGAACTTCGCATTCATAAAGCACACTAGAATCAAAGGTTTGCTAGTGTCCTTATCGAATCCGAAGTTCGCTCCGAAGGTGCGGCAAATGATGCGAACTTCGGATTCGGGACACTAGCCGGGCATCCATTTGGAGACGAAGTCATGCAGAGCGTCCGGCCGGATAACGCCGCCGATCCGATTCCGCTGCGCCAGCCGCAGCAGGGCATCGGCACGATCATGATCCGCTTCATCGGCATCTTGGCAGCCGCGACGGTCGTGATGGTGCTGATCTGGAATCGTTAGACTGAAGCTTGGAAGAAATGTGACGCAGCCTGCCGACAGATCACATTGAAAAGCGCAAATGCACGCCACCTGCGCTCCCTCGAGCGCCGGGAGTTACAGACGGTCAATCAGCGGTCGATGCTCGCGGTGGTCTCGAAGGAATAATTGCCGTCGGCAAAGCCCTTCACGACCATTCCGGTGGCCAGCATCACCACAACCGTTACCGTCGCGAAGATAATGCCGACGAGTTTCAGCGCGCTGCGATCTGCCATGGTATCCCCAGTCATTCTTGCCAGATGTCCGTGCCCTCAAACCATAAGGCAGGGACAAAGGTTCAGAATGCGTTAGCAAAAACTGAGTTCCACGCAACGCACAACTGCGTCGGCAGCAGAAGTCATCCGCTAACCATGGCGTCCGGGCAACATCAGAGGCGCGCGGGCAACATCAGGAACCGGGATTCCGCCGCGGCACGAAAGCGGTGGCGAGGAACGAGAACACCACCTCGTTGCGCTGATTGACGCCGGTGTTGCGGGCCTGAAGGATGCCCCATTCGGGCCGCTTTTCGGACGTGCGCTTGGTCTCGACCTGGTTGGTGAAGCTGATGGTATCGCCCGCCAGCACCGGGCGGATCCAGCGCAGTTCGCGAAAGCCCGGCGAGGGCCCCCAGACCGCGACCTCCTCGCCGCGCGCGGCGGCTTCCGCGGCGAGCCGCTTGCCGTCGGCGACGAGCAGCTTCATGCAGACGCTGGCGACATGCCAGCCCGATGCGGCGAGCCCGCCGAACAGCGAGTTGCGCCCCTCCTCCTCGTCGAGATGGAAGCGCTGCGGATCGAACTGCGCGGCGAACCTCTTGATGTCCTCGGGCGTGAAGGTGAAGGAGCCGAACTCGCGCCGCGCGCCGATCTCGATATCTTCAAAAAAGCGCATGACCTCTCCTATGCGCTCGCGCCGTCGCGGCGGCTGACGATGATCGGCGACTCCATCTCGCACAGCATCTCGCCGCGCGCGTTGCGGATGGTGCCCTTGAAAGTGACGATGCCGGTCTCGGGCCGGCTCTTCGAGACGCGCGCCTCGACGACGTCGACATCCAGCGTCAAATCGTCGCCCGGACGCAGCGGCGCCACCCAGCGCATCTCGTTGACCCCGGGCGAACCGAGCGAGGCGGTGCGGCCGATGAAGCCGTCGAACAGCATCCGCATCATCAGCGAGCCGAGATGCCAGCCCGAGCCCGACAGGCCGCGGAGCATGGATTTCTTCGCCGCCTCCTCGTCGAGATGCATCGGCTGCGGGTCGAATTCGGCGGCAAAGGCGAGGATCTCCTCGCGTGAAACATGGCGCGGGCCGAACGTGCCGAAGCGGCCGGGCTTGAAGTCTTCGAAGGTCAGCGTGGTCATTGGGTGAGGATATGCCGGAGGGAAGCCCGATTGTGGCCGTTATTTGCGGCAATCACAACCGGCCCACTCGCATAGCTCGCCCCTGGACTGCCGGCGCCCGGTCCGGGGCTCGCCTTTGGCGAGACCGAATGGGCTTCTGCGGTATCGATCCCTCTGGTCGCGGAGGCGCCTGGCGCCGTCCCGAACCATTGGCCCGGCGAAAGCCTCTTCCCGACGGACGCCTGCGGCGCAGGCTCCCGGGATGAAGTGATCACGCCGGCGGTCACGCAGTAGGATGAACGAGACGCGAATCATATTCGGCTGGCCGGGAGAACCATGATGTTCGATTTCCAGGATCTGTTTCAGTGGGACCGCTTCATCACGCCCACGATCATCAAGACGTTCTACTGGCTGGTGATCGCGGTCATCGTGCTGTTCGGGATCTCCGGCATCCTGTGGAGCCTCACGGCGATGGCGATCAGCCCGTTCGTCGGATTCATCCAGCTGCTCGCGTCGATCGCCAGCGTCTTCGTCGGCATCGTGTTCTCGCGCATCGCCGCCGAGTTCATCCTGATCGTATTCCGGATCAACGAGCATCTCGGAGCGATCCGCGATCGGGACGGAGCAATGCACTGAAGCGAACGGCACCCGGCCGAACGCGACCGACCGGCGGGGCTGTGGTTAATCCGAAGTAGCACCCGCGCGCAAATGCCCGCGAAATTCCGACCGGTATCTTAAATCCGCTCGCGTACAGCCTTCCGCATTGCCAAGACCAGCGCGGGGGCGTCGTGAATTCGAGGAATGGGTTTGTTGCCGTGAGGCCGGGTGCCGAGCCGGGCTTTACGACCGAGGATATTTTATGGGCTGTCGGCATCTGGTCGGTGATCCTGACCCTGGCGCCGGTGATCGTGTTCTATCTGCTGATGGTGGCGTGAGGGCATCCCCTCCGTCATTCCGGAGCGATGCGTGAGCATCGAATCCGGAATCTCGAGATTCCGGGCTCATGCTTCGCATGCCCCGGAATGACTCCAATATTCTCGACGACAAAAAACGCGCGGGAGCCGCGCGTTCTTTCCATTTCGAACGTAAGCGGCGTTGTTACGCCGCTTGCTTGTGCATCGTACCGGACGCCGACGCCGTGCCGCGGATCGCCTTGATCGAGCGTTCGATCGCGGCCCACAGCCGATTGATCTCGGCAGCGGCGCGACCTTCGGCGTAATATTCGCGGGCGCCTTCGCCCTGGCCGAGCGCCATCAGAAGATCGGCGCGGTTGGTGATCTGGCCGCTCCACACCGGTGCGCGGAATTTCGCCAGCGCCTCGCGCGCGATCGCGACGATGCGGCTTTCGGCGCCGTCACGCTGCGCGGGTGCGCCGTTGATCACGACGGCATAGGGCTTGCGCATCGAGCGGCAGGTCTGGATGGTTTCCTGCACGGCGTTGACGTCGAACACGCCGGGCCGCGCCGGAATGATCACCATCGTGGCGTTCTTGATGGAGTCGTCGACCACGGCCGAGAGGTTCGGCGGCGTGTCGATGAACACCCACTCGATGCCGTCACGCTTGGCCTGGGCAATGATCCCGCTGACCGAGTTCACCGCCGTCTTGATCGCCGGCTCGTTGGTGCCGCGCAGCTTGTGCCAGAGAGTCAGCGAGCCCTGCGGATCGGCGTCGATCAGCAGACAGGGCTTCGTTGCCTTGTGCACTTGCGCGGCGAGGTGAGCAGCCAGGGTACTTTTTCCCGAGCCCCCCTTACGCGAAGCGAAAACAATCACGTTCATACGTTGGCCTCCAGATTGACCCCAGGAGGCGAAAATGAATCAGCACGCTGATTCGCGAAAGAAAAAATTTCTTGCAATCCGCAAAGTGGCCAAGATCACCGGTGCGTTTTGCTTTTTGCGTCACACCGAACTTATGACGCAACCGCAAATGGAAGCGCTAAGCGTTTGATTTGACTCAGTGCCTAGCGTTTTCCGGCAGCTTTCGCGCGCTCGCGCTCGATCCACTTGCGCTCGATCCAGCCGAGCAATTGCGCGGTCGGTTTCTGCAGGAACGGAACGTCCTGCGCGAACAAAAGGAGTCCGAGCGGCAGCATCCAGAGTCCGAGCACCGGCAGGAAGCTGAAGATGCCGCCGATGATCAGGAGGATCGCGAGCGGAATCCGCACATAGCGCGACGACGGCTTGCGCAGCCACGCGACGAAGCGCGCCGGCTTTTCCGGCAGCTTGGCTTCGAACCAGGCGAAGTGCCGATCGATCTCTTGTTTGTAGTATTCGCTCACGCGTCCCACTCCATCCGTTCCACAAGCGGAACAGATTTGGCTGACAATACAAGCCCCAGAGATGATGCTGCGTGACAGCGTCACAAGGCGTCAGTCTGTCGCGCATCGCAACCTTGAAATCGCATGGAGGCGATCCACCGCGCGATGAGATTGCGTTGACCGCGATGGCGCTGCGCTCCCTCTCCCCGTTCTTACGGGGAGAGGGTTGGGGTGAGGGGCTGTCTCCGCGTGGATGGCGATAGTTGCGCTTGTGGAGACTCCCCCTCACCCGGAACGCATCTGACGATGCGTTCCGACCTCTCCCCGCACGCGGGGCGAGGTGAAGCGCACAGCGGTCCGCTCGACGAGAATGCGCCAAGTTAGCCGCGTGCGCGCGATGGGAATCATTTAGTGGGTGGACTTCTTCGCCCTGTGCGATTTGGCGGCCTTGTGCTTGGCAGCACGCCGTTCCACGCGCTCGCTCGCTTCACGCGGCTCGGGACCACCGCGGAAGAACACCCGGCAGGCCGGCGAGAGCTGCGCCTTGTTCCTGATCATGCAGGCCGTGATGCGATCGACGTCGGGAATCTCGGGGCCGCAAAGCCTGAACGCATCCGGCGTACAGGCCTGCTGCTGGTCTTGCGTATAGGCCTCACTTCGGCCCGGCAGCAGCAGCGCCGCAAGAGCGATGCTTGATATCAACGCAAACGAAAAACTCCTTGAACAGGCGATCCCCATGCATCCCCCCAAAGGTGTCACTAGGCGTCGTTAAGGCGTCGTGTCAGTCAGTTTGGGTGACGGGACGGAGAAGTGCAAGCGGACGCGGTGACACGCCGGGCGACAAGGGCGAGCGACCTTGCGATGGTCTGATCTTGCGATGTCGCGCTGAATGATCTTGCGGATGGTACAGTTGGGTGGGCTCGAACCACCGACCTCCTGTTCCACAGACAGGCGCTCTAACCAACTGAGCTACAACTGCATCCTGACGCGCGGCCCGCTCAAGCGGGCGGCGATTTCGGGCGGAAACTAGGTGCAACGCCGCGCTTTGGCAAGGCCGTAACGCGCCGATTTCCGCTGTTATGTCGGGCCGCTTGACGGGCTCCTGCCCAGCAAAAAGGCCCGGACCGCTTCGGCCCGGGCCTTTCGCTGGTCTCCCAAACGGCAGCGATCAGGCGGCCGGCTTGTAGAACTTCGAGGCGCTGGCCTTGATCGGCTCGGCGGTCTCGCTGGCGACCTTCTGGCCGAGCTCGGCCAGTTCCTTGGCCTGCGCGGTGTAGGTCTCGAACTGCTTGCGGGCGTGCGACGTCCACAGCTCGACCGCTTCGGTCGGCGACTTCACGCTGAACAGCTCCTGGGCGAAGTCGAGCGAGGAGGTGGTGTTGGCCTTGAAGAACTCGATCAGCTTGGCCGAATACTCGCTGGCGCCCTTGCTCACCGAGGTGAACACGGCCTCGACCGTCGAGTTGTGGGTCTCGGCAGCGTCCTTGAACTTGGCGTAGCTGTCGCGGGCCTGCAGAACGCCCTTCTCGGCGAACGCGCGCATCTGCTCGGGAACTTCAAACGGAATGATCGAGGCGGAAAACGGATCGGACGGGTTGGTCATACGTGTAATCCTTCGCAACGGGTGAGTAGATGTGACCATTGCGGACGTCCCGGAGCCCATCAGGCCGGGAGCGCTGAAATGGATCACGCTGCCTTGATTCACGGGAGTGCCCTTCGTCGGGCGCGCCTAATAAACACCCATATCATGTCAATTTTGTGCAACGCAACGTAAGATCGCGTGCGACGCCACATTTTTTATCTGACGGAACAAAAGATTACCGCGGCCGACCGAGGCTGAATGCGCCAGGGTCGGCCGCGGCCAATGCGCCTCGTCAGTTCTTCGGCTTGACCGCGTCCATCGCGGCCCGGCTGACGGCCTGGCCCATCTCGCTGGCCTGCTCGGCGAGCGAGCGCATCTGGCCCTGCACATATTCGCTGTGCAGCCGCATGACGTCGCTGAGGTCCTTGGCCTTGAGCAGCGCCTCGGCGTAGTCCAGCGACGACTGCACGTTCTTTTCGGCATAGGACAGCGCCTTGGTCGAAAGATCCTTGGCGCCGGCGCGCACCGTGGCGTTGCGCTCCTCGATCTTGCCGGCGGTGTCCTTGGCGTTGGTCACGAATTGCTCGAACGCCTTGCGCGCCTGCTCAAAACTCGCCTCCGCCATCGACCGCATATCCTTGGGAATCTCGAACTTGGGGATCTCGAAATGGTCACGCCCGTTGTCGCTCATGGTCGCTCTCCCTCGCTTGCTGATCGGCCCGCCGCTTGGCCCTGCGGGCCCAGGGCAAGATAGACGGCAGAATATATATCGTGGCACTGCAATCGCAGGTGTGACGCGGCGCCGCCTGGTTCCGCATCGCGCGGCTCGCAGCAACCTCTCTTTGCCCGACAACGCCAAACGGCTGTGGATCGTTCAGCCGAGTTAACGTTATCCCGGCTTTGGCGGGGGCAGTTTCGCTGCGGACATGGACCTGCCGCCCCCCAGTTGCGATACTAACCTTCTGTTAAGGCTGTCGTCCTGCGGCTGCCGGGCCTTCGGCTGAGCTTAAGGAAGAAAGCCAAACCCATGCGGTCAAATCTTGCGTGATGAGTGACGCGGAATTCCAGATCCAGGCGCTCGGCGATGTCAGGCTGGCGGATCATGCGACGGGCGCCCTGCCGGCATGGCTGTGGGCGGCCGACGGCGCGCGGATTCTCTGGGCCAATCCCGTCGGCGCGCAGGTATTCGGTGCCGCCAACGGCGCCGAGCTGGCGAAGCGCGGCTTCGGCCCGGCCGATCCGCACCGCCGCCAGGTCGCGCGGCTCGGCCACAGCCTGAACGCCAATGGCGCGGTCCGCCTGGAGCGGCTGCGCGGCTTCGGCGCGACGCCCGGCATGCTCGCGACCTGCGGCTGCGCCCGGATCGACCTGCCGGACGGCAGCCACGGCATCCTGATGACGGCGCTCAACGCGACCGGCCGCGGCATGCCGCTCGCGGAACGCCTGCAGCGGCTGCTGCAGGGCTTGCCGCGTCCGGCCGCCGCCTTCACCAGCAACGGACTGCTGGTCGCAACCAATGAGGCGGCGCGTACGCTGCCCGGCCTGCACGACCTCACCGAAGCCGGTCTCGATGCCGCGCGCGGTGAGGCGCTGGCGCAGGGCCGCGCGGCGGCGAGCGTTGCGATCGGCCGCGTCGTGCTGCAGCGGATCGGGCACGGCGCCGATCGCGCGCTGGTCGCGTTGATCAAGCCGGCGGCGCATCTCGCCGCAAGGCCGGCGCCGATCGTGCCTGCGCCGGTTGAGCCGGAGACGCCGGCGCGCGAAGCACCGGCTCCCGCAGCGCCAGCGCAGCAAGAGGCCATGGCCGTAGAGCCGCCGCCAGCACCTGCAGTTGTAGAACAAGCCGTTGCGCATGACGAAGCGCCCGCGACGGCCAGCGCAGCACCGATCGCCTTGTTCGACGCGCTGGATCCGCAGTTGGAAGAGCGCGTCACGATCGAGCCGATCGTCAGCGCGGCCAAATCCGAACCTGAGAATGCTGCTCCATCTGCCGCGGCAGCAGAGGCGGCGCACGTCGAGACCGCAGCTCTCGACACCACGCAAGACGAAACACCTGCCGCCGAGGAACCGCTGTCGGAAGCACTGATCGAAGTGCCGGACGGCGCGCAGATCGAAGAGCCTGCGCAGCTTCCGTCGCCGCCCGCGTCAGCAGAACAGACAAACGCAGCGACAGCGCCCGTCGAGACTGCACCTCTCGACACCACACCTGACGAAAACCCCGCCGTCGAGGAGCCGCTGTCGGAAGCGCTGATCGAAGTGCCCACGGAGACGCACGCCGAACAGCCCGTGCCGGAGCCCGCGCATGATCTCGCAGAGATGGCACGCACGCACGCGCCGGAAATATCGGCGCCCCCGGCCGATCCCGCCACCTCGCCTTATGCGATCGCGGATGCGCCCGCGCCGCCGCCTGCCGCCGAGCCGGAGCCCGCGACATTGGCGCCGGTGCCACCACCATCATGGCTCGACGAGCCGTTGCCGGTGCGGCGCCATCCGCTGCGCTTCATGTGGCAGATGGACCATGAGGCCCGCTTCTCGCTTGGCTCCGATGAATTCACCCGCCTGATCGGCCTGCACACCGCGGCGGGCTTCGGCCGGCTGTGGAGCGACATCGCCGAGAGTTTTGGCCTCGATCCCGAGGGCCGCGTGATGCAGGCGTTCGCCAGCCATGACACTTGGAGCGGCATCACGCTGCACTGGCCGGTCGACGGTGGCGGCCGGCTGCCGGTCGAACTGTCCGGCCTGCCGGTGTTCGATCGTGCCAGGAATTTCGCCGGCTATCGCGGCTTTGGTGTGTGTCGCGACCTCGACGGACTTGCGCGACTCGCCGCATTGCGCCGCTATGAGTTCTTCAGCGGCACGGTCGCGCCACAATCGCTGTCGGCCGATGTCGCACCGGTGCCGCGCACCGTTGCGCCGCCCGGGCCCGCCGCGCCACAGGACAATCCTCCGCCGCACGCGGAGCCGCCGCCCGACACGACCGCAGCAGCACCACCCGAGGAATTGACCGAGCCGACAGCCGCAGAGACTTCACACCGAGCCGATCCGGATCACGCCGTGGAAACGCACGAGGAAACGCACGAAGTGCGTCACGACCCGCCACCGAATGTGGTGCCGTTCCGTCCCGCCGGCGACACCCGGCCGCCGTCGCTGACGCCGGTCGAGAACAACGCCTTCAACGAGCTCGCCCGTCAATTGTCGGCGCGGCTCGAGAACGAGGCCGGTCTCGCCGCGACGACGGACGACAGCGTGCCGGCCGAGCCGGTCGGCGAAGCGCCGCCCGCAAGCGAACCGCCGCAGCAAGCAGAGGCGCCAGCGCAAGAGGCGGTCGCGCAGCTGGAGACACCGGCGGAAACACCAAAGGCCGGCTGGCTGGCTGCGGCGGAGCCGGCGCCGCGCGCCGATTCCCGGCGCGACCGCGCACTGCTCGATCTGTTGCCGGTCGGCATCCTGATCTACCGGCTCGACCGCCTGCTCTATGCCAACCACGCCTTCCTCTCGCGCATGGGCCATGACAGCCTGCACGCGCTGGAAGCCGCCGGCGGCCTCGACGCGCTCTATGTCGAGCCCGGCGTCTCGCAGGCGAGCAGCACGTCGGGCACCGGCACGCCGGTGACGATCTCCGCGAACCAGAGCGCCGAGCACGGCGCGCAGTCGGTGTCCGCCGAGGCGCGGCTGCACACCATCACCTGGGACGACGATTCCGCGCTGGCGCTGATCTTCTCGCGCACGCTGGACGAGGATGCCGCGATCGCCGCCGCGCTATCCGAGCCGGAGCCTGCGGCGGCCGCCGAGCCGCTGCTTGCGCCGGCTGAGCCGCAAGCCGGCCAGGCCGACGCCGAAGAGCTCGGCGCGATCCTCGACACCGCGGCCGAAGGCATCATCATGTTCGATGCCGACGGCAACATCCATTCCTGCAACCGCAGCGCCGAGGCGCTGTTCGGCTATGACGGCGACGAGTTCGTCACCCGCAAGCTCGCCGATCTGTTCGCGCCGGAAAGCCAGCACGGCATCTTCGACTATCTTGCCAGCCTGAAATCGGCCGGCGTCGCCAGCCTGCTCGACCATGGCCGCGAGACGCTCGGCCGCGTCCGCCAAGGCGGCATCATCCCGCTGTCGGTGACGATGGGCCGCACCCGCGCCGATGGACCGAACTTCTTCGCGGTGTTCCGTGATCTCTCGCAAACCAAAAAGAGCGAAGGCGAATTGCGCGAGGCGCGGCGGCTCGCCGAACGCGCCGCCAACGCCAAGTCCGACATGCTGGCGCGGATCAGCCACGAGCTGCGCACGCCGCTCAACGCCATCATCGGCTTTGCCGAGGTGATGATCGGCGAGCGCTTCGGCGCGCTCGGCAACGAGCGCTATGTCGAATACATGAAGGACATCCGCGCCTCCGGCGAGCGGGTGATCGCGATCGTCAACGATCTGCTCGACCTGTCGCGGATCGAGACCGGCAAGCTCGACCTCGCCTTCGCCAGCCAGAACCTCAACGAGATGGTGGAGAGCTGCGTCGCTGTGATGCAGCCGCAGGCCAACCGCGAGCGCATCATCATCCGCACCTCGCTCGCCCACACGCTGCCGCCTGTGGTCGCTGACGCCCGCGCGTTGCGCCAGATCACGCTGAACCTGATCGGCAATTCGATCCATCTCGCCAATGCCGGCGGCCAGGTGATCGTCTCGACCGCGCTGTCGGATTTTGGCGAGGTGATGCTGCGCGTGCGCGACACCGGGCAGAGTCTCAACGACAACGAGGTCGCCGCCGCGCTGGAGCCGTTCCGCGCCCCGACGCCATCAGATCAGGCCGGCTCCGGCGGCGTCAGCCTGTCGCTGACCAAGGCGCTGGTCGAAGCCAATCGCGCCAAATTCCAGATCCGGACCGGCGGCCGCACCGGCACGCTGATCGAGGTGACCTTCGCCCACGCCACAGCAAGGGCGTGAGCCGCGATCCGCCCTTCGCGCTCTTGCCGGCCGATTCCCGGACACTGCGAACATCTGTCGCGTCGGATCCGCGCGGCGCGGCATAGATCTTGCTGCGATTCGGCTTGTTTGAATTCATTGCCGTGCGGCCCCGCCCGTTTTCCGGGCATTCGGATTTCACCGATGCGCTGTCTTGTCGTCGCCGATCTGCATTACTCGTTGCCGCAGTTCGACTGGCTGCTGGCGGCGGCACCGCAATTCGATCTCGTGATCTTCGCCGGCGATGCGCTCAACCTCGGCTCGGCGGTCGATTTCCGCGCTCAGATCGTCGTCGTCACGAAATACCTGTCGCGGCTCGCCGATCTCACGCGGGTGATCTTCTGCTCGGGCAATCACGACCTCGACGAGCGCAACCCGGAGGGCGAGAAGATCGCGCGCTGGGTCGCGGGCATCAGGGAGTTCGGCGTCGCCTGCGACGGCGACAATCTGGCCATCGGCGACACGCTGTTCACGGTGTGCCCGTGGTGGGACGGCCCGCTGGTCAAGGCGCGGATCGACGATCAGCTTCGCGCGGCGGCCGCGATGCCGCACCGCCGCTGGGTCTGGGTCCATCACGCCCCGCCGGCGGATTCGCCGACCAGCTGGGGCGGCAAGCGCTTTTTCGGCGACGCCGAGCTGCTCGGCTGGATCGAGCGCCACCATCCGGCGCTGGTGATCTCGGGCCATGTGCATCAATCGCCGTTCATCCAGAGCGGCTCGTGGTTCGACCGGATCGGGGCGAGCTGGGTGTTCAACACCGGCCTGCAGCCCGGCCGGCCTCCGGTCTACATCGTGCTCGATCTCGCGCAGGACAAGGCGTTCTGGCTGGCCGCCGGCGATGCGCAGATGATCGATCTCAAGGCGCCGCTGTCGCGGCCGGCGGCGCCTGTGCGCGATGCGCCGGACTGGCTCATATCCTTGGATCGGATTGCCGATCCGAGCCTGGCGCGACCTGCATCGGCGGCAGGTTGATCATGCTCTGCAGCACCTCGCCGACCATCGCCAGATGGGTGCCGTGATCGGCATATTGGTGCATCAGGTCGGCAAGATAGGTCGTGGCGACATGAAGCCGTTGCGCCAGGAGCTGCGCGATCAGCAGCGCCACCTCCGGCTGCTCGCGCAGGAACGACGCCGCATCGTCGAACTCGTACAGGACGCAATCAGTGGCCGTGCGCACCTTGGCGCTGTGCGCCCGGTCGAGCAACACACTCATCTCGCCGAACACCGCGCCGGCCTCGTCGATCACGGCGACCAGACTGTCGCCCTTGACGACTTCCACCTTGCCCTCGAGCAGCACGAACAGATGACCGGTCTTGCCGCCCTCCTCGATGAAATCCGTGCCCGCCGGCAGGCTGCGCCTGCGACCGCCGGTGCAGTGATCAAGGATCGCTCGCATGTTTCATCTCCGTCTCCGGTCAGACTAGGCAGAGATGCTGTCGCGTCAAACGGCATTAGCTGGGCGTTCTGCCCAAATTGTCGGCACGCCACCGCGTGACCCGCGGCGCGATCCAGCCCTTTGCGCGCGCCTCAGGCGGGCGCGTTATGCTTGACCGCCAGGAAATCGCCGATCGTATCGAGGAACAGTTTTGGCGATTGCAGTTGCGGGACATGCGCACATCCCGGAATGACCCTGAGCCTGGCTCTCGGCAGGCCGCCTGCCAATTCGTATGACATCGGCGGCGGCGTCGCCTCGTCATATTCGCCGACCACGACGAGCGTCGGTACAGTCACGCTGCGTAGTTTGGCACGAAGATCGAGGCTCGCCAGCGCGTCACAGGCCGCGCAGAACACGTTGAGATCGGTGCGCAGGAATGCGTCGCGGCGATCCTGCATCAGCGCGGGATGCTGTGCCTGGAAATCCGGTGCAAACAGCCGGCGCATTGCAATGTCGGTGATCGCGGCGAGCCCCTTCTCGCGTGAAACCCTGGCCATGTTGCGAAACGCCTCGCGGCCCGGCTCGGAGAACGCCGCACCGCAGTCGGCGAGGATCAGCCGGCTCGCGATCGCCGGGTGGCGGATCGCCATCTGCAGCGCGACGAACCCGCCATAACCGTTGCCGAGCAGGATGGCCGGCGTGCCATCAGCCGCATCATGCACCGCGTCCGCCATCCGGTCGGCAATCGCGGCAAGGCCACCCTCAACCGCGCTCGATAGACCGAATCCCGGCAGTTCCGGCACGATGGTCCGAAACGACCGGGCAAGCTCCGGCACGATCGCATCGAAGCTCGCGCGATCCGACAGCAGCGAGTGAAACAGGACCAGCGGCGGCCCCTCGCCCGACTGGGCTGCGTTGACTGTGCGGTTGGCCAAAAGCCTGTCCATCGTCGCTCTCTTTCAAATCGCGCCCGAAATTCGCTCATTTGGGCTCCAAAGCGCCCCTGCGGACGATTGATAAATCAAATCATCCGGATTTCAAGGATTTCAGCTTGACGTGATATTTCACAAACTGCATTTTACGGGCAGGAGGCTCCAATAAAATGATCCTTCTCCGCGAGAATATCTACGAAAACCTGCGATCTGATATTTTATCGTGTCAGCTTGCTCCCGGTGATGAAATACGAGAGCAGGATCTGGCGGAGCGTTACGCCGTCAGCCGCCAGCCGGTCCGGGACGCCCTGCTGCGGCTCGAGCGCGAGCACCTCGTGACGGTGCAGCCCCGCCAGGGTTACCGGGTCAATCCGATCTCGCTGTCCGACGCGCGCGATCTGCTGCGCTTCCGCCTTGCGCTCGAGCCGGCCTGCGTCGCCGAAGCAATCGAGAGCGCGCCCGACAGCATCCTGAAATCACTCGATGAATTCCGTCGCTTCTCCGGCAGCCATGAGGACTTCATCACCTACAATCGCGGCTTCCACTCGGCGCTGGCGCACGCGTCGGGCAACCGCCGCATGGCGACCACGCTCTGCGACCTGATCGGCCAGGCCGATCGGCTGGTGCGCGTCAGCGTCTCCAATCTGAAGGGCCACGACCCGGCGAAGCTCGTGGCCGAGCATGTCGCATTGATCGACGCCATGCAGCGGCGCGAGGCACGCACCGCGGCCCGCATCATCAAGGCTCACATCGCGGCGACCGAAAAGCGCGTGCTACCGGCACTCAAGCGCAACGCCGTCATCGTCGAAGAGAGGTCACCATGAACATTCCGTCGAAGCCCGCGACGATCGACGTCGAGATCCACGGCAACTTCATCGACGGACGCGAGGTCGAGGCCGGAGACGGCGAGATGCTCGACGTCCGCAATCCCGCGACCGGCGACGTCATCGCCCGGATTCCGAATTCGACCGCCGCGGATATCGACCGTGCGATGAAGAGCGCTCGCGCTGCATTCGAAGGCAAGGCGTGGGGCGGGATGGACACGAGGGCGCGCGCCCGGCTCGTCAACAGGCTCGCCGACGCGTTCGAGGCCAATCTCGACACGCTGTACCGGCTGGAGACGTTGAACAACGGCCGTCCGGTCAACGAAACCCGCGCGCAGCTGTCGCGCCTGCCGGATTTCTTCCGCTACTTCGCCGGACTGGCGCTGTCGCGCCGCGATTCCGTCATCCCGGTCGAAGGCGCGTATCTGAACTACACCCTGCGCACGCCGATCGGAATCGTCGCCAACTGCACGCCCTTCAATCACCCGCTCATGATCCTGTGCAAGTCGCTTGCCGTCGTGCTGGCGACCGGATGCGTCACCGTGGTCAAGCCATCGGAATACACGCCGCTGACGACACTGAAGCTCGCCCAGATCTTCAGCGAGGCCGGACTGCCTCCCGGCGTCTTCAACATCGTGCTTGGCCTCGGCCAGAGCGCCGGCAAGATGCTCGCTGAGCATGGCGACATCGACAAGCTTGTGCTGACCGGCGGGACCGAAGCCGGCCGCATCGCGGGCAGCGCCGCGGCGAAGGTGTTCGCGCACCAGACCATGGAGCTCGGCGGCAAGACGCCGGTGATGATATTCGACGATTTCGACGTCGACCGCGCCGTTAACTATGCCGCGTTCGGGGCCTTCATCGGCGCCGGCCAAACCTGCGTTTGCGCGTCGCGCCATATCGTGCAGGCCTCGATCTACGACGAGTTCGTCGAAAAGCTGCAGGCCAAGACCCGCACCATCCGCATTGGCGATCCGTTCGATCCGAACACGCAGCTTGGGCCGGTGATCTCGGCACGCCAGCGCGACCGCGTTCTCAGCTATGCGCGCTACGGTCATGAAGACGGCGCGCGGCTGCTCACCGGCGGCGTGGCCGCAAAGGTCGCGGGCCACGACAACGGCTATTTCGTCGAACCGACCGTGTTCGCCGACGTCAAATCCGACATGCGGATCTTCCAGGAGGAGGTATTCGGTCCCTTCACCTCGGTGACCCCCTTCAAGGACGAGGCCGACGCGCTCCGGCTGGCCAACGATTCGCCCTTTGGCCTCGCCGCCGCCATTCGCACCCGCGACGTCGCGCGCGCGCATCGCGTGGCCGCCGCGGTCAAGGCCGGGATCGTCTGGATCAACGATCACCACCGGCTCGATCCGGCCTCGCCCTGGGGCGGCGTTGACGATTCCGGCATCGGCCGGGAATGCGGCACCGAGAGCTTCGACGACCATTTCAACACCAAGAGCGTGATGGTCGCGACCCACGAACAGCCGTTCGATTGGTACCGCGACACGGCCAGCCAGCGCCGGTTGAACTAGCCGCAGTCGAGCAAAGCGGCAAACCGCCCACAGATGGCGGGCCGCATCACCGAGGAAACAGTCAAGGGGAGAGCGCATATGTCGACATCGGTCAATGCCGGGAGCCGCCTCGATCGGCTACCGATCGGACCATTCCACCGCCGGATCATGATCCTGATCGGGATCGGAATGTTCTTCGACGGTTTCGACATCTATATCGCCGGCACAGTGCTCGGCGTGACGCTGAAAACCGGGTTCTCGACGCTCGCCCAAAACGCCGCGTTCATCTCCGCAACCTTCGTCGGCATGATGCTCGGATCTTTCGGCACCGGCTTCCTCGGCGACCGTTACGGACGGCGTTTCACCTACCAGTTCAATTTGCTGCTGTTCGGCATCGCGTCCCTGGCGGCGGCGCTTGCGCCAAACATGGCCTTTCTGATTGCCTGCCGTTTCGTGATGGGCGTCGGTCTCGGCGCCGAAAATGTTGTCGGCTATTCCACCATGACCGAGTTCGTGCCGGCCCGGAGCCGCGGGAAGTGGCTCGGCTTCACCGCCGTCTGTGTCGTGACCGGCCTGCCCATCGCGCTGCTGGTCGCATCGGTCGTCGTCCCGCAATTCGGCTGGCGCGCGATGTTCGTGCTGGGCGGCGTCGGCGCCTTGATCGTCTGGTACCTGCGCAAGTCGCTGCCGGAGTCGCCGCGCTGGCTGGAGGCGGTGGGACGCACCGCCGAGGCCGAGGCGCTGATGCAGGCGATCGAGAAGGAAGCTTCCCAGGGCCAACCCTTGCCGCCGCCCGCGGCTGCAACACCGGCACCGGTGTCGCCCGATCTCGCCACGCTGTTCACCGCGCCGCTGCTCTCCCGCATGATCGTCGGTGCGGTATGCCTGATCACCATCAATACGCTGCTCTATGGCTTCGTGACCTGGCTGCCGGTATTCTTCATCAAGCAGGGCCTGTCCGTCGCGACCTCGTTCGGCTACTCGCTGCTGATGGCGCTTGGCGCGCCGATCGGCTCGGCGATCGGCGCCCTGACCGCCGACCGCTGGGGCCGCAAGCCCACGATCATCGGCGCATCGCTGATATCGATCATCCTCGGCGTCATCTATCCGATGATCTCGGATCCATTCCTGCTGCCGGCCGTCGGCTTCGCGCTGACCGTGCCGATCTATGTCTTGGTCGCACTGTTGTTCGGCATCTACATTCCCGAACTGTTCCCGACCGAGGTGCGGCTGCGGGCATCCGGCATAGTCAACACACTCGGTCGAGGTGCCACCATCGTGACACCATTCCTGGTCGTGATGCTGTTCGAAGCGCGCGGCGTCGCCGGCGTGATGGCCCTGATGATCGGACTGCTCATCGTGCAGATCATCACCGTATGGGCGCTCGGCATCGAGCCGCGGCACCGCAGCCTCGAGGAGCTCAAGGGCGAGGAATCACCATCGGCAATTCCGCAGGAAGCTTCGTGACACGGAGCGACCTTTCTCGCTACAGGCTTTGACGGCGCGGGTTACCCGCGCCGTCGCGTCACTCCCACATCTCCGGCGTGACACGCCCGGCGAAGCCGCAGTCGATGACCTGCTCCTGCGGATTGCGGTCGACGATCAGCCGCAGCAGGTCGGGGCGCGAATAATGGCCGCCGATATCGCACAGCGCCTTGGCGGCGAGCACGGCCTCCCGCGAGCCGTCCGCGATCAGGATGGTCTCGCCCTGCGCCGGACCTGCGATGACCTCGCCGCGCGGATCGATGATGACGCTGTCACCGCTGTACTCGATCGTCGATAGTTCGCGGTAACGTTCCGGCGTGATTTCGTGCGAGCGCATGCCGCCGACCGCGATGACGTAGCAGCCGGCTTGCGAGGCGAACGCTCGCGACAGCAACAACTGCCGCGGCCAGAGCGGCGTCGGCGACGGTGGCGCCACCGCGGGCTCCCGCCCCGGCCACGCCGCGACGTGAATCTGCGTTCCCTGCGCGGCCAGCGCATAGCCGGGCAGCATCGTGTTGTGCTCCCAGCAATTGAGGCCGCTGATCCGGCCATAGGGCCGCTCATGCACGCGCAGGCCCGCCGCGTCGCCATCGGCCCACACCGAGCGCTCGTTGAAGGTGGGCTTCAGCTTGCGATGGCGGCCGAGCAGCCGTCCCTCGCGGCCGATGAACAGCAGCGTGCAGTAGACCGTGCCCTTGGTCACGGCATCACGTTCGGCGACGCCGATCACGACATCCAGTCCCGCGGCCTCGGCGGCGGCGCAGAGCCGATCGGTCGTGGGCGAGGGAATCTCGACCGCGTTGTCGAGATATTCGGCCATCGCGCGAAACGTGTTCGGCCCGGTCGGCGCGTGACAGAAGAAGGGATAGCCGGGCAGCCAGGTCTCGCCGAAGGCGGCGATCGTCGCGCCCATGGCGCCGGCCTCGCCGATCAGGCGGCAGGCCTTCTCCAGCGAGGCGTCGCGATCGAATTGCACCGCGGCGGCCTGGACCGCCGCGAGCCTGAAATGCGTGTCGGATGTCATGGTTGTGCCCGCGTCAGTCGACGCCCTTGCGGGCAGCGTCGAGCGCGCCCGCAAGCAACTCCAGCGCCTTGACGCGCCGCCGTCGCGCCAGACGCGCCTCGCCGACCTTGCGCTCGTGCTCGCCGGCGATGAAGGCCTGGATGTCCGGCAGCGGACGAATGACGCCACGGCTGCCCCACTGGCCGTCGGGGATCTCGGTCGGAAACACCCAGACCTGCGGCGCCACATCCTCGAACGAACCGCCGGCAGCGCGCACCACCGCGTCGGTGACGTCCTTCACCAAGGCCGCGCGCGAGGCTTCGGTGTACTGCCCCTCGGGGACCGTCGGGACGATGCGAAATCGTGGCGATGGCGATGGCTGTCCCGCCACATAAACGGCGGCCGGCCGATGCAGGAAGACAACGGTGACGCCTTGCGCAACCTTGTTCGCCGGATCGAACCCCTCGTGGCCGATCAGGATATCGCCGAGCTCCTTGATGAGCCGCGCCTCCGCTTCCGGCTTCAGGGCTCCTTCGGGAATTGTCACGTCGATCATCGGCATTGAGGCGACCTCCTGTTGTTGACAGGACGAGGTCTATGCGCGGCGTGCTCCTTGCAGCAGTGGCAGTATCGCCATTCTCAGGGCAAATTCGGACACGGCCTTCTCAGCTAGCGGGGGCCCTGCGCACGAACCGACGCTGGTATTCGCGGGGCGAAAGCCCGGTTTCGCGCTTGAACAGACGACGGAAGGTCGACAGATCGTTGTAGCCGACGCGCCCGCTGACCGCGTCGAGCTTCAGCCGCGTGGTTTCGATCAGGCGCTTGGCCACATCCACCCGCAGCGCCTGCAGATATTGCAGGGGCGCCTCGCCGACCGCCAGCTTGAAGCGGCGGTTCAACGTCCGCTCGCTGACCGAAAGGTCGCGGGCCAGCCTGGCCAGACTGAAGCCCTGTTGCAGCGACTTCTCCATCATGCTCTGTGCCCGCGCCACCAGCGCGTCGGAGTGCTGCGTGTCGCGCGCGCGGCTGGCATAGGGTGCCTGCGAGACGCGATTGCTGTCGATCAGCATCAGCTTGCCGGTCTCGGCGGCTACGTCGGCACCGGCGAATTTCTCGACCAGCCGAAGCGCGAGATTGAGCGAGGTGGTCACCGCGCCCGAGCAGACAATGCGGTTCTGCTCGGTGAGGATCTCGGCGACGCGCAGATCCACTGCCGGGTAGCGCATCGCGAATGTCCGTCCCTTCGCCCAATGGGTGGTCGCAACCCTGCCGTCGAGCAGGCCGGCCTCGGCGAGGATGAAGCTGCCGGTGCAATAGGACGCGAGCAGGGTACCGCGCTCATGCTGCCGACGCAGCGCCGCGAGTAGCGGCTCGACGGTATCGAGCCGCGCGAAGAAACGTTCGATATCGCCGACGAACGGTCCCGGGATCACCACCGCGTCTGCCGAAGACCGCGCACCGATCGGCCCATCGACGCCGATGACCTGGCCTGACGCCGTGTGGACCGGCCGGCCACTCAAGGACTCGACGCGCCACCGCAGCTGCGACGGCGTGCCGCTGCGACGTCGCGGTCGCCGCGACGTCACCGAATTGGCGGCGGTGAACACGTCGACAATCCCCGCCACGCCCGAAGCGAGGATGCCGTCATAGACCCAGATCCGGATGAGTGGCATGGCCCGTGTCCGATTTTGCACAACATGGCGCAATTCTGCCATTGCATGGACGACCGGACAAGCGGGCGGCGGGCGCCGAATGCGCCGCGCCGTGTGGCTGCCCGACGGGAAACTCAGCAAAAAACTGTCAACCCGGACAAACCATGTCGCGAAAATGCGGGCGTATGACTCACAAGCGGTGCCGCACACTCACCGTCGTCCCGGCGCAGGCCGGGACCCATAACCACCGACGCGAATTGTCATGCGCGATTGCAACGACGAGTCCCGCCTGCAACATCCGCCGCGGCGTATGGGTCCCGGCCTTCGCCGGGACGACAGATGTATATGCGGGCCGTTCGCCGTGCGCCCTATTCACATCGCCCGCGCAAATCTGCGAAAGCCAGGCGCGCCGGTCATCGCTTCGAAGGCGGCGTCGCGCTTCTCTTCGGCGAAGGTGAAGCCGGCCTTGGCATAGCAGCGTTCGGCGGCGTCGTTGCCGATCAGGAACGAGATCGATGCCTGCGTGTAACCGGCCGTCTTGCCGTCGGCGAGTGCGCGGCGGATCAAGTCCTGCACCAGGCCGCCGCTGCGATGGGACGCTTGTCGGGCGACATGCTCGATCAGCCAGTCGCCCTCGCCGCCTTGTACCCAGCAGTTACGGGCATAGCCGCCGCGCGCGACGATGGCATCGGCGTCCATGCCGGTCTCTGCTGCGACTTCCTCGATCGCCGCACGTGCGGCGAGGACGGTTCCGGATGCCGGAATCGCGCACAGCGCGGCAGCCGGCACGCCATCGACTTCAGCAATCAGGAAATGGGCGACGTGATACCATGACCGCACCCGCGCCACGGCGAGCCGTGTCATGAACGCCAGGCATTCCGCCTCGCCCCGGTCGAGCGCGATGTCGAACCAGCCGCGCGGCAACGGGCCGCGCTGCGCGGCCAGGACAATGCGGGCGATGAAGCCGGCGTCATCGGATCGTGCGGGACGGATCGAGGATCGTCCCGCGCCGATCATCTCAGGTGTTCTTCAGCGCGACGCGGAATTCGGCCTCGGTCTTGGCCTTGACCTCGTCGAGCGTGACGCCGTCGGCGAGCTCGATCAGCGCCATGCCGTCCTTGCCGTGCTTGTCGATGGTGAACACCGCCAAATCCGTGACGACCATGTCGACCACGCGTTCGCCGGTCAGCGGCAGGTTGCACTGCTTGAGCAGCTTCGGACCGTCCTTGGCGGAATGCTCCATCACGACCACGACGCGCTTGACGCCGGCGACGAGGTCCATGGCGCCGCCCATGCCCTTCACCATCTTGCCGGGGATCATCCAGTTGGCGAGGTCGCCGTTCTGCGCCACCTGCATGGCGCCAAGGATCGACAGATCGATATGGCCGCCGCGCACCATGCCGAAGGAATCGGCCGACGAGAAATAGCTGGTCGAGGGCAGCTCGCTCACGGTCTGCTTGCCGGCGTTGATCAGGTCGGCGTCGACCTCGTCCTCATAGGGGAACGGGCCCATGCCGAGCATGCCGTTCTCGCTCTGCAGGCTGACGTCGATGCCGTCGGGGATGTAGTTCGAGACCAGCGTCGGGATGCCGATGCCGAGATTGACGTAATAGCCGTCGCGCAACTCCTTGGCGGCGCGGGCGGCCATCTGTTCACGGGTCCAGGCCATGTGGCTCTCCTGAAGGATTATGTTTTAGGCGGCGGGCCGCGGACGGGTGTTGCGGAACTCGATCCGCTTCTTGCCGGTCCCGACCTCGACGATGCGCTTGACGAAGATGCCGGGGGTATGGATGTGGTCCGGATCGATCTCGCCGGCCGGCACCAGGTGCTCGACCTCGGCGACGGTGACCTTCGCGGCGGTCGCCATCATCGGGTTAAAGTTGCGCGCGGTCTTGCGGTAGACCAGATTGCCGGCGGTGTCGCCCTTCCAGGCATGGACGATGGCGACGTCGGCGAACAGGCCGCGTTCCATGATGTACTTCTCGCCGTCGAATTCCTTCACTTCCTTGCCCTCGGCGATCAGCGTGCCGACGCCGGTCTTGGTGTAGAAGGCCGGGATTCCGGCGCCGCCGGCGCGGATGCGCTCGGCCAGCGTGCCCTGCGGGTTGAACTCGAGCTCGAGCTCGCCGGCGAGATACTGTTGGGCGAACAGCTTGTTCTCGCCGACATAGGACGAGATCATCTTCTTGATCTGGCGGGTCTCCAGCAGCCGGCTGAGGCCGATGCCGTCGACGCCGGCATTGTTGGAGACGACGGTGAGGCCCTTGACGCCGGACTCGCGGATCGCGTCGGACAGGGTCTCGGCGATGCCGCAGAGGCCGAAGCCGCCCGACATGATCATCATGCCGTCCTTGAGGAGACCATCGAGTGCCGATTTGGCGTCGGGATAAACTTTGTTCATGCAGCGAATACCTGATGGAGGGCGCGGAACGGCTGTGGCAAAGCGGATTATTAGGCGAAATCTTCGCAATGCGTCAATCACGGCCCGGTGCGGCGACGGGCGGCGGCCCGCGGCAGCAACATGGCCTTGAAAGCGACAAGAAAACCCTTCAAGTTGCGTGGGTTGGCAGGGGCCTCCGGCGAGAGCCCGCTGTGTTCGACGACGACCCGACAAAATTCAACCCGACCCGGATATGTCATTGACGATGGCCCAAGGAATTAAGCGCCTGGGGATGCCGATCGCGGCGCTTTTCGGCCTGGCGCTGGTCGGGCTGGTCGGAACGTCGTGGTTCCTCAACCGGGACGCGCTGCAGCGCGCGGTGGAGGCGCAGATCCGCGCCGTGACCGGGCTCGAACTCGTCGTCAACGGCCCGATCGACGTCTCGGTTTTTCCGGGCAGCTACGTCTCCTTTCATAATGTCGGGCTGAAGGGCGCCGATACCATCGGTCCCGCCCTGCAGGTCGACGTGCTGACCGCCAATCTGCGCCTGCTGCCGCTGTTGCTGCGGCGGTTCGAGATTGCCGACGTCATGATGCTCCGTCCGCATATCCATGTGGTCCGCGACGGCGCCGGCGAGAGCAACTGGACGCCGTTCGTCGAGACCATCGCCAAGGCGATGACGCCCGGCGCCGAGAACCAGGTGTCGTTCTCCGAAATCCGGATCCAGGACGGCGAGCTGAACTACCAGGACGGCACCAACAACATCTCCGAGCAGCTCGGCGATATCGACCTGTCGCTGGCCTGGCCCTCGATCTCGCGTTCCTTTGCCGCAACCGGCCAGTTCGACTGGCGCGGCGAACGCGTCGACGGCTCGATCAGCGCCAGCGACTTCGTCGCGTTGCTGTCGGGCGACCGCTCCGGTCTGAAGGCACGGCTCGCCAGCGCGCCGCTGAAAGTTGCTTTCGACGGAACCGTCGCCAACCGCACCAGCCTGATGATGGAAGGCGTCGCCACCATGGACTCACCGTCGCTGCGCAACGCGTTGCGCTGGATGGGCCAGGCCCCGCCCGGCGGCGGTGGCGGCTTCGGCCGCTTCGCGCTGAAGGCCCGCGCCAATGTGGTCGGCGGCTCGGTCGCGCTCACCAATGTCAATGTCGAGCTCGACGGCAACGTCGCCGAGGGCGTGATGACCTACGCCAATAACGGCCGGCAGACGCTGCAGGCGACGCTTGCCGCCGGCAACCTCGATTTCACGCCTTACATCTCGACGTTCCGCCTGCTGGCCAGCGGCCAGCGCGACTGGAACAGGCAGCTGTTCGACCTTTCCTCGCTGTCGTCGACCGATCTCGACATGCGCCTGTCGGCGGCCAAGGTCACGGTCGGCCCGTCCAAGCTCGGCCGCACCGCGTTCGGCGCCAATCTGCGCGGCGGCGCGCTGGCGCTCAGCGTCGGCGAGGCGCAGATGTATGGCGGCATCGCCAAGGGCTCGTTCGCGATCGCGCGCTCGGATGCGGTCGCCGACGTCAGGGCGCAATTCCAGTTCACCGATGTCGATCTGCAGGCCTGCGCCAGCGAATTGTTCGGCATCAACAAGCTGTCCGGCCGCGGCAACCTGAACGTCTCGCTGACCGCCTCGGGCTCGAGCCCGTTCGGGCTCGCGTCGTCGCTCGACGGCACCGCGACGCTGAATGGACATGACGGCGCGATCGCGGGCTTCAATGTCGAGCAGCTGTTGAAGCGGCTGGAGAAGCGGCCGCTGTCCGGCGGCGGCAATTTCCGCTCCGGCTCGACGCCCTACGACAATCTCAGCATCTCGGTGAAATTCGCCGACGGCGTCGCGACCGCTGACGACATTCATGTCGAAAGCCCCACCGCGAAGATCACGCTGACCGGCACGGCCTCGGTGCCGTCGCGCGAATACGATCTCAAGGGCGTCGCCAGCCTGACCTCGGCATCGGCCGGCGGCAACGGTTTCGATCTGCCCTTCGTGATCCAGGGCCCGTGGGACGATCCGCTGATCTTCCCCGATCCGGAAAGCCTGATCCGCCGCTCGCCGGCCTCCGCTCCGCTGCTCGATGCGGTGAAGGATCGCAAGACCCGTGACGCGGTGCGCTCGGTGATCGAGCGCTTCACCGGCGGAGGAGCCGCACGGCCCGCGGCGGCGCCCGATGCTGCGGCAGGCGCGCCCGGCGGCGCACCGGCGGCGTCGGCCGAGAATGCGAAGTCGAACTGAATCCATTCACTTTGCGCATCGATGCACCGGGACCGATCCACGCGCTCGCCGCAAACCCCTACACAAGTCGGCGGCGCGACATCTTTATCGGGTCACGGGCATGCGCTAGTGTTTTCTCCAACCGGTTAAAAAGCCGGCCTCATGAGGGAGAACAACGTGAGATCCAAGGTTATCGGTGCGCTATCAATTGCGGTCGCCGCGGTCGGCCTGTTCGCCGCAACTGCACCCGCTCTGGCCCAGGGCAAGACGATCACCGTCTGGTGGGGCAAGGGATTTTACAAATCCGAAGACGACGCGCTGCTCGAGACGATCAAGAAATTCGAAGCCAAGACCGGCATCAAGGTCGAACTGTCGCAATACGCGATCCAGGACATGATTCCGAAGACGGTCGCCGCGCTCGATTCCGGCACCGTGCCCGACGTCGCCTATTCGGACACCTACGATGTGCAGGCCCAGGGCAAATGGGCCTATGAAGGCAAACTCGAGGATCTCTCCGACATCCTGCTGCCGATGAAGGACGCGTTCGCGCCGAACACGCTGGAGACGGCGCTGCTCTACAACGACGTCGCCAAGAAGAAGGCCTATTACGGCTTCCCGCTGAAGCAGCAGAGCATGCACGTCCAGATCTGGGGCGACATGCTCGAGAAGGCCGGCTTCAAGGCCGCCGACATCCCGACCAAGTGGGAGGATTACTGGTCGTTCTGGTGCGACAAGGTGCAGCCGGCGATCCGCAAGGCGACCGGCCAGCGCATCTACGGCGTCGGCCAGCCGATGGGCGTGGAATCCACCGACTCGTTCCAGTCGTTCTACACCTTCATGGACGCCTATCATGTCAAGCTGGTCGACGACGACGGCAAGCTCCTGGTCGACGATCCCAAGGTGCGCGACGGGTTGATCCACGCGCTGAAGGACTACACCGACACCTACATCAAGGGCTGCACGCCGCCCTCCTCGACGACCTGGAAGGATCCGGACAACAACGTCGCCTTCCACAACAAGACGATCGTGATGACCCACAATTTCACGATCTCGATCGCGGCGAAGTGGTTCGAGGATTCCACCAACCCGGCGCTGACCGACGCGCAGCGCGCCGCCGGCAAGCAGGCCTATGAGCAGGACATCATCACCGCGTCCTTCCCCAAGGCACCGGACGGCTCGACCATCAAGTACCGCTCCGACGTCAAGACCGGGCTGATCTTCGCCAACGCCAAGAACAAGGCGGAAGGCAAGCAGTTCATCGCGTTCCTGATGCAGGAAGACAATGTGCGGCCCTATGTCGAGGGCGCGCTCGGTCGCTGGTTCCCGGTGACCAAGGCCAGCCAGGCGAGCCCGTTCTGGCAGGCCGACCGGCACCGCAAGGCGGTGTGGAATCAGTTCACCGGCGGCACCGCGCCGTTCGACTTCACCAAGAACTGGAAGTTCACCATCCTGAACAACGAGAACGTCTGGGCCAAAGCCATGAACCGCGTCGTCAGCGAGAAGGTGCCGGTGGACAAGGCCGTCGACGAACTGATCGCCCGCATCAAGCAGGTCGCGGGGTAACATCAACGATGACCGGCACTGCCGACACTTGCTCCGCGTCGTCCCGGCGAAAGCCGGGACCATACGCCGAGGCAGTAATTTGGGAGCAGGCTGGTCGACGGCTTTCTGGCAACGGCCGGGCCCTGTGGTTATGGGTCCCGGCCTTCGCCGGGACG
This sequence comes from Bradyrhizobium sp. USDA 4503, assembly GCF_054055815.1. Lineage (NCBI taxonomy): Bacteria > Pseudomonadati > Pseudomonadota > Alphaproteobacteria > Hyphomicrobiales > Nitrobacteraceae > Bradyrhizobium > Bradyrhizobium sp. USDA 4503. The sequence continues at coordinate 4,614,322 of NZ_JBSRXS010000001.1, forward strand.
ACGACGTAGGCGACATCGACGACGTAAGCGACATCTTAGAGTAATCGAATGGCGATCACACTCTCCGCATCCGATGTCCCCTCGCCGCCGTTGTCGGCGCGGCTGTCGCCGCCGCAGGTCTGGGGCATCGTGCTGCTCGCGCCCTATCTGCTCGTCTTCCTCGCCTTCGTGGTCTATCCGGTCGGCTACGGCCTGTGGCTGGCGCGCCATCCGGCGAGCTATGTCGCGCTCTATCACGACCCGATCTTCGCGCGCGCGGCGATCAACACGCTGATCTTCCTGGTCATCGGCATCAACATCAAGATGCTGATCGCGCTGTTCCTGTCCGGCTTCTTCGCCCAGCAGCGGCCCTGGATCAGGTGGCTGTCTGTCATCTTCATCCTGCCCTGGGCGGTGCCCTCGATCCCGACCATCCTGTCGGTGCGCTTCATGCTCAATCCCGAATGGGGCGTGGTCAACCAGCTGATCTTCAAGTTCACCGGCGACGACGGCCCGAACTGGCTGAACGATCCGTCGGTCGCTTTGGCGATGGCGATCGGCGTGCACATCTGGAAGTCGCTGCCGTTCTGGACGCTGATCCTGCTGACCGGGCGGCTCGCGATCTCGCACGATCTGTACGAGGCCTCCGACGTCGACGGCGCCAATTGGTGGCAGAAATTCCGCTACATCACCTGGCCGTCGATGCAGACGCTCTACATCACCTGCACGCTGCTCTCGATGATCTGGACGCTCGGCGACTTCAACAGCGTCTACTTGCTCACCGGCGGCGGCCCCGCCGACCTCACCCACGTGCTGTCGACCCTCGGCATCCGCTATCTGCGCCTCGACCAGCTCTCGCTGGCGATGGCCTCGATCGTCTGCGCCATGCCGTTCGTGCTGCCGCTGGTCTATTTCATGATGAAACGGTTGTCGCGATGAAGCTGCCCACCCTCCGCGAAGTCGGTACCGAAGCCAAGCTGCTGCTGATCGGCATCCCGGTCTTCATCTGGACCATGATCCCGATCTACCACATGTTCGTGTTCGCGATCTCGCCGAAGGAGGACGCGTTCACCGGCAAGCTGTGGCCGACGCATCCGACGCTGCACAATTTCTCGATCGTGTTCCACCAGCAGCATTACTTCCTGCGCGACTTCTGGATCCAGTTCTGGAATTCGACCGTGATCGCGCTCGCGGTCGGTGCGCTGACGTTGTTCGTCGCCACCGCCGCCGCGTTCTCGATCTCGCGGCTGCGCGTGCCGGGCGGCCGCGCCGTCATGAACATGGCGCTGTTCACCTACTTCATTCCGGCCGCGTTCCTCGCCGTGCCGATGTACCGCACCATGGGCAATTACGGCCTGCTCAACAATCACTGGTCGCTGATCCTCGCGATGGTGACGATCGCCGCGCCCTACGCGATCTGGGTCCTGAAGCAGGCCTCCGACAAGCTGCCGGTCGAGCTCGACGAGGCCGCGACGATGGACGGCGCCACCACACTGCAGCTGTTCCGCCTGGTCTATGTGCCCTTGATGATGCCGTCGCTGGTCGCGGTCGGCACCTATGCGATCCTGCTCGCCTGGAACGAATATCTCTACGCGTTCCTGCTGCTGTCGAAGGACACCGACATCACGCTGCCGGTCGCGCTCGGCAACTTCCTCGCCGCGGACGACTCGCCGTGGGAGCTCCTGATGACCACCGGCTTCATCTACGCGCTGCCGCCGGCCGCGGTCTATTACGCCTTCAAGCGCTACATGGTCGGCGGGCTGACGGCAGGCGCTGTCAAGTCGTGACGCGCTGTCATTCCGGGATGGTGCGTTAGCACCAGACCTCAGATGCGCAATTGCGCATCGGGGAATCTCGAGATTCCGGGTTCGATGTTTCACATCGCCCCGGAATGACGGAAATTACAGCGGCGCGGCGCTCTCGCCGCGCGCGCTCGACAGTTTCGACGCGAACGAGGCGATCACGATGATCACGGCAATCAGCGCGATCCCCAGCGTGCAGATCGCGTTGATCTCGGGTTTCACTCCGAGCCGGACCTCGGAATAGATCCGGATCGGCAGCGTCGCCGAACCCGGGCCGGTGGTGAAGCTCGCGATCACGACGTCGTCGAGCGACAGCGTGAAGGCAAGCATCCACCCCGCCACGATCGCCGGCACGATCAGCGGCAGCGTCACCAGGAAGAACGCCCGCACCGGATCGCAGCCGAGGTCCATCGCGGCCTCCTCCAGGCTGCGGTCGAGCGTAGCGAGGCGCGACTGCACCACGACCGTGACGAAGCACATCGTCAGCGTGGTGTGGGCGATCGTCACCGTCCAGAACCCGCGCTCGGCATTGAGCGCCACGAACAAAAGCAGCAGCGACAGGCCGGAGATCACCTCGGGCATGACCAGCGGCGAATACAACATGCCGGAGAACAGTGCCCGGCCCCGGAACCGCTCGCCGCGCGCCAGCCCGATCGCCGCCAGCGTGCCCAGCAGTGTCGCCAGCGTCGCCGACACCGCGGCGACCGACAGGCTCATCCACGCCGCTTCCAGCATGGCGCGGTCGCCAAAGAACTCGCGGTACCAGCGCAGCGACCAGCCGCCCCACACCGTCACCAGCCGCGAGGCGTTGAACGAGTAGATCACGAGGATGACGATCGGCAGATAGAGGAACGCCAGCCCGAGCGCCAGCGACGTCATGTTGAAGCGGGTGAGCCTGGTGAGCCTGGTGACGGGGCGCGTCATCAGCTGTTGGCCTTGAGCTGACGCCGCTGCAGGCGATCGTAGAGTACGAGCGGCGGCACCAGCAGCAGCAACAAGGCGACCGCGGCGGCCGATGCGACCGGCCAGTCCTTGTTGGTGAAGAACTCGAGCCACAGCGTCTGCCCGATCATCAGCGAGTTGGAGCCGGCGAGCAGGTCGGGGATCACAAACTCGCCGACAACAGGAATGAAGCAGAGCAGCGCGCCGGCGCCGACGCCGGGCAGCGACAGCGGGAATGTCACCAGCCAGAACGCCTGCAACGGCGAGGCGCCGAGATCGCCCGCGGCCTCCAGCAGCGACGCGTCCATCCTGGAGAGCGTCGCATAGAGCGGCAGGATCATGAACGGCAGATAGGAATAGACGATGCCGAGATACATCGCGCTGTCCGTCGACAGCCAGACCACCGGCGCGGACACGATGTGCAGCGCCAGCAGAACCTGGTTGAGCAGGCCGTCATGCTGCAGGATGTTGATCCAGGCATAGATGCGGATCAGGAACGAGGTCCAGAACGGCACGATGACCAGCATCATCGCCACGCCCTGCCAACGCTGCGGCAACCGCGCCATGCCGTAGGCAATGGGATAACCGATCAGGAGCAGGATCAGCGTCGCGGTCACCGCGACGACGAGGCTGCGCAGATAGGACAGGATGTAGAGATTGTCCGAGATCAGCAGGCGGAAATTGTCGAACGACAATTGCGCGAACGCCGCGGCCAGCGCCGCGCGGCCCTCAGTGAACTCGAACACCGGCGTATAGGGCGGCTGCGCGATCGCGGTCTGCGACAGGCTGATCTTCAGCACGAAGCCGAACGGCACCAGGAAGAACAGCACCATCCACAGATAGGGCGCGATCGCGGCGAACCGCGCCGGCCGGGCGAAGATGCGGCGCGCGCTCATTGTTCGAGCACCAGGCAATCGTCGGCGGTGAACCATGCCACCACACGCTGGCCGGCGAGATAGGCATCTACATCGAGCCGCGCGGTGTTGGCCATCGACGCGCGCACCACCGCGCCCGTCTCCAGCTTCACCCGGTAGCTGGTCACGCCGCCGAGATAGTTGACGTCGGTGACGACGCCGTCCAGCCGGTTGATCGCCTGCGACGCGCCGCCGTCCGTTGCCGGCGCGCGGCGCGACAGCTTCACCTTCTCGGGGCGGATCGCGACGGCAACGACCTGCCTGGTCACCGGCGGCCACAGCTCGCTGACCGCCAGCCTGCCCGCATCAGCCGTCGCGACCGTCAGGCGCCCGTTCTCGCGGGACGTGACCTCGCCGTTGAACAGATTGATGTCGCCGACGAACTCGGCGATCCAGCGCGAGGCCGGCGCCTCGTAGAGATTGCGCGGGGTGGCGACCTGGACCAGACGGCCGGCATCCATCACCCCGATGCGGCCGGCCATCGTCATCGCCTCCTCCTGGTCGTGGGTGACGATGATGAAGGTCATGCCGAGCCGGCGCTGCAACTCCATGAGCTCTCCTTGCGTGCTCTCGCGCAGCTTCTTGTCGAGCGCCGCGAGCGGCTCGTCGAGCAGCAGCACCTGCGGGCGCCGCGCCAGCGAGCGCGCCAGCGCGACGCGCTGCCGCTGTCCGCCGGAGAGCTGGTCGGGCTTGCGCTTCTCCATCCCCTCGAGCTTGACGAGCGCCACCATCTCGGCGACGCGGGCCGCGATGTCGCCGCGCGCCATGCCGGCACGCTTCAGACCGAAGGCGATGTTGTCGCGCACCGACAGATGCGGGAACAGCGCGTAGTTCTGGAACATCATGTTGACGGGCCGCTCATGCGGCAGCACCTGCGCGATGTCGCTGCCGCCAAGCAGGATGCGGCCCTCGTCCGGCGTCTCGAAGCCGGCGAGCATGCGCAGCAGCGTGGTCTTGCCGCAGCCGCTCGGGCCGAGCAGCGCGAAGAACTCGCCGGCGCGGATATCGAGCGAGAGCTTGTCGACCGCGCGGAAATTGCCGAACGACTTGGCGACACCCTCGACCCGCAGCAGCGGCATGTCCGAGACGGCCGGTTCAGGCAACGGCCTTGCCGCCTCCGCACTCGCTTCGCCCGATGTCACGTCCGTCAGCCCCGATTCCCCGTAAGGTCCGATTCTGGCGGCAAGCTAGCGGTGGATCGCCACCGGCTCAACCGCCTCACGGACATCTCCCGCAATATTGTCGGCGTCCGCGCCTCTGCTAGACTCCGCAGCCAAATCCGGGAGGGCAACCGATGATTCACGACCGCTACGGCCTGCCGCTGACAACGACCTCGGACCGCGCCGCCGCCTACTATGTCGACGGCGTCGATCGCATGCTGGCGGCGCTGCATGGCGCCGATGCGGCATTCGAGGCGGCGATCGCCGAGGACCCCGATTTCGCATTGGCCCATATCGGCCGTGCCCGCGTCCACCAGCTCAACATGGAAGGCGCCAAGGCCCGCGCCAAGGCGGCCGATGCACGGCAGCTGGCCGCGGCCGCAAGCCCGCGCGAGCGCCAGCACATCGAGATCATGGCGTCTGTGATCGAGGGCCAAGGCAAGAAGGCGATGGCCGCGGCCGAGCAGCATCTCAGCGAATATCCGCGCGATGCGCAGGTGCTGTCGCTGTTGCTCGGCGCCTTCGGCCTCTATGCGTTCTCCGGCCGGCCCGATCATGACGCCGCGCGGCTTGCCGTCTGCGAGCGTTACGCCGGCGACTATGGCGACGATTGGTGGTTCCTCACCTATCTCGGCTGGTCGAAAACCGAGGCCGGCGATATCGTCTCGGGTCGCGCCATCACCGAGCGCGGCTATGCGCTGAAGCCGGAGAACGCCGGCGCCGCGCACGCGGTCGCGCATGCGTTGTTCGAGCAGGGCGACGCGGCGGAAGGCCGCAGCTTCCTTTCCGCCTGGCTGCCGGCGAATGACCGGACGAGTTTCCTGCAGGGCCATCTCGCCTGGCACCTGGCCTTGATCGCGATCGAGGAAGGCGACGCCGACAGCGCGCTCGACATTTACGAGCAGCACATCAAGCCGGTAGGCCGCCCCTATCCGCCGCTCAATATCTTCACCGACACGGCCTCGCTGCTGTGGCGGCTGACGGTCGCCGGCAAGACCGGTCTCGAGCAGCATTGGAAGGATGTCGCCGCCTATGGCGACGGCTACTTCCCGAAGGCCGGCGCGCATTTCGCCGACGTGCACCACGCGCTGGTCGCAGCCACGACCAACAACGACGCGCTCGAGGCGCGGCTGGTCGAGATGGCCGCGCGCGCTGCCGACGGCAGACTGGCGCCGGGCCCCGCGGCGATCGGGCTCGGCCGCGGGATCGCGGCCTTCGCCGCCGGCGATCACGACGACGCGGTGCGCATCCTTGCGCCGCTGATGCCAGAGCTGGTGCGAATCGGCGGCAGCCATGCGCAACGTGAATTGTGGGAGGACACCTTCATCGTCGCATGCCTGCGCGCCGGCCAGGGCCGGCAGGCAACGAGCCTGATCTCGGAGCGGCTGCATCGCCGTCCGTCCCGGCGCGACCTCGCCTGGTCACAGGAGGCGGCCCGGCAATAGCCGCTGCTGGAGCTCTCCTCCTTCCCTGAAAGGGGGAAGGTCGGGATGGGGGTCGGCCACGAACGACACCGGTTGTCATGGAGGCAGAATCCCCACCCGCTTTGCTCTGGCGAGCAAAGCGACCTCCCCTTTTCAAGGGGAGGTTTGAATCGAGCTCAATCCATCTTCGCCATGAACGCCGCAAGCGCGTCGCGATCGGCTTGCGGCATGGTCAGCCCGAGCTTTGAGCGGCGCCACAGGATATCGTCGGCAAAGCGCGCCCATTCCTTGCGCATGAGGTAGCGCACCTCGGCGCCGGTCAGTTCGGGACCGAAGGCCGGGCCGAGATCGGCCTTCTCTTTGGCGTCGCCCAGAACATCTCTGACGTTCAGCCCATAGGCGGCCACCAGCCGCCGCGCCTGCGCCTCGCCGAGGAAGCGCCAGCGGTCGCGGACGATGTCGACCTCGGTCTCGAAGCGCTGCCACGCGAACTCGCCGCCCGGCAGCGGCGCCGTTGCGGTCCAGCGCGGCGTCATCGGATAAAACCGCGTGAACTCCGACACCGTCCGCTCGGCGCGGCGCCGCGCGGTGGTGACGTCGCCGCCGAAGATCGTAAGCAGTGGCGCCTTGCCGCGCCTGACATCGAGCAGCGCTGCGCCATCGCTCATGTGCCGGCGCGCGGGCACGAGCACGGAATTGGCACCGGAGACGGTCCGCAGCACATCGACTGGAGCGATCTGTTCGCGAAAGTAGCGATTGGCTGCGTCGCAGAGATAGGCCTCCTCGCGCACACCAATTGCGACCACCGCCGGATCACCCTTGAAGGGATGACTGACGCTGCCGATCAGGGTGAAGTCGCGCTCGTAGGGACTGGCGAAGATCAACCGGCCGTCAGGGTTCTGAAACACATAGACGTTGTCGCAGTCGAACAGGCGGCGCACGACAATCTGGCTGATCTGCACGGTCGCAAGCTGCGGCGCGGGCACGCGCAGCACGATGTCGGCGACCGAGGCGCTCCACGCGCCGGTCGCGCTGACCAGCGCCCGCGCCGTGATCACCCGCCGGTAGCCGCGGTCGATCGCGACCAGCCGCCAGGTCTCGCCGCGCTCGGCCCGGGTCACGCGCGCGCCGGTGCGGATATCGGCGCCGCGCGCTGCGGCATCGACGGCGGTGAGCACGACGAGCCGGGAATCGTCGACGACGCAGTCGGAGTATTCGAACGCGGTTCCGAACGGCCGCTTCAGCGCATTGCCGACCGGATGGTGGGTGACATCGAGCGTCGCCGAGCGCGGCAGACCGCTGCGCGAAGTCAGCCGTTCGTAGAGCAGCAGCAACGACCGCAACTGCCACGGCGGCCGCTCCTCGGCATGCGCCGGGATCACGAAGCGCACCGGCCGCACCAGATGCGGCGCAATGCGCAGCAACACGTCGCGTTCCCTCAGCGCCCGGCGGACGCGGAAGAACTCCCGCCGTTCCAGCCCGGCCAGATCGCCATGGACCAGCCGTGGCGAAGCCTGCGATGCGCCGGAACCGAGATCGCCCTGCTCCAGCAGGATCACGCGCAGGCCGCGGCCGGCGGCATCACGAGCAATGCTCGTCCCGTTCAGGCCACCGCCGATGATCGCGACGTCGTAGTCCGCCATGCGCAACGCCTATCGCATTTCAATGCGAACAAAAGACGGGTTCGCACGAAAAATGCGTCAAGGCGCGGCGCTGAACTACATGATGTCCGGGTGAATCACGGCACACTCACCTTCCCGCTTGCGGGGCGATCGTACGTTTGCACGATTTCGGAATATTGGAATAATGCCCCTGAGTTGCCCGACGTGTCAAGTAGCCTGCTCGAACGCCGGCCGCCGCCGGCTACTTTGCATGGGGTTGTTTTCGATATTTTGGCAGCGCTCCTCCTGCGACGGCCCGCGAGCGGGAGAGGCACACCGTCTTCGCGACGGCTATCCAACCTGACTCCATCACGCGCTAGCCCGCGCCGGCCGCGGCAAAGAACTGTTCCGGTCCATCGACCTCGATCAGCTTCCTGCCGTCGATCACCCAGAATCGGTTGGCCACCGTGCGCACGAACTGGCGGTCGTGCGACACCAGGAGGCAGCTGGCCTGCTGTTCCATCAACTCGTCTTCCAGCGCCTCCTGGCCCTCGATGTCGAGGTGGTTGGTCGGCTCGTCGAGCAGATAGAAGTTCGGCTGGGTGAGCCGCAGCACCAGCATGCCGAGGCGGGCCTTCTGCCCGCCCGACAGCCGCCCGATCGGACGGCCCTGCATCTCGATCGAGAGCCCGGCGCCGGCGAGCAGGCCGCGCGCCCGCTGATCACCGACCTCGAAGCGCCGCGTCAGCATGCGCATCGGCGTGTCGCTATCGGCGAGATCGGCCAGCGCCTGATCGCAATAGCCAAGCACCAATGACTCGGTGGCCCGGATCTCGGCCGGTGCCGCTGCGGCATTCTCGATCGCCAGCCGCAGCGCCGCGACGAAGCGGGTCTTGCCGGCGCCATTCGGCCCGAGCAGCGCAATCCGGTCGCCCTTGCAGATGAACTGCTGGCCGGTCCTGAACAACAGCCGGCCGTCGGGTGTGGCGATCCCGGCGTTGTCCAGCCTGATCAGGACCCTGGCATGGGTGTCGCGGTTAGCGAGCCGGATCGTTCCGGCCGAGCGTTCCAGATGCGCGGGCTTCGCCGTCTCCTCCAGTCTCTCGGCGCGCTGCTTCAATTGCCTGGTCTTCGACAGCAGAAGGTCGCTGCCGGAATTGATGCCGAGATTGTTGAGCTTCGCGGCCTGCTGCCGGAGCTGCCGCACGGCCTTCATGTCGCGCTGATAGCGTCGCTCGTCCGAGGCATCGAATTCGTCGAGCGCCGCGCGCGCCGCGGTATAGGGCAGCGAGAACAGCTGCGACCGCTCCGGGCGCAGGAACAGTGTCCGGTTGGTCGTCGCATCGAGGAAGGCGCGATCGTGGCTTGCGATCACCACCGGCATCTCGCGCGGCAGTGCGTTCAGCCAGGCCTCAAGCCGGCCGATCTTGGCGAGGTCGAGATGGTTGGTCGGCTCGTCGAGCAGCAGCACGTCGGGCTCGGTCACCAGCACGCGGGCGAGCACCGCAAGCCGCAGCCAGCCGCCGCTCAGCTGCTTCAGCGGTCTCGTCCACAGCTCCTCCGGCACCTCGAGCGATTGCAAGGCGACGTCGACCCGCCAGCCCTCGCTGGCGCGCTGCTCGCCGGGAAGCGCCTCGAGCACGGCGGCATGGAACGGCGTATCCAGCAGTCTGGGCGGCGCATCCTGCTCGACATGGCCGACGGTCAGTCCGCGCGCGCGGGTTATATCGCCTTCGTTAGGCTCCATCGCATCTGCGATACAGCGCAGCAGCGTGGACTTGCCGCGGCCATTGGCGGCCACCAGCCCGATGCGGTCGCCGGCATTGACGACGAAATTCAGTTCGGAAAACAGCGGCGCGTTCAGCGTCACGCCGAGATTGCGGACATTGATGAGGGTCACGATCAATTCTCTGGTCTTGCCGGCAATCGCAACATCCCGAGGCGTCCAGCCATCATCGGATGTGCGTGTCGAAGCGCGGCGAGGGATTGATGTGCGGGCGCGAACGCTCAAGCGTCGACGCCGCACGGCCACGAAGGGCAGACCAGGAAGGATTTAGCGCGAGTTTCCGGTCAGCCCTGCAAACGCATCTGCAGGGCGTTGACGGGGCCACGCTTGAGGTGGGGATCGGTGTATCTCGCCACGACGCAGCCCTCCTTTCTCGGCTGAAATGATGTGGTGGGTCGAGATGTAGCCGGACGTGCAGCGGATGGCAAGCACAGCCGGCCGGGCGATTCAGGCCAAATTACCCGGCTCTGCGCACGGTTTCGGCAAGCTGGTCGCCGCCGACCAGCGCGGCGAATTGACCGATCGGGGCCGGCCTGCCGATCAGATAGCCCTGCACCGCGTCGCAGCCCTCTTCGGCGAGAAAGTCGAGCTGCGCCTCGGTCTCGACGCCCTCGGCGACGATCGACATTTCAAGGCCGTGGCCGAGATCGATCACCGCGCGCACGATCGCGGCCGATTGCGGGTTGCGGCCGAGATTGATGACGAAGGCACGGTCGATTTTGATCTTGTCGAACGGAAATGCCTGCAGGTAGCTCAGCGAGGAATAGCCGCTGCCGAAATCGTCCATCGAGATGCGGACGCCGAGCGCCTTCAGCCGCCGCAGCAGCGACAGGCCGCGGTCGAAATCCTCGATCAGCACGCCCTCGGTGATTTCGAGCTCGAGCCGGTCCGGCGTGAGCCCGGTCTCGAGCAGGATCGAATGCACGAGGCCGACGAGGTCGCCATGGGTGAATTGCGCCGGCGACAGGTTCACCGCGACCTGCAGCGGGATCGCCCAGGAGGCCGCCTCCCGGCAGGCTTCGCGCAGAATCCATTCGCCCATCTCGACGATCAGGCCGCTTTCTTCCGCGAGCGGAATGAAGTCGCCGGGCGGCACGAAGCCGCGCACCGGATGGTGCCAGCGCGCCAGCGCCTCGAAGCCGATGATCTGGCTGGCCGCCACGCTGCCGCCCGCGGCGGCCTGCGGCTGGTAGTAGAGCGACAATTCGCCATTCTTGATCGCGACCGACAGCTCCTGGTGCAGCACGCGGCGATCGCGGATCTGCTGGTCCATCTCCGGTTCGAAGATCGAGATCGTGCCGCGCGACTTCGCCTTGGCGCGAAACAGCGCCGCGCCGGAATTGGCCAGCAGCGACGCCGCGTCGGATCCGTTGTCCGGGAACACCGCGATCCCTGTGGTGAGGCCGGTTCGCACCGACTTGCCGTCGATCAGGAAATCCTGCCCGAGCGCCTCGGCGGCCTGCTCGGCCAGCGCGATGCCGGCGACCGGCTGCTTGCCGTCGATGATAAGGCCGAATTCGTCGCCGGACAGCCGCGCCACCACGCCGCCGCGCGCCACGGCCTGCAAACGCTGCGCGACCTCGATCAGCACCTTGTCGCCCATAGCATGGCCGTAGACGTCGTTGATCTCCTTCAACCCGTCGAGATCGACGCAGAGCACGGCGAACTCCTCGTCGGTGCCGTCGCAGGCCTCGATCATCTGGGTCAGCGCCTGCAGGAAGGCGGCGCGGTTCGGCAGATCGGTCAGGCCGTCATGATAGGCCATGTGCGCCATCCGCGACTCGGTCTGGCGCCGGTCGGTGACGTCCTCATGGGTCTTGATCAGATATTGCGGCTCGCCGACATCGTCGAGCACGGTCATGCGGCGGGTCAGGAACAGCCGCAGGCCGTCCTTGGTCGAGATCGGATGCTCCTCGGCGATCATGCTGCGCTTCCTGATCGCGGCCTCGTCGCGGGCGATGATCAGCTTGGCTTCACGCGCATTGAAGATGTCGGACGCGGTCAGGCCGGCGGCGTCCTCGCGGCGGCGATTGAGGATCGTCTCGGCGCTGCGGTTGGCCAGGAGGTAGCGGCCGTCGCTGACCCGCTGCACGATCAGCGAGACCGGGATGTTGTCGACCACGAGCTCGAGGAATTTCTTGTTGTTCTCGAGCTCGCGCGACAGCGAGCGGCGATCGGTGACGTCCTCGAACAGCGCGATCAGGAATTCCGGCTCGCCGGCCTCGTTGCGGGCGATCACGCGGTTGGAGGCGAGGATCCGCTTGTCCGAACCGCGTTCGACGAAGAATTCGCTGCGGTGATAGCCTTCCGCCGCGCTCAACGCCGCGCGGTCGGCGGTGTCGATGCTGGCGGCGGTCTCGGGGCGGAAGATCTCGTCGGCGCGCTTGCCCACGATGTGATCGCGCGAGAAGCGCGAGAAGCGCTCGAATGCGCGGTTGGCGAAGATGTAGCGGCCGTCCTCGATGTTCTTGGCCGCGACGCAGACCGGAACGTTGTCGAGCACCGATTCCAGGAATTGTGTGGTCGAGGCGAGCTTGCGCGACAGCTTGCGCTGGTCGGTGCAATCGAGATGGGTCGCGACCGAGCCGCCGTTCGGCAATGGAAAATACTTCACCAGCACCGACCTGCCGCCGGGCAGCTCGGTAACCAATCCCTCGGGCGCCGCGGCCCTGGCGAAGAAATCCTCGGCGCTGAGATCGAGCACGCCGCGGTCGCGGCGCAGTTCCAGCAGCTCGACGCCGGTCATGTTGCGCCTGATGTCGGCGCGCGACAGGCCGTAGATGTCGAGATAGCGGTCGTTGCAGAACACGATGCGCTCCTGCGCATCGGTCATCACCACGCCCTGGTTCAAATGGTTGAGTGCCGACGAGACGAAGGCGTTGCGCCGCAATTGCGCGCGCTTGGCCTTGCGCAGCGCCGAGAGAATCCACAGCCCGACCGCGCCGAAAAAGGACGCGACCACCACGCTGCCGATCAGGAGCTCCCAGACCAGGCCGGGATCGAGGCTGCCCAGATAGCTCGACGGCGCGAACGCACCGGTGCCGGCCCGAGCTGCAGCGCACGGCGCGACGGCGGCGATCAGGCAGAGCACGGCCCTTGCCGGAATCGAATTCTTCCCGCCCGCCTGCACCTTCCTGCCAACCATCGATCACCCGCGGATTTCCGGGGCGAGTGTCCGGCTCCGGCGGTTTGGATCGGGTAAACGCGTACTGATGCAACCGGAAAATGCTGACTTAATTTATGGCAATTGCCCTGACATGATTAATGCTCCACTAACAGGGCATGGCTTCCCAACTATTTGAGATGGCCCAAGCACTTGCCTAATAAGCACTTGCCCAAGGCGGCCGGATCGGCTGAACGATGTTGGCGGCAACGGTCATGGCGTGGCTGGGCGGAAATTTTCGGACCTGAAGGACGAGATGGACAGGGTTGATTGCGTGATCGTCGGTGCGGGGGTGATCGGCCTCGCCGTGGCGCGGCGGCTGGCACAGGCCGGCCGCGAAGTGATTGTGCTCGAGGAGGCCGAGGGGATCGGCACGGTGACCTCGTCGCGAAACAGCGAGGTGATCCACGCCGGCATCTACTACCGCGCCGGCAGCCTGATGGCGCGGATGTGCGTCAGCGGCAAGCGGGCGCTCTACCGCTACTGCGCCGAGCACGGCATCCCGCACAAGAATTGCGGCAAGCTGATCGTGGCCACCACGCCTGCGGAGACCGAGAAGCTGCAGTCGATCCGCGCGCATGCCGAGGCCAACGGCGTCGACGACATGCAGCTGTTGTCCGGCGAGGCGGCGCGCGCGCTGGAGCCGGCGCTGAATTGCGACGCAGCGCTGCTGTCGCCCTCGACCGGGATCATCGACAGCCATGCTTACATGCTGGCGCTGCGCGGTGACGCCGAGGCGGCCGGGGCGGCGTTCGCCTTCCATACGCCGCTGCTCCACGCCAGGGCCACCGCCGACGGGTTCGAGATCGAGGCCGGCGGCGCCGCACCGATAACGCTGGCCTGCGATCTCCTGGTCAATGCCGCCGGGCTCGGCGCGACGGCAGTCGCGCGCAACGTCGAGGGCATGCCGATCGAATTGATTCCAACGGCCTATTTGGCCAAGGGCAATTACTTCAGCTGCAGCGCCAGGGCGCCGTTCTCGCGGCTGATCTACCCGGTGCCGGAACCCGGCGGGCTCGGCGTGCACCTGACGCTCGACATGGCCGGCCAGGCGAGATTCGGGCCCGACGTCCAATGGATCGATCACATCGATTACGCGGTCGACCCTGATCGGGCCGAGCGGTTCTATCCGGCGATCCGGAAATACTGGCCGGCCCTGCCGGACGGCGCGCTGATGCCGAGCTATTCGGGAATCCGCCCCAAGATCGTGCCGCCGGCGGTGGCGACCCAGGATTTCCTGATCCAGGCGCCGGCCGATCATGGCGTCGCGGGCCTGATCAACCTGTTCGGGATTGAATCGCCCGGACTGACATCGTCCCTCGCGGTCGCCGACCATGTCGGCGCGTTGGCGGAACTCTGAGCAAATACAGTAAGGCCTCCCGGGGGATGCGCGCGCGCTTGGGCGTTCATCCCTCGGTGAAAGGCCAGGCTATTTGCTAATTTGCAGGGGGGCGGTCTAGTGGACCGTGTCGTCGGCGGACAGTCTCAACCGCTCGATTTGATCCTTGACCATCAACTTGCGGCGCTTCAGCTCGCAAATATGCAGGTCGTCTACAGAGGGGTGAACGAGCGCTTCGTGCAGTTCGTTCTCGAGTATTTTGTGTTTACGCTCCAGCTCAATGAGATGGGCCTGTATTGCCATTGCGAACACTCCTCGGTGCGTTAAACCTCAGGTTCGATCCGGACCGCCGAGTGTACACGAGTGGACGGCGCTGTCGATGGGGGACGCGAAATGCCGCACGCACTCATTTCGGTTTATCTGTAACCAATCGTGACTATGGAACCGGTCCGGCTTGCGCGGCGCGCGTTCAAGGAGGATATTCCGGCGAGCGGCGACTTCAGCCGCAACAACCTTATCGTGCTTATCAGTTAATACACAACCATGAACGATCAGGATGAGCGCGAACTAATCGCCGAACTCGCGCGGCTGCAACAAGAGCACCGCGACCTCGATGCCGCGATCGACGCGCTGCATCAGTCGCCGGCGCCGGATCTCTTGATGCTGCAGCGCTTGAAGAAGCGGAAGCTGCAACTGCGCGATCGCATCGCCTTTATCGAAGACCAGATCACGCCCGACATCATTGCCTGACGCGTGCCGCGGCGCGGGCCTTCGCGGTTCGGCGCTTCCGGTTCAGACCGGGCGACGGTTTTCCCCGTCATCCACATCGCCTCGCCGGCTTCACGTTCGCGGCAACGGACGGAAGGCGGTTTCCCGGCGCTTGACTCCACATGAACAAAAAGAGAACATGCCAGCCCAGCCGCCAGCCATCAGAGGGAGTTTCGCCATGTCCGCACCGCCTTCCCTGCCCGACAACAGCCGCTACGAGAAGGCCTGCGATCAGGCGATCGCGATGTGCGACGGCAACCTGCGCAGCACCATCAAGGCGCTGATCATGGCCAACGAATATCTGGAAGCCGAGCTTGAGGAATTGCAGGCCGCGATCACCGCCGGCTGCGTGCCGGCGCAGACCCGGGCGGCGACCGATGCCGCCTGATCCTTGGCCTGATCTTCAGGGAGCACAGCGATGGCCGATGTAACGTATTACGTGGCACTGCCCTTCATGCAGGATGATGACGGCACGCCGGTCGCCGGCAATGCCGAGGAATGCCAGAGCTCGGCGGTCGCGCTGCGCCGCGCGGAGACCATGTCGCGGATGCCCGGCAGCATCGGCGCCGTCGCGTTCAGCCGCACCGGCGATCCTGCGATCGGCGAATTCGGCGATGCCAAGCTGTTGCGTGCTTACGGAAATGTGCCGGAGGATTTGAGCGCGTTATAATTCTCGGGATTCGTGGCGCCGCTGGGCCTTGCGCACATACATCGCACGGTCGGCCTCATCGAGCACGCGATCGATATCCGAGTGCGCGGTAAGGATAGCAACGCCCGCGGAGGCGCCTGCGGTGACCTGGCTGTTACGAAACATGAAGGTCAACCGATCGATCGCCTCTTCCAGCGCAGCCGCCTTGGCGCGGGCATCGATCTCGCTGAGATTCCACAGCAGCACGGCGAACTCGTCACCGCCGAGACGGCCGATCACATCGGAAGCGCGCACCTGATCCGATATCGCGGCAACGATCGCCTTCAGCACCTCGTCGCCCGCCGCGTGGCCGAAGGCATCGTTGATCGGCTTGAGGCGATCGACGTCGAGCACGATCAGCGCACCGGAGGCCTGATAACGCTTGATGAAGGAGAGCGAACGGGCGAGCTCGCGCTCGAATCCGCGCCGGTTGAAGATGTCGAGCAGGAAGTCGGTCTCGGCGGAGGCCTGCAGCTCCTCGATCCGGGCCTGCGCCCGCGCCAGCTGCGCCCGCAAGCTGCGGATGGTCGATTTGTCGCCGGATGCGACCGCGCCTCGCGTGGAAGCTCCGGTTCCAGCCCGTTTGGTTCCAGCCCGCTTGGCTGCAGTCTTGCCCGGCCTGGATTTGCGCGCGGCGGGCGCGCCTTTCCGTCGTTTCGCGGCCCCGGAGGCGGCCGACGTCGTCTTCTTCTTCATGCGCATCCTTGTTGAGGCCTGCTTATGAAGGCTTGCCGGGATTCACCAAGACAGGATAGTCCATTCTAACTCCCTTGCCACGCCTTGGATGACGCCCGGGCCGTCCCTATAATCGGCCTATGCTTTTGGATTCCTGCACAGAATTGAAGAGATGACCGCTCCGATCGCCATCATCATGGGAAGTCAGTCCGACTGGGAAACCATGCGCCATGCCGCCGAGACGCTGGCTGCGCTCGGCGTGGCCTGCGAAACGCGCATCGTTTCGGCCCACCGCACCCCGGATCGGCTCTATGCCTTTGCCAAGGGCGCCAAGGCAGCCGGCCACAAGGTGATTATTGCCGGCGCCGGCGGCGCCGCCCATCTGCCGGGCATGACGGCCGCGCTGACGGAGCTTCCGGTGTTCGGGGTTCCCGTCGAGTCGAAGGCTCTGTCGGGCGTCGATTCGCTCTATTCGATCGTGCAGATGCCGGCCGGCGTCCCGGTCGGAACGCTGGCAATCGGCAAGGCCGGCGCGATCAATGCCGCGTTGCTCGCGGCGAGCGTGCTCGCACTCAACGATCCGGCTCTGTCGGCCCGCCTTGCGGCCTGGCGCAAGCAGCAGACCGACGCGGTCAACGAGCATCCGGAGGGCGCGGCGTGACGGCTTCGAACGCAGTGAAGCTGAAGCCGGGCGACACCATTGGAATCCTCGGCGGCGGACAATTGGGCCGGATGCTGGCGATGGCCGCGGCGCGCCTCGGGCTCCGCTGCCAGGTGTTTTCGCCGGATCCGGACTCCCCGGCGTTCGACGTGGTGCAGAACGCGACCTGCGCGGAATATGCCGACGTCGAGGCGCTCGAACTGTTCGCCAACGATGTCGACGTCGTCACCTATGAGTTCGAGAATGTCCCGGCCGCGACCGCCATGGTGCTCGCCGCGCGGCGCCCGGTGCTGCCGGCCTACAAGATCCTGGAGACCACGCAGGACCGGCTGATCGAGAAGGATTTCATCAGCAAGCTCGGCATCGGCACGGCCGACTACGCCGACGTGTCCTCGGTCGGCACGCTGCGCACGGCAATCGAACGCATCGGCCTGCCCGCGGTGATCAAGACCCGCCGCTTCGGCTATGACGGCAAGGGCCAGGCCATCATCCGCGAGGGCGATGACCTCGAACAGGTCTGGGAGGACCTCGGCACCAAGTCGGCCATCCTCGAGGCCTTCGTGCCGTTCGAGCGCGAGATCTCGGTGATCGCGGCCCGCTCCGCGTCCGGCGAAGTCGAATGCTTCGACGTCACCGAGAACGAGCATCGCGACCACATCCTGAAAATTTCCCGCGCGCCGGCCGCGATCCCCGATGAGCTTGCCGCGCAGGCGCGCGCGATCGCCGAAGAGATCGCCTCGGCGCTCGACTATGTCGGCGTGCTCGCGGTGGAGATGTTCGCGGTGCCCGGCAACGGCAGCAAGGCGACGGTGCTGGTCAATGAGATCGCGCCGCGCGTGCACAATTCCGGTCACTGGACGCTCGACGGCGCCTCGATCTCACAGTTCGAGCAGCACATCCGCGCGATCGCCGGCTGGCCGCTGGGCAAGCCGGTGCGCCACGGCGACGTCGTCATGACCAACCTGATCGGCGACGACATCCTGAGCTACGAGCAGTGGCTCACCGTTCCCGGCGCCACAGTGCATCTGTACGGCAAGGGCACGCCGCGCCCCGGCCGCAAGATGGGACACGTCACCGAAGTGACGCCGGCCCGCAAGGGATAATTCCACACGCGGCCGATAGCCGCCTTCGTCGCATCGATGGAAATGGGATCGTGGCAACCACGATCCATTAGAGCAACGGTTCTGATTGAATCAGAACCGATGCTCTGGATTTTTGTTTACCCGTTTTCTTCACGCGAACCGGCGTCCACTTCGCTCGAAAACGCTCTCGCCGATCACGCCGTCTTCGCGCCGGCGACGATGCCGGTCGGCTCGTCGCTGAGCCAGCGATAGATCACGCCGCCGAGCGCACCGCCGATCAGGGGTGCGACCCAGAACAGCCAGAGCTGCCCCAGCGCCCAGCCGCCGACGAACAGCGCCGGCCCGGTGCTGCGCGCCGGATTCACCGAGGTGTTGGTGACGGGAATGCTGACGAGATGGATCATCACCAGCGCGAGGCCGATGGCGAGCGGTGCGAAGCCGGCGGGTGCCTTGCCATGGGTCGATCCCATGATGATGAACAGGAACATCATGGTCATCACCACCTCGGTGATGAAGCACACCACCATGTTGTACTGGCCGGGTGAGTGCGCGTCATAGCCGTTGGAGGCAAAGCCCTTGCTGACATCGAAGCCGGGCGCGCCGCTCGCGATCACATAGAGCAGCCAGGCCGCGATGATTGCGCCCACAACCTGCGCGATGATGTAGGGCAGCACCTGGCCGCCCGGGAAACGCCCACCCGCGGCGAGCCCGACCGTCACCGCCGGGTTGAGGTGGCAACCCGAGATATGGCCGATCGCATAGGCCATGGTCACCACGCTCAGCCCGAAGGCCAGTGACACGCCGACCAGGCCGATCCCGACCTGCGGAAAGCCGGCCGCGATCACCGCGCTGCCGCAACCAGCGAATGTGAGCCAGAACGTACCGATGGCCTCGGCAGCGTATTTCTTCATCTCCATCTCGCATCTCCCCTATTTCCAATGTCCGGGTTATCCAAAACGCCGGGAGCGGCCCTCATCTGGGCGCCAAACCACCCAAATCAGGGCCGCACAATGGCATTTTCGTCCTATTTCGTGGCTTTACTAGGCCCGAAAGTCACTCGACCGGTGGACATCTGCGCGTTTGTCTGATACATGCGCGCGCCTAGGGTTAAGAGGCAGGCCTTTTGCCGTCCCTTCACCTCGCCAGAATTCCGAACCGATCAATTCAAAAGAGGATGCCGCGTGCAGGTTCTCGTCCGCGATAACAATGTCGACCAAGCCCTGAAGGCGCTGAAGAAGAAGATGCAGCGCGAGGGCATTTTCCGCGAGATGAAGCTCCGCGGTCACTACGAAAAGCCGTCTGAGAAGAAGGCTCGCGAAAAGGCCGAAGCCGTGCGCCGCGCGCGCAAGCTGGCGCGCAAGAAGCTGCAGCGCGAAGGCCTGCTGCCGATGAAGCCGAAGCCGGTGTTCGGCGCTGGCCCCGGTGGCGACCGCGGCGGCCGTCCGGGCGGTGCAGGCGCCGGTCGCGGCCCTCGCTGAACCGTTTTGCCGATATGGAAGTCTAACAGCGCGGGCCACGGGCCCGCGTTGTCGTTTTGAAGCACGCCGCGTTCCGGGGTACCCATGCAAAACGACCGGCAAGAGCATTTTGCATGACGGCTGATCCGGTAGCCCGCCCGCCCTTTCCAGGACCGGCGCAGCGCCGTTGCGCGCCGCATCTCGTCATCATTGCAGTGCTTCTCGGCCTGCCGCTCGCAGGCTGCTCCTTCGACCTCGGTTCATGGGGCTCCTCGGACGACAAGCCGAAGCCCGCTGCCACCGCCGACAAGCCCGCCGCCGACACCATCACCCCGCAAGACGTCAACAGCGCCAAGGATCACACCACGCGTGCGCAGGCGCTGGCGCGCTCCGGCAAGCTCGACGAGGCGATGGCGGAGTTCGAACAGGCGCTGGCGGCCGACCCTTACAACATCCAGGCGCTCTACGGCCGCGCCCTGATCTATCAGGGCCGCGGACAGCATCAGCAGGCGATCGACGATTTCACGGCAGCCAGCGGGCTGTCGCCGCAGAGGGCCGAGCCCCTGGTCGGCCGTGCCACCAGCTACCTCGCGCTCGACAAGGCCAAGCAGGCCGCCAGCGATCTCGACGAGGCCGTGCAGGCCGATCCCGGCAATGTTGGGGCGTGGAGCACGCGCGGCCAGGCCTATGAGCGGCTCGGCGACAAGGCCAAGGCGGCGGCGTCCTACAATCGCGCGCTCGCGCTGCGGCCAGGCGACGGCAATGCGCGCAGCGGGCTGGCGCGCACCGGCGGCTAGCCCTTGGCGTGAAGGCAATCCGTCAGAAACGATCGAGCGGCGCTGTGGCTACTTCGGCAGGACGGCGTGGAACATCGACTTCATGCCGGAGAACATGTCGTCGGTCACCGACGTGCGCTCGTTCTTCTGCGCCGGCATGATCGCCTCGGCGCGCAGGTCGAGCGGGGCCTGCACCACCGGGACCGGAATGTCGGCCGGCGGCGTCAGCCGGTTGGAATCCTGGCCGCCGGCGGCATAGGGCGGACGCGGCTGCGAGGATTGATCGACATTGTCAGTGGACGGGCTCGACACCATGATCGGCGGCGGCAACGGCCGGATCGCCGACGTGGCTGCCGGACGCTGCGCCTCAGGCAGGCGGGCGAGATCGGTGCGCGTGGCATCCTGGGACCGCGCCGCCTCCTGCGGACGCTCCTTGCGCAGCCGCTCGATGGCGGCGCGTGCGAGGTCGTTGGCGTCGCGGCTTTCCTCGGGCGTCACAGCAGCCTCGACCGGCGCGGCTGACGTCGCGGGCGCGGCCGGCTGCGGCGCGGCGGGCGCGACCTTCGCGACGGCCTTCGGCGCCGCCGGATGATGGCGGGTGTCGGCCAGGATGCTGGCGGTATCGGCCGGCACGTCAGGCTTCACATCGGCCGATTTGGGGTCGGCCGATTTCTCGGCAGGCTTCTCGGTGACGGTGGCCTTCTCGGTGACGGTGGCCTTCTCGGACGCCGACCGCTCGATCAGCGTGCGCTCGGACATGCCCTTGGCCTTCACGCCGGCTTCGGGGAGGCTGCTGACGACGGTGGCGGGCTTGGCGGCGGCTTTCGGATCTGCCTTGGGATTTACCTTGGGATCGACTGCGGCGGTCAAGGCTGCGGCTGCCGGTGCTTCCGGCTTGGCCACGATGTAGTGATTAACGATGTACGCCCCGATGATGGTCGCTGCCACCGAGGGTAAGATGTCCATCACGAATTTCTTCAGGTAACTCAGCATGACCTGCCACTCCCCACCCCGCTATTACATGCTGGAACTTTGAGGCACATTCAGGGATCAACTGCGTCGGATCGGTGGCAAACCCCCGTTCCGACGTCACCTTTGGTGTCGCTTTGGTTTCAGCCGGAGGCGTCCCCTGCGCAGGCCGCATCCGCCTGCTAGATCATCGCGCAGCCGTTAACGGGTTATGAATTTCCACAGCCGCACCGGCTCGGACCTGCCATTCGGCGGGTGCAGGGTTCCTTGCTTGGTTCTCGCGCCGCGTCAGGGCTTGAGTTCGACCTCGAGGAACACGATCTCGCTGGCCGTCTCGTTGAGCACGTCGTGCTGGACCCCGGCCTTGCGGAAATAGGATTTGCCGGCTCCGAGCTGCGCCTTCGAGCGCTCGCCGTTCGGCGCCACGATCGTCATCTCGCCCGCCGTGATCGGAACGATGACATAGTCCATCTCATGGGTGTGGTGGCCGGTGGCGCTGCCCGGCGCGAGGCGCCATTCGGTCACCCGGACTTCCGCCGTATCCACCTGCACATCCGATTTGGCACTGAGCATCGTCATTTTCTCCAATTTTTTTTAAGCGGATCATGCTCTACGGCACGAAAACCATGAACACGAACACGGCGAACACCACCATGTGAACCAGCCCGAACAGGATGTTGGTGCGGCCGGTTCCGAAGGTGAGCATGCTGACCATGAAGGTGAGCAGCAGGATCAGCATATGCTGGTTGCTGAGCCCGAGCACCAATTGCTTGTCGAGCGCATAGGCGGCTACGGCCACCGCGGGAACCGTAAGCCCGATGGTGGCGATCGACGAGCCGAGCGCAAGGTTGATGCTCTTCTGCAGGTCGTTCTTGCGCGCCGCCGACACAGCGGCAACGCTCTCCGGCAACAGGATCAGGGCCGCCACCACCAGGCCGGCAAAGGCCGGCGGCGCGCCGATCTTGACGGTAACGACATCGACCACCAGCGAGAATTTCTTCGCCAGCAGCACCACCGCCAGCAGCGAGACCAGCAGCAGTGCAACGCTGATCGCCGTCATGCGGTCCGACATCACCTCGCCATGCGCCGCTGCCTCATTGGCGCCGCTGACGAAATAATCGCGGTGACGGATGGTCTGGGTGTAGAGGAACACCGCATAGAGCAGCACGGTCACTATGCTGACCACGGCGAGCTGGGCCGTGGAAAACACCGGGCCCGGAGAGGTCAGCGTGAAATTGGGCATATCGAGCGTGATGGTCGCGAGCACGAACAGCACGCTGAGGTAAAGGTTCGCCCCGGTGATCTGGAAATCCTGCTCCTTGTAGCGCAGGCCGCCGATGAAGATGCAGAGCCCGACCAGACCGTTGCAGACGATCATCACCACCGCAAACACCGTGTCGCGGGCCAGGGTCGGCGCCGGCGTTTCGCCCAGCATGATGGTCGAGATCAGCGCCACCTCGATGATCGTCACCGCGAGCGTCAGCAGCAATGTGCCGAACGGCTCGCCGATCCGCTCGGCTATCATCTCGGCATGGTGGACCGCCGCGAACACGGTGCCGAACAGAATGACCAGCAGCACCGCCGCAAACACCCAGCCCCCGGCCGATGGCGCGAAGCTGTAACCGGTGGCCGTGACCGCGGCAAACAACAGCACCGCCAGAACGGGATACAGCCAGGCCGACCGCGGCATCGGTCCGTGTGCACTCATCGTGGGGTCCCCTCACTTCGGTGGCGCGATTATGCGACAGACAATCGCCGCCGTCAGCCTCTTGCGGCGCCGATAAACCGCCGCGCCGTCGCCATCGCACCGAAATCGTCGAGATTGTCGTGCCCGCCACCGGGCAGTCGCACGAATTGCTTGGGCTCATGGGCGAGATCGAACAGGCGCTCGCCGAAGCGAATCGGGATCACCGGATCGTCGGTGCCATGCATGATCAGGAGCGGCGCCTTGACCTGCGCGATGAGCCGGTCGGAGTGGAATTGATCGCGCATCAGGAGGGTGACCGGCACATACCAGAAATGCGCGCCGGCGACGTCGGCCGTCGACGTATACGGCGCCTCGAGGATCAGCTTGCCGAGCGGATGTTCGGCGGCGAGCGCGACCGCAACGCCGCTGCCGAGCGAGAATCCCCAGGCCACGATCTGCTCGGCGCGGTAGCGCGCGGTGGTGAAGGCGTAGGCCGCCGCGGCGTCCTGCAGCAGTCCTTGCTCGCTCGGAGACCCGCTCGACCCTGCGTAACCCCGAAAGGACAGCGCCACCAGCCCGGTGCCGTCGGCCGTGATGGCCTTGAAGCGCGCCACGCGCCCGGCAAGGAAATCGCCATTGCCATGAAAGAACAGCGCGACGGGCCGGCCCGGCTTCGCCGGCACGTGCCAGACGATGACCTTCTCGCCGTCGCCCGTGGTCAGGACATGCTCTTCCGCTTCGGGAAGGCCCGCGGCTGCCGGCGCAGTCCGTCCGACCGGCGGGATCGGAAACAGCAGCTCGCGCTGCTTGACGTAGAGCACCGCGAGCCCGCCGAGATAGACGACGACCGCGGCGATCAGGAACCATTTCAGGATTGCGAGTGCCAGTGCCATCAGCGGTGGCCGCGGCTATGTCTTGCCGCGGAGCTTGAGCAGCTTCTCGACGTCCGCCTTGATGCTGTCGGGGACCGGTCGGCACACGCACGCCGCCGCATGCGCGACGTGCCACTTGATGCGCTGCTCGCGCGTCGCCTGGAGCGGCATGCGATGCGCTCGATGCCACTCCCGGTTCAGCGCCATCGCTACCGCCTTACATCGCCTTGACGATGTTCTCGGTGACCTTCTTGGCGTCGCCGAGCAACATCATGGTGTTGTCGCGGTAGAATAGCGGGTTGTCGATGCCGGCATAGCCCGAGGCGAGCGAGCGCTTGATGAACATCACGGTGCCGGCCTTCCAGACCTGCAGCACCGGCATGCCGTAGATCGGCGAGGTCTTGTCCTCTTCCGCCGCCGGGTTGGTGACGTCGTTGGCGCCGATCACGAAGGCGATGTCGGCCTGGGCGAACTCCGAGTTGATGTCCTCGAGCTCGAACACCTCGTCATAGGGCACGTTGGCCTCGGCCAGCAGCACGTTCATGTGGCCGGGCATGCGGCCCGCCACCGGGTGAATGGCGTATTTCACCTCGACGCCTTCCTTCTTCAGGATGTCGGCCATCTCGCGCAGCGCGTGCTGGGCCTGCGCCACCGCCATGCCGTAGCCGGGCACGATGATGACCTTGGAGGCGTTCTTCATGATGAAGGCGGCGTCATCCGCCGAGCCGAGCTTGGCGGGCTTCTGCTCGCCCGAGCCGCCGCCGGCCGCGGCGGTCTCGCCGCCGAAGCCGCCGAGGATCACCGAGATGAACGAGCGGTTCATCGCGTGGCACATGATGTAGGACAGGATCGCGCCGGAGGAGCCGACCAGCGCGCCGGTGATGATCAGCGCCGAATTGCCGAGCGTGAAGCCGATGCCGGCCGCGGCCCAGCCGGAGTACGAGTTCAGCATCGAGATCACGACCGGCATGTCGGCGCCGCCGATCGGGATGATCATCAGCACGCCGAGCGCCAGCGCGATGATGGTGATCAGCCAGAAGTCGAGCGCGCTGCCGCTCATCACGAGGCCGACGATGAAGAACACCAGCGCCAGCGCCAGCACGATGTTGATGACGTGGCGGAACGGCAGGATGATCGGCGCGCCGCTCATCCGTGCCGACAGCTTCAGGAACGCGATCACCGAGCCGGTGAAGGTCAGGGCGCCGATCGCGACGCCGAGCGACATCTCGACCAGGCTCTGCGGATGGATGTGGCCGGGCGTGCCGATGTCGAACGCCTCGGGCGCATAGAACGCACCGGCGGCGACCAGCACCGCGGCCATGCCGACCAGCGAGTGGAACGCGGCGACCAGCTCGGGCATCGAGGTCATCGGCACCCGGCGCGCGATCACGGCGCCGATGCCGCCGCCGATCGCGACCGCGAGGATCACCAGCAGCCAGGCCACGCCGTCGGCCGGCGGATGACTCGCCAGCGTGGTGCCGACGGCGATCGCCATGCCGATCATGCCGAACATGTTGCCCTGGCGCGACGACGCCGGGCTCGACAGGCCGCGCAGCGACAGGATGAACAGCACCCCCGCCACGAGATACAACAGTGCAGAGAGATTGGCGCTCATCTCAGGTCCCCCAAAATCCTCATCACCCCGAGGTGATTGCCGCTCACTTGGCTTTCTTCTTGTACATCGCGAGCATGCGCTGGGTGACCAGGAAGCCGCCGAAGATGTTCACGCAGGCGAAGATCAGCGCGACGAAGCCGAAGCCGCGGGCCCAGCCCGAACCGCTCGAGACCATGCCGACGCCGACCGCAAGCAGCGCGCCGACCACGATCACCGACGAGATCGCGTTGGTCACGCTCATCAGCGGCGTATGCAGCGCCGGCGTCACCGACCACACCACGAAATAGCCGACAAACACGGCGAGCACGAAAATCGACAGCCGGAACACGAACGGATCGACGGCCTGCGCGAGATGCTCCATGGCTTCTCTCCTTACTTCGGCTGGAAGTTGGGATGGATGACGGCGCCGTCCTTGGTCAGCGCGGTGGCCTTCACCAGTTCGTCGTCCCAATTGACCGCGAGCGCCTTGTTGGCCTTGTCGACCATCGTCTCGATGAACGAGAACAGGTTGCGCGCGTAGAGCCCCGAGGCCGACGCCGCAACACGGCCTGCGACATTGGTGTAGCCGACGATCTTGATGCCATCGGTCTCGACCACTTCGCCGGGCCTCGCGCCCTCGACATTGCCGCCGCGCTCGACCGCGAGATCGACCAGCACCGAGCCGGGCTTCATCGATTTCACCATCTCGCCGGTGACGAGCATTGGTGCCGGACGGCCGGGGATCAGCGCGGTCGTGATCACGATGTCCTGCTTCTTGATGTGCTCAGCGGTCAGCGCGGCCTGCTTGGCCTGGTACTCCTTGGACATTTCCTTGGCGTAGCCGCCGGCGGTCTGCGCGTTCTTGAATTCCTCGTCCTCGACGGCGAGGAATTTCGCGCCGAGCGATTCGACCTGTTCCTTGGTGGCCGGGCGCACGTCGGTCGCGGTGACGACGGCCCCGAGCCGCCGCGCGGTCGCGATCGCCTGCAGGCCGGCGACGCCAACGCCCATCACGAACACCTTGGCGGCCGGAACGGTGCCGGCGGCGGTCATCATCATCGGGAAGGCGCGGCCAAAGGCCTCGGCGCCCTCGATCACGGCGCGGTAGCCCGCCAGGTTGGCCTGCGAGGACAAGACGTCCATCACCTGCGCGCGGGTGATGCGCGGCATCAATTCCATCGCGAAGGCGGACACGCCGGCATCGGCCATCGCCTTCAGGGCGGCCTCGTTGCCGTAGGGATCCATGATCGCGATGACCAGCGCGCCGCGCTTGTATTTGGAAAGTTCGGAGGCTTCCGGCCGCTTCACCTTGATGATGATGTCGGCGTCCTTGAGCGCGTCCGCGCTGACGGTGGCGCCAACCGCGGTGAACTCCGAATCGGGAAGGCCCGACTTGATGCCCGCGCCCGGCTCGACCGCGACCTCGGCGCCGAGTGCCCTGAACTTCTTCACGGTATCGGGCGAGGCCGCAACCCGCGGCTCGGACGGATCAATTTCCTTGGCAACGGCAATCTTCATGGGCCCTCCGGCGGCGCGAGCGGCGCACGCGTCTTCAAACTAGCGTTATTTTCGCCAGATTTGGATACCCGGTTTTTACATCCGGGTTTCGACAGCAATTCCGGCACCGCCGCGGGACGGCGGCGCCGCTAGCCGATCTAAGGATCAGACCAGGAAATAGGCCATCAAGGCGAGAATGATGGCGACGCTGATGGTGCCCCATTTGACCAGCATGAGAAACCCTTCATAGGTCTGCTCATGCGCCACGTAATCGTTGCCGTCGGCGGTCGTGTAGGCCACTTCGCTATGGTCTGCCATCGCTGTCCCCAGTCAGAAATTCGCGTTCCTCCGCGAGCCATTACCGCAAACGGATAGGCAGGGCAACGGCGCGGTCCCGATCGGGCGATTTGAAGCGCAAATCGTCCCCGATCCACGTTCGAGCGACGACGCCGCGGCAGCCCCTCGGCAGGATTGGCCTCCCAAACGCAGGCATCATGGAACGATCATGCCGCCAGGCGCAAAAAACGCCGAACGAAACTGGCACGGGACCGGCTGCCGCCCGGCCCGGCCGGAACGCCGATGGGCCTCAGCCCATCGCCTCCAGCTCGTCGATCATGCCGGCGATGACGGACAGGCCGCCGTCCCAGAATTTCGGGTCCTTGGCATCGAGCCCGAACGGCCGCAGCAGCTCGGAGTAGTGCTTGGTGCCGCCGGCGGCGAGCATGTCGAGATAGCGCTCCGCAAAGCCTTCGGACGCGTGCTCGTAGACCGCATAGAGCGAGTTCACGAGGCAATCGCCGAACGCATAGGCATAGACGTAGAACGGCGAGTGGATGAAGTGCGGAATGTACATCCAGAACGTCTCGTAGCCCGGCTTGATCTCGATCGCCGGCCCCAGGCTCTCGCCCTGCACGCTGAGCCAGATCTGGCCGATCCGCTCGGGGGTGAGTTCGCCGTTCTTGCGCTCCGTATGAACCGCGCGCTCGAATGAATAGAACGCGATCTGCCGCACCACGGTATTGATCATGTCCTCGACCTTGCCCGCGAGCAGCGCCTGGCGCTGCTTGGCGTTCCTGGTCTGGGACAATAGCCGCTTGAAGGTCAGCATCTCGCCGAACACGCTTGCGGTTTCCGCCAGCGTCAGCGGCGTCGGCGCCATCAGCGCGCCGTTCTTCGCCGCCAGCACCTGATGGACGCCATGACCGAGCTCGTGCGCCAGCGTCATCACGTCGCGCGGCTTGCCCTGATAGTTCATCAGCACATAGGGATGCGCCGACGGCGTGGTCGGATGCGAGAACGCACCGGGCGCCTTGCCGGGACGGACCGGCGCATCGATCCAGCGATCGCTGAAGAAGCGCTCCGCGATCTCGGCCATCTTGGGCGAGAAGCCGCTATAGGCCGACAGCACCATGTTGCGCGCCTCGGGCCAGGCGATGGTGCCGGTCGCCGCGAACGGCAGCGGGGCGTTACGGTCCCAGTGCGGCAGCTTCTTCTTTTTGAACCAGCCGGCCTTCAGCGCGTAATAGCGGTGCGACAGCTTCGGATAGGCCGCGCGCACCGAGGCGACCAGCGCATCGACCACCTCGCGCTCGACGCGGTTGTTGAGATGGCGGGAGTCCGCGACATCCTGGAAGCCGCGCCAGCGGTCGGAGATTTCCTTGTCCTTGGCGAGCGTGTTGGTGATCAGCGCGAAGCTGCGCTCATTGTCCTTGAAGGTCTTGGCGAGCGCCTGCGCGGCAGCTTTGCGCTTATCCCCCGCCTTGTCCTGCAGCAGGTTCAGCGTCGGCTCGATCGCGAGCTCCTTGCCGCCAATCTTGAAACGCAGACCGGAGATGGTCTGGTCGAACAGCCGGTTCCAGGCCGCGTAGCCGCTTTGCGCCTTTTCGTGGAACAGCTGCTCGACGCGATCCTCGAGCTGGTACGGCTTGTCCTTGCGCAGATCCTCGATCCACGGCCGGTAATGGCCGAGCTCGGGTTCGGCCATCGCGCGCTCGATCACATCATCGTCGACGCGATTGAGTTCGAGCGAGAAGAACAACAGATGCACCGACGCGGCGGTCAGCCGCTCGGAGACATCGCCGTAGAATTTCGAGATCGCGGGATCGACGCTGTCGCCGGCATGGACCAGGCCGGCGTAAGAGCCGAGACGGCCAGCCAAATCGTCGATCGCCTCATAGCGCCTGATCGCCTCGGCCAGCCACCTTCCGCCGCCTTCCTTGGCGGTATTTTCGGCAAGCTTGCCCTTGTAGTCGGTCTCAAACGCGACGCAATCTGCGTCCATTTTCTGCAAGTCGCGTGCGACCTCAGGCGCATCGATACCGGAGTAGAGATCTGCCAGATTCCATTCCGGAAGCTTGCCGGTCTTGCTGGCTGCCTTTTTCGCCGCCGGACCGCCTGCGGACGATTTGCGTTGCGCGGCCGTTTTGCGCAACGCGGCTTCCTTGCGAAGAGCGGCCTTGCTGAGGGCAGACTTGTTGGATGCAGTTTTGGAGCGCGAGGTCATCTTGTTCGTAACCTTACTTCAGTCGGAAAGATGTCGGCGGCGGCGGAATGAATGCGGGTTTGCAACATTTAAGAGTGCGTTAATCGGCATCGGCGACATTGCCCCGATTCGAGACAAATAAACGTAGCGTGCGGGGAAAACCATGGCTGCCACCATTTTGATCGCCGATGACGACGCAGTACAGCGCCGTTTGGTTGAAAACATGGTGCAGAAGTGCGGCTATGAGCCCCTCGTCGTGGACAGTGGCGACGCGGCGATCGCGGCCCTGACCGCATCCGAGACGCAGGCGATTGACGCCGTCGTGCTCGACCTCGTGATGCCGGGCCTCGACGGTCTCGGAGTCCTCGCAAAAATTCGTGAAGCTGGTTTGACCGTCCCGGTCATCGTGCAGACCGCGCATGGCGGCATCGACAATGTCGTGTCGGCGATGCGCGCCGGTGCCCAGGATTTCGTCGTCAAGCCGGTCGGCTTCGAGCGGCTGCAGGTTTCCCTGCGCAACGCCCTCAACGCCTCGGCGCTGAAGGGCGAATTGCAGCGGATCCGCCACAGCCGCGAGGGCCGGCTGACCTTCTCCGACATCATCACCCGCAGCGAGGCGATGGCCGGGGTGCTGCGCACCGCGCAAAAGGCCGCGTCCTCGACGATCCCGGTGCTGATCGAGGGCGAATCCGGCGTCGGCAAGGAACTGTTCGCGCGCGCCATTCACGGCAGCAGCGAGCGCAAGGCCAGGCCGTTCGTTGCGGTGAATTGCGGCGCGATCCCGGACAATCTCGTCGAATCGATCCTGTTCGGCCACGAGAAGGGCGCCTTCACCGGCGCCACCGAGCGCCATCAGGGCAAGTTCGTCGAAGCGCATGGCGGCACGCTGTTCCTCGACGAGGTCGGCGAATTGCCGCTGGCCACGCAGGTGAAATTGCTGCGCGCGCTGCAGGAAGGCACCGTCGAGGCGGTCGGCGGCCGCAAGCCGGTCAAGGTCGATGTTCGCATCATCTCGGCGACCAACCGCAAGCTGCTCGATCTCGTGAAAGGCGGCCAGTTCCGCGAGGACCTGTTCTATCGCCTGCACGTGCTGCCGCTGACCATTCCGGCGCTGCGGCAGCGGCGCGAAGACATCCCGCATCTGCTGCGGCATTTCCTGGCGCGGTTCTGCGCCGAGGAGAACCGCAACATCACCGGCATCAGCGGCGAGGCGATGGCTCACCTCTCGCAGCTCGACTGGCCGGGCAACATCCGCCAGCTCGAGAACACCGTGTATCGCGCCGTGGTGATGAGCGACGGCGACCAGCTCGGGCTCGCCGATTTCCCGCAAGGAACGGCGCATCCGGCGCCGGATGGCAAATCGCTGCAGGGCGAGCCGCTGGTGGTGTCGCCTTCCACGGCCCCCGCTATGATTTCCGGTAATGAAATACCGGTTGTCGCCTCCCTGCCAACCGCCGGCGGCCTTTCCATGCTCAATGCCGCGGGCGAGGTGCGCCCTTTAGAAGATCTCGAGAACGAGATCATCCGCTTCGCGATTTCGCATTATCGCGGACAGATGTCGGAGGTCGCGCGCCGCCTCAAGATCGGCCGCTCGACGCTCTATCGCAAGCTCGACGAAGCTGCGGCCGGCGCGCGCGCAAGCGACGCCACTTAGCTCTCGAGGCCGACAGGCCGCACCAGGGAACCTTTTGAACCGTGTCGTGGCGGTGACAGACAAAGGCTGTGCCGCGTGGCAAAAACGCACAGCCCGGAGTGAAATCAGCTGCTTCGAGGTCAGTTTGTCGTGAGTTGCCCCGCATGGCGCTGGCTGCATGAGAGGGGCAAAGGTATCGTCTGCGTTCGTTGTGTGCAGGCGTGCGAGTCGATCGAGAGGCCGGCGCTTCGCGCAAGCTATGAAACCAAATTCTGATTTGAACTGTTCCAGCTTGATGAGGGGCAGTTTCACCCAGGGGGTGTGACGATGCGTGACTGTTCGAACAACCGTCGAGGATTTGACCGCGTATTGATGGCCGTCGCGGCAACCTTCCTCACGGTGTCCGCGACCGCGGCCTTCGCGCAGGACACGCCGCACTCCAGCGCCTCGGAACTCGCGATCGACGCGGCGATCCCGCGCCCCGAACCGGCCAACGTGCCGCCCCCCACCGCAAGCGATTTCAAGGCCGACACCACCGCCGCGCTGCCCGATGCAGCCAAGCCGGCCGACGTGAAGCCAGCGGATGTGCACGCCACCGAAGCCAAGCCTGCTGAGACAAAGCCGGTCGACGCCAAGCCGGCAGAGCCGAGCGCGACTGCAAAGGCCGTCGAGCCGAAGCCCGCCGATGCCGTAACCGCGCCGGCGACGAAGCCCGCCGACGCGCCAAAGACCGATACCGCCGTCGCGCCGGCGGCGGCCACCCCCGCCCCTGCAACGGCCACCGCGCCTGCCGCAAGCCCCGCGCCTGCAACGGCAGCGGCGCCGACCACAGCTCCTGCTCCCGCGACCGCCGCAGCGCCGGCGGGCGAACCGGCGAAGGCGGCAAGCAACGTTGCTGCCGAGGATCAGCCGGTTGCCGACAAGCTGCGCGAACTGCTCGCCAGCAAGTCGCTGCGTAGCTTTGACCGCAAGAACGAGCGCGCAGCGGCCGAGAAGTTCTATTCGGCTCGCGAATACGCGCCGGTGTTCACCAAAGCCGGCAAGCTGACCGACGCCGGCAAGGGCGTCATCGCCCGCCTGAAGGACGCGGCCGCCGACGGCCTCGATGCATCAGACTATCCGGTGCCGGATTTCGCCGCGGCGACCTCGCCGGACGCGCTGGCCGACGCCGAGCTGAAGCTCGCCGCCAGCATGCTGGACTACGCCCGCCAGGCCCAGAGCGGCCGCATGCACTGGTCGCAGGTGTCGGCGGACATTCTCTATCCGGAGCACCCGATCGATCCGGCGGAAGTGTTCGCCAATGTGACCTCCGCCAAGGACGCCTCCGCCGCGCTCGACGGCTACAACCCGCCGCAGAAGCTCTACAAGGAGCTGAAGAAGAAGCTCGCCGAGTTGCGCGGCCAGGGCGACGGTCCGGTCATCACGATCGCGGACGGTCCGACGCTGAAATATTTGCCGGCGCGCAAGAAGCAGGCCGCGGTCGAGATGGACGATCCGCGCGTGCCGGACCTGCGCAACAAGCTCGGCATCACCGAGGATGCCGACAGCACCAAGTATGACGCGACGGTCGCGCGGGCGGTGGAGAAATTCCAGAGCAGCGTCGACCTCAAGCCGACCGGCGTTCTCGACGAGCGCACGGTGAAGGCGCTGAACAATCCGAAGCGCGACCGGCAGATCGATACCGTGATCGTCAACATGGAGCGCTGGCGCTGGCTGCCGCGCCAGCTCGGCGCCGCCAGTGTCGGCAATGCCTATGTGATCCTCAACATCCCGGACTACACGCTGAAGGTGATGCAGAACGGCGCGCCGGTCTGGACCACCCGCGTCGTCACCGGGAAGCCCGGCCAGCATGCCACGCCGCTTCTGACCGAGACGATGAAGTACATCACGGTCAATCCGACCTGGAACGTGCCGCCGTCGATCATCTACAACGAGTATCTGCCGGCCCTGCAGCAGGATCCGACGGTGCTGCAGCGCATGGGCCTCAGGCTCGAGCGCAACCGCGACGGCTCGATTCATATCTCGCAGCCACCGGGTGAAGCCAACGCGCTCGGCCGCATCCGCTTCAACTTCCCGAACAAGTTCCTGGTCTATCAGCACGACACGCCGGACAAGTACCTGTTCGCGAAGGACGAGCGCGCTTTCAGCCACGGCTGCATGCGCGTGCAGAATCCCGATCAGTACGCCGCCGTCCTGCTCAACATTACCGAGCCGAACCAGCACTACACGCCGGAGCGGATCCGCAGCATGTACGGTTCGAGCGAGGTCGACCTGAAATTCCCGACGCCGATCCCGGTGAACATCACCTACCAGACCGCGTTCGTGGACGATGCCGGCAAGCTGCAATTGCGCAGGGACGTTTACGGCCGCGATGCCAGCATGCTGTCGCTGCTCAGGAACAACCGCGGCAAGGATCTCGAGACGGTGGTGGCGCACGCCCAGCCGAGCTACTCGCGTCCGCCGAGCAGCAGCCTGCCCGCCGGCGTCAATGTCGCCGGCGACAACGGCTTTGGCTCCTCCGGACCAAACTTCTTCGAGCGCCTGTTCGGAGGATTCGGACAGCCGGAGCCGCAGCCGATCCGTCGCGGGCAGGCCCAGCAGCAGCGCCGGGTGATCACCCGCTAATCTGCATTTCCGCCCGATTCGGATAAATTTTGAAGCAAAATCAACGATCTCGCTCAAAAGGCGAGATCGTTTACGTTAACCATTTCGGGTCTCGGCCGGGGAGCAGGGCTATCTTTTGCCACAGTCGCCCAGTTAGTTAAGCCTAACTTGGGGGCGGGTCGGTAAACCTCGGTTAACCCTCCCGCTTTAAGAAAGCGTTCACCGTCTTCCGCAGGGGGTCTGCGAAAGATGCCGACCGAACGCTCGTCGACTGGGTGGGCTCATAGTGCTGGCTGTCTTCGCACGCCGCTGCAATCCGCTGTCGTTGCCTAAGGCCGGATACCAAGTCGGCCTGACTGTGCTATTGCTGTTGGCGGGCGCAGGATCGGTGCACGATGCCACCGCGCTGAACCAGACCCGCACCCTCTCCTTCCACCACACCCATTCCGGCGAAGACCTCACCGTCACCTTCAAGCGCGAGGGCCGCTACGACGAAGGCGCGCTGAACCAGCTCAACCACTTCCTGCGCGACTGGCGTTCCCAGGATGAAACGGTGATGGACCGTCACCTCTTCGACATCCTGTGGGACGTCTATAACGACGTCGGCGGCAAGCAGCCGATCCAGATCATCTCCGCCTATCGCGCCCCTGCCACCAACGCCATGCTCCGCCGCCGCTCCTCGGGCGTTGCGCGCCACAGCCAGCACATGCTGGGGCATGCGATGGACTTCTTCATCCCGGGCGTGCCGCTGGAGCAGATCCGCTACGCCGGCCTCCGCCTGCAGCGCGGCGGCGTCGGCTTCTATCCGACCTCGGGCTCGCCGTTCGTCCATCTCGACACCGGCAGCATCCGCCACTGGCCGCGCATGACCCGCGATCAGCTGGTCAGGGTGTTCCCCGACGGCCGCACCGTCCATGTCCCGACCGACGGCACGCCGCTCAAGGGCTATGAGCTTGCCAAGGCCGATATCGAGCGCCGCGGCAATGGTGACGATGCCGCGACCATCGGCAAGCCGAGCCTGTTCGCGAAGCTGTTCGGTGGCGGCAAGTCGAGTGACGATGAAGACGAAGGCGCGGCCAGCGTGAACGACAAGCCCGCCGCCAACACCGTGGTGGCTGCCGCCGCGCCCGCCAAAGCCGCCGATCCGGTCCCGCTGCCGCGCGCCAAGCCGCAGTTCGCCGCCGCCATCCAGCTCGCCGCCGCCGACGCCCAGCTCGTGCCGATGCCGAAGGCGAAGCCGGCGGTGCAAGTGGTGCAGGTGGCCGAGAACACCGCGCCGCAATCCCCTGCCGACATCATCAATGCCCGCGGCTTCTGGGGTGACGAGGGTGAGGCGCCGAAGCAGGCGTCGGCGGCGCAGATTGCCGCGCTGAAGGCCCGCGAGGCGGTCGGCGGTAGCGATCCGCAGACCACTGCGAGCACGACAACCGAAAACTTCAACAAGGCGCTGGCCTATGCGCCCGCGGCCTCGCCGGTCGATCGGGCCAACATCGTCGCAGCGACCGCGCCGATCCCGCGCAACGTGCGCCCGACGCGCAATGGTGCGGTCCCTAGCACCGAAATCAACACCGTCGTTGCCAAGGGCGCACCGAGCCAGGGCGTGATCACCACCTCCGCGCGGATCTCGGCTGCCAAGGGCAACGATATCTGGATGCGCGTGGTGATGCTGGCGCCGAGCGCCAGCAATGCCATGCTGACCACGGTGCTTGGCGACACCGACATGACCATGATGCGGGCTCATTTCGTGAAGCCGCAGGCCGCCGTCGTCATGACCTTCTCGGAAGATCCGATGATGGGCATGACCTGCGACCGCTTCTCGGGCTCGGCGACCGCCCTCCTGACGACCCAGTCCTTCGTGCTCCGCACCGCCTCGCTGCGCTGAGCCGCGCTTCTGCCGACAAGATAGCTTTCCGCCCCTTCAGGCCGGCAGCCCTGCCTTGAGCAGGCCGGCCTCGTAGCGTGCCCGATCGGGCTCATACTTGTAGCGCTGGGTTGTCAGATGCGCGGCAACCGAGAAGGTCGGTTCGCGCTTCAGCACCTCGGCGGCGTGGGCAGAGGCCGCCACCGTGTTGCCCATCTGCGCGAAGGTCGCCGCGAGGAAGGCATGATGGGTGTGGTCGGGGCGCGTGATGCGCGAGAACGCCTCGACGGCGTCGGCGTATTTCTCGGCGCAATAGCAGGCCCGGCCGAGATGACTCCAGAAGCGCTCCGGATGGAACGGATTGAGGCGCATCGCCCGCTTGATCCAGTCGATGCCCTCCTCGGGCCGCCCGAGCCAGGTCAGGAGCTCGCCCTGCTGCACGACGACGAGGTCGTAGTTCGGGTTCAGCGCGAGCGCGCGCTCCTGGTGGAAGGCCGCCTTGTCGTGGTCGTCGCGGTTAAGGTTCAGCGCGGCGAGGATCCGGTGCACGTCACTGTCATTGTCGTCGAGCTTGAGCGCGATCTCGAGCTCTGCGGCGACCTGCGCCATTGTCGCGTCGCGGTCGGTGCACCAGTTGTAGACCCAGGTCTGGCCGAGCACGCAGGCCCGCCAGGCGTGGGCATGGGCATAGTTTGGGTCAAGCACGATGGCCCGCTCGAGCAAGCGTTGCGCCTCCGCGTTGTCGTCCCGTGCCGAGCGATGATGCAGCACCTTGGCGGCAAGCACGCATTCATAGGCCGCCATGTTGTCGGTCGGCTTGCGCTTGACGCGGTCATGCGCGGCAGCCTCGACGCGCCCCGGCAAGGTCGCCACGATCGCGCGCGTCATCTCGTCCTGGATCGCGAAGATGTCGGCAAGCTCGCGGTCGTAGCGTTCGGCCCAAACGTGCCGGTCGGCCACGGCGTCGATCAGCTGCACGGTGACGCGGATCCGGCCGCCCGCCTTCCGCACGCTGCCTTCCAGCACATAGTCGACGGCGAATTCCTTCGCGACGTCCTGCACCTTCACGGCCTTGCCCTTGTACACGAAGCTCGAGTTGCGCGAGATCACCAGCAGATCGTGGAAGCGCGACAGCTCGGTGATGATGTCCTCGGTGAGCCCGTCGGCGAAGAATTCCTGCTCGGGATCGCCGCTCATGTTGACGAGCGGCAGCACGGCGATGGAGGGCTTCTTGGCGACGACAGGGGCGGCCACCGCACTCGGGTGCTCCGGCACGGGCCTGGCACCGGATTCGAGATGAACGCGAAAAACGCGGATCGGGCGCGCGATATTCTTGACGGTCTGGTCGCCGAGATCCTCGAAGCTCAGATCTTCCAGGCGATCGCCGACCTGATCGCGCACCGCGCCGGAAATGCAGATGCCGCCGGGCTCGGCCAGCGTCTCCAGACGGGACGCGACGTTGACGCCGTCGCCGAAGATATCGGCGCCGTCAACGATCACGTCGCCAAGATTGATGCCGATGCGAAACTGCATCCACCGCGCCGGCGCGACGTCGGCGTTGCGCTTCGCCATCCGGCTCTGGACCTCGGCCGCGCACAGCACCGCATCGACGACGCTGTGGAATTCGACCAGCAGGCCGTCGCCGGTGGTCTTGATGATGCGGCCGCGATTCTTGGCGATGGCCGGATCGATCAGTTCGATGCGATGGGTTTTGAGGCGCGCAAGGGTGCCCGTCTCGTCAGCCTCCATCAGGCGGCTATAGCCGACCATGTCGGCGGCGAGGACCGCAGCGAGCCGACGCTCTGGTCCTGGCACGTCCATCTGAACGATCTGCCCGGTTACCTCGCCGCCAGTGTAGCAAATCCCGGGATTTCACCCAAGCCTCGACAGGAGGCCTTCCAGCAGCTTTGACCTGAGCCTCAGGGAGAGCCTTTGGGGGGCGCCCTTGGCAACGCCCGGCAGGGGTGGCCGCTGGCCGCCTCAGAGCATCCCCAAAGCCTGCATGTAGGTCTCCAGGATGGTCTCCTGCTCCTGGCGCTCGTTCGGATCCTGCTTGCGCAGACGGATAATGGCGCGCAGCGCCTTGACGTCGAAGCCGTTGCCCTTGCTCTCGGCATAAACGTCGCGAATGTCGTCCGAGATCGTCTTCTTCTCTTCTTCCAGCCGCTCGATGCGCTCGATGATGGACTTGAGCTGGTCCTTGGCAAATCGCGTTGCGGGCTCTTCCTTGACGGCGGCAGACGTGGTGGCCATCGCGCACTCCTGAACAGGCATTGAAATGTTACGCGAATACGCGCCTTGCGCACCGCTTGCTGCGGGCGACCCTCGATTTTGGCGCGCGTTCCGTCAAGGAAACATCGCGCTCATCCACAGCGCGCCCACAGGAGATGCTGGTCTTTCAGGTATAAACGTCATTCCGGGGCGATGCGGCAGCATCGAACCCGGAATCTCGAGATTCCCCGATGCGCAATTGCGCATCTGAGGTCTGGTGCTAACGCACCATCCCGGAATGACGTTGCTCGGCTTAATGCCCGCTTTGGGCTTTCTTCATCGCCGCGAGTTGCTCCGGCGACGCGCTGCCCTGATACTTGGCCTTCCATTCCTCATACGGCATGCCGTAGACCGCCTCACGGCTCTCGTCCTTGCTCACGGTAAGGCCCTTGGCGTCGGCCTCTTCCTTCATCCAGTTGGACAGGCAGTTGCGGCAGAAGCCGGCGAGGTTCATCAGGTCGATGTTTTGCACATCGGTGCGGTTGCGCAGGTGACTGACGAGACGCCGGAAGACCGCGGCCTCGAGTTCCGTTCTGGTTTTGTCGTCAATGCTCATGATCGTGATCCCGTGTGTCGCGCTCACCATATTGATATCAGGTGGGAATTGTCACAGATTT
This sequence comes from Bradyrhizobium sp. USDA 4503, assembly GCF_054055815.1. Classification (NCBI taxonomy): domain Bacteria; kingdom Pseudomonadati; phylum Pseudomonadota; class Alphaproteobacteria; order Hyphomicrobiales; family Nitrobacteraceae; genus Bradyrhizobium; species Bradyrhizobium sp. USDA 4503. Next base: position 4,652,626 of record NZ_JBSRXS010000001.1, read on the forward strand.
TGCCATATCGGCGCGCAAAACGGACCGGTCCGGCCACCCTGGCCATGGTCCGACAGCGTCGCAGACGGGCGCCCGCCCGTTGACAGTGCCGGCCGGGCACGCGAAATCGTCCATGATTTGATATAGCTTCGCTGCATGAGCCCAACAGATTCCCTCGCCTCAGCTCCCCGCAATATCCGCCTGACGTTGGCCGGCCTCCTGCCGGTGCTGGCGCTGGTCGCGGCCTGCCTGTGGACGAGTCCGGCGGCCGCCGATTTCCGGCTCTGCAACAACACCTCGAGCCGCGTCGGCATCGCGCTCGGCTACAAGGACGCCGAGGGCTGGACCACCGAGGGCTGGTGGAATGTGTCGTCGCGCACCTGCGAGACCTTGCTGCGCGGCAACCTTGTGGCGCGCTACTACTACATCTACGCTCTCGACTATGATCGCGGCGGCGAATGGTCCGGCCAGGCCTTCATGTGCTCGCGCGACAAGGAATTCACCATCAAGGGCACCGAAAATTGCCTGGCGCGCGGGTTCGACCGCACCGGCTTCTTCGAGGTCGACACCGGCGAGCAGCGTGCATGGACCGTCCAGCTGACCGAAGCCAACGAACAACAGCCGCAGAAAGTACCGGGAATGCCGGGCGGCGTGGGTCCAGGAAGTCCCGGGGCGATGCCGGGCCTGCCCAACCCGCCGCCGGGCGCAGCGCCGCCGGGCGCGTCTGGTCTGCCGCCAGCCGCACCACCCGGAAACAAACCATGAGACGACTGCGTCGAATCAAGATCCTCGCAACGCTCGGCCCGGCCTCCTCAGACAGCGCGATGATCCGCAAGCTGTTCGAGGCGGGCGCCGACGTCTTCCGCATCAACATGAGCCATACCCCGCACGACAAGATGCGGGAGCTGGTCAAGACCATCCGCAATGTCGAATCGAGCTACGGCCGGCCGATCGGCATCCTGGTCGACCTGCAAGGGCCGAAGCTGCGGCTTGGCTCGTTCGCGGAAGGCGCGACCCAGCTCAAGAACGGCCAGAGCTTCATTCTGGATTCCGACAAGACGCCGGGCGACAACAGCCGCGTCCAGCTTCCGCATCCGGAGATCCTCGCGGCGCTCCGCCCGGGCCATGCGCTGTTGCTCGACGACGGCAAGGTGCGGCTGATCGCCGAGGAAACCTCGCCCGAGCGCGCGGTCACGCGCGTCGTGATCGGCGGCAAGATGTCGGACCGCAAGGGCGTCAGCCTGCCCGATACCGATCTGCCGGTGTCGGCGATGACCGCAAAGGACCGCGCCGACCTGGAAGCCGCGCTGCCGGAGGGGATCGACTGGGTCGCGCTGTCCTTCGTGCAGCGCGCCGAGGACGTGATCGAGGCCAAGAAGATGATCCGCGGCCGCGCCGCCGTGATGGCCAAGATCGAGAAGCCGCAGGCGATCGACCGCCTTGCCGACATCATCGAAGCGTCGGACGCGCTGATGGTGGCGCGCGGCGATCTCGGCGTCGAACTGCCGCTGGAACGGGTACCGAGCCTGCAGAAGCAGATGATCCGGATGGCGCGCCGCGCCGGCAGGCCGGTGGTGGTCGCGACCCAGATGCTGGAATCGATGATCCAGGCGCCGGTGCCGACGCGCGCCGAAGTCTCCGACGTCGCCACCGCCGTCTACGAAGGCGCCGACGCCATCATGCTGTCGGCGGAATCCGCCGCCGGCAAATTCCCGGTGGAGGCAGTCTCCACCATGAACCGCATCGGCGAGGAGGTCGAGCGCGACCCGACCTATCGCAACGTGATCAACGCGCAGCGCGTGGATCCCGAAGCGACGGTGGGTGACGCCATTGCCGACGCCGCGCGGCAGATCGCCGAGACGCTCGACCTGTCGGCGATCATCTGCTGGACGTCATCAGGTTCGACCGCGATCCGCGTGGCGCGCGAGCGCCCCAAGGTGCCGGTGGTCGCGATCACGCCGAACCTCGTCACCGGCCGCAAGCTGTCGGTGGTGTGGGGGGTGCATTGCGTGGTCGCCGAGGACGCTCACGATCTCGACGACATGGTCGACCGCGCCGGCTCGATTGCGTTCCGCGACGGTTTTGCCAAGGCCGGCCAGCGCGTCATCATCGTTGCCGGCGTGCCACTGCGCGCGCCCGGCACCACCAACATGCTGCGCATCGCCTCGGTCGGCCCGAGGGGCGACGCGCAGCTCTAGATTCCAGTTTGACGCGTCTTCTTCACACGAACCGGTGCCTATTTCGCTCGAAAACGCTCTAACCCGCCGCGCCGCGATCAGCCCTGCAACGACGCGTCGAGCGTGATCTTGGTGTTGAGCAGCTTCGACACCGGACATCCGGCCTTCGCCTTGCCGGCCAGTTCCTGGAACGTCGCGTTGTCGGCGCCCGGGATCTTCGCCGACAGCGTCAGATGCACCGCGGTGATGGCGAAGCCGTCGGCAACCTTCTCCAGGGTCACATCGGCCTTGGTCTCCATATGCTCCGCCGTGAGCTTGGCTTCTCCCAGGATCAACGACAGCGCCATCGTGAAGCAGGCGGCATGCGCCGCGCCGATCAGCTCCTCCGGGTTCGAACCCGGTTTGCCCTCGAAACGGCTGGCGAAGCCGTAGGGGTAATCCGAGAGCGCGCCGCTCTTGGTCGAGATCGCGCCCTTGCCGTCCTTGATGCCGCCCTGCCATTTGGCCGAGCCATGGGTTGTCGTCATGGGTTGCTCCGTGAGGTTGGTTGAACCCAGCCCGCAAAACTACAACGCCAATGCGACAGAAGTGTTCTTCGCGCGCGTTGGCCTCATCCTGGACTCAGGCGCCGACCAGCGCCTTCGCCGGAGTCGTCGCCTGCACCACGAGGCCACGCGCGCGTGCGTCCATCACGCCGACCGCGCGCAGCGCAAGCAGCGTCACGGTCTGCACCGCGTCACGCAGCTTGATCGGATCGTCGAGATTGGCCGGCGCCAGCGGGCCGACCAGCGCTTCGTGCAGCGCGCCGAGCAAGGCGGTGGCGGCTAGCGCCGTGTCCTGCGCCGGCAGGTGCCCGGCGCGCACCGCGGCATCGATGCGCATGGCAAGCTCGCCGGAAATATCGCGGCGGCTGGCGAGGCGCGAGGCGGTGACGTCGACGTCGACCGGCTCGGCCAAAATGCCCCAGGCGAGCTTGCGCTGCGACAGCACGTGGACCGCGATCGTCGTCACCGCGGCGGCAAGCGCCGATGACGGCCCCGGCGCGGCATCGGCGGCACGCCGGATCGCCGTGAGCTCGTCGCGCGAGACTTCCGTGATCAATTCCGAGATCAGCTCGGCCTTCGACGGGAAATAGCGGTAGACTGTTCCCGCCGCGACATTGGCCCGCACCGCGACGGGTGCGATCTGGACCGCCGCCATGCCGCCCGCCGCCGCCGCGTCCCGCGCAGCCGACAGGATGGCGCTGCGCCGCGCGGCCAGCCGTTTCACGACCTGATGAGTTCGCCGGTAAACCATGGCGTTCCGTCCCCCCGCCGTGCGCCCCGGCCGGCGCCCACCGGCAGAACACACGAGTCTTCAACGTTTTGAGCGATTGATCCCGCAATCGCCTGAAGAAGTGAACAACTATTCAGACTGGTTGACAAGCTGGAATTGTAAGGATTTTTTTGCAACCTCTGGTACCACCTCTGATTGAGCCGGCGGTGCTTCGGGCCTCTCCCCGACCGGTTCAGGGCCGCGATGGTAAATCGCCGGCTAAGGTGATCGCTCGAAATCGAGACATCTGATCTTGCACACACTCGCGATATCGCCGCGGCATTTACCCGAATTTATCGGAAGCCGTGGTCGAGTGCGCGCCAGCATCACGCGTGGCGTTGGCTCTGGATGCCCCCGGCCGAAACAAGCAAGAAAGCGCATGTCACTCTCCATCACCAGCAGCGTGAGCAGCCGTAGCGCGGCGCGAGGACTGGTGCCGCTGTGCGCCGCCGTGGGCGCCTATCTGTTTTATCTCTCGGCCGGCGAAATCCTGCTGCGCGATTCCGACACGATGTGGCAGATCCGGGTCGGACAGTGGATCCTCGAACACGGCGCGATGCCGACATCGGACGTGTTCTCGTTCACCCGTTTCGGCGAGCCCTGGATCTCGAGCTCGTGGCTGCCGCAGGTGGTGTACGCGCTCGTATACGGCGGCGATTGGGCCGGGCCGGTGATCCTGTCGTCGATGGCGATCGGCGCGACGGTCGCAATCTTCCTGCATCTGTTGAGCCCGTATTTCGATCCGGCGCGCGCGCTTCTGATCGCGGCGCTGGCGCTGCTGTTGTCGACGATCCACTTCTTGGCGCGGCCGCATGTGTTGGCGCTGCCGGTGCTGCTGGCGTTCATCGGCGGCCTGCTCGTGGCCGCGGATCGCCGCGCCTCACCGTCATGGTGGCTGCTGCCGCTGATGACGCTGTGGGCCAATCTGCATGGCGGCTTCGTTCTCGGCCTGGCGCTGATCGGACCGATCGGACTGGAGGCGGTGTGGAACGCGGAGCCCGGCCGCCGCCGCCAGCTTGTCGTGCGATGGGGCCTGTTCGGCCTCGCCGCGCTGGCCGCGAGCTGCCTGACGCCCTATGGCTGGAACAGCCTGCTCGGCGCGACCAAGATCCTCAGCCTCGGCAAATTGCTGACGCTGATCGGGGAATGGAAGCCGGCGGATTTCAGCAAGCCCAGCTTCTTCGAAGCCACGCTGCTCGGCCTGATCGGCCTGATCTGCTATCGCAGGCTGACGCTGTCGGTGCCGCGGATCCTGCTGCTGCTCGGGCTGATCTGGATGGCGCTGAGCCATGTCCGCAACATCGAGGTATTCGCGTTCATCGCTCCGCTGGTGCTCGCCAAGCCGATCGCCGAGCAATGGGGAACGGCAGGCGCCACCGCCGCCCGCTTCGGAGAAACGCGCGCATTCCCCGTCGTCGCGATCCTGGCTGTGATCGCGATGGTGATCGGCGCGTGGGTGACGACGGCGATGTTCGTCGCGCAGCATCAGTTCAAATTCCTGCCGATGTTCTCGCCCGTTGCCGCGGTCGATGTGCTGCAGCAGCACAAGGCGCAGCGCGTGTTCAGCACCGCGCCGTTTGGCGGCTACATGGTCAGCCGCGACATGAAGGTGTTCATCGACGGCCGCGCCGAGCTCTATGGCGAGCAATTCGTGCTCGACTATTACGATGCGCTCGACGCCCGCGACGTCGGCCGGCTGCTGGGCCTGCTCGACAAATACCGGATCGATGCCACGCTGCTGAGCTCGGACTCGCCCGCCGGCAACGCGCTGGATCACCTGAAGGGCTGGAAGCGGCTGTACAAGGACGACATCGCCGTGATCCATGTGCGCTCGGACGAGACGAAGGCCGGCGCGGCGGCGGCCACGGGTTCGAAGTAGCTTTGCTATTGCGTTGCCTGGAATCGCGCACTGCTGAGCCCGTCATCCTGAGGTGCGAGCCTTGCGGCGCAATTGCGCCGCTGGGCGAGCCTCGAAGGATGAATCGGCCACCAGTCGGGCCGTCGATCCTTCGAGACGCCGCTGCGCGGCTCCTCAGGATGACGGGTTTGATCCCCGGCGCTCACAGTTCAAGCGCGATCAGCCCCACCCTCAATTCCCTGTCTGAAGCTCGCCGAAGCGATCCCAGGTCTTGCCGTTGAAGCGCATCAGTTGCATCTGATCGACCGGCACGTGGTCGGCCGGCGAGGTGTTGACCTTGATGCCCGGCAGCAACATCGGCAATTCCAGGCCCTTGATCGCGAATGCCTGACGCAGGATGTTCTCGGTCGAGAGATCGTCGCCGCAGGCCTTCAGCACCGCCTCCAGCGCCATCGCGCTGTTGTAGGCGTTGACGTAGTTGGTGTCGTGCTGGTCGCCGTCCGGCACGTATCTGGTCATGAACTCGCGCCAGCCCTTCATGCCGGGATCGTCGCTCCATGCCGGGTCGTCCGGATCCTTCACATAGGCCGTGGAGATGATGCCGGTGCCGGCCTCGAGGCCGGCAGGCTGCATCACGGTCGAGATCCACACCGCTGTGTTGGACAGGAAAGTCATCGGCCGCCAGCCGATCTCAAAGGCCTTGCGGATCGACTGCGCCGCGAATTTCGGCGTCGCCGCGATCACGAAGACGTCGGCATTGGTGGCCTTCAGCTTGACGATCTGGGAGTCGATCGTCGGGTCCGTGATCTCATAGGTCGCAACCGTGACCAGAGACTCATACTTCTCGCCGAGCACGTCCTTGAGGCCGGCGAGATAGTCGCGGCCGTAGTCGTCGTTCTGCGAGATGACGGCGAACCTTGCATTCGGATTCTTCGCCAGCGCATAGCGCGCATATAGCCGTGCCTCGTAGCGGAACGGCGCCTGCACGCCCATCGTCGCCTGCGGGAATTGCGTGACGTCGCCGAATTTCGAGGCGCCGGAGGCCAGGAACAGCTGCGGGATGTTCTTGCCCTGCAGGTACTTTGCGATCGCGGTGTTGTGCGCGGTGCCGATCGAGGAGAAGATCAGCGCGACCTCGTCGCTCTCGACGAGGCGGCGCGTCTGCTCCACCGTCTTCGGCGGCGCGTAGGAATCGTCCAGCGAGATGAAGTTGATCTTGCGGCCATTGATGCCGCCGCGCTCGTTCAGCATCCTGAAATAGCCGGCTTCGCCCTTGCCGAGTGCGCCGAACGCCGACACCGGCCCGCTATAGGGCATGGTCTGGCCGATCCTGATTTCGGTTGATGTGACGCCCCGCATCTCGTCGGCGAGAGAAGACGTGGGCAGCAGCAGGAACGAAATGGCGCCAAGCGCGCCGAATGCCTTGCGCATCGGCCTCCCCTTCCCTTTTTCTTGCCGCGCCTTCAGACATCGCGGCTGTGCCGTTTGACGGCTTGGCGGGAGGATGCCACGGCGTTGCAGCGGAGGCCACGGATATTCGAAAGGCGCGATTTCAGCGCTTGCCGCGGTCCCTGACCGGGATCACGAATTTCAGCCCCGACCAGACGTTATCGACCGCACAGACCTTGACGTCGACCAAGCCGTTCGCGAGCCCGGTTGCGCGGACCTCCTTCTCCGTAAGGTCGGTCGCGACACCCGAACTCTTCTTCGGCCACGATACCCAGATCATGCCGTCAGGGGCGATCGCATGACGGTAACGCCGCAGCCTGGCCGCAAGCCCCTCGGCCTTGGCGGCGAACAGGTGCACGGCATCGAGCGGTGCCCGTGCGGTCTTCGCTACCAGCACATCGGCGGGCAGCTCGCCGACAACGTCGCCATAGGGAACGGACAACCCGTCGACAAAAATACAAAAGCCCGGCTTGAGGCCGAGCTTTTGCACAACTGGTCTGCCGGAAGTGCCGGCCATCGCGGGCGAGGCTTACGCCTGCGGCTGCGGCTCCATGCCGGTGTCCGGATCGGGACGCGGGCGCGGCTTGCCGGCCGGCGGCACGGCGGATGCGCGCGGCGTCGACGGCTCCAGCACCGACTCGCGATTGGGCTTCTTGCCCTTCAAGAGGTCGATGATCTCGTCGCCGGTCAGCGTCTCGAACTCGAGCAGGCCCTTGGCGAGCGCCTCGAGATCCTCGCGCTTCTCGGTGAGGATCTTGGTCGCCTCGTTGTAGCCTTCCTCGACCAGACGCCTGATCTCGGAGTCGATTTTCTGGACGGTCGCCTCGGACGCATTCTGCGTGCGCGAGACCGACATGCCGAGGAACACCTCGTCCTGGTTCTCGCCGTAGGAGACGGTGCCGAGCTCTTCCGAGAGGCCCCAGCGCGTCACCATCATGCGGGCAAGGCGGGTCGCCTGCTCGATGTCGGAGGCGGCGCCCGAGGTCACCTTCTCGCGGCCGAAGATCAACTCTTCGGCGACGCGGCCACCCATCATGATGGCAAGGCGCGAAGTCATCTGCTCGAGCGACATCGACAGCTTGTCGCGCTCCGGCAGCTGCATCACCATGCCCAGCGCACGGCCGCGCGGAATGATGGTCGCCTTGTGGATCGGATCGGTCGCGACGACGTTGAGGCCAACGATGGCGTGGCCGCCCTCGTGATAGGCCGTCAGCAGCTTCTCTTCCTCGGTCATCACGAGCGACTTGCGCTCGGCGCCCATCATCACCTTGTCCTTGGCCTCTTCGAACTCGGCCTGCGTCACCATCCGCTTGTTGCGGCGGGCGGCGGTCAGCGCAGCCTCGTTGACGAGGTTCATCAGGTCGGCGCCCGAGAAGCCCGGGGTGCCGCGCGCGATGGTCTTGAGGTTGATATCCGGCGCCAGCGGCACCTTGCGGACGTGAACCTTGAGGATCTGCTCGCGGCCGACGACGTCCGGGTTCGGCACCACGACCTGGCGGTCGAAGCGGCCGGGACGCAGCAGCGCGGGATCGAGCACGTCGGGACGGTTGGTCGCCGCGATCAGGATCACGCCCTCATTGGCCTCGAAGCCGTCCATCTCGACCAGCAACTGGTTCAGCGTCTGCTCGCGCTCGTCGTTGCCGCCGCCGAGGCCGGCGCCGCGATGACGGCCGACCGCGTCGATTTCGTCGATGAAGATGATGCAGGGCGCGTTCTTCTTGGCCTGCTCGAACATGTCGCGGACGCGGCTCGCGCCGACGCCGACGAACATCTCGACGAAGTCAGAACCGGAGATGGTGAAGAACGGCACGTTGGCTTCGCCCGCGACCGCGCGCGCGATCAGCGTCTTGCCGGTGCCGGGAGGGCCGACCAGCAACACGCCGCGCGGAATCCGTCCGCCGAGCCGCTGGAATTTGCCGGGGTCGCGGAGGAATTCGACGATCTCCTGCAGATCCTGCTTGGCCTCGTCGACACCAGCGACGTCCTCGAAGGTGACGCGGCCATGGGCCTCGGTCAGCATCTTGGCGCGCGACTTGCCAAAGCCCATCGCCTTGCCGGCGCCGCCCTGCATCTGCCGCGACAGGAAGATCCACACGCCGATCAGCGCGATGAACGGCAACCAGGAGACGAGCAGCGAGACGAACCACGGCACGTTATCGCCGGGCGCCTTCGCGGTGATCTGCACCTTGGCGTCAAAGAGGCGCTTCACGAGCGTCGGATCGCTCGGCGCGTAGGTCTGGAAGCTCGTGCCGTTGTTGAAGGTGCCGTGAATCTCCGGCCCCTGGATCACGACGTCGCGGACATGGCCCTGATCGACCTCAGTGAGAAGCTGCGAGAACGAGATGTCCGAGGACGACGAGCGCTGGCCAGGATTCTGGAAAAGCGTGAACAACGCCAGCAACAGCAGGACAATGATGACCCAGAGGGCGAAATTCCGCAGATTGGCGTTCATGGTCTTCCTTCGTGGTCGCGCGGATCGCGGCCTCTCTCTATCCTTGGGCAGGCTCTGTGGGAATCCCCAGGGAATCCATCCCGTCGATGGCATACAATTTAGGTGCCGCTGGGGTAGATGCCAAGGGAACCACGCACGACTATTTACCGCATCCTAGCGCGATTCCCGGTCAAAAAATGGCGCTGAATCCGGTGTTTTTCCGGGGTGGTTAAGCCTCTTTGCCCGATTATGACAGCGATTGAAACAATCGAACCCGGCTCAGCGGGAGCGCGCCCGGCGGGGCGGTGCCGGGCCGATCCTGATCCGGCCGGCAGCGATGCTGATGACCGCTCCGGCAAGGGTCTGTTTCAGCCTGGATTCGCGTTTTCCCAAAGTCCCATCCAAGGCCTCGTCCATCGCGGCGAGCAGGGTTTCGACCTTGCCGAGCTCGGCCGGGCCCTCATGTCCGACGCGGTCGATGGCGCGCTTGAGCAGACGGACGCGAATTTCCTCGGGCATTACTGCGAACAGTGCAGCATCGAAGCCCGTGCCAGAGTTATCCTCGCTCTTCAACGCAAGATAGTGCTCGGCGCCGTCGACCAGCACCTCCAGGGCGGCGTTGGCGCGCGCGATCCGCGCGGCAAGCCGCGCCAGGTTCCGCGCGTCGCCGCCCTCCGCCGCGAGCATCTGCATCAGCGCGCGCAGCCGCGGACGCATGAAGGTTCGATCGCGGTTGGTCGGATCGTCGGCAAAGCCGATGCGCGCCTTCTGCAGCGTCGCGATCAGCTGGGCCTTGGAGATGTCGAGCAGCGGCCGTGTCAGCAAGACGCCATCGCGCTCGGTCTCGCGCGCCATTGCCGAGAGGCCCGCAACGCCGCTGCCGCGCAGCATCCGCATCAACAGCGTCTCGGCCTGATCGTCACGGGTGTGCGCGGTCAAAATATGCGTGGCGCCATGCTTGCGTGCGGCCTGCGCGAGCAGTCGATAGCGGGCCGCGCGCGCGGCCGCCGGCACGCCGGTTCCAGGCTTTGGTCCAGTCCAACGCAACGTGTGATGCGGCAGCTCGAGACTTCGCGCCAGCCGCTTGACGTCGCGCGCCTCGCGAGCCGCTTCAGGACGCAGGCCGTGATCGACCGTGACCGCCACCAGCCGCGGTCCCTGCGCGAGCGCGCGGCGCCAGCGCGCGGCGAGCCACATCAGCGCGACTGAATCGGGACCGCCGGACACCGCAAGCAGGAGCGCCGGCGCGCCCGCAAGGCCTGCGAACAGGCGCTTGGCGTCCCTTGCCGGGATGGCGGATTGATCGTCGGGCATCGCAAAACCAGCTGCTGGCGGAGAGGCCGGAAGCGGCCTTCCCGCATCTGGTTTAGCACTTCACGCGCTTCTGCTCGCGATCAACCGCAGCCTTGACCCCGCCGGACGCGCGCGGGTACTTCCGCGTGATCTCGCCGAACGCGGCGCAGGCCGCTTCCTTCTCCTTCAGCGCCGCCAGCGACTGGCCGAGCCGCAGCAGGGCGTCGGGCGCCTTCGCGGACTTGTCGAACTTGGTGGTCACGCCGAGGAAGGTCTCCGCAGCATCGCGATATTGCTGGCGCTGGAAATAGCTTTCGCCGAGCCAGTATTGCGAGTCCGCCACCAGGGGATCGTTCGGATACTTCTGGCCGAAGTTCTTCATCGTCTCTTCGGCGAGCGCATAGTCCTTGCGCTGCATATAGCCGATGCCGAGGTCGAACTCGTCCTTCGACGTCGCCGACGGCGGCAGCGTGGTCAGGGCTGCGCTTGCGCCGGGCGCACGCTGCGGGCTGGTGTTGCCGAGATTGAGCGGCTCGCCTGCCCCACGGCCGCCGGGCGCACCAACCGCCGCCTCACCGGGCATCGGCATCCCGCCGCCGCCAAGTGCGCGCGGCGCCCCTGGGGCATTCGGGTTCTGGTTCGGATCGAAGGCATCGCCGCGGCCGCGGCGGCCGGAAGCCGCCGGCGCCGGCTCCTGCGCGATCGGCGCAGGCGCCGCGATCTGCTGCTGCTGGTCATAGCCGCCCTGCGGCGGCCTGCCATATCCTTGCTGCGGCTGGCCGTAGCCTTGCTGGGGCTGGGCGTAGCCCGGCTGCGCTTGCGGGTAGGCCTGCGGTTGCTGCGCCGGTGGCGCCGCCGCAACGGGTTGGCCCGCCGGAGCCTGTCCAGCTGGGCCGGGCGGTTGCCCGCCAAGCTGCCGCAGCCGCTCCTCGAGCTGGCGGTTACGGTATTGCAGTTCCTCGTTCTGGCCGGTCAGCTGCCGCAGCTGGTTCTCGAGCCGCTCGATCCGCATTTCAGCATCGGAATCGTCGGATTGGGCAAACACTGGCGCGGAAACGGCGAGCAACGCCGCGATCGCCGCGGCGGAGGAAAGAAAATGAATCCTGGATGACATTTTGCCCTGACGACGAGATCGACGTGAAAAGCGAGCGACATTGAAAGACGGAGTACGCCGGAATTGTGACTGGCACTTCAAATCCGGGACAGCGTCGCGGGATACCGGTTTAGTACGGACGCTGGAACAAGCAAGCGGCCAATTGCGCGCAGCTTCGTTCATCTTGATGACGGCGGGCCGGGCCTTCACGCGGCCAAAACAAAAACCGGCGCCCTGAAGGCGCCGGCTTGAAAACACTCATTCAGGTTCGCGTCAGGAGCTGGCGTTCAGCACGGTGACGGCGCGACGATTCTGCGACCAGCAGGAGATGTCGTTACAGACCGCGACCGGACGCTCCTTGCCGTAGGAAATGGTGCGCATGCGGCTCGGATCGACGCCGCGCGAGGCAAGGTAAGCGCGGACCGACTGGGCACGGCGGGCACCGAGCGCGATGTTGTATTCGCGGGTGCCGCGCTCGTCGGCATGACCTTCGATGGTGAAGGAGTAACGATTATAGGTCTGCAGCCACTGCGCCTGCTTGTCGAGGGTCGCCGTCGCCTGCGGGCTGAGATCGGTCTGATCGCTCTCAAAGAACACGCGGTCGCCGACATTGACCACGAAATCCTGCTGGCTGCCCGGGGTCGCGGCGCCCCCAATCGCGCCATTGGCGTCCAACGGGTTCTTGTTGGCGCAGGCGCCCATCGACAGCGCCACCGCCAGAACCGCAACCAGCTTCATACCCTGGAGATAATTCATTCCCGGAGCCTCCACGCTCGCGCTCTTCGTACTACCCAATCGGTCTACAGGGCGATGGTTAAGCGAACGTTCCGTCAACCTTGACGAGACCTTGCTGAACCCCATCAAATGCCAGGCAATGGCGAAAAGCGCCCCCGATGGTTAATGGGTGGCAAATGTGGCGCGATGGTGAAGGGAAGGCAAGGTTCGCGGGAACCGGCCGCTTTTGCAGGACAATTTGGCCTGCGCGCAACAGTCGATCGACACTGACTCGATGAGAATGGCCGATTCCCTCAGGGATTCGGCACGATCGAAGCGCGCTCGAACGGCTGCACGAAGCCGTCGGGCTGCAACTGGCCTTCGCGGTCGAACAGCATGCGCCGCTCGAAGGCGCTGGAGCGCAGGAAGGGATAGCGGGCCAGCACGCGTTCCCGCACCGTCGGCAAATGCGACGCCATCAAGCCGACCGGCTTCACCAGCCCGGGATAGAGCCGCGGCTCCGACCAGGTCTCGTGCAGGAACACACGCCGGTAGAACGCCATGTGCTCGGGCCGGACCGGCGCCAGGCCGTAATCGGCGTTGAAGTGCACGCCCGCGGTCGAGCCGAGGCGCACGGTGACATAGGGCAGTTCCGGAACGTTCCGGGCCTTCTCGGGATCCGCGACGAAGCGCGTCGAGTCGATGAAGACCAGACCCTGATCAAGCTTCGGCAGCAGCACGTCGCCGAACACCTCGAGCGTCGGCGAGGTACGCCATTCCGGCGTCACCACGGTGATGCGGATCGAGCTGCAGAGTTCGCCTTGCAGATAGACACCGAACACCCAGGCATTCGGCGCATCATCGAACTGATCGACGACCCGCTCATCCGCCGAGGGCCGGATCGCACCTTCGCGCAGATAGGCGCGATAGCGAAGCCGGTAGATCTCGTCTTTCTGTTCCGGGGTCTGAGCGAGGCGGTAATCGACTTGATCCAGAGGGTCCGCAAGCCTTCCTGTCGCGGGCTTGATGGCTTCGGCCGCGGACCTCATTTGGTACTCCCTGAACAACGCAACAACTTCAACGCGCGGCCAAAAGATTAACAGCTTCTTAATTTCCGTCAAAGCAATCGAGGCAATACAGTTAACCTCTCGCCGCAAGGGTACACTACGAATGGTGCAGCCGAAGGCTCTCACAACTATCGATTGAGGGTATTGCGCCGGGTCAAGCGATCGAGCGCGAGGGAACCACGTGCAGTTGCTCGTCGATCCGCCGGCCGTGCGAGGCATTGAGCAGCTGGCGGATGCGGACGGAGGGAACCGGCCGGCTGAACAGGTATCCCTGTGCTTCGGTCACCGCGCCATCGGCGCTGATCAGTTCGAGCTGCTCATTGGTCTCGATGCCCTCGACCACGACCGACATGCCGAGATCCGCCGACAGCCGCGCCACCCCGCGCAGCAGGGTCAGCGGACGGTCGCTGTCGATGCCTTCGAGGAAGGAGCGGTCGATCTTGACCTTCTGCAGCGGGAAATTGTGCAGGTAGCTGAGCGACGAGTAGCCGGTGCCGAAATCGTCCAGCGAGATCCGCACGCCGAGCGAGCGCAACTGGGACAGCAAGTCGTGGGTCAGCTCGGTGTTGTGCAGCAGCGAGGATTCGGTGATCTCGATCTCGAGCCGGTGCGCCGGCAGGCCGGAGACCTCGAGCGCGTAGCGAACCTCGCTCAGCACGTCGCGCTGGTGGAACTGCTGCGGCGAGAAGTTGACCGCGACGCTGACCGCCTCGGGCCACTTCATGCATTCCATGCAGGCCTTGCGCAGGATCCAGCGGCCGAGATCGACAATCAGGCCCATGTCCTCGGCAACGGGAATGATGTCGACCGGAGAGACCGTGCCGCGTGCCGGATGGTTCCAGCGTAGCAGCGCCTCGCAGGTGCTCACCTTGCCGGACTTCAGGTTGATCAGCGGCTGGTAGAACAGCTCGAATTCCTCGTTGGCGAGCGCCTTGCGCAGGTCGAGCTCGAGGATGCGGCGGGCCTCGACGGTTTGCGCCATCTCGTCGCGGAAGAAGCAGAAGGTGCCGCGGCCGTCGGCCTTGGCGCGGTAGAGCGCCATGTCGGCGTTCTTCAGCAGCGTGTCGGCGCCGACGCCGGGCGCGGTCATCGCGATGCCGACGCTGGCGCCGATCTCGACCAAATGGTTGTCGATCTTGTAGCGCTCGCTGAGGCGGTCGACGATGCGACGAGCCAGCGCCGCAGCGTCCTCGTGCGAGTGGATGTTCTGCTGGAACACCACGAACTCGTCGCCGCCGAACCGCGCCACGAAATCCTCCGGCCGCAGCATCTCGCGCAGCCGCTCGGCGACCGCGCAGAGCAGCTGGTCGCCGCAGGGATGACCGAGCGTATCGTTGACCTGCTTGAACTGGTCGAGGTCGACGAACAGCAATGCGGAGCGATGGTCGCCGTGCTGCATGGCGAGCAGCCGGCCGATTTCGTCGCGGAAATTGACGCGGTTGGGCAGCGCGGTCAGCTCGTCGTAGCGCGCGAGGTGGCTGATCCGGGCCTCGGCGTCCTTGCGCTCGGTGATGTCCTCGACCAGCACCACCGTGCCGCCGCCGGCCATCGGCTGGAAAGTCCAGTCGAGCGAGCGGTTCTTGGTTGGGTCGGGATCGCTGGTGACGATATCGCCGCGCTGCGAGCTCTCGATCTCGTAGAGGATCTGCTGCGCGGCCGCGGCCGAGATCGAGCCGGACAGGACGCAGGCGTTGCAGATATCGGACGCGCTGGCGCCGCGCTGCACGAAATCGTCCGACAGCTGCATCATCTCGATGAAGCGGTGGTTCATCACCGCAACGCGGCCGTCGGCGCTGAACATGCACAGGCCGTGCGGCATGTTGTTCAGCGCGGTATCGAACTGGCCCGCCAGCGCGGCCTCGCGCTCCTTGGCGATCCAGGCGTTGACGTAGATGCGCTGCAGGCTGGAGGTCAGATGCCGGATGGCGCTGAAGAACACCAGGCTGAGCAGTGCAAGGGCGATGTGATAGGGGCCGCCGACATACATCAGCGCCAGGATCAGGGGACCGATCGACATCAACAGATGCAGGTGGAAGATCTGCGGCCGGCCGAAGGTCCGCCCTACCCCCGCCGAGGTGTAGGCGACCACCGTGGTCACGCACAGCATGTGCGCGGCGGCATCATTGGTCGTGAGCAGCACGGTGACGCCCCAGATGCCGAGCGAGATGCCGTAGGCGATGGTGCCGATCCGGTAACGCTTCTCCCAGGTCACGGACTCTTCGACGGTGAGCCGGGAATTGCGCTGCTTGTAGCGGTACATCTGCAGCGCGCGCGCCAGCCCCACCACGATGAACAGCGGCACGCACAGCCAGCACAACAGATTGCTCGTGACAGCCGCAATCACGGCGCCCGCAATGGCGGGACCGAAGGCGCCGAAAATCATGGGCGCTGGGTTCATGAACAGGGAATCGACCAGTGCCGCCGAAATCGTCGGCGACATCGACCGGTCCGGTTCACCCGTCTGACTTGCAAACTGCATTGTGAGAGCGCGCGTCCTTTTCAGCTCGCACTCTTACTGATCGCAGGTGAAGTCTTTCTGAGCGAACATCGTTAGCAAGTCCTTGCCGCGCCCAGGCGACGACCGAAATTCACTATAAAATTCAGTGCGCTAGGTGAGAAGTGCTGACCGCCGCCGAGGTTCCCGGAGCAGCTCTGCACCCGGCTCACGACAACAGCGGCGACCAGGCCGGGTCGGAGGCAAAGCCCGGGGTCGGTACCCGCAGCTCGTTGCGGCCGGAGACGTCGATGGTGAACAGCGACGGGCCGCTGTTGCCGCCGGGATCGCGGAAAAACATCACGACGCGCCCGTTCGGCGCAAAGGTCGGGCCTTCATTGTGGAAGCCCGAGGTCAGGATGCGCTCGCCCGAACCGTCGGGTTTCATGATGCCGATCGCGAACTGCCCGCCGCCCTGCTTGGTGAAGGCGATGTAGTCGCCGCGCGGCGACCAAACCGGCGTCGAATAGGTGCCGTCGCCGAACGAGATGCGCTGTGCACCGCCGCCGGTTGCCGGCATCACGTAGATCTGCGGCTTGCCACCGCGATCCGACTCGAAGCACAGCCGCGTGCCGTCGGGCGCGTAGGACGGCGAGGTGTCGATCGCCGGCGTGTCGGTCAGCCGCGTCATCGACTTCGAGCGGAGATCCATCACGAACAGGTTGGAGTTGCCGCCCTGCTGCAGGCTCATGATGACGCGCTGGCCGTCGGGCGAGAAGCGCGGCGAGAACGACATGCCCGGGAAGTTGCCGACGATCTCGCGCTGGCCGGTCTCGATGTTGAGCAGATAGACGCGCGGGTCGCCCTGCCCGAATTCCATATAGGTGATTTCCTGGGTCGACGGCGAGAAGCGCGGCGTCAGCACGAGATCCGAGCCGCGGGTCAGGTAGCGCACATTGGCGCCGTCCTGGTCCATCAGCGCGAGCCGCTTGACGCGGCGATCCGCCGAGCCGCTCTCGTCGACGAACACGACGCGGGTATCGAAATAACCCTTCTCGCCGGTCAGCCGCTCGTAGATCTGGTCGGAGATGATGTGGGCAATGCGCCGCCAGTATTCGGCCGAGGTGTCGTACTGCTGGCCGGCGAGCTGCTGGCCGGTGTTGACGTCCCAGAGCCGGAACTCCGCCTTGACGCGCCCGTTGCCCTGGCGCGTCATGCGGCCGGTCACCAGCGCCTGAGCGTTGATGCTCTTCCAGTTGTTGAAGTTCGGCGCCGCGTCGATGTTGATCTGCTTCTCGAGATAGGCCGCCTGATCGATCGGCGCAAACAGGCCGCTGCGCTTCAGATTGTTGGTGATCACCTGCGTCACGCCGACACCGACCTCGGTGTCCCCGGGCGTACCGGCGGCGAAGTTCGGGATCGCGATCGGCAGCGGCGCGAAGTCGCCTTCCGGAATGACGACGCGCTTCTGTGCAAAGGCGCTGCGGCTTCCGGCCAGCACGCCAAGGGCAGCCATTCCGGAGATCATCTGTCGGCGGTCGAGGCGAAACGTCATTGTACGCAAATCATTCTGGTCGGTCATTGTCCGTAGACTTTGTTTGCTATTGGCCAAGCGACGCCGTCGCCCTCAGGTCTTTCGCTCTGTGAACACCGGCGCAAAATACTTCCATTCGTCGAAGAAGGCCGCCGGCAGATTGTACGGCTGGCATTCGATGATCGCCCGCAGCGCGCTCTCCTGATAGACGCGCAGATAGGGCGTCGCCGGCGTGCCTTCCGGCACCGGCATGCCCTCGAGCGAGCCGTCACGCTTCAGCTTGATCGAGAACACCGCCTCGGTCTGCTGCGCCTCGATGCCACCATAGGGCTTCTTCCAGCAGCGCTCGACCTGCTGCTTGAACATCGCGCCCCAGGTCGCGGAGTTGTCGGCAGCCTTGCCCTTCGCGGTGCCGAGCGCCGCATTGGCATTGAGCGTATCGCCGGTCGCCGCGGCGCGCGTCGGGTCACGCTTGTCGAGGAGGGCTGCGATCTTGCTCTGGTCGAACACGCGATCCTTCGGCTTCTGCTCCGGCGGCGGCTTGGCGGCCTGCTGCATCGGCTTCGGCGGCAGCTTCTTCTCTTCCTTCTTGATCGCTTCCGCGATCGGGTCGGGCTTCACCGGATCGGGTTTCTTCTCGACCGGCTTCGGCTCTTCCTTCGGCTTGTTCTCGACCTTCTTCGGCGGATCCGGCTTCTTGTCTTCCGGCTTCTCCACCTTCGGCGCCGGCTGCGGCGCGGTGTCGGTCACGACAGGGGGCTTTTTCTCCTCGACCTTGCCGACGGTGTCGTCGACCGGCTTGGCTTCAGCGACCTTGTCGACCAGCGGCTTGGGATTTTCCTTCTTGCCGTCCTTCTGACCGGCCATGACATGCGAGAGCTGGTCGGGCGAGATCACGTCGACGGCAACCGATTCCTCTTCGGGCATCACGTACGCCTTGGTCGACCACGACACGAGGCCCCACCCGATCACGAGGACGTGCAGGACAATCGATGCCGCCAGAGTCTTGTCGACCTTGACCTTCAAATCAGGCTTCCCCGTGCCTTGGCATGGTGGTTATCCGCCTTCCGGGATGATGACGATATTCGCCTTGAATCCCGCGGCCCGGACCTCCCCGAGCAGTTTCATCATATCCGTGTAACAGACGTCCTTGTCGCCACGCAGATAGACCACTTTTTCGGCATCCGACCGGGCGTCACCGATCGCCTTGATCTTGGCCGGAAAATCGGCGGCCGTGACCGGCGCGTCACCCAGATAGAGCTCGACATTCGAGTTGCAGCCGCCGCCGGTGCGCTTGACCGACAGTGTCAGCGGCGGCTGGTTCGACGAGATCGACTTGCCGCCGCTCGCCACCGGCAGGTCGATGTCGATGTTCGACGTCATCAGCGGCGCCGCCACCATGAAGATGATCAGCAGCACCAGCATCACGTCGACCATCGGCGTGACGTTGATCTCGGCCATGACCGGCTTGCGGCCGCCGCGGCGGCGTCTGCCACCGCCGGACCCTGCCATGCTCATCGCCATGATCGCACACCCGCAAAAGTGACCATCATCTAACTCAACCCCGCTCGTCGATCTGACGGGACAGGATGGCGGAGAACTCGTCGGCGAAGCCCTCCAGGCGCGCGGCCTGCCGGTTCACCTCCGAAGTGAACTTATTGTAGAAAATAGTCGCCGGAATTGCGGCAATCAGGCCGATCGCGGTGGCAAACAGCGCTTCCGCGATACCGGGCGCCACCACCGCCAAAGAGGTGTTTTTGGAGGCCGCGATCGACTGGAAGCTCGACATGATGCCCCAGACGGTGCCGAACAGGCCGACAAAGGGACCGGCCGAGCCCACGGTGGCGAGCACCAGCAGCCGGCGTTCCAGCCGCTCCACCTCCCGGGCGATCGAGACGTTCATGACCTTCTCGATCCGCGCCTGCAGGCCGGCAAAGGACCGCGACTGGCTCTCGAAGGAGCGCTTCCACTCCCGCATCGCCGCGACGAAACAGGCCGCCATCGACTGGGTCGGCTTGGCCGAGAGGGCGCGGTAGAGTTCCTCGATCGACTGGCCGGACCAGAACGCCTGCTCGAACTTGTCCATGGCCCGCTTGGTGCGGGCGTAGAGCAGGATCTTGTCGATTGCGATCGCCCAGACCCACACCGAGCAGGACAGAAGTCCCAACATCACGCATTTGACGACCCAATGGGCCTGCCAGAACAGCGCGATCAGCGACACGTCGCTCGATGCCAGTGGCAGAGTTGACTGAGCCACGTCGGCGGGATTCATCGGCAATATCCTCTCAACGCAAGTGTCCCAATTCGGCGGGCCGCCAATCGGCACCCCTTCCACGGCCGCGCGCCCGGCGCGGCAAAACTGCGCGAGAGCCTCTTACATCTGTCGCATGGGGGGCCCGTCCAAAGCCGGGCCCTGCTTCCCCTGCCAACATGTCAAAACGAGGGCTTTTCACGCGTCATTCCGACCCTAACCAAACGCTAATCATGGTTAAGGCGAGGTTACCAAAGGGAAATTTGGAGGCGGGAAATGCCGCCGGCCGGGGAGGTTGGCGGATTCCACAGATGAACAGTTCCCGCGGGATGGAAGGTGACGAGACCCCTCCCCACGTCGTCCCGGCGAAGGCCGGGATCCATAACCACCGCACTCAGTGACGAACGGGATCGCGGCCCCAGCCCGCGCAACATTTGAGACTTGGGTAATGGATCCCGGCCTTCGCCGGGACGACGGGAAGGATGGTTCTCGATTCAAGTTGCCACACCACGCGGTGTCATCACCCGCGCATGCGGGTGATCCAGTATTCCAGAGACGGCGGTGCCGAGTGCATCTCACGTCAAATGCCTGATGATCGCGAGCCCGGCGAACAGGCCGGCGATCGAGAGAGCGACCGAGCCCGCGACATACAACACCGCAAGGCCGAGCTCGCCGCGCTCGTAGAGCAGCGCGGTGTCGAGCGAGAAGGCGGAGAAGGTGGTGTAGCCGCCGAGGATGCCGGTCATCAAAAATAGCCGCCAGGGCTGCGAGGCGTCGCCCTTGAAGGCGAGATAGCCGGCGATCAGGCCCATCACGGTCGAGCCCGTGATGTTGATGATGAAGGTGCCGTAGGGAAACGCGGTGCCGATGCAGCGCGCGCAGGTGACGTTGATCAGCTGGCGCAACGTGGCACCGAGACCGCCGCCGAAGAAGACGAGGAGATAGCTTGCCGCGTTACC
The DNA here is from genome assembly GCF_054055815.1 of Bradyrhizobium sp. USDA 4503. Classification (NCBI taxonomy): domain Bacteria; kingdom Pseudomonadati; phylum Pseudomonadota; class Alphaproteobacteria; order Hyphomicrobiales; family Nitrobacteraceae; genus Bradyrhizobium; species Bradyrhizobium sp. USDA 4503. The sequence continues at coordinate 4,673,179 of NZ_JBSRXS010000001.1, forward strand.
CACCAATGCCCCCGCTGGTGTGTGTCGAGTGAGGGCGCATCTTGTCGCACACTCAAATCACCCACCCCTGAAAGGGGAGGGTCGATGCGAATGAAATGAGCGGCGGGGCGGGGTCACAGTCTCTCCATTGAGAGACTGCTCGTGCTGAGAGATGACCCCTCCCCGTTTCGCATTTCGCTTCGCTGCATGCGAAACGACCCTCCCCTTTCAGGGGAGGGTGAAGAAATATGCGACGGTCGAAGCCGCGCTTAGCCGGCCTTGCCGAACAGCTCGTCGACATAGTCCCAGTTGACGAGGTTTTCGACGAACGCCTTCAGATAGTCCGGACGGCGGTTGCGGTAGTCGATGTAGTAGGAGTGCTCCCAGACGTCGACGCCGAGGATCGGCACCGCGCCGTGGACCAGCGGGTTCTCGCCGTTCGGAGTCTTGGCGACCTCGAGCTTGCCGCCCTTGACCTGCAGCCAGGCCCAGCCGGAGCCGAACTGACCGGCGCCGGCAGCGGCGAAGTCGGCCTTGAACTTGTCGAAGCCGCCGAGGTCCTCGTTGATTTTCTTCTCGAGCCGGCCGGGCAGCTTGCTGCCGCCGCCATTCGGCTTCATCCACTTCCAGAAATGGATGTGGTTGTAGTGCTGACCGGCATTGTTGAAGACGGCCGCGTTCTTGCCGAACGAACCCTTCACGATCTCCTCGAGGGACTTGCCTTCGAATTCGGTCCCCTTGATCGCGTTGTTGCCGTTGGTGACGTAGGCTTGGTGATGCTTGTCGTGGTGAAACTCCAGCGTTTCCTTGGACATGTAGGGAGCAAGGGCGTCGTGGGCGTAGGGCAGATCGGGTAGCGTGAAGGTCATGGGGTAATGTCCAACAGAGGGTGGGAGACTACACTTAACGGGCCCCCCTTATAGAAGGTTCCATGGCGGAGAAACACCGCATTTTCGGATCGCCCATGACAGATCGGCACAGCCCGAACCAAGACCAAGGACCCAGACGATGAGCATCGAAATCGACATTCTCAACGGAGATGCGTCGTGGAAGCGCGCCGAGCCGCTGCTCCAGGCGGTCTGGAGCCCGGATGCCGCCGAGAAGTCGGTCTGGGCGGACATCAAATGGGCCCACGCGGATCTGCGCGTACTGCTCGATGCGCCCGACGACAGCGGGCTGGCCTGCCATGTCGGTATCTATTTCCGGACCATCACCTGGAATGGCCACAAGGTGCATGTCGGCGGCATCGGCGGAGTCTCGACCCGTGCGGACTGCCGGCGGCGCGGCTATGCGTCACTGGCGTTAGATGCCGCCGTGCACACCATTCGTGCCAACGACGCGGTGAAATTTGCAATCTTATTCTGCGAGCCGCACAATTTCGCGTTCTACCAAGCGCGCCGCTGGCATCCCTTCAGCGGCGAAGTCTATTGCGAACAGCCTTCCGGGCAGATCCGCTTTGAGGCGATGGCGCCGTTCGTCAACGACATCGTCCGCGCGCCGCGCCAGGGCAAGATCGACCTATGCGGCCTGCCGTGGTGACCCCTGCATCGGCGGCGGTGGCGATGATCGGTGCAACATCGTAACATGTCGATCATCATTTATTGATTGCGAGCCCGGTTCACTGGCGTTGGATTGCAGTGCGCCCCTCTCCCGCTTGCGAAGTGAGCCGTGACGCATGACCATTGATGCCTCGATCGACGACGTGCAGCCGGCCACGCCCGCCACGCCGGTCAATGACCTGCTGACCGCGCCGATCCTGCCGACGCTGCTTCGCCTCGCGATCCCGAACACCATCGCCATGTTCGGCTCGACGCTGGTCGCGGTGGCCGAGACCTCTTACATCGGCCGGCTCGGCACCGAGCCGCTGGCCGGCATTGCGCTGGTGTTTCCGTTCGCGATGCTGACGCAGATGATGTCGGCCGGCGCCATGGGCGGCGGCGTCTCGTCGGCGATCAGCCGCGCGCTCGGCGCCGGCGACCGCGACCGCGCCGCCGATCTGGCGCTGCATGCGGCGATCATCGGCGGATGCGCCGGACTGTTCTTCACCGTGATGATGCTGGGTTTCGGCCGCAACTTCTATGCGCTGCTCGGCGGACATGGCGGCGTGCTCGAGCAGTCGATGCATTACTCGCAGGTGCTGTTCTCCGGCGCGATCTCGATCTGGCTGGTCAACACGCTCGCCTCCGTGGTGCGCGGCACCGGCGATATGCGAATTCCCTCGATGACGCTGATCACGGTCTCGATGATCCAGATCGCGGTCGGCGGCGTGCTGGGTCTCGGGTTGTTCGGCATGCCCGGTCTCGGCATGCGCGGCGTCGCCGCCGGACAGCTCACGGCCTTCACGTGTGGTGCGATCTTCCTCGCCTGGTATCTCGCCTCTGGCCGCAGCCGGTTGAAGCTCGACTTCGCCGCCTTCAGCTTCCAGCGCGCGATGTTCCTCGACATCCTCAAGGTCGGCGCGATCTCCTGCCTGTCGCCGCTGCAGAGCGTGCTGACCATCCTGATCTTCACCAAGATCCTGGCCAGCTTCGGCACCGAAACGCTGGCCGGTTACGGCATGGGCTCGCGGCTGGAATTCTTGCTGATCCCGATCGCGTTCGCGGTCGGCGTCGCCTCGGTGCCGATGGTCGGCATGGCAATCGGCGCGGGACTCGTGACCCGCGCCCGCAAGGTGGCGTGGACCGCCGGCACCGTCGCCGGACTTGTCGTTGGCTTCGTCGGACTTGTGGTCGCGCTCAAGCCGACGCTGTGGATTGCGCTGTTCACCACCGATCCCGGCGTGACCGCCGCGGCTTCGTCCTATTTCGCGCTGGCCGGCCCGGGCTTCGGCTTCTTCGGCGTCGGCGTCTGTCTCTATTTCTCCTCGCAGGGCGCGGCCAAGGTCGGCGGACCGGTGCTGGCCGGCACCATCCGCCTGCTGCTGGTCGGTATCGGCGGCTGGTGGCTCGCTACCGTGAGCGCCCCGGCGTGGACGCTGTTTGCGCTGGTCGGCGGTGCAATGGTGGCGTTCGGCCTGGCCACCATCATTTCGATCCGGCTGACCCACTGGAAATAAATACGACGCAGCGCCCTCGCACCGGAGCGTTGCCTGAGCATGACTGCTCCTGAAACAGGCACCAGATTTTTTTTGGGAGCGCGCTCACCTGATCGCGCGAATATGACATTGCAGAAATTCTTCGACTTGTTATGCAGGCCGACCACTAAAGCGCGATGAGATTGGGTCGAATCGTCATCGCGCTTTAGCTCTTTGTTTGATCATGATCTTTTCGGAAAACCGCTTCGCACTTTTCCGGATCATGCTCTGGGGGAATGAGCCATGGCCTGCAGATTCGAATTCATGATCGCAATCATTGCGACGGCGCTTGCCGTGCCCGCCGCGCATGCGCAAGGCGCGCCTGAGCCGGTCGGCGTCTGGCAGACCCAGGCCGGCGATGCCCGCGTCAAGATCAGCAAATGCGGCGGCGGCATCTGCGGCGTGGTGGTGAGCCTGCGCGACCCGATCGATCCGATGACCGGCAAGCCCCAGGTCGACAACAAGAATCCGAATCCGTCGCTGTCCAGCCGGCCGATCATCGGGCTGCCGCTGTTTTCCGGCATGCATCCGGTCGCCGCGGGCAAATGGTCGGGCCAGATCTACAACGCCGACGACGGCGGCACCTATGCGAGCAGCATCTCGGTGACCGGCGAGAGCACGCTGCGCGTCGAAGGCTGCGTCGGCGCGCTGTGCGGCGGCGAGACCTGGACGCGGGTGGGGCGGTAATTCTGAGCCGAGCGGCAACCGCGACGGGACCGTGCTCCCTCGCCCCGCTCTTGCGGGGAGAGGGTTGGGGTGAGGGGCTCTATCCGCGTAGCCATATCTGAATTGTAGTCAGCTCACCGTCGATCTCGCGAGTCGGATGAATATCTCTTGCGGCCACGCATTGCCTGCCCTCACTCGGAAGCCACGCGAGGCGTGGCGTCCGACCTCTCCCCGCAAACGAGCGGGGAGAGGTGAGAAAAATTGCTACACCGCGCGCGCCTTCAGCACCGTCGCGGCCGAGGCGTAGCCGCCGCGGGCGCCGTCGATGAAGTGGACGTGGTCGGCGCGCATCACCGACGGGGTGAAGCAGGTCATCATCGCGGCATCCTGCTCGTGCAGGCCATAACGCACGATGCCCTGCGCCGCGGCGGCGGCGAGGCGCTGCTCGATGTCGGAAGCGAGCTCCGGCGTGCAATCCAGGATCATGCGCAGGCCGTCGTCGAACTTGCGGAAGTCTGAATTCTCGACCACCTGCTGCAGATAACGTTTCGGCGCGAACTTGCCGACCGGGATGTTGAACCGCATCAGCGTATAGGCCCACAGCGTGAATGTGAGCACCACGGCGCGCCGCAGCGCAAGCGGGCCGCGGCGCCGTGCGCGCGCCTCGTACTCCATTCCCTGCGGCGGCCAGTGCAGCGGCGGACCGCTGGCGGGCACCGGCCGTCCGGCATCGGGACTTTTCTCGACGCGGACGACGATATCCTCGATCACCTTGCGGAAGGACGCGGGATCGGCGTTCTTCGCCGGCAGCACCAGCACCGACAGAATGACGCCGCGCGCGGACGGCATCACCTCGAAGCGGCAGGACAGGCCGGACAAATCGGGTTGCGTGCCCTGAGGCGCCGGATCGACCGCGAACTCGGCGCGCTTCATCGCGGCATCGGCGTAAGCAAGACCGCCGCCTGAGAACATCGCATAGGACAGATTGGCCGACGGCCCGAAGCGCGCGACGCGGACATCGGCGCCCGCGGCGCGGATCGCCGCCATCGGCACCAGCGCCACCCGCAGCACCAGATCGAGGTCGTCGTGCACCCAGCGCGCGGTCGCGGCCAGGGCTTCGCGCGCCTTGTCGAGATCGGCGGGCGCGACCGCAAAACTCGCACCGTCGCCGCCGAACACGAAGGGGAATTCGCGGCCCTCCAGCGCATTGGTGACGGCGGCGACCACCGCGGCGCCGGCCATGTTGACCGCCTTGTAGCGCTGCGCCGCGATCGCCTTGGTCGATTCCACGATATCGGCGACGCCGACCGTCCAGTCATCCGGCAACGGCGCATACAGCGCGGGGTCCATCAGCCGCGCGAAGCCGCGAAACACCGGAATGCCGCCGTAGAAGATATCGCTGCCGCCAGCCATCGCAACGCCGCGCCGTTTCCGCCCTGATGCGGGATTCTCTAGCAGATACGGCGCGGGTTGGGACCGGTTTTAGAAGCGTAGATGGGGTAACGGGCCGGCCGCCCGCTCGCTACGGCGCAATTTGGAAGCGCGCTCGCGAGCGGCCTGTTGGTTGGAAGGCGGTCGTCCCTCAAACTGATGGTGTTCAACGGAGTCGGGCAAGCCCGCTCCAAGCATCATTAAGGGACGACCATGTACCACTATGCAGGAATTGACGTGTCTTTGGAATGCTCGAGCGTTTGCCTTGTCGATGGGACAGGCAAGATTTTGCGCGAGACGAAGGTTGCGAGCGAGCCGGCGGCGCTGATCGCCTGGTTCCGGTCGCTGGGTCTGGTACTGGAACGGATCGGGCTGGAGGCAGGCCCCTTGTCGCAATGGCTGTATGCGGGTCTGCGAGACGCAGGGCTTGCGGTCGAGCTGCTGGAAACGCGGCACGTTCGCGAAGCCTTCAAGTCGATGCCGGTGAAGACGGACCGCAACGATGCCCGCCGGATCGCGCAGTTGATGCGGCTCGGCTGGTTCCGGCCGGTGCACTGCAAGTCGGTCGCGGCGCAGGAGACCCGCGCCATCCTGACGGCGCGCAAGCTGCTGCAATCCAAGCTTCGCGATGTCGAGAACAGCCTGCGCGGCATACTTCGCGGTTTTGGCCTGAAGGTCGGTGCGACCACCGAGCGCACGTTCGCCGGACGCATCCGCGAGCTCGTGACCGGCCATCCCGGACTGGAGTTGGTCGCGGCGGCGCTGCTCCAAGCCCATGCGGTGCTGCTGCGGGAGTTCAAGAGCCTGGACAAGCACACCCAGAAGCTCGCCAGGACGCATCCATCCGCCAAGCTCCTGATGACAACGCCGTCCGTTGGTCCGATCGTGGCGCTCACCTATGCCGCGGCGATCGACGACCCGAAGCGCTTCCGCTCCTCGAAGGCCACGGGAGCCCACTTTGGGCTTACCCCGAAGAAGTACCAGTCCGGTGAGACCGACTACACCGGCCGCATCAGCAAGATCGGGGATGCCTCCGTGCGCGAGGCACTCTACCAGGCAGCTCACGTCATGCTGACCAAGCCGGTCAAGAATTGCTCGGCATTGAAGAGCTGGGCGATGCGGATCGCCCGGCGCGCAGGCATGCGCAAGGCCAAGGTAGCGCTGGCTCGCAAGCTCGCCGTGATCCTGCATCGCATGCTCGCCGACACCAAACCGTTCAACCCGATGACCAAGGCCATCTAGCCAGGAGCAGCAATCGGTTCCGGGCGGGCCACGACACCAGGCTCTCCCCGAGCGAAGTCCCTCCGCTGGGACGATGGATCCGGTCAGGCCGCCATCCGGGAAGTGGCTCACGACCACGCAATCCGTAGATTGGCCGGCCGGCTCCTCAATGCACCCCATCAGGCGACGGCCTTCGCGCCGATCCCGTACAGAAGCAAGTGCCCGGCGAGTGGATGACGCGAAAAGGGATTGACTAACCAAGGCCCGTTACAGAAGCCCGGATGGAGCGCAGCGAAATCCGGAGACCTCTCAAGCGGCGGGAGACCCCGGATTGCGCTTCGCTCCATCCGGGCTACGGTGACTGTCTCACGCCGCCTCGCCTGTCCTGCTCCACGGCGGAAACGGATCGCGCAGCCCGGCCCAGGCTTGCGGGTCCATGCCCGGTCTGCCGGTGACGAGGCAGGCATCGAGCCTGCGGCGGATGTAGTCCTCGTTCATGCCGGAGCCGATGAAGACCAGCTCCTGCCGGCGATCGCCGTAGAGATCGTTCCAGCTCCGCTGCATCATCAGCCGCCAGTCCGGATCATCCGGCCAGCGCACGCGCGGGATCGCGGCCCACCACGAACCGAGCCCTTCGGTGCGGACGATGGCGCCGGCCTGGCTCAGCTCGCCGCACCAATCCGGGCGCGTCGCGATCCAGAAATGGCCCTTGGCGCGGATCACGCCTTGCCAGCTCTCGCGCAGGAAGCCGTGGAAGCGCACCGGGTCGAACGGGCGCCGCGCGCGGTAGACGAAGCTTTTGATGCCGTACGCCTCGGTCTCCGGCACGTGCTCGGCGAAGCCATAGAGTTCCTTGTGCCAGAGCGGATGCTGCTGCGCGCGCTCATAGGCAAAGCGGCCGGTGTCGAGCACGCGGTCGAACGGGACTTGCGCAAAATTCGCTTCGACGAGGTCGGCCTCGGGATTGAGCGCACGCACGATGGTACGGGCGGCCTCGCGCTGCGCAGGCGTCGCGGCATCGATCTTGTTCAGCACCACGACATCGGCGAACTCGATCTGCTCGACCAGCAGATCGACCAGCGTGCGCTTGTCGCCGTCGAGCGCTTCGCCGCGCTGGCTGAGGAAATCGGTCGAGGCGTAGTCCTTCAGGAGATTGGCGGCGTCGACCACCGTGACCATGGTGTCGAGCCGCGCGATGTCGGAGAGGCTTTGGCCATCTTCATCGCGAAACTCGAAGGTCGCGGCGACCGGCAGCGGCTCGGAAATGCCGGTCGATTCGATCAGGAGATAATCGAAGCGGCCGCTCTCGGCGAGCGTGCGTACCTCCTTCAGCAGATCGTCGCGCAGGGTGCAGCAGATGCAGCCATTGCTCATCTCGACCAGTTTTTCGTCAGTCCGGGACAGCTTCGCACCGCCATCGCGAACCAGGTCGGCGTCGATGTTCACCTCGCTCATGTCGTTCACAATCACCGCAACCTTCAGGCCGCGGCGGTTGTTCAGGACGTGGTTCAGCAAAGTGGTCTTTCCAACCCCGAGGAAGCCGGACAAGATGGTGACGGGGAGTTTTTGCATCGAGATCAAACAGTTGCTGGAGGGATCGGCGGCGGCGGGACATGGGGCATTCGTTTGATGTTATGTTATAACATAACATCAATGGACCGCGGCCTGTCAAGCGCCTGGGCGGCGCAGTCAGCCTGCCAGTTTTAGGAATGCGTAGCCCGGATGGAGCGCAGCGAAATCCGGGGCCGCGCTATCCACGGATGGACCTGTCCCGGATTGCGCTTCGCTCCATCCGGGCTTCTGTAACGGGCCTTGGTTAGTCAATCCCTTTTCGCGTCATCCACTCGCCGGGCACTTGCTTCTGTACGGGATCGGCGCGAAGGCCGTCGCCTGATGGGGTGCATTGAGGAGCCGGCCGGCCAATCTACGGATTGCGTGGTCGTGAGCCACTTCCCGGATGGCGGCCTGACCGGATCCATCGTCCCAGCGGAGGGACTTCGCTCGGGGAGAGCCTGGTGTCGTGGCCCGCCCGGAACCGATTGCTGCTCCTGGCTAGATGGCCTTGGTCATCGGGTTGAACGGTTTGGTGTCGGCGAGCATGCGATGCAGGATCACGGCGAGCTTGCGAGCCAGCGCTACCTTGGCCTTGCGCATGCCTGCGCGCCGGGCGATCCGCATCGCCCAGCTCTTCAATGCCGAGCAATTCTTGACCGGCTTGGTCAGCATGACGTGAGCTGCCTGGTAGAGTGCCTCGCGCACGGAGGCATCCCCGATCTTGCTGATGCGGCCGGTGTAGTCGGTCTCACCGGACTGGTACTTCTTCGGGGTAAGCCCAAAGTGGGCTCCCGTGGCCTTCGAGGAGCGGAAGCGCTTCGGGTCGTCGATCGCCGCGGCATAGGTGAGCGCCACGATCGGACCAACGGACGGCGTTGTCATCAGGAGCTTGGCGGATGGATGCGTCCTGGCGAGCTTCTGGGTGTGCTTGTCCAGGCTCTTGAACTCCCGCAGCAGCACCGCATGGGCTTGGAGCAGCGCCGCCGCGACCAACTCCAGTCCGGGATGGCCGGTCACGAGCTCGCGGATGCGTCCGGCGAACGTGCGCTCGGTGGTCGCACCGACCTTCAGGCCAAAACCGCGAAGTATGCCGCGCAGGCTGTTCTCGACATCGCGAAGCTTGGATTGCAGCAGCTTGCGCGCCGTCAGGATGGCGCGGGTCTCCTGCGCCGCGACCGACTTGCAGTGCACCGGCCGGAACCAGCCGAGCCGCATCAACTGCGCGATCCGGCGGGCATCGTTGCGGTCCGTCTTCACCGGCATCGACTTGAAGGCTTCGCGAACGTGCCGCGTTTCCAGCAGCTCGACCGCAAGCCCTGCGTCTCGCAGACCCGCATACAGCCATTGCGACAAGGGGCCTGCCTCCAGCCCGATCCGTTCCAGTACCAGACCCAGCGACCGGAACCAGGCGATCAGCGCCGCCGGCTCGCTCGCAACCTTCGTCTCGCGCAAAATCTTGCCTGTCCCATCGACAAGGCAAACGCTCGAGCATTCCAAAGACACGTCAATTCCTGCATAGTGGTACATGGTCGTCCCTTAATGATGCTTGGAGCGGGCTTGCCCGACTCCGTTGAACACCATCAGTTTGAGGGACGACCGCCTTCCAACCAACAGGCCGCTCGCGAGCGCGCTTCCAAATTGCGCCGTAGCGAGCGGGCGGCCGGCCCGTTACCCCATCTACGGGCTCAGGATGACGGGTTCAGAGTTCGCGCTCTACTTCCCCAATCCGCGCAGCACAAGCTGGTTCATGCGGCCAGCGAACGCGGCGGGGTCGTCGGGCATCTCGCCGTCGAGGATCTGCGCCTGTTCGAACAGCAGCAGCGACAGGTCCTTCGCCTGCGCGGTATCGGTCGCGAGCGCTGCGACCAGCGGGTGGCGCAAATTGATCTCGAGCACCGGCTTTGTGATCGCGCCGCGGTTCTGCTGGGCGAGCAGCCGCTCCAGCGCGCGGTCGCGCGCATCGCCGCCGGCAACGAGGCACGACGCGCTCGCGGTCAGCCGCTGCGAGGCGCGGACGTCGGAGACGCGCTCGCCGAGCGCGTCCTTGATCACGGCGATCGTGGTCGCCGCGTCGGCCGCGGGTTCGTCCTTCTTGTCGTCCTTGTCATCGGCAAGCGGGATCAGGCCGAAATCGACATCGCCCTGACTCAGCGACTTCAGCGGCTTGCCGCCGAAATCGAGCGGCGCCGAGGTCCAGAACGCATCGACCGGATCGGTCAGGAGCAGCACCTCGATGCCGCGGGCGCGCGCCGATTCCAGCTTCGGGTTCGACTTCAGCCGCTCGACGCTGTCGCCGACCAGATAATAGATCTCGGTCTGGTTCGGCTTGAAGTCGTCGACAACCTGCTTCAGCGAGCGGTTCTCGCCCGACGTCGTGGTGAAGCGCGCCAGTGCCAGCAGCTTGTCGCGGCGCTCGAAATCCTCCCACAGGCCTTCCTTGATCACCGGGCCGAACGCGTTCCAGATCTTTGCGAAGGTCTCCGGCTCCTTCTCGCCGAGCGTCTCCAACTCGCCGATCACGCGGCCGGTGACGGCCTTGCGGATCTGCGCGAGCTGCGGATTGTTCTGCAGCATCTCGCGCGAGATGTTGAGCGGCAGGTCCTCACTGTCGATCACACCCCGGATGAAGCGCAAGTAAGCCGGCAGCAGCTCGGCATCGTCGGCGATGAAGACGCGGCGGACGTAGAGCTTGACCTTACCCTTGCGCTCGACCTGGAACAGGTCGAACGGCTTTTGCGACGGCGCGAACAGCAGCACGGCGTAGGACTGCCGGCCCTCGGCACGGTAATGCAGCGTCATCGCCGGCTCGTCGAACGCGCCGGCGATCTGCTTGTAGGCCTGGGCGTAATCCTCCGGCTTGAGCTCGGATTTCGAGCGCTGCCACAGCGCGCTCGCCGAGTTGATCTGGCGCGGCTCGCCCTCTTCCGGCACCAGCAGGATCGGAAACTGGATGTTGTCGGAATATTCGCGGACGATGCGCTCGATCTCGTAGGCCTCGAGATACTTGGCGGCGTCCTTCTTCAGATGCAGCACGATCTCGGTGCCGCGCGCGACACGCTGGGCGGCCTCTTCGCCCCCCGGTGCGATCTCGAAGCCGCTGCCGCCTTCCGACGTCCACACCCACACCTCGTCCGAGCCGGCGCGGCGGCTGGTGACGACGATCTTTTCGGCGACCATGAAGGCGGCATAGAAGCCGACGCCGAACTGGCCGATCAGGTTGGCGCCGTCCTTGGCCTCGGTGAGCTTCGACAGGAACGATCTGGTGCCGGAGCGCGCGATGGTGCCGAGATTGTCGATCAGCTCCTGGCGCTCCATGCCGATGCCGGTATCAACCACGGCAAGCGTGTTGGCCGCCTTGTTCGGGACGATCCTGATCTCCGGCGGCGTGCCGTCCGTGATCAGGGACGGATTGGCGATCGCCTCGTAGCGCAGCTTGTCGCAGGCATCCGACGCGTTCGAGATCAACTCGCGCAGGAAGATATCGGTCTCGGAATAGACCGAATGCACCATCAGGTGCAGCAATTCGGCAACCTCGGCCTGGAATGGCTGGGATTCGGCAGCGGCAGTTGTGGTCATGCGGAAACTCGGACAATCGGTAAGGGGCGGGAAAGCCCTGATATAGCGCGATCGCGCCGCGTGGCAAGGTTGCCAAAAGCGGCCGGAACCGTCAGTCCGAGATCGCCGCGAGATAGCGCTGCACCGAGCGGTCGAACGCCGCCTTGGCGTCGGAGGCGATGTTCTTGCCCCACCAGGCGCCATAGATCCGATCATAGGCCAGCGGCTCGACCGCGCGCGCGAGGCGGCGGACCGCTGATGCATTGAGCGGGATATAGTTCGGGTAGGAATACATGAAGCTGACCGAGCGGCGGTCCATCGCCACCATCGCGATATCCCCGGTCAGAAGCGCGCCGCGCCCGTCGGCGCCATTGCGCCAATGCAGCATGGTGGCGCCGGCAAAATGCCCGCCGCCGCGCACCAGCAGGATGTCGTCGGAGATGCGATGGCTGTCCCCCTGCCACGGCACGATCGACGGATAAGGCCGCGTCACCCATTGTGCATCGTCGCCGTGCAGATAGACCGGGGCATTGTCGAACGCCGCGCTCCAGTCGGCGACCGCGCCATAATAATGCGGATGCGAGATCGCAATCGCCTTCAGCCCGCCGAGCGATCTGACATGGGCGATCGCCTCGGCGGTTGCCAGCGGCACGCAGTCCCACATCACGCAGCCGCCGCGGTCCGGCACCAGCAGCGCGCGCTGCCCGATCGCAAAGGACGGCTCGAGCGCGATCCCGACGAGGCCAAGATCGTCGCGACAGACCAGTTTGTGCCGCTCTGCGAGCTCCTCGCGCGTCAGCCACGCCTGCCCCTTCCAGTTCACATATTGCCGCTCGTCCTCGCAGATCGGGCAAGCCGGCGGCGGCGCAGCGGTCTCAGGAAATTGCGCGCCGCATTGTTCGCAGGTCCACAGAGGCATTGGCAGCGCCCTCGTTGCGATGAAGCTGGTCTGCTGATCTAGCGCCGCGGCAGGAGGCGTTCAATGCCGCCGCCCCAGTTCCATCTGCATCTCCGCCGGTGCTATGCCGAACTTCCGGCGGAACGCGCGATGGAAATAGGACAAGTCGTTGAAGCCGACCGTATAGGCGATGTCGCTGACCTTGCGGCCGGCGCCCTCTTCGTGCAGCAGTAGCCGGCGCGCCCGCAGCAGGCGCTGCTCGAGGACGAACTCCGAGAATGTCGTTCCTGCGGACGCGAACAGGCGCTGCGCCTGGCGGGTGCTCAGCGCATTCGCCTTTGCTATGGCTTCGATCGTGAGCTTACCGTTGTCGAGATTTTTGAGAACATCGGCCTTCATCAGATCGAGCCGCGCCTTCGCCACGCCGTCGCGTGCCGACAGCTGCTTTGTCTCGGCGCTGCTGCCGAGAACGAGACCCGCCAGGTCGGCGAGATGGTGCGCCGCCGCCCGCTGGCCGGGCACGTCCAGATCGCCGGCAAGCTCGGTGCAGAGCACGGAATAGCGCTCGATCATCGCGCCCAGGGCCGGCTCGCGCCCGAGTACCCGCGCCAGCTGCGTTTCCACCAATGGTGCGACCTGGAGCAGCAGGCGCCGCGGAAACCGCGTCGTCGTAAAGCTGCCCGACCGGGTGAGGTCGGCGGTGCCGACGATATTCATTTCGGTGAGGCACATCTGGCCGCGCTGAAGCTCGATCGCCTTGCCTGCCTGCGTGACCTGCACCGTGCCGCGCGTCGCAGAGATCAGGACGAGGTCGTCGCAGCCGTCATTCAGAAGCGCGCGGGTGCGAGCGAAGCGGGCCGAGCCGCCGCGCGGCGTCGCGATGGCAACCGTATGCAGCAGCGTAAACTCGTTGTGGCAGTCGATGCGGTTGTCGTCGGTCGGTCCGACGTCGAGCCGGCAGAAGCCGCGGCAAATCCCTTCGCGCCATGCCTCATAGGCCGGCCCTTTGGCCAGCCCATGATGGAAAATCGAGAACCGGTTGGGCACCTGTGTCTCGGACATGATCCGCGCTCCGACGCTCGATCGATCAGGGCTGACACGATCGATCGCTTGCTGTCCGCCGCGCGCATGTCGTGTGCGCACGTCGTTCCTGTCCCTACGCTTGGCGCGACGGTCCACGACTCCGGCGCGGAGCCTGATACCACTGCGCCGATTGCCGGTAAAGCTATTCACGAGATGCAACCCTATGATGCGAAGTGCGAAAGCCGGGAATAAAACGGCGCAGCAGTTTCGCGACGCGGCATTGCCGTGTCTCGACGATGCCTACGCGTTCGCCCAGGTCCTGATGCGGACCGAGGCGGACGCCGAACTGGCCGTGCAGGAATGCTATCTGCGCGCACTGCGCCGGTTCGACGGCGTTCGCGGCCCGGCCATCAGGCCGTGGCTGCTCGCGATCCTCAAAGCCGTCTGCCAAGAGAAACTCGACCGGAAACCCTCCGGCAACAATGTAACGCCGGAACGGCGCGACACCCCGACCATCCGGCAACTCATCCATGACCTGCCCGCCCCGCTCGGCGAGGTCATCGCGCTGCGCGAGATGATATATCTCTCCTACAAGGAGATCGCCGAAGTCACCGGCATTCCCGTCACCACCGTGATGTCGCGCATCGCGGAAGCGCGCGCCCTGCTGCTCCCAGCGTGGCGCGCGGCGAACAAGGCCGCGCAGGCGAAGCCGGCGGCGCCTCAAAACCGGTGGTCTACCGCGCGAACGCCTGTTGAACCGCCGACGGCTCGGTGATGCCGTTCGCGATCAGGAGCTCGAGCAATACCCGCGCCTTCTGCGGGTTGAGATCGAGCGAGACCGCGAAGCCGAGCTTGTCGTCCTCGACCTCGACGTTGCGGTTGACGAAGCCTGAGCCGACCCGGGTCGAACGCACCACCACGACGCCCTGCTTCGCCGCGGCGGCCAGCGCATCGATCGCGCCCTTCGATGAATTGCCGTCGCCGACGCCGGCCAGCACGATGCCCTTGGCGCCGCGCCTGACCGCATCCTCGACCTCAGCGGCGTCCATGTTGGCGTGCGAATAGATGATGTCGACCCGCGGCAAGGGCGGCGCATCCGGCAGCTTCAACCTGGCAGCCTTGACGGGTGCGGCCGGCTGCAGGAAGCGCAGCGAGCCGGTGTCGACATAGCCGACCGGGCCGACTTCGGGCGAGCGGAACGTCTCGACGCTGGTGGTGTTGGTCTTCTGCACCCAGCGCGCGGCATGGATGGTGTCGTTGAGCACCACGAGCACGCCGCGGCCGCGGGATTCCGGGGCCGATGCGACCCGCATCGCCTCGTAGAGATTGGCCGGACCGTCGGCGCCGATCGCGGTCGAGGGCCGCATCGATCCGACCAGCACGATCGGGACGTCGGTGTCGAGTACGTTTTGCAGGAAGAACGCGGTCTCCTCCATCGTGTCGGTGCCATGGGTGATGACGACGCCGTCGACCTCCTTGTCGTCAATGGCCGCGCGGATGCGCTTGACGAGGTCGAACCACACGTTGTCGTTCATGTCCTGCGAGCCGATCGACGAAATCTGCTCGGCCGACATCTGGGCGAGCTTGTCGATGCCCGGGATCGCCGCGACCAGGTTGGCTGCGCTGACCTTGCCTGAGTCATAGGCGTTGCCGGCGCGTGCGCTGGCCTGCCCCGCGATGGTGCCGCCGGTACCGAGCACGAGCACGCGGGCCAGCGCGGTGCCGGAGGCCTGTTGCGCTGATACCGGCGAGGCAAGCCCGATCGTGAGGGCGGCGGCGAGGCCGAGGAAGAGCCGAACGGAATAATTGGATTGAAACGAACGTGGCATGATCTTCTCCCCAAAGCGACAGGTCGCCAGTCCACAACTCGTGGTTTTGTCCCGTAACAAGTGGACAAAGTTGCGGCGGAAGATGCGATGGTCGGAAGATGGGTTGAAGCGTTTAGTGAGCTTCAAACGTGTTGCGCAGCTCGATCTCCGTCCCGACGGTTCGCCAGATCGAACGATCGACGAACAGCACCCGATCCTCGGCGTGGGCGAGCAGTCTTGCGATATCAAGCGCGTGCAGGCGCGCATTGATGGTGTGCAGCACCGCGCCCATGCAGGGCACGGCGAGATAAAGCTCGAGGTGACGGCGCGAGTTCCAGGCCAGCGTGGCAACGCGCATGCCGCGCTCGACGCCGATCTCGGCGAGGAAGTTGGCGAGCTGGCCCGCGCGGCCGAGCAGCTCCGCATGGCTGATGACATGGACGCGGTCGCAATACCGCGTCGTCACCGTCTTGTTCGGATAGAGATCCGCGACACGTCCCTCACCAGATTGAGGGTGAGCGGGACCTGCTGCATCAAGCCTGCGAGCATGCCGTATTCTCCGGAACTTCCGCAAAACCTTGACATCTGCCGGAAGGCGGCGCAACATTTTTCGAAGATTATTCGACTTTTGGTGCCCGCGATGCATTTTGAGCTTCCCGACGACCTCCGCGTTCTGCAAGGCCGGATGCGTGAATTCGTGCGCAGCGAGCTACAGCCGCACGATGCCGCGATCGAGGCGACCGGCAAGGTGCCGGACAGCGCCATGGCCGGCCTGCGCAGGATGGGATTGTTCGGCACCAACACGCCGAAGCAATTCGGCGGCCTCGGCCTCACGATGCTGGGCAGCTGCATCGCGATCGAGGAGCTCGCGAAGGCCCACACCGCCTTCTACTATCTGAGCGGGGTCAACGTTCACATCGGCTCGAAGGCGATCGAGCTCTACGCGCAGCCGGCGGTTCGCGACCGATGGCTGCCGGAGCTCGCCAGCGGACGGGTGATCGGCGCGTTCGCGCTGACCGAACCGAATGCCGGATCCGATGCCGCCCGGATCCAGACCCGAGCGCGGCGGGACGGCGATCATTACGTGCTCGACGGCCGCAAGACCTATATCACCAATGCGCCCGCGGCCGGCGTCTTCACGGTGTTCGCCACGCTCGATCCCTCCGCCGGCGCCAAGGGCATCGCGGCCTTTGTCGTCGACGCAAAGACGCCGGGCCTTGCCATCGGCCGCCTGGTCGAGATGGCTGCCGGACGCGGCTCGGAGCACGCCGAAGTGATCTTCGAGGATTGCCGTGTTCCGCGCGAGAATCTGCTGGGACAGGAGGGCGAAGGATTCGCCATCGCGATGCGGTGCCTGGATGCCGGGCGCACCCATTGGGGCGCCTATTGCGTCGGCGCGGCGAGCCAGCTGCTGGACTACGCGCTCGACCATGTCTCGGAGCGCGAGACGTTCGGACGCAAGCTGCGCGACCATCAGGGCATCGAGTGGCAGATCGCCGACATGGCGAGTTCGCTGCATGCCGCGCGGCTTGTCGCCTATGAGGCAGCCTGGCGTTACGACCAGGGCGATGCCGCCGCCCGCACCGCCGCGGCAGCGCTCTCCAAATATACCGGCGCCGACATGGTGCAGCGCGTCGCCGACACGACCATGCAGCTGTTCGGCGGTGCCGGTTATTCAAGAGACCTGCCGATCGAGCGCATCTGGCGGGAAACGCGGGTGGTCCGCATTCTAGACGGCACCTCCGAGATCATGCGCCAGATCATTGCCCGCAACGCGTTCCGCACACATGAACGGCGGAACGCGCCGGTCTGACCCGCAGGCTTTACCGCTGTATCCCGTCGCAATAGCACTTGTGTTCCGATCCCGCTGCCTTACTGTTTTTTTTACGGGGATGAGATTCCTGCTTTGACGCGTCTTCCTTGCGCGAACCGGTATCCACTTCGCGCGAAAACGCTCTTGGAGACCACCGTGGCTTCGGGGACGACACTCAAGCTCAAGCAGCAACGCAGCCGCGACCGGCGCGAGCAGATCCTCACGGCGGCCACCAAGCTGTTTGGCGAAAAAGGCATCGACGGAACCTCGCTCACCGAGGTCGCCGCCGCGGCGAAAGTACCGCTCTCCAGCATCTATGATTATTTCGAGGACAAGCGCGCGCTGGTGCTCGATGTGCCCGAAGGCAATTTCGAGGCGCTGTATCAGAAGACCGAGCCGCTGCTGGTCAAGGGTGGCGATCCCGTCGACCAGCTCCGCATCATCTTCCTCACCAACTTCCAGTACATCAAGGACAACCCGAGCTGGGGCCGGGTGTTCTTCCTCGAGATCTGGCCGAGCGTGCTTGCCGCCGAACCGCGGATCAAGAAGGCGGTCGACAGATACGCGCTGCGCTATGTGCAGTTGATCAGGCAGGCGAGCCGCGCCGGCACCTATCGCCGCAATCTCGATCCCTACACCGCGATGTCGCTGATGATGGGCGGGATGTGCCACCTCACCGCCGTCTGGCTGCTTTACGGCCGCAAATACGATCTGGTGAAGAAGGGCAAGGCGCTGTTCACCACGCTGCATAACGGGTTTGTGCAGCGTTAGCCGCGCCGGTGCGCGGCCGGCTCTCGTAGAATGGGTAGAGCGAAGCGAAACCCATCATTCGTCAGGTCGACACGGAGCGATGGGTTTCGCTTCGCTCTACCCATCCTACGCACCGCGTGGTTCGCGGCGCGAACGATTTGATCCAAATTCATCGCTGTTTGGCCGGCTATGGCGGCGATCCGTTTCCGGAAAACCAATACACAACCGTCGAAATCCTGTTCTAGTATGACGTCGTGGGCGACCCGCGACCGGACACGCGGGCACTCGGGATGGGAGCGTACCGATGGACGTCAAGGCTGTTCTGCCGCCGCGTGGCCGCGACTATCGCCTCGATCTGCTGCGCGGCTTCGCCAACTGGGCGATCTATCTCGATCACATCCCGAACAACGCGGTGAACTGGATCACGCAGAAGAATTTCGGCTTCAGCGATGCGGCCGATCTGTTCGTGTTCATCTCCGGCTACACCGCATCCTTCGTCTATGCGCGCATGATGCTCGAGCGCGGCACCGTGATCGGCGCCACCCGCCTGATCAAGCGCGCCTGGCAGATCTATGTCGCCCACGTCCTGCTGTTCGTGATCTATATCGCCGAGATCGGCTATCTCTCCCAGCGCTACCACGACCCGAACCTGCAGGACGAATTCAACGTCGCGGGCTTCATGCACAATCCGGCCGAGACGCTCTATCAGGGCCTGATCCTGGCGTTCAAACCGGTCAACATGGATGTGCTGCCGCTCTATATAGCGCTGATGCTGTGCTATCCGCTGGTGCTGTGGGCGATGCTGCGCAAGCTCAATCTGACGCTGCTGGCCTCGTTCCTGCTCTATCTCGCGGCGCGGCAATTCGGCTGGAACCTGCCGGCCTATCCGTCCGGCTCATGGTATTTCAATCCGTTCTGCTGGCAGTTCCTGTTCGTGTTCGGCGGCTGGTTCGCGCTCGGCGGCGCGAGCGAATCGATCACGTTCATCCGCTCGCGCGCCTTCCTTTGGCTCGGCGGCGCCTATCTGCTGTTCGCGCTGGTCATGACCTTGGCGGGCCGCTTCCCGGAGCTCGGACAGGCGATGCCGGCCTGGCTCTATGACGCCTTCAATCCGAACGACAAGACCAACCTTGCGCCTTATCGCGTGCTGCACTTCATCGTCCTCGCCTTCTTCGTCACCCGCTTCCTGCCGCGCGAATGGCCCGGATATGAATGGCCGATCTTCCAGCCGATCATCAAATGCGGCCAGCAGTCGCTCGAAGTGTTCTGCACCGGCGTTTTCCTCGCGGTCATCGCGCATGTGCTGCTGGTCGAGGTCTCCGGCAGCATCTGGATGCAAATCGCGGTCAGCATTGTTGGCATCGTGCTGATGACCGCACTCGCCTATTACCGCTCCTGGTCGAAGAAGGTCGACAAGGCGCCCGCGAAGGTACCCGTAGCTGCGCAGACGCCCGTGGCCGCGCAGACGCCAGCGACCGCGAAGCCGGCGGAGTAAGTGACGGCGCGCGGCCGAAGCCGCGCGCAACGTGCAAAGTAGCCTGCTATCTCGCCAGCGGCTTGCCGGCCGTCTCCGGCGCCAGGGCGATCAGCGGCAGGCCGACTACATAGATCAGCGACAGCATCGAAATCGCCAGCGGGAAGCTGCCGGTGCGGGCGGCGAGCGCGCCGATCAGGGTCGGGCCGGCGGCGCCGAGCACGCGGCCCATGCTGAAGGCGAAGCCGGAGCCCGAGCCGCGCAGCGCCGAAGGAAACATCTCCGGCAGCCAGATCGTGAACAGGCCGAACACACCATTGGTGAAGAAGCCGAGCACCGGCAGCAGCACCATGAACAGCGTCAGGCTGTCGAGCCATTCGATCGCGACCTCATAGGAGACCACGACGGAGATCAGCCCGCCGACGAAGAACAGCACCGCGGTGCGGCGCCGGCTGCCGAGCCAGGTAGTTAGCCATGGTACAAGGAGGCAGCCGATCAGCGTGCCGACATTGGTGATCAGGCCGGCCACCGCGCCCATCTCCTGCGCGTGCGCCGGCGTCGCGCCCGCGGCGACCAGCTTGGTCGAGATCACGGTCGGGGCCCAGAAGTTCGACGACCAAAGGCCGAAGATGATGCAGGCCATCATCAGCGCCGCGGCCCAGGTGGTGCGCGCCTGGTCGCCGGCAAACAAGGCCGCGACCGACGGCTGCTCGTGCGCAGCCCTGCGCTCGGGTTCGGGAATGTTGCTGCGCAGATACGCGATCAGCAGCGCGGGCAGAATGCCGAGCAGGAACATGCCGCGCCAGCCCAGCGTGCTGCCAATCGCAAGCGTGACGGCGGCGGCGAGGAATAGCCCGGTCGGCGTCGCCGTGTGCAGCCATCCGGCGAGCCGCACCCGCGTATTCTCCGGCACGGATTCCTGCAGCAGCGGCGTGCCCGCGGCCCATTCGCCGCCGATGCCGAAGCCGGCAACAAAGCGAAACAATGCGAACATCACGATACCGGTCGCAAGCCCGCACAGCGCCGTGAACAGCGAGTAGACCAGCACCGTCCAGCACATGATCCGGACCCGTCCGTAACGGTCCGCGGCCCAGCCCCAGACCATCGAGCAGGCCCAGCCCAGCATGAAGATCGAGAACAACAGCCCGCCATAGATGCCGATATTGGCCTTGCTCGGCTCAATGCCGCTGGCCGGCAGCAATTCGCTCAACGCGCCGACCAGGATGTAGGCGTACATCGACGAATCGAAGCCATCGAGCATCCAGCCGAACCAGGTCGCCCAAAACACTTTTCGCGGCGACACTGCGCCAGGCGCCGCGACCGACGGCGCTACGGCATCAACGATGCTCTCAGTCATGTTTCCTCGCACGTTTCTTTTGTGCGGCGGACTATGACGAGGTTTGCGCGCCGAGACACCACCGGCAAACGGGACGGAGGTATCCGGCATGAGAATAGCGACGCCGATCACATCGACGTCACTGCGAACGCCCGCTCCTTCTACGAAGCACGCACGGAACGCCGGAAAATGTAGAAAGCGATGATGACCAGCGGCGGCACGGCAAGTGCGAGCCAGGAGGCTGGTCCCAGATCCCGTCGCCGAGGGGCGCCGAGACCTGCCCGAACGCGATAACGGCAAAGATCAATACCGACGCCGGAAAGATTTACGCGATCTCGCTCCCGACATCAGGATCGCTCCGCCACATGCGCGCGTGAGCGGGGATAAGATCCGTGAAACCTTCGATTTTTGGCGGATGCCTTCGACAACGCGAGCCTTGCAAGCTGGGATCAATCCCGTTTGGATCGGGAAGAATGTAGGAAATGAATGCGTCGTAGTTGAACTCAGACATTGAGTTCGACGGGCTGAGAGTTCGACGGGCTGCTTAAATAAGAGCGGGTCCGAACCGGGCCGGATCGCGCAGCTGAACAGGAACTGGTTCGAAAAAATCTACATCAGACATGCAAGCTAAACACGTTGTAGTGGCTCGATCAATCTTCATCTCGTCCGGCGAGCATCAACACCGTCCCCCTCCCCGCGCCTGGGGATGATGGTGCGGTTCGCTCGACGCGGCGCGATCAGCTTGTTAAGCCGCCTCTCCGCAAGGGCAATTTGAGTCGGGACATGACCGTAGCGATCGAGATGGGACAAACGACGGCCGGCACTTCGGCGGCCATCGACCTCGAGGAGCTATTGGCGACACGCCTGCTGGTGCAGGGCAACTCGGGTTCCGGCAAATCCCATCTGCTGCGCCGGCTGCTGGAGCAGAGCGCCCCCTGGGTGCAGCAGACCATCATCGATCCCGAAGGTGATTTCGTCACCCTGGCCGAACGATTCGGCCACCTCGTCATCGACGCCGAGGACCACACCGAGCGAAGCCTGCAGGTCGCCGGCGAGCGCGTGCGCATCCATCGCGTCTCCACGGTGCTCAATCTCGAAGGGCTCGACGCGGAGAACCAGATGCGGCGCGCCGCAGCCTTCCTCGGCGGGCTGTTCGACGTCGCCCGCGATCACTGGTATCCGATGCTGGTGGTGGTGGACGAGGCGCAGCTGTTCGCACCGGCGGTCGCGGGCGAGGTGTCTGACGAGGCGCGCAAGCTTTCGCTCGGTGCAATGACCAATTTGATGTGCCGCGGCCGCAAGCGCGGGCTTGCCGGGATCATCGCAACCCAGCGGCTGGCGAAGCTCGCCAAGAATGTCGCGGCCGAAGCGTCGAACTTCCTGATGGGCCGCACCTTCCTCGATATCGACATGGCGCGCGCCGCCGACCTGCTCGGCATGGAACGGCGGCAGGCGGAAGCCTTCCGCGACCTCGAGCGCGGGCAATTCATGGCGCTGGGACCTGCGCTCTCTCGCCGTCCACTGGGCTTGCGCATCGGTCCGACCGACACCCAGCCGCGCAATGCGGCGCCGCGGTTGATGCCGCTGCCTGAAGCGGCACTGGAGGACGCGCGCGCGATCATCCTCGCCGCTCCGCCGCCGGAAGCGGCGCGGCCGCAACGCCGGACGCCGTCGCCGGACCTGCTCAGCCAGTTGATGGCCGCCAAGCAGCCGGCAGCGGAGCCAGATCCCGAAGCTGCGGAGCCGCCGCCGAGCGCCGAGCAATTGGCCGAGCGGCGGGAACGGCTGGACCGTATCCTGCGCGCCATCCTCGCCGAACCCGACGCAGGCTTTCGCGCCATCGGCGTGCTCTATCAGGAGTTCGTGGTCCGCTGCCGGATCGAGGGTCTCGGTGCCGTGGTGCCGGAGCTGACCGACTTCCGCCGGATGCTGACGCGCGCCCGCGCCGGGCTCGGCGCCGATGTCGCGGACGACGACGCCTGGCAGGACGTCTCGCTGCGTGCGGCCCTGCTGCCCGAGGACATGCAGGGCGTCTTCATGATGATCGCGCGCGCCGCGAAAGAGGGCTGGCCGTGCCCGAGCGATGCCGCGATCGCCCGCGCCTACGGCACGCATTCGCTGCGCCGCGCCCGGCATCTTCTGACCTACATCGAGGAACAAGGCCTGATCGTCTGCCAGCTCGACGGTGCCGGTCGGCGGATCGTCACCCTCGTCGAGCTCGCCTGGGCCACCGCCGCGGCCGACCCGAATGTGGACGACCAGGCGGCGGAAGCAGCCTGTAACGGCTCGTCGCTGTGATCAGGTGCTGAGCAGGCGTTAAGTGTTGAGCGGCATCGCGGAAGCGCTGCAAGACTGGAAAAAGGCCCGCCAGGAGGCGGGCCTTTTCATCTTTGCCGGTTGAGGGATCTTGGTTGCGGAGGGCCCGCAACAGGCCCTCCACAGCCGCCTATCTCAAGCCCTTACGCATGCTGCGGCTGCGCAAGCTGACTGACCTGCATCGCCGGCGGATCGACAACCGAGGTACCGCCATGGCCGTCGCTCGAGGCCGTGAATGTGGAAGCCATGTAGTTGCCCAGCAGCGCAATGCTGGCGGTGACAGTGCCGTCCGTCACCGTGAGCGTTCCGCCCGAGGCGTTTCCGCTGAAGGTCGGCGTTTGAACGTTCGCGAAATTGATATTCGCGAAATCGATCGTGTCCGAACCGGACATCCCGGCGACAGTTCCGGTGAAGCTCGCGGAATTGTCGAGCTTCAGCGTCCCCGTGCTGCCCAGGAACGTAACGGCGGCGTTCGAAGCCCCCGTCAATTCCAGGGTGGTACCCGCTGCGATGGTGGCAGTGCTGGGGCTCTCTCCCGTTACGTTGAAAGGCTGCCAGACACCCCACGCACTGCCATCATAGGCCCGGATCCAGAGCTGGTCGGTGCCGGAACCGGCCTGATAGGTCGTCTGGGCAAGTTGTGCCGAAGTGACGTCGATCTCTGTATTCGCAGACTGGTTCACGCCGTTGACATTCCAACGCCCGTTCGTGTTGGAATCCCACAACGCATATTTCGTGATGGTATCGCCATCCGCGTCCGTCGCGCTGACCAGGCTCGAAGCCGCGAAGACCTGCCCCGAGACTGTCGTCACGTTCGAGACCGAGACTGTCGGCGCCTGGTTCGTTGCGGTGGCCGTGAAGCTCTTCCAGGCGCTCCACATGCTGCCGTCATTGGCCTTAACCCAGAGCGTATCCGATGGCGAGCCACCGGGGCCGAAGACGTAGCTCACCTGTGACAGGTTGGCCGCGCTCACATCGATCTCGGAGTTGGCGGCCTGGGCGACACCGTTCACAACCCAATGGCCGTTCCCGCCGGTGTCCCAGAAGGCGTACTGGGTGATCGTATCGTTCTCGGCGTCCGTGACCGAGAACAGGCTCGTGGCCGCGATCGAATGGCCGTGAATCCCGGTCACGTTCGATGCGGTAACGACCGGAGCAGTGTCGGGTCCCGGCGTTGCCGTGAAGCTCTTCCAAGCTCCCCACATGCTGCCGTCATTGGCGCGCACGTAGAGCGTATCGGGCGTCGAGCCGCCGGGACCGAACACGTAGCTCACCTGCGACAGATTCGCCGCCGCAACGTCGATCTCAACGCCGGCGGCCTGGGCGACGCCATTCACCACCCAGTGACCGTTTCCTCCGGTGTCCCAGAACGCGTACTGGGTGATCGTGTCGTTCTCGCTGTCCGAGACCGTGAACAGGTTCGAGGCCAGAGCCGACGTCTGCCCATGAATCGCCGTCACGTTCGATGCCGTGACGGTCGGAGCAGTGTCCGGTCCCGGCGTTGCCGTGAAGCTCTTCCAGGCTCCCCACATGCTACCGTCATTGGCGCGCACATAGAGCGTATCGGGCGTCGAGCCGCCCGGTCCGAACACATAGCTCACCTGCGACAGGTTCGCTGCCGCAACGTCGATCTCGACGCCGGCGGACTGCGCGACGCCATTCACCACCCAGTGGCCGTTTCCACCGGTATCCCAGAAGGCGTACTGGGTGATCGTGTCGTTCTCATTGTCCGAGACCGTGAACAGGTTCGAGGCGAGCGCCGACGTCTGCCCATGAATCGCCGTCACGTTCGATGCCGTGACGACCGGAGCAGTGTCGGGTCCCGGCGTTGCCGTGAAGCTCTTCCAGGCTCCCCACAACGAGCCGTCATTGGCGCGCACATAGAGCGTATCGGGCGTCGAGCCGCCCGGACCGAACACATAGCTCACCTGCGACAGATTCGCCGCCGCAACGTCGATCTCGACGCCGGCGGACTGGGCGACACCGTTCACCACCCAGTGGCCATTTCCTCCGGTGTCCCAGAACGCGTACTGGGTGATCGTGTCGTTCTCGCTGTCCGAGACCGTGAACAGGTTCGAGGCCAGAGCCGACGTCTGCCCATGAATCGCCGTCACGTTCGATGCCGTGACGGTCGGAGCAGTGTCCGGTCCCGGCGTTGCCGTGAAGCTCTTCCAGGCTCCCCACATGCTACCGTCATTGGCGCGCACATAGAGCGTATCGGGCGTCGAGCCGCCCGGTCCGAACACATAGCTCACCTGCGACAGGTTCGCTGCCGCAACGTCGATCTCGACGCCGGCGGACTGCGCGACGCCATTCACCACCCAGTGGCCGTTTCCACCGGTATCCCAGAAGGCGTACTGGGTGATCGTGTCGTTCTCATTGTCCGAGACCGTGAACAGGTTCGAGGCGAGCGCCGACGTCTGCCCATGAATCGCCGCCACGTTCGATGCCGTGACGACCGGAGCAGTGTCGGGTCCCGGCGTTGCCGTGAAGCTCTTCCAGGCTCCCCACAACGAGCCGTCATTGGCGCGCACATAGAGCGTATCGGGCGTCGAGCCGCCCGGACCGAACACGTAGCTCACCTGCGACAGGTTCGCCGCCGCAACGTCGATCTCGACGCCGGCGGCCTGGGCGACGCCATTCACCACCCAGTGACCGTTTCCTCCGGTATCCCAGAACGCGTACTGGGTGATGGTATCGCTCTCGTTGTCCGAGACCGTGAACAGGCTCGAGGCGAGCGCCGACGTCTGCCCATGGGCCGCCTTCACGTTCGATGCGGTAACGACCGGAGCAGTGTCGGGTCCCGGCATCGCCGTGAACGCCGTCCAGGCTCCCCACAACATTCCGTCGCTGGCCCGCACGTAGAGCGTATCGGGCGCTGAGCCGCCAGGGCCGAACACGTAGCTCACCTGCGACAGCTGCGCTGCAGAGACATCGATCTCGACGCCGGCGGATTGGGCGACACCGTTCACCACCCAGTGGCCGTTGCCACCGGTGTCCCAAAGGGCGTACTGGGTGATCGGATCGCCGTCTGGATCCGTGGCCGTGAAGATGCTGGTCGCGGGATCCGACTGCTGCAGGTGGCTTCCAGTCAGGTTCGGCGCTGTGACGACCGGAGCCCGATCGGGTCCCGGCGTTGCCGTGAAGCTCTTCCAACCTCCCCACAATGTCCCGTCATTCGCCCTGATATACAGCGTGTCAGGGGCCGACCCTGTCGGCCCGAAGACGTAGCTCACCTGCGACAGCTGCGACGCCGGAACATCGATCTCGACGCCGGCGGCCTGGGCAACACCATTCACCACCCAGTGGCCGTTTCCGCCGGTGTCCCAGAAGGCGAACTGGGTCATCGTATCGGGATCCGGATCGGACACCGTGAACAGGCTCGATGCGGCAACCGATGTCTGACCGTGCGCTGCAGTGACGTTGTTTGCGTTCACGGTCGGTGCGGTGTCCGCAAATGCCGTTGCCGAAAATTTGGTCCAGCCGCCCCAAAGCGTGCCGTCATTGGCCCGCACGTAGAGCGAGTCCGTCGATCCAGTGGGACCAAATACGTAGCTGACCTGCGACAGGTTCGCCGCGGACACATCGATCTCGGTGTTGGTGGCCTGGGTGACACCATTAATGGCCCAATGTCCGTTACCCTCGGTGTCCCAGAACGCGTATTGGGTGATCGTATCGCCGTCGGCGTCCGACACGCTGAAGAGGCTGGAAGCCGTTACAAAACTCTGGCCAAGGATTGCGTGTATGTCGGACGCGGACGTGACCGGCGCGCTGTCGGCACGCGCCGTGATCAGCGTGCCGGTGCCGGAATCCGCGCTGACGCCGAATCGCACGCCGGGCGTCTGATCGAGCTGCAGGTCGAAGGTGGAAGCCCCCTCCGTGACATGCAGGATATTGCCCGGAAGCAAGGTCGCCGACCCGCCGGATACGAAATTGAGGCCTGCCAGATCGATGCTGTCGCCCAGCACCAGCCCGCTGATGGTGGTGGATATCGACGTGCCATCGATCTTGAGCTGCCCGCCCGAGCCGCTGAAGGTGATGCCGCCGCTCGCGACGCTCCCGGCCTGCAATTCGAGCAAGCCGCCGGAAATGATGACCGGCCCCGTGAAGCCGCCCGACGATACGATCTCGGTGCCGCCGGCAAATACCGCGACGTGGCTGGTCACCGTGCCGGCAACGTTGAACGTGCCGCCGCTCGACACCCCGACGTCGTGCACCGTAGCGCCGGCGAAAACATTCAGGACGCCGCCGCTGGACACCCCCGCGTGGGCCAGCGCACCGCCCGAGAATACGTTGACCGTGCCGCCGGCTATGCCCGTGCCCGTGCCGGAGACCGATGTGCCGGTGACGACACCACCCGAGAAGACATTCTCGACGCCGCCGGTATAGACGCCGACCGTGCTGAGCACGGTGCCCGACACGTTGAGCGTGCCGCCGCTCGAAACGGCGACGAACGCCGCCGAGCCGCCGGCCTGGACGTTCAGTACGCCGCCCGAGTTGACGCCGGTCCCGGAGCTGATGGCGCCGGTGATCAGGCCGCCAGACAACACATTCTCGACACCGCCGGCATTGACGCCGTTATTTCTCAGCACGGTGCCCGCAACATTGAAGATGCCGCCGTTATACACGCCGACAAAGGAAGCCGTGGCGCCAGCGGACAAGTTCAAGGTACCGCCCGAAACCCCAGTCCCCGATCCGCTCGCCCCTGAGATCGATCCTCCGGACAAGACGTTCTCGACGCCACCGCTGAAGACTGCTGTATTGCTCAGCACATTGCCCGCGACATTGAAGGTACCGCCGCTCGACACGCCGACGTGAGCAGCCGAACCACCGGCCTGAACGTTCAGTATGCCGCCCGCGGAAATGACGGTCGCCGCACTCGACGCCCCGGAGATCAGGCCGCCGGACAGCACGTTCTCGACACCGCCGTCGGTGATCGTCGTGTTGCTGGTGATCGTGCCGGCAACACTCATGGTGCCGCCACTCGACACCGTGATGTTGTGCGCGGTACCGCCGGCCGAAACGTTCAGAGCGCCACCGCTCCAGGCCGTCACGTGAGCAAGTGAACCGCCCGCAAGGACGTTGAGTGTGCCGCCGGAAATGGACGTCCCGGAGCCTGACGCGCCGCCGACAATACCACCCGAGAAGACGTTCTCAACGCCGCCGGCAGAAACGGTCACATTGCTGAGCACGGTGCCCGACACATTGAACGTGCCGCCGCTCGAAACGGTCAGATAGGCCGCAGCACCGCCGGCTTGCAGGTTCACGATGCCGCCGGAGGAAATGACGGTCCCGGAGCCGGAAGTTCCGGAGATCAGTCCTCCGGACAGCACGTTCTCGACACCACCGTCCGTGACCAGCACGTTGCTGGTGGTTGTGCCTCTGACATTCATGGTGCCGCCGCCCGACACCGTCAGGTGGTGCGCCGTGCCACCGGCAGAGATGTTCAGAACGCCGCCGCTGGAAACCGTCGCGTGATCCAGCGCGCCGCCGCCAAATACGTTGACGGTACCGCCGGATATGCCCGTCCCCGAGCTCGTGACGCCGGTGACAACACCACCCGAAAGAATGTTCTCGACACCGCCGCTGTTGACAGAGACGTTGCTCAGCACTGTGCCCGCCACGTTGAACGTGCCGCCGCTCGATACGCCGACGAAGGCGGCCGAGCCGCCCGCGAACAGGTTGAGCGTGCCGCCCGAAATTCCCGTTCCGGATCCGCTCGCGCCCGAGATCAGACCGCCCGAATAGACGTTCTCCACGCCGCCGGCAAAGACGCCGCCATTGTTGAGGAAGGTGCCGGACACGTTGAAAATGCCGCCACTCGAAACGCCCACCCATGCGGCCGAGCCGCCCGCGAGTACGGTTAGTGTGCCGCCGGCAGAGACCCCTGTTCCGATTCCAGCGCCACCCGAGATCAGCCCACCCGAATAAACGGTTTCCACGCCTCCGTTGTATACGGACCCTGCGCCCACATAACCGGACACGTTGAACGTGCCGCCGCTCGAAACGCCGACGTAGAAGGCCGATCCGCCAGCCTGCAGGTTGATCGTGCCGCCCGAAATTCCCGTTCCGGAGCCGGCCGCACCAGAGATGAGCCCGCCGGACAAGACAGTCTCGACGCCGCCGGCCAACACGCCGGTATTGCTGGTAATGGTGCCGCCGACGCTGAGCACGCCGCCGGACGAAACCAGGATGTGGTCGGCAATGCCGCCGGCCTCGATGATCACCCTCCCGGCATCGCCGATACCCGTCGCCGAGCCCCCGGCGAGAACGTCGAGCAGACCGCCGGCCGAGATTTGCGCCCCCGACGCAAGACCGCCGGACGAAACGGTTTCGACGCCGCCGCTGAGCACGAACTGGTTGGTGACGACGCCGCTGTCGTTCAGCGCACCGCCGGCATAGACGAACATTGCGGTCGCCGACCCGCCCGTCTGCACGTTCACCGTGCCGCCGGAGATCGCGGTGCCGAAGCCTCCGGACACGCCGAGGACCACGCCGCCCGACAGCACGTTCTCTACGCCGCCGCTATACACCCCGACGGTGCTCAGCACCGTGCCCGCGACGTTGAAGACACCGCCGTTCGAGACGGCGACATAGGCGGCCGAGCCGCCTGCCAACAGATTCAGGGTGCCGCCGGAAACGCCGGTGCCGGCACTGTTGTTGCCGGAGATAAAACCACCCGAGGAGACGTTCTCCACGCCGCCGGTGTAGATACCAACGTTGCTGAGCACCTTGCCCATTACGTTGAAGGTGCCGCCGCTCGACACCCCGACGAAGGCGGCCGAGCCGCCAGCCAGCAGGTTGACCGTGCCGCCCGAAATTCCGGTCCCCGATCCGCTCGCGCCGGAGATGAACCCGCCGGACAGGACATTCTCGACACCGCCGGTCAACACGGCGGTATTGCTGTTGACCATGCCGGCCACGTTGAGCGTGCCGCCGTTCGAGACGGTGAGATGATCGGCCCCGCCACCTGCGCTGATGACGGCACTGCCGCCGCTGGAAATCGCGGTGCGGACCGCGTAGCCGCCGGAGTCGACCAGGAGCTGGCCGCCGCCAGATAGCCCCGTCGAAACTGCCGAGCCTCCGTTGAGGACCTCGAGAATATTGGACCCCGTTTCGATCAGTCCTGAGCTGGTAACACCCGAGCTTACAAATGTTGTGCTCATGGCAGCGCGGCCCCCCAAAAAAACAGTGCTTGAAAACGGCTAAAGCTTAAATCCAGGAATCGTTCTAATCACCGACTTGACGTGATCCACGGTGATCAGCCTTGTGCATTCGAACTGACGCGGCGTCCCCTTGTGGCGGGGACACCAGAAGAAATCCTTGTGGTCGAATCGAACTGCCGGATCGTTCCAGCAGCTGTTGCACGCGTGATAGTTGATGACCCGGTACGGCGTAGCAAATTCATTTGTCGGATGCGTGAATCCCGAGATCATCACGACCGGGGTGCCGACCGCCCAGGCCAGCCATGAGAGGCCGCTGGAAAGGCCGACGAAAAACGCCGCGTGCTTGAGCAGGTTCGCCCGCTCCTGGATCGGCCGATCACCGGTCCAGTCCTCCGCGCCGTTGGGAATGTGATTCCATACCAGCTCGTGGCCGTGCGTCGGTTTCTGATCGATGCAGATCACGCGGTAGCCGGCTTGCGTGAGAAAGCCGGTCAGCTCCCGCCAGCCGGCGGGGTTATTCCAGTATTTGCATTGCGTGGTGCTCTGCACCGCGATGCAGACGTAAGGCTCGGGAAAGGGCCTGCGATCATCCGCAAGCGAGATGCGGGGCGCCACCTCGGCGGGATCGACGCCGAGGATGTAGCCCGCGGTCCGGTGCAGCCCGACATGGCGGAAGTCGCTCGGCTGGAACACGAAGTTCTTGTCGTCGAAGAACAATCCGACGCTGTACGTGGCGTAGTAGCGGTCGGTCTGAATTTCCTCGTGGGTGACGAAGTTGATCTCGGGATACGCATCCCGGAACAGCGGAATCAACTTTTCCGCCATCGCACAGGTCAGCCTGCACCCATGCGCTTCCCCGAACTTCGCCACATAGGGAAACCAGCCGATCGTGTCGCCCAGGGTGCCGATAGGAAGCTGGATCAGGACGTGACGGTCCCTCGCATTGTACTCGTGCGAGAACACGACATCATCGCCCTGCAGAACCTCGATCCGGAAACGAACATAGTATCGCTTTGAGCTGTTGACCCGGCCGCCCGCGAACTGCGTCTCGAAAAGAAGATTGCCGCACTCGGCGTCCCAGATCCGCACGCGCCAGGGAGTTTCGGCCTCGGGACAGAATACCCGGGCGCCATCGTTGAAGTCGAAGCGCAGTCCCTTGGGACCCACTTGAGTCGGCAGTTCGGCGGCCGCGGGATAGGCAGGCTTCGGCGCGTCGGCATCTGACGAAACAGCGTCCGACTTGACCGGTACGGCGCTGGTCGAACGATCAACGATTACTTTGGGTTGGTCAGTCACATGGTCAATCGAGCGATTCAGCCCGATCGCCGGCGCGACGGCAATGGCATTCACGAATATCCCCTGCCCTAAAATATAGATTACGCTTAAAAAGTAGACGGAACGTAAGCGAGATTGACAACCGCGTCAACGGACGAAACCTTGGCGAGTACCCCTCCCGGCCGCTTCCGCTGGCGCAGACACAAAGAAATACAAACGATGAGCCGCAACCCCAGCAAGGTCCCATTCGTCATCGCAGCGTCAGCGCACGGCCCGCTGATCGTAAACCGGCTGGACTACCACACGGCGGGTGAGCACACCTTTGGAGTCGGGATCCAGATCCTCGAGCACGGCGTGTTCGATGCCACCGAAATCGAGCTGACGAAGGGCCTTCTTGCACTGCGAAGAACCTATCGGGGCGATGGCGTCGTCGCGATCGATTGCGGGGCAAACATCGGCGTTCACACCATCGAATGGTCCAAACATATGGACGGCTGGGGCTCGGTCCTTGCGATCGAAGCGCAGGAGCGGGTCTATTATGCGCTTGCCGGCAACATCGCGATCAACAACTGCTTTAATGCGAAGGCCATACACGCGGTTATTTCGTCGGAAACCGGGAAAACCCGGGTGCCGAACTTAAGCCACCAGGAGCCCGCGAGCTTCGGGAGCCTGGAGGTGACGCGACGCCCGGCTACCGAGCAAATCGGCCAAAAGGTCGATTATTCCGAGGCCAACAGCACCGAAACGGCGATGGTCACCCTGGATTCCCTGAAGCTCAGCCGCTGCGATCTGATCAAGATCGACGTCGAAGGGATGGAATTGAAGGTGCTGGAAGGGGCCAGCGCAACGATCCAGCAGCATCACCCCGTCATCCACGCCGAATTCATCAAGACCGACAAGGCTGAACTCGTTCGCAGGCTGAACAGCCATGGATATCGGACGTACGACGCCGGGCAAAACTGCCTTGCGATACACGAATCCGATCCAAGCTTGAGCCACGTGGAATCCCGGACCCCGTCATGACGGGTCGACCTGCCGGCTTTCACCGCTCTCGGAGAGCATCCTGCCGGTAGCGCATGATCGGCGACAGCAAATAGCTCATGACGCTGCGGGCGCCCGTCCGGATTTGGACGGTGACGGCCATTCCCGGCGAAAGACTGATCTCCTTGTCGTCGATGATCATCTTGGTCCGGTCAATTGAGACATGCGCGATATACGCCGGCGCCTGACCCTTCGGCTCGCTGCTTTCTTCCGTCCCTCCGCCATTCGTCTCACGGGCCGAGTCCCGCGACCTGTCCCGGGAGACAGAATCGCGCGAGACGCTGACGATCCTGCCGTGCAGCAGGCCGTAACGCGTGAAGTTGAAAGTATCGACCTTGATCTCGGCGTCCTGACCCGGGTGCACAAAGCCGATGTCGCGATTTGAAACCATCGCTTCGATTTCGATCTGATTATCGCTCGGCACCACCACCGCGAGCGTCTGGGCGGGAGTTACGACCCCGCCGACCGTGTGCACAGCCAGTTGCTGCACCACGCCATCGATGGGCGCCGCAAGCTTCTGAAGCTTCGTCCGGTGCTCGGCCTTGGCCACCTCGTCCTTGAGGCTGCCGGCCTTCTGCGTCGCCTTGGCCAGATCATCGTACAAGCGGTGGCGGTATTCCGAGACGAGCTTGGCGCGCGTCTCATCGAGGGCTGCCACGGCTGCATTGGCCTCTTCGAGCTTGCTCCGCTGCACCAGGATGTCCTGCTGCAGCCCGACGAGTTCCTGGAGCTCCGACAAATATTGCAGCTTCGAGCCGTACTCCCTGTCGGCCAAGTACTTGCGAACCCCGACCCGCTCTTGCAGCACCGGAAGCAAAGCATCGATCTTCGCGATGCCGGCCTCGATTGTCCTGGTCTCCGCGACCTTCTGGACCCGTTGCCGATCCAGTTCCGCCAGCTTGGCGCGCTGCTCCGAATCCTGGCTCCGCAAGAACTCCAGGTGCATTTTAATCAAGGCAGGCGGCGTGTCGTCCGGCGCCCCGTCAAGCGCGCCGGTGTTTCCGTCGAGTGCGGAGCGCGTGCGCGAAATGTCCAGCAATGCCGAGAGAAGATCGTTTTTCAGGTGCTGAAGCTCGGCCTGATTGCTCGTCGGATCCAGCTCGATCAGAACCTCGCCCGCCTTGACGGTCTGGCCGTCGCGAACGTGAATGGCCCGGACCACGCCGATTTCGAGCGGCTGAACCAGCTTGACACGATCGCCCGGCACGATCTTTCCCGATGCAGAGGCAACGATGTCAATCTTGCCGAGACCGGCCCACGCGACCGCGCAACAGAACAACGCGGCAATCAGGACGCCGGTAAGCCTGGCCGTCGGAGATGGCGGCGTCTCGACGATTTCGAGGGCGGCCGGCAGGAAAGCCAGTTCGTCCCTCGATTTGCCCCCGGCCGGAAGCGCTTCACGAGCCGACTTCATGGATCCCCGCCTGCAACCGGTACAGTGACGCGTATCTTCCGCCTGTGCTGAGCAGCTCCTCGTGGGATCCCTGTTCGACGAGCCGCCCGCGATCGATGGTGATGATTCGATCGGTGCGCCTGACCGCGGACAGACGATGCGCAATGACAAAGACCGTTCGCCCCCTCACGATCCGGTTCATATTGTCCTGAATGACCCTTTCGCTTTCATAGTCCAGCGAGCTGGTCGCTTCGTCGAAGATCAGGATGCGCGGGTCGGTGATAAGGGCCCGCGCGATCGCGATACGCTGCCGCTGCCCTCCCGACAGGCTGTTGCCGCGCTCGCCTACGACAGTGTCGTAGCCTTCCGGCAGCTCCAGAATGAACTCATGAGCTCCCGCAAGCTGGGCCGCCGCGATCACCTGCTGCATCGGAGCGGCCGGGTCGGCGAGCGCGATGTTTTCCCGCACACTGCGATTGAACAGCACGTTCTCTTGCAGGACGACGCCGACCTGGCGACGCAGCCACGCCGGATCGACCATCGCAAGATCGACTCCATCGACGAGAACCCTGCCCTTTTCCGGGACGTAAAGGCGCTGGACCAGCTTCGTGAAGGTGCTCTTGCCTGAGCCGGACGGACCGACGATGCCGACGACCTGGCCGGCGGGAATGTTGATGTTGATGTCGTGCAGCACTTCCGGCCCATCCACACGATATCGGAAGGATACGTGCTCGAGTGTGACCTGGCCCTTGATGGGAGGCGGCACCGCGCGACCGGGATTGAACGTCTGCTCCGCCGGCGTGTTCAGGATATCGCCCAGCCGCGCGACCGAGAGCCTGGCCTGATGGAAGTCCTGCCAGAGCTGCGCCAGTCTCAGGACCGGAGCGCTGACGCGCGAGGAGAACATGTTGAAGGCGATCAGCTCGCCCACCGTAAGGCTGCCGTCGATCACCAGCTTGGCACCGGCGTAAAGGATCACCGCGGTGACGAGCTTGCTCACGAACTGAACCGATTGGCTCGCAACATTCGCCAGGCTGAGCACGCGGAAGCTCGCGGCAACGTACTCGGCAAGCTGCTCCTCCCAGCGGCGCTGCATCTGCGGTTCGAGCGCCATGGCCTTGATCGTCTCGACACCCGTTACGCTCTCGACAAGAAAGGCCTGGTTTTCGGCGCCGCGCTCGAATTTGGTGTCCAGCCGCTGACGGAACAGCGGCGTCGCGCCGGCCGAGATACCGACATAGAGCGGGAAGGATCCAAGGACGATCCAGGTCAGGATCGGCGAGTAGACGAACATCACCGCGATGAAAACTGCGGTGAAGAACAGATCGATCACCACCGTCAGGGCAGAGCCGGTCAGGAAGTTGCGAATATTCTCGAGCTCGCGGACCCGCGCAACCGAGTCGCCGACCCGGCGCGCCTGAAAATAGGCAATCGGAAGGCCTATGAGGTGCCGGAACAGGCGGGCTCCCAGTTCGACGTCGATCCTGTTCGTCACGTGAGAGAACAGGTATGTCCGCAATATGCCGAGGGCCGTCTCAAAAACCGCAATGCCTATCAAACCCACCGCGAGCACATCGAGCGTACTGAGCGTGTGATTAACGAGGACCTTGTCGATCACCACCTGGAAGAACAGCGGCGACACGAGCGCAAACAGCTGCAAGAAAAAGGAGGCGATCAACACCTCCAGGAAATGGTAGCGATATTTGTGAATGGCTCCCAGGAACCATGACAAATCAAAGCGACGGGCAAGGTTGACCAGTCCCGCCCGGCGGCTCACCAGGATCAGCCGGCCGGCCCACACCGCCTCCAGGTCGGCCCTCGTGATCAACTCCGGGCGCTCTGACAGGGGTGACTGAACGAGGATCTTGTCTGCGCCCACCTTGGCAAGGATCAGATGGCCGCCGTCGCGCAACAGGGCAATGGCCGGAAGCGGGACCTTCTCCAGCCTCAGCCAGTTGCTGCTCACCTCGCGGGCCTTGACGCCGGTCGAGCGCGCGTAGCGCAGCATCTCCGGCGTTGCGAACGAGCCATTCCCGAATTGATGACGAATCTGATCGACATCGGCCGGGATACCGTGAAAACGCAGCAACATCACGAGTGCAACTATCCCGCTGTCTGCTGTGCTGCCGCCCCGCGTTTCAATCATTTCACGATTAATCTGTTGAGTAGCTGAAATTGACTGCAGTCGAATGAGCCGGGATTGCCGTAAGCGCGCCCTGCCCCCGCCCTTACAACTTCGCCGTCAGTGCAAACTGACTGTTCGCAGCGAACCAAAGAGCAGCAGATGAATATGACAGCCAGAGTACTATGGCTCTCCGGCGAGATGCAATTGGCGTTATGAACGGCCGCGCCGGATTCGCGAGCTCGATCATGCCGATCGAGGAACCCTTAGCGGAGCCGTTCGAACTCGGGCCGAGGTCCGTAGTCTTACGGATCGCGGCACGGATGCCGCGTCGGCGCCGGCCCCCTTGACGTCTGTTGACTACACCGCGGCAGTCAGTTGAATGTCACTTATTGCGCCGGCGCTACCATAGATTGAAAGTCCGACCGAGATGCCCTGGAATTATTCAGTAACATTGAACGATCCGTCGAAC
Organism: Bradyrhizobium sp. USDA 4503; assembly: GCF_054055815.1. Classification (NCBI taxonomy): domain Bacteria; kingdom Pseudomonadati; phylum Pseudomonadota; class Alphaproteobacteria; order Hyphomicrobiales; family Nitrobacteraceae; genus Bradyrhizobium; species Bradyrhizobium sp. USDA 4503. Next base: position 4,709,545 of record NZ_JBSRXS010000001.1, read on the forward strand.
GTCGGCGGATCCGCTGACGCGTCTCTCGTTTACGATCTTGAGCAGGCCCTCAACATTTGGCAGCAATATATCCTGGGCATCGGCACTCTGGTTGTGTCGCTCAACATCCTGCCGACCGCCGTTGGCCGTGCCGATGGCGGGCCTACCTCCAGCTACTACATCGGCTCAAGCGGCGGGCTCGCCGTGTATGAGCCATCCAGCCAGTACGAGCTGACCACCGGACAGCATGTCCCCGGCACGACGAGCGACATCACCATCAACATCGACCCCGGCTACTTCCAGTACATCGACCTGGACTACGGCCTGACCTACTCCAGTCAGGTCCCTGGAAACGTGATCAATCCGATCGACGTTTTTCTCCACGAGCTCATGCATGGCTTCGGCATGGTGGGCTGGTACAACCAGAGCGGCCAGCTGGCCGGCGCCTACGAATCGACGTTCGACACCCTGATACAAAAGACCGCATACGGCGCTTACTTTGTCGGTGCCAATGCCGAGGCCGCTTACGGCGGCCCGGTGCCTTTGACCACGAACAGCACCACCCAGAACTACTACCACTTCGGCAATCAGCAATCCGACCTCTACGCCAGTCCCTCGACCGTTCAGGATCCTCTCACGCTGGACCTGATGAACGGGATCGTTTTCTACGGCAATTACCAGTACGCGATCTCCAACCTGGACATCGGAGTTCTGAAGGATCTCGGATACAGCATCCGGACGACACCGGTCGTGACGGCGGCCGATCAGGCCGCGGCTCGAAATCAGGTTTTTTCCGCCTCGTCACTGTTCTCGGTGAACATGGCCGCGGGCGATAGCATCACCCAATATGCCCTGTGGGACAGCAACGGCTACGGTCACTGGACGGTGAACGGAACAGTTCAGGGCACCAACACCGAGATCGACATCAGCGCTTCGCAGCTGGCTCAAACGAGTTACCAGGCCGGACCCGGCTCGGACACGCTGTGGATCAGAGCCTTCGACGGCTATTTGTGGAGCGACTGGAAATCCTTTGTGATTTCTCCGGCCGATCGCGCCCCAACGGTCACGGCCACCAACGTGACCGGCACGCGCGGGCAGCTCTCGGTGGCTGGATCGGGACTGTTCTCGGCCAGCGACGCGGATGGCGACGCGATCACCCAATATGCGTTGTGGGACACCGAGGGCCGCGGGCATTGGGCCATCAACGGTGTCACGCAAGCCACCAATGCCGAAATCGACATCTCGGCCGCCAACATCTCGCAAGTGAGTTATATATTCGGCACAGCCTCAGACACGCTCTGGGTCCGGGCATATGACGGATATCTCTGGGGCGCGTGGACCCGGCTCACGGCAACCCCATTTGCGGACCATCCGCCGGTGGCCAACGCAACCGACGTTTCGGCCACCCACAAACAGAACATCGCCGCATCGAGTCTCTTCAGTGCGACCGACTCCGATGGAGACACGATCGTCGGCTATCAGGTTTGGGATTCAACGACCGATCCCGCCAGCGGCCATTGGGTGATCGGCGGAGTAGCGCAGGCTTCCAACATAGCCATCGATGTGACGGCCGCACAATTGACCAATACCTCGTTCCAGACCGGCTCCGGCTCGGATGATCTCTGGGTGCGAGCCAATGACGGCACCGGATGGGGGGCCTGGAAAGAGTTCCACGTCAACGCGCCGATCGACCATGCTCCTGTGGTGAGCGCGTCGGATCTGGCCGCCACCCATGGCCAGACTATCGCGGCGACAAGCCTGTTCACGGTCAGCGACGCCGACAGCGATACGATCACCAACTATCAGTTCTGGGACTCGACCGCCGATCCTGCCAGCGGGCATTTTGTCGTGGGCGGCGTCATACAGCCCACCGGCCAGAACATCGATGTGAGTGCGGCGCAACTGGCCAGTACATCGTTCCAGAGCGGATCGGGTTCTGACGACCTCTGGGTACGAGCCTTTGATGGCATGACATGGAGCAACTGGAAGGAGTTCCACGTCAACGCGCCGATCGACCATGTTCCTGTGGCGATCGTGTCGGACGTGACTGCCACCCATGGCCAGGATATCGCGGCGGCAAGCCTGTTCACGGTCAGCGACGCCGACAGCGATGCAATGACCAACTATCAGTTCTGGGACTCGACCGCCGATCCTGCCAGCGGGCATTTTGTCGTGGCCGGCATCGCGCAGCCCACCGGCCAGAGCATCGATGTGAGCGCGGCACAACTGGCCAATACATCGTTCCAGAGCGGCTCGGGCTCCGACGACCTCTGGGTCCGAGCCTTTGATGGCATGACATGGAGCAACTGGAAAGAGTTCCACGTCAATGCGCCGGTCGACAACCTTCCGATCGTCACGGCCGCCGACTATTCGGCGAGCCACGGCCAGGACGTCGCGGCCTCGACGCTGTTCTCGATCACCGACGCGGATGCCGACACCATCACAAACTATCAGGTGTGGGATTCGACGGCGGATGCGAGCAGCGGGCACTGGGTGGTCGGGGGAGTCGCCCAAGGCACCAATGCCGCCATCAATGTCACGGCAGCCCAGCTTTCGAGCACAAGCTTTCAAAGCGGCTCGGGTTCGGACGATCTCTGGGTGAGGGCTTACGACGGCTTTGCCTGGGGCGCGTGGAAGGAGTTTCACGTCACCGCGCCGGTTGACAGCGCTCCGTTGGTGACCGCGTCCGACTTCCACGCGACGGCCAACCAGAGCGTGGCCGCCTTAACCCTGTTTTCAGTCTCGGATGCCGACGGCGACAGTATCGCACAATATCAACTCTGGGATTCGACGCCGTCGGCAAGCAGCGGCCACTGGAGCATTGGCGGGAATACGCAGCCCACCGGCACCGCCATCAACGTCAGCGCGGCCCAAATTGCGAGCACGTCATTCCAGGGCGGTACCGTGCCTGACGACCTCTGGGTTCGCGCCAGCGATGGCATCAGCTGGAGTGCGTGGCACGAATTCCATTTCATCGTCTAGGGAGCGGCCCGCGTTGCGGAAACGCCGTGATCTGCACCCAATCGGTCGACGACACGAGGCCCGATTGTCCTCCCAAAGCAAAATGGCCCGCGAAATGCGGGCCATTTTGTCGGAACCGGTTGGTCCGGACTTGGTTGCGGGGATAGGATTTGAACCTATGACCTTCAGGTTATGAGCCTGACGAGCTACCGGGCTGCTCCACCCCGCGTTAAACCGTTGCGTGCCTTGCAGAAAGGGTGCCTGAGCCGGCCGGCCAACGCTTTTCAACGGCGCCGATCGATCCGTCCGGGGGCTTCCTGAGAAGGCGACCCGGGCCGAAGCCATCGGGTGCGGGGCGTATGTATCAACGTGAGCCCGGTTTGGAAAGCCCCGGATGCGGGTTTTTGAGGATTTTGTGACGTCGAAATCGCCGGCCGTCCCGGCAGGATTTACCGCCGGGAACCGAGCCTTGCCAGACCGCGCGCAAAAGCGGAGCTTGGCGCGCAACAAATCAGTCAAGAATGCGTCATCCGAGGGGGAAATGCCATGGACCGGCCATTGAAGAGCCCGGGGCTGCATGCGCTTGAGGAGGCCTTTCATCGCCAGTTCGAGCTGTCGCGCAGCGAGCCGGCGCCGACATTGCAGGCACGGCTCGACCGGCTGCGCCGCCTGCGCGCCGCGCTGACCGAGAATGAGGCGCGATTCGAGGCGGCGATCTCGGCCGATTTCGGCCACCGCTCCACCGTCGAGACCGCGATCGCCGAGACCATGCTGGTGCTCGGCGAGATCAGGCACGCCGCCAAGCACCTCAAGGGCTGGATGGCGCCGCGGAAGGTCCCGACCACGGTGCAGTTCGCGCCGGCCAAGAACCGGCTGATGCCGCAGCCGCTCGGCGTGGTCGGCATCATCGCGCCGTGGAATTATCCGCTGCAGCTGACCCTGGCGCCCGCGGTCGCCGCGATCGCGGCCGGCAACCGCGCCATCATCAAGCCGAGCGAGCTGGTGCCGCGCTTCGCCGAGCTGTTGATGGAGACGATCGCCAAGAAATTCGACGTCACCGAGCTCGCGGTCACCGAGATCGACGACGAAATCGCAAAGGCGTTTGCCGCGCTGCCGTTCGATCATCTGATCTTCACCGGTTCGACGCGGGTCGGCCGGCTGGTGGCCGAAGCCTGTGGCCGCAATCTGACGCCGGTGACGCTCGAGCTCGGCGGCAAGTCGCCCGTGATCGTCGACGGCTCCGCCGACATCGATGAAGCCGCGCAGCGCATCGCCTATGGCAAGCTGCTGAATGCCGGCCAGACCTGCATCGCACCCGATTACGTGCTGGTACCGCAGGCCGCGGTGCAGCCCTTCGCGATGCGGCTGCAGGGCCACATGCAGCACATGTTCGGTACCGATCCCGATAACACCGATTACACGTCGATCGTCTCGGATCGGCACTATGCACGGCTCGAGGGGCTGGTCGCCGACGCCGCCGCGAAGGGCGCGACCATCATGCAGCCGGCAACGCCGAACGACCGCGAGTGGAAGGCGGGGCGCAAATTTCCGCCGACCGTGATCGTCGGCGCGACGCCGGACATGACGGTGATGCAGGAAGAGATCTTCGGGCCGCTGTTGCCGGTCATCGGCGTGCGCGATGCGACGGAAGCGATCGCCTTCGTCAACAGCCGCGATCGCCCGCTGGCGCTGTACTGGTTCGGCACCGACAGCGCCGCCCGCGATGCGGTGCTGGCGCGCACGGTGTCCGGCGGCGTCACCGTCAATGACTGCCTGTTCCACTTCGCGCAGGCCTATCAACCGATGGGCGGCGTCGGCGCCTCCGGCACCGGCGCCTATCACGGCGAGTGGGGGTTCAAGACGCTGACCAAGTTCAAGCCGGTGTTCTACCGCTCGCGCTTCAACCGGCTTGCCGATCTCTATCCGCCCTATGGCGCGAAGGTCGCGCGGCTGGAGAAGCTGATGCGGATGTTGTCGTAGGATTCACACCGTCATTGCGAGCGCAGCGAAGCAATCCATAGCGCCGCATAACGGATAGATGGATTGCTTCGCTGCGCTCGCAATGACGCAAAACGAAGACCAAGGGGGAAGATGCGTGACTGACACATTCGATTTCGTGGTGGTGGGCGCGGGCTCCGGCGGCTGCGCGGTGGCGGGGCGGCTGTCGGAGGATCCGGCGACGTCGGTGGCGCTTCTCGATGCCGGCGGCACCAATGACAATTGGGTCGTCACCACGCCGGGCGCCCTGGTGCTGATGGTCGCGGGCACCGTCAACAACTGGGCCTTCAACACCGTGCCGCAGAAAGGCCTCAACGGCCGCATCGGCTATCAGCCGCGCGGCAAGGGGCTCGGCGGCTCCTCGGCGATCAACGCCATGGTCTACATTCGCGGCCATCGCGCCGATTACGACCACTGGGCCGCGCTCGGCAATACCGGCTGGGCGTTCGCCGACGTGCTGCCCTATTTCAAGCGCTCGGAAGACAATTCCGATTTCGACGGCGAGTATCACGGCAAGGGTGGCCCGCTCGCCGTCAACAAGCTGCGCTCCGGCAATCCGATCCAGCAGACCTTCCTGCAGGCGGCGCAAGAGGCGCAATTCCGCATCCGCGAGGATTTCAATGCCGACGACCATGAGGGCCTCGGCATCTACCAGGTAACGCAACGCAACGGCGAGCGCTGGAGCGCGGCACGCGCCTATGTGCATCCGCATATCGGCAGGCGTCCCAACCTTCGCGTCGAGACCAATGCGCACGCGACGCGCATCCTGTTCGAGGGTAAGCGCGCGGTCGGCGTCGAATACCGCCAGGGCAAGGAGCTGAAGCAAATCCGCGCGCGGCGCGAAGTCCTGCTTGCCGCCGGCGCGTTCCAGTCGCCGCAGCTGTTGATGCTGTCGGGCGTCGGCGATGCCGCAGCGCTCGGCAAGCACGGCCTCGCCAGCGTGCATCATCTGCCCGGCGTCGGCCAAAACCTGCAGGACCATCCCGATTTCATCTTCGGCTACATGTCCGACAATCCGAACTTCGCCGGCATCTCGCTGAAGGGCATGCCGCGGCTCGTCCGCGCCATCATGCAATATCGGCGCGAGCGCCGCGGCCCCCTCACCTCGAACTTCGCCGAATGCGGCGGCTTCCTGAAGACGCGGCCCGATCTCGACATCCCCGACATCCAGCTGCATTTCGGCATGGCGATGGTCGACGACCACGGCCGCAAGCGCCACGGCGGCACCGGCTTCTCCTGCCATGTCTGCCTGCTGCGGCCGAAGAGCCGCGGCAGCGTCGCGCTGGCCGGCAGCGACCCGATGCGGGCGCCGCTGATCGACCCGAACTTCCTCGGCGAGGAAGACGATCTCGAATCGATGGTGGCGGGCTACAAGACCACGCGGCGGCTGATGGAGGCGCCGGCGCTGCGCGCCCTGCAGCAGAAGGATGTGTTCACGTCCAACGTCCGCACCGACGACGATATCCGCAGCATTCTGCGCGAGCGCGTCGACACAGTCTATCACCCGGTCGGCACCTGCAAGATGGGCACCGGCGATCCGCTCGCGGTGGTCGATCCGAAGCTGCGCGTGCACGGGCTCGAAGGCCTGCGCGTAGTCGACGCCTCGATCATGCCGACCCTGATAGGCGGCAACACCAATGCACCGACCATCATGATCGGCGAGAAGGCGGCCGACATGATCAGGGCGGAGATGCGGGCGGGGTGACCAATGCGTAGGGTGGGCACGGCGCAAGAGCGCCTTTGCCCCCCTATGAGGCTGCCGTCGCAGGGCCGCATTGCCAAAATATCGAAAACAACCCCATGCAAAGGAGCCGGGGGGGGGGGGGCTGGGGCTGCCGGCTTCGACACGGCGACTGTCCGTAGCGGGTGAAGATGTCGTGTTTTTGTAGCTCGTGATCTGTCGCCTTCGTTTCTGATTTGCAGGGGAGCCGGAAGGCGGGGACGGCTTTCCCTGATTGATCATGCCACGGCTGTTGTGGCGGTTTTAGCCCTGTGGGTGAGTTTCTTTGTTCGACTTGAAGCCCGTTTCTCCGTCCCGACCCGCGCTTTCTCGACGGCGGCGCGCGCAGGAGCGGTCAAGGACGCGCGCTTGCGCGCCCGCCAGGGCTTGTCCTTGACGGCTCCGAGCACGCCGCCAGGCTGAAGCGCGTCGGGGCTGATCTGCTGTCCGTCAGGCGCAAACCTCGCCAATCGATGCGGTCCGAGGAACACGCTGACGGTGCCATCGGGATACTCATGGAGGCGCACCACAGCCTTGACGAAGTGAGGCCTGAGCCGGCTCTGCGGCAGCTGCAGCCGCCGACCGTTCCATGCAACGGTATTGTCGTTGGCGACGGTTCGCTCCTCGATCACGCACAGCGCCTCGCGCCAGGCCTCATGCCGATCGGCCACGAATGCCGTGCCTTCCTGTTCGGGCTTGATCGCAAACGCGGCGTTGTGCCCGGGGATGTAATGCGCCTTCAGCCACGCGTTGGCAGCCTCAACCGTCGTGATCCCGGCAAGCCGCAGCTCCTTCGGCAGCCGATCCTGCAAGGTGCCGAACACCCGCTCGGAACGCCCGCGCGCCTGCGGCGAATAGGCTGCGATATGCTCGATCCCAAGATGCGACAAAGCCCGTCCCACCTGGGTTTGTTGCGTCTTCGAGACCTTCTCGCCAGCTTTTGGGGTCAGGAAATAATGGCTGCCGCGGTCGGTGTAGAGCGCGCAGAACAGGCCATGCTCGCCAATCACTTCGCGCAAGGCCTGGAAGGTCGAGGCCGTTCCTTCTTCCTCGACCAGCACCATCGAGTAGACCTCGCTGGTCGCATCGTCCATCGTGACGATCAGGTCCCTCGCGGGCAGGCCTTCGATCCAAACGTGGCGCGATCCGTCCTGGTGCAGCAGCATGCCCCGAAGCGGCCGCCGCGGCCGCTTCTTGCGGTGCGCCGAACGCTTCGGAGCCTTCCGCACCAGCCCCGCCGCGTGCAGCGCCAGCTTCGTCACCGTATAGCCCAGCACATAGTCGTGCCGCTTTTGCATCTGCTCGTGGAAGTGCTTCACCGTGAAGTCCGCGTACTTGTCCCGGTACAGCGCAAGCATCCGTTCCAGCGCCTCCTCCGGCGCCCGCCGTGGCGAACGACGCCCCAGCCGGCGGTCGACAAGCCCGTCGTCGCCCTCCGCCTCATAGCGCTCCGCCCAGCGTTGAAACGTCCGAACACTGATCCCAAGAACCTCCGAAGCTGCCTCCTGCGTCAGTTCCTTCGCCTCCGTCCGATCCAGCAAATCTGAAAACCGCATCCGTCGTACACCCTCGTGAATGGATGCCGTGCCCATCGTGCCCCCCTTGTTCCGGAGCACCGAAAACACGACACTTCACGAGCTACAAACAGGCGACAGATCACGAGCTACTGACACTTCGACACGGCGACTTGACTCGTCGGGCAAATCAGCGGCATTCTTCTATTATCCAGAAACCGCGCCCGACTGCCTCGGGCCGTGCTCGTGACCTGATGGGTTGCAATCGTAGCCCGGATGAAGCGAAGCGCTATCCGGGACCTTCACGCATGCTCCCCGGATTTCGCTGCGCTTCATCCGGGCTACAAAGCTAGTTCAGCAAGAACCCGCCATCCACCGTCACCACCGTCCCGGTCATGTAGCGCGAGGCGTTCGAGGCCAGCAGCATGATCGCGCCGTCGAGATCGGACTCGGCGCCGACCCGGCGCTGCGGGATGCGCTTGGCAAGCCGCTCGCCCGCCGGCGTCGACCAGAAATCATGGTTCATCTCGGTATCGATATAGCCCGGCGCCAGCGCGTTGACCCGGATGTTGTTGCCGGCAAGCTCCAGCGCCATTGCCTTGGTGCCCTGGATCATGCCGGCCTTGGAGATCGCATAGGGCGACACCGCCTTGAGCACGCCCTGTCCGAGCACGGACGCGACGTTGATGATATTGCCCGGCTGCTTGCGCGCCATCATGCGCCGCGCAAGTTCGGTCGCGAGGAAGTAGGCGCCCTTCAGATTAGCGCTGATCACGGCGTCCCAATCCGCCTCGGTCTGCTCGGTCGACAGCTTCTCGATCGCAATGCCGGCATTGTTGATCAGGACCGTGACCGGACCGAGCGCGGCTTCCGCAGCGTCGAGCGCTTGCGCGATGCCGGAAATATCCGCGACATCCATCTGCACCGCGGCAGCGCGGCCGCCCTTAGCCTTGATCTCCTCCTCGAGGCTTTTCAGCTTCGCGGTCTGGCGCGCGGCCAGCACCACCGCGGCGCCATGTGCCGCCAGCACGCGGGCGAATTGCCGCCCGAGCCCCTGCGAGGCGCCGGTGATGAGGATGATTTCTTTACTGACATCGAATAGGTCGGACATCGACAGGTTCCCGGATTGAAGCGGACGAGTGATAGCGACAATTGTCCCTGATGTAAGCAGGCTTGATCAACCAGGGGACAGTAGGAGATTGGGGCAGGAATTCCTCATCCATGAATCTCTTCGACCTTGCCGTCATCCTCGGATCGGTGTTCGCAGTGGTGACCGGCTTCACGACCGGCCTGTTGCGCAGCGCGGTCACTATCCTGGCCTATCTCGTCGCCATGCCGCTTGCAGTCGCCGCGTTGGCGATGATCGGGCCCCACATCGCGACGCTGCCGTCGTCGCCGTTTCCGCCCAATGGCGTGCTGCTGTTCGGCCTCTTTCTCCTGATTGGCGTCATCCTCGGAAAGATGGCGCGGACGATGCTCGACGACACCATCGGCTCGGAGATCGGGATCGGCGACCGCCTCGGCGGCGCGCTGCTCGGCGCCATCAGGGTCGGCCTCGTCGTGACCACGCTGGTGCTGGTGTTCGATCAGCTGGTGCCGCTCGCCAGACAGCCGCAATTCCTCAACGGATCGCAATTGCGGCCGTTGTTCTCCGCGGCCGGACAGGCCGGATTCCGCTCGCTGCCGCCCGAGGCCACCATGGCGATCGAGCGGCTGCGGCGCGAGCAACGCATCTAGGGCGCCGGCCCACCGCACTGTTCCTGCCCGGCATGCACTTATGCATTGCACGTCCCTTATCGGCGCCGCCGAGCTTCGCTAGACTGGTGCAATCAAACCTTTACAAACCGACCGACATCACAGGGAGTGAACCGTGGATCTTGGAATCAAAGGCCGCCGTGCCATCGTCTGCGCATCGAGCAAGGGACTGGGCCGCGCCTGCGCGATCGCGCTCGCCAATGAGGGGGTGCACGTTACCCTGACGGCGCGCGGCGCCGAGGCGCTGAAGCAGACCGCCGACGAAATCCGCAAGGCGCACCCCGGCGTCACCGTCACCGAGATCGTCGGCGACATCACGACGGCGGCGGGACGCGAAGCCGTGCTCAAGGCCTGCCCCGAGCCCGACATCCTGATCAACAATGCCGGCGGCCCGCCGCCGGGCGATTTCCGCAACTGGACCCGCGACGACTGGATCAAGGCGATCGACGCCAACATGCTGACGCCGATCGAGCTGATCAAGGCGACCGTCGACGGCATGATGGCGCGCAAGTTCGGCCGCATCGTCAACATCACCTCGGCGGCGGTGAAGGCACCGATCGAGATCCTCGGCCTGTCCAACGGCGCCCGCGCCGGCCTCACCGGCTTCGTCGCCGGCCTGTCGCGCAAGACCGTGATCAACAACGTCACCATCAACGGCCTGCTGCCGGGCCCGTTCGAGACCGACCGCCTGCGCGGCACCGCGAAGCCCGAGGCCGAGAAGCGCGGCATTTCGGCCGAGCAGGTGCTGGCCGAGCGTGCCAAGCTGAACCCTGCCGGCCGCTTCGGCGATCCCGACGAATTCGGCTATGCCTGCGCATTCCTGTGCGGGGCCAAGGCCGGCTTCATCACCGGGCAGAACCTGCTGCTCGATGGCGGCGCCTTCCCAGGCACGTTGTGAGAGCTGTTTGGTACGAACGGACCGGCGCGGCGCCGACGGTGCTTACCGTCGGCGAGATGCCGACGCCCGAGGCTGGTCCCGGTGAAGTCCGGGTTCGCCTCGAGGCGTCCGGCGTCAACCCGGCTGATGTCGGCCGCCGCAGCGGCAACTATCGCGCGATGGAATTCCCGCGCGTGATCCCGAACAGCGACGGTGCCGGGATCATCGACCAGGTCGGTGAAGGCGTCACGCGCTTTGCCGTCGGCGACCGCGTCTGGCTGTTCAACGGCCAGCGCAACGGCCGCGCCTTCGGCACCGCGGCCGAATACATCACGCTGGCCGACTATCTGGTGACGCCGCTGCCGCAGGACGTGTCGTTCGCAGCTGGAGCTACGCTCGGCATCCCCTGCATGACGGCGTGGTGCGCGCTGTTCGCCGACGGTCCGATCTCGGGGCAGACGGTGCTGGTTACCGGCGGCGCCGGCGCGGTCGGTCACTACGCCGTGCAATTGGCAAAATGGGGCGGCGCGCGCGTGATTGCGACCGTCAGTTCGCAGGTCAAGGACGTCGAGGCACGGCTCGCCGGCGCGGACACCGTCGTCAACTACCGGACCGAGGACGTCGTCTCGAAGGTGATGGCCTTCACCGAGAACCGCGGTGTCGACCGCGTGATCGACGTCGATTTCGGCGGCAATCTCGCGACCACGCTGAAGATCATGGCCATGAACTCGACGATCGCGGTCTACGCCACCAACGGCAACCGCACCCCCACGCTGCCGGTGCGCGAATTAATGGAGAAATGCATCACCGTGCGCTCGCTGGTGCTGTTCGCGCTGCCGCCGCCGCTGCTCGCGGCCGCGCAGGCCGACATCACCAAATGGCTGGCGTCGGGCACCCGCGTGCACAATATCGCCGGGCAATTCGCGCTCGCCGAGACCGCCGACGCCCATCTCGCCGTCGAGAAGGGCGACAAGATCGGCACCGTGATCGTCGACTGCGCGCGTTAGCACGGTTTCTCCTTCCTGCTCCCTCTCCCCGTTCTTACGGGGAGAGGGTTGGGGTGAGGGGCTGTCACCGCAAAGACGGTGAAGGCAAAGATTGCGGAGGCCCCCCTCACCCGGAATTCAAGCTACGCTTGAATTCCGACCTCTCCCCGCAAGCGGGGCGAGGTAAGCAAGGAGCCGCATCCTTAGTGGATCGGCGTGATGCGTTCGTCGCTCGGCCCCAGGCCAAACTCGTCGAGTCCTTCAGCCAGGAGATCGCCGAGCATCGGCTCGCCCAACAGATAGTTGGCGACATGGCCGGTGCGTCCGCGCGCCGCCTCGCGGCGCAGATCGGCCCATTCCTCGATCGTGCCGTCGCCGCGGCCGAGCCGCATCAGGGCGACGAGGTCGACCTGCTCGTCCTCGCTGAGCGCGTTGATGAAGCCGGTGATCTCGCGCGCCACCGGATCGGTGCCGTCATCCTCCAGCACATCGATCATGTCGTCGTCGGCGCCGTTCGAGCCGGAGTCGGGATCGACGAGCCCCTCCTTGACGTCGAATTCCCGCGCCTTCTCGATCAAGAAGCCGACCTTTTCAGGGGAGATTGCGAGTTCCGGCATTGCACACTCCTTCGTCAACGAGGCGGTAACGCAGGAGGCGCCGACTTGATCCATTGCGTCGGCGTGCGGAAACCCGCATGGTCCGGCAAGAGCAACAAAAAAATAGAGGACACGCCGCATGCACTGGACCGTAGGCAAGGTCAGGATCACGAAAGTCGTCGAGCTCGAGACGGTCGGCAGCACCCGCTTCATCCTGCCGCTGGCCGGCCGGGAAGAGATCCAGAGCCTGCCCTGGCTGATCCCGCATTTCGCCAACGAGGACGGCCGGCTGAAGATGTCGATCCATTCGCTGCTGGTGGAAACGCCGGAGCACCGCATCATCGTCGACACCGGGCTCGGCAACGACAAACAGGGCCGCAACGTGCCGACCTGGAACAACCGCAGCGATCCGTTCCTGGAAAAACTGACCACAGCCGGATTTGCCCCAGACAGCATCGACACCGTGCTGTGCACGCATCTGCATGTCGACCATGTTGGCTGGAACACCAAACTCGTCGGCGGTAAATGGGTCCCGACCTTCGCCAAGGCGCGCTACGTGTTCGGCAAGACCGAATACGAGCACTGGCGCGACCATAGCGACGATCCCGCGCATGCCGCCGTGTTCGCCGATTCCGTGAAGCCGATCGCGGATGCCGGCAAGGCCGAACTGGTGCCGAGCGATCACCGGCTGACCGAGGAGATCACGCTGATCCCGACGCCCGGACACAGCCCCGGCCATATGAGCATCCACATCAGGTCCGGCGGCGAGGAAGGCCTCTTGACCGGCGATGTCGCGCATCATCCCTGCCAGATGTACCACCTCGACTGGTCGTCGACCGCGGACTCCGACCAGCAGCAATCGGCCGCGACGCGGCGCGAATTGTTCGCGCGCTTTGCCGATACGTCGACGCTGGTGATCGGCGGGCATTTCAATGCCGGCCACATCAAGCGCGACGGCGACGCGTTCAGGTTTATCGCGCTGGGCTGATTGGACCGAAATGGCCTTGAAATAGGGCTTGGCAGCAATGCAGCGCGCTCACGGCGGTTGAATTTCCCGGCGCGCTGTTCCATGAAGCGTGTCGAGGTATATCAGTAACAATCCTCAGGACATCGTAGGGAGTGATCAACATGAAGCTTGTTCGTTATGGCGAAAAGGGTGCGGAAAAGCCCGGTCTGATCGACAAATCCGGCCAGCTCCGCGACCTCTCGGCCCATCTGAAGGACCTGACCGGCGATGCCTACACGCCGGAATCGCTGAAGAAGCTTGCTACCCTCGATCCCGCCTCCCTGCCCGCCGTCGCCGGCAAGCCGCGCTTCGGCGCCCCCGTCACCGGCATCTCCAAATTCGTCGCGATCGGCCTGAATTATTCCGACCACGCCAAGGAAACCGGCAACCCGATCCCGTCCGAGCCGATCTTCTTCCTGAAGGCCAACACCGCGCTGTCCGGTCCCAACGATCCGGTCGAGAAGCCGCGCGGTTCGACCAAGCTCGACTGGGAAGTCGAGATCGCCGCCATCATCGGCACCCGCGCCAAATATGTCTCGGAGGCCGACGCGCTGAACCACGTCGCCGGCTACTGCATCTGCAACGACGTCTCCGAGCGCAACTTCCAGATCGAGCGCCTCGGACAGTGGACCAAGGGCAAGTCGCACGACACGTTCGGCCCGGTCGGCCCGTGGCTCGTCACCAAGGATGAAATCGCCGACGTGCAGAAGCTGTCGATGTGGCTCGACGTCAACGGCCAGCGCCGCCAGACCGGCACGACCTCGACCATGATCTTCACGATGGCGAAGTGCATCTCCTACGTCTCGCAGTTCATGACGCTGCTGCCCGGCGACATCGTCACGACCGGCACCCCGCCCGGCGTCGGCACCGGCATGAAACCGCCGCAATATCTCAACGTCGGCGACGTCGTGACGCTCGGCATCGAAGGCCTCGGCGAGCAGCGCCAGGAAATCGTTGGGGCGTAGTTTTCGGGGATACAGCGCAATCTCTCCCCTCGTCGTCCCGGCTCCCGTGCGCAATTGCGCACTAGGCCGGGACGACATCGAGTATGTTGCGTCATCGAGAGTCATACATTCACGGTCTCTCAGGATGACGACTGTGTGTTCGTAAAGAGGTCATCTCCATGAAACTCACCTTCTCTCCCGCCTCCCCGTTCGCCCGCAAGGTGCGCATCGCGGCGATCGAGCTTGGCCTGATCGACATGATCGAGCTGGTGCCGGCGACCGTCGCGCCCGGCACGGCCAACGACGAATACTCCAAGATCTCGCCGCTGAAGAAACTGCCGGTGCTGATCCTCGACCATGGCGACGTCATCCTCGATTCCTACGTCATCGTCGAATATCTCAACGAGCTCGGCGGCGGCCGACTGATCCCGGGCTACGGCCCGCGGCGCTGGAAGCTGAAGACCGATCACTCCCTGCTCAACGGCATGCTCGATTCCATGCTGCTGTGCCGCTACGAGAAAATGGTGCGGCCGCAGGGCTCGCTGTGGCAGGCCTGGCACGACGATCACTGGAACAGGGCCTGGGCCGGCATGGCGCGGTTCGAGAACCGGCCGGATGTTCTCGATGGCGCGTCGTTCGACATCGCGCAGATCGGCCTCGTTTGTGTGCTCGGCTATGCCGATTTCCGCTTCGCCGATTGCGGCTGGCGCAAGGCCTATCCCAAGCTCGACGCGTTCTACCAGAAAATGCTGGAGCGGCCGTCGGTGAAGATCTCGGCGCCGCCGGCGGCGTGACCACGGCAACAGCGGGGAGCATGTGACGCGCGAATGCCTCCCCGCCTCTCACCTCCCGGCGCAGGTCTTGTGCATCGCCGGCCTGGCTCCGATCTCGACCTTGTGATGATGACGGCGGCAGCCCGGTACGGCCAGCCGAAGGAAGGCCTTGCGGCGATGGATATCCTTGCCAACATCATCATTCCCGCCGTGCGCGACGCGCACTAGAACTTTCCTGCGCGCTTCTTCACGCGAACCGGACTCCACCTCGCTCGAAAGCGCCAACGCCAAGGAATCACCATGAGCCTGAAGTTTGCCGCCGGCGATCTCACCATTCATCGCATCGTCGAGCAGGAGACCACGTTCCTGCCCGCGCACGACATGCTGCCCGGACTGACGCCGGACGTGCTCGCCGAGAACCGCGGCTGGATGCAGGCCACCGGTGCGCTCGACGACAGCGACACCTTGATCCTGGCGTTCCAGTCCTACGTCGTGAAGACACCGCACCATACCATCCTGATCGACAGCTGCATCGGCAACGACAAGCCGCGGCCGGCGCGGCCGAAATGGAATATGAAGACCGACGACAACTATCTGCGCAGTCTGGCGTCAGCCGGCTTCTCCGTCGCTGACATCGACTATGTGATGTGCACGCATCTGCATGTCGATCACGTCGGCTGGAACACGCGGCTGGAGAACGGCCGCTGGGTGCCGACCTTTCCAAACGCGCGCTACGTGTTCGACAAGGCCGAGTTCGACTACTGGACCGAGAGCAACGCGAAGGCGGAAGTCCCGCCTTTCGTGGACAGCGTGCTGCCGGTGGTCGAGGCCAAGCGCGCCGAGATCGTCGGCCATGACTTTGCGATCGGCGACCATGCTCGCATCCTGCCGACGCCCGGCCACACGCCGGGCCACGTCGCCTTCGCCTTCGGCCGCGGCAAGGACGCTGCGGTCTTTTCGGGCGATCTGATGCACTCGCCGATCCAGACGCATTATCCGGAGCTGTCGGCGAAGTTCGATGTCGACCAGGCGCAAGCCGCGAAGACGCGGCGCGGCTTCCTGGAGCGTTATTGCGACACCGACACGCTGTGCTGCCCCGCGCATTTCCCCTCGCCGTCGATTGGCAAGATCAGGCGGAAGGGCAGCGGGTTTGTGTGCGAAACGGTGTGACGTGAGCCAAACTCGCGATAGTCGCACCCTGCCACCCTCCCCTGGAGGGGTCGAGACGAGCGTAGCTCGCTCTCTGGGTGGCTCACATCAGGCCCAGCGCAATGTGAGACGGGGTGGGGTGATCTCTCAACGCGGGCAGCGCCCGTTACGAGAGACCTTCACCCCACCTCGGTTCGCATTTCATGCGAACCGATCCTCCCCTCCAGGGGAGGATAAGAAGAGCGTGCACCTCAATCAAACAAGCTCGGCGTGTGGTTCACGATCGCGCCTTCGATCTGCAGCATCTTCAGCTTGGTGACGACGCCGCCATTGGCCGAGAAGCCGCCCGGCTTGTTGCCCGCCGCCAGCACGCGGTGGCAAGGCACCACGATCGGGCACGGGTTGCGGCCGAGCGCCTGGCCGACATCGCGTGACAGCTCGACCCCGCCGAGCTGCTTGGCGATATCGCCATAGGTTACGGTCTTGCCCGGCGGGATCTTCCGCGCGATGTCGTAGACGCCGCGGTTGAATTCCGGCACGCCGTCGAGATCGAGCACAATGTCGGCAAGGTCGTTCGGCTTGCCGGCGAGCAGCTCGATCATGCCGTCGATCGCGTGCTGCACCTCGGCCGGCGGCGCCGCCTCGGTGACCTCGCCGTTGCGCTGGAAGATCCGCTTGCGGGTCTTCTCCTCGGTGCCCATCGGCAGCTGCACCCCGGTAACGCCGTGCTCGCCCCAGACGACGCCACAGGCGCCGATCATGGTCTCGAAGATTGCAAAATGCTGGCCGGTCATGGCTCGCTCCAGATGTTCCCTTCAGCTCTCGCGTGAGCCTGCCGTTGATCCGGAATCTAGGCTTGGAGAATGTTGCTATCCACCCGAATTCCGTGGGAACTTCGGCCAAATCAACAACATCTCCTGCCTCTCCGCGAGCCCAAAATGCACAGCCTCCACGTCAACGGTTTCGATATGCCCTATCTCGATGTCGGAGAGGGCCCGCCGCTGATCTGCGTGCACGGCTCGCTGTGCGACTTCCGGATCTGGTCGGCGGTGCTCGGCCCGCTGACGCGGCGGCACCGCGTGATCGCGGTCAGCCTGCGGCATTTCTTCCCGGCGCATTGGGACGGCATCGGCGACACCTATTCGATCGCGCAGCACGTCGACGACGTGATCGCCTTTATCGAAAAATTCGACACCAGACCGGTCGACCTGATGGGGCATTCCCGCGGCGGCCATATCTGCTTCCGTGCCGCGCAGCGGCGGCCTGACCTGTTGCGCAAGCTGATCCTCGCCGAGCCGGGCGGCGAGCTCGACGAGACCCTCGATCCCGATTTCAAGCCGGGCCCCTCGCCGCTGGCAGCACGCTTCGCGGCATGCGCGGCGGAAATCGCCAAGGGCGACATCGACGGCGGCTTGCAGATCTTCATGGACGCGCTCGAAGGCCCCGGCGCGTGGAAGCGGATTCCGGCAACCTCCAAGCAGCTGTTGCGCGACAATGCGACCACGCTGATCGGCCAGACCCGCGACCAACGCCCGCCATTCTCGAAGGCGGACGCGGAAGCGATCAAGACGCCGACGCTGTTCATCGGCGGCGCCAACACCAAGGGCGTGCTGCCGAAGGTGCTGCACGCGCTCGCCGCCAATGTGAAGGGTTCGCGCACCGAGATGATCCCGGGCACCACCCATCCGATGTTCGAGCAGGCCCCGCAGCGCTACTGCGAGATCGTGCTGGAGTTTCTCTCCGCGTAAGCGGTGCACCCTTTCCCCTTGTGGGAGAGGGTGGCGCGATGGTGCGCAGCGGCATCGTGCCGGGTGAGGGGTTCTCTCCGCGGAGGCAGACCCCTCACCCGCCACCGATGCGACGCATCGGTGGCGGCCTCTCCCACAAGGGGAGAGGCGAAGTAAGAAAGCTACTCTCTCACACCTTCCAGGCGCCGACCGGCTGGCGCACCGCGACGTTGAGCCGGTTCCAGACGTTGATCGCCGCGATACCCAGCACCAGGGACGCGAGCTGCTGCTCGTCGAAGTGCTTGGCCGCCTCGTCCCACACCGCGTCCGTCACCGGATCCTCGCGGTCGCTGAGCCGGGTCACCGCTTCGGTCAGCGCCAGCGCGGCGCGCTCGGCCTCGGTGAAATACGGCGCGTCGCGCCAGGCACCGACCGCGAACAGCCGCTCGTCGGTCTCGCCGGCACGCCGGGCGAGCTTTGGGTGCATATCGACGCAGACGCTGCAGCCATTGATCTGGCTGGCGCGCAGATGCACCAGTTCCAGCAGCTTTTCCGGCAGAGCTGGCTTGGTGCTCTCGCTCAGCGCCTGCAGCGCCTTCATGGCCTCGGGAACAACCATCACCGGGTGGTTCATGCGGGCTTTCATCATGTCATTCTCCTGAATTGCCTTTTGACGGCGCCGTGCCGATCTGTTGTCACATCGGCGCAGTTTCGTTCGTCATGGCCATGACGGAGCGGACAAAGGGAATGTGACCGATGGACGAGAAAAATTCTCTCACCGAGCAGTTCGAGGCCAACCGGCCGCGCCTGCGGGCGGTGGCCTATCGCATGCTGGGCTCGACCGCCGAAGTCGACGATGCCGTGCAGGAAACCTGGCTGCGGCTCGGCCGCACCGACACGGCGGCGGTCGACAATCTCGGGGGCTGGCTGACCACGGTGATCGCGCGCATCTGTCTCGACATGCTGCGCTCGCGCAAATCGCGCCGCGAGGAGCCGATCGGCCCACATGTGCCGGAGCCGATCGCGGACAATCCGTCCGAGCGCGAGACCGAGATGGCCGATTCCGTCGGCGCCGCGCTGCTCGTGGTGCTGGAAACGCTGGCGCCGGCCGAGCGGCTGGCTTTCGTGCTGCACGACATGTTCGCGGTACCGTTCGAGGAGATCGCGCCGATCGTCGGGCGCACGCCGGCCGCCGCGCGGCAGCTCGCCAGCCGCGCCAGGCGTCGCGTGCAGGGCACGCCGCCCGCACCGGATGCCGATCTCAGCCGGCAGCGCGGCATCGTCGAGGCCTTTCTTGCGGCGTCCCGCAACGGCGATTTCGAAGGACTGCTGGCCGTGCTGGCGCCCGACGTCGTGGTGCGCGCCGATCAGGCTGCGCAGCGGCTCGGCTCGCTACCCGTCATCCGCGGCGCCGCAGCGGTTGCCGAAAGCTTTAGGGGACGCGCGCAGGCGGCGAGGCCCGCGCTGGTCGACGGCGGGATCGGCGTTGCCGTCATCTTCGGCGGCGCGCTCCGCGTCGTGCTGCAGGTCACGATCTCAGGCGACCGGATCGCGGCGATCGATGCGACCGCCGACGTCTCGGAGATCGAGACCTTCGATGTCGAGGTGCTTGAGCGCAGCTGACACAGCTGGAGGCAGCAAAGTCGCAATGCTAGTGTCTCTCTGCATCTGCGCAGGGAGGACAATCATGAAACTATCCATCAAATTGCTCGCGTCGGCCGGCCTGCTCGCCCTTGCCTCCTCCTCCGCCTTTGCCGCCGCAGACGAGAAGCTGCGTGCGGCCGCCGAGCAGGCCCAGCCGGCCGTGATCGAGAGCCTGCACGACATGGTGCTGATCGAGTCGGGCTCCGGCGATGTCGAAGGCCTGAAGAAGATGGCCGACTACACCGAGGCACGGCTGAAGGCGCTCGGCGCCAAGACCGAGCGGCGCAAGACCACGAAGGGCGCCGGCGCCGACATGGTGATCGGCAGCTTTGAGGGCACCGGCACGAAGAAGCTGATGCTGATCGCGCATATGGACACGGTTTATGAGCACGGCATCCTCGACACCCAGCCTTACAAGATCGACGGCAGCAGGATCTACGGACCCGGCATTGCCGACGACAAGGGCGGCATCGCCGTCATCCTGCATGCGCTCAAGATCCTGAACGATGCGGGCTGGCGCGATTACGCCAAGCTCACGGTGTCGTTCAATCCGGATGAGGAGGTCGGCTCGATCGGCTCCGGCGAGATCATCGCAGAGCTCGCCGACCAGCACGACGTGGTGCTGTCCTGCGAGCCGACGGTGGCGCCGCCGGTCGCGAAAAATGAAAGCCTGCTGCTCGGCGCCAGCGGCACCGCCACCGGCACGATCGATGTGAAAGGCAAGGCCTCGCATGCCGGCGCGGCGCCGCAGCTCGGCCGCAACGCGCTGATCGAGCTCGCGCATCAATTGCTGCAGACCCAGGACATCGCGAAATCGATTCCGGGCACGCAGCTGAACTGGACCACCGCGAAGGCCGGCACTGTGCGCAACCAGATCCCCGATCATGCCACCGCCGGCGCCGACATCCGCCTCACCATTCCCGACGGCGTGCAAAAGCTGCAGGCCGCGCTCGACGAGAAGGCGAAGAACAGACTGATCGCGGACACCGAGGTGACCGTGAAGGTCGTCGCGGGCCGTCCGCCGTTCGTCGCCGATGATCGCGGCCGCGCGCTCGCCAGGCAGGGACAGGCGATCTACACCGAGCTCGGGCGCACGCTCGACATCGCGGAAATGACCGGCGGCGCGACCGACGCCGGCTACGCCGCGCGCAGCGGCAAGGCGGTCGTGGTCGAAAGCTTCGGCCTCGCCGGCTGGGGCTATCACGCCCGCGACGAATACATCGACACCAATTCGATCGTGCCGCGGCTCTATCTGATGACGCGGACGCTGATGGAGCTGGGCAAGGCGAAGTAGCGTTTCCGAAAAGCTCGTCATGCCCGGGCTTGTCCCGGGCATCCGCGGCTCTGGTCCCGGCATCCAAGCCCGGCCATCACGACGTTGGGACGGCTGTCGCAGCGCGGCCCGGTCAAAAACCGGCCCATTCTCAATCGCTTAGCGTGGTCGCAAACCGGAGCCTTGACCGCTCCCCCAACCCGCAGTAACCTCATTTTCGAACACGGAATTCCGTATTCCAAACTGGACAGTCGGTATGATCCCGTTGGACCCGCTTCCAAACCTCATCGACCAGGTTTACGGGCGATTGCTCGAAGCGATCATCGACCGCACGCTGCTGCCTGGCCAGCGCATCACCCAGAACGAACTTGCCGATCGGCTCGGCGTCTCGCGCCAGCCGATTTCGCACGCCCTGCATCTGTTGCATCGCCAGGGCCTTGTCGCGGAGAGCGGCAAACGCGGCTTCGAGGTGACGCAGCTCGATCCGCAGCGCATCCGCGA
Source organism: Bradyrhizobium sp. USDA 4503 (assembly GCF_054055815.1). Lineage (NCBI taxonomy): Bacteria > Pseudomonadati > Pseudomonadota > Alphaproteobacteria > Hyphomicrobiales > Nitrobacteraceae > Bradyrhizobium > Bradyrhizobium sp. USDA 4503. Next base: position 4,730,948 of record NZ_JBSRXS010000001.1, read on the forward strand.
ACTCTATGAAGTCCGCGGCGCCATCGATGCGCTGGCGGCACGGCTTGCCGCTACGCGTGTAAAGGAAGATGCCGCGGCACGCGCGCAACTCGAAGCCGCGCTCGAAGCCGGACGCGCGATCGACGACGGCACGCCGCTGGCGCGCCTGATCGCACTCGACGTCGATTTCCACAGCGCGATCTATCGCCTCGCCGGCAATTCCGCGATCGAGGAGATGATCGCGCCGCAATGGCCGCATATGCGCCGCTCGATGGCGACCGTGCTCGCCGAGCTCGATTACCGCGGCAGCGCCTGGACCGAGCACGAGACCATCGCCGCGCATGTTTTTTCCGGCAATGCCGCAGCGGCAGAAGCCGCGGCGCTGGCGCATGCGCAGACGGCAGGACGGATGACCGAGGAGAAGCTGAGGGCAATCGACGTGGCGGCGTGACGTTCACGCATCGCCCCGGATGACAATAACAACAGGAGGAAAGCACCATGAAACTGACCCAAGAGCAGGTCGAATTTTTCCATCGCGAAGGCTGGCTGTTCCTGCCCGAGCTGTTCAGCCAGGAAGAGGTCGACTTCCTCGCGCGCGAAGCAGTCTCGATCTATGACGCCAACCGCCCCGAGGTGTGGCGCGAGAAGAGCGGCGCGCCGCGCACGGCCTTCGCCGCGCATCTCTACAATGAGGCGTTCGGCACCCTCGGCGCGCATCCGCGCATGATCGATCCCATCGAGCAGCTGTTCGGCGAGAAGGTCTACATGCATCAGTTCAAGATCAACGCGAAGGCGGCCTTCACCGGCGACGTCTGGCAGTGGCACCAGGACTACGGCACCTGGAAGCGCGATGACGGCATGCCGGAGCCGCGCGCGATGAACATCGCGATCTTCCTCGACGAGGTGATGCCGATCAACGGCCCCTTGATGCTGGTGCCGCAGAGCCAGACCGCGGGCGATCTGAAAGCCTCGCACGATCTCGAAACCACATCCTATCCGCTGTGGACGCTGGACGAGGAAACCGTGACCCGCCTCGTGAAGCAGGGCGGCATCGTCGCGCCGACCGGCAAGCCCGGCGGCATGCTGATGTTCCACGGCAATCTGGTGCACGGATCGAGCGGCAACATCACGCCCTACCCGCGCAAGATCGTCTACCTGACGCTGAACGCGGTCTCGAATTACATCCGCACCCCGACGCGGCCCGACTACATCGCGCACCGCGACTTCACGCCGATCCAGACCGTCGCCGACGACGCGCTGCTGCGGCTCGCTCGTGCACCGCGGCAGGCGGCGGAGTAAAGTCTTCGACCGTCATTCCGGGGCACACGAAGCGTGAACCGCAGATGCAATTGCGCATCGGGGAATCTCGAGATTCCGGGTTCGCGTTTCACGCGCCCCGGAACGACCCTTTTGTTTGGAAAGCATCATGAACCTGCATCACCTCCTCAAAACCCGCGCCGCCGCCGGCAAGCCGGTGCGCGTCGTCCTGATCGGCGCCGGAAAATTCGGCTCGATGTTCCTGTCGCAGGTGCCGCACACGCCGGGGCTTGAGGTGCCCGTGATCGTCGATCTCGACCGTGACCGGGCCCGCGAGGCGTGCCGCACGGTCGGCTGGGACGACGCGCGGATCAGCGCCACCACCTTCACCGACGACGGCGCGCGTGCGATCGCCGGCGGCGCATTCGATGTCGTGGTGGAAGCGACCGGCAATCCCGCCGTCGGCATCCGCCATGCCCGCGCGGCGATTGCCGCCGGCAAACATGTCGTGATGGTCAATGTCGAGGCCGATGTGCTGGCGGGGCCGCTGCTCGCCGAGGAGGCACGCAAGGCCGGCGTGGTCTATTCGCTGGCCTATGGCGACCAGCCGGCGCTGACAGCCGAGATGGTCGACTGGGCCCGCGCGACCGGCTTCCGCGTCGTCGCCGCCGGCAAGGGCACAAAGTACCTGCCGGCCTATCACGACGTCACGCCGGACGGTGTGTGGCAGCATTACGGGCTCACCGCCGGCGAGGCGCAATCCGCCGGCATGAATCCGCAGATGTTCAACTCCTTCCTCGACGGCACCAAATCCGCGATCGAGATGGCGGCGATCGCCAACGCCTGCACCCTCGACGTGCCGTCGGAGGGATTGCTGTTTCCGCCCTGCGGCGTCGACGACCTGCCGCATGTGATGCGGCCGCGCGACAAGGGCGGCGTGCTGGAGAAATCCGGCATCGTCGAAGTGGTGTCGTCGCTGGAGCGCGACGGCCGTCCGGTGTTCCGCGATCTGCGCTGGGGCGTCTATGTGGTGCTGGAGGCGCCCAACGATTATGCCGCCGATTGCTTCAAGCAGTACGGCCTCAAGACCGACGCCTCCGGCCGCTATGCGGCGATGTACAAGCCGTATCATCTGATCGGACTCGAGCTGAACATCTCCGTGCTGTCGGCAGCGCTGCGCAACGAGCCGACCGGGCAGCCGCGCGGCTTCCGCGGCGACGTCGCAGCGGTGGCCAAGCGCAATCTGCGCGCCGGCGAGATGCTCGACGGCGAAGGCGGCTACACCGTGTGGGGCAAGCTGATGCCGGCCGCCGCCAGCCTCGCCGCCGGCGCATTGCCGATCGGGCTTGCCCATCGGGTGAAGCTGAAGAGCGACGTCGCCCATGGCGCTGTCGTGCGCTGGAGCGATGTCGAGGTCGACGAGAGCAACGATACGATCAAGACGCGCAAGGCGATGGAAGTAGCGTTCTCGCGGTGGAGCGCGGCTCAATGACTACGGCAGCAGCCGGCTCGTCTTCGCCAGCCTGAACCACTTCCGGAACATCGCTTCCGTATCCATCATCTCGGTGAAGCCGGCCTGGTTGATCTTCACCGTCGAGACGATCGACGGCGGACCCGATTCAGTCTGTCCGTAGCGCATGCTGTAATCGGCATATTGGAAGGACAGGCCGACGAATTCCTCCAGGCCGGGCGCGATCAGGTCGTGCGTCCTGCGCAATTCGTCCCACGGCGCGATCCATTTCGGATATTCCTGCGCCAGCGACAGCGGCACGTGCCGGCCCGGCGTCATCTCGAGCGCATCCGATACCGCCGGCCAGATATTTTCCCAGGTGAAGACGTCGCCATTGGTGACGTTGAACGCTTCATTGCGCGCAGCCTCGGCGTCGCCCGACCAGGCGATCGCGCGTGCCAGCAGATCGACATCGACCGCTTGCGCGACGCGCGGCGCGCCGCCCGGATAATCCAGCGGCCTTCCCTGCGCGCGCAGCACCGCCGCATAGACGCCGAGCGGCGGGATCAGGTCCATCGCGCCGCCCATGGCTTCGCCGATGATCAAGACCGGGCGCAAGATGCTCCAGTGCCAGCTCTTGCCCCGCTGCAGCTCGCGCAGGAAATTCTCCTGCGCCCAATAGAAATTCGGCTGCTCGTACATTTCGGAACGGCCCTCGCGCGCCGGCACCGTGAGCGGCCGGACATGCACGCCATAGGCCTTGGTGCCCTGCAGCAGCGCGACATGCTTGAGATCGGGCGCGACGGGTTCGAGCACGCCCATCAAATTGCGCAGCATCCGGTCGTTGGTTTCGATCTGGCCGGCATCGCGCCAGCCATCAACCAGGCTGGGCGCCTCATAGAGCGCGGCGTAGATCAGGTGCGTTGCGCCGGCGAGCTCGGCCGCGGCGCGACAGCAATCCTCCGCGCTGGTGAGATCGATTCGCACATGCCGCGCGCCATAGAGATCGCGTGGCTTGCGGCGCGACAGCGCAATGCGCTCGCAATCGTCGGATGCGCCGAAGTGTCGCAAGGCGGCGTTGCCCACGAGGCCGGTTGCGCCGGCAACCACGATTTTCTTGTTGGCCATGTCCTTGAACTCCCATCAACCCACCCGCCCTGCGTAGCAGATCGCGGCAGGGCCGGCAGCCATCGCGGCGGGTATCGGATGAGACCGACAGCGCCGATTGTCCTTCGCACCTGCAACGAAGGCAGGCGCTTGATTTCCTCCGGCAAACGATCATCCTGACCGGCGGAACCGGAAACTCGGATTTCCACAACAAGAGCCCGTCGAGGGCCACCGGACACATTCATCACAGAACGTCGATCGATCGGCGAAGAAAGACGGCATCAAGATCGTTCCCCTTGTCGAGGTATCGGCACACAGGAGGGATACGCATGAAACGTCGTGAATTCTTGAAGGCAGGCGGCGTCGGGCTGGCTGCGACGGCGGTCGCCGCGCCCGCGGTCGCGCAATCGATGCCGGAGGTCAGGTGGCGGCTCGCGGCGAGCTGGCCGAAGGCGCTCGATACGCTCTATGGCGGGTGTGAATTCTTCTGCAAGCGCGTCGCCGAGATCACCGACAACCGCTTCCAGATCCAGCCGTTCGCCGCCGGCGAGATCGTCCCCGGCCTGCAGGTGCTGGACGCCGTCTCCAACGGCACGGTCGAGATGGGCAACACCGCGCTGTATTATTACTGGGGCAAGAATCCCGCCTTCACCTTCGGCACGTCGCTGCCGTTCGGCCTCAACACGCGCCAGCACATTTCCTGGCTGCAATGGGGCGGCGGCACCGACCTGCTCAACAATCTGCTCGCAGAATTCAACTGCATCGGCATTCCGACCGGCTCGACCGGCGCCCAGATGGGCGGCTGGTTCAGGAAGGAGATCAAGTCGATGGCGGATTTCCAGGGCTTGAAATTCCGGGTCGGCGGCTTCGCCGGCACCATCATCGCCAAGGTCGGCGGGGTGCCGCAGCAGATCGCCGGCGGCGACATCTATCCGGCGCTGGAAAAAGGAACCATCGACGCCGCTGAATGGGTCGGGCCGTATGACGACGAGAAGCTCGGCTTCGTCAAGGTCGCGAAGTTCTACTACTACCCCGGCTGGTGGGAAGGCACCGGCCAGGGCCACAATGTGATGAACAAGGACAAGTGGAACGCGCTGCCGAAGCACTATCAGGCAGCGATCCAGGCGGCTTCCGAGGACACCTTCACCTGGGTGACCGGCAAATATGACGCGGTCAACCCGCCGGCGCTGAAGCGCCTGATCGTGGCCGGCGCGCAGTTGCGGCCATTCCCGCAGGAGGTGCTGGAAGCCTGCTACAACGCGGCCAACGAGATCTACGCGGATCTTTCCAAGAGCAACCCGCATTTTGGCAAGATGCATGCGAGCCTCGCCGCCTACCGCAACGAATCGCTGGCCTGGATGCAGGTCGCCGAGCTCTCGTTCGACAGCTTCATGATGCGGATGCGCACGCGCACCTGAACCGGACGATGGCTTTACACTGCCGTCATTGCGAGGAGCGATAGCGACGAAGCAATCCATTTCTCCGCTTGCGATGAGATGGATTGCTTCGCGGAGCCTGTCATCGGGCGCGCGTTCGCGCGACCCGTTGGCTCGCAATGACGGGGCTGGAGCAGCGCTTATTATTTCGTTCATCTTGAGCCGGGCGCGTTCCGAGACAATAAAAAAGCCCCGGAGAATTTCTCCGGGGCTCTCTTCCTGATTCGATGCGACGCATTAATTGTCGTCGCTACCGCCGAACTCTTCCATCAGCTTGTCGTAGCTCTTGGTCACGAGATCGATGTTGCCCTTGTTCTCGACCGCGGGCGGCGGCGACTTCAGGGCGTCGTTGAGGTCGGCGAGCGCGTCCTTCTTGTCCTTGGCCGACATCTTCTTGTCGGCCTGGACCTGGGCGATCTGCGCCTTCAGCACGGCCTCGGGACCGACATATTTCTTGGTCTGCGGATCGAAGCCGCCGAGCACCAGCGAGATGTTGTCGACGACGTTGTTGTACTCGTCATAGCTGGCGAAGCCGTTCTTCTTGGCGATGCCCTCGAGTTGGCCGACGATCTTCGGATCCGGCTTGGCGTCCTGGGAAAGCTTCGCGGTGATCGGGTCCATTTCCTTGGCCGCGGCGAGCGCGCCATCGACCTGCTTGTCGGTCAGCGCGATCTGCTTGATCGGCGGGGCCTGGTCCTGTGCCGGAGCCGCAGCCTGCGCGGGTGGCGCGGCTTGCGCGGGCTGCTTGGCCGGCGGCGCCATCTGCTGCTGCTTGGCTTGCGCGAATGCGCCGCTGTTCGACGCCGCGGTCATGGCGATCGCAAGACACGCGACGCTCAGCGCAGCAGTTACGGGACGGACGATCTCACGCATGGAAGTCTCCTTGTTGGGGCAGGTTTTGCCGAGCTTCTTGGGTGGAACAGGTACGGAAATCGAAATGAACGGCCCATGAACTTTGGTCGTAGACGATGAAGGTCAATCGTGGCCGAATCATCACAAAGCGTTCAAGGAGTGTTGATCGCAATGCCCAGCCAGCAGTCGAGCAGCACAATGGGATCGCGATCAGCGGCGCGGCCGAAGTCTATGCGCACCCGTGCACGGCGAGCGCTGACGGTCCGCCGCTCAGGAGTTCTTCTTCAGCTTGAATGACTCGAAGAACCTGTCTTTGTTTGCAATGACCAGGTCCCGATAGGCATTGGGAAACTCGATCGTCAATGTGTAGCGCGTGCCCTTCGCAACGATGCAGCGCATGTACATGGTCTTGCCGCCATCGCTCACCGTCAGGGTCAGAATCTCGGCATCGCCGCTTGTCTTGCGGACGACG